>CAWDIM010000029.1:0-1808091 GCA_963802295.1 uncultured Planctomycetota bacterium | reverse complement strand
TCCGGGCCTTCTTCACGCGGACGTTGCCCGCAACCCATACGTAGAACGGAATAACGGAATTCATTCCGTTCCTGCAGCTCCCATCGCCCTCCATCCCCGCCGACGCACCACGGAGTCCCCGTTCCACAATATGCGTCCACCGTGCGCAGAAGGTACCGCGCAGGACTCTGCTTCGCGTCCAGGACCGCGTCCGGATGAAGGAACCCCGGCGGGGCAGTGCCGGGGAACAAAATGATCGGCGGAAAAAAACATCGAGCGATCGCGTCGTCGTGCCTTCGTCGAGTCGTCTGCCAGCACCGCTTATTGCAAGGCCTGTTCAACATCGACACTTCCCTGTCGGTGTTTCGCCCGAGGTGCCTACGCACATTCACGATCCGACTGTCTCGATGACCAGAACACTCGCTCCAAGGTGCGCTTCCGACGTCGCCATGCAGCGATTTCCCATTCTTGGTTTCCTCCTCCGTTCTCCGTTCTCTCTCGTTGTAGTGGTGGTTGGTATTTTTGTCCTTCGAATGTGTGTGGTGTGAAGTACTTAGACTTACCGATTTCGCACACGCGAGAATCTACAGCACAAGCAGCGCCACGCCGATCACAGAGAGAACCGCCCCGACGACCGAGCGGACACTGACGTGCTCGCGGTACAAGAGAACCACAAACGGCAAAATCAGTACGGGAGTTGTACTGATGATCGTCGCGGCCACTCCCGCATGGCAATTGCGAATGGCCACCAGCGACAGGGCCACCCCCAGAAACGGCCCCACCAGCGACCCGAACAGAACAATGGACATGGCCTTCGTATCCCGGACAGCTGACAGGATGAAACTCCATCGGCGAGTGAGTGTGAGGAGCAGGGCAAAGCACACAATTGCTGTGATGACGCGGATGAAGGTGGCCGCGACGGCATCGTATTGACCAATGCCTTGTTTGGAAACGACAAAGCCAAACGCTTGGGCCAACGCGGCGGCACCAGACAACAGCAGCCCGTTACGCAAAAGGCGGCCAGAAGTCACGACCGGCGTCGAAGGAGCGCGCCCCAATATCACCCAGCTCACACCCGCCACGGTCAGCGTCATGCCCAGCCAGTCGAGGGGCGACAGGCGTTCGCCCAGGAAAGCCCAGGCGGTCAGGGCGGTCAGGGGTGGCGTGAGCGATTGGACCAACAGCGCCAAGCGGGGCCCGATCAGCACGAACGCGCGGAAAAGGCAGAGATCCGCCAGAAAGAAGCCGAGAAAGCCGGACCAACTCAGCAGCCACCAAGTCTCCGGCGACGCGTCAGTTGGCAGCCATAGGCCGCGCACCAGACGACCATAGGTAGCCAGGTACAAGCTGGCCACCAGCAGGCGAATGAACCCGACCGGCAGCGAACCGACTCGTTTCCCCGAGGCGGTCCAGGCCAATGCCGAGAGTGTCCACAAGAGAGCGGTTCCCATGGCCGCCCATTCGCCGATCCCGATCACACTCGTGGCTCCCCATTTTCCGACCTTGCGCCGCAACATTCCCGGTGAGGCGACTGCACGAGCGATAGTCTAGTGGCCGGGCACGCCAGCCGACAGCCGACCAATCTGCTCATTCTAAGACCTGGCGGGATCCTCGGTTCCCGCACACCGCGCGGGGAGGTGCTCGGCTAACACTCGAAGACACGAAAGAGCGACACCATCCACATGTTGTGATCAGGGACGAGACCGATTCCGCCGTACGACGGTGGCGAGATCGGTAAGATACCCGACGTTCAGGCGATGGGCAATCGACTGGTGACGCCACACAAATCGTCGTGCAACTCCTGGACGAGCCGGACATCGGAATGCATGATGCCGCTGCCGATTGACTCGATCAATTCACACGCGGCAAACGCCTGGGCCGCTGCTTCATACTCGGCAATCCAGGCGATTCGCAGCGGCATTCGCTCCGGCGCGACAGGCCAGACGCCGGGACGCGGGCGCAAGTGCCGGTCCATTCCGATGCGCCACGGCTTGGGGCTTACGCGAGCGCGAAAACACTGCTGGTTCAGACACATCCGCACATAGATCGGATCGGTCCCCAAGGCGGCAAAGCACTCGGCTACGGCAGGCTCACCGGGACTGAAAGTGCGGTGAGTTGCCAGCACGCGGAGACCTGCGGGAGTGCGATAGACGCGCAGATTCCACTCAGGATGCCGTTGGGCGAATCGGTTGATCCGACGGCGTGCCAATTGCTCCGCGCCTCCCTTTGCTCGCTGGAAGGCTCGATGAAAGAACTGGGCGATCGTCCCGCTCGCCACGAGAGCCACGGCTGCCAGGATGAAGCCAAAGAGTCGGGAGGCCGTCAGCCAGCCCACGCCTGCCGCACAGAGCAGCAGCAGCAGAAAAACCACGGCTGTCAGGCGACAGGACGGATCGAATTGGAAGTCAACGTCGGCGAACAGCACGTCAGGCGTGTTGAGACATCTCGCGCCGTATGAATTGCGAGTGATAATCGTCTCGCCATGGCGACTGACAATCTCTTCCCGAATGGGTACACCTTCCGCGCCGTTGTAGGGCATCTTCGGTTCCCGGCGCGGCAGCTTCTCGCCCGCGAGAAGTCGCTGGAGCGCTTCCTGCGCACGCTCATCGGCATTGGCCTGCGCGTCTGCCTGGCTGTCGTCGGACCAGCCAAGCCGCCGCGCCGTCACCTGTCGCCCTTGCTTTCGATACTGCACGCGACTCTCAGCCCAGAACTGCGGAACGATCATTGCAGTGGGACTCCGGGATGCTCTCGCAAGGCGCTCAAATAGAGTACGGCGGTTTTGCGATCGGTGGCAGGTTCAAGTAGTTTGACCACCGCCGCCATCACATCGCGGCGACTGATCTGCCCCACCAACTTGCCGTCGCGCACAACCGGCAGCCGGCGAAATCCCCGCGTCTGAAAGATCTGGGCAATGGCCAATAGATCGGTATCCTCGCTGATCGTACTCAGCTCCCGTGACATGTAATTGCGCACCTCCGCCTCGGGCAAGTCGTCGTACACGGCATGCAGCAGGGCGCTCATGACATCCCGTTCCGAAAAGACCCCGATCAACTCGCCCGCCGCGTCCACCACCGGAGCGCCCGAAATGCGGTTTTTGAGCAGCAACTTGGCAGCTTCCAGCAGCTTCATGTCCGGGGACAAGGTAATCAGCTTCGTCACCATGAAGTCGTGCGCAAGTATTGGGTTCGCCATGTTTCCACTCCCCGCATCGTGAAGTTCGTTAAAGCCACGCGACGGCCGCAGCAACGTGCCCGCTGAACGTCCGAAGTTCTGACGTGATTCTACAAGTTGACCATCCTGAAGGCGACAGCAGCCACCCTCGAAATCGCGCGGCAACCATGTGAATAATCGCGCAATGTCCCATCCACGTTGACCGCCAGCCGCCAGCGCGAGGATCAATCAGCCCCACGGCTGGTCCGCTGGCAGGGATGAGCATGCTCATGATCGTCACAGTTCCTGCCGCCCGACGGACAAGCGTCGCAAGCCACCTTGCCATGCTTGCCGCGCAAGTTGGACAAGCCGCCACAGGAACCGTGAATCCGACGATCGCTGAGTATCACTCCCAACGACATGCCGGCCAGCGCCAGACCAAACACGAGCAGAGTCAACACCAATACCATCGGTCACCTTGTTTCATTCGTTGTTATCGACAGCAAGACGTCCACAGTAAGACGGCGTCCGCAGCTCCGTCACTTGTTGTTGCCGGCGGTGCCGTTAGGGAATTCTCTCCGCGACGGCCGCCGCGAATCCGGGAGTCGTACGCTCCTGAAATCCTCGCTCGCGGTGCATCATCATGATGATCTCCAGCCCCATTTCGCCCGCCAGTTGCCAAGCCTTGTCGGGCGGCATCACCATCAAACCCGTGGCAAACGCGTCCGCCCGCATGGTACTACGGTCCATTACCGAGACGGCAGCCACGTCACTCTCCACGGGGCGGCCGGTATGGGGATCGATCTCATGCGAGTATCGCCGCCCATTCGCTTCAAAGAAATTCCGGTAATCTCCCGACGTCGCCAGGCTGATGTCTTTCAGATTGACGACCAGTTCCAAATCGCGCGTCCCGACCACCGGACGTTCGATGCCGATCCGCCAGGCGCCACCATCGGGACGAGTCCCGCGGGTCCGCACTTCTCCGCCAACTTCCACCATATAAGCTCGCACCCCACCCTGCTCCAATAGCTCGCCTACCTGATCCACCGCAAACCCTTTGGCAATCGCCGACAGATCAATATTCACCTGAGGGATCTTCTTGCGCAAGGCAGCTGGCTCCAACCGCACTTCGAGATGGTGATACCCCACAGCCGATCGAGCCGACGCGATCTCCGTATCAGACGGCACATCCAGTGGGCGTTGATCCGGACCGAAGTGCCAGAGATCGACCAGCGGACCAACTGTGATGTCGAAAGCCCCCTCCGTCGCCTGGGACACGTCCAGGGCCGCCGCCACCACGAACGCCGTATCACGGGACACGGAAAACCACTCATCCGAGCGCGTTCGATTGAACCGCGAAACTTCCGAATCGGACTTGTAGGTCGACATGCGACTGTCGACCTGATCCAGACACGCCTGGATCCGTTCCTGCCAGATTCCCTGCTCCGCTGCCGAGAGATTCTCGGCCAGTCGCACGGTGTAGGACGTCCCCATCGTGGAGCCCATGAGCGTGGCCGAAGCAACCGGCTTGGGACCTGTCAATGCCAGCGCCACGGCGACACCAACGACCAGCAGTACGCTCACCAAGATTCGCTTCATGGCCCTTCCCAACGCGGTGCCCCCTCAACGCCACTCCTCGGAACTCGCGTGCCGCAGGTAGCGACCGGCCTGACGCGGGCCCCACCCCTCTCACACCCTGCGACGGATCCATCCGAGAGGCGAACACGCAGTTCAGAGAGCCCGGCTCACCAGGAACTTCGCGCTACTACATGGGGTGGCAGAAAGACGGAAACATTTCGTGGCCCCACATCCGAACGGTAAAATTCCGGCGGGCAGCACGATCCAGAATCGGGAAACTCGCTTCAGCCTCCGAAATCATCAAAGGCAATATTCTCCTTCTCGACGCCGAGATCGTCGAGCATGCGAAACACGGCCTGATTCATCATCGGGGGACCACACATGTAATATTCGATATCTTCGGGAGCCGGGTGGTCTTTCAGATAATGATCGTACAGGACCTGATGGATGAACCCGGTGTATCCGGTCCAATTATCTTCCGGCAGCGGCTCAGACAGCGCGAGATTGAAGGTGAAATTCGGAAACTGCTTCTCGATCGCGCGAAATTCGTCCACGTAGAACAGCTCGCGCACGCTGCGACCGCCGTACCAATATGACACTTTCCGGTCGGTGCGCAGGCTCTTGAACAGTTCGAAAATCTGACTCCGCAGCGGTGCCATGCCGGCCCCGCCGCCGATGTAGACCATTTCCGCCTTGGTGTCCTTGATGAAGAACTCGCCGTAGGGACCGGAAATCGTCACCTGGTCGCCCGGCTGGAGGCCGAAGATGTAGGACGAGACCTTGCCCGGCGGGACATTGGCGGGGGCCCGCGGCGGCGGACTGGCGATCCGGACATTCAGCATGATAATGCCCTTTTCACCCGGGTAGTTCGCCATCGAGTAAGCTCGTATGACAGGCTCGTCCACCTGGGACTCATAACGCCACATGTTGTACTTGTCCCATTCGCCGCGAAATTGCTCCTCAATCAGAAAGGTCTTGTAGCTCACGTGATGCGGAGGAACTTCAATCTGAATGTAGCCGCCGGCCTTGAAATCGACGGCGTCACCTGCGGGGAGTTCGAGTATCAGTTCCTTGATAAAAGTGGCCACATTGCGATTCGACCGGACCCGGCACAGCCAGCGTTTGGTTTCCAGAGCCTCGACCGGGACTTCGATCACCAAGGGCTGCTTGACCGGCAATTGACACGACAGGCGATAGCCCTCGCGCACCTCTCGCTTGTTGAAGTGGGCTCGTTCGGTGGGCAGAATGTCGCCGCCGCCCGAGAGCACCTTGACTCGGCACTGAGCACAGGTCCCGCCGCCGCCACAAGCCGAAGAGACAAAAATGCCGGCATCCGCCAGACTTCCCAGCAACTTCCCCCCGACGGGCACCTCCAGCGTCTTCTGCCGGTTGACTTCCACCGTCACCGATCCACTGGGCACCAACAGACGCCGCGCAACCTGGATCACCACTACCAGCGCCAGGACTACGACGGTGAACAGCGTAATACCAAGGAATACCTCAAACATGATCCCGCCACCCGCAACCAACTTCGCCTGACCAGCAGAAGGGTTCCGGGCGTCCTTTTTACAGCTGGATTCCCGCAAACGACATGAAGGCGAGGGCGATGAGCCCGACAATGATGAACGTGATTCCCAACCCACGCAGGCCCGGCGGGACATTGCTGTACTTCAACTTCTCGCGGACTCCCGCCAAGGCGACGATCGCCAGAGCCCAGCCGAAACCGGAGCCAAAACCATACACGACGCTCTGACCAAAATTGTAGTCCCGCTCGACCATGAACAGCGACCCGGCCAGAATGGCGCAATTCACCGTGATGAGAGGAAGAAAAATCCCCAAGGCGTTGTACAGACTGGGCACATAGCGATCGAGCGCCATCTCCAATATCTGCACCATCGCCGCAATCACGCCGATGTAACTGATCAACCCCAGGAAAGACAGGTCAACCTGAGCGAACTTCTCGCCCGCCCAGGCCAGCGCACCGGGACGCAGCAGATAGTGATATATCAAGCTATTGGCAGGCACGGTAATCGTCTGAATCAGCGTCACCGCCAGTCCGAGCCCAAAGGCGGTGCTGACGTTCTTGGAGACGGCCAAAAACGTGCACATGCCCAGGAAGAAGGCCAGCGCCAGGTTCTCGATGAATACCGATTTCACAAACAGGCTGAGGTACTCTTCCAACATCTCAAGCCTCCTCAACTTGATCCGGCTTCCACGTGCGGAGCGCCCATATCAGCAAACCGATCAGGAAAAAAGCACTCGGCGGGAGCAACAACAAACCGTTCGGTACGTACCAACCCCCCTCGGTCGACAACCTGACGACTTCATACCCCATCAGTTTTCCCGATCCAAACAACTCACGAATGACGCCCACCGTTACCAGCACCAGGCTGTAGCCCAAGCCATTGCCGATGCCATCCAGCAAACTCGCCCACGGGCCATTCTTCATGGCGAACCCTTCGGCGCGGCCCATCACAATGCAATTGGTGATAATCAACCCGACAAACACGGACAACTGCTTGCTGATTTCAAAAAAATAGGCACGCAGGATCTGGTCGACAACCATCACCATCGACGCGATGATGGTCATCTGGACAATGATGCGAATACTGCTGGGGATGAGCTTGCGGATCAAACTGACCGAAAGATTCGAGAAGGCCGTCACCAAGGTGACGGCCACCGCCATCACCAACGTCGTCTCTAATTTGACCGTCACGGCCAGCGCCGAGCAGATACCGAGTACCTGCAAGGTAATCGGATTGTTGTTGAACAGCGGATCAAACAGGATTTTCTTGGCCTTCAGCAGGACCACTGCATCTCTCCTGTAACTCGGTATTCGGCCGACACTCTTGTGTCGCAGTCATTTTGTCGCAGTCATACGATCTGACCGGGATGCCCCACGCCCCTGTCCCGGCGAGTTGCCCAACCGGCAGACGCCCGCCGCGTGCCGCCGCTTCACGGCACTCAGTTGGTGAAGGCCAGTCGCGGCGAAGGGTATGCCGGTTGCGCCGCCGTGCCCATCTTCGTGTCGGCTTGGTCACCACTCAGTTTCTTGAGAAAGGGCCCAAATCCGTTGGGGCCCATCCAATAGCGAACCATGCCGGTGACACCTCGCGTCGTCAGCGTTGCCCCGGCAATACCATCGATCTTGTGCGACGCGTTCGGATCGTTCGGATCGACCGAACCCCGCACAAAATCAATGTGCGGCGTGCCATCCGGGTCGCGTACCACCTTGCCGTGCCACTGCCGCTTGAACTTCTCGCTTTCGATCTCCCCGCCCAAGCCGGGTGTCTCGCCATGTTCATAAAACGTGATTCCCTGCACCGTATGGCAGTCGGACTGCAGCGACAAGAAACCGAACATCGTCGACCACAGTCCTTTTCCCCGAATCGGCAGAATGATCTGCTGCAAGGCTCCGCCATCACTCTTCACGAGATAAACGGCCGAGTACTTCTCGCGGCGCTTCAGGCTGGCAAAATCTTCCGCCTGCGGGATCGCAACGCTCAACTGGGGATTCTTGGTGGCCATTTTCGGGTCGTAAGCGCTCGGCTCCAACGACTTGCGATCGATAAACTCGCCCGTCTCCAGATTGACAATCCGAGTCTCGACCTGCTGCTCGAACAACTCCGCTACCGGCGCATCGTCTTGATAGAGCCCGGCCACTCGCAGCACATCCTCATGCATTTGTTGCTGCTTGTTTGCCTCCTGCCTGGGCTTCAGCATCACCGCTGCCGACGATACGAAGACCGAGCAGACAATACAGAGGCAGGTCGCCACCAGTAGGGATCGGCCCACAGTTTCACGCTGCATAACGAGCCCGCCTCCTTCTCACGTTCGCTCGCACGACCAGGTAATCCATCGACGGCGCGAACACGTTTCCCAACAGAATCGCCAACATGATGCCCTCGGGAAACGCCGGATTTATCACTCGAATCAAGATGGTGATGACCCCAATGAACACGCCATACACCCACTTGCCCGTCTGGGTCATGGCAGCGGACACCGGATCGGTCGCCATGAAAACCAGTCCAAATGCATAGCCGCCCACAACCAGGTGCCACCAAGGGGGCAGATTGAACATCGGGTTGGTATCGCTGCCAATCAGCCAGAGCAGCGTGGAAAAACCCATCCCGCCGAGGAGCACACCCGCCATAATCCGCCAGGATCCGACACCGGCCGCGATCAGAATGATCGCTCCAATCAGACACGCTAACACCGATGTCTCACCCATCGAACCGGAAATCGTCCCCAGGAACGACTGCATCCAGGAAACATCCAGATCGCTGAGGCCGCTGGCCGGTTTAGCCGCCGCCATGAGCCCCAGCGACGTGGCTCCACTGTAACCATCCACCGCCACCCAGACCCGATCACCGGAGATCTGTGCCGGATAGGCGAAGTAAAGAAAGGCACGGCCCACCAGCGCAGGGTTCATGAAATTGCGGCCGGTACCCCCAAACACTTCCTTTCCCAACACCACCCCAAAACTGATTCCCAACGCCACCTGCCACCAGGGAATCGTGGGGGGAAGGACCAGCGGAAACAGGGCGCTGGTCACCAGAAATCCCTCATTGATCTCATGCTTGCGGACCACGGCGAACAGCGTTTCCCACAGCCCCCCCGCCATCAACGTCACCACATAGACCGGCAGGAAGTAGAGCGCCCCGTGCACGAAACAACTGACGTAGCTGTCGGGCGAAAATCCCAGCCCCAGCCCGGACATCAGTGTCCCCCGCCAGCCCGGCGCGTACTCCAGACCCAACTGCTGCATCGCCAAATGCGCCTGGTAGCCCGTGTTCCACATGGCCATGAACATACAGGGGAGCAACGCGACGACCACAATCGTCATCATCCGCTTCAAGTCCAGCCCGTCACGAATCTGCGTGGCACCTCGCGTCACGTCGCTGGGCGTGTACATGAACGTGTCGAGAGCCTCGAACAGGGGATGTAGCTGGCGCAACTTCCCCTGCTCTTCAAACCATGGCCGTATGCTGTCCAGGAAGCGACGTATCATTGCCGTGTGCCTATCCTTCTCGCTCGATCGTTGTCAGATTCTCACGCAGGATCGGGCCGAAGTCATACTTGCTCGGACAAACAAACGAGCACAAGCCGAGGTCGTCCTCATCCAATTCCAGACATCCCAGCATTTGCGCTTCGTCCGTATCGCCGACAATCAATGCTCGCAGCAACTGCGTCGGGAGAATATCCAACGGTACAACTTTCTCATATAGGTCAATCGGCACCATGGCTCGCCGACTGCCATGCGTCGACGTGTTCCACAATACCTTGCTGAGACCACCGAACCAGGCAGTGGCGAATGTGCGAGTAATTGAAAACTTGTCGAACCCGGGCATCTGCCAGCCGAACAGCTCGCGCTGGCGGCCCTCCGGCACAACTGACACCTGCACGTGGTAGCGTCCCAGGTAATTCGCAGGGGGCCGTGACTGGCGTCCCGACAACAATGACCCCGATACGATCCGTTGCTCCCCTTCAACCAGGCTTCCGCGAGTCAGAGCGTCCAGACACGCGCCCCAGCGCGTGCGAACCAGCCTCGGCTGCCGGACCGACGGACCAGCCAGGGAAACCACGCGCTGAGCCCGCAAGCGGCCGGTGCGAAACAGCATGCCCATCGCCACGACATCCTGATATCCCACAAACCACACGGCCCGGTCGGCGCTGACCGGGCTGAGAAAATGGATGTGGGTCCCCGGTAAACCGGCCGGATGCGGGCCCGAGAACTCGGCCATCGTCACCCGCGGCACATCCTGACCCGGCACCGGTCGCCCCGCTTCGTGGCAGACATAGACCACGCCTGCGGTAAGTCGTGTGAGCGCGTGCAAACCGGTGACAAAATCCTCACCTGCCTCGGCCAGGATCACCAGGGGATCAGCGGCTAACGGATTGGTGTCCATCGCCGTCACGAAAATGGCCCCGGGAACGCTCGCCGGACGCGGTATTGTGTTGAAGGGGCGCTGTCGCAGCGATGTCCACAGGCCGCTGCGCAATAGATTCTCCCGCACCTGTTCGAGCGTCATGCTGCGGGTACCAGAGACGGCAAACCGCTCCTCCTCGTCTCCATCCAGCTCAATCTCAATCGAGATCAGCTTTCGTTTCTCACCGCGATTCACCGCCGTGACAACGCCCGCTCCCGGAGCGGTAAACTGGATCTCGGGACAGGATTTCTCCGTCAACAGAACCTGACCGAGACGAACACGCTCTCCGTCGCGGACGGATACCGCGGGACGCAGACCAACGTAGTCGTCCGCCACTATCCCCACACGACCGATTCTCGCGCCATCAGAAATCTGCTGAACAGGTCTTCCGCTGACCGGAATATCGAGGCCTCTTTTGATCTTCATCACACTGGCCATTCTCGTAGCAGACCGTTGCCGCAAAGACCACGACCACTCGACACCCGCACGGCGACGCGATGAGGGACTTCTCCGAAGCGCGGCAGTCGCGAGAAATCACCAACCAAGGACAAGACCGAGCCCTGTCCCGCCGTGCACCTGCCAATCACCGCCACCATCACAAGCCATGTGACAACGACGCAATCACACCCATCATATCCCGTCCGAGGGTGCGCAAATCGCACGTCGTCACCGAACACAGAATTCAGCCGCCAAGCAAGCGGCTCGAACACGCTCGTCGAGCCCCCGCCCGCGGGTCGGCGACCAGCCTCAGGCCAGCCGCTATCGTTGGTATTGTAGACAACATATGCCCAGTGTAAACCAGCGTTCACCGAGGGACTAGCGGGCAGTCTGCCGGCTACTGGCCCTACCGGCTACTGGCCCTGCCAGCTACTGGCCCTACCGGCTGCTGGCCCTGCCGGCTACTGGTCTGCCGGCTACTGGTCTGCCGGCTACTGGGGATCTCCGCCGCGAGTTGTACCCGACAGGTCGGCGGAACCGATCGCGGGCCGGGAGTGGGTGAAGTCGCTCACAGGAGTTCTTATCGGATCAGACAGAGTATTGGCTGAAGTCTCCGCAAGGACGCCGGCACGGGCGGCACGACCCCGCGGACAGCGTTGTCTTCGACTCCCAAATGGCACCTGCTCAAGGGAGCCATCCAAGCCTTCCACGCGCCATCACTGCCACTGCCCCTTTCACAAGGTACCGGCTCCCTCTTCGTGTCGGGGCCAGTGACGCAACCGCCACTCTCAATTTGTGTGCCCAGGGGGGAACGGGGACGGAGGAAGGCGCTTTGGCACGCCGCCGCCCAGCTCGGTCCGACGCGGCCCGCGAGTGCGCAAGAACAGGTTCCCCATTGCAGTCCTGCGCCCCGTCCAGCCGGCAGGTCGCGTGGAAACGCTGGCCGACGAAAAGTGGCGTGCCGCCGTTTTACGGGGCGGCGCAGTGTGACGCAGGCGTTGCATCACCACTGCTCGGCCCTGCGGGTTTCATCCTTCACCGCGTCCTCGTAGCAGTAGTGTTGGCAGGGTATGAACTTTTTCTTGGGAACCTCCTCGCCATCGAGGTACTTGATGAAGGCTTCCACGGTCCCCTGGGCCATGAGACGGGGAAACTGCTGCGGAGAATCGTACAACTTCCTCTCGAACACCGCCTGCTTGCCGGCCGGAGATGCATCGAAGGCGATGATCGGGATCTGCTGCTGCTTGCCCGCTTTCACCACGGCCGCATATGCCCCCAGGGCGCAAGGATCGTTGATGGCGAAAATCCCAACAATATCGGGATGAGCCTGCAGGATGTCGGTCGCCACCGCGAGGCCATCGTTCCGGTTCCCCTTCGCCGACAATTCGGTCACGATCTCCAACGGACTGTTGTTCTCCTTCAGGTAATCAACGAACCCCTCGCGCCGCAAGATACACGAAGTCACCTCCGGATAGGTGATGATGGCAATCTCTCCCTTGTTCCCGGTCACTTTCATCATGCTCTCGGCCGCCAGTCGTCCCCCCTGATAGTTGTCACTCCCAATATGGGAAACAACCAGGTCTTGGGCACCTTCGTCGGTGACCTGCACGTCGAACGTGAACACGGGAATCCCCGCCGCATGCGCCCTCTTGACCCCTTCTCCGGCCGCTTTGGAATCCACCGGGTTCAGAAAGATGGCATCGCAGCTTTGAGACGCGAAATCCGATAGCTGGTTGTTCTGCTTGGCGGGATCCATATCACCGCTGAGGGCAACCAACTCGTACCCGTATTTCTCCGCTTCCTCCTGCATCACGTTGGCAATCAGCTTGAAGAACGGATTGGTCAAGTCCATGCAGGTCATACCGATTTTGCCTTTCGCCTCGTTCTTTGCCTGCTTCGCCTGCGGCGTATCTTTCTGGCAGGACGACAGACAAACAACCACGGTCATCAAGACCAGTCTCGTGCTGATGAATTGTCGGCGAATCATGCGCATCACTCCTTAACGCGGCCTGCGGCCGCAACCAAGCAGAAAATCCCCAATCCCAATATCGAAAACCTAAACAAATTCGAAATCCAAAACCCAAGACCAGAAACCTCAGCCGCCGGCAAAACCGCGGCGGGCGGGCCACCAGCAGATCCTCACCACTGAGCATGCGATTGGAGGTTTCGTCCTCCTTTCTCCCTTCTTCCCTTTCTCCCTTCTTCCGTTTCCGCCGTGACAACAGGTGGCACATTTGTGGCTGGAGTCCCTTGTGCACTACGCTTATCACCAGACCTTGTGCGGCTTCGTTCCCAGGCCATCGCCTTCAGGCGGCTTCCCGGCTGCTCGGCCGAAACAGAAACGCAAAACTTCTGCCACTCCTCACCTTGTCCAACAACACGGCGAAGAGAATCACGGCCCCCAAGACCACTTGTTGGGTGTAACTTTCCATGCCCAGCAGATTCATGCCATTCTGAATCACCGAAATAATGAAGGCCCCAATCAGCGTGCCGAGCACGCGACCCGAGCCGCCGGCTAAACTCGTCCCTCCCACGACCACGGCCGCGATGACGTACAGCTCGTACATGACGCCCATGTTGGGTGTTCCGGCATTGAGCTGGGAAGCCTGGATGCACCCCCCCAGCCCAGCGGACACGGCGCTAACTACGTAAACAAACACCAGCACCGTTCCCACCGGCACTCCCGACAGGCGAGCCGCCTCTTCGTTGCCCCCCACCGCATAGATGTAGCGTCCCATGCGCGTGTGGGACATGAAGATGTGTGCCACAACGAAGAGCACCACCAGCAGAATGACCGTATTGGGAATTCCGATCGTGCGTCCTTGGCCGAGCCAGGGGAGCGCCGTTGGCACCTGATAAATGGAGAACCCACCGGTGAGCATGAAGGCCAGTCCGCGCACCATCATCATGACACTCAGCGTGGTGATAAATGGCGCGACCTTGTAACGGGCGACAATGGCGCCACCTGCCGCGCCGACGACTCCGCACGCCAACGTTCCCGCCGCAAAACCGGCGAGCACGACCCAACCTGGGGCCTCCAGGCCTCCGAGACGCTTCATCACCAGCGTAGCAATCACGGCAGACAGTGCTATCAGGCTCCCCACGGACAAGTCAATGCCGGCCGTAATAATCACCATGGTCATGCCGATGGCGATCACCGCGATCACGACGATCCGGTCGACGATGGCCAGCAAGTTTGTTCGTTTCAGGAAATCAGGCCACAAACGCGTGGAGAGCGTCACGAGCTTGAATTGGGCGCTGGCGGGGTATCTTTCGGGAATTTGCTCGATCACCCGCCACTGCGCCACTTCTCCTCCGGTGGCGAGGGCGGCGAGTCGCCGTCCCTCCGCCGTAATCTTGTCCAGCTCAACACGCAGTTCGCGCGGCGTGCCGACCACGACTCGCACGTCTTGATATCCGTCTTGGCGTAATTGCTCACCCGCGGCCGTCGCAATCGGACTCGTATCGCGATTGGCGGCCCCAACCACCACGATGACATCCGACACCTGACATTCGCTCTTCACCTGCGTGACCAGCTGCTGCACGGCCACGGCCCCGGACGGTATCTGCTGCTTGAGCGTCAAGAAGCTGAAGAGCACACAGAGCGCGATGAGCACGACGATCATGCCGTAATCGTTTAATAGTCTTTGCACAAATCTCGACTCCCACTCCGGGTGGTGTTGACACGGTCGCGCCGCGAACCGGCAGTTTCCGGCAAGAAGGGGTTCCCATCAGCCAATTGCCAACGACAGAATATCCTCCTGAGTGGCATGTGCCACGTCGGTGATCTCGCCGGTGATCCGTCCCGCATGCATGACCAGGATCCGGTCGCTCATACCGAGGATTTCCGGCAGTTCACTGCTGATCATAATGATCGCTTTCCCGTCGGCGGCCAACTGATTGATCAGCAGATAGATCTCATACTTCGCCCCCACATCGATCCCTCGCGTTGGCTCGTCGAAGATGATCACGTCGGCATTTCGCGCGAGCCATTTTGCCAAGACGACCTTCTGTTGATTGCCTCCCGACAGGTTGGCCACCGGCTGGTCCAGGCCGGCGATGCGAATCCTCAAGCGCTTCACGTAGTGATCCGCCTCGAGACGCTCCCGACGCTGGTCGAGCCAAGGTCCACGCCGGTAACGATCGAGATTCGGCAGGCCGAAGTTCTCGCGTACCGAGTGCTTCAGGATCAGTCCTTGAGCTTTGCGATCCTCGGTCAGCAGGCAAATCCGCCGTGCGATCGCATCGCGAGGACTACGAATGGTGGCCGGCACGCCATCCACGAAGATCGTCCCCGAATCTGCCCGGTCCGCGCCAAAGACAATCCGCATCGTCTCGGTACGCCCGGCGCCGGCCAACCCGGCAAATCCCACTACCTCTCCCGCGCGTACGGTAAAACTCACCTGTCGCACCCACTTGCCGCGACACAGCCCTGCGACCCTCAGGCACTCACGTCCCACCGCAGAACGCCGCGGCGGGAACTCGGACTCCAGCGGGCGACCCACCATCATCTCGATCAGCCTCTCACGCGACACACCAGCGACCGCAGCCCCGCCCACTTGCTCGCCGTCTCGTAACACCATCACCCGATCCGCAATCGCAAAGATCTCGTCCAGGCGATGGCTGATGTAGATGACCCCCAGGCCATTCGCTCGAACTTCCTTGATGACCGCAAAAAGACGTTCGACCTCCGCTTGCGCCAGCGCGGCGGTGGGTTCATCCATCACAAGAATCCGCGCGCTGGCCGACAGCGATTTCGCGATCTCCACCACTTGCTGTTGAGCGACAGTGAGTTCACGACACCGCACATGCGGGTCAATGTGCATGCCAATCTTCGCGAATAAAGCGACCGCTTCACCATACTCGTCCGACGCCTTAATGAAACCGCAGCAGGTCTTCTCCCGACCCAGAAATATGTTCTCACGAACAGTCAGATCCGGAATCAGATTGAACTCCTGATGAATGATCGAGATGCCGGCTTGCTGAGCAACGGTCGGATTGACCATCCGCATCGGTTGCCCCGCCAACAGAATCTCTCCACCGTCCGGTTGATGTGCCCCGCCGAGAATCCTGATCAGCGTGCTCTTCCCCGCGCCGTTTTCGCCGACCAGTGCCAGTACCTCTCCTCGCCGCAACTCGAGCGAGACACCTCTCAAGGCGTGGACGCCGGGAAACGACTTATCGATTTCCCGCATCTCCAGTAGCGGCTGCTTGTCATTCAACACACTCAACATGCGTTCCTCCCACCAGCACTCTGCTCCTCTCTGCCGAGTCCCGATTGTATCGCGAACCCACCCCGCAACACAGATCTGCCTCAGCCAACAACTTCACTGCGTAACATCAACCAGTCGTGGGGGACTTGCGCCATCGGGCAATTGAGTCGCGTCGGACATGCCGCGACGGCACAACGCCCGGGGACCCACGCGGTGTGCGGATTCGACGATCCTCCGGAACCGTTGGCAGCCATCGGCACCGTGCGTTTGCCCGTTCCGCGGGCAGCTATCGGGATAGCCCTGCTCGGTTACCTTGTGATCCGTCCGTGGTGGAGGCGAGCTACAGGTTCTCGCCCGCCAGCCAACCCGTGCTGAAAGCTGCCTGAAAATTGTAGCCGCCGATGGGCCCATCCAGGTCCAACACTTCGCCGGCAAAGAACAGGTTCGGAACAATCTTGCTCTGCATGGTCCGCGAATCGACTTCGTCCAACGCCACGCCGCCGGCGGTGACCTCCGCCTTCTCGAACCCTAACGTACCGGTCAGCGGAATCTGGGTGGCCTTCACCGCCCCGGTCAAACGCACACGCTCCGGGCGACTCAATTCCGCCGCGGATCGCACCAGGGGCACCCCCGCCTCGTTCATGAGCGCTTCGACCAGGCGGCGTGGAAGACGCTCGGCCAGCATGGCCACCACCAGCTTTCGCCCAGCCAGAGCGGCCGACTCCTGCAGTCGACGGTCCAGATCCGACAGGCTTTCGGCCGGCAGGAAGTCACACTCCAGCACCAGCGAACGCGGGTTCGCGTGCCGGGCCACGTAACGGCTGACGTCCAACACGGCTGGGCCGGACAGACCGAAATGAGCGAAGAGAAACGAGCCCCGCTGTTGCATCTCCGCGCTACCACGTCGCTTCCTGCTCGCCGTGTCGCTCGCAGGCGACTCCTTCACGCGCACGACCACATCGGGAATGGTGATCCCGCACAGCGCCTTTGCCCAATCAGCCCGAGTTGTCAGGGGGACGAGGGCAGGGCAGGGGGGGACAATCGTGTGCCCCAAACGCTCGGCCCATCGGTAACCGTCTCCCACCGTGCCGCAGCCCGGATAGGATTGTCCGCCCGTCGTGAGCAGGACGCGGGCCCCCCGCACTGTTTGAAGTGGAGTCCGCACAGTGAACTCCGCAGCGGGCTCGGTCACCGCCAGGTCACTCACAGGCTCGGCCAATGCCAACACCGCACCGCTGCGTTGGAGCCGTCTCCGGAGTGCCGCCATCACATCAAACGCCTTGTCGCTGGCGGGAAACACTTTGCCGCCAGGTTCGATCTTCGTCGACACTCCTTCGGCCTCGAACAAGTCGACGACGTCGCCGGGCCCCAAAGCGGCCAATGCCGAATGCAGAAACGAGCCTTGTTGACCGTAAACGCGCACGATATCCCGCGCTTCGGCGGCGTGTGTCAGGTTACAGCGTGTACCACCCGACATCAGGATCTTGACGCCCGGTTTGCGGTTCTTCTCGAGCAACAGCACACGGCGACCGCGTTCGGCCGCCCGAGCGGCGGCCAGCAGTCCCGCAGCCCCCGCTCCAATGACGACGACATCCCAGGATGTGGACATGTTCAAATCTGCGAACAAGGCGCCGGCTTGAGTACCAGATTCGTGATGTTGCTCAAGATCCTCTTGTCAGCATACTCCTCCATGGTGCGCAAGCGTTGCCAATCGGGATCGGCACCGAACTTGCCCCAATTGGCCTTCAGTTCGTCCTGGCTTTCGAACGACAGCATGTAGGTCAGATTGGGCAGCTTTTCACCGACGAGCGTCTCGCCGAAGAACACCGGACGCAGGCCGACGCGGCGGAAGATGGTAATCTCGCCGGCATCATTGAACATCTCGATCTTCTTCTGCCCCGTCATCACGCTCGGACTCTCATAAATTCGCAGCTGAAAGATCCGGTCGGGGGAAGTCAGGGGCGTTTCGACATGCGGCATGCCCTTGAATGCGACCATCAGCGAGCTCTCCATCCGCTGGTAGGCGGGTTTTTCTCGTGTCGCACCCAGGAAATCGGCGCCGCGACTAAGAAAATCGGCATCCTCTCCCAATCTTGTCACCAGCGTGGCGGCGGAGGCAAGAGACGTGTGTGGCAACAATACATAGATCGGGCTCAAGTCTTCCAACGGAAAGAAGACGCCGACCGGTTTCACACCGGCCCGATTCAAGGCCGGAATGGCCGCGTCGCGAGCGAATGTCTCAAAACCACTACGCTGCTCCTCCGTCTCGATATGATAGAGCCGGAGTTCCAAATAGTCGCGCTCGCCCGACTCGGAATCGTCCGCCTCAGCCGATGCCAAAGACGTCAATCCCGCGGCCGTCGATGCCGCCAAGAAGAATTCTCGCCGCTTCATCAAGTGCTCCTTTTCTCGCAGATGGTGGTCGTCAACGCGTCCCTCGAAGTCTACCAACCGACGCGATCATTGGCGAGATGCAGTGGGCGGCGTCACGTCGTCCGTCCGTGGGAGGATGGGAAAGGATGGGAAAGGACGCTCCCGCTCGCAGGCCCCGTTCTGGCAAACTCAGCGACCGCAAAAGGAACAGGCGAGTCGTTAAATCCTTACTGTCCGGCAGAGTCGGGCCGGGGCCGCTGCCGCAGGAAGCCTCGCTGCGGCCCGCAGAGGAGATTTTCTCGGCCAGAATCTCCAGGAAAGGCTCGGCTTTGCCGCGGTTGGTTGGTAGGATAGTAGTTGGTTGGTAGGATAGTAGTGAGAGGTACGAGTTATCTTCCGGGCAGGTGATCTGTCCGCTGAATGAGACGAGCCTTGCCCGGTTGAGGAAAATCTCCGACATTCCGTGGGGAGTATGCGGCGGTCTTGCCGCGAGCAACCAGGAGGTTCTGTCATGGCGATCATCAAATCTGGCACGGCGTCTGATACTTCCGGGTCTCGTTTGGCCGAACAGCGTGTGCGCGAGTGGACGCTGAAACTGGAAGCGCAAGGCCGGCGCGCCGCGCAACGCACCGGCCCTGAACTGTCGGTCGATATCCATCCCTTTGTCGCGATTTCCCGCGAAGCGGGGGCGGGCGGGGGCGCAATCGCGCGACGTGTGGGTGATCTGCTCGGCTGGGAAGTCCTCCATCGCGAGTTGCTCGACCACATGGCCGAGAAATTCAACCTACGGCGCGATTTGGTGGGAATGGCTGACGAGGCGACGTCGAATTGGATCATCGAGGTATTCGGCAAGTGGCTCGACCCGCGACTGGTAACCCGCTCTGAGTACATCGTCCACCTGGGACGGATCGTGCTCCTGGCGGCCCAGCATGCCAATACCGTATTCGTGGGACGCGGCGCTCAGTTTTTCCTGCCTCGCGAGAAGGGACTTTCCGTCTATCTCGTAGCTCCCCTGCCGATGCGGATTCGCCATGTGTGCGACATCAAAGGTTGTCCTGAAGCGGAAGCCCGACGCTATATTCGCGATACGGACAAGGGCCGACAAGACCTGATCCGGGGTTCGTTCAACCACTTGATCGGGGACCCGCACCTTTACGACCTGGTCATCAACCGCATTCACACGAGCGAGGAAGAGGCCGCCGAGCTGATTGCACAGCAATGCCGCAGCCGGTTCTCGGGAATCTAGCGTCTTAGCGTGCCGCCGGCCCCCTCCCACATCGGCGGTTCAGCTGCCGCCTTTCCCCCTCGACTCCAAAACCGGTCGGCATTCTGCTACGCTAACGGAGAATCCCCCGCGGACTGCCCCTGCCGGCCAGCCGCGATGCCCTCGGACCGTAGTACGCGAGCCGTTGGCGACCAGCGCCGTTGCCGCACCGCATGCCGCAGTACCTTCGATGGAAAGGACCACCGATGAAGAACTTTCTCGCCGGACTGTCCCCCTGGCTGCTGGCCGCATTTGCCACCTCCGCTTGCGGGCAGACTTTCCCCGCGCTGTCGGAAAGCCAGCGTATCGACATGCTCAAGCCGGCAACGAGGCGACCGCTGCACATGGTGCTCGACACGGACACCTACAACGAAATCGACGATCAATTCGCCGTTGTCTACGCGCTGATATCGCCCGAACTGGACGTGCAGGCCGTTTATGCGGCGCCGTTCCACAACGCGCGATCGGCCAACCCCGGCGACGGCATGGAGAAGAGCTACGAGGAGATTCTCCGAATCCTCCACCGGCTGGACAAATCTCCTGACGGTTTCGCGCTCAAGGGCAGCACCCGGTACTTGACCGATCCGCAACATCCCGAATCGAGTCCCGCCACAGAGGACCTGATCGCCCGCGCAAAAAAAGCAGTCCGGAGGACCCGCTCTATGTGGTTGCCGTCGGCGCAATCACAAACGTCAGCAACGCCATCCTGCTCGAGCCCTCCATCATACGTAACATCGTGGTCGTCTGGCTGGGGGGGAACGGCCATCACTGGCCGCACCAAAGAGAGTTCAATTATCAGCAGGACTTGCGGGCCTCCCGCATCGTGTTCGACTGTGGAGTGCCATTGGTTCAACTCCCCTGTACTCCGATCGTCACACACTTCACCACGACGGTCCCCGAAATGGAACGCTACGTCGGCGGTCGCGGGGCCATTGGTGACTATCTGCTGAAGATCTTCAAGGAGTACCACCAGGACCATTTCGGATGGTCGAAGGTCCTCTGGGATATGACGGCGGTCGCCTGGTTGATCCATCCCAATCACTTGCCGTCCGAGCTTGTGCACAGCCCGCTTGTGACCGACAACTATACATTCAGCTTCGACCAGTCTCGGCATTTGATTCGCGTGGTCAGTTTCGTCCACCGCGATCCGATCTTCCAGGACTTTTTCACCAAGCTGGAGAAACGATCGCAGAAGTAGCCCTTCACGTGATACCTGCTGCGTGCGGAGCGCACAGTTGCAGGATCTGGACTCCGCAGCACTTCATCCCAGACAAATTCGAATGAGGGAAACGGGGGGCGGAGAATGGAGAATGGAGAATGGAGGACGGAACAATAGAATAGCACGCTGAGTGGTGAGAATCTGTTTCCGGATCAAGGCCGCGGTTCTGCCGGCGGCGGAGGTTTCTCCGGAGTTTATGTCACTGGAATTTGCTCAGGATTTCGAATTTCCGAGTCTGGTTGCGGCCGCAGGCCGCGTGAAGGGAGTGCCCGTGGACATTCGCTATCTTGTGATGGGAATCAGCCTGGGCGTCTCGCTCCTGATGCTGGCAGGCAAGGTCACGGCCTACGTCATCACTGGCAGCGCAGCGATTCTGGCCGACGCCAGTGAATCAGTGGTTCACCTGGCCGCCACCGGTTTTGCGGCTTACAGCCTCTGGTATTCACTTCAACCGGCTGACGATTGTCATCCCTACGGCCACGGCCGCATCTCGTTCTTCTCCGCGGGGTTCGAGGGAGCCCTGGTCTTCGTGGCCTCCCTGGCGGTGATTGGCAGTGGCGTGTTTGAGCTGTGGCGAGGTCCGCACGTGCGAGAGATCGGCGTGGGAATCGCCATTACTGCTGTCCTGGCAGTTGTCAATTTGGCCTTGGGCATGACACTTATAATCGTCGGCAAACGGAACAACTCGATTGTGCTGTCAGCCAATGGAAAGCACGTGCTAACGGACGTCTTCACCACCGCGGCAGCCGTGCTTGGGTTGTTCCTGGTCATGCTCACCGGTCGCGTCATACTCGACCCGTTGTCCGCCATTGCCATTGGTTTTCTCATCATGGCCGGAGGGTTCTCACTGTTACGGTCGGCTGTGGCGGGACTGATGGATCGCATGCCTCCGGACCTTGGCCGCCAATTGAACGAGTCGATTGAAACCAGCCGAGCGGGGAGTATCATCCGGGACGTGCATGAACGGCGTGCGCGACTTCTTAACGACGAAATCTGGCTGGAAATGCATGTATTGGTCGATGGAAAGATCTCCGTGATGGAAGCCCATGACGCCGTAACACGCTTTGAAGAGAATCTGGACAAAGCCATGTCCAGCTATCGCCTGCGAATCAGCTCGCACATCGAACCGCTCGAGCACGGCCATGCCCACCCGGATGGTCACTAGTTAGTCAAACCGCCCATTGAGCGAGCTATGTAGCCGGTAATGCCCCACCGCGCCATGGATATTTCCATCGTCGTCGAGACACGCTGAGTGAGTGTTCGCGTTCTGGAACTCGAATATGCCGATTGAAGAAACGCTGATCCGCGAGCTGGAATCGTTCGGCCGAGTATTGTCGACCGAGATGACCGATGACTCTCCCGTATTCGCCTTTCGGCGCAACAAGGAAGTTGAGCTGCTGCAAAAACAGCTCGATCGAGCGCGGCAGAAGTCACTCCTGCTGGTGGGCCCCTCCGGCTGCGGCAAATCGGCCATCTTGCAGCAGTTGATCCACCGCATTTCCGTGCGCCGCAACAAACCGTGGCTGGTCCTCGAGACTTCCACCTCGCTGATAATGAAGGGGACCAGATACCTGGGAGAATGGCAGACGCGGTTTCACGAGTTGATTGATGCCACGTCGCGGGCACCCCGCATCGCGATCTACTTCACGGACGTAGCGAACCTGACGGGAGCGGGGCGGCACAGCGAATCCGAGGAGAATCTGGCCTCGGCGCTGGTCCCGCACATGGAGAGCGGCAACCTCGTACTCGTAGGCGAATTGACGGAAGAGCAGCTGACTGGCTGGTTAGATCGCCACCCCTGGTTTCGCAAGCTATTCAGTCTGTTCCGGATCAACCCGCTCTCGGACGACGAAGCCGCCGAGGTGATCCAGGCGGTAGCGGACCAGCGGAGCAGACAATTGCGTGGCGACGCGGAAATCGATCTGCACTGGTCCCTCAATGCGCTGGCCGCGGCTGCCCATTTCGGCAGGCTCTATTTTCCAGGAACCGCCACTCCCGGCGGCGCCATCCGATTGATCGATCACCTCGTCGCCGCCGAGCGGGGCGTGCCTCGATCGGCTCACAACCAGATCCTGGAGCGGGCGGTCGAGTATCAGGACGTCGTCAAGACGCTGGCGACGCTGTCGGGGATACCGAGCAAACTGCTCGACGACTCTTGTGCACTCAATCTGCAGGAAGTTCGCGACTTTTTCCAAACGCGTGTCATCGGGCAAGAGCCGGCAGTCAAGGCCGTCGTCGATCTGATCACTTTGATCAAGGCGGGTTTGACGGATCCCAGGAAGCCGATGGGAGTTTTCCTGTTCGTCGGTCCGACCGGCGTCGGCAAGACAGAAATGGCGAAATCGTTGGCCGATTTCATATTTGGCAGCGCGGATCGCCTGGTGCGCTATGACATGTCCGAGTTCAAGGACTACCATTCCTTCGAGAAACTGATCGGCGGCTCGCGGCCGGAGGAAACCTCCGTGAATCGCACGGGGAGCCTCCTGCACCGCATCCGCCAGCAGCCCTTCTCCGTGATTCTCCTCGACGAAATCGAAAAAGCCCACGAAAACGTCTTTGATCTGCTGCTGCAACTGTTCGACGACGGACGGTTAAGCGATTCCCAGGGGCATGTGACCGATTTCACGCAGACGATCGTTATCATGACGTCGAACCTGGGGACCGGCAACGTTGACGCCGCTCCCCTCGGCTTTGGGGCAACGGAAGACCACGGCGGCGAGGAAGTGGTGCTGGAGGCCGTCAAAGCTTTCTTTCGACCGGAACTCGTGAATCGGATCGACCGCGTTATCGCCTTTCGTCCCCTGGAACGAGAGCACGTCCGCACCATCGCCAAACGGGAACTCGGGCATGTCTTGATGCGACAGGGAATCCGCCGCCGACAGATGCGCATCGATGTCGATCGAGGCGTGGTCGATATCCTGGCGGAAAAGGGTTTCCACCCATCCTACGGTGCACGTCCGTTGAAGCGTGCGGTGGAACAGATCGTATTGCTGCCCATCGCACGGCAGCTGGCGCAAATGAGCCAGTCCGACCGTCCGGCATTGTTGCGTCTGGTGCCGGTGGAAGGTGGGGTCGCACTCAAGGTCATCCATGACCGGCAATCCCGCACGAGCGAATCGATTGCCCGCGGCGTCACTCTCACCGATCCTCACTACGGTACCAGAACACGTTTGACGCCCCGACAACTGCAGGAGCAGTCGGACGAGTTACGAGGGCTGATCGACGCGCTGGAATCGACGTGTGAACAACGAGGATTGAGTCGGCAGAAGTCGGAACTGGTGGCGCGTACCGCGGCGGTTGACTTCTGGGACCAGCCGCGGGCCGCACGGGAACTGCTCGATGACCTCTATCGCCTGGACCGGATTCTGGATGCCGTGCAACACGTCCGACGCCGCTCGGATGACGTGGCCGGCCTGCTGCAAGTCGCGCTGAAGGAACATAGTGATCGCAAATTGAAAGAAGCGGCGGAACGGATTGCCGCCACGCGGCGTCACGCTGAAGTCGTGCGATTCAGCCTCCTCTGCCAGCAGCGACGCGATCGCTGCGACGCGTTCGTCGTGGTGGCGGCCGTCGATCCGGATCAAGATGATAACGCCGGACGGCTCGCCGATATGTACAGCGGCTGGGCACGCAGCAAGGGCTTTCAAGTCGTGATCGCGCACGAAGAACTGTATGATCGCAAAGTCACCCAGGAGCTCGTACTGCTGATCGAAGGCGTAGGTGTCTACGGCCTGTTGCGGCGCGAACAAGGCCTGCACGAGTTCGTCAGCGGCAAGACATCCGATACCGGACGCACAACAGCCTTCGTGAAGGTACAAGTCATGCCCCTTGTCGAAGATGCTGACCCCGACCACGACCACGCCACCATCTCGGCCAAGAAAACGCGCGGCGAGGCGATTCGCTCCGGTCGTTTTCGCGCGGAAATCACCGCGACCGACAAATCGAGCGGCGTGCAAATCTCGATTCGCAACGCCCTGGATCTCGAAGAAGCCAAGAGCATCGCCCATGATCTTCTGCGAGCCGAACGCCATCGACAACAGGACCGTGCCCACGGCAACGCCCCCGACGATGCGGAGAGCGTCATTCGACGTTACACGTTGCGACCCAGCCAATCCGCGAAAGATTTGCGCAGCGGAGTGATTCAGCATAACCTGCGAAATCTCTGGAAAGGCGCACTCGATGAATTCCTGCTGGCGGTGCTGGAACACCCCGCAGGCGACTGACATCACCCACGCCGCACCACCGGCTGCACGACAATCGCCTTCTCCGGGCTGGTCGGACAGGCCACTTGGCAAGCACCACAGCCAGGACAACGATCCAGGTCGATCTGAGGTGTCAGAGTATAGTCGGCCTCGCAGAAGACCAGACTGATCGCCTCGTACGGACAGCGATTGCGGCAAATCGAGCAGTCGCGATCGTCTCCCAGCAGGCAGATGTTCATATCTACGACCGGCACCCCCATGGTCGCTCGTACCTTGGCTGCCAGCGGAATCGGCTGGATGGCACCGGTCGGGCAGACGATCGTGCACTGATGGCAGGTCTCGAGGCAGTAGTCGTGCTGAAACATCACAGTGGGGGTGAGCAGACTGGCAATTCCCTGGGAACCGTCATCGTGAGCAATGATCCGAGTCGGACAAGCTCGTGAGCAATTGCCGCAGCGGACGCACAGACCGCTGAACATCGTTTCGTCGACAGACCCTGGGGGACGCAAAGGACCGACGCCGCGGCCGCGCAACCGGAGCGTGGCGGTGCCCCACACAATGCCCACGAGCACTCCCAGCACGGTTCGACGCCGCAGCCCTCGCAAAGGTCTCGCACTCGCTCGCGGCTCTCCGCCACGAGCACTGAGCGTGGATCGCACCAGATTACCGGCACCATAGACGGCGTCCTGCATGCCTCCCAATGGGCACAGGTTCGCGCACCATACGTTGGGCCAGATGAAGTTGACAGCCAGCACCAGCACCAGTCCACCGGCAGACCACAGGGCAGTGGCGGTCCCAGGCCCATCGACGCGGACAAACGCGGCACTCAACAGTGCCAGTGGATCGAGCCACAGCAGTAGTGGATACCCGACACAGGCACTCACCAGCGTGATCAGTGCCAACCCTTGCCCGACAGCAGGCCAACGACCCCGCTCGCGTCCCAAACGCCGCCCAATCCAAGTCGCTCGGTCAGCGCAGAAACCCGTGGGACAGACCCAGCGGCAGAACCAACGCTGTCGCCAGGCCACGATCCCCGTGATCACCACGGCCGCCCAGCCGAACCAGGGCATGACATGCGTTACCAGAAAAGAAGAGAGGACCACCAGGGGGCTGAGCGAAGGGACAAGCACCGGCCAACGTTCAGCGCTGGCTGAAAGCAAGAGAGCGGAGCAGGCAACCAGCACACTGCGCGCAGGCACCAACGCAGCCCCCTGGGCGTGGCAAACCGACGCGGACTCTCTCCCGTCATTTCCGTCAACACATCGCTCACCCCAGATAGGCCTCTTGTTCTCGCAAGATCTTCTGCACTTCGGCAATCTCCACTTCGCGTGGTGTGCAGCCGTCGCGCACTGCGACAGCGGCGCCCACGCCGGCGGCGTGCCCCGTCACGAAACAGTTGGGAATCAACCGCACCAGATCCGCCATTCGCATCTCGGCACTGACGCAACGCCCAGCCGCCAGCACATTCTCGATCGACACCGGCACCAGCGCCCCGTACGGAATCTGCCATGGACCATGCTCGGCCCCCGCAGCTCCTCCTACTCCGACCACGTCGGGATAGACCGTTCCGTTCTTGAGATCCTGCAAGGTAATCGTTTTGAGTCCGTGCATGGCACGTGTCATGCGGACCCCCAGCTGCGGTGCTGTTTCCACGAGATAGACTTTCTCGTAACCGGGAATGCCGCGCGTCCGTTGCACGTTTCGCCAAATGAACTTGCGGTGGTTCATCTCCATGCGCGTGAGCACTTCCACGTCCAGACCGTCGACTTCCGGACCGTGCATGTTCACCCAATTCACGCCAGGCACGGGGGTCACGTTCCCCAGATGACGAGGCTCTGCTCCGCCGCTCGCCCGCGCCGCATCCACTCGATCCAAGTTGCCAATGCGCGAGACGAGCCCGACGTTGTGCGAGCGGCGCTCGTACGACGCGCCGGCCATGGCAAACACATCACCATCCCCAGTCGCGTCGATCACCGTTTTGGCCACCATCGCCAGCCGTCCAGATTTGCTTTCGAAAACCGCTCCTTGCACCTGATTACCAGCCACAATCGCATCGACACCCCAACAGTGCAAATAGACTTTGACTCCCGCTTCCTCGATCATCTCGACCATTAAATATTTCACTGCTTCCGCATCGACGGTCGGAGCGACCCCGGCACGACGATTCACAATCGCGCCGTCCAGTTTATCAAGCCGGCGCATCATCTCTTCGCCAAGGCCCTGACAGACCTGCCGGCCCCCCTTCACGATATGGCCGATCACCAACAACACCAGACCACCCGTCCAGAGCCCGCCGAAGTGGCCGTAACGTTCGACCAGAACCACGTCCGCTCCGGCCCGTTTGGCGGCGATCGCAGCGCAAATCCCCGCCGGCCCCCCCCCCACGACCAACACGTCCGTACTGCACAGGATGGGCAACTCGCGGGCCGGCTGCAGCACACGCCCACTCTCCAACATCGGACTGGCTCGATTCGCCTGGACTTCGTCGGCGTTGATGACGCTGCTCTGAAAACCACTCGACTCGCCAGGATCCTGAGCAGAAGCCGAACGCGCCGCATAGCTACCCAATCCGGTAACGACGCCCGAAGCGGTCAAGGTGCGCAACCAGTCCCGTCGATTCATTCCCTCACGCATCGTGGATCTCCTGCTTTGCGTTTACCTTCTGCCAAGACAGTTGTCAGTTATCGCACAAATCCATGGTGTCTGCCACGTGAACTCGTTTTGCGCAGCCGCACGTTTCCGTTGCGTTGCGGGTATGATAAAATTTCCCGCTGTCAGTAGAGCGTTCCGTGCGGCCGGAAAAAACCACCGCACCAGCATGCCCCTTGTCTGCGGAAAAGGGCGTTTGCTTCGTGTCGCGGCAGGCGGGCTGACACTTTGAGCCAAGATGAATAAGAACACCTCGAATCTCCCAACCCCCTCACAGGGATTGCGTTCATGAATAAACACTGCCCCACGCTTTGCCTGGTCGTGCTCACAACGCTGGCCTCCCTTGCCGCCGCCGAAAAGATCCCGTATGCAAAGTCGGAAATCGTTCCGCCGACCGCCGAGTGGATTGCGACGGTCGGGCAGAATGCCCCCGCCAAACCGACTGCCCCGGCGGAGAAACGCAGACTGCTCGTCTTTTCACTTTTCACCGGCTTTAATCACCTGGTCATCCCCCATGTCGATCGCGTGCTCGAAGTCCTCGGCCGGAAGTCGGGGGGGTTTGACGTGGACATCACCACCGACATGGAGCGGCTCACTGCCGACCAACTGGGCACCTACGATGTGCTGGTCCTGAACAATAACTGCTCGGTGGGGCCTCGCCGCAACCTGTTTCTCGACGAGCTGGAGAGGAATCCAGCTTACGGCGGCCTGACGGCAGATCAGCGGCAGGCAAAAGCGGACGCTCTGGAACAATCGATGCTCGATTTTGTGGCTGCTGGCAAAGGTCTGGTCGTGATTCACGGCGCTCCCACACTGCTGAACAACTCGCCGAGATTCACCGGGATGGTGGGGGGAGCTTTCGACTATCATCCGCCGAGTCAGGAAGTGACCGTACGTCCGGTAGAGGAAGATCATCCGCTGGTGGCTGCATTTCGCGGCAAAGGTCCGTTCGTTCATCGAGACGAACCCTATTGCTTCCACGGCGCCTACAACCAACTCGATTTCCGGCCGCTGCTGGCCATGGATGTGGATGGGCTCCAGGATCCCGCGGGACGTGTCGGCAGCATCGCTCGGTACGTGGCATGGATTAAGCCTTACGGCAAGGGTCGGGTGTTCTATTGTTCGCCGAGCCATTATCCGGCGAGCTACGAAAGTGCCACGCTGCTGCAGTTCATGCTCGACGGCATTCAGTATGCCGCCGGCGATCTGAAATGTGAGGATACGACCCCAGGCAAGCCGGCCGTCGCGCGGTAGCGGCAAACCGGGCCAGGGACGCCACAGCACCGCCCCCGCCGCAGTGCCAGGGAAAACAGGGAAAAGCGTGGCCCATTCGGCAGCTTTCCGGTTTCACGCCGGCAATTGTCGATCTTCGCCACGGCCTCTAGAATCAGCAGCTCACTTGAACGGGAAGGCTTATCGCGAGCTGGCGGAGCTTGCGTCGAGCTACCCGGGTCGCTGGAACCGCGGTTGGGCAAGATGATTCGATGAGCAAGTTGATTCACCGGCGCAGAAGGAAGATCCTGGGCATCTCGGGGCGGGTTTCTCGTCCGTTATTCTTCTCGGCGTTGATCGGTGTCGTGGCCGGCTTGGCGGCAGTTCTGCTGGAATTGGGCTTGGATGTCGGCATCGACTTCCTGATCGGCGAAGCAGTACCCAGTTCGACGAGCCAGTGGGTACGGTTCGACTGGCGAATTCTGGTGCTCCCCGCGCTGGGCGGACTCTTCTCCGGGCTCATCGTGCTGCGGCTATGTCCGCACTCGAAGGGACAAGGAACCGATGCCCTGACGCGCGCGTTCCACCGCAACCATGGCGAGATGCCGTTGCGCGGGCCGGTGGTGAAAGCAGCCGCGTCGGTCGTGGTCATTTCCAGCGGTGGGTCAGCGGGACCGGAGGGCCCCATCGCGGCATTGGGCGCAGCGTTGGGATCCGCTATTGGCCGCCGCTGTCACTTGACGCCGCGGGAATGCCGCATCTTGCTGATTGCCGGCTGTGCCGCCGGTGTCGGCGCGATATTTCGCTGTCCGCTCGGGGGCGCTCTGTTTGCTGTCAGCATTATTTACAGCGAACCGGAATACGAGTCGGAAGCGCTCATGCCGTCGGTGGTCGCGTCGGTACTCGGCTATACCGTGTTCATGACGTTTTGGGGTGCTGGGGAACCGCTGCTGCGTGAGGCGCGACACCTCAAGTTCTCGTCCCCCTACGAATTACTACCCTATGCCATACTCGGTCCCCTTTGTGGCCTGGTCACCATTTTCCTCAGCACGTCGCTGTCGCTGGTCGAACATTATGTGGCGAAACCGGCGAGAATTCCGCGCTGGCTCAGCCCCGCGGTGGGCGGCCTGCTGACGGGTGCCATCGCCTGCCTCGTCCCGGCGGTCATGGACGCGCGGTATCACCTCATTCAGACCGCCACCGACGGTAGCCTCTTCGCACAGAACGCGCAGATCACCTGGTGGGGTTGGACCGGGATATTCGGCGCCGTGGTGGTGGCGAAAGTGCTGGCCACCAGTTTCACGCTGGGCAGTGGCGGCTCGGGCGGCGTGTTGGGCCCCAGCCTCTTCCTGGGTGGTGCCGTCGGTGCCACGTTTGGGGCCGTCCTGGTGGCCCTGTTCCCGGAGAGTGTCCCGGACACACTGCGGCAAGCCTTGATCCCGGTCGGCATGGGGGGCGTACTGGCTGCCGGCATGCGAGTCCCGATCGCGGCCATCGTGATGGTCACGGAAATGACGGGGAGCTATCAGCTGATCGTGCCATTGATGCTGGTATGCTCGTCGTCCTACCTGGTGGGACGCAAATGGGGACTCAACAAAGAACAGGTACCTACGTCGGCCGAATCACCGGTGCATGCCGCGGATGCGATGATCCACTTGCTCGAATCATGGCGCGTGCGAGACTTCGTCCAGACGAGTTGGCAACATGTGGTTTCGCCCGGCACCACGCTGGGCGAAATCGTCGCCAAGATACACCCTGGGACACACCCGATTTTTGCCGTGGCGGAAGGGAGAGAACTGCGAGGCCTGATCACGTTGCCCGACATTGATCGGATTCAGGATCCGCTGCTGCAGCGCACCGTCATCGCGGAAGATATCATGATGGAGCGGCTGACAACCTTGTGGCCCGACGACAACCTCTACGAGGCTTTGGAGCTTTTTCGCCACGAGAACTACGACGTCCTCCCCGTCGTGTCGGAAGGTCCCGATCACGAATGGATGGGCATGCTGACCCGCACTAGCGTGTTTCAGGCGATGTCGACGCAGGTTGAATCGAGTCGCCAGTTCATCCTGGAAGAATATTCGGGGCTGATCGCGATGGACCAGGAGGCCGCTCTGGACAATCTGCTCAAGGCCGTCTCACCCCAAAAAGGCCTCCGCATCGAACGCCTCATGGTCCCGCTCGATGCGCTCGGCAAGTCGATTAGCCAATGTGACTTTCGCAAGACATACGGGATCCAGATCATCGGCATCGAACTGCCTGACGGCAGTCTGGAGAGCCCACCGAATATCAACGCCACATTGGCGAGCAGCTACCGTCTACTCGCGATTGTCACGCCGGCGCAACCGGCCACCCCGCTGAACACGGCGCGACTCCAGCACATGGGATCCGAGACGTGATGCGCCAGTGGCGTGACGTGCTTGACGCTCTGCGTGGGGTCACGCTGTGGGAAGGGGGGCATCGCGTCCCTTGTTTCATCCGTTGGCCGCGGGGCCAGATCGGTGGCGGCCGCGACGTGACAGCCGTGACGCAGTGCCAGGACTTGCTGCCAACGCTGATCGAGTTATGCCACCTTCAACCTCCTTCGCCGACTCGTTTCGACGGAGTCAGCCTGGCGGGTGCGTTACGCGGAACCGGCCCGGCCCCCACGGACCGCATGCTGGTCGTGCAGTTCAGCCGCATGAACGCACCCCGTTGCGGTCGCTCTCTTGTTCGCGGACAATTCTTGTTATGGCAAGCAACACGACTCGAAACATGGAGACGCTCCCATGAAACGACTCTCCTTGATCGCGGCAGCATTCCTGCTGATCGGTTTCTCCGGTAGCGGACAAGCGGCAACGCTGCATGTGGCGCCGGATGGTAATGATACATGGAGCGGCCAGTTACCCCGTCCCAATGCAGCGCATACCGATGGTCCGCTGGCGTCGTTGCAGGGAGCGCACGACAGAATCCGGCAGATGAAGGTTGAGGGGCCGTTGCCAGAGGCGGTGGATGTGGTAGTGGCTGACGGACAATATCCGATGGTCCAGACACTCGTGCTGACTGCACAGGACAGCGGAACAGTGCAGTCGCCCATTCGCTATCGAGCTGCACTCGGGGCGAAACCGGTCTTCTCAGGCGGTCGCGAGATTAACGGCTTTCACAAGACTCCCGACGGCAACTGGGTGGCTGAAGTCCCTGAAGTCAAATCCGGGGACTGGTACTTCGAGCAACTCTGGGTCAACGGTCGTCGCGCCATTCGAGCCCGGTCACCCAACAAGTTCTACCACCACATTGTGCGCCCGGTCGAATATGCGGCCGATCCCGCCACCGGTGAACTCGTGAAGATGAATCATCGAGCATTCATTGCTCGTCCGGAAGATATCGAACCGCTGCATGACATACCGGCGGACGAATTGACCGACGTCAACGTCATCGTATATCACTCCTGGGAGATAACGCGACTGCGACTGGCCAAAGTGGACGCACAGGCAGCCGCGCTCTACTTCACCGGTACGACCCCCTGGGGATTCAATCAATGGGGAGCCAACCAGCGTTATCACCTGGAAAACCTGGCCGCCGCCCTCGACGCGCCGGGCGAGTGGTATGTGAGCCGACAGGGGAAGCTGACTTACCTGCCGCGACTGAACGAGGACATGAGCAATCCGACCGTCGTCGCGCCGCTGTTGGATCAATTCATTCGCCTGGAGGGCGAGCCGCAACAGGATCAGTGGGTCGAACACATTTCGATCGAGGGCCTGGCTTTCCGGCACGGACAGTACCTGCTCCCCCCGACGGGACACGGTGACGGGCAAGCGGCCTTTTCGATTCCCGCCCTGATCATGGCGGACGGCGCCAGGAATGTCGCCATCACGAAATGTGAACTGGGGCACGCCGGGCTCTATGGAATCTGGTTTCGCCGGGGATGCCACGACTGCCGCGTCGCCGAGAACTACCTTCATGATTTGGGAGCTGGCGGGGTGCGGATCGGCGAAGGGACAATCCAGCCGCTCGAGGCCGATCGAACACACCACATCGTGGTCGATAACAATATCATCCACGCCGGTGGACGACTCTTTCCCGGCGCGATCGGTGTGTGGATCGGACAGAGTGGCAACAACCAGGTCACGCACAACGACATCTCCGACTTCTTCTACACCGGCATCTCCGTCGGTTGGCGATGGGGATACGCCGAGAGTCTGTCGCATCACAACACGATCGACTTCAATCACATTCACCATCTGGGCTGGGGCGTGTTGAGCGACATGGGAGCAGTGTACACGCTGGGGCCCGCGCCGGGCACGACGGTCAGCAATAACGTAGTGCACGACGTATATTCCTACGATCGGTATGGCCGAGGGGGTTGGGGGCTCTACAACGACGAGGGAAGCTCGAACATCGTGCTGGAAAACAACCTGGTCTACAACGTCAAGACGGGAACGTATCATCAGCATTACGGCCGCGACAACGTCGTTCGCAACAACATTTTTGCCTTCAGCATGGAGGGTCAAATCCAGCGTTCCCGGGTCGAGGACCATCTGTCGTTCACCTACGAGAACAATATCGTCATCTGGAAGGAAGGACCGCTCGTAGCCGCCGGCACGCTCAATGACGACAACGTGAAACTGCAGAAGAACCTGTACTGGGACATGTCGGGCCGGAAGGTCGATTTCCAAGGCCTGTCGCTCGAGGAGCGACAAAAGAAGGGCTGGGACGTGGGGTCACTGATCGCCGATCCGAAATTTGTGGATGCCGAGCATTATGACTTCCATTTGCCGGCGGATTCGCCAGCCTCGCAAATCGGATTCCAGCCGTTTGATTACAGCCGGGCCGGCGTGTATGGAGATCCTGCGTGGACCCAACGGCCCAAGGCGTTTGAGTTTGCAGCCGTGGAGTTCGCCCCCGAGCCACCGCCACCTCCGCCACTGACCGTGGATGACGACTTCGAGTCCACACCGGTCGGAGCAGTACCGGCGCTGGCCACCATCCAATCCGAAAACAAGGGCGATTCGATTACCGTGACCGATCAGACAGCAGCCGGTGGTAAACATAGTCTGTGTATCGTGGATGCGCCGGGTCTGCAGTCGGCCTTCAACCCCCACTTCATTTATGCGACAGACTATCCGACCGGGATCGTACGCTGCTCTTTCGACTTGCGCATGGAAGAAGGTGCGGTGATGTACCACGAATGGCGCGACTGGTCCCAACAGCCGTACGTCGTGGGCCCGAGCCTCTGGGTGCAACAGGGGGCTTTGCAGGTCGGCGGCAAGACGTTGTGCGACGTTCCCCTTCAGCAATGGGTCCGCCTGGACATCGAGGCCGGTTTCGGCGACTCCCGCACGGGGACCTGGAACCTCACCGTCACGATCCCGGGCCAGCAACCGCAGCGTTTCTCGGACCTGCAGTTCGGCAGCCCCGATATTCAACGCATTACCTGGGTCGGCTTCATCAGTAATGCCACGACCAACACGACGTACTACGTCGATAACCTGTCGCTACAAAACAAGGCGCAGTAGAGCGGACGGCAATCCGCTCAGGGATGCTGAGTCAAGCAGAGGCACGAAGGTATGCGCGCGGTGATCAGCGGGCGGTTGTGGCAATTGACTGCGATCGTCATATCCCGAGAAAGTGGTGATCGAGCGGGTCGGTCACTGTCCAGCATCAGTCCCCTACATGACGATTCGACGACGGTCTTTCCGTCGCGAGTAGTGCCATCGTTGGGAACTCTCGAGACGCCTTTCCAGTCCACTGAGGAGGGAACCTACCGCGCAGCCTTAGTGTAAACGAAAATCGCCGCACCAGGCTGCTCAGAAATCGTCACCAGCAGCCCTCGCGCCATGAGCTCTTCACCTCGGACATGCCGAGTCTGATTCGTGTTCAATTCACGCACGACATAGTCAGCCGTGGGATCGAGGCCTCGCAACTTCAGTCGCCCTGCTTCAAAAATACTGGCCGGGCGACGGAACACTTGCAGCATGCCACCCCCCTTTTCCGGCTCGTCAAATTGCCATCCCATCCAATCATCGTCGCTCAGACTATAGCGGGTCAGAGGGTAGAAATCGCCGTAGTAGTAGCTGCTGATGGTTCGCCAACCAGCGATCAGCGATCGGAGCTTGGCATAGTCAAGATCGGTCTCACGCACGTCGATTCCCAGGCCCAGGTTGGGAGTCACATCGCTCCAGAAAGCATACGGCTCGACCGGCGTCTTTCCGCCCCCGTAGTAGCCCGCACTGCCGCAGGCGACGGTGCCGGTTCCGTAACTCGGCAGCCAGAATGAAATGCCGTAAGTCATCGCTTGTGAATTGGTCGAGTGAAACGGATAGTCGGTGCGCCACAGCGGTATCGCGCGGCGCATGACTTCCAGGTCGTTGCGCCGACCACCCGAAGCACAGGCATCGATCAGCAAGTTGGGGTGACGCCTGATTAGTTCATCCCAATAGGCCAACAGCCCCGTGACATAACGGTTTTCCGTGATGCCCTGGCGATCCTCCGGGTCGTTGGCCCGCCAGAATCCCAACGGGTCGATGTTGAAGTCCTGTCGATAAAGATCGATGCCACTGTCGGTGATCAACTTGTCGACGTGGTCCGTCAACCACTCCCGAGCGGCGGGGTCGCCGAGGTTCAACAGTTTACTGCCGTCTCCCATGGACAGCAGCCATTGAGGTCGTTGGTCATGGAGCCAAGTACCCGGGTGCACTCGCTCGGGCTCGAACCACACGAGAATCTTGACATCCTTCGCGTGCGCGTGATCGCTGATCGGCTTGAAACCGCGTGGAAAACGTTGGGGATCCACTTCCCAGGTGCCGACTTTGGGCCATTGACCATCGCAGATGTACCATCCGGCGTCCATCCACCAGTAATCCAATTTGATCCCAACCTCCAGATAACGGTCGATGTGCATGATCTGATTGGCTTCGTTGGCCCCGATCATTTCGCCGTAGGCGCGCGAACTGGACGCGTACAAATGCGGCTGCGGCAATTGGCCGGCCGGCTTGGGCATGCTGTATTTCGCCATCCACCGCCGCCAGATGTTCTGCGAGTCGATCCGATCGCACTCGGTCCAGAACTGCAATACAATCAGCGGCGAGCGGATCGACTCGCCCGGTTTCAGTCTCAAATGCGTCAATTCCTGGCCGGCGCGAATGCGCAGCGAAGTCCCCCCATCGCGAGCAAACTCGGCAGACCATTGCCCGGGCCAGCCGACGGCCACGATGGCGCCACGGTTTTCCCACGCCACATTGAAGTACGACCAGTCGCTGTTGGTCGATCTGCCGCCAGCTGCCGAAATACGCTTGACGACACCCGGCCCCAACGGCGTCTCGAGCGGTCCGTAATCGGTGCCGTTCGAAGGCGAGCCGACGGCGTGATGTAGCACGAACTCGCCGGCACCGAGGCGAGCAAAGGTCGAGTCAACGGCCTGAATATGCTCCAGGATCGGCGTATCCACGGTCCCCTGGTTCTCGAAATACACCGTCCACTCTACCGTCGGAAAGTCCGCATAGTGAATGGCCTCGCAGCGGACAACCAAACTCGTGGCCGGATCGGTGAAACTGAGCGTGTGCTGCGTTCGCTCCGCATCGAGCTGCCGAGCCGAGTACTGCCGATTCCAAGTGGCCAGCAATTCCGCCGACGGCTTATCATCGTAGCTGAATGAAAACGGTACCTCCGTTGAATAGGATTCGCGGTAATCGAACAGGGGCAGCTCTCCCAACCACATCGTGTCGCCGTTAGCCAGCACAACTCGGGCATCCGCCCAATCTGCCTGATCACAAGAGATCCCGTCGGGAGTCTGGTCGACATGGAGTGTCAGCTCCTTCGCGCCGTCCAGTTGCACAACGATGTCCTGCGGGGCCATCCCCTCGCGCACCACTTCGGATCGGTAGGCTTCCTTGCCACCTACGTCCACGGAAAACACAATCGTTCCCCTGCCCGGGGTTGTCTGATCGTTGCTGTCGACACCAATGGCGGCCGCGAACACCTTCGCCGGTGCCGGCAGGCGAACCAGGATTTTGCTGTTGGCATGACAGTAAATGCCACGCGCAAACTCCGTGCCCGCTATCCGCAGCGGCTTGCCCTGCCGAGCGTTGCGGCTTGCCGCGTCATAGTTGGCGATAACAACTAGTCCCACCTCAGGTAACTCAGAATCGACAACCGTTCCCTGGAATTTCGCCGCGCTCCATCGCCGTGCCGCTGACAGTTCATCAGCGCGGGGACTCACGGCGCTGACGGCCGACGACAACAGAAACGAGACGATCAGACCGGCAAGTGCGTAGGTGCGGAACATCGTGTTATCCCTGTGAGGTATGCGTAGCAGCGTCATCATCAGTTGGTGTGGGGCCCATCCGAATGTCGTTTCCACCAGCGATATTCATCACCGTCATGCTTGGGATCAGAGCGTACCATTTCTCTGAGTCCCCGTCGCGTTGGGAGCTTTCCGACCAGGCACGCTCCGGCTGTCCCATACGACGGTCATCCATCGCTGGCAAGTCATTCTAACTGCAGGGGACCGCGAAAGGGATCACCGGTCCGCGGGCAGAGTTGGCCATTTTGCCTTCCAAACAACCGCGGCGCCGGCATAACCGCGTTTTTTTCGGGGGAGATTGGCCCGAGGGGTTCTTGATCTCCGCGCGAACATCCTGCACGCTAATAGGATCGCGCCACCAGCGAGTGCCCTTGTGAACGCTTGAGTTTGGAGTTGGGGGCCTCTGGCGCCGCCCGTGCCAGCGGTGTCCCTGGTCCAAGGCAGGCACTGGCACAAAGTGGCACGATGGGCAGCGAAACCTGTCGGGCAGCGCCGAACGCGACGTGATGTTTTGGTTGACTCATTATCCAGGCCGGAGTGGAGGTCGTCGTGAATCAGCAAATCGCAGCTAACCGCGTGCTCTTCAGGCAGAACATTTCGCGGCGAGAAATGCTCGAGCGGATGCTGGGACTTGGGACGTTGGCCGTGGCCGGCTGGAACTCGCCCGCGCACGCGTTCTCGCCACAAACCAGCTCCTCGGATCTGGTGCGACGCGAAAACGAGAAGCCTGGTACACGCCATTGGATCCTGGAAAAGACCGGTGTCGACGCGGCCACCAAATACCGCTGTCCCTGGATCGAAGGCTATTGCTCTCACACGAGCGCACGGACCGGAGACACCGTCACGTTTCACGTCAGCACCAATCCCAGTTCCCGCTTCACGCTGGACATCTATCGCATGGGCTACTACGGCGGCACGGGAGGGCGCCACATGCTCAGCCTCGGCCCCTTCCAGGGCGACCCTCAAACGGACCCGCCGATCGGCCCCCGGCGACTGCGCGACTGCCAGTGGAAACCAGCCGCGTCGCTGACCATCCCGTCCGACTGGTTGAGCGGCGTCTATCTGGGAAAGTTGACTGCGGAAAACGACGGTTGGCAGAGTTATGTCATCTTCATTGTCCGCGATGATCGGCAAGCCGATTTCATCCTCCAGTGCTCCGACACGACCTGGCAGGCCTACAACCGCTGGCCGGACCAGTTCGCACTCTATGATGACGGCCAGAACGTCTGGTATTGGGGCAACAACGTTGCCGTGAGCTTCAACCGCCCCTACGGCAAGTATTGCCAGATTCTGGACGCGCCGCTGTCGACCGGCTCGGGCGAATTCTTCTTGTGGGAGTTTCCGCTGGTCTATTGGCTGGAACAAAACGGCGACGATGTCACCTACATCTCGAATTTGGACACACACAGCGATCCCCAAGGATTGACGCGCGCTCGCGGGTTCCTCTCGGTCGGACACGACGAGTATTACTCGCTGGAAATGTTCGAGAACCTCAAGCAAGCCATTGCGAAGGGATTGAACGTGGCGTTCCTCTCCGGTAACACGTGCTGCGGACGCATTGAGTTCCAGAGTGATTTCAGCGGCCGCGCGCGAACGTATGAACGAGTGGACTTCTACGGCCCGCGCGACCCGCAGGCAATTGCCGGCATGGATACGCTGCCGCATAAGAGTCCGAATTCGGCGGAGTTGGTCGGTGCTCGGAACATGGGACCTTTCACGGGCGGTGCCGATTGGATCTGCGTGAAACCGGATCACTGGTTGTTCGCCCTGACCGGTATGAAGCAGGGCGAAGGTATCCCCGGACTGGTCGGCTGGGAATGGCACGGCGATCCCGCCAACCTGCCCGGCCTGGAAGTGGTGGCCACGGGCCCCACACAAAGTGCGCCGGGTACATTGAACGGGGGCACCTACACGGCCACCGTCTATCCGGGACCATGCGGCAACTTCGTCTTCAATGCCTCCACGTGCTGGTGGGCGGATGGACTGTCCGAGCCGCCGGGTTACGTGCGGCCCTCGGTCTACACCACTCCTCAAGGCCCTGATCGACGGGTGCAACAGATCACGCGCAACGCCCTGCAACGCATGATCTCACGCTGAGCCGAGTCGCACGATGTGGGGGGCGTTTTGCTGGCCGTGGCTGCGCCCTGGCGCATCGATTCAGCCGTTTGCCGATAATGACCGGCAGGACCGGCAGGAGCCTATCTCGCCCCCCAGCTTGGCGCATTCGAGAACGTGTCGCATGGCTCCCAGGATAATGGTGAATGGTGAATGGTGAATGCGGCCGCCGGCCGCGTGAGAGTGTTCACCTGTAAACTGCGCACGGTGAACGCACGTTGGGAAGATAATCCGAAATCCGAAGCACAGATAAGTGGGAGAAAGGGAAGAAGGGAGGAAAGGAGGAAGGGAAAACGGAGGACGCAGTGGCATGCTGCTGGTGAGAATCTGCTGGGGGCCCGCCCGCGGCCGTTTTGCCGGCAGCGGAGGTTTCGAATTTAGGATTTCGAATTTCGAATTTCCTGATTGGTTGCGGCCAACGACCAATGACCTGGCTCACTGTGCCCGCCTGAGAATCTCCTGCAGATCCTCTTTCCGCAGCTTAACCGGATTCCCCTGCATGCTGCTGGCGCGCGTGGAGCTTTCGATCAGATCGGCAAAATGAGCCTCTCGCAAGCCATAGCTGCCCAGAGACGGTACGTGCAGCGTGTTGCACAAATCCTGGATCCAGGCCACGCCGGCGGCGGCTTTCGCCGAAGTATCCCCGGTCAGCAACTGAGCCGCTTCGTCGTAGCGATGCAGCGCCGTACTGTCCGGCTGACGCTCTCGCAAGAGTTGTACATTGACGGCCATCACATGCGGCAGGAGAGCGGCACACGTGGCGCCATGTGGCGCGGGCAACATGCCTCCAAACGGCCCGGCGATGCCGTGCACGGCCCCTAATTTGGCATTTGCCAGAGCCAGCCCGCCGAACAAGCTGACCAGGGCCATGTCTTCACGAGCCGACACGTCGCGGCCGTCCTCGCACACGCGCCGCAAGGATCGCCCGGCCCGCCGCAATCCTTCGCGGCAGAGGGTATCCGTCAATGGGTTGGCGGCATGCGACACAAACGGCTCGAGCACTTGGGTCAGGGCATCCAGCCCCGTGCTGGCAGTGATCTCCGCCGGCATGCTGTACGTCAGCTCGGGATCGACAATCGCGAGTCGTGGAAGCATGAGCGGGCTGCGTAAACTGACCTTAACTTGATGCTCCGTCGAACCAAGCACCGCGTTGCGAGTCACCTCGGCCCCGGTCCCGGCAGTTGTCGGCATGGCAATCAGCGGCGCCGACGCCTGCGTGAGCAGTCTGCCGTGCCCGATGATCTCCAGGTAGTCAATCGGCTCGCCACCGTTCGTGAGCAGTGCGGCAATCGCCTTGCCGGTATCGATGACGCTACCACCACCCAAACCAATCACGACATCGCAGGCGGCATCGCGCCCCAAGGTCACTCCGAGTGCTACGGTCTCGACGGTCGGCTCCTGCGTCACGCCAAAGGAAACCACCTGCAAGTTGCATTTCAGCAACTGCTCCTGCAACTTTGCAGCTTGATCACAGCACGGCCGGGTGACGAGCAGGACGCGTCTCCCCATCTCCGCGGCAGCAGGCGCCGCCTCACTCGAAGTGCCAACTCCGAAGACAATGCGTGTGGCCGTGGCAAACTCAAACCGCATCGGGCATCTCCCATCCGGCGTCTGGCGGGAAAACGTTGGCGAATTTCACGCTTGACCGCGGCTCGGCCATCATGTCGGCCACCGTATCGCGCCACGTCTCGTAGTGAGCGGTCTCCTTATGGCGCGCCGGATCTTCCACGGTGCGATAGACCTCGACCAACACAAAACGCGTGGGATCCTCGTTCTGTTGAAGCACGTCGAAACGGACAATTCCCGGTTCCTGCACACTTTGCCTGGCATTTTCCAGGCTGGCCCGGCGAAACGCGTCGACACACTCCGCCTTGACGTGCACATGCACATGAACGATCAGCATCAGTCGTGCTCCTTTCCCGTGGTCTGTATCATGAACCAATCGTACTCGTCTCGCACCACCTGGTCGGCGACCGGTCGTGAGGCTCCGGCCAACAGACCGTGAGCATACCATTCAAATGACCCGATGCAGCACCTGCGAGAACCAGCAACGCAACTCAGGCCACTGCCCCCAAGTTATTGACAAGATCCGTGGCGATCAATCAGCCACCGGCAGATTCGTGTCCGGTCGGCATGGTGACTGACTTTCCTCCCGGAAATCGTTTGATATGATGTGTACCAGAAATCGGGGAGATGACAGGGTCTTTTTTAGAGCGTTCACCAGCACATTCCTTGGTGATCCAGGGCTCGCAGCGTGTGAAGCTGGTGAATTCGCGTATTCCGTTGGAGTCTTAGCTGGCAGGAGGCAAATAGATGGCAGTTGCCCAGAAAAACCGGATTCGGACCCTGCGCGATCGGCTTTCGCACCTCAGTTACGCTCAAGCCTGCAAGTTGCTGGGGCCTAATGGCAAAGCGCTGTTGCGTGGCGGCGGACGCCATCTCCAGAATGTCGACCTGGATCGTGATGTTTACTTGCGTGGCGATCTGTTCCGACTGATCCTGCCATCCGACCGACCTGAACAGCCTCCTGTCCGCGTCACGATCACGCAGAAAGGCGATCGCCGTGGCCGGCTCTGCTATAACTGTGATGTGTGTGCAGGCGTGTGTGAACACGTGGCGGCTGCGCTGTCGTTGGTCTTGGAAGAGAAGTTCGCCCTGGGACTGTCCGACATGCCCAAAGAAGGCACGCCCTTGGAACTGCTGAGTGAAAGCGAGTTGGAGCAGCGGGCCATCGCCGAGCGTGCGCGACGCGCTGAGCAGGAGCGATTTCGATTGACCTCCAAGAACTCCAAGCTGCCCTGGACTGACTACGTGGTCACGAACCAACTGTCAGGCAAAACCTACCGCGTGGCGCTGCGGGGCGAGCAGCGTGGCGACTCCTACTGCTCGTGCCCTGACTACCGCGTCAACACGTTGGGTACCTGCAAGCATATCCTGTACGCGCTGCAACGCGTGAGAACGCGATTTTCCCCCCAGCAGCGGGCTCGTGCTCCTCGGCAACAGTGCTATGCGGTGCATCTGAACTACGGACTGGAAATCGACTTGCGGCTTCTGACACCCGAAAACCTGGGCCCCCACCGAAAGCGTCAGCTGTCGGGTTTGCTGGATCGGAGTATTGACGATGTCGGTGGCCTGTTGAGAGCGATCCGCACGCTGGAGCGCGCCGGTGAGACAGTCGTGATTTATCCGGACGCGGAGGAGTGGATCCAGCAGCGACTGCACGACGAGAACATTGCGGGACTCGTGCAGGAGATTCGTGCCAAGCCGGCGAAACATCCGTTGCGAACTTCGCTGCTGAAGGTGCCCTTGCTACCCTATCAGCTGGATGGCGTCGCGTTTGCCGTAGGTGCCGGGCGAGCCGTGCTGGCAGATGACATGGGCCTGGGCAAAACGATCCAGGGAATTGGCGTCGCCGAACTATTGTCCCAAGTGGCGGGCATTCAGCGCGTACTCGTGATCTGTCCCACGTCGCTCAAGTCGCAATGGCGCGGCGAGATTCACCGGTTCTGCGATCGCGATTGCCAGCTGGTCATGGGCTCCGCGGAAGAACGATTCCTGCAATACGACAACGACAGCTTCTTCACCGTCTGCAACTACGAACAGGTGCTGCGCGATCTCGAACCGATTGAACAGATCAACTGGGACTTGATCATCCTGGACGAAGGCCAGCGCATCAAGAACTGGGAAGCCAAGACCTCGCGTGTCGTCAAATCGCTCAAGTCGCGATTTGCGCTCGTACTGTCCGGAACGCCGCTGGAGAATCGGCTTGACGAACTCTATTCGGTCGTGCAGTTCATTGACGACCGGCGTCTGGGACCCGGCTTTCGATTCTTCCACCGGCACCGCGTGGTGGACGACAGCGGCAAGGTGATTGGCTACAAGAATCTGGACGTGCTGCGAGCCAACCTGGCACCGATCCTGCTGCGGCGGACCCGCGCCGAAGTGTTACAGCAGCTTCCCGAACGAACGACCGAAGTCGTGCGGATCCCCGCCAGCGGCGAACAGTCCGACATGAGCTGGGAGAATGTGAAGCGAGCGGCACATATCGCCGCCAAGCGGTTCTTGACCGAAATGGACATCCTCCGCATCCAGCAATTCCTGCTCTTGGCCCGCATGGCGGCCGACAGTACTTTCCTGGTCAACAAACAGGAGCCGAGTTGGTCGACGAAACTGGATTATTTGGAGGAGCTGTTCGAGCAGATCTGGCAGGAGAGCGACCGCAAAGTGGTGCTCTTTTCCGAGTGGACCACGATGTTGGATCTGATTGAGAAGCGATTGGAGCGATTCGGCATCGAATTCGTGCGACTGGACGGATCGGTGCCGCAGAAGAAGCGGCAACAGCTGGTACATCGGTTCCAGAACAGTCCCGCCTGCCGACTCTTCCTGACCACGAACGCCGGCTCCACGGGTTTGAACTTGCAGGCGGCCAACACGGTCATCAATGTCGATCTTCCCTGGAACCCAGCCGTGCTCGAGCAGCGGATCTCACGAGCGCACCGTATGGGCCAGAAACGTCATGTCGACGTGTACCTGCTGGTGACCGTCGACACCTTTGAAGAACGACTGCTGGAAACGTTGTCGGACAAACGCGAGTTGGCCCTGGCGGCGTTGGATCCGGAATCGAACGTCAAGGAAATGAAGCTGCGGAGCAATATGGATGACCTGAAGCGCCGCCTCGAAACGCTGCTGGGAGCGCCCCGCGCCACCCGAAGACCGGACCAAAAAGCGGCAGGTCGATCGGGAAGCGGACGACCTGATGGCGCGGCAAGAGCGAGTCGCCACGGCGGGCGGCCAGGTCGTGACGGCGGTCTGCCAGCTGATCGGCGAACTGCTGCCGGCAGCACAGAGTGCCACGCCGGACGAGGCGGTTGTGTCCCAAGTTCGTAACGGCCTGGAAGGACTCGTCCGACCGGACGAACAAGGTCGACCGCAACTTCAATTGACTCTTCCCGATCGTAACAGCCTCGATCAACTGGTCGGCGCTCTGGCACGACTGGTCAGTTTGTCGTCAGGCGCGCGATGAGCACATTGATGAATCGAATTTGACAGCTCCTGAGAGGGCCCACGAGAATCATCCTGGTTGTGCAGCGGACTATACGCCCGCGTTTCCGTTGCGAGACACGCGCAGTGGGGTACCATGAGGCGTCGGTGAGTCAGAGAGGCGGCAGTTGGTCTTCAAGCCGATTGGGACGCACTGGCATCGCTCGCTTGCGCGACTCGACCCACAGACCCAAGCCCAGGATGAGCCGCAGCGCCCCGCCCTGCGAAAAGGGGCTCTGCAATCCCATGGTCACTTGAGGTGCCGGCCACAAAGCGTCCAGCTCGCGAGCGTCAAACCACTCGCACAAGTTTTCACGCTGCGACTCGGCGGCCGCTCGTACTACCCGCCAACAGGGTTCGTCGGGATCGAAGAGGCGATAGTAGCGACGCGGTTCGATACGGCGCCATGTGCGCCAGTACAATTTTCTACCGCTTCGACGCAGAGACACGAACAACCGCCGGAGCACGCTGGCTTTTCGCTGTGCCGTTTTCCAGGCCGGTTCAAACAGAAATGAATTCGTATCCTGAGCGATTTCGGCCAGTTCGGGAAAACGAGCCTTGATGATGGCATATTGCAGTTGCCTTCGTTGCAGATGCTCTTCGGGAGCATTGAACACAATATCCAACACTCCTCGATCGACAAAAGGAACGATCGGCCAACTACGCATGCTCAATCGCTGCATGACGACTCCGATGTGGTATCGGACGCGCATATGCAGGCGCAGCCGCAAGGAGCGCTGTGGTGGCGGTTCATCGCCATCGTCCCATTGACGGCGCAACAACTCGACCTGTGACTCAACCAGGTCTTCTCCCCGTTTTCCGAGCAAGCGTACCAGCCTGTTCCTCGGCACACCCCACGCATTCGTGCCGGCGAGAAACCGAGCGAAGGTGTTCGCTCCCGTGTGCGGATCGCGGCTGAAGCCAATGGCCGAACCTCCCAGGGTCAAGTCACCGACGTAGCCGCCCCAACAAGCGGGCCCTAATTGACCCACCAGTGCGGCCGCCGATTCCAACTCAAATGAACTGAAGCCCCCGGCCAGGTGCTCCCACTCCGCACAGCGCCGAGCGGACGCCAGGAACTCGGCATCAGTCGGCTCGTGCCGTTCGCGGTGGAGCCTCAGACCCAATGCCCGAGCGACTTCCGCGGCTGCCCGCACCTCCTGATCTGTATCACGCCCCAACACAAGCGCCGTGTCCGTGATTTGGTCGTGGGCCAGATAACCGGCGAGCATTCGTGAATCGAGTCCCCCCGAGAGCAACAGGGACGAACGGATCTCTGCCCTGCTGTGGCGACGGACGGCATCGCTCACACGTTCGTCGAGCAGTCGCCATGTTTCGTCCAACGACAGCGAACGGTAGCGGGTGTGGATGGCCGGTCGATAGGTTTCGAATTCCCTCCCCCCCTTGCCTGGACTCCATCGCAACTGGCTGCCGGCCGCGAGTCTGGTCAAATCGGTAATGAGCGGTTGGTTGGCAACCAGTCCGTTTGTCAACAGGATGCCGGTCAGTCCAGCTGGATTCAGATCCCCTTGGATGTGCGGATGAGCCAGACACAGTTCGCAACTCGTTGCCGCGACGAACGTCTCGGGACCGGCGAAATAGTAGAGCGGAAACATGCCGAGCAGATCGACGCCCAGCACAAGTCCGCGCTGGTGAAGATAGGACAGCGCCAGATAATACCCATCGCAGTTAGGCAATGCCGAGCCTTCGAACGCGCCATCCTGTCCGATGATTGGGTGGCAAAGCCGCTGCCCGTCGTCTTTGATCGCGTCTCCGAGGATGAGTGCAAACGACGATTCCGTCGTCCGATGGCTCTGGGGCGCACCAGGAAATGCTCCCCAGATGGCTCCCAGGTCGCAGCACTCGGCTTGGTGACAGACGAGTCCGGTGAGCGTGCTGAGCCTTGTCCGCGCGGCGGCCAGAAATCGGCCTCGCCGAATCGGATCCGGGTCGATCGTCAATGCCAAATGCGTCATATGCACTCCAGCGAACTGCCGTGGGGCACCGCGGCAAACGACCATCAAACGGACAGATTATACGCCGGAATTGGCGAGACGAAAGACACTGCTGCGACCCAGGAGCACGGATAAAACCCATCTCCCCTGGAAGACCGGATGAAAAACCCGCAAGGAAAAACCAGTGCCTCTGACTTACCCAGTGTGGCTCGGGCTTTCCGGTGTCAGTGTGCCCGGGCTGCGGGCCGGGCAGTGGCCGCATGGTTCGGCACCATCCCAGCAATACGTACAGAGTCGTTCTTTGGGCAAGCCGATCGCGGCGACCAGATCATTGAGCTTCTGGTATTTGAGCGTGGTAAGTCCCAAGCGATGTCGAATCCGTTCGACCATCGTGACGTGTCGTTGTGAGTTCGCATCGGCGAATTCGCCCAGCTGCTCCTCTCCGTCGCCCATTTCCCTGATGGCGCGGCGGCCCGCCAGATCAAACAGAGAGCGGGAGCGGGAGAAATTCAGAAACTTGCAGCCGTAGATCAGCGGGGGGCAGGCCGGCCGCATGTGAATTTCGCGACTTCCCGCTTCAAACAGTCGCTGCACGGTATCCTTCAATTGCGTGCCCCGGACAATCGAGTCCTCGCAGAACAGAAGTCGCTTGCCACGGATCAACTCGCGCACGGGAATCAACTTCATGCGTGCCACAAGGTCGCGCACTCGCTGATCCTGCGGCATGAAGCTGCGGGGCCAGGTGGGTGTGTATTTGACAAACGGCCTTCCGTAGGGAATGCCTCTCGCATTGGCGTACCCGATCGCGTGGCCGGTGCCAGAATCGGGAATCCCCGCGACCAGATCAATGGCGACGTCATCGTGCTGCGCGAGTGCCGCTCCGCATCGATAACGCACCGCCTCGACATTGATCCCTTCGTAGGCCGAGGCCGGGTAACCGTAGTAGACCCACAGGAACGAGCAGATCTGCATGGCGTCCCCGGGAGGCTGCAGGGTTTTGATCTCAGTCGGGGTGATCCTCACAATTTCGCCGGGGCCGAGAAATCGCCGCAATTCGTAATCCAGATTGGGAAAGGCGCACGTCTCCATCGTGACCGCGCAGGCATCTTCTTTCCGCCCCACAACCACGGGCGTGCGTCCCAGTCGATCGCGGGCGGCGTAGATGGCGTGATCGGTCAACAGCAGCATCGAACATGACCCGTAGATCGCCTCCTGGGCAATGCGAATTCCTTCCTGAAAACTCGTCCCCTGGTTGATGAGCGTGGCAGTCAATTCAGTCGGGTTCACCGCGTCCCCGCTCATCTCTGAAAAGTGGGCGGTACGATTCGTGAAGACTTCGGTGGCCAATTCATCCAGATTGTCGATTCGACCGACTGTGACCAGCGCGTAAGTGCCCAGATGCGAACGGATGATCAGCGGCTGATCGTCATAGTCGCTGATGACACCGATACCTATCGTCCCGGCCAGTGTCCCCAGCTCATCTTCGAATTTGCTGCGGAACTGAGCATTCGTGATGTCCTTGATCAGACGCTGGAAGCCTTTTCCATTGCGGACCGCTATGCCACCCCGCACGGTTCCCAAGTGGGAATGGTAGTCGGTTCCATAAAACAGGTCGGCCACACAATCTTCTTGGGCGGCAACGCCGAAGAAACCTCCCATCGCGAGCCCTCCTCTTCACAGCAACAATCATTCCGGGGGTATTGACGCGAGCCGATCTAGCCAGCCGACTCGTCGGCGGCCGTTTTCGGCAGCTTACCTGGATCGACTCCACTGCCGACTTCTTGGTGCATCCATTTGTTGAGTTGGGGAACGAGCAGGAAACAGGCGATCGCCGAGATGGCGGCGGCCAGCGCGATCTGCTTGTAGACATCGCCATACACATGGACGGTTTCCAGGGGGACCGGAATGATCTGCTCCCCTTCACCACTGTGTCCGACCCCCGTGAAGGTGGCGATCACCGAAGCGAGGTAATTGGAGAGCGCCGTGGCCAGGAACCAGGCCCCCATGGCGGTGCTGACCAATCGTGCCGGCGACAAGCGTGTAATCATGGAAAGGCCGACCGGCGAGAGGCAGAGTTCTCCCGTGGTATGCAGGAAATAGCAGATGAGCAGCCAGTGCACACCCACCATGCCCCGCGCGTCGCAATGTTCGGCTCCCCACCACAAGGCGCCGAATCCGAGGCTCAACTGCAGCAGGCCGAGCGCGAACTTGAAGGGAGTGCTGGGTTCCAGTTTGCGTTTGCCGAGGAACCCCCAAAGCATGGTGAAGACCAGCCCCATGACCAGGATGTAGATGGGATTGACCGACTGGAAGGTGGACGCCGGAATCTCGTTGCCCCCCACTCCCATGCCGAGGTTGCTCGCGTCAATCTGCCAGGCCACAGACGTCTTCTTGTCCTTGCGAGCCTGATCGAGTGCGGTCAGGTTAAGAGCCGTTTCTCCATTCACGTAGCCCAACTGCTCCTGATTCATGTCGAGCGTGATCGTCTTACCCACTTCATCTTGCGTGACGACACGTGCGCCAACAACGCGATCGATGTTGCGATCAGTGAAGTTATTGATCGAACTGCCGGCTTGCTCAAAGAAGGCCCAGAAGAGCAGCGAGAAGAACATCAAGATGATGGCCACATACAATCGCTCGCGCTCGATCTTGCTGGAGCGAGACGCCTCGATAAACAAATACGCCAAGGCACCGACGCCGGTAACGAGCAGGATCAGGCCGGTGGGCGTACTGATTTCTTTCAGGAAGGCACCGAAGATCTGGCCGGCCGTCCCGCCGCTGGCGAACCTCTCCAGCAGCGCATCGGGGACGAGCGACACCAGGCGATTGGAGGCGATCAGCCCGACGATGAAGGGAATGGCCGCCAGCGAAGCAAGGTAGACAAACCACGACTTGGGGATGAAACCAATCGCCTTCTCGCGCAATTTGGCCGGGTCGGGCGGAAGCCCGGCCCCCTCGGGGATGCCACCTCTTCCCACGGCCAGGAACGCGACGATGCCCGAGATCGCCAGGGCGACCGCCACAAAACCGTTGACGACCAGCAACAGCGTATTGCGCTGGAGTACCTGCAGCACAATCATCGTCGCCGCCGTGGCCAGCGAACCACCGAGGATCAGGGCCATGGCCACGGGACGGGGGACAACGAAGACGGCCAATCCGATGAGCATCCCAACCGTCGCCAAGCCGAACCCATAGTGCCACCCGAACCGCTCGCCGATGTACCCGCACAACAGCGGAGCGATCGCGGCACCCAAATTGATTCCCATATAGAAAATCGTGAAACCACCGTCACGACGAGGATCCTTATCGCCATAGAGCGTACCCACAATCGTGGAAATGTTCGGCTTAAAAAACCCGTTGCCGATGACCAGCAGGGCCAGCGCGATGTAGAACACGAACGAATTCGGGATCATCAAGGTCAGCTGCCCGAGAGCCATCAGGAGTCCCCCGAGGACGACGCAGCGGCGTGCCCCCAGGAACCGATCAGCCAGCATACCTCCGAAAAACGGTGTCATATAGACGAGCGCCGTGTAAGCGCCGTAGATCTTGTAGGCGTCACCGTCGGGGTACGCCAGGAACCCCTTGATCATGTACAAGACCAGCAGAGCCCGCATGCCGTAATAGGAAAACCGCTCCCACATCTCCGTGAAAAACAACGTATAGAGTCCGACGGGATGACCGAAGAGCGTTTCCTTTTGCGGTTTGTTCACAGATGGTGTCTCCCGTGAAGCTCAAGGATGGAGCCGACTCACCAGAGGTGGAGGAAAGGCCTCGCACCTCTGCCGCGACCCGGCGGGGCCAAGGTGGATCTGCTGCACAGCGGTCAGCCGTTGGGTGACAGTCTGGCACGACGCTCGTCGGTGGCCCCCTTTCTAACCCAACGTGCCCCGTTCGTCCACCGGCACAGGCCGGTTTCAGCCGGCGCGGGCGAAATGGTCCCCGCACCGGAGCGACCGATCGAATTCAGTTGTCGGCCCCTGCCGCCCCGTGCTAGAATTCGGGACGTCCTGGTGGGGCCCGCTCGGCCTGCCCAAGTGGTGCGTCCGCTCGTCTCGCAGTGGCGCGGGAAACAGGTAACCGGGCTCTTTCCGGCGGATCAGAGAAGCTGGCTGGAGTGCGGCGCGACTCGGTCGCGTCGTCATGTCTCACACTCTCGCGATGGACCTGTGTCGGCGTATGTCAGCACCTGCCTGGGAATCGACAGATGGCCTCCGACAATCGCCGCCACCGCCGGACAGCGGCGGCCGGCGGTCCTCGGCGGCTCGCAGCACGGTGGCACGCCGCCGGCTGCTCGGGCTCTTCCTGCTGCCCCTGCCGCTCGTCGCCATGCTCATCGCGACGGGTGTCGCGGTGCAGATCCATCGCGCGGGGAAGCAACGTGCGGTGATCAACCGCATTGCGGAGTCCAATGGGAGCGTCTTGTTCGACTTTCAAGTGCGACAACATGGGCCGCATCACACGATCGACCTGGGAGCCACTCCGCGAGTGCCCCGGTGGCTCCAACAGTGGATCGACATCGGTTGCATCCACAACGTCGTGCACGTCAATTATCCCGCGGCAGGAACCACTGACATCGATGCCGAAGGCCTGTCACAGTTCCCGCGACTGGCGTGTCTGCATGCCCGTTTAACTCCAGCCGACGATACTGACATGGCAGCGCTGGTGAGATTGAGGGAACTGCAGATACTGGACTTGTCGAAGACCAAGGTCACCGACCAGGGAATCGCCGGCCTGGCCGGCATGACGCGTCTCCGCACACTCGATCTGTCCGGAACACGAATCACCGACAAGGCCTGTGCCAGTCTGCAGACACTTCCCAGATTGCAGCACCTCAACCTCTCCTGTACGGCAATCACCGACGCCGGATTGGCACACCTGGCAAACTTGCCCCACATGCGGAGTCTGCACTTGGGAGAAACGGGCGTCACCGATGCGGGACTCGTGCATGTCCGAGGCATGCTCCACCTAACCCAGCTCACGCTTAATCAAACGCAAACCGCCGATGCCGGTATGTTGCATCTCAGTGGGCTCGCCCATCTCGAACATCTGACTCTGGATAATACACAAGTCACCGACGACGGCATCGCTCATTTGGCAAATCTGCCATACCTGACAACGCTGTCGCTCGGCGGCACGCGGATTACCGATGCGAGTGTGCGGCATCTTCTGGGCATGAAGAAAATGTACTGCCTGATCATTGGCGGGAGCGGGATTACGAATGAGGGCTTCAAAACACTCCGGCAACAACTGCCGAGCACGCAGATCATCCGCTAGCGTCACCCGCTGAACCGGCCGGCGGCCATCGTCGTGCCGCTCGCTCCTCAGGACAGCTTCCCGCGCACCGCGCCATGTCACCGTCGATGGACGCGGGCGGCGGACCCCGCAAGAAATAAAAAACAGGCCCGTCACTCACTCAACGTGTTGACGGGCCTGTCAGATTATCAACATCCAAACCAGAACTCGTCGCAGCTACTTCGTAGCAGGTGCGGCAGGCGGCGCCTGACCAGGCAATCCTACAGGACCTCCAGGATTCTCGGCCCCGCCGCCCAGCGCGGAATCTGGGTTCTCGTTCTTGGCCGCGTCCGCCGGCGGCTTCTTCTTGCCGCTGCATCCCCCAGCCATCGTTCCCACGAACACCAGCATGACGCTCAACATGAGCGTTAGGAAAGTCATCTTTCGCATGGCCACACAAACCTCCATTTTCGATTAATACTCAGGAGTCGGTAATTCGTCGTTTCGTGAATTCACCATAATCCAGACACCGTTGTCGATCTGAGCGCTCGTTCCACGAACGGATCCATCGCTGAGCAGCGTCAGGCAAATGCTCGGGTGCTCACCGCCGGCGCCGGGCCAGTCAAAATTGACGCCCCACAGGTACCAATACACGGGCCGGTACATGTGTTCGCGGCCGGGAATCCAATACCCGCCCGCGCACCCGGCTCCGGTGGTTCCGTTGGCTTCCAGGTACGGACTGCCATTGGGCGCGTTGATGCACAAAGCACTGTGATGGTAAATCGTGCCAATAAAGGCCGACCGCCACACGGGCGCCCAACTCGGCAGCCTCAAGTAACCGGAGTCGTTGCGGCCTGAGCCAAACGCTCCACCGGCGTAACCAGTCGAGCAAGTTTCGGCCATGGAAATGGTGTTTGAAAGCCCGTCACGGATGTCTCTGAACCGGATATTTCCTTCTTCAGGAAACACCGCAGCCGTCCCGCGGCCGATCAACTCGGGGTGAGCACCACGTACCCCGACACCCCACCAGTCGGTCTCATAGGACTGGCTCCATTGGTCGCCGGCCCACCACACCAGACCACCGTTCGCCGAATACGACGTGGGCGCGGCCCCTCTCTTGAAGGCCTTGTCCAACCCGGAGTCAGAGGGGCATTCGAACGCTGGAATGCGCGTGGTCGCAAATGGCATTGGCGCGTTAGTCGCCAGATTCCATGAGCCGAACCGATGGTCGATCGAGCTATAAAGCGGCTGCTGTTCGATAAACGGCAGGATCTTCGTAAACACGGTGTGATGGTACGGCAACGGCTCGCCCGAAAGTCCGTGCGACCTGTAGACGTTCAGCGCCGGAAGCGCTTTATGCACGTCGTGGTAGTTGTGCAGGGCCACGCCAATCTGCTTCAGGTTGTTCGTGCACTGCATTCGCCGAGCCGCCTCGCGTGCCGCTTGAACTGCCGGCAAAAGCAACGCCACCAAAATACCGATGATTGCGATCACCACCAAGAGTTCGACCAGCGTGAAGGCTCGTCGATGCCTCTTCTTGGCGCCCAAAGAAAAAACGGCCGAATCATGCGTCACCTCCCAGAGAAACAATTAATAAGGAAAAAAAACGCCATTACGTGGCAAAGCGCGAAGCAACAACCGTACTCATCCCTCGCGTCATAACTCGAAACCACGTTCACGCTCCGCCCAACGGTGAGCGTAATTCAACGAGGCGTCGAAAACAACTCCCGACGGACCGCCGTCCGTCATGACACTCCATTCACTTCATTGCGATCGGTTTCTGAACTCTTTAATATCTTACTCCACCCCTCCCCAGGATTGTCAAGTAAGAAGCCGATAAAAGCCCTTTGGATTCGCATGCCTACCCCCCAGCGAGGGCCCTCCCACGACCAAAGCCCCCTCTTGCCGCAGGCCAGTGGGCCGCCGGTCACCCCAAACCGCTCGATCGATGACGCGCGCTGGGGCGGCAAATCGTCATTTTGGACCGGCGTCGGACTCCGTGATCGTGAGGCACTGATCGGCGGGCACGTTCTCGACCACATCCACGCCGCCGCCAATCCAACGGACCTCAATCCGATCGACGGTTGGGCGCTTCCCCAGGCCGAAGTGGAGCCGCGTCCCCGAATGACTTTGGTAACCCTGGCCACTGTGCACCTCGTCGATCAGCGACAGGTCGCCCGCCACCACGGTGACACGGGCGCCGACGCCATCGCGGTTGGTTTTCGCTCCACGCAGCCGCACTTGAATCCAATGATTCCCGGTGACCGACTCGTTTCTCAAAATCGTCGGTGGCCGTCGCGAATTCAGAATCACGACATCCACGCGTCCGTCGTTATCCAGGTCATCGAACGCTGCGCCGCGGCCCACCGATTTCACGTCGAGACCATCACCGCTGACATCCGACACGTCGACGAATGTGCCCTGGCCGGTATTGCGCAGGAGCACTGGTTGGGCGAGATAGGACGACGTATTGTCGATCTGTTCGATGTTGTCGGCCAGGTGTCCACAAACGACGAAGATATCGCGCCATCCGTCGTTGTCGAAATCGACGAAACCGCAACCCCATTTCACTTGATTGTACGAACCGGCGCCGCTGCCGACGCGTCCCGAAACGTCCATGAATTGGCCGGCGCCGAGGTTTCGAAAAAGGGTGGCCATCTCACGCTGGAAGGAGGTGACAAGAAAATCCAACTGGCCGTCATTGTCGTAATCGCCACAGGCGACTCCCATATTTCCGTGGGGGACGCCGAAGTGGTTAAAGGCCACGCCGGCAATCAGTCCGACCTCTTCGAATCGCCCACCGCCTTCGTTGTGCCACAGGAAATTGGGCATCTCGTCGTTGGCGACGAACACATCGGTACGGCCATCGTCGTCGTAGTCGGCGGCGATAATGCCCATCCCCGTCCCAAATCGTTCGGCCACGCCCGACGAGCGACTGATGTCGGCAAAGGTGCCATCGCCGTTGCTGCGGAACAGATTGTCAGGTTCCGGATCGAAATCCAGCGGACTGGGATAGACTGACGTGCCCCGGAAACGCCGCATCGGGTTGATTTCGTACGCGAACTGGATGTAGTTGGACACGTACAGATCCAGCTGACCATCGCCCTCGATATCCAAGAACGCGACTCCCGCGCCGACCTTGTTTCCCCGCCCAACGGCGGCTTCCCGCGTCACGTCCGTGAACGTTCCGTCACCATTGCCGCGATAGAGCACGTTGGGGCCGAAATTGCTGACATATATGTCCGGATAGCCATCGTTATCGTAATCGGCCACCGCGACTCCCAGTCCAAAACCGGGAATCCCCACACCCGCACTTTGCGTCACATCGATGAACCGAAAGTCGCCCAGGTTTCGATACAAGGCGGATGTGGGAGGGTTGCTCTTGTCCGCGTCACCCAGCGGACCGCCATTGACGAAGTAGATGTCCAAGAGCCCGTCGCCGTCGTAATCAAATGTGGCCAAGCCGGACGCCACGTACTCCACGATGTACCGCTTGCCGGTGCTGCCGTCGGTATGTTTGAACTGAATCCCCGTGCTGGCGGTAACGTTCCGCAGCACAATGGGACCCTGCCCACGAGCCAACCCAGCGCAGCAGCACACAATCGCCGTCACCGCCAACCGACGCCATATCCCGCTGGCCCACCGCGATGCCGTGCCGCCGCTACGGGAATCAGGCCCGTGCTTCACCGGCTCCATGGCCCGGCCGTGAGCGGCGCATCGTGCAGTGGCGATTGCGATCATCTGGTTTGTTCCTGGGGGAAAAAGCCGGTTATTTCGGGCTCCGCGCACAAACCACTCCCACCGTGTGGGGCGGCGTCTGGGCGATGTGTCAGGGGCGCCGCGGGCCTCCAGCCGAATCCCGCGAAAGATCGCGCAGCTGCTGCTTGATCCGCAGAGAGTGCTTCACGCGGCCCGCCTGCTCGTACAGCGCTACGAGCGATTGTCGGCTTTCCACGTCCCGCGGGTCGAGGGCCGCAGCCTTGCGACAAAGGTCTATGGCCTCGTCGACCTTTCCGTACCGGTGATAGACTGCCGCCGCATCCAGATGCGCGCGGACGGCGTCCCGGTACAGCGCGTCAGGTGTGCCCGACCCCCGGACTTGGCCTTTGCCGGCTTCCCGATAGACGTCGACAAGTTGCTGAACCTTGTCTCGATGCCATTTGGCCTTGTCTGGCTGCTTCAACTGGCCATAGACCCGCGTCAAGGCGAAATGCACCTGCCTTTCCTCGGGCATCCGCTGCAACGCGACCTCCAGTGCCCGGTGCGCATCGTCATACTGTCCCAATTCGAGGTAGGCTTGGCCCAACCACAGAAACGCTCTGGGAGATGCTGGTCCGGACTGAATGAAGCCGGCCAATTCGGCCACCACCTCCTCCATGCGGTTGGATCGTACGAGGGCCTCCGCCAGTAACATCGTCAATTGTCGGTTGGCAGGCTCCAGTGCGATGGCCTCGCGAAACATGGTGACGGCACGCTCGAAATCACCCTCCAACAGACTTACGCGTCCCAAACCTTCGTAGGCGGGTGAAAATCGGCTATCCCTCGTCCGACACTCCTCCCATAGTCGCACGGCCTCCAGCATATCGCCCAGCGCCCACCGAATCGTGGCGCTTGTCTGCAGGGCATCGAGCTTGTCGGGAAAATCCTCGGCCAACTGGATCGCCATCCGCATCGTCTCCTGCTTGCACTCTTCGGCTGGGGCTCCTGGGGAGAACAACGGAGGAAGCGGCGCTTCCTCAGCCTCCAAGGTAGAACCCATGTCCGCAGACATCCTATCGCCGCCGGCATTCGATTTCGCGACGACTGCCTCCGGAAGCTCCCCCGTCGGGTCTTCACGCCACCCATAATAACCCAGCAGCACCAGCACCAGGCCCAGCAAGCCTAAGGGCAGCACGATCCACCGCCCCTGGCGACCTCGCGAAAGGGACTTCACGTCATCGGAGCCCGAGTTGCGCCGACGCCGACGTTCGGACTGTCGTTTGGCGTTCATCCCCGCCCCTCATCGAAGTCGCTTGACCGGAAATTGCCCGCGAGAATCTGCCAGGAAAATGGGCCGCTCCATGGCATTTTGATCCCCCTGAGCCCCCGATGCAACCCACCGACGGCCGCCGGGACGCTCTTACAGATCACACGCAGCCACCCGCGCGATGGCCGCATTCTCCACGCCGCGGAGCTCCGCAAACCGAAAACAGGAAAGCAGGGCACTCTGAGCAAGACCGGGGTGCGAATGCGCTTCCTCAACACACTTGGCCAGTAGGGACGCACGGCGAAATGGCTACAATGAGGCACAGCCACCGTCCACTGTCGTGGTGGCATCCGCAGCGTGCGGGAATTGATGAAGGTCGCCGAGTGCGGTCGCCACATCCGTCGGGCGACGCAGGGCGGCGTGCCCGACCACAAGAATCGTCCGCGGGTGGAACTTTGGCGGGGTCCGAGGCGTCTCTGATCCGGCCGGATGCCATTGAGGGGGCGTTCGCGCCCCGATGAACCGTCCTCGCCGCGCGCGACGCGCAGCCGCCGTTGGTTGCCGCTCGACAGGAACGCCGCGTCCCGGATCGCACCAGTCTTCTGCGTTGCAACAGTAACGTCATCGCTGCTTGAAACATGGTCATAGCGAGTCACCACGTCATGAAGAAACTCATCCTCGTCCTGCTGATTTCCGTTACCGCGTTTGGTGCGATACTCGCGGCGTTGGAGGAACCACCCGCCGGGGACTGGAAGAAAGTGAAGGACGCCATGGACAACCGTCACCCGCAGACAGCGATTCAGGAATTGGAGCCGATCATTCAAGCGGCCTTGCAGGCACGCAAGTATGACGAGGCCACGAAGGCCGTCGCCCTGAAGATCATGCTGGAAAGCACCATTGAGGGCGACAAGGCCGAGGAGCGGATTACGCGACTGCAAGCCACGATCCCGGACCAGCCGCAAGCGATGCAGCCGGTGCTGGAGGTTATCCTGGCCAATTGGTACTGGGACTTCTTTCAAGAGAACCGCTGGCGGTTTCTGCAGCGCACGCAGACCGACCAGGGCGCGGGCGAGGACATTTTGACGTGGGATCTGCCCCGCATTCTCTCGGAAATCGATCGGCATTTCGTGACGGCCTTGAAATCCGAGAAGGAGCTGCAAGACACCCCGGTGGCCAAGTTCGACGAACTCCTGGTGAAAGGAACGATGCCCGATACCTGTCGCCCGACGATGTTTGACTTCGTGGCTTATGACGCGCTGCAGTTCTACAGCGCCGGCGAGCAGGCGGGAGCCGCCGCTCAAGATGCCTTTGTGTTGACTGCCGAGAGTCCCATCTTCGGTGCGCTCGAAGAGTTTCTCAACTGGACGATCGAGTCGACAGACGAGCAGTCACCGACCCTTCAGGCGATTCGATTGTATCAGCGACTGCTGGTCTTCCACCAGAAAGATGAGGACACGACGGCGCTGGCGGAAGCGGACCTGAGCCGGCTGGAATTCGGCTTCCAACACGCTACTCAGGCCGAGAAGAACGCCCGTTACAAAGCGGCGCTGGAGCGTTTTTCACAACGGTGGGCCGACGCCCCGATTTCGGCTCGAGCCTTGGCGGCCTGGGGGGAAGTGTTGCGCGGCGAGCAGGCGATGGTCGATGCGCATGCCCGCGCTCAACAAGGCTATCAGGCCTTTCCGGACAGCGTGGGGGGAAAACTCTGTTACAACCTGTTGCAGGACATTGAGGCGAAAGAGATCGACGTGCAGATCGAACGCGTCTGGAGCAATCCGTGGCCGTCGATCCACGTGCAGTACCGCAATCTGACCAAAGTCCATTTCCGAGCCATCCGCTACGACTGGGAGCAACTGGTCAACGCGCCGAACTACTATCCCATGCGGATCGACGCTCGCCAGCGCCGTGAGCTGATGGCGAAGAAGCCCGATCTTGAGTGGTCGCACGATGTGCCCCCCACTGAAGATTACCTCGCGGCCCAGGAAGTGTTTACCGTCCCGGACCAATTGCCGCCCGGCTTCTATTACCTGCTCGCGAGTGCCGACGAGAAGTTCGGTGATCGCGACAACCGCGTGCTGGTGCAGGAGTGCTGGGTCAGCCCCTTGTCGCTGGTGATTCGCACCGGCGAGGCGCCGGGCCAGATCGACGGTTTTGTGCTCGACGCGGATACCGGTGAACCGATTGATGGGGCGCAGGTCCGCGTGTGGTCCTACCAACGTACCGGCCGGCAGTCCAAGTGGGTGGAACAACGCCAGATCGCCACCGACAAGAACGGCCTGTTCCGCATCGCCGGTTCGGAGGCCGAAACGTATTTGATCCTGGCCAAACACCAACAGTTCGCCCTGTCGACGGGGAACCAACTGCGCGGTCATGGCGAGCGGGGGGAAGCGGGGCCGCTGCAGCAGACCGTCTTCTTTACCGATCGCGCCCTCTATCGGCCTGGACAGACGATTCACTTCAAGGGGATCGTGGTGCAAGTGGACCAGGGTCAGGACAACTATCAGACCGTCGCCGGGCAGGACGTCACCGTCCTGTTTGTCGATGCCAACCAGCAGGAGATCGCGCGGCAGGTTTGCCGCACCAACGAATTCGGCTCGCTCGGTGGCAGCTTCACTGCGCCTCGCGATCGGTTGATGGGGCAGATGCAACTGCGGGATGCCGCGAACAATGGCAGCTTCACGCAGTTCAATGTGGAAGAATACAAGCGTCCCAAGTTCAGAGTCGAGCTTTCGTCACCGGAGGAAGCGGCACGGCTGGGGGGCGAAGTGCGGGTGACAGGAACCGCCAAGGCCTACACCGGTGCGGCGATCGGTGGGGCCAACGTGACGTATCGCGTGGTGCGCGAAGTGCGCTATCCGATCTGGTGGTACTGGCGCTGCTGGTGGAATCCGCCGCAAGCCGATGCGCAGGAGATCGCCAATGGCACGGCGGTGACCGCTGATGACGGCACCTTCACGGTCCCCTTCACAGCCCGACCGGATCTCTCCGTACTGGAAAAAGACGAGCCGGTGTTCAGTTTCACCGTCTATGCCGACGTCACCGATACGACGGGTGAAACGCGGTCCGATCAGCGCAGCGTGAACGTGAGCTACACGGCCTTGCAGGCGTCCATGTCGGCCGACGACTGGCAAACGGCCGAGCAAGAGGTGAAGATTCGCGTCGCGACGCAATCTCCGGACGGGGCGCCGCGGGCAGCCAAGGGAACGATCAAAGTCCATGCACTGCAAGAGCCCGACCGTGTGTATCGCGCGCGTCTGGACTTCTTCCGCCCCTGGCGGCCACGGCCCGGCGGTGACGGTTCCCCCACCCCCGATCTGTCGAACGTGAACTCCTGGCCACTAGGGCCCGTCGTGGTGGAGCAGCCGTTTGCCACCGACGCGAGCGGTGCTGGCGTGGCCACGTGCCAGTTGGCAGCGGGCTCTTATCGCGTGATACTCGAAACGGAGGATGGTTTTGGCAAAGCGGTAACGGCTCTCCTGCCATTGCAGGTGCTCGATCCGCAGGCAGACCGTTTCGCGATCAAGATCCCCAACTTCGTCGCCGCTCCGCGGTGGACGGTGGAGCCCGGCGAGACATTCACGGCACTCTGGGGGACCGGTTACGAAACGGGCCGCGCTTTCGTCGAGGTGGAACATCGCGGCAAGATCGTGCAAAGCTACTGGACGCGGCCGGACATCACTCAGGCGATGCTGGAGCAGGGTGTCACGGAAGCGATGCGCGGAGGTTTCACGGTGCGCGTGACTCAAGTGCGCGAGAACCGCGCTTATCTCGAGTCCCGCCACGTGGAGGTGCCCTGGACCAACAAACAACTGTCGATCAAGTGGGAGCATTTTCGCTCGAAGCTCAGTCCGGGCCAGGAAGAATCGTGGACAGCGGTCATCACCGGCCCCCATGCCGAAGCGGCCGTCGCGGAAATGGTGGCAGCCTTGTACGACGCGTCACTGGACGCCTATCTGCCGCATAGCTGGCGGGATCTGCGGATGTTCCGGACCGACTACTCGCAAGTGAACGTGCAGTTCGAAAACACTCTGCTGCAACTGCGAGGCCTGATCGGGCATTTCGACCGCGAGCGCAAGGACGTCACCATGACTTACCGGTCGCTGCCGCCGGAGTTGTCGGCCCAGCGCATGAGGTTTGGCATGGTGCGACGCGGTGCCGTGATGCTGGGCGAGGCGATGGCGCCCATGGCGGCCGCTCCGGGCGGCATGGATGGCGCCCCGGCCGAAGGCATGGCGATGGAAGCAGAACCGGCCATGGCCGACATGGCCGCCGAGGGCAAGGCTGGATGGGGGGCGGCGCCGGTGCGCCGGCTTCCCCTCCCACACCGCAGATTGACTTGGGCAAAGTCTCCGCGCGGACAAATCTCAACGAAACCGCCTTCTTCTTCCCTCACCTGGTCTCGGACAAAGACGGCCGGGTGACGATGAAGTTCACCATGCCCGAAGCCCTGACCGAATGGAAGTTCCTGGGGTTTGCCCACGATGCCCAGATGCGTGGCGGCGCTCTGACCGATAGCGCCGTGACCTCCAAGGATCTGATGGTCGAACCGCTCCCGCCGCGTTTCCTTCGCGAAGGAGACGTGTTGGAGTTTACCGTGAAAGTCACGAACCAGTCTCCAACCCGACAAGCGGGTACCGTGCGTCTCTCCCTTTCCGATGCGCCACCCTGGAATCGGCCGACGCGCAGCTGGAAAACACCGACACCGACCGGCCCTTTGACATCCCGTCGCAGCAGTCCGCGAGCTTTGCCTGGCGTTTGAAGGTGCCCGACGGCCTGGGGTTCCTGACCTACAAAGCGGTCGGTTCGACCGGACGTTTGTCGGACGGGGAAGAAGGTTTTCTGCCGGTTCTTTCCCGGCGAATTCTGGTCAGTGAATCGTTGCCGTTGCCGATCCGCGGTGCGGGTACCAAAAACTTCACCTTCACGAAACTGTTGGAGTCGGCCAAGTCCGATACGCTCAAGAGCCAGTCGCTCACCGTCCAGATGGTCTCGCAACCGGCCTGGTACGCGGTGCTGGCGCTTCCCTACCTGATGGAATACCCGTATGAATGTGCGGAACAGGTGTTCAATCGCCTGTATGCGAACGCCTTGGCCCAGCACATCGCCAATTCGGATCCCAAGATCCGCCGGATCTTCGATCAATGGAAGGGAACGGCGGCGTTGGACAGCCCGATGGACAAGAACCAGGACCTGAAAGCGGTGATGATCGAGGAAACCCCGTGGGTGCGCCAGGCGCAACAGGAATCTGAAGCGCGGCGTAACGTGGGCATCCTCTTCGATGCCAATCGACTGCAGGAAGAGAGCGCGCGAGCCCTCCAGAAACTGGGCGAGATGCAAGAGGCCGACGGATCGTGGCCCTGGTTTCCGGGTGGACGCCCCAACGATTACATCACCCTCTACATCACCACCGGCTTCGGGCGATTGAGGCACCTCGGTACCGACCTGGACGTCACCCAGGCAATCAAGTCGCTGACGCGCCTGGATGCCTGGATCGATCAGCAGTATCGAAACATCCTCCAGCACGGCAAAAAAGACGAGAACCACCTGTCCCCGACCATCGCGCTGTACCTGTATGGACGAAGCTTCTTCCTGGATGATCAGGCGATCGCGGCCGAGCACCAGGAAGCGGTCGACTATTTCCTGGGTCAGGCGCGTAAGTACTGGACAAAACTGGGCAATCGCCAGTCGGAAGCGCACCTGGCGATTGCCTTGAAGCGATTCGGCGACAAGCAAACGCCCCAGACGATCATGGTCTCCCTGAAGCAACGCAGCGTTTCCAACGAGGAACTGGGCATGTTCTGGCGGGACACGGAACTCTCCTGGTGGTGGTATCGCGCACCGATTGAAACGCAGGCCATGATGATCGAGGCTTTCGACGAGGTGAGCGGTGATGCGGAATCGGTCGAGGCGTGTCGCGTCTGGCTGCTGAAGCAGAAACAGACTCAGGATTGGAAGACCACCAAAGCCACGGCCGACGCGGTCTACAGCCTGCTGCTACGCGGCACCAACCTGCTGGCCTCCGATGCCCTCGTCCGCGTATCGCTGGGCCCACTGGCCATCGAACCCCAGCAGGTGGAGGCCGGCACCGGCTTCTACGAAGCACGCTTCGTCCGCGACGAAGTGAAGCCGGAAATGGGAAACATCACCGTGACGAAAACCGATCCCGGTGTCTCCTGGGGAAGCGTACACTGGCAATACCTCGAGGATATGTCCAAGGTCACGCCCTACGAAGGAACGCCGCTTACGCTCAAGAAACAGCTCTTTGTCAAAGAGAACACCAGCCAAGGCCCGCTCCTCAAAGCTGTCAATGGCCCGCTCTCCGTCGGCAATGAACTGGTCGTTCGCCTCGAACTGCGCGTGGATCGCGATATGGAATACGTGCACCTGAAAGACCAGCGTGGCAGCGGACTGGAACCTGTCAACGTCCTTTCACGGTACCGCTACCAGGACGGCCTCGGTTACTATGAGTCCACACGCGATACGGCCAGCCATTTCTTCATCGACTACTTGCCCAAGGGAACGTATGTCTTCGAATACTCCACGCGCGTCGTGCACCGAGGCAACTACCAGTCCGGCATGGCGCAGATCCAGTGCATGTATGCACCAGAATTCAACAGTCACAGCGAGAGCCTCCCGCTCTCGATAGAGTGAATTGATCAGCAGCTACCCATCACCCCCAATTTGTTCTTACTCTTACTCGTACTCTTACTCTTACTCTTACTCTCCCGCCCTCCGAGCCAGATCTACGGCCGTGGAGTCGGGGTGGTGGGCCGGGCGCCGAGCGGGCGCGTGGTACGAAGAGGAGTAAAGTTTTCGCGTGTAGGATGTGCGCACCGTGCGCGCATGTTTGGAACAAAATCCGAAATTCGAAGCACAGAAAAGTGGGAGAAAGGGAAGAAGGGAGGAAGGGAAAACGGAGGACGCAATGGCATGCTGCTGGTGAGAATCTGCTGGGGGCCCGCCCGCAGCCGTTTTGCCGGCAGCGGAGGTTTTGGATTTCGAATTTTGGATTTCGAATTTGTTTGGGATTTCGATATTGGGATTTCGGATTTCCCGTTTTGGTTGCGGCCGCGGGCCGCGTTAGAGTAAGAGTTAGAGTAAGAGTAAGAGTAAGAAGGGGGGGAGATTTAGTTATTGTGGGGTCAGTAGACGAAGTGTTCGACTTCGTAGTGGGCGAGGTAGGGTCCGGGCGTTGACTGTCCGGCCAGGACCCCCTGGCGAATCCGCCGCTCCTGCTCGGCCATGCGCGTCGCGGACAAGGGTTCAATACCGGCTGACTGAGCCAACTCGGCATACTCCGTGTCAGGTGCGGCCACCAGTGGCGAGAGGTAGACGAAATCCCCGGCTCCCAACTGCATGGCGCGAATCAACGCCACCGATTCCCGTACATGCGCGTCGAAGAAGCGTTCCCCGCCGGCCCCGAGCAGCACAATGACTCCGGCCTGCACCCCTGCTTGCCGCGCCGCACGGACGGTGTCGAGTATCTGTGGGGGTTGCGCCGGTTTGCGCAGCCAGTCCAGCAGTTCGGCGTCCCCGGTTTCCATACCGATGAAAATTCGCCGCAGGTTCAATCTGCGCAACGCGGCAAACTCGGCGGCCTTCATCCGCACGCCGGCGAAAGCATCGAGAAACGACGTGATCCCGGTGAAGCGGCTGATGGATCCTCTCCACCATTCCGGACCGCAGCGAGCCGCCTCGGGATGCGGAAGGTCGAATCGCCGGTTGACCTGGCGGAGGAGTTCCTCGCGCCAATCGGGAGGCCCCAGCAGAGCATTGGCCTGCCCCAAGAAAATTCCTCGCCGCAGCGCCAGCCCATGGCCGTGATAGGCGACTGCCTGCTCGACGTGTTCACCGAACTCGCTGGGCGAGCGAGCCCGATAGCCTGTGTCCCGGTAGAAACCGCAGAAGGTGCACTTGTTGTAGCGGCAGCCGTCGCTGGCCAGCAGCACCAGGGAATTGTATTGGTCGGGCGGCAGGATCGGAATGTCGTGGTAGATCGCGCGGAACTGCGCGAGGTCATGTCGAGCGGCCGGCAGATCGAACCGGCTCGCCAACGCGACAGACGTTTGCAGCAGAGCTCGTGAACTCGCTTCTCCCGTCTGGCTGTCACGCTCTTTCGCTGGACCGCTGCACACCGCTTCCCAGACACCCTGCAGGCGGTCGTGGCAAGCGCTGACCAATTGATCGGCCTGGCGGTCGCTGAGCTGACACCGCTGCAGGCCCCCACCCGATTCGCGCGTGCGGCGGCGGAGTTCGAGGGTACGGCCGGACAAGCCGCGTCGCCACTGGACGTTGGGCTGGCCCACGCGCTGCAAGCGTCCTTCCAGGTCATAGTGCAGCACCTGACCGTCCTGGAAGTAGACATCCAGTCCGGTCGACTTCAGGCCCACGATCGCAGTTCCGCTGCCACCACTGAGCGAAATCTTCGCGGTCGCTGCGTAGGCCGGATAGGTCTCGGGTCGTGCGTGATCCGGCCAGGGGACGGGGGTTGGCGACATGATGACGGTCTCGCTGGGCGTGTGCCGGTATCGTCCACTTGCGCTCGCCGTCCGCGGGGACGACGATTTTCGTTCTGCCAGCCTGGCTGATGCTTCTCCGAGCCTTCCTTTGGTATACTAACGTGACGACCACTTTGGTTCGACCACCCGTTGACGGCCATTCCAGCCCCGTAATTTCCCACCCCGCAGCCCCACCAGCGCCATGACAAGGAGATGATCATGTTCAGCCGGCACGTGACGCGAATTACCGTACGGTCATTCTTGGGAGTCTTTCTGTTGTGGGCGGTTCCACTGCCTGCGCTGCGGGCTGAGACCGCGGACCTGTTCGTGTCACCGCAAGGCAACGATCAGTGGTCCGGCACACTGGACCAGCCGAACGCGACTGCCACGGACGGTCCGGTGGCCACGGTGGGCAAGGCCCAGCAGCTGGTACAGGCCCTGAAGGCCGCTCAACCCCAGCGTGATACGCCGATGGTGGTGGCGGTGCGTGGCGGCGTCTATGAGTTGGAGTCACCTCTGACCTTCACCCCGGCCGATTCCGGCACGGAAAAATCACCCGTAATCTACCAGGCCTACGGAGACGAATCGCCGATCTTGAGCGGCGGCCAAACGCTCGCCGGCTGGCAGGTGGACGCGCAAGGGGCGTGGCAGTTGGATTTGCCGGCGGTGCAGGCCGGCCAATGGACCTTCTCGCAACTGTTCGTGAACGACCAGCGCCGGTTCCGTCCGCGCCTGCCGAAAACCGGATACTACAAAATTGCCCAGCAGTACGATCCTTCGCCGCAGGCCGCAGGAAAAGGATTCGATCGCTTTGGCTTCTCGGCCGGCGAGATCAAGGGTGATTGGGCCAATCTGAGCGACGTCGAAATCATGCCCTTTCATCAGTGGTCGGCTTCACGCATGCATATCGCGTCGGTCGATGCGGCAGAGAACATCGTGACCTTCAAGGGGCACACCCCAGGCACCAGTTATTGGACCAGTTTTGCCAAGGACCATCGGTATCTTGTGATCAACGTGCGCGAAGCGTTGAGTGAGCCGGGAGAGTGGTATTTGGATCGCTCGAGTGGTCGATTGACGTACCTGCCGCTGCCCGGTGAAGATCCGGCCGAAGCACGCGTTGTCGCGCCCCGCATCCAGAATCTGCTGCTCCTGGCCGGTGACACAACCCAGCACCAGTGGGTGGAATATCTGCAGTTTCGCGGCCTCACCTTCGCTCACACAAACTGGAACCTGCCGGAAAACGGGCAGTCATTCCCGCAGGCGGAAATCAATCTGGGCGCCTCCATCGCGGCTGTCGCAGCCAGGAATCTCGTGTTCGAACAGTGCGTCGTGCGCCACACGGGCGAGTACGCGGTGGCTTTCGGACCGGGCTGCCGGCACAACCGTCTGGAGAATTGCGAACTGGTCGACCTGGCCGGCGGAGGGATCAAGATCGGTCATGCTCTCTCCCAAACACCTTCAGGGGGGAATCTTTCGCAGGCCTTTGCCAGCAGCCTGAGCCCGCCCGACGACGAGGAACTGGTGGTCTCCCATCACACGGTGCGCGACTGCCTGATCGCCCACGGCGGTCGGCTCCATCCGGCCGCGGTCGGTATCTGGATCGGGCAATCCCCCCACAACATCATCGAACATAACGACGTGCACAATTTCTACTACACCGGCTTCTCCGTCGGCTGGACCTGGGGATACGGCAAGAGCCTGGCACATCACAACGACATCGGATTCAACCACGTCTACGATATCGGGCAGGGCGTCTTGAGCGACATGGGAGGCATCTACACGCTGGGGATCTCCCCCGGCACCGTGATTCACGACAACCGATTCCACGATGTCACGTCGTTCGATTATGGCGGATGGGGACTGTACACGGACGAGGGCTCCACCGGTATTGTGATGAAGAATAATCTGGTGTACCGCTGCTCTCGCGCTTCGTTCCACCAGCATTATGGCAAAGAGAATCGCGTGGAAAACAACATCCTGGCTTGCTCGGGAGAGCAGCAGCTTCAGCGCACCAGAACCGAAGAACACACGTCGTTCTTCTTCGAAAGAAACATCGTCTACTGGGATAACGGCAGTCCGCTGTTGGGAAGCAACTGGAAAGACGATAACTTCGTGATGGATTACAACGTCTATTTCCAGGCGGGTGACAAACCTGTCACGTTTCCCGGCAATCTGACGTTCGACCAGTGGAAGACCGAGCGTCAGAAGGATCAGCATTCGATCGTCGCCGACCCGCTGTTTGAATACCCGCAACAGGATGATTTTCGATTGCGTCCCGATTCGCCCGCTCTGAAGCTGGGATTCCAGGAGTTTGACTATTCGCGGGCGGGCCGGCGAGCAGCGAAGGTACTGACCGGCAGCCTCCCCCCAGTGCCGGCCGGATTCAAATGATCCGCGCGATGGCGGCTGACGAACGACCGTGCCGACGCGCGCCAGTGCGCGTCGGAGGAGGAGTGTTAGCCAGCTGCACCCACGTTCTCGGCGAACGTGGCTACGAAAACCCACCTACGGAGTTATGAGCATGCTCAAAGGTCAACTGATTCATCCCGAGATCCTCGAAATCCTGGGCCGTGCGGGACACGGGTCCAAAGTGTTAATCGCCGACGGTAACTATCCGTTTCGAACCAAGTTGGGTCCGCACGCGCGGCTGGTTAACTTGAACCTCTCGCCCGGTCTGGTCGACTGTGTACAGGTACTCAATGCGCTGGTGACCGCGATTCCCATCGAAGACGCGGCGGTGATGCAGTATGCGACGACCGGTCCCTATGCGCTGGCACGCGACCCCGAGATCTGGGACGCGTTTCGTGGAACGCTCCAGACGGTCGGATTCACACAGCCACTGACAACCATTGAACGATTCGCTTTCTACGATGTCGCCAGCACCCCCGATGTGGCGCTCACGATCGCCACGGCGGAACAGCGCATCTATGCCAATCTGCTCCTGACAATTGGCGTCGTGCTGCCGTGAGCGGCTGACTGCGGAAGCGAGATTCACGAGTCCGGGACACCTGGAGAGGCGGGGAATTCGAAGAAAATCTAAGTGTCACTCTGGCTGCTGCGGTTCGATGCGATGCAGGACGTTCGAACACTCCCTTGCGCGGGAGCAGTCGTGGCGTAGTGGGCGATTGCCTTCGGGATCCGCGTACGGAACAATAGGGTGTCAATTGGTCGCCGACAAACGCTTGAGGAGCAGGCCTTCCCGCGGACAGGCCTTGTGCAGTTCGAGTGAGTCACCATCAGCGGACCTGGTCGATGGTGGAAGGCCCCCGAGCAAGGCGGGGGCACTGGAACACTCGAGTCGTGGCGTCTTGGAAGGACCAGACGAACTCAGTTCCAGCCAGAACAGACCTTGATCCACCGGACTTGCATGGGTGCCCGTTTCTCACCGCTCCAGAACCCGGGGGGAGGCGGCAGCGCAGGTGGATCAGGCTGGGTTTAGACTCGCCGCACAGGGATGCAGGCGACCCGCCTGCTCGATAGTGATGAATGGACGTCGTGACGATCAGATCCTCTATCTGCCCAGTCCGAATCCTGAACAGGATCTCCGTCTACATTTGGACGAGAACATCAGTCGATCGGTGGCCCAACTGCTGCGTAACCGAGGGTTTGATGTCACCACGACCAACGACGTGGGACTACGGGCCAAATCAGACACGTTGCACATGACCTATGCGTTGGAGCAACAGCGGATCATTGTGACGCGCGACCGCGATTTCTTGCAGTTGCACGACCAGGAACACGCTCACTCAGGCATCGTCTACTGGCCACACACCGAGTCCTTGTCGCGGCGCACGATGCAGGAACTGCTGGTGCGTATCTTGCAGCAGGTAGCCGCTGCCCCCACGAATCCGGCAGAACTCCCGACGGCCGCCTGCGTCGTTCCGAGCAAAAAGAAGAAAAGAAAAAGCAAGCGGAAACGACAGGGCGCAAAGCAGGCGCCCCCGGTTTCCAACAAGCTCCCCCCCGGCATCCACGTGCGGGCAGTCGTGACGAAAACGAGCGACACGGTCACCGAGTTGCGACTCACCAGCGGCCAGACCGGCTGGATACTTGCCGAGCATCATGCTGTGACGACTCCCACGCCCGGACAGGAACTCGAGGCCGTAACGGTGTCGTACGTCAAGGCCAGGAAACGGCTTTATCTCAGCCTGCGGCGCGGTTATTGTATGGCGCGCACGATGCCGACCAGTGGACTGCGCCAGCTGCGCCGAACGGACCATCAACTGGTGCGGGCGATCCAGGGGCAATGGCCGGTGGAAATCGCCTTCGAGGAAGCTCATGTCGTACGCGTGTATGGCGTGACGTCCGAGAGCGTGCGAGAGGTGATCAGCCATCTGCATCGTCTCGTTCCCTGGTCCGCCTCCGCGCTCATTCAAGTGGACCGCCTGGCATTCAAGGCATGGGTGAAGGCCACGTACGGAAGCCTGGGCAAAATGGGGCAGGCCACCAGCGCTTGGCTCAATTTCCATCACGATAATCGTCTCTGCATCTGTGCCGAGACAAATCGAGGACTCGATAGTATTCTGACGTTGATTCAGCAACACAACCCGGACATGCAGGTATGCGGGCTGCAGGCAGCGAGGAGTGAACCGCTGACGAGATGCCAGTGGCCGTCGCTCAATGAATGACTCTTCACACGGTTGACTGGCGGCCGCCGGAATGAGACGATTGGGTGCTTCAAGAGCTGCCACACGGCCGCGATTCCACACCGGCTCAGTCTGCAGCTGGCGCGGTGCGGTGCCGTTGCGGGGAGTCTTCACAGGATGGGAAAAAAGATGAGAGGTCGCATTTCTGACCTGCGGCTCGTCGTGATTTCCGTGGCCGTTGCCGGATGGCTGGCGGCGGGAAATACGTGGGGAGCGGACATCCAAGTTGGCTTGGCGCAGGCGGACATTACGCCTCCCCTGGGAGGGCGCACGACGGGGTACAGCGGGGCCCAGCCGACGGATGGTCTCCACGACCCGCTCACGGCGCGCGTGGTGTTGCTGCAGTCGAGCGATCTTACTGTTGCCTTGGTCTCCTGGGACCTTTGTGTGGTGAATTCGCCCTGGCTATTCGAACAGGTCAAGGCGTTGGGAATCGACCATTTGCTGCTGGCCAACACGCATACGCATGCCGGTCCGCAGCTGACAGACATGGATTTTCCCTCGGCGGACCAGCCGTGGCGGCGAACGGTTGAAGAGCGAGTTCTCGCGGCGGTGAAGGAGGCCCAGGGGAATCGCTTCCCGGCCAGCTTTGCCGCCGGCGAAGGCGCGATCACGCTGGGCTATAACCGCCTGGTGCGGCAGGAGGGAGGTTATGCCCTCACACATTTCGAGAATCCCGAGCTGGTCCCTTACGGACCGGTAGACCCCACGGTTGGTGTGATCCGGATTACCGATCCCCAGCATGTCGTGCGGGCGGTGCTGGTCAACTATGCCTGTCATCCGGTCGTGTTGGGCCCACAGAATCGCAAGCTCTCGGCCGATTATCCCGGCGTGATGCGGCGACTCGTCGAGCAACATCTGGGAGAGACAGCGCTGTGTGTCTTCCTGCAAGGTTGCTGTGGAGACATCAATCCGCTGCGCATGGCACGCGGTGACGACCGTACTGCGGACTTCGAAGTCGTCGAGCAAGTGGGGCGGGACCTGGCGCAAGAGGTAATCCAAGTTCTGGACCGGATGGGGAGCGAAGCGGGCCGGGCGGAGCAATTGCGGATCGCTTCATCGACCCTGTCGGTGCAGGGTCGCTGGGATCCACAGATGGCGATGGATTTGGGAGTAACCACCCTGCTGGTCAACGACGACATTGCCATCCTGACGATGCCTGGCGAGCCGTTCCATCGCTTCCAGCGCGAGTTCCGTGAGAAGGCCGGGGTAGAGCATGCCTGGATCTTCGGCTATTGCTGCGACGGCCCCTACGACTGGCCCAGTTACTTGCCGGACTTGGAAGCGGCGGCGTGCGGCGGCTACGGAGCCAGTGACACAACCCGAGCGGAAGTCGGGGCCGGCGAACGGCTCGTCCAGCGCGGTCTGGTGCAACTCTACACGCTCCAAGGGCGGTTGAAGGACAAACCCGTACGCCACATCCGGGAGTGACCGGCAGGGCAATTCCTGCGAAGTCGCTGGGAATCATACTCGCAAGGACCAATTGGATGAAGAAGATGCTGAGCGCACTATGCGTTGTGCTGACGTCAACTGTGGTATGGACGCTCGTCGCAGCGGCAACGGCCTGGGCGGCGGACGAGCCGGGGCACCGGAAACTGACGTCCATCCCGTTTACCCAAGTGAAGGTCCAGGACAGCTTCTGGGCACCACGCCTGCAGGTGAATCGCGAGAAGTCGATTCCGCACAATTTCAAGTGGTGCGAGGAGACCGGACGGTTCTCGAACTTCGCCAAAGCTGCCGGCCTGCGGGAAGGGAAGTTCGAGGGCATCTACTTCAATGACTCCGATGTCTACAAAGTCCTGGAGGGTGCCTCCTATTCGCTGGCCGATCATCCTGATCCGCAACTGGATCGCATGACGGACGAGGTGATTGCCCAGATCGCCGCCGCCCAGCGGGACAACGGGTATCTGAACACGTACTATACGCTGGTCGAACCGGGCAAGGAGTGGACGGACTGCAAAGTCCGCCACGAACTCTACTGCGCCGGACACTTGATCGAGGCCGCGGTGGCCCACTTTCGGGCCACGGGCAAGACGACGCTGTTGAACGTGGCGACGAAGTTCGCGGATCACATCGACGAGGTGTTTGGTCCCGGCAAACGCGCGGACGTGCCGGGCCACGAGGAACTGGAACTCGCGCTCGTCAAGCTGTACGAAGCCACCGGCCAACAGAAGTACCTCAACCTGTCCAGTTTCTTCCTGCACGCGCGGGGAAACAAGCAACTGCGGCCCGAGCTTCACGGCGAGTATTGCCAGGATCACGTTCCGGTTGCCCAACAGAGCGAGATCGTGGGACACGCCGTCCGGGCCATGTACCTGTACGCCGGTGTGGCCGATCTCGCTGCGTACACGGGGGATGCCGGTTTCATCGCTGCCATGCAGCGGCTCTGGGAAGATGTCGTGCAGCGGAAAATGTACATCACCGGCGGCATCGGGGCTCGACATGAGGGGGAAGCGTTCGGTGACCCCTACGAACTGCCCAACGATTCCGCTTATTGCGAAACGTGCGCCGCCATCGGCCTGGCGCTGTGGAGCCATCGCCTGAACCTGCTGCATGCCGACGCTCACTATGCTGACGTGATGGAACAGGTCATCTACAACGGCGTGCTGTCGGGAATCGGCATGGATGGAGAACACTTTCTTCTATGTCAATCCTTTGGCGGCCAGCGGGAACCACCACAGGCAACCGTTCTTTCCCTGCGCCTGTTGTCCCACCAACGTCGTGCGATTCCTGCCGTCACTTCCCGGTTACGTGTACGCTCTGAGCGCTGACGGGATCTACGTCAATCTGTATGTCGCCGGGCAGGCCGAGATCGCTCTGCCGGGCACCACTGTCTCGCTCGAGCAACAGACGCGTTACCCGTGGGATGGCGAGATCGCTCTGACCGTGACCACGCCCACGCCGTCGGCGTTTGCCCTGCGACTGCGCATTCCTCAGTGGTGTCGTAACGCACGGCTCGCCGTCAATGACCAGCCTGTTGAGCCGCTGCAGATCGAGAAGGGCTACGCCGTGTTGCAGCGCCAATGGCAAACCGGCGATCGTGTGGTCTTGTCGCTTCCCATGCAAGTGCAGCGAATCGAAGCGCATCCGCTGGTGACGGCCGACTGGGGCCGCGTCGCACTGCAACGAGGCCCGTTGGTCTACTGCGTCGAAGCCGTCGATAACGGCGGGCGAGTCGGCAATCTCGTGCTGGAACGGGAGCCGGACTTCTCGACCCAGTTCCGGCCCGAACTGCTGGGTGGCGTGGCCGTGATTCACGGCCGGGCGCGCAGCGATCGTCAACTCACCGCCATCCCGTATTACGCCTGGGACCACCGGGAGCCGGGCGAGATGAACGTCTGGATTCGGCAGGACGGCAAACCGCGTCGCGCGCCACCGGCTCAAGATGGTTGGGAAGGGAGACTCTATCGGACTCTCGATCCCGCCACGCTCGGCCCCGCGGAACCGCTTAGCCTCATGGATACGGTCCAACCTACTGCCTCGCACTGCCACGACCGTGACTCGGTACAGGCTCTCGCGGATTCCCACGAGCCGGCGAGTTCCCACGACCACTCGATCCCGCGGTTCACCTGGTGGGCGCATCAGGGAACCACCGAGTGGGTACAGTACGAATTCGACTCTCCCGCCACGGTCAACGCCACGGAGGTCTACTGGTTCGACGATGCGCCAGGCGGCGGATGTCGTGTGCCGCAGTCGTGGAAACTGCTCTACCACGACGGCAAGGCGTGGCAGGAAGTCTCCGCCGCGTCGGGCTACGCAACGGCATTGGATCGATTCAATGGCGTAACGTTCGACCCCGTAACGACCACGGCACTGCGTCTGGAGGTCAAACTGCAGCCAGGCTTCTCGGGTGGCATCCTGCAGTGGAACGTGCGGTGAATCGCTTGGATGGTGGCACTGGCTGAGCGAGCGGCGGCGTCTCGGCCACCATCCAGAGACTCGCATCGCGAGCGGAGCCAGTGTGGAAAAGGGTGGCACTGGCTGAGCGAGCGGCGGAGTCTCGGCCACCATCCAAAGACTTGCATCGCGAGCGGAGCCAGTGTGGAAAAGGGTGGCACTGGCTGAGCGAGCGGCGGAGTCTCGGCCACCATCCAAAGACTTGCATCGCGAGCGGAGCCAGTGTGTGGGACGGACAAGCAAATGCAGCGAGATCTACTTGTTGGGGGCTACCTCTGAGTTCGCCATCAGTGCCTTGGAGGAACGCGCAACTGACATACGGCTTCCTGATCGGCGCGATGGTGCCGACACCGTTGATGCCAAGCCTCGCACGCGGCCGCCAGAATCGGAAGCACCGCATGCCCTTTTGTGCCGGGCAATGTGCAGCTTCAGTATTGCGCCGACACGAGATCGCCAGTCACATGCGTTGATTCAGCCAGTCCGCGCCAAACGCGATCGCACCGAAGATGATGGCCAACACCGTGTGGGCAGCACACATGAGTGGAGGGCTCCACGGCAGCAACCCCCAACTGACCAAGTAGACCGCCGTCAGCAGGAGCTTGACCGACAGGTCGACATCTCCCTCGATCCACATGAAGACAATCAGTACCAGTGCAAGAATGACCGGAAGCATGCCGGGCTCGGTGAGGCTATTTACCCGCCTCGAGGATCCAGAACTCGAAGCTATCGGCCGGACTCATTCCAGCCACGTCTCAAGGTATCGCCGCCACCTGCGTGCTGCAAGCACTTGCACCGCAGAGTGGTCCATGTCGGCGATCGAGCGTAACCGCACCAGGACGAGGTTGTCCGCATTGACTGCGGCTTGCACTATCCACTGGGCAGAGCCAGCGTGTTCACGACATCTTGATCTTGGTGGTGACAAAGCACTGGCCCGCGGACGCTGCTCCGCCAAGGAAACGGGCGCCACTGTCAGCCGATGGCGGCGACCACTGATTCGATTTGCCCAATGGCCGCTCAAGCGAGCCGGCGACGAACCCAGCGATGGCCCACCCATAGCCCGAAGGCAGCCAACCACAGCAAGACGGTAGCTGGTTCGGGAACTTCGCCACCGCCGCCAGAGGGTGACGAACCGCCGCTACTACTCCCTCCTCCGCCTCCGCCGCCGCCAAAAAATCCGCCGCCCCCTCCCAGAGAGTAGCCGCTACCACGGCTCATCGGCGCACTGCCCATGGCACCGAAGCTCGACGCTTCCGCTCCGATCCCGGCTCCCACGGCGCCGATCATATAGCCGACATCGGTGTTCCATGGCTCAACGGGCTGATCGCCGGGGCAGCGACAGCCACCGCAGTTCAGATTCAGACTCTCCGCGCCGTCCGCCGGCCGCCACATCACGGCGTGGACCACATCCCCGCCAGTCTGCCCAGCGCCGACGACATGCCCCTGTGCGTTGATGTCCCATGCCACTTGAAAACTGCTGCCGATGCGACTGTGATCCTGCAGGCGTCCCGTCGTCGGATTCCAACGCACGGCGAAATTGCGGCCGTGTGCGGGTGCCGCATAGCTGTTCAGCATCCCCTCCTCGTTGATCGCATAAGCCTGCTGGAACGCGTCGTCGAACGTCCCGAGGTCCCTCAATTGGCCCGAAGTGGTATTCCAGACAAACCCCCGATAGTCACCTTCCTCGGACAGCGAGTAACCGGCCACTTCCCCCTGCGCGTTCACGCCAAAGGCAAAACTCACCAGACTGTCCAGCGCTTCCACACCTTGGATCACTGGCACTTGACCGCTGCACGTGAAAGCTTCGACCCGTCCGTCCGCTGTCTGCGAATGGCCAACCACTATCCCCTCATCATTGATGGCATACGCATAGCTGAACTTGCCGCCGAGAGTACCCAAATCCGTCATCGATTGGGTTTGAGGATTCCACAGAAACGCGTGATCCTGCTGGTCCACCGTCTGGGCAAAACCGACAATCGCGCCTTGGCTGTTGATACTGGCCGCTCGACTGTTGGCCCCGCCAAGCGTGCCCAGATCGTGCATGGCGTTGTCGGAGGCCGACCAAAGGAACGCGTGGATTTCACCTGTGGCTGTTTCCGAGAATCCCACCACGTCGCCGGAATCATTGATCCCCTGTGCGTAACTCGACTTCCCGCCCAACGTGCCTAGATCTTGCATCACCCGTCCCACCGTGTCCCAGCGAAACGCATGTACGTCGTGAGAAACGGTCTGGGAATAACCAACGACCTGGCCGCTCGCATTGATGCCGGTGGCCACGCTCTGCTCGCCACCGAGAGTACCGAGGTCATAGAGGTCCCCCACCGCCTGTGGCATGACCGATTCCAAGGTCAATTGCCGCGTCGGTGCAGCGACTACGTCCGACGAGACCTCCCACGCGGTGTTCCAGAACCGCGGCGTCCGCCCTTGCCCCACTAGCCCGTGACCCGGAAACTGGGTGGTGGCTCGCGGTAGGTCCCAGGCATCGGCCACCGCAGGCGTACTGTGTGCCACCGGAAATTGCCACACGGCGCTCCTGGTAACGGCGCTCTTGGTAACGGCGCTCACGGCGCGATGCTCGATCGACAGATCAGCGGTCTCCGCTGGAACGACTTCAGCCAGCAGGGGCGTTGCACACCAGGCCAAGACCAGCAGCGACAAGGGGCCACGAAAAAACTTCCGCATGGTACCTCTCCGAGCGCAGACATCTGACGACTGCCGAGAAAACGTGTTCCGCCATCCATGGAGGACTGACCGCGCAACCGTCAACCTTCGCTCAATCCCCACACTTTCCGGAGTTTGAGCGCAATAATCCGAATTCTGTTCCTGCTTCCCAGAGTAATTGGAGTTGCCAGAACACTCAACTGGAACTTTTGGGATTCTCGCCAAAGTCGGCAAACCTCCCCATCAGACCGGTTCTCGGCCGCAGAATCAGCTGTCAACGCACCCCCATTCGCGGGTGGAACGGAAGCGACGCGGCGGGGTGGCCACTCGGCTCGAAGCGTTGAGCCGCGGTGGCGGCGGCAGAGCGCTCGTGCCGGTGCCGGTGAGCTATGGTTGCACCAGAGGGGGCCAGCGGCCGGTTCCCTCGTTCGGGCCGAGTGGCGGCGGCAGCGGGCATCCCTTGACGGTGGCGATTTACGGGCCACCCGGCTGCTGACCAGCGACGGGCAATGGTCACCTAGGCGGGTCGATTTATTGGCGCCGGCTGCTTAATATGGCAGAGAAGCGTGAGAGGGAGGGGAGGGGCAAGATAGCTCGTCTCGGCCACGCCGCGATCGCATCGCGGTGGCAGGTCGCCGGTGGCTGGCGGCTCGGCCCTATGAGATGCGGATGGCAGACCCGCAACCAATTCCTGTTGGGAGTGTAACACCTTGGCTAGCCAGGATTTGTTGAAATCAGTTCGCGATGCCGGCGTCATTGGCGCAGGTGGTGCCGGGTTCCCGACTTTCAAGAAGTTGGAGGCGCGGGTATCGCACGTGATCGCCAACGGCGCCGAATGCGAGCCGCTGTTGCAGAAGGACCGCGAGTCGATGAAGCGCGAGCCGGAGGCCTTTTTCCGAGGCTTATCGGTCATGCGGCAGCAGACCGGTGCTGAGCGCGTCACGATCGCGGTGAAGCACAAGAATCAGGACGTGCTGGAATCGATGCGTGGCACGGCTGAGAGGGAAGGTTTCGAGTTATTTGTCTACGAGGATGTTTATCCCGCCGGGGACGAATACGTGCTGGTCTATGAGATTACCGGCAAGCAGATCCCGCCGGGCGGACTTCCGCTGCACGTGGGCTGCGTGGTCGACAACGTCGAGACGATCATCAACATTGGCAAGGCGGTCGAGGGCCAGCCGGTCGTCGACAAGTACGTCACCATTACCGGCGCGGTGGCCTCGCCACTCACGACGGTCGTTCCGATCGGCACGTCATTCGCCGATTGCCTGCGTGCCGCCGGCGGCTGCACGGCGGAGGATCCCACGTTGCTGGTCAGCGGTGTGATGATGGGGGGCGTGAGTCGGGATCTTGCGCAGCCAGTCTCGAAGACAACTGCGGGGCTGATTGTGCTGCCGTCTGACCATTATCTCGTGCTCCGCAAGACGGCGTCGCGGGAAACCTACACGCGGATTGGCCACGGCCAGTGCGACCAGTGCTCGCTCTGCACCGAGTTATGCCCCCGATACATCCTGGGTTATCCCATCGAGCCGCATCGCGTCATGCGTACGCTGCTGATGACGGGCGAGGCCAAGGAGCGTGGGAGTCTGTGGGCTCAATACTGCTGCGAGTGCAACATATGTTCGTTGATTGCCTGCCCGGAGATGCTCGACCCCAAGAACATCTGCGTGGATGCCAAGGCGTTGCTGCGACAGAATAAGCTAGGTCGCACGGAGGCGGAACTGGAGCAGCTCCTGCGTCCGCCTCACCCTGCCCGGCACGGCCGCGAGGTGCCCATCACCACGCTCTATCGCCGCCTGGGGCTCAATCCCTATGATCGCAAGGCGCCGTTCGTGGAGCGGGATTGGGAACCGACTTCGGTCTCGATCCCCTTGAACACACACATTGGGCAGCCGGCCCGACCGGTCGTCCAGCCGGGCGATTCAGTGGTCCGGGGCGCGTTGATTGCCGATGTCGAGCAGGACAAGCTGGGGTGCCCGGTTCACGCCAGCATATCAGGGCGTGTCGCGGGAGTAAGCGCGACGCACATCGAGATTCGAAACAAGTGAGTCAGGTCCATCAGAGTAAGGCGAACACCATGAAGAAGGGTGCGGCAATAGGCATCGTGGAGACGTCGAGCATTGCCATCGGTTTTGAGATCGCCGACACGATCCTCAAGGCGGCCAACGTCGAAATCGTTCTGAACCGGACCATTTGCCCGGGCAAGTACATTGTACTGGTGGGAGGCGATGTCGATGCCGTGCAGGCCAGTATCGAGGCAGGGGTGGTGGCCGGCGCTCACACGGTGGTTGATTCTTTCGTGATCTCGAACGTCCACCCCAGCGTTTTCCCGGCCATTAGTGGCGTCGAACACGTGCCAGAACTCAAAGCACTCGGCGTGATCGAGGGCTTCAGTGTCGCGTCGGTCATCGAAGCGGCCGACGCCGCCATCAAGGCCGCGCCCATCCAGTTCGTCAACATTCACCTGGCGATGGCCATCGGTGGCAAAGGTTTCGTCTCCTTCACCGGCGACGTGGCGGCCGTGGAGGAAGCGGCGGCAGTCGGAGCTGCTGTCATACAGAAGAAAGGCCTGCTGGTCGAGAAAGTCGTGATCCCCCGGCCGCGTCCCGAGATCGTGCGCGAGTTCATTTGATACCGAGGACCGCCAACCCCTGTTCGAATACGACGTCGACCGGAATGGCCTGCTGGCCCAGTCGCACCAGGTCCTGTTGCAGGGTTTCACCCAGGACCGCGTATTGCTGGCGGAAAGCCCCCGCCGCGGCGTAGTCGCCGTCCCCCTGCAACTGCACGATCCGCGCCGACAGTCCGCTGATCGCCGGCGGCATCTTCTCCCTGTCGATCCGGTACCGACCCGTCTCGTCTCGCGTCACCGCTCCCTGCTCGACCAGGAAGTTGAAACGCAGCAAATTCGCCTGTCCGTGGGCGTTGCCGGCACCAAACCGAATGGAACGGAAAATATCCGCCACACAGGTGACGTAGTTGTCCATCACGTCACCCTCCGTCAACTCTCCTTGCTGAAACAACTGGGCCACCAGGTGGAGACCCAAGATGTCGGCCTTGGCTTCTTCCAGCGAAGACGCCAATTCCTGCAGAGCGTTACGCACGGTTCCTTTGCCTGTGATCGTGTGCTTGATCCCCAGACCGTGCGCCACTTCATGGAACATCGTATTAGTGAAGAACGCATCAAACGTCACATGCTTGCGTTGATCTTCCACGATCAGGGCATCGGCGATCGGTATCGTGATGCGTTCGAATTTCGCCTGCATCACGTTCTTTAGCTGCAGGCGACGCGTGCCCTTGGTCAACTGCACCTGTTCGTCGTTCGGAAGATTGATCGCAATGGTCTTGGACGCGGCATTGCAGTCCCCCGCGTAGAAGACCACATCGTAGGCGTTCAAGTCCGAGTCCGACCCCGGAGTCTCCTGCTTGTATTGATCGGCGACCGGCAGGCCGCGCTGCAGATCGGGCAAAAACTTGGCGTATTTGCTCAGCCGGGCACTCCACTCGCGATCCTTGATCAGCACATAGGCTTCGTGGGCAGCCTTGTATCCGAACAGTTGATCCTCGTACGTTTCAATCGGACCAATCACGATATCCAATGTGTTGGTCTTCATGTCCAGCCAACTGATGTCGCTATCGCGATACTGGTCGCTCAGCAACGCCTGAGACCGAGCCAGCAGGTACTTCTTCAGCCCCTCGTCCTCCGACAGTTCCGCCGCTGACACCAACCGCTGAGCCGCCAACGCCGTCGGTTCCTGGAAGAAATCGTGATAGGCGATGGCAACCAACCCGCCATTGGCATCGCGGCGGATCATCGTGTACAGGCTCTTGAACGACTCGGCCGCCTCAGGATGCTGCTGCAAATGCGTCTCGAATTCCTGCTTGGTCAGGTCGGGTGGGTAAAAGTTCGCGCCTCGCGGCTTGGCTCCCACAGAGTCGATGAAGGGACGATCGTTGTCCAAGCGATCCCACGGGCCATAGTTGACGTCGAGGTATTTCCGAGCCATCGGATCCTGCACCGCGTCCCACAAGGCCTGCCGATCACCATAGGCCTGCTGCCAGAAGATGATGTCCATCTGCTGCGCTGCTTCAATCAACAACGGGAGCATACTCCGCTGCTGCTCCGTCAGCGCTCCCAGGTCAGCGGTGAGTCGCACGGTGGAATACTGGTGTACCCGTTGTTGCAAAGATGGAAGATCCTCGGCCTGCGTTGGACTACCGGCGATTACGGCGCATAGCACGCCAGTAAGGAGCAGAACAAGCGGCATGGTGCGCACGGAAAATACTCCTCAGAGAAATCACTCACTGCAATCAGCTCGCGTGGTCAACTCACTCACATCCGGTCGCTGGCGGTCCCGACCCGGCAAATCTGTCGCCCGCTCCCTCGTAATTGGCCATTCCCGACGCGCAAAAGAAGTCCGGGGGGCCCGGCAAGATCCGTTTGCCGCCGCTCCAATCTAGCCGAGAACCGTCTCGCTGCCAACTCGCAATGCTGAGCACGCCGCCACAATCCGTGTTGCCTGACAGGCCCGCGCGAGGCTACAATCCCCTCCCCGCTAACAGCGGTACATGGCCATCGTGCGGAGGACTATGCTGCCGCGGGGGCGACATGGCTCGAGCAGCTGTGACCGGCCTCGCGATCCCCCGCGCGGCGAAAACGTTCGGGGCGCGTCCGGGTTTTCTGCTGTGCATGACGTGAAGACCCGGTGTTGTAGGAGGAACACGACGCGTTGCATCCGCTCAGGCTCGACACCGGATTGACAGCTGGACAGCATCCGGTGCCGGGCGACTTGGCCACCGCGCAGCGGCAGCGGCAGCTTGTTCGAAATTGGCCGTTCGGCCACCCACCATCGACCCACTGGAAAAGGAGTTCACCGGTCGTGACCAACAAACAGCTATTTCTATTTCGCGTCCTGGTCAGTATCGCCGCCGTCACGGCGTGTCGTTCCGCAGCCCAGGCTCAATATCAAATGCAGCCGGAGCCGCCACAGGCTCAGGTCATCGATTCCGCCACCAATGTGCTGAACGAATTCATGACGCTGCCATCCCAAGGCATTCCCCGTTCCATGCTGGAAAAAGCCCAGGGCCTGGTGATTATTCCGGGCATGATCAAAGTCGGGTTCGTCGCGGGAGTCCGCCGAGGCAAGGGGATTGTGGTCGTCCGCGACGAACAAGGTGCCTGGCGAGCGCCGGCTTTCGCCACGATGACGGGGGGCAGCGTCGGCTGGCAAGTCGGCGTGCAGTCGGCCGATGTCATTCTCGTGTTCAACACCCGCAACAGCGTGAACAACTTGCTGCGCGGAAAATTCACGATCGGAGTGGATGCGGCGGCCGCCGCCGGGCCGGTCGGCCGGCAGGCTTCAGCAGGCACCGATGGCCGCCTGCAAGCTGAAATTTTCTCCTATTCGCGCAGTCGCGGGCTCTTCGTCGGGGCGTCCATCGACGGCTCAGCAATCGAGATCGGCACGGCGGAAACCCAAATGTACTACCAGGCAGCAGGCTTCCTGCCCGACGGCCGACCCGCGACGGCCAACGCCCAGCTGCCCGCCTCCACCGTGCGTTTCCTGACCACCTTGACGTCCTTCAGCTCCGCACCGGCCGTGAACCCGGAAGCCAACATGGCCGGCGGCGCCGCAGCCGGTGCCCTGGCTCCGAACGATACAATCCTTGTACCCAGTACGGCCGCCGACCGCGGCGTTCTCCCACCTAATGGCGGTACTGCCGGCGGTGAGGTCCTCCCGCCAACTGCGTTGCCCGCTGGCAGCTCGCCGGCCGACGCGTCCAGCCCCGACACAACCTGGGCCATCCCCACCGGTCCCATCCCCTCTGCCAATCCCGCGGAAACTGCCGGCTCAGGCGTCTTTCCGCCCGCCGCGATACCCGAAACCGGGGCACCTGCCCGTGGTGCGCCGGCGGCTGCCGCCAGCCAGCGTACCAGTCCGCTCGATACCACACGCCGTGAATTGGCGCAGTCAGCGCAGCAACTCGGCTCACTCCTCAACGATTCCTGGCGACAGTATCTCGCGCTGCCCAAAGGTGTTTTTTCGGGGGAAGGAGTCCCGACACCGGAAAGCCTCCAGCAATCACTGGCACGTTTCGATGCAGTGGCCAAAGACAGTCGATACGATCTGTTGTTGAAGCGAAATGAGTTCCAGCAAACCTACGCGCTGTTGCGCACCTATCTGGAGCAAGTGAGCCAACTCAACGCGATCCCCCTGGCAATTCCGTCCGCCGATGCCACTTTGACACCAGGAACCAGCCCCACGATTCGCTGATCGTCGCGGGTGAACGTCGCGCAGGACAATTCCTGTCCCCCCGGCAAGCTGTAACACGGTGGGGACAGAGTGTCAGTCGGTAGCATGCGCGCGAGGTAGGCGCATGCTCATGCTATAGATCCGAAATCGAGGCACTGAATACCTGTAGAATTCGGATGACAGAGCCGGGGAAAAGCGGAAAACGGCGGAAGGAACGAACATCGAACACGAAGAAAGCTGGCCACTCAGTGGCGATGTTCGACGGTGCGTTGGAACAAAAAGCCAGCAGCGTGTGGCTTGGTCATGGGGACACCTGGCCTGGCTCTGATTCGGGAATTTCGAATCTGTTTCGAATTGCGGATGTCGAATCTCGGATTCTCTTTTCTCAAAGTGTCAGCCCGTCTGCCGCTACCAACCGATTTCACGCCGGCAAAGCCAATGCTATTCGCCAAGTCAGCCACTACCTGAAGCAAACGCCCTTTTCAGCGGACCAGGGGCATTCTGGTGCGCCTGCACCGGCTACATGGAACGTTTTTCTAACAGTGTGAGTTCTTAGTTCCTCCTCTTGGTTGCGGCCACCGTTCGCCAGAGCCAGGGCGAGTTCCCGTGCACGCATCGACTCACCAGAACCGGGCGTCTGCTAACGTATACGGTCTGGTCGCCGCGGGTCGAGCACCCACATACTCGCCACCATTGCGTCCCAGACGCAGACGCCCGGCTCTAGAGAGCCGACTCGCTGACAGGTGACTATTTCTGCGCCATGTTGAGGTACAACAGCAACCCCATCTGAAAGACACATACACCGGTGATAACCGGTAAAGCCCATCGTCGTCGCCAGTAATACATCACGACCAGCACACCGAGCACAGTCATCGTGCCGAGAATTTTCGCGACCAGGAAAAAGCTCAAGTCGTGCGGATCCCAGGCAATCAGCATGGCGCACAACGGGTTTTGTTCAACCGACAAAATGACGTTGCGGTAGAGCATCACGAGGTAGGCGTCGTAGGCGGAAATCGTCGCAATCGCAAACCACGAACTGCGGAAATACCAGACGGACAGTTCCGCCACGAGCCGAGACGACCGCAGGGCCAGTCCATCGCTTTCTTTCCCACACCGCGCCGGCGCGCCAACCCGTTGCGGCGCCACCAACACTCCGGAATACGCCTCTCGCAAGTCGCAGGACATTCGTCGCTCCACATGGATGGCCAGACCGTGGCAGACGCGATATGCACCGGTCTCGCAGACATTCACAACACTCTCATGCTCCACACTTCGGTTGTTCCGCATCCGAAGCTGCTGTTGAGCCAATGCAGATCTCATACCAATGGATGTGGACCGCGAGACTCAAGCTTCTGAGGCCAGAAGAGTTAGAGAAAAGTCAGGCAGTGCGCAGGTCGAGCAGTCGTGGCAGCCATGCCGTGTTTGCAGGCGACACTTGCCCGTCCGATAGGCAAATCGCGCGCGTACTGACCGACATTTTCGTCGCATTTCGACCTTCGGACTTTGCATCCACCCGCCGCCTTGCATTAAAATGCGATTGCCATGGCTGGAGCGGGGCGGGAGCAACTGTGACCTCGCTGGTGCATGACATGAACGAACACGCTATTCCGGTCCGCCACGGGTGCCGGTCATCCCAATGCGGTTCTCACTTCCACACGCCAAGGAGACAGTCATGAGCAAGTTCACCCGACGAGATTTTCTGAGAACCACAGCGGCTACCAGCGCGGCGTTCTCGCTGTTCACGATTTCGGGAACCAAAGCGTCGGGGAAAGTGCTGGGAGCCAACGATATGGTGCGGGTGGGTGTCGCCGGAATCAATGGCCGAGGAGTGTCCCATATTGACGACTTCTCGAGGGTGAAAAACGTTCAGGTGGCCTGCCTGATCGATCCCGACAGCACGCTGTTCAAGTCCAAGGGCAAATACACCGCCGACAAAGCCGGAGCTGAACCGAAATGCGTGCAGGACGTGCGTCAAGCACTGGACGACAAGTCGCTGGATGCCATCAGTGTTGCGACCTGCAATCACTGGCATTCCTTGATCACCGTCTGGGCCTGCCAGGCCGGGAAGCACGTGTACGTCGAAAAGCCGATCAGCCACAACGTGTTCGAAGGACGAAAATGCGTCGAGGCAGCCCAGAAGTACGGCCGTATTGTGCAGCATGGCACGCAGCAAAGAAGCGACCTCAACCGAGCCCGGCAAATCGCTGCCATTGTGTCTGGAAAATACGGCAAACTGCTCGTCTCGAAAGGCTACTGCTGCAAACCCCGCTGGTCGATTGGCCTCAAACCCGAAGTGCCCCCACCGTCTGATTTCAACTTCGATATCTGGCTCGGCCCCGCGCCAGAACAACCGTTCCACGGGAATCTCCATCCGTACAACTGGCACTGGTTCTGGGACTTCGGCAACGGAGACATCGGCAACCAGGGTGTCCACGAGATGGACGTAGCGCGATGGGCCATCAAGGATGCCACGCTCCCCACCAAGGTCTGGAGTCTGGGTGGCCGCTTCATTCCGGAAGGAAAAGACCAGGGCCAGACACCCAACATGGAATTGTCCGTTTACGAGTTCGGGGACACGCTGCTCGTCTTTGAGACCCGCGGCCTGGTGGCGCAAGAAGGAGCGCCGCCCAACAAGGTGGCCAACGAGTTCTACACCACCGAAGGGGTGATCAGAGACTTCCAGTTCTTCCCCAAGGACGGCGGTGACCCGCAACCCCTCTCCGGCGGCGAGGCGGAAGTGACTCCAGGCGGCCCCTTCGGCGCCTTCATTGCCGCGGTCCGCAGCGGTGACAACAAGGCGAACAACTGTGACGCCGAAGTGGCCCACTACTCGGCCGCCCTCTGCCATCTCGGTAACATTTCGTACCGCCTCGGCCAGCCGGTCCCCTTCCGCGACAAACCGGCTCTGCTGGGCGACAACGCGGAAGTCGCCGCGTCACTCGAGGCGATCCGCGAAAATCTGCAGGCCGTCAACATCAAGCTGGACGAGAACACCTACCAGCTGGGACGGGTCCTGACCATCGATCCCAAGACCGAGAAGTTCGTGGGGGATGATGAAGCCAATCAACTGCTCACGCGCCCCTATCGCAAGCCGTTCGTGGTCCCCGAGGCGGTCTAAGTCGCTTGCCGTAGACTCATGCGCGACATGGACATCGAAAAACTCCTGGCGGCATTGAGCCACAGCCCCTTCCGGTCCCGGTTCGCGTTGAGTGCCTCCGATCGTGACTACGTGGCCCGCAAAACGCTGGCCACCATCCGCGACCATGCGCGGAAATTCATCCTTGCTCGCTTGGCGGCCCAGGCCCCACCCAACGACGGGAAGCAAACCCCCATGAGAGGCCACCCGGTCTTTCGAGCTCAACATGCGACGGCTACCTGTTGCCGAAAGTGTCTAGCCAAGTGGCATGGGATTGATCGGGACCGACCGCTCACCGACGAAGAGGTGGACTACGTTGTGCGAGTCATCGACAAATGGGTTTCCAAGCAGATTTCGCCGGGAAACGGCTCGACCGCGCGGCAGCTTCCCCTCTTTCCGGGCGATGCTTGACGGGTGCCGGTGACGCCTGCTGATCGGCGGCGATTGGACACCTATGGAGCGTCCTTGATACAATTCACCCCCAACGTTCTGGTGGAGCGTATCGGTGCGTCGTCCACCTTGAATCCTCGCGCTGCATGCACACCTCGACCGACAGAAGCCTTATGACCCACACACTGGTTCTGAGATATCGACGTTGTCTTGGCCCGGCAACTGGCGAGGGCCGTATCCTGTCGATTGCGGCCGGCCTGTTTCTGCTCGCCTTATGGTTGCCGACCGCGGCGCGGGCCGACGATTTGAATGAGCAGTTTCACGACAGAATCCAACCTCTTCTGGAAACCTACTGCCTTGATTGTCACGGTCAGGAGGGTCCCGAAGCAGACCTCAACCTGGCGGCATTTACTTCGGCTCAGCAGGTACGTGATAAGCGTTCGACCTGGCTCGAAGTTGCGGGGCAGTTGCGGGCGGGCGGCATGCCGCCACAAGATGCCGACCAACCTGCGGAAGATGAACGAACCTATTTGCTGCAGTGGATTGATTCGACGATCAATCAAGTTGACTGTACGGGCCGGGTCACTCCGGGTCACGTCACACTGCGGCGATTGAACCGCAACGAGTACCGCCATACCGTACGGGACTTGTTGGGTGTGGACTACCAACTAGCGGACGATTTTCCTGCCGACGATGTCGGATACGGATTCGACAACATTGGGGATGTGTTGTCGCTGCCCCCCTTGTTGATGGAAAAATACTTGACCGCCGCCGAGGATATCAGCCGGCAGGCGATCGTGACTCCAGCTTCTCCACCGGCGTTTCGACACCAGATCAACGGGGAAGACCTGCAGGGTTACGGTTCATCCGCGGGCGGATCTGTGCTGGCGATGTCAAGTAATGGTGAGGCGTTCGCGGAGTTTGAATTCCCTGCGGATGGACAGTATCAACTGCGAGTGCAGGCGGCCGGTGACCAGGCCGGTCCGGAACCGGCGAAGATGGCAATTCGTCTGGATGGCCGCGACATATGCCTACAGGAGGTAACGGCGACGCGAGACGCGCCTGCCACGCACGGTACGCGACTGCAGGTCCAGGCCGGCAAGCGAAAGGTCGGCGTCGCGTTCACCAATGACTATTATCAGCCGGACGCCAGTGGCGGGCCGCAAGATCGCAACCTGTACGTCGTCAGCCTGGAAGTTCGTGGACCGTTGGGACTGGCTGCCGAGCAGCTCCCCGACACGCATCGCAGAATCGTCATTGTGGAGCCGAGTGAGCAGACGAGTGAACAGGAAGCCGCCCGGCAGATTGTCACTCGGCTGGCCTCGGCCGCTTACCGGCGACCGGCCGAACCGCGAGAGATCGAGCAACTGCTCGGGCTCGTGCAATTGGCGGATCAGCAGGGGGACAGTTTTGAAGCAGGAATTCAGTTGGCATTGCAGGCCCTGCTCGTGTCACCCCATTTTCTGTTTCGCGTGGAATCCGACCCTGTGGAGCAGGAAGAAGTCCGCACTCTCAACGACTTTGAATTGGCCACGCGGTTATCCTATTTTCTGTGGAGCAGCATGCCGGACGAAGAGCTGTTCACGTTGGCTCGCGCTGGAGCGTTGCGGCGCGATGACAACCTGCCGCAACAAGTCCGCCGCATGTTGGCCGACCCCAAATCGCAAGCCTTTGTCGAGAGTTTCGCCGGGCAGTGGCTCCAGCTGCGCAGCCTGGAGGACAGGACCTTCGACCATCAGCGATTTCCGGACTGCGATCGGGAATTGCTGGCGGCGATGCGAGCAGAAACGACACAGTTCTTCGGCGAGGTCGTGCGGCAGGACATGAACGTCTTGCGGATTCTGGACGCGGATTTCACCTACGTGAATGAGGCCCTGGCCAGACACTATGGGATGGAGGGGATCAGTGGTCCCGAACTGCGCCGCGTGTCGTTACGGGGCACTCCACGCGCCGGCATTCTGACGCACGGCAGCATCCTGGCGGTGACCTCGAATCCGACGCGAACATCACCGGTCAAGCGTGGCAAGTTCGTCTTGGAGAACCTGCTCGGCACGCCTCCGCCGGCTCCGCCGGCCGACGTACCGGAACTGGACGATGCCGGCCGGCAATTGACCGGCACGTTGCGGCAGCGGCTGGAACAGCATCGCTCGGATCCAGGCTGTGCCGCCTGCCACAAACTGATGGATCCGATCGGTTTCGCCCTGGAACATTTCGATGCGGTGGGCCGGTATCGTGAGGAGGATGACGGAGCGCCGATCGACACGGCGGGCGAACTGCCGTCGGGCGAGCGATTTGCCGGGTTGCCGGAACTGCGTGAACTGCTGCTGAATGTCAAGCGGGATGATTTTCTCCAGTGCCTGGTCGAGAAGACACTGACTTACGCCGTGGGACGTGGACTGGAGTATTACGATCAATGCGCGGTGGATAAAGTAAAAAACGCGATGGAGTTAGATGACTATCGCTTTTCGCGATTGGTGCTAGAGGTCGTGAAGAGTGAGCCCTTCCAAAAGCAGGCGAAGAAACGGAGTCCAGAATGAGCAGATCCACTCGGATATCGCGACGTACGGTGCTGCGCGGACTAGGCGCGACAATCAGCCTGCCGCTGTTGGAAGCCATGCTTCCCGCCCCGGCCAGAGGCGCAGGCGATCCAGGAACCAAACCTCCCGTTCGGATGGCGTTCCTGTATGTCCCCAATGGCATACACATGCCGGCCTGGACGCCGGCACAAACCGGCCATCAGTTCGAACTCCCCCCGACGCTCCAGCCGCTGGCCAAATACCAGGCACACCTGACCGTGTTGAGCGGTTTGACGCTCAACGGAGCGCGTGCCTTGGGCGACGGTGGGGGAGACCACGCGCGCAGCGTGGCGGCATTTCTCACCGGAGCTCATCCGAAGAAAACCAATGGTGCCGATATCTCGAACGGTGTCTCGGTCGATCAGCTGGCGGCCGGAGAGATCGGTACGCAGACCCGGTTGCCATCGCTGGAATTGGGATTAGAGCGGAGTGCCAAGGCCGGCAATTGCGACTCGGGTTACAGTTGTGTCTACACTTCGAACATGGCCTGGCGCTCGCCCACGTCGCCGGTCGCCAAGGAAGTGGACCCTGGGGCGGTGTTCGACCGCTTGTTTGGCGATGCCCTGAAAGATCAGTCGCTGCAAGACCGGTCGCGGCAAGATCGCTATAAGGCCAGCATCCTCGACCTGGTCCTGGAGGACGCGAAAGCACTGCAGACGAAACTGGGAGATACCGATCGCCGAAAACTGGACGAATACCTCTTCGCCGTGCGCGATATCGAACGCCGCATCGCCAATGCCGGTAAGCTCCGCAACGCCCAGGCCGGTGTGCCCGACTATGATCGTCCCGCCGGTGTCCCCGGCGAATTCGAGCAGCATGCGCAGCTGATGTTCGATCTGATGACGCTGGCTCTGCAAACCGACGCGACCCGGATCCTGACCTTCATGTTCACCAACGCCGGCAGCAATCGCAACTACCCCCAGATTGATGTCCGTGAAGGCCACCACGACTTGTCACACCACGGTAATGACTCGGCCAAGCAAGAAAAAATCGCCAAGATCAACCTCTACCACATGACGTTGTTCTCCTACTTGATCGACAAGCTCTCTACGACTCCGGAAGGTGAAGGGACGTTGCTGGACAACTGCATGGTCATGTACGGCAGTGGCATCAGCGATGGCAATCGCCACAACCACGATGATCTTCCGATCATCCTGCTGGGGCGTGGCGGTGGGAGCATTCAGGCGGGTCGGCATCTGCAATACCCCCGCGACACCCCTCTCACCAATCTCTACCGGTCCATGCTCCAGCGGATGGGTGTGCCGGTCGATTCGTTCAGCGATAGCACCGGCACGCTGGAGGATCTGGGTTGAGAAGCGTTCGCTGAAGCTGCCCCAATACCGCGGCACGATTGAGCGATCCCCGCCAGGGGCTCACCGTTCCCGAATGCCCTTATCTTGCACGATGGTCAGATAGCGGTCGGCCGGGACGTCGCGGTAGACCTCCACGCGACCGTCGTTCCAGCGAACTTCCAACTGCTCGACGACGCCGTCGTCTCCCAATCCGAAGTGTATGCGAGGGTCGTTGTAGGACAGGTAACTGGTGGCCCACTGATTCACCCTGACCTGCGTTCGGCTAGCCGTTTTCACGGTGACCTTGGCGCCAATGGCCGTCACCGGTCCCTGCTTGCCCACCAAGGTCAGGCCGAGCCAATGCTTGCGATTGCCGCCATCGTTTCTCAACAGCGCCGGGGTCGCACGCAGGTCGATGTGGGACACCACGACGTCCAGGTCGCCGTCGTTGTCGTAATCCCACACCGCCGCTCCTCGAGCGGACCGTTTCTGGCGGAAGTAGACACTGCGTTGCGGTCCCACATCACGAAAATGACCCCGTCCATCGTTTTCCAACAGAATCTGGTCCTGATCGACCAGAAGGTCCGCCATGCCGTTGGCCGAGAAGATGTCCAAATCGCCGTCGTTGTCGTAGTCGAACATTGCGGCTGCCCAGACACCTTTCCCCTGCAGGGCCGTCTTCAGGCCGCTCGAGGCGGTTATGTCCTCGAACAGCCCGTTCCCCAGGTTGCGGTACAGTGCGCCGTACTCCAAATCAACGACCAGCAGGTCGATCAGGCCATCGCCGTCCACATCGCCGATCGAGCCGTGCATCGACCCGGTAGGGTGCCCTTCATCATTGACGACCACGCCGGCGGTCTCCGCCACCTCGACATAGGTGCCGTCGCCATTGTTGCGGAACAGGAAATTCCGCTGGTGGTCGTTCCCCTGAAAGAGGTCCAGGTCAACATCATCGTCGTAGTCAAAAACCGTCAGGCCCATGCATTTCGATTGTGGGTAGTACATGCCCATTTTCTGAGTGATGTCGGTGAAAGTCCCGTCGGAGTTCTGTTGGTACAGCAGTGACGCCTGACCTTGATACTCATTCGGATGGGGCATCATGTGAGGAGTCTCCTTGGCGAGGTAGTAAGGGTCGAACGCCAGGAAATTTCCCGTCATGACATCCAGATCACCGTCGTTGTCGCAGTCCCAGAACGCGGCCCCCACACTCCACTTCGTGAACCCGTTGAGCGTTTCGGGACCGACCAGTCCGATCTGCGGTGCAATGTCGGTGAAGGTCCCGTTGCCATTGTTGCGATAAAAACGGTTCGGTCCGTAGTTGAGCAGATAAATGTCCACATCCCCGTCATTATCGTAGTCCATCGAAGCGGCGGCCATGCTCCAGTGGCGGTCGTCCAAGCCCGCCTGCTGGGCCACTTCGGTGAAGGTACCGTCGCCGTTGTTGCGATACAGCTGGTTGGGTGTGTCGCGGAAGACTCGTCCCTTGGGATCGCTGATGTCCTCCAGGTAGGTGCCGTTGAGCATGTAGAGATCGAGGTCACCATCCCCGTCGTAATCGAACACAGTAACGCCCGATCCGCTGCTTTCCAGGATATTGTCGTAGGTGAAATCACCAAACGTGTAGCGAAAACGGATCCCCGCTTGCTCGGCAACTTCCGTCAACACCGGACTTCCATCTTGAGCGAAGGCGGCTTCTGACAGGACCACACACAGCAGTACAACAGCTTCTCTCACTTCGAATGCACTCCTCTCACACCCGGCTCTCGATCCCAGGGAAGCATCGCCGGCTGGCCAGAAACATACTCTTTCACAAAATTGCGGAACGCATTTGGGCCAATGCGACGTGTATTGTAGCGGCGCAGGTAATCGCGGTGCAGGTCGCCACTCGGATACTGTTCGTGATCGGGGTACGGATACGACGACATCGCGTGGAACGGGAGGGGGTCAACCGTCTCGCCGCTGATCGTGTTACGGTCCGAGTCCTTCTCCCAACCATCGCTGTAGAACAGGAAATCGCGCTGCCAGCCCGGTGCGAGGGGGGGGAGCGTGGACGCGTCAAAACGAAGAGTCACTTCGTCACCGCCAGTGAAGATCACGAATCGGTCGTCCGCCGCCGTCAGCAGTTCGGTCACGTCCCCGTATCGCGTGGCCAACCCCGTCATATCCATCCAGACGGGCGTGCGGACTTGCTCTCCGTAGCGATAAAGGTGTGGACCATTGTCGGCCGGACGATAAAGTTGATTGAATCCGCCAAAATGGACATCCGCCGACGCCGGTTGCATGATCGTGGCGCGATGCGTCGCCTCCGCCACCCGTTCCACCAGAAACGCCTGGTCCCAGTAGATCTGAGATTCGCTGCTGAGCCGGATCCGCGCATCTTTCGCATACAAACAGTCCGCCACATCGAGCCACACCCACTTGTCTTTGCCGCACGGCAAGCCAAACGGCACTTTCAGCGGTTGCCAGCCGGTGTCGGGATGCCACACCTCCACGACCGTGGGCTGATGCGTGCGAGTGGAGCTCTGGGACAAGGCCACGTTGATGCTCGTGTCGGTCCAGAAGATCCAACACCTCAGCACCAGCATGGGATGCGGCAGGCCGGTCACATCCCCGAACTGTAAGGTCAGACAATGCGGTTCGACGACCCCTTGATAGCGAGTGGCCTGCAATGGCTCGGGATACCGGTGGTCGAATTCCAGCAACTGTGCCGTCACCTCCCGGCCGTGCGTATCTTCCGCCCGCTGCGGCAGCACTCGCCCTCGCGTCAGCACGGGGACCGGCGCGGCATAGGGGGGGGAAGGAATCGCTGGTCGGTGAACACTTCGATATCGTGCGGATGGTCGATGGCCCACAATGCCACCTCGTCCAGGTAGACAGTCTCCCACAGTTCGGAAGTGTACTGAAAGACATATTGACCCTCGCGCGGCGCAATCTGCTCGCGATCGATCGTCAGCAGTTCGCGCGGATTGTCCGGGGCAATGACGCCCGCCGCGACCTGTAATCCAAGTGGTGCGCCCGCCAACGTGTCCGTCACGAAAACAAACTCGGTGCCATTCCAGCAATACAAGTAAGGGCAGGAGCCTTTCAGCACTTGCGGTTCGCGCAAGGTCTGGTCGGCAATCGGCTGGAGGTGATTCTGCGGTATCCCATTACTCCAGACAACTCGCAGCAGATCCGCTTCGGTATGCGTCCCCAACCCAAAATGCGTGAACTGCCGCCGGACAAAACGCATTGCGTAGAACAAGCCGGCCTTGATCTCCAGCTTGCTGCCGATCCCTTCCAGGTTGTTCTTGGAACCGGCCATGCGCAGCCCCTTGAGCTCCACCCGCAGCCAATGATTGGAGTTGCCACCGTCGTTGCGCCAGGCCTGGATGCGACCGCGGTGATCAAGGGCCACCAGATCCATGTCTCCGTCGCGATCGATGTCCAGTGATCCAAGTGCGGGGCACGCCTCGGGAGCACACGGCAACTCCCGTTGTGTCCAGGTGCCATCTCCCTGGTTGCGCAGCACGATTAAGACACCCTCGCCCTGGCGGCGGCCCGCCACCGCCAGATCGAGCCAGCCATCGTTGTCGAAATCCAGATCGGTGACAGCCGTTGCCGTGATGCTCTCGGTCGGCAACGTGACTGCCGTACCGTACACACCCGCTTGATTGTGTTGGACGGCCAAGCGACCATCCCGGAAAACCAGCAACAGGTCTTCATAACCATCGTTGTCGAAATCGCGTGCAAGGGTGAATTTACAGGCGAGTTCCGTCAGACCGCACGCCCGCTGCACAAAGCAACCATGGCGGCGGTTGTCAAAGAGTCGCAGGCGTCCATCGCTGTCGACGAGAAGCAAGTCCGTGTCCAGATCGTCGTCATGATCGGTCGCCGCGATTTGTTGCACATCCATACCAGCCAGGGCCAAGCCAGATTCCTCACCGATATCGATGAATGTCCCATCGCCACGATTTCGCCACAGACTGCAGGCCGCTTCGCCGGCCACGCAAAGATCCAAATCACCTTCGTTGTCGGCATCGATAATCTCCAACGCGTTGCCGGGTGACTGCTCCTTACCCGAAAACGGCTGCAGCTCCTGCCACTGGCCATCCGTGTCACGTCCAAGCATCACCAGTCCGCGCGCGCCGATCCCGACCAATTCCAAACGCCCGTCGCTGTCGAAGTCGATAAATCGCACCTGCCTGGCAGAAGATAACGCCAGGTCACGCAACGCATTGGACCAGGTTCCTTCGTGAGACTGCCAAAGCTGCAGCGAGCCGTGCGGACCGTCCGCGTATCCGATCAGCCAATCGTCTCGCCCGTCGCCGTCGATGTCGGCGAAGTCAATACTGCCCTGCGTGGCCCGCTCCACAAGAGCCGTATTCAAGGGAAGCTCGTCTGGAGCGAGATGCTGAAACTGCACCGCCACGCCCGGTGGGCGCTCGGGCTCCAGGCCCGCATGGAACCGAGGACTGAAACGGGTCATCGGCAGCCCCGCCACGGGAGGCTGCAGACGCGACAGATCGTAGCGGAACCGCGCAGTGGGAAGGAGCACGTTCTCGAGTACTCGGAGTGCATTGCGGACTTTCGCGTTGTCGGTCTCCGCCATTGCGCGGCGAGTCGCTTCAAGCGCCTCGGGTGCCTTCTGAGCGTCGACCGTGGCAGGCTGTATGAGTTCCAGCGTCTGCTCCAATCCCTGCCAATCCCCTCCGGCCGCCTGCAGACGGGCATAGAGTGTGCAGACCACCAGATTGTCCGGCGCGTCGCGGAACAACTGTTTGATTTCCCGGTCCACCACCTGTTGAGCGTCTGGCCCATTGCCCTGCGCCGACGCCGCTCGGTAGATGTAATAGCGGGCCATTACGTTGTTGGCATCCAGTTCCAACACTCGGCGAGCCGTCGCGATGACCGCCTCCCATTGGCCGGCCGAGAACTGCACTTCGGCCCCCAGCAGCAACACTTCCGTGTCGGTTGGGACCAGCCGGCGAGCTTGCTCTAACTGCGATGCAGCGGCCTCCAACTCCCCTAACCGCAGCAAGGCAATACCGAGATTCGCGTAACCCAACGCCTCATCCGGCGCCAACTCGATCACCCGGCGAAAAGCCCGCTCAGCCTCCACCCCGCGGTTATCCTCCAGATAGGCAACGCCTAGGTTCTTGTACTGTTCGGCTTTCAAATGCGGCGTCTGAGCGGTGATCGTACCTTCGAGGCCCCACACCAAGACGACTCCAAGCAGTATGCCGGCGACCATCCTGCAGAACGAACCGCGCGGCACATCCACTCCCCTGTCAATTGGATTGCTCATCATCACTTTCTCGAATCAGTGCCCACACCCTACCGCCGAGTTGCCTAGGTCAACTCGTTAACCAAAGAACCACACTCTTCTTGCCGTGCCGGACTGTGCCAACCACTTAACGCGAGCGGACGGCTTGTGGATCGTTGATCAGGTTGCCGGAATGGAAATCTCCGCATCCCCGCCAGCGTCGATCCCCCATCAGAAGACCTTGTCACTGTTGGCTCTCACGAATTTTCACGCCCTGACATCATCGAGGACATCAGGACCGCTGACAAGTTGCCGCAACAACATCCAACGCCGCCGGTCGCCGCAGCCCAGCGTGCATTCGCAGTTGCCGCCGTATCAAGCTCGTCCTGTTCGTGCTTTTCTTCCCGCCGCTATGCACCTTGCCCCCCATTCGCTTCGCGCGCCGCTCAACCCTCGGCCCTCCTATCGCCACCGCACATCGATCGGGAGCAGAGTGTCTGATCCTTCGGTGCTCTATTTTTTCGCGACGCCCGTTGACATCGGGAATCGCCAGTGCCCCATCCTCACTCCCAAGAAAGCCGCCGGCGCGGCCCTGGGCCTGATCTATCTCGCACGGCCCATTGCTGCTATGGTGACGGCTGGCTGAACGGATACTCCGGCAGCCGGCAGACCGCCGTAGGGAGGCAGGCCCATGCGCCACCGGCTCGTCCATCTCATCAATCCCAAGACCGATTCGCTGACCACCCGCACATTGTACTTCAACCGGGCTCTCTACTCGCCGCTGGCGGGCCTGCTGGCCGTCGCCGCCGCCATCCCCCGCGATCGCTACGAAGTGGTGCTCACCGACGAGAACATTGAGCCGATCGACTTTGATCTACGGGCCGATCTGGTGGGTATCTCGGCCATGACCAGCTACGTGAACCGCGGCTATGCGATTGCCGACGAGTTTCGCGCCCGCGGCGTGCCGGTCGTGATGGGGGGGGTGCACCCCAGCTTCATGCCGCAAGAGGCCCTCAAGCACTGTGACGCGGTGGTGATCGGCGAGGGCGAGTTGGTGATCGAACGGCTGCTCGACGACCTCAACGACGGCCGCATGCACGGGACTTACCAAGCAGACCGACTACACTCGATGGTCGGCCTGCCCATGCCGCGGTACGACCTGATCAAGAAGAACCGCTACGTGAACCGCACGTTCGTGCAGACTTCGCGGGGCTGCCATCAGGGGTGCACATTCTGCGCCGAGCCGCTGATGAACGGGCCGCGGGTTCGCTACCGACCGGTCGAAGAGGTGATTCGTGAGATCGAGAGCTGCGGCGCGCGGACGATCTCGATCAACGACGCCGACTTCTTCGCCACGCGCGAACGACCCCAGGAGGTCATGCGAGCGTTGCGAGACCGGGGAATTCGCTGGCAGGCGGGCGTTACCTCGAAGCTCGCCCAGGACGACCACATGCTCGAACTGGCCGCCGAGAGCGGCTGCACACTCTTGAGTATCGGGTTCGAGTCGATCTCCCGCGAAACGCTCAAGAGCGTACATAAGCACGTGAACCGGCCCGAGACCTTCGCAGCTCTGGTCGAGAAGGTCCACTCGCACGGCATCATGGTGTTCGGACTGTTCATGTTCGGTTTCGACGGCGACGACCCGACGACCTTCGAGGAAACCGCCCGATTCAACATCGAGGCGGGCTACGACGCCTGCGCCTACTCCGTCCTCACGCCGTATCCCGGCACGCTCACCTGGTACGAGATGAAGAAGGCTGGCCGCATCGTGTCGTACGATTGGGACCAATACGATCAGGGCAACGTCGTTTTTCGGCCGGCGCGGCTCTTGCCCGAGCAACTGCGACTGGGTCAGATCGCGGCCTACGAGCGATTCTATTCCCTCACGTCGCTGGCCCGCCGATTCCCGCTCATCGGCTCGCGGAACCGTTTCCAGTGGACGATCTACAACCTGTTCATGAAGCGGGGGGCCGCCACCGACCGCAAGCAGTCCATCGCTCCGCCGACCGCCCCCCCCGCCGACCCGCCCAGGCCGCCGATCCTGCCTGAGAAGAAGCAGTGGCGTGAGGCCGTGCTCCAGGCGGCCGAATCGTCGGCCGCCCCGCTCCCCACTCCCTGCACAACAGAACAGCCTGAAGCGTGATCGCGCATGGCCGCCAGCACGCTGGTAATCAGACCCGAGCATGGCTACGCTCTGCCCTCTTCGTCGCGGCGACGGGTGGCACTGGCTGAGCGAGCCGCATCGACGTCACCATCGCTCGCAGGTATCACGGCGAGCGGAGCCAGTGTGCGGCGGTGGAAGGGTGGCACTGGCTGAGCGAGCCGCATCGACGTCACCATCGCTCTCAGGTATCACGGCGAGCGGAGCCAGTGTGCGACGGCGACGGGTGGCACTGGCTGAGCGAGCCGCATCGACGTCACCATCGCTCGCAGGTATCACGGCGAGCGGAGCCAGTGTGCGGCGGTGGAAGGGTGGCACTCACGAGGAGCACACGAGGAGCAGACACCCTGCTTCCTGCCGGATTTCCATCCCCGCTGCCGGCCCTCCGACGATCGTCCCTTGTCGCAGGCCGAGCATGCTAGTGGTTTCATTATCGCCTATTCGGTGACATACGCATGTCACCGCCACCCCGCTGCGGCGGGTCTTGCATGCGGCGCGGAATCGGGTAAGATAACGGCGGTTCTGGCGAGCGAAAGGCGGGCAATCACTTTCTCTTGCGCAGTGTTTCCCGAGCGTCCCCACAGGGCCCTCAGCGGCTGCGGGTGCTCCGGGCACTGCCCGCACACGGAGGGATTGCCTCATGGTCGCCTACGCTCGTCGTAAATTGTTGGGTCGTGATCGCCGAGCCGTCTATCACTGCCGCGCCCGGTGCGTGCGCCGGCCTTTCTCTGTGGCCGGGACCCACTGACCGGCCGCGACTTCTCCCATCGCCGCGATTGGATCCTGGTCCGGGAAGAACAGCTCGCCGGGCTGTTCGCCATCGAAGTCGAATTCCACGCGGAACTGAGCAACCATCTGCACCTGATGCTCCGCTCGCGGCCCGATGTGGCTCGCCGCTGGTCGCCCCACGAGGTGGCCCGCCGCTACCTGACCGCCATGAAGATCGCCAAGTGCATGTCGGACGAGCTGCCGCAAGTCAGCGACAAACGCATTGAACAGGTCGTGCGGGACAAGAAGCGGATCAAGCAGCTGCGGCGCCGGCTGAGCAACATTTCTTGGTTCATGGGAATCTTGTGCGAAAACATTGATCGTCGATCAGAAATTGTGTCCGCCCACTTCCGCCGCGCTTGCAGTGTCGCCGACAGCGTGCAATCGCCGCTGGCGTCGCACCCACCCCGTCCTGTTCATCCTCTTCTTCGCACCACCGAGCCCATTGCCGCCCATTCGCCTCGCGGGCAACTCAATCCGGGGCCCTCCAACGGCCGCCGAAAATCCGTCAGGAGCAGAGTGTCTGGTCCTTCTTTGCCATCGGTTCACCCACGGCCATGGCCGAAGTAGCGCAGCGGATGGGACGCCGTTGCCTGAAGGGAATGTCGGCCTGCCGTCGGCTGTTTGCGTAAGGCCGAAGCAACTCGGTTGATCGTCGATCAGAAATTGTGTCCGAGCACTTCCACCGCGCTCGCCGTGCGCGCCGACGACATGCATTCGCCGCTGGCGTCGCACCCACGCCGCCCTGTTCCTGCAAAACTTTGCACCATCTAGCTCATCGCCGCCCATTCGCCTCGCGGGCAACTCAATCCGGGGCCCTCCAACGGCCACCGAAAATCCGTCAGGAGCAGAGTGTCTGGTCCTTCTTCCCCAGCAAACCTACCGCGCCACCGCCCACGCCACCAATGACTTGACCGAGTTGCCCGCCGGGAGTCCCCACGAACCCGCCGACAGTGCTTCCGACAGTCCCTCCAACTAGCCCGCTTCCAACGCCTACGGCTGTCGAGCCGCCGCCCACAGCCACAATACCGACACCCGCAATCGCGCCCGCGCCCACACCGGCAAGTCCACCGACACCAGTGCCAATCATCCCATAGGCGATTCCGTTGGCAACTTGCAGTAGCGGTAGTAGCGGTAGGGTGTGCCAAGCTCGCCGGGTCACGCTCTCCACAATCGACGACGATTTCGGCGAGCGCCGGCACACCAGAATGCGTTCGGCACAATATCGTGCACCTCCGGCGTCAGAACGTCGGCAACCAACGCTGGCGGCATTTCGTTGACCGGCTGCGACAGTTGCCGGGATCAGCACGTATGCTGGTGTGCCGGCGCTCGCTTTCTGAGCTATCACCAAGGCAACGCGGTATCAGGCGAGCTTGGCACACCCTACCGCTACTGTCTCCATCGGTGGTAAACCATCTTGGTCTAGCAGAACATTGATTTTGGATAGGACTGCTGGGGCTGTCCGCCCAATCCCAACAACCGCTACTCCTCCAATCGCAATTCCCCAAGCTGGATTGGCACCGAGTCAGTCGCCGGTATCGTCGATAATCTCATGGATGCGATCATAAGTGTCCGTTTCGTCGAGCTTGAGCCCGTCGATCGCGATCCATTTCAGGATATCCGGCCCCTAGTCTCTGATCATGCCCGGAATCGATGGTGGGTCAACTGCGTCGGGAGGCGGATCGATGCCAAGAGGCGGAAAGCAAATGTCGAATCGCCAGCCGTGGGAAACGGCGCCGCCGGGAGGAGGCGGGCTGATAGCGTCGCGGATCTAGCCAACCTCCAATGTCATGAGGTCAATCGGGTCGTTAGTCCATGCGTCGTCGTCTTGGATCAACCCAGACGGATCGATAGCCAGGGTCACTCCGTTGCCGATGAAACGGTGAACGTTCGCATCCCCAGCGGCAAACCCGATCGGGTCCTCGCTGATCCATCGCCCTACGGTGGCATCGTAGTACCGGGCGCGATTGTATTGTAGATCGGTGGCTGTGTCGAATTCGCGCGCCGTGAAGAGATAGCGGGTCTTGGGAGTGTCGCCGGAGGTGACGTTGCCGTAGGAATCGTATTTGTAATGCACGGCGATCGTGCCATCCTGCTTGGCCAGGTCGCGGACCGTGCCGAGGTTGTCCACCAGCGGCCAGAGTGTGCGGTTGGCATCGCCCAGCATCTTGGATAGATCTTCCTGGGCCAGGATCTGATCGACCACCTCGCCGTAGAGATAACGCTTGGACAAAGTGATCGATTGGCCACCACTACCGTCGGGATCGACGAAGTCCAGCACCACGTTGCCGCCGTCGAGTGAGGCCAGACCATTGCGGATGTCGTCGTACACATATCGCTCAATCGCCGCATCGGCCATGTCAAACGGTGAAGCGGTGTCGACTTCTTTGGCAATCCGCCGATCAAATACGTCGTATGTATACTCCACAACCTGCGTGACCGTGCCTTGGGAATTCATATCGGTCACCTTGACCAGCCGGTTGTGATAGTCCCACTCGTACTCGGTCACCTCACCGGTCGAGGTCTTCGTGCGGCGGGTGCGGTTGCCCTCGGCATCGTATTGGTACGAGTACGTGCCATCATTGGTCAGCCGGTTATCGTCGCCCGTCTGGTAACCGGTCATCGTGCGGTAACCATTGTTGTCGTACGGGAGAACCGCACGTCCGTTCCGGAGGGAGGGGAGGCTCAAGCCAATGAGCCTTCCCTACCTCTATCGACGCGGACCGATAGAGGTAGGGACGACCGATTGAGCTCGATCGCCCCTCCCTCCGAACCGGATGGGCGGTTCTCCTTCACTAAGCGGAGTGAGCCTCGCTTGCGGATGCCCGGGGAGCCAGCGGAATCTTTCAGTTCGGTGATATTGCGATTTCCTCCGCGCCTTCACGGCTTCGCGTGAGCATATCTCTTCCCACGATGTCCACTCATCAGCGGCCTCGCCCTCCGGCGAACCCGGACGCCGTGGTTTTGCCGGTCATGCGGTGCTAGAATAGCAGCCGATCCCGATTTGACGCTTCTTGTTCTCCCAGACAACCAGCGCGAGGCTGCGATGAGGATTCTGTGGCATGTCGTTTCGTGTGCGCTTCTTCTGAGCACACTTGCCGGTGCTGACGAGCCGGTGGATAACTCTTTCGACTTCGCCACGGCCTCAAAGGATGTCCCCAAGCCACGGGCGATCTGGCCTATCGTCAAGCAGCACGTGGTGCCGCCGCAGTTCACGATCGAGTCTGACGAAGTTGTGGTCAGCGATACGGATCCCAGACAGAAGCTTCGCAAAGTGACGGCGCATTTCTGGAGTCAGCAACTGGGTGGAAAGAAGTGGGGGCATCAATGCATCATTCTGCTGCCCGAGGACAATTCGCGGAACCTCACGCCGGATCGCCGCGGCAAAGTCGTCATTATTGGCTCGCCCCCGTACAACTACTTTCCGGTGCACGTCGACAAGTACGGCGAGCCGATCGCGGCGCGCACCGGGTATCCAACGATGATCCTGTCGAATCCGGGTGAGTACGCGGATGGGTCGGCGATCGAACACGACATCGGCATTCTGAACACGCTGCGGCAGCAGACGGGCGAGAACTACTACAACATGAACTGCCAGCTGGCGGTAGTTTACGTCCAGGCAATGAATGTCTTCCAGGATTTTCTGCAGTCGGACTCCCTGCGCGCCGTTATCGGCGGTCACTCCAAACGCGGCCGCAGTGCCACGGTAGCGGCCGCCTTCGACTCGCGCGTCGCTTCGGTGGTGATCATGGGCAATGAAGGCGTCTATTCCACGGACCGCGTCGAATCGCACCTGACGTTTCACCACGCATTCTTTCAGGACGAGGTCGCCGTGCCGGTCTTCTATCTGGGAGCGACGAACGAAGACGGCTACAAGATGTTCAACGTCAACATTCTGCAGCAGCGTCTCGAGCGGCCGATGACGGTCGAGATGATTCCCAACTACTGCCACTCGAACTTCAGCGAAATCCAGTACATGGATGTTCTGATGTGGGTAGCTCACGTGTTCGACGGACGTCCGCTCTCGGAAATCCGCGAGGTGAGTCACCAGCGACAGGACGGCAAAAGTATTTTTCGAGCGAAAATCGCCAGCCAGGCCAAAGTTCAGGTAGTGCAGACGTGGTATGTTTACAGCGACGACGACGCCTGGCGCGATCTGATGTGGTACCACCTGCTGATGTACAAGCAGGGCGACTACTACGAGGCAGTCCTGGACGGCAAGATTCCAGATGCATTCATGATTGAAGTAGGGGATATCGCCGGCGGCATTCCCGGTTACGTTTCGAGTCTTCCACAAAAGCTGACCGACGTTCCGGTCGTCGAACGCCGTTCGCGCGGTTCACGCCCGAGGCTGTGGGAACGTCAATAAGAGCAGCCTGGTGCGTCCGTTGGCCTGCTGATTTCACCGGTCGTTGACGCGTTGCTGCAGTGCATGAAGCGGCTTGGAACCGGCGGACAGTGGGCCTCTTATGCGAGAGAGAGAGAGACACCATGAACCTGTCAAAGGCCTTCTGCCTCACGATTCTGACACTGAAGATCCTGTCGGGCCAGGCGGACGCCCAGACACTCGAAGCGATCATGCACCCGCAGGCGGGGCGGTCGATGCGAGTCACCAGCGGCAACTCGATGGACAATGATGATTCGGACTCCTTCGCGATCGGCGAGTCGAAGACGATTGCCGCCTTGCAGGGTCCTGGCAAGATTACCCACATCTGGCTCACCCCTAATTCCCTGGACATCCGACATCCCCGGGCAATGGTCTTGCGAATGTACTGGGATCACTCCGATCACCCATCCGTCGAAGTTCCGATCGGCGACTTCTTCGCCGTCGGCAACGGCATGCAGGCCAACGTCGATTCGCTGCCGGTGAAAGTGAGTTCCTATGGCCGAGGCTACAACTGCTACTGGCAAATGCCCTTCACAAATCACGCCAGGATCACCTTAACGAACGAATCAGACAAGACGCCCGCTTCGTGCTACTACCAGGTCGATTGGGTACGATTGGACGAGTCGCCGGAACCGACGATGTATTTCCACTCGCGGTACCATCAGGAGTATCCACCCCAGATAGGAGAGCCGTACACGGTTTTCAGGGGTCAGGGATATGGCCACTATGTCGGCACGGTCCTGTCGTCCCAGAACGGCGTAGGCCACTGGTTCGGCGAAGGCGACGACATGTTCTGGATCGATGGCGAAACGACACCATCATTGCAGGGAACCGGCACGGAGGACTACTTCAACGAAGCGTGGAACATGCGCGTTCACAGCAGCCTGTACACCGGTTGCACGGTCTTCGAACCTCGCGCCCCGACGCGCGCGTGACCGCCTACCGCTGGCACATTGCCGATCCGATCATCTTTCGCAAGTCGCTCACATTCCAGATCGAACGTCGTGGTTTTCTGATGAACTCGCAGGGCGTGGTAGTCTCCTCGTCGGCCTCGCGGCCCGACTTCTGGTCGTCCGTGTCCTACTGGTACCAGGACACGATCGCTCAGCCGTGGTGCGAGTTTCCGCCGTACCGGGACCGCGTGAATCCGGAAATCGTGCTCCATCTGCCGCAGGTTGTCGATTCGATCCGCCATTGCGAGGACGTCGAACTGGAAATCAACCCGTACAATCGGGCGACCTACACCAAGCAGTGGTTTCGCGCGAAGAACGAGACGGTTGGCGCGTGGATCGAAATCCCCTTCCAGATCGTGGAGTCAGGAAGGTACTCCATGTCGCTGTTCCAGCTTCTGCGGGAGGACAACGGGATCTGGAAGGTTACGATCGACGGCCAGGAGATTCACGAAGTGGGCGAGTCACAGATCGCGGGCGGGTATCGTGTGAGTCTCGTCAATCAGATGTCGCCCGCGGATATCAACAAGACACTCGATTTCTTCAATGTTTTCCGACGTGACGAACATGAAGACTACATATATGGCCAGCGGCGGGAACGCAAGATCGGGTTGTTTTGTTTCCAGCCAGGAGAACATACGCTTCGTTTGACCTGTGTCGGAGCCAATCCCTCGTCGGCTCATCCAGAAACAGGTCGTCTTCGCTATAACCTGACCGCCGACGTACTCTCGCTGCGCAGACTGCCGTTTGACAATCTCGACGATTGGTTCGAACAGGCGGCAACCGAAGAGGCGAAGCAGTGACCGGCCGCGACTCGGCCGGTTGTCCGTGCGGAGTCCTGGCCCGCTGGAGGAACTGAAGGGGATTATCGCCGATGCTGCCCGCTTCCTTTGCATTCGCCCTGGCTACTGTCATCGTGACAACCTTCGGTCCACCGGAATCGGCACATCCGATCGTGGGCGAGTGCGAACACGTCTACGCGCTGGCACCGGAGAACACGGCGATCCGTGGTGTCGCCTGGGACGAATCCAGTGGCCACGCGCCGCGGCTGTTTGCACTGGATCAATCGGGCAGGGTATTCGAGTACGTATTGAGTCCAGACGATTCGCTCCAGCCAACCCGCACATTCGACCTCCGCACGGCCCCGGACGCCGATCCCTTCGCCAGTCCGCGCGGCCTGGCATGCGCCGTGGAAGCAGATCAGTCGGTGCTCTATTTTCTCGACGCTGCCGCCTCCGGAACTCGGCTCTGGCGGTACGTGATCGAGAACGGCACGGCCACCAGCGTCGACCTTTCCCTGTCCTCGTTCCGGATCGGTGACCGCGAGGGACTGGACGTGGCTTGCGACGGCGGCGACTTGCTCGTCAGCTACGACGCGTCCGGCCATACGGACCAGAATCGACGGGTGCAGCGCGGGATCATACGCATCAACTGGCATGGTGCCATGAGCGAGCAACCGGCCTGTGCCGAACATTTGCCCGATGCCGGGACGGCTCCCGCCCGCGGCCTGACGACAATGCAACTCGACGGCAACGGCTATCTCTGGGCAACCGTGGGGGACGAATACATCTACTGCGCCGAGCTGCGGACAGGTCGTGGCCTGCTCTTCTTTGACCGCCCCCGGTCGGTTCCGGGCGGTACCACATGCTGGGGAATCTGTTTCGGACAAGGAGCCTTGTGGGTTACCGAAGATGTCCCAGGCTCCGATCGAGTTCATCGTGTAAACGTCACCAGGAATCTCGATCAGCCGTACACAGGTCCGCGAGTCCCCCGTCGTCTGATCATGACCATTGACACAGCACCGGAAGTGAGCGAGGACGACCCTGGAGCCGTGTACCATTACTACTCCCGCCCCTACGACAGTCAGGTGATGCCCAATCAAGGCATATGGCTCGAGACCGAGCAGATCCAGGATCTTTCCCATACCTCGTACGCCACGATTCAACAGGTGGCCCTCGATCCGGCCGGCGACTCGACCAGCCGGCAGATCCTGCATTGTGTCACGTACGATGCACCGACTGCGGCCAGCCATTCCTCCCGCTACGAAATCGATCTGTGGACGAACCCTTACAAAAAGTATGTCTACCCTCACCGTGTCGATCGAGATGAGCAGGCTCTGACGGGGACCTGCTACCTGGCCGATGATTCGACGCTCTACAATCTGAGCGACCGAGCCACTTACGAGTCCTTTGTCCAGCGAGTTGGCGCTCACATTCGGCGGAAGTATGCCGTCGAGCCCGATATGGAGAACGCCTATTGGGCTGCCCGAAATGTCGTGGAGTATATCCAGGACAACTACTACTATCCGAGTCTTGCCGACCGCAAACCGGCCACTGTCGACTATGAACGCGCCCACTTCGACGCGAATCCAGCCAACCTGAAAATTGAACTGTCGGCCCGGCCTTACGACAAGACTCAGATCATCGCTTGCTCAGGAACGAGCGTCATGGTGGCCGGGGCCCTGAGGCACTTGGGGATTCCTGCCCGCTGGCTGGGTACGGGAACGCAGCAGGCAGCCGGCACGTGGGACGGCAACGGCAACGGACTGCTCGATCCCGACGAGACGGCCATCTGCACGAACGGTCATCGCTATACACAGGTCTGGCTTGGCAGCCACTACGGCTGGATCTGTTTCGACGCCACTCCGTCCAAACCGGCAGACAACGACTATGACCTCCCTCCGCCACTTCAGCCGCAGTGGCGGTACATGACCCGCTGTGCCTCCGGACACCGGGAACCCAGGAGAATGGTCTTCAACATCGGCTCGGAACTGGTGCTCCCTCTCTATCGTGAATTCGAGTTTGACGAACGGTTGGCCATCGACAACAACTGTGGTGGCGACCAACGGTATAACCTGCAAGGACGTTTCGAGAAATGCGCCTTGTGGCGATCGCCCAGCCACGCAATCCAAGTCAGGAATCTGTGTTTCGTCGAGCAGGTCAAGGTGCTGCGCGCCGATTCTGGAGCCGTGGTCACGTGGCAACTCGCCGGCGCCTGGGAGCGAATTCCTGAGACAACGGTTTCGTTGTATCTGCAGCACAGGGAAGGTACTGCCTTATGGCACGACGCGGCAGTCTTGACGACCGCCATCCCCGCCAACACCAGCTCGGCAAGCGTGGATCTCGCCGGCCACCACGGGCCGCAATATCGAATCATCATTCGTCGGGACGGCGATCCGGAAACGGGCGGTGTCTCGAGCCCGTTCGCTCTCGATTGAGGAGCAATCGTCGCCGCGGCACCTCACCTTCGGGGAAGACGGTTCCTTCGTGGCCCATTGGCCGCAACGCTGAACCTCGCGCGTCCCTTCCCTCAAATGCGCGGGAATCGCTTCTCGACCAAGTCTGAGTGGGACTTGACTGCCGTCACGGTCACTCGGGAGTCCTCAACGGCAATCGCGTCGCTTCCGGCAGCGCGGCCGCGACGATGCGGACCGTAGCTGCGGTCGCGCAGACCGCGGGGGAAGTGGTAGTACGGATGGCGATTCCCCCGATCGGTTGCGGGAACGTCAGGAGCGCAAGGCCCGGTCGAGTCGGTGTAACTGCTCGACCGATGCTTCGGCCATCGTCCCGTCCTGGTAGATCCCCACGTTGAAAGTCATCGGAGCCATGTGTTCGTTGCAGATACGGACGTAGCCGAGCACCTGCTCGTCGCTGTACAGCGGTGGCCGAATCGGCGTGTCGAGTCTGGTATGGACCCAAGCCCGGTCCTCCAGGCACGTCCAGCCGAACCATTGGAGCCCGTTGTCCAGGTAGCGGGCCTTGGCGGGGGTATCGAGGTTGACCAATTCCCCGGCCCAGTAGTCCTGGTGCGTTGTGTACAGGAAGGTCTCGTTGACACCGGCATTGTAGGTCACGAGTCGAGCCGGATGTCCGATCTTGGCGGCCACTGTGAACCGCTCCCAGGGAAACTGATAGCCCGCCATGTCGGTGGTTACGCTGTTGTGCGGGCCACGGGCATCGAGGGAGTAGGGGCTGTCGAACCACCACGCCCTGATCTTGTCTCCGTAGCGGTCACCCATCCACGACACGATCTCCGTGAGATTGTTGGCAAAACGATCCTTCTCTGCTGCGTGGTATCCAACGGCCTGCTCCCACGATGGATCGTCCTTCGTGTTGCAGGAATGGTTGTAGTAGACCAGCAGGTGCTTCTGCCTTCGGGCCAGGGCGTCGGCCAGTTCCCGGATCAGGTCACGCTCACAGGTCCGGCCCGACAGGATCCTGTCGAGGACGGGATGCGGGGCGGGCAGCATTTGCCGGGCGTGAGCCGCCGTGAACAGCACGTAGTCGGCCCCGGCATGTTCGACTGCGGCAATGAACCGCTCCAGGTCGAAGTCAGCGACCGCCTTCCGGAACGGCTGCGGTGCGCCGTTGCGGGGAACGGTCTGGGCGGTCCAATGGACGCCGATGCCGAACCGGCACTTGGCCAGCCAGTCGGTGTCGGCTCGGACGTAGGTCGCATCGGAGACCGGTGGACCTTCAGCGGCGAAGAGACCCCGGCCCGCAACGCAGGCCGCTGTGGCAGCGGTCGTCGTGCGCAAGAAACATCGCCTGTCGAACCGCATCATGGGCAGTGCAGTCTTCATCGTCGTTCTCTCCACGGGTCAGCGGGCGGAACTACCGGCCATTCTACCCGCTGGCGATGCTGGCTGGTATCCATTGAGCGAAATTGAGGGCTCGACTCATGTTCTTTGCCAAGAGAATGCGGAACCACGGCCTTGTCTTGTTTGGTACCTTCGACGTTGCGAGGTGCAACAAGCGTTCGCTCACATAACGATCGACGGTCATGGCAAGATTGCCAGGTTCTCGGTTACAATGCGGACCGGTCCCAGCACACACTCGTCCAATTTCATCGAAGCCAATGCGTCGCGAGGTGGGGCGGGGGCTATGGATGCGTTACCGAGTCGCGTTGCCACCGGCGTCGATGCAAGATATCCATTAACGATCAGCGGACCATCCGACACGCCTCACCAACGCCACACCGACTCCCTGCGCGATACGGACTGACAGGCCGACATGACTGCCTGGACATGGGGAAGCCAATTCTGCTTTCCACGTGGTGAGTCAATTGTGGGTGAGCGACATGGACATGACAGATGTGGCATTCATCGAGCACCTCCGCCACCAGGTCGTTCAGCGATATGGCGTCCGTCGCGAGCGGATTGTCGTGGTGTTTGCACCGTATCGAGTTTGTCCGCTGGGAGCCCATATCGACCACCAACTTGGCCGTGTGACCGCGATGGCGCTGGACTGCGGCATCTGGCTGGCCTTCGCCCCTACCGACGGTCGCGAGGTGCGATTACAGAGCCTGAGTTTTCCGGGGGAAGTGCGTGTCGCTTTCGAGCAGGTGCCCGCCAGGCGTGAGGGAGACTGGGGAAACTACGCGCAGGGCGCCATCCTGGCGCTACAACAAAGATATACGCTGCACAAGGGACTGGTCGGGCTGACTGCCGGCCGCGTGGCCGAAGGTGGACTCAGCTCTTCGGCCGCCGTGGGCATCGCCTACCTGCTGGCACTGCAGCATGTGAATCAACTGTCCGTCTCGCCCGAGGAGAACATCGGCTTCGTACAACAGATCGAAAACCAATACTTGGGCCTGCAGATCGGCATTCTCGATCAATCGGCCATTCTGCTCTCGCGCCCACAATGTCTGACGGTGATCGACTGTGCCAGTGTCAGGCACGAGTGGATACCCCAGGCGGCAGCATTGCCCGCATACCAAATCCTTATAGCTTTCTCCGGTATTCGCAAGTCGCTCAGTGGGACAGATTACAACCTGCGAGTGTCCGAGTGTGCCCAGGCCGCCAGCATCTTGCTCGGGGCGGTCGGCCGATCCAACCAGCGCTGCGTGTTGGGGCATGTGAGCGGCGAGGAGTACGAGCGGTTTCGCGGACGTCTCTCTGGAGGGCCGGCACGCCGAGCTGCTCACTTCTTCGCGGAGATGCAGCGTGTGCGGCAGGGCGAAGAGGCTTGGCGTCGGGGAGATCTGCGGGAATTCGGCCGACTGATCACGCAATCGGGTGAGAGCTCGATCACCAACTACGAGTGTGGCTCGCCGCCGCTGGTGGATCTGTTTCGCGCGCTCGTGGAAGCCCCGGGAGTCTACGGGGCTCGATTCAGCGGTGCAGGCTTCCGCGGATGTTGCCTGGCGCTGGTAGCAGCCGAGATGGCGAAGGAAACCGCCGCTTTCATACGCGACGCGTATACCGAGAAACACCCAGCGCATGCCGATCATGCCTGGACGCTGCTCTGCCAGTCCGGCGACGGCGCTCGCTTGCTCTGCTAACGCGATCGGCGGCTGCAACCAAACAGGAAATTCGAAATCCCCATATCGAAATTCCAAACAAATTCGAAATCCAAAGCCCAACAAACCAAAAAAAAGAAGACCTCCGCGGCCGGCAAAACCACAGTCACGAGCCGCACACAGCTTCTCGCCACTGGGCATGCTATTGGATGTTCCGTTCTCCCTTTTTCCGTTCTCCGTTCTCCGTCTTCCGCTGGCTCAAGTTTCTGTCATGTGCGCGTGCGACTCAGTTGGCCGCGCCGCCCACAAACGGCGGGCCTCAGACCTCCAGCCTGCCATAAGCGCCAAAAAGCGGCAGTGCCTCGGCGAACCGGGCATCGAAATCGAGCAACTCTTGCTGCGACTCCAGGATGATCCACTTCTTTTCCCAACTGCTCCTCCAGAGCGCACTGGAGAGTTGATAGGCGAGTCGTGCAAAGGCGGGATGGGGGTAGATCCCTGTGAGGATTTCGCTGCGGGTCGCCTGTTGACGCAGACGACTTACGCCCTTGATGACCTCGGCATACGAGTTCGTGTGAATCACGGCATCATGCGGCTTGTCGTCGATAAACAGCAGCTTTTTACCTTCCAGGAAATCGACCACAATCTTGAAGGGACGTCCGTCGACTTTCCCGCGGATTCCTCGCCGTTTTCCCCAGGGTGCCCCGCGTTTGAAATCTGTTCGTCCGGCAATCTGCACGTCGCCAATCGTCAGATGGTATTCGCATTTTCCGTCAACGATATGGTTGTAGGCCGCGGGGTTAGGGGGCAGGTAGGGCTCGGCGCTGGCTTTCAACATCAACCCGTCCGCCAATGCCCGCTCCAGGCCGCCGCTCACGTGTGCCAGGATGTAGAGGGCGAACGCCAGGCAGTGAATGGACTCCTGGTACTGGATGTGTACCATGCGTTTCGCATTGCGAGCGATCGCGGGGTCTTCGCGGTCTTTCGATCTTTGCATGGTGATGGAACTGATCTGCACATCGTCATAACAGGCGAAGAAATCCAGGATCCGCTTGGTAATCGGGTCGAACAGTTCGGGAAAATCGTACAGCCAGACGGCTTCGGTACCCGCCACGGCATCCACAATTTGGCGACATTGTTCAGGCGCCTGCGGGGCGGCCATCGGTTTCTCACACAGCACGAAGAGCGACTCGTGCTGGCTGCGTTGCAGCAGTATCCGCATACCGGTCGTGCGTTGCTCAGGATGCAAAGCCAGGTAGAACAAATCAGCCTGTTGCTGAAAAAACTGCTGCTCGCTGTCAAAACGTCTAACGCCGTGCAGATCCAGATCGAGTGGTGGAGGCCCGGGATCGAAGACGCGGATGTCGAGCCCTAACTCCTGTGCGGCTTCGACGAATTTGCGCCCGATATACCCCCATGCTCCGGCAATAGCCAACGAGGAAATGGGCTCACACAGCACGACGCGTTCCTTATGAATTTCTCGCAGGCTGCGGCCAGACTCCGCCGCCAACGACGTGAACATGGAGCGGTGGAGCGTGGGAGCAATGGAGTGTGGAGCCGTCGGTCCGCGGATCCAGTCGGTAATTCAGCGCCCTGGTTCGTTGGCTGCGAGGTTGTCCCACCTTCCCCATTACTCCCCCACTCCACCACCTGCGTGCTTACCTCTCGAGAGAGGCGTTCTTTTGGGGATTAAACACACCGGCCGTGTGTTAACTTCATTGCGTTACGATCTTCGGCTCATGTACGCGTTTCTGGTCCAATTCCTTCACTTCGCGGACCCAGATGTTGCGGAAGCGAACGGAATTGCCATGGTATTGCAGAGCGATAGGGCCCTTGTCGGGATGTGGTTGATAGGCCGGTGGGCGATGATAGGGGGTGTCTCCTTCCAACTGGAAGTGGCTCTGCACCACCACTCCGTTTTGCAGCACCGTGATGAACGCCGGACTCACCAACTTATCGCCCTCGAAGCGAGGGGCTTTCCAGATGATGTCATAGGTCTGCCACTCACCCGGTTTGCGGCAGGCATTGACCAGCGGCGGATGCTGCTTGTAGATCGCCGCGCACTGCCCGTCGTGGTACGTCTCGTTGTCATACGAATCGAGCACTTGCACTTCGTAGATACCCATCAAAAAGACACCGCTGTTGCTGCGTCCCTGGCCGGACCCCGAGACATTCTCGTTCGCCGCCCACTCGATGTGCAGTTGGCAATCGCCGAATTCTTCCTTGCTCCGAACCTCTCCTTCACCAGATATCACGTATCCATCCTTGACCTCCCACTTGTCGGCATTGTTCCAGTGAGACATATCCTTGCCGTCAAATAGGACGATCGCATCGGAAGGAGGACCTCCCGGGGGGCCCGGATCAATTACCGCCGGCTTGGCCCATTCAATCCCGCTCAAGTACTCTTCAGCCAGCACGCGGCTCCCCAGAACACCAATCAGCAAAGCAACTGCGGCGATCGCCGTAACAAAACGTCTCTTCATCTCTAGCGTCTCTCCTGTGGGAACATGGCAAAAAAACGTCAGGAAGTAACTTCACAGGGCAGTTGGGCCACTCGTGAAATCCGAGCGCCCAGGCATGGGGCCGCCGGCCTCACTCGTGTCGGTGGAGGATCCAGGTCGGGAAAGCAAGCGAGCAGGCCACGGCGCGACCAGGCTCCATTATAGTCAGACCGTCGATGTCACGCGTAGCCCCGCAAATACCGAGACCGGCGCGGCGATGCGCGCCAGAACGCCGCAATGGAGGGGAGAAGGAGGGGAAAACGGCTTCCCGCCGCACCGCACGTGCTCAACGAACGGGGCTTCACTCAGTACTTCGTGACCGAGCGGATCATGACGGTGGCGTCGGGGTGATAGTCGCCAGGACCGGATGTGTACTGCAGTTTGCGATCGAAGAGGTAAGCGATTTCGAGGGACGACCAGGAGCCTTGACAGGGAAACGTCCCCAATCCAATCGCCACCTGCAGATCATAGTAGGTCGCCAGATCATCCAATTCGCTGTCCCGTTCCACGGCCCAGGTCCCGCCCCCTAATCCGCCCCGAAGATATAGCCGCTGGGTATCCGTGAGCTGAATGTCGATACGCGGAGACGGAAACACCAACTCAATTCGCACGGCCGCGTCCGGCCGCCACAGCACGCCGCCGACCGGTAGCACTCGAATGTCTTCACGGTCCAGAAAGTCGGCTCCGAAAACCAGCTCGACCGTCTCCGTGAACGCGAGATATCCGACGGCATGAGCGGGGAAGCGAACGCCGTCGTGGCTGCTCCCTTCGAAGTCGCTGGCTGCAATCACACTGCATGCCACATCGTAGGCAAGGTCGCCTATGACGTCGCGTTTCTGATAGGCAAGACTGAAATCGAGCAGCACCGGGGGCATATCCGTCCGGTCGGGACCCGCTAGAAAGTGGACTCCCAGGCCAGGACGAAACCCTGATTTCACGCCGGCGCCAACATACGGACTGACGCCGAAGGAAACATCGCCATACTGGTCGCCGTTGCCCACGATCCAACTCGTCCAAGTCTCGCTGATGCGATATCCCCAGAATTCACCGAGCGTCAAATGATGAGACGTCTGACACGCTGGCTCTGCGACGTCGGGACTGTCACCCGTCGAGACCGGTGGCAAGGGCGGAACGTCGGTCACATCCGCTGGGGACGGCAGCAGCTCGCTGATCATCGGTGGCGGCGTGTCGAGTGGCTGGACCGTCAGAGCTCCTTGCGCGGCAGCATGTGCGCAAGGCAACAGGGCAAGGAACAGCAATGCTGCATGACATCGGGGCACGTCGAAACCTCGGTGGAATCACTCCCCAGACCAGGAAAAGTGGCATTCTTTAGCAGATCGCCGGTTCGGGAGTCAAGTGAGATTCTCTCATAGCGAAACGGCAACTTGCCTGGTTTGCCAAGCCACTACCGGCCGTCGCGTGGCCCGCATTCTCGCCCCCCACAAATGCCGCACTGGGAAACAACTCGTCCTTAACTTGGCGCCACAGTCTCTCAGAGTGCGGGTCGCTGCGAGAGGCCCAGGTAATCGGCCTGCGAGCACTGGTGCCAGCTGCATTGCGTCGCTGCCGCCGCTCCGGTCGGCGTCACTCGCCACCATGCCCGCGGCGTCACGCAGCTCGATCTCCCAACAGCGCCGTAACAACGCGGCGAAAGGCCTGCAAATCGAGCGGCTTGGTGAGGAACGCATCCATGCCGGCTGCCAGACACTCGTCACGGTTCGTATTGGATGTCAAGGCAATAACCGGAGTTCGGCGGCCCAATGACGCTTCTCGCCGACGAATGGTCCGGGTGGCCGCCAAGCCATCCATGACCGGCATATCGACGTCCATCAATACCAGATCGTAAGGCGAGTCGAACACATGAGATACCGCCCGCGCCCCGTTCTCGGCCAACGTGACCTGGTGACCATCGCTCGTCAGCAGACCCTGGGCAAGTACTCGGTTGGTGAGCCCATCCTCGGCGACGAGGACATTGAGGGGCGGAAGCGTCAGGTTGTTCTCGTAATTGTTTATCATAGCCACAGCCGTTCTCTTGGTTCTTCCGCGGCGCCTCTGCCGCAGCGTCTATTCGCGACCGGCCGAAGATTCTTGGCATGGAGAACGCAGAAGGGGGCGTCAGCCCATCAACTCCAGCGTGCACATGCTTAGTTATCTCGTCCCGCTCCATGGACTTACGTTGAGCAACAGGTTCGGGTAGGAGTCCTCTGTGAACCTTGGTTGCGGCGCATCCCGCGCGGCCCCCGAGCGCGACATCCATTTCTCGCCTCGGTGGGATAATACTGTTTCCGCGACCGTAGAAGATCTTGCACCTGCTCTCCAAGGCCGCGGAAGGGCCCCCGTGCAACACGAGGGACACCAATTAAGACACCGCAGCGGGCAGGTAGGTTTCGCTGCCGAGGCAGAATTTCTCAAAATTCGCCTCGTCTCGACCCTAGATTCTGCCCCGCCAACGCGAACCGCCCAGCTTGCACGACAGGTCCAGGCAAGGTGGTGACCACCCCCCCAGGCATTGACGTCCCCCGCGCACCGTGGCAGTACTCCAGCCACCGGAAGCATACAATGTCGGGATGCACCTGCCCAGACCAACCGATCGGCCGGTAAACAGGCCGAAAGGCTGGTGGCCTGAGGAGTGGGGAGTCGGGAGAGGAGAGAGGGGGGGACGCGGCGGTGGTCTGAATCGACCCGGCAAGTCTCAAGCCTCTCGCGACGAATAACAGGGAACTAACCATGACGCTTGGCAATCTCTGCACCAACGAATCCACAACGATGACCAACAGGTGTCTTCCGTTTGTCGCTGGTTTCTCTCTGGCAGTCGCGCTCGCCGATGCGGTATGGGCCGCACCGCCGCAGGTCAAACCGGCGCTGGCTGAAGCGGCGCGACAACTGGATCAACAGCTGCGCAACCAGGTGATGCCGTTCTGGTACGACACCAGTGTCGATCGTGTCCATGGCGGCTACACACTGGAGCCGGGCTCCAAACAACTGGTCACCCAAACGCGGATGATCTGGGGGTTTTCGCATGCACACATCCACGGCCTGGATTTGCCGCCGCGTGATTACCTGGCAGCCGCCAGGCAAGGATATGAGTTTTTGACGGCGCATTTTCTGGATCGCGAGCATGGCGGTTACTACTGGATGACGGATGATGAGGGACACGCGACGAATCAATACAAGATGATCTACGGTCAGGCGTTCGTCATCTACGCACTGGTGGAATATTATCGAGCGAGCCACGACCAGCAATCACTGGACAGAGCGTTGGAGCAGTTCTTGATTCTGCAGCAGAAGGCGCACGACCGTCAGCACGGAGGGTGGTTCGAGCATTTCGCCCCTGATTGGACGGCGGTGATGAAGCCGCAGGACGATGTCTCGGTGGAGGTCCCCGGCTGCAAGAGCGCCAATGCTCACCTGCACCTGATGGAAGCGTTTACCGAACTGTATCTGGAAACGCGAGATACCCGCGTGCGCGACGCGTTGCGGGAATCGCTGCGGATCAACCGCAGTCATTTTTATCCGCTGAATCCCGCGCGAAGTGCGTTTCATTGCCATCCGGATTGGACACGAGTCACGGACAAAGCCAGTGAGGGGCTGTCGTACGGGCACAATGTCGAATTCGCCTGGCTCATGCTCCGAGCCCAACAAGCTCTGGAGGAACCATTATCTTGGGACCATTTTTACGCTCATCTCGATCACGCGCTGCAATACGGGTTCGATCACTCAGCGGGTGGCATGTACAACAAGGGATTTGAAGACCAGCCCGCCGTGGATCGCGAGAAGGTCTGGTGGACGCAGGCGGAATTGTTGGCCGCACTCGCAGTCAGCCTGCGACACCAACGTCGCGAACAGGACGTGGCCGCGGCCGAATTACTGCTCGGCTTCCTGCGGCGGAGTATGATCGATCCCCGTGATGGGATCTGGATCGCTTCCGTGTCGGCCGACGGCCAACCTCGCTGGGACTCGAAGAAGAACCACTGGAAGGGGAACTATCACGACGTGCGAGCCATCGTCATGTTCGTGGAGGCTTTCGGTAAACAGTAGTTAATGATCAGGGTGCCCATGTGAACCTAAGGCGGACCCATCCGTACGAAAATGTTCGGCGTTGGCTTCCCACGCGGATTCGTTTCCAACCGATGTCATCGATGTTCTTGGTTCAGATGATCCCCCGCATCGCAATCGACGCTCCAAAGTGAGCTGGGCGGACGTGCCTTGGAGCATTGCCATGTACGCAGGCGACCTATTCGACTCACCGGGGCGACTCGGCGCCCTCTGCTTCGTGGGGCTGCTGGTCACGACGGCCGTGCGGGCGGAACAGACCAGTGCGAGCGACCAAGGTGAGAAAGGAGTTCAAGTGAACCTGATCTCGTCGCCCTACCAGGACGGCGAAACGAAAATCCGCGTGCTCCTGCCGGATGATTTGCGGCCAGGCCAACGGTACCGCTGCTTGTATGTGCTGCCCGTCGAAGCGAATGACGAAGACCGCTACGGGGATGGACTGCGGGAATGCCTGGACGCCAATATCCCCAATCGCTTCCAGCTGATTTGCGTGGCCCCCACCTTTTCGCAATTGCCGTGGTACGCGGACCATCCCACCGACCCACGAATCCGGCAGGAGACGTACATGATGCGCAGCGTCATTCCCTGGATCGACGAGCACTATCCGGCCAAGCGAGAGCCGGCCGGCCGTTTACTCGTCGGGTTCAGCAAATCGGGCTGGGGCGCCTTCAGCCTCCTGCTCAGACATCCCGAGGTGTTTTCGCAGGCAGCGGCCTGGGATGCACCGCTCATGATGCAACGTCCAGACAAGTATGGCATGCAGCCAATTTTCGGATCGCAAGCCAACTTTGAACAGTATCAAATCTCGCGCCTGTTGCGGGAAGCGAAGGCCGAGTGGAAGGAGCATGCGCGGCTGATCCATCTCGGCTTCGGCAACTTCCGTGACCACCATGAACAAGCGGAAGGGCTGATGAACCACTTGGGAATTCGCCACACCTATCGCGATGGCCCGCCGCGGAATCATGACTGGCACAGCGGCTGGCTCGTCGAAGCCGTCGAACTGCTCATGTCGCCCGTGCGGCCCAACACACCGAAGACAAACAGCCCCTAGTCCTTAACGCGACCGATGGCCGCAACCAAACAGGAAATCCGAAATCCCAAGGATCGAAAACCGAAACAAATTCGAAATCCAAGACTCGAAATCCAAAACCTCCGCTGCCGGCAATTCCACAGTCATGATCCGCCGGCAGATTCTCTCCATGCAGCATGGCACTAAGTCGAGCACGACGGGGGGCTGACGCGACTTCTCCCCGGCGATCTGGGGAGCGCAGCCACGAATCACCGGCTCGGGGCAGGTCCCGTTTCCCCTGGGGCAATTGACATTGAGCGGAAGATCCCTAGATTGGGGACCGGGATGGCTGGCCAGACTCGGCACTTGCGGTCAGCAGCGGCGGTCCTTCCAGTCCAGCGCGGACTGCCTCTGCCGCTGCGAATCCCCTTCTCTGACAACAACTTACGTCCACAACAACTGACGTCGCTTGGAAACCGCAACACTCGCTTGCCCCCATCATCACCAGACCGCGGCAGGCCACGAACGGGGCTCGGGGAGCATATTGGGGATTTTTGCAGTAATGGGATAAGTTGTAAGTTGAGTGATCGCCGGCTTCACGCTCGCCTGGGAGAGGCGAGATGCAGGGACCGTCGGCGACCAGAAGCCGCCAAAGCGGGGATGTGGCGGGGATATGGATGTGGAGGAGTCTCGCCGGTCAGTGGGTGCAGGGCTGGCGGCAACACCCTTGCCTGCGGGCGGTTACGTTTTTCATGCCGTGGATTGCTGTGGGACATGAAGCGCATACAAGGCCATCGAGAATCGAGAATACAAGCGAGGAAATGGGAGCGATGAAAACGGTTAACAAGAAGCTGCTTGATTGGGTGGCGGAGATCGAAGCCTTGTGTCAGCCGGACGCACGTCGAGTGGGCAGATGGGTCACCGGAAGAATACGACCGGCTCATGAAGCAGATGGTCGAGATGGGGATGGCGACCAAGTTGAATGAGGTGAAACGTCCCAACAGCTACTTGTTCCGGAGCGACCCGAGCGACGTGGCGCGCGTCGGAAGCTCGCACCTACATCGCCTCGACCAATCCGGACGACGCCGGCCCGACCAATAACTGGATCGATCCGGCCGAAGCTGAAGAAGACGATGACGGAGCTTTACCGCGGGTGCATGCAGGGGCGCACGATGTACGTGATCCCCTTCTCGATGGGGCCCATCGGTTCGCCGATTTCCAAGATCGGCGATCGAGATCACGGATTCGCCCTATGTGACGGTGAACATGCACATCATGACGCGAGTTGGCGAGCAGGTCCTGGAGGCGTTGGGTGACGACGGCGAGTTCATTCCTTGCCTGCACTCGGTAGGGGCACCGCTTGCCGACGGCGAGGCAGGATGTCCCCTGGCCGTGTGCTCCGATGGACCAGAAGTACATTGCTCATTTCCCGGAGGAGAATCTGATCTGGTCCTATCGGCTCCGGGTTACGGTGGCAACGCGCTGCTGGGCAAGAAGTGCCTGGCGTTGCGGATCGCGTCGACGATGGCCCGCCGTGAGGGCTGGATGGCCGAACACATGTTGATTCTCCGGTTGACGAATCCCGCGGGGCGCCGTTTCCACATCGCCGCCGCTTTTCCGTCGGCTTGCGGCAAGACAAATCTGGCGATGCTGCAACCGACGGTCCCGGGGTGGACATGCGAGTGCATTGGGGACGACATTGCCTGGATGAAAATCGGTGACGACGGCCGGCTCTATGCCATCAACCCGGAGGCCGGCTTCTTCGGTGTGGCGCCGGGGACCAGCCTGAAATCGAATCCGATGGCCATGCGCACGCTCGACAGGAACTGCATTTTCACCAACTGCGCACTGGACGACGACGACGACATCTGGTGGGAGGGCATGGACGAACCGTGCGAGCATGCCATCGACTGGAAGGGCCAGCCGTGGACCTCGGAGAAGCCGACACACGGCGGCGCATCCCAACGCCCGCTTCACAGCTCCGGCCGCGCAGTGTCCGGTCATTTGCCCGGACTGGGAGGATCCGGCGGGAGTGCCGATCGACATTTTCGTATTCGGCGGTCGCCGCACGCGCACCATTCCGCTGGTAACCCAATCGTTTGACTTCGATCATGGCGTGTTCATGGGTGCGATGGCCGCTTCGGAAACCACGGCGGCCGCCCTGGACGTGGGCCAGGCGTTGCGCCGCGACCCCTTCGCCATGTTGCCGTTCTGCGGCTACAACATGGCCGACTATTGGACGCACTGGTTCGCCATGGGGGACCAGCTGGGTGACAAGGTGCCCGCCGTCTTCTACGTCAACTGGTTCCGCACCTCGCGCGACGGCCGCTGGCTGTGGCCGGGCTTCGGCGAGAACAGCCGCGTGTTGAAGTGGATGTGCGAGCGAGTCGAGGGCAAGGTCGGGGCGAAGCGAGACACCGATCGGCTACATGCCCGAAGGCAGCGATTTCGACCTGACCGGCCTGGATATTCCCGCCGAGGATTTCGAGGAGCTGATGGAAGTCGACTGCGAGGCATTCCGAGCGGACGTGGCCGACGCCGAGGCGTATTTGGCCCGATTCGGCGACAAGGTTCCGCAGCGCGTCTGACCGAGCAACTGAGAGCGTTAGAAGCGCGGCTCGGCTGATTCTCGCGTCCGCTGGCCGATCGACGTGTCACATCCGGTTATCGCGAGGGTGACCATGCACGAAGCGATCAGCGAAATCGAGGAAATTGGCCTGCATTTCGCCCCGCGACCGCTGATTACGGTGCTGGGCGTGAAGTACCTGCACCTGCGCGTGGAGGACGGCACGGATCTGTACGTCACGGAACACGGCCTGCCATTCACCAAGTGCTTGATGCCCGAAAACCACTGGGCCGACGATGCCTGGATGAAACGCCACAGCGTGCGGTTGCCCGGCACCAGCGCGCTGTTTCGCGTCACCACGAAGAAGGTCGACGGCCGCAGCAAGGAAATCGTGGTCAAGTGGAACCGGATGGGACAGGACATCCCGGGTGAAACGCAGCGCCGTCGACGCCTCGACGGCCGAATTCAACAGCCCGTTCATGGAGTTCAGCCTGGTGCTGGAGATGCGAGGCACGCATGCCGAGTCGCCGGGCCGGCTGTACACCCACAAGACCGCTGGCCATCTACGTGCCGCGGAAGTACGTGCAAGGCGAACAGTTGGGACGGCGGCGGCACAAGATGGAGGCGATTCAGCGCAGTCACGAAGAAATCGCCATCGACTGGAACCGCAATTACGCCGTGATCTACGAATGGCTCAAAGGCATCGACGCCGCGGAAGCCTGCCGCAAGGGGCTGCTTGACCAAAGAGGAGCTGGCCGAATTGGTCCAGCAGGCGAACGAGCGACCTGCATCGACAAAGGGTTCGCCGTCAGCGACAACAAGCCGCAGCACATCATCGTCCGTCCCGACGCCCGACACGGCCTGATGAAGGATCCGACCGGCAAGATCGCTCTATGGGCTGGTCGATTTCGAGTTGTTGAAGCGGACGCCCGAACGCGAGGAACAGCTGCGGGCGCAGAAACGTCAGGACTACCTGATCCGACAGGCCCGCCGGTTCGAACCCCACTGGCAGTTCCCGGAGGGGCTGACGCCGGTCCGGATCATGGGCGTCGACTACGTCTACGGCCAGGTGGAGAGCACGGGCGGAGCGCTTGTGGGTCGTCGGACGCGACCCCATGCTGTTCGACTATTTCCTGCCCGAGAAGTGGCGGCGCACGCCGCGCACCCGCATCAGCTCGTCACAGCGAGGTCTTCGAGACCGTGACCAAGGACAACGTGCACCTGGTCTGGCGCGTCTCGCGCGTGGGCCAGATTCCCGACGCCGATCCGTTTGTCCGGCGCGAGAAACGCATTCTCGACTACGGCTACAACAGTCCTTTCGAGGAGTTCTCCATTGCCATGGAGCTGTCTCGCAAGGGAATCGAAACGACCTACCCGCGCGCCATCTACATGACCGGACACCGCTCGACCGTCTCGTCGTCCCTGGTCGACAACAGCCGGTACGAAAGCCACGCCGAACTGCGGACGCCCGAAGGACACCCATCTGTTGAGCCGCCAACACGAGTACGTGACCATCTGGGGTTACTGGAACGGGCCGGACGATGCGCTGGCAGCCAAGGACGAGGAGATCTACAAGGGCATCGATGCCCTGGCGGCCTATCGCGAAGGCCGTCTGACGCCAGCAGGAGTACGTGCGCGTGGTGCGTGCCGCCAAACGGCGGCTGGCGGCCGCCGGTATCGAAGACCTCAGCCTGCGCGGCAACCACCTGCTGCTGTCGATCGACCGCGAACAGAAACTGGCCGTCGACGACAAGCGCCTGCCGTTGCTCCGCATCTGCAATTTCGAACTGCTGAAACGCGTCTGAGTCGCCGTGCTACGCTCGCCTCACTGCAGCGGTAACAAGACTTCCTGCCGAGCTGTAATGTTCGCCACGGCCTGGCGGGAGAGCGGCGCAGCGCGTAATGCTCCCTGCTGCCAACTCTCCATGTTCACGGTCCGCAGCCCACTCCCTGGATCTTCACACGGTCCGGGCGGAAGCAGGCTGAGAGCCGTGTCGACAGCGGCCAATGGCACCCACTGCACGTAGGCCTGAGCCGCCTGCGAGAATATGGTCGCCCCATCCACACACCTCAAGGCGGGGACTCGCAGGTCCAGATCGCGATCGAGGCTCGGAAAACCGTCCAAGCTGCCATAGTAGGGCAGGATCCGTTCGGTCACTTCCTGCTGAGCCTTCTCGTTCCAGCGGTCCGGGTCGGGACCGTACTGCCGCTCGGCTGCATCCCAAGCATCGGCCAACAGGCGATCGACGAACTCCCGTTCCTGATCCGAAATCTCCGCTTGCGGGTTCTCATCGAGCCGTCGCGAGACGGTCTTCAGAAAGTGTGCCAGACCGGCGTCTCCTCCACCGTAGACAAACGCCAGTTCGGTGTTCACGAAGCGAAACTGCGTATTGATCAGCATCGCCAACGCCGCTCCGGGTTCGTTGAAATCCGACTTGGATCCGGCGGCTTCCCAGGGTTCCAACCGCTTCAGGGCCTGCTGAGTTTCCGGCAACAGTGCCACCTGCAGCACGTCGCGCAGATGGAAACCCAATCGCACAATCGCCTGGCGAGCTGGATTCGTCGCGTCCCGGAACATCTCACGTAGTCCGACCGGGCTCATCGAGTCCTTCTGTTCGAGCAACTGCCGCAGTCGCCACGAACGCACCGTGTCTCCCATCGATCCGGTACTGATCCCCAACGGAATGCGGTAGAACGATCCGACGGGGCGATGATTGCCGCTCAGCAAGTACCCTTCCGGCGGATTGACCACGTGGGGGACGAGCTCCTGGGGAATGATCGTTTGCCAGTCGAACTTGTCGCTTGTTCCATCCTCCGCCGCGCGCCCGGCTTCCACGGCCAATGCGCTGCGCAGCGGCAATGCTCCCACCGTGGAAAAGCCGATGTTCCCTTGGCTGTCGCCGCACACGACGTTGGCGGTCGGAAACCGCCAACCGGCGAGCCCGGCCATGAACTGAGCGACGCTCGCGGCACGCATCATCGCGAGCGCACCTTGAATGGTATCGCAATGGCTGTCGCACACCGGAATTCGCTTGAGTGCCACGAGTGGATCGTTCGGTTGCGCGAACGCGAACTCGTTGATGATCGGACCGAATTGCGTCACGCCGATCTCAATCGCCTGAGGCCGGCCCCCTTTCACTTGGACTACTTCGCGGACCGTCTGGATGTCCCGCCACTGGCCATCCACCTCGTATTGGCCCGGATGCTCCCGCTGATCGGTCTTCAAGCGGAACAAGTCTGCTTGATCGGCACCCAGCGCCGTCATGCCCCACGCCACATGCGCATTCCAGCCGATCAGGATAATCGGCGAGCCGGCCACGCCGGCGCCCGCGCGTTGATCGTCTTGCCGCACAGGTGAAACTCGTAGAGCAGTGACGGATTGGCCACCGGTGTCTGCGGCATGCTGACCAGCACCGCCCCGCCGGTGCCGGAGTATTTTCCACCGGCGACCCAGGCATGGCTGAACTTCGGCGCGGTTTCTCCCGGGGCCGATCCCCCCGCCGCTTCGTCGCCGTAACCGTGCTCCTGGAGGAACTGCTCCGTGCGCTGCACCCATTGGTCGGTCACGTCATCGCGTCCCACGACGGCCGCTGAGTCGTCCGGCGGGACCGCCGACAGACCGGAAGGCGGAACAGGCAACTGCCTTCCCCTCGGCGCCCCGCGCCCCGCGGCACCACGCCCCGGCGGCACGGCACGACCGCCACCGTTCTGAGCGGGTTGAGTCAAATTGCGATAGGCCAGCAAATCGCGAGTACCATCGGTGGCAAAAAACTGTGCCAGGTGCCACCAGGAAAGCAGGCAGTCGGCCGGCGTCCACGGTTCAGGCTTCAACCCCGTCTTCGCGAACATCTCGGGCAGACTGCCCGCATTCCTGGTCATGTAGTCGTTTACGCCCCGCGAGTAGGCTTCCAACAACTCAACCGACTCGACATCCAGTTCTCGCACACGCTGCTCGGCTGCTCGTGCAAATCCGAACGTGCGCATCTTGCGATCGCTGGTAACCGCACTGTCACGCTCCCGCCGGGCGTGCGGGAGATCTCCCACCACTTCCGCCAGACGTCCTTGTATGATGCGCAGCGTGTGGTACATCTGGAATCCACGATCCTGCGCCGCGGCATATCCAGCGCCGTACATCGCTCCCGCATCCGTCTCGGCAAATACGTGCGGCACCCCCCACGTGTCACGCAGCAATTCCACTCTGCCGTAGACGGTCGCAGTCTCTTCCGCCCCGAGCGGGCGCTGGCCGATGAGACAAGTCAAGATCACGAGTCCGGCACAACAGCGCCGTCGACAGGTAAAGCGTGACAGCATGGCTTGTGTATCCTCTGATTCTTACGCGGCGCACGGCCGCGTCAAGGTCCTAGCGTGTAACATGCTCGCGCAGTGGTCACATGTTCCAGCTCCACAATCCGACACACCAGTTGCCCAACCAATTCGCATGGCAGGCCGCCAGGCGGCCTCGTCTGGACGCGATCCACTTGTCGTTTTTACGTTGGGAAAACCGATCTAAGGTACTTCTGATTCAACTGATAGCAGTCCTCGACCGACTTGCCTTGTTCGGTCGCGCCTTCGATGATCAGCCATCCGCTCCAGCCGATATCATCCAAGGCGTCCTTGACTTTCAGGAAATCGACTTTGCCCTTGCCGAGCAGGAAGCCGTTTTCCTTGGCGTGGACCTCACAGATCCGTTCGCGACCCAGCCGGCGAATCCCCTGGTAGATGTCGTAGCCCATCGTGTCCATGTTGGCCACGTCATAGTAGACCTGCACGGCCGGCGAACCGACGGCATCGAGGATCCGCAAATGCTCGTCCGCATCGAGCCACGACTCAATTCCCAACACCACGCCGGCTCGTTCAGCCGCCGGCGCTACTTTTTTGAGCCGCTCAATAACCTGCTGCTGTTCCTTCGGTTTGTTTTTGATGTCACCGTTGCTGAAGAAGGCGAGCAGCGCGACCCGCTGTTTCAGCTTCGGCATGATCTCCACCGCATCGATAACCCACTGCTCAGCATCCGGATCGGAAGCGTACGGCTTGGAATTCAGTTCACCGAGCCCCAACGAGGCGATTTCCAGGTCCAGCGATTTGCACTTGTCGAGATAGGCCTGACGGACTTCCGGCTTGCGCAAATCGTACTTCGCGCCGGCCGCACCAAACGACACCTGCACGCCGTCCAATCCCATCCGTTTGGCGGTATCGAGCGCCGAGATATCCTGCGCACCGCCAATCGACCAGTCGCAAGCACCGATTTTGAAGGTGCGGGGAGCATCTTCGGCCAGCAGCTTCGCGACAGGCGACAGCGCCAGTGCCGCTGCGGCGCCGCACTGCAGGGCTTGACGGCGATTCATCGACATGTTGATCATGGTGGGCACCTCGGAATTTCGTGAGAGGCATCGGGTTGTTGGTAACTAATTGCGGTGGCAGGCGGCACAGCGTTGACGCAGTCGTCGCACTCAAAACGTGATTCTAAACTTGCCGCAAAGCGGTCACAAGTAAGTCGCCGCACAGTGGGCCGAGCAGTGCGGCACGTCACCCCTGTTGTATTAGCGTGGGAAGTTGCCGAAAATCACGAGTGTTTGACCAGTCCATGCAACCGCGATGAATTGTGCCGTGACGATCTCCTGGGCGTGACGATTGTCGGACATGTCCGTCTTTGGGTCGCGGGGGAATCACAGATCGCGGCCCTTGCCATCGGAAGGAGAGGCCGGATATGCACCGCCCGATCGCACTATTCTGCGTCGTCATCAGTTTCGCGTCCGCGGGTCCGGCAGAGGCCAGCGCAGCGGGCACTGCGATCATCCACGAACCGCAAGCCGGTGGAATCGAGAGACTCGCGGCCCAGGAGCTTCGTCGGTACATTTACGTGCGGACCGGCAGCCTGCTGCCGCTTTGCACATCGACCGATCAGGCGCCCGTGGGCGATTGGCTTGTGGTGGGCGCCAAGACCAGCGGATTGATCGAACAGTCGCTTTCCACCCCGGAGCAGGAGCAGTTACAGAAATTGGGCCCGCAGCAGTATCTGTTGCGGACCATCGAACGGGACGGGCACCGGATCGCGATCGTGGCGGGGGGAGATCCGATTGGGGCACTCTACGGAGCGTACCGTTTCGCGGAGCACATGGGAGTCCGTTTCTATTTGCATGGCGACGTAGTACCGGACGAGCAGATTCCGCTCGTCCTGCCGGACTTGAACGATCTTGGAACGCCCCTGTTCAAACAGCGCGGGATCCAGCCTTTTCACGATTTCCCCGAAGGCCCCGACTGGTGGGACGCGGACGACTACAAAGCGATTTTCGCCCAGCTACCCAAATTGCGAATGAACTTCTTTGGCCTGCACACCTATCCTGAAGGTGGCGTCGGTCCCGAACCGACTGTTTGGATTGGCCCACCCGGCGAAGTGGGGGAGGAGGGCAAGGTCACGGCGAGCTATCCATCGCGGCACTTCGTCACCAGCAATGTCACTGCGGCGTGGGGCTACCAACCGCGGAAGACGAGCAGCTATGCGTTCGGCGCGGCGGCCCTGTTCGAGCGGGATGATTATGGCGCGAATTACATGCAGGGGACACACCCCTGGAACGAGATGGATCAGGAGAAATCGAACGCGCTGTTTAATCGTGTCGGCCTGCTGCTGAAGGACTCTTTCACGTTTGCCCGCAGGCTCGGCATCCAGACCTGTGTGGGCAGCGAGACGCCGTTGATTCTCCCGCAACTGGTCCGCGAGCGATTAGCGGCGGCGGGCAAGTCGCCCGCTGATCCGCAGACCGTTCAGCACGTTTACGAGGGGATGTTTCGCCGTATCATGGCGGCCTATCCGATCGACTACTACTGGCTCTGGACGCCCGAGAATTGGACCTGGGAGGAGGTGAAGCAGGAGCAGATCGAGGCGACGCTGGCCGATTTCCGTGCGGCGGAACAAGCGGTTCAAGCCGTCGGAGCGCCGTTTCAATTGGCGACTTGCGGCTGGGTGCTGGGGCCACCCCAGAAACCGGCGTTGTTTGACAGCGTGCTTCCCAAGTCGTGGCCTCTGAGCTGCATCAATCGCAACGTGGGACACGACCCGGTCGAGCCTGGTTTCGCCACGATTGTGGCCCGCCCGCGGTGGGCCATTCCCTGGCTGGAGGATGATCCGGCGATGATCATTCCTCAGCTGTGGGTCGGCCGTATGCGAAAGGACGCGGCCGACGCGCTGCATTACGGTTGCGACGGCTTGCTCGGCATCCACTGGCGCACGCGCATACTCGGCCCCAACGTCGCGGCCTTGGCCCAGGCGAGTTGGTCGCAGGAGAGTTGGAACAGCGCGGGAGCGGAGCAGGCCCCACCGACCTTGGACGGATCGTTTGAGCAGCGCCGGCTGCAGTATCCTGCCGGCGCGCGGCGGCCTGCAGCGACTTTTACCTGGACTGGGCCGTGGCGGAATTTGGCGGTCGCGCCGGGCAACGGATCGGGCCGCTCTTTGCCCAATTGGACTGCGCTCTGCCACGTCCCGCGGATTGGGTCAATGGACCCGGGGGAATCGTCCCCGATCCCAGGCCCTGGAGTGTGGTGAGCAAGGAATATGAGTTTGTCGATCAACTGCGCGATCTGCGACCGCTGATCCTGGGTGCGGGGAACCTGGAGCGGTTCGACTATTGGTTGAACAATTTTCGCTATCTGCGAGCACTGGGAAAACTCAACTGTACGTGGGCCGAACTCCAGTCAGCTGTAGAGTCCGTGCAGCAAGCCACGGACGCTTCGTCCCGCAAGCAATTGGCCCAGCGCAAAGCACTTCCGTTGCGCATCCGCTTGATGCGCGAGTTGACATACGTGCAGGAGTACCTGCTGCAGACGGTTTCGACGAAAGGAGGAATGGGAACGGTGGCCAATTGGCAGCAGCACGTCTTTCCCATATTGTTGGAGGCTTCGGAGAAGGCGATTGTCGAAGCCACGGGCCAGCCGCTGCCGGACCTTGCGACGCTGCCGGCCGCCTACTCCGGTCCGGCGCGGATGTTCGTCCCCGTTGTCCGCTCGGCCTTGAATGCCGGCGAATCGCTCAACGTGCAAGCCGTCATCTTGGGCGACCGGCCGGCAATCGTGGTGCTCTTCTGGCGCGCCTTGGGGGCAGGCGACTTCCAATCGATTCCGCTGCGCCACGTATCGAGCGGGGTCTATCGGATCGAGTTGAGTGCGGGGCAGATCCCGGGAGATTGTGAGTATTATGTCGAAGCCACTTTGGATGGGAAGCAGCTGCGATTCCCTTCCACGGCTCCAGGCCTGAACCAAACCGTCGTCCTGATTGCGAACACGGAGTAAAGTCGAGATGAACAGTGCATCCAACAGGGGCTCATCCAGCGGAACCATGACTAGCCGCCAGCGACTGCAGGCCGCCCTGAATCACCAGCAGCCCGATCGCGTCTGCGTTGACTTCGGCTCGACGGCAGTCACCGGTATCCATGCCTCGGCCGTGACGCGCCTCCGCCGTGCCGTGTTGGGCGACGAACATTACCGCGTCAAAGTGATCGAACCTTATCAAGTGCTCGGAGAAATTGATGACGCCTTGCGCGAGGCGTTGGGCATTGACGTGGTGGGAATCATCCCGCGCTGCAGCATGTTCGGCACGCAACAACTAGGCTGGAAACCGTTCACGCTCAATGACGGCACGGAAGTCCTCGTCAGCGAGGACTTCAACTATACCCGCGATGAATACGGCAATACCTACGTCTATCCGCAAGGCGACACCTCGGTGCCGCCGAGCGGGCACATGCCCAAGACCGGGTATTTCTTTGATTCCGTCGTGCGGCAGCAGCCGATTGACGAGCAGAAACTGGATCCGCGGGACAACATGGAGGAGTTCACGCTGCTGACGGAAGAAGACATGGGCTACTACGCCCGCATGCGCGACTGGCTCGACCAGCGCAGCGACTGCGGAGCCATGCTGGTGGTCCCCGGAGCGGCTTTCGGAGATATTGCCCTGGTCCCGGCCCCCTTCCTGAAGCATCCGAAAGGCATCCGAGATGTCGAAGAGTGGTATATCTCGACGGCGATCCGCAAGGACTACGTCTTGGAGGTTTTCGAGCATCAGTGTCGGATTGCCGAGCAGAACATCGAGACACTGATCAACTTCTTCGGCGACCGGATTGATGCCGCCTTCATTACCGGCACCGATTTCGGCACGCAGCGCGGGCCGTTTATTTCCCTGCAGGCGTATCGCGAGATCTTCAAGCCTTTCCATCAACGTGTAAACCGACTCGTTCATGAACGGTCCCGGTGGAAGACCTTCATCCACTCGTGCGGCTCGGTGTTCGAACTGGTCGCGGAATTTATCGAAGCTGGTTTTGATATCCTCAATCCGGTGCAATGCTCCGCCGCCTGCATGGATCCAGTCGAGCTGAAGAAGAAATACGGCGACAACATCGTCTTCTGGGGAGGTGGCGTCGACACCCAGAAGACGATCGCGTTTGGTACGCCCCAGGAGGTCTACAACCAGGTTCGCCAGCGGATCGACATCTTCAATCGCGGTGGCGGGATGGTGTTCAATACGATTCACAACATCCAGGGAAACACCCCCACCGAAAACATCCTGGCCATGTTCGATGCCATACGCGACGGCGCACAGGGATAGCATCTCCCGCTCGGCCGTTGCTGTCCGTCCGACGCGCGCCGAAGCAGGAAATGCCAGGCAAATGCGGAGGGCGGAAAAATCGGAGGAAGGGAGGAAGGGAAAAAGGGAGGACGCGGCAGCCTGCTCCCGTGGTGAGAAGCTGCTGGTGGCCCGTGACCGTCGTTGTGCCGGCAGCGGAGGTTTATGTTCCTGAATTTTGGATTTCGAATTTGTTTAGGATTTCGATATTGGGATTTCGGATTTCTGTCTTGTTGTGGCCGCCGGCCGCGTTAGAATTTCGCGCTTAGGATTTCGGATTGCCAGGTTCGTGGCAGGTCCGCACGGGAAGCTATTATGTCCACACACGACGCTCCGCTGGAACCGTATCCACGACCCGTCGGCAAGCCAGGGCGAGATTCGGAGCAAGGGAGCCTGTCGTACCTGGTGCTCATCTGCTTCGTGGCGACGTTGGGCGGCTTATTGTTCGGCTACGACACGGCCGTCATCGCCGGGGCCATTGGGTTTCTCAAGCAGCATTTTGGCCTGTCACCCATGCAAGAGGGTTGGACCGCCGCGAGCGCCTTGGTCGGCTGCGTGCTGGGTGCCATGCTGGCCGGCGTGATGAGCGACCACCTGGGGCGCAAGAAGGTGCTGATTCTTTGCGCCATCCTGTTTATCATCTCCGCCATAGGGACGGCGGTACCGCAATCACAACTCGTGTTCGTCATCTACCGGGCATTGGGTGGCATCGGCGTGGGTGCGGCGTCCATGACCTCGCCCATGTATATCGCGGAGGTGTCCCCCGCGCGGATCCGCGGACGCATGGTGTCGCTTAACCAGCTGGCTATCGTGTTTGGCATGCTGGCCGTCTACTTTGTCAACTTCGCGATCTCCAACGCAGGAGATGAAACGTGGAATGTCGCCACGGGCTGGCGCTGGATGTTCGCTTCCGAAACGATCCCTGCCGTTGCTCTCCTGGTGCTGCTGATGCTGGTACCGGAGAGCCCCCGATGGCTGGTCAAGCAGCAGCGAAGTGACGAGGCGCTGGTCATTCTTACGCGAGTCAACGGTGCTCAGCTGGCTCAGGAGGAGGTCGTTTCGATCAAGGAAACGGTCAATATGGAAAGCGAGTCGTTGTCCCAGTTGTTTGAGCCGGGCATGCGAATCGTCTTGGCCATCGGCATCATCCTGGCCGTCTTGCAGCAAGTCACCGGCATTAACGTGTTCCTCTATTACGCCCCGGAGATCTTCAAGGCGATAGCCGGCGCGGGAACGACCGCGGCCATGCTGCAGACGATCGTCGTGGGCGTGGTCAACATGGGATTTACTGTCATCGCCATCTGGACCGTCGACCGACTCGGCCGCAAACCCTTGATGATTCTGGGATATTTCGGCATGGCCGTCAGCCTCGCCGCCTTGGGGCTGGCCGCTTACTTCGAGCAAACCAGGGTCTGGGTCCTCCTCTTCATCCTCTCCTACATCGCCTGCTTTGCCCTCTCGGTCGGACCCGTCACCTGGGTCATCCTGTCAGAGATATTTCCGACCCGCATCCGCGGCCGGGCCATGGCCATCGCGACGGTCTGCCTGTGGGCCGCCAATTTCCTGGTCTCCCAGACGTTCCCCATGCTCGACGACGAACGCTCGTGGCTCGTCCAACATTTCCATCACGCGTTCCCCTTCTGGCTGTACGCATTGCTCAGCTTATGTGCCGTTGTCTTCCTGGTCCTGTTCGTCCCGGAAACCAAAGGACGAACACTTGAAGAGATCGAACGACACTGGTTCCGAGGAAAGGAGTGATGTGTTGGTCGCTGGTGACCAGTTGCCGCGAATCGCGTTTGGCAGAGTCGCTCTTTTCTAGCTGTCTTTTCCAGTGAGCTGGAGGGCACCGGCCCAGCTGACCGGGCCGTCTCCAGTTCCTCCTCAGGTCGCAAGCCTCCAGCAATTGCCGCCGGCGCCCCTTGATGGGAGTCGCGACATAAGGTAGCCTGCGCATGCCAGTTCTGGCTGCACGTGGGATGGATTCGGACGCTGGTCTTTTCGCCGCGCTGGAGGAGACTGTGATGGGTTGGAGAAGCCCCCCTCTACTGGCGCTGGGATGCTGGCTGCTATTGGTTGGCAGCGTCCCGGCTCAAGTCTATAACTCTTCCGACTACGTACGGAATCTGTACCGCAAGTACCTCGGTCGGGAGCCGACTTCCAACGAATTGACGCAGTGGGTGTGGAGTTTCCAGAAGGGACTCTCGCTGACCGAGGCCCAGGCGACATTTCTTTCGTCAGACGAGTATTACGATCGCCACGGTCGCAATCCAAACACATTTGTGTCGGGGCTGTACGCGGAGATACTCAATCGCGCGCCGTCGGCCAACGAGGCCTCGCAGTGGGTCCGCAACTTGAACGTCATCAAGGGCGACCGAGGCAAGCTGGTCCGCCAGTTCCTGGAGGCAGCGCAGCAGGGATCGTCGTCAGCGACAGCGCTGCCGGCAGGCGAGAGCGGTCAGCGCGAGAGGCAGCTTGTCGCAACGGCCCGCCTGCTGCGCAACGCGATCGAGGAGGAGCTGGGAGGAACGAGCCAGGGACGGCAGCTTTCGGCGATGAGTCGCAACCTGGTGAATGCCAGCCGCAGCCTGGAACTGGCCTCGCCCACGTCCGCGGCGGCGCGTCAGCAGTCGTTGGACGATGTGCAGGCGGCGCTGGGTGCTTTCGCGGATCAAATGTCGCAACTCCACTTTTCGGCCCCCACCAGCAGCATCTATCTGAAGCAGTACGAACAGATCTTCGCGACATTGCCAGGAGCGACTTTGCGTCCAAAACCGTCGCCTTCGGCCAGTCTTCCCTCGGCCGACAGTATCGACGCGCAGCAGTATAACGACCTTGTCCAGATCGGCACGACGTTGCTGGTGGACACCAACCAGGTGATTCACTCGCTCAACAGCACGGCCGGCCAGAACACTCCCCAGAATCAACTGCTGCGGGACGTGGAGTTCTTCCATTCGCAAGCCACGGCCATGCATCAGTCTCTACGGCAAGGAATGCCCAAGCAGGAGGTGCGGCACGGAATCTTACGCCTGCGGGCCTTGTCGCAGGGCGTGTCTCGCTCGATGCAGCAAACGAGCCAGATCGGGTGGATTGCCCAGCGCTGGGACATCGTTTCACGAGACCTTCAGCAACTCGGTGAAGTCGTCGGCGTCGGGTTGGGCCCCACCATCGATCCCGGTCAACCGGTGCTGCTGAACGCGCCAACCTATTTCCAGCTCCCCTACCAGGTACAGCGTCCGACGACCGCGCAGTTATCGAATCAGGCGATACCCATCACCGATCAGGCGATGGCGCATGTTGATGCGTTTGTGGTGGGATTCAACCGATTTCTCCCCTACTCCCCCCGCGTTCCCGCTCTGCAGGCCCAGGCGCGCGGCCTCCGCATGGCGCTGGTCCAACTTCGCCAGCAACTGGCGGGCGGAACGGCGGCGGCCCTGTTGAAACTGCAGTTGAATCAAATCAACCAGACCTTGCAGGCACTCAATGCGACTTGGACCCTGACGGTCCAGGAAAGGCAGCTGACCAATGCCCCCGATTTGTCGGACATTGCGGGCTCGATACAGAGCCTGAACCAGATATTTCAGGGAAGCTAAGCCACCTGCGGCCAGCGAGCCGCGATTTCGCTTTGACCTCGGCACACCTGTCGTACGGCAGGACGCCAACACCCAGCACACAGCTTCATACTCGCCAGTTGTCAGGAGAAGGATTGATGACATCGACACTGAGTTTCCTTGCGGGGCGGACCGACTGCCAGTCACCACACAAGCGCCGAGAGGGCGTCCCGCGCCGGCCGCATCAAGACTGTGAGCGGTGCCGCCCATGCCGGCGCGTCCTGGCGGGCGGGGTTATGGTTCTGTTACTGTTCTGGGCGCAGGCGACGGCCGTGCGGGCCCAGGGAGTACAGCCTCCGGAACTGGCCCCTCAGAGTCAACTCAGTGACGTCGAGAAGAAATTCGACGAAACGGTCCGTGTATTCGAGAAGTACCTCTACGATGCCGGCGCGTTTGCCGTGGATGTGCGGAGCGACTGGACCAGCAGCGGGAGTGGCAAGGCTTCGCAGGGTACCAACGTCTTCCACCTGGCGGTACAGAAGGGCAACAAGTTCCGCATCGAGGCGGGCTCCAAGGAGAAGGGAGAGGCGCAGTTCGTCTGCGCCTGCGACGGCCGGCACATCGTGCGGCTGTCCCGCCCCGCCAAATATTACAGTCAGCACGAAGCGTCACCGAACCAGGATGACCTTCAACACGACGCGATGACGCTGCAGACGGTATCCGGATCGGGTGTCGAGCTGCTGATACACCCACAGATGCGTGCCGACTTGATCGCTCAGATCGATGCCATTAAGCCCGTCGGTACCGAAAAGCTCGATGGCCAGGAAGTCGTTCACGTGCAGCTCGCCATGAAGGACAAACGCCAGTTCGACGTCTGGTTCCAGACGGGTGACAAGCCGATGCTCGTCAAATTGGCCACGACCCTCACGATTCCGATCGACGACCAGCGCACGTTTCGACTGGTCACGACCAGTTCGTTCCAATGGAAGGTGGGCGGGCCGCTGAAAGAGGAGACGTTTGCGGTCGAGATTCCCCCGGACGCGATTCGCGTTGACGATTTGCTCTCCGCACTGCAGGACGGAGACATCCGGCAACTGCTCGGTAAACCCGCCCCACCGCTGGAGCTGACGGACCTGACGGGCAAGGCAGTGCGACTGGCGGACTATCTTGGAAAGAAGGTGGTGGTCCTGATCTTCTGGGCCAGTTGGTGTGCCCCCAGTACCAATGACATGGATACACTCAACGCCTTCGTGGCCGAAGCCGAGGGAAATGGCGCCGTCGTCTTGGCCATCAACTTGGGTGAGGAATCGTCACTCGTCAAGACGACCATCGACGAACACAAGTATCGCGGTAAGGTGCTGTTGGATCCCCACTCGAAGTCGCTGGACGTGTACCGATTTGGTGCCATCCCGATGACACTCTTAATCGGCAAGGATGGAACAGTTCAGTCGTTTCACAGCGGCAGCACGCCCGAGGCGCGCAAGAGCATTCGCCAGGATGCTGCCGCGTTGCTCGGCGGGAAGCAATTGACAGCGCCGGGCGGCCAGTAACCGCCAGGCCTCGGCCTGCCACCGAACTGGTTCCGGCAATCGTGGGGCGGCTCTTGGCAAACCACTCACCATGGCCACAGCTCGACAAAGTCCTGGGAGGGGCATGCTGCTGGTCCGAGCAAGATTCACCGCCCGGCGGATCGCCGGCAAAGCCGCCCCACGCCGCTGGCCCGATGCCCTGATGTTCTGAGCCATCGAAGCATGTTACATTAATGAGCCGACCAACGTGGGGTCGTCGTCGTGGCAGGCGGTCGACGCCTGCGAATCGGCTCGCCTGAGCATCCTCTTTCGCACTGCACCGATTGGGCGGCGGGGATGTCCCCTGGCGCTGGTTGGCCCGTGGCAGCGTGGTGGAAATCGGCTGATTTCACGTGATTTCAGCTTCATCATATTCGCTCTTGCCTAAACCGTTCGTTGCAGTGATGTCCGCCAGATGCGGCCGAGGCAGTTGTCGCGGCCGGGGCGGACGAACGTCAGCGACTGGATTGCCAGGGAGCCTGCACGTGAACGCGAAACCTGACCGCCCGCAACCCTCCGAACTTCCACGCCCCACTCAGCCCACTCCCCAACGTCCTGGACCAGGAACCACTCCACAACCAGCGGGCGGCAAGCAGCCAGCGGGACCGCAGCAGGCCGCTTCCCAGCCGCAGCCAACCCCGGCGTCCCGGCCCGTGCGTCCCCAGACGCTCTCCGGCCTGCGGCGGCCGCCAGGCTCTGGAGTCCGCGTGGCGACGGGGCAGGGGGCGGCACCTCCCGCGCGACTGGCTTCCCTCGACGCGTTTCGCGGGTTCATCATGGTCATGCTGGCGGCCAGTGGATTTGGGATCCTGCAGTTGACTCAGTTGCCCGCCGATGCGCCCGTGTGGAGCGTGCTCGACTATGATCTGGGGCAGCAGGTGGGCGTGCATTTTGACCATGCTGTGTGGGCCAGCGATTTCGTCTGGGAGGGGATCCCCACGGGCGTGGCGTTCTGGGACTTGATTCAACCGGCGTTCATGTTCATGGTCGGAGTGGCCATGCCCTATTCGTTTGTGCGGCGTGAATCACTTGGCCACGGCGTCTGGCGCAGGACCGGACACGCCGTGTGGCGTGCGATCGTGCTCATCTTATTGGGGGTCTTTCTTTCCTCGGCCTGGTCCCAGCAGACGAACTGGACGTTTGTGAACGTGCTGTGCCAGATCGGCTTGGGCTACGTGTTTGTGTATGCGTTAATGGGGCGCAGGTTCTGGATTCAACTGAGTGTGTTCGTGCTGATCCTCGTTGGCTACTGGGGCTTCTTCTACAGTTACACGCCGCCCGAGGGCTATGACTTTGCCCAGGTCGGGGCGACCGCCGAGGAGCAGACGCTGCTGGAAGGGAATTTCGCTCCCTGGTCCAAGAACGCCAACGCCGCGCATCGTGTGGACGTTTGGCTGTTGAACCAGTTCCCCCGCGAGGATGGAAAACCCTTTGAGTTCAATGAAGGCGGCTACCTGACACTGAATTTCGTGCCGTCGATCGCCACGATGCTATTGGGAGTGTTTTGCGGCCAGTTGCTGCAGAGCGAGAAACGGTGGTGGCAGAAGTTCCTGCTGCTGGTGGTCGGGGGTGCCGTCTGCCTGGGGCTGGGAATACTGGCCGGCCAGTACGCCTGCCCGATCGTGAAACGTATCTGGACACCGTCCTGGGTCCTGTTCAGCGGCGGGTGGGTGATCTGGATACTGGCCGCCTTCTACCTGGTGATCGACCTCTGCCGGCTCCGCTGGCTCGCCTTCCCGCTGGTGGTGGTCGGCATGAACTCCATCGTCATGTACGTGATGGGGCAGTTAATGCGCCCCTGGGCTACCAAGCAGTTCGACATTCACTTCCAGGACGCGCTGCAGAATCTGCTGGGCACGCAAGTACTGGCGGACGACATGTTCGGATATGTTATCGCCCCCACTTCGGCCTTCCTCGTATTCTGGTTGATCGTGTTCTGGATGTACCGGCAGAAGTACTTCGTGCGGATTTAGTGCTCCGCCATGCGGACATGTGCACCGTGCGCACATTTTACCACCTGACACGCCAGACGAACGCGCTGTATATGATTACTCGAAGAACGATGCTGCAACTGGCCGGCACTGCCGTCGGCACTTCACTCTTTCCACAGCTCGCGCACGCCGCGGACAAACCGGCGTGGAAGACCGCCATTGGGCTCAATGGTTTCATGTCTTCATCGAGCGACTACAACAAGGTGTTTCCGATTTGGGAAATCCTCGACTTCGCGCAGCGTACCGGTTTCGACGGCGTGGAACTGGTAGAGGGCTGGCCCATGGGGAACTATCCGGCAGCTCAGGAGCAGGATCGCATTCGCGCACTCAAGCGGCTGTACGACGGCTTCGGCCTGCAGGTTTTTTCCATCCAGCTGGGTGTGGCGGAAGCGTTTGATCCAAGTGACAGTGTCCGGCAGAGTTGGCTCAAGACCTTTCGCGATCGCGCATCCTTCGCCCGGCAAGTCGGCTGTGACTGCATCGGCATGTGGCCCGGTGGGCCGCTGCGGGACCAGACGATCGACGAAGCCATCGAGCGATTGGGAGCGACGTTTCGCGAGGCAGGGAAGATCGCCCAGGACCTCGGTTTGCTCGCCGCGTTCGAGATCGAGCCGCCGTTCGTCTTCAATACGGAAGAGCACCTCGTGCGGATCTTGGAAGCGATCGACTCGCCCAACGTGAAGACGATCTTTGACCCCAGCCATTTCGACTTGATGAACGGCTCGCAGGGCAAGCCTCACGAGATGCTCCAACGCATTGGCGTGAAAAATATCGGCTACGTGCACCTGACCGATTGCGACGGCACGATGCTTGGCGGTACCTCCCGCCACCTCCCCTGCGGCGATGGCCACAATGATATGCCGGCGGCTCTGGCAACTTTGCGCGAGGGTGGCTTTTCCGGCTGGATCATGATCGATGAATGGAAGATCCCGGACCCCTATGATGCGTGCGTGAAGGGCAAGCGGGCGATTGATCTGGCTCGGCAATAGACGTTGCCCAGTGCCGCTGGCTCGGTCGGTGCCGCCAGCGATCTGCCAGGCGGGGACGGGTCGAGCGAACGGGAGTGTCGCCAGCCGGTTTCTGTTGCCGGCTCTGGCGACCTAGTTGTGCAGAAAAAACCGGGCGGCTGGCTTGGTGAGCCAGGGACCGCCCGGTCGATTCTGATGAAATCTTGCGCGGTGAAATTCAGCGCCAGGGACCGCGGACATAATAGACGCCGAACTGATCCGTGTGGCTGGGCCACCGCGGAGTCGGATAAAATCCTGTCCCCATCCCCTCGCCGTCACCCGGATAGGGGCGCGAGAACTGGTGGTAGATGGGTCTCATCGTGGTCTGGCTGACTCCCCAACTCAGACTGGTCTGCATATTGGACGTTGGGGGGACGACCAGGGCCGTCGGCGCGCCCCACTGCATGTAATAATAATCGCCATTCCAGGGGACGGTTCGAGCGAACCGTTCACCCCAGCGGTTAGCGACATAGCGTCGGCCGCCGGCCGACGCCTCTTGCTGCAGGACAATCGAGGCGACAGCTGCCAGAATCAGGTAGAGAAGAAGCTTCTTCATCGTTGGGATTCCCTCGTCTAGACGAAAGCCCGGAGCGCTAGCGAGCAATCCGGAGGTATTGGGTCCAGCTAGTGAGCGGGGGGCGATACCACGACACGCTCGTTCGTGTCAGGCCCCGCCCGCCGTCGTAGTAGCGGTGATACGTGCGGTGATGGGGATACAGCAGTTCATGAGGCATGAACGGTTGATAGGTGTAGTAGGTGTGGCCTACCAGTGGCGGCACAGGCTGGGGCGCCAAGTACATGGCGGCGGGAACACCACCGCACGTGCCGGGAGCGTAGTAGTTGTAGAACAGTTCTGGCTGCCCGTAATACTGGGGGCGACAGTTCACCTGTTGGTTATTGTGCAGTCCGCCGATCGCGCCGGCGAGGGCACCGTGGCCGACTCCGTTCTGGCAGTGGGGGCATGCCACGGGCTCTTGGGCTGACGCCCGAGGGGCCCAGTACAGCACCGGGGCGGCGGTGACGAAGAGAGCGGCGGCAAGCCATGTCGTTTTTCCGTAAATCCGAAGCATCGAAACGCTCCTCCTTGCATGCGGGAATGGCGACCGGTGTTAGGTTCCGCTCACGGTCGTTTGCGGGGTGATGGGGACGGCTCATGCCGCCCATTTTGGGGCTCAGGGGTGGGGGGAGATGGGCAATTCGAGCGACCGCTCAACCTACTCGGTCTCCGGTGCGAGGCAGCGGCGTCCGGCCGGGAGGGAACCGCTAATAGAATTTCTCGGTCAAGCCGAGCAGAAGTGTGAATCTTTATTTGATCATTGCAACAAACGGAACCGATGTAACGGACTTGCAGCCAAAGCAGGCTGGGAGATGGCATCCCCAATCGTTATAATCCGCAGCATCCAGCCCCGTCTCTTGAGACTGTCCAACCGACCCGCGCCGCGGCGGGCTCCTCCCCTGGTGTGGGTCTGAATTCCCCCTGAATGGAATCCCTGCGGGTCAAGGAGTACCAAGCATTGGCAACCGTGAAGGGTAAGAACACGAAATTACGGCGAGCGGATTCCCCGGCTCCGGAGCCCTCGGATAACGGGCGTTCCAGCAAGGCCTCCGCCAACGGCAAACCGCGCTCGCCGGTGACCGCCGAGTCGATGGCGAAGAAGCAGCGGGACATTTCGGTCAGCGAGTTTTTCGCCAAGAATCGCCACCTGTTGGGGTTTGACAACCCCCGCAAGTCGCTGTTAACCACCGTCAAGGAAGCGGTGGACAACTCGCTCGATGCGTGCGAAGAGGCGGGGATTGCCCCCGAGATCTGGGTGCACATCGAGCCGACCAAGCCGAACCGGTTCCGGGTGGCGATTCAGGACAACGGCCCTGGCATCATGAAGCAGCAGATTCCCTTGATCTTCGGCAAGCTGCTGTATGGTTCGAAATTCCATCGGCTCCGGATGAGTCGGGGCCAGCAGGGCATTGGCATCAGTGCGGCGGGGATGTACGGCATGCTGACGACGGGCAAGCCGGTGAAGATCATCTCCAAAATCTCACTGCACAAACCGGCCCACTATTACGAGTTGCAGATTGACACCAAGAAGAACGTGCCGGAGATTCTCAACGGAAATGGTGAAGGGGTGGATATTCCACCGGGTCAGACGGGACTCGAGTACATGCGGCGTCACGGGATCGAGTGGGCCTCGTACTACGATCCCGAAGAGGAGGGGGCGGCGCCCTGCGAGGTCAGTAGTGGCACGCGTGTGACGATCGAATTGGAGGGAAAGTATCAGCGCGGACGGGGGAGTGTTGACGAGTATCTGCAGCAGACGGCGATTGCCAATCCCCACGTGACGCTGCACTTTGCGGACCCCGAGGGAAATACGATCTTGTATCGTCGTTCGACGATGGTACTGCCGGCCGAACCGACGGAGATCAAGCCGCATCCTTATGGTGTCGAGTTGGGGCGACTGGTGACGATGCTGAAGGAGACGAAGACGGGGACGATCTCCCAGTTTCTCTCCAACGCATTCTCGCGGGTCAGTCCTTCGGTGGCGCGGCGGATTTGTGAGGCGGCCAAACTGAGCACGCGGGCTTCCACGCGCCGGATTGGCCGGGAAGAGGCCGACTCGCTCTATCAGGCGATCCAGAAGACCAAGATCTCGGCCCCGGCCACGGACTGCATTATTCCGATCGGCGAGGAACTACTCCTCAAAGGCCTGCATCACGTGGTGCCGGGGGAGTTCTACTGCGTGACGACCCGTCCCCCGGCCGTTTATCGCGGCAATCCGTTCCAGATCGAGGTGGCATTGGCCTACGGAGGCGGTACGACGGTGCAGAAGGTGTCCCTGGAACTACTGGGCGACTTGCTGAGTGAAAGTGATGCGCGGACGCTGCGTCAGTTCTTGATCAACACCTTTGACGGCCTGGGTCCGGCGGCGGCCGATCGTATCTTGAAGGAGTGCGAGTTTGGCACGCGCAAGTCGCCCGCCCGCTTGTCTCGCGATGAGATTAAAGCTCTCCACCACTCCATGCAGAACGTGAATATTTCCGAAGGTCAGACGATCCAGGTGTACCGTTATGCGAATCGCGTCCCCTTGCAGTTCAAGCAGCGGGACTGTGCCATCACCGAGTCGGTGATGCAGACCAACTGGCGGGCTTACGGGTTAAGTCAATCGCGTGGCTCCTTGCCCAGCGGGCCGGTGACCGTACTGGTGCATATCGCCAGCGTGTGGGTCCCCTTCACGAGTGAGTCGAAGGAGGCGATCGCCGGTTATCCGGAGATTCAGAAGGAGCTGCGTTTGGGACTGCAGGCCGTCGGCCGCAAGCTCGGCATGTACCTGCGGCGGCGCAGCCGCGTGAAGCAGGAAGGGGAACGCCGCAACATCTTCTTGCGCTATCTCGGCGAAGTGGCCCGCGCGGTGAACGAGATTAATGGCGCGGACCAGCAGCAGCTCTACTCGCAGTTGTTGGAAGTGGCCAAGAAGAAGACGGCGGAAGCCGACGCGCGGTTTGACGACCGCGGCCACAAGCTCGAGGAGGGCGAAGAGGACTATGGCGAAAACGTGTTGATTGTCGAAAGTGATCCGGAGGATCTGCTGCAGAACCTGGCCACGGACCCCGGTCCGCAGAAAAAACTGTTCTGACCGGCCCTTGCTGCGTTCGAGCGGCCGCGCCTTCCCGCTGCCCAATCGATTCCCTGACACTCCTAGCGCGGCCGCTGGCCGCAACCAATCCGGAAATTCGAAATCCCAAATTCGAAATCCCAAACAAATTCGAATGACAAAAACTCAAGGAAAAAACCTCCGCCGCTGGCAAAACCGCAGTGATGATCCACGCACAACTTCTCACCACGCAGCATGCTACCGCGTCCTCCGTCTTCCCTTTCTCCCTTATTTCCGTCCTTCGAATTTGCTTGGGATTTCGTGCTTCGAATTTCGATTTTTTCTCCCAACATGGGCTCACCGTGTGCGCATGTTACAGGTTAACACTCTCACACTCGTTGCGATGAGATCCACCTGCTTCCAACAGGATTTGCTGTATGGCCAAGAAAGTTCCGCGTGAAAAATCGGCGGTTACCAAGAAGTCCGACGCCGCGGCGGTAGTGCTGACCGTCAAGGACAAGCGGACCCTGAAGGCGATTCGCGAAGTTGCCGATCACCTGGTAGAGACCGCCGCGCGCCGCCGCGCGCCCATCTGGATATTCCTTCCCGTTCGCTCGCCAATGTGCGGTACAACAACTCCAAGCGTTTCATCGAGATGGGCAACGGCACGAACCGGCGGGAACTGTTCAATTTGTCGCAGGCCAAGAGCTATATGCAGACGGTGCTCGTCGGGAGCGGCTGCAAGCGTCTGATTGACCAGGGCAAGACGACGAGCATCCGAGGTCTATTCTACCTGCTGAAGCATACCATCGAAGGGACCAAGGAAGAGACGTTTGACGAGCAATCGGATTGTGACCCGATCATTGAAGACGTGGAAGTGTCACTCAATGCCATGCGTGAGGAGCTGCACCTCTACGCGAAGAATGCCGGCTCCATGGTCGGCCCGATCACAGTGATCGACAGCGGCGACGAAATCGATTGTTCCCGGATGGGGTCGGGGGGGTACAGCATCCCGTCGATCGTGGAACCCGACATTGTGAAATTCAAGCATCACAGTGCCAAGTTCATTTTGCATGTGGAAAAGGACACGGTGTGGCGCCGTTTCAACGAAGACAAGTTCTGGAAGCAATACAACTGTATCCTGACGCACGGCGGTGGCCAGCCGCCGCGCGGCGTCCGCCGATTGCTCAACCGCATGCACAACGAATTGAATCTGCCGGTGTACTGCCTGCTCGACAATGATCCCTGGGGGTACTACATCTACAGCGTGCTCAAACAGGGTTCGATCAACCTGGCGTACGAATCCGAGCGGATGGCCATTCCGGATGCCCGCTACATCGGCCTGCGGAGCAAGGACTATGTTCGCTGCGAACTGACTCCCAGCGTGAAGATCAACCTGAAGGACACCGACATCAAGCGGGCCAAGCAGATCGCCAAGTACCCCTGGTTCGAGAAGAAAAAGGCCTGGCAGAAGGAAATCGAACTGATGCTCAAGAATGGCTTCAAGCTGGAAGTCGAGGCGCTGATCAGCAAGGACATCAGCTACGTGACGGAAACCTACGTCCCGGAGCGGTTGGCGGATCAGGACTTCCTCGACTAGAGGTTCGGGCGCCGCGGCCGGAGCGGACGCCAGCCGCCGATGGGGAAAGCGGGACCCGTCACACGGCCCAGCAAGATGCTGCGACAGCGGCTCGCCGGGCGATTCCGCCGGGCAAAGTGACAAGAGCCGTGTCACCAGTTAGAATGGAGGCTCTCTTCGCCATGTGAACCCCACCGGCATGGCGAACCGTGGCCTGCGGCGGACACATCTGTCGGGCCACTCGCTCTGGCAGCCACGAATCAAGTGCCAGCCGCGGTTCAGGTGTAATTGTGGGAGTGACCTTCGCCCGTGTCCCGCCCAGTCGTCCGCAGCAGTGGAGCGACCGCGGAACTGATTGTGGGAGCCCTTGGAATGGACGTTGCCGCCCGCCTGGTTGATCTGAGAAAAGACTATGTTCTGAAGAGCGAAACGGTTCACGCGCTGCGCGGTGTAACGTTTGATGTTCCGATTGGCGATTACGTGTCGATCATGGGGCCATCGGGTTCCGGAAAAAGTACGTTGCTCAATTTGCTGGGCTGCCTGGACCGCCCCTCCGGAGGATCGCTCTTCCTGGGGACGCAGGACGTCAGCAAGATGAACGACGATCAGCTGTCGTACACTCGCGCCACCAGTATCGGATTCGTGTTCCAGTCGTACAATCTGATCCCGCAGCTGACGGTCGTCGAGAACATTGAAGTTCCGCTGTACTATCAAGGGCGTCTGTCGAGCGAGGATCGTCAACGTTGCCTCGATCTGGCTGACATGGTCGGCCTGTCCGACCGGCTGTCGCACCGGCCTACGCAGCTGTCCGGTGGCCAGCAGCAGCGTGTGGCGATTGCCCGCAGCCTGGTGAACGACCCCTATTTCATCCTGGCGGACGAACCGACGGGAAACCTGGATAGCAAGACGACCGAGGAGATTCTGCTGATTCTGGAACAGTTGAGCGACCACGGCAAGACGATCATCATCGTGACGCACGAAGACGAAGTCGCCGGACACACGAAGCGGATCATACGCTTGCGCGATGGCATGGTGCAAACGGACGAACTGAACGAGAATCGCGTATTGTTGAGCGAGAGGCTGGCACGGAAGTGAGGGCTCGACTGTAGCGGCCGAGCCCCAGCGTTACTTCTTCTGGACCGGATTCTCCTCGTCCTCGTCGGTCGGACGTGCGGCCAGCCCAGGGACCGGGTCCTTGCTGAGGTAGGCGAACAGGTCCGCAATATCTTCCAGGGTGAGCTCCTTGAGCAACCCGTCGGGCATGGCGGAAACCGTGCTGGGGGTGATTTCCTCAATGTCCTGTTCCGGAATGGACAGCTTCTCGCCCTCCGACGTCAGGACGGTTTTCTCTCCGGCAGCACCCGGCGCGACAATCCCGGCCAGCTGGCGGCCGTCCATCAACAGCAGGTTCTTGGCCGCATATTGACTGGAAATCACGTGGGATGGATAGAGGATGGACTGGAGGATCTCCTTGCGTGTGAACCGTTTGGTCAGCGACGTCAGGTCAGGTCCCAGGGCTTCCCCGTTGTCGCCGTAGCGATGGCATTTATTGCACGTGGCTTTGTCGAACACCAATGCGCCCTTGCCCGACTCGCCGGTCGCGCCTTCCTCACTGCCGAGATACTCGTACAGTTCTTCGAACTTCCACTTGCTCTCCTCGCTGTCCGCCGGCAGCGTCGGGGCGGGAAGGTCGGGGAAGGCTTGCTGGAACCACTCCTGCCACAACGCCAATTTCGCCTCCCAGTCATCCGACTCGCCACCCAGTTGTTCGCCGGTCCAAGATTCCAGGAGTGCAATAGCGTCGTCCGCTCCCTGCTTTTTCAGTCGCAGGCCGCAGAGGATCGCCTGTCGGATATACTCGGGTTCCTCGGGCGTCTGATCCACGGAAAGTAGTCGCCGCACCACTTCGCGCGCAGTCATGTTCTCCAAAACGGGCAAGCTCTTGACCAGGTATTCCCAGTTGGCGTCCTGCGGCACCTGGGCCAGTCCCATGGCGGCCGCCTCGCGACGTTCCGGATTGCGGTCCCAGATCGTGCGCAAATAGGCCATCGACGCGTCATCTCCGCTGCGTGCCAGGACGGCTACGATACCGACCATCAACTGTTTGCTGGCCGAGTCGGTGCGCTGGTCGATTTCTTCATCCAGTTTGATGAGCGCGGCGCGCAGTTCGTCATCCAGCTGCCGCGGGAGTTTGTAGAGCGCACCGAGCGCCGCGTCCGTTAACTCCCCACCGTGAGGGAGCATTTCAATACTCTCCTCGGCGGTCAGGTTCTTGGCGAAGTCGCGGGCGGCGTTGCCCAGGTATAAGGAATAGCTGCCTCCACCATCCCATTGTTTGGCTTGGGCCAAGATCTTGAACAACTCCATTTTGCGTTGGGTAGTCCAGCCGTTCTGCAGGAACCGCATGTACATGGCCAGATGCACTTTATCCGGGTTGGCCGCCTCGCCCGTCAGATAGTCGAAGTATCGATCCATAATGGAGGATGACTGCTGGTAAACCAGCAGTCGGATCAATTCTCGGTTCATGATCGCATCGCCGGCGGGAAATTCGTCGGCCAATTGCTCGCCCAGCTCGGCGAGTTGATCCGGCGCAATGTTGCCCTGGAGTATGGCGACCTGCATGATGCGCAGCATGTCGACGAAGTCGCGGTCGCTGACGAATTCGGCCATCAGCTCCCTGATCCGCCCGATCACCGCCATCGCGTTTTCCTCACTCGGCTGGGCGATCAGCAGAGCCAGGGTCCCCTGGATGAAAATGCGGTGGTTTTCGGCTGACAGGACCTTCGCCCGCCACTGTTCGGACGGACTCAGTTCCAGCAGTCGGCGCGCGGCCCAAGACTCGAACCGGTCGTCCGATGCCAGCAGGGGAATCAACGCATCGGGGGGCGCCGCTTGCTCCGCGCGTGCCAGTGCTTCGAGTGCCTTGCGGCGCACGTTGCGGTCGGTATCTTCGAGCAGATCCAACAGACTTTCGCGAGTCTCGTCACTGCTGTAGATCCCCATGAGGTCCGCGGCTTTGGCGCGCACAATCTCGTTCTTATCGCTGGCCAACTCCAGCAGCAGGCCGGCAGCCGGGCTGGGGCCGTAGAGTTGCATCAGATCGAGGGCGCGGGTGCGATAGTGCGTGGGGTTCGCCGTACTGCGCGCCACACCCAGCAGCATCGGCCCCCAGTCGTCGCCCAATTTCTGCCGGATACGGGCCACCTGCTGCCGGCTCCAGGCACTCTGCAATTGTGGCTGGCGAATGGCCGGTGCAATGCCCGTCCCCAGATTACGGACCGTTTCCGGCACATTCCCCTTAAAGGTCACTCGATAGACTCCGCCACCGGTACCGCGGCCACCCGTGACGAAGTACAGCCAACCGTCCGGGCCGACATCCAGGTCGGTCACGTTCAGCGGCTGTCCCTGCAGGAACACTTCCGTGCTGGCCGTGTACGTGGCTCCGTTCGGCTTGAGTTGCACGGCGAGAATCCGGCCCTCGGACCAGTCGGCCAGGAACAAGGCATTGTGATATTCGCGCGGAAACATGTGATGCGTGTAGAAGACCGCACCGGTCGGCGAACCCCGCCCCGTGTCGGCGATCGCCGGCAGCGAATCGGCATAGTAATCGGGCCACTTCGCCCAGCCACTGCGCCAACCGAACTCGCTCCCCGCCGTCACGTGGCAGATCCTCGTCGGACGATACCAGGTGGTCCCCAAGTCCGACTCCATGTCGCTGTCGTGAATGAACAGCTCCCCTTCGGGGCTGAAGGCCAAGTCATAGACATTGCGGAGCCCTCCGGCAAACAGCTGCACGGTTTCCCCGTTCAGATCGGTCCGGATGATCGTCCCTCCCGGTGCCTTGCGCCCGGCGGCATGTCCACCCGGATCCTCATAACGCGGACCGACCAGATCGCCTTCGTAATATCCGCGGTGCGGACTCGACGCCGCATAGGGTTTGACCGGCGCGGAATGGTTCCCAATCACAATGTAGATCAAGCCGTCCGGGCCGAGCGTCAAGCCATGTGCCCCGTGCTCACCCATCTCGCCTTCAAAATTGAACAGCAACCGGCGCCCCTCCAGCTTGCCGTCATGGTCCTGATCAGAGAGACAATAGAACCCGTTCCCTTCGGGACCGTCCCCCGTGACGAAGACCTCGCCGTTGAGCGGCAGAATGCCCTGTATGTTCTTCACTGTGTCGCAGTACTCCTGCACCGTATCCACAGTTCCGTCTTTGTCCGAGTCCACCACCAGCTGCAGGGAACTGCCTTCGCGCGAGAGTATCAGCTGCCCGAACTCGTTGAATGCCAACGCGATCACCGATCCCGTTTCCTCGGGGTCGATCACCCGCTGGACCTCGAACTCCTTGGAAATGCGAAAACGCTCCGAACGGTGCGTCTCGGTGCTCGCCACGTCCTCCTGCCGATCCCAAGGTACGGTGTCCCCCAGCTTGCCAAATGCCTGGGCTCCCTTCCAGTGCCGATCGTTGTAGGCCGTGGCATTCCAGAACGGAAACGGCCGGATATTGGTGCGCCACGTTTCGTCGGTCGAGTAGGTTACCCAGCCATCGTTCTTTTCCCGCAAGAAAATGCGTGCCACCAGGGCGGCCGTCGAGCCCCGGCGATTGTTTACCCGCACCGCCAGCGTATTGCGACCCCGCTTGATGAACTTCGTAATGTTGTATTCGTCCAACTCTTTGTACGACTGCCCGCCACCTACTTTCTGCCCATTGACGTACAGCTCGTATTCGTCGTCGGCGGCAATCGTCGCCTGTACGCGAATGGGGTCCTGGGTCGTGAAGTCCTTACGGAAATAGCACGAGCCTTCCGGCACTTCAGTCTTGGTATGCTCCGGCGACCAGATCCAAAACGCCTCTTTCGCCGCCACCTGACCCGAACAGAAGATACTGACCACGTGCCAGCTGATGGCTACGGCCAGCATGCCGCGCAGGGTCTCAGCTATACGCCGCATCGAAGCACCCGACTGCACCACTGAATTCGCTTGTTTCATGGCTTCCTCGCCTACCGCCCAGACCTCACTCCAGCAAGCCTCGTTCCCGGATCTCGCCGCTGCGGAACTGAGCATCCCGAGTACAACATCCTTGTTTCCACGAGCGAAAACACCGACGTATCGCCCACAGATGGGGTCGGAGGGTAACAGATTCCAGAGAATCAGGGCAAGAGAGATAGCCGAAGTTTTGCCCCCCAATCGACGACGAAAAACTGCTCAGCGAGTGACCGATAGCACGTCGGAGGTGACGAGGTCGTCCGTAACGCTCATCTGGTGCCCGCCACGGGGCTCGCCTGCAAGGGGGACGCCCGGCCTCACCGTGTGGAGGTGCAGCTAGACGTCACTGTCCGGGGGGGCTCGTGGCCCGTGTTGGTGTTTTGGAACGAGCCGACGACGAACTTCGGCCTCGGTCGGATTGGGATCTGGAAACGGTGTGGTTCCACCTTCTGTACGTGCCCTTGGAGTATGGGATGGCCAGTGTTCACCCCCAGCAGGTGCTCGCCCCGGGAAGACGCCAAAGTTATGGGAACTGGCCCACGAAGGACCGAATCTGCTGTCTTCCGTCTCCCCTGCAGACATGACCGCCAAGTCAGAGAATCTGGATACGCATGGTCGTTGTGATTGCGTGCCCCGGCATGCCATAATACGACAGCAAGCAGAGTTTTCCGAAGCCTTCCACATGTCGACAACTGTGCAGTGAACCGACGATGAATTGGCCGACATGAAGGAGTTGACCAGGCAAACAATCCTGCCGCGACCGTTCGTCCGGCGGCGCAACTGGGCTGACGATTAGCGAAAGACGGTCACCGCCTGCCGCAGAGCGATCTGACCGTAGCCGCAGTTGCATTGCGAACGAGATCTCCGGTTATTGACAACCATCATGGGGAGGGTGAATCTGTGCGACGTATATACCGTGTATCGGGAATCGTAGCCTGCTTGCTGACTGCGGCAGTGTGTGACGCCGGCGATGCTGGCCATCGTGGCACGCAGTCGATGCTCGATGGCGAGTGGAACATCGCGATTGATCCGCAAAACATCGGAAGGGAGCAACAGTGGCACGCTTCCGCCGGTCTGCCGGACGCCAGAACGACGAGTGTCCCTTCGACCATTCAGGAGATATTCCCGGGTTATCACGGCGTCGCCTGGTATGCTCGCCAATTTACGGCGTCGCCGAACCCACACCCAAATGGACGCGCTCTCCTACGATTCTGGCAGGTTGATTACCTGGCTGAGGTATGGCTGAACGATCGACTGGTCGGCCGGCACGAAGGCGGCGAGACGCCTTTCCTACTGGACGTCACGGCGGCCATCCAGCCGGGCGAGGACAATCGGCTGGTCGTGCGCGTGCTCAATCCAACGAATGAGCCTATTGACGGTATTCGCCTCAGCGAGACAGCTCGCCGCTGCAAGGTGATCCCCTATCGGGCTGGAGCGGGTTTCAATCACGGGGGAATCACCGACTCGGTGGAACTGCTTTATGTGCCTGCCGTCTTTCTGGAAAACCTGTTCGTCACGGCGACACCCGATCAGAAGGTGGGCCGGTTGCATGTGGAAGCCACGGTCCACAATTCGTTGACGGATTCCCAAACGGGAAAGCTCGACTTGGCGATCGCAGCGGCCCGCAACGGCGAGACGACCCACGCCGATCGTTTAGGATGCGAGATCCCCACCGGTCGCTCGGTGATCAGAGCCGACCTGACCATCGATGATCCTCGCCTCTGGGAACTCAGCGACCCCTTTCTGTACCGAGTGACGGCCCGCATTTCGGTGGACGGCCACCCCCCGTTTCACGAAGAGTCCACCACTTGCGGATTTCGTGACTTCCGCTTCTCCGACGGATATTTCCGACTCAATGGCCGGCGCATCTACGTGCGCTGCACGCATACGTGCAATCATTTCCCGATCGGCCAGCAATTCCCGCGCGACCCCGATTTTCTGCGCCGTGACCTGCTGAACCTGAAGGTCATGGGGTTCAACGCCGTACGTTTCATTTGGGGAGGTGCATCGCGAGCCCAGTTGGATCTCTGTGACGAGATAGGGCTGATGGTGTACAACGAATCTTACGCTTCGATGTGGATCGACCCGTCGCCACAGATGGCTCAACGGTTTGATAGCGGAGTCAGCGAACTGATCCGCCGTGACAGGAATCATCCCTCAGTTGTGATCTGGGGACTGCTGAACGAGGCCCCCGATTGCCCGGCGTTCTGGCACGGCGTCAAAATGTTGCCGCTGGTCCGCTCGCTCGACCCGAGTCGCCTCGTATTGCTCAACTCCGGCCGCTACGACGGACAGATCACGGGTGGCGGACCGGGTGGCGGGGGCATTGCGAGTGTCGAAGGCATCCGCATCTGGCCGAAGCTGCGTCCCATCGAACCTTGGGTGGCGCTGAACGCAACTAGCCAGACGATCCGAGCCTTGGGGATCACGTGGCCCGCCGGACATCTGGCGCTGCATCCCGGCCCACAGAACGAAATGAGTGTGGTTCGCTTCACTTCCCCCACGACCGGTGAAGCCGAGGTCAGCGTGCAGTTCACCGGCTTGGCCGAACGGGCAACGACCGACGTGCACGTGTTTCACAACCGCAATGCGTTACTCGATGCTTTGGTCAACTTGAACGAGTCCTCCAACGAAGTGTCTTTCGGCAGGAAGCTGACGATTTCGGCTGGAGATACCGTTGACTGCGTGGTTGGTTCCGGCAATCAGCACTATGGTGCTGACACGACGGGATTGAGTTTCGTGATTCGCGTTGGTGAGAAGACATTTGACGCGACCGCGGAGTTTTCGACCGAATCGAATCCCAACGGAGTATGGAGCTACGGATTCCTGCCGGCGAGTGCGAAGCCCGACACATCCTCGTTCGCCGTGTATGATGCCGGAGCTGTTTCGAGCGGCATCGGCAGCTTGTCGAACCCGGGTGGCACCGACTGGGAGGACGTTCTCAGCGACCGCCACTACTATCCACGCGTCCCGCACACGGCCAATATTATCCATGCTCTGCGGGAGCTCCACGGACCGGAACAGAACGTCTTTCTGTCGGAATACGGGATCGGAAGCGCTGTCGATCTGTGGCGAGCCGTCAGGCATTTTGAACAACGCGGCGCGGCAGCGATGGAAGATGCACAGTTCTTCCAAGACAAGCTGAATCGATTCCTGACCGACTGGGAACGATGGCATCTCGACGAAATCTATGCGCGGCCCGAGGACTTCTTCCAGGACAGCCTGAGGAAGATGGCGGGCCAACGCACGCTCGGCCTGAATGCCATCCGGTCCAATCCGAACATTGTCGGCCACAGTCTCACGGGGGCCATTGACCACGTGATGTGCGGCGAAGGATTGACAACTCTGTTCCGTGAACTCAAGCCTGGCACAATCGATGCCATGTTCGATGCCTGGGCACCACTGCGATGGTGCCTGTTCGCCGAACCGGTCCACATCGTCAGTGGAGGCACGATCCATTTGGAGGCGGTGCTGGCCAATGAGGACGCGTTGGCTCCCGGAGAATATCCGGCCCGGCTGCAGGTGATTGGCCCCCACCTGACGCGCGTGTTCGATCGCACGATCACGGTCACCGTGCCGCCGCCCTCAGACACGCAGGAGCCCCCCTTTGCCCGGCTCTGCTTTGCGGCCGACGTGACCATTGATGGCCCCCCAGGCGCATACGAATTTCTCGCTACTTTCCTGCGCGGAGCGGCTGCGGCCGGAGGCAAGACCGAGTTCTACGTCACTGCTCCGCAACAGATGCCCCCTGTGACAACCGAAGTAGTACTGTGGGGCGACGATCCACAGCTCAGTGAGTGGTTATCCCAGCACGACATCCGCACGACACCTATTGCGCCAAGTCAGTCTCCGAATCGACAAGTGATCCTCGTATCTGCCAAACCGCCGGTTCCCGGCGGCGCGGAGGTGTTTCGAGATTTGGCTTCCTGCATTGCTCGCGGGGCAACGGCCGTATTCCTCTCACCCGAGATCTTCGCCGACAACAGTCAGCCGACGAGATGGCTGCCGTTGGCCAACAAGGGAACCATTACCCCTATTCACGGATGGCTCTACCTCAAAGATGAATGGGCCAAGAGCCATCCCATCTTTGACGGTTTACCTGCCGGAGGTCTACTGGACTACACCTACTACGGCGACCTGATCCCCGACGCGGTGTTGCAAGGACAGGATCCTCCCTCCGAAGCGGTGGCCGGCGCGATTAAGGCCTCGCAGGACTATGATTCTGGCCTCATGCTGAGCGGTCTATCCGTTTGGCCACGGACGGATCATTCTCAATACGCTCCACATTCGCGAGAACCTGGGAAAACACCCGGTGGCCGAGCGGCTGCTGCGCAATCTGCTCCGGTACGCCGCCCCGGACGCCGATCAGCCGATGTCATCCGATCCCGTCGATTTGCCAGCGTTACTTCAGGCGGTGGGATTCGATACAGATTAGCCACGTACAGCCCTTTTTTGAAGTCGTTTCGTCGGGATGGGGTCCCTGTGAATCGCTAGAGCGACAATTCGATTGATCCATGGGGCGCCTCCTGGTTTCACCAATTGCATGATCAGCTCCCCACACCTCCGGCGTCCCACGATTCGGCACGCCGATAGACCTAGCGGATGCTTTTCTGCTGCGGGCGATTCAGGCACGCTGTTGCGGCGATTATGCGATCTCGACTGGGCTGCGCGGGGTTGAACTAGTGTACATTTCGAGCATCGAGATGCGCCCCACGGTCAGGTTCGGCGGACAACCGTCCGCCGGGTGGGTTGTAAGAAGACCGGGGATCGGTAAAGATTGTAGGCGATAGCAGCCGAGCGGGTGCACATCGATCGGTTGCTACCTCTTCAAGAAATCTCTTCCAGAGTGGCTGGGACATGGCCGAACCGTCATTTCGTGCGCTGATCACGGTGTGCGCAACGGGGATGACGTTGCTGGCCCCAGGGCGTCAGACAGGCTGAATCATGCGTGCTGAGATTCGCCACTTTTCGCAACCTTCCGCCCAGTTGTGGGAAGTCGTCGAGGAATGCGTCTACGCATATGAACTCGATTTCCGCGACGGCCGGCAGCGGTCTCTCGATCAGTATCTGCCGGACGGTAATGCCAGCCTGCGGCGGACCGTTCTGACCGAGCTGATCAAGGTCGAACTGGAACTGGAGTGCAAGCAGGGATCCGCTAAGAGCCTGCGGATGTACTGCGATCGTTACCCCGAGCTCGGAGCCTTCAACACACTTCCGCCGGATCTCGTATACGAAGCCTATCTGGCTGCGGCAAAACAACACGAGTCGGTCGACATCGAGCAGTTCTGCAGCGATTTCCCCCAGCAGCGTCAGGCCGTTCTTTCGTTGGCTCATCGGACCGTCAATCAGTCGACGGCAATCACCCGCCAGAAACCGGGTGGCCAGTGGCAGGTGGGCACGCGGTTCGGCGATTTCCAACTGCTGGCCCTGCTGGGCGAGGGGGCATTTGGCCGAGTTTTTCTTGCCGAACAAGTTTCGCTGGCTCGACAGGTGGCACTTAAAGTGACGGCCAATCGAGGAAGCGAAGCACGCACGATGGCAAGTCTGGAACACGACAACATCGTCCAGGTCTTCTCGGAACTCATCCTCCCACAGTGCGATGCACGCCTGCTCTGCATGCAGTATGTTCCCGGTACCACGCTGGGAAAGGTCATCCGTTACCTGGCGGAGCGGCCCGGTCAGGATGTCTCCGGTGCGAGTATTATCACTGCGATTGATGACCTGTCGACCGTGGCGGCCGTCTTTCAGGCGACGGCCCTGAAGGAGCGGCAGCAGCTGGCCGAAGCGGATCTGCTGGAAGCCGTGACACTGATCGGTGGTCGACTTGCAGAAGCACTGGCATACGCACATGAGCGCGGCGTTCTGCACCGCGACATCAAACCAGACAATGTGTTGGTGAGTCAGTATGGACGCCCTCTGCTGGTCGACTTCAACCTCTCGCTGGATCCGCATCAAATTGCCGGCACCAGTGCCGGGCTGTTCGGCGGTAGTCTGGCATACATGTCTCCCGAGCATTTGGATGCTTTCAATCCCGCCAATCCCACGTCGCCGGAAGCTGTTGATGAACGATCCGATCTGTATTCCTTGGGCGTGACCCTGTTTGAGCTATTCCAACTGCGGCGACCCTTTCCGGACCTTTCGCCCGGAACGAATCCGCTGCACTCACTCGAAGATCTGGCCGCTCAGCGCCGAGCGGGCACTCCCCTGTCAGACGCGGAGCGATCCCCGCAGACGGATCTCCTGGAAATGGTCGTCCAGCGTTGCCTTGAGCCGAAACCGGAACACCGCTACCAATCAGCGGCAGAGCTGTGTGGAGCGTTGGACGCGGCTCGGCAACTGCACGGAATTCGCAAAGCCATGCCTCAGCCTGGACGCTTGATGCAACTCGCCCTGCGCTGGCCGTTGACGATGCTCGTGCTCTCCGTGCTCGTCCCTAGCTTCTTGGGAAGCGCGGTGAACATTTCCTACAATGTGCTGCGCATCCTGCCTGAATTGACAACTGGGCAACGTTCGGTATTTGCGACGATGCTGCTGGGATACAACCTGATCGTCTATCCGATCTGCAGTGCCCTGATGATCTACCGAGCGATTCCCATCTTCTTCCCCTCAGCCAACATCGACTCGGCCCGACTGCGGAAACGCATTGTCTCACTGCCACTCTGGATCGTCGCGCTGGGGGCCATCGGCTGGCTGCCAGGCGGGTTAGTCTTTCCTTGGGGGATCCATCTGGCTGCCGGTCCCTTGGATCCGGCAGTCTTCGGGCATTTTCTGATCGACTTTGTCATGTCCGGCTTGATCGCGGTCACCTATTCCTATTTTGGAGCCGAAGCGATCTTGCTGCGGGTCCTCTACCCACGGCATCTCGTCGGACAGGCACATCCACAGGAGGCGGCGGCCCACGAGTTGTCCCGACTTCCACTGCGGATCAATATCGCGCAGGCTATGGCAGGATTGATTCCGTTAATCGGCGCCATTTTGATCGTCCTGAGCGGGCCGGCGGAGGCCGAAGGTTACAGCATGTTTCGACTGCTCGTCACCGCTCTGATTGCCCTGGGCATGCTTGGCTTCTGCTTCTCGACGGCCGCCGTCAGCGTACTGCGGCAAACCCTTCAGGCGTTCTCCGGCATCCACCTGCCGACCAGGTCTACCGGACATTGAGCGGGTGCATCCTCACCCACACGCGTCGAGAAATTTTCACCGAACCCTCGCCTCACGCTCTGGGAAATGGATTTCCGTGACTCCCCAGCGGTTTGGCAGCAACACCGGGAGAAAAAACGTCGCGATGGCGGGCTTAACAGAAATAGAGGCGCCGTGCACGTTTCCGAAGACAATGGTGAATGGTGATTGGTGAATGGTGAATAAAAAACGTTTAATGCTCCAGTACTATACGAACGAAAGCGGAAAGTGCACCGCACGTGATCGTTGGGATCGATACCCGTCACACCTGTAGTCTGGTCATTCACCACTGGTCATTCACCATTGTCCATTGTCCCGGCAACCGCGGAAGTGGCTGCAGATATCAGCGACGAGAAGTTGCCGGTGATTATCGCCGGTCAACGAACAGGCCTGCCGGGGCCCGGCTTCGGTGATAGCCCCGGCACGATACTCGTCGAATTCGGTGACGCCACCTTGAAGTCGAAAGTCGACAAGGCGAATTTCCCTGTCGGACCCGCTCAGCGTTTTCGCGGCACTTCTGTTCTCATTCAAATTATCATTGACGCACTCGCGCATTGAGTTCCTTCCAGGCTTTCATCGATCTGGCCAGATTCTCACGCATATCACCCTGTATCGCGTAACACTGCAACCCGATCGGACCTTGGTAGCCGACATCCTTGAGGTCCTGCAGGAACTGCCCCACATCGAATGTCCCCCGATCGAGCGTCTGAATAAGTCGGTCCCAACCCATTTGCCTGGTATCACCGGCATCGCAACCGTTGATGCTGACCAGGAACAGGTAAGGCATCGCCTCCTGCAGTCGTTGCCTCAACTCCGCTGCATCGTTCTGCTTCAGAAAATGGCACAGGTTCAGTGACACGCCAACGCTCTTGCGGTCGATCTTCTTGGCAATTCGAACGGCATCGGCTGTGGTGGCCACGTAGAAGCCGAGGTGCGGATAGAGCACAACAGGGAGTTCCGCGGCCTCAGCCATGTCGGCGATCTGTCGAATAATCTCGACAGCGCGCTCATCTTGCCGCGTCGATGATGCTTCGTCACCCAGCACGTAGATCCACAATGCCGTGCCGGTTCCCTTGAGCTGCTGAATGGCTGCCGGCAGGCCTGGATCAAAGGGTGGCTGACCATCTTTCAGGTTAACCGGGACGTAAGTGCTGAACATTTTCAAGCCGCGAGCCTGCAGCGCCTTGACCATGGCGGGAATATTTTCCACCCCCGTATAGCCGATCCCTTCGTATCCCAACTCCGCCAAGATCTCGGCTTGCTGGTCCGGGCTCCACTCACCACGCCCGACCCCGTTGTCGAAGGCGAAGAAGGGCCATGCCGCCGCAGTCTCCTCTGCCAACGTGACATGGACCGGCGCCGACAGCAGGAACAGCAGACCACAGCACAAAAGGCCTGCGATCCGACGTCCCGTGGATCTGCGCTGACTCACAGAGGGAATCGCCTGTGATGGAACCTTCGTCGTGTCACCCATTTTGGTAATCCTTGTAATTGTGTTTCTCATGATCGTGGATAGCTGCCTTTCGTACTGATCTTCTCACCGTGCCTCGCCAAGGTCGTAGCGAGCCACCGTGTCTGACAGGGCCCGCAGGTTGGCATTGGGACACTTCGGACTGACCGCACAACCCGGACTGATGATGTCCACTCCGGCCGCGAGGTTCTGCATGACCTGCCCCTTGATGTCCGCGGGCGTGCCTCGCAGCAGGTCCGTGGTGTTGATGTTGCCCATCACTCGGAACGCACCCGCCGCTGCTTTCATTATTACATCGGGGGCAATGGCCCAGTCGAAATTGAAACAGGTCATCGCCGTCCGTTTGAACATAGGCAGTCGAGCGGTCACGTCGCCGCAGATATGCATGATGGTGGGACCCTTGATGCGGCTGATCATTCGCTGGTGCCATGGAAGAAGCTGAGTCTCGTACATCCGGGGCGACAGCATGTTCGCACCCGCTCCCCCCTCACCGATCGCCAAGGCGTCGATCCCGATCTCAAACTGAGCGTTCGCACAAGTGACCAGCACGTCGACGCAGACATCCAGAAAATGAGCGATCAGGTCCGGGTCGTCAACCAACGCGATCATGGTCCGTTCGATGCCGCACATCACCTGCGTCATCGACAGCGGCCCCATGACCTTCCCCAGGACCGCCATGCGATGGCCATATTCTCGTTTCGCAATGCTCAGCGTCTCCAAGTAGGTACGGATCGGCGGCCGCTGCAAGAGATCGTTGGGAATCGTGGCGTCATCACGCGCCGACCACGGATGCGATGTGAAAACGGGCAGACGGGCAGGCCCCCCCCAGTCGATCTCGGCGCCCAAGGCCGCCGGCTCCCCAAAATAGTTAATGATGAACGACACCGCGTCAAAGCCGAGAATGTCATGATTGGCCGCCAGCAGTCGAGCCTGCTGCTCGGGATCGTGATGCACCCGTGGCATATAACAGCCCGTCGCCTGCTGCAACTGCTCGGTGGTTAGCGCCGCAACGTGGGCCACTGGCGGCCGGTCGGGCTTGTCACCGCAGAGCGCAGCGAGGAATCGTTCCCGTGAGTTCATCGATCGTGGATCTCGTTCCTTTCCGGTTTCCGCCGGCCCCGTGCCGGTGGGACCACAACTGGCCAGCTACCCGGTTTCCGCCGGCCTTGTGCCGGTGGGACCACAACTGGTCAGCTACCCGGTTTCCACCGGCCTTGTGCCGGTGGGACCACAACTGGCCAGCTACCCGGTTTCCACCGGCCTTGTGCCGGTGGGACCACAACTGGCCAGCTACCCGGTTTCCACCGGCCTTGTGCCGGTGGGACCACAACTGGCCAGCTACCCGGTTTCCACCGGCCTTGTGCCGGTGGGACCACAACTGGTCAGCTACCGCCCGCCATGCCGATCTGGTTTCCGCCGGCCTTGTGCCGGTGGGACCACAACTGGCCAGCTACCGCCCGCCATGCCGATCTGGTTTCCACCGGCCTTGTGCCGGTGGGACCACAACTGGTCAGCTACCGCCCGCCATGCCGATCCGGTTTCCACCGGCCTTGTCTCAGTGGAAACGTGGCGATGCCCGCCGCTGTGTAGCAGACCAGCTATCGTACCACCGAGACAAGCTCGGTGGAAACGTGGGGATGCGCCCCGCTGCGTAGCAGGCCAGTTGTCGCACCACCGAGGCGAGCTCGGTGGAAACGTGGGGATGCGCCCCGCTGCGTAGCAGGCCAGTTGTCGTACCACCGAGGCGAGCTCGGTGGAAACGTGGCGATGCCGGCCGCTGCGTAGCTGACCAGCTATCGTACCACCGAGACAAGCTCGGTGGAAACGTGGGGATGCGTGCCGCTGCGTAGCAGGCCAGTTGTCGCACCACCGAGGCGAGTTCGGTGGAAACGTGGCGATGCCGGCCGCTGCGTAGCTGACCAGCTATCGTACCACCGAGACAAGCTCGGTGAAAACGTGGGGATGCCGGCCGCTGGGTAGCAGACCAGTTGTCGCACCACCGAGACGAGCTCGGTGGAAACGTGGGGATGCCCGCCGCTGCGTAGCAGGCCAGTTGTCGTACCACCGAGGCAAGCTCGGTGGAAACGCGGGGATGCCAGCCGCTGCGTAGCAGGCCAGTTGTCGCACCACCGAGGCGAGCTCGGTGGAAACGTGGCGATGCCGGCCGCTGCGTAGCTGACCAGCTATCGTACCACCGAGACAAGCTCGGTGGAAACGTGGGGATGCGCGCCGCTGCGTAGCAGGCCAGTTGTCGTACCACCGAGGCGAGCTCGGTGGAAACGTGGCGATGCCAGCCGCTGCGTAGCTGACCAGTTATCGTACCACCGAGGCGAGCTCGGTGGAAACGTGGGGATGCGTGCCGCTGCGTAGCAGACCAGTTGTCGCACCACCGAGGCGAGCTCGGTGGAAACGTGGCGATGCCGGCCGCTGCGTAGCAGGCCAGTTGTCGTACCACCGAGGCAAGCTCGGTGGAAACGCGGGGATGCCAGCCGCTGCGTAGCAGGCCAGTTGTCGTACCACCGAGGCAAGCTCGGTGGAAACGTGGCGATGCCGGCCGCTGCGTAGCTGACCAGCTATCGTACCACCGAGGCGAGCTCGGTGGAAACGTGGCGATGCCAGCCGCTGCGTAGCTGACCAGTTGTCGTACCACCGAGGCGAGCTCGGTGGAAACGTGGCGATGCCGGCCGCTGCGTAGCTGACCAGCTATCGTACCACCGAGACGAGCTCGGTGGAAACGTGGCGATGCCGGCCGCTGCGTAGCTGACCAGCTATCGTACCACCGAGGCGAGCTCGGTGGAAACGTGGGGATGCGCCCCGCTGTGTAGCAGACCAGTTGTCGCACCACCGAGGCGAGCTCGGTGGAAACGTGGCGATGCCGGCCGCTGTGTAGCTGACCAGTTGTCGTACCACCGAGGCGAGCTCGGTGGAAACGTGGGGCGTTATTGCCGGCTGAAGGGACCGACGAACCGCGTGTGTGGCACTCTTCGCTGTGTGGTATATTGGCGCAACAGCCCAACCGCGCACGAGATCCTCGATACGAAGGCGAGCCAGGTTGTTTTCCGGTCCATTTCATCTTCTCCATTGTTGGTGCTGTTGCTCCCTGGTGCCGGTGGCAACTCAGTAGCAACATGACTATGGAAGCACATTCGTTTACAGGAACGCCTCTATGTGGCTGCTGCTGACTGGGTGTTTGGCTACTGTTCTCATGGCGGGCGAACCGGAAGTTGCCGTGGAATCCACGGCGTACGATCAGCGCAGTGGCCAGTGGTTGTTCGATCCAGCGACGATCGTGTCCCGCAACGATGTGCTCTACACGCAGTCGTCGAGTGAACCTTGGGAAGCGATGCCGGTGGGAGGTGGTGACCTGTCGGCTATGGTCTATTGCAGCGGTGCACAGCTGGACCTGCACCTGACCAAGTCGGACTGCTGGGGCTTTCAGCTTCCGCCTGACGCCGCAGCCGGGGGGCGATTCTTCAATAACGTCAGCCCGGGACACATACGCTTGCTACTGGGGCAACGGGCCGCGTCCCTGGCGGACGCGCGATTTCGCCAGCGTCTGGATCTGTATCGAGGGCGCATCATCATCGAATTGGGGCCGCCGGACGGGGGCGTTTCGCTCACCGTCTGGGGACACCCTCATCGCAAGTTTCTCATGATTGAGATCCACGATCCGGGGCACTTGTTGAGCCCGATCGAAGTGCAACTCACGCAGTGGCGAGACTCGATGCAGGTAATGGCGACGCCCAATACGTTGGAGGCGATGGAGATTCACCAGCGACCGGCACGCCCGCACCTCGTGAACACGGGCATGCAGGACTTTTTCCACGTCAAAGACGACCCCCTGGCGGGACGCGGCACGGCACTTTGCATAGGGGTGGGCGACGCGTCCGGGCAGAATTGCGCGGTTGGCCCAGATGGACGCTCGGCGCAAATGCAGGTGCGTCCGGACGACGGTGGCCAGTATCAGCTCGTGATCGCCGCGGCCGTCACTCCCCATGGTGATCCGCTGGCCGCTGCACGCGAAGAGTTGCGGATGGCGTTGGCCGCGCCACTCTCACAGTGGCAGGCGGAGCACGAGCGATGGTGGCAGGAATGGTGGGGTCAGTCTTCTCTGCGTATGGAGAGTCCGGATCGATTGGCCGACTGGCTGTGCGCGGCCTACCATGTGCATCTCTACACCTTGGCGTGTGTGAATCGTGGGGAGGTTCCCTGCAAATGGGACGGAGGCGCGGGGTTAATGCGTGGCGACGAGCGGACGTGGGGCCTGGCCGAATGGGTCCAGGAGATTCGATTCACGTACCTGCCACTCTACGGCGCAAACCGCTTGGATATGGCCCGTGGACTCACTCGCCATTACACCCAAATGCAGCCCTATCTGCTGGCGCAAACCAAACAGATGTGGGGCGTCGCGGGACTGTGGATTCCCGAAACCGTGCTGCCGTGGGGGCATGCCGAGGACCTGGTGTTGCAAGAGGGTCCCACCGACGGCTTTTTTCTCCCCTGGGACCCGGACCATGCTCGCTACGGCAAGTTTCACCGGTTTAACGGCTACGTCGGGTTCCTGTTCACCGCGGGCTTGGAGGTGTGCCACCATTATCTGCTGTACTACCGATACAGTGGCGACGAAGAGTTTCTGCGTTCGGAAGCTTATCCGACCTTGCGCGGAGTGTGCCAGTTTATCGCGTCATTGCTGCACAAAGAGAACGACGGATTTTATCATCTCGAACCGGCCAACGCGTTGGAGACCTGGTGGATGGTACGCGATCCCGCGGATACGTTCTCGGGCATCCAGGCAATCTTCCCAGAGTTCGTTCGACTTGCCGAGCGATACGGATTGGACGGGGAACTACGCGAGCAATGCCGCGAAATCCTGGCACATCTTCCACCGCCGACGCTCGCCCATTGGGATCGTGACGGCGGCGTAGATAGTGAGTCGAACACTTACGCGCCGGCTGCAACCAAAGGGACCATCCTCGAAGCACGCAACTTCGAGATACCGGCGCTGTACCGGGTATTTCCGTTCGGATTGAGCGGCCTGGACTCACCGGATATCGAGTTGACCCGCGCCACATTCGCTCGTCGCATCTACGGAATCACGAACAGCTGGTCGCTCGATGCCGTGTGGGCCGCTCGGCTCGGCCTGACAGAGGACGCCGAGCGTCTGCTGCGAGAACATGCTGGTCGTTACAACCGTTTTCGTTATGGAGGATGGAGCAGCAGCAACTCGAGCGTGTTTCCCGGCGATTTGTCCGTGGCCCCGTACATGGACGGAGCCGGGCTCAGCGCCTTGGCCGTCCAGGAACTGTTGCTTCAAAGCCATGGAGGTGTCATCCGCGTTGTTCCGGCCGTGCCGCCCACCTGGTCCGGCATCTTTCGTTTGGCTGCCGAAAACGGATTTCTCGTATCTGCTGACGTTGCCCAGGGCAGACTGCGGTTTGCGGAACTGCGCAGCCTGCGGGGAGGTCTCTGCCGGGTTCACAATCCATGGCCGCTGACCGTGGTGACCGACAAGGAGGGTTCAGTCGTGCTGCAATCCAATGCAGCCACGATCGAGTGGAACACGGAGCCCCATGCGCGATACGTACTGCAGCCCGCCGACCATCCTCTCGCGGTCTACCCCGTCAGCGAAATCCGCGACACGCGAAACGAGCAGGCAGGCTTGCCTGGCCGAGACCTACAGGCCGACGTCCAACCGAAGTGAGAAGATCAGCCGCGGAGGGGCGGCCACTATCCTTCTGAAGCGGACCGGCCTGACGGTCGCCGGCGAGCCTGTCCCGCTTCACATGACCACTGACAAGCGACCACCCCAAAGAGGGAAATGCGCGGAAATTCGGAGATATCTGCGCTCTCTGCAGCGATTTCCGTCGCTTGGATCCTATAGAGGATTGTATGAGCGAGAATCGTGACCAACTTCACTTCGAACTGCAGCGTTACCGTTCGTACCTGCTGCTACTGGCCCAGTTGCAGTTGGAATCGCGCGTGCCCCAGCGGATCGACGCCTCTGACATCGTGCAGCAGACTCTGCTCGAGGCTCACCTGCAACACGAGAGTTTCCAGGGCGACGAGGTCCGCTTCATGGCATGGCTGCGTCGCGTGCTGGCCAATAATCTGCGCGATGCGTGGCGGGGACTTCGTCGAGCCAAGCGAGATGTGGCCTGCGAGGTATCCTTGGAAGCCGCTCTGGGGCAGTCGTCGGCTCGACTTGTCGACCTGCTGGCAGCCGATCAGACGTCCCCGAGCCATCACGCATCGCAGCATGAGGAGTTGCTGCGTCTTGCCGACGCTTTGGCCAAATTGCCGACAGCACAACAAGAGGCGATTCGACTGCATCACTTACAGGAGTGGACCTTGGCAGAAGTTGCGCGGCAGATGAACCGCACCGAGCCGGCCGTGGCTGGTCTGCTGCATCGTGGACTCAAGCAGCTGCGGCGCATCCTGGAACAGGGAGAATAGGCAATGTCTACGGGATCCGAGCAACCATCCAGTCGTCAACAGCGGCTCGAAGAGATCCTGGCCGAGTATCTGCGGAGCTTGGATGCCGGGAACCCTGTAGATTCTCGGCAGCTGATCAGCCAACATCCCGATCTGGCCGACGATCTGACGGAGTTCTTCGGGAATCGGGCCGCCATCGCGCGATGGGGAAACGACTTTCGCAATGCAGCGGACGTGCCGACACGTCACCCAGACAGCATGCCATCAGTTGACGCGATCGATCGCATACGGTATTTCGGCGACTACGTGTTAGAGTCGGAGATCGCCCGCGGCGGAATGGGCGTCGTCTACAGAGCTCGGCAAGTCAGCCTCAATCGAGTCGTGGCCGTCAAGATGATCCTGGCCGGCAACCTGGCATCTCGCGCCGAAGTTCAGCGATTCCGTGCCGAGGCCGAGACGGCAGCCAACTTGGACCATCCCAACATCGTGCCGATTTACGAAGTTGGCGAACATGAAGGACAGCACTATTTCAGCATGAAGTTGATTGAAGGCCCGAGTCTGGCTCAGGCCATCCGGTCACAAGCTCATCCCTTCTCGTGCCGCGCGGCGGCGGAGCTGATCATCCAGTGCGCCCGAGCCATACACCACGCTCACCAGCGCGGGATGCTGCACCGCGACTTGAAGCCTGGCAACATCCTGCTCGATGCCGATGGTCAACCTCACATTACGGATTTCGGCTTGGCCAAGCGAGTTGACGGCGAAAGCGACTTGACGCACACCGGGCTGGTCGTCGGAACACTTGACTACATGGCGCCCGAGCAAGCCAAGGGCGAACGGCAACTCACCACCGCGGTGGATATTTTCAGTCTCGGGGCAGTACTCTACGAGCTTCTGGCGGGAAGACCCCCTTTTTCCGCAGCCACTCCCACGGAAACATTGCTGCGACTCCAATCATCCGACCCCGCTCCGCTCCTGAATGGCTCTCGCCAGGTGGACCGCGATCTGAACACGCTCTGTCTCAAGTGCCTGGAAAAGGACCCGCAACGGCGTTACGACTCCGCGTCGGCGTTGGCGGACGACCTTCAGCGCTGGTGGCGCGGCGAGCCCATCGTGGCGCGCCCGGCGTCGAGTTGGGAGCGGCTATTCAAATGGGTACGACGCCGACCGGCATGGGCCGCTTCGTTACTGGTCTCCCTGGCCGCACTCGTCACATTATTGGTTGGACTCGGATTGAGCCTGCACGCGATCAGTCGTGAACAACGGCGCACACTGCTCGCACATTCCGCCCTGACGAACCAGCAGGCGGAGACGGCACACGCGCTCGAACGGCTCAAGCGACGCTCGTATGCTCAGACTCTGGCACTGGCACGCAGCGAATGGGAAGCCGACAACGCGCCGCAGGCTGTCTCGTTGCTGGAAGACTGCCCGCAGGAACTGCGGCACTGGGAATGGGACTATTTGCGGCGTCTCTTCCACAGCGCGCGGCAGGAGTGGACGCATCGCCTGGAGGATCCGCACGCGATGGCATTCCACCCGACCCGTGAACTGCTGGCAATCGGAGGGGGTGCGACGGGGTTTGGACCGTACGTGGGCAACCAGGAACTGCTGCTGTGGGACGCCGCGGCCAACAAGCTCGCCGAACCGTTTCGCACGGGGACATTCATGGGGGCTGTTACCGGGCTGGCCTGGTCTCCGGACGGTACGCGACTCGCGCTGAGTTTGTGGTGCATGGACGATGCGCGGGATGTGGTCGTTACGGCTGAAAAGACCGACGTGAATATGTCGGGTCGAATCGAGATCTGGGATGTCGCGCGGCACACACTGGCACACTCCCTCTTGGATCATCACAGTTTCGTAAACGATGTGGCAATCAGCCCGCACGGCAGACAAGTCGCCTCGGCCAGTAGTGACCGCACAGCGAATGTCTGGGACCTGGACAGCGGGCAGTTGCTGCATCGCCTGCAAGGCCACACCGGCCAAGTCATGTGCGTGGCATTCAGTCCCGACAGTCAACTGATCGCTACGGGTGGACAAGGCCCGCTGAGCAATCGCAGTTCGATCACTCCGCACGACATGGGTGAAGTCAAGATCTGGAGCACTCAGGACGGCAGCGAGCAGAAATCTCTGGCAGGTCATGAGGTCGGTGTCCTGTCCGTGGCGTTCAGCCCCGACAGCCGTATCCTCGCCACCGCCAGTCGAGATCAGACAGTGCGACTGTGGGATACCTCGACCGGCGCACTGCTGCGGACCTTGTTTGGTCATCACGGGCCAGTCATGGATATCGCCTGGTCGTCCGACGGGCGACACATCGCTTCGGCCAGTAGTGACAGCACCGCGCGCATCTGGGATGCCGCGAACGGACGACTGCTGAAGATCTTTCGTGGCCATACGGGCAACGTGAACAACGTCAGCTACCAACCCGGTCGCGATATTGTGATCAGCATGGGACCTGGGGCGCGTGGCGAGGTCGAAGTGAAAACGTGGGATACGACACGGCCCCAGGAGTACCTTACCTGCCAGGGTACCGTCGACAACGTCGAGGCTGCTTGCTTCAGTCCCGACGAGACGCTGTTGGCGGCATTGTCGACGTCAGTCAGTTCGTCTCGCCAGGAACTGCGGATCTGGGACACCGGTAGCGGGCAATTGGTGGCACGAATTGAAACTGACCAAGATGCTATTGAGGACTTCTGCTTTTCGGCGGACAGCAAACAGCTCACGACCTTGGGGGGCTCGGACGCGGTAACCGTCGCACGCTATGATGCGCGAAGTGGGGAGTGCGAATCGACGTTTTCCGCCCGCCAGCGTGAGGCAGGAAGCGGGTTCTACCCGACCGTGCAGGCGGCTTTGGGCCAGCATGGACAATTCGTTGCCACCGGCGATCTGAACGCTCAGGAAATCGTCCTCTGGGACTCGATCACTCAGAAGCCACTCTGGAAGCTCCCCTTTCAGGCTGCCCATATCACCGAACTCGCTTTCAGTCCCGACAATGTCCGACTGGCAGCCATCACGCAACGACAAGATCGGGGCGGCGGTCGAATCGATTGGAGGACAGTGTCCGTGCGAATCTTGGATACGCGGCACGGAGCGGAGATTATGCACGACAAGCCGAACGACTTCTACGGCTGGCGTGAAATGTGGAGCCCTGACGCGGCAACTTTGGCGATAGCGGGTGATGACCAGGGCGTCCGGATGTGGCATGTCGTCGCACGAGAGCCGTCTCCTCGCACGCTCGAATGTGAAAAGTGCCTTCAGCTGCGATTCTCCCATAACGGCAAGAGTCTCGTTACCGTCCACAAACAACGCGAATCCAACACGATGTACATGAAAGTGTGGGATGTCGCCTCGGCGCGTCTGCTCTTCACGCTTTCCGATTTTGTCTCCGCGGTAGGTTCGTACGAAGGGGGCGAGGTTCAGTTCTCGCCCGACGACGCCCGTCTGTTCACTTGCGGCGACGGCACGCTGAAAGTCTGGGATGCCACGGACGGACAGCTGCTCTTCACGCTGCGTCCGGCCGGCAGGCAATTGGCCGTCAGTAACACCGGTCAGCGTCTGGCAACGCCATCGCCCGACAAGGGCATCCATATCTGGTCGACCGACCGACCATGAACCACAACAACCCCATCGCGAAACCAGGAATCACACGGTGCGCCAGGCTCGCCTGCCAAAACACAGCGACCTCCGCAAACAGAATGGCAATCGCCGGCACAGCAGCGTCTCCCTGGCGATTTGCACTTCGCCCTGCCCGTGCTCTTGACGCGGAGGCAGCGTCGCAAACACAATGACTACGGACTCGCACGAGCATGCAGGTCGCCGCATGGTCCCCTGCCGGTGCACACACCCACGGAGTATTACCGATGACAAGTCCCACGCGCCGGCTGATTCTCACCCTGTTCCTGTCACTCCTGTGGCCCGCGCGGGACCAACTGGGCGCGATGGAACCTAGCGCGTTTCCCGGTGATCCGACGAACTGGCATGGCTTTGATCGATATGACTTTCAGGTCGATGGGAAACCGGCCCTCGTAGTGACTCCCAAGACGCCGGCTCCGGGACGGCCGTGGGTCTGGCACGGCGAATTCTTCGGCCACAAGCCGGCTCCTGACATCGCTCTGCTGCAACGCGGATTTTACATTGTCTATCTGAGCGTCCCAGATATGCTCGGCTGTCCCACGGCCGTGCAGCATTGGAACGTATTCTACAAAGAGCTGACCGAGAAGTACGGATTTGCGAAGAAGGCGGCACTGGTCGGTTTGAGTCGCGGTGGCTTGTACTGCTACAACTGGGCGGCCGCCAATCCGGACAAGGTAGCCTGCATCTACGCCGACGCTCCGGTCTGTGATTTCAAAAGCTGGCCCGGCGGAAAAGGCAAAGGGAAGGGCAGTGCAGGCGATTGGAAACTCGTCATGGAGCAGTACAAGTTTCGTGATGAGGCCGAAGCGATGGCGTATGGCAATAACCCCGTGGACAATCTACGGCCGCTGGCCGAGGCGAAAGTGCCTTTGCTGCACGTCTACGGCGATGCCGATGAGGTCGTGCCGTGGGACGAGAACACGGGCCTGGTGGCTCAGCGCTACCGACAACTGGGCGGCGAAATCACATTGATCGCTAAGCCCGGCGTCGGCCATCATCCACATGGCCTCGATGACTCCACTCCTATCGTCGAGTTCATCGCCTCACACGCGTCCGCACAGTGAGACAGTTCGCCAGTCGCGATTGCGAGCCAATCACCGCTCACATTCGCGACAGGCCGTTTCTTTCTTAATTGTCTTGCCTGGGCAGCCAGACGCTCATCTGGGATGTGCCGCGGTTGGCCCATCCGAAGTATGGAATCAAGGTGACGGGGACACGCTGCTCGCTGTATTTTCGCCACCGCGTGTAGAGTTGGCCCTGCCAGTCGTGGGGCTCGCGGACGACTGCTTCCCCCTCCACCACGCTCATGCCACCCAGCAGCTCCGGTCGCCACTGCGGCCGCCAATCCGCGCCCGGCAGTATGGCCAGATCGTCGATACTCACTCCGGCAGGCAAATCGGGAGACTCCAGGCAGTACACGATCGGACCGCGCATCACGGCCAGTTGATTACGGGCTTCTTCGACCAGGGGATGAGCCTGCATGAACACCACTTCCATCGGCAGGTTCAGTTCCAGTACATCCCCCTGTGACCAGCGGCGACGAACAGCCGCATAGGCACCCGGCTGAGCCACGTCGTCGAGAGGCGCGCCATTGATGGCCAGCGCAGCGCCAACGGCCCAGCCTGGAACGCGTACCATCAGCTCCAGCGGTGTTTCGGGGGCTTGGTCGATGGTGATCGCAACCTTACCGTCCCACGGATAGTCCGTCTGCTGGTTCAACTGCACAACCGCGCCATCGGGAAGTTTGGTGTTCAGGCTGCTGCTTCCCAACAGATTCACCCACACCGCGGAGTCCGATGTGCTATAGGCCCAGCCGTGGAGCTGAGCGATCGTGCGCGCAAGATTGGGAGGACAGCAGTAGCAGTTCACCGGCGAACTGGGAGTCGTGTCGCGCCAGCGAGTGGCGGAGTCGTGGTTCATCAGTGGCGTGTCCGCACCGCAGCGGCGCAACGGATTGGTATAGAAAAACTCGGTCCCTCCCACGCTCATCGCCGACAGCACGCTGTTGTAAAGCGCCAGTTCCACCATATCCGCATACCTGGCATCTCCCGTCAGGGAAAGCATTCTCCAATTCCACATGGCAAAACCGATGCTGGCACACGTCTCGTTGTACGCCGTACGGTTCGGCAACTGGTAACTCTGCCCAAAAGCTTCGTGGACGGAATCGCGAGGCCAGCGCTGAAACGTCTCACGCGTCACTTCGCCGAAATGCAACGCGGAGATGCCACCGGTAATGTACATCTTGTGCGCGGTAACGTCGCTCCACAGGCGTTCGAGAGATGCCAGCAGTGCCTTCTCTCCTGTCTCGGCATAGACGTCGGCCGCACCACACCACAGATACGTGGCGGTCACGGCATGCCCGACCGCCTCCTGCTCCTTGCGCAGCGGAACTGCAGCTTGATTCTGATTGCTTCCTCCCGGGATCGAACCGCGCATATCGACGAAGATCCCGGCCAATTCGAGATACTTGGGATTACCCGTCGTCCGATAGAGATCGATCATTCCCATGATATTCGAGGGATTAAAGCCGAAATGCGCCAGCTCTTTCGGCCGGGGGGAGAACAGGTCGTACAGATAATCTCCCACACGGACCGCAATCCGTAGATAGTTTTCCTTGCCGGTCGCGCGGTGATGCACACACGCCGCCGTCATCAAGTGCCCCATGTTGTAGAGTTCGTGATTGTTCAAATCGGACCACCGCGCCGCACCTTTCAGTTGGACCCAACTGGAAAGATAGCCGTCCTCCCGCTGAGCCTGCCTGACTACCTCAATCGTTTCATCCATCAGCTGATCGAGTTTCGGATCGTGGTTCACGGCGAAAATGTGCGCCATCGTCTCGATGCATTTGTGACAGTCTCCGTCGCTCCATTTGGTCCCGCCCGGCTTGGCGGCCGGGAGCAAGCCGGCGGCCATCCGCAGGTCGTGAAATGTCGCGGCATTGTCCGGCAACTGCATGACCTGCCACATACTCGGCAGAATATCCGTCACGCATTGCCGGGATCGCCGGCCCCAGAAACCGTCCCCCCACCGTACCGCTTCAGATCCGACTGGACGCAGTTTGAGATAGGGGCTCGCAACATCTCTCAATGTCCCACTCTCGCGCCGCTCTTGAGCTGACACACCAGCCGAATGGATTATGGAGAGAACCACGTATGCGGCCACGACGAACCCACGGCATGCCAATTTCATGGTCAGCGTCCCAGATAGTTTTCAGCAGTCAACGGTACCACAGCACAGCTCAGGACAGCTCAACGCAATCATCATCCCACACAATCGCCGACAATTCTGCACCAATCGCGTCTGCAGTTGCCAGCAGAGGTTTCGCGCGTCAAGCGACGCGTCGCACAGGCGGGCCATCCATCCGCTCGCAGCCAGTATCCACTAGTCATCGCCCCCCGGCAAGCACGGCACCGATTCCGCGACCTCACGACCGGTGACAACACCGGCAGGTTGACAGGCGAGAACACCACACCCTCACAAGTGAACGCACATCCACCACGATCCCACGATCCCGTGACACGGACGCGAGCGCACTCGGCGCGGCGTACACAGCAGGCGTCCCGTGGGCTACAATGATCTACGAGTTCTGCATGCCCGCCAGGAACACACTCCAGGAGAGTCAACCATGAGATTCGATCGGCTTGGACATTTGTTGCCCGCATGTATCTGCCTCTTCGTGGCAATGGCCGCGGATCCACAATTCGTTTGTGGAGAAGATTCGCCGTCTACGTCCCAGCGTATCTTGCTGGTTACAGGCGAAGACTACCCTGGTCACGAATGGCGCAAGACGGCTCCGGTCCTGCTGGCCGAACTGCTGAAGGACCCGCGGCTGACCGTCGATGTATTGGCCGACTTGAAGTCGCTCGACACGACGCCATTGGGCAACTACGCCGCGGTCATCTTGCACCTCAAGAACTATAATCCCCAGGTGCCCGGCCGGCCGGGGCTCGACAACCTGACCAAGTACGTCCAACAGGGTGGCGGTCTGATGCTCCTGCACTTCGCCTGCGGGGCGTTTGAGGAATTCAAGAATGACTTCCAGCAGATTGCCGGCCGCGTGTGGTTCGGCATGCAGCCTCCCCCCGGTCGCGCCCAACACGATCCGCGTGGGGTTTTCACGGTCCACATCACCGATCCCGAACACCCCATCACAAAAGGCCTGCAGGATTTCGAAACGCTCGACGAATTGTATACCTGCCTGGAAGGGGACACACCCATTCACACCGTTGCGACGGCACAGTCCAAGGTCGACGGCCAAGTCTATCCAATTGCCTTCGTCCTCCAATGCGGCCAGGGTCGGGTATTTCACTGCGTGTTGGGTCATGATGTGGAAGCGTTTTCGGCCGTCGGACCGGCTGAGCTGATCCGACGCGGCTGTGCCTGGATTGCCCGTTTGGAGCCGACCGCTGCCCCCATTGTAAATCGTCCTTGATGAACGAGCACCTGACCCCCCGCGCCGACAGCGGAACGCGAGGATGTCGACAAGTAATCAGGTAATGATCACGTAATAGCCGGGTAATAATCGGGTAAAAATTCCGGCACGAATGACATTCTGGTGCGTGGCTCGGCACCCGTGCCTCGTGGCCCGGAGACCTTTGCGGCTCACGACGCTCGGAAGTTGGGGTTTTGCAGTTCGCGGCGGCGAGTAGAATGGGGTGGACTCGCGTCATCACCACAGCACGGTCCGCGTCGCATCCCCCGGGGCACCATGGGGTCGACCAAGCGAGTTGAAACGGGACTGGCTGCTGCTCCGTTAACAGAGAGGTTCGCTGCTTGATGGCCCTTGAAGAGCAACCCGCCCAGCGCGGTGAGAAGGAGTTGCACGAAGCCACGCGGCCGTTCGCCAAGGAATCACCGTTCAAAAGCTGGTGGTTCGTCGGGTCCACGTTTGCCATCCTGGCAGTGGAACTCGGAGGTGCGGCGTTACTTCCCTGGTGGCCTTTGCGACTCGCGTTTTCCGTCCTCGGCGGGCTGACTTTGGTGCGTGCCTTCGTCCTTTATCACGATTTCATGCACCGTGCCATACTGCGGGATTCTTGGCCTGCGAAGATCCTCTTCTACGCCTTCGGATTGGTATCGCTGACTCCACCTCGTTCGTGGCGATATAGCCACAACCATCATCACGCTCATGTCGGAAAACCCGTTCCACTGCAAGAGGGACGTTTTTCCTACGCGACTTCCGAGGTCGGGGCAATGCCACTGTTGACCACTCACATGTGGCAACAGGCCACTCCCGCGCAACGACTGTGGTACCGCATCAGCCGTCATCCCTTGACGATATTGGGCGCTTACGTGACCGTGTTCCTGCTGAGTATCTGCCTGGTGCCAACCGTGAAGAACCCTCGCAAGTTCTGGGATGGAGCCGTGGCACTGCTGGCACACATCGCCCTGCTATCCGGCTTGTGGATATGGGGAGGCTTTTCGGTGGTGTTCTTCGCGGTGCTGCTTCCCGCGACGATTGCCGCCTCGCTGGGCGCTTATCTGTTCTTCGCCCAACACAATTACGAAGGCCTCCGCGTTTTACCGGCCAACCAGTGGTCGCACTATCGAGGTGCGATCGAGTCATCCAGTTTCATGAGACTGGGCCCCCTTGGGAACTGGTTCACGGCCAATATCGGCTATCACCACGTTCACCACCTGAACGCCTTGATTCCGTTCTATCGGCTCCCCGAGGCGATGCGCGCCATTCCCGAACTGCAGCATCCTGAAATCACCACGCTGCGCCCGCACGACGTCATTTCCTGTCTGCGATTGAGCTTGTGGGATCCCGACGAAGAGCGATTGGTGACATTCCATAACGGATTCGCACCGAGACTGGAGGGCTGAAGCACGCCCCTCGCTTCGAAAGCCCTGATCCTGCGGCAACCGGCCGCCGCCTACTGTGAAGGAGCTGACTTCATGAGCAGCATATTCCGTTTCACTCCGGTGCTCTCGTTGGTTGTTGTGTGGACGTTCATGGGGTCTGTGGAGGCTCAGCAACAGCAGCGGGGAAAGACCGACACTCCTGCCGGCCATGTCCTGGAGTGGATTAAACCAAGCGAGGACAAGACACACTTTGTGCGAGCTGTGTCGGGGGAACGCATCGTGTTGTGGGGAGTCAACTACGATCACGACGACACAGGTCGCCTGCTGGAGGACTACTGGAAAGACGAATGGGATACGGTATGCGACGATATGCGCGAAATCAAAGCACTGGGCGCCAATGTTGTCCGCATCCACCTGCAATTGGGCAAGTTCATGGTGTCTGCCCAGCAGGCGGACCAAGCGAATCTCGATCGGTTGGCCATGCTGGTGAAAGTGGCGGAAGAGACGCGTCTGTACCTCGACGTGACAGGTCTCGGTTGTTATCACAAGCCGGATGTACCGGCCTGGTACGATTCGTTGGGAGAGGCAGCACGATGGGACGTGCAGGCTCGCTTCTGGCAGGCGGTGGCCGAGACCTGCAAGGGAAGTCCGGCGGTGTTTTGTTACGACCTGATGAACGAACCGATCCTGCCGGGCCAACAGAAACCGGAAACCGACTGGCTGGCCGGTGATTTTGCCGGAAAGCACTTCGTGCAACGCATCTCGTTAGACCTGGCCGGCCGCACGCGCGTGGATGTGGCTCGCGAGTGGGTCCAGAAACTGTCGGCCGCCATTCGCGCGGTGGACGATTCTCACATGATCACGGTAGGCGTCATCCCTTGGGCCTTGGCTTTCCCGGGGGCAGCACCGATCTTCTACGCACCTGAGGTGTGTGGCCCGCTCGACTTCGTCAGTGTCCATTTCTACCCGCGGAAAGGCGAGGTGGACAAGGCCCTGGCGGCCCTGAAGGTATACGAAGTCGGCAAGCCGCTGGTCATCGAGGAAATGTTCCCGCTCAGTTGCACGATCGAAGAGCTGGAGGCGTTCATCGCCGGATCCCGGGAGTTCACCGACGGCTGGATCAGCTTCTATTGGGGCGCCACCATTGCCGAGAACCGGGACAAAGGAACCCTATCGGGGGCCGTCGTCGCGCAATGGCTACAGCGTTTCCAGGACCTCTCTCCCTCGAGGGCCCCCGACGACGCGGAAGCGACACAACGCGACTAGCGGACCACGCGGGTATTCCCTTCCCAGATCCGCCACACCTGAGCCTCGTCGGCGGGCTGAGCGTAATCGGTGAGCAGGGTGGTTGCCAGAGCCCCGGTTCCCCAGCCGAAGCGGACCCACTTGGCGGGCTCCCACCCCTTCAAGATGGCGTAGAGCAACCCACCCACGAACCCATCACCACCGCCAATCCGATCCAGCACGGCAATTTCGCGCGGGTTCTCGATGTGCCAGTTGCCCCCCTCCGAGAGAATCGCCCCCCACAAGTGACAATTCGCGCTGACGACTTCCCGCAGCGTGGTGGCAAAGACCGTGACATCGGGGAATTTTTCTTTGGCCCGATTGATCATGGTGGTGAAATGCTCAATCTCTTCCGCCAGGTTTGCTCCACCGGCTTCGGGGCCCTGGATCCCCAGGCAAAGTTGAAAGTCTTCTTCGTTCCCGACCAGGATGTCCGCCAACCCGGCGATCTCCAGAAAGATCCGACGCAACTCAGCATCCCGCCCTTTCCAGAAGGATGCGCGGTAATTGAGATCAAAACAGATTCGAGTGCCGTGTCGCCTGGCCGCTCGAGCGAGTTCCAGACAGAAGGTACCGGTTTCCGGCGAGAGGGCCGCGATCAGACCGGACAGGTGCACGATCTGCACACCCTCTCGAGCGAAAATCCGCTCCAGATCGAAATCAACTACGCTGAGCGTCCGCCCGACTTCACCGGCCCGATCGTTATGCACACGGGGACCACGGGCCCCGCAGCCGCTATCCGCCAGATTGAATTGGTGGCGATATCCCCAAGGGTCGCCTTGATCGACCTCTTTCCCTTCGTAATCCATGTGGCGACTGGCCAGGTCATCCTTGATGAAGCGGGCAATGGGACTCCCTTTGACAAACGTGGTCAACACCTTGACCGGGAGTCCCAGATACGAGACGACACTCGCTACGTTCGTCTCGGCACTGGTAGCCTGCATCATAAACATATGACTGCAATGCATCGGCTGACCGTTCACAGGAGTCAGACGAACGCCCATGCTTGTCGGAACCAGCAAGCTGTAAGCACAGTTCTCTCGCAGATGAATCGTCATTTGATTTTCCCGGTCAAACTACCTAGGCGTTTCGCGAGGAGGCAATCCCAATGGCACGCGGGGCCCAATGGCACGAGCATTTTCCGATACGACGAGCGGCGGCCAGAACCGGCAACAGCCAGACCCCCCGCAACGGCTTCGATTCGGTTGTTTGCCGAAACGCTGAAGTCTACAAGATAGCGAACGAAAACGTTTTCGTGGAGACGTGGCGGTGCTGGGATTGTGGAAAAAGAGTCACGTTTCCATAGCGGCGGCGCAATGACAGGGAACGCGGCCTTCTCTGGCGCCGCGCTCAATTGCCGAGGAAATCCGCGTCGCTCACCGGCGACGGCCCGTCCACTCGGATGACTTTGCAGGCGACATCTCGCTGCCAATCGGGGACCTTCAATCGGAGCGTAGCTGGCTGCAACTGCGTGTCTGACCGCTGCGTGACTTCGCCCGAACGCGTGTCCCACCACTCGACGCGATAAGTTCCCGGCTGCAAGCCGGCAATTTCCACCGTCCCGCCGGTGTGAGTTTCCGGTCTGACCCGGCGAATCACCACATTGTTCCAACTTGCCTGGGGATCAAACAGCCAGAAGTAGGCTCGATCGTCAGCCTGCAAACCGACCATGCGCACGGGAGCCCCGGCCACGCTGGCAGCGATCTTCCTGAGTCGCGCGGTGGTCCACGGTATGTCGGCCAGGTAGTGAGCGAGTGGCCGGTAGTGGGGATAGTGGTTGCGGGGATCGAGTCGGTCCCACCACCAGAACATGGCCGTGCCCGACAGACCCGACAGCGCCGACGCCCAGATACCGTTATGAAAGTCGACGATTTCGCGACTCGCACGCATCTCGTTGGTCTGCCCCCACTGGAGATTCGCCAGGCCGAACTCGTCCATCAATGCCGGCTTGGCCGGAGCATTGTCGCGCAGCCAATCGGCGTTGCCCACAACAGCTTCCACTTCGTCCGCATAAAGGGGCTTTTCGACCGGGCGGAGATAGAAGTGGACCGAGGCGACATCGAGCTGAGGGTTCCGGCAATCGCGCTGATGGATGCCACGTGCTGGTCGATCGCAAATGACCGTACACGTCGATCTGCTGCAGATACTCACCGACCTCCCGGTAGAATCGCTCCATCGGCAGCCCCGGATCATTCTCGTTGAAGTATTCCCACGTCGCCACACTCGTCGCAGAGCCCCAACGAGCGACGGCATAACGCAGCAAGTTCTTCGCCGCGACAATCGCCTGCGCGTACTGCGGACTCTCCTCATCTTTGAAGTCCTGCATATAGGCGTCTCGAGTCATCAGGCACACCTGCAAATAGATCCCGTATTGCGTCGCAGCCGAGACAATATCGTCCAACTGAGCGCAATCGAGCGGATTATAGAAGCCACGCTCCGGCCGCTCCACGGCAGCTTCCCACAACAACTCGGCACCTCCGTCGGCCTCCTTGAGCGATAGTTGGTCGATCCAGGCCGACCCTTCTCCCGTCACACGCAACTCGGTGCGTCCGAGCCAGCGTTCATCGCCACCAGTCTTGAAACGCAGTTCCAGCCGCTGCCAGCTCGCAGCGTCTGTGGCTGCCAGTGGCTGCGGCAACTCACGTCCGTTGACACTCACTTGAAGCCGTACTTTCGACTCGAGACGCGCAATCGCTGACAGGATGTACTGCGTGTCGCCCCGTAATGCCACACTGTGGGATGGCGATACCTCCACTGCCGGCCGCTCCGCCAGGTCGAGCCGCACGCACCGGCGATCCGGCTGATCGGCATCAGGGACCTTGTCAAACGGTGGATGCCAGCTCCAAGAGCGCCCCCAGGCACTCTTGCGCGCTTCGATCGCCAAAGCCCAGTCGTGACAACCGGTCCAGATCCGCACATAGTTGGCGCCGTGGCGAGCAAGCTGCTCGAATACTTCGGGGACCTTGGCCGGCGTCACCTGCTGGCTCTCGCCGATAAACGCCAAATTCTGGCCGATTGGAAAAAACGCTTGGCCGGTCGAGAACTCAAAGAACCGCGGGTCGCTGCGGCTGACTCGCACGAAGCCCTTCGATTCGGACGGTGTGCAAGTAAACTGCACGGCCGCCGAACGCCGCATACCTTGCCGGTCTGTCAGTTCGGCCAGTGCCGAGTACTTGCCGACCTCACTGGGCGCGAATCGAGCACGCCACACCGGCATGCTCGAGGGATAGTACCACGCCGTCGGCCGCCCCGACCGAGTCACCTCTTGACGATCGTACGGCTGCATGTAGAACGCGGGGACACGCACGTCATGACCAGCCGGCGTCCGAAACACAATACTCACATCCACTTCCTGCGCGTCGTACGGATTCGCGTACTCAGTCGCCACGTCGATCGCGAATTCGATTCGGCCAAACATTTCAACCTGATCGGCCAGTGGCCGAAGATGCACCTCCTCAGCCGCGCAACACATCGGAAGGCACATCGCGCCCAACAACAGTAGTGTCAAGTACTTCGTCATTATAAGAGCCTCACGCTGTACCATCCGCGCACGGTACTCGCACGACAGAGGTGCGAGTGTCTTTCGCCATGAGTCAGCCTTATCATTTTGGACCACGCGCGACGGGTTTGGCAAGCAAACGCCGGTGCCGATCCGTTTGTGCTACAATGGCCCGGCCGACGCGGGGGGACGCTCGAGCCCTCACCACGGACGCACAATGCCGACCAGGCCCGTTGCGGCACGGCCGCTGGTCGGGATACTGCCTGACGCCTTGCGAGGAACACTCATGTTGCGTTATCCACTCCGCACCACCTGGCTTGGTCGCCTTTCGGCGTTGATGTTCCTGAGGGCGGCGGCACTGGCTGCGACCGCGTGCGCAGTTCAGGGGGCCGACGTAAGCTGGCTCGCCGACGTCACCTGTGCTCCCACCAATCCGCCTCAAGAGCAACTCGGCCATCTCGCGCCGCTGTTGGTTGATGCAGGAGGCGACGCGATCACCACACGTGACGGCTGGCAGCGTCAACGACAGAACATTCGCAACGCATGGCGGGCGTTTCTGGGTCCGATGCCGGACCCTCGGCCGCCCGTGAAACTGGAAGTACTCACGACCCAATCGAGCGGCACGACGACACGGCAGCTGGTGCGATACGAGGGTGAACCGGGATTATTTGTCGAGGCCTACCTGCTGTTGCCCCGCGACACGAATCGCGGCGCGGCGAAGCGGCCGGCGATTGTCGCTCTTCATCCAACAACCAGTGCGACCATCGATGAGATCGCCGGAGTGAGTGGGCCGGAATCGAAACAACTCGGCTGGAAGCTGGCCAGCCGCGGATTCGTGGTGCTCTGCCCGCGTTGCTTTCTGTGGCAGGATGCGGCGAGCCTCGACGAAGCGGTCCGACGCCATCGCGCGCGGCATCCACAATCGTTGGGAATGGCGAAAATGCTCTACGATGCGATGCGCGCGGTGGATATTCTGGAATCACTGCCAGAGGTCGACCGGAATCGAATCGGCGCGGTCGGGCACTCGCTGGGGGCCAAGGAGACGCTGTACCTGGCGGCATTTGACGAGCGCGTGAAGGTCGCGGTGGCCAGCGAAGGCGGGACCGGGTTCCGATCCACGAACTGGGATGCCCCGTGGTACCTGGGCGAGGCCATTCGCGACGAGAACTTCCCACTCAATCATCATCAGTTGCTGGGGCTGATTGCGCCGCGTCCGTTCCTGATCCTGGGAGGTGAAGCGGGTCCCGGGGCAGCCGATGGTGACCGAAGCTGGCCACTGCTGCAAGCGGCGCTGCCAGCCTGGCGACTCTACGGCGAGCCTGCTCGCCTGGGATTGCTTAATCATCGGCAAGGGCATTCGATCTCGCCGGAGTCATTCGAACGCATCGCGGAGTGGCTGGACGTTTATCTGGCCAGATAAACGGGGTTGCCGGATGTGACCCAGGGAGACGCTCGCCGCGCCACGAAGAGTTGCCGTTACGATTCACTGGCCAGGCTCACGGGTCTGGCGTACACCAAGGCCGGTAACAACCTGTTCACGCCTTATAGCTGGACGTATGACAGTCTTTCGAGCGCTGGGATGGATTTTGGTGGGGCGGTAGCCGATCCACGCGTCGCTGCCACGGGTGCCTCGGCCGTCTTCAGTGGCCTGGGCCGCATCACGCAGATGGTCAGCCAGGACGGCACCAGCACGTACGGTTACGATGCCAAGAGCGAGCTGACCGCCGCCACCCACACCTTCCAGAGCAACGAGAGTTTTTCCTACGACAACAACGGCAACCGGACGATGACCGGCTACCAGACGGGCACCGACAACCGCCTCACCAATGACGGCACCTACAGCTACACCTACGATGCCGAAGGCAATCGTTTGACGCGGACGAAGACCGCCACGGGCGAAGTGACGGAGTACACGTGGGACTATCACAACCGCCTGACGAAAGTGACCGACAAGAATTCCCAAGGCACGGTCACGCAGGTGGTCGAATATACATACGACGTGTTTGGGCGGCGAATTGGCAGGGAAGTCGACACCGCCTCGCCGTTCGACATGGCCGATGCGGCGATTGAGCGGTACGTGTACGACGACATCCAGAACGGCCTTGTTTCCCTGGACGGCGGCAACGTGGTACTGGACTTCGTCGATCCCGACGGCAGCGGTGGCCAGTCGATCGCCCTGTCCAAGCGTTATCTCTACGGCGAGGTGGTCGATCAGATCCTGGCGCAGGAAGATCTGTCCAAGACGTTGGGCGACGCCACCCGCACGCTCTGGTCGCTGTTGGACAACCTGGGGACGGTCCGCGACTTGGCCAAACAGGACGGCACGATCGCCGTACATTACAAATACGATTCCTACGGCAACGTCACCTCCGGCGACACATCCCAGACCCGCTATCTGTTCACGGCCCGCGAATTCGACACGGCCACAGATCTACAATACAACCGCGCCCGCTGGTTGGACCCCAGAGTCGGCAGGTGGATCAGCGAGGATCCGATCGGGTTCGCGGCCGGGGATGCGAATGTTGGGAGGTATGTAAAAAATTCGCCGTGCGCTTCCGTTGATCCGTCTGGACTTTGGGTCTTGCCATGGCATCCAGGTGCTAGTTGGAACCCGACGGACACCTGGAATCTGTGGGTACACGGGGAAGATCCCAATGGGCAGCCAGATCGAGGCTTTGATCAGCCTGAACCCTGGCACTATGGCATCGGCGTTTCCGTGACCCTGCCGTCGATAGAGGTGACTTCGCCTTATTGGATTGGTGGTGGCGCGGGCCATGAATTGGTTTGGATTCCTGGGCAAGGTTGGAAAAGCTATCTCTACCCACAAGTGGGAATGGGGACCCCAGGCGGCAGTATACACGTCGGTGTCGGTCTCATTTGCGGAATTGCGAACCACGACGATTACCTAGAAGACTACATCGACGTGGGATGGATGAGCCCGCCGACTGCGTGGGGTTCATTCGGAGGCGATATTTCTTTCTTTCCAGGCAGCCCGACCGTTTTCAATTTCGACTGGGGACTGGCGTCGGGAGGTCCGAGCGTCACATACCAGTATTACCTGTACACGACGGAACTTCTGCCGTAACTCGCAAAGACGGAAAAGGTTGTCAGATGCCTGCCATTTCTGAGCCGAAACCTGTCGCATTCCTCCAGCTGATCGCTATCCCAGTTGTCTGTCTGATTGAATGTGTCGTCATCGTCTTCCTAGTATTCGTTGCGGCCTTTTCTCCGAGCGACATCATAATAAAGACGATTGCCATAGCTCTGGTATTTCTCGGGCTGCTGATGATTCCATTCTGGTATCGAACGTTCTTCGACGAAAACTTTGTCGGCCTAGATCGCCCAGTTGCCGTCCAATGGTCGTCGGACACCGTTTCGTTTAAAGGATCATTCTTTCTTATCTCCGTGCCCATTAAAAATATCATCACTTTTACGACAATGGGAATTTGTTGGTTACCCAAGGGATTCATGGTCAAAGTGAAAGTGAGAGGCCCCACTGGTCATGTGAAGTCGTTATATCTTTCGACAACCATGCGTCGGAAGCGAGAATTCATTTCATTTCTGGAACGATATGTCGACGTCAATTAAGGGGCTCTGAAAGGGTCCCTCAAGATAGCCGGTCAACGGACCGCTGGCGTGGCGACGGTTGTCGGCGGTAGCGGCGAGGAAGCATGCCAGAGGGTGGATGGCGAGGGGCGAAAGGAGACAGAGTGACCACTCTGGTCTTCGAGGGGGCGGGGACGGGTGGCGTGCGTGCCGGAGCGGTCGAGAACGGTGTGGATTCAACTGGCGGAGTGGGAAAAGAAAAGCCGGCATGAGGGGCGCGGCGTGGCGGTCGGATGGGCGTGGGATGCGGTGAATCCGCCGTGAAGTGGGTGCGGTTTGGCCCCTGGGTGCGCACGGGAAGCGCGGCAGGACGTGGCAGTATTTTCAATAGTCAAACCGCAGGTCGGCCACCCGGGTCAGCTGGGCAGCACGACCAGCCGCCCACGCGTGTCCGTCACGTGAACGTGGCCCGGCAGGCGGCGATCCCTTTCATGTGCGTGAGCCCCATCCGTTGGGCTACCGCAGTCAAGGTGTCCGGCGAGCCCACCGCGTGTCCGAACGTCTGCTCGAACTTCTCAACCGTGTCCAACCAGGCCTCGTGCTGGACGTGGAAACGATCCAACACCGCGATCAAATCCGCGGGGATCGTATGGCGTTGGCCGCTCTTGAGTTGTTCGGCGGTCCACAACAGCAGCTTCACGTAGTCGGCCAGGGAAATGGGCAAGACTCCCAGGTCACAGGCGCGACGACCGGTGCGTGACATGGAGGCGAGTTGTTCGCTGGCCAGGCTTTCCGGCTGCTGGGTCAGTTCCCCCATCCAGTCGTTCGGCGGGCCGGCGATCTCGTCGGCCAGCGTCTGGGCCTGCATCCGGCAATGGACCGAGGTATGGGGGGAACGGAGCGGATCCTCCACTTCGCCGGCCCGGTAGGGATTTCTGGAGGCACGCCGGCGGCTGCGCCGGAAAAGTGAAGCGGATTCACGGGTCGAGGCGTGCAGTGAGTGCAGGCGACCCATGGCCGGATGTGGAGTCGGGTCCGTATGCGGTTGTCGCAACTGACGCCGAGAGGACCACTCCCTTGTTGCGACGAAGGACCACTCGCCTCACGTCGCTTTTCCACTCCGAGAACGCTCTGCAATGGGCTCGGTCGACCTCCGGGTCATCCCGCCACGAGATCGTGCCTCCTTGCCTCGAGATTACTCTCTCACGCATTGGCTAGTCGCGATTCAGTTCGCCCCCGGTGGCCTGCCGTACTCGTACCGCCTCGGCCCCCGCGCCATGGCTTGAGCGAAGACCGCAGCCAGCGCGCCTCGACGGGGCCTATTTCGCGTCCGGAGGCACTGGGTCGACCTCCGGGTCACCCAGGGGCGTTGGAAGCGTTCTACGGGGCCGTTTAGGCGATTTAGCTGCGAGGAGGACAGACAACAGCTGGAAGCTCGTCGGCAGCGCTCACTGTCGGTGTCAACCGAACGGGATGTCGATGTAATCAACAAGCACCATCGCGATGCTGTGAGGCGGGTAACCGAGAACGTGGTGACGAGCTGCAGCGTTCAGCATGACCAGCACCTGCCACGGGTCGTCATCTTGATCTTCCAGTCGCGGGAACCACCCGTCACGCCCCTCGTCGATTCCGGGATCGCGACGCCTCGGGCCGGAGTCGGCTGCCCAAGTCACTTCCGAACGACGGGAGCCGCCTCGGTAATTGGGTCGGAGGGACGGGCACAGGTGGCTGGACTGGCAGGATTGGCGGAGGAGAGTCCTCCAATGTCTCGGAGGCAGGCTGGTCCTGGACCGCACGTTCCATCTCCGCCTTATCCTCGGCCCGAATCCGCCGCTGGAGTCGAATCGTTGCCCGGTGCTCCTCGTCGGCCTTCCGGCCACCCCAGTGGATGCGAGTCAGCCGGGCAATGTCGCGGCAGATCGTGGAGCGGTGGACCCCCAGTCGGTCGGCGATTTGGCTCTGGTAGCCGTACCCGCGCCCGAAATCGACAAGCAGGTTCACGAACTCGGTCAGTCGCTCCATGGCGCGGAACCGACGTACCGCATTGTACTGTCGGCGGCCACCGGCGCGGCGGCAGATGGCGTCCCAGTTCGAACCTGCTGTAAATGACATGGTAGCGTCACCCTCCTCCTGGCTCAGTACGTTGTGCGCTTATTCCATACCGCCTCGGCACCATCGCCAAACCCCTTGGCAAGGCTGGGCCTCGACCCACATAACGGTTCGCAGACACGACTCCGCACGCCCACTATTGGGTGATGGCCACCAATCAGCCCTCACCAGTTGGCCCGAGCTTGGTTAGTCCTTTGACCCGTTCACATGTTACCTTCGGACGTGACGGCCAGTGCGGTAAGTCGATTTCAGGGGTGGCCCTCCAGAGGGATTAGTCGCCTCGGCTGGCTCCTGGCCAATTCCAGCTCTTCGCAGCCGGTAGGCGTCCTGCTTACACGCGCCGCAGCAGTATTTCGCACGTGACCCTACTGGGATGGGATGCAGACACAGCGGGTGGGCGCAGATCCCGAACGCTTCGTCATCGTCAACCACGAAGTGCCGCCCCGAGCCAGTCACCACGTATTCGATGTCAATGCGCGGCTGGTCGTCATCCTCGACCATGTTCCGGTTTCGCTCCCGCCACGCTGCCACCCGGCATCGGCCAGAGCAGTAATCCCCCCGGCGGCCATGCGGCTGGTCGCAGTGGAAGCAAGGTCTAGCTGGATACATTTTCTTCATTTTCAAAACGCAACAGATAGCCGGTGATTTGCAGGGTAAATTCGCCGAACCCGTAACGCCAAATCGCGTTCAACGGTAGGGTCGACATCTTGGTCATGGACACCGTCATGCGTGGGTTTCAGGTCGACGATCATGCCGTTTTCCGCACCGCAACGTCGATAGTCAACAGCTTGTAAAGTTGTTCTGTTTGTCTCCATATACAACGCACAGACCAACATGCCGGCGAAACCGACACATTCCCGGCACTTGAAGCGAGACTCGAAGAACCGGCCAGTGCATTCGTCTTCTTGATTGGCGCGGCGGGCAATATTCTCGCACAGGATTCCCATGAACCAGGAAATGTTGCTCAGCCGACGCCGCAACTGCTTGATCCGCTTCTTATCCCGCACGACCTGTTCAATGCGTTTGTCGCTGACTTGCGGCAGCTCGTCCGACATGCACTTGGCGATCTTCATGGCGGTCAGGTAGCGGCGGGCCACCTCGTGGGGCGACCAGCGGCGGGCCACATCGGGCCGCGAGCGGAGCATCAGATGCAGATGGTTGCTCAGTTCCGCGTGGAATTCGACTTCGATGGCGAACAGCCCGGCAAGCTGTTCTTCCCGGACCAGGATCCAATCGCGGCGATGGGAGAAGTCGCGGCCGGTCAATGGGTCCCGGCCACAGAGAAAGGCGCGGCGCACGCACCGGGCGCGGCAGTGATAGACGGCTCGGCGATCACGACCCAACAATTTACGACGAGCGTAGGCGACCATGAGGCAATCCCTCCGTGTGCGGGCAGTGCCCGTAGCGCCCGCGGCCGTTGAGGGCCCCGTGGGGACGCTTGGGAAACACTGCGCAAGAGAAAGTGATTGCCCGCCTTTCGCTCGCCAGAACCGCCGTTATCTTACCCAATCCCGCGCCGCATGCAAGACCCGCCGCAGTGGGGTAGCGATGACATGCGTATGTCACCGCACAAGCGACGATGACACCGCTGAGCATGCTCGGCATGCGACGAGGGACGATCGTCGGAGGGCCCGCTACGGGATGGAAGGCAAGGGGGGAAGCAGGGTGTCTGCTCCTCGTGGTGAGCTCCTCGTGAGTGCCACCCTTCCACCGCCGCACACTGGCTCCGCTCGCCGTGAGAGCTGAGCGCGATGGTGACGCCGCTCCGGCTCGCTCAGCCAGTGCCACCCTTCCACCGCCGCACACTGGCTCCGCTCGCCGTGAGAGCTGAGCGCGATGGTGACGCCGCTCCGGCTCGCTCAGCCAGTGCCACCCGCCGCAGTCCCGGCGGGAGAGGGGGGCGGGAAAAAATTTCCAGGGTGAACAAGCGGCTCCCATTCCATTAAACTAGTGGGTTTGCCTGTTTGGCTTAATCACCCCTCATTTGACCCTTTCGAGCCTGGATATCCAGAACGGATAGACTGCGAATATGCCCATTTCGGACGTAGTAATTCGTGGCGCACGGGAGCACAATCTGCGCGATGTGGACGTGGTGCTGCCGCGCAACCAACTGATCTGTCTGACCGGCGTCAGCGGTTCCGGCAAGAGTTCGCTGGCCTTTGACACGGTCTACGCCGAGGGGCAACGACGGTATGTCGAGAGTCTCTCGAGCTACGCGCGTCAATTTCTTGGGCAGATGCCGAAGCCCGAGGTCGACAATATCGCCGGGCTCAGCCCCTCCATCTCGATCTCGCAGAAGTCGAGCGGTTCGAACCCGCGCTCGACCGTCGGTACGATCACCGAGGTTTACGATTTCTTGCGAGTCCTTTTCGCGCGTGTGGGACAGGGATTCTGTCCCGATTGCGGCCGGCTCATCACAGCCCAATCGCGTGAGAAGATTCTGGCCAGCATCCTGGCGATGCCGGACAACTCTCGCTTTGCCGTCTTGGCACCGCTCATCCGGCGTCAGAAGGGCGAGTATCGAGACCTGTTCGAGGACCTCAGCAAGCAAGGGTTTGCCCGAGCCCGCGTGGACGGTCGCATGGTTCGCCTGAGCGATGCGCTGCGACTGGACCGGCAGATGCGACACGATATCGAGGTCGTGGTGGACCGTCTGGTGATCAAACCGGGGCTCCGGCCCCGTCTGGCGGAAGCAGTCGAGCAAGCGTTGAAGCTGGGACACGGTACACTGCTGATCACGCCCGACGATACGACTCAAGGCGAGCCTCGCGCGACGGCCGAAGAGCCGGATTCCGCGCCGATGCCGGCAGCCGGTTCAGCGGCTTCCTCCGACAAGATCTATTCCACCTTGTACGCTTGTGCCGCTTGTGCCTTGAGCTTCGAGCCTCCCAGTCCGCAGTTGTTCAGTTTCAACAGCCCGCAAGGCATGTGTCCCAGCTGTGACGGCCTGGGGCAACGGTACTCCTTTGATCCTGAACTGCTGGTCCCCGACGCCCGTCTGTCGTTCAAGCAGGGCGCTCTGGAGATACTGGGCCCATGGAAGGAACTGGGCCGCTGGCGGCGCCACATCTACCAGGGAGTGGCCGAGACGATCGAACGCTCCCAGGACCTGCCAGCCGGCACCATGCTCGAACGGCCTTGGCGCGAGTTGGATGGCCAGTTGCAGCAAATGTGGCTGTGGGGAACGGGCAGCCAGCACATTACGTACACCTGGCGCGGTGGTGCATCACCGATGAAGTATGGCGGCAAGTACGACGGCCTCATTCCGGAGTTGATGAGCAAGTATCGCACGAGTAAGAGTCGTCCGCAGTTGCACAAGCTGGAAAAGTACATGCGGACGCTCCCCTGCACCGAATGTGACGGGCAGCGGCTCGTGCGGCAGGCTCGGGGCGTGAAAATCACGACGCGTCACCCGTCGTTCCAGTCGGATCCGGTCAAGTCGCTGCCCGAAGTCTGTCGGTTGTCGATCCGCGAAGCGGTCCAGTTTTTTGGGGAACTGGACCTGGATGCCACCGCTCAAGTGATTGCCGCCGAAGTGCTGAAGGAGATTCGCGGCCGGTTGGGCTTCCTGCTCAACGTCGGTCTGGACTATCTCACGCTCGAACGTACAGCTCCGACGCTGTCGGGTGGTGAATCCCAGCGCATTCGGTTGGCCAGCCAGATCGGCTCGGGCCTGGTGGGTGTTCTCTATATTCTCGATGAACCCTCGATCGGCCTGCATCCGCGCGACAACGGCCGTTTGCTCGACACCCTGCGTCATCTGCGCGACATGGGCAATACGGTCGTGGTAGTGGAGCACGATGAGGAGACGATGCGCGCCGCGGACCACCTTATCGATTTTGGTCCTGGTCCGGGGGTGCGTGGTGGAGAGGTCGTTGTCGCGGGGACGCTGGAGCAGGTCATCCAGGCTCCGCGGAGCATTACCGGGCAGTATTTGTCGGGTGCCATGAAGATCGACGTTCCGCAGCGACGTCGTGCGATCAGTGACAAATCGTTACGCATTGTGGGGGCTTCGCATAACAACCTGAAGAATATCGATGTCGCCATTCCCACCGGCACGTTTGTTTGTGTGACGGGCGTGTCGGGATCCGGCAAGAGTTCACTGATCAACGACATTCTGGTCGAGGCATTGCGGCGCGATTTGAACGGCGGGCTAGGTGAGCCGGGTACCCATCAGAGAATCGAAGGACTGGAACATCTCGACAAGCTGATTGCGATTGACCAGTCGCCGATCGGCCGCACGCCCCGCAGCAACCCGGGGACCTACATCAAGGTCTTCGACGACATTCGCAACTTGTTCGCCCAGCTACCGGAATCGAAACTGCGCGGGTACAAGCCGGGTCGTTTCAGCTTTAATGTGGCAAGTGGTAGGTGTGAAGCCTGTGAGGGGAACGGATCGAATCGACTGGAAATGGACTTCCTGGCGGACGTGTGGGTGACCTGCCCGGTGTGTGCGGGGCATCGCTACAACCATGAAACACGGCAGGTGAAATTCAAGGGCAAATCGATTGCCGAAGTGCTGGAAATGGACGTCCAGCAGGCGCTCGAATTGTTTGAGAACATCCCCAACATCCGCCACAAGCTACAGACACTTCACGATGTTGGACTCGATTACGTCAAGCTAGGCCAGCCCTCACCGACGCTGTCCGGGGGCGAGGCACAGCGGATCAAACTGGCCCGTGAATTGGTCAAGCGCAGCACGGGCCAGACGCTCTATCTGCTTGATGAGCCGACCACGGGCTTGCACTTCGCCGACATTCAGTTGTTGTTAAAGGTGCTGCATGACTTCGTGGATGCGGGGAATACCGTGTTGGTTGTGGAGCACAATCTGGACGTTGTGAAGACGGCTGATTGGATTATTGACCTGGGACCGGAAGGCGGAGATGGCGGCGGCCAGATCGTGGTTGCGGGGACGCCGGAGCAAGTGGCCCAGTGTGACGCTTCATACACCGGGCAGGCCTTGGCGGATCTGCTGTCCGGTCGCGGGGCTTCCCGTCGGTTGGCCAATCTGGCGGCGAGCAGCGACGGCCGTAAACGGCGGGAGGTGGAATTGTGCCGGACACTGACCGTCCAGGGGGCTCAGCAGCACAACCTCAAGTCGGTCAATCTCCAGGTGAACCGTGATGCCATGACCGTGTTCTGCGGGCCGAGTGGATCCGGCAAATCGTCGTTGGCCATGGATACGATTTATGCGGAAGGCCAGCGTCGGTATGTGGAGAGTCTGAGCGCATATGCTCGGCAATTCGTCAGCCAAATGCAGAAGCCGCGCGTCGATCACATCGATGGCTTGTCACCAGCCATCGCGATTGAACAGAAGAACCTGGGACACACTCCGCGCAGCACCGTTGGTACGGTGACGGAAATCTACGACTACTTGCGCATCCTGCTGGCACGACTGGGGACTCCCTATTGTCCGGATTGTGATGTCGCCATCGGCACGCAGACGGTCGACGAAATTGTCGCTAAGGTGATGGACTACGAGGAGGGATCGCGGCTCTATCTGCTCGCTCCGGTGGAGGTCGCGGTGGGGCAGGACTACGAATCGCTATGGCAGGATGTCAAGGCCAACGGATACCCCCGGATCCGCATCGACTCGCGGACCTACAGCGTGGACGAGGCTCCCGCTATCGACCGCCGGCGCAAGCATCGCGTGGAAGTCGTGGTGGATCGAGTCATTGTCAAGCAGCATGCCCGGTCGCGCATTGCCGAGTCGGTGGAGAATGGTTTGGCGTTGGGGAAAGGCGTGCTGTTGGTGGCCCTCCAGCAGCCCGACGTACCGGAGACAGAGTGGGAGACGGTGCGACACAGCCAGCACCTGGCATGCGATCGGTGTGGTCGCAGCTTCGAACAGCTGACGCCCCACAGCTTCTCTTTTAACAGCCCGCTCGGCTGGTGCGGGGCGTGTGAGGGCCTGGGGACACAGACGGGGGCGAATCCGGCGGCATTATTGAACGATCCCAAGCGGACGTTGGCCGAGGGGGCCGTGGCGCTCTGGCCCGACGTCACTCATCGTGTGTCTCAGTGGATGCTCTCGGCACTCTCTCGCGGCACCGGGATTCCGTTGAATGTCCCCTTCGATCAGCTGGGGGGGCGCCATCGCCGGGTGATCATGCATGGCCTGCCGGACCAGTGGCTGGAGGTCCGCCCACAGGAAGGGCCACACGACGGTCCACCGTTGTTTCGCTTCCAATACAAAGGGCTCTATCCGGCGTTGGAGGAAGCCGCCCGCCTCTCGCCTTCGCTCCGCGCGCGATTGGAGCACTTGATCGACGAAGTGCCGTGCTCGGTGTGCGGCGGCAGTCGGCTGCGCGACGATGCGTCGGCCGTCCGATTTCAAGGGGCTACGATTGACGAACTATGCCGTCGCCCGTTGGGTGAACTGCAGAAGGAAATCACCGGCTGGAAATTATCCGCGCGCGATACCCGCATTGCGGGCGAACTGTTGCGGGAGGTGAAGGGGCGGGTGCAGTTTCTCAATGACGTCGGACTCCATTACCTGACGCTGGCACGCGGTGCGGCCACACTGTCGAACGGCGAGGCGCAACGCATTCGATTGGCCAGCCAACTGGGGAGCGGATTGTGCGGGGTATTGTATGTACTGGATGAACCGACGATTGGGCTGCATCCTCGCGACAATACCCGCCTGTTGGCCGCGTTACACAAACTGCGCGATCTCGGCAACACACTGATTGTGGTCGAACATGATCGCGAGGTGATCGAGGGGAGCGATTACGTCTGTGATTTTGGCCCGGGTGCGGGTAAGCACGGCGGTGAAGTGGTCGCGCAGGGGACCCCCAGCCAGTTGGCCCGGCGCCGCATGTCCTTGACGGGACCCTTCCTCAGCGGCAAGAGGGCGATTCCCGTCCCGAGCAATCGGCGCATGCAGAGCGTGACGTCCGCGTCCATCGCCGCGCCGGACGGCACGGTCCCGAAGCGGCGGGGACGCGCCCGCGCCGCTGCCCCTCAGACGGCCGAGACGACTGCCTGGCAACCACCCGGAAACCAGTGGCTGGAAGTGACCGGTGCGCGACACAATAACCTGCGGGATGTCCAGGTGCGATTTCCCTTGGGGACACTCACCGCCATTACCGGCCCCAGCGGGAGTGGCAAGAGTTCACTGATCGACGACGTACTCTATCAGGCCTTGGCTCGCCGTCTGCATCGAGCCAGTGTTATCCCCGGCGCTCACGACAAAATCGAGGGCATTGAGTTCATCAACAAGGTGATCCGAGTTGATCAACAACCGCTGGGCAATTCGCCCACTTCCAATCCGGCGACTTACACCGGCGTCTTCGAACTGATTCGAATGCTCTTCGCCCAACTGCCCGAGTCCAAGGTGCGAGGATACTCGCCGCGGCGCTTCAGTTTCAACGTGCCGGGAGGACGCTGTGATCGCTGTGAGGGCAACGGACAGTTGTGTATTGAAATGCACTTCCTGCCCGATGTCTGGGTGGAATGCGACACGTGCCGCGGCCGGCGATACAACCCGGAAACGCTGGCAGTCACCTATCACGGACGCTCCATCAGCGACGTGCTGGACATGACCTGTGGCGAGGCGGTGAAGCTGTTTCAGAACATTCCCAAGATCCGCCGCATTCTGCAAACGCTCTGCGATGTAGGACTCGGCTACCTGACGTTGGGGCAAGCCGCTCCCACGCTTTCGGGCGGTGAAGCACAACGTGTTAAACTGGCGGCTGAATTGGCTCGACCCGACACGGGACGCACCCTGTACCTGTTGGACGAGCCAACCACGGGGCTCCATTTCCAGGATCTCGCGCGATTGCTCGAAGTACTTCACCGCCTCGTCGATCTGGGCAACACCGTCGTGCTGATTGAACATAACTTGGATGTCATTAAATCCGCGGACTGGGTCATCGATATGGGGCCGGAGGCCGGCGAGCAAGGCGGCAACGTCGTGATGGCCGGAACGCCGGAACAATTGGTCGCGTACGCCAGTGCCTGGGGGGAAGCCGCTGGGAATGACAAGCGGCGTGCTGGCTGGCGATCGTATACCGGCGAGGCGCTGTGCAAGGTGCTCGCAGCCGGGCCCCGACTGGAACGCCAGGCGTTTGATTTCGCCGCGCACCAGCAAGACGCTCCCGACGACGTGGAGATCACGGCGATTGGCCAGGAAGCCCGCATGCCCTGGGAGGTCGATGGCCGCAGATGGCACACGCAAGGCCGTGTGGGACGCAAGGGCGAACCCTGCAAATGGGACGGCCAGATCCTGGAACAAGTCGTCGATCGGATCCAGGAACTGGGAGAATTCAGCGAAACGAATTGGAACAGTCGTGGCGTGGTCGAGATCGCTGCCGAGAAGAAATCAATTGGCTGGTTCTTTCACGCCATCACGGGAGAAACATGGTTGCTGAAGTTGAAGTTCCGGGTGGCCAGAAACACTTTTCGCCACCAGGAATTGCTCGACCGCCTGCAATTGAAGACGTTGAACCAGATGGATGAGCTGCCCATCTACGGCAACGAACCTCGCGTAAAATGCCGGTCGTTGCGCGGGCCTTGGCAAGAAGTACAAATCAATGCCCATGCCTGGGACGAAATTAATACTCCCCAATTCTGGTCGTTCCTCGAGGAGTCGGTGGCGGGCTTCCAGAAATACACCCAGCTGACCGAACTCAAGCCCGAAGACCACATGCCCTGGAAGAAACTGGGGCAACGCTGGCATTTCCTGCGGAAAGGGTTTCCCGCCGGGAAGCCCATTATGTGGGAGCTCGCCGCGTGGGAAGAACTGTATGAAATGCTGCAGGAACTGGCTCCCGATGGCCAGTTCCTGTGGAACAACCAGGTTCTCGTCCACCTATACCTGGCCGGGCAGCGCGATCCATGGGTGACGATCAACACAAAACGGCCTCAGTCACTCGATATCACGCTGACAGGACCCAAGGGGCTGGTGACGCTGGGACGTCTGACAGGTTTGGCTCGCGATCGTGAACTGGACGCGACACGGGAGGATCGAGATTTCGTCCGGCTCAAGTTCCGCACCGTCGAGGATCTGCATACGGGCGGCGTTAGAGAGTTCTTGCAGGAACATCGAAAGGCAGTGTTGGAGCGACGCGGTGGTGATGTGGCGGAGTAACCAGCTGGTGGAGTGGTGAGAGATGTCGGAGCAACTAGTATCGCCGGTGTTCCTGTTTCGTTTTGCGGTTCCCTGCCTGTATCGCCGCCGCGTGTGGGGAACGCAAGGTGCGCCATTGGAACCGAAATATCGTCTGCCGAGTTTCGGCGAACTCGAAGGAAAGAAGCTCTTCGCGGACCTGCGCGCTGCCTGGAACGGCACCGGCCTGTCCTTCTGCCTCCGCGTGACGGGCAAATCACAGTCGGCGTGGTGCCGGGCCACTCGTTTGGAAGACAGCGATGGCCTGCAGATCTGGCTCGATACACGCGATACACATACGATTCACCGCGCCAGCCGGTATTGCCATCGTTTCGTGTTCTTGCCATCCGGCGATGGATCTGGATTGCGCTCGCCGGTGGCCCGATGGTTGCCGATCAACCGAGCGAAGGAGGATCCCAAGTCGGCCGCTTCCACCGCCCTGCGCGTGAAGAGTGAAAAACTCGCCGACGGCTATCTGCTCGAGGCGCATGTGCCGGCCGAAACACTGACCGGTTTCGATCCGGACGAGTATCCACGCCTCGGGTTCACCTACGCGGTGATCGACCGCGAGTTGGGCTGGCAGACGCTGAGTGTCGGTCCGGAACTCCCGTTCATGGAAGACCCATGCCTGTGGGGCACGCTGGAACTGACCCGCGACAGCGCGCCGTGAGTGGACCGCATCGTGACGCTTGATGTGCGGATCGCTGCGAGAGAGGTCTCCCCCCCGCGGGCGAGCTGGCGTGCGTGCTTGAAGTGGACTCCACGTGACGTACACTAGGTGCGGTCCCGGAATTCGTCCATCGAAGGAGCACTGCATGCGACCCTTTCAGATTCTCTCGGCAAGTGTGATCTTGCTGCGTATTATGTCGGCCGCGGGAGCGATGGAGCCGCCCAGGCAGGCGTGGTTTCCCCTGGCCGCGCCCTTGCCTCCGGCCAGCGGTCAGGTCATTCGTGTCGACAACGTCGAGCAGTTGTTTCGGGCCGCCGTCGAGGTCGAGCCGGGCGGCACCATTCTGCTGGCCGATGGCCATTACATGCTGCCCCGTTACTTCGAACTGGACAAGGATCGCGTGACGTTGCGGAGTGCCTCGGGTCAGCGAGATCGGGTGGTGCTCGATGGAGCTGACAGCCAACACGGGGAATTGGTCGGGATCTCGCATTGCACAGGGGTCACCGTTGCCGATTTGACCATTCAGAATATCAAGTGGAACGGATTCAAGATCAATTCGGACAAGCATGCTTCCCAGGTCACAATCCGCAATTGCGTGATTCATAACATCTGGCAGCGTGGCGTGAAGGGGCCGGCTGTCGACCAGCAGGATCGCGGTCTGTTCTGGCCGACCGCCTGCCGCATTGAATACTGTCTGTTCTATAATGATCGCCCAAAACAATACAGCGATGACCCGGCCGACACGCCGGACACTTTTGGTGGCAACTATATCGGTGGCATCGATGCCATGCACGCCAAGCAGTGGGTGATCAGCGATAACGTCTTCATCGGGATACACGGACGCACAGGTGAAGGACGTGGGGCCATCTTTCTCTGGAACGAATCGCAGGAGTGTGTTGTCGAGCGGAACGTGATCATCGACTGTGATTGCGGCATTTGCCTTGGGAATCACTATCGACACGGCGACACGTCTTGGCATGACAATCGCTGCGTGGTGCGCAATAACTTCGTCACTCGATGCTCGGAAACCGGAATTCTGGCCGCTCATACGCGTGATTGCCAGGTGATTCACAATACGATTCATGACCCGGCGAGTCGCCTGGGTCGACTGATCTGGGTCCAAGACGACAACGACGGATTACTGGTTGCGAACAATCTGCTGAGCGGTCCGGGAGTGCTGGATACCGGCACCGGTCGGATTGCGTTGCGTGGCAATGTGGCGGCTGAGGACCTCTCGACGACGTTCCGCGATGCGCCGGCCGGAAATCTGCGCCTGCTGTGCGACGTGACGAGCGATGCGGAGCGGCTGGAGCAGGCGACCAGCGACATCGACGGCCGCCAGCGTCCGGCCCAGCCGACGGCCGGTGCCGTCGAGTGGGTGCCATCGTGGCAGGCTCCATCATCATCATCATCACTCCACCACAGCAGCACGTCGTGGCGGCGCACACGCTGCCGGCAGAACCCGACTGGGGCGAAGCCATGCGGAAGGTGCACGCCGGTTTCCAGGGCCCAGGAGGATACGTGGCACAGTTTGGCGACTCCATTACCTATTCCATGGCCTTCTGGTCTCCGCTCGGCTGGGATGCTCCCGACCCGTACATGACCCAGGACGATGGTCTGCCCAAAACGCCCGGCAACGCGCGCTGGCGTGACGTCATTCGAGGAACTCGCGACAAGGGGCCCGAGTTCGGCAACTACTCCGGCTGGCGTGTGGGACAGTTGATCGAAGCCGTTGACGCGGTGCTCTCACGCGAGAAACCGGAGATCGCGATGATCATGATCGGCACCAATGACATTTCCGGAAACCAAGTGCCTGAGAGCTACGCGCGGCAGCTGGCGGAAGTGATCGACAAGTGCCTGGCGGCGCACTGTGTCCCCATTCTCAGCACCATCCCGCCCCGACGAGGCCATGATCTCGCGGTGCAACAGGTGAATGGGATCATTCGAGACACTGCAGGGCGCAAACAGATCCCGCTGGTCGATTTCCACGCCGAGTGCCTGCGGCGGCGTCCCGACAACTCGTGCTATGGCACGCTCATCTCCGACGATGGCGTCCATCCGACGGGTGGCGAGACTCACATCTATACCGAAGAAAACTTGAAGAACTGCGGTTATGCCTTGCGCAACTGGCTGCAGTTCCTGGCTGTCAGGCAGGTATACTATCGAGTTCTGCATCCCGTGGACTAGCGGTTTGTCAACGCCTGGCACTCGTGCACCGTGCCAGCTCAAAAAAACTACAATTCGCCGATTTCTGGCGCTGCCGGCCGTCGCGACAGTGCGTCAATCAGTTCACCGGGCACGGTGGTGATTCTGCCCGTGGGCGTCAGGCAGGCGACGGTGACTCGGGCCGAGGCCAGTTTCGTGGCGTCGCCACAGCGAATGACATCCTGCAACAGCGTGAAGCGGACGCGGCGCACCTGGTGGGGAACCACCGTGATTTCAACTTCATCGCCCAAAACGGCCGAGACGTGGTAGTCTATTTCGACACGCACGACGGCAAACAGCACTCCTCGGGCCACAAAGTCGGCCACGGACGTTCCCGTTTCCTCCAACCAGTCGGAGCGGGCCATTTCGAGCCAGCGCAGGTAATTCGCATAGTAAACGACGCCACCGGCGTCCGTGTCTGCATAGTAGACTTTTGTTTTCACGAGCGTCGTTCCTGGGGGATGTTGACTCGCGCGGTAGAGGGACGCCGGGTCCAGTCGCGATCAGAGGCACGGGGCCCCGGTTGCGCTGGCTCAGCGTTTCGAAGGCTGGGCGAGTCCAGCGTGAACCAAGGACGCTCTTGAGACTAACAGGACTTGCCTTGCCCGGCAAGGCAGTGGATCCGAGCGGGGAGTCGCGTCAATTTGTCGTTGGGGTCAGCGTCGTTGGGGTCGGCATTGGTGGAAGCGGCCACGCTGTTCGAGGATGGGCCAGGGAGGGCGGTGGACGGAAAAGGGAGGAGGGAGAACGGAACGGAGAATAGAGGATTGCTGAACCATCATGTGGCGATGTCAGGGGCGCGGCTTGTGTGGAGTCTGTTGGTCAGAGGAACACTCGGATTGAAAATCTGTATCGGACCAGCGACATTGGAATGTCGAATTGTGTAGCATGCCCAGTGGTGAGAAGCTGCTTGTGGCCCATGACCGTGGTCTTGCCGGCAGCGGAGGATTTTGTTTCAGTTTTGGTTTTCGAATTTGTTTAGGTTTTCGATATTGGGATTTCGAATTTCCTGGTTGGCTGTGGCCACTGACCGTGTGAGTGCATCATGAACGAACCCGTCAGCGAAAGCCGTCTGATCGATATCGAAGTGACGTATCTCGAGATGCTTGACCCGAGCCAATTGCACCCGTCTCGGCAGACGGTGCTGGATGTTCGCGAAGCCGAAATCCCGCTGCCCGAACTGAATCGATTTCTTTACACCGCGGTCGGGACTCCCTGGGGTTGGGTTCATCGCCTGAGCTGGACGTACCGGGACTGGCAGGAGTATTTGCAGCGTGAGGAACTGCGAACCTGGGTCGGCTACGTTCGCGGCACGCCGGCGGGCTATTTTGAATTGGAGCGACAGGGTGCCGATGTGGAGATCCGCTCGTTCGGCCTGCTTCCGCCATTTATGGGACGCGGCATGGGGGGCGACTTGCTGACGCGAGCAGTGGGGTACGCGTGGTCCTGGCACGCCTCGCGTGTGTGGCTCCATACCTGCACGCTCGACAGCCCCGCGGGCCTGCGGAACTATCTGGCGCGGGGTTTTCGCGTGTACAGAACTCAACAGATTCAGGAGACCATGTCGCTGGAACGTCATGGCCCCTGGTAACGAAGGTTGGCCGGAGCCGCCAGGCTTGCGACGTGCACGAGCGAGCATGCCGGCCAACAACGGCGGTTGCTGTCGAGCTAGGCGGACGGTGATGCAAGCCGATTGTCGAAGGACAGGCCCATTGGCGCGAAGTCTCGCTGCAACTGTTCCAGACTGGCTTTCAACAGGAGGATATCGGCACCACTGAAGACCAATCGGGCTCCGCGGTCCAGCAATTCTCGCGTCCGCTGGGTGCGGAGGCCGGGACAGCCCCAGTGTTTCCCTGCTGCCTGGCACGCCGCGGCGATCCGTCGCAGAGCATCCTCGATGAGCGGGTGGTCATACTCCCCCGGTATGCCGGCCAGGATACTGAAGTCGGCGGGGCCGAGGATGATCGCGTCAACGCCTGCCACTTGCGCGATGTCGGCGGCCTGGTCAATCGCGGCGGGGCTCTCCAGCTGGATGATAATGAAGGTCTCGGCATTCGCCTGCTCGATATACTGCCGGGGCGATGTGGAACAGTAGGGGTTATCGGGATTGCCACTGTCGAACCCCCGTTGTCCCACGGGAGCGAATTTGCACCATCGCACGACTTCAGCCGCCTCCTGAGCGTTGTCACAGCGAGGGTACATGATGCCGTGCGCACCGGCCTCCAGCATGCGGCACATCCGCATGAATTCGCCTTTGGCCGGACGGGCAATGATGTCACTGGTTCCGACGCGGGCGGCACGCATCATGTGGCCCGCCGTTTCGAGGCTCGCGAAATGATGCTCCATGTCCATCCAGATACCGTCAAAGCCCATCAGGCTGGTCAGTTCGAACACGGACGGATCATTGAGAGCCAGCATGGTAATCAAGACCGGTTGATTCTGTCGCAGTTTTCGTTTAATTCGACTGTTACGCATGATCGGTTTCGTCTGCTTGCCTGTTGACTCGTCGAATGGTGTCCCGCTTCCTGGCCGAGTCTTGCTGCCCTTGGCGGGGAGTCCGTGGCGGTAGCCGTTGACGGCTCCTCTTAAGCATCATCTTACTCGTAATCTTAATCTTCTTCTGGCCTCGCCGTTACCCGTTCAGGATTTCTTATGCACCATTAGGAAGCCCCCGCCGGGTGATCCCTGTCCGATCGCCTGCCGGCGTGATCGATGCAACCGATCCTTTCACCCCGCACAGCACGCCTCGCGTCTGGCAAGCGGCTGCCGTCCCGGCGCGCATTGAAGATGCCCCGGCTACAGCGCCGAAAATGAGATAGTGCGGAACGAGAGTGTGAGTGCGCACCCTGGATGCGGGGGTATGTGGCGGATTGAGGCTACCTCCTGGCAGGTGTTGCTGCCTGCTGAGCGGGTGCCTCCGTCGCGGTCGCTGCCGGTACGGCGGCGCCACCGACCCGGTTTGGAAGTCCCATTGAGGGCTGCGCAACGTCCGGCAGCAACCCCTCAGCACTCGAGTCCTCCAACCAGGTTGTGGCGTTCGGCCGCGGTAGTGGAAGAGAACCGTCCATGGCGTCAAGTCCGTCCACGATGGAGCCACGTAACTCGCTGAGGGATTACGCGACCGAATCGGCGCGGCCCTTGGTCAGCATGGTGTTTGTTGCGCCCCTGCTGATCGTCTACGAGTTCGGGATTGTCCTGTTGGGCCCCCATGCGCTGCGCAATGGCGCGGACACTTGGCTGCGTTATCTCCTGGAATGTGTCGGATTCGGTCAGTATTTTCTGCTGCCGATCCTGACCTGCAGTATGCTGCTCGCCTGGCACCACATGCGCCGTGACTCCTGGTCACTGCAGAGTGGCGTGATCAGCACCATGTTGCTGGAATCCATGCTGTTCGCGCTGATTCTGTTTGGGTTCGCACACCTGCACAAGGCGCTGTTCGCACCCCCCCTGGGTGCCATTGCCTGTGCGAGCGGTGCGGAAGAATCGGTGAGTGCGGCGAGTCGACTGATCGGATATTGTGGCGCCGGCATCTACGAGGAGTTACTCTTCCGGCTGATGTTATTGCCCTGCGTGACAGGGCTCCTCCGATGGACGGGACTCCCATGGCGTGCCAGTCTGGCGTGGGCGATCGTGATTACCAGCCTGATCTTCTCGGCCGCTCATTACCAGTTGATTACGCCGGGTGGATATGCGTTCGACTGGTACAGTTTTGCCTTCCGGTTCGCCGCCGGTTCCTTTTTCGCCGTGCTCTTCGTGGTCCGCGGCTTCGGCATCGCCGTGGCGCGCATGCGCTCTACGACATTCTGGTCGAACTCATCTGACGCGTCTTCGAGCCGAGGGGCCGTGTCGCCGGTGATCCACTGGATTGCTGGCGGGCCCAGGCAGATCTCTTGTATCTATTCGTAGGATTGTTGGCCGAATAACGCTCGTGCGGCTAAATCCTGTTCGTCAATGGGTGATGCGCAGACGACCGCGACCTGATCGACCTGCACGCTCGCGCGGAATACTGCTAGCTGTGTCCGACCCAATGAATCGGTTCTTGTCAAGTCCCATTTGCCTCACGTTTTTTTCTGGTCGAAAACTGGCTTTGTTGCCATTGTGCGAAGCGCTTATAATGTGGGCATTCATCGGTCCTTTCTTTTTATCATTACAACACGCTGGGGGATTCGTCATCGTGTTGTCCGTAAGACCTAAAGTCGCCGAATTGGCATTTCAGCTCTATGGGCGTTCACTGCACCCGGAGCTTTTTCAAGTGCATAAGTCACAATCGATCCAGCGTGGGGGATACTCTGCCAAGGTCGATATCACATCCGCAGGGCATGTGGTCACGTGGCGTTATGGCGGGCTGACGCTGACGGAAGTTGCCGCCTCGGCTCAGAACCCGCTGCCGCAGAAACGGCGTCTCCTGTCCTATCGGCTGCGAGGCCAGCGACATGATCGCGTGGAGTGTCGTGGCGGTGTGACCTACCAGACGAGTTTCCAGTTGGAGCCTGTGGCGCCCGAGGTCTTCTGGACGTTTCAACGGGAACTGGCCCATGACGGCCTTCGGCGTGGCCTGTTGCATGTGTTCGATGCCAGCGGCCGCATGACGCTCGGCGCGCTCAGCTACATCAACGTCGAGACGCGAAGTCGCAGTATGCTGGTCCAGGCCTTTCACACGTTTCCCGACGACTATGCCATCGTGAAAAGCCAATCACTGTTCGAATTGCCGTGACGTGCGCAGCGAGTTGGATGGTTGACGGAAAAATCTCGCCGGCCAGCCGGTTTTCTTATCCAACCCCTGCAGGTCTTGCGACCTTCTTGCCAGTCCACACGCGTTTCGACGCTCGGTTGCGAAACCCAAACGGCTTCAGCTCCAAGACTACGACATGCCTGGCTTCTGCGGCGAAGGACGCCTCGTCGCAGTTGGGGCCCTCTGGCAAATCAGGAGCGGCGGGGGGCGCCGAGGAAGCCGCGGATCGCTTTGTTGACGTGAATGGGGCCTTCCAAAGGCGCCATGTGACCGCACGCGGGAATCACGGCGAACTCGGCACCCGGAATCGCTTCGGCGATGGCCTGCATTTCGGCCACCGGAGAGATCACATCTTGCTGGCCGCAAAGGACCAGCGTGGGGACCTGGATGTCGGGCAGCCAGGGTGTCGCATCGGCCCGTTCCGCCATGCCGCAGAGCGCGGCGGCGACGCCCGTACGTGGTGCCATCTCGATGCTCCGCCGCGTGGCCGCCACAATCGACCGGTTCTGCAGTCGCGTGCGCTCGGAAAAAAGCTTGGGGATCATCGTCTCGGCCAGAAAAGCGGTTCCTTCCTGCACAACGCGGCGAGCTGTCTCGCATCGTGCTTGCGCCGCCTCCGTTGTGTCGGCGGCGGCGCGAGTATCGCAGAGAATCAGGTGGGATAAACGATCGCCATGACGCCGCCAGAACTGCCAGGCGATATATCCGCCCATAGACAGTCCACAAAATATGATGGACTGACGAATGCCTCGTTGATCGAGCAGCGCGGCGAGGTCGTCGGCAAACTGCTGCATCGACACGATGCCCGGCGAGATGTCGCTGCCGCCGAACCCACGTAGGTCGGGGGCCAGCACATGGAAATCTTCCGATAATTCATCAATCTGGCCTCGCCACATCTGGTGATCCAAGGGAAATCCGTGAACCAGCAGCAGTGGGGCACCACTGCCGCGCTCGACGACATTGAGAGTGGTATCACCCAGTTTGATTCTATTCATGATATTCCTATCACCATACTCGCATCGCCAGCCCGCATACCCATTGGACGACGAGTGCCACCACCAGCAAGACGAGTACCCAGTGATCGACGTACTCAAATCGATGCGGCTGGCAGCCACGGCGGATCCGCATGATTTGTACGATTCGGTAGGGAATCTGAAAAGCCACAACGGCGAAAAAGACGAACCCCGCAGGGTTGTAGTGCCACGCGTCCAGTAACTGACCGTGTCCCAGGCTGATGAAAGAACGAGTCAGGCCGCAGCCCGGGCACGGTATGCCGGTGACAGTCCGGAACGTGCAGGTCCCCGGAAGTGCTTCATTGACCAGCGGGACTATGACTTGGTGTCCATCACGCACCCGCAGCGACAACGACGCGAACATCACTGCGGCCGCGAGCAGCAGGAACACCCAGTGCAACAGAGTGCCCGGCGCTGCCGGTGCCGGAGACGGCCAGGAACGGGCGACAGCCGATGAGGCCGCAGGCAAGGGCGGAGGTGTCGGGGGACTGACGGACGCGGGGAGCGGGAACGTGGGAATATCGGTCGCGGAAACCGCCGGAGCCAGTGGCTGATCCGTGCGGGTGGGCAGGCAAACCGGGGGCTTGTCGGTACGGGAAGTCGGCATGACGTATCCAGGGGAGTGGCGAAGTCGGCTGAGCGATGCATACAGGAGACTCGATCCGAATGACCTTACGGCTGATGGTTCTTCGCGTCCTGCTGGTCCGCCGCTTTTTCCTGAGCGGTATTCAGTTGCTGTTTCAGGGCCTCTTGGAATAACTTCAGTTGTGCCGTCATGGGGGGGGAGTGGGGGTCTTTGGCCACGGCCAGTTGCTGGAATTTCACCGCGTTTTCGTAGTCCCCCTTGGCGTAATAGCACCGTCCGAGTGTATCGAGAAAACCCGACCGGTTGGGCTGCAGTTCCAAAGACCGAATGCTACACCGAAGTGATTCGTCGAAATCCCCCTCCGTATTGGCAATCAGCCAGGCCAATTGGTTATTGCTGAAAGCGAGCTGATACGAGGCGATCGCTCGGTCCTCTGCGGGGCGAGCGCTGCTTGCCTGTTCGGTCAATGCGTGTATCTCCTCGCGAAAACTCTCCGCCGCCTCCTTGATGCGCCGACGAGTGTCTTGCTTCCAGGCGTCATCCGTTGCGGGGGCACGATACATGGCGATCAAGACGTCCGCATCATACGGGTCGTTCTTGAGTCCTTCCAGCAGTTCCGCACGTTGCCGCTCGAAATCGTTGTTCCGGGCATGGTCTTGGGCAAGAAAGAAATGCATGCGGGACTTAATGCCGCCGATGTCGAGTCCCAAATCGGTCTCCAGCAGCTTTCGCGTTTCCTCTTGCGAATCGAGAAGCTCAGCCAGTTTCCGCAGGACTTCCCCGGCTTCTCGATCCCTGCCAATTTCGTGCAGCAGTTCGGAGAGCGAGACTTGAGCGCGAACGGCCTCCGTCGGCTCCTCATCTACTCGCTCCGCCACGTGGCGGTACTCCAATTCGGCCCACGCGAACAGGCCGTCGGTCTGGAGGTTGGAGGCGATTTCCCGATGCTTATCCAGTTCCCCCGGCACGGAGGCCAGGGCCAGTCGGGCGGTCTTCTCGGCGTTCTCCGGCTGCTCCAGTTTCAGATAGGTCTCGGCCAAGCGATACTGCAGCATCGGATTGCGTTTGAACGTATCAGGGAACCGATCGGCAATTTCGATGATAATCGTCCAGTTCTCTCGCTCGCGGAACCAGTCGACGGCATCGAGCACTTCTTCGCGAGTCGTATTGAGCAGGTCGATGGTCTTCCGCATGACGACCATCGCTTCGTCGTGTCGCTCCCGCTTCGACAGCTGGTCGGCATACCACTTGAGCAGATCGCGGGTGAGTTCCTTGCTGGTCTGGTTTGGAGCGAGAGCGAGTTGCTCCTCTTCGGCCGCTACAAGTTCGTTCCAGCGTTCCAGAGCGGAGGGGGTGTCGGCCAACAAATCGGCGTAGCCGCGCAGCCAATCCGCGGCCTCGCGTTTGCTCTTGCCAACACGCGTCACCAGGACCTTGCCCAGCTCGGCTCGCTCGGCCTCCGTTGCCGGCGGGTCGAGCGTCAAGATCAGCAGGGCGGCCTTCTTCGACAGATGTTCCGAGGCCTCGTAGCGGACCAGACGGCAGAGCGGTCGCAGGCACTTGTCGGGCTGCAGGCCCGCCAGTTGTTCCATCAGGTTGCGCCGTTCGCTCTCCTGACGGCTGCCGTAATCTCGCAGCAACTGCTTCACCTCAGACGAGTCTTCGTCCGTCCACCAGTTGACCTGCATACTGCGGACCAGATACCGAGCACTCAAGGCAATTTCGATATCGTCATTCAGCTGGGCTTCGTTCAAAGCATCAAAGGCATCCAGCCGCAGACGTTCCAGCTCTGCCTTGGCCTTCTGCCGCGTCGCGTACTGTGCCGATCCCAACTGTTGGATCAGCTCGCCAATGCGTGTTTCCAGATCGGCCTCGAATGGCTCCGCGTCGGGGTTTTCCACGTCCGCGGCCCAGCCACAGCGGAGGGTTGCGGGGAGGGACAGTGCCAGACCTGCGGCCACCAATAATGCGGCTCCTCCAGGAAAAATACAGCTCAGACGCATCATGAAACCACCTCATCGCCCAGTAACTCCCGACTCCTCTGTTAAGAATACCGGACAATGCTTTGGAGCGGCAAGAGCGACTGCTCCCCCCTGGGGAAGGTGGGGAGCCGCGCGGCAAGTAAGAAACACCGCCACGCCAGCCACAAGCTTGGAAGAACGGTGGGGAAACTCCCTCCCAGGCCAGCGTCCAGAACCGGCTCGCATGTGGACCGAACTTGGAGTTACTCGATTCTGGGTCGTTCTTGCCTGGCAGGATTCCGCAACCAGACAGCTGGCGGTTGGGTGCGGCACATCCGGCGAGAATCGAGAGGGGTTCGGTGAGCGCAGCGGTGGCGGGGCGGGGCTCACACGACTTTCCCCCGGGCGTGCCCGTTCACAGCCGTACATGGACGCCTGACGCTCCGGCCGACGGAGTGGCGGTGGCCCGACGGTGGACGCTTGCACGAGGTCACTCTGCTTGGCTATGCGTGATTGGGACCGTGTGCTTCTTCCATCTGTTCGATGTAGCGTCGCAGTCGTTCCACTTCATCTGTGACGTCTTTCAGGAGCAGCATGTTTTGCACGCGTTTGAGCAATTCAATCTTCTGCACCGGTTTGGAGAGGAAATCATCGGTGCCGGCTTCCACCGCGCGCTCAATATCTCCCAGTTCGTCCAGGGCCGTGACCATCAGGACCATGATCCGCTTGGTCTCCGCGTTTTCCTTGACTTTCTTGCAAACCTCGTAGCCGTTGAGCTTGGGCATCATGATATCGAGCAGGATCAGATCGGGCTGGAACTGTGCCACTTTCTCTAACGCGTCCTGGCCGTCGACTGCCATTTCGACCTCGCAGTCAACGTCAGCCAGGTAGGCTTCCAGCAACTCGCAGTTCGCTTCGTTGTCATCGGCAATCAGGATTTTTGACTTAGCCATCATTCACTCCATGGGCGCGATCGATACCGCAAATTCGGCGGATTCACGAGACTTGCCGAGTCGTGGCCGGCACGGGGAACTGCGAGCAGAGTTCGCTCACTTCACCTCGAATGCGCTGGTGCAACGTATCATCATCCGGCGCGCGGAGAGCGTGCAGCATCCAACTGCCGATACGCTTCATTTCGGTTGTTCCCATCCCTCGCGTGGTCAGCGCGGGGGTCCCGATTCGAATACCGGACGGATCGAGTGGTTTGCGCCGGTCGAAGGGAATCATGTTCATGTTGACGGTAATGCCGCAGCGTCCCAAGACATTCTCCGCGATTTTTCCCGTGACCTGTAAGGGGGTAACGTCCACCAGCATCAAATGATTGTCGGTGCCGCCGCTGATCAGCGTGAGTCCTCCGGACTGGAGAACTTCCGCCAACGTCTTGGCATTGTCCACGATAGCCCGAGCATAGACTTTGAATTCTTCCGACATGGCCTCCAGAAAACAGACGGCCTTGCCGGCAATCACGTGCATCAGCGGTCCTCCCTGAGAACCGGGGAATACGCTGCGATTAATCTCCTTGGCGAATTCCTGGCGGCTCAAAATCAGGCCGGCCCGCGGTCCGCGCAGGGTCTTGTGAGTGGTCGTGGTGACGAAATGCGGCTACCGGGACAGGGTTATGATGCAGGCCGGCTGCCACGAGTCCGGCATAGTGCGCCATATCGACGAACAACTTGGCTCCCACATCCTCGGCAATTTCCGCAAAGCGGTCGTGGGGTATTTCGCGCGGGTAGGCGCTGGCTCCGGCCACGATCAGCTTGGGCTTGTGTTCGCGTGCCAGGCGAGCCACTTGCTCGAAGTCGATGCGATGTGTATCCGGGGTCACGCCATAATTGACGAAATGGTACAGGCGGCCCGAAATATTCAGGTGCATGCCGTGAGTCAGATGGCCGCCGTGTGCCAGATCGAGCCCCAGCACCGTATCCCCCGGATCGAGGACGGTCAGGTAGACGGCCATGTTCGCTTGCGAGCCGCTGTGGGGTTGCACATTCGCGAACTCGGCTCCAAACAACGCCTTGGCCCGCTCCCGGGCCAGATTCTCAATCACATCGACGAACTCGCAACCGCCGTAGTACCGCCGTCCGGGATATCCCTCCGCATATTTATTGGTCAGCACGCTCCCGGCAGCCTGCATCACCGCCGGGCTGGTGTAGTTCTCGCTGGCGATCATCTCCAAACCGTTCTGCTGACGCGCTTCTTCACCCGCCATGGCGGCCCAGACTTCCGGATCTTGAGAGGCAATAAAGTTCATGGAAATCACTTGTAGCTAAGGACTTTTGTTTTTCGCCAGCGACCAGGTTCCCGGACGTCCACCCCTGTCCGCGTGCATTGTTGGGGCTTCGCGATCGTTCGTCAATCGGGGGCAATGGCGAGACACTCGGGGGGCTTGAGCGGTGAGGCTTGAGTAGTGCACGGCGGGGATTGCGAGCGCGTGGATGAAATCGCCGTGGAAGCACAAAAGACGCGAGATGCGACCTGCCAACGTCTGGTAAGTGCGGCAGCGGCTCCCCGAAATCCGTGGCTCAGTGATCCTGTGCGCGGATCTCCACCTGCAGCTGGCCGGCGTTGTCCGCCAGTCCAGCCGGCGCATCATTGATTCGCAAGAACAGTGTTCCCCCGGCGGTGAACTCGAGTTTCCGCGCTAATCCGACCGGTTCGGGGTGCGCCAGTGGGGTGACTGCCGCCAAGGGCTGCGTTTGATCGCTGACTGCTGCCACCAACATCCCCAGCGGCAAACCGTGGTGGTAGCGGATCGTGACACCCCCCGGTTCGCACCACCAGACCTTCGGTTCCGACCCGATCTGATACCGGCCACTGGCTTGCAGCAGGTAAGTGCTGCCGGCCAGGACCTGCAGACCCGTGGACTGCCATCCCCGGTCGGCTCGAATCGTGACCGTCACCGCATCCTCGTTGAAGGTGGTGACCGGCTCGTAGAGAATTGCCTCGCGCTGCAAGTCGTACCCATAGTCCAGGTTCACCACAAACAACTGCCACTGCTCGTCCAGCTGTCGCCGATCCCCTTCGTACATCTTCTGAAACGCCGCTGCAAAACTGCTCGCACTGTCCCGCACGTGCGCCGGGAGCTGCCGAAAACGCCGGGCGTAATCTGGATGGCCATCGAGAAACGCGGCGGCGGCCCAGCACCAACCATATGGCTCATTCCGCAAATGTGCCGTCGGGCCGTAGGCGGCAATCTGTTCCAGCGACAACCCGCGTCCTTCAACATACTCGGTGCGCACCATCTTGATGCGTCCCCAGTGATCCGCTTCTGCGCGGTCCCGCGGGAAGTAGGCCAATTGCAGCCGCCCATCTTTCCAAAGATGGGTTCCCATCAGCTCCGCCGTGCCTTCCATGTACCAGGGGGGGCCGGCACCCTTGAGCTGCCAGTGCATGAAGGCGTGGGTCCCTTCGTGCAAGAGCAGATGCCGGCGATAGTAACTGCTGGGCTGTTCATATAGCCACAATTCTCCCCCACGCTGATATCCATTAAGGAACTGCGGCAGGTCCGCGGGCAACATGCCGGCGTCCACAAACCGCTCTCGCCGATCCATCAGGTACCCGGTCATCTTCCACGACTTGACGCTCTTGCGGTCGACGCGAAAGTACTTGCACCAGGGCTCGATGGCCAAGTCGAACACTTTAGGCAGTTCGTCGACTTCGGGCGCCGAAGGCACATCGGTGTAAAGCGTCAAATGCGTGCCCTCGAGCTTGCGGATGGTGGCTGCCGCGAAGGGCTGCGGATCAACGGCCTCCTGCGGTGCGGCCAGCGCGTCCGACGTCGCTGCCGAAACCGACGTCATCGCCGAATCCCGCCGCTGAGGTACTTCGGTCCGTGGCCCAGTCGCGGTTGGGAGAGCCGTTAAGGACTCCATCGCGGGCGGATCCGACGCTGGCTCGCTCGGATCACTCAGACCAGGTTCTGGATCGCTGAGCGAGCTGGTCTGAGACGCTGTTTCTGTCGTCTGGGATGATGTTGCTGCGGTGATTGTCCCCTCAAGATCTTGCTGCTGCCGGCCCGAACGAGTGGCCGACGAGTTGGCTCGGCGCGGCTGGGCCTGCCGTGATGATGTGGCAGCGGTCTCGGCCGGCCGGCCACCGGGGTCGGTTTGGCCTGGCGATTTACCGCAAGACACCAATACCGGCAGCAGCAGGGCCAGGCTGCAAAGAATCGCGGCGGCATTGGCTGTCGTCACCCCCCCCTTTGCTCTCTTCCCAGTGGTCACAAGACCTCCCCTATTCTGATCCGCTCAACGCTGAAGCGCCGCATACCGGCTCGTCTCTTCTGGCCGACAGCCTTATCGTTCTCCTGCCCCCTGCCCCCTGCCCCCTGCGCCGAATCCCATCCTCTGTCCAACGCTTTTCGAATCCCCGTCTTCGATGATGGAGAGCAAGCAACCGGATCGCTGCGAGTCGTGCCGCGCGGCTCTTTACATTGTAGCTTCCGGCACGCGAATTCGCCGAGCGGTTTTGCCAACAGAAGTGGGCTTGGGCGAGTCGAAGTGAGTCCAGGTTTCCCGAAATTCCCAACACTGAGACTGATGGCTGGCCTGTCGGCGGCTCCTCCTTGCGAGAGTGATGCCGACCGTGGGTCCCTGACGCGCCACCGACATGGTAATCTCAATGAGATTTCACCGAACCCGATGCTGTCTCCGATGTGCCGGAGAGTGTATTTCCTGGGAGAGTCGACCATGCAGAGCCTAGTCAGCAAGATCGGTTTATCGGCCATCATCTGCACGATCTTAGTCGCGGGATGCTGGCGCGGCAGTGAGAACGAAGTCGTCGTCTACACCGCCCTGGATGCGGAATTTTCCGAGCCGATTCTCCGGCAATATGGACGCCAGCGAGGAGTGGCGGTGCTCCCGAATTTTGACGTCGAATCGACCAAGACCGTGGGGCTGGTTACGCGCATCCAACGGGAACAGAACCGGCCGTTGTGTGATGTGTTCTGGAATAACGAAATCCTCCACACGCTGCGGTTGGAGCAAGCGGGACTGTTGGATGCCTACATGTCACCTGTGGGAACGACCTTTCCACCGAGCTATCGGTCTCCCGAAGGGGCCTGGTATGGGCTGGCTGCCCGAGCTCGCGTTCTGATCGTCAATACGAGCCTGGTGCCCGAGGGTGAACGTCCGCGGTCGATTCAGGACCTGCTGGATCCCCGATGGAAGAACCGTGTGGGGATTGCCAAGCCGTTGTTCGGTACCACCGCCACGCACGCCAGTGTCCTGTTCGCCCACTGGGGCCAGGAACGGGCCGAGGAGTTTTTTCGTCAGCTGAAGCAAAATACGCTGGTGCTGAGCGGTAATAAGCAGGTGGCCTTGTCGGTCGGGCGGGGGGAACTGGCGTTTGGCCTGACCGATACCGACGATGCGATGATAGAAATCGAAAATGGTCGCAGCGTGACCATTGTCTATCCGGACCAAGGGGAGGAAGAGATGGGGACCTTGTTCATTCCGAACACCCTCTGCATCATCAAAGGGTGTCCCCATCCACAGCAGGCCAGAGATCTGGTGGACTATTTGCTGGGCCCGGATGTCGAGCGGCAGTTGGCAGAAGGCCCGAGCGCCCAGTTTCCCGTCAATCCCGCTGTCCGCCAGCGTTCCCGGGCTGCCCCAGCGGAGGCAGTACGGTGGATGGAGGTCGATTTTCGCGCCGCCGCAGCGCAGTGGGAGCAGGCGTCAACCTTCCTCCGCGATGTGTTTGCCGCCGCCGAATAGTCGGCCGGGAAGCGGGCAGCGAGGCCTGGCGGGAGCGATATCGGTATGACGAAGCACCGCCTACGAATCGCAGTCGAACGTCAGCTCACAGCGCGCGACGATGTCGGCGAGCGCCTCGGCGAGCCGCGAAGGGGGGGGGCGGCGGCGGTGCCGCCGCGGGAGCGGCTGGCACGCGGGAGTGGGCCTCGGTGGAGCTGGCGTCGGTGGAGCTGGCCTCTCGCATGGTCTCCTCGGTTCGGCTCAGCTCAGGTCCGGATTCGCCCAGGTCTCCCCGCCCCAGCTGGCGATTGATCCGCTGCTCAATACGCGTTAGTTCCGGTCCTTCTTCGGGCGAGACGAAGGTGAACGCCACACCCTCGCGCCCATCCGCCCGGTGCGCCCCACGCGGTGGACGTAATCGTCACAGAACTGAGGAATATCGAAGTTGATGATGTGGGAGATGCCCGTGACGTCGATTCCCCGCCCAACCACATCGGTGGCAATCAAGTAACGTAGTTTCCCCGCGCAAATCGCTCCATGACTTGATCGCGGGCGCCTTGCGCCATGTCGCCGTGAATGCACGCGACACTCTGCACATGCTTGGCGAGCCGTCGGGTGAGGGTATCTGTCCGGCGCTTGGTGCGGCAGAATACGATCGTCTGTTTGGGGTCCTCGCGCGCGATCAGTCGCACCAACAGGTCATATTTCCGCGTGTGTTCGACCGTGAAATAGAACTGGTCAATCGTCTCGACCGCCACATCGTTCGGCGAGAAATTCAGCATCTCAGGTTCGTGCATGTATCGCCGCGCGAGACGTTCGATGGGAGGAGGAACCGTTGCGCTAAGGAGCATCGTCTGACGATCCGTGGGGCACTTGCGCAAGATCTTCTCGATGTCAGGTCGAAATCCGATGTCGAGCATTCGATCGGCTTCGTCCAGTACAACGATTTCCAGTTCGCTCAAATCCAGCGTCTTGCGGCTCATGTGGTCCAGCACACGGCCGGGGGTCCCGACGACGATATCGGCTCCCTTGCGCAGTTTGTCGATCTGGCCACGGATCGGTTTGCCGCCGTACAGCGGCACGCAATTGAGACGCCGATTGACAGACAATTTGGCGACTTCACCACGGACCTGTACCGCCAGTTCGCGCGTCGGTACCAGAATCAGCGCACGCGGACTCTTCGCACTGTGATTCTCCAACACTTCAATGATGGGAATAGCGAAAGCGGCCGTCTTTCCTGTACCCGTGTGGGCTTGCCCCACGATGTCGATTCCGTCGAGTGCCTTCACAATCATGCCGGCTTGAATCGCCGTAGGAGTCAGATACTCCGCAAGTTTGAGCGCATCAAGCATCGTATCGGACAACGACAAGTCCTCAAACTGCAGCGTCTTGTTCTCGCTAGGACGTTTCTTCTTCGTTGCCAAAGCTCGCATGAACTCCCGTATTAGTACTCGTCCGAGTCAATCCGACGGATTACGATGACGCCTGCCTGCCTCGATCAAACGGCACGGACCAGCAGTTTGATTTTCGGGGAGGCCACGCGGGAACGGGGAGGGTATCGGCGGCGATGAACCTCCTCTTTCCCTTCGCGGGGATGCGGTTTCCGCGGGTCCGCAGCTGAAGAAAGCCCTGACTTTTTGGCCAATCCTTCAGCAGAGTGATTCACCCAGGTTGTAACCCTAACAGCAGGATGGCTTTGGGTCAACGGTAGGAGAGTAGGTTGGGGGGGGGAGCAGGGCAACCGCGATTCTACTGACGGTGCCGAAGATCGTGCCCCGCCAGCAGCCCCATCCAGCAGCGTCTGTACCGTGGCAGGTCGGGCGAAGTCTGATCCGCGCAACAGCATAGGCCGGAAACGGCACCCATGGACTGGGCCGCGTCCGGCCTTTCTCGTTGTAGTCGTGTCGGTCCGGTGCGGCTCTCGCGCGAACCGGACGTGCCCGGATGCCCGGCGGGCTCTCAGGTCGTCGTCTTGGCGCGGGTTGTAGTACGAGCCTTGGTGGCACGAGTGGCGGTGGTCTTGGGGGCGGCCGCTCTCGTCTTGGTCGATCGGGTAGCCGGCTTGGCCGCGGCCTTGGCCTTGGTTGATCCGGTGGCGGGCTTGGTGACCTTCGGCTTGGCGGTGGCCTTGGCCTTGGTCGATCGCGTGGCGGCTGCCTTCGGCTTGGCAGTTGCCTTCGCCTTGGTGGATCGTTTGGCCGTCGTCTTCGGGGCCGTCGTCTTCGGGGTCGTCGTACTCTTCGCTGCCTTTGTCTGGGTTGCCATTAACAATGGCTCCTCGATAAGCGACGTCCTGCTATCTTCCCTGCGCCATCAGCCCCCGGACGTCTTAAAGGTGCCGATGGGAATCCCTTATCCGCATTCGCCGACAAGGTCGTGACTCGCACATTCGAATCACATTTGATTCACGTCCGTCCGATGCTTCAAGCTGTTGTTGACGGTGCTGCCACCGTCATCGGCCACAGTCCCAAAGCACCCTACTCGCGCAATTGAAGCAACTTTGCTGGTCTTTCGTCAAGGTGAATTGCGTTACTTCACAAAAAAACTTTTGTTCGGTGAAATTATGGAACATACGATTCAACACATCACCGCGCCCGCAACTTGACGACTCGACGCGGTTCCACTCCGGTTCCGCTTTACACCGATTTCGTACATCGCGCGGACCGGAAGTGCCGCGCACGCATCCATGCAGTATCATGGTCTGGTGTTGATACGTTGATCATTTCGACAGAGGCATTGCGTGCCATGAACCTGCAGATCTTGTACCTGACACAGTCGCTTCAAGACGTTCATCAACTCGACGACGAGCAGCTTCAAAAGTACGCCAAATGTTGTGGCTCCCTCGAGAGTGCGCAGCCGGAGGAGGTCGTCGATCTGTTGGATGCCGTGCAGCAGCATTGCCATCTCCACAACCCGCCGCACGAGGCGCTGATCGACCCGCTGCTGGCTCAATTGGTCCTTTGTCAGCGGCGTTCGGGTGAGTCTCTGTCGGAACCGGTTCGTGAACGTATCGTGTGTGCGTACAACGCCTTAGGTGCGTTGCTGCGGTGTGCGTGGCGGCTGCTGCAGTGGCTCGCAACGACCGCCACTCGGGAGGATCTGCGTGAGTTGACGGAGTGTGTGGTCGAGCGATCTCCCAGCGACTCGCAGGCCGCCGCCCTGGCGTTGACCCCCCTGTTTCAACGTCGTGATTACGATCCCACGGCGCTCTTTCCCCGGCTGTTTGCGGCGCTGCAACATCTGAGTATCGCGGCGCCGGTACTGGACCTCTCGAACTACATGCTGCGAGTGGGCATGGTGTCCCAACATCCGGCCGCGGGGCGTGGGGCGGAACTTGGCTCGCTGTTGGGCAGTCTGGTGCAGCAACTGGCGCGTGTGGCGGAGTCTCCGCAATCCTTTAGCGAGTCTCCCGACGCGTTGGGGAGAAAGGTCGACGAATGTGTCGCATTGGTGGTGGCACTCTGCGATGCTCTGGCATTGATCGGTAACCGTGATGCAATCGGGAAATTGTACCAGGCACTGGAATTGGGGCACCGCCGCATCCGCACCGAGGCGGCGGCGGCATTGGCAAGGCTGGGGGAATCGCACGGCGTCGACGCCCTGGTACGCCTGGCCGCGGAACCCGTGGCGCGTCTGCGGGTCATCGCGCACGCGGAAGAACTGACCGTGGCGGATAAGATCGACCCGCAATATCTGACCGAGTTAGCGCGCGCGGAGGCTCATGTCGCCCTCGAACTGGCTCAGCCCGCGTTTTTCGGATTGCCTCCCGCGGCCTTGGAGTTGGTCGACTCGAGAACGCTCTTCTGGCCAGGCTTCGAAGAGCCAGTGGGCTGTTTTCTCTTTCGTTACGAGTATCATTTCGAGGGGGGGCAGTACAGCAACATCGCCATCGCGGGTCCTCTGGTGCATGCCTTTGCGGCAGATCTGAGTGATCTGCCCCCCGACGACATCTACGCGGCCTACGCCGGGTGGCACGTGGAGGATGAAAGTGTCTTTGAGGTCCCGCTGGACGCCCCCACCGTTACGCAGAGAGCCGAAGCCGAACGCTACGAGCGGCGGCTACGCGACGACGATTATGAAGCGATTCAGAGCGTGATGCTGGGGTACTTCTTTGGGGATCGGCTGCTCGTCGCTCGCGCCAGACGCCAAGGGGTGGCGGGAATCGCCGTGGTCGACCAGCAGGGAATCGAATGGTATCCCTTGCGAACCCAGCGGCATCGGATCGGTCCGCAGGAGGCATTCTGCATCTACAAGGGACGTCGTTTGCTGCGCTCGTTCAACGGCTGACTGCCACGGCTGGACGGCAGGATCTTGTTTCTGTCCGCTGCCGTCGTGTCGTTCTTGCCTTCCGGAATCGGCAGCTGTGACGACTCGCAGTCCAGAACCGCGGAGGAGCTGGCATCTTGTGCTGGAAGTGGTTTTGCGGCCCGGCTCCCGCCGAGCGTGGTCAGCCACAACACGCGTTGCCGCCGACGTGCTACATTGGACGCGTCGGCCATGCGGTCCGCTGCCGGTCCCGCGACGGAACTCACGTGGACGAGCTTTGTCGCTGTGGTCGTCGTCGCCCCCGCCCATCTTTGAGGATCGCACCATGTCACTGCGCAGTCTTCTGATCGTGTTACTGCTGAGCGCTTCGTTGCCAGCTGCCCAGCCGAGTGGTGAACCGCCTGTGCCCGATGATTTTCCTCAGTTCGTAGTGCCGGGCCGGGAGCAGGAAATGGCGAGCCTCAGGCGGCTGTTCTGGCTGCACTATCGACCTGCCGGGCCGCTCATTCCACTGTGGGACGAATGGATGCCGATGTCCACCTTGTGGCCGGCGGTCGGCAGCGGACCGCAATTGGAGGCAATGCGGTTACGATGGGCTACGGCGTTGGCCAGTCGCGGGATGAACGGGGAAGGCTATGTGCACACGCACCAGCACGACGGGCTGGCTCATGCCGAAGGATGGCCGTTTCCCTTGTGGACCCAGGCTGGTGGCATCGGCTGGCATTTCCGTGGCACGGGTGTGCCAGGTTATGACGCGCCGCCAGCCACTCCCGACGGGTGGACACTGTCGCGCGCTCAGGGTACCACGATCGGAGAGAAAGGGTGGGAGGTCGAGTTGACGGAGCCGGCGTCGGAGATGCAGACCCCTTCCTGTGCCCTCGAGGCGCGAATTTCGCCTTGGCTGCGGCTGAATTGGTGGGCCACCGGCCTGGAGGGCGCCAACTGCTACGTCGAATGGACAACGGCCCAGCAGCCGCAGTTCAGTCCGCAGCGACGAGCCTATTTTTCGCCCGCCACGCGCGGTGGCGAGTCACGAATGTACATGCCAATGGGAGGCGGCGGCGGAAAACTGGACACGGATCTCGTGGAATCACGTACCATGATCCCCGTCTACCGTTTGCCCGAATGGAAGGGTACGATCACGGGCCTGCGCATCGGATTCGGCAACGCCGGACCAGCCAAGCTGGTGATCAAATCGTTCCACTCGGCCTGTGACACCAGGCACAGCATCAACAACCCGAATTTCATCCGGGGGTGCCACGATTACTTCCTCTGGTCGGCCGACTACACGTTTCTCCGCAGCCAAATCGGCCGCCTTCGCACCGCCATGCGCTTCATGATGCGCGAGTTCGATACGCGCACACGCCGGTGCGTCTACACGACCTGGCCGGGACACGAAGGACGCAGCGGCGTGCGCATCGTGGATGGAGTCAAGGTGATTGCCGTGGGAGAAGGGGTTGGAGGCAACTACTGGGACCTGCTGCCGTTCGGCGGCGAAGATGCCCTGGGCACGATCTACTACTACGACGCGCTGCTCGATCTCGCCGAATTGGAAGAGCAAATCGTGATGCATCCCGAGTGGTGTGTCGCCACCGGCGCCGACGCGTTCGATCCTCAGAATCTTCGCCAACACGCTCAGGAGATCAAGGATTACGGCACGCAGCGGTTCTGGAATGAGCAAACCGGTCGATTCGGCACGGTCGATCTGGAAGGCAACCTGCACGACTACGGTTTCACCTTCCTCAACAACGAGGCGATCTACTACGGTTTCGCCACCCCGCAGCAGGCTCAGAGCATCCATGCGTGGATGTCCGGTGCGCGAATCGTGGAAGGAGACACTTCCCAGGGGCCCGACATCTATCGCTGGCGATTCGGGCCGCGCAGTACCACCAAACGCAACCTGGATTACTACTTCTGGGGCTGGTCTTCTCCCGAGTCCATTTCGTTTGGTGACCAGGTGCAGGACGGTGGCGGCGTATTGGGGTTCTCTTATCATGACCTGATGGCCCGCTTAATCGTCGCCGGACCGGATGACGCCGCGCAACGGCTCAGCGAGATTTGCCGTTGGTTCGACGAAACGCAGCAGGCCGGTGGATATCGTGCTTACTACAGCGATCCGACGCGAGGCACGATGCAGGGAGGTAATGTGCCCGGAGGGTTGGGACTCGACAAAGAGTTCTTTGAATCGATCCTGGTACCTCAAGTGATGCTCTACGGATTTCTCGGGTTCAAGCCGACCGCCGAGGGGTGCGAAATCTCGCCGCGTCTGCCGTCAGACTGGCCGTCCTTGACCATTACGCGGATTCATCTGCGTGATCATGTGCTGGATGTTTCCGTGCAGGGCAAGCAGATTACCGTTACGGCCCATTCTCCCGCCGCTCAGCCCTTGCAGATCAAAGTGCCGGCAGGCTGGGAATATCGCGATCGGTAGCCACGTTCACTTAAACGTGGCGGAAGGTGCGATAGACGTTTCCCGGCCGCGTCCAGGCTCGCGGCAATCGTCGCCAGAGTCCGCCTGGTTATGGGTAGAGCTTGGTAAGTTCCACGACAACACGCAGTGGCCGCGGTTGGGCAGTTGGCAAGGTCAATGTGACGGGATTGCGGCCGGGGAGCAGTTGAAGTGGTCCCCCAACGGGTGTTACCGGCTCAGTCGTTCCCGACTTGCGATAGAGCGTACACTGGCGTTGGCCGTTCATCACGAGTTTGTCACCTGCGTACAATGCGACGGGGAATTGGATCATCTGGTCCGCGACGGTGAGTACGGGATCACGGATCGGTTCGCTGGGTGCCAGCAGACGGATTTCGTCGACGTGGCACTGCACCGTCTTGCCCGCCGGAAGGGCGTTGTAGTAGATATTCATGGCAGTGATCCGACTCAAGTCCTTCAGGCTCGGATTTCCCAGGTCAAACTGACAGTATCGCCACCCCGAGAAGTCGACCCGCGTGTACATGTCTTGCCATCCGCCCGCGGCATCCATCAGCTGCAGTTTGAAGAGTTGTCCGCCTCCATCCCCATGCAGCCAGAAGCCGATCGCGGCGTACTTGGTCAGATCGAGCGGCTGAGGAAACGACCGGCACTTGACCGACCAGCCACCATCGTCCTGTCGCTCGCTGGTCGCCTGATAGCAGACGCTGGTAGGGCCGAGCTTGACGATGTCCCCCCGCGGCATCAGCGATTGTGTTACAGCGGGACTGCAGCCAGCCGAGATGGGGGCCGCGTCGTAAACGAACGAAGTGGTCTGACTCGCCGTTGACGTGCCGGGAGCGGGTTGCGTGTCGAAACTCTCCAGGGTCACTGCCGCGGGAGCCTCGTAAGCGGATGTTTCACCCCCCACTTGCTCCACACTTAATTCAAACTCCAGGCTGACGTGATCGGCGCCGGGCCGAGCCAATACGGTCCAGGTGTTCTGACGCCCATCCAGTGCCGTTATGGTGCGAGGTGGCTCGTCTTCTCGTCGCAATAACTCCCAATTGATATCTTGCCGAGAGTTGCATCCTCGCACCGGCGAGCCACAGGTGATCATGGTAATCTCCGCCCGCGAACCGCGGTCACCTGATCTCGGGTCGGCTGGTTGCGGGTCACCTGGTTGCTGGCAGCTGAACGCCACCTGGTTGTCGCCGGACGACAAGACCGGCACGTCACCCTCCGGGTACAGCCGTGTCACGAGATCCCCACGTTCGTTGTACAGGCGGCAATCGTCGGGCGACTCGAATTCAAGGAACATGCCGCTTTCGAGATCGACGGGAAATACCAGCCGCTTGCCAGCCACCTCGATGGCCGGCCGATGCAGCACGGCCTTGCGGGTGCGGAGAGCTCTGATGGGGCTCAGATAGCAGGTGGTCTCTCCCTGTGCGGGGATATTGTTCAGGTAGAGCGTCAGTCGGCTGACCGCCTGCCTGACCAGTGGCGAACGATGCAGCACGCAGTGGGCTCCGTAGGGCCATTGATAGTCGTGGTAGGCTGCGGCATCCCGTTCGCGCAAGAACAGTTCGAAATAGCGCCAGCCGGTGAAATCCAGTTTGACATGATGATCGTCAAGCGTGTCGAAGTAATCCGGCAGATTTGTCAACTGCAGGTTCAACAGCGCACCCGAGCCGTCGCCGTGTACCCACAGACCGAACGCGTCGAACGGTGTCATGTTGAGCAGTGGGTCAAAGCGTTTCTCAACGCGTCCCCATGCCCCTGCCGTCGAGTCTGTGTCGTTGGCGGCGGTGAGTCGAAGAGCGGTGTCGGATGAGGAGCTCGAGTCGCCCGGACCAGGCCCACGGCCGGGAGCCGGTCCGCGAGCCGCAGACATGCGCACCTGCGAAGCTGCCGCGACGCGGCCGAAATCCTCCTCGGAGGACAGATCGGCCAGAAACTCGCCGGCCGAGTCATCGTACGAGTGAGCGGCGTACAGTGCCTCGATGCGCACGCGGAGCGGTTGTGCGGCGTGGCGGTTCGTAACGGTCCAGGTGTTCGTGCCGTTGTCTTCGCCCGTCACCTGATGCTCGAGATAGTCCGTGGGAATGAACTCCCATTGGCCATCCTCGGCCTGTACCAGACGGAACTCGTCCCGTTCGCGGCGTAACGTCTCTTTCACGGCCTCGGTGAAATAGTTGGCCAGACGCAAGCGTTCGCAGCGTCCGATCATGGTGAGGTACTCGTTCTGCCTGGCATTCGGTGGGGTGCCCGTGGCGGTGACGTCCTGGAACGACGACGGTACGTCGTAGGCCAGAGCTTTGACGCAGAGATACTCGATCTCGTCAGGCATCTCCAGATTCCAGTCGCGGTCCGGGCCGAGGATTACCCACCAGCCGAGTTGTCCCTCCAGGAGATATTCGCGGCGGTACTGTTCGATGGACCGGAGATGATCGTCGGCGAAACGCTTTAATCCCCACTTGGGATGATCCCACGCTCCGACACGGCTGTGAAAGGGCCAGGAGTGATGGTCCCAGCAGCTTGCTTCCACCAGGGCCGGACGCTGGAGGCGGGTGAAAATCGCCTGCCGCATGCGGGCGATACCGTACCAACCGCGCATCGCCTCGGCCCCGTCCATGTAGATTTGATCCATGTCACAGGCGTTGTAGACACCTGCGATCCGATCGGCCAAGTCATCCACTAACGTCGTGTTCTCGTCGGCCACGAAACCACCATAACGTGTGTACATGTGATGCACGGGCGCTCCCTGCCGATGCGCGGCGACGCGTGTGCCAAATGCTCCCCGTGTGCACTTGAGCAGTCCAAACGGTGGTTGGTTCGAAATCGCCGAGTACAGAATCAGCTCGTCGTCAATTCGGATGCAGTTGCCGCGACTGGAATAGGCCCACACCGTCGACAAGTCCCCTGGGGGCACCGTGGTGTATACGTCCGTGTCGGTCTCGCTCAGATCCGATGCCAAGGGGAAAGTGCCGTCGGTGGCGAGCCGAGGATCGGGAACTGGACTGGCCCACCGATCATGCGGACTGATGCAGCCGGTGAGCGTGTGGATGCCAACCTTCAGCCCTGCCGCGTGCAGTTTATCGGCGACGCTCTTCAGGCCTGAGAGTCCCTGCGGGTAGAGATCCTCACGCGGTTCGTAGTGCCCCAGGCTCTGCTCCCAGCCGGACAGATGAACCGTGTCCATGCCGGCGCGGTGCGCGAGGCGGATCCAGTGGTCTACGTCTCGCTCCGACACCGTGGCGAATACGTACGAGCCGCGATTCCCCTGGGAGCCAAGCGAATACGGACCACCGAGCGTTGAATGGGGGACCTTTTCCTCGCGGACCAGGTCCTGCAGAATACGCATCAGCTCGGTTGGGGAACAGGTTGCCAACGCCGCCTGCCCCTGTGCGAAATCACGCTCTCTCGACACACTTGCCGTGAGTCTCGGCGGGTTACCCACTACTTGGACCAGCGTTCCCAGGGTGAGCGTGCGGAGGCAGACCGCAAACTGTTCACTGGCCGCCAGGCCGGATGTCGCATTGACATGCTGGCAAGATTTCAGCTTCAGCTGCAAGAAAGTCACTTCGTCTACCTGCGGGTTGTCCACTGATTCAACGCGCCATACGAAATAGTGCGGCTTGGGATCCACCCGCATGACAACCGTGGTCTCGGCCTGGGGAAAATGAATGACCAGCCGGTCGCCCACGCTCCGGCAGGTTGCACGCTCGTAAGTCCGCTGGCCAATGCGGAGGGAAACAAGCGGTGCAGTCTGAGCCAGTTGGTCCTCGCCGGTCCGCTTGTCGATCAATGCCACACAGCGGCCACGCGAACTTATGGCGAGCTGCGCATCGTCGGTTTCGAATGTCGCCACAGCCTTTGCCAGTTGGGAGTGACGCGGGATGATTTCGTAAATCTTGCCGCCTTCCCCGGTGGATTCTCGGCCAGGGGATTCTGCCTGGTAATCCGTGGCGATCTCTTCCGCACTTAACGCGCGCCGAAAGATCTTGACTTCATCGATTAGTCCCCAATGGCTGGTCGTGCCGCTCCACTTGCCGATCAGCAAGTCACCTTGATGGCCGACTGGGTGGTCCCAAGCACCGGAACCAACTTCCTGGCCGTTGACGTAGGTCTTGATCAGTGGACGTTGCAGCGTTGCAGCCAGGTGATACCATTGGGCCAGTGCGAACGAGGGAATCATCGGTACCCCGACTTCTCGCCATTGTTGGGGAGCCTGGGATGCCGCGATGCCTGGCTGCCCCATCCGAAACGAACAGTGGTGATGGTCGACAAATACGAGAAAACCACCCGGGCTCCACACGCCCCCCGTGAGGATGTTGGGGTACTGACGAGAGTCTTCCCATAACACCCAGGTTTCGACCGTCATCGCATCCGAGCCGTCGAGTCCCGCCAGTTGCGGCACGACAACGTGGCTTCCCTGGCCGTCAAACCTCAAGGCGGTACCGAATTTGCCGCGAACCCAGTTGGCTCCCGAAATTTCACCGTCGTTCTCGTGGCCCGAAGAATCGACTGCCACGTCGCCTTCCCCTTCGTCGAACCGCCAATGTCCCAACAGCTCCGCCTCGCCAGCTGACGCGCTCAGTGCCAGGCAGAAGATTGTTGCGCAAATCAGTCCCACATTACCAAGCCAAGTGAGTCGTGGACAACTCATGGTCTGTCTCCTCGTGATCGTGAAATCGCGCCAGCTCTCCGCAGTATCGTGGCTCCCCTGGCAAAGACTGCCAAGCGTAGACTCGGCAGCCGACGGCGCGAACCGCCAGGCGTGGAGTAATGGCGTTGCGGATTGTCCGAACGTTGGAGTGCGGGAGCGCTGAGTGTCCAATCACCCCAGGACTTTCGGTGGTCGAAGGCACCTGCTGCCGCCCATTATACACGAGGTCCGCCCTTCCATTCCCCTGCTCGCCTCTCTGTGGCCACTCCCGTGACCACCCCACGTCCCCTACGCAACATGCTGGCCGGCCATGACGGCAGGGTGGGCATCGAAAAAGAGTCCTGACCCCTTTTTCAGGATTCCAGCTGAGCGACGACGGCACAGCCGCAGCAATCGCTCCAGACGTTGACGCTCGTGCGACACATATCCAGGACCCGGTCCACGGCGATGATGATGCCCTGCATTTCGATCGGCAGGCCGACAGCCTGCAGGATGATCACCATCATCACCAGGCCGGCATGGGGAATCCCGGCCGCGCCAATACTGGCTAACAGGGCCGTGAGGGCGACGATGATCTGTTGGCTCAACGGCAACGAGGTTCCGAAATGCAGCTGGGCAATGAACAGCACCGCCACGGCTTCGTAGAGCGCCGTGCCGTCCATGTTGATCGTGGCTCCGAGCGGTAATACGAATGAACTAACGCGATTGCTGATCTTCGCTCGCTCTTCGATGCAGGCCAGTGTCAGGGGCAAGGTGCCGTTGCTGGACGCCGAACTGAACGCGGTGAGCAGCGCGGGACTCATCGAGCGAGCGAACTCGAGCGGATTTCGTTTGCCCACGTACTTGACAATCAGCGGGAGCGTGATGGACGCGTGCACCGTCAACGCACAAAGTACCGTGGCCATATACCAGGCCAGCGAACGGAACACGGCGGCACCCTGTGAAGCCGTGGCGTACAACATCAGGAACATGACCCCCAGCGGCGCCAGTCGAATGATCGCCATGGTCATCGCCATCATGACCTGAAACGCATCGGTGAAGAGATCCCGCAATCGCTCCGCTGTCTGGCCTCCGATGAGTGTCGCGAAGACGGCGAATGCCAGGCTGAAGCAGATCACCGACAGGAAATTCGCCTCGGCCAGTGCCGCAAACGGATTCGGCGGTATCATCGTCTCGAGTTGTTCGAACAGAACACTCCCCAGATTCGTGGAAACGTCTGGTCTCTCGCCACCGGCAAAGCTCAGCGTTCCACCCAGACCGGGGCGAATCACGTTGACGAATAACAATCCTGTGGTGATTGCCAGCATGCTGGTGATCACGTAATAGAGTAGCGTGCGACCGAACATGCGTCCCAATTGACTGGCGTTTCCCAGGCCCATCACGCCCGAGACGAGTGACGTGACGATCAACGGAATGGCTACCATCCGCAACAGTCGCAGGAAGAGATTCCCGATCCGCTGGGACAGGTCGCCGATCCACCGCGCCCACGAACTCCCGTAGCGCTCGAAGAGCGCGGCGAGTTTCGGTTCCTTTTCCGCCAATTGATCGACAGTGGCGAATACGTTCCTCTCGCCAAGGCGTGTGGGGTCGACCATCCATCGCCGGTGGGAACCGTCATCGGCAGTGGCGATGATTTCCACATGGTTGGTCGTGTCGACGAACGAAACCTGCCGCATTCCGGCAGGTAGGCTGTCCGCCGGAACGTTCGCTTCACGCTCGCCCCACATCAGGTTGCAGGTCACACCGACGACCGCTCCCACGATCATGCCGATGAGGATTTCCCAGTGCAGGGCCAACCGCGTCATGGTTACTCGACACCTTTGGTGGAGGTGCGCACACGGCAGAGGTACATGTCGGCCGTCACGAAGAGCGACCGGCCATCTTCACCGAATGTGCAGTTGGCTGTGGCTTGGCCGGTATGAAGAACGCCCAACAGTTTTCCAGCGGGGGAAAAGACCAGCACACCGCCAGGTCCCGTGGCCCACACGTTGCCGTCCCGGTCCACCACCATGCCGTCCGGCAGGCCAGGACGTTGGGAGACCCATTTCGTGGCGTCATGGAACAGCCGACCTTCGCCGAGCGTGCCGTCGGCGCGGAGCGGAAACGCTCGCCATAAAGCAGCCGCGGGATCCGATTGAGCCACGTAGAGCGTCTTTTCGTCGGGTGAGAGGCCGATCCCGTTGGGACGCGTCATTTCCCGGGTCAGCAATGTCACTTGGCCAGTCGGGGACAGGGAGTACACACCGCAATAGGCCAGCTCGGCCTGCGGACCCTCCAAACCGCCTGGCAAACCGTACGGTGGATCGGTGAAATAGAGGTTTCCCTTGGAGTCGTACACGAGATCATTGGGGCTGTTGAATCGCTTGCCGTCGTAACGCGCTGCAAGTGTGGTCAGCGTGCCATCCGTTTCCAGTCGCCGAATCGACCGATCACCGTGACAGCACATGACCAGCCGGCCTTGGCTGTCAAGCGTCAAGCCGTTGGTGCCCGGTTCACCGCCAGTGAATTTATCCTTGCCTGTGTAGCCGCTCGGCTCGAGGAAGACACGGATTCCTTCCTGAGAGTTCCAGCAGACGATCTGATTGCGCGGTATGTCCGAGAAGAGCAGACTGTTCTTTTGGGGGACCCACACGGGGCCTTCCGACCATTCAAATCCGCCTGCTAGGACTTCGATCGTGGCCGACTGCGGAACCAGGCGATCGAAGGCCGGGTCGAGTCGTTCGATCGAGCCGATCGTCTGAGGGACATCCGTGCGGGATGCCGCTGGTTGGGCGTCTTGGGCCCAACCGATCGTGTTCAGGGCGGCCATGCCGGCGACCAGCACGGCGCGGAAGAACCTGTTCGAACGCTGTCCGCACCACATGATTCCACCTTTCTCGCGCAGGGAGTTTGTCAGCCATCTCGCCACAAATCGAGGCGTTCAGTGTACCGCATTCAGGAGCGGAATTCACATTGGATCCACCACCATTTCTGGGTGCCGAGGCAGCCAGTTCCTGATGGCAGGAGACAGCATGACGGGCTTCCGGTTCGGCAAACGGACTGAAACGCGTGCCGCGGCGGGATCCAAGTCACCTGGCGAACTACTCGAGAATGATATCGTCGACCGTGTGGCCCGACGGGATCATGGGCAACACGTGCTCGACGTAGGGTACCTGGACATCCAGCACGAAGGGGCCCGGGTACCGTAGCATCTCGTCCAGCGCGGCACCGAGGTCCGCTTTCTTGCTGACTCGCGCGCCGCCACACCCATAGCCTTTGGCGATCGCCACGAAATCGGGATAGGGTTCCGAGGCGAAAGCGCTCACGCCGTTGCCGCGGGCTTCGGCATGGTGGATCGGACCCAAGTAGGTGTGCGCTCGATTGCCCGACATGAACCGATCTTCCCACTGGACGACCATGCCGAGATGCTGGTTGTTCAGCAGCAGGACCTTCACCGGCAGATTTTCACAATAGCAGGTGGCCAGTTCCTGGATATTCATCTGGAAACTGCCATCGCCATCAATGTCGACGACCGTGGCATCGGGAAACGCCGCCTGAGCACCCATGGCGGCCGGGAGCCCGAATCCCATCGTGCCCAGGCCGGAGCTGGACAGCCACGTGCGAGGCGACGTGAACTTGTAGTACTGTGCGACCCACATCTGGTGTTGACCGACTCCCGAACTGATGATCGTCTTCCCTTTGCGGGTCTTCTTCCACAGTTCGGAAATGGCGTGCTGTTGCAGGATGCCGTCAAACTGCTCGTTGTACCGAAACGGAAATTCGGATTTCCACTGCAGGCATTGTTCGACCCACGGAGTGATCTCTTCCTTGGCCGATCCGACGAATTTGCTGAGTTCCGCCAGCGCGTATTTCACGTCGCTGACGATCGGCATGTGTGCCGCCTTATTCTTGTTCAACTCGGAAGGATCGATGTCGATATGGACGATCTTGGCGTGCTTGGCAAACGCCTCCAGTTTACCGGTCACGCGGTCGTCAAACCGGACGCCAATGGCCAGCAGGAGATCGCAATCACGCACGGCACGATTGCCATACACGCTGCCGTGCATGCCCAGCATATCCAACGAGAGGGGATCGCTGTTGGGGATCACTCCGAGTCCCATGAGTGTCATGACGACCGGGATTCCCGAGAGCTTGACGAACTGGCGCAGCTCTTCACTGGCGCCCGACGAGATAATGCCGCCGCCGCAGTACAGCACGGGGCGTTTGGCCAGACGGATAGCGGCGGCAACCTGCTGGATTTGCTCCGGCTTCGCGTGCGGGTTCTCGCCCCGGTAGCCGGGCAGGTTCATGGGGGCATCCCACTGGGGAACGCAGCTGTCCATCTGGATGTCCTTGGGCAGGTCGATCAGGACGGGTCCCTTGCGGCCCGTTGTCGCCACATGGAAGGCCTCGCGCACAATGCGGGTGATATCCCGCACGTCGGTCACCAGATAGTGATGCTTGGTGATGCCGCGACAGACCTCCACGATCGGCGTTTCCTGAAAGGCGTCCGAGCCGATCACGGGGGTCACCACCTGCCCCGTGATGGCAATCAGGGGGATGCTATCCAGTTTGGCGTCGGCGATCGCGGTCACCAGATTGGTCGCTCCCGGACCACTGGTCGCCATGCAGACCCCCGGTCTGCCGGTCGCGCGCGCGTAACCCTGAGCCGCGAACCCGCCCCCCTGTTCGTGCCGCGGGAGAATGGTGCGGAGCTTGTCGCTATACCGGGTCAGCGCCTGGTGGATCGGCATGCTGGTGCCGCCCGGGTAGGCGAACATGACTTCAACCTTGTGGTCCACCAGCGACTTGACAAGAATATCGGCTCCGTGCATCAACTCCTGCTTCGTGGCGTGATCAATCGTGGACATGGCAACTCCCACTGCTTTCCGCGTCGCTGCGGGGGGCATCGAACGAAAAAACCGCAAAACATTCAAGTCTAGACCCTGCCCGACGCTGATTCAAGGCAAGCTGGGTTGGCGATGGTCGTAAGTGGTTACGGGAACTGATACAAAATCGGCTTTGCGGTTGGCCGCCCCTGTCCGATGGATCCGCCGTCGCGGCGTCCCGGATCGGCTGGCGGCCTGGCGTGCCACAGCCGAATTCCGGACCTGGAAAACCCGTCCCCTCCCGCCAATTGAACGCGCCGGTTGGGCCTGCTACCGTGTAGAGCATGGCGTTGACTTCGATGCAGATCGCGATCCTGGCTCTGTTTGGAGCGTTGGGGACCGTCGCCCGCTATGCGGTGAGCGGCTGGACTTACCGTGCGCTGGGTGAGGCGTTCCCCTACGGTACCCTGACCGTCAATCTGATCGGCTGCTTTCTATTGGGCGCCATCATGCATGTGAACCAAACCACGGAAATGATTCCGTTCGAGCTCCGCAAAGGCCTGACAATCGGTATGCTCGGTGCATTCACGACCTTTTCCACGTTCGGTTACGAGACACTCGAGAGACTGCAGGCCGGCGAGTGGTTGATCGGCCTGCTCAACATCGCCGCCAACGTGATCTTTGGTCTGCTGGCGGTCTGGATGGGTCTGACTGTCGCCCGGTTGCTGTACGGAGGCGCGTAGTCGCCGTGGCTGCCGTCCGGCGGTGCCCGCGCCACGGTGCCCGCCCGGTATCGCTGACTGGTCGGCCCTGCGTGCTGATCCGAGGCCCCGCTCGATTTGCGAGGAGGTGACGTGATGCGAGTATTGGATGGTGAACAGGTCTTGATGCGGATCTTCATTGGCGAAGGAGACTCCTACCAGCGAAAACCGCTCTACCAAGCGCTGGTCGAGTTCTTTCGCGAGGAGAAATTGGCGGGTGCCACCGTGCTGCGCGGAACGCTTGGCTTTGGCGCCAAGAGTCATCTTCACACCGCTCAGTTGCTGCGGTTGAGCCAGGACTTGCCGGTGGTCATCGAGGTCGTCGACACTCCCGAGAAGATCGACTCGGTCATGCCCCGCATCGATGAGATGGTCCAGGATGGACTGATCACGCTCGAGAAGGTCCACGTGGTTCGTTATTCCGCCCAGTGACCGATGCCAACCCAGTGACCGATGCCAACCCAGTGACCGATGCCAGCGGGCAGACCGCCGTGGGCCCACAGCCAGGGCCGGATGGCCAGCGACGGATCGCAGCGGATCGTCCGTCCGGCGTGGGGGCACGAGGCTGCTCAAGCCAGTCTCTTTGCCAGGAATGTGCCGGTGTGGTTGTCCGGCAATCGAGCGATCGTTTCGGGCGTGCCGGTGGCCACGATCTGGCCACCTCCTTCACCTCCCTCCGGACCCAGGTCAATGATCCAGTCGGCAGTTTTGATCACGTCCAGATTGTGCTCGATCACGATCACGGAGTTGCCGCGGTCGACCAGTTGATTGAGCACCTGGAGCAACAGGCGAATGTCATCGAAATGCAGACCGGTGGTGGGTTCGTCGAGCAGGTAGAGAGTCTGGCCGGTGTCGACGCGGGCCAGTTGCGTCGCCAGTTTGACGCGTTGGGCTTCTCCGCCCGAGAGGGTCGTGGATGGCTGTCCCAGCCGCAAGTATCCCAACCCCACTTCCTCCAAGTTGGTCAGCAGCCGAGCGATGGCGGCGATGTTTTCAAAGAACTTGACGGCCTCGGCGATGGAGAAGTCGAGGACATCGGCGATGGAGTGGCCTCGGTATTTGACTTGCAGCGTCTGGCGATTGAATCGCTTTCCATCGCATTCGTGACAGGGGACATAGAGATCGGGCAGGAAGTTCATTTCGATCTTGGTGACACCTTGTCCTTGGCAGGCTTCGCAGCGTCCCCCTTTGACGTTGAAGCTGAAGCGATTCGCGCGAAAACCACGTTGTTTTGCGTCTCGCGTGGCGGTGAAGACCTTGCGAATTTCGTCAAACACGCCGCAATACGTGGCGGGATTGCTGCGCGGCGTCCGGCCGATGGGAGATTGATCGATCTCGATGACCTTGTCGATCTGACGCGTTCCCCGCAGGCTGGCGTGAGGCCCTGGTTTGGGGGCAACTCCGCCGAGCTTGCGAATCACGGCGCGGGCCAACGTTTCGTTGACCAGGGAGCTTTTTCCCGACCCGCTGACACCGGTCACGCAGACCAGCGCGCCCAAGGGAAACGTGGCCGTGACGTTCTTCAGGTTGTTGGTGGCGGCACCTTCCAGAATCAGGGAACGAGTTTTCGCCAGGCGGCGGCGTTGCACCGGAATGGGGATCGAGCGCCGACCCGACAGGTACTGGCCCGTGATCGATGATTCGTCGCGGCAGACTTCCTGCGGTGTTCCGACTGACACGACACGTCCTCCGTCCTCGCCGGCGCCCGGCCCGATATCGATCAGATAATCGGCTTGCCGCATCATGGACTCATCGTGCTCGACAACCAGCACGCTGTTGCCCTGATTGCGGAGGTTACACAGCGCGTCGATCAGACGCTGATTGTCGCGCGGGTGCAACCCGATCGAAGGTTCGTCCAGTACGTAGCAGACGCCCACCAGTCCCGAGCCGATACTGGTCGCCAGCCGCACGCGCTGCAGTTCACCTCCGCTCAGCGTGTCCGCGGTGCGGTCGAGCGTCAGGTAGTTCACGCCGACCTGATCGAGGAAGGCCAGACGCTTGCGGATTTCGCCGACCAGCGGATCGGCGATGGGTTGGTCCGCGGCAGGGAACGCCAGTTGGCCAAAGAAACGGCCTGCTTCACGGACCGTCATGCCCGTGATCTGGCCGATCGTCTTTCCCCCCAGCAGGACACTATTCGCCTCGGGGCGCAAGCGTGATCCACCACAGGCACCGCAGACGACTTGACCACGAAACGACTCCAGTTGATCGAGTCGCTGTTGGTTGGTGGTCGTGACCCGTTCTTTTTCCAGGAGTGCCAGCAGACCGAGCAATTGGTGCGTGCCGCCCGCCGTGGGTGGTGGCTTGGCCGCTGCCGTCTCGTCGCTGCGGGCCACCCTGTCGTCGGTGGCCACACCGCCTGGGGTACCATGGAGGAGCAGCTTCCAGGCGGACGGTGAGAGCTGGGAGAGAGGCGTTTCCCACGCGAACGGTGTGGCTGCCATCAGCGGAGCCAAGTCTTCCTGCAACTTACGCCATCGCGCAGCGGGGAGCGACTGCCACGGAGCGACGGCTCCCTCCGCCAACGAACGCGATGGGTCGGGAAGGACCAGCTCCGGATCGAATTCGATCCGCGCCCCCATCCCCTCACAGTCGGGGCAGACACCGTAGGGACTGTTGAAACTGAACGTGCGCGGTTCGAGTTCCGAGTAACTGAGACCGCATTCGGGGCAGGCGAAACGCGTGCTGAACAGCAGGTCTTGCCAGACGGGAGCGGCGTGGTGGGAGGCGAGAAAACAGGCCAGCACCAGCCCATCGCCCAACTTGATCGCCAGGTGCACCGATTCGGCAATCCGCGAGCGAATCGCGTCGCGGATCACGACTCGGTCCACGACGGACTCGATGTGGTGCAGGCGACGCGGCTCCAGGTCCGGCACTTGATCGATGTCATAGACCGCGCCATCGATCCGCACGCGCACCAAACCCGCCTTGCGAATCTGTCCCAGGACTTCCTGGTGTGCGCCCCGCCTTCCTCGGACCAGGGGCGCCATGATCATCGTCTTGGTGCCTTCGGGCAGTCCCATCAGGCGGTCGATGATCTGTTCGGGGGATTGCTGTTGAATCAGGGCCCCACACTGGTAACAGTGCGCTTCGCCGAGCCGGGCCATCATCAACCGCAGATAGTCGTAGATCTCGGTGACCGTCGCCACCGTGCTGCGCGGATTCTGGTTCCCGGGGCGCTGGTCGATGCAGATGGTTGGTTCGAGCCCGTCGACGAGATCGACGTCGGGACGTTCCCGCTGGTGGAAGAACTGGCGGGCATACACCGACAGTGTCTCGATATACTGCCGCTGTCCCTCTGCGAACAGCGTGTCCAGGGCCAGGCTGCTCTTGCCGGAACCGCTCGGTCCGGTCAGCACGACCAGGCGGTTTCGCGGTATGTCGAGGTTGATGTTCTGGAGATTGTGCACGCGGGCCCCGCGGATGCGAATCGACTCGGCGGGACTGTCGAGGGGGGGGGGCTCGCGCTGAGCGGGGGTGGTGGCGGGCATAGCGATCTGGACTCATCGAGAGCAGAGAAGCTAAACTCTGCACCGTAGCAGCGCGCGGCACGCCTCGAAAGGGGCGGGGCGCCTGGAGAGCGGGAAGCCGTGCGCGCGGGCAGAGGAACACCATGGACTCAGATTATTCGCAGATTTCCGGCGTGCAGACGTTCGTGCAACGAGAGGGGTTGTTGTTGGCACCCTACGCGATGCGCAGCGCCCTGTCGCAGGGGCGTCAACACCCGGAACCGGAGCACGTTTATCGGGGACCCTATCAACGCGATCGCGATCGGATCGTCCACAGCGCGGCATTCCGCCGCCTCAGTGGCAAGATGCAGGTGTTTACGGGAGACATGGGTGACTATCATCGCACGCGTCTGACGCACACGCACGAAGTTGCCTCGATCGCGCGGACCATCGGACGGGCACTGCGCCTGAATGAAGATCTCATCGAGGCCTTGGCACTGTTCCACGATATCGGCCACCCACCCTACGGCCACGCCGGTGAGGAAGCGTTGGATGAGTGCCTGCAGCATGTCGGAGGGTTCTCCCACAATCGCTACGCACTGACGATCGCTGAGGAGCTGGAGATTCGCTACCACCGGTTCCCCGGCCTGAACCTCACCCGCGAAGTGCTCGACGGTCAGGCGATCCGCGCGGACAAGCACACGTCCCAGAAACCGTTGCTGGAAGTCCAGGTCGTCGATGTCGCCGACAGTATTACCTACGACGCTCATGACACGGATGATGCGGTGAAACTGGGGCTGGTCACCCTCGATGATCTGGCCCGGCTCCCCTTGATTCGCGAAATGATGGATCAGGTCCAGGACCGCTTTGGAGCGTTGGATGCAGACCGGTTGCGGAAAGCGGTCGTACACGAGTTGATCGACGTACAAGTGAGCGACGCGCTGCAGGTGGCCGGCGACCTGCTGGCTGGCAGCGTTCCTGCTTCCGCCGAGGCGGCCCGGCGGGCGGGCTGGCGGCTGGGACCAAGTGCCGCGCTGCAGGAAAAAAAAACAGAACTGGAACGCTTTCTTTATGCACACGTGTACCGCCACCCGCGACTGGTCGCCGTGCGCACGCGGGCTCAGCATCATCTCAAATCGCTCTTCGGCACGCTCGTCGAGCGCGCAAGTCTGCTGCCACCCAAGTTTCGCCAACGAGCTAAATCGGTGGGGACTGCGCGAAGCGTGGCCGATTATCTGGCCGGCATGACCGATCGTTTCTGCGAGTCTCAATACGAACAAATCGTCGCTCAGAGGGTCGTGGGGTAGCTTGTGCTAGGGGGTATGGTAGAATGCCGGGCAGGTTTCGGACGGTCCGGAGAGGCCTGCTGCAGGCGCGATCAGGGCCTGGTTAACGGGGGCCTCGCCGCCCAGCCAGCAGCATCGAAAATCCCTCCGGCCTTGCCGCATCAAGGGAGCCTTGGTTTGCTGCTTTCGGGCGACCAAGGAGTTCGAATCAGACAGATAACAAGTACCAACACAGATACCAAGACAGATCGTTGAACCGTGAGAGCGAGCCACGGAAGCGACGAGGCAATGCGATTCCGTTGATGGGGCAGGCTTTCTGCGCAAGCTCGTCCCGGGCGGCGGTTGAATGTGTCTCGTGGCATGTGCTGTGTGTCGCACGTTTTCAGCCGACCACGATCCAGCGGACAAATTGTTATGGCATTAGTAGTTCTTCGATGTGTGTTTATGTTCGTGTGTGTCGGGCTGACCAGCTTGCTGGTCAGGTCCGAGTCGCTACGAACCGGGCCGGCCTGGCTCCCCTGGGTGATTTTCTTCGCGGTGATTTTTATCGCGGCCGGGGTCATCCTGCTCGACGCGGTCATGCCGCACAAGCGCATTGACACGATCTCGGCCGTTTACTTCGGGACCATTGTGGGGATGTTCTTGACCTATGCCCTCTCGATTGCCATCGCGCCGATGCTGGACCAGATCGAGACGTTCCGCGGCGCCATCCATATTGGCATGGGGGTGGTGATCTGCTATCTCTGCATCAGCCTCTTGTTGCAGACGAAAGACGATTTTCGATTCATTATTCCCTACGTGGAATTCAGTAAAGACGTCAAGGGACTCAAGCCCTATATCCTCGACACGAGCGTGGTGATTGACGGTCGCGTGGCCGACCTGGTCGAGACCGACATCCTCGACAACACGCTGATCATGCCGCGGTTTGTCCTGGGAGAACTGCAGAGGATTGCGGACAGCAGCGACAAGCTGCGGCGGTCGCGCGGCCGGCGCGGGTTGGACATTCTGAACCGTCTGCGGGCCGACAAGAAGATCGACCTCAAGATCTACGATCGTGACCTGGCTGAGCTGTCCGGGCAGCCGGTGGATATGAAATTAGTGCTGCTGGCGAAACACCTGGGAGGGAAGATCGTCACGGGCGACTATAACCTGAACAAGATCGCCCGTCTGCACAACGTTCCGGTGATCAATCTCAACGATGTCGCCAATGCTCTCAAACCGGTGTATCTGCCGGGTGAGGCCTTCAATGTGCGAATCGTCAAGCCAGGCGAAGCCCAGGGGCAGGGGGTCGGCTACCTGGATGACGGCACGATGATCGTCGTCGAGGCGGGGCGGGACCACATCGGCGCAACAGTCAGTATTTCCGTGACCAGCGTGCTGCAGACCAGTGCCGGGCGGATGATATTTGGCCGGTTTGAACACAAAGTCTCGGAGAGTCCCGAGAGCCAGACGAGCTGAGCTGGCCCCTCGGGCGGCTCGTGGGACGCCGACCTGCCGAGCGGGGCAGCCCTGCGCGGCCGATTCCATCACGGCTGCTCCGTCGCTTATCGCCGATCGTCCCCGCGCTGAACGGTCGGGCCTTTCGCCCAGATCGCCTGTTGCGAGCCGCGAACATCTCCCCAACGAAAGCGGGCCCACATGCGTCGACCTGGTCAGCCGGGGCGATTCTCGGAATCCGTCTGGTCCTGGCGAGTGCGTTGGCACGCCATGTGACAGAACTCGGCCACGCAGTCGATGCCGACGAAATTGCGTTGCAGACGCTGGGCCACGACGGCCGTCGTGCCACTCCCCAGAAAAGGATCCAGCACCGTGCCGCCGAGCGGGCAGCCGGCGCGGAGGCACGTTTCCACCAGCTGGGGCGGGTAAACGGCGAAATGGGCCTCGCGGAACTTGGACAGCGGGATCGACCAGACCGTTCGCTTGTTCCGCCCCAGGGGGTGAAATGCCTGATCCCAGCGTCCGTTGTGGAGGTTGGAATGGCCGCCGTTCTTACCCTGTTCGGGCGTACCGTGGCGTTGGTGGAAATGTCTGCGGCCGCCTCGCATGCGGCTCTGCTGCGTGAACGTCACGTGCGGCTCGCGAATCGCATCGGCATCATAGTAGTACTGCTTGGACTTCGTTAGAAAGAAAATGTACTCGTGGTCGGTGGTCGGGCGCGTCTTGACCGCCGAGGGCATGGCATTGGGTTTGTGCCAGATGATGTCGCTACGCAGGATCCAGCCGAAGTCGACCAGGGCCAGCGCGACCCGCCAGGGGAGCCCTAGCTGCTGCCCGTCCGAGTACTTATCCCCCAGTACAATCCACACTGTTCCGCTGTCCTTCAGCACGCGATGGCACTGGGCGAAGATATCCACCAATCGCTGCACGTACTCGGTCGGGGTTGACTCGTGCCCCAGCTGCCGGTCGCCAGGGTAGTCACGCTGACGAAAATACGGTGGGCTGGTGATGATCGAGTCGATCGATGCGGCAGGCAGACGAGCCACTTCCTCGGCGGCCTCGCCACAGATCACACTATTGAGCCATGCGGGAGTGGGGGACGGGCTGCGATTCATATTTCGGGTCCTCGTTCAATCTTGTCACATCTTGTCCACCACTCCGATTCCCAGCAGCGCCAGGCCCTGCCTGATGGTGCGACCCGTCAGGTCGCACAGCAGCAGTCGGCTGCTGCGCAACTGCTCCGTTTCGGCGCGCAGCACGTTGCAGTTCTGGAAGAAGCGGGAGAACTTGGTGGCGAGCGAGAACAAGTAAGCGGTGAGTATGTTCGGGCGATAGTCTTCCAGCATTTTGTCGAGGGCATCACCCAGTTGCAGCAATTCCAACGCCAACTCACGCTCGGCTGGCTCGCCCAGGGTAATCGGCGGATTGGCGGCCCGCAGTTGGGCCACGTCGATGCCGCCCCGCTGGAAGATGCTCTGCGTGCGAGCATAGGAGTACTGCATGTAAGTGGCCGTATTTCCTTCCAGGGCCACCATTTTGTCGTAGCTGAAGACGTAGTCGCTGGTCCGATTGTGCGACAGGTCAGCGTACTTCAGCGCACCGTGCCCGACGGCACGAGCAATCGCCTGTCGCTGTGCTTCATCCAACTCGGGGCCCGTCGGCTTGCTGTCGTCGTTGCCCGACACGACGGCGTAGGCCCGTCGAATGGCCTCGTCCAACAAACCCTCCAAACCGACCACGTCGCCGCTGCGTGTGCGGTACGGACGTCCGTCCTCACCCAGCACGGTGCCGAAGCCGATATGCCGCAGTTCGACGTTGTCGTAACCCCACAGGCGGACGCACGCAAACAGCTTGGCGAAGTGTTCGCTCTGACGATGATCGACCACGTAAAAAATCGCGTCCGGATGCCATGTCTGCATCCGATACTCGATCGTCGCCAGATCGGTCGTAGCGTAAAGAAATGCCCCGTCCTTCTTGCGCACGATCATCGGCGAGTCGAACTCGTCCAGGAAAACGCACTCGGCACCGTTGCTCTCGCGCGCCAATCCGCGTTGCTTCAAGTCTGCCACGATTCGTTCCAGAGAATCGTGGTAGAAGCTCTCGCCCAACTCGTGATCAAAGTGAATGTCGATGCGCTGGTAAATCCGCTGAATGTCATCCTTGCACGGCGGCAGGAATTTCCGCCAGAGCGCCAGGTTCTCGGGATCGCCCGCGTGCAACCGGGCTGTCTCGGCTAAGACCGCGCTGTCGATGTCTGGATGGTCATGAGCCAGCTGGGCGAGCACCGTGTCCCCCTCGACGGCCGCGATCTTCGCACGCAATTCGGCGCACCGTTGGCGAGTCTCGGAAATCTGATGCTGCAGGTCACGCACGGTTTTCCCCAGCTGCTTGTCGCGAGGTTTTTCCCGCCGCTCCGCTTCCTGGGCGGCCAACGCTGCCTGCTGGTCAACCAGCAATCTCTCCCTGTCCGGCAACTGGCTCAATGCCTCCCGATACTCCACTAGTTGATGGACCAGCTTGTAGAGGCGGCCTAACTCCCGGATCGGATGCTCTGCGAAGGACGCCGCCTCGGCAAAGTGCTTGTAACCGTAAATGATCATGCCAAACTGGGTGCCCCAGTCGCCCAGATGGTTGTCGCTGATCGCTCGATGACCCATGAATCGCAAAGTCCGGCAGAGAGCATCGCCGATCACGGTGGAACGGATATGGCCGACGTGCATCGCTTTGGCGACGTTCGGCGACGAGTAGTCAATCACGAACGTACGCGGGGTCGCGACGGCGGGAATTCCCAGCCGTTCATCGTGGGTCGAGCGAGCCAGCTGCTCGCTCAGCCAGTCTTCCCTCAGCCGCAAATTGATGAAGCCCTTCCCCGCCACCTCCGGCGGTTCGCAGATGTCCGTCACGTTCAGCAGGCCCACAATCCTGTCGGCCACTTCCTGGGGGGGCTGGCCGAGTTGTTTCGCCAGCGGCATCGCGCAATTCGCCTGGTAGTCGCCGAAACGAGGGTCCTGCGCCGGACGAATCATGTCGAGCAAACCATCAACGTCGTCAGTCAACGATAACAAAGCTGGACGAAAACGCTGGCGAAGGGTGGCAAGTATGTTCATGGTTCGGTGGCGCGTCGTGGAAGTGGACAAAATGCTACGGTTGATCCTCTCGTCGCCACAGTCTAGCAGCTTCGGCTGGCTTGGCGGATACGGGACCTGTGTGCGGGAAAGATCCACAGACCCCGCGACCGGTAGCCGACAACAGGCACAGTCCGGCGCAGGGCGTCTGAGAGTCCTGAGAGTCCCCCCGCGGAGACGGCGGAGTGGCGGTGGCAGGAAGTGAACTCTCGCACGATCCGGTGACATCCGAGCAGCAAGCGGGCAGCAGACATGGCAGTGGCGAGAGCCGAATTGCATCGGCAAAGAGCACGCCGCGTTGCCCCGGCGGCAGGGCCGCGCTAGATTCCGCTGAGGACGACTGCCATACTTGGGCAACTATCCGGTATCACGCGTGAGGGACCGTTTCCCGCGCGAGCCGGCATACGGGGTGCCGATTTCGGCAACACGACTGTTCGGCGCTGCTAATCGGCGCTGCTAATCTGCGCTGCTAATCGGTGGAAAACGGCACCGGAGAAGCGTCAGCCCAGAGTTCCTCCAGGCGATAATACTGCCTCGCTTCTTCGTCGAACAGATGAATCACGATGTTACCGTAGTCCAATACGATCCAGCGGCTCTCCTCGTAACCTTCGATTCCCAAACGACGGTCGCACAAGTCAACCTGTAGTTTGTGATCGATTTCCTCGCTCATCGCGTGCAATTGCCGACGACTGGTGCCGGTGGCGATGACAAAGTAGTCGAACAGAGGCGTCTGTTGGCGAGTGTCCAAGATCTGGACTTCCTGGCCGCGAAGATCGGCGGCCGTTCGTGCGGCAGCCAGGGCTAATTCCAGGCTGCGATCCGTATTCGCACGGCTTGCGGGTTCCTGATGGGCAGTCGAAATAGCCACTGGGTCTCCTTCTGAACTGTGATGCTGCTAACTGGATGTCTCTTATTGTAAACGTTGTCAAGGCCGAGGGAAGCCACTTGTCGGCGAAGAAAAGTCCCCATAGGTGGTGGTGTCGCTGTGTGAATTCGCCCTTTTTCCCGTGCCTGACTGCCCATCGAAACCTCGGCGTAGGCCTTCGGTCGGCATTAGCAGGGACACCTATTCCGCGTCCCGGGTTCGGTTTCGCCGATGCCCGTGGCCCGGCCCGAGGCCCGCTCAAGGCGGTAATGACTCCAGAAATCCCGGTCCGCTAACCGGTACTCGGAGCAAATGGCGGCCAGTAGAATGCTCGCTGGACGGTACTGGACCGAACCGCTCCATCGACGGGCCGCCCCGTCGCGAAAACCTGCGGGAGCCTGGCGGGACAAAGACAAAGACAAAGACATAGACATGGGGTCCGAGTCGTGGTCCGAAAGATAAATCAATGGTCCGCGCAGATGCGGGTACTGTGTGAGTGGGATCGAAATGAAATAAGGGAGGTTGAGTCATGGCTGATTGGGTGCAAGAGGGGAAAGCGGCGCCGGCATTCACGTTGACGGGTGATGATGGTCGCAAGGTGCGGCTGTCCGCATGGAAAGGAACGGCCGTTGTGATCTACTTTTACCCCAAAGACGATACGCCGGGCTGCACCAAAGAAGCGTGTGCTTTTCGCGACCGCCAGAGCGAAATCGAGGGGCTTGGAGTGAAGGTTTTGGGTATTAGCCCAGACGGTGTCGAGAGCCATGTCAAGTTCCGCGAGAAGTACAAGTTGAACTTCCCGCTGCTGTCCGACCCGGGGCACCAGGTCGCGGAAAAATACGGCGCATGGCGCGAGAAGAATATGTACGGCAAGAAATCGATGGGTATCCAACGGTCAACCTTCCTGATCGATGCCCAGGGCAAAGTCGCCAAGGTCTGGCCCCGCGTCAAAGTCGAGGGGCATGATCAGCAAGTCATCGACGCGGTGAAAGAGCTGTTGAGTCGCTGAAGGGGATCGGGAAATCCCGGCATCGTGCCCGGCAGACATCCGCGACTCGCCGGTCTTCCGGGCATCCACTGCCATGTCCAACAGAAAAGCCCCAGATGTGGCGTGAAGCACACCTCTGGGGCTGCTGTGTTTGTCATGCGTGTCGCGCTGGCTCTGTCGCGACCTAGATGATGCCCAAGGCCATCAGGCTGTAGCGGACAACCAGGCCGGCCACTACGACGCTCACCATGCTCATCAGCTTGATCAAGATGTTCAGGCTCGGACCACTGGTGTCTTTAAAGGGGTCACCCACGGTGTCGCCCACGACGGCGGCCTTATGAGCATCGGATCCCTTGCCACCCAGCTGGCCACCTTCGATATACTTCTTGGCGTTGTCCCACGAGCCGCCCGCATTGGCCATGAAAACGGCCACGCAGAAGCCCGTTGTTAACGTGCCGACCAAGAGGCCCATCACGCCACCGACGCCCAGCACGAGTCCGGTTACGACGGGGAGAGCCAGGCCCAACAAGGAGGGCAGGATCATCTCTCGCTGCGCCGCCTTGGTGCTGATGGCCACCGGTCGAGCATAATCAGGCTGCTCGGTGCCCGCCATGATGCCCTTCTTTTCCTTGAACTGCCGCCGCACCTCTTCCACCATGCCTTTCGCGGCACGTCCGACCGCTTTCATGGTCATGGCACAGAACAGGAACGTAGCCATGGCACCGAGGAACACGCCCACCAAAACCTTCGGATTCATGAGCGAGGCGTCATAGTAGGTGGTGAAATCGGGGAGCGTCGCTTCGTGGACCGGCACCAAGGGAGTTCCTGTTCCCACCAGCACCGCCGTGCCGTCCACTCGATCGACAACCTCCTTGGGAATCTTCGTGGGGTCACTACCGTTGTGAGCGATGGCCTGCCAGGCGGTGTCCACTTCCGGACGGCGCCGATCGGTCGGCATCGCCAGGTATGTGCGGACAGCGTCCTTTTGGTCAGCGTTTTTGTACTTCTCGATCACAAAACCGGGAGATGCCTTATAGAATCCCTCATCCACCAGTTTCACGGCCACCGAATCTCCCCATCGTTCAAAACCAACTCGCACCTCTTCCACATAAGCCGCCAGCAGCGCCAGGGCGGTGAGTGCCGCCGAACCAATGGCAAAGCCCTTGCCCGTGGCAGCCGTGGTGTTGCCCAGACTATCCAACGCGTCGGTGCGCTTGCGAACCTGAGGATCCAGCTTCGACATCTCCGCGTTACCGCCCGCATTGTCGGCGATGGGGCCATAAGCATCCGTGGCCAAGGTGATGCCCAGCGTGCTGAGCATGCCGACCGCGGCGATCCCTACACCGTACAAACCGAGTGCGAAATAGTTGACGTCATCGAAATTCCAGCCGCAGGCGAAACCGAAAGACATGATCGTCGCCAAGCAGACCGTCAAGACGGGGAACCAGACACTCCCCATGCCGTCGGCAATGCCGCCGATGATCAACGTGGCGGGACCCGTCAGCGATTGCTCGGCCAACTGCTTGGTCGGCTTGAACTCGTCGCTGGTGGCATATTCGGTCCATTTGCCGATGAGCCAGCCTGCCAACAGGCCGACAATGATACTGACTGCTACCCCTGGCACGCCGGCAAACAACGTTCCTTCGGTGGCGGGCATGAGCCAATAGGAGAGCACGATGGAAGCCACGACAATCATGGCGCAAGAGGCGTTAATGCCGCGGGCCAACGCTTTCAATAAGTTCTTCTGCGTCGCCCCTTCTTCGGTGCGGACCAGGTACACGCCGGCAATCGACAGGAAGATTCCCACTCCCGCGATGGCCATCGGGAGGAACATGGCTTGCAGTTGCGAGCTGAGTGCATCGCCGGGAGTGATCTTGTCCAGCGCCGGCGAGGCGTAAGCGGCCACGCCGAGCGCCGCCGTGGCGAGAATCGAACCGCAGTACGATTCGTACAGGTCCGCTCCCATGCCGGCGACGTCACCCACGTTGTCACCCACGTTGTCGGCAATCGTCGCCGGGTTGCGCGGATCGTCTTCCGGAATACCCTGCTCCACTTTGCCCACCAGGTCGGCGCCCACGTCGGCAGCCTTCGTGAAAATGCCACCACCGACGCGTGCAAACAACGCCTGGCTGCTGGCACCCATGCCGAAGCAGAGCATCGTGACGGTAATGTCGACCAGCGACAACTCCTGGAAGCCCATCATCGGCCACACCCAATACAGGAAGCCGAACCACAAGGTGATGTCGAGCAGACCCAGCCCGACCACCGTCAGGCCCATCACCGCTCCGGAACGAAACGCGACCTGCAGACCTTGGTTGAGCGAGTTACGGGCACCCTCGGTCGTGCGGTTGCTGGCCATCGTGGCGGTCCGCATCCCAATCCAGCCGGCCAGGCCCGAAAAGAACCCACCGGTCAAGAAACGCGAAAGGAACAAACTCGCTCTGCACATGCAACCCGAAGGCCGCAAACGACAGCAGGCCCACAATCACGACGAAGAACCCTGCCACTACCACGTACTGCTGTCGCAGGTAAGCATTGGCACCCTGACGCACATAGCCGGCGATTTCGATCATCCGCTCATTGCCCGGCGGAGCGTTCTGAACCCACTTGTAGAACAGAAAGGCTTGCACCAGTGCGGCAATCGAGCCGGCCAGGCAGACTAACCAAATGATCACAAACTTCGCCTGTCCTCCGCTGGCCACGGCCGTGCCTGTCCCCTCGGCGTCGGCCGCCAGGGCCTGAGAGGCGGTTGCCAGCATCAGGGCGAGCGTCACTACGCATCCCACGATGCGAGTCCACCTGATTGGGTGCGATGGTGTCAACATCTTTGTTGGTTCCTCGTGTATAAGCGGACGATTCTGACTAATCCGGACTCACTGAGTCCGGGACTGAGTTCCCGTCGCGACCCCCCCAATGGCCACTATCTAAGGTCCCTCCGCCTTCCCGCCTCAGCCTGGAGTTTCCGGCCCCAGTTAGGTCAGGCGAGCGGCTGAGCGGATCGCGGGGTGTGTATCTAAGGTGCGATCCTGTAAGGACTTGCGTAGTAGGCTCTGCCTCGTCGTCGACTGCGGCGCGGCCCAGCTTCCCAAGAATCAAGCTGTCACCAAGCACGCCGCCGAAAGCGAAACCGCCGTACGCCATTGGTGAGCATTTCGCAACTTGTGTCAAGCCAGCGAGTGTACTGAATGGAAATCGCAACTGTCAACTAGCGGTCACTGAGGGAAGAGGGGGGTGTCCGCAGCACCAAACCCGCCTGACGGCGAGGCTTTCTTTCCTCGCCCAGGTCCCCATTTTCTCTAGAATTATTCTTGGTTTTTGCCGTGCAGGCGATTATGCTGAGCGTATATCCTCAGTCGCGGCAGTTTGCCAGGCGAAAAAGGGGCGCGCGCTGCCGGTGTCCTCCTGGAACAAGAGAAGACAGAAGGAGTTGAATCGATGGTGTTGAAAACTGTGTTTCGCCCCGCATGGGTCGCGGCTTTGGTCGTGACCGTCGGACTGCTGTCTACGCGTGCAAACGCTGTAGAGCGGTCCGCCGACGGTAGCAAGAGCGAGCCGACAGTCAAAGAAGTAGAACTGTTCGCCGCGATGGAGTCGGGTGAGATCGACGTGAAGCTCATCCCGAAGAACTCCAAACAGTCCACCGTGATCATTGAAAACAAAGGCGATGCCCCGCTGCGCATCAAACTCCCGGATGCCTTTGCCGGTGTTCCCGTGTTGGCCCAGATGGGCATGGGGATGGGAGGTGGCGGCATGGGTGGCATGGGTGGCGGCATGGGCGGCATGGGTGGTGGCATGGGTGGCGGTATGGGCGGCGGCCAAGGAATTGGCGGCGGCATGGGGGGCATGGGTGGCGGCATGGGCGGCATGGGTGGCGGCATGGGTGGCATGGGTGGCATGATGGGCGGCATGTTCAATGTCGATGCGGGCAAGACTCGCAAGCTCAAACTGCCGACTGTGTGCCTCGAACATGGCAAACCCGACCCGAATCCGCGCATGCAGTACAAGCTGGTTCCCATCGAGTCATTGACCCGCAAGGGTGAAGTGATCGAGATCTGCAAGATGCTTGGGACCAACAGGCTCGAGCAGTCGGCAGCGCAAGCGGCCGCCTGGCACTTTACGGACAATCTGAGTTGGGAGGAGTTGGCCAACAAGGTGGGGGTCACGCATATTCACGGCCCCAGCGAACCATTTTTCAATGCTGACCAGCTGCGAATTGGTTTGCAGATTGCCAGTGAGGCGGCTCGCCGCGCGCGTGAGAATCCGGCCTACAACGACCCCGCTTACAAAGACAAAGTGAATTCGCTCAGCAGCTCTTTAAGCGACAACAAGTAGTGAGAGAGCAGGTTGTTTCGCGCGAGTTGACGGATTGGGCCTTCCGGTCCGCCCAGTGAGCGATGAGATAGAATGAGAGCGTCCTGTGCAGTGTTGCAGGACGCTCTTTTTTTTGATTGCTGCTGGCTCTTGTTCCGTTCCAGCAGTCGCAGCGGCGGATCAGCGCTCGGGCGAAGTATTTAGCGCCAGATGCTCGTGTCGTTCGAGCGTATGTTCACGCAGCGCCAGCCGCGCTGCCCACTCGTCCAATTCGCTTTGACGCTGGACCAGGACGCCATGCAGTCGGTCATGCCGTGTTTGAAGTGATTCCTGCTGCCGCTGGATGGTCGCGGCCAGTTGTCGAAGCTCTTGCTTCCGCTCGGCCAGTTTCTGTTCCAGGGCTGCCGACTGTGCCTCAACGTATTGATGGATCGCCTGTTCCAGGGCAGCGATGTGGGTGGGAGTCGTCCGCTGTTCCAGTTGAGCCTGGACTTGTTGGAGCACGAAGCGGTCCTCCCGGATCTGCCGCTGTTGCCGGTCAAGATCCTCCTGGCGACAGAGCATCGCTTCGTGCTGCTCATTCACCAGACGACGTCTGGACTGAAGAGCCTCGAGTTGCGACTGCAGCAACCGGCGTCGGCGTCGCCAGCGTGCGGCCAGTGATTGTCGCTGCTCGAGCGTGCGCATGTGCCACGTTTTCTTCTCTTGAGCCAACTCGCATCGCTGCTGATCGAGCGTCTCTTGTTGTTGCCGAAGTTGCGCGGTTTGCGCGAGCAGTTCCTGGCGTTGAGCGGCGAGTTGTGCTGATTGGTCCGCATTGCGGTGACCTTGTGTCAGTTGCTCGCGGAGACCTTGATTGAGCTGCTCGGTCAATGCGTGTTCTGCCATCAGTTGTTGTCGCAGGCGGTCGAGGGAAAGCTGTTCCCGGCGGCACTGCTGCTGCCAATTCTCACGCTCGGCATTCAACCAATCGGCTTGGCGGCGCACATTCTCCAATTCCAGGTCCAGCGCCTGCTGCTGTTGGGTGAGATCCACGGCGCGCTGCCGGACTTCTTCCTGCTCGCGGGCCAGCGTCTGGGCGGTTGTGCCGACGGCGTCCAGTGCGGCGGCCCTTTCCTCAAGCAGGCTGGCTCGCCGCTGAAATTCGCTGAAGCGGTTGCTCAGTTCAATTTGCTGTTCGCGGAGCCACAGGCGGGCGTTACGCTGCTGGTCGTCCTGCTGTGCTGAGCGAGCGTTCAGCGAAGCTTCCCAGCGTGCCAGGCTGTGTTGGCGTGTGCGGAGGTGTTCCGACAGTTCCGCTGCCTGCTGCTGCAACTGGTCGGCGGCCACCGCCTCGCTCTTGCCGGCCACGGCCAGCAGCAGTTCGGGCACTAGCGGGGCGACCTGTGGTCGCTGCTCGATTACTGCCCCGTGGGGGGGGTGAAAGCGCGGGGCCGACGCGCCCTCAGGTTCGCTGAACGCGGAATGGCGATCTGGCGTCACGTGTCGTTCCCCCTGCCGTGTTTGCTGCTCCTGCCGCGGCACTCTTCGGTTTGAATCGGAGGCGTTCTCGGCTGGCGTGGGCCCCGGCTTCGCGTCGCATCCGCCACGTTGCCAGCTCGCTGACGCCCGCTGCTGGCCCTGCAGCATGGCTGCTCCCAACCAGTGTCGCACGGCGGATTGGGGAGTATCGGTGCGGAAGGTCGATACGGGCGCCGCGATTGTCGTAAGGCTCGGCGGAGGATCATCATGGCTGGCCAAATCAGGTGACGCGTCGAGCCGTTGCCAATAACGCTCGCTCGCGGGTCGGTGCGACGGTCGAACGGCGTGCCGCAATAATGCCAAAAACACCGCCCATCGAGGGGTTCGCGGCCATACATTCGTTAAGGACTTCCCAGAGCATTTCATCGGCATTGTCGGCGGGGGAATTGAATCCGAAGGCGTTGGGAGAGCGAATCCAGAATGCGTAAGACTTGAACGTGAAGCTCGGGCATGCGACAATCCACCCCTGTCGCGCCCGCCAGCGGCAGGTTGCCAACGAGACGCACCGAACGGGCAATTCCTGAATTCACATCGGATGGCGGGAACAAGGGCTGTATGTATGAGAGTGGAACCACTGGGTGACAAAGTTGTCATCAGACGGTTAGAAGCCGACGTAAAAACACCGGGCGGGATCGTTCTGCCGGACTCAGCGCGTGACAAGCCTCAGCAGGGTCGAGTGCTGTCGGTCGGTGATGGCCACCGGCTGCCCAACGGAACGCGTGTTCCCCACCAAGTGAGTGAAGGAGATCGGGTGGTCTTCAGTCGTTGGGCGGGTACCGAAGTGGTGGTCGACAACGAAGAGGTTCTGATCATGAGCGAGGACGACATTCTGGCCGTTCTCGATTGACGTGCAATGCTTCCCGCGCCAGTCTACCCCTGAGGTCCGGCGAGGGGCCCGGGCTGTTGCGACGTGGCGATGGCCGCCCCTGGGCGCCCTCCGTTGAGTGTGGACGTTCCGAGGTGCCCCGAGCGACGAGGAGAACGGCAGGTTGGCTGCGCATCAGTTGCCTGCGTATCCCCTTGTGCGGCTGTCGACGGCAGGATTCCGAGTGGGTGGTGGCACGCCGCTGCCCGCCTGGGGCATCCCTTCTCCCTCCGTTGTGTCTTTCCCCGCAGTGCGACCGATACTATACTTGCGTTCATCGCTGGGGCACGGTGGGATATCTGCCATGTCTGGCGGGGCGGGCGAGATGTTCTGACCGGCAGGGTGCGAGACCGGAAAGGTGTAACGCAGTCATGGTTAAGTACGTGGTGCGCTATGGCGCCATGCGAACCCTGGGGGTGCTTTCTCCCCGAGGCAACGATCGTTTCACACGCGGTGATCGGGTGATCGCGCGGACGAATCGCGGTCTGGAGGCTGCCGACGTGCTGTGTGTCGCTACCGACGAGATTCTGGGAGGCATGAAGGACGTTCCGTACGGCCAGATCCTGCGGGCCATGACCGCGGAAGACTCCAACGAACTGACGCACATCAAGGCGAATGAGCGGAAGGAGTTTGAAACCTGCCAGGGGCATGTCCAGGAGTTGGGATTGTCGATGCAGCTGGTCGACATCGAGCATCTCTTTGGGGGTGAGCGCATCGTCGTGTATTATTTGGCCGAGCAGAGAGTCGATTTTCGTGAACTGGTGAAACGACTGGCCTCGGAATTCCAGACGCGGATTGAAATGCGGCAGATTGGCGTGCGAGACGAAGCGAAGTTATTGGCGGATTACGGAGACTGCGGGCAGCCGGTCTGTTGTGGCAAGCACCTGACCGAAATGCCCCCGGTATCGATGAAGATGGCCAAGGTCCAGAAGGCGACCCTGGACCCGACGAAGATCTCGGGTCGTTGTGGACGTCTGAAGTGTTGTCTGCGGTACGAATACCCGTCGTACGTGAAAATGCAGAAGGAACTGCCGCCGGTCGGTTCGGATGTCGTGACCAAGGAAGGTCGAGCGCGTGTGCTGGCCATCGAGATCTTGGCTCAGCAGCTGATGATTCAAATGGAAGACAACCGCCGCCTGCTAATCCACAAGGCGGATATCTTGTCGGTCATAAAACGCGATACTCCAGCTAGAGAAGAACCTGAGGACACGCCAGAATGATAATTCCGTGGACGTCCGGCGGCGCGGTCGGCTCGTTTGCTCACTAGGCGAGGACTCTGAGGCAGGCTCGGATGGCGGTGGGCTCCAATGCCCTTGTGAGGGTGTCTCCCGCCCACCGACGGGAGCTGTTCGCCGCACGCTCCACGTTGACACTCGGCCGATTCACGAGAGACACGAAGTCATGTCCGGACAACAACATCCAATGATCGAGCTTCTCAAGCGCGATCCGCGATACAAGCTTGAGGCATACCAATTCGTGCGAGATGCCCTCGCCTACGCGCAGGGCGAACTCGGCATGGGGCCGCAGCCGATGGCGGCCGGTCCCGCAGTCGACCCGCCCCCCGACGCGCACTTGACGGGGCAACAGTTGTGCGAGGCGATTCGGCAGCTTGCGCTGGACCAATTTGGGCTCATGTCGCGGGTCGTGATGCACAGTTGGGGAGTGCGTGCTACCGGCGATTTCGGTGAGATCGTTTACAACTTGATCGATATCGGCTTGATGAAGAAGTCCGAGAGCGATCGTCGCGAAGACTTCGACGGGGTCTTCGATTTCGAAGAGGCCTTTGAACGGCAATTCAAGATCACTCGTCCCGAATAAGCACAACATGACGCAACGCTCGGTACCCGAACGGCCCAACCTGCACGGGCAGCCTCATCCCCGACCGCCCCGTCGCCTGCTGCTGCTGGCTAGCGCAAGCGTGCTGGCTGTGTGGGTCGTCTTCCTGCTGCTCGTCGCGCTGCGCGTCCTGTAACGCGGCCTGCCAACGGTTTCGCATGTGGCGCCCCGCGGAGGGGCCGGTTGGGCGCAGGCCCTCGCCGGCCGGCCGATTGCTGGCCGATGCACCGAGGAGGCGCGAACGCTCCCTGCGATGCGGGGAGGTGGGAGATTTTCGTGGCCCTTCATCCGCAAAACCAAAGGCACCCCCGACCGGGCAAATTCCCCGGACGCGACATCCCGTCAGGCGGACGCCGCGAGCGTCTTGGCCTGGGCCACGACGGCTTGAGCGGTGATGCCGAAGTGATCGTAGAGCGTTTCGAAGGGTGCGGAGGCACCGAAGTCGGTCATCCCCACGAAGCCCCCAGCGGGTCCCAAATAGCGGTCCCAGCCTTGCCGGATGCCGGCTTCCACCCCGACACGGGCCGAGACGGCCGGCGGCAGCACGCTGTGGCGATAGTCCGCATCCTGGGCATCGAACAATTCGAAACAAGGCATGCTCACGACGCGGGCAGCAATTCCCTGGGCAGCCAACAGCTGCTGCGCTTCCAGGCAGATCCCGACCTCGCTTCCGGTGCCGATCAGGATCACCTGCGGCTGGCCATGCGGGGCATCCAGCAACACGTAGCCGCCGCGGGCGACGCCACTGGCTGAGCCGTATTTCGAGCGATCCAGCGTCGCGACGTTTTGACGAGTCAGCACGACGCAAGCGGGCTGATGCTGATGGACCAGCAGCGTACGATACACCTGGGCGACTTCATTGGCATCGGCGGGTCGGAAGACGAGCATCCGCGGGATCGCGCGGCAGGCGGCCAGCTGCTCCACCGGCTGGTGTGTCGGACCATCCTCGCCCAGGCCGATCGAATCGTGCGTCAGGACGTAGATCACCCCCAGTCGCATCAGGCTGGCCAGTCGCATGGCGGGCCGCATATAGTCCGTGAAGACGAAGAAGGTGCCACCGTATGGCCGCAGCCCGCTCAATGCCATGCCGTTGCAGGCGGCGGCCATGGCGTGTTCACGGATCCCGAAATGCAGGTTGCGCCCCGCGTAGTTGTCGGCGCTGAAGTGCCCGGCCTCGGGGTCGTTCAGCTGCGTCATGTTGGAGGGGGCCAAGTCCGCCGAGCCGCCCAGGAGCCAGGGGAAATGGGGCGCCAAATGGTTGAGCACCTTTCCCGAGCTGGTGCGCGTGGCCAGGCCCTTGGCGTCCGCCTCGAATTCCGGGATGCCTGCTTCCCAGTCCTGTGGCAGCTGACCGGCCCAGATCGCTTTCAATTCGGCTGCCCCTTGTGGGTAACGCTGGCAGTACCGAGCGAATTCCGCCTGCCAAGCCTGCTCCAGCGACCGGCCGCGCCGTCCGATACCTGCCGCAAAATGCTCGACGACCTCTGCCGGGACGAGGAACTGCGCGTCGGCGGGCCAGCCCAGGGCGACTTTCGCGAGTCTGATTTCCTCGGCACCCAGCGGTGAGCCATGCGCTGCGGCCGTGTTGGCTTTGTTGGGCGCCCCGTACCCAATCACGCTTTTGACAATGATCAGCGTCGGCTGCGCACTGCGCTCGCTGATCGCCAACGCCGCTTCCACGCTGGCAATGTCGTTCGCGTCGTTGACCTTGACCGTATTCCAGCCGAGTCCCTTGAATCGCTTCGAGACCTTTTCGCTGAACGCCAACTCCGTCTTCCCCTCGATGGTGATGGAGTTGTCGTCATAGATCCAGCACAGATTAGCGAGTCGAAGGTGTCCGGCCAAGGACGCGGCTTCGCACGCCACACCCTCCATGAGATCTCCGTCACTGCAGAGCGCAAAAACGCGATGACCGAACAGTTCGAAGTCCGGTCGATTATAGCGCGCCGCGTACCACTGAGCGGCCATTGCCATCCCGACGCTCGTCGCCACCCCCTGCCCCAGCGGTCCGGTGGTGGTTTCGATTCCCGCGGCTTCACCAAATTCCGGATGCCCGGCGCAGGGACTGTGCAGCTGGCGGAAGTTGCGCAGATCATCGAGCGTGATCGAGAGGTCCCCCGTGATTCGCCCCGTGTCATCGACGCGCCGAACACCAGTGAGGTGGAGCAGCGAGTAGAGCAGCATCGAGGCGTGTCCACACGACAGCACGAAGCGGTCGCGAGCGGGCCAGTGGGGAGTGGCAGGATCGTATCGGAGGACGCGATTCCACAAGGTGTAAGCCACGGGAGCCAACGCCATAGGAGTGCCCGGATGGCCGCTGTTGGCTGCCTGCACACCGTCCATGGCGAGCGTGCGGATGGTGTCTATCGCCAGTTTTTCGATGCTCGATGTCGAGTCGGTCATGAGTGCGTCTTCTTTCGCTCTCGGGGGGGACTGGAAATCGCCGCTTGCGAATCCGTCGAGTGTACCCGCTGGCTTCCAGACGCGTCAATGTGCCGTCAACAACCGGGCGGCGGCCGGTGGTCTCCCGCTGCGGGACCGCAGGACCGGCGCCCAAAAACGACAGCCCAAAAGAGACAACTCAGAAATGGCAACACAGAAAAGACAGCTCGGCGAACGACCCGTCCCGCGCGACCAAGGACGCCGCAGGGGAGGGTTCTCTCAAACGACCACAGGGGCACCGCCGGCGACGGTGCCCGTGCGATCCGCCGTCCGGCGGGGATCAGACGACGCCCTGTGCCATCATCGCGTCCGCCACTTTGACGAAGCCGGCGATGTTGGCGCCGCGCACATAGTTGGTGAAGGATCCGTTGCTCCCGTACTTGACGCAGTTGGCGTGGATCTCCTGCATGATCTGCCGCAGTTTGAGATCGACTTCCTCGCGTGTCCAGCGTGTCACCCCGGCATTCTGGGTCATCTCGAGGCCCGAGGTGGCCACGCCGCCGGCATTGGCGGCCTTGCCGGGGCCGTACAGGATCTTGGCTTCGAGCAGCACGTCGACCCCTTCCGCGGAGGTCGGCATGTTCGCCCCTTCCGCCACTAGGATACAGCCGTTCTTGATGAGGGTTCGCGCGTCCTGAGCATCGATTTCATTTTGCGTGGCACTCGGGAACGCCAAGTCCGCTTTGACGCCCCAGGGCCGTTGGCCGGGCAGGTACGTGACACCCTTGAAATGATCCGCGTACGCCCGCATGCGGCCGCGCCGGATGTTCTTAAGTTCCATGACCCAGGCGAGTTTCTCCGCGTCGATGCCCTGCGGATCGACGATGGTGCCGTCGGAGTCGGACAGTGTGATGGACTTGGCGCCATATTCGTTCAGTTTTTCCACGGTGTACTGGGCCACGTTGCCCGAACCGGAAACCAGCGCTGTCTTGCCGGCGACGCTGTCGCCCCGCGTGGCAAGCATCTCCTGCGCGAAGTACACGCAGCCGTAACCGGTGGCCTCGGGACGCAGCAGCGACCCGCCGTATTCCAGTCCCTTGCCGGTCAGCACGCCACAGAATCGGTTCACCAGGCGTTTGTATTGGCCGAAGAGAAAGCCGATTTCCCGTCCCCCCACGCCGATATCCCCGGCCGGCACGTCCGTGTCGGGGCCGATGTGCCGCGCTAGCTCGGTCATGAACGACTGGCAGAACCGCATGACTTCATTGTCGCTTTTTCCCTTGGGATCGAAATCCGAGCCCCCTTTGCCGCCCCCCATCGACAGCGTGGTCAAGCTGTTCTTGAAGACCTGTTCGAACGCCAGGAACTTGAGGACTCCCAAGGTGACGGTGGGGTGGAATCGCAGTCCGCCCTTGTAGGGCCCGATGGCACTGTTCATCTCGATGCGGAAGCCGCGATTGATCTGGATGTCGCCGCGGTCGTCGAACCACGGGACGCGGAACATCACCACGCGTTCCGGTTCCACCATTCGTTCGAGAATCCGGGCCCGCTGGTAGTTGGGATGGGACTGCAGGAACGGGATCACGGACTCCGCGACCTCGCGTACCGCCTGATGGAATTCGGGTTCTCCGGGGTTCTTGGCCACCACCTGTGCCATGAAGTCCTCGACGCCACGTGTAGCGTCCGATTGCCCGCTGCCGATTGGATTGGTCATATCTGGATTCCTCGCTGGATGCTGCGTCCCCGCCACGGGAAGTTTCGACGTCTGTTGCCCGCGCTGTCGTCCCGCGGGAGCCGCCGCGGCTTCTCGCCGGTGCGCCGGACTTCGCGGGCTCTACTGGAAACTGGATGCCGAAGATTACCACAGTCGATGGCAGTTTTCCATCCCCATTTTTCACTGCTATTGGCAATTTTAGTGGCAATTCACTGCCGCTATATTCCGCCAACGGTCGGTGAGGCGAGCCGATGCGAGCGTTGGCGATCCGGTTGCGGCCCCTCCCGGCGGGTGATCGGCCAGCTTTTGGGGCGTCCTGCTTGACGCTCTGCGGGCCACACCGTAGTGTACGGAGGCGTGGAGAGGTCCAGGTTTGCCGCGGGGGGCGGCACGAATTACCGTCGGCAATGCGGCGAGCGAAAGGGCGAGAAGGCCCGCAGGGAGAGGGAGTCAGGCGATGGTCAATGATCCGAGGCTGAGCACCGGCGTGGCCGGTTTGGACCGCTTGCTGAGAGGGCTGATTCCCGGCGACAACCTGGTCTGGCAGGTGGAGACGATCGAGGACTTCGCCCTGTTTGTCGCGCCTTACTGCCGGCACGCCATGTCCCAGGGAAAGGAAATCGTCTATTTCCGCTTCGGCAGTCACATGCCGCTGGTTCCGGACGAATTGCCGGTAGTAACGCACATGCTCGACACCTCCGCCGGGTTCGAACAGTTCGTCACGCGCATTCACCGGGCCTTGGACGACGCCGGGCGGGAAGCTCATTTCGTGTTCGACTGTCTGTCCACGTTGGCGGACGCCTGGTTCAGCGACCGCATGCTGGGCAACTTCTTTCGTCTGACCTGTCCCTATGTGCTCGACTTGGAGTCGTTGGCCTACTTCCCGCTGCTGCGGAATCGGCATTCCGTCCACGCGCTCCAGCCGATCACCGATACGACACAGATCTTCCTGGATGTCTATCGTCACCGCCAGGAACTCTATGTCCATCCGACCAAGGTCGAGCATCGTTATTCCCCCACGATGCACATGCTGCATGTCTGGGAGGGCGAGGACTTCATCCCGTTGACCGAGAGCTCCACCACGGCCGAGATCCTGACGACCAACCGCTGGAGCGGCGGTGACTCGGCCCAGTTGCGACACGGGACCTGGAGCCGCACGATTTTGCGTGCCGAGCAGATTCGGGACGACGCCAAGGCGGGTCGCAAGACCGCCGCGGACGCCGCCGCATGCCTCACGCACTTGGCGCAAATGGTCGTGTCCCGCGATCCGCGGGTCTTGTCGTTGGCCACGCGGTACCTCCAGCTGGATGACATTCTGCAGATCTGCGAACGCATGATCGGCACGGGACTGATTGGCGGGAAGTCGGTCGGCATGCTGCTGGCGCGGGCCATCCTGTTCCGCTCCGACCCGCGCTGGCACGAGGTCCTGGAAACCCACGACTCCTTCTTCGTGGGGTCCGACGTGTTCTACTCGTATCTGGTCGAGAACGGCTGTTGGTGGCTGCGGCAGAAGCAGCGCGATCCCGCCACGTTTCTCGAGGGGGTGGAGGAGGCGCGGCGGCGGATCCTGACCGGGTCCTTTCCGGACGCCATCGAAAAGGATTTCTCGGAGATGCTGGCGTACTTCGGGCAATCGCCGATCATCGTGCGATCGAGCAGCTTGCTGGAAGACAATTATGGCAACGCCTTCGCCGGCAAATACGAGAGCATCTTCTGTGCGAACCAGGGCCCGCATCAGAAGCGGCTGGCGGACTTCCTCGCGGCGGTGCGGACGATCTACGCCAGCAGCATGAGCGAGAAGGCGCTGCGCTACCGGGCGCAGCGGGGGCTGCTGGAGCATGACGAGCAGATGTCGCTGCTCGTGCAGCGGGTTTCCGGCGCCCGCTATGGGTCGCTGTTCTTCCCGCAGGTCGCCGGCGTCGGATATTCGTTCAATCCGTACGTCTGGAGCGATTACATCGATCCGGCTTCCGGCATGGTGCGGCTCGTGTTCGGCTTGGGAACGCGGGCGGTGGACCGGGCGGATGACGACTATACGCGAGTCGTGGCTCTCAATGCCCCGTTGCGGCGACCGGAGAGCGGAGCGGACGAGGTGCGGCAGTTTTCCCAGCGCCGGGTGGATGCCATCGACTTGGAGGCCAGCCAACTGGCCTCCTTCGACTTCGCCGACGTGGTGCGGCAATGTGACTCGCTCCCCTTCGATATGTTCGCCTCGGTCGATCCCGACATGGCCAACTGGGCGGCGCAGCAGCAGCTGGACGAACGCGCCGCCTTGGTGCTGACGTTCGATCAGCTGCTGACACGGACATCGTTCGTCAACGATATGCGCGAGGTGTTGTCGGCCATCCAGACCGCTTATGAGTCGCCCGTGGATCTGGAATTCACGGCCAATTTCTTCGCCAAGGACGACTATAAAATCAACCTCGTGCAGTGCCGCCCCCTGCAGATCGCCACCGGCCAGGCCGTGGTCGCCGATCGCCCCGAGCCAACGGCCAAAGCGGAAGTGATCCTGGAAGCCCGGGGGGCCGTCATCGGTCCCAGTCGTTTGAGCTTTATTGACCGGATCGTGTACGTCGAGCCGATGCTCTACGGCCAATTGCCGATCGCCGATCGCTATGCCTTGGCCCGCACGATCGGACGCGTACTGCGTTCCAAGGAGCGGCATCCGCCCGGCACGATCATGCTGATCGGTCCGGGACGCTGGGGCACCAAGAGCCCTTCACTGGGCGTCCCCGTCTCGTTCTCCGAGATCGATAATGTCTCGATCATTTGCGAAATTGTGGCCATGCGGGAGGATTTGATTCCCGACGTCTCCTTGGGAACGCATTTCTTCAATGACCTTGTCGAGCTGGACATCCTGTATCTGGCGCTCTTCCCGGGGCGTCAGAACAACGCCTGGAATCGCGAGTTCTTCTTGCAGTCACCTAACCGACTTGTCGAACTGCTGCCCGATGCCGCCAAGTGGGCACCGGTGTTGCGCGTGATCGACATGCGGGACGAGCAGCAGTCGGGGTGCCGTGTGCGGGTCTACGCGAATACTCCGGAGCAGGTTGTGCTGTGCTATCGTGAGGCTGTGGAGTAGCTGCCGGGCCGCCGTCGCGCAGGAGGTGTATTATGCAGAAAGTCCAGCGGCATCGCGCGGAGATCTTGCAGGTTCTCAGCCGCGCCAACGAGCCTGCCACGTCCAGTCAGATCGCCGAGCATCTGGAGGTGGCCGGCTGTTCGCTCAGCGAGCGGACCGTAAGGCTGTACCTGCAGCAACTGGACGGGGAAGGGCTGACGATTGCGCGAGGCCGTCGCGGGCACCTGATTACGGATGAAGGGTTGGCCGAGCTGCGGACCTCGCTGGTGGTCGAAGGCCTGGGCTACCTGTCGGCCAAAATCGACCAGATGACCTTCAATATGTCGTTCGATCTGGCGACCCGCACCGGGAGCGTGGTCGTGAATGTATCGTGGGTCGATCCCCGGCGTCTGGCGGCCTGTGCCGAGCAGGTCTGCGAAGTGTTTGGCAAGGGGTATGCCATGGGAAACCGGCTGGCGTTGCTGGCCCCCGGCGAGACCCTCGGCGCGTCGACGGTGCCCCCTGGCCACGTCGGGTTCTGCACCATCTGTTCCATCACGCTCAATGGCGTCTTGCTCAAGCACGGTGTCCCGACAACGTCCCGTTTCGGCGGACTGCTGGAACTGCGCGGAGGCCGCCCGCTGCGATTTGCGGAAGTGATCCGGTATGACGGAACCACGATCGACCCGCTCGAGATCTTCATCCGCAGTGGCATGACCGACTACCTGGGGGCCATCCGCGATGGGAACGGTTTGATCGGCGCGAGTTTTCGCGAGTTGCCGGCGGACAGCCGCGATCTGGTGGTCCATATGAGCGATCGGCTGACTGCGGTGGGATTGGGAGGGCTGCTGGAAGTGGGATTCCCCGGTCGAGTCCTGCTGGGGCAACCGGTCAACCCCGGCCGCATCGGTGCGGTGATTGTGGGAGGATTGAATCCGATCGCGATTCTGGAGGAGATGGGACACCGCGTGCAGAGCCGGGCGCTGGCGGGCTTGTTGGATTTTCATCGCCTCTTCCCGTTTGAAGAGCTGCCCAAAGCGCTGCAGCCCTACCTGACCTGACCGGCGGTCACGCCGGGTGGCGGAAACCGCGGCGGCACCTGCCGGGCAGGCTCCGGGGTCTGGTCAGCGGCGGCGCCCAGCACCCGGGGTTTTCTCCGGGGTGGCCTGAGTTTTCTCCGGAGTGGAGAGTGCGGCGTTTTCCCGCAGGTACTGGTCGACCGCCTGGGCGGCCGCTCGTCCCTCCTGGATGGCCCAGACGACGAGGGACTGGCCGCGGCGGCAGTCGCCGGCCGCGAATACGCCCGGCACGTTGGTGGCGAAGTGGCCCGGCCCGGCGCGGAAGTTGCCCCGACCGTCACACTGCACTCCCAACAGGTCAGCGACTTCGCTTTCCGGCCCCAGGAAGCCGAGCGAGAGGAAGATCAGGTCCGCTTCCCAGACCCGTTCGGTGCCCGGGATCACCCGGAACGGCGCTTCCGCGGTTGGCTTGGTGTAATCGACGCGCACGGTTTTCACGCCGGCCACGTGGCCGTGGCCATTGTCGACAAACTCGCGCGTCAGAATCGCATACAGGCGCGGATCTTCGCCGAATTTCTCCTGACACTCCTCGTGGGAATAGTCCATGCGAAAGACGCGTGGCCACTGCGGCCAGGGATTGTGCGGCTCGCGGGTGGCGGCAGGTCGGTCCAGCAATTCGAAATTGACAACGCTCCGACACCCCTGCCGCAACGCCGTCCCGACACAATCGGCGCCCGTATCGCCGCCACCGATCACAATCACATCTTTGTCCTTGGCCGAGATATAGTGGCCATCGGTCAAGCGGGAATCCAGCAGGCTCTTGGTGCTGCGAGTGAGAAAGTCCATGGCGAAATGGATCCCGTGCAGCGAGCGGCCGGCGGTCGCCAGATCGCGGGGCCGCGTGGCGCCGGTGGCCAGCAGCAGGGCGTCGTTCTGTTCGCGCAGCGCCTGCGGATCGATGTAGCGGACCGGCAGGCCCCGCTGCTCCATGATCTGAGTCATGTGGCCGCTGAGCCGCGGCGACGGCCGTCCCACGTGTGCCAGCGTGACGAAGCGGACCCCTTCCTGACGCAGCAACGAAACCCGCCGCTCGACCAGCGTTTTCTCCAGTTTCATGTTGGGGATCCCGTACATGAGCAGGCCTCCGATACGGTCCGCCCGTTCATACACCGTCACCTCGTGCCCGGCGGCATTCAATTGAGCTGCGGCAGCCAGTCCGGCCGGCCCGGAGCCGACGATGGCGACGCGTTTTCCCGTCCGCGCGGCGGGCGGGTGCGCGGTCACCCAGCCCTCGGCGAATCCGCGGTCGATAATGGCGTTCTCGATGTTCTTGATCGTGACACTCGGCGCGTTGATCCCCAGCACGCAGGCACCCTCGCACGGCGCGGGACAGGTTCGGCCGGTGAATTCCGGAAAGTTGTTGGTCTTGTGCAAGCGATCCAATGCCTCGCGCCACCGTCCCAGGTAGACCAGATCGTTCCACTCGGGGATCAGGTTATCCAGCGGACAGCCGGTGGAGGACATGCAGAAAGGGACGCCACAGTCCATGCAGCGGGCGCCCTGGGTGCGCAGCGGTTCCACTTCCGCGGCGGTATAGATCTCGAGGAAGTCCTCGAGTCGCTCCAGCGGCGCGCGATAAGGGACGGTCTTGCGGGGATATTCTTTGAAGCCGGTCGGTTTTCCCATGATTGTCTCTTCACTCAGCTTGTTCCGGAGTCGCGGTTCATACGCTCGCGTGTTCCTGATGCACGACGGCATCAATTTCCTCGTCGCGGGCAGCGCGTTCCAGTTGCACCCGTTTGTAATCCAAAGGCATGACTTTCACGAACTTCTTGCGCACCACGCCGGGCCAATCGTCGAGGACCAGTTGCGCCACGCGCGAGCCGGTGTACTTCTCGTGCAGTTCAATCATTTCCAGCAATTCGCCGACATCTTCGTCGGATTCGACACGGCTCAGTTCCACCATGGACATGTTGCAGCGGTCAGCAAACTGGCCGTCGTAATCCCACACGTAGGCAATTCCTCCCGACATGCCGGCGGCGAAATTGCGCCCGGTGGGACCGAGGATGACGGCGCGGCCGCCGGTCATGTACTCGCAGCCATGGTCACCGACGCCTTCCACCACGGCCCAGGCTCCGCTGTTGCGCACGCAGAAGCGTTCGGCCGCGCGGCCGCGGAAAAACGCCTGGCCACTCGTCGCACCGTATAGCACGACATTGCCCGCCAAGATGTTCTGCTCGGCCAAAAACGTGCTTTCCTTCGGCGGATAGACGATCAGTCGTCCTCCGGACAGCCCTTTGCCGACGTAATCGTTGGCATCGCCTTCCAGTTCCAGGGTAATCCCACCGGCCAGGAAGGCTCCAAAACTCTGGCCGGCCGAGCCGTGGAATCGGAAGTGAATGGTGCCGTCGGGCAGCCCCTGCTCCCCGAACCGTGTCACGACCGTGTGGCTGAGCATCGCCCCCACCGCGCGGTGCACATTTTCGATCGGCAGGTCGACGCAGATCCGCTGCCCACGCACCAACGCCGGTTCCGCGTGCGGCAGCAGCGTGGATTGGTCCAGCGTCCGCTGCAGACCATGATCCTGGCTCTGGACGCACCGCACTGGGGTGCCGGCCCGCGGCCGGCGTGCCGGGGCCAGAATGGGTGTCAGATCCAGTCCGTCGGCCTTCCAATGCCGGATGGCCTCGTCCGTCTGCAGGCAGTCCACCCGCCCGATCATGTCGTCCATGTGGCGGAAGCCCAGTTCGGCCATGATCCGGCGCGTCTCTTCGGCCACCAGGAACAAGTAGTTGATCACGTACTCCGGTTTGCCGGCGAACCTTTTGCGCAGCACCGGGTCCTGCGTGGCGACACCGACCGGACAGGTGTTGAGGTGGCACTTCCGCATCATGATGCAGCCGAGGGTGATCAGGGGCGCGGTCGAGAAGCCCATTTCTTCCGCTCCCAACAAGGCCGCGATGATGACGTCGCGACCGGTGCGAATGCCGCCGTCGGCCTGCAGCACCACCCGGCCGCGCAGGTCATTCATCACGAGCGTTTGGTGGGTTTCGGCGAGTCCCAGTTCCCAAGGGAGCCCGGCATGTTTGATGCTGGTGAGTGGCGAAGCACCGGTTCCCCCACTGTCACCCGAGATCAGGATGCACTCGGCATGTGCCTTGGCCACGCCGGCCGCGACCGTGCCGACGCCGACTTCGGAGACCAATTTCACACTGATCCGCGCCTCGCGATTGGCGGACTTCAAGTCATAGATCAACTGTGCCAAGTCCTCGATGGAATAGATGTCGTGGTGTGGTGGCGGGCTGATCAGACCGACCCCGGGCGTGGAGTAACGAATTCGCGCGATGGAATCGTCGACCTTGCGGCCCGGCAATTCGCCCCCTTCGCCCGGCTTGGCCCCTTGTGCCATCTTGATCTGCAGTTCGTCCGCATTCGCCAAGTACCAAGCCGTCACTCCAAAGCGCCCGGAGGCGATCTGCTTGATGGCCGATCGTTTCGAATCGCCGTTGGGCTGCCGCAGGAAACGCGCCGGATCTTCCCCTCCCTCGCCGGTATTGCTCCGCCCTCCCAGGCGGTTCATCGCCACAGCCAGCGTTTCGTGCGCCTCGCGGGAAATGGAACCGAAGCTCATCGCGCCCGTGCAGAACCGCCTGACGATGGCGCTGGCGGGCTCCACCTCCTCCAGCGCGACGGGACGCTGGCCCGCGGGGAGTTGGAAGCGGAACATGCCGCGCAACGTGCAGCGCCGCGCCGCGTCCTGATTAATCATGTCGGCGAACCGTCCATACGCCGCGCCATCGCCCGCTCGCGCGGCGAGCTGGAGATTGGCGATCGTGTCGGGATTCCAGACATGCTGTTCCCCGCCCGCTCGCCAATGGTACTCACCCGGATTCGGTAGCAGGGGGAGACGTTCCTGCGCAGTTCGCGGATAGCCCACATCGTGACGGCGAAGGGCTTCGCGCCAGGGTGTCCAAGTTAGAGCCCTGCACGCGACTGGGAGTCCCGGCGAAGCAGAGATCAATCACCTCCTCGCTCAGTCCCACCGCCTCGAAGATCTGCGCCCCCTTGTATGACTGCAAGGTGGAAATGCCCATCTTGGCCATGACCTTGAGCATGCCCTTGGCCACGCCGATGCGGTACGCGGCCACGACGCGACCATCGTCGGGAAACTCCTCGGGGTCCAGCCATCCGTCGCGGCGTGATTGCCACAGCGTCTCGAATGCCAGGTAGGGGTTGATGGCGTCGGCCCCATAGCCCACCAGCAGGCAATGATGGTGGACCTCACGCGCTTCTCCCGTCTCGATGACGATGCCCAGCCGGGTCCGTTTCGCCTGCTGAACCAGGTGATGATGCACGGCCCCGCAGGCCAGCAGGGCACAGACGGGGACTCGGTCCGCATCCGTATGGCGGTCCGACAGGACGACCAGACTGTACCCCTCGTCAATCGCCGTTTCGGCTTCCTCGCGGATGCGCCGCAATGCCGCCGCCATGCCGCTGGGGCCTTCGCTGCGCGCAAACGTGATGTCGATAGTGCGAGTTCGCCAGCCGCGGCAGTTCATCTGTTTGATTGCGGCCAGCTCTTCATTGGTGAGGATCGGGTCGGATATTCGCAGGCGTTCGCAGTGCCGATCACTCGTCTCCAGCAGATTGAGTTCCGGGCCGATATAGCATTCCAGCGACATGACGATTTCTTCGCGGATCGAGTCGATCGGCGGATTGGTGACCTGCGCGAAAAGTTGTTTGAAATAGTCGTACGGCAGCCGTGGCTGATCGCTCAGGCAGGCCAGCGCCGAGTCATTGCCCATCGAACCAACCGGGTCCCGCCGCTGCTGCACCAAAGGCAACAGCATGAATTGCAGCGTTTCGGTGGTGTAACCGAACGCCTGCATCCGCGCCAACAAGGTGGCCGGCTGCAGCCCCGGTACGTTCTTGGGCTTCTCCAATGCCGACAGCCGCAGCCGATTCTTGCGCAGCCATGCTGCGTACGGCCGCCGGTTGGAAACCTCGTGCTTGAGTTCCTCGTCCGGAATCAGGCGGCCTTGGCGGAAATCGACCAGCAGCATGCGGCCGGGCTGCAACCGCCCCTTGCTCGCCACGTTGTCGGGAGCAATCGGCAGCACCCCCACCTCGCTGGCCAGAATCACGCGATCGTCGTGCGTGATGTAATAACGACTCGGACGCAGGCCGTTGCGGTCGAGCAGCGCACCAATGTACTGGCCATCCGTGAACACGATCGACGCGGGACCGTCCCACGGCTCCATGACCGCCGAGTGGTATTCGTAGAAGGCCCGCTTGTTCTCCAACATCCCCTCGTCCTTCTGCCAGGCCTCCGGGATCATCATCATCAGCGATTCCTGCAGCGAACGCCCCGTCATCAACAGGAACTCCAGCACGTTGTCAAACGTGCCGGAATCCGAGCAGTCCGGCTCCACCACGGGGAAGAGCCTGCTCAGGTCATTCCCAAACAGCTCGCTGCGCAACACGCCCTGCCGAGCAGACATCCAGTTGACGTTGCCGCGCAGCGTGTTAATCTCGCCGTTATGTGACATGAAGCGTTTCGGCTGAGCACGGTCCCAGCTGGGAAAGGTGTTCGTCGAAAATCGCGAATGCACCATCGCCAAGTGCGACGTGTAGTCGGGGTCCTTCAAATCGGGGTAAAACGTCATCAGCTGATTCGGCGTGAGCATCCCTTTGTAGATGATCACTTTGGTCGACAGGCTGCAGACGTAGAACATCTTGGCCTGCTGGAGCGACGTGTTGAGTCGCAGCAGGTTGCTGACTCGCTTGCGGATCACGTAGAGCCGCCGCTCAAATGCCTCGCCCTCCACGCCCTCCGCCGCTGCCACAAACAGTTGCTTAATGTGCGGCATGGCGGCGCGGGCCGCGGGTCCCACGTCCGCCAACTCCACCTGCGTCGGCACCTCGCGCCAACCCACCAACTGCTGGCCGTGCTCCGCAATGATCCGTTCCACGGCCTGCTGGCAGTACGCGCGCTCGTCCGCCCGTGTCGGCAAAAACACCACGCCGGCCGCAAAACGACCCGGCGGCGGTAGTTCGGCTCGCAAGTCCTGGCGGGCGACGTTCGTCAGGAAGGCGTGCGGCAGTGCCGTGAGCAGGCCCGAACCGTCCCCCGTGTTTGGCTCACAGCCACATGCCCCGCGATGGTCCATGTTGCGGAGGATCTGATCGGCATCCGCGACAATCTGATGGCTGCGTTGCCCCTTGATGTGAGCCACGAAACCGACGCCGCAACTGTCTCGTTCATTGCGGGGATCGTACAAGCCGTATTTTTCCGGAAAGCCGACACTCATGATTGCGTTCCTTTTTCACCGCCATCTGCGCAGCCCACGCACTGCCTCTGCCTCGTACCTGTCAAGCCTTGGCCCGTCCCGCCACGCGGCAGTTCGCCGTACACGGGGATGGTTCAGCCGCCGGCCCCAGTGGCGAAGCCACCTCCGCCACGGCTTGGGTCGACGCCAAGTCCGGCGCCGACGCTGGGTACTGCGGGTGATCCAACAAAAACTGAATGAAACGGCGCGTCGTCTTCCCCACGTCCACCCCGGACCGATGCAGTATGCCCAACGGCCGTACCATCGTGACGTTCGACAAGGGAACGGCCACCAGCGAACCTGTCTGGACCTCCCGCGCAACCGTCGGCTCCGGCAACAAACTGAAGCCCGCATTGATTTCGACCGCCCGCTTGAGCGTCTCGATGTTGTCGAATTCCATCACCAATCGCACGCTCACTTGATGCGTGATCAGGACTTTGTCAATCTCGCGGCGAATGCGCAGATGGTCGTCAAAACTGACCATCTCTCGGCCATCCAGTTGCTCAATCCGGATGCTCGACGCTCCCGCGAGCTCATGACCCGGAGCACATACCATCACCATGGGCTCATCCCGCCACGGAATCGCCCGCAGCGTGCGGGTCTGCCTCGGATAACTCACCAGGCCCATGTCGACTTGACCGCTGTCCACCAATTCAATCACCCGCTGAGGATGCTGATACTCCACCCGTACGTTCGCCTTCGGATGCTCCTCCAGGAAATCGCGTACACAACGATTCATGTGACTCAGGCCGACGGAGTAAATCGATGCCACACAGACACGCCCCTCCACTCCCTGTCGCAGCGACCGCACCTCCTCCTCCAAGGCATACAACTGCTGCACCAGACTGCGACAGCCCGCATAGTACACCTCCCCTTCCGGCGTTAACACAAACGGACGCTTGGAGCGATCGATTAACCGCACTCCCAAATGCTCCTCAAGATGATGCACAAGCTGGCTGGCGCCGGATTGCGTAATCCCATTCTCCAGGGCGGCCCGTGAAAAACTGCGACGGCCCACCACGTCACAAAATACCCGCAACGATTTCAGGTGCATGGTTCAGATCGCTAGATGGGAATGTGACGATGCGAAGGCAAAATATCGTGAATTATGAATTTCAATAACAGCTATTAGTCAGTATTAGCAATTAGAATCTTAGATTACAGCAGCCACCCGCCTGTCGTCAACCGCCAATTGTGATAATGCCGCCCCTGCCGGACATGGGCATTGGCCGGCTTCGAAAATTCCGCCGATTCGACCACAAACCGGTGGGAGAGGCGTGATTCGAGCAGTACAACCGACCCAGACCGGTTGGCCGGGAGGTGTCAGTGGTGGGCCGTCGCGCGAATCAGTGCTAACCGGACGCGAGTCGATGTGGCCCTCACTCGTGCTCAGCCCAGCGGTGCTCATGCTCGATGGAAGAGCCAGCGAGCCATGACCGTGACTCCGATTCCCGATCGGAATACTCCAAATACATGGCCAACCGAGTCAACGTGGCCCCAGTACTTTTCAGTGCGCGTTTCAGGGGATCGCTGGTCGGCACTTCCATCGTTTGCGCAGCAGCGCGCACGAACGCGAGTTGATTGCCGGATCCATGACATCAGGGCCAGAACCAGGGCGTAAGAATGAAGCACGCCCTGAGCGTCGTAGGGGGGGCACGCGATTTTCCGTCAAGGCATGAGTTTTCGCAATCAGAGAGCCCGCAGCCCGGGAAACAGGCTGGCGGCGTGAGCGATCGATTCTGTGTCGGCCGCTGCGATTCAAGCCCTGCGTGCGGGTGAGTCGGTTGGGCGAACTTGCGCGAGTTTACTCGACTTTCTTCGGCAGGTACTCATGTCCGCGGTCGCGCAGTACTTCCGCGGTCAGGATCTTGTCGGGTTCCGGGGATGTCTTGGCCTCCGGATCGCGCCGCTGCAGACTGTTCACGACGTCCATTCCTTCGATCACGCGCCCGAACACAGTGTGTTTACCGTTCAGTTGAGGTGTCGGACGAAACGTGATGAAGAACTGTGAGCCACCGGAATTGGGGGCGGTCGTTTTCGCCATGCTCAACACGCCGCGGAAGTGTACCCGAGCATTGGGTAGCTCGCACTCATCGTAGATCGCATAACCGGGGCCACCGGTCCCGTCACCTTCCGGGCAGCCACCTTGGGCCATGAAGCCGGACAGGACTCGGTGAAATGTCAGGCCGTTGTAGAATCCCTTCTTGACCAGGCTGATGAAGTTCCCGACGGTATCCGGTGCTTCATTCTCATAAAGCTCCACAACAATATCACCTTTGGAGGTCGTCAATTTGACCCGCGGCAGGTCATCGGCGGCGGCTTCTTTGCTGCGGATTTCCTGTTCCTTGGCCCAGAGGTCTTTGTAGGTGGCCACTTCTTCCCGCAATGCGCCAATATCAGCCGGGAGGGCATTGGCCAGGGTGGCTTGAGCGAGCAATTTTTCGGTTTCCTCGAACTGGTGTAACGAGTAATAGGCGAGGCCGGTATCGCGGAATACATCGGGGTTGTCACACTGGCTGTCGAGCAGGATTCGTCCCAGCGCAACGGCGCTCTCATATTGATCGTGATCCACGTAGTCTTTCAGCACCTTCACCAGAAAGCTCAACTTCTCCCGGTCCTCATTGGGGGCGGCTTGATATGCCGTGGCGACCGCGTCAACCAATTCGGGCAACAGTTGTTCCGCCTTGGTGACCGTCGCCGTCCAATCCTGTTCCATTGCCGGGCGGGTGGCTTCATCAGCGGTTTGATATTCTGAGCGGAGTTGCCGCAGGTGCACGATCAGCTGCTTCCATTCGACGAATTTCGCCTCAAAAACGGCGTCCGCGGCGGCTCGATCGGGTACCGCTACAGCGGGCGTTTCCGCAGCTTCCTGGGCTGGTGCCACCTGCTCGGTGGCTGGTGCCTGCTCCGTAGCCGGTGCCGCTCCCTCATCTTGAGCCGCCAGGGGTGCGCCCACCAATAGCAAGCCAAACGCTGCGATCGTCATCCAAACGGGAACCAGGAAACGTAGAGCCATGGAAACCTCTCCCACCAGTCTGCAGGAATCTCTTCCCAGAAGTTGCTGTTTTTGCCAAACCTTAAAGACTACCATAGGGGGCCCGCAGCCGCCAAGCAGCCTTGTCGCGGGAGTCAGCCCGTCCGGAACGACAGCTGGGTACCACGACGAAACCGCTTCCGCTGCGACAGCCAACTCGCGGTGCCCATGGTGTGGGTCTGCCACGATCGCCGCCATGCTCACACGTGAACCAAGTCCCGGCGGACCTTACCAGGAGCATATTGCGGCCTCGTGGGACCAAGCGGTTAGGGGGGCGACAAACCACACCTCGCTCTGTTGCCGCGTAATGTGGTACCCGCAGCCAAAGTCTCTGTACGAAGGTCGGGGGGCGACTGGTTCACTGGTTCGTCAATTTCCGGTCCGGTCGGGGATGTCCCACTGACAGGGGGGGTCGGCTCTGTGGAGTCTGGGGGCCGCTCTACCAGACGCGCGGCGGTATGAACGCCAGTGGGGCGTCCGTTACGGAACAAGGGGTGCGGGAGGGATTCCCCCGTCCGACGCTGAAAACTTTCGACAAACACGGGATTTCATCAAAGTCTGGCGAGGGACCATGCGCAGCGTGAGCACGTTTTGGAAATCGACATTTTCAGCAGCAGGTCTGTTGGTCCCCGATCGCCGCCGCCATGCGGCCTGGACTTCTTGGCGTAATCCCACGCGTCGCCTAGAGTGTTAGTCGGTATGATCTGCCCGCGGTGCGCACCTTGTAGAACGGCGTTGGCCGTTGGGCGTCGAAGGCAGCGGAGCGTGGTGGATGCTGCACAACGCAGTGAGTTCGGTGCTACGGAGGGTTGCGGCTGGCGGCAGCGGGTGAAACGGCAATGACGCGAAAAAAAACTCGTAACGAGCATCACCAGCGATTACCGACAGACTCTCCTTCCGGCACACTGCGGGTTATTGGTGGTTGTTTTCGCGGCCGTCCGATCCGCTATATGGGTGACTCACGCACACGCCCCATGAAACAGCGAGTGAGGGAAGCGGCCTTCAATCTGCTTGGTGCGCGCGTGGCCGGGATGCACGTGATTGATTTGTTCGCCGGCACGGGGGCTCTCACTTGGGAAGCCATGAGTCGCGGGGCAGTGTCGGCGACGTTGATCGAACGCCACTTCCCCACCTCCCGACTATTGCGTGAAACCGCGATTGATTTGGGTGTTGCCCACCAGATTACGATCGTCCCGGGGGACACCTTTGTCTGGTCCAAATCACTTGACCTCACCAAGATTGTTCCCCAGACGTTGGGCGCGGAGCAGAATCGGGCCTGGCTCGTCTTCTGCTCGCCCCCCTATGAACTCTATGTATCGCGTCTCGAGTCCCTCGCGCAGCTGCTGCGAAAAATGGCCGACTTGGCTCCGCCACAAAGTCTGATCGTCGTCGAATCGGACCACCGTTTCGATACCGGGAGCCTCCCCAAGCCGTACCTCTGGGATGTGCGCCATTATGCTCCCGCCGTGGTGGCCGTGGGGGAATTACCGGACGTGGTGGGACCGTGAAAGTCGACGTGTGGGCGTCGCTCAAGAGATGCGAGGCAATTTCGGAGGGAACGTGGATGGACGTGCGCAACATTAACGACGTGCCGTCGTTTACCACCAAGGATGGTAGTGAGATTCGCGAGCTGTTGGCTCATCGCAATTCTGCGATACGTCACCAGAGCCTGGCCGAGGCCCGGTTGCCTCCCGGCAGGTCCACGACACCGCATCGTCATCGGCGAACGGAAGAAGTCTACTACGTGCTTACTGGAACGGCTGTCATGCAGGTTGAGCATGATCGACGCGAAGTAGGGCCGGGCGACGCGATCGCGATTCTCCCGGGACAATGGCACCAGATTACCAATACCGGTGACGAGGTCTTGACGTTTCTCTGCTGCTGCGCTCCAGGCTATGAACACGACGACACTCAGTTGGAGCCGATCGAACTGTAGCGGGAGGGGGGACGGGGCTGGTGCCGGGTCATCGCACCGTGTTGTGTGTGAGTAATCGCTGGCCCTTCTCACTTGTATGGCTGGATACCCGGCTGCTACAGTCCCGATTCCCGATTTCTGGGTGGGGTGTCATTCACAGTGAAGAATGGTGCTTTCCCCCTCGCCGGCCCCGCCCCTCGCCGGCCCCGCCCGTTGTCGGCCCCGCCCCCATGCCGGCCCCGCCCGCCGCGTTACCTATTTTGCACAATCGGCAAGTTCACCGCTCGTGCCCCTCGTGAGGCCTATTTCTCGGCAGGCCGCGACGGAGCGAATCCTGAAACGGATTCGATTCACCGCAGTCGTCTTTCCGATCTTAACAATTGTAGCGTTTTCCGGATCCCGAGCGGGTTCGAGCAGGGGCATGGATTGAGCCAACAAGGCGGTAGGTTGGCCCTGCGGCACGCGTCCCGTTCGGTCAGTGTCATGTCCCATCATCAGTGATCGACGGCGTTTTCGCCGTTTTCGGCGTTTTGGGCGTTTTCGGCGTAGGACGCCAGCGGAGTGCGTTGGATGCGCGAAACTCGGAGTCCGATCTGGCCCGTTATCGGCATGGTTGTCTGCCTCTTTGCGATGACGCTGATGGCCGCTCGTTCCTGGCAGCGATCCGCTGGCGAGCTGGCCGGGCATCGCGGTGCGACGATCACCGCCGATTCCACGTCAGCGTGCGCGGTGGGTGCGGAATCGACACCTGTTGCCACGCAGCAGCCCCCTGCACTGCCACCTCCGGCCCGGATCCAGGACATCACGGAGTTCACCGTACCAAGACGTACTTCACGTCCCTCACCGCCAGTGGCCGATCGAATCAAGCTGGACCAGTCGGTGGCCGAGACCCCTTCGTTTCCGACGGTCGAGCCGCGTTTGCGGGGTGGATTGCCGAACGGTTCATCTCCCTTAAAACGCGAGGTACCGTTGCCTGCCATGGAAAATTCGCCGGCTATCCTGGCGCGGCAGAGCGCACAGCAGATTCCCGACATTGTCACGCCGTGGCCGTATCCCATGGCCCTCCTCGCGTCGCTCGAACCATTGCAGGAGCGGCCGATTCTAGGAGATTGGCCTGGTCGCGTGCTCGCGCAACTGCAGAGCTTGCATGCGGCCCCATCGTTGGGCGATCCGGCGGCAGGTCAATGCCTGGAGGAATTGCAGCGTCTGACGCACGAGGTGATGGTATCGGCGGACGATGTGCCAGAGTTAAACGATCGGGCGGCGGCATTGCGGGCTGCTTATGCGCTGCAGCGGCGCCTGGCAATCTGGCAGAGTGTCCATCAGCTGGCGCAGCCCGCTGCCCAGCAGATCTCGCTGCGCGACTACGACTCGTTGGAATTGACTCGTAAGCTGCAGGCCATCGACCAGCAGCTCTATCGGCTGGAGAATGCGGATGCGTGGCGGAGCTACTTGCTGCTGGACCAGCTGGCCCGACTGGCGGCCCAGAAGTGGTCGAGCGATGCGGGCGAGCGGAGCCAGATAGCGAGGGAGTATTTGCGGCGCATGGAGTCCGCTGATGCCACCCCCGAACAGGCGGCGTTTTTCGCACAGCCGCCCTGGCAGGAATTCTCTCGCGAAATGCGTCATTGGGTCTGTGAACCGGTTGACTACGAAGCGTTGCTGGACGACCTGGAACGTCTGGAAGCGACGGGTTCAGAAGCTGCGGCGGCGGATTTCGCGACTCATTACCAGATCCTGCGGTGGTCGTCTTTGCCGGCAGCGGAAGAGCTGGGAAATCGACTCAATACCTACTATCGCAACGCCAACGTACGAGTCGCCATTTCCGGTGAACTGTTGAATCGGCTTCTTCCGCATCCCGAAACAACGGAAGAGGATGTGAACGACATGCTGTTGGGGGGCCGCGTCTTCGGACGCAGCCAGGTCTCCACGCGTCTGAACCTGGTGTTATTGCCCGACCGCGAGCGTTGGAAATTAGGGTTGGAGGCGAGCGGTCTGGTTGACTCGCAAACGGAAACCAAACGCGGTCCGGCGCGGTTCCACAATTCCGGCCGGTCCCGCTACCTGGCTCGCAAGCTCCTGCTGATCGACCGCCGCGGGATTCGCAGCGAAGATGCCGAGGCGGCAGCCTCCGCCAATGCCAACTTGACCGGCATGGAGACCGACTTGGATGGTGTCCCGCTGGTCAACCTGTTGGTGCGAGCGATCGCGCGGCAACAGTACGATAGTCAGGCTGACGATGTCAAATCGCACGCGGAAGGATTGGTGGCCAATCGCGCCGAGTCTCGGTTGGACCAGGAAGTGGACCAGAAGCTGAGTGAGGCGACGAACACGTTTCGGGCCAAGATCTGGCAGCCCTTGCACCATCTCGGTCTGCGTCCCGAAGCGGTTGACATGCAGACGACGGAGGACCGGTTGATTGCCCGCTACCGGTTGGCCGGCCACGCGCAGGTGGCCGCCTTCACGCCGCGGCCGCAAGCGCCCACGGACAGTTTGCTGAGCGTGCAGATCCATGAGTCGATGTTCAACAACACCGTTGGTTGTCTCGACCTGGGAGGGCGAGAGGTGGCGCTGCGCGAGCTGTTCCTCGAGGTGGCCACGAAACTGCAGATCCAGAATTACCAGGTTCCCGATGATGTGCCTGAGGATGTGACGATCGAACTGGCCGCGCAGGACCCGATTTCCTTTCGCTGTGCTGACGATCGGATCCATCTGACGCTGCGGATCAAGAAAATCGCCGCGGGCAATGGACGCGTCTGGCGAGACTTCGAAGTCTGCGGCATCTATGGACCTGTCGTCGAGGGGATGCGCGTCGCCGTGGCACGCGACAGCTACATTCGCTTGAAAGGACGCAATGGCCGCAAGCTCTCCTCGGGCGACCAGGTCGCGCTACGCGGCATTTTCGCCAAAGTGTTGGCGCAGCAGCCGGACTTCGACCTGTTGGGCAACGTCCTGGCCCGGGACAGCCGCTTGCGAGACTTGCATGTCCATCAGTTTGTGATTCGGGACGGTTGGGTCGCCTTGGCAGTGGGGGCTGGCAACCCGGTCAAGGTGCATTTCGCGGACGACTCGCAGCCCACGCTGTCGCGCTGAGACGGCGCAGCCAGCGGGTTGCACCGTGCACGACACGGATATTGAGTTCCCGCCTATTCGTAGCGGCCGCGGAATTCCCGTGCGGGGTATTTCGCCTCGTTCTTCACCATCTTGCGGCGCATCGCCGTGTCGACGTCAATCGACAATTCGTTGGCAATAGCCAGTGCGTAACAGAGTATGTCTGCCAGTTCGTCGCTGACTTCCTCGAGCTTCCCTGCTTCGTCGCCGATCTTCCGAGAGGCTTCCGTCGTGATCCACTGAAAATGCTCCATCAACTCGGCCGCCTCGATGGCCAGGGACATCGAGAGGTTCTTGGGAGAGTGGAACTGGTGCCAATCGCGTTGGTCGACGAACGTGCGGACCATTTCGCGGAGGGTAGCAATGGTTGTGTCCTGGTCGGTCATGAATCTCTCATCCCAGTCTCTTATCCGAGTCTCTCTCGTCCGCGTCTCTCTCGTCCGTGGGGTGTACGCGAGGGAGTTGCACGACAGCTTCCCGCGGCTTAGAACCCAGGGAGAGCCAGCTGACGCGGCGGGCAAATGCGTTTCAAGTACCTCGCTCGGTATTGCTCGGCCAGGTGGATCATGACCTCCAGGATCAGCATATCCGCTCGGTTCATGACGTGCCGCGCACTGCGGCTGCCCAGCCCCGATATCATCTCTTCCAGCACATGCAGATGCAGCAACATGGCCTGCTGCGGCGTGACGGCGGCCGAGGCGAGCAGTTCCGCCAACCGGTCCATCTCGTCGGTCATGTTCCCCGACCCCATAATCACGTAGGCGCGCAGTAATTCTCGGTAGTGGTTGGTCAACTGCGGGGGGAGGCCGTCGGGCAATCCTCCCGTCGCGGACGAGCCGTTTTCGCTGGCTTCGCCAATTGTCGAGATGTCGTCGCGAAGGATCTCGTCGAGATGGTCAATCATCGCCCGCTGCTGCTGCAACAACCGGTTGGCTTCGCCGTGCTCCAAACGCAATCGATGACGATGCGATTGCTGCAACCGGCGATTTTCAGCGATCAGCGCGTGTCGTTCCACACTGCGAGCCACTTGCCAGATGAGGGTCCGGGTGGTGGTGGAGTGAACGCAGATATACGCATCGCCACCCGACTCGAAGCACAGCGCCGCCATCTCTCGCTCGCACGGGTCTCCCAGCACGATGATGGGCTGGTCCTCGCTGCTTCCCGCGCGAATCGCGTCGAGCACTTCCAGGGCGTCCAGGCCATCCTCTTCATGACTGACCAGTACGGCATCGAACATCTCGTCGCGCAGTTTGGACAGCCCGGCCGCAATCCCCTCCGTTTCCACCAACAGGACTTCGCTGGCACTATCGGCCGCGAAAGCCTCGGCCAGCCAGCCTCCCGTGCGCAGCGGGCCGGTAATAAACAGAATGCGCATGCGAGGCGGCACGTGCCCCCACGGGGTCGCCGACATCTTCTTCTCGGTCTGCTTCAGTGCCACGCCCATACCGCGAGTTCCTTCGTTCGCCACAGCCAGCCCCGGGACGATCATCCGCAACCGCACCCTCGGCGCAGGTCTTGTAAACCAACGGCCATCAGGCGTCAATGGCAAGGGGGGGTTTCCGCTTTCCCAATTCCCCACTTTCGCCGGGGCCTACCGGTTTGCCTGGCTCGCGGCTGGAGATGGCGCCGGCTGCTCGACATCAACTTGGCTTGGCCAGGGATCCCGGCCCGCCGTGGCGAACGTGATGGTCCTCCTGCGATACTGGCGGCACACCTCCGAGCAGACGTTACGCACGTGCCTGGTCAGCTGTTTATCGCTCCCTTGCTCCCAACCCTATCCCGCTCCGGCCGCAGAGCAGGACCAGGCATCATAGTCCGACCGCCTCCCTGCGCCCGAATGCACGGTGTATATTTGCCTGCATATTCGGCGAGCTCCTGTGTCCTGGGCGGAAAGTACGAACAACCAGAGGAACTGCGATGCGGGTTGCCTATCTTGACTGTTTCAGCGGAATTAGTGGGGACATGATGTTGGGTGCCCTGGTTGATGCAGGAGTCTCGTGCGAGGCGATTCAGCGGGGCATTGATTCGTTGGGGCTACCCAGCTGCCGACTCGAAGTGAGCGACGTGAAGAAAAAGGGGTTCCGCGCCACGCACATCCAGGTGCTGCACGAACCGGAGCACAAACATCGACATCTGCACCACATCACGGCCATGATTGCCGGCAGCTGTCTTACCGAGCGGCAGCAGGCATTGGCCACCCGAATCTTCACGCGTTTGGGGGAGGCGGAAGCGAAGGTACATGGCACGACGATCGAGAAGGTGCACTTTCACGAGGTCGGTGCGGTCGACTCGATCGCCGATATCGTGGGGAGTGCCATCGGGTGGGATTTGCTGGGGGTTGATCGCATCTATTGTTCCCCCATTCCCACGGGGAAGGGAACGGTGAAGATCGCGCACGGGACGGTGTCGGTGCCGGCCCCTGCCACGGCCGAGTTGTTGCAGGGTGTACCGTTGGCCTCCTGTGGCGTGGAGGCTGAGCTGACGACGCCAACCGGGGCGGCCATTGCCGCCACGCTGGTGGATCAATTCGGGGAATTCCCAGCGATGAACGTCAGCACGATTGGCTATGGAGCGGGAACGCGCGATCTGGAGGATCGGCCGAATCTCTTGCGACTGCTGGTTGGCACATCGACTGAGCCGCTGCCCGCGGGCGATGCTGATCAGATCTGGATTCTGGAGACGAATCTGGACGACGTTCCGGGGGAGTGGATCGCGTATTGCACCCAATCGCTGTTGGACTCAGGGGCGCTCGACGTTTTCACGACCCCGATCCAGATGAAGAAGAACCGGCCTGGTGTATTGCTGGGCGTCCTCTGCCAGGCGACCGACGTAGTGCAACTGGAGCGCATCATATTCGCCGAAACGGGATCGCTGGGAATTCGCCGCTGGCCCGCGCTCCGCCATATTCTGCGGCGTCAGCCACAGAGTGTCGCGACTCCCTGGGGTGCGGTGGAGGGGAAGATCGCTCTGTTTGCCGATGGGCGCCGGTGGTTTTCCCCGGAATTCGAGTCCTGCCGCCAGGTGGCACAACGCAGTGGCCGCCCGTTGCGGGACGTCTATCGAGCCGCCCAACAGGCATTCGACCTTTCGCCAGACGGTTCGTCGTGATACAAGGAGCCGGCGGAAGCATCGCGCGGAGAAAGCACCTGCGTGGGCAGCGGCTCGGTCGGTCCCGACGTTCCGCTCACGTGCTTAGGCCTGGTGACAGGGGGGCGGCGAGTGCGGGTGGGGCATCGTGACGCGGCCCGCCGCGCCGCCGAGACCGAGAGTCGCAGGGCCGCCGCGCTGGGGAACTGGAACCATGTGGTTGCTCGCTGGTATGACACAGACAGGGATGCTGTTGGCGGGGATTGCCCTGCTGATCTTCTTGCTGATGCGCCGCAGTTTCCGTTACTTCGGCGGCCGCCGGCGGCGAGGGAAAGCCGACGAGCCGTACCTGGTTCATACGCCTCGGCCCATCGGTGAGCATCGATCGCTCTCCACCGCGCCGCCCGATCTGCTGCGGTGGCACGTCGAAATGCACGAAACCGCGCGCGACATGAAGGCCGAGTTAGACAGCAAGATGCGTCTGCTCCAGCTGCTCATCGTTCAGGCCCGTCAAGAGGCCGATCGTTTACAGCAGCTTCTAACGGTCTCCAACGCCAGCTTGTCCCCCCTTCCCGACGCTCGGCCAGCCGATCCCCCGGCGGCGAACGAGCAAGTCAGTCGGCTGCCAGGTTCTGTCGCTGGTCAGGCCGAGATTTACCGACTGGCCGATGAGGGGTGGTCCGCGGGGGATATTGCCCAGCATCTTGGCACGCCTCTGGGGGAGGTGGAGCTGATTCTCAGCTTGCGGGGCACGCGTCCTGGCCAGGCCTGACGGGTACGGCGCGTTCCGCCCAGGCGGATTGTTCGTCTGGTGCACATCCTGACGGTCAGTGGTAATGGGCGGTTTATATCTGCCCCTTATCCGCCGGCTCCCGGAGAGTGCCGAGAACGGATGCATCGCTGCTGGATCCCGCGTCGATCAACATATCTGGTTGGTCGGCACGGATTGAGTCATCGTCGGCCCGCCGCTAGGCAAGGGTTCGCGTAGTGCTTTGTCAACGCCTGGATGGGGGTTGGTTGGCACTGGCTTGGCAGCGCTGAACGGTGAAGAAGCCTCGAGAGGTGACTGGCACAGCCAGCGACACCCCCGCTCTAGGCTATGGCCAAGCAGTCGTCTGGTTCGAGCAACTGTGGATCATCACAAAACTGTGGGCGGATCGGCGTATTGTGTCGAAGAACTATCCCGATTATCTGAAACTGCACGTGGAAGACATGCCGACGGCGCGTCCGGAGCCCAAGGACATTGGCGGTCTGGAGGCGGTTTGTCGAGCGTTCCACGACATGAGCGGCTGGCAGCTCGGGTATTGCGGCCCGCGTGATCTGCCGGCGTCCACCAGTTGGTCCATGCCGATCGGCGGGGGCGAGACGCCAGCGCAGCTGGTGCTCTCGCGGGCCAGTGCGGCCCGGGACGCGGAGCCGATGGAACGCGTTCAACCACTGGCCCAAGCTATCGGCACTCTGGTGCAGGAGTTATTGTCCGCACAGTCGGCGGTCTGGCAGCGGGAGGCGGAGCTGGCGGCGGGGATTCCGGTGACGTTGCGGCCCGAGGACCAGCGGACCTTGGCCCATCGGCTCGAATCGGTGTTGCGGGGCGGGGCGGAAGCGATCGGCTGCCAGGCGGCGGCGCTGTATCTGCTGGATGACGCGACCAGTCACTTGAAACTGCGTGCCGCCTGGAAATTGCCCAAGAGCCGCTTCTGGGAGGCGCCGCGCCCGCTGCGCGGCGCGGCCGCTGATTTGGAAGCACTCATCGGACACGCCGTGGCGCTGGAGGATACGGCGCTCTTGCCCCACTGGCGGTCGCCCGAAGAATTCCCCGCCGCGTTGTGCGTGCCCGTGTCGACCAGCTCCACCCCGCTGGGAACCGTCTGGTTCTTTGCCGATCACGTGCGCGATTTCACGGCCGAGCAGACGCACATGGCGGAGATCGTGGCTGGACGGCTGGTGTCGGATCTCGAACGGGAAGTGCTGGTCCGCGAGGGACTGCGTCAACGCCAGTCCGACGCTGCTCATCAGGTCTTGGTCAACTGGCAGGATGAGCAGCGGCCGCGCGTCCCGCCACTCGTCGATGGCTGGCAGGTCGCCGGCCGCAGCAGCCAGATCGACAGGATTGGCGCACAGTTCTACGACTGGTGCGTTCTCCCCGATGGCCGCATCGCCGTGGCCCTCGGTCACGCGGAAGGACCGGCGGTGGAAGCGGGGCTGACCGTCACCACCCTGCAGATCGCCATGCGTTCACACGCCACGCATCCGCACGAGCCGCGGCAGATGCTCGATCGCCTGAACGAGTCGCTCTGGACGCACTCGACCGGCAACCGCTTCGCCTCGCTCTTCTATGCCGTGATCGATCCCGAGTCGGGAGATTTGCAGTACGCCGCAGCGGGGGAAACGCACGCGCTGTTGCGCGATCTGGTACAGTGCGATTCGCTGACCGATACCGGTCCGCTATTGGGACTGGATCCTGACCATCACTATCGGCAAGCGTCCCGTGTGGTGGAAATGGGGCAGTCGCTGGTGATCTTCAGCCGCTGTATCGCCAGTCCGCTGGACGAAGAGTTGCATGAGCCGGACGAATGTCGCGTCGCCCTGCGATTGCAGACGCTCAAGCAGGCGACCGCCGAAGAACAAGTCCAGGCGGTGTTCCAGGAGCTGACCGACAACTCGGCGCAGGATCGCACGGTTGTCGTGGCCCGCCGCATCTACTGAGCGAAATGCGTCGCCTCACGGCTCGGCCAGCAAGGGCGCAGGTGCGCGACGACCGCCGCGGGCATTTGTCCCAGATCGTAACCCCCTTCCAGGACACTGATGAGGCGCCCTCCGGCGTGGCGACGGGCGGCCGCCACAAGCAGCGCGGTGGCGGTCGCGTACGAAGCCGGCTCCAAAGCCAGGTGCGACGTGGTGTCCCACATCAGCGCGTCGAACCCCGCGCTTAACAGGACGAGTTCGGGTTGAAACGAGTCGAGTGCGGGTACCACGAGCTGCCGGATGCGATCGCAGTATTCGCTGCCGCTGCAGCCGCGGTCCAGGGGGATGTTGAGCGTATAGCCGAGTCCTGCTCCACTGCCCTCCTCCGTGTCGGAGCCGGTGCCGGGATATGGCAGCGATTCCGGCCGTTCGTGCAGGCTGATGTAGAACACATCCCGACGCTGTTCGAAAATGTGTTGCGTTCCATTGCCGTGATGAGCGTCGATATCGACGATCGCCACACGCTGCCAGCCATGATCGCGGATCAGGTGTTCAGCCGCCAGCGCCACATGGTTGAACAGGCAAAAGCCCCCGGCCTGATCCATTTCGGCATGATGACCCGGTGGCCGGACGGCGCAGAAGACGCGGGTCACCAAGCCGGCCGCCACGGCATCGCAAGCCGCCAGCACACCTCCCGCCGCCAGTGCCGCCACCTCATAACTCGACGAACAGATGCATGTTGCCGCATCTCCGATGAACGTGAAGCCTTCCTCACACAGAAGACGCACCACATCGATGTAAGCCGGTGCGTGCACCAGCGAAAGCTGCTCGGCTGTCGCGGGGGCGAAGTGGAGCGGTTCGAGGTGCCGCCAGAGACCGGCCTGCCCCACCGCTTCGACAATCGCAAGCAGTCGCTCCGGCCGTTCGACATGCGATTTGCCCGTCTCGTGCCGCAGCAATTGAGGATGGTAGACCCAGCCAATCTTCATGACGCGTGCCTGCTGCGTTGGCCCCTAATTAGGTGCGCACCGTGATCGCATGTTATCAAAACGGCTCGGTCACGGCCCATGGGAGGACCCGCGCCTACCGGTGGCCGCTGAGGGCCTGCTTGAGTCTCGGCAGGGGACGAACAGCCTGCCTGCTGGTACCTTCCTGCCCCGCATTTTCCGGTGCGAGAAGCGCCGATGGCGTGCTGTCTTCAGACAGTCGCTCCTGCAATGCTTCCCCGTACGTGGCATTGCGATGGGGCGGACTCTGGTCGATCCGCACCTCCGCGATGCCGTCTTCCAATTGACGTCCGATTTCCGCGATGGGCCTGGGAAGATCGCCACGATGCTCGGCCTGCAGGTCCCGCACTTTCTCAGCGGCTTCTCTCTTTGCTTCCGCGGCTCTCTGCCGATCGATGATCAGCCGGGGTCGGCCGTTTTCCCACTGGACCTTGACTAGGCCCGTGGCAAACAGCAGGGGAACCAAGAGCACGATCAGCAGAGCGATCATGCGGCCTCCCAGGAACTTCCGTACGGGAGACGGCATGCCCGTAGTGGCAACATCCACGACGTTTTGAGAAAGTGACTTCTTCTTTGATCTGGCCATCGGGATTCCTCGCTGTGGGATGCAAGATATACGCTGCTCGGCTGATCGGGGGCTTCCCGCGGTACGCAGGGTGGGGCTTATAGCAGAACCGGTGGATGAGGCCAATGTCGGTATTACCCTGGGTGGCATCGGAGAGTCGGACCGGTGCATGTCGTGCCCGATTGGTCCCGTAGTATTTTTTTGTGGGTTCGTTGAATTTCTCTCCCGTTCCTGGGACGCTAACCGTATCTGGCCGTGCTGGCACGTGGCGACGGCACGTTGGTCCAGGTCTTGGCTCACTGCAACGCCCCCGGCGGTCTGGAAGTACCACGACGGCAGCGACTTCTACTCGCCGTCCTCGATCCACCGCCTGATCCGGCACAGCATGTCGTTAAGGCTGTACTGGCTGGGCAATATCAGTGCGACCCCGTCCCGCGGCAGCTCACCGCGGTATCCGCTGGTAATCGCGGAAGCGGACGAAATGAAAGCGGCGCTCCGGAAAGGAACGGTGACCGTGATCGACGATCGCCAACCGCCGCAGTCGGACAACGTGCAGTTCTCCAACTTCTCGTTGCTCGAGGATCGGCAATCGCACCTGTTGGAACTGCATCTGACTACCTACGGCCAGCAGCCCGACCCGGCCGACTGGGCTACCGCCGACAACTACAAGTACTTTCTGAAAACCCGGTGACTGCTTGTGTGCCGTGCCGCGGACGAGTGTGGCCGGCAGGCCCGGCGTCCGATAGAACGCCGTTCAGTCTCCCAGTTTCCCTATCCTTCCGCGGAGGCGGAGGGTTCCCCGTTTTGCAGGCTGGATCTGACTTGACGGATTCGACTGGCGGTACTAATTTTCCGCGAATTGTCGGGTCTCCCCGGCAAACAGCTCGCCCATTTGCGAACCGCCTCAGATCGCCGACATGGATGTCGTCATGAAGATGTGCAAAGTGAACCTCCCAGGGCTTCTGCTCATGCTGTTGGTGGCGGGCTGCGCACTGGTCGTCGTCGCCGCCGGTGGCGGAGATTGCCGCTCTGCCCCTTCCGAAGCTGGCACCGGACAACGTGGTCTTTGAGGTGACTTTTGTGCGCATCCCGGAAGAGCAAGCGGACTTCGCCGATCGGTTTTGGCAGGAGGCAGATGAAGCGGTGCTGACGCCGGAACTGCGGCGGCGGCTGTTGGCCAACGGATTTCGCTGTGGTCTGATTGGCTCTCCTATTCCCGCGGCGTTGCAGGAAGTGATGGACCAGCAGCCGGTGTCGGAACCGGGAACCGGCATCCAGACGACGGATCCTGGACGGGAGGTGGTGGTGCGCACGCATCGGCTCCGTAGCCGCCAGGGATATCCGGGCAAGATCGTGGTGCGGAGCAATCCGGTGGAAAAACTGGCGGCGCTGACCTACCACGATGACGGTCGCATTTCGGGTGAGTCATTGGAGCAGGCGCAGTTCTTCTTCTCCCTGACGTCCTATCCGCAGGGAGACGGCCAGGTCAAACTCGAACTCACCCCGACGATTGAATACGGCCAACCCCAATCGCGGTTCAAAGGGGAGAACGGTGCCTGGATGGTCGACAACACCAGCCGCAACATGAAGGTTTTTGACGACATGAAGATCGATGCCATGTTGACTCCTGGTGGTGCCGTGGCCGTCGCTTGCAGCGGTGCCCATCGCGGACTGGGAGACCAATTCATGGGCGCGGATCCTGTCGAGAAACTGCCTCGGTTGTTGTTGGTGGTGCGCCTGCAGCAGACTCAAATGGACGATCGGTTTGACCAGCAGTCAATGCTCGAGCCGGTCGCGTCGGTGGCCGACTGACAGCCCGCCGCGACACTTACCCGGGCGTGCGGCCGAGGTGGGAATGTGCAGGTTGACGGCCTACGGTCGGGACCAAAGCTACAGCACAGGCGTGGATCGTTGTTTGTCCGAGCGCATTTCGCAATCTGTGGCCAGCGGCTGGGTGCGGCCGGTAAGGGGCATTAGTTCTCCTTTGCCGGCGATTTGTGGTGGCCTGAGTCCCGGCATGTGTCGGCTCGGGTGAGCTATTGTGTGCACCGTCGTTGCGGCGGGTGCGGGATCCGGGATTGCGGTATGAGGGACCCGCGCTGATAATGCCTGCATCTGTCATAGCGTCACCAAGGGCTAGCGAAGCCGGACTGCGGTCGCTGCCTTTGGGTGCCTGCAATACTTTGTTCACGACGCGTGAGAGTCCCGCGTTCGGAGGCGGATCTTGGCCTGGGTGGGGCAGCTGGCGTGTCGCGTCCAGCGGAGTTGTCGGTCTGCACAAAGCAAGCTGTTGCTGCGGCAAAACGCGATCATTTTGAGTTAGATGCTGGCGACCAGCGCCGGCGGTTGTGACCGTGTTCGAGCCGCAATTTGTGGTGGCTCGAGGTCTGACCACGTTGGTCTCTAAGGACGATTGGTTAAACGCCCAACTAGACAAGTCAAGGAGCATATCATGGCATTGGTTCCGCTTCGCGTCCTGCTGGACCACGCGGCCGAAAACGATTACGGTGTCGCCGCTTTCAATGTGAACAACATGGAACAGATTCAGGCGATCATGGAGGCGGCCGACGAAACCGATTCCCCGGTGATCGTGCAGGCTTCACGTGGTGCCCGCGCCTACTCGCAGGACGCTTACCTGCGCCACCTGATGTTGGCTGCAGTTGAGTTGTATCCGCACATTCCGGTGACCATGCACCAGGATCATGGTAACAGTGTGGACACGTGCAAGAGCGCCATCGAGAACGGTTTTACCTCGGTGATGATGGACGGCTCGCTGCAGGAAGATGGCAAGACGCCGGCTACGTTCGAGTATAACGTCAGTGTGACCAAGTCCGTGGTTGCTCTGGCGCACGCTCAGAACGTGTCGGTCGAAGGGGAACTGGGCTGCCTCGGATCACTGGAAACAGGCATGGGAGAAAAGGAAGACGGACATGGTGCTGAGGGCGTGTTGTCGCGCGACCAGCTGCTGACCGATCCGGAACAGGCCGCGGAATTCGTTTCCTTGACGAATGTGGATGCGCTGGCGGTTGCGATTGGCACCAGTCACGGCGCATACAAATTCACCCGCAAACCGACCGGCGACGTGTTGGCGATCAGCCGTATCGAGCAGATCCACAAACGGATTCCCAATACGCACCTGGTGATGCACGGCAGTTCGTCCGTGCCGCAGGAATTGCAGGACATCATCAATAAGTATGGCGGCAGTATCCGCCAGACGTACGGTGTCCCGGTCGAAGAGATCCAGCGTGGTATCAAACACGGCGTGCGCAAGATCAACGTGGATACCGATAATCGCCTGGCCATCACCGGCGCCATCCGCAAGGTGTTTTTTGAAACACCTGAGAAATTCGATCCGCGCGACTACATGAAGCCTGCCAGAACTGCCATGAGGAAGGTGTGTGTTGATCGCATGGTGGCCTTCGGACAGGCTGGTTTTGCATCCAAGATCCGGCAGGCGGCGGGACTCTAACGGCGATTCGTACCCGTGACGACGCAAACACACCAGGCCCGCACCGGATCGTGTTCGGGCCTTGTGTCTTTCTTGGCCTGTGCGAAGACCGGGGCGGGCCGAGCGTTACCTGACGCGCCCCCCTCGGTCACAGCTTTCCCGACTGTCGCAGTTCAATGCCACACAGAACCCCCGGCAGTGCGCAGATTACGGCTCGCCCCGATGTCAGGGGCACGACGCGTTCACATTGCCCCAAACTGGTCGTGCGACTACAATCCCGCTGGTCCGATACCCTCTTCATGTCGAGTCCACGTCAAGGAAGGCGTGACTATGAGCACGGAAGCTCCGAGCATTTCCGCGGAATTCTCGCCCTTTGAGCAGTTGCGTTTTGCCCGCCAGGTGATCCGCCAGGAAGGCGAAGCGTTGCTGGCATTGTCGGAACGATTGCGGGGCGAATTCTGTGACGCGGTGCAGTTGATGCGCAGTTGCCGCGGTAATGTGATTGTGACGGGGATGGGTAAGGCCGGGCTGATCGGCCAGAAGATTGCCGCCACGTTGGCTTCCACGGGGACCAGCAGTCATTTTGTACACCCGGGCGAAGCCGTGCACGGCGATCTGGGACGCATTCACCCGCTCGATATGGTGCTGAGCACTTTCGTTCAGTGGGAAGACGGAGGAACTGACGCGATTGTTGCCGTCGCTCTCGACGATGGGGATTCCACTGGTGGCCATGACTGGTGACTGTTCAAGTCCGCTGGGTCGAGCCGCGCAGGTGACCCTGCCACTGGGTCCGCTGCAGGAGGCTTGTTCGCTGGGGCTGGCTCCGAGCACGAGCACGACGTCGATGCTGGCGTTGGGCGACGCGCTGGCGTTGGTGTTGAGTCGGCTGCGCGGGTTTGGCCGTCACGATTTCGCTCGTTTTCATCCTGGCGGAAGTCTGGGCGCAAGCTGGCCAAGGTGGAAGAGGTAATGCGGCCACTGGCGGAGTGCCGCGTGGCCGAGCAGTCGCTGACGGTGCGTGGCGTGTTGGTGCAAGTGAGTCGTCCGGGGCGTCGCACCGGTGCGATCATGCTCGTCGATACCAGCGGGCATCTGACCGGCCTGTTTACCGACAGCGATCTGGCGCGGATGCTGGAGCACAATCAGGAGTCGGCCTTGGACGAAGGCATCGACCGAGTGATGACCCGACATCCGACGACGGTATGCGTGGGGACATTTCTGTCGCGCGCCATTGAGCTGTTGGCGGGGAAGAGGATCAGCGAACTGCCGGTTGTGGATGCCGACAGCCGGCCCATCGGTTTGATCGATATCACGGACGTGGTGGCGCAGGAAGGGAGTCCGGCCGAAATCGACTCAGTCGATCCGACGGGGCCGGCAGCGGAGTCGACCCCTTGGCGTTTGAAGACCCTGCGATTTCCCAACCCGTGACGGAGGGAGTTCCTGAGATGAAGCTGGAAGACCGCTGCCGGAAGATCGAGTTGATATTGTCAGACGTCGACGGCGTGTTGACCAATGGTGGCATCGTGTTTGACAACCAGGGGATCGAGTCGAAGGAATTCCACATTCGTGACGGATTGGGCATCAAGCTGTGGCAGCGGGCGGGGTTTCGTTTTGGGATTCTCACGGCACGCACCTCGCACATTGTGCGGCTGCGCGCGGTGGAGCTGGGCATCGAGATTGTCCGGCAGGGTTTTGAGGACAAGCTTCCCGTGGCTCAACAGATTATTATCCAGCAAGGACTTCAGTCGGATCAGGTCTGTTATATCGGCGATGACTTGACGGATCTGCCGGTGATGCGTCGAGTCGGGCTCGGGGTGGCCGTGGCGGACGCGGCCACGGAGGTCTGTGCGGCAGCACACTGGGTGACCGACTTGCGGGGCGGCGGAGGCGCCGTCCGGGAGTTGATTGAGATGCTCTTGAAGGCGAAGAACCGGTGGGACGATTTGATTCGCAAATACCTGGAGCAGTGAAGCGGCATCGCCACGGTGGCCCGATCGTGGGCGAACGAGGACAAACGTCCAATCTCTGGCGGGATTGGCTTCGAGCAGCTGTTCGTGCAGTCATGAGGCAGTAGGCAAGCAAGTGCGTCACCGCATCCATCACCGTGCAGCCATGCTCTGGCGCGGCGTCGTTTCCCTGACCGGCTCGAACGCCGCGATCGTGGTCACGCCGCCCACCTGGCGTCTGCGAGCCGGTCGCTTTCTGGTGGCCCTGGTGGCACTGGCGTTCGCCTATCAGGCCTATGCGCTGCTCGTGGTCCCCTGGGTGGAACCTCCCCCACCCCCCGAGCTGCAAAGCAGCGGTGATCTACCGGCCCGGGAGCCAGCCGATCCCGAACTGGCGGCACTGTTTCCGGAAGGGGCTTGGGAACGCGAGAATCCCATGGTGCTCAGGACCCAGGCCGGCAGGTTACTATTCCAGGATTTTGAGCGGTCCGAGGACGGACGCATCGAGCTGCATCCGTGCACGATCGTCTTCTATGCCCCGGCCGGCCAGCAAGGCGGGGCGAAGTCGCAGCGGCCGGTCATCCTGCAGACACCTGACAAGGCGGTCTTGAGCTTCTCGGAATCGCCCGACATCGTCAGTGGACGCATCGGCAAGCTGCAAGGTGCGCTGCTGGAGGGAGACGTGCGCATCTTCTCGGCTGAAACGCAGCCGGGTGCCAACGATGCGCTGCTGATCACAACTCGCAATATCCAGATTCTGCCTCAGCAGATTTGGACGCCCCATGATGTGGTTTTTCAATATGGGTCGAGCCGTGGCAGCGGCCGGGATCTGAGTATCACGCTCGCGGCCGAGCGGGACGACGACGCGGGCGCGGCCCGCCAGGCATTGGTTCAGAGCATCGAGATGTTGGAGTTGGTGCACATCGACAAACTCCTGCTGGACCTGCCGGGCAAGGGGCTATTGGCGGACCTGTCGCCGGCGTCCGCCGCGGGGGCCTCGACAACTCAGCTTGCGCCCTTGTCGCCCCCCGCCTCCACGGCCGTGGAAGTGACGTGTCAGGGGCCATTCCAGTTTGATTTCCAGCGCGGCGTGGCACAGCTGGAGGATCATGTCGACGTGGTCCGGATGAACCCGGAAGGCCCCAGCGACCAGCTGAATTGCCAGACGCTGCGCATCCACTTCCAGACCCCTGACGCATCGTCGGGGCCGCCTGCGGCGGTCGCGACCAACGGTGCGGCTCCCGCGACTGCAGGCGGCCCGGCGACCGGCCTGCCCAAGTTGGTCATCCGCAGCATCGAAGCCGTGGGCTTGCCCGTGACGTTGCGCGCACCGTCGGTTCAGGCAGCCGCGCGCGGCCAGGTCCTGCAGTACGATTTCGTGACTCGTCGGATCCTCTTGCAGGACGAACGCCAGGCTTCCTTTGTCTTTCGGCAGCATGAAACGGTAGCGATCAAGTTGGAGTATGCGCTGGCGGAGGATCCTCAGCGACTGGGACGACTTACCGCGGTGGGCCCGGGGGTCTTTCGAGGAGTCTTCGGCAAGCTGGCCGACCAGCATCTGGAGGCTTCCTGGAATGGTTCGCTGGAACTCTATCCGCAGGGCGACTTGCACGTCCTGTCGGCGGCGGAAGGGGCCACGATTCGCTGGAATGAAATGGGACGGTTCTCGGCCGACAAGCTGTACGTGTGGCTGGCCGAAGTGTCCGGCTCAGCATCCGCCAAGCCCCCCCTCATCAAACCCGTCTCCATCATCACCGATTCGACCCATATCGAGCTGGTTGGTCCGACAGTCGCCGGTGCCGATCCCGCCGCGGCTACGACCGTGGGGCCGGCGATCGCAAGTGACGCGGCTGGTGCTCGGCCGCCGGCCGCCGGGGACCCGGCGACCACGTCCTCACCGCCGCCCCAGACCCGCGTGGAAGTGCGCCCCATCAAGATGCTGGCGGAAGGGAACGTGCAGGCCGACTCGCCGCAATTCCGCGGCAACACTCCGCGACTGGAGATCTGGTTCGATCACCCGACCGAAACATCCCAAGAACTCGCTCCCCCGCCACCGGCTGTCGATGACGCCGCTGCGCCACCTGACCCGGCTGCCAACAAGCCGTCACCGATTGGCCAAGCCAAGAGGATGGAACTCTCGGGCAACTACGTCCGGTTGCGCTTGCTGATGATCCAACCTCGCCCCACGGTGAGCGAAGCCACCGTGCTGGGCCAGGTCCGCTTGGCACAGGTCTCACTGCTGCCGGCGGAAACGGTACCGCTGCTCGTCTCCGGCGAGATGCTTCAACTGCGCACCGATGCGCTCGAGCGGTCCACCGTGGACGTGCGTGGCGAGCCGGCGCGGGTCCACGTGCAAGGAATGCTGCTGGAAGGTTCCGACCTGCACGTGTCGCAACGTGAGAATCGTATGTGGGCCGAGGGCCCCGGTCGCATGACACTGCCGGCCCGAATCAAGCAGGATACCGCACCGACGCCCGGCAATCATCGGCTGACGTCGAACTCGCCGATCTGGCTCAGTTGGCAGGGAGGTATGGATTTCGACGGGCAGTTGGTCCGCTTCCTGAAACAGGTGGAAGTCCGCGGGATCTATACATCCAAGGCTGGTGAACGACTGCATCTGCAGTCCATCGGTGACCAGTTGCATGCGACGTTGAATCGCTACGTGGCGTTCGACAGAACCAAGGAAACCGACGGAATCGATGTCACGGAACTGCGTTTTCTCGGAGACGTGTTCACACAGAATCAGACGTTCAACGCCCAGGACATTGTCACGTCCCAAGATCGCATGAAGACCCGTGATTTGAATCTGGATCGCCGCACAGGCAAGTTCGCGGCGCTGGGGCCCGGCTGGATTACTACTACCAGAGTGGATAAGGGCTCGCTCGGCAACCGCCGCGGCGCCCCGCCGTCAGGGGCCGCCGCCGCACCCCAGGCCAATCCGCAGGGTCCACAGAAACTCGTCTATGTGCGCATCGACTACGAGAATGAAATCCAGGGGAACCTAGACCTGCGGGAAGGTGAGTTCGTGCATTTCGTGCGCACGGTCTACGGGCCCGTCGCGTCATGGGACGAGACGATCGAGCCGGATCGTCCGGGGGGATTAGGACCGCAGTGCATGGTGATGACCTGTCGCCGGCTGTTCGTGGCCGAGACCGGAGAAGGGGCTCAACGCGCTATGGAAATGTCCGCCACGGGAGACACGGTGGTGGAAGGCGATACTTTCGTGACCAAAGCCGATCGGCTTTCTTATGCCCAAGCCAAGGATCTGCTGGTACTCGAGGGGACCGGACGCAACTTCGCTTCCCTGCAACAGCGCAGTCGCGTCGGCGAGAAACAGGCCGAATTCATGGCTCAGAAGATCATGTACTGGGTCACGACCGGCGATGTCAAGGTGTTCGGCGCCAAACAGCTCGATTATAACCAGATCGGTTCTCCCACCTTGCCCAGTGCCCGCCTGCGGTGACCTGGCCGCTTCCCCGTCGCAAAACCAAACTCGTCCGCTTGCCCCTCCTACCTCTTACTCGTACTCGTACTCTTACTCTTACTCGTACTCCCAACGCGGCCACCGGCCGCAACCCACCGGAAATCCGAAATCCTAAATTCGAAATCTCAAACAAATTCGAAATCCCCAGATGAAAACCTTCGCTGCCGACAAAACCACAGTCATGGGCACAAACAGATTCCCACCACCGGGAATGCTATGGGTGGTTCCTTCCTCCGTCCTGGCCCGTTTTTGTCATTCGTATTTCTGTCATTCGAATTTGTTTGGGATTTGCTGCTTCGGATTTCGGATTTTAAACATGCGCACGGTGCACGCATGTTTGGAAACCAATCCGAAATTCGCAGCACGGAAATCAGGGAGAATAGGGAGAAAGGGAAGAAGGGAAGAAGGGAAAACGGAGGACAGCATGGCATACTGCTGGTGAGAAGCTGCTGGGGGCCCGCCCGCGGCCGTTTTGCCGGCAGCGGAGGTTTTGGATTTCGAATTTTGGATTTCGAATTTGTTTGGGATTTCGATATTGGGATTTCGGATTTCCCGTTTTGGTTGCGGCCACAGGCCGCGTTGGGAGTACGAGTAAGAGTAAGAGTAAGAGTAAGAGGTAGGGGGGGGCGAGAGGTTACTCGGCTGTATCCGCTTGCTGGCTGCGGGCGAGGACCGAGAGGCCCTCGAGCAGAAACGTGATCGTCCGCTGGGCCATGTGGTTGAAGTAAGCGAAATCATGGCCGCCCGCTGCGGTTTCCAGGTCGCACTGGTGAGGGATACCCAGCGACCGCAATTTCATCTGCAATCGTTCGGCACTGTCGATCCACGGACGATCCTCGGGATCGCAACAGAAGAACTGGAATCGCGGCCAGTTGAGCGGATGGACATAGAGCGTGGCGGTATCCTGGCGCACGGCTTCCGCATCCGCGTACATGGCGCGGACGATTTCGTCCCCTTCCTGGTAGCGAATCTGAAAATCGATGGCTGGCGACAGGGCCGCGACCACGGGAAACAGTTGGGGATACTTGTAGGACATCCGCAGGGCCCCCTGCGCTCCCATGCCAGTACCGAACAGGCCGATTCGAGGCGGGGACGTGCCCCACCGTTGGCGGATAAAATCGACGACCCGCTGGCACACAAACTGTTCTGCGGTCATGTGCCGGTCGAATTCCGGGCACATGCGATTGGTCCACCAGGTGGGACCGGCGCCAGGAGCGATAACCGGCAGACCGTATTGCGCGAACCGATCGACGAACGGACGTTGGGTCTGCAGGCTGGCCTCGGGGATGCCGTGCAGGTAGATCAGCACAAAACCGTCCGCGTGGCGTTGTGGAGGTTCAAAAATCTCGCAGCGGTGACCGTCCACGATCTGCTCCACCCAAGTCCCGCTGTCGCCCGCCATCTCGGTTGTACTCCTCTGCGTGACGTTCCCGCCTGCCGGTTGCACGTGAGTCACCTGGCTCCCTAGAATGGCATCTTAACTCGATCGGCAGCCACCACCAATTGGTGGTGCAGGCTGCCGCCCGTAGCCGATTGACGGTCGGCTTCGGGTTCTCACGTGGTCATTCGAATCGTGAACACTGGTGCATCCCTGCTCAGCGGTGTCCGGCGGCTGCCGGCTGCCGGGTGGGGAGCTGGACAAGCACGGGATCGGCGACAGTTGAAAGAACTATTGAGCAAGCAGCAGTTGCAGCAGGGCGTGCGGGAATTGGCTGCCGAAATCGGTCAATGTTACGGGCGCTCTCCACTGACGATTGTCGGGGTCTTGACGGGCAGCATCGTCTTGCTGGCGGACCTGATACGACTGCTGGAGATGCCGCTGCGCGTGGGGGTGGTCCAGGCGAGAAGCTATGAGGCAGCGGAGCGTGGCACGTTGAGCATTAACGCGGATCTGATGCCGGACATTCAAGGTCGCGATGTGCTGTTGGTGGATGACATTCTGGATTCCGGCCACACGCTCCAGCAGGTCATGCAACTGACGCGGCAGTTGGGGCCGCGATCGGTGCGCAGTGCCGTCTTGTTGCGCAAGAAGGGGTGCCAGGAGGTGGTGCTGGAGCCTGATTTCATCTGTTTCGAGATCCCTGACAAGTTCGTAGTCGGTTACGGACTGGACTACCGGGACGCGTACCGAAATCTGTCGTTTGTCGCCGCTTTGGAGCCGGATGATATGTTGGGTGAGGGGGCATGAACGGCATTCGCGTGGCGATTGTGACGCACCGTTTCTGGCCGCTGACAGGACACGCTGAGCAGACGGTGGCAAACCTCGCCCGTGAGCTGCTGGAGCAGGGGGACGTGCCGTCGATCATCACTGCGCGGTTCGATGCGCGATGGCCGGTGGACGTGGTGTTTCGTGAGATGCCTGTCCATCGTCTGCCGCTCCCGCCGCGGTTAGGCGGGGGCACCATGCGTTACATGATCGCGTTGTCACGTTGGCTGCGGCGTAATCGCCCGGACATCGATCTCGTATGTGTGTCGCACTTGTCGCACGACGCGCACGCGGTGCTGGGAGCCTTGGAGGCGACCGAAGTGCCGGTAGTCTTGCGGGCCGAGGCGGACGAGCCGCTGGCGGCAACGCGGTCACCCAGAACCGGACGTCTCGCCTCGCGCATCTTGCGCCGCTGTCAGGGAGCCAGGGCCATTGTGGCGGCCGGTAAGGGTGTCGAGGCGGAGTTGCTGTCGGCTGGCTTTGACCCTGGCCGGGTTCATCTGATCCCCGACGGTGTCGCGGCTGCCGAGATATGCACTCTGGAGCAGCGCATGGCGGCTCGTGCGGCGCTGGCCGCGGTGAACGAAGATTTGCGGGTCGGGTTCAACATGCCCGTGGCATCCTTCATCAGTCCCTGGCGGGGAGCCGGCCAGCTGGCAGATTTGATTGCCGCTTGGCGCAGGGTGGCGCGAGACTGGCCGCACGCCAGGCTCTGGCTCATCGGTGATGGTGCCGAACGCGAGCGGCTGTATCGTCGCATTCGCGATGCGGACTTGCATGGCCACGTGTTGATGCCCGGCACATTTGACTGCCACGAAGACGTGATACGGGCCAGTAATGTGGTGATCGCGTCGTCGGGAAGTGCCGGGCCATCGCGCGCGATATTGGAGGCTATGGCAGAGGGCGTGCCGGTCCTTGTCACCGCTAGTCCCGATCACGACAATCTGATCGCGGATGGTGTGACCGGGCGAGTGGTTTGGGAGGGAGAGCCGGGAGCGTTGGCGGAGGCGATTGTGCAGATGTTTGCCAATCCTCAGCAGGCGGCAGGCTTGGCCGTGTCGGCACGCGATTATGTCCGGCGTCATCACTCGCTCGCCGAAATGGCGCGGCACCATCACCGTTTATTCCAGAACCTGATGAACTCACCACCGAGAGTGGTTTCATGACTCATCGCATCATGCACGTCATTCCGACGCTGGTTCAAAGCGGCGCCGAAAAGCAACTGGCGCTTCTTGCCACGCGACTGCCACGCGACGAGTTCGACGTGCATGTCTGCGTGCTGACGCGACCCGGGCCATGGTCGAAACTGCTGGAGGATGCGGGGATTCCCGTGCATTACCTGGGAAAACGCTGGAAGATCGACCCGCTTGCTTATCGAAAACTGGTGCGGTTGTTGCGATATTTCCGGCCTGCTCTCGTCCACACGTGGATCTTTGCCGCCAACTGCTATGGGCGTCAAGCGGCTTTTCAAGCCGGCGTGCCGCATGTGCTGGCAGGTGAACGTTGTGTCGACCGGTGGAAGGTGTGGCACGAGTTGGCGGTGGATCGATACCTGGCTCGTCGTACCGACAGGATTGTCACGAACAGCAGCGGTGTCGTGGATTTTTACGCGGGCCACGGCATTCCCGCCGACAAGTTTCAGGTGATTCCCAACGGGATCGATGCTGCGACTTCGCCGCCGGCACGGAGCCGAGCGGAAGTGCTGGCGGAACTCAAACTGCCTGACAATGCGAAACTGATCGGCGCCGTCGGCCGCCTCTGGCCGCAGAAGGGCTATAAGGATCTCATCTGGTCCGCGGAATTGCTCAAGGTCGTCCGCCCCGACTCGCACCTGCTGATTATCGGGGAAGGTCCCCAGCGGATGCAGTTGTTGCGGTGGCGCGACAGCCTGGGCATCGCCGATCGAGTGCATTTCCTGGGGCATCGCGCCGACGTGCTCGATCTGTTGCCGCACCTGAGTTGCTTCTGGATTGGAAGCTCCTATGAAGGGCAGTCGAATGCCGTCATGGAAGCCATGAATGCCGGAGTGCCGGTGGTGGCCAGCGATATACCGGGTAACCGGGATCTTGTCGTGGACCAGCAGACGGGGTTTCTCTTTCCCGTGGGTGATCGAGCTACCTTGTCACGCGTCACGGACCGGTTGCTCGACGACCCGCAGCTGGCTGAGTCGCTGGGGCAAGCCGGAAGAGCGCGCATGCGGGCGCATTTCTCGGTCGAGCAAATGGTCGACCGACACGTCGAACTCTATCGCCGCGTGCTGGAAGAGTGACGACAGCCGTTGAACGCTCAGCGGCCCCGCAGAGTTCCCTGTGGCAGCCACTGGTCGGGCTGCACTGCCAGCTGCCAAGGCGAATTTCGAAGCGCCGCAGGCCCGGCAGCATCGAAATGCCAGAGACTTCAATGACCGAGGCTGGCGATTCGGCGTCGGTCGGCGATGTCAGACGCTGGCTCGTGCCGGGCGGTCTGGAGCGTGAGAGTACGGATTGTGAATTCGTTCGGAGGTCGCGTTATCTGACACGTGTTTCTTTGGCGGGCAAGAGCCGACGCTAGGGTGAGTCGTCCGAACTCAAGCTGCGTCTTGTCGCACCCGGCCTTGTTTCCGCAACGGGTCCGGGAGAGAGCGACTGGCGTTTGGCACCGCTTCCCACCAGTCGATGATAGGCGGCCAACCAGTTTCCGCCAGTGGCCGGCGGATCGTCGGATTCAGAGGTTCCGGCTTGTGCTGTTGACCAACCACGTTGATGGGGGGCCAGCTGATGGTGGGCCAGTTGCTGCCGATAAGTATCCGCGTCGACTAAGGGGGCAATGGCCTCCACCGGTCGGCTCTGGGCGGTCCGTTGTACTTCGGGCGAGAAGGTTGGTGTTGCGCTCGATGGCTTGCGGGCGAGCGAAATCTGTCCCGGTGACATTCCTTGCTGAGCGTGGGACGCATCGCTTCGCGGTGGCGAGGCAATCGGCAGTGGTGTGGGTAGTAGAGTATCGCGAGCCGCCAGAGCGTCTGGCGATTCCGCGGCTGGAGTTTTTGCGGCGGGTAGCATGGGGGTCGTGGCCACGCGGTTGGCCTGCGGACCTGTCACGCCCGGAGACCTGTCGGTCGACACTTTGGTCGGTGTGGCCTGTGGCGATGTCGAGGCGGTCTGCAGCGGCTGATGACTGATCGGGCCCGCTGGTGGCTCACCCGCATTGCCGCCGGCGTTTGGCGGACCGGCGACCGCCTGAGATGGCAGCGCACTGTCGGTGGCTGGCATTGGAAACACGGCTGCGAGCTGCTTCGACTCGTCACCGGATTTGGGCGTATCGACAGGCTGCCCCGCAGATGATGCGGAGCGTTGCGGCGTACTGAACATGTTGATGGCGAAGGTGTCGGCCACGACACTGCGGGAGTTGTCGGGACGGGCGCTATCCGCTGGCGGAGACGCGGAGGGAGTTGTGGCGGCCACCGGCTTTGCCAACGCCGGCTCCGATTTCTTCGCAATCCACTCTGTGGCGGTCACTGCGGCGGACGACGGCTTGCCGCGTGTTGATGGGACACTCGAACCGTCCGTCGTCCCCTTGTTCGCCGGCGACGTTTGCGGTGGTTGCGCTTGATTGGCCAGCAGGTCCTCACGGCGGGGCATCGTATCCGCTCGATCCGGTCGCGCGCCGTTTGATGGAACCGTATCGCTGGTCGCGCTGTTTTGCTCAGGTGATGACGGAGTCTGGGAGAATGTTGACGCGACCATGTCTGAGGAATTTCGGATTTTCTCCAGATTCGGCGCGGAGAATTTGAGCCCTTCATTGGCCGACGCGGCCGTGGCCGAGTCGCGAGCATCGACCGTGCTGCCCGTTACGAGCATCGAAGTCGGCGGTGGGAGTGTGCGCCACGCGTGACTTGCTGTTTGAATCGCCCGGTACACGATCCCGTCAGGCGATGGATCGACGGACGTCCGCGCAGGTGGGTCCTGCGGCGGGTTGTGGGGAATGGCAGCGCTGGCCAGCAGCGGGTCTTGCTGCAGCTTGGGAGCCGGATCGGGTGGCGGGCGTCTGGACCGCCGCACCAACGACGGAGTGCTCCGCAGCAGAGTCTCATCAGCCGGGGAAGCCGCCGACCGATTGCCGGCCGAGGCATGATTGGTGGGGTAACCGGGGGTATTCGAGTAGGGCAGGCCTCGAGGTTGAATAGCCTGGTTTGATAATTGCCGCTCCAGCGAACGGTCGTGCGCCAACCGCTCGTCGGCTGATGCTGCGGCCGCCGGCCGCCGCGTTAACCAACCGCTGGCTGCCCGCCACGATTTCTGGATCGGAGACATTTCGGGCTCTTCAGATGCCGCCGGCGTTGGACTCGACAATGGCTCGGCCTGGGTCGCAGCGAGCTGCGTTTCGGGCGCAGCGGCGGTCTTGTCCGCGAACCCAAACCAGTGAGGAGTTTTGCAGCCTGCCAGTGCCAGAAGGCCGCAAAGCAACAGCTGGAAGAACGCGATATTTCGTACTGACATGTGCCTCTTCCCCCCAGCCCCGTTTGCAGCGCGTCACGTAACCGGTGATGATCGCCGCGGATCCCTACTGCTCAATGCCCAACATTCGCTCCGAGTCCCGTGATAGCAGGCCGGCGATAGCACCCCGGCGATCCCCAGGGGATCGAGAGTGTCTCCACCGGACCAGCCAGATCCCGGCATGGCGTTTCCCCTGTCACTCCTATTCTTCGGGATCTAGCGATTGTGACGATTAGTCATGTCGCAAGAATCTTGCCGGTATTTCGTGGCGGACTCGATTTGTGGCGGAAATCTCAGCGTAAGGTGCCCATTATGACGCTAGCTGTTCAGCTTGTCGGCCGACGGAAAAAATCGGCACGGGCGCTTGTTTCGCCTGCCGGGAAGGGGCTCCAATAGGGAAGTCGTCGGCTCCGGCTCTCGGAAGAAAGTGCATTTCATCAGCTTTGAGGTTCATCCTGACACTGACTCGTCGCTGCGGTCACGGCTGCTGGTGTGACGCCCCACCTGGTGCTGGAACAGGCGGTGGAGCCAGGGACGGCGCGGACCATGAATGCGGTCGAGGCCCATCGAGCGAGTTGTGAATATGCCCGCCGCGTGTTCGCTCCGTTTGCCTCGTAGTCATGTCACAAGGGCAATTAAGAAACGTGGGTGCCAGGGTGTCCTGCGGTGTTTTGGATCCGCTTCGCTGAAGAACTCGTGAACTCTCGGTATTTCCCGCGAATGGTCCCCTCTGAAGAGTTGATTTCATTGACTGACGAGTGGAATTCACAAGAATCGATATTGGGCTGGATCGTTGCGGTGACGTTGGTGTGAATCGGTCCTGCATAGGTTTTGCGAATGGCGACCCCCAGTGTGGTGAGCGGAGTTGTCGCAATCGAGATGGAGCGAGGGGAGTGTTCGCCGCCATCGCGGGTCTTCGCTGGCTCGAGGACGTCGAGAGCCACCCGCCGGGCGTTTCCAGGCATCAGGTTTTCTTCCATTGTTTACGACGAAAAACAGGAGCGGCAGGCCGGCGATCTGGTTCTGCCACGATGCGAGTTCAATTGGTTTCGCGCCTGGCAGTGTTTCTCTTCGCAGGGCGACAGTGACTTGAGTATGTTGCCTGACGCGCTGACCTGCATGCCGAACGGACGGAGGTACGCACCATGCAACCTACGAACCAATGTAGAATCGAACTGGAGCAGGACACGATCGTTGTCACACCGGTACGGAATCTCGGTGAGTTGGACAGCGAGCTATTCACTGTTGATGTGGAGGGAATTTCACGTCTCCTCGAGCAGCAGCGAGCTCGGAATGTGGTCATCGATTTCTGTCGCACGGAGTTCTTCGGATCCGATGCGATTTACATGTTTCTGAAGGTCTATCGTCGCGTTCGCGAGAACCGGGGCCGGATGGCCTTCTGTGGCGTGTCGCCCAACGAGCAGGAAGTTCTTTCGATGATGGCACTGGATGCCTTGTGGCCCGTCTTTCGATCCCGCGACGACGCCATCAATTTTGTGTGCGAGAACTCCGTGGAGATTCTCGTCGTGGATGACTCGGAAGTCGATCGTTGTCTGGTCGGTGGACTGCTGACTCGCAAAGGGGATTATCGAGTAGAGTACGCAGACTCGGGGCAATCGGCGCTGGCGCACATGCGGGAATCGATGCCGGACCTGGTCATTTCGGATCTCGTCATGCCCGAGATGGATGGTTTGGAGCTGGTGGCGGAGGTTCGCAGAAGCTATCCCCTCGTACCGATCATCTTGCTGACCGCACATGGCAACGAAACAATTGCGTTCGAGGCCTTGGAACGTGGGGCGGCCAGCTATGTTCCCAAGGCGCGCCAGGCCGAGAAGTTGTTGGAGACGGTGGATCGCGTGCTTGCGCGGAGGCATGTCTATCGCGTTCGGAATCGACTGCGAGAGTGTCCAGCACAAGTTGACTGCACATTCTACCTGGACAACAATCCAGCTCGCATTCGTCCCATGGTCGATCTGATCCAGCACAACCTGGCCGCCATCGGGACAGGGGATGCCATGGAGCAGATCCGGATCGGAATAGCGTTGGAGGAGGCGCTGCTCAACGCCCTCTATCACGGCAATCTGGAGATCTCGGCTCAGGAAATGACGCGGGTCCGCGCCGAAGGATCGCAGATTGCCGTCGAGCAGTTACTGAGCGAACGGATGGGGCATCAGCAGCTGAAAGACCGAAAAATCACGGTGGATGTGCACATTACATCCCACACGGCACGGTTTGTGGTCCGAGACGACGGACCTGGTTTCGACCGGGACGCGGTACTGAGTCCCGCTTCGAAATGCTTTGAACGCGGAGAGAATCGAGGAACAATGCTCATGTGTGCCTTGATGGACGAGGTGATCTACAACAAGACCGGCAACCAGGTGACACTGATCAAGGTCCCCTAGGGCTGTCCGAGTTCTTCCAACACGGCTTTGATGAGCAAGGGCCAGACCAGTGTCGCATCCGCATACACTTCAGCGAATCTGCCACCTTCGCTGCGCGGGAGAAATTTTCCCCAACTGACGCCTTCCGAGTAGGTGCAGCCCGACAAGCCACCCCAGTGCACCGGCTCGGGGCAGAGACGGACTCCGTAGCGGAAGCGAGGGACAGGCAACTGGCTGCCCAGCCGCGCATTGGCGATATCATAGTACGGCCCAACCTGTTGGGCCCAGTTGCGAGGTACGCCGCCGCCCACGGTGAAGATCCCCAGGCTCGGGGACCCCGAAACCAGGCGGGCGTACTGCTGCAAGTCAATAAATGGATTGAAGCTGGGTACGCAGCTGAAGACCTGTTCCGCGTCCAGTTCGCATGGCTCATGCGTCGACAATGTGGCCAAGTACTGCGAGGTTGCCCAGGTGGCAATGTCCAACCCCACCTCACTGTCGGTCAAGGCCGGCACGAATACCGGTATGCCGTGCTCATAGGCGCTGCGGAGAATGCCGGGCCCCTCGCCGCGCAGCGATAACTCATGTCCCAAAGCGTGACATAGCCGGGCCGATGACCAGACCCCGTCAGGCGGTTGCTCGCCAGCCAACACGCCCCGCACCAACTTTTCGACATGATTTAAGTTCGACTCCATTTCCAAGGTGTCGTACACGCGGTTGTAGCCCCGCTCATACAATACCTGATCCGCCACGGACGGATCGTAGCTGTAATGGGTCAGTCCAATCGATTCTGTCAAACCGTGCGCGATCAACGCCCCCGTGGCCACCACTGCCTGCACCAGACCGTGGTCAATCATGTCACAGATCAACCTCCCCTGCTTGGCAACAGTCATCGCGCCCGAAACCGTCAGAATGACCTGGCACTGCTGGTCCCGAACCATCTCCAAGACAATCTCAAATGCCTCACCCAATTGACGACCACCGAACGCCGTCTTCGACATGGCACGCATCAGGTCGGCAAAACTGTGCACCTGACTCACGTCCAGGCTCTCCAGCGGCCTGAGTCCGTCACGGCGTCCGTCATGCAGGCTGTCACGCTTCATGATGCGTCAGTTCGTCCCTTTCGTCACGACACCGCGTCCCACGTCGTGAATCATTGCCTTAAGCGCCATCGGTACCACCTCGACCCCGTACACCACTACTCAGGCAAACGTGTTGCTGCCCCCACCCCACACGGCTCGGCCGAGATTCACCCCCCCAGTCGTGGCGCTGACCGAGAAGTGAACGATCACTAACGAAACGCCAAGCCAAACAGCACCAATCCGATAAAGCCCATGTGAACCGCCACGATCAACCAGAACAATAAACGAAACAAGACCTTTTCGGTCTTGTGGTGAAAAATCCATTGTCCCAACCAGGCCCCCGGCCAACCACCCACGAAGGCGGCAACTTGGAGCGTCCGTTCCGAGATCCGCGGCTGCTGACGGATGGCCCGCCGCTTGTCCAACCCGTACAGGGCGAAACATATGGGGCTCGCAAACACCAACAGCAGGACGTAAACCTGCAACGTTGTGTGTGGGGCGAGCAACCAGGGTACCAGCATGCTTGCGTCGTCTCTCTTGAGGCTCACCAGACTCCCAGAACGCTCAGCATTATAGGCCAGAATCCCGTCGGCTGTAGCCGTGACAAGGGACGATCCCCTGTTGAGAGCCGACCAATTGAATGACGCCACCCTGTGGGTGGGACACTCGTTGCCCGCGCGTATCCATTTGTCCATGGACCGTCGTGACGCTGCAATTGACAAAATCGGCACAGATGACTAGCCTTTTCCCCCCCTTTGTTGACCACACACCGGCTGGGAGTCGTGTTTGGGGTGACGGTAAAGGTCAGTATGTAACTGGTGTTTTCGTGTTGGTCGTTAGTTGTTTTCCATTAAGTGTTTACGTACGTTTCCATGTGCTGTTAGTGCCATCCCCTGCCAATTGCCGTGTTGCTTGGGCACTCTATTCGTACACAGCGTCTTGCGATGGAACCGGGCAGCGCGGTTGTCTCGCTCTTGTTGGTGGCTTGTATCCGCCAGCGGAGGGCCCTGAGTGATTTGCCGTGACGGGTTGTGCGACAGGGAGTACTGGTGAATACCGCTACGACTCGGCTGTATCGTGGCCAGTGGTGTCCTGTTTGCCGTGAATCGACTGTGCGGCAGAGCGGCATCGGTACCGACCTGCCACCTTCGGTGGATCGACTCTGGGAGGGCTGCGAAAAATAGGTTATCCTGTACGGCTAATTGGGAAGGCTCTTTTACCGTCGGCAAGTCGGTTGCGGTTTTCAGCGAGATTGAAACCGGCGGTAGAACTCAGCCGATACTCTAGGGGAACCAGTTCCCCAAGGCATCGGCCTGCCCATCCAACGTGGGCCGCAACTCGATGCCCTTGTATGCACTGCAGCTTGCCTGCGGGGCAGGGGGCAACATCAATGAGTGAAGTGCGCCATGGAGGGCTGCCAGTCAGTCGGAGGTGTGGTCTGCTCGCGGGACCACGGCCGCCGGACCAGGCCAGGCAACGCCTGCGGTTGTAAAGGCAGTCACCCGCCCTTTCGAGCCGGATGGGCGGAATAGATTAATGAATGAAGGTTACTGATGGCTTCCTACAGCGAAACGTGTGAATACGAATTTCCGAGGCAGTCCAATGCGGAGGAGTTCGCCAATACGGTGACTCACGGAATTGGCATGGTGCTGAGCATCACTGGCACGATTGCCCTGTTAGCGATTTCATGGCGGCAGGGGAGTACGATACCGCAGTTCCTCGCCACGGTGCTCTATGGTCTTTCGCTGATCGCCGTGTATGTGGCTTCGACCCTCTCTCATGCGATCCAGGAGCCGCGGCGGAAGCACTTGTTCCGGGTGCTCGATCAGGCGGTGATTTACTGCCTGATTGCCGGCACATACACCCCCTTCATTTTCGGGTATATGCCGGCCGAGCGGAAATGGCTGATCTTTGCCATCGTCTGGGCGTTGGCTCTGTTTGGATTTGTCTCCAAGGCATTGTTGAAACATCGCGTCGAGGCAGTGGCGGTGATCAACTATATTCTGTTGGGCTGGTTGCCGGCGGTGGCCATGTTTTACCTCATGCCCGTCGATTGCCTGATTTGGATGTTTGTCGGCGGCTGCTTGTACACGGCCGGCGCCTTGTTCCTGACGTTGGACCAGCGAGTGCCGTTCTTCCACACGGCCTGGCACGGATTCGTCCTGGCGGCGAGTGTCGTACATTTCTATGCTGTGCTGCACTACACGGTGTTCTGAATTCAGCGGATTTCGCTGCGGCCGGTCGCTGGTCATTGCCCCTTGTAACCGGATTCACGGCCCGGATCGGCCGCGTTATCGCGGCAGCTCCCTCGACGAGGCACGATTCGCCTTGTCCCTCTGCCGGTCCAATCTTCGCTGGCAAATCACCTTCCCTCCTCATCACGATTCGGCAACAATCCAATCAGGGAGCGTTGTTCCCGCGCCGCGAACGTGGTTCGCCCGTTTCTCGGGGGTGAGTATTGCCGCATGAGACACGTACAACGCTCCGGCTGGAATTGTCTATCTGGTGGGTCGGAGATATGGAGGGTCAGTCATGCTGTCAGCCAAATTCTATCGGTCAAGCTTGGCCATCGCGGTAGTTGTCGGTTTGTCTTGGAGTGCCACGGCACAGGACCGCGACCGGGAACGTGATCGGGACGACGATCCAGACGCTCGCGAAATGGAGGAGCGTGACCTGCGGAGCGTGAATCCCAGGTTGGCGCCGCCGCGCCCGGGGCACGGCGGTCGGGACGGGCGCTGGTATCTGGGGGTGGAAGTTGAATACACGGACATCGGAGCCGAGGTGACGAGCGTTGCGCGCCAATCGCCGGCTCGGCGCGCTGGATTGGAGACCCGCGACGTGATCGTCACGGTCAACGGCTATCAGGTGGGACGCGTCGGCGGGCGACTCTATCGATTGGATCGCGAACTGGACCTGCGCGCCGATCGAGTCGGTAACGTGCTATTGCTCGTCCAGAACCGCCGCAACGGCCAATTGACAGTCATCCCGGTGCGGTTGGAGCCTGCCGAGCGGCAGCGTGAGCCGCTGCGGGTGGCTCCGCTTATCGGCACGGTCAGCGCGAGCCGGACCACGCAGTTGGCTCGCGGCGCGGTTCTGACAGTGCGGCTATTGGACGTGACCGACCGCCGGTTGCCGCCCAGGGAGATTGCCCAGCGGACGTACCACGATCTGGGACCGTTTCCGCTCCCCTTTGAACTGGAGTATGACCCGGACCAGATCCAGCCGGATCGCGCCTACGCGTTGGACGCTCAGGTGACGGCCAACGGCTTCGCTGCGCTGCGAACGAGGGACCGATATCCCGTGCTCGACACGGACCGGCAACAGCGAGTGCACATGAACCTGGAACCTGTCCGACGTTGACCCCCTACGTAGAACGGAATTCATTCCGTTTGCGCAGCTCCCCCTCGCTCGCCCATCTCCTCTCACGGAGAACGGACGACCAGCATTCAACCCGTGCGCGCAGTGCACCGTCTATCGCCAGCAGCCGACAGAAAATCGCGATCCCGGAAAGATCGAACCAACGGCGCACAAACTCAGCGGTTGGCCGACGCGCGACGAGCGATGGGGGGATTTCCCCAGTCGATCGGCGACAGGCTCAGCGGATCATCGACTTCGGCGCGTCATGGTATCGAGCATCATGGGGACCTGTTCGTCCAGGTTGCCCATTCCGGTGAAGACCTGCAGGTCGTTCATTGTCTTCTCCGTCTCGAGCATACTCTGGGCCACCTGGTCGACTTGGCTCGACACATAGTCGGGTTCTTGCCGATTCACGGCGACTTCGGCCAACGACTTGATCTTATTTTCGAGCCGATCGATTTCGAGTTCGACAAACTCATGATTTGCCCGAGCCCGTTCGTAATTGCGCACACGATCCTGGCTGGTGGCCAGATTGTCCTCCAGGGTTCTGCGGATCTTCTGGACGTGGGGGGATGTGTCCTCGGGGTCGAGTTGGGACAGTCTCTTGTTGATCCGCTGGATATCACTGTTGATGCGTTGGATGGAAGTCCGTTCGAGGAATTTCTGCAGAGAATGGTAGGTGAACAGCAGTCGCAAGTAGATCCAGAGGAGTCGATCCAGGCTTTCGGACTGGAAGGATTCGAGGGGCCGGTCCACGGCAGGCTGTGCCGGTTGTTGCAGGTCAGCGGCGATGGTCCGCAGGTCCTGGCACTGCTCCTGCAATTGCTGGTAGCGATCCAGCAGCTGGCGGGGCAGCGAGCGCACCATGCTGCGCAGGGCGAGCTGATTCTGATGGGAACGGTTCTCACGCTGTTCCCGATGTTCGGCCAGGTCGACGTAGTTGCGGAACTTCGCATTGGTACCGACGAATGTCAGGTAGGCCGTCTCGGCGGCCAGTACCAAGGGGAGGACCACGTCGTAGCTCCCGCTAATCAACGCAACTCCCGTACCGGCCATCAAGGCCAGCAGGTTCCAACGGTTTTGGAAGGCTGCTTGGAAGTATTTGACCACTGTCTTGGGCTTTCGTCGGGGCCAGGATCTGTCTAGAGCTTACCTTTTTCCCAGCCGCGCGATCAAGTCGCGGATGAAGAAGACGGTTTGCTGGAATTCCGGCTCCCGCTGCATTTGCGCGGCCGGGCGGTCAGGGGGGGCGACCTTGACTTCCTGCACCAGAGTACCGGGAGACGCGCTGAGTACATAGACGCGGTCCCCCAGGTAGACCGCTTCTTCGATCGAGTGCGTGACGAAGAAGACGGTGGCTTCGGCGGATCGCCAGAGTTTCACCAGCAGGTCCTGCATACTCACGCGTGTTTCCGGGTCGAGGGCACCGAACGGTTCGTCCATCAGGATGATTTTCGGTTTGAGGATCAGTGTGCGGGCAATGGCCACCCGCTGCCGCATGCCCCCCGACAGCTCGTGAGGATATTTCTCGGCATCTTCGTCAACGTTCAACCCGACCCGTCGGATCCACTCCCTTCCCAGTTCATCCCGCGTACGGCGCGGGACGCGGAAACACTCCAGCCCGAAAGTGATATTGTCGAGCACGGTGCGATGATCGAAGCTCGTATAGTCCTGGAACACCATGCCGCGATCCGGACCCGGTCCGGTGACCTGCTGGCCCAACACCAGGACCTGGCCGTGGGTGGGGGGGTGTTGCGGTTCCAGTCCCGCGATCAGCCGCAGAATGGTACTCTTGCCGCAACCACTCGGTCCCAGAATGCAGATGAACTCCCCGTTGTGGGACAGGTCTTCCACAGCGAACGTGATATCGCGAATCGCGGTGAACGCGTTGGGTTCGCCGACGTTATAGGTCTTGGTGACGCCACGAAACTCGACGACGTGCGGCAGGGCGGTTTCGGCCGGCGTGCGAACGTGGTCCAACACTTGGCCGATGCCCACGTTGGTCGCACTTACCGGTTCACCGGGCGGTTGGAGTTGCGAGTTGGATTCGGTATGGTCCATGACAGCTTTTCAAGGTTGCGCGGCACGCGTTGGGAAGCTTGCCAAAGCACAGTCGCATCGGATGCGGGCGTTCAAGTCGATTTCGGGCCGGCAGTTGCAGTGCCGCCGCCCGCCGCCGTCAACTGATCAAAGGGAGGCTTCGGTTTGAGGATGCTGGTCTTGAAATCATCCCAGGCGTGGACTCCTGCCCGCCACGCCTTGTTCAAGATGCCCGTCCCGCCGTATCGATATGGAAACAGCTCACGTTGCACCCAGAACAGCCCGCGGTCAATGACCAAGGCCACGATCGGAATAATCAGGATAATCAGGTAGATATGTTCACGCGGACCTTGACGCTGCGACATCAAGATCAGATTTCCCAACCCTCCGGCTTCGGTGCCGAACTTCACCAGTTCCGCCAACATGATATAGCCAAACGCCAGGCCGAAGAGGACGCGCGCCGAGTCGAAGACGGCAGGCATGGCGAGCGGGACCAGGACTTTGATAATGGTCTGCCAGGAGTTGGCTCCCAGCGTGTAGGCCGTATCGAGGTAGCGTGAACTGATGTCACTGATCGCGACGGTGACATCAGCGATGACGAACGCGACGCACGCCACGAAGATGAACATGATCTTCTGCGACTCGCCGATCCCGAAAAAGAAGAAGGTCAGCGGGATCAAGGCCGCCAGCGGGATATTGCGGCCGAAGATCACCAGTGGAGCCAGGAAGGCACGCACGCGCGCGAAGCACCCCGCCAGCACGCCCAGCGGCACACCCACAGCCACGGCCAGGGCGAAGCCGATCGTCACCCGTTTCAGGGTGACGAGCGTATTTCGCGTCAACTCTCGGTCAAACCAGAGTGACTTGAATTTGGAGAACGTTTCAGCAGGACCTGGTAGCGCCGTGGGGTTGATGACGCGTTGCTCCGCCTCGCCCCACGTCAGGAACCACCAGATGCCGAAAAGCAGCAGGATGGCCAGGGTGGCGTAGGAGACGGTGGCCAGGGCGCCGATCGGCTGACGCAAACGCGGCCCACTGCGACCCAGCGGACGCTCGGCAGGCGAGCTCTGCTCGGCGATCACGGCTTTATTCGGGGTTCGATCCATGGCGGTCGGGAAGTCTCTCTATCGTGTCGGCACGTGGTCCGTTGGCTACCGCTTCAACCGCCTGCTTCGGCCGGGTAGATCTTGATCTCCACCCGGCGGTTCTTGGCGTGATCCAGCGGGTAGTTGCTGTCGGCCGGTCGCCCCCATCCCATTCCTTCCACGTTGAATTGGTTCGGGTCGAGGCTGTCCTTGAATTTATTGACCAGGGCTTCCTTGACGGCATTGGCGCGTTTCAGCGATAGGTCCTTCACGAGACTCTCTGGAGCGCGGCCACTCATGGAGTTGTCCGTGTGCCCCTCGATGATGATCCGGGCAGTGCCGAACTGGCCGGCCAGCTTGGCAATTTCCTCCAGGATCAGATCGACATTCGGATCGTACAACCGCTCCACGTCCTTGTCCCCTTCCTGCTCCGTGACTTTCTTGTACAGATCCCAACTGTTGGGATAGAAGTGGATGACCACGGTATTGGTGAGGATTTCGTCTTCGGCGCGGATCTCGGACGTGGCTTTGGGAGTGAACTGGGTTGCGTACTCGTCTTTCTGGGAAGCGTATTTCTCTTCGCCGCCCAGCTTCTTGATGATCGTGAAGTCCATGACCTGATCGAACGACACGTTCCGGTGGGTGATCTTGCCGATCCGGCGATAGAGATAGTAGGCCTGATTCCAGACTCGTTCGAAATTCGTGGGATTATTCTGGTTCAGGAAGAACTGATAGTTCTCGGCCCAATTCGTGCTATGAGCGTCGGCCAGCATGGATTGGGCTTCGGAAGCCGGGAGCCCATAACCCTCGCCCATCAGTTTGGCGACGGCTTGCTGGGCCGCAACGTCCTTTAACTCGACCATCGCGTCGAAAATACCGCGCACCAGTCCTTCCAGAATGTCGGGATGGTCTTGCGCGAAGTCGGCGCGAGCGAACCAGACGTCGGCGATCAGCTTGTTGGCCGTGGCGGTGGTGACGAGTAGCCGGTTGCCCTGCACTTTTTCCAGGTTGTAGATGTCGGGAGCCCACGATACGGCGGCCGCGAGATCCTTATTGGCATTGAATGCCGCCGCCGCTTCAAAGGCGGTGGGTGTGAACACCATGTCGACTTCCGCGGGTTGCACGCCCCCGGCCACCAGCATGTTGAGCGCAAAGTAATGCGAGGGAGAGCTCTGGGCCAGTGTGATCTTCTTGCCTCGCAGGTCGGCCACCGTGCGAATGTTCTCGCGCACGACAATTCCGTCGCCGCCACACGACCAGTCCACTTGCTGGTAAATACGAGGCATGACGCGGCTGTCGATGGGCGTGCCGTCCTCTTTCACGATCCGCTGCATGAACAGCGGCAGCATATCGAGCGTGCCCCAGCCGATATGGACCTGCCCGTTGGCGTAGGCATCCTGCATCTGAATCGGGTCGTCGATCAACACCAGCTCCACACGGAAGTCCTTTCCATCGGGCGTCTTCCAGACCTTATCGGCTTTGAACCCCTGGTTGGCGTGGATGATCGGTGCCCAACCGGCCCATACGTTCAGGGCGAAACGCACCGTGTCCTGCTCCATCGGTTGGTAACCCGCCGTCCCCTTGACTTCGGGAAGTCGAGTGCCGGGAACAAACTGGTACTCTTTCACCGTGGTGGGATTGGTGATATTCGATTCGTCTTCGACCTGATTGCTTCCCGCTGCGATCTGCGAGGGGTCGATCGCCTGATCTCCCGGCTGGGGGTTGTCCGCCTTGGGGGCGATCAAGTCGCTGCGGTACAGCGCAAACGCGATCAGTCCGACGACGACCAGTGCCGCCACCACATAGAACGCCGGTTTTGGTTGACCTGCCATAATCCACACTCCCCTGTTATGCCTGATTAGCGAAGGATTCTTGATTGCGGTATCTCACGGTGCAAACATCCGCGGGCCGCGGTGCCGGCTACGGCCGACGTCGACCCGCGCGGTTCAACCCTGAAATCGCGTTTTCGGTCGAGCTTCGTACAGCGAATGCAGCACCTGCATCACGTTGAAGGCCGACAATTCACAAAGCAACTTCGTGACCTGTTCGTGCGTGGCGTCGTCCAGTCGCGGCTCGACTTCCTGCATCAGCGCCACGACGCGTTTTTCCTGAGCCGCCACTTCGTTGGAATCGACTACGCCGTCGGCCATGGCGTCGACGAACGTACCGAGATTCCGCGCATAATCGTCAATCAGAGTCGTCTGGGCCTGGTCATCAAGCCAGCTTTTGCGAGCCATCTTCTCTCCTCGTTAGGGGCCAGTAAGTGTCTCATTTCGTAGGATGCGCGCGCCGTGCACCCATGTGCAAAACTCGAAATCCGAGTCTCGAAATCTCCCACCAATTCGCACAACAAAACTCGTGAAAAAAACCTCCGCTGCCGGCACAGCTCTGTCATGATCCGCATTCAGCTTCTCACCACCGGGCAGGCTATTCTCGATTCCGTTGTTCGTTCTCCGTTCTCCCCAGTTTCCGACAATCGAACTTGATCTGTGTGTCGCATGTGACGCCGCGATCCGGCTCAGTTGTCCATCATCTCGCGGAGGGTCATCAGTCGTTCCTGCAAGTGAGTTCTGCCGTCGGGTTGCCGCATCCGCTCCTGCCAATCCGGCGGCAGGAACTCGCGATCGGTGCATTCCAGCACGGCCACCAGTTCCTGCATTTCTTTCTCCAGACCCTGGGCACTCGGGATAAAGGTGTCGATGGCCTGCTGCAGATCTTCCGCCGAGACCGTCTCGCGATTGTCGGACAAGGCTCGGCGCTGCGCGCCCAACACGATGCTCTCCAGGTCCGCGCCGCTGAGTTCCCGCGTGCCGGGCAGGTTCGGGACGGCATCCGAGGCCAGTGCAATGCCGTTCTTGGCTGCCATCACGCGCAACATCTTTGCCATTTCGGCCGCATCGTGCGGATAGAACAGGGGAATATGCACTTCGGCGCGTCCCTGCCGTTTCAGGTCGATGGGCAGCAGATCGGGACGGCTGGTCAGCAGCATCCAGATGATGCGCCCGCGATAGTCGGTATCGCCCATTTGCCGAGCGATCATGGAGAACACACGGCCCGAGGTTCCCGAATCCCCCTCCGCCTCGCGATTTCCCAACGCCGCGTCGGCCTCGTCAATAATCACGACGACCGGTCCCAGGCTCCGCATCACGTTGAGGACCTGTTCCAGATTTCCTTCCGTTTCGCCGACGTACTTCGAGCGGAAGTTGCCCAACGTCACGCACGGGATGCCAATCGACCCGGCGTAGCACTCCGCCAGAAACGTCTTGCCGGTCCCTACGGGACCACAGATCAGATAGCCCATGGGCGCCGTGTCGAGCCGCCCTTTGTTGATCCACTGAGCATCTTGCCGCAACCGCTGCTTCGCGGCCTCGTGGCCGACCACGGTGTCGAGCGTGTGCTTGGGCTGCACGAACGTCACCAAGCCCTGACACTGCCGCTCAATCATGCTCTTCTTGAGCGACTGGAACTGGCTCAGTTGTGGTCCCTGCTGCGAGTCTTTGGCGCGTGCCAGCAGGACGTTCAGATTGACCAGATTCAGTCCGCTGGACATGCCCGCGATCGCCTCGGTAGTCAGCTCACCTGCCGCGGCCACGCGCGACTTCGCGGTCTCCGATTCGCTCCAGGTGTGCTGAATGAAGACCTTCCGCGCCGGTTCGTCGGGCAACGGGACTTCGAGGGCCGCCACGTGCGGGTTCTGCACCAGTCGCTCATTCAGCTCGGACAGCTTGTTGGCGATCAGGCAGAATGCCATGTTGACCCGTTTAATGTACGGATTCTGCGCCCACGAAATCAGCCGCACCAAACGGGATGCCTCGCCCCGTCCCAGCATGTTCATCCCGCCTGACGGGACCAGATATTGGGCGTATTCGAACAGGAATGCAATCCGTTTGCGCTGGTCCGGTTTCTCCTGGATCAGATTCCGGCTGATCATCTGCTCCAGCGAGTTGAGCACTTGATCCGGGTCGCGCGACCACGTGTTGAGATTCCCCAATACGGCCGAGGTGTACTCCACCATCTCCTGACGCCGCCGGGCGTCCTCGCCCGCCTCCAGCCGCAGGCCGCGTCCCAAATCGTACGAGAATACGACGTCCCACGAGCCGAACAACTGTCGCGAAAGGAACTCCGGCAGGCTGCAGAATGCCTGCCCCTTGCGCGCTTCGTAGCCGATCAGATCGTGGACGTTGCCGTGCAGCAGGAAGAGACATACACTGCCCGAGTAGTACAGGGCGGCCAGTTCCTTGGCCCAGGCAGGATACCAGTCGGGGATCTCCGCACGCGCGGCAGCGGAAACCGACAGGCTGGATTTCGGATCTTCGTTGGCAGCTTCCACGGCAGACATGCGGTCTCTCGCGTGATGAATGGAACCTCAAACCACAGACACTGATCCTCGCGCCCAGGATCGTACCAGGCTGTTTCGACGCGGATCGCACCCGGTGCAGTCAGTTCTCCTCGATCTCCTCCGTGGCGCGGCCCCAGTTGTTTCGTGGTTTCTTCCACGCCGGTCGTTTCCGGCGTCGCCAATCCCAGTTCGACTTCAAATTCCCGTAGCGCGTCTTCGGCCAGCGCCGATTCCATGGCCTCCTCGCGCTCGATCGTCTCCATGCCCTCGCTGGACAAGTCCGCGGCCACCCGCGCTTTTGCGCGGTTCAGGCCGATCTTGTCATTGATCACCTGCTCAATCTGTCCGAAATCGGTCGTCACGTCAAACTCGAAGCTCTTGGCCAATTCCGCCATCTCCGCTTCCGCTTTGCTCATCTTCAATTCGGCATCGTATTGAGCGATCTTGTCGCGCACGTCGGAAAGTTTCTTGCTGGCATGCTTGATCTTGCGGATGTTGTTTTCGTAAGCCTTTTCGTGCATGTCCAGCTGGCTCTGGTTCTCCTGCAACTGGTCTTTGGCCTTCTGCAGCTCGACGGCAAAACGCCCGGCCGTTTCCCGATCGCCGGCCTTGAGGTACGCTTTGATTTTGGCCTCCAGGTTGTCGACGTGACGCTTGTCCGCCGCTGCCTGACGGCTCACTCGCTCGACCAAGGCCCGATACTGCTCGAGTCCTTGCCGACCCGACTTCAGTTCGTTCACCGCCGTGTCGTACTCGTACTGCATCTGGGCGATGGGATCGGCCGACCAAAAGAAATTCGCCAACTTGTTGACCTGCGCCTTGAGCGCCCGCCACATTTTCCCAAAGATCATCGTATGGTCTCACGCATTAGAAAGAAGGTTTGTTCGGTAGAACCCCCGACGACATGCCCTGCGCCCTCGCGGCCCACTCCCCGACGATTCAGCACCCGGCAATCATTGCCGCTGGCACGCCAAGCGAATTCGCTGCACGCCGCTGAATGGGCTGACGCCAGCATTGAGCACAGGCCGGCACTGTCATCCGGGGGGCCGTCATCAGGCACTCAGCTGATATTCGATCGCAGCATTATCCCCTGTCAGTAAGTGAGGTATCCCCACTATCGAGAGGTTCTAACCGAGGTGTCACGAGATGTCAATTCGCCGCCGGCAGCAGCTCCTTGCCCCACGGGGCCGGCAATCCAGCAGAAATCCACCGTAACAGCCGCTTGTCGCCACGCTCTTGCCGCCGATCCTGGGCCCTTTGATTTCACGCTCGTCCCCGTTGACCAAGCCCCCCGCACCGCGAACACGGGTGCGCATTTCCTGGCGAGATACCCATCTGTGTTTCCCATGCCCCCCAGTTTATAGCAGTGGGTCAAGCCCTGGAGAACTGTGCTTGCCGCTCCGAGCCACCAACGGTAATCTCTGCGTGCACCCGCAAATGCCGCTGACGCGCTCGAGTTCTCCCTGGCGGTTGGCTGGGTTGAGGGAGGGAATGGGCGGGCCGGCAAAAAGTATCGCGTGCATCGATTCAGCCTGTCGAGACGTGTGCCGCAGTCTACGCCAGTGCGCGACCCCAGTGGCACGGGGGCGACTGAGAATTTGTGGAACCACGGATGGGAAACCAACATCATGTTGTTTACTTGGTCGGTCCGGAAGGAACCGGGCGGTGAGCGTGCGGGCCCGGCCGCGGCGGCCCTTGCTCGTCGTCGCTCCCTGGAACCCTTCTGTCGTCCCCACATTCATCGCGCCCCCACTCAGCGCGTCTGGTATCACGCTGCGGTGCCCGGGTGGATGGTGATGGTGTCGTGGTGGCTGGCCTCCAGTTTGGGCCCGACGCTGGGGGCACCCATCTGTTGCCTGGCGGCAGCCGGCGGCGATACGGCCATCACGACCCCCGAGGCAATTTCCCAGCAGCCGCCCGCAGCGAAGGCGGCATCGATCAAGGAGCAGCAGGAAGAATTGGCTCGGCGGCGACACAGCGTGGAGCAGACGCTGGCGGCCACTGAATCAGATCCATCGCGAGTCGCTGACGCCAATGTCGTGCGAACGGAGCTCGATTTATTGAAATACTATGAGGTCATCTGCGCACAGCAAAGTGAAGAGCTGGCGCGGACGAATGACCTCCAGAATGAGTTGAAGCAATGTCAAACGCAGTTGCAGGAATTTCGTCTGGCGGGGCCGGAAGAGCCCAAACCCTATTCCATTCTGCTGTTGGACGATGTACAGGACCAGCTGGACGCCGAGAAAACTCGGATTGAGACACTCGGCATGGAATTGTCGGCCGCCAAGGACGTCCAGCCGGCAACGCAGCGTTTGCACAAGGAGGCGGAAACGAAGCGTCGCCAGACACGGGAATCGATGGAGGCTGCACAGGACGAACAGGTTCGCCAGCGTTACGCCAAGCAACTGGAGTTCGAGCAACTGCAGAGCCAGCTGTATGCGGACATCGTCCAGTTGCGACGGACGGAGATCGCGAACAAGGAACTGGAGCGGCAGATCAGTGAGTGCCGGGCCACTTACCTGCAGGAGAAGCTTGCCGCGGTCGCTGCCAACACGGTTTTCACGAACGAACATCTGCAGGCGATATTGGCCGAGCTGGATAAATTCGAGGGCGATCTTCGCGCCCAGTTGCCAGTGCTGCAGGCACGCCTGAAGGAGTTGGAGACCCAGGCGTTCGACGCCGCGAAAGAACAGCAACAGCGGAATCAAAGCCTCGATAAACAGCTGGAGGCCGAGATGCAGTCTGGCTGGCAATTGAGCAAGCGGAATTGTCAGATTCAGATGAAGATGATCCAACAGCGGCTGCGCGATCTGGTGGCGGCCAGGCTCGAGTGGAACATCCGCTACAAGGTCTTCAATGGCACGGCCACGCGTGAAGAGCTGGTGCAGTGGCAGGAAGATGCGCAGTTGTACGTACAGCGGATTGAGACGAGCCGTCACGTGTTGGAGGAGGAGTCCAAGTCACTGATGGTGGAGCTTGGCGCAAGGAAAAACAGCTGCGCATCATGCGGCGGACCATTCCGCAGGCCGCCAAGTGGATTGAATACCAGATTGCCAGCATGCACGAACTGTCGCAAGCTTACGCCACGAATCTGGTACAAGTCGAAACCATCGAGCGGATGCTCGCCAAGCTGACTGCGACGCTTTCCAGCGAGCTGAAGCCGGGCGATGCCGGTGACTGGCTGGGAATGTTCCGCGGCAGTCTGCGGACGGCCTGGAACTACGAGATCACGTCGGTCGACGATCGTCCGATCACGATCCGCAAGGTCGTCGCGGGCATCGCTCTGATGATGTTGGGCCTCTACATCTCACGGCGACTCAGCCGACTCATTGGCCGCCGGATGCTCCCTCGCATCGGTTTCGACCATGGTGCGGCGACGGCTATCCAGTCGATCTCGTTCTATCTTCTCGTCACGTGTTTCGCCTTTGTCTCGCTGGAGCTGATCAACATCCCGATCACTGTCTTCACGTTTCTCGGGGGGGCCGTGGCCATTGGTGTCGGATTTGGCAGCCAGAATATTCTCAATAATTTCATCAGTGGGTTGATTTTGCTGGCCGAGCGGCCGATTCGGGTCGGCGATCTCGTCGACATCGGCGGCATGTGCGGAACCGTCGAAAAGATTGGAGCGCGCAGCACGCGGATCAAGACGGGGGCAAACTTGGAGATCATCGTGCCCAACAGCAAGCTCCTGGAAGACAGCGTCACCAATTGGACGCTCTCCGATACGCGCATGCGGACGGTCGTCAAGGTCGGCGTGGCGTACGGATCTCCGACGCTCGACGTCTCCCATATCCTGCGGCGGGCGGTGGACGAGTGCCCTCAGACGCTGCGCGAGCCGGAGCCGATCGTGCTGTTCAACGACTTTGGCGACAATGCCCTGATGTTTGAAATCCACTTCTGGATTCACATCCGCTCCATGATGCAGGCGCGCAAGATCGAAAGCGACTTGCGGCACGCCATCGACGTCCTGATGCGCGAAGCGAAAATCGCCATCGCCTTCCCGCAACGCGACGTGCACCTTGATGCGCTCAAGCCGATCGAAGTGAATATCCGGCAACTGGCGCCGCCGGACACCCTGACTGTCCGCCGCAGCCATGCGGCGTGAAATAGCCGAGCGAGATAGAGCACCAATTTCCTCTCCAGAGCGGCCTGTTTATTTGACAAAAAAGGGCGTGGCGATGCGAACTTGCGATCAATACGGGCGGGGCGTGATTTTCGTTTGGTGGTTGGTGGCGGGTGTCGTGCTGGCCGGCTGCGGTGCCAAAGAGGCGCGGATGGCGCGCCAGGGCGACGAAGATGATCGTCGTGTGGCGGCAGTTGACGCCACGACTGGCGGCGACAGGGCCAGTGATCGCTCCGCAGTACCAGACGTGGGTGCTGCGTCTGCCGAGAAGGCCGGCAGCGAATCGCCGCCGACAGGCACAGTGCCCGCGGACGCGGCAGCCGAACAAGTGGCGACCGGGGACGTGGCGCCCGAAGATGCCGGGTCGGTCCCCTCCGTTTCGGCCACGAGAGGGCCGAGGTCGATGCTCAGGGCAGACACGCTGCCACGCGCGTCGTCGCCGGCCACGAGCGGCACCGAACCGATACGGCATGAGTCTGCCGTCCGCAACCCGCTGCGTCCGGCTCCCGCCCTGGAAATGGCGACCGAACTGGCCCCCGAGACCGAATTGGCCCCCGAGACCGAATTGGCCCCCGAGACCGAACTGGCCCCGCGCACACTACCGTCCGAAGCGATGGCGATGGAGGCTGGGGAGCCGGTCGCATCGGCCGCCGATGCGACTGCCGCCGAAGTCTCGCCGAGCCTGGATACTGCAGCGGTCGGCCAGTCGTCCCCCTACTCGCTCATGACGGTCTTCTATGCCACGGATCGCAAAGTGGCAGATCATGTCGCTGCCGATCTGGCGAAACGCAAAATGCTCCTGCCGCTGGTTGCCACGGCTGGTGTGACACTGTTGATGATGATGTGTGGTTTTTTCGGCTGGCAGCGCCGGTTGGCCGTCAGTCTGGCCATGGTCGCGGGTCTGGTCACGCTGGCACTGGGGAGCTACCTGTTGTGGGAGCACCGCGAAGGATGGCAGCAGGTGGCGGATCCGGGTATTCGCTACGGCAACGAGCGCGGCGGGGTGGAGTACGGAACCTGCCAGGTCACGATTCCCTTGTCGCACGAGACGGGCGAAATCGAGCGGCCGACGATTCTCCGCCTGGAGGTGCGTGAGGACGTGGCCAAGCACGTGGTACTGCAAGCGACTGAACCATCGCCGGAGGACGAGTTTTTCGAGCATCTGCGCAGCCGAGTCGAGTCGGCTCCGTCTCCCGAGGTGTTCGTATTCGTGCACGGGTACAATGTGGCCTTCGACGGTGCCGCGCGGCGCACGGCACAAATCGCTCACGATGTCAATTTCGCGGGGGCACCGATATTCTTCAGCTGGCCGTCCCAGGGCGGACTGCTGAAGTACACCGTTGACGAGAACAACGTGGAGTGGGCGGTCCCTCACCTGCAGCAGTTCTTGCTCGATGTGACCCAGCGTAGCGGCGCGAAGTCGGTGAACTTGATCGCGCACAGTATGGGCAGCCGAGCACTCACCGCTGCCCTCCGGGAACTGCAGCGGGAGTTGAGCGGGGAGGCGCTGTTCAACCAGATCATTCTGGCCGCGCCGGACATCGACGCGGAGATTTTCAAACGTGATCTGGCTCCCGCGCTGGTCCGCTCGGCCCGCCGCGTGACGCTCTATGCTTCCTCCAACGATCAGGCGCTGATGGCGTCCAGGACAGTCCACGGCTATGCACGGGCCGGCGACTCTGGAGCGGAGCTGGTGGTGCTCCCCGGGATCGAGACGATCGACGTCTCGACCCTCGATACTAGTCTGCTCGGGCATTCCTACTACGGCACCAGCGATCCGATCCTGGTGGACATTCGGCAGCTGATCGAGTTGGCGCTGCCGGCGGCCGAACGACCATTCCTGTTGCCGCGTCCCTACGGGGACTTGACCTACTGGGTCTTCGAGAAGATCCGCGCGACCGCCACGCGGAATCTGCCACAATTGACCCAATAGCTCACGTCATGCTGGGAGACGGGCGGAACAGGAAGCGAGATTTCAAAATTCCGCGTTGTACTTTTCCGTCATCTGGCGTCGCACGACGGCCGTGGCGTTTTCCAGTTCCTTCATGATAGCCCGGGCCGCGGATACGCCCATCGCCTTCTCTTCCACATTCACCTGCGTCCTGGCCTGCTGCTGCTGCCGCATCCCGGCTTTGATACTGCCACGCCCGTAAGCGCCGGCTCCGTAGTAGAAATTGCCGCCGTAGGCGTATCCGCCATTGTAATAATTGTTGCCGTAGTACCCCGGCGCACCGGTGGAATTCGTCGCTTCCACTTCACGGACGCGGCTGCGAATGCCAATGCCTTGGATGGCCGCGCCGGCGTTGCGGAACTGCTGGGCCACGTACGCGCCGTAGTCGAGCATGTCGCTGTCCACGTTGACCATCGGCAGTTGATCGATCTTGCGTGCGTATTTGTCGAACCAGATGCCATACTGAGCGATGCGTTGAGGTTCCTTGTTACGCAGATCCGTGAAATACTCGTTGACGGATGCGAAGTACTTCTGGCTGGCAACCACCGCGGTATCCTGGTCGCTGGCGCTCGTCGTTTGGGCGTCTGCCGTGTCGGTTGGCATGCTCTTGGCTGTGGGAGTATCGATCAGGCTGAAAATCTTTCGCATTCCGGCTGGAGAGAGATTGCCTGACAACGTGATCGTCTTCCCGTCTCGCTTGAACTTCCAGGCAGCAAAATCGTCAATCATCGCGCCTCGCTTGGACAGTACCTCCATCAGCAACGCAGGGGCGGTATCCTTCAGTGCAGCCGTATCCATGTCGAAGTCGACCTTGATACTGCCGAAGGGCTTCTCTCCAAACGTGACCCCCAACATCGCTCCTCGCAAGCTGACCAACAAGTCGGTGACAGCCTTGGCATCGAGTCCTGCCTTGGTGGCGATGTCGGACTCGCTCACCCGCTGCGCGACAGTGGCCGAGTCCACCACATCGGTCAGGTCCAAAGCCATGATAATTTCCGTGCCACCTTTCTCGCTGAAGCTGATCGCTTCCTGCAAGTAGGGTGATAAATTCGGTTCATCCGATTCGGTATCCTTGATCCAACGGGTCACGGCCTGCCGGGCTGCCGGTACCAGCGTCGCATAAGTGTACGGATCGAACTGAATCAAGTAACTTTCGGAAGGGAGGAGCACCGCCGGCAGTCCAGCTACATTGTCCTGTGTGCCATTCTGTTTCTTGGCTAAGTACACCATGTCGTGCTTGGTCTTGGTGGTGAGGCCCCCTACCTGCCAAACCGGCTGCATATAGTCGAAATCGGTCTGGGCCGCCAACACGTACTGCAGCGTGTCGGGCGGCAAATGGGTCAGCCCCGCGGCAATCGCCTTCTCGAAATTGGTCCGCCAGCCTTCACGCAAGGCAATCTCACTGTTGAGCACTTTTTCGGCATTAAACAAGATGATCGTATTCGCCGAGCTGGGAACACGTTTCACTAGCTTGGAAAATTGCGCCGATGCCGGAGCCACCAGCAAGCCCAACATGGCGACACAGGCGATAGCCGGGACGAAACGTAACTTGGTGTTCATGGAGAGTGGTTTCCCTTGAGGTTCGACCCTAATGCGGTTTGGGAAGTCGTTGTTCTGTTGCTCGATGCCTGCCGAATCGCGTCTGCCAAAGTGGAACATCTCCACCAGGCACTGCGCCCATTCGACTCACAATGCTCCGCGGCGGCCACGACGGTCTGTTGACGCGAGCCGATTGTCCCGCCCACGAGCTTCAATCCCCGAGCGGATCACGGCAGGAAAAAAATCGCCCATGACGCTCTGTGGCGAGTACCTGGTGGAGGTCAATCACGTAACTTGTGGCGTACCGAGATGTTCAGTCGTACGCTTTCATATTGTAATTAACCGATCGCCAGTTGCCAGCTGAAACGGGCCTAAGGCTTTGTCAACGCCAGGAATTGGGGTCGCTGGGGACGACCGAAGCGAGCCCCCAGTCGTCCCGCCACAGAGTCGTCCCGCCACAGAGTCGCGAAAAGCTGGGGGCTCATGTGACTCACCCCCGCCATCCCACCCCCCGTTCTCAGCTGAAGCCATGCATGCGGGTCGAATAGACCGCCGCGGTACCCCCTATGTGGGTGTGGCTGTCGCGATGGGGGCGTCTCGTGAGCCGAGCACAGGGCAGAATTGGCCTACCGCCGAGGGACGTCGACCCGCTGCGCCTCACCCGTCATGGGAACGAAGGCGACGGGAACCGTGTGCTGCTCGCGCACCGTGCCGTCGGCTTTTTTTTCGATGAGCATCAGGCTTTGGTAGTGTTTGCCGACGGGGATCACGAGTCGACCGTGGGGTTTGAGCTGGTCGACGAGCGTTTGGGGAACGTGGTCGGGAGCCGCTGCCACGATAATCAAATCGAAGGGCGCTTTTTCGGGCCAGCCGCGGTAACCGTCCCCGCACCGCACTGTCACATTTCGATAATTCAAGTCGTTTAGTCGCCGCCGAGCGGCGGTGGCGAGCGGTTCGACAATTTCAATGCTGTAGACTTCTGCGCAGAGCAAGGAGAGCACGGCAGCCTGATATCCGGAGCCGGTACCTACGTCCAACGCGACGGAAGACCCCGAGGGGCGTGCCAGTTGTGTCATCAGTGCGACGATATACGGCTGCGAGATGGTCTGTTCATGACCGATGGGCAAGGGGCCATCGACATAGGCTCGCGAGCGGGCATTTTCCGGGACGAAGAGGTGCCGCGGAATCCGCAGCATCACATCCAATATGCGTTTGTCGGTGATGTCGCGCGCGGCGAGATCCTGCTGGACCATCCGCCGCCGCGCCGGGGCGAAGTTGTCGTCTTGCGTTTCATTCTCACTCGCGCGCGACACGGCATCGCCCCGCTGTTGGGACTGCTGAGTCGAACTGGATTGCTCTGCTGGATCATGTTCGCCACCGGAATCGTCGCGGGATCCGGCGATCTGCCACGAGTTGCAACTCGCGCCCCAGATCACAGCCCCCGAGAAAATTGCGCAGACGATCCCGATTATCATCGGTCGAAGGACCTTCATGCTCAGCCTCTCTCCACGGCATGACCGGCACCTGGTTTCGACCCCCCTCAACACCCTTTGTGTTACCAAAGTAGGACGCCGGTTGCAAGGAAAAGTCTCTTTCCTTCACGCTGAAAGGTGAATCCTCACCGGCTTGGTGTTTTCCAGTCCAGCCCAGTCCAGCCCAGTCGAGTGAGTCAGTCGAGTGAGTCAGTCGAGTGGGGTACGGCGACAGCGGGAGGGGAAACAGAGAGTTGACGCGTGCGTAATCGATCTTTAACGTTGTGGGTCAGTGCAAACCGAGCTGTTTTGGCTTACAATGGGGCCAGTTTGGCGCTGAATGCCAAGGACACGGTCGACGCCAGAGTCCCATGCGCTGGGCGGCCCGTACGATCGAGGGCCGAATTGTGGGTGGTTTTCGAACCGCCGCCGCACCTGCGCAGCGGGCTCTGCTGCCACACCCGAGCAAGGGGGCTAGTGATACGTTCCGGGGAGGTGCTGGATGTCGCAAATGGTTCTGCAAAGTCCGACGTTGGTCCTCAATCGCAACTGGCAGCCGATCCACGTGTCGACCGTGTCTCGGGCGATCATCATGCTCTACAGCGGCACCGTGCGCGTGGTGGATCCTCAAGACTATCAGACCTACGACTGGGACGACTGGTCGCGTCTGCGTCCGACGGACAAAGATCATTGTGTGCGGTCGGTAACCTATCGGCTGCGGGTCCCCGAAGTCGTGGTCTTGGCCCACTACGATGGCATGCCCGGGACCACGGTCCCATTCAGTCGCCGGAATATCTACAAACGCGACCGCTACACGTGCCAATATTGCGGCCACCAACCGGCGATCGAGGATCTCACGATCGATCACGTCATGCCGCGTGCTCAAGGGGGTGTCTCGTCGTGGGAGAACTGTGTGCTGGCCTGCTTTGAGTGCAACAAGCGGAAGGCGGACCGGACTCCCGAACAGGCGCGGATGCGACTGCGGCATCCTCCTCAGCGTCCGCTGTGGCGTCCCCTTTATTCGTGGCATGCCAAGCCGATCAAGAGTTGGGAACGTTTTCTGGGCGAGGCGTATTGGAACGTCACGTTGCAAAGCGACTGAGATGCTCCTGGGGGGGCGGCCGTCAAAAAAAACCGCACGCCGGCAAGAAAGAGAGCGAGGTCGCCGGCGGGGGCATTGCCGGCGACCTCGTAATCACGCGCACATCAGCCAGAGTGGGATTCCACCAGGACGGTGGAACGATCAGGTGGGACAAAACTGGGTCCACTGTTGGTCAGCGGACAAAAAGGGTTTTTTGCGCTAGACAGCTCCTTTCGAAACCGTGTACCAAAGCAGTACGGTGTGGGATGCCTGAACAGTCAGTCAAACACAATGTGCCAGGCTGCACGGCGATCAGCGGCGATCGTTGTCGCGCGTTGATCGAACCGCCTCTCTCCCCATCCGCTCGCTCGCGGCCTGCAGCCAGAGGTGCGGGCCTGACCGAAGCGACCAGCGGGTACGAACCAGCGCATCCCGGCAGGTAGCTCGGACTTGTCGGGCGGATGGGCCGCTCTACTTGTCCCGCCAGTTTGTCCGCAGACATCGACCTGGGCGATTGGACAAGCCGCAGCAATGCATTGCGCGGAGCGAGCGGCGAGAGACTGACACCACCAGCAATAACCAGCTGTCGTGGCTTCGGATACACGATCCCCCGTCCCATTGCGGGAGCAAGTGAGCAGCGTGTAAGAAAATGCCTAACCATGACAACCTCGGAAACGAGAGTTGCCAAATTCGGTGGCCTGGCGATCTCGCGAACGAGACCCATGGCTTTGCGTCCCGGCCTCACGACCGGTTTGCCGTTTCGGTTGGCGGTAGATCACAGGTTCAATTCATCCGCAACGAGTCATTCATCGTTGCTTTGATATTAAATAAATAGGTCGCGGGTGGCCGATTGTCAAAGAGCATTTTCCAAAAAAGTTCGCGGTTCGCTGGATCGGCCGGCCGGCGGCCCTTTCGTCGTGTCTGCCGAGACTTGGTTTGCTTTCTCTCGGTCCCACCTGGGGCCACTCGCGCTTGGGCGGCGGGGCGGTCCCGATTGCGGGGCGCAGCTCCCGACCCGAGAAACGGACGGTCACCGCAGAGCGTGTCGTGCGCCGGATCGCCGCCAGGGCGTTGCGCCAGGTAAACGAGCGGTTATCCTTGGGGATTTCCGCCGTCCGAACGGGTCTGCTATTCTGTGCGTAAGATTTCTCTGTGCGTAAGATCAGGTGACCTTTTCCAAGCTGCGGCTTGGCCGCTGGATTTGGCCCACCGATGTCCGCCAGCCGTTGCCTTCGCCGTAACCGAGCTTCCCTTCCAAGATAAGGCAAGTACCTCATGTCGTCTCGCCGCGTTGTTCCCCGGGTTTCCCAGCCTCTTGTGGCCACGCTTCTGCTGGTGTTGGTGTCCTGTCGATTCGCTGAGGCGTCACCGCCCGAGGAGTCGGCGTCCGTGCCGGAGTTTCCCATTGAGTCGTATCAGCTCCCTAACGGTCTCCAGGTCGCTCTGAGCTTCGATCCGTTGGCGCCCCGCACAACCGTCTGCGTGGCGTACCATGTGGGCTCGAAAAACGAGCGTCCCGGATTGACCGGGTTTGCCCATTTCTTCGAACACATGATGTTCCGCGGCACGAAGAACGTACCCGACTTCGACATGCCGCTGCAACAGGCAGGGGGTTCGCCCAACGCGTTTACCAGTGAGGACGTCACGGTCTATTTCGAGACAATTCCCAACAACTTTGTCAAGCGATCGCTCTATATGGAAGCCGAGCGGATGGCCTTCCTCTCGAGTGCCTTGGACCAGGAGAAGTTTGATACGGAGCGTGAAGTGGTCAAGAACGAGCGGCGTCAGCGGATGGAGAACACGCCGTATGGATTGGCCGACGAGGCCATCGCCAGTTATGTCTATCCCGAAGGGCATCCCTATTCGTGGTCGGTGATTGGTTCGATGAAAGATCTGAACAGTGCCACGTTGGACGACCTGTGTCAGTTCTTTTACGAGTTCTATCATCCGGGGAACGCGACGTTGACGTTGGTGGGGGGGTTCGATCCCGCGGAGACTCGGCAGTGGATTGAAACGTACTTCGGACCGATCTCGCGTGGACCTGCAGCAGTACCGGTGAACGTCCCTCCCACGCCTCCTCGTTCGCGGCGCGTGACGCAGAAAGACCGGGTACAGTTTCCACGCATCTATTGGACCTGGCCGACGGTCAGCGAGTCGGATGTTGATGCACCGGCACTCGATCTGTTGGCGATGGTCCTTGCGAGCGGCGATGCGTCGAGATTGATGCAGGCGCTGGTCGTCAAATCACAGGTGGCCGTGGAAGCCGATGCCTCGAGCGAGACGAGCGAGATAGGGGGCACGTTCAAAGTCATGGCCACGATTGCGCCGGGCCAGTCGGTCGCTGAAGTCGAGACGCTGATGCAGCAGGTGATCGCTGACGTTCAAGCGGCACCGATTTCCACCGCGGAACTCTTGCGCGTGCAGGCCAAGTATCGAACCGGTTTACTCGTCGGGCTCACGTCACCGGTACAACGCACTTTCGTGATCGGGCTGGGGCTTGCTCAGCACAATGACCCGCAATACTACCAGTCGCTCTTCACCAGATATGAAGCGGTGTCGGTCGCCGACATTCAGCGTGTGGCAGGCAAATACCTGGTCGAGGAAAAAGTGGCTTTGGTGGTGGAGCCTGTCGGTCCCGGCGAAACGGAAAGCGAAGCCGTATTGGCTGGACCATTGGCCGGCGACGTGCCGCGCCGCGATCTCGCGCCGCGCACCCATGCTGACGGACCGGACTGGGAGACGATGCCGTCGGCGACCGAGCCGAAGCCATTTGCGCTTCCGGCGTTCGAACGTCGGACGCTCAAGAACGGCTTGGAGGTCTGGCTTGCCAAGTGGCAGACCCTGCCGTTGGTCTCCGCGCGGCTGATGGTCCGGACGGGGAGTGCGGGGGACCAGGCGGATCAGGCCGGCTTGGCGGCCCTGACAGCCCAATTATGGGATCAGGGGACGCAGCAGTTGACGGCGACGCAGTTTGCCGAAGCGATTGACGCGCTCGGCACATCCATCGATGTGTCCTCCGCAACCGACATCACGACGCTCGGATTCACCGCGGAAACGCGCGCTCTGGCGGATCTGCTGCGGTTAACCGGCCAGTTGATCTTGCAGCCTCGTTTCGCGGCCGACGATTTCGAGCGCGAGCAGAAACTGCAATTGAGCAGTCTGGCCAGTGGCCCCGATGACGCCTCCTGGATTGCCGATCGCGTCTTCCCGACACTGATCTATGGCAGTTCTCATCCCTACGCATCTCCCGAGTTGGGTTTCACCGAAACGGTGGAAGGCCTGACGGTCGAACAGGTCAAGCAGTTTTATCGCGACCATTTCACGCCCCGAAATGCGGTCCTCGTCGTCGTGGGTGATATCGACCCTGATCGAGTCGTGGCGACCCTGGAATCGCAGTGGGGCGGCTGGCAAGGAAAGCCCGTATCCGCCGCGGTTGTGGCTGCTCACAGCGATGCGGCTGCGGGCACCCTCTACGTGGTCGACAAGCCGGGAGCTGTGCAGAGCGTGATTGTCGTGGGGCGCACGTGGCTCGATCGTCAGGATCCGTCGTATTTCGCCACGAGAATCGGCAATCGAGTGTTCGGGGGGGATTTCCTCAGCCGCATCAACCAGAATCTGCGTCAAAGAAACGGATTTACCTACGGCGTGCAGTCGGGATTTCGCTTCTATCGTCAAGGTGGCAAGTGGACTCTCACTACATCCGTCCGCTCCGAAGTGACCGGCGCCGCGCTCAAGGAGATTGTCACGGAACTCGAAGGCGTAAGAGAAGGTCGTCCCTTGACAGCCGACGAGGTGAATACCGCTCGGTCGGCCGAGATAAGCGTCTATCCGCAGATGTTCGAGACGCCGTCCACCATCGCCAGTGCCCTGGCACAGTTGGCGATCTATAACCTGCCCAGCGATTACTACCAGGAGTATCTCGGTCAGCTGCGCGCTGCCAGCCCGCGGGATGCCGCCCGATCCTTCGCTCAGGTCGCCGATGTGCAGCAGATCCGCATGCTGGTGGTGGGGGACCGTCAGGTCATCGAGCCGAAGCTGAAGGAAGCTGGTTTCGACAAGGTCGAATACCTGGACACCGACGGCCGAAAGATCGTGGCGGCGTCGAGCGATCCCGACTAATGCGGGCTGGCGGATCTGGGGACACGCTGCTCAGCCGATTAAGACCCTGGCGGTTCCGTCAGCGCCGCGCGAATCCGTTGCGGGCAATTGGTGGTGATCGAGTCGACGCCGAGCTGCTGGAAATGGCGGGCGTCCGCGGGCTCGTCAATCGTCCATGTGTGCAGCTCGTACCCGGCGCCGCGAATTGCCTGGACATACTCCTGGTCGACGACGTCCCGATTGGCCTGCGTGTCCAATCCATCGGCCTCCGTGCGTCGCAAGGTGGCCAGGACATCTGCCAGGACGGGCGACCATTGCCTGGTTACCTTGTCCTGTTTGTAGCCGGTCAGCCAATAGGCCTTGATGGCCGGGATCTGCTTCTTCACCGCACGAATGACGCTTTCGTGAAAGGAGATCACAATCGTCTGCGCCGGGGCGAGGTGGGAGTTGGCGAGTGACGTTGCCAGCTGCGGAACGATTTCCGGACCACACTTGATTTCAATGAAGATCTTCTTGCCTTCCGGCACGGTCGCCAGTACTTCCTCGATTGTCGGGATCCGTTCGCCCCGGTAGGTGGCGGATTTCCAGCTTCCCACGTCCAACTGCTGCAGCTGTTCCAGCGTCAGGTCGGCGACGTTTTGCTTGACCCCCGCCGTGCGTTCGGTGGTGTCATCGTGGATGGCAATAATGCGGCCGTCGCGCGTCAGGTAGAAATCACCTTCGATGGCATCTGCCCCCAGTTCCCAGGCCAGACGGAATGCCGCGAGCGTATTTTCCGGAGCCGTCTCGGAAGCCCCTCGGTGTGCGACGATCATCTGGGCGCGGCTCATGTTTCCACCGGCTATGACGAGGAAGGAAGTGGCGACGAGAACGAGCGATGGCCGCAAGAAGTGGGGGTGGATCATTTTCTCTCCGGATCAGCTGGCCTCACGGAACATAGGAAGGACTACGGGCGATTGGACCAGACTCGCTCCCCTTCCGCAACAGGAGCCACGGCCAATGAGCCACAGGACGGCACTGGGTACCCCGGCGCCAGGTGCGGAGGTGGCGGTACCGGGCAGCCCGAAGATGGTCCAAGCAGCGCGGAATGTGGTATCCGCGACGGCGGACGAGCCACCGCCGCCGACCTGACGGAGCATGGACCGTTCACGGATTCCTCGCGCCTCGCGCCGCGCGTCTCACGATGTTTCGCCCGTCGCAGCGGCCGACTATAGTAGAAGCGAGTCACCTGTGCGGCATCCGGGAGGTGCCCCCATCTGTTGTCTGAAGCACGAAGGATATCACGCCATGGCGTGTCCCCGAATTCGCGGGAGTTTGTCGATTACGTGGGCCGTCGGCTTGTCGCTGGCAAGCGTAGTGGTCGCCGTGGCGGCGCCGCCCGGAAATCCCGCCGGCATATTGCCGGTGGCTGAACTGGAGGCCGATCCAGCCATTCCCACCGTTAAGGCAGTGTTAGGGTACGACTGGGCAACTCAGATCACCAGCCATGCGGCGATGGAGAGATATCTTCAATTGTTGGCCAAGGCGGCGCCTGACCGCGCCCGGCTGGTTCGGTATGGCACTTCGTACGAAGGCCGCGGGCTGTACTACCTGGTCATCACCTCGCCCGACAATCTCCAGCGACTGGAGGAGATTCGCGGGACCAACCTCAGATTGTCCGATCCTCGCCGTACCACGTTGGCGGAAACAGGGGAACTGTCCGCCAAAGTGCCGGCCATCATCTGGCTGGCGGCCAGTGTCCATGGAAATGAGCTGTCGTGTACGGAAGCGGCACTGCTCACCGCCTACCATCTGCTGGCCGACCAGCGCGATGCGACGAAGTCGATGCTCCAACGGTTGGTTGTGCTGATCGACCCGCTGCAGAATCCCGATGGACGTGAGCGCTACATGAATGTGTACCGCGAGAGCCGCGGTGCGTTTGTCAATTCGCATCCCTTGTCCACGGAGCACACGGAACGTTGGCCGGGCGGACGCTTCAACCACTACTTGTTCGACATGAATCGCGACTGGTTCCTGCAGAGTCAGCGGGAGACGGTCTGCAAGGTCCGCGCCTATCTGCACTGGATGCCTCAGATCTACGTCGATGCGCACGAAATGGGGCGCAACAGTACTTATTTCTTCGTTCCCCCCAGGGATCCCGTGAATCCTTTCATGCTCCCCAAGCAGCATCAGTGGCTGGCCCAACTGGGGCAGCAGCAGGCCTCCTGGTTCGACCGCTACGGGTTCGCCTACACCACGCGCGAGATGTTCGATGCGTTCTATCCTGGATACGGTTCGGAATGGCCCACGCTACAGGGAGGGCTCGGCGTGCTCTGGGAGCAGGCGGGCACGCGCGGCTTGGTCGTCGATCGTGATGATGAAACCAAGCTGAAGTATCAGGATGCCGTGCAGCACCACTACATCAGCTGCCTGGCCACCTTGGAGATCGCTGCCGAGCGTCGTGAGGCCTTGTTGGTGGATTACTTTGAAGCGCGCTCGCGTGGCGTGCAATTGGGTCACGAGGGGACCGTCAAGAGTTACTTTCTGCCGTTGCAGCCGCTTATGAATCGGTCGTTGCGGCTGGCGGAGCTGCTGCAGCGCAACGGTATTGAAGTCCAGCGGGTGGCTGAGGATCTGACACTCACCGCCACCGATATCTGTTCCGGCGAGAAGCGGGAACAGGTGATTCCTCGTGGCAGCCTGCAGGTCCCCGTGGCACAACCGGCCGGGCGTCTCCTGCGCGCGATCATGGACCGGCGAGTCGAGATGGACGAGGAGTTTGTCAAGACTCAGTTGCAGCGCAAGGAGGATGATCTCCCCGATCAGATTTACGACGTCACAGCCTGGTCGCTGCCCATGGCTTTCGACACGCCGTGCCTGGCGACCGACGAGACGACGGTGCCGCAGCCCCTCTGGGACGGCCAGCCGGACGCGGCCGACAGCGAGCTGACCGAGGCGCGGGTGGCCTACCTGGTGTGGCCCACGGACGGAGCACTCGAGGCGTTGAGCGTGTGGTTGCAGCGATCTGTACGTGTGCACGTGAGCGACGAGGCAATCACGTTGGGCGAACAGCGATTTCCTGCCGGCACGCTGATCTTGAAGCGTCACGAAAATCGAGCGAATCTGCACGAGATCGTGCGGCAGGCGATCCCCAAGTATCGTCTCGCAGTGACCGCCACTGACACCGGCTACGTGACCGAGGGTGCGCATTTTGGCGGGCCACACGTGAAATGGGTTCGCCCACCCAAAATCGTCCTGGCGATGGACCGGCCGGCCAGTTACAGTGTCGGGCACACTTGGCATCTCTTGGACCAGCAGTTGCGCTATCCCACCACGCGCGTCAACTTCTCCCATCTTCCGGCTCTCGACCTGGACGAGTTCAACGTGCTGATCCTGCCGGATGGTGACTATGCCGAGTCGGCGCAACTTGACCAGGCGTTTGCGGGGCGGTTGCAGCAATGGGTCCGAGAAGGGGGGACACTGATCCTGGTCGAAGGTGCGGCAGTGTGGGCCGCCGGCGAGAAAATCAAACTCGTGGCACTGCAGAGGGTGGCCAAGTCGAATGAAGAGACTCCCGCCGGCGACACCGCTCCCACCTCCCACCTGGCCGATCAGCAGGATTCTGCCAAGCGGTGGCCCGATGCCGTACCGGGAGCTTTTCTGCGAGGAAACCTGTTCGATCGGCACTGGTTGTCCTTTGGCTGCCCAAAGACCATGAGCGTCTTTTTTCACGGGAACGTGTTCTTCCAGCCGCTGAGGAAAGAAGACGGTCGCAACCTGATCCAGTTTGCCGATCAGGAGGATGTCGTGGTGAGTGGTTTCTGCTGGCCTGAGACTAAGAAGCTTCTGGCTGGCAAAACTTACTTGGCCTACTTTCCCACGGGAGAGGGACATGTGATCGCCTTTGCCGGAGACCCAAACTTCCGGGCCATGTATCCGAGCCTGCAGCGTCTGTTTCTCAACGCCTGCCTGTTTGGGCCGGGTCAATAGCACGGCCCGTGCATACGCCCTGGCCGTGGCGCGGATGGAACGGCAGACTGGAGACACGCCGTGCGCAGGAAAAGGAGGGGAGTTCTGGATTTTTCCCGGGCTTTTCCCAGCGGCTGGCATGTTGTAAAGGACCCTGCGGCGGTACACTGCGTCACGAGCGCAGAATGGATGGGGGATGCTTGCAGGAAAGGTGTGTGATGAGGGAGTTTTTCTTCGTCGGGATCCTGATCGTCGGTGTACTGGCCGGCATCGTCTACTTCTGCTGGTCGATCCTTGCAGCGCTCTACCACGACTGGATGATGAGCCGAGGAGTCGAGGATATCAAGGCGGAGAGCGCGGCGCAGCGGGCGAAACGTCAGGAGGAAGCGACCAAGCGTCTGGACAATGGTTGCGACCACGTGTTTGGGGAAACGTTTGGCGGATTTCCCCCCCATGCGTGCCACAAATGTGGTTTGGAACAGGAACGCCCCCAAGGCCCCTGCGACCACGTCTGGAGAATGGCACGCGAGGCGACGCCGTGCAGTTATTGCGAGAAATGCCACAAGCGTTACGTCAATCCACGCATCGTGTCGTAGCACGCCTGCCTGTTGGGTCCTCCATGCGTCAAGAGATTGCGTGAAGAGGAGAGCGTTTTCTTGTTTCCGTTCCAGGCTGAGTCGTTTACTCACGTGCCGAACGGCCGTTCCACGCCAGATGGGCCCAGGCCCCCTGGAGGGCATCGAGCAATCTCGTAAAGCGCGCGTACTTGGCGGCATAGGTTTGAGCGGCATCCGGTTGGGGCAGGAAGCGTCGGGAGCACCGCGTCATAGCCGCGCAGGCCGCCGGATAGTCGGCGTGAAGTCCCACGGCCACGGCCGCGCACATCGCGGCTCCCAACGCGCCCAGTTCGTTCCCGTCGGGCACTTCGATGGGACACTGAAACACGTCGGCCGCCATCTGCATCCAGACGTCGCTCCGTGCGGCCCCGCCGCTGACTCGGATCGTCTGGGGCATCGCGCGGACCGCTTGCAGTCGCTCGAGGTGCAAGAGGTGTCCAAAGACGACGCCTTCATAGACAGCTCGGGCAATATGCCGGCGATCGTGGCGTGCGGAAAGTCCCACCAAACAGCCTGTAGCGTCGGCCCCCACACTCGATCCGTAGAGGAACGGTAGGAAGAGCAAGCCGGTCTCGCCAGCGTCGGTCTGTTCGACCCAGGCATTGATCTGTGCATACGAATCGCCGCCACCGTCGGACTTCAACGCGGATTCCGGCCGAAAAATCTGTGCGAGGAACCACTCCAGGTTGCCGGCCGAAGTAGCACTTCCCTCGAGCATCAGGAAATAACCTGGCACGCAATAACGGGACGTCATGAAGAGGCCGTCAATGACTGGTTTCGGCGAGATATACTGATTAATGCCCCACGTGCCAAACGTCATGGCGAGTTGATTCTCATCGAGTAGGGCGGAGGAGAGCGCGCAGGCGTCGATGTCGAACAGACCACCGGCCACTGGCGTGCCGGCCGCCAGTCCCGTGGCGGCGGCAGCAGATTGTGTCACTTGCCCGCACAGATCGGCAGAAAGCCGCAGCGGCGGCAACTTCTCGCGCCATGCGCCGACGCCGAACGTGTCGAGCAAGCCCGCGTCGTAGCGGCCCGTTTCCACGTCCAACAGGCTCGTGCCCGACATGTCGGTCTGCTCGGCAAACGCCTCACCGGTCAGCCTCAGGCGTGTGTAGTCCTTACACATCAGGCACCAGCGTGTGCGGGCCACGACATCCGGTTCGTAATCGGCCAGCCAGGCCAGTAGCGCATTAGGCTGGCCGGGCCAGAGCGATTGCATGGTTTTCGGCCGTACTGCCCGGTCGATCCCCTCGGCCGTCCACCGCTCGACGTACGCGCGTGCCCGCGTGTCGGCCGAGAAAATCGCCGGGCGTACCGGACGCCCCGCGGCATCGACCAGATACACCCCGTTGCCGTGGCCGGTGCAGGCGACGGCCGCGATCTGCTGCGGAGCAATGCCGGCTTTGTCGATCACGCGGCGTACGGCGGCGGCGGTAGCCTGCCACATCGCTTCGGCGTCGAACTCGACCCAACCTGGCGACGGCGTCAGCGACTCAGTCCTCCGCGCGGCGACTGCCAGCTCCCGACCGTTGCGCGCGAAGATGGCGGCCTTGGCCAGCGTTCCGCCGTTGTCGATTCCCAGCAGATACATTTCGCTCACGATAAAAGTCCTTGAGGGTTGAGCGACTTGTTCCCATACGCGCATGGCGTACCACGCTATGGTATCTTATCACTATTGGAATCCCCGCCGATACTGGCCGCGGCAATGGATGAATCCACCCTCCCTTTTGTCCGCGGTCCTGCCTGGCGTACGCGTCACACACAATGAGGAGCGACTGATGAGTGATTCTCGCCGGACTCGATGGACACTGCGGACGGTCGCGCTGCTGCTCTCTGGCAACATCGTGCTGGCCGCCGGCGCATCGTCCGCCCCAGATGCCGCCGAGCCTGCGTACGGGGCGTGGCTTGCGGCTGCCCAGCCCGGCATACCGTTGGATCCCGTCGCCTTGCGTCTGGCCATCGACGACATGGCCGCCGCCACGCCCGCCCTGGATCCGCAGATCCGGCGTTGGCGGGAAACGCTCGATCGCTGGGAAGTGGAAGCCGCCGCGCTGAGTGACGCCCTGGCACGCGGTGACTCGGACATGGACCAACGGAAGCAAGCCGCGGTCGCGCAGTTCATGGCTTTGCAGCGCGAGGCACTGCTGTCCCATCCGTGCCTCGACTTCGACCGCTTGCTCGTCGTGCGCCGCAGCGTGAATCAAGTGGGGTTACCGCAGAACTGGCAGGGCAACTGCGCGCTCCCTGCGCGCGGCTACGACAATGAAATCGCCGTACTCACGTCGCTTCGCACCGGCGGGCAGCGAGCGACGCTCCTCAAGCCGGCCGACGGCGCGTTCGTGGGGGACGTCGATCTACACGCCGATGCCACTCGCATGCTCTTCTCCTCGATCGGAACGAACGGCCGCTGGCAGATCTTCGAGGTGCGCTCCGACGGCACCGGCCTGCGGCAGGTGACACTCGGCGATGAGCCCGATGTCGACAACTACGACCCCTGTTATCTCCCTGACGGATGCATCATGTTCTGCTCGACGCGTTGTTTTCAGGGTGTCCCGTGGCGTCGGGGGAGGCAACACGGTCGCGAATCTCTTCCGCATGAATGCCGACGGCACATTCGTACGCCAACTCTGCTTCGACCAGGATCACAACTGGTGCCCCACCCTGCTCAATAATGGCCGCGTGCTCTACTCGCGGTGGGAATATTCGGATACTCCGCATTACTTCACCCGGCTGTTGTTTCACATGAACCCGGACGGCACGAACCAGGCCGAGTACTATGGCAGCAACTCGATGTGGCCCAACTCGATCTTCTATGCACGGCCCCTCCCCGGCCATCCGACGAAAGTGGTGGCCGTGATCTCCGGTCACCACGGCGTTGCGCGGATGGGAGAGTTGGTGGTGTTCGACCCGGCGCGCGGTCGCCACGAGGCCGGCGGTGCGGTGCAGCGGATTCCCGGCGCGGGGAACGCGTCGCGGCGACTATTCGCGATACCTTGGTCGACGACTCGTGGCCCAAGTTCCTGCATCCCTATCCGCTCTCACAGAAACAGTTTCTGGTAGCCTGCCAACCGACACCGCAATCGTGGTGGGGCATTTATCTCGTCGACACGTTCGACAACATGGTGCTCGTGGCCGAGGAGTCGGGCTATGCGATGCTCGAACCGGTGCCGCTGCGAAAAACGACGTCGCCACCTGTGATCCCCGACAAGGTCGACTTGAGCCGGAGCGATGCGGTCGTCTACTTGTCTGATGTCTACAGCGGTCCAGGTTTGGCCGGCGTGCCGCGCGGCACCGTGAAGCAATTGCGCGTCTACGAACCGCACTACGCCTATCCCGGCATGGGGGGGCACATCAACATCGGCATCGACGGGCCCTGGGATGGCCGCCGCATTCTCGGCACGGTGCCGGTCGAGGCGGACGGTTCGGCCCGTTTCCGCGTCCCCGCCAATACACCCATTGCCGTGCAACCCCTCGATGCCGACGGCTGCGCGCTCCAACTGATGCGCAGTTGGTTCACCGCGATGCCGGGCGAGGTGCTCTCCTGCGTCGGTTGTCACGAGTCCCAGAATTCCGGTCCACCAAACCAATTCGCCCTGGCCAGCGAGCACCCGCCGGTCGATATCACTCCCTGGTACGGGCCGCCACGAGGATTCAGCTTCCGACGAGAGGTGCAACCGGTGCTCGATAAGCACTGCGTCGGCTGTCACGACGGCAGTCCGACGGCCGGCGCCGACACGACGCTCGATCTTCGCCTCGACGGTTCGGCGCGATTCCATAATTTCACACCATCCTATGTGGCGTTGCATCCCTATGTCCGCCGGCCGGGACCCGAAAGCGATTACCATCGGCAAATGCCGCTGGAGTTTCACGCGGGCACCAGCGAGTTGATTGAACGACTGCGACAGGGACACCACAACGTGCGACTGGACGCGGAGGCCTGGGATCGACTTATCACGTGGATCGACTTGAACGTACCGGACCACGGCACTTGGACCGAGCAGACGGGGGGGCGGCGGGACGTCATGCAGCGGCGACTGGACATGCGCACCAGGTACGCCGGCCGGCCGGAAGATCCCGAGGCCCTGATCGCGGGCTCGCCCGTTGCCGCGACGGTCGTGATCCCCGCGCCGGAAGCCCCTCGCACACCGTGCCCGCCGCTTGCCGACTGGCCGTTCGACTCCGCCACCGCAGAGCACCGGCAGGCGTCAGCGGGGCTGCCGACAGAGTTGCTGTTGCCTTTGACGCCGGACGTCCATCTCGCATTGGTGCTCGTTCCCGCCGGCGAGTTCATCCTCGGTGACGCCGCCGGCGAACTGGACGAATCGCCCGAGTGCCGTGCGGTGGTGGACAAAGCGTTCTACTTGGGACGCTATGAAGTGACCAACGCCGAGTATGCGGTGTTTCGGCCGGCCCACGACAGCGGCGTGATCAGCCAGACCGGCAAGGATCAGAACGAACGCGGAATTCCGGTCAACGGCCCCCGACAGCCCGTGGTGCGCGTGGCTTACCGCGACGCGGCGGCCTTCTGCGATTGGCTCTCACAACGCACCGGACGACGGTGCGCGTTGCCGACCGAGACGCAATGGGAATGGGCTTGTCGAGCGGGCAGTGCCGGGGCGATGTTCTATGGCGACCGGCACGCCGATTTCGGTCGCTATGCCAATCTGGCCGACGCCACGTTAACGCATTTCGCGCGGGGCGATTCGCCACCATGGCATCCCAAGGACGAGCGGTTCAGCGACGGTTCGCTGGTCACCGCTCCCGTCGGCTCGTACGCGCCCAATCCGTGGGGCCTGTGCGACATGATCGGCAATGCGGCCGAATGGACGCGATCGAGTTATCATCCCTATCCGTATGTTCCTGCCGACGGCCGGGAGGCCGCTGGGGCTGCTGAGGCAAAGGTGGTTCGCGGCGGATCGTGGTATGATCGCCCCAGCCGTGCCCGCTCGGCGACGCGCCGCCACTATGCGCCCTGGCAAGGCGTGTTCAATGTCGGATTCCGTGTCGCCGTAGAGGCCCCTTAACGCTGTTGAAAACAACAGCAGTACAAGTCGCATCCTTCACGTCGAACCGCCGTCGCACCGGTTAGCCGGCCAGGGTACCGAGAGCAAAGTCTCCCTTCCCAGCGACGGCACCTACTCGGCGTCAGGATCCTCTTCCACCACGAGGACCTGCTTCAGTTCGGTCTCGTCGACGGTCAGCGTGACGAGGTACTTGCCGGCGTCGACCGGGCCGCCTCCACGCGACTGGGGTGGCCGTTGCCGCCCCCCCTGCCCTGCTCCGCCTCCGCGTGGTGATCCCTGGCGCGGTGGCGCTGGTCGCGTGGCACGGCGGAGGTCCCACTGTACGCGATGCAAGCCGGCGGCGGGATCGCCCTCCAGCTCGCGGACCGTCTTGCCTTCAATATCGGTGATCTTGATGCTGACCGCGCCCGCGTCGCGGGCCAGTGAGTAGTAGAGGGCTGCGCCACTGGGTGGCAGTTCACCGGTGAACTGCCGCGTACCCGACGAACCACGCGACGGCGCGGAACGCCATTGAATAGCCGGCTGGGGCGCATAAAGGTACGCTTCCGCCGCGATTGTCTCGGCAGTCACCTGCCTCAACGCTGCGACATCCAGTATCCACAGGCTGCGTCCGTGAGTCGCGGCCACGATTTCACCGGCAATCGGCTGCACGGCCACTTCGTGGATCGCGACCGTCGGTAAATTACTGTTGAGCTTCGTCCAGCTCTCTCCGCGGTTCACGCTGACCCAGATCGAGAACTCGGTCCCCAAGTACAATACGTTCTGGTTCTTCACGTCCTCACGCAGCACGTGTGTCGAACCGATGGATGCGGGGAGGTCGGCCAACAGTGAACGCCACGTTTGTCCATAGTCCTCCGAGACAAACACGTAAGGCTTGTCATCATTGGAACGATGTCCATCGCAGGTGACGTACACGCGGCCCCGCTGGAAACGAGATGCTTCGATCGAGCTGAACCAACGTGGTCCAGGGAGCAATTCCTGAAGTGGTTTACCGACCGGGGCCGCCTCACTCGGCTTCTCCGCGGCGGTCTCCGCCGGTGCATCGCCCGTCCGCTTGGCACGAAACGAAACGGAGAAAGCACCGCCATTCACGTCCACCGTGCCGCTCATGTCGGTCCCGGCTATCGTTCCTGCCACGTCGATCGTGGCACGATCGGTTTCCACGGTCAGCGACATTTCCTTGGTGTGGGGATCGAACTTGCCGTCTCCCTTTCCTTCGGACATGGTGGACCGGAACGAACCGGTGATTTGGCCCTGCGGGTCCATCCGCAGCACCATGGTGAATTTCGCCCGATCGGCCGGCATACTTTCCGACTCGAACTCCCCTTCCCAAGTCCCCGAGACCATGTCCTCGGTGATCACCGGTGTCTCGCCTTCCGCCGCCGGGTGCACCGGCTCGGGCTTGGGAGCCTCTGGCTGGGCCGGCTCGGGCTTGGGAGTCTCTGGCTGGGCTGGCTCGGGCTTGGGAGCCTCTGGCTGGGCTGGCTCGGGCTGTGCCGGTTCGTTCGATGGTGGCCCGGATTCGCCGCTCGCCCCGGCAGGCGGCGCTGTCGGGGTATCTGCCGGCGGTGCTTGGTCTTCCGACTGAGTCGTTGGCACGGCGGCAGCTTCTGCTGTCTCGCTCTGCTCAGCAGCACTTTGTTCCGCGGCGGGCGGATCGCTCTGGCGACCGCGTTGGCCGAATCGCTGCGACATAGCTCGGATCTCATCTTCGTCGACGGCGCCGTCGCCGTTGGCGTCGAGTCGGTCGAACATCCGGGCCATCATTTCCGGCATTTCATCGCGCTGCAATTTGCCGTCACCGTTTGCATCTCGCTCTTTGAGCATTTCGAGCATGCGTCCGGAGCCGTGCGCGGTCCGTGCCTGCTGCGGGCCAGCGAGTGGACTGCCAGTGGCTTCGGCTGGTTCCGCGCCGGGCTGCGGATCGGCCGCCGGTTTGCCGGCTTCGGCCTGTTGATCCGACTTGGGTTCTGCCGCCTTGTCGTCGGCCGGTTTGCCATACAGGTTCGTCCAGACGTGTCCACCGTCCTTCGTGACCCAGATGGCTCCATCGGTCGTCCCCACATACAGGACACCTTCCTCGGCTGGCGATTCAGCCAGTGCGCTGGCCGTGCCATCCTTGGTCAGCGTGATATCCGGTGAGATGGCCTCGAGATCATTACCTTTGTAGGGCGAACGAAAGACGTGATTTCCGGCGCTGTAGAAGACCTTCGAGTTGTGGGGGGACAGGATGAAGGGGGTCTTCCAGTTAAACCGATACCGCACTCCTCGCTCGGTTCGCGGGCGCAAATAATCCCGCTCGCCGGTCCGCAGGTTGATCCGCCCGATGGCCCCTCCCTGGCTTTCCGAATAGATTTGATCGGGATCTTCGGGATCGACGGCACAGACGAAACCGTCGCCACCCCCAATCGAGATCCAATCGGCATTGATCGCGCCGCGGCCGTCGCCACCTCGCTGCGGGGCACCCCAGCTGCCGTTGTCTTGCAGTCCGCCGTAGACGGAGTAATTTCGTTGCGGCCCGACGGCGACGTGGTAGAACTGCCCAATGGCGACGAAGTTCAGATGATCCCAATTGAGCCCCTGATCGTACGTGACGTGAATGCCACCGTCATTGCCCAGCAGGATGTGGCGACCGTCACGCGGGTTGATCCACATGCCGTGGTGATCGACGTGTATGCCGCGAGCGGTGTTGTCGCTCGAAAAAGTCACCCCTCCATCCTTGCTCAGGTAGAGTTCCGTACCGAGGACCCAGAGGTTCTTGTTATTGGTCGGGTCGACGCGGATTTGACTGTAGTACATGGGACGCGGGTTGAGGCTGTTGATCCGAGTCCACGTCTCGCCGCCATCCTTCGAGTGGTAGATGCCGCCGTACTGATGGCTGTCGGGTCCCTGCAATAAGTTCTCTTGCTGGCCCCCCAGGCTTTGTGCGAACTTGCTCCCCGCGCGGGCCTGCTCTGCGGGCGTCGTTGGCTCGGACGGGCGGCGCTGCTGCGCGGGTTGCTTCGGTTTGGGCATCTTGCCCAGCTCCAGTTCCACACTGACTGGCTTTCGATCGCGGGACAGGGACAGTTTCAGCTTGTCCCCGGCTTGCCGAGCATCGATGGCTTTGGTGAGTTCGCCATAGGAGAGGATGGGCTTGCCATTGACGCTAATGACGATATCGCCGCTCTTCAGCCCCGCCGCCTCTGCCGGGCCGTCGGCAACCACCTCAACTAATCGCGCGCGGCATCGGCGTCTTCACCGCGAATACCCGCGTATCCGGCGTTTTCTGGCACCTGGCCAATCTTCTCCGCTTCCAGCACCAGGTATATTTGGCGCGGATCCTTGCGATAAATGCTGATACCGATCCGGCCCAGATTGCCGTCGGGTAGGCCCTTGGTCACTCTCTGAAACGACTGCCCCCCATCCTTCGTTAAGTAGACGCCCGAACCGGGCCCGAACTTCGTCGCGGGGTCGTTGCCGTCAAAGCCGTCGCGCTGCCGCTCGTACGTGGCCACGAGTAACGTGTCGGGATTCTTGAGATCCATCTGCACGTCGATGACGCCTGTCTTGTCGTCCACGTACAGGACCTTCGCCCAGGTTTCGCCACCGTCAGTCGTCTTATAGAGTCCCCGGTCATCGTTGGGTCCCCAGAGGCGTCCCAACGCTCCCACATACACGATGTTCGGATCGGCCGGATGAATGGCCATGCGACCAATCTGGAAGGTCTGCTTCAATCCCATGTTCTTCCAGGTTTTCCCCCCGTCGGTCGATTTGTAGACGCCGTCTCCCCAGGAGACACTGTTGCGCGGATTCGCTTCGCCCGTTCCCACCCACACAATATTCGGGTCGGAGGGAGCCACTTGTACATCGCCAATCGAAACCGTCGCTTCACGGTCGAACTGATGTTCAAAGGTCACTCCGTTATTGACCGTTTTCACCAAGCCGCCCGACGCGGATGCGACCCACCAAGTGTTTGGGTCTTTCTCGTATACGGCCAGGGCAGTGATGCGGCCACTCATGTTCGCGGGACCGATCGAGCGCCATTGCAGTGAATTGACCCAGGCGGAAGGAAGTGTCGGCTGCCGAGCTGCGGCTGGGCTCTCGGCCGGCCTGCCACCCGGTTGCCCGCCTGCCGGCGTCTCGGTCGCTGGCGTTTGGGCTGCTGGAGTCTCGGCTGCTGGAGTCTCGGCTGCTGGAGTCTCGGCTGCTGGAGTCTCGGCTGCTGGAGTCTCGGCTGCTGGAGTCTGGGCTGCTGGCGTCTGGGCTGCTGGCGTCTGGGCTGCTGGAGTCTGGGTTGCTGGAGTCTGGGTTGCTGGAGTCTGGGTTGCTGGAGTCTGGGTTGCTGGAGTCTGGGCTTCGGTTTTGGTGGCCTCTTGAGCGGGCGATTGGGGATTCTGCTGAGATTCTTGCGCGAGAACCAAGACGGGGTACAGTAGCAGGCTGAAGATGAGGAGCAGCCGCGTACAATAGCTGGTCATGTTGCGTCTCCGAGGCAGCTAATTCGCAGTGGATTTCGGCCCATCGGCCGGTCAAACTACTTTGCTATCATGGCCCGCCAACCACGCCGATGCAACGCACGCTCGTCGATTTGCCAGGAAAATGGCGATGGTATTCAGGGGCAACGGTCGGTGGTCGACACAGGGCGAAAGAGGGGGGAATTCATCGCGGCGTTACTCTTCCACCGGGCCCTGTTCGAAATCCGACGGATTGACCCAGCCGGCATTGAGCTTTTCGCCGCTCAGATAACGTTCATAGAATCCGCGTTGCCCGGCGCTGGCATACGGATAGTTGTCGAAGACTTCGCCTTGGCCGAACATGCGTGGGTCCTGCTGTGCTCTGAGTTCCTGCAGCAGCTGATCTCGCAGAGCGGTCTGCAGGGACTGATAGGCCGGTTCGTCAGACAAATTTGTCAGGCACTCGGGGTCTTTGGCGACGTCATACAGTTCATCCGCTGCCCGCCGGCCGAACGCCAGTTGCCAGAAATGCCGGGAAAGACCCTGACGGCGCATCTCGAGGATCTGTGTTTTGGTGGGACTGCCATCGCAGTTCAAGTAACCGGTTTCGGGGTTGCCGGCCGGCCAGCGCGAGGTTTCGTAGTTGTGCAGATAGAGCATTCCATTCTTGACAATCCCGCGGATCGGATACCCCCAATCGTGCGGTCGCCCGATGTCGTGTCGTTCCTTTCCGATGAGCACATGATCGCGGGCAGGATTCACCTGGCCGGATTTATCCGAACGGAAGATGTCGGTCAGGCTAGTGCCGGCGGCAGGTTGCATACCGGTCTGCTGCCAATCCAAGCCGGCCAGTTCGATAAAGGTCGGGGCGAAATCGATGAAGCTAACGTAATCGTCAATCGTGCGCCCGGATTCCTGATCCCCTTGGCCCACATGATGGCCAGCGGCAGATGGTTGGACATTTCGTATTCCTGACCTTTGACTCGCGGAAAGGGCATGCCGTTGTCAGCCGTGACGATGACCAGCGTATTGTCGAGTTGTTGGCGCTCTTCCAGCAGCTTCAGCATGCGGTGGAGATGCTGATCGAAGTGCTCGATTTCGAAGGCGTAATCGAGCAGATCGTTGCGGACCACTTCGTCATCGGGCCACAGCGCCGGGACGCGGTCGATCTGTGCGAGCGTTTTGCCGCCTCGGGCCACACCGGATCCGTACTCGTAGCCGCGATGCGGCTCAAGCCCGCCGTACCAGAAACACCACGGTGTATCCTGGGGAACCGCCTGTAAGAAGTCCGCGAAATTGCTCGCGTAGTCGTTATTGGCGATGCCGCTAGTGGGTGGCGGCGCGTGATGTTTGTTCAGCGGTGTCCCGGCCAGTTGTCGGGGCTGGCCGGCTTCATCGAGGGCGATGCCCGGGGCCCAGCCTTTGGCGGTCATGCCGACGATGTAACCGTGTTGCGCCAAGGCCTCGGGATACGTCTTGAATTCTGGCGGGAAATACGGAATATGATTGCAGGCCTCTTTCAGCTGCCACGAATTACGTCCGGTCAACACGCAAGCCCGGGAAGGTGCACATTTGGCGTTGGGGGTATAGGCTCGCGTGAACAACAACCCTTCGCGAGCCACTCGATCGAAGGCCGGTGTATTCACCCACTTGCAGCCATACGCTCCCATGTGCGGGTACGATGCGTCGTCGGCGATACAGAACAGGATGTTCGGCCGTTGGGCGGCTCGCGACATGCCGGCCCCACACAGGCATGCCGCCAGGCACAGCATGCTCCACTCGAATTCACGGCGTTTCATCGGAAAGAACCTTTCGGTAGAATCTCGTCCGTCCTGTAGAGCCCCATCACGACGCTTGGCACGCCAGAATCCAGGCTACCGGATCCGCGCACACCGTGCAAACTCCAGAGCGATTCCGACCCTCCAGCACTCCGTTCTCCGGTGCTCCGTTTTTTGGCGCTCAGCGTCTGCATCCATGTGGCAGTCGACAGCCCGTGGAACCGTTCGCCGCCTGGATCGCCGGCCGTGCCGCACCAGGCGGATAATGCCGGGAGCGCCAGCGGTCGGTGAGCGCGCGGAGCGGTTACCGCGGGTCAGCAATGGGTGACGCGGCGGCTTTCGTCTCGCGTCCCATCCACAACGGAGTGGCCACAAACCACACGATGGTCGCCAACAGCATCTGCCACTTACACTGCTCCAGAGTCAAATAGCCGGCGAGAAACGCGACGCTCGGTGCGATGGTACCGAGGACCGCCAGCCACGAGATGACCTGAACGACTCGTCGGAATGTTCGTCTGTCACTTGTCATAGGTCACTTGTCACCGGTTGTTCGTCACTGGTTGTTCGTACTTCGGAGCCGGGGCGGTTGTTGCTGCCGGGATGCGGCGTTGGTAGATGGCGTTCAGCACAAGGTAGAGTGCCACGGCCACGAACCAGCCGGGGAGGCTAAGGAAGAAGATCTCGATCTTGTACAGTTGATTGATGGCGATGCAAGCTCCCAGTGTCAGGAACCAGGTTAACCCAGCGGCCCAGTTGAAATTCTGGCCGCTGCGCTGAGCGTAGTTGTCCTGCAAACCGAGTTTTCGGATGAGCCAGTAGTCGACGAAAATGACGGCTCCCATCGGCATCAGCAGCAGGCCGTACGCCGCGACGAAGTTGAGCAGTTTCATCGCGATGGCCGGGAACATTCCGGCAATCGTCGCAATGCCGCCCGTCACCAACGTGACAAAGAACGTTGATGTCCGAGGGGCGATGGCCTGGAACGCCAGGCCGGCTCGATAAATGGTGGGATTGGCGGTCGTCCAGCCGGCGACAATCACGCACAACAGACCGGCAATTCCACACGCGTTGTAGGCCAGATCGCCGGGCAATGGCGTGGGGACGCGCACCTGCTTGTCTTGCTCAGCCAGTTTCCCCTCAGCGACAAGTTGATCTTCGATGTTCATGGCATCCCGAATCAGCTTCGATGTGATGGAGGACTGACTCAGTTTCGCGGCGTCCATCCGCGCGTATTCTTCGCTGTGCGAAACCAGCAGTTGAACGGTGTAGGGAGTTGGGTGTGTTTCGTGAAGCTGCAGAGCAAACAGCATGGAAGCCGCAATCCAAGCCATGAAATGGCCGACGTACATGCCCGCGCCCGTCGCCACGGCATAGCGAGATTTGCGGGCGAAGCGAAACACGGTGAGGTCGGACATGCCAACATGCATGGCCAGATTACAGAACCAGGCGAAGAAGGTCACGTGCCAGAACGTGAACTTCGCCTGGCCCGGTAACGGCTCTTCCCCCGTCCAGATCGATGTGGTGGCCAGGTGCCACACGTCGCCCAGCGACCTGATTTCGGTATCGGTCGCGTCCAGAAATTGACGAGCGGCGACAAGGCCGAAGGCGAGAAATACCAGCACCATCCAGGGCGAGGCAATATTGGCAAACTTCGCGACGGCTTGGTACCCGTAAGCGGCGACGACCGAGATCAGGGCCCCCACCACGAACACCGCCATGACCCAGCCGAGGCTGTTGGGATAGATGTCCGTGATGTCGGGCATGGCAAAGCTGAACCGGGTGCCCTTGACCATCACACCGACCGCCGTTGCCGACACCGTGATCATGGCACCGGCCAGAAAACAGAACATCACGCCGTTGGCGAGGTTGTAGAGCAGGACCAGGTGCCGACCGCAGATCTTTTCGAGCTGATAGTAGAGCGTCAGGCGGGCACGCGTGGCGATGGGAGCGGTCAGCGCCAGCCAGCTGAGCACCGCCAGAAGGTTGCCCAACAGCAGTCCGACAATCAAGTCGAAAGCACTCACACCCGCGGCAATAAACAACGGTCCAATCATCAGTTCCGTGCCGGCACAGTGCTCGCCAGCGTACATGCCGACAAAACTCTTAAAGCCCAGCAGAGACCGGGCAGGGACCGGTTCACGCTCGAATTCGCTCGACGCTTGTGTTTGCTCTTCCACCTTGACTGTCCACTTAAGAGTCTGAACCAACAACATGCACGCACCATGAGCGCATGTTTCCAATCCGAAATCCGACACTCTCACTACCAGACAAAATCAAATGACAGGAAACAGGGAGAAAGGGAAAAACGGAGGACGCAGTAGCAGGCTCCCGTGGTCAGAATCCGCCGGCGGATCATGACTGTGGTTTGGCCGGCAGCGGAAGTTTTCGATTTTGAGTTTTGGATTTCGAGTTTGTTTAGGTTTTGGATATTCGGATTTCGGATTTTCCTGTTTGGTAGTGGCCGCAGGATTCGTTGTGATCGGGCGAACTTATCACTTCCGCTGGGCCAGTACCTCCGATTCGTACTGTTTCACTCGAGCCAGCCAGGCGGGCCCGACAGGCACCTCGTGCTTCAGGCAATAGTAATCCCAGACCGCTCCGGCCGGCATCGTCTTCATCTCTTCTTGTAGTGCCAGCCGTGAAGTGAAATCCCCGCTCAGCTCCAGTTCGCGCATCTTGCTATCCGGTTCCAGCAAGGCCATCAGCAGAGCCTTGATCATGCACCGAGTTCCGACCACCCACGCGGCAACGCGATTAATGCTGGCGTCGAAAAAGTCGAGCCCGATATGCACTCGTTTGTAATGGTCGTTGCGGATGATTTCCTGGGCGATCGCCTTTAACTCGTCCGTCAGCGTCACGACGTGATCGCTGTCCCACCGCACACCCCGGCTTACATGGAGCAGGATCTCGTTCAAGAACAGCAGCACCGACGAGATCTTGTCGGAAATGACTTCCGTCGGGTGGAAATGGCCGGCGTCGAGGCAGAGCAATTTCTGCCGGCTGATCGCGTATCCCAGATAGAACTCGTGAGATCCCACGACGTAGCTCTCGGAACCGATGCCAAACAGCTTGGCCTCCACAGCATCCAGATTGCAGCGAGGATCCAGCGGTTCGGCGAAGATGGCATCGAGTGATTCCGCCAGCCTGGCACGCGGACTGTTACGATCGGCCGGCGTGTCTTTGTAGCCGTCAGGAATCCAGACGTTGGTGACGCAGGGAGACTGCAGAGCCGCACCGATCGCCGCGCCAATCCGTCGGCAGACGATGCCATGATCCACCCAGAACTGGCGAATCGCCGGGTCGTGATGCGCGAGCGTGAAGCCGTCCGCCGCCTGGGGATGGGCGAAATAGGTGGGATTGAAGTCCATTCCCAACCGCTGCTCCTTGGCCCATTCGATCCAGCCCTGAAAATGCGCCGGCGTCAGTTCATCCCGCTCGACTCGCTCTCCGCCCGTCTCGGCATAACAGGCATGCAGGTTCATTCGGTGCCGACCCGGTATCAGCGACAACGCCAGTTCAAAGTCCGCTCGCAACTCGGCCGGCGTGCGTGCCTTGCCCATATAGTTGCCCGTCACCGCCAAGCCGCCTCCCAGTTCGTCGCCCGAGTTCTCAAAACCGCCGACGTCGTCTCCCTGCCAGCAATGCAGTGAGATCGGGATCTGGGCCAGCACCTGCAGGGCCTGTGGTACGTCGATTCCCATCTCCGCGTACCTCTGACCGGCTGAGCTCATACGCCTGTTCAATTCGCTCGTTCTCGCGGGACATGATGTTTCTTTCACTCGCTCTCAGTGCTGTACCCGCCGGCGACATGCCGGGCACCGCTCCCGACACGGGAGAACCGGCCAACGCCATGTGCTTGGGGTCCGGACGATAATGGAAAACCAGGGCGTCACGATCTTTTGGGGGAGACTGCCTCCCCCGCCGCTGTGCAACCGTGCTGCGCAAGAGCGAACGTACCAGCTACAGCTGAGAAATCAACTAGTCTCTTCCCCACTTTGGCTCCGCGGGTGGGGTGTGAGAGCAGCCGAAATGCTGGGCCAGGATGGCCGAAGCAAGAGGGGGAGGGGATGACGCGAACGCACGCAACAATGTCTCGGCCTCCATGTCTCAGCCTCCATCTGAAGCACGGCGTCTGTGCCCGAATCACGACACGCCGCGAGTCGATTGGTCCGCGGCTACCAGACGCGGGCATTCCCCAGCCGACTGTTCAGACAACGGCGTGGCGCGTCAGATGGCGTCCACCCCATGTTCGCCAGTGCGGACGCGGATCACGTCCACCAGTTGCGAGACGAAGATCTTACCGTCACCAATTTTGTCTGTTTGGGCATTCGTGAGGATCGCTTGAATGACCTTGTCGGCCAATTCATCCGAAACGACCACTTCGACTTTGATCTTGGGCACGAAATCGACGGCGTATTCGGCTCCCCGATACCGCTCCGTGTGGCCTTTTTGGCGGCCGAACCCTCTCACTTCCGTCACGGTCATTCCCTGAACGCCCAGTGCTGTGAGAGCTTCTTTGACAGGATCCAACTTGAAGTGCCGAATGATTGCTTCAATCTTCTTCATTGCAGATGGTGCCCTGGTGACATATTGCTGGGATACGTAGAGCTCTGGCCGGTTACTGCAACTGCCATGCCACGCCACGCGAGTCATCGTACCAAGCGGTTGGGGTAGCGGCTATCTGTCGAGTCGCTGGGGTGGGAGAGAAGCGGGGAATTCCGTGGGAACAAGCTCCAATTTCGTCACTTTCCCGCCCTTTACACGGTTTGTCGGCGGGGGGGGGAGTGGGAGCAGGCCGGGAACTCGTCCGGGGGAAGTCTTCCGGGCATGCAACGGAATTAGGCAAGTGGTGCGAAGATGCCGTGCAAGCCAGTTTGGGGACCTGCTGAGGCTGGGAGGACGGCCACGGATTCGCAGCGCAATGCGGGCGGGCCGCCGCGGATGGTCATTCTTCTTTGAGGCCGAGTCGAGTGAGCCAGCGTCGGGACTGTTTGGCTTTTTCCGGATCACTGCTTTGATGGGCCCGAGCGTTTTGCGATTTTTCTTGCTCGAGAACCCGCAGTTTTTCTTCCAGTTCCGAGCGTTCGCGTGATAACCGGGCGCGTTCCATGGCGTGTTCGACTTCGGCCAGTTTGAGTCTTTCGCGGAGATCTGCTTGCATTCGCGTCAGGTTTTCGCGTTCCTCGCGGATCAGGGCATCCTGGTCGAGCATATCGGCGATGGCCGACGCGCCGACCGCGACATTCCCGATGCTTTCGGCCTGTTGTTCGAGGAGTTCTCGGAGTTCGGCGATTTCTTTATCTCGCTCGGACACGACTTGATCCGTGATGCGGATGGTTCCTTCGATGGTCATTCTGTCTTTGGCGTGTTCCGGGTCTTTATCGCCGAAGTCGCACTCGAGCTGCGCCAGGAGCCGCTGTTTCTGTGTCTCCCAGTCGAATCCGTCACAGGGTACCGGCGGGACACTGGTTGTGGACCGGGCGCGGGCCAAGTCTTTGGTCAGACGCGAGTTTTCGGTTTTCAGTTCGCGGAGGTCCTCCAGGGCCATCTCAAAGCGTTGGCGGAGTTCGTCACCTGCCTCGTCATCGCTGGGTCTGTTGGCCAGTTCTTCGTGCAGTTCAGCGGTCAGCTGCTCGTGCTGCTGCCGCAGTTGGTTCAATTCGAGATCATGTTCATCGCGCAAGCGGGCCAATGCCTGCTCGTATTCCTCGCGCAGTTGGCTCAGCTCGCGCTGGCGATCTTGCTGTGATTTCTCGCGATTGCCTTGGAAACTCGATTGCGCCTCGGCCAGCTGTTGTTCCCGGAGGGCCAGCCGCTGTTCCAATTCCTCGATTTCACCACGTGCCAGGGCCAGTGCCTGGCGAGCTGCGAAGTCGGATTCGTCGGCGCCGGCACGCATGTCGGTCAATTCCGCCGAGAGGCGTTCGAGCTGCGCTTCGGCATTTCCGTGCGACTGCTGGAGCTGCGCCAGTTCCGTTCGCAGGGCCTCTGTCTGATCGCTCTGTTGCAGCAGCGCGACTCGCTGTTCCCATTCGCTTTGTTGTGTCTGCCAACCGGCGGTCTGCAGCGCGCATTCGTTTTGAAGTTGGGTGAGCTTCCCGGCAACCTCATCGCGGTCGCGCGTCAGGGACTCAAGCGTCTCTTCGAGTTCCAAGCGTTGGTCTTGCTGTTCCTCGAGCTGGACCTGCAGTTGTTCGGTTCGAGCGGTCACCTGTGCCAGTTGGTTGGATAGTTGCGAGTCGGCGTCTGCGGCGAGTTGCAGCAGTTCGGCGCGGCGTCTTTCCAGGTCCGCCGTCTGTTCGGCGCGTTGGGTCCGCAGTTGCTGGGCAATGTGCCGGCGCTGATCGCGCATGTGCGATTCGCGCTGCTGCAGTTGCTGCCGGAGGTTCTCCAGTTGCTCGTGCTGGAATTCCACCTGCTCGCGCTGTTGTGCCAGCTCGGTCGATTGTTGGCCCAGGGCCGCCGCCAGATCGTCCAGCTCCCGCTGCCGCTGTTCGAGCTGACTGTGCCGCTGATCAAGTTGTTCCCGAGTCTTCTCGTGAGTCTTCTCGAGGGCGGCCTGCTCCTGCCGCAGCGTTTCGCGGCCGGCGGCCAACTGTGCGGTCTCCGCCCGCAGCGTCTCCGAGGAGATCTGCAGTTTCTGCTGGTGTTCCGCCAGCTCGGCGGCCTCTTTCTGCTGCTTGGTCGTGGCCATGTCCAGCTGATGCCGGGATTGTTCAATCGCCGACAGCTGCTCGTCCAGTTCGTTGGCACGTCGATCCAGCTGCTCCGCCTGCTTCTGCAGTGCGGAATCACGCGCTGCGATCGACTCCAGATGTCCACGAACTTCGGATTTCTGACTGTCCAGTTCGAGGCGGTCGGCTGCCAATGTGTGGCGATCGCGCTCGAGTTCACGGTGGCGCTGCTCGTATTCGACCTGTTTCTCGTGGACGGCCGCGCGCGTGTCGGCCAATTGAGCCGCTTCCTGCTGCAATTGAGCTACGCGGGCGGCGAGCTCGTCCCCTTGAGCGGCCAGCGCGTTCTGCTGTTCCTCGAGCTGCTGGCGCTGTTGCTGCAATGGCTCTTCTTGCAGCCGAATCGCCTCGGTATCGGAGTCGAGTTGGAGTTGCTGCTGCTGCAACAATGCCGCACGGGCCTGCAAGTCGGTCCGTTGCTGTTCGAGAGCGTTCCGCTCCTGCTCCAGTTCACCGGCCCGGTGCTCCAGGTGCCCGGCATGATCCTCAAACTGCTCGACGCGCTGCGTAAACTCGGACTCGCGACGTTCCAGGTCACGCTGCTGGTCGGCGAATTGCTGATGCTGCTGTGCCAGTTCATCCCGCCGCTCGTTGAGCGACTGCATCTGCTGATGGAGGTCGCTGAGCAGGGCGTCCTGCCGAGCGTTGGCGACGGCCTGCCGCTCTTCCCACTGGCCCTTCTGCTCGGCCAACTCGGCACGCTGCCGAGCCAGTTCACGAGCCTTCTCTTCCAGTTCCTCGGCCTGGCGGGACAAATCCGCGTCACGCTGGCGAACGTCCGTGCGGTCCTGGTTCAGCTCTTCCGAGATTCGTTGGATCTGTTGCGCCAACGTGGCCTCAATCTGCGCAATCCGATCGTGCTCCGTTTGCAGGAGTGTTTGAGCCTTATCGCGCTGCTGCTGCAACGAGCGCGCGAATCGCTCGCTCCATTCGGCTGGTGAGGTTCGGTCGGGGAGTCGGTCTTCCATGTCGTTTCAGTTTCGCAGAGCCGGTCGGCAGTTCTTTTGAAGCATCCAAACCACCAGGGTAGCCGCCACAGTGACTAACGACTGCCGGGAGGTAATGCTGCGCGTAACTTGCTACCATTGCTATACGTCAGAACCGTGTGGCGGTCAAAAAAGGGGGGCTTTTCAGGGACGCTCTGTTCGGTTTGTGACGGCTTTGCGGCGGCGGCGGGCCGACCGACGCGATCGACTCGGATCACCCTCGTCTTGGCAAGGCGGAGCCAGGCGACCATGATTGAGGGGGAGGCATGCCGCACGACTCCGCGCGACACTCGCGTCGGGGCCGTCGGACATCAAGTGCGGGTTGTGCCGCCTATTGCTGTAGTACCACCAAACTGGTGTTGTGGGAGTCCGCGAAGTGAGCATTGGATCCACATTGATTGAAGATACCTTCGCCGAGGCGTTTGGCATGCGTTATGCGCGCATCATTGTCACGGCACAGGATGACTATTGGCTGGATGCCGCGTTGCGTGAGTTTACCGGTTACAGCGCTTCGGTGATCGCGTGTGACGCCGAAACGGGGGTCGAGTGCCGGCTGACGCCGGAGGAGACGCCTGACGGACGGTCCGGAGCGGCCGTCCTGCTGTTTGGCTTCTCGGCCGAGGCCTTGGCGAAAGTCCTCCCCAATCGCGTCGGGCAGTGTCTGATGACTTGCCCCACGACAGCGGTGTTTGATGGATTGCCGACCGCCGAACAGCGGGTGCCGGTGGGGAGACATATCCGCTTCTTCGGCGACGGATATCAGAAGAGCAAGCTGCTCAACGGTGTCCGCTATTGGCGCATTCCCGTGATGGACGGCGAGTTTGTGGTGGTGGAATCGGTGGGGATCGGCAAAGGTGTGGCCGGCGGGAACATCATTCTACAGGCCCGCGCATCGCACGACGCGCTGGCGGCCGCCCGCCGAGCCGTGGAAGCGATTCAACACGTGGCGGGGACGATGACGCCGTTTCCCGGCGGTGTGGTGCGCAGTGGCAGCAAAGTCGGTTCACGCTACAAGGGGCTGAAAGCATCGACAGCCGACGCCTTCTGCCCCACCCTCCGCGGTCGAGTCGCTACCCGACTGCACGACGAGGCGCACTGCGCCTACGAAATCGTCATTGACGGCGTCAGCGAACCGGCCGTGGCCGAGGCGATCAAGGTGGCCCTGCAGGCGGCGGCGGGCGATGGCATCGTGGCCATCAGCGCAGGTAACTACGGTGGAAAATTGGGGAAATATCACTTCCACTTGCGCAAGTTGATGGAGTGAAGGCCAAAATGGGATGGAGCGGAGTCAGGGCAGAACGGGCCATGGCGAAGGGGGACGCGGGCGAGTCGTTTTCCCGGCACTCAGGGGAATCCGCCTGTGCCTTGCTCCGTCTACCGATAGGGGCTCCGTTTACCGATAGGGACGCCACTCGGGACGACGAGCCTGCTTGGCTGGCATCTCGTTTCCAGCTGATTCGCGCGCGGCTTCCCAGGTTCCTGCAGGCGGATTCCCCGCGCTGCCGCCCTGGGACTTCCTCGTTGCCGCCTCTGGGTTTTCCGCCACGTTCAGGCCGCGGGCGGGAATATCGGCGCGTGGCTGGGACCGGGGCGTCCACCTCGATGCCAATTGCCCATTCGGCGCAATCGTGATGGCCGTATCCTGCTGGACCGTGCTGCCGTCCGGCAGCCAATAGCGCACGAACAGGTGCAGGCGGCTCTTGTCGGGCGGTGTTTCCTGCCACGGCATCGTCAACTCAATGCCCTGAGGGGTCTGCGACCGCTGCATTGCCAGCTTGGTTTCGGCGGGCGTGAATTCCCAGCGGGCGACCCGCGAACGGCTTTCTTCGTCCAGCAACACGACTGATACACGTCCCGGTAGGGGAACGAAGTCGTGTTGCTTGTTGCGGGGCTGCAGGACGACCACGATTCCATCATCACCCGGCTGGTCATCTTGCTGAAAACCGCCGGTTCGCGCCGGATCGAGGTGCAATTGGGTGATCTGCTGATCGGACGGCATCGGGACGTCCGGCAGCGGCACGGCGGATAGCGATTCCCCGGCTCCACCAAGATCCAGCTTGGGTGGTTCCAGGTCGTCAGGGCCTTCCCCCTCCTCCACTTTGCGAGGATCCGGTTTCGTGGCGGGCGGCGGCGTGGCCTCCGCGTTCTCCGAGGGCAGGCCTTCGTCAATGGTCGGCGGTTTAAGTTCGGGGATGTTGGGGAACAGATCGCGTGGAGTGCCGCTATCCGATTTCTGGCTGCCGGCGCCGGTCCGACTGCGGGGGCTGACGCCACCTGACTTGAGTGCCTCGAGTTCCTCTCGCAGTTTGTCGACTTCGGCCACTTGGGTGTCATAGTCATGCTGCAGGTCGTACAACGTGTCTTCCAGCATGCGTTTTTCGGCATTCATGTTGTCGATATAGACCTGCAGATACGGATCCCTGCGGCATCCGGTCAGCAGCGTTACGACAATGGCTGACAGCAAGAGGAGTCGAACGTTCATCGGCACCCTCACGCCCCATGGCGGCGGTTTGGCGGCCGCGAAGGCAACGTCTCCTGCGGAGCGATGTCCTCACGACGGCGAAAAAACTGTGTGCCGGGCGGCCGATCCGGTCATTCGTGCACGGATGGCAGCCATGGTGGACGGAACGTCGCGACCTGTTGCCGCAAGCATTCCGACCGGCATATTCCATGGCCTTCGCCAGGCATTTTGTGGTTGCTTCCTGCGGCAGCTCAACTCGAATTGCGGGAGAGAGTCAAGCTGCAGTAAGTCACGTTCGGCAGAGTGCGGCCTCCTGGGCCGACGGGTCAGATCTGCCGCTGGCGTGACGGTGTCCTTCCTGGAACAGTCCTTTTTCTAATGCCACATACGGGTCGTGATGGAGTGCTATGCGGCGGGCCTCTCCATCTGCTCCACCACCTGATCGATCAGGTGGTATTCCTTGGCTTCGAGGGCGGTCATGAAACAGTCCCGGTCCGTGTCCCGTTCGATCTTGTCCAGCGGATGTCCCGTGTGTCGGAGCAAGATCTCGTTCATGCGGTCCTTGATGCGACGAAACTCCTTCGCGTGAATCATGATTTCCTGGGCCGTTCCTTGCATGCCGGCCAATGGCTGATGGATCATGATGCGGGCGTTGGGAAGTGCGAATCGTTTGCCGGCGGTGCCGGCGGTCAAGAGTACGGCACCCATGGAGGCGGCCTGTCCGATGCAATAGGTAGCCACGTCACAGGTCACAAACTGCATGGTGTCGTAGATGGCCAATCCTGCACTGACGCTGCCGCCGGGCGAATTGATGTAGAAATGGATATCCGTTTTCGGGTCTTCCGACTGCAGGAAGAGGAACTGGGCCACGATCGAATTGGCCACTTCATCATTGACCGAGGAGCCGAGAAAGACGATGCGATCCTTCAGCAGACGGCTGTAGATGTCGTAGACACGTTCTTCACGACCGCTTTTTTCAACTACATAAGGGATCAGTGGCATCGCTCGCAATTACTCCGTATAACCCAGGCCGCGAGAACGGCTGTTTCGCGAAGTTCGTTTATTCTTTTTCGTCCACATCAATGGGGGGTTTCTTCAGGATTTCATCCACCAAGCCGTATGTCTTCGCCTCTTCGGCACTCAGGAAGAAGTCGCGATCCGTGTCCTTGGCGATCCGCTCAATATTCTGTCCCGAATGCGTGGCAATAATCTCGTTGAGCATTTCGCGATTGCGGAGGATCTCGTTGGCCTGGATTTCGATATCACTGACTTGCCCTCCAACACCGCCGTAGGGTTGGTGGAGCATGACGCGAGCGTGGGGCAACGCGTAGCGTTTCCCTTTCGCGCCACCGGTCAAGAGGACGGCAGCGCCACTCGCGGCCTGTCCGACACAGTACGTCGCGACCGGGCAGCTCAGCATCTGCATGGTATCGTAAATCGCCAAGGTGGAAACAACGTCTCCGCCGGGCGAGTTGAGATAAAAGTGAATGTCCTTGCGGCGGTTCTCGCTCTGCAAGTACAGCAATTTCATCACCACGTCGTTGGCATTGGACGTATAAATTTCACCCTGGAGAAAGACGATCCGATTCTCCAACAACAGATCGCCCAGGGTCAATTGCCGCTGGCGCTGATACGACTGATAGGAATACGAATCCAAGATCGGAGCGGGAAACGATCGGCTCATGCCAGCTGATCCTTTGGCACATGGTCCTCAAATGTCGTCGTTGTTAGACGTCGTCCGCATTGATCCGCAAGCCCCGTATCCCACCCGCTACCGCCAGGGGAGCGATGAATATCGGGGGCGGAAACCGCCACGTAGCTTCCCGATTCAGGCGGGGAGAGCGTACTTACCGGCAGGCTCCGCGCATCCAACCACGGTCCTCTCCCACGCGAGAGATTCCCGCAGACTAACAGATCCGCGAGATCAACGTCAGCTGCGGTCGACAGGTTCACGCAAATCCTCGGCTTCACCTCCATGTTTCGCCTCGGGGATTTCCGAAATGTCGTGGCCACCGGCTAGTGCCACGTTGGCGGCAAAAACATCGTCCGTCTGTTTTTCCAGCGGGACTTCCTGGAATGCTGCTTCCGAGCAGATCAAGTCCACTACCTTGCGTTCGATGATCTGATTGCGCAGCGCATCCATCTGGCCACGCTTTTCCAGACGTGCACGGACCCGCCGCGGCGATTCGTCGCTCTGGTTGGCGATCAGCACAATCTCTTGATCGTAATCCGATTCGTCCGCATCAATGCTCTGGTCTTCCGCAATCCGCTCAAAAATGAAGTGCTCTTTCAGCGCGGTTTCGGTGGATCGCAAGCTGTTCTGCCGAATCTGGTTGGCATACTTCTGAATCATCTCGTTGTTGAAGCCGCTCGACTGCAGCTCCAACACCGCCCGATCGAGTTCCCGCCGCGCCTGCCTCTTCACCAGTCCGGGAGGCAGTTCCCAACTCGCGTGACGGGTCAAGACGGCTGTGATCTGCTCCCGCAGCCGACGCTGCTGCGTGTAGACCAGTTGACGCTCCAACTCGGCACGCACCGCTTCGCGCAAGTCGTCTTCGTCCTCAAAGCCACCGATGGTTTCGAGAAACGCCGCGTTCAGGCTCGGCAACTCAACGCATTTGATCTCCCGGATCTTGAAGCTGACTTCCAGCTCCCGACCACGCATCGCTTCGTTTTCCGCCCCATCAGTAATCGTGACCGAAGTCTTGCGAACCTCGCCCTTTTCGGCACCCAAGACCAGTTCAGCAAAACCGTCAATGGAGGCATCGCGGAGACTCAGCGTCGGCGCCGCCTTGAGCCGCACATCCTCCAGCGCGGATACCTGCTTGCCGCCGTCCAACACGTGAATATCGACGTCCAGCGTATCACCAAGCTGTACGCCACCGTCGCGGGCCACCATCTTGCCGTAACGTGCCAGCAGTCCTTGCAGGCTCTCGTTTACGTCCTCGTCGGTGTATTCGCGAACCGGACGTTCGAGTTGCAAGCCCTTCCACTGGGGAACGTCAAACTCGGGCCGCACTTCAATGTCAAATTCGAAGGTGAAGGGGCCGTCTTCGGGCAGCGTGACCGCGTCAAAATCGAAGTCCGGCTCGCTGATGGCCGAAAACTCGTGCTCCTCGCTCACCTGCCCCAGCGAGTCCATCAGCAGTGACCCCTTGACCTGATTGGTCACCTGCTCCTTGAAACGGCTTTCCACCAGCTTGCGCGGCGCACGGCCCGGGCGAAATCCGGGGACCTCTGCCTTGGGAGCCAGCTCGTTGTAGGCCTTCTCCAGATACCGGTCGATGTCGTCGCGCGACACCGTCACCGTGACGTGCTTCTGACACGCTCCCGGACTCTCCACGTTCACTTCCAAGGACAGCTTGACCTTCTCGGTCCCTTCGGCTGCCTCTTGGCCGTCTTCCAGGTTGGTGTCTTCCGGATCAACGTTTTCAGGATCAGTGTCTGTAGGACTCATCAATGTGCGCCGTTTGGTCCATCTCACGGAGCTCGCCAGTAAGCTCGCCAAGAAGTGATAAGAGAGCGGGTGATGGGATTCGAACCCACGACAACAACGTTGGCAACGTTGTGCTCTGCCAACTGAGCTACACCCGCAGCTAAGTCCGCGGAAATCTCCGTCTGGACAATCAGAGACCCCACGGAAAACCGGATTATAGGGCTCACAATCAAGCTTGCAAGGGCAATTGTTCGCCGCCCCCCGGTACGCCCCGCCCTGCAAATCTCGATATGGGCCAGAACTGTCAACGATCATAAGATAAGAAAACAACAAAGAATGAACAAGCCTACTGAAAGATACCGCCAGGGCTTCGCGTTAAATGCACCACCCAGGCGGGTGGCTGCCGCCGGCGACTGCCCCGTGCCGCCGCCGAGCTGGCCCGTGGCGGAGCCGACAAAGCCAGCCGAAACGCCTGTCTGATTGATTGCGGCCCGCTGACTCGGGAAATAGAATGAACCCGGTGGGTCCATGCATAGGGGAGCTGGTTCAGGATGAAGGCGAAACTCGTGGTGGTGGGTGGAGACGTCAAAGCCACCGAGATCAATCTGAAGTTGCCGGCGATCATTGGCCGGGGACGTGAGGCAACGCTTACCTTGCCGCATCCGTTAGTCAGTCGCAGGCACTGTGAGCTGTACGAAGTCGACGGCCAGCTCATGGTCCGCGACCTCGGTTCGCTCAACGGCACCTACGTTGGCACGCAACGCATTGTCGAGTCGCCGTTGCCGTCGGGGGAATTACTGACGGTGGCGACCGTCAATTTTCGGGCCGTGTATGCCCATGCGGACGTCGAGAACGGAACGGAGCTCCCGGATCTGGTCGGCAACGACGACAGTACGCATGGGCGTTCGAGTGCGAAGCGCAAGAGTTCCAGCGAGGCACGAGACGATACGGTGGACGCGCCGGTTTCGCGAGCGAGGGCGACTCGCCTGGATGGTCCGATCGAGCGCGACACGGAATGGCAGGTCGGCAATGTACCGCCCCGCAGCGATTCGAGTGACGGCGACGACCTCAGCTCGTTGCTCAATGATCTTCGCTGATCTGTGGCCGGTCCGTGGTCCGTAACCAATCGTCTCCCGACGGCCTGGTGTCTCACCTGCGCAGCATATCGTTGAGACCGCGCACGACTGTCGACGGGTCGCTGATCATCCAGAAGGTCATGACGCAGATCAGGAGGATGCCGAGTGCCATCATGGCAAAACCATGGGGGTTCGGTGAGGCTTTCGTCTGTTTCAGCACATTGGCCAAGCCCATTTCCAACCGCTTCCAGCCGACGAAGCTCTGCCGCGGCCCAGAGGACACGAGTTGCACGTTGCGCATCGCCCCAAACAGCTCCACGTGCAACTGGACGCCGAGCTTGGGCAGGACGAGGCTGTCGCCGGCCCAACGTGCTTCTTCATCGAGTTGCTTGACGACCTCCGCCAGGATCGAGCGCAATTGCTCCGGGTTCGCGTTGTAAATCACCAGTCGGGGTCGCATGAGCAGCACGACCAGCATCAGGCAGAGCCCGTAGAAGGCCAGGAGGAGGAGCCAGACATAGCCGCCGAAGCGATTCGACGCGGCTTCCGGCAGAAACAGCTCCATCGGCCCGGCCACGATGAAACCGGCAATGGCCATCCCCAGGGCCGCCACGTCCCGCGCGCCGGTGGTGAGGAACGGGCGATTCGAGAGATTGATGAACCCCAACAGCAGAAAATAAACCGCCAACGGGCCCACCGCGATGCTCAGGTGTAAGGCGTCGATATTCAACATGTCCCTCTGCCGCGTGTGCACATGCCCCGCGCGGCCAGTTGCCATGGCGAGCCGCGTGGCGGGGACAGGCTCTAGCAGCGTTCGATCTTAGTTCGCGCCGAATTGACGAACAATCCCCCGCGCGAGCCGATGGCGCCGCAAGACGCCCGTTCGCGCTGTGGCACGCCATCCGAGGTCTCTGGAAACTGGCGACCGTCCATGTTAGTGTGGGGAGCTGCGTTAATTTGCCGTGTCGGTCCCAGAAGCGGGGGTAGCGGGTGAGCGGTCCCAATTTTGACAAGTGTGAGCTGATTCCGGTCATTGCACAGGACGCCGAGTCGGGTGATGTGCTGATGCTGGCCTACATGAACCGCGAGGCCTACCTGGAAACGCTCCGGACAGGGCGCGTCTGCTATTACAGCCGCAGTCGCTCGAAACTCTGGCGCAAGGGTGAAGAAAGCGGCAACGTGCAGGAGCTTCGCGAGATCTTCTTCGACTGCGATGCGGACACGTTGCTGGTGAAAGTCCATCAGGTCGGCGGCGCGGCCTGTCACGAAGGGTACCGCAGCTGTTTCTTCCGCCGCATCGACCCGCACACGGGCGCGGTCACAGTAGTGGGCAGTCGCGTGTTTGATCCGGCTGAAGTGTATAAGAAAAACACCTGATGGCCAGGATGACCACCTGCCCAAGTACCTGGCTTAGGTCCCGAGATATTCCTTTCCAGACCGAGAACGTGCATGTCCCACCAGATTCTCCGATTTGGCATTCCCGCCGGTAGTCTGCAGGCGGCTACGATTGAGTTGTTTGAGCGGGCGGGTTACAGCATCACGATCTCGTCCCGATCGTACTTTCCCTCCATTGACGACCCCGAGATCGAGTGCATGTTGATTCGCGCTCAGGAGATGGCTCGGTATGTCGAGCAGGGAATCCTCGATGCCGGGATCACCGGCAAAGATTGGGTATTGGAGAGTGGCGTGGACCTTGTCGAGATCTGTGAATTGACATTCTCCAAAGTCAGTCGCCGTCCAGTACGCTGGGTCCTCTGCGTGCCTGAAGATTCACCGGTGCAACGGGTAGAGGACCTGCAGGGGAAGCGGATTGCGACAGAAGCGGTGGGGTTGGCCACCCGGTTTCTCGAACAACACGGGGTCACCGCTCGCGTGGAGTTTTCCTGGGGGGCCACCGAAGTGAAACCACCCCGCCTGGCGGATGCCATTGTGGAGGTGACGGAAACGGGAAGCTCGCTGCGAGCCAACAATCTGCGCATTGTCGCCGAGATACTCCAGAGCACGCCGCGGATGATTGCCAACCATCAGTCGTATGCCGACGTGTGGAAGCGAGAGAAACTGGAGAATATTGCCCTGATGCTGAAGTCTTGTCTCAATGCCGAAGGACGCGTCGGCCTGATGATGAACGTGCATCGAGATAATCTGCAGTGCGTGCTGGAGCTCCTGCCAGCCCTGCAGAATCCCACTATTTCGTCACTATCTGACCCCCATTGGTTGGATGTAAACACGATTGTCGAAGAGTCCCTGGTGCGCTCGGTGGCGCCCAAGTTGCGAGCCGCCGGCGCTCGGGGAATCGTCGAATACGCCATCAACAAGATCATCGACTGAAGTTTATCGACTGATTGCCTTCGCGCGATTTGGGCGGGAGGGACGATGACGCCTTGCTAAACTTCCGAGCCCGGACCTTGTGCATTGATTACTCTTTGGACTGAATAAGCAGGGTCATGATCCACGTCTGGACCGCGACGAGCAACGGCAAGCAGATGATTACCAACACTGTTGCGAGCCGCAGTCCGCCACGCACCTTCCGGGCCAACGCGTCATCCACCGATCTTTCCAGTTCATCCTTCACTTTCAGTATGTCGACGCCGCCGTGGCGTGCGTCTTCCTCGCGGAAACGAGCCAGTGTGCATTTCTTCACTGCCTGCAGCAGCCGACCCTGAACCTTTCGGCCCAACCAACTCCCTTGATCCGTGTCACCCATTACGGTTTGGAATGCGCCGGCGAGTCGTTGCTCAGCTTGCGCCAGCGGCAGTCGTTCCGCGACCCGCGCGATGTGGCCACCTCGCTCGCCCAACTCGCCCTCCTCGGCGACTCCAAGTATCCGTTCGAAAACCAGACGGACCAACGACGCACCTAAACGCAGCGAGCCGAGTCCATGTGCCACAGCCAGCAACCCCGCTCGCTTGACACCGAGAATGACCCCCACCGTCACGGATTCGACGATTGCCAGCGCGACAGCCAACGCACCGTACCACCAGGAATGCTCGCGCAGAAAGTAGTAAGACAGGCTGGCTAGTGCCACCCCGGAGAGTGTCAAAACGAGCACGGTTGCCGCAAAGGATCGCAGTGCCATCCAAACCAGTGTGGCCACATGGCCGCCAATCGATCGAACATCGATTCTCATTGCTGGGTGGGCGATTCAACGATGCAAGTTGCGTGGGCACGATCCAGCTGACTGTAAGCAAGATTACCCGTGTGATACCGTTCGAGCACGCCACCATCGATTCTATCGCATTGTGACCGGCCGAGCCAAACCCACATTGCTCAAACGCAGTCGGAGCAATCACGCGGCCGGTTCGTCCACGATGGCAATGACTGTCTGTCCTGCGCGAGGAACAGCTTTCTCACCGGCCGTGCGAATGGACAGCCGCTGGTCCTCGTCGATGACAAACAGCAAGATCGAGGTGGGACCGTAGCGTTGCAGGAAATCGTCGTACGTGAAGGACTCGGTCAATTGCGTCTTCTTGACCACGGATCCGCCGGCCAGCCGCAGCGACAGTGCGTCGTGGTGCCATGGGTCGCCGAACAGCTTGCGACCTCGCAAGTGCTCGGCAACCGATACGCGCCTTCCTGCGCCCTGGTGGGTTGATGCCAATTGATAGACATGGGCGCGACCGAACTGGTGAGTGAACTCCCGCACGGCCATGGTGTTCACTTCGTCGTTCAGCGTCATGGCCAGCAGACGCCCGATGCCACTCAAGTCGAGCTCATCGCGCACATGTTCCGATAAGATGCTCGAACAATCTGCCGGCAATCCTGCCATGCGGGCTTCCGCGATGCTGGTGAAATTCGTATCCACCAGCATGACCGCGTACCCTTCATCATGCAGGACCTTGGCAATGTCGCGGATCCACCCTTCGGCGCCGGCAAATAGGATGCCTTGGGGGCTGGGATCGGCCAAGCCCAGTCGGCGCGCCAAGGGAGCGGCGAGCAGCCCGTAGATGGAAACGGTTCCCACAATCACCACAAACGTCAAGGAGACGATTTCCGCCGAGCCACTGGAGTGGGCCCCATCCATCGCCGTGAGTCGCAGCGCGAAGACCGATGCCACCGAAGCCGCCACGATCCCGCGCGGGGCCAGAAACGACAGCAACAATCGCTCGCGCAGCGACAACTGGGTCTTGATCGTGGAGGCAAATACGGCCGCGGGGCGGATCACCAGAATCAGGACGGCCAGGAACAATGCCCCGCGCGGCCCCACGGCCACCAGATCCTGCAAATGGAGCCGCGAGCCCAGCACAATGAACAGCAGCGATATCAGGAGAATGCCCAAGTGCTCCTTGAATTCGAGCACATGATGCACGCGAATGTCCTTCTGATTCGCCAAGACCACGCCCATCAACGTGACGGTGATCAACCCCGATTCAGGCTGCAGATAATTCGACACGGCGAAGGCGCCGAGCATGACTGTCAGGAATACGGCACCATGCAGAAAATCCGGAATCCAGTAGCGCCGCAGGGCCTGGGCCAGCAGCAGCGCCACCGCGATGCCGCCTACCGATCCGATGGCGACCATCTCCGCCAGGTGCCACAGCGTGTCACCAGCCGATACGTCCCCAGCGTGCATCAGTAACTGCTCGAATACGAGGACCGCTAACACCGCCCCGATCGGGTCAATGACAATCCCTTCCCATTTCAAAATCGAACCGATCTGTCGCGCCGGACGGATGTGACGCAGCAGAGGTATCACCACCGTGGGGCCGGTGACCACCAGGATGGCTCCCAGCAGAATCGCCAGATGACCGTCCATTCTCAGCACGAACCAAGCCGTCAGAGATGTCAGTACCCACGACACCAAAGCCCCTATGCTGACCAGTCGCAGGACGATGTTCCCGGCACTCTTGAGCTCGGATATTTTGAGTGTCAGGCCCCCTTCGAACAAAATCGCGGCGACCGCCAGCGAGACAATGGGGAAGAGCAACTTCGGGCCGACCGAAGGATCCGATCCCGTCAGGTCGGCGAGCATCTGGTCGGGACGCACGAACAGGCCCAGAATCATCCCGAAACCCAACAGCAACAGAATCGCCGGAAGACGCAGTCGCCAAGCCAGCCATTGAGCGAGAATGCCCAGCAGCGGTACGCCGGCCAAGTAATAAAAGAAAGAATGGTCTTCCACTGTCGACTCGCGCGATGATCTCCCGCTGGGCATCATAACATCGAATCGGTCGTTTCCGCCAGTGCCGCTCTCTCAGCGCCCCGGCCTGCGCTCGAGTTGAATTGCGAATCTCCTTCGTATCTCCCTTCCATCTTCTCGAATGCGCCAAGTTGGAGTTCGTCCGCAAATAAGTTACCGGATTCCGGTCCCTCGTGGAGGAACGATATCGGGACGGCGGATGGGAAGAAGCGAAGACCCGGCCAGTGCGCGAGGCTGGCCGGGTCCCGGTCGGTTCAAATGCGTTCCCCGGAGGGCCTATTACTGTTCTTTGGCCGCTTCTTCGGCCGGTTTCACCTTGCGTGGCGCGGCGGCCGATTTGGCCCAGTCATCCGACCCGTCACCGGTCAGCTTGACCAGCGATTCGGGTAATTCCACGCCGCCGATATCTTTCATGACCTGCAGCATGGGAGGCAGGGTGTTGGCCATGCTGCTGAGGAAGCCGGCCGTGCTCCCCTTGCTGTCTTTGTCGCCGTGATCCCAGACCACGACCTTATCGAACTTGATATTGGAGATCGCCTTGGCGGATGCTTCGGCCAATTTGTCCAGATGTTCGAGCAGCAGGATTTGGAAGGCCTCCTTGGCTCCGCCGCAGGCTTGGATGATCTCTTTCAAGCCTTCGCCTTTCTTCGCCAGCATTTCGTACTGGCCGCGGGCTTCGGCATCCAATTTCGCGAAGATCGCATCGGCTTGGGCCAGCGCATCGATGCGTTTACGTTCCGCCTCGGCTTGAGCGTCGACGATGACGCGGGCCTTTTCAGCCTTGGCCGGGGCTTCCAACTCTGCTCGCTTCTCGGCTTCGACGCGTTCCGCTTCGGCCAGCGCGGCCTTGGCCATGGCTCGGTTTTGCACCTCCAGCACGGCTGCCTCCGCCTCGCGTTTGCGGCCTTCGCCGATCTGGTACGCCTCGGCCCGGCGGACCGACAGTTCGGCCTGTGAAGCGGCGATCTTGGCCTGTGCGACGTTTTCCCCTTCGATGGCCAGCGCCTCGGCGTCCGCCACTTGCACACGCATCTCCCGCTCGGAGGACTTGACCTGCGATTCACGCTGGAAATCGGCCGCCTTTTCGCCGACCGACTGTTCCTTCTCCAGGTCAGCAACGTGGATGGCCTGGTCGCGTTGGGCTTTGCGGACGCCAATCGCCTGTTCTTTGTTCGCTTCGGCCACCTGCACCGTTTTGTCGCGTTCCGCCTGAGCCACTCGCGTTTCACCCATCCGCACGTTTTCGGCCACGTCACCGCGCGCTTTCTGGATGGCTTCCGAAGCAGCCTTCTGCCCGATCGCGTCAATGTACCCCGACTCGTCTGTGATGTCCGTAATGTTGACGTTGATCAGCTGCAGACCGATCTTGGCCAATTCCGGCTCGAGGGATGCCTGGATATGCTCCAGGAACTTGTCGCGATTACGGTTGATATCCTCGATGCCCATCGATGCAATCACTTGACGCAGCTGGCCGAATATCATTTCCTCGGCCTGCTTGCGAATTTCACCGACCGACAAGCCCAACAAGCGGATCGCGGCTTGCTGCATCACTGCCGGCTCGGTGCCAATCGCCACCGTGAACACGCTCGGCACATTCACGCGGATGTTCTCAAACGAGAGCGCACCGCGCAACGGAATCTCGATCTGGACCGGCTCGAGACTCAAGTAGGCATAGTCTTCAAACAAGGGCAGCACGAACTGGGCGCCGGCATGGATCGTCTTGGTCGGCTGTCCCGATCGCTTCCCGCGACCCCAAATGACCAACACGCGGTTGCTGGGGCACCGCTTGTACTGCTTCAACAGTAACAGAAAAATCGTGAAGCCCATCACCACGAAGAAAATCGCGATCAGACCAAGCCAGAATTTCAGATCGAACTGAAAGCCCTGGCCAAGCAATACGGAGGCAGTCATCACATCTCTCCCCTTGTGAGAGTCAGGCTCATATAGGTATCGATCGCGCATCGCGATCTGCCAATTCACTCGTTACGCTACCCTCAACAACTCCGCAGGCCGCGGGAACCGGACCGCAAGCCACACATGACGCGGATCGGATGCGGCCGTGCAATCGCTCGGCCAAGCCGCCACGGCCTTGCCCCCAAGCCGGTGACGCCGCTCCTAGAGCTCGTCGTCCTGGATTTCGTCGTCGGCCGACAACGGCATCGGATCGTCCACCGGCGTCACCTCGACGGTCATGGGGCTCAGCACGCTGACTACCTCGACGGTGGCCCCCGTCTTGAGCTTCTCGGACGAAGCGGTCTTCGCCGCGTATTCCATGATCCGACCCTGGGTCCGGATCTGGATCTTACCCAGCCCCGTGTGTTTCGGTGGGATCGGGATGTACACCGTCCCGCGCTGGCCCAACGTGCGATCGATCCGCGCGGTGCTATCGTGCCGCAGACGGTACAACGATCGCATGAGGTAATGTACGCCGTACATGGCGGCGATGCCGGCTGCCACGGCAATTAGAAGTGAAAGGCCTTCGTTCACCGGGGCGGACAAAGCCGCCATCCCCGACAGCCCAAAAAACGTCAGGGCCGCTACAACCGTCCGAAACGATATGACCCCAAACAGCCATGTCGAGCCATGAGGGTCCGACGCGTGGTGGCCGCCCGCCATGTCGTGCGGCACGTCGACTGCGATGTCGTCGGGCATGTCGTCCGCGAAATCGACGTCATCCCCACCAAAGCCAATTACGGCCAGCACAAACTGGAGGATAAACACCGTGCCGCCCAACAACGCGCATAATAGAAACAACGTACTCATCGCGTGAACCCTCGTGAGGCATTGAACTTGCGAACTAGGGGCTATTCGTCGCACCCCAGCCGATCTTGGTTATGTGCCGCGGACCCATGGGTATGATGAGGCACAATGAGGGGGGTGTCAAATGGGGCGCCAGGTGGCGAGCGAACTTGGCCACCGGTCGCCAGCGGATCGCACATCGGCCTACGAATTGGGCCGCTCCAGGGAGATTCGCGCCAAGACGCCCGCAGGAAGTCGCCCGGAGATGGCCACTGCACCCCCAAGAAACAATCCCCAGACGCGGAACACTCGATCGAGAACCACCATCAGTCAACGAGCAATCGTCAGGCCTGTACGACTGACGATTGTGGGGCCACGTTCTGTGCTCTGGCGGAGGCCGTCCGCTATCGAGTCCGCATGTCCCACCGCTGCTCAATACCGGACGATGCAATCCACCGTCAAGCGATTGTCCAAGGTGTCACGCCGATCGGTCAACGGGATCTCCCAGGCCATGCCGATCTCCAGACGGTCTGAGGGTTTGTAGCGGAATCCCAGCGCCCCGGTGACGATGTCGTTGCCCGCCACACCAAGACTGCCCAGGTTGAAAATGTCGCCACCCTCGATGGAGAGTGGAAAATCGGATTCTCCAGCACCCAACCAATGGAACCAGTTCAATTCACCCAGCACGTGGAAGTTTGTACGGCCGATGGCGTGTGAAAGATGACTGGACCAGAACCAGAGCGAGCTTTCGGCTGAACGGTCGGCCGGCAGCAGTAATCCTGAAGCGCTCACGGCGTGCCAACCGCCCAGTTCGGCGCCCCCCGTCACAAACAAATTGAACAGGCCGCCGCCGTTTCCCTGATAGGTCTGGGTGCTGCCGATCGGCAGTTCGTAGGTCATCCCAATGCTGAGTAATCGTTGCATGGCCGGATTGGCCAGCAACGTGTACTTCAGTCCCACGTTGATATCGGCCCAGCCATCCTCTACTACAGGACTGGATGTTGTGGCGAAACCACTTTTCGTGGCAATCACGGACAGTCGATCAGTGACTGCCGCGCGGAGCTGCAGGGCGAGCAGGTCGACATCTCCCCCCAACGCCGTCATGGGAATCTTCTGATGCAGGAACAGGATGCGGGCCTCGGTCAGTGTGCGCGGGTTTTCAAAGTAGATGGGATTGGTCACCGGGCTAAGGAAGTCCGTGAAGCATGGCTCGCTCTGAGCAAGAACGCCCAGCCATCTCTGGCCGCCAAACGCCCCGCCTGCAGACTCGCCGCGCCCCGCTCCATGCATCCCGTCCGGTGTCCTCTCCCAAGACGACGGGCGGGCCATCTCAAACGGAGGTTCCTCATCCGTAAAGCGATAGGTCGACGCCACGGGAACGATGGTTGGCACGTCATCCTGGAGTTCCTCCGCAGCCGCCGGGACGCACAGGGTGACGATCAGCAATATGATCATCCGTGGCGCAGCAAATCGCATGGCGGATTCTCCGGTGGGGCGAGTGTGAGAGGACGGCGGGAAACCGGTGTTCGAGGCTGGTTCCCTGCTCTCTGGCGTGGGGCTGCCGAGGCGAGACGGTGGTTCTGTTGGCACCCGCGGCGGGCGGCACGTCACTCAGGGCGTGCCACGCATCCAACGGATCACCAGCAAGTATCCATCCTCTACTCTTTTCGGTGTGGTGGATCTGCCGGTTAAACCCAATCAATCCGCATCTTAGGCAAATCCGCCACAACAAGCATGACCGTCGCGGACTTGTCGGCACATCCGGCAAACTTTCGCATCGCACGTGACCCTGCAGAGGGGATATCTGGGGGCTTCCGCTGATGTTCCTCGCAAATTCGAATCACAGAGGAAGGGAGGAAGGGAGGAAGGGAGGAAGGGAGGAAGGGAGGAAGGGAGGAAGGGAGGACCCTGTGGCATGCGGCATGGTGAGAATCTGCTTGCGGATCATGACTGTGGTTTTGCCGGCAGCGGAGGATTTTCTCGGGGGGTTTTGGATTGCGATATTTGGATTTCGGTTTTCCTGTTTGTTGGATGTGGCCAGCGGCGGTGTCAAGTTGTCACAGGCGGCGAATCAGTTCGACCAGCGTGCGCAGCAAGGCTCCGGTTGCTCCGGCATCGAGCCATGCCTTGGGCTTCTCGGCGAAAGCCGGTCCGGCGATATCACAGTGGGTCCAGGGTTTTTCTTTGACGAAGCGTTCCAGGAATTTCGCCGCGGTGATCGCGCCCCCCCATCGTCCTTCACCGACATTTTTGATATCCGCTACATCGCTGACAATCTGTTCACCGAATTCCTCGAACATCGGGAGCTGCCAGACGCTTTCTCCGCAGTGTTGAGCGGCCGCGGTCAGCGCGTCGCACCAGGCCTGATCGTTGGTCATCAGGCCGGTGACGTCGGTGCCGAGGGCGACGAGGCATGCACCGGTCAAGGTGGCCAGATCGACCAGTCGGGCCGCCCCTTGTTCGACGGCCACGTCGAGCACATCGGCCAGCACCAGCCGTCCTTCGGCGTCCGTATTTTGGATTTCGATCGTCGTGCCATTGCGAGCGGTGAGAACGTCTCCCAATTTGTAGGCGCCACCGCTCACCATATTTTCGACCATTCCCATATATCCGCTGACCGACACCGGGAGTTTGAGCCGTGCGATAGCCACCATGGTTCCCAGCACGGTGGCGGCGCCACCCATGTCGCATTTCATGGTCTTCATCGCGTCACTCGGTTTGAGCGAGTAGCCGCCCGAGTCGAATGTGACCCCCTTGCCGACGAGGGCCACGGCGCAGGGGGCCTGCAGGTTGCCCTGATAGCGGAGCGTGATCAGGCACGGGGGATTGGTCGAGCCGCGGGCCACGGCCAACAGCGCTCCGCAGTGCTCGTCCTCCAGACGCCGCTGATCCCACACGTCGATTTCCAGCCCATACTGCTCGGCCGCCCGCGTCGCCTCTTCGGCAAAACGCTCCGGGGTCATGATGCTGGGTGGTTCATTGATCAGGCGGCGGGTCAGATTCACGCATTCTCCCAGAATCTCTCCTTCCGCGACGGCGGCGACCGCAGTGCCGTACCACAGCAATTCGTCGAACGCCTGGATCTTCTTTTCGGCGCGATAGAGATCCTGGCCCTGGCAGGCGGCCACCACGCTGCAGACGCCGGCGGACACGGCGTCCGCGTGCCAGTCTGTTTCCAGCGCGAAGAGAACTCGCGAGCGGCGTTTGCCGGCCAGCAGTTTTGCCGCGGCCCCTGTCGCTCGGACTGCCGCCGCTGGTCCGAATGCATCTCGCTCGCCCAACCCGACGACGAGCAGTTGTTGAGCGGCCAGGCCGGGTGGGGAAATGAGCCGCGTAAGTTCCACCGACTTGCCCGTGATCTCCTGCCGCGCCACCAACTCGGCAACCATCCCACCCGTCGCCTCATTGATCTGTTTCATGACCGGGCCCATGATGGCATCGCTGTGGATACCCACGACGACCGCGTCGCATGAAACGTCAGTGAGGCTGGCATCGTACGCCGATATCTTCATGACCATCTTCCTTTCGCCCAGCAATTGTGCGGATTTGTATCTGGTGAGCCATCTGCGGCAGATTGCGGCTCTGCACTATTCTAAATGGCTGACGTGAGCCTGGCGACCGCCTGACGATGTTGGTACTCGGTGCTGCCGGGTGGGGTGGCAGCTACCGTGTCAAGGCCCGCGGATGGCTGTTGGCGGCTTGTTACTGTGGTTTGGCCGGCCGCGGAAGTTTTTGAATTTTGAATTTTGGATTTTGGATTTCGAATTTGTTTCGGATTTCGAATATCGGATTTCGATTTTCCTGTTTGGTTGCGGCCGCAGGCCGCGTTAGGATTTTGAATTGGGGATTCTTCGGATATTGGATATTGGATTTCCGAGTGTGGCGGTGGCAGGTGGGCTGACAGGTTGAGTGACCCACACAGGCTCGAGTCGGCGAAGGGACCATGATCTACCGTAATCTCAGACAGTGCGTCGAGGATCTCGAGCGTGGGGGACACCTTGTTCGTCTGAGGGACGAGGTGAGTGCGACGCTGGAGGCTGCCGAGATCCAGCGGCGGGTGTACCGCAGTGGTGGGCCGGCGGTCTATTTCGAGCGTGTTACGGGCTGTCGATTTCCGATGGTTTCGAATTTGTTCGGGACGCTTGAGCGCGCAAGGTTCATGTTCCGTGGCACGCTGCCCCACGTGCGACGTTTGATCGAGTTGAAGGTCGACCCGCAGCAGTTCTGGCGGCATCCGATGCGTTACCTGGCGAGTCTGCCGACGGCGCTGCACATGCGACCACGCCGCCGCCGCCGAGGCCCCGTCTTGGCTCATCAACTCTCCGTCGAGCAACTGCCACAGCTCAAATCGTGGCCGGACGACGGCGGCGCTTTCATTACCTTGCCACAGGTCTACTCGGAAGAGGTGGTTCAGGGAGGCTTCGGGCGATCGAATTTGGGGATGTACCGGGTGCAACTCTCTGGTGGCCGGTACCTGCAGAATCGAGAGGTCGGGTTGCATTACCAGTTGCAGCGTGGTATCGGCGTGCACCATGCTCAGGCGTTGCAGCAAGGGAAGCCGTTGCCGGTCAATATTTTCGTGGGGGGCACGCCCGCCATGATGTTGGCTGCGGTGATGCCATTGCCCGAAGGGATGTCCGAGTTGACTTTTGCCGGTGCACTGGCCGGGCACCGGATACCGATGATCTGCCGGCCGGGGCGATTGGCCGTGTATGGCGAGGCGGATTTCTGCCTGCAAGGATCCTTGGATCCGCTCCGCTTGCTGCCCGAAGGCCCCTTCGGAGACCACCTGGGCTACTACAGCCTGCAGCACGAGTTTCCTTGTTTGCAGGTCGATCGTGTGAGTTGTCGCGACGACGCGATCTGGCCTTTTACGGTCGTCGGACGACCGCCGCAGGAGGACACGGTCTTCGGGCAACTCATTCACGAAATGACGGCGCCGGTTATTCCGACCGTGATTCCGGGGGTCCAGGCCGTGCACGCCGTCGATGCCGCCGGGGTTCATCCGCTGCTCTTGGCAATTGGCAGCGAGCGCTATGTGCCCTACGAGACGACCCGCGTGCCTCGTGAGCTCCTGACTCAAGCCAATGCCATTCTGGGGCAGGGACAGCTGTCGCTGGCAAAGTACCTCCTGATCGTGGATGTCCACGACGATCCGCGGTTGGATGTCCACGACGTGTCGGCTTTTCTGCAGCACCTGCTCGCTCGTGTGGATTGGACGCGCGACCTGCACTTCCAGACCCGGACCACGATGGACACGCTCGACTACAGCGGTCTCGGCATGCATGAAGGCTCCAAGGTCGTGATGGCTGCTGCCGGCGGCGTGCGACGGTCACTTCCCAGGCAACTTCCCGGTGATCTCCAGCTGACGGAGGGATTTGGTGAGCCGCGAATCTGCCTGCCGGGCGTATTGGCTGTGCAGGGGCCTTCGCACAAGGAGCAAGGGGCCGGGTCGCTGGGACAGTTCTGTTTGAGTTTCCAGCGCCAAAGTCGACTGAGCCAATTCCCGCTCGTGGTGATTGTGGATGATAGCTCCTTCAGCGCCCGCACTCTCGACAACCTGCTGTGGGTGGTCTTTACGCGGAGCGATCCGGCGTCCGATGTGGACGGCATCGAGTCGTTTGTGCAGCAGAAACACTGGGGCTGCCATGGTGCGCTGGTGATCGATGCGCGGATCAAGCCGCGCCACGCTCCGCCGTTGGTCGAAGATCCGGAGGTGAGTCGCCGGGTCGATGCCTTGGCTGCCCGTGGAGGGCCGCTGGCCAGGTATCTCTGAAGCGGGACTCAGGACTCCTGCAGACCGACGCGGGACCTGCCGAAAATGGCGGGAAGTGGTGAGCCACGCCGGGCGTCGGATCGGAAATCGGGAGCACCCGTTACGCAACAAACTCGCCTGACGATACCTCTCGTGGCCGAGCCTGGTGGTTGCGGTCTCGTGGCGGGGCTGAGCCTTGTCGTGTGGGGGCCGCCAAGTCCGCGTGCCTGGCGGGGTTTCCGGCGAGCGTGACTTGGCTCATAATCAGCACAAGGTTTCTGGCGAGGCGGTTGCGGCGTCATTACAGCATGGTATCTGCGCGGTTTCTGGTCCCATCGATAATGCTCTTGGCTACTAGTTTTGGCGAATTCATTTTGCGCATGCCGGACATACTGCGGGTGTTTCTCGCGGTGTGGCTGTTTGCTGTGGGAGGCTGCGTCGGGAGTTTCTTGAACGTCGTGATCCTCCGCATGCCGGCGGGGATTGGCATTGCTCGCAGTGGATCGCGTTGCCCGGTTTGCTTCCATCCGATTCGCTGGCACGACAATATTCCGATTCTCAGCTGGTTGATGCTGCGTGGCCGCTGCCGCGACTGCGCCACGGGGATCTCCATCCGCTATCCGCTGGTCGAGTTGTTAGTGGCGGTGGTGTTCCTGGTCTTGGGTCTGCGCGAGGGACTGTCGTCGGGGAGGAATCTGCCGCTGCTGCCGGGCGCCGCGTCGTACACTTTGCTCACCGGGTTCCAGGTGTGGACGATCTACGCTTTTCATGTCATGCTGCTTGTCACGCTATTGGGGGCCGCCTTGATTGAGCGGGACGGGCACGCAGTGCCGCGGCGGTTGTTTGTTCCGGCATTGGCGGTGGGGTCGCTTGCACCGATCTGTCTGCCGTGGCTGCACCCGGTGCCGGCGAGGTGGGGGATGGTGAGCGACTGGCATTGGCTGGCGTTGATCACGGTCCTGGCGGGGCTGGGGGCTGGCGCCCTGATGGGATGTCTGGTGTGGCCGGCGACCAGCAGTCAGCCGCGGCGGCCGGGGGCGGCACCCACGGCGCTGATAGCCTGCACCCTGGCCGGGTTGTGTGTGGGCTGGCAGGCCGTCGGGCCACTGGTGTTGGTGACCGCCGCCGCATTCCTGATTGGTTCGCTGGTCGCGTGCCTCGGGTACCGGTTTGGCCGCGGATCCTGGTGCATGTATTTGTCGGTTGTCCTGCTGGCGACCCTCCTTGGCTGGCGCACGCTGGTCCATTATTGTCCGCTGGCGGGACCGGAAGCCTCCCCCTGGCAGGCGCTGGGTTCAGGCCTGCTGCTGCTGCTGGTTTCGTTCATCATCCGCTGGTACACGCCTGCGCGGGAGTTCACACAAATCGAGAAGCTGGAGGAGCGTCGCATGACACCGGTAGACCCGGACAAGAATTTGTGCGCGATCATGCATTCGCAGAGCTATTTGCCTGTGGAGTACGACGCGAAGTTTCTGCAGCAGTGGGAAACGCGTCCGGTGCGCGTTCAACTGGAATTGCTGAAGGCCGAAATCGGCTTCATGCAGGAGGGGGTCAGGTCGACCGTCGTCGTGTTTGGCAGCACGCAGATCGTGCAGTCGGAGCAGGCTCAGCAGAGGTTGCAGGCAGCGCGCGAGATGCTGGCTCAAGATCCGCATGATCCGGCGCGCGGGCGGGCCGTGGCGCGGGCCGAGCGGATTATTGCCAAATCCCACTACTACGATGCGGCCCGCCAGTTTGCCGAGTTGGTTTCGTCCCACTGCCAGATCGACGGGAAATGCGACTACGTGATCATGACGGGGGGGGGGCCGGGGATCATGGAAGCGGCCAACCGAGGAGCGTTTGATGTCGGCGCCAAGTCCGTCGGGCTCAACATCAGCCTGCCCGCCGAACAGGTTCCCAACGCCTATATCACTCCGCAGCTCTGCTTTCAGTTTCATTATTTTGCTCTGCGGAAGATGCACTTTCTGATGCGTGCCAAGGCCATGGTCGTCTTTCCGGGGGGGTTCGGCACGCTCGACGAACTGTTCGATGCGCTCACCCTGCGTCAGACTCATCGCATGCAGGAGATTCCGATCATCCTGTTTGGCCAGGAATTCTGGCAGCGAGTGATCGATTTTCAGTTCCTGGCGGACGAGGGTGTGATCGCCGACAGAGATCTGGAGCTGATTAGTTTCGTCGAGACGCCGCAGGAAGCCTGGTCGATCATCACGCGATTTCATCACCATCAGGCGTAGGGGCCAGGGGGCGGCAGCTGATGTTGGGTGAGGGGGGCGGTGCGCGAATCGGGGATGCCCGCTGTGGGTGAATCACCTACAATGCTCAAGCACCCGTTTTCTGGTGATTTCCTCGCCTGGGTCCTATGTGGAGATATGACAAGTGATGACGAACTTCGTGCCACGACGAACGCGCCGGGTCTCTTGGTGGCTGGGATTGCTTGCTGTTAGCACGGTCGGTTGCCTGGGTGGGTGCGATAGGTCGAAGGAGAGTGCTCAACAGGTTCCCGGAAAGAAGTACGAAGTTGCCGATGACGATGACAAGGATGTGCCACAAGGTGGCCGGACGGCAACGGAGGCGGGTCCGGAGATGCCGCCCAGCAGTGCCGGCGTCGCCGGGCAGGACGGGATGGCCAAAGGGGACTTGCCCGACAATATCGATGGGCTGACGCCGCCGCCGCCGGCCTTGGCGGATCAGTTGGAGGCGATCACAGTTCCCGACGGGACTCCGGCCGAGCTGTTGGCCTTCATCGACGAATTGGGGGGAAAGATCGAAAGCGTGCAAGCGGGATTGCAGGGGCAGCCGCGCAGCGTAGCGATGGCACGCATGCAGGAGATACTCGAAGCCTTACTGATGGCTGCGGACAAGATTCTGGCATCCAGCGATGCCGACCAGGCGGCGCGCAGGAAAGCGATCGATACGAAGGCCGGTGCGATGTCCGTGCTGAGTCGTTTGGCACCCGACGGCAAGTGGGGCCAGAAAGTGAAGGAATTCGGCACGGTCCTGGCGACCGATAAGGATCCCGGGATCGCCGTCGAGGGACGCGCCATTCTGTTTGGCATTTTTCTGGGTGAACTGGCCCAGGGGCGCAGCCGTGACTACGACGGCTTGATGACGCAGCTCAAGTCGCTGCTCACGCTCGAGGCCCGGTCCAGCGTGGTGTACGAGATCTGCATGCAGGCCGTCAATATCCTGCGCAATGCGGGCCAGGACGACAAGGCGCGGGAGGCGTTCGGGCTGATCGCCGTGGCGTTCAAAGATCACCAGGACCCGGAACTGGCCCGCGAGGCCGCCAGAATGGCGGAGCAAGTCCTGTTCATGGACAGCGATATGGAAGTCAAGTTCAACTCGGCCGTATTGAATCAGGAAGGGGCGGCCGATGCCTTCTGCGACGCCATGGATGCGCTGCTCAAGCGTCCCGATGCCGGTTCCCTGACGGTCGAGAAAGGATCGCGATACGTCAGCATGCTGGAGCAGACGGCCCATTACGAACTCGCCAGAAGACTCTGTGGCATGATGCGCGACGCATTTCAGGCCAGCGCGGACGAGACGCTTCAGAAGGCCGTGACGCAGATCACTCAGCTGGCACAGCGCCGGCTGGACCTGATCGGTAAGCCCTTGGTGATCGAGGCGACGCGACTCGACGGCGGTTCGCTCGACTTCGCGTCCTACCAAGGCAAGCCGGTGCTCGTGGCCTTCTTCGGGGCGTTCGACCCGCGATGCCAACAGGAGATGGCGCTGCTGAAGTCCGCCTACGAGAAGTACCATGGCCAGGGTTTCGAGGTAATTGGCGTCAGCCTCGATCGGGATCGCGACCTGTTGAGTCAGTATCTGGCCGAAGCGAAGCTGCCTTGGGTCATCGTGACCAACAATAAATTGGCGGAGGATCTGGGCGTCGAGATGATTCCGTTCTTCCTGTTCTTGGATCGGGAGGGGAAGGTGACCGATATCTATCTGCAGGGTCCTGCCTTGGACAAGAAGTTGACCGAGGTCTTCGGATCGATGGAAGACCCCGCCATCCCTGCTCCCCAGCCGACGGAGACGCCGGGCGACCAGTCGTATCAGGTGCCTTCCAGGAGTGCCGGAAGTCGGCTCACCAGCTTCGTGGCAATCGATGCCCAGGTACCGCATCCAGAACCCGTGTCGGTTCGTGCCGAGCCGGCGTTCCGAAGTGCGACGGATGATGAAACCGATGGCCAGCCGCCGCGGGAAACGGCCGAGCCGGGCGATATCTTGACCGGTGCCGCCGCGGAAGACGATGAGTTGACGGGCGTGTTGGAAGATGTCAATCCCTACCTGGCTCGTCCCGGACTCGCGGACTCCGAATTGATCTCTTACCTGTTCGATATGCAGGAGAAATCGAAGAGCATTCGCCAGCGTCCGGGCTTCGCCGAGGCGATCGTGGAGGCTGCGGATCGCCTCTTGGCCGGCCGTGCCCCGGAAAAATTCCAGCTCATCGCCGCCGAAGCGAAGTTCAGCGTGCTGCACGAAAAAGCCTGCCTGGGAAGTGACGATGCCGATGGTCGCTTGCAGGGTTTCGTCGATTCGATGGGGAGTGACTCGCGACCCGAAATTGCTGCACGTGTCGAGTTTTTTCGGTTGGAGCGTCGCGCGCTGCAAGCGGATCAGATACCGCTGGAGCAGATCCCGGCGCTGTTGGCCGATCTCCTTGCCTACCTCCAGCCGCAGCGCAAGCTGGAGGGGCGTCATTTGCGACTGGCTTCCGCGACGGTGCATGCCGTCAATCGCTTGCAGGACGACGCGGAGCGTGAGAAGTATTTCGCTCAGTTCGGTCAACTGTTCGCCAAGAGCGACGACCGGCAGCTGGCGCAATATGGCAAGCAGTTGGCAGGTGGCGGAAAAGGGCAAGCCAGTGACCTGGTCGGAAAGCCGCTGGAATTGGAGGGCCTGACGGATCTGGGAACGCCGCTGGACTGGAATAGCTATCGTGGGAAGGTGGTGCTGGTCGATTTCTGGGCTACCTGGTGCGGGCCCTGCCTGAGGGAAATGCCGCACATCCGCTCACTTCATGGGCGGCTGGCTGCGGCTGGGTTCGAGGTTGTGGCGGTCAGCGTCGATGAGGACCTGGAGGCCTTGGCGAAATACTTGGACGAGAACAAGGTTCCTTGGACCAACCTGGTCGGTGACGGGGCTCGCGCACTGGCGACGAAGTACCAGGTGCGCGGTATTCCCACTCTCGTGCTGGTCGACAAGACCGGGCAAGTGGCGGCCGTCGCCAACAAGGTTGAGGCACTCGAAAGCCAGATTTCGAAACTGTTGGAAACGGCGGGGCAGTGACCGTTGATACGCGTGCCGGGTGTGGGCACCTGCAGCGGGCCGCTCGCCTTGATGTTGCGGTGGCCTCTCTCGCCGTTAGGTGCCGGCTCGCCAGGCCCTCGGACGTGCCTGGCCGACGGCAAGAAATGAACCGGGCCGCGTCGAGGGACGCGGCCCGGTCTATTGCAGCGTGGTTGAAAAGCGTCGTGTTATGCTGAGCGATAGTCGATGACCACCGTTGGCGACAATACTTCGCATCTCAATTGCGGAGATGGGAAGTAACTACAATAGAACGCGGAACTCCACGTGGGTACTTAACTGGGTATTGTTGGTTTTCCTCGGAATGTTGTCTTTCTCACACGCTTCCTCGGATTTGTGCCGCAACCGCCAACCGCTCAACCCTCCCCGCTATTGCTCACCGTTCGACTCCGCTCGCCCTGTTCGGTTCGGCGGGATCTGCCAGCGGCGAGTCGACGATTTGCAGGAAGCGGCCTCCATTTTCGTACCACCCGTGTCGATTCGACCGGCACCACTTCAGGTCGAGCACGATGGCCAACCAGCGTCCGTCGGAGCACTCCCAGGAGGCGATTACCCGACGATAGGGAAGTGGAGCCTGATAATAGAAGTCTAGTCCACGTTCTGAGATGTGTTTTCCCAGAACGACGATTGTTTCCTCTTTCACCGCCGATCCATCAGCGGCGATCGGCGTTACGTATATCGGATACGGAAACGGCTCGCGGCGATCGCAACGGCGATCGGAGATATGCGGGCGATAGCGGAAGTACTGCAGCACTTGCTGCACGCGCGAGCGTACTTGCTGGTCGGAATTGAGGGCGCCAGACGCGGCCGTAGGGCGCGGAGACGTAACGGTCTCTGAGAACATGAACGAGCACCTCTTACCAAGTCATCTGACCGGTCGGATTCGACCATAGGGAATGGATGTGTCACGCTTCGTAAACGCCCGACCAACTGGCCCCCCACCACGAAAATCCCGCTCCTTCCCACCGGGATTTCTTGGCGGAAAACCTGGCCGAAACGTACTGATGAGCTGAGCCCCGAGCGAGTTGCTGGCCGACGGGGCTTCCCACCACCTTCAAGGTCACGCGACATCGTCGTCGATTGGCCATGCCGTGGAGCGGCATCGATAGGACACCCGGCGGCAATCCAACCCGCAAGAACTGCGGACCGGCAGACGATGGCTGCAAAGTATATTTACGTCACAGATCGCGGCTCGTCAAATCGGATCCGCCAAATGGGCTCCGGCAGCCTGCAGAGAGCGCTGGACGGCCGCCCATTCGGCGTGTCGGCCTTCACGCTCCCATTGAGCGCGGCAAGCCAGCCAGAACTGAGCCTCACAGTCTCGTAGACGGCCCGCGTCACCGTAACGCTGGCGAGTCGCGGCAAAAACCCGCCAGGCCGCCAGGATGCCTCCCTGCTGCAATTGCCAGGTGGCCCATGCATGGATGACGGCCCAACGCCCCTCGTCGTACAATGGCGCCGCCGGCTGCCTGACGTAGCCGTTCTCCAGCAATGCCAACGCCGCGGGGAACCGATGCTGCCGGCACAAGGCCATGGTCCAGCGGTGGTGGATGTGCAGAAGGTTCTGCCTAGTGACTTGCTCTTCGCAATCATACGCAAGGCAGTCAGTAAGAGCCGCCTCGGCCTCGCTGAACTGCTCTTGGTCACACAGTTCCAGTGCCCAGGAGTTCCAGGCCACGATCAGATTGCGGCGGGCCTCCTCGTTGGCATGATCCAGTTGCACGGATAGCTCGAGGTACCGTACAGCTCGTCGGAATTCGTTTTTCAGTAACAGGCTGGTACCTCGATTGTAGTAGACCAGGGCGATCAGGCCTGCATCGTCCAGTTGGCGCGCGCTGTGCCGTCGGGCTGGGACTGCCTGTCCGTCTTCTGTGCCTTCCTTGCCGGGACTCCCTTGGTTCGGACCTTCGAATCGGCTGTCTGCCGCATACCGCGGCGAAATGGCCGGCCGGTCGGTTTGGGTCGTGTGGATGTCTCGGGTCACATCTCCTCTCAGACGACAAAACAGATGCGTGGACGTTCCCGCGGGCACCGCAGCTACGTCGAATTCGCGGCACAGGCAGAGAAAGAGAATCGTCGACGTGAGGCAGTTGTAGGCCTGTCCGGACAGCGTATGGTCCAAGCGATAGCAGTGCTCCTGGAATGAGCCAGTGAGCAATTCCTCGTGCATTCCCTGCAGCAGCAACTCCGCGCGTTGCGATGCTGTCTCACAGTTGGCCGCGCCGTTGGCCCGGGCACGACAGAATTGGTCGAACACCGCCTGGCCTTCCGCTAACGCCGTCCACTGGTGGCAACCTCCTGCTATCATGGCGGCCTGCAAGAGCGACCGGTCGTCGAGCGACCTGTCGCTCAGGTCTTGCCACAGAGCCGCTTCGAGTTGGTGGGCTGTGGCGAGATACCGCTCAAGGGCCAGCGGCGCGTCAGCGGCCATGCCGCGAACCGCGATGGCGGCCAGCATGCTCAACGCAAGAACGCTTCTCATCGCCCAATGGCTCATGTGCGATCTGGTCCAGGAGTGAAAGTTCGTGGAGCAAAGGGTAGGCCGGCGCCGACGATCGCTGTCTGGTGGCGGGAGAGTCGGGTCTGAAGTTGGCGGCGCCGCAGTGGGAGCCCACGCACCGCATCCAGCCGCTAAACGCCACAAGCCTGCGCCGAGCCGCGTCAGCTGGCGGGTTGCGCCGGACACACCCTGCGCACCGCTCCCCCCTGCAAACATACGATGTAAATTGGCGGCATGTGGCGAAAAAGCGACACAAATTCCGAAAATGCCGGCGGGACGCGAGATCAGGGCACCGATTGCTCAACGTGTCAGCCCGCCTGCCGCTACCAACCGATTTCACGGCGGAAAAGCTACCTTGTTTGCCACGTCAGCCGCTATAGTCAGCAAACGACCTTGGCTGCGGACGGGGGGTGTCCTGGTGCAACTTTACCGGCTCCGCGGCACGCTCTTCTTACCGATATGCGTTATTCCAGCGGTAGTTGGTGCCCCATTTTGTCTCTTTTCGTGGCCAGGTAGTGAGCATTGTACTTATTGGGAGGCGAAAGAATGGATACCTGGTCCACAACTTCCAGATCATAGCTCCGCAAACTGAACGCCTCGGTCTTCTTGGGGTTGTTGGTCAAGAGGCGGATCTTCAGCAGGCCCAGGTCCTTGAGCACCTGGATCCCGATGCCATAATCCCGCATGTCGGCCTTAAAGCCGAGAGCGTGATTGGCCTCGACGGTATCAAGTCCCTGATCCTGTAAGGCATAGGCCTTGATCTTCTCGGTCAGACCGATCCCGCGACCCTCTTGCGGCAAATAAACTAGCACCCCCAGCCCCTCTCGCCCAATCATATCGAGGGCCATGTGCAACTGGTCTCCACAGTCGCAGCGCAGCGAATTGATCAGGTCACCGGTGAAACAACTCGAGTGCATCCTGATGAGGGGGACGCGGTTGGGATCGGATACGTCACCCAGCACCAGTGCTATGGGGACCTGTTCTTCGTATTTCACATCGTATACGACGATGCGGAATTTGCCGTATTTCGTCGGCAGTTCCGCCTCGGTGACCCGCGAGATCAGCTTCTCGCTCAGCCGCCGGTGTGCAATCAGTTCCTCGATCGAAATGATCTCCAGATGGTGACGTTCGGCGATTGTCAGCAGTTCATCGCGAGTGGCTCTGTCGCCCGATTCAGAGAGAATTTCGCACAGCACGCCGACTGGGGTCAGCCCGGCCATGCGCGCCAAATCGACAGCCGCTTCGGTATGACCGGCACGTCTCAACACGCCCCCCTCTTTGGCCAGCAGCAGGTGTACATGTCCCGGTCGGACAAAATCGTCAGGGCCCGTGCGAGCGTCAGCGATCGCACGCACGGTGCGCGAGCGTTCCTCGGCCGTTATCCCGGTGCGGACGCAGGCGTGATCCAGCGGCGTCATGAATGCCGTGCGCAGGGGGGCTGTGTTGGTTTCCACCAGCGGAGTCACTTCCAACCGCCGACAGACGTCGGGCAGCACCGGCACGCAGAACTCCCCTCGACCGCTCATCACGAAGTTCACTGTCTCGGGAGTGGCCTTCTCGGCTGCACAGATGAAGTCCCCCTCGTTCTCGCGGTCTTCATCGTCAATCACGATGACCACTTCACCGCGAGCAATGGCGTCAACGGCAGCCTGTACGGAAGAAAACTGACGTGGCACGATTTACCTTTCCAGTTCCACAGCGAGCCCAGCAATCAAGTGCCATTCCCGGCACCTGGTCGTGGTGGAGTAGATGATCATAGAGTAAGTCCTCCCGTTCCCGTGGACTTACCGACCCGGCAACGTGGCGTGCTCCCACTGCGGGAGGCAATCGCGCCAGGCTAGTGCCTTGTCACGGCTGAGAATCGCGGTTGGGTGACGGGGGTCGAGCGAAGCGAACCCGCAGCCACCCCAATTCCCGGCGTTGACATTTCCAGCGTTGACAAAACACTCGGGGGAATGACACGTGTCGGACAGACGTCAGGCACCCTGGCACTCGCCGGCGGAATCACTGGCCCGGGGCCCCCGTAGTGGTGCCCCCGGAAGTGGTGCCCCCGGAAGTGGTGCCCCCGGAAGTGGTGCCACTGCTACCTGCCAAACACCAACCTGTCGTATTATAGTGCGACGAGTGCTCCCAGTGCCAGGGAGCGGGCGTCGCTTAGGTGTAGAGCTGGCGGTCGGTACGCGCTCGAGCAGGGTGCCGGCGTGCGAGAAGTACCGGTTGCCTGGCAGCTGAGCGGCGACGCGGATCATGTCTCTTGGGACCCCTGCAGAAGGCGATCCAAACATGCCATTGCTGGACCGGGAAGAATACGTGGAGCAGGCCTATTTCTTCCGGGCGTTAAGGGAACGGCTTCCGCAGAATCAACCGCTGCAGGAAGTGCTGGCCCAGCTCGGTGAAGAGGTCTTGGCGACCACCAAAATGCCTTTGGCAATTGGTTTCATGTTGAGCGAGCTGAAGCACCGCGGCGAGATCGGGACCGCGATGCGGAAGTTGGCTCACTATTTCACGTCCTTTCAGACCTATGTGATTTCGGAGGCGGAGAACGAACGGGGCAATTTCGATATGCGCATGGCGATCGAGATTCTGCGGTACGAGGCGGAGTATCGGAGCCAGGGAGCCTCGCGACCCGGCTCGTTCCTGTATCAATTCGAAGCATTGTGCCGAAATCGGCTCCGCTATGAACGTGGGCTCGACGCAATGGCTGATGATCCGATCTACGACGAGGCGTGGCGAACATGGCTGCAAACGGTTCGCCGGCAGATTGGAATCGTGGATATTGCCGACCTGGTCTATGTTCGCAGTCAACACTACGTGAACGAGCGGTTGCGGCGGCACCAGGAGGTCGAAGCCGAGGTGCACTGTCCTGTTCGGCGAAAAGGAGGGGAAAATCGCGTCGGCGAATCGGCGCAAAGACCCGCTCTTCCTCTTCGCGGCGCTGCAGCGTCATCTGGGGTACCCGACCGTGCCACGTCCTGCTCCGGTCGACGAGACTCCCCAACTGATTCCGCAGTTGATGCGGCGCACGGAACGGCTGGAGATGCGGATCAAGCTGCTGGAGGATGAACAGCGCGGCGGCATCGATCTGACCAAGTACTACGGCCGACCGGGTGATCCGCTGGCCGACTGAATGCACGGCTGTGCTTGTGTTTTGTTTCACAAGCCGCGCGGTGTGTGGGTTGCACGCAGTGTACCGGAAGATTGCTCTGCCAGCGACGAAATATGCGAACGCTCAGCGTAGTTGTGCCGTAGACGAGTTGTGTGCTGGACGAGCATTGGCAGGCACCGGCCATCGTTTCGCGAAATCGGAGGAAAATCTGGTGGTTTTGCGGTTCAACTCCGTTGCAGCGCGTGGTACATTCTCGGTTAGGTCAAGGCGGTCCGATCCCCCAGCGATGTGAGACAGTATTTGGCCGGTGCACAATCTTTCTTCGGGCGGGCCGTTCTGATCACGCATCGCCAGTGGACAGTTTCCATGGGTGCGATGGGTCTTTTTCAGGAATTTTGCGGTGGACTTTCAGCTGAATTTGGCTACAGAAACCGTCGCCCAGGCTCGTCCCGAAGAACCCCTTGTGGTGGCTCTGACGACTAGTCTGCGCGAGGTGTTGCAGGTGATGCAGACGCGTGGTCGCGGCTCGGTGCAGGTGTGTTCCGCGAGCGGTTCCTTGGAGGGAATTCTGACCGAGCGTGACGTCGTCAAGCTCCTGGCGGATGCGGTCGATCTGAGCATACCGGTCGAGCGGGTGATGACTCGCGACGTGGTGACGCTCTCTGGCACCGACACCGTGGGTGTGGCGATATCGCGAATGGCCAAGGGGGGGTATCGTCGTCTGCCCATTGTGGATGCGGCGGGGCGTCCCACAGGTGTGCTGGGTGTGGCCCGCGTTCTAGAATACTTGGTGGAGCATTTTCCCATGGTGGTGTACACGCTTCCGCCCAAACCTCATCAAGCCGTCCAGGAACGCGAAGGTGCCTAGTGAAGGTGCCTGGTGAAGGTGCCTAGTCATGGGCGTGCGGCCAACGCATGCCGTTTTTGCTGTCATCCCGTGGCAATTTTGAGCTGACATTTGATTCGGGAGAAATCACGAGCGGACCATGTCAACGACAACCGAAGGAAATCCCCATCCCACGTCCCACAAAGAGATCATTCAACTGGAGGGCGCAACCGTTCGCTTGGCGGGTGATTCCGGCGACGGCATGCAGTTGCTCGGTACCCAGCTGACCAACACGTCGGCGCTGTTGGGGAACGATGTGGCGACGTTTCCGGACTTTCCGGCGGAGATTCGCGCGCCGCGCGGTACGCGCGCGGGGGTCAGCGGATTCCAGGTCCAGTTCTCGTCGCAAGATATCTTCACGCCAGGGGACCGGCTCGATGCCCTGGTGGCCATGAACCCTGCGGCGCTGGTGACGAACATCGACGATCTGGTGTCCGGCGGCATTCTGGTCGTGAATGAGAATGGTTTTGACGACCGTGAGCTGCGGCTGGCCAACCTGCAGTCCAATCCGTTGAACGACAAATCGCTGGAGAAATACCGTTTGATTCGCGTCCCCATGACGACTCTCACTCGCAAGTCGTTGGAGGAGTTGGGGCTGGGCGTCAAGGTTGCCGATCGCTGCCGCAACTTCTTTGCGATGGGGTTGGTGTATTGGCTATTCGGCCGTGATCCCTCGGCCACGCTGCGTTTCATCCGGGACAAGTTCGGCAACAAGCCCGATATCGCTCAGGCCAACGAGAAGGCCTTGTGGGCCGGTTGGTATTACGGCGAGACGACCGAGAATTTTGCCAGCAGCTATCAGGTGGATGCTGCCAAATTGCCTGCCGGCACCTATCGCAACATCATGGGTAATCAGGCGTTGGCCTGGGGCTTGCTGGCGGCGGCCGAGCGGAGCAGCAAGGAATTGTTCTTGGGAACCTATCCGATCACGCCGGCCAGTGACATCCTGCACGAGCTGAGCAAGTTCAAGAATTTCCGTGTGCGGACGTTTCAAGCCGAGGACGAAATTGCGGCCGTCTGTGCCGCCATCGGGGCGTCGTTCGCCGGCGCGATGGCGGTGACCACCACCAGTGGACCCGGCATTGCGCTCAAAGGCGAAGCGATGGGGTTGGCTGTGATGTTGGAGCTTCCGCTGATCATCGTCAATGTCCAACGCGGCGGTCCGAGTACCGGGCTGCCGACCAAAACGGAACAGGCCGATTTGTTTCAGGCGATGTATGGCCGTAACGGCGAATGTCCCCTGCCGGTGATTGCCGCCTCCAGTCCCGCCGACTGTTTCGACGTCGCTCGCGAGGCCTGGCGGATCGCTGTCCGGTTCATGACCCCGGTCGTCCTCTTGTCGGACGGCTATATTGCCAACGGGTCTGAGCCGTGGCGGATTCCCAACGTGGAGGATCTGGCGCGGATTGAGGTGTGTCATCCCGTGTCGAAGGCCGAGGGGGAGCGTTTCTTACCGTACGAGCGCGACGAGCGGCTGGCGCGCCCCTGGGCGCTCCCCGGGACTCCCGGCTTGATGCACCGCATTGGCGGGTTGGAAAAGCAGAATCGGACCGGCAACGTGAGCTACGATCCGGACAATCATGAGTTCATGGTGCGGCTCCGAGCTCAGAAAGTGGCGAATGTGGCCGACGACATTCCGCTGCAGGGTGTCGACGGGGCCCAGAGCGGAGATCTGTTGGTCATCAGTTGGGGCGGGACGTACGGTGCCTGCACGACCGCCGTTCGCCGCTGCTGTGCCGAGGGCTTGTCCGTCGGCCACGCTCATCTGCGGTACCTGAATCCTTTGCCGAAGAACCTTGGCGATCTCCTCTCACGCTACCAACGCGTGCTGATCCCGGAGCTCAATCTGGGGCAGTTACGCATGTTGCTGGCCGCCACGTATCTCGTGGATGCCGTCGGGTTGAACAAGGTCAAGGGCAAGCCCTTCGCAGTGGAAGAAGTGGTGGAGAAGATCAAGACTGTCCTGAGTGAAATCAAGAACTAATTTTTGGAACTTCAGACATACTGTCCCCAGACAGAACTGACGGACGATCATGACCATTGAACTGCCTGTACTGAAACCGGCTGATTACGCCAGTGACCAAGACGTGCGATGGTGCCCCGGTTGCGGCGACTATGCGATCCTCGCCCAGATGAAGAAGGTCATGGCCGCGCTGCAGGTCCCGCGCGAGCAGCTGGTGTTCATTTCGGGAATCGGCTGCTCGAGCCGTTTTCCCTATTACATGGACTCGTATGGGATGCATAGCATCCATGGCCGGGCACCGGCGTTTGCCACCGGGCTGAAGAGTGTCCGCCCGGACCTGCAGGTGTGGGTGATTACCGGGGACGGGGATGGCCTGAGTATCGGTGGCAACCATTTCATGCATTGCGTGCGCCGCAATATCGACGTGAACATCGTCCTGTTCAATAATCGAATTTACGGTTTGACGAAGGGGCAGTACTCGCCCACGTCGCGGTTGGGGGCCGTCACCAAGAGCTCGCCCATGGGAGCGATTGACAACCCGCTGCATCCACTGTCGATCGCGATTGGCTGTGAAGCCACCTTTGTGGCGCGTTCGATCGACACCAACATCAAGCACTTGGGAGAGGTTCTTCATCGCGCGGCAGAACACAAGGGCGTTTCGTTTATCGAGGTGTATCAGAACTGTGTCGTCTTCAATGATGGTGCCTTTGATTACGCCACGGATCGCGACCGCAAGGCGGAAACGACCATCGAACTCGAGCATGGCAAACCGCTGATATTCGGGAAGAACCGCGACAAGGGGATCCGGCTCAACGGTATGGAGCCGGAAGTGGTCCAGTTGGGCAATGGCATGACGGAAGATGACCTGCTGTTCCATGATGAACAAGCGACTGAACCCAGCCTGGCCTATTTGCTCAGCCGCATGCGCCATCCGGAATTTCCCGAGCCGATTGGGGTATTTCGGGCCGTCGATCGTCCGCAGTACGATGTGGAGTTGAACCGCCAGGTCGAGGCGGCATGTGAGAAGAAAGGTCGCGGCGATTTACAGCGGTTGTTTAACTCTGGCGATACGTGGACCGTGGAATGATCATTTGCCCTTATTGCGATGGCGAGAACATCAGCGGCGCGGACATCTGCGACCGTTGTGGTCAGACGCTCAGTGATCTGAATCTCCCCGTGCCCGCAACCCATGTGGAGCGTTGCTTGCTCCGCGATCGTCTGGGAGTCCTGCCTCCCATTGCGCCCGTTGCCACCGTGTCTCCCGATACGACGGTGGGCGAGGTACTGCGGATGCTCTCGCAGCGGTCCATCGGCTGCGTGCTGGTGACGCGGCACAATCGACTGGTCGGCATCTTCAGTGAACGGGACGCGCTGCTCAAGCTCAACACGCGGGCCGCGGAATTGGCCGAGCATCCGGTCGCTGAGTTCATGACCTCGGACCCGCAATCACTCGACCTGGATGCCAAGGTGGCCTTCGCGCTGCACCGCATGAGCGTCGGCCACTATCGGCACGTTCCGGTAATCGACGCGGAAGGTCGTCCCTCCGCGATCATCTCGGTGCGGGATGTGCTGCGATACTTGACGGAAAAAATGGTCGAGTCCGAAGCGTAGCTGAGCCGGCCGAGCGTTCAGCAGTATTCCTGGACGGTCGGCTTGAGCGTGATCTCCGGCACGTGGGCGCGGGGATGCAGGTTGGCGACCGCCACGATCAGTTCGGCAAAATCGTCCGGCTGGACCATGGCCGCCCTCCGCTCGTCACTGACCGGAACGGGACGATTGTCGAGAATCGGTGTGTTGACTTCGCCGGGGTAGACGTTCGTCACCCGCACGCCATCTTTCGCCACTTCGTTGCTTACGCTGGTCCCCAAGGCGGTCATGGCGAACTTCGAGGCGCAGTAAGCAACGCCCGCCAATGTCAAGGCTCGCTTGCCCGCGACGGACGAGACATTGATAATCAGCCCGTCACGACGAGCACGCATGCCGGGCAAGGCGGCGTGCAGGCAGTTGTATGCCCCGGTTACGTTGATCGCCAGCACCCGGTCCCAGTCTGCAGGGGCCATGTCGGCCATGGTGCGGCGGGCGATGTTGATGCCCGCGGCATTGACCAGGATGTCGAGCGCCCCGAGTTCCCGGTCTGCCCACTCAAAGAGCGTCTGGACACTCTCCCGGTCCGCCACGTCTACCGTGTGCCAGATGAACGGTGACGCGGCGGTGTGTGCCGCAGCTGCGGCTGCCCGCAGGATCTGCTCGCGCCGCCCCGCGATGGCGACCCGACATCCCGCGCCGGCCAAAGCTCGGGCGATTCCCAGGCCAATTCCCGTGCCACCACCGGTCACCACAGCCGTTTTGTCTTGCAGGCCCATCGTGGAATTGTTCTCCCCCCCAAGGAATAGAAAAGAAAAGTATGGAAAAAGAAAGAAATCGGACCTGGTGTGCCGACCCCATTGATCGGTGCCAGTTCGCACCGAAGCGGTCCCGCTGGACCTCACGCGATGTCGGTCCTCCCACTGTAATGATTTCTGGCGGGCGATTCCAGCGATGCGGCTCGCTCGGTTGCGACCGAGCCGCCATTTGTCGATAATATCGTGTGCGGAGGCCGGTGTCGGGTGTCTGGCTGCTCCATGGCTGCTCCACGGACCGAGATCCACAAGGTGTAGTCACGAGAAGTTGGGGGCAGGTGAAGAAGTTGCGGGTGTCTCGGCCCCGTGCAAGGTCTGTGTCTGGGTGGCCGCGTCTGGCCCTGGTAGTCATCGTCACATCACATGGCATCGAAAACTGCGCAGATCGACACGACAATCGAGATCATCACCCCGGAGAACATTGCGTTTACTTACCGGTTAGCCGGTCCGTTTCGTCGTCTTCCCGCCTACGTGATGGATTGGCTGATTCGTGCAGCGTTATTGTTCGTGGTGGCGATCGTGGCGCTCATGTCGTCAATTGCCATCGGTGCCCTGGGATTCGCGGTGTGGCTGTTCTTGTACTTCGTGTTGAGTTGGTTTTACGGCGGCCTGTTCGAGGCCTTCTGGAACGGGCAGACGCCGGGGAAACGCGTGATGGGGTTGCGTGTGTTGAGCACCAGCGGTCGCCCGATCAACGGCTATCAGGCCATCATGCGTAATCTGCTCCGTTCGGTCGATGTGAGCGTATTCCTTCCTCTGGCGCTGACAGTCATGGCCTGCAACAGCCGTTTTCAGCGGTTCGGAGATCTGATATCCGGAACGATGGTTGTGGTGGAAGAACAGCCGTGGCTGGGCGGCGTGGCGAAGATCGAAGATCCGCGAGCTTATCAGTTGGCATCTTACTTGCCGGCCGATCTGCGCGTCAGTCGCAGCATGGCGCGCGCCTTGGCTCACTATGCCGAGCGTCGGCGTTACTTTTCGGCGCCTCGCCGGCGCGAAGTAGCCGCGCACGTGGCGGAGCCGCTGTTGAGGCAGTATCACTTGCCCGCCAATACGAGTTGCGATCTGTTGCTGTGTGCCATGTACTATCGGTCGTTCATCGCGGATCGAGGCGCCGACGAGACGCACGCGGCGGAGGCTGAAGCGGCTCTGGGCGGGACCTCTCGGTCGCACGCGAATCTTCTCCCATCCAATTCACTGCCAGGGACTGAGCAGACAGCCAGCAAGTAGACTGCCATGAAAGTTGCCGCCTTACTGGAGAAACGTCGCGAGAACTGGCTGGAGCTGGATCGTCTGTGCGGCGAGTTGGGGAGGAGACGCAAGGATGCCGCGGCGATCTCCCGGTTTGCATCCTTGTATCGGGCGGCCTGTGCGGACCTGGCTTTGGCCGATGCCTATCAATTGCCACCGAACACCGTGCAGTATCTGCACCAGTTAGTCGGCCGTGCTCACAATCAGCTCTACCGCAGTCGGCAGTTTGATTATCGCAGTTGGGGTACGACGTTGCTGGTGGATGTTCCCCAACGCCTGTTCCAGGATCGTTGTGTGCAGTTTGCTTTCGTGCTCTTCTGGTCCGTCTTCATGGGTTCGGCGGCGTTGGCCTATTTCCAGGCCGACTGGGCGCCGCAGGTCATGCCGGAAGGGTTCGTGGAACGGTTGGAGAGCGATTTCGCCGACCCGATGCAGGGGCGTTCCGCGGACGTGAACTACATCATGGCGGCCTTTTACATCTACCACAACACCGGCATCGGCTTTCGTTGTTTTGCCATGGGAATCTTGCTCGTGCCGGGGATCTTCGAGACATTTTGGAATGCGTTGGTACTGGGCGCCGCGTTTGGCCACATGGGACGTCCGGAGGTCGCCCAGGGGGCGAATTTCTTCAATTTCGTGACCGCTCACGGACCGTTTGAACTGTCGGCCATCGCCTTATCCGCCGGGGCCGGTCTGCGATTGGGCATGGGGTGGCTCCGCACCGGCGGCCTGACGCGGAGTGCTTCGCTGATGAAGACCGCCGTGGAAGCGGCGCCGCTGATGATGGTGGCGGCCCTGCTCTTCTTTTTTGCCGCCTTGATCGAAGCGTTCGTGTCGCCGTCGGCGCTCCCCTATCCGGTCAAGGCGGGCGTGGCGGTTGCGGCGAGCGGGATGCTGATGTTCTACCTGGTCGTGCTGGGATTCCCGCGCAGGAATAGTTGAGTGCAGCTGGACAAGACACTGATTGTGGTTCGCGAGCGAGGTGTGTTCGACACGCTGGATCTAGCGCTGCGCGTGTTGCGGATCTATGCTTGGCCGTTAGGGGTGACCATGTTCCTGGGCACCGCCCTGTGGGCCGTGGTGAATTACCTGCTGACAGGCTGGATGCTGCAAACAGAACTTGACGCCCCCGATTCAGCCGAGCAGGTCGCGATTTACGTGCGTTACGTGTGGACCATGATCATCCTGGTGTATGTGGAAGCCCCGTTGGCCTCGGCCGTGGCTACCGTCTATCTGGGGCAGGCGCTGTTTGTCGACAGGCCGAGTATTCGCGACGCCCTGCGGGAAACGCTGCGATTCACTCCGCGCCTGATCTGGTGCCACGCGCTGTTGCGCGGAGCTCTCATCGCCGTCCTCCTGGTCTACGCGATCGACCGTTCGAGCGTGTACTCGGGCGCGGAAATCTACCTGCTGCTGCTGTTCCTGGTGTTGGTGCTGCGGCGAGCCACCGCCCCCTTCATCAATGAGATCCTGCTGCTGGAACGCAACCCGCTGAGGGCGGCCCACCCTTCGACCATGACGATTCGCAAGCGGAGCCTGATGTTGCATGGTCCAGCCACGGGAAATCTGCTCAACTTGACGATCGTGTGCTACCTGTTGGCGATTCTGTTGACCGGTTTGTCCTGCGGCACGATGGTACTGCTGCAGGGTGTGTTCCTGGGCAGTAACGAGATCGGGCCGGGCCTGCAGTATGTCGGCTTTCCGTTGGCCCTGTGGCTGACGGCCACGTTTCTGACCGTGGTTCGTTTTCTGAGCTATCTCGATCTGCGCATTCGCTTCGAAGGGTGGGAGGTCGAGTTGCGAATGCGAGCGGAAGCGAGCCGAATAGCGGGGGCCAGGCCATGATGCAGCTGGCACTAGGTTGGCTCATCGTCCTTTCCGGGTCCTGCGCGACCGCCGGGGCGATGCGACCGGAGGGGCCGCCGGACGGCATCGAATGGGGACGTGAGAGTTTAGGGGCCCGGTCGGATCTTCCCTGGTACGATGCGAGCGAAGACCGTTTGCGGAGGATCGATGTGGCCCCCAACCAGGACGACGAGAATCGCCATTCCCAATGGGCGGCTGACGAGCAGGCGGCGACAGCGGCGCCCCGGCCCCGCCGTGATTGGAGCCTGCTCTGGAAGATCTTGGAGACACTGGCCTGGCTCACGCTTGGATCGCTCCTCGCGCTGCTGATCTGGGCGCTGGTTCGAGCGGCCTTGTGGAGCGATCTTCGGGCGGTGCGCGGCGAGGTCGTCGTGGAGCAGGTGCAAGTCTCGGAGAGTCGGATCGAGGACCTGCCGGTACCGGTGTCTCCCCAGCACCACGATCTATTGTCGGCGGCTCGTGCCTACTATGCCGCGGGTGATTACACCAAGGCGATTATCCACGCGTTTGCACACCAACTGGTCGAGTTGGATAAGCATCACTTGATTCAGCTGTCCAAGGGGAAGACGAATCGACAGTATCTGGCGGAACTGAGCCGGCATCCGGTCTTCAAGGAACTGTTTCGTCCCACGATGCTGGCCTGTGAGGATGTCTTCTTCGGCCATCACGCGTTGTCGCGGCAGCGTTTTCAAGCCTGCTGGGATGACCTCGATCGGTTCCATCAGCAGTTGGAGCAGGTGGCGCCATGAATCGTGCGATCCATCATCGCGGCGTAGCAGCGGCCCGTCAGGGTGGTGCCAGGTGCTCGCCGCGCCGCCATCTGACGGGCGCGACACGGGCCCGTCTGGACAGAGGAATTGCCGCGCCCGACGCTGTCGCAGCCGAGCCGGCTGGTCCCTGTCAGTCCGCCACGCCAGGGGGCCGGTTCGCGGGCCGAGTGCGACGCGTGCTCGGGGTGATGACGCTGCTGCTGGTGTCTGCCGCCGCCGGCTGTCGCCAGGAGAGCGAGCTGGAGATCACCTACGGCCAACGGCGTGGCAGCGCTGGTCGCAGCGTCAACGGCACGAGCGTGCTGGCTGGGATGTTCAAAGAGGCTGGCATGCGCGTGGTCTCTGTCAAGTACCTCTCACCGAGGCTGGACAACTACAAAGTGCTGGTGTGGGCTCCCGACGATTTCGCCCTCCCCCGCGAAGACGTGCGAAAATTCCTGGAGAATTGGCTGGCGAACGAGTCGGATGAGACGGACGAGGCGGAGCGAGTACTGGTCTACATCGGTCGCGACTACGACGCGGCCTGCGATTATTGGCAAACCGTTCTGCCCACGACTCCAGCGGACCAACGCATCGAAGTCATGCGTCGAGACGCGCAGGCTCGCTCGCGCCACGAACACGCTCGTGTTGACATGCCCAAGGACGAATGCTGCGAGTGGTTGGTGATGCGCAGGGACTATCCGCGACACCGCATCGATCGGTTGGAAGGTTGGTGGAGCGACGATGTTGATGTGGCCGACACGCAGTTGTGGAGCCAGGGGCGTCTGGAGATCCCCTCGCCACAGGAGCTGACCAAGTTGTGGAAGAACGTGCCTCCGCCGGTGCACATGCAGCCCGCTTACCAGCCGGTATTACAGAGCGGCGACGAGACGCTCGTCTTCGAAGTGTCGAAAGCGGCTTGGCGCAACAGCAGAATCCTGGTCGTTTCCAACGGGTCGTTCTTGCTGAACTTGCCGCTCGTCAATCACCAGCACCGGGTCTTGACGGGCAAGCTGATTGACAGCTGTCAGATGGCGGGCCCCGTGGCGTTTTTGGAGAGTGGACCGGGGGGGCCGTTGATATTGTCGCTCGGCGCGACCAAGGTGTCCGACCAGCAGACGCGTCGCCGCGTGCTGCTGGGCATCCACTGGGTGGTGTGGGGAATGCTGTTCTGCTTCAGTGTACTTCCGATCTTTGGCCGTCCCAAATCGTTGGAGGCGGAGTTGGTGGCAGATTTCGGCCAGCACATTGATGCCTTGGCGGCACTGCTGGAACGGACGGGAGACAAACGCTACGCTCGACAGCAGCTGGATCTGTACCACAAGACCTTGCCCGGTGAAAGGGCAGTGGTACCCGCCGGAACTGGCGGTTCGCCGTTTGCCGACCATTCGACGAGGTCCGTGAGTTGAGATCCAAGTGAGTCGCAGGGCTTTATCAGGCACACGTTTATGGACAGTTTACCTATGGAATCCCCCGCTCAAGATGGTGTCGCTTCCCGCACGTGCCAGGTGTGCGCGCACGTCTATTCCTGCTCCCAGGACGCCCCGCAGCGACCGGCACCCTGTCCTCGCTGTGGAGCGACTCCGCGCGAGGACGTGTTGGCCGAGGATGCCGATCAGCGACCTCCCGTGGCGGCGGCCGACTCCGCTGCCGAGCCGCCACGCGAAGGTACCGGTGTGGCCGACATTCTCGTGCTGGAGGAAGTGGACGATCAGCGCGCGGGAATGGCGCGGCGCGGCGAGACAGTTTCTCCCAGCGGCGCGCGAGGGGAGCGAGTGACCGCGGACCGCACGGAAGTCGTGGATCGCATGTCGGTCCAGCGGAGCCTGGCGGCCGGGACCGTCGAGACTCCTGTCCGGCGTCTCTTCGAGCGGATGGTGCGGGAAATCGGCAAGATCTTTGTGGGGCAGGACGAACTTGTGCTGGGCTCGCTGGTGGCCCTGTTTTCCAGCGGTCACGTGCTGGTCGAAAGCGTACCGGGTTTGGGCAAGACGCTCTTCGTGCGCACCATGGGCCGGGTCCTGGGGTGCGAGTTCAGTCGCATCCAGTTCACGGCCGACCTGATGCCCTCGGATATCACCGGTGCGCCCATTTTCGATATGAAGATCCAGGAGTTTCGTTTTCGGCCGGGACCGGTTTTCACGCAGGTGCTGCTGGCCGACGAGATCAACCGTTCGCCGGCCAAGACGCATGCCGCTCTGCTGGAAATCATGCAGGAGTATCGTGTGACCGTCGATGGCAAGAGTCACACGCTGTCGCGTCCCTTCCTGGTCCTGGCGACACAGAATCCGATTGAGTCGGAAGGGACGTACAATCTGCCGGAGGCGCAGTTGGATCGCTTCATGTTCAAGCTGCTGGCGGAATATCCGCGAGAAGAAGAAGAGGCGAAGATCCTCCGCATGCACAGCCGGCAGGTCGACATTAATCAGCGGCTGGAGCAGGAGGTGGAAACAGTGACATCTCCCGCGGAGATCATGGCCATCACGCGGGAGAATGGTGACGTGCGGGTCGATGAGCGGCTGCTTGACTACATCAACCAGATCGTGCGACTCACCCGTCAATGGCCGCAATTCCACATGGGGGCGTCGCCGCGAGCCGGCCTCGCGATCATGCAGGCCATCCGTACGCTGGCCGCGTTTGAAGGGCGTGACTACACGATCCCCGATGATGTCATCCAGGTGGCCCTGCCGGCCCTGCGGCACCGCGTCATTCTCACCGCCGAAGCCGAAGTGGAAGGCTTGCGCGTGGACGATCTGCTGCGCGAACTGATCCGTTCGGTGGAGGTACCCCGACTTTGATGGCCCCACCTCTGTCAGCTCTGAGCGGTTTGTTCGACTGGGTTCGGACCCTGCTCAGCCATCTATCGCTCCATCTCGCCCTGCTGGCCGTATTGGCGTTGCTGCCTCTGCTGATCCTGGCACGCAAGCGAGTCTATCCCCACACGACGCTGCTCGTGGTGATGCTGGTCCCGTGCCTCTTGTCACTGTTGCTCCTGGTGGCGCCCGAGTCGATCATCGTTGTGGCGTTGATCGATGCCGTCCTCTTCGTGCTGGCCGCGGTTGATCTCATTTCCTTGCCGAGGACGCGGGATTTCTCCGCCAGTCGGCGCATGGAACGAGTGGTGTCGTTGAACAAGCCGCACCATGTCGCGTTGACCGTGGTGCATCATCGCAATCGCCAGCGGAAGATGCAGTTGTGGGTGCGCGACGATATGCCCGACCCTTTCGTCGCCACGCCGGACCAGACGGTGCTGCAAATCAGCGGTCGCTGCCGGGCGCATGTGAACTACAAGTTTACGGTCCAGCGCCGCGGTGCCTTCTCGCTGGAAGCGGTCCATCTGCGGGTGAGAAGCGGTTGGGGACTGTGGCAACGCCAGTTCTCCTGTCCGGCCGAATCCGTCGTACACGTCTATCCCGACATGGTGCAACTGGCCGAGTACGCTGTGTTGGCGCGCACCAACCGGCTCAGTTTGATGGGGGTCCGTCGCAGTCGGAAGATCGGACAGGATCATGATTTCGAGCGGCTGCGCGATTACACGCTGGACGACAATTACAAGCACATCGATTGGCGCGCCACCGCGCGGCGAAATCGCCTGACCGTCAAGGAGTACCAGACGAGCCAGAGTCAACGGATCGTGTTCCTGTTGGATTGCGGCCGCATGATGAACAACATGTCTGCCGGCCTCAGTCTGTTGGACCACGCGCTGAATGCCATGCTCATGCTCAGTTACGTTGCCTTGCGGCAGGGTGATTCCGTGGGGCTGATCTGTTTCTCGGACCAGATTCACAATTACGTGCCGACGCGAGGTGGCATGAGCCAGATGAATCACCTGTTGCACGCCTCGTTCGATCGCTTTCCGCGGTTGGTGGAATCGCGTTACGATCTCGCTTTCCTCCAACTGGCCACGCACTGCCGCAAACGCGCGCTCGTCGTGCTGGTCAGTAATCTGATCGATGAAGTGAACAGTTTCCAGGTGAAACGCTACCTGCGGGCACAGGTCGGCCGCCATTTACCGCTGGGAGTGCTGTTGCGAGATCATCAGCTGTTTGATGCGGCTGAAGCACCGACCACGAGTGATCGCGATCTGTACCGCGCCGCCGCCGCGGCCGAGATACTCAATTGGCGGCGCGAAGTGTTGACCGATCTGGAACATCAAGGAGTGCTGATCCTCGACGCGTTTCCCGAGCAGATGACGGCCCCGCTGGTGAATCGTTACCTCGATATCAAAGCACGCCATTTGCTGTAGGAGCAGAGCGAGTCGGTGGGGGGGCGTGGGCGGTTACGCGTGGCGGCGGACGACGCCGAGAAACACCCACACTTTCTGCGGGCCCGCCGTGCCTGGCGAACGGGGTCAGTCGTCGTCGCGGCGGCTCAGATACCCGGCACTGGAATCGAAGTATTTTCGGCGCCGCACGACAATCATCTCATTCGATTCCGCCTGGCGTTGCCGGAGATCTTCCAGGTTGGCGTGACAGACACGGCAGGCGACGACTTCGAGATGGAAGCGGATGTAATCCGCCTGCTCGTCATCCAGGACACCCAGCAGGAAGCTCCCCATCTGTTCGCGGGTGGGACAGCTGACCCGGTGCCTCCGCCAGATTTCGCCCAGCGAATGGACGCCGGCATCGCGACGGCTGTTGATGGTCGCCAGCTTCCGGAGCAGTTCCGGAGATTTGCGCAGTTGCGTTTCGACCGCCGCCATTTCGGGCGGCGTCAAGGCTTCGTCCAGGTAGGCTTCCAATTCCGACTCGGTAAGTTGACGCGCCATAGCTTGGATGCACTTGCGATGTTGGCTGCAGGGAAGTGCCTGCGATAATATCACTGGGGAACGGACCCCACGGTGTCGGCATCAGCCACATTCCTGGCCGCGGCTCGCTGCCGGCGATGGTTGGCCGTCACGATTCGTACAATTCTGGAAAAATGTCTTCCGACAACCCTTGACGGCGAATCAAAGACCGGAGTCGCGCGAGAAAATCGAATTTGAAATTCGCCACCTGCTGTTCGGTGATATCCAGTGAGCTGGCCACGTCCTTATTGGCCCAGCCGCGGACAAACAGCAGCTCCGTACACTTCAGTTTCGTCCAGTCACCTCGTGTGCACCAACGCGATACCTGCTCGCGCAAAGCACTCACAATGGCTCGTTCCTCCAGACCGTGCCGTTCACCGCTGCGGGCAATGCTGCTGGCAGGGCGAACGTTCCCTGGGAGCTGCCATTCCCCGCCGGAATCGGACCCAACCGACAGTGGAATACTCGGCCGCCGCCCTTCCCGCCGCAAGTGATCGGTCAGTTTGTAGGCGCAGATCGAGAACAGGTAGCTTTCCAGCGGCCGTCGCCCGTCATAGTTGGGCAGGCTATTGAGAAAGCCGATGAAGGCCTCCTGCACGACGTCCTCACTGGCGCCCCGATGGCCGATCCGGCTCTCCACAAACGCCAACAAACGTCCCTCGTAGCGAGAGATCAAATCGCTCCAGGCATCCGAATCTCCATCTCGGATTCGCTGGATCAGCAGGCTATCAGGGTCGGATGCTCCGGACATGTACTCGGCTGACGTGAACCGGTGTAGAGGGGTGCAAATTCATGAATACCAACAGGGCCCAGCACGGCTCGAGCCGTCAGCAGCATCCATGGATCGGATCCTGCCGCCGGCAAACCGGCTGCTGTACCGCAGACCAGCGACCGTGAGCGAACCGTCTCGGCGGTTCCCACAGGCCATTTCCCGACACATCGTTCGACGCCCTGGTCGGCTAGGAAAACAGGGGGCAGCGGTCGCCGCCACAGACGATCTGTTCAGAGCCACAGCCACGGTATCGATCGTGCAAACAGGAAACCGGCCACGATCATCCCTAGTATTGTCACTATGGTGACAAACTTCAAGCGGCGGCTGTAAAAGCCCCGCGTGGCGGTGTCGGCGTTGAAATACCCGAACAGCAGGACGAGGACCCCCAGAATGGCGCCACCCAACAACGCGACTCTCACCAGCTGGGTACGCGCCATCACCTGGTGCCATGCCTGATTCACCTGATCGTGGAAGGCGGGGCCGAATTCCAACAGCGCGTGGGATTGATACATGGTGCCGACCGAAGGGGATATGACCTGCTCGTCAAACACGTGGTCCGAGGCGACCAGGCGGCGGTGAATCTCGTCGGGGCTGAACTGGATCCATTGCGAAGCGCTCGGATGTCCCACGAACTCGTCGATGTACTGGCTGGTGGCCATCGTGAGCTGCCTGGATAACTCCGCGCGGGCTTTCTGGAGACTCTTGTACGGGCCTGCCGTGACCGAAATCTGGTGGATGTCGCCCTTGTCCACCTCCGGTTGTTCTACCCATGCGGGCCGCGCATCAAAGTCGATCTGTACCTGTGACCGTTGTTCGGGAGCCAAGTCGCTGTCCGGCTCCGCGCCGTCCAGTTGCTCGAGGGCGTCCCAATCGACGGCGTCATCGTGGGTGTCTTCCACCAGGTCCGGGACCAGGGACTCGGCGGGCTCGAGGGCTGGGTCGGTTGCGGGTGGAGCCAAGGGTGGAGCGGCGGAATCATCGGCCTCCGCCTGGACTTCGACCGCCGGCGACTGAGCCTCGGCGACCGCCTCGTCAAGGGGGGCCGAATGCTGGTCCGGTCTTTCCAGACGCCCGTCGTATCCGACCAGTAAACGCACCACCGACGTGGTCTTGCCAGAAGGAGTCGCGACCGCCAGCCGCCGCGTCATGTCGACAACACTTCCCCGACTCCAGGCAAAAATCGTCAGCAGCCCGCACAGCAGGCAGATGATCCCACAGAGATTCCATCCGATGGCCCGCAGTCGATGCTGGGAGCGGGCCGAACGGTCGGCGGCCACCGCGCTGGCGACAATGACGATAACCAAGGCAATCACAAGAATCGTAAGCATAATGTCCCCCTATGCCTCCCACGCCTGTTGACGGACGCGAGTCCGATCCGACGAATTCATCCACGGGGCCGATAACTGAATGGACACTGCGATGGTGGCCGCCAAGAGGAAACCCCAGGGAATTTGCCAAGGAATCAACATGGCCACGAGCACGCAGAGGGTCGTGGCGAACAGGCTGAATCGTGTCTTTCGCAACGGATCGACCTGCCGCCACCACCGCAACATGACGAACAACGTGGCGAAGTACGCCAGGAAGACGGTGATAATGGGAGTCCCATCCGCCGCATACATGCCGCGCGGGATCGGCAACTCAAATACATTGAACATTTCGCGGTTGCTCAGTCGAATCATCAGGACGTCGCCGGCCAGATAGGCTGCCACACCGATCACCAGGCCGGCGACCATCATGACGAAGCGGCGCAGCACTTCGTCCCCCTCGGTCCCCTCCCAGAATTTGGCCAGGCCAAGGATCAGCCACGAAGCGGCGACGCTGGTGACGGTCAGCCATGCGTAGAACGTCCAGGTGTCCACGGAGGCATCCAGGTTGCGGCCGCCGGCGACCAAGATAAACAGCGACAACACGGCACATACGATGGCGGACATCAGGAACGAACCAGTCAGTTCGGTCAAACGCTGACTGGTCGGTTTGTGGGCGAGCGATTCGCGCGCTTGTTCACGCCAGTCGATCCGTCGCGCATGGTCACGGCGCGCTTGCCTCCCCGCCCGTCGCGCGTTGACCGGCGGGGCGTTCGCGCGAGTCTGCGCAGCAACGGTCACCGGTGGGCGCTGCGAGCCAACCACGATGGCGCGCACGCCGAAGTAGACGGCGTAGGCGGCGCCCAGGACCACGGCGACCGGTACCAGCCACTCGGAGTTCAAGACCAGCAACAAGATCACTCCAACGACCACCGCCACCTTGATCGGCGTGCTCAGGTTGGCCGTCGCCCACCAGTGCGTGAAGCGATGGTAGCCCTCGCCGACTGCCGCGGCAATGGGCTCCCGGTCGGGAACAGCCGGTCGCACCACCGGTGGCTTTTCGACGCCGCAAGCTACCACCTCCACGACGGGGCCGAACACGATCTCGTCCGTGGCGATCCCTTCTCCGTTGATGAATAACGTTTCGGCAGCGTCCGCCGCCGCTGGCTCCAACGACAAGGGGCCCAGGACACTCTGGCTGTCGGCCTGCACGGCCGGAGCGGTGTCCGAGCGTCCTTCAAACTGCAGGGCATGCAGCATTTCGCTGACGTTGCGATAGCGCTTGGTCGGATCCTTGAACAGAGCCCGCTCGATGACGCGACGAAAACGACTCGGGACCTGCCGCAGGTCGGGATCCGCGGTCAGGTGCTTCATGATGATTTCCTGACTCGTTTCCCCCTCGAAAGGTACCCGCCCCGTCAGCATTTCGCAGAGCATGATTCCCAGGGCGTAGACGTCGATTTCCTTGCCGTAAACGCCTTTACCGATCTCCGGGGCCATGTAGTGGAAGGTCCCGACGCTCTCTGTCTGGCCACTGCGGCGGCTACAAGAGATGAACTTCGAGAGGCCATAATCGCCGATCTTCACCACCCCCTCGTCGCTGAAGATATTGCCCGGCTTCAAGTCGCGATGCACAATCCCGTGATCGTGCAGATAGGCCACGCCCGCCGCGATGCCGGTGAACCAGAACTTGATATCTTCCCACGGCATGCCGTTGGGGTTGCGGTCAAGCACGTCCTTCAAGCTCTCGCCGGCGACAAACTCCATGACGATCCAACCTTCGCCGATGTCATCGTACTTGATATCGTAGATGGCAATCAGGTTGGGGTGTTTCAGGTTCAGGCACTGGGTCACGCCGCGAATCTCGACATCCAGATTCCGCTGGATCCGCTTGAGTGCCACCTCCTTGCCGGCATCACTCGTCGCGAAATAGACTTCGCCGAAACCTCCGATACCGACGCCACGTTTGATCGTGTAGCCGTCAAGCGGGCGCGCACCTGTGGTGTAGACGAATTTCATCGGACCATTTCCCGAGTGATGATGTGGCTGCTGGGCGGCCGTTTCCTGCAGATGACTGCCGCCTTTATCTAGGGTAGCGGCTGGCTTATGCATTTGTCCAGTTTCTCCCGGCTTTCGCCTGCCAACGTCCGCCGTCACGATATTTCCTCAAGACAAATGGAAAAATCGCTACCGCTGACGTGTGAATTTGGCGCGAGATGCCCGCGACCATCGCACAGGTGGCCGTCAATCTCGATCGAATCCATCGCCCGGCAACACATCTGACCGTCACGACGGTACAGAACAACGTCGTTCTGCCATTCGCGACATACCACGTGATTCTGCCACTTGGGACCCAGCACGCACGACTCGGCCATCAACAGGATTCCATCCGCTTTGGGGAGCGTCCGATGATTGCTCACGAAATCGAGCCGCGCCGAAGCACTCAAGGCGTGCGGCTGACGAAACCGAAGCCGCACGGTGAGCGCCAATTCAATTTCATCCCCGTCGCTCAACAACGTTTTGCCACGTACTATCTGTCCATTGACACGCGTCGAGTGAAACGGTTCGATCACATACGCGTCTCCCTGGCGGCAGATCTTGGCATGCTGCCGAGACACGTCTGCCTGAATGGGAATCGCGATCGTGCTATGCGGAGTCGCCTGCCCCAACACCACTTCGTCGGAAAGACAGACCAGGTAACCTCCTACACCATCGATCCAAAGCAGAAACCGCTGTCCCGTGGTCGGCTCGGTCAACGCCACGTCATGGCCCAGTTGCCTGGCAGTCTGATCCGCCACCGCCAGGTTAGTACCACCCGGCCGGATGGCTCCCAGTCCTTGCGAATCCGCCAACTGTGCCCCCACCTTGGCCCAGGCACGACGACGGACGTCGCGCGCCAACTGATTCTCGGGAGCTAACTCCAGCGCCTGATCCGCCAGCCCTACCGCCTCGGTCCACTGTTGTTGAGCCATGGCTCGATGCAGTGCTTCGGTCAGCACCCGGAATCGCTCCACCTTCTCTTGATACTCTCGCTGTCGCTGTGCGGCAAAACCGTATTTGGGGTGAATGGCGTCAGCGGCCTCTGCCTGCTGCGCCGCGTCGGCGAATTTCCCCCGCAGGGCAAGATGCCGAGCGGATTCGAGTCGCCGTGCAATTTCCTTCATCCACCGCACCGGTTCGTCCCGTACCTGGTGACGTTCCAGATTCTCCAGCAGGGCAATCGCACGCGCCGGCTCGCCATTCTCAATCTGGCTCTCCGCCTCGCCCAACGCCAACGCGATGATCTCCTGCCGAGCTGACATCACGGCTCCAATTTCCCCAGCCAGCGCGCTGGCGGCCTGTAAATCGTGCCAACCGGCCGCCGAATCCCCCTGGATCACCTTGCGCCGCGCTCGCTGCGCCAACTGACCCGCCACCTTCGTACTCAATCGCTTTCCCGGCAGGTACTGCCGCAGATCGCCCTCGGACAGCAGCCGGCAGGCCTCATCCAGCTGGCCCTGATCGGACGCTTCTTCGGCTTCGCGTAATTTGAATCGCCAGCCTTGGAACATGGCACTCGCCTAAACCTGTCCTGGTGACCAGACCCGAAACATACGAAAAACACTCTCCCTCACCTGTCGATCCTCGGCCCCGCAGACGCTCTCCGCAAGCCACAACGCACCTTGAGCAGCTTTCCGCCGGACCAAACCCCGGCCGGAAAGGGTGGCATCAGCCAACCAATCCGGCACACGCGACAAAACAGCTTTCGCATCCCACCGAGGTGGGGTTGTGCAGGCACAAAAAAGGGGCTCAGACTTGAGCGTCTGAGCCCCGGCCTTGGTCATACGCTCAGTGCGTATTGGAATCCGCCATGTCGGCAACTTCCGCCTGCCCTTGGCTGAAGTGACGCGTCACGGCATCCAACACGTCCTCCGCAGCAGCCTGATCCTCTTCTAAAGGAATCCGATCGCTGAGCTGCACGTGCTGGTTCATGAGCTTCTCGGTCACATCCAACCGCGTGCCAATGTCGGAAATCAAATCGCGCGTCCGCGCCAACTGGCTATCGTCGAAATTGAACTCGCTCGTGGTCTGGGCGACCTCGATCATTTTGAGCCGGGCTTCCAGGTTCTCGATGTCGACGGCCAGCTGCCGCTTGGCCGACAGCATGCTCTCGAGCTTCTCTCGCGCCGCATGCAAGCCATTCTCGCGGGCTCGCATGACTTTCTTCAGCTGATCCACCGTCGCTTCGGAGGTTTTGTAGTACTGGAAACGATTCGCCAAGTCGGTCTTCACGTCCCCAGAGGAATAGCTGCGTCCGGCGTACACGAAATGGCTGTTCCCCGACTCGAGGTCCCCTTTGAGCCGCAGAATTTCGTCCCGTGATTTGGCCAGCTGAGTCTCGTTCTGGCTCAGTTCCCGGTCGAGCTTGGCTACCGCTACCTCTTCGCGGGCGATCAGGTGCATGTTCCGCTCAATCTCCGGACCGAGGTCCTTGAGCATCCGGCGCGCCCGCTCGATTTCGAATTTCACCGGCACGTTGCTCTTGAACTGGTCCTCCACCTTGTCCACTGCCGTGGTCACGTAACTGACCATCCCCCGTACGGAGAACAATGAAACCAGTAGTAGCACCGCAGCTCCGACAAACAGCGTCTTCTTAATCATGTCCGTCACCCTCCTCGTATCGTTGGTCCACCTGCCGCAATTTATTCGTTCTAGTCTCCGTTCCAGCTGAGCGACGCTGCCGATGCGTTGCTTCCACGATTACTAATTCGTGACCTGCCCGGATTTATTTGTTTTGCCGGAAACTTTTTGAAGATTTCGACCATGGTTTCCGCCCCCCTGTCACAAACGGCGCAAACTATGACACCATCAACAGAAACACCGCGACGGAGATATCAGCTGAGCCGATGACAGGAAATAGCCGCCTTGTAGTGCAATTTGACAACGGTTGCGCTGTCAAAAAGCTGCGCTTGCTCAGCAAATGGCCGGAACTGACACGCCGGGAAAGGATTCCATTTGGGTGTGTAAGAGGTTTGTCAGCAAGATGTTACAGGAATTGCGGTGCTGTTTCGAATATATGTGGCATGCGAAATGCTCCTGTTGCCTCCCAACGCCACAGCTACTGTCCTAGAACGGTGCAACTCGTGTTGCGGAGGTATCTCACCCATGAAGACTCCCCACAATCCTTCAGCTGGCTCGACAACCGCCTTGGTGCAAGAACTGGACGATTCGGCTCTGCGCAGTGGCCATGCCCTGCTCGACAGCGACCGGGCCCAGGAGTTTTCCGACTGGATGGATTGGCGACTTGAACAGCTTGAGGCGGGATTCGACGCGTTTTGCACCCCCCGCTCGGTCCGCCGCTCGCTCGGCCGCTGATGCCCCGTCGCCATTCCACACGCCCCCAGGACACAACCCAACGGGGACGGGTAGCGGAATTTCTTTCACATCCCGGCTGAGCGAGTACGATTTTTCGGTGATTGAACAGGCATGGGCGACTCGCCGATGCTGTCACGCGACATGCCCGCGGGATTTCGGTTTGCCTGCGACCGGCCACATCCGGCGGCCTTCCGGCCACGCTAGACGCTTTCCAGTTTCTGCGCCGGCACCTCCTGTGGTCGTGGGGGACGTCGCATTAGCAGCAACCCGAAAACGGTCATGCCGACCCCACACCAGAGCCATCCCGAAGAAGGTTCCTGAAAGAACAGGATCCCGACGATGGCGGCCATGGTCGCCTGCGTGGCATTCAGGGCATTTACGTAAACAACCGGAATTAACTGCAGCGATTTCGTCAGGGCCAGGAATGCCACGGCGTTGAATATGCCAGCCAGCAGCATGACCCAGAAGTCAGCGGGTGCAGTGGCCAACATGGCCGTGATGCCCGTAGTCACGAAACTCATCGCCCCTAATGCCACCACGCCGGTGAGTGTGACGGTCACCATGGTCATCAGGATCGAGATTCTGTCGGTGACCGCATAGCGGATGACAACCCCCAGCAGGGCGTACGATACGCCCGATAGACAGGCGGCGCCGACGCCGGTCGCGACCCACCAAAAACTGGGGTCCGCATCCGACAGCATGGCTGATTTCGATGCATCTCCGGCGCCGAGCGACAACACGAAAACGGCGTGAATCAGAATCAGTGTCGAACAGGCCATCGACATCGTGACCGGTTCGTGCAGGATGACGCGCCCCATGATCGCGCCGCCAATGATCATCGTCCCCAAGGTCAAGGGAACCGCCAAGGCCATTCCCACCACTCCAAGAGACCACTGGAAGACCACGTTTCCCAGTAGTTGGCACACCAGGGACGCCGCGATCAGGGCCGCCATCTGTCGGCCGGGAGGCAGGGATTCGCGGCCGCGCAGCAAGCGGTACAGCACGACGGGTCCGAACATCGCCACGGTCGGAAAGGCCTTGACGCTGGATACCCATACCGCGTCGCAACTACTGACCGCCCTGAGGCAAGCGTTGGCTCCCGTGTAGCCCAGCGCGGAGGCGAGTCCGCAGAGCATGCCGTATATGAGCGGTTCACGCAACCGCCGCAGTATTGTCCGATATCGAGCGGTGGGGGGGACGAGTGCTTTCACGCCCCGATTGTAGTGGGTGATTTCAAACTGGACCATTGGCCGGGAATGCGGAATGCGGAACGAGCAGAGAGGCGACGCGCAGGAGGATCGCTCGCATCTCGAGCCTGCGGTCTGGAAGAGAGAAGCAGGTGGCGGTGAACCGCCCCTCAGGGTTCACCTTGACTTCCGGATTCCGCACATCGCACCCGCATCCGGACGCTTCCCCACGTCAGTACGGTGTGTCTTGGGCAATCTGCGTGTCAGTCGCTACCGCTTCCAGGGTTACCCGGACAGCGGAAACACGCGTGAATAATCCGCGGGCTAACGGCTCAGTGACTCAAGTCTGACTCGGCGTCGACTGGGGCCTCCTGATCCAGACCATCACCCACCCGCAGTTCCGCTTGGCCCTGGGCGTCTTTCTCGGACCAGGATCTCCATTTGCCGAACGCCTCGTCTCGTTCGGAATCCTCAAGAAATCCAAAGGTCCAGATGCGATAGACCGTTTCCGGATACGCCTCCAATAACTTGAATCCGAACGATTCCGGAGCCTGGCCATGAAGCCTGATCAGCATCGCTAAGACGACGTCGCGTACCTGGATACGGATCGGTTCCGGCTTGAGTTGCGGGTTGCTCCAAGTATGGAAAACCTGACTGGTCTCCAAATGTGGAGCGAGGTATTCGGCATCGTCCTCGGTGCCATATCGGCCCAGTACAATGGCTGCGTACGGTATTGAATTGGAGGAAGTGCCAGCGTTATCCAGGACCTCGCGCGCTAAGCTCGCCGCTTGCTCGCGCAGGTCATACTTGAGGACCAGTTGCAGGGCATACGACATACCGCTCTGATCCCCTGAATCGCTGATCACGTCGATCCAACCAGTCAGTAGCCGCTGCAGCAACTTCGCGTGGGTCTCCTGCAATACAGTCTGCTGCGTGGCCGGTAAGGTCAGAATGCGGTAGATCTGTCCGGTCAGTGCGTTGTACGTCCCTTTGTCGCGTGAAGTAGTTCCCATGTCTGTCTGAAGCTGGGAACTGACGAACAACATCGTGGCCAGGGTCGCTTCCGGGATCGTTTGCTGTTGACCGTCCATCGTCATGGCCGAGGAAGTCAATGTCTGGATGCGAGAAACGCATAATTGCTCGGCCGACTGGCCGCCGCCGTCCAACGCATCGAGCAGATCGGCTTCGGACCGCAACATATCGGCATACAGTTGTCGTGCACTGCGGTCGCCGCCGACGTGCTGCCGAAACAGTAGCCAAGCGGGAAACGCGTCTCTGGCCTCCGCTTTGGCGTCGTTGAGGAAGGCGTCGATCCGCGCATCAAAATCGTTTTGCAGTACCTGCACGAGAATCCGGTGTGCGCCGAGGCGAACCTCTAAGTCGTCGTGCTGGATGCCGAGCATCAGCGCGGGCTTGGCTGCCAAGCCCGCTGCGATCAACCGCTTGGCCGCATACTCCCGCTGTGTAAAGGTCGCCGCGCCCAATTGCTGGACGAGCGACATGTGCGGTGGCTCAGCGGGCAGCTGCTCGCCGCGCGCAGAGGCGCGCCAGCCGACACAAGCCATAACGCCGCACTCGAGAAAGCTGCCAATAGTACCGATGTATGACGCAAGATGCCGTTTCCTCACACGCCCAGGCGCAGGACATGACCCGATTATAGGCTGCTCCTGGATCATAAAATGCCCCTATTATGGCGGGTGTATGTGGTCGCTTTTTTATGCAACCGGTTTTCTGTGCGATTGCTGCGAATCGACGGAAACCCTATACTGGTACTGGTTTCAATTCATACCTCCCACCTAGACCAAAGGCATGCAAGAGCTTACCCCCCTCGAGAAATCGGAACGCCCCTATTTCGTTGGTATCGACGTTGGTGGCACGAACACGAAAATTGGGATTGTAGATAACAACGGCCAGACGTTGGCCTACGAGTCCATTCCCACCATCGAGGAGGAAGGGCCTGGAGGATTAGTCACACGTGCCGGGCAGGCGGTTCGGCGTATGATGAGCGACACGGGGATCGAGCCGAGCGATGTCCGCGCCGCGGGCCTGGGGACACCGGGACCGATGGATATTCCCCAAGGCATGATACTGGACCCGACGAACCTGCCACATTGGCGGTTCTATCCGATTCGGGACCGGCTCTCCGAGCAGCTCACGCTTCCGGTCGCCTTTACCAACGACGCGAATGCTGCCGCATACGGTGAGTTCTGGGTGGGGAGCGGGCGCAAGTACGACAGCATGATCATGTTGACTTTGGGGACGGGAGTGGGCGGCGGCATCATCGTCAATGGTTACGCCGTGGAAGGAGTCAACAGTTTTGGGGCCGAATGCGGCCACATTATCGTCGACTCGCGCCCGACGCTCGACTCTGTGTGTGGGGAGGCGGCCGCGGCGAACTGGAAGCCTATGCCAGCGCCAGCGCCATCGCCGATCGGGCGCAGAAGCTGTTGGACGAGGGCCGCAGCAGTCGACTGGCAAAACGCATTGCCGGGGGAGAGGAGCTATCCACGCTGATGTTGGCCGAAGAAGCGGAGGCCGGGGATCCGCTGTCGCTGGAGGTGATCCTGGAAGCGGCCACGTATCTGGGGATCGGGATCGTGACGCTGGTTCACACGATCGATCCGGGGGCGGTGATCCTGGGTGGTGCGATGAACTTCGGCGGCCACGAATCGCCGGTGGGACGCCGGTTCTTGCAGCGGGTGCAGGAGGAATTTCGTGGTCGAGCGTTTGACGTGGTAGCGAAGAACACGTTGATCGATTTCGCCAGCCTTGGGGGGGATGCCGGGTACATTGGCGCCGCAGGGGTTTCCCGAGCGGTGGCCAGGATTTAGGTCGTCGGCGGCAGACGGCGCGGAGGCGTCCGCTACCGTTCCCCAAGACCGGCTGAGCTCAAAGGGCCGTTGAACCCAGAGACCCCGTTGTACCCAGAGACCCCGTGCGCCGCGGCTCGATTGGCGGGACGTCTTGGCACCGAAGGCTTGTTTCCTTACGATCTCTCGAGCGGCGTGAACGCTCGGCAAGGAAGGATCCTGGAGGGGCAGCACTCCCGAAGCCCGAGCCGTTTTCGGCCGATCGCAGGTATTTTTCTCCCGTGCAAGATGCGCGCGGTGGACGCAGGTTCTTGAGCCGCTGAATCTCTGGTGCCCGAGCAGGTTGCGGGCGCACGGCCCGCAGTTGGTGGTTGTGGTGCCCATTTTGGTGGCGCGTACCGAGAGCGAAGATTCGTCACGTTTCGGGCGCACGCTGTGGAGCAGGGACGCCGTACTATGTCTCTTTCGAAGATCGCTACATGTTCAAACTAGACTGCCAGCATATTCGGAATTTCTGCATCATTGCCCACATTGATCATGGCAAGAGTACCCTGGCCGATCGGCTGCTGGAGATGACCGGCACGGTGGAGCTGCGCCAGATGAAGGAACAGTTGCTCGACGACATGGAATTGGAGCGGGCGCGGGGCATTACGATCAAAGCTCGCGCGGTGGCTATGCTCGACCGACGCGGCGCGGAACCGTTCGAATTGAACTTGATCGATACGCCCGGACATGTGGACTTCCAGTACGAGGTATCGCGGTCCCTGGCCTGCTGTGAAGGTGTCTTGCTGCTGGCCGACGCGTTTCAGGGTGTGGAAGCACAGACGGTGGCCAACGCCTACGCGGCGCTCGAGCACGACTTGAAGATCATCCCCGTGATCAACAAAGTCGACTTGAAGCATGCCCGTATCGATGAGGTGACGGAAGAGATCGTCCATCTCTTGGGAGTCGATAGCGAGGAGATCCTGCGCGTGAGTGCCAAGACGGGGTTTGGCGTTCGCGAGCTACTGGATGAGATTCGTGTCCGCATTCCAGCCCCGCAGGGGGATCCGCGGAAGTCTCTGCAAGCGATGGTCTTTGATTCGCATTACGACGAGTACCGCGGCGCAATTACTTATGTGCGGATCATGAACGGGTGCGTGCGCAAAGGGCAGCGCATCCGCTTCCTCCGCGGCGGCACCACGCATGACGTACTGGAAGTGGGGCAGTTCACACCGCGCCGCGCCCGTGCGACCAGTTACAGGCGGGACAAGTCGGCTACTTGATCTGCAATATCAAGTCGCTCGATCAAGTCCATATCGGCGACACCGTAAGTGTGCCGGGCGAGACGGCTGCCCAGCCATTACCCGGCTATAAGAAGCCGGCGCGGATGGTCTATTGCGGTCTCTATCCGTCCGACGGCCAGGATTTCGGGGAACTGCGCGAAGCCCTCGAACGACTCTCGATCAACGATCCCAGCTTCGAGTTTGTGCCGGAGTCGAGCGAGGCTTTGGGATTCGGTTTTCGTTGCGGGTTCCTCGGTCTGCTGCACATGGAGATTGTCCAGCAGCGATTGGAGGGTGAGGCGGATGTCGATCTCGTGCAGACCGCTCCCAACGTGACGTATCAGATCAAGACGAAGAACGGCGAGCACCTGGAGATCCATCGTCCGCAGGAGGTGCCCGACGCGGGTGAGATCGACGAGTTTCTGCAGCCCGTGGTGCGGGTCAATTTCATCTTGCCCACCGACGCGATTGGCACCGTCATGAAACTCTGCCAGGACCGTCGCGGCGTGCAGAAGGGGACCGAGTACCTCTCGCCCTCGCGAGCCATGTTGTCGTACGATTTGCCGCTGGCCGAGGTCATCTACGACTTGCACGACAAGCTCAAGAGCGCCACGCGTGGTTACGGCACCATGGACTACGAGTTGATCGGCTATTTCCCCGCCGAGTTGGTGCGGATGGATATCCTGGTCAACGGGACCCGCGTCGACGCTCTCTCGGTAATCTGCGACAAGGCGGATGCGGATCGGCGCGGACGTGCGGTCGTGAAGAAGCTCAAGGCCGAAATCGACCGGCACATGTTTGAGGTGGCGGTGCAGGCAGCGATCGGTTCGCGCGTCATTGCTCGAGAAACCGTGCCCGCCATGCGGAAGAATGTGACCGCCAAATGCTACGGCGGTGATATCACGCGCAAACGGAAGTTGTGGGCGAAGCAACGTGAAGGAAAGAAGCGGATGAAGTCGATCGGCAAGGTCGATATCCCGCAAAAGGCGTTCATGGCTGTGCTGGACACCGGCAGCGACAAAAAATAACCGGTACACCCCCCCCGCGTTATGGCTGAGCCATCGGTACCATCCGAGCTGCGTTCTCACGCTCAAGGTCCCTGCGAGCGATCCGGCAGGCGGCGCCGGGGGCGTCGGTTCGCTGCGCTGCTGTTGTTCCCTGTACTGCTGATGGCCGTCGTGCGAATCGCCGCGTTGCAGGGCTTGGTCCGTCCGGCGCGCATCGTCGGCGGCTCGATGGCCGAGACCTTATGTGGTCCTCACTACTCGTGGCGGTGCGCGGATTGCGGGATCGAATTCCGTTGTGGCACCGAATTCGCGCCGGCTGATGGACTGGCCGTGTGTCCGAATTGCGGTTATCCGCGGAACCAGGTCGACGAGGCGTCGAAGGTGCCGGGCCAACGAGTTCTGATCGACCGCTGGCGGTCGTTGTTTCATACTCCGCCACTTTGGCAAACGATGGCTTATGCTTCGGCCGCCGAAGCCGATTTTCTAGCCGTCAAACGGCTCGTGGCAGGGGGAGGTGGCCGCGTGGCGATTCGCGACGGCGATGTGCTGGTCGATGGCCGGATCCAGCGCAAGACGCTCGCTCAACTGCGCGAGCTCTGTATCCTGGTACACGACGATCACTTTCGTCCGCGACGCGACGTGACTTTGCCGGCTCGCTGGCTGGCGGCGTCCGGTAATCCGTCCTGGCGTTGTGCGCCGTCGGGTTACGAGTTCACGGGCGGATCGGCTCCCGCGACAGCGGACATCGAGTGGCTCGAGTACACGCAGTGGATCTGCTGGCCGCACGCCGCCCCCCCTGCCCCGCGCACCACTCCTGCACCCATTTTCGACCACGATGGGTACAACCAGAGCCTGACGCGGGGCGCACTGAATCAGGTCACCGACGTGCTGCTGCAATGTGCTGTCCAGCTCAGCGGCACGGGGCGTCTGTTGCTGCGAATCAGCGCCAGCGGGGATTCTTTCCAGCTCGAATTGGACTATCCGCGGCAAGATTCCCGGTTGACGCACAACGGTGAGACGGTCTGGCAGTCGCACGACGATCGTCGCCGGCAGCAAAGCTGGAACGTGGAAATGGCGGTTTGCGACCAGCAAGTGCTGGCTGCCATCAATGGCAAACCTTTACTCACGTTCGTGTTTCAACCCACCACGGCCTCCCCGGCCAAGCCTACCTGCCTGGCGATCGGCGCCGTGGGGGTCAACGTACAGCTAGAGTCACCGCGCATCTCCCGCGATGTCTATTATTTGGGACCTGGCGGTCAACAACGCTGGGAACTGGCCGATCCCTTGGAATCGCACGAATGGTTTTTGCTGGGCGACAACGTTCCGATCTCCATTGACAGCCGGCGCACCGGTCCGATTGCTCGCGACACGGTTCTCGGACCGGTATACAAGCTGCCGTGGTGAGCCAATCTGGGCCGCCGAATCGGCTGCCGCCGGGGGCTCGCGATGGCGTGGTCTCGCGAGCGGGCAGCCTGACAGGTGATGGCCCCTGCGCCACTCACCTCAACAGCACCCCCCGCCGCTACCTCGGCTCGACATGCGAGAGGTCAAAACGAGTGAACGTGATGAACTTGTAATCACCTCGCTCCCAGAGACAGCCAATGGTCTTGTCTGCCAGGATGGTCAAGTCCGAGTAAGCGGCCGCTTCGCCGGCGAGTAGCCGCTCGTTCTGGAACGTCTTCCCTTCGTCGTAGCTGACACGCAACACCAGGGTGTGGCGGTCGGGGCCTTTGGGGCCGGTCCAGAAAATGCGTTCGCGGTGGTCGGGAGCCAGTTGACCGGCGAAGCGCTCGACCGCACAGGCCACCGGTGTCACCTGATTACCCGCATAAGGGGCCGACCAACTGGTCCCTTGGTCGCTGCTCACAGACATCCAGCGATGGGGCCCTTGGTTTTGCCGCATATCCACCACGACTCGCCCATCCGCCAGTTCGATCAACTGCGATTCGTCATACCCCGCGTCCCCCGGGACAAGTTGACCACGTTGCCACGTCTTGCCGTGATCATCGCTGTAGAGTGTGAATACGCGGTAGGGTGCGTGCTTCCAGGCCGGTACGATCAGTCGCCCTGATTGCAGCTGGATGCCTCCGCCGGGGCCGATGACGGTCACACGCCAGTGCGGGTCGTCCATGGCACGACTCTCCTGAGTCAGATCCACCGGTTCCGACCAACTCACGCCGTTATCGTTGCTCCAGCGAGCCAGCACCTGGCTGTCGTCAGTTCCCGGGCGAGCCGTGTCGGTGTTCCGTTCGGGGTGGCACCGCAAATAGAACAGCCACACGCGTCCGGTCGTGCGATCAACGACCGTCGCCGGATTCGCTGCCGACCAATACTCACCCGGATCTTCGATCACCGTCATCGCGGACCAGGTCCGGCCCAAGTCGGTGCTCCGTCGCACGACCAGGTCAATGTCTTGTTTGCCGAACCCTGGGTCGTCCAGCGTGTATTTCGCGCCTCGGCCAGCGCCAACAGCGATCCGTCCGGCGCCGTCTCGATGGCCGGTATGCGATATGCGAAGTAGCCGCCGGTGCCGGATACGTAAACATCCACATGCATCGGCGTCGACTGTCCCCAGGCGGGAAAAGCGGCAAGCAGCAGCAACCATGTCCCTGAGACGCGCAGCAACATTTCTCGATCCTCCACGACGGTGCAACGTGAATTCCCCGCTTCTATCGGAGCATAACTCACTGGCATCCAATCTGCCAGTTGAGATTGCCTGGTTGGCCTGAAAGCCATATGCTTTTCGCGGTCCGCGGTTTCCCCGACGGCCAGCAGCAAGTGGAAGTGCTATGCTATTGCTTTCATGGGGTCCGAAGCCACGTACCAGGGAATGGAAGAATCAGGCTGACTCTCGTGAAAGATCTGGAGCGGATCGTGCGAACCGGTGCTTGTGTCCTGGAAGTCTGCGTGGCCAGTGTCAGCGATGCCCTCGAGGCGGTGGCAGGGGGGGCCGACAGGCTGGAATTGAACAGTGCTCTGGAGTTGGGTGGACTCACGCCTTCCGTGGGTATGCTCATCGAGGTCCGGCAGGCTGTGAGCGTGCCGGTGATCGTCATGATCCGGCCGCGCGGGGCCGGGTTCTGCTATAGCGCAAGCGAACATCGCGTGATGTTGCGGGATGCCGACAAACTGCTGGAACAAGGGGCCGACGGAATCGCCTTGGGTGCTTTTGCAGGTATCGGCGAGATCGATCCAGCCGTGTCCCAGCAGTTCGTAACGCTGGCCGGTGCTCGCACCACCGTGTTTCATCGTGCGTTCGACCTGCTCTCCGACCCGCGTCGGGCACTCGACCAGTTGAGCGAATTGGGCTTCACGCGCGTGATGACATCGGGCCAGGCGGCGTCCGCGCTGGCGGGAGCTGAATTGATCGCCTCGCTGCAGCGCGAGTACGGCCATCGCATCGAGATTCTCCCTGCCGCCGGCATCGGTCCCGAGAATGCGGGGCAACTGCTCCGTAAGACGGGCTGCCAGCAGCTGCACGGATCGTTTCGCAAGTATCTGAGCGACGGCGCCGGTCCGGTGGCCGAATCAAGGTATGGCGTCACGGATCGCGAGTTGGTCGCCGCCACGCGGCGGGCCGTGGACTCCTGCCGCTCGGGCGAGGATTGATGCGGGCGTGTGGGGGCCCATGGCTCGAACGCGGCCGCTGGCCACAACCAAACAGGAAATTCGAAATTCCACTATCGAAAACCTAAACAAACTCGAAATCCAAAACGCAAGACAGAAACCTCCGCTGCCGGCAAAACTGCGGTAACGGGCCACAGGCAAATTCTCACCGGCAGCATGCCATTCTGTCCTCCGTCTTCCCTTCTTCCCTTATTTCTGTAATTAGAATTTGTTTGGGAATTGGAATTTGTTTGGGAATTGGTGCTTCGGATTTCGGATTTGTTTCCAACATGCGAGCACCGTGCGCGCATGTACAGGTTAACACTCTAAAACCCTTCGTGCTCGGTGCGCGCCACGATCTCATCTTGCAGTTCGGTCGAGAGATCGCAGAAATAATCGCTGTAGCCGGCCACTCGCACGATCAGGTCGCGATGCGACTGCGGTTCGGCTTGCGCTGTGCGCAGCTTCGCGGCGCTGACCACATTAAACTGCACGTGGTGGCCTTCCAGGCCAAAATACCCGCGGACCAGGTGTGCCAGCTTGTCGATGCCGTTGTCGTCAGCCAGCATCGTGGGCGTGAATTTCATGTTGAGCAACGTGCCACCGGTCTTGACGTGATCCATTTTCGAAGCGGATTTGATGACGGCGGTGGGACCGTTACGATCAGCTCCCTGTACCGGTGAAATGCCTTCCGACAGAGGAAGGCCCGCGCGCCGACCGTCGGGACTCGCGCCCGTCAGCGAGCCAAAGTAAACGTGGCAAGTGGTGGGGAGCATTTCGATCTGATAGCGTCCCCCCTTCGCATTCGGACGTCCGTCCACCTCGCGAAAGATCTGATTGAACGCGCGCACCATGAGCGAGTCGGCGAAATCGTCGTCATTCCCGTACTTCGGGGTCCGGTGGACCAGCCGCTGGCGAAACGTCTCCTGTGTGCGAAAATCCTCGTCGAGGATCCGGACGAACTCCGCCAACGCGATTTCGTGCTGGTCGAAGACCAGCTGTTTCAGCGCGGCCAAGCTGTCCGTCAAGCTGCCGATGCCGACAAACTGGATAAACGTGTGGTTATAGCGGGCTCCGCCGGCATTGTAGTCCATCCCGCGGCGAATACAGTCGTCGGTGATCACGGAGAGGAATGGGGCGGGCATCAGTGCCGCATACATCTGTTCGATGACCTGATTCCCTTGGATCTTGATGTCCACGAAATGATGCAACTGCCGGCAGAAGGCTTCAAACAAATCGTCGAACGAGGAAATGGTTTCACAGCTGCCCGTCGATGGTCCAAGCTGCTGGCCGCTCCGCGGATCGCGCCCGTCGTGCAGCGCCAGTTCCAACACCTTGGGGAGATTGAAGTAGCCGGTAAGAATGTAGGCCTCTTTGCCGAACGCGCCCGTTTCGACACAGCCGCTGCAACCGCCTGCCCGCGCGTCCTCGAGCGTCTTGCCCTGGCGCACCTGCTCTTGCACCACCGCATCCGCGTTGAAAAGCGAGGGGAATCCGTATCCTTTGCGAATCACGCGCAAGGCATGCTTCAACAGGGAATCGGGTGTTTTGCGTGACAACTGCAAGTTGCTGCTGGGCTGCAATAAGTGCATTTCATCGATGATCTCCAACAGCAAGTGGGAGACCTCGTTGGATCCGTCCGATCCGTCTGGCAACAGGCCCCCCAAGTTGATGTTGGCGAAATCGGTGTACGTGCCGCTCTCGGCCGCCGTCACACCGACCTTGGGCGGAGACGGATGGTTGTTGAACTTGACGAAGAACGCTTCCAACAACTCCTTCGCCGACTCACGCGTAAGTGTCCCATCCGAGAGACCTTGGCGATAAAACGGCAACAGATGTTGATCGAGGTGACCAGGACTGAAAGAATCCCAGCCGTTCAGTTCCGTAATCACGGCCAGGTGACAGAACCAGTAATATTGCAGCGCCTCGTGGAAATCTCGCGGCGCGTGGGCGGGAACATGATGACAGACCTCCGCAATCTTCTCCAACTCGCTCCTGCGCCGCGCACTCGACTCCCGCGCCGCCTGCCGTGCCGCTAGATCGGCATGGCGCTGAGCAAACAGAATCAACGCATCGCAGGCGATCTCCATGGCCTCCCACTGTTCCCGCTTGGCATAGGCCGAGACGTCGTGAAAGTAGTCCAGCTCGTCGCGCGATTGGGCAATGGCCCGCTGGAAGTCGACCAGCCCCTGGCGATAGATCTTGTCGTCGAGCACCGTGTGACCGGGGGCCCGCTGTTCCATGAATTCGGTGAACATACCCGCTTCGTAGGCTGCGATCCAATCGTGCGTCATCGCCGCGAGGATCTTCACACGCATGCTGCGGTTCTGCCAGTAGGGGATGACCTTGTCCCGGTACACCTGAATACACTCGTCAGAACAGGCATAGCTGGTCTTCGGCCGCGCATCGAGGATCTCCAGATCTTGGAGCGAATGACACGTCAGTTCCGGGTACGTCGGCACGGCCTTCGGATACGGTCCTCGCTCGCCCACAATCAGTTCGTCCTCGCCCTGGTAGAGCGACTTGTGCTCGCACAAATAGTAAAACGACCGAGCACGCAGGACAGCAATGGAGTATCTCCCCTCGTGCGCCTGATAGAAATCGGTCAATAGACTGGCTCGCTCGTGTGAGATCGCCGGAATCGCGGCCAGACTTGCCTGCCGCAGTCGCTCAGTTCGTTCTGTCATCTCGGACTATCCACCAATCAGAGTGTGCAGACCTGCCGCTCGAAACAACTCGGCCGCCTCGTCCAGCTGCTCCCGCGATATGTCACCGAAAATCGGCGGACCGGCACTCTTCGGATGACCGCTGGCACCGCCCGCCGGGTTCACTTTGCCGCTTCCCATCCGGTGGTAGGGGAGCAGGTTGACCTGTTTGACTCCCGGAATTGTCGCGACATATCGTGCCGTCGCGGCCAGCTGACCAATATCCGTATTGAAGCCGGGGACCAGCGGCACGCGAATCCAGATATTATCATGAATTGAGCCGAGTGTCTGGAGGTTCTGGAGAATCAAGTCGTTAGGTACGCCGGTTTGCCTGTGATGAACGGTACTGTCCAGACTCTTGAGATCGAACAGGAACAAGTCGACCCAGGCCGCCACGTCCAGCAAGGCTTCCGTGGGAGCATATCCGGAGGTATCGAGCGCCGTGTGAACCGCCTCCCGGCGAAAGGCCTCCAGGAGCTGTCGCACAAAGGCCGCCTGCAGGAGCGGTTCGCCCCCCGACAGCGTCGCGCCGCCGCCCGACTGATCAAAGAAAGTCCGGTCGCGCAGCACCTCGTGCACCACCTCGGGCACCGACATCTCGCGCCCGATCAGCTGCCTCGCTCCGGTCGGGCAGGCGGCCACACACTCGCCACAGTGTGTGCAGGTTTCCGGGGCGTCCGCCACCGCAGCCAACGGACCTTGCGAGCACGCCTCCAGGCAGCGACCACACCGCACACACCGCGACTCGACTACCCGGATTTCACGCTGTCGCGACTTGCTCTCCGGATTGTGGCACCAAAGGCAGGTCAAGGGGCAACCCTTCAAGAAGACCGTTGTGCGAATCCCGGGCCCGTCGTGCAGGGAGTACCGCTGAATATTGAAAATCAGACCGCGATCCATAAGCACGCCGCGTCTCTGCGGAGACCTGTCCGGTAACCGTCGATGAAGAGTCGTTCAAGGTATCGCTCACCATTCTACCACCCCGCACACGCTTTGATCAGACTTGCGGCCCCGGCAACGGCAGGACCGAGGGGAACGGGAACGGGATCGTGTCCGCCCCAAATAAAATGGCGCACGCTGAGGCCAGGTGCGTCGTTATTTAAGTGGGCCCGTTGGATTTGCTCGCAGCCCCCCGGCGAAGGGCGCTGACGTGTCCCCAACGGGACCATTTTTTTGGACAATTCGTCACGGTTGCCGTGACCGACTCGGGAGGCGTCGCCCGTGGGTACTACGGAAAGCAACAGGATGAGCCGCGTGTCACTGGATCAGTTACTGGCGCTAAACGAAGAGATGGTGGCGTTGGTGCGAGCGGGCATTCCTCTGGAGCGAGGGCTGACGGAGTTGGGGAGCGAAGCGCCTGGTCAGCTCGGGCTGCTCGCTGCGCGGCTGGCCGATCGGATGAAAGCCGGTGAAAGCCTGGCGGAGATCCTGGAAAAGGACGAAACGACATTTCCTCGAGTGTGGCGATCGGTGGTCCTGGCAGGATTACGGTCGGGGCATCTCGCGGCCGCCTTGGAGGGTCTCTCCCACACCGGACGACGAGCCATGGAGCTTCGGCGTTCCATGGCCTTGGCACTGGTCTATCCGACGGTCATTGTCGCGTTGGCCTATCTCCTGTTTCTGTTCTCGATGGCCTACCTGGTGCCGGTCGTCTCACGGGCCCATCAGGATCTGACGGGATCGACCAATCCGGTGTTGTCGTGTGTGGTGGAGCTGTCGCGCAGCATTCACATATGGGGAGCCCTGATTCCGGTGGCGGTCGTATTGATGTTCGTCTGGTGGTGGTACCGGGCGGGTCGTGCGATGCAGTCGCTGCGTGACGGCAGGAGAGGCGGTCGGCGGTTTCTCTTCGGCGGTTTTCGCCCGCGTCGGTTTCCCTCGGTCAGGCAATCGTTGCGCGACGGTCGGATGGCCACTTTTGCCGAGTTATTGCGGTTGATGGACCGGCATCAGGTGCCCTTGCCACAAGCGATCGTGTTGGCTGCCGACGCGAGTGGAGATCGCGGTTTGAGTCGCGCCGCGCGCACGATTTCTCAACGGTTGGAGAAGGGGGAAGTGTTTCGTTCGCGCGACGATCTGCCGCGGGCGTTTCCTCCGCTGCTGGGATGGTCCATCGTTTCGGGCATCGGGCGTAGTGCCCTGGATCGAACGCTGGCCACTTCGGCCGAGATGTATCGGCAACGAGCGTTGGATGCGGCGCGGTGGGCGGCGTTGTACATGCCGATTGTATTGACTCTGGTGGTGGGCGGCAGTGCCGTATTTACGCAAGCGATGATCGTGTTCTTGCCGTTCATCAGCCTGCTGTACCGTTTAGGGTTACCACAGTAATTGGACTCAACACGTGGTCGCTGCGTGAGAGGATGTCGTTTGTTCCAGCCTTCGATCGTCAGTCGGTCTGATCCGTGTGCCGAGCGCGGACGTTGTGGAATGGACGTGCCGTTCTGCGTCGAAGGAAATGGAGAGCAAGGGATGCTGCACAAACGGAATGAATTCCACTGCACGTATGGCGGCCAGCAAGGCTTGATATGAGTACATACCGTTACATTGCCAAGACTGCGCAGGGAGACGAAACGGCGGGCATTGTGGAGGCCGCGGACTTCGACGCGGCACTGCAGATCCTGTTGCAGCGTAATCTGCGCGAGATCCAGGTCTTTGCCGTGCGCGATCATCCGTCGGCTGGCTCGCCGTCGCCGGTCTCCTTGACGGCCGAGGAGGCGGGGGAGTTGAGCCAGCACGTGGCGCAGGTGAGTACGGCGAAGATCCCGCTTTCCGCCGGGTTGCGCGCGGCGGCCGAGGAGACCGCCAGTCGTCGCGTCGCGATCGCCTTGCGTTGGATTGCCGAGCAATTAGAGCAGGGACGCTCGCTGGAGGAAGTGCTCACCGAGTCGGGCAGACTGCTGCCGGCCCACGTGGCGGGACTGATTCTGGCGGCGGCTCGCACCGGCAGCCTCGGGGAAGCCCTGTTTGAGCTGGTGGAACTTCAGCAGAAGACCTATTCGCTGCGCCGCGAGCTCACCAGCGGGTTGTTCTATCCCACCTTCGTTCTGGTACTGTCCACCGCCATCCTGGTGTTCACCGGCTACTATCTGACCGGGACGTTCCAAGACATCTTTCACGAATTCGGTCTGAAGCTGCCCATGATGACCCAGATGTTGTTGTGGTGGCGCGACACGGGAATCTGGTTCGTCGCCGACGGTGGGCTGTTGCTGTTCTTCCTGGTAGTCGGCTATCGACTGATCGGTGGAACTCGGCGATGGTGCCTGTTGAGGGGGACGTTTCCTTTCCTGGGTGCGCTGTGGCGGTGGACGGGGGCAGCCGAGTGGTCGGGGTTACTGAGTGTCCTGCTCCGTCATCAGGTCCCGCTGCCGGAGGCACTGCGGTGTGCCGGCCGTGGCGTGCGGGACGCGCACATTGGATATCTGTCGCAGCGTCTGGCCGATGGCGTGGCCCGTGGGCGGTCGCTCTCGCAAATGCTGTTTGCAACGCCCGAACTCCCGGCCGCCCTCATCCCGATGGTTGAATGGGGAGAAAAGACGGGCAATCTGTCTGAGTCGTTTCGAGTGGGGCAGGAGATGCTCTCCAAGCGAGCCCGGATGCGCGGCTGCTATTGCAGTCAATCCTGCCGCCGGTGCTGTTCATCTGTATTGGCTGTGCGATTCTCTTCGTCGTAGCGGGTATTTTCGCGCCATTGATCGACCTGATATCCAAACTCAGTTGATGGTTGGAAATTATGTCACAACATGAGATTGCCGGTCTCGTCTTCGTCCTCATCCCCCTGGGGTTGATCGTCCTGGGATGGTGCCTGCTGTGGATGGCCAGCTGGAAGCGTCGGCAGGCGAGTTCGTCAACGCCTTTCGACAGCTCGCCCATCGCCCTCACCGTGGGCGGGGTCTCGTTGATGTTGCTGGGGTTGTTCGCCATGGTCATCCTGACGACGTATTTCCTGGCCATTGTCGTCATTCCCGTGATGGTGGTTGTGCTCGTCGCGGCGTTCATCCGCTACCGCCAAAGCGAGGTCCGCTATCTGATCTGGAACCTGGCCGAGGCGGCCGATCACGGAATTCCCCTGGTCAAGGCCGCTCGCGCATTTGCCGGCGAACGAGGCGGGCATCTGGCCTATGCGGCGCGTCGCCTGGCGGACTACCTCGAGGCGGCCATGCCCCTGTCGCTGGCGCTGGCCCGATCCGGGTTGTCGGTCGCTGGAGAGGTCAAATTGGCGGCCGATATCGGCGAACATACGGGCACACTCGGACCGTCCCTCAAGAAGGCCGTGGAACAGTCCAATAGCTTTGAACAGTCCATTGGTTCAGTTACCGCGAAGTTTATCTATTTGAGCTGGATCGCGTTCTCGATGTGCGGCATTGTGACCTTCCTGATGATCAGTATCGTCCCGACGTTCGAGGAGATGTTCAACGAATTTGGGCTGGAGTTGCCAGCTGTCACGCAGTTGGTCATGGCCATCTGCCGTGCCGTTGTCATGTACTGGTACGTCCTTGTGCCTCTTTTCCTGCTCTTCGTCCTCGTGGGGCTGGTGGGGTTGATCTCCTATATTGGGATCTCGGTCCAGTCGCTGCCGATTATCCGCGCGTTTTTTCGGCCGATCGACAGCGCCACCGTGTTGCACTCGCTTTCGATTGCCGTCCAACAGAAACAAACGATCCCCAACAGCCTGCTCATGCTGGCTAACCTGGCCCGCGCACCCGGTACGCGGCACCGGCTCGATGTGGCGGTGCGGCAGGTGTCGGAGGGAACTCATTGGTGTGGGGCGTTGCAGCAAGCGGGTTTCATTTCGCGAGCGCAGGGGAGCGTCATCAAGTCGGCCGAACGGGCGGGAAACCTGGCTTGGGCATTGGACGAGATGGCCGACAGCTCGATTCGCCGAACAGCTCAACGAGCCCATGCCGCACTCAACATCCTGTTTCCTTCTTTGCTGGTCGGATTCGGCTTCTCCGTCTTCCTCGTGGCGGTGGGGATTCTGGCACCGCTGTTTTCACTCATAAGTAGTCTGGCATGAATACATTCGCACCCGACCGCTGCCATCGGCGACAAGGTTTCACTTTGTCGGAGCTGATCGTCGCCATGGCGATTGCCGTCACAACGCTGGTGGCCGCAACACAGTTGTTGTACCACGCCGCACGCCAGTATCGAGCTCTCGATCGTCAGAACCTGTTGGCTGAGGAAACCGCCAACATCATGGAAGATCTCATGTCCCGGCCGTGGGAATCCATCGCCACGGCGGCCTCGCCGGCGATCGAACTCTCCGACGCCTGCCGGCAGGCAGTTCCCACGGCGGTTGTGCGTGTGGAGATTGTGCCGGAAGCCGTGGTTGCCGGCGCCGTTGGCGACGATGTGCGCCGCATCACGGTCGAGATCGATCCGGCCGAAGATATCCCCCGCACAGCCGAGCCGGTGCGTTTGGTTGCCTGGCGTTTCCGAGCCATGGAGGTGACACCATGAGGGTCCATCGCAAAGCCTTTACACTCATCGAGATGCTGGTCGTCATGGGGGTGTTCTCCGCCCTCTTCGGCACCGTAACCCTGTCGCTGTACGCCATGTTCCGTACCAGTGATGGACTGAGTGAAGCGGTATCGGAAGTCGTACAGCAGCAGCGATTCGCCGCGCAGCTGCGTCGCGACGCCCATGAGGCGCTGGCGGCGCAAGTGACGTCGCCACAGGAGTCCCCTATCGCCGCGACGCTCCTGCGACTGTCGCTGGCCGACGGCCGCTGGTTCGAATACCGGTTGCAGGAAACACGCATTGAGCGACACGTGCGCAAGGGCGATGCGGTGTTGAGTATCGACTCGTACAGCGTCTGGCCGGTCATCGACCGAGGCTGGATCCTCAGCGATCCGACCAGCGGATCGCTGCTGACCGTCTATCTGCACCGGCAGGCAGGAAGCGTGACCAGTGCCAAGCCACAACTGCCGCCCCTGCCAGTGAAGGCCGCACTGAGCGTCGCCTGTCTCCGACCGGGAACCGACCCCCAATCTGCGACTGCACCTTGAGGATGATCGCCATGCTCCGTTATGAAAAACTCTGGACCGTGCAGCGAGGGCGATGCCGGTGGCAACGATGCCGGCCGCTGGGCTTCGCACTCCCCCTGGTGCTCCTCTGCCTCGTCATCGCCATGATGCTGGCGGCCGCGGTCACCAGGACGGTTTTGATGCACCATCGACATGCCCAGGTATTGGCACAACAACAGCAGTCGTTCTGGCTGGCGGAATCAGCCCTGCAACGTGCTGTCCACCAGCTCCGCGAATCAACCGACTACCGTGGCGAACAGTGGAAGATCCCCGCCGAGAGTTTGGGCGGAAAATCGGACGCCAGTGTCCTGATTCGAGTGGAGCCAGCGACGGGTGGGGATGCCCAATGGCAGATCACGGTGGAAGCCAGCTATCCGGAACTCCCGCCACATCGTGTGGTGGTCGCACGTGAGTTGTCGATCGATGCCGGTTTTTGGCGCAGCTGAAGCCGGCCAGGCGTCAGCCGGCAGAGGGGGCGGAGGGCGCTGGGGGGGCGGACCCCTGGCGAATTCTGTCGCGGCGCTGACGAGACGAAGCATTGCCCGTGGGGTCCAACTTTTAATAACTCAGACGGTAAGTAGAGCGTTCCATGTAGCCGGTAAAGCCGCACCAGAAAGCCCCTTACCAGCTGAAAACCGTGTTTGCTCCATGTTACGGCTGACTTGGCAAACAAAGAGGCTTTTCCGGCGTGAAGTCGGTTGGCAGCGGCAGCCGGGTTACACTTTGCGGAAAAATATCAACTCTTCAATCCAGGAGATCAGAGGCATGAAATACAAGCATCGCGGAGGTTTTACCTTGGTGGAATTACTGGTCGTGATCGCCATCATTGGGATTCTGGTAGCGCTCCTCTTGCCTGCCGTGCAAGCCGCGCGGGAAGCGGCTCGCAGAATGTCGTGTGTGAATAACCTGAGCCAGTTGATTCTGGCGACGCAAAACTATGAAATGGCCTTCCGGACCTATCCCCCCGGGACCGTTGACCAATCGGGACCGATCCAAAGCGTGGCACAAGGCTACCATCACAACTGGATCAGCCAGATTCTGCCCTACCTGGAGGAGCAGAACACCTATAACCATATCGATTTCTCGGTCGGCGTTTATGACCCGAAGAACGAGATCGTGCGCAAAGTCGGTATCGAAGTCCTGGCGTGTCCCTCTTCGCCTGACCGCGGCACCGACGTCTGGCTGACCAACTATGCCGGCTGTCACAACGACCTGGAAACTCCCATCGACGTGGACAACCACGGCGTGTTCTTCCTGAACAGTTCCGTCCGGCCCAAGGATGTCTCGGACGGTCTCGCCCATACCTTGTTCATCGGTGAGAAATACAGTGATCCGGAAAAGGATCTGGGTTGGATGTCCGGCACGCGAGCCACCTTGCGCAATACCGGCGGCCAGTTCAACCTGGAGGGACCGAGATATCGGCCGTACGGACCGATTCCCTTGGATGAAGAAGACGATCAGCAGGCCCGCGCGGCGGGTATCGATCCCGCACTGTTCGTCGGCGGGTTCGCCAGCGACCATCCGGCGGGAGTCCAATTCGCGTTCGGGGATTCGCACGTGAGCTTCATTGGAAACAATGTCGCACTGACCGTGCTGCGCCAGTTGGCTCACCGCGCAGATGGACAGTTGCTCATGCGCGACAATGGAAGAAGTTGGTAGCCGTGGTTGGCGGGTTTTTCCCGCGTTGTGGTGAGCACGGCCGCGTCACAGATTGCTGCGTGCCACACGAAAACCGATCGTGCCGCTGTGCGTGCCGGGAAGGGCACTGTCACGCGCGGCGGCGCGGACACGCGCGGGTGGATCGGCTGCCGATCCACCGCGCACCACGCGCGGGACATCCGACGGCACGGCGTGATCTGACGCGACGCCGGCCGAGTCCAGTTGAGGATCTGGACGGTAGTCATCCTGGCACCATTCCGCGACGTTACCGAGCATATCGAACAAGCCGAATTCATTCGGTTTGCGGTGCCCCACCTGCCGCAGACTCGCTGCGCCTGACCGGGAGCAGACGGCGTACCAATCGAGCCATTGCGGGTCTTCGCCAAAGTAACGGACGGTTGTCGTGCCGGCTCGGCAGGCAAACTCCCACTCGGCTTCCGTGGGGAGGCGGTAGCCTCTCCGCTCGAGGAAATCCTCGGCTACTCGCATGCCCCGTCCATCCCCACCCTGCCCATCCCCACCTTCCTGCTGCGGGACGTAGCACCATTGATCGGGCGGCAGGCCGGCTTTGCTGCTGAGCCAATTGCAGTAGGCAGCCGCATCGAACCAGGAGACGTCGGCCCGTGGCAGCGCATCTTCACTCGCGCGGTTCGACGCCCTGCGGAGCATTTCCCCGGCCGCTTCGCCAGCCTCTCCGGCAACTGCCGAGTGGCGATAGCCTGTTTCCCGCACGAAGGCCGCAAACTGATCTACCGTTGTCTCGTAACTCGCAAGGCAGAAGCTGCGCCGGATCTGTTGGGTATGCAGACGTTCATGGGAGGTTCGATCGAGATCGTCCTCGGCGGCGCCCATCAGGAAACTGGTCCAGCCCGGCACGATCACCATCGTATGTCCCGCCTCATTGACGTACCAGCGGCGTTCGCCAACCGGTGTGCCAGTCCGCAGTTCTCCATTGATGCGCGCGATTTCCGTCTCCTTCTGATATCGCCGCAAGGTCCATTGCACGGCGCTGTGCAGGCCAGGATCCGGGTCATCTCGATACAGCTGCAGCAGCCTCGGAACCAGCGGATCATCCGGTCGAAACGTGTGGGAGCGAAGCGACTGCTCTTCGGGGGAACCAACCAGTTCGCCAATCACCAGCGTCATGGCCCGGCGAATCCCCACGTCTTCCTGCCTCTCCATGCTGGCGGCGATCTGGTCGGGACTTGTCACCAGCGGCGAGAACCCATGTACGACCTCCGTGCGTTCTGTCGGATCTTCCGTCGGACGCAGCAAAGGCCAGACCTCGTCATTCTGCCCCAAGGCCATGCGCACGACCGTGGTCCGAGCCCGCAGCTTGAGTAGCCAACGGCGCGCGGCGGTGGTCACTTCGCCTCCCGCAAACAGCACGATGCAGCAGAGTGACGCCAACAACAGCAACGACCGCAGGTGATGTCGCAGGGCAGCGCGCATGACGCTTCGTTGCGGCACGGTCCATTGGCTGGCCCGCGTCATCAGCCGAATGGAAATCCACTCCACGAGCGAGGGGAGTTGACGCCGCTCGGGCCGGTCGTTCCACAACCGCGCGCGTTCGGCCAGTCGCAGTTCCGTGCGGCCGCTGCGCGTCGATTTCTGCTTGGCGGTGAGCCACTGCCGGAGGCTTGGCACCAGGTAATCGTGCGTCAGTTGATAGTAGCGGTTTCCCGGTGAAGTCTGCAGGTCATAAGTGTCGATCGCGTCCAGATCCATCGGCGTCAGCAGGCGGGTTTCGCCGTCCAGGATCCGCATCAGCTCTTTGAATTCGCGCGGTTTCTTCCCGTAGCCGGCGATATCCAGGAGTTCAGTATTGGAGCAGATCCGCCCGCGAATGTCCGAGCCACGATCCGGCAGCAGCGTCGCGAGCACGGACCGGATTGCCGCTTGATGGATCCGATACCGCGGATTCGCCGTGCGGGCGCTGAACGTCTCTTCCAGAAACGCCACTCCCACTCCCTCCGCGCCCCCCAGAACCCGGAGCGTCTCGGACGTCCAGGGACGGTTCTTCACCATTTCCGCAAACAACGCCAGCCGCACCGGAGTGATGCGATCCTCCTGTGCCAACCCGGCCACGGCGCGGGACAAAAAGGCCTCCTGCGCGGGCTCGGCCAGCCGCAGGTCGTCGGGCAACTGGCCGAACGCGCGGCCGAATTCCGCCAGCACTTTCTTCGCATGGCCCGCATCGAACAGGTCGACCAGAGCCGCGTTATGACCCTGCACCAACTCGATTTCCAATTCCGCCATGAAACGGCCCACGGCCAGCCAGAAATCGTCGCGCACCAGCAGCAGGCAGAGTACGTGCTGGCCATCGCACTGACGCAGCGCGGCGAGCAACTCCCGGCGGTCCTTTTCACCTCGACCGTGCAGCCACTGCTCGAATTGATCGATTACCAACAGCAGTTTCTCACCGCGTCCCAGTCCACGGCCATTCAGTCCGCGGCCGCGACGGATCTCGGTCAGGCATTCGGCCAGCGTCGAATCGGTGTCCAAATCGGGGAACTGATTGCTGATCCGATGCTGTATTCGCTGTTGAGTCTCATCCCCGCTCGCCTCGACATAGATCGTCCGGATCTTGGGCGAGAGACGTGGCAACAGACCGGTGCGCACCAGTGACGACTTGCCGCACCCCGAGGGTCCGTACAGCAGCCCGACGGCGAACGTGGCGGCCGGATCCGGTTCCTCTATGCGTGTTTTCCACTGGCGGATCGACTCGGGCAAACCGTCCCGATCGCGCGGGCCAGGCACCAGACTGAGATAATAGTCAGCGTCCTTGGCATCGAAGCAGCGAAGACCACGCGGAATGATCTTGGGCGATTGTCCGGCCCACGGTGCAGCGGCGGTCGCACGCGTCGAGGATGTATCCGACCCGCCCCCGTGGCCCTGTTCGTCCAGCCAATGGGCCAGATCGCCAGCCATTTCCTGGGCGGTGGAGTACCGATCGGCGGCCCGCTTGGAGAGCGCTTTCAGGCAGATTCGTTCCAATTCGGCGGCCATCGTCTCATCCCAGCGGCGCGGCGGTGGAGGATCTTCCCACACGATTTGCTGCAGCAATTCGTCGTATGACGGAGCCTGGAACGGTTTGTGCCCGGTGAGCATTTCGTACAACACCACGCCCAGGCTGAAAATGTCCGACCGGGCATCCACGCGATGGGCCTCCCCCCGGGCCTGCTCGGGACTCATGTAGCCCGGCGTCCCCGCATAGCTGCTGCCGTCGCGCGAGTCGCACTGCGTCAAGGCCAGGCCGAAATCAACCACATAGGGTCGATCCAACGCATCCAGCAGAATGTTGGCCGGCTTGATGTCGCGGTGGACCAACCCCTGCCAATGGGCATAATGCAGCGCATCGGCCACCACGATGGTCACCCGGACCGCATCCGCGTGCGTGAGCCGCGATCGTTGAATCCTCGCCGCCAGACTCTCGCCTCGAATCAACTTGGTCACCACGTAGCAGTGCCCGTCTCGCGTCCGTCCGACGTCGTACACAGGAACGATAGCCGCGTGGTCCAAGCCGGCCACGATCCGCGCTTCCGCCCAATACGTTTCCATCTCCGTCGGGTCGTTGCCGCGCCGCCGGTGAGGGACCTTGATGGCCACGTCCCGCTGAAGCTCTTCATCGACCGCGTGGTAGACGCGGGCGAATCCTCCTTCCCCCAATACGCCCCACACGCGATAGCGGCCGATGGTCGACAGCATCTCGGCCATGTCGTACAGTTCGGCACCGCCCGGCTCGTAATCGTCCGTTTCCGAGCCAATCTGACGACGATGCGCCGATTCGGCCTCCAGGCGTCGCAGAGCGACAGCGTACTGCTCGTTCTCGGCAGCCCCTAACGCCTGGCGAATACTGGCCAGCTTGCCCAACTCCACGGCCAGCTCGGGCTGCAGATCGGCATGCTCCGCGACCACTTCCTCATCCGCTATCCGCTTTCCTTCCTCCCGCCCGCGCGCAACATCAAATACGACGCGACGAATCTCTCGCGCTCGATCCGTTTCCCGGCGGTGGCTGGAAGAAGTGGTCGACATGCCGCTGGCGGCTCACAATAGTGACGCGAATTTTTTTCTGGGAATTCGGATTCCTAGTGGCTGAAGTAGAGCGACGATTGCCCCATCACGACGCGCAGGTTCTTCCGCGCCCGGAAACAGAGCCCGCGCACCGCGTCCTTGCTGCGACCCGTCTCGGCCGCAATCTGAGCGAGCGATTGTCCCTGCAGGTACCGCCGCCGCAAAACCTCCTGCTGATCGATCGGCAGGCGCGTCATGGCCATCTTCATCGTGTGGAGACTCTCCCACCGCTGCACCCGCCGGCTGGGCGAAGTGTGTGCACCAACCTGGCGATTCAGGACGGGCTCCGCCGAACTCCCCCCTCCCGCCAGCTCCCGCCGCTCCCGCCGGCGCCGCTTTTCCGCGTCGCGCAGCAAGTTGTCCGCAATGGTCCTCAGCCAGCCTCGCAGCGAGTCGTCGTGACGCTGCTGAAACGACCCGATGGCCTGCGCCGCCCGCACGAATGTCTGCTGCATGACATCCTCCGCACGCATCAGCCCCTGCAGGTTCTGGGATATCCGCGACTCAATATGCCGGTGCAGCTCGTCGTAGTGAATCAGCAGCAACTGCGACAGCGAGGCCCGATCACCCGCAATGGCCTGGCGTACCAATTCAGATTCAGGTTCAGCGGCAGACATGTCGTGGCGATTCCGCGGCAAAGACGAGAGTCGAGACCCCTTCATGCTACCCCTACGGGAGCTTTCGTGCAATTCTCGCCGGCGTCGTCCCGCTCGTCCCACAGCCGATTCCCGCCGGCCCCAACTCGCCCCGCGGCCGCCAGGCTCTCGCCCGCGGGTGTTGCATTCGCCCGGGACTTGCGATCAACTGTGATGGACAATTGGCTGGGCCCCAAATTTCTGCCGGGAGTCCCCACCGGCCATCCGATCCCGATTTAGCGCAGGAGAATTGCATCATGCCCACTCTGGCGGACAGTGTCGGTAAGGAAATTAAGAGCATCTTGATCTTCGTCGGCATCATCTGGGGCGTGTTCTTGCTGAGCTACCTTTTGCCGTCGCTCCAACAGTACGGATTGCAGCCTCGTTCCGGGGTCGGGTTGCTGGGGATCGTCACGATGCCGTTTCTCCATTCGGGCATCGGCCACATCGTCGGCAACACGATTCCCTTGGTCGTGCTCCTCTTCCTGCTGGCCGGCTCGAGGGCCAAGTCGTGGCAGATTGTGGCCGAGATCATCGTATTGGGTGGAGCGCTGTTGTGGATCTTCGGACGCGGTGCCAACCATGTGGGAGCCAGTGGATTGGTATCGGGGCTGATCGCCTTTCTCATCCTGGGGGGCGTCTTCGAACGCCGTCTGATCCCCATCCTCGTGGCGATCGTGACGTTCGTTCTCTATGGAGGCTCGTTGCTGTGGGGCTTCATTCCCCGCGCCCCAAACGTTTCGTGGGACGGGCACCTGTGTGGCGCCGTGGCCGGTGGGCTGCTGGCTTTTCAGTTGGCACGTCGCCAGAAACCCCGCAGCGAAAACCGAAAACAGAAATCCGAGAACGGACAACGGAACGCAGAATAGAGCATTGCTGAGCCCTCGCGAGGCAATGTCAGGCGTTGGCTCATGCCGGGTGCTCTGCAAATGGTGATCGAGACAACCGGACGTGAAACGTGCCAAGAGGGTGCGCCGACGTGCTCGCCTCGGGCTCGCGGGTCCCTGCTGCTGGGAGAAGGGGAAGCTGCCCGATCACCGCAACACGACCACCGGCCAGCGACTGAAGGTGGCCAGCCGCTCGGCTTCGGCAATGGTCGGCACGAACAGGAATGCCTCGGTGGCGGGCAAATCACTCAGATCCAACGTCCCTACGTGACGCCATTCACGTTCCACGGACCAGTCGATCTGTCCACTCTTGCCCGCAATATTCCGCTGATAGAAGGGACGCTGTGGCTCGGCGAGCTGCGCCCACAATGCCGCATCGCCATAACACACCGGGCGCGCAGCGCGTTGCTGCAGCCAGCGGGACTTGATACAGATGCCGTAGGGCTCGAAATCCCACCGGCCGCGATGAGCTCGGAAGGTGCGCAGTTGGCCGATCTCCTTCACGTCCACGGCTGTGAAACAGACCACGCGGCAGCCGCCGCGAATCGTCCTGCCGGACGCGAGCAGTTGCTGCTGCCGTACGATGCGCGAGAGTGTGGCGAAGGCGGAGTGATCGGCCGTCGGTCGGGCGAGAATCAGAGCATCCTGGTAGTCTTCCACGGACTCGTCGGGCCAGGGTCCCGTGGCGTTTCGGGTGCAGTGCGTCAGATAGTCCGCTGTCGCAATCTGGTCCAGCGGCAGCACGTTCCCGCTGCCGGGACACGCGTCGCTGCCGGCCCCGATGTCGGCGCCGACATGCGGCAGACTGAGGCTCTCCACGCACAGCGGCGCCGCGCCCAAGGCGCACAGCGACTCGACCACACTCGGCCGCACCAGATCAGCGCCGCCGGCCAGCAGCAGGCTGCCGAGGGCATCTGTCGCCTGTGCCGTCAACCGGCGGCGCAGCAACTGTTCGACGTGCCCCCCGGCTCGAACCCGCAGGGCCACGATCCTGTCGGCTGCGGCCACCACCAGTCGATCTTGCAACGGAGACGGATCGCTCGGACCAGCGGCAAGTTCCGGTGACACGAACGCCGGCCAATGAAGTCCGGACGCCTCAGGCAGCCGTGAACTCTCTCGCCGGCATGCAGCCAGCCATTGTGACAAGGTCCGGGTCGAGCGGCCGGCGGGGACGAATTCCAGTATCCGCACCCCGAATAACTCACGACAACGGTCCAGGAATGGCGCGACCGCCGTCGCGCGAGCCGACAGCAGGATGTCGTGATCCGGATCGAGCGATTGGCAGAGACTGCGCAGCAGGGCGAACCATCGTCCGTGTTTCTCGAGAGGACGACCCAGACGCGAGCTGACAAATGCGACGCGTTGTCCAGCCGGAACTCCGCGCGGCCACCAGACGAGTCGCTCTCCGACCCAGGCAGGCCCGAGGTCGGGCGAGCAGCCTGGCAGACCCCATGTTAGTGCGGCCTGCTGCCGCAATTGCATTTCCAGCCACGCCGCGCGCCGCTCAGCGCAGCGACGCTGCGACGGCGATTCACGCGAGCTCGCAGTCTGGGACCACGTCTCGTGCAGCAAGGACAAGAGACCGCCCGGCACGTCGAGGACGCGAGCCGCTTGCAGGGCGTCCACGTCGGGCGGCAGCATTCGGTGCCGCCGCAATAAGTCGATGCGAGCTAAAGAAAGCGTGTTCATGACAGCGCAGAAGTTGCCCGCGTTTCCGCCGCTGTACTTCGATACGTGAAGGGGAGCACGACCGCGCAGCGGCCGTCGAAGCCGCGCCGGCACTCCATCACTCCATCACTCCATCACTCCACCATTCCATCACTCAATCGTTCTTCCGCTCCACTGCTCCATTGCTCGAGCGTCACGCGGCCGGTCTCGAGGACCTGTTCCACTCCGTCTGCCTTGGCAATCACCACGATTCCTCCGGGGCTGACGGTGAATCCGCGAGCGCGATCTTTCTCCAAGTCGTAACCGATCTCCACTCCCCCCGGAATACTGACTCCCTTGTCAATAATGGCGCGTCGGACTTTCGCGTGGCGGCCGATATCGACACCCTGGAAGAGAATGGAATCCTGGACACGCGCGTAGCTGTTCACGCGCACCAAGGGACTCAGGATACTCCGCTCGACCCGGCCACCCGAGACGACACAGCCCTGGCAGACAATACTGTCGAGTGCACACCCCTGCCGGTCCACATGCCCCAGGCTGCCGAAGACGAACTTGGGAGGGGGGAGGATCGGCTGGTAGGTGCGGATCGGCCACCGCGAATCGTACATATTCAGCAGGGGATCAATGGCGACCAAGTCCATATTGGCGTCATAGTAGGCGTCGAGTGTCCCGACATCGCGCCAATAGGCATCCCGCTTTCGGTTTTCGTCCCGGAAGGGAAAGGCGAAAACACGATGCGTATCAATGATCGACGGGATGATGTTTCGGCCGAAATCGTGAGCACTGTTGGGATCGGTGGCGTCCCGGCAGAGTTGCTCGAACAGGAATCTCGCTGTGAAGACGTAAATCCCCATCGATGCCAGGCAGTGCTGGTCATCACCGGGAATGGTCTTCGGATTGGCCGGTTTCTCCTCGAAGCCGACGATCCGATCCTGTTCGTCGACTTGCATCACGCCAAATTCGCGTGCCGCCTGCGGGCTGACTCGCAATGCTCCGACCGTCAGATCAGCTTGCGAACGCTTGTGGTATTCGACCATGGTGCGGTAATTCATCTTGTAGATGTGATCGCCGGCCAGGATCACCACGTAGCTGGGCCGCTCCTTCTCGAGCGCGTAGATGTTCTGATAGACGGCGTCCGCTGTCCCCTGGTACCAGTGTTCATCGATGCGCTGCTGGGGTGGGACAATATCGATGAACTCGTCCAATTCGCGGCAGAAGAATCTGCGCCAGCCAAGGTTGATGTGGCGATCCAGACTCATCGCCTTGTATTGGGTCAACACCAGCATCTTGCGGATGCCGCTATTGAGACAATTGGAGAGGGAAAAATCGATGATGCGGTAACCGCCACCAAACGGTACGGCGGGTTTCGCCCGGTCACGAGTGAGTGGTTCGAGTCGCGATCCTTTGCCACCTGCCAGCACAACAGCCAACGTGTCTAACATCAGAGCACTCCATCAAGACGACTTGGCACGAAGACCTTGGTCCCTCACGGCACGATCCATTGTAGCCGTTGCGGTAGGGACGCTAAATAGGAGAATCGCACCACTGCTGCATCCAGAGCTCGAAAAACAGCAGTGCCCACAGGCGATACGCATGGTCAAATTCGGATCGCTCATGCTGCCTGATCAGCTCGGTCACGTACTGGGTGCGGAAGAATCCTCGCTGTCGCGCCGTGTCGCCCAGCAGCACGTCATGGGTCATCGCCTTCAGTTCGTCGCGAAACCAATGATCCAGCGGGACGCCGAAGCCCATCTTCTGGCGGGACCAGATCGAGTCGGGGAGGAGATGCCCGAAAGCTTCGCGCATCAGCCGCTTGCCGCGCCCGTGGTGGAACTTCCAGTGCAGCGGAAACGACGCCACTAACTCGACAACACGCACATCCAGAAACGGCTGGCGGCACTCCAGCGCATGAGCCATGGAAGCGATGTCGACTTTCGTCATCAGGTCGCACGGCAGGTAGGTCTGGAGATCCGCCAGCGAAATGGCCGTCAGCGGATCCCGCCCCGAGAGCCCCTGCAGGGCCGTTTCCAGGAATCGGACCGGGTCCTCGTCCGTCAGCTGGGCCGTGAAGTGGTCCGTATACAGCGCGCCGCGGCGGGCCGTGTTGAAAATCGAAATCCAATCCAGGTAACGCTCGGTGGGTGACAGCGCCAAGGCTTCGCAAAAACGCTTGAGTTGCCGAACGCGGGATTTCTGCCGCGCCGAGGAGGGGATCGCCTGCCACAGGCGAGCCGCCAGCAGTCGCTTGAGGGGGCCGAGACGATCGAGCTGGTTGCCCAGGGCGACCGCCCGATAGCGTGGATACCCGACAAACAACTCGTCGCCGCCGTCGCCCGTCAGCGACACCGTCACGTGCTCACGCGTCAACTGCGACACGTACCAGGTGGGAATCGCACTGCTGTCGGCAAATGGCTCGTCGAAATGCCAGACCAATTTGGGGAGGATGTCCAAGCCGCGCGGTGTCACTTGGAACTCGTGATGGTCCGTCTGCAGATGCTGGGCAACCTGCCGCGCATATCGCGTCTCGTCATACTCACGCACGGGAAAACCGATTGAGAATGTCTTGATTTTCTGCGACGCGAGTTTCTGCATGAGGGCCACGATCAAGGAGGAATCGACGCCCCCCGAGAGGAAGGCGCCCAGCGGCACGTCGCTCTGCATCCGCAACTCGACCGATGACTCCAGTGTCGTTTGAAGTTGTTCGATCGCTGCCTGCCGCGTGCCTTTCCACACGGTATTGAAATCGGGACGCCAGTAGGGGCTCACTTCCAGCTGCCCAGCACGATACACCGCATAGTGCCCGGGGGGGAGTTTCCGGATGCTGCGAAAGATCGTCCGTGGATGGGGCACGAATTGGTAAGTCAGATAGTGGTCGAGCGCCGTGGGGTCGATCTCGCGAGAGAGGCCCGGTACCTGCAGCAGGCTCTTCAGCTCACTGGCAAACAGCAAGCGATCCGGCTCGCAGTGATACACCAGCGGCTTCTGCCCAAGTCGATCGCGGCCAAGCACCAATTGTCCCCGCCGCGCATCCCAGATGGCGATGGCGAACATGCCGTTGAGGTGAGAGAAGCACTCGACGCCGACGTCTTCGTACAAATGCACGATCGTTTCGCCGTCACCGCGAGTGCGAAAGGTGTGCCCCGCTCCCTCGAGTCGCTGCCGGAGCGCGGCGAAGTTGTAGATCTCGCCGTTGAAGACGACCCACACCGTGCCATTCTCGTTCGTCAAGGGCTGGTTCGCGTGTTGGAGATCGATAATCGACAATCGGCGGAAACCCAGGGCGACCCCCGGCGCCGACTCGACCACTTGCCCCTGCCGATACCCGCTCTCATACGTGCCGACGTCGTCAGGCCCGCGGTGTCGCAGGATCTCCGTCATGCGCCCTAACAGGTCCGCATCAATTGCCTTCTCTGCCGCTGTCCACACACCGCCGGTGATGCCGCACATATCGTCCCGTTCGCAAGCTCCTTCACGTCGCCGTCGGCTACAATCCAACGGAATCGAAAATCACAAGAATCAAGAGTCGAAAAGTGAAAAAACCAAAGGTCCGAATGGCGAAATCGTCACGCGGTTGAAGGCCACCACCGGACGCGAAACGGAGTCTCTTCCGTTCTCCGTCCTCCCCGGCTGCTGTCCTTCGAACGACTGTCATGTGGATCGATTTCGTCTGTCGGACTGTCAGCACGTGCGGCCTATCGTACACCGATCTGCGGCGGCACGGAAGCCCGATGCGAGCGGCGCGTGACGCCGTCGAACGCTCGCGTCACGGTTTCCAGGCCCGGTTGGTCAACGACGCGCCCCGGTGGCCAGCGACGTACTCGTCGATGTTCGACAGGGTCGTGTCGGCGATATTGGCCAGCGCCTCGCGCGTTAAGAACGCCTGGTGGGATGTGACCACGACGTTGCTGAAAGTCATCAAGCGAGCTAATACCTCGTCGGTCAGCACTTTGTCGGACATGTCGTGAAAGAAGATGCCCGCCTCTTCTTCGTAGACATCCAAGCCGGCCGAGCCGATTTTCCCGTCCTTCAGTCCTTTGATCAGCGCCTTGGTGTCCACCAGGCCACCGCGACTCGTGTTAATCAGCATGACGCCCTTCTTCAGCCGGCGGGGACCGCGTCTTGATAGCTGACCACCGCCGCGCTACGATGGTCGGAAAGGGCCGTATTGGCCGTTCCTGATCTTTCACCGTGCGTCTCCTGAATTCTCGTGTCTGGAAAGGGTGCAGTAAATGGCAACGCTGAAGAATGTCACGACAGGCCGGTTCACGCGCCGCGAGCTTCTGGGCTGTGCCGCCGGATTGGCAGTGGCGGGCACGAGCGGACTCGCTGCCTCGCAGATCAGTGCGGCTGCCCCACAGCCAACGTCGGCTCAGGAGACTTCCCCCATCATCACCAACGGACGCATCAAGCAATCATTCGCCTATTGGTGCTTCAATGTGGCCGGGGACAAATGGGACATTCGACAACAGGCTCTCATGGCCCAACAGCTCGGCTGCGGCAGCGTCGAGTTGGTCGCTCCCCAGGATTTTCCAGTCCTGCAAGAGCACGGGCTGCTGTGTGCTCTCACACCCAATGGTATGCCCGGAGATTCGTTTGCCAAGGGACTGAACAATCCCGCCTATCAGGAAGAAGTGATCAGTCGCACGAAACAAGCGATCGACTCGACCGCCGCTGCCGGATTCCCCAACGTCATTGCCTTCACGGGCTACAAATGGCGCAAGGCGGAAGACCCGGCCAGCGGTGAAATCCCGCTCGAAGAGGGCGCAGCCAACTGCGTGTCGGCGCTGAAGAAACTCGCATCGTACGCGGAAGACAAACAGGTCACGCTCTGCCTCGAAATGCTCAATACGCGTGACAATTCCCATCCCATGAAGGGACACCCCGGCTATCAGGGTGACAACATGGACTACGTGGCGGACATCGTGAAGCAGGTAGGGTCGCCCCGCGTCAAACTGTTGTTCGACATCTACCACGTCCAGGTGATGAATGGCGACGTGATTCGCCGCATCCTCCAGTACGGTGACCTGATCGGACACGTGCACACGGCAGGCAATCCCGGGCGAGGTGAATTGGATGGTGAGCAGGAAATCAACTTTGTCGCCTGCATGAAGGCACTGCTCAAGGTGGGTTACACGGGCTTCGTGGGGCACGAGTTCATTCCGACGCGGGACCCGCTGGAAGGGCTGATCCAGGCGATGCTGCTCTGTGACGTCTGAAGCGCCCTCTGCTGACCTACCGCTTGTACCGGTCGCAGCGACCGTATGGGGTACGGCGGGCGGAGGCGGCGGACTCGGCGTCTGCCGAGGCCGGCCAGGCTTGCTGGAACTTGGCGTGAACAGCTGAAAACTGACGCCGCAACGCGTTTGGATCGGCCGCGGAAGCTACAGTTGCCTGGGCACGTTCCTGCACCCTCCTCGCCCCGCGGCGCCGCGCGCACCGAGCCTTCGCACGCCGCTGCGCTGCTGGCGGGCCCGTGGCATGGCAGGGCCGAACGATCTTGGACGCAAGCGAGCCAACCGGTGAATTCAGGCGACGGCATGACTTCCGAAAATACGGAACGCGACGACCTCGTCTTCGGCGGCCGTTATCGAGCCATCAAGGAACTCGGTCAGGGTCCTGGTACGCGCACTCTGCTGGCCATTGACCGAGCGCGGGGTGAAACGGTGGTGCTGAAGACCCGCGATTCTCGTCTCTTTTCCGCCACGGCTCGCGCACGGTTCGAGGAGGAATGCAGACGGCTCTGTGAACTCCGGAATCTGACGCCGCGTCTGATGCTCGATCTGGGCCGGGAGGGGCCTCTGCTGTTCGCCGTGCTGCCTTACGTACCCGGCACCACGCTGGCGGCGCGATTGAAGCAGCGGCGACTGAATCTGGTGGAAACACTCCGTGTGGCCGTCTGTCTGTGTACGACATTGCGCGAATTGCATGTGCGTCGCGTGCTGCATCGGAACATCAAACCCTCGAATGTGATCGTCAGCGACGCCGGCTCCCTTCGGCGCGTCGTCTTGATCGATATCGGCCTGGCGCGCGGCGATCTGCTCAATGCCTCGGCGCAGCCATCGCTGGCGTCCGTGCTCTACCTGTCTCCCGAACAGGCCGGTAGCGTGGACATTGATGTGGGTGAGTCATCCGACCTGTATTCGGTTGGCGCGCTGCTCTACGAGTGCCTGGCGCAGCATCCTCCATTTCGTGGTCAGACCGTCGGCGAGGTGCTGTTTGAACACATGACAGCACCGGTACCCGAGCTGCGGGCGCAGGGCCACGACATGCCCGCGGTGATGGACGAGATCTTGCAGCGTCTGCTGCGGAAGGACCCTCGCGACCGTTACCAGTCAGCGGAAGGGGGCCTGAACGATCTGCTGTTGGTCCTGGCGGAGTGCGAACGAGGCGAATCGGATGTTGACCTGGTTGTGGGGGCGTCGGATCGTCGACGCACGCTTACCGAGCCGGCATTTGTGGGCCGCGTGTCGGAGCTGGAGGCCATCGATCGCGAAGTGGCGGTGGTACACGCCAGGCACTCTCGGCTGATACTGTTGGAGGGGGTCTCGGGGAGCGGCAAATCGCGGCTCCTCTCCGAAGTGGCCCGCCGCGGCGCGCGGGAGGGAATGTGGGTACTACGCTCAGGGCCGGCCAGTGACGTGGGCCGCCGTCCGTTCCAGGCTCTCGACAGCATCATCCAAGAGTTCATTGTCGCCGGTCGCTCCAAACCGGAACTGGCTGCGGCCGTCTGGCAGCGACTGGGCGACTTTCGGGACGGGGTCACGACGGCGTTTCCCCGCCTGGCCGAGGAACTTGGCTGGCAGGTGCCGCTGCGCGACCTCCCCAACGCGTTCCGTGAAATGCGCAACGTCAAGGGGCTGACGCATTTCCTGCACGCGTTAGGAACACTCCAGCGCCCGGCCATGATCATCCTGGATGACTGTCAGTGGAGCGACGAACTGACGATCAAACTACTCGAACGCTGGTCGACCATGGAGGCCGCCGACTCGCGGCGAGAGAGCCGCGTCATCTTGATCGTGGCGTTTCGATCGGAGGAGGTCCCGCTCCATCATCCCCTCCGGCAACTCCCCGCCTCCGCCCATCTGAGACTCGAACCGCTCGGCCGCGAGGACGTCCGGCGGTTGATCGAATCGATGGCCGGTCCGTTGCCGGAGGTGACCGTGGAGACCGTCCAGAGGCTGTCCGAGGGGAGTCCTTTCATGGCGTCCGCGGTGTTGCGCGGGCTGGTGGAATCCGGTGCCATGACGCCGACTCCCCAGGGCTGGAGCACCGCCCCCTTGGCCTTTGAGAATTTGCAGTCATCCAGCCAGGCTGGTTCGATTCTGGCACGGCGCATCGAGCTGTTGCCGAAGCACGCCAGCGAGATCTTACGGGTAGGCGCCGTGCTGGGAAAGGAATTCGACTTGGGGGTCGCCGCCCTCTTGACGAGCCAGACTCAGTCCTCCGCTCTGGCGACTCTCGATGAAGCACGTCAGCGCCAGCTGGTGTGGGTTCGTGCCGACGGATATCACTGTGTGTTCGTGCACGACAAGATCCGCAAAGTGCTCCTCGAACACCTGACCGGGGAGCAGCGGCAGCAACTTCATCTTTCGGCAGCCTTGTACTTGCGGGAACACGAACCGGAGCGTGTGACCGACCTGGCATATCACTTCGACGCGGCGGGAGACAGTGGGCAGGCTCTCTCCTACGCGCTGGAGGCGGCGGAACGCGCTCGGACGCAGCATGCACTGGAAATCGCTGAACAGCAATACCGCATTGCCCAACGCGGTGCCGCCGGCTGCGTCAAGTCCATTCGCTATCGCATCGCCCAGGGACTGGGGGATGTCCTGATGCTGCGTGGCAAGTATGACGCCGCCGAGGAGCTGTTCCAGCAGGCGGCTCAGTTGGCCGAAGGCAATTTCGCGGTGGCCCAGATCCGCGGGATGATGGGTGAATTGGCCAGCAAACGCGGCAACATGGGACAGGCTGTCGAGTGCGTGGAAGATGCCCTCCGTGCGTTGGGGCATGCCATACCTGTCACACCGTTTGCTCAGGTAGTGCAGGCTGCCCGAGAAGTGATCGTGCAGTTGCTTCACACCGCACTCCCCTTCCTGCTGCTGCATCGCCGCCGGCGCCGCCCAGCGGATTGCGAACTGCTTGCCCTGCGGCTCTTCAGCCGCCTCGCACACGGCTATTGGTTCACGCGTACGCGCATCGCCCTGCTGTGGGCTCATTTACGCGGCATGAACCTGGCCGAGTGTTTTCCCCCCACCTTGGAGCTGGCACAGATCTACTCCGAGCATGCCCCCGCCATGACGCTCGTACCTTGTTTCTCGCGTGGGATTGCCTACGCGAAGGCCTCCCTGGCCATCCGCCGAGCGCTGGGTGATATCTGGGGCGAGGGGCAGAGCCTGAGCTATTACAGCCTGGCGTTGTACGCGGCCTCCCGCTTCCAAGAAGCGCGGACAAGTCGCGTGAAGCGATCCGCTTGCTGGAGCGCACGGGGGACTTCTGGCAGGTGCACATCGCTCGCTTCCAACTCAGCACCGCCCTCTACCGCCTGGGCGACCTGCCGGCCGCGCTGGAGGAAGCCCGGCTGCATTACGCATCCGGTATCGAAGTGGGGGACGAGCAGGCCTCTGGCATCGCGATGGACATCTGGGCCCGTGCTGCGCACGGAGCGATTCCCGACGAGATACTCGACCAGGAACTCAGACGCCAGCGTCACGACTCGCAGGGAATCATCCAAGTGCTCTGCGCCAAGGGAGTGCAGCTGTATGGCGCTGACCAGGCGGCGGAAGCCGCGGCGTATTTCCGCAAGGCACACGAACACGCGAGCCAGAGCCGCATTCGCAATGCCTACACGCTCTCGTGTCTCGCCTGGTACGCGTCCTGCTGCCGACGTCTGGTCGAGCAGTGTGAGGACCGGCTTCCCGGTCGTCGTCGACAACTGCTTCGTGAAGCCAAAGCGGCCGTTCGCCAAGCGCTCTGCGCGTTACGCCAATTCAAAGGCGATCTGCCGCATGCGCTGCGCGAATATGGCCTGATCCTCGCCATGGAGGGGAAACACCGGCGAGCCCGTCGAGCGCTCGACAAGAGTCTTCGACTGGCCCAACGCCAGGACGCGAAATATGAATACGCACAGACGCTGCTCGTCCGCGGCCAAATCTCGCAAGAACTCGGCTGGCCGGACGCCGACCAGCAGATTCGCACGGCTCACATCCTGCTGCGCAAAATGTCCGTTGCCGGCACCGATGGTCGCGGCCCTGAGGCGAATGAGACGGAGTCGGCCACTTTGTCGTTGGTGGATCGGTTCGGTACCGTGCTCGATTCCGGACGCAAGATTGCCGCGGCGCTTTCGCCCGCCACGATTTTTCGCGAAGTGCGCTCCACCGCCCTCCATCTGCTGCGGGGCGAGCAGTGCATCGTTTTGCAGGTCAGGCAGACCGACTCCGGATTGGATCTCGTCCCGCTGGAAACAGAGCAGTCGTTCAATGCGGGCCTGGTAGAGACGGCCATCCGCCGAGGTCGAGCCGTGGCGTGGAGCGAGGAACAGTCCGACACGACGGCCGGACATCGCGCTTCGAGCGACGGCTTGTCAACGATCTGCGTGCCGATTTTTCAGCGCGGACGACCCATCGCCTGCCTCTCCGTGACGCACCGGCACATCCGCGGGCTGTTCGGCCCCGACGAGGAAAGACTGGCCGATTTCATTGCCACCATCGCCGGGGCCGCCTTGGAGAATGCGGAAGGATTCCAGCAATTGCAGCGACTCAACGAAACGCTCGAGCAACGCGTGGCCGATCGGACGGCGGCGGCGGAGTTGCGAGCGCATGAACTGGCCGAATCGAATGCCGAGTTGGAGAGAATCGCTCAAGAGCTGCTCGTGACCGAAGAGCATCTTCGGGAAGCCATGCAGGCGGCCGAAGGAGCCAATCATGCCAAGAGCCAATTCCTGGCGACCATGAGCCACGAAATCCGCACTCCCATGAACGGCATCATCGGCATGACCGAACTGGCCCTCCGGACGTCCCTCAATGCGCAGCAAAGCAACTATCTCAACACGCTCAACCAGTCGGCCGACTCGCTCATGCGACTGCTCAATGACATCCTGGATATTTCCAAGATCGAAGCGGGCCGGATGGAACTGGAATCCGCCCCCTTCGACATTCGCGACCTGATGGTGGATGCCACACGCGCGATGGGCGTCCTCGCCACCAGCAAGGGGCTGGAAGTGGATTGCCGCATTGCACCCGACGTTCCCACCGAAGCATTGGGGGACGCGGGGCGGTTGAGACAGATCATCGTCAATCTGGTCGGCAACGCCATGAAGTTCACCTCGGAAGGTGAAATCTTCGTCGACTGTTGGGTCGAGAACCGCTCGCGGGATGACCTGGAATTGCACTTCGTGGTGGAAGATACCGGCATCGGCATCCCCGCCGACAAACGCGAACACATTTTCGAGTCGTTTCGTCAGGCCGACGCGTCTACCACGCGGCGCTTCGGTGGCACCGGTCTGGGGTTGACCATCTCAGCACAGCTCGTCGACTTGATGGGGGGACGCATTTGGGTGGAGAGCCAGGTCGAGCAGGGGAGTGCATTCCACTTCACTGCGAAATTCGGCATGGGGAGCACGCGGCGTACAACCCGGTTGTCTGAAATCCGACCCCTCAATCTCCCGCTGCTGTTGCTCGAATCCGGAAACACGCGCCGCGATACACACGGCGAAATGCTGCTGAATCTCGGCTGGCAGGTGACACGGGCCACCAATGGCGAAGCGGCCCGGCAGCGATTGGAAGAAGCCGCGGCAGCCGGCCAACCGTTCCGGGCCATCGTCATCGTGGGCCTCGTGCAGGCGCCCGAAGAAACCTGGCGTTACGTGCAACAGGTGGCACCGGCGGCCAGGCGGGCGGACATTCCCATCGTCCTGGTGCTGCCGACCGGCGAGGACGATCACACGGCACGGAAGGCCAAGTGGAATATCGCCCGCTGTGTCCCCAAGCCGGTTCGACAATCGGAACTCCAGGTCGCGCTGCTGGAAGCCCTGGGCCTGGACAGTGGCAAGACGCGCGCCCCACGCCGCAACACGCCGCCGGCCGATACGAAATCGCTGCATATCCTCCTGGCGGAAGACTGCCTCGTGAATCAGGAGGTGGCCGTCGGTCTGCTGGAATTGCGCGGCCATTCAGTGGAAGTCGTCAGCAACGGGCGACAGGCCGTGGAGTTGATGGCCCAGAAACCGTTCGACGCGGTCTTAATGGATGTCGAAATGCCGGAGATGGACGGGTTGCAGGCCACTCGCCAGATCCGGCAATCCGAGTCCGCGACGGGACGACATACACCGATTATCGCCATGACTGCCCATGCCGTTCGAGGATGCCAGCATGTCTGCCTCGAAGCAGGCATGGACGACTACATCTCCAAACCGGTCGACGCGCGAAAACTCTATCGCATCATCGACCACGCCGTCAGTAAGTGCCGGCCGCCGGTCGCGTCGGTTACGCCTGACAGTGACGCACCTGACTGACACAGGGGAGGACGGAGAAGGGGATATCCAATAGCTTGCGGCGCGGTGAGGAGCTGTTGGCGGGTCGTGACCGCGGTGTGCCTCGCGGCGGAAGCTTTCTCTTCTGTCTTTCTTCAGTGCTGGTCATTTCGAATGGGTTTCGGATTTCTGCCAGGGCCCGGGAGACGCGGAATGTGCCGGCCGAGCCCGGCGTTGCGAGGCGAAACGGCGACTGGCTGACGCTGAAACGGGCCGCGCCGCCGGCTTTGTCCCGCAGCGAATACGCTGTACGATAAGACGGTGCACGCCAATGGCCACCTAGGGAGAGCGGATTGCCCGCCGGCTACCTCTGGGGGGTGCGTGTGGGGGGCCCTATGACCGGCGGCCACCTGCCATCGTCGCTGGGGAATCAGACCGAGGAAGATCGATGCCCATTCGCAATTCGCTGACCATCCTCATCGCCGCCATCGTCTCGCTGGCCTGCTATGCCAAGGCCTACCACAACCGCTACCTGTCGACCATCTCGCACGCCATGGAGATTATCGAAGACAACTACGTGGAAAAAGTGGAAGGCCGCGAGCTGTTTGAGAACGCCATGCGGGGCATGGTCAACAGCCTGGACGAGTATTCGGACTATATTGGCCCCGACTTTTTCGACCAGTTTCGGCAGACGATTGATCAGGAGTTTGTCGGCATCGGCGTGGTGGTCGAGGGCCCGCCGCAAGCGAGCGAATTGAAGGTCGTCACGCCCGTTTACGACAGCCCCGCACATCGAGCTGGCATGCGATCGGGTGACTTGATCCTGCAAATTGACGGTGAGACCACCGCCGGCATGGAACTGACGCTAGCCGTCAAGAAGATGAAAGGACCGGTGGGGACAACGGTCAAACTGCAGATTCGCCATGTCAACGATGAAAATCCGACGGAACTGACCATTGCCCGCGATCGGGTACGGACCAAGTCAGTGCTCGGCGACACCCTGCAACCGGATGGGCGGTGGGAGTATTTTCTGCGGGACGAACCGCGGATTGGCTACCTGCGCATCACCACGTTCGGGGAATTCACGGCAGGCGAGTTGCAGGCGGTCCTCCCCTTCGCGGAACACCCGATCGATGCACTGATTCTCGATCTGCGAGGAAACGCTGGTGGGCTGCTGACTGCCGCCGTCGACACCTGCGATCTGTTTCTCGACGAAGGGTTGATTGTCAGCATTCGTGGTCGAGAGGGGCGGATCGAAGACGAATACTGGGCGACCCCTGAGACCACCCTGTTCCCTCGCGCGACTCCGCTGATCGTGCTGGTCGATCGTTACTCGGCCAGCGCTTCCGAAATCGTGGCGGCCTGCCTGCAGGACCATGGGCGAGCCGTGATTCTGGGCGAGCGGACATGGGGCAAGGGTACGGTTCAGAATGTGATCCCGCTGGAACGCGGCACGAGTGCCTTGAAATTGACGACCGCCAGCTACTGGCGCCCCAGCGGCAAAAATATCCACCGCAGCCGAAAAGCCACCGACGCGGATGATTGGGGTGTGCACCCTACCGAGGGGCTCGAACTCGCCTTAACCGACGACCAGTGCCGTCAGCTCTATGAGCAATTTCGCCTCCGCGAAGTGCTGCACGGAATTGATTCGGCTGAGGGCGATGTGCCGCCACCGGCTCAGCCGCCGGAACCGACCGAGGACCGGCAGTTGCAGAAGGCCCTCGATTACTTGCAGAAAGAACCCGCGCCCGACGCTACCTGACAGGAAGCCTCCAGGTGTTCGCGGATTTCCGCCGCCAGGAAGAAGGACCCGGCCACGCACACGACAGCCGAGGGCGTGGACAGCGTGCGCGCCAGTTGCCATGCCGACAAGGGATCGGGGCGGACGTGCAGCTGTACGTGTGTCCAGCTGCATTGCAGGGCGAGTTTCCGTGCCAGCTTCCCCAACGTTTCGGGATCCATCGCTCGCGGATTGTTCATGTAACGCGTCACGACGATCTGCTCGAAATGGGGGAGCAATTGGCGAAGCATTTGCGGCACGTCCTTGTCGACACTGGCGGCAAATACCAGCAGGCGAGGGCCGCTGGGAAAATTCTCCCGCAACGCCTCCACCAGGGCCGCCACAGATGCCGGGTTGTGCGCGGCGTCCAATATGATGACCGGCTCGCGACAGACCAGTTCAAAACGGGCCGGGCAATGGGTGCCTCGCAGCCCGCCGCGGATCGCCGATTCGTCGATCTTCCAGCCGCGGCGCTGCAAATGCCGCAGGGTTGCCAGCGCCACGGCAGCATTGGCGGCCTGATGGCGGCCGAGCATTCCCAGGCTGACATGATCCAATTGAAACGGCGTGGCATCTACAGTCTCCCGATAATGGAGCGCGCTGCGCGGCATCGCAGGCTGCTCCTCTGCACACGGGGCAGGCGGCGCCGCGGCGAGATGCTCATACCCGAAGTCCCGCCCCAAGGCCAACAGTGGCGAGCCGTTTTCACGGGCTACCCGCTCAATCACCTCGAACGGCTCACGCTGCTCCACCCCCGTGATGACGGTCGTGGCCGGCTTGATGATGCCGGCTTTCTCGCCGGCGATGCGGGCCAGCGTCTTACCCAGCTGCCGGGTGTGATCCAAACTGATCGTCGTGATTACCGAGACCGCGGGATGGCAGATATTGGTGGAATCGAGCCTCCCGCCCAGTCCCACCTCCAATACAGCACAGGCCACCCCCCGCCGCTGGAAGTGCAGCAAGGCGGCCGCCGTCGTGATTTCGAAGTAGGTGGGCCCCTGCTGCTGCCGGTGGGCGGCGGCCTGGTGGTCCATTTCCAGCACAACCTCCTGAATCTCCGCAAACAGGTTGACGAGTTCCGCTTCGGTACACTGCTGGCCGTCGACCACAAAACGTTCTTCGAGGCGATGCAGGTGGGGTGATGTGTACAGTCCGGTCCGATAGCCCGCGGCGGAAAGGACTGAGGCGATCATGCCGGCCGTCGACCCCTTCCCTTTGGTCCCTGCAATGTGGACGGCGGGAAAGGCCTGCTCGGGATAGCCGAGCCGGGCGGCAAGTTGGCGCATCCGGTCGAGCTTGAACCGGCGCGATCGATAGGGAACGAACCGGGATCGCTCGTAGTCGATGCGGCCAAACAGAAAGGCCAGGGCAGAGTCTCGGTCGCTAATCTTCAGGCTTTTTGCTGTCATCTCCGTTCTCGCGATCGCCCTGACGCCAACCCACGTGAGGGCGTCGATTCACACTGTAATTTACGCCACGCCACGCCACTCCACCGACCGACCATTTCGTGGCTGGCCGGTTCCCCCCTGCGCCCTTCCGCGGAGCGACCTTCGACCGCTCATCGTCCGTGGGATCGCTTAGGTTGGGCGGAAACGCGGACCCCCAGCGGCTGCCGAGCCAAGCCGCGCCTCTACAGCACCCACCCACCTCCGGATCATGGGAAGCTACGGGGGCCCGGCCCGCCGGACAATCCGCGGGAAAACCGGCTGTCCCTTGTGCGATCCGACCGCCCATCTATACTAAGAAACTTCCCTTGACGGGAAGCCCTAGCTGCCGGCCGCCCAGAGTCCAACGCTCGGGGGAGGCAAAACAGCTGAACCCTCGCGGGAAGCTGTGCGTACACTATAGACGACCCGTCTAGCGCCGTCCAAAGGCGGTTCGGAGATGTTTTGGGCGAGATGTCCTGGGCCGCGAGTGACCAATCTACGTGGATGGCCCATAACCGCCGTTCTTTCAATGTCCACGGGAACCACCCATGAGTAGTGATGCCTCCATGAGCAGCGAAATCACAGCTAAGCCGGCTCCCGAGCCGGCCGCCACCCCCGCAAGCGACGTCGTGATCGAGACGCGGAACCTGACCAAAGTGTATCGCGACTTCTGGGGTCGGCAAAAGGTCCGTGCCCTGAAGGCTTTGGACCTGGAAGTCCGGCGGGGCGAGATCTTCGGGCTGCTGGGTCCCAACGGATCCGGGAAGACCACCACGATCAAGCTGCTGCTGGGGCTGCTGTTTCCGACCAGCGGTCGAGCGTTGGTGTTTGACAAGGACGCCACCGATGTCAGCAAGAACGAGCGGATTGGTTACTTGCCGGAGGAGTCCTATCTGTACAAGTTCCTGAATGCGGAAGAAACGCTCGATTTCTACGCCCGGCTGTTCAATATTCCGGCGGCCGAACGACGCGACCGCATCAACCGGTTGATCTCTGATGTCAAGCTCGACTGGGCTCGTCGCCGCCAGTTGAAGGAATATTCCAAGGGCATGACGCGGCGCATTGGTTTGGCTCAGGCGTTGATCAACGATCCGGAACTGATCATGCTGGACGAACCCACGACCGGATTGGACCCGATTGGCACGCGCGAGATGAAGGACTTGATTCTGCGACTGCGCGACGAGGGGAAGACGGTGCTGTTGTGCAGCCACCTGCTCCCCGACATTCAAGACGTGTGTGACCGCATCGCCATTCTCCACCAGGGCGAATTGAAGGAACTGGGACGGATTGACACGTTGTTGACGGTACAGGACGAAACGGAGATCCTGGCCAAGGGCTTGAGCAAGGAGGCGGAGGAAGAGATCCGGCAGGTGATTCAGCGGCACGGCGGTGAATTGCTGAGCATGGAGAATCCCACTTCCACGTTGGAAGAGCTGTTCCTGTCGATTGTACGGGAGAGCGAGGCGCACCCGGGCCGGCGAGCTCGCGAGCACCGAGGGACTCCAGAATCATAATCGCAGCGGCGGGGCGCCTGCCCGCTTCACGCCGCGGCGCCAACGCGTCCGCCCAGACATACTTACTCACGCAGTTATCAAAGGCTTGTTCGTAACGCCATGGAAATCCGACCGGACGAATTCCTCACGTTTGCTGCTTGGTTTGGGCCCGCGGTGAAGACGTTTGTCATCGCCGTTCCCATTCTCACGGCGCTGGTCATCTTCATCTGCTACTTGATCTCGGCCGCCCGCCGCGGTCCGGTTGAGGGATTCTATTCCGTGGCGGGGGTGCTCGCCAGCGCCATCGGCCGTGACCTGCCGGCGACTTCGCCGCGTCGCATCATGGCGATGGCCCGGCTCACGGTCAAAGAGGCGATCCGACGAAAAGTCCTCGTCGCGTTCGTCATCTTCGTGATTATCTTCCTCTTCGCCGGCTGGTTCCTGGACGTCAAGAGTGATGACCCGGCGCATCTCTATTTGAGCTTCGTGCTCACCACGACGAGCTACCTGGTCATCGTGTTGTCACTCTTCCTGGCGACGACGAGCCTGCCGGCTGACATCAAGAGCAAGACGATCTACACGATCGTGACGAAGCCCGTTCGCGCGGGCGAGATCGTGCTGGGACGCGTGCTCGGTTTTGTCGCCGTGATCAGCGTGCTGTTGGCGGCCATGTGCTTTCTCAGTTACATGTTCGTCGACCGCGGCATGCGGCATGAACATGCTGTGAATGCCGAGAGTGTGGCCAAGCTTGCGCCACTTACCGAAGGCGAGGCCTCACCCGGCTGGGAAGGCCAGACAACGATGAACGCTCATCATCGCCATTCCTTCAAGATGAATGCGGCAGGACGCGGTGTCACCGACAAGACAATGGGACACCAGCACGTCGTCACCCGCCAGGGTGAAGCCGGGGACGAGGAAGCCCCGTATTCGATCGGTCCGCCCGAGGGAGCATTGCTGGCGCGTGTCCCCATTTACGGCCGGCTCTTCTTTCTGGACCGCGACGGTCAACCGGCGCGGGAAGGGATCAATGTCGGCAAGGAGTGGGAATACCGCAGCTATATCGAAGGACGCACGCTGGCCACGGCGATTTGGCAGTTCGAAGGAATCGCGGAAGAGGATTTCCCCGATTACCTGCCACTCTCGATCACGCTGAGCGTCTTTCGCACCTACATGGCGGACATCGAGAAGGGTGTTCGCGGGGTCATCATCGTGAAAGGAACCGACCCGCGCAAGCCAATCGAATGTGAACCGATCGGATTTGAATCGAAAGAGTTCACCACCCAGCAGTTTCGAATCCCCCGCAAATTGCGACCGCTAGGCGTCGACGGCGGTTCAGGTCGCGAAGTCGATTTGTTCGACGACCTGGTCCATGAGGGGAAATTGGAAATCCTTATCCGGTGCGACGACCCGGTCCAGTACTTCGGCATGGCCCAGGCTGATCTGTATATTGAAGCGCCCAACGCGTCGTTTTCGTGGAATTTTGTCAAAGCCTACCTGACGATCTGGCTGCAAATGGTGATTGTCGTCTGCCTGGGGGTCATGTTCAGCACGTTCCTGAGCACACCCGTGGCGATGCTGGCGACCCTCTCGGCCGTGCTGCTCGGGTTCTTTGGCGAGTTCGTCCGTGATTTATGGAGCGGTACGGCATTCGGAGGGGGGCCCGTCGAAGCGTTGATTCGTCTGGTGAATCAGGACAACGTTGTCAAGCCGCTGGAATTCGGCGCCGGAGATATCGGCGTGCGGGTTGTCAAGTTTCTGGATAACGTGTTGTTGACCATCATGCACTCGTTGTCCACCGTGCTCCCCGACTTCTCGGGTCTCGGGCGGGCGACGGAGTATGTTGCCTTTAACTTCAGTTTCTACGACCAGTTGTTGGCCCGGCAGTGCCTGATGACACTCGTCTACGTGACGGCCATCACGATCGTCGGTTACTTTTTCCTGAAAACACGGGAAATCGCCGCATGACTCAGAATGCTTCGTTCATTCGCAAGATCATCTACTGTTGTGCCATCGTGGTGCTGCTGTTCCCGCTCTTTCTCCTGGGGCAACCGGCCACCAGCCCGTCCGGCGAAGACGGTGGCACTGCGCGGATCCAGCGGCGGTACGCTGGCTCGTATGCGCGCCAGCTACGGGCTGTCCCAGGCGGAATTGGGCAAAATCGATCCCGCTCAGCGAGACCATGAAAATGGCCACGCTCGGCCTGCGCGGTATCGCCACCAACTTGCTCTGGACCAAGGCCAACCAATACAAGTTGACCGAAAGCTGGGATCGACTGTCCGCGACCTTGAACCAAATCGTCAAACTGCAGCCCAACTACATCACGGTGTGGGAATTCCAGGCCCATAACCTCTCGTACAACGTGTCCACCGAATTCGACGACTACCGCCACCGGTATCATTGGGTTAAGAAGGGAATCGAGTTTCTCATTGAGGGAACTCGCTATAACCAGAAGAACCCGCGACTCTTCTGGAACCTGGGCTGGTTCGTCGGCCATAAGATCGGCATCGCCGACGAGAAGAAGCAGTTCCGTCGCATGTTCCGTACCGACACCGATTTCCATGATCTGATGGCCGGCTACATCAATATGAACGAATCGCGCGGGCCGGATGGGTATCCGGACAACTGGCTGGTGGGCAATCTCTGGTACTTGCAGTCCGAAGCGGTGGTGGAAAAGGGGGTCCCAGTAACCTGGATGCGGGTGGACGTCAACAGCGAAGGATACACTGACAAACGGCGCAGTTCCGTGATCTTCTATTCGGACCCGGCCATGGCCCTCATCAGTCACGCCGATGCGATTACCGGCGAGATCACCCCTGGCGAGAAGACTCGTAACGCCTGGCGACGTGCGGGAGAGGCCTGGGAGAAATTCGGCGCTATCGACATTCCCACCTCCTGGGGACACTCGGTCCGCCTGAACACACTTAATCAATATCGGACCGACGAAGGACGCATGCGGGACAAGCTTGAGGAGCTCGCGCCGGGACTCCGCGAGGAGATTCGCGAAAAGCGGCGCGCGACGTTGACGGCCGAGGAACTGGCGGTGATCGAATCGGGCAAGAACGCTTTGGAGTCGACGGAATTGGAACAGCAGGCGATGCAGCGGGCGTTCGAGAAGCTGACGGTCACCGACCTCGACGTGGCCGAGGCATTGCCGCAGGAACTGCGGGCCAAAGGCCGGTACTACGCCATGCAGGCCGCCGAGGCCAGCGTGTATGTCGATCGCATCTCGTCGTACGCCGGTATCGTCAACTATGAATATTGGACGACGCGCTGCGAGGTCGAGCAATCCAAGGTCACGGCCGATGCCCGCCGCTATATGATGATCGCCGACCAGGAAGGTGAAAAGGCCAATCCGGAAGGCGCTCGGGAAAACTATGAAAAGGCATGGGACGAGTGGGCGAAGATTTTCGAGCAGTATCCCAAGCTGATCCACGACACGATGGCGGAAGATCTCAATGAGGCCATCTTCCGCTACAAAGCGGTACTCGATCAACTCGACGAAGAGTTCCCCAGGAACTTCAAATTGCAGATGTTGGTGGACGCATTCGCGCCAAGTGGCGAGCAGCCCCCCGGCTCTCCACCGGCCCAGGCCCCGCAGTAGGTGTTGGGAGCGTCGTTAAGTGACTCCGCTTACCGGTCACTGCCGAGGTTGTAATCAGGACTACCCGGTCGAGGGCTCCGACCGTTGCCCCCAGTGCGGCGAACTGCTGACGGTGGCGGGGGATCCCGCCACGATTGAATTTGACGAAACTGCGGCCGGGTCACTCTCGACCACTGACGTCGGCCCGGCCCCCGACTTGCCCCGGCGGCTGATCGGTTCGCAGTTGTCCCTCTACTCGATCGATAGCCTCCTCGGGCGGGGAGGGATGGCCTGGGTGTTTCAGGCCCGCCACAACATGCTGCAGCGCCCTGCGCCATCAAGGTTCTCGCCCCGGACCTGGAGCGACGCCAACGCGATTCGGTGGAACTGTTCCTGCGCGAAGCACGCGCCGCCGCCTCGTTGGTCCACCCCCACGTCGTCACGGTCCACAATATCGGCGAGCAAGATGGGTACCACTACATTGAAATGGAGTACGTGCCGGGGCAATCGCTGCAACGATGCTTCGCCGAGGCGGGATCCATGTCGGCACTCAAGGCGACCGATTTCCTGCTGCAAAGCTGTTCCGCCCTGGCCGAAGCACATCGACAGGGCATGGTGCATCGCGACTTCAAGCCGGCCAATATCCTGGTACGCGATGATGGCTGGGCCAAACTGGCCGATTTCGGGTTGGCCAAACGCGTGGTTGCCTCGCACGACGACAGCGTCCAGAGTCTGGCCGGAACCCCGTACTTCATGGCTCCCGAGCTGTTCCAAGGAGCACACGGTACGCCGTCGAGCGATGTCTATGCGGTCGGTGTTTCCTACTATTACCTGCTCACCGGCAAATTCCCCTACACCGATTGCAATATTGCCCGGCTCGCTCACCGGCATCAGGAGCAGCCCATTCCCGATCCCCGCGAAGTGGTCCCGGACCTTCCGGAGGCGGCCGCGGAGGTGGTCCAGCGAGCCTTGGCCAAGGACCCTGCCGACCGATTCCAGGATGCCGCGGAATTGCAGGATGCGCTGCGGCGGATATACACGTCACTGCGCAGCCTCGGTTCGCTGGTGGGCGAAGCGATTGAGGGACTGGATGCCTCGGTGCGCGAGGTCGAGGACGTGCTGGAAATCGTCGTTTCGCTGGCCCACGGGCGCAAGCAGAGGATCTACGTCGAACAAGCCGTTTCCCAGCCCTGGGCCACGACCATTGTGCGGGTCTACAGTGTCTGCGGCCCCGCTGTGCCTTCCTATTTCCGCCGCGCCCTGGAGTTGAACGCCCAGGTCCCCCACGGCTCGCTGGCGATCGAAACGATCGATGGGGTGTCTCACTTCGTGATGCTCAACAGCCATCTGCGGGCCACCTGCGACCCCGTGGAAATTCGACACAGCATCCTCGATATCGCGCAGTGCGCCGACGATGTTGAAAAGGCGCTGACCGGCGACGATCAGTACTGATCCGGCCCGGTGTCGGGCGGCGTGCGCAACTTCGCGCCATCGCCATCAGAACAGTAACTTCACCTGTGACAGCCGCTGGCGAGTCGCGGCCATGATCGCGTCTTCCGCCGCTTCGTCCGCCGCTTCATAAGTGGCGGAGAACCGCAGGTACGGCCCCGCATCCTCCCAGGGAACCGTCACCATGGACAGTTCGCTGATCAGGTATTGACTGGCGGCTTCCGCCGTGTCGAACGTCGGTCCCCCGGCGACGCCACGGGGCGATCGCGTGTACAGGAAGTAGCTGCCACCGGGCATCTGGCATTGAAAGCCGCAGGCTGCCAGGGTTTCGACGAGCTTCCCCAGACGGCGGTGGTACTTGGTATTAATGCGAGCAGGTATGGCGGGATCGTCGAGGGCTGTCACCGCCGCTTGTTGAATGGCGATGAATTGACCGGAATCGCAGTTGTCTTTCACGTCACCGAAAGCCTGCACGATCTTCGCATTGCCACAGACCCAGCCCAGGCGCCAACCGATCATATCGAATCCCTTGGAGAGCGAGTGGACTTCGACACCCACATCCTTGGCGCCGGGCATCGACAGGAAGCTGAGCGGTGGGTCTTGAAATGTCAACAGAATATGCGCCGCGTCCTGCACCACGACGATCCGGTGCCGCCGCGCAAACTCGATGACCCGCGCGTAAAAGTCGCGCGTGGCCACTTTGCCCGTGGGGCTGTTGGGGTAGTTCAATACCAACAGCTTGGTCTTGGCCAAAACATCGGCGGGAACGGCGGCGAGGTCGGGAAAGAAGTCGTTTTCGGCACGCAGCGGCAATTGAAACACACTGCCGCCGTAGTAGCGGGTGTGCGTCCCGGCAACCGGGTAACCGGGAACCGTCATTAAGGTGACGTCGCCCGGATTGATGAAACAGGCGGGCAGCATGGCCAGTGCCGTCTTGGATCCGATACAGTGATTGACCTCGGTCACGGCATTCAGTTCAACCCCGAAATTCCGCTGCATGAAGCGGGTCACGGCCTGCTTGAAGGCGAGAATCCCGTTATCGGCGTACCCGCGGTTCTCCGGGCGATTGATCTCCTCGGCCATCCGAGCGCGGACGACTTCGGGAGCCATCGAGTCGTTTTCTCCGATACCGAAGTCAAGTAGTTGGCGATCGGGAAAATCGGCCAGAGCCTTCCGCTTGGCTCGCTTGATCTTCTCGAACTTGTAGATTTCCGTTCCCGTGCCGTAACGGGCGCCGCCAATGCGGTCCGCAAACATCTCTTGAAAATACGGCGTGCTCATGCGCTGCCTCTCGTGACTACCGGTGTCCCCAATACTCTGCCGCTCCCTGCCCAAACGCTCGCCCTGCCGGCGCCGCGGCCGGGCCGACGAACAGTCTGTAGATTGTATCGGGAACCAGACTCAGGCGACAGGCTCCCTTCACTCTCCATCCTCCGCGTCGAACGACTCGGGAATGGCGATCGACGCTTCGGCCGGTTCTCGCACGCCCAGTCGACCGATTCCCACAACCAGGCCCCGTAACTCGTCGTCGCTCTTGGGACGACCGCAGAGCCAACTGAGGAGGTAACCGAACGCCAGCGAGAACATGACGCCAATTGTCAACGGCCAAATGCCATTCAGCCGGACCTCCCAGAACCACAACCAGGAAAAAGCCGCATAGCTGTTGGCCAACGTCAACCAGAGCGTGCACAGCGTGCCGCCAGCCAGCGTCCAGAGCGCGGCGGGCGCCGTGACGCGGCGCGAGAAGATCCCCAACAGGAAGATGGCCAACAGCGGACCGCCAAATGTGTTCACCACGGCGATCATGATCGTGAAGATGTCGTCAACCTGAGCGATGAATAGCGAGAAAAGCGTAGCGGTCACGCCGACAACCAGCACCAACGGCCGGCCGATTCTTAGCTCGTCCGCTTCGTTCAATTCCCCCACCGGCTTGTTCAGATAGCGCGCAGAGTGCTGCGCCCGATCCCCAGCCGGCGATGGAAGTCGGTGATCAACAACGTACAGACGCTGTTCAGTCCCGAATCCATCGATGACATGGAGGCGGCCAACAGCGCCGCCAGAATCAAGCCGGCCAGTCCGGCGGGGAGTTGAGTCGTGATGAAGTGCGGCAACAGCTCGTCTTTGGCCAGTTGGTGCAAGATCACTTCCCCGCGCTCGGTACCTTCCCCACGCGGTTGACGCATGACCAGGCGGCCGACATCTACCCGCTCCCGACCATCTTCGACGACCAGGAGTCCCTCCGTGGCGGTGAACGGAAGCCGTGTGTTGGGACGCAGCAAGCGTCCGTCGGCCACCAACTGGTCGATGTTCTCGGCAGTGATCGCATCCCCCCGCCAGGTAATCAGGGGAACGCCGTGCGCGTCACAGATCGACTCGCGTGTGCGATGGTCGACGTTCGCCACCCAGACCGGACGCAGGGCCGCCGGGTGATCGTGATAGAACGCCAGCAACGCCGTGCCCGCGTACATCAACGCGGGGACCATGACCGTCACGCTGACGCAGTTCCAGACGAAGGATCGCTTGGCCGCGCGAAGACTCTTGGCGGTCAGGTACCGCTGAACGGTAATCTGATCCGCGACATAGAACGAAAGAAATGCCAGCCAGAAGTGCGGTAGGATCCCGCAGAGCGACCATTTCCGCGACAGGTCGAGACTCGGATCAAGGATCGTCGATCGTCCCAGTTCGCGCGTGACTTCCGCCACTCGCTGCGGCCCTCCGTCCAGCTGAGACCACACACCGCCGATCACCAAGACCAGGCCGCCAGCCATCACGCCTGTCTGGATCACGTCGGTCCAGATCACGGCCTTCATGCCGCCGAGAAAGGTGTAGAGCGTGCTGACGGCGCCCAGTAGCAGTAACAGCCACCACGTTTCAATCGGTAGCCCCGCCGCCACGACCAGCACTTTGCACGGTGCATAAAGCACTCCCCCCATCCACAGTAACCGCCAGATCACGAACAAGACACTGCTCGCAAATCGCGTGGCAAGATCGTATCGCATCTCCAGATACTCATAGATCGTGACGATCCCCAGCCGATGATAGAGCGGAATGACCACCAGCGACAGGATCGGAAGCGTCAACCAGACAGCGAGCGGCATGAGCAGGAACTTGTATCCGACGTAATAGGCCTCGCCGGGAATGCCGGTATAGCTGAGTGCCGAGAGCAGCGTTGCCATGACCGACAAGCCAATGGGGAACCAACCCATCGAACGTCCGGCCAGAAAAAAATCGCGGCTCGTGCGTTGCTCCCGGCTGAAATAGGCACCCACGCCGATCATCGCCAGGAGATAGATCGCAAGCAGACCATAGTCAACAGAAGCCAGAGCGATCAGCATGGCCGGACGATCTCCTGGTACGGGGCCACCAGCGGGCCGCCGGGCGGGAACTGCGGGAACCACTCCGCCTGCCGCGACGGCGACCGACTGCCTGACGCCGCGACGGTGGTCGTGTCGCGGCAGCCACGGTCCCGATTCTAGTCCATTCTCACACCGGATGGAGCAGCGTGCGAGGCGAGATTCCCACCTCTATCCTCCGTGACGCGCCGGGCAGCGGCAGCCCGGCAGGGACTCCCATTCGACCCTGCCATACGCCGCACATGCGTGTATCGGGCAGGCTGTCCATCCAGTCCCCGGCGGCTCGCCGGGAAGCACCGCGCCCAGCAGGCGTCGCACCATGGAACGACCCGCGGTTCATCCGCCCGCGCAGCAGACCACTCGCCACGGCACTAGCGATGCTTGGTCGACACGCTGCGGGCGATTTGCACGTGTGGGGGAGGGGGGCCGATAATCGGAGCATCTATGTCTCCCAGGTAGCGGCGTCGCACCTCTTCGTGGCTGCTGCACTCTTCCGGCGTCCCCTTGCAGAGGACCTTTCCCGCGTCAATCACATAGCAGCGATCGACGATCTGCAGGATTTCGCGCGCCGCATGATCGGTGATCAGAATCGATATGCCTTGTTCCTGCAGGTCACAAATGATCGACTGGATGCTCTGCACCGTCACCGGGTCGATGCCCGCAAACGGCTCGTCCAACATGATGATCTCCGGCTCGCTCACCAGGCAGCGAGCGATCTCCAAACGTCGCCGCTCGCCCCCCGACAGTCGCGCTGCCTTCGATTTCTGGATGTGTTCAATGTTGAACTGCTGCAGCAGTTCCTGGCAGCGATGGCGGCGGGCCTTGCCTCGCACGCCGAGTAATTCCAGCATGCACAGCAGATTCTGCTCCACCGTCAACTTCTTGAAGACGCTCGACTCCTGAGCTAAATACCCCATGCCCCCTTCCCGCGCACGGCGATACATCGGCCACGAGGTGACCTCCAGCCCCGACAGGAAGACGGTCCCGGCATCCGGCTCGAGCATTCCGCAGATCATGCGGAAACAAGTTGTCTTGCCGGCGCCATTGGGACCCAACAGACCGACGATCTCTCCCTGCCCCACATGCAGATTCACGCCGTCCACCACACGTCGACGTCCGAACGACTTCACAAGTCCTTCCGCTTCCAGGATGTTCATCGCTGGTCTCCTCCTTGACTAGCCCTCGCACCCACCCACGCACCGGCGGACCGGTGCGCGTCAGGCGAATTAGTGAATCAGTCGCATCCGCTGCAGGTTGGGCAGGTACGGAATCGGGCGATACCAGGGATGAGGCCAGTAGATCAACAGCGCTCGCCCGATCAACATGTTGCGTTCGAAAAAGTGGTCTGGCCACATGCGCGCATCGGAACTCTGGGGGCTGTTATCTCCCATGGGGAAGAACTGGTCCGCCTTGAGTTCATACTTCAACTGGGCACGCCTGGCGAACAAGTCGGTTTCGGCCCAGGCCGTCGGATCGTGCAGAATCTGCAAGATGCTCTCCGGTCGGCCGTAGCCGGGGCTGTATTCGGGCATTCTGCCGTCGGTGGTGGCAATGTAGTAGATGTCGCGCAGCACGCGGAGTCGCTGCAGTTGCAGCGCCGCACCTCGCGTCCCGATACCCACGGGAGCCAGGTCTCCAGGATCCTGGTCACTCGTCCGCGGCCGGGCATCGTCGCGCGGAACGTAGGTCGTCGGTCCATCAAAATCCACGCGGTGCCCGTCCACCCACAAGCGAAGTTCGGCATCGACGTTGGAATAACAGATTTCGTACGAACCGCTTCCCCGTATCTTCGTCTGCGCCACGGGCGCTTGGCAGACGGTGCCGTCATCGGCCACAAACTCTCCCTCGCCATCGAGAATGGATAACTTGGCTTGGCCCGTGGCTACGTCAATGCGACACACATATGCCACGCCACCTTTCACTAGCTGCAACAGCAATTCGCCCCCGTCGCTCCCAATGGCAACTTCTCCTTCCAACGCCAAATCGCTGACCCAGTGCAATCCCAGCGTGGCGCTCGAGGGAGTCTCGAAGGCCTCGGACTCCATGGAGGAAGTGAAAGCGTTGTACGCATAAAAATCGGTTATCAAGCTCCCCGTTCGGCCGCCCATCATCGGGGGCGGATTGCCGTCCGCAATCCACTCCCAGTCACGGGCTGTCGGCACAATGTGGTGGTAACGCAACCAGACATCCCGCTCCACCGAGCCAGGTGTGTCAAATGTGTGGCCGTGATCGTCGGATGTCCAGAGACTCGATACATCCGCGCCATCGGAGCTCCACGCCTGCCACGGAATCGGCCACCCGATCTCCACCAGCCCCGTCGCAATGTGCTGCGTGTCCGCCACCAATTGCAGCATCGCCTTGAGCTTGGTGTCGGGTTTGCGCGCGATTCGGAAGTCGTCTAGCCGCGGCGCCTTGATGAATATGTCGCCGCCTTTGATCAGGACCGTCTCGTTCGGCAAACCAATCAGCCGCTTGATGAAATTCTGCTTCGCGTTGAAGGGATATTTGAAGACAATCACATCCCATCGTTCGGGCGGCGTGAAATCGTACACGAATTTGCTGACCAGTATCCGATCGCCGGAAAACGAGTGTTGATTGGCGTCGCGTTTCGGGTCGAGATGCTGGCGAAAGCGGCAGAGAGGACAGGTGGAGGCCACGACCACGCTCTCCGGTACCCGGCGGTTGCCCTCTTCATCCTCATTCTCGATGCTCGCCCCCGCTTGATACCAGTAGCGGCACTCCGGGCACTGCACGTCCTTGTGCCGCCCCATCAGGGTCGGAGCCATGGAGCCGGTTGGAATGACGAACGCCTCGGCCACAAACGCTCGAAAAAGGAAAGCCAGAATCACGGCCACCGCGATCGACTCAACCGTCTCCCGCACCGCACCGCCCAACCCCGCCGTCGTCGTGTCGTGCGACGGAGTCGGCCGAGCTGCACGGGGCTCCCTCGCTGCTTTGGATTTGCTCATGTCAACCTTCATTCAATACTCTGGGCAAACGATGTGATTGTATTCGCTCCAGCGGGATTGGATATAGCCCAAATTCTCACCCTTCCGGCAGGGGGGTGTGCTGGGTGGGGCGTCCACCGGTCGTGGACGACGAGTCAGGTGCTCGGATGTAGCCACTCAGCCGGATGATTCAGTGCGCCGTGAACTGCGGCGACTTTCCGTGGGAGACTGTCCCACCCAGCAACTGGGTCGCTCCAGCCGGTAGCCGTCGGAGCGATGAGCAAGAGGTTTATCGTAGGAGCATTCCGATGTCCAAGGGCCGCTAAGGCGGCTCAGCGAGTGTGCAGGCCGTAATGCGGGTGAGGGCCGAGCAGGCCTCGAAAAGGGTAATGCGGAGGCCGACCCACCTGAATTGCGGGGAAGGCTGCCATCCGGGTTCACGCTCCGGGACGTTCAAGAATTCTCGCACTGATCCATCATCGAGTCGAGCTTCCGCAGGTTACACGTGTTTCTATGATCATTGGAAAAAGGGAATGCGGAATCGGCAATGCGGAATCGGCAATGCGGAATGCGGAACGAGCAGAGAGGCGACGCGCAGGAGGATCCCTCGCATCTGGAGCCTGCGGCCGGGGCGAGAGATCGTTCCGGAAAAGATTCCCCTGTCACACGCCGTTTGTCAGCGACTCACTTCCTGAACCGCCCCTCAGTGTTCACCTTGACTTCCACATTCCCTGCTACTCCGCATTCTCATTGCGCTGCCCATGTGTGTGGGTGTGGGAGTCCCCGGAGAGGCAGGGCACGGCACCACATTCTGGCTGTGCAAAGAAGCGGGCCCTGAAAACGAAGCGGTGGATCCGTGCAGTGACACGTTGGTAACCCGCTCGGAGCGCAAAACGCATGACTTCTTAACACTTCTTCTTGCGAAGTCGTTGCTCTGTGAGTTTTCTTCACGCATCATTGATTCTCGCCGCGCGGCCTCGTAGACTGCACCGAAACGCCTGGGGACTTGCTTGTCATGTATCGATCAAAACGCGAGGGAGCACCACCAATGTGCCGAGTGAAGAACGCCGTGTTGACTTGTATCGTTACTCTCATCTTGCTGCCATGGGCCAGGCTGGCAGCGCAAGAAGTGCGACACGAAATTCGCTTTCCCAACCTGCCGGGTCTGCAGACGCTGAAGTGTGACCTGCACATGCACACCGTGTTTTCGGACGGCAATGTGTGGCCGACGGTACGCGTTGACGAAGCTTGGCGCCAGGGACTCGATGTGATCTCGATCACCGATCATATCGAGTATCAACCGCACAAGGCCGACGTCCCCACGCAGCACGGGCGGTGGTATGAGCTGGCGCTGGACAACGCCAGGGCACGCAATCTGCTGCTCATCCAAGGTGGGGAAATCACTCGTGATACGCCCCCGGGGCACTTCAATGCGATCTTTCTCCAAGATGTGACGAAGCTCGACACGCCTGACTTCCTGGACGCCATTAAAGCGGCTAATCAGCAGGGGGCCTTTGTCTTCTGGAATCACCAGGGTTGGCAAGGTGAAGAGAAGGGTCGCTGGTTGGATGTCCACACCACAATGTTCGACGGCAAGATGTTTCAGGCAATGGAAATCTGCAACGGTGGAAGCTATTACCCTAACGCGCACAAGTGGTGCCTGGAGAAGAATCTGACCATGTTGGGAAACACGGACATCCACGATCCCGACCTGTTGCGGCGAAACACTTCCGCCGAACATCGCACAATGACGTTGGTATTTGCCACGCAACGGACGCCGGAAGCCGTGAAGGAATCGCTCCTGGTCGGACGTACCGTCGTCTGGTTCAAGGACCAGTTGATTGGACGCCGTGAATATCTGGAGCCACTTTTCCACGAAGCGGTGCATGTCGCGACACCGGTTGTGCGCACCGGCAAGACGGCCTGGTTGCAGATCCACAATGCGTGTGACGCGGATATTGCGTTGGCGAGTCGAGGGGGCAATGGTCCGGCCAACATTTCCCTGCCCGCTCAGACTACGACGCTGGTGCGCATTGGCCTGGCGGCAGCGGACACTCCGCTGGACCTGCAGTACACCGTGACGAACTTCCTGATCGCACCGGAAACCGGGTTGCCGGTGGTGCTCCAAGCCGAGTAGGCCGGGAGTGCCATCCACCTGGTCCTTGGGTATTGGACATTGGCGTCGTTGGCTTGCCACGTGAAAGTCCACGTGGCAAGCACGCTGGGTGAGGTGCTGGTGGACCATGACCGGATGGTCCGAGGAGCCGGTCGTCCGCGTGCCGCCGTTCTAGTGTTTCGGCAGTTCCTTGGAACCGACGATCGTGAGGTTCATGCCGATCTGCACACTGACCGACTTGTCGCCGACTTTGACATTGGCCTTGCCGTTCAAATACCAGCCCAGCGACCCGGTGGAAAACTCCTTCACTTCGGCCGTCATGGGGATGCCGTTGATGGTGACCTCGACACTCTGGGCATCACGCAAGAATTCGGCACGAGTCACGGGGCAGGTTGATTTGGCCATGTTGTCACCTAACGAGGCTGAGTGGTATTCGGTTCGGGGCACGCCCATGTGTGTCGGCAAGGGTTACCAGACGGTCCCGGTTCGACTTCGTGAGGACGCATCGCGGCGGTGCCGGTGGGGCTCTGCCAAAATGATGGGACCGGTACGCCGTTCGGAGTGATGTTGTACCGCGCCAGGGAAATAAAACCACTGCCCTGAGCCAAAAAACAGGCCCGGCTGTGAAACGCTGAGCCAGGATTTTCGAATTGGAGTCAGTGTGTTCTACCTCACAGACTCCCAACAGGCGGATGCGCATAATACAGCCTGCCAGTCAGTGTTTCACGCGGTAGCCGGCCAGCGGTCAGGCGTTCTGCGATTTCAACCGCCGGGCCGGCTACCGCGAACTCACGAAAGATCTGTTGAGGCTGTGAGCCGGGGAACCGGTGCTGGGGGAGACGGCTCATTCCACCTCAGTTAAGGAAGTTCCCGATGAATTGCACACTCTCCGCTGAAGCGGAAATCGAGGACTTGCGGAGAAAGTGCGCGGAATTGCAGAGGCAAGTCGAAAAGCTGCGAGCCCGACATCGCGAACGCCTGTCACTGGCAGCCGAGACTCACCGTTCCCTGCTTCCCCAGCCCCTTCGTGTCACGCGGGTGGCGGTGTCTCGGGCGGCTGCAATCGAATCGCGCGGCAGCGGCGCTCTCCAGCGGTAAGGATTCCCGCTTTCCCTTCTGGACCGGACACGTTTGTTGCGGAAGTAGAGGCCAACTCCCGCCAGTCCGAAACCGGCGAGGACGATCGACGAGGGCTCGGGCACCGCCGACACCGAGTAGTTGTCGAAGTAAATGGCATGATCCGCACGCGTGAACAGGTCTGGAACATCGGGGCCCGTGTAAGCCACCAGCGCGCCGCGTGCCAGGACCCCGGACGGGTTGTTGGCGGCAAAGGAAATCGGCGCGCCCAATTGGGTATCATCGACGAAGAACCGACTGAGGTTTGTGTTGTAGTCGATCTCGAGTCCCAACTTGTGCCAGCCGTCAGGGTTCGTGGTGCCGGAGACCAACGGCGTGGAACCGGGGGCCTGATCGCCGCATGCAACCTCCGCGGATGCCGCGCGGCTGCGGGGAAGTCAGCATATGAAGCATGATCCGACCTGGCACCCCGATCATCCGATGTTGGTCGCCTTCGATAGTGGCATGCTCGGGGCGGCCGAATCGTCCCTGGTGGAAGACCATCTTGGGCAATGTGCGGAGTGCGTGGCGCGGCTGCTGGATAGCACGGAAGACAGCCTGGTGACTCGCCTGCGAGAAGTGCAGGCATTTCCTCAATGCGATACGGCGGTGACTTCGCAGGCTGATACGTCCGGGTGCGCCGCTGCTGGCAGCGGCCGCACACTCCACCGGCACCCACCTGACGTCGTTCCGCAACGGGACGATGTCGAGCCTGACTCCGGATCTGTCGCGCGATTCACGCTTCTGGCCAGGATTGGCGCCGGCGGTTTTGGCATCGTGTACAAAGCTTACGATCCCGATCTGGATCGGCACGTGGCCATCAAAGTCCCGCATGAGGGGATCCTGCGCACGCCGCGCCATCGCGAACGATTCCTCCGCGAAGCCCGCGCGGCGGCGACGCTCAGCCATCCCAACATCTGTCCGGTGCATGAGGTGGGCCATTGGAACCAGCTGCCGTATATCGTTATGCCCGTGTTGGAGGGAGCGACGTTGGAGCAACTGCTGGACGGCGATCAGCGACCTGCCGTGGAGCAAGCGGTGCGCTGGGTTCGGTCGGTGGCGGAGACCTTGGAATACGCTCACAGCAAAGGCGTTGTGCACCGAGACCTCAAACCCAGCAACATCTTGATTAACGATCGGGGCGAACCGATCGTCATGGACTTCGGGTTGGCGTGGCGGCAGTCCGATCAAGGCATGCGGCTGACCGGCGACCTGGAGATGATGGGCACTCCGCTCTACATGTCACCGGAGCAGACCCTTGGAAACGCGGCCACGACCAGTCCCGCCACCGACATCTACAGCCTGGGGGTCGTGCTGTACGAATTGCTCACGGGTCAACCGCCGTTCCAAGGCGCGCTGGGCGAATTGATTGGTCAGATTCTCCATGTGCAGCCGCTGCCACCTTCTCAGCTGAACCCGCAAGTTCCCGCCGAACTCAACGCCGTCTGCAGGCGGTGCCTGTCTAAGAACCCGGCGGCGAGATTTCCTTCCATGGACGCCTTGGCGCGCGCGCTGGCCGACTGTCCGACCATACCGGTGTTGCCGCCGCCTGACGCGAACGCCGGCGTCAGCGACCCAGTGAGCGAGACGATGAGCCGCGATCAGCCGGTGGTCGCCGTCGCCCCTGGCGTGTGCCAAGAGCCCCTCGTTGTCGCGACGGTGACGCGGAGAGCCCGACCTTCGCGGCGAACGCTCTGCATCGCCGCGGCCGTTGCAGGCTTGGCCATCGTCGCCGTAGTCGTCGTGAGACTGCTCACCGACCAGGGCGAGATCGAGATCCGGTCCCTCGATCCGAACTTGGACCTGACCGTCTCGATTTCGTGTGACGGAGATGTTGGAGAGCCGTTTCAACTGCAGAGCGGGCAGCTGATTGTGAAGACCCACTCGGGCGACATCGAGATCCGCGTCGCCGGCGCGGACGGCGGCCAGATCGAGGTCCGCAACGCGCGGTTCCGCTTGGGACGCGGCCAGAAGCAACGGGTGGAGATCATCCAACGCCCGCCCGGAAAGGGCCAGGAGCACGGAAACGCCAGCGGGACGGCCGCCGATCTCCTGGCACGCTGCCTGGAACTCGGACGGGCCGGCGTTTTCAGCGAAGTCGTCGAGGTAGCCAGTCACGCCATCCGCATCGATCCCCAATGCGCCGAGGCCTATGAGATGCGGGCGCGGGCATATGTCGAACTGGGCAGTTACGCCGCCGCAGTAGCCGATTGCGACTCGGCGCTGCATCTCGATCCCCAGCTTGTACCGGCATATGTCTCCAGCGCGCAGGCCAACGTCGCGCTGGGGCGCCTCAGCGCGGCGATTCGCGCAGCGGATGCCGGGCTCGAGCGGGATGCCAATTCGATCCCCTGTTACGCCAACCGCGGCATGGCCCGGGCCAAACAGGCCCAACTGCCGGAAGCCTTGGCGGACTTTAGCGCAGTGATCGAGCGTGCGCCCGGCGATGCACGCGGCTACTGGTATCGCGCGGCGGTTTACAAGCTGCTGGGCGACGTGGAGAAGTCCCAGACCGACGCAGATCGTGCGCTGCAGCTGCAGCCGCAGTTGCGCCATCAGCAACTTCCCGACTTCGCCGATTGACCCAATCGCTGCAGCCCTGAATGACACTGCCGTGGGCAGGCGATTTCCCACCTTCCCCAGAATTCCCGAGGCCCGGAGGGGGACTCTGTCGTGCGGCACTGCGGCCGCGAGGTCTAACGGATCGACTGAAATATCCTAGCAGACTTTCCTGGACGATGGTCGATTTCGACCCGACCTTCGCGATCCTGCCCGGGACCAAACGCAAGCCTGCAGCGCTCGCAAAAGCCAATCCGTACGAGCCTGTCCCCGAAGCAACCATTCCCGAGTGAGCGCCGGGGATCGTCATGCGTGAACCCCGGGGGCGTCCGCCGAGGCCTGCGGCCCGGCGCCCCCCCTTGCTTCTCATCCCTGCAGCGGGCCCTCCGACGATCGTCCATTGTCGCTTGCCGAGCGTGCCAGCGGTATCACCTTCGCATATTCGATGACATATGTATGTCACATGCACCCTGCCGTGAAGACACAATTGGAAGCAGGACTGGGGTCTTCAGTCTGCTTGAGTTTACCAGGAAATGGTGTTTTTTCCGACTGCCTGATTCTGTTCCATTCTGGTTTGCTGGCTTGCGACGTGGAACCGTCGCAAAATCAAGGAGGTAATGGAATCATGGCTCAGGTTGGGTTGCGAAGTCCGCTGCGCAAAAGGGTGGTGGTCTTCCAAGCCAGCCGCGACCAGTGGCGGCAAAGCCATCACCAAGCGGAATCAGGTGAGTAGGAGTCCGAATATCACCCTCACAGCAAGCCATTCATTCGCGTCCTTGGAGTGTGACGGACACGCACGCGCCCCTGACACGTTCGAGAACCAGGTTCGAAATTGGAAAAGGATCAGCAAATGGTTTCTGACAATCGCCCCTTCCCGAGGATAAAAGAGGATAAAAGAGTCCTGACCCCTTTTTATTCCTTGTACATGCCGCGATATCCGCGTGCCCGAGGTGAGATCTCCAGATTCATCACCTCGCCTCCGATCCGGACGGACTCTTCGGCTGCGATGCGAAACGTGTCGACCAGACGCGACACTTCACCTCGGCAGTCCTTGATCGGCTTCCCGGCTTCAATGCAAAGCGACATGGCCAACTCTTCAGACCGCTCCGTGAACCGGGTGATGCAATGCTGCAAAACGGCTTGGCGTTCGTATGGTGGCATCCGGCGCATCAGATCGGCTGCGTGCACTGCGCTGCCGATCGCGTGGTCGATCGTCTTGGCATCGGCCAACGCCACGCGCGTGGCAAACTCGCCAGTATACTTGTCGGTCACTTCCAGGTCACAGTTGGGACTGACCGGTTCGTTGGCCAGGTAGAACGGGTAAGTTGACTTCAACACGGAGAGACTCCTCAAAACGTATTTGCCCTTCTCGCGAATTGCGTGGTTCAAGATGCGGTCATTGTCCGAGTAGTCCGTGGGCACGTCAATGACATGGACGCCGGGCGTGCTGGCCGCCACCAAACAGGAAATGGGGGAATTCTCAAGTTCGAAATCCTGGACCGATTCAAAGGACAAAGAAACCAACAAAAGGACCTCCGCCTCGCGTTGCCGCGACACGACGAAAGGGTTCCCGAGAGCCGTTGGCACTCCGCATCCCATTTGCCTCGGGAGCACCGGAGTCGCATAATGGTGGGTGACGTCGCGATCTCGCCGAAAGCACGCTCGGTTCTGGCACGAGTCTCAGACTGGAGGACCGATTATGCCCCGCAACACAGGCCATACCGCCTCGGACGAGATGACCCGGGGATCGCTGCGGCAGGGAGCGGCTGGCACACCCGAAACCGCGGTCGGCAATCAACGGCCACTGGCCGACACTGTCGGAATGCGAACCGCCGCGCCGGCACGTTCTCCCGATACGAGGTCATCGACCACATCCGCCACCGCCGCGGACGGACCAGGAACAACGAATGCACAGTCCGTCGTGATGGTGAACATCGTCGATCGCAACACGCTGGTCTGGTGGGTGCTCATACTGACTTCGGTTGTTCTGGCCGTCTTTGTGACTCCTTGGGGAGGCCTGTTCTGGCTGATGGCCCTGGCGGTCGACGATTTTCTGTTGTACGGCTGCGGAAAGCCGTTGCTGTTTGACTCGCAGTTGCGTGTCCGCCGGACTTACCAGTGGATACACAATATGTACGACAATACGACCGGCAGCGGACGTGACCTGGGCTTCAATCTGATCGTGGACGGCGAGTTGTCTCAGCGCGCCAAGTACGAGCACATGGTGGGTGAACTGGGCCTGCAACCGGGGATGGCCGTCTGCGATGTCGGCTGCGGATATGGCGACTGGCTCAAGTACTGCCGCGACGAAGTGGGCTGCGAGGTCGTAGGGATCAACATCACGCCCGAGCAGGCTCGATACGCGAAGCAGGAGTACGCCCTGGAGGTGCACGTTGCCAACTGGAAGGACGTCCTGACGGATACCGGCCTGCAGCGAGTTCTGTACGGCCGCTTCGACGCCGTCACGTTCATGGATACCGTGGAACACTACGTGAACATGGAGGATCGCTGCAACCTCGTGAAGCAGGAGAAAATCTACTCGGACATGTGCCTTCTGGCGAGCCGGTTGCTCAAGGAAGTCTCCACGTCGCAACGCGTTTTCATCTCATGTCTCCATCAAACGCGTAAGCGGCGAACGTGGAGATTCTATTGGCACTCCTACTTCATGGACAAGTTCTATGCGGGCCATTATCCATTTGTCGATGAAGGTCCGTTGCGACTCTGCGAGCCCTGGTTCGATGTCGTGAAAGTCGTCGACAAGACCGAGGATTATCGGCTGACTGGGGTGCGGGACCGAAAGCACTTTCAAGCCGTTAAGGTCATGCTCACGCCCAGAAAGCTGGCCTACCTGGGATGCCTGCTGTTACTCGATCCCTTCGTAGTGCATCGCCTGCTCTACTACTGGCAGGACTCCTGGATGTGGTTTTACGGCGACAATCCGTACACTCCGCAGTACGATTCGGAATACCGCCAGAGCGTCAGCTGGGTGCTCCTGTATTGGATCACGCTGCGGCTCAAGTCAGCCCAGACGGGGAAGCCGAATGCACGTTCGCGGTCCGCGCTTCCACGATTCGATTGCGCCGGTCCATGATCGTCCGCTGGGCAACCCGGGAGCACAAACGGGGGCAGGATTAAATACTGTGCGGCACGATTAGTGCCTTGGACGAGCGAAGTGTCGTCCTCCGGAAAAAATTCCTGACCCCTTTTTCGTCGCCCTACTTCTTGATCTTGCCCTTCTCCACCAAATAGTCGAACAACGACTGCAAATCATCACCCCTGGCTTCGGGGTTCTCGGGGAACGGCGTCACGCCGGAATGCCATTCCCCATTCCCCCCCACGGTCACATCGTAACTGGGCATCGGCATGCCAGCGTCGAAGATCCATAGGCAATCTTCGTATTCCAGGGGCCTGACGGCGATGGTGTCGAGCGTCTTGTCGGCATAGACGGCAGCCGACACGGCACGCACAATGTCTTCTTCCCAGGCTCTTTCGGATTCTGGGGTCTTGATCGCGGGAAAGGCGACTATCACCATGACTTCCATCGTTTCGTTTTCAGGATGATCCACGCTGTTACCCCCGTTGAAGAGGTTCTCGCACCTATTGCAGCAGCACCTACGCCGTGTCGAGGAAAGTGGGATACATTGTAATCTGACCCGTTGTCACCGAGTTGCGATCAACGGCGTAATTCCATAATGTCACCCACGCAAGTGCAATCGCATCGATGAAACGAGCGTCTTCCAGTTTGTCTTCACACCAGGGCGACCCAAGCAGCCACAAAATCACTCGTGAAGTCCACCTCAGTCATCGGCAGTTGCTCCTCGTGTTACGTCCGTCCTCCGCCCAACTACTCGGCACTTGCTCCACCCCCCCCCGATGCACAACGCTCCCCCGGTGTGGCACGATCTTCGGCGCGGCCCTATTTCTTTCTGTCCGCACCAATGTCATGTGTGGGCGTCGACAGTGCGGGATGACCACCACCGTTCCCAAGCACCGGCTGCGGACCAGCCCAGTTCTGGCTCCCGAGCAGTTTCTCGCCCTTCTCGTTGTACGCCCGCAACCACCACTACAATCGTATCCTAGCTGGCCTGACGCCTGGGCTTGCCCGACGATAGGGATACGAAGAAGCGGTCGCTGGTGGCCCGGAGCAGGAACTTCGGACAGCGGTTGAGGCGAAGGGACTGGGCAAAGGCGAAGCAGATCGTCGAACGTCTGTCGGATGCGGGCGACGAGCAGAAGATACCGGGCTAGACGGGGTGACTTTTGTGAAATCCTGTGAAATGCGAAACCGCCCAGAGAGATTGCTGTTCACAATTCGTCGCAAGTCACTTTATATCATCAACTTGCAATAGGCCCGGAGGGATTCGAACCCCCGACCAAGGGATTATGAGTCCCCTGCTCTAACCGCTGAGCTACGGGCCCGGTCTATGTAAGTTATTGTTTATCAACGAGTTATGCGAAATTGATTGATGTCGATTCTGTGTGTCAAGAAAAGTCGACACCCGTTTGACACCTGCTGCGATCTTACCGAAGGGGACCACATGAGGCGGCAGCCACACGGCCCGTGACGAAACGAACACACTACCACCCCCCACGTTCGGGAGGTAATACCAAATCGTTAAGTCTAACGCAAAATCGGTATTCGAAAAGCCCGCGAAACCCTATGACGACTTTCCCCTTTTCCCTCACGCGACGCGACGCTGGGCGAAAAAAATCCATGGTCGGCTGGAGTATTTTGGCTCGTGGGAAGATGGCTGGCAGAAGGCGCTGGACAATTACTACTTAACCTGGAAAGACGATTTATATGCCGGGCGCATCGACCGCGATCGTCGTGTGTACGGCCTCTGGTGGCAACTCCTTGATCTCCGAACCGGTCACGTCGAATTCGCGGCAGACGATCTGCTGCTGGGGCAGCACGAGTTTGCCGTGAAGTTCCCGGCCGTTGATGAACAAGCTCTGAGCACGGTTTTCATTGTGCGAGAGATACATGACTCGCAACTTGAAGCGAGCAGTCCTGCTGAGGTCAGCGAAGCGGTAGAGAATCGCATCGCCGCTGTAACTCATCGTCCGAGCGGGATCGTTCTCGTCGCATACGGAGAGGGGAACTTCGGTTGGGCTATATGGCCAGTTCTGCCCTGTGAGTAGATGTGGCTGACGGCCCTCAGCGCCACAATCGTCCACGGCGATCAGGTAATAGCCTTGCGGGGCATCGGTCATGCCTTTCGGCCTCTTGTAGTCGAGGCTGTTGGTCGGTTTGCCGCGCCTGCCCTTCGTCTCTCGGCCCACCCGAACCACGGTGGGCTTGCTCGAAGCCGGTGTTGTTCTAGACTGAAACCGCCCCAAGCCAGATTGTTGCTTCTTTCTCCGACAATGCTCGAAGAATGGATTTCATGAACCACGAAAACGGAAGCCCCCTTTCGGACGCCGATTTCAAACCAATTGGCGAAGGGGCCGCCTGCCGGCATTTTGGATTTCTCGCCGTGTTTGGCATGAGGTATGGTATCGTCGTCGCCAGTGTTCTGAGCACAGGTCCGACTGCGTACCAGTCGAACTGAATGAAGCCCATCACCTTTACCTGCGACGAGACGCTCCCGCTTCCATCAGATGACATCGCTCGGCAGATTCTCGACTTGACCAAGTGGCCTGAGTTTCAGGGCTTCGGCCCGATACCGGGAATCAGGGCAGCCGAATTCGAGATCCAGACGCCCGGCATCGTCGGCACCAGAATCCGGGTCACGAACACGGACGGGTCGAGTCACATCGAAGAGATCGTGCAGTGGGAACCTGACCGCCGACTTCGCCTGCGGATGCATGAGTTCTCGGCCCCGCTCTCCAGGTTGGCAACAGAATTCATGGAAACGTGGGAGTTCCAGCCGGTCGGCAGCGAAACCCATCTTACACGCCTGTTCGAGTTGCATCCCAGGTCGATTGTGGCGTGGCCTCTCCTCTGGGTGATCTCGTTTCTGCTGCGCCGTGCAATCGCCCGGCATCTACGGCAAATGATAAGCGGGTCATCAGTGCCGCGCAATCAGTACGACAGTAATCAGCAGGGTCCCAATCGCGATGAGCAACCAGATAACGGCGGTAAGTCCGCCTGCGATCGCGCCACGGCCACCGGCCATCAGTAAGCCGATCGCCGCGCCAACGAAGGCACACAACAGCGAGGCAGTCAGTATCGCCCAGAGCCCGGACGTGTAGTCAAAACGCAAATGGACGAACGAAGGCGAGGCACCCGCCAATGCAAACAGCACGACGGACGCCATCAACCGTCGCAATGAGAAACGCGACTCCTGATGGCGTTCCCCAACAATCGGCGACCACGGGGTGCGGCGGTACCACCGGCGATTAGGCTTCGAGGCTGCGGGTTCCATTACAGGTTCCTCCCGTCACGGGCCTTCGTGCACGCCCCACGTTTCCGGGGGCGGATCCAACGGGCGGCGTCATTTATCGGTCCTTTGATGACACACAGTGATTACGACGCGGACTTGCAGCGACCGATTCAACTCTGTTGCCGCATTGAAGTCTTGGATTCGTATCGGGCGATCTCTTCTTTCAACTGATTGATAAGCCGTCTCAGCGACTGCATTGTTAATTTGCGTGCATGCGGACTATCACTCGTCGCGTTTGCGTGAGCTTCGTAACGCTCTTCGAGAAGTCGCAGTTTCCTGCGTGTCGATTCCAGTTCGCTCTGACTGTGCAGGCCCATCACACGATCTCCACCATGCCTTTGTCAACCGACTGCCGATCGGTCGCGAAAATCACATTGACTAACAGTTCGAAGTCGGCCTCGTCCACTAGACTCAGCTCCAGAAATGGTAACCCTGCAAGTAGCTCCGCTTCAGCGTCAACGTCGCGAGGAAAGTCAGCGTCAACCAAAAGGACGCAATCGACATCGTTTGGTTCGAGCACGTCCGTTACAAAACTGCCGTTTATGACCAACCTACTGACACCCGTTCGATGAGCCAATTCAACCAGCCATCGTAGCGATTCCATTTGTACGCGCCGAACCTCCGACTCACGCCCAAACCGGTTCTCGATTTCTTCAAGCTTGGCCGGGTGAATGCCAGGAGGCAAATACCCGTGCTCATTGAATGGCGGAATCATCAATTCCTTCCTTTGACTCGCCCAGTTCTCTCGGTCATCTCCGGCGTGGCACAACGCCCGGCAACTCCCACATCACCACTGATTATTGTAGTCGGTTATGCAATTCGCTCCAGTGGTTCCCGTTCTGCAATGCACATGTGGCCGGGAAAACGCGAGCGATATTTGGGCTGGGGTTGCAGGAAGCGGAGCCAGCGTTTTGTGGGTGGCGAACTCATGGTCTAGTGGGGTACCGAAAAACGGTCCATTCTTGCTGGCCCTGGAACTCGGCTGGTCACCGATTCAATTCAAGGTACTGCTTCGCGCGATTAGTCGTCACAGTCCTCAGTTACGGAGTTGGGCTTCGGCCTTTTGGGTTTGCGTGAGTATGTAAACGGTGCCCTGCGGGCGAAGAGTTCTGACAACCCAACGTAGACGGTGGTTGTTCCAGGTCGACCGCAGCGCCGTCTGTTTCTTCGACGCAATGCTTGGCAGATCAATTTGGAAATGGGTCGGTTCTTGCGGTTCTCAAGAATCGTATGACTTTCTGAATCAACCAGCAATCACAATGCTTGCCACCGCCTCATGGGCGAGTATTCTAAGCGAGATTCTTCCCCGCCTGCCCCGGGGGACTCGGCGACTCCCCCGCTGCTGCCCCTTTCTCCCTTTTCAACCGAATAGCGGGGGTCGTATTGCAGAGGTCAAGCTCTTGGCACAAAACGCCTGCTTTCTTACCACCTGCGAGGCGGGCTCGGTATGATTCCATCACGCTGAAAGCTCTCCTGGTAGGTCGCCTTGCGCTCCGCAACTGCCTCCGGTGTGAGCCCGCTACGAAAGACATCTGCAAATCGCGCATACTCTGGGTAGACAACCACCCGCAAGACTTCAACGTTCATTAGGCGGGACACAGATGTACGAGAGTAGATGTCGTTGTTGCCAAAATCCGTCGCATACACGAATTCAGCAATCTGTTCCACAGTCGGTCTGCTCTTGTAGCTGCGGATATTCGGTGTCTTCTCAAGGCGCGATGATTCAGGGGGTCCTTGGTCCAACAATTTGGGAGTATCAGCAATGTGCCACCGACCAAGCGAATCGCAAAAAATTGGACCAGTCCCCGGAATGTCGGTGCCCTGGCGAATGCTATTGCGGAGATGGGCCAACACCCACGTACCGTCAGAGAAGGCGTTGTCCTTGAAGTACTCGGGCGCATACCGAACAAGCACGATCACCTCCTCTCGCAATTGGGGGAAAAATGAAATCTCTTGATTAACGGCTTTAATTGACCACGCCACGGGTGATTGCTCGAATACCGGTCGATAGGCGGGAGTGGGAGGGTTCGTCGGCGTGCGTCCGTCGTCCCTCGAGTTGATCGACCGCGTAGGTGGAGGCGGCGACTCCGGCATCCGCTGCTTAGCGACAAATTCCGCGATGCGTTGGGCAAGAATCCCGGACCAACGGGTCATCTCATAAACGTTCGCACCGTCAAAGTTCCCCTCCCCAAATGTGTTGAGAACTCGAACATTGTCGATCGGCGGCCTTGCCTGATCGCCGAGAGGAAGCTCGTCCTCACGTGACGACGCGCGTGTTGTCCAAGAGATGAGTGCGGCAGAGGATAGTAGAAGGACGACAAGGCCGTACCCGATTGGGACGCATTTGGTTCCCCGACGCATAACGATCCTCCTCATGTTCGGGACCAGAGAGACATTTTGAGCTGGCTCTAGCGAATTACGACAAGCCGGTTAATTTTGACTTGGCGTGCCACATGGAAGCATGACGGGCGTTGGCAAGAAGGCGTTCCACCAAGGCGTTGAACGTACCCCCAGATGGCAACCCACAGCAAGAGTCGTCAGTGTGACACCGCAGCAATCCTTCCATTGTTGGCGACCTGCCAACGGTGGTTCTGCGGGATGTCCCGGAGTACGTATGGGTAGACGCGAGTGCCACAAGGCATCGTTGTCTGATGAGGGGCGTAGTCGTCAAGCGCAGCCTGACTCCGTGTAGCCTGGCAATCGTGCAGTCCGGTGACGGCCGGACGCCTTCTGTGCCCTTCAGGGAGACCTCGTTGCTAACTGGGCTGCTAGACCCGGCACGATGCAGTTGGTCGGCTTCCGGATGGTGTTATCGTGGGTTAGGATTTTCTGCTGGCCGACGAAGTAGGTGTGGAAGTCGGCCACGACGAGGTTATACGTGTCCTGTTTGCCACCCGGCTCGACGCTCTCCAAATCCACGGTACCCTTGAGCGTACGGAGCCGCATCTCCGACTGCAGTTGCCGAGCCTTGACCCATCCTTCGCCCGAGACCCAGAACACGTGTCCACCGGTCACTTCCAGCGTTTCACCCACGGTGCGGAGGCAGAAGAGCGACTTTCCTGGATTCAGAATCGTCTTCAACACCGGCTTGAGCATGATCCGCCCGGTCTCGCAATCGCAGGCGAGGACCCGATCGCCAAGGCGGACCTGCTCGACCGGGACGGACCCCAATTCGGTCCAGACGGGAGTCCCGGCCACGAGGCATGAATACTGCCGCACCTCTGGGGCTTGCGCGACGGTGACGTTGGGTTCGGTGCTGTGTGCGTAGGTGAACTTTATCGGTTTGTCGCCCTGCGTGGTGATCTCATTGTATTCGTTCCACCAGCTATACCAATCATCTGGGGATGCTGGCTGGGCGTCGCCCGTGGCCTGGGTCAGGGTGGAACACAATCGCGCGTTCAGGTTCGCGGTGGATAGGTTCTGGGCGGCGACCACCGCCTGCTCCTGAAGCGCCTGGGCCACGGCTTCCGCCCGAGCTACGGCTAGATTCGTCAGTTGACGTTGCTGGTCCTCCACGCGCAACTGAGCAACCTGTTGCCGGAGGGCGGGGTTCGCCCGGAGATCCCAGGGCCCCACGCTTTTCCCCGTGGGCAGAAAGACGCCCGGACGAGCAACATCCAACACCACCAGTTCGCGTTGTTCCGGCCCCTCTTGATACAACGCGCGGCGCATGAAGAAACCGCCACTCGGTGAGTCGTACAGTTCATAGCGCGCCTGAATCGGCGCACGCATCGCGGCCAACAGCGACGGCACATAGTCGTGTCTGCGTTGTTCCTTGAGAGCAGCGGCGGCTGCCGACCGGATCGGCTCCCAGGGTGAAAAAACGGCCTGCCACGCCAACGCCCCCGCCGCCTCCGCCGCTTTTATGTCCTTCAACAATTCAATTCCCAACAGCGCAGTCTCTCCGCCCTTCGTGCAGAAGACCGCCTCGATCGCGGGCACCACGTCGGGGTCCTTGATCGCCATCAATTCCTGGCGAGCCAGTTCGCATGCACGGCGGTTCGCCCCCTCCCATCGCTTGAGCAATTTTCTGAGCTTGGGCGTCCAGCGATGAAGCCCCACTTGGATGTTGTCGACCTGCACCCTGGCATCGGCGATCTCCTGCTGGCTTCGCCACGCTCCATTGACCATCTGGAATCCAAGCTCACGGCGCGCTTCCGGGTGATCCGGGGCCAAACTCAACACTTTGGTCCAGTGGGCGCGCGCCTGGTCTTCCAGCTTGTGCTTCGTACACCAGCGCGCTAGTTCTGTCTGGCCGCCCTCGGTTTCCGGGTACTTCGCGCGAATCTTCCGATACGCGGCAAGCCGATCATCCTTGGCAGCCAGTTGCTGGACCTCGTCCAACAAGAGCCACTCCTTTCGCTTCACGTCGTAGATGAAGCCGCTCTGCCAACGCACTGCCTCACAGAGGGGCACCTGTTCAAGCGCCGGCTTGAGCAATTCCGCTCGGTCGTCGACGCCTTCACTCGCCTCGTGCCGAAGCGTCTCATCGACGAGCTGCGCGGCGGCTCGGGCTCGTTCGGCTTTGCTAGCCGCCGCAACTGGCAAGGTCCACGACCAACTCGCGGCGACAATCGCCGCCCATACTGCCCATGCACTTCCAGGTCCAACGGTTTTCATGCCTGCTCCTTCTCCCCCTAAGAAGAAACTGCAATACGTCACCTTGGGGTGTGGCCCAATCACAAATCCGCGCGGCTCGGCCGCGACCCAGATTAAAGCAATTTGCGTGCCGTTGGCACGTATGGGTAATCCAGCGGGGAAATTTTGGGGTAACGGTGAACATTGAGATCAGTTTGACTTCGATCGTGTAGTCAGAGTGATTTCCGTCGCCACCGCACGAACCGACACCATCCAGTAAATGAAACAGCGGAGACCGTAATGTCACGGGTCACGCGGGCGACGTGAGTGACCCAACCATCATCCCGGAGGGCAAACGCCGCCTCGCGCGCAGCCGTTGTTATCCGGCCCGACGGCGTCTCGTTTGGTTTCCGGTGGGTGGTACGTACGGCTTGACTCGGCAAACGTTACGTAAATGGTAAAGTCTTCGATGCCAGGTACGACTCGATGATTCTCAATCAAACGCCTGTCGTCCGGAAAGAACACTGCTCTTCTTTTCGAGAGAATGTCAATGAGGTCGTCGGTGGGGATGTCAAAAAGGCCCTTACAGATTCTTTGGATCTGATTCGGTGTCGCTGAGTTGCCGTCAATCGTGAAGTTCCACAATGCTACCCATGCACGAGCAATTGCATCGAAATAGCGGTGCTCTTCCAGGTGTTTTGACCAGGGTGACAAGAACAGCCACAGATCACTCGTGAAGTCCACCTCAGTCATCGGCAGTTGATCCTCCTGCAACTTTTCGTCCACCACCCAACCTCTAAGATGGATACCCCTGCGCCACCGTCTCGGTATTGCTCGCCAAATCCAGTGACCGCCAGCAATACCAGCTTGCCACGGAAGCATATGGTCGCCAGGGAGTCGCTATTTCGTGGCTTGTCGCCTTATCCGGCAGATCGTCCAACTCATATCGATCACGGATGGCAGTTCTCACGCCCAGGTCATCGTGAGGGAATACATCAGGGCGGCCCAAAGAAAAGATCAGGAACATTTGGGCCCTCCAGCGTCCGATCCCCCTGACTTGGGTAAGCGTTTCCACCACACGCTCGTCCGACAACCGACCGATCTGCCGCAGGTCCAGGGTGCCGTCAATGATCTTATTTGCCAAGTCGGCCACGTAGTACGCCTTCTGCTGCGACAGGCCGACTGATCGGAATTGATCATAAGTGAATCGGACGAGGTTGCCTGCTGTCAACCCCTCGGGACCAGCCAGTTCCAACAACCGTTTGCGGATCGCTCGGGCAGCAATGGTCGAAATCTGCTGGGAGACGATAGATCGCACGAGCATGGCGAACCGGTCCCGTTCGAAGCGAAGGGTGTACGGACCAACGGTGTCGATGATGGATCGCATCACCGGGTCTGACGCCCGCAGATGGTGGCGGGCGGTCTGGATGTGGGGAGGGGTTAGTTTCATGGATTCCTGGTCTGCTCAGACCTGACGAGTTGCCAAGCTATACTGGCAGCCTACGATTTCAACTTCTCCTCAGACTTGATCACCTTTCCGATGAATGCCGGTTTCACCCGATCTCTGGACCAAGATATGCAAAACGAGGCACCGGATTTCCGTCCACCTCGACGGACTCCAGAAACATATCCTTCGGGCGCACCCACAGTCCACGTTCACCGTAGTCCTGGCGATACACGACCAGTTCTTCCTCGGTCTCGCTGTGACGAGCGACTCCAAGGACGGTGTACTCGTTGCCTTTGTAGTGTCGGTAACGTCCGGTAATCATAGTAGTCTCCGTCACATAATTCCCAGGATCCAGCCTTCGAGATCCGCAACCTCCCGCTCGGTTTCCGTCAGCGACGGCTGGAAATACCGACCCAAGAATCCCCGGTTATCCATCTCAGCCAGCCACCGAGCCACGGAGTAAGCGTCCTGTTGGTCGGCGGTGCGGTCTTCCTTCGGATACCGATTGCGGAAGATCGACGGGTAAATCTCGGCAATTACCGCCTTGCCATCTGGCACCTCCCAACCGTCAAACGGCCAGAAATGCACCCTATCACCAACTTCCGCCCGTATCCGCCGCAGCCAGGGAATTCCGGCGTGCGTGGACTTGGCGACAGATCCCTGAACATCGAACCTGAAAACTGACTTCGCCGAACTGGTCCACTTCTCAGTCAGCCGCAGATCGGACGGGTTGCCAGTGCGATCCGGTCGGCCTTCGTCACGATCACGGATGAAGTCGACGTAGGTATGATCGTCGTCGGTCGGCCAGTGCTGGCAGAAGTCATCAAGGAACTGCGGCCAGGACTTGATCTTGTATCGCTGGAAGTAGCTGATCGGGAACGAGAAGCCATGGTCGATCCCGGCGATGAAGGTGATGTTCTTCCGAGCCTGGTCGATTAGCCATTCAGCGATTTCCTTCCGGCACCAGTTCTTGTAGGTTTTCTCCGTTGAAGACGGCGAGAGGATGCGGCGGGGCTCCTCCGTGTCGAAAGCGGCGTGGACCTGTAAGGCAGGCGTGCGGGATATCGGTGCTTCGCGGCCCGAGTAGTCGATGCCGATATGCATCGTGAAACTGGATCGTGTGGCTTCAGTAGGCAAGATTCTCCTCCGTCCATTTTCCTGTATCGAAACTTGAACAAATCGCAGCGTCCACGACGCAGGGCATGGTCTCGCAGACTTCGCAAAACCGCTGAACGCCATCTGAAACACAATTGTAATAGCTCGCGTCGGACACACCATCACGCAGACTGCTCAATCCAAGTCGTAATTCCGTCCTCGCTGCGATTCGCGTCGGATATCGTCCTCACCCCTGCCGCCTTGATCGGGTTTGAAACGATGTTGGCGTATTTGGCCGAGCCGGTGGTCAACGATATTGCCAAGAAGCTCGCCGGTAGTGACGGACCCGTCCGCGCCGAGGAAACGTATGGGACAACTGATGGTGCCCCATCGTAGTCCCCTTTTCGTCCTCCTTTTCTTCCGACTGGCGCTAGGAAAGAGGATGATGTCGATTGCCGCCACTGAGATGAGTGTTTCGCACCAACCTGGCCGCCTGGGGTCGTCGTTTAGGGTACGCGGGATTGACTCGTCGAGGTGGTCTGAACCTGTTATACTAGAGGTGCTTGTTCGGTAAGCGAGGTGAAAGAAATGGTACGGATTCAGTACGCAGGCGACGCGTTGTGGGAGAGGATCGAGAGAGCCGTGGATAAGGTGAAGGACCGATTGAACCGCATGGTTACGGCTCTCGACAAGGCCGGCATTCCCTATGCTGTGATTGGAGGCAACGCCGTCCAGATTTGGGTGGCACAGGTGGATGAATCGGTCGTTCGCAATACTCGGGACGTGGATATTGTGCTCAATCGAAGCGACCTGGAGGCGGCCAAACAAGCGTTGGAGCATCAAGGGTTTGTCCTCAGGCGGTCGGCTGGTGTTACCATGTTTCTCGATGGGCCGAATGCCAAGGCCCGTGACGCGATCCACGTTGTATTCGCTGGGGAAAAGGTGCGCGATGAGTATCCCGAGGTTGTACCCTCGATCGATCAATGCGAGCAGTTTCGGAACATTCGGACGTTGCCGATGGAAGCACTTGTCAGGATGAAACTAACGTCGTTCCGCGACAAGGATCGTGTGCACCTTCGAGACATGTTGGAGGTGGGATTGGTCGATGCCTCCTGGTTGGAGAAGTTTTCCTCGGAATTGCGTTCGCGACTTCAACAACTGCTTGATAATCCAGACGGTTAAAGTTCCCAGGACAGAGTAGGGACAGCGAGTCAAAGTGAAGGGGAGAGTGACGACGGTCCGGACTGGCAGAACGCGGAGCAGCACGGCGAGCAGCCGTGACGTGAGTAACAGTTTAGTTCATCAGGGCATGTTGTGTGGCAGATTGGACTGGTCGCGAGTGGGGATTTGCGGTATTTGATCGGCACACTTTGTCGCGGGATGGGTGCCGATGCGATTTTGCTTTCTTCCCCAACTCGAACAGCGCTGTCCCCATGTCGGGCAGTGCCTCGTCCTGACGCCCATGCGCGACACACAAGAAGAAAAGAAGTTCCAGAAGTCGCTGGAAACGATCCATACGCGCTTTGGTCGTGCCATGAAACGCTCGGCGGAGTAAGTGATCATGGACGATCCCTGTTTTCTGGACATGGATCGCGTGATACGGACGCACCGCAGCCTCATCGAGACTTACGGGGGCAGCGAGGGCTTACGCTCGCCGGCAGAGTCTTTCGCATTCACGGCCACCTGCCACCGAAGGCACACCAGTTGGCATTTGTCGAAAGATGGGTGGTATACGCAGAAGAGCGGGGCGGTGGGTCACCTGGATATGTCATTGGCGAGGTGGAAGATGGGGGCTGGTGCGGCCGAGATTTTCTGAAATCGGCCATTGACGAACTGAAGGGTATGTCTACATTAATGGGATGCTCGCCGCCCGGTATGCTCGTCAGAGAATTGATTCTATTGTTTCTCCCAGCGGCATACACACCACCCACCACTGCTCACCAATGCGGGCAGTCCTTCGCAGCGGCGTTTTCCAGCTGTTTCGATTTCGCTGAATTACCATTTACTTTTTGTCAGTATGGAGCCCATGATCACTTCTCGCACCATGGAACGCACTTCCTCTCACGAACTCGCACGAGCAGCCCAGAAGCGGTTGCGGCATACCTCCTACCCCCGCATTCGCGAGCTCACCTGCGAATGTGATGACCGGGGGGTACTCTACTTGCGAGGCTGTCTGCCCAGTTACTACCAGAAGCAACTTGCCCAAGAGGCCGTTTCCGACCTGCCGGGTATCCGCAAGATTGTGAACCAGGCCGAGGTTGTAGATACGGCATTCACCATCCCCGCTTTGGCTTGATCCGCGGCGCGGCCAATACCTGCGATCGTCGATTGACCATTCCATGAAAGATGGCGGCGGCAGAATCGTCTCGCAATTCGCAACCAACTGCTTAGGGCAGGTCGACCGCCGGATTGCCGGACGAAGGCGGCCGCCCTGAGCGTGTCGCGGCGGGGGGGGGCTGATCACACTTGGAGTGGTCCTGGATCAGGGCCAACGAAAACGGCCCTCGCCACAAAGAGAGGGCGAGGGCCGCATGACTCATCTTGAACTCTGAATTGCACCCCACTTGCAAGTCGTCCCTGGCTCACTCAAGCAATGCCCATTGCGGGCGTATCTCGCATCACAGTCGTTGTACGTAGCGAAGCAGGATGCGGAGTTACCGTAATCGCAGGATGACACCTCAGTCGAAAAGCAGTGGGCGAACAACTCGCATTCAAGCTCGGCAGGAACCTCTCAAACCAGAACTCTACTTCATTGCGACAAAACAGTCCCTGCCCAAACGCAAGCAATTAAGGTACCACGTGAGGAGCCCGAGAAGTTCAAGCTCCCCCTCCTAACATGTCCGGTGGTTTTTGCATATATGCCCTCCATACAAAGACGAAAAGCACACCAAAAAACGCGGCGGAACGTAAGCTTCCACAAGTCCATTCTAAGTGGTTTTCTGCATCGGTCAAGCCGATTTTTCTGCGGCCGGTATGACCGTCCGGCTGGTCCAGAATGGCGAAATGGTCGATTTCCCGACAGGTAGCCATCAGCAGGAGGCCGGCGACCTGCAATGGGCCACGTTCGCCGGCAAGCGGGCAGCGTTGTGCGAGGCGTCTCTTGATGATACCGACAATCCGCCGGACAGGATGACTTAGCATTGCAGGTGGCCGGTACGGTCCGTAGCGGCTCTGTGCGATTGCGTGAGGGCCGTCATCGGCTCGGCCGAAGAGGTGTCAACGAGATGCCAAAGGTCACCTCCTTGGTTCGCGACGTCTTGCCGCGGAACGAGCCGCGATGCGAGGCCCGGCCCACCCGCCATGGCATGCTCATGGGCTACTGTCGACCTGTGCGTAATCAATCTCCAGGAAATCCTCCACCTCGGGAATCCATCGCTGCTGGACGAACTGCGTGTGAGCCGGGTGTTCGTTGTAGGCTCGATAGGCAGCCGCATCCGCAAACTCCATGGATAGTCCCAGGGTGTAAGCGTTCTTGGTCCCAACCTGCCGGAGTGCCTCAAAGCGTTCGACCCCCGGGATCGCCGCCAAGTGTGCCGCGGCAGCCAGGAAATCACGTTCGGCGGCCGACTGGGCCGGGTGCTTGAGGCGGAAGACGACCGTGTGACGGATCACGTGTGGCGGCAGTGTGTTCATGTCCGTTGCTCCTGGTTGTTGGATACTCGCATGGTGGCATTCTACACAGTTTTCGCGCTGTGGCGTGGTCTCCGACGGTTGGAGTTGTCTGTCGCGTGACGTGTCTGCGTTCATGATCGAATGAGCGGGTGCTCAAGCCTGATCAGCTGATGGAGGCAGTCGCTGCAGCGTTGTCCGTGACCTGGAACTTGGCTGCTCCGGCCGCGTAATGTCGATTTAGCGAACTCCTATTGGCAATTCCATTCGCTATGGGGTAGCCTACGGCATGGATTTTTTTGTCGATTTCCGAGAGCCGAGCCATGCCCGATGAACCCCGAGCCATGCCCGCTGAACCCAATGACAAGTCCGTTGCCAAATTGACTCCCGAGGAAGCGCGGTTGTTGATCAAAGCGATCGAAGAAGTCGAGAAGGAAGAGGCCGCAGAGTTGCCAGAATGATTTGCGGGACGAGCTCTGCGAAACGGTCGACCGGTGCCCCGCCACGCTCGCAATCCAGCTTCTGCTGGATCGGCGCCAAAACGCGACGGTGATCCCACAACATGTGAGCCTGGCTGCCGCCGGCAACCGATTTCGTGCCGAAAGAGCTCGACTGCGGCCGGCCACAACCAAACCGACATCTGCAATCCGAATATCGCTGGTCCTAACCGGCGGGGACAAATGCGAAGGGCCGCGTTAGGCGTGCGTGTCAATGCTTTCGGCAGGCGGTGCCAGACTGCTGGCGTTTTGCGCAACGACGCTATAACGGGCAGACAACTGGGCTGTCGCTCGAAAGGCCGATTGAGAGATCATTCCACTCGATGAGCCATTGTCAAACACGCCGACCAGGTTGGTAAGTGACTGGACCACTTTCAGTCGTACGCTCAGCATCACTGCGGTGGCCGACGATTGTCCCGCCAGTTCGCTGGTTGGCGCAGTCACCTGGTGCATGTCCGTTGCTGGCGACTCGCTCGCTGCCGGAAGTTGAGTGTCTTGCGGCTCAACGGGCGTTTCCTCTACAGTTGCTTCTTCGCTGCCGCTGCCGCTCTCTGGTTCAGGCGGCGCGGAGACTGGGAGCGGAGTCGGAGCAGGCGTAGCCGCCGCGACGATCGCCGGCGCCGCGGGCTGAGGCGGCGGTTCGACTGCCACGACTTCAGGCGGCGGATTGGTTGCCAGGGCCAGCTGTTCAGGTTGGATGCCGTCCGAGTCCACCTGTTGCGCGGAAGGGAGGTTCGGTGTCGTCACGCCCATGGACGCGGCGAGCGTGTTGAAAGCGTCCACGATTCCCGTGATGAGCTGATCGCCGTCCAGCGGGTTACCCTCCAGGAACGTCGAGGTGAGGGACTCCGCGACTTGCTGGAACATCTCCAATGCGCGTGCGATGGTGTCTTGCGCGTCGGTGGAAATCTCCGGAGCATCCAGCAGCGATCCGACGCCCTGAGACACGTCTTGTTGGAGAACGGAGACTTGGGCTTTGGCGCGGAGTTTGAGCGAATACGACTGGCTGTCGTCGTCGGCTGTCTGCGTGTATCGCAGATTCAGCTTGGCGCGAACTCGGATCTGTGTTCCGTCGGCCGCTTGAAAATCATAGGTGAAGCGAAGTCGCGTATCTGATCTGGCGGTCAATTGGCCATCGTCCGACTGCGAGACTCGCAATTGCGAGCGGATGCGCAGCGACATGTTCTGGTAAGAGCCGATGCTCGTGTCGGATGTCATCGGATCAGCAATCGAGAGCACATCCGATTCGCCAGGATTCGGTCTGCCGGGCGAACTTGACACGTTGCCGCTCGTCACCGTACCCGGTGCCGCAGCGGGCAGAATGAGCGATCGATTCCCAACAAATGGATGGATGGCTGAGAGCATGATGTCCTGCCTCTTGTGACTGATCAATCGCAGTCGTATTGGCAGTCCATCGGTCGCCTGGCGGCGTCACTGCATCGGATTGCATGGATGCGTAGGAACTTGGCCACAGTTTTCTTTGCCGGAACGAAAGAATCGCTACGACCGGCACAAGTCGAATACCGGCGAGGTGGCAAGCACTGAGCCGCAACAGCGGGGAGGTTTCCCGCTGTTGCGGCGATCGAGTGAGGTTGGCGGATATCGTCGCGGGACTCAGTATTCCGTCTGAGTCTTGATGCCGGGCGCGGGAAGCGGGTATTGGCCATCGGGGCCGGCCGGCAGCGGGGCGGGTGAGTCCATGGTCAGTTGGTCCAAGCCCGGCGCGAACTCCTGCTCGTGGTTGAGTGCCTGGTCCCAAGTGATTTCGGTACCCGTGTGGACAGCCATGCGGCCCATGATTTGTACCAGACTGGCCTCGGCCCCGCGTTTGGCTTCGTTAAACGGTTTGTCATTGCGAATCGCCTCGATCAGGTGATCCCATTCCAGTTGATAAGGATTGGGTTCAGGCTGCGAAGCTGCCCAGACGAGATCTTCATCGACGAAGTTGTGCCCTTTGTAGATGCGGCACTTGGCGGGCGTATGCATGTAGGTCGAAATGACGGCGGAGCCCTTGGTGCCGTGGGCGTAGCTGGCGAAGCGGCCGAGGCATCCCGTCATGTTGCGTGCGCTGACAAACAAGTTGGTGCCATCGGCGAACGTATATTCCGCCGAGTAGTGGTCGACGTTCTGATCCACCTCGTCATTGCGGTAGTAGCGGCCGCCAAAGCCCTCCGCCCTGACGGGCCAGGCTCCTTTCATCCAGCAGCACTCGTCAATGTTGTGGCTGGTGAAATCGTGGACAAGTCCGCCCCCTGCCCACATGAAGCTCAAGTAATTTTGCACCTGGTAGAGCAGTTCGCTGATTCCATCCGGTTTGGGGCCGCAGAAGCCGGCGGGTGTGACCAACCGGTAAGTCTTCATGTACTGGATGTCGCCGATCTTACCGGACTGGATCTGGTCGAGGAGTTCCCAGCGGGCTGTGCAGTGACGGCACATCAGCCCGACCCCCACTTTGAGGTTCTTCCTGGTCGATTGCTCGGCCAACGCGAGCATCCGGCGCGTGCTCGGACCGTCGACCGTCGTTGGCTTCTCCATGAAGACGTTTAGTCCCTTCTCGATGGCGTAGCTGAAGTGGACCCCGCGGAAGGCGCAGGGCGTGGTCAGCAACACGACATCGCCCGGGTTGAGACAATCCATGGCGTGGCGGTAGGCGTCGAAACCGATGAATTGGCGGTCTTGTGGGACATCCACCTGGTCGGGGAGCATTTGTTGGAGACTTGCATGGCTGTTGGCCAACCGCCGTTCAAACACGTCAGCCATGGCTACGAGTTTGATCGGGCCACTTGTGGTGTGCAGTGCATCAGCGGCGGCACCGGTACCACGACCCCCACAGCCAACCAGCGCCAATTGAATCGTATTGTTTTCGGCCGCATGTACGTGTGGGATCGCGGCTGCAGCGATCAACGACGTGGCCGCCAACGTCCCTGATTGTCTCAGGAATTCGCGCCGAGATGTGTGCTTCACGTTCTTACTCACGGTGTGGTGCCTTTCGAGTGAGGGCGAATGCAAGTTTCAGCATTGCAGGGAGTGTGATCGTGTTGGCGGGGAGCGGACGCGGATCAAGGGCCGCCAGGTAGTCAACATAATCCGCGCAGTTCGGCCGGACAAGCCGCCGGAAGGGAAGGTTTGCCGAAATCGGGATGGAGGAACGACGTGGCGTTGCTCGAGCGTCCCGGCTACGGTGCCAGCCATGCGTTTTCGGCCAGCTCAGCGCACTTGTGGTGGCCTCACCCGCCGCTTTCTTCCCCGAAAAACCGTGTTGCCGCGGGTGGGAGGCTTTGGGATAATCGATGAATCTGGGGGAGCCGTGCCATGGACGCTGTCGATCTGGTTCAACGCCTTCACGAACACCGCGCGCATGTGAATCGAATTCTGCTCGAGGTGGCGGGACGACTTGCGCCGAGCCAGTTGCACGAGCCATTCCCGATTGGGCAGGGCTGCGTCTGGAAATCCCTGTTGCATCTTTACGCCGCCGACTACGTGTGGCTCGAGGCGCTGCTGGGCAACGAAGAACCCTTGCTGCCAGGTGATGTGCCCGACAAGCTCCCCGGTAACCAGCTGGGCGTTGGTGCAGTCTCGTCGCTTTTTCAATTGCACGTCGCCTGGGCGCAGTTGGATCGGCGGTGGCAGGAATACCTGCTCCAGCTCGATCCCGACTCGCTCGATGAGATCGTGTACAAGGTCAGTACCAGTTCCGGTAAGGGGCGCCGTCTCGGGACACGCCGCGCGGACGTGCTGCTGCACGTATGCACTCACGCTGAGTATACGACCGCTCAGGTCATCAACATGTTTCGGCAACTGGGGGTCGAGTCGTTGCCGGATGTGATGCTGATCACGTTGGCCCGCCGCCAGGTGCGCGAATCATTGGACCACGCTTGACCTGAGTCCTGGGCGGGCTCCGCCAGAAAGGGACGCTACCGCGTTACGGCAACTGCGCCGCCAATGGCCGATCCCAGTGCCACGGCCAGAGCGAACGGCGCCACGTATACAACGAAATAGTCTTCGCCACTGGCGGCCAGTACGGATGTGTCTCCGGCTCTGTTCGCAAAACACAGGACAACGGCGATGAGCAGGACGATTGCGCATCCAGAAATGATGGCGCCGGCCACGTACTTGACCTCATGGTCATCCAACAACTGCATGGCCATGCCGGCGAGCCAGGCAGATGCCAGGCACAGGAAGACCACCAACGCAAAGGCATCCGACCAGAGTGGAGTCTCACTCAGCTGAGCCTGCGTGGCGTTGACCAGCTGACGGCCTGAGGCGCGAGCCAGTGCCCGTTCCGAAGCGGGTGGCGAAGAGAGGATTTTCGGAGCTTCCTTCAGGATCGTTGATCCCCATAGCGTGGCGAGATAAATCATCATGGGGGCAAGGGTGGTTCCCATCAGCAGCCAGAAGAGGCTCACCTGGACGGGTCGTTTCCTGCGGTCGAAAAGGCGGGCGACAATCTTGTCGGCACTGTCTGTTCGCGTCATGTCGATTCTCCCGACAACCAGTTTGACCGACAATCCGTTTGGCACGGACGCTGCGCGTACTGCAAGTATATCAATCTGCCGTGACGCCGTCCTGTCCGGCAAGTGAACTGGCGTTACTTGCCCAGATCCTCCCAGCGGGAGGATCGCAAATAGACGGGCGTGCCGGATATTCGCAGCGTCGAGCCTGGCAGGGGACGACTCATCAAATCGTAAGCGGTCACGCTGGGCGGGAGCGGGAGAACGACTTCTTCCTCGGCCGCCGCCCAGACGATGGCGACAAACCCCTGTTGCGTGTCGAATAGATACCTGTGGAGGTGTTCCACCGTGGCCGAAACTCCCTGGGGGACGGGGGTTGGACCGAGTTGATTAGCCAAGGCGTTTTGAGCAGCGTACATCTTGCTGGGTGCTCCGCCGTACTCGAAGAAGATTCCGCCGCCGGAACTACTGTTGATCGGGCCACACGTCCCGGCGTGATAGAAGATCTTTCGCACGCCATGACTGAGGAAGACGGCTGCTGTCTTCACCAACGCCTCCGACGCCGCCTGTTCGCTTGGCCAATTCGCGCGACTCATGGTCGAGTCACCGATCTGGCCGGGAGTCTTGTATGGGTCGTCGTCGGCGTAACAGCCGAATTCGGTCAGCCAGATGGGCTTCGCCTCGCCACGCGATTGCATCTGCTGCCATATATGGGCCAGTTCCTCTTCGTACGTTTCCGGAGGTGCCGTGATCGGGTAGAGGTGGATGTCCATGGCATCGCACCACTGCAGGCCGCCGGCGTCGATGAACTCCCGCACCCAGTGGCTGTCGACCCATGCCCCGATCCCGCCGATGACTCGTGTTTCCGGTGATGTCGCTTTGATGCTCTCGTGCGCATGGCGCAGGACCTGCAGGTAGTCCTCCAGTTGGTAGCCGTAGGCGGCCGGGACTGCGTAACTCGTGTACAGCGGTTCGTTCATGATCTCGATCCACTGCACGCGGTTCCGATATCGCTCGACAGTCTTCGCCACGTAGTGGCGAAACAACGCCGGTTCGTTAGCAGGGCAGGCCACGAGCGCACGGTTTAAGGCGTTGGTGTCACCTCCCACCTGTTGCCTGAGAAGATCGAGATCGGCGGCGCTGCACCAGGCAGCGGATGCAAAAGGCAAGAGTACCAGCGCATTGAGGTCCGCCAGCCGGATACGATCGATTTGCGGATCGACCCGCGAAAAGTCCCACTCCCCCGGTCGCGGCTCGACCGTATTCCACTTGGCCGACCAGTCGCGCATCCAGGTCAAACCGCCTTGCCGACAAAGCTCCAGCATGAAATCCCAGGGGTAAGCATGATTCATCCCAAAAGGAGAATCGCGATGGCCGTAGGGCTGCAGCAGCGCACAACGCAACGATTGTTGATATGGTGCGTCGTGGTCCGAAGGTGACCAGGTGACACGGTAAAACCCTGGTTGCCCGGCGAACAGTTGTGTGAGGTGTTCCACATGGCTCGCACGGGCCGGTACAGCCACGGCGATCTCACGACACCAGATTTCCCGATCGAAAAAATTTTGGGCCGTCATGCGACCGGCGATCGTTCGCTCGGAGTCCGAGGCATTGCAGAGGTGCAGGTCAACGGACAGACCCTCATCCGGCCGAACAAAGATATTCCCCACAGCCGGCGTCGTCAGGGTACTTTCGATGGAAGACCGGGTTGAGTAGGGCGAGGCGCTGTCGCCGCGTTCCAGTTGCGCCGCGTCGATCCACAGCTGCGCTGATTGAATCGATGATTCGGCCAGATCGATGCCGGCGCCGATCCAAATGAACTTGCTGCGCGGCCGAAACACGAACTCGTAACGTGTCCATTGTTGATCGACCGTAATCGTCTTCTCTTCGCTGCCGCGCTGAGCGTTGTGGACCAACAACAGAGCAGGTACGTCGGGCTGGTTTGCTTTGAGATAACAGGACAGAACATAAGACTCGCCCACTTGGACCGGCACCCAACCCTCGTTTGCGCAGACAATCGTCAAGGTTGGTTCCACGATCGGCTCGTAATAGTCCCAGCAGAAGACGGGTGTTGTGGACCTGTCGAGATCAATGCGCAGGCTCTGTTGCCCGTGCCGGGCCGTTGAACTGTCAAGGACTCCCAACTGTTGATTGATGTTGCCGGCCCAAGTCGAGATCCTGGGAGAGTAACTCCCCCACTGCCCACGGCCGCATTCAAAACTGCTGTTGGGGATCAGGTTCGTAATCCCCTGCGTGGCAATGGCCGGATGGAACTCCTCGGTCATCTGAACGGCTTGGAGCTGGATATCGTCGAACCAGATCGTCCCCGTGCCGCTGAACCAGAATTGCAGGCGGCTTGTTGGTGCCGGCACGCTGTCGGTGGCCTGGCAAAAGAGTTCGATGTGACGCCAGTTCTTGCCGGCCACATACTGTCCTTCAACGCCCGACGATCCCCACGGACGCGTGTTGGATACCGCCACACTTCCCACTGGCTTGGAAAGGTCGTCTCCCTTCACCCAGAAGCTCAGGCGATACCACTTCCCCCGTTCAATCCCGACCACGCCCAGTTGGCACATCATAACGTGAGCGTCGGGAGTGCCAGCCACGAAACGGGTGCAGGTGAGTCTGGCCGATTGACCACCGGCACGCCCGGCGTCGAGCCTCAGCGACTGCTCGATGTCGGAGCGTCCCGAGGTCTGCCACTGGGCAGGCAACTCCCGCGTTCCGACTCCCTGTTCGAAATTACCATTCTGCACCAAGTTGGGACCGGGCTGAGCATCGTCTGGAATCGGCGCGGAGGTCAGTGTGAACGTGGCAGCCAATAGCATTGTGGGAAGACAGGCCGTTGTCATGAATTCGCTCCACGGCGCAGGATGGCCAACGCCTTGTAGATCACTTCGGGATGAATGTGGAACTCGGTTGCGATCCGGTGAGCCAAGTCATCTTCGGAGATTTCTTCCCGCTGGACATCCGTGCTGGAACGGCGCTGCAGGCGAGCACCTTGCAGGTACAGCTGCTCGTTTTCCGTTACCTTGGTGAGTACCGGATAATGCATCATATCCCACTCGAACGAGGCGTCCCAGGCGCGCTGGAACTGTGCGGCGTCGACGGGTGATGTTTTGAAGGTGAGCCGGTACCGGCTCACCCCTTGCTGGACGGTGTGTAATTCCAGGCGTTGGGACGATTGCGGCACCAGCTGAAGTTGGTTGAATCGGGTGGCCACGACCAGGCCCTGGTCGGGGATGTCCACCGGCACGGGATCGACGATCAGATAGCCAGGATCCAACACGTGAGGGAGGCCGTCCAGCCAGACCAGCAGAGCGCAGTGCGTGTCGGCTCCGTACCGCCGATCGGCAAGCATCGGCTCTGCCGGCAGGCCGAGTGATCGGGCCAGGTGGAGCAAGGTGGCGGTGAGCGAGAAGCAGGTGCCGCCGGTCCGCCAGCGCTGGAAATCCCGCAGCACCTCGTCCGGTGCTCGCCGCGCCGACGCCGGCGGTTCGTTTTCCGCATGCTTGACGATCTTGGTCAGATTCTCGTAGGGAAGCCGTGAGAACGCTCGCGAGAGCGCCGCCAACTGTTGCCGCGGATCGCCTTGGACCGGTAGTCGGCAGAGCGCGCGGAACCGTTCCAGTAACTCGCGATTCCGAGGTGGAGCCAGTGGGTCCATCAATCTCACTAGTAGATCTGCGGAACGATGTTCTGATCTTGCATCGGCGGGCGAATGTAATTGTGGTCGATCTGTCGTGGCGGCAATTCGAATGGTTGAGGAGTCAGGTCCTCGTATTCGAACATGCTCAGAAGATGGCTGATGCAGTTCAGCCGTGCGGACTTCTTCGAATCGGACGGGACGACGTACCAGGGCGCTTGTTTGATGTCGGTAACGGCGAACATGTCGTCCTTGGCTTTGGAGTACTCGATCCATCGTGCGCGTGATTCGAGGTCCATGGGACTCAGCTTCCAGCGTTTGGTGGGATCTTGTATGCGTCGTTGAAAACGCCGTTCCTGTTCCTCGTTACTGACCGAGAACCAGTATTTGATCAAGCGTATGTCGGCCCGCACCAGCATCCGTTCAAATTCCGGGCAGGAGCGCAGGAACTCCTCGTACTGCGTTTGAGTGCAGTAGCCCATGACGCGTTCGACACCGGCCCGGTTATACCAGCTGCGATCGAGGACCACCATCTCGCCCGCTGCCGGCAGATGGGCGACATAACGCTGGAAATACCACTGCGTCTGTTCGCGTTCTGTGGGAGCCGGCAGCGCGATCACTCGGCACACGCGCGGATTCAAGCACTCCGTAATCCGCTTGATCGTACCCCCTTTGCCCGCCGCATCGCGCCCCTCGAACAGGATCATTACCTTCATCTGCTGATGGACGATCCAATGCTGCAGTTTCACCAGTTCGACATGCAGATGCCCGAGAATACGCTCGTAATTCCGCCGGCTGACGGTCTTGCTGGGTATTTTGTGATCGGCAGTGCCCAGCGGAGCCATCGCGGCGTCGGCCGCGTTTTCTCCGGGCCGCTCTTGGTCTTGGTCTTCGTCTTCGTCTAGGTCTTTCTCTTTGTTCTTTTCCTTCTTGGACACGGTTCGACCCTCCCTACACGGTCCCTACTTCTTGTTGCTCACCGGCCGCTGGTTCGCCTGTTCGAATTCCGGACTCAGCGGCGCACCCCCCAGATACGGATACTCGTCAAACTGCTCGCCATTTCCCACCACGCGCGGGTCGGCCGTGTCCCGGAGCAATTGGGTCAATCGCGCGGCGAGTTGTGCGCGAACCGCGGCATGGGCGGGATCGTCAATCACGTTATGAAGCTGATTGGGATCCTGCCGGAGGTCATAGAGTTCCTCGGCTCCACGCTTGCCGAATGCCAGGTCGTAGAGGCGCCGGTGGGCGGCGTTCAGGTCCTTGTTGTCGACCATATAGGTCTTGGTGGGGCCGTTGTCGCAGTCCCCGAACCACGCTCCGGGATACGCCGCCCGTTGCCAGTGAGGAGTCCCGGCGGGCCAGCGGTCGGGAGCGAAGTTGCGGATGTAGAGATACTCACTCGTACGCAGTGCTCGGCAAGGATAGCCGCCCATGTTGGGTGCTTCCTGGGCAGGGCAGTGTCGTTCTTTGCCGGTGAGCGTGCAGGTGCGAGCTGGGTCGACCTGGCCAACACCGTCGCTCGTCAGGATTCCCAGCAGGCTGCGGCCGGTCGTACTGCCGGGAATCTGGACGCCGGCCGCCTCCAGGAACGTCGGCGCGAAGTCGGTGAAACTGACGAAATCGTCGATCACACGACCACCCTTGACTCGCGCTCCCCATCGGATGGCCAACGGCATGCGGGTACCCGAGTCATACAAGTTGGACTTGCAGCGTGGAAAGGGCATCCCGTTATCGCTGGTCATGACGATCAACGTTTTGTCCAGCTCGCCAATTGCCTCCAACGCCTTGACCGCCTCGCCGACAAGCTTGTCGAATCGTTGCACTTCGAAATAGTAATCGGCGATATCGCTGCGCACGACCGGCGCGTCGGGCAGGCAGGCGAACGGCTCGATCTTGTCCACGTCGATGCCCGCCCCCTTGCCGCTGTCCAGTTCATAAGGACGGTGTGGGTCCAGTCCGCCAAGCCAGAAGCAGAACGGCTGGCCTTCTTTCCGGTTCTGCAGAAACGCCTGGAACGTAGGATAGCGTTTTCCTTCCAATTCTCGCCGCTCGGTCTCGGTGCGACCGGGTCCCCAGCCCTTTCCCAGCACGCCCGTTTCGTAGCCGTCGCGCCGGAGTAGTTCGGGATAGGTGACGATATCATCCGGAAATACGCTCCATAAATTACCCGCTCCGCGGAGCCGCCAGTGCCATTGGCCCGTCAGAATCGCTCCCCGCGAAGGTGTACAGGAGGGAGAGGAAACGAAGGCGTGCGTAAAGAGCACGCCCTCGCGAGCCAGTCGGTCGAACGTCGGAGTATCCACAACGGGGTCGCCGTAGGCGCCGGCATGCGCCCAACTCCAGTCGTCGGCAATCGCAAAGAGGATGTTCGGCGATGCGGGCTGGGCCGCCGTGGCCGACGTAACGGACGGCCCGCAGGGCAAGGTGGCAACGATCAACGTCAGTACCACGATGTATCGGTACGAACGGTCCATGGTGACTACCCTCCTGGTTGCTCAGCACTTGCCAGCCGAGCGCATGGCAAAACCCGAAATGCGAAATACAAAATCCCGAACAAATTCGAATGACAGAAAAAGGGAGGAAGGGAGAAAGGGAAAACGGAGGACGCAGTAGCATGCCACACGGTGAGAATCTGCTTGTAACCCATGACTGTGGTTTTGCCGGCAGCGGAGGTTCTTGGATTTTTGATTTTTGGTTTCGAATTTGTTGACGTGTTCGATATTGGGATTTCGGGTTTCCTGTTTGGTTGCGGCCGCCGGCCGCGCTAGGGTGATTCTACCCGGTTTCCGGCGCCGCGTCACTCGACACCCATGTCCTCATCCCCTTCCTCCTCCTGGGCGTCGGCTGGCGGGTCCGCGGCCTTTTCTTCCTTCTTGGCTTCCTCTGGCTGAGCTTCTTCTTTGCTGACTTCTGGTTTGCCAACTTCTGGTTTGCCAACTTCTGGTTTGCCAACTTCCAGGGGCTTGCCGAATTCCTGGATCGGGCGCACGTCCAGGGCGAACATACCGCGGCCGTGCGTGGCAATGACCATGATATCATCGCGCGGATGGACAATCAGGTCGTGCACGAAGGTGGTCGGCAGTTCATTGGCCAAGACGTCCCACGTTGCTCCGCCATCCACGGACACGTAGACCCCCAGATCGGTACCGACGTAGAGCACTTTCGGGTTCTTGGGATCTTCGCGAATGACGTTAATCGGACCACTGGGAATATTGGCGACGATACTGAGCCAGGTTGTACCGTAATCGGTTGACTTCCACAGGTATGGCGTGAAGTCGTCATGTCGTTTGCCGTTTTGCGACATGAACACGGTCCCCTTATCGTACTGTGATGCCACGATTCTCGAGATCCATCGATGAGGCGCGATGCCGTACATGATTTCGTTCCAGCTCTTTCCACCGTCTCGAGTCAGGTGGACCTTCCCGTCGTCCGTGCCGACATAAATCACCCCCAGTTCGAATGGTGATTCCGAGATCGTGAAGATTGTCTGGTAGGGGATATCACCCATCTTGCCGGGATCGTTGTAGGAGAGGTCCGGGCTGATCTTCTCGAATTTGTCTCCGCGATCCCAGGAGCGGAACAGGAAGTTCATGCCGTGGTAGAGTATTCGCGGGTTATGCGGCGAGAGGACAAAAGGTGCGATCCATTGTCCGCGGAGCGGCTGTTGGTTGTCGGCGACCCGCGGCGCGATGTTCGCGCGATTGCTTGTCGCCATATCTTGGCGGTAGATACTGCCGTAGAATCCCGCGGCATAGACCGTGTTCGGATCGGTGGGGTCGACCGCGTGGCTCGATCCTTCCCAGCCGGGCGCCCGCTCAAACTCGACGGCAGGGATTTTGTCGCGGCCGTCGCTCAGACGCACCTCGCCGCGGTAGCTGCCATGATCCTGGATGGAACCATAGACGCGAAAGGGAGTGTCCATATCGCAGCCTATGTTGAAGAACTGTACCGCCGGAATCTGATCGGTGAAGCTGCGCCAGTTCTTCCCGCCGTCGTAGGACAGCACGGATCCTCCGTCGTTGCCGTTCACCAGGTAGTGGGAATTGTCCGGATCGATAAACAGCGCATGATGGTCCCCGTGCATCCGCCCGAGTCGCGAAAAGGTCTTTCCTCCGTCGCGCGAGACATTCAGTGAAATGCCCATCACGTAGATCGTGTTCTCGTCGTTGGGGTCCACTCGAATCTGTCCGAAGACCCAGCCGTACGTGGCGGACAGCGAACGCATATAGCGGTTCGACCGGCTGACTTTGGTCCACGAATGGCCCCGGTCGTCCGAGCGGTACACTTCGGCACCCAAGATGCCGCCGCGACGCATGCGGCCGTAAGAGTCCTGTTCACCCCGTAATGAGGCATCCGGTTGATAGTTGTCGACGAAGGCATAAAGGACATTCGGCTTGGAGCGACAGAGATCGATGCCAATACGCCCTCGGTGCCCGGCCGGAGGAAGCCCCTCATTGATCGGCTGCCAACTTCCGCCCGCGTCGGTCGACCTGTAGATGCCGCTCCCCGCATAATGCGACTCGTTGCGGGGATCATTCCAACGCTTGCGCAGACGTTGCCACGTGGCGGCATAGAGGGTATTGGGGTCCGCGGGATCCATGACCAGGTCGATGGCGCCGGTCTGATCATCGATATACAGGACCTTCTCCCACGTCTGGCCGCCGTCCGTCGACTTGTAAACTCCGCGGTTCTCATCAAATGTCCATTCGTGACCCGAGGAGGCTACATAGACAATCTCCGGGTTGGTGGGATGGATCACAATGCGAGGAATGGTATGTGTACCGGCCAGCCCCATGTGCGTCCACGTCTTGCCGGCATCGGTCGACTTGAAGACTCCGGCACCCGCCATCGAACTGCGGAAAATGTTCGCTTCTCCCAGTCCCACCCAGACGACGTTCTCGTCTGATGGCGCCACCGTGACGTCACCAATCGAAGTGGATGGGCCGTGCTGAAAAACGGCCCTCCATGTCGTACCCTCGTTGTCGGTCTTCCAGACGCCGCCGGAGGCCGTCGCCACGTAGATTGAATAGGTCTTTCCCCGCGGAGTCGGAACAGCCACGTCCGTGACACGACCGCTGATGTTCGTCGGGCCCAGGAACTGCCACTTGAGGTCCTTGAATCTGGACGACTCCTGCATGGCTACGTGCTTGTCGTACCACGCCAGACGATCCTGGGGATCGGTGAAGTTGTAGAGTTCCGGATCCAGACGCTGCCGCAACGAGCGGACTTCCTGTGACAGAGCCTCCACGCGCTGCAACAGCTGGTCAACCAGTTGGCTCTTCTGCTCCACGTCGTTCGCGGACTGTTGTGCCGCCGGTTGTGTCACCTCCGGCGCGGGGGGGGGAGTGGCTGCGGCTGCCTGCTCCGGTGCTGCTTGCTCCGGTGCTGCTTGCTCCGGTGCTGCTTGTTCTGGTGCTGCTTGTTCTGGTGCTGCTTGTTCTGGGGCTGCTTGTTCTGGGGCTGCTTGTTCTGGTGCTGCTTGTTCTGGTGCTGCTTGTTCTTGGGCCAGTCCTCTCGGGGACACCGCGATGTGCACGATCGATCCAAGCAGTAAGTATCCGCATATGATTGCCGCGTTGTTAACCGAGTTCATGCCTGGCACCTCTGAGCCAACCGAAGGTGAAATGGACAAGACAGGTCTGCTCACGCTTCGCCACGCAAGTCGCGGTCCCCGCGAGGGGGCCGGTGAGCGATCCGAGGATTGGCGGCCGGCCAATCGATTCGGGCCAATCGGGACAAGCATCCATTCTAAACAGAGTCTTCGCGAGAATCTCGCGTAATTCGAGTACAATCTAGGGGGAAATGGCCCGTTGGGGTGCCATTTGCATCGACCCGGGCGGGACTCGCCGCAGTCTGCCCTGGCAGTCTGGTATGATGTGTACCGGCTGCCTCCGCTGCTCGACGCCCTTTCCGCTTAACTGGAGCGATTTCGCGATGATCGAAACACGGCCCACAGAGTCGATCGTGTTCCCGGAGGACATCCTGACGGTTCGCGCGGATTCGGTCAGCTTCCCGTCACGGCGATCGGTCTGCCGCCCGTGGTCACAGCGGGCTCTTCAGCCACTGCTCGCGGCCGTCCTGCTCCTGGGCATATCCTGGGGAGTGGCCCTCGACGCGCGGGCCGGGGACTGGCCGACGTACCGAGCCGACGCGGCCCGGGGAGCTCGTACCGAGGAGTCTCTGGGGTTGAGCGAATCGCTGGTAAGGGCCTGGACGTACACTGCGCCGCACGCGCCGCAGCCGGCCTGGCCCGGGAGTCGTCGCATGCAGTTTGATCGTGCGACGCAAGTGGTTGCTCAGGGTGAGCAAGTCGTATTCGGCAGTTCGGTTGACGGGACGGTTACCTGTCTCAATGCGCTCAATGGCGAAGTGGTCTGGACTTACTGGACGGAGGGACCGATTCGATTTGCGCCCGTGTTGTGGCAAGATCGAGCGTTCGTTGGCAGTGACGACGGGTATCTTTATGCACTGGGATTGGCCGACGGAGCATTGCTGTGGAAGCGTCGCGGTGGACCGACGCACCAGACGGTACTGGGCAACCAGCAGATGATCTCGCGATGGCCGTTGCGTGGTGGACCGGTCGTGGCCGACGCGATTGTCTACTTCGCCGCCGGCATCTGGCCTTCCGAAGGAATCTACGTGTATGCGGTCGATGCCAACACGGGAGACGTCATTTGGCAGAACGTCGATTCGGGCTCGATCTACATGCCTCAACCACATCCGACCGCGGAAGCCAAGAGTGGCGTGGCGGCTCAAGGGTATCTGGTTGTTTCGGGTGACCGTTTGTTTGTGCCGACCGGGCGGGCCGTTCCCGCTTCGTTTGATCGGCGAACGGGGAAGTTGGAGTATTTTCACCTGCAGAAATACGGTCACAACGGCGAGTCCCTGGTCATGGTGATCGGCGATACCTTTTTCAATGGTGGTATTGGCTATGACGTGCAGGCAGGGCACCAGTTAGCCAAGTTAGGTGGGGGCGAATTGGCGGCGACGGCAACGGGCCTTGTACGCTGCTTTGGCAACGAAGTCGCCGAGTACTGTTGGCAGGAAGAGGAAAAGCCTGATCGCAAGGGGGAACCTGAGAAAGTCCGATCCCTCGTACCACTCTGGAAGCACGAGGCACACGCGGAGTGCACGGCGGTCATTTCGGCCGGTAGTCAGATCGTCATGGGAGGTCGCAATCGAGTCACTCTGTTCGATACTGCGGCCAGGAAGATGGTCTGGCAGGCTGACGTCGATGGTGTGGCATACGGATTGGCGGTGGCGCGGCAGAGACTCCTTGTGAGTACCGATCGGGGAACGATTCACTGCTTCGCTGCTCAACTCCCTCCGCGGGAGACAGCCCCGCCGGTGGCCGCCACTCGTCCGAGTGCCCCCGGTGGTGTGGAGCGAGCCGGTTCGGCCGAAGAGATCATCCAGCGGACAGGCGTTACCCAAGGCTATTGCCTCGACCTCGGCTGCGGCGACGGCGCGCTCGCGAGTGAGTTGGCGAAGCGAACCCAGTTGCAGATCGTGGCCATTGATCCGGATGCCGATAACGTGCGGTCGGCTCGCACGCGACTCGCCGCCGAAGGACTCTACGGTAGTCGCGTCATGGTGCTGCAACGTGAGCTGACGGATACGGGCCTTCCCCCCTACTTCGCTGATCTCATCGTGTCCGGCCGGGCATTGGATCAGGATATCAGCGATCCGATTCTTGACGAGGCCAGGCGATTGCAGCGTCCTTGTGGAGGGATCCTCTGCCTGACCCGACAGGGAACCTGGCAGGTGACCGTGCGCGGGGCACTGGAGGGGAGCGGGAGTTGGACACATCAATACGCGGACCCGGCCAACACGGTCAATAGCAGCGATTCGTTGATCAACGGGCAATTGAGCATGCTCTGGTATCGCGACCTCGATTTCGCGATTCCATCGCGACATGGTCGTGCCCCTTCGCCGCTGTACCTCGACGGGAGACTGCTGCATGAAGGCATGAATGGCCTGGTGGCCGTGGACGCCTACAACGGTCGCGAGTTGTGGCGCTACGACATTCCAGACGTGCTGAAGGCCTATGACGGTGACGAGCTGATGGGAGTGGCAGGGACTGGCAGTAATTTTTGTGTGGGAGGCGACAGTGTTTACGTCCGTGACGGTTCACGCTGTCTACGACTGCAGTTGACCAGCGGAACGTTGACCAGCGAATACGTCACGCCGGTGACAGCGGATGGGAAACCTGAGAGTTGGGGATATATTGCCTGGGCTGACGGAGTGCTGTTCGGCTCGACGGCCAATGCCGAGCATATTGTGACGTTCCGCTATCTGAATCGGGGCGGTGACATGACGAAACAGTTGACGGAATCGAAGACTTTCTTCGCGATCGATGCACAATCGGGGGATTTGTTGTGGCGGTACGATGCCAAGGAATCAATTCGACACAATGCGATCGCCGTGGCCAACGGCATGGTATTTCTGATCGATCGCCCCCTGGCACTTTTCGATCGAGAGAAGAATCCGACGTCCAAGGAACACCCAACCGGCAAGATCGTGGCGCTCGATGCGCGCACGGGAAATCTGATCTGGCAGAATGACCAGGATATCTTTGGCACAATGCTGGCGGTGAGCACTGCGCACAATGTTGTCCTGATGAGCTACCAATCCACACGTTTTCAACTCGATTCGGAACTTGGGGGCCGCATGGCTGGCTTGCGTGCCGATACGGGCGAGCGGCTGTGGGATATCCAGGCGAAGTACGAGTCACGTCCCACCTTGAACGACCGTACGATTTACACACAAGGCGGCGCATGGGACCTGCTGACTGGCCAGGGCGTACCGTTTCAGTTCAAGCGATCTTATGGCTGCGGGATCTTGGCCAGTTCGCGCGATATGCTGCTCTTCCGCTCGGCGACGCTCGGTTATTACGACCTCGCCGGCGCTCGGGAAACGGTGGACTACGGCGGCATTCGCCCCGGCTGCTGGATCAACGCCCTGCCGGCTGGCGGTCTCGTCCTGTTGCCCGATGCCACTTCCGGCTGCGAATGCAGCTATCTGAATAAGGCTTGGATCGCCTTGCAGCCGGTTGAGGGCCAGTAGTCCGTGCGACGTAGGGGGATCATTCCGCAGCCAGCTTGTAACAGACGATCTGCCTGTCGTTGCGAGCGAAGATGCACTGCTGAGCGTAGGCCGGATGGCTCCACAGCACCTCGCGTCCTTCGCTCTTGCTCAAGGGCTCCAGGATCTTCGCGCGGCTGATTTCCTCGTACCCCTGAGGATTCAATCGCGCGATGATCAGTTCGCCTCGCTCGTTAAAGAGAAAGAAGCGATCGCCCTGTTTCACCAGGAAGGCTGAGGCATAGTTGGTGCGGCGCGCACCGGTAGTCGCATCATAGGTGGACCAGAGTTGTTTGCCGGTTTGCAGCTCGACGCAGCGGAGTTCACCGGCCATGTCGACACCATACATGTGACCTTCTTCCAGGAAGGGCGTAACGAACGCGGGCGAAATCCCGCGATCTTTCTGCCCCGTCCAGACGACTTCCGCCGAAGGCTCGTCAGCCCCCAACTGGAGCATCAGGGACCGGAGGACAATTCCACCGACGAAGAGGTACCGACCACTTTGCCGTGGCGTGGCGATCGCCATGTCGTAGCTGGGCTCCAACGGCTCGCTCCAATACAGTTCGCCCGTTTCCGGGTTCAAGCTATTGAGCGACTGGGTGTGCCAGATCAGCAATTGTCGAGTCCCTCCGGCATCGATGATCGTGGGGGGGCAATAGCCCGGTTCGCGCACCGATAATGCTCGCCACAGTTCCCGGCCCGACTGCTTGTCGAATGCGACAGCGACGCTCCCTTCTCCGCCGACAAGACAGATCAGTTTTTCGCCATCGACAAGCGGATGACCGGCAAAGCCCCACAGCGGCGTGTCAAGGTGGTATTCCTGCGTCAGTTCCTTGAACCAGACGACCGAACCGTCTTCGACGCGCAGGCAAGTCAGTCTGCCTTCCGCTCCCAGCAGGTAGACTCGATCCCCATCCACCGTGGGTGTCGCGCGGGGGCCAAAGGGATAGGAGAGATTGTAGGTGCAGGCGTATTCATGTTTCCAGAGCACCTGGCCACTGTCCGCCGCCAGGCAGAGTAACCGTTCGGTGCCGGGCAGTTTGTCGCGGCGACTGGCTGAGGGGTAAGGAATGTCGCCGGTCAGAAAGTCAGCCACAAAGACGCGTCCCTGAGCGACCGATGGTCCGGCAAACCCCACACCGACTTCCTGGCGCCACAGGAACTGGGGGCCTGTCGGCGGGAATTCCGCCACGATTCCCGACTCGCGCCAGACGCTGTCGCGCTGCGCCCCCAACCACTGCGGCCAGTCGTCGCCGCGAGCGGAATTGCCCCACGGGCAGCCAAGGCAGAGTCCGAGCATTGCGAAACGCACGAAGGTGTACATGGCGGTAAGCTCCTTTTCATGCGGGTTGGGGCAGACCAGTGACTTGGGCAGGACCGGGGCGGACCCTGGCCTGCCACGCCTTATCAGGATACCAGATGGCCCCCGCCGTTTGCTACGAGACGGGGGGGATGGCAGCTCGATTCGATGCATCCGCCGCGGGATGCCACGTGACGACGAGCCCCCGACGCTGCCGCGAAACGACGGCGGCACGGAGCCGCAAAGACGCGAGTGATCATCTGCCATGTTTCGGCATCAACCGTCGGTCGGCATTGTTCCAGGCCGAGCCGAAAACCCCTACAATCACGGAGCAGGGGAGAGCAGAGCATTGGACCACGTTCGGACCTCGATCTGGTGTGCCGGCGCTCGCCGTGGAGATTCCGGCGGACGAGATATGGACTGCGACGAGCTGGGCACACCCCACAACTGCGACCACTTATACCAGGAATGAAATCATGACACGACGCGTGTTTCTGTTTACCGTTTTGGGTTCTGTCCTCCTTGTCTCGACTGCCACGGCGCAAACGCACTTGCGTGCGCTGATTGTGGATGGACGCATGAACAAATGGCACGACTACAAAGCCACGTCGCCGCTGCTGAAAAAACACCTGGAAGAGACAGGACTGTTTCGCGTGGAGATGGCCACGGCGCCTGAGCCGGGGAAATCGCTGAGTGATTTTCTCCCCCCCTTCTCCGATTACGATGTGGTGGTCATGAACTACGATGAAACCGATTGGACACCGGACGTGCAATGGTCGGCAGCGGCGCGAAAGGCCCTGGTGGACTACGTGCGTGGCGGGGGCGGCCTGGTCATCTATCACGCGGCCGACAATGCCTTTCCCGATTGGAAGGAATTCAACCAGATGATTGGTGTGGGTGGCTGGCACGGTCGCGATGAGAAGAGCGGGCCGTACCTCTACTGGCAGGACGGCCAAATCGTCCGCGATCTCTCTCCGGGACCCGGTGGCAATCACGGGCCACAGCACGAATTTACCCTCGTGGTGCGCGACCCGGATCATCCGGTCACCCAGGGACTCCCCGCCGAGTTCAGGCACAGCAAGGACGAACTGTACCACGGACTGCGCGGACCGGCCGAAAACGTCACGGTATTGGCCACGTCCTTTTCCGCCCAGGAACAAGGCGGCTCGGGGCGCGACGAACCCATGCTGATGGCCATTGCGTTCGGCCAGGGACGGGTGTTCCACACCGCGTTGGGCCACGGCGCCGAGCAACTCAAGAGCGTGGCCTTTATCGTCACGTACGCACGGGGAGCGGAGTGGGCGGCCACGGGCAAAGTCACGCAGAAGGTGCCCGACGACTTTCCAGCCGCCGACAAACCGAGTGTGCGGGGCTCTTAAGACCGATCGGTCGTGATGTGATCGTGTGCCAGTTGCCCGCACGCCGCGTATCTCAGGCGCGGAAACTATGACAGGAGATGACCGTCATGCTCGCGACAAAACAGCGTGGAGCAGTCGTATTGCTTGGATGTCTCATCGCGTCTTCATGCGCGGCGGCCGATCAGTCGGCTCCCCTCTCTATCGACAGTCGCCGCGAATTGTTCGTGGACCATTTTCTGATCGACAGAATGGACAACGTTCGTCTGACGCTCAACAGGCCGCGCGACGAAGGAGTCGTCTTGAAGTTCGATCAGCCGTGGGAAGGAGCCTTCTGCGGATACTGTACCATATTGCACGCCGGCAACAAATTTCAGGTCTACTATCGGGGGTTACCCGAAGCAGGCCAGGACGGCAGCGCGAACGAGGTGTACTGTTATGCCGAATCACAGGACGGCATGCATTTCACGAAACCGGAGCTTGGTCTGTTCGAAGTGCACGGTACGACGCGCAACAATGTGATCCTGGCCAATGCCGCTCCGACCACGCACAATTTTTCCCCGCTGATCGACGGCCGATCGGGTGTGGACGAGCGACAGCGGTATAAGGCGCTGGGGGGCACGATGGAGAGTGGGTTGATTGCCTACACTTCGCCAGACGGCATCCATTGGGGACGCTTGCAGGAGACTCCTGTGCTGACCAAGGAGATGGTCCCCTTCCCCTACATGTTCGATTCCCAGAACCTCGCATTCTGGTCGGAAGCCGAAGGGAAATATCTCTGCTACTTCCGCGTCTTTCAAGACGGAATCCGGCGGATCTGCCGTACCACCAGCGATGATTTCCTGCACTGGGACCAGTCTGTCTTGATGCAGTACCGCCACCATGGCGGCGACGCGCCCGTCGAGCATCTCTATACGAACCAGACACATCCCTATGTCCGCGCTCCGCACATCTACGTCGCGATTGCGGCCCGCTTCATGCCCGGCCGGCAGGTGCTGACCGACGACGAAGCTCGCACGATCAACGTCAATCCCGCGTATTTTCGCGATACTTCGGATGCGATTTTCATGACCTCGCGAGGAGGGGAGATATACGATCGGGATCTGCTGAGCGGATTCATCCGGCCGGGGATCGGCCCGCATAACTGGGTCTCCCGCACCAACTACCCGGCGCTGAATGTTGTGCAGACGAGTGACACTGAAATGTCGGTGTACGTGAACCAGGATTACGCGCAGCCCACTGCCCACTTGCGCCGCTACTCATTGCGACTGGATGGATTCGCGTCCGTGCGAGCGGAATACGAGGGAGGGGAGTTCGTCACGAAGCCGATTGTCTTCGACGGCCGACAGCTGGCCATTAATTTCGCGACCTCCGCGGCCGGGAGCCTGCGGGTGGAGATTATGGACGAGCAAGGTCAACCGATGCCAGGCTATTCGCTCGGTGAATGTCGCGAGCAGATTGGCAACGAGTTGGAGCGGATCGTGTCGTGGCAGAGTGGTGCGGATGTGAAAGCTCTCGCCGGCAGGCCCGTGCGGCTGCGCTTCGTCATGTGCGACGCCGATCTGTACGCCTTGCGCTTCGTACCCGATCAGCGAGACCGCTGAGTTCGCCTCGGGTTGAGGCAGGGAGAATGCACGCGGTGCGTGCGTGTCGGAAGTCCGAAAGCCAAAGCACTACATTCCAAACGAACTCGCTCGACAGGAGGAAGGGAGGAAGGGAGGAAGGGAGGAAGGGAGGCGCGGTAGCAGGCTGCCTGGTGAGAATCTGCCGGTGGGTTGGCCGGCAGCGGAGGTGTTTTTCTTGAGTCTTGAGGTTTGGATTTCGTATTTGTGTTGGTGTTCGATATTGGGATTGCGGATTTCCTGTCTGGTGGCGGGCGCCGGACGTGGTGCGCGGACTGCTCCAGAGTGAATCGCCAACTGGTCCGCCCTCGGTGGTCAATCCACCAGCGGGAGGGTTCTTTTTTCTTGTGCGCTCTGAAAGGCGGTATCGACGATCTGCTGGCCGATGCGCGAGATCTCGATGGAGGCGGGGCCTTCGATTGGGCGTTGGTTCTCCAGGCAATGGATCAGGTAGGCGACCGGGTTCTGGACCTCGGGGAGGAGTACATCGACGGGGAGATCCTGGCCTGCCGGACACTTGGCATCCTGCAGGCGGACGGTTGAATCGTAATCGTAGCTGCTGATCGTGCCCGCGGTCCCGACCACCACGAACCCGCACTTGGGCTGCGGTTGGTGGGTCCAGGGATCGGTAAAGGTCCCCCACCGCGTTTCGAATTTCGACAGCCCCGTGGCATAGCGTGCGACGACGACGGCGTGTTCGTCCACCTCCAGGCCGGTTGGCTGATCGACCACCGCGGTGACTTCCAAGGGTTTCGCGCCGTCGAGAAACCAGGTTCCCAACGTGGTGCCATAGCCGAGGTAATCCAGCAGCGAACCGCCACCATGCTGGCGTTTATAGAACCAGCTGGAGGGTTTTTCGGCGGCCACCTGCGCGGCTGTTTTTTCGAGTTTATCGGCGGTGTGCCAGAGAGGTCCGCGATTGCCGTCGTAGAAATGCACTTCAATGATCTCGCCGATGGCTCCTTGGTCGATCAGCCGCTTGGTGGTGCGATGCGAAGGATACCAGGCCAGCGGCCAGTTGATTACCATCCGCCGGCCGGTCTTGGCCATCGCGGCAATCATCGCATCCGCTTCGTCAAGTGTGGCGGCGAACGGTTTTTCGATGATCAGGTGGACGTCCAGCGGCGCCACTTGGCATGCCCACTGCCCGTGCCGCGCAGCGGCTGGGCAGAGGATCACAATGTCCGGTCGCGTGGATTCCAGACACTGGCGATAGTCGGAGAAGACACGGTCGTCTGGCACCTTGAAATGCCGGACGGCATCCGCCATGCGCTGCGGCTGCTCGTCGCACAGTCCCACTATTTCGCAGTCCGGGTGGTTGAATGCACAGCGAAGATTGTCCCCCATGTGGAAGTGGTCGAAATTGACCCCGGCGATTCTCCAGCGGCTCATGGCTTCCACGCTCCCAAGAGGATTCACCAGCAGCAGTGGCTGCGGCAGTGCGCCGCAGCCACACGCACAATTCCTCCGTCGCTCGACGCCGGCGCGTCGTGCGATCAACTCTGTTTCGCCCAGGTCGCCAATTCCTTCATGGTCGTGGTGCCAGGCATCGGCAGCCGGTAATTGCCTGTCGGATCGGGCGTCGTGGGCGGCTCGATGTCGAAACTGGCATCTTGCGGAGCGGGGAGGTACAGGAGGTCCGACTTGTACGCTTCTTCGTACTCGATCGGCTGGCCTGTATAACACGTCATCTGTCCCATGACTGTGGTCATGGTCGAGTCGACCATGTGAAAGCCGCTGTTGATCGGTTCGTTCTTTTTGACGGCCTCGACCAACGCTGCCTGTTCGGCCGCGTAGGGATTGTTGCGCTCCTCCTCGCGGAATTTCCAGTTCGTTTCGCCCCGGATCTGGTAGCGATCCAGATAGCAGGTGCCTTTGCTTCCCATGATGATGTCGCCACCGTTGTTGTAGCAGTTGTACGTGGTGCGACAGAGGGCGTACAAACGCGCTCCCGATTCGAATTCGTAAACGACCGTGTCGTGATCGAACATGTCGCCGTACTCGTCGCCGAAGGAACCGGAGCGGCCGGCGAGTCCAAAGGCCCACTTCGGCGTCGCCTCTTTCATGATCCAACGCATGCGGTCCACATTGTGTACCAGGGACTGCGGCACGTCGTCGCCCGACAGCCACTTGAAGTGATACCAGTTGTAATACTGGTATTGCACTTCACTGATTCCCTCCGGGCGATGCTCCAACTGATACGGACCGCGGAGGAACATCGACTGCATCGCCACCACGTCGCCAATCATTCCATCGTGAATTCGCTGGACCGTCTCTTGGTAGCCCTTATCGAATCGGCTCTGCAAACCAGACAGCAGACTGAGTCCCTTCTGTTTGGCCAGGGCGCAAGCCGAGGCCATCTGGCGAACACCGACCGGATCGATGCCGTGCGGTTTCTCGACGAACACATGCTTGCCGGCCTTGATGGCGGCTTCGGCATACAGGGGATGGAACTTGGAGGCACAGGCAATCAGTACGACATCGGCGGCTTCGATGACCTTCTGGTATCCGTCAAACCCGACGAAGCAGTGATCGTCATCCACCAGCACCTGATCGGGCAACGATTGCTTCAGGATATCGCGCTTACCGCGTACGCGGTTTTCGAACAAGTCGCACATGGCCACCAATTTCACGTCGGGAGAAGCCTGCATGCTCTCCGTGGCGGCGCCGGCACAGCGGCCACCGGAACCGATCATGCCGATCTTTATGGTGCCCTCCCCGGCGGCGTGGACGCTGCGCTGCAGCGCCAGCGTTCCCAGGGCAGCCCCCGCGGCCAGGGCGGCGGAGTCTTTCAGGAAACGGCGGCGCGTCTTCTTGTGGGTGCAATTCGGGTGGGCTGATGGGAGCATGCTGGTCACCTTATCTTGGCAAGTGGGAAAGCAAGCGGCTACACAGAAGCAGGATTTCGGGGTAAGTCGCCACGCGACACGCCTCTTAGCATACCGCCGGCCACAAACGACGGTCAACTAGCGCGGCATGCCGCCGCAATCCAACGGAGGAAGGGAGGAAGGGAGGAAGGGAGGAAGGGAGGAAGGGAGGAAGGGAGGAAGGGGCGGGGCTGACGTCTTACTCTTACTATGACTCCGAACGCGGCCCGCGGCCGCCACCAATCAGGAAATCCGAAATCCTAAATTCGAAATCTCAAACAAATTCGAAATCCCCAGATGAAAACCTTCGCTGCCGACAAAACCACAGTCATGCGCCACAAACAGATTCCCACCACCGGGAATGCTATGGGAGGTTCCGTCCTCCGTCCTGGCCCGTTTTGGTCATGAGTATTTCTGTCATTCGAATTTGTTTGGGATTTGCTGCTTCGGATTTCGGATTTCAAACATGCGCACGGTGCGCGCATGTTTGGAACAAAATCCGAAATTCGAAGCACAGAAAAGTGGGAGGAAGGGAGGAAGGGAGGAAGGGAGGAAGGGAGGAAGGGAGGAAGGGAAAACGGAGGACGCAATGGCATGCTGCTGGTGAGAATCTGCTGGGGGCCCGCCCGCGGCCGTTTTGCCGGCAGCGGAGGTTTTGGATTTCGAACTTTGGATTTCGAATTTGTTTGGGATTTCGATATTGGGATTTCGGATTTCCCGTTTTGGTTGCGGCCGCGGGCCGCGTTAGGAGTAAGAGTAAGAGTTGGGGATCGGCATCGGTCTGTGTCGCGGCGATTCAGCCGGCAGTGCAGCGTTGGAGCAGTACATCGACCTTGTCTTTCCACTCGGTTTCGTCCACCTTGGAGGTAGCTTTCAGGTACTGCAGTCGCTGGGCCGCTACCGCGCGATCGCTCGGTTCCTTGCCAGACGCGGGGCGATTCCGCTTAAAGAGCGCCAACGCGATCGAGTACCTGGCGCGGAACCACTCGTCGGTCCCGGGACGCACGCGGCCAGCCACGACTTGCCATTGCCTGACAGCCGCCGACAGGGTTTCTTTGTCATCCGACTCGAGCATCAGCTCGGCGAGTTGCAGCTGAATCGCGCCGTTCGCAGGTTGTTCGGCCGCCAGTTGCCGGAACAGTTGCAGGGCCGCCTCCTGTTTGCCCGACGCGCGCGATGCGCCGGCTCGCACCTGTTCCATGCGCAGACGCTGGCGTGCTTCCAGCTGACCGCCGGTAGACTTGAGCTGGTCGAGAGCGGCGAGTTGCAGCTGGGCCAATTGAGCTTGCACGGCGGGCGAAGCGGTTTCCGCAAGTGCGGACAAGCTGTGGATGAGTTCGAGCAATCGATCGGTTGAACCCGAGCCGAGTTCCCGCAGCAGCTTCTGCGCCTCGGGCTGCCGGTCCGGCTGACCGGCCAGGGCAACGATCTGTAGCGTCTGAGCTTCTTCGCGCCAAGCCTCCGGCGCTTCCGGCGATGCTGCCAGGGCAGCCTGCAGCACGCGCTGAGCATCCACCAGGGAATCACGAGCGAACTCCAGTCGCAGTCGCGCGGCGGCCACCGCCGCAACTCGCTGCGCCTCGCTCCAGCGTTCGGGCCAGCGCTGTTCCGAGCCGAGAATCAGTTGGTCGAAGAACTGGGTCGCCGCGTCGCAGATGGCCTGCGTGGGTTGGTTGTCCCGCCGCAGTTGCTGCAGCCATTGTTGCCAGCACCGTGCGAGGGCGGCGATGGCGGCTGGAAACTGCAATGCATCCGAAGTGATACCGCGATAAGCGTCAATCGCCGATTCCCATTGGCCCTGGCTTTCCAACAAGCCGCCGAGCCACTGGCGTGCCGTGTTGGTCGTGTCGCCTGTCGGCCAGAGTTCCAGATGTTCCTGCAACAATGCCAGGTACTGGTTCGCGGCATGTTCATCGACGCGGACTTCCTGAGCCGCGTTCCAGGCCGCGAGGAGGTGGGTTTGCGGTGATTGGGGAAGTGTCGGCCGTTCCACGGCCAGGTTCCGCAGCCGCTGCGATGCCGCGCCATAATGCTGTTGTTTCTGCTGAATCAGTGCCGCTTTGTAGTCGAGTTCAAACGCGATTGGGAGGTCATTGGTGGCCCTCGCTTGAGTCGCTCCCTGTTCGTATTTCGTGATGGCTTCGTCGAGTTGTCCTTCCAGGTAGAGTTTGTCGGCTGCGCGGGCGAGAATTTCCACATTGCCGCTCCCGATGCCGGTCGCCGAGACGGCGAGCAGTGCGAGGTTGGCACGATGGCCCCAATAGTCGCCATGGTTCTGCTCGATCAAGTCGACGGTGGCCGTCGCTTTCTTCTGCCACTGCTCGGCCAGCGTGTCATCTTTGCGGGAGCGGGCGGCCTGGAAGAGCGCCAGCATGGCTTCCAGCCGAGCATAGTCAAGTTCCGGCGACGAGAGATCGGGGCGCGGAGCGGCCGGCCCCAGTTCATCCAGTGCCTGCTCAGGATGCCCCGCCGCGATCATCACTCGCGCCTGCTCGGCTCGCGCGTCGAGCCGGACTGCCGGGGACGCGACATCCGAGAGGGGCGTGGTGAGGGAGCGCTGAGCTTGTTCAAGGTTGCCGAGCAAGCGATAGCAGACGGCCAGGTCAAGATAGACTTTCCAGGTCAGGGCGTCGCCCGTCTGCAGCTGGGTCAAGGTGGCGTTCAGTTGTTCGATGGCCAGGGAGAGAGCCGCCAGGCGGTCGTGGCTGTCGTGGGGATAGCAGAGCGCCTGATTGCGGTAAGCGCGGGCCAGCTGGAAACGGACGTTGTTCTGCAGCGAAAACAACTCGTCCGCCACCAGTGCGTCGGCGGGCCGGGAAGATCCCGCGGCCCCAGCCAGCTGTTCCGTGAGCTGCTTATCCAGTGATTCAAGTTGGCGCGAGGCGGTGCGAACCTGGTCCCGCGCACGAACGAGTGCCTCGTCGGGCAGGATGGCGACTTCGGCCTCCATGCGAGCCAATTCACCAGCCGCCAGGGAGGTCAGGGCATCCTGGATTTGCACGAGCACAAGACGTGGATGTTGCGGATACCGGGCCACGAAATCCTGGGCGATGGAGTGGGCCGCCTGCCAGCGAGCTGTCTGCTCGGCAGCGCGGCAGTGGGAGGCGTGCTGGCCCAAGATCCGAATCAACTCCACGGTCCAGGCAACTTGCTCCGCGCTCGACAGATTCGCGTCCGCCAGCCGATTGCGACACTGCAGTTCGGCCAGATCGAACAACCGCCGGGCCACCAACCCGTCGCAGAATCGCTGCTCGGCCGGTTGCGCCCACGCGGGGTCCGTGGCGCCAACGGTCGCCAGCATCAGGAGAATTGAGCAAACGCCAGCTGCTTTCATCGGTCACGTCTTTCGCCGCTTGGGCTGTCCACCTTCCGCCAATCTCACTTTCCATTGCATCATAAATTCTCGGAAGCGGCAAACTGGATTTGCTCGAAACCGGTCAGACGCGTGATATCGTAGAGATCGATGACATGGCCCAGCGGCACGGCGGGATCGGGGTGCAAAATGACGGGAACGTCCCGCTTGATACCGGCGATGGCCTGTAAGCGACTGCGCACCTGCTGCAGATTTCCCGCCACCATGTCGTTAATACGCCAGGCGGGGCCGTCATTGACCCACTGGACGCGGATGACGACCTTGTCGAAATCCTCTTGGGGCGGGGGCGGCTCGTCCGTGCTCTCCGGCCGGGATCCGACCACCTCACTCAGGTTGCTCGGCAGCACACGTTCCACGATCTGGAAGCTGGCGCTCCACAGGAAGAAGACGAGGAGGAGAAAGACGACATCGATCATCGGAGTCATCTGGATCTCCAGGTCGCCGCGTCGATCGATGTAGGGAGACGGGCGGCGCATCAGCGGACATCCTCCGGCCGATACACGGCGAACGCGACATCCCAGATGCCGACCCGGGCGCAGGACAGCAGAATCGGTTCGACGAACCGGTAAGGCGTGTGGCGGTCGCCGCGGATACGTACCTGCAGGCCCGGCCCGGCATCCTTCAGCCGGTCGCGCAACCGGGTATCCAATTCGCCTGGCAGGATGTGCCGCCCGGAGAGCAGGAGCGTGCCGTCCACCAGCACGTTGACGGTCAGACGCGGTACGTCTTCTTCAATATTGTCCTGGCCGCTCTGGGCTGTCGGCAGCGGTAGCTGCATCTGCACTTCCTGCTTGGCCAGATGACTCGATACCAGGAAGAAAATGATCAACTGGAAGACCACGTCGATCATCGGGGTCATGTTGAAGCCGAGCGTACCGCTGCGCAAGTTACTCGGAACACGCATTACCGAGCCTCGCGCGACGGGGGAGGAGGAGGGTTGGACGGGCCTTTGGCGGGACCGCGCCGTCGCTTGAGCGGAGCGAAAGCATGCTGCGCCATGTACGCCGCCTCGGCCACGAACTGATCCACGCGATTGCGAAAGATCGCAAAGGCACCCAGTGACGGAATGGCAATCAACAGGCCGCCCACGGTCGTCACCAGCGCCTGGTAAATCCCTTCGGCCAGATCCGCCGCGCCCGCTGAACCTTGTGTCATGGCCACCCGCTGAAAAGCCATGATCATGCCGGTGACTGTCCCCAGCAGGCCGACCATGGGGGCAATGTTACCGATGACCGACAAGTATTCGATCTTCCGAAACAACCTCGCCGACTGTTCGGCCGTCGCATCTTCCAGCGCTTTCTCCACGCCCGACCACCCACCTTCGACTTCGGAGAGTCCGTTGAGCAGCACGAACGACAGAAAGCTCGGCCGCGCTCGGCAGGCTTGATCGGCTTCGACCAATTGGCCGGCGGAGAGCAGCTGCCGCACTTGGTCGCTCAACCCTTCCGGCATGATTTCCTTGCGGCGGATGGTCAGCAAATGATCGATCACCAGGTAGACGGCCGTGATCGACAAGGCGAAGAGCAACAGCATGATCGAGACGCCCGTCCAGCCGCCCGAAAACACGATATCAAAGAAACCTTCGGGAGCCGTCTCGACCGGGCTACTCGGCATCGTGGCAGCGTCGGTCGTCTGACCCCAGGCCTCCGGAATTCCGACGGCCAGGACCGCGAACAGGATGTACCAGTGAGCCATCCAAGGCCTGATCAACGTGGGGGCTGTCCTTCTCAAAATCTACTCCTGTCGTGCCAAATAAGTGCCACGCCCTGCCCAGGCTGTCCCAGCGCGACGCCCGGGGCCACGTTACCGCGTCTCTCATTCGCGCAGGGTGGACGGCGACCGTCACTCGCCCACCCCTCCTGCGACACGGATCATTCCTCTTCCTGAAAGGGGAGCGTATAGAGAATGAGAATGTGATCGGCACCCGTTTCCTTGGATGTCAGCGTGACTTCCTTGTCGGCCTTCACTCCCTTGATGCGGTAATCGTGTGAAATGATGCGCGTGCCGGGCTTGAGCTTCTCGAGATTGGGTTTGAGCTTGGTGAGCATATCGGGGAGCAGATAGACGGGCAACACGGTGGCGGCGCTGAGATCGGCCTTGAACAGGTCTTCTTCCTTGATCTGTACCAGGTGCGAGACGTTGTTCTGCTTGGCGCTATCGCGGCCCTGTTGAGCCAACTCGGGGACGATTTCGAAACCCACTCCTTTGCAGCCACGCTTCTTGGCGGCCTGCACGACGATGCGTCCGTCACCACATCCCAGGTCGTATACGACGTCGTCTTTCCGCACTTGTGCCATGTCGAGCATCTTCTCGACGATATCATGGGGAGTCGGCACGAACACGCAGTCCGGTCCCTTCTTCTGCGCCGCTTCCTTGCCGCTGGCTTGCTGAGCCGAACAAGGAAGACTCAGCCAGAGTCCAATGATCAGGCAGATCGACGTTCGTGGGCGTGGCAGTGGAATCATGCAAGTTGCTCCTCGGAATACCTTGCACCGGCACTTTCGCATGCCGGCGAGGGGGCTGATCGTGTCTCTTCCCAGCGCGGCCGGCGGCCGCAACCAAACAGGAAATCCGAAATCCCAATACGCGAAAACCGAAACAAATTCGACAACCAAAACTCAAGAACAGAAACCTCCGCTGCCGGCAAAACCAGCAGGTTCTCACCCGCAGCATGCCACTGCGTCCTCCGTTTTCCCTTCTTCCCTTCTTCCCTTTCTCCCTTTCTCCCTTTCTCCCCTATTCCTGTCATTTGCATTGGTTTGGGATTTTTCCCATTTCGCATTTCGTGCTTCGGATTTCGAATTTCTTTCCCAACATGCGCGCATGTTACCGACGGACACGCTAATTGTCGAATACCGCCAGCTTCGGATTGCGATCCGTCAGTTCGTCAATCTCGTCCTGCGAGAGGGTGCAGTCCTTCGTGTAGAGCATCCGCAGTTCCGTGAGACCGCTCAGGTCCATCAGGTGGCCTTCAATGTCCTGGCAGCTATTGACATTCAATACCCGGAGTTTCTTCAACACCTGGAGAAATGCGAACCCTCCGCCCGTGGCCTTCGTTTCGGCCAGAACAAGCGTATCCAGTTCGCGGAAGCCCTGGAGGTGTTGAAGCGTTTTGTTGGAGATGCCGGTTTTGGCGAGATTCAGGACTCGCAGCCGGGTCAAGGCCTTCAGCCGCTGAAGTCCCTCGTCGTCCACTTGCGTGTTACGAAGCGAGAGCACATCGAGCTTCGTCAAATCGGCCAGGGAAGCCAGGGTATCGCTGGTGATCGGCAGGTCGTGCAGATACAGACGCTGCAGTCCGACGAGCCCTTTCAGGTGGGCGATTCCCGCGGCAGTGATCGCACCGCCGGTAATGTCGAGCGATTCAAGGTGCGGCAGTGCGCTGAGCAGTTTCAGATCGTCGTCAGTTGCTTGGGAATCACCCAATTCCAGGATCCGCACATGGCCGGTGTCGTCCAGATCCAACACGGCTCCGAGCTCCTGGAGAGTCGCGATGGCCTGCTTCTCCTGGGCACTGACCTTCAGTGCCGCTGCCGGCGCGACGGCCTGAGCCGTGTCGCCTTGGAATTGTTGTCCGGGAGCATCGCCCAAAGTATCGGAAGCGCCACAGCCGGCCAAGCACGCGAGCATGCTGACCAGCAGAGCCAAGCTGCAAAACCGTGTCATGAAAGACCTCCGGAAAGAGTCCCGTGTAAGCCGGCGACAGGGTAGACCAACGACCGCGTCAGGCGGTATGCGCCGTCGATATCGCTCACCCCACGAATGTACCGCTTGGAAGGCTGCCTGGGTATCCAGACGTCGGAAAAGTACTTCCTTTTTTTGCGTTTCATTTGGTGGGTGGCCTCGGTGCCTGGGGCACGATGCGGGAAAGCCGTTGCTCGGCCAGCGGTGCCAACGCATGTTTGGGGTGTTTCTGCAGCAGCTCCCGATAGACCGTCGTGGCTCCTGCGCGGTTCCCCATTTTTTCCAGCTGTTCACCCGCGGCAAACAGCGACTCGGCCGCCAAGTCCGCTTCCACGCTGTGCAAGATGGCAGTGCGCAGAAAGGCCAACGCCGCCTCCTCGCTGCGGTTGTGCCGGGCCAGCGCCTGGCCCAGGACGAAACAGGGGCCCGCCTGCAGCGAATCATCGAGACGCCGCAACTGCTGTTGCCAACGCAGTGCCTGTTCCAACGTCGCGGTGACCATCTCGCCGCGCCATCGTTGGGCTTCGGCTAACAGCGCGATACGCGGGTCTGGATGCGTGCTCAGAGTACTCAATGACTCAAGAGCCCTCTCACGGTGGGACGTAAACAGCTGCCAACTGGCCCCCATCAGCCGAGCGGCGGCTACGTCCTGGTCTTGCAGCCACTGCTCCGCGCGCTGGGCCAGATCGGCCGCAGGTTGCTCCGGTTTCCAGGCGAGGGGGATGGCATCCAACAACTGCGTCGTGGGATCGCTCTGCACGATCAACAGAAACGTGTCTCCAGCCCGCACGTACTGCTGCAGATTCTTGTAGCAACGTACCAACTGAGCCAGAATCTCGCGACGCATCCACTTCCGCTGCTCCACGTCGACGGCGCGCCGGTAGCTCACTACGGCATCGGCATATCGCCCCTCGGCGAATAACTGGTCACCGGTCTGCTGATCGGGTACCCGTTGCGTTTCGTACCCGATTACGAGCGATGTCGGGATCTGCTCCTCACGGCCGCCAGGCAGCTGGAGTGTCAGGGCGGTGCCGGTGAAGTCGAGGATGGTCCCCTTGCGGCGCAGCAGGCCGTCGCTGTTCAGGCGAGGCGTTACGGTCACGGTGTCCTCCGCCCACACCAGGCCGGAGTGCACGATCAGCAGCGCCCAGCAGAGCAGCCGGGCAACGTGGCGGTGCGCTTGCCAGTGGAAACGAATCCAATCAGTCCGACCTGCGGCATACACGTTGCTGGGAACTCCTTGGCGAAACGACGGCGGCACCGAGCGTCGCCGGTGACGCGAACATGCGGTCAACCGGCGGTTGCCGCGTCGCGCGGACCCACCGGTTCCCGACCTCCTACCTCGATAACTCTCGTCGCTCACCCCCCGTTAATGCGCCGGCAGGCCAGTGACGTCCACATAGACGTGTTGTCCTCCGTTCATATTGGCCAGTCGCATGAGGAAGTTCATCCCGCCTTGGTTCGGTCCGGCACCAAACTGGATCGTGTTAATCGTGGCTCCGACGCGACCGTTCCGCTGCCGGATCTGTTCGAGTTCAGCGGGCGACAGCTGTGGTTCATCCGCATCAGTCAGGAAGAATATCACATCCGGGCTCATGCCCAATGCCAGCTTCAACGCCTCCAGGTGCTTGGTTCCGCCGGCCGCAATGATGCCGCGCACGAAGTTCTGGGCCAGCCGTTTCGTCTGCGAGTCGCCAAATAACATTCTCGGGGGCTGTGGTCGAAACGGATTGAAGACGGTCGGCTGATCATTGTAGAAGATGATCTGAAACTGGTGGACCTGATCGAGGTCCTCTAAGCTGGCAATCAGTTCGGCTTTGGCGGCCGCCAGGGGCCGACCTTGAAAACCATCCATGCTCGCCGAGCGATCAAACACGTAGACGAACTTGTTGCCGATCCCCTCCGCTCCAAACACGCTCGTTTTCGCTTGATTGCCGCTCACGCTCCCCCCGGACGGCCGCGAGCCGGCGGCGAAACCGGAAGCCGATGGCAGGGAGTCCCCCAGGTCGCTTCCCGACGCGGTAGCGGCCGGTTGGGGCAACGCACCGGCCAGATCCACGGGCATCTCCTGGCTGCTGGGCAGTGCCGCCGGCGTCGTTGACTGGGCCTCTTGCCTGTCGGATTGGTCACTCGACGGATCGTCTTGTTGGCCGTCTTCGCCAAAATACTCGGCGGCCCCGTCCACGTCCCGAGCCAGCACGATGCCGCCACCGCGGGCTGGTTCCAGATCGCCGCCTCGCTGCGTCACTCGGACCAGAAAACCTAAGGACACGAGGAGTGTTGCGTGCAGCAACACCGACAGTAACCACGCCGGCAATGCGTGGGAAAACCTCGGCGGATGTTCCGGCCCGCCGCCAGCGACTGCCGGTGTGCTCGCCGCCGTGGACGCTGCTCGGGTTGGCTGGCTCAAAGGATCTTCCACAAGCACTTTCACCACAATGAATTACGACGGATGGTCCAGGTTCTAGTCTAGCGCGTACCGCTTTGAGCGTCAACGCGGATCAAACCCGCTGCGGTCGCTTGACACTAGACGTAAAGGGCGATAACGCTTAACCTTGGGATCCAGCGCCGGCCACGTTTTTTGGCCGCCGCACGTCGACCACCGTCGAGTGGTTCAGCCGTCGGACGGCACCCACACGGTCACGCTTGCGGTACCGAATTCGTTTCTCAGTGGTAGGTTTTCAGTGGGTTTCATGAGTAGCATATCCGACCCGACAACACTCCAGATTGTCCAGTATCCGCATCCGACTTTGAGAAGGAAAGCGTTGCCGCTCAAACGTGTCGACGCGTCGCTCCGCGACACGGTGCGCCGGATGTTTGAATTGATGTATGCATCGCGTGGGGTAGGATTGGCCGCCAATCAGGTCGATCTGCCTTTGCGGTTGTTCATCGCCAATCCCAAAGGAGATCCCGAGGAAGGCGAGGAATTGGTCTTCCTTAATCCGGTCCTCAGCCGTGCCAAAGGGACGGACGAGGCCGACGAAGGGTGCCTTAGTTTTCCCGAACTCTATGGACCTGTGACGCGTTCCAAGCGGATCCACGTGCAGGCTTATGGACTCGACGGCCGGGAAATCTCCGCCGATCTGGATGGATTTCTGGCCCGGGTCGTGCAGCATGAGACCGATCATCTGGATGGAGTGCTCTTCACCGATCGCATGAGTACGACCAATCGGATGGCGGTCGCCGAAGTCCTCGAAGGCTTTGAACTGGAATTCCACCGCAAGCGGGAAGCTGGCGAAATTCCCAGCGATGCCGAAATTGAGGCTCGGCTGCAAGAGTGGGAACGGCAATACTGTTGAGGAGCGGAGGGAGGTAGTGGCGGGAGTGGCGATGTGATGGAGGAAGGGAGGAAGGGAGGAAGGGAGGAAGGGAGTGAGAGCCGTGGCGTAGCGCGCAGGGTCCCACGACTTCCTGGCTGCACCGCGGGGGTGTTTCCCCGGCTCTCGTTGCACTCGTCGGCGCTGGCTGGGCGAGCCACACACACTGATCCCCTTCACTGATCCTCTTGGCACCTGGGATGGAAGGAAGCACGCATGCGCTTGATTCTGATGGGAACCGGACCGTTTGCGGTGCCGACCTTTCAGTCGCTCGCCCAGTCGCCGCACGAGATCGTGGCCGTGATCACGCGACCGGTGCCTCCCGCCATCGGTCGGCGAAAAGGACCAGTTAATCCTGTTGGCGACCTGTTTGCCGATCGTGGTATGCCGCTGCTGGCGCCTGACGACGCCAATGAACCGTGGTTCTGCCGGCATATGGCCGAGCTGAGGCCGGATCTGCTGGTGGTGTGTGATTTCGGGCAGATCCTCTCGCGTGAGATGCTGGCAGTTGCGCGCTACGGTGGCATCAACTTGCACGGTTCCCTGTTGCCCAAGTATCGAGGTGCGGCGCCGATCAATTGGGCACTGTGGAATGGGGATGCCGAGAGCGGTGTGACGGTGATCCACATGACGCCCCGACTGGATGCCGGGCCGAATCTCACGATGGCCAGCACTCCGATCGACCCGGACGAGGATGCCGTGCAGCTTGAGACGAGACTGGCCCAGCTGGGTATTGAGCCAGTGATGCAGGCGATCGCCATGCTGGCTCAGTGGGATGGCCGGTCGCCGCTAGGCCAGCTGCAGGATCCGGCAGAGGCGACCAGAGCCCCTCGTTTGAAGAAATCCGATGGCCAGATTGACTGGTTGCAGCCGGCCAGCAAGATCCACAACCAGGTGCGGGCTCTGCGTCCCTGGCCCAGCACCTACACGCAATGGCTGCGCCGGCAGGGGCCCTTGCGCTTGATTATCGATCAAGTCTCGGTCGCCCGCGATGTGCCCCCTTGCTCGTCATCGGGGCCGGGCGGCGTTGTGCGTTGTGAAGGGGACGATCTGTGGGTCGCCACCGGCGATGGCCCGCTGGCGATTCGTCAGCTGCATCCGGCGGGAAAACGAGCCATGTCGGCGCGCGAGTTCCTGCGCGGGTATCCAGTGCAAGTTGGTGATCGGCTTGGCGACTGAGCGACGGCGGCGTGGCCCGGCTCTGGGGGAAATGCCGGCGGCTCCTTCTTTTTGGGGGTACCTGTCCCTCTCGCGTGGATTCCCGCACGCGTGTAGAATCTGGGACTTGTCCTTTGCCAAGGGATTGCCGAGGGAGACCCGCGGATGGGGAATTTGAGCGGCTGGGATGTAGCCATCTTGGGTGTGGCGGCGTATGTCGCCATTGTGACGCTGGTCCGTTTGATGCGTCAGCGGCGCGACGAAGAAGTTGCCCGGCTGCAGGTTCGGGTGGCTCAGGAGCAGCGGCGCAAACGCGCCGACGCGGAACAGAAGCGACAACAGAGGGTCAAGGAGCAAGTGGTCAATGCTCAGGGTGGCCCCAAGAGGGCCGGGAAATGACCGCTGGCTGCCGGTGTAAACTTGTCGACCCTCCATTATAGAATCTCTTCAGATGTCCAAGTGCTTGTTCATTGAGACGGTCGGCTGCCAGATGAATATGCTGGACAGCGAGATGGTGGTGGCGGCGCTGCGCAGGTACGGCTACTCGCTGACCACGGATGTCCAGCAGGCGGATGCGATTCTGTTGAACACGTGCAGTGTGCGGCAGCATGCGGAAGACAAGATCTACAGTGCTCTGGGCAAGTTGCGGCTGCTGAAACAGGAGCATCCGGAGAAGGTTGTAGGGCTGCTGGGCTGCATGGCTCAGAAGGAGCAGGAGGAGATCTTCACACGTGCGCCGCACGTGGACCTGGTGGTGGGACCGGGCCAGTTGCATCGGATTGCCGAGTTATTGGCGTTGGCCGGGGAGGGTCAGCGGCGGCAGCTGGCGGTGAGCCTGGATCGCACGGCTGGTTCGCTCGAGCAGATCAAGCGCAGTCACGAGACGTTTGATCCCTTGCGTGATCCGGCGATGCGGCCGACGCCCTTCCAAGCCTACCTGAGGATTCAGATCGGCTGTGACAAGTTCTGCTCGTATTGTGTCGTTCCCATGACGCGCGGGCCTGAGCAGGGGCGTCCTCCGCAGCAGATTCTGTCGGAAGCTCGCCTCCTGGCTGATCAAGGGTGTCTGGAAATCACATTGTTGGGACAGACCGTCAACAGCTACCGATATCGGGCCGGTGAGCAGACGACCCGGCTGGCTGATCTGTTGCTGCAGTTGCACGACATTGACGGCATTGAGCGACTGAAATTCGTCACCAACTTTCCGAAGGACATGACCACGTCGCTGTTGTCGGCGGTGCGAGACCTTCCCAAGTGCTCTCCTTACCTGCATGTGCCGTTGCAAAGTGGCTCCAATGCGGTGCTCAAGCGGATGAAGCGGGGGTACACAGCGGACGAGTATCGCGACATGATGCAGCGGATCCGCGACATCGTTCCGGCCGCGGCGATATCGAGCGATTTTATTGTGGGGTTTTGTGGCGAGACCGACGAGGATTTCGAGCAGACGGTGGCGGCGGTCGAGGAATACCGGTTCAAGAACAGTTTCATCTTCAAGTACAGCGAGCGGCCCGGAACAAAAGCTGCCGGCCAGTTGGCCGACGATGTGCCCTATGACGTCAAGCAAGAGCGTAACAATCGCCTGCTGGCCATGCAGAATGCGATCAGCCAGCAGGACAACCAGGCGTTTGTCGATTCGACGTTCGATGTGCTGGTGGAAGGGCCAAGCAAGACGGCGTTGAAACAGGCCACTGACGGTCCGCTCAGACAGTTGGTTGGGCGCACGCATTGCGATCGTATTGTGGTCTTTGATGGACATACGGGTCAGATCGGCAAGATACTGCCGATTCGCATTGCCAACGCCTCGGCTCACACCCTCTTTGGAGACCCGGTCATTCAGCAGGTGGGCCCTCAGCTGGTGCAACTCTCCGTGCCCGCTCACGGTTGTTCCTGATCTCAATCTTAATCATAATCCTAACGCGGCCCGCGGCCGCAACCAATCAGGAAATTCGAAATCCTCAATTCGAAATCTCAAACAAATTCGAAATCCCAAGATGAAAACCTTCGCTGCCGACGAAACCACAGTCATGGGCACAAACAGATTCCCACCACCGGGAATGCTATGGGAGGTTCCGTCCTCCGTCCTGGCCCGTTTTTGTCATTAGTATTTCTGTCATTCGAATTTGTTTGGGATTTGCTGCTTCGGATTTCGGATTTCAAACATGCGCGCACGGTGCGCGCATCCTACACGCGAAAACTAAAATCTCATTCGCCGCTGATCCGACGTCGTGCCGAGTGGAGTGGAGTTGCCTCCGAGTCAGACGCGGGCGGTGAAGATCGAGATGGCGATTTAGCTGAGGAATTGCGTGTTGGTCGATCGCATTGGGTGTGGATGTTGTAGCGAGCGATTTCCCTTCTACGTCGGGGAGCAGGAGCACGCTGGACGCTGCAGAAACGCAATGAGAGCCGTTCCAAGCAGAAAGGCCAAGATCATTGTCGGCGGACCGAACAACCTCTAATATTGCGGCTGCGTTGATGAGCACGACGGTTGCTTGACGCGCGCCGTTTGTGCGACCAGGCTCGCGTACTCCACACTCCATTCAGCTGGCTTGCCGTGTCGTGGCCCGGCCATTGAGAAGCGAACATGTCCTACGCTCCCGCCATTGAAGTGCAAGATTTGTACAAGACGTATCGGGACGGGCTGATCCTGCCGCGGCGATTTGAGGCGTTGAAGGGGCTCTCGTTGCAGGTGGCCGGTGGCGAGATATTTGGTCTCCTGGGGCCCAATGGTGCGGGGAAGACGACCCTGGTCAAGCTGTTGCTGGGCATCGTCCGCAAGACGCGGGGAACGGCCATGTTACTGGGCCGGCCGGCGGGCGACCGGAGCGGTCGCCGCGAGATCGGCTACCTGCCTGAGAATCTCCGGATACCACGTCATCACACGGCCAACTCGGCCCTCGATCTGTATGGCCGGCTCAGCGGCCTGTCGAGTGGCGACGTGCGGCGACGGCGGCAGGCGTTGTTAGAGAGCGTGGATCTGGCGGACCGCGCCAAAGACTCCGTGAAAAAATACTCGAAAGGCATGCTCCAGCGGCTCGGTTTGGCGATCGCCTTGATGCATGACCCGAAGTTGATCTTCATGGATGAACCGACGGACGGTCTGGATCCGGGTGGCCGAGCGCACGTGCGCCAGGTGTTACAGCGACTCAAGTCCGATGGCAAGACGATTTTCCTGAACAGCCATTTGCTGCAGGAAGTCGAGATGGTGTGCGATCGAATGGCGATCCTCGACAAGGGGATCTTGCGGGGAATCGGGACCGTCGATCAGCTCGTCGCCCGTCAGCCGGACGGTCTGAAGATCCGATTTCAGTTAGCCGGTGAGCTCCCCGCCGCTCGCACTGCGCTGGGGGCTCGTACCGACTACGAGATCAAGCCGGTTGGTCCGGGAGTATTTGAGTTGGAGCTGCGGTTGCGGGATCAATCGGAAGTGGACCAGTGTGTGGATGCACTCCGGTCGCGGAAATTGAGCATCATCGGCATGGAACGGCATCGCATTAGCCTGGAAGAGGCCTTCCTGGAAGTGCTTGGCTTGAACAAGGACAAACCATGAGACCCTACCTGGCCATCATCCAAGACTCGTTTCAGGAAGCGTTGGCTTCGCGCGTGCTGTGGATCCTGTTGATCCTGATCACGTTGGGGTTGGCGGCCCTGGCACCGTTGGGGTTTCGCTCGGAGCAGATGACGGAGTTTCGTCAGGGCGATTTTCTCGACGCGCGAGCCGTAGCGCGGGAGATGCTCCGCCAATACGAGGCCGGCGTACCTGCGCCGGGGCATCGTATCTGCGCGAGCCTGGACGCGAGCACGCGGAAACTGATGTCCGACTTTTCCGCCGAAGGTGAAGAGGAGCGGTCTTCGTACTACAGCGATTTGCGGCAGATCATCGAAGCGTTAAACGAGTTGCTGAAGAAACAGGATTTGTATCAGGAGCGGGACTGGGCGAACGTGCTGCTGGGCAATGAAGCGCGGGAATTGCTCGACAAGGGTGTCGCGAACATCTCGGGCGATGAGCTGGCACGCCTGAACCGGTTGCTGATCGAGGTCCCTTACGAGGAACATTTTCGGCCCCAGCCCCCGACGCAGATCATCATCACTTATTTCGGCGCCGGATTTTCGCCTCCCATCCGCGTGAGTGAGCGACGTGTCAAGCAGATCATCGAGCAGATTGCCCTGCCTACGTTGATCGGCTTCCTGGTCGGCTTCGTGGCGGTGTTGGCGGCGATCGTCGTAACCTCGCCGATCATTCCCCACATGTTCGATCCCGGTTCGCTCAGTCTGCTGTTGAGCAAACCCATCTCACGCTCGCTCATGTTCCTGGCCAAGTTCGCGGGGGGCTGCGCATTCATTCTGATCAATGTCTGTTATCTGATCACCGGACTGTGGGTCATTGCCGGGTGGCGGTTCGGCATCTGGAACCAGGGACTATTGCTGTGCATTCCGATCTTCCTGTTTCTTTTTGCCATCTACTACAGCGTGTCGGCGGTGGCGGGAGTCATCTGGCGCAACGCCATCGTATGCGTGGTGTTGACGGTACTCTTCTGGTTTGTTTGTTGGATTGTGGGGGTTGCCAAGGGGGTCTTCGAGCAGGTGGCGGTGGAGTCGCAGAGGATCGTCCGCCTGGTGAGTGCCGGTGAGACGCTGATGGCGGTGGACGAGCAAGGCGCGACCAAACGCTGGAATGCGGAAGCCGGCCAGTGGGAGGAAGCGTTCCTCGAAGGGGCGCACGGTCCTGCGGGACGAGTGCTCGGCCCGATCTACCACGCTGGCGAGAAAACGCTGTTGGCCGCCCCGGTGGGCAATAACGGCTTCTTCCGGTCCGGCAGCTCCCTGCGGCTGGGAAAGGAAATTGATGGTTGGGCCCAGGCCGAAGGGCCCGCCTTGCCCGAGGGGACTTTCGAACTCCTTCCCGACCCCCGCGGACGCCTGCTCGCCGTCACCAGCACCGGGATCGAGGAGCTGTCGGGGGATCTGGAAACGAAGCAGAACCTGAAAGTCTTCTTCATGGAGATTCCTCAGTCGCTGGGCAAACCCTTTCGGTTTGCGGGTCCTGAGCCGGCTCTGAAACTCGCTTCACCCACCGCGGCGGCCGTCAATTTCCAGACGGCGGATGTCGTCATCTATAGTCGCGGGAAACTGATGCTGCTCAGCCGCCAGGGTGACGACTACGCACTGATGAAAACGGTGGATGTCCAGACCGACGACGAAGAGCAGGGAGCGGCCGTCGCCTGGGGAGGTACGACGGTATTGCTCGCGCTGGGCGATGGCCGCGTGCTCGATTATCAGACGCCCACACTCGAACTCCGTGGCCAATACCAACCGGAAGAACGGAGCCAGCCACGTTTTGCCTGTGCCTCACCTGACGGCAAGTGGCTGGCCGTGGTGTTCCACAATGGCCGCCTGCACCTGCTGGACGCCACCCAAGGCGAAGACGCCGGCATGCGGCTGGCCGACGTGAACGGGCAGGGGGACATCTCCGCCGTTTCCTTCACGCCCGAGAACTCCCTGCTCGTGGCTGATCGCGCCCAGCGCGTTACGGAGTATCAGCTGGATTCAGGCGAGGTCAAACGGAGCATCGCACCGGCGCTGACGGGGCTGGAAATTGCCTACTATTACGTCGTGATTCCGATCTATACCGTGTTTCCCAAGCCCAGTGAATTGGGGAACACCGTGCAGTACGTGCTCAAAGGCCAGGAAACCACGGACATGGGGCTCTTGGGGGGCGATCTGCAGGCCAAGCGACCTCGTTGGCGTCCCTGGGCGCCAGTCCGCAGCAGTCTGATCTTCATGCTCATCGTCCTCGCGGCCGCCTGCCTGTATATTGAGCGCCAGGATTTCTGAGGTCGTCACACCGACTCGATCGTACCCGTTTATGGCGTGGCGGCAGTCTCGGTCGGGCCTGTATCACCGCCGACCTGTAGCACCGTGATCGCACAGCAGATGACGATCGCTTCGATGAAGGCGATCATGGTGAAGAACCAGACGCTCTGATAGCGCTCGGCCCCTGCCATGCACAGGCCGGCCACGATACACAGCGTGGCAAGCAGAAGCAGTCTCACGGGTACGGCGCGGCGCGAGAGGAGTGCCCAAAGGCCGGTCAAGGCGATCATGACGAGCCAGAATCCATAGACGGCGACTGCCAGTGCGTGCTGAGCAGGGAAAGCGACGTGGCGGCCGAGCCCCAATGCGAGTCCGACCACGGTCATGAGCGACAAGATGCTGCCGAGGGAGAATTGTGACCAGTGTCGCACGGGTCGGGGGTGGGCGGCAGCCGCCAGCAGCTTGTCGCCGCCAACGGTCCCCTGCGGTAGCACGCCGCGAGTAGCCGCCGCCACGCAGATCGCGAACAGGCAGAAGAGCAGAAACCACTCGGAAGACTGCCCCGCGGTGAGCTGGCCCAGCGGCCGGCTCAGCAGTGCCGCGGCTGCCACGGTCACCATGAAACGTGGCAGCCAGCAGCGATGTCCCCAGGCACACCAGAAGGACAGGAGGGCCAGTTGGCCGAAGGCCAAGCCGAGAAACAGCATCAGCGGGGTTTCGTAGCCGCTTTCGAAACCGGTGAGCACAACCAGGTCCAGCAGGATGGCTGCCAGGCTGAGTAGCCCGGCCAGCAAATGGGTGGGTTTCATGCTGTTTCATTCTGATTGCCACGCGGGGAATGTCGAGTGCGGTACGTTGAGCCAGCGGGTCCTCCGTTGCATTCCTGGCCTCGCTACGACAAAATATGTGGACTCTAACGGTTTTCTCGGCAAGCTCTGACGTCCTTTGGTCGCTTTGAGGTTCTTGTGCCCGATTCCGCAATCCAAGAAATTGTCTGCTGCGTGGGCCAGCCGGTGGCTGGCAATCCAACTCAGTTCATGATGCAGCGGGCGATCGCGGCCGCGGGACTCGATTGGTGCTGCCTGACGCTGGAGGTTTCCCCTGACGATCTCGAGAATGCGATTCGCGGCATCCGGGCCTTTGGATTCCGGGGCGCGAACCTGACGATCCCGCACAAGATGACGGCGTTGGCCTATTTGGACGTGTTGAGCGAAACGGCCCAGTTGATGGGGGCGGTGAACTGCGTTCACCGGGTCGACAATCAGCTGGTGGGCGAGAACACGGATGGCCAGGGGTTCGTGGCGGCTCTCCGCGATGTCAGTGACGTGGCCGGGAAACGCGTATTGCTGCTGGGAGCCGGGGGAACTGCCCGGGGCATCGCCGTGGCCTTGGGACAGGCCGGTGTCGCGGAAATCCAGGTTGCCAATCGGTCGGTGGATAGCGCCCAGTCACTGGTCGACCTGCTCGGGCAACGCCTGTCGATCCCGGCTCATGTCGTCCCCTGGAACGCTCAGTTGACCGTGCCCGAAGAGACCGACATTCTGATCAACGCCACGGCGATCGGCCTGCTCGATCCGGATGCCCGGGTCCCCGTCAAGTCCGAGACACTGAGACCGTCTCTGGTGGTTGCGGATGTGGTCGTCAATCCGCCGATTACCTGGCTGCTCAACGAAGCCGAACAGCGCGGCTGCACGACGCTCAACGGCTTGGGGATGCTCGTCAACCAGGCCGTTGCCGACTTCAAGCTCTGGACTGGGCTCGATCCCGATCGCGCGGTGATGCGGGAAGCAGTCGAAGAGTTCCTCGAGATCTGACCGATTCTCCGCGGGCCATCGGCACAGCTGACGGATTCGAGTCGTTGTGAGTCGTTTCCTGATCGCTTTCTTGTCGAGTCTTACGCTGTAACATCCGCGCACGGTGCGCGCATGTTCGAAATCTGCAGCACTCAATGTCAGACAAATTCGAATGACAGACAAAAGGGAGGAAGGGAGGAAGGGAGGAAGGGAGGAAGGGAGGAAGGGAGGAAGGGAGGAAGCGGCAGTATGGCCAGTGGTGGGGATCTGCTTGCGACCCGTTACCGTGGTTTTGCCGGCCGCGGAGGTTTTTTCTCTTGAGTTTTTGTCTTTCGAATTTGTTTAGGATTTCGAATTCAGGATGTCGAATTTTTTATTTGGTTGCGGCCGGCGGCCGCGTTTGGGTTCAGGTGGCCAACGGTTCCTTCGGCTGCTGCTGCGTCATGCAGTGGAGTGCGCCGAGGCCCCAGATGAGATCACGCGCCGGTAGTCCAACGATCTCGCGGTCGTCGAAGAGCGATCGCAGGATGCTACAGGCCTGTTCATCCGCCGGATCGTCGAACATGGGAACGAGGACACAACCGTTGGCGATGTAGAAATTGCAGTAACTGGCCGGCACTCGCTGCTCCTCGACATAGATGGGACGAGGCATTGGTAACGGGATGATTTCCAATGTCGTGGGACCCTCGTGTCGGCACATGTCCAGCATGCGCAGGTTGGTGCGCAGAGCTTGATAGTTGACGTCGCAGGGATCGTCTTCGACGGCCAGTACGATTTTGGTGGGCGAGACGAAGCGTGCCAGTTGGTCGATATGGCCGTCGGTATCGTCTCCGGCCACGGGGCCTCCGGCGAGCCAGATTATTCTCGATGCCCCCAGGTACCGCAGAAGGAGTTTCTCGATCTCCTGTCGGCTCAGTCCAGGATTGCGTTGGGGCTGGAGCAGGCACGATTCGGATGTCATGACCAGCCCAGCGCCATTGCCGTCGATCGATCCTCCTTCCATCACGATGCCGGGAGCGAAGCGGCGCAGGGCGAATCGCTCGGCGATCCGCTGCGGGACGGCATTGTCGAGATCCCAGGCCGCGTACTTCTCGCCCCAGGAATTGAACTGCCAGTCGATCAGCGAGACTTCGCCGGCAGCCGGCCCCTGCAGAAAAGTGGGACCGTAGTCGCGGATCCACACGTCGTTGGTCGGGATATCGTGCAGCGTGACGTTTGGCAGGCGGCCGACCATCGCCCGCGCCTCGCTCATGACACTCTTTCCACCCGAGAGCACGTGCACCGGCTCATAACGTGCGAGCGTCCGAATGATATCCGCGAAACAGCCCGGAATCGGTGCAAAGCGCTGTGGCCATGTAGCCTGGTTGTGTGGCCAGGCGATCCAGGTGGCGGCGTGCGGTTCCCATTCCGCCGGCCAACGGCAAGCCAGGGCGAGTGATGCGTCATCGGCATGCATGTGGCTCGCCTCCCTTCCATTGTTGCTTGACGATGATGTGATTTTCAATCGACGAAACGCCGCAGCAGATCACCGTAGGCGTCGATGCGGCGATCGCGCAGGAAAGGCCAATGAGTACGAGCCGTCTCCACGAGGCTGCGCTGGCAAGGAACGAGCAGCAATTGCTGCTCGTCACACGCGGCTCTCGCGAGCACGTTGCCGTACGGATCCGCTACGAACGAGGAGCCCCAGAACTCGAGCTGTCCCTCGTGACCAACTCGGTTTGTCGCCGCCACGAATGTTCCGTTGGCAATCGCATGCGCTCGCATGGAGGTCTCCCAGGCGCTGCGCTGACTCTCGCCGTACTGTTCTTTCTCGCGGGCCTGCCAGCCGATGGCGGTGGGATAGAACAGCAGGTCGGCGCCCTGCAAGGCCATCAATCGAGCTGCTTCGGGGAACCATTGGTCCCAGCAGATAGCCACTCCGAGACAGCCAAACTGTGTCGCAAAGGTGCGAAATCCGAGATCACCGGGCGTGAAGAAGAACTTCTCGTAGTAGAGCGGATCGTCGGGGATGTGCATCTTGCGATATCTCCCGACGTCGCGACCGTCAGCGTCATACACAATGGTCGTGTTGTGATACAAACCAGCCGCGCACCGCTCGAACACGGAACCGATCACGACCACTCGGTGCGCTTGGGCCGCTTGCTGCAAACGTTCCGAGGTGGGGCCTGGAATCGGTTCGGCCAATTCGAACATCGCGTGATCTTCCGCCTGGCAGGGGTAGGGCGACGCGAAGAGTTCCTGCAGGCAAACGATATTCGCTCCCTGCCGAGCCGCTTCGGCAATCTGGGTCATCGCCTTGTCTACGTTGAGCGACTTGTCGGAGTCGCACGACATCTGCACCAGGCCAACTACAACCGTATCAGGACTCTCGCGTGGTCCGGCCGCCATGTCTTGGCTTCCATCACAAAAAAGAGAGGACGCCCCTTTGCCTGACAGGAATCGTACCGCATTTCCTCGGTAAAGGCCATGAGGCAGTTCGGCGCGGCACGTTGAGAGGACGGGTGGGGGCTGCGCCAACGGAATGAAGTCCGTTTTACGTAGGGCGGCGTTAGAGTGTTAACCCATAACCTGTGCGCACGGTGCGCGCATGCTTGGAAAGAAATTCGAAATTCGAAGCACGAAATGCAACAAAACCAAACAAATTCAAATCACAGAAATAGGGGAGAAAGGGAAGAAGGGAGAAAGGGAGAAAGGGAGAAAGGGAAAACGGAGGACGCAGTGGCATGCTGGGGGTGGGAATCTGCTCGCGGCCCATGACTGTGGTATTGCCGGCCGCGGAGGCTTTTTCTCTTGAGTTCTTTTCTTTCGAATTTAGGATTTCGGATTTCCTGTGTGGTTGTGACCCAGCGCCACGTCAGGACACGGCTGCTCCGATCGACGAATCCATGCGGCTGCGCCAAGCTGGTATCGAGTTCCAGCTGGATCGTCACACTCCACCGCCCGTGCGCGTCGCCGCGCACGAACCAGTGCGGGTGGACCGCAATCGACTGGTGAACCAGCTCAAAGCCCCCCTCCGAATTGCTCACCGTCTCGATCGGGAACGTCCACCAGTTGGTCGGCTGGTCGGCGATCAGGCGGACATCGATCCCCAGCCAGTGGTCGACCATGCAGAGGTCGAGCGTTTCCCGCAGATCGAGTTCTGTTTGGAGCTCCCCTAACCGCTGCTGGTTGCCGCGGTAATAGTATCGATCCTCCGCATGCGAAGGCAGTCCCGCGAAATTGAACTCGACACCAAAATGCAGCGAGCGGTCGTTCGGAAGCCCTTCCAGCAGATAGGCGATTTCGAGCGTCGAGCTGCCTGCTTCGGCGGTGACCCCTTTGGTCAACTTGACGGGGATGCCGTTGACGTAGCCGTCGCGCGACAACAGCACCTGGATGCGCTGGGGGTTCCGGCGGACGCGCGTCTCGTAGACGCTTCCCAGGAAGTCCCCTTGCAACGGAGCGCTTCCATCACGCACCCCTTGCAGGCTGGCGTCCGGGCTGTAGAACCGATCGAGCAGGCTCTTGCGCGCGTAGTGATCGTATTGCAGACGCTGATCGAGTCCCGCTTGTTTGAAGACCACGCGGTCGTGGATGCTGGCGCAGTCCTTGTCGTGATCGTGTTCGCCGGCGGCCACTTTGCGGTGATAGGCTTCCGGTCGACGAGCGATGGAGGCCAATAAGTTGTGGCAGATCGACCGCACATCAAGCTCGTACATCTGTCCACCCAAGGCGGGCGCTATCAAGCAGACCAGCTGGTCGTTAGCCAGTCGGACTTCCTGCCGCGCATCGCAATTGTAGTCGTCGACCGTCGCTTCGATCCACGACTCGTCCTTCCCTTCAGCCTGATCGAGCAGGTTGTCAGCGGCGATCATCTGGTTGTAGACGGCGTTGCGCAGGTGAGGCAGGTAAATCCCTCCGAAAGCTCCATGCCAATAGGGGCAATTACATTGGGAGCGATACAGAGCGCGGCGTGCCCAGTCAAGCTGCTCGCTGTTGAGCCCCTGCTGCTCGAGCGCGGCCAGACGTCGGCTGACCATCATCATGCGCGCGTACATCTCATTGGCTTCAGGATACTTCACCTTGAAGTTCCGCCAGAATCCGCCGCGTACGAACTGCTTCGCCACGGGCCAGCGAGCATCGTCCTGCATGTCGTGGGCCAGATGTTCGTATTCCACCTGCCGCTCGACCGGCAGCACCCACTCGGTCATTTCGCGGTAACTCGCGTCCGGCAGATAGATCTTGCCCCACGGGGTGGCGCCCGCATGGGCCTCGGACAACGTCATGGTTCGCAGCCAGTCGCGATTCTCCGTGAGTGCTTCGAAGAGCGACCGCAACCAACCTTCCTGGTAGACGTGCTGCCAGGTGTCGGGCCAGGTTCCGAATTTCTCGCCGTCGTCACCGAACACCACCACCGTATTGGTGAAACGCTCGGCGATCCCCCGCAAGTACTCGACGGTTTCCTGTGGGGCGGCGAAGGGGATCAAGTACCGCAACCGCTCGCTCCCCGGAAACACGCTCAAGATCTGCCCGTTGTCCTCGGTCAAGTAATAGCCGTGCAACTGGTCGCCGATCAGGCCGGCGTTCTTGAAATGAAAATCATCGAGGACGGTGTATTTGATGCCCGCCTCTACCACGTCGCTGGTCAGGGACTGTTCCCAGACGCGTTCGGGGATCCACATCCCGCGGACCGTCGCATCCAGACGCGACTCGAGCCATTGCGTGTATCGGCGAATCTGACCGATCCGATCCCGAGACGGAATCATGGTCAGAATCGGCTCGTAGTAGGCGCCCCCCACGATCTCCATCCGCCCGGCAGCCACCAGTCTGGCAATGCGGTCGAGGTAGTCGGGATGACGCTCGTCCAGCCATTCCAGCAAAGGGCCGCTGATGTGCAACGAGATCCGCAGCGCGTCAAACGGCTCAAAGACCTCCAGAAAGGGGAGGTAGCTGTCATGATACGCTTGTTCAACGACGCCGTCGAAGTTGCCGATCGGTTGATGATTGTGAAGGACCAAGCAGAAGCGGATAGGATTTGTCATCGCTGCGACGAAGTCAGGGGGAGGTACGGAATGAATCAGGCACTCGAGCGTGGGCTTCATGGCCCATACCCAGAAGGTAATCGGCACGGACATTCTGGCTTAGCTAGTTTTTCCAGTCGGAAAGGTCGCGGATTTTCACCCTGCGCGGCAGGCTCAACTCCGCAAGATCGCCGCAGCTTGTTCAGGTGGAACCGGATTAATGTAGTAACCCGCACCCCACTCAAAACCTGCCGTTGTCGTTAGACGTGGAAAAATCTCTATATGCCAGTGATAGTGCCGCAAAGGCGATGTGTCAAATGGTGCCGTGTGAATGAAGTAGTTATAGGCAAGATGTCCGTGCAAGGATTCCAGTTTGCGGACTAATTGCCGGAGAAAATCTGCCAGTTCCGCCAGTTCATTGTCCTCCTGGATCTCAAAATGACTCGCATGCTTGCGCGGCATGACCCACATTTCGTAGGGCATGCGACTGGCATACGGGCAGACGGCTATGAATCGTTGCGACTCGGCCACAAACCGCTGCCGATCTGCCCGCTCTTGGGCAATCACCTGACAGAAAAAGCAGTCGTGATTTTCGCGGTACAGTTTCCGGGCGGCGGACAGTTCACGCTGTACTTCACTGGGGACCATGGGCGTCGCGACGATCTGGCTGTGCGAGTGCTCCAACGACGCGCCGGCTTCCGGTCCGACATTCTTGAACACCAGTGCGTAACGAAACTCGGCATAGGAGAGCAGTACGAGGATGCGATCGCGATAGGCCTGCAGCATCAGCGTGACTTCGTCGTCATCAAGCTGCGAAACACTGGCGACGTGCCGCGGTGACTCGATAATCACTTCGTGAGCGCCTACGGCGGCGCAGCCGACATAAAGTCCCTGATGGACCGGCGTGGTATCCCCTTGCGGCTGAAAGGCGGGATACTTGTTCGGCACAACCCGCACGACCCAGTCGCGACCATGTGGACCGCATAACTGGCGTTTCGACGTATAGGCGGCGATCTGAGGCGGCGTGTCATCCTCGTGGCCGGCACAGAAGGGGCAGTGCGCGTCGGGACGGCGGTGGCCGTTGTGCTCGTATTCGTTCGGTCGCTCGTCTCGCCCTTCAGCGTACACCACCCAACGATCGGACAACGGATCTTTGCGAAATTGTGGCATAGGACGGAATCACGCCGTGGAGGATGAATCGTGTAATTCGAGGTGCCCAGAGCCGAAGACCTGCCGTCCCACGCCAGCTCACCGCACTCGGACCAGGTAGCTGCCCTGGCCACAGGGGCAAACCGGGCGGGTCTGCCCCCCCCAAGATCGCACTCCGTCGGCTGCCCAGCCGCGTACTAACGATCGGCCATGGAGTGCGAGCCAGAAGAGCCGGCGGCGGTGCCGGCCAGCCAGAGTAACATCTCGAACGCGTGCCCCGCTTACCTCGGCAACCTCTGGTAGGGGATTGTGCGCGCTGGGGCCGTTTTTGACAATCCGGGACACCCCCGGTCGGTTGGCTCAGCTTCCTGGCAGCCGCCAAGCTTGGCCCCGTCATCGCATCGAGCCGCACGGGCGCGAGCCAGCGAGAACCAGGGATGAAGATGTGCTAGTTGTGTGCCGTGTTTTTTCCGGTGGTGCTCAAGCGGTGCGGACGCCGCCAGGATTGCGCAGCCCTGAACGGCCGGCTGGAACCTCCGCTGCGGCCTTGATGGGCGCCGCAGCGAGACCATCGGGATGGTAACAGGAGAATACCCGTCGGCTCCGCACGACAGTCACGACGGCACGGCCAGGAACTGAATGGATCAGGGTCCCCAGCGGCAGGGGGTTCAGCCACGTTTTTTCGCGAGAATTTGCGCGTACAAGTCCAGGTACTGATGAGCGCTGTGGGTCCAAGACCAGTCCTGGCCCATCCCCGTTTCAACCAGGTGTTTCCACAGGTCCGGTTCAAATGCATACATCTGGCAGGCGCGCGTCAACGACTGCTCTAGATTGCCGGCGTCATAGGTCGTGAAGGAGAATCCGTTGGCCGTACCAGACGCGAGATTTTCGGGCGTGGCATCGGTGATCGTATCGGCCAGTCCCCCCGTACGGTGCACGATCGGGACGGAACCGTAGCGGAGGCTGTAAAGTTGGTTGAGGCCGCACGGTTCATAGCGACTGGGCATCATGAACATATCGGAGCCCGCTTCGATGGCATGCGCCAGATGGTCGGAGAATTCGAGTCGGGCGGCGACTTTGTGCGAGTGTTCCCGCGACAGGCGATATAGCAGGTGATGATACGTGTCCTCGCCCGTGCCGAGGATCACCCACTGCGCGTCCCGATGGCCAACCCATCGTTGCATCACCTCGGCGACCAGATCCCATCCTTTCTGGTCGGCCAGACGCCCCACCAATCCAATCAGTGGGTGCCGCGGTTCAACCGGCAGGCCTAACTCCTGCTGCAGCGACGCCTTGCACCGTGCCTTGCCCTGTTGCCACGTGTGCACATCATAGTTGGCGGCAATTAACCGATCGTGGGCCGGATCCCAGATGTCGTAGTTCACGCCGTTGATAATACCGCTGAGCACGTCGCTCCGATGCCGCAGCACTCCCTCCAGGCTGCAGCCCAGGGGAGCCTCTTGGATCTCTTTGGCATACTGAGGACTGACCGTATTGATCGCATCGGAAAACACGATGCCGGTCTTCAGCAGGTTCAAATGCCCGTGAAATTCCATCTGGTGCCAATTGAAGTACTTCCAATCCAGTCCTGTCAGCAGCATGTCCCAGTGCCAGAAGCTCCCCTGGTATGCCAGGTTATGGATCGTGTACAGGCTGGCGATCCGCTTGTAGAACGGCACGTGGGCATGTTCGATCTGCAGATAGGCCGGAATCAGGCCGGTTTGCCAATCGTTGCAGTGCAGCACATCCACCGGGACGCCCAGTGCGCCGAGCGATTGCATCAAGGCGCGGCAGAAGAACGCGAATCGCTCACAATTGTCCTTATAATCGCTGCCGTTATCGCGGTACAATTGTGGTCGATCGAAATAGGCGTCCTGCTCGACGAGGTAGACCGGGACCTGGGAATCGCGCAAATGACTGCGTAACAAGCGACCGGTCACCACTTTGGATCCCAGAGTGACCGACACCTGGATATCGGTCGGCTCAATCGGCATGCCGCACTGGTGCACGTGCCGATAAGCCGGCACAAACACGATGGGATGGTGCCCGAGTTTTTCCAGTTTGCGCGGCAACGCTTCGACGACGTCCGCCAGACCGCCGGTCTTGGCGAACGGGACCACTTCACTGCTGGCAAATACGATATTCAACGATTCATGCTCCTGAAGCCGTCCCGGAACCAGACGGAACCGCCGCACGGGCTCACCTGAGCGTGGCGCCCGCCACCAGTCCGGCTCATCTATTGTTCCCGCGCTCCCCCAAGGGGCAAGATGTGCGCGGTCCAGGCGGTGGCATTGAGCAGATTCGGCCGATGGGCGGGCGGACCACAAGCAAATTCGATTTGCCGGCGGGAACTTGTGACTGCCCCGTGCCGACCGAGGGGGTTTTGGCACTTATGCGACCTGTCGGTTCACGCCAATTGTTCGTACTGCGGGAACTTTGGGGGTGGCGGCCGGCACTCGCGCGTCTCGCGACTCGGGCGAAATCGGCTGGATTATTGTGGACCGGGACAGTCTAACGCGACCGAATGTGCCGGTCGGGCGGAATGCAGCGGTGATGTCGAGTCGACGACGGGTCAACGGCATTGGAGTACAATAGTCCAGAGTTGCGAGGCCGCCGCGGTCAGGCCGGGCGTTTGCGCGGAGCTTCGGCTGATCGCTCACGCGGCAACAGCACCGGTGGCCGGTCCAGCGACGGTGCCGCGGGGTGTCGGGTGTCGGGCATTGGAAATGAGCGAATTGCCGCTCCCCTCGACCTCACGTGCCATTACTTGATGTACTGATTTCTGAGAGGCTGACAGAGTCTCCAGCACCCTGGATGAAAGGAACCCTCATGGCCATTCGCACCCGCTACGAGCACGGACAGTTCGCATGGGTGGACCTGACAGCGCGAGACATGTCGGCGGCCCGTCAGTTCTATCGCAAGTTGTTTGGCTGGGAGAGCGTGGACGTGGATACGCAGGGGGGGCCACCCTATGCCCATTTCCAGTTGGACGGGAAGACCGTGGCGGGCATCGGGCAGATGAATGAAGCGATGGTGGCGAAGAACCAGCGGGCCTCGTGGAACAGTTATCTGCAGGTGGATGATGCGCAGGCTGCCTGCGAGCAGGCTGTCCGGTTGGGCGGAGCGGTGACGGTGCCGGTCACGCAGGTCTTCGATTCCGGTGCGTTGGCATTTATCCGGGATCCGACGGGCGCCCAAATCGGGTTGTGGCAGAAGGGAACGCACTTTGGCGCCGACGTGACACAGGACTATCACTGCTTCTGCTGGAACGAGCTGTTGACGCGGGACATCGAATCGGCGCGCGCTTTCTACGCTCAACTGTTTGGTTGGGAGTTCTCAGACTATGAGTCGGCGTGGTCCAAGTACTACGTCGTTCGGCAGGCGGAAGAAGAGAGCAGTGGGATGTTGCAGATGGACGCGCGATGGGGTGACATGCCTGCCTGCTGGATGACCTATTTCGCGGTCCGAAGTGTCGATATCACCGCCGATCAGGTGCGGCAGCTGGGTGGCTTCGTGCATGTGCATCCCTTTGATATTCCCGAGGGGCGGTTTGCGATGGTGGGGGACTCCCAAGGGGCCGTGTTTGATCTGGTCGAGATGTCCCAGACGGCAGAGGAGCCTGCATAATGATGTCGTCCGTGCTGATCTTCTCGCTCTGCTGCTGGTCGCAAGTCGCTGCGCCCCAGCCGCCCGCCACGGCCGAGCAGGTTGCCAAGTTGGTCCGCCAATTGGACGACGATCAGTGGGCCAGGCGGCAGAGCGCCGAGGCCGAACTGATCGAGTTGGGACCTGGTATTCTCGAGTTTCTTCCATCTGTCGAAATCCGCATGTCGCCCGAGCTGAAGGAACGGCTGGCCCGCGTACGGAGTCAATTGCAGGTGGAATACGCCAGGCAAGTGGTGGAGCCGACGCGGGTGACACTGCAGGGAACGGTCAGCCTGGCCGATGCTTTGCAGACCATCGCTCAGGCGACCGGAAACCAGATCGAAGGGTATGAAGATCTGCGGGACGAACGCGTCACGGTCGATGTGCGGCAGGTCCCGTTCTGGGAAGCGCTCGACCGCGTGTTGGACGCTGTCAAGCTGACCGTCGATCCCTACTCGGGGCACAGCGGGACGCTGCGCGTGGAGCCCCGTCCCGACGGGCAGGCGAATCGATTCGAAACGGCCTATTACGAGGGGCCATTCCGGCTGGAAGCCACGCACGTGACGGCCGTCCGAGATCTGCGAAATCCCCTCCTCACAGGGCTCCGCGTGCGGCTGTCCATCGCCTGGGAACCGCGGACGAAGCCGATTTCAATCACCGTACCGCTCGCCGAGATCGTGGCACAGGATAACCTTGGTCGCGTCGTTCCCGCCGACAATGTACGCGGTCGGCTGACGGCGGCGGTCGAAAGCGATCTGTCGGTGCTCGAAATGGAATTGCCGCTCCAGCTCCCCTCGCGAGATGCCGAGTTCATCGCTTCCCTGCAGGGAACGTTTGATGTCATGATCCCCGGCAAGAGCGAAGCTTTCGAGTTTCGCGACTTGGCGAACGCCAAGGGGCAGCAACAACGCCGTGCCGGCGTCACGGTGACGCTCGATGAAACACGCAAGAACGATGACATTGACGAGCTCATCCTGCGCGTCGAATTCGACGAGGCGTCGAACGCTTTGGAGTCGCATCGCGGCTGGATTCTCAAGAACGGAGCTTATTTGGTCGATGCCGCCGGCACCCGAGTGGATTACGGAAGTTATCGCGTGATCCATCAGGATGAACGGAGCATCGGCATTGCTTATTTGTATGCACTCGATGGACCACTGTCGGATTACAGGTTCGTGTACGAAACGCCGTCGCTGGTCGTCCGCCAACCGATGCAATTCACCTTGAAGGCGATCGCTCTGCCGTAGTCCTGTGCGCGCTTCAGTCAAACGTACGGAGCGGCTGCATTTCGTGCCCCGGTGGGGATGGTGCCGGCGACCGCGAGGCGGTGGCGACGCCGGCTCAGTCGCCCAACACCGATCGTCTCGCTGTCCCGGCACACTGGAGAGGGGGTTGCTGGAGAGGGGGTTGCTGTGCGACTCGTGCGACGTCAGACGGTGGGATGGCTTGTCCGCTACACATTAGAGTGCTAGTCGGTAACATGTGCGCACGTGTGCGCATGTTTGAAATCCGAAATCCGAAGCAGCAAATCTCAAACAAATTCGAATGACAGAAATACTAATGACAAAAACGGGCAAGCACGGAGGACGGAACCTCCAATAGCATTCCCGGTGGTGGGAATCTGCTTGTGGCGCATGACTGTGGTTTTGTCGGCAGCGAAGGTTCTAATCTTGGGATTTCGAATTTGTTTGAGATTTCGAATTTAGGATTTAGGATTTCGGATTTCCTGTTTGGTTGCGGCCGCAGGCCGCGTTAAGAGAGACACGGCAATGAAGATGGTGCGTCGAGTCGCTTGGTCCCCTGGTGAAACGCCGCGGGGGTTGTCCAACGCTCTTCTGAGCGAGCCATGCGCCAGAGAGAACCACGTGCTGCTAGGGGGCGTGTTGAGTTTGATTCTGCTGGGACTCACCGGCGTCGAGGCACAGCAGCCTGCCGAGCAGCGGGCTGCGCCAACCGCGGCACAATCAGCCGAGTTGGCAGTGGCGGCGACCGTCAACGGCGTGCCGATCCACGCGGCGGAAGTCGAGCAACGCGTGCGCCAATCGCTCGGCGGCCGTGACGCCACGCCCCAGGCGCATCCTGCTACGGGCGGAAGCTCTGCAGCAGCTGATTGACCGTCAGCTGGCGTGGGAGAGTTTGGGAGAGCGAGGAGAAGCTGCGAACGCTCAGGAAGTGGATATCGAGATCGAGCGTTTGAAGGCTGATTTGGCCCGCCAGGAAAAATCTCTCGACGACTACCTCAAGTCGCAGGAAATACAAGAGCCCGTTCTCCGCCAGCAGTTGGGCTGGCAATTGAGCTGGCAGCGGTGCCTCGCCAAGTACCTCACGGATGAGAATTTGCAGCGCTATTTCGATCGGCATCGGCGGGATTTCGACGGGACAACGATGCGCGTGGCTCAAGTGCTCTTGCAGCGTCAACCGGCTGCGCAGCAGGATGCAGTTTCCCCCGAGCAGCTGTTGACACGGGCGCGGGAGATCCGCCAGGAGGTCCTCGCGGGGACGATCACTTTCGCCGATGCCGCTCGAAAATACTCCGAGTCGCCCAGTGGCCGTTCTGGCGGACAGCTCGACTGGATCTCCCGCGATGGTCCGATGCCTGACGTCTTCACGCGCGCCGCGTTTGAACTCGAGGCCGGAGGAATCAGCGAGCCGATTGTGAGCCCGTACGGTGTGCACTTGATCCAATGCTTGGAGGTCGCGCCGGGTGACAAGACCTGGCGGGACGCGCGTGATGAACTGACCGACGCCGTGTCACAATACCTGTTCCGGTGGCTTGTCGACCGTCCTCGTCCCCAGCAGAATATCCAGTTCATGGAAACGACTCCGCATTTTCAACCCGGTACCCGGCAGCTGGTCGTTCCCCCCCACCCGGCAACGGACCAAACGAATTCCGAGAGCGAGCAGGCAGGGAAGTGAAACACCAGCGGCCAGACGGTCAGAACGGGGATCGGCGAAGCGGTCACCCTGGGACACCAAGGGCAGACGCCGACGACCTGGGTTCTTTCCCCGGTACGGCGTGGCGGCAGGAGTTCCGCCGCAGCCTGCTGTATTGGTTTGCTCATCATGCACGCGATCTACCGTGGCGTCCTTCCCCCGGTCTGTACGAAACCTGGCTCAGCGAAATCATGCTGCAGCAGACCCAGGTGGCCACGGTGATTCCGTACTACGAACGGTTCCTGCAGCGATTCCAGACGGTGAGTGACTTGGCGCGGGCTTCCGAGCAGCAGGTGCTGCGGTATTGGGAAGGGTTGGGCTACTATCGTCGCGCCCGCCAGCTGCACGCTGCCGCACGGAAGATCGTGCAGCTGCACGCGGGCGAGTTCCCCACGTCGATTGATCTGGTACGCGATCTGCCCGGCATCGGACGCTATACGGCAGCCGCCATTCTCTCGATCGCACTCGATCAACGACATCCGATCCTGGAGGCGAACACAACCCGACTGTTGAGCCGACTCCTCGCCTATGCCGGTGATCCGAGCAGTCGCGAGGGGCAGCAGCGATTGTGGGCGTTCGCCGAAACCCTGCTGCCTCGGCGACGCGCCGGTGATTTTAATCAGGCACTCATGGAGCTGGGAAGCATCCTCTGCACGCCCCGCCATCCTGCCTGTCTGCAGTGTCCCGTGGCCGCCATTTGTCCCACTCAGATCCGCGGCCTGCAGGCGCAGATCCCGCGCCCCAAGCAAAAGACCCAGTATGTGCCTGTGCGTGAAGCCGCCGTCGTCGTGCAATCCGATGGCAGGATCCTGCTGCGTCGCTGCCAGAAGGGTGAACGCTGGGAAGGGCTGTGGGATTTTCCCCGTTTTCCGCTTACTCAAACGCGGGGCGAAAAACTGGAGGCGGAGCTTGTACAGGGAGTCGCCTCCTTGACAGGACTGACCGTTTCCTTGCGGCAACCACTCACTACTATTCGTCATGGCGTGACGCGTTACCGCATTACCCTCCACTGTCACCTGGCCACCTGCCCGGTACCCTCGCGATCGGCCCAGCGGCGGTCGAGCAAGCTGCAGCGCTGGGTCACCTTGGCCGAGGCGGCAGACTATCCGCTGAGCGTCACCGGGCGGCAGATCTGTCAATTGCTGCAGTAGGTGCCGGGGTGTGGCGTGCCCGCTGCTTTCGGCCGGCGTCCAGCTTGCCATGATGTCCTGGCAATTGCGGAGAGACAGGAGTCGTGTGCGTGCGGGTATAGATGACGCAAGACAAAAAACGAGGTTCCCCTCATGCAGAGAATACTGATCCACTTGTGTTGCCTGTGGATATCCTGGCCTGCTCTGACGGCCGGCCAGTCGGTCACGCTCAACGGACTGGAATGCACTTTGGACGAACAGAGTGGGGCCCTTTTGCGGCTGACGCATGCAGCGACCGGAACGATCCTGGAGACGTCGCGCGACCGAGCTGGTCTGCTCAATATCACCTATTCCGGGAAGATTCTCGAGCCCTGCGGGTCCACGGCCACACTGAGTACGTTTCCCCCTGGAATGATGAAAGTCTCGTGGGAGGATCTGGGGGGACCCTTGCCAGATGGTGGGCGTGTTGGCGCCACGGTGACGTTCAAAGCCGCACCGGACGGCCGATCGGTCATTGTGTCCTGCCATCTGCGGAACGAAGGCCAGGGGACGATCTCGCAGGTCCTTTTCCCCGACCTGCAAGGGCTCCGACCAACCGACGATCCCGACGTGATGGAATTGCGCACTGGCGCTGGGGGCGGTCAATCCTTTTGCCACCCCAGTGCGACCGGCAGGTCGTGCGCGATATTATCCCCCGTTCATATGGCAGCGTTTCGCGCATGAGCCAGTTTACCAGATGCACTCGCTGCGGTGGGTCGATCTGGGCAGTCTGAAAGGTGGCCTGAGTATCCACCAGCGGAAATGGCTTGACGAGCCGACTCCGGCGCTTCTCACTCGGCGTCTGGAAGTTGACCCGCATTGGATGGAACTGGCCTGGCAGGAAGCGACGGACATTGCACCAGGCCAGACATGGGAGAGCGGTGAGTACTGGTTAACTCCACATCCGGGTGGCTGGGCGAAGGGGATCGAGCCGTATCGGCAATATGTCCAGAGCATGAACCCGGCGCGTCCAGTGCCGCGCCGCATCCGGGAGGGCATCGGCCTGCAGACCTTTTGGATCCACACCCAATCCTACCAGTACATTCCCAAGATAGTGCAAGATGCCAAGGCGCACGGTATCGACGAGGTCTGCCTCTGGGTCTGGTGCGAGTACGGGTCACTCCCCGTGCGCCACAATCGGAGATTGGGCACGCTCGATGAGTTTCTGGCCGCCGTCCGCCAAGCCAAGGCCGAGGGGGTCACGCTCACACCGTTCTTCAACCTGAAAAACCTGGACAACAGTCTGGCCGCCCGCTACAGTGTCGCACCCGGCGCTGGGGCTAATTGGAGTTTTGATGGTTCAGCGCCCACCTCGCAGAACCCCTTCAGCGGACCTTCTGGTCAATTCGATATCGACACGCGCAACCCGCTTTGGCAACGAGATGTCGTTGCCGAGTTCACCCGCTGGGCCGATTTGGGCGTGACCTCCTTCGCCTGGGATGTCTTTCAGGATTACGGCTCGATGGATCTGACCAACACCATCCGACAGGTGCGGGATTACGTTCGAACCAAGGATCCGGAAGGATCCTTCTGCGTTGAGCCGTATCGGGCCAACCTGGAGCGGGTGGCCCAAGTGGGAGACTACACGTGGAACTGGTTGGATTATATCGAGGCCGGACCGTATCTGAACGCCGTCCGTTATCCACGCATCAACTGCAACGTGGAACGCGACGCGAGAGTGGTCAAGATGGCCTTCGCCGATGGACTGTTCATCAATGCGATGCCTAAACAGCCCGATGCGACCAATGGTACTAAACTGATTGGGGAGGAACCGGAGTTGGCCACCGCGCTGCGACAGGTGGCGGCCTTGCGCCGGCAATTTCTCCCCTATTTCGTGGACGGGAACTTCCTGGGTGAAGCGGTGTTGAGCCGGCCGGTGTGCCGGTTCGTACGCTGCAAGACGGATGGCGAAATCGGTGGTGCACTATTCCACCCGGGGAAGTTCGAGTACCCGGAGCTTTTCGTGCGCGGCCACCAGCTCGGCGATAGGCTCCTGATTGTCGTCCTGAACAATGGCGAGATGGCCCGCCGCGTCGAGATTTTCAGCAATCTGCCGCTGTGGTTGCCCACGTCCGATCAGTATCAGGTAACGTATTACGATGGTACGGGTCGTCGTCTCCGCCAGGAGACGGTACGCTGCGACGCGGCCGGCGAGTGGCAGGGGCGGACCGATCAGCTCAAGCCGCTGGAGTTGGCATTCGTGGAGATCGAGACGCCGGAGGGGAACACCACATTGCTGCCGAGCAAGCCCGCCCTGAGTCCGTGAACTAGAACAGGGGCCCCAGGCCGGTTCGTCCCCAAACCGGCCTCGCTCCTGCGGCGCGTCTAATCGTGTGCCGTGTTCGTGCCGTAGAAGCCGGCGACGTGGAGGCCGGTTTGCCGGCGCACGAAGTCGACCAGACGGTCGACTTCTTCGTCGCTCATCGCCGTCACGCAACGCTCGGCCGGAGTGCGGGCGATGGTGTAGATCTGGATCATTTTCAACGCGCCCCCCGCGTCCGTGATTTCCCGTAAGCGATCACAATATGCGTGCCATTCGGACCGAGGTGGAACTTGGCCGTCGATGCGCATGAAGAGTGATTGGATGACGAGCGGTCGGACTTGTGCAGCCTGGGTGATATTCCGCAGAATCGTCTCGAACCGAACAGGGGCTCGGTTGATCTGGTCGAAGTACTCCTTCGTGCCGGCATCGAGCTTAGCCCAGATTTCGCCTTCGTTGTCATCCAATATGCTCAAAGCCCGCCGCACATGTTCGCGGTGAAACATGCTGGCGTTGGTGATCAGCACCAGTTTGACCTGCGCCAGCCGGCGCGCTTGCTTGACCGATGCCACGGCGGCCGCGACTTCGTCGAAGTTGCGATGCGTCGTCGGCTCGCCGTCTCCCGAGAAGGCCAGGTCGTTGAGTCGCTGCATGGGTGCCGGCGTCTGGCGGAACTTGTCGATCGAGAAGAGACGCCCGGATGTGACCAGGTCGAGCGTCTGCTGTAATTCGTCCAGCATGCGCGGCGTGTCCACAAACCGCGTTTCACCTTGGGAAACGCGGTTCACCTGGCAATAGACACAATCGAAATTGCAGACCTTGTCGGGATTCAGGTTGATCCCGACCGAGATACCTCCCGAGCGCCGGCTCAGGACAGGATAGACAAAGCGATTGTCCGCAAAATACCGTTCGTGTTGTGAGAACAGCTCGTCGATGGACATCTACGGCCGCTTTTCTGTTAATGAACGCGGAACGGACAGCGAGCGGACCGGGCTGTGCCACGGGGCCTCTGCCGGCGGTCGGGTCTTCGCACTCTCGGGACGCGGCAACCGCCGCGAAGCTCAGCTCAGGTAATCTCTTTGACGTCGATCCAGGACATCAGGCTCCGCAGCTGCCGACCGACTGTCTCCAGCAGCTGCTGGCGATGCAGGCGGCGCTGGGCTTTGAACGCAGGCGCTCCGGCCTTGTTTTCCAGAATCCATTCCCGCGCAAACTCGCCGGTCTGGATTTCCTTCAGGATCTTCTTCATTTCGTCGCGCGTCTGTTGCGTGATGATGCGGCTGCCCCGCGTGTAATCTCCGAACTCGGCAGTGTTCGAGACGCTGTAACGCATGTAATTCAGGCCGCCCTGGTAGAACAGGTCGACGATCAGCTTCAGTTCGTGCATGCATTCGAAGTAGGCCATTTCCGGCTGGTAACCGGCTTCTACGAGCGTTTCAAAGCCGGCGCGGACCAGTTCGCTGACGCCGCCGCACAGCACGACTTGCTCGCCAAACAAATCGGTTTCCGTTTCCTCGGCAATCGTCGTGGCGATCACGCCCCCACGCGTGCCGCCAATCCCCTTGGCATAGGCCAAGCCGAGATGGAAGGTCGTGTCACTCGCGCCCGGTCCCACGGCAATCAAGCAGGGGACGCCCCCTCCCTTCTCGAACTCGCTGCGCACCAGATGTCCGGGGCCCTTGGGCGCGACCAGCAGCGTATCGACGCCCTCGGGGGCCTCCACCTGGCCGAAATGGAGGTTGAAGCCGTGGGAGCACATCAGGACGTTCCCCGGCTCGAGATGCTGCACGATGTGCTGGCGGAACAGGTCGCCCTGGACTTCGTCGGGAAGCAGAATGTTGATCATGTCAGCCTGCCGAGTAGCTTCATCCAGCGACAGTGGTTTGAAGCCATGTTCCACGGCCAGGTCGTAGTTTCGCGTGCCCGGCCTCTCGGCGACGATGACCTTGCAGCCGCTATCGCGTAAATTCTGTGCTTGAGCGTGACCCTGCGAACCGTAGCCGAGGATCGCGATGGTCTTGTTCTTGAGCAGGGTCAGATCCGCGTCATTATCGTAGTAAATTGTGGCCGGCATGATTCTCCTTCGCTTTCCAGTTGGAGTATTTGGATTCGGACTTGGAAATACTGGCACCCGTTTTGTCTCATTGCCTTGGCGGGTGTCTTGGCGGGCGTCTTTGCGGGTCAGGCCCGCGTCGAGTGGGTAACTCGCTGTCTGGTCGCACGGGAGTGCGGGTGTACAGGCGTCTGGGAGTATGCGGCCTGCTCTTGCTTCGGCTGGAGCCGACCGGCGCGGAGGCCGCACGAGCTGTCGTGAGGTTCGGCTGCCTGTGTTCGCCGGTCGGGCCGAATTGGCCGTCGCGGCGGTTAGGACATCGAGTTGGAGGCGCCACGGATCATGGCGATCCTGCCGGTGCGAACCAATTCGATGATGCCATAACCCCGCATGCGTTCAATAAAAGCCTCAATCTTACTCTCGCGTCCCGAAATCTCAATCGTCATTTCCTCGGCACCGACGTCCACGATCTTGGCGCGGAAGATCTCGACGAGTTCCCGAATTTCAGTCCGTATGCCACCCGGCGGAGCCTGGACCTTCAACAGCATGAGATCTCGCTCCACGTAGTCGTGAGAGCTGATGTCCACGACGCGGACCACGGTCACGATTTTCTCGAGCTGTTTGCGCACCTGCTCGAGGACGCGATCGTCGCCGACAACGACAAATGTCATGCGTGAGAGCTGCGGGTCCTGGGTTTCACCGACGGCGAGTGAATCGATATTGTAGCCTCGCGACGCCAGCATGCCGGATATGTGGGCGAGGACCCCAGGAACGTTCTGAACGACGGCGGATAGGACGTGTCGCATACCTCACACTTCTCCTGACAACCCTTTCGATGTCTGTCCGCTTCCCGCGGACCAGAGCCGGGGGAGCCCGTTGGGGTCACCCACGGCCGGTCCCAGCTTCGGGGAGGGGACCCTTTCCCATGTGGTTTCTGCCAAAGGACTTATCAAGCTGCCGTGCACTCCGGGGAAGTCCCGGCCGTGATGGCTCGCGGCCTGTCACCTGACCGAAGATTCGTGCGGGCGATTCCACCCTCGTCCGGCCAGGGCCCTCCCTTCTCGCAGCTCATCCAGACAGTGTACACATTCCCCCAGTTTCGCTGTACCGGCCATGGCTGAACTTCTGCGCCGGTCCGCGACGTCCCCCAGCCAGGGGCGGGGCTGGCCGCCGCGTTTCCGCCGACCGCCTCCCCACCTCCGGTCGTCCGGTGGCGGTCACCGAGTCGCGTGAGGGTTATTGACTCGCAACGAGAACTCGGCCAACCTGTGTCGCCCGGCGACATGCCAGTTCGCCCGCTCGGGTTCCATTACCTGCCGATGATCAGGTACCTAAGATCAGGACAGTCGCGTCAGTCGGTTTGGCGGAGGTCCCAACGTGATGGTCGGGAGTGTGCCTGATTTCACAATCGTGCGGTGCCTGGCGAGCAAGCTCGTCAAGCAGAGGTCGTGAGAGGTCGTGATATGGCGGATGAGATCTGGAGGATGTTGGTCGGAGACGGGCCGCTCGTGGCGACTGCCATTCACGATGGTCACGCGGTGCGCGACGAGATCGCACCGCATTTCCTGTTGAACGAAGTGGAACGATTGCGAGAGGAGGATCCCTTCACGGCGCTGTGGACAGACCTCGCCCCCACGCGTGTTGTCGGACTGCGATCCCGCTTCGAGGTCGACTTGAACCGTCCGCGAGAGAAGGCGGTCTATCGCCAGGCCGAGGATGCGTGGGGACTGCAGGTCTGGCGCAATCAACCGTCTGAGGCAGCAGTGGCTCGGTCACTGGCCGAGTATGACGCCTTCTATGCTGCGCTGCACGATCTCTATGGCACGCTGGTGCGACAGCACGGGGCGATTGTCGTATACGATCTTCATTCCTACAATCACCGCCGCGGTGGGCCAACAGGCGAAGCCGCCGATTCGGCTGGCAATCCCCAAGTGAATGTCGGCACCGGTACCATGCAGCGGCGGGACAAATTCGCCGGGGTTGTGGCACGATTCAAGCACGATCTGGGAGCATACGATTTTCCGGGGGGGAGGCTGGACGTGCGGGAGAACGTCAAGTTTATTGGGGGTAACCACCCCCGGTGGACGCACGAATTGTTTCCCGATGCGGCTTGCGTCCTGGCGATCGAGGTTAAGAAGTTCTTCATGGACGAATGGACAGGTCGGCCCGATGGGGATTTGGTGCGGGCCATCGGCAAGGCGCTGGCGGCAACCGTTCCAGGGGTCTTGGAAGAACTGGCAAGAGTCGCTTGCCAAGCGTAACGGCACGTCGCCACAATTGCCTGCGGGACAATGGAGATCGCTGTGGGAGATCGGCATGAGAATCGGGTTTCTGGTCAATGACGTCATGACGGAAGAGCCGGGGTACACGACCACTCGGCTGGGTTGCGAAGCGGTCAATCAAGGGCACGAAGTGCACGTGTTTGGCGTCGGAGACCTGGCCTATGATCCGGATGATCGCATCCGCGCTCGCGCACGCACGGTCAATAAGAAGTCCTACAAGCTGCATGAGGGTTACCTGGCCGACTTGCAGGGAAAGGCGGGCGTGCGCGAGCGGATTACGGTCGACGACCTGGACGTGCTGATGTTGCGCAATGTTCCTTCCAATGACTACATTCAGCGCCCCTGGGCGGCGACCATCGCCGTGGAGTATGGGCGTTTGGCCATGCGTCACGGTGTGATTGTCGTCAACGACCCCAATGGACTGGCCAAGGCCTCCACCAAGATGTACTTCCAGCTGTTTCCCGAGGAAGTGCGGCCGCAAACGCTGATCACGCGCGATCGCGAGGAGATCAAGGCATTCGCGAACGCCCTGGGCAGGATCGTGCTCAAGCCGCTGCAAGGTTCCGGCGGCGCCAGTGTCTTTCTGGTCCAGCCCAGCAACATTCCCAACTTGAACCAGATGATTGACGCGGTTAGCCGGGATGGCTTCGTGATTGCGCAAGAGTATCTGCCGGCGGCCGAACAGGGAGACATGCGACTGTTCGTGATGAATGGCCGGCCGTTGCAGGTCAAGGGGAAGTACGCGGCCTTTCGCCGTGTGCGCAGCGGAGGGGACATGCGCAGCAATATTCACGCCGGAGGCCGGCTCGCGCCGGCCGAGGTCGATGACACCGCCTTGCGCATTGCGGAAATTGTCCGCCCGAAACTCGTGCAGGATGGGATGTTCCTGGTGGGCCTCGATATCGTGGGTACGAAACTCATGGAGATCAATGTGTTCAGCCCGGGAGGCTTGGGAAGCGCGCAGAAGTTCACCAACATCAATTTCAATCGGTATGTCATCGGGGCGCTGGAACGTAAGGTCAGCTACATGCGCTACTACGGCCGCAACTTTGACAATGTCGATATGTGCACGCTCTGAACCCAACGCGGCCGGCGGCCGCAACCAAACTGGAAATCCGAAATTCGAATATCGAAAACCAAAACAAAATCGACAGCCAAAACGCAGAATCCAAAACCTCCGCTGCCGGCAAAACCACCGTCACGGGCCACAAACGGATACTCACCAGGCAGCATGCTACACAGTCCGAAATCCTCATGTCGCTGGTTCGATTCAGATCCAAAACCCCCAGGCAAGAATCAAGTGTCCCAATGATCAGAGCATTCGATACGAGCCAACACCGGACGTCGCCCCGTGACAGTTCAGCGGTTTACCATTTTTCCCTCCGTCCTCCTTCCTCCGTTTTCCGTTCTCCCTTTTCCCTCCTCTGTTTCTGTCATCTGTATTTCTGTCGGCGGATCGAGAATTACCCAACAACTGGCGGACGGAAGAGCAGCCATGCGAATCGGCTTCATTGTCAATGATGTGCGCACGGAACTGGGCAAGTATACCACGAGTCGGCTGGGGCAGGCGGCCGTGAATCGGGGTCACGACGTGTGGGTGATTGGTGTGGGAGATCTGGCGTATGATCCGGACGGCATGATCCGGGCCCGGGCCACTTCTGTTCCCCGCGAACGCTACGGCAGTGCCGAGACCTACACCGCCGATCTGCAGGGGAAGAACGCCGTGAAACGGCGGATTGCCCTCGACGAACTGGACGTGCTGATGCTGCGCAACCTGCCGTCGGATGACTATCTACAGCGTCCTTGGGCGGCCACGGCCGCGGCCGAGTTCGCTCGGATTGCCATGCGGCACGGCGTGATCGTGTTGAGCGATCCGAACGGCCTGGCGAAGGCCTCCAGCAAGATGTACTTTCAGCTGTTTCCCGAGGAAGTCCGACCGCGCACGCTCATCACCCGGGATCGCGACGAGATCAAGCATTTCGCCCAGGAAGAAGGTACGATTGTCATCAAGCCGCTGCAAGGCTCGGGAGGCGCGAATGTGTTTCTGGTCCGCCAGGAAGATATCCCGAACCTGAACCAGATGATCGATGCGGTCAGCCGGGATGGTTTTGTGATCGCCCAGCAGTATCTGCGGGCGGCCGAGCAAGGCGACATGCGGTTGTTTGTCATGAATGGCCGGCCGCTGCGCGTGGGGCGGAAATACGCCGCTTTCCGCCGCGTGCGCAGCGGTGACGACATGCGGAGCAACATTCACGCGGGAGGCATCAAGGCGGCGGCTGAGGTGGATGCCTCCGCGCTCCAAATCGCGGAGATCGTCCGGCCGAAACTGGTGCAGGACGGGATGTTCCTGGTCGGCCTCGATGTTGTGGGGGACAAGTTGATGGAGATCAACGTGTTCAGTCCGGGAGGGCTGGGAAGCGCTCAGCAGTTCGCCCAGGTGAATTTCGCCTCCCATGTCATCCAGGCCATCGAATGCAAGGTCCAGTACAAGCACTTCTACGGACGCAATTTCGACAACGTGGACATGTGCACCCTGTGAATGGAGCAGTCAGACGCGACCGGCGGTCTCCACCAAACAGAAAATTCGAAATCCCAATATCGAAATCTTAACGCGGCCTGCGGCCGCAACCAAAACGGGAAATTCGAAATCCCAATATCGAAATCCCAAACAAATTCGAAATCCAAAATTCGAAATCCAAAACCTCCGCTGCCGGCAAAACGGCCGCGGGTGGGCCCCCAGCAGATTCTCACCAGCAGCATGCCACGGCGTCCTCCGTTTTCCCTTTCTCCCTTCCTCCCTTCCTCCCTTTTGTCTGTTATTCGAATTTGTTTGGGATTTTGTGCTTCGAATTATTTTTCAAACATGCGCGCTTCGTGCGCAGGTTTTGGCTTACCCCTCGGATGTCCCGCAACGTCGATCAAAAGGTGATGATCGCATCCAGCCCGAAGGTGAACTGGTGATCCTTCAAGCCGCCATCGAACGGCAGGCCCGTCGGGCCGGCGGCTCCGTCGTACCAGTCCCAGCGGCATTCGGGCCGCACTACCAGATTGCCGTTGGGACGCCAGCTCAGCCCTCCCGTGATGCCGTAGAAATTGCCGGCGAAGCCACGTCCGGACCAGGCGAAGACGCCCGGGATGTTTCCTGGGCCTGCGATACGGACGCCGTCGTCGTCACGCATCCATTCCACGCGCAAGTTCGCGTTCCATGACGGATTAATGGTGTAGAGGAAGTACTGGTTGAGGCCGTACCACTCGGCGGTATTGCCAGGCGTGGGCGCATTCTGCTCGGTTCCCAGATTGTGCACGGCCACGTACTGCAGCTTCTCACCGAGCTTCTGCTGGACCACCAGGCTGTATACGAACCGATCCTGATCACCCGGAATATTGTTGAAGTCAGCCGGCGGATCCTGGGGACCCACGGACAAGGCGTAGGCGACCTTCGTGCGCTGGTTCGCGCTGGTCCATTTCACGCCACCCATGAAATCAAGCGTATCATTCGTGTCCTCGAACATCAGCCAACCGCGATGCATGCCGGCCTGCAAGGCGAGTTGCTTCGTGAGCTTGTATTCACCCAGCACTCCCGTGACGAGCTGTGGCACGGTGTATCCGTAGGAGTACGAGTGGGAGTAGAAGGGGTTGGCGACGGCCGGCACCGCTTCGTAATCGAGAATGGCGGCGAAATGGCCAAGCTTCACGGAGAGGTCGTTATAGGCCACCTCCATGTACATCTGCGGAATGACCAGGCCGTACCGCTGGTAGTCGAAACCGTTGATGCGGGTCTCCAGGCCATTGTTAATCCCGAATCGCCAGTCGGTGCCGAAAATCATGTCGACGTGGCCACCCACGGCCCAGCCGCAGCCGCCCGTATCGGCCGGCCGATCCAGGAAGAGCCAGAGTTGGTTCATCTGATATTCGTCATCCCAATCGTTGGTAGCCACCGGGCCATTGAAATGGTCGCTGGGGTTGTCTGGATTCAGAGTGATGCCTTGCTGCAGCCAGCCTCCCACTTTGATCCCCATTTGCTGCATGACGCATGGTTGCGGCAGCGCCCAGGGTGTGGCCGGCGCGGGCTCGCAACAGGAGCACCGCGAACGACACCCTCCGTTGCACCCGCTCGCGTCGGCAGATGTCTCCGTCTCGCTATCGTCCAGCGATGCCACTGCGGACTGCTCCGACACTTCGGGGCCATCCTTGAGCGTGGATTGCGCTGCCATGATGGGACCCGCCAGGAATGCCAGGCAGATTAGACTTAGAAGCCGTCGTGGGATCTCCATATCACACTGCTCCGTGAGAGTGGGTGTCTCGTGTCTGTTTGTGTCTGATCTTTGCTGTTCAGCTTGGCTGCCAGTGTCCATCGCGGTCTCCAGTCACCGGAGCCCCCGGTGTCTCGACCAGGTCCTTCTCGGCCGAGCGGCGAGAAAAATCGCGATAGACCGAGATATTTCCCAATTCGGAGAACTGCCGGGACAATCTTCAGGCGAGGGGGAATTCTTAAGGGCCGCTCGTGGAGACGCGTGCCTGTTGTTTGGATCGCGGAAAGAATGTTGCATGCGTAAATAGGGGGGGGCGGCGATTCCGGCGCGGCTGGGGGGGAGGGGCGGTCTGCCTGCTCCTGTTCCGGACGGCTGCAGCAAGCTTCACGGTCTGCGCCTCGGACGCCATTGGCACAGCAGGTTCGCCAGCGAACCGACCACGAGAGCACCGAACACCGGCATGGACTGCGCGGCCTCGGGGATGGCATAGGTGGGGCTGAAATGCTGCGAGAGCCGCTGAGCCAGTTCCTGGCACTGCTGCTGAACTTGCCGGGTGTCGCGATGAGACTTCAGCGACTGTGAAACGCCGAGGGCGAGTCCCAGGAAGAAGCCGACGGTCGTCCAGGCCCAGGGTGAACCGATCCAGCCGGCCTGTCGCTGCAGTTGGCCGACCCCGTTCAGTTGATCCGATTGGTCGATGAGCCAGAACGCCGCGACAGCGATGACCGCCATCACCAAGCCCGATACGAGAGCAGGAATCCAGCGTAGCATGGGCGGCTCCTCGCGTTCTCTTGATTGGACCGGCGCGGACGCCAGCCATTTAGGCATCTTCGACCGGCGGATTTCAATACGCCGTGGTAACGCGGCTGCCGGTTCGAGGTGCTCGGCCGAGCGGGACGGCCGACTCGATGCATTTGCCAGCACTGCGCTGCCATGTCGCTTCCCTGCCCGGCAGGCGTTAACATTTCCTTTGTGGGCCGCTGCCGAACAACACCTCTGTGCCGCGACGATTTGTCATGGGAGTCTTCGGATGAGAACTCAAGGATTGCTGCTGACCGGACTGATCAGCTTCACGGTCTGCCACGTGTTGACATTCTCGTCCAAGGCGGCCGAGCCGCTGACGATTGAGAACGAGACGCTGCAAGTGCGTTATGACGAGGGGAGTTCAAGTTTCTCGCTCTTCGACAAGAGTACCGGCGTCGTCTTCCTGACCAACGGAAAGCTGACCGGTGAAGGCGGCGACGCGCTCCTGGCAACGACCGGGGACCATGGCGCGGGCCAGAATGGCGAGATGATGCTGATCTCGTATCCAAATGGGAACAGGGATTGTATCCAGGTCTACGCTGGTGTTCCTTTCGTTCTGTTCAGCTCGACCATTCACAACGGTGGCCAGGAGGACATCATTGTCAACCGTTTTCCCTTGGTCTCGGGAGAACTGAACCTGCCCACGGCCTGCGAACAACTCCGCTCGTTCGGTACGGCGGGTTTGACGGCACTGGAAAAAAACCCGGGCAGCTATGCATACTTGGCCATCGTTGATCCGGCGACGCGCGCGGGGATTGTAAGTGGATGGCTCACGCACGACCGGGGGAGCGGTGTCGTGTTCTCGGGGGTGAAGGACCAGCGGGCTCGCATCGAGGCGCGGATCGATTACGGCCGTTTGCGCCTTAAGCCGGGTCAGCCTGAGGGGGGCGAGCCGGCAGTGGATACTCCGACCGAAACGTTCGCGCTCGGCTGGTTTGACGATGCACGGCAGGGGTTGGAGACGTATGCCGATCGCCTGGCGAGCAATTACTCGATCAAACTGCCGCCGCAACCGGCTGGTTACTGTACCTGGTACGCGGACCAGCACGGCGGCGCGTGTGACGAAAAACACCTGGCCGAACTGGCGGCGTATGCTGCCGAGCAATTGAAGCCGTATGGCTTCGAGTTCGTCCAGATCGATGATGGCTGGCAGGATGGCGTCTCGACCAACGGGCCCTGCCGGAATTTTACCGCACATCGCCCCGAGGGGCCTTATCCCAGCGGCATGCAGGCGACAGCCAGTACGATTACTAGGCTCGGCCTGACCCCCGGTATCTGGTTCATGCCGTTCGCCGGCACGTCGTACGATCCGTTCTTCAAGGACCATCAGGACTGGTTTGCCAAGGATCAGCAGGGCAAACCGTTCGAGACAACGTGGGGGGGCACGTGTCTGGACATGACGCACCCCGGCGCGCAGCAGCATTTGCGTTGGGTGGTGCGGCGGATTGCGCATGAATGGGGCTACCGATTCTTCAAAATGGATGGCCTCTGGACGGGGACCGCCACTCGGTTGATGTACGTCAACGACGGCTACCAGGACGATCAGATGGGTGAAGCGAGCCTGTCGAACCCCGACCAGACAGCCATCGAGGCCTATCGTGACGGCTTGAAATTGGTGCGTCAGGAAGCCGGCCCCGAAGTCTTTTTGTTAGGCTGCTGTGTATCGCAGAACATGCGTTCCTTAGGGGGCTCGTTCGGCCTGGTGGACGCCATGCGCGTGGGACCCGATACGGGGGCAGGGCATATCGGTGCGCCGCACGGTTCACGCAACTATTTCCTCCACGGTCGGGTCTGGTATAACGATCCTGACTGCGTGTCGGTCCGTGCCGGCACGCCCTTGCATCAGGCTCAGTTGAATGCTTCCTGGACGGCCATCTCGGGTCAGCTGTTTTATTGCAGCGATTGGCTGCCTGGACTTCCCGCCGAGCGGCTGCGGATATTGCAGTGCACGATGCCGGCCCACGGTCTGCAACCGCGACCAGTCGATTTGTTCGAAAGCGATCCCGCTCGTGTCTGGCTGCTGACCGACCGGCGGGCTCAACGTCGCGACGTCGTGGCGCTGTACAACTGGGATCAGCAGCACGCCGCGACCGTTGACTGCTCCGCGGCCAGCATTGGATTGCCTGCGGCGAGCCAATACGTGGCGTTCGATTTCTGGGCTGACAAATTCGTGCCGCCTGTTGGCGATTCGTTCAGTTCCGAGTTGCCGGCTGCCTCCTGTCGCATTCTGGCCGTGCGTCCGGTGGCCGAGTTTCCACAATTGCTCAGCACTTCACGGCACGTCACTCAGGGCATGGTGGATGTGCTGGAAGAAATCTGGGACGGTGAGGCTCAGACATTACGGGGTACCAGTCGCGTGGTGGGGGGCGGTGCGTACGAACTGCGAGTCGTCGTTCCCACCGGTGAAAACTCCTGGTTGGCGCGGGACGTGAGACTGGGTGATGACGATTGGGCGGCGGGGGTTACGGCTGAGTTTCAACAAACTGGCCCCAAGCTCCGCGCGCGTATCAGCAGCCCCGTCAGTCGAAATGTGCAATGGCAGATTAGGTTCGAACCCGGCGAGATCCAGCTGCCAACCCCCGACGCGGTGACCGATTTGCGAGCCGTGATTGACTACGACTCGGTCACGTTGACCTGGAGCGACACGGGCGCTGATAGCTACCGAATCACGCGCAGCGATGGCGAGACTTACTCGCACGCACTCGCCTGTTTCTCTGACGTGTCAATCCAACATGCAGCCCAGTACCGCTATTCGGTACAGGCTGTCGGGTGGAACGGTGATACTTCGTCGCCGGTGTCCATCGACGTCGTCACGCCGGCTGAACTGAAGCCTCCCGCGGCGCCCCCCAAGCCGGACGTGCCATTGTCGCAACTGACGCCCGTACTTGCCAGGCAAGGCTGGGGCACGCTGGGGATCGACAAGTCGGTGGAAGGGAAACCGTTGATCGTCGCTGGCCAACCTTACGAGCGAGGGCTGGGGACGCACGCGGAAAGTCTGCTGGTCTACGCCATACCCAGCGGCGCCAAACGCTTCGTGGCGGTCGTCGGACTCGACGACGAGAAACTCGACGACCCGCGGTCCAGTGTGACATTCGAGGTGTACGGGGATGTGAAAGAGATGGGCGAGTCGCCGGTACTGCTGGCCAAGAGCCCCGTGCTCTGCCAGAAAACACTCCGCCGTTGGGCGTTTGACACGGAGCTCAATGAACGGTTCCGCGAACTGCGATTAGTTGTCACGGATGCCGGCGACGGTATTGCGGCTGACCATGCGGACCTGGTGGATGCCGGGTTTGTTATGCACTGACTGGTTTGTTATGCACTGACTGGTTTGTTATGCACTGACTGGCAGCCATGCATTGGTTCATGGCCGCGCATCCCATGATTGCCGAAGCGGGGGCTCTCCCGCTCGGCCAGCGGTCGTTCTATCGTGACCGCTGGCCTAAACGCAACGTCGGGCGAAACCTGATGCATGCCGGTGCGCCGTCTACTCGACAGACCACATCGTGACGGCATTACCGTCTTTGATGTAGATTGCGCTACCGGCGGCAATCGGGTAGGCGTAGGTCTGGCCCTCCGCGACCTTGTATTTCCCAACCAGCTGGTACTGCTTCTCATTCGATTGGAACACCACCAATTCTCCAGCGGGAGTCAATGCCAGCAGGACGGGCCCGGCATCGACCACTGACCCGTAGCCGGCTCCGCCGCCACCACGCATCCCACCGCCGCGCATCCCGCCGCCCCGTCGTCCGCCCCCCGGACGATCGCCACCCTGCTTGGGCGCCGGCGGTTCTACCTTGGCGGCTTCACCGGCGAGTGTAGAAGTCCAGACGGTTTGGCCGTCAGCCAGGTTGATGCAGAACACGTTGTTGACCGTCGAGAGTCCGTACAGCTGTCCATCCTTGACCACGGGGGTACTGAACTGGACGGAGTTGTCCGGGTTGCTCCACAGTACCGAGGTGGTGAGTTTTCCGCCTTCCAGTGCCAGCGTTTCCGCTGAGATGCCGCGATTCGGGCCGGCGAAGATCAACGTCTGGCCCTCCACGATCGGCGTGGCGGCATTGTAACGTCCTTGGGTATAGGGAATGTCCCACAGTGCATTCCCGTCGGCGACCGCCAGGGCGGCCATCTTGTCGGCGGTCGGTGCCACAATCACTTGCGTGCCGTCGATCGTCAGTAATACGGGCGAGCCGTAGGCGGGACCGCTCCCCGTCCACTTCCATTTCTCGGTGCCCTTTTCCAGATCGTAAGCGACGATGCCGCCATCGCGCTCGCTTCCCAACTGGGCGATGCAGAGTCCGTCGACCACGATCGGCGAGCTGGACGCGGCAAATCTGGGAGTACCGCCTTGGAAATCATCCTTCCGCCAGACGACTGCGCCGGTGGCCGCATCGAGGCACGAGAGCACTCCGTGCACGCCCAGCGTCACGACCATGCCCTGCGCGACGGTGGGTGAACTGCGCGGTCCAGCGAACGAAGCAGCGGGGCCCTGCACGCCACCCGTTTCATATTTGTCCTGCCACAACTCCTTGCCCGTAGCGGCATCCAGGCAACGCGTAATCTCGTTGCCGTCCTGCCGCGAGAAGACAAACAGCTTGCCGTCCGCCAGGGCCGGCGTCGATACTCCGTCGCCAACGTCCACCTTCCAGCGTTGTGTCAACTCTTGGGGCCACGTGGCAGGCGCCTTGAAATCGGCCGCCTTCGCGTCACGGTTCGGACCGCGCCATTGCGGCCAGTCCTGGGCAGACGCCTTACCGGTGGTCGCTATCACTGCCCCGGTGACCATCACCACGACAATTCGACTCCACATCTTCATAATCGCACCTTTTCTGTTGAACAGAGAACGAATGATCTGCCTGACCAGCGACGGGAGTTCAGGCGGCCGGGGATGACGCTCGTCGCCCGAGAAGTCAGATTTCCTGACTCGCACCGCGGAGCCCGTTTTCGCTTCCCGGCCGGCTCGTGGTGAACCGGAGGAGACCGACCGCCTGATTGAACACCAAGGTATCCGATCTGGTTCCGGCCGTCCAAGAAATCTCGCGAGATTTCGCCCGCCGAATCACGATCGGACATTTCGCGTCGAGGATTTCGCCTGCGCATCAGGGAGCGTTCGGGCCGCGAGCGGCCGGCGGTGGCCCCCCAGCGGGGCATGGCGGAAAGAGCGGGTCCGTGCTGTCGCAGAGTCGCTTTTCGCGTATGCTATGAGCGGACTTGGTGAGCCCTGACAGCGTAGCCGCCGCGGGCCGGCACGGCCTTGGTCACCGGTCCTCGGGCGTGCGTAACAGGTAGCGAAACGTTGCTCAATCCAATTCTCAGTGAGGATACGTCGACATGGGCATGTTCGACACAACGGGTGGTCCCGACGCGCGGGAGATGCGCAGCGAAAACACACTGCTCAAACTGCAGCGGATGAACAAGTCGTTGCGGCACGAGGAGCCGGATCGCGTGCCGGTCAGCGACTTTTTCTGGGGGAGTTTTATCGAGCGTTGGCGCCGCGAACTGGAATTGCCCGACGATGCCAATCCGTACTACTACTACGATCTGGATTGGATCGTGACGGTCCCCAATATGGACCCGCGGATTCGGTCGTTCCAGACGCTTCGCGAATCCGACGAGGAGGTGGTCGTGCAGACCGGCTTTGGCGCCGTCATGCGCAAGAAGTTTGCCTTTCCCATGCCCGAGTTCATCGGCTGGGAGACCGATACCCTGGAGAAGCTGGAGCAGTTTGCGTTCGATGATCCGTCTGACCCGCGACGTTTCTTTGCCGCAGGAGACAACCAGATTGCCGGTGTCGGTGATGGGTTCCAGCGTAATTCGCCCGCCTGGATCGAAACGGTCAGAGGTCTGCGTCCGGACTTTCCCGTCTACGGCAGCATGATCGAGTGTGCCGAGTGTCTGACCCGCATGATTGGTCAGGAGAACACGATGCTCTGGATCGGTCTATATCCTGACAGGATGGGGGCGGCGATCCAGCGCATCGGTCAATTCTATCTCGATTGCCTGAAGGCACAGCTGGCGGCAGCAGAGGGATTGTTGGATGGCATGGTGATCTGGGGGGATGTCGCCTATCGCAACTCCATGTTCTTTTCGCCCGACTACTGGCGGGCCTATTTTCGCCCCTGGGTTGCGGCCATGGTCGACGAGTGTCATGCCCGTGGACTGCCGGTCATCTATCACGGATGCGGCAACGTCCGTTTGATCTTCCAGGATTTCATCGAGATCGGCATCGATGGCTACAATCCTTTGGAGGCCAAGGCCGGCCTCGACTGCGTCGCGCTGCGCAAACAGTTCGGCCATCGGTTCGGAGTATGTGGCAACAGCAATATCCAGGTCTGGGAGTCGGGAGACCGGGATCAGATCCGCCGCGAAGTACTGACCAAGCTTAATGCGGCCAAAGGAGGTGGCATGATCTTCCAGTCGGATCATTCTGTGTCGAGCAGCGTGTCGGGACACACGTACGATTATATTGTCCAACTCGTGCGCCAGTTCGGGAAGTATCCGATCGATTTGGGAGAATACGACGTTGACATGTCTGTCACAGGAGCCAGCGAGAGATGAAACGGTTTGGATGGGTTGGACAGTTGCGGGCCGAGTGCGTGGAAAAGTACGTGCAGTTGCATGCGCACGCCTGGCCAGAGGTGTTGGCTCGGAACACGAGCTGCCACCTGCGGAATTACTCGATCTACTATCAGCAGATGCCAGGTGGCGTACACCTGTTGTTCAGCTACGTCGAGTACACGGGGGAGGATTTTGCCGCGGATATGCAGCGGATGGCGGCCGATCCGCAGGTACAGCGCTGGTGGGACGAATGCAAGCCTTGTTTTGTACGTTTCGATGACCTCGCCGAGGGCGAGGTGTGGATGCCGATGACGCAGGTCTTTCATCAGTCCTAGCGCCCCGCCGCAAAGTCGAATTCGCTACGTTTGCGAGTATTCCGCGGCGTCCCGTCCCTCGTACTCGTACTCTTACTCTTAACGCGGCCTGCGGCCGCAACCAAAACGGAAAACCCGAAATCCCAATATCGAAATCCCAAACAAATTCGAAATCCAAAATTCGAAATCCAAAACCTCCGCTGCAGGCAAAACGGCCGCGGGCGGGCCCCAAGCAGATTCTCACCAGCAGCATGCCATTGCGTCCTCCGTTTTCCCTTCCTCCCTTCCTCCCTTCCTCCCTTTCTCCTTTTCTCCTTTTTTCTGTCCTTCGAACTTGTGTTTTTCCGTGTTTCGGATGGTGGATTTGCCGCGCACTTGCACGATGCGCTGGCGATATCCGGGAAATCTCTACGCGGGCCTCATGACCAGTGCAACTCGGATATTCGGAATCTTGTGGAATATGGCACAGTCGTCCGAATTCTCGCTGTCTGCCGACCTCTTCCCGCACATGGAATTGGCAGGACCGGCCGTCTGACGCTCTTGCGGAGCGGTTTGGCGAGTCGGGTCGACAAGGACTGGCCCGACGGGACTCTTGCGGGCAGCCGGCAAGATCACTGGCTTTGACGTACTCTTGCGAGGCGGGGTCATGCCGGGGTGGTTACCGCTCGCCGGCTACTGCCTGACTTGAAGTGCCCGCGGCGGCAAATGGGAGCCAGCGTTTGGCGTCGGTGCGGATGCCTCCAGGAGCGTGACCGGCGGCTACCGGCGATCGCGGCCGCGCATGAACATAGCGCGGCGGAGTCGGATCTGAGAGGACAAGGCGAGTGGGAGTAGCGTATGGCCAGTTTCACGTCCTGCAAACACCGGGAGGTCCGGGCGTACCGCGTGCCGCCCGCCATGACCCGTTGGTTACGTCGGTGTGCCAGGGGAAAGTCGTGAGAGAATGAACGCTGATCACACCCAACACGGACGGTCGATTTCTTCGATCTTGCCGGGAGCGTCGTTACCTGGAACGACGTTTCACCCGCTGCGCGACGGCATCCTGGCTTCCCTCACGGTGTTGGTGGTCACCCTTCTGAGTACGATCCTATTGTACTTGACGGCCCGTCACGCTTACGTCGAGGAAGTGCAACAGGAGATGCTGCGGCGGGTCACGGTGACGGCTTCACTGGTCGACGAGAGCCTCCATCGGACGATCGTTCGACCCGACCAGGCGGGGAGTGCGGAATACCAGCAGGCAGTTGCGCCGCTGAAGAAGATCATGGCAGTGGACCCGAGCATCCGCTTTTTGTACACGGCTGTTCTGATCGACAACATTCCCCATTTCGTCCTGGATGCGACTCCAAGTGGCGATGCGGACGGCGACGGCGTGGAAGATCATTCGGGCATCATGGAGCATTATGCGGACCCTGATGACGAGATGCTGATGGCGTTGCGTGAAGGGTGCGCGACGGTCATGCAGACGCCGAGGGCCGACAAATGGGGGTTGCTGTTGAGTGCCTATGCGCCCTTGCATGACAAGTTCGGCAATCCGATCGGCATTGTCGGGATGGATCTAACCGCAGAGGAGTACGCCAATCGTCTCCGCAACATTGATGTTGCCGCCTTCGCTGCGATCCTGCCCGCCGGTTTCTTGAGCATCCTGGTAGGGGTCCTGCGCTACCGCAGCCAGATTCGCCGGTTCAGGCAGGCCGTGGAGCAGAAAGCCGCACAGTCGGCCCTGACCGAAGCGCTCAGGCGGTTCGAGGACCTGGTGGAATACGCTCCGTCCGTGGCGATTCAGGGATTTGATCGTCAGGGGGTCGTGCGCCATTGGAATCGCGCGTCCAGCTCGCTGTACGGCCATACCGCTGCCACCGCCACGGGTCGTCGTATCCAGGACCTCATCCTCGCGCCAGATGAGGCGGCGGTGTTCGAAGGCATCCTCGACGAGCTGTGGACCACAGGCCAGCCGGCGCCGCCGCGGGAGTGGTCGATTCACACTACCGACGGGCGCTTGTGCTGGGTCTATTCCAGCATGTTTCCCATTTTCCAGAACGGAGTCGTGGAGGAAATATTCTGCGTGGATGTTGATATTACGGTCCGCAAACATCACGAACAGGAGATCGCAGCGTACGCGACCGAGCTCGAGGCCGCCCGGATTGCCGCCATCGCCGCCACGCAGGCCAAGAGCCAGTTTCTCGCCAACATGAGCCATGAAATCCGCACGCCGATGACGGCCATCTTGGGGTTTGCCGACATACTTCTCGAGGAGCCAGGTATCGACGTTGTCTCGCCGGAACGCGTCGAAGCGATTCAGACCATACAACGCAACGGCCAACACCTGCTCGAGTTGATCAACGACATTCTGGACCTGTCCAAGATCGAGAATGGAAAGCTGGATATGGAAAGTGTCGCCTGTTCCCCTGTGCAGGTCTTGACCGATGTGGTTTCGCTGATGCGGGTGCGAGCGGAAGCCAAGAACTTGCCGTTGTCGCTCGAGTACGATGGATCCATTCCGGAATCGATCCAGAGCGATCCGCTGAGGATTCGACAGATCTTGATCAATCTGCTGGGAAACGCCGTGAAGTTCACGGAGACGGGCAGCGTGCGCGTGGTTGGGCGACTGTTGCAGAGGCTCGGCAAGCCGCCGCTGCTGCAGGTGCAGGTCATCGACACGGGGATCGGCTTGACGCCAGAACATATCTCCAGCTTGTTCGCGCCGTTCAACCAGGCCGACTCGTCCACAACCCGTAAGTTTGGCGGAACCGGACTGGGGCTGAGCATCAGCAAGCGGTTGGCGGAAATGCTCGGTGGTGACATTACTGTACAGAGCGAATCGGGCAAAGGAAGCACCTTCAGCATGACTGTCGAGACCGGCGACTTGGCCGGCGTCCAACTACTGGGCTCGCCGAGCGAGGGAGCTGGCGCAGTCACGAGGGTGGCTCCCGAAAAGAGCGGCGTGGCCTTGCCGATTGGCTGCCGGATTATGCTGGCGGAAGATGGTCCCGACAATCAGCGGCTGATTACCTTTCTGCTGAGAAAAGCTGGGGCTGAGGTAACGTCGGCCGAGAATGGACGAGTTGCCTGTGATGCCGCCCTGGCGGCTTGCGCTCGAAGCCAACCGTTTGATGTCATCCTGATGGACATGCAGATGCCGGTGATGGACGGTTACGAGGCCACTCGCTACCTGCGGGCCGAGGGATATGCGGGGCCGATCATCGCGCTGACCGCCCACGCCATGGGAGGTGACGCGGCGAAATGCCTCGAAGCGGGCTGTGACAGCTACCTGACCAAGCCCATTGACCGGGCCCGTTTTCTCTCTGCCATTGCCTGCTGCCTCGAGGCTGCCACGCCGCCAGTGCTGATCGGAACGGACTCGACTACACCTCCAGTTTCCAGGGTGCCCGGTACTTCTTGTGGACCAGAGCGTTGGCCTGAGGATCGTCCTTGACCTCTTCTTTCTCGGCATCCCAGTGGATCTTGTGGCCAGACCTCCAGGCGATGTTGATGAGGTGGCCGGGAATGGTGGCGTAGTGGCCGACCTCGGCATCCGCGGCGGGCTTCTTGCGGCTGCGCAGGCAGTCCAGGAAGACCTGCGACATGGTTGTCGGTAGTGCCGTCGACCGTCACTTGCTTGGACTTGTCCTCGATGGCGTTTTCGGGAGTGATCGTGTAGCCGCCTCGGTCGAGGAATAACGAGGCCTTCGTGCCGAAGAAGCACTTGCCGTGCGACCGATGTTCGCGCCGGCAGCCGCCGCGAAAGGTGTACTGCATGATGAAACCTTGCTTGGACACCGGGCCGGGCGGATACTCGAGGATCGCATCGAGCGTGTCGGGGTACTGCAGATTGTTCTCCGGGAAACACATCATGCCGCCCAGGGCCACCACCGCTTTCGGCCGGTCTACCCCCATTGCCCAGTGGACGATGTCGTAGTGATGCACTGCCCAATCGCACTGGAACGAACCGGCGTAATCGAAAAACCAGTAGTCGTGCAGAAAGTAATTGGGATTGTAGGGGACTTTGGGTGCCGGGCCGAGCCAGAAATCCCAGTCGAGTCCCGCGGGCGGATCACAGTCGGGCGGCGAGCCCCATCCCGGATACTGGTTCTCGTAGTCCCACACCTTGACTTCGGAAATCTCGCCCAGTTCGCCCGAGCGGATGATCTCGACGGCCTGCTGATAGTGTTGGCAACTGTGCTGCTGCGTGCCGATCTGCACGATGCGATTGTACTTCTCAGCCGCCTGAACCATGGCCCGCCCTTCACCGATGGAGTGGGCCAGCGGCTTCTCGATATACACATCCTTGCCGGCTTGGCAGGCGTGAATGGTGGGCAGGGCGTGCCAGTGCTTGTTGGTGGCCACGATCACCGCCTGCAGGTCCTCGATCTCCAGCAGCTTGCGGTAGTCGTGGAAGACCTGGACCTTGTCACCGCCGGCGCTGCTCGCGGGCCGCCGCCGTGCGCGGGTCGTTCACATCGGCAACCGCGACGACGCGCACTCCTGGAAGTTGCTGGAACTGCGACATCAAGTACGTGCCGCGACCACCGCAGCCAATCAGGCCGACGTTGATGGTGTCGTTGGGGCCGGGCTTGGCGCTCGCCCCCGCCGCAAACGTCTGACCGCCAACCCAAGCTGCGGCAACCGCCGCCGTGGCCGTGGCGCCGAGAAACTCTCTGCGTGTGGATGTGCTGCTCATGTCAGGATTCCTTGTTACGATCCATGGTTCTGAACGTCGGCCCCCAGATTCCAGCGGCCGCCCCCAAAAAAAAGCGTCCATCAGCCGGCATCGTGCCGAGGACGCAACGTGCCGCGTCAGGAGTGCGTGCCCCTTCAAGAGTGCATGCCCCGTGCCCGACCGTACGGGTCAAGCCGCAGTCGATTTGGGTCGACCGGCGCGGCGGTTTGGCGCGAGGTCTGGGGTTCGACCGACGGAGGCTTGTCGCGGCGACGGTAGCTGGGTCGCTGTGCTTCCCCCGAGGCGGGCTCAGGGGAAACCTGAGAAGACGCAACATCCGCGCGTCCGGTTGCTTTCGTGGGTTTCTCGCGCCTACCATTAGGCAATGTGAATTAGGGACACGATGTTAACTCACAGCCGAGGATCGGCCGGTCGGCAATCGACGCAGGGCTTTGAGCCTGGACCTCACGGCCAGAATCAGTATCTGGTTCGATTCTCTCACTCTTCTCCATTCCATAGATCGAACACGGCATCAACATCCGCTTCACTCGGCGTGCGTCTCATGCCTTTGCTGAGATCACGGTTCATGAGAGAATTGCTGTCACGCAGGTCACTCAATCCCGCTATGTGCCCCAGTTCATGCATCACCACCGTCAGTAAGTCCATGTTACTTGACGCTTTCTCCGTTATCGCCAACAGGTTATGATCATCCCCAAGGTTCGTGAATTCCTCATCTATTCCGGGCGTATCATCGAGAAACCAGCCGTGCCCGGCCGCGTCAAAGTCCAGATAGATCCGATCTGTCAAAGCCATTCCGAGTTGCGAGCTCGCCAGATCGGCAATGACGAATTCCACTTTCTGCATCTTGGCCAGAACCATCTCGGGCAAGCCCTTCGCCGCCCATCGGGACACCGCCTCCGCGAAAATCGGAGCGACGTCTGCTTGGCTTAGAGTCTGACCGGAAACGAAGCCGGAAGCTGCCTCTTCGGTGGCCACCAGAAAAGAGACACTCTTGACCCATACCGCATCGGCAATCACATTGCCGTTCGCGTTGTCGGACAGCACGACCTGCAACGCTCCACTGCTATCCACCGACACCGTACCAAGACTCTCGAACCAAACACCATTGAGTTCAGCATCCTGTTGCGGCGCTACCAACTGATTCACGTGTACCGTGCGTTCCAACGTCGGAGCGTAGAGCGAATATGGCGCGTTCGTGGCACGTCCCGGATACGGCACCCAGGTGACCAGCACTTCATAGGTTCCCGCTGTCAGGTCCTGAAACTGCCAGGTTGCTTGATCACTGCCGCTGCCCGCTCCGCTGTAACGATAATCCTGTCCGTAGCCACCCGCCAAAGCCCCCAGCGGCCAATTCCCCACCAGAGTGCAGTCCGCGTCACCATCGTCGATCACGACCGACACCGGTATGTTCACCAGAAACGACCCCAGATCACCCGCCGCCACGAAGTTGTCGCTGGTGTCGCTCACCTGGTCGGACAGCATGGAAACGGTGTACGTGCCGTTATCGCTCCAGTCCCAACTGCCGCCAGGAGTGTTGATTTGATACGTGGCGGTCCGGGGTGTGCCGTCACCGCTGGTGTCCACGCTTACGAACGTGGCATCCTGGCTGAAACCGTTGGGACCGGTAACCCGCACGTCCGCATTGTCCAAGGAAGCCACGGCCACGGCCACATTGTCCGTATACTGCACGCTAAAGGTGTAGGTCGATTCGCCGCCGTTCGTGATGTCCTCCACGTCCAGCAGCGCTTCTGGAGCCGTCGTATCGGTCTCCTGCACGAGTCGCACCCAGACGGCATCGGCGATAACATTGCCGTTCGCGTTGTCGGTCAGCATGACCTGCAACGCTCCGCTGCCGCCCACCGACACGGTACCCAGGCTTTCAAACCACACAGCATTGAGTTCGGCATCCTGCTGCGGCGCTACCAGTTGATTCACTAGTACCGTACGCTCCAGCGTCGGAGCGTAGAGCGAATATGGCGCGTTCGTGGCACGTCCCGCATACGGCAGCCACGTCACCAGTACTTCATAGGTTCCCGCTGTCAGGTCTTGAAACTGCCAGGTTGCCCGATCGCTGCCGCTGCCGGCCCCGTTGTAGCGGTAATCCTGCCCGTAGCCGCCCGCCAAAGCCCCCAGCGGCCAGCTCCCCACCAGCGTGCAGTCCGCGTCACCATCGTCGATAATCTTCTCACTCACGGTAACTTCTTCAATGATCAAGTTCACCGTGGCGGGAGTCGAGACGGCACCAAACGCGTCGCGAATCGTGTACGTAAACGAATCCGAGCCGACATAGCCTGTAGTCGGCGTGTAGAGCAACGACTGTTCATCCGCACTCACGACGACCGCACCGTGTGATGGGCCGGTCACCACGGCACTCACGAAGATCGCTTCCGTCTCGTTACCGGGACCGGGCTTGTCGTTGGTCAGCACGTCGATCACCAGCGGGCCGGTGTCCTCCTCCATCGTCCGGCTGTCATCGACCGCCAGTGGATCGTCATTCACCGCATTGATGGTGATCACCACGGTCGCCGTATCCGTGTTGCCTTGGGCATCCGAAGCCGTGTACTCGAAACTGTCGCTGCCGTGGAACTCCGCAGTCGGGGTGTAAAGGAAGTCGTTACCCACCCGTTGGAGCGTGCCATGCGCGGGCGACGTGTTTCCCGTCACCGATAACGGACCTGTCGCCTCGTTGTCCAATGTGTCGTTACTCAACACAGTAATCGTCGTTGCTGAATCTTCGTTGGTGGTCGCCGTATCGTTGTTCGCGTAGACGGGTTTGTAGATCGTGACCGATGCCGCCCCGAACAATATTTCGGTCACCAGCGGTGGATTCGCGACGTCGTTGGTGAATACTACATCCCCCGTCCCATCCTTCGGATTGGACTGGAATGTGATTGTGCCCGGCTCGTCAAAGGGCAGTTCCGCCGTCAACTGCACGTAAGCCAAAGCGGCAATGCTGTTTCCCAGATTCAGCGGTGGCAAGGGCTCGAATCCGCCTATCTCATCGAACTCGTTCGGCGTCGTATCGCCGTCGCCAGACAGCCAGTTCGGGTCCGTGCCGAATCGCCATGGAAAAGCCGTGGGGACGCCGTTCGGGAGAATTCTCCCTTGGTCCAGAAAGAGTTGAACAACCGACTGTAAGTAATCTGACCATCGGGAGTGTCGTCGGGAAATTCGCTCGGGTCGTTCCCGCCCAACGTAAATAGCTCCTCCGAGTTGTCGATGTTGTTGCCATAAGCGATGTCCGTATACGCCGAATAGATGCCGGTCCCACCGTTGCGTAAGTCCTGCACCGTCACCTGCACCCGAAATGTATCACCCGCCTTGACCCGGTTGTCGGGCAACGGATTCCCATTCGCATCGAGCACGGCAATGCCGATCGATAACAACTCGCTCGGCCCACTTATGTCCACCAGGAACGATCCCAGGTCACCCGCCGCCACGAAGTTGTCGCTGGTGTCGCTCACCTGGTCGGACAGCATGGAAACGGTGTACGTGCCGTTGTCACTCGAGTCCCACCGGACGCCAGGGGTGTTGATTTGATACGTGGCGGTCCGGGGTGTGCCGTCACCGCTGGTGTCCACGCTTACGAACGTGGCATCCTGGCTGAAACCGTTGGGACCGGTAACCCGCACGTCCGCATTGTCCAAGGAAGCCACGGCCACGGCCACATTGTCCGTATACTGCACGCTAAAGGTGTAGGTCGATTCGCCGCCGTTCGTGATGTCCTCCACGTCCAGCAGCGCTTCTGGAGCCGTCGTATCGGTCTCCTGCACGAGTCGCACCCAGACGGCATCGGCGATCACATTGCCGTTCGCGTTATCGGTCAGCACGACCTGCAACGCTCCGCTGCTGCCCACCGACACGGTACCCAGGCTTTCAAACCACACAGCATTGAGTTCGGCATCCTGCTGCGGCGCTACCAGTTGATTCACTAGTACCGTACGCTCCAGCGTCGGAGCGTAGAGCGAATATGGCGCGTTCGTGGCACGTCCCGCATACGGCAGCCACGTCACCAGTACTTCATAGGTTCCCACTGTCAGGTCTTGAAACTGCCAGGTTGCCCGATCGCTGCCGCTGCCGGCCCCGTTGTAGCGGTAATCCTGCCCGTAGCCGCCCGCCAAAGCCCCCAGCGGCCAGCTCCCCACCAGCGTGCAGTCCGCGTCACCATCGTCGATAATCTTCTCACTCACGGTAACTTCTTCAATGATCAAGTTCACCGTGGCGGGAGTCGAGACGGCACCAAACGCGTCGCGAATCGTGTACGTAAACGAATCCGAGCCGACATAGCCTGTAGTCGGCGTGTAGAGCAACGACTGTTCATCCGCACTCACGACGACCGCACCGTGTGATGGGCCGGTCACCACGGCACTCACGAAGATCGCTTCCGTCTCGTTACCGGGACCGGGCTTGTCGTTGGTCAGCACGTCGATCACCAGCGGGCCGGTGTCCTCCTCCATCGTCCGGCTGTCATCCACCGCCAGCGGATCGTCATTCACCGCATTAATGGTGATCACCACGGTCGCCGTATCCGTGTTGCCTTGGGCATCCGAAGCCGTGTACTCGAAACTGTCGCTGCCGTGGAACTCCGCAGTCGGGGTGTAAAGGAAGTCGTTACCCACCCGTTGGAGCGTGCCATGCGCGGGCGACGTGTTTCCCGTCACCGATAACGGACCTGTCGCCTCGTTGTCCAATGTGTCGTTACTCAACACAGTAATCGTCGTTGCTGAATCTTCGTTGGTGGTCGCCGTATCGTTGTTCGCGTAGACGGGTTTGTAGATCGTGACCGATGCCGACCCGAACAGAATGTTGTCCGCTACAAGCGGGTGCTCCGCATCGTTGGTGAATACGATATCTCCAAACGGGGATTCCCTCATATTGGTTTGGAACGTAATGACTCCCGGCTGGTCAAAAGGCAGCGTTGCGGTAAGCTGTCCGTACAGCAGCGGGACGATGGAATTCCCCAGATTGCCTGTTACAGACGAACGAAACGCTCCTACTTCATCGAACTCATGTGGCGTTTGATCTCCGTCGGGATAACTCCAATTTGGATCGACTCCATACCGCCATGGCGAGGCGGTGGGAGTACCGTTTTGGAACAAAGCTCCCTTCACCCAGAACGCGTTGAAAGATGCTACATCCGGAAACTCGCTTGGATCAATCCCGCCCAGTGTGAACAACTCCGTTAAGTTGTCGATGTTGTTGCCATAAGCGATGTCCGTATACGCCGAATAGATGCCGGTCCCACCGTTGCGTAAGTCCTGCACCGTCACCTGCACCCGAAATGTATCACCCGCCTTGACCCGGTTGTCGGGCAACGGATTCCCATTCGCATCGAGCACGGCAATGCCGATCGATAACAACTCGCTCGGCCCACTTATGTCCACCAGGAACGATCCCAGGTCACCCGCCGCCACGAAGTTGTCGCTGGTGTCGCTCACCTGGTCGGACAGCATGGAAACGGTGTACGTGCCGTTGTCACTCGAGTCCCACCGGACGCCAGGGGTGTTGATTTGATACGTGGCGGTCCGGGGTGTGCCGTCACCGCTGGTGTCCACGCTTACGAACGTGGCATCCTGGCTGAAACCGTTGGGACCGGTAACCCGCACGTCCGCATTGTCCAAGGAAGCCACGGCCACGGCCACGTTGTCCGTATACTGCACGCTAAAGGTGTAGGTCGATTCGCCGCCGTTCGTGATGTCCTCCACGTCCAGCAGCGCTTCTGGAGCCGTCGTATCGGTCTCCTGCACGAGTCGCACCCAGACGGCATCGGCGATCACATTGCCGTTCGCGTTATCGGTCAGCACGACCTGCAACGCTCCGCTGCCGCCCACCGACACGGTACCCAGGCTCTCAAACCACACAGCATTGAGTTCGGCATCCTGCTGCGGCGCTACCAGTTGATTCACTAGTACCGTACGCTCCAGCGTCGGAGCGTAGAGCGAATATGGCGCGTTCGTGGCACGTCCCGCATACGGCAGCCACGTCACCAGCACTTCATAGGTTCCCGCTGTCAGGTCTTGAAACTGCCAGGTTGCCCGATCGCTGCCGCTGCCGGCCCCGTTGTAGCGGTAATCCTGCCCGTAGCCGCCCGCCAAAGCCCCCTGCGGCCAGCTCCCCACCAGCGTGCAGTCCGCGTCACCATCATCGATAATCTTCTCACTCACGGTAACCTGTTCAATGATCAAGTTCACCGTGGCGGGAGTCGAGACGGCACCAAACGCGTCGCGAATCGTGTACGTAAACGAATCCGAGCCGACATAGCCTGCAGTCGGCGTGTAGAGCAACGACTGTTCATCCGCACTCACGACGACCGCACCGTGTGATGGGCCGGTCACTACGGCACTCACGAAGATCGCTTCCGTCTCGTCATCGGGACCGGGCTTGTCGTTGGTCAGCACGTCGATCACCAGCGGGCCGGTGTCCTCCTCCATCGTCCGGCTGTCATCCACCGCCAGCGGATCGTCATTCACCGCATTAATGGTGATCACCACGGTCGCCGTATCCGTGTTGCCTTGGGCATCCGAAGCCGTGTACTCGAAACTGTCGCTGCCGTGGAACTCCGCGGCCGGGGTGTAAAGGAAGTCGTTACCCACCCGTTGGAGCGTGCCGTGCGCGGGCGACGTGTTTCCCGTCACCGATAACGGACCTGTCGCCTCGTTGTCCAATGTGTCGTTACTCAACACAGTAATCGTCGTTGCTGAATCTTCGTTGGTGGTCGCCGTATCGTTGTTCGCGTAGACGGGTTTGTAGATCGTTAAGGCCCAGAGTTCACGCCCAGCCAGTTGGTCAGCGGCGGTGAAATAGAGCACGGTGTCCGAGAGGGTCAGGAAAGCGGGTGAAGAGCTGAGGCTTCCCATCCCAAGTTGAGCAACCAAGACGGTGCCCTGCGGCGTGCCGTCCGTCTTCCAGAGTTCCCTACCGTTGACGGCATCGTTGGCAGTGAAGTAAAGCGTCCCGCGGACATCAATCAATTGCTGCGGATACGATTCGTCCAGGCCGGGATAGATGTCTTTGACCATTAGAGTGCCGGTGTCCGTCCCGTCGCTACTCCATAGCTCGCGACCGTGGATCCCATCGGAGGCGACGAAGTAGATCGCTCCGTTTGCCGCCGTGAGGCTCTCGATATGCCCCGCGTCACCCGGAAAGATATCTTTGACCAGCGCCGTGCCGGCCGCCGTACCGTCGCTCTTCCACAACTCTCGGCCATTTGTCGAATCACTGGCGACGAAATAAAGTGTTCCTCCAACGTCTGTGAGGTACTGTGGAGAAGACGCGCTTTCCCCGTCGAAGATGTCCTTGACGATCACCGTGCCAGACTCGGTACCGTCGCTCCTCCAGAGTTCTTCGCCGTAGACTGGATCAATAGCGGTGAAATACAGCGTGCTCTCTACGTTCGTCGCTTGGGGTATCCACCCTGGCCAATAGTAAGGGTTAATCACCTTCAGCAGGACCGTACCGGCTTCCGTGCCGTCGCTCTTCCAGAGTCCCAATTCCCGGAGTTCGTTCGCGGCGAAGAAATAGAGTGTGCCGTCGACATTCGTCAGCGCAGGGGACTGCCACGAAAACGCGTCCTGTGCGCCTGGAAGGACATCCTTCACCAGCACCGTACCGGCCTCAGTCCCGTCGCTCTTCCAGAGTTCCCTCCCGTGTGCGGGATGGTAGGCTGTGAAATAGAGTGTGCCGTTGACGTCGGTCAAATATTGCGGGCTCGCTCCCTCACCACCCGGGTTAATGTCCTTGACCAAGCCGGTTCCGGCTGTTGTGCCGTCACTCTTCCAAAGCTCCGGACCGTACACCGGGTCGTCGACGGAGAAGAAGAGTGTCCCGTTGACGACCGTCAGTCCCGAAATTGTGGATCCTGTGGCACCGGGATGGATATCCGCCAACAATGTAGTCCCCGCATTCGTTCCGTCGCTGATCCACAGCTCTCGTCCGTGCGTCCTGTCATCGGCGACGAAGAACACCGTACCGTCGCCCTCAGCTGCGAGGTTGTCTGGACTCGAGTCGGCCGTCCGCGTGTCAACGGCCGTCACCAGCGTCGTGCCCAACTCGGTCCCGTTGCTTTCCCAAAGACCGAGACCTTGAACCGGGTCTACGGCTGAAAAGAGGAGGCTGCCATTGAAGTTCGTAAGAAGCCCGGGCAGGAGACTGGATGTCTGATCCGGACAGATGTCCTTGAGCATGTACGTCCCGGCGGTTGTACCATCGCTCCGCCATATCTCATTGCCGTGGACCCAGTCGTTCCCGACAAAATGAACCACGCCATCGACAACAGCCACGTCGCCTACTACAGCAGCGTCGGAAAACCTCACGGTACCGGCCGATGTCCCATCGCTCTTATGAAGGTAAAGGCAGCCCGGCGACCCCCATGCTAAGAAATACAGCGTATTGTTAGCATTGAAGAAGGCACCCGGGTGAAGCAGGTCCGTGACTTTATAAGTCCCTCCGGAAGTCCCATTGCTGCGCCACAAATCACCTTGACAATTGAAATAGAGTATCCCATTCACGGCCACATGTGTCCATGTCCAGCTGGGAAGCGTCTTCATCAGGTAAGTGCCGGCGGGAGTCCCGTTGCTTACCCAGAGCCCATACTTGGCACTGCTGGTGCCGTATGCCTGGAACATGAGTTTTCCGTTGACGTCCGTCATGCTCTGAGGATAGATCGAGACCGAAGTCGGATTCGTATCCGCGAGGAGAAACGTCCCTGCAGCCGTTCCATCGGTGCGCCACGGTTCGGGACCCGTGGAACCGTTATTCGCGGTGAAGTACATTAGGCCCCCGCTGAGGACCCCGGTACCCGGGTTCGAAGAACCACTGCCCGGGCAGATATCCATCATCAGCGAGGTGCCCGTGTCGGTGCCGTCGGTCTTCCAGAGCTCCTGGCCTGTTGCGGGATGATAGGCACTGAAATACAACGTGCCGTTGTATTCCTTCAGTGCACTGGGATTCGAACTGCCATCTACGTTGATGTCCTTGACCATCACCGTGCCGGTGGCGGTCCCGTCGCTCTTCCAGAGTTCCCGTCCGTGATCAGGGTCCGTGGCCACAAAATACAACATCCCGTCATAAGGAGTAAAGTAGCGAGGATCCGCAGACGTTACGCCAGGATAAATGTCTCTTACGACGTGCGTTCCCTCGCGTGTGCCGTCTGTAACCCAAAGCTCGAAACCGCGAAAACCGTCATCCGCAGTGAAGAAAACCTGGTCGCCAACGACTGCTCGGCGATCCGTTTCGAAGTGGAAGAAGGCGTCCTCCGCGGTGTTAATGTCGGTGACCAATTCCGGCGGCTGCACGCGGATCAAGACGATCGCAGGTGAGTCCGGACTGAGGACGCCGTCACTGGCGAGATAGGTGAACTGATCCGTGCCCAGGAAGCCCGGGTCCGGAGTATAAACGAACGAGCCATCGGGCTCGAGCACTAGCGAACCATACTGAGGGCCATCGAACAGTGTCGCCGCAATCGGATCGCCATCCATGTCACTGTCGTTACCCAACACGCCAGGCGCCTCAATCGTCAGCGAGTCCCCTGCCGTCTTGACGAATACGTCGTCACCCAACACCGGTACGTGCGACAACACATAGCGGCGCTCGAGTAATTCCAACTGCAGCCGACGCGCAACGAGGGATCTCTTGGGAACGGGCGGTGCGGCGCGCCTGGCTTGCCGCGACGTCTTGAAACGACGCATGGAATCGATCCTGTGGCTGGGGTGGAGTTAGGATAGACGGACTTCAGCTCACGCTGGGCAGACAGAACGAATTACCGGCACTCTGTACGACAGAACAACCGGAACCCTCTGCAAACGTGACGAAGAAACTCATTGCCCCACAACACAACATGCTCGCAGCTCAGGACATCTGCCGAATATGCCCCCCCAAGACGCGTGCGGATTGCATTCACGAAACACACTTAAACGACGAGCTTGATGTACCCCTTCGAAACAGTCAATCCGCACCCCCCATTGTGTTGGCGTGTCTCCGGTGGCCACACCAGAAATTGGCAGCCGAATCGGACCGAATTTACTGGCAAGCCACGACGCAGGTTACTCACTGACTTATCCGGTTCCGCAAGGAACTGAACCTTGTTGATCTGGTCGAGATAAGCTGAGTTGTCGTTAGTTGATCTCGCCGTTGGCAAACGAGATACGTGACGGGCGACGCCGTCAAGACCGTGCCTCGACCTGATGAACGACCGTCAGAGTGATCCCACATCAAATCCGACAATTGCCATATCTGACGGACGAAGAATTCGGCTACTGCTGCAACCAATTCAGAACCAGTGGTATGAGCGAAGACGAAGCTGGAGAAACGGTTCGTGCTACAACCAACTTCTTAGACAGGAAATGGATCCAATGCCGTGATCTGATGCGCCACGCTGACGATTGTCGTGGACTTGCCGGAACTCGTCGCGCTCGTGACCGGCACCAGGCCGTTGGGCCAGCGGCACATGCGTTGGAGGACGTTCATCGGGAGTCCCGGTTCCTCCAGTTGGAAGAAACGGTTGGCGAGCAACCGGGGTGCGGCGGCGAGGGTGTCCTGCTGGCGATACGCGTTGATACGCAGACGGTATCCTCCTTCCAGTGAGATTGCCGAGTCGTGCTCGCAACTGGTCCCTCCGATTTCTGCTCTCAAATATTCCTGTTGCGTGGGAAGGGGGGGCGCGTAGAAAGCTGCCTTCGGCAACAGTCACCAGACCGCTGTGGACGCGATGCGCAAAGCAGCCACAGGTCCCCGAACGACGGTGAATGTCATTCGACTGATCGACGCGAGTGGCGGCACTATCACCGACACCATGAACCAGCGCGACCAGTCAATCATTGTTCCGGACGAGTTTCTTCCAAGGTGGAACTACACACGTGTTCCCCAGCCCTGCCGGTAATTGCTCGAACGGTGCCAAGATGGCCGGCCCTTCCCTGTGACTGTACGGCGGTGCGTTACCGAAACCGACCAAGTTGCGGAGACTTTTCGAGTCGGACTCGCTGGCGTTTCTCCTGCAGGTCCAATAGCAGAGGGCGTTTGATGGCGATCGCGTTCACGTCGCCATGTGCCCATGCCGCGTAGTCATGGGCCATGGGGTACCGGTCGCAGACGCGCCATCTCGCGCAGCCGGTACCGCCACTGGGTGCGACGGAAGCGGTCAACGTCATCGCGATGGATCATGACATCTACGTCGATGTCCCAAGGGATCAGGTCGCCGTCTCGCACCAGCTCCAACAATGTGCCATATACGACGTGGTAGGGGATCTGCAAGTCGTTGAGCAGATCCACCGTGTACAGCAGGAGCTTTCGGGCGTTCTGGTAGTGCCTGCCGGTGAGGCGAATGCGGTCCCGCTGTCCTGCGAGCCGTGTCTTCACGCGTCTGAGCAATGTATCCGGTGGCATTGGGAAGTGTCACCGACGAGCGTTCAAGGGGTGCGTGGCCTGAGCATGCCCGCCGGAGACCCACGGCAACGGGCCGACAAATCGTGCCGTGCGGGTCTTCTTGGATTCATGGTCGGCTGGCCTCGGGAGACGCTTGTTGGCGAGAGATCTGCTCAAGGATTTCGTCACAAATGTCCTTGAATGCCGGCTCTGAGCGCAGGTCGTGCTGGCCGTTGTGAATAACGTGCATCTTGACCTCCACTGCCAGCTGCTTGCACAGCCGCTCGAGCTTCTGACTCGAAGAGAAAGCGATCTTTTCGTCCTGCGTTCCGTGGATCAGGTAGACGGGACAATCCACATTCGCAACATATTCGTGCGTCGGCAGGCGATAGCGAAACAGGAAGCGCGGAAGAACGGGGTACCGATGGCGAGCGGCGTCTGGCAGCGACCAGTAAGGCGTCTCCAAAACAAGGGCCTGCGGGGAATTGCCCGACGCAATGTAGGCGGCCATGCCGGACCCAAGCGACCGCCCCCAGACGATGATCCTCGCTTCGTCCTCCTCCTGCCGCATCCGCTTGTAGACCATTTGGACATCGGCGAGCAAAGCCGCTTCACTGAGCCGACCGGTACTCTCCCCGAACCCTCGATAGTCCATGGTCCACACATTGTAACCCGCCATCAGAAAAGGCTCGATGAGCCATCGGCATTGGTGGATGTTCCCTCGATTGCCATGTAAGAAGAAGATCGCGCCTTTGCGTGTGCCCGAGAACGCGTCGAACTTCTGGAAATTGATCTTCGCTTCGCCAAGTTCCAGAAACTCGTTCCTGACCGGATTCAAGTCTGGCTTGGGAACATAACCCGTGGGCGTCTTGTGCGGTTCAAACAGCTTGGCTTCTTGAAAGACATACACGATGGCACAAAGCAGGAGGCATACCCCGATGGCGGATGGCACAGCCCATCTGAGAATCCGCCACAACCACGCTCCCCGCCGCGCTGACGTTATGTCTTTGTTCATCGGTTCCGGATCCCCTTGACGGCGGGCAGATGCTCGTTCACGACTGTGTTCAAGGAATCGGCCACGGTCCGAGCAAAGATCAATGCCGTTACCCCGTTGACGAAGCTTACCACGACCATCGCAAACGTGGCACCACCTCAGTCACCTTTCCATCCGGATCGATCTCGAACACTGCCTTCGCCTGAGGATCAGTAAGGACGGCTTGCCTCTGGCACGAGTGATTCGCTCCGGCCCCACGAGCGGTGCGCCTTCGACGAACGCTGCGGGAGCTTGTCCCGCAGGTCGTCGCAACTGCCTGGTTTCTGAGACATCCTCGTCCCGTGCACGTCTAACACTGCGTGCTCTTCATGCACTTGGTTCCCGCCGTGTAACAGGATATCATGCCGCCCGCCCCCCATGGATAGGGTGTGGCCAAGCAATGCCTCGCCATGCGCGTCTATCCCGGACGCCAGGATAGTGTGGGAGTTTCCGTTCGTGCCCAAGGGCAGGATGCCGTGTTGAACAGCCTGGATGCCTGGCAGATCCGGTCCCTTTGGCCATGGCAGGGTCAACGAGTGCGGAAAAAAGCGATATGGTTTGTGTGATTCGTAGTATTATACTGCCCTGGTGCGGAGGCTGGCTGCCGCGACAAACAGGAAGAGCGTGCCCAGAAAGCCTGGATATTCCCCCGGCTGACTCAGGCCTACCGCTTCCATCTGTTTCTCGATGCCGGTGACGACGATCTCCAGGAGGTTCTGCCAGCGGGAACGTTTCAGGCCGATGAAAAGGTTGATTGTTGGGATCACGTAATGTTGCTCCGATCCTTGTTGTCTTTTTCACTGAGCGTGCTTGCCACCGTCGTTTGTGGCGTCGCTGTAAATGGCGACGAGCAGCCTGTGGCCAGTGCCACACCTTCCGCCGTCGGCGAATCCAAAGGTGCATTCTTCATCTGTGCCGCCGGGGTACCCAACGCGCTGTACGGCCCCGAGGATGCGCCGCGATTTGCAGAAGTTTTCACCGACCTCCAAAGGCACGGTTTTACGGCGTATTTTCCCGACTTCAGCCGCCGCGAGACCGAGACGGATTTCCAGGTTTACTCGCAAGGCGACTATTTCTACGAACTCGATCCCGCTTCTTCGCGCTATGCAGGGGGAGCCCACTCCCCATATCAGGCCGCCCGTGGGAAAATCCAGATTCTCTTTCCGGGGTATGTCTTCGTGCCGGAGGAAGAGTGGGCTGGAGGGATCGATGAAAGAAAGCTGCGTGACCGACTGACGCGTTTCAAGAACATGGCTCTCGCCGGCGACGTGTCAGTTCTTGCAGGCATTGACAACTTTGACGAACCGGTCTCGCGCATCACCGGGTCCAAATGGGCCAGCGCGAACGCGCCCGTGAGCCACCAAACGCTCTACCAGTTCTACGATGTCAGCAAAGCGGTTTTCCCGAACCTTCCTGTCTATATGGTCGAGGGCTGCGTGGCCACCGCCGTCGATCACTTGGCCAGCTACAGCGAGTATCTCATTCCCCGGCTCAAAGTGAAGAAGGAATTCTGGGAAGACGTGGAACGCGCCGCAACAGCGACTGACTGGTATGGATTTGACCTCTATCCGGTTCCGCAACTGGAGAACTTGGCCTTGGTGGGCGAAAACGTGCGGGCAGTGCGTAAGCACGCCCCCGGCAAGAATATTCTCGCAGTACTCCAGGGGTTTGGAGAAGATGACCTGGGCCGCACGGGGCGACGTCCGACGCCCGAAGAAACTCGCTTCATGGCTTATGATGCGATCATCAATGGCGCGGACGGAATCGCCTGGTGGGGTCAAAGCGCCATGGACATCTCGAAAGACGACACGCTCTGGGAGGCCATCAAAGCGACCGCCAAAGAGATCAGCGCCCTGAACGTCATTCGAGGACTCCCCGCCATCGACCTGGCGTATGCCAACTCAAGGATCGAGACACTTGCTCGGCGCGGACAAGATATCGCCTATGTCGTCGTGGCCAACACCTCCGGACAAAGCGAGCCCTGGGCCTTCCTTGTCCCCTTTCCCGCGGACGAAGATTCACAGGACAAGGCCTACCAGCTTGCCGATTTCTTCAGCGGGGAGATTCTCGGTTCGGGAGTCATCGAATCGGGAAGTCGGCCCATCGTGACCGAGACGATGGGGCTCTCGAACGGCGCTTGGCGAGAGCTACTGCCCCCGCGCGGCGTGCGTGTCTATGTGATCACCTACAGCAAGTCGTCGTAACGCGATTCGGTCACCAATAATCACCCGCCGTGCATGTTCGGATTGCCGCGTATCAATAGTGAATCATCCATTCACGAGTGTTCCGCACCGGGCACTTGTGCAAGATAGCTCGAGTATTGTCGCATTGTTAGAGTGTTAAAGTGTTAACCTGTAACATGCGCACACGGGTGCGCATGTTTGGAAAGAAATTCGAAATCCGAAGCACAGAAAAGTGGGAGGAAGGGAGGAAGGGAGGAAGGGAGGAAGGGAGGAAGGGAGGAAGGGAGGAAGGGAGGAAGGGAAGAAGGGAAAACGGAGGACGCGGTGGCGTGCTGCTGGTGAGAACCTGCTGGTGGCCCCTGACTGTGGTTTTGCCGGCCGTGGAGGTTGCTGTTCTTGAGTTGTGGATTTCGAATTTGTTTCGGTTTTCGATATGGGGATTTCGGATGTCCCGATTGGTTGCGGCCGCAGGCCGCGTTAAGTAGTAGCTCTTCACGGATTGGGTGCGCAGCGCGTACCGATGGTGGCCGGTTCGAGCCGCGTCCTCGTCTGCGGCTGCCGGCTCAACGAAAAGGAGAATTCAATGGTTGCCCGAGGTTGTGCGGTTGTCGCGCCGCTCTTGTTGATGGCGACTCTTTTCGCGGCCGGTACTGTCAGCGCCGCCGATCTGCTGATCGCGATGCATAACACCGGCTCGATCGAGCGGTTCGCGTTGGAGACGGGCGAGTGGGTGGAAACGTTCGCCACCGGCCTGGACAACCCCAACGGTTTGGCGGTGGGACCCGACGGAAGCGTGTACGTGGCGTGCGGTGCGATCGGCCAGATGGGTTCGGTGCTGCGTCTGGACGGACGTACCGGTGAGACACTCGACGAGTTGATTTCTCCGCCGCTGGGGCAACCTGGCGCGCTCCATCGCGCGAGCAGTCTGCTCATTGAAGGCGATCACCTCTATGTGGCAAGTTGTGATGACGGTCGAGTAGCCCGGTACGCATTGCATACGGGGGAATGGCTGGGCGATGTAGCACGCGGAACCCCGGGGGGCGTGACGCAGATTGCGCTGCGTGAGGGGAAGCTGCTCCTGACCGACTACCAGGCGTGCGGAATCCGGCAATTCGACTTGGCCACCGGTACCGACGAGGGGTTCCTCACGCAGCGCGCGGGATTCTCGCCCTGGGGCTTGGTCGTGGACAACCACTCGCGGGTCTTCTGGAGCGGGTCTGACCACACCATCCAGCACTTCGATGGGCGAGAGAATACGACATGGGCCGGGCCGGCGGCCCCCCTGACTATCCCGATTCGACTTACCCAAGCACCTGACGGCCGGCTGGTTTGCTCAGCGTTCCAAGGGAATGCGGTGACGCTCTGGAATGCCAACGAACCCGCCAGTCTGTCGCGGGTGATCCGCGGCGCACGGGTCTCCGCACCCATGGGGATCGCCTTCACGGACACGCCGCGCGGCGTGGCGCGGCGCGAGCTTCTGCAGCTCGGCGCCTGGTACCGGCTCGATGATCCAGAGACGCATCGGGTCGACAGTGCACCGCTGGTACGCCTCGATGCGCGCCGGGACCGCGCGGTGATCGAGTCTCTGGGATGGGACACGGAGGGAGGCAATCGCGCGCAACTCAATCTTCTGCGCTCGCCCATCGTGCTGCGGGCGCGTGTGGGCGAAAGCTGGTACGTCTCGTCGCGGCTCACAGCGCGGTCCACGCTCCAGGACCCCGATTCAGTGGCCTATGAGGTGCCGATTACCGAGCGATCTCTGGTGCGGTGGGAGATCTCGGCCGGTCCCGAGGGAGGCCTGACGATGCACTTCGCCTGCAGTGGTCTGGCTGCGGACATCGAGCAACTGCAGGTGGACATACCCTTCAACCCGCGCACGACGTGCACGTGCCTCTTGAGCGAGACCTGGACCGACGACGGCTTGGCCGATCTGCCGGCCGTGCTCAGCGCGCCCGACGTGGGACAGATGCTTCTCACGTGCGACGACGGCGCAGGCGTGCGCGCGGAAGTGACCGGCAGTCGGGCGGCGGGGCGGGTAACCGTAGCATTGCGCCTGCCGGTGCCCGACGCCGACGGTTATACCATTCGATTCCAACCACTGCGTTTGCCAAGGCCCCGTTTGCCAGGGCCGCAGGGAGTCCCCGATGACCGGCAGTGGGTCCAGGCGCGCCGCGGGTGGTTTAATCTGCTCCAGTTCAGCGCGGCGCGGCCTGAAGAAGGAAGCCACGCGCCGACGCCGGCCGGTCTCTGGTCGAACAACGTCCTCAGCGACCCCGTCAGCTCCACGCTCTACTGGCTGGCTGACCACGCACTTCTCGTCCCCGAATTGGCGCCGGGCGTCTCGGTGCTCCCCATGCTCCGCCGCACGGTGGAGTTCTGGATGGACCACAAGGTGAACGAAGAAGGTGTGGTGTCCTATGTGGTCAGCTACTCGCAGGAGATGATGGATGCGAACCCGGCGGTGCTGATCGGCGCCTGGGCCTACGTGGCCGGATCGGGCGACAACGAATGGCTCGCGGAGCGCATCGAACGACTGGAGTTCCTGGCGGCCTACCTGGAACAGCGCGATGTGGACGGCGACGGTCTGATCGAGTCGAAGCAGAGCGGTAATCGTGGGACTCACGCCTTCGGCGATACGGCCTGGGACACCTACAGCAGTGGACACAAGAACGCGTATGTCAACGTGCTCGCCTATCGCGCCTTCCGAGGTCTGGCCGACCTCGAGGGCCGGCTCGGCCGGCGTGCGCAGCAGGAAAGATTTACCTCGCGGGCAGACGCCATCCAGACGCGGTTCGTGGCGACCTTCCTGAACCCCGAGACCGGTTGGCTGGGTTGGTGGCGCAGCGCAGATGGGGCCCTGCACGACGTCTGGTCCGATGTGCCCACGAGTCTGGGGATCATGTACGGACTCGTGAGTCGCGAGGAAGGGCGGCCGATGATGGACGCGCTCTGGGCGGCGCTCGAGCAGTCGGGATTTCACCGGTTTGATCTCGGTGTGCCGCTCAATATCCGTCCCGTGCATCGCGACGACCAGTATGCGCACCTGGGCGGGACCAAGGAGGATGGCTCGGAGACCTTCGGCAAATACCTCAACGGCGGCTGCTGCGTGAGCAATACGTACTTCTTCCTGTGTGCCAACATCCTGGTGGGCGCCGACGAACGTGCCGATCGTGTGCTGCAACTAATGTTGGAGCGTCAGGAGAAGGGCCACTTCCCGAACGGCGGCGGTTTTCAAAACGGATTTGTTGACCGGTGGATGGAGGGCGCTGAGTTCATGGACTGGGAAGGGAATACGTGCGGCTACGAAGGCCATCTGATCTACAGCTGGGCCTTTCTGCAGGCCATGCTCCTTCGTGATCCGGCGCTGCGCGAACGGGTGTGGGGCGTGGTGGAGTGAACGTCAAATGGAATCTGCCTCTGAACAGTGTCAGAAGCAGACTCGAATTCCCGCATTCTCGGCGGCACGAAACAGGCTCTCCATCACGCTGGCCGCCCCATCCTCCTCGTCGGCCGCGCGGCGCAGTACTGCCCGGAGCTCCTTCCGAGCCAGTCGTACCAGGTCAGGGAAATGGCGTTCCCAGAGCGCTCGGGCGGCGAACGAATCGGCCTCCCGGACCTGCGCGAACCAGCGCGTGACCGCACTGCCAGACGACATGAAGTAGCCCCTCCTACGGGATATACACCCCACTTCATTACTATACAATTGATCACACTCTCGTCAACTACTGCCGCCGCTCGCATGGGGCGGTCCCTTTGAGTGGTTCTTGGCGGGGATTGCGGAATGTTACCGGTTGCTTTGATGGAGACGTGAACTTCAAGGAGTCTCACATGTGGTCCCTTCGATCTGCCGCTGTCGTTTTGTCTTTACTGGCTGTCTTGGCGCTTCTTCAGGAGAACGCCGTCGCTCAGGAGGCGACAGGAGCGAAAACAGACGACACGAAAGTCCGGCAACTTCAGCTCAAGCGTCTGGCAACGCTCGAGCGAGCGGTCGCCGTGGTTGAAAGGCAGTATCAGGAAGGTGCCACAGACTTCTCGCGGGTTCACCAGATTCAGACCGATTGGCTGATCGCCGCGATTGACCAGGCGTCATCCCCCAAGGAGAGGATCGATCTGCTCACGAAACAACTGGCCGTCGCGCGTGCAGCATGGCAGATTGCGGAGGCACAATTCGAAGGTGGGCGAGTCAGCGAATTAGACGTACTCCAAGCCAGATCCGTAACATTACAGGTCGAAATCGAACTAGCGAAGGCACACAACGGCATGGCGGCCAACAATGAGGTCAGCCCGGTGCGAGAGGAACCCGATGCGACTACGCCGCGCTGCCCCCCCGTTCGTTGCCACCCTCTCCGCGCGGCGGCCAAGCGGAGAATGGGGGGAGGTGTTCGTCGATAGAGCGCTGAACGTCATTGCACCACGGAAAATCGCCGGTGCCCGCTTGTTTGTGACACTGTCGATAGAAAACGAATCGAGACTGCGCAGTGCGCAATACGGAATGAGAAGCCGCGTGAAAAGTGGAAATCCGATTCCGCACTCCGCACTCCCTGATCGTTCCGGTCGTCCAAGTCAGCACAACCAGACACGTTGACGCTCGTGTTGGCCGGGAAAGGAGATCCGGTACGTTCGAGGACCTACTTGAAGGTGCTCAAGCTGCTGAAGTACGAGCCAGTGGAAGCGGCATTGCGGGAAGCGTTGCCGGAGTTCAAGCGGGCGGCGAGAGAAGTAGCGTTGTCGTGTTGAGAATAGTTGTTTAAGCAGGACCGGCCGTGGGTTAAAATGTCTATCAGTTAACGGACTCTTTCGTACGATCGACGAAGATCAAGTTGTTAACCGCTGCTTCGCGAACAGACGCGTCAGCGTCAGTGGTCAGCGCGATGACTTGGTCCGCGAACCAGCGACGGAAATGTGGACATTGATCGGCGTCCGAAGCGATGGACTCGCAACAGTGAGGACATAGTTGTCAGTTATCAGCAGGCACATCGGAGTTGTGGCTGTGTAAGGTACGGGTAAGTGAGGTGTATGATGTCCGAGTCTTTTGATCCCTACCATAAATGGCTTGGCGTTTCACCAAAGGATCAGCCACCAAACCACTACCGGCTGTTAGGCATCGATCTCTATGAAGATGATGCCGATGTGATCGCTGATGCTGCTGAACAACGGATGGTCCATGTGCGGACGTATCAATTAGGCCCGTACTCCGAGCGATCCCAGGAAATACTCAACGAACTCGCTGCGGCAAGAGTCTGCCTGCTCAGGCCAGATAAAAAGCTGGCATACGACGCGGAACTGCGAGCGGCTTTAGGAGCAGGCGGGCAGGACATACCAGCACAACCGGTTGGCCACGCGCCACCTGTTGCCTTGGAGACGCTGGACTTTCCGGCGCCTGCGCACGCACCCGCTGTGCCTCCGCTACTCGATACTTTCAGTGAGACGGCCGCGCCGAGCGCCATGATACGAGCCAGGCATGGGAGCGGCAAGAAGAAGAGGCGTCAGAATCACAGCGCCATGCTCATAGTCCAGTCGATCCTGACCGGCGTGATCGGATTAGCAGCGGGGTGTTTCATCCTGTTCTTGGTGAACCCGCAGCATCCGTTGATCGTTTCCCTCTCTAGATTCTTTCACCCTCCGCAAGTCGAGCTCAATAAGGACCACAACCAGCCTGATCCTAAAGTCCCCCCGAGAAAACGCTCCTCACCAGAGCCAGGGAAGCTGCCGCCAGTACAAGAGCGTCAACAGAGGGAGGAAAAGAAGCCCTCTTCCCGTGAGCAGATTCCGTCACCGCCGAAGGAGGGAGATGCGCGTCAGGAGACGTCGAGCGATGAAGTCACGGCACCGCTCACACAGGTCCCCAAAACGATTGTCTTAGATCTTACTCGTCCAGCGATGAACGTCAAACTGCCGGAAGTCACGAATGGCGACAAGGTGCAAATCCGAGTCGAAGGCGTTGCGAGCCTGGGCACCTCCTATGAATTGAGGCCAAGTCAGGGAGTCATCGAGCTTGGGCAACCCGTGTACGTTGCGTTAACGGAATATGCTGATGTAACGATCCGTCTGTCATTGCTCAAGCGAGGGGAGAATGCTGTCCTGAACGTGGCTACTGAGATTGACATTGGACGCGACGAGCCAATCGAGTTTACGCAGCAACGGGTCAAAATGGCTTACGCGGACTTAATGAAGGACGTGGGACATTTGAACCAGCAACTGTCTGCGGCAAGGACCGAAGCTGTGACAATCGAGAATTGGTTGAACTCTCCGGTTCTCAAACCAGTGCTCTTGCGCGGCCAGCAGGTACAGCGACTCCTTACCTTGCAGAGACAGATAATTCCTGCATTCGAGCAACAGATGGGTTACGCACAAAATCGTGTGGAAGTGTTGCAGCGGCTTCTTCAACTTGCCGAACAAATCCACGGCAAAGCTGAAATTCGTTATGTCGTACAGCCAGGCAGCACCGGTTCTTGAACCGGTGCGGATGCCCGACACGCCCCGGAACCAAGCCAAGTACCCGCAATCGACATCGCAGGCACCAGGCGTGGGACTACCGATCGCTCGTGCCGTGACCATTGTTTCGTTGGCGACCGCCTGCGTGATGGATCTGGCGATGGGGCCGTACAAGGGCAAAGAGACGGGCGAGCCAGCCTTGTTGAGATCGATGCTGACGAGCCTTGCCGGCGGCGACATCGCCGTGGCGGATCGTTACTACTGTTCGTTCATGATGATCGCGTTGTTGCTCGCGCAAGGAACACAGACGTGCGCGAAAACATCCTCTGCGACACTCGGACTTTCGCCGCGGCGAGCGCTTAGGTAAGTACGATCATCTCATTATCTGGACTCGGCCGCAACGTCCCGCGTGGATGGACGAGGAAACGTACGCGCGCATTCCCGCGATGCTCGTATTGCGCGAGATCCGCTACAACATTGTCGAGCCGGATCGTCGCACCACGACGAACCGTGTGGATCAGGAGAACTGTCGGTTGACATGCGGTTCATGATGACCTCACAATAAATCGCCTACCGCGATTGGCGATGAAGGTGTGCGCAGACGCCAAGTACCGAAGAGTCGCTGCCGGTACCCACAGCATCGTTAAGGAGAAGCACTCCACCACAGGTATGAAACTACGCCGCGTTACGACTCTTCCCTTAACAGCCGCACCGCAAATAACTTAGCGCTGACAGTGCCATTCGAGTCTGCCTGTGGTCCGTCGCGCCCAGAACTCGATGGTGTTTCGCAATGCGAGTTGTCCGGGGCCTGTTTGCAGGCCTTCCAGATCGGCTTTGCTGTCCGGATTCAGGCCGGGCACCACTGGGGCCTATGGCAACGACACCAACATGCTGGACTCGACAATTGTGCAGGCCCATGCCACGCTACCGGAGTATTTCTCAAAGCATGGATACACAACGATTTCCTGTGGCAAGATATTCCATAAGCGGGAAACCTCCAACGGAGGTGACGCAGGCCACTGGGCCTACGATGTCTGGCATGACGAGTTAAACCGTGGAGATCAATAGCCGGAGTCCGTTCCGCGATCCAACGCCCGGCAGCTCAACCTTGGTTCGCAGAGCGAACCACGACAATACCCCGACACTTTGCCTTTCTCTCCATGCGGGACGAGTTCAAAATGATGATGAAACAACACCTACTTGCCCTCATCGCACTCTCTCCGGCCCTTGCGGTCGCACGCATTGCGTTTCTAGGTGTGATTCTGTCGGCTTCTGCGATGGCCGAAAGCCTTGAGTTGGTGAACGACTCTGCGACGGGCGGGCCGGGTAAGTTTGCCGCCGAGGAGATTCGCCGCGAGGCGTTAACGCACGGCATGACTTTGGGCGAAGATGCGACGGCGACTCGCATCGCAGTCACTGTTGGAAAAGAGGTCAACGCCTCCGCGCAGAGCTACAGCATTCGCGTGCAGAACGACGGCGGGCGACGCGTCATCACAATATGCGGAGCCGACGAAGTCGGCGCGATGTACGGTGGCTTGGATATTGCGGAAGCGATTCGCCTGGGCACGCTTGACTCACTGAAGGACTCGGACCACAAGCCGCATATCGCGCGTCGCGGTATCAAGTTCAACATTCCGCTCGATTTACGAACCCCCAGTTACACAGACTGCTCCGACGCCGCTCAAGCAAACATTCCGGAAGTGTGGGAGCGTGTCTTCTGGATCGACTACCTCGATGCCATGGCTCGCAATCGGTATAACGTGCTCTCACTTTGGAGCCTCCATCCTTTCCCCTCGATGGTGAAGGTGCCGGAGTATCCTGAGGTTGCTGTGGACGATGTATGGCGTACGCGCGTCAAGCTCGATGATCAGTTCAGTATGGCGGGCAACGACATGGTACGACCCGAGATGCTCGCCGACCATGAGGTTGTGAAACGGATCACGATCGACGAGAAGATCGAGTTCTGGCGCTGGGTCATGCAACAAGCCGCCGATCGCGGTATCACACTTTATGTCTTCACCTGGAACGTCTTCACCTTCGGAGCCGATGGCAAACACGGCATCACCAACGACATGGAGAACGACGCTACAAAAAAGTACTTCCGCGCAAGCGTGCGTGAAATGGTGAAGACTTACCCGCTGCTTGGCGGTATGGGCATCACGGCTGGTGAAGGGATGCCGCATGACATGGACTTTAAAGTCAAAGAAGCCTGGCTGTGGGACACCTACGGCGAAGGGGTTCGCGATGCGTTGAAAGATGATCCCAAGCGGGATTTCAACATGATTCATCGCTTTCACTGGACAGCGCAAGGTGAGATCCTGAATGCGTTCAAAGACTATCCGGGGACCTTTGATTTCAGCTTCAAGTATTCGGTTGCACACATGTACTCGATTACCAAGCCACCCTTTATCCAGCCATTGCTTGAGAACATTGCCCCCGGAATGAGAACTTGGCTCACGGTGCGAAACGACGACATCTATACCTTTCGCTTTGGCGATCCGGCTTATGCTCGTGAGTACATTGTGAACATGCCATCGGCGGACAAGTGTGCAGGCTTTTACATGGGACCGGATGGATATTGTTGGGGGCGCGACTTCCTCGAGCGTAATCCAGTCCCCGGCAAACGCCCTTTGGTCATTGAGAAGCAATGGTATTCATTTATGATTTGGGGACGGTTGGCGTTTGATCCCTCTTTAGCAGACTCTCACTTCGAACGAGTCCTTGCTGCTCGCCATCCGAAGGCTTCCTCAACACAGTTATTCGATGCGCTCCAAAGTGTCTCACAAGTCATGCCGCTGATCACTCGCTTCTTCTGGGGCGATATTGATCTCAAGTGGTATCCCGAAGCTTGCTGGTGCCACCCGAATCATAAACAGAGCGGAGGTTTCTACACCGTTCACAAGTTTATGGAAGGCAGCTCGATGCCGGGTTCTGAAGTGCTTTGCATTCGCGACTGGCGCCAGCGTCTTACCGAGCGTAAGCCCATGACAGAGACCACACCGTTGGAGATCGCCACCGCTCTTGACGGTGCTGCGGCAGCAACGTCTGCTGCGCTCGACATGCTTCGCGAGGCTGCCAAGCAAGACCCCGAGCTGCAAAAGAACGTGAACGATTGCGAAGCGTTAGCTTGGCTGGGACGTTACTATGCATCCAAGATTCGAGGTTCCTGCGCGCTGGCGTTGTTTGATGCCAACAGCGACAAGTTCGAGCATGAAGCAGCGATTCATCATCTGGAAGATGCACTATCGCATTGGAAGCAATACGCTGCCATTCGCGATACCCACTACGTTCCTGCGATGTACAACCGCGTCGGTTATGTAGACGTCACGGCTCTTACCGAGAAGGTATCTGCCGATATTGATATTGCCCGTAATTGGAAGCCGGGCACCCTCAAGGACGACGGCCAACGCTCCGGTTCCGAGAAGGGGTTTCGCCAATAACACCTGGCCGGCCGTTGTGACATCATGGATCGCGGTTACGCCGAATTCGCGCTCTTCAATGCGATTCACGCGGCCAGCCCACCAAACGCACCTACGAGATGATCTGCTTCTACTTCATCGGCTGGGCTACGGAGGCTGAACTGTTCGCCCATCTCGAAAAACTGAAACGGCAGGACAGCTGAGGACTCACGCGTCCCTTGGTCCGAGGCTGCGTTTCACGCTGCGCACTACCTGAGGTCCCCTTTCTTCTCGACCACCTCCGCCGTATCCTGGACTCCCGGAAAAGACAAGCGGTTGCCGCATGATGCCAGCGCGTCTGCCACAGAAAGCGGCAAGGCATATACCGTGCCGAACAGGATTGAGGCAGACTCCGTTTCCCGCTATCCGCGATGCTCGTGCTGGAGAGAGAAACCGTGATGATAGTACCAACCATCCGCGCACTTCTGGCCGGGCCGGTCGCCTTGGCAGTTCTAGCTGCGCTGCTTCGCCCGAATCCCGCTCAGGCAACGACATACTCGTTGGCCGGCGATTTCTCCTACACGGAAAACCGCATCGACAGCACCTGGTCCTACCGCCTGGACGACCGCTCCCATGATCCACCGACTTTTCCTTTGCTGACTCTGAGTGGCCGCAACGCCAACGAAATCTGGGGTTCGGATTTTGCCACACCGCCCATGATGTGGAGTGAGGAATCTGGCTACTGGGGCATCGGCAGGAACTCGACTGGCGAGGAGCAGTTTTCAAGCCGGAACAACACCCACTGGGCGCCGGGTGAAGTGTTGTTGCACCCCCAGGCCGGCGACTCTCCCTCCGGCCTGGCGGTCGGTTGGACCGCTCCCGCTGACATGGTGATAGAAGTCCGGTATTGCTTCGAACTTGCCTCGCCACATAGTAGCGGGATTGGCTACAGCATCCTGAAACGGGGTGGAGGAGTGGACACGGAGATCGTCGCCTCAGGCGACATCGGGAGCGGGATCGCAAACGAATGGAACGGGGTGGCGGTGGCCAAAGGCGATCAATTGTTCTTCCGGTTCCATACCGCCGGGGATCCCGGCGGCGATATCGTCCGGGCCGCCATCACCATCGAGGACAGTCCGGCGACGCCGCCGGTTCTACAACCGGCCGGAGCCACGATCACGGCGGGCAGTGACTTCACCTTCACCGCCCCAGGTGACGGCGGAGGACCCTTACAGTGGCTCAAAGATGGTCAACCGATTGCCAGGACCACTGCCGCCCGTCTGCGACTTCCCCATGCGAAAGAGGCTGATGCGGGCAGCTACGCCGTCCGCATCGGATCCCGAACCAGCAACAGCGCTCTCCTGAAGATCACACCCAAGAGTACCCGGCCCGGCCCTTATGCCTCTCCCGTACCGAAAACGGTATTCTCCGAGACCCTGACGGAACAGGAAAAAGAGCTCGAGACCAATGAGCTCATGCTCCGCTTCGCGGCATCGCGGAAAAAGCTGGCCGCGGACCGCTATCGCCCGGCTTATCACTTCGTCAGCCCGGAGAACATGCTCAACGACCCCAACGGCCTTTGTTTCTGGCAGGGAAGGTGGCACCTGTTTTACCAGGCCTATCCCGCCGACGAATTTCCCGACCCTCAAGACATCAAGAAACGTCGCCAACACTGGGGCCACGCCGTGAGCGACGACCTGGTCCACTGGCACGATCTGCCTTATGCCATTTATCCGGGCATCGAAAGAATGTGCTTCTCCGGCAGCACGGTCGTGGAGGAGGAGCGCGTGGTGGCGTTCTATCCCGGCATTGGTGCGGGACAGATGGTGGCGGTCGCCGACGATCCGTTGCTGCTCAATTGGGACAAGATCGGTCCGGTCAACAGCGGCCACGGCGATGCGGACATCTGGAAGGAAGGCGACACGTACTATGGCCTGGTGGGCAGATCGTTGTGGGCCTCCGAAGACCTTCAGCAATGGGACTCCCGCGGCGACTTCCTGACACACTTGCCTTTCATTCGCCATGATGACGACGGAGCCTGTCCGAATTTTGAGCCGATCGGTCACCAACACATCCTGTTGTTCTTCAGTCACACCAATGGAGGCCAGTATTTTCTCGGCGACTACGCAGACCACAGATTCACGCCCTACGCACACGGTCGTTTCAATCATGGCCGCGTCGCTCCCGGCGGTGTTCATGCTCCATCCGCAGCATCCGATGGAGAGGGAGGCGTGATCAACATCCTGAACATCAACGACGCCAGGCAGAGCGACGATTGGGACCAGATCATGTCCGTGCCCCAGCGTTTGACGTTGGGGCCGGACAAGCAACTTCGGATCGAGCCGGTGGCGGCACTGGCGTCGTTGCGGGGCGAGCATCGGCGGGTCGGCCGGACATTGCTCGCCGCAAACGAGGAACTCGTCTTGGACCAGATCCAGGGCAATACATTGGAACTGGCGGTGGAGATCGATCCGCAGCTGTCGCGCTGGGTTCAACTGAATGTGTTGCGCTCACCCGGCGCCGAGGAGCAGACTTCGTTCACGTTCTACAACTTCGACCGGCAGTTAACATACTGGTACCAGACTGCGGGCGAGGTGGTTCTGGACGGATCACGCTCGAGCACGTTGCCCGATGTCTGGCTCCGGCCGCCGGAACGTGCCATCATCAGGCGTGACGGCGAACCGCTGAAACTGCGGGTCTTCATTGACCGGAGCGTCGTGGAGGTGTTCGCCAACGACAAGCAATACCTCGCCATGCGCGTCTATCCAGGACGTGAGGATAGTGTCGGCGTATCCCTTTCTGCCCAAGGTCAGGATGCCGTACTGGAAAGCCTCGACGCTTGGCAAATGAAAGCAATCTGGCCCGTGCAGGACACTGGACAAGAGGACCTGGAGCAGTAGAGAAGAAAAGGTGCAGGTACCGTTAGAGTGTTAGTCGGTAACAGGCGCGCACGGTGCGCGTATGTTTGGAACAAACTCCGAAATTCGAAGCACAGAAAAGTGGGAGAAAGGGACGAAGGGAGGAAGGGAGGAAGGGAAAACGGAGGACGCAGTGGCATGCTGCTGGTGAGAATCTGCTGGGGGCCCGCCCGCGGCCGTTTTGCCGGCAGCGGAGGTTTTGGATTTCGAATTTTGGATTTCGAATTTGTTTGGGATATCGATATTGGGATTTCGGATTTCCTGTTTGGTTGCGACCGCAGGCCGCGTTAAGGGGGATGTGGGCAGTTTCCTTGGCCTCCCCCGAGCGTGAAGTGTCGATTCCAGACCGAGACGTCGGACCGTTTTCGTTACCCACATCTCGTCGGCGACCTCCGGGCTGACCACCATCTGCCAGTGGTTCGGCATGCTGCAGAACTTTGGACTGGGCAATGCGGTCATTGGACGAAGGCTGACACGCCTCGGCACGCCCCCGGGGCGGGACCACCGCGTCTTCCGACTTCCATCGCCGATGCGCGGCGCGACTTCTAATCCGGCACCCGTGGACTGAACCCGGTTCGCTTGATCTTGGCGTCACGCCGCCGCTCGAGATGCCGCCCCACGGCTTGGCCGATTCGATTCACAGCGCGTCCGATCGCGGCGTACAAATCGTGGGCGGACTCTTCGATCGTGACCTTGCCGCTGGGGCGGAGTTGCACGACGAGACGACACTGTTTGTCGATGCCCCCCTTCGGGCCATTCAGGTCAGCGAGGCTGCTGGTTACGTCCTCAATCCGTCGCGTGCATCGTGACGACCGGCATGCCATGTTCGGTGCCGCGTCGGCCGGTTGTTGCTCCGGCCTATCGAGTCCAGTACCTTAAACGCTGTAAGGCCCTGCATCTCGGCGTGAACAACTTGCCCTTCCGACGACGAAAAGGAGCGGACCTATGCACCACGCTGCACGATGGTTGCTTGGTAACCTGACCTGCCTGTTCGTGATGGTCGCGATCTGTGGCGCGACAGCTGACGATCGGCATTATCAGCTGCGGCGGGCTGTGTTCCGCGGTTCTCCGCTCAACCGCGGCTTGGGGTTCGATGGACAACACTTCTGGGTCGGCGAGTTCGGTGGCTGGGTCCGCTGCTACGATCGGCAGGGTCAGCGCGTTCCGGCCCGCGATCTGGGTGGGGGCGCGATCCAGTACCTGGGCCACGGCGTCGGCACCAGCCAGGATTTCATCGCCACGTGTGCTTGGGAGTCGCTGGCCATCATATCACGAGACAACGGCGAGATACGCCACGTGAAGTCGCCGCTTCCCGGCAAACCCTGCGGCGTCGCCACCACGGGCGACACGCTCTGGGTGATGAACTACGAGTCTCCGGTGCTGTACGAACTGACGCTCGACGGCCAGTTGCTGCGCCAGTTTGACACGGCCCAGCAGTTGTCCGTCACGTCGCATGACATCGCCATCGACTGTGACAAGCATATCTATGTGCTCGAGGGACTGGGACCTGGCAGCCGGAAGCTGTTCGAGTACGCGCCGGACGGCAAGCTGCTGCGCACGCACTCGTTGGCCGTGCCGGCGACCGGTGTGGCGATCGATCCTCAGGACCAGAACAAGACTCTCTACACACTGAGTTTCGCCGGCGAGCCGATTGTGTACGAGTATGAACTGGCGCTGGGCGTCCCGCGTGATGGCCCGCTCCCCCGGCTCATGCGACCGTTGCGGTACCGCCCCGAAGGCCAGGACATCGTCATTACGAACGGGGCGAACCGATTCAATCGCCCGTTGTACGGCACGCATTCCGCGTTCTTTGCCTATGCGGGGGACAAGCCGGAAGTCATGCTGTCGCTGCCGGGCAAAGGGGGGACGTTGTGGTTGGGGATCGTGGCGGCGGGGGCCGACCAGGCCACCGGCGAGTTGCCGGCGACCGCCGCCGGTACGTGGCTGTCCGACGCCGACCAGATTGTGACGCGTTATCGGGCCGGCGCAATGCGTTACGAGATCGCCGACGAACTGCTGAAGCCTGGTGGACTGGTCATTGACGTGATTCCCAGCGCAGCGACCGACGGGGCTCAGGTCAAGGTAGCGGCCTCGGCAGGCACGCCGCCCCTCCAACTCGTGTGGGCGTTTGGCGGCGCATCGGGGCTTGCGCAGTGGAATCTGGATTCTTGTGGATACACGCCCGAAGAGGTCTTTCTGCTCAAACCCGAGGACTGCAACGGCAACGTGTTCCAGCTTACGGACGTCGGTTTCGAGTTGCTTGCGCCGTGCCATCAGAACCGGCCGCTCGTCGGCATCGTGCCGACTGGTTCGCGGCAGAAGATTGCGGACGCCAATCAGCTCAGTTCCCCGCTGGCCCTCTGGAATTCGACGCCGACCGACCGGCCGATTGTGATCGGGCACCACACCCTACGCCATGGCGAGCCACTCCATCTGGCGTTCGACCGGAGTTCGGTGGAGCCGGCGGCGCTCGAGCCGGGTGCGCTGCCCGCCGCGTTCGACGCGGCCGAATCGCGGCGCCGCGAGATCGCGGAACGTGTACGTGTCCAGACGCCCGATCCCTACATGAATGCGGCGGCCGCCGCGATCTGTGCCGCCGCCGACGGCATCTGGGAACCACCGGTCTATATGCACGGCGGCGTCGCCTGGCACATGCCCTACCTCGGCTGGCGCGGCGCCTACGTGGCCAGCGAGTTTGGCTGGCACGATCGCGCTCAGATGCACTTCCGCGCCTTCGGCGATGTCCAGCTGAAGGAGCCGGTCACGGGCCAGCCGCATGCCGACCCGGAAATGAACCTGGCACGACAGTCCAGTAAATCCGTGATGTTCAGCCGCGGTTACATTCCGGTGCATCCGACCAAGGACGCGCGCAATCCGTACGACATGCAGCAGATCTACATTGACCAGCTGCTCTGGCACCTGCTCTGGACAGGCGATCTGGATTTCGCGCGACAGATGTGGCCCGTACTGGTGGACCACCTGCATTGGGAGAAACGCTGCTTCGATCCGAACGACGACGGACTCTACGAAAACGTCGCCAATACGTTCATCAGCGACGCGCATCATTACAGCGGCAGCGGGTGCACTCAGGCGTCGGCCTACAACTACCGGGCATACGCGCTGGCCGGCACGCTGGCCAGGTTGCTAGGCGAGGACCCGGCGCCGTGGGAAGCTGAGGCGAAGAAGATCCACGAGGCGCTGAACCGGGTGCTGTGGATGCCTCGGCGCGGCTGGTACGCCGAGTATCAAGATCTGCTCGGCCTGCAGCGGCTGCATCCGAGCGCTGAGTTGCCCAGCATTTATCATCCGATCGACTCCGACGTACCGGACCTGTTCCAAGCCTGGCAGATGCTGCGATATGTCGACACCTCATTGGAACGATTCCCGATCGATGGCGGCGGGACCATGCTCGCTTCGTCGAACTGGGTGCCTTATATCTGGAGCGTCCGCGAAGTGAGCGGCGTCGAAGTGGCACATACGGCCCTGGCCAACTGGCAGGTGGGGCGCCGTGTCGCAGCTTACGACCTCTGGCGGGGCGCCATTCTCGATTCGATGTACGGCTGTCGCGCTCCGGCGGCATGCATCGGCACCTCGGAACAGACAGGCCGGATGGCAGGGCTGTGCACCGACTTCGCCGATACGGTCGGCATGTACGGCCGCACGCTCGTGGAGGGGCTGTTCGGGATCGTCCCCGATGCGCTGAGCGGCCAGTTGTTGATCCGTCCCGGCCTGCCGTCCGCGTGGGAATCGGCCGCGATCGACACGCCAGACGTCGGTTACACGTACGCGCGGCAAGGTGATACCGAGACGTTTGACGTGCGTGCCCATTTCCGGCGTCCGATGCAGCTCCGGCTGCGCGTGGCAGCGCGGAGTGCGGGCGTGCTGCAGGTGACCGCCAACGGCCAGCCGGTCACCTGGCGGTGTGTATCGGCGGTGGGAGAACCGGCCATCGAAGTGGATGTCGCGCAAGCTGACGGTGCACACGTCGTGATCCGCTGGACGGATACTCCGCTCGCTCAACTGCGGGCGCCCGCCATGGCGGGCCTCGGCGAAACGATCCGCGTCGACGTCGCCGGTGGTCCGGCGGCCGCCCACGCTGCGGCAGGCAACGCCCGGCTGTGTGAGGTGATCGACCCCCAGCGGACACTCGGCGACCTGCAGACCGATGCGACGCACTTCACTGGCCGCATCGCTGGGGAATTCGGCCATCGCACGCTCTTTGCCCGGCTGGAACAGGGAACCCTGTCCTGGTGGCAGCCGTGGTACTGTGAAGTGCGCCCGGCCCAGGAAGTCGCCGCAACTGCCGTGGATTGGGAGCAGGGTGAAGTGCACTTCACCGTCCGCAACAACACGAGCAGCACCGTGACGCAGGCCGCTCACGTCCGCTGCGGCGACGGCAGCGCGGCGGTCCAGCTGGACATAGCGCCGCACGGTGTGTCAAGCGTCCAACGTCTGCCCGCCCAAGGACTCGTGCCGGGCACTAATCCGCTGGTCATCGAGCTCCAGGACGGACAGGCCATCCCCGGGACGGTTGTCGACTGGCGTACATGTGACACACATATGACACAGAATCTGGAGTGTGTGGATCTGACGAGTGTCTGCAACGACCGCGTGACAGAGATCTTCAAGCACGACTACCTTTCGCCGCGGTCTCCGTACTGCTCTCTGCAGATCCCGCTGCACGGGTTCGGAGACTGGTGCTACTGTGGCCGCACCGTTCCGGTGATTGACGACGCTGCGCTTGCGCAGCGGCCGCAGCGGCCAATCGTCTGCTCAGTCCGCAGGGCATACCGTTTGCCACGCCGGGGCCGGGCGAACAGCCCAACATTGCGTTCACGTCGCGATGGGACAACTTCCCGTCCGAGATGACCATACCTCTGACAGGGCGGGCGCGGCATGTCTGGTTCCTCGTCACCGGTTCAACCCATCCCATGCACTCGCAATTGGACAATGGGGAGCTGGTGGTGGCCTATGTCGACGGCACCGCGACACGCCTGCCGCTGCACAACCCGTCCACGTGGTGGCCCATTGAAGCCGACTACGACACCGGCACCGACGGGTTCTGCATTCCCGGTCCCTATCCACCGCGCATCGACCTGGGGCAGGGGCGCGCGACGATCCTCGATCTGCCACTCGATCCCCAGCGCGAGCTGCAGTCACTGACCGTGCGCTGCCTGGCCAATGACGTGGTGGTCGGCCTTATGTCGGCTACGCTGCAGCGACGATGACGCGCACCGGATCAACACCGCAACGAAGAACACGGCGGCTGGCACTATCCCGCCGACGAACCGGGAAGTTGTCTTTCCGCGCTCCCTAACGTTCCTGAAGCAGCTCCGGCGCCGCCACGAAGAAGCGATCACTCAAGGGAAGATCCGCCGCACTGGCCCCCACCATTAACGTAAACGCGCCGGGCTCAACCACACGCTCCATCTGGCGGTTCCACAGAGCCAATTCACAAGTGTCGATCTCGAACGAGACACGTTTGCTTTCGCGGGGTTCCAGCGCGAGCTTGGAAAAGCGAATAAGCCGCTTGACGGGGGTCGACACCGAGCTGATTTCGTCATTGAAATAGACTTGTGCAACCTCCATCCCGGCCCGATCGCCCACGTTGGTCACCGTGAAGCTGAAGGTCACCCTACTGCCCAGTGGAACGTCTCGGCTATCAATCGTTAGATCGCTGTATTCGTAGGTCGTGTAGGAGAGCCCGAAACCGAAGGGCCACAGAGGATCCGGGGAGGAGAACACATAATCCCTTCCCGGCTTTTCCAGCGTGCCGCGCTGTCGGTAAATCCCGGTATCCGCCGGATGGTAATCGTAAGTGCACGGCACGTGGCCTACGCTCTGCGGTATGGATACGGGGAGTTTTCCGGAGGGATTGACCTTGCCGAAAAGCATGTCAGCAATCGCGTGTCCTCCCTCCTCCCCGGGGTAAAAGGCCTGCACGATGACCGGCAGGTCGCGTTCAAAACCTGGGATGGCAAAGGGACGCCCGTTGACAAGAACCAGAATTACCGGCGTGCCGGTAGCGTGGATAGCCTCGACCAGATCCTCCTGGACGCCGGGAATCGTCAACGAGGTGCGGTCATAGCCTTCACCCACCGTGGCCAGAGAGCCGATACCACGATCATCTTCGCCCCCGGCCACGCCACCGCCGATGCACATGCTGGTATCCCCCACGACCACGACGGCCACGTCGCTCTCCTCAGCAAGCTTCGCGGCCTCTGCAAAGCCGCTCTTATCGCCGCCTATCCAATGACAGCCGCGGGCGTATCCGACTTCGAAACCATACTCCTCGGCCCATTCTTCCACGCCGTTCCTAACGGTGATACCCCAGCGGTTGCCCGCCACGGCGGAGTAATCGCCAAACTGAACCTGGTCGGCGTTTGGCCCAATCAGCGCGACTTTCTTCAGCTTCGTCGGATCCAGGGGAAGCAAGTTCTTCTCGTTCTTGAGAAGGATCAGGGATTCTTCAGCAACACGCCGTGCAGTGGCTTTGTGATCGGCGCTTCGAAGCAGGCTCTCGGCCCTCTCCAGATCCGCGCCCACGGGATCGTCGAACAATCCGGCGCGAAACTTCGTTCGCAAAACGCGACGCACCGCCGTGTCTATCACATCGACGGACATGCGCCCTTGCTCCACGGACTTTCTCAACAGGGCGTAGGCAGCACCATCGGGAGCCTCCATGTCCACGCCCGAAGTGATTGCCAGCTCCGCTGCCTCTTGAAGGGTCTCTGCCACCCTGTGAAAGCCGCAATTCATGCCCACTCCGCCCCAGTCTGCGTAGAGATAACCATCGAACCCCCACTCGCCCCGTAACACATCAGTGAGCAGCCATCTGTTGGCGTGGCAGGGAACGCCGTCAATGCAGTGGTAGGATGGCATGAGTGAGGCCACATGCCCTTCCTTCACCAAGAATTCGTGAGGCACCATGTACACCGACCGCAACTCGCGCTCGCCAAGGGACGATCCGGCAATATTGATCCCGGCACGCGGGATCTCATAGGCCGCCAGCACCTTGGACATGCACAGCAGTTTATGGTCGGCCAGACGGCTGGCCGGGTAGTCCCTCCCCTGCATTCCACGCACATAGGCCAGCGCCATGGCCGAGGTGAGAATCGGACATTCGGAAAAGCACTCCTCGACGCGTCCCCAACGCGGGTCGCGAGCGAGCGTCACCATCGGCGAGAGCGATTGATTGACCCCGAGCGCGCGGCCTTCCGCGGCGATTTCGACTGCCATCTGTTCGATCAAGTCCACGTTCCAAGTAGAGCCCTGAGCAATGGCTTGAGGATAGACCGTCGCTCCCGGCGTAATCAAACCGTGCAAGGTCTCGGTAATGATCAGCAGGGGGATGCCCAGCCGCGTCTTCCTCCGCACGTACTCCTGGCACGAATGGGAGAACGCCACCAACTCCGCCGGCGGCAATTCAAAGACGGAAACACCCCCTCTGCTGTGACCACCGAAGAATTCGTCCAGATTCGTTGGGGAGTGGTTCTCGTTGTAATCGAGCTGATTGTGCGTGACTTGATGGATCTGATGCAGCTTCTCATCGAGTGTCATCCGGCCCAAGAGATCTTCCACGCGACGATCAACGGGAGCCTTCGCGTCCCGGTAAACTGGCGCGTCGCTGGACGCGACTTGTGCTGCGTTCTGCGCTGAAGTGATCCAGGGCACGGTGAGCCAGACTAACAAAGTGCGAAGAGCGAGTTTCGGTGTCACCATCAGCATGCCTGCCGCCTTTTCTACCGTGGAAACGGACTGTGAAATACCCGATCGCGAATCTGGTTTCACTCACGACTTCGAGTGTAGTCTGGGCAGCTTGGTGCACACAAGCCTCACGACGTGGTCGTGCAGCGCCACGCCCGACGGGACATCTGGGAAACACATGCGTGGATTGCCGTACGCGCACCTGTGGCCGGGGACACGTGGCTCGATCGCTTGCAGGCGAAGATCAAGACTCTGGAAGAGCGGCCGGATCGTTGTCCTGTAATTACGGAACGCCCACGGTTGTCCTTCGATGTTCGCGAATTGCTGTACGGCTGAAAACCGTATGTTTTCCGCATTTGTCTTTGTGATTGATGGATCCCGTGAACGCGTTCTGCGTGTGCGGCGGGGGCAACGGAGACAATTGACGTCGGAGGAGTTGGATCGCGCGCTCCAGGACGACGTGTTGCCAAGTGAGGAGTAATCTCGTTTAGGTCGACGACTGTGGAGTGGACATAGACAGCCCTGGCGGATCGCTCGGACCAGGAGTCTCGATGTCGTCGGCAACGCCAGCACTTTCGTGCCGACGCCCGAGCCGACGGCCTTGCTCCACACGCATGTGGACAGGTCGGCTCAGGTGCGGGCCGTCAAAGGGATGCGGTCCCCCCTGAGAAAGGACTGCCCGCGTTAGGGGGTGGACAGCATTTTACGCTGTCCACCTCATGTCGTTTTTGGTCACAACGTGCGTCCGATCCCGTAGAAGAAAGTACGCCCGGCAGGATTCAAACCGTCCCTGGAAAACCCTCGGTTCCGAAGATCGCTCGAACCATCCTTTGCCAATGCTGTCATATAGGTGTCAGCACGGGTCAAGCAATGTCATCGAGACGGTCCCGACCGTGTCTCCGGGCACCAAGCGGTTATGCCAATCTGTGTCAGACGGGGTCAATCAGTGAACACTCGGGACATATTTTTTCTGTTGTCCACTCCGTTGTCCACCCCATTCGAATGACCAATTATGACCGCTTTCTGCCACCGGCCTATCTCCCCCTTTCTGGCACGTCGTGTGCTCTGTGGTATTCGACGTCGCCGGTTCGTTGAACGAATGATTGACGGCGGCCCCTCGGCCACATCTGCTGGGAGCTGAGTAATTATTCCTCCACTGCCAGAGGGTTCTGTCATGTCTGATGCGGTTATCCATGGCGATTCGTGTGTGCGTTACGGCCGGTTCGAGTTCAAAAGTTCAGTTTGACCTCGTGAGCCCAAGTTTGCTTGGTGGCCCGAGCATCGCTTGCTGAGATGGTTCCGATGCGAGCAATCAGCAGCGACTGTTCGAGGCAGTCCAAGCGGGAGAGGCGTACCGTCGAGGCGGCCCGGAGTCCACTCGCTTGCCAGTCGGATAAGGCCACGTCGGTCTTGGACCGCGGCGGGGCGGTCGTCACCACGGCCGCGATCACGTCCATCGCATCCAGCCACAATACCAGCACGGGACGCCGCTTCGATCCGCTTCCGTCAGTGAACGGGATGTCGGCAACCCAGAATTCACCGGCTTGAATAGTCATCGTACAGCCCTTCATCTTCGGGCGCGTAACCAGCCAGGAACGCCGAATGACCGCGAACGGAAGATGGCGTTTTCTCTTCTTCGATAGACTCGATGATGATCCGCCAACGGCCGGGACCCACCCGCCTTGCGACAGACTCGGGCAACTGCAGAATCTCCCCGGGCATCAGTTCCACGTCGTAGCTTACTTGTGTCATAACAGGCTCCAATTCGATGAACCTCGACCCCACACGATTATACGTGAAATGACCCCGCAAATGAATTCAGGATCTGTGCGGGGAGTGATCAGCGGGCCCACCGCGTCATTGAACCCTTTTGGCGTTCATGACGAGCCGTCCTGGGCAAGAACACTCAGTCGGTAACGGACTTCCATGCTCTCCGACACAGCTTCATTACGGGGGCCTGGGAATCCGGGGAAACCCCGGAGGTGGTAATGGCTCTGGCCAGACATCGGAGTTTGGCGATGACGATGCGGTACACGCATGTCGACAGGTCGGCCCAGGTGCGTGCCGTCAATGGGATGCGGTCCCCCCTGAGAAAGGACCATACCGGTTAGGGGTGGACAACACAAAGTGTTGTCTACCCTGTGTCGCTTTTGGTCACGACGTGCGCGGGGACCCCGTAAAAGAAAGTACGCCCGGCAGGATTCAAACCGTCCCCGAAAAACCTCGGTATCGAAGATCGCTCGCACCACCCTCTACCAGTGAGGACATAACAGCCCTCAAGACCGCGCGACATCGCGCCGCAGATATCGTCGATTTGCTGGACTCCGCCCGCCGCGCTGAACCGGAGGTCGGGATTCAGTCGGTCCATCGAAATGAGATTCGCCTTTCTGCCCCCCCCGGCCGGTCCTCGGTCCTAGGCCGACTTCAGATCCATGGTCCTGGGTGCTGCAGCCTCCTTGTTGCCGTCGTTCGTGACTGGTGACGGCAGTTTGCTCAGTCCTACTGGGCGTCGACGGAATTGAAACGGTGGAGTTTAGCCCCTTCGGTGGTGAAGTGATACGTCTTGGAGAGTTCTCCCGAAGAAACGCTGTAAAGGCTCATGGACCGGTTGGAGCGGAAACCGGCCTGGAGATAGGCTCCATCGGATCCAAACCGCAGAACGGCGTTGATCGGCAGCGGACCAAATCTCCGCCGCTCCTCTCCCGTCGCAAGATCGAAGAGGATCGCCTCACGGCCGTCTGCGGCGATCAGAATCGACTGGTCGCTCGGGTGAATCATATAGCCGAGGGACCAACCCAGTGTGTCGTCTCGGGCGAAAGGAGCCCCTGTCTCGGGATCGGTCCAACGATCGGAGAGCCTGGTTTCCCACGCGATCCGCAGCGGACGCAGTTTCCAGCAAACCATCTTGTCCGAACTGATCGTGACGACATGTTCTCCCTCAGGCGTGAACAGTCTGTGTTGCAGCCGACTTCGTCCCCAGTTCGGCGCTCCGCATTCGATGTGCTGTCCGGTCACTCCGCGAGCCGTTTGAGTGCCTTGCCCCTACCATTACTGCAGCGTGGCACCGCGCCGGGCAGAATCCGCTTTGGCAGAGGTTGACTCGACGTGGTACAATCGCCAAAGGAGGAGCCCATCGATGGCAACAGAAATCCCCGAACTCGACGCTTTCTACAGGTTCGCTCAGCGAAAGCTCCGCGACGACGGAGCGGAGACAAGCCTGGAGGAGGTGCTCCGCGAATTCCGAGAGCAGGAGAACTGGACTCCGCGCACCCCACTGGGGCAGCAACTTCAGGAACTGCGCCGACAATTCATTGCTGACGGGGGCCAGTTGCTGACCGCCGATGAAGTGGCAGCCGAAGTTCGGGAGCGCCGCGGCGAGCACTTTACTGAGGAGTAACCGTGGCCAAGACACGGACGTTCGTCGACGCTGATGTGCTCATCAACGCCTTTCGCGGAATCGGTCCCACCGCTTCTGCGGCCCAGGCGGTCATCGATGATCCTGATCGCGAATTTGTGGTCAGCGACATCCTTCGTCTGGAACTGCTGCCCAAGCCGCACTATTTCGGACGCGCCGCCGAGGAACGGTTCTACGAAGCATTCTTCGCTGCGGCAATCGAGTGTGTCGAAACGACATCCGCCATTGTGCAGGCTGCGGAGAGTGAGGCCAAGACCTTCGGCTTGGCTGCCGCTGATGCGCTTCATGTGGCCGCCGCCAAAGAAGCAGGTGTGCAGGATTTCATTACCGCCGAAAAGGCTACGTCACCGCTTTTCCGTGTTACCGCACTTTCGATCAATTCCATTCGATCCTGACTCCCGCTGACACGACATCGTCTTGCTGACCTTTCCCGCACTGTGACATTGCCTGCAGCGGTGTGTGGATGCCGTGTTGCGGGAAGTAGAGGAAAAACGGGCGGTCGCGATAAACACGAGGCGACACGGACGTTGGCCTGTACGCCGACTTCCATGCTCTGCGTCACAGCTTTATTACGGGGGCCTGGGAATCCGGGGAAACCCCGGAGGTCGTAATGGCTCTGGCCAGGCATCGGAGCTTGGCGATGACGATGAGGTACACGCATGTCGACCCAGGTGCGTGCCGTCAAAGGGATGCGGTCCCCTCTGAGAAAGGGCCCCGCGAGTTAGGGGTGGACAATAAAAAGTGTTGTCCACCCTGTGTCGTTTTTGGTCACGACGTGCGCGAGGACCCCGTAAAAGAAAGTACGCCCGGCAGGATTCGAACCTGCAACCCTCGGTTCCGAAGACCGATGCGCTATCCAATTGCGCCACGGGCGCGTACCAGCGAGCCATTGTAGGGACCATCGTCCCCCTTGGCAACTCGCCGAGGCGGTGCAAATGGGGCGGTGCTGTCCAAATTTGCCTTCCCAGACGCTTGACCCGCGAACAAGTGGGATGCTATAAGCGCAGGATATGTGCTTGTTTCACTCCACTCACACGCCTGGCGGTCATCGATGCCGTTCGTGACTCTGCGTATTATCGATGGTTCGGATCGAGGTAAAGTGTTTGAGGGGCTTGAGCCCCCGGTCACTATCGGCCGCGAAGAAGGCAACACGATCCAGTTGAACGACGAACGTGTCAGCCGCTTTCACCTCAAGATCCAGGACGATCATGACCGTTTGGTGCTCACCGACTTGGAGAGCACCAACGGAACCAAGGTGAACGGCGAGTCGATTCAGTTGCGGATCCTCCGCGTGGGGGACACCGTCAGCGTGGGACGCTCGGTGTTGTTGTTCGGCTCGCGGGAGGAGATCGCCGAGCGGCTGGCCCGCATGCGAGCGGGGCAGGTCGACGTGGAGGGGACGCTTGATCCGGATACCTACGAGCGACTGCAGCAGGGATCGGCGCTGGATTTCGAGCTGAACTGGGGTGATGACTCCAACATGCAGGCCACCCTGCATGCGCTCAAACCCCCGGATCTTCCGGAACGCATGACGCCGGGACAGGCCGCCCAGCTCTCCGAGTTGCTGGAGTATATTCACATTCGCCTGCGCAACCTTTTGAGCACGGCCCATCCGGCGGATGACAAGGAGCAGATCTCGCTCAATTTCCGGCGCTGGCAGAATCTGGTCGACGTTCAGGCGCGGATTGCCGAGTATCTGCGGCAGATTGGCAACCCAGAGTAGCTGATAGCCCCGCCGGGATAGCTGATCAGCCCGCGTGCATGCGACCGTGCCGAGCCGGTTGGACGAGGTTCGGCGGCTTGTCCGCTCGGTCCTTTCCAGGCTGGTTGCGGCCAACGGCTGCGGTCGATAACCTGAAGGGCCGTGGAGCAGCGGGCGGCTTGTCGTGCGTGGGGGGCAGACGCCTGATGTGCCGGGCCTTTCTGCCAATTTCTTGGACATTTTTTCACGATGGATCGTGTGCCTTATGAGCGGTCAGCCGTTTGTCCATTTGCATTGTCACAGTCATTACAGTCTGCTGGACGGAGCCGGTTCCATTGACCGGTTGGTCCAACGCGCTGCGGACCACGGCATGAATGCACTGGCCCTGACCGACCACGGCAATCTGCACGGTGCATTGGAGTTCTACAAGAAGGCCCACGCCGCCGGCATCAAGCCGATTATCGGTTACGAAGCTTATATCGCTCCGGGGAGCCGGTTCGACAAGTCGTCTGGCAACATGCGGGAGGCGAGTTACCATCTGACTCTACTGGCGCAGAATCGAGCCGGCTTCCAGAACCTGATGAAGCTTGCCTCGGCCGCGTATCTCGAGGGATTCTACTTCAAGCCGCGCATCGACAAGCAGCTGCTCGAGCAATATAGCGAAGGGCTGATTTGTTTGAGTGGTTGCGTATCGAGCGAATTCAATCGAGCGCTGCTGCGCGGGCAGGGCGGCGAAGAGGAGTTGAAGGAGGCGGTCGAGGTCACGCAGTGGTTTGAGCGTGTGTTCGGCGATCGCTATTTCATCGAGATCATGAATAACGGTGTGGAGGTCCAGCGGCTGGCCCTGCAGGGCGCCGTCGACGTCGCCCGGCAAGTCGGTTTGCCGCTGGTCGCCACCAGTGACGCGCATTACGTGGATCGCGCGGATGCGGAGGCACAGGACGTACTGCTCTGCATCAACACCGGCAAATACCGCACCGACACCGGCCGTTTGCGGATGGATGGCAACGAGTATTACTTGCGCAGTCCGCAGGAGATGTATGCTTCGTTTCCCGGCTATCAGGACGCCGTGGTGCGCAGTCAGGAGATTGCCGATTCGGTCGATTTGGAGCTGGAGTTGGGGAAGCGTCACTTTCCGGCCTTTCCCTTGCCGCCGGAGAAGACGGCTGAGCAGTTGCTGCGCGAGCTCTGCGAACGGGGGTTGCTGGAACGCTATGCGGGCAACGAAGAGATGTGCCCCCAGGGGGAATTGAGCGACGTCGTGCGGCAGCGATTGGATCGCGAGCTGGGGGTGATCGACAAGCTGGGGTTTTCCAACTACTTCTTGATTGTGTGGGACTTTGTCCGCGAAGCACGCCGTCAGGGCATCCCGACCACGGCGCGTGGCAGTGGCGTCGGAGCGTTGGTCTGCTACGCCCTCTATCTCAGCCACGTCTGCCCGTTGAAATTCGACTTGTTGTTCGAGCGGTTTCTGGACGAGAGCCGGCTCGAGGCGCCCGATATCGATATCGATTTCTGCAAGGAGCGGCGGGGCGATATTATTCGCTACGTGAAAGACAAGTACGGCGAGAAGAACGTAGCGCAGATCGGCACCTTCGGCACGCTGGCGGCCCGCGCGGCGATCAAGGATGTCGGCCGTGCCCTCGGGATTCCGCTGGTCCGCGTGAACCAGATTACGGGAATGGTTCCCGAGCAGCTGCACATCACCCTTGCCAAGGCGATTGAGCTGAGCGCCGATCTGAAGAACGTCTACGACACGGACGGCGAAATCCGCGAGTTGCTCGAGCTGGCGATGAAGATTGAGGGGCTGGCTCGCAACGTTGGTACGCATGCCGCGGCGGTGGTGATTGCCGACCGGCCGCTGACCGATTACGTGCCGCTCTGCCGCGTGACCGGCAAGGAGGACGTGATCACGCAGTGGTCGATGAACGACGTCGAAGCGGCCGGCCTGCTGAAGATGGATTTCCTGGGGCTGCGCAATCTGACGATTCTGCGGACGGCCGTGGATTTGATCGAACAGACGACCGGCCAGCGCATCGATCCCCTGAAATTCCCGCTCGACGACGCGGCGACTTTCGCCTTGCTCTGCCGCGGCGAGACGAAGGGGGTCTTCCAGCTGGAAAGCGGCGGCATCCGCGATCTGCTGCAGAAAATGAAGCCCGACCATTTTCGGGACATTATCGCCACCAACGCGCTCTATCGACCCGGGCCGCTGGAAGGAGGCATGGTCGACGATTATATCGAGGTCAAACACGGCCGCATGAAGCCGGAGTATAAACACGCCGGTGCTCGAACAGGTGCTGAGCGAGACGCACGGCGTGATGGTCTATCAAGAACAGGTCATGCGCATCCTCAATCGACTCGGTGGTATCGAACTGGCCAGCGCCTACACCTGCATCAAGGCGATCAGCAAGAAGAAACAATCGATTATCGATCGTAATCGCGAACAGTTTCTCGCCGGTGCCGTGGAAAACGGCATGGCCAAGAAGGAAGCCGAGGAGATTTGGGAGCTGATTACGAAGTTCGCCGGTTACGGGTTCAACAAGAGTCATTCCACGGCCTACGCGCTGATCGCCTATCAGACGGCCTACCTCAAAGCCCACTATCCGGTCGAATTCATGGCGGCACTTCTCACGGGAGATATCCCGGGCCGCAATTTCATGCGCAAGGACGCGCTGGTCGAGCACCTGGATGACGCGGCGCGGATGAATATTGAAGTTGTTCCCCCCAACGTCAATTCATCCCACGTCGAGTTCGCGGTGGCCGACGGCAGAATCCACTTCGGTCTGGCAGCCGTCAAGAGCTGCGGTGGAGCCGCCGCGGAGGCCATCGTGGCCGCGCGGCAGAAGCATGGGCCGTTTCGCGATCTGTTTGACTTCTGCGAGCGCGTGGATGCCGGCGCCTGTAACCGCGCGACGATTGAGACCCTGATCAAGGCCGGCGCATTCGACTCGCTCGGCGCCAAACGTGCTCAGCTGCTGGCCGCCGTCGACCGAGCACTCCAGTCGGGTGCTGCCGCATTGGCCGATCGGCGGAGCGGTCAGAAGAGTCTCTTCGGCGATATTGAGGACGAGGAAGAAGAAGTCCGCTGTGCGGCACTCCCCGACATACCTGAAATGGACGAGCGGGAACGATTGAGCATGGAGAAAGAGGTGCTCGGCTTCTATCTGTCGAGCCACCCGCTGGCCGAGTACCAGAAGATGCTCGCCATGTTCTGCTCGCATACGACCGCCAACGTCTCCGACATGCCCCACCGGTCCGAGGTGATTCTGGGTGGGATGCTCGGCGCCATCAAGTTGGCCCACGTGCGCAAAATTCGGCCCGGGACCACGGCCACCAAGTATGCGAATTTCGACCTGGAAGATATGCATGGTGCCGTGCGCTGCATTCTCTGGCCTGACGACTTCCTGAAATATGGTGAACTGGTCAAACCCGATGCGATTCTGTTGGTCCGCGGCGTCGTTGACAAGCGAGGTGGCGATGAAGCGAACCTGATTGTTAATGAACTGATTCCCATGGACCAACTCGACTCACGCTATACCAGCGGCGTGGTGATTCGTATCGATCAGAGAGTCCATGGAAGCGATGTGCTGCCGAAAATCCGGGAAATTGTCCGTGGGTATCCGGGAGATCGTGAGCTGGAGCTGTTGCTGAGCCTGGATGACGGCAGCCGAGTTCACTTGAAGGCACAACGCCTGCAACTGGAGATCACACCGGAACTGCGGCGGCGAGTCGAGGATCTGCTGGGAGCCGGCTCATACCAGCTGATCACGACGCCGCCGAAACCGGCCAGCGGCAGCGGCAACGGGAATGGCCAGCGCCGACCGGCCGGAGCTCCTCGCCGTGGAGAGCGCTGAGCAGCCGACCCGGAAATCGGCTCCCCAACCGCGAAATCTGGCTGCGCTGGCCAAGGAGAGCGGATAAGCGAGCCCCAACGAAACACACGTAAATACTGGATGGCGAATAGTTAACAGTCGTCGGTCGGCGGCTGTTGGCTGACTGGCTGGCCGTTGGAATGCGAATCCAGGGCCACCGGGATTAGGCCCCGTGAAACGTTCGGTTGCGGACGAAATACGCGAGAAAACAGGGACAGGAAAAAGGATGCCATCTGGGGAGTCTGCGGGAGATCCGGGGCTTTTTCCGGTGCCAAGCCGAGTGACTGTCGAAAACGGGCTGGCGGCCGCGAGGGGAGGACGTCGTCGCACCGGCCCCTTTGGCCGCGGTTACCGGGATATTGCTTGCCACAGAGAACCGCGAGGACTAAGATCGGAGTTCGGGTTATAATTGCATCAAGTCCGTTCGACTTAACCGTTAACGACCAGATTCACGTCTGTTGGTCGCCACGGTTAAGGGTGACTAGCTGGCAAGGTCTGGGATCTTGAGTATCGTGGGGTACTGCCATACTCAATCAGCATGTATAAGCGTCTGTGAATGCGACGGACTTTGGTCACAGCCTTGGCACGGCGAGAGGATCGGTACGAGTAGGGGATGCTCGCGTGGCATTCCAGGATCGGACACGTGTACTGGCCACGAGTAACGAGTGGTGGCGCAAAAAGACGAGCGAGAGGTGAAGAAAATGAACTGGTGTCGGTTACGAATTCGCGATGTTCTGTGTTTCGTAGCATTGCTACTCGTGGCACTTGCCCCCACAACCGTTTGCGCCCAGGGCGGCCTGGGCGGCCTGGGTGGTGGCGGCCTGGGCGGTGGCGGCCTGGGCGGCCTGGGTGGTGGCGGCCTCGCAGGTGATCAGCAGGCCGGTGTGGTCATTGACGCACAAGGGGTGCTGAAAGTGCGTTTTGTGCAGGATCCTGGTGGATTGCGCGCCAAACGCATTGTGCAGGAAGCCATGGCGTCGCTGAATCCAAAGCTGGCCAAGCCGAGCGAGTTTCGTAAGATTTCACTCAACCGGCTGGAGAAGGCCCTGGCCAATCAGATTGAGAACGGGGAGCCGATTCCCGACGAGATGAAATACCTGGCTGGTTTGTTGCGGATCCACAACGTCTTTTTCTATCCGGAAACCGGTGATATTGTGCTGGCCGGTCCGGCCGAAGGGTATGCGGAAGATACGGTGGGGCGGGTGCGCGGTTTGAGCACTGGTCGTCCCGTGTTGGAACTGCAGGATCTGGTGACCGCGCTGCGTGCCTATCCGCCAGGGGGCAACAAATTGAACGTGATCGGTGTCTCGATCGACCCGACCGAGGCGGGACTAGCCAACCTGCAGACATTCATTAAGCGGGCGGCCTCGCAGTTCTTGCCAGGCAATCCGGCTGGGTTTGCCGCCGGCATGCGGCAGCAACTGGGTCTGCAGAATGTGACGGTGCAGGGAATCTCGCCCGATACTCACTTCGCTCAGGTGATGGTGGAAGCGGACTACCGCATGAAATTGATCGGCATTGGTCTGGAGCAAGCGCCGGTGAAGATTACCAGCTTCATTTCGGCGGCATCGCCAGGGGCACTGGCCGGCAACGCCCTGGTGCGGTGGTATTTTGTGCCCGAGTACAAGTGCATTCGCGTAGCCGCCGACGGCCTGGCCATGCAGATGGAGGGCTGGGGAGTCAAGCTGGTTGGCGCTCAGGAACTCGTGGCTCAGAGTGGCGAACGTGCGGAGGGGGATGCGCAGAGCAGGGCCAGCAAGGTCTTCTGCAAGTCGTTTACCGACCAGTATCCAAATCTGGCCAATCGTGAGCCGGTATATGCTCAGTTGCGCAACCTGATCGACATGTCGGTGGCGGCCGCCTTCATTCAGGGGCAGGACTACTACCAGCAGGCGGGCTGGGACCTAGGAGTGTTGGGTGACGAAGCGAAGTACGCGATCCAGACCTACACGGTACCGAAGCAGGTAGAATCGGCGGTCAACGTGGTGGTCAAGGGGAACGCGATCATGACACCTATTGGCGGCGGCGTGCAGATCCGTCCGCTGGAGGCCGTGTCGCAGGAGAATCGACTGCCGGACGAGGGTGACAAGGTATCTCAGACGCAGAAGGATGTCACGCTGAAAGATCTGCCGGAAGGCCAATGGTGGTGGGACTAGCTTAAGTCGCTCTTTGTTCATGCTCACCAACAGTCAGCGCTTCGGATAAGTGTATGCAGCGGGTCCTTCGTCCTGCGGGGACGAAGGGCCCGTTTTTTTGTTCAGGGGAAACGGGGACGCCGAGTCTTTGCAGGTCGGTTCGAGCGGGCCGTGAACAAATCGCGGCGGGGCGGCGGCTCAGCTGTCTTCGCGGCGATTGACCAACACCACGCGCACGTCGCAGACGTTCGTATGAGTCGGGCCGGTCTTGAGCAGGCCATCGAGCGGGCTGAAGAAGTGATATGCGTCGTTGCGGCGGAGGAAGTCGGCGGCGTTCATTTGAAGATGCCGCGCGGCATGTGCCAACTGTTGGTCAGCCAGTGCTCCGGCCGCATCAGTCGGGCCGTCTTCCCCATCCGTGCCTCCGGACAGAACGAGAATGCCTTGCATCGCCTCGGCATCGGCTCGCGGCTGTCGGCTCGCGAGAGTTCCAGCAAGGCGGCCAGGACCAATTGCTGATTGCGGCCCCCCATGCCGCGCTGCGCAGCGTCGACGAGTGTGACGGTGGGTTCGCCGCCGGTGATCAGACAATTGGGGCCCGGGGTGTCTCGCATGTGAAGCGCCATGCGAGCCAGGTGCATTCCCACCGCCTCGGCGTCTCCTTCCAGCGTCGGGGATGCGAGCAGGGCGTGTGAATAGCCTCGTCGCTCGGCCTCCGCGCCGGCGGCATCGACTGCCACTGCGTTGTTGCCGATCACGAAGTTGGACACCTGGCTCGTGGGTGACCAGTGCCGGTCTGGTCGCGTCGTGCAACGCTGTTGCAGGAAGCGATTCACCGTGTCGGCCACGAGCGGATCGGCGGCCGGAAACTGCCGCAGGACCTCGAGAGCATCCTGAGCCGTGGTGTGGTTGGCGACGGTGGGACCCGAGGCAATCACATCGAGTGGGTCTCCCAGGACGTCGGAGATGATCAAGGTAATCAAGCGGCCGGCGCGGCAAGCTCGAGCCAGCCCGCCACCCTTGATCCTGCTCAACTGCTTGCGCACGGTATTGAGCTGTTCGATGTTGGCGCCGGCCGCGCTTAAATGCCGCGTGACCGCCAGTTTCTCGGCCAGCGAGATACCGGGCGCGGGGGCGGGCAACAGTGCGGATCCGCCGCCCGATAGCAGGCAGATACAGAGATCCTGCGGCGTGAGCGATGCGACCAGGTCCAGGATCTGCTCACTGCCGCGGACTCCCTCAGCGGTCGGTTCGTTCACCCCGGCTGGCCGGGCGGCATGGAGCGTGATGTGGGTCAGCGGTCGGACACAGTCGGCAGGCACATTGACCCAGCCGGACACTTGCTGCTGGCTGAGGATCGTGCTTCCCAAGGCCGATTCCAGCCCGGCCGCCATTCCGGCACCTGCTTTTCCCGCTCCCACCACGCAGATGCGGCGCACTTTGGCCAACGGCACCACGTCGTCGACGATGCGCAGCATTTCCCCTTCGACGTTCACATTTTCGCGCACCAGTCGATCACTGGCCACGGCAGCCACGGCGGCATGCCAGATGGCGATTGCATCCTGCCGCAGTTGCCCGGTCGTTCTGTGCGACGTCATCGGTCTACTCTTCCCGATAGCGAAGGATGTCGAGCCATTGACCTTCGTGCTGCACCACGATCTGGCTCACACTGTTGGGAGCACCGGCACAACACGCCAGTCCGACGAGGAACGAGCGATCGCCAATCTGCAGTTTCCCGGCGATACTGCACCATGGCGTACCTTTGCCGCGTGCGCCCGGCAAGGCAACTTGATTGAAGAACGACTGGGAAAAGCCCTGCGAGCTGAGCTGGACGGGCCAGCGACAGATCAGCGGCTGGTGCCTGGCGATAATGTTGGTCAGGCCGGGTACGAGTCGCTCCATGAGGCCAGGAAGCACATCGGGCGGAGGGAGTTCGCCGCCGCGTCCCGCCGGCGCCACCACCACCACTGCCAGTCGCACGGGCGTGCCGTAAAACTCCAGTCGCGGACCTTGTGGCGGCGGACCCGAGCTATCCAGGCCGCTGACATCGATCAAGGGCCCCGACGCTGCCCGCAGTCGAGGTCCCCGCGCATGACGCAGCCAACCCCAGATGGCCAGTGAGAACACGGCGATCACGATACCCGCTGCCGCCGCGAGCCACATCGGATCGAGAGCCAGTAGATTCATGAGACGTCTTGCCGCACAAAGCGAAGGGTTCGGAATCGATACTTGAATGCTATCCACGATCGTAAGGGGAATCGCCCCGGCCTGGCAAGTCAGGTGCCCGCTGAAGCGGTTGGTGGCCGCGCCGGTCGGGAAGGGCGAAAGAGGGGCCGCTCACCGCCACGCATCGCGCGGCGCTCCGACGGGGGCGGCAGCGGCAGGCAGTTGGGCCTGCGACGTGGAAGTGCCGAGCAGATGGAGTGTGACATCATCAATCCAGGCTTCGCCGATCCCCGAAAGGGCGAAAGTGACCGTCACGACACCGTCACGGGGAGCTGCTCGATAGAGTGTGAATTCGTGCCAGTCCTTCGTCTGGACCAGGCGTTCCGCCAGATCCTCGCCCGCCAGTGAATCGAAAATTCGCAGGCCGTCCAAGCTTCCTCGCACCGGGGTGGGAACGCGGGCGAAGCCGTGGATCCGCACGATCTGTCCGGTCGTGACGGGAATCGGGGCCGAGGTAATGGTGACCGGTGCCGTCTCGATGACGGAAGGAGCCTGTTGGGGATCGGTCGGCCAGCATTGGAGACGCAGTGACGTGCGGCCTGAATGGGGCGCGTGCAGTGATAATTCCACTCCGGTGCGGAGCTGCGGAGAAGTGCCCGACACGTTTTTCCAGCCACTTGATTGCAGCACCGACAGGTTCTCAAAATCCCCACCAGCCAGCGAGTTGGGGCCCCACGGCGTGTTGCGCAATCGCTGGCCGAGCACGTAGTGCTGTGGTAACGAGAAGAAACTGGTGCACAACGGACTGGCCACGGGAGAAGAGAACGAATTGGCGGCGAGTTTCCAGCTCTGATAACGGGCGGTGGCCAGTTGTTGCAGGCCGCGCTGCAGGAACTCATAGGCCCGGTCGTGACCGCCCCCTTCCACCAGTTGTTGAAACTGCTGCAGTTCCGTTCGCGCTTGGGACAACGAGTCGCTTTCCAGGTGAGGACGTGCGATTCCCGCCGCGGGGGTTAATTCCAGCAGTTGTTGCTGAGTCTCCACGACAGCCGAGTACAAGTGTGCCGCGATTTCCCCCACCAGTTGATCCTGCTCTTTGCGCAAGGCCGCCGTCTGACGAGCCAGGAAGTTGATGACTTGCTGGTCCTGCGTCATGACGATCGAAGTCACGCTCCGCGGCTTGTCCAGCCTTACGCGGAGACCTGTGCCACGCTGCTGCGGAATCCTGCGTAGACCGTCTTCACCCACCTGATAAACTTCATCCGTCTCCGGGACGCCGGGCACTTCCACGGTGATGCTGCGCTCATCACTCGGCACGGCCACGTACTGCTGGTCGGCCATCCGGCGGATGATCAGCAGCAGCCGGGAACGGTCAATCTTCAGGACGCTCACACGTACGGATGGGTCGCCGGTGTCCAGCTCCCCATCCTGCTCGCCGGTGGCGGCCCACGGCTCCAGCACCGCCAACTCCTGGTTGATGCGCTGCAGTGTCTTGGCCCGCATGGTCGTCTGTCGGTCGGAGTCATCCAAACGCGATTCGGAGCGGAATACCAACCCACGCGCACCGGAGGCCACGGCGTGATAGACCAGCAACCGAATCTGATCCGGTTCGAGAGACAAGGGAACCGCCGCGTCGGCTCCCAGGGCCCGCAGTTGCTGGGTCACACGCGGAGACAACTGAGTGCGAATGGAGGCCCAGAAAAACGTTCCCATCCGCATCAGCCGAGAGCGCTCCAAATACCACTGGCCGTAATCCCCCAACTGAAGCGAGCTGTTGGGGCCTGGTGGCTCCAACACCGTCAAGTCGGTCAAGCGACTGTACTGCCACCTCTCTGCCGCCGGCAGGCAGAGCGTCGGACGCCGCAGGTGGTCTGCCACGCTGCGCAGCCGCTGGGCCAGGCGACGGGTCGGCTCCACCTGGTCCGCCGCCAAATGACGCCCCAAATCCCAGGCCAGAATGTGCGCCAGGGATGAGCCGTATTCGTCCGGTGATTGACTTGCCGGTGGCGGCACGATGAGCCAGATGCCGCTTTCACCGGCTTCCCGCAGTTGTTCTGCCGTCGGCGGCGCGGCGAGACTGACGGCGTTGAAGCCAAGTGATTTCAACCAGGCAAACGGTTCTCCGTTGCCGTCGATCGCGCGCACCAATTGCGGGTGGCCATCGATCACGAAGACCGATCCTTCCAACACGGGGACGTCCTGGTTTCGAGTTGTCCCAAGCTCACTTGCCGAATGGATGGCATTCGGCGATGCCGCATTGGCGGAATCCGCGCCCGAGAGCGGGGATTCCACTTGCCCAACCACCTCCAGATCGTCCAGCCAGACATTGGTCTGGCCTGTTCCCCCGTAGACGTTCAGCACCAGCATGTCTGCGTACGCCTCGCGATCGTCGACGTCCGAACCGAACTGGGACCGCAACAGCGGGACTTCACGCGTCAGTAAGCGGGCGGGGGCCTGAATGGTGAGCTTCTGCCAGGTATCAGCCTCTTGGTAGGAGCTGCCGCGTATCAGCGTCGTGAGAGCCGACCCGGTGCGCGGGTCTTGGGAACGCGGCAGGACGACCCGCATAGCCAGTTGCAGTCCTGGGCGATCGGACTTCACCCAGATGCTGATCGTCAATTCGTCAATGATGCTATATGCGGGCAGCGGACTCACCATGTGAACGTAGGTCCCGGAGCCAGCGAAGAACTGCAGCTGTTCGCTGGTCCGTCCCGAGTGCATTTGTTCGAACGTGCGCTGATGCTGCAGGATGCGCAGTGTGCAGTCATGGTCGGACAGCTTCCAGCTGGTTTCGGGGGCCTCGTAGGAATCGCGCAGTTGCCCCTGGACCGCAGCCGGTACGGCGAGCAGTAGAGCCAGGAGCACGAAGGGCGCGAATTTCACCAGGGCTCCCTTCGGCCGGCAGTCAGGAGCGTGGCCGGCGTGATCACCACCTGGGGGCAGCAATGTTGTCGCCAGTTCATACATGAGCTCGGTGCACGGTAATGGTGAGCAGGCCGCTGCGGTTGTCGATTTCGGCCGCGCGACCTGATGGCCTGTGGCAGAAAGGCAACGTCGTGAATCCTTCCGCCAATCGCACGTAAAGCCAGCTTGTATCAGGATTTGTGATGTGCGGCCAGAGCAACCGCAGTGCATTTTCACCTCATCGGACCGAATCGACGTTTTGCTGGATTGTTGTAAGTGCCTTTCATATAATGAGTTGCGGAGACAGGTTGCGGAGTTGTGGAATTGGCACACCGTCTGCATTGTTTCACCCCCAACAGACCACCAACTCCCAGGAGACGACGCTCATGAGCACCGCACCTCGATTTTCCTCGTCCCAGACCGAAGATCTCCCGAAAGACATTATTGAGTTGAGCCAACTGATTGCCGCGTTGCCGACCGATCTGCGTACCGGCATCGAACCGGTATTGGAACGTGTCCTGGAAAGCACTCGCCGCCGCCGTCGCATCTTGACGCTTGTTCAGGAAGCGCTGTGCCAACTGCGGCTGGACATGAAGTACCTGGTGTTTGATCTGGAAGCCACCCGTCGCGAGCGGGACGCCTACCGGCAGCAGAAGGGTGAGGAGGGGCAAGCGGAGTGAATTGATTGGGGGGATGTGGGCCAAGTTGCTTCCCGAGACGATGTCGAATACGATGAAAAGCGGCAGCTCTCGAGCGTGCACTTTATGGCACCCAACGCCGGCCACCACTTGACTAGGAGCACCGCGCATCAATGGCCGATATGACGGCGGAAAAATTCGCCCAGCGGGCTTTTGACTACGACCTTGTCGATTCACACCAATTGGAGGCCATTTGGGGGGAATTCGGTAGTCGGGACGTTCCGCTCGAGAATCTCACCGGTCTGATGGTTCGGCGAGAGCTCCTGACGAATTTCCAGGTGGATCGGATCCTGGCGGGGAAGCGGGAGGGGTATTTCTACGGCAATTACAAAGTGTTGTACATGGTAGGCGCCGGCACTTTTGCTCGCGTCTATCGTGCCACCCACCGCGAGGTGGCGCGAGACCGAGCCGTCAAGGTCTTGCGAAACCGCTATGCGGAAGACCTGGTGACGACGGAGCAGTTTCTACGTGAAGCGCGGATGGTCATGCCCCTGCGCCACCCGAACATCGTGCCGGTCTACGAGGTGCTGGAAGAGCGCAATCGGCCGTTCATGGTGATGGACTTCATTGAAGGCCAGAATCTGCGGGATTTCATCAAGGTGCGGCATCGCCTGGAATTGATGGTGGCGTTGCGGTTGATTGGTGACGTCCTTGCGGGATTGCATTACGCGATCGGCAAGGGAGTGACGCACCGCGACATGAAACTGTCGAACGTGCTGATCTCGAGCCATGGGCGGGCCAAGCTGGTTGATTTTGGTCTGGCGGCCATTTCGGCTGATATGTCCGAGGAGGCGATTGCCGCCGCGCCCAACCCGCGCAGTATCGACTATGCCGGCCTGGAGCGGATCACGGGAGTCCGCAAGAACGACCCGCGGAGCGATATCTATTTCACCGGTTGCATGCTCTACCACATGTTGTCAGGCAAGTCGCCGTTGTACGAGACCCGCGACCGGATCAAGCGGCTGAGCGTCTCTCGTTACCGAGACATTAAACCGTTGGGGCAAGAGGTGCCCGAGCTGCCCAACTACGTGATTGCCTTCGTCAATAAATCGATGGATCTAAAAACCGAGCGACGGTTCCAGACTCCTGGCGAAATGCTGGAAGAGCTGAATCAAGTCACGAAACGCGCCAAGTCGGGCGACCCGGGAATCCTGGTGACGCGTGGGGACGGAGCGGCGCACGAGCCCGAGGAAGTGGATGCGGGGGGCGACAGTTCGTTGGAGCGTGAAGGTGAAGACCGGACGGTCATGCTGGTTGAATCGAGCGTCAGCATGCAAAATGCCATTCGCGAAGCGTTGAAGAAACGCGGCTATCGTGTGCTGGTTTTTGGCAGTCCCGGTCGGGCGCTACAGCGGTTTGAGGAACATCAAGAGGTGGAACCGTTGGCCGACTGCGTGATTTTCTCGGCCGGAGAACTGGGCGACGAAGCGGTGGATGCCTTCAACGCCCTGGGTGAAGGAGAAGCCACCAAGCACGTTCCCGCGATCTTGCTGGTAAATCGTGCGAACAAGGAACAGATCAAGCGGGCCCTTGTCAACAACCACCGCATCCTGTTGCCGATGGGACTGAAGATCAAACAACTGCGCGCGAAACTGCTGCAGCTGCTGCGGGAAGAAGAGCCTAGCAGCTCGTGAGCGGTGTGAGTAGACGCGGCAGCTCAGCCGGTTGGTTGGCCGACGACCGGAGGTGGTCCGGAGTCGGGCGTGATCGACAATCCATCGGAGGCGCGGAGCTGGATCTTATACGACTTCCCCTTCTGCAGTTTCATAGATGGGGCTTCGCCATGTGCCGCGCGGATCCCCAGCTCTTTCGCCTTGGCCTCGTCATTGGCGATGGTCCAGAAGTCGTCCCAGATGCGCTGTTCGAACTCCGACATCTGGTTGCCGTTCCCGTAGGCTTGCGGACGGCTGCCGACGGCATCCAAGGGGATCCCGTCGTTCGGGGTTTGTGATTCGCCGAAGATGCGGCGGAACAGGACGAGCGAAGTGGCCCGATCGATCTCCGCTTGCTCGACGTACTTGTCGTCGAATTTCACGACCCAGTTATCCACGTACACCACATCGCCATTGATCCGGAACTGCCGGGGTTCGCCCAGCCTCTCGCCCTTGTCGTTGACTTCCACGAATTGGCCGATCGTGTAGAGTTGATTCGTGGCGGGATCCGTGTCCTGCTCGAGCACGGTCAGCCACGCGACTCGATGGTTGACCTTGAGGAGTCGCAGAGACGTGTCGAGTTTCTCGATTTTCTCGTTCTTGATCTTGATGTCGGCATTGAGCCCCGCGATTTGTTCATCCTTGGCTGTCAGTTCGAGCCGCTGTTTTTCCAGTTTATTTTCCTGTTCGGCTAACTGGCCGCGGACCGCCGTCAGCTCCTCCTCGGCCGCCTTGATCGCCAGATCCCGGGCGTTGTAGGTTTGATAACCGAAGTACCCGCCGGCGCCGACCAAGCCGACCAAAAGGACTCCCAACCCCGTGCGGATCAGGCTGTTGATCGTGGCTAACGACTCAATGATACGGGGCATGATGCTGACTCCCTCCGAGCGAATTTGGATATTACGTGCGGAAAATGCGCGTGACTTGCCAACTGGCCGGCACGTGTCCGTCCTGCTGCTCCGAAGTGTCGCTCGTGCTCCGGAGTGAGGCCATTTCCCGTGACAGGCCGTGGATCGCCAGGCGGGAATCCGACTGGGTACTCTCCGCCGAATCGGAGACTGACCGCTGGCGGGGAGCGTGTCTCGTTCGACTCTCCACACATGATAACGGGAGCCGCGAGACGCGGCTACGCGGGTTTTCCGTCGCCCGACTCGGCGACTCGGCGGCTCGGCATGCTGTCGGCTGGCGGGGTGTGCGGGCTCTGACACGTCCGGCACCTTGACGAAATCGCCTCGCGACAGGGCCTGGCCGGCAACCTGCACCGGCCGTGCGGCCGGCACGCTGGAATGGGAGCGGGAGACGGCCCCTCACGGCGTGAGCCGGGGGGAGAATCGGGCGGTTCAGTGGCCCAGGAGCATGTCGACGGCCTGTCCAATATCGGGATCCGCCATCAGGCATTCACCCACCAGCATGGCATTGATGCCGGCTTGTTGCAGGCTGAGGACATCCTCGCGCCGATGAATGCCACTCTCGCCGACCACGATCCGGTCCGCGGGGATCTGTTGTCGCAGGCGGATCGCGTGCTGCAGGTCGGTGACGAAGCTGCGCAGGTCGCGATTGTTGATCCCGATCAGCGTGGCACCGCTGTCCAGCACACGCGGCAGATTGGCCGGTTCGTAGAACTCGACCAGCGCCGCCATGCCGAGTTCGTGGATGGTCGTGTGCAGGTGCTCGAGCGTGTCCTGGTCCAGGCATTCGGCGATGAGCAAAACCGCATCCGCCCCCGCCACGCGCACTTCCAGCACCTGGTACGCATCCAGCACGAAGTCCTTCCGCAGCACGGGAATCGTCGTCTCCTGGCGAATGGCCCGCAAGATCTCCAGATCACCTTGAAAAAACTGCCGATCCGTCAACACACTCAAGCACGTGGCACCGTGTTGCTGGTAGGTCCTCGCGATCGCCAGTGGTTGGAAATCCGCGCGGATAACGCCCCGGGACGGACTGGCCTTCTTGATTTCGGCGATCAATTTGATCGGTCCGCCGGCGGCCAACGCCGTTTCGAACGGCTGCACCGGCGGAGCGTCGGCCAACGCCGCCCGCAGTTCCTGCAGAGGTCGCTGCTGTTTCGCGGCGGCGATTTCCTGCCGCTTGACCGCCATAATCGTGTCGAGAATGGTTGCCACGTTCTTCCCCTCGTTCGTCGAGTCCCCGGAACCGCCAGGCCTAGTGTTTGAAATGTCGACGACCGGTGAAGACCATGGGAATCGCATGCCGATTGCAGGCGTCGACGACTTCCTGGTCCTTGCGTGAACCTCCAGGCTGGATGATTGCCAGGATGCCCGCTTCCGCGGCGCGCTCGATGGAATCGGGGAAGGGAAAGAAAGCGTCGGAGGCCAGGACGCAGCCGGCGGCGCGGTCGGCAGCTTTGCGGATGGCGATATCGACGGAATCCACGCGGCTCATCTGTCCGGCGCCGGCACCGCAGAGCATGCGGTCCTTGCACAGCACGATGGCATTCGACTTGACGTGCCGCATTACGGCCCAGGCGAAACGCAGTTCGGCCATCTGCTGGGACGTCGGTTGCGTATCGGTGACGACCTCCCACTGTGCAACTTCATCCGGCGCGACGTCAGCCTGCTGCAGGAGCATACCGCCGTCGATGCAACGGTAATGGAGGGTGGCTGGCGGGACGTCCAGTGGGCCAACCTCCATCAAACGCACGTTCTGCTTCCATTTTGGGCGAGTCGTGAGGATTTCCAGGGCCGCGGGCTCGAAGCCGGGTGCCACCATGGCCTCCACAAACAAGCCGGGCGTGGCCAGGACCTCGGCGGTCGCTTGGTCTACGATCTGGTTGAAACCGAGCACGCTGCCAAAAGCGCTGGCGGGGTCCCCGTCGAGCGCACGGCGCGTCGCCTCCGCGAGCTGGTCGGCCGAAGCCGCTCCACAAGGATTCGTGTGCTTGATCACGACAGCGGCCGCAGCGGGCAGCGCCGGGCCAGGGCCAGGGCGCTATCGAGGTCCATCAGGTTGTTGTACGACAGTTCCTTTCCGTGCAGCTTGCGCGCCGTGACCAGGTTCGCGCCAACCACTCCGGCCTCGGCATAGAGCGCCGCTTGCTGGTGCGGATTCTCGCCGTACCGCAACATCTCCTTTCGTTCCAGCAACGGATTCAGCACGGGGGGCAGTTGGCGATCGGTCTCCAACGCCGCAAAATAGCCGGCGATCGCTCGGTCATAGGCCGCCGTGTGGGCAAACGCTTCGCCGGCCAATCGCTGCCTCAACTGCGGCGTTGTGGCCCCCTGCTGCGAGAATTCGCCCAGGATGGCCGCGTACTGCCCCGGGTGCGTGGCGACGGTCACGAATTCGTGATTCTTGGCGGCGGCTCGCACGAGGCTGGGCCCGCCAATATCGATCTGCTCGATGGCCTCCTCCTTCGTGACCCCGGCCCGCCGAATCGTCGCCTCAAAGGGATAGAGGTTCACCACCACCAGTTCAAACGGCACGATGGCGTGTTGGGCCAGCGAGGCCATGTCGTCGTCTCGGTCGCGCCGACCCAGGATCCCTCCGAATACCTTGGGATGCAGCGTCTTCAAACGCCCATCCATCATCTCCGGGAAGCCCGTGTAGGCGGATACCTCCTGCACCGTAAGGCCTTCGTCCTGCAGACTGCGTGCCGTGCCGCCCGTGCTGTAGATCTCGACGCCGGCGGCGGCCAGCGCCCGAGCGAAATCGCCCAGGCCGAGTTTGTCGCTGACGCTGATTAGGGCACGCTTGATTGCCGGAGATTCCATCGCGGTGATTCCATCCCTATGAGTGCTGAACTGGTGTCTGACGCCGCGAGCGTCACGCTGCTGCCACCACCGTGACAAACCGACAAGATGGCGAACGGAGAGCTCGTGACGCCAGGTTGCTCGGAACGTGACACGCTCAATGTCCTTGGTTTACGGCGCGAACGGCTCGCGGTCAACCTACCGTTGGCGAGTTCTCGCGGGGATCGTTGCCCAATTTGCGAAAGCCCTCCAGTCGCGGCGGTGGCGAGCGTCGCCGCCAGGTGTCGGTTCAGGCACGAGGAATTCCCTGCCCTCTGCCTGGTCGACGCAGGCGAGCGACCGGCGGGCGATCAGAACGCTCGTCCAGCGCGCAGGTGGACGCTGAGTGTCCCGGCGCAGGCGGATATTGCGGCGCCGGGCCGGCGAACTAACGGAGCGCAGTGCGATATTCCCGGCGAGTGAAGTGGCGCAGCTCTAAAGAGTCAAGTTGAGCTGCCGGGAATCCGCCCCCATGCTGTGCGTTGACGGCACACGAGTCAGGTCCCGGAGCAGGTTCCTGTCCTGTCGTTGCTTACCCGCCCCCAAACGGATCCTCATCTTCGTCACCACTCTCCTTCTTCGGATCCTCTGCGGCGCCTTTCTCGAAGGGGTCTTCGCTCGGTTCCGCGGTTCCTTTGGAGAAGGGGTCGACTGACTCCGTCTTGGGTGACTCTTGGTCTGCTTCTGTCGAACCCTCCGTACTGGGCGTTTCCTGCTGGATGTCCTTCCAGTGCAGCAACGGCACGTCGGCCCCCTTTTCACGCAGGCATTGGATCGCACCGGAACGCGTGGCGATGTACAAGCGATCCGTCTGATTGTTGGCGAACACGCGATCGTTCGGGTTCAGCGGGACTTGGCCGACCAGTTGACCACTCTCGCCATCCAAGATCGCCAGGAATCCCGTCGTGGTCGTGCAGTAGACGCGTTTGGCGGTGGCCGCCACAAACTGCTGGGCCAGTGGAAATGGGGACGGCCATTTTCGTTTGCCGGTCGTCGCGGAGATCGTGTGCATCCCGTCGAGTCGAGTCATGAGGAACACGGTATCACCGACGATGGCCGCCGGCTCGTCGCTGGGCTGGCCGCTGGCATACCGCCACATCAGCTGGCCATTGGTCACATCGAAACTGTAGACGTAGCCGGTCTGCGTGACTCCCAGAATCTGCTTGGGAGGAAAGTAGATGATCGGTCCGGCGATCGCGTCCGCCAGACGCAGGCGGTAACGAGTGCCGTGCTTGCCCGCCGTGATCACCGAAATATCGCCCACGTCGTTAGCCCAGACAACGGCATCGCCCGCCGTCGTCGGAGGAAAGTGCACGCTGCGGTGAGAGCGGTAAGTGATGGGCCACCAGGGAGCGTTTTCGCCAAACGTGTGGGCATCGAGATGCCCAGTGAACATCGAGATGTAGGCGATATTTCGGCAAATAGTCGATCCGGCGGCCGGGCCCCCCACGATCCTCCGCTGTTCCAAAATCGCACCATCGGTGGTGTCAAGTATGTAGAGGGTCTGCCCGTTGATCACGGTCAAGTGTGTCTCGGTGACCGCTATGGGCGTCGTGGGATAGTCCATCGTGCCGGCGCTGGAGGTCCACAAAGTGCGGCCGGTCTCGGCGTCGATCGCTTGGACCGCGCCGGAGTTCGTGGCGACATACATCATGATGTCCGGGATGACCGCCTGCTCGATCTTCCCTTCAATACCTTCCAGACGCAGCAACCGGACCTTTTCGGCTGCGGCTTTCCCGGCGCCGTCGATACCGAGCGGTTTGCCAAACGAGTCCAGGTTCCGATCCGAGATGGAATAAAGTTGGCCTTGGTCCGTCTGCACCTGGAAAATCGTCTGCGCTTTCACGGCACTGACGTTCAAACGCACGTCCACGATCCCCGACCTGCCCGCCGCCAGCGGCACCTGCGTGAACCACACGCGCTCCAGTCCATAACGCTGGGCCAGTTCGGGCGGAATGAGTGGGAATTCACGCGACTCAGCCCGCAATGTGGTTGTCATCGATACGAGTGCCAGCAGGACCGCGGTAGATACTCGAAGTCGGCGCATCATGGTGTCTCATCTTCTGCCAAGTTGGGAGCTGCATCAGGGAATCGAGGCGGCTTGCGCAAAACGACTCGCTGCGCCCGTTGGCCATGCGAGTTCGCTCCAATAGCCCCACGATCCCAGGCCGGGTATCACATTATTTTCACTGCCGCGTACGCCTCTCAATACTCTCGGACGTTGTCGCGCGAGCCCGCTGTCAACGACCACTCCCGGCAAACCGGTCGCTGCCCCGACGCGCCCGCCAGGCGCCTCATCGTCCACGAACCCGCGCAGAACACCCCACGCCAAGTGAGGGAGACCTGCGCGTCGAGCACCAGGCGCCAATTGATCCGGCACATTTATCATAGTTGGAGAGATTCTCCATTGCACCCCGAAAATCCACACACGTCACGAGAAGTCGGGCGCGTCCCGCCCGTCCGCCGGCAACCGCTAGACCAGTCCGCAGCCGACCCGTACCATGAGGATCAGCTCTTGGGCGGTTGCGAAGTGATTCCCCTCTTTGTGTGGGGGTGTTTGTGCTCCGTCAGTGGCATGTGGCCGGTGACGCGGCGGGTCGTCGGGCATCGTCGACAGGCCGCCGGTTTTGCCCAGGTGGGTCCCTTGGAGTCCGTGTGATGGAAAGTCGAGCGCTCGGGCCGAAGGATCGGCAATTGACCGACCGAATCCTCGGCTATCTGAATTTCTCCTCCGGCGCCCCCGAACCGCAGTTCCTGGCCAGTTTGAACCAGTTGTCTGCCTGCCTCACGGGCGAGGGACCGACCTGGCGAGCGGTACTCGAGCTGTTGGAGCGGGAATTGCCGCAGTTGTGTGAGAAGTCATCGACGTTTGCGGATATCTCTCAAGCGCAGGCGGTGCTCCGCATATTGCGGGACGAGTTGCTGCCGGCCTACCGGCGATTTCACAGTGACCTGTTATTTCATCAGAGTGAGGCCGAGTTGTTTCGGCCGTTTTTTGTCGGACGCGCTTGTGAGGCGATCCTGCAGCAAGGCCCTCCGTGGGACGATGCGCCGCGCATTGTGGCCGGCGCGTTACAGCAGCTGAACGATTACATCGGCTATCGGCCCTTGGCGGCTCTGGAGTCCCGTCGTCACGAACCCTACGCGCACGAATGGGTGCGTCCGATTCCGCTGTTCATTGAGGGGGCGGGTGTCGAGTGGGGGCCATATCAGGGCGTGGTCTCCGCGGCGATCGAGATTCTTCGGACCGTAGATCGGGGGATTTTGCGTGCGGCTTGTTTTGATCCCGCTCGCCTGGAGGAGTTGGCGATCGACCCGCGCGCTTACGATTTTGACCATCCGGTCAACAAGCGTCCGAACTACCATTTTGGTCAATGGGACCCTCACTGTATTGACAATCAAGGCTATTACCGTCGGTTTATTGTGCAGCAAGTGACGCTCGACGCGCTCATGTCCCGCTTGAGCGAGGTGCACGATTTGCCGCAGGAAGAGCTGCGGTTTGAAGCGGCGGGGGTGCTGGCTGGCACGATGCTGATGGCCTCGGGCATCAGCGGTGCCGGACCCGATACGCATGATTCGTCCGTCACGCTATCGAGTTTATTACCGACGGTGGCGACCTATCGGGACGCGTTTTACGAACAGCTGATCAGGCAGGCGGCACCGGCGCATCGGCGGCGGCTGGAGGCCGAGGCGATCGCGCGGCGGCAGCCGTTCGGTGGTGCGCGGCAGCATTTGAATGCCTGGTTGGCCCGTCGTCGAGCGAGCCAGCTGGAGCATGTGCAGCTGGCCCGCATTTTCGCCAGGATGGGTTATCCCGCTGCGGCGGCTCGGCAAGCGGCGGTGGTCCCGGTCGCATCGGCCCGCATGCGCTGCGAGATTGACTGTCGGCTGACCGCCGGCGAGCGGGCGGCGGCGACAGGAGATCTGCTGGCGGCTATCCAGACGGCCCGCGAAATCGTCGCACTGCTGGAGCGGGCCATTGCGTGCGGGGGAGTGATTGACCCCTGGAATATCTTGGGGTTTGACGCGCATTTCAGCTTGTTTCCCGCCTTGGAGAACAGCGTGCATGACCATCGTGCCGACGAGTTGGTGGAGCTGATGGAGCAATTGTTCGGGCTCTTTTCCCACATCTGGAGCGCGGCGGCGGCGGATGATCGACAGGATCTGTGCGGGCAGGTCCGCGAGCAGTTTCAGCAGACTGCCCTGTGGTGGCGGCACTATGCGGCCCATGAGGTGTCGAGCGTGGATGCGGTCGACCCATTGGAGGTGTTCCAGGCGGCGGAGCACGTGGCGGAGAGCCTGAATCTGTGGCACAAGGGTGGTGCCGAGGCGGGCGACATCCGTTTCTGGTCGCCGCATGCCCACATGTTCGATTCACCGAAAGCCTTCTCGCTGGTGGTCGAGGCGTTGCTCGAGCGAAATGATTTCGTCGCTTCCATGGCGCTGCTCATTCACTGGCTCAGCCTGGCGGATCACGTCCCCTTGGACCGGGCTGACAGCTCGTTTCATCAGTTGGCCCAGCAGTGGCTCTTGAAACTGCTCAGCGCCGCGAAGTCCGGCGTCACGCATCTCACCCAGTCACCGGGGAGTCTGATCCGCAAGTTCTTCGATTACCTGGAAGCGAATGCGGACGAATACTGGAATGCGCCCGATTTCCAGTTGGGGGTGGCGGCACCTTCTCGCGACAATGGTGCGGCGGGGCTGTCGGCCGCGGAGGAGGAAGAGAGTGACGAAGGGGAGGAGCATCTCTTCAGTGCCGCCTATGAAGATGTGGTATACAACGACAGTACGGATGACGGCATCGAAAGCGAGTTGTTTGACACGGGCGACCCGACTACGGACGAGCTTTCGCGGGAGTCGCTGCGCATCTCCGATCGGGTGGCCTTTCTCAGTTCGCTGGCTCAGCTGTGGAAATTGGCTGCCGTCGGACGTCGGCTGTGTGCCGCGGAGCGGTCCAGTGCCGGCGAACACGACCGCAGCGAAGCGGGGCCGTTCGATTGCATGGCGACCATGCGGCATTGGATCCATCACGCGATTTCCAACCATCGCCAGCTGATCGAACTGCTGGACACCGTGCGCCGGTTTCGGATTCCCACCTCCGGGACAGACCCGGAAACGCTGCAGCAATACGATCGCCAGCGGTTAGTGAAGGATGCCTTGCTGGAACGGATTGCCACGGCCTGCGTCGATATCTCGGCGGTCGGGCAGACGATGCTCTCGGCCCTGGCCGCCCAATCGAACGAGTATGACGACGAAATCCAGCAGCTGGCCGCCGAGTTTGGTGACGAAGCCGCGATCATGGTCCAGGTGATGGCGGCACTGATGCGTGGGGACAACGAGCGAGTGACGGAGCTCTGGCCGGCTTTGCGCCAGGCACTGGCCGGAAAATCTCTGCTGTACGTGCCACTCTCCAAGGATGGTAACACGCGGCAGATCGTGGCCGCTCGCTGCCGGCAATGTCAGCTGCAGGATCTGCTGGCCTGGCTGCCGCGTCGGGGGCTCTGGCTGGAAACCTGTCAATTGATCGAGACGGCGCGTCGCATGGAACGCAACAATCCTGTCGGCCCGGGCGCCGTCACCGAGTTTGACGAGTTGTTCAAGGTCGGCTACCGGTCGCTGGTGGAGAGTCTCGTGACGTCGGCTCAAGGGTGGAGTGGCACGGAGGACAAGGACTCGGCCGAAAATGCGTTGGCGGCCGCCCTGGAAGAACTCACCGAAGTGCTGCTGGCCAGCTGGCTCAATCACAGCCGCACGCTGCGTCTGAGTGTCCTGGAACGGGTCAATGACGAGCGCAGCTGGGCGCGCTGGTCGAGTTTATCAAGCGTTACGGCGGAGAGCTGTTCACCCAGCGTTTCTTCAGCCTGGGAAACGTGCGGGCGATTCTCCATCAGGGCGTTGGTGATTGGCTGCGCCGCCTGGAGCAGGACGTGAGCGACGATCACGAGCTGCAGCTGCTCCGCGATCTGGGCCAGCGCGTGTCGTATCAGGAGGCGGAGGACCACTTGTCGTTGATCCTGGAGGCCATCGTCGAGAATTATGGTGAGTACCGCGATTACAACAGTACGACGACGCAATCCGATCGCGGCGAGATGCTCTACATGCTGCTCGATTTTCTCCGCCTGCGGACGCAGTACGATCGGGTCTGCTGGCATCTCAAGCCGGTCGTTTGGGCACACGAGATCCTGGTCAAGCACAGGCAGCTCAAGGCTGCCCGGCTGTGGCGCCGTGCGTTGACCGAGCGGATTGCCGATGAGGCGGACCAGTACCTGGCACGTCTGCGTCAACTGCAACAGGATTATGCCATCCGCATGTCCACCATCGCCGATCGATTGGCCGAGCGTTTTGTGCGTCCCATGGCGATTGACCGGATGCGGGCCTTGGTGACGCCGGCGATGGAAGAGGCGACGCGGCCAGGCCCCCGACCGACGTTCGAGCTGCTGGAACACGAAACGGAAGTGCTGGCGCGGGAATCGACGGGCATCGGATTTGATGTCCCGGTCTGGTTGCTGGCGCTGGAGGAAGAAGTCGACCGGGCCCGGGAACCGACGCACCACCGGAACTTTGCCCAGGAAATCGCCTCCGCCATCGAATGTGTGGCGATGTCGCGTCAGCAGGTGCGCGACGAGCTCGACGCCTGCAAGGACGACTGACCCACAGCCAGAGAGGATAAACGGATGTTTGGATGGTTATTGCCTCGCCCGCCGCTCGAGATTGCCGAGAAGGCCTGGACGGAAAGGCAAATGTTGTGGCTGGCCGAACAGCTCGGGCTGCCGCGCATGCTCGCGGCTCCCGTCGCACTGCCGGAGCCGACGTTTCTGGGGGACCATGACGAGGCGACGCTGGAGAGCGGTCAGCGTTTGCTGACGCGCCTCTGCGAGCATCTGGCCATCGCTCCCGCACCGTTCCGTTTGGAGATCACTCGCGAAGAATGCCACGGCGATGGGCCGCCGAAACCGCCTGCGGGCGTTCTGCAGATCAGACCCGAACAGCTGTCTGACCCCGCTTCACTGGCCGCCACCCTGGCGCACGAATTGGTCCGCGAGCTGCTGCCGCTGGACAGCCGCCGCGGCCAGAGCTGGCGGGATAGTGAGTGGTTGAACGATCTGGCGGCGGTCTACCTGGGACTCGGGGTGCTTGTGGCGCATGCCGTTGTCAGTGAGACGTCCCATCCGAGTGGACACTCCTGCGCTGCTGGGACGCGGTTCATACGACGCCTCCCCGCCCGCATGGTCGGTTATGCGTTGGCCTTGTTCGTTCATGCGCGCGGCGAGGCGCGGCCGGTCTGGAGAACGTATCTGCGTCTCGATGCCCTGGTGGCCTACAGTCGCGGGCTGACGTATCTGCAACGAACCGGAGACACGCTGTTCACAGCGGCAACTGCTGGAAGCGAGAACAGGGAGATCCCGACCGAGGAACTACTGCGGCAGCTGGCATCCGGCAGCGGTTCCGCTCGGATTGTCGCACTCTGGGAACTGCGTGCCGCTCGGCACGCGGCGGAGGCGGCCCCCGCGGTGACCCGCTGTCTGTGCGATCGTCTCCCGGCGATTCGCGAGGAAGCCGCCAAGACGGTGGCCGAGTACGGGGAGTTCGCCAGACAATCGCTCCCCTACCTGGTCGAGTTGCTCCACGATGCCAGATACTCGATACGTGCTGCCGCCGCCGCTGCGTTGGGAATCCTGGGAAACGACTCGGTCGACATACTGCAGCACCTGGCGCCACTGCTGGGCGATCCTGATCCGCACGTGATTTTCAGTTCCGCCGCCGCCGTGCGCCGGTTTGGACAGCAAGGGGAAGCGGCCTTGCCGGCGGTCTTGGCCGCCCTCAGGTCGGCGATGATCCGCTGTGATCATCCGCTGATTGATGCGTTGACACACACTCTCTTTGCACTCGATCCGGATCCGACCGACCGGGTCATGCAATTCTTCGAAGATGACGCCGAACTGCGCGAACAGACGGTGCACCTTATCGTGGATGCCCTGCACGGGCCCGACGATCAGAAGTTTGCCTGATCCGTTGGCCAGAGTCGTGCACGCCAGCGTAGTGCTTGGCGGCAGGCGTGACCACGCAAGGGATCATGCCTGGGCGAACGGACCGGGGAGGAATTGCTGGGCCTTGACGGCGTAGCTCAACGCCGCTCCACCATCGGCGCAGATGACCTGTCCGGTGAGGAAGGCTGCTTCGTCGCTGGCCAGGAAGGCGCAGATTTCGCCGATTTCGTCGCTGGTGGCCATGCGGCCCAGAAGGTGCCAGCGATGGACCGATTCGATGGCTTCGGCTGGGTCGTATTCGCTCGCCGCCCACTCTTGCACCAGCGGGGTCATCACACCGGCCGGTGCCACCGCATTCACGCGCACGCCGTGCGGGGCCAGGTCGACGGCCAGCGCGCGAGTCAAACCGATCTGGCCCCCTTTGGTGGCGACATAGCTCACGGCGGAAGCCTGCCCGATCAAGGCCACTGCGCTGGTCATGTTGATGATGTTGCCGCGGGTCCGCACGAGATGCGGCAAGGCGAACTTGCAGCCCATGAATGTGCTGGTCAAATTCAGTCGCACCAGTTGCTCGAAATCGTCGACACTGATTTGGTCGATGCTGCGGGCCGGCGGATGCCAGCCGGCGTTGTTGACGATACAGTCCAGTCGCCCCAGATGAGCCACTGCCTTGTCGAGCAGTTCCCGCATCTGCCCCTCGTGACTGACATCACAGGGGATAAACGTCGCATCGATCCCGGCTTGACGGAGGCTGGTTTCGGCTTCTCGGCCGGCCTCGGTACCGCGTGACGCGATGACGACTTTGGCGCCATGTCGGCCGAACACGCGAGCGCAACCCAGGCCAATTCCCTTGGATCCGCCCGTAATGATGGCTCCCTTGTTGCTCAGTTTCATGTTTGCTCCTTGTCCGCCATGCGAACTGCCAGTTGCGTTGGATCTTCTTCGAAACGTTGCCGCGGGGGTTGCGTGACGGTGGCCCGTTCGCTGCTAGAGAAACTCGGGCCACATCGCATCGCTGATCAGCAGTCCGTCGCGTGTCAGGCGAACGTGCGTGCCGATGTCCTCCAGCAGTCCCAGGTCGGTGAACTTGCGGAGGGCCGCCCCGACCAATTCGTCGATCTGGAATCCGGTCCGCGCGGCGAACCGATCCCGTGCCACGCCCGCCAGCATGCGCAGCTGAAACACCAGTTGTTCGCGCGCCCGGTCCTCGGGACTCAGAGACTCGGATTCCATGACTGGCGACCGGCCTGACAACACACGCTGAATATACGTGGTCGTGCTGCGATGGTTGATTTCGCGGCGTCCGTCGATGTAACGGGCGGCGCCCGGACCGGCGGCGAAATACTCGTCACCGACCCAATAGACCTCGTTGTGGCGGCAACGGTGTCCCTGCCGCGCGAAATTGGAGACTTCGTAGTGTTCCCATCCGTGCTGTGTCAGTTCGTCCATCGCCAGTTCGTACATGGCTCGTTCCGCCTCATCACCGACTCTCATCAATTCACCCTTGGCCAGCGCACCCAGAAACGAGCTCCCTTGTCAAACGTGAGCCCATAGACCGAAATGTGATCCGGACGCAGCTCGATCGCTCGGGCAAGATCCGCTTGCCACTGAGCGATGGTTTCTCCGGGCACGGCGAACATGAGATCGAGCGAGACGGATGCGAAGTGGTCGCGGCAGAGCCGGTAGGCCGTCAGGATCTCGGGCCAACGATGATCGCGCTGCAACATTTCCAGTTTCCGGGAATCAAACGACTGCACTCCCAGACTGATTCGATTGACACCGCAACCCTGCAACAGCCGCACTTTCTCCGGTGTCAAATCATACGGATTCGCCTCGATCGACCATTCCCCTTGCGGGCCGGTGGGAAACCAAGAGCGAACCAGCTGGCACAGCGACTGGAGATGTGCGGTCGTCAGCTGGGTGGGGGTGCCGCCGCCGATGTAGATGGTGTCCACTCCCTGCGGAACCGCCAGCCACTGCAACTCCGTTTCCAGCGCCTGCAGGAAGGACGCCTGCAGATCGTCGCGTCCGGCGACGACGGTGAAGTTGCAGTAGCCGCAGCGATGTCGGCAAAACGGAACGTGCAGGTAGACGGCACGAGGAGGACCGATCATGCGACGCGTCCTACAGCCACAAATGCATCCGCCCTCCCAGCATATCCGGGAGGGCCTTGGCTACAAACGCACGAATCTGCTGCGGATGGTAACGGGTGCTGAAATGACCAAAGATGATCTGCTCGTTCTCGAATCGATCACGACGTTCGACAATATCGTCCAAGTGCATGTGACCATGCTTGTGGATCAGCGCGGTGCGATGGGAAGGTGCTACGAATGTCATTTCGGCAATCAGAATCTCGGCCCGGTACATGTCGGGGCATGCGTCAAGTCCGCGGGGGTTGCTGTCTCCCAGGTAGGCGACGCGCGGGAACCGTGTTTCCTGGGATACCTCGACGCCGGAAAGACGAATGTCCCGGATCTGGGGCCCCGTCAACTCGCGATACTCCGGCTTCAGCTTGCGGCGGCGCTCCCACACGATATAGCCGAGCGAGGGGACGGTGTGTGCCGTGGGATGGGCGGTCACGACCAGTTCGCGAGACAGCTCGATCTCGTCCCCAGGCACCACCGGTATCAATTGACAGGGAAGCCTGCCACGATCCAGACGCGAGACCACGCGCAACAGCTGCTCCACCAATTCCACCGCATGGGCCGGCAAGTAGATGGTCGGCGGATCCATTTTCATCATCCGGCGGCGAGCGACGTAGACTGGCAAGGCGGCGATGTGGTCCAAATGGGTGTGCGATACGAACCAGGTCCCCGTTCCCATGAAATCCCACGGCTGAGCGCCCAGGTCGAAACCAATCTTCCATTCCTGAATTCGCCAGTAGGTCTGAACGGCTGCTCGCGAATACCCCTCGATCGTCAGGCCATTGTAGGTCAGTTGCTTGATGGGAGCGTTCTTTGGCATTGTGCATCCTGGAGACGGTTGACTGGCGAGTAGTCTAGAACGATCGTGGAAGCCGCGAAAGGGGGGTCGACGGCGGCGCGATGCCCAGCGGAGCCAACCAACGTGACCCGGTCGACCTGGCCGCTGCCGCGGCTATGGGCCTGGCTGCACCGTGGAGCGGCCGTCAGCGGGGCCGGGATGGCAGATCTTCCTCGACCGGGCGACGCTGTGCGTACTCGTCGACGTCCGACAACTCGAGGTTGGGGTCAAAGCTGGAGCCGGGCAGGATCCAGATTTCGCCCTGACTACTCTCCTGCTCCGTTCGCACGCTGTGATGCCGTACGAGTTCGAGAATGGCGAGAAAGACGCCGATGAGGGCCGACTTGTGCGCCCCGGCCGCGAACATCTCCGAGAACGAAACTCGACCACGCTCGACCAGGCGTTGGTGGATGCGCTGCATGTGTACGTGGATCGGCGTGTCATCGTAGACAATATTCGACGGCTGGGCCGCGCGATTGCCGCGGATGATTCTCCCAAACGCACTGACGAGATCCCAGAGTTCGATTTCGTGGATCGGCTGGTCACCCGGATCGACGCGCCGAGGTGGCAGGTCATTCGCCACACGCTCGAAGTGCTTCTGCCATTGACGGCTCCGCTCCTCCAGCATGCTGGCAGCATCCTTGTATTTCTTGTACTCCAAGAGCTGTTCCACGAGCTGATTGCGCGGGTCCTCCAGCGGTTCCTCGTCGTCCGAGCAATGGGGTAACGCCAGCCGCGATTTGATTTCCACCAGCGTGCTGGCCATCTCCAGAAACTCGCCGACCGCGTCAACGTCCAATGCCTCAAGTACTTCCAAGTACTCAAGATACTGCCGCGCCACGGTCGCAATGGGGACCTCCATCACATCCACTTCGTGCTTCCGCACCAAATAGAGCAGCAGGTCCAGCGGACCTCGATAGGTGTCCAAATCAACGTAGAAATTCATAGGCCCGGCAGGGTCCAGTGTCGTGAAAATGGCGAAAGGATCATCGATCGGGACCCGCTTCAGTGGGGATTCCTGCCGCTGGCGACAAGTCGTGGCGGTGCCCAACCTGGAAGGACGCCCCAATTTTAGCGGTTTGCCTTGGCTGCGGCCAGTTGCATCGCGGATGTTGCTCCGTGTTATAATCGGACTATTCGATAGGAACTCTCCAGTTTCAAGCCGCCGGTGGCCGCTGTAGCGCCGGTCAACTCGCGGGAATTGATCGCTCCGGACCGCGTTCGGGAGTCGGGCACAAGATCGATCGATTTTGGGGAAAAAAAATAGGTTCCGGGACAGAAGTCTGGTATATTCGTCTTGCTCGAAAGGTCCGGAGGTGACACAGCGGACGATGAAGGACTACCTCCAGGTGGTAAGGAGTATCCGTCGACGATTGCTTGCATCTGATATCAGGCCGTTCGGTCGCCGAAAGCCTCTGTAGGCGCCCAGCCCAGCGGGGTCGAGAGGATGATTGAGATAAAGCACAAGGAAACAGGTCAAGTCCTGCTCCAGATCGACTCGGACGATCCTGGTGGCCATTGCTATGATAGTGTTCGCCTGCCCGGCGCGGACTTCTCCGGTATGGATCTGCGGAAAGCTGATTTCCATAATGCCGATTTGCGCGATGCCGATTTCAGCCAGTGCAATCTGGAAGGGGCGAATTTCCAGAGTGCCAGTCTCAGTGGTGCGGCGTTCGTCCGTGCCGTCGCAAGAAACGCGAACTTCACCGATGCTCTGCTCGAGGGATCGCATTTCTGTGATGCCGATTGTTCGGGAGCGGTCTTTCGCTACGCACGCTTGCCCAATTCTGACATGACGGGTGCTAATCTCACCGGCGCTGATTTGAGCGTGGCGGATTTGCGGGGAAACCTGAACGAAGCGAATCTCTCGCGTGCGGATCTTCGAGGAGCCGATTTGACGGGCGCCAATCTGATCGGCGCCAATCTGACTCTTTCGAATATGTTCGACGCTAAATTGGCTGATGCGAAGATGGCTCGCATTAAGATGGAAGGGGCGATCGGTCCCCATGGCCAACGTGTCGGGGCCACTGTGACCTCGCGCCGCAAGACCACTCGTCCTTGGTGGCAGTTCTGGGGTTAGGCGGCGCGCGGAAATAAATGCTTGCCACTTCAAGCCGTTTTGCCGTGTTTTGCCGGACAAGCTGAAAGAAATCCGATCACTTATTTGCGCAGCGCCTTGTTTCACTGGCGGCGGCGCCCCCCGCCGATAGGCGACGCGCGGTGCATGCGGCGGGCTGGACGACCATCACGTCTTGGTTTCTAGGGGTCTGAAGCCTTGCCCCGTTCCCCTCTTCGCGCCGACTTGAGGTTTCGAGTCTATTCAGCCGCCGGCCAGGCAGCAATCCGTCGACGCGGACGTAACGGTAGCGAAGGGGAGACGCGATCCTCAGCCAGGAACCCTCCGCAGGCAGCCAAACTGCCGCGTCCGCGGCACACGGCCGGTACGTTGGCGGTTCTCCAGATCGGTCGTCTCAGCCGGCGACCTGAGCCAGCACGTAGGGGCCCTTCGGGATGACGGCGATTTCCGCCGCGGGACCATGCTCTTGCAGTGCTGTACGCACCGCGGCTTCCACGCTCGGAGCGCTCTGAACGAACAGATTGTTGAGCACTTCGGCCGGCAAGCCATCGCTGACCACGGTGACGCTCGCCTTGCGCCGGACCTTGGCCAACTCTTCCAATTGCCACTGATCCATGACGAAGTAGTCGTCCCCTTCAATGCAACTGACAAACGACTCGAGGTCCGCGTGTTCCGCAAACAGTCGCTGGAATTGCGGGCTGCCAATCCCTTCCGAGAGGCTGGCGGCAATAATGATCGTCCCACCCGGCTTGACGATGGGCAGCGCGCCGGTCATTCCCTTAATCGACTGGTAGAACGTGGTGTCGAGGGGATAGCCGGCTCCGCTGGTAACCACAATATCGACGGGGTGCGAAACCGAGTCGGTCACCACGCCACGCACGAACTCGACCCCTTCCAGGAACGCTGCCTCCATGTCCCCCGCGACGAATTTCAGCGGTCGTCGGTGATCGTCCAGCACGACGTTCACGATGAAGTCGCAACCGGCTCTGCGGCCGATCCAGGTGTTCTCTTCGTGGACCGGATTCCCGTCCAGGATTCCGCAGTCAGCCCGCGGGTCTTCCAGAAAGCGAGGGCTGTGCCAGGCCTTGACGGTCTCCAACGCGGCGATCCCCGGGCAGATTAATTTGCGGCCGCCGGAAAAACCGGCCATAAAGTGCGGCTCAATCAAACCGATGGTCAATTTCAGATCAGCGGCGACGTACCGCGAATCGATCCAGATCGGGACACCGCGCGGACTGTCACCCAGGTAAGTGTGCTCGTCCAACACCTGCCCGTGATGGTTCTCCACGCGGTAGCGTCCGGCAAGCTCGGCGCCCAGAATTTCCACCAGCTCATCACCTTCATTCGGGCGATGCAGCCCCGTGGCAATCAGAATCAGGATGTCCTCGCGAGCTATGCCGGCGGCCTCGAGGTCGGCCAAGACCGGACGCAGAATCATCTCGTTGGGAACCGGTCGAGTAATGTCGCACACGACCAGGCAGGCCGTGCGCCGGCCTGCGGCCAGTTTTCTCAGCGACGCTGTGCCGCTCGGCGCGTCCAACACCTTGCGCAGAGCAACGGCGGGGTCCGGCAACTGACGAGCGTCCTGGTAGGCGAGCGACCGTACGACTCGCTCGTCCGGCAGCTCGACCTCCAATCCCGCGCGACCATATTCCAGCCGGACTCGCATGGCTGACTATCCCTTCTCTTCCTCGTCCGCCTTCTTGGCCTTCTTCTTCTTCTTGAGCGACACCTTCTGCACGAGCACCTTCGGTAGCCCCAGCACTGGGTCACTCTCTGACCAGCGTTCGCTCTCCTTGAGTTTGGCCAACCGTTCAGCACGCGTCAGCACATTTCGGGACCGTGCCGTGCCGGCGCGAATCTTCAGACTCTTGTCAATCGTCATCGACCTGTACTCCTCCCACACAGCGGATGCTACCGGAAACTCACCAGTATATGGGGTCGCTGCCAAATCGACAACCGAGAACGGCCGCCGCGGAATCTCCGCATCTCCGGCCTCCGCCGACAGCCTGACAAGACCCGCACAGGGAGAGGAGCGGGCAACTGGTCGGCGCATGCGCCTCGCTGGTCCCCATCGCTGGTGTGGGCGGCAGTCGGACCCCGCCTGTGGAGGTGATGATGGCCAACGCTGACCACGGCAAGGCGCGGCCGGACCGGGGCCCGGGCAGACCCGCTGCCACGGCTATTCGTCGTCGTTCTCCGCGTGGCGGATGGCCTTCAAAAAGTCGCTGACCGTCGAGGGACGATCGTTGGGATTGGGCCGGATACAGCGCATGATGGCCTTGGCCAGCTGCTTATTCAGGGAAGGCCGGTAAGTGAAAATGTCGCGAGGCGCCTGGGTGTCGTGGGCCAATGCTGCCTGACCGGTCGTTTCCGTGAAAGCCCATGGAAATTCGTAAGTGCATATTTGATAAGCGGATACTCCCATGGCAAAGATGTCCAGCCGCTGGTCCGTCCAACGTCGGCGGACGACCTCGGGAGCCATATACAGCGGAGTTCCCGTACGGTTGCCGGGCTGCATGAACTCTTTGCGGGCCGGCAGTGACAGGCCGAAATCGATCAATTTCAGACGGCCAGTGTCCGACTCGAAAATAAAATTCCGCGGACAGACATCCCGGTGAATGAACTCCTGCGAATGCACGTATTCCAGGGCTTCCGCCATCTGGCGAATTAACTTCAACCGTTGCCCCTCGATTACCTCGTCCCGGTTATTCAGGAGTTGTTGCAGGCCTAAACCCTTGACGAATTCCATCACGATGAACTGGACGCCCTCGGTGGTCTGTCCGTATTCGTACGTTTCCACCACTAAAGGGTGGTGGAAGTTGATGGCAATCTCTCCTTCCGTCGGTTTCTTCAAGCCCTTGAAGCGGGCTTCGAACGTGGCCACCTTTTCGTGATCCGCGATCTTCAATCCAACGATGCGGTCATGCTTCAGGTCCCGTGCCATGTAGAATTTGGACATCGTCCCTGAAATGGCCTTGCGCACAATCTCAAACCGGTCGCGCAAGTCGACCCGGTCGCTCTGGAACATGGATTGAAATCGATCGAATAGGCCCATGGTTCCAATCTAGGTGCCGGCGTGGGTTTGAGCAACTATGTGGAGCAAGAAGCGCGTCATTTGCCGCAATAGTCGATGGTCCGGGCGATTTCGCTATTGAGTTTCCCGCGCGGGACGATGCGATCGATGTATCCGTGTTCCAACAGGAATTCGCTGGTCTGAAATCCCTTGGGGAGCTCGATCCGCAAGGTGGCCTTGATCGTGCGCGGGCCGGCGAAGCCGATCAGCGCTTTCGGCTCGGCAAATACCACGTCGCCGAGCGACGCGAAGCTGGCGGCGACTCCCCCCATGGTAGGGTTCGTGAGTACCGAGATGAACAAGCCGCCAGCCTGGTCGAAGCGGGCGAGGGCGGCCGACACTTTGGCCATTTGCATCAGGGAGAGGATTCCCTCGTGCATGCGGGCTCCACCACCCGAGCCGCTGATGATGATCAGTGGCAGCTGTTGTTCGGTGGAGCGTTCGACGAGTCGGGCGAGTCGTTCACCGACCACCGATCCCATGCTTCCCATAATGAAAGCGGAATCGGTGACACCGAACGCCACACGGCGAGCGCGAATCATGCCGGTGCCGGTCAGGGCGGCGTCGGACAGTCCGGTGCGTGCCTGTTCGTCAACCAGGCGATCGGCGTAGCGTTTCTTGTCTTGGAACCCCAGCGGGTCGGTGGGCGCAGGTGCGCGTCCCACTCTTCGAAAGTGCCTTCATCGAGAACCTGTTGGATCCGGTCGCGAGCGGCGACGTAGAAGTGATAATCGCATTCGGGGCAGACCCCCAGCATCCGCTCCGCTTCTTTGCGGAAGATGATTTCCTGGCAACCGGGGCACCGCTGCCAGAGACCTTCTGGAACGCCTCGTTTTTGTCTTTTCATCTTGTCTCGAGTCTGCGCTGATGTGGCCATGTAATCGCGCTGCATCTGAATTTCGAATTTCGTGCTTGGTCTCGGACGTGGTGCTGCCAAATGCGGGTATGGCCAGACGCCAGGCACCCGATTTCTCGCCCCATCAACTAGCCGTTTACGGGGACTTCTCCGGGCTCAATTTCAATCAGGGTCCAATCGCCACAGTCCTGTTCGGCTTTCCACACATTCTGCAACTCACCGTCGCGGAGGATTCCCCGCACCAGGCTGGCGAGTGGTTCCGGGACGACGAGTGCCACCGTGCCGGTCTTATGTTTCTTCATCAGCTTGGCCAGCACCGTGCGTGCCCGCTGGCGAACGGAGGCCAGCGATTCACCTTCCGGCGGGCAGAAGGCCGCGGGATTCTCCATACCTTGCCGGTAGATTCGGGGCTGATTCTGTTTGACTTCATCGATCAGTTTGCCGTGCCACAGGCCGTGGTCGAGATTCCGCAGCTGCTGCACTCGCCGCACGCGCAACTTGCGGTTCTCGGCAATCGACTGTGCCGTCTGCATCGCCGATTGGCTGGGCGAGGCATAAATCGCTTCAATCGGTTCCGTAGCCAGTTGTTCGGCGGTGCGAGCCACTTGCCCAGCTCCGTTGAGGCTCAGCGGCAGATCCAAGGATCCTTTGATTCTCCCTTGCTCGTCAAAGTCAGTGGAACCGGGTTGGATCACTACGATACGTAACATGGTACGATCAGACCTCGTTAGGAGATGGAAGCAAGTCGATCGAGCTGCTGTACGGCTTCGGCGTAGTCGTTGCTGCCGAAGATGGCAGAACCGGCGACGAACAGTCCCGCCCCGGCCTTGGCACAACGCTCGATAGTGGAGACGTTTACGCCGCCGTCCACTTCCAGTAACACGTCACGACCTGCGATCGCGCGGACGTGAGCCAATTTGTCCCAGGCCACCTCATGAAACGGTTGCCCCCCAAATCCAGCCGGTACGCTCATGACCAAGACCAAATCGCACAAATCCAGGCATCCCTCGAGGCTGGAGATCGGGGTGGCGGGGTTCAGTGCGATTCCCGCCGCGGCGCCCAGGTCGCGGATCTGCTGCAGCATTTCGCGCGGTCGCTCGACCGCCTCGATGTGCACGGTCAGGCAATCGGCGCCAGCCGCGTAGAACCGCTCAATGTATCGCGCTGGCTGGCAGATCATCAGATGCACATCGAGCAACAAGGTCGTCAGTCGCCGCAGTCCCTCCAGGACGGGCAAGCCGAACGTCAAGTTCGGGACGAAGCAGCCATCCATCACGTCCAAATGCAGGCCTTTCACCCCGGCGGGTTCCAGCTTGCGCACTTCCCGCTCCAGGTTGCCGAAATCCGCCGACAGCAGGGAAGGAAGCACGTGCGGCTGATCGTGGCGCAAAGTCAGGAAGTGATCACGTCGAGACGTCAAAACGGGAACCTTTTCGCAAGCGAGACGGTGGCGGCCCTGGTGAGAAACACGGCGATGATCATCCATCCGGGCGACTTTGGTGGTCGCCCGCCAACTGCATATCCTGTCTGTACGTCGCTCTGCCGCGCCGGGTGGGGAAGGAGCGGAACCGGAACCGCCTCGCCGCCCCCCCGCGACGACTCCGCCATCCAGGTTCACATTCTAACAGCCGGGGCGTGGATCGTCAGTATGGTTTCCGGGTCCGTGACGTAAGGGGTTATTCGGCAGTGATTTACGGTTGTTGTGCAGGGTGAGTCGGGGCCCGTTGGAGTGGTCTTGACGCAACTCGCATCAGTCCACATCCTGGCTTTGAGGCAACTCGTCGAGGCTGGCGAGTCCGAACAATTTGAGGAACCGATCGGTGACGAAGTAGCGTGGCGTCCGTCGCTTTTCGTCCCTTCGCTCGATGCGCAACAACTTGCGGCGCACTAACTGCGATAGCAGTGCAGCGCTCGGGCGCCCCCGCACCTGCTCAATGTCCGTTCGTGTACAACCCTGCCGATAGGCCACCACGGCCAGCACATCGATCACGGACTGCGAGAGCCTCGCTTCCCGCACGCGACCATAGAAGACATTGCGTAGGGGAGTGAAGATCTCCCGCAGTTCGAGTCGGTATCCTGACCCGACCGACACGATGTGGTAAGGGTGCTGCCGTGTCTGATAGTCAGCATTGAGTTCGGCAATCAGGTCCTCGATTTCCCGCGCCCGCACGCCCCGCATGAGCGAGGCGAGATGTTGGCTGGTAATCGGTTCGTTGCGCGGGTGTCCCACAAAGAGCACCGCCTCGACAATCGAACGTGGGCAGAGTTCGCAGGAGTCGTCTTGCGTGGTGGCTTCGGCGTGATCGAGGACTTCCTCGGCCCCCGTCGCGTGAGCAGCACTGGGAGGCTCGTAGGGATCGTCGCCCTTGCCGATCAGCGCGGCGTAAGCCTGGCTCAGTTCATCGAGTGAAATGCCCTGGTCATCCGACAGCGCCGCGAATTGATCGAGGCCGAAATCCCCCGCGGCGTCGGCATCGGCAATTGCCTCTTCCGGCCAGGCGGCGGGGGGCGTGGGATCACGATCAGAGCGCGACGGGTCTACCATCTCTCGGCCACTCGGCTCTTCATAAACGCCAGCCCTTCACGTGCCAGTTGCTCTTCGCTCTCGTACATGCGGCGCCAAATCTTAGTCGCGGCGACCAGTTCCGGCAACGCGAGACCAAACGCCTCGATCATCATCCAGCCCTCGTAGCCGACTTCGTGAAGCGTGTCGAACGTGGTATTCCAGCGGACATTGCCACGGCCCGGAGTGCTGCGATCGTTCTCGGAAATGTGGACATGGGTCAGCACGTCCGCACAGCTTCTGATGGCACTGGCGGTGTCTTTCTCCTCGATGTGCGAATGGAAGGTGTCGTACATGGCCCGGCAGTTCGGGTGATTGACTTCCTTGACAAACCGAGCGGAATCGGCGTGCGTGTTGAGGAAGTAGCATTCAAACCGATTAAGGCATTCCAGACCCAAGGTGACGCCGTGCTGGCCCGCGTACTCGGCCACCTCGGCCATCGATTGAACACCCCACTTCCATTCATCCGCGGTGGGACCTTGGCCGGTGAAAAAGCCCAGCGCCGAGTGGAAGGGGCCGACCAGATGCGTGCAGCCAGCGGCGGCGCAACAGTCGATGGCCCGCTTGTTGCTGGCCACTCCGGCTGCGCGGATCTGGGGGTCGGGACTGATGGGATTGTCCTGTTCGCCTCGCACCGTCACGGCGGTGCGCTGCAAGCCCAGGTCGTCCAGGCGTTGGGCCCAGGGGGTGTACTTGTCGACGGTCAAATCGAACATCGGCAACTCCACGCCGTCATAGCCCATCTGTTTGAGCATTTCCAGCGTGGGGAGTAGGGCCTCGCTCAGATCACCGCTCCACAGCAGCAGGTTCATTCCGAATTTCATGGGTTCAGTTCCTCGCAGGCTAGGTTTGTGTCGCCGCCCAGCAACTCTGGCAACCGCCCCAGCACTTGCTGTCGAGCAGGGGGCAGAATCGTGAGCATGGTGGGCGGCAGTTCAGGTAGTCTCACACGGCGCATGACGCGATTGAGTCGTGTAAGCAGTTTGGCATCGTCGAGATAGTCATACAAGAACCGCTCGGCACAAAACTGTCGAATCATCTCCGGCAGCAGTTCCGCGTGGCCCGTCGTCATGCGCTGCACGGCCGCGGAAACAACGAGCGGGTCCAGCGCATTGGCTGCCTCGTAATAGGCGTCAAGTTGGTGCGGATTCTCCGCGATCAACGCGGCATCCAACAGGATCTCGACCAGAATATGACCGAGGAAACTGGGGCGAAATCCCCGGTCGTCCGGCAATTGTCGCCGGATGGCGACCGTGAACTCCAGGCTCAGCTCGGCGAAGGCCCGCGTCTGGTGGAACCACGCGTCGTCGTGATGATGTTGTAACACACCGCGCGCGACCGCCGCCACGTGCGGATCGGGGTCGTGAATCCACTGTTTCGCCAGCCGCCGGCGCGCGCGCACGCGACGATTCACCACACTCAGCCAATCCGGGACTGCTGTACCGGCCAGGATGTAGGGCGAGTGGACGAAGTGTCGTCCGTGCGCGAAGTAGTTCATACGTCAGGGAGCAGCTCTCAATCGATCGTCACCCACTGTCCGCTCTTGGCGCTCGCCAGCACCGCGTCGCAGACGATCTGAGTGCGTAACCCGCAGCGGAAATCGGGCTGGGCCGGCGTGCCCGTCTCGATCCCCCGCAGGAAATCGGCCAGCGTATGGACGAATGTGTGTTCATAGCCAATGGTGCACCCGGGCACCCACCACTTGTCCATGTAGGGGTGTTCGGGGTTGGTGACATGGACCCGCTGCCAGCCCGTCAAGTGCGACTCGATCTTCTTGCCGGTCACCGGGTCGGCGTACCGGAAATAATCCAGGTACTGCGGATCTTCCAGGTCAAAAAAGACGCTCCCCAGCTCGCCGTTCAACTCGAACGTGTTGTAATTCTTGCGACCGCGCGCATAACGCGTGCTCTCGAATGTCCCCATCGATCCGTTGGCAAATACGGCCAGGAACATGCAGGCGTCGTCGATACCCACCGGCTCGACCTTGCCCGTATCCTGGTGCACGCGCTGCTTGACAAAGGTCTCAGTCTTGGCAACCACCGATTGAATGGGGCCGTTCAGCCATTCGGCGGTATCGATCGAGTGTGCCAGCAAGTCGCCGGTCACGCCCGAGCCGGCGGTCTTCACGTCCAATCGCCAGAGCGCCGCGCCCCCCTGCGGCACGTCCTTGGAAATGGTCCAGTCCTGCAGGTAGGTGGCCCGGTAGTGGAAGGGACGTCCGATCCGGCCTTCGTCAATCACTTGTTTGGCCAGCGAAATGGCGGGCACGCGGCGATAGTTGAAGGAGACCATGTTGGCCACGCCGGCCTTTTCGACCGCCACGCACATTTCCTCCGCTTCGGCCACCGACATCGCCAGCGGCTTCTCGCAAATCACGCTCTTGCCGGCCGCCGCCGCCGCCAACACGATGTCCTTGTGCGTGTTGTTCGGAGTGCAGACGTCGATGTGGTCGATATCGTCGCGAGCGATCAGCTTCCGCCAATCCGTCTCGTAGGACTCATAGCCCCATTGGTTGGCGAAGGCACTCAGTTTCTCTTCCGGCTCCAAGGCACAGATGGTCTTCAGAACCGGTTTGGTCTCCAAGGAGAAGAAATTGCCGACCTTGCGGTAGGCGTTCGAATGCGCTCGGCCCATAAAGCCGGTGCCGATGATGCCGACGTTGAATCGTTTTGCCATGGCTGTCTCGCTTTGCTGATTGGCTGTCTGTAACTGTTTCACTTGCGACATCTACGCATATTTCTTAATCAATTCGTCTAACGTGCTCTTGCACCGGGCCGTCGCGTCCCAGGCATTGGGCCAGAAACAGAGGTCAATGGTCCACCAATCGTCGGGACATCCGGCGTCCACGATGGCAGGCATGAACTCGGCAAAATCCAGCCGTCCCTCACCAAACGGAGGATGCGTGCTTGTCATGTGCTCGTTGATCGTGCCGTCCGAGTCGATCAGGTGCAGTCGGCCGATCTTGCCCTTGAGCCGCTGAGCCAGTTCGCGGATGCCGCCGGTGAGCGTTTCCTTCGTGCCCGGTTGGCGCTGTCCCTGGGCCGCGACGTTGTCGGCATGGCAGGTGTCGAACATCGTCAGGAAGTTGTCATGATTGATCCCGTCAATCACTCGGAATATGTCGCTCGGCTTGTTGAACGCGAACCCCGGCTCGAATTCCCAGACCACGCGTACGCCCGCGTCGGCCGCCTCTTGTGCACATTGCCGCCACGTGTCGCACACCCGCTCCAACGCCGCATCGTAGGCGACCTGCTTCGTGACCTTCTCGGGGCGGGTTTCTCCCGGGACGTCTCCGAGTACCCAAGGGTCTTCGGTCGTGTCCACACGAATCACCTCGATCCCCAGATCGTTGCAGAACTGCAGATTCTTGCGAAAAGCGGCCAGGTACGATTCGTTGCTGGGTGCCGAAATCAATTGCTCGCCCCACAAGTCGGCGGCCAAGCCGCTGCAGCCCATCCCGCGCGACTCCCACAGGTCGCGTACCGCGGCCCGCTGCTCGGCGGTCGTCAATGCATCCGGGTTGGGGTGAATGCCAAACCCTCCCAATTCCAGGCCGTCAAAATGCAATGCCTGCAACCCACTGACCACTTCCTCAAACGCGATGGGTTCTTTCTGATTGAACAGAAAGGCCCATGTTCCGATGGAGGTACGTTTCGACATGTTTCAATCCCTTCCCGACTCAGCAACGCTGTGAAAAATCTTCCCGCTTCTGGATGCCATGGCATCGGCCGCGCGGGCCGAGAGCCGGCGCGGCGCGATGCATGGAACGTGTGACTAGTTGGCCTGCTTGTAGTCCCCGACGTTCGGTACCGAACGGTGTACATCGGGGCCAAAGTAACGCAGGGAGACCAGCGGCTCGCTGCCGTTGTTCTCGATTTCGACCCCGGCCGTGGCCGCCTCGTGGGAAATGAATACTTCGTCTTCCGTCTCCGCTCCAAAACGAATCATGGCCGGCGTCTGCAGGTTGAGCCGACCCATGCGACCCTTCCCCTGGACCGTGGTCCAGCCGCTGGCACCAGGATCCTTGAGCGTGCACGTGGCGCCCGGTTGGATTGTCAGTTCCTTGGCACTGAACAACTGCTTGCCGTCGATCAGTCCGTAGACGATCCATCGGTCGACCCATCCCTCACCGCTGGCCGCCACAATCGGTTCCAGGTAGGTGTGTTCCTTGAAATGCGTGTCGACGTTCTTCTCCCAATCCAGCTGGTCGATGATGTAGTCCAGGTCGTGCTTCTTCTCCTCGGGGACGTCCTTGACGCACAACGACCAGGGAACTTCGCGGCCTTCCACCAGCGATTGGTACATGCCGAAGACGTCGCTTCCCCACTGAGGCTCGTAGGTGCAGAGCGAGCCGGGCGCGTGAAGGACTCCCGGCGGAATCAGCCAACCCGAGCCGCGTTTGAGCCGATAGGCTCGCGACAGGTCCAGTATCCCGTTGTCCCCCTTGCTCCAATCCTCCAGGCATTTACGCAGCTGAGCCTTCGTGGTCCCGGGCTCCAACCCCATAAAGGTGTAGCAGAAATTGTTGTCCACATTGTTGTACTGGGGCGAGAAGTAGTAGCTCTCCGGCTTGCCTTCCTGGCCGGTCAACTGGGCATGCTTCTGTGACTGATGCATGTGGTGCGGAATCGGGCCCATGTTGTCAAAGAACTTGGAATAGACCGGCCAACGCTGGTAGGAATTCCACATCGTCTGGCCGATCAAACGCGGGCCCCCGGCCGCGACGGCGTCCCGGAGCGTGAAATGGTGGCCGTCGAAAGTCACGAAACTCAGACCCTCATGCCACACACGCCCTTCGTTGGCGGCTTCCGTCGTGCTGGCAAACCACCGTTCGTCGATGCCCCCCCGCTCCGCACCGTAGGCATACAGATCGTCGGGATGAAGCTTGAGGCGGCGGCCTGGATGCAGGAAGCTGCGAGGAACCCACGTCGGCGTCAGTCGCAGCAGCCCGCCGGCAGCCGCCATCGCCTTCTCCAATACGGGTGCCACGTCACTCCCCTGAATTACCTTTGCCGTGCTCATCACTTTTCTCCACCTACTTGTACTCAAAAAGAAAAAGCTTCCATCACATTGTGAACTGCAAATTGTGGTCAGCCGCCAACCCGACACCCACGCGTCGGCTGCTCGGCCTGGTCGAACCCCTCCCCCACTGCTCCTTGGAAAAAAAAAACAGCCCCCGACACCCCTCCTTCGGTCCCGACACGATGCGAAACCCCCAGGAAAACAGCGTCGGCAGCATCCTCCCGCCACCCGCTCTCCCCAGCCGTATCGGCCACGCTCCGGATGTCCGATCGCAAGCACGCCCGTACGTACCCCGACGCCGACGGCAGCGAAGGCCCGTTGCGACGGCGGGACGCATTTCGCAATTGTGCTTTTTATTCGACTCCACGCGAGGTCGCAAGTAAACGACCGCAAAAATACCCGTAGATTCGCTGCTGGCCAGGACCCCGTTCTGGTCGTAAATTGGTAACCAACGAGATACTGCGGGAGATCATCAACGTAAGTGGGAGCATGCACGCAATGGCCGAAACAACCTGGACCCTGACCAATTGGGCCGATCACACGTTTGTCGAGCAACTCGAAGTGACCCCGCAACTGGTCGGGGGTGCTGCGCAAGGTTACCGAATCCACAAACAGCGTTTGCAGGGCGGGTTGAGTGACGGTGTTGATGTCGTGCACGTCGATAATGGAACGCTGAGCTTCGATGTGCTCCCCACTCGTGGCATGGGGCTCTGGAAAGCCTCGCTCGGCGGAGAATCGGTCGGCTGGAACTCGCCCGTCCGCGGACCGGTCCATCCTGCCTTCGTGCCCCTGGCCGATCCCAGCGGCCTCGGCTGGCTCGATGGTTTCGACGAATTACTCGTCCGCTGCGGACTCGAAAGCAATGGCGCTCCCGTATTCGACGAGCGGGGTCATCTGAAGTACGGTCTGCATGGCCGCATCGGCAACAAACCCGCCCATCAGGTGGAGTTGCGCGTAGATGGCGAAACTGGGGAGATCACGCTCCTGGGCATCGTCGATGAAGTCCGCTTCCACTTCTTCAAACTGCGAATGTTCACCACCATCAAAACGAAAGTCGGACAGCCCTGGCTCGAGATCCGTGATACCGTCCAGAACCTGTCGGCGAGTCCTACCCAGATCCAGTTGCTCTACCATATCAACGTCGGACCTCCGCTGCTGCAACCGGGGGCACGCGTCGTGGCACCGGTCCGAACCCTCGTCCCGCGAAATCCTCGAGCCGTGGAAGGGCTGGCCCGCTGGTCCACCTACGAGGCTCCCGTGGCCGGTAGTGAAGAACAGGTCTACTTCTTCGACCTGCAAGCCGATCAGCAGCAACGTTCTGCCGTGTTGTTGAAGAACGCCCAGAGCGAACGTGGCGTAAGTGTGCAATTCGATCGGCAGCAGCTACCCTGCTTCACCCTCTGGAAAAACCAGATCGCCGAAGCGGACGGCTACGTCACGGGCCTGGAACCCGCCACGAACTACCCTAATCCGCGGTCGTTCGAGGAACGCCAGGGTCGCGTGGTTCCCCTGTCGCCGGGCAGTAGCTGCTCGTTCGACCTGCGGCTCGAGGTGCATCCGACCGCTGCTGACGTCGCGCGGATGGAACAATACATCCAGGGCCTGTGCCGCCAACAGCCCACCATCCATGACCAGCCCCAACCTATTTGGTGCGCGTAGATGAGCCAGTGGGAGGAAGGGAGGAAGGGAGGAAGGGAGGAAGGGAGGAAGGGAAGAAGGGAAGAAGGGAGGAAGGGAAGAAGGGACGAAGGGAGGAAGGGAGGAAGGGAAGAAGGGAGGAAGGGAGGAAGGGAGGAAGGGAAGCGTTAGCGTGTTGCATGGTGAGAATTGGCCGGCGGATCATGGCCGTGGTTGTGCCGGCAGCGAAGGTTTCTGTTCTAGAGTATTGGATTTCGAATTTGTTTAGGATTTCGAATTTAGGATTTCGGATTTCCTGATTGGTTGCGGCCGAGCGCCACCTCAAAGTTTCGACTTCCGGATCTCGAATCTGCGAGTTGGATGCGGGACGCGGCGCGGGTCAGAATACGCGCTGGCCCTGTATGTGATAAACACTCCAGGTGAAGCCGTCGTCGTTATGGGGGCGGACCGTCAGGCGTCCCTCGACGGTGATGGGATACGTAGTGAATTGCGTGGTCACGCCTTCGTCCAACTCGACAGGCATCACGCAGTAGGCCAAGCCCTGCGGGCCGAATTTGCACTGCGTGTTCATGACAAACAGGAAGCTCCTGATACCGGACTGCTGAAACACGCTGCCAGCGAAGATGAAACCGCGCAGTCGTACCCTCTGTCCGTCCAATTCGGCAGCGCGAGGCGTGAGCATTGATCGGTCAAAGAGCGTTCCCAACTGCATGTCGAGCTTGAGATCGTCGAACGTGATTTCGCGAATCGTGTTGGGGTCGAAGGGCTGAGTCTTGGGGTCTGGTGGCGTTTGTTGTGAGGGGGCGGGAGCGGGGCTCGATGGAGCCGCGTCGCCACGGCCGGCAGCGGCCGATGTTACCCCCTCGGCGGGGTCGCGCGCGGCCTGATCCGTCTGGGGAACGGCCGATAATGATGCGGCGGCCGATGGCGTCACCTCGTTCGTGATGTGGCTGGAACGCGAACCCGCGACCGGTCCACATCCCGCCAGCAGTGCCACCAATACGATACCAGTCACACACCGCAGGAAGGCTTGGGAATCCCGCCGCTGTTCTTCTGGAAGGACGCTCCCACACCCAGGTGCGACATGGCAGCAGCCGCGCACAACATCGAATGCCGAGGAAGCAAGGGAGCGAAAGTCGCTCGGCTGCATCGGTTGACAGGTCATACGCATCGATGATCACCGGTTGGCGGGTTGGAATGTGGGTTCCATGCGGCTCGCACCTCCGCACAGCGGCCACAGGACGTCAAACCGTCATCGGACGTAATCGGCTTCCAGTTCATAGAAACCGCCTTGCAGTCCGCCGGCGACTTGCTTGATCCGACTGTGGACGTGGAACACTCCACCAAGTTTCCGCTTGATCTGTGCGTACCGCAACCCGCGGGGACCGGTAATCGTGACCTCAATCATGTCGGTCAGCTTCGGCTGCCCGCCAAAACAGCAGGTACCCATGTCGGGGACGAGAATGAACTTTTTGATCTCCCCCATGTCGGATACGCCCGGGTGCACGTAACCCTTCACAAACACCCGCTTTCCATCCAGCTCATGGGGCAGGCTCTCGGTGCTGGGGTGCTCGGCGTCCGACTCAGGCTGCAGTTGTTGAAACGTAATCCGCTCGTAGCCTGCGGGAACCTCGGTCATATAGACGTACGTATGCAGCATCGTGCCACCGACAGCCGCCAGCAAGCCCAGGACAATACCAGCCAATGCTGCCTTGCGGCCCGTTAACTCGTTCGGGTAACTTCGCAGCTTGCGCAGTCCCAGCAGGCCTAATCCGATGGCGAGAAGTGAACTTGGCAGCAAGGCCGGAAACACAAGCCCGGTGAGCGAGAAGACCGCCACGATTAGCGAAAACGCGGCCGCTTTGCTCATGGACTTGTACGGTTCGTACAGTTCGTCATCACCCTCGATAGACCGATCAACGTCCTGGTATTCGTCGTCCCGGTATTCGTCGTCCTGATCTTCGTCGTTCTGAAGCTGGATGTCAGCGGTCATGGCTCTCGCTCGTCAACGGTAATGGGAAAATCCAACTCTCAGGGGGGGGCGTGCCCGCTGGGCACTTCCAAATGCCGGCTGCCACGATCGGCCCGCGCGTCGAGCAGTACAGGCAGCGGTTTTGGGCAGACCGATCTCCCCCGTGGAATTACGGAGGTGTTGCGGTTGGGGTTCAAAGTGACCTCCACTGGTCGTTGCTCCTGCCGGCATGCCTGCGGTGGCCGGGTTCTTTGATTAGCGTACCCCGCTGAAGAGCGGATCTATTCATCGGGCTCTCGGATCGAGGGGAAAAACGTCATGGACCGTTTAATCGCCTCCGGGTCGATTTTCTCGAATTCCGCGAGCGCTTCTTTGGCTGCGGGATGGGGGCAGGCTCGCGCGAAGTTAATGATCGGAATGCGGACCCAAGTGGCTTTCGGATCGGCGTTTTTGAAAAGTTCCACTAGGCGCTGTAATTGGGACCAGTCTTCCCAGCGAGCCAGATCAGCAATCACCAGATCGGCCATCTGCGGATTATCCAACAGGCAGCCGAAAGCCTTCACCACACGTTCTCGAGGGACGATATCGCCTTCGATGCCATGGAACCGTAACGCCATGATGGCGGCATAGACGTCGGCGTAGTTATCGCTGAAGTTCCCGCCTTTCTTCTTCAGGAACAGGTCCTCGATCAAGTCGACTCCAGCGGCCCCCCGCAGGGTCAAGTAACAGGCGATGGTGGCGTCGAGGCCCGATTTGGACTGGGCGTCGGTAGCCCGAAGTCGCTGCTCCACAAGCGGGATGTCGTCTTGATTGCCGCAGACACCCAACATCGTCAGGTAGAGCCGTCGCCGGCTGGCGGGCACCTCGGGATCCGAGATCCACTTGACGAGTTGGTCATGGTTCATGTGGGGCTTCAGCTGTTTGACTGCTGTGTACGAAGCACGAGCGAACTCGTCGTAGGAATCTCGCGAGAGGAGGGAATCGGTCTCCTCCAGGTAATCCTGGAAGAACTTCAGACGTTCCGGACCTTCCTTGGGGAGTGCCATCAGCGACAGGATGTACCCGTGCTGCCGCTGGTTTATCCTCATGGGCGGTGACCATTCCAGCTTAGGGGGGTTGTTTCCCATCATCAGGAACAGCTCACCCGGCTTGGCATCACCGAAGAAGACTGCGGAGAGCGTGGTGGTCGAGCCGAGTTCGTGCTCGCCTTTTAGCACTTTGTCGACCGCAAATTGCGCCGTCGGAGAATTCGTTCGCTGGTCGCCATCGGAACTTACCGAGCCCGGCAGTTTCGTCAGCCGCACGATGACCGCCACCGCCGCGGCATCGATATCTTCGCTCAGAGTCGTGGAGATGGCCGTGCAAAACGGGCAGGCCCACACATACTGAGCGACGGCCAACGCGCCGAGAGTCATGACGATCGCAGCCGGCCAGCGGAGTCGTTTAATCATGGTACGGGACCCTGCGAGGTTGTGGGGGCGAAATTCCTAGGATGGAGTTCGTCGGATGGAGCGGGCTGGGGCGTGCCACGCGCTCGCACTGGCCCTTTATAGCAGGTTAAGCAGCGCTGGCGACCCGGTTCAGCTCGGAAAGCCGGTCGGCCCGTGAGAACTGTGCGGCGACTTCCATGGCGTGGGTGACCATCAGCAGGGCGATGTTTTCTTCACGGCAGGTATCACGTATCAGGTCGATGATTTTCTGCTGATTCGCCGGATCAACGTTGGCCGTCGGTTCATCGGCCAACAGCAGGCGGGGCCGATTTGCCAAGGCGCGAGCTACGGCGACACGCTGCTGTTCCCCCACCGACATGGCGGTTGGCTTGTGATGAGCGCGGTGTGCCAGGCCGACTCGTTCCAGCAGTTGTTTGCCTCGCTCTCCATCCTTGCGGCTGCGGCAAAAGGTCATGCCGAGAATGACATTTTCCAGAGCGGTGAAAGCGGGGAGCAAATTGAAGGTCTGGAAGACGTATCCCATCTTAGCAGCCCGAAACCGGTCCCGTCCCGCTTCCGACAATCTGGCCAGGTCGATGCCGTCCAGCACCACCTTGCCCCCGTTTGCTCCGCTGATACCCGCGATGACGTGCAACAGCGTGGTCTTGCCGCAACCACTGGGCCCCAACAGCACCATTTGCTCGCCGGCCGATAACCTGAAGCGAGGGATGTCCAGAATCGGGAGAACGTGTCCGTCTGGTTCGACGTACGATTTCTTTACGTCTTCAAGTTGGAGCATGAAACGGGGTGCTTCTCGGAGGTGTGTTGCACGGGGAATCGACGCTACGACTCATGATGCGGTCCGCAGCTACTCGCCGAGTTCCACGGTGGGAGCGGCGAAGCAAGCAGCCGGGATCCGTACTTCTACGCGAATCAGCTGCCATTGGTTCGGTGGGCCAGGGACATCCCCGCCTTGCGGATCTGGGGGGGTGGCGAGGTTTGCACCGAGCCGGCCACCCGGCTGCCACGCCATGGCTCGGCCGTGGTCTTGTCCCACCCAAGTTCAGTCCTCCGTCACGGGTCCGGCGCACTTTCGCAGGTCCTCGGAGGCCGGGCCTCCTCCGTGCTCGCTACCGGCTGCGCATGGCCCGCTGCAAATCCCGTTTTACATCGGCCTTCTTCAGCGCCTCACGCTTATCCTGGAGCTTGCGGCCGCGGCAGAGTCCCATCGACACTTTCACGATGCCCCGCTGGTTGAAATAGACCTTCAACGGCACGAGGGTCAATCCCTTTTCGTGCGCCTGGGCCGCGAACTTGCGCAGCTCGCGCAAATGGACCAACAACTTGCGTGGCCGCTTCGGCTGGTGGTTCCAAATGGTGGCTTGCGTGTATTCGGGGATGTCGCAGCCGACCAGCCACAGCTCTCCATCACGGACACGACCGTAGGCCTCTTCCAGCGAGATCTTGCCGTTGCGCAAGCTTTTTACCTCACTCCCCGCCAGCACGATCCCGCATTCAAGTGTCTCCAAGACATCGAAGCGATGGCGGGCCTTGCGGTTCTCGGAAATCGGGCGGTCTGGGGATGGCGGGGCCCCACTCCCTTTTCTCTTGGAGGTTTTTGAACTTTGCTTTTTGGTCATAGGAGCGATTTCCGGGGAACTCCCGCTGTGTGGGGGCCGAGCCATTGCCCGCTGCGTGCCCGCTGCCTTGTCAACGCTCGAATCTGAGGTTGGGGTGGCTGGGGGCTGACTTCGTTCCACCCGAGGCCCCCCCCGCCGTTTCAAGCTGGGACAATGCACCAGCGAGTGCCTTTCCACTGTGTCATATGAACGCGAATAATGGAAGCGGTTCGAGTTGTTTTCCACCCACGCGATGGCGTTTCATGGGCCGACGGTCGATGGGAATCGGGGGCCGCGTGGCAGCGGCTCGCGGCCGGCGGGGTGCGGAGTTGTTGATCTTCCGCACGCCGGTCGCGCCTGTTAGAGTGAACGCCCCGACTGGTGCGTTTCGGTACAGTGCCCAGCTGATCACAGTGGGTCGAGCGTTGGCCACCACTGAGTGTACCGCTGGTGGGACAATTGCCGCTGGTGGGATCAGGGAACTGGCGGGCAGGTCTGACATGGTCGTGGCGTCTGGCGAAAACACTCGGGCTGGCTTCACCGCAGGGTTGTGTCGAAGCGGTTGTCGAATCGGGAGCGTGTCCCGATTTCCCGACGGGTTTGAAACGTGCCTGATGGCCCATCAACCGCGGCGAAGCAGGATACATCGGCTCGTTCTCGGAATCCTCAGCATGTCTCAGTTTCCCGCACAATCCGGCTGGCACGAGTCGCCTGAGAGCGCGCCATTCGCCGTGCAATTTCACTTATTGGGAACGGTGCCGTTCGAAGACTTTCTGGTGCTGCAACAGCGGCTGGTGTTTGAGGCGGGGGGGCACGACGACGGCCGCATCACGGTGTTACTGTGCGAGCATCCAACACTCATCAGCATTGGCCGGGGAGGTTCGCGTGGTCATATTCGCCTGACCAACGAGCAACTGCGACTGCGGCAGTTGCCGGTCCGTTGGGTCAGTCGTGGGGGGGGCTGCGTCTTGCACGGGCCGGGGCAGATTGCGGTCTATCCGATCGTCCCCCTGGCCTGGCATGGTTGGACGGTGGGCCAATACGTGAACCGGTTGCGGGTCGCACTGACAGGGATGCTGGAGGATCTCGGAGTGCATCGCGAGGGTCCGGACGCTCCGGGAGGGATTTGGGGCCGCAGCGGGCAATTGGTCTCCTGGGGCTTGGCGGTGCGGCACTGGATCACCTGTCATGGTGCGCACGTCAACGTCAACCCACCGATGACCCATTACCCCTTTGTCGACGTGGTGGATCCGCTGAAAATCGATTCCGGCAAGAAGTCTACCATGGGGTGCCTGTTGGCGGAACGTCGCCAATCGATGCTCGTACCGCGTGTTCGTGCCGCGTTCATTCCTCGTTTTGCCGCCGCGTTGGGGACCGAACGCTATTATCTCATGACGGGGCATCCACTACTGGTTGAATCGCGCAGGGCCCAAGATGAATCCCAATACCGTGCCTCCTGAGCTGCCGATCATCAGCAATCCGGAACCGTTGCGGCGTCTGCCGCGGTGGTTGAAGAAGAAGGTACCCAAGGGCAATGTGAATCACTTCACTGCCGCGCTGGTGCAAGATCTGCAGCTACAGACGGTCTGCGAGCATGCACGCTGCCCGAATCGCATGGAGTGCTATGCGCAGAAGACGGCGACGTTCATGATCCTGGGGGACGTCTGTACGCGCGCCTGTTCGTTTTGCGCCGTCCGTCGCGGGCGTCCTGCAGCGGTCGATCCGGACGAACCGCGTCGCGTGGCCGAGGCGGCTCAACGCTTGGGGTTGCGGCACGTCGTCATCACGTCCGTCACGCGGGACGACCTCCCCGATGGCGGCGCGGAGCATTTTTACCAGTGCATTCAGGCGGTTCGCGACGCGTGCGGCGCTGCCGTGGAGGTGTTGACCCCCGACTTCCTCTACAACGAGTCGGCCATCGCTCGTGTCGTACAGGCGGTCCCGGAAGTGTTTAATCACAACACGGAAACCGTCCCCCGACTCTATCGCCAGGTGCGTGGTCCCAAATCGGATTACCGCTGGACCCTGCAACTGCTTCGGCACGTCAAGGGTTGCGATCCTGGCGTGAAGACCAAAAGCGGATTGATGCTCGGTCTGGGCGAAACACGTGATGAACTGCTCGATACACTGGCCGACTTGCTCGATGCCGGCTGCGAACTGTTGACGTTGGGGCAGTATTTGCAGCCCGACTCGCAACGGTATCTGAGGGTCGTGCGATACCTGCCGCCCGACGAGTTCACCGAGTTGGGCGAAATGGCTCGCACCATGGGCTTCCAGCAGGTGGCCAGCGGACCGTTCGTCCGCAGCAGCTATCATGCTCGCGAACTGGCGAGCCACGGGGTTGTGGGCGAGGGACGGCAGCCCGAGTGACCGGCTGGGGAGAACACCAGGTGGAAAACGACCAATCACTGGCGGCCATTACGTTGCCGGAGCTGGGGCTGCCGTCGTCCGCGATCTTGGTCAGTGTCTGGTTGGTGCCTCTGGGGACAGAGTTGGTACGGGGCGATCGAGTCGTGGAGATCTTTACCGGCGAAGCGATTGTGGACCTACCGGCGCCGGTCTCTGGCCGGCTGGTCAAGAAGGAGCTGGACGAAGATGATCCCGTTCAGCCCGGCCAGGTTCTCGGATGGATCCGGCGCCACGGCTACGAGGCATCCGACTGATGCGCGAACAACCGCTGCGCAAGCACCTGGGCAGCGGCCTCGGGCGGGCGTTTTCCCGCGGCATGAAAAGGGCGCTGCGCAGGCACGATATCCGAAAGCACGCAGCGAATAGGTGCGTGTCTGCCTGGTGTCGTGAGGTGTGCTCCGCTGCCTGTCGTCCCCGGCTGCCGGTGGCAGGGCTCGAGCGGCGTGGTCCGCTGCAAGTGGACAGGGGCCCCTGTCAGTGGTAGACTGACGGCGCCTCGTCGGCAAATTCCTCGCTCCTGACACCATCGATGTGTGTGCAAACTGGCGTGATTGATCATGTTATGCCCTGTCTGTCAGCAACCGATGCTGATCGTGGAATTCGAGCAGATTGAATTGGACGCCTGCCCGGACTGTCATGGTGTGTGGTTTGACGCGCAGGAGTTGCACCAGTTGTTCGAACTGGTGGGGGTGCCCGAGAGTATTCACCAGCTCGAGAACCAGTTGGAGCGGCTGCCTCATGCGGCCGCGCGTCGATCGTGCCCGCGGTGTCGCGGTCGGATCGAACCCGTGCGTGCACCGACTGGTGACCGAGAGTTGATATTGGACCAGTGTGTTCGAGGACATGGCTTGTGGTTTGACCAAGGCGAGCTCGAGTCGCTGTTCGAGTCCTTACTGGGCAGCGAAAACGCTGCCCTCCTGGAGGTTCGCAAGTACCTGGGGCTGTTTGCCGCGAAACGGGGCGAGGGGGAGACGCCGTCGTGATGGCGACGGTTCCTCGGCGCGGGGCGAATCTGATTGTCCCGGTGTGCTGCGTGGTGCCGCCCCCTCCGGTGACTGGTGGTCGCCGATGCCCGTCGCGGGACGGCGCATGAACTCTTGGGCGTGGAAGTGCAGTAAACTCCCTATCTCCAACTACTGATGAGGAGAAACCGTGATGTGGTGGATTGTAGGCCTTATTGTCGTGCTCGTTTTGATCGGCGGTTACTTCATCGGGATCTATAACGGGCTGGTGCGGCGGCGAAACGAGAAGGACAATGCCTGGTCGCAGATTGACGTGCAGTTGAAACGGCGGCACGACTTGATTCCGAATCTGGTGGAAACGGTCAAGGGGTACGCCAAGCACGAGCGGGAGACCTTGGATGCGGTCATCCAGGCGCGCAATCAGGCGGTTTCGGCCCAGGGCCCGGCGGCAGCGGGGCAGGCTGAAGGCGTGTTGGGGGCGGCGCTGGGCAAGTTGTTTGCCCTGGCGGAAGCCTATCCCGACCTGAAGGCGAACCAGAACTACCTGGCCCTGCAGGAAGAGCTCAGCAGCACTGAGAACCGGATTGGATTCGCCCGCCAGGCCTATAACGACGCCGCCACCCGCTATAACAACGCGCGTGAGGTGTTTCCGGCCAATATGATCAGCGGCGGCTTCGCCAAAGCGGAACTGTTCGAGATCGAAGTGAAGGGCGAGCGGGAAGTTCCCAGCGTGAAATTCTGAACAACCAGCCTTATCACGTGAAGAGCGGGAACCCACGGGCAGACGACGCCGTGAATCCGTCACGCTTCAGGAGGTGTGTCAGCGGTGTGGGACCAGATCGAAAGTAATCGGCGCAAGAGTGTCGTCATTGTCACCGTGATGGGGGTCATCCTGATCGGTGTGGGGATGGCGCTGGGAATGCTCTTTTCCGGCCAACAGCAAGGCATGCTGGTAGGCGGGGCGATCGCGATGGGCCTGTGGCTGATCCTGTGGCTGTTCACGCGCAGTCAGGGCGACGACGTGATGCTGCAGATGGCCGGCGCCCGGCAGATTGAAAAGCAGGACCACCCCCAGCTGTTCAATGTGGTCGAGGAGATGGCGATCGCCGCGCAATTGCCCACCATGCCGCGGGTCTTCATCGTCGACGATCCCGCCCCGAACGCATTTGCCGTGGGACGCGATACCAGCAAGGCGTCGGTGGCCGTCACGATTGGCCTGTTGCGGATGCTCAACCGTGACGAGTTGCAGGGGGTCGTGGCGCACGAGATCGGGCACATCAAGAACCGGGACGTGGCTCTGATGACCACGGCGGGCATCATGTTGGGGGCGATCGTGATTCTGGCCGATCTGGGAATGCGAGCGATGTGGTTCGGCGGTGGTGCGCGTCGTTCGCGCGATGACAGTGGCGGCGGTGGCGGAGCGCAGGCGATTCTCATGCTGGTGGCCATCATCTTCATGATTCTCTCGCCGATTCTGGCCCAGCTGATCTACTTCGCGCTCTCCCGGCGGCGCGAATATCTGGCGGATGCTTCGGGGGCCATGTACACGCGTTGGCCGGAGGGTCTGGCGTCGGCCCTGGAGAAAATTGGAGGGGTGTCGATCCCGCAAGCGGATCAGAATCGAGTGACGGCTCCGATGTACATCGTGCGCCCCTGCGGGAAGGGGAGCGACGCAGTTTCGCATCCGCCTTTGCCACGCATCCACCGCTGGAGAAACGCGTTGCCGTCTTGCGGTCGATGGGGGCCAGCGCGGACTTCCGTGCCTACGATCAAGCCTACTCGAAGCTGATGGGGCAGCACGTCATGGGCGCTCGGACGCTGTCGGGGGCCGAGCCGGTGGGGGCTCAGGCTCCGTCGTCTGCCGCGCTCCCGCACGAGCCTGATGTACCGCACCGCAGGCTGCGTGCCGCCAGCGATGCGTTCCTTGCGGGAGCGGGGTTCGAGCGTGTCTCGTGTCCTGGTTGCGGCGCCGTGCTGAAGATTCCCCAGGCGCGGCAGGGACGCGTGCCTGCCTGCCCCCGCTGCGGCACTCGGCTGTGACCCCAGTGGTATCCGCGTCCGGTCGCCGTGACGGTCCCCGTGATCCTGTGCAGGTCACTCATCCGCCGTCATGTTCACGCTGACCACGCCTTCTTCGGTCACCGTCTCGGTGTTCATGCCGCTGCGGTGGAAGATCTTCAGCATGCCGGCGTTTTCGGGCAACACATCGGCGTGGAATTCATGGATGCCGTCCTGTTTGCCAATTTCGATCAGCCGATGGAACAGGTAGCTTCCCAGTCCTTTGCGCTGCCAATCGTCGGCGACCACGAAAGCCATTTCAGCCGCCCGCTTGGCGGGATTGGTCATATAGCGTCCGACCGCCACGATTTCCTCGTGTCCCCCGCTGCCGTGGACGGCGACCAGGGCCATTTCGGTATCGTAGTCGACGTTACAGAACACCTGCACCTTGTTGTGCGGCATGGCCTTGAGCGTGCCGTGGTAACGCAGGTACTTGGTCTGTTCGCTGAATGAGTAGAACATGTCTTTGATCAGGTCTTCGTCGGACGGCTTGATGGGCCGGATGACGAGTCGCTTGCTGTCGGGGGTCGAGTAGGTACTTTCCAGGTTGGTCGGGTAGGGGTGGGCTGCCGGGAGGATCTGGTCGGCATAGACCAGATGCCGCCGCTTGGCGGCGTGCAATAACTCGGCGCGGAAGTCGGGATGGGCGATCGCGACCAGCGCCATGGCTCGTTCCCGTATCGTCTTGCCATGCAGATACGCCACGCCGTATTCCGTGACCACATAGTGCACGTCGCCGCGCGTGGTAACCACGCCGGCCCCCAGCTGAATAAAGGGGACAATGCGGCTGCGAACGCCATCCTTGGTGCGGGCTGTACTCGGCAAAGCCAGGACCGGTTTGCCGCCGCGCGCCATGGCCGCGCCACGCATGAAGTCGGCATGGCCACCGATACCGCTGTAGAGCTTTTCGCCGATCGAGTCCGCCACGGCCTGGCCCGTCAGATCGACTTCGATGGCCGAGTTGATGGCGACCAGGTTGTCATGCTGCGAAATCACCCGCGGGTCGTTGGTGTATTCGGAGGGGTGCATCTCGATCATCGGATTGTTGTCGAGAAAATCGAACAGGGCCTGAGTTCCGGCCGCGAAGCTCCCCACGATTTTCCCCTGGTGGAGCGTCTTGCGTTTGCCCGTGATCACGCCTTCCTTCGCGAGCCGAATGATGCCGTCCGAGAACATCTCCGTGTGAATGCCCAGCTCCTGGCGATCGGTCAGGTCAGACAAGACCGAGTCGGGCAAGCGGCCGATGCCCAGTTGCAGCGTGTCTCCATCGGAGACCAGCGTGGCGACGTTGGCGGCGATCTGCTGCGTCACTTCGTCGGGATCGTCAATCACGGGCCAAGTCAGCAGCGGCTCGTCGTAATCGACGAGCAGGTCGATGTCCCGCACGTGGATGAAGCTGTTGCCGAGCGTGCGCGGCATGAACTTATTGACCTGTGCCACCCGCAATTTGGCCGACAAGGCCGCTGCGCGGGTCATGTCGACCGACACGCCGAGACTGCAGAATCCGTACTGGTCGGGCGGGCTCACCATGATCAACGCCACGTCGATCGGGAGGCGGCCGGTGCGAAACATCTCGGGGATCTGCGAAAAGAAGATGGGCGTGTAGTCCGCCCGGACCTGCCCGACGGCATCACGCATGCTGTTGCCAATGAAGAACGCGTTGGCGCGGAACCGATCCGAGTACTTGGGGTCCGTGTAGGGAGCGACGCCCATCGTCAGTACGTTCAAGACCTCGGTATCTTCGGCACCGCCGGCCGAATCCACCAACGCCCGCACCAGTTCCTGCGGTTCGCCGCAGGCGGAGCCGACGAAAACACGGTTTCCAGGTCTGATGCTCTTGATCGCTTCCTTTGCGGTAACCACCTTTTTGTGCCAGGTTTCGCGCCAGTCCGTTTGCATGATGGGGAAGACTCCAATAAGTTCGCGGTATTGTTGTGTAGGGGAGATGAGTGGGCCAGGGCGTCTCGCCAGGCGACTCCCTGATGCTCACAATCCAGGGCGTTTCACTTGTTGTCCGAGAGGATGATACGAGCGTCGGCCACCATCGCCCCCTTGCCGCGGGGATAAACCAACAAGGGATTGATGTCCAGCTCACTGATGTTCGGGTGGTCGGTCACGAACTGACTCAGTCGCAGCAGGCACTCCGCCACCGCAGTGATATCCGATGGCGGTTCGCCGCGCACGCCTTCCAAGAGTTTGATGGAGCGGATTTCCTGAATCATCTCCTTGGCGACGTTTTCGCGAATGGGGGCCAGTCGGAAGGCGACGTCCCGAAAGATCTCGGTATAGATGCCACCCAGGCCAAACATCAGGACCGGGCCAAACCGCTCGTCGCGCGTGACACCCAGGATCACTTCCTTGCCCGGATTAAGCATCTTCTGAATGACCACGCCCCAGATTTCGATTTCCTGCCCCAGCCGCTGTCGTACGTTCTGGATCATCTCGTCAAAGGCGTGTCGCACCGCGGCTTCATCGGGCAGATTCAACTTCACTCCGCCCACGTCCGTCTTGTGCAAGATCTTGGGGCCCGAGATCTTCATGACCACCGGGTATCCCATGGCTGCGGCGGCCGACACCGCTTCGTCCGCGGTCTTGGCCAGTTTGTACGGGACGGTCGGGAAGCCGTAGAGTTCGAGGGCTTCGAGCGCTTTGAGTTCGATCAGGTTGTGACGACCCTCGGCCACCTCCCGTTCAAACAACTGGCAGACCCCTTCCTTGTTGACTTCGAACTTCTGGTATCCCTTGATCTGCGAACGGACCCATTGGCCAAAGCGGGCCTTGGCCGCCAGCGCCCGCATGGCATTCTCGGGAAAGGCGAAAGTCGGCACCTCGTATTTCTGCTGCAATAATTTGACACCGGCCGAGACGTCCACCAGGCCCATCAGGCAGGCCGCCATCGGCTTGTTGCAGAATTCCTTCGTTTCGCCAATCACCTCGGCAATCTGGGTCACGTCGGTCATGGTCTGCGGTGTGACGATCACTAGGATCTGGTCGACCTGGTCATCCGCGGAAACCGCGTCCAAGGCCGCTCGATAGCGATCGTGACGCGCGTCCCCAATCACGTCGACCGGGTTCTTAATGCTCCCCACCATCGGCATCTGAAATTGCAGGGACTTCTTCGTGTAGTCGCGGAACTTCGACAGTTCCAATCCGTGCCGAATACAGGCATCGGTGGCCATAATGCCGGGTCCGCCCGCATTCGTGATGATCGCCGTCTTCTTGCCCGCCGGCAGCATCGGGTCGGTGAAGACCTCCGCCAGGTCAAACAGCTGCGCGACCGTCTCCACGCGAAACGCCCCCGACTGAGTCATCAGGGCGTTGTAGAGGTTGTCGGAGCCGGCCAGGGATCCGGTGTGGGAAGCCGCTGCCGCCGCCCCCTCAGCCGTTCGGCCGCTCTTGATCACCAGAATTGGCTTGGGATGCGCGCCGTGCGTGATCTCGTGCGCCGCCTGGAGGAAGCGTTGGCCACTCCCCACGTCTTCCACGTACATCATGATGGCACGCGTCTTCGGATCCGCGGCGATCGAGCGCAGTAGATCCACTTCATCCACGTCGCATTTGTTTCCGAAACTGACAAACTGTGAGAAGCCGATCCCGCGCCCTTTGGCGTAATCCAGCAGGGCCGCACAGAGGGCGCCACTTTGCGATATCAGACCCAGGCAGCCGTGCGGCGGAATGTCGCTGCCAAAGGTGGCGTTCATCGATATCTCTGGATCCGTATTGATGAGGCCCAGACAGTTCGGACCCACAATCGATATGCCCTTGTCCGCGGCGATCTTCTTGAGCCGATTCTCTCGCTCGACCCCTTCCCCCCCAATTTCCTTGAAGCCGGCCGAGATGACCAGGATATGCCGCGTTCCCAAGTCACCCGCCTGCACCACCACCCGCTCCACCTGCGTGGCCGGCACAACGATGACCACCAAGTCCGGTACATCGGGAAGGACGCTGAGATCCGGGAAGCAAGGGATGCCTTGAATCCCCTTGGCTTTGGGATTGATCGGGTAGATGACTCCCGTGAAACCCCCGTATATCAGATTGCGCACCAGCGCGTGCCCAACCGATCCCTCTTTCCGTGAGGCCCCGACGACCGCGATCGATTGAGGATGGAAGAACTGCGTCAAGTCCCGCAGCGGGGACGCTTCAGTGGAAGGCGTTTCTGACATGAAAGTCCTCTTCGCTCACTCTGAACCAGAGCGACGTGGAAAACGACAGGTTTCAAGAAACTCGCAAACAGTCCCTGGGCCGGACCCTCTCGCAGGATCGCGTCGCTGATATGTCCCATCACACCGCAAAGGACCGTGGGAGAGGCGAGCGATAACAACGTTTACTGACAGGCTGACAGCGCTCGAACCGAATACCGCGCAGTGGCTCATCGCGGCAACAAACTATCGTGACGGGGTGCTTATCTCCAATGTGCTACAGGTTAGCTGCTGCCGGGCATTTGTTCCAGGCGGGCGGATGCGATTGCAGAGTACAACTCTACCACGTGGATGACAACACGCAGGCAGATACTTGCCAATCGCGGCCACCGCTGTCCGCCGGCCCAGAGCGGTCCGGCAAGGGATGCTCACCGCCGATTCAGCATCCGTACGGTTCATCCGCTCGCGGGGCCTCGGGCGATGACAAAAATGTTGCCGGGTGAAAAAGGGGCAGTGGTGCGCCTTGCGACACCAGATTGACCTGAGGGGGAAAAATCACCCACTGGCTCCCCGCCGCACCGCAACGGGCGGCGGGGGACGACCGTCGAGCCAAGAGCGTTGGCCAAAAAAAAGCTCGGCGAGGCCGCGAGACTTCGCCGAGCGCGGTCGGGTTGGATTTAACGCTGGGGACGATTGCGGATCAGGTCTTCGACCACGGAAGGATCGGCCAAAGTGCTGATATCACCCACTTGCTCCGTTTCATTTTCCGCGATCTTGCGGAGGATGCGCCGCATAATTTTGCCGCTCCGCGTCTTGGGCAAACCGGGTGCCCACTGGATCACGTCAGGAGTGGCAATCGGGCCGATTTCATGACGAACGTGGTTGACCAATTCCTTGAGCAGCGCGTCACTCGGCTCATAGCCCACGCGCAAGGTGACGTAGGCGTAAATGCCTTGACCCTTGATTTCGTGCGGGCAGCCGACCACCGCCGCTTCCGCTACGGCGACATGGCTGACCAGGGCACTCTCGACTTCCGCCGTCCCCAGGCGGTGGCCTGCCACATTGATGACGTCGTCGACTCGACCGAGCAGCCAGTAGTCGCCGCCCTCGTCAAGCCGGCAGCCGTCACCGGAAAAGTACAGGCCAGGGAAAGTGCTGAAATAGGTCTGCACGAAGCGTTCGTGATCGCCCCACGTGGTGCGCATGATGCCCGGCCAGGGCTTCTTGATGCAGAGCTTGCCCGCCGTGCCAACCGGTTCAGGTCGACCTTGGTCGTCGACGATAATCGGTTCCACCCCAAAGAACGGCCGGCTGGCGCTTCCCGGTTTGAGGGTATGTGCGCCCGGCAGCGGGGTAATCAAGATCCCCCCCGTTTCCGTCTGCCACCAGGTGTCGACGACCGGGCAACGTTCTTTGCCGACATTGCGCCAGTACCACAACCAGACTTCCGGATTGATCGGCTCGCCCACGCTGCCCAACAGCTTGAGGCTCGACAAGTCCCTTGTCTGGATCGGTTCCTCGCCGCAACGCATCAACGCGCGGATGGCGGTCGGGGCGGTGTAGAACTGGGTCACCTTGTACTTGTCCACCACATCCCAGAAACGACCCGCGTCGGGATACGTCGGTACTCCCTCGAACATCACGCTCGTCGCGCCGTCACACAGCGGACCGTACACGATGTACGAGTGCCCGGTGATCCAGCCGATGTCGGCCGTGCACCACCAGATGTCTCCTTCCTTGTAGTCAAAGATGTAGCGAAACGTCGTGGTGGTGTAGATCATGTAGCCGCCCGTGGTGTGCAGTACACCCTTCGGCTTGCCGGTGGATCCGGACGTGTAGAGGATGAACAGCGGGTCTTCCGCATCAAGCCAGACCGGTTCGCACGTCTCGTCGGCCGCTGCCATCAACTCGTGCCACCAATGGTCGCGACCCGACTGGATCGGTACCGACACCCCCGTCCGCCGAACTACGATCACGTTCTCGATGCTCGGGCACTCCGGGAGCGCTTTGTCGGCCTTCGCCTTCATTTCGATGTCGTTCTTCTTGCCACGTAACGCCGTGTCTTGCGTGATCAGGATCTTGCACTCGGAATCCTGAATACGATCGCGCAGCGAATCCTCGCTGAAGGCGCCGAACACAACCGAATGAATCGCCCCGATGCGAGCGCAAGCCAACATGGCCACCGGCAATTCCGGGATCATCTGCATGTACAAACAGACTCGATCCCCTTTCTTCACCCCCAGGGATTTCAACGCATTGGCGAATTTGCACACCTGCGTGTACAGTTCCTGATACGTCAACTTGGTCTGCTCGCCAGGCTCGTTCCCTTCCCAGATGATGGCGACCTGGTTGCCCCGCTTTGCCAGATGACGATCCAACGCGTTCACCGAGATGTTCGTCTTGCCGTTGACGAACCACTTAATGTGCACATCACCTTCAAAGCTATAGTCGCAAACCTGATCCCACTTCTTCTCCCAGACGAAAGTTTCCGCGATTTCACTCCAGAAACCCTCGGGGTCATTTATCGATCGCTGATACATCTCCTCGTATTTCGCGAGGGATGGGCAATGGGCTTTGCCGGCAAACGTATCATTGGGCGGGATTAACTTGTCGCTGGGCGCATTGTCTGGCATCTCTGGCTGGCTCCTTCAATCGCAGTTCAGGGACTGCTGAAAAACCACTTGGCTGCTGAAAAACCGCTGGCACAAGAAACGGGCGCGGACTGCTGCCGCCCGCTTCTGCGCGAAGTTCTTACGGTACCGAGATCTGTTCCCCGCGGCAAGCAGGGGAGCGTGCCAGCCTGGTGAACGGCCCGGTCCAAGGTCCAACCAGCCGGATACCGGTGGCGTGACCGCCGCTATCCGACAGGCGGCGAAGTACCTTCGCACCGCTCCGGATCTCTCGCGCAAAACGCCGCCACGCGTCGCCTCGCACTCGCCTGGTCCGCGGCGGATAACCGCAGGCCGGCGCGTCACCGTCACGTAATTCCCTCTGTTTCGCTCAACGGCCCGCTCTGCTCCGCTGGCGCCCCACACGCCGTGGCGGGTGATCCGGCTGGCCGGACCCGACTCCACGCCCCCCCTGACCACAGAATGGTCTTATCCCCCCCACGTTGAGACGAGCGTGGGTACAACGGAAACCTGTCCGTGCTGGATCCGGCCACTATCGGCGATCATCAAGGGGCCACGGTGGCCGGTTCCCGCTCGATCACACGCATGTTGCGCCAGTGTCCGCGCAGGAAACGGGCCAGGTAGATGGCCCCGAGCGCCCACACCCAGAGGGTGACGAGTTGCCAGCACAGATGCAGTCCCGCGTCGAAGACCTCCAGCGCCGCCCAGGTCGCGAAGGCCAGCAGCAAGGCCATCACCAGACTGACGCCGAACACAAAACGAGTGTCACCAGCCCCTTTGATCGCACTGACGAACACCAGGTTCAGCGCATCGAACAGGTTGTAGGCGGCCACGTAACGCAACAGCACGACAGCCAGTGCCCGGACTTCCTCGTTCGCGTCCGGCGATTCACTCGAGAAGAAGCCGTAGAGAAACCAGTCCGGGACGACCACATACAGCGTGGAGACCACGACCATGTAGATCGCGGCCAGCCACATGGACGTCCAGGTGCCGCGGGCGGCCAGATCAGGCTGGTTGCACCCCAGTTGCTGGCCCACGAGAATCGCCACGGCGGTCGAGAGTCCCAGGACGGGCATGAAGGCCAGTGAACTGATATTGAAGGCGAGATTCGTGGCGGCCAGTTCCCGGACCCCCAGACTTCCCACGAGGAACACGAAGACGGTGAAACCAGCCACCTCCAGCAGCATCTGCAGACCGGCCGGCCCGCCGAATTGCAGCAGTCGTCGGCACAACGGCCAGTGAAATGCCGCCCGCATGGAGCCGAACCCTGAGCGGTTGCGGGCCCCGCTGAGCAGCAGGAGAAACACCAGCACCTTCAGCCAGATCGCGACGAAGGTGGCCCAGGCCGCACCTTCGATACCCATTTCCGGGAATCCCCCATGGCCGAAGATCCAGGCATAATCCAGCACGATGTTCACGACTACCGAGCCGACATCGATGAGCATCACCACCCAGGTTTTTCCCTGACCTGTGTAAAAAGCGGACATGGCATGAGAAACCAACATCGCCGGCGAGCTGAGGCAGAGGATCCGAAAGTAGATGACTTCGCCGGTCCGCACGCTCGGCGCATGCCCTGCCGCCGCGAAAATCTCGTCGGCAAACAGCATCGGCAACATCGTTATCGGTGTCGCGATCAACGCGATCCAGATCGCCTGCCAGACGACGGGCCCTATTCGCTGGTGCTGGCCGGCTCCGAAGTACTGTGAGACAAACGTGCTGGCGTACATGCACATGCCCAGCGGGCAGCACAGTAAGGTCCACCAGAGCAGTGCCGCCGGAAAGGACGCGGCCAAAGCGTCTTGGGACCAGCGCATCAAGAACATGCGATCGATGAAAGTCAGCACGGTCCACGACAGACTCGACAGCACCAACGGCAACGCCAGCCGCGATACTTCCCGTCCACCACAGGGCCGGCTCCACCAGGAATCGTCCTGAGATGCCAGGATGCTATCCGTCACGTTGCTGCCTTACCTCTATTCTCAACGCGGCCCGCGGCCGCAACCAAACAGGACATTCGAAATCCGAAATTCGAAATCCTCAACAAATTCGAAAGACAGAAACTCAAAACATCCGCTGCCAGCAACACCCCAGTCACGCGCCACTAGCAGATTCTCGCCACGGGGCTGGCTACTGCATGTTCCGTTTTCCGTCCTCCCCGGATTCGTCTTTCCCAGGGTTGTCCGTGGAATTCGATTCGAAAGTGGTATTTCGGCTGTCGGATTTCCAGCGCGCACCAACTACGTGTCTCGTACACGCTACCATACTAGGCCACGTCTGAGACTTCGCCAAGAAGCCCCAGTCGCTGTGCGGCACTGGTAGGGGACACGCCGGGCAGGTTGCAGGTTCGCTCAAGGGGATGGCGTGGCGTGGGGGATATCTTGTTGTGCCTGGTGCGAAATCCGGAGGCCGCGTTTTACATCGAATCTCGAGCCAGAACATGAGCGTTCAAAATCTCGGCCAGCGGGTTGCCGTCGCGAGCCGAGAAGCCGATGTGGCTGTGCTGACGCCACCCTTCCGCATATTGCCAATCGTGGGTCGGCAGCATGCGAGCGACCTCGATACCGGACTGCCGCATGCTCTCCAGGTAGTCGTCCAATCCCTGGGTTTCCCCCAGCCACTGACGTTGACTTTCGTGACAGGCGAGCATCTTCAGCTTCGTATCCATGGCCTGCGTGATGTTCACGAACAGATCGGGTACCACCAGCTTGCGCATGCCGTCATGATTCAAATGCGGTTGTGCGTGGTAGAGGAAGACATCCTGCTCGAAGGCCTCACGGGGCGGGTCACTGACAAAGTGCCGCATCCCGCGACTGAAGCAGGCGGTGACGACCAATCGAGCGGTGTTAGTGTGGTCTTCCATGTAATCGGTCAGCGAAGGAAGCAGCACGATCGTGGGGTGGACCTCTCGCACCACAGCCAGAATTTTTCGCAACAGGTTCTCTGCATAGACAATCAGCAGGTCATCGGCAATCGGCTCGTGGTAGACCGCTCCTAGCACTTGAGCCGCGCTGCTGGCTTCGCGGAGTCGGATTCGCGTGATTTCTTCTTCTGGCAGTACGTTGCTATCCAAGTTGCTCCGCGACACGTTCATCATGTGAGGTTCGAAGCCGGCTTGCGCCAGCAGGCACAGCGTGCCGGCCATGTTGAATTCAATGTCGTCCGGGTGCGCGCCGATGGCGAGTACGGTTTGCCGGTCACTCACAAGTGATCTCCCTGAAACGAGTTGGATGAGAGGGGAGTCGCGTCAATCGGGAGGCACGATGCCGGGAAGCGGCCTGCTCGGTGCTGAGAAATCCGGCCTGCGGGGGTTCACTCAACACCGCCACGCCACCTCACGCCCCGGACACGACCCGGGACGTCAGTCGTTTCGCACCATCACGGCCTTGATGATGGGCTGGCTGCCGTCCACGATGCTTTGCATGATCTCCCGCGTCTGTTCGTATGGAAATGTGTGGGTAATGAGCGATTGGGCATCGACCAGTCCGTCGCGCAGCAGCCGATTCGAGATCGGGAAGTTGATCGCCGGTTCGGCGAAGGTGGGGATCAGTGAGATCTTGCGGAAGATCAGGTCGTTAATATCGATCTCGATACGGTTCCGGCCGCCGAAATGCAGTCCGTAGAAAGTGATAATGCCTCCAAAACGAATGATCTTCAGCGCGTCCCGCATGCTTTCGGGAGGCGATGATACGATCACGCGATCGACCCCCTGGGGGAATCTGCGTTTGATCGCTCCCTCGAGGTCGTCCTTGCCCATTTCCAGGATATCGTCACAGCCGAATTTTTCCGCCAAGACGTAGCGCGCTCGTTCCCGTTGGTTGTCGGCCGGTAGTCCCGTAATGGCCACATAACCGGCGCCATTGAGCCTGGCCACTCGAGCGCTCATCAAGCCGAGCGGGCCGGGTCCCAGCACGACGACGCTCCCTCCCAGCGGAATCCGCGCGTTCAGTACCGATGTCAGCGACACGGCCAGGGGTTCGGTCAGGCAGGCCGCGACATGGTCGAGTCCCTCGTACTTGTCGAGACTGTTGTATCGGACACACAGGTAATCGCCGATACCCGGCTGCCCATGCAGGTCGTACATGTTGCGGCAGAACTGCGGCTGACCGCTCTTGCAGTTTTCGCATACGCCGCACATCGTGCAGTCTTCCACGATCACGCTGTCGCCGGGCTGGACGCTCGTCACGTTCTTGCCGATCGCCACGACTTCCGCGGAAATCTCATGCCCCAACGCCATTGGCTCATCAGCCCAATCGCGTACAAAATTGATGTCGGTACCGCATATGCCACAGGCGCGTACCCGCACGATCACTTCATCCTCGCGGGGATCGCTGATGTCGCGAACCCGCTCCTGGATATCCAGCAGCCTCTTGCCGAACAAGCCCCTGCTCTGCATGATCGCGTCTCCTGTTTCTGGCCGTCGAGCAATGTTCAAGAGTCATTAGAGTGTAAGGTGTTAGGCGGTAGCAAGCGCACGCGGTGAACGCACGTTTGAAAAAATCCGAAACTCAAAGCACCCCATCCCGAATCAATGCGAAGGATAGAAAGAAGGGAGGAAGGGAGGAAGGGAGGAAGGGAGGAAGGGAAGGGAGGAAGGGAGGAAGGGAGGAAGGGAGGAAGGGAGGAAGGGAGGAAGCGGTAGTAGGGTGGGAATCTGCTTGCGGATCATGACGGTGGTCTGGCCGGCAGCGGAAGTTTTGGGTTTTGGGATCACGTGTCGTACTCATTTCACTTTCGCTCGCACGGTATTGGAGCATTAACCGTTAATAATTCACCATGCACCATGACTTAACCATTGTCTTCCCAGTCGTGCACTGGGCCTTGCGGACGCATGGGAGAATGCTCGCCCGTATCCACTGGCCTGTATGCCTCACGCACAGCCTCTCGTAAGGCGACCCTAGGGCAAGTCCTTGTCTTACGGGGCTGGACGTCGGTCAGGCCAGAGTTATCGACGTTCTTCCTCGCGGTAGTTGCTGCGTGGCGGCGGATGCTATCCGACGCCGTACAGTCGGCCGTCGAAGCCCGGTTGCACGTCATCGTCCGCATGATCCATGACCTGATCGAGCTGGGCGAAGACCTTGTGGAATCCCGCCACCACTTTCTCATTCAGCGCCAGGCCATTTGGTGGGTGGATCGAATGCACGTTGGTGTAGGAATCGCACAGCAGTTGGGCGACGGGAAAATCGTGGGGATCATACCTGTAAGAGATCCCGGCGGCTTCGTTGATCGCCCACGGGTAGCGGCGACCGATCCCGATCATGCTCTGGAAGACATCTTGAGCCAAGACCGGCATGGTCTGCCACTGTCCGACCAGGATTCCCTCCTTGGCCAAGGCTTTTTCCACGGCGATGCGGAAGCGGCGCGGAGTGACGTCGATGCCGGCAGCCTGGGGATCGAATCGCACGGCGTAAAACCAGTAGACGTGTTTGCAGTCGGCCGGACAGACGGGGGGAATCACGCCGGGAATCTGTCCCAGTTCACGACTGAGGTACTCCGCGTTGCGAATGCGCGTGTCATTGAGTTCATTCAGATGCAGCAGTTGGCCGCGGGCCAGGGCGGCGGGGAGTTCCTGATTGCGGTACATGTAGCCCAGGATGGACGCGTTGTATTTCTGCCGGCTCGTCGCTTCGTCGCACTCGTCTCCGAAGTAACGCACCAGGTCCCCCTTCCTGAGAATGTCGCCGTCGTTCGTGACGAATAATCCCCCCTCGCCACCACAGAGATTCTTGAGATTGTTCAGGCTGAAGGCTCCGGCGATCCCGATCGTGCCGCACATGCGGCCTTTGTAGATCGCTCCATGAGCCTGGCAAGCATCCTCAATCACGTGGAGCTGATGTTCGCGCGCGATTTCCATGATCGCGTCCATCTCGGCTGGGCAGCCTTGAATGTGCACCGGGATGATGGCTTTGGTACGGGGAGTGATCGCCGCGGCAATTTTGGCGGGATCGATGGTGTACGTCACCGGGTCAATGTCGACGAACATCGGAATGGCCATCTGGTGCATCACGCAGGAAGCGGTGGCCAGAAAGGTGTAGCTCGGCACCAGGACTTCGTCGCCCGGGCCCACATCGACCGCCGCCAGGGCCATGTGCAGCGCGGCTGTGCCGCTGCCTGTCGTCAGGCAGTATTTCGCCTTCACGAAGTCGGCCCACTCCTTCTCGAGTGCCAGGACCTGTGGCCCGCTGGCCCCCGCGACAATGCCACTGTCGAGCACCTCGTTCACCAGTCGCCGATCGTCCTGAGTAATGACCGGCCAGTTTTGGTAGTCGTTTCGCGACAGGACCGGACGGCCGCCGGCAATCGCCAATTTCTCTGACATCTCGTTGCTCCTTCCGCTGAATACCGCCCGTAGCGTGCTCGCCGAGTGTACCAGTCGCAAGGCCTGGAGGCAAGAAACACCTGTCTTGCGACAAATCATGACAGGACCAGCACGCTTCGCCAATCGGCGGCGGACGAGAGGCAGCGGTTGGGTCGCAAGAGTGGCGCAGAAGAGCCGCTACGGCGGGCTCGACTCCCTGCATCCCGGCACGCCGTCGGGTGGTGCCGTGCGTGCCCGGTCCAGCGGGGTGACAGGCTCGTTCTGCCAGGCGATGACGTTAGGACACGCGATGGCACGCGCCGGCAACCTGTCCACACTCGGCGCGTTGTTGCCGATGTCGACGCCGCGGGTTATCTTAAACCGGTGAGTGGCTCCCGCCGCGCGATTGCGGCGTTGGACGCGAGAGACAAGTGCGACGCGAAAGACCTGCGCATGGCTGAGCCGAGCGAGCTGCCACTGTTGATCGTGATTATCTCGGGAGCAACCGGCCGCACGGCGCGGTCTGTTGTGAACTCTGCCCTGGCGCAATTTGACCAACCGAATGTGCGGATCGTAGATGGCACCAACGTCCGCAGCAGCGCCGCCGCCAGTCGTCTGGTACGCGATATCCCCCATCAACACGCCGTGATTCTCCATTCCCTCGTCTCACCCAAGGTGCGCGACACGGTGCTGGAGGAAGCCCAGCGGCGGATGATACCGACGGTCGATATTCTCGGGCCCGTGCTGGCGGTGTTGGGCGATCAGCTGGGGCTGACCCCGCAAGGGAAGCCGGGCCTGTCGTACAAGTTGCAGAAGGACTACTTTGACCGCGTCGACGCTGTCAGTTTTACGCTCGACCATGACGATGGAGCCGGGCTCAATACCCTGCACAATGCCGATGTCGTGATTGTCGGCGTGTCGCGAGCCTCGAAGAGTGTCACCTGCTTCTACCTGGGATATCGCGGAATTCGCGCTGCGAATATCCCGCTGATCTCGGGGATCGAGCCTCCCGAGCAGTTGCTGAAGCTCCCCAAGGACAAGGTGATTGGCTTGACCGTCACGCCCAATCGGCTGCAGAACATCCGCCAGGCGCGCCAACATCGGTTGGGGACCCGCGCCGTCGACTACTATGTGCACGAGCGGAACATCAGCGAGGAGTTGCGTTATGCCCTCACGCTAATGCGGCAGCACTCCTGGCGCTGTTTAGACGTCTCGTACATGGCCGTCGAGGAGGTCGCCATGCAGGTGCTGCAGATGATTGGCAAAGTGTGAAAAATGTGAAAAGTGTGCGCCGGGCGAGGGGGGGCGAGCGACGTTGCTGCGGGTCGGGCCGCGAACCTAACGAGACGGGTGTACTGCAGGATGGGGGTACTGCAGGTCGCCCAGCAGTGGGTTGCGGGCGACGCACGGCTTCCGGCGGCGCATGCAAAACCCGCGTCGGCCCTGCCAGGCGACGCGGGCTGCAATTTCGGTAACACGACGACGAAGCTGAGGGATCAACGCTTCGAGAACTGCGTACCCTTTCGAGCGCCGTGCAGGCCGTACTTCTTGCGTTCCTTCATGCGCGAGTCGCGTGTCAACGCGCCGCCGTCGCGCAGCGCGGGGAAGGATTCGCTGTCGTAGCTTAAGAGCGCTCGGGCGATACCCATTTTGCAGGCCCCAGCCTGGCCGGTGGTACCGCCGCCACGCACGTTGATGATCACGTCCGTATTGTCGCGATGCCCCACCAGTTCCAGCGTCGCCGTAATCTGACGACGGTCCTGCTCAATGCAGAAATACGCATCGAGAGGGCGTTTGTTGACGATGATACGGCCTGTGCCGGGGCGAATGCGAACCCGTGCTACCGCCGACTTGCGGCGACCAGTACCGAGCGCATCACCGTTAATTCGATCTTTCTTGACTGCAACCATGGTCTCGACGTTTTTTTCTTCGTTAGAGAACTATTTCTTGACGCCCAATTCAATCGGTTGTGGCTGCTGAGCCTGATGCTCGTGGCTGGGCCCGGCATTGATTTTCAGCTTGGCCAGCATCTTCGTAGCCAGCTTATTCTTGGGGAGCATCCGTCGCACGGCTTCACGCAACAGCATTTCGGGCTTCTCTTGCCGTCGGTGCGCAGCCGTTTCGGTTCGCAAGCCCATGTAGCCGGTGTACCGGGTATACACCTTCTGGGACCACTTGTTGCCGGTCAGCACGATCTTCTCGGCATTCGTCACAATCACGAAGTCGCCCGTGTCGACGTGCGGCGTATAGGTGGGACGATGCTTGCCCATCAAAATCACAGCAATATCCGAAGCGAGCCGCCCCAAGACTTTGCCGTCGGCGTCCACGAGCCACCAGTTCTTCTGGACCTCGCCCGGTTTGGCCATGTACGTCTTTGTGCCAGCCAACGTTGGAATCCTCCACTGGGGGAACCGCGATCATCCCGCTCGATTCCCGATTCAGGTACCGAAACGCACGATTCTAGCGATTTCGTCTCCCGCACACAAGGGTCGACTCGGCTCCCGATCCGGCTGGTGGCGGACGATGCGGGTGCGGGCCGATGGGCCCTGCGGCCACGGGCGGGAGGGCCCCTAGGGACTCCGCCGCGGCCGAAATACTGTCAAAGACTGTCAAATTTGTCGGACACAAAAATGTCGGACACATTATTGTCGGACAAGGGACCCCGGACTTGCGTGGCGCGGTCCGACTGCATTGCGAGCGAGGCCAGCGGCGCCGCGAGCCCTCTGGCGGGTTGCCACGTATCGCTGGCACCCTGTGCAACCGGCAAAATTTCGCTATAACCCACGCTGGGGAATCTGAGAGAGCGAGTCGAGGCAGGTTCGGCCCCCTCGCCCCCCCCTCCCCTGGCGGTCGCCGACGTTGATTGGTTTGTATTGAAGGTTCCCTGCTATGAAGGTTGCAGTCCTAAAAGAAACGTATCCCAACGAACGGCGAGTGGCCCTGATCCCACCCAACATACCGCAACTGGCCAAGTTGGGCATGGAGGTGCTGGTCGAACCGGGTGCCGGGTTATCGGCCGGCATTCCCGATCAGCACTACTTTGACAAAGGGGCCAGGTTGGTGGCGGATCGCGCCGAGTTGTTTCGCTCGGAGATTCTGCTGCAGGTCCGAGCCTACGGTGCGAATCACGCGGCTGGCAAGCCGGATCTTCGGCAGTTGAACACGAACTCGGTCGTCGTGGGCATGTGCGATCCGCTGGGAGCTCCCGCGGCGGTGGCCGAAATGGCGCAGACCGGGGCGACGGTTTTCGCGTTGGAGATGATCCCGCGCATTACGCGGGCTCAAACAATGGATGTCCTGTCGTCGCAGGCGACCATTGCCGGCTACCGAGCGGTCCTGCTGGCGGCGGCGGATCTGCCCAAAATGTTCCCCATGATGATGACGGCGGCCGGCACGCTGGCCGCGGCTCGCGTGTTCGTGATTGGAGCCGGGGTGGCAGGGCTCCAGGCGATCGCGACCGCTCGACGCATGGGGGCCGTGGTGCACGCTTACGACGTGCGGCCTGCCACTCGCGAGCAGATTGAGAGTCTGGGTGGAAAATTTGTCGCTCTCGAACTGGAGGCCGGGCAAGCGGAAGACAAAGGGGGGTATGCCAAGTCGCTGGGGGAGGCGTTCTACGAGAAGCAACGTCTGCTGCTGACATCCGTGGTGATCGACAGCGATGTGGTGATCGCCACCGCGGCCATTCCCGGCCAGCCTTCGCCTCGCCTGGTAACGGCGGCTGCGGTCGAGGGCATGGCGCCGGGCAGCGTGATTGTCGATCTGGCGGCGGAGCGGGGCGGCAACTGCGAGTTGAGTCAAGCGGACAAACGGGTGATCGAGCACGGCGTGGTGATTCATGGTCCAACCAATCTCTCGTCCGATATTCCTTATCATGCGAGCCAGATGTACTCGAACAATATCACCAAGTTCCTGATCAACATGGTCAAGGAAGGCCGGTTGAACTTGAATCTGGAAGACGAGATTATTCGCGAGACACTGGTCTGCCATCAGGGTGAAGTTACCAACGGGCGGGTCCGCAGTCTGCTTGGCCTGCCCACGGTCGAGCCAGCGGCGGGGAAAGAAGCAACTCAGGGCCCGCTGTCCAACGTGGTCGAATCGAGTGACGGCGCGGGGGAGGAGAAATCGAAATGAGCGGCAGCAGATTTCTGAGCAATGGCGCCGGCTGGGCGATCTTGGGCCTGATCCTATCCTTGGGCTTGCCGCTCTGCGGCGTGGCCTATGGACAAGCAGCGACGGTCGATGACCCCGCTGCCACGGCTCCACTCTCTGACAAGAGCCTGTCGGGCGAGGCGACTGCCCCGGCCGATTCGACCGAGATTGTGTCTCCTTCCGATACGGCCCGCCCTTCCTCCGGCACGACTGAAGTGGGACAAGACGATGTGGTCAGCGAGTCGGAGGGGAGTCGCGAGGTACCACGAGGGCTGTACAAGCGGCAGATGCTGCTGGCCAGTCTGACAATTTTTGCGTTGGCAATGTTTGTCGGGTTTGAAGTGATCACGAAGGTGCCGCCGACGCTGCACACGCCCTTGATGTCCGGTTCGAACGCCATCAGCGGCATCACGATTGTGGGGGCGTTGATCGTGGCGGGGCACGGATCGGGGTGGTTCACCCCGCTGTTGGGATGCCTGGCGGTGATTCTCGCGGCCATCAACGTGGTGGGTGGCTTCTTGGTGACCCATCGCATGTTGGCTATGTTCAAGAAACGTTGATTCGACCGGTAAGGGTTTTGGCCGTGGATACGCAAACGATTGTCAAGCTGGTTTACCTCGTCGCGGCAGCGCTGTTCATCTTCGGATTGAAGGACATGACGCACCCGCGCACCGCCGTGCGCGGGAACTTGCTGGGCGCCGCCGGCATGATCCTGGCGATCATCGCGGCGTTGGTGGAAGTCGCGATCGTACCGGACAGGAGTTTTGTCTACATCACGCTGGGCATTGTGATCGGCTCGGCGATTGGTGCCGTCCTGGCGTACCGCATCCAGTTGACCGCCATGCCACAGCTGGTGGCGTTATACAATGGCTTTGGCGGCCTCGCTTCGGTGCTCGTGGCCGGCGGTGCCATGCTGTTGGACCCGAAGATGACCGCCGATGCGCTGGTGGCCACGGCTGCCTCGGGCCTGATTGGGGCGGTGACGTTTTCGGGCAGCGTGGTGGCGTGGGGCAAATTGCAGGAAATTGACTTCTTCAAAAAGCCGATGCCGATTCCCTATCAGCAGCCGATCAATGCGGCTATGGCGGTCCTCGTGCTGTTATTGTGTGCCTTGGTAACAGCTGGCTACGGTTGGGTTTATATCCCGCTGGCCCTGATTGCGCTGGCGTTGGGGTTCCTGCTGGTGAATCCGATTGGCGGAGCGGATATGCCGGTGGTGATTGCGTTGCTCAATTCCTATTCGGGACTGGCTGCCGCAGCGACGGGTTTCGTGATCGACAATTACGTGTTGATCATCGCCGGCTCGCTGGTGGGGGCGTCGGGGATCATTTTGACGAGCATCATGTGCAAGGCGATGAATCGCTCGCTCTTCAATGTGCTGTTCGGGGTAATGGAAGTTGGTACCTCCGTGGCAAATGTTGACGAGATCTATGCCAACGTGCGTAGCACCAGCCCGGAAGACGTCGCCATGATTCTCGATGGGGCTCAACGCGTGGTGTTTGTGCCCGGCTATGGCCTGGCGGTGGCCCAGGCCCAGCACGCGGTGCGCAATCTGGCCAAACTGCTGGAGGCTCGTGGAGTGATGGTCGAGTACGCGATTCACCCCGTGGCGGGACGCATGCCGGGGCATATGAACGTGCTGTTGGCCGAAGCCGATGTACCGTACGACCAGTTGAAGGAAATGGACGAGATCAATCCGACCTTGGACACCGTCGATGTGGCGATCGTGATTGGGGCCAACGACGTGGTCAATCCGGTGGCACGCACCGATCCCAAGAGTCCGATTGCCGGCATGCCGATCATCGACGTCGACAAGGCACGGACGGTGATCATCATCAAACGCAGCCTGAGTCCTGGCTTCGCCGGCATTCCCAATCCGCTATTTGCCGCCGATAACGCGCTCATGTATTACGCCGATGCCCAAAAAGCCGTCCTCGACATCATCTCGGCGGTGAAGGAACTGTAAATCGGTATGGCTGCGGCTGGCGTCGTATGAGCGGCCAAGGGAAGGTTGCACGCAGTTCCGTTCGTGGGTCTCCAGCGAGCGGTCTGGCTGTGTTCCCCCGGGGCTGCCCGCTGGACCGCAACTTGGCCGTTCGCGGCAACTTCCGTCCGGCCGGCAGTGAGAGAGTCACGCGACTCCCGTCATGGTCACCGGGGGCGGCCCGGACCTACTCGGTTCCGCTTCCTGTTTGGGTAATAACTTCCGCCGAGTGGACGATTTCCGTCCGCGGCGAATGGCTGACCCACTCGTACCACTCTGTGAGGTAAGACTTGGCGCTCGGTATTCTGACTTCGTGACTCTCGATCGATGTGTTGACCCCCACGGCGTTCCAGATAAAGCCGTCCGGACTGCGAAACTGAATCGGAGACTTGGACACCAGTGACAGGCCGGTGCGATACGAGGCTGGTTGCCATTCGAGATCGAGTGCCGTCACCGCCAGTTCGCCCTGACGAACAATCAGCACGGGCTTTGCTTCCAGCGTGACCAGGAAGAGATTTGGGAAGGGCACCAATTCGCTCACCGGAACCGCGTACGATTTGTCCGATTTGGGAATCGCGATGCCCAAGACCAGCTCGTGAAGCCCCAACCGGTCATCGGTGAGATTGGCTGTTGCCGCGAAAATCCCGGGCAAATCCGCGTCACCAATCTTGCCGGCAATGGCGCCGTGGGGCCTTTCGCGAAGCTGAGGGCTGCCGTTGGCCACCAGTCCGCCCGGGTACAACTGCTTCCATTCCCTCCACGTCATGACCAGCACGGGGAGTCTTTCCAGCGATCGTCCTTTGAGCGGTCCTTCGAACGCCGTGCCCAGAAAGGGGTGCCATTTGGACAGCGTTTGGTGGTCGGCAATTTCAATCGTGGCGTGGTCGACGCTGCAAAGCTGAAACGAGAGGGGAGTCTCCGGCAGTTCAGGCAGCGTCGGGCAATAGGCCGTCGCCCCGCCGCAGACCTCACAGAGAGTGACTAACAGCGGGGCGTCCCCGACGGTGTCGTTCACCACATGATAATTGCTGGTCGACCACCACGGGTAGGCGCGGGCTTGGCCATGGTACAAAACACCAATTACCACGTCGTCGTCGAGCATGTGGGTCGCCTGGTCAGTCGGCACCATGTCCGGATTGTTGAGCGGCAGGGCGTAGTCCCTGCGACTGGGTATGGTGATGGATCTCGCCATCTCCTTCCAGTCTGGCTGCTGGCTGGGCCGCCGGTTGCTGTGGTGCCGCCGGCTGCTGCTGCGAGCCGTCGGGGGATCGCCAAGCCGCTTTCCCAGGAAAAAGAAACTGCCCGCTCCCAGCACGATTCCGATCACCGTTCCCAGAGCAAGCATTGCCCGAGGTTTCACACCAGGTTGCTGCAAGTACTCTAACATGAACGCACGATCCCTCAGTACTACGGGCCAGTGGATCAAGGTGATCTCAGGATGCAACTTGCGAAAACACGACAGAACGGCTGAAACTTCCCCTACGTGCGACTGCGTTTCCTGCGGCACCAGCCCGCCGACAGGCGACTGACGCCGTCAGGAATTCTCATTCCCCGCCACCCCTGCTGCAACCCCCTCCGGATCAGCCTCGCCCATGTTAAGTCTTCATGCCGGACGTCCGCGACGAAGACTCGCTGTTTCTTGTGCCCGCTGTATCTTGTGCCTTGTCTGACTCTGGAGGTGTTGAGTTCGTCACGGCAGGGGAAATAGTTCGTGGCGACCTTCCACGATCACCAATTGTTGATCGCCAACCACGTCACGGAACTCTTGCCGCTGGCCGGATGGCCACACGACAAGGAGTTCGTCGATCCGCGTGGCCTCTCCCAGACCGAACACCAATTGGCGCTGGTTACTGGCCAGAAAACCTCCGTCCGCGACACATTGGCCGTATAGGGTGCGCGCGCCGACCTGCAGCTGGACGCGAGTGCCGATAGCGTCACGATTGGACTGCACGCCATGCAGCCGCAGACAGAGAAAATGTCCCGATTGAGGACTGCGGTTCGTCAACAATGCCACGGGACAATCCAGGTGCATTACCACGCAGTCTTGGCGGCCGTCTCGGTCCCAGTCAATCAGCGCTACGCTGCGACCCAACCGCTCGCCAGCGAAATACTCACCGACCTGGTCCGCAGGTTCCAGACGGTAATGCAGATTGCCCGTATTGCGGAAGAAGTGAGGTGGCATTCGATACGGCTGCCCCTCGCCCGTAAGATCATCGACGTGGCCATTGACCACGAACAAGTCGGGTGCACCGTCGAGATCGGCGTCGATGAACTGCGCGCCAAATCCCAGAATATCCAGACTGGCAGTGCGAATTCCGGTCTCGGTTGCCTCATCGGCGAACGTTCCGGCGGCCAGCTGATGATAGAATCCATGAGATTCCCGGTAGAAAGTGGTTACCACTAAGTCCAATAACCCATCCTGATCGGCATCTCCCACTGCAATCCCCATGTTGGCCTGGCTATGGCCGTAGGCGTTCAGGCCCAGTCCCGAGACCAGTCCGCATTCCTCGAATACAGGCGTGTTGTCGGACTGTAGCAAGGCGTTGGTGAAGAAAAAGTTGGGTGTTGTGTCGTTGCTCACGAGGACACTAATTTCCCCGCTGCCGTCGAAATCCGCTGCGACGACTCCCAAGCCGCGCCCGTTGTTGATGGGTAGGGCCGACGAGCTGACCTCCCGGAACGCCCCATTGCCTTGATTGATGTACACCTGGTCGGGCGCCGCCGCGAACAAATCGGGCGAACATGCGTGAGGTCGCTCCGGAGGGCCGCACATCTTAGTCATGACATCGGGCCCGGTGACGTAATTCACCAGGTAAATATCGGGCAAGCCGTCATCGTTGAAATCCGCCAACAGGCAACTGGTGGTCCACTCATGGCCTGCCAGAGCGGCCCTGGCGGTGACGTCCAGAAATGTTCCGTCGCCCTGATTCTGGTAGAGGACATTCGCGCCGAAATTGGCCACCAGCAGATCGGGAAATCCATCCTGGTTGAAGTCGCCAACGGCCACACCCTGGCTGAATCGAGTGTCTCCCAGCCCAGCCTGGTTCGTCACGTCGGCGAACTGGCCGTTCCCGAGATTGCGAAACAGGCGATCCGTGTCCGCGGTCTGCGGGACGCTGGGAGGTGTGCTCGTTCCCTGGGAACAGTAAATGTCCGGCCAGCCATCGCCGTCGAAATCGAGCACGGCCAGACCGCCCGCCATTTCCTGGTAAATCAGCATGCCGTGCTGCGTGGTGTCATGGCCGTTGACGTATTGGAAATCGAGTTGGGCGGATGCGGCCAGATCGACGAACTGGATGGGCCGAAGCGATGAGGTGCTCTTTGGCGCAGAACGCCCGGCGTTGCTCATCGCATAGTCCGGCTGAGGATATCGAGAGAGGTCGACGTGGCGGGCCGGATTGCAGGCTGCGATTGTCTGGGGAACGTTATCGTCCAGTTGCCTGGCCAGGGCGTCACGCTGCTGGCGGGCGACCGGGTCGTCCGGAAAATAGGCCAGGCACGCCTGGTACCATGCCCAGGCCTCCCACTGCCTTCCCAGTGCCGCGGCGATGCGCCCCGCTGCGTTCATCCGTGGGGCGATCGCACCGCTGGTGTACAGCGGGACCATGGTGGTTGAGAATTCGTCCAGATCGCGAGCTCGTTGCAGGAATTGGGCAGCCGCATCGGGTTGCGCCAGCGCATACAGCACTTGGCTCAAGCGATAGCAGGTCTCGGCCCGGTTCGGATCGCGCCGGACCGCTTCCCAATAACATCGGGCGGCTGCCTCCAACGCTCGTTGTTGATGAGCAAACTCACCGCGCAGAAACCAGATATCCGGATGTTCATCGGCCAATGGCGGCAGGTTTTCCAGTAACCGCTGCAGCCCCGCCGTGTCGTTCATCGCGACCAAGACATGCCCGAGCGCGACATGAGCTTCGATCAAGTTCGGAGAGGCGGCTATCGCCTCTTGGGCGAGTGAGCGTGCCTTGTGAAATTTGAGGTTGAAGGCGGCCACCCGCGCATGAGTCATCAACAACGACGGATTATCCGCGCCTCCTCGAGTGACCTCGTCTGAGTAGTCGGCAATCTCGATGCGATCGCCCAGCAGGATCAGTTGCTCGAGTGTGAACTGTTTCCGCTTGATCATTTCCAGCAGGTACTGGCCAGCCTCCCAGCGTCTTCCTTCGGCGACCAGCAAGTAAGCCAGTTGGGATCTCGCGGTGTCATTGTCGGCGTCGCGCTGCAAGGCGATTCGCAAGCGTTGTTCCGCCTCGGGCAATCGCCCCAGCCGCAACAGGATCTGGACAGCTAAATGGCTGGCTTTTTCCGCTTGTTGGGATGATTCTGGGGGGACCTTATCCAGGTAGGAAAGGGCCGTATCGGGGCGCTCTTGCTTGAACGCCGCTTGGGCGGCTACGAGACAGGCTGACGCGGATTTTTCGCCGTCCAACAAGCCCATCGCCAGTTGTTCGGCCCGAGCGTATTCTCCGAGTTGAAGCAACTGCTGCGCCCTGCGCAACTGCTGCGCGATCGTGTCGCGATTTGCTCGCAGGAAAGGTCGCCCGTGGAACCACGCCAGGTAGCAGATGCCGGCTCCCAAGATCAGGCTACAGACGGTAAAGGCCCGCAGCCTCCTTCGCGACAGGCTGCCGTTCTCGCGCATGGGTTGATGCACAGTTCACCGTCTCGATGGCGTGGAGCAATGGGAACCTCGCAAGTTCGCCAAACACAATCCGCTTGGGGTCGGGGGAGCATCTAGCGCAGTCATTGCTCAGTTGTGGAAGACCTCGGACAGCGGTTGAGCTTTCCCGACGACGAAGGCCATCCGATCGAGATCGAACAAGAAAAGGACAAGAACAAGAACATCTCACGGACCTCCCGGAACTTGAACCATTCCTGGGATGCCAATCACAATGCGCAGCTTCACACACGATTTTTTGATGGTCCGCCTTGTCGCGGCAGAAGCCGATGCGTTTGGCGCGCGGGCTGCGCGTGGAACGACCCTGGGATTACCACTTGTCGGCCACGCGTGGAGGATGCTCTTCTCTCGATCCGATTTTCCCGTCAAGTGAATCGGATTGCCTTCACTCAGATTCAACTCACCGGGATTCGCAGAGTTTCGGCGGGCGAGAAAAAAAGACAAACTTTTTTGGGCCGCATTTTTGCGGCATCGACGTTCATCGACGAATGTCCTGCGAACGTCTCGTGCCGCCGCGCACCGTCCCCTTGCCGTCGATGGTGGCCGCCCGATACGGTGCTTCAGCGTCCATCGATCCGCGGCGGCCGGGCATGCCAGAGAGACGAACACACACGCAGCCGATTGGCCTTCAACGCTCGGCAAGTTCCTGCCAGAGGGCCAGGATCTGCGATTCTCCTGCCTGGGGTTCTTGGCACGCAAATCCCTCGCAGGCGTAGGCGGTTGGTTGTCCCTGATACGGAGATTTTCCGGCAAAGAGCGGGTCGAGTTGCGACGCGCGCACACCGCCTCCGCTCGCTTCGCGAAAGGCCACGACGCGACGCGGGATAAACGTGGTCCGCAGCGATTCCAGGATCCGTCCGGTGGCCTCGTTATGCGTGGGGGCGACCAGCGCAATCTCCCACGTCGGCCCCGCGAGCAGATCCGCGGCCACCAGCATCTGGCCCATCGCTTCGGGAACCTGTCGCATGAGCGGTGCGGCTGCTTGCAGAGTCTTCAAGGCAGCTTCGAGCAGATCGCTACGCCCCGTCAATTTGCCCAGTCTGATGAAGGCCGTGGCGGCCATGGCGTTGCTCCCCGGCACACTGGCGTCCAACCATTCTTTCGTGCGGGCCACCAGTTTCTCGTGGTGATCTGCCGTGAAAAAGAAACCGCCACCGTCCCGATCCTGGAAGTGTGCGAGCATGATCTCGCTCAAGCCGATCGCCTGCTCGATCCACCGCTCGTCGAAATCCGATTCGTAAAGGGTCACCAGCGCGTTGGTCAGGTTGGCGTAGTCATCCAGATAAGCACTCAATTTGGCTTGGCCGCGACGCCAGTAGTGCCAGAGTCGACCGTCTTCGCGGCGCAGTTCGGCGAGCAGAAAGTGAGCGGCCCGCTGGGCGGCCGCCAGGTAGTCAGCTCGCTGCAATGCACCGGCGGCGCGTGAGAGCGTGTGGATCATCAAGCCGTTCCAGCTGACCAGGATCTTGTCGTCTTTGCCAGGACGCACCCGCATCCCCCGCCTTTGCCGCAGTTTCTCCCGCGACTGAGCCAGTTCCTGCATCAATTCGACCGGGTCCATACTCCACTGAGCGGCCGCCTGCTCGATCGGGCGTTGCCGATGCAGGATGTTCTTCCCTTCGAAGTTCCCTGCCGGCGTTACGCCATAGACGTGGCAGAATCGTCCCCCGGCGTGGCGACCGAGTTCCTGCATGATATCGTGGGCGGACCAGACATAGAATTTCCCTTCCTCGCCTTCGCTGTCCGCGTCTTCGGTGCCATGGAAACCACCCTCCGCATCGAGCATGTCGCGCAGGATGTAGTCGAGTGTTTCGATGACGGTCTGCCGGAACTGCGGATTCTTGCTCACGAGATACCCGTCCAGGTAGGCATCCGCCAGGAGTGCATTGTCGTAGAGCATTTTTTCGAAGTGCGGGACCAGCCAACGGTCGTCGACGCTGTAGCGCGCGAATCCGCCTCCCAGATGATCGTACATGCCGCCCGCGGCCATCTTGTCGAGCGTCAACGATACCATGTCGGCCACCTGCGCGCTGCGATCGCGTTGCCATATCCTCAGCAGCAGCTGCAGTTCGATGGGCCGCGGGAACTTCGGTGCCGAGGAGAAACCTCCATGCACCGGGTCAAAAGAATCCGACAGCCGCGCCTTCGCCCCCTCCAGCACTTGTGCCGAGGGCCGCCATCGCTCGGACTCAGCTGCCCGCATGTTTGCCTCGTGGCCCGCACTGGCCACGGCCGTCGTCAGTTGCATCGCCTGCTGAACCGCCAGGCCACGGCGGTTCAGCCACGCATCCGCGACCGCCAGTAGTACTTCGTCGAAACCGGGCATCCCCATGCGCGCGGCAGGAGGCCAGTAGGTGCCACCATAAAACGGCTGCAGGTCGGGCGTGAGAAAGACACTCAGCGGCCACCCGCCGCGCCCGGCGATCAGCTGCACCGCCTGCATGTAGATGTGATCCAGGTCGGGACGCTCTTCACGATCCACCTTGATGCAGACGAAATGCTGATTCAGCAGCGCCGCGATCCGCGGGTCTTCGAAACTCTCGTGCTCCATCACATGGCACCAGTGGCAGGCCGCATACCCGATGGAGAGAAAGATCGGTTTGTCCTCCGCTTTGGCGCGCGCCAAGGCTGCTGCGTCCCACGGGCACCAGTCGACAGGGTTGTGTTGATGCTGCAATAGATAGGGACTGGTCTCGTGCGATAATCGGTTCATGAGCAGTCTCGCCCTTCCAGCTAGGACAGCGTTTCATCCGAACCGGGAAAGACCCCGTCCGCCACGTCGCGGCAGTATCGCCCGACGGCGTCCTTCACGATGTTGCCCAGGTCGGCGTACCGTCGCACGAATCGGGGTACGTATCCGGTGGTCATGCCGAGCAGATCGTGCAATACCAACACTTGGCCGTCGCAATCATGGCCCGCGCCAATGCCGATCGTGGGAATACTCAGCGTGGTGGTGATCTGGCCCGCGATGTCGGCGGGAATGCACTCGAGCACAATGGCAAAGGCGCCGGCCGTTTCGGCCGCCCGGGCGTCGGCCAGCAATTTGGCGGCGTCGCGCTGCATTTTGTACCCACCCATCTGGTGGACCGTCTGCGGCCGCAGGCCAACGTGGCCCATCACCGGAATGCCGGCCCCCACCAAGGCCGCAATCGTGTCGGCCTGTTCGGTCCCACCCTCCAGCTTGATGGCCTGGCAACGTGTCTCCTGCAGGATGCGAGCGGCATTGGCGATCGCCGTGCTGCGCGAGATCTGAAAGGTGGGGAATGGCATGTCCGCCACCACCAGCGCCCGCTGCACTGCGCGTCCGACGATCTCCGCGTGGTAAATGAGCTGGTCGAGTGTGACATGCAGCGTGTTCTCGTGGCCTTGGACGACCATCGATAGACTGTCGCCCACCAACACCGCATCGACTCCTGCCTCGTCCACGAGGGTCGCAAACGGGAAATCGTACGCTGTCAGCATGCTGATCTTCCGCCCTTCGCCTTTCAAGGCGGTGAATTTCGGGACGGTCATTCGTTGACTCTTACCGGCCATCTGAACCGCTCGCTGCTAAAAGAGGAACAATGTCTCCGCGACCACCGCATTGTTACGGGCGGCAGTGAAAGTGACAACCTGCGAGATGTGGCAATTCCTCTCTTGGCGGGCCTCGGCCAGCGGCGATATTCGCCCCCCGGGCCGCCATGGCCTGCTGAGCCCCCGCCACAATGGGTCCTCCTCCGCGACACGTAGCCCGGCGGACGAGCTGGCCGAGTCTGGCGAGCTGGCTTCCCACCAATTGCGCACTGGTCAGAAATCACCGGACTTCATGGATTTTCCGCGGGCCGACCGGTATGCTGACAAAGGCAGCGCGTCCCTTGTTGTCTGATGTGCCGTGGGGGAGTCGGTTTTCCGTCGCGACTGGCGGGAACGCACCGGAGGCAGTGATGACCAGGACGCGGTTGGTGGCCTTGCCGACACGGGAAGGACGTCGTCGTTTTCCCGAGATGTCGCCTACCCAAGATGTTGCCTATTTGCGGAGCACGTTGCGATGCGCGTACCCTCGATTATCATCGCTCTGTTGTTGGCTGCTTTGTTCAGCCCCCCAACGGCGTTCGGTCAGAGACGCGGTCCGGGACGCGGTCCGCAAGTGCCGATGGAAACGCTCCAGTCCACGGCGACAATCAAAGGGGTGTCTCCGCAGATGCTCCGCGTGGTCACTGAGGACGGACGGGAATGGCTGGTGTCGTTGCCGACCGATTTTGAGAACCTCGTGTTCCACGCCACCGCCACGACAGATTGGCTGCGCCCCGGTATGACCGTGCGTTTCAACGCCACTGTGGCGGTCGAAAAACGAAAGAAAGAGATCACACTCAAAGAACCGATCACTGCCTTAACCGTGGCGACGGTGCGCCCGAATGTGGGGATGGGCATCTTCCCCGACGATCAACTCGATCAGCGCAATGACCTCTTCGGCGGCGAAAAGGGTGAGGGGAAAAAGAAGCGAGCCGGCAGCGAGCCGGTGGAAACGCCGTGCCTGATCATCGGCCGACTGACCGAGAACAAGGAGGGTAGATTGCGGATCGCCGCCGGGGGGGTTCCGGTGCGCGCCGAGTTGTCCGACGAAGCCGCAGTGTCCGTGGAAGTGCATGATGTGAATTGGGTCCAACCGGAAGACAAGGTGGAGCTCACCGCCCGTTACATTCCCGGTCGCCTCGGGCAGGCCGAAGGCCAGCAGATGACCATTACGGCGGCCAAACGACTGAGTGGCAAGGACGCGGCGGATAAGGTGTCCCGCCGTCCCAGTCGTGGTCGGAAGGCGGACGATTCCGTCTCCGAGGAAAGGAAAGACAGCGAGCAAGGCGAAGTTGGCGAGCAGGACGACGAACGCGATTCAGATAACGCCAAGGACAAAGATAAGGACAATCCCAAGGACAAAGACAATCCCAAGGACAAAGACAAAGACAAAGACAAAGACCTCGTACTGTCAGTGGAGCGTTCCAGGTAGCCGGTCCTTTCGCACCAGAATGCCCCTTGTCCGCTGATAAGAGCGTCTGCTGCAGGGAGCGGTTGACTGGGCCCCTACTGACTGGGCCCCTACTGACTGGGCCCCTGCGGACTGGGCCCACCAAGCGGCTTGTCCGGCGTGAAATCGGTGGGGCGCGGCAGGCGCGCCTGACACTTTAAATACTGACGATGATCCCTCCGACAAAATGCCACGCCCTGCATAAACCGTTGGCGGTTTGCGCAGGGCGCTGTTTGTTTTCGGCTTCGATTTGGTGGCTGGTCGGAAGTGTGTCGCGGCCAGCGAGCTGCCGCGCCGAGACCTCTGCCGCCATGCAAAATCGCCAACAGTTGCTCGTCCGCACTACATTGCCGCCGTTACCTTGTCGGCTCGCTGTTTGAACGACACGTGCAACGCGATCGCCATCGCGACGGCCAAGGGGACGATGATCTGCGGCCAGCGGGACAAGTCGGGTGGGAATCCCAAGCCGACGGTCAACTTTCCCGTACCGGGGGTCGTGGGCATATTGAAAGTGACCATCAGCAGGCCCGAGACGAAGGCCACGAGCGCCGAGGCGGTGAGCCACCAGGTTAATCTGGCCCGACTGCGGTGGGCCACCCAGGCGATGATCAGCGTCAGCACGATGGCCGGCACATACGCCAGGCTGTAAATCAGAATACTGGCGGCCGGCTCCGCCCAGTTGGCGTCTTGGTAGGAGCGGAACAGGCTGAGAATGCCTGCCAATCCCATGGTGTAGGCGACCCACAGCAACAGGAGCAGCGGCACTGGCAGCAACAGGAATGTCACGATGGGGTGACGCAGCGCGAACTGAGCCCGGGTAGCATTCGCTGCCGCGGTGGCCACCTCCAGTGGCTTGCCCAATCGCTTTTCCAGATAGTCGCTATTCATGGCTTCGGCGCTCATTGCGTGATTCCTTTCTTCGCAACAGAGGTCTTCGATATGGTCGCGCAGTTCGTCCAGGAGACGAGTTCTGTAGGCGACCGACACACTCGCTTTCATCAGCTGACGTTCGACTTGGTCAAGCCAGTTTGGCGTGCCCATGCATACCTCCCTGCAACACCAATTGCACGGCGTCGACGATCGACTGCCAACGACTGGTCGAATCTTCCAGTCGCTGTCTTCCCGCGGTGGAAACCCGGTACACCACGCGGCTACGACCCCCCACCTTTTCTCGCTCGCTGACCAACGCTCCCTCGAGTTCCAGGCGATGAAGCAACGGATAAACACACCCTTCGCCAAACTCGAGCTGGCCGCCCGAATGACCGGCGATCGATTGCACGAGGTCATAGCCGTGCATCGGCCGGCGGGCGAGCAGTTTGAGAATCAGAAGTTCCGGGACGCCATTGAGGAAATCCGGATTCGTACGTTTGCGGGGCATGACTTCCACTCCCTGGAAAAATACCTTGAACTTTGAGGTATAGATCGGTTATGTGACTCGCCCACTTGAGTCTTTTCGCGTTCCCTTGTGCGGCCTCGGTGGGACCGCTCGACGCGTCGACTGTCCGATCTCGGTCGCCGTGCGGGATCGATCCCGCACGAAATTGCCTGGCGGCCCACGGGGATCTGGTCGCGATGCCTGCCGAGTCGCCTCGCGCAGGTCCTCCGTCGCGGGATCGCGAAGCAGTGTGACGGTGAGCGAGTGCGTGCGAGAGATACCTCAAACCATGAAGTATCGCAAGGTGGATTTTTCGCCACGTTATCGTCTCAGTCGCCGGGACGATCGCCGCGGTTGCCGGGTGGCTTGTCGTGGCCGGGTGTGGCATCCACCACATAGGAATCGATGATCTCCGAACGCTCCGCGGTGCCCGTTGATGCGAACGGACCGACGTGAAAGTGACGGCTGATCCACTGGCGGAGTATCTGGCGATATCGGCGGCGAAATACGGGGATCAAGAGCGACAGGCCGAAGGCGTCGGTCAATAATCCCGGGGTGAGGAGCAAGGCGCCCGCGCAAAAGATCATGGCGGCGTCGAGCAGACGGTCGGTGGGGATCTTTCCTTCGCTCAGCTCTCGCTGAATGCCGCGCAGCGTCTTCAAGCCCTGCGAGCGGGCCAGGAGAGTGCCCGCCACCCCGGTTCCCACGACCGTCGCCAGCGCCGTCCAGAGACCCGTCTGCCGTGCGAGCAGTAGCAGCAGCGTCAACTCGGCCAGCGGCACGAGCACGAACAGAGCGAGCAGTTTCCCCAGCAAGATGATCGCTTCCCGTTCCGCACTACCGGCGTTTCTGCGGGTTCGAGGCAGGTGGTTCGTATTCGGCCGCTTTCTTCGCCATCAAGTCCGCCTGCTTCTCGTTGCCCAGCTCGCGGTGCATCTCCGCAAGATTCTGGTACGGGACCGCCAGTGCGGCTTTCTTGAACGAGCCATTCTTGACCGCTTTGCTGATCAGCGCCAGTCCTTCCTCCGTGACAGAGACCGCCTGGTTCTTCCGCCCCGACTCCCACAGCGAGATGCCCACGCTGACCAGTCGTTCGCCGAGCAGTCCCCGTTCGTCGAGCAGGCTGTCGGGATAGGGATCGGCCAGTTGCGGCATCGCCTTGTCATACCAACTGGTGGCCGCGGCGTGATCGCCCTTGTGGATGGCGTGAATCGCACCCATCAGGAAATGCAGTTGTGCCAGGTGGTGTGTTGTCTCGGCGGACTCCTCGCGGAAGTGGCTGGCAGCGGTCAGCAAGGCCTCGGCATTGTTGGCCAATTGCAGCGATTCGTCGAGCAGGCCTTGATTCTGCAGGACTTGCGCGGCGTACCAGAGCCCCGTTCCGAGACGCCATTCCACCAGCGACTGGAAGTCCTCGTCGTCGGATTGCGCGATCAAGTCTCGGCCCAGTTGAATCGCCGCATCCGCAATCTTGTCGGGGGACCCTTGTCCTTCCAATACCAGCAGGCAGTGGAGTGACGTGCTGTACACGCTCAATAAGACCTCGCGTGACGCTCCGTCCTTGTCGATGTGTTCGTTCGCCGCCTTCTCGGCACTGGCCAGCCATTGTGGGACGACCTGGTTCTTCTGTTTCCAGGGGCCGTAGGCGAGTATCTCGGCCAGCGACAATTCGGCGCGGATCAGTAGCTGCCGCGCGCGCCAGCGGGTGTCCTTCTGCTCGTGACTGGTTTGGGCCGCGGCCAACTTGATCGCCGCCACAGTCTCCTGCATGGCCTGCTTGTAGTCGTAATTCGGGGCGGCTGCCAGGATGCGACCGTGAATGCAACGAGCCTCCGCTTGGTCGAGCGACGACAGGCTGTCGTCCTGCAAGGCGGTCAACAAGGTTTCTACGGCCTCCTTGTGTTGTCCCAGCTGACGCTGGGCGTCGGCCAGCACGATGCGGTATTCAGCCTTCTTCGCGTCCAGTGCCACGGCTCGGCTGGCGGCATCCAAGGCGGCGGTGACCCGGCCGCATTGTTCATCCAGACGGGCCGCCATGGCAAATGCCTCGGCGTCGCTGGGCAGCAGTTGCTCCACCGTGTGCAGGTCACTCAATCGTTTCGTGATCTGATCGGCCGGCAGCTGTTGTACGCGGAGCAGGAAGGGTTCGACCGAGATTCGCTCCAAAACCACCTGTCCCACCTTCCGCTCCTGACCCTCGCCCGTTGCGCCGTCGTAGGCAAACATCAAGGCTCGCTCTGGGTACACTTCCCCCAACGGCCGCCCCGCGTCGTCCTGGATCTCGACCGGTCGGAACTCTTCCAGCTTCAGTTCCTTGATCACGTCCGCACGCGCACTGGGAGATGCCAGGTGAATCACGATCGACGTGACAAGATTGTCGACCAGCGTGATCTGCACCGACGGGAAGGGGCCCACCGCGAATACCAGTTTCTCGTCCGTCTCGCTGGCAGTCGTCTCTTGCGGCTCGCCCAACTTCGCCAGGACATCCTGCCGAGTCGATTCGCCAGGGGTCAAATCCTTGAAACTCGCCGGCCGGATGCCGTCGACAGAATTGGTGATCTGCTTCGCCTTTTTTGCGTGCAGCGGCAATGGCTCCGGGGCCAATCGCACGGGTGGAGCCGAGACGGGGGCGACAACGCTCTGGCCCGGTGAAGACGGCGCCTCCTCCACCGGGATCAACTTGGCCGGAGCCGGCAGCGCCTTGAGCTCTTCGGGGATGGATGGAGTGGAGTCGGACTCCTGGCCCCACACGGCAGTCGACACGAACAGACTGGCACCGAGTGCCCATACGAAACCGACGGACACGCGATGGCAGATCGTGTGTCGAAAGCCAAGAGTGGAACGGTTTTGTCCCATGACGTGCTCCTCCTGAACACTGAAGCCGCACCGGCGTCGTGCCCGTACGCAACTGCCCCATCAGACAATGGCGGGACATCATAGCCAGCTTCGTCCAGTCACGTCCAGAGGAATTCTTCCGGGATCTGAGAATCGCGTGCCAGTCGCACTCTGCGCCGTGGCAGGGGGTTGGTGTTAACAAATGGAGGGTGACTGGGAGTCTGGTTTGGGGTGCGGAGTCTCAAGCAGGCAAGGGAGCCAAGGATGGCAAGAAGCAGGACCGTGCCAGAGCGTGGGAAAGAACTGGTGGCAGAGCTGCTGAGCTGAGGAGGCGGCCGAGGATGTGGGCGGGCGGCCCCAGAACATCCATGATATCGAAGACGCGATGGTGGGGATTGGGGATCTGACGGCCCGCAAGTTCGGCATGCAGCAGTTGGCTGCGAGAGGTCGCGCCGCCGCCGCCTCAGGCTGTTTGGAACAAAACCGCTGCCGCACTCCCCACCAAGGCCATCACGCAATGGGCTCGCGAAAAACTTGCCCCCTCCCTGCAATCTTGTCGACGACCCGCCCGAGACGTGTTGGCTGACCGAACAAACTCGACCTGAGATTGCACTTACGCCGAAAGGCCGATTTTGAGCAGCCCGTCCCTGTCCTCTCCTTATCTTGCCGCCAGGACTGCGTCCACCTGAGCTGGTGAGTGCTCGGGTCAATACCCGAGTTTGTCGCGGACAAACTGCCGACTGATTTTCAGGCTGTCGCGCACAGGACGCGTCAGTACAAGTCCCTTGGGATGTGCCAGTTCGATGACCGCGTCGCCGGTAAACTGGATCTTCTTCAGTGCGTGGCCAATCGCGTCGTAATCCATGCTCCCCTCTCCCATCGCCTCGACCCAGCTCTTGTCTTCCTTCTGATCGCGGAGATGCAGCAATACAATGCGGTCACCATACTGCAAGAGAAATTCCACGGGATTGACCCCCGCCTGGACCAACCAATCGAGATCGGGACCAAGCTTGATATCGGGAATTCGCTGCAAGGTACCCTTCAAGTCGTGCATGCCGTCCCGGACTTCATACGTGTGGTTGTGCAAGTTCAACACGACCCCGTTGGCCTCGCACAGGCGGCGGACCCGCCGCAGTGTGTCGGCTTGCACTTCGAGTTGTTCCGGTGTCTTGCTGCCACCCGTATCGCCAACGGAAGTTCCCAGTGTCCGGCCCCCCAGTTTTGCCAGCCGAGTCACCACTCGTTCGGCATCTTCGAGAATCTTGCCCTGTTGTTGCCGATCCCACAGGTCCGCGCCAAAAGATGTTCCCAACACGCTCAGCTGATGCTTCTGAGAAAGCTCGCCGATTCGCGGCACCGCATCGTCGCCATAAAGGGCCGTGTGCATCAGCTCAATGGCATCCATCCCCGCGTACTTCATGTCGGCAAAGATACTGTCCAACGCCGGTGTAATGTCGTGGTTGGGCATGGTCGCCGCATAGACCCAGGGGTGGGCCGCCACCGTGACCTTGCGTGGCTGCTCTTGGCTGTCCGTCTGAGCATGGCTTTCCCTCTGCGCAAAACCCCAGGACGCGGCTCCTATCAACGCGATGGCGCTCCCCGCCTCATGAAAGAACTGGCGGCGTGATGGTTGCTTGGACATGTTCTGTTACCTCCTCGTTGGCGCTGATCGAAGAGCGGAAACCGGCATGTGACACTCTGCATGATCCACGGGCTGCACACCCGTCACTCTAAAGCGGCCACTGGCCACCACTAACCAGAAAATTCGAAATCCTAATATCGAAATCCTAAACAAATTCGAAAGACAAAACTCAAGAGAAAAAACCTCCGCTGCCGGCCAAACCACAGTCATGGGCCGCCAGCAGATGCTCACTACTGGGCATGCTACCGCGTCCTCCGTTCTCCCTTTCTCCCGTTCTCCCGTTCTCCTTTTCTCCCTTATTCTGTGCTTCGAATTTCGTATTAACATGCATGCACGGCGCGCAGATCACACCGACAAAGACTCGATGGTGAATGTTCGCGGCGGTCTACGGGTCAGGCCAGCTGGCTGGGTACGGTGGCGGCGGCAGGGCAGTAAACTGAATCGAATGTAGGAGATGTGCGTGCGACAAGCAAGTCCCGCCGTGCCCCTTGGGGACCGCCGGACTGGCGCGATGCCGGCTGGCCTGCCGACCGGTTCACGCGTCATGGGGTTTCTGAGCAACGACGATCAGGTCCACGCTGGTGGATGCATCATACGGCGTGCGTTGATAACTGCCGAAACACTGCACCAGGCCGGCGCCCGCGTCGCTGAGCCAGCTGGTGAGCTGTGCTGCCGTGAATCCCAGCAAGGGGAGTGATTGACTGACGAATTCGGCTGGCCTGGCCAGTGGCACCACGATCAGGTTGACGAATCCTTGCGAGCCGCAGCGATGGATCCCTTTGACGACGATCGTCTCTCCGTCGGGGGTTGCCAGGTGGCGACTCTTCTGCCAGACACACGGTCCGTTGGGGAGCGCCCACAGGTTGGCAAGTTGCAGAACCAGGATTCCACCCTGCTGCACAGCCCTTGCCATTTCCAGGATCGCGCCCGCGCCGTCGCGTGATCGGGTGCCAGGGCCAGTGAATTGCCGATACAGATGGCCGCGTCCGCGGGCCGCTCGACGGGCACCGGCTCATCAAAGGACCTCACGCGCCACGCTCAGCCCCGTCGGCTCGCCAAACGCTCGACACGCCCGCTGGATCATCGTCGGACTAAGATCGGATCCTTCCACGTTCAGTCCCCAAGAATGGAACAACGCGGCATGATGGCCCGTGCCACAGGCTACGTCCACCAGCGACTGGACCCCGTACGAACTGAACAGCTCGCGAAAGAAAGGCGTCTCGCGAGCCAACCTCTGAGGCCAGTCCACGATGCCCTCGTAGATATCGGTAAGGTCATCAAAAGACGGATTCATCATGCTGACATCTCTCCCGGGTAGCGTATGCCGCACCCAACAACGGCGGAGGCCATGGGTCAGTGTGTCATGTCAGCGGCCGCCGGGCAACGGATGGAACGTGGATACCCGCTGGTCCAGGTCGCGGCGGATTGCGTGGCGATCCGATCTAGCTGTGTGAACAAGGCCCTAGCAACTGACGCAACATGCACTGAGCCAACGAGCAATCACCGGCACCGATAGCATCGATCGCCTGAGTGAGGGCCGCGGTGTGCCGCGGCAAGAACGGTAGCGGAGTGCCTGGTGGGGGCACGCGTGGCACGAGGCAATGGGCAATCGCCTCGATCAACTCGGCAATGCCCGCGCCGGATAGGGCGCTGGTCAGGATGCCGGGCGGGCGATCGGCGAGAGTCGCTGTCACCAAGTCGATTTTGTTATGAACGAGCAGCGTCCCGGGGCGAATCTGACTGGCCCAGGGGTGGTCTTCGTCTGGCCAGGGTTGCGAGGCATCGGTCACGATCAGCAGCAGATCGGCTGCGGCGGCGTGTTGGCCCGCCCGCCGAATTCCCTCGAATTCAATCGCTGTTTCAGCGGTCCGCAGGCCCGCCGTATCCGTCAATTCGACGGGCCAGCCGGCCATGGCGGTCATGTCGGTGAGAATGTCGCGGGTCGTACCCGCTTCGTGGCAGACGAGAGCCCGCTGATAGCCGAGCAACGCATTGATCAGGCTGCTCTTTCCCACGTTGGTCCGGCCAGCCAATACGATCTTCCAGGGACGGATCAACCGCTCTCCGAACAGTGACCAATCGAGCAGTTCCTGCAGTTGCCGAATCGCGGCGTCTGGCAGACCCGCCGCGAGTTGCTGCAGAGCCTGGCCCGCCGCTTGCGAAAAGGCGCCTCGGTATTGGTCGAGCAAGATCGCGGCGACTCGCGCGGTACGTGCCTGGGCCAGTGCCAGCCGAGCGTCGGCCACGATCCAATCGGGCTCGCACTGCCGCAACCACTCGGCGGCGGGCACGCATTGGCAACCCTCGACCACAAGCGATTGAACGATGGAATGCACCGCAGCCGCTCCCCCGTGGCAATGCACCTCGACATGCGCTTCATCGCGGCAGGATACCACCAGTTCTTCGCCCGGTGTTCCCTCGGCAAGATTGCCCGCCGACTGCCAGCGACCGACGATGATGCGGTTCGAGGGGAATTCCTCCAGCGGCCGCCGCGCAGCCGACACAAACAGACGCCCAACGATCTGCCTGGCGTGCGACCCGCTCACCATGATGCCGGCCACGGCGCCGCGACCCGGTGGTGTCACCACGGCGACTTGACAGGCGTGTGGCGACGTCGCCAGCGGGTTCGTTGCCATCTTACTCCCATTGCGGCCGGCGGCCGCAGCCAAAGACGTACCTGAGATGCGAGATTCGTATTCTCGGGGGACGTTTTAGAAGATACGCCAAAGGGAGGGAGGAAGGGAGGAAGGGAGGAAGGGAAGGAGGAGGGAGGAAGGGAGGAGGGGAGGAAGGGAGGAAGGGAGGAAGGTGAGATTACAGTTCGGGAAGGTGACGATCGCGTACCGCGCACAGGCTGCTCTCGTTCGAACGGCCTCGGAGCTTTCTCCCCTCCTCCTTTTCTCCGTTCCTCCTTTTCTCCGTTCCTCCAATTTTTCAGAACCGTGCACGAAGGCTCGCTGTGACCAGGCATTTGCCGGCTTTCAGCGATGGCCGGACAACTGGCGAAACCCGGTCAGTGCAATACCTCGTAAGACAAGGTTGGGGTCGAACTTGATTTCGCGGCCGATCAGTCGGGCCAGATGCATGCCGTCGCCGCCGGTGCAGAAAATCTCGGGCGCATCGGTCAACGTCGCACTCATCTGCGTGATGAGTTCTCGAATGGCGCCGACACAGCCCCACACGATTCCGCTCCGGATGGCCTCTTGAGTGGACTTGCCAATCGGCGCTGGTGCGGCCGACAGATCGGAATGTTCCACCAGCGGCAACGCGTCGGTAGCATGGGCCAGTGCGGCAGCCGCCGTCTGGATGCCGGGCAGGATCGCTCCGCCGCGAAACACACCGTCGCTTGTGACGACGTCCACGGTAATGGCGGTGCCGGCGTCCACAACAATCGCGGGGAGTTGGGGGGAACGTAGTTTGTTGGCTGCCACGGCGGCCGCCAGCCGATCGGTGCCGACACACTCCGGGGCGCGCACGTCAATCTCCAGCGGGAACTGTTCGCCGCGCAGTAAGACGTACTCGTCCTGGGGACGCCGCCGCCGGAGCCAGGCCGAAAATTGAGCCTGCATTTGGCGATTCACGCTGACGGCGTACCAGCGATGAGCCGTGGCCGGCAATTGGACCAGCAGGGCCTCGAGACGTTTGGGGGGGAGAGCGGCTGTATCGAGCGCGCGGATATCCTGACCGTCGACCACGGTGGGATAGACGCCGTCGAGCTGGAGATCCACCTGCGCCGCTACCGGCTCGTCATCGGTCGAAATGCGAAAACGGCCGAGTTTGACGGCGCTATTGCCGATATCCGCGGCGATCAGGTGGCAGGATCGTTTATGCGTCATGAGAATCGAGTTGACTGGGAACCAAGCCGATCCCGGACGGCCCCGCTGGTGCCGGCTCGTTGGCAGTCTGCAGAAGCAGTGCCGCAATCGCGTGAATGAGGTGATTGAGGCCGTGTCCCGTGACGGCCGAGATCAACAGCACATGACCAGGCACTTCCTGCTGGATCTGTTGCCGGACTTCTTCGGCACCCGGCAACTCCGCTTTCGTGATCACCACGATCTCGGGACGCTGGCCCAAGGACTGTTTGTGCAGTGTCAGCTCGGCGCGTATGGCGCGGTAGTTGGCAACCGGGTCGGAACCGTCCATGGGGGTCGGTTCCACCAGGTGCACGAGGATCCCGGCGCGCTCCACGTGGCGGAGGAATTCGTGCCCCAAGCCGACTCCGGCGTGCGCCCCTTCGATCAGTCCGGGGATGTCTGCCAATACGAACGTGCGATCGTAATCGATCCGCACGCGCCCCAAATGGGGCACCTTCGTCGTGAACGGATAGTCGGCGATTTCCGGCCGGGCGCTGGACAAGCGGCTCAAGAGCGTGCTCTTTCCCGCGTTCGGCTTGCCAATTAAGCCGACATCCGCGATCACCTTGAGCTCCAAGGTCAGGGTCCGCCGCTCACCGTCCTCGCCCAGCGAGTGTTCGCGCGGGGCCTGATTCGTGGCCGACTTGAAATGCGTGTTTCCCTTGCCCCCTTTGCCTCCCCGCGCCGCGACGAATTGATCGCCCGAGCGGACCATATCCCGCATGACGAAATGCTCTTGAGCGTCCATCACGACGGTGCCCACGGGGACGTGAATCACCAGTTCCTTCCCGGCGCGTCCGTGACGATTGGCACCGCTCCCGTGGCGCCCGTTCGGGGCCCGCCAGGTCCGGTGATGAGCCAGCGGGGCGAGACTGTCGACCCCCTCTTGGGCCAGCATGATCACGCTGCCGCCGTGGCCTCCGTCACCGCCGTCAGGACCTCCCCTGGGGACGTACCGCTCTCGACGGAAGCTGAGGCAACCGTTGCCGCCGCGGCCCGCAATAACCTCGATCTGTACTCGATCAACAAACATCGTGGGAATGACGCCTTGTAGTGAGTGGGCTGATACGGCGTGCCAACTGGCAGGCCCGGGTGCGGCCATTCGCAGACAAACCAGCGCAGCGCTGTCGGTGGCCGCAGCCACGGCTCCCGCCTGGTCTCAACGCGGCACAGCCCTTGTGCGTCATGCAAAAAGGGACAGCCCCCGACCGGGAACGTCCCTTGACGCTTGTCGCTCAGACGCCTGTCGCTGCTTTCGACAGGGCACCGCGGTCAGTTCGCTAAGATGTTTATGCGACGTCCTTTGCGGTCGAACATGACGACCCCGTCGGTCAATGCAAAGAGCGTGAAGTCCTTGCCCTGCCCTACATTGGCGCCGGGATGGAATTTGTTGCCGACCTGGCGCACCAGGATATGTCCGGCCCGCACCTTCTGTCCGCCGAATCGCTTCACGCCGAGCCGCTGCGCGTTCGAATCCCGGCCGTTTCGGCTCGAACCTTGACCTTTCTTATGGGCCATTGATGGGGTTCCTCGTCAATCAAGTCCTGGTTGTCCTGGAGGGAAACCCTTACTTTTAGCGATAAACCCACAGGTAATCAAGCCGTTCCTTCAGGCCAAAAGCGCTGAGAATCTCATATTGCCGCACGGCGTCCGGAGAATAGGGGACCCCGTAGTAGATCTGGTCCTCGAATTCGTCGATCGTGTCGCCCGGTCGCCAGAAGTTGATGCGGAGGGCTTTGGAAAGGATCTCGCGGCCCGTCCCAGGCTCTTCGCCGGGTTGGTAAACCTCCGGCAAATCGACCGGTTTGTAGGCGTTGGTCAGTCCCTTTACGAGAACCGAAAAGAAATCGATGCGCGGGTCAATGTCTTCCCACGTGGCCACTCCCCAGACCTCCTGCGGATCGTCGGCGGTGCTCAACGGAATCGGGTTGCGACCGATCTCGACGCTGTTTAATAATTCCGCTCCCTGAACTTCGCGATCCTGGATTGGTTGTTTCGCCGCGGGAATGATCCGGTCCAAGTACATTTTCGAAAAGTCATGACTTTCGAGCATGAACTGCGGAAAGAAATAGCGACCCTCACGAGCCACCGGTGACTCCGTGAACGTCGTGCGGCCCCATTCGTCCGTGGAGGCCTCAGGTGTCATATCGCCACCCAAGTAGCGCACGCGGTACACCAGATACCAGACCAGCTTCCGCTGCATCTTGCCACTGGCTTGCGGCACGTCCACATAGATCATCCTGAGCGGCTTGAAAGCGAACTCCAGATTCCAGATTTCGCGACGCAGCACTACCAGTTTCGACATCTCGAAGACCGTCTGGCTCTTGGCAGCGTAGTTCGGCTCCCAGTTCGTCTCCGGCAGGCCCTTGGCGATTTCCACGATTTCCAGTGGACCCGAAAAAGTCTCCTCGTACTGCGGATCCGGCGGGATCACTGTCAGTACACCAGGCGCGTACAACCGGGACTGGGCCGAAACCGCTCCGACCGTGCCAACTAAGGCCGCGAGCACAAGAGACCATGAAGCCAATCGCCAGACCATGAAGTTATCCCGACTCTTCGTTAGAGGGAGGACGTTTGCCCGAGATGAACCAGTTCAAGATGGGCCGGATCTTTAGTATAGTTGCCCAGTTTTCCCAGAATCAAGCATCCGATGCTCCCGGAAGGACAAAAGGCAACCCAAAAGGTCGCTGTAATCCCACTATTCGGGCCAACTAGCCATGGCCTCGTCCGGCGCACCCGGCGGAAGACCGAGTTACAGTCGGCAGCCCAGCGGCACTGCTGACCCGATCACGCCAGCATTCCGGCGCCATCACCGTCCCAAGGACGAATCACACAGGTTATTATGGCCCACAGTTATTTTTTTATTTTGGCCTGGGTTGACCAACCCGGCAACTGCCGCGCCCACGCGAAGATGCTCGCGGCCGGTTATGGCCTTCAAGCGCAGGCACCGGCACTGCTGCTGTAAATTGGCCGCACCCCACCTTTGGCGATTAGCGGCGCGAAGTGGGGGTGAGCTGGGCTTTGCACGTTGGCCAGAGCCGCGTCCTCACGGCCCCACTGGCGACTGCAGTACCGGACTGCTCGCAACGCTCTGCGTTGCGGGCGACAGGACTGCCGGGGTCGGGAAGCGGCAGGGGGGCTGGCCTATTTGGACTCGGCGTCCTTCGTCGGGGGCGGATCGACGAACCGAAACGAACTCGTCACGGCTTGATCAGCGGCCGCGAAACGGTCAGCCAGTTCCGATTCGTACGTGAAGACGCAGGAGGCCCGGCGGCCTTGGTCGTCACTCAAGTGATAGTAGGCCCACTCGATGGCAAGATCCGAGATCGTGCCCGTGGCGACGACTCGCATCACATGCAGTCCGCCGTCGGTCAACGATTCGGAGGCCGCCACGAACTCGCCGAAATTCGCGTCCAGCGCCCGTTTCACATCCTCCTGGAAGTCGATGATCGTGAATTGTTCTCCCTCATCGATGGGCGGCAGCGCGGAAATATTGCACTGGGCGAGCAAGTCACCGCGGTCTACCAGTCGCAGGATGCTGACATCCTGCCGTTCGATCATGACGTGCCAGGTACGGTCCAACAACAGCTCAAAGCCGCCGCTGGGCGAACGAAATTCCAGCAGACGCGAAGCGGTATCGGCAGTCAGATTCAAGTCACCCAGCACGTCCGCATGAAGGGTTGGAACCGTAGTCCGGGCGGCCAGGGACATCTGAATTCGCGCTGTCGCTTCGATGCCCGGTTGAGCGTGGCCGACCGCTCGTTTCTCCTTGATCGACATGGCGAACCAGTTGATTCGCTTGCGTGTCAGGTCGAAGGTGAATTTCGCCGCGACGGTCATTTCGCTCGATACGCCGCCACTGGCGCCACTGACTGGTCCCGTAGCATGAACAACGGCCGCATTGCGTTCGACACGTTCCAATTTGCACGTCACACTCTGGCTGTTCACGCGATCCAGGCCAAGTAGCGCGGTCAGCAGTTCGGGCGATACTTTCCAGGTCTCTCCCACCGACACGGTTCGCCGGGGGAGCAGTCCATCCAGCAGGGTGCTATTCGCCGGTGTGTTGATCAGATCGAGTTCGTCGCGGTCCAACGGTCCCAGGGGAGAGTAGAGAACGACATCGTCGGCCGAGGCCGAGGACACCGCCACGATTCGTCGATCGCTGCGGAGCGTCGGTTGCACAGTCCCTTCGGCGAACGTGATGGTGGCCTGCGCGGTCTCGTAGTAACGCACCGCCGACGGCGACCAAGTGGTTTTCGGGGGCGCGGCCGCTGCCAGCGTCTTTTCGTCGTAGACCAGCTGAGCCTTAACCTTCACGGGTGTGGTGATGGGTCCGGCCGATTCGGCCTTGAGAGTCAATTTCCCGTCCAGTTCGAACAGCAGTTTCACCTGCTGCAAGTCGCCCGCGGCGATGTTCGGAGTGAGGTCAACGGGCGGCGTATTGTTTGGTACTGCGGCGGGTGCCAGGTTTGGCCAATAGAGGGATAGCGTGGAAGCTATAACTGTTAAGAGGGTGAAAATCCGCACCGCGTGAGCGTCTTTGGCTGGCATGAGTTAGTCCAAGAATCGAGTGAAATGAGCGAATTAGGTCAGTGCGCACCACGTTATCTCAAGGGCGGCGGCAGTGGCTTTTCGAGGCAGCTTGACGATTGCAGCAGGGGAGGTCAGTGTCCGGTGCGCGAGGCGGCGTTCCGGGCTGCATGTCTACCTATCCCACTCGGTAGATCGTCCGATCCGGTTGTCACGATTGAGTCGAATATTGCGTCAAAGATAGTTGACTGAGTTATTGAAGACCGGTAGGCCGAAGCGGGATTATCTTTTCGCTTTGGTCTGCAGCGGGCTGTCGGCAATTTGGCGAGCCGATTTGAGTCGAACTGGGGAATTTGTCAGAAATCTATAAGTTGTTTGATGGCAGCTGCTTACGTTATTTATTTCGGCCTGCGGAAGAGATGGTCGCGAACTTTTACGGGACAGAATGCGACAGTAATGGGTATAACAGACGTTCGGGCCTGACGCGTTTCAGGGCTCAATGTTTCGGCAACTGTCCAGCTCTTGAAACCGGCTGCGGCTGAGAAGAAGAATTCTGGGAGCATCACGAGAGAACCAACAAGGGTTGGTGGTCGTAATCGATGAGCGGTCCGTTGTGATACGGCTTGTTGATCAACTGTATTACGGCGGGGCGGGGAGCGGCCCGGGACGGGACGCCTTTCCCATACTGGATGGGGTCTTGATGGGCGATGGGAGTCGCAGGGAACACCATTGAGGTCAACCCGTCACGAGAAGAGGTTTGCGATGCATACCGACTACCACGTTCCAGTTTTGCGAGAGCTGCGTGACCAGCAGGTCCGGTTCGCTCCGCGCGAAAAGAAAATTGAACAGCTTGACCGAGCGGAGAGGCTGCTGCACGAAATCGACACGGACCGTGCTTACACGTACGAGTATCTTTGTTTCCGGATCACGGATTTCCGGCCGGATAGCTCGGCTGGCGGAGTGATTTCGGGGCACGAGGCGAATCACGATCTGCGGTTGTTCATCGAGGATCTGTCGGATTCGGCCAATATCGACGTGGCGGAGGTGCGCGAGCAAGTGCACACGGTGGAGGACTTGAGCAAGAACTTCAACGTGTCGACCAAGACCATTTCACGATGGCGGCGGCAGGGTTTAGTGAGCCGCAAATTTGTGTTTAGCGGCCGCAAGCGAGTGGGTTTTCTGGGCAGCAGCGTACACCGTTACGTGTCGAGCAATCCCGAGCGAGTGCGTCGGGGAGGGCGTTTCAGTCAGCTGACCGACGTGGAGCGCGGTGACATTATCGAACGGGCTCGCCGGCTGGCGCATGCCGGCGGTGGTCCGGCCGAGGTCGCGCGGCGGATCGCCAAGCACATGAATCGCAGTGTCGAGACGATTCGCTATACGCTCAAACAGTTCGACGAAAAACACCCGAACGCGGCCATTTTTCCCGACCATACCGGGCCCTTGTCCGCCGAGTCAAAGAACAAGATATACCGCGAGTATCGCAGCGGCACGTCGGTGGAAGTGTTGGCCAAGCGGTTTGGCCGGACGAAGACGAGCATTTATCGGGTCGTCAACGAGATTCGTGCGCACAAGATCTTCGAGCTGCCATTGGACTACATGTTCAACAAGGAGTTCGACAAATCCAACATCGAGCGGAAGGTGCTCGGGCCGCTGCCGGTGGGGGTGGAGCAGCCGCGCAAGACGCGGATTCCTGCCGGTTTGCCCCACTATCTGGCGTCCCTGTATGATGTTCCCTTGCTGACTCGCGAGCAAGAGCAGCACCTGTTCCGCAAGTTCAACTACTTGAAGCACCGGGCCAGCGAATTGCGATCCCAACTGGATCCCGCACGGGCCAAGAGCAGTCTGATGGACCGGATCGAAGAGTTGTATGAGGAGGCGGTGCGGACGAAAAACCAGATTGTGAAGGCCAATTTGCGACTGGTGGTGTCGATTGCCAAGCGGCACGTGAGTGGTTCGGACGATTTCTTTGGACTGGTGAGCGACGGCAATATGTCGTTAATTCGGGCCGTGGAAAAGTTCGATTACTCGCGAGGCAATAAGTTCAGCACCTACGCGAGTTGGGCGATCATGAAGAACTTTGCCCGCACGATTCCGGACGAATTCAAACACCGTGATCGGTTCCGCACGAGCCACGAAGAAATGTTTACGGCTCAGGAGGATGAACGATCGGACCGTTACGAGCAGGAAAGTGCTCAGTATCTGCGCCAACGGCAGATTGGGCGGATCTTATCACGGCTTGACGAACGAGAGCAGAAAATTATCATTAGTCGCTTCGGCCTGGATCATAGCCAGGAGCCGTTAACGCTCAAGGAGGTCGGCACCGAGATGGGTGTCACCAAGGAGCGAGTGCGGCAGATTGAGGCTCGCGCTCTGAATAAGCTGCGCCTGGCGGCACAGGAAGAGCGCATCGAGCTGCCTGACTAGCGTTGACCCGCCTGACGCCTCGCACAAGCAGAGGGCTGGTCATAACTAGCGACAATATCATGGGTGCCCCAAGTTAGGGGATCGTGCTCTCGGGGGAGGTACATCATCGCTGGTAGAAACGGCACGACGCGTGGCCCGCACCGAGTTCGGCGGATGCCGGTTCGTTGAGGGGTGCGTGAAGGGGGTGCCGTTTTTTTGTTGGTGGGATGGCCGACCCATTCTCGGACCAACGCCCGCAAAACCGGTACTTGGCGGGGATTCGTTGAGCGGCGAAGGGTGTTTTTTTTCGCGTCCGTATTGCATGGGACCGCCACTTCGTTATATTTACTGGTTTTCGCAAGTTGGACAGTAGGCCAGCGTAGCTCAACTGGCAGAGCAGTTGATTTGTAATCAACAGGTTGTGGGTTCAAGTCCCTCCGCTGGCTTCGTGCAGTGAGCAGTAACAGGTCAGATGCGGTGCCCGTCGCAGCAGCGGAAACGGGGCATGCGGCACGCCAAGCGGTGGATGGAGCAGCTGAATCGGGGGGTTTCCCGAGCGGTCAAAGGGGTCAGACTGTAAATCTGATGGCGATGCCTTCGTAGGTTCGAATCCTACACCCCCCATTTTCCGTTGCTCGTGAGTGAGTTGCTGGGTGCATCGATAAAGGGGCTGTTGGATCCCCGCGGTTGTGGGGTTGTAGGATTGGTGGTGTGGGGGAGCTTGGCGGAGCGGGGTGGGTGGCGAGGATTGGTGAGAATCGGAAGAAGCGCGGGTGTAGCTCAATGGTAGAGCCACAGCCTTCCAAGCTGAAGACGAGGGTTCGATTCCCTTCACCCGCTCTTGGCTGTCGGCTGCTGTAGCTCAGTCGGTAGAGCGCGTCCTTGGTAAGGACGAGGTCATGGGTTCGAATCCCATCAGCAGCTCCTTCGGGCAGCGAGCGTGATCGGTTACGCGTGTTTCTTTGATACGCTGTGTGTTGTATTAGGTGTTTGTTCGTCGCATAGCGACATCCGTAAAATTTAGGTGTGGAAATCAATGGCCAAGGATACATTCAAACGAGACAAACCGCACGTCAACGTTGGTACGATCGGTCACATTGACCATGGCAAGACGACTCTGACCGGCGCGATTCTGGCGGTCCAGGCGGCAAAGGGTATGGCCAAGTTCAAGTCGTACGCCGACATCGCCAAGGGTGGTACGGTTCGCGACTCGACGAAGACGGTCACGATCGCAGTGGCACACGTCGAGTATGAATCGAACAACCGCCACTATGCTCACATCGACTGCCCCGGGCACGCGGACTTCATTAAGAACATGATCACCGGTGCCGCTCAGATGGACGGCGCGATTCTGGTGGTGTCGGCTGCGGACGGCCCCATGCCGCAGACGAAGGAGCACGTCCTGTTGGCGCGTCAAGTCGACGTGCCGGCCATCGTCGTGTTTCTCAACAAAGTGGATCTGGTCGACGACGAGGAGCTGCTGGATCTGGTGGAAATGGAGGTTCGCGAGCTGCTCAACAAGTACGATTTCCCGGGCGACGATCTGCCGATCGTGCGCGGGGCCAGCTTGAAGGCTTATCAAAACCCCGAGGATCCGGAAGCGACCAAGTGCATTGCCGAGTTGATGGACGCCATTGACAGCTACATTCCCCAGCCGGAGCGAGTGGTTGACAAGCCGTTCCTGATGGCCGTCGAGGACGTGTTCTCGATCGAAGGTCGTGGCACGGTGGCAACTGGTCGTATTGAGCGGGGTATTGTCAAGGTGGGTGACGAGGTGGAGATCGTCGGCTTGAGTCCTGATAGCCGCAAGACGATTTGCACGGGCGTCGAGATGTTTCGCAAGCTGCTGGATCAAGGGCAGGCCGGCGACAACGTCGGATGCCTGCTGCGGGGCGTGAAGCGCGACGAGGTCGAGCGTGGCCAGGTGTTGGCCAAGCCCGGCTCGATTACGCCGCACACGGAGTTTGAGGCGGAAGTGTACTGCCTGTCGAAGGACGAAGGTGGCCGGCATACGCCGTTCTTCAGTGGCTATCGCCCGCAGTTTTACTTCCGCACGACGGACGTCACGGGTACTGCCAATCTGGTGGATGCCGAAATGTGCATGCCCGGTGACAATGTGAAAGTAAAGATCGAATTACACAAGCCGATCGCCATGGACGACGGTGTCCGCTTCGCGATTCGCGAGGGTGGCCGCACGGTCGGTTCGGGCGTCGTGACGAAGATCTTCAAGTGAAGCTGGACGGCCGCTGCACGGGAGTGCTTCCGGGCGGTGCGAGGGTCGTGGAAGTGGCCGCGGCGAAGGTCAAGCAAATCTTCCGGCGGCGGCAGTAGCGGTCATTATGCAGGGGTGTAGCTCAATTGGCAGAGCGCTGGTCTCCAAAACCAGAGGTTGCGAGTTCGATTCCCGCCGCCCCTGCCATTTATAACTTTGTTTCGCCATTTTTTCTGTCCCGGTAACAGCGATGGGATGTTGGGTGGATGCTCCCGAGCGGTGCGTGGCACCGCCGGCCGGTAGCTGTCTGCGGCCACCGGCGAAGGGGGTCGAGCAGGAGCCAGGGTCTTAGTGAGTCGCTTACAGGTGTGTGAGTCGCCCGATGGGAAAAGAAAAAACGCCGTTAATTCGCGAGCTCTTTCATTTCGGCGTGTACAAGAAGAGCCAGGGAAGGGTGACGCGTCAGGTCACTTGCGCTGTTATTTGGACGTGCTTTGCGATTGCCGCATGGCGCCTCTCGATTATGCTCGGCGGCCGGGCTGACCTGCGGTACCTGACGGCGGGCGGCCTGCTGCTGGTCGGGATCTGGTTGGGCTACCGGATTGTCAACCTGCCGCAGTTCGCCGATTTTCTGATTGCGGTCGAGGCCGAAATGAACAAGGTCTCGTGGCCGTCGCGTGGCGAGTTGGTTCGCAGTTCGGTCGTGGTGATTTTTGTCATTTTCCTGCTGGCGATTGTCCTGTTTGGATACGATCTGGTGTGGCGGTCTTTGTTCGTCCTGATTGGGGTGCGGCCCGGATAATATGGCCCGGATAGTTTGGCCCGGATAGTTTGGCCCGGATAGTTTGGTGACGCCAGGAGTCTGGTGTGGCGGCCGCTGCGGCCCGTTAGCAAAGGTGGAAAAGTGACAAGCGATCCGGAAGACCGAGACGAGTTGGTTTCCGACCAGCCAGAGAATGAAGTCGGCGCGGACGAGCCGACTGTGGTGGCGGGCGACCAGGCGGCGGAGGCTGGGGAGTCGCCGGCGACAGCCCAGGGCGCGGCACCGTCGAAGGCCGGCGCGGCACCGCCGAAGGCTGGCGCGGAGCAGAGGGGGAGAGTGCTGAGGACGTCGAGAAGTGGTACATCCTGAAGGTGCAGGTGAATCGGGAAGAGTCGATTCGCCGCGCGCTGGAGCGGCGGGTCAAGGTGGCCGGCTTGGAGGAGTACTTTGGCGAGATCGTCGTGCCGACGGAGGATGTGGCGGAATACAACAAGAGCGGCAAGCGGAGGATCGTGAAGAAGAAGCTCTATCCGGGCTACATCATGATCAACCTGGTGCTCAACGATGACACGTGGTTTCTGGTGCGGGAAACGCCCGGGATCGGTGATTTCACCGGGTCGGCCGGCAAGCCAACGCCGATGGAGCCACATGAAGTGCAGCGGATCGTCAGCTCCACGCGGGGCGCACAAGCGGGAGAAGCGCCGGTCAAGACGTCGATTCCGTTTAAGTCTGGCGATCGTGTTCGCGTGAAGGAAGGGTATTTTGAGAACTTCGAGGGTGACGTGGAAGCGATTGACGAGGCGAATGGCCGGGTGACGGTCATGATCAATATCTTCGGTCGCTCGACACCCGTCGAGTTGGAGCATTGGCAAATCGAGTCCATCTGAGGCGCGGCCGGTGGTTGCGGTCGAGGGTGGATCAGCAGCAGCGATTGAGTCACGAATACTATGGCAAAACAGCTAGTCGGACAAGCGAAGTTTCAGGTCCCCGGAGGTCAGGCGACTCCCGCGCCGCCGGTCGGTACTTCGCTCGGTAAGTATGGAATTAACTTGGGCCAGTTTGTACAGCAGTTCAACGATCGAACGAAGGAATACAACGGTACGCCGATTCCGGTGGTGGTCAGCGTTTTCAGCGACCGCACGTTCGAATTTGTCACCAAGAGTCCTCCGGCGGCGGCATTGTTGAAGCACGCGGCCGGCATCGCCAAGGGCTCGGGTGTTCCCAACCGGGACAAGGTCGGAAGGGTAACACGAGCGCAGATCGACGATATTTGTCAGAAGAAGATGGCCGACCTCAACGCCAGCGAATTGGAAAATGCTCGGCGAATGATTGAGGGAACGGCACGTAGCATGGGGTTGGAGGTCGTGGAAGGGTAATCTGATGCCGAATAAATCAAAACGTTATCGCGCCCTGGCCGCGAAGGCAGCGGGAACTCCGTTGCCGTTGGCCGAGGCGATTGAGCAGCTGAAGGGATTCGGCACCACCAAGTTCGATCAAACCGTCGAAATCCACATGCGTCTGGGGATTGACCCCAAGCAGGCGGATCAGATTGTTCGCGGCTCGATCGTGTTGCCGCATGGGATTGGCAAGACCCAGCGCGTTGTGGTGTTCGCCAAAGGGGATCTGGCCAAAGCCGCTGCGGAGGCGGGTGCCGACGAGGTAGGCCAGGAAGATCTGGCGAAGCGAATTCAAGAGGGATGGCTCGACTTCGATGCCTGCATTGCCACGCCCGACATGATGGGTGTGGTGGGGCGGTTGGGACGCGTGCTGGGGCCGCGCGGCTTGATGCCTTCGCCGCGCAGTGGCACCGTCACGCAAGAGGTCGACAAGATTGTGCGGGAGTACAAGGCGGGTAAGGTGGAGTTCCGCAACGATACCGGTGGCAACGTGCACGCGGTCGTCGGGAAGATGAGTTTCGACAGCGTCAAGCTGCGGGAAAACATCCAGGCCTTCATCGACCGCATTACCAGCATGAAGCCCAATGCGGTCAAAGGCAATTACGTCCGTGGGATCGCCATTTGTGCCACGATGAGTCCGGGAGTGCGGATTGCCGCCTAGGCGCTCCCCCGGGGTCGCACGAGCCGAATAGTCGAGAGCGGTGAGAGCAACAATCCAATACGCCAACCACCTGTGTGGCTGATGAACTAATGAGTAAATACGTCAAAGAACTGATTTCGCGTGATATCGCCCAGCGGCTGTCCGGCGTCGAAGATGCCGTACTGGTCAACGTGATCGGCATGGGTGCCAACCAGACCGTGGTCTTGCGCCGAGCGTTGCGAGAAAAGGGCATCCACTTGCTGGTTGTCAAGAACAGCATGGCTCGACGGGCCACCGAAGGAACACTCCTGGGCCCCGCCTTCGAGGGTGCTGAGGGGACCTTGGCGGTCGTCTGGGGTGGCGAGGATTTCATCTCGCTGGTCAAAGAAGTGACTCGGCTCGATAAATCGACCGAATACGACAAGTTTGAAGCTCGCGGTGGCGTCATGGATGGCGAGCACTTGACGGCGGACCGTGTCCGCCAGATCAGCAAGTGGCCCAACCGCTTGGAACAGTTGAGCCTCGTGTCGGGACAAATGCTCTCGCCGGGTGCCCAGTTGTCATCGCAATTGATTGGTCCTGGCGGAGCGTTGGCCAGCCAAATCGAGAAGAAAGCCGAGGAGCCGGCGGAGTAGATCTCGCCGGCCACCTGGTGCCAGGCTCGGCAGGCGGGAGCGGGGGAGCTCGCGCTGTCGATCATCAAAACAGCAGTTGTCAACGGTAAACTCCAGCGATTGGCGTCGCTCCCGCGCGACGCCGGGGTATTTTGAGAAAGGGAAACATCCGCCATGTCTGACGATACCGCCACATTGGAATTCTCTGCCGAAACCAGGGAATTGGGTGACAAGATTGCCAACCTGACGCTCAAGCAGGCCAAAGAGCTCAGCGACTACCTCAAGGAAGAGTACAAGATCGAACCGGCTGCCGGCGGCGCCGTCATGATGGCTCCGATGGCCGGTGACGGCGCGGACGCAGCGGCCGCCGTGCAGACCGAATTCGACGTCATGTTGACCGGTTTCGGTGACTCCAAGCTGAACGTGGTGAAGGTCGTCAAGGCCTTGACCGGCGCGACGCTCATGGAAGCCAAGAAGATGGTCGAGAGCTGTCCCGTGGCGATCAAGGAAAAGGTCTCCAAAGAGGACGCCGAGAAAGTCAAGAAAGAGTTGGAAGAATCCGGCGCGTCGGTTGAGCTCAAATAATCTGCCGATCCGTGACCCAGTGACCCCGCCGGGCAGCGCGTGCTGAGCGGGGGGTGTAGGTTGAGACCGCTTGATTTTCAACATCCTTCAGTGCAAGCGTTTGTGCGAGCTTGTGTTGGTCCCGGGAGATGGTGCGCGCTCACCCTCCCGCGCTCTATCGTGGCACCCCGTTGAGGCCCGCTCCGCCGCGCGCTGCGCCGCCGCAGCGTTGCGGTCTGTCCGGTTGTGGCAGCCGTCCCGTTCGTGATTTGCTTTGCATGGAGCTTTTTCTGCATATGGCTACTCCAGCGCAACGACGCCTTGAGCCCAAACAGACCCGTCGTTTTGGCAGCGGTCGGGAATCGTTTGTGACTCCCGATTTAACCAAAATCCAGACCGTCAGCTATAGCGCTTTTCTGCAAGATGACTTGCCCTCTGATAAACGCAAGGATCAGGGACTGGAGAGCGTGCTGCGCGAGATCTTCCCGATCGAAAGTTACGACAAGCAAATCTCGCTGCAGTATCTCAGCTATGACTTGGGCAAGCCGCGGTATACCCCCGACGAATGCCGGCAGCTGAGGTTGACCTACGGCCGGCCGTTTCGCGTGCTGCTGCGACTCAACAAGGAAGAGCCGTACGAGGAAGAGGTCTACCTGGGCGATCTCCCCATTATGCTCGGCGGCGGTGAATTTATCATCAACGGTGCCGAACGTGTGGTGGTCAGCCAGTTGCACCGCAGCCCCGGTGTCGACTTCGTGTTGGAGCAAGACGGGACAAGCGATCGAAAGCTCCCCAGTTGCCGCATTATTCCCGAGCGGGGAAGTTGGATCGAGATCAATGTCACCAAGAAGGACTGCCTGAGTGTGCGCATTGACCAGAGCGGCAAGTTCTCGGCCCTGACGCTGTTGCGAGCCATGAGCTCGGCGTACAGCACGGATGCCGAGATCCTCCGCGCGTTCTATGAAACGAACACGGAAAAAATCGTCGATGGGCGGAGCGCCGCGAAAATCGTCGGCAAAGTGGCGGTCGACGACGTAATTTATCCGATGGCGGGCGAGCGGGCCGGCGAGATTATCGTGGAGGCGGGACACAAGATCACCAAGAATGCCGCCGAAACGATTTGCACGGCCGGAGTCGCCAAGGTCGAGGTCATGACCGCTCCCAAATCGGCCCTGGTCTTCAACAGTCTGGCCGATGATGCCACGTCGAGCCATGAAGAGGCCCTGTTGCGGATTTACCAGCGATTGCGACCGGGCAATCCGCCTCAGCTCGAAAAAGCCAAGACCCTGTTCGACGAGAAATTCTACGACATCAATCGTTACCGCTTGGGACGCGTCGGACGGTTCAGGATCAACCGGAAGCTCAAGCTGACGGTTTCCGAAAAAGAGATGACGCTGCGTCCCGAAGACCTGATCGCCGCGATTTCCTACCTGCTGAAACTGACCGAAAGTACCGAAGGCGCCGAAATCGACGACATCGATCACTTGGGTAATCGCCGTTTGCGCACCATTGATGAATTGGCCAGCGACGAATTGCGGAAGGGGTTCCTCAAGTTGCGCCGCACGGTGCAGGAGCGGATGAGTCTGAAGGATGCGGCCGACATGACTCCCCGCAGCTTAATCAATCCCAAGAGCATCTCGGCTGCCATTGAGTATTTCTTTGGTCGCGGCGAGTTGTCGCAGGTGGTGGACCAGACCAACCCGCTGTCGCAACTGACGCACGAGCGTCGATTGTCGGCCTTGGGACCGGGCGGTTTGAATCGCAAGCGAGCCGGTTTCGAGGTGCGGGACGTCCACATTTCGCACTACGGCCGCATCTGCCCGATCGAGACGCCGGAAGGTACGAATATCGGCCTGATTTCCAGCCTGGCCATTTATGCCGGCGTGGACGACTACGGCTTCCTGGTGACGCCCTACCGGCTGGTCAAGAAAGGCAAATTGACCGACGAGATCTCCTGGTTGCGGGCCGATGAGGAATCGGAGGCTTACGTGGCGCCGGCCGACACGCAGGTGATCGACGGCAAGCTGCAGGCGGGGCCCAATATGATTGCCCGCTACCGTGCCGACTTCCGCATCGTGAATCCCGACGAGGTGAACTACATCGATGTGGCGCCGAGCCAGATGGTGGGGGTTTCGGCCGGTCTGATCCCCTTCCTCGAACACGACGACGCCAACCGGGCGCTGATGGGCTCGAACATGCAGCGGCAAGCCGTGCCGTTGTTGATCACCGAACCGCCCATTGTGGCCACCGGAATGGAGAAGGACGTGGCCGTCAACTCGAGCATGGTGGTGCGGGCTCGCCGGGCCGGCAAGATCACCTTCTGTGATGCCTCGCGAATTGAGATCGCCAGCGACGTCTACGATTTGAAAAAGTTCGTCGGATTGAACGAGCGGACTTGCCTCAATCAGAAACCGATTGTCCAGGTGGGTGACAAGGTGGAGAAAGGGCAGGTGATCGCCGACGGAGCCGCCATCTACCAGGGCGAACTGGCACTCGGCCGCAACGTGCTGGTGGGGTTCATGTCGTACGACGGCTACAATTTTGAAGACGCGATCATCATCAGCGAGGATCTGGTGAAGCGGGACACCTACACGTCGCTGCATATCGAAGAATTCGACGTGGAGATCCGGGAAACCAAGCTGGGTCGCGAAGAGTTCACGCGGGATATCCCCAACGTCAGCGAGAAGGCGTTGCGGAACTTGGACGACAGCGGCATCGTCCGCGTGGGAACCTACGTGCGGCCGGGCGATATCCTGGTCGGCAAAGTGTCCCCCAAGTCGAAGACCGAACTGACGCCGGAAGAGAAGCTGCTGCATGCGATTTTCGGCAGCGCCGGTGAGGACGTGAAGAACGATTCGCTGGAGGTCCCTTCGGGCATCGAAGGCATCGTGATCGACACGCAGAAATTCTCGCGGCGCATGAGCTTGACGGAAGACGAGCGCAAGAAGTTCGAAAAGGAATTGAAGGAAGCCGAAACAGAAGGGAACACACTGATCGCGCAGGTCTTCACGGCCATGATCCGGGAGATGGAGTCGGTACTCGGCCGGCAGTTGACCGACGAGGACAATACGCCGCTGGCGGGGGATCAGGATCCGAAGTATTTGGGCGAGCGGGCCCAGCAGTTCCGGCTCAGCACGATCACCGCCAAGATGCGGAGCCAGGACAAGATTGCCGACGTGGAACGGGTCCACAAGACGCATTGGCTGGAAATCGAGACAGCCATCGATCGCCGCGACCGGAAGCTCAACAGCATGAAACGCGGCGATGAGTTGCGCAGCGGCGTGCTGCAGATGGTGAAGGTCTACATCGCCACCAAGCGGGTCATTTCGGTGGGGGACAAGATGGCGGGCCGGCACGGCAACAAGGGTGTGATCGCGAAGATCCTGCCGGTGGAGGACATGCCCTACCTGGAAGACGGAACCCCGTTGCAGATCATGCTCAATCCGCTGGGCGTGCCCAGTCGAATGAACGTGGGCCAGATTCTCGAGACGCATCTGGGGTGGGCCGGTGCCTTGCTCGGTTTCCAGGCCGTGACGCCGGTGTTTGACGGTGCCAGCGAAGAGGACATTAACGGCTGCCTGGCGGAGGCCGGCTTGCCGCGGCACGGCAAGACCCGCCTGTTCGACGGCCGGACCGGCGAGGCGCTGCATCAGGAGACCACGGTCGGCTACATCTACATGTTGAAGCTGCATCACCTGGTCGACGACAAGGTCCACGCCCGCAGCACCGGCCCTTACTCGTTGATCACGCAGCAGCCGCTCGGCGGCAAGGCTCGCTTCGGTGGTCAGCGGTTCGGGGAAATGGAAGTCTGGGCGCTGGAAGCCTACGGCGCCGCTTACATTCTGCAGGAGTTGTTAACCGTCAAGAGTGACGACGTTGAGGGACGGACCAAGATATACGAGTCGATGGTGAAGGGCGAGAACACGTTGGAGGCCGGCACACCCGCCAGTTTCGACGTGTTGACGAACGAGATTCGCGGGCTGGCGCTGAACATGCAGCTCGAGAAACGTCGCGTCTGACGCGTGCCTCACCGGTTGTTTGTGTGCGGCGGTGGAGCGATCCATCTGGCGCCAGGCCCGAGCATTCGATCTGGAGCTCGTGTCGCGGCGAGCCTGCTCAATAGACGGTAATAACCGATCAGTGATTTCATAAGGAGCGACGGGCATATGACCATTGGCGAAAGCTCATATGATCGCATTAACGATTATGCTTCGGTCAAAATCAGCCTTGCTCGACCGCACGACATTCGCAGCTGGTCGTTTGGCGAGGTGAAGAAGCCCGAGACGATCAACTACCGCACGTACCGGCCGGAAAAGGACGGACTGTTCTGCGAACGGATCTTCGGACCCGAAAAGGACTGGGAGTGCGCCTGCGGCAAATATCGCGGCATGAAATACAAGGGGATGATCTGCGATCGCTGCGGCGTCAAGGTGACCCACTCCCGCGTGCGGCGCAAGCGGATGGGGCACATCGAGCTGGCGGCGCCGGTCGTGCACATCTGGTTCTTCAAGGCCATGCCCAGTCGACTCGGCAACCTGCTCAATATGAAGACCACCAGCCTGGAGAAGGTGATCTACTTCCAGGATTACGTCGTGGTCGATCCGGGCAGCACCGAGCTGGAAAAGCAGCAGCTGCTGACGGAAGAGGAGTTTCGGGCGGCCCGCGAGCAGTATGGGGAGGGGAATTTCACCGCGGACATGGGCGCCGAAGCGATTCGCGAGCTCCTCAAGTCGCTCGATCTGGTGACGCTCTCCACCGAACTGCGGACCGAACTGGGCGAGACCCGGTCGAAGCAGAAGACCAAGGACCTGACCAATCGGCTGAAGATTGTCGAGGCGATTCGTGACAGCGATAACCAGCCCGAGTGGATGGTCCTCGATGCGATTCCCGTGATCCCGCCCGATCTGCGGCCGCTCGTGCTGCTGGACTCCGGCAACTTCGCCACCAGCGACTTGAACGACCTCTATCGCCGAATTATCAACCGCAATAATCGGCTCCGCAAACTCGTCGACCTCAATGCGCCGGAAGTGATTATTCGTAACGAAAAACGCATGTTGCAGCAGTCGGTGGACGCGCTGTTCGACAACAACCGCTGCAAACGCCCGGTGTTGGGGAGCAGCAACCGACCGCTCAAGTCGCTGACCGACATGATCAAGGGGAAGCAAGGCCGCTTCCGCGAAAACCTGCTCGGCAAACGTGTTGACTACTCGGCGCGCAGCGTGATCGTGGTCGGCCCCACGCTCAAGCTGCATCAGTGTGGCTTGCCCAAGAAAATCGCGCTCGAACTGTACCAGCCCTTCATCATCCGCAAGCTGAAGGAACTCGGGCATGCCGACACGATCAAGAGCGCCAAGAAGATGCTCGAACGCAAGGACGAGGAAGTGTGGGATATTCTGGAGGCGGTGATTCAGAATCATCCGGTGCTCTTGAATCGAGCTCCCACGCTGCACCGCATGGGGATCCAGGCTTTCGAGCCGATTCTGGTGGAAGGCAATGCCATTCACCTCCATCCCCTGGTCTGCCGCGGGTTCAATGCCGACTTCGACGGCGACCAGATGGCGGTCCACCTCCCCCTCTCGATCGAGGCGCAGGTGGAAGCCCACACGCTGATGATGTCGACCAATAACATCTTTGCGCCGTCCAACGGCCGGCCGATCATGAGCCCGTCGCAGGATACGGTGATGGGCTGCTTCTTCATTACGCTGGAGATCCCCGGACGCCAGGGCGAAGGGATGAAATTCGCCACGCTCGAAGAAGCGGACTTGGCCTATTCGCTCGGCGTGATCGACTTGCACGCGGGCATTGAAGTGCGGCTTCCCGCCGGCCGTTGTGCGCGGGTGGACGAGGAAACGGTGTCGGGCCCCGGGGCTCGAATCCGCACCAGCTATGGCCGCATTCTCTTCAATATGATGCTCCCCAAGGGGATGGCCTTCTACAACATGCCGATGCGAGGCGGCGATCTGGCGATGGTGATCTCCGATTGCTATCGCGTGCTCGGCCGACGCGCTACGATCGATCTGCTGGACGATATGAACCAGCTGGGCTTCCGCGAAAGCACACGCAGCGGTCTGTCGTTCGCCACCGACGACCTCGTGACGCCCGACACGAAAGCCAAGATCATTGCCGAGAGCGAAAAGAAAGTGCTGCGGTTCCGGAAGTTGTACAACAACGGCGTCATTACCGAAGCGGAACGGTACAACCAGGTGCTCGATACCTGGACGCACGCCCGTGAACGGATCACCACCGAAATGATGTCCGCCATGAAAGCGGACGACCGCGGTGGATCGTACATCAACCCGGTGTTTCTCATGGCCCACTCCGGCGCTCGTGGTGGTGTGGAGCAGATTCGCCAGCTGGCCGGCATGCGCGGTTTGATGGCCAAGCCGACGGGAGAAATCATCGAGACGCCGATCAAGGCGAACTTCCGCGAAGGACTGTCCGTTCTCGAGTATTTCAGCTCGACGCACGGTGCTCGGAAGGGGTTGGCCGATACCGCCCTGAAGACAGCCGACTCGGGGTACCTGACCCGCAAGTTGGCCGACGTCGCGCAGAATGTGGTCGTGACCATGTACGACTGCGGCACCACCCAGGGTATCACCAAGGGGGTGATTTACCGCGGCGAGAAAGTCGAAGTGCGGCTGGCCGACGCGGTCAAGGGGCGAGTCAGCCGGCAGAACATCGTCAATCCGGTGACCGACGATGTGATCGTGCGGGAAAACGAGATGATCACCGCCGATATCGCCCGCCGTATCGAATCGCTCGGGCTGGAGAAAATCCAGGTTCGCAGTCCGATGACCTGCGACGCCTCGCTGGGCGTCTGCCGCTGCTGCTACGGGATGGATCTCTCGACCGGGAATATGGTCGAGGAAGGCATGGCCGTCGGAATCATTGCCGCGCAGAGCATCGGGGAGCCGGGGACGCAGTTGACGATGCGTACCTTCCATATCGGCGGTACCGTCAACATGAGTGTCGAGGAGAGCGAGACGCGGGCGAAGAAGGAAGGGATCGTGCGGTTCACGCGGATGCGTTTGGTGCGCAATGCCGAAGGCAACGATATCGTGCTGACCCGCAATGGCGAAATCTCCATCCTCGATGCCAAGGGACGCGAATTGGAGAAATGCGAGGTTCCCACCGGCGCGGTCCTGATGGTCAAGGAAGATCAGGAAGTCAAAGCCGGTGCGGTCCTCTGCCAGTGGGATCCGCACAGTATTCCGATCTTGGCGGAAATCTCCGGCAAGGTCCGCTACGAGGACGTCGTGGAAGGTGAAACGCTGCGGATCGAACGCGACCAGAGCGGTCACGTGCGGCGGATGGTGATGGATCTGAAAGGTGATCTGCACCCGCAGATCGTCCTGGAGGACGCCGATGGCAAGCCGCTCGACGTATACTACCTGCCCGAACGGGCCTACATCGAAGTCAGCGAAGGCGATGAAGTCATCGCCGGCTCGGTGCTCGCCAAGACGCCTCGTGAAACGTCCGGGATCACGGACATCACCGGTGGACTGCCGCGGGTAACGGAGATTTTTGAAGCCCGTAAACCGAAAGACCCGGCCGTGATTGCCGAAGTGGACGGAACGGTGGAGATTTCCGGCAAGCGGCAACGTGGCAAGCGGACGATCGTCGTGCGGAGCGAAACGGGCCTCGAACGCGAGCACCTGGTGTCGCACGGTAAACGCTTCCTCGTCCATGCCGGTGACTTCGTCAAGGCCGGGCAATCGCTGGTCGATGGGCCGTTGGTGCCGCACGATATCCTGCGTGTGTCGGGAGAAGAGGCGGTCCAGCAGTATCTGCTCCACGAAATCCAGCAGGTTTATCGTAGCCAGCGCGTGGAGATCAACGACAAGCACATTGAGATCATCATCGCCCGTATGCTCCGCAAGGTCCGCGTGGAAAACGCGGGGGATACCAATCTGCTGCCCGGCCTGGTCATGGATCGGTTCGAATACCGCCAGGTGAACCGCAATCTGGCCCAGTGTGCCAAGATCAGTGAGAAAGGGGACAGTGAGTTTGAAACGGGTGCCATCGTGCCGATTGACGCGGTGGAACAAGCCAACTCGCAGATCGAGCGATTGGGGGGCGCGTCCGCCAAAGGCTCGCGACCCAAACCGGCCGTGGCCAGTACCCAATTGCTCGGAATCACCAAGGCCTCCGTGCAGAGTTCGAGTTTCATCTCGGCGGCCAGTTTCCAGGAAACGACGAAAGTGTTGACCGAGGCGGCTTTGGCCGGCAAGGTCGATAACCTGGTGGGACTGAAGGAAAACGTCATCCTCGGCCACCTGATCCCCGCCGGCACCGGATTCCGCACATTCCAGGAATCCGAAGTCCGTTATCGCCCCGAAGTGCTGCACGAAATTGCGGCTGAAGGGGATCGTACGCTGGTCACCAGCTTCCCGCTGCTGCAGGGGACTGGCAGTGCCGAAGAAGTGAAAGAGGTGGTCACGCCGACTCGCGACGTCACCAAGGTTTCGAGTATTTTCGAGCCGGATGAGTCGCTCAGTTCGGATGCCGAGGAGCTCTCGGCTGGTTTCTCCCTCGATGACCTGTACGACTCTGCCGACGACTCGGGCGACGATGATGGCGATGATTTCGATGGCGACGACGATTAGCTAAGACGACGATTAGCTAAACAGATCAGCGAACGCGGCCGCAACCAAACAGGAAATCCGAAATCTCAATCGCGAAAACCGGCCCTCCGTCCGCCTTGACAACCTCCGGCAAAACGATAGTCTAAGTAGTTCTCGATGGCGAGACCTGCTTCCTGTATTGAAGCACCCTGTGCTGAACGCGGATACTCCGCCGACGCGACCCGCGTGCCACGACAAAGACGCGGCCGTGCCGAGCGGCGACCGGAGCGAACCGTGTTTCGGCCGGCTCGCGTCAGGACGATTTTTTTTCCACCGACAGAGCGCGAGACTCGCATGCCCACGATCAATCAATTGGTACGCAACCGACGCAAGCAGAAACGGAAGTTCACAAAGGCTCCGGTCCTGGATCGCTGCCCGCAAAAGCAAGGCGTTTGCTTGCAGGTCCGCACGATGACCCCCAAGAAGCCGAACTCGGCGCTACGGAAAATCACGCGTGTGCGACTTTCCAATGGCAAGGAAGTCACGGTTTACATCCCGGGCGAAGGCCATAATCTCCAGGAACACTCGATCGTGCTGGTACGCGGCGGTCGCGTGCGAGATTTGCCCGGCGTGCGTTATCAGGTGGTGCGGGGTACGCTCGATTCGTTGGGAGTCGATGGGCGCAAGCAGTCGCGAAGTCGTTATGGAGCCAAGAAGTCGTAGCCTGCGAACGCGACGGCGGCCGCTGGCTCGACGCTCCCCTCCGGAAGTCGGATGGGCCTCTGGGGACGGAGTCTGGTCCTGAGTTTGGTCCTGGGTTTTGCTCCTGGGACGAGGCGTGGATGGTCACGGTAATAGGCGGCGTGATAAGCCGCATTGATTTCACATTTGTTGGATACTGAGCACTATGGGTCGGATTACTTCCAGTCGCACGCAGTTGAAGCCGGATCCTATCTACGGTTCGATGTTGGCGAGCAAATTCGTAAATTGTCTGATGTGGGATGGCAAAAAATCCACTGCGCAGAACGTCTTCTACGACGCGTTGGAAGTGCTGCGCAAGAAGGTCCCCGACCAGGAGCCGATCCACGTCTTCACGCAGGCTGTGGAAAACGTCAAGCCGCATATCGAAGTACGCTCCAAACGCGTGGGTGGTGCCGCTTATCAGGTGCCCATGCAGGTGAGTCGTAGTCGGCAGCAGTCGCTGGCGTTCCGCTGGATCTTGATGGCGGTGCGTGAAAAGAAAGGGCGGCCAGCCCACCAGAAGCTGGCGGATGAGCTGCTGGCGGCGTATAAGAAGGAAGGGGCGGCGATCACCCGTCGCGAAAACGTCCACCGAATGGCCGATGCCAATAAGGCGTTTGCCCATTTTGCGTGGTAGTTGCAGTATGAACATACCCGCCGCGCCGATGTACTTTTCGGCGCGGCGTTTCTATTGCGCTTTGGGAATTCAGTGGGAATCGTTCGATGGCACGTAAGATCGAAGATATCCGCAACTTCGGCATCATCGCCCACATCGATGCGGGAAAGACGACGGTCACGGAACAGATGCTGTTCCTCAGCGGCGCGAAACATCGGGTCGGGAGGGTGGATCAAGGGACGACCGAAACCGACTGCGATCAGGAGGAGCAGGAGCGCGGCATTACCATCTACTCGGCCTGTGTCACGTTCGATTGGGGCGGCAAGCATATTAACTTGCTCGACACGCCGGGGCACGTCGATTTCACGGCAGAGGTGGAACGCTGTTTGCGAGTGCTCGATGGCGCGGTGGTTGTGTTCAGCGCGCGCGAAGGGGTGGAAGCGCAGAGCGAGACGGTGTGGCACCAGGCCGATCGATATCGCGTGCCCCGCATCGCCTTCGTCAATAAAATGGATCGGGAAGGGGCCAGTTTCGAGGCCACCGTGGCCGAAATGAAGTCCCGTTTGGGTGCCAGTCCCGTCGTCGTCTGTCTGCCTGTGGGGGCCGGGCCTGGCCACGTCAAGAACCCGTTTCGCGCCGTGATCGATCTGGTCGACATGCAACTGCTCGAGTTCACCACGGGTGACCGGGGAGGAGAGGTGGTGCGCCGCGAGGTGCCTGAGGACCTCCTGGACGAGGCGCTCACCTGGCGCGAGGAAATGCTGGAGATCCTCTATAAATACAGCAACGAGCTCATCGAACTGGCGATGTCGGAGCAGCCGATCCCTGCCGAGTTGATACGACGGGTGTTGCGCAGCGCCACGCTGCACCTGGCGATCCAGCCGGTTTTGTGCGGCACCGCCCTGCATGGTATTGGCATACAGCCGCTGCTTGATGCGGTGGGACACTACCTTCCTAGTCCCCTCGATTGTCCGCCGGTGGAAGGTACCGACCCGCTGAAACCGGAACGATCGTTGCGCCGAGCGCCTGCGGTGGACGAGCCGTTCTGTGGCCTGGTCTTCAAGATCCTCCCAGCTAAAACGGGGGACTTGTACTGGGTCCGTGTGTACTCGGGCATGTTGAAGGCCAATTCCCGCGTGCTGAACCCGGCGCGTGAGAAAAAGGAAAACATTGCTCAGTTGTGGCAGATTCACGCTACCAAGAAAGAACGCGACGGGCAGGTCGAGCAGGTGTCGACCGGGGATATTGTGTGTGTGATTGGACCCCGTCACTCCATCACCGGCGACACGCTCTGCGATTCCCACAATCCGATTCTGCTCCCGTCCATCCAGTTCGCCGAAACGGTTCTGGCGATGGCGATTGAGCCGGAGACGGCCGCCGAACGGAAGAAGTTGTCGGCGACGCTGGAGATGCTCAAGCGGCAGGACCCGACTTTCAAGGCCGTGGAGAACGAAGAAACGGGGCAGACGCTCATTAGCGGCATGGGCGAGCTGCACTTGGAGGTGATTAAGCATCGGCTGCTGCGTGAATTCAATCTCGACGTGAAAGTCCATAAGCCGCGTGTAAGTTACCGCGAAACGATTGAGCATGCGGCACAAGTGGTGGGCGAGTGCCATCGCCAGGTGGGCGGTAAGCAGTTGTTTGCGCGGCTCCGGATTGCGATCGAGCCGGCTCCGCGGGTCAAGCTGCCGCAAGTGCTCTGTTTGTGTTCGCCCGAGGTGGTGCCGCCGGCCTTGACGGCCGCGGCGACGGAAGAGCTCAGGTTGTGTGCGGAAGGGGGCGGTCCCATTGGCAGTTTTCCGCTGACGGGTTTGAAGGTCACCATCACCGGTGGCGAGGCACATCTGGAGAATTCGGACGAGATGGCCTTTCGCATCGCCGCGGCGGATGCTTTCGAAAAGGCCTTGCAGGCGGGGGGGCCGGTGTTGCTGGAGCCGGTCATGAAGCTCGATATCATGACGCCGGAGGAGTATGTGGGGGAGATTGTCGGCGACTTGCAGCAGCGGCGAGCCCTGATTTGCTCCACGCAGAACCGGGGTGTCAGCGTGGTGATCGAGTCGCACGCGCCGCTCCGCGAGCTCTTGGGCTACGTCAATGCGATCCGCAGTCTGAGCCAGGGTCGGGCCAGTTACTCGATGGAGCCCCTGGAATATGCTCCCGCCCCGCCCGACGTGGCCAAGCTCTACGCGATGTAGGGGAAGATGTAGGGAAAGTAGGGGGGAGGGATGGTACGAGTTGGTGCGGAAGGCAAAAATCCCTGCCGCGATTGCTTCGCTGGGTGTTGACGCCACTGGCGTCGATCTCTAAACTCTGTGGTTTCCCTCCCACACAAACGTGGAGCAGGGAGTATTGGCAAATCGGACGGCAGTGTGCGGATCGCATTGAAATGTGGTTCGCGAGCCCAAAGACGCTGTAGGGGAATCGACGTGGCAGGTCAACACGAAGTTATTCGCATCAGGATGGAAGCCTACGATCACGGGATTCTCGATCAGAGCGCTTTGGATATTGTGGACACTGCCAAGCGGACGCACTCTGAGGTCCATGGTCCGATCCCCTTGCCAACGCGTATCGAGCGGTACACGGTGTTGTCCGGTCCGCACGTGGACAAAAAAGCGCGGCAGCAGTTCGAAATTCGAACGCACAAGCGGCTGATTGATATCGTGCAGGCGACCGCGAAGACAATTGAGGCGTTGAATAAGCTCAGTCTGCCGGCAGGCGTTGATATCAAGATCAAGGCGTCCTCGCGGTAGATGATTCGTTTCGTACAGAACCCTGGTGAGTAGATCGTTCTATGGGACGGAAGCCTCGCGGGTAAAGCGGGACCTGTCTGGTAAAGGGGTTCCCGGCTTCCCGCAGGTGACAGACCACAAAGGTGTAGACTCATGGCGAAGGGACTACTCGGCCGGAAGGTCGGGATGACGCAAGTATACGATGAGTCAGGGGAAGCGATTCCCGTGACGGTGATTGAGGCGGGTCCTTGCCATGTGCTTCAGGTACGCACCCTGGGGCGTGATGGTTACGAGGCGGTGCAGCTTGGTTTTGTAGACAAGAAGCGGCCGCAGGGTGACCGGAGGTCTCGCCGAAGTCAATCTCGTCGCAGCGAGCGTGGTCATGTCACGGCGAAGTTGAGCAGTAAACGGGCAGACCGGCGTGCTAAAGCTGGTGTCGCATTGCCTCCCAAGCCTGAGTGTGAGCCCAAGCAGTTCGTGCGCGAACTGCGTGGGAGCGCTGCCGGGTTGGAAGTTGGGCAGCGTCTGACTGTCGGCCGGTTGGCGGAGGTTGCCGCTGTCGACGTGACCGGGGTCAGTAAGGGTCGCGGTTATGCGGGCGTGATGAAGCGGCACAACTATGCCGGCCAGCGGGCGTCGCATGGTGTGAAGAAAGTGCACCGGCATCCGGCGAGCACCGGCATGAGTGCCTGTCCGAGTCGCGTGTTCAAGGGTCGCCGGATGGCGGGTCATTACGGGAACTCGCAGGTGACTGTCCGCAATTTGAGGGTGTATCGTGTGGATGAGGCGAATAACTTGCTGCTGGTCAACGGCGCCGTTCCGGGGCCGACGGGCGGGTGGCTGATTATTCGTGAAACGAACAAGGTAGGATAGCGCCGGCTCGCACGCGGATTCGTGTTGCGAGCTGCTTCTTTTTGGTCGGTGGATTATGACGACATTGCCTGTATTTGATCGCTCCGGTGCGGAAGTCGGGTCTTACGAAATTGACCCGGCCACGCTGGCTCCCCGCATCAGCAAGCAGTTATTGCACGATGTGGTGGTGATGTATCAGGCGAACCAGCGTCAGGGTTCGGCGAAGTCGAAGTCGCGCAGCGAGGTCGCCGGTACGACCAAGAAAATGTATCGGCAGAAGGGGACCGGTAACGCGCGGGCCGGTTCGCGGCGATCGAATATCCGTCGTGGCGGCGGGCACGCGTTCGCCAAGCGGGCTCGGAATTTCGGCTATCATATGCCGCGCAAGGCCGTGCAGGCTGCGACTCGCATGGCGATTGCCACGAAGATTATCGATCAGCAGGTGGTGGTGATTGATGATCTGTCATTTAATTCGCCGGCGACGCGTGAGATGGCGGCGATTTTGAAGGCCCTGGGTTTGGGTGGGGTGAGTACCATCGTGGCCACGGCGGCGCTGGATACGAACGTATATAAGAGTGCTCGGAATATCCCTCGGGTGTCGGTGTCGCCGGTGTCGGATCTCAATGCGTTGAGTGTTCTGATGCCTCGTCGCATGCTGGTGACGAAGGCCGCGCTCGATACGATTCGGCAACGAGCGGTGGCGTCGTAGTGGGGGGGCTGCGGTTGTTGCGGGGCCCGGGGCGCGCGTGAGTCTCCGCGAACGACGCATGGTGGGCGCTGGAAGATATGGCTGCTCGATGGTGAGCGTTTTGCGATAGGGAATCGGTTTGATGGTTCAGGCAACGACATCCACGGCCAAGAGTCAAGAGAAGAAGATCAAGTTGCTGCCGCACCAGGTTGTGCTGCGTCCGCTGGTGACGGAAAAGGGGATGCACCGGGCGACGCGCAACAACCAGTATGCATTTGAAGTGAATCCGCTCGCCGAAAAGGTGGATGTGCGCGAGGCGGTGGAGTCGCTGTTCAACGTTCGGGTGTTGAAGGTGCGGACGCAGAATCGCAAGGGAAAACCGCGGCGGTACCGTTTCACGCATGGGCGCACGAAAAACTGGAAGAAAGCCATCGTCACTCTCAACAGTGAAGATCGGATTGATTTCTTTTAAACGTTCGCGGGTATGTTTTGGGAAAACACGGTGTCGCGGGACGATGCTGTGTCCGGGAAGAACGCCTTGGCGGGCCTCGCATAGTTTGGAATTACTGCAATGGGCATTCGACAATACAAACCGACATCGGCGGGACGACGCGGGGCGACAGTCAGCGACTTCGCGGAATTGACCGAGGGAGCCCAGCCGGAAAAGTCGTTGTTGCGGCCGATCCACAAGAAGGGGGGCCGGAACAATCAAGGCAAGATCACGGCCCGGCATCGGGGCGGTGGTCACAAGCGTCGGTACCGAGTGATCGACTTCCGGCGCGACAAAGATGGCGTGTCGGCAACCGTCGCGTCCATACAGTACGACCCGAACCGTAGTGCGCGGATTGCCCTGCTGCACTATGTGGACGGCGAGAAGCGATACATTTTAGCTCCCGATTTGCTGGAGGTGGGGGTGACGCTCGAGAGCGGTCCGGAAGCACCTCCGACGATCGGCAATTGCCTGCCGCTCAAGCGGATTCCGCTCGGCACGGCGATTCACAATATTGAGTTGTTGCCTGGCCATGGTGGTTGTCTCTGCCGCAGTGCGGGGACGAACGCGATGTTGGTGGCGCGGGAAGCGGATTGGGCTCAGATCAATCTACCGAGTGGCGAGATACGGCGAGTTCCTTCGCTGTGTCGGGCGACGATCGGCAAGGTGGGAAATTCGGATCACATGGCGCTGTGTCTGGGCAAGGCGGGGCGCAAGCGATGGTTGGGAAGGCGGCCGCACGTACGTGGTACGGCGATGAATCCGATTGACCATCCGCACGGTGGTGGCGAGGGGCGGACGAAAGGTGGGCGGCATCCGGTGAGCCCGACGGGCAAGCCGGCCAAGGGTGGTTCGACGCGTCAACGTCGCAAGCCCTCCAATGCAGCGATTGTCCGGCGTCGGCGATCGAGGCGATATGGTCAATTGCGGTTGAAGTAGAGCCACGCTTATGAGGGTCTGTTATGGGTAGGTCGCTCAAAAAAGGGCCGTATGTCGATTTCAAGGTATACCGCAAGGTCCAGCAGCAGTTGGAATCGGGCAGCAAAGATCCGATCAAGACGTGGGCCCGCGCGTGCACGATCGTGCCGGAGTTTGTCGGCATGACGTTTTTGGTTCACAACGGCAAGAACCACATGAAAGTATTCGTGACTGAGGACATGGTTGGGCACAGGCTGGGAGAGTTTTCTCCGACGCGTGTGTTTCGCGGTCACGGTGGCAAGGGAAAACGATAAACTCACGAGGATAACGTCATGGCTTTTCGGGCTTCCCATCGATTCGCCCGCATAAGCGCTCGCAAAGTCCGGCCCCTGGCGGATTTGGTCCGGGGTAAGTTCGCGGACGAGGCGCTCGATGTGCTGCGGTACCAGCCGCAGCGGGGCGCGCGCATGCTGGAGAAAGTGCTCAAGAGCGCGTTGGGCAGCGCCCAGGACCCGGACCAGAATGCCGGGCGAAGTGTGAAGATTGAGCATCTGGTAGTGACCGAGGCGCGCATTGATGGCGGGCCGATGTTTAAGCGGATTCGTCCGCGAGCGCGGGGCATGGCGTTCATGATCCGCAAACGGTTTTCCCACATTCACGTCGCCCTGGAAGATATAAACGAGTTGTAAGCATGGGTCAGAAAGTAAATCCGATCGGCTTTCGCACTGGGGTGGTGTTGGGGTGGAAGAGCCGCTGGTACGCGTCCAAACAGGAGTTTGCGGAGCTGTTGCTGGAAGACCAGAAGATCCGCGCCTTCATCAAGGACAATCCCCAGCGACAGTACCGCAACGCCGGGATTGATCGGATCGAGGTGGAGCGGACGCGGGATGAAGTGAAGGTCATCCTGCACGTCGCTCGGCCAGGTCTGATCATTGGAAAGAAGGGACAGGAAGTCGAGTTGCTGCAGGAAGAGCTGCAGAACTTGATCGGTCGCCGCGTCAATTTGAAGATTGACGAGATCAGTCGACCGGAAGTGCAGGCCCAGCTCGTCGCCGAAGATGTCTCGCAGCAGTTGTCGAAGCGGGCGAGTTTTCGGCGGACGATGAAGCGGGCCATGGAACAGACCATGGATGCGGGCGCCAAGGGGATCAAGATCCAGTTGGCCGGCCGGTTAGGCGGAGCCGAAATGGCCCGCCGGGAAAAGCAGATTTCGGGATCGATCCCGTTGAGTACTTTGCGAGCGGACATCGACTACGGTTTTGCCGAGGCGATGACGGCGCAGGGACACATTGGGGTTCAAGTGTGGATTAATCGAGGCTTGCACGAGGGAGAAGCATCCGATGGCTCTGATGCCGAAGCGAGTAAAACATCGAAAAAGCCAAAGAGGGCGTATAAGAGGTGACGCCACTCGTGGCAATCGAGTGGTCTTCGGCGAGTTCGGCCTTCAGGCGATGCAGGGGGGGTGGATCAAGGCCCGCACCATCGAGGCTGGCCGTATCGCCGCTCAGCAATACGTGCGCGGGGAAGGGCGACTGTACGTGCGGATGTTCCCGCATCGTTCGATCACGTCGACGCCGTTGGAAACGCGAATGGGTAAGGGGAAGGGGGAGCCGGAGCATTGGGTAGCCACGGTTCGCCCCGGCACGGTGATGTATGAGTTGGGTGGAGTGACGGAAACGCAGGCCCGTATCTGCTTTGCCCGTCTCGCGCATAAAATGCCCATCCGCGTGCGATTCGTGCGGCGACTGCCCACGTAGTGATCGTCCTGATTGCGAGAAGTTGCCGCAAGGATACCAATATGGATACTAAAGAACTTCGTGACATGAGCGATGAGCAATTGCAGCTGACGCTCCACGAAACGGTGGAACACCTTTTTCGGTTGCGCATGCAGGCTCAAACAGAACGACTTGATGCCCCCAGCGAACTGCGGCGCAATCGCCGCCTCGTGGCGCGGATCAAGACGTTGCAGCGTGAGCGTGAACTGAAGGCCGTGTCCCAACCGCGGACCTAAGCCAATTTAGAGGGTGAGCCGGCCATGCCGAAAAAAGTTGTCGTTGGAGTTGTCACCGGTGCCAATAACGCGAAGACTCGCCGTGTCGAGATCCAGCGCCGGGTCAAGCATGCCGTATATGGAAAGTACATCCGCCAACGGACGGTTTGCTACGTCCATGACGAGAACAATGAGTCGGCGGAAGGGGATACGGTGGAGATCGTCGAGTCGCGTCCCCGCTCCCGCACCAAACGCTGGGAGTTGCAGCGGATCGTAGAGAAGAGTCGAGCGGTGGATGTGGCGGCCTTGCGAGCAGCAGCGCGGAAAGAGGCGTCGAAAGAAGGGTAAGTCGAGATGATTCAGCAAGAGACTCGATTGGCCGTGGCGGATAACACCGGTGCCAAAGAGGTGATGTGTATCAAGGTGCTCGGCGGATCGCGGCGGCGATTCGCCCGGCTCGGTGACGTCATCGTGTGCAGCGTGAAGAGTGTTATTCCGGGCAGCGACATTAAGAAAAAGGCGGTTGTCCGCGCCGTGATCGTCCGCTGCCGGCAGCCATCGCGGCGGACCGACGGCAGCTATATCCGCTTTGATAGCAACGCCGTGGTGATCATCGATAAGGACGGCAGCCCGCGGGGGACCCGCATCTTTGGAGCGGTGGCTCGCGAACTGCGTGAACGAAATTACATGAAGATTGTCAGCCTCGCCAGCGAGGTAGTCTGATGCACATCAAAATTGACGATATCGTAGAAGTCATCGCCGGCGATGATTGTGGCGTCCGGGGGAAGGTCCTCAAAGTGGATCACCAGGCCGGCAAGATCATCGTGGAGAGCGTCAATCGCGTGTACAAGCACGTGCGACGCAGCCAGCGGAACCCGCAAGGGGGACGACTGTCGAAAGAAATGCCGATTCAGATGTCCAACGCCATGCTGGTCTGCCCCAAATGCGGCAAGCCGGCCCGCACCGGCGCTCGATATCTGGAGGACGGCAGCAAGGAACGCTTCTGCCAGAAGTGTCAGGCCGGCAGCGGAGAGATCGCGCCGGCTCGCAAAGCCTACGCAAAGAAGAAATAGACAACTTGTTGTGGCCCACGCGGGGATGCCTTGACGGTGTTCCGGGCGGTGACCATGACGCGTCTTGGTGAGAGAACCATGAAGCCTCGTTTGCAAGAAAAATACGAACAAGAGATTCTGCCCGCCTTGGCGGAACTGCTGCAACGCTCGAACCGGCTCTCCTTGCCGCGGTTGGAGAAGATCGTGGTCAATATGGGTGTCGGCTCCGCCATCCAGGAAAAGAAGTACCTGGAAGCGGCCGTCGAGGCGCTGGCCCAGATCACCGGCCAAAAACCGATCATTACCAAGAGCCGCAAGGCCATTGCCGGGTTTCGTTTGCGGGAAGGCATGCCCATCGGATGCAAGGTGACCATGCGGCGAGCTCGCATGTGGGAGTTCCTCGATCGGCTCGTGGCACTGGCGCTCCCCCGGGTCCGTGACTTCCGCGGTATCAATCCCAAGGCGTTCGACGGGCACGGCAACTACAGCCTCGGATTGACCGAACAGCTGGTGTTTCCCGAGCTGAACCCCGATAAGTTTACCCGTGTCCAGGGCATGAATATCACCGTGGTCACGACCACCGATAGTGATGACGAGGCGCGCGAGTTGTTGCGAATGCTGGGATTGCCGTTCCAGTTGAGCGACGCGACCGCCGCGGCCTGAGAGCAAATTGTGCGTCTCCGAGAAGCGGATGCGTTTTCCCATCTCCGACGAAGTTAATACATGAGTAGGTAGTTCACGTGGCGAGCAAATCGAAGATTGCCAAGGCGAACCGGCCTCCGAAATTCAGCACCCGCCGCGAGCGGCGGTGTAAGCTCTGCGGACGGCCTCGTTCGGTATATAGAAAATTCGGGATTTGTCGCATTTGCTTCCGCAAACTGGCGGACCAGGGTCTGATTCCTGGCGTTCGTAAGGCTAGTTGGTAAAGGGATCCGAACCACCATGATGACCGACCCGATCGCCGATATGTTAACCCGTATTCGCAACGCGGTACGTGTCGAGCGGCCCCATGTGGAAATGCCCCTCTCGAAAGTGAAACGCGGTTTGGCCGAAGTGCTGAAACGCGAAGGCTATATCTGGGACTGGACGGAAGTAGAGGCTACTCCGATCAGGCAGCTCCGGATCGAGCTGAAATACGGCCCGAATGGTGAACGCGTGATCCAACGGATCCGCCGCATCAGCAAGCCGGGACGGCGCATTTACAGCCGGGCACGTGACCTCCGCCCTGTGTTGGATGGACTTGGGATCTGTATCCTGAGCACGAGTCGGGGAGTGGTAAGTGATCGAGAAGCGCGCCAGCGAAACCTTGGTGGCGAGGTCTTGTGCGAAGTGTGGTAAAGCAAGCGCTTCGCGGGGTTGTCGCGGTCCTTCCCCGACAACGCTCGGGAAGTCCTGTGTGGGAAAGAAATCGCTATGTCCCGGATCGGAAAGAAACCGGTAAACGTGCTCGAGGGCGTGAGTGTCTCTATCGACGGCCAGTTGGTGAAAATCGATGGGCCCAAGGGGAGCTTACAGTACGAGTGCCGTCCGGAAGTGAACGTCGAGTACAACGAGAGTGCTCAACAGGTTGTTGTGGCGGCCGCCGACACCGGCGATCGGTTGACGCGCGCCTTCCATGGGCTGACGCGGGCGCTGATCCAGAATATGATCGTCGGCGTGAAAGACGGCTACGAAAAACGACTGGAAATCGTCGGCGTCGGGTATATCTGCTCCAAGCAGGCTGACGTCCTGTCGTTGCGAGTCGGCTACGCCAATGAAGTGCACAAGAAAATTCCCGCCGGGCTGGATGTTACCTGCCCGGACCAGACCCATGTCGTGATCAAGGGTTGTAACAAACAGCAAGTCGGTCAGTTTGCCGCGGAAGTGCGCGCCGTGCGCAAGCCCGAACCCTACAAAGGTAAGGGCATCCGCTATGAAGGCGAGCATGTGAAGATCAAGCCGGGCAAGGCCGCGTCGTAATCAGCCGGCCGCCGCCGCGCGATCGCTCCCCGCGGGAGCGTGAGTGGGGGGTGGTCCCAATGCTTGGTGCCAATGGTAGACTCCGCGTTGAAGTCAAACCCGTGCGGCCGTAGTTTTTTGCAGAGCTAGAATCGTGAATAAGCAAAAGATCATCGCAAATCAGAGACAGCGACGCAAATTCAGCGTTCGCAAACGACTGCCGGGAGTCCCGGATCGTCCCCGATTGTCCGTTTTCCGGAGCTGCACGCACATCGCCTGCCAATTGATCGACGATTCGACCGGTCGCACGCTGGCTTCGGCCAGCACACGCGAAAAAGGCGTGCGCGAACAGCTGAAATACGCTGGTAATTGTGACGCCGCCAAGACCGTGGGACAGATCATCGCCCAGCGAGCGCAAGAGGCGGGAATCAAATCGGTGCGATTCGATCGGGGGTGTTACAAGTACCACGGTCGAGTGGCGGCTTTGGCCGACGCGGCGCGAGAAGCCGGATTGGAATTTTAGAACCTGATGAATGACCAGCCGCGTCGGACGACGAGCGGTTGGCGGATAGCAATTCGATACTGGGAGCAACCCTCATCGTGGCGACAGAATCATCACGGGGCGAGTATATTGACCGAGTTGTCAAGATCAAGCGCTGCGCGGCAGTGGTAAAAGGTGGCCGCCGCTTCAGTTTCGCGGCGATGGTGGTGATTGGCGACGGCAAGGGGCGTGTCGGTTGGGGCTATGGCAAGGCCAACGAGGTCCCCAACAGCGTGGAAAAGGCCCAGAAACAGGCGACTCACGAGATGGTCGAGATACCGCTCGTGGACGGGTCGATTCCGCACCAGGTGAAGGGACGTTACGGCGCGGCCAAGGTGATTCTGCTCCCCGCTGGGGCTGGTACCGGCGTGATCGCCGGCGATGCGGTTCGTGCCGTCTGCGAAGCGGCCGGCATCAAGAATATTCTGACGAAGAGCTTTGGCAGCACGAATCCGGTGACGTTGGTGAAAGCGACGATTAACGCGCTGACCAAGCTGCGAACTCGGCAAGAAGTAGCACGACTACGGGGAGTGTCATTGCAGTGAACATTGACGAAGTCAATCGCGGAATAACGCCGAACAAGAAACGCCGTCGCATTGGTCGCGGCCCCGGCTCGGGTTGCGGCAAGACGGCCGCGCGCGGTCACAAAGGCCAGAAATCGCGGGCCGGTTTCTCGCGCAAACCGATTTTTCAGGGCGGAGCGATGCCCCTGGTGCGTCGGATCCCCAAACGAGGCTTCAACAATCGCTTTGCACTGATTGTCGGCACGGTGAATGTCGCAGACCTGGATCGCGCCTTCGAGCCGGGTGAGCAGGTCACGCCCGAGTCGTTGAAAGCCAAGTCGCTGGCGAAGACCCGCTGGGACGTCCTGAAAATTCTCGGCGATGGCGAGCTGACCAAAAGTCTGACCGTGTCGGCGCACCGTTTCAGCGAATCGGCCAAGGAAAAAATCGAGAAGGCTGGCGGGCAGGTGGTGGTTCTCCCCGGCAGGATTCCCGTACGGCAGAAACAGCGTGAGAAACGAAAGGAAGCGTCCAAGACCTCGGCTTAATGGTGCGGCAGATAACTGTCCCCCCCTGCGATTGTCGCAGAGCAGGTCGCGGTGGTGATACCTGACACTAGCGAGGACGGATCGGCGTCATGTGGGAAAAACTTCGCGTTGTCTTCACGATACCCGAGCTGCGACAGAAGATCTTCTTGACGCTGCTCTTCCTGGGCATCTATCGCGTCGGCTACTGGATCACCTTGCCCATGGTCGATCAGAGCCAATTGCAGATGAGCAGTGAAGGGGGCGGAGGCCTGGCTGACATCGTCAATCAGGTGGCCGTCTTCAGCGCTAGTGACCTGACCCAGGCGACCATCTTCGGCTTGGGGATTATGCCCTATATCTCGGCTTCGATTATTTTCCAGCTGTTGGGTAGCGTCTGGAAGCCGATCGAAGAGCTGAAGAAGGAAGGCGAGACCGGCCGGAAAAAAATCAACGAATACACCCGATACCTGACCGTCGTGCTGTGCCTCATTCAAAGCTGGTTCTACGTCAAGTTCTGGCTCATGAGAGAAGCGGAAGGGGGCGGTAATCTGGTCGCTGAGGCGTTTCAGAATTCGGCCGGTACGCTCGGTTTCGGCTGGCAGCTCACCGCCGTGCTGACGATGACCTGCGGCACCGTGTTCCTGATGTGGATTGGCGAACAGATTGATGAGTTCGGTATCGGCAACGGGATCAGCTTGTTGATTATGGCCGGTATTCTGGCGCAAATGCCGGGAGCACTTTTCGACCTGCTGGTCAACCAGGCGGAGTTCGAACTGGTCGGTATCGGTCCCGGCCGAATTGGCGTCGAGTCGTTGCTGATCCTCGCGACCCTGTTCGTCGGCGTCGTGGTGGGGGTGGTGTTCATTACGCTGGGACAGCGCCGTATTCCCACGCAAAGCGCCAAGCATGTGCGCGGGCGCCGGGTCTACGGCGGCACGCGACAGTATCTCCCGCTACGCATCAATCAGGCCGGGGTGATGCCCATCATCTTCGCGAGCAGTCTGTTGATGATCCCGGGGATGCTCTTCAATGTGGCCGTCGGGTGGAGCGCGATGGGTGAGACCTGGGTGCGTTTCTTCAGCACCTTGGCCCCCATTTTCTCCCGCGGCACATCGTTCATTTACAACCTGCTGTATGTGGTGCTGATCTATTTCTTCTGCTACTTCTGGACGGCCATCACATTCAATCCCAAGGAAATGTCCGAGAACTTGAAGGATTATGGCACGTTTATTCCCGGTTACCGGCCCGGCAAACGTACGGCCGATTACCTGGAAAAAGTCATGGTCCGCATTACGTATGTCGGTGCCGGCTTTCTGGCGTTGGTGGCGATTGTCCCGACGCTGATCAACAGCTCGCTTGGTGTCAGCTTTGCCGTCGCCAGTTTCTATGGTGGTACGGGCCTGCTGATTGCGGTCAGCGTGGCCTTCGATCTCGTGCAGAAAATCGACAGCCACCTCGTGATGCGCAATTACCGAGGCCTGCTGGAGGGCTAAGGCCGGCGTGACCCACCCCGTTCGGTGACGACGCGGCTCATGTTGTCAGCAACGGGATTGTGTCCGGGCGTGTCGGATGCGCGCGCGTTGCGAGCATTCTTGGTGTACGCCAGGCAGAGCACGAAAGCACGGCAGTCATGGAAACCTGGACCGAGGAACTCACGGTGGCCCCACCGGTGACGCTCACTGCTCCAGACTCCTCCGACGCCAGTACCGCGATATTCCCATACTCCCTCCCCCCTTTGCACAGCGGCCGTTCGCTGCGTCAGGAGTAGGTGTCAGCTATGTTCGTCGTGTTTATCGGGCCGCCAGGTGCCGGAAAGGGTACCCAGGCGCAGAGGTTAATCGAACTGCTCAATATCCCGCATGTCTCCACCGGAGACATGTTACGCCAGGCGATCAGCCAGGGGTCCGAGTTGGGCAAACGCGCTGCCGATTTTATGCAGGCCGGGGAACTCGTCCCCGATGAACTCGTGCTGCGGATAATCGGCCAGTGCCTGGACGATCCGAAAATGGCCCACGGTTGCCTGTTTGACGGTTTTCCTCGCAATGTGGAACAAGCCCAGGCGCTCGATGAATTAATGCAGAAACGCCAAACCCCGGTGGACTTGGTGCTGGAACTGCAAGTCGACAGCGACGAGCTGATTCGCCGCATGCTGGCTCGCAAGCGTCCGGACGATACCCCCGAGACAATCGCCCAAAGGCTGGAAGTTTACAAGAACCAGACCGCGCCGGTCTTGAAGTACTATGCCGAGCGTGGATTGCTCGCGACGATCGAAGGGTCGGGTACGCCGGACGATGTATTTGAGCGGATTCGCCGCTGTGTCGCCGAGCGGAAGTAGGACTTTTTGACGGCAGCCTGCTGCGTGGAAGACGCGTCCAGCGCGGTCCGTTCGCCGAGTGTACGGCCCTCGCGACGGTCGCCGCAGGTGACCGATCGCGGGTGTTTTTGCGTTATATGCTAGTTGTGTGGTGTGTTTTGTGGGGTCGATCGGTTGGGAGGACGGCGATGTTCGTCCGCAAGGTCGCTCTCATTCGATGCCGTCCATCGAGCGGCTTGCCGGTGATGCAGTCGTGAGCAAGTGTCGGGAGCTTGGCGACGGCACCCTCCCGTGGAGTTAGTTGATCGAGACGTTGAGGGAACCGATTGTCCACTGGGCGTCCCAATATCGCTCCCCTGGGCAAGAGAATTTCGAAATCCCCGGTCGTGGCCCTTGAAGGGGGTCGCGTAAAGGGTTTATACTCATACGCTTTGGCATTTTTCGCGGGGAAGAACGATGAAAGTACGGACAAGCGTCAAGCGAATGTGTGAAAATTGCAAGATTGTCCGGCGAAAAGGGCGTGTATACGTCATTTGCAGCAATCCTCGCCACAAGCAGCGTCAGGGCTAGTGGGTGTTGGTACGGTCCCGGCGGGCCGATTGTGTTGGGGGTGGACGGCGGTTGACAGTGGCTTGGTCGGCGAGCGGGCGATCTGTCGCCCGAATCTTTCGATAAGCGTCGTACGCGAAGAGAAATCGGCCGGAATTCCGACAGCACGGAACATTATCCATTATTAGTGATCAGTAGGTTCAGGAGTCTCAACCAATGCCGCGTCTGTTGGGTGTGGATATTCCAAACGACAAGCCGACGGTGATTTCGTTGGCCTACCTATATGGAGTCGGGCCTCAGACCGCGCGCGAGCTGTGTCACAAGGCGGGGGTCGATCCGCAGCGGAAGGCCCGCGAACTGGCGGATGACGAGTTGGGTCGATTGGCAGCTTTGTTGGAGCGGGATTACGTGGTGGAGGGTCCACTGCGGCGGCAGATCCAGCAGAGCATTAATCGGCTGCGAGATATCAAATGTTATCGCGGATCGCGGCATCGCCATGGTTTGCCGGTGCGTGGTCAGCGGACTCGCACCAATGCTCGGACGCGAAAGGGGCCGCGCAAGACGGTCGCCGGCAAGAAGGGTGTGAAGGATCTGCGGTAATCCCTTCCGGGGGTTCGCCGGTCGGGCTGCGCGGCACGTAGTGGCCGGCGGTGGCCGCTGATCCTGGATGGGGGGAGGCAGCCAGTCGAATCGACTGGCGGATTTCCTGACGAAACAAGTTGCAGCGAGAAACGTGGCAGACAGAGATTTGCAAGGAGCCCCTGGTCCGTGGCAAAGAGTACTACTAGTAAGAAGCGAAAACCGCGTCGTAACGTAACGGTGGGGATTGCCCACATCAAGGCTACGTTCAACAACACCACCGTGACGATTACCGACACGAAGGGGGATACGTTGTGCTGGGCCAGTGCGGGAACCAGCGGTTTCAAGGGCAGCCGCAAGAGTACGCCCTTTGCTGGTCAATGTGCTGCTCAGCAGGCTGCCGAAAAGGCGGCTAAGTTTGGCGTGAAGGAACTGGAAGTCCGGGTCAAAGGACCTGGTTCGGGGCGCGAAAGTGCCATTACGGCGCTGCAATCAGCAGGGATGACGGTGAAGCTGATTGAAGATTGCACTCCGATCCCGCACAACGGTTGTCGGCCGCGCAAGAAGCGGCGTGTGTAACGTCGGTCCACCGCGGGGGCGGCCCCGCCGGACTTGACCGTTTCTTTCATCTTGGCGAGCGGGGTTTCGCTTTCAACGGAGGCTACCGATGCATATTCGATGGCGTGGGCTGGAACTGCCGAGTGTGGTGGAGTGTGACGCGAAAACGCTCTCGTCCACCTACGGCAAGTTCACGGCTGAACCCTTCGAGCGCGGTTTTGGGGTAACCGTCGGCAACAGTCTGCGGCGCATTCTGTTGTCCAGTCTGGAAGGGAGCGCGGTCACACAGATCAAAGTCCGCGGTGCGCAGCACGAGTTTACCACGATCCCGGGGGTCCTCGAGGACATGACCGATATCGTGTTGAACGTCAAAGCCTTGGTGGTCAAGAACCACAGCGATGCGACGCGTGTGATCACGGTCGAGAAGAACGAACCGGGCGCGATCACGGGCGCCGACGTGGAGACCGACGCCGATGTGGAGGTGATCAACAAGGATCACGTCCTGGCGACGTTGACCGATAAGGTGCCCTTCATGATGGAAATGGTCGTGGAAAACGGCCGCGGCTACGTGCCGGCTGGCGAACAGAGTATCGGGGACCATGAGATCGGCATTATTCCGATTGATGCGGTCTACAGCCCGGTGACTCGCGTTCGCTTCCATATTGAGGAGACACGCGTCGGCCAGAAAACCAACTATGACAAGTTGACCATGGAGATCTGGACGAATGGTTCGATCAGCCCGGAAATGGCGCTCGTCGAATCGGCGAAGATCTTCCGCAAGCACCTGAATCCATTTGTGCAGTATTCCGAACTGGGACATCGCGTGCATTCGGCCGTCCGCTCCGGCGGTGGTGTCGGCGACGCCGCGCTCGAAGCGAAATTGAACATGAGTTTGGCCGAATTGAATTTATCCGTGCGAGCAAGTAATTGCCTCGAATCGGAAAATATCAATACGGTTCGCGATCTCGTGCAGCGGAACGAAGACCAATTGCTCGAGGTGCGCAACTTCGGTGAAACGACCCTGGCGGAAGTGCGTGAGAAGCTCAAGGAACTCGGCTTGCACCTGGGAATGCGCGTGCAGTCGGCGCACCTTCCCCTGTAAGACAGGTCTGGTGCCGATCTTCGGTACCGGCGCCTGCTGTGGAGCGGATTTGCGCCGCTCGGCACTGGTAGCCTGGTGTTAGGTCAGGTGGCAGTGCGGCACGCGACAAGTCACAGTCAGATATCAACTCACAGACATCAAGAAACAGTCACAGATATCAAGAAACAGATTGACCAGACGTTACCGGCCCGGCCGGTAATTGGATGAGAGAGAGATGAAGTAGCCATGCGACATCGAAAACGAGGCCGTCATTTAGGACGCTCTTCCAGTCACCGGCGGGCGTTACTGCGAAATCTGGCCAGTGCCCTGATCTTGACCGAGCGGGATGCCGAGTTCGATCCCAATCCGCCGAAGGTGAAGGGGCGGATCACGACCACGTTGCAGAAGGCCAAGGAAGTACGGCCGCTGGTCGAAAAATGCATCACCATTGCGCGGCGTTCGCTGAAACACCAGGACGCCGCCGAGCAGTTCGCGACGACGGCCGAGCGAGGTACGGACAGCTGGCGGCAGTGGCGGTCGAGCGATGAGTGGCGCGATTGGTGTGCGGCGCGAGCTCCCGTGGTGGCCGCGCGGCGTCGAGCGTTGCAGCTGCTCGGCGACAAGGAGGCCGTGTCGATTCTGTTTGAGGAGATTGCCCCGCGGTTTGCCGATCGTGATGGCGGCTATACGCGGGTGCTGCGCCTGGCCAAGCCGCGGTTGGGTGATGCCGGCACGCGCGCGATCCTGGAGTTCGTTGGAAAGCATGATCGCGTGGTCCAGACCAGTCAGCGGCCGGCGTTCGACGACGAGAAGGACGAGGAAGTCGCCGAAGATAGCGTGGTGAATGACAAATCATCCGCCGCCGGAGAATCTGCCGGCGAAGACGATACTACCCTGGACGACGAAAAGTAGGCCGTTGCTCGGTGCGCTTCTGCCTCGTGCCCGCGGTCGGACGGCCGTTCTGTTCCGCGGGCCTCTCGATGAGAGACGGCCTGCGGGGTTTCATCTCTTGTTCCCTGGGACGTTAGAACGGCCCCCATCGCGGACGCGGATCCGTGTTTGGAAACGCTGGCCGGCCGTGTCGGTCGTACAGATGGGAAGTTTCCTCTCCCGTCTGATCCCCCCGCGCTGAAGATCAAGCTTCAACTTGGCTCGGCGCTTCAGCATCGCGCAGGTCTTGGTATTCGCATTTCCGCGAGACGCTGTCGACATTCTTCGCCAACCCGCGACACCCGCGAATCGCCATGTCCTCGAATGCGATGTTTTTTTCCTCGGCCTGAGCGAATCATCGTTGTCGCAGGCCAATGCTTGATCTTCTGTCGTTTGCATGACAAGATGCGGGAGTTCGGGCGGAGGTGAAAACGGGCCTATTCGCCGAATTGTTGGCGGTAGTGCGAGGACTGTCCGCGCCATGTCGCCATGTCGGGTGTGCCGCATGCCCCTGGTGTGGTGTCGGGTTCACGTGCTGGCCAGCTGACGCAGGCAATGTTCTCGCCGCAACCATACGGAGGAAGCATGGAAGGCAAACGGCCGAGGGCCGGGGGAGGTCGTGCCGGACTGGATTTCGGCCGACAGATGCGGCAAGTGTGTGAGGACCTTGTCGAGCGATTGCCCGAGTTGGGACACATCGACATGAAGTGTGTGGCGATCAGCATTTCTCCGACGCGGAAAGCGGGAGCTTATGGAGTGCACGCATCGTTAACGCCGCTGCGTTTCGCCGGGGGCAAGCTGGTCGAAAAGCGGCGAGGGCGGTACTACAAGTCCCAGTCGCTGCGTGATTCGAGCGGGCAGGAGATGCTGTACATCCTCACCTTCTATCTGCCGCGCTTTATGGAGGTGGATTTTCGCGAGAAGTTGACGACGATCGTGCACGAATTATGGCACGTCAGTCCCGCGTTCGATGGGGATATTCGCCGGCATGAGGGTCGTTGTTACGCTCACACCGGGTCGAAGCGGAACTACGATCGGGCGATGGGGAGCTTGGTGGATCGCTGGCTGGCGGGTCAGCCGCCGCGGGCGCTCTATCAATTCCTGGAACTCAGTTTCGACCAGTTGCGGAGTGCCTATGGCCGCGTCCATGGTGTGCGCTATTCTCGTCCGCGCATGCTGCCGATTTCGGCCGACGAAGCGCGGCGGCTCGAGTGCGACAGGGCCTGGCCAAAGCACGTGAATGACATTCCAGAGAGTGCGTAACCGGCCAGCCGGATCGCAGGCGTCCTGATGTCAGGCAAGCGAGAGTGCTGTTGGCAGGGGGGCGCGCCTGAGTATCTGCGTTTCCTGCGCTCCGCGTCGTGCGTTGGGATCTTTGATTCGGCCGTGCCGGGTCGATACGTTCCCCCACGCACAAGGGTGTAGCCGCGGGCCGCGCTGGCGGTATTCTCAGCGGCCATTTGGGTAGGTGTCGGGGGCGGCAGGGTGCGGCTCTGGCAGAGCGGCTAACCCGGCTGGAATTGTGTCACAGGCGGAGCTTCTTCGTGCGAGGCGTGGTTGTGTTTGTCGGGGTACACTGCTCGCCAATTCCGTGATTGTCTCCGTTGATTGAGTGGCGTTTTCGTTCTTGCGCGGCTAGGTCGTGAGACCGGCAGCCGGCTGTATCCCGGCTCGTCCAGAGCAAGCCGCACGGCGATCTCTATCCCTCATTTCGTTCAGGTATGCCCGAGGGGGGAAAGTTGCCGGGCAATGACCGCTGCGCTGTCTTGACGGTTGGGTGGTAGGTCTATAACGTAGAGGGCTGAAGACCAATCTGCGGGAATGGCGGAATTGGCAGACGCGCTAGGTTGAGGGCCTAGTAACCGTAACAGGTTGTGCAGGTTCAAGTCCTGTTTCCCGCACTGTAAAGCCTTACAATACAATGACTTGCAAGGCGTAGTTCTTGTGTCAATTGCGCTAGGTTTCTGCCTAGCGCGTGCCGGTATAACGCCCTCGCCCGTGCCGACCATCGTCGTCGAACATCGGCGCAGATCCGAGCGGTTTAGCTTGCGGCCGTGGGTCGCGGTGCCATTCTCAATAAACGTACGGCAACGACGAGACAACGCGTCAAACCACCGTTATGAACCGATTGCCGGGCGAACCCGCCAGCGCCGGGTGTGTCATTCATAATGGGTGAGGAAGCTGTGTATTCCCACGGCTCCACACTCGCGGTTCATCATGCCCGGCAGCTTTTTTGGGTACGTCCGCGTCAGCACGGACGACCAGAATCTTGCACTCCAACTCGACTCGCTCTCCAGCCACGGAATCCCCAGCTCCAAAGAAGTCTTCGGCCTGGGAATCGGCATCTTTTTTATCGGTCACTTGGTTCTTGAAATTCCGGGCGCCTTACTTGTCGAGCACAGGAGTGCGCGAAAGTGGTTCGCCCGGAGCCTTATCACCTGGGCCTTGATTTCCAGCGCGACGGCCTTCGCATAGACACCGATGCAGTTCTACATAGTGCGGTTTCTGCTTGGCCTGGCCGAGGCGGGATTCTTCCCCGGTATCATTGTGTGCTTCACGCACTGGTTCTCCAGCCACGATCGGGCTCGGGCAATGTCCGGCCTCATTGTGGCCGTACCGTGTAGTCTGGCGCTGGGCGCACCCATTTCAGGATGGTTGCTCAATCTGAGCTGGCTGGGGCTTGTCGGCTGGCAATGGCTCTTCGTTATTGAAGGGCTGCCGGCGATAGTCTTGGGCATCGTGACCCTGGTTTGCATGACTGACCGGCCGCGCCATGCGAAATGGCTCACCGCCGCCGAGCGCGATTACCTTGAGGGGGTCCTCGCCGCGGAGGCCCATGCCAAAGATGCCTTGGGCAAAGTCACCATCTAGCAAACCTTGCGTGAGCGGAATGTCTGGCTGCTTGCATTTGGTTACTTGCTCAGTGCGGTGATCCTCAGTTTTCTTAAAGGCCGCTCTGCTGCTAGTGGCCCTCAGGAGCCCATACCCAGTGCTCACGCTTCAAGATCATGAGAAGGCTTAACTCGGTTGGGCATCGATGCCTCGGGAACCGTTCATTGGTCGTCAGCATTCGCATTTGATCCATGCGCTCACGATGTTGATTGCCAGGACCAACTTCCGCTGGAGCCGCGACCGAGCCAGCGCGATCCTCTGTGTTCTCCCGGTACGGTGCTTGACGACGCATCATCCGAAGTAGAAACCGCCAGAAGCCGTGGCAATCCGCCAGGTCGACACGCCGACCCGTCTCGGCGTCTGTCACACTCCCCTCTTCAAACGTGGACCGGCAATGCACCTGCCCACAGCCCTTTCAACGCGACTTGAGGTACTGGTCGATCAACGCCCGCAGTCGCAGCCTGGCGTCGCCGACTTTTCCGTCTTTCAACGTGTTCAGAATTCTCCTGGCCTCCGCCTCGGCGGGCGTGTCGGCGTGTTTCGCGGCGAATTTCTCCAGCCGACTGACTGCGGCGTCAATTTTTCCATCCAGCACAAGCAAGTACGTCGTTTGAGACTGAGCCAAAAACACCTTCTCCGCACGGATCTCCTCCTGGCGTTTCGCCTCCTCGGCAAGCCGCTTTCTGATTTCTTCGGCTTGCCTTCTGACTTCTTCAGTCAGCGTCGGTGCCACACGCACAAATTGCATACCCGGTTCTTCTGATGTGGTGTCGAGAGCCTTCAGGCTCGTCTCTCTCCAGCGGGGTAATAGCGAAGGAAGTTGGGCGCGCAGCCTGCTCCACGTCACCACTCGCTCGGGTGGCCGTCGAACAAAGAGCTGTTGGAACAGCGTGCTCAACGTCACCCCTTGTTCCCACCCAGGAAAATGCCCTTCCACTCCTTCCAAGTCAGAGAAGCACACACACCAACGAAGCACTCGTCTATCCTGTTCGTCCACGATTCTGTAGGCCAAAAGATAGCGGGAGATGGCAGATGCGGAGATCGGCGGCGGGGACGATGGACCGATGATGCCAAGGACCGCAAAATGGACACCCTCCAACTCAAACGTGCGAAGGTGAAGGGACTGAGGTTCGCCGACAGATCTGAGACTGCCATCTGGCGAGATCTCAACCTGGAACATCAACACCGCACCCGTCGGTGAGACATCAAAATACAAATGACGGTCTGCGTCTGCCTTTTGGGGCGCAGCCGCTTTGCGGGTCTCGAACCACGGACTCCACTGCCCCACCAGTCGTTGGTCAAACCCGTTTGTCCCGGTAACGAGCGGCGCGGCCGGAGCGTCGACATCAATGACTTGGATGCACCCGTCCACGCCCGCCGATACAGTTACAGTCGCGACGATCGCCAACAGTCCAACCAGCTTCTTCAGAAGCACGACCGCAACGCCCTCTTGCCTTCGTTCAGCCATTGTGCTGTCCTTTCAGTTGACGGGGAAAAAGCAACGCCTTTGCCGTCAGGCCCACGGCGAACAACAAGGCGACTGCAAGGATGGCCGCTAGTCCGTAACGCAATGCGACGCTTGTCAGTCGCTTTGCCGGCGGACCGAGTCCGGCTGCGGCAGCGGTCCGCTCGACTTCCGCCACGGGTAGGAACCATGCCCGCGACTGTTCGTGTTCGCGACACAGCGTCAACGTAGACAATCGCGCCTGTGCGATTATTCGTTCCACATGCTGGATTCGTAGCAGCAAATCGCCTTCAAGGTGCGCCTCCAACCGCTGTTCGGCATCTGCCTCGATTCCAGCCACGCCGTTGTCGACCATGATCGGCGGATGCTGCAGATAATGCCACACGCTCGCTGCATCAGCACGCCCGTCGTCCTCGTAGTAGGAGTGGGCAACGACGATTCCATCTCGCTCAACGTAAACTTGCAGCAGCCGCGCACCCCAAGCTGGCTGGACCAGCAATATCGCAGTCACCAAAGCAACCACACCCGACATGTGAACTCGATGACAAATTGTCCGCACGCGACGTTCCTCATTTGAGTGCAAAGGGTACAGCGATTCTCCGCGCCGAATCTCAGGAACCGTCCGGGGCGGCGTTCGACGCGTTGATCGGAATGCTTGTTGATCCGCCGCAGTTGGTGATTTGGCGGGATCTCGGAGCGAAGGGGGGAACCGCTGTTGCATGGGAGACATTCCTCGCGAACCTTTACGGCAGCGTGACCTCTATTCCCACGGCCTTCAGAGCGGCCAAAATTTCTGCCAGAGTGAGACTCTCGAGGCCGCTGATTCGCACGAGGATCTTCCCCGAACGCGCGTCGGCTTTCGAGCCTCTCTGGACAACACCCTTGAGCTTGTCGATGGCTCGAAGGGCCGTCTGTGCCGAATTCGGGTTCAATGTGGCGGGCAGTTCCAAGTAGAGCTGCTTGGCTGTTCGGTGTGGAGTGTTCGCCTGGAGGATAGCTTTGCCGACTTCGCCGAGGTCGGTATTATCGGCGTCAATTTCTGCGGTCCACGTCAACGGGTGCGGGTCGGCCTGGGCCTTTGACTCATGGCTAACCAGCCCGTTCACTCTATTAAGTGCGCCGTCAAAGGGGGTAAATGGAATAACTTCGCTTATGCAATCGAGACACGGCGCTTTATTCCAGATCGGCTTTCCATAGACCTGGCCGGCCATTTGTCGGGCGTGGCCAAGTCCGTAAATCTGGAAAGTGACCATTCGATCGGGCTTGAAGTCTCTTGCCGGCTTCGGTGCGTTATTTGCCACCGGTGGCGGTACGGGTTGCCTGGGCGGTTCTTTGGCTATTGGCTTGGGCGGCTCTTGCTCGGCGGGTTGTGGATCGGCAACCCGGACGACTCGCATGCCGAAACTGTATTGACGGTTCGTTGGATGCATCCCCAGACGAAACGCGGATCGGCAGCAATTGTCCGCTGCGCCTGCGCAGCCACCTCGGAATACTCGAAACGTACCCTGAGCAGGACCGGTCGGGTCCGTGACGTCCGAAGAGTCATAATCGCCGACCCAATCCTGGCACCATTCGTACACACTGCCGTGCATGTCGTGTAGCCCCCACGGATTTGGGGATTTCGTTCCGACCTGGTGTTCGCCCGGCATGTTCTTCTTGGAATTTGCGTCGTACCAAGCGTAGAGTTCCAGTTTCGACTTGTCGTCGCCGAAGCTGTACGCCGTGGTCGTGCCGGCGCGGCAGGCGTATTCCCATTCGGCTTCCGTGGGGAGCCGATAACCGGTTCCCTGCGGCAGGAACTCCACCCGTATGGTTTGAGGATCGCCGGAGGCTGCTGAGGCGATCGCTTTGATCTCGTAGCACGGTGAGAGTTTGTCATTCTTACTCAATTGATTGCAGAAGAACACGGCGTCTTCCCAGCTCAGATTGAGAGCCGGGTAGTTGCCTCCTTCTCTCACAATCACGCGAAGGAGTCTTGCTTCGGCGGAGGTCTTGTCGCGCCAGGGGCGCGAGCGCATGACACTCAGCCATTGGTGTTGGGTGACTTCAGTCAGGCCCATGTAGAAACCGCGGGTGATCCGTACTTGATGCTGTTCTTCCCCGTCCTCGCGTTTTTCTTCGGATGCGGGGGAGCCCATCACGAACTGGCCGGGTGGGATCAGCTTCAACTTCATGCCGATGGAATTCGTGATGGTTTCTGTTGCCGCGGTTGCGGCGTTCTCTGGCTTGGGCTCGAGATTTTCGAGAGACTCAAGGTACTCTTGATCTGACTTGCTCAACCGGTCGATGGGCAAGGAGATTACCTGGCCGTTCGACTTCTTCAACACGACCTGGTTGCCACGGACTTCGACCAGGTTGGCTTCTGTCTTGTAGGTGCCTGTATTATCGGTCCATTCACGGGCCGATACCGAGACCGCGACTGCCAGCAGCAAGCCGGCGGCCGGGACGAGATTTCTCCACCGTTTCATCTCTTTCCCCTTTCGAACACGGTCTGTCTTGCCGGTAAGATGAACTTTGCAGTGCGAATTGTCTGAAAGCAGGCACGCGAATCGATAGCTGCCGCACTATCATTCCGTTCGATTCACAGGGATTTCAATATTTTCGTCCTCGGCACCTCGCCAGAGCCTTAGCGTTCCGTCTTCGCTGGTGGAGGCCAGGGTGCGGCCGTCCGGCGAGAAGGCCACCGAGGTGACCCAGCCGCCATGCCCTCTCAACGTGGTCTTCTCCTCTCCGCTTCGCAGGTCCCAGAGCCGGATGGTGCCGTCCCTGCCAGCGGAGGCGACCGTCTTATCGTCGGGCGAGATGGCCACCCAACTCACGCCCCCGTTGTGGCCGCGGAGCGTCGCCCTGGCCGCGCCGGTCTCGACGTTCCACAACCTCACAGTGCCGTCGGACGAGGCAGAGGCGAGGGTCTTGGCGTCGTGTGAGAAGGTCACGCACCGTACGTAGTCCTTATGGCCCTGTAAGTCTTTCAGCCGATGGCCCTCGGCGCTCCATAGCTGTACATGCTGATCGGCTGCGGCGGCGAGCGTGCTGCCGTCGGCTGCAACCGCGACGCAGAGGCAAAATGTCTGTTGTGTGTGGAATGTGTCCCGTTGGCTGCCCTGCGGAATGTTCCACAACTCGACCGTTGCTGACAGAAGGTCGGGGATAGTCAGGGTCTGGCCATCTGGAAAGAACATCCCAGGCCCCGCAGGACGGAACGGTAAGCGTAAATTTCCCGTCAGCCGTTGAGATTCGTAGGGAATGTCCGGAGGAAACCTCTCCGTCACCATCCGTGTCACATTCATCAGCTCCGCGCGCACAGCCAGCAGTCTGCCATCCGGCGAAAAGGCGGGACAAACGCCAGTGTCCAGATGGATTCCTAGGAGCTTGCGGTCCTTCAACTGCGCAGCTCGTTCCAGGTCCCATAGGATCAGTTTGTCTACGCTGACCTCGGGGGGGACGCCGGCAGGTTGTGTCGCGATGTCGCGCGGGTCGTTCCTGACCACCACAGCCAATTGCCTTCCATCAGGTGAGAAGGCAACTCCCCTGATTATGGCGGATGGGATCTGCAAAACGATCTGCTCGTCGCGAACCGGAACGCTCCACACCCTGACCGTGCCATCCTCGCTGGCGGAGGCCACGCGCTGGCCATCGGCAAAGGATGCCAGACAGGTAAGAGGGCCTTCGTGACCTTTGCGTGTCGCAATGTGCTCACCCGTGTTCGCGTCCCAGAACTTGATGGTGCTGTCAACGCCAGCCGATACCAGCATTTTTCCCTCACGGACGAACACAACGCCCTGAACGTCATCGGTGTGTGCCGGGATCGTCGTCTTCTGTGTTTCCGTCCGGACGTCCCATGGGACGACCCGCCCATCAGCCCCGGCAGAGACTAGGGTTGCTCCGTCTGGGGAGAAGGCGACCGACCAAACGATGCCCTCGTGCCCTTGCAGGGTCACGGGCAGTTTGTTGTCGGCCAGCTCCCAGACCATGAGCGTACCTTGACAACCGCCGACGGCCAGTCGTGTGCCGTCCGGGGAGAAGGCCATGCAGAACACAGGGCCACGACGTTGCCTCGGCGGCGGAGCATTCTCATCGGCGAGACTCCAGACACCGGTCTCCGCCCCCGCGCCAATGCGGTGGGCGCCAACCTGCTTTCCCTGGACAATGAAGGACGTCCCTCTTAGCGACCCTTTCATCGTTGTGTACTCGCTTGTGTTGCCCGAACGCTCCCACAAATACGTTGTGGCAGTGAATGATTTGGCGAACCTCGCACACTGGGCGTCGAACGCGGCACAACTCCGAGGCTTGCTCTTCAGATTTGTGGCAGGTGCGTCCTTGTAGACGATTTTGTGCAAGGTGAAGTCGTACATGGGGAGACCTCTGTCGGCGTACACGACGTCGCCCGATACGACATCCCACATGGTCACACGGCAAAACTCACCCCAGGCGGCGGCCAGTGTTTTTCCATCTTCGGAAAACGATAGGGCGCTGAAATCGTGACCTTCGACGCGTAGCCTCTTGCTCGGCTCTCCGGTCTTTAGATCCCATAGCGTGATAACCCCTCCAGCTTCGGCAGCGGCGACAAGCTGACTGTCCGGCGAAATAGCGACGCGCTGGACTTCGTTCTGGTGCCTTAGGGTCATCAACTCCTGGTGACACTGCTGCCACCAGTAATGCCACTCGAAGCCCCGTATGTCCTCCTCGCCCGGCTCGGGCAGATACCGATCGAGGAGGGCACGCACGACCGCGACATCGTTCATTTCCCAGAAGTAATCCGCTCGCTTCATGTCGGCGATGTACTTCGCCCGGCGCTCCGCGGCCGCACGCTCCGCAGCCTCGAGCCTGGCACGCTCGGCCTGCTGCTCCGCGGCCCGGGCCTTGTCGCGCTGGACGCGTGCCTCATCGGCTTCCACTTTGGCATCTCGTTCGCCCTCTTCAGCGCGCGTGAGAAGCTGCCGATTATCGTCCAGCAGTCGTACGATGCGTTCCGCCTTCTCGGCCTGACTGAAGGCCACGATCGGGCCACCGACAGCCAGCGTGAGAAGCAGGAGCGATGCCGTGGCACCCAGTGAAGCCACAGCTCGATTCCGCCTGCACCATCGCCAGAGTTGGGCAGAGAGCGTGATCGGGCGAGCGTGGATCGGTTGGCCCGCTTGGTATCGGGTAAGCTCATCGGCCAGCTCCTCTGCCGTCGCATACCGCCTCTCGCGATCCTTCTCCAGACATTTCAGGCAAATGGTGTCCAAGTCGCGGTCGATTTCCGAATTGAGTTGTCGCGGGGGCGCGGGCTCACTCTCGATCACTTGACGCTGTGTTTCGACCGGCGTGGCGGCACGAAAAGGTGGGCGGCCGATCAGTAGTTCGTAGAGCGTCACCCCAAGACTGTACACGTCGGTCCGGCAATCTACCGCCGCCGACCCGCGAGCCTGTTCGGGAGACATGTAAGCCGGTGTGCCGAGCACCTCAAGTGTCTGGGTCAGTTCCTGGCTGCTGGCCAGCGACTTGGCCAGTCCAAAGTCAGTCACGTAGGGACACCCGCTCGTGTCGAGCAGGATATTGCGCGGCTTAATGTCGCGATGCACCAAGTCGCGACTGTGGGCGTAATGGACGGCGCGAGCGACCGGCTCCAGCAGCGCAGCGGCTGCGAGACCCGGCATCGGACTATTTCGCAATACCTCCTCCAGGCCGCTACCCTCAACATAACGCATCGAAAAGAACGGTCGACCGTCAATCTCGCCCACGTCGTATACGGGGAGGATGTTGTGGTGCTCAAGCTGTGCTACGGCCTGAGCTTCCGCGCGGAACCTATCGATGACCTTCTGCCGCTGTCCAGGAACCGAAGTCGCCAGCCGATCAGGGCGAATGATTTTCAGCGCGACAATACGATCGGGCGTACTTTGCCTGGCCCTGTAGACAACCCCCATGCCGCCTTCGCCCAACAGACTCAACAACTCGTAGTCGCCGAACCTGCATGGCAATTTCAGCTCGGGAAAGGGCTGCTCCTTATGGATGGGAGTCGTCTCTGGCTGGGCGACCGTCGACAACTGCTCAAGAATGTGCGGTAGCAGATCGCTGTCCTTCAAGAATCTCTTCTGGTAGTCCGCAACCGTCGGATTCTCACCCCCGCGTCTGCGGTAATCCACATCCAGCAACAGAAGCTCCCGAAGCAATTCACGTCGCTCCACACCTTGCGTCGCTCCAAGATAGTGTTCGATCCGCGGTTTCGCATCCCGCTTCCATGCCGCTTCGAATTCCAGGCACACTCCATCGATGCGTTCCAGTGTTGCCAAGGGCAACGACTCATCGTGTCCGCCTGGAGCATCAGTCATCTTGGTTCTTCCTGTTGCCACTTCATACGAATCAAGCGCAGTCGACGTTCCACGGTGCGCACGGAACACCCCGCTCGCTCCGCGATTTCAACGTTCGTGTAGCCTTCCATTTTCGCGACGGCCAGGGTTTCGAGGTCCGGGTCAGACAGGCAAACCAGCAGCCTGCGGTACTCCTCGCCCATGATGGCCGCAAATTCAGGAGTGGGAACGCCTTGAGCTGCATGTTCCAGCCCCCCCAAGGCCGACTCGCCTTGAACGAGCCCACCGCCACGGCGCTGACACGTCTCACGGCGTTTCAGATCGACGACCTTTCGCGCGGTGATGCCAATTAACAACCGCCAAAGCTCGTCGCGGTCCGCCAGATTCGGAAATCGCCCCGCCTGGGCAGCGTCAAAGAAGCTGTCCATCGCACTCAGCGCGATATCTTCTTCGTCCGATATGCCCCGTCGTACCCCACGAAGGCGATCCCTGGCAACTCGGACCAGCTGAGGAAAGTACCGCTCCCATACGGCCTGGATGGCCGCCGAGTCACCTTGCTCCAGCTGCTCAAACCAATGCGTCACGGAACCTTCCGCAGTCATGGCATCTACCTCTGGTTGACAGGCACTAACCGCCAAGTATAGGGGGGGAACGGACCGGAGTACCATCAGCAAACGCATCCTGGTGGAGGTTGATGTGTCTCGACGGTGTCCCTGCAAGCTCACGCTGACCAACTGCGACATATTCTCGATCTCTCTGCAGCATCGCGGCGCTGCACAAGACCCGCTGGTCAACTTTCAGTGTCGCATGTGAAACAAAATCCGGTCGTCCTGGCACGGGATGACATGGTACGACAGTTCGACCCCCGCGAGTGTCGACGGTCGACGTGGATCTTCCAAGTACGGGTCGTGATCCTCGACCAGACTGGCATGAGTCCAGACGACGTGCGGCGCGTCCGGGATCGCTCCGTCATGGCGACGGCCAGGTCTTCGCCCACCTGTTCAAACACAGGTTTGGGATCAGGCTCTGCAAGCTCAGCAGCTGAGAAGACGTTGTACTGGTAGTCGCCGAGGTTGACGCGCACCATGCCGGCCGCGAAAACCGATAATCGCGCGTTGCGACGCATCGCTTTTCCGTCGGCCTGGGTGGTCGAGAGGTTGAGGACGTTGTCCTCCTCGTTGAGCGTCCACGTCCCTTCAATGCGTGCGACGGCGGCCCGCTTCCCGGTCAGCGTCTCGATCAGTTCCCGCGGCACCGTCTCTCCACCAATCTCCAAAACAAATGCCTCTTCAGTGAACGACCAGACCAGCTTCGGATCGGCGCGATGATACTCAAGGCGCGCGCCCGTCAACCGCTCGGCTGTGACAGGAAAATCTCCGTTTTCGGGAGGGATTTCCTTGGGACATGCCTCCGCAGATAACAGCAACACAAGTACCGTGGCAAATGCGGCATAAATGCCATCTCGCTCGCGAAGGTTCATCCGATCACTTCTCCTTCTCTCCTACCCGCACGAGCACCTCACCGTGCGGAACTACAATGCCTGACAGTATACCTTCCGAAGGACGTCGGCGTCTGCAGTCACGACCGCGGATAGGTTGACAACCCCTGGCCGATCGGCACTCTGGGTCTGCAGGGCCTATTCCGCGTCGCCGCGAAGGGCCGGTTTCCAACTATGGCGGGTCGCGACGACCTTTGGCGGTTACTACTTCGGACGACAGCGGGCAATGTCGCCGATGATTGCCGATCGCGTCGGATACCGCCCCCTGATCAGGTACCGTGCCTGGAGAGCGCAGATGAACGTACGAGTTCGCTCACAACCACCGGCAGCATGGTTGCTCGCAGCTGTAATGCTCGCCCTATCTCCGCACCCGGCACTTGCCCGAATCTGGACCGACCACCAGGGACGCACAGTTGACGCCGATCTCCTTCGAGTTGAGGGCGGCACCGTAGTCCTGCGCGAGGTCGCGACCGAACGAGAGCAACGCTGGCCGCTCGCAAACCTGAGCGAAGCCGATCAGGCGTTTGCCACTTCGACATATCGGCTCGTCACGTCACTGCGCAGCAGAAATCGGGACACACGAGACCAGGCCGCCGAGAAATTAGCTGACATTGGCGGTGATGCAGTTGCCGCGCTGATCGAGGAGCTTAAACGGAAGAACGGCTGCGAGGGCAGTATCCAGACGCTTGCAAGAATCGGCGTACCCGCAGTTCCTTACTTGCTGCGTCGCTTATCTACCATGTCTTTGAAAGATGTAGAGCGCAGCCGAAGAGAGACCGGGATCCCGAATCCGGCCGCCACGGCGCTGCTGCGGATGCCGGCTCCCACGGTACGGGCATCTCTTGAACACGAAAGCGAGGAGCTTCGCGTGTTGTTCCTGTCCCATGTCGGGGCAGCTCCCGACGCAGCACTGCACGGCGAGGCCATGGACGAGATTGCGGTCGGCCTGTTGCCGGGCCTGCTCGATAGCGAGAATCCACCCATGCCCGGCGCCATCATCTTGATCTTGGAACCTTAAGCTAGATGGTGCCATTCGGCTGTGGAACCAGGATGTACGCTCACGAAGTGTCGTAGAAAGCCAAATCCCCAAGGTAGTTGAAAGATGGCCATCAATTCCGAACTGAGCAAACAGGAGCTAGGTTGCTTCTGGACACTGGTCGCCGCCTTCTTTTTCGGTGTTGCCCTCCTTTTTCTCCATTTATCGGCGCGTAACGCGAGCATCCTCATGATATGGGGCCCGCCACCAGAGTTTCTTGGTCACGTTCTTCTCCTATCTGGCGTTCTCATTGCTCGGTTTTGTAGCTGCTGTGCGGGCCATCTATGCCAGCCACCAAAGCAGGCGGCCGAACGTAGCCGTATGGATCTTGGCGGCATCCTTGATTGCACTCTGCGTCCTCTTGCACACACGCGTCTTCAAGGACCTGCTCATGGCCCTCTGCAAGTTTGCACAACGATGGGTTTGAGTTGGTATACGACGAACGATTCCTTCGCGATCACCTGGAAATGCACAGCGTTGATGTTCTCGCGCCTGCCGAATCCGATAGGTGAAGCTCCGGTACGACGGGCCAGGTTGACAGCGCCACGACTTTCCCTTAGATTTCACTGGCCCTTTCTGTTCCGGTCCCACGGGCTTTCGCCTTCTGACTCGCTCAGGCAAAAAAAGAACAAAAAGATAGGGGACAGAAACATGCTCCGCTCCCAACTTATCTTTGTCTTTTTGACTTTACGCGGTCGGCCGATCCGGCCTGGGGGTGGTCCGACCCAGCCACCCAAATTCTCAATGTTGACGGAACGCCATCAAAACATCGCCTGAGGCAAGTCGTGTGATGCCGAAGCCGTCGGACAGTTGTCTGAGACGCGAAGGCGCGGAAAAGACGGCTTCAATCAGGCCCGGGAAGACCGGCCAAAGCAGAGCACATTCGAGCGAAAGCAGAACGAATTCAAGCCGACTCCAAGCGGGAAACGCGGCAAGAACTGGCACATCGAGTCCGGCTGGGCAGCGCGGATTTTGGAAATCCTGTGACCGACATGACTAAGTTGTTGCTGCGCGTCGTCCCGGGGGCTACGCGAACTGGCTGATCAACTCGAGCGGAAACTGACGCGGCAGCGGCAGATTCTGTTGCGATTCACTCTTCCGAGGTGAGACAGGAAACTGGATTGATTCAAGTCTAAGGACCCGTCCGCAAATAAGTTACCGGATTGCGAATCGCATCTACGGCAAAACAAGGTGTTTCTGACAATCGGATGCGGTAGGTTATTTCCGTACGAGTCCTAATTGTCCCCAACCTGTCGTTTAGTGGTGGTGCAGCACGCCGGCACCCTGGAGCGTCTCACGCAGTTCGCCGCGAATACTCTGGCTTCTGCTCCCGCGTCTTACCTGTGTGGCCGTAATCACTCTTGCCGTCACGTTCTCCTTCGCTGCGATACGCCTGCGCCTTGACGAACTCTCGGAACTTCTTCATCGTCACATCATGCTTGTCCAGATAGAACAATTTCGTGACCCGTACTCGATGTTGCCCGCCTTCATCGGGAAATTGGTCGGTTTCGGATTCCGGTGATCAGCTCCGCAAATTGGCGTGAACAAAGCGAAAGTGGGCTGAGTGTTATAGGCCCACTCGGTCAGTTCGTTTCAGTGCAGCAACGATCTCGGCTTTCACATTTTGTGCGCAAGCCAGCCGCTCTTCATACTCAGACTTGTCCGGGTACTCTGCTCGGAGTTCCGCATGCAGCCGTATGCTCGCTTCCGAGTATTCCAGAGCCTCCTGCAATCGCCCGAGGGAACGCAACAAATCGGCCAACGTTGTACTGAAATTCGCTTGCTCATGCCGGTACCACTCGTGCCGAGGGTTCGCTTTTGCTCAGCTCTCCCCAAATCCTTACGGCTTCCTTTCGAGCCACTACTGCTCGGTCATATTCCGCCAGTTTTTCCAAAGTGACACTAAGGTTCGCATGGGCTCCGGCCAAATCGTTCTTCGCATTATCAGCATCGGTTCCTTTCGGCATCTGGGCAAGTGCCCGCTGAAAATGACCGATACAGTGTTCAAACATCTGTGCAATTTCAGAATCACTGGCCATGCCTCTTGCATCAAGGTTGAGGCCCACGACAAAAAAGCCGTGCCCCAATCGGAAACTAACGGACCAGTCTGGATTCTTCACGACTCCGGCTGCTTTACTATACCCTTCGCGGGCCGGCTTCCATTGTTCGCAGGCCTCCATCCTCTCGGCCCACAGCAGCCAATCGTCGCAGTCACGCGAGTTTTCGTCACTCGGCTGCTGCTTCTTGAGTCGATCGGCCATTTCCTCGAGAAAGTTCGCCGCATCCTCATTCTTACCCTGCGCACGCAACACCCTTACCATTTCGGAAAATGTGGTATACGAGCCCCAGATGTCGTCTTCTGGAAAGTACTTTCGAAAGATACTCAAGGCTTCCCTCAGATAAGTTTCAGCCTCGGCAGGTCTTTCCAAGGCCGCCAATGCTCTTCCTAATACTAGCAAGCCATAAGCCATTTCAGGGTGTGTCGCCGGGGTGGTATCACGAAACATCGCAACAGACTGGCGCGCAAGTTGCTCAGCTTCGGTCGCCTGACCGCGATCCAGCCGGTTGGCTGATTGCGACTGCAGCATTGCAGCGAATTGCATATCTTTCTGCCCTGGCAGTGACCGGACAATTTCACGGGCCTGCTCGACAAGCCGGTCGCTCTCCGCATTTTGTCCCTGCTCAATCGCCACTAGTTGAAGCACCCGTATGGCTTCCAGAGCGTCCTGCGGTGCCCGTCCTGAATTCGAGTAAATGGTTTGGGCCTCTTGAAGAACTTCCTGTGCCGCGGCGAGGTCTCGTTGTTCCCACATGACCCAGGCGAGATCCACCAGGCTCTTTGCCAATAGCGATGGATCCTCGAGAGATTGTCGTCGCCTCAATTCGACTGCGCGCCCCAAGTGGACTCTAGCTTCAGTTAAGCGATTGAGTCGCCAATATGCGCGGCCGATTGTACTCCGGACTGTCGCTTCCACTTCTGGTTCTTCTTGCAGTTGACCGGCAATATCTTCCGTAAAACTGTCGAGTAGTTCCCGTACCGTGAGAGTTGCCGGGGCACCATTTTCAGGATTTGCTGACGCGAGCATCTGCTGGAGAAGACCGACAACGCTGTTCGCTCGTCGAGCTTCAGCGGCGGCCTTGGCAGCCTCCCCGTTAGCGACGATCCACAGCTGCGTGACAACAAGCAAACCACCAATGAGCACTAGAACTAGGGCCGTGGAAAGTGTGGACGCCACGGGATTGCGCTTGCACCATCGAAGCATCTTCTCGGCATGGGTAACGGGGCGTGCCTCGATCGGCTTGTCGTCCAAGAACCGATGAAGATCGTCGGCGAGTGCCCGCGCTGCGGTGTATCTTCTGTTGGGGTCCTTTTCCAGGCACTTCAGACAGACGGTCTCCAGGTCGCGCGGCACCTGTGGGTTCAGCAGCCGCGGAGAAACGGGCTCCGTATCGATCACCAGACGCAGCGTCTCCACGGGCGTGGCAGCGCGAAACGGGGGTCGGCCCGTCAGTAGCTCGTAGAGAACGGCACCCATGGAATAGACGTCGCTGGCCGCACCAATCCGCTCATGCTGGCCCTCCGCTTGCTCCGGCGCCATGTAACTGGGCGTCCCCAGGATTTCGCTGCTGCCCGTCAGCTCGTGGTCGCTCTCCATGCGCTTGGCCAGCCCGAAGTCGGTTACTCGCGGCTCGTCGTGGGCATCGATCAACACGTTCGATGGCTTGAGGTCGCGGTGCAGCGTGCCCTGCTCGTGCGCGTAGTGGATCGCCTCGGCAATCTTCCGGATGTACTGGGCCGCCCGGTGTGCCGGCAGGGAATTCTCACGGACCATCTCGGCCAGGTTCTGCCCGTCGACGTAGTCCATGGAGAAATACTGCTGGCCGTTGTGCACGCCCACTTCGTGGACCGCCACGATGTTCGGATGCTGCAAGTTGGCTGCGGTCTCGGCCTCGGCGCGAAACCGATTCACTGCCGCCTGGCTGGTCAGTCGGACCGAGAGGATCATCTTCAGGGCGACGACCCGGTTCAGACTCACCTGCCGAGCTTTGTAGACGACGCCCATTCCGCCGTGGCCGATCTCTTCGAGCAACTCGTAATCGCCGAAGTAGCGGACCCTGGTGCCCGGCGGCGGGGAGGAAGCTGTCCCCATGGAGAATTCGCCGAACGCGTTGGCCACTATCTCGCCGTCATCGGAAAAGCGTCCTCGATATTCCTCGACGGTGGGCTGGTCGGCCTGATGGCTGCGGTAGTCCAAGTCCAGAAGCAAGAGCTGGCGTAGGAGTTCGCCCCGTTCCGCCCCTTGCGCGTCGCCGAGGTAGTCCTCGATCCGAGGCGCCTCACCCGCTTTCCAGGCCGCTTCGAACTCCAGACACCTTTTGTCGATGCGTTCCAGGGCAGGCAAGGGAAGCGAGAACTCGGTGGAATCGGGTTCGCTGCTCATGGCAGGCCTTCGTGTTTCCACTTCTTGCGTATTAAATGCAGACGGCGTTCGACCGTTCGCAACGAACATTCCAAACGCGCGGCGATCTCGTCGTTCGTGTACCCTTCGAGCTTGGCCGAAGCGAGCGCTGCCAGGTCGGGGTCGGCAAGACGCTCCAGCAGCAACCGGCACTGCTCGACCATCGTGGCGGCAAACTCGGGGGTCGGGGTAGTACCGACGATTTCGGCCAAGGCGGCCGGGTCGTGCTCGGAGCCCGGCTTATCCAACCACGACTCTCCCTTCACCCGTCCGCCCCCGCGGCGCTGGCAGGCTTCACGGCGCTTCAGGTCGACTACTTTGCGGGCAGTCATCTTGAGTAGTAACCGCCAAGGGTCGTGGCGGTCCGCCAAATCGGGAAAGCGACCCTTCTCCGCGGCACGAAACAGGCTCTCCATCACGCTGGCCGCCACGTCCTCCTCATCCGCCACGCGGCACGGTGTTGCCCGGAGCCTCTCGCGCGCCAGTCGTACCAAGTCAGGGAAATAGCGTTCCCAGAGCGCTCGGGCAGCGAACGAATCGGCCTCCCGAACCTGCTCGAACCAATGTGTCACCGAACCGTCGGAAGACATGACACAGCCCCTTTTATGGGACACCAACCCCACTCAACTACTATACAAGCGACATCGCGCTCGTCAACTACTGCCGCCACTGGCCATGCGCGGTCCCGTTCAGTGGTTTTTGGCGGAGAGTGCGTCCTGTTGACGGTTACTTTGATGGAGATTAGCGCTCCGGACGTTATCGCCAGCAGCCGCAGGTTGAAACAGAAGACAACGGACTGCAGCAAGCGTCTGGGCTGACCCCTCTGGCAAATGCGATGTTGATCCGCTGCTCAAGAAAGCCGTTTCTATGACCGCGATCGCAACAGTGAGAACATAGTGATCAGTTATCAGTAGGCACATCGGAGTTGTGGCTATGTAAGGTACGGGTAAGTGAGGTGTGTGATGTCTGAGTCTTTTGATCCCTATCATAAATGGCTTGGCGTTTCGCCAAAGGACCAGTTACCAAACCACTACCGGCTGTTAGGCATCGATCTCTTTGAAGATGATGCCGATGTGATCGCTGATGCTGCTGAACAACGGATGGTCCAGGTGCGGACGTATCAATTAGGCCCGTACTCCGAGCTATCCCAGAAAATACTCAACGAACTCGCTGCGGCAAAAGTCTGCCTGCTCAAGCCAGCTAAGAAGCTGGCATACGACGCGGAACTGCGAGCAGCTTTAGGAGCAGGTGGGCAAGACCTACCAGCACAACCCGTTGGCCATGTGCCACCTGTTGCCTGGGAGAAGCTGGACTTTCCGGCGGCGGCGCACGCACCCCCAGTGCCTACGCTACTCGATACTTTCAGTCAGATGGCCGCCCCGAGCGCCACGAGACGAGCCAGACAGGGGAGCGGCAAGAGGAAGAGGCGTCAGAATCACAGCGCCATGCTCATAGTTCAGTTTACACTGACTGGCGTGATCGGATTAGCAGCGGGGTGTTTCATCCTGTTCTTGGTGAACCCGCAGCATCCGTTGATCGCTTCCCTCTATAAATTCTTTCACCCTCCGCAAGTCGAGCTCACAAAGGACCACAACCAGCCTGATCCTAAGGTCCCCCCGAGAAAACGCTCCTCACCAGAGCAAGGAAAGCTGCCGCCAGTACAAGAGCATCAACAGAGGGAGGAAGAGGAGCCCTCTTCCCGTGAGCAGATTCCGTCAACGCCGAAGGAGGGCGATGCACGCCAGGAGACGCCGAGCGATGAAGTCACGGCACCGCTCACACAGGTCCGCAAAACGATTGTCCTAGATCTTACTCGTCCAGCGATAAACATTAAATTGCCGGAAGTCACGAATGGCGACAAGGTGCAAATCCAAATCGAAGACGTTGCGAGCCTGGGCACGTCCTATGAATTGAAGCCAAGTCAGGGAGTTATCGAGCTCGGGCAAGCCGTGTACGTTGTGTTAACGGAATATGCTGGCGTAACGATCCGTCTGTCATTGCTCAAGCGCGGGGGGAATACTGTCCTGAACGTGGCTACTGAGATTGACATTGGACGCAACGAGCCAATCGGGTTTACTCAGCAACGGGTCAAAATGGCTTACGCGGACTTAATGAAGGACGCGGGAAATTTGAACCAGCAACTGTCTGCGGCAAGGACCGAAGCTGTGACTATCGAGAATTGGCTGAAGTCTCCGGTCCCCAAACCAGCGTTATTGCGCGGCCAGCAGGTGCAGCGACTCCTTACCTTGCAGAAGCAGATAATTCCTGCATTAGAGCAACAGATGGGTTACGCCCAAAATCGTGTGGAAGTGTTGCAGCGGCTTTTGCAACTTGCCGAACAAATCCACGGCAAAGCTGAAATTCGTTATGTCGTACAGCCGGGCAGCACCGGTCCTTGAACCGGTGTGGGTGTGCCACAAGAGGTTGCGGCAACTCATTCGACGCATCTATCGGCCCGCCGACCGACTGTCTCCCCTCGTTCCGGCCATGTTCTTTTCCGGCGTAGCGCATGTATTCGCGCGGCGAAATCGCAAAGTGACACGGCTTGAAGAACACCGTTCCTGGTATCACAGCGGAATTGCCCCCTATCCTGTGAATCACGCTTTAGGCCGCGAACGCCTCAAGAATTCTGAAACATTTATTGAACTTGTTCGCCGAACTGCGGATGCCGGACAGTCGCGAAGTCGGTGACAGACATATGTCACCGTAGGAAAGGATGGATAACAGAGGCTTGCAGGCGTTGCGGAAAGTCGGCACAATGAACCCGCGACGCTTCAAACACGCGGGCCAACGTGAGGCGATAGCATGTTGGCCAAACTGCATACATTCTCGCTGTTGGGCATCGATGCGGGGAGCGTGGAAGTGGAAGTCGACGTCTCCCCGACGGCCATGCCCAAGACCATCCTGGTCGGGCTGCCCGAGGCGGCGGTGCGCGAGAGCCGCCACCGAGTGGACCGCGCCATGGTCAACTCGGGCTTCACGCGGCCGCAAGATCGCATCGTGATCAACCTGGCGCCGGCGGAACTCCCTAAACAGGCTTCCTCGTTCGACCTGCCGATCTCGCTCGGAGTGCTGGCCGGCAGCGGCCAGATCGCGTCGGATCGCTTCGGGGAATACGCGGTGGTCGGCGAATTGTCGCTCGAAGGGGCCACCCGCAGCGCCAAAGGCGCACTCTCCATGGCCATGGCGGCGGCCCGCCAAAAAAACTTGCGCGGGATCATCGTCCCCGACGTGAATGCCGCGGAAGCTGCGGTGGTAGAAGATATCGATGTGATCCCTGTCTCGTCATTGGCCGAGGCGGTGGCGTTTTTCTCGGGACATATCGAGATCGATCCTGTTCCCTCGCGACTGGACGAACTGTTCAGCTCGCTGTCGCGGTACAGCGAAGACTATGCCGACGTGCGCGGCCAGGAGATGGCCAAGCGCGCGCTGATCATCGCCGCCGCCGGCTCGCATAATCTGCTGATGCTCGGACCACCCGGCTCCGGCAAGACCGCGCACATATCACGACACCACACCGTCGATCCTGCCACGGCACTCCTGGACGCCGCCCCGGCCTAGTCCAGTTTGATTCAAGACAAGGGCGACTAATTCCAGTCTGACGAGGGATACTACTGCCACACTAAAGAGCCGCCGAAAGTCGGTGGACCACTACACTTCGATGGATTGGAAATATTATCTTCGGAATCGGTTGGGGGGATCAAGTGGCGGTTGGGGATCTATGTTCACATCCCTGACAAGTACTGCCGTTCGACATCAGATCAGTGGTGATTTCCTGGGCTCCTACAGCCCCTCAATCCGCTCAATAGCGGTTGCCACTACCGTTTGGATACCCAGGTCATCGCCGCTCATGAGACGGCGAAGATCCGAGAGAGCCGGTTTTGCGACCGGCCCCATCATCCCCAAATGCTTCACTCCCACGTACCGGTCCAGCCAATCCTCAGCACCGAGTAGATCAACTCCCACACGTATCGAAATGGTGGGGTCACCGGTAATTCCCCAGATCGCCGTCCCAGCGTCACACCGCACATCGGCAGAATCGTTCCCCAGCAGTCCCTCCAGCACGCCAAGAGCCGGTGCCCCCGCCGCCCCGAGATTTCCGATTGCCGCAGCAGCGTGCCTTTGATCAAGAGACAGATCACTTTCCAACCCGGTCATCAGCACCGCTAACATTTGGGGGATCTGTTCAGGCTCGATCCGGCAAATTGCGGCGGCGGCGGCGAGACGGATATATTCACGTTCGTCCTCCAGCCACTTATCTAGGACAGGAATTGCGGCGTGAGCCTTCCTACCGAACCGAGCCACGGGATCGACAGCAGCAATCCGCACAAGTCGGTCAGGATCTTCCAGGGCATTAATCATGGCCGGGAGGCTGGCTTCGATTGGATCGAGGTCCGACAGGATCTCGACCGCCAGCAGGCGAATGTTGGGATTGCTGTCGGTCAGGGCGGCGATGAGACCGGGTGATTCTAGAAGTCCGAGGATCTGAAGCTGGGAGATGGACCTATCGACCCGTTCGGGGGATTGAAGGTCCGAGTAGCGACGGAGAATGGAGAGGACTTTCGTGTTGGTCATTGTCCGTGGTTCTCCATGAAAAACGACTCGATGCCCCAGCAGAGAAGCTGTGGGAGTTGTTTCCAAAACTGCAATCCTTCCTCAGATTATCTTCCCCGTTTACTCACTGAAAAGCCATTTCTTCGACTCGAAGTCATAGTTGCCGCCGTTGCGGATTTTCAGGACCGTCACGTTCTCGGGGATGAGCAGGAGGATGGGCGCCTCCGTTCAGTGATTTTGGCGGGAAGTGCGGAATGTTAACGGTTGCATTGATGGGGACTTTCGCTTTGCACGTGCCTAAAGCGAACCGCACGTCGAAACACAAGCCGCCGTGCGTCGCCGCCCTCTCCGCGGGGCGGCCAAGCAAAGACCGGGGGGGAGGTGTTCGTCGATAGAGCGTTGAACGCCACCGCACTCCAGACAATCGCAAAATACACGTTCCAGGGTACGACAGGCCTTTCAACAGGAGGACCGTTATGAGATCCGTATTCGTTGCTCTGTGGTTGAGTCTTTTCGTAGCATCTCAGACGGCGGCTCAGTTCAACGATGCTGCAACAGTCGAACGTGCTGAGAAAGCCTTTGCGGAGGCCGAACAATCTAATTTGGATCGTGCGTCACCTTTGTTTGGTGAACATTGGCTGGAGACCCGGAAGATAGTACGCCAGATTATCGGCGAATATGAAGTGCACGGGCGTGCGTCAACAGATACGCTTATTCGATTCTGGCAGGCGTCCCTGCACGCCATGATTCCCGATGACGCTGATGCACAAGCCTGCCAGGCTCGTGATGCGTTTCTTGCCGCGGCAGAAAAATGGAGCGAGCCGTCCGGTGTGCACGTGACCCATTGGCGATCCATGGACGCCTACCTCGGGTCTCTTTACGCGGCGTCCGAAGAGATCGACAGGCTAAGACGGCTTTCTGACGGGGGAAACGTTGGACACGATCTGATTTACTGCGGTGGCATCCGATACTGCGCAGCGGTGTCGATGATCTATCAACAGGTTCTTGCGATCGCACCCCCAGCGGATCCTCTTGTGGGGCAAGTCCACGCGTACGCGAAGCTCCGTATCACTCGTCACCAATACAATGCGTCGTTGTGTCAGTGGGCGAACATCCACACACGCGTACAACGCGGGGCCGGAGCCAGTTGCGAAGAGAATGTCGCCACACAGACTGTTTACCAGTGCAAGGCGCGCATGTTGTCGCTGCAGGAGCAACTTGATGAACTAACGCGGGAATAATCGCCATGCCAGCAGGAACCGTGTCAATCCACCAACCACTGGTCAGCACGTTGAGTAACATTTCGTATCATTTCAGCCGATGGGGAGATCCTGTAGGGTGACCAGCTCGCCACGCATCAAGTTGGTAGTCGCATGGCATTGAGTTCTGTGCACCGGGACGGCTTCACTCGCGGTTCAATTTCGATGCCGAAACACCGTTTCACTCTGAGAAGTCAATAGTAGCGCCCCGTCATTGACCGCAGGCGTCGCTGTCAGCTTGTCGAGAAGGTCTGGCTTGCAGTATCCTGATGCGCGACGGTCCTCCGCGTCACGCCAACCCCAGGATTGAACGGATCGCCTCAACATGTGCCGCATGCTCTACATCGGTTCCGACAAACCCCTTCCCGCGACGGACCCCTGGTCCAAGAATTGCCCACAGTTCTTTGTGGTTCCACCAGATGAGGCAGAATCCGTCGTACGAGCGCATCTCGGAACCAAGTATGTCATGTATGCAGGTTCGTCGGAAGGATGTGGCTGTTGTTTTTCGTATGTTTCGGCAGAGGAATGGGAACGACAGCTTGCGGAAATTGTGAACGCGGCATCACCGGAGGAACTCAAACTACTGCGTGAAGGCTGGCTCCAGGACAGGAAGTCCGTGGACGACCTACGCGCGTACCTTGCCGAGATTACGAAAGCAGGGCCCGTACGAGTCCTTGTGACGTGGGTCGGCGAGGAATCGACGCTTCCCCATCGCGTGCTCGCCGTCACATCGGACTATTTCGGCGGCGAATCCTTCGATCTCGAAGAATTCACGCTCTTCGACGTAAACCCCCGGTGAGATCGGGACGAACAAATAGCAGGGACCACCCACGGCCGACAAGACCGCCAAGAACTTCGCCGCCTTCTGGAAGCTTCACCAGCGGAATGTAAGGCTAAATGGGGTCAGGACTGTTTTCCAAAAAAAGTCCTGACAGCTTTTTTCCCTCGGTTTGGGCCAGTTCCTTGCGCAATTCTCGCAGCCGCGAAAAGACGCTGAATTCCTCGGGAGGCAGAATCGCTTTGTAATCGACGCGGCTACCAACGGCAGTTCCGAGAAGGGATCGTCCCCCAGGGCCAGCAACAAGCCAAACAGCACCAGGTCCTCAATCGCACGTTCCGGCCCAGTCCTCGCCTGACGCAGTTGATCGGCACGAACGACGCACTGCCACAGCTGCTCGGCAGTGATTTCTCGAGCCCGGCAACCATGCACAAATTGCGCCAGCGATTCCGCGTCGTCAGTCACACGTAGTGCCGCAAACACATCCTCCGGCACTCCCGCGCAGATCCTAAGTGAGTTCATCGCAAGTTTCCCCGCTTCACACTTGATCCGACCGTCGCTTGGAAGATCTCATACCGGCTCGCCAGGTCCCATCCCGCCGAGAATCTCTGGCACTTCACCGCTTGTGACCCATCCCACGGACGAGGATCTACCCCGTACGATAATTGTACCACGCCCTGACACCGAATCGCTAACTCGCGTCGACGCCTCGAATCCCCTGATCCCAAGTCAGTAACGAGGACAGCGTATGGCTAAGGTGCGATTACCTCCATCGAGACTTTCGGGGCACGTTGCCAGCCCGCCTAATAACCGTTAGAGGGCATGATCACCCGCCAAACTGGGAAACTGTTTCTTTTTCAGCTTCAGCTTCAACCATTGTGGCAGGCCGCAGCCTTCATTGTCGATTTCTATTCCAGACTTGGCTTTTCTTTCCCACCAGTCATTCGTCCTGGCCTTCCTTCGGCAGACCGTAGCGGTCCCACGCAAGCTCGATCGGCTTCAGGTCCGCGAGGATATTGGCGTCGATCACCCAGACCTCAGAGACAACAGGGAAGTTAATGCGCAGATCGAACGCAAGTTTCGAGCCGTCCGGTGACCAGGCGGGAATACCGATCGGAGCGGCAGCCACGCGCACCGCGCGGCCGTTCTCGACGTTGAGAATCCAGAAGATCGGCGTGTTGCGCGAATCGTAGCCGGCGACTCCAAGCCGCTTTCCGTCGAGCGACCAACCGGGCACAAGGGTCCCGACCTGTCGCAGTGGCCACGTGCGTGTGGCTTTCCCAGCCTCCCAACTGGCGACAACAAGTTGTGCACCTACTGCATAGGCAACCTGCTTGCTCGCCCCCGAGATGGCAGGATACCACGATCCCACGTCTACGAGCTCTTTGGCATGGCCTGCAGGATCGTCGCCCAGCGGGTCGGTCGACATCAGCTTGTTCTTCTGGCGGGAGTGGAAGAACAGAGTCTTGCCGTCAGGAGACCACGCAACGAAGCCGCCTTTAGCAATTTGCCGGGCGTTTGCGCCGGAGGACTCAATCAACCAAATCTCCTCGGCCCCGCCGTCGCCGCCGGCCGTATAGGCGATATACTTGCCGTCACTTGGCGACCAGGCAGGGTCCTTGCCTATCTCGGCCAGCTCCGTTGACTTTCCGGTCTTCAGGTCGACCACGGTGAGAGCCGGAAATGTCTTTGCCGCCTGGGGGTCGAACATTCCGAAGGCGATGCGGTTTCCGTCGGGAGAGAACGTAGCCCTCCAGCCCTTGCCGATGAAACGGCCACCCAGTCGTTTAATCTCGTGGAGGGCTTCCGTTTCGCCCGGCTGTGGCTGCGGGGGCCGGGGCGGTTCCTCGACGATCTGCGGCGCCGCCGCGTCAGATGCCGTCTCTTTGAGCCTGGCCACGTCCCAAAGTTTGACCGCCCGGTCTTCGCCGCCGCTGGCCAGCAGCTCGCCATCGGGCGAAAACGCCAGAGTCCACGTTCCATTCTTGTGCGCATCCACGCTGGCGAGGCGCCGGCCGTTGGCCACGTCCCAAAGCTTGACAGTGCCATCGAGACTAGCGGTGGCGAGCGTCTTGCTATCGGGCGAAAAAGCCACGGCAAACACGGCCCCTCGATGCCCCTCGAGAACGCGTCGCACCAAGTTCTGCTGCAGATACCACAGAGTGACCTCACCGCCGTCCATGCCCGCGGCCATCGACTTGCGGTCGCTGGATGAGTCGACGGACAAAACGTTTTTCCACATGCGCAAGACAATCGCCCGCCGTTCGGCCGAATCCCAGAGCTTGATGGCACCGTCGGAGGCTCCTGAGATGAGCGTCCTACCACCGTCGGCGAAGGCCACGGAACTGACGGCACCATTGTTATCGAAGAGTGCGGATTGTTGTTTCCCGGTGTCAATCTCCCAGATCCTGAGGCTGCGATCCTCACTGGCAGAGGCCAGTGTCTTGCCGTCGGGAGCCATCGCGATCGACAGGACCCGGTCTGAGTGGCCCGTCAGCGTGTGCAGCTCTTTCTTCGCAGCCACGTCCCATAGCTTGATGCTTGCGTCCAAGCCGCTCGTCGCCAGAATTTTTCCATCGGGGGTAAAGGCCAGGGAATTGACTCCGGGCCTGACGTCGGCCGCGGCCACGTGGGTTTCACCGTGACTGCGAAAAGTCGCCTGTTCCTGGCCGGTGGCCACGTCCCAGAGCTTTACGGTCTTGTCAAAACTGCCTGAAGCCAAGGTCTTGCCGTCCGCCGAGAAGGCCACCGAGCGCACGGCCTCGGCATGCCCGGCCAGTGTGCGCAGCGGCTCCGGCGCGGGCGGTTGTGCCGCCAGCACGAAAGACGTCGTCCCGCTTGCCAAAAAGAACACGGTCACAATACACAAGTGTACAACCATGACTACCCTTCTTTCTCCCGACTCGCGGTACGGCGGGCAGAACACAACGCGGAGACAAATCACGAGTACGCATTATTGCCCTTTAAGTACGGAGGGCGAATCCGCCACTGTCTAAGTTAGGATCTTGCTGTAACTCACTACCGATGTATCTCCCCGGTGGAGGCGCGGGGCTAGATCAATTCGTCTCTCCGCCATGCACACGTCACACAGATCGAACCAGCGGACCCCCATGGCAATGAGTATGATTGCCGGCATCTGCACAAGATGAAACACTCCGTTGTGGTCCAACGGCCAGGATCCCAATGTCATTGACACGGCCTTGCTGGCTTGGATCAAAGCCGCTGTCATGGTCAACGCGATACCCAGCGCCAACAGCAGGGCACCGCGATTGCCGCGTGTCGCCAACCGCCCGTAGGCTGCCAATGCCAGCGACAGGCACATTGCTTCAAATACCACGAAGGTGACAAAGCTGCCGTCCGCGATCAGCGTACATGCATAGAACGCTAGTGTGACGATCAACATGATTCCGCAAACAACGGGGAAGGCCTTCTCTGCAAAGGAATCCGCTGTCGCCACCACAACAAACAGTCCGACGGCTAAGCCGATGGACAAGTAAAGGGGTTGCCAGACCCAGAAACGAGTTGCCGGAGCCAGTTCCAGGCCATGCGCCACCACCCCAAGTAGCGCACCGGTTGCCAGCAACAGAAAGATAGCCGTCCAAAGAAACACGCGCCGGCCACTACTCTCACGGCGTTTCCCTCGAAGGATCGCTATGCTGGCAACCGTCAACAGTGCCAGCAGCCCGTCGGTGGCGGCCGTTGTCAACTCAACGGGATTGGTATTGAGCTGCATTTTCGTTGTCTCCCCGTCTACGTTAAGGTTGGCGTGACGGTCCGGACTGTTCACGGTGAGTGATCTTTCGGTCGCTTCGACAACTCGTCCGCCATCGCCAGAAGACATTCGAACTTCAACTCGGGTTGCTCCATACGCTCCACCCAAGATAGGGCCTGAGTGATGTCGCCGATCGACACTTGCAGCGTGACGACGTCCAGTACAAGCTGATGTACGTCAGTGAGGCCATCGTGGGACTGCTTGGTGTCGAGCGAATCGCGCACTTCGGCTAAGAATTGTCTTGCCTCGTGTGGCCGCGCCTCGGTCACCGCCGCGTTCGCAAAGACAAGGAGAGTTGGGGCCTTGATCAAAGCACTTGAAATGCCCTGCAGTGTCTCCCGGGCAGCTGTCGCATCTCCCTTCTCTGCTTGCCGTTTGGCAATCAGTCCAGCGAGATAATCTCGCAATGGCGGATGCTCAAACCGTTCGAGTAGCCGAAGGGACTCTGCGATTCGATCAAAGTCGAGAAGTTCGTCGACCGTCACGATCAGGCAATCGATACGGATCGACGGCTGCTGTTCGCTCTCAATGATCTCCACGACCTCCGCCAGTCTCTCCTGGAAGCGTTCTCGGTTTAACCCGCCATCGCAAAGCCTGACGGTGATGGCTACCTGAGGCGCAAGATCGATGTTCTCGGCGAAGGCCAGCAGCTCCCTGACAGTGTCCTTCGCACGCTGAGTCTTGCCGGATTTTTCGTACGACTTGGCCAATTGGGAAACGATGATCAGTTTTCGAAAGAGATCGTTCCTACCTTGAGGATTCATTTCTTTGGATGCCGCCGCCGCGATTGTGTCGTCACCACCCTGTGCTGATCGCAGAGCGATTTCGGACATCGCCGTAAACAACGTGCTCTGGGACTTGATCTTCCCGGCGTTCTCGACCGCCGCCGCGTATTGGCCATGACGCGCCAGGCTTCTCGCGAAGACGCTTAACGCTTTGTCACGCACCGAGTCGTCCGAGAGTCTCTTCAGAAGCGCGTCTATTTCGCTGACGTTCTCTACCCTGCACTGCCCATCGATAAAGGCCAGCAGCAGCGCATCGGCGACTTCTGGTTTGTTCGCGGCCTCGATCGTTGCGTTAATGGTCTGCGAAAGTGCCTGTGCCTGCTTGCGGATCGATATCTCGGTATAAAGTGGCAAGCTGGGCTCAGCGCATTGACGCGTGAGGACACATCCTGCATCTGCTGGGCGACACGCGTGGCCTTTTCGAGCATGGACGTGCGACTGATCTTGTCATCGCCACGTAAATTCGTTTCAAACGCCAAGAAGATTAGCAACATCAGCAGGAAGATTCGCGACATTGTGCCCGGCCCTTTCTGTTTTGCAGCCGTCCGTAGCGGAGTTCCTTATCTGCGATCGAACGACCTCCAATCCAAAGGCCCACCAATCTTTGGTCTAGCCCGTCCGTCCCAGTATTGAGAGCTCGGGCGGGAGCATCAAGATCGGTGACCAGAATGCCCCCCTCCACCCCCGCCGATACACACACGGTCACGAGAATTGCCGACAGGCCCGCCAGTTTTCTGAGAGACATCATATGGCCCTCCCCGTCCCATCGTATTGAGCAAGCAACTGGTTGAGTTGCGTGCACACAAGGCGGAAACCTCAGCGGGCATTTCGCCGTTCTTCGCCAAGTCTTTTTCTTCGGCATCACGCAACAGCTGCTCGTTCTTGGTATTTTGCTCCCGTATAGTTCCTTGATCTTTTGCGAAGCCCTGGGCTTGCCAGGCAAGAACGATCATGGTGCAGATACTCGCCAATCGCATCGCTGGTCCCCCTGATCATGGATTGCTTCCTAGGTCCGGAAAACCGGGCGAACTCACACGCTACGGACCCAAAACAAAGGCTCGAGCGACGTGTCAGCCTACCAGCAGATGCCGGCGATTACGATGCTCTCAGTGGTCAACTCTAGTCTTCTGCCTTCCAGTTACCGTCTTCATCGATCTTGATGGCTCCGATTTCACCATTCAGGCGGATCCGGACCGCGTAATGAGCCAGCCACACATTCATGAAGTTGCATTGCGTAGTGCGGAAATCGGAGAGGGCTGTGAACAGGTCTATTGCGTTGGTGTCACCAAACATCGCTGGGGGCTCACCGGGCGCTGCCGGAGGTCTGGATACGCTCAGAAATTCCTGCGTCAACATAACTCGCCGGATAGCAATCGCAACAGCACGCCGCTGAGTTTCCAGGTTCGTTTCCAGTCGTTTGAGCGTATCGAGAGTGTTTCCCAAGTCTGCTTCGAGGGTATCTCCGCAAAGCATCAGCTCTCGACGCATCCGCTGGTATTGGACTATCCGCGCGGTTTGTGCAGCTTGATCATTCTCCGTATCTTCGGAGATTCGGACCACCTCTTGCCACGTCGCCAACAGCTGTTCCCGTTTCTCGCGCAATGCTGAATCGGCTTGTTGGGCCAATTGACACGCCTTCTTGAGCTCGAGTTCAACGGGCACGAGACAAGGACCTTCCAAGCGGATTCTCGCTTGGAGGAGTGCACAAGAAGAGACCGCGCGGTGGAAATCCGCAGCCCAAGAGGCACAGCGGTTGTGGGATTCCATTGTGGTGGTTGAGGTCAACGGAGCACGCAGTTGAGAAAGACTTTCGCCCAAACCCGTCAGTCTACCTCGAAGTTCGGTCAACTCGTCGCGCCGGTTGAGTTTCGCCTCGCGCAGCTTCTCGCTGTCGACATCCGTCATATTTCGCCGCGCCGCGGGAACTTCGTCGAACTCTTGAAACTCCTTCTCCATCCCACTAACCAGCGACTCTGCTTGATTCAGTAATCCGGGCAATTCTCGCAGAACACGCTGAAAGGTCTCCTCATCATCTTCTGAATGGACTGTGCCGAGCTCCTCCTCCACTTTCGTGATTTGTTCGGCGAGCTGCTTGGCTAACGGATCAGTCAGCTCAAAACCGCTGATAACAGATGGCCTCAGACGAACCGGCAGGCTGGGTGGCAAGCCCAGTATCTTGATCTTGAACGAGTTAATGGCGTCTTGAAACATACTCTCAGCGGAATCAAGTTCGGCACGCTGTTGTTCGAAAAGTTGGCGATACATGTCCACGTTGGACAAGGTTATCAGGCCAGCGTAGTGATACGCGTCGAGCTTCGCAAGTTCACTTGAGTGAGCCGCGAGAAGGTCTTTCGTCAACTGGATCCAGCGCTGTTGCTCAACGAGTCCGAGGTAGCCACCTAGTAGAGCCGTTCCGAACTGGGCCGGCGGATAAACGGTCCCGCTGCTTAACAAGTCGCGCGTATTCCCGGCTGCAACCGTGGCCGACAACTGCTGACGAAAGCTGTAAAAGCTTCGGATTTCTGCATCGAGCGAATTTTGGGCCGGCGTGGCGCCCTGGAGCGCAGAACTGCCTTCCGTAGTGCCGCGATTCGTCGCAAGAGCATGAAGGGCAGCAAGGAAGAGCGACTCTACCTGACGCTGGTATGCGTCCGAGTGAATCGTGGCCAAACGAAATGCCGCCGGCAAATCGAGTTCCAAGGCGCCGTCTTCAGCGGTAACGAGATGAGCACGCCACTCTTGATTCTCGAGTGTGAATCCAGGTTGTCGCGACAAGTCGGCGTCAAAATGACGGCTGCGGGGATCGCCTCGAAGAGCGAGCGGCGGAAGCTTCAGATGCAGAGCCGCGGCTCGCTGTTGGATCAAGTCCATTGCTGGTTGAACGATCTCTGTGGGAAGAGGATCACGCGTCCCCTCACCTTGAGTTTCCAGCTGATCAACCTCGCACGCTGTAGTCATTCGCGCCCTGCCTGACGCGAGCGACAGTGCGGCGGCGACAGCCACCGTCAAGATCGTGACACACTTGGCAACCATTTGTCCGTCTCCACAATCGTGCCTGGTTCCCGACACCGACCTGGCAACCACGAATGTACCACATCCAAAGGAGTAACCGCCAAAGGTCGTCGCGACCCGCCAAATCGGGAAGCGACGTTCTCAAATGCCGGGTGTGGTGCCGGGCAGCGAACGCTGGCTCCTATCTTGGTCTCAGTTGTCGAGCCTGTGAAAGAATCGCGTTGCGCAAGGCATACTCATTTCCCGGCGAATCTTGGAGCAGTCTCTTATTCCCGTATATCGCTTCTAGCAGGCGTTCTCGCTGCTGGTAAGTAATGCGGCCGTATTGACGGAATCCTTGAATGACCGACGAACAGACGGTCCAATTACTATCGGCCGCCGCATCCAGCTGAGCCTCGATGACACCGGGTTCTGCCAGGCCGATCCGGCGGAGCGTAGTGACGGCAATTCCCAGGTCTTCGTTGTTTGCACGCCGGATCCACGCATGCAGTGCGGGTACCGCGGCCCGCGCATCCGCGCCCATTAGCTCGGCCGCTTTGGCGTTAACATACGAGTCTTCGCGATATTCGACCAAGCGAATCAAATCCGGCAGCATCGCCGCGTCTGCGCCTGTGCGAAGCCGGTGGGTGAAAAAGTCGTGTGCAAGGAGGCGTGCATCGGCGGCCCCTGCCTCGTTAAAGACATCCGCCACGGTGGTGAGTATCAGGTGTCGTGCCTCTGGTCGCGGCGAGAGAATATAGGCATTTTCTCCGGCCAGCGCAATGCCAATGGCCTCGGCAAACCCGTAGCGGCCCTCGGGTTTCTTCGGGTATTTCCAGCACAAGGCCGAGGCGGCTTCGATGCGCATGCGAGGATCGGCTGCCTTGGTGTGTTCAGTGAAGATCCGCAATGCTTCGGAAGGCGTGCCTTCCCAGTCGTCTTGGGCAATCCTGACCAGGGCGTCCCAAGCCGCACGACGCAAAGCCTCGCATTCCTTCTCGAACTCATACACGGATGCGAGAAAATTGACGGCTCGCTCGTCGGCCACTTTCCCGGCGGCAGCCAGTATCCGAGCCTGCACCTCGAACCGATTGATCAGGTTGCGACGGGTATCTTCGCCCTCGCGTGCATAAGCGGCCAGCAACACGGCCGGCGGCATCCGCAGCAAGGCCTCGGTCACGGGATGGAGCTCGGCGACGACTGTCTTGTCCTTGGCGTGATTGAGTACCGTGATCGGCGGGATTTCACATTCAGCGCGAAACAGGAACGGGACGGCGGGTTCGCCAATCTTCACGAGTGTCTGCGTGCTGCGCTCCCGCCCGTTCTTGTGCGTCAATTCCGCAATGAGCGAGGGTACGACAATGACGCCGATTTCGACCAGTCGACGCGAGGCTCCGGAACTCAGTCTCGGATGACGCATCAGGGCGACCAGTTTACAAGTGGACTCGGCGAATTCGCGATCCGCCCTGCTCAAGCGGTCGAGCGAACGGCGAAACTCTTCACCACTGTCGGCAGCCCGAAAGAAAGCTTCTTTCTTCTCGATCCTAATCAGATGCGCAGTCCATGAGGCGCCGTCAGAGTCGGTCCAGCTGCGCCGGTAACGCGGGCTGGCTTAGCGCCGGAGCCGCGAGCAGGCATACCATGAAAGACAGGTGAATTGAAAGAGTAGTGCACATCTTGGGTACTCCACGCGACCATTCGATATAACCGTTCCCGCCCTGACAGCAGAAAGTTCTTGCAGCAGCAGTGGTAGGTAGGTAGGCAGGCAGGCATATTCGAACGTTCCAGTCGCCTGGCAATAGGCGCCGGAAATATCCGCGTTGCCTCGCACAGCCCCGCCGTGTCGCTGGCTCATCTCCCGATCCACCAGCCTATTGAGAGGTCATTCTCACTAGTAACCGCACGAACTCGTTCCGACCCGCCAAACCGGAACAACGGTGCCGCTCTTAACACAAAATATCGGAACAACTTGGTGCCATGCCAGGCAATTTTGTGACTCCACCGTATGATTCGATGCCTGATTGCGGAAGCAGATACGCAAGGCAAAGTTGGCGGTTATTTTCCGGCAGGATAGGGCGGGCTCGGAAAACGAGGCGTGGCTGGAACTGGGTTCATCGGTCATGGTGATGGCTCCCGCCACTTCTTGCGGATCACGGAATGACTGGGCCGCCTATCGCTTCGAGTCGGCGGCGGCGCTCGTGCCAGGTCGGTGTGTCAAGGACGCGAACCTCGCCGCTGGCATCCAACTCCATGCCCGTCATCACTTCGGTCCAAAGGAGAATCCGTTCCGGCGTCGCCTGAAGCGGTGTGATATCCCAGCGGAAGATGACGTTATCCACGGTGGCGGCCAGGACCGCCTTTCCGTCCGGGGTGAACGCCACATCGAGGATATCGCCTTTGGGGCGCAGCGGAGGTCCGACGGGGCTTCCCGAGTGGATGTCCCAAAGCTGGGCCTCGTTGACAGCGCGGACATCGCCGTCCGAGGGGGGGCTTACGGTCAGGACGAGTCTCCCGTCGGGACTGAAGACCGCCTTGTCGACGCGGCCTTGGTGCTCCAGGATCCGGCCGCCGGGCTCTCCGGTCGATGCATCCCAGCAACGCACCGAATTATCCGAGCTGACAGCCAGCACGGTGCTCCCATCGGGACTGAAGGCGACCGCAGTGACATAGCCCCATAAGACGAGGGGCGGGCCCAAAGTCTTCCTCGTTGCGAGGTCCCACACTTGTCCCGCGGAACGTGGGTGCTGCGCAACTGGGCTCAGGACCTTCGGACCATCGGGGCTCACGACGATGTAGACGGACCCAAAGGACGGCCCCACCGGTTTTCCCGTCGCGGCATCCCACACCTGCACTTCTGCCAGATTAGATGGCTGATCCTGATTCAATCTCTGAGCCTCATATTCTCTCTGGATGACTAGGAGATTGGGGTCCGGCATGAAGGCCGCCTCGCCGATCTTCCCGTCGACGGCGAGCGTGTGCACCAGCGTGGACGCGGCGACGTCCCATACCTCGACGCGGCCTTCCTCGTGAGGACGCCATCGTACCAGCCGTTGGCCGTCACAACTGAACGCCCACGATTGGTCTCGGCTGGTACCGCAGCAAAGTCGGCGGGCTTTTCCAGTCGAACGCTCGTATAGAATCCAATCCGACCCATCACACAGGAGGACGGTCTTCGTATCAGGGCTGAAGACCACGGCAACGGCGGAATTCGTTATGCCTTTGATGTGGTGCAGCCCGGCGGCGGCAGGCCCGACCCGCCATAACCGTACTTCATCCGGTCGGCCGTCGACCGTGAGGATCAAACTCTCGCTTGCGACGAATGCCGCAGAAGTGACATCGCTCAGCCTCGGCAGGGGGAGTCCTAACGGCTGCCACGACCGTACGTCCCACAGCCGGGCGTTACCGTCCGACGCCACGGTCAACGTTTCGCCGTTGGGGCCGAGTGCAACGTTCCCCCTGGAGCCCCGGGCCCGCGCTTGCGGTTGCGTGGTTTCGCCCGTTTCCAGATCTGCGAGCACGACCCAATGCGAGTCGCCGTCGCGATCGAGCATCGCAATCGTCTTCGCGTCCGGACTCACGGAAAACATTGGAGGGACACGATTCACCAAAAACAAAGCGAGAAGGTCAAAATCACTCCCTAAGATACTCGTGCTCAGTCCGCTTGGCATCGTCACCGGCGTCCCGATCCTCTTGCCGGACGCAACGTCTACCAGAAACACGACGCGGTCATCGCCCCAACCCGCGACTTCATCGACGCTGACATTTAACATGGCCAGAGTCTTGCCGTCCTCGGCAAAGCTGAGCGGAATCGCGGGCTCCATCGAGCCCGAGCCAATCGCTTTCCACGTTCCGACTTCGAGGAGGCGTGTGAAAGAAGACCGCAGTTCGATATCGACCGTCGCGATACACACGCTCTTCCCGTCGGGGCTCATGACGCAGTGTGACAGCGGTTTCATCTCGAGCGGCGTCCCGACGGCCTGGCCGCTGTTGACGTCGTTGAGTTGCAGGGACTGAGAAGAACCAGTCAGGTCCCACCCAGCCGTGTCCGGTTCGGGGTACTGGACGACCATCGTAAGGAGAGTCTTTCCGTCGGGAAGAAAAGCAACGGGAAGGCCCGGCACGGGTTGCGGCAGCGCCTGCCCCGTGGCGACGTTCCACAGGTGTGTCTCCGCGTTCCACAGGTGCGTCTCCGCCAGACTCTCGTCGCTCGTCATCCCGATCGCTAATAGGGCTTCGTCGGGGCTAAGGACGGTGACCCCGCTTTCGACTGGGCATGAGACGACGAGATCCAGCCGGGGGAGATCGCGGCTCCAGGCGGCCAATTGCAGGCGGACCGAAGACTCCAATTCGGGGTCGTCCACGGTCGCGGCCATCTGGAGACTCCGCGCCAGCCAGAGCATTCCCTGAGCCGCATACTCCGGCGTGCAGCGGGCACATGTCCGTTCAAAGAATAGCGCCGCCGCTTGCCGTTCCGATGCGGCGCGCAACGCGCGCTCCGCGCGCCATAAGCGCCGAGCGAGACCACCGAGACCCCCAGCGCGATCACCGTCGCACAGGCTGCAATCAAGGCGAAGCTGCTGACGGCGGCCAGCACCGGCTTGCGACGGCACCACCGCCACAGCCGCTGTGCGCGGCCGATGGGCCGGGCTTCGATCGGCTCGCAGCGAAGGAAACGACCCAAATCGTCGGCTAGCGCCACCGCGCTGCCGTAACGTTTGCGCGGCTCCTTCTCCAGACTCTTCAGGCAGATCGTCTCCAAATCGCGCGGCACTTGGGGGTTCAGCAGCCGCGGAGAAACGGGATCCGTATCGATCACCAGACGCAGCGTCTCGACGGACGTGGCAGCGCGAAAAGGGGGACGACCTGTCAGCAGCTCGTAGAGAACAGCACCCAGCGAGTAGACGTCGCTCGCCGAGCCAACCCGCTCATGCTGGCCCTCGGCTTGCTCCGGTGCCATGTAACTGGGCGTGCCCAAGATTTCGCTGCTGCCCGTGAGCTCGTGGTCGCTCTCCATGCGCTTGGCCAGCCCGAAGTCGGTCACTCGGGGCTCGTCGTGGGTGTCGATCAACACGTTCGATGGCTTGAGATCGCGGTGCAGCGTGCCCTGCTCGTGCGCGTAGTGGATCGCCTCGGCAATCTTCCGGACGTACTGGGCCGCCCGGTTTGCCGACAGGGGATTCTCACGGACCATCTCGGCCAGGTTCTGCCCGTCGACATAGTCCATGGAGAAATACTGCTGGCCGTTGTGCACGCCCACTTCGTGGACCGCCACGATGTTCGGATGCTGCAGGTTGGCTGCGGTCTCGGCCTCGGCGCGAAACCGATTCACTGCCGCCTGGCTGGTCAATCGGACCGAGAGGATCATCTTCAGGGCAACGACCCGGTTCAGACTTACCTGCCGGGCTTTGTAGACGACGCCCATTCCACCGTGCCCGATCTCTTCGAGCAGCTCGTAGTCGCCGAAGTAGCGGACCCTGGTGCCCGGCGGCGGGGAGGAAGCTGCCCCCATGGAAAATTCGCCGAACACGTCGGCCACGATCTCGCCGTCGTCGGAAAAGCGTCCGCGATATTCCTCCACGGTGGGCTCTTCGGCCTGCAGGCGGCGATAGTCCAAGTCCAAGAGCAAGAGCTGGCGGAGGAGTTCGCCCCGTTCCGCCCCTTGCGCGTCGCCGAGGTAGTCCTCGATCCGAGGCGCCTCACCTGCTTTCCAGGCTGCTTCGAACTCCAGGCACCTGTTGTCGATGCGTTCCAACGCAGGCAAGGGAAGCGAGAACTCGGTGGAATCAGGTTTGCTGCTCATGGCAGGCTTTCGTGTTTCCACTTCTTGCGTATTAAATGCAGACGGCGTTCGACCGTTCGCAACGAACATTCCAAACGCGCGGCGATCTCGTCATTCGTATACCCTTCGAGCTTGGCCGAAGCGAGCGCTGCCAGGTCGGGGTCGGCAAGACGCTCCAGCAGCAACCGGCACTGCTCGACCATCGTGGCGGCAAACTCGGGGGTCGGGGTAGTACCGACGATTTCGGCCAAGGCGGCCGGGTCGTGCTCGGAGCCCGGCTTATCCAACCACGACTCTCCCTTCACCCGTCCGCCCCCGCGGCGCTGGCAGGCTTCACGGCGCTTCAGGTCGACTACTTTGCGGGCAGTCATCTTGAGTAGTAACCGCCAAGGGTCGTGGCGGTCCGCCAAATCGGGAAAGCGACCCTTCTCCGCGGCACGAAACAGGCTCTCCATCACGCTGGCCGCCACGTCCTCCTCATCCGCCACGCGGCACGGTGTTGCCCGGAGCCTCTCGCGCGCCAGTCGTACCAAGTCAGGGAAATAGCGTTCCCAGAGCGCTCGGGCAGCGAACGAATCGGCCTCCCGAACCTGCGCGAACCAGCGCGTCACCGAACCGTCGGAAGACATGACATAGCCCCTTTTATGGGACACCAACCCCACTCAACTACTATACAAGCGGCATCGCGCTCGTCAACTACTGCCGCCACTGGCCATGCGCGGTCCCGTTCGGTGGTTTTTGGCGGGGAATGCGGCATGCTGACGGTTACTTTGATGGAGACTAGCGCTCAGGACGCTCGCAGCACTAAAACACACGACGCCCTTCTGCCACCGCCAGTAAACTGGCGTTTCGTCAGCTTGGGAAAGCGGTCAGTGGAAGAACAACACCGGTGAGCAGGTATCTCTTCTCCTGTCGGGGGAATTGCAGAGTTAGATCTACCCGTGAGTAACGCGAACTTAAGGAGTCGCACATGTGGTCAATTAGATCTGCCGCCGTCGTTTTATCTTCATTGAAATCCGCACTCTGCAGCGAAAGGTGCCGAAGTGCATTTTTGATCAATGACAGTAAGTTGTTCCCACAAGGAGTATGGCCGTAGGTGTGTCGACAAATTTGAGTACGAATTGTGTATGGCGGGGGTTTTCAATCGCCCCTCCGAGACGAGCAACACGGCAACGCTCGCGGAATGTCCCAAGTAACTTCCGTTTTCTGAACGAGGAGGAACCCGTGATCAGTCGCTTTCGGAGAATCTATCGCAAATTCGGAATGCTGGCGCTGCTGAGGACGTTGCTTCTCTTGTTCGGCCTGGTTGGCATGGCGGTCTTGGGGATCGTTATGCTCGGACGGTTCGATGCCGCTGTGACTGCCATCGTTGGCCTCGCTCTCGGCGCGATTTTTCACCGGCTTATCGCTGAACGGGTCGAACTACTAACCAAAGTGGTGCCCGTCGGACTCTTCATCTACGCCGTAGTGCTCTGCCTTGGTCAGCAGTTCGGACTCGACAATGGAATGAAGCTCTTTACCATTACGCTAACGACGGTCGTGATCTTCGACATCCAATTCTGGTCACTGTCCGATCCTGGTGTATACAACCCAGAGCGTGAATGAGACCAAGTCGAGGCGTTTTGTTCACCGACCACCATCCTGGCCGTCACCGTCCGGGCCGGGGTACTCCTCCACGCTCGTCGAACTCACAACACCGGACACGATCATGCGTTGGCATCGGCAGCTTGTTGCCAAGAAGTGGGACCACAGCGATCAGCGAAAGAGCGTGGGCAGACCACGAATCTGCCAAGTCATCGTCGACTTGATCCTGCGATTTGCCAAGGACAATCCAACTTGAGGCTACGAAGGAGGCCGGCGCAGAACCGGTACGGTTACCGCCGAGAAGCCCAAACTTAAACTCGCACCTGGAGCGATTTCACTTGAGCCTCAAGTCCGAGTGCCTTGAGAAAATGCCCCACCACACGCTGGAAACAACAGCTCTGGTCCACGAAGCTTACATGTGGCTTGTGGACATCAAGACGGCTCAGCACTCAAATTCCCGCGGTCACTGATTCGCGGCAGCAGCCGAGGCAGTGCGGCGGATCTTCGTCGATCATGCACAGCGACGGCTGGCAGTGAAACGCGAGGGCATGTTCTGTCGCCAGTTCGCAGTACGTGATAGATTGGGACGCTACACGGTTGGACCGCGTTAGGCAATCGCACCGTGAGCCCCTGAATCCTTGAGACCGGATGTTGGCATGAATTTCTTTAAGAGGCTGTTTGGTAAGTCAGCGCGGACGTCGGCTGTTGCGCCACCGACAGCCCGGCGCTGGCATTCTCACTCGTTACCGATGGATCAGCTCATTCCCGTGTGGCGCAAGATCAACGCCGCTGATCGTCGGCCATGGGTCCTGTTTGAGAATGGGACTTGCGTATGGCTCACGCACGCCGATGCGGATGTATTCGCTCAGGCGCGAGCGATATTGAAGCAATGGGGGCCGGTTATCCCTGGTTCGCCCTCCGGCGACTTCAACGTCGAGCGGGCGCCCAATGCGTCCGGGTGGCTGGTAACTTCCCACCATCCCGACATCGCAACCTATGTATCCATGTCCGATGAGGAGCCGCAGGCCAAACACAACTCTGACAGCCGAGATCTTGTAATCGGGTTACGAGGTAGGTCGCTCCGCGACCGTGACGCGAGCGCGATGGGGGTGATCCACATCGAGGATCATCGGCCCACCAGAATATCAGCCGTTTCCGAAGCCGTTCTAGCTTGGACCTGTTTAGCTCAGCGTGCCTGGCAGGCCCGCCATGAGAACAGCGACTGGGTGCGCTATGCCGTCCCGATAGAAGCGGTCGGCTTCCTTACTGCGGAACAGGCGAATCACCCCCAGCGCGTTCTTCACGACATTCCCATGCCTCCAGAGGCGCGGGCGCAGGTGGCGGCCCTGGAGAGTATCGTGCGCAAATTCGGTCGTCTGCCGCAGCCGGTTACGGTGCTGAGCGGTCTGGTCCTCGCGGGTTCAGCAGGTCTGGGCGCGACCGACATCTGCCGGCTATTTGCGCCTGGGCAAGTCGTGGAGCTGCGGGGATTTTTGTCAGGTTCTGCGTCCGTCGCCCCCCCGCTGTACGCTGCTGGCATGGATGGGGCTATGTTGGAGATCAACGTCCATTCTGCAGCTGAGATGTTTGTGGCTGCGCCGCGACGCGATGAAACTGAATACCTCCTGCCACGAGACTGTCGTTGTCGAGTGCGTGGGACGAAGCCGGATTTTCCGTACCGCGCGGAGGTCGGCGGCCATTTCCCTCGCACCGTTGTCGAGCTAGAGCAACTCTGAATCAGTTTGCCGTCCATATCAGACGGTCGTGTACCTGCGGGAATCCGCCGCGTTTGAGAGGACCGTTTTTCTTGAACGGCAGTCTCGCGTCGATATTCCCGTCGAGTCAAAATACTCAGCCGGGCTCCAAGTAGCATTTTGGAAACATGTTATGGCGGTTCGCCTTCATGGAGTCCCGGACGGTGGGCACGTCTGCATCCAGACGATCGTCGTGCCTTACCGTCGTGCGACTGGCTGAAGGTCAATGGCGAAGCGATCTACGGCACAAGGCCATGGACCGTGGCCCATGAAGGACCGATGGTGGAGTCCATGAACCCTCGGCTAGACTCGAATTGGAAATGGACCGAATCAAAGCAGCGGCCAATGATCTACTACACCCAAAAGGGTGAAAGCGTTTATGCCATCTGCTTGGCATGGCCGGGGAAGACGCTGGCACTGGAGAGCCCGATCACGACGTTGCATACACAAGTGCAAATGCTGGGGGTCTCGCAGCCCCTTGAGTGGAAGCCGAACCCAAGGGGACTTGTGATCCAGATTCCTCAGACGGCGATCAGCGATGTGCCCTGCTGCCATGCCTGGACATTCAAGCTCACGGGGCTGGAGTACATGGGTGGGGTGGGCGGCAATCCCATCATCGGCTCGGCTCGCCCTATCTCCGCTTCGCCGCCGCCTTTGCCGAGTCTTGCTTTACCCGCAGCTTCACGATCCGTTCGATCAAGTCGTAGGGAATTGGCTGATCGAGTGGGAAACTGGAGATTACCTCTCGGGCCAGCGTACCGGCCGACCACCTTCTCAAGTACCTTGTCGCCAGACACGGGAGGGTAGCCCTGAAAGTCGGGCCACTTGGTCCAGGTGAGAATCTGCCGAGCGATGCCATCTGATGGGAGCGGAAGCGTCTCGTCGCAGGTAAAGGTGATGGGCTTCATTCAGTTCGACCGATACGCAGAGGTTCGATCTTTCCGCCGTTTCAACTCGCTCGTATAACTTTGGCCCAGGGTATCGGCGTGCTTCTTAACCCACTCGGTCAGCACGGTGGTGCCGGTTGGCGGCGAGTCCACGTATAGGAGGTCGGCCATCAAGCCCTCGATTTCGTCCTTGGTAATCAGCACATCGCCTACGAGTGTTCCGACAATACGACCCACGAAATGACCGAACCACGGTGAGACCGACACAATCCGCCGTGGTTTTCCGATCAATTGGCCGATCCTGGTGGCAAGCTCTCGGTACGTGAAGGTCTCCGGGCCGATGGCGTTGATAACCGCATTGTCACGGACCTTGCCCTGTTCGACTGCAAGAGTGGCCAGATCATCAACGTAGATGGGTTGGAGGCGGTAGTCGCCACTGCCGAATACTCCGAACACAGGAAGGTGCCGCAAAATCCAGGCAATATTGTTGATGAGCACATCTTCCTTCCCAAATAGGACCGCAGGTCGGAGGATGGCATGGGAAATGCGAGACTCGATGAGGGCTTTCTCCAGTATGGCCTTGCCCCGGAAATACTCGAGTGGGGAGTCTTCGGAGGGATTCGTGATGCTGACGTGGACAATTCGCTCGACCCCCGCTTTCTTGGCGGCCTCGAAGAGGGCGTGCGTGTTCCGCACAGCATCGGCGTGTTTGAATAGGCGGTGATTGAATCGTACCCAGTACGTGTTGTAGAGCACTGAGACGCCTTGCAGGTGTTCCGTCAACAGGCTTGGTTGGTCAAAGTCGAAGGGAAATGACTTGATCCGGTTACCGAAGGGATTCCCTCGGGAAACGGAATTGGTGAGCGTGATGACAGTCCGCCCCTCATCCAACAGCCGTTCCGCAATGTATTTGCCAGAATACCCGTAGGCACCTGTCACGGCATGAACCGATGTACTGTTCACCGTTCGCCCCCAATAAGAAAACCACCGTTCTTCGTTGGCCGATTGAAACCACTTGGCTACGTGTCGTCCCCATTACTCAACCGCAAGAAATAAGTTCGGATAACGTCCACATGCCATTTGCATCACAGACGGAAGTCGGCTCATAGGAACATCACTCCACGCCGGGAAGAAACTGCACGCGCTCAGCGTGCGCGCGGTCACTGTAATATGGCTTCAGTGCACTCGTTCCTCGCGTATTCGAGGAATCGATCCGGCCGAGATTCTCGTTCAGTATCGTGCTCAACACCAAAACCGAGCCCGAGTTGGGAATGGTTTCAGTTTATTGACCGGACGGCCCCAACCAGCTTCCCAGGCATCTGAATTCAATATCCGCCACATCACTTTGCTTGTGGCGCTTTTTAGACACTTTACCAGACAACCGGGCCGGCGATTTCCGACTATTTTACTTGAGCAAGAACCTCACGCTGACCGCCGCATGATCCGAGGCCCACAACGGCGGTCGCGTCTTCAGGCCCGTAATCGGGTCAATAACATCCGACTGCACGGGCCCGATGGCCTTGCCGCGATAAAAAACCAAGTCAATCCGCCGGTCGAATGCCATGCCCGGATCAGCCAGAAATTCATCGTGCCCCCAGATCAGACCGCTCTCCGGGGTGCCCGGATTCAGCGTTGCCCAGGCGTCCCCGAAGCCGGCGGCAGGCATCAAGTCGTAGGCAATCGAGCCATCGCGATGCAACGGGTCGGTATTAAAATCGCCGAGGAGGATCACCGGCAATTTCGTGTTCGCGGGACCGGCGAGCAGTTCCTGCACCTGCAAGACTTGAAGCACCGGCGCGACTTCCGTCTCCAAATGGGTGCAAATGCAGCGCAAATTGCCACCACGGATGAACACAGGCTCAGGACACCTTCGTCCTCGGCCACATGCTGCCATTGGGTCCAGCAGCGAAACACTTCCCTGCTCAGAACTGCTTCTCGGCCGCTATCCGCGTCACTCGGCAAGTCACGGATCGTGGGCATCCCACAACTCAGAATCGCGAATTCTGTTCCCACATTTGGCGAATCAAGCACCAACGTCGTTCAACCGTTCTCACGGACAGGTCCAGTTGCTGGGCTACTTCCTCGTTGGAGTGCCCCTGCAATTTGGCTGCCGCCAGCGTTTGCAGGGCTTGATCAGGGAGTTGCTCCAGGCGTCGTCGACGCTCTTCGGCTAACGTCGGAAACCACATCAATTGACCGCAGCACGGACATGGGGCATCGCGCATTGGGGAGGAAGGCTCAATGCAGACTTCGTGGCCGCAGTGCGGGCAGCGGTTGGGCTGCCCCTCAGGTGTCCGAGGTGGAGATTCCATTGAAATCATCCGATCAACAATTACCGCCTGCGCCATGCCGAAACCGGGTCGATTGGTTGGACGCATGTGCGACCGACAGTTTTACCGACAAGTCCGTGTCACTTCCTAATGCAGCGCGAACAGAACAATGAGACACACGACTGCTACGGTAATGATATACGCCTTGACGATGTGACTCGTCCTTGGAGGGAATTTTTCCAGGATTTGGTATTCTGAATTGATGATCGTTGCGCGAGTCCTGATAACACGATATGAGCAAATCGGTAGGATTGGCACAAAGAAGAACGTAAACCACTCCGTGGTGACGTACGATCCATCATCGTGAAAATCGGACTTGCCATACACCGTCGAGCCAATTCCATTGATGCTCGTAAAATTTGCGGGTAATTCGGCATCTCGGTTTCGCGAAGCGGCCACAATGATGGCGAACACGACGATGACCATTCCCACAAGCGACCCGAATACCAGCCCGAGCGTCGGCAGGTCTTGTGCGAGGTGGAAAAGACTCCGTGCGGCGACACAAAGCAAGTAACCCAATGCTGAACCGGTCAGCGCACCGCCAATGAGGACCGGCAAGTGGCCAATTTTCAGGTTCATTGTTTCCTCGAAGTATTACTAGGTAATTGCCTGGCGTGCCTTCGCCTGTTGACGCGCTGACTCAAGTTCCAGGTTCAGTACCCCCCCACTTTCTGACCGCCATCAGCGCGTTATCACCGCCTACAAACCGGTCGAATATACAAGCGTTCCAGACACACGAAAGCGTTTTCCGGCAATATTTTCTTTTTTGTTAGTTTACCGCCGCCGCATCCCTAAGTTCAGCGTAAAACGCTTCTCAATCGAACCGCTACTGCAAGACTCCAGAAAGGCTATTGCCGATTGCCAACGTCGTGCGCCGCCATAGCGGCGTCGAGGTACTCGAGAGTGGCGTCGAGTTCGGCCTCAAAGTCGTCCTCGCAGAGTTGAACCGCCCGTTGCAGGTAACCGTGGATTATCTCGATGGGATCGACACCCGGTGGTAGCTCGATGCCATAGGCATCCGTGAATTGAGCCAGTTGCTCGGACAAAGCCCATGTCAGGTCCGGTTCGTCGAGCATCAGCAACTGCCCGTAGAGCATGGTCTGGAAACGAAACTCTGCCTCATTGGAAACGATCGTTTGTCCGGCCAAGTCCGGGTCGTTCCCAAATAACGGCGCGAGGCTTTCCGCGTAGGCTTTGGTGAGCATCGATGGGAAGCGGGGACTGCGGCAGCACGCCGCCTGCGTGACTTTCTGGCCAAGCTTGGGATCGATCCGTTTAGAAATGATCTCTAGACCATACTCTACGAATGTATGGGTCAGTTCCAGTGCAGTCGGCTCGTCAACAAACCACAGTAGCGACGGATCTGCCGCCAGAAGATCCCGGGCCTTCGCGATTACGTAGCCCTCGTCGGTGCCATACGTAATACCCGCGTGGTGTGCTATGGCGTCGGCACCCCAGTGGTCATTGTGGCTGATGAAGCCATATCCCAACGCTTTCTCCATGCCCGTTTTCTGCAGGTCCCACAAGTTCTCCCAGTAGTAGTGAAGTTGGAAGTAGATTTCGCCGTCCCCATAGACCGGCAGATCGAAGCGAAAATTGAACATATCAGGTGCCATGGCGCCATACATTTCGTTCAGATTACGGGCCCCGCCCGACTTATTCAGCCGATCGGCGAGATGGGCGTGGACAGCAAACCCCATGGATAAGCCGGTGACGTAAGAAACACGAGCCACAGTAACAACATGCCGCCGGACATACGTAACATTCTCATCGTTTCACCCTTTCAAATTGAAGAACCCGATGCTGCAGGAGCAAGAATTTGCCAAGTCTGACCGCCGAAAGAAACTGGCGTTCACGCATTTGGGAGTCAACTCTCTCGTCTCGAGACGTTCCTACGCGAGAATGCCCCGCCACGCACCAATCTGGGCGCGGGATCGCGGAACAGGTGAGTCTTGTTACCGTGATCTAGGAGAGTAACCGTGATCGGTATCTGCCAGCCGCCAAAAAAATGAAAACAGACCTCTGATGTGCTGGAAGACCGCGATTCGAGTCTCTCTGCAACCAGGATGGATATGCCGCGAGGGGTATGATCGAAGACGACGTACGGAAAGATGGCATGTCGGATGAGCCGGTCCCCGCAACCAGTCCGTCCAATCGCGGTGGACCTCACCAACAGAGGTCCAGTTGGCAATGCTTCGAAGTGGTGTTTTCTTTGGCGGTTGTGGTCGACAGCTAACGGTTAGTTGGAACAAGCACTATTACGCGTACTCCTCCATTGACGATCTGGCGGGACATGAAACAGTGCGCAGCCGCGTAATTCATGGAGGCAACTTCTTTTTTCTATCGGAGGAGTGGAGTGCTCCAGGTACTCTCGTACTGCGTTGCGTAGAATATCTTCGCCAAAGAAGATCATGCGGTAGCGACATCCGAAGGCATGCGCTAGGCAGCCTCGCGTGCAGCGTCCCGTGTTGAGAACGTGGGAGTTGCGACGGGCCACAACCAATTCCAATTTCGTGACCGTCGTTAGCTGGGTCAGTGACTGCCGATGGGGTAAAGAACTACCCCACCCACTCCGCACACAGCAACTCCGCCTGCTCCAGCACCGTCCTGGTGGCCTCCTCGCACAGATCCGGTGGGTAACCGTATTGCCTGAGTATGCGGCGGACCATCACCCGCATTTTGGCACGCACGGAGGGGTGAGAACGCGATTATGACGAGCGGCATCGAGCTACTTGCGAACGGCATTCATGATCATAAGCATCGCGCCAACGATACTGCTGAGACCAACAGCAGAATATCCGATTCGTAACGCCACGGGGGGACGGTCTGTGGGTTCCAAAGTCGCCAAGAAACCGAAGACACAAAATGCCGCCACGGCCAGTAACGCGAACACCCCGATTACGGTCAGCAAAGAGTTCACTGTAACCCTTTCTCATTGCGGCTCCGCTGGCTTTGCTTGACTGGCTGCACTTGCCTACTTGCTGGACGGAACTGTGGCGACGCGGAAGCCCATGATGCTGCAGCGGTAGTCCGGCTGGGCCCAATCGCGGCCCGCCGACCGGCAGAACGAGGCAGAGTTGTTCCAGCTACCGCCCCGGTAAACGCGTTCGGAGCCGGTTATGGCACCCGGCGGATCGGCCGAGGGCGAACTCTTGTAGTAGCCGGCGTCCCACCAATCCTGGCACCATTCCCACACATTGCCGTGCATATCGTGTAGGCCCAAAGCATTGGGTTTCTTTTCACCGACCGGGCGCGTGTGACCCAGCGGGTTATTGAAGTTCCAGGCATACTCGCCCAAGCCGGATTCTTCGTTCCCGCAACTCCACCTCGTCGCGCTCCCTGCCCGGCACGCATATTCCCATTCGGCTTCCGTGGGCAAACGATAGGTCGTACCTTCCTTGCGACTGAGCCACTCGCAAAACGCTACGGCATCGTTCCAACTCACTTGCACCACCGGGTCATTGTCGCTCTGCTCAAAACTCGGCTGACGCCACGTCCATTCCGGTTTCTGCATCCACACTCCTGTCACGTCATTACCACATCCGCCCGTTCCGTCCTTCTCCCCCTCGGTTACATAGCCGGTATCGGCCGCAAACTGTCGGAATTGGCCCACGGTCACTTCAAAAGCCCCCAGACAAAGCCCACGGCTGATCCGCACCCGATGTTGAGGAGCCTCGGCGGGCACCCGATCGATGTACCACTGCGGCTCCTGGCGTTGTTTCGCTTCGGCGAGCAGTCGCTCCACGTCTTCCTGCGTCGACCCCATGTCGAATTCCCCTGGCGGGATCAGCATGAACTTCATGCCGATCGAATTGGTCGTCACGACCGGCACACCAAGGTACTTGGCCCAAGCGTCCTGGTGTTGCTTGGCCATTGTGGCATCGAACGGTGCAATGGCCGTGGGCGGAACGTTCGCGGCAGGCGGGGTCTGCTTTGGCAAGTCCGTTCCACTGGCAATGGCATTTGATTTCGGCGCCGACTCCAACGCTATGCTCAGAACTCGCCGGTCTCCTCTGACGATTGTGAACGAGTCACTCGTCAGCGTGGCGCCGTCGAGGCTTGCTGCCAGTTGATACTCGCCGTTATACTCGGTTGTCTTCAGCTTTACCTTGTCGCCGAGGGGGAGCGTTGTTTCGCCGAGCTTGACGGCCAGCCGGTGCGTGCCGACGTGCAGGTCTTGTGGTTCGTTCAACTCCTCGATGGTCAGCTCGTCACCATCCACCGACACGATCAGCTGGGGATCGTCCACTTCAATTCTCAGGGTGCCGTGGGGTGTGCGGAGCAGAATCAGAACCCCAAACAAGACCAACGCCAACGCGCCGGCTGCGATTCCCACCGCCACAGGCGGCCACCTGAATCGACTCCACACCGGAGGAGTCGGGCGTTGTGTGGCATCACGCTGCGTGCGGGCTCAGCGAGCCGGAGGAATTGCGCATACTGTGTGGCGAACAACTCCTCCAATTGCTGGTTCTCGTCCGGGTTGGCCGTCATGACACCCGCGCCAGCCTCCTCATCCAGCCCTTCATCGGCGGGCCCCTTCAAGAAATCCCCCAGCGCATCCGCTACGTCTTGCATGCTCGCATAGCGATCTTTGATCCGTTTGGCCATCATCTTCAGGCAGATCTGTTCCAGACGCGGAGCCAGATCCGCACGAAACTCCGACGGCCGGCGGGGCGCCTGGGTCATGATCTGGCCCAGCACGGCGGCCATGGATCCTTCGAACGGTACGCGGCCGGTGAGTAGTTCGTAGAGAATCACACCCAGACTGTAGATGTCGCTAGGCGGGCCGACGTCGCCGATCTGGCTCGAGACCTGCTCCGGGGACATGTAGGCGGGCGTTCCCAATATCATGCCGCTCTTCGTCAGCCGCGAATCCTCGTGCTTATCCAGTTGCCGAGCCAGGCCAAAATCCATGATCACCGGTTCTCGCTTGGCGTCAATCATGATGTTGGCCGGCTTCAGGTCACGATGGACCACACCTTGCGAATGAGCTTCCTGCAGGGCGAGGGATAACCTGCGAACCACGAGGACCACCGAGCGTTCTGGTTGGTTGCGAGCAGAACGCGTATAGACGGAGAGTGGACGCCCCTCGATATAGGCCATGCTGATGTACCGCACGCCATCGATCTCGCCCACGTCGTACACCGGACAGATGTGACGATTCTGAAGTCGGGCCGCCGCGCGGGCCTCGCGATAGAACCGCTCGATGAACTGCAGATCCTTGCCGCCAGCGAACTTGGGAGTCTTGATCGCCACCCGGCGGTCCAATTCCGTGTCGTGGGCCAAGAAGACACTGCCCATGCCCCCTTCGCCCAGAGCTTTGAGGACTCGATAGCGGCCGAACTCCTTGGGCAACGACCAGGACTGCGCCGTTGGCTCGGTCTTTGTCTCGACCTTCTCGCCTGCGCGGCTGGTAATGGTGCGGGCAGCACGTTCAGCCGAGTGGGCAAACACCGCTTCCAGTAACTCGCCATCCTGAGGAAAGCGGCGTTGATACTCGATAATGTCGGGTGTTTCTGCGTTGCGCCGGCGGTAGTCCAGCTCCAGCAGCAACAGCTCCTTCAGCAGTTCTGCCCGCTGCTGGCCCGTAGCGTCGCCGAGAAACGGTTCAATCTGCGGAACTGTTCCAGCCTTCCAGGCAGCCTCAAAGTCCAGGCACACCCGGTCGATGCGTTCCAGCGCGGACAAGGGCAGCGAGGGATCTTTGGACAGTGTCTCGTCGACCATGGATGCTGTTCCTGAGTACAGCAGCAAAATTTCTGAGTCAGAACTCTAGACGCACCATCTCCCCACGATTCTACCGTCATAACACCGACTCGACCGCCAAAATTCCCCAGGATCCACCGGCAGCTGGCGGGTCGATCTCGATTAAACCTTTCCCACACCTGCGCGGAAAGCAGCCTCGTCGTTGCCCCGCCAGTGTTGACGGGCGGTGGTACAAGCAGCCATGCGCCCGATGGCGTGAGAAAGGGTGCTGGGCTTCCGAGTGGCCACCGCTGGCAATATAGGCAAGTCGCGGAGTGCTCTAGCGGCCTTTCTGAAGCCGCAACATTGGATCAACCGATACTGTTTAACGTGCCCCGTAGCAATTCTTCCCACGAAGTCGGTGAAGGAATCTTTGATGCCAGTCTCCTTAAGGGCCACTGCGGTCTTGCTCGGTTCACTAATGCTTGGTGTCCCGCTATTCGCTGACGACGCACCGCACAGGTCGCCGGGTGCCTCAGATGAGGCGTTAATGGATCGTCTTGATCGGCTAGAGGAAGAAATCGCGACGCTCTCAGTACGGGCGCCAAACTCTGACCCTGCGATTGATTTGAGTTGCCACTGCTGCCAGCCGCAAGGCTGGTTCGCGACGGTTGATTGGATTAACTGGCAGGTTCGTCAGCGCGAGCGAAATCAGATCCTTGCTGGCGTCACCGGCCTCCCTTTTTTACAAGACACTGTTCGGCCGGTCGAGTTCAATCGAGCCAACGGTGTGAGGGCTTCACTTGGCTACGAGTTTATCGACGGTTGGCAGCTGGCATTCATTTACAGTTATCTGCACCCTCACGGCAAAGGGGATATTACGCAGCTAATGTATAATGATGTAACCCAGCGATGGCGACGCGATATTGACCTAGACTATGACGTATTTGACCTGCAAGTACTCCGACCAATTGCGTTGAGTCAAGACGTAAGTCTTTCAGTCTTTGGCGGTGTTCGGCGGGCGAGCTTGAGCCAGCAGTACCTGTCACGAAGCGAGTATTTCGAGGCCGGCGTCTTGACGTCCTCGTTTCAATCGCGGATGGCCGCCGATTCGCATGGAACAGGGATGCGTGTCGGCGGGACAGCAGAGTGGCAATGCGTTGCTGGCCTAAGCCTCTTTGGAGGCGTCGCAGGGTCAGTACTGGTTCAGGAATCGAGGCGGACTTTTCTGAGTGGCTCAAATGATCCCTCTGCCAACCTATCCGACAGCGATTCTTCCTGGGACGGACTACCGATTCTCGAAACTTCGGCTGGAGTTGCCTGGGTAAATGGCGGGCTCAGTATCAAGGCTGGCTACGAATTGGCAAGTTGGCTCAATGTCACTGAGGTAGGCCTCGTGCCCCCTGAGGGGCTGCCAAATCAAACTCGAAGTCTCACTCTTGATGGAGTGTTCATTCAGCTGAGCGATTCTCTTTTGACCGGATCACAAGATTCACTGCTTTGCCAAGCATTCCCCATTTAACGACCGATTCTCAAACAGATGAGGGACCAGCCAACCTGCGTCGGTCGCCCCTACGCCCCCCCGCCAACGAGTGGAAAAGCAGGTCGCGAATCTGCTCCTGGTACACATCGAACTTGGTTTACGAAGCGGTTGCGGAGCCATCCGGCCCTTTGTCATCCATCTGGTGGCGCACCAAGTGGCTCCCGCAGCGAGTCGGATGGGTCTCGCAACCTGCTTCGGTCGACAACACCGATGCAGTTTGACACGCCGTCGCTTTGCGCGGATGTGTGATCGACCGACATGCACAAGTAACTAACCGCTGGGTCCTTCGGTCGCCCCCACCGATGTATCCATGGAACTGCCGTCAAGACATTTCGTCGCATCACCCGACGCTCGTAAGCCGAATACACCCCATATCCACTGACAGCAGCGATCGTGTTGGCGCGACCGACGTGTAGTTAGACTCAGGAATTCTCCTCGTTCTCCGCGATCTGCCAACCCTGAAGGCCAGGACGAGGGGAATGAGTGGGTACTGCGAAAGAAAAGCGGCTGCGCGGCTGTGAACCTGACCGGCTGGAGGCTGCGGGACAAGGCCCGGAACACCGTAGCTTTGGTTGGGAGTATCGCACCCACTTCGTGGATAGGTACGATGTTCGGATACTGCAGCTCGGCCAGCGTCTCCGCTTCGGCCTGAAAGCGTCTCACCTCCACGTCCGTCACGAAATGGCCACGCAGGATCATCTTCACGGCCACCGTACGGTTCAAGCTGATCTGCCGCGCCATGTAGACGACCCCCATCCCGCCGCTGCCGATTTCCTCCAGCAGCTCGTAGTCGCCAAAATACCGGACCCGCGTCCCCGGTCGTGGCGGGGAGGATGCACGCTCAGCGCAGTTGGCAAACACCGCTGCGAGAAGCTGCCCGTCCTGCGGGAAGCGGCTCTGGTACTCCGTGATGTCTGGTGTTTCTGCGTTGCGCCGGTGGTAGTCCAGCTCCAGCAGCAACAGCTCCTTCAACAGTTGTACCCGTTCCTGGCCCACAGCGTCGCCGAGAAACGGTTCGATCTGCGGAACTGTACCAGCCTTCCAGGCAGCCTCAAAGTCCTGGCACACCCGGTCGATGCGTTCCAGCGCGGACAAGGGCAGCGAGGAATCGTTGGACAGTGTCTCGTCGACCATGGATGCTGTTCCTGAGTACAGCAGCAAAATGCCTGAGTCGGGACTCCAGACAGGTTATCTTCCCACCACAAGACCGATATAACACCCCCCTCGACCGCCAAAATTCCCCGGGCTCCGCCTGCAGCTGGCGGGTCGGTCTCGATGAGACCGATCTCGTACCCGCGCGGGCAGCAAGCTCGTCTTGGCCCCGCCAGTGGTACCGGCGGTGGTACAAGCAGCCATACGCCCGATGGCGCGAGATAGGGTGCTGGGCTTCCGAGCGGCCATGAGGGCGTTGGCAGGCAGTGAATGTGCATGACTTGCTTCTCGCTGCACGCCATTGTGCCCGACCGACGCGTCGAACCCCTCGTCCCTATACGCGTCGGTCACATCGCCCGAGTGCATGCACGAAACGGGTGGAGCGTCCATCGGCCACATGTCGTCACAATGATGGCAATCGAAATGGGCTCACTGGTTGGTCCTTTGAGGATCGTTGCCTACTTCGGTCACCGAATGCAGATACTCAAACGTCGTTGGACACATAGGACCCTACGGAAGTCGTAGCTGAGACCGCCAAGGGCTCAGTGAAGTGGTTTCACGTAATGAGCCTCCGCTGAAGCCTCCGGGGCGGCGATCGACACGTTGATCGGAGAGCTTGATGATCCGCGGGAGTTGGTGATTTGGCGGGATCTCCGAGCGAAGGGGGGAACCGCCGCTGCATGGGAGGCGTTCCGCGCGCACGTTTACGGCAGCGTGACCTCTATTCCCACGGCCATCAGAGCGGCCAAAATATCTGCCAGAGTGAGACTCTCGAGGCCGCTGATTCGCACGAGGATCTTCCCCGAACGCGCGTCAACTTTCGAGCCTCTCTGGACAACACCCTTGAGCTTGTCGATGGCTGGAAGGGCCGTCTGTGCCGAATTCGGGTTCAACCTGGCGGGCAGTTCCAAGTAGAGCTGCTTGGCTGTGCGGTGTGGAGTGTTCGCCTGCAGGATAGCTTTGCCGACTTCGCCGAGGTCGGTATTATCCGCGTCAATTTCTGCGGTCCACGTCAACGGCTGCGGGTCGGCCTGTTCCTCGGATCGATGGCTAATCAACCCCTTCACCTTATTAAGTGCAAGGACGTCAAAGGGGGTCAATGGAAAGATTTCGTGTATGCAATCCAAACACGGCGCTTTATTCCAGATCGGCTTTCCATAGACCTGGCCGGCCAGTTGTCGGGCGTGGCCAAGTCCGTAAATCTGGAAAGTGACCATTCGATCGGGCTTGAAGTCTCGTGCCGGCTTCGGTGCGTTATTTGCCACCGGTGGCGGTACGGGTTGCCTGGGCGGTTCTTTAGCTATTGGCTTGGGCGGCTCTTGCTCGGCGGGTTGTGGATCGGCAACCCGGACGACTCGCATGCCGAAACTGTATTGACGGTTCGTTGGATGCATCCCCAGACGAAACGCGGATCGGCAGCAATTGTCCGCTGCGCCTGCGCAGCCACCTCGGAATACTCGAAACGTACCCTGAGCAGGACCGGTCGGGTCCGTGACGTCCGAAGAGCCATAATCGCCGACCCAATCCTGGCACCATTCGTACACACTGCCGTGCATGTCGTGTAGCCCCCACGGATTTGGGGATTTCGTTCCGACCTGGTGTTCGCCCGGCATGTTGTTCTTGGAATTTGCGTCGTACCAAGCGTAGCGTTCCAGTTTCGACTTGTCGTCGCCGAAGCTGTACGCCGTGGTCGTGCCGGCGCGGCAGGCGTATTCCCATTCGGCTTCCGTGGGGAGCCGATAGCCGGTTCCCTGCGGCAGGAACTCCACCCGTATGGTTTGAGGATCGCCGGGGGCTGCTGAGGCGATCGCTTTGATCTCGTAGCACGGTGAGAGTTTTTCATTCTTGCTCAATTGATTGCAGAAGAACACGGCGTCTTCCCAGCTCAGATTGAGAGCCGGGTAGTTGCCTCCTTCTCTCACAATCACGCGAAGGAGTCTTGCTTCGGCGGAGGTCTTGTCGCGCCAGGGCGCGAGCGCATGACACTCAGCCATTGGTGTTGGGTGACTTCAGTCTGGCCCATGTAGAAACCGCGGGTGATCCGTACTTGATGCTGTTCTTCCCCGTCCTCGCGTTTTTCTTCGGATGCGGGGGAGCCCATCACGAACTGGCCGGGGGGGATCAGCTTCAACTTCATGCCGATGGAATTCGTGATGGTTTCTGTTGCCGCGGTTGCGGCGTTCTCTGGCTTGGGCTCGAGATTTTCAAGAGACTCAAGGTACTCTTGATCTGACTTGCTCAACCGGTCGATGGGCAAGGAGATTACCTGGCCGTTCGACTTCTTCAACACGACCTGGTTGCCACGGACTTCCACCAGGTTGGCTTCTGTCTTGTAGGTACCTGTATTATCGGTCCATTCACGGGCCGATACCGAGACCGCGACTGCCAGCAGCAAGCCGGCGGCCGGGACGAGATTTCTCCACCGTTTCATCTCTTTCCCCTTTCGAACACGGTCTGCCTTGCCGGTAAGATGAACTTTGCAGTGCGAATTGTCTGATAGCAGGCAACGACTCATCGTGTCCGCCTGGAGCATCAGTCATCTTGGTTCTTCCTGTTGCCACTTCATACGAATCAAGCGCAGTCGACGTTCCACGGTGCGCACGGAACACCCCGCTCGCTCCGCGATTTCAACGTTCGTGTAGCCTTCCATTTTCGCGACGGCCAGGGTTTCGAGGTCCGGGTCAGACAGGCAAACCAGCAGCCTGCGGTACTCCTCGCCCATGATGGCCGCAAATTCAGGAGTGGGAACGCCTTGAGCTGCATGTTCCAGCCCCCCCAAGGCCGACTCGCCTTGAACGAGCCCACCGCCACGGCGCTGACACGTCTCACGGCGTTTCAGATCGACGACCTTTCGCGCGGTGATGCCAATTAACAACCGCCAAAGCTCGTCGCGGTCCGCCAGATTCGGAAATCGCCCCGCCTGGGCAGCGTCAAAGAAGCTGTCCATCGCACTCAGCGCGATATCTTCTTCGTCCGATATGCCCCGTCGTACCCCACGAAGGCGATCCCTGGTCGGACCAGCTGAGGAAAGTACCGCTCCCATACGGCCTGGATGGCCGCCGAGTCACCTTGCTCCAGCTGCTTAAACCAGTGCGTCACGGAACCTTCCGCAGTCATGGCACCTACCTCTGGTTGATAGGCACTAACCGCCAAGTATAGGGGGAAGATAATATGGTACGACAGTCCGACCTCCGCGAGTGTCGACGGTCGACGTGGATCTTCCAAGTACGGGTCGTGATCCTCGACCAGACTGGCAGGAGTCCAGACGACGTGCGGCGCGTCCTGGATCGCCTCGTCATGGCGACGACCAGTTCTTCGCCCACCTGTTCAAGCACAGGTTTGGGACCAGGCTCTGCAAGCTCAACTGCGGAGAAGACGTTGTACTGATAGTCGCCGAGGTTGACGCGCACCATGCCGGCCGCGAAAATCGATAATCGCGCGTTGCGCCGAATCGTTTTTCCGTCGGCCCGGGTGGTCGAGAGATTGAGGACGTTGTCCTCCTCGTTGAGCGTCCACGTCCCTTCAATGCGTGCGACGGCGGCCCGCTTCCCGGTCAGCGTCTCGATCAGTTCCCGCGGCACCGTCTCTCCACTAATCTCCAAGACAAATGTCTCTTCTGTGAACGACCAGACCAGCTTAGGATCGTCGCGATGATACTCCAGGCGCGCGCCCGTCAACCGCTCGGTTGTGACGGGAAAATCTCCGTTTTCGGGAGGGATTTGCTTGGGACATGCCTCCGCAGACAACAGCAACACAAGTACCGTGGCAAACGCGGCATAAGTGCCATCTCGCTCGCGAAGGTTCATCCGATCACTTCTCCATCTCTCCTACCCGCACGAGCACCTCACCGTGCGAGTCTGTTGTTCGTGGTTGCTTGTCACTTCTTCGTTCGGTCTTCATCCGACCGCAATTCTGCCTCCCGCACCCGGCGCCGACAATCCGCGCAACACATCAAACATGACCTGGCCACCCTGCATACGGAACTACAATGCCTGACAGTATACCTTCCGAAGGATGTCGGTGCCTGCAGTCACCACCGCGGATAGGTTGACAATCCCTGGCCAACCGGCACTCTGGGTCTGCAGGGTCTATGACCGCCGCCGCGAAGGGGGATCCTCCATGTCATCGGAAAGGTCGCTCAGTTACTGGTTTGAGCGGGTGTGGAAGACCGATTCAGCCGCTGATCGAGCACTTTGGGAAAGCTATTTCGCCGAGTTGGCCGGCTCGCTCAGGAGAAGCTCCGCGGGGTGCCGCGCCGCCGGTGAGAAGGACGTGGCGGCTCGCGTGAATGAGGGCCTATTCCGCGTCGCCGAGCAGGGCCGGTTTCCACTTTGGCGGGTCGCGACGACCTCTGGCGGTTACTACTTCGGACGACAGCGGGCAATGTCGCCGACGATCGCCGATCGCGTTGGATACCGCCCCCTGATCAGGTACCGTGTCTGGAGAGCGCAAATGAACGCACGAGTTCGCTCACAACCACCGGCAGCATGGTTGCTCGCAGCTGTAATACTTGCGCTATCTCCGCACCCGGCACTTGCCCGAATCTGGACTGACCACCAGGGACGCACAGTTGACGCCGATCTCCTTCGAGTTGAGGGCGGCACCGTAGTCCTGCGCAGGTCGCGATCGAACGAGAGCACCGCTGGCCGCTCGCAAACCTGAGCGAAGCCGATCAGGCGTTTGCCACTTCGACATATCGGCTCGTCACGTCACTGCGCAGCAGAAATCGGGACACACGAGACCAGGCCGCCGAGAAATTAGCTGACATTGGCGGTGATGCAGTTGCCGCGCTGATCGAGGAGCTTAAACGGAAGAACGGCTGCGAGGGCAGTATCCAGACGCTTGCAAGAATCGGCGTACCCGCAGTTCCTTACTTGCTGCGTCGCTTATCTACCATGTCTTTGAAAGATGTAGAGCGCAGCCGAAGAGAGACCGGGATCCCGAATCCGGCCGCCACGGCGCTGCTGCGGATGCCGGCTCCCACGGTACGGGCATCTCTTGAACACGAAAGCGAGGAGCTTCGCGTGTTGTTCCTGTCCCATGTCGGGGCAGCTCCCGACGCAGCACTGCACGGCGAGGCCATGGACGAGATTGCGGTCGGCCTGTTGCCGGGCCTGCTCGATAGCGAGAATCCACCCATGGGCGAAGCTGCGAAACGCGCGCTGGCCAAAGCCTTGCACGGAAACTCGAAAGACGCCTCCGCGGCGGCATTCCGGATTCTCCACCAGCGTGTTGAAGGGGCGGATCTCCCAACGCGGCTAGAATCAGTGATGGCGCTGGGCCGGCCAGAGGGCAGTTTGGGTTGCGTCTTCGCAATTCCGCCTGCGGCAGAGGAGTTCGTCCGCTCGACCGTCATGGAAGCGATTACCGAGAGCCAAGATGCTGAGGCGCGTCGATCGGCGGCGGAACTGTTCCCTCACCTCAAGATCTTCCGGGACGCTGCACCTGTGTCCGACCTGATCAAGCTCCTGAATGTCGACGACCTGCCCAAGGTCCGCGCGGGGGCCGTGGAGATGCTCGCCGGACGCGGTGCGGCCGCGAAGCCGGCCGTTCCTGCCCTGATCCAGTTACTGAAAGTACCCGAACACAGCCTACTGACGGGGGTCCTACTGGCATTGGAGAAGATCGGGCTGTCGGAACCGGGAGTGCTCGACGCGTTGATGGCCTTGGCCGCCGGGAGCGACGAAGGAACCTGTGCGGTACTCAGGAATCTCATCATGAGGCAGCGATCGGTTCTCTTCAACAAGCGGGAATCCGCTGACGTGCTCGGTCGTCTATACCAGGCGGTCATCGCCAACAACCGTCTGAGCGCCGACTTCAGGGGCAACTGGGGTAGCGAGACCTTGCACATGAGAGGACTCATCCTCAACTCGAAGAGATAGGCGCGAACTCGTTGGACGATCTCTTCGAAAGTCACCCGTTTCCTCGAAATGAGATTGGCGGGTGAATGCAGCGTCGGGGGGACCGAGAAATTGGCCGACAAGGCTGCTCGCTGATATGCTAAAACAGAGCCGTCAGAACGCCTCAACAAGGGAAGGGTTGTCGGGACGCAAGCTCTTGGGCTCGACTTATGTTCCGGGACGCGGAGAATCGGCTACGTCGCGGGCTTTCCGAATTGGTCGATGCAGGTCTACTCGAAGGAATTCCAGTGGATCCGTTCTCCGGGCAGCCGATTCGATACGACGCGACCCGACAGCTCGTGCGGTCCTTCGGCATGGACGAGGAAGATGACGACGGGGATGAGGATTTCGCATCCGATACCACAGGTGGCAATGATTTGGCTTGGCGAGTCTCCGCCCAGTGAACGACAAGTTCCTAGATGTAGGCATATTCCTGCGAGGGGCGGAGGCTCGCAGCAACCGAAGTGAGCTGTGTAGAATTCAACACGCGGAGGACCGACATGGCGACTCGATGCGTTACAGGACCAATAGCGGTAGCGATTAGTCATCTAGTGGTCCTGTGGTTGATGCTGTTGGGCGCCACGAGTGCATGCGAGGGTCAATCAAGACCGGCCGTGGCAAAGACGGCAAGGGACGACCTTTATCAGCTCGGCCTGGCCATGCACAAGTATCTGGCCGCCCAGTACCGCCCCGGGCCGGTTGGGGCACTTCGCCAGCCCATGCGTTTTCCACCTCCTGCAATCTACAGCGAAGAGGGAAAGCCGCTCTTGAGTTGGCGCGTGTTGATCCTTCGCTACTTGGGAGAAGAGGAGTTGTTCAGACAGTTCAAGTTCGACGAGCCATGGGACAGCCCGCACAACAGAGCTCTGGTTGAGAAGATCCCCCGTGTGTACCAGTCCGTCCGAGAGTCGACAACCAAGGTTGGCTACACCCACTACCAGGTTTTCGTGGGCAAGGGAACGATGTTCGATGGACCGGAAGGCATGGACATTGGTCATGTCACCGACCGCACAGCCAAAACAATTCTGATCGTCGAGGCGGCCGAGGCAGTTCCATGGACCAAGCCGGCCGATATAGTCTACTCGTCCGAAAAGCCTCTCCCCAAGTTCGGAGCCTCTGCCAAGGACGGTTTCCATGCCGTTTTCGCTGACGGCCACCCCGAGTTTCTGCGCAATGACGACGAACGAGACATTCGCGCTGCCATTACTCCCGATGCGCATGATTGAGCACGCCTGAACGAGCCGAGGCGACGGGAGTCCACATCAATGCCATGTAGGAGCCTACAGGCTGAAAAACCAGACCCACGACGCGCTACGGTCACGGAAGGGGCGTCTTGGCCAAGACCTTCCCCTCGCCGCTGACCACGGCCGTGTAACGGGTGCCGTCGACCTGGTAGGTGACCAGCGCCGATTTGCCGTCCGGTGAAGGGATGGCCACGCGGGGCACGCAGCCACATGCCAAATGTAGGGTACTAATTAGCACCGTCCCCAGCCGTGTCGTGGTGCCCGGCTCGGGACCGGCGATCTCGACGTCGAGCGTCTCCCAGAGGCCCTCAAATTGACACTCTCGCTCTATCCGGCATTGGACGACGGCGCATCGCCCCTGGCCGATGGGCAGCCGGTAGAGGATCCCCTCGGCGAGCATCTTCCGGCGGTCCTCTTTCCACTGTTCGTCGCTGCGGTACTCGATGTTGTCCTTGATCGTGTCGATGTGGAGCAGGCCGCCGGCGACCTCCAAGACGGCCGTCCCCTGCTCCCAGCGACCGGCGGGAAACGGCACGAGCAAGGTTTCCGACACCAGCGGCTCAAGGTCGGAGCCGGATTTCTTTTCGAACGACTTGCCGAACTTCTCAAAATGGGCCTTCGCTTCGGGCCCAATCCGCCCGACGTGCTGCCGCCCGTCCCACTCGATGAAAAATACCTCCAACGGGTCCGGACTCTGCTTGGGTTCGGGCTTCTCCAGGGGCTTGTCGTCGGACTTCTGGTTCCGGGAGACGGCTAGGAAGCCTCGATCATCGTCGCTGATGGGCGAGAGGCCAAAGGCCAGCACCTCGAGCAGGGGCGAGATCCCCACCGGGAGGCGCTTCACGGTCCCGGCATCCACGTCACACTGGCCATATCGAAGGTCCCAGCTGCCAACGACGTACCAGATCAGCAGGTGCTTTCCCTTGGGCGACCAGACAGCCCCGGACTGCCAGGGCGTGGTCGACGGAGGATTCGAGTCCTCGGCCGCCCAAAAGACCGGTTCCGTCTTCTGCACCTGCTTGCCCTGGAGGTCGTAGAAGAGCACCTCCACCAAGTCGCCGGTGCCCTGAGGCACGGCCCGGACCAGGGCAAAACGCTTGCCCGACGGATCGACAGCGAGAATTCGCGTCCGAGTGGGGCTTTGGGCGACGACGGTCTGTCGCTCTCCGGTAGCCACATCGAACCGCAGTACGCTGCCATCCTCGTCCGTGAACAAGAAACCACTGGAGTCCGGCAGCCACGCGCCCTCACGCGGGACCTGGCAACCCGCGATAACCCAGGCAACGCACACAACGGCCAAGCACTTGAGAGATGTCCGGCACATGAGACGGGCCTCCGAACGTGACGCCGGAACGGGCCGAGGACCGCTAGATTATAGGCGTGCGTCGGCCGGGAGGGAATTGCCGAAGCAACAAGTACGATGACGCGCTCAGGAGGCGGCTGATAAGAGTTGGTGACCACTAACTCCTGCCTTTGTTCACCCGCATGCTGAGTTTCGAGCGGAAAAACTGCAGTGATTTCGCCCACGAAGGTGATTCAGTTGTCCCAACACTCCAATTAGCTGCTATCGAGTTGCCTGATCTCTGCAGTGCCATATATCCACTCGCGGGAGGGTTTCTTGTGTCTTCCGACGGTTCGGTCACGCACTGGTTCGCGCAGGTCCGCGCAGCTGATTCGTTCGCTGCCCGATCGCTCTGGGAACGCTATTTCCCTGACTTGGTACGACTCGCTCGGGAGAAGCTCCGGGCAACACCGTGCCGCGCGGCGGACGAAGAGGACGTGGCGGCCAGCGTGATGGAGAGCCTGTTTCGTGCTGCTGAAAAGGGTCGCTTTCCCGATTTGGCGGATCGCCACGACCTTTGGCGGTTACTACTTTGAATGTAGTACATGCGTGGGTGCCAGGTCGGTGTCGGTCACAAGGCACGATACCGCTCAAAACACATTTGCATTCGCGGCAGACGGGATACATTTTCAATTTCGTGTTTACGACCTGAAGGGGAGTAAGCAGCACGAGTCGGTGGAATTCGTGATGCCCTGGTCAAAGTTTCCGCTGGTCTTGAGGGAATCGGCAGTTCCCGACGTGATGTGGGGACCGAAAGGCGACCGCCTACTATTGTGTGTTTATGGTTACAAGGACATTCCCTGCGCGAGCTACTCACTGACAACCCGCCAGCTCAAGTACTACGATCAGCCTGTGGGCCCGTTCTGCTTTGAAGCATGCCTCGGTCTCTCTCCTTGCCAGAGCGACAATGCAGGCTTCCTCGCGGCGAGAAAGGATCTGAAGACGGATGAGTACTTGCTGGGTCCGTTGCCGGGTACGGACATTGTGCTCGCCACTTGGGACGGCCAGATTCTGGAGATTGAGACCGATGCCGAATCCGAATTGAGCGAGGACGAACTATTACACGCGGTGATCGGCAGTCAGGTGCCTTTCGAAGCGCGCTGGAGCGGCAAGGTCGCCGTACTCTCGAGTTGTGACGCCGAGGTGCGGATTGACACGGGGAAGGGAACCACTTCAAGGGTCCGAAGAACCCGGTGGAGAGCGTCAGTTGGGACGAATGCCAGCAGTTCCTTGTCAAGCTCAATGCGAAGTCAGGCGGGCAAGGGAGCAAGTTCGTACTGCCTACGGAGGCGCAATGGGAATATGCCTGTCGAGCGGAGAGCACGGGCGAGTTTTGTTTTGGGGACGACGAGAAACAACTTGGCGAATATGCATGGTACAAAGCGAACTCAGGAGACAAGCCGCATCCTGTCGGTAAGAAGAAGCCGAACACTTTTGGGTTGCATGACATGCACGGGAACGTATGGGAGTGGTGCCAGGATTGGTCCAATAGCGACCACTATGAGAAATCGCCGGCGGACGATCCTAGTGGTCCTACAAAGGGCTCGGTCCGCGTGCTTCGCGGCGGGAGCTGGTACGACGACGGCTGGAGCTGCCGGTCGGCGTGCCGCCGCTACAGGTTCCCCCTACTCCGGAACGGCGACCTGGGCTTACGTGTCGCCCGAGTTCCGCCCAACTAGACAAGTAACGAATTGGGGTTTTTACAGCATATCGGATTAGACGTGGGTTCATGGTATCGACGGCGACAATGTCCGTGGGAGCAGTTATCGGCGGGAGGCAACTTGCGAGATCGCCGCCGGACGCATCGCTCACCCGTCCTGTAGCTTGGGCCGCACGTCAATGTGGCGGCGCAGCTCGACGAGCAGATCGTGAACTTGGGGCGGCTTTCCCTGCCGATACTCCAACTGTCTCATTAACTCAACCGTTGAACTAAACTACTCAGCGTTTTGGGATTCGCAAGGATCCACCCTTTGCTGCTCGCCGAGCGTATGCCTCTCCAGAGGCATCGGAAGACCGATGCGGAGTGGCCGGGCGGTAGCGGTTAGAATTGGGTTTTGGTGTGCCGCAACAAACGAAGGATTGGTGCGGGAGCGCCGCGGTGTGTCGACGACGCGCGGATTAATCACCTGCCTGCTGCAGGCAACAATTCCGAGATTGCCGTCGCTAGAGGGCTTGTGCGGTAAATTGGGATCTTAAATGAGCGTTCGACCTGGCGAGGCCCCTTGGGCTTGGCACTCTGTCACACAAGGGAAGGAGACGGTTCTGGCGGTTTACGTCCTCGCTAGTCCGGTATTTAGCTTCGTTTGCGTTTTCCGGTTCCCCTCATGACGGAGACCTGATCATGACACGCATGGCGATTCTGACAGGCGTTCTTTTGTTCCTCGCAGGCTGTGTGGTTCCGCCGAACGCGCCCCAATGGCTCCCGGATTCGAGCGGCTTGATCTACACGACAAATACAGCCGTCGTACCATCTCAAGATGTCCTTGATGACGACAACTTTCACTATTCGGCAGTGCATTGGCACATATCGGAGAATGGTGTCCGCGAGACGCCTATCGCATCAGGTCGTGGCAAACCAAGTCTGAGTCCCGACGGTAAGCAACTTGCCTTCGCGACAATCCACGGAACGCCGGACGGACTTCGGATTGAAGTCCACATTTATGACTTGTCAGGCAATGAGATCCACAGATCGAAGCCATTTCTCGATCCCCGACTTGGGACGCGTGCCGACTGGGGGGACGTTGTCTGGTCGCCAAACGGCCGCTTCCTGCTAATTAGCCCTTCCGTAGTTGGCCCCAAGCAGGAGGGTGGGACTCTCGAGACCCTCGCCTACGACACTCGAGCCAATACGTTTAAACTCTTCGAGGGCGTCACTGCAGGGCTGATAATGGACGACATACTTGGCTGCTCACCGTGCAGCGGCGATGGACGGGGGTTTCTCGCAGCGCGAATGACAAAGGATCCGCCCAAAGGCGAACTGTTTGAGGAACTGCTCTTCGTAGAATGGCAGGGTCAGCAACACAGTCTGAAGATGGCACCGCAGGCGGACCGTTCGGTTTGGGACCTATGGACAAAGACTTGCACGGATCTGTCGGGGGAGCTGGAAGGGCCGTTGCCCAAAGCCCGTTGGAATGGGGCGACTCTGGTTCTCGTCATCCGCGACGGATATGTACGAGTGGATACCAAGAATTGTCTTGTCACATATGAACATGACGTCAACGTCGCCAAACAACGCCAGGATCTTATGCGGAACAGGGTTTACGATGCCGTCTCTGTGGGCGATGGCAAATGTGTATTGCAGTGTGTTGTCGTGTCGCGCACCAAGATGTCAGTGGATTTCCTGCTTCAAGTCGTGAATACTGAGACTGGCAATACGAAAATCCTCGATGCGGGATCGACCATGTTGTATCTTCAGAAGATGCTTTTTCTATCACCCAACAAGAAATACGTAGCAGCGATCTGCCCAGCGGCAAGGGAGGACTCCCTTGCCTTGTACGTCGTTGACGAAAACGGTGACGTACTACTCCAGTGGCCGGGTACTCGAGATTCGGACCAACGCCGAAGCGAACGAATCGAGAGGGCGAAATCAGAATTGGCTGCTTCTCAGAATTGAAAGACCTCCAACAACTGCAACGTGGCGTACGCGTACGGTCCGTGTGCCGCATCCATCAAATCACCCTTTCTTCGGAGCGAGTAGCCAGCGCCGGAGTCCGGATCGAGCGTGCGTCGGTCTCCCGGCGTCGCCCCCACCGAAGAGTGGAAGAGTAAGTTGCCAACTCCACCTGGTATCTATGAAAGAGTCAGTTTTTCTTCAGAAGAAGCGGTTCTCCTATCGCATATTTGGGAAGCGTATTTACTCTTTCCCACAATAGGAGAACCACTACGATGTTGTACCTCGGAATTGACCAACATGCGCGTCAGATCACGATTTCACTTCGCGATGAAGACGGCGACATCCAGCTGGCTCGACAGGTTTCGACGCAGCCTGCAAAGATCCACGCCTTTTTTCAACAACTCACCCGTCGGCGACTCGCCCACGGTGAATCGTTCACGGCGGTCCTGGAAGTCTGTGGCTTCAACGAGTGGCTCATCCGGATGCTGAAAGACTACCGTTGCCACAAGGTGATCCTGATCCAACCCGAAGAACGGAAGAAGCAGAAGACGGATCGTCGCGATGCCGCCGCGCTGAGCGGACTGTTGTGGGTCAACCGAGCTCGCCTGCTGCAAGGCAAGCCCGTCCGCGGTCTGCGACAAGTTGATATTTCCTCCACCACCGATCAAGAGAACCGGCGATTGACAACGCTTCGCAAGAGTGCCGGCCAGGCACAAACTCTTATTATCCTGAAGATCAAGCACATGCTCCGTCGTTACAATCTGCAATGGGAAATGCCGACGAAGACGTTTCCTACGCAACGGGCCATTGCTTGGCTGAAGAAGCTGGCCTTGCCCGAGATCGATCGTTGGGAGATGGATCACTTGCTTGCTGATCTGGAATACGTCCAGCGCCGCGTGCAGGAACTGGAGAAGGTCATTGCCCAGCGCAGCGCTACGAGCGACGCGGCGGCGCTGCTGGCAACGATACCGGGAGTGGGTGCGTATACGGCGATCGCCCTGGCATGCCGTGTCGGTCGGGTGGAACGTTTTCCACGTTCTCACAGCTTGGCCAACTATTGGGGGCTCACGCCCGGTCACATCGACCTGGTGCACAACGCGCATGTGAGCATCGCCGCCGGTGTCACCAGAATGATGGCGCGCGGCCGCTGGTGGCGGGATGTATTGCCGTCACAATCCTGGCTGCTTCGGTGACTGCCACCTGTGCGCCTAACGGGTGACTTCGTATCGAAGCCGAACCGCCCTCCTGTCGGGGGAAATGGCTTGTCTTCGGGCGTGTTTCATTCGTGTCTCATTTTCACGAGATTCTGGCACTTTGGCTTGAGACGGCAATCTCGGACTGTGGGGCAAGAAGTTGCGTTTGGCCCCGCAACCGGGCGTACTGCGCCGGCATTGGAACCTTGATGACGCGGAAGAACTGGAAGGCAATATCGAGTTCGGTGGAGCTTGTCACGCTCCCCGCCGTGGCATTCGAGAAGTCTTCTCCACGAGCCTGCGACGAAACTCCCGCACAGCAACTGTCCAAATTGGCCGGAGTCACAAATTCGAACGTGTGTCGGCATGGAGCGGCCCGGGGGGGGGGTGTTGCATGACAGCACGCATTTCATACGGGTTAATGCCGAAATCCCAGCGCAATTCGTACAGGTCCGGACCGTAAGCTGAGTAGACTCAAGGACGAATCGAATCATACTTCTGGTTCCCGCAACAGGGCTCCTTGACACAAGTTCTCCCCGCTACGAATATCCCAAGGCATTCATTTCGAGTTTCGGAAATCCGACGCAGGATGGCGTGCTCGGTTTGAAGGTCGACAAGACAGGATTCCCTGATCTTTACGATATCGAAGCGGACCCCAAAGAGCAGCGCAGCTTGACCGGAACCCATGCGTGGGCAGTGCGGCATTACATGGCTGCCATCGCGGCTTACAATGAGTCGCTGAAGAAGTATCCGAACCAGCCGCCCATAAAACCGGCTATTGTTGAAGCTGGCGACGACGATGACATGTACCTGCCCCGCCATGGAAACAAGTGCCGTGGTGGCGACCCGCTGACGGTCTCCAGCACCTTCGATTGATGCCGTGACGGTGGTAAACTGCCAAGGTCAGCCTTCAGGGAGCAGACCGTCGTCGCCGGTGGCAAATCGGTGGCAGTGTGGCACACGTAAGCCCCATCCAAGCCCATCGCAGTTGCCACGCGTTTTTCGCGTAAAGTTATGGCACCCAGAAAGTTACACGCTGATGCCGTGCGATTGCCACGTAACCGCCGTGGTCTTCGTTAGGTTGAGGGCCTAGTAACCGTAACAGGTTGTGCAGGTTCAAGTCCTGTTTCCCGCACTCGCTAACTCCTGCCGAATCAAGCACTTCGGATACCTGCCCAGCGTGGGTCGTGCGGCGCCTGAAATGAGTGGAAAAGTGGTAGCCTACCACTTAAACACACAGCAAAGGTGTAGCACATGCCCAAGCAAGCCCGAATCCCCTCCTATCGCCGCCACCACACGGGCCAAGCGGCCGTTCGGCTCAACGGGAAGGACTACTATCTCGGAGCCTATGGCACGGCCGCAAGTCGTCAGGCCTACGATCGGCTGATTAACGAGTATCTGGCCAATGGCCGGCAAGTTCCCGCCGGCGAAGACGACTCTGTCATTACCGTTGTCGACCTCATTGCTGCGTTCTGGACACACGCCAACGGCTGGTACGTCAAAAACGGCAAGCCGACCGACGAATTGGCCGCTTACAAAGTCGTCCTTCGCTACCTGAAGCAGGGGTACGGCGATCGGCTTGTAACGGAATCTGGACCGCGTTCGTTGCGAGCCGTGCGCCGGATCATGGTGGAGCGTGACAACGCTCGGAAGTATGTCAATGATCAGGTCGCCCGCGTCAAGCGGGTGTTTCGCTGGGGCGTCTCCCAGGAGATGGTCCCGGAGACGGTCTCCAGAGCGTTGGATACCGTTGGTCGAAGGTAGTTGCGTTGGGTAAGCCACTCGCGGGCTTCCTGTTCGGCTCGAAGCCTCGCGGTCTCTTTCTCGTTGGCGAAATTGAGGACCAGAGCACCAGCAAGCGTCACCAAACCGATCGTCACTGCCGCGATTGTGGCCATGGTCATCCGGTTTCGGCCCAAGAATTTCCGCAGCCGATAGACAGCGAAGGGGGGAGATGCCTCTACCGGCTCGTGGCCAGATAACGTGAGATGTCGGCTGCCAAGTCTTTGGCCGTGTCGTACCTCCGATTGCGGTCCTTCTCGATCGCCTTCATCACGATCCAGTCCAGATCGCCTTTGATCAGGTTTCCCAGCCTCGCGGGTTCGAACTGCCGTTTCTCGGCCACGCATTGGCTTGCTCGCCATGCCCGTTGGGGATCAGCTTCATCAGCCGTTCCTGCTCCTGGGCAACGGTCTCCGCAGCGCTCTCATACTCCTTGAGTTCCGCCGTGAGATCGTCGCATCGCCAAACCCGCTGAGCGATAGATTCACGTCGTCGAGATCCGTCTTGCTCACGGGGATCGAAATCCGCTGTGGCTGCTGGTCCTGGAACGTGAATTCCCGGCTGATCACCGCTGTGCCGTTGCTGTAGAGCTTCACGCTGTTCACACCTCGCTCCTTGTAAAGAGGTTCTGTGAGAAATTAAGCCAGTTGTGGCAGTCAGCCCCGGTCAGGGTAAGCTGGGCGACGGTCCAGGTTCAGCCGCCAACTCGGCAGTTGACCGTGAGATCGGTAGGTGCATCCGGGACGCGGGTGGGGTAGGATGGAGGCGAGTCGAGTGACTCGGAAAAGGAACGTATGGTGGGAAACAGGCCGTCGATCGATATCGGCTGCCGTAGGGTCCCTGTCTCCGACCTCGCCTCGACGTGAGTTAAGCGCAGTGTCTGACCGCGAACTCGTTGTTTTCGTTCTGCTGCTGTTGTGGGTGCTTTCGCTCTGCCTGAGCTGGCGATGGTTCTCGTGTATGATCCGATCCCTGCGTCTTTCCCATCGCACCAACCTGCATCTCCCGCGTCGTACAAGGTGGTTGGCAATCGCAATGCTCGTAGTGTTCGTGGCTGTCCTGACGCTCGGCTATCCGATCATTCGGCTCTCCTGGTGGGTTCACTGCGGTCTTGAGCGCTGTTATCTATGGTTCGGTCGCCGGTTCTGCACGAAGCGTGGCCTGGTGGTATCGCGGTGCCGGTGTGGTCCTGCGTTCATTGGCAACGTGAAGACCGAGTATTCAATCGTGGAGTTCGACTGCGCGGATCCCCAACACGGGAGGACCCTCGTGCGACTTCTTGTCTGGATCTTTGGCGTCCGAAAGGTGCTGGGTATCGAGCCCTTTCCTGAGGAGTATTGGTCCAGCGAAGTGCAGGAATAACTACCGTGGCTGGTCGATGTGACCAATGTCACGTGGTAGCCGCAGCAAAGGACCGATTTACGGATAGCGGGGCGCATGCCCCGGCAGCCCGACTCTGCTACAATCGCGCCGAACAGGATTGGGGGCAGGTCTAGTTCCGTGGCTGATGGCAACCACCCTGATTCCGAAGCCGTTCCAAATCAGAGCCAAAGCGGACCTGGATCACATTAAAGAGGAGAGCAAAATGTCAGTTAACTTCTGGAAAGTTAACGCCAAGACCAGCAGGTTAAGAATCCTCATCATAATCGCGAAAGTCACTGCTCTCGCCGCTGTTCTGTTGATGCTTACTCAGACCTGTAAATCGTCACCCCATTGTTTCACCCCTTTCGTCAAGTCCCCCGCGAGTCGGCCGGTCATAGCCTCCGGCGTTGCCGGGGTCCCCACGTTCATCTCGGACCCCTGCGTCATTAAGGACGAAAGTGGCTACCACGCATTCTTCTCTGTGTACTATCTCAAAAACAAGGCAACAGGAAAGCACTGGTTTTCGTACGATCCCGCTAACCCCGACGATTACGACCTGGGCGATTCCATGGGCGGCATGGGTTACGCGTTTTCAGCAGATCAGGGTCTGACTTGGACCTGCCGAAAAACTCCCCTGATCACCACCGGTCCAGAGGAGTGGCAGACACACTCGGTTGAAACCGCGAATGTCATCAAACTCGACGGCAGGCTCCTGATGTTTTATAGCGCTCAGGGACATCGGAACGGCAAGCGGCTCACTGCCCGATACCAGATCGGTGTTGCCTCGCTCGATCTCGGGGGAAAGTCCATCGAGGAAGAGCTCCTCGACGAATCCGTTGTCTTTGTGAAGAGGAAGACCCCGCTCATCCCCTTTCGTCTCGACAAGCCCCATCACGACAATAACACTCAGGAACCGAGCGTGCTCCTGAAAGACGGGAACATTGAGCTCTTCTACATCGGCTTGAGTCTTTCGAAACCTTCTGAAGCCATCGAGAAAGGAAATCAAATAATGAACATGGCCATGTACAAGGCGGCGTTCGATACTGACCTCAATCTCGTGAGTCATTCGGAAGATCCCGTACTCGAGGGAGCCAACATAATCGAGGTGCATTATAGAGACGGAGTCTACCACACCTTTTCTACCAAGTCCCCCCCACTGTTAGTCCGCCTGTTCGCCGATTTCCACAAGGAGGAAAAAATCACCCATTACCTTTCTAAGGACGGAGAAGACTGGACGAAAGAAGATCTCATCCTCGAGGGGGGGCCCACGGGTTCCTTCGACGGCTGGGGCATCATGGCTCCGACCGTGGTTTTCGAAAAGGATCATGTCGTGCTTTTCTATACCGCCTGGGAATACGAGGACCGGTCGGACCTACCCGAGTCGGCCCTTCGCCGTTTCGGCATGGGCCGCAAGAACGGCGATGCCATCCACGGGACACTCGGCCGGGCCGTGGCCCGACTGAAGCCGGAAGGCCCCTGATGATGCGGTCGCGATTCTATCATAAACTTGGTTCCGTGAGCTTCATTCGGTGTTGAAATCGAAATGGGGCTTGTTTCTTCGAGGGTCTTGTTGATGATCGTGGGCAAGAGAAATTCACCCTTAAGGTGAGGGAATGGAGCCCATGGAATTCATCATTAACGCAACCGACGAAGTGCCCGTTTCGCACACGGGCTTGGCCCCGGCCGGGACGCTGCTCGGAGAGTTGCCACTTCGTGGTCGGCTCAATCAGATCCGCCTGGCATTGCGGAACCATCCGTCGGACGAACGTCAGCACGGTGTGTATTGGTTCACCCTCGCAATAAGCCAGACCAACCGAAACGCCACACGGGTGAATGCGTGTCCTTCGGACCCGACATTTTCGACGGCTCGACTCACAGAATCGTGTTTGAATCTACGGTTAGTCTACGACCGGAAGTCTCTCGCCGAAACAACCCCGGCGCACAGCTTCCCACGCATGATCGGATTCGCACGTAGCTCCTCCCTCTCACGGGAAATGCTGTGGCCATCGTCGCAGGTTATTGTGGTGAGTGCGTTATTTGCCCAGCTGCACCCGTAGTCAGCGGAAAAGCACGGTCAAAAAACGCCCTCGCGTACCTGGCCCTGCTTAAGACCCTGGCGATACACGACCAGGTTTTCGGGGGTGACCGATTCGTTTTCGGGCAAAGCGACATCCCCTTTTTCCGCACTCAATGCGGCGACACTTTTCAGCTTGGTGAGAGCGGGCGCACCGCCGACGGCAGATGCGCTGTCGTTGTAGTACTCAAACCAGGGTAAACCGGCGCTGGTATATTGCTTCGCAGTCGGTGCGGGGTGCGGAGGGTGCGATCCGGTAAGAGGATGACGACTGTGTTTTGACCGCGGGTGCCTCGGGCGAGATCCGCATCTTCCGCAACTGGAGCGAAGCGGAAAACGCAGAGCCAGTCGCAGTCATCCGCACAGACGACCAATTCCGCGTAATCGAGTTCTTTCCCGACGGTAATGCCTTCGTTACCGCCGGCATGGACGGCTACATCCGTGTGTGGCGAGCGACTCGCAATCCTAATGTAGAGGCAAATTGAACGGAAGCATACTCTCGTCTCCGACGGGCGCGTGTACGAGCGTCGCCGCTTGGCTGCGGGCCGTCAGGTGCCGCCGTGTAAGTGCCCAACGCCCTCTAGCAGCGGGCCTATGACTCGTCCCCTTGCGCACAGGTCTGACCGACCCGTTGCAGTCGAGAACCCTCTTTACTCTGGTTGTCGCACTTCGGGACGTAACTCAATATATATATCAACACTCTCTCTTCTTCTTGCTCTCTTTCACCCCCTCCCCCCGTGCGCGCTTATCTGCGTTTGTTCGCGTGTGCTTGCGCAAGGGGTGGGGAAAGAAGAAAGAAGTGCGGTAGACCGACCGCGACCGCGCGAGAACGCATTTCTGAATGACATGGACGTGGTCAGCCGGTGGCCGATCTCCCCTTGGATCGCTGGTCGCCGGAGCGCGGTCTACCCCGAGGATGTATGACGGGCAACATGCGACAATCCCACCGCTCCCTTGGTGGTCGGACGGGCCTGAACGCGCAAACAGCCCACAGCGATGTCACTGTGACGACACTGCTTGACCGCACTCCTCAGCTGAAGGTCCCCCAGGTGCTGCACCAGATGGATGTGATTGCGCCAAGTAAGCTTGGGAAAGGGGGATAAGATGCTCTGAACACCTTTGAAACCTTTCGCCGGAGTCTTGCGGGTGGAAAGCCCGTCCAGTAGCGCCTGACCAGCGACTGGAAGCGAGTCTTGCGTGGTGGTGGGGTAACCCACCCTGCGAAGCGTAGACAGCGAGTCCGAAAGCCATGCTATTGAGCGTCGAAAGACCAATTGTGGGAGCCTTTGCTGTTCACATACCAAGGGCCACGCTGCTGCACCGTACGGGTCTGGTGCCAGCAGTCCTGCCGGCGTCGGTAAGAACACGTGCAAACGGACAATGGAGATTCCCCAGGAACTTGGGAGATTCTGTCGTTTCCTCGGTAAATTCCCGGCTGGAGATACCGGGCGACCAACTCCAGGCTTCGGCGGTGCACTCGTCCGTCGAGGAGCGAAAAGAGCGAGTGCAGCCGAGGTACCGCCAAGCGAAGGAAACGAAGTGCGGCGGGATGAGCGGCAGGAAGTCGCAGCACCCTCATATTACCGATGACGCCGGGGAACTGGTCCCGCGGGACCCGGCCGAGGGAAGGAAAAACCGAAAGGGGGTGCCCGATGTTGGGACCTGGGCCGGGAACTACGTCCGAGGCTTCGTACTTGGAACCACGTATCACCGTCACGACTCAGGATAGCAGTCCGGGCTTACAGCGTTCCGCTGCATGGCGAATCCAACATCAGAGGAACCGGATGCGTTAATGTGCGCACGTCCGGATCTGTGGGAGCCCCGGGTGGCAACACCCGGGGCCACCCGGCCCTGCCGCAGTTGGCACATTGCCGCGCATTGCTTCGGGTAGTGACGGACGCTCGCTCGTGGGCGTGGCAACAGGTCCCGAAACGATGGTTTAGCGGAACGTCCGAATAACCTTGGCATCTTCCCAGGCGACGACCCTCTTGGGTCACAAGACACACCACCCCGAGCCCCAAGGTACCTCGCTCGGCGCAGAAGCGCACCGCTTCCAGATCCCAATCCGACCCAGACAAAGGCAAGAGGTCCCCGTCAGCCTATCCCCGAAACACACACGGGCCACGAGTCCCTTGGGAGGGACTCGCGGCCCGTTAAGCGTGCAACCCGCCATGCGCCTTTCGACCAGCTACTCGCCGCAGTCGGGCCTTCTTCTTCGCCTGCCGATCCAAAACGACCGGCACGCAGGATGGCCGGGTAGTTCCTGAGCCTGGCACGGTCCATGGAGCTGTTGTGTTTCACCCCGTGGAATCTGGCCAATCAGGTCGCCATTGTTCGGCCACTTGTCAGGAGCTTGCCACACGGAAACCGATGTTGTTGTTCTCGTTCGTCGGGTTGTTGTTGTTGCGGTTGGAGGCCAGCAAGTTGTCGGAATTGTTGTTCCAATTGCCGCCCCGCAAACCACGCGACGAACCGGCGCGTGGAGCCCGGACACCCTCCTTACCTCTTTCCCTGCTTCCCATTCCTACCGCCCGCCTAACACCGAGCGGCGAAGTCCGTAACTCTGCGCGTGCTGGACGTGCGCCCCCCACGCGCGTACGCTCTGGGTCACCTGGGCGGCTGGCATGCGTCGCTGCCGCAGCTCCCAAAGAAGTCGCTTGTATCTCCGATCGAATCGCCGCACACTCGAACTGCGCACCCGAATCCGTCCGCTGGAAAACACCACGTATCCGGCGAAGTCCACGCCCGACACGGTCGGCAGCAAGCGGTACTTATCCGGGTGGATCCGCAGTCGCAGTACCGCCAGCTTTCGTCGGACCTCCTCGCCTTGGCGGCGCAGGACCGATCGCTCATCGCCAAACAGCAGGAAGTCATCCATGTAACGCACGTAGCCCCGCACGCGCTGCTCGTGCTTGATGAAGTGATCCAGCGGGTTCAAGTACACGTTGGCGAAGAACTGGCTGGTCAGATTGCCGATCGGCAGGCCGTGCTTCAGTATCTGAACATCGAACAAGTCCCCGCCCGGTGTCCACACCTGCCGTTGGCCGTCCTCGTGACTCGCCAGGATGTGCTCGATCAGTTCCATCAGCCGCTCATCGCCGATGCCCCGCCGTAGCAAGGCGAGCAGAACCTCGTGGTCGATCGAGGGGAAGTATTTGCGCACGTCGCACTTGAGGGCGTACGGCCAGCGGCGAGCGAACTCGGCAGCACGACGCATTGCCGCATGCGTCCCCTTGCCTCGTCGGCACGCATAGGAGTCCTCGACAAACCGCCGTTCGAAGATCGGCTCGATCACTCGCACGATGGCATGATGCACCACACGATCGCGAAACGGAGCCGCCGCCACGACCCGCTCCTTCGGCTCGCGGATCGTGAAGTAGTGATAGCCACCGTGCCGGTAGCTGCCGTCCAACAGTTGCTCGTGCAGCGCAACTACCTCTTTCTCGAAGTCCGCCAGGAAGTCCGAACCCGGTCGCCGCATGCGCCGCATGCGCCGACCGCGCAGGGTGAGCGTGCGCAAGATCCGGGAGGGGAAGTCGGGCCGATTTGATCAAGATATTTTAGGATCGCCGTCCGGCGTCTCTCGCTGATCGTGGTTTGTGATCACGATAATCGAGGTGTTCGAAAGGCGGCCGAACCCGTTACGGCAACGACGTGGCGACGTAACATGTACTCCGTACGCATTTCTCATGCACAGGAGTACTTCATGATGTCGCACGAATTACCTCGGGGCAAAAGCTTCTGGTTGTTCCTGCTTTCAGTCGACCGCGATCTTGCGGAAACAACTCGGCAACACGGTTGCACATGTGGCGGTCGTCTGCACAGCGCCAACTACCCACGGAGCCCTCGTGGTTGTCTGGACGAATTGCCGGAGTCGTATAGGTGCCGACTCAGTTTCTGCTGCAATCGAGACGGCTGCAGGAAACGAGCGACACCCCCTTCAGTCCGATTCCTGGGGCGAAAAGTCTACTTAAGCGTCGTCGTGGTCTTGGTAGCGGCCATGCGGCATGGGGCAACAGCTCGTCGCGTTCGAGAGTTGTCACAGTTGGTGGGCGTGGATCGACGAACGGTCGATCGGTGGCAGGTCTTTTGGCGTGAACACTTCCCACAGTCGTGTTTTTGGAAAGTGGCCCGCGGTCGCCTTGCGCCCTTCATTGAGATTCTCGCCTTACCACAATCACTGATGGACGCCTTCTTTCGTACGGGTTCGCTGGAAGAAAATTGGGCAAATCTCCTAAAATTCCTCGCGCCGATCTCTATCAATGGGGGCTAATTGATCAAGGGTTGGCAATGAAGCCGGATCACCCGCAGAAGATGCCCCGCATTCACCCTGCCTCGACGATCTGTAGCCTTGGCGAGCCAGGTTGATGAGGCCATCGGGGCCGAAATCCCGAACGTCGCGACAACACGCCAGTTTCTCATTTGCCTCTCAGTGATTGGCTGGGGGACAGTGCGCCAGGTCAAAGCCACCTTTCTCCTGCCGATGAGCACGACCATTTCACACTAATTGTTCCGCGTTCCGCGTTCCCTATAGAGATAGTGGGAACGGAACGATCCTTCTTCGCGTGTCATCCCACGGACCAATGAATGCCACGGGAGGAACCACCGTGCCCGGCATTGACTTCGACCGCCTGCGGGCGGAGGTCACGTTTGTTGGGTGCTCCAGCTGCTGGGCTTCGAACCCGAGCGTCATCGCGGCGGGTAGTGGCACGGCCGCTGTCGTCTTCCTGCGTGCCGGCAATATCGCCGAGCATCCACCTGGGCGTTCTGGGGCAACGTGGACAGGGGCCGCCACTGCTGCCATCGTTGTCAGGGTCATGGTCACCAGCTCAAACTCTGATCCGCCATCACCGGCCTGCCGCTGCAGGCGGCAGCGATTGACTTCCGCTGTGAAACCCATGGGCCACTGATGCTACACAACGCGGAACAGAGAAGAGGCACCGGTACTTCCGCGGTGCAATCACACGACCTCAGTCCCTCGATTAGCCTGATCAGAAAAGCCTCGATTATCATGCTCGCTCTCACCACTTCACGAGCACGACCGGTGCGGTTACCTGCTCATCGCGATGCGTGCGCACAGCAAAAATTCAATTCGCGCGCCGGCGGCATAGCCGCCGGCGCAAAAGATAAAGGGTAAAAGGGAGAAAGGAAAAAGGGTGCTACTTGCGGCGTTTCCACCAGTACATACCGGCTAACCCACCGCCTAACATCAACCAGATGCTAGCTGGCTCAGGAACACTTGCCACACGGAAACCCCAGCCGCTGCCCTCGTTCGTCGGGGTGCCGTAGGGGTTGCTGGCGGAGGCCCGCAAGTTGCCGGAAGTGCTGCCCCAATCGCCGCCCCGCAAACCACGCGACGAACCGATGGCCGCCTCGTACCAACTGGTGCCACCCGTCGGCTGGGAACCGCTCCAAAACCCCGCGTTCCCGACATTGGGATCCGCCGCACGGACCGCCGCCCACTGGTCAGCAGTCACTTCGTACTTACCGATCCGGTAGTTGTAGCCCACCGCGCCGTAGCCGGTGTCATCCGCCGCGTTGCCCGCGTTGCCCACGGACACGAAGTCCATATTGATGCTCGTACCGCCGTGCGTAATCACCTCGGCTTCCGCCGCCGTGCCCAACGCCAGCACCAACGCCGCCATCACACTCACACATCGCTGCCACTTCACAGGCTTGCTCCTTACGTCACAGGTGCGTAATCAGGAATACTCTTGCCGCGTCCCTCTTCCGCTTCGGTCACGACGAGCCCGCTCACGCACTGGGCGCTCGCGCGGACGATGCCGAAAGCGACGCTGTAGCTTCCTAGACTACCCCCCCCCCCCCCCGTAATTTGCAAGGTCGCGCGTCGCGATTTCACGGATTTCCAATAAATCCACTCTATGGAAGGGCTGCGGATCCACCGTGGCGGTTGGGGCAAGGCGATCAGGGCCTGATCGCGCATGGCCTTCGGCCAGATGTGATCTGTGCGCACACTCAATGCGTCATGGCGCGGAGGAGGGGCTGCCGAATGGCTCGATCTAGCGAAGCGAACGACCGGGATCACGCGGTGGGGAGGTCACGCTCCATTCCGCGAGATCTGATCCCGCTCGCGTGCATCCCCTGGTTCGTCGGACGGTTCCCGTCGTGATCGCAGCACCATGGTCGCCCCCATGATCGCGTCCTACCGCGTCACGGCCGTTCTTGCCGCGTGAAGTTTGCGGCGTCCGAATCGAGATCATTGTCCGCATCAACAGCGTGGTTTACAATAGTCTTCGGCCACAGGCGAGGGAGCAAGAGGAGTCAACAATGGTTCAACTTGTTGTTACGGCAGAGCAAGCGAAGCAGCTCGGCAAATCGGGTGAGCCCATCGAAATCGTGGACCAGGAGGGAAATCGAATCGGTTATTATACCCAGCCGTTTACGAATGCGGAGATTGCCGAGGCGAAACGTCGATCGGAATCGGAAAGCGGCGGTAGAACGACTCACGAGGTTCTGGAGCGAATCTCGAAGTTGGAATCGAAATGACACGACGGACGGTCGTCTGGGTGAATGCTGCGGAAGCGGAGCTTGCAGATATCTGGTTGGCATCCGCGTCGCGCGCTGGCGTTACTTCTGCATCCCGCGCGATCGATCTCGCGCTGAGTGACAAAGCAGAATCGCTGGGGAGTCCTCTTGCGGAAGGATTGATCGCGTACGACGAGCCACCATTGCGTGTCCTGTTTGAGATTCTCGACGACGACCGCATCGTGCGAATTCTGAAGGTGAAGCCCATCGCGGCATTGTAGCGGGCGATTGGTCCGACCACCTGTGATGGATTGTCCCGAACGGCCTATCTTGGGGATACCGCAAACTGGGAATAGGCCGGCTCGGTCACGGTCGCACTAAAGGCTGGCTGAGGTCCTTGCGCGCTCAGGTCTGACAGACCTGCTCCAGTTCTTGGAGTGTCGTCATTCTGATTTTGGACGAGCCAGGAGGTAGTCATCTGACGCGTCACTCTGATGGCGCTCACCTCTGGATTATCTTGTTACTTGGCCAGTTTGCCGCCTGCCTTATCGGCTGCGGCGAAGCACAACGCAGGCGTGGTCTTTTCTCGATGACCGGGAGGATCGGGCATGGGAGCAGGCACCGGCGGCCCTGGAGCTTGGCAGATGCCGACGAATCTCGAGACAGTGGTGACCAATTACCTTCGTGCACGGACAGCAGCCTTGGGGACGCGGCAGGCGTACTCCGCCACGGTGATCGGCACCGCGAGTCTTTCAGCCTCTCGGTAAGCGGTTGGCCCATCGGCTTCACGTCGATGTCGAGTTTCTTCAAAGCGTCAACTACGCCGTAATTCTTCGCACAGACCACGCAGGCCTCGACAACGACGCCGGTATTTTGCATCGCCTTGATTTCACTCTGGAGTTCTTCATTCTCGGACAAGAGCTTAGCAGACGGTCCCCAGACAACCAGATGCACAACGCCAAACCAGCTTGCTCGTTTGGCAGCGTGCGTGTACATGAAGCTGACGTTCTTCGCGACGTCTGGGTCGCCGCTCGTCCAGACGACGCAAAGCTGCGAGGGAGCTTCGCCTTCGTTCGCCTGGGTTAGGCTTGACCGCCCGCCCATTGCTGCCCCGAACAGCAGGGCACTGGCTCCCATGAGGACCGCCATCGAAACAACTTTCCGCATCTTCCGACTCCTTCTTGTTCGATTTGACGATGGTGACCGACAGCGGCCGATCGGACCCGTTCAATCACCCCAGTCGCATTCACACCTAGCCCAACCCTGGACATCCTCGACGTCAACCAGCCGCAGATACGCCTCACTTACCGTGGCACGTACAGGACTTTCCACGGAGTGCATCCACACCCTCTTTGCCGATAATCGGTAACATGAGCAGTCCTGCCACGGGATCGGCCCACCACCAACCGCCGAGTGCGTTGGCTCCCAAGCCAAGAAGGAGAATCGCCGACAAATAGGAGCAGATGTTCGTCTGCCGTGAGTCGGCGTGCAAGGCACGACTGTCCAACCGAGCCGCCACCCTCCGCTTCGCTCGAGCCAGCAGCGGCATGACGATTACCGAGGCGACGGCAAGCCCGATGCCGACATAACTCACCTCGGGTGGCTCTTGTCTCACAAGGGTTTCGGTCGCTTCGTACCCAATGTAGACCGCCAAAGCCAGGAAACTCACCCCCACGAGCTTGAGTGCCCGTTGCTCACGCATGTCCCCTTTCGGACCGTCCCTCAGCCGCCATAACAACACCGCCCCGGAGAGCGATTCAATCACGGAATCCAGGCCAAAGCCAATCAGAGCGGTGCTCCCGGCGAACAGTCCAGCCCCCACCGCAATGATTGCCTCCAGGGCATTCCAGCCGAGAGTGAAGTATTCGAGTCGCCGGCCAATCGCGTAGATCATGGACATGATCACCAAGCCAAACGTCAGGGGTTCGTGGTCATCCGGTTGTTTCCACCGATTGCGTTGTTCATCGCGTTCTCCTGCCCTTGCTCGTCAGCAATGTGCCGCCGTCGTCATGGTATCTTTCACCGTCGGCATTCTATACCGTGAAAATGGGGAGTGGTACATTTGCTGTGGCAAAGCACAGAAGATAGACAATGAGGTCAGCAGCTAGCGCAGTGACCATGAGTGGTGCACCACTGCGGGTAGAATTCGTAGATGATCTTGTTGCCTAATCTGCCCAGCCATTCGGCAAAAATGTACTACTCCCCATTTCCGGGTTCAGTGACGATACTCCGCAACTCGGCCTTGTTCTCGGCAGAAAACGCCGTTCAAGTGGGACGGTTTTTGGCCGACGGCTCTGATCACAGCACGGCCTCTGCGACTTCCTTGTGGCGAAGCATTGGCTGTATTCTCCAGTACGTCAGACTGCGCCACATCCACTCCAACGGTCCACATTGGAAGATGCTCAACCAGATCGGGCTGACGATCAGCTGCAGGATCCAGATCGATAAGACTACGTAATAGAGCTGGTGACGTTGCAGTTGGGCATACATGCCAAAACCAAATCCGGAGAAGAACGTCACGCAGATCAATGTGTGCATAATGTAGTTGGTCAAGGCCATGCGACCGACAGCGGCCAGCGACATTCGCAACCACGATAGCACTTGACCTTTGCAGACCAACATGACGACACCGATGTGACCAGCGGTCATCGCCAACCGTCCCAGATCGTAAGTATAGTGGGCCCTATTGAACGCCATCATATCGAACCCGCTATCGATAATGTACTTCGTCTCGAGAATGTTCACCGTCAAGCCGATTCCGTAGCCAATCAACACCATCGAGACGTAGATCGCGTAGGGACGCTCGACCGAAAAGACGCCGAATTTGAACAAGGCCAATCCAACAAACATCGCACCTAGGCAGTCCCAGAAGTTCCACAGGTAGTAGTAATTCGCCTGAACCAAAACATTGATAGAAGCCAGTCCGGCAAGATTCGTCCAATAGTCGGACAAGTGCAGGTCAATCTCTTGTTTGAGGTCATCCGGCGTCGGCCTGAAAAGGACCTCCTCCGCCCGCCATGCCGATATGGTGTCCAGCTGTTGTGGCGTAGGTACTTGTCCGCGTTCCATTGCAGCTTGAGCCACAACGTATTTGTCGTAGGTCTCGGAGACTTTCTGGGCGTGATGTATTCGTTTTGGCACCAATACGGCGAGCACGAGCAGCCCCGCAATGAGCAGCTTGCGAGGGCCCATGTTGCGAAATACGAACAGAACCAGCGCTGTGACCCCGTATCCATACAGGATCTCGCCGATCCAGAGCAGTAAGTACGCGTGGATCACTCCAAAGACGATCAACCAGACGTTGCGTCGAAAGTAAAGGTCTGCTGCCTTGACCGTGTTGCATTTCTTTTCGGCACGCGTCATAAACAGTAACACACCGGCACCGAACAGCATCGAGAAGATGGTCCGAAACGTTCCTTCGAAGCACGTTTCGGTCACCACCCACGACGCCAGATCCACTCCCTCAGCACCCCCACTCACCGCCGGATTGCTGTAGGCGCCCAACGGCAGTCCAAACGCTGTGATGTTCATCATCAGTATGCCGAGCAACGCGACACCGCGCAGTACGTCGATCGACGCGATACGTTCTGAAAGGCTGATGGGGGCAAAGACCGGAACCCTTTCGGGGACAGATTCGGACTCTGCGACGGGAGCGGACACGTCACTCATGCAGGCTCTCCTCATTGGAAACACGTATGGGAAACACGGTATGCGAATAACGTTACTAAGTGACCCTGAAAGCGTCCCCATGGTACCACTATCACACGCCGCAAGAAAGCAGGGCGTCCGGCGTTGCCGACATCGGCGGGTCGTTGTTCTTCCACCGGTGCGGGCGTTCCTTTGATTAGCTTCGACCCGATCTTTACATGCTTGTTCCGTTCCTTCTCGGTCACGCTGATGCGGCTGGGCAGCTTGGAGCGGAGAACTTCATTCTCGATCTTCAGGTAACGGATCTGCGAGGCCAGTTCTTTCTACGTCGAACCGGTGATCAGCAGCAGGGAGCGGTACAGATTCTTCATCGCGATGGAATGCCGAACACGAATGTCGTGCCGGACAGCACGGCTAACCGACACAATCCACGACCGATCCGGTACTGCTACAACTGCATCAGCGTGGGAATAGGTTCAGGCCGGGGGGCACCGCGTCGGACTACGCCTGCCGAAACCAATTCAGCGGCCCACCGCAATCGGGACACCTTACTCGTGCAGCCCTCCATAACTCAACTCGGTTGTCACGCTTGCTGGTTGGTCAGTCAAGGATATCTTCGGACATTTGATCGGTTGGCAACAAATGAACCTTGAGTGGTACGCGGCTGGTCTTCGTGGCGAGACACCTGAAGTTCCGGCGCCTGGCCTAACGTGGAAGGACAAACGACGGTTTCGTACGTCGGCCGTGAACACCTGGGCCAGATACTCCGACGTCGTTGCGCGTTCGTGACTAACCGCCCGGGGGCTGACCTTGCTGCCTCAGGTCAGTCTCCAGTGTGCGCTAACGAGTGCGCTTCCTACGCAGGAGTCAATATGTCGGCTCTCGGAGATACCTCGGGCGCGTAAGTGAACCTCCGTCGAGCGTGTCGGCTGGAGTCACCAACTCGCCCGTTGGGCGACTGAACGCTAGGATCGTGTCGGTTGGCTCATGGCAGAAGGCGTGAAGGTTCGCATCCTGCCAGTTCCAGACGCGACAGTCACATCGACGAATGGCACTTAGCTTAAGGTGTAAACCGTTCAGCCAATTCAGTTTGAGAATCGTCGCTTCTGTGCGGCGCACCGTCTTTTTACCTCACCGGATTACAGCCGCTCAGCCCTCACGCGGCCCAGTGCGTCGCGAAAATGCCTGACTATTTCGTCCGTGTTTGCCCCGAACAGACCCGGCCGAACTGGTGGAAGGTCGGCTGCGCGTCGAATGCCAGCCGTGGGAACGATCAACCTTCCATTTGGCGGTCGACCGCTGACAAGCTACAATGTTGGTGAAACGCGAGGCAACTATGGCGACAGAGACCACCTACCCCCACATTGAAAAGTCCTCCGGGCAGCCGGCGTGTCTGAGACGCATGCCGGCATTCGCGTAGCCCAGATTGTCATGGATTACCTCGCCCACGGCTGGTCCACCGATGAAATGTGCCGACAGCATTCGTATCTCCTGCCCGCCGAGGCCCACGCCGCGATGGGTTACTACTTTGACCATCAGTCCGAGATCGATACAGAGATCCAGCAGGAGCTGTCTGCTGTCGAGGACGCGCGGCGCGATTTGCCAGATGCTCCTTTCATAGTCCGACTGCGTGCCCAGGGAAGACTTTAGTCATGGCAGTGGGACTGTACATGGACGTACACGTGCCCCAGGCCATTACCGATCAATTGCGTCGACGGGGAGTCGACGTGTTGACGGCCATCGAGGATGCTGCAAGTGGCCCCCAAAGGCCCATTGAATTTTCCACTCAGCCGCGTATGATTGCAGCGGTTGAAGAGTTGCGGCCCGATTGACCGCAGCTTTGCCAACGAAAGCGTCGGACGACTAGATAGAGAGCAACCCGGCCGTGCTGGGGGGCTTGGTAGTGAGTAAGCCGACGTGGCGGAATACCTCCGGGTGTTCTGCCACGTCGGCTTTTTTCGTTCTTGGCGACGCGAGAAATGTTTGACCGTCAGGAGGAATCCGACGGATAAGCTCGATCCGAGCGTGGCACAGCGGGTTGCTCAAGCGGCAATCGCTGACGAGCAAGTAGTCTCTGCAACAGCAGGAAGAAATCACATGGGCGATGAAGTGGATCTCACCAAGCACTTGAGTGAGCTGGCCGGCCGAGTCTGGGTTCCCCGGGCGATTGAGGATGCACTTGCTGTTCCTTGGGTGCCGGCGCTGCTGCTGGGCGTCCTGGGCGCGGTGCTCCTCTGGAGGGCCTATTGGAGGCTTTACCGATCCACGGCGATTCCCGTGGCACGCGTGTTTATCCTGATTGGCTACCTGCTGGTCGCTTTGCTGCTTCTTGATGTGACCGCAGCACTGTGGCAGGTGCAGGAGCCGTCGGAGGTCGTTCGAGCGCTTCGGTGGCTTTTGCCCTATGAGTTGCTGGCCGTTGCTCTCGTGACGCTCATGGGGATCGTCTGGGTCGTCAAGGGCTTTCTGCGCCGGCCCGCAGAGAATGAGACCCAGTAAGCTGCGAGCGGCGGAGGCGGAAAAGAGAGAATGCTCCATTTGGATGGCGTGCCAACCACTCTCGCCAAGAGGTACGAATCATGCAGCAGGAAAACCAAGGACAAAGCATCTCCCCGTGGATGGCAGCGACGGCCGAGTTGAATCGGAGTATGCTGGCGGAGGACACCCGCGCGGACGTGTGCATTGGACGAGCCGAACGTCTTCATTGTGACCGGCGACTCGGGAATGGGTATGACACATGGCACCATCGCCGGCGTCCTCCTGACCGACCTGATCCTCGGTCGGGAGAATCCCTGGGCCACGTTCTACGACCCTTCCCGAAAGACGTGGCGGGCCCTGGGCCGATTTGCAGGAGAGAATCTCAACGTCGCCAGGCAATACGGAGACTGGCTGACCGGCGGGGATGTGGGTTCATCGGCGCAGATCGCTCCAGACGCGGGCGCGGTCATTCGGCGCGGGCTGACGAAGACGGCCGTTTACCGCGATGCGCAGGGAGCCCTCCACGAGCGCTCGGCCGTCTGCCCGCATCTGGGCGGCATCGTTCATTGGAACGACGCCGAGAAGACCTGGGACTGCCCTTGCCACGGCTCCCGCTTCAACCGCGTCGGCGGAGTGCTGAGCGGACCCGCGAACCGCGACTTGGGCAGTGTGGATAGCGATGACGAAAAGTGATTCTGGGATTTAACTCCAGTCCTAAGCCAGAGAACAGATGATGCGAAAATCCAGCCCCTCAGCTCGCATGACTGCACGATTTCCCGATTCATTGGGGACATTGCCATGCTGCGACGCCAATTTCTCACCGGATCGCTGGCCGCCGGGGCCGGGCTATGGGCTGCCCGTCATCTGTCGGCGGCCGAACCACCTACCACTACAGGAGATTCGAAGATGTCGTTCCAACAACCGCCGCTGCCGTTTGCGATGAATACCATGAAGCCATTTCTTTCCGAGGAACAGCTCACCTATCACTACGGCATGCACCATGCCGCGTATTTCAAAAACCTCAACGGTTTGGTCGAAGGCAAGCCGGAAGCTGACATGTCGCTCCGCGAGGTGGTTGTCCAAGCGACCGGCCCGGTGTTCAACAACGCGGCCCAGGCCTGGAACCACAGTTTCTACTGGGACTGCTTGTCGCCCAAGGGTGGCGGCGAGCCGAAAGGCGACCTCGCCGCGGCGCTCCAGCGGGACTTCGGCAGCTTTGGGGCGTTCCAAAAGGCCATGTCCGAGGCGGCTGTGAAGTTGTTCGGCTCGGGCTGGGCCTGGCTGACCGCCGGCAAGGATGGCAAGCTCTCCATTGTACCTCTCGGCAATGCCGACACGCCGCTCAAGCACGGCCATGAGCCGGTGCTGACGATCGATGTGTGGGAACATGCGTATTACATCGACTACCGCAACGAGCGAGCGAAGTACGTCGAGGCCTTCTGGAATGCGGTTAACTGGGACTTCGCCGGAAAGTGCTACGCTGCTGCTGTGAAGTGATTCATTTTGTAAAAGGAGTTTCACATGAAGGGTGACGAACGTGTGGTTAAGAAGCTTGACGAGTTGTTGAGCGACGAGTTGACGGCCATTAACCAGTACATGGTGCATTCAGAGATGTGCGCCAACTGGGGCTACGAGCGGCTGCATCAGGCCGTGGAGAAGCGCGCTCGGCAAGAGATGCATCACGCCGAGGAGTTGATCGCCAGGATCATCTTCCTGGCAGGAACCCCAACGGTCAGCCGGCTGAACCAGATTCACGTCGGCGCGGACGTGCCGAAGCAGCTTCAATCAGACCTGGAAGCGGAGTTGCATACGAACGGCATGTACAATGAGGCCATTCGCCTGGCCGACTGCTGACGTTGGAGGATACGGTGGAGTTCTTCAACCTGATCCTGGAGACGAAGCTCACCGAGCAGGAGAAGCAGGACCTCGTGACGTTCATGCGATGTCTGTAGCGGTTCTTACTGCCGGGAGGACGTAGCTATGCCGTCATATGCCGGGATGGAGCCGAATAAGCCTCTCCGATGGCGATTGTTGCCGTCGTCGCGTTTGCTCGGCCGGCGAGGCACAAGGCCCGGCCCTAAACCAGTAAAGGAGAATCTTATGCGTAGGTGGCTGCTTCCGATCATCGCGTTGCTGGCGGTATCGATCTTTGTGGTGCGAGAGCAATCGCAAGCCGAAGACAATCCGAAAGAGGGAAACCAAATGCTCAAAGCAGTGATCCATGTGAACTTCAGCGACCCGGAACGGCAAGGCCACGGCCTGAAGAACGTCGAGAACATCCTCAAAGAGGTCGGCAACGACGCCGAGATCGAGGTCGTAGCGCATGGAGCCGGCATCGTGCTGCTCGTGCAAGGCGAGAGCACACACGCCGACAAAATCCAATCGCTGATTGACCGCACAGTGAAGTTCGTGGCCTGCAGAAACACCTTGCGCGACAAGTCCATTGCTGAAGACCGACTCCTGCCCGGAGTCCAGGTCACCGCCTCCGGCGCGGTTGAGGTGTTGCGAAAGCAGCGGGAAGGCTTCAGCTACTTCAAGCCTTAGACGCGGAGATGGTTGCGACCCAGCAGGTGAACTTGGCTTGGGAGGGACAGTCTCATGGATGCGACGCGACGCGATTTTCTGGCAGCCATCGGCGCACTAGGGCCTCGCAGGGCCATCCTCGGAATATGGCTCGCGGCTCGTCCTGATGCACACCAACGACATCCACGGCCATCTGACTGCGTGGCGCGGTTGGGAAGGAGACTTGAGGGACCGCCAGATCGGCGGCCTCGATCGCCTGGCCGCGGCAGTTTTGCCAACGCCTGCCTGGCCGTTGACGATCGGGCGGCCCACTCGCGTGGACCCATCGATTCGCGGGCTCATCAGAGCCAGTGGGAAGCGGGAGCATGTGGCAGCCGCAAACGGTTCACGGGCGAATGGACACGTGTCCTGCGCCAGGAACACAGACAACTTTCTATGAATAGGAAATGAGGTCCAAACGATGATCAACCAACAAACACTTCTGGGAAACTGGCACGAGATCCAAGGCAAGCTACGGAGCGAGTGGGGTTCGCTGACTGATGACGACGTCAAGGAGTTTGATGGCAACGTAGAACAACTGATTGGCAAGATCCAGAAGAGAACGGGAGCCGCACGCGAGAACATCGAGCAGTTCTTTGATCAGTTCACGGCGAATAGTGCTTCGGCGGTCAGTCGGGCTGGTGAGGCCGTTCGCGCGTACGCCCAGCAGGCGACGGATGCCGTCCAGGAAACGTCCCATCAAGCCGCGTCTTCGGTGCGCGAGGGCTATGCCGAGGTCGAAGACATGGTGCGGCAACGTCCCGCCGAATCGCTGGCCGTGTGTTTTGGAGCCGGCGTCATCACGGGTGTGGTGATCAGTCTGTTGTTGCGGTGGCGTTAAGTAACCCCATCGATGCTGGATATGCTGGTGTCGGGGAAAAGCGATGCGCTGCTATCGTCATCTCTTCCGCCCAGCGACCGGGCCTCGAATCAATACCTTTTATCAATACCTTTTAGAGAAAGAGAAGGACCATGAGTACCTCACAAAAAGTGATGCCCACCCGAAGAAACGCGGCCTGTGTCCAGGGGAAGCCCTCGGGAATGGTATGCAGCTACCCCATGTCCTCGGTCCTGGTCGTCTTTGGAATCGGACTTGGTGCCGGCGTGGCCTTGGGTAGCCTTCTGAGCGGGCCTGTCACGTCGCGCCCGACGCTGGGACGGCGAACGGAACTGGCGGCGGAACAGCTTGGTCGACAGATGCTGGACGCGATCGCCGGAGTCTTACCCGCGTCCTTGGCGAAACACATCGCGGTCTAGCCTTGGTGTTACAGGAACCAACTGTGGAGCGATCGATGCAGGACTTGCCGGAAACCCAAGAGATTCTCCGACGTATGGAGGAAGTGCGTTGTGATTTGGACGAAGGGGCTCAGGAGATCGCCGAGAGCGCAAGCGACCTGGTCGAGTGGCGTCATTACGTCAAGAACTATCCCTGGATTTGTGTGGGAGCCGCTTGCGCCATCGGATACGCGATTGTTCCGCGGCGTCGTGTGGGATTACGAAAGGTCAACCGTACGCTGGCCGAGCTGGCCGATCACAGCCGGCTGCTGACGCAGTCCCGCTCACCTTCGACAAGTGGCGTTCGCAGTGCGGTGCTAATGTTCGCCGGCAATCTGTTATGGCGGAGTGCATTGTCGTATGCCACGCGAAAAGCCAACCAGTACTTCGCGGCGCAGTCCGTCACATCGCCCTCGGAAGATCAACCATGAAGAATCGAATTCCCGGCGATCTGTTGGCTTCCGCGCCGCAAGTTCCACGGACGTCTACCGCTCCCGCCGAGTTGCTGCCTGCGGCTCAGAAGCAGTTCAACCAACGGCGACAGTGGATCGAGATGTATGTTCAGGAGCACCCTGCGGTCGGACTTGGTGCGGCACTTTGCATAGGAGTCCTCATCGGATGGATCAGCAAGCGAAGGTAGCGGACCGCAATGGTGCGTCCAAAACCGCATCGCAGGGCTTGGCACGGGACGTCGGTGCATTCGCCAACGATGTGCTGACGTTGACGGAATTGCAGTCGCAACTGCTGGTGGCCGACGTGCGGGAATGCAGTCGTCGTGCCTTGGTTCCCAGTCTGGTCTTGCTCGGTGGTCTGGCACTCGGTCTGGCGTGTTTTCCCATCGCTTTGGTGACTGTAGCGATCGGTCTCGTTCAATTCCTGGAAACATCCCACTTCACGGCGTTTCTGATCGTCTTGGTTGCGGCAGCGATCGGCAGTGCCCTGCTGTGCATCTTCGGCTGGATACAAGTGCGGCAGCGCGCGGCGGTACTGCGCCGTTCGCGGGACGAACTGGTGCGCAACCTGCGCTGGATCAAGCGAGTGTTCACGCTCAACCGACTCAAATGAAGTTACGAATCACCACTAACCACCACTCGCAGAGGATTGTGACATGAATGAAGGACGCCCTTGTCCCGCCACTGGCAGCGCTTACGAGGTTCAGCAACCGAGCGAGCGACTCACTCCCGCTACCGACTTGATGAAATATTTCCAGCAGTACACAAGCGAAAGGCCGGAAGTCGTCGCCCTGTGGTGCTTAGGCATCGGCTTCGTGTTGGGTTGGAAGTTGAAGCCTTGGTAGTTCACCGATGTTGAGGGCAAAGCGGATGGCTCAACGGAGAAAAATGCATGACCTGGACGAAACTCGCCGTGCTGGGACTGACCTTGGTAAGCCTGCTGATCATTTGGAAGACACACCAACTCTGGTCAGCAGCATTCCTCGGCGTGCTGTTCGCCCTGAGCCTCAACGGACCCGCTGAATGGCTGCGCCTCCACATCCGAATGCCTCGCTGGTTAGCGACGTCGCTGGTTATGTTCGTCGTGCTGGTCACGCTAACTGGGCTGGGTTGGGTTATCGGGTCTCCGCTTGCCGGGCAGTTCGATGACATGTTCAGGGAGCTTCCCGCCGCAACTCAATAAGTGTTTGTATGGCTGGACCAGCGCCCTTGGGGGCAGGGTATTGTGCAACGTGCGGAGGACTGGTCCGGCATGTCGCACTCATTGCCGCAGGCTGATGATTCCAGCGAGGTCAATTCTTCGGGCCGAATGCCAAACGACCTGCCGAAAGAGCAACAAGACGCTGGAGCGGTCGCTCCTGCAACAATTCTCGAAGGACGAGACACAGCCATTGTTGGAACCTTTCGTGGCATTGGCTAACGACCGCGATTTCTGGAATCACACCTTTGACGCCCAGGCAGTGTTGAGCGCAAGAAGCGTGTTTCGCGGTTATCAGCTCCAGCGGCTGGTCGCTGCCAGGGCTATCGTTCGCAAAGCAACGGCCTGTAAGGTGGCAGGGGGCTGTGACTTTTGTCTATTTTCACGGTATTGCCTCGAAGGCGGCATACGAGACAATGAGACCAAATGCGGAAGAGGGAAAAGGCCCATTGCATTTCCCGCTTAGCTGCGTAGGATTGCAGCGGTGGAAGAGTTGCGGCCCGATTGACCGCAACTTTGCCAACGAACGTGTCGGACGACTAGATAGAGAGCAACCCGGCTGTGCCCGGGGGGCTTGGTAGTAAGTAAGCCGACGTGGCGGAATACCTCCGGGTGTTCTGGCACGTCGGCTTTTTTGTTGCGCTTGGTGGTACGCGTCGCACGTGACGCGGATCACTGCGGGAAATGGCACGATCTAATTTTGTTTTGGAGGAGACGCGAATGGACACGAAAAAACGCATCGACACACCCGAGCGGAATCCTGATCCGATTACCAAAGCACCGGGATCGCACCCTGTCGGAACCGGAGTTGGTGCGGCCGCCGGCGGTGCTGCCGCCATGGGAGCAACCGTTGCCGCCGGCGCGGCGCTGGGAACTGCGGTCGGTCCGGTGGGCACTGCGATTGGGGCCGCCGTAGGCGCTGTCGTGGGTGGCCTGGCCGGTAAGGGGATTGCAGAACATTACGACCCCACCGTCGAAGAGGCATATTGGCGGGAAAACTATGCAAGCCGACCTTATGTCACCCCCGGCGCCTCAATCGATGACTATGGACCCGCGTACCGGTATGGCTGGGAGTCCCGTAACAAGTACTCGGACAAGCGGTTCGAGGAGGTTGAAAATGACCTCGAGCGTGATTGGGCGCGAGCCAAGGGCAAATCCCGATTGACGTGGGCTCAAGCCCAGGATGCGTCCCGCGACGCATGGAACCGAATCGATCGGCCGGAATGAATAGCGTTTCGTCGATACGCACACAAAGCAAGCGAGAAGTGATCGAGGGCCGCCTGCCAACTACGGCGGGCGGCCTGAGACGCCGTGCTGCGGATCTGGTAGGCGGTTGTAACACGCGAGTTGCTCCGCGGGAACTGCGGCGAGAATCGTCACGCCGTTGGACTACGAGCAATTCGACCGCCCAACGACGGAATAAAGATAGCCCATGCCAACTTGGCTGATCAACGTCACAACCGCGACGAAGCCGATCGGGCAATCGATGATCTCGGCAAGGCCGGCTTCCGCAATGATCAGATCGGCGTCGTCACTCGTGACGCCCAAGGAAAGACCGTCGTTAAGAAACAAGGAGAGACCGAGTCACACGCGGGCTCCGGAGCCGTCGTGGGCGCTGCCACCGGAGCCGGCATCGGCGGACTCGTGGGGCTGGGAGTTCTGGCTGGCGTCATTCCCGTGATTGGCCCCGCCATTGCCGCGGGAACGCTCAGCGACGATCCTCACGAATGCCGCTGGCGGAGCGGCCATTGCAGGTCTCAGCGGTGCGCTGATCGGTTGGGGTATTCCCGAAGAACATGCCAAATACTACGACGGCCAACTTCAGGCCGGGCGGATCGTGGTCACAGTCCATGCGGAAAACCGCTGTGAGAACGCCCGCACTATCCTGGAGAAACACGGCAGCTACAGCCACGATTCCGTTGGGGCATCGTCCACTTGCTGCGAATAGAAGTTCGTGGTTGGAGAAAGACTCTCGGTGGTACGGAGCGCTGCCGCGCTCCGTACCTTCCCGACGATTTCCATCGACCAATTGCGAGGCTTGCCGCCGGCGGTCGTGTTCATCGGCGAGTGTGCCGTGCTCCGCGACGAAGGTGAAGCTTATGCCCGCAAGCTCATCCAAGCCGGCGTACACGTCACGGCGTTGCGTTACATGGGCACGATTCACGACTTCATCGTGTTGAGCGTGATCAGCCGACTGGATCAGATTCACATCGGCGCGGACGTGCCGAAGCAACTTCAATGGAAAATGGCTCCCGGCTCGTCCTGATGCACACCAACGACATCCACGGCCATCCGACTGCGTGGCGCGGTTGGGAAGGAGACTTGAGGGACCGCCAGATCGGCGGTCTCGATCGCCTGGCCGCGGCAGTTTTGCAGATACGCCAGGACAACGAAGGACAGAGCCTTTTTGCTGGACGTTGGCGATTGCCGGGGCGATACGATGATCGCCGATCGGACCAAGGGCTCTGCCCTGGTTACCGGTAGAGGGTTGTTGCCTACGTCGTTCCGGGATGTATAATGGTATCTCCAGACGCCGGATGACTAGCTGAAGAGCAACTCGGTTCTGCCGGGGGGGCTCGTTGAAGAGTAAGCCGACGTGGTTGAATGCTTCGGTGCGTTCATTCACGTCGGCTTTTTTTGTTGATCGCGGTCTGTGTACCGGGAACCGCCGAAAGTTCACGGACATGAAACGTGGACGTGAATTCACAGGAATAGCAGGCCATGCGCGGACAACGTCACCCCATCCCGAAAATGCCAACCAAGATTGCCGGTCTGGATGAGATCCTGGAGGGCGGAATTCCCCGCGGCCGGACCACGGTGGTCAGCGGCGGGCCGGGCTCCGGAAAGACGGTGCTGGGTTTGGAGTTCCTGTGCCGTGGGGCAATGGTGGGTGAACCCGGCGTGTTCATCACCCTCGAAGAGAGGGCCGAGGCCATCCGCCTGAACGCGTTGGCGATGGGCTGGGACCTGGCGGCCTTGGAAAAGGCCGGCCAGCTCGCCATCATTGAGGCCCGCTTGCTCGGTGAAGAAATCGTCGCCGGTGATTTCGACATTCAGGGCTTGCTGGCGATCGTGGGCGGGCACGTCAAGCGGATCGGCGCTCGGCATATCGTGATGGATGCGCTGGACGTGCTGCTGCGGATTTACGACGACTTGAAGCGCGAGCGCAGCGAATTGTCCAGGCTCCATGAATGGTTGACGGATCAGGGGCTGACGAGCGTCCTTTCCGTGAAGACTCGCCATGACGAAAATCAGGGATCTCAATATGAGTTTCTGGACTTCATGGCAGACTGCGTGATCCGCCTCGACCATCGTGTGGTAGGACAGGTGGCGACACGCCGCCTACGAGTGATCAAGTATCGTGGCTCCGGATTTGGGACCAACGAGTATCCCTACGTCTTTGGTGAGCACGGGATCGTCCTCTTTCCTCTGACCACGGCGGAACTGACCCATCAGCCGCTAGGGGCAAAGGTCTCCACGGGGTTGAAGGGATTGGACCTGATGTTGGATGGAGGCTTCCGGCTTGCCTCCTGCGTCCTTATTTCGGGCAACAGCGGCACGGGCAAGACCACGTTGGCGAGCACGTTCGCGCAGGCCGCGTGCCAGCGTGGCGAAAGGGTGCTATACCTGAATTTCGAGGAATCCAAAGAGGCCATGATCAGCGGGATGCTGAGCGCCGGGATCGACCTTCGTCCATCCCTTCACGACAAAAAGCTGCTGGTCCAAACCGCTACGCCGGAGAGCACGGGCTCGGATAATCACCTGAATCACGTCATGGAAACGATCGCCAGATTCAAGCCGGACCACCTGATCCTCGATGCAGTCTCGGCATGCGTTCGCATGGGGTCCAGAAGAGCCGCTTTTGATTTCATGATGCGGCTGGTAAGCGTGGTCAAGGACCGGGGCATTACCAGCATCCTGACCAACCAAATCAGCAGCGGGATACCTAACACCGACGAGGAACTCAGCGGCATCGGCTTTTCCTCCGTGGTGGATGTGGTCGTCCAACTGCGTTTTGTCGAGACCGACGAGGAGGTCATCCGCCAGGTGCTGATCGTAAAGTCCAGGGGCTCGGCGCATTCCAATCGTCGTCAGTTGTACGTCATTACGGACCGAGGCATCGAGTTCCCCGAAACCCCACAACCGCCGACGGGTCGGGTGGGGAAAGTCCGCCGGAAGGACGGTGGAGAATGAGCAAATCGCCCTCAGCCAATCCCTCCGCGAGAAGCGCAAGGCCCGATCATTACGTGCTCCGACTGTTCATGGCCGGCAACGGAGCGAATTCCCAGAAAGCGCTAACCAACCTGCGGAGCCTGTGCCAGCAGCGTCTGGCAGGGCGTTACACGATTGAAACGGTGGATGTAGTTCAGGACTTTGAAGCAGCGGTCGAGAACAATATATTGGTCACCCCGGCGTTGATCCTGGTCGCTCCGCTTCCCAGGGTCGTAGTCCTGGGCAACCTGAGTGATTTGCCAATGGTTCTTGCTGCTCTACGAGTGTCGGAAGCTGACTCATGAGTAACACCAAACCGACTTATCAGGAACTGGAAAAGCGGTTGGCCGCGGCAGAGTCCATCGTCAAGGCCCTGAAGAACCACGAAGTGGATGCTGTCGTTGGCGAGAAGTCGATCGCTTTTCTGCTGCTTTCGGAAGTCGAGAAGGCGTTGCGGATCAGCGACGCAGGATTTCGCGCCATATTCGAACTTTCCGGCATCGGCATGATCCAGGCCGATGCTCCCGGTTTCCGCTTCACCCGAGTCAACCAGAAATTTTGCGAGATTACGGGGTATGCAGCGGAAGAATTGCAGTCCAAGACCTACATCGGCCTGACACATCCTGAGGATCGCCGGCGGGACATGACTGATCTTGCGAGGATACTCCGCGGCCAAGCCAACTCCTGGTCCATCGAGAAACGTTGCGTCCGCAAAGACGGGATTCTGATCTGGGCGGGTATCCATGGGGCCGTCCTGCGGGATGATACTGGACGAGCCGTGAAAATCGTGGCCATGGTCAGTGACATCACGGCCAGTAAACAGGCCGAGCAGGAGCTGGGCGATGCCGAGTCCGCAGCAGAGCAGGGCAAGCCGAAGCGGCCCAGGAAGGTGGCGGACAAGAAGGCCCGGGAATCTGCCGGTAGGAAGTCCTCCGACAAAACACGACTCAAGAGGCGGTAACCGAGATTGCTGTCTGGTCTTCGGGTACTGGGTATCGCCCACTGGCGCCCGGCGATGGTAAACCGGGGCAAGTGAGAGGTTCCGATGAAAACATCAGGAGAGATCGAAGCCGCCATCAGCCTGGAGATGAGCCATTTCATGCAGGATTGCATGGGCCGTGGCCCCAAGGACATTCACACCCACCTGATCGGCGATCTGCTCCTGGTCCGGCTCCAGGGGGTTCTGACCACGGCCGAACAGCATCTCATCAAGACGCTCCAGGCCGATAAAGGGCGGGAACTTCTGAAGCAAGTAAGAATCCAGTTGATAGAAACAGCCCGTCCGATTCTGGAATCCATGGTCAAGCAGATCACGGGCATCGAGGTGCTGACCCTGCACCATGATATCAGTACGGTCACCGCCGAGGAGGTGGTTCTCTTTACCCTTGCCGAATCGCCAGTTCTCCGCATCGCCAAGAAGAAATGACGACAGCCGGAGTTTCCTGCGGATGGCCTCATGAAAAAGCCGGTGGAGTTGGATCAATTCATCGCTGTGGTTAAGTCGCATCGTCGGTCCTGGCTGAACTTGCTCAATGCTCTATTGCCTTTGCCCGGTAGCGGCGTAGACTGAAAGTGCCGCAGGAGTCGTAACACGCTTGATTTCGACTCTCCAGCAAATTTTCGGATGACTAGATCGAGGGCAACTCGGCCCATGCCGGGGGGCTCGTTGACGAGTAAGCCGATGTGGTCGAATACCTCTGGGTGTTCCGCCACGTCGGCTTTTTTTGTACTTGGCGACGCGAGAAATGTTTGACTATCAGGAGGAGGCCGAGTTTCTCGGGCCAGCGGAAGTGCGACTCTCGCCGGAGGCCTGCCGGCGAGGTTCACGCGATTACAGCGTTCGGGCCATCCATACTGAACACACCACCTCACGGAGGGTATTTATCTTGAATAGCAGAGCTTTCGTTCGACCGCCGTTGAATGGTTCAACGCCCATTCGAGTTTTGATGGCCGACCCTGATGCAGACGTGCAGAAGGATAGGGCGGTGAATGCCCCGAAATTGTGGCGCTCTGACGCTATCGGATCGGCTGCGTACTCGGATGGAAATTCAAGCTGCGGTAAACGGTCTTCGGGAAGAGAAAATATGCACGGCCACCATCCGTGATCGGCTTGGCGTATAGACAAGGGAAGCAGGCGAAGATCTTTCGGAGTACATCGCATGGCACCTTCGGACCAATTCGCGAAATCCGCCTGGATGCTGGCGTCCATCGCCGTGGTCGTGGCGGCTCTTTACCTGGCGAAGGGGTTGCTGGTTCCTTTGACGCTGGCCGTCCTGTTGAGTTTCTTGTTGAGCCCGGTGTGTGATTGGCTCGAACACCACAAGCTGCCCCGCATCCCGGCGGTGCTGGTTACGGCAATCCTGGGCTTCGCGGCGATGGGCCTCTTGGTGTGGATGGCCGTGGTTCAGATCACCGAAATGGCCCCCAAGATACCTGAGTACCAAGCCAATCTGGAAACACGATTAGGTTCGGCGAATGCTTATGTTGCCGCCGCCCTCAGCAAGGTCACAAGAACGGGGCAGAAAATCAGCGAGAACCTGCCGGAGTCCGTAGCCACCCAGGGACCGCAAGGGACCAGTGAACTCCCCTTCTCCGTGCGCGTAATTGCTGAGCCGGCGAGCCCACTGGAAGTCTTCAGTAGCATGTTTGGTACCGTCTTGGGGGCCTTGGGCTCTACCGGCCTGGTCATCGTCCTCGTGGTCTTCTTCTTGATCCGCCGCGAGGACTTGCGCGATCGATTCATCCGCCTGATCGGGACAGACCAAGTGACCTTGACCACGCAGATGCTGGAAGACGCCGGCCGCGGGTCAGTCAATACCTCTCGATGGTATGTATGATCAATGCCACTTATGGCGTGGCGGTGGGCATTGGTCTTCACCTGATCGGATTGCCGAACGCCATACTGTGGGGGATCTTGGCCGCCACCTTGAGGTTCATTCCCTATCTCGGTCCCTGGATTGCTGCTGCCATGCCGATCAGTCTGGCGATGGCCATCTCGACGGGTTGGGTGATGCCCCTGCTGACAATCGGGCTGTTTGTGGCGCTGGAACTTCTGAGCAACAACGTCATGGAGCCTTGGCTCATTGGTAAGAGCACGGGTGTGTCGGCGGTAGCGGTCCTGGTGGCGGCTGTTTTCTGGACATGGTTGTGGGGAGTCGTCGGGCTCTTGCTCGCGACCCCGTTGACCGTGTGCCTGTTGGTCATCGGCAAACACGTTCCGCAGTTCTCCTTCTTAGACATTCTGCTAGGTAACGAACCCGTCTTTGAGCCTATGAGGCGCGTCTATCAGCGCCTGGTGGCGGGAGATCAAGAGGAAGCCGCCGAGTTGGTGGAGGCCTATTGTGAGGAATTGACGCTCGTCGAAGTCTACGACACGATGTTGCTCTCAGCACTGGTCACGGCCGAAACCCATTGGCGACGCGGCGAGTTCAGTGAAGACAGGCACCAGCACATTGTGCAGAGTGTGAAAGAGATCATAGAAGAACAAGGCGAACGGCGGCAGGAAATGCTCGCGACGCGGGGCGCAGAGAACTCAATCCCGGCAAACGGGGATTCTCGTCTCGCGGATGCAACCGAGGGGTCAGTGCTCAGTGTCATTTGCCTGCCCGCTCGCAACACGGCGGATGAAATCGCGGGAACGATGCTGTCGCAATTGGTGGACATGCCGGGCTGCCGCGTCGAGTCCGCTCCGGTCGCGTCCGCGGCCAGCGAATTGATCGAATTGATCCGGCAGCGCCATCCCCAAGTGATCTGCATTTCCGCTATGCCTCCTGCCGCCATGATGCACGCTCGTGCCCTGTGCAGGCATCTGCGTGGTCATGTACCGGAAGGGAATCTGGTGGTGGGATTGTGGCACTCACCGGACGATGTGGACAAGGTGAAAGAGCGCATCGGCTGTGGTGATAACCTGCATGTGGTTACGACGTTGGTGGACGCTCAATCGCTGATCCACCTGCTGCTCGAGCCGCTCTTGCTGGCCGCCGAGAAGCAGGCGCAAGCGGATGTCGGTCCCGGGACAGGACGCTCCACGTCGCTTGCCGCGGACACCACCCCTACGAGCTCGACTGTTGGTTTGCCCCATCGGACCGCGGATGCAGACGAATCGTCGACTAGATCGGCCAAGCGGTGGCCGATCTGAATCGGGCTTCCACCGTCGGGCCGAAGTCCGTAGGAGAACCCTCGCTGACCATAGATGTTCGGACGAATATAAACCGGCGTAAACAGCACGCCGCGACGATTGACCGAGTAATCGTAGTAGCCATCGATGTACACGTATCCGCCTCGCGTCCATTGGTAATGAGACGGGATCCAATCCCAATTCTGGTGTCCGACGGCCCAGTAACCGGGCCGCCAGGCGTAGCGGTTCTGCGGCCACATCCAACAGCCTGGAATCCAATTGTGGTCCGGCGAGGGCTGGGCGATGTTCAATCCCACCTCGGCCGTCTCAGGCGGCTCGGGGAAGTACTCCTGTTCGGTAGTCTCGGGGTCAGCCCAATACCCTACCCTGGAGTCCACTGAGCGCCCGGCCCGGATGGGCTCCAGTAGCCGGGGACCCATTCGTGTCCCGGTGGCAGGGCGCGCCATACGCCACTGATCCACAGGAAATCATCACGCTCGTCATCCCAGGCCCAGTACCCGGGGACCCACTCGACGTTGTTGCCCTCCGGTTTCAGTGCTGGCGGCAGTTCCTCGATGAGGGCCGGTGGTATTCTCGGCGCCACCAAGCCCGGCTCAGGATCGAAGGTGACGATAGCCGCGAAGGCCTCGTGCACCGGTCCGCGGGTGAGCACTTCCACCCCTTCTTCCGCGTCTGCCCGGTCCTGTGCTGCCGGTGCCCGGTTAACGCTCCATACGGCGGCCCCAACGGCCAGCGCGGCGACTAGACTCAATCTGTAGACATCACGTACGTTCATGTTTCTTTTCCCTTGGTGAATGTTCGGGACGATGTGTTCGGGACGATGTGCGCGGGCCGTCTTCAGCTTGGCCACACAGCTGGCTCGATCTGCCCATGTCACGTAGTTAGTTCCGCCACGAGTTGCCCGAGAGGTATCCGCATGGCATCCGCCGGTTGTGTTCCGTTTCCCATGTCCCTTGTTCCTTTCAGGAAGTGGACGCTGTGCCGCATGCGCACCGGCGATCACGACGCTCGACAAAAAGACAAGAACAAAAAAAGCCGACGTGGCTGAACACTCAAGCGTGTTCAGCCACGTCGGCGTACTCATCAACGAGCCTCCCGGCACGGCCAGGTTGCTCTTCAGCTAGCCATCCGACAATTTGTTTTTTCACCGCGCGGCGACTCCGTGCTCAGAGCCGTGGCACCGACTCGAGCATTCTAGGACCCGGCACAGGAAAGGCAAGTGGACGCTTGGTTTAGCGAGCGGTCTGAGGTCGCGGGCGCACAGCCTTGGAAGATCGGTGATGGGGACCTGGTCCCCCGATCTCCCCCTCGGTGTATACGGTCATCCTGCCGCGTTTCGGGGACGCGTTCGCCATCGGAAAGACACCCTCACCACGAATCCCGAGGAGATCCCCGAGCAGGTGGAGGCGGGTTGATTTCCTTTCTCCGAGCGGTACAATGCCAAGCGAAATCATCGGAGGACTAGACAAAGAGCAACACGGCTGCGCCGCGGGGCTCGTTAGTAAGTAAGCCGACGTGGTCGAATACCCGCGGGTGTTTGGCCACGTCGGTTTTTTTGTACGCGCATCGGGGCGCTGTCAGTCTGCGCAGGGGTTTGCCCCTGCTCCCAGCGGCCACGACGCGAAACAGTTGTGGTTTGTCCGAGACAGGGAGACGAAGAATGTCCACGACCACCGTGATCGAGCCCGTACATCGAGGTATGACGTGCGAGATCAAAGATCATGAGAGCGATCTGATCCACGATCTGGGTCGGTGTTTGGGGTGCCTCTGGCAGTGTGACCGAAACATCGTTAACGCCGCTGGTCATCCCGAGTTAGAGTCATTGTGGCGCCAAGCCAAATCGCGGGAGCAGGAGAACATCGATCAGCTCAAGAAGCTCATTGAGTGCCATTTCCAGGCCCCGCAACGGGCTTACTCGTGAAACGCGAATCAGTTCATAAGTTGCCGTTATTTGGCGGCCCTGCCGCCTGAGCGGTGCAAGTTCGTGAGGCGATTTTATCATGGAATCCAAATGCCCTTCTCGCAAAGTGGTGATTGTCGGCGCGGGGGATGTCGGGGCCGTTTTTGCTTTCGCGCTGCTTCAGAGTGGAACGGCAGAGAGTATCGTTCTCCTTGACGCTCGGGTTGAGCAGGCCGAAGGTCAGGCGTTGGATCTTGCTCACGGTCTTCCTTTTGTCCCCTCGACGGTTGTTCGCGCTGGGTCGCCCGACGATTATGCGGACGCGGCCGTCATCGTGATCACCGCCGGTGCGAAACAGGAATCCGGCGAGTCCCGGCTCAGCCTCTTAAGGCGAAACGCCCACATCGTGGGGCAAATCGCGGACGAGATAGCGTCTTGTGAATCGCAGGCCGTGGTCGTCGTCGTCACCAATCCCGTGGATTTGCTCACCTACGTCACGCTGCAACGAACCGGTTGGGCACGAAATCGAATTCTTGGCTCCGGAACCGTGCTGGACAGCGCCAGGTTCAGGCACTTACTGAGCACGCATTGTGGCGTGGATGTAAGAAACGTGCACGCTTACGTTCTGGGAGAACATGGCGACAGCGAGGTTCCCATCTGGTCGATGACCAACCTCGCCGGAATGGCGATGGATGACTATTGTCCCGCCTGCCTGAAGTGCTCGGACTGGGGCCACGAACGTACCAGGATTGTCTCCGAGGTGCGGAAGTCCGCCTATCATATTATCGATGCCAAAGGCTCCACCTGCTTCGCCATCGGGCTGGCCTTAGTGCGTATCGTGGGAGCCGTCCTTCGCAACGAACGCAGTGTCCTGACTGTCTCGACGCTGTTGGATGGAGAATATGATCTGAAGGATGTGTGTCTCAGCGTGCCTTGCATCATTTCGCAATCAGGAATCGAAAGAATTATCGTGGGCAAACTGGCGAATGAGGAACGGCGGGCTCTTCACGCGTCGGCCTCGGTGCTGAAGGATCGGCTCATCGAATTCGCAGTCTCGAAATAAGTTTTGAGTTGGCGGTTGGCGTGGTGGAGTTGTGGATCGCGTTGCAGACCTGGATGTCCAGGTGATTGCTGAACATTAGTAGAATATGGTCCTTGTCTTCTCCCGATGGGCTCCCTACGATTGTGTCGTGAATGGACCCGCCGTGAATCGCTGCGTGGCTCCGCCAATAAGTTGATTGTAAGTCGTCGGATGACTAAACAAAGGGCAACCCGGCCATGCCCGGGGGCTCAATGACGAGTAGACCGACGTGGTGGAATACCTCAGGGTGTTCCGCCACGTCGGTTTTTTTTGTTGCTCGCCTACGTCGGTGAGCGTGCACGAGCGGATCGTCCGCGAAACGCGTTTCGAACCTGGTGAAATCGGAGAGAGATTCCATACGTCACGTGATCAGAAGTTCCTGGAGAGTGTTGGCAGTCGCCGGAGTGTTAACAATCGGTTCAGCCTTTGCACAGGATCCTGCCGCCACGGCAGCCAAGCCGAAAGACCTCAACCCCTCTCCCCAGGCTCAAACTGGGCAGGTTGCCCTGCCGACTTGCCTGGCAGAGCTGAAACTTACTCCCGAGCAACAGACCCAGATTCAGAAGGTTGTCCGCGACTACGATGCTGACGTCGCTTCCGTGTGGAAGCAGTTCAGCGATCGCTACCTGGAAACGATCCGGACCGAAGCGACCTTGCTGTCCGCGATCGAAGACAACCTGACCGAGACCCAGCGTCAGCAAGTGCGTGACCAGCGGTGTCGGTTGAACAACGAAGAGCAGGAGAATTGTCCACGGGGTCCCTGCTAATTTCGCAAGTAGCGGATGCGGCCAGATCCCAATCTTTATTGTGAGGAGATTACGCATGAAGAGTTTATGTGCAGGTTTGGCGGTGATGACGTTGGCGGCCCTGGCCGGTTGCAGCCAGGGAACTCCAGGAGGGCCGGGAACGACGGACGGGAAACCGGCCTACGGACAGGCCGACAACACGTTCAATCTGAGCGTGCCCCTGATGTCATCCTCCCTCCAGCAGGGAGAACAGATGGAAGCCACGGTCGGCATCGAGCGGGCCAAGAACTTCGACGAAGATGTCGCGCTCAAGTTCGGCGATATTCCCAAGGGTGTGACGATCCAACCCGCTCAGCCCTATGATCAAGCACGGCGACACGGATGCGAGGATCACGTTCAAGGCCGGGGACGAAGCTCCTTTCTGCAAGTCGAGCGGCGGCACCCCATCCGAAGCCGGGGAAGCCATCCACGCACTTGAACATGAGTGCATCGTGTTGAAAGCCGTATTGAGCGAGCGTCCACTCTCAACCAAGACGAGTTGAAGGAAGCCAGGCTCGGCTTCCGCCCTCTCTGCAACCCGCGGAATTCGTTCCGGCGGGTCGTGAGCGGGACATTGATCCTGACGCTCGGTACCGCGAGCAGGATGCCAATGCCCTCGGCGTCTGCGGTTTTGCCAGCGGCGGAAGTTTTTTCCTTGAGTTTTTGTCATTCGAATTTGTTTAGGATTTCGATATTGGGATTTCGAATTTCCTGATTGGTTGTGGCCGCCGGCCAAGTTAGGAGAGCCGAGGCGTCTCAGCCAGGCTAAAGAGGATCACTTCTTCGCCGGTCACGGTACTGATGTCATGGTGAATGGCCAACACCTTCACGCCGACGACCTCATGGACCATCGACGCCAACATCGGACGTGCCAATTCCAGCAGTTGCTCCCGTGTCTGCTTGATGAGATCCCTTCCTCTCTCGGGCGACAACGACTTGGCCAGTTGCCGTTCGGCCACAGTCAAAGCACCAGAAGGCGGACTACCAGGAAGTCTTTGATGAGGTGTACGCGAATCTGCTCCGCCACCCACCCCAAATACTCCTCTTGAAAACGAATGATCCCCTCACAGATAGCTGCTTCACTTTCTTCCTGAGTAAGGATCCTTGATTCGCGATCTTTCCTGATTTTTCGCGCTTCGTTAATCGGCAACCTTCGTTCTGCTCGGGGACTCGCACGCTTCTTGGCCAATTGTGGCGATTGGCCTGCAGTTGCGATCACGGGAACGACGCTGGCTAAGGCCGCTCTGATTTTTCTCAAAGCAACAGGTTTGAAGAGGACCTTATCGAACCCGGCCTTCATGGCCAAGGATTTGTGTCCCTGGTCGGCATGGCCGGTGATGGCTACGATTTTCGTTTGCGCGAAGGCCGGAATCTGTCGAAGTCGCATCACGAGACGACAGCCATCCATATCAGGCATTGCCAAGTCGATCAACATCAGATCGGGCCGAAATATGGTCGCAACGTCTAGTGCAGAGGCCCCACCATAGGTCACATGCACTTGGTTGCCGAGTTCTTCAATTACCAGGCCAAGTGTGTCCGCACCGTCTCTGTCGTCATCGACCACGAGAACACGAAGAGTTCTCCCTGTCTTCGGCATAGGTTTCTTTCCTTTCGCCAACCCCACGACTCGGGCCCTTCCCTGAATCGTGGGCTATTCTACACGTTCCGTGGACGCCCCGTCGTCTTCTCCGCGACTTCCGCCAAGAGTTGTCGCAACTTCTCGAAATCGGCGGGCTTGACCAGGTAGTGATCGAACCCTGCTTCCTGCATACGTTGCCGGTCTGCTGCCTGTGGATATCCCGTCACGGCAACCAGCACGGTGTCGTGGAGAGGGGGCTCCTGACGTATCCGCTTCACTACTTCAAAGCCATCCAACTCTGGCAGGCCGATGTCCAGCAGCACCACATCGGGCCGATAATCGAGAGCCGTTGCCAATGCAGTCGGGCCGGTGTGGGCCATCCGCACCCAATGCCCCGCTTCCTTCACCAGCATTTCCAAGACACTCGCTGCATCCGTGTTGTCATCCACCACCAGGATCCGCAAGGCTGGCCCGATCGGCTTGGCGATTTCGGTTGGGGGCGGCTGCGTCTTGATTGACAGGGCCCCTGGCGGACACACGACAAGACTCACCATGAATTCGCTGCCTTGCCCCAAAGTGCTGGAAACTCGGATGTCTCCACCGTGCATTTCCACCAGCCGTTTCGCCAAGGTCAATCCAATACCTAACCCGCCGTGCGAGCGGTCGGATGAACGCTGAGCTTGCGTGAACAGGTCGAAGACATGGGGCAGGAAGGCGGGAGCGATGCCGACCCCCGCATCCCGCACACGCAGCGCCACTTTGTCGCCCTCTTGCTGGGCCGAGAGCCAGATGTGACCGCCTTCGCTGGTGTACTTGGCGGCATTGGTTAGCAGGTTCGTCACGACTTGCTCCAGCCGGGAGGCGTCGGCGTACAGCCAAATCGGGTCTGGCGGCAGCGACACCGTGAGTTCATGCCTGCGCTGGTCAATCAGAGGACGAGCCGTCTCCACCGCACGTTCCACGATACTGCTCACGGCGACCTGCTCTTGGCAAAGCTGAATCCTGTCGGTGATCGCGCGCAGACGTCCAACAGGTCACCCACCAAGTGCGTCAGTTGCCCCACCTGCCGTTCAATGATCGTCAGGGCCTTTTGCTGAACGGAGTTTTTGCGTTTCTGGAGTTGAAGCAGTTGCACGGCGTTGAGGATGGGGGCAAGAGGGTTGCGAAGTTCATGACTGAGCATGGCCAGAAATTGATCTTTCCGGCGGTCCAGTTCGGCCAACTTCTCCGCCGCCTGCTTGCGCCGGTAATATCAATGACTGCCGCACGGCATAGTTTGCCCGCGCCCTGGTGGTCTGGCGCGGCGATCCCCTCGACCAGCGCATACACGGTTTGCCCGTCCTTGACGAGCTTCACCTCGCAGGTCTCTCGGGTGTCGGTGGTCAGCACCCGTTTGCAGAAATCAGCAAACGCTGGGCGGTTTTCCATCGCTACAAATTGCCCGAACCGCTTCTGGATCAGCGCGTTTCGGTCCAGGCCCAATAGCGCGGCCCCAGCCAGGTTGACTTCCAGAATCCGGCCCTGTCCGTCCAAGCGGAAGTAGCCAATCGGGGCGAAGTCGAAAAGGTCATGGTACTTGTCGGACACCTCCTGCAACGCCACATGGGCGCGCAGCAGCTCCTCATTCTGCATTTCCAGTTCGATCTGGTGGACCTGCAATTCGTGGAGCAGGGCACGAACGTCCACCTCGGCCATGCCTTCAACAGGCGCGGCTTTCTTGCTGCGCAGACGTCGCTCAGCCTCTTGACGGAGGCCCGTCGCTGGGGGCAGTTTCGAATCCACCGCGGCCTTCTTCTTCTTCATGGCGTCCCCCTGAGTTATCGTCCCGCTGCTGGCGATTCGGTGATGTCTTCCATCGCCAGCAGGATCAGGCTCCTGCGATGTTCCTGCGACGTAAGTCGCCGGGCATTGAGCAGCAGAGCCTTGTGTCCGACGGCCGGAAAATCGTGCTCCACTCGGAAGTCGTCGAACCGCGTGTTGTCGGGAAGAATGTCCTCCAGAAGTTGCCGCAACTCGGGGATGTCCCACTGCCGTTGGCCGATCTCGTAAAAGAGCCGGCCTTCGGTTTCCGCCGGGGCCACCTTGAACGTCTCGTAGAACGAACGGCTCGCCGAGATGATCCGCAGGTCGCCGTCCAACACCGCCAGCGGCTCTCGAATCGTGGCGATGATGCTCTGGGCGAAGTCGCGGGCTTCCTGTAACTGGGCCTCCGTCTGCTTCAGTACGGTCGTGTCGGCAAACGTCATGACCACGCCATCGATCACGTTGTCCGCGCTCCGGTAGGGCAGAACTCGCATGTTGTACCATCGGCCGTCACTGGCCTGGACTTGCACTTCCTTGGGTACCAGCGTGTCCAGCACCTGCTTGGCGTCTTGGACCAGCCGGTCGTACTTCAAATTCGTCGCAAAGTGGCTGATCGGCCGTCCCACATCGCTGGCAATCAGGTTGACGACGTTGGACGCCTGGGCAGTGAACCGCTTGACGCAGAGGTCGTCGTCCAGGAAGATCGTGGCGATCTCGGTGCCGTTGAGCAGGTTCTTCATGTCGCTGTTGGATTGCGACAATTGCTCGATCTTCGACTGCAACTCAGCGTTTACCGTCTGCATCTCTTCATTGAGTGATTGCAGTTCCTCCTTGGAACTGGTCATTTCTTCGTTGGTACTCTGCAATTCCTCGTTGTTGGACTGCAACTCCTCATTGGCGGAGCGGAGTTCTTCTTGGGCGGCCTGCATTTCCTCGATGGTGGTCTGAAGACGCTCGCGCGTGCGGCGGAGTTCTTCCTCCACTCCGGTGGCGGGCGTCGACGTTCTTTCCGTGGCCGCCTCGGATGGGCCCGTCGCGAGTTCCTCGAACACGATTAGGAACATGCCCCGCAGGTCGGCCGGCTCGGCAAGCGCCCTGACCGTGAGGTTGATGGTCGAAGAGCCGCCATTGGACTTGACCTGCACGCCGCTCTGGGTCACGGTGGCCTTCTGTTTCGCGGCATTGTGGATGGCAATGCCAAGCTCTTCGCGGAGCCCCTCGCGGGCCATCGCAAAGACATTGTTGTTGACCTTTCCCGAAGACGGTTCCAGGTACTTCCCGGTTCGTCCATTGACGTAGATGATGTCGCCCTCCGCAGTGACCACCACGGAGGGAGGCCCGTAGAAGTCCAACAGCACCCGCTGGGCCGCGTAGAAAATGTCCATGACTGCTTCCTTGGCCTTTTCTGCCACAGGGACAACGGCGTGCTCGCGGCGCAACACGCGCGCAGGCATTTCGACGAAGATTCGCTCGCTCACTTCCGTTCGTTGATAGACCTTCCACTTCTGGTCCAGCGGCGAGAACAGGTGGCCGAAGCCTCCGATGCTCTCGGCCGTGCCCAGGATCAAGATGCCGCTGGGGTTCAGGGCATAGTGCATCAGCGGCAGGAGTTTCCTCTGCGTCTCGACATTAACGTAGATCAGGAAGTTCCGACAACAGAGGATGTCCAGCGTTGTGAACGGCGGATCGACGAGGATGTTTTGTGGCGCGAAGATCACCAGGTCACGGACTTCCTTCTTGATCCGGTAGCCTTCACCCTCATGCACAAAAAATCGCGCCAGTCGCTCGGCAGACACATCTGAGGCGATGCTCGCGGGAAACGTTCCCTGGCGGGCCTTCTCAACGGCGTCCTTGTCGATGTCGGTGGCAAACACTTGAATCGTCGGGTTCTTCTGGAGTCGCAGGTCCTCCAAGCACTCCTTGAGCACGATGGCCAGAGAATAGGTCTCCTCACCGGTCGAGCAACCGGGATTCCACACTCGCACGGGGCCGCCTGTCGGCCGGTCCTGGAGCAACTGGGGAATCACCTGGTTTTTCAGCAAGTCAAACAGACCCGGATCGCGGAAGAAGTTGGTCACTCCGATCAGCAGTTCCTTGTAGAGCAAATCGACTTCTTGGGAGTTGCCTTGGAGGTAACGAACGTATCGCGGAAGGCTGTCAAACTGATGGACGCTCATCCGCCGTTCGATCCGGCGGCTGATCGTGTTGATCTTGTAGCAGGAAAAATCGTTGCCCGTGTGGGCGCGCAGCAGGACAAACACCTTTTGGATCGCCGCGGACGATTCCCCCTCGGGTAGATCGCGATCTTTCGGAGGCCGTGGGGAGTGGTTGACGTACTGGATCAGTTTGGTGGGGAGTCCTTCCGCTGCGGCGACGTAATCCACTAAGCCGGTGTTAATCGCGCTGCGAGGCATTCCGTCATACTTGGCCGAGGCCGGGTCTTGCACCATGGCCATTCCCAGGTTTTCCTTGATGGCCTTCAGGCCCAGCGTGCCGTCGCTCCCCATGCCGGAGAGAATGATGCCGATGGCTTTTTCCTTCTGGTCCGCCGCCAACTGCCGGAAGAAGAAGTCAATCGGCATCCGCAGGCCCCGCGGCGCGGCCGGTTCAAGCACCTGGAGCTTTCCATGCAGGATGGCCAGGTCCGCATTGGGAGGAATCACGTAGACACAATTGGGCTGAACCTCCATCCCATCTTCCACCTCGACAACCTTCATCTTGGTGTGCCGCCCAAGCAGTTCCGGCATCATGCCCTTGTGCGTGGGCTCCAGGTGCGGCACCAGGACAAACGCTAAGCCGGTGTTCGGGGATAGGTGGGAGAAGAACTGCTCAAATGCCTCCAGCCCACCCGCTGAGCCGCCCATGCCGACAACGTAAGGGACGACTCGACCGGCGCGGTCTGGTCCCACTGCTTTCGATGAGGAGGCGGCGGACACTTCTATGCGATTCTTTCGGGACTTCTTCACCGAGAACCTCCCTGGCTTCCTGGGGGTCGCTGGAAAGAGCCCTCACTCTGCTGCCAGAGGAAAAGGGGGCGCAGACACGCGCCAGCGATCGCTTACGCCGAACGCAGCACCGTGGCGCGATGGCAAGGTTCTCGTCGAGAACCTTCACGTCGCCCGGGCCAAAGCACCCATCGATCTCTCCTCGCGATTGCTGATTCATGCGTCCCATGAGTCACCCCCCCCCGAGGTAATTGCCTATCGCAAGCCGGGGGTACGGACTCCACGGGCGGAGAGGATTCAGGTGTGAATCGTAGACGAACCCAGCCTGAAATTATGACCGATCATGGTTTTGGTAGCAACTAGCCAGGGACGGAGGCGAAAGAGATGCGGCCAAACAGTTTCCGCCAATCGTCACCTCTCTAGATTGGCCGGTTGGCTCAGAGTCTCTCACGAGAATAAGCAGACACCTGGCCTCGGTATGGCCATTGGGCAGGCGATGCAACCCCATGAGAATCAACGGCTAAGGACGTCATCCACTTGCATTTCCAGTTCATCACCATAGAATACTCGAGTCGAGGTTGTCGGATGACTAGATGAAGAGCAACTCGCTTGCGCGGGAGGCTCGTTGACGAGTGAGCCGACGTGGGTGAATACCGCTGGGTATTCACCCACGTCGGCTTTTTTTGTTTTCGGTGGTGTGGCACCTCTGCAACCAAGACGGTGAATCCGATGGAAAAGCTGGATCCGCGCGTAGCAGTTCCGCTACTGCTTATCGCCGACAGCGATGTGCGCCGCCGTGGAGAACTCCGGTGTTTCTTTTCCAGTAGCGGCTTCCTGGTGGCAGCGGCTAGGAAGGAAAAGTCGGTCGCACCGACGAAACTGAAAAAACCGAAGAAAAAGAAGCGATCATCTGCCAAGGCGCTGGCGCGATGGCAATCCGAAGGTGGACGAATGACGCCGCGCAGCGCAGGAGCGCCAACGAAGGCGGCGGTCGCCCCCAAGACCGCCAAAAAGAACAGACGCAAGCGCGGTCCGCCGGAGCTCATCCCGCACCCCGTCTCTCGACCGGATAGCGCGCGGCCAGGCCGGGCCAAAGCCGCTGCCAAGCTATCTCGGATTATGCGTTCCGGTCTCGATAGTTGCGAACGTGGACACGTCTCCACCAAGGGCAAGCGTGCCCAAACGCGCCGCGACTCGAAGAACAGTTGAAGCTACGGTGAACTGACAGATGCTAACGAAACTACACCATTGGTGGCAGGAAGTGCGGTCAAGCTTCTGGTTTGTGCCTTCGCTGATTGTCGTGGTCAGCATTGTCGTAGCGGTAGCGTTGATCGAAGCGGACTCCACTGGGATCGACCGCTATCTGGCCCGGTGGCCGCGCCTGTTTGGGGCCGGGGCGGACGGCGCGCGCGGGATGATGTCCACGATTGCCGGTTCAATGATGACCGTGGTGGGCGTCACGTTCTCGATGATCTTGGTGGTGCTGGCGCTGGCTTCGAGCCAGTACACCTCGCGCATCTTGCGGAATTTTACGCGCAGCCGCGTCACCCAGGTCGTGCTCGGGGTCTTCGCCGGCATTTTCGCTTATTGCCTGATCGTGTTGCGCACCATTCGCGGCGGCGACGAGGGCGCATTCGTTCCCAGCCTGGCGGTATTCTTCGGTTTCGTGCTGGCGCTGGGAGGAGTTGTGGCCCTCATGTTCTTCATTCATCACATCGCCTCTTCGATCCAGGCTTCGAGCATCATCGCCTCGGTCGCTCAGGAAACCATCACCGCCATTGACCGGCTGTTTCCGGAAAAACTTGGACAAGGGCCAGACGAAGACGAGGATGACCAAATACAACGCCCTTTCGGCGAGCGGAATTGGCACGCCGTCCCGGCCCAGGAGAGCGGCTATATCCAGAGCGTGAATAATGCAGCGCTCCTGAGCTTGGCGCGGGACAAAAAGACCATTGTGTGGATGGAACACGGCGTCGGCGAGTTCGTTGTCCAGAGCACCAAGCTGGCGTCACTGGCTCTGGAAGACCCGCCGGATCAGGAGACGATGACCGCCCTCCAGGCGACTTTCAGCATCAGCAGCCACCGCACGGTGGAACAGGACGCGGCCTTCGGCATCAGGCAGATCGTGGATGTGGCGTTGAAAGCACTCTCCCCCGGCATCATCGACACCACGACGGCCGTGATGTGCCTGGATTATCTGACCGCGATTCTGGCGCGGATAACGCCTCGGCAAATCCCCTCCTGGCGTTGCTATGAGGAAGGGGAACTGCGCGTGATCGCCAAAGGCCCGAGCTTTGAGAGCTTGCTGGGTGAATCGTTCGACCAAATTCGAAGAATCGCCAAAGGCGACGTCGCCATCATGTCGCGGATGCTCGACGCCTTTCAAACCCTTGCCAGTTTGACGGCCAACCCACACCGTCGGCGGGCGCTTTGCGAACAAGTGCAATGGACCGCCGATCTGGCCGAGCGTACCGTCGAGTCCGCCCATGACCGAGCGACGATCGACAGGCGGCTGGCGTGCGTCCGCGAAACGCTCGTGGCCGAGCCTGCTTTGTGCACAGGGGAAGCGAAATCACAGTGACGGTGAATCAGCGGGAGCAAACATGGAAGACAAGACCACCTTACCGCATCTTGGCACGGTCGTCTCGGTACGCGGCAGCGTCGTGGATGTACGGTTCGAGGGGCATTTGCCGCCGATTTACTCGGTGCTGCGTGCGGGAGCGGACAAACAGATCGTCATCGAAGTGCTGGCGCAGCGGGATGCACGTCACGTGCGCGGGATCGCGTTGACACCCACGCAAGGTCTTGCTCGCGGCATGGCAGTGGAGGACACGGGCGGACCGCTAAAAGCGCCGGTGGGTAAAGGGGTTCTCTCGCGTATGTTCGACGTGTTTGGCAACGCCATCGACCGCGGAGGGACGCCCGCCGATGTCCAATGGCGCAGCATCCATCGGGCACCGCCGCCGTTGGCGCGACGATCCACCAAATCCGAGATCTTCGAGACGGGGATCAAGGTCATCGATGTGCTCGTGCCGCTGGAACGCGGCGGTAAGGCGGGACTTTTCGGCGGGGCAGGCGTGGGCAAGACAGTGTTGCTCACCGAAATGATCCACAACATGATTGGGCACCACGAGGGGGTCAGTCTGTTTTGCGGCATCGGCGAGCGCTGCCGTGAAGGCGAGGAGCTTTACCGTGAGATGAAGGAAGCCGGCGTGCTGCCGAACATGGTGATGGTCTTCGGTCAGATGAACGAGCCCCCCGGCAGTCGGTTTCGCGTGGGCCACTGCGCGCTGACGATGGCCGAGTATTTCCGGGACGACGAGCACCGCGATGTGTTGCTGCTCATTGACAATATTTTCCGCTTTATCCAGGCCGGCATGGAGGTGTCCGGCTTGATGGGCCAAATGCCGTCGCGTCTGGGCTATCAGCCCACGTTGGGCACGGAGCTATCGGGTCTGGAGGAGCGCATCGCCAATACCGATACCGGCGCCATCACATCCATCCAGGCGGTGTATGTGCCGGCGGACGATTTCACCGATCCGGCGGCGGTGCATACGTTCTCGCATCTCTCCGCGTCGATCGTGCTCTCGCGTAAACGGGCGAGCGAAGGGCTTTACCCGGCCATCGACCCACTACAATCCAGTTCCACGATGGCCACGCCGGGCATCGTCGGCCAGCGGCATTATCGCCTCGCGCAGGAAATCAGGCGGACGCTTGCACAATATGCGGAACTCAAGGACATCATTGCCATGCTCGGCCTGGAGCAGCTTTCGCCGGAAGACCGCAACGTGGTCGCCCGCGCCCGCCGGTTGGAGCGTTTTCTCACCCAGCCGTTTTTCACGACCGAGCAGTTTACCGGGCTCCAAGGCAAGCTCGTCTCCCTGGAGGACTCGCTGAATGGCTGTGAGCGGATCCTGCGCGATGAATTCAAAGACTACTCGGAGAGCGCACTCTACATGATCGGCGTAGTGGATGAGGCGAAGGAGAAGGCCGATTCCAAACCGCAACCCACACCTCAACCGGAGGTCGCACATGCCGCCGACACTGATGAATCTTAAGATTCTCCTGCCGTTCCAAGTCTTCGCCGAGAACTCCGGCGTGTCGCGCATCGTCGCGGAGACGCGCGACGGTTCGTTTGGACTCTTGCCACACCGGCTCGATTGTGTGGCGGCGCTCGTGCCAGGCATTCTGATCTACGACGCCGAAGTGGAGGGCGAGGTTTACGTCGCTGTGGATGAAGGGGTGCTTGTCAAGACCGGCTTGGACGTGCTCGTTTCCGTGCGCCGGGCGATAGGCGGACCGGACCTCGGCCAATTGCGTGATGCGGTGGAGCGGGAGTTTCTGACCCTGGACGAGCACGAGCAGAGCTTACGCTCGGTGCTGGCGAATATGGAAAGCGGTTTCATCCGCAGTATGGCGGCTTTTCACCATGACTGACGAGCACAAGAAGAGACCTTTGAAGCCGAAGCCGCCACTCAGTCAGGAGGTCGGTGCGAAGGCGGCGCGCAACTCCGCGCGCGACGCCATGTTACGCGAACCGTCTGGTTTGGCTTGGGCATGATGGGACTGATCGGCTGGTCGGTGGCGATTCCAACGCTGCTCGGCGCGGCGTTGGGTATCTGGCTGGATAAGCGCCATTCCGGAACCCACTCCTGGACACTGATGCTACTGGTCATCGGTTTGATCATCGGCTGTTTGAATGCGTGGCATTGGGTAGCCAAAGAAGACAAGGCTATGCGGGAGGAGCAGGAGGATGACGATGAATGAAACGCTGACACTGGTGCTGGCGTGGGTGGCGGGGGTGCTGCTCGGTGCGGTCTTCTTCGGCGGCCTTTGGTGGACGGTCCGCAAGGGCGTTTCGTCCCGCCGGCCGGCGCTCTGGTTCTTCGGCAGCCTGCTGCTGCGGGTGAGCATTGTCCTGGCTGGATTTTACCTTGTTTCGGCCGGTCATTGGGAGCGGCTGCTGGCGTGTCTCCTCGGATTTGTCATCGCGCGTTTCCTCGTGACGCGGCTTACCCGCCCGCCTGTCGAACACCTCAGCTCCCTGGCAAAGGAGGCCAGCCATGCGTCTTAGTCCCGACGAGTTGATCTTCTGGCAATACGGGTTTCTCAAACTCAACGCCACCATTGTGTTTACGTGGGGACTGATGCTCGTGCTGGCCGTCGGCTCAAGACTCATCACGCGCAACCTTTCCACGGGTCTGAAACGTTCGCGATGGCAGAACCTTCTCGAAATCATCGTCACCGCCATCGCAAAACAAATCGAAGAAGTGGGCCTCCATCACCCGAAGCAGTATCTCGGCTTCCTGGGCACGCTGTTCCTGTTCGTCGCCACAGCCAGCCTCTGCACCGTCATTCCCGGCTACGAGCCGCCGACAGGATCGCTCTCGACCACGGCGGCACTGGCGCTGTGCGTGTTTGTGGCCGTGCCGCTTTTCGGCATCGAGGAGCGGGGCTTGGGCGACTACCTCAAGTCCTACGTGAAGCCGACGTTCATCATGCTGCCGTTCAATATCATCAGCGAAATCTCCCGCACACTGGCCCTGGCCGTCCGGCTGTTCGGCAACATGATGAGTGGAGCGATGATCATCGGCATCTTGCTCACCATCACGCCCTTTATCTTTCCGGTCATCATGACGGCGCTCGGGCTGCTCACCGGTATGGTGCAGGCCTACATCTTCTTCATTCTGGCCACTGTCTACATCGCGGCCGCTACGCGTGTCCATAGGCCCCAGACTGAACCCGAGGCAGAACATGGAGCCATGAACCACCCAAGGAGAGCCGACGCAACAGTGAAGTGATCCGGCGCCGCGATTGAACGCCCTCGGGCACCCCATCGGCGTCGGACACTATTGAGCATAACCAGTGTAGAGCGTGAGATATCCCATGCCCCCTCGAGAGAGACACAGAACGAACCGTATCGGCTGGTTGCGCGCGGCGGTTCTCGGCGCGAACGACGGCATCGTATCGACCGCCAGCCTGGTCCTCGGCGTCGCCGCGGCCCATGCGACCAGCCACGACATTCTGGTTGCCGGGGTCGCCGGGTTGGTCGCCGGGGCTATGTCCATGGCGGCGGGTGAGTACGTCTCGGTCAGTTCGCAGGCGGATACTGAGCAGGCCGACCTCACCCTCGAAAGAAATAGCCTCACGATGGATCCATCAGGCGAGTTTGCGGAACTGGCGACGATCTTTGAAAAGCGTGGCCTTTCTCCTGCGCTCGCGAAACAGGTCGCTGAACAACTTACGGCGCATGACGCCTTGGCTGCCCATGCCCGCGACGAACTTGGCATCTCGGAATCATTCAGAGCAAGACCCGTGCAGGCGGCGTTCGCGTCGGCCGGCACATTCGTGATTGGAGCTGCCATGCCCTTGCTGACAGTGGTCATTACCCGTAACGCGTACCTCATCCCCTTTGTCGCGGGGTTCTCACTGCTCTTTCTCGCGCTGCTGGGCGGATTGGCTGCGTACGCTGGCGGTGCAAGTGCTGCGAGAGGCGCATTACGTGTCACATTGTGGGGAGCACTCGCGATGGCATTAACCGCCGGCGTCGGGGCTTTGTTCGGAGCAGTCGTATGATGAATTGCGTCCGAGGAATGAACCTGCACGTCCCTCCTTAACGACAAACCCGATGGCGTATCAAATTCATTCGTCACACTAAAGGAGATCATATGGACAGCATGACAATCATCGCGGTGGCATCAATTGTCACCGCCGGCATCACCACCGCCTTCGGCACGATGGCCCCGGCACTGGGTGAAGGGAAGGCAGTCGCGACCGCGCTGAGTTCGCTGGCCCAGCAGCCCGACGCCTCTGCTACCATCACCCGGACGTTGTTTGTCGGACTGGCGATGATCGAGTCCACAGCCATCTATTGCTTCGTGGTCTCGATGATTCTCATTTTCGCCAACCCGTTCTGGAATCACGTCATCGCCCAAACCGCGGGAAAGTAACCCATGCTCATTGATTGGTTCACCGTCGGCGCGCAGGTGCTCAACTTCCTGATTCTGGTGTGGCTGCTCAAGCGATTTCTTTACAAGCCCATCCTCCACGCCATCGACGCGAGGGAGGAGCGGATCGCTGAGGAACTCGCGGACGCCGACGCGAAAAGGGTCGAAGCCCAGAAGGAGCGAGACGAGTTCCAGCACAAGAACGAGGAATTTGACCTGCAGCGCGACGGACTGCTGAGCAAGGCGCAGGACGAAGTGAACGCCGAACGTCAGCACCTCCTCGATGAAGCACGGCAGGCTGCCGACGCCCTGCGTGCCAAGCGACAGGACGCGTTGAACCGCGAACAACAGATCCTGAACAACGAGATCACGCGCCGAACACGGGAGGAAGTGTTTGCCATCGCGCGAAAGACGCTGACGGACCTTGCCGGGACAACTTTGGAAGAACGCCTGGGCGAGGTGTTCACGAGCCGCCTGCGAGAACTCGGCGGGGAGGCCAAGGAAAGTCTCGCCATGGCCCTGAAGACATCGGCCAACCCGGCGTTCGTGCGCAGCGCGTTTGAGCTGCCGGCTGAGCAACGCGCGGCGATCCAGCAGGCGCTTAACGATACCTTCGCGGCTGACATCCACATCCGGTTCGAGACTGCGCCGAACGTGATTAGCGGGATCGAACTTACCTCGAACGGACAAAAAGTGGCCTGGAGCATCGCGGATTACCTTGCGTCGTTGGAAAAAGGCGTCGGCGAACTGCTGCAACCACAGTCCCAACCCGAAACCCAACCTGAAGCGAAACACGAGCAGGCCACATGAGCAAGCCGCCCGACATACTGCAAAGTGTCTACGACCGTGCGTTCGCTGGAATCAGTCAGGTACGCGAAGCCTTCACGCCGCAACTGACGGCGCACGAGGTGGGCACGATCACCACGGTCTCGACCGGCATCGCCAAGGTCACCGGTCTTCCTAGCGTCGGCTTCGAGGAGTTGGTGAAGTTTCCCGGCGACGTATTCGGCATTGCGTTCAACGTGGACGCGGAGGAAATCGGCGTCGTTCTGCTCGGCGAATACTCGCATCTGCACGCCGGCGATGAAGTCGAGCGCACGGGACGGGTCATGGACGTGGCCGTGGGCGAGGGATTGCTGGGACGCGTCATCGACCCGCTCGGCCGGCCACTCGATGGCAACGGACCAGTGGCCGCCAGCGGGCGTCTGCCCATCGAACGCCCCGCCGCGCCCATCATGGACCGCGCGCCCGTCACCGTGCCGCTACAGACCGGCCTCAAAGTCATCGATGCGCTCATTCCCATCGGGCGCGGCCAGCGCGAATTGATTCTGGGCGACCGGCAAACGGGCAAGACTACCATTGCGATTGACACCATTCTTAACCAGCGAGACCACCAGGTGCTGTGCGTTTACTGTGCCATCGGCCAGCGTGCATCGGCCGTCGCGAAGGCCGTGGCTACCTTGCGGAAAGAGGGAGCGATGGATTACACGGTCCTCGTCGTGACCGAGGGCAACGACCCGCCGGGTCTCGCTTACATCGCCCCTTACGCCGCGACCAGTATCGCGGAGGCCTTCCTGGAAGCGGGCCGAGATGTGCTGATCGTTTACGACGATCTCACTCATCACGCCCGAGCCTACCGCGAACTTTCTCTCTTGCTGCGCCGTCCGCCCGGCCGCGAAGCTTTCCCCGGCGACATCTTTTATATCCACTCGCGACTGCTGGAACGTGCGACGCACCTGCGCAAGGAACTCGGCGGCGGTTCCCTCACCGCCCTGCCCATTATCGAGACCGAAGCGCAGAATATTTCCGCCTACATTCCGACGAACCTGATTTCCATTACGGACGGGCAGATCTACCTCTCGCCGTCGCTCTTTGAATTGGGCGTGCTCCCCGCGGTCGATGTCGGAAAATCCGTTTCGCGCGTCGGCGGCAAGACGCAACGGGCGGCCTACCGCGCGGTGGCGGGCGACCTGAAGCTCGGCTACGCGCAGTTTGAAGAGCTCGAAACCTTTTCGCGGTTCGGCGCCCGCCTGGATGAAGACACCCACAAGACCATTGAGCACGGTCGGCGAATTCGCGCCTGCCTCAAACAGCCGGAATTGCACCCGATGTCCGTGCCGGCGCAAATCGCCGTATTGCTGGCGTTGACCGCAAGACTCTTCGACCGCGTGCCGCTTGACCAGATGACGGACGCCGAGCAGGCCGTGGTTGAGGCGGCGGCGAGCATCCCGGCGGAGGTGTGCGCGCGCTTGGAAACTGCCGACAAGCTGAGCGATGAGGATCGTGAAACGTTCTTCGAGACGGCCCGCAAAGCGCTCTCAGGGTACTCGCCCGCGCCGGGACCCACATCTGAGCTTTTGACGTGACTGAATCACAAAACAGGAGATAGAAAATGACAGAGAAGACGACTTCGCTCACCATCGCATCGCTGGCCGAGTTGGCGTCGCTTCGCCAGCCGCCGTGTCTCTCGCTGTACCAGCCGACGCATCGGCGCCATCCCGAAAACCAGCAGGATCCGATCCGGTTTCGCAATCTGGTGAAGGAGTTGGAGACATCGCTCCGGAAGAAGTATCCGGCCGTCGAGGCCCGGCTGCTATTGGAACCGTTCCAAGCTCTCGCACATGATGATGACTTCTGGAACCACATGTCGGATGGATTGGCCGTGCTGGGCGGCCAGGTCCTGGTCGTTCCGGCCGAACAGATGCCCGGGCGGACGGGAGTGGCCGCCACCTACCGATATTGAGCGAATCACCATCATAACAGGAGAACACCATGCAGATCCAAATCAATACCGACCGCAATATTGAAGGTCGCGAGGCGCTGGCCGATCAGTTCCGTGGCGTCGTAGAGAGCGCCCTGAGCCGATTCAGCGATCACATCACGCGAGTGGAGGTCCATCTGAGCGATGAGAACAGCGACAAGAAGGGCGGCGATGACGAAATGCGTTGCATGATGGAAGCCCGAATCGAAGGCCGCCAGCCCATCGCCGTCACTCATCAGGCCGCGAGCTTGGACCAAGCCGTCGAAGGCGCTGCAGATAAATTGACCAGATTGATCGAGAGCACCTTTGGGCGGCTACGCGATCAAAAGAGACGCTGGACTGCCCCGACTGCGGGCGAGCCAACACTTCCGGAGGAGTCATGAGCGACACCACGGCTAGTCTGCGACGAAAGATCGGCGGGGCCGGGGATCTCCAATCGGTCGTTCGCACGATGAAGTCCGTGGCCGCATCGAGCATCGGACAATACGAAAACTCGGTGCGCGCGTTGGCCGACTATTATCGCACTGTGGAACTGGGGTTGAACGCGTGTTTCCGGGAAAGCGGGCCGGCGACCTTAATGGCCCCTCGGAAACAACAAACAGTTGCGGGTGCGATTGGCGCGGTCGTGTTCGGTTCCGACCAGGGACTGGTGGGCCAGTTCAATGATGTGGTCGCCGCTTATGCGATTAAGACACTCGCAACTCTGCCTGGCAAAACCAAAGTCTGGGCCATCGGTGAACGCGTGCATGCGCCCTGGCGGACGCGGGCCTGCCGCTGATGGGACTCTTCCCCGTGCCGACTTCCGTCAAGGCCATCACTCCGCTCGTCGGGAAGATCCTCATGGAGAGCGAGACTCACCACGGGCAGGGTGATGAAACCGAACTCCACCTCTTCTACAACCGCCCCACGTCCAAGGCGGGTTATGCGCCCGTCAGTCAGCGACTGTTGCCGCTGGATGAAAACTGGCGACACAAGCTGGCCGACGTTTCCTGGCCGACGGGAAACTTGCCCGAGGTCATGGGTGGCGGCACCGCGACCGTGTGGGCACTCATCCGCGAATATCTTTTTGTCTCACTCTTCCGGGCGTGCCGGAATCCCTCGCGAGCGAGAATGCCAGTCGCTTGGCGGCGATGCAACGCGCTGACAAGAACATCGACGAATTGCTGGCGGAACTCAACGGGAAGTTTCATCGTCTGCGCCAGAGTGGCATTGACGAGGAACTGTTCGACGTCATCTCCGGCTTCGAGGCGCTCAGCGTAAAGGAAGAATGATGCGAATTGGCATCCTTCAGTCCAGGTGGGTTCCCGTGAAAATTGTGCGGCACTAGCCGCTCAATTCCCGGCGAAAGGCCGCGTTTCAATTTGACGTGTTCCGGACCAGCGTCGGACGCAAGTTGAGGTCGCTCGACAGGTGGCAATCGCACTGCCGACAGTAAACCCAGTAGCTGTTCAACTGCGGCGGTTCACTCGAGGAACTTGGTCTTGGCAAGCGCAGCGTGTCTCCACTGCCATATGGTGAAGAATATCGGTGGACCACGAACGGTCTGGACGCTGCAAACGCCCTCTCGAGCAACGGAACCCAGCGTATGACACGTAGGACGCCCCAAGGTTCGTCCTGTCCCGCACGCCAACTCGCACCGGCTGGATGTACGGCAGATAGATTAGGATCGTGTCCAGCAAGGAGTGGTCTCCGAGGGTCGGCAATGTCGCTCGGGCGTCAACTCATTTAACTGGAACTTATTCGCCACGACGTTATTCCCTGAGACAGATTGAGAGCTGATTGTCAATCTCGTAGCACCACTGGCAATTCCACGATGACCCGCGTGCCTTTGCCCACCTTGCTTCGGATACTGCATTTTCCGCCGAGCAGCTTCGCACGTTGGCGGATGCCTTCCAAGCCGTAGTGGTTCTTGGGATTCGTCGTCGTTTCGAACCCCACACCCCAGTCACGAACCTCGATGCGAAGGTGGTTTCCCTGCTGCAGCAAGGTGACATGAACCTTCTCGCTATAGCTATGCTTACAGGCGTTTGCCAGGGCTTCCTGAGTAATGCGGTATGCGGCGTTTTCCAGAATGGGAACTAATCGGTCGAACTCCACAATGTTACGAAACTCGATCTTCGGTCCCTTTTCACGTCGTAGCTCGTTCACCAGATGCGACACGGCATCCACAACTCCTGCCTCATCCAGGATCGGAGGTCGCACACCGGCAATCAAGCGGCGGGTTTCACGGTGGCCTTGGCGAAGCAAAGTCATTCCCGCATTGTAGGCATCCGCTGCCTGTTGTGGCTTGGTCACCTTGAGGTGGCTATAGACTTCGAACTGCATGATCGCCCCGGTCAATTGTTGAGCGAGTTCATCATGGATTTCGTAAGCGATAGTCTGGCGTTCGTGATCGCTGGATTGCAGCAGGTGCTGCAGGGTGCGATGCTGCCGTTGCAGGGCCTCGTCAGCCAACTTGCGGTCTGTTACGTCATGGAAGAAGCTGATCCAACTGGGCAACTGGTTGTAGCAAATCTGACTGGAAACGACATCCGCATAGATGATACCGCCGTCCTTACGCAAGAGCGGCAAGTCTTCGATTCGGGCAACCGTTCCCCGCTTGACCGCTTCAATGTGCTCCCATACTCGGGGCAGTACTGCGGGCGGATGAACTTGCTCTGGCGTCAGCGAATACGCCTCTTCTTTCGAATAGCCCAGCATGCGGCAATAGGCGGCATTTGCCCGCACCAGTCGGGTTGTCTCGAAATCCACGACGATGATGCCATCCAATATCTCGCCGTAGATGGCCCTTAGTTCATCGTAGTTCTGACGCAAAGACTCCTCAGCCCGCTTGCGGTCGGTGATGTCGATGTTCACGCCGATCATTCGGAGTGGCTTGCCCGATTCGTCCTTGAAGGCTTGCCAACGCCCTGCCAGCCAACGCACGTTTCTATCCGGCCAGATCACACGCCATTCCCCGTTCACGGGTTCGCCGGTTTCCAAGGTTCGCTCCACCAGTCGCACGGCCTCGGCCCGATCATCGCCATGGAGTAGGTTCTCCCAGGCAGTCTGCGTACCTGGAAAACCGCCGGGAGGCAATCCGTACATCGCCTCAAGTTCCGGCGTCCAGGAATTCACCCCCTTTTGCACGTCCCATTCGAAGGTGCCAATCTTGGCTATCTGCTGAGCAAATTGCAGTCGTTCTTGGCTCTCTCGTACCGCCTTTTCAGCCTGCCGACGTTCCGTAACATCCTCCATGACGGTCAGCATCACTAGCTGATCGTGCAGTCGGATGATTTCTCCGGAAAACGAGCCGTGTCGGACCTGCCCTGTTCTGGTTCGCACATCCAGAGGATAGTTTCTGAGACGACCTTCCTCAGCGAGAATTGATACGGCGGCCATCTGCCGTTCGGGGTCGGTGAATAGGCCAAGGTCGGAGGCGGTTGCTCCGATGATGTCATCCCGTCCGTATTGCAGCGTGTCCAATAACGCCTGATTCACCTCCAGGAACTTGGTTTCCGATGTGCTGATTGCCATCGGTGAGGGGTTGCAATGAAAAGCCTTGGCAAAACGCTCTTCGGCCCTTCTGCGGTCTTCGATCTCTCGGGTGAGTTCCTTATTGGCTTTGGTCAACGCGGCAGTGCGTTTCTCTATCCGCTGTTCGAACTCGTCGTATGCGTTTTGCCGGCATTCCTCGAGTTCGGCAACTCGCCGCCGAAGTTCAGCCAGTTCTTCAAGGAGTTGCCCTTTGATCTCGTCCGTGTCCATCACCGCGGTTCTCTGGATTTGCCTTGATAAGCCCATGTTGGTGTCAACAAAGCACCTAACATCCAATGTCGCGACCACGGCGGGCGGTGTCGAGTTCTCACTCGCCTACACGCCAGGCAGCAGGACCGGCGAGTCGCACGACCTCTCGCCTACGAGTCCGACAGAAATGCCGGCCCAGCCCAGAAAGTGTCATGCCGGTGATGCGGCGGATAGCGATCCTCGACCAATTCTAGCGAACCGATTAGTTGGTCCCCAGACCTAGGACGGGACCGCGTCAATCTGCTGCCTGCCCGTCTTTGGTAGTCCGCTCCCCCCCTTAACAGCTACCACTTCGCCAGTCCTGGCATCGCCCAGAGTCGAGGCGCATAATGGCTGTGGTCCGAGCCGGACAATCCAGGAGGCGGAGGTGCCGATGAAGGTCGCTGCGATACTGCTGGTGATGGCGCTGCACGTTCCGGTCGCTCACGCCACCACCGCAACGGGAGGGCATTATCTGGACCTGAGCTTCGCCGACCGCGCTGCCTGGGTGATCAGCGCCGCCGAACCCTGGTGGAGCACGATCGATATCCGCGACATGCTCAATCTTTTTCACCCGTTGGTGGAGTCGCGCACGGGCGCGTCGGCCGGTGCCAGTCGGAAATGCACCCTTCCCGCGGATTGGCAGCCGCCGTTCCTGTTGCGATTCCACGCCGCCGACAATTACTTTGCAGATCCCGAAAAGCACACAGTCGGCATGCTGGGCACCGAAAGCTACTTCGACCACCGGTTCAAGCAAGTGCTCATCGACGACCAGGTTGTCTGGGAACGTGACGTCATCGACGACAACATGCCGACATCGCCGGCCGAGTTTGAAGTCGACGTCACACCGTACGTTGCGGCCGGTAGGCCATTCACACTGTCGTTGCGCGTTGTGGACAAGACGAGCACGCTGGAGCGCAACGACCGAGACGTGCGATTCCTGGGTGGCACGTGGTATGCCCAGGGTGATGCGAAGACCGAACAGCCGCCACGATTCCATACGGCCGCCTGGTTCGCTGATCCCGTGATTGGTGAAGCCGAATCGGTGCGGGGGGCTCCCCTCGTCGCGCGTCCAAGCGAGATGGCCGCGAATGCACGACACGAACAACGTTGGCCGATCACGTCTCCATCCATACCGCGGAGGTTGCCGGCACGTCTGGCATTGGTCTGTCCAGACACGATTCCTGACCCGGGTTATCCCATTACTTGCGGAGTGCCGATGTCACCCGGGACGTTTCAGGAGGATCAGAGCGTGCTTCTGCTGGGCGAAGATGACAGAGCCATACCCACGCAGAGCCAAGTGACGGGGTGGTGGCCTGACGGCAGCGTGCGCTGGCTGCTACTCCATGCGATCGTGCCGGCGCACAGCGCACACGGCCAACATATCCGCTTGGAGTTCGGCAAAGAAAACCCTACGGCGGATATCGCGGCGACCTCTCGACTGGCCATCAGCCAGGTCGACAATCAATGGATACTTGATACCGGGCCGCTGCATGTATCATTTGGCAGTTCGCCCTCGAATCTGCTCGATTCCGTCCGGATGGGCGCTGGCGACACTCCTGCGCTGACCGACGTGAGAGTGCACATGACGGTGCAGCGCGAGTCGGTGGCCGTGCCGGTCGTCGCCATCACGGAGCAGGTTCACGTGGTCCAGCAGGGGCCCGTCTCGGTGTGCGTGGAATCCAGTGGATCGCTCTCGATCGACACTCCCAGCGGGCAGGCCGTCCACCTGGGGCGGTTCACATTTCGCGTCCACGGCTACGTGGGCCTGCCGACGCTGAGCACCAGCCTCAGGATCTACAATGACGCGCGCCCCGAGCCGTTCCAGCGGACTGTCGATGACAAACCGCTCGAGGTGATCGATTTGGCTGTGGTCGGAACATTGCCGGGCCGCGTGGAAGGAAAAGTGGCGTTTGGCAGCTCCGACAAGGTTGTACACGACACCGAGGGAACCGTCGTGGAGTTGCGTCAGGACACGGCCGACCATTTCGCGGTATCATCCGACGCCAGCAAGAGTGGCTGAGGGGCAGCGGTCACAAGGGTGGATCGTCGCGGGTGGTCCGGCAGGCTATCTGCAGGCGTCCATGTGGCGGTTCTGGCAGCAGGCCCCCAAATCGTTGTCCGTCGCCGGCGACAAGTTGACGGTTGGCCTGTTTGCCGCAACACCAGAAACGCCAGCCTACCTGCCACGCTACGGTGAGGCCAAACGCCACGACATCTGGCTTCACTTCTCGTCCCACGTGCCCGACCAGGCTGCGATGGTCGCGCGGGGCCGACTTGCCGACGAGCCACCGCGCCTGTTCGACGGCCCGTGGTTCTGCGACAGCGGCGCGATCGAGTTGCTGGACCCGGAGTGGCTGCGCAACGTGCCGGAGTTGGCCGCGTGGATCGACAGTTCCTATGGCGGAGTGACCAGCGCCTCGGTGGGCAACAATCACTGGGGGCTGCGCAACTTCGGCGATTTTCCCTACACTCCCCCGATGTGGCGCAATGGCTACTACGCGCGCATCCTCGGGGCCATTTATTGGGGCCTCGCCTCCGGCGACTCGCGGTGGCTGGAGCGTAGTTGCGAGATCGCTCGGCATGTCGCCGATGTGGATACCGTGCACATCCGGCCGCAACACGCTGACTGGGCCGCGTGGGACGGAATGACTTGCGCGATCGGAGAAGACCACAGCAGCCATGGCGGCCACGCGCGCTGGTCGGCGTTCATGGCGGCGGACCAGCTGATCTGCCATTATTGGCTCACCGGTGATCCGGATAGTCGAGCTGACGCGCTGGCGGGAGCGGATTTCTTGCTGCGCAACATGCCCGGTGTGGGTTCCTTGGGGGTGCGCGAGGCAACGCGTCCGCTGTTGTGCTTGCTGCGTGCCTGGGAGGCCACCGGCGACGCGAAATACCTGGACGGTGCCCGCAAATACTGCGACCGATCGTACCTGGCCGCGAACGCCATGGACTGGCGGCGGGGGACCTACATCTGTCCGCTCTACCAGAACCTGCGGATCATCTCGGCCGGCCAGGATGCGATGTTCGCGGACGCTGTGTACAAGATGTATCGAGCTACGGGCAACGTGGACTATGCACAGATCGTGGTCGCCATCGCCGATTCGGTCTATGCCGAGGCGATGTTGCCGCAGGAGACGAGTCTGGGGGACTTCCTCTTCTACCCTCGATACGGGCGCAACTCCTGGTACTTCCCGCAGATGGCCGTGCTGTTCTGCGAGGCGTATGACCTCACCGGCGATCTGCGATTCCTGCGCAGCGCGGGCCGCGCAGGCGAGGTACCTCCTGTGCACATTCGACGGGACCACACGCAATTACCAGACGGCGGACAACTTCGGCTATGTCGATCCTGCGTACGCCGGTTGGGCACGCGTCTTTCGCGATGTCGAGACTGCTGCATTCAACATCACGGGAATGGTCAGTGATCCGGACCCGGCAAATTTCCTCCCCAAGGACTGATTTACACGGTAGGGTCTCCGTGGCTTCATCGGATTAGTCGCTGATACCGGACAGCGGCGTCCAATGCGGGATGGCGAGAATTGCTGCCACGTGGCGGGACCAAACGGGGCCACCCCAGATCCCGGTTTTCCCGTAATGCCTTGTTCACTGATTGTGGAAGGCATCGCACAGACGGGGGGCATTCTCGTCGGAGAGTGCCACGACTTCCAGAAGCGAATTGTGCTCGCGAAGATCAGCAAAGCGGTCTTTCACCGGCCGGCAGTCCCCGGGGACTCCATGATCTACACGGCCGAGATCATGGATCGGCAACCCGAGGGAGCGATGATTCGTGGAACGAGCCGGATTGGAGGGGAGCCACACGCGGAGGTGGAGTGCTTCTTCGCCTACTTGGATGACAGCTTTGTCTCGACGGAATTGATAGGTCGTCGGGACGTGCTGGCTATGCTGCGCCTGTATGGTCTTTTCGAAGTCGCTCAAACAAAGGACGGCCGTCCCCTGGCGGCAGTTCCCACAACACTCGATTCCGCCACCTAGTGCCCCGTCAATACACCTTCTTGGGTTGGGGGAGTACCGACTTCGCCAGCGCTCAATGAAGGACCCCCTTCTCTCCGCACACCGGGCGCAGTCGGTGGAGTCGCTTCGTTACTGCTTCACCACCATGCACTGGGTCGTCGGCTGCTCGATAATCCCTTCAGGCTTGTCCGCGAAGAACTCCTGAAACGCTTGTTCAACGCCAGCCAGAATGCCGTAGTCATGCGAGAGCATGATGCCGCCGCGGACCATGCGGGGATAGAAGTAATTCAGGCAGGCCAACGTGCCCGCGTACAGATCGACGTCAAAATGAGCAAAGCAGTACTGCTGCTCCACAACACCCGCCGTGGAATCGGGAAACAACCCGGCGTGAAAGTGGACGTTCTCGTATTTGGCGAGATAAGCCTTCACGTCTTCCAGGGAGCAGGCATATTGGCCCACTCGATGCACCCCTCGGTCCTCTTCGCTGGATGCCGGCAACCCGGCAAATGTGTCGAAGAGGTGGAGTGGTTTGTCACCTTTCGTTTCGCAAATCAGCTTCGCGGAAGCACCTCGGTAGACTCCTACTTCCGCCATCGCGCCGGGGAGCGTGCGCTGGGCGCGGGCCAACGAATAGACGAGAAACTGCTCGAAAGCACTCATCAAAGACCGCTTTTCCCGGTAGATCTCCTGCAGCAAGGAGACGACTTCTGGGGCCTTACGACCCTGCAAGGCGTTGAACTGCAGTCGCGACCACAGCCGCAGGCCCACGCGTTCCAGCGAGCCTCCACCTAGTCGCTGAAACCGACGGTTCTTCATCCACACGATTGTCGGCCCTGTTGAGAATGTGGTACTGATAGAATGGTGCCAAAACGAGGTGCATTCTAGCCAGGCACCCTGATGGCCGCAATGTGAATGCCGGTGGCTGCGCACCGCGGCACCGCGTGAACGGCCGGAAGCAGTCCCCCGTGGAACATCAGGATACCGTCCGGGAACGGGCGTCAGGTCGACAAATCGCTTGGCCTTCAATACCGGATTTGATCGAGATCTGGCCGACCTGATCTTGCATGCCTTGAATTGGGAGTCGGGGGTGGTCGATGCCGTAGTGTGCGGCAATGAGGTGGCCCAAGGACGCCCAGCACCGTTCATGATCTTCCGCGCCATGGAGCAAGTCGGGGTCGTGAACGTGCGGCAAGTGGCCGTGGTCGGTGATACGACGCTCGACCTCGAGGCGGGTTGGAACGCCGGTGTCCAGCAAGTCATCGGCGTCCTGTCGGGGGCTCACAGTCTGGAGCAACTGAGCCAAGCTCCGCACACGAGCATCGTCGGCAGTGTGGCAGACCTGCCACGGCTGTGGGATCGCTGGTCCTGATTCGACGATCGTGGTGGTCTGTCACCGTCGCACGCTCAGGGGGATGGAAGTGTCTCGGCGGCCGCCTTGGACCGCCGGCGCAGCGCTGGATCGACTATTGTGCGAGGATGATCAGCTTGTGGAATCGCGCTGATCGATCTTTGTTGAGCATGCGGCGTTGGCGACGCCATCGGCCAGCACTTTTTGTAGTGTTGCGACCATGGCATCCAGCTGATACGGTTTCTGGAGGAACCCGGCCAACCCGAGATCGGCGAACCGCCCGGACGTGCCCTCTTCGCTATAGCCGGTGGTGAGGATTGCACGGACCTGGGGATGGATTCGCCGCATGGCGAGAAGTGTTTCCTCACCATTCATCTTGGGCATGGTCAGATCGAGCAATACACAGGCAATGTCGTCGTGGTGCCGCTGATACAGCTCAATCGCTTCCTCGCCGTCACAAGCTGTCAGGACCGAGAATCCGACCCGCTCGATGATTCTCCGAGCCGAGTCGCGAATGATTTCCTCGTCATCCACTACCAGAATCATGCCGCTGCTACGCCAGGGGGACGCGACGGCTGCGGCCAACGGGGAGGGGGCGGGAGTGTCGCTGGCGGGGAACAGGACTTGGAAGGTCGTGCCCTGGCCTGGTTGGCTGACGACACGTATGGCCCCCTTGTGCCCGCGTACAATGCCATGGACGGCCGCCAGGCCAAGCCCCCGGCCGGTAAATTTCGTGGTGAAGAAGGGATCGAATATTTTCTTAAGCGTCTGCTTGTCCATGCCACATCCGGTATCGGCGACCTCCAACATGATGTAGGGCCCCGCCGGCAGATCGGCTCCGCAGGCGACGTCTGCGAAATCCGCTGCACGGCACTGGATCTTATCGGTCGAGATGGCAATGACACCGCTGTGGTCGGTCAAGGCATCCGAAGCGTTGACGACGAGATTGAGGATGACCTGATGGATTTGTGAGCCATCGGCCTGAATGGCAGGAAGTTGCTCGGCCAATCTGTAGTTCAAGACGGCTTTCTTGGACACGGAGACATCGAGCAGTTTCCGCATGTCTTCGACCATTTGTGTTATGTTCACAGATTCGACAACACACTTGCCGACGCCCGAATAGGCCAGCATCTGGCGGGTCAGGTCCGCGGCTCGCTGGACAGCCTTCTTGATCACATCGATATCCTCGCGTGCCGGTTCGGATTCCGGCAGGCGCACCTTGGCCAGATCGGCGTAGCCCATGATGCCCGCCAGGATATTGTTGAAATCGTGGGCAATTCCCCCTGCCAATACACCGAGGCTTTCGAGTTTCTGGGCATGCAGCAGGCGTCGTTCGATTTCGAGTTTCTCTTCCTCGGCACGTTTCCGTTCCGAAATGTCCTCGTGCGAGACGATGACGCCGCCCGCACGCGTGGAGAGTGGTGTGACCTGCATGAGAAACCAGCGACGCACATTCGGAGAATGGCAGGCATACTCCATCCAGAAACGAGATTGACGGCCCTGCAGTACGGACACAATACCATCCACCGCCGCTCGTGCCTCTTGCTGGTATTTGCCTTGAGCCGCGCGGCACACGTCCAGATAGTTGACTCCCACTCCCGTGTTAGCCGCTGGAGCCTCGCTGTTCTTCCGAGCGAAGCGTTCCCAGGCGGCATTCACGGCGATGATTGTTCCTTGTTGGTCGAGCACGGCAATATGAGCAGTGAGCGCGTTAAGGATGTTTCTTCGAAACTCCTCGTTCGCCCGCAGCGATTCTTCGTTCCTTTTGCGCTCGGTAATGTCAGTGGCAATGCCGCACAAGGCGATCGGACGCCCATCTGGGTCCTTGACAATACGAGTGCGGCAGTCCACGACAACATCGGTTCCGTCCGCAGCGCGATTGACGACTTCGCCTCGCCACTCCTCATCGGCCAGCGTCGTTCGAATAATGTCGTCCTGGGTGGCACCACGTTCAGAATCGTCGCCGTAGGCGACGATCACGGATTGTCCGACCAGCGATTCGCGCGATTTCTTCATCGCCTGGCATTCGGCATCGTTGACGTAGGTGATGATGCCGTCCAAGTCTGTAATGGTCACCTTGTCGTGGATCTGATTCAGGACCAAGGAGTGCAGTTCCAGTTGTTCCTCGGCCTGCTTCCGCGGGGTTACGTCGCGACTGGCCCCCACCATGCGCACAGGCCGGCGATCTGTCGAAGTCTCGCTGAACTCGATCTGTCCCCACACGCCGAGCCACCGCCAGCCCCCCTCCAATCGGCGGACTCGGTATTCTGCCTGGTAACGCCCTGCTGACGTATCGTGGCAGGCGTGCTGCACGGCTTGCCACATGTGCGGAACGTCGTCGGGATGGATGATACCTCGCACCCCCTGTTCATCGTGGTGGAATAGTGGGCCAGTGAGTCCATACAGCCGCTGCGCCCGCTCGTCGTACTCGCACATCTGGCTGTCAAACGTGTAAATCCACGTGCCCATCTCGGCAGCATCCAAGGCGATCCGCAGTTTCTCTTCGCTCTGGCGCAGGGTGTACTCGGCTAGTTTGCTTTCCGTAATGTCCAGGCAGACACCGGTCATGCGTGCGGCCTGCCCATCGGCCGCGTAAATCGTTTTGCCCAGTGCCAGGATCCAGTGCACTTGGCCGTCGGGATGGACGACACGATATTCGCTCCTGAGCGGGGCGCGGTCTTGTATCGCCTGTTCGATCCGGTTGTGGGCCACCGTGAGGTCGTCTGGATGGAGGGCCGCATTCCAGGCTTCAAACGAGGCCGTTGCTTCACTGGCGTCAAGTCCGAAGAGCGTGAACATTTCTGGCGACCAGGTGATATTTCCGCCGAGAATATCCCAGTCCCAGACACCGGCTCTGGTCGCTTCCTTGGCCAATTCCAGGCGTTCCGTGGCCTGCTGAAGCAGCAGTTCATTCTGTCTGCGGTCGCTGATGTCGCGTCCGAAGATCGCGATCTTCGCGACCTTTCCCGTGTCGTCCAGGACCGGATAGGCCGTGTGCTCGAACCACCGCCCATCCCGCTGATCCTCGAATCGTACCCACTTACCGGATCGAATCACCTGCTCAATACGCGTCCTGCGAGACTGGGCGACCTCGGCGGGAATGAAATCGTAGATCGAATGCCCCACCAGGTCCTCGGGTGTTCTGTCCAACCTATTCGCGGTAGTCTGGTTGCAGGTGACGATCATCCCCTGCGTATCCATCAAGAACACCGATTCGCCCACCGCATCCAACACACCGCGCAGGATTGTCTCGCGCTCCCGCACCGCTTGCTCCGTCCGCTTCAAGTCGGATACGTCAGTTGCCACGCTCAAGAACACCGATTGCCCTCCCCAGCGGGCAAGTTTGGTATCGACGTGCAAGGGGATGGTCGTGCCATCCTTGCGATAGTGCTCGACTTCAAATGAAGCTTCGCCTTGTTTCGCGATCGTCTGAATTCGGTCATCGATGAACTTGGCGCTCCCGGGCACGTCCAGATGATGCAGGTTCTTCGCCAGGAATTCCTGCTCGCTGCACCCATGAAGCGTGAAGGTCTTCCGGTTCGCGTACAGGAAATTGCCGTCCGCGTCGTGGACGGTGGTGGATGTGGGAGAGGCATCCAGCAGCTCCGCGAGAACTCGCGTTCGTTCCCCCGCCTTCCGCTGCTCGGTCACATCCTCCAGGCACAGCAGCAGTCTTCGCTGATCGTTGCTTTGGATGATCGCCGTCGAGGCGACGAATGCCACGTCTTGGCAGCGATCTCCCAGATCCAATCTCGCGAGATAGTCGATCCCCCGATGATTGGTGGCGGTCTGGAGCGTATCGAGAATCGCCCGGCGAAGCGGGCAGCACTCGCAGTTGGGTCCGTAGCCACATCCGCGCGGGTCATCCAACGCATTGATGCAACCCAGGATGCCACAGGCGCGGTTCCCCCGGAGGGTTTCTTCCGATTGCCCAATGAATGCGGACATCGCTTGGTTCAGATAGACGACGCGCCGGTCCGCATCCAGCACGCACATCATCTGCGGAGCATGGTCGTAGATGGTCCGCAGCTCCGCCTGGCTACGCTGTAAGGCCTCCTCGGCTTGTCGCCGTTGGGTCAGGTCCACGCAGAAGGCCAGATACCGATCCGCCGACAGCTTGACCGCGTCGCACGTGCTCCAACGCTTGGTGCCGTCCTTGCGCACCCAACAGAGTTCGCCACCGGCCTGGCCCTTTTCCTGGACGAGCGCAAAGTGCCGCCGCCCCGCCTCCAACGACTCTTCGGCGAGCAGATCAACCAGCGACATGTGGAGCAGTTCGGACTCGTCGTAACCGGAAATCCGACAGGCTGCCGGATTGACTTCCAGGTACCTGCCGGAGCTGTCGACCACCATGATGGCCAGCGGCGAGTGCTCAATGTAGGCTCGGTGCAGTTCGATCTGCTCGCCCGCAGTGGGCAGCCGTCGCGGCCCCGGCACGTCTGTTTGATTGCCCGCATCCACTGCATTCATGGCGCAATTCCTTACGTTCCAGGCCAGGCCTGCACGCGCGACAAGCTGAGGGCGATGTAGTGTCGATGACTGGGTCATTCTATTCTGTCTTTCATCCGGAGGCTAAGGGTCGTGACGCTCAATGCTCAAACCGGGGGCGGGGCGAGCGGTCGACGGAGCAGTGACGATCACAGGTTGATTGGCCAGTTGCGGTGGAACCACGCTGCGCCGCAGCCGGCAGGCAGATTGGTGGTGGCTTGCCCGCGATCCGGTTCTGAGCCTCCCGGATCCTGCGGGCCACCAGCGGGCTGGCAATAGCTCCGTCGTTCGACCTGCCCACAACCGCGAGGATTCTCCTGACCGTTTCGCCGGCGAGCACCTGCGCAGGGAGAGGCGGCACGGATCCGAGCAGATTGATCCGCGCGGATTGGCATTTCCGGTGGTGCTCTATGGTGCACTAAGGCCCCGCAACGGCTGAACACTGGTTGGCTCAGCGCCCCAGGTGAATCGCGGTGCTGCCGGGGGCTGTGGCCGGGTCAAATCCGGCGATTTCGGGGCTGTGGCAGTCCGGCTTCTTTTCCCGCAAGGGGGCTTCCTGCCGGGCCCGTCGGGTTGCTAAGCTTATGCCGAATGCTCTGCCAATCCGCTCCCGCATGTGGCGGGGTAACATCAATATCAGCAAGGAGTTATTTCATGACGCTGAAAGTCGGCATCAATGGGTTCGGTCGCATCGGTCGCCTGGTTCTTCGCGCGGCGATGCTGGACAAGGACATCGAGTTTGTGGGGATTAACGACCTGGTGCCGGCCGAGAATCTGGCTTACCTGCTGAAGTACGATTCGACGCATGGTCGGGCGACGGCCGAGATTTCCGCCACGGACGACGCGATCGTGATCAATGGCCGGAAAATTCCCTGTTGTAGCGTCAAGGATCCGGCGGAACTCCCGTGGTCCCAAGTTGGCGCTCAGTATGTCGTCGAATCCACGGGGCTGTTCACGGCCCGTGACGGTGCCCAGAAGCACATTACGGCCGGCGCCAAACGCGTTATCATCAGTGCACCGGCCAAGGACAAGGACATTCCGACGTTCGTGATGGGGGTCAATCACGAAAAATACAACGGGGCCACCGACACGATCGTGTCGAATGCCAGCTGCACGACGAACTGCCTGGCACCAATCGTCAAGGTACTGCTCGACAACTTTGGCATCGACGAAGGATTGATGACGACGATTCATGCCATGACGGCGACGCAGCCGACGGTTGACGGTCCCAGCAAGAAGGATTTCCGTGGCGGACGCGGTGCCAGTCAGAATGCGATCCCGGCCTCCACGGGTGCGGCAAAGGCCGTGAGTCTCTGTCTGCCCGAGGTCAAGGGGAAGTTGACCGGGATGGCCTTCCGCATCCCGACGGCCGACGTCTCGGCAGTGGACCTGACGGTTCGCACGACGAAAGAGACTTCGTTGGCCGCGATCAGCGCCGCGATGAAGAAGGCCGCTGAAACCACCATGAAAGGCTTCCTCGGTTATACGGAGGATCAGGTGGTGAGCAGCGACTTCATTGGTTGCCCACTATCGAGCATCTACGATGCCACGGCCTGCATCGAACTGAATAGCCGTTTCTTCAAGCTCATCAGCTGGTACGACAATGAGATGGGTTATTCGAACCGTGTCATTGACCTGATGAAGTACATGGCCAAGAAGGATGGAATTCTATAAGGCATGCCGCGTCATCCTCGATGACGAACAAGCGACGGGCGGCCGGTGCCACCACACCGGCCGCCCTTTGGTTTGCGCCAACGTTCCCCCATGGCGCACCGGATGATCGGCCATTCACGCTGCGTCGTCAGACGCGCCACTGCGCTCCCGTCCCAGCCTCCCCGCCGCAGCGCCCACTGCCACTCTCTACTCTTACTCTTATTCGTACTCTTATTCGTACTCCTCCTAACGCGGCCGTGGCCGCAACCAATCAGGAAATCCGAAATCCCAATATCGAAAACCTAAACAAACTCGAAATCCAAAACTCGAAATCCAAAACCTCCGCTGCCGGCAAAACGGCCGCGGGCGGGCCCCAAGCAGATTCTCACCAGCAGCATGCCATTCGTCCTCCGTTTTCCCTTCCTCCCTTCTTCCCTTCTTCCCTTTCTCCCTGATTTCTGTCATGTGAATTTGTTGGGGATTCTTTGCATTTCGCATTTCAGATCTTTACCCCAAACAAGCGCTCACCGTGCGCGCATGGCATGGACTAAGACTCTGGTCGCATTTCCCAGCCAGGGACTTCTGCTGCGCAACCAATCGGCGAAGTCTCGTGTTGACCCATAGGGAGGGGGTTTCACGGTCGGCGGAGCATGACGCGGCTGTCCGCCACGGAGCATCCCTGGCCTTGGGCATGCACGATCAGCGGGTTGATATCCATTTCCGAGATTTCCGGGTGGTTGCAGACCATCTCGGACAGTCGCAGCAGCGTATCGACGATCGCTTCGATATCGGACGGTGGGCTGCCGCGGAAGCCATCGAGCACCTGGAAGGACCGGATCTGGCGGACCATCCGCTCGGCGGAGATTTTCCACATGGGGGCCAGGCGGAAGGAAACATCTTTGAGGACTTCGACCAGTGTGCCACCCAGCCCGAACATCATGAGTGGTCCGAACCGGAGATCACGGCTGGCGCCCAGGATCACTTCCACACCGCGTCGAGCCATTTCTTCGATCAGGATGCCTTGGATCTGGGCTTCCGGCACGGCGTGGGTAACGTTGTGAATGATTTTCTTGTATGCGGCGAGTGCTTCGTCCGCTCCGTGGATGTTCAGGAGTACGCCACCGGCATCGAACTTGTGCACCACATCGGGTGACATGATCTTCATGACGATGGGTGCAGCAAACGACTCGGCAACATGTGCGGCTTCTTCGGCCGATTGGACAACGGCACTGCGCAGCAGTGGCAGTCGATAGCACTCCAATAACGGTCGGCATTCGGCTTGTGTCAGGTAGTGTTGATCCTGGCCGTCGAGCGCTGCCGCAATCAGGCCGGAGGCCTTTTCCACATCCAAATCGTCGAATACTCGCATTTCGCGACGGGGAATTTCATGCAGGGCCACCAGACGCTCGGCCGCTGCCAGGCTGCGGACGGCGTCTTCCGGAAACGCATAGTTTGGGATGCCCGCCTTGCGCAGGATGTTCACTCCGGCTGCCACGTCCTTGGCCCCCATGAAGGCACAGACAACTGGCTTCTTAATGCCTCCCACGGCATCTGGTACGACGGCTGCGGTGTCCTCGATGTCGGTCATCGACTGCGGCGTCAGGATGACCATGCCCATGTCCACGTTGTCGTCCTCCAGCACCGTGCGGACTGCGCAACGGTAGCGATCGGCGCGAGCATCCCCGATCACGTCGATGGGATTTCGCAAGGAAGCCGTGGAGGGGAGCGATCGCTTGAGCTTCTCCTGGGTCGCCGGGCTGAGTTCCGCCAGTTTCAGCCCGAAGCGAACGGCCGAGTCGGTAGCCATGATGCCCGGACCCCCGGCGTTGGTGATGATCGCGACGCGGTTGCCACGCGGTAGCGGCTGCGTACAGTAGAGTGCTGCCGAGTCGAACAGCTCGGCGATCGTGTCGACGCGTTGCACGCCACTCTGGATCAGCAGTGCATCGTAGACCGAGTCGGAGCCGGCCAGGGAGCCGGTGTGGCTGCTGACTGCCTTGGCCCCCTCGGGGGTGCGCCCCGACTTGAGGCACAGCATTGGCTTGTGCGTTTCCCAGAAGATTTTGCGGACCGTCTCGATAAACCGTCGACCGTCGGAGATGTCTTCCAGGTACATGGCAATGACGTCGGTGGTCGGATCGTTGGCCAAGTACTCGAGCAAGTCGATCTCGTTGACGTCGGCCTTGTTGCCGAAGCTGATGAACTTACTGAACCCCATGTGCCGCTCCTCGGCGTAGTCCAACACCGAGGTACACAGAGCACCACTCTGCGAGAGGAACGCCAGATTGCCCGGCCCCGGCATCTTGCGGCCGAACGCCGCGTTCATGCGTACTGCGGGGTCGGTATTGATCACTCCCAGGCAGTTGGGGCCGATCAGCGGAATGCCGGCCGAGCGAACTCTCTGCTGAAGCTCTCTCTCCAGCTCCACGCCCTTCCCTCCCACCTCTTTGAATCCCGCCGAGATGATGACGATGGCCTGCACCTCTTTCGCAATCGCCTGCTCCACAACTTCCATGACAGCCACGGACGGGACAATGACCACCGCCAGGTCGACCTTGGCCGGGACACTCAGCAGGTCAGGATAGCAGTGCACACCCAGCACGTTGCTGGCCTTCGGATTGATCGGGAAGACCGATCCATTGAATTCATTGAACAGCAGATTGCGGAAAATGTCGTTGCCGACAGTTCCCGAGCGTGTCGACGCTCCGACAATGGCAACCGATGTAGGCTTGAAGATGACATCCAATTTCGAGGTCGTGGCGGCAGTTGACATGGACATTCCTCTCGGTGGATAAATGGTGCGAAGCACGACCGCCCAAGATGCGTCCGAACGTTCGGCAAGCGATTCGGGGTCATGGGAACGCCCTGCGTTCGGCGAGACAGAGTTCCGTCGCCAAGCCGCGACGATGAAGGCTGGGGCCGGCAGGCGTGAGTCAGGGTTGATTTGGCCGACTCGTTCCAAAATTCGGCAAGCGTCTCAGTGTAACTGGCCTGCTGCAGATCGTCAATGAACGCGCATAACCGCTCCTCTTGCGGGGTGGCTATCGCGAGGAAGACGTAATGCGACCGTTTCTACGCGGCGCGCTAGCGCCGGGGCACGCTTCCCGCTTCAGTGATTCGGCCACGGATGTGTGGGAGTCCCGCCGCGGTTGCGGGCGACCGTGCTCCGCCGGGAGTCGCTTGCCGACAAAATGTCGACAAAATTGTCAGTGCCGAGGCGGCCGATCATCCGATCGTGCCGCGAGTCGAGACCAGGTTTTCAGTCGTGCTCGGATCTACCACCAGCGTCCGCTGGCCGAGACGACCCGGGTACTCCTCGCGGGACGCTGGTCCCCGCAGGACCCCGACGAATCTGTTGCCTGGATATGCGCGGGCCGTACCAGATGTGGCGCTTCTGGCTCTACTCTTCCACCAGCGGGTGGCGATCCGAATAGAGCAGCCAGGCCGTGGGGGCGACGACCAGTACGATGCCCAGCAAGGATGCCGCGCCAAATGTGTGCCCCCAGATGCCGACGTCGTAGAGCATGGCGAATCCCACTTGTGTGAGTCCGACCACCGAGACCTTGGCAGGCGGTCCCGAAGCGAATGCAGCGGTCAGGAACAGTTGCCCCATCGCTGCCGCGCAGCCGGTGCCCAACAACATCAGTAACGAAGTCCAGTCGGTCGAGAGCATGGGAGGTGCGTGCGTGGCCGAGAAGATGAAGACCCCTAGCGATGCCAGGGAGGATATGATCGCGAAGTGAAGCACGACGGCGCGCGTGTCGATTCCCTGCGTGCGGTGAAGTACAATCATGACGATGGCCAGCAGGAACGACGAGGCGAGAGGAGCCAATACCGCAAGATTGCCTTGAGCCAGTTGCGGCTGCTGAATCAGGACGACTCCGATCAGCCCGATCCCGATCACGACCCACACACTCTTGCTCCGCGTCTTGGGGAGCAGGAACCACGTGGCGATCGTGACCCACACCGGGGCGAGATTCATGAGGGTCACGACGATCGAAACCGGCAGGCGGCTGAGCGAAAAGAACACGAACAACATGCTCACGCTGCCCGCGATGCTGCGCGCCCAAAGTTCCCAGGGCCGCCAGAAATAAAACCGGACTCTGGCAGTGATGACCATCCCGCCGATCAGGAGCAGCACCACGATCGACCGTACAAAAGCGATCACCTCCCAGCCGGCGTCCTCCCGGAGTCCGTGGGCAAACGCTCCCATTGTGGCGAACGACAGCGCCGAGCAGAGCATCCAGATGTACGCCACAAAACTCCCGCCTTCCAGCGAATGGCCAGGTTCGAAGCCGACACCCCCCACTTCGCGAGGGACTACTTCGAAACCCCCTCAATCCAAGATCGTCCCGTCCTTCGGTAAGAAATTAGTTGTTCTCCGCTTTGCTGTTGTGAATGTCAGGCTTCCGCCTTTCAATGCTCCGCTCGCTAGTGCAACGCTGTCCAGTCCCTGGCCGGCTGCTGCCGTTTATTGCAGATCAACAAACGGGTCCCCGATCAGCATCTCCATGACGTTCTCCTTCAGTTCATCCGGATTGGGTGTGTTATCGTATTGCAGTTGTAGTCGTTTCAAGTGTGCCTGGCCCAAGTAGTCACCTTGGATCATCCACTCGAGCATGCGTTCGTAATAGGATTCGTGCCCGCGATTGAAGGGGTCACCCAGTGCGGCTAGTGCACGGGATTCACCGTAGACGTACGCGCACAGAATGTTCTGCTCGGGCGCGACTCCTGAATCCACGAAGGATGGATTGCCCGGTTGCCGAAACCCCCCCACACCACACCCCGAGAGCAGCATCATGCGAGCCCCCTGGCGAATCGATCTTGCCTGGTCGCTGTTGATCAAGGAGAAGTTTTCGCAACTGTGTACATTGACCCAGGCCGCGTCGAAGGCCGTTTCGTTCATGTGCTGGAGAAAAATCGTGTCCTTCTGCCATCCTTCGCCCATCCATTCACGTTGCCCGTACCAGGCTTGGAAGTCCTCCCAAGTTGGAAATCGTTCCATGGGCGCACGCGCGTAGGCCTCTTCCGCCGGCAACCGGCAGAATTGTTCGGCCGGAGTACCAGGGGCTACCGAGCCTTTTTCGAGCGGGTTCGTCGCGTAGAAATCAATTCGCTCGGGCCCGTAATAGGCCCAGGCGGGACCGAGATTCCACAATTGGTTCGAGACTTTGTACAGCCGTCGAGCGGGCGTTGGACGGTGGGTGTAATAGTCAATCGCCTTGTGAAAAAACGGCGACAGCTGCAATGCCCAGGCCTCATAGCTGTCTCGTGTCGTATCGGCCAACCCAACCGGAAGAAAGGCTGCCCACAACTCGACTCCCGGTTCCTCTCCCCGATCGAGCCAATCATAATCGTGTGCCGGGATGCGAGGCTGCGAGTCCGTAGCTTCCTGTGGCGGGTCGGTCGGCGCCAGACGCTGTTGCACGGCCAGGTCCAGATCCTGATAGTAGTGTGGCAGATAGCGCGTCTGAGTGTTGTCGCCGCGGGGACTGTAGAACGACGGAAGACGCACGTTTCCCACGAACAGGATGCCAGACAAGCCCGGGTGGTTGGCTCGCAGATCACGCACTCGCTCCCGCACCGTGTCGCATGCCATATCGTCCAGTCCCGCGACCGCCTCGACCGCGATCTCGAACCCGCGTCGTTCTCCGGCGGCGCGAGCGTATTGCGACAACAATGGAGCCAACAGTGCATGCAATCGAGTGTCCACCAGGATTAGGGCGCGAGTCTCGCGAGCAGCCTTTTCTGTGACCGCTCCCCGCGGCAATTCCGCTTGCCGTTCGGCAGCCTGCACTTCGGTCTTCCGGTCAGTGTTCTTTGGCGGAGTGTTGTTGGGGGATGGCGCGAATGACTGGAAGTGGGCTCGGACATACTGCTGATCAGGCCGGCTGAGTTTTTCCACGGCGACGGTAATTTCCTGGCCATTCGCTTTTCGGAGCCGGACGTTGCCATTCTCGCATGCCAAAGCGCGTGCTTCGGTCTGGTGTTTTCCAGTGATGTCCGTCCAGGTGCGGGTTCCTTCTTCCCGCTGGGAAGGTCCCGGTGTGGCACTTGACTTGCGATTGGAGTCATGCTGAACAGGTTGCCCGGCGAGTCCCTCGGAGAGCAGTAAGAGGAACGAAATGGCGAATACTATCGGGCGGAAGTGGAGTGCGGGAGGTCGTCCGAGTAACATGCCAGGGGTCCTACGTTTTCCTTGATCAATTTCGATCGCCGACAAAATGGCACGACCGCGAGAACCGCGTGACGCCAGGTGAGCGACAGAGCCGCAGATCTCTGTTCACGACAGGACCATTTTACACTGGCCGCTGTACAATGACTACAATGCGGACCATGGCGCGAATCCGTTACCGCGTCGTACCAGGTGGTCGTACCGGGTCGGCGTCGGTGTGGGTATGTTTTCTCGTGTTTATGTTCTGGCTCATGGTGTGCCGCGTATCGGCCGGGAGGGATTTGTGAGACTTGCCGCAAATTGGTCCGTGTGGCTACTGGCCATCGCCACCGCGCACGCCGTTGCCCAAGATGGACCTGCGGCGGCGCCCCGCCGTGTCGGCGAGCAACCGCCGCGACTGGAACTCCATGATATCGCCGGCGTGTATGCTATCCGCCAGGACAAGCCGTTCGACGCCAGAATCTATGACCTCGACATTGCCGGTGTGTCGCTGCGCACGCATTGGAAGAACATCGAACCCCGGCGCGATCAGTTCGATTGGTCCCTGTTCGACGAGGCGGTCGCGAGTTGTGCAGTTCGCGGCAAGTTCGTCCGCTTGAGCATCATGTTTGGTTCGGGCGTGCCGCACTGGGTTGGCGCACAGTGGTTCACGGGGAGTCCTGACAGCGAATATGACACCGCCAACCAACCGCTCCCCGTGCCCTGGGATGCCAACCTGCTGCGCGAACAGCGACGGATCATTCAGATCTTCGCCCAGCGGTATCGGAATCAGCCACATGTGGCCTTCTTCCACATCTGTGGACCGAGTTCGATCTGGGAAGAACTGGCACTGCCCAAGAACATCGTCGAGCAAGAGGGATACAGCCGGGAGCGGATTCTTGATTGCTGGAAACAGGTTATCGATCAGTGGCAGGAAGTGCGCGGAAACAAGCGGATCTCGGTAGCTGTCTCGGCAGCCACCTCCGTTTATCCGGGGTTGGGTGACGACATCGGCCGATACGCCGTGGGAGATCCTCAAGATGCGGCACAGCATGGCGTGATCGGGACCGATCTCTGCCTGCAGTGGAATTACCTGGACACGCTATACTCGCGAGCGATTCGGGACCGTTCCCAGTTGTGGCTCCCCCAGACATCGATTGCCTGGCAGATGTGGGGCTCGACACAGTGGGATCGTAAGTGTGCCGACTTTCCGGGCACGTTGAAACTGGGACTAGACGTCGGCTCTACCTATCTGGAGATTTATCAGGACGACTTGTTGATCCCCGAACTCGCCAAGGCTGCCGAAGATATTCACGGGGAACTCAAGTCGCGCATCCGGCGAACCGGCAAGCCGACGGATCTTCCGCGTGAATCGCCGCCGAACCGTCTCGGGCAAAGACGCGGCCGGAAGGCGATGTGACGGGGGGCAACAAGACCTGCTGACACACAGCTGAGCGATCGCGTCATCGTGCGTTCGTCGATTCGTCCGGCATCACCGCTCTGCCACGGCCTGTTCAGCATCAACAGTTCGCTGTCGATCTGACGTTGCAAGCGTGTCTATCCGCCCGCCTGCATCTGCTGCAGCAGTGTGTTGCTGTCGAAAATCTCCCAGGCCTCGGCCAGTTTTCCATCGGCGATCCGGAACGTGCTGATGGCGGGCAGGTGGATCGCGTTGCCGCGTGGGGGAATATCCCCCATAGCACCGGTGTGACGGGCATGGAAGACGAAATGGCAGTCGACTTTGTCACCCTCGGCCAACAGGAAATCGATCTCGATGCGCATATCGCTGAATGCGCTGCCAGCGAACTGCGTGAAGAACTTTCTGACGCCCGCAGGCCCCGGGGGCATGTCGGATGGAAAATGATGATCGACAAAATCCGACGCGACAATCTGGTCGATTCCCGACAGATCTCCGGTTGCTTCCTGGTAATAGCGACGTACCAACGATTTGTTTTCCTGCGACATGCGTCAGCTCCCGTGTAAAACGTGTGTTGATTTCCTTCGGATTCTGGCACTCATTCGCCGGCCCTGCAAGCTGGGATCCGCGGAGATTGCGGATTTCGCGGCCGCGAGCCAGTCGCGGTCGAGCGGCCGGCGTCACGGCTGCACGCCATGCCCAACCAGCAGGCGGGCATCATGGGCCGGCACAACGAAATCAGTTCCAGAAATGCCGGCGGTGACGTCGAGCATGTCGGTGCCGATCGAAACGGAAACGTCCTTGTCGGTTGGATTCACGATCACCAGGCCTCCAGTGTATTGCCGCGAGTAGGTGCCCGGTCCGAATCGGTCCGGTTCGCAGGCTTGCAACGGACTTCCTAAGTCAACGTCATATTCCCGCAGCCACCAGAGCTGTCCATGCAGGCAGTCACCTCGATCGAAACCGAAGTAACCACCATCCAACAGCAGCGTGGTGGCCAGGCCCAGTCGTGCTCGACGCCGGTCGCTGTCGGTGAGACGTCGCATCCAGCTGGCCAGGAACTGAGTTCGACCGTCGGCTCGCACATCGACCGCCATCAGATGGATTGGCTCGCGTTGGGTGACTTTCGTCATGGTCCGGCGATACCCGTCCCACAGGTTCTGCCAGTGGACACCGCCAAACTGATCTCCCAGGGCATTCTCGTGCATACATCCATTGGCATACTGATAGTAAGGGCATTCCTCCGACCACGGTCCGCCGGAATTTCCGGTGAGGATTGCGCGGGGATACGTCTTGCGCAGGCTGCGCAGCAGAAAGAGCATGCCCTCCTGCCAGGCCAGCGTGTCGCGTTGGTCATGCACTCCATCGCCGTTCACGTCCTGCTGATCGGGCTCATTCTCCCACAGACAGTCCATCATCAGTCCGTCATAGGCTTCATACGCTTCCGGCGCCAGGCAGACGCGGTGGACGTATTCGAGCACATGCCTGGGCCAGGCGTATTCCTGGGTATAGACATTCATCAGGTTTCCTCCCCAGTGCGGCACGAGCAGGCTGCCATCGGTGCGCCGCGCATACCAGTCGTTTTCACCAGCGCGTGGCACTCCCGGAGCGAGACCGCCGTGAGGGCCCTGCAGGGGGACCCAAGCCAGGATCTTGATGCGCGGATTGACTTGGCGAATTTTGGCCAGCGACAATTGCTCACTCTCTACGATATCATGGTTCAGGATCAGCAGATTCCACTGCGCCAGACGTTCTTCCTTGCTCTCCACCCGTCCTTCGCGGAAGTCCATGTGGTAGTAGTTCATCAGGCGAGGGTTGGTGCGCGTGACGATGCCGGTGGGAGGGAGTTGCCATCCCGCGCGGGGTTCCGTGGCCTGCACACCCTCGGCATTGACAGGTGGTTCAGGTTTGCTGATGGCCGGCGCCTGATATGTGGCCGGTTGCCATGTTGCCGGCAGCGCGGCTGACCACGTCTCATACTCGTGCAGGCAGTCCTCTGCACTGACGAACTTTTTCCAGACCAAACGACCTCGGAAGCCGTACTGTTTGCCGGTTTCTATTCGGCGGATGACATATTGAAAATCCCAGGCGGGGCGCTTCACTTGCTCGCCAACCTTGAATTTGAAGAGACTCATCCGTATCTCATCTTCTTCGCTGTACATGCGGTCAAACATCAGCATCAGCGTCATGCCGTTGGCAGCGCGACCGTAATAGAAGGGTTTCGTGAACCGGGGATAGTCGTAGCTCCAAAGATTGAGTTTGAAATTGTGGTCCTCGTCATAGGGGAACCCTGGCGACTTGAGACTGCGATAGGTGCCGCCGCCGACGTAATCGGGATGGCCGGGCGGCGCGTCGGCCGCGATCCATTTCTCCTCGCCGCCTGCCTCGCTCACACCGCGGAAGTGCAGGGCGACGTCCTCCACATTGTTCATGTAGTCGGCCCAGAAGAGCACGGCCGCGCGGCGATCGCCGAAACGCCGAGCGTCGTGCGGGCGGCAAGCGAACTCAAAATCGATGTAATGCGGCGCCGTGACCGTGTACCTCGTGCTGCTCTCCAGGGCCCACGGACTTTCGTCGTGTCGTCGCACGAGCACCACTGAATTCGGATCCGCCAGGCGATAGAGTCGGTAAGGCCCGTTTCGCGGCGCGAACCAATTCGCGGCATCACTGTGGCCCGAAATGACGTGCTCGAAATTCAACCCCGCCGATCCTCCCATGTCGTCCGGATCGAACGCTTCGAAGTCCGGCGCACTCTTCAGGTTCACTAGGCGATCGACGCCGCTCAGAATCTTCGGAGACTCAGCGTTGTCGAGAAAGTCGACGGCCAGGTCTCCACATGTCACCGACACCTTGGTGACCGGACCGCTCAACGGTTCCTCTTCCGCCAGGCAGGCTGACGGCACGCAGCCAAGCCAAGCGGCGCAGTGCCAAAACAGGATCAACGCAAGCCACGCGGCACCGGGCCACCGCCAGGCGACCAACTGCCGAATGCCTTGGAGACGTGAGGGAGACCATCGGCATGACCAATGATTCCTCCCTGCCGACCAGATGTTCCAGGACATGATATTCTCCTCGAAAATAGAGCAGAGACGCTGGGACTGCGGCAAACCCGAGGGACAAGGGAAATGCGACTTCAACGCGTTCCCCTGCCCCTTGTTGGCGAGAGGGACAAGAAATCGGGAGAGTTTTCTTCCCGCCATTCTAACGCGGTTGCCGGCCGCAACCACACGGGCAATTCGAAATCCGAAACAATCGAAACTCCAAATCCTCAACAGACTCGGAAGCCAACTGTCTCAAAGACCAATCCACGCGCTGCAGACTCTTCCTCAAGAACGCCAACGTCGAACATCGCCAGGTGAGAGTTCGGCGATCGTCTGGCTCTATGTTCCCTCCTCCCTCCTCCCTGCTCCCTCCTCCCTTTTCCTTTCTTGATCTTTCCCGTTTCTGTCTTCCGAGGCATGCCCGACGGTCAGAGCAAGTCTCTTGGTGGCAAGATGCCCAACCGTTTCCGCAACGGCAGCGGATCGCCGTCGACGTCCGTCAGTCTGCTCGGCGGGTCCCAGCGCTGGGTCAGCAGCGAAACGATGACCAGCGCGCAGAGCGACGTTAATACGGCGGGCGTCGACGCAATGTACACCGCATCCCACAAGGAGTCCTGGAAATCCACTGCTCCGTCAATCGTATTGTGGAGACGAGTCGTGGGGAGCAGACGAAAGACACCGATTAACCACACGGCGAAGCCGCTGAAAAACGCGGCAACGGCACCGCTGCGGTTCGCTTTGCTCCAGTACATGCCGAAGGCGAATGGCACGAACAACCCCACCAGGATGAGTGACCACGAAATCGTGGCGAGCCGGTAAATATTGGAGATGAGCAAGGCGATGCCGACGCTGATTGCCCCGGTGATCACCACGGCCCACCTCGTAGCGCGAAGCCTCGCCACTTCGCTCAGGCCAGGACGAAACATCGGCAAGATATTCTCGGTCGCCACCGAAGCACCCGCCAAGATGGAACTGTCGGACGTGCTCATCAGGGCCGAAGCCAACGCGGCAATGAAGAGGGTGGCCAGCAGGGGTGGCAGGTACTGAATCGTAGCCGCGATCAGTAGCCCGTCCAAATGCTCGACATTCACCTGGGGATTGAGTTTGAACATCATGATCCCCACCAGCGGCGACATGATCCCGAACACGAAATAGAGTGCCGCAGCCAGATACGTTCCCCACACCGAGGTGGCCTCGTTCTTGGCCGACATGGATCGTTGCATCAGGTCCTGACAGGCGACACTACCCAATCCGAGACTCATCCAGGCGGCCGCCCAGTACATCCATCCCAATGCTCCCGTGTAGCCCAGGTAGCCCGCCGCGCCCCCCGTCGGCAGGAGCGTGAACGGATTGTCGGCCTCCAGCGCGCGCGCATCCGTCACCAGACCCGACCAACCGCCAACCGCCTTGAGCACGAAGAAGAACAGCATCGCAATTCCACCGGCGGTGAAGAACATCTGGATGAAGTCGAGCAGCGTGTCGGCCCACATGCCGCCCATCGTGGTGTACAACGTCACGATCGTACCGATGATCACCATGCCGACCGGCAAGGGAACTCCGAGCAGTTCGTGCAGCACGTGCCCACCGGCCACGAACTGAGCGGCTGTCCAGGCAAAGTAGGCTGCCAACTGGGCCAACGAGCTCAGGAATCCCATGCCTCGCCCATAGCGCCGCTCAAAAAAATCGACGATCGTCAGGTAACGCGCCCGGCGCATGAGCCGGATGAAGAACAGGCCGGAGATCAGCAGGCAGAGTACCGCACCGAACGGGTCGAAAATCACCCCTTGAAAGCCGGTGCGGTAAGCCGTGGCCGCGGCTCCCATGAGTGTCTCGGCGGCAAACCAGGTCGCCATGATCGACGCGGCGGCGATGTAAATCGGTAGTCGCCGCCCCGCCACAATGTAGTCGGTTGTGTTGGAGACCATCCGCGAGGCCCAATAACCGATCGCTACCCGCACGGCAAAGAACACCAGAATCCCGATCAGCACCATCCACTTGTATTCGTATCCACCCAATTCCATCGTCTTTGCTCCAGCAGATCACCTTGTTGCAGATCAACTTGACCTGACCGCCACCTTACCGATCACCATGCCCGACAAACACTTACCGCAATAGCGTGGCTGCGACGCGAGCGTCAGGCACATATGTTATGAACTAACTCGCCAGACCACTAGCCGGACAACGGAACGTCCATTAAACCCACTTGCGGGCGGCGTGGCAAACCCGTACCCAGAATCCCCGTCCCGAGTAACGCGAGCCTTTGCCCGCCAAGAAAAGCGGGTGCCCAAAAAGCACGTACGCGAAACCCGTATTTCAAAATCCCTGAAATCCGTGACTACCTGGCGGTTTGGCCGCAACTACCGCGCGGCAGAACGTCGATCGGGTTGGCCTGACAGAAGTCGACACTCCGAACAGGGCTCAACAGACATTCGTGAATCGTGAATGGTTCGAGTTCCAATACGGTTCGAACGAAAGCGCGAAGTGCAAAATGAAAAGTGCACCGCGCGTGATGGTCGAGACTGGTTACCACCGAGCTTGTCTCGGTGGGACCGTAACTGGCGTGCTACCCGAACCGCCAACGCCGGACCTGGTTACCACCGAGCCCGTCTCGGTGGGACCGTAACTGGCGTGCTACCCGCATCGCCAACACCGCGACTGGTTACCACCGAGCCCGTCTCGGTGGGACCGTAACTGGCGTGCTACCCGCATCGCCAACACCGCGACTGGTTACCACCGAGCTCGTCTCGGTGGGACCATAACTGGCGTGCTACCCCCACCGCCAACGCCGGACCTGGTTACCACCGAGCCCGTCTCGGTGGGACCATAACTGGCGTGCTACCCCCACCGCCAACGCCGACCTGGTTACCACGTCCGAGCTCGTCTCGGTGGGACCGTAACTGGCGTGCTACCCGCATCGCCAACACCGCGACTGGTTACCACCGAGCTCGTCTCGGTGGGACCGTAACTGGCGTGCTACCCGCATCGCCAACGCCGCGACCTGGTTACCACCGAGCTCGTCTCGGTGGGACCGTAACTGGCGTGCTACCCGCATCGCCAACGCCGCGACTGGTTACCACCGAGCTCGTCTCGGTGGGACCGTAACTGGCGTGCTACCCGCATCGCCAACACCGCGACTGGTTACCACCGAGCTCGTCTCGGTGGGACCGTAACTGGCGTGCTACCCGCATCGCCAACACCGCGGTACTGCCAGTTGTCGTCCTACCGGGACGACCCGGTAGAAACGTTGCTGTGCGTCGCGTTGGTAGCTGGCCAGTTGTCGTCCTACCGGACGAGCCCGGTAGAAACGTTGCTGTGTGTCGCGCGGTAGCTGGCCAGTTGTCGTCCTACCGGGACGAGCCCGGTAGAAACGTTGTTGTGCGTCGCACTGGTAGCTGGCCAGTTGTCGTCCTACCGGGGCGAGCCCGGTAGAAACGTTGCTGTGCGTCGCACTGGTAGCTGGCCAGTTGTCGTCCTACCGGGACGAGCCCGGTAGAAACGTTGCTGTGCGTCGCGCTGGTAGCTGGCCAGTTGTCGTCCTACCGGGGCGAGCCCGGTAGAAACGTTGCTGTGCGTCGCGCTGGTAGCTGGCCAGTTGTCGTCCTACCGGGGCGAGCCCGGTAGAAACGTTGCTGTGCGGTCGCGCTGGTAGCTGGCCAGTTGTCGTCCTACCGGGGCGAGCCCGGTAGAAACGTTGCTGTGCGTCGCGCTGGTAGCTGGCCAGTTGTCGTCCTACCGGGGCGAGCCCGGTAGAAACGTTGCTGTGCGTCGCGCTGGTAGCTGGCCAGTTGTCGTCCTACCGGGGCGAGCCCGGTAGAAACGTTGCTGTGCGTCGCGCTGGTAGCTGGCCAGTTGTCGTCCTACCGGGGCGAGCCCGGTAGAAACGTTGCTGTGCGTCGCGCTGGTAGCTGGCCAGTTGTCGTCCTACCGGGGCGAGCCCGGTAGAAACGTTGTTGTGCGTCGCGCTGGTAGCTGGCCAGTTGTCGTCCTACCGGGGCGAGCCCGGTAGAAACGTTGCTGTGTGTCGCGCTGGTAGCTGGCCAGTTGTCGTCCTACCGGGGCGAGCCCGGTAGAAACGTTGTTGTGCGTCGCGCTGGTAGCTGGCCAGTTGTCGTCCTACCGGGGCGAGCCCGGTAGAAACGGGAATATTTTGGCCGATACCGTGTTCAGTCGAGTGTCCAGGGCTTGCGGTACTCGTAGTGCAGCAGGTGATTGGCGTCGGGGTTGTTCGTGATCTGTTCGCGCTGGGGGTCCCAGTGGATTGTCGACTGAGTGGCCAGGGAGATATTGGCCAAGAGTGCCATCGAGGTAGAGCGGTGGCCGATTTCCACGTCCGCTCGCGGCTTCTCCCGCGTCTTCAGGCAGTCGAGGAAGTTTCGCACGTGATCGCGAACATGTTGTGCATAGCCTTCGCCGAATTCCTTATTGATCGGCTCCATTCTCGCCTCACGGTCGTCCTGGTATCGGCCGCCCCGTTCGGGCAGCACCTCGTAGCTGGCGTCGTTCGCATACAGAACCCCTTCCGTGCCGCGGAATTCTGCGAACGCCTGGCGCGGCAGGGCTCGGTTACCGCTCGTTTCATACTGGGCAAAGACGATCATCCGGCCCGAGGCGAACTGGAACATCCCCTCCATCACGTCGGGCACGGTGCGATCGTCGTCGATCACAAAGCGACCGCCGAGCGCCGAGACGAGCGTGGGACCGAGTTCGTCGCCCGTCAACCATCGCATGATGTCGATGAAGTGGACGCCATTGTCGGCAAAACGCGTGGCATAGAGATCCCACCAGCGGAACTTGAACGGCGTAATCGTGGCCTGGAACGGTCGCTCAGGACGGGGACCGAGCCACATGTCCCAATCGAGGTCCTGGGGTGGATCGGTCGGCTCGGCCTTGCCAATCCCCAAGGGAAACATGTTGGTTGTGTCGTAGGCGCGCGCCACCGTGATTTTGCCCAGCTTGTGGGAGGCGATCAGGCTGGCGGCGTCGGCATACGACAGGCCCGAGCGGCGGTGTGTGCCCACTTGGACCACGCGGCCCGTCTCGCGAGCCACCTCGATCATTCGTCGACCTTCATGGATCGTCTTGGAAAGCGGTTTTTCGCAATACACGTCCTTGCCGGCCCGGCACGCCATGATCGTCTGCAATGCATGCCAATGGTCCGGCGTCGCAATCAGCACCGCGTCAATATCCTGCCGCTCGAGAATCTGGCGGAAATCCTGCTGCGTGGACGCCTTGCCTCCCAACAGCTTCGCATTGGCCTCGTCCATCGTGGACCGCGACACGTCACAGACGGCGGCGATCTCGCAGTCCTGTTGTGGGAGGAAGAACTCCATGACTTGTCGGCCCCGATTTCCGGTGCCAATCACGCCCAGACGAACGCGCTCGTTCGCGCCCAATACGCGAGTCGTCTGAAACGCTGTCAGGCCCAACGCCGCTATGCCGGCTTTCGTGAAACTGCGTCGCGAATATTGCGGTTGCATGCCAGTGCTCCTTTGCTTCAACTTCGGGAAACTCAAGTCCCTCGCCCCCTGTCGTATTCTCGACAGCGAAATGTCGGGGCGGTTCCTGCCTTCGGACAGGCCACAGGCACCTTTGAAATACCGCCCATCAGTCCGCTCAAACCGACGAGCAGCATTCTCTCAAAGACACTTGGGTTGTGATATACGTGACAAACTCGCCTGTGTGTCGATCAGGGCCGGATGATGATGGGTGCCGTTTTCACCCGTGGCCGGATCGGAAGTTGCTCGATGCCGACAAACTCCGGATCATCCATCGCTCGCAGTTCTTCCTCGCCCAGGTAGGGGCAGTTGGCGTCGACCCAGGCAATGAGTCGCTGAAGTTCGAGCGGGTCGACCTGGACGTCGTAATGCCTGCCACTCATGGCCAGTTCCACCAGGCGGCTGCGATAGGAAAGATACCGCATCGGTCGCAAGGTCCGGTGAATTGTGGAAGGCAGGTCGCTGGCGGGGTGGTGGGCGTACATGTCTTCTGGTCGCAAGTCATACACCGGGATTGCGCCGGCGATACCATAGCCCGGTTGACCCTGAGTGGGCACGGGGACTGGCCAGGCCGCCGGCCCTATCAATGTCAGGTAAGGCTCCTGGAAAATGTGCGACTGGAAGAGTCCCGAACCGGGGCGAAGCGTCAAGTTGGGTGGGGCTGATGTTTCGCCGGTACCGTTATGACAATTGCAGCAATGCCGCTCCAGCACGGGTTGGACAAACCGCTCGTAGCCGATGCTTTCGGAGCCCCAGGCCGGCGGGGTCAACTGTGTAGCCGCTCGCCGCGAGGCCAGGCCGAACGCCGGTGGCGGAGCGGTACTGTGCATTTTGTGGCAGCCGACGCACCCGCGTCGTTCACCCGGCAGCACTCCAGTGAACGAACGCATCGTGTGCACTGCCCGATAATGCTCGTCGAGCAGTTGGAAAAAAAGGGACTGCCCCGCCGGCGCCTCGAAGTACACCGAACCATCTGCTTCGACCGGTACCGTGGAGACGATCCGCTTGACCGCCTCAGCCTGAACGGCGGAAATCGGCGGGCCCGAGTATACGAAGATCTTCTCCCAGGTCGAGTAAGTTTTCGCATCTTGCTGGAAAACCCGCAGATACTTCACGATCCCCCGCGGCAGTTCCGGTACGCCTTCGTAAACGTCCGCGCTATAGAACACGCCTGGTTCCACCGGCCGGCGATCATGTCCCGTGCCGGGCCAGCGGACATCGTCCGGATGCCGCGGCGGGATGGGGCGCGACCGGACGGGAATGGCATACCAGGCATTGTAGGCTCCCTCGTAGATCAGCTCGCGGTTCCCGTGCACGTCCATCAAGTAGATGCGGAATTTGTCGTCCAGGCCGCGTGCGGAGACCAGGAAATCCTCTGCCGAAAGTGGATACGCACCCAGGTATCCCGTGTAGTTTCCCGAGGCGTGATAGTGCGGCGATTCGCTCTGGTCGAGCGGAGAATTGCCCACTTCCGCCCAGGGGAAGTCCCACGTGACGCGGGTCAGGCCGGCAGGGAAGTCCGTTCCCTGGCGCGGGTCGATAATCCCGATGGCCCCGTGGAACCAGTCGTGATGCCCGACGGCAGTGAACATCACGCGATTGCTGTGCGGCAGGGGCCGCGGTTCGGCCAGGTGATCCGGCCACACGCTCTGGTTTCCCCACAGCACCGCCGTTCCCGTGCCGTTCTGGTTGGTGGTCCACAGGCTCTGCACTCGATTCTGATCCTTATCCGAATACTCCCAGCGCGAATAGGCGACGCGGCCGTCGTTGAGCAATGCCGGCACGAAGTCGGGCTCGCTGTTCGTGCTGATCAGGTACACGTGAGAGCCGTCCGCATCGCAGCGGGCAAGCACGTAGGAATAGATGTAGGGCCCGCAGCGGACGTACGTGTTCCCGCGAGTCGTGGTGAACATGATCCGGCCATCGGGCAAGTAGATCGGATCGATGTCATCGTACGGACCGTCGGTCAGTTGCCGCGGGGCGGTGCCATCCACATTGATTTCGTAAAGGTGGAAACTCTTATCGTCGTGTGCCTTGTAGCAGAATAGCACGCGTTGGCCGTCAAAGGACAATTCCGGCCGCCAGAAACTCCCCGGTCTGTCGGGCGCCAGTTGCTGGACTTGGCCACCGGGATGCAACCCCTCGAGCAACAGCAACCGACCGCCGGGAATCGCTCGATGCCCCATGCGATGCACGGCTTCATGCTGCCATTCGGGGCCCTGCGGGTACGGTTGATCGATCAGCAGCAGTCGCGAGAAGTCCAAGCTGGGGTTTTTGAACATGATCTGGCGTTTGACGCGGCGGACGGCGAAGTGAAGTGCGTCACCAGCGGCAGCATCTTCCGCTGAATTTGTTTCCGTCTTCAGCCGTTGCTCCAGCCTGCTGAGTTCCGCGAGCTCACTATTCACATCGGGCGGCTGAGGTGTATTGGCAAGGCGGTCCGCCAGTTGCCGCGCCCATTGTATTTCGGCCAGGCTGCGCTGCATCAGCGGTGTTCCCATGGCCTGGAATCGCCAGTCGCGTTGCGTGAGTTCGGTGGCCTCCTGGGCGGACAGCGTGCGGGTTGGCGGTGTGATGGGATTGTCGACAACGACCGGAAGGTAACCGTTCTCGATGACCACCATGCGTTGATCGCTATCGGCAAGCGGCACCTGATACTTCTCGGCCAGGTACGTTCGCGTCCGCAGTCGCTGCTGATCGCTGAGTGGCAGGCCATAGATCAGGATTTCGGCGATGTCGCCCTGCAAGAACTCACAGGCCGGGGGATTCTGAGGGCTGGCACCGATCAGCAGGTTCCGGTCGTTGGCTTGAATCCTGCCGGCAGAAATCTGAGCTCTTTCCACCTGACCGTTCAGGAGGCCGTAAAGCCGATTCGCGCCGCAGGCGATTTCCACAATCGCAGGGCCGCCGCCGATGCTTCGATCGTAGCTGAAATATCCGTTTTCTTGCGCCGTGCTGCCTCCCAGCCCAAGATGCGGCCACGGGGTCAAGGTGCCCTGCTGCACGGCCACGCCGTAACCTGTCCATGACGAGCCAAAGACGTTCTTTCCAAGCAGCCACATGTTGGTGCTGGATGGCTCGGCACGCGCGACCACGAACGCGGTCATCTGCTCGAGGTTCAGCGAACGAGCATTTCCGGCCGATAAGAATTCACCCCTGACAGCCGTGAAGTGAACGAAACTCGGTCCGCTGTTCGCCTTGCTCACCCAGCACTTTGGCTGGCGAGCAAGTTCGTCTTGCGTGGCGTGATTGCCACACCCGCTCTTGTCGATCCAACGCGCGATCGACTGGCCATCCGCCGGCTCATTTCCCCGGTCGCCGTCGCCATCCACATCCTGGGCATCGAGCCAGAGAATCAGCTCGGGACCGGTAACCGGCTGCGCAGCTCGAGAACCGCTCGCTGTCGCGAGGACACCCAGCAGCGCGGCCGTGAGAATGGTGACGCGATAGGCTACACGAGTCAGTGTGTGGTCTGTTTTCATGGCACCGGAACAGGAGTGTTATTGAAGTTGCCATGCTGGGCCACCCGATCCTGGCCGGGAATTGGCTCAACCCAACTACAATTGTCTTGTATCTGGTGGCCTCACGCAATCTGATGCGAGCGACCCAGCCTGGGCACTTGACGGTGAAACAGGTACCATGTTCCCTACGGCGTCGGGACGTTGGCCAGGGAGACTCAAGATAATGGTGTACAGCCACTACTATTCGCAGTTTGCGGGCCAGACGTTTGTGATTCAGGCGGAAGATGAAGCGGTCGAGAATCCAGACACGACTCGCGCCGTTCTGAATGGCATGGAGGACCTGCTGCGACACGGGATTCGAGTGCTGTTCGTGTTCGGCAAAGGCGGGCAGTTTGCCGCGGAATTGCGTAAGGACTACGGAGTCGCGGCGCATCCGGAAACGAACCGTCTGGTCATTCCAGAATTGGCCCTCCCTCGCATCGAGCGAGAACGGACCAGGATCATCCACTGCATCGAGCAGATTTGTGCCGCCGACAAGATCCCCTTCCGTGTGATCCCGCAGTCAGCGATTCGCGTCGAACGCCGGATCGGGCACGAAAGTACCGGCGTTGCCGCTCACTTCGAGCTGCCCGCCATTCGATCCGTGCTCGAGCAATCACTGCTGACGATTGTCGGTTTTGGAGGGGAGGACGACGACGGCGAGTTTCTTCATGTCCCTTCGGTTTCGCTGGCGGCGGACCTGGCCGTGGAGTTGAACGCCCAGAAACTGTTCTTCCTCATGCACAGCGACGGCATCTACGTCCCGCATCCCAAGAAGGGCCTGCGCCAACTCAGCTTCGCGGATCTCGAAGAACTGTTGTGTTTGCTCCAGCGGCAGGATCATCAGGGTGGATTCGTGCTCTCCAGCGAGCTGTTGCCCAAGGTGCATGCGAGCATCAGTGCCGTGGCCGGAGGGGTTAATCAGGTTCACTTGGTGTCCTATACGCGACTGCTCGATGAAGTCCTGACGCGCACGGGAGTGGGGACGATGATCGAGCGGCGTCAGAGCCATCACGTCGATTATGCTCGGCCCGAAGATCTCGATGAAATCGAGCGGCTTCATGTCGAGTCGCAGCAGTTTCGCAGTCCCCATGGCACGCCCTACGTCCACCCGCTGGAGCGGTCCGAATTGGCGCGTCTGCTGCCCCAGACCCTGCTGCTGCGGCATCGCGAAGTGATCATCGGCAAGCTGCATACGGCGTCCGTCCCCGGAGAAGCTCAGACGATCCAGATTGGCGGGTTCGTGATTGCCGAGAATCACCAGGATTCGCAGCATGGACAGCTGCTGCTGAGCGAAACGCTGGCTCGGCTCCGGGAGCGGGGGTGTGTGCAGGCTGTGGCCATCACGGCGTCTCTGCGCGCGCAAGCCCTGTTTCGCCGATTGGGCGGCACGGCCACGCCCGCCGTGGACTGCCAGTCGCCGCTGGCGCAAAATCGCTGCTCCGATACGCTCCAGCGGAGCGGCAGCAGGTCGAGTGGATTGAGTTTCTTATCGAATCGGTGCCGCAGGCGTCCTGACGGAGCCTGTGCGGCGCGCAGTTTTCAAGCGCCTTTCGGCGCTGACGCCGCCGTGCCCCACTGAGTCCGGTGTTCGTATGGCGGGAATCCGGCGGTTGCGGCTTCACGCATTCGTCTTCAGCCGGTGGCGAGAGCGCGGTCGATGCGTTGAATGGCTTCATCGATTTCCTGTCTGCTCTTGAACCCGATGACGACGGAGTTGATTTCATGGCTGTGGGCCATGGCGAATCGTGCGGCTTTCTCACGGTCATCGGCATCGACGAAGTCACCGTCCCCCACCAATTTCATCCCGATGACGCCCCGCCCCTTGGCACGCATGGCCTGAAGTTGCTCCACGACCGGCGCGATGTTGTCACCCGATTTGTCCCAGGTTTCTTCCGGGCCATCAATGTGTTTCGCTTGCGGATTAACTCGGACCAGGTGCACTTCCGGCCAGTCTGACGCCACCGCAGTCCGCAGGGCCGGCAGGCTGTGGCAGGACACGCCTTTGGTACGAATCCACTGCCTGTCCTTGGCCTGCTCGAAACCATCCATCACCCGCTTCCACTGGTCGGTCCAGCCGTCTTTGATCATGCAGTGAATCAGCATGCTGTCGACATAGTCCGTGTTAAACACCTGGCGATGACGATCGATGGACTTCAACACATCCTCGGGTTGGCCGGGGATCTTGGACTGCACAAAAAGCTTTTCACGCGGCAGCCCCTTGATGGCGCCGCCAATCCAATCGAAAGTTGCATAGCTCTCGGCGCAGTCGAGGTAGGTTATGCCTCGGTCAAAAGCGTAATGGACGAGATCGTTGAATGCTCGCTGACCCAATGCCTTCTGCACATTGCCGCTATGGCTGCCAGTGCCAAATCCAAGCCGACTGAGCTGGAGCCCCGTGTCGCCCAACGGCACCTGATCCACCGCCGTGCGGACTTGCGGCGGGTCCGCGGCGACCAGCCCGCGCGGCGCCAGGCAAGCGACCCCGGCGATCGAGACCGTGCGGCGGAGGAATTCGCGACGGGTCGCGAGTGTGGAACTGCTGTTGAGCTTGTTTCGCTCGGACGTGTTCACGGTGATGGGTACTCGCATGGCTGTCGCTCCCGTAAAAAAGTGAATGCCCGTATTATAGTTGATCCGACTACTGCCGCCATACGGTTGTCGGCCTGTGCTGTACGCGGCGAAGGTGGCCAAGATGCCCGTGCACAGGGTAAAATACTCCCGCCAAGATCGGATTGTCGAAACCGGCGCACAAACCACTGGGGGCCATCATGACGACGATCACCAAAGCCCAAGTCGCAAGGCTCGGATTCGCGATGGCCGTTCATTCGCTGGTCGTGTGGCTGTCCGGGATCAGCTGTTGTGTGTCGGCCCAGGTGCCAACGGAATCCACACTCAGGACGATGGAAACACCGGGGGGAATTACACTGGGCGTGTGGGGGCCTGCCACTATGCAGGGCCCCAGCCCGACACTGATCGTGCTTGCCACAGACATCGAGTCTACGTTGGATGCAGCCTACTATCGGCAGTGCGGCAACGCCTTGGCGCGCCACGGGTATCTGTGTGTATCGATCGATTTGCCGTGTCATGGTCGTCAACGCCGTGAGGGCGAACCTGAAGGACTGGCTGGATGGAGCTATCGTGTCAGTCAGAACGAGGATTTCGTCGCCGAGAACAACCAGCGACTCGCCGAAGTGCTGGACTTCCTAATCCATGCACAACTGACCGACCCTCAGCGGATTGCCGCTTGCGGCACTTCGCGGGGTGGTTTTCTGGCGATGCACTTCGCGGCCTACGACAAGCGGGTGAAATGTGTGGCCGGGTTTTCGCCCGTTACCGATCTCGGCGCGCTGAGGGAGTTTGCTGAGCAGAGCGAGCATGCGCTGGTCAAGAGCGTGAATCTGATGGCCCATGCCGATCGGTTGGCCGGCCGACCGCTGTGGATCTGCATTGGTGACCATGACGAACGAGTCGGCACCGATCTGGCGATCCGCTTTGCGCGGCAGCTTAGCGCGGTGGCGGGCAACCGGTCGCTTCCCAGCGGTGTTGATCTCCACGTGCTGCCAGAGCCAGGCGGGCATCGTACTCCCGAGCGAGCGCCCGATTTGGCAGCCGACTGGATCCTGCGGCAGTTGGGCGATGTTGCCGCAGGGGAGGCATCGCCCGCAGTGACCGATCCTGCCCCGGAGGCTGGCGACGAGTCGAGTCCTCCAGACCGCCCCATGCCACTCGGCGACGAACTTCGTACAGCGTTGATGTTGGATCGGCAGTCAGTGGCCGATGCAGTCGGAGTGACGTTCCAGCTCAATCAGGCCACAAAACACTCAGAGAACCCGGTGTTGCTGCCCGGCGAGCCCCACCAGTGGGACAGTCTGCAGGTCATCTGGCCGGGAACGGTGCTTTACGATGCAGGCGACAAGCTGTTTCGATGCTGGTACAGCGGCTTGGACGCCGTACAGAAGAACCGGCCGCCGCTCTGGGTCCCCGGCTATGCGGAGAGCACGGACGGGATACACTGGTCCAAACCCGTTCTTGGGCAGCATACGCACAATGGCGAGCCGACCAACCGAATTGCTGTCGAGTGGTCCGACCGGGTGCTGAGTCTGGTGGCAGCTAATCCCGATACCGGCGATGCGCCACGGCGATTTCTGGCGATGTGGTACGGTGCGGAATCCGATCGGCTGACCAAGGTCCTGGCCTCGTCACCCGATGGCCGGACCTGGGTCAACGAAGGGACGGTTGTTCGGCCGGCGACCAGCCAACGACCAGACTTCTTCGACATCTCTCAACTGTTGTTCCAGCCCGAGGCGAACGATGAGAATCAGCGCGTGCTCGCCTACGCCCAGGTCTATCGACCGAGGAAAGGGAGTGGCGACGGCCCGCTGCTGCGGCAAATCGGTTTGTTGCAGGGCCGCGATGTCCACTCGCTGCGACCGATCAGCGACAACGATGCGGAATTCATCGTGTTGGCGCCCGAGGACGGGATCGATGAGGAAATCCACTTCGCCACGGTCAAGAAGGTGGGCGACACGTTTCTCATGCTGTTCGAGAGTGATCGTTTTTCATGCAACCCCGTGCACGGCGATCTACGGCTGGCCGTGAGCCACGATGGCCGACACTTCCGACGGGTCCACCCGCACACGCCCCTCGTCGCGACCGGGACGCGCGGTATGTGGGACGAGAATCTGCTGGCGACCACCACTTCCGCCATGCAAGAGGTCGGCGACGAGATCTGGATTTACTACTTCGGCTGTCCGAATGTCTTTCGCCGCTGGCCTTATGGCCAGGTCCCAGAACTCCGTGGCTCGATGTTTTATCCCACTTACCTGGGACTGGCTATTCTGCCGCGGGATCGCTTTGCTTGTGCCGTCGGGCCAGGCAGCGTTACCACCTTCCCCATCTCGATCGGCCAATATGGACTGTGGCTGAACGCCGATGGAGATGCGTTGGCCGTCAGCCTGTCGGATGAGGGCGGTGCTGCCATCACTGCCGGGCGGCTGACCGCCGATTCAAAGCAAGGCGGTTATCGTGAAGTCCGCTGGCAAACCACTCCGCCCCCAACGCCTTGTCGCGTCCGCATCGAACTCCGAGCCGGTGAAAAGCTCTACAGTGTGCGATACTAGCGGGGATGGAGGTTGCAATGTTGATGACGGAAGCCGGGGAGGAAGGAAGGAGAGGAGGAGGGGAGGAAGGGAGGAAGGGAGGGAGGGAGGAAGGGAGGAAGGGAGGAAGGGAGGAGGGGAGGAAGGGAGGGAGGAAGGGAGGAAGGGTAGGAGAGTGCGGCACCCTGACGTGGCGATGGCAGGCGTGTGTGTCGGTTAGGGAGACGTTTGGATTTCGAGTTTGGTTGCGGCCACCGGTCGCGTCAGGCACTTGGGGCGTACGATCGACAAGGAACCTTCGCCGTTGAACATGCCCAGCAGGAGCGGTGCTGGCGGACGACTCGACGAACGCACGATGACGTGAACGCTCGATTGTCTGTCATCAAGTCTTTCTTTGTCTCCCTTTGCTGCGCCGTAAGGCTTTTTTTTCCGAGCGCAGTCCCGGACGAACCGCAGAGTGTAGGTCGGTGTGATCGGCCCGCCGTCTGTGCAGGATGCGGCTTACGCGCGCCGCAGGGCGTCCACGACCTTCATCCGCGCCGCATGGACGGCCGGCACGACACCGCCGAAGAAGCCCATCAGCAGTGAGATCAGCGAAGCAGTCACGAGGATCTCGGGCGTCACCAGGAATTCGAACGCCGTTTCCGAAAAAGTTGCCCAGTTGGTCATGCCTGTTTTCATGCCGTGGAAGGCGAGCGAAACCGTGCAACCCACAGCCGCCCCGAGTGCCGCCAGCAGGAGCGATTCCACCATGAACGCCAGCCACACGGCCGTGGGCGTGAAGCCCATCGACAGGAGGCAGCCGATCTCCCGCCGCCGTTGACTGACCGCTGCGTACATCGTGTTCATCGCACCCGCAATCGCGCCGGCCGACATGATGGCCGTCAGCAGGCCGCCCAGAATGGTGATCAGATCGGCCATCAGCTTGGCCTGCTTCTCGTAGTACTCCTTCTCGGTCAGGGCCTGTATGGCGCGGAGGCGGAGGTCGCTTTCCGTCAGCGCGTTGAGTTGCCGGGCTGCTTCCTGAGCGCTGCCGTTGGCGCGGAACAGCACGGACTGGAAGACGCCGTCGCGATGAAAGGAGCTTTGCAGCAAGTCACCGTCCATCCAGAGTTCGGATTCCAGAGAGCTGCCGCCGGCCTCGAACACGCCGACGATATGCCAGGTATTGCGGCCGACGGTCATTTTCTGGCCGAGTCCCACGTCCCGGAGCCGGCGGGCCAGCCCCACCCCCAGCACCGCCTCGTCCGAGCCGGGGGTGTACCAGCGGCCTTGCGTCAATCGCACCTCCGCATGCACCGCGCGGGCGTGCGGAGACGTGCCGCGGATCGTGACGTTCGTTTCGCCTCCACCGCGCTTGGGCCGCGCAAGTATAATGACGCTCTCAAAGACCGCGAGCTTCTCTCCCCCCTCGTCGGCGACGATCGGCAGCTCGCTGATGACGCGCGCCGTTTCACGCAGCACCTGGCTCTGCAGTTCCGCATCGGCCCCCTTGCGCAAGACGATGACATTGCGCGGACTGCCCGAGGTTTCCACGACCCGCTGGAAACCGGCGGCCAACGAAAGCAACGTCACGAAGACCACCACCACCAGCGCGATGCCGCCCACTGCCATGGCGGAAGAACCTTTCCGCACGGCAATGCTGCGCAGACTGTAGGTCAACGGGATCGCCATGCTCACACGCTCCGCAGCGCCTCCGTGGCCTTCAGCCGCATCCCGGTCACCGCCGGCACGATGCCGCTGACGAAGCCTGTCAGCACCGCCAGGCCCACCGCGGCCAGCATTGATTCGTAGGGCAGGTAGAACACCGGAAAGAAATCGGGCTTGGGGTTGAGATGCAGCACGTTGGCCAACAGCCAGGCCAGCCCCACACCCGCCACAGCGCCCAGCAGCGAGAGCGTTAATGCCTCGCCGATCAGCAGCAGGAAGATGTGCCCGTCGCTGAAGCCGATCGCTTTCAGGATGCCCATTTCGCGCGTCCGTTCCCGCGCGCTCATCATCATCGTATTGGCCGATACCAGCAGCATCGTCAGTACGACGGCGCTGCCGATGCTGCGCAACAGCAACTGGAAATTCCCCAGCATGCCGACGAATTGCAGATTGAACGCCTTTTCGGTCATCGTCCGTGTCTCGTAGGGGCTGTTCGCAAAGCGGGCATCGATGGCCTCGGAGATCTCCGCGGAGCGGCCCGGATTGTCGATGCCGAGGATGTACAGACCGACGGAGCCCTGCCCGAATTGCCGCGCTTCGTCAAATCGTTTGAAGTGGAAGAGCATCATCGTCGGGTCGAACGTGGGCGAGTCGGTGGTGTACACGGCGCGCACGTTGAACTCCCAGATTGACGATCCTTCCTTGTGCGTCCAGATCGTGCTGCGCAGCACCAGGCGGTCCCCCACCTTCTTCCGCAGACGCTCGGCAATCTTCGCCCCCAGCACGCATCCCATCCGGTCATCCAACAGATCGGACAGCTGCTCGGGGGGAATGTCCATTTCAGGATAGAGCGGCAGGTAGCTCTCGATGTCCGTGGCAAACTGGGCGAAAAACTCCTCCCGCTTCTTGCCATCGGAACCCGGTTCCTGTGACAGTGCGCCGAACCACGACGCGGTCGTCACTCCGATGACTCCCTCCGTCTGGGCAATCAGCAGGCGATACGACATGGGGAGCTCGAAGACGATCGATTCCTTGTGCTGCACGATCAGCCGCGAGGCGTCGGCCATGTTCACTCCGGCGCTGAACGAAGTAAGAACGGCTTCGAGGAAGCAGAAGAGGAGCAGCGCGACGCCGACGCCGAGCATCGTCAGCAACGTGCGGAGCGGCTTGCGGAGGAGGTTCAGCAACAACAGTCGCATCCGATCACGTCCCTTCGTCCGGCACGTCCACGTCCCTGGTCAACACGCCCTTCTCCAGGTGCAACTGGCGGTGGGCCGCACCCGCGACTTTGGGGTCGTGCGTGACGATGATGATCGTCTTGCCAAATTCCCGATTCAGTGAAATCAAGAGCGCCATGATTTCCTCCGCCGAATGCGCGTCCAAGTCGCCCGTCGGCTCGTCGGCCAGCAGAATTTCGGGGTCGGACGCCAACGCCCGCGCGATCGCCACCCGCTGCTCCTGGCCGCCGGAAAGTTCGTCCGGCCGGTGGTTCATGCGGTCCGCCAGACCCACGATTTCCAGCGCCGTAATGACGTGCTCGCGCCGCTCACGACGATTCAAGGGGAGCAGGGTCAGCGGCAGTTCAACGTTCTGATAAGCGGTCAGCACCGGCAACAGGTTGTAGGCCTGAAAGATGTACGCCACGTGGTCACAACGCCAGCGCGCCAGTTGGCGCGAGCTGAGTTGGGTGAGATCCTGGCCACAGACGATGACTTCCCCGGCAGTCGGGGTGTCGAGCCCGCCCAGCAGATTCAGCAGCGTCGTCTTGCCGGATCCGGAAGGGCCCATCAGCGCTACGAAATCTCCCGGGTCGATCGTCAGACTGAGATCGTCCAGCGGATGAATGTCGGCGTCACCCTTGTGATAGAGCTTGCTGACGTGGCGCAATTCAATGATCGGCTGAGTGTGCACGTGCAGGCTACTCCACTACCCGCACCGCGGCGCTCTCGCCCGAGAGCCGCTCGGCCCCGCGCACCACAACCTGGTCGCCGGCGTTGAGTCCGTCAGCGATTTCGATCCGTTCACCCAAGTTAACTCCGACTTGCACGGCGCATCGGCGCGCTGCGTCGCCGCTGACGATCCACACGAAACTCCCCTCGGGGCCCGCCTGGACAGCCGCCTCGGGCACCACGACCCTATCGGCCGCGAGGCCGGTTTCCAGGCCGGCCGGGGCATCATCCGCCAAGAATCGCACACGCACCCCCATTTCCGGCAGCACCGCCTTTTCGTCGCGGGCGAGGAAATCGACGCGCACCTTCACCGTCGCCTTGCTGCGGTCCGCGCGGGGCAGGATGCGGCACACTTTCCCGGGAAACACCTGGCCGGGGACGGCGTCCACCGTGATCGCCGCACGTTGCCCGGGCTTGACGCCCCCCAAGTGCGCTTCCGCCACGTCCACTTCGGCCTGCAGCGAGGCCCAGTCGGCGATCGTCACAATGGAGCCGCGGGCCATGGACCCGCCAATGCTGATGGGGGCCACAATCTCGCCGACCTCCGCGGCCTTCTCGGTCACCATGCCGTCAAAGGGCGAACGGATAAAGGACTCGGCACGCTGACTCTCCAGCACCTTGACCCGCGCGGCCGCAGTAAACTGTCGCGCTTCGGCCGAACCGACCGCCGCGCGCGCCACGGCCGCCTGCGTTTCGGCCACGGCGATCTTCCGCTCTGCCTCACGCCGACGCTGCAGCGTCCAGCCGATCTTGGCCTCCATCCCCAATACTTCCGTGCGACGGTCATCCACTTCGGACTGGCCGACCGCGCGATTCGTCACGAGCTTCGCGTCACGCTCCAGGCGACGCTGGGCGTCGGCCAACAAGATCTCGTACTGCTTGTTCTCAGCCGCGAGCGTTTCCAGCGGCGACTGGGCAGCCGCCAACTCGGCTTCGGCCTGTTCGGCGAGCTTCGTCAAACGATGCACTTCGGCCACCGCTTCGGCTACTTCAGCGTCCGCCTGGGCAATCGTCGCATCCAACTCCGTGTGATCCAGCTCGGCGACGATGTCGCCCTCCTTGACAAACTCCGCCTCCGCTACGTTCAGCTTGGCGAGCCGCCCGGTGAACTTCGTGGCAAGTACCGATTGCCGGTCGGCGACCACATAGCCGGCGGCCGTCAGGTCGGGACTGCCGTCGAGTACTTCGCCCGTGGCGGCCGAGATCCGCACCGCCGTCGCCACACTGACTTCTGCCACCTGCAGCCCCCGCATCAGACGCGGCGAGAGAACCGCCACCGCAAAAACGACCACCAGAATGACCCACACCCAGGGGGATACTCTTCGCCGCCGCCGTGATCGCTCAATTCGTAAGGCCGCCAAACCTTCTGAAGACATTGCTGCCGCTCCGCACTTGCCCGCCGGTCCGTTTCGCATCCCGCCGGTCGTCTCCCGTTGAATGTAGCGGTCCGGCGGGAAACGGTCACTATGCCCGCGCTGCGTTTCCGGCCCCAGGACTCCCACCGACGCGGGTCAACTTGCAAATACTGAACCAATCGTCAAGCGTCGGACAAGATACGGCCCGACCCAGCTCAAGTCGCGACCCGGTATTGACGAATGATACAAAATGAGTATGTTTTGTATCATGAACACCGACGTTACTGCGGACCGGATTTTGTTAGCCGCTTCGGAACTGATCGCCCGACAGGGCGTGAAGAAGACCGATCTGGCGGCCGTGGCCCACCAGGCGGGGGTCACGCGAGTCACCGTCTACCGCTATTTTGGCGACAAGCAGGGGTTGGTGCGTGCCGTTTGCGTACGGATTGCCGGAGCGTTTGAGCGGGCGGCCACAGGGGGGCCGCCCGGGTCGATGCGCGACATGGACGAGCGACTGATCCGTTTGGGAGACGAACTGGGAGCACTTCCTCAGGGCGAGTGGCTTGTGCGATTGGAGGAAATCAGCCGTCTCTATCCGGCTGTTTATGCCGAGTTCCGCACGACGCGTGAAGCGGCCGTGGATCGCCTGCTGCAACAGTCTCTCGAGGCTGCTCAGCGGGACGGATCACTGCGTGACGACCTGCATCCGGACGTCTTACGAGCGGTGTTCTGGTCGTCGGTGATCGGTCTGATCGAGAATCCGGCCTTGATCACGGCCAATGTATCGCTGGCCGAAGTCCTCCACACGGTGTGCGAGGTCTTCCGCCATGGAATTCTCAGGGCATCTCCTGCTCGGGACGACACGGGGTGACAGACGTTGTGCGACGCGTTGGGAGCTGTGATCAGTCACGGGGTACATGCGGGACGGCGGTCCCACCAGGAACGGCAAGATGTGGCAACTGATGAAGACGCGGCGGCTGGCACTGCGATTTCTCCGCAGTCACTCAGTACTCGCTTGTGGGTGGTGGACTCGATGCGGTGGGAGAGGTGTGCGGCCATTTGGTCGGAGTGTGTTCGCGTTGTGGCTGGTGGCTGCCGCCGTGTCGGGGTGTCGACCGGCGGTGATGGACGAGCGGTTACCTATTGCGGTCCAGGTGACGACGGTCAAGCCGCAGGACTTCGCGACGGAGATGCGATACAGTGCGACCGTCAAGGAACTGCAGAAGGTGGACTTGTCCTTCAAGGTGGCCGGTACGGTACGGGAGTTGTATCAGGTGACGCCGGCCGGAGCGGTTGGGGGGCGCGATGTGCAGGTGGGGGACGTGGTGCCGCCGGCGACCGTGCTGGCGCGGCTCGATGACGCCGATTATCGCCGCAAGTTGAACGCGGCGCGAGAGAACCTGGCGAAAGCCGAGAGTCAGCATGTGGCGGCGGTGGCGGATGCGGACTTGGCTGCCAAGGAGCTTGTGCGACGTCAATCGCTTTCCGCGAAGGGGGCAGAGGCCGTGGGGAATCTGGAGGTCGCGCAGCGTCAGCACATCACCGCCGATGCGGCGGTAGTGAGTGCGGAGCGAGACGTGGAAGCGGCCCGGATAGAGCAGCAACAGGCTCAGGATGACTTGGACAATTGTGCGTTGCACGCACCGCAATTGGGACTGGCCTATGTGGCTCAAAAATATGTGGAGCGGGATGAGCGGGTGGCGCCGGCCCAGATCGCGTTTCTGCTGATCGATGTGGCGAAAGTCCGCGTGGCCTTCGGTGTTCCCGATAGTCTGGTGGGCGACCTGGAGCTGGGCCAGGAGTTGCCGGTCGTGGCGGAATCGCTGGGCGGACAGAAGTTCACGGGGCACGTGAGCAAAATCTCGCCGGCGGCCGATCTGCGGACGCGGACGTTCCTCGTGGAGGTGACGATTGACGAGCCCGGGAAGCTCAGGCCCGGGATGATTGTCACGACCAGCGTGGGGGAAAACCGGCGGGGTCTGCTCCTGCCGATGACAGCCATTCAGCGGGGACGCTCCCGTCCGGGGTTCGTGGTTTACAAGGTCGTCACCCAGGCCGACAGCGCGGTGGTCCGCGAGTGCCCCGTGGAACTGGACGGCGTCTATGACAACCGGATACACGTGCCGGCCAGTCCTGCTTCGGAGATGGCCGAGGGCGACGTGGTGGTCGTGGTCGGCGCCTGGCGACTGAGCGACGGTCAAGTGGTGCGGGTGCTGGAGGAGGAAGTACGGCCATGACCACGGCTCAGTTCTTTGTTTATCACCGACCGATCGCCTGGACCGCACTGGTCGCCACGCTGGTCTGGGGTGCATTTGCCTATGTCTCGATGCCTCAGCGGCACGATCCCGACATCACGGTGGGAATGGCCGTGGTGGTTACTCCGTACCCTGGCGCGCGGGCGGAGAAGGTCGAGCAGGAATTGACTCGGCGAATCGAGAAGAAGGTCAACGAGAGTCCTTCGGTGGAGCGCGTGCGGTCGATCAGTCGTGAGGGATTGTCGGTGGTGTTCGTGGAACTGCGGGACGAGATCCGGCAGGCGGAACCGGTTTGGGAAGATCTGCAGACGAAGCTGCAGAGCATGACGGACCTGCCGCGCGTGGACGGCCAACTGCTGCAGCCGCGGTTGGACAAGGAGTTTGGCGACACGACGGCCGTCATGCTGACGATCAGCAGTCCGCCGGTCTCGGACTTCGAGATTCAACGGCGGGCGGAGAGCATTCAGGAGGCGTTGGCGGAGGCTCGCGCACGGCGACCGCCGGCGTTGCAGACGAGTCGTGCCACCGCCGTGCTGGTCTATCCCACGACGGTGGCTCGATCCTATGTGTTGTGGATCGGAAACAACCTGCGGGAACGACTGCTGGCCCAAGGCCTGGCGGAGGACGTCATCACGGTCGAGCCGTTGAGTACGGGCTGCCTCGATTTCCACCTGCCGGCGGGCCGCAGCGTGGAGGAAGTCCGACACGAATTGCTGGCCTGGGAACGCGACACGATCGGCACCGGGATGGCACATCCGGACATCTGGCCCGGCGCGCTGATCCAGGATCTGGCCGAAATCCCCGCCGCCCTGCGGCGCAGTTCTTTTCATCCGGACCGGACGGTCGATCGCTACAGCTACCGGGAACTGCGGCAGTTCGCCGACCTGATTCAGGATCGTCTGAAACAAGCGTCCACCATCGGCAAAGTCGCACAAATCGGCGTGCAGGAAGAGGCGATCTACCTCTACTACAGCGGGCGGCGGTTCAGTGCGTGGGGGCTGAGTCCGGAATCGATTGTCGAGCGGTTGCGGCAGCGGAACATCAACTTGCCCGGCGGTCGCGTCGAGTTGCCCGACCAGAACCTCGTGGTACAGCCGAGCGGTGAATTCCGGTCCGAACAGGAAATCGGCCAGGTCGTGATGGATGTTCAGAACGGCTATCCCGTCTACCTGCGCGATCTGGCCGACATTGTGCGCGGCTACGAAGATCCGCCGAACGTGATGAACTTCCGCACGCTCAAGGTCGACTCGCAGCACCCGCGTGCGGGCCGTTTGCCGGGCGATCCACCCTCACAGGCGATGGACCGCCACGCCGCCGCCAGCAGCCTCCCTCCCGCGGCCTACGATCTGCAGACGTCGCGCGCCATCACCCTTTCCATCCGGCAGGTGAAGGGGGTTCAGATCAGCGACTTTGGCCGGGACATCGAGCGGGCCTTGGTGTCGCTGCGGGAAGTCCTGCCCGACGATCTGCAAATTGAACGGACCAGCAACGAACCCCAGATCATTCGGGAGAAAATCGGCGACTTCAACCGTAATCTGCTGGAAGCTGTCGGGATCGTCATCGTGGTGGCTCTGCTGTTCATGGAATGGCGCAGTGCACTGCTGGTAGCTTGCTCCATTCCGTTGACCGTGGCATTGACCCTCGGCATGTGCCAGTTGGTGGGAGTGGATCTGCAGCAGGTGTCGATCGCCGCACTGATCATTGCCCTGGGACTGTTGGTGGACGACCCGGTCGTGGCCGGCGACGCGATCAATCGCGAGCTGGCGCACGGGCAGCCGCGCGACATTGCCGCCTGGCTTGGTCCGCAGAAACTCGCCCGCGCCATTCTGTTCGCCACGCTCACCAACTGCGTGGCTTTCTTGCCGTTGCTGCTGGTCACGGGCAAGACGGGCGAATTCATCTGGTCGCTACCGGTGGTTGTGACCGCCTCGCTGGTGGCCAGCCGCATCGTGTCCATGACGTTCATGCCGCTGCTGGGGTTCTACTTGCTCAAGGGACAACAGGGTTTTGAAGCCGGACTCACGGACGGGGGACGCGGGGGCACGTTCGCGCGCTACTACAACGGCTTTTCACAATGGTGCCTGGACCACAAGGTCGTCAGTCTGGGGATTTGCCTGCTGATACTGGCCGCCTGCTTGGCCTGCCTGCCGTTGGTCGGCACCGCCTTCTTCCCACGCGATCGGCACTCCGTCTTCACCGTCAACGTCTATCTGCCCGAAGGGGCACCGATTCGCCAGACGGCCGCCGAGGCGCAACGGATCATCGCTCGGATCGATCAGCTGGAAGGGGGCCGGATCAGCGCGTACACGACCTTCGTCGGAGCCGGCGGACCACGGTTCTGGCTGTCGATCGTGCCGGAACAGCGTGCCGACAATTACGCGCAGATCCTCGTGCACACCACGCACGGTGACATCACCGAGGACATGGTCCGACGATTGAAACGCAGCTTGCCGGCCGAATGCCTGGCGCGCGTGACGATCGAGCAACTGGAAACGGGGCCACCGGTGGGTGTTCCGATCCAGATCCGGCTGTTCGGGGACAGCATGGAGGAGTTGCGCCGCTGGCTGGCCGGACGAAGGACCTGTTGCGTACCATTCCGGGAACCGACAACCTGCACGACGACTGGGACTCGGAAGTGCTCCAGATCTCGCTGAACATCGACCCGGATCGTGCCAACCTGACCGGTATTACGAATCAGGATATCGCCGCGATCGTGCACACCGGTTTTTCGGGTTACTCACCAACTCAGTTGCGCGAGCATGACCGGCTGATTCCGATCACGCTTCGGCTGCGGTGTGATGAGCGGACTCGGTACGAGGATCTGATCAACCTGACGGCCGTCAGTTCGATCACCAACGACCGCGTACCGCTCAATCAGATTGCGCGATTCCAGACGGAATTGGTGGCGCCCAAGATCTGCCGGCGGGACCACCAGCGCTGTCTCACCGTGAAATGCGACACGATACCGGGGGTGTTGCCGAGCCAGATTGTGCGCGAGATCGATCGCCAATTGCGGCGGGCACAGGAGACCTGGCCTCCTAACTATCGGTACGAATTCGGCGGCGAGAAGTACGAGCAGCAGAAAGGGTTCGCCTCGTTGACGCGGGCCTTGGTAATTTCGTTGGCCGCGATCTACCTGGTACTGGTGTGGCAGTTCAACAGTGTCACCAAGCCGCTGGTGGTGTTCGCGGCCGTGCCGTTTGGGCTGGCGGCCGGGATGATGGGGTTGCTGATCTTCCAGGCGCCGTTCGGCTTCATGGCGTTTCTAGGTATCGCCTCACTCGCCGGAGTGATTGTCAGTCACATCATCGTGCTGTTCGACTACATTGAGGATGCGCGGGAGAAGGGCGTTCCGTTGCGGCGGGCCGTGATCGATTCGGCACTCGTGCGTCTACGCCCCGTACTGGTCACCGTGCTGGCCACGGTCGGCGGCCTGATCCCGCTGGCCCTCGAGGGCGGGCCGTTATGGGAACCAATGTGCTACGTGCAGATCGTCGGGTTGCTGGCCGCCACGCTCGTGACTAAGATCGTTGTGCCGGTGCTCTACGTGATGTTTGTCGAGGACCTCCGGATCATCCGCTGGGATACCCCAGACGCGGCCACCGACCGCCTTAGCGTGTTAGCCTGTAACATGCACGCACGGTGAATGCCTGTTTCCCAAAAAAACGAAATTCGAAGCGCCAATCACCCAGTAAATTCCAATGACAGGGAGAAAGGGAGAAAGGGAGAAAGGGAGTAAGGGAGAAAGGGAGAAAGGGAGAAAGGGAAGACGGAGGACGCGGTAGCGTGCTGCATGGTGAGAATCTGCTGGTGGCCCATGACTGTGGTTTTGCCGGCAGCGGAGGTTCTTGATTTTGGTTTTGGATTTTGGGTTTGTTTAGGTTTTCGAGATTGGAATTTCGGATTTCCTGTTTGGTTGCGGCCGCCGGCCGCGTTAGGATTTCGATATACGGAATTCGAATTTCCAGATTTGATAGCGGCCGCGGGCCGCGTTCAGCACAACAGAGGTGGATCATGCGATATCGGAACAGCTGTGCCGCGATCTTGATGGCGTGGATGATCGTGAGTGGGTCGAGCGAAGGTGTGGCGGCGGATCTGCTCGTGGGCACCGCAGTTGTGAGCATCACGCACGAGCGTCCGATCGCGTTGCAGGGCCAGATGCACACTCGGATCGGTTCCACGGTCGATGCGCCGCTCGAGGCGGCAGCCATCGCGCTCGAGTCGCGTCAAGGCACGCAGTCGCTGGACCACGTTATCATGGTGTCCTGCGATGTCTGTTATCTCCCGAGCGAAGTTGTCGCGCTGGTCCGTCAGGCATTGACCGAGCGATTGCCGGAAGTTGACCCACGGAAGCTCGTCCTCAACGCCACGCACACACACACCGGCCCGGTATTCGAAGAGGGCTTCTACAACCTGCCGGAAGGCGATGTGCTGCCGCCGCTGGAGTACACCAAGTTTTTCGTCGAACGGGTGTGCGAAGTGGCCGTGCAGGCTTGGCAGGATCGTCAAGTGGGCGCCGTGAGCTGGGGACTGGGGCATGCTGTGGTGGGCTACAATCGCCGCGCGGTCTACGCTGACGGCACCGCCCAGATGTACGGCGCGACCAACGTGCCGAACTTCCGTGGCATCGAGGGTTATGAAGACCCCGCCGTCGAAACGCTCTTCTTCTGGGATCAGAACAACAAACTCGTGGGGACGGCCATCAACTTCGCTTGCACGGCCCAGGAAGTCGAGGGGAAATCGACTGTCGATGCCGACTTCGTGCATCCGATTCGCGTCGCGCTCCGCAAGCGTCATGGCGAACGTCTGGCGGTCCTCGCATGGATCGGCGCGGCGGGCGACCAATCGCCGCACTTGATGTTCCGCAAACAAGCTGAGGACCGCATGCGCGAGCTGCGCAAATTGAGCCGCATGGAAGAGATCGCGCGGCGGATCGTGCGGGCCGTCGACGAGGCCCTGGACGGGGCGCGGCAGGACATTCGAACCGATGTGCCCTTGGTGCACCAGGTCGAGGTGCTCAAACTGCCGGTCCGCCTGGTGACCGACCAGGAACTGGCCGATGCCAAATCACAGGTCGAGACGCTGTCGAAGGATCCGGCCCAGCAGCGCATCATGCTCTGGCACCAGGCAGTGGTCGATCGCTACGAGCAGCAGAAACAGGCGCAGGATCCGCTCACTCACGACGCCGAGATCCACGTCTTGCGTTTGGGCGACGTGGCCATCTGCACCAATCCGTTTGAACTGTTCCTGGATTATGGCATTCAAATGAAAGCTCGCAGCCGGGCCCTGCAGACCTTCGTGATCCAACTCGTGCACGGTGCCGGCTACCTTCCCACCGAGAAAGCAGTGCGTGGCGGCGGCTATAGTGCCGTCGTTCAGAGCAGTCAGGTGGGCCCCGAGGGGGGCCAAGTACTGACCGACCGCACCGTCGAGCTGATCAACGGTCTGTGGCCCCAGTCACCCTGACAGTTGGCGAACCAGGCTGATCCCTGCTCCCGGCACCGCTTCTCCGTGCGTCCGAGAGGATCGCCGCGGCAGCCATGCTCTCGAAACGTTGCTTGGTCGGTGACGCATTTCGTGCCGGCGGGGCTTGCTTGGCCCCCGCGACTATTGCCGCATCTCGGGGCTCGCCCGCTGTGCGGCAACGCCGTCCGCGGTCCGGACGCCGCGGCGCCGGGGCACCGGCGCCGCATGTGCCGCTCGTACCAGTCAGGACGGTTCCCAGCGGCCTGATACCGGTTGGCGGACGCGTTGGTGGCGACGTTGTCGCATCAACGCCAAAATTTGGCCTATGTTTCGGTTGACTTATCCGCCGTTTGCTTGTCGCGAAGTGACTTCGCCAGCAGATTTCGGCCGGACAGTGCCAATACAAATGGGAGGAGAAGGGTCATGGTCAACCTGACGATCGGCAAAAAGCTCATGCTCTTTGGGGTGTTGGGATCGGCGATACCGCTGGTCCTGTTTGGAGCGATTAGCCGGTGGCAAGGAGTCAGAAGCCAGAGGGCCGCCGAGAGTGAATGCAGTCGACTGGCCTACGCTGACCTGGACCACATCGTCGAAGGCATTCACTCGATACTCGTCACCCAGCAAGAGGTGCTGGAACAGAAAGTCGCGAGTGACCTGAACGTGGCAGTCAACGAACTGGATGTCATGGGCGGTGTGGCCTTGGCGGGCGAAAATGTCACGTGGCCGGCACGCAATCAACTGACGGGGGCGGAACATACGGTGCAATTGCCCGGCCTGCGTTTGGGAACGGAGCCTGTCACGCCCAACACAAGTCCACAACAACCTTCGCCCATGGTCGACAAGGTCAAACAGATGGTGGGAGGGACATGCACCCTGTTTCAGCGGATGAACGAATCGGGCGATATGCTGCGAGTCGTGACGAATGTCGAAACCAACGACGGCCAACGCGCGATCGGCACGTTCATTCCAGCCAGCGAGCCTGACGGAAAACCGAACCCGGTGGTGCGGGCCGTACTCAGGGGCGAGCGGTATGTGGGGCGGGCATTCGTCGTCAACGCCTGGTATATCACGGCTTACGCACCGATCAAAGCTCAGGATGGCGCGATCATTGGCATGGTGTATACGGGTGTTCCGGAAAACAGCGCCAAATCGCTGCGTGAGCAGATCATGAAAGTCGTCGTCGGCGAGACAGGATACGTCTACGTGCTGGATTCAAAAGGGACCTACGTCGTTTCCCAGCAAGGAAAACGCGATGGCGAAGTGATCTGGGACGCCAAGGATGCAGGCGGACGACTGTTCATCCAGGACATCGTCCAGAAGGCTCGGACGCTGAAGCCTGGCGAAATCGCCGAGGAACGATATCCCTGGCAGAATGCTGGCGAACCGGTTCCACGCACGAAGATTGTGCGGATTGCCTATTACGCGCCCTGGGACTGGATCATTGGTGCCGGCAGTTACGAAGACGAGTTTCGGGCCGCGGAACTCGCGATTGCGCAGACGAACCGGCGCGGCAACACCATCATGGCCGGCGTGTTTGTCGTCTGTTTGATCGGATCTCCCCTGCTCTGGATGCTATTCTCACGCCGCATTACTTCTCCCATTCGCCAGACGGTCGCCGTACTGAAGGACATTTCCGAGGGGGAGGGCGATCTGACCAAGCGGCTGACGGTGGCCAGCCATGACGAGATCGGCGACTTGGCCCAATACTTCAATCAATTCATGGAGAAACTGCAGAGCATCATCCGGTTGATTGCCGGCAACGTCTCCACTGTGGCCTCGTCGGCTACGGGCTTGTCTACGACGGCGACGCAATTGGCCGCCGGGGCGGCGCAGACCACCGATCAATCGGCCCAGGTCGCGGCCGCCGCGGAAGAAACGTCCACCAGTATGACGAGCATGGTGGCCGCCACGGAGCAGATGTCCTCGAATGTGCGGAACATCTCGTCGGCGATTGAGGAATTCACGGCAAGTGTCAGCGAGGTCGCCAAGAGTGCCGAGCGAGCCGCGTCGGCCGCCGCCGACGCTTCGCATCTTGTCGAAGCCAGCAACTCGCAAATCCACGATCTCGGCACGGCGGCGGACCAGATCGGCAAAGTCATCGAAGTCATCCAGGACATCGCCGAACAGACGAACCTGTTGGCCTTGAACGCCACCATCGAGGCCGCCCGGGCGGGCGAGGCCGGAAAGGGCTTCGCCGTCGTCGCCACCGAGGTCAAGGAATTGGCCAAGCAGACCGCCAGTGCCACCGAGGATATTCGGCACCGAATCCAGGCGATTCAGGGCTCGAGCAACCTGGCCGTCAAATCAATGGGGGGCATCAGCGATGTGATCCGGCAGGTCAACGAACTGTCGCGGATCATCGCCACCGCCGTGGAAGAGCAGAGCATCACGACTAAGGAGATCGCCCTGAACATGACGCACTCGTCCACCGCGGCCCAGGCTGTGGCCCAGGGCGTTTCCGAATCCGCTTCGGCGAGTCAGGAAATTGCCCGCATCATTGTGCAAGTCGATCGGGCGGCCAGGCAAGCAGCCGAAGGGGCCGTCCAGACCGAATCCAGCGGTCGCGAACTCTCCACCGTCGCCCTCCAGCTCCGGTCACTTGTCGATCAATTCCGGGTGTAACGAACGGGCGCCGTGCAGTCACAGATCTTCCCTCTCGTGCAAGCGTGTGGGCCATGCCAGGCAGGCACGTGTGCGCACCGCAGCAGCTTCGGCATCTCCATCGACGCGTTCCCGCGGGAGCACTTCCTGTGCTCCCAGGGATGACGGGCACTGCGGCATATCTCGATGCTTCAAATCCGACAGCCGAATGTGCGAAAGCCGCCCGAAAAGCACAAGGCTCGAATGCCACGCCACCCAACACGACTCGCACGGATCGACGGCGCAGTATCCCGCCTGGGATTACTGCTCGAAATCCCCGCTGAAGTCGTAGGTGCCCGAGCCGGTAACGAGTCGGTTGCCGTTTGATTCGAGCACCCCGGCGGCCGAGGCCGCGTCCTTGCCGGATTCGGTGACCGCGCCCCGAACCGGGAGTATCACATCGGCGATCGTGTTGGGTGGCACGGTCATGGTGACATGGAACTTGCCGTTCTCGATTCTCCACGAACAGGCGAGCCGACCGTGGCGCGTACCGGTTGAGGCGGAGGCATGGGTGATACCGCCGGTGGGACGCGGGGCGATGCGGATGCGGTCGAAACCAGGCGCGGCGCGGTCGATGCCGGCCAGTTCGCTCATCATCCATTCACAGACCGCACCGAAGGCGTAGTGCGAGAACGAGTTCATCGCTGGTTCGTGGACGCCCTTCCCCTTGATGTACGAGTTCCAGCGTTCCCAGATCGTGGTGGCTCCGTTGTCCACCTCATATCCCCAGCTCGGAAACTCGCGTTGCCGAATAAGGATGCCCGAAATGTCGTGATAGCCGCTGGCCGACAGGGCGGGCAATAGCGGGCGGGTGCCGAGAAAGCCGGTGGTCATCTTGTTGCCGTTGTCACGCACGAGTTTCGCCAGGTGCCCGGCGGAATCGCCACGGACCCCGGCCGGCAGCAGTTCGAAAAAGAGTGCCATCGCGTAAGCGGATTGATTGTGCACGACGAGCTTGCCGTCCGGCCGGAGATAAGCCTGTTGAAAGGCCTGTATGACCTGCGCGTGACGCTTGCGATAGTGAGTGGCTTTCCCCTCGTCACCAATGGCGGCGGCCATTTCCGCCATCAATCTGGCGTCGTAGGCATGATAGGCAAGATCAATGAACTGGATCGGTGTCTTCACTTCTCCGAGCGAGAGCCAGTCGCCGAATCCGCAGTCATCGACGGCTCCCGTGAGTTGCGGATCGCGGGCGGCACGCCAATCCATGAAATCGTTCATCTTCCGCCAGTGCTCGCGGATGACCCGCGTATCGCCGTAGACCTGCCAGATCGTCCACGGGCAGATGACGCCGGCATCCATCCAGCCGGCGGCGTGGTGCTCGTTGGGTCGCGCCAGCGGCCGCGGAGCGTAGGCGGGATAGGCGCCGTAGTCCCACTGGTCGTCATTGAGATCCCGCAACCACTTGGTGTAAAACGCGGCGATATCGGCATTGAATGTCGCGGCCCGCACATAGATCTGGGCGTCGCCGGTCCAGCCCATGCGTTCATCACGCTGCGGGCAGTCGGTCGGCATTTCAAAGAAGTTCGCCCGCTGCGTCCACACCATGTTCTGATAGAGCTTGTTGAGCATCGGGTCCGAACACTCGAAGGAGCCGTGCAGCGGGGTGTCCGAGTGCAGCACGATGCCGGTGATGGCATCCGGGGTGGGAGGGCCGGGCATGCCGGCGGCTTCGACATACTGGAAGCCGTGGTAAGTGAATTCCGGCGTCCATGTTTCACCGGCGGGATCGCCTTTCAACGTGTACGTATCCACCGCGCGGGCGCAGCGAAGGTTCTCGGTGCTGAGTCGGCCGTCCTGGTGCAGCATTTCCGCGTAACGAAGAGTGACCTTGTCGCCAGCCTTTCCTTTCACCTTCAATCGCACCACGCCGGAGATATTCTGGCCCAGATCAAATATGAACACGCCGGGAGCGTGCTCGCGGACACTGATCGGAGTGATTTCCTCGATCGGCCTGACCGGCACACCGGGATGTGGGACGAGCTGCGCATGACTGCCAGTCTTGCACACCGCCGCCTGCCAATCCGCATCGTCCAAGCCGGGCGACGACCAACCCGGTATTTCCTTTCGCGCGTCATAGCTCTCGCCCATCAAAATGTCACTTTCCGTGATCGGTCCGAGTGCGGTTCGCCAGGAGGAATCACTGATGACGGTCTCGCGACCGCCATCGGCGCGCTCCAGTTCGAGTTGCACCCGCAGCGCCGGCGAAATGCCGTAGTAGTAACGGCCGTCGATGCCTGGCACGAGGCCTTCCTGCGCGGTGAGCAGGCCATAGGCCACGTAACCGGAAAACCAGCCGTCGGCAAGCGAGGCGCCGATCGCGTTTCTTCCTTCACGCAACAGGGCGGTCACATCGTAACTCTGTGAGTGGATCCGGCGCTGATAGGCAGACCATCCAGGAGCGAGACGCTCGTCTGAAACCCGGCGGCCGTTGATCTCCAGACTGTAGACGCCGAGTGCCGTGGCGTGCACTACCGCCCGGGTGATCGGCGCGGTGGAGAATTCCTTGCGAAATACCTTGGCCGGCGTGAGGTGCAGCGTGCCACGCTGCGGGTCACCGACGAAATTCTGTACGTTTTCCTTGGTGGTAAAGGTCGCATCGTCCATCGCACTGATCCAATGAGCGGACCAATCTATGTCACTCAGCAAGCCGATGCCAAAGCGCGCTGTCTCGCTCCACTCGGATACCGCGTCTGCGGCGTCCCACACGCGCACCCGCCACGTCAAGCGGTCTCGAGAAGCGAGTGGTGCGCCGGCGTATTCGACCTGATCTGTCGCGGATGACGATACCTTGCCGCTGTTCCAAAGCGCGTCACGTTCGAACGACGCCCCGTCGCGGCTGACCTGGATTTCGTATGCCGACTGGAACAGGTGCCGTGCGGCGGGGTCCACGGCGCCGACTTTCCAGGAGAATCGTGGCGTCGTGGTGCCGATCGCGAGCGGGTTCGTGTGGTATTCGCAGCGCAACTCGTGCGGCAGCAAGCTGCCGGCCTCGGCATCGTCGAAACTAGCCGCGGCGGACAGGCAGAACAGGATGGTGATGAGTTTCATGTGATGTCCGTGACGTGTTCTTGTTCTTGTTCTTGGGATGATCGACTATCGACATAGTAGAACGGAATTCATTCCGTTCATGAAGTACCCCACGCTCTCCACTTCCCACGTAGAACGGAATTCATTCCGTTCATGAAGTACCCCACGCTCTCCACTTCCCACGTAGAACGGAATTCATTCCGTTCATGAAGCACCCAACGCTCTCCACTTCCCCCGACTTCCCCGCCGCGGGGCAAGTTTCTGTCACTTCCACGCGCCGCTCCGCATCCCACAGGCATTTCAGCCGGGCGACGACCTTGGCGACGATGCGAATTCTGTAGGAAGTTGCCGGCCTGGCACGTCTCGCTATGGAATTCGAACATCGCGATATGCTTGCCCCGGCCCGTTCGTCAACCAACGAACGCCGGAGCCAGATTCCTTCTACATGGATAAGGTGATACACTCTTTGGAGTGATGTTCATGCCGTTCTAGGCCGGAAGCACCACTTGCGGAGCAGGGTTGGTGCTCACTCAGGCTCCCCAGCAGCGCAGTCCGGTCCCACATGGCCTTGCCGGTGACGCCGCCGGTCGCTGTCACCGACAGGTACGATGATCGCCAGGGTGCCGCCCCAATGGAAGTAATGCTGCTTGTCTGCGGTTCCCGACATGTACTCCAGGCTTGTACGGGAAAAATCACCACGCTCACGCAAAGGGTATTATCTCGGTTAGAATAGCATCTTTGCAACTGCGTCGCCGCGCGGCAGAAGGGGGCGCAGTATGTCGATCGGCTACGGCGATGCGTCTTAGCGCGACACGGCCGTGCTGCATTGCAGGTGTGCCGTTGGACCCACCAGGCTATTTTGGGAGAGAACGATGAATCGTGTCAACCGTCGCAGGTTTCTCAAGTCGGCAGCGGTGTGGGGGGGGGTTGCGGGGTTGGCCATCGTGAGGCCCGCGCGGGTGTGGGGCTCCGCGGCCAACTCGCGCATCAAGCTGGGCGTGGTCGGGTGTGGCGGGCGGGGACATTGGATTGCCGGCTTGTTCGCTCAGCATGGCGGCTACGAGATCCATGCCGTGGCTGACTATTTCGACGAAGTCGCGCAGGCGAGCGGCGAGCAATTGCAGGTCGATCCGGCGCGGCGATTCTCGGGACTGGCGGGCTACCAGGCACTGATGGAAAGTGGCGTTGAAGCGGTCGCCTTGGAGACGCCCCCCTACTGTTTTCCGGAGCATGTGCGTCGGGCGGTCGAGTCCGGCTTACACGTCTACATGGCCAAGCCGGTGGCGGTAGACGTGGCCGGCACAATGGAAATCGCCCGCTGGGGGAAACAGGCAGGAGAGCAGGGACGCTGTTTCCTGGTCGATTACCAGATTCCGACGGACCCCATCAACCAGGAGGTGGTTCGCCGGATTCGCGACGGGGCGATCGGGCCGATCATGATGGTTCGCACGCACTATCTGGCCGGGACGTTTAGTGACCCTCCCTTGACCGATTCCATCGCGAGTCGCTTGCGGAACTTGATTTGGGTCAACGACATTGCGTTGGGGGGTGGCTATCACGTCAACGCCTGCATTCACGGCGTGGATGGTGGACTCTGGTTGCGTGATCAGAGGCCGGTTGCGGCCACAGGTATGTCACGGATCGGGCGCTCCGATCCACACGGTGACAGTCACGACATGTTTTCGATCTGCTTTGAGTTTGCGGACGGCACGTTCATGAATCACGTCGGTTCCCACTTGAATTCCACCTTCGACGTGCGGTGCGTGGCGTATGGCCAAGCGGGGAACGCGGAGATCGGATACGTTGGCACAGGAAAGATCAACGCCGCGGCGGCCGCGTACGAAGGGGGAGAAATCGAGGACCTGTATCGTGCCGGTGCGGTACGCAATATTGCGCAGTTCCACAACTCGATACAAGCCGGAGACGCCTCGAATCCGACGTTGGATCCGTCTATCCGCAGTACGCTGGCCACCTTACTTGGTCGTGACGCGGCGGCACGTCGAACGCGTTTGACCATGGAGGAACTGGTGAGGGAGAACCGATCGATCCCGGTGGACCTGAGCGGACTGAAGAGTTAACGTGGTGTGACTGGCGGCGGCACGCTGACGGCGCGCCCGGTCGAGGGTGTCTCAGAGTGTTAGAGTCTTGCGTGGTACCCGCTGCGCACGGTGCACGCATGTTTGGATAAAGAAATCCGAAATCCGAAGCACGAAATGCGAAAAATCCCAAACAAATTCGAATGACAGAAAAGGAAAGGGAGGAAGGGAGGAAGGGAGGAAGGGAGGAAGGGAGGAAGGGAGGAAGGGACAACGGAGGACTCGGGAGTATGCTGCATGGTGAGAATCTGCTTGTGGCCCAGGACTGTGGTTTTGCCGGCAGCGGAGTTTTTTTCTTGGGTTTTGGATTTCGAATTTCTTTAGGTTTTCGATATTCGGATTTCAGATTTCCGCGTTTGTTTGCGGCCGCGGGTCGCGTTGAGTAATCAGCCACGGAGTTCAATCATGAGAATGTCGGTCTGCTCGCTGTTGTGCGGCCTGTTTCTGGCGGCATCCATTCAGGCCGGCCAGTGGAGCCAGGCCACGTTGGATGTCGTCGAGCCACGGGTGCCGGACAGCCTCGGCCGTGTGACGCTCAACCAGCAGGAACTCGGTGGAGAAATCGATCGCCGCATCCAGAACCTGATTCAGCAACACTACATGGTGATCGATCTGGACGGTCAGTGGCTCAATCACTTTCGCCACCGTACGGACCGCGGCGACCGACAATACGTCTATTACGGCATTGGGAAGGTGTTTGACGCCGGCAGCCTCTTCGTCGCCTACACGGGTGACCCGCAAGTCGCCGCACGGACGCAGTACCTTATCGACGAACTGGTGAAGTCCCGCGACAGGGACGGGTACCTGGGGTTCTGGAACGTCGAACCGGAGAATCGGCAGGACCACATCAACTGGATTCTCCACGAGCAGGAGTACATCAACCTGGCGTTCGTGCGGCATTATCGCTGCACGGGCAATCCCCAGTCGCTGGCCCACGCGAAAATCATGGGCGACTACATCCTCCAGACGTTTCCCACGCCGCAGAATCCGTGCTACAACCCCGGTGACATCTGCACGGCCGGCCTGCCGGAAGGGATGTTGGAGCTGTATCGCGTGACGGGCGACAAACGTTACTTCGACTTCGCCGCCGACGTGCCGCACGGGAATCATCACGGCGAGGTCCAACTTGCGTCGCTACGGACGTGGGAGCAGGATTTCAGCCGTCCTCCGCGCCATGTGTACGTCATGCTCGCACGCTGTTACGCGCAGACCGAGCTGTACCGCCTCACCGGCGAGGAGAATCTCCTGCACATGAGCCAACTCATGCGCAACGAGTTGCTCAAGAGGGGCGAGGGGGGGATGCTCGTCACCGGCTCCTGCTCCGACGGCGAGCAGTTTACCTACAACCAGAATGGACGAGGTGCCATCGGCGAATCGTGCGTCACAGCCTATGTTCTGCGATGGATCGACAGTCTCATGCGGTTGGAAGGCGACATGCGCTATGGCGATCTGCTCGAACGGACTATCTACAACGCCCTCTTCGCGGCCAACTCGCCCGACGGGCGCTGGATTCGCTACTTCACCCCCTTCACCGGTGATCGCACGTACGACACCCGCGACTCGTTCTGCTGCTGTGGGAATTATCGCCGGGCGGTGGCTGAGTTGCCGCAAAAGGTGTATTACCGCACACCGGAGGGGGGCGTGGCGTTGAATCTGTTCACCAGTTCGAACAAAACGTTCGACGTGAACGGTAAGTCGGTCACGATTCTGCAGGAAACCGCCTACCCGAACGACGGCGATGTGAAACTGACGTTCGCGACCGAGAACCAACAACCGGTAGCGTTCGCGTTTCAGTTCCGCACGCCGCAGTGGTGCGAGAAAATCACGCTGCGCGTGAACGACGACCTCCCGGTCACGATTGACCCGCGGAAGCAGGAACTTGGGTGTTATGTGCTGAACCGGACCTGGAAGGACGGCGATGTCGTGAACATCTCGATGCCGATGGCGTGGCGACTGCTGCGAGGGCGAGCGGTACAGGACGGCCACGTGGTCCTCCTGCGTGGTCCGATTGTGTATTGTATCGGCAAGGACCAGAACGCCGAAACGTTCGTGAAGTGCCCCGAACCGCGGAATCTCGTCATCGACCCTGCCTCCATCGGCGAACCGGTACCGGATGACTCGATTCGGCCGAGTGGATTGAAGGTCGTCGCGAAAGCGTGGCTGAATCCGGATTGCACCGGCGACACGGTCGATGTCACGCTGACCGAGTTCATCGACCCAAGTGGCCAGGATGTCTATTTCCGTGTGCCGAACCTTCAGGACACGTCGCCGGTGCGGTTGATGGACGACGAAATCGTGTCGCGGCCGAACGAGTTTGTCAACGCCCACGTGCTGAAGGCGTTCTACGGGCCGAAGGCGACGGGGGAACTCGAAGCGATATTCGAAATTCGCGGTGACGTCGTCGCGGATTTGGCCGCGGACTACGTTAACCCGGACGGCAAGACCGGTGTGAAGGCGGCATTTCCCGACGCCACGCACGGGCGTTGGGAGTATTTCAATTGCTCCAACGGCGGACTGTTGTCGACCGCGGCGGCCGGCGATGTGAAGCAGTTGAACTCGCAATACAAAGCGTTTGGCTCGCCGCTCGGTTACGCCTACGCCCTGGAGAATCAGGGCGATGAGCTCGGCTTCGTGTCGGACTACGCCCCCAGCGATCGGCAGGACGTCGCTTGGCGGATTCACTACACCGAACAGATGTTCGACCAGGTGCTGTCCGCCGCCGAGCGGAACGAGTTTCTTTACACGCACCCGCTTTCCGACACCGCGCGCTACAACGTGTTCCGGTGGACCCCTTCGGCCGACGTGCAACAGATGGACGTGACGCTCTGCGGCACGCTGTTCTCGAATCTGGGCACCGGCGTCGAACTGCGCGTCATCCGCTGGAACGACAGCACGCGGCATGATCTCCTCGGCACCTTCAACACCAGGGATCTCGCGGTCGGCAAGTGCGGCACCGCCGAGTTCGTGCTGCGTCTCCCCCCGGCTCCGTTGGCGCGCATCTTGACTTCGTCCTGCACAACGCCGGTGCCCATGTCTGCGACGCGACCGCCCTGAAAGTCCGGGCGTACACCAACGTGCAGCAGGCCGCCACTCAAACCGACGTGACGGAACAGGTGCAGGCGAAATATCGTAACCGCCTCGTTACGCCGCTTGGCCCCTACGCCGAACTGTTCGGCGACATGGCACCCGCCGCAGAGAAGACGCTAAAGGTCAAAGTCCACTATTGGCGGGATGGCGTAGTAAAATACCTGGAATTCCCACACGATTCGCCGCTGGAATTGACCGGAAAATAGCCGTGGCAGGTGGCGCCGGCAAGTCGAGTGCCCACGCGGCCACGGCGTGCCCAGCCACACTGTGACACTCTCACGTCACCGTAGCCTGCAACGGGAGGCTTGGCCAGTTCGTGCAAACAGCAAGGCTGATGTGAGGGGAGTCGGCGGTGTGCGGCGAGTCGCAGCGGTGGTTTGTCGCTCCGTACAGGGATTCGTGCAAAGTGGAGCTCAATGATGTCCGACTCACGAAGGAGTGGAAGAGACTGAGACTGGAAGTCGCCGGGCGAGATCTATCGCGCCTCAAGACCGCATTCGGTTGGACCGTCGCTGCCCACGGCGCACCTGTCACGTTTTACGTCGACGACATCACGTATGTTGCGGAGTAGAAGGTAGAGAGTGAAAAATGAGCAGACGCCCCTTCCGACCTTGACAGCCGCCTGCCGATGTGTTTAAGTGGTGACATGTATCAGTTGATACTTTGTACTATCTAATGCGACCATGACACCCGACGAGATCGAGAACCGGTTACGCGAATTCGAGTCTGTGTGTCGCGCGCGCGGGCTGCCGGTGACGGTGCAGCGGCGAGCCATCTTGAAGGCCGTGTTGCAGCAGGACGACCATCCGACGGCGGACCAGGTCCACGCTATTGTCAGGAAGAAGATTCCTGAGTTGTCGCGCACCACGGTGTACCGCGTCTTGGAAACGCTCGTCGGCATGGGCCTTATTCGGCAGTTGCATCATCCCGGCGCGAGCGCGCGGTTTGACGGGAAGATTCATCGGCACCATCATTTGGTGTGCACCGTCTGCCACACGGTGATTGACGTCGAGAATTCCACCATCGACGAGCTGAACCTGTCGCTGACCGAAAAGCACGGCTTCGACATCCAAGACTTCTCGGTGCACTTCATCGGTATATGCGCCCAATGTCGCCCCAAATCTCCGAAACGCAAACGGAGCTGATCGACAGGCACGAGAACCTGGCTTCTTTCTCTGACCGGAGGTGATGCCATGTGTTCACCCGGGGGGGCACCTCGCTGCACGCTATTTTGGCATCGGCAGCACCACCGTGGCGTTCTCGTTGAGCGAGGTCTCTCCTTCCTTGCCGTCGATCCGGTACTTAATTTTCAGTTGCTTCACGATGCCGGCAGCCGGATCGCCGCCAAAACTTTCGTTGTAGCTTGCGCTGGGCAGGAAGATGATGCGAAAATTCTTGGCGTGTTGGCGGAGGATCGCTGTGACGTCCTTCGTTTGCTCGCCCGCACCGTATTCGGCTTGGATGATCTCCAGTTGCACTTTCTGGTGACCGGCTTGAGCCAGAGCTTTGCCGAGTTCGGTCCGGCTGGCTTCGTCGCCGGCCATACCCGTCACCACCAACAGTGCCTCGTCCTTGAGGGCGGGTAAGTTGGCCGCTTCGAGGGCAATCGTTTGCATCTCGTCACTGGGATACCGCAGGAGCACCTCCAGCACCAGTCGCTTGTCTGCGTCCCGTTCGGCCGTTTCCAAGGCCGTTCGGCACATTGCCGCCCGGCGGTCGGCGGGCATGTCGAATTGCCGGGCAAGGCGGATGTAGGCGCGAATAGCGCGGCTCTTGAGCCGTTCGTCGCTCACCCCCTTGTGGAGATCGAGCAGGAGGGGCGCGGCGTCGATCGAATGCCACTGTCCCAGCACTCGGAAGGCCGCGTCACGAAGTTCCTCGTCGTTGGATCGGGCGGCCGCGGCGACGGCTTCCAGCGACGTTGCTCCGCCGATGGCGTCGAGCGTCTCCAGAATCCTGGCCTGTACCGGACCGTCTGCCGTGGAGATCGCAGCGGCAAGCTGGGCAGCGACGCCCTCCCGATCCGCCGCACGCAGGCAGACCTCGCGCAATGCCTTGTCCAGGGCGACCACCTCCTGCTCTTGCTTCGTGCTGGCCAGTCGTGTGATGAGCTTGGGCAGGTCGGCCGTGTCGATCACGGCGCCTAGGCCGGCCAATGCCGCGGCACGGACCGCGGGATCGGCGTCATCGGCGGCCAGCCAAATGGCCGCAGCTGCGGCGGTCGAACCCCGCCGAGTGGCCACCTCGATGAGCACGAGTCGCGTCTTCCCCTGGGCCTGTGACAGTCGCTGGGCAATCTGATCGTCGACCGCCTCGTCTTGGAGGCTTTCGAGCGATTCCAACGCGGTTCGCGACACCTCGGCGTTGTCATCCGCCGCCGCATCGAGCAACGCGGGAACAGAGGAGGCGTCCCCCACACGCTTCAGGGTGCGGAGTGCGAGGATACGCAGCTGCCCATCGCTGCTCTGAGCTGCCTGGAGTACGGCGGGCAATACCTGGGGCTCGCCGCGGTCGGCCAGCGCCAGGATCAGCAGGCCCTGCCGCTCTGCCGACGCCTTGGGTAATTCGGCGGCGAGCGCTGCGGTGATCTCCGGGCCGGGCAATTCCATGGCCGATCGGACGGCTGCGGCGGCCAGCGCGTAGTCGGAACCATGGATGGCTTCCAGGAGGAGTGGAACGCCGTCCTTGCCGCGGACGAGGATCGCGCCCCGAAGAGCCGCTGCGCGGACCTGTGGCGGTGCATCCGCCAAGCCGCGCAGGCGATCATAGACGGCTTGCGCAGACGCCGCTTGGCCGCCCAACGCCAATGCTTCGGCACACCGGAAAAGGCCTTCGCAGACCGCCAGTTGATGGCGGCCCGAGGCGGCCGGCAGCACGTCCTCCAGCGCCTGGGCGGCGGCCGCTGTGCCGATACAGCCGAGCGCACGTGCCGCAGCCTGCGCGGCGTCGGCATCGGTCCCTGTGAGCAGTTCGGCCAGAGCACCCACGGCCTGAATATCGCCTCTCGCGCCCAGACTGCCGATCACACCCAGCCGCGGCGAGCCCTGGACCTTGCCGAGGGCTTCCCGCAAGGCGTCGTCGGCCGAGGGGTCGGGGATGGTTTCCAGGGCATAGCGTGCCATGTGCGAGAGTTTCTCGTCGCCCAGCAGCGCGGCCAGCGCGGGAACCGCTTCCTTGGTCGCGATGCGAGCCAGCTGTCGGCAGGCAGCAGATTTTTCTTGAATCGTCGCGTCCGAGCGGAGCACCGCGAGCAGTTCGGCTTCCTGAGCCGGCGCGTAAGCCGCGATGTTAGCCAGCAGGGCCGCGGCCAGAACCAGATGTTTTCGCGTTGGGGTCTTCCACATGGTGGCGAATTCTCCTTGACGGTAAGCAAGCACAGGTGCGACCAGCCAGCTCGCAGCACTCGACGATTAATACACGTATGGTTCCCGCATGGCTCGCGCTCGGAGACGGTTGGCCTCTTCGTCCCCCACGAACTCCTCCTTGACCGGGTCGAATTTGAGGCTTCGCCTGAGCCACATGCAGATATTGGCCGCGTGGACCGTGGTCATGCTGTGGTGCATGACCTCGGGGTTGGCCACCGTTCTTTCGCGGCTCCGGACGCAGTCGACGAAATTCTGCATGTGGTCCAGCGATCGGCCAGTGCGGGCGACGTACTGACCGATGACGCGATTGTACTCGCTCAACAGGGCTGGCGAGGACACGTCGGGTATGGCATAGCCGTCGGCGGCCGCCACCCAACCCTCGCTGCCGTCGAACCGCTCGCCGCAGGAACCGTGCCAGTGCTTGTTCCCGCGTGAGAGGATCATCCGTGCGCCATTCGCGAAATGAGTGACCATCTCGTCGCCGCTGTCATTGGCCACGTATTCGTACTCAACAGGTGACGACTCGCCGCAATCCAAGCCGGCCTGGGCCTGGGCGAAGGTGTGTGCTCCCCATTCGCCGATACAGCTGGTGTGGAAGTCATAATGGCCCCGCCACCCGCCGGCCACGTAACTGGGGTTGTAAGGCCGCCAGGGACATGAGCCCAGCCAGGCGTTCCAGTCCACTTCATCCTGGGGCGGCTCGTCGACGGCGGGCAGCCAATCGTGACGCATTTCGGCCGCGTCCCAGGGGGCGATGTGGGCGTAAGCCGTGTGGACCTTTCCCAGGCGGCCGGTCCGCGCCATCTCAATGCAGAACACATGGTGGGGCTCGCTCAGTCGCTGCGTGCCGGTCTGATAGACGCGGCCATAGCGACGAGCTGTCTCCACCACCGCTCGCCCCTCGGCAATCGTCATGCACGAGGGCTTCTCGGTGTAGACGTCCTTTCCGGCCCGCATGGCCAGAATCGAGGCCAACGCGTGCCAGTGGTCCCCCGTGGCGACCAGCACGGCGTCGATGTCCGGTCGCGCTTCCAGGAACCCGTTGATCTCCGGGTACATGGCGCAGTCCTTCGTCCCATAGCGATTGTCGACGAAGTCCTTGACCGCTAATCGCTGCTTCTTCTGCAGGTCGCAGATGGCCACGAACTGCACGTCCGCACGATCCATGATCCACTGCAGATCGTGCATGCCACGATGCTGAATACCAATGCCACCGACGACAATCCTCTCGCTCGGCGGCACCGCGCCACCCTTGCCGAGCGCAGAGGCTGGGACGAAATACGGCACGGCCGCCACAGCGCCGACTCCGGCCGCCGTCTTGAGAAATCGCCGACGCGAGAATGTCGACTTGTTGGGCATGGTTCTTCTCCTTGAGGTGGCTTGGCTGGCAAGGAAGGGGGGATATCGCGAGTTCCTTTCGCCGGGCCGAGTGCGGCACGCACGGAACCTAGCCGGATCCTCGTCCATCGAAGGGGGCCGTGTCAAGCAGTGGGCCGCCAGAATTTCTGAGCGTCGGGGGGATGCCGTCGGCTGAACGGACGAAATCGGCGGCGATTTCCGATGGCTGCGACTTACGTTCAGCTAATTGAGTAAGTCGTTTCACACCCAGAGTGCACCGATCAAGCTGCATGATCTACCAATTAAAGTCGAATCGCATGGCGAACAAATCCGACTCCGTTGCGCCGAACACAGTCTGGCTGGTAGTCACTGGATGAATCCAATCAAACATGATCCGGGTGCGGTCGGACCAGTACCAGTTGAAGCCGACCGTCAGATCGTTGTACTGCCCGCGATTCGTGTTGGCCAGGTCGAGATTGGACCAGCGTGCCTTGGCTTCCCAGGCACCCCACCCCACGCAGTCGGGAACCAAGAAGAAATTCGTGAACGGCTTGTTTCGACCGAACTGGGCGCCGTGTTGGCCGAATCGCTCGAATATCCGATTCTCGCCAGTCAAAAAATAGCTCAGATGCGAATAGGCGCCGCCGACTTGGGCCGTCCCTCCCGAGGTCCTGTTGACGCTGCAAAGAAACGCCTCGTTCTGCAGCGTCACCGGCCCCCAGACAAGGGCCAATTCGAGGTTCGCTGTCGTGTATGTGCCGGCCACGAGACTTCCACTGTCGATCAGAATCGGTCCGCGCTGCACCTGCGGTCGGGTACGAAAGCGAACTCGGTCGTCGTAATCGTCGGTGTACAGGATTCCCGCACCCGTGTGAATCAGATAGCGTCCGTTCGACGGTTCGTCATAATACGGCAACCAGGTGGCTCGACCACTCAACCGATACCCTTGGTTGTTGTCAATGCGAGTCTTGATTGTCTCATTGATGTCATCGAAGAAGAGCCCGACGGTCCAAGTAAAGTTCTGACCGGAAGTGCAGTTGTAGAACGCAATGCCGACCTCTCGATCGACCGAGAAAATGCCCTGCGTGGGGATGGAACGCTCGTTGAAAATGTTGTTCGTGTCGTTCGTTACCTGTTCCAGGCTGAAGGGAACGAAAAAGTTGCCGATGCGAACGCGTCCGATCCAGGGAATGTCGTTCATTGAAAGGTAGGCGTCTTTGACGTCCGGGGACGCATACTGGTTTTCGTCGGCGCCGAGTCCGGGTTCCAGAGTCATCTGGAGTCGAAAGTCGAATTTGCCGTACCCGGTGCCGTCAGCGACTAGCCGAAGTCGGCGGAAACTGAAGTAGTTCTCAGCGCCGACGATAGCCGGGTCGGCATGCGGCCACGTGATATAGTCCATCTGCACGTGTCCGCCAAGCTTGACGGTCCATTTCTCGTTCGACACGTCAATCCTACCCTTGTCCGACGGCTTGTCGGATTTTCTCTGAGCTCAGCTCCTTTTCCAGAACCTCCAAACGCATCTTCAGGTCTTCGAGTTCTCCGTCGGCAGCCGAACTGAACGCTGTATTCGCTGGATTGGGCTCGAGCTTGGACGACTCAACCGGGGTTGACGCTCCCGCGTCCTGCACCTCCGACAATCGCCACCACTGGATCTCGGCGTCCGACTGTCGCGGCCCTTGATCGATGGCCTTGGCGTCGCCCGGTGAAAGCGGGGATTGAGCCAGCAAAGGCGCGTGCCACCCCCACAAGATGATGGCCAGGAACGCGGCAAGTTGCCATTTGCGTTGCGGAACTACAGTGTGCCGCAACGGCGTGTCCACCCTTGGATCGGCACGCGGCGTCATGTGCTCCTCTCTGATCATGTGTTTGCCCTCCGGTCGACCCGACAGGCAAATCAAACATGAAAATCAGCAACAGGCCCTTCCAGGATTGTGGCAGTCGTGTCGGCGACCCCGCATCGTCGCTATGATCGGCATAATCGCCCCAAGTCAGGTTAATTTATCCAACCGAAACAAGCTCAATCGCATGCCCTAATCGGGTGGAGCACTCGGCCCGAGTCGATGACGGCGCTGTCCTGGCGACCTCCACGGACTTGCGCGGCGTGAAGATCAGGGTTCCACCCGTGGCGGCCCCCGCCTAGTGTGCCTCAGCCCTTGCCAGAAATCGTCGATTGGCCCATTCAATGAAATGAGGCATGTTGGGGCCATCAGTGTGCCCTCCATCGTGCTGACGCCAGGCCAGTTCGCCATCCACGAGCCCCACATTCACCGCCGGCATCTTCTCGGACTTGTAGTCGTGCGATCGTCCCAAGTCCCGCTGACCCAGCAGCAGGAAAACCGGTCCCGCTGCGATCGCAGCCATGTAACTACCCTGTTGGTCCAGCCATTTCGCATCACCGCGTTCCGGGATGCCATAGCTGATGAATGTCAGCCGCGGAGCGCACAAGGCAATGAGCTGATGCGCATCGACTGGAATATCGTTGGCGTTCTTCGCGCCGAAGCTCGATTCGGCCGTCCCATACTTCAGGAAGTTGCCTGCCATCCAATGGTATTCTCCAGAGCCCGTCAGGTTCTCGACGGCTTCGCCAAAATTACGGCGATGCAGTTTAGCGCCTCCCTCACCGGACGATCCCACCAGTGCCATGGCAAATCGCGTGTCGAACGCCATGGTGACCAGAGCTGCTTTGCCATAGCGGGACACTCCCTCAATGCCAATTCGCGAGGCATCGACTGCCGGCTCTCGCGTCAGGTAATCAAACCCCCGCGAGGCACCCCAGGCCCAGGCCCGCAGCGCGCCCCAGTCGTCAGGTTTGCGGGGCTGTCCCAGATTCGTTAGTCCAATGATCCCCCGCGTTAGACCTGCCCCGTTGTCGGGTTGAACACTGCCGGGATTGAGCAGGGCGTATCCCCAGCCGGCTTCGATCAACAGTTGCTGGCTGGTTGGTCCCGGCGGGCGAAAACCGCCAGGTGGTCCCGCCGGAGCTCTCGGAGTTTTCGGAGATGGTTGTCCAGGATTCGACCGCTGGGGACGACGGCCGCCTGGAGGTCCGAACTGAGGAAGCGGATCAAACGGAGTCCAGCCGAACATCATCAGCACCGGCACGGGCTCCTTCGCACTTTTGGGAACTGTCAGCGACATGGAGATCTTGACTTCAATGGACGGACAAGCCGAGTTGTCGACTCTGCCAATCAGGTGTTTTTCAGTGACATCGATCTCTCCGATCCGAGCGTCTCGCGTCTCGGCTACTTCCCAGGTGACATCGGGGACTTTCGCCGGAACCCGTCCCACGACCTCCCGCTCAAAGTCCTCAACGATCTCTGGGCGTCGTTTCTGCCACCAGTCTTCGGCGCTTGTCACAGGTGTTCCATCTTTCAAGGTCAGAACCTCCGGAAGATCCGGAAACGGATTCGCAAGCGACTCGTCGTAGTTGGCATGATGCGGATCCTGTTCATTACCACTCGGACCAGGACGTAGCTTTGTAATCCCCAATTGCTCCATCATGTTTCGATGGTCGTCCTGAGTCGTAAAGGTCACCGGCTCGATCTGGTTCTCGGTTTTCGCAACCGGCTCAACGCTGTTCTCCCACACGCCGTTTTCCGATTGCGCCATTTCCGCGCCGGGACTGAAGGGACTCGTGCTCGGCAGATCGCTGCCAGACAGTCGGACTGTCGTTGCCTGAGGAGCCCCTATCCGGAAAGTCATGGAACCGTCCTCCCGCACTTCGACCGAGGAATATTCCGGCGGCCGCTGCTGCGATGCCTGCTGAGCTATACAGGGGACTGCCAGGAGAACATGCATGATCAGTATCAGCGGTGTCATGAATTGCTGGCGCACAGGAAACTCCTGGAAAACGCGGAAAACAGGATACGGTCACACGATACCGGGAATGAAGCGGTACTTCGTCTGTTGCATGTATGCCTGGTAGTCTGGAAATCGACGCAGAAAGCTCTCTTCGACGAAAGCCCTGCAAATATAGATTGCCATCCATGACAGATAGCAGAGAAACCAGCCTATCGTATACGCGGGGGCAAAACGATAAAACGCCAACGTAAACCAGATGATCTTGAAGGTAATGGACGGATGCCGAATCAGGCGGTAGGGGCCTTTGGTTTGGATTGTCTTGTAGGAAAGATTGGAAAACGAAAACGCCAACGAACTCCCGCTGGCCGCGTATAACAGCAGCGTCGTGACCATCACGATATCAATGGCGGTATTCACCCGGGTGTGAGTAAACATCCTTTCCGCGTACTCGGGCAATTGGGGGAATTCCACGACGAACGCGCTCATGAAGTAGATGAACGGAACATAGCACGCAAGTGTCACAACCCAGTGACTCGGGTGCGGGTCCATCTCACGAAAGCAAGCTTTCGTAAACGGAGATTCCCAGAAATACCCAATACTGGCATTGTTGGAATCGATGAGCCATCCCAACGTCGTGAGCATCAGCACGATGGAGTAGGTCTGAGCCTGCGCCTGCATCGTAAACGTCGCGGTGCCGGTATACACCTGTTCGACCATGATAGGTATGAAGTGCACTCTCAGAGCCGCCGAGAGCAGCATGCGTTTCGTTTGCCTTGTCGAGAGTCTCCGCTTGAAACGATGAAATTGTCTTCTCTTCAGGCAGCGGAGCAGCAGAGCACTCGTAATGTAACTGTCCGCCATGACAGTCGCCACGCGATACCGGCATTGATGGGCGAGGAAAAAGTAGGGCCATCCGCACACGACAAAAACATAGAAAAAATGTCTGAAGAAGACCTGCGTATTCGGCGTCAGCGATCGGTAGCCGGGATGGAAATGGTACAAGCCGATAACGGCCAAGAGAACGCATCCCCAGAAGAAGTACTTGCCCGTGCTGGTCAAAACGGATTGCCGAAAACTCCTCTTCAGATATGTCTGCTTGTCGGTGGCGATGGCATGAACGGTATAGAAGGCAATCAGCAAAACAATAGGCGCAGTAGAAAAACTTCTCTACGTCCAGTGTGCCGGAAATGAACAGAGCGAGCGACAGCGTAAAGGAGAAGATAATACCAAGGTAACAGAGAAACGGGTGAATCATATCGACCTGAATGCTGGCGAGAATCAACAGTACAAGGCGAAAGCAGGGGGTTGGACGGTAAACACTGCGGCTGTTCTCCCTGATAATCCCGTCGTCACCTGCTGTCAAGTGCACACACCGCCAGTTCACGAGCCAAGCTTGGCGACACGCGGCATCGTCGGCAGGACGGAGTCACTGAGTGAAAGTCACGGCCGCCTGTTCCCTGGGCGGCTTGCCGCCATAGCGAGCCTGTGCGCCAGCATGTCTCGCGTTCCGCCAGCTGCGGCGATTGCGGCCCGCCCCAACTTCGGGCAAAATGGGCTGGTGAGAGTGTCACCGTTGCGGGAAGCGTCCCAATCCACTGCCAACACGAAATATCAACGGGGAGAACGACGATGAGAGCGCGTCAGGTAAAGTCTGTGTCCACAGGACGAATTCGGTCCTCGCGGCGTCGGTTTCCTCAAGATCTCCGCGGCGGCTCTGGGGGCGGCGGCGTTCGAGTCGGCCGCTGATCCTGTCGGGCGCCGCGGCCGGCTCCACGGCCGCCAACAGCAAGCTGAACCTCGCCCTGGTCGGCTGCGGCGGGCAAGGACGCGGCGTGATGAGAGGCCTGCTCTCCAACGGCGCCAATCTCGTGGCCCTGTGCGATCCGGATCCGGAGATGATCGACAAGGCCCGGGCCGATGCCCTGCAACCCGGCGGCGAGGCGACCAAGGATGCCAAGGCCTACGAAGACTATCGCCGGCTGCTCGACGACGCGTCAAGCTTCGACGCCGTACTGGTCGGCACGCCCGACCACTGGCACGCCCCCTTGTGCAAGGCGTTCATGAAAGCGGGCAAGCACGTCTACTGCGAGAAGCCGCTGACGCACAGCGTGGCCGAAGCCCGCGAACTCCGCGAGCTGTCGCGCACGTGCGAACGTCGTCACCCAGATGGGCAACCAGGGCAGTGCCAGCGATTCGCTCCGCCGCTGCACGGAGATCATCCAGGCCGGCGCGCTGGGCCAGATCCGCGAGATCTACCAGTGGGGCATCGGCGTCACCGCCAACGAAGGCAGCGCGGAGGGCGAAGATCCCGTTCCGGCAGGCTTCAACTGGGATCTGTGGGTCGGGCCGTCGGCCATGCGCCCGTTCAAGAAAGAGGTCTATCATCCCTTCCGGTGGCGAAACTGGTTCGACTTCGGCAACGGCGGCCTGGCCGACTTCTGCTGTCACGCCATCAATCTGCCCATGCGGGCGCTCGACCTGGGCTATCCCGAGAAGATCGTCGTCAACATGCAGGACGGCAAGCAGATCGCCGACAAGGCCGCGATCGAGTTCCATTTCCCCGCGCGCGGCAGCCTCGTGCCGGTTACGCTGTACTGGCAGGGAAACGGCACGCCTCCGGCCGAGGTGCTCCAGCCGCTGACCGAAGTCTACGAGGACAAGGCGCCCGACGGCGTGCTGATCGTCGGCGAGAAGGGCTGCATCTACACCAGCCACTGGAACACCGGCGGCCTGATCCGCCTGCAAGGCGAGCCCCGCCTGAAGGATGTGCTCCACCACGAGGCCACCAAGGACATTCCGCAGACTCTCCCGCGCAACGAAGACCATGGCCGGGAATGGCTCGACGCCTGCCGCGGCGAGGGCCAGACCTTCTCCGACTTCGACACCGGCGGCAAGCTCACCGAGATCGGCCTGGCGGGCGTGGTCGGCAGTCCGTGCCGGACAGAGCCTGGACTGGGACGGCGAGAAGATGGAGGCCAGGAACGTCCCCGAGGCCGCCCGGTTCATCCACACCGAATACCGGACGAAATGGCTGACTTGATCGGTCTGAACCGGGCACGAGTCCGCAGCCCATCCCGTTTTGCGTACCAGACAAGGACTTCTTACGATGCGATGCCTCACACTCCTTCTCAACTTGATCCTCGTCGCAGTCATGGCTTCGGTCAGGCCCGCGGCAGCCAATGAAAGCACTACCCATCGCATCACCAGCGGATCGTTTGGCGTGGCCTGGATCGCCAGCGAAGGTCTGGTGTACACTTGGTCGCCCGCGGAAAAGGCCGCTCCCTTTCGCGTGAATCACTTGCGCGCGCATCAGTTGGCGGCAATCGACTTCGACGGTGATGGCCGGGACGAGCTGGCTATCATCGATGCGCTCAACAAATCGCTTTACATCTACGACTTCGACGACCGAACGATGATCGGCGGTTTCGGGAACAACGTGGCGGAAATCACGGTCGGCCGCTTTCACCCGAACGAACCCTACGAATCGCTCGTTGCCGCCACTCACTCGGGGCACGTCTTCCGCTGGAGCAAGGAGGTTGGAAACCAGGGTTGGATTCCGCTGCCGGGCGATTTCGCGAAGGGCTATCGTGGACAGGTCGTCCCACGCAGCAAGACCGACGGCCTGGTGACAGTCGCGCGCGGCGAAGTATACGCCTTGAACCCCGTCTGGAAGACGTACACGCAGGTCCTGCTGGGCAAGGATGCGCGGGTCGCCATTGCCTGCGACCTGGCCACGTCCCCAGGGGAAGAGATTGTGATCGCGTGCGGTGACACCCATGAACTGTTCCTCTGTGGAGGGAAAACCGCCCAGCCGCTCGGTCAGCAGGGGACGGCCATGACCCGCGGACAGCTCACCGCCGACACCGATACACTGGTCGTCGTGACGCCCTCGGGAACGATCAGTCGGTACGTGCCGGACGAGAAGTCGTGGAGGGATGTGCCCGCCGAGCAGGCCTGGAGTGACCTGATCCTGCAAGACGTCGACGGGGATGGAAGGGACGAACTGTTCGCCGTTTCAGCCCGAGCGCCCGAAGAGCTGTTTCGTTTCGATCCCGCTGCCGGCTCCTTTGCCCGAGTGCCTCATCAGTTGCTCGACGTGCGGCAGCAGCCTTCGACCGTTGTGCTTGACCCGTCCGCCAAGAACCTCATCGACGGCGATAGCGAAAACATCACGCTCCGCGCCGGCAGCCGGCTGGTCTGTGACTGCAAGTTCTGGAACACAACCCACAAGCCGTATGTCATACGCATGTATACGCCCGGCGGCCGCAATCTGCTGCGCGACAGTCCCGCCGACCATATCCATCATCACGGCCTGATGTTTGCCGTGTCCGCGAATGACTGCGATTTCTGGGCCGAGTATCCCGATCAGCCGATGGGGAAGCAGGAGCTGACCGAGTTGTCGGTCGCCGCGGCGGCGGACGCGCCAAACGCGTCCCAGGCGACCGCCACCTTGCACTGGAATAACGCGGCGGGCGAGGGAATCTTGCGAGAGAAACGGACGCTGGAGGCCGTATCGTATGATGCGGCGACGCTGCTGACCTGGTCTTGCGAGCTGTCGAAAACGCCGGGCGAACAACTGACTCTGGGCGGAAGTCATTACTTCGGTATGGGCATGCGGTTTGTCGAATCGATGGACAACGGGGGAGTATTTCGATTCTCGCGGGACCAGGGCGAATCGACTGTGCCGCGAGGTGACGAACGCGTGACCCAGGCGTCCTGGGCCGCCTATACCGCTGTGTTGGCGGACGGAGAGCCGGCAACGGCCGTCATCTTCTCCCATCCCGAGAACGTGCGGCCGATGTTCGCTTTCACGATGGGGGACAGTTCCAACGCCTTTGCGTTCCTCTCGGCAACGCTCAACTTGTATCGAGAACCCTATCGGTGGAACGACGATGCCGCCGTCAGGTTGCGGTGGGGAATCGCTCTGTGGGACGGCAATCCCTCGGTGGAATCGATCGAAGCCGCTTACGCGTTTTGGCTGTCGGCCGCCAAATAGAAGTTAGGTCGTGGGCTGGTGAACTCCCCGCAGGCATCCCTCCTGGGGACCCCGCATGCTGGGCGAGGCTGTCGGTAACTCGCCCACCCAGCGGGCTTCTCGTCCACCAAACGCGGACGTCGCTCGGCGTGAGGCCCGACTTCAGCAGAGGGGAATCGGGCGTGTAGCGGACCTTGCCCGTCTCGAATTTCACGTCTCGAATTTGAGAAGCCGCAGGTCAGCGGACGTCCCGCCGCCGCCAGTTCGAATCGTCTCGGTCGGCTGGGTGGCGTCGTGCTGCACGTCGACTCCTTCGACTATTTCCTCTCGACTGAGGACCGCGTTGTTGGTGAACTGCGACATGACCGCCGGATTGGCGAACTGGATCTTTCCCTGCGCCGCATCGTGTCGTTTCAAGTCTCCTACTTGGGGATCGGTTGCACCCTTACGACTCGATAGCCCCAGGAGGCAAGCGGCAGGCGGATGCTTCCGTTGTCGTTGACGATTGCCTCTCGCGATAGGGCGTCCCAAACTTCGCGGATGCCCTTCCAGTTAAGTTGTTCACCGTGCAATGTGAGTGTGGCGACGACGTCGTGGTCAGTCAGATTGCTGACAAACATCAGCAGTCCTTCGTCCGGCCGCTCGTAGGCTGTGGCGTAGACGCCCTCGGGTTCACACTTCAACAACTCGGCGTTGCTCCAATACGGATGCAGCTGCGCGTCTTTGAAGGGGAACTCGTCGTAGACTTTCCACAACGCGGCGATCCGGTCCAGGTGTTCGGGTCCGGCGGGACGAATGAGCACGCCGTGCAGCAACGTGTAGGCCAACACGTCCTTGGCCAAGTACGGCTGGCCGTCGTAGACGAGGAACTCGGATGGCACGCCCCACTGCCGACCCATGAACTCTGTGCGAAAGGCATCCATCGGCAAGATGTCTAGCGTTTTCACAGGTGGTTTGATTGCGTCAATCTGCTCACCACCCCAGGTGCTGGTGCCCCAGCCGAGAGTCGGGGTCACCATCACAGTTGAGTTGTGGATGTTCAGTTGCCCTTCCGGTCTGCGTTGGCGCGTGAGCACATACAGTCGTTTCATGAAATCCCGCGTGGCGAAAATGTCGTAAGTCGGATGCAATGTCCCGTCTGCTGCGCGGTAGCCGCAGCCATGCAACTGGTTCTTGCACGCCACCGGCCATTCGGGGCCGTCGAGGTACCAGCCGTCGTGCCCGAACTCCGCCAACAGGTGATCGAGATGAAACAGGCAGAAATCTTTCCACACGCTGTTCCAGCAAACGCCGTATGCTGTCTGCGGTGGCTGCCGCTGGTAGACGCCCCATGGCGGTTCCGCGACGACTTCCTTCGAGTAGCGTGCCCACTCAGGTGCGTTATCGGCGAACTGCCGCGACATGTACAGGAGCAGGCCGATTCCATGCTCGTGGCAGCCGTCCACCAGGCTCCTGAGCTGTGGACGGTTCGTTTCGGTCACGTAAGGGTGCGACTGGTACGGCGACCAATGTTCGTGAAAGCAGATCGTGCGCACGCCACGTGAGGCCAGCCGCTGCAGTTCTGTTTGAACATGGGCCGGTTCCCAGCTGGGCCCGAGTCCGAAGCGGGCCGGCACAAACGCGAGGTTCGGGTGCGTGGTGTCCGCGCAGACTGTCGATGTCGAGGCCGCCACGTGATCATCGTCGAAGTGTGCCAGCAGCAGCGTCTGTTCGTCCGGTTCATACGGCCCTGGATGGGTGACCGGCGCCCGCGCAACGCTGAGGATACGCACTTCGTCGATCGTGGCCAGGGCGGAAGCGCCACCGAGCTCGATCACAGCACCTTCGAGTGGCGCGGGAATGAAGCCGGCATTCGGGCTCTCGGACAACAACTCGCCGTCCACGTAGATACGGATCATGTCGCTCCAGGTCAGAGCCAGGTGATGCCATTGGCCGGCCTTCCAGTCGAACGGGACGCCGGGGTTCAGCAACACCTTTCCATCCCTGCGCGACCAGACCACCGGACCTTGCACCAACTCGTTCCAGTAGAAGCCACAGTTTGTGTCGCGCTGGATATCCGGCCCCCACTTGATCGTGAAGAGACTGCGGTTGGCCATGTGCTGACGCTGCTCAACCGGCAGTTCTCGCTCCGTGTCGTAGGCGGGGCGATACCAACACTCGAACGTCCCTTCTTCAGTCCGCACGTTGCCGACCGCCGGAAACGTGATTTGGGTGCCCGGCCCCTGAACAGGCTGGCGTTCGAGTCCGTAGTTGCCGCTGTGCGTGATGCGGTAGTCCCAGACAGTCTTCTCGGGATTTTTCACCGGCGTGGCCTGAAAGCCGAACGTGTACTTCAGCGGTCCGGTCAGGACCGTCGGCCGCTCGATGAGATGGCAGCAGAACACCACACGGTCCGCGCTACGCACGATCGTCAACGCCCGGTTTGAATCCGCTGGAGACCAGTTCTCGTCGGATTCGCAGAACCACGCCAGCCCGCGGTCCTCGTCGCCAAGCCACACGAACGGCTTGAAGGCGTGCGTCCAACCGTCGGCTGGCAGGTATCCGCTGTTGGCCACACTCCCCCATTGGCCAGGGAAATGATACAGGTAGCGCGCGTGCTCAGGCCGGAGGGGCATTTCGAGCAGCAGTTCGTCGACGGTCACTTGCTCACCCTGCGCGGCGACCACCAGATCCACGCGGATCATGCCGTCATACTCGACGGTGGTTTGGCCCGTGAGGATCAGGCCCTCGGCGGTCGCGCGACCGATCAGCGAGACCGTCGCCGGCGTACTCGCGGCGAGTCGGTTCGACTCGCCGTTCCACACGATGGGGGTCCCGGCGGCGCGACCGCGAACGGCGATCGGCGCTGCGAGGACGCTGGCTTCGCGCGTCACAACCTCCGTCGGCAAAAGCGACCGTTCGAAGCGATACGCTCGCCCCCACGGTTTCACTGCCGAGCCTTCAACGACCAACGGCGTCCACGGCGCCGGCACCGTGTCAGTGATGCCCGCGCGAGTGCCAAACCAGCTTTCCACGAGATAGGGCTGAAGTGCCGGTACGGCTTGTGGCAAGGCCTCGGCGACCAGCTTGGCCATCGTGCGAGCACCGTTCCGCGAAAAATGCGATCGGTCGTCCGGCGAGGGACTCAAGTCCGCACTGCCGGCGTCGCCCAGTTTCGCAAGCAGCGCGAGGCTCGCGCCGTGCAAGTCGATTACCGGGACATTCTGCTCCCGACCCACTTTCTTCATCGCGTCGACATACGTCTGCAGAGTCGTTTGTGGCTTGCCGTTCTGAAACGTGCGGCGCGCTACCGACGTGACCAGAACCGGCGTCGCTCCAATCGCTCGCGCGTCCAGGACGTACTGCCGCAAATATTCCTGATAGTCGCCGTTGGCGTCCGTCGATCGTTCGCCTTTGCCGGGCTCGTCGTTGTGCCCAAACTGGATAAAGACGTAGTCGGGCTTCGCTTCCAGCGTTTTCCGCCACAGCCCTTCACCGATGAAACTCTTGGAACTGCGCCCCGACACCGCGTGGTTCAGCACCATGATCCTGTCGCTAAAAAACTCCTCGAACACCTGCCCCCACCCAGTCAAGCTCGGCCGATCCGCAGGCGGCTCCGGGTAGGAAGCTACCGTCGAATCGCCAACCAATGCGATCCGCAACGGGGCAAGCTCCGCGGCACTTTCGGCCGCCGCAACACTGGTCGCCAAACACATAGCGACGAACACAGAGCCGACACGTTGTCGCAACATGGACTCCTCCTGCATCTAGTCACTCCGGCGTGAAGCCATGTCGAGTGTGCCGAACTCGCCCCATCGTAATATGTAATATGACCTTATCTTAACGCGGCCCGCGGCCGCAACCAAACAGGAAATCCGCAATCCCGAATCCCAAATGCGATATCCCAAACAAATTCGAATGACAAGAACTCAATGGCCCGGGAGAGTTGGCGACCGACAGCCAGGTAACCCTCTGGCGTGCTGTGCCGCCGCGTGACGCTGGCTGTGCCCCGTGGCACCCTGAAGTGAATCGATGGGGGTGCTTTTGTGGAGAGCAAAGGTTACCTTAACCTGAATCCGTAATCGAGAACGCCCGTATCCTTGGAGAGATGCCATGAGCCGCGACATCACGCGACGCGGATTTGCCACGGCCGGGGTGGCCGCGGCTGCCCTGGGACTCCCTGTTCTCTACAGCGGCCATCTCGCCTCGGCGGATGAGCCTGACAGACGCATTCCCGACGGATTTGCCGCGTTGAGCGTGCGGCCTTATCAACTCATGTGTGTCGTCTGTCGAATCGGCGCGGGCTGCACCGTCGACTTGGGCGATACGCGTTTGACGACCATCCTCGAATCCGTTCGGCACGATCCGAAGCTGCCCCTGTCGCTCCGCTGCAACGTGGATACTGTGTACCGCTATCAGAATCCCGGACGCGCGGAGGACACCGCTGAGGGAGAACTTTACAACGCGAAACGCGACCTGGACATTGTTCAAAAGCTGGGCCTGGTACCTGGTGATACTCGGCCAGCGATCGACATGTTCGAACGCGTCTTGACGCACATTCCACAGTCACGCGGCATTTGCGGATACGAGACGCACACTTCCGACACGTGGCGCGGTTGCCCACAGGCGGGAAGCGGTAATTACGAGAAGGGTCGCGAACTGGGTATCAAAGCCCTCATCCCGCCGCGCGATCCGCAGGAGAAGGCGCACTACAAACAGACGTCGGCAGCCGCCATCTACCAGGCACCCGCACTTCGACTGCGGCCGCACCACTTGCTGTGCATGAGCTGCTTCCACGGCGGCAAAGACACGCTCGCTTCGATCGAGGAAGACAATCTGTTCGAAGCGATCGATGCGATCCAGAAGAAGCCGGACCTCCCGGTGACGCTGATCGCCGGAGTATGCATGATCTGTCCGCCCTGTGGCAACTACGACGCCGCCAACGAACTCTGCTTGGGCGGCCGGAGCATGGCCCTGCGCGACCAGAAGAAAGATTTGGACGTCCTGCAGAAGCTGGGCCTGAAGTATGGCGATACGCTGCCAGCCCACAGGCTCTTTCAGTTGCTGTACGAACGCATTCTGTCGACACGCGACATCTGCGGCTACGGCGACGGACAAGCCCGCGCCCGGAATGGAGCATCTGCAGTACCGCCGAGAAGGACGACGCCTATCAAAAGGCGCGCGCTGCGCGGTTGGGCATCAACGTGGGAGCGGATCGTATGCACTAGGGGAATTCACGAACGAGCAACATTCCGTGGAGGAGCGACCATGAAGATGACTGCATGTGTGACGCTCGGTTTCGTAACGCTCGGTTTCTGCGGTGCAGCAGCGGCTGCCCCGACTACCTTCCGTATCGCGCAGCGCCGCACGACGCACCGTCCGACTGGCGATCGCCTATTGTCCTGCAAACCGACGACACGAAGCTGGTCGTAGGTATCAGTCCTGTTCAGAAGTTGTGCATCTACGAACTCAGTGGACCCGCCGAATGGAACTGGATGCAGGTCCATGAATCGTTCCGCTACTGGACCGCGTGGATGTGACTGGCGTGCAGGTCAGCCCGGCATGGATCCCCAGCGGCTACGAGGTTTCGGCGAACGAGAGTAACGGGGTCACGCTGACCATTGTCTCCACCTGCGCTAATCCAGCCATGGAGCTGAATTCGGTCTGGCAGTCTCACAGTGGCCCCGGTCCGGTGCATCTGTCAATGTTCCTCGTCAACAAGTCAGACAAGGTCGTGACGGTTTATGGACAGGAGAGCCTGGACATCTGCGTGACGGGTCTGGGCAAGGGTACAGATACGAGTATCTGGTACATCAAAGATGACGGCTCTCTTCCGGACACCACGGGTGTTTACCAAGAACTGCTTGCCGAGGACTATCGCAAGGATATCAGTTTCTCGGAGGGTGAAGATTACATCGGATGGGGACCGGCCTGGCGGTCACCCTGCTTCAACGTTTCAGCAGCGACATTGTGTTCCTGCGGGATGCAGCCGCGGGCAGGCCGGAGGATCTGGTTGAACCCGGCGAATTCCAGCTGACATCTGCGACAACGCACGCAGGACCGTTCGCGGTGACCGCCGAACTTGCCTGGACGCCGAGCGGGAATGCCCGCAGCTACCGTGTATCGGTGAGCGATTCGACCGAGTTCACCAATACGATAGCGATGGAGACTGCCGCGACCTCGTCAACCATCGTTTCGTCGTTTTCGATATTTCGGGCAAGGACTACGCGACGTTCAAAGCCACCGTCGGACTGGACGACCTGGGTACACGGGGCAGCGTGCAGTTACAGGTCCTGGTGGATGGCGTCAAGCAGGCGGAAAGTCCGGTGCTGTTGCCAAAGCAATCGCACGAGCTGTCGGTCAACGTAAACCAGGGAAAGGAAGTCACCTTACGCGTTCTCAACGGCGGAGATGGTTACACCTGCGATCACGCTACGTGGGGCTACACGCGGTTCATTGAGGCCGGCATGAAAGATCCGGTAGGTGCCGCCGGGTCGGAATGAGGCCGGCTGTTCAGCCGCTTTCGGGCCGTAAGAAAAGAAGACACCCTATATAAGAAAAAAGAAAAGAAGACACCCGTGTAGTAAGAAAAGAAGACACCTGCGTAGAAAAAAAGATATCCCGAAAAATCGAAAAAATGACACCCGGAATTTGGTGCGCAGAATCCGGTGGACACTTGGGCGAGGCTGGCAACGAAAAAAACGAAAAAGAAGACACCCGGAATTTGGTGCGCAGAATCCGGTGGACACTTGGGCGAGGCTGGCGGCGTGGGGGTGCCGGGGACGGCATAAGATCAGTTGCGATACCTCCGTGGTGGGGGTGCGGTGACATGCGTATGTCACCGAGACTGCGGTTTTGACGTGCATGGACTCGCCGCGCCGCGAGCTCGACCTAGAATTCCCTTGCCCCTCCCGAGGGAACTCGGCCCTCTGTGAGGAAACGTGCACATGACAAGACGAAGCGTGTGGCAGGCACAAAGGAGTGGCCGATGCCTGGCTATGCGCGCAAGTATCTGGTGCGGGAAGGGGAAGTCGCGACCTATCACTGCTGGTCCCGCTGCGTCCAACGGTCCTTTCTCTGTGGCTACGATCCCGTCACCGGTCGGGACTTCAGCTATCGCCGCGGCTGGGCGGAAAACCTGCTCGCTTATCAGGCCGGCGTGTTTGCCGTCGATGTGGGCAACTACAATCTGCTGAGCAATCACGCGCACAACATCCTCCGCACACGCCCCGATATTGCCGCGACCTGGTCGCACGAAGAGCTGGCCTGGCGGTGGAAACGGGCCTGGCCAGAGTTCCTCGACGGTCAGTGGGTGCGGGAACCGAAGGACCGGGAAATCGAGGAGCTGCTGGCCCTGCCGGAGAAATTGGAGTGGATCCGCCGCAATCTGAGTTCCCTCTCCTGGTTCATGGCCCGCTGGAAAGAGCCGATCGCCAGGGTATGCAATAAGGAGATGAAGAGCTCGGGCCATTTCTGGGAGGCGCGATTCGGCTGCCGCGAGCTGCTCGATCGCGAGGCGACGGCGAGCTGCTTTTTCTATGTCGATCTGCAGCAATTGCTCGCGGGCCTGGCCGCCTCGCTGGAAGAATCGAAGTATTCGGCTATCTACCGACGGATCCTGGCGGCCAAGCAGCAGGAAGCGGAACTGTCGCTTGAAGCCTTCCAGGAGGACAATCCGGAAGGTCTGTACGCCTTTTCCAGCGCCGACGCCGAGACGCTGTATGCCGATTGCTGGCTCTCGCCCATCACCGCCAATGGGCCGCTGCTGACGGCCGATTCGCTCCGGGCGCCGCAGTGGGAGCCGAGCCGGGCGGTGGAACTGCGGCCAACGTCTCCGCCGCAGGGTGTGGTCGAGGGTGACGCGAAGGTCGGTGCGGAAGAGGAACAGGAACAGAAACCGGAACAGAAACAGACTTGCCGCCGCCACGGACCGGCGGACCTGGCAGCGTCTGACGGCGTCTCGGAGGGGGATGCTCCATCCGGCAGTGACGCTACGCCGCCCCGTCGACCGCGCCGGCGACGAGCGTCGGAGGCGGCGATTCTGGATATCCCCTGGCCCGAATATCTGCGCGTCGTGAAAGCGGTCGCTGCGCTGACCATTCAAGAGCCGCAAAACCCAGCGACGGCCAACATCGCTCGCCTGCAGCTTGAAGAGACGCTGACGCGTTGGGGAGTGAATCCGCAGGCGTGGCTGCTGCAGCTTGAGCAGTTGGACAACCGCTGCACGCGGGCCCTGGGGGCGCCGCACCGGATGATGCAGCGGGCGGCCGAAATGGCCCAACAGTGGCTGCAGGGGATTCAGCTCTGCCGCGAAATATTTCTGGCCGACACGAGCCCACCCGCCGACACGAGCCCACCCGACGAGCCTGCGGACGAGTTCACGTGACGCCCCTCCGGGGACTGCCGCGCACGTTGAGCCTGCAGCCGGCGCGAGCTTGACGTGAACAGGCCGAAATTTCACTTCTCCAGCCAGCTTGTGCGCTCGCCGTCCGCGCTAAACGGCCGCCCACACGGCCTTTCCACTGCCTTCATGCCGGATTTCTCGGTCCCCGCCCCCTTCTCCGCCCCGCTCAGCAGAGCCATTCCTCCCCGGCGCCCAATACGTCGGCCCATCAAATTCACATCAAATTCAGGCTGTCTTCCATTTTTGTCTTCCTTTTTCGGGCCGGCCGTTCAGATTCAGTGTGTCTTCCTTTCTGTGTCTTCCTTTCTGGGCCCCAGGGAACTCCATCACGACACGCCCCCATGTGAGGGACGCGCTAACTCACACTCTCCATCGTTGTGGCCTGACGGTGCGGGCTGTGGTTTGGTGACTCAGCCATGGACGGGCCTGGGCGTGAGTCGATGCGGGTCAGGCATCGCCACAACCGAGTCGCTGCGCCGGGCGTTCCGCGGAGATTTCGCCGGTCGCGTTTCTGGCCATCCCGACTTGTCGACGCGACTCAGGACGATACAATCGCTGGTAATACGAATATCGCATGCGTAATAACGCGGCGGACCCCTCGCTGCTTGGCGAGCTTCGCCCACGTGCGACACGCCTGCGATCGAGGCTGTGCCCCACTAACTTTTCACGACCCGAGGTATCCGCCATGCTAGACACCCCGCTGAACACCCGAGTTCCCGACACACGCCGCCATTCGCTCGCTGCCGCCGCCGGTTTCCTCCTCCTCCTGCTGGCCGCAGTTCCGCGCACCGTCACGGCGAATGACTCGGCCTATACGCTCACCAAGCATAGCGAATATCAATCCGTATTCGACGACGGCACCAGCAAGTGGTTTGCCGAGGAATACGACCAGGTAACTGGGACTCCCATCGAGATGATTGGCGTGGTCATCAACAATCCGTGGCACATGCTCAATTATGCCACAGACGCGTCACCGCAGTGGCAGGTCTTCTTTCAATCGGTCGACGAGAATGATTTTGGTGGCACGGCGATGTACATGCGCAGATTCCACCCGAATTCAGGCGCAAATCTGTTTGTGGGTACGAAGTGGAACGAGGAAATGCAGCGGCTCAACTACCCCATCTACGGACCGACCGGGGAAGTCGTCGACGAACCATTGCGCTACGGCGACCTGATCAAGGTCCAAGCTTCAGCACCCGGCAGGTTCTTCGGCGGCAAGGCGAACATCAACACACAACATACGAGCGATCCAAACAAAGCGTTCTCCGTCACGATTCTGGAAAGGGACTGGGAACCCGTCGCGTCACAGATTTCGCTGGCTGACCTGAAGGATGAAAACGATAATTTCATCTTCGACGAGTTGCGTTCAACGGGTTGTGAGCATTATCAAGGGAGTCTCGTGCACTTGGACAATCTTCTGTTGGTGGACACTGATCCCGCCAAGTGGACTCTTAACAATGTGGTGACCGTCCGCCAGGGCGACCTGACGATGCCCATGCAGCTTGGTATTGATCCAGACCTGGGCTGGATCGATCCGTATCAGTTGACGACAACGCCGTTCAGCGTGACTGCGATACTCAATCAAGAATCCGGTGGTGGACCGCACACCGGTGGATATCGTTTGTGGCTGACGAGTGCCGGCAATCTGAATCCGGTTCCCGAGCCCGGCACTTGGGTGCTCGCCCTATTGGGGTTCATCGGCTGTGGGGCGATGGTGCGTCGGAAGAATCATCGTCTCACGAAGTGAAGTCGGTGCCGGAATGTCGGCGATGAGTGGCGATAGGTGGCAGTGCGGAAGGATCGCCGAGGCAGGGCAATTGCCTCTCGCGGCCAGCCACGAACACCGACCGTTGGGCTGACGGCAGTAGCGCGAGGCGTTGTGCTTCGCGCGGCGAGGATGAGCATGTTAGTCGGTAGCATGCGCGCGCCTGTTTGAAATTCGGAATTCGAAGCACGAAACACTAATCGAATCCGAATGACGGAATAAGAATGGGAGAAAGGCGGACGCAGTAGCATGTTGCATGGTGAGAATCTGCCGGCGGATCATGACTGTGGTTTTACCGGCAGCGGAGGCCTTTTTCTCTGGAGTTTTTGTCTTTCGAATTTGTCTGGGACTTCGAATTTAGGATTTCGAATTTCCTGATTCGATGCGGCCACCCGCCGCGTTAGGTTTTCGAGTATTGGGATTTCGAATTTCCTGTTTGGTCGCGGCCGGCGGCCGTGCCAGGAGAAACACTTGCGATGCGGACACGGAACAGTGCTTTCACACTCATCGAACTACTGGTCGTGATCGCGGTGATCGGCGTGCTGGTGGCGCTCTTGCTGCCGGCGGTGCAAGCGGCCCGCGAAGCGGGGCGGCGAGCACAGTGCACGAGCAATCTGAAGCAGATTGGCTTGGCCGTACATGCCTACCACGACACGTTTGGCGCGTTTCCCCACGGAAACATCAACCGCACGGCGGGGAACTGTCCAGGCATGGAGGAGCCGGTGCAATCGTATTCCACTCGATTCGGTAACTGGCTTATCGCCCTGCTGCCGTATGTCGAGCAGACTCCGTTATACGACCGCTACGATCTGCGCTTTAACAACGAGTCGCCGCGGAACCGGCCGGTACGCGAAGCGTCGGTGCCCGTTTACGTGTGCCCATCCGACTTCGACACGGGGACTCCCACGATACCGGCAAGCGGCCCCGCGCGCTATGTCGGCGCGAAATACATGCCCGGCTCGTACCGGGCAGTGACCGGCCGCAGTGACGACGGCTACAATTTTCTCGATTCCGAGATGATGTTCGAATACCAGCGGAAGTCGCGCGGCGCGATTCACATCGTCGGTGTCTGGAAGTTCTCCTGCGAGTCGTTTCGCGATGTTCTCGACGGCAACACCAACACGTTGCTCGTCGGCGAGTCGTCGACGCGCACGGCCCCCCAGTACCGCACCTTTTGGGCCTACCCATTCGCCTACTATTCGCTTTCGGCCGTCACGGCACAACCCCGCACGTTATGGGGCGATTACGAGCGGTGCGTCGAGGCCGGGGGAGCGGGGGGAGAATTCCCCTGCCGCCGCAGCTGGGGAGGCCTGCATCCGGCGGGCAGCCACTTCGTCCTTTGCGATGGATCGGTCCGCTTCATGCCCGACTCAGTCGACATGGTCCTGCTGGGCAATCTGGCGACCATTGCCGGCAATGAAGTCGCCGTGCCATGACCCGCGCCGCACCAGCGTGCGCCAATCGCCGGCCGGCTTGCTCAACCCTGGCCGCGCCTGGCCCGCAGAAAAAACAGTCCTTCGCCATCGATATACTCGTCGATTACCAGCCCGGCAGCTGAACAGATCCGTTCGAAATGCTCGCGAGCCGGCAGATGATCACCGCCGACCGCGCCACCCACTTGATCGTGGAAGGCATTGATTTGGGCACTCCCCGCCAAGTGCATCACGAGCAGGCGGCCGTTGTCACGCAGCGCTCGAGCCAACGTCCGCACGGCGGACGCCTGATCGCGGAAGTGAGGGAACGAGTGAAAGCAGAGCACCACCTCGTAGCAGGCACGGCCGAGGTCATCCACGCATACATCGGCGTGCCGCAATTCCGCCGGCAGATCCTTGCGCCGCGCCTGCTCCAACATGGCCGCGGCAAAGTCCATCGCCACCACCTTGCCGGGCGCCACCTGCGCGGCCAACCAACCGGTCAACTGCCCGGTGCCACACCCCACCTCCAGGAGATGCTCGCCGGGGGTCAACTGCAGCAGACCGGCGTGCCGTGCAACTTGCTGGACCGTGTCGTGCGGATCCTGCCCGGCACCATCCCAACGTTCCGCCAATTCGTTGAAAAACTCGGCCCGCGGATCGCCCGGACCGGGATTCCGATCAAGCATTTCGTTCATGGCAACTTCGCAACGGGGGGTGGTTGGCGTATTACGTGTTGAGAATGCATAATACCGTGCGAGGAAGTCCGTCCGCAAGGGACCGGCACATCCTGTCACAACCTGTGGGAAAGGTCTGCCATGCCGCATCATCTCCTATTTGACAAACGGCCAACACAGTTGCGGTTACTGCTGCTCCCTGCGCTGGCCACGCTACTGAGCTGTCAATCCGCATCCCCACCGGACGATTCCTCAGGTGCCGATAGTCCGAGCATCGCCGCGTCCAGTTCCTACCTGGCATCGGCCGTGCGCGACGTCATGGGGGACAGCGAACCGGTGCTGGTACTGGCCGAGCCGGGTATGTGCCCTGGCCATTTTGACCTGCGTCCCAGTCAGGTGCAGCAAATGCGCCGCTGCCGGACGTTGCTCCGCTTCGAATTCCAGCAATCGCTTGACCGCCGCCTGGGTGACGATGCCGCCGCGGGGCCCGCGGTCGTGGCCGTCAGCGTGCCTGGCGGGATGTGCGAACCGGAGAGCTACCTGGCAGTCTGCCGGCAAATCGGCGACGCCCTGGTCCACCAGGGACGTTTGTCGCGAGAGCGAGCGGATGTGCAGATCGCCTCGATTGCCCAGCGACTGGACGCGCTCTCGAGCTGGATGGTCGAACAAGTGGCAGCCGCCCAGCTACGGGATGCCCCGGTGTTGACCAGCGCCCATCAGTCGTCTTTCTGCACGCGATTGGGCCTGCGGGTGGTCGCAACATTCTCCGGCGTGGATTCCGCCCAACCGAGTCAAATTGAGCAGGCCGTCGAGTCGGGCGAAGCTACGGACGTCCGGCAGATCGTTGCGAATCGTCCCGAAGGCCGCCAACTGGCCGACGCGTTGGGCGAACGACTTGGCGCCCGCGTCGTGGTATTCGAGAATTTTCCTAGGAGTGACAGTGCCGGGGCGTTTGAAGAAATGGTGCGAGGCAATATCCAAGCGCTGACCGAGACCCACCAACCATGACCGCCGCGGCAATCGAGATCCAGGGGCTCCGCGTCGTACATGGTGACCGCTGTGTCGTAGCGATTGATCAATTCTCGGTCGACGCGGGCGAGGCCCTGACGATCCTGGGCCCGAACGGGGCCGGCAAGAGCACGCTGCTGAAGTGCTGTGTCGGGATGAGTCGCGTTGCCACGGGGAGCGTGCGAGTACTCGACCAGCCCGTGCATCGACTGGGGGCTGTCGCGCTGACGCACCTGAGGCGGCGAGTGGCCTACCTCGCACAGTTGCTGGCACCCGGCAGCGAATTGCCGCTTACCTTGCGGGAAGTGGTGGCCATCGGCCGAACCGGTCGCAAAGGATTGCTGCGCCCGCTGGGCCGTCCAGACTGGCTGTTGGTTGATCAATGGATCGAGCGATTGGGGCTTGGCCGCGTCGCACGCCAGCTCTACGGTGTGCTGTCAGGAGGGGAGCAGCGCAAAGCACTGCTGGCGATGGCGATGGTGCAGCAGCCGGAACTGCTGTTATTGGACGAACCGACCGCCAATCTCGACGTGTTCTGGCGCGAGCAGATCGTGCGCACGCTGGACGATCTTCATCGCGAGACGAAGCTGACCATCGTCCTGGTGTGCCATGATCTGGAAGCGATCCCCAGTTGTGCTCGTCATGTCCTGGTGCTGCGCGAAGGACGTGCCATGGCCCAGGGAACGACAGCCGAAGTGCTGCAGCAGCCGTTGATCGAGGAACTGTACGGTCGGGGATTGACCGTACTGCGCCAAGGCAGCCGCTACTTGCTGGCCCCACAATCGCCAGGAGACGCACCGTGATGGACTTGCTTTTCTGGGCGCCGGTCCTGTGTGCCGGAATGGTGGCCGGCGCCTCCACCGGTCTGCTGGGGGGCTATATCGTTGGTATGCGGATTCCCTTCCTGGGCATTTGCGTGGCCCATGCGGCCTTGGCGGGAGCAGTATTTGGCGCGTTGTTCGGATTGACGGGCCCCGTACTCTTGATCCCGGCATTGGCCGCCGCTTCGATTTCGGCCGTACTGGTCGGACTGGTTGATCCTCAGACAGTTCGCACGGATATCAATGTGGTCCTGGGCATTGCCTTCTCGCTGATGATGGGACTGGCATTCCTGGGCCTGGGATTGTTCAGCGTGTATGGCGTGTCGGACAACGAGGTTCGCAATCTGCTGTGGGGAAGCCTCGCCTTCTGTCGCTGGAGCGATGTCAGGTTCATGGTGATGGCGGCGATTGTCGAGCTGTTGTTTGTCGCCGTGTTTTACAAGGAGATGCGAGCGATTCTCTTTTCTCGTTCGCATGCGGCGGCAGTGGGAATTCACGTCACGCTGATCTGGACGTTGTTCTTGTTACTGGCCAGCCTGGTGTTGACGGTCAATTTTCAGACCGTCGGCGGACTGATGATCTACAGCCTGCTTGCCAACCCGGCGGTGGCGGCATCCCGGCTGGTGCGAGGTTACGGCCGCACTTTGTTTCTCGCGGCCGTCCTGGGAGCCGCCAGTGGACTGGGAGGCTTACTCATCTCGGCCTTGACCGATCTTCCCACGGGGGCAATGATCGTGATTCTCTCTTCATTGATCGTCGGCGCGGCCGCGTTCATCGAGCGGTACGTGCAGCGTAGGGGCACGGCGTAGGTCTTACACTGTTTGGCGCGCCTCCCGAATCGCGCAACTCGATTCGTTGGAGCAGGCTCGATTCAATCCCATGTCTGAGTACCGAGGATCTTCCGGCAGTGGGGACAGGTCAGGAGAATAATCCACGAGAAGCCCCGCAACGTGCCGAACGTCAGTTTCTGCCGGCGGTATTCGATCTGCTGCAACACGGCCTCACAGAACGGACAGACCGGCGCGGTTTCGGCTTCGACGAAAATCAGCTCATCGGCCATTGGCGATTCTCCCGACAGTACCAACACAGGTTTGGTTTATTGAAACGCGCGGCCTGCGGATTTGGGGGACATTTCCCGTTAACAGAGGGTCCGGCGCGGGATGTGATGGAAAGCGATGTTCCCCTGTATTGCATCACGCTCAACGTTCTACAGTCCCCTCGCCCGCTCGCTCAGGTTGATTCGCCAGCGCGTCCGGGTGGCAGTAACAACTCGCTACCGGTGACACATCCGCACGGGCCCAGGCCTGCTGCACTTGATGAGCCAGTGTGTCGGCTTCCGTGTGCTTGCCTTGCTTGGCCAGTGATTGCTGCAGGCCCAACAGCGACCAGGCATTGTTGGGGTGCCGGCCCAGATCGGCTCGGTAGACGTCCTCGGCCTCGGCATGCCGACCGTCCGCCAACAGCAACGCCCCCAGCGCGTGTCGGACGGGTTGCATCCATCCCGGTGGCTCATCGTAGCTGAGCTTTTCTTCCAGCGCCACGGATTCTCGCAACAGTCTGAACGCTTCCTCCGCACGACCTTCACGAAAGGCCAGTTCGCCCGCAGCCATCGTGCGTGCGACAGCCATCACATCCTGGGCCAGATTGTTGCCTACCTTCCATTCGTCGGTGAGACCGGCGGCGACTTCATCGAGCAGTTCGATTTCGCGCCGCGCCTCGTCGAGCTGACCAAGGGAAGAAAATGCCACAGACCTGGCAAAGTGACGTTCCGCGCGGCTGCACAGACGCCACTCGTCCGGTTCCGGCTCGGCCAGAATCTGATTCCATTTGCCGAATCGAATCAACACGTGCAGAGAGGTCGGCATGAAGGCGTCCGCGAGCGTGACGTAATTCTTCAGGAATTCCGGAGGGATGTTCGTCTCGATTTTTCGAGCGGCATCGATGGCCGTCTGGAATCGCCCTTCCATCATGGCCGAATAGGCGAGGAAGTGGATGTTATGCATGAAATAGAGGCTGTAGAATTCCGGTTTGGGAGCGACCGCAAAATACGCTTCGTCAGCTTCAATCGCGCGCTGATTTGATTCGGCAGCTGCCGCATAGCGACCGGTCCGGATGTAGATATGCGACGGCATGTGCACGAGATGGCCGGCACCGGGTACGAGCTGGCCCAGTCGATCCGCGGCCTCCGTTCCTTTCTCCGGCCATGGTGACGCCTCGATCGCGTGAATGTAGAAATGATTCGCACCAGGATGGTGTGCCGCCTTTGCCAGCACGCGTTCCAGAACGGACACGACCTCCAACGTGCGACCTTTGGGCACACCATCGCCAGTCCACAGGTCCCAGGGCTGCAAGTCCATCAGCGATTCGGCGAACAGCGTCGCCACGTCGGGATCGTCGGGAAACTGGTGCCAGGCCGCTTCCATCGCGTCGGCGTACCGTTGGTCGAGCGGCGCTCGATCTTGTGGGGCGGGCCACTCGTACCGCTGGGCGACGGCTCTCACCAAGACCTGTTCCACGGCCGATTCATCGTCCAGTGCCGCCAGCGCCTTGTGTGCCGCTTCGTACGCAAGTCGGCTCTGTTGCGCACTCATCTCCGGGTTGTTGATGTGCATCCCACGCGCGTAGGCGGATCCCCACCACGCCATGGCACAGGACGGGTCGATCTCAGCGGCTCGCTCAAAAGACCGGATCGCTTCGTCGTGGTTGAAGCCGTAGAGCAGCTGCAGGCCTTGGTCGAACCAGCGTTGGGCCTCCGCCGAGCTGGTCGTGACCGGGCGGGAATAACCGGCGAATCCTTTCAAGAATTGCGTGACGGCGGCACCGCGAGTCGAAAGGTCATCCGTGGACGGCTCGCCCCCGCGGGTCGCGAGGGTCACAGATGTAAGTACCAGGAATGCCAGGCTGTTTGTAAGAGTTCGCATCACAAAGTCCCCTCCCCCCGGAATCTGTTGCTGGAGTCTGTTGCTGGAATCTGTCGGCTGAGGCCTGATCCGCCAAGCCCTGTTTTTTTTCTAACGGAAGGGCTGGCTTTCGCAAGCTTACGGCCGCTGCGAGTCAGGCAGCACCGTTGTGTGGAGCGCCGAGTAGGCGGCGACCTTGACCGTTTCCCGAGTCCCCACGAACGACGAAGTTCGGCCGATGGAGCAGGGGGCCCGCTATACGCGAGGCCTGGGCGTGGTTATTGTAGTTGCGTCGCCGGGTGACTCGATTCCGTGCTCCCCCTGTGTACGTCCGATGTTCGTGGTCATTTGTACGGTCCGATCCCCTGTCGTCCGGAGTGCCCAAGGTATGTCCAGCTCCCCCACTGCTTCCACCGCGTCTGGCACGTTATCGCCGACAGAGACGGAGGACAGCTATCAGCCTTACATTCCGGATTCGGCCAATATCCCCGAGTTGACCTGGTCGGCCGTGTTGTTGGGTTCTGTCTTGGGGATTCTGTTTGGCGCTTCGTCGCTCTACCTGTTCCTGAAAGTGGGAATGACGGTCTCGGCATCGATCCCGGTGGCGGTGTTGGCGATCACCTTGTTCCGCTGGCTGTCGCGGATATTCAAGACGCGCCGCGCGACAATTCTCGAGAACAACATCGTGCAAACCGCCGGCTCGGCAGGCGAGTCGATCGCTTTCGGCGTGGGGGCGGCCATGCCGGCTTTGATGCTGTTGGGTTACGAATTGGAATGGACACGGGTCATGCTCGTCGCAGTGCTCGGCGGTTTGCTGGGCATTCTGATGATGATCCCGCTCAGGCGAGCATTCGTGGTCAAGCAGCACAAGTTGCTCAAATACCCTGAGGGGACGGCCTGTGCCAAGGTATTGGCAGCTGGTGAGCAAGGCGGGTCGAATGCCCGCATGGTGTTCTGGGGATTCGGCGTCGGCTTTCTCTATCAGGTGATGATGCAGGCGTTCAAATTCTGGTCGGACGCCCCTAGCCAGGTGATCGCGGGCATCACCGGCTACAACAAGGCGGAACTTGGTCTCGAGCCATCTCCGGCCCTGTTGGGTGTCGGCTACATACTCGGTTACCGGATTTCGGCCATCATGGTCGGTGGGGGAATGCTCGCCTCGCTGCTGCTGATCCCGGCCATTGCGTTGTTCGGCGAGCAGCAGACGGAGCCGTTGGCACCGGCAACGGTGCTGATTCGCGACATGAGCCCCGGACAGATTTGGAGTTCCTACGTGCGTTACATTGGGGCGGGTGCGGTGGCCGCGGCCGGCATTCTCAGCATGCTCCGCGCCATGCCGATGATCGTCGGCTCGGTACGCGGCGGCTTGAAGGACTTGAAGAGCAATGGCAGCAACAGTGCAGCCGGCAACGCGGTCAAACGCCGCACTGAGCGGGACCTGCCCATGTCTTTCGTGCTGCTCGGGTCGCTGTTGTTGGTCGCTGCCATTGCCGGCTCGAACCTGATCCCCACGACGTTGCTCGGGCGAGTCGTGGGGGGAGGTATGGTGGTACTTTTTGGCTTCCTGTTTGTGACCGTCAGTTCGCGGATTACCGGCGAAATGGGATCCTCATCGAACCCGATATCGGGCATGACCATCGCCACGCTGTTGCTCACGTGCGCTATCTTTGTGCTGCTGGGCTGGATCGGATCCGAGTACCGGCTGATTGCCCTGTCGATCGCGGGCATCGTCTGTATCGCCTCCTCCAATGGCGGGACCACTTCGCAAGATCTCAAGACCGGCTACCTGGTCGGTGCCACGCCCTGGGCCCAACAGGTGGCGATCCTGGTGGGTACGCTGACATCCGCACTCGTGATTGGCGGGACGTTGCTCCTGCTGAACTGGGCCTACACCACGACGTCGGACAATCCGGTTGACCTGCCAACACAGCAAGCGAATGTGGCGACGCTGCAAACCGCCGAAATCGGTCCCGACGGTCAGTCGTACAAGGTCTGGCAGGCCATTGGCGTGGACGGGGTCGTGCCAGGAAAATACCTCGTGGACGAATCCGGTCAGGCTCGGTACCTGATCGATCCGGGGATCGGTGGCCGCATGACCGTGACCCAGACAGGTTTGCCGATCAAGAAATTCGACCCGCCGCAACCGCGTCTCTTCGCGGTGATTATCGATGGCATTATGAATCAGAAGCTGCCGTGGGGCCTGGTCATGTTGGGGGTGGCGCTCACGATCGTGCTGCAGCTCAGCGGAGTACCCAGCCTGGCATTCGCGGTGGGAGTCTACCTGCCGCTGTCGACGACCTTGCCGATTTTTGTGGGGGGCTTGCTGCGCGCACTCGTTGATCGCGTACGAAAATTCTCGGAGGAGGAATCGGATACCAGCGCGGGAGTATTGATGTCCACCGGCCTGATTGCCGGCGGCTCCCTGGCCGGCATTGGGATGGTGGCGCTGGTGGCCATGGAGCATGTCGCCACGACCATCGACTTCTCGACGAAGGCCAGCGTCAGCCACATCACCACGCACCCGTTCACGGCCTTCGCGGCGTTTGCCGTGCTGGCGATACTCCTGCTGGTCACGGCCCTCCGCGGCCCCAGACCGCTGGCCGACGAGCCGACCACGCCGACAGAACAGTCCGAAAAGGCCTGAGCGAGCGGATGGATTCTCGGCCGCTGGCCGCGAGCACGGGGAGGCTCCCTGATTTTCGGGGAATACGTCTTGCGAAGCGACCGGGACTGGGATTAGGTTCCAAGATTGGTGGTGCGTCCAATGCACTGCCTCGGGCCTTTGATTCCCCGCATCAACGTGGAGATGCAGAGCATGGCACTAGAAAGCATTCATGCGTGTGATTGTTCCAATGGTTTCACTTACGTGGGAGAAATCAGTATCGGGAAGGCGTCAGGTCTGGGAGGTGGACCTGTCAAGGAAGATATCGCAGTGTCGAACTATTATGTCATCGCAACGAAAATGCTCGTGGACCGTACATGGACCAAGGAAATCGGGGACGACGAGAAAGAACACTTCAAATACGTTCCCTATACCAAGGTCGCCAGTACGCTGTACTGCAAAGTGCGGGAGCAGGGCACACTGAATCGCAAACAGGTCAAGCTGCCCAACATTGACGCCAACCACGAATTGGATTTCTGACTCTCGTATCACCTAGAGGGAGATTCCGGCACCGCGCGCCCGAAGCAAAAAACAAGGGAGCCGGAACCAATTTGCCGGCTGGTTCCAGCTCCCCGTCGTTTTCGGTTACCGATCCCCTTCGGGCGCAGCCCCGGAGGGAGCGGAGCCTTAGAAATTCCCGTCCTTCAGAATGCCCGGCATGGGGATGGGGTATTTCCCGTCGGCGTCAGCCTGCAGGGGCGCCGGCGAATCCATCGTCAGCTTGTCCACGCCCGGTGCGTATTCCTCGGACTCAAACATCTCTTCCAAGGTCATTTCCTGCCCGGTGTGAGCGGCCTTCCGGCCCAAGGAACTCACGATGCTCGCCTGAACGCCATACTCGACTTCGTTGTAGGGCTTATCGTTCCGGATGGCATCCACCAGGTCGTTCCATTCGTTCTGATAAGGATTACCCTGGTCGGCCGGGACCTCAGACTCCCAATTCCTGTTGGAGCGGGTCGGGTTCATCCCCTTGTAAGTGCTGGAAGGCGGCCCGCAGTCTCCCGAACTGGAGACGACCGCCATACCCTTGGTGCCGAGCGCGTAGCTCTTGTAGATATCCGTGCAACCGCCGATACATCTTCCATCCGCAATCAACTTGCTGCCATCGGCGAACGTGTATTCCACCGAGTAGGAGTCGAAATTCTGATCGATGCAATCATTGCGATAATGGCGGCCACCCAGTGCCTGCGCCTTGACCGGCCAGGCGTTCTTCATCCAGCAGCAATGATCGATGACGTGGATATAGAAGTCGTTGAAGCAACCGCCGCTGGCCCAGATAAAGCTATGGAAGTTCTGGATCTGCCACAGCAACTCGCTGGGTGTACCGGACCACTTCTGCGAGAACGCCGACCCGACGGGTCCCGTCATGCGATAGGCGAACATGGTGGTGATATCGCCAATTTCGCCATCCTGGATGCGGGCATGCAATTGCTGGAGATGACGACTGTGCCGAGACATCAGCCCGACTCCCACTTTCAGATTCTTTGCCTGCGCATCCTGTCCCAATTGGAGCATGCGGCGGGAAGTGGGACCGTCGGCCGTCACGGGCTTCTCCATAAATACATTGAGTCCCTTTTCGATCGCGTAGCCGAAGTGCACCCAGCGGAAGGCCAGCGGGGTGGCGAAAATCGCTATGTCACCCGGCTTCAGGCAGTCCATGGCCTTCTGATAACCGTCAAAGCCGACAAACTGGCGATCGGCTGGCACGTCGACTTTGTCCCCGAATCGTTCCTTCAGACCGGTGTACGTGCCTTTCACGCGATTCTCGAACACATCTGACAGAGCGACCAGCTTTACGGGACCCTGCTGGACATTCAACGCGTCCGCCGCGGCACCAGTGCCCCGCCCGCCACAACCGACCAGGACCACCTGAATGGTGTTGTCTTCGGCGGCATAAACCCGCGGAATGGCCATTCCGGCCAATGTCGTCGCTGCTGCGATGCAGCCGGTATTCTTCAAGAACTCTCGGCGTGAGGAGACGTGCTTTGTGGTTTCGCTCATGGCGGACCTCCCATTACGTATGTGTCTGGCAAAACGATGATGGCAGCCGGTACCCAGTTGTGTTTCCCGCGGTGTTCCGATCGGCTGGGCCTGCAATCTGCGATTGTCGTTGCTGCCGCACGGCAATGCAAGACGGTAAACGAAGTCGGTCCCACCCCGTTTGGCAACACCCCACAAGAGGCAGAACGGGCAGACGGTAACGACTGTTCACCCAGGGCTCGACCACGGATGAAACGCGTTGCCACCCCCTGACAACGGCCGCCGTACCCGGCAGGCGCCCGTTCTGCGGCGCTTGCCGCAAGCGCCGATTTCGGTTTCAATGATGTTGTCGCATCGGAGTCCGGAGTCTCGCAGTCAGTGGTCCACTCACGGTGGTCCAGCCTTCCCACGGGAAGGCTGTAATATCGGTGGGCAACGGCGTCTGTGTCGAGATATCGCATTTCTGGCTGCCTGGGGAGTCAACTCGACTTAGTAAGAGGATGCCCATGGTCGATACGGTCAGCGGCGGCAAAGAGAGCGAATTGGTGCAGGTTGAACACGCCACGGTGCGGTTCGCCGGCGATTCAGGCGATGGGATGCAGTTGATCGGGGGACAGTTTGCGGACATTGCGTCGATGACGGGTAACGCAATTTGTTCTTTCCCCGATTACCCATCGGACATTCGCGCCCCCGCTGGATCTCTGGGGGGAGTGAGTGGATACCAATTGAGTTTTGGGGATCAGCGCATTACCACTCCGGGTGATGCCCCGTTTGTGCTGGTGGCCATGAACCCGGCGGCTCTGAAGGTCTGTTTATCGGACGTACAGTTGGGCGGCATTATCATCGCCAACTCGGACGCGTTTACGCCCGTGAATTTGAAGAAGGCACACTACGACTCCAATCCTCTGGAAGATGGTTCCCTGGCGGACTATCGGCTGATTCCCGTGCCGATGACGCAGTTGAACGACGAAGCCACAGCGTCGACGGGATTGCCCAAGGCACAGCGGGAGAGGTGCAAGAACTTCCTGGCATTGGGTATAGCGCTGTGGCTGTACGATCGACCGATGCAGCCGCTGTTGGAATGGATGATGAAGAAGTTCCAGCGGACTCCCGCGGTCATGGCGGCGAACGGGGCGAGTCTGCGGGCTGGGCACAACTTTGCGAATACCGCAGAGCTGTTCCGGGTGCACTACGAAGTGGCCCGCGCCGAATTGCCGGCGGGACGATACCGGCGTGTGACGGGCAACGAGGCCCTTGCACTCGGTTGTCTCGTCGCAGCGCAGCGCATCGGACGGCCGCTGGTATACGCCAGTTACCCCATCACTCCTGCCAGCGAGGTACTGCATGAATTGGCCAAGCACAAGGAATTTGACGTACGAGTGATCCAGGCAGAGGATGAGATCGCCGCTTGCTGTGCGGCACTGGGGGCTTCGTTTGCTGGAGCTATCGGCGTTACCGGCACCAGTGGGCCCGGGTTGGCTTTGAAGACGGAGGCGATTGGCCTGGCAGTCATGACCGAGCTGCCGCTGGTGGTGTTGAACGTTCAGCGGGCGGGGCCCAGCACTGGCATGCCGACGAAGTCGGAGCAGTCAGACCTCTTGATGTCCATGTACGGGCGACACGGCGAATCCCCCGCGGTAGTGTTGGCAGCGGCGACAGCCGGAGACTGTTTCTACATGGCCCTGGAAGCGGTACGGTTGGCGACCAAGTATATGACCCCCGTCCTGCTATTGAGCGACAGTTTTCTGGCCAACACGGCCGAGCCGTTCCGCATTCCCGATCCCGCATCGCTGCCGGACAGCACTCTGCGCGGCGCCAGCGGTGGAGGATTTCGCTCCTTATCGTCGGGATCCCGCGACACTCTCACGCCCCTGGGTCGTGCCAGGCATGCCAGGCATGGAGCATCGTATCGGCGGACTGGAGAAAGAGGATGTGACGGGCAACGTCAGTTATGAAGCGGTGAATCACCGCAAGATGGTGGCATTGCGGGCTCGGAAGATTGACGGTATTGCCAACGACATTCCCGGACCGGAAGTGATCGGACCGGACTCGGGTGACGTTCTGGTGGTCGGCTGGGGGAGCACGTACGGCGCCATCGCCGCCGCCACAGGCGAGTTGCGACGGGAAGGCCACTCAGTCGCTCACCTGCATCTGCGCTACATCCACCCGCTGCCGCGTAACATGGAGGAGGTATTCCGGCGTTTCAGACGCGTTCTCGTCGCGGAAACCAACTCGGGACAATTGAAGACGGTGCTGCGCGATCAGTTCAACTTCGACTTCCGACAGTTGAACAAGGTCGAGGGGCAACCATTTCTGATTCGCGAGGTCCGTTCGGCCATTCGGGAGATATTGAATTGTGAGTGACGCAAATCCTGCCACGGAATGTGCCGGCGACGAGAAAGCGGGTGACTGCCTGCGCGAGCTGACACGCAAGGACTTTCAAACGGGGCGCGAAGTTCGCTGGTGCCCGGGCTGCGGCGACTACTCTATTCTGACCCAGATTCAGAAGCTATTGCCCGATCTGGGCATCCCGCGGGAGCAGTTCGTTTTTGTCTCCGGGATCGGTTGCTCATCGCGATTTCCTTATTACGTCAACACATACGGATTCCATACGATCCATGGCCGCGCTCCGGCCATTGCTACGGGCGTCAAGTGTGCCAATCCCGAGCTGTCGGTGTGGGTTGTTACCGGCGATGGCGATGGGCTGTCGATCGGCACGAATCACCTGATTCACTGCATCCGCAGAAATGTCGACCTGAATATCCTGCTGTTCAACAACCGGATTTACGGGCTGACCAAAGGACAGTACTCGCCGACCTCCGAATTCGGCAAGAAGACAAAATCGAGTCCCTTGGGAACGATCGAACAACCGATTCGCCCAGTTCAGTTGGCGCTGGCGGCCGAGGGTACGTTCGTGGCGCGGACAATCGCCGCCGATCCTCTGCACATGCGTGAAACACTGGAGGCGGCAGCGCGTCACCGTGGCACGTCATTCATCGAGATCTTGCAGAATTGTCGCGTTTTCAACGACGGTGCCTTCGATGAAATTGCGGCTCGGGAGACCTCGGACGACGAACGCATCTTGCTTCGCCACGGCGAGCAGGTTCGATTTGGAGCCGGCCGGTGCAAGGGGATCGCCGAGCGAAACCTGTCTCCGCAGATTGTTGATCTCGACAAAGGGGAAGCCAGCGAAGGCGAACTGCTGGTGCACGACGTGACAGCTGCTTCGCCAGCCTTGGCAGCTTTGCTGGCCGACTTGCAGCCGCCGCACTTCCCCTTGGCGCTGGGAGTCTTCCGCGACGTGGAGAGACCGACCTACGACTCACTGATGATGTCGCAAATTTCGAAATACAGGTCCGAGCGTGGTAGTGGAGATGTGCACAGCCTGTTAAACGCCGGGACAACTTGGGAGGTTGGCTAAAGGAACATGACAATCCAGGTCCCGACGACATCGAGCGAGGTCGCGGTGGCCGTCTACGAGCTGCCGCTGGGCGACGATGCCCCGGTTAGTCCGAGCGCTCGTGAATACGATGCTCAACGCGACCGGTCGTTGCTGCGTCAGAACGCCTCCTGGTTCTGCCGGCTCCGCTGGATTGTCGTGGGGGTACTCGGACTCTCGGGCGTCGCGGCCTGCTTTCCCGCGTTTGCCCTGCACTGCCGACTGCAGCTCTCCCCGTCCTGGCTGCTCGGCTGCGCAGCCGTGTTGACCATTGCCAACAGCGCGTATCTGGTCCTGCTGAGTCGTTTGACAACGGATGCTTCGGCGCGCCGTCTGCGCATACTGCTGGGAAGCCAGATTGTAGTCGACCTGCTGGTCCTCACCGGGGTGATCCACTTTCTCGGCAGTCGGGAAACCTATGCGCCGTTTGCCTATTTATTCCACATCATCCTGGCATGCATTTTCTTTCACCGGTGGGAGAGCCTTAGCGTCACGGTTGTATCCGCCATGCTCTATGTGGGCCTCGTGCTGCTCGAACAATGCGGGATCCTGGTACCACAGTCTGCGATGGTCGGCCTGCCCGCGGCCCTGGGAGCTGCCAGGGATCCGAGTATTTGGGACTGGCACCTTGTTTCCCTGCTCGCCATTTGGGTGATCATCTGGTACCTGGCTTCACGTCTGGCGGACAAACTGCGGGACCGCGAATGCGAGTTGGCCGCGACGAATCTCCGCCTGGAGGCCAGTATCCTGGAGCGTGCGAAGCACATGCTGCAAACGACACACCAATTGAAGGCGCCCTTCGCCGCCATTCACGCCAACACTCAACTGCTGCTCGGCGGATACAGCGGAACACTGCCCGACCAATCGCGGAGATTGGTCGAGAGGATTTCCGCGCGATCGCGCATGTTATCGCAGCAAATACAGGAGATGCTGCAGCTGGCAAATCTGCGGTCGCGATCCCAGACGGATCAGGTGCCAGTGCTGATCGAGTTGCACGAGTTGATTCGCGGTTCGGTGGAGCGGTTTGAACCGACAGCTGCGATGCGCGGCATTCGCATCCAGGCAGAGTTGGCCCCTGTACGAATGTGGGGTATCGAGGACTTCCTGAAGATGCTGGTCGATAACCTGCTCAGCAATGCCATCAGTTATTCGTACAATGACGCGGTGGTGGAAGTCACCTGTGGGAGCATCGACGACGGGGAGTCGTGCTTCACGGTGCGAGACTACGGCATTGGCATTCCACCGGAGAAACTCCCAAAGATCTTTCAAGACTACTATCGCACCAGCGAAGCGACCCAACACAATCGGGCTGCCACTGGCCTGGGCCTGGCCATCGTCCGCTTGATTGCCAACACTCTGCGGATCTCCGTCATGGTGGAGAGCGCCCCGGGGTGGGGTACCCGTTTCTCGGTCAGAATCCCCGCGGAGCATGACGAGTCCATCCGTCCCTGATTTGAAGCACTTTTGCGGAGTCCCCCATGGCTTTTCTGCTGATCATTGATGACGACGAAGATTTCGCCGACGCCGTCGCTGCCGTCTGCCGCGCGGAAGGACATGAAGTAACCGTTCAATATGACCTGGGGCTGGCCACGCAGTGGTTCGCCCAGCACACGCCGGACGCGGTAATCCTGGATGTCATGTTTCCGGAGAACCCTAGTGGCGGTTTCGAACTGGCGCGGGCTTTCCGGAAGAAGTCCCCCGACATCCCCATCCTGATGCTGACCGCCGTCAATCAGCAGTTTCCCCTCGGATTCAGTCACAAGGATATCGATCCCACCTGGCTGCCGATCACCGCCTTTGTGGAAAAACCGGTTGACTTCGATGAGCTGAAGTCGAGAATTGGCGCAATGCTCACGAATACGCGAGGCGAGCGGAATCAGCCGTGAATGGGGAGCGTCTGGGCCGTTCGCCTCCCTTGCACGTTCGACTCAGCCGCAAGTGGCTGGAAAGACGCGACGTCCCCGTCGCTTCATCATTGTCCTTTTGCATAGTCCTTTTGCACGGTGCCAATCCATGAACGAGCCAGCAGAACACGAACATGCCGCCGCGATGCGGTTCTCGCTGCAGGGCAAGACCATTCACGTTCGCCCTTTGCAGGAGGAGAGCCGAGATGCAATGATCCGATTTGCGCGAAATCTCCCGGAGGAGGACCTGCTCTTCCTGGACCGCGACATCACGCAGCCACCGGTCGTGGACCGCTGGATTAAGAGCGTCGTCGAGGGGGACTTGTACACGATCCTGGCCTGGCAGGAGCAGGAAATTGTCGGATACGCGACGATCGACCGGGGAAGCGCGCGCTGGACCCGCCATGTGGTCGAATTGCGGGTAGTGGTCGCCGAATCGGTCCGCGGGATTGGTATCGGACGTCTTTTGCTCGAATTGGTTTTCGAGAAATCGCTGGAGCTCGGGGTGACGAAACTGGTCGCTCGAATGACACCGGACCAGCAGGGTGCCCGGAGCCTGTTCCAGCGGCTGGACTTCGAAGAGGAGGCGGTTCTGCGCGATAACGCCCTGGACGCCAACGGCCTGACGCACGATCTGCTCGTGCTCTGCTACCACACTCGGCAACACGAGCAGAACCGTTGTGTCTCCTGTGGCGTCCCCGTCCTGACAGCTCTTTCTCTGGATGGGGTCCGGCTCTGTTCGCATTGCTATGAACTGCAGTACGAAGAACTTGGTGGCGGGGATTGAACGACATGACGCAACGCATCACACGATATTGTCCGCTGGCGGCACTGCTGCTCCTGTCGCTGCCGGTCACCCCAACGTTGGGCCAGGTCGACCGATTTTACGGCGAGCCGGTGGAACTGCAGAGCAACTTCATTTACTTCACCAGTTGGAAGTATGTCCGGCAGGGGAGTTTCGGCTGGCGCATCGAACTCGACGCGGAGGCGACGGAAGCCGAGAAAAACGTGGGGGCATGGCTCTCGGGCGACGGCCATCGCCCGGCTCGATTCGAGACCGGCGACATGCCGCGCGGCATTCGGCTCGTCGCTCAGAAAGCCGCGAAGACGCCCTTCCCACCAGGCCAACTGAGTGCCCAGGTGTGGGATCAGGGAAAGTATAAGGCGTGGTACACGATCGGCCCTTGTGAACAACCCGAGGCTTTCAGTTCGAAGGACAAGATTCTTCCCGGCTATAATTCCCATATTGCGTACGCCGAATCGGTCGATGCCGTCACCTGGGAGATCCCCCAACTCGCACTCCACGAGTACGCCGGGTCGACCGCCAACAACATCGTCTTCCGAGGTGACCTGAACGGTTCGGTGCGAGGATTCCATGGCGGGAGTGTGTTTGTCGATCCGTCCTCGGAACCAGAACGTTACAAGATGATTTACCTCGGCATTGTCACCGATCAGGAATGGGAGGCCTTCGCCGCCAAGTATCCCGACGAAGTCGATACGATGGCCCGGCGCACGGACGTGGGAGGATTTCGCTGCGTGGTGGCGGTGTTTGGCGCCGTCTCTGCCGATGGCATCCATTGGCAGTCGCTCCCGGAACCGCTCATGATCCAGCACGCCGATACGCTGAATACCTGCTATTACGACGTCGAACGCAGGCAGTATGTGGCGTATGTCCGCGCGTGGCAGGTCAATCCCAAAGCAGCCGGCAGGGAGACTGAGAATATCGACAGCTGGATCGGCGTGGGGCGGCGTTCGATCGGGAGGGCGGTCAGCAACGACTTCCGGCACTTCGGCAAGGTGGAGATTGTCTGTTCGACGGGCGCCGACATGGCGCCGAGCCACCTCTACTACACCAACGGCAAAACGACGTTGCCCGGCATTCCCGACAACCACGTGATGTTCCCCTGGGTCTGGGAACTGGAAAGTGACGGCGGCTCAACGTGGCTGCTCTCGAGCGCTGACGGCGTTTGCTGGTCGCAAGTCCCCGGAGGACCCGTCGTGCAGGCCGGCGCGCCGGGCTCCAGTGACGGCGGTTACGTCGTGGCCAGCGGCAATCTCCTGGAGTATCCCGGAGATCGCTGGGGCATCACGTACGGCGGTAACCCCATTCCTCACAAGTACCCTGGGCGAGACTTCGCCAAGCGGCAAGGCCTGTTTCCCGGCGTGCCGAGCGTGTCGGGCATGGCCACCTGGCCCAAAGGGAGACTGGTGGCCCTCGAGTGCGCGGAGGAGGGGGCCTTCGCCACCGTCGCCGTCCTGCCGCGCGGGAATCGCATTCGGCTCAATGCAAGCGTTAAGCCGACCGGCTACATCAAAGTCGCGGTGAGACGATTTGGTGCCGGCGGCGATGTGCCGGGGCGCTCCTGCGCGGACGCGGATCGCCTGGTGGGCGATGGACTCGCCTTGCCCGTGACCTGGCATGGCGCCGCGGAACTGAACCACGAAGGGGATCCAGTCATCTTCCGGTTCGAGCTGCGACAGGCCACGCTCTTCGGCATCGAGTTCTATTGATGGCGAGGCAGCGGGCGAGCCTAAGGTGGCCGAGCCCACGGCTGAATAGTCCACCCGCGCGCCTCGAACCCGAAACTCGCCCAGCCACCCCAGAGCGACACAGAAACGGAGTTGGGCTCCGCTGGGAAGCAACTCGACAAGGGATAGCCAGGTCAGGGCGGGCGAATAATCTCGCTGGACAATAATCTCGCTGGACCTGGGGTCGCAGGGCCACAGGCCCTCCTGATCACTCTGCCATCATTCTTCTGCCCTGCCCTGCCCTGCCCTGCCCTGCCTCAGAAAATCCAATTGCTGAACGATGAAATCGCTCGATTATTCACCCGTAGATTCTGGCGCAGACCCAACCAGATAGACGACAGATAAATCCCTGTTGGAAAACGCATCTTCTGTCATCCGGTCTGTTATTTCCGTTCTTTCGCCTTCTCTCGATCCCACAGCACGGCAAACCAACAACCGGGGAGACAACAGCGGCATCACATCCCGAACTAGGACAGGCTAGGCTATTAGCGCGTCAGCAGCCTCCCCGTTTCTTTCGGCGCTATTCGCCCACCAGGTGCTCGAGGTCTTCGCGCGAGACCGTGAAGATATCCATGTCGGTGGTTACGGCGCCCAAGCTGATCAGGCATTCGGTGAACAATTCGCGTGTCCGAAGTTCCAGTTCCTGATTGCCCAGATCGGTCATGCAGCGCAGGATGTGCTGGCCCTTCTTCACGTGCGTGCGTTCATCGGAGCGGATGAAATCGGCGATATGCGCCAGCACCGTATCGTTCTCGTCGCGAGCCTTGTCGATAAGACTGTTGATGGTTTTCAGTACGCCGACTTCACCGAACAGATTGATCTCCGCCATGGCGTATGCCGGTTCCATCGGTCCGCGACAAGTGGACCCCGTCAGTCGGTTGGGGAGTTCATACGGATCGTAGCCGGAGGCGAGCAGGGCGCGGTGGCCGATTTCGGTGTGGCGAGCCTCGTCCCAGGTAACGCGAGCCAAGTCATATTCGGCCTGGAAATCGCTGAATCGGATATCCCACAGGAACGTGCCAAAGGCCTCAATGGCATCGACCTCATCGCGTTGGGTGCGAATGAATCGCAGTCGTAGACTCTCGTAGGTGTCCTTGGGAAAACGTTCCTGACCATCTGCCACGTCGTAGTCCCCGGTGTGGTGAAACGTGGCGAATCGCGCGTCGCGCCGCGGCACCGTACCTCGTTCATACGGCTTGTCCGCGGTCCGCAGACGGGATGGCGGTTCGACGAGCGGATCCGCGCCGCTGATACCGCCGATACTGGCGAGCAGTTGCTGCAAGTGCCAGCGCCAAGCCGTCAATCGGCTTTCATCGACACCGCCGTCGATGTAGGCAGCCACGGCCGCGTCAGCCCACTGCAGCATCGGTTCGTAATCGAGCAAGATGCGATTCAACGCGCGCACCGTCGGCGCGTCGGCCACGGGGTCGGTGAGGTCCATGTGATGGCGATAGGCAACGCACAGAGCGCGGCCAACCACCTGGTGGACCCCCGCCAGCAGTTCGGGAGCGTCGGTGGCCGAGAGCATTTCGTCCACAAAGCGATCAATCGGTTCATCGCGGTAATTGTCGATGGCCTTGAGGCTCTGCTCCTGTTCGCTCAAACGTGTCCGCAGGGTGTGGGCGGCGTCGGCATGGTAAAAGATGTGGCGTCCCGTTTCCACTTTGACCTCGAATTCGGGAATGGCCAACGTCCACGACCCGAGTGACTGAGCCAAACGTCGTTCGAAATAGAAGAAGCGGAGCAGTCGCCGGGCGTTCTCTTGCACACTGAAACGCCCTCCCCACGGCCGCAGGTCGCGCGGGAACCGGAAGGGAAAGTCGCGCCGGCGCTGAGCGGCCGCCTCGCGTGGCTCGGCATACGACACGACGGGATAGCGCGTGATAGGTGGTTTCGGGGAATTCGCATTACCGTTGCTCGACATGAAACAGCCCTCCGACAAAGCGTGTGTACCGGCCGGCCCTGCACCCGCACCGTGCGATGGGCCCTGGACATAAGTCTACGGACAGCCACGGCGAGAGGCCAGTGGCGAGCGGTGTGGCTCACTCACGGGTTGCCAGGCGAGTTCTCGAAAATCGTTCGTTTCCGGCACCGACACCGCCAATTGTTCGAGTGCCCTCATCCCACTTCACTTATGCACAGCCTGTAGCCAAGCGGGTCCCGGCGGCCTTACAATCGTGGCACCGGATGTGTTCCAGGCCGACCGACGACCGCACGCCGTATTCGAGACGCGCACTGTCGGGTCGGATGTCGATTTTTCCACAGCGAGGAGCCGAGCATGAATCGCCCTTTCAATCGTCGCAAATTCCTGAAACGCACCCTCGGTATGGCTGGAGTGGCTGCGGGTTGGAGTGTGTACGGAGTCCCGGCGGTCTTGCCGGCCGATTCCCCCAATGAAAAGCTGGGCGTCGCCGTGATCGGAGCGGGGGGCATGGGCGGCTACAGCATGGAATGCGGACTGCAGGAGAATCTGGTCGCCATTGTCGACGTCGATGAGAAGACGATTGCTCAGATCATGAAGGACCAGGTCAAGGACCGGGCCCGTCCCAAGATCTTCCATGATTATCGTCAGATGCTGGACGCCTGCCACCGGGATCTGGATGTGGTGTTGATTGCCACCCCGGACCATCACCATGCGCCCGCCGCGATTCGCGCCATTCACTTGGGCAAGCACGTCTTTGCTCAGAAGCCCTTGGCTCATAACATCAACGAGTGTTATGTGCTTGCCAAGGCCGCCAAGGAGAAACAAGTCTGCACGCAAATGGGCAATCAGGGCTATTGCGGTGAAGGCATTCGCCGCGTGGCAGAGTACATTGCCGCGGGCGCAATTGGAAATGTACTGGAATCTCATACTATCCTCGGACGCAACTTTGGCGGCAGTGGCGGACGCCCGGAGAGCAAGCCAGTACCCGCCGGACTGCATTGGGACGAATGGATCGGTCCGGCGCCGATGCGCGACTACCACGATGGCCTCCACCCGTTCAACTGGCGCAGCTGGCGGCAGTTTGGGACTGGCACCATCGGAGATATGGCCTGCCATCACGTCGCCGTTCCCTTCATGGCCCTGCGTCTGGGGGAAGTCAAGCAATTCACCGTCGAATGCCTCCACACTACCGGCGGGAGCGAGGAAATGTATCCGCAGGACAATGTCGTCTGCTATCACATCCCGGCACGAGACCAACTGCCAGCCTGCAAGTGCTATGTCTACGACCACGCCGACCTGAAGCCGGAGGTGATGAAAGAAGCCGAGAAGAAGGCAGGAGAACCCTTCGGTGAGTTCACATTATTCGTCGGCGATAAGGGAATGATCGGGAGCGATGGACGCTTGATCCCCGCGTCCGGACAGAATTCCTTCCAGCCGCCCGAACCGACGCTCCCCCGTGCCCACGGCGGCGGCCCCATCGACGATCTCTACTGGTGCATCCGCAACGGCGGTACGCCGGTCTCCAACTTCCCCGACGCCGCCGCGCCGCTCACCTCCATCGCCTTGACCGGTCATCTGGCGCAGTTCGCCGGGAAGGGAAGCAAAATCGAGTGGGACGTCGAGAAAATGGCGTGCGCCAACAACTCCGCAGTCAACCAATATGTGAAACGCGACTATCGCCCCGGCTGGGAAGTCTGACGTTTTTCTTACTCTTACTCTTACTCTTACTCTTACTCTTACTCGTACTCGTACTCGTACTCCCGAAAAGCGACTTCGATCGTGCCGATGTGACTGAACCTGGACTGGGCGACCGCGGAAGCGTTAACGAGCAAGATGAGCGTGTTAGTAGAGTTCGGTTGTGGCCGAAGGCCACGTTAAGAATCCGAATGCAGGATTTCGAATTCCCGGGACCTTTGTTGGTTGCCGCTGCCGGCCGCGCTGGGAGTAAGAGAGAGTACGAGTAAGAGTAAGAACCGAATGCTTGGGACGGTCGCTATTGCGGGTCAGTCGGTGGCTGCGGTCGATGGCCGAGTGTATCCCGGATGGCTTGCAGGTGGCTGCATCACCCCCGCGTACTCGGTTCGACAGAGTCCCCCTCCTTACTTACCGGGGCGCTCGGCCACCAGCAAACAGGAAATCCGAAATCCCAATATCGAAAGCCTAACGCGGCCGGCGGCCGCAACTAATCCGGAAATTCGGAATCCCAAATTCGAAATCCCCAGCAAATTCGATAGACAAAAACTCAAGAGAGAAAACCTCCGCTGCCGGCAAAACCACAGTCATGGACCGCTCAGCAGATTTTCACTACTGGGCATGCTGCTGGATGTTCCAGCCTCCGTCCTTCCTCGTTTTTGTCATTGGTATTTCTGTCATTCGAATTTGTTTGGGAATTTTCTTTGCATTTCGTGCTTCGGATTTCGGATCTTTCTCCAAGCATGTGCGCACCGTGCGCGCATGCTACCGACTAACACTCTAACCGGCGGCGGGTGGGTCCTGTAACGGGGGCTCCTTTTCTTGGGCGGGAACCTCCTGTGCGGTGGGCGGGAAACCCAGGATCTCGGGTTGGAGTTCCTCAAAAACGGACATTTGAATAGCGAAGCCGATGCCCTTGGCAATACTGGGGTTGACAATCGCAGTGTTTATCCCGATCAGTACGCCATCCTTGTTGTAGAGACCGCCACCGCTACTGCCGCCGGCAATCGACACGTCCGTTTGAATGACCGGGCCAGTCTGAAGGGGGCTGACCTCTTCAAACCGCTTGCGCAAGGCCGACACCACGCCGCGTGTGTACGTCCAGCCGAGGTTGACGGGATTGCCGACAGCGAAGCACTCTTCGCCGATCGCCAACTTCGGGACGGGCTGCCACGTGGCCGCCTGAATGTCACTCGAACAGCGTGCTTTGAGAATCACCAGGTCATAACCGGCGCGTTCCCACACGACCGTCGCCTGCGTGCTCAAATTATTGATGTAGGTAATCTGAGCCACGACCTTGTCCGCGGGGATGGCGGTGCGCCCGCCGGCCTGCTCGAACATGGCGTCGATGACATGTCGGTTGGATACGATCAGCGCCCAATCGCCGTCACGCTTGATGACCACGCCAGATCCCAACGCCAGGTTCGGCAGTTCCACCCGCACATTCGCCTGCAATGCTTGGCGAATCTCCGGCGGTTGACTATCCAGATCGATGCCCGGGTCGGTCGAAGGCGTGGACCGATGGATCAGTTCATCCGGGCCCGGAAAACCGGGACCAAGGGGGCGTTGCATACCCGGCGGATAGCTGCTCGGCCCCAGACTGCCCTGTACATGTACGTGGGGAGTGCGAGGCCAATACCAGTAGGTCAGGAACAGGCCAGCCAACATCAGAGCTGTCGCCGCTGACGACACGACGAACATGCTCTTGGCTTTGGGAGACCCCTTGGCTGCCCACAGAGTGGCGACGAGCAGTCCCGCGGGCGCGAACAACGTGCCGACAATATACTCTGCCGGTGTCAGATCATGCGCGGCCGGTTTCGGCTTGGCCGCAGTGCGTGCGACGGCCACCGGGTGCTCGCTCAAGAACTCGCCGCAGTGCCGGCACTTGATCGCGTTCTGCTTGATCGTTTCACCGCAAAAGGGGCAAGGCTTCTCCGCTGGCAGCGTCGAACTCGGCTCGGTGGCCAACGAATCCGCCACGAGCGGATCGGTGTCCAGCGGGTCCAACGACGGGTCGAGCGGAGCTTGCAGAGGCGGCAAGTCCGTGGCGAACGGAGTCACATCGACGATCGGGGGAGCGTCATGACGACCAGTGGCGACTGGGGGGCCGATCGCGTCGGGTACGATCACATGCTGGCACTTCGGGCACAACAGCTTCTTCCCGGACGGTATGGCATCGGGCAGCTTCAATTGCGCACCACAGGCGCCGCACTGCACAGTTCGAGACATCAACGTACCCTCCAGAAAAAAGGGGTCAGGACTCTTTTTCGTCTTTTTCCGACTTCGCCAACCGCCGACTAATCCCTAATTTAGTCCTTGGGGACGAGTTTGGGCTAGTAGCGAGCATGCCGAATCGTGTCATCCATCGCCATCGCAGTGGTACGCCACTTTGACATCCGGATGGATCGCCTTGAGTTCGGCGACGAACTGAGCCATCCGCGGCTTGAGAAACGTCCGCCAATACTCTGGCGAGATCACCATCCTATTTCGACGACTCCCCACGCGTTCCGCCGGCGGCACCGAGACAACCGGTCGAACGACACGACGGTGTGGGCGATGATATCAGTTCTGGCCACTCCTCCTCGCGTCGAGCCCGTGAGACCAACACAACTGGCTGGCTGGCAGCATGGGGAAGCGGGCAAGCGGACTCCGCTGCTCGAACGTCTGGCAGCGCATCAACGCAGACCTCAGAGGCGACCACGTTGAAACCAGTGAGCTTGCGAAGTGTCAGGGTCACACCTCCCGCTGCCATTCACGTTACAAAGACCCCACCGCGAAAATCGCCAGGCCCACCGACTGGAGACGGTGAAATGGTGCGAAACGTCGCATGGCTATCCTCTTGGGCGGACAGGGCGAATATTGCCTTTCCACAGTCGCCATGGTAGCATCAGCCACTAGTCTGCGGGGCACACTCTTCTGGTTCGTTGCCAGCATTCTTTGAGCACCCCACCTTTTCCCACTAACCCACACCCTGAAAGCACTATGCAATCAAATATCCAGTTTGCCAGCGGCGAGTCCGTGCCCCTCGAAATGCACAAGGTGCGGGTCGTTCAGAAGCTCAATCTGCTTCCGGTCGAAAAGCGGCTCAAGTCGATTCAAGACGCGGGCTTCAATACGTTTCTGTTGCAGAATCCGGACGTCTTTCTCGACATGCTTACCGACAGCGGCACCAATGCCATGAGCGACCAGCAGATCGCTTCGATGTCGGTCGCGGACGATGCCTATGCGGGATCCGCCTCCTACACCAGGCTGTACGAGGCGATCGTCGACATTTTCGGTACCGAGTATTTTCTTCCCGTCCACCAGGGGCGTGCCGCCGAGCACATTATCAGCCAGGTTTTCGTCAGCAAGAACGGCGTGGTGCCGATGAACTTTCACTTCACCACCACCAAGGCTCACATCGAACTTGCGGGCGGTCGCATCGCCGAGCTGTACACCGACGAAGCGTTGAAAATCAAGAGTGACCATCCCTTCAAGGGGAATCTGGACATCGCCAAGCTGGAGGCCCTCATCGCTTGCGACGGCAAAGAGAACGTACCGTACGTACGGATGGAGGCGGGTACGAACCTGATCGGCGGGCAGCCTTTTTCGATTGCCAACATGCGCGAAGTCCGTCGGGTCTGCGACGACAACGGTCTGCTGTTGGTATTGGACGTGAGCCTGATTGCCGAGAACGTTTACTTCATCAAGATCCGCGAAGACGAGTTCCAGGACGCCGAGATCAAGACGATCATCCGCGCGATGTGTGACCTTGCCGACATCATCTATTTTTCGGGTCGCAAGGTGAGCTGCACGCGCGGTGGCGGGATTGCCACCAAGAGCAAGGAGCTGTACCTCAAGATGCGCGATCTCGTTCCGCTTTTTGAGGGATTCCTCACCTATGGCGGGATGTCGGTGCGTGAGATCGAGGCGATGGCCGTCGGGCTCCGCGAAACACTTGACATGCAGGTCATCAACCAATCGCCCCAGTTCATCAAATACCTGGTGGACAACCTCGATGCGTCGGACGTTCCCGTGGTTACTCCGGCCGGTGGACTCGGTTGCCATTTGGACGCCAAGGCCTTCTTGCCTCACGTCCCCCAACTCGAATATCCCGCCGGCGCACTCGGTGCGGCGCTGTACATCGTATCGGGGATCCGAGGCATGGAGCGGGGCACGATCTCGATGGATCGCGATGCGGCGGGCAACGATGTCCCGTCGGAAGTGGAACTGCTGCGCCTGGCGATGCCGCGCCGAGTATTCACACTCTCGCAGGTCAAGTTCGTGGAGGATCGAGTGAAGTGGCTGTACCGGAACCGGCAGCTCGTGGGGGGGCTCAAATTCTCGGAAGAGCCGCGGGTGCTCCGCTTTTTCGTGGGCCGGCTGGTCCCCACGAGTGACTGGACCGACAAGCTAATCGCCAAGTTCCGCCAGGACTTTTCCAGCGGGCTATGAGCGGCCCGCCGGCTCACGGGTCGACGCGGACGAAGGCGGTCCTGACGCTATCTAGTGAATGTCGCGGTGGTACTGCTGGAGACTCTTCACGTTGCCACGACCATCGCGGCAGGCGCGAATGCCTTTGGCGGCGGCCATCGCGGCGGCGAGCGTCGTAACGTAGGGGACCTTACACCGAATGGCAGTCTGCCGAATGTAAGCATCGTCGGCCTTACTCGCCTTGCCGCGGGGGGTATTGATCACCAATTGAATCTCTCTGGCGACGAGGGCATCGGCAATGTCAGGCCGCCCGTCGCGCATCTTGGCGATCGGCTCGCTCGCGATGCCCACCTCGCCCAGGAACGCCTGCGTGCCGCAGGTGGCTTTGATCCTGAACCCGAGCTCGGCAAAGCGACGTGCGACCTCGCGCACCGCCGGCTTGTCGCGGTCGGCAACGGTGATCAGCACCGTCCCTTCCAGTGGCAACGGCACGCCGGTCGCCTCCTGGGCCTTGTAGTACGCCAAGCCAAACGAGTTGGCCATCCCCAACACCTCGCCCGTGCTGCGCATCTCCGGTCCCAGCACCGGGTCGACCTCGTGGTACATATTGAAAGGGAACACCGCTTCCTTGACACCGAAATGGGGAAACGACTGTCGGGCCAAACCGAACTCGGACAACTTCTTGCCGAGCATGATCTGCATGGCGATCCGGGCCATGGGGATATTGCACACCTTAGAGACCAAGGGGACGGTGCGGCTGGCACGCGGGTTCGCTTCCAGTATGTACACCGTGTCCTGGCAGATGGCGTACTGGATATTCATCAGGCCGACCACCTTCAATTCGATGGCGATCTTCCGATTGTATTCGTAGATTGTGTCGATGTGTTTCGGCGGGATACTGATCGGCGGAATCACGCAGGCCGAGTCCCCGGAATGGATGCCGGCCAGCTCGATGTGCTCCATGATGGCGGGAACGAAGGCATCTTCCCCGTCCGCGATAGCGTCCGCCTCGACTTCGATGGCGTTCTCCAGGAACTTGTCGATCAAGATCGGGCGTTTGGGCGAGACGTTGACCGCCCGGGAGACATAGTGTTTGAGCATTTGCTCGTCGTGCACCACCTCCATGGCTCGGCCACCCAGCACGAAGGACGGACGCACCATCAGCGGGTAGCCGATCTCGGCGGCGATCACCAGCGCTTCGTCGAGACTGCTGGCCATCCCCGACTCCGGTTGCGGAATCCCCAGGCTGCGCATGATCTGGCGGAAACGATCGCGATCCTCTGCCAGTTCGATCGTCTCGACCGATGTCCCCAGGATCTTCACACCCGCTTCGGCTAGTTCGGCTGCAATGTTCAGCGGCGTCTGCCCACCGAACTGGACGACCACGCCCTCGGGCTTTTCCTTCTCGTAGATGCTCAACACATCCTCGACCGTCAGCGGCTCAAAATAGAGTTTGTTGGATGTGTCGTAGTCGGTCGAAACCGTCTCGGGGTTACAGTTGACCATGATCGACTCGATGCCCTCATCCCTCAGTGCGAACGCGGCATGGACGCAGCAGTAATCGAACTCGATTCCCTGGCCAATGCGGTTTGGGCCTCCCCCCAAAACCATGACTTTCCGATTAGGCGATACTCCGGTCGCGTCTGGTGCGTTGTAGGACGAGTAATAGTAGGCGGCGTCTTGCACACCGCTGACCGGGACCGCATGCCAACCTTCTACCAGGCCCAGCGTAACCCGCTTGTCCCGAATCGCCTTCTCCGTGACGCCGAGCAACTCGGCCAGGTACTTGTCGGCAAAGCCGTCCCGCTTGGCGCGGATCAACAGGTCGTCAGGCAGGTTTTCCCCGCGGTGTTTGAGGATATCTTCCTCCAACTCGACAAGTTCCCGCATCTGTTCGATGAACCAAGGCTTGATATGGGTCGTCTCGAAGAGCTGTTGCACATCGGCGCCCTTTCGCAGCGCCTCGTACATGATGAACTGGCGTTCGGAAGACGGTTCCTTCAACAGGCTCATCAAGTCTTCCAGCGGAAGCTGGTGGAAATCCTTGGCAAAGCCCAGTCCGTGGCGGCCGATTTCCAGCGACCTGATCGACTTCTGAAAGGCCTCTTTGTACGTCTTGCCCAGACTCATCGCCTCGCCCACCGCACGCATCTGCGTGCCCAGTTTGTCCTCCAGGCCCTCGAATTTCTCGAACGCCCACCGGCAGAACTTCACCACCACGTAATCGCCCGAGGGCGTGTACTGGTCCAGAGTCCCGTCGCGCCAATAAGGGATTTCGTCCAGCGTCAAGCCGCCAGCCAGCAGGGAAGAAACGTAGGCGATGGGAAATCCAGTGGCCTTGGAGGCCAGCGCCGACGAACGCGACGTTCGCGGGTTAATCTCGATCACCACCACGCGACCGGTCAGCGGATCATGGGCAAACTGGACATTGGTTCCACCAATCACCTGAATCGCCTCGACGATGTCGTACGAATATTTCTGCAGGCGTCGCTGGAGGCCCTCGTCAATCGTCAGCATCGGCGCTGTGCAGTAGGAATCGCCTGTGTGCACGCCCATGGCATCGACGTTCTCGATGAAACAGACGGTGATCATCTGGTTCTTGGCGTCACGAACGACCTCCAGTTCGAGTTCTTCCCAACCCAACACCGATTCTTCCACGAGAATCTGGCCGACCAGACTCGCGTCCAGACCGCGGGCAGCGACAGTGCGAAATTCCTCCATGTTCTTCACGAGTCCGCCGCCTGTGCCGCCCATGGTATACGCCGGGCGAATGACGCACGGCAGGCCGATCTCCCGGACCACTTCCTCCGCCTCCGGCAGGCTGTTGGCGATCCTGCTGCGAGGCATGTCGATTCCCAGTCGATCCATGGTATCCTTGAACGCTTGGCGATCTTCACCACGTTTGATGGCGTCGATCTGCACGCCGATGACCCGGACTCCGTACTTCTCCAGGACACCGGCACGGGCCAGCTCGGACGAGAGATTGAGCCCCGATTGCCCACCCAGGTTGGGCAGCAGCGCATCCGGTCTCTCCCGTTCCACGATCTCCGTCATGGTCCGCAGATTCAGCGGCTCGATGTACGTCGCGTCGGCCATTCCCGGGTCCGTCATGATGGTGGCCGGGTTGGAGTTGACCAGCACGATCTGGTAGCCCAGACTCCGCAGCGCCTTGCAGGCCTGCGTGCCGGAGTAGTCGAACTCACACGCCTGCCCGATGACAATGGGTCCGGAACCAATAATCATGACTTTGTCAATGTCGTCACGCTTGGGCATGCTCGGGGGCTCCTCATTTGGCACGTGTCAGTCTTGGCTGCCAACCGCTGGTCAATCACATCCCATCGCACATTCGGCTCAGATGTACTCGATCGTCGCCGGAGGTTTGGGTGTGATGTCGTACAAGCAACGATTCACGCCGGGGAGCGACGTAATCCGTTGGCAGATGGCATGGAGTTTCGGCCACGGCAAATCCACCGATGTGGCAGTCCGCGCGTCGACACTGTTGAGGCAGCGGACCACGACGATCTGGCCGAACTCGCGCCGTCCATCACGTATGCCGGTCGCCTTGTCGTTCAAGAGGACAGCCATGTATTGGAACGCCTCGCTGTCGGCCAGCTCTTCTTCCACAATGGCCGTCGCCTTCCGCACCGTCTCGAGGCGTTCCGCCGTCACCTCGCCCACAATCCTGGTGGCCAGCGCCGGACCCGGGAAAGGAATCCGCTCAGATACCTCGGCAGGCAAGCCGAGCAGGCGAGCAACTTCCCGGACACCGTCCTTACGCAGCGTCTTGAGCGGCTCCAGGACGTGGTAGCCGTATTCCTTCTTGGGATCGATACCGAGCTGTTCGAGGATATTGTGCTGGCGTTTGATCCCATCCACAGTCTCTTCGATGTCCGTGAGGATCGTGCCGTGCAGCAGGTGAGTGGCGCCGCTCTCGCGGACAATCCTGCCGAAGACGGTCTTATAGAAGGTGCGGGTGATGGCCTGCCGCTTCTCCTCGGGGTCCGTGAGTCCCTTCAAGGCCGTGAGAAACTCCGCGCGTGCGTCGATGATCTGCACGGGAATTCCCATCCCCCCAAAGATCTTCACGACCCGCTCTGGTTCTCCCTCCCGCATCAGTGCACTGTCCACGAAGACGGTCTTGAGCCGGTCGCCGATCGCTCGATGCCCGATGGCCGTGACGACCGAACTGTCCACGCCACCGCTCAGGGCGTTGATTGCCAGGCCATTGCCGATTGACCCTTGAATGCTCGCCACTTGTTCCTGCAGAAAAGCCTGATAGTCCATGTATCGACCCTTTCACGATAAGACATCGGATCAGGCAGAAGCCTACCAGATTGTCGTCGGCAAGCAAGCAGTGGAGGAGGAATGCGCGGGACAGGGCCTCCCGCAGCAGATTTTCGCCGCCTTGCGTACACTGAAAGCTTTGCCAGCTGAATCGTACACTGTGTGGCGTTATGATAATCTGACTGTCATGACCATTGACGGTTCGCTGGCAGGTGAAACCAGGCCCTGGGAGGATGCGCAGAGACTCATGTCCGGTCCCGAAACTATCGAAATCTCGTTTCTGGGAGGGGCCAGCTCGATTGGCGCCTCATGTACGTTGGTCCGCGTGGCGGGAGCCGCGTTTGTCGTGGATTGCGGAGTACGGTATTCCGGCTCCCGGCCCCTGCCCGACTTGTCGCTGCTGCACGATACACGCGTGGACGCGATACTGCTGACCCACGCGCATATGGACCATACCGGTGGTTTGCCCGTACTGGCTGAAGCGTGTGCCGGCGCACCCGTTTTCGCCACCCCCCCCACCATTGACCTGGTAGGAATCTTGCTGCGCGACTCGCTGCGGTTGATGAACAGTCCCGAGCGGGAATCCGAGGTGCCGCTGTACACGGAGCGCCAAGTGGAGCAACTACTGCGGTCCATGGCGCCGGTCAAGTATCACCAGCCGATTCACATTGGAGAACTGGAGATTCGCTGGCTACCTGCCTCACACATACTCGGCGCGGCCATGATCCAGCTGCGCACCCCGGCCGGCACCGTGCTGTTCACTGGCGACTACAGCGTCTCGGCTCAGCAAACCGTACCCGCCCTGAGCCGCCCCGATTTCCAGGCCGATCTGGTCATCAGCGAGTCGACGTACGGCGAGCGATTGCATGAAGATCGCAGCACGGCTGAAGAGCGGTTGCTGGGGCAGGTTGGCGAAGTGATCGCTCGCGGAGGTCGAGTGCTGATCCCGGCGTTTGCGGTGGGACGGGCTCAGGAAGTGTTGCTGATTCTGAAGCGAGCGTTGCGCAACGGGGCATTACCCGAAGCGCCCGTGTTCGTAGATGGCATGGTCCGCGCCGTCTGCGATGTCTACCGCGGACACGAGTCGTTTGTGTCGCGCAGCTTGCTGCACGAAATCCGCCGCACACCGCATGCGTTCTACACAGACTCGATCCAGCCCGTCCTGCGTCGCGAGGATCGCCGACGAGTGCTCGACACGTCACCCTGCATCATTGTGGCATCCAGCGGGATGCTTGCCGGCGGCCCCTCGCAAGGCTATTGCCAGGAACTGGCCAAGAACGCCCAAGATGCCATTTTGTTAACCGGTTACCAGGACGAGGAATCACCCGGCCGAGCACTATTGGACCTGGCTCACGCGGCGGGCCCGCGGGAGCTGCGGCTCGGCGGCACCACAGTGCCCGTGGCATGTACGTTCGGTACCTACGGATTATCCGCGCACGCCGATCGGATGCAGATGGTCTCGTGGATTGAAGCCGCCGCACCGCGCACGGTCGTACTGGTTCACGGCGACGAAGGAGCCAAAGTGGCGTTGTCACGCAGCTTGCGATGCGAAGATGTGATCTGCGCGAAAGACGGGTTGACGATTCAGCGCAGCTATGCACCGCGTCGCGGCGGCGGGCGGCATCCAGCGATATCGGTACCGACCGTGGATGAACTGGATATTGACCGAGCCCGCCGTTTACTGGGGCCGCCAGCTGGCACGCCGCTGCGTGCCGCGGCGGTGGCTGAAGCCTGGTTCGGACAGGTTGCCGATCGAGCGACCGTGGAAAAATTTTCCCGCGTTCTCGAGTCAGTCGGACTCGTTCGCCGCGACGATCATCACCGCAATCGGCTGTGGGTACTCGGAGTCCAGGAGACACATCTGTTTCCCGACGAGGCGGAACTCGAGGAATCGCTCAAGCAGGCCAACCCCAAGGGACGGCTGTTGGAGTACTGCATGCGCATGCGGATCGAACCACCAGTGGTCGATATCCAGCCAGTCGGGGCGTTTCACGAGGCAAGGATGTCGCTGCTCTGCCAGGGCGAAACACTCGACAGCGGCCCTTGCCAAGCCGCCTCGAAGAAAACCGCGGAGCAACAGGCCGCCCAAGTGCTGTGGGACATGGTCTCGTTGCGGAACGACGCCGAAACAGTCGTGCAAGTCACGCAAGATGACGCGATACGATTGCAGTCCGCTAATCCGAAGGGGAGACTCTTGGAGTGGTGTGCCAAGCACAAAGCGGTGCCTCCCGAATTCCAGCAGACAGCGTCTCCCGCCGGCTATCGCGTCCGCGGACAACTGTCATTGAGCCATCAGAACGACATCTTTACCGTCTGGTACGATGGTTCCAAACTCAAGGTGTGCGAACAAGCGGCGGCCGAAGCCATGCTGCGGCAACTCCCTCAGGAACTACCCGCACCAACTCTGCCCGAGGCTGCCGTCGTGCACGCTCCACAGGAGTCGGCAGCGCAGCCACCAAGCGGCCGCAATGCGGCGATGGTATTGAACGAACTGTGCCAGGTTGGGCTGCTGCAGGCAGTCGGCTACGACGTGCTCGACCAGACCGGACCGAGCCACCAGCCGACCTTCGCGATCGTCGCTTGGGCCAAGACTTCCGCCGGCGATATGATACGTGCCGAGCCCGTCCATGCTCCCTCGAAGAAATCCGGTCAGCGGGAAGCCGCCGACCGGCTACTCGATCTGCTGGTGGCCAACGGACTCACCCGCCGGTAACGACGTGCCCGTTAACCGAGCGACTCGCTACTCAATTCAATAGGCTCCTTCGGTTTCCGATCGTCAGTTCGCCAGCCGGCACGATCGTTCGCCCGAGGGCCGACTCGGACGGTCGCCCGAATGTACCGTGCAGAATTCGCGGAAGCAACGCCGCCACGACACGCCCCCCAGCAGACACATGCCGAGTCCCCACAACACCAGCGCCGAGGGCTCCGGCACCACGGAATACGTCACGTCATCGATGGCAAACAGGGCGGGTGTGTTCATCCCGAATTCGCCCGCGTCGGATGAAGACAAATTGAAGTAGACCCGCCTCGCGTCCTCCAGCGGCGTTAAGTCCAGCAATTCCCACGTGTCGAGTACATAGTCCAGGCTGTTATCGGCAAAGCGGAAGTCCGCCAGGAAGAGGTCCAGCGGAACTCCCGCATTCAAGACATTCCCCTCGGCGTCCGTCCCGTACACACTCAACTTGAACCAGTCGGGATCATTACCCAATTTACCCCCAAACTGCTTGGCGAAACCAAACTCATCTCCATTCAGCATGGTCAATGCCGCATAAGTCGTATTCGTGATCCGGGCGCTCTCCAGCTTCGCATCCTCGGGAAGCTCCAAAAAGGGCAGCTGCATCAACTGGGCGACATCGTTCGAATTCAGGCTATCGAGATAGCCATATGCGACACCGTAGTTGTCACTGCCCGGACCGTAGCCGGTTCCCGGAAACGCACTGAACTGGTTGGTATAGTCGCCTGTCGTGGTGTCTGTCATGTTGGAATAGGCGAAACCATCCCAGGTCTGGTACTTGTTGTTGTAACGGTTTACATAAGCGACGCCGGCACTGTGAAAGCTGCCGACCGTGATCGTCATGGTCCCACCGGTCCAGGGGTCGTCGACGATGACATCGGTGCCGCCCGGATCGGGGCCACTCCAGTGCCCGCCGGCCGAGAGCGACAGGTCGTCGAAATCGGAAACGATGGTCATCTCCGCGTCGGCGAAGGAGGCGGCACATAAAGAAATCAAACATCCCATCAGCAGCTGCGGCATCGCGAAAGTTGGCTTTCGGCTTGTCATAGTATCGTCTCTCTGTTTGTATTGAGTGGAACAAACTCACGGTAACTGGACAGTTGTGTTATCAAGCCACGAGCGTCGATCGATCCGCGAGACTCGCCTCGCAGCGAGAACATGGAACGCAGGCCGTCATCGGGTCACACGAGACCACGCCGGACATGGCTCGTCCCGGCGTCAAAACACCGGCCTCGCCCCACGACGACGGTGCCCTTCTCGAGGCTCTTTTCAGCAGTCTTTTCCGGAATCTTTTCAAGGTACCTCCACCACTTCATTGCCGGCCCGCGTGCAGATTGCGGCCAGCACTTTCAGCTCCATCGTTTCGAACAGGAAGCGAGCCGAACCGTCGCAGAACAGACCGTTTGCGCCTCCGGCGTGCTCGCTCCGAATGTCGTTCTCAAAGGGCGGTGCCCGATTGATGGCAAATGCCTGATCGAAGACGTTGCGACCGTTGATCCACTGTCCGTCCCCGAACTGACTGTCCTCGGAAATGACCAGTGTGCACGTTGTCCCGTCGGAGATCTGTTGGATGCTGATGGCGCGATCGTAGAGCATGACGCCCTTGGGCGGGCTGTTGGGACTCGTAATCCGTTCGCCGAAGATGCCGCCGTACTGGCATGGGCCGCGACCGGTTCGAAGTGCTCGTCCATCCGGCACGCTGGGGCAGACGTACGTGGCGAGGATAGTCGCCGCGGGTGCGGCATTCACCGGCGCGTCAAAGGGCTGGCTGAGATCGAGCCGTTCGTAGAGCGTCAGTTGCTCCAGATACGGCAATAAATACGCCGACCAGGCCAGCTGGCGTCCGTGCGGCCGGGCGGGTGAGCGAGGCTCAATTCCGCCAGGAGGAAAACTCCGGTACGTGTCATGGTAGGAGTGCAGAGCGATACCGATTTGGCGCAGGTTGTTCAAGCAGCCGATCTGCCGCGCGGCGGCCCGCGCCGCCTGGACCGCCGGCAATAACAGCGCGATCAACACGCCGATGATCGCCATGACGACGAGCAGTTCAACGAGCGTCAGCCCGCGAACAGACCTGGTGTGCAGTGCAGAGCGTGGTAACATCAGACGGTGCGCCGCCGCGCATTAGCGTCCGCGCACAGTACGACCGCACATGACGTCGCCTTGCACAGGATGCCAATACAAGCCAGCTCGAGTCGCGTCTCCGACTGTAGCGGTTCGAAATTCGCAACGTCCGTCCCACGCGGAACGTTACTCGACTTGTGCTGGCAGGTCTTCTGACTTCTGAGCCGCCTTCACTCAGCCTTCTCGTCGCCCAAGCGACAATGGCAAAAGAGTCGAGCGAGGCGTTACCACTCAGTCACAGCGGCGGGGACCGTCCCGGATTCTCACCGGGTTCCCTTCTTATCGGCCCTTCAAGCGGAAGGAACCGATCACCAACACAACAACGCCGGCATTCTCGATCCGCCGGCGCTGACTGTCAAGCACGGACGATGCCAGAAAATCGCCCGCGACATATCGCCGCCTCGCAATTCCCCCCTTCGTGCCCGTCACGTTACAGGGTGACGCTTCGGCTCGGGCTAATCCCTACAATCGATACAATCGGCCGGTTTCGACACGCCAGGAATGCACTCTCTGTAAGTGAAAAGCTTTACCCCGAATTGTGTTACGGCGACGGCCCCAATCCGAGGTCCGGAGAATCGGGCTATTCGCTGCGATCCGTAGTACCGATACAACACTCATGCGCCCACCGCCGACGCGGATCGCTGAATATACCTGGAGCCGAGGAAGTGCCGAATGAGAACCATCACAACTCTGCTGACCCTCACTCTGGTGCTATCGAACGTTGCGCGACCCGCCGCGTGGGCTGCGGAAAATCGCTTCGGTACTCTGCCCTCAGTCGTGGGGTCAGCGACGCTGCCCACTCAGTGGACGCCGACGCCGGCGGCAACCATGGTGCCCGATCCGCAGTTGGGGGGGGCCGCGTCGGGCACTGGCGCCGACGCGATAGCGCCGGCCGACGTAGTCGGCGAGTCGCCCCTATCACTGGACGAGCTGCGTCAGATCGCATTGGACAACAATCCGACGATCGTCCAGGCGCGCATGTTGGTGCAATCAGCCATGGGGCAGCAGATCCAGGCGGGGCTGTATTTCAACCCGCAAGTGAGCTGGGCGGGAGCAGATATCGGAATGGACCAAACCTCAGGACAGCAGGGGGGGTATGTGGCGCAGGAGTTCATTACCGCGCACAAACGGCGTCTGGCTCGCAATGTAGCCAGCCACGCCGTCGTTGCGGCCGAGCAGACCCTGGCAGCGCAGCGTGAGCGGGTGATGAACGACGTCAAGTGGCGATTCTACGAGGTACTGATCGCCCAGCAGATGGTGCGAGTTAATGCGGACTTGGTGGAGGTGGGAACGACCGCGGAAACCACGACCGCCCGCCTGCGCACCGTACAAGAGGTTTCGGAAGCGGATGTGCAGCAGGCGACGATCGAGGCGGAACGGGCGAGATTGAGTCTGTTCCAGGCGCACAACCGCCAAAGAACGGCGTGGTATCAGTTGACAGCCGTGGCGGGCGTTCCGGGCATGGGCCTGCGGCCCTTGGCGGGAGATGTCGTGCGGGACCTACCGCTCATCGACTGGGAGGATGGATTGGTTCGCATCCTGGCATTTAGCCCTGAACTGGCGCAGGCCCGGGCCCGCGTGGAGCAGGCACGCTGCAATGTCGCACTCCAGCAGGCAAGACGGCATCCCAATGTCACATTGCAAGTTGGTGTGAAGTACGATGAATCGGTACGCGATACGTTGACCGATGCCTCGCTCTCGATGCCCCTGCAGATCTTCGATCGCAATCAAGGCAACATCATCACTGCTCGCGCCGAGTTGGCCGCGGCCATGCGCGAAGTACAACGCGTGGAACTTGATCTGCGCAATCGCTTCGCCGCGGCATTCGAAGGATACTCGAATTCACAGCAGCAAGTTCACGTCTTCCGCTCCACAATTCTCTCGAAAGCACAAGGTTCGTTGGAGCTGACCGGTATTGGCTACCGCGCGGGTGAATACGGTTATCTGCAATTGTTGACGGCTCAGCGCACCTACTTCGCCGCCAATCTCGAGTACCTCGCCAGTCTTCAGGCGCTGTGGGCACAGGCGATTACCCTGGATGGATTCCTGTTGTCCGGCGGCTTGGATTCGGTCGAATGAATGTGGCCACACGACGCGCCGGTCCGCCTATTCCGATTTGCCGGATGACTGGGCTTTCGCTTGGGCCTTCGCTTTCGACTTCTTACCGGACTTGGGAACTTCGGCTCCGGCCGAAACCGGTTGGTTGGGCGTAGGCATGGGAGCGTTGATTTCCTGACGCCACAGAGCGAGCTTGTCCCGCAATTCAGCCACTTTCTCCGGCATCGCGACTGCCAGGTTGTTCGCCTCGCCAAGATCGTCGCGCAGATTGTACAGTTCGACGTGATCGTCCTCCAAGAATTGCATCAGTTTCCAGTCGCCGATCTGGATCAGCCCGACCGGCGTGGTCCGCCATTTGCCGGGACCGTTCCCCAAATAGCCGGGAAAGTGCTGGTAAATTGCCTCGCGCCGCAGCGATGCAGCGCCACGCAGCAGCGGTACCAGGCTTTCGCCATCCAACGGATAGCCGGCCGGTGGTTGAATGCCGGCGATCTCGAGCAAGGTTGGATAGAAATCCACGTGGATTGTGGGCACGTTACAGAGGGATCCGGGACTGACAACACCCGGCCAGCGCACGATCAGTGGCACGCGAGTTCCGCCTTCATAGAGGCTTCCTTTACCGCTACGCAGCGGCGCATTGTCGGTCGTATCGCCGGCCTTGCGGCCGATCCCTTCTCGCTCGTAGCCTCCCACGCCTCCGTTGTCGCTGGAGAAAATAACCACGGTGTTTTGGTCCAAATCGAGTTCTTTGAGCGTGGCCAACACGCGTCCCACACTCTCGTCGACACTGGCGATCATGGCGGCGTAAGTCGGATTGCCATGGCCCGCAACCGGTGGCTTCGTCTTGAATCTCTCAATCATCTCGGGTTTCGCATCCAGCGGCGAATGCACGGCGAAATGCGGCAGATAAAGGAAGAATGTCTGGTCCTTGTGCCGGCGGATGAAATCGACTCCCCTGTCGGTCAGGAAGTCGGCGAGATACTGGCCCGGTGGGTATTCGGTCTTCGGATCGGTCTCAAAGTCGAAGTGTTTTCCCATCGAGACGATGGCTTCGTCGAATCCGCGTCGCGCCGGATGATACTCCCCTTGCTGACCAATGTGCCACTTGCCAAACATGCCCGTCACATAGCCGGCCGCCTTGAGCGACTGGGCGATGGTGATTCTATCCAACGGCAAAGTGGTCACGTTCTCGACGGGCCTGAGCGAACGCGTGTGCCAGGCGAAGCGATCGATACCGCCGACCGTGTAGACGCCGGTACGAGCGCCATACTGGCCGCTCATCAAGGCCGCGCGTGTCGGAGTGCAGTTCTGGCAGGCATGGTAACACGAGAATCGCATGCCTTGCGCAGCGACAGCATCGATGTGAGGCGTCTCGTAATAGCGCGATCCTTGCACTCCCAAATCGGTCCAGCCGAGATCATCGGCAAGTATGAGTACGATATTAGGTACACTGACATTGTGCGATATTGCCTCGCATTGTTCAGGATATATGGACAAACCTAGGGGCAGTGTGACAAGGATTAACGCAGCGATTCTGCGTAGTAAATGACGGAAAAATGACAGGAAGGGAAAAGCTCTTCCGTGGCCAGAGATGGTGGGCATCGGGGGACTCCAGGGCCTGGGCCGAATCGTTGTGAACAGATTGGTTAGTAGCCGAATGCAGTTGCAGTATCGGTGCCCCCGGGGAGGCAGTCAACACACCGGGGCGGGGTGCAGGAAAAGAGGAATGCCGGAGGAGGTGGATGGGACGCAAGCGGAAAGTACGGCGGCGGGCACAGGGGTCCGCCTGGCACTGGCAGCAGACGGACTGCTGGTACTACACGCGGCCGGCCATCAGGCGTGACTACCAAATAGTGCGAATGGTTTGTTACAATAGATTCTCAGGCATGACAAGGTTCTCGGGAACACGCCGTCTGGCTAGTTGCGAGGAGGGAAATATGACGTTGGAACAATTAGAGAAAAGGGTGATTGATCTGGAAAAGCAAGTCGCGGAACTTCGAGGCCGGCTGGAGCCAGTGGCGACTGGGCAGAATGTGGAGGCAACTTTTGGATCAATCGAGGACGATGCAGAATTTGAGGAAATTGTCCGTCTCGGACGCGAGTACCGACGGCAGGCCAACGGCGAGGACAGGTAATGCTTGTCCTTGATACCGATCATATCGTCGAGTACCAAAAAGGCACTTCTGCAGAGGCCGTTCGATTGAAAGAACGCCTCGAAGGAGCAACTGAACCGTATGCGACGACAATTCTAACGGTGGAAGAAATCATGCGCGGTTGGATGGCGGCCGTTCGGCGGACGAACGATCCGCACCAACAAATCAATGCTTAAAAGGAGTCGATGAACTCCAGGGCCGGCAGCTGGGCGGTCTTCTTCTTGCCGCCATCCCGCTTGTCGTGGTACGAGAAGAGCACTTCGTCGTTTTCGATGCCCATCAAGCGATCATTGGAGATGGCCACGCGACTCACGTAGCGTGCCAGGTAGGCCACGACCCGCGCGGCGGCTTCTTGCCTGGTCTCGACACACTCAGGCTCCACCAGGCGATCAGGCAGATTCCAGTAGCACGTCTTCATCTTCTCCATCAGCCGCTCAGACTCTGTGGGGTTCTCCAGGTGACCGGTGCGACCGTGGGACTTCAGTTGATCTTGGCGGTAGGCCCGGCGAAGCTTCCTCAAGAACCGTTTGCGAAACTCCTCTCGCAACATCTCCTCGGGGAACTTGGACCCGGCTGCTGGACGCCCGGCGGGAAGATCTGCTGCCACAGGCCCGGCAGTTACTCACCCAGCTCAAGGCCTCTGTGAAGCAGCGTGCCCAAGAAACAGACGTGTTGCCCAACGCGGTGCGTTTCACGCAGCGGCAGCTCCGCGATACGCTGGGCTGGCAGGATCGCACCTTACGCCGCCATCTCTCTCGGTTGGTGGAGTTGGAATACGTGCTGGCCCTGCGCACCGGTCGCGGTAATCAACGGACCTATCAGCTGCTGGATGACTGCGTAGCGCCGGACAGCCCGCACCGACACTGCGGGCTGATCGACGCGCGGGACGTATGCGGCCAGGTCACCCCGTCGAGAGGACCACCCCTGCTGAGCGGCCGAGCCCAGCAGCAACCATCACGCCGGCGTTGTGCCGCGGCCGCCACACAGCCGCGTCTGGCATCGGGTCCTGCGTAAAAAACCACCCGAAGCCAGCCGCGGCTCGTTTCGGTCGGCCAGCGCGGCGGCTGGACGCAATGTCTGGGACTCGACCGACGGGATCTGTGGTCGTGATGGTAGCTGACCAGTCGTTCCCCCACCGGCACGGGGCCGGCGGCGGGAGGACCCAGCGTATTGATCGCACGTAGCTGACCAGTCGTTCCCCCACCGGCACGGGGCCGGCGGCGGGAGGACCCAGCGTATTGATCGCACGTAGCTGACCAGTCGTTCCCCCACCGGCACGGGGCCGGCGGCGGGAGGACCCAGCGTATTGATCGCACGTAGCTGAGCAGTCGTTCCCCCACCGGCACGGGGCCGGCGGCGGGAGGACCCAGCGTATTGATCGCACGTAGCTGGCCAGTCGTTCCCCCACCGGCACGGGGCCGGCGGCGGGAGGACCCAGCGTATTGATCGCACGTAGCTGGCCAGTCGTTCCCCCACCGGCACGGGGCCGGCGGCGGGAGAACCCAGCGTATTGATCGCACGTAGCTGACCAGTCGTCGCTCCACCGCGACAGGTGCGGTGGAGACGTGGTGTGATGCCGTGCAGTTGATGGGAGCGTCCATCCCCGCTGCGGCTGAGCCCTCGGCGGGCTCAGCTACGACACACGTTCTGGCGTGCCATGCGCTGAGCGAAAGCGAAGTGGAAGCCATCATGGCGCGGGCCGACATCAGCAAACCCAGTGGCCTGCGGACTCGCGCCGTGCTCGAGCTGCTGTACTCCAGTGGTCTGCGCCGGCAGGAAGTGCTCTCGCTGCATCTGACCGACCTGGATCGCCAGCGCCGCGTGATCCTGGTCCGCCAGGGCAAGGGGAAGAAGGACCGCTACGTGCCCTCGGGCGAGCGAGCGCTGGCCTGGATCGACAAGTACCTGGCCGAGGCGCGACCGCTGCTGTTGGGTGATCAGGAGACCGCTTCACCGTTGTTGTTCGTCACACGGCGGGGCCGCCAGGTGCATGTGAATCAGCTCTCCAGCCAGGTGCGACAGTTCATGAACCAGGCGGGCATCACCAAGGTGGGCGCGTGCCATTTGTTTCGACACACGGCCGCCACAATCATGCTCGACCACGGCGCCGACATTCGCCACATTCAAGCGATCCTGGGTCACGACAATCTCTCGACAACGCAGATCTACACGCGCGTATCGATCGGCAAGTTGTGCGAGGTGCACGCCAAGACCCATCCGGGCCGCCTGCTGCGCCCCTCTCGTGAAGATGACGCCTCGGCGGCCGTCGGCTCGCCGCCAGGCCCGAGCTTGCTCGAGCGGTTCGGCCGTCTGATCGGCCGGCTGCGACGTACCCCTCGCCGCCTGGAAGACCGCGATCGAGGCGGCGATTTCTCTTCACACCTTCCCGGTGAATCGGGTACAATCACTCCCGGATCTTTGACATGTAAACCGCCTCGCGCGCGGCGCGCGAGAAACGAACCCGACTCCGCAGGCACGTGGTTGCGCGAAAAACCCCGAGAAGCCCTGGGCGCGAGCGATGAGCGTGACAAACGTACGTCAGTTAGTAGCAATGGCACCGGGAGTATTGCTCTTTGTTACGAAATCTTAAGTCATTCTCGTGTTTCTTCTGCTTGCACGCATTGCTAGCGCTTTGTGGCTGCGATATCAGGGAAACCGCGAAGACCAATCCTGCTCCCAGCCTCAAGGTCAGATCATTCGAAGACTGGCTAAGCCTCATGGAAGTGACGGGCAATGACGTACCAAACAAGTCGCTCCGTAACTGGCACCTCTCGGGAACTTCTCCCAATCCGCAGCCGATGAGCGTTGATCAGTCCGCTCTCGGCCAACTTCAATCTTCGAAACTCTTTGATGGTAGGCCATACAAGTTAGATCATCTGTTTGAGCAAGCTGTAAGAAACGCCCATCAACTTGAATGGCTCTGCCTGCCACCAGGTGCAACACTGGATGACCTGCGATGGATTGGTGAGGTGAAACAGCTTCGAGGGTTGTCGCTCAATGGGGCGAACCTATCAGGGGCTGACCTGCAGCTTTTACAGAAGCTGACGGACCTCCAGTGGTTAAACCTTAAAGGAGCTGAATTACCGCCGGCCATCGTGAGTCCGTTGCCGCATCTGCCGCGGCTTCAGGTGCTGATTATGGACGACGTACGTCCGTTTGAAAGATATTGTGACATAGTGGGACAGTTTCCAAGCCTCAGGGTACTCAATATTGCTCGAACCTATATCACGGATGATGGACTTCGGAAACTGGTCAGGGCAAACCCACACATTCAATTGCTAGACATCTCCGGTCCAAAGAGGATCACGGTCGCTTCCATTCCAGAGCTGGCGAAGTTGACAGAGCTGAAGGTACTCCATATCGGAGATATTATGGGATACGCTGACGAATTAGAACTGATCGATGCCGTGCCAAAGCTCCAGAGGCAGCTTCCCGAGTGTTTTATCTACACTGGAGATTGACGTCATTTGCTCACCATTGGACCCGAGGTTGCATCTTTCCCGGGACGTGTGGGTTCTCAAAGAACAGGGAACTAAGCCGCAAGCAGAGCAACCAAGTCCACAGCGGAACGAGCTCTGAGCGAGCATGGGGGAGCAGCTTGGCCAGCGCACTCCATATCGTGTCAGATGCGATCCGCGACCTGGGTCGCCGTGGCCTCTGGCACCTTGGTCGAGTGATTGCCGTCCCGGCGGATCCAATTACCGTCTTCCGGTCGGCTGCCGTACGAGTTCGATGCGGTGCGTCAGCCCACCGCGCATTTTCAGGCTGCTGCGGATGTCCGCAGTAAGTCTCGGCAAGAATCTGACGCACCAGGTATTGCACATGCTGTCCGGAAGGAGTGAGTAATGCGCCGAGGACTCGTACAAATCAAGCCGCATAATCACATGTTATTCCTGACCAATTCCCGCCAAACGGAGTCCCAAGAAATGCCGATGTAGTCTTCGCAAGCTTGCATTAAATTGACGGTCGCACGAGGATCGGCTCCCATTGCATCGTGACTCAATCCCAACCACTCGTTGGCAGGCCGATTTGATTTCTCGGACGCGCAGAGCATCGACCAATTCTCGGGAATCACGGCGAAGCCAACCGGGCGTCTCACGCGTGATACGCTCGAACAGATTGACAGACAGGCGCTGGCGTCGATAATTGCGGTAGCGACGGTGGCGATAGCCTGCTGTACGGTTCGGCCTGTCGCCGTCAGGACAGGGGTGACAGGCTGCTCGGCTCAATCGCCGGTTCCACCGCTCGTAGGCACGTGATTGTGAGATTTCTGAAATGACCCTGAACGAACTACTGCCGTCGCTACAGGCCCTTCCGCGTGCTGACAAACTTCGGCTCATCCAGCTCTTAGCCGCTGACGTCGCATGTTCGGACAGCATTGCTGCTGCCGACGCGGGTACGACATACCCTGTTTGGTCGCCCTACCAGGCTTTCGATGGTGCGGCAACACTGTTGCGTCTCCTGGAAGAAGACAAGGCCGCGTCGTGACCGTACATCGATTCCCGTACATCCAAATTGATCCGTCACTTGAACTGCGAGTGCGCTGCCCTACATACCGATTCTGCTGACACATGGCCAGCATGAGGTGGCAGCGTCCGCCCTCGTTGATAGCGGTGCAACGCTCAATGTACTGCTGTACAACGTAGGCTGTCAGCTGGGAGCCGTTTGGGAACAACAGACTGTCCCCGTGAGACTCTCCGGCAACTTGGCCGCATGCGAGGCTCGCGCTTTGCTGCTGACAGGACAAGTTGCCGATTTCGCTCCGGTACGTCTCGCCTTCGCATGGACAAGCAACAACGATTTCCCGGTGATTCTGGGACAGGTCAATTTCTTCATGGAGTTCGATGTCTGTTTCTACCGCTCACGATTGCTGTTCGAAATCACACGCAAAGAGATCTCTCCGGATTGAACGCAAGTATCGAGTGTGATGAGTTTCCTGCGAAAACCCGAATCACCCAGCGGCAAATGGTGCAGGCACCGGTGATCTTTCCGGATGGCCAATGAATAAGCTGCACCCTTCCCGTGACCAAGTATGTGGTGGCAAGTGGTCCAGGAACTTGCAGTCGACTGATAACCCAGCCGATGTGTCGCATTTCTGGGGGGGCTCCGCCGGTCGCAAGCGAGCCGCCAGCCGTCCGTGTTACAGGAGTTGTCTTCAGCTGTTGCCCAGGTAATGATTTTGTTTGCCCGATTGGGGGTTGGTCTGATTCTCGCGACGGCAACATAGTCCGCTTCTTAAAGTAAAGGGAGCATGCCAAGATGGCTCATGGGTTGATAAAGACGAACCTGTCGAACACGTCGCCCGCGGAGGCGCGGCGTACACCATTGGCACTGCGTGCAGGTCAGCGGCACGCCGTCAGCAGCGGGCCAATTGTGGAGCACGAGAGTACAATCCAGAGGACGAAGACGACGATTCAACGAGCCTCTTCCGCAGCATGTTCGACAGTCCGGAGTACTACGGTGTTCGAGTCGTTTGCTCACCTCGACGATGGCAGAAGCAATCCCTGCTTCGACAGCCTGGATCCGAATAATTCTTTTGATTCATGCGGTTTCACCAAGTCTCTCCTCGATACAGGCCAGTTTCAAATGTGTCGTTCCGCCATTCGGAATCGCCCACCAGTCGCGTCTTGCGACTGGCAGTCCCTCTGGCATGATCGCCTCACGGCTTGAAAGCCGCTCTCCCGGCGACCGGCGGATCGAGAGACAGAGCGGCACGGTAGTCGGCCAGGGCCTCGAAGAAATCGGCTTGCGCGGCGATCAGGAGGAGTTCGGCGTCGGTGACGGACTGCTCGTAAATGTTCAGTGCGATCAGGTCGATATCACCGGCGTTGAACTGCTCCCGACCCAAGACGGATGTTTCGCGGGCCAGTCGGAGGTTTGTACGGGCGCGGTCAATGCGACCCGCGGCCGCGGTGAGCGCCGAGAAGGCGTCTTGAACCAGCGCAGCGACTTTGTCGGTGACGAACCGGCGTTTCGCCGCGATTTGAGCGAGTTTGCCGTGCGCAGCTTCGATCTTGCCGCGCGCCTCGCGACGCTGAAGTGGCAGTTCCCCGTACAGCCCGATCTCCAGCTGTAGCGGGGTCTTGTCTCCCTTCGCGCTGGCGGCGGCGCCGACATCCTTTACCGCCAGCAGCTGGGCATCCAGTTCGGGCAGCAAGAGGTTCTCGGCCTGAGCGAGTTCGACACGGACTTGCTCCGCAATCAGTTCCAATTCCACGAGTTCAGGCCGGGCCGCCAAGGCTCGGGCAATGTCGGCCTCAAGCTGTTGCGGAGCGGGGGGCGAGGAGAGGGGGAATGCGTTGGGGAGCTGTGACTCGTGGGGAACGATCGGCTGACCATTTTCCTTGCGCAGGAAGAGTGAAAGCTTGATAGCCGCCTCTTGCAGTTTGCGATCCGACTCGATCACCTTTGTCTCGCGTGCCGCGATGAGCTGGTCGTTGTTGATGCGAGCAATCCGCGCCAAGTCGCCGGCGTTGACTCGCTCCTCGATCTGGTCGACGCGGGCCTGTGCCAACCTGAGCAACTCGCGTTGCGCTTCCAGCGTCTGGCCGGCTGCGACCCAAGACCAATAAACCTGGGAGGCGACGCGCACGAATTCCAGCAACTGGGCACGAATCGCCGGCTCCACGGCCTGCCGGTCCAATTCGGCTTTAAACAACGCCTCGCGCCGTTTGTCGATCGTTCGGTTTGCCAGCAACGGGACTCCTAGGCCGGCCGAAAACTCTCCCCCTTCATTCGTCTCACGTCCGCCATACCAGGGCTCGAAGTTGCCGTCGCCAATCTTGTATCCGCCGTACACGTAACCGCCTGCGAAGACGGGCTGAGAAAGTCCGATTCCGTTACGATACGTCCGATAGTACCCCTCGGGCGCCGCAATCCCAAACGCTTTCACTTCCAGATCGAAAGCCCCCCAGGCGCTCAGTTGCTTGCCATCAGCGATCTGCCGTTCCAACAGCGCACTGCGAAGCAGCGGATACGACTCTTGCACGGAGGCAATGACATTGTGCAGCTGGAGCGGGGATTGGCCGTCCAGTACCTCGGCAGGAGCGACCGGGGCCGAATCGAGATCGGGAGGCAAGGGTAACTCACTCTCCTCTTGGGAGTGCGAAACCGGAGTGACGGCAGGGACGGCGGACGCCTCAGGCGTCGTCCGTAGAGGCGGCAGACCAGCGGCGGTACCTGTCCCGGTCGCCTGCAGCGTCGATGTTCGAGACATCCCGCGACTCTCAACCTCCGGTGCGCCCGAGCGGCACCCCGCAAGGGGCGGGCAGAGAGTCACCAGGAGCGCGAAAGTAAGCCATCCATGGCGGTTCATTTCGGAAGTGGTACCTTAACCTTGTCATCCTTGGATTCGCCGATCGGTTCATCCGGAGAAATGACGGGTGGAAAACCATTCAGCTGTCGCCAGATCTCGTAACCCAAGCGGACCCGGCTCAGCATGACCCAACCGTTGGCTCGCACGCCTTGGCGAAGAAAACGCTCCGACGGCCACTCTTCGCCACTAGCTTGTCTCACCTGCACGCGGAACTTCCCCTTGCCGTCATCGGTCGGATCGACCGCTGCCACCTCACCTCCAAAGGTCCCCACGGCGACCGAAGGCCAGCCGGCGAATTGCACGGCCGGCCAACCTTCAAATTGCAGACGCACGTGGTCCCCTCTCCGCACCAGCGGCAGGTCATTCCCGGTAATCCACAACTCCACGACTCGCTGCGATGTGTCGGGCACGAGCGTGAACAGCTGATCACCCTCCTTCAGCGTCTGCCCTCGTTCAAAAACGGGCATGCGAAATATGGTGCCGTCTCGCGGCGCACAGACCGTCATGCGATCCAACTCCGATACCTTAATCTCCAAATCTCGAATCTCTTTCTGGATCGTCGCCGCCTGCCCCAACGCGTCTTGTTGCATGGCGCGAGCATAGTCGACTTTCGTCTTCGCTTCCCGCTCCTTCTGGATGCGTTCGTCCTTCTTGGCCTCCCATTCTCCCTCGGCGGCTTCGATTTTCTGCCGCAAGGACTCCAACTCAGACTTGGTCACGTCCCAGTCCTTCTTCAGCTTTTCGATCTCCATCTCAGGCTTCAGCCCCTTGCCGGCCAAGCCTCGTTGACGCTCATAGTTGAGCTTGGCCTGCAACTCCTTTGCCTCGTAGCCAGCTAAGAGACTCCGCTCCGCATCCCATTTCGCTTCGGCGGCGGCAATCAACTCATCCGCCGCGTCGACCGCCGCTTCCTGCACGGCTTGAAAATCAACGACATTCTGGGCGTAAACTTGCGACTTGACATTGGCGGTCGCCAGCTTTGCATTCAGGTCCTGCAACTGTCGTTGCAGTTGGTCCTGCAGGTTTGCCGCATTCGGTTCAATCTCGAGGATGAAATCGCCCTGCTTGACACGCATTCCCTCCCTCAGCCCCTCGGCCACTCGTTCGACAACGCCCTTGACCGGGGATGTCACCGTCTGCTGGCGTTCCTGCGGCATGTAAGCCACCACCTTACCGTTCCCCTTGGCCGATTGCTGCCACGGCAGCAGGAGCATCGCAACAATGGAGATCGCCATGAGTGCCAGCAGCGCATTCGCCAGCCGCCAGGCACCTCTGGACGACTGCACCAGCTTGAGCGCGGGCAGATTGGTTTCTCCCAGGGCTGTCAAACCGGCAACCATCGGTCTTCTCCATATTTCGGGTATCAGCGGAAGAATCGTTAGTTTCTTTTCAATTAGAATAGTTTACCTAATCATCGCAGACCGCCTCTGCAGCCGGTGTGAGAGTCACAAACCGGTCGCACGCCTCCTGGACGTCGCGACGCCCCGTGGTGATCAGCAGGGTCCAGGGTGTGTTTTCGTTGGTCAGGTGGTCAAGCAAGCCACCTAAGACGTCGTCAGGGAGCGAGTCCAGCGTGCCATCGATTAAGAGCAGGCGGGGACGCCCGACCATGGCCCGTGCTATCATCAGCCGTTTCGCCTGGCTCGACGACAGGGGGATGCCGCGGGTTTGCAGCATCGTGTTTAAGCCATCCGGCAGTTTGAGCAATTCGTCGAGTAATCCGACGGCGGCGAGCGCTTGGCGGACGTCGAGCGCACTGATATGGGGGCGATTGAGATGGACGTTTTCGTCGATGCTGCCGTGAAAGATCTCGATCGACCGGGCAGCCGAGAGATGCTCGCGCAATGAATCGGGACGTAGTTCTCGCAAGTCGATACCATCTAATTCAACGTGTCCCGTCGTGGGCTGGCGGAGCCCGCACAGCAGATCTATCAACGTACTCTTTCCACAACCTGCTGCACCGACCAACGCCACAGACTCGCCCGGAGCCAGCTGTAAGTTGAAGTTGTCGATGACACGATGCGAGCCAAACGTGAATGTAACGTCGCGTATCTGAACAGCCGCCGGGACGCCGTCACGCAAGTGGAACAGCTTGTTATGTGCCTCGATGGGCAAATCGAACAAGTGGCCCAATTTGTCGACGGATGCAAGCAGGTCGTAGAAACTCTCCATGTACTTCCCCAGCTTCGTAAATGACCCGACGATGACCATGACGATCAGTTCCGCCGCCACCAGTTGTCCGAGCGTCAACTCGCCGAGTAGCACGAGCCACCCGCCCAGGCCGAGCAGCGTCGTCGCCGCGATCGCTTGCAGGCCGAGGGCGAAGAGGATCTGTCGCATGACGATGCGAAAGTGACTACGGCGGGCGTCGAGCCAATTGACTGCGAGTTGATCAGCACGATCTAAGGCAAACTGCGTTCCCGCATGCAGCTTGAAGGCCGTGGGATGCCGCACAAGCTCCTCGAGCCAGGCGGCAATCGCATACTTGGCCCGGGACTCTCTGATCGCCGTCGGCACTGCACCGCGTCCGAGTCCGAATATGATGAAGGCAAGGAGTGCCAGGAGAACAACATCGAAACCGATCAAGAACGGATGGTAAAAGGCCAGTACTGCCATCCCGATAACGGTCTGCAGCACGATCGAGATTCCATCGAGCAGCAGCAGCGACATCGCCTTCTGAACCGTCACCACATCAAAAAACCGGTTGACCAATTCCGGTCCATGCTGATTGTCCAAAGCCGGTTGCTGCAGACGCGGCAGACGATATGCGAGGTCCTCCACGACGCGCACGAAGAAGCGACGTTGAAGGACTTCCACAATCAACGTGATCAAGGCCCGCATGGCCGCGGCAAGAGCCAAGAACGTGAACAGGATAATCGCCAGGACCACGACGGGCTGCAGGTAACGACCAAACGCAACCGTGTTAACAAGTGCCTCGACTGCCACAGGCGATGCCAACGCCAACAAGCCGACGAGACTCGAGAAGACGAGGATTACCCACAGGTCTTTCTTCTCGGTTCGCAACAGTCCCATCAGTCGTGTGAAGGGGGCGACGTGCTCCGCGGCATCCTGGTGGTCAGCATCGTGACTCGAGTGCTCGCAGGCCAGTGCCGGCTGACCAATTACCCAGCGGAAGTGTGAGTTCTTCTCTTCCAGGGCGAGGACCTTTCGCAGCTGGCGAAGACTTAGCCAGGAGTCTTCCCCGGACGCATCCGTCGCCACGACTCTCACACGCCGGCCTCGAGCTTCGGCAAGAACGAACCAGCGCAACTCGCCTGCGGCCCCGGCCACACACGTCGCGACCGGCATCCCTTGGTGCACGAAGGTCAGTGATTCCTCGAGACGGGACTCGATCGAACGGATTCTCAAACTCAGGCTCTCACCCACCTCCACCAGACGTCGTGACCAGGTCTGCCAGTCATCGCCCGGAATAGCCCGCGTGGCCTCACCAAGTGCTCGCCCAGCCAGGATCCGATCGAAGGATACCTGTGCCGCGGTGGAGAGTATTTCCAGCACCCGCAGCGCATCCTGGAATGACGCCCGCTGTCCTTGCTCGCCGTATTGTCGTTCGCCGTCGTGTCCCGACATGCCTGGCCGTCCAGTTCGTTAAAGACATCGTTCCACCCATGCCTGGCACCGGGGTGAGCAGACTGCAGGCACAAGGAGTTATAGGCGCACGGCAATTGAAGAAGCAATAGATTTTTGGCGCTCGATAGATAGAAAAATGGGAAGGAACCGTGGCCACCGGCGTGCCGCGCCAAGGCCGTGACTCAACGGTCAGGAGATCGCTGCGATCAACCATGGCAAGTGGCAAGTGCCATATTTGGCTCCCGTGGCAAGCAACACGTTCGGGAAATGCACTGCAACTATCCCGCTGTCATTACGTCGGCTAGAATGCGGCAAGAGCATGCACAGGGCACCCATTGGGGTTACGCAAAGGAGGCCCGGGACGGTGGATTGGCTGAACTATCACCACCTATTGTACTTCTGGATGGTCGCCAAGGAAGGGAGCATTTCCCGGGCGTCTCAGCAACTGCACCTGGCCCAGCCGACACTGAGCAGCCAGATTCAGAAGCTCGAGAAAGCGTTGGGAACCCAACTGTTCGACCGCGCCGGCCGCTCGATGGTCCTGACCGATAACGGCCAGCTGGTCTATCGGTACGCCGACGAGATCTTCACGCTCGGCCGCGAATTGGTGGACAGCGTGAAAGGGATACCGGCGACAGGATTCGTGCGATTGACGGTGGGCGTGCCGGATGTGCTGCCCAAGCTGATTGTCTATCGGTTGCTCAAGCCGGCCTTGGAGCTAGCCGAAAAAGTGCAGCTCGTCTGCTACGAGGGAAAGTTGCAGGAGTTGCTGGCCGAACTCGCACTGTATCGGCTGGATGTCGTGCTGGCAGACTCGCCACTTGCCCCCGAAGCGCACATCCGCGCCTTCAATCATGTACTGGGCGAGAGCACCGTTTCGGTCTTCGCCACGCCGGAGTTGGCGAAGAAGTATGAGCAGCACTTCCCGCATTCACTGCACGGCGCTCCAATGCTGTTGCCGACACAAAACACGTCGCTGCGCAGAGCTTTGGAACAGTGGTTCGACGCGAACGACATTCGACCGCACGTCATGCATGAGTTCGAGGACAGTGCCGTCTTGAAAGTGTTTGGACAACATGGTGAAGGTCTGTTTGCCGCGCCATCGGCTATCGAGGAGGAGATCTGTCAGCAATATCGTGTTTGTATGGTCGGACGTATCAAGGAGGTCAAAGAACAATTCTATGCCATATCGGTCGAACGGCGGCTCAAGCATCCCGCCGTCGTCGAGATCTCGAAAGCGGCCCGCGTGACTCTCTTTGGTTCTCCGTCACAGGAGAAAACACGGCGCAGTCCGTAAACTGGCCCGGCATCCTCTTCGGTTGATTCGGTAGAAACGTGCGGCGAGGTGGTAGCGGACCAGTTGTCGTCCTACCGAGGCAAGCTCGGTAGAAACGTGCGGCGAGGTGGTAGCGGACCAGTTGTCGTCCTACCGAGGCAAGCTCGGTAGAAACGTGCGGCGAGGTGGTAGCGGACCAGTTGTCGTCCTACCGAGGCAGGCTCGGTAGAAACGTGCGGCGAGGTGGTAGCGGACCAGTTGTCGTCCTACCGAGGCAAGCTCGGTAGAAACGTGCGGCGAGGTGGTAGCGGACCAGTTGTCGTCCTACCGAGGCAGGCTCGGTAGAAACGTGGGTAGCCGCTACAATGCCGCCATCAGCTCACAGAGGGCATCTGATCGACCACTTCCGCACGGAAACTCGTCCATGCCGGCGACCGACACGATTCCCGAATCATCCGCGGTGCAGAGAGCTCGTGGTCGGCTGCTCGTCGTGGCAGCTGCCGTACTTTGGAGTACCAGCGGGTTCTTCGCGAAAGCCCCGCTGTTTGACGACTGGCCCTTGGCACAGCGCGGACTGCTCTTGGCATTCTGGCGGGCTCTGTTCGCCTGCCTGCTGCTGATCCCGATGGTGCGCCGGCCACGCTGGACCCCCGGGTTGATCCCCATGGTGCTCGTCTTTGCCGCCATGAACTACACCTATTTGACCGCCATGACAATGACGACGGCGGCCAATGCCATCTGGTTACAGAACGTGGCACCCGCCTGGGTCTTTTTGATCGGCGTGTTTGCGTTTGGCGAGGAAGTACATCGTGGCGACTGGCTGCTCGTACTGTTCGGAGTGCTGGGCGTTGGTTTCATCCTCTGCTTCGAAGCGCAGGGACAACAGTTCGAAGGGATCGTCTTCGGCTTGCTCGGCGGCGTGACCTATGCCGGCGTCATTCTCTCCATTCGACAATTGCGGGGTCAGGATGCCGCCTGGCTGATCATGTTGAATCTGCTCGTCACGACGGTCGTGCTGGCCCCGTTCGTACTGCGGCAAGGCATCTGGCCCATGGGCGGACAATGGGGCTATCTGGCGGCCTTCGGAATGCTCCAGCTGGGACTTCCGTACTTTCTCTTCGCGCGAGGTGTCCGGGCTATCGCCGGCCACGAAGCATCGGGGATCGCATTGCTCGAACCGATCCTGGTCCCGGTCTGGGTCTTCCTGGCCTGGCACAACGAACCCACCTACCTGGCACCGCGGTGGTGGACCTATGTCGGCGGGACGTTGATCCTGAGCGGCTTGGTGCTGAAATATGCTCGTGCGGGGAAACCTCGCGCGATCCCACCCAACGCAATGATCGAGCCAGTTGACGATCAATTGACGAGCCGTGAGCGTTGAATCGCGGCCAACGTCGGACGGAAAACCCGGACCACGATGATCGTTTGCGCAAGCGTCGAGCGATTTCTTTCAGAAATCAACATGATTCGGCTCAGATCCTGTTCGCATTGGGCACGTCAGTTGTTTGACGACCCATGTCTGTCGTATTATACAACGACCCCTGCAGACCGTTTCCGCCTGCCGGGGGCAGACACCTGGGACATCAAAGGATCGGATCGGTACCTATGACATTCAGCTGTTCGCCGACTTCCACCGCGTCACAATCTAGTGTCGTCCTGTGCTCAGCTGGGCCGCGGTCGGCGTCGAGTCGGGTTCGCGGCCACCGGCTGAGCTTGCGTGCCGCCATCGCCGTGGCTGCCGTCGGGTGCTTGCTGGGTGATGCCCGCGCGGCAGTGGACCAGGACTGGCCCACGTATGCCCACGACCGGTATCGCAGCGCTGCCACCGACATGCCACTTACTCTCCCGCTCTCCGTGGCCTGGGTTCATCAGGCAGCACACTCTCCCACCCCGGCATGGCCACCTCCCGCGCGATACGACTACTGGCACTATAAGAAGGATCTGAACCCGCGAATTACGTACGATCATGCGTTTCACGTGGCCGCCGTGCAAGGGCGCGTCTACTACGGATCGTCGACGGACGATTCAATCGTCTGTCTCGATGCCGCCACCGGTGACATTCGCTGGACTTTCCATGCGCAGGCACCGGTGCGACTGGCGCCGACCATCGCCGCTGGCAGACTCTATGCCGGATCGGACGACGGATTCGTGTACACCCTCGACGCCGACACCGGCCAGTTGATCTGGAAGCGGCTGATTGGCCCGCGCGATCTTCGCTGTTTGGGGAACGAGCGGGTGATTTCGCGTTGGCCGATCCGTTCCGGGGTGCTGGTTGATGAAGGGGTGGCATATTGTGCTGCCGGCATGTTCCCCACGACCGAAGGTGTTTCACTCTTCGCACTCGACGCGGTTACCGGGACCCCGCTCCTCCAACAACCGATCCAACAATCGGTCCAGGGTTACCTGTTATTGACCCGCGATCAGGTGATTCTCCCGTCGGGACGCACGTCTCCTGTCGCGTATCGTCGCAGCGACGGCACGGCGTTGGGCGAGATTGCGGGACCGGGGGGAACCTACACGGTTGTCTCGGACGATTTGGTGGTTGCCGGACCAGGCGACACCGCCGGTGAACTCTCGCTGGCCGACCCGCTCACGCAAGAACAACTCATTTCGGTGCGCGGTCTGCACTTGATCGCGCATGGCAACCGGCTCTACGTCCACGGTCGTGAGGAACTGGCGGCACTCGATCGCGGCAGGTTCCTCCCGCTGGCGCGTCGCCACGCGGTCCTGCAGCGCCAGTGGGAGGCTGCCAATGAACGCGAGGGTGTGCGTGCCAAAGCGGATGCGGCCCAGCTGAAACTGGAGCTGGCCCAACTGAACGCCGAGATGCAGCCCTGTTGGCTGTGGAAATCCCCCTGCGACAACATTGAGTCACTGATTCTGGCGGGAGACAAGTTATTCGCCGGTGGTAACGAATCGGTAGCCGCTTACGACGCGGAATCGGGCCAGGAAGTCTGGCGCGGAACCGTCGCTGGTCGAGCATGCGGTTTGGCGGCGGCCCACGGCCAACTGCTGGTCAGTACGGACCAGGGGGCCATTCACTGCTTCGGGCACGCTCCCGCGGGCGGGCCGGCGGCCGCGACACGGGAGACGCCCCCCGCAGCCGACGCTTCCCCGCCGGAACTGCCAAGGCAACTGGCCGAGGGCGTGCTGCAGTCGTCACCCACCGACCAAGGGTTCTGCCTGATTATCGGCGACCAGTCCGGGGAACTGGCCATGGCAGTGGCCCAACTGTCACGCATGCGTGTGATTATCGTGCAGCGTGACCCGACCGCCGCCGCGGCGACCCGCCGCCAACTGGCGCGCAATGGCCTCTATGGCACGCGCGTGGTAGTCCACGAACCGGCTGATGCGGGGTTTCCCTACCCACCCTATTTCGCCAACGTGATCATCGTCACGGCACAGGGGACGGCCAGCACGGGACCACTTCGACAGGAAGTCCTGCGAATGCTTCGCCCCCACGGCGGTGTCGCGTGGATCGACGCAGCGAACTCAGGTGACTCGAGTGAAGCAGAGTGGATAGCTGAAAGTTCGCGGGCCGAGGGATTCTCGTCAAGCTCCCGACAACTCGACGCGCGATCCTGGCTCGTCCTCCACCGCGGTCCACTGACCGGCGGCGGTGAGTGGACACATGGACTGGCCGATCTCGGCAACACGGCCTGCACGATGGATCAACTGGTGCAGGGCCCCGTCCGGCTTCAATGGTTTGGCCGACCTGGTCCGCGGGAGATGGCCGATCGCCATCATCGCAACGTCCCCCCATTGGCCAAGGATGGACGGTTGTTTGTGCCAGGCGAAAACCTGGTGATAGCTGTCGATGCTTACAACGGAACGCCACTATGGCAACGTGATATTCCGAAGTCGCTGCGTCTGGGAGCGTTTCTCGACTGCAGTAACATGGTGGTCGACGAGCGCGCTCTGTACGTGGTGGCGGAAGAGACGTGCCACGTCCTTCATCCTGCCACGGGGTCGGCCCTGCGGGAAATCCCCCTACCGCAACTCAATGCCAATCAAATGCACCACTGGGGTTACATCGCACGTCCCCCCCAACTGCTGGTCGGCAGTGGCCGCAAGCCCGACAGTTCGTACTATCGACAAAGCCGCGACGACGATTTGGCCTTGTGGTACGACGACATGGCGATGGTGACGAGCGATTATCTCTTCGCATTGGATCCACACACGAGCACTCCCAGCTGGACCTACCAGGGCGGGATCATCATCAATTCCACAATCACGATTGGCGGAGAGCGAGTCTACTTCGTAGAAAGCCACAGTCCCCAAGCGGTCGAAAACACGCTGGGCCGCATGCCGATGTCGACGTTCCTGCCAGGAGAGAATTTCCTCGTCGCGCTCGATCTGGCCACCGGCCAGACCATCTGGAAGCAGTCGTTCGATCTCTCCAATTGCCGGCACATCGTCTATATGAACTACGCGCAAGAGAAACTCCTGGTCAGCGGCAACAAATACGTCCATCGCAGCCTCTGGTATTTCTTCCAGGCCATCGATGCGAAAACGGGAGGAACCGTGTGGAACACCAGCCACGATTCCGGGTATCCCCCCGGGGGTGACCACGGAGAACAGAATCGGCATCCGACGATCGTCGGAGATGTCGTCTACACGTACCCGCTGGCCTATCGCCTGCACACAGGTGAACCGGTGGAAGGATGGAAATTTGATCGGATGGGACACGGCTGTGGGAATGTGTCGGCGTCGGCCCACAGCATTTTCTGGCGGGGCGGAAATCCGTGGCGATGGGATCTGCAGGCCGACAAGACACCGAATCGCATCAATTCGGTCAACCGCCCCGGCTGCTTCATCAATATCATTCCGGCGGGCGGAATGCTGCTCATCCCCGAGGCCAGTTCCGGCTGTACCTGCGGGTTTCCCTTGCAGACGTCGCTCGGCTACGTGCCGTCGTCCGCCCTCGAGTAACCTCTCAATCCGGCGTCCTGGAGCGGATGATGTGGCACGGATGTGCCGTTGTGCGGCGGAGGAAATGGTGAGCGGTGGGTGGTGCGTAAACGGAATGAATTCCGGTTTACGTAGGGGAATGGAGAGCGGTGGGGGTGCTGCGTAAACGGAATGAATTCCGTTTTACGTAGGGAAATGGTGAGCGGTGGGGTGGTGCGCAAACGGAATGAATTCCGTTTTACGTAGGGTGGCGTGCCGATTGCAGCGCGGCGGTCGGACAGGCGGCAATGCACTCGGCGGCCACGCGCGTCAGGGCTTCGTCCATCTGGCCGTCAAACGGCACCTTCAGTTCGACGTCAAATCCTCGCCCCACGAAGGAGAGCCCCAGCGGCTCTTTCGCGGCGGCCGCGATCTTCACGCAGAGTTCGCACTTGATGCACTTGCCTGGCTCGAACAGCACCGATCCCTGGCGGCCGATCACTTCGTACGGCCGGCGGTGGCCGTCATAACGGCTGGCGTCCGCATGATACATGATCGCATAGCGTTCGAGCTTGCAGCTGCCGTGGGCCACGCAGCCGCAGGCCAGACAACGATCCGCCTGTTCCGCGGCCCCCGCGTTTGCACTCGGTTCGGCCGCATCGAGTGTCGTCTGGCAAGCCGAGCCGGCACCGGCCAGAAACTCTGCCATTTCCTCGTCGCTGAGTTTATGGATGCGGGAGGAAAACGGGCGCGAGGGGCCGCGTACTTCACGCCCGGATACAAATTGGTCGATAGTCTGGGCCGCCTCTTTCCCATCGGCCGTGCTGCGCACCACCAGCGCCTTGCCGCGCACGGCGTTTCCGGCGGCGAAGACTCCCGCACGTTCCGTTTGATATGTGTCGCGGTGGAACTCGATGCCGCGTCTGGATGGCGTCAGTCCCCACGTTTCTACTTGCTGCGACGCCACGGCGCCGCAGGCTATCAGGACCGCATCGAACTGTGCGCACAGTTCGTCCAGTGCTGCCTTGCTCAGAATCGGTGACTCCCACCGCGGCTCGACACCCATTCGCAGAACCTGGGCGATCTCCGCGTCGAGTACGTCGCGTGGGAGTTCGGCGGGAGTCGTCTCGTAGCGCAATCGGCCCCCCGCCTGCTTCTCCTTCTCGAACAGTGCGCAAGCATGTCCCAGGCGGCGCAGGTAGTAAGCGGCCGCCAACCCGGTCGGCCCCGCGCCAATCACGGCAATACTCTTCCCACTCTCCGGCCGGCTCACGGGCAGGTACGGGTTATCGCTGGCGAGATCGGCATCCGCCACGAAACGTTTCAACTCGCACACGGCGACCGGGTCGTCGGCGCCCTTGCGACGGCACCCTTTTTCGCAAGGCTTGGGACACACCCGTCCCAGGATGGCAGGCAGGGCAATATCCTGCTTGATCGTGGCAATCGCCTCACGCACGTTTTGTGCGCCGATCTGCCGCAGCATGAGCGGAATATCCATGTGCGCGGGACAGGCGAAGTAGCAGGGAGCGAGGCAATCACCGACATGATCGCTCAGCAACAGCTCCAAGGCCGTGCGCCGCATGTTGCTGACTTCCTCCGTCGCATTGTCGATCTGCATTCCCTCGACCACTCGCGTCGCGCAGGCCGGCACGTACTGCCGCGTCTGGCGGTTCTTGACCACGCAGACCAGGCACGATGTCGACGGCTCGTATCCCCGCAGAAAACAGAGCGCGGGGATTTCAATCCCCAGCCGCTCGGCGGCGTCGAGAATCGTGGCCCCTTCCTGCACTTCGACCGGTTGGTCGTCAATCGTCAACTTGGGCATGACTATCATCTCAAGGCAAAGGTAGCAGCGACCACAACCACGGCGCTGCGAATCGTCACGAAACCACTCGCACCGCCTCCTCCGGACAGACCTGGCGGCACGTGTCGCAGCGCGTGCACAACTCCATGTCCACGGTGTGGCGTCGGTAAGGAGTCATGGGAATCGCGTTGACCGGACAATACTGGGCACACAAGGTGCAGCCGATACACGCATTCGAAATCTCGTAACGAATCAGATGCGTACACTTGCCGGCCGGGCACTTGCCCTGGAGGTGAGCTTCGTATTCTTCACGGAAGTAGGTCAGCGTCGACAGCACCGGGTTCGGCGCGGTCTTGCCCAGCCCGCAAATACTCCCGGCGACCACGGATCGCGACAGCGACTCCAGTTCCTCCAAGTCCCCTTTGCGTCCCTCCCCCGTGCAGATGCGGTCCAGAATCTCCAGCATGCGTTTGGTACCGATGCGGCAGAAGGTGCACTTGCCGCACGATTGGTCCTGGGTGAATCGCAGAAAATAGCGCGCGATGTCGACCATACAGTCGGTGTTGTCCAGCACCACCAGTCCGCCGCTCCCCATGATGGCACCCACACTGACCAACGCTTCGTAGTCGACCGGCGTGTCGGCCAGCGCGGCGGGGACGCAACCGCCGGAAGGGCCTCCCACCTGCACGGCTTTGAACTGCCGGCCAGGCATGACGCCACCGCCAATCTCCTCGACAATCTCCCGCAGGGTGACTCCCATCGGCACTTCAATCAACCCGCCGCGGCGGACTTTGCCGGCCAGTGCAAAGACCTTCGTCCCCTTGCTCTGGTGTGTCCCGAGTCGCGCAAAGGCCTCGCCGCTATGCCGGAAGATCCAGGGGAGACACGCCAGCGTCTCGACGTTATTGATCAGTGTGGGCCGGTCCCAAAGTCCGCTTTCCACCGGATAGGGAGGCCGCAGGTTCGGTGTCCCTCGCCGTCCTTCCATGGAGTTGATCAGCGCCGTTTCTTCACCGCAGATGAACGCTCCCGCACCTTCCATGACCCGGAAGTGCAGCTCGAAGTCAGTGCCGAACAGCCCTTGGCCCGCCCAGCCGTGCGCTTCGCAACGGCGAATCGCTTCACGAATCCGCCGGACCGCCAACGGATATTCCGCGCGGATATAGAACACTGCCTCCCGCGCTCCGATCGCTCGCGCGGCAATCGCCATCCCCTCGATCACGCGATACGGAAACGACTCGAGCAGCATGCGGTCCATGAAGGCACCCGGGTCTCCTTCATCCCCATTGCAGATCACATACTTGACAGCGGCGGTTGCTTCCCGTGCTTTCTGCCACTTGACGTGCGTCGGAAAGCCGGCGCCGCCGCGACCTCGCAAGCCACTGACTCTGACTTCGTCAACGATTCGTGCCGAGTCCAACTCGTTCAGACAACGCTGCAGGCCTTGGAAACCCTGGTGGCGCAAATACTCGTCGAGATCCAAGGGATCTATGTCGCCACAGAACTCCGTGGCAATGTGTTTCTGAGGGCCGAGAAACGCGCAGACCGGCTGTTCCCGTACGTCCAGTGCATGACTCTCGACCGGATCTTCCACCTCATTCGAATAGAAGTCGCCGAGCCAGCGCGAGAACCTGTGCCCCACGCGCCGCAGCAGGCTGCGCGGCTGGAAATGCCGTAACACGATATTCCGGACATCGTCGGGCTGCACGTGCGAGAAGAACTTCGATTCGCCTCCGGGCATCACCAGTTCCATCAATGGAGTCTGGTGGCACATGCCGATGCAACCGACCGACTTGACGCTCGCCGCGAGCCCCGCATGCTGGACCACGGAGAGGATCTCCTCGTGTACGTGGGCACTCCCCTGAGCCTGGCAGCACGACCCCAGACCGATGCGGATCTCGCCCAATGCGCGCGGGTGTGAATTTGTCGAGAATGCCGCCGGCTTGGGCCGTGCGCGAGGCGCCCGCCGCGACTCGGCCATCACCTGCGGCACGCTCCGCGGCGTCACGCGACCAAAAGTGGTCTGGTCGATCTGAATGACCGGTGCCAACGTGCAGCATCCCAGACAGGCAACCGACTCGACGGTGTATTCTCCGTTCGCATCCGTGTCCTGCCCCTTCGCCAACCCCAAATGCTTGGCAATCGCATCCTGCACCAACTCGGAGCCCTTCACGTGACAAGCGGTTCCTTGACAGACGTGGATCGTGTGACGACCGACGGGCTGGTGCCGGAAGTGCGTGTAAAACGTCGACACGCCTGTAATGTCAGCGGGGGTAATTTCGGTCAACTGACAGACCCGCTGCAGCGCGCTCGAGGGCAGATATCGATACCGCTCTTGAATGGCCTGCAGTATCGGAATCACCGCTTCGCGACGAGTCCCCAGCCTCGCGACTATCTCGTCAATATCCGAAAGGTCCAGTTGTGACTTCATGGAATATCGATGTCAATCCTGCATTAGGTTTTACGATCCCGGAACGAGTTGCAGCGCGGAAACTCGCCATTTCGGGGAGGCTACTGACCGATACAGAACAGGTGTTCTTCCCCGCGCAGATAAATCCGGCCGGGTTGAAAGGCCGGACTGGCGCGGCAAGGCTCGCCCATTTCCAGTTCCGCAATCCGTTCACACTTGTCCACACCCGGTTTCAAGATGAAGACTTTCCCCTCGTCTGCGAAAAGATAAACCAATTCTCCTACCAGGCCTGGCGATGCCGAGATTTCTTCGGTCAGATCTTCTTCCCACAGCGGTTCTCGCGATTCCTCGGCGCTGCCATCCTCCCCTTTGTCCCGCTCGAAACAGGCTGACCAGCCCGTGCGTCATCAACAGAACATACTTATCGGTCACCAAAGGACTGCAGACATCCGGAACGTCGATGTCCGTCATCCACTCGATATGGGACTTCGTGACATCACCGCTGCCGTCGGTGCGAATCGCGAACATCCCGCCTGTTTCGTTGGCGGCGTAAACCACTCCGTCCGCGAAGGCCGGGGATGGTCCGACCTCGCCCCCCAAACATTCGGCTCGCCACAATTCACCGCCGTCCTGGGGGTCGTACGCGATCACCCAAGGAGCGACGCAAGTGATCAGCATCGTGCGTCCCCCGTGATCCACAACAATCGGCGTGGCCCAACTGCTGGGCACTTGCCGCGGGACTTCCCAAGCCACCTCGCCTGATGCGCCGTGCAGGGCCAGCAACTTGGATTTGCCATTCTCGGCGGTCCCTTGGTCGAACTGCACGATCACGAGATCTTTGTAGGTTGCCAGCGAACTGGCATGCCCGTACGGATTCTTGGGGACACCGAGATTCCTGCGCCACAGTTGCTGGCCCGCCCAGTCGGCAGCAACCACGTTTCCCGATGCGAAGATGGCGTAGACGCGGAGTCCGTCGGTGGCGACCGTGGGAGCGGCATAACCGGTTGCGTCCATCACTTCCAGCTCTTCGGCATCTCCCAGATCTGGCGGCACGTCCAGGCGCCAGAGCAAGTCGCCTTTGTTCCCATCGAAACAGAACACGGCCTGTTGCTCGACCGTGGCACCCGAGAGGAACACTCGATCCTGCCAAACGACCGGCGAATTGTGGCCGGGTAGCGGGACGGCGGTCTTCCACAACACCCCTTCATCATCCGCGACCGTCCACTGCGTGGGGATGTCTGTGACCGGCGAAATGCCCGAGCCCGTCGGGCCGCGAAAGCGCGGCCACTGGGACAGATACATTTCCTGCGACGGCAGTCCCGCGGTCGGCTGCTGTGCCGGCTGTGCCTCTGGATCAGACTTGCCGGCGTTCGGACCGACATCCTGGCCACCGTCGAGCGGCGAGCTGTCGGTCGGCTTCGGCACCGGCTCGGTGGCACTCCCATCCGCGACTGCCACATTCGTGTGGGCTGCCGGCGTTTGCTCTGCCGACACACTCGCCAGCTCGTCGAACGATGTCGGCAGGATACGGTCGGCTTGCAGCGCGAAACCACAGAGGAGGATCAACACGGCCGCCACCATTCCCACGACACCCCAACGGCCCCACTGTTGCTCGTGCCGCAGCACATCCACACGCTCGCCGGCCGCCGCCGGATGCGGCGGTTTCATCTTCAGTGAGGCGGCCCACCGCGCCGTTACCAACGTCACAATGACTCCGCCCAGTAACAAATAGATGCCTGTCGCCATGAATTGGCGCCGCCGAAAATAGTCTGCCCGCAGTTCGAGATCCAACTGGCGAACCGACTGTTGAAGCTGCGGGTCGGTCGGCTTCTCGCGCAACTGGTCTTTGAGCGTTAGAAACTGCGGCGCGTCAAACAGTTCCAACTTCCCCCGACCCACGAAATCGATCGCCAGCAGCAGGCAGACGATCGTCGAGAACGTGCCGGCCACGATCGAAGTCCACAGGACCGTCGGATATCTGACCTCAAACTTCATGCCGGCTTCCCCTCAACCATTTCCGACACATCCTGAATCAGGCCAAGCCGCACCAACTCGACCGGGCACGACTTGAAACAGCGTCCGCACGACACGCAGCCAGACTGATCCGGATGGTATTCAACGCGTCGTCGGCGCACCGATAGCTGTACCAGCTTGACCGACAGGACCACGCCGATCCAGGCGCCCAGCCAGCCACCCAGTCGCGCGTAACGATGCTGAAGCTGCACCGCCTCGTGGTACAGCTGAGTCGGCGCCTGTCCGGTATTGCGAAAAGCGTCACTGGCGTCCGTCGTCTGCTCGGCCTGCCCCAGTTCCTCCAAACGCACCTGTTCGGCCAGCCGCACCTGGGGATCCAGCCGCGAGAGGGGCGCGGACCAGGTCGTCCCCACCCAGGCCGGCACGGCAATCAAGAGGGGAATGGCTGAGCAGCAGATAGCCGAGCCGGCGTTTCCCCGCGACGATTTGCTCGGCCGACTGCGGAACGGTCGGCGGCTGAATGGCCCCGTACGGGCAAGCGTCTTCGCACAAGCGGCACTCAATGCAGTCACCGGGCACGATGCGCAAATGCCATTTGGAAACGCGCGACAGGAGTGCTAACACGGCCCCATACGGACATGCGTATCGGCAATACGGGCGCCCGATAAACACACCGATCAGCAACACGCAGCTGCCGAAGATCAGCATGTTCTGGTTGCCACCGAGCCGGAAGAAAGCCACGAACGGATCATAGCGGCAGATGATGAAGGCCGTCCCCGAAACCGCGAAAAGGACGGCTGCGCCGAGATAAATGTAGGGAAAAACGCCCAACGCATGGTCAAGCCAACGCGGGACTTTCAGGCTGCGCACGGCCACCAATTCCTGCACGGCCCCCAGCGGGCAAACCGCCGCACAAAACGAGCGACCGAAAAACAAAGTGAATACCAGCGGCAATACGCAGAACGCCACGATCCCCAAGGGGATCGCATAGCCCGTGTCACCCAACGCTAGCGAGACATTCTGGATCGCTCCAATCGAACAGACACAACCGTCACGCACAAAACCAAACCAGATCAGCGAGGCGACGGCCAGCACGAGCAAGGATTTGCGGGAACGAGAAACCAAGGCGAAGTAACTGGCCAACGATAGCCCTACAAACAGCAGCGCCACGTGCGCCCACTCCCACGCGGCAGCGTCCGTATGAGGGACCTGTGTCGTCGGTATAGCGTGATTCGAGAACGTGGGCGTCGGTATCAACTCGCCGACAACATCCGTCGCCAACGCAGTCAGGACCAACCACGCGAAAGCAATCCGCAAGATTCTCGTCATGATTGATACACCTGGCTGAGGATCTCGCGGGCTGCCACATTCGCCGGATCGTGCGCCTTCTGCTGGATCAATGCCAGGGCCTGTCGCTTCATACGGTAAGGCGTCTCCAGCGGAATCCGCTCAAACGCCCGGCTGGGACAGGCCACGCCAATCGCACACTCGTTGCAGTCCACGCACAGATCCTGCATGACCTGCAGATAAAGCGATCCGTTCATCAGCGCGCAACCCTTGACGCACACGCCGCAGCCAATGCACTTGGCCACGTCAATCGTGTACTCGTAGAACCGCTGTCCCGTCTTTTCCTCGATGAATTCCCGGATCAAGGCGGCGGTCGGGCAAAGCTGGTTTTCGGCCGCCGTATTGATATCCAGGTAGTTGGTATCGAAATAGCCCGTGCAGATATCGCAATAGCCGCACATGTCGAAACACTGCACACACCTCACCGCCGACTCGTCCAGCACACAGTAAGTCGCACAGTTCCCGCAACCCACACACTTGTCCGGATCGATCTGCCAGCGAGTCTCCGCAGTGCGGCCGTGCCGGCCGGCCAGGAACCCGGCCGCGGTTCCCACTGTCACCGCGCCGGCCACACGCATCGAGTCGACCAGGAAACGACGCCGATCCACTGGTTGTCTGTCTGGCATCACCCTTGCCCCTTTATCACTCGAGGCTCCCGGACCGTCCTTGCGCGCGGCAGTTCGCATTGGCTCCACAAACCGCACGTCTCACAGGGAATCGACAATCCCGGGCAGGAATTCCCGGAGCGGCGTGTTGCCAGCAATCCCGACACGATCACCAGTCCGCCAAGCGTGCCGTAGCGGATCGCCCCTGAGAGCCATGCACGACGCTCTGGCACCGATGGCTCACGCTGACTCATGGCTTCGTCTCCGTCCCTTGTCCTTGTGGCTGAAACACGATCACGCACCGTTTGTGAGCATCCAACACCAGGACGTCGCCCCGCGCATTGACGGTGATGTCAAACACACGCTCTTTCTGATTGCCCCGGGCATCACCCAGCGCCGCCGCGTCGACCCCTAATTGTCGTGGACCCGCCACGACCTGCTGCAGGTCTCCGGCGGTCGAGTACACTTTGACTCGTGGAATACCTTTCTCAGAGGTTACGAATTGGCCGTCGGGAAGCAGCGCCAGATGCGCCGGATTGCAGCAACCAAAGAAATCCGCCAGTCCCGACCCGGCCCGGCCCCAATACGACTGTAATTCTCCATCAAAACTGTATGCTTCAATGCGGCGCATCCCCGGATTGACGACATGCAGGACTTCGTCGCCATCCACGGCCATGTCGAAATAGGCACTCGGCAGGATAAAACCGGGCATCTGGCGATCGGGATCCGCCTGCCCAATCTTATCCAGAAGCTCGCCGGCGCTGCTGTAGCGCCAGACGACGCGCTGTCCCGCATCCGCGATGAATACGTTGTCACCCGCTACGGCGATGGCGGTGAGCGTGGACTTGGCCGCCAGGTCCGGCCACTGCTGTATCACTTCGTGCTCAGGGCTCAGCACCAATACATGCCGGCCGATGCCCACGTACAAACGCCCGGCGCCGGTATCGCCTTCCCCCGCCACGGCCAGGCAAGCCGGTTGTCCATCCAGGCTGATCGTGGCCGGCGTCCCCCCCGTCGCGTCCAACACCTCAATCGCCTGATCACCTGCCACATAGATCTTGCCCGCCGCTCCCAAGGCAATCGCCGTCGGCTCCCGCAACGAAACCGGGATCCGCGCGAGTTCAACATACCCCAACAGTTCGGCAGGGACTGCCAACTGATCGGCCAGGTCGAGCTGAAACCGCTGTGGCAAAGCCGTCTTGTCTTCCCCCGACCGGTCCAGGCGATACAGCGCATAGGTTCCCACGACCAGCGCCATCACGATCAACACCGTAGTGATCACGCTGCCCGGCGAGGCCAGTGGAGCTCGCGCTCGACTTCCCACCGCCTCAGGCAATCCCTTATTCGGCTGTGTCGCTGAACTGTCCACTTCCAACGCTTGTTTTGCGATTCGCTCGTCCATACGCGCTCATTTACTTCGACGGTACATTCAGGTCTAAACAAGTCATCCGCGTCATGTCGCGCACGATCAGACGGCCGCTCGAAAGTGCCATCGGGCCCCACGCATCGGCCCCGTTCTCAAACACTTGAAATCTGGCCAGCGGACGATACTCCACGCTGTTCGCCTCAGCCATCGCCAACAGCCCGTCGTTGCTCATTACCAAAATGGCACCGTCAGCGATCATGTACGGACCGTGCCCGAAACGATCCTTGCCACTCTCCCAGATCTGCTTACCGTCCAAATCCATGCACACCAGCTTGCCGCCTCCCTGCTTGCGCACACCATACAGATGGCCTTCGTAAAGGATCGGCGTCTGTTGCTCCGAGTTGAATTGCTTCGGCGCCAGTTCCAGCAGTGTATTGGCGGCCCAAGGCCCGGGGCCGGGAAGCAACTGCAACACCATGCTGCCCACCTTGTTGTCGTATCCGCTCGATAAAAACAGTTTTCCATCGGGCAGCACCACCGGCGAGGGAGCCGTGGCAAATTGCATCGTCCACGCCGTTGACTTCCAGAGCAGCGTGCCGTCGTCCGCGGACACGCCCACCACTCCCCCCGTGGCGCAGTAGACATACATGCGGCGACCATCCAGCTCCATCGGCACCACCGACGCATGGGTCATCTTCCAGCCCATGGGGTTGGGAGTCTGCCAGAGAGGCTCACCCGACTCAGTGTCGATAGCCACTACCAGCGACCTGCCCCCGGGGGCCAGAATCAATCGGTCACCGTCGATCAACGGACATTGGCCCGCGTACCAACGCGGTTCCTCGGTGCCGTACTGCAGGACCAAATCGATCAACCAGTGGCACTTGCCCGAGTGGGCATCCCAACACGCCACCTGGCATCGCGGACCCAGCGTAATCACCCGGTCTCCGACGATCGCAGGCGTCGTGCGCGACATACCGTGATTGCGAGTCACTTCCACCGGATAACTGTTGTGCCAGATTTCCTTCCCATCATCCAAGGAGAGACAGCGTAACGTGTCGGCTCGCGCTACTTCGTCGTAGTCCAACACGTAGGCGCAACCATGAGCGATCGCCGCCCCCGCATAGCCTTCTCCCAGGGTCAGGGTCCACAGTACCGGGGGTCCCGACTCAGGCCAACTACGTGCCAAGGGTACCGCTTCGCGACTGATCCCATCCAACGCTGCTCCGCGAAACCAAGGCCAGCTGGCCGAGACCGCCGAGGGTTTGCCTTCTCCCAACACCGGCTGGCCAGCCACCGGCGCCACATGCGGCGCGGCAGCAACGTCCTCGGCTCCGGCGGGCCGGTCCATGCCCGGTTCGCGCAGCGCATAATCATCCGTCGCTCCGCTGTTGAGCCACAACCCGATCAGCGCGGCCCCGACGACCGCCACGCAGGCAGGCACGATCGCGTCTGTAATCCGCCAATCCACATCCGACTCCAGGCGGCAAACCGCCGGCCAGTGATGAGCTGCAGCTCGAACTCTCCAGGAACTGGAACGCGGAAGGCCAACGAGAGAGCACCGGCGTCCCACCAGCAGCCGAAATCCCGTCTCGAGGGCGACCGCTGTCCAACTCTCGCGCCGTTTGCCGGGGACACATCCAAAGGAGGGATCCGCACTCAAACAGCAAACGGCATTGGGTGCGTGTGATGCAACCCATTATACAAGAGACTGTCTCTCAGGGGGACCGGGATGGCAGCGATTTCGTCCCGGCTTTCGCGGGCCGATGGGGGCCTTCGGAAGGGGCTCACGGGGCGGGCTGGGGGCTCGGACCGCTTCACGGTTCTCAGCGTTTTAGGAATCGGCGATCCGCCCGCACCGGATTGTCATCGGCAAAAGGCGGCGCCCTTTCGGTACCCGCGCCGTCGCCAGGTCGGACCAGACTGTGCAGCACGTGGACCCGAGGTCCGCGCGCGTCGAGTTTCCGCGTGATCCGTCCTCAACTCTCCGTCCGTTTGGTATGATAATCGGTCCGGAGCGTGCATGGCCCGCTTTCGACATTCACTGCCCGCTCCAGAACGAGCGTTCGAGCTTAAGACCCTGGGAGATTGCCGCGTGGGCGAATTGACCGGAACAGAACTCACGGTCTTTCTGCTGGGCCTGGCTGTCCTGTTGGGGAGTGCCCACTTGCTGGGTGAGGGAGCGCGACGCCTGGGACAGCCGGTGGTGATTGGTGAGATGGTTGCGGGGCTGCTGCTGGGGCCGACATTCTTCGGCTGGATTGCGCCGCAAGCACAACATTGGCTATTTCCGCACGACGGCGCGGCTGCCACGGCGCTCGACGGGATCGTCATTCTCGCCGTGACGCTCCTCTTGATGGTGGCCGGTATGGAGGTCGACCTTTCCAGTGTCTGGCGGCAGGGCAAAGCGACGGTGGTGGTCGCCGTGGCCGCCGTTTCCGTCCCACTGGCCGTAGGTGGCCTGCTGGCGTGGTTGGCCCCGTCTTTCTGGGGCATGCCACTCGATGGAGAGCGGAATTCATTTGCCGTTTTTTTGGGCACGGCGCTGGCCGTGAGTGCCTTGCCGGTCATCGCGAAGATTCTGCTCGACTTGGATCTGTTCCAGTCGGACTTTGGAGTGCTGGTGTTAGTCGCGGCCACGCTGAACAACTTGATCGTGTGGCTGATCTTCTCCATCGTGCTGGGTGGTCGCGAGGCCGGAGTGTCGGTGGTGAACATCGCACTGCTGACCGTCGGCTTCTCCGTTGCTATGCTCACGATCGGACGCTGGATCGCGGACAAGTGTTTGAGCTGGGTGCAGGCGCATTTTTCCTGGCCTGCGGGAGTGTTGGGGTTCGCGATTGTGGCTGGCCTGTCGGGCGCGGCCGTGACCGAAGCACTCGGAACCCATGTGATCTTCGGCGCCTTTCTGGTTGGCATCGCACTGGGTGAATCACCACACATGCGGGAACAGACACGGCATGTGGTCCACCGATTTGTCGAGGGGATTCTGGCGCCGATCTTTGTTGCTGCTATTGGTTTGGAAGTGAATTTCATCAGCAATTTCCAGCCCGGACTGGTGCTGAGCGTGTTGGCGGTGGGGATTGCTGTCAAGGTCTTTGCGGCTTGGGGAGCCGCGCGATTGGCGGGCTGTGGACGCATCGAGGCCTGGGGCACCGGTTGGGCCCTGAATGTCCGCGGCGAGTTGGGGATTGTGCTGGGATTGCTGGCCTGGCAAAGCGGAGTGATTCGCGAAGGGCTGTTTGTCGCCATTGTGGTGCTCGCGATCGTCACCTCCGCCATGGCGGGACCGATATTGATGTACTTGCTGCGGCGGGAAAAAACCTGGTCGCTGGGAACGTTGCTGGACGCCCGGGCCTGTCTGCCCAATCTCGAGGCCACCACCGCCGAAGCAGCGATCCACACGCTTTCCTGTCTCGCCGCGGAAAAAGCGAAACTCAGCGCCGACGATGTTGTCCGGGCCGTCCTGGATCGCGAGGATATCATGGGCACGGGACTTGGTCGGGGAATTGCCGTTCCTCACGCTCGTCCAACCAATCTCGCTGCGCCGGTGGTGGTCGTCGGTACTAGTGCGAAGGGGATTCCGTTTCAGGGAATGGACGATGAACCGGTGCGTTTGATTTTTCTCTGCCTGACGCCGGCCGATGATGCCGCCTCGCAACTGCAGATCCTGGCCGCGATCGGACGGCTTTCGCGCGAAGCGGGCCTGGTGCGTGAGGCAATGACGGCACGCACGCCGACCGAACTCCTTGGCACGCTTCGCGTCGCGGAACTCCTGCAAGCGAAGACGACGACTGGAGAATGAGGCGATCGCTCGATATTGCTGTGACCCTTGTCTGCTTGCCTCCCATCACTGCCGCCAAACGGCACTGACTTCTGGGCATGGCCCGCGACCTTGCTTGGGGCGCTAATCGATATCACCCGAGGCCGTGTGCGCGCTTGTCTCTGTTTGGCACCGTATTGCCGTGACGGGGCGATGGAAGTGGAGAGCAATCGGTGCTGCACAAACGGAATGAATTCCGTTTTACGTAGGGTGCATGCGCCTTAGCGCTGATCGGAAATGCTCTCCTGCAGCCAAGCGGGAACTCGCATGACTTCCCCCTGACGATTGACGAGCGCCAGGACGATATGGGCGGTGGCCAACCTCTCGCCGTCTCGACACACCTGATACTCGTGTTCGATTTTCGCCGGTGTGATCCGCTGGATCATTGTGCGAATCGTCAGCAGGTCGTCGTAGCGCGCGGGTTTGTGGTAGGTGCACTCGGCCTTGACGACGACGGCGAAAATGCCGTCCTCTTCCATGCGCCGATAATTGCCGCCCGAAGCTCGCAGCAGTTCCGTGCGGCCGATTTCGAAGTAGGTGAAATAATTGCTGTGGTGCAGCAATCCCATGGGGTCGGCATCTTGATAGCGGACTCGAATCTGGACTTCATGCTCGCGTAACACAGAATGTCTCCTCGCCGACCGCCCGCACGAACCGAGACGGCGTCCATGCCACGTCGTGGCCGGACGACCACGCAGATCGTGACTGATGGTAGAACGCCGGGCCATTGTAGCGCGCTGGGCCGCGGCATCCCAGAGCCCCGTTGCGGCCGCGGTTCAGCCACTCGACCCGCCCGCAAATTGATCCAGATCAAGCTGCCATGGAGATGCTGCCACAGGTATAATCGCAAGACACCGGCGACGCTGGGGAAAATCGTCCGTCGACGCTTCTGTCGTCGACCAATGGCCATCATGAAGTGCGGTATGCCGGCGGGGAGAATAGCATGTCAAACGGCGGATACTACCGTCTGCGGGCCGTGAGCCCCCTCCCCTTGCACCGACCGCTCCTGCTCCTGGCCTGCCTGGTGCTGCCCCGCGTCGCTGGGGGGCAGGTCGATTACGAACGCCCCCCGATCGACTATCTCAACGCACCGGTCGACGATTGCGCGGCGCAACTGCAAAAGAAACTGGATGCGAGTGAAGTCGCGCTCGCTTTTGACAGCAAGTCGGGGTACCTGCCGAGCCTCCTGGCGGCGTTGAAGATCCCCCCCTCCTCTCAGGTGCTGGTCTTCTCAAAAACGAGTTTTCAGCAGACACGCATCTCGCCTCGCTACCCGCGGGCCCTCTATTTCAACGACGACACTTATGTGGGCTGGGTCCAGCGAGGTGACGTGATCGAGATCTCCTCGGTCGACCCGCAACAGGGCGCCGTCTTCTACACGCTCAGCCAGCAACCGACCGAACGGCCGCAGTTCCAGCGTCAGACGCACAACTGCCTGGTGTGCCACGCTTCGTCACACACTGGTGGCGTCCCTGGACATTTCGTGCGCTCAATCTATCCAGACCGTACCGGCCAGGCCGTGCTGAGCGCGGGAACCTTCCGCACGGATTTCACCAGCCCCCTCAGCGAACGCTGGGGAGGCTGGTACGTGACAGGCACGCACGGCCGTCAGCGTCACATGGGAAATGCCACCGTCCACGACAAGAATCAGCCGGTGCAGCTGGATGTGGAAGCCGGCGCGAATGTGACGGACCTGAAAACGCTGCTGGATGTCACTCCATACCTGACCCCGCACAGCGACATCGTCGCGTTGATGGTGCTCGAACATCAAACAACCGTGCATAATGTGATCACGGCAGCCAATTACAGTGCCCGCGTCACGCAACGTGACGCGCGGATCATGAACGAGGCGCTCGCCCGCGACCCACACCATGAATCCGATTCAACTCAGCGACGCTACGCGACGGCCGCCGAAAAAGTCCTCGACGCCCTGCTGCTGGTGGGCGAGCATCGCCTGACCGACTGCATCGCGGGCACCAGTGCGTACTCTCAGGAATTTCAGCAGCGAGGCCCCTTCGATCGGCAAGGACGTGCACTGCGGACACTCGACCTGAAAACACGACTCTTCCAGTACCCCTGCAGCTACTTGATTTACTCCGCCGCCTTTGACGCCTTGCCTGCCGCCGTGCGGGACCGCGTTCTCCACCGACTCTGGCTGGTGCTTACCTCCGCCGATACGTCCGACAAGTTCCAGCACCTATCGCCCGACGATCGCCTGGCCATTCGGGAGATTCTCGGCGACACCAAGCCGGGTCTACCCGATTACTGGAAGGCGACCGCCGGTGGCGGTCGCTAAGGTGCTGGCGAAGAGTCGCCCGGCCGGGGCGGACGGGGAGGAAAAAAGGGAGGAAGGGAGGAAGGGAGGAAGGGAGGAAGGGAGGAAGGGAGGAAGGGAGGAAGGGAGGAAGGGAGCGGCTGTAGGTGAGAATGCGTGGGCGTGTGACGTGGTGGGAATCCGCTTGTGGCCCATGACTGTGGTTTTGTCGGCAGCGGAAGTTTTGATTTTGGGATTTCGAATTTGTTTGAGATTTCGGATTTCGGATTTCCGGTTTGGGTGCGGCCGGCGGCCGCGTTGGAGAGTACGAGTAAGAGTAAGAGTAGAGTGTTACTTACACACTGGGGCGGACATGGAGGGCTTTCATGCTTCACTCGCTCGGCGGCGCAAGACGAGCATCTGGAATTGGCCGGCCACCGGGACGCTAAACGAATTGCCGTAGCCGTCATGCAGTTGCACGTGGAATCGATCGCTGGCCAATTGGAGGAACTCGCGGGCCAGAAACCGGCCTGGATCGCCAATCCAGCAAGTGCCTTCGGGCGCCAAGCACTGATCGATGGTGTTCAGCAGCGGGACATGGGCGGCCTGGTGATAGAGCACATCGGACGCCAGGAGCGTGGAATATCGCTGAGAGGCCGGGAGATTCGGCGGGTCATGCCAGTTCAACAGCAGTTGGCAAGCTGCTGGATAGCCATTTCGCAGCGCATTGTGCCTGGCCATCTCCAGAGCCTGCGGGCGCAGTCTGAAAACGTTACCTGCAACCCGCAAGCAAGTGCCGCGAGTCCTACCAGTCCGACACCGCAACCCAACTCCAATACTCGTTCGGCGCAGCGCCAGTCCGCTCGCAGCACCGCTTCGGCAGTCGGTATGGCCGCTGACCAGAGGGCCGCCCAATAGGGATCGACAGTCGCTCCATCAGCTTCCGCAGGCCGGTCTTCTCCCGCCTGGCTCCGGTCAGCGGCCAACTGCGACTCCAGCACTGAGTCGGGATCGGCAGGCAGGATCAGTTCGAAAGACCGGCCGGCCAGCGTGATGGCGCGAAGAGCCCAGCCCCCTGGCACGTCGAACAGACCGGCTTCTTCGTGTGCTTCTTCGTTGTCGAGGCGACTCATGGCACAACCCGCTCCCCTGGGCACCTTCGCCAAAGGCGGCAGACGGTCCTCTGGTGGCAGTAGCACGTTTTTGTGACAGTAGGACAGTAGTACTTCCTCTGACGTCAGCCCGCTCGGCGGGAGCGGCCGCACGTGACATCATGTGACAGCCTGGACATCATTTGGCAGCCTGGCTCAGCGCTTGGCCCGCTCGCCGAACACCTGCCGCAACGCTATCATGGCTTGTGCTTGGCCATGCATGCACGATTCCGTCGCTGGCCAGCGGCAGAGTCGCGGATACTGTCAGTTGCCCCGGCGTCACGCGGAGACTGCCGGCTGCCAATTTACGCTCCGCCAACGGACTTCTGCTGGACAACCATGGCGGATGGGACTAGAAAGTCGCGGTAATGTGAACCAATCTCGATCGAGCCAGAAGGAGAGCACTCATGTCGGACCGAGTATACAAGAAGATAGAGTTGACTGGAACGTCCACCACCTCGTTGGAAGAGGCGATTGAGAACGCTATCGCCCGTGCTGCGAAGACGGTGCGGAAAATGCGCTGGTTCGAGGTGGTCGAGACACGCGGTCGACTGGATGACGGAAAGGTGGCCGAATGGCAGGTCACGGTGAAGATCGGCTTCGCCTTGGAGGACTGAGCGCAAGCGACCGGAAACCCGCCACAACTTGCCAACTGCGTCATCGCGATCAGGGGGCGTCCGGCGGCTGGCTGGACAACTGCACCAAGGCCTCGGTGACGCGCTGGATCTGTCCTTCGTCCAACACAAGGAACCGGTGCTGGCCATTGCCAGAGGCCTCAAAGCGAGTGAAGGCATCATTTTCCACAGTGACCGTCCCGGCTGGTGATAGGCCGAAGTAACCGCGGTCGGGAAACACTGCGTAGAGTACGCTGGTCAAATCCCAGGTGGGCCGATTGTGAGGGGGCGGCTCGTACAACTGATAGGCGTCCGCCAACGGATGGTGGGTGACGTAGCCGTAATCCTGCTCGATACTCACAGCAGGATAGGGAACGGCGATCCCGATTTCAAAACCGCTGAACACGATCGGCGTCGGCCAGCGATGCACTAATGCCTGGCCGGATGGGATGTCCATCTTGATGTTGTATTCCACAAAACGGTCCCGACCCACGTTCTCGCGGAAGTCGCCTGCCATGATCGACAGCAGTCGCACCTTCTGCCGGACCAGTTCCGCTCCCGACAAATCGCAACTGTCGTCCGGCGGCGTGTCTAGCAGCCGCGCCAGGTTGGTGGAGAATCCGACCTGGACCATGACCACCGATTGATCCGGCTGAGCCTGCAGGACCTGGCGGAGCAGCGTCACGGCGTTGGGTGCCTGGTCCCCTCGTAAATCGTGGGGATAGCGGATCTGGTCGCCGTCCTTGACACGGGCAAGCGGCAGGAACTTCCCCTCTTCCTTCGTGACACCGTCATGCACGATCCCAATTGGAATGTCTCCGCGCCCATAAAACGTATTCACGGCATCCACGAATTCCGCGGCCAGCGGTTGGTCTTTCGTGATCGTCACGGCCAATAACTGGCATTGCCCACGGCTCTGTAACGCATGGATCACTCCCAGCGCCAGGACGTCGTCCACGTCGTTGCCAATATCCGTATCAAAAATCAGTCGCACTGGTTCTCCGGCGGCAGACGCTTGGTTCTCTGGCACTTGATTCGCAGGCTCTTGGGCGGTCAACGGCGTGGACAGGATAGCGGCAGCCAATAGCCCCGCGACGGCGAAGCAGACGACCCTCACGGAATAACCAGATTGCATCTCTTTTCATCTCCTGATAGCGGACAGCTCTCGTCCGCCACAACTTTGGCACAACGTAACCGAATTACCAACTTGTATCTGGATAGCGTGCGCTGGACAATATACCCCACCACGGCCGGCGGCCACAACCAAACAGGAAATCCGAAATCCCAAATTCGAAAACCTAAACAAACTCGAAATCCAAGACTGCAAGCACAGAAACCTCAGCTGCCGGCAAAACCGCGGCGGGCGGGCCACCAGCAGATTCTCACCAGCAGCGTGTCATTTTGTCCTCCGTTTTCCCTTCTTCCCTTCTTCCCTTTCTCCCTCATTTCCGTGATTCGAATTTCCAGTTTTTTTTCAAACATGCGTGCACCGTGCGCATGTTACAGGTTAACACTCTGATGAACCTCCGCCGCGCGTGATCGGAGAGCGGTCCCCGGCCGGCAACAGATGCAGCCACCGATTTCAGATCCGGGACAGATCGTGGCAGTGACGGACGGCCACCGAGCGATTGTCGCCTGGGATCCATCCGTACCCCTTCCCATCGTCGTCGCTCATCAGACCTTCAAAGAACGGAACCAAGACAACCACCATGACGTAGCCCATGGAAATCAGCACGCTGCCGACCAGTGAGAGGACAAAGAACGGCCCCACGCGATCCCAGCGCGAAACGACGTAATACAGCACATAGAACGGGCACAGCCACACAAGCAGCCCTTGCAGCACCGATTCTTTAAAGGCCGCAATCAAGAGCCGCAAGTTAAAATAGACGCTCATCAGTGCGCCGAACACGACGAGGACCCAGCCCGAGTTGCGAACCACCAGGTCCTGCGGCATGGAAACCATCCCGATCGCAAAGCCGACGACGCCCAGAAAGGCGAGCATGACCATCCACCAGGGAGCGCCTGTACTGAGACGACTTTGCTCCAGCTTGTCGCGGGCAATCTGACGTTCGGCAAAGTCAAGCATGGGGTTGCCGTGGACGGGTAGCTCACCCAGTTCGTCATCATCCATGTCTGCGGCGGATCCGACACGAGTCTTCAGGCGATGTCCTCTGCGCAGGTCGAATCCACACATTACGCACAGCACGGTCTCGTCACTCAACTCAGCCCCGCAACCCGGACAGCGACTGAGGTTGGCCCGCATTCCTGCGTCGTCCAACAGATCGGAAATGCACTTTCCCGTCCCACCCGTAGTCGCCTGGGCGGGGGCGATCAGCAGCGGACCGCCGCACTTGGGGCATTTGACTCGTTTTCCGGCAAACTCATCTTTCGCCGTAAGCTGCTGACCGCACTGACAGGTTACTTGAATGGGCATGGAGCACCTGATGGGTGAACTGTTTACCTTGCCAGCTGAACTTAACGCGGCCGCCGGCCGCAACCAATCAGGAAATCCGAAATCTTAAATCCGAATTTCAAACATGCGCACAGGTGCGCAGCATGTTACCGGCTAACACTGTTACCGGCTAACACTCTAACGGCCGGACGAATATCTATCTCGGGGCGGCTGGACCGCCCACGTCACCGGCATGGCATCCTGCGAGTCGGCCGCCGGTGCTACGGACCTGCACCGTTGAGGGGGCAGCGTCGCCGGGCTCGTCGAGTGGACGGTCGTCAACCGACCGCGCACGACGCTGGCGGATGGCCAGACAAGCCCATGCCGTCAGTCACCCGGGGCTGTCCATCACGCCCCCCCCCGCGCTGGCGGATCGCGAAATACGCAAGTGCCAGACATGAGCCTATTTTGCGCCGAGCGGTACCGCTCGACAAGGAGCATCTGCCGGAAGGAGCATTTGGCGGATCGGAGCGAAAGTATCACGGCCAGGGCGGATGGCGCCGGGGGTGCGACTCAGCTGCCAAAATGGCAGCGTCGGGGATCGGGCCTGGGGGTATAGGGGAGGGACCGCCGGTGGTACCGGCCGCGATCAAGTGGTGGCGGCGCTCGGCAGAAACCGGCCAAAATGATCGGCCGATCGTTTTCCGGGGAGTTTTGGCGCGGGAATTGCCTAGAAGAATGGTCCAAGCGGTACCCGTATACCAATTTGGCAGCCGCCTGCGGGCCGTTTGCGGTCCGGAAGCGGCACTGGCGGATATGCGAATTATCAATCGGAGGTGAACAGCACATGTCGACTGCGACGAAGAAGAAGTCCTCGAACAAAATCCAGCTCCAACCGCTCGGTGACCGCGTGGTCGTCGAGCGTGAAGCGTCCGAGGAGCGCACGGCCGGCGGGATCGTTTTGCCGGACACCGCCAAGGACAAGCCGGCTCGCGGAACTGTCGTCAGTGTCGGTGACGGCAAACTGTTGGATGATGGTCGCCGCAGCACGATGCAGGTCAAGGTCGGCGATCGCGTGGTCTTCAGCAGCTATGCGGGCGAGACGTTTAAGGTGAACGATCGCGAACTGCTGCTGATGCGAGAAGACGACATTCTCGCCATCCTGGAGAGCTGAGTTTAGCCACTGGCGGCCGAACTCCGCAAAAAAGGTGTGCGGGTCCGAGTCCCCTTGATTCGACTCGCAGGGAAATTCCCGACAGCTGCCGGCGTGAGCGCCGATCCGGTGCTCGGTGGCCGGCAGGAACGTCGTCACAACCATCATCGTCATAACCAGGTCGTTGCTGGGCGGCCCCGCGAGGCATCCGGCAGAGAATCAGTCAATCGCAACGGCAGGCGAGGCGGCAGGCACGCTTCGCTTGCGTAACATAACGAATGGGAGATAGTCACTCATGGCCAAAATCATTATTTTCGATCAGGAAGCGCGCGATGCAATCCGGCGCGGGGTTTCGAAGTTGGCACGGGCCGTCAAAGTAACGCTGGGCCCCAAAGGCCGCAACGTAATCCTGCAGAAGAGCTTCGGCTCCCCGACTGTCACCAAGGACGGTGTGACGGTCGCGAAAGAGATCGACCTGGAGGATGTCTACGAGAACATGGGTGCACGCATGGTCCGCGAAGTCGCGAGCAAGACCAGCGATGTCGCCGGTGACGGCACCACCACGGCCACCGTCTTGGCGGAAGCGATCTTCAACGAGGGGCTGCGAGCGGTCGTGGCGGGCGTTAATCCCGTGCAAATGAAGCAAGGGATCGAGAAGGCCGTGTCGGATATCTGCGAAAAACTGCACAGCATGTCGATCAAGGTGAAAGACAAGGCGGCGATGGCCAACGTGGCCACTATCGCTGCGAACAACGATCGCGAGATCGGTGATCTGCTGGCCACCGCCATGGAAAAGGTCGGCAAAGACGGCGTGATCACGGTCGACGAGGGGAAGAGCCTGCAGACGGAAGTCGAGTGGGTGGAGGGGATGCAATTTGATCGTGGCTACCTGTCCCCCTACTTCGTGACCGACCCGAATTCGATGGAAGCGGTCCTGGAAGACGCGTACGTATTGGTCTTCGAGAAGAAGATCAGCAGCATCAAGGACATGGTTCCGCTGCTGGAAGCCGTGGTCCAACAAGGCAAGCCGTTGTTGATCGTCGCGGAAGACATCGAGGGCGAAGCCCTGGCCACGCTGGTCATCAACCGACTCCGTGGCACCATGCAATGTTGTGCGGTGAAGGCCCCGGGTTACGGTGACCGCCGCAAGGCCATGATGGAAGATATCGCCATCCTGACCGGTGGCACCGCCATCTTCGAGGCGCTGGGCGTCAAACTTGATTCCGTGACCTTGGGTGACCTGGGGCGTGCCAAGAAGGTGATCGTCGACAAGGACAACACCACGATTATCGAAGGCGCTGGAAAGAGCGGGGACATCAAGGGCCGCATCGACCAGCTGCGTCGAGAGATCGAGAACGCGACCAGCGATTATGATCGAGAGAAGCTGGAAGAGCGGCTGGCCAAGCTGGCCGGCGGCGTCGCCAAGGTGAACGTCGGAGCGGCGACGGAAAGTGAAATGAAAGAGAAGAAAGCCCGCGTCGAAGACGCTCTGCATGCCACGCGCGCGGCCGTGGAAGAGGGCATCCTTCCTGGCGGTGGCGTCGCTCTCTTGCGAGCTTCGGCTCAGGTGAAGCTCGGCAGCGACCTGAGCGAAGGCGCCGGAATCGGCTACAACATCGTGCTGCGTTCCTGCCGCGCTCCGCTGAGCATGATTGCGAGCAACGCCGGACAGGACGGTGGCATCGTCTGCGAAAAGGTCGTGGAAGGGAAAGGCAACTTCGGCTTCAATGCTTTGACCGACACGTACGAGGATTTGGTCAAGGCTGGCGTGATCGATCCGACAAAGGTCGTCCGCACCGCCCTCAGCAATGCCGCCAGTGTCGCCACGCTGCTGCTGACGAGTGACGCCTTGATTGCCGAAAAGCCCAAGGATGACAAGGGCAAGGCCGGCCATGGTGGCGAGCACGACATGTATTGAGCCACGGCCAGTCGTACCGAATCGCAAAAACCAAGCCTCGTCCAGCCACACGCTGGGCGGGGCTTTTTTCATTTGATTTGCTTAACGCGGCCTGCGGCCACAACCAAATAGGAAATCCGAAATCCCAATATCGAAATCCCCAACAAATTCGAAATCCAAAACCCAAGCGGAAAAACCTCAGCTGCCGGCATAACCACAGTCACGAGCCGCAAACCGCTTCTCACTACTCAGCCCGCTATTCAATGTTCCGCTCTCCAGCCTCCGTTTTCCGTCCTGCTTCCTCCCCCATTTTTGTCATGGGTATTTCTGGCATTTGAATTTGTTGGGGATCTTGTATTTCGAATTTCGGATTTCTTTCCAAACATGCGCACACCGTGCGCATGTTTCAGGCTAACACTCGAAGCCGAGAGCCAGCCCCACAAGTGGCGGGTATCGCCGGTGCTTTCGGCGGAATCCTCACAACCCCTACGCGGCCGGCCCAGGCCGCCGGCCGACTGGTCCGCGAGACAGGCGCATGTGCCGAAAGGTGGAGCCTTATTGCCGGTATCGGACGCCCGGCAGGAAAGATGATTTGCCAGTTCCGCCGGAGCGGTAATATACTGGAGCAAGGAACAGTCGCGCGGCACTCGCAGGTTGCCCACCCGGCCCACTCTTCGGCATCACGGAGTCACCGGCGTGCGCGGAAATCTCAGCACATACCCCCGTGCCCCGCGGCGCGGAGGGGGAGGATCTCCATGAACAAACGCGTCTTGCTGACCGCCATCGCGTTGGCCATCTGGCTTCCCGTATCGGTGATGCGGGGGGAGGTCTTCATGCTGGTCAACGGCGGACGGATTGAAGGAGAGTGGATTAATCGGGAATCCGCCCCGCCGGCGATGTACGAGATCGAGATGGTGCAAGGCGGTCGCCTCACGCTGTCAGCCGAACAGGTGGATCATGTGGTCGCGAAGTCCGATACGTTGCTGGCCTATGAGGCGGAACTTCCCAAGCTCCCCAACACGTTGGATGGTCATTGGACGATGGCCGAGCGATGCCGCAAAGCGAATCTGAAGTCGCAGCGGGAGTTCCATCTGCGCAAAGTCATTGAACTGGAGCCGGGACACGCCGAGGCGCGTCACGCCTTGGGTTTCAGCCTGGTGAACGGCGAGTGGATCCAGGCCGATGCCTGGCTCCAGGAACAAGGGTACATCCGTTACAAGGGCTCCTGGCGACTGCCCCAGGAAGTGGAACTTGACGCGCGCAGCGAACGGCAATCGATCGAAGAGAAAGAATGGCGCAAGCGGTTGCGCGTCTGGCGCAGCGCGGTGGCCCGCGGACGCAACGACAGTGCCGAAGCGTTGGCTCAGCTCAAGTCCGTCGACAGCGCTTTTGCCATTACAGGGCTGGCGGAAATGCTCGCCGATAAGGACGAGATCAGCCAACTCAAGCTCGTATATATCGAAGTACTGGGGAAATTCGACAATTCGCATGCCGTCGCGGCGCTGCTGCAGCGAGTGATGCAGGACCCTGACGAAGAGGTGCGGGAACGCTCCATCGAAGCGCTCAAGAAACATGGCGTGAACCAGGCAGTGGCCGTGCTGTCGAAAGCTCTTCGCGACAAGGACAACCAGGTTGTCAATCGGGCGGGCTGGGCGCTGGGCAAACTTGGCTCGCCGTCCGCCACGGCGGCACTCATTGACGCGGTGACCACGACCCATCGTTTCAAGGTTGCCCCCGGCAACCCCGGTGCCCTGAATGCCGGCTTCTCTCCGACCGGTGGCACGCAGTTCAGCCCCGGTGGACAGCGGCCGCGGATCATTGAACAGGAGTTGCAGAACCGGCTGGTGCTGGCGGCCTTGACCGCGTTGACTCCGCCCGGTGTCAATTTCGGCTATGACAAGACGTCCTGGAAGAACTGGTGGGCTCAGCAGCAGTTCGACCCGAATGTGAACCTGCGGCGCGATCATTGAAGCAGGCAGACCGGGACCTTCAACGCGCGATTGCGATCGCCCGCCAACAGGCTACGGCATTGTCCACGTTTGCATGAGGGGGAGGCATTGCGAGCGGGGATTCGCTGCCCCACCGGTCAGAGCCGGTGTCACCCCGATTCATCGCTGCGGCAAAGCCTGGCACTAGTCGACCTTCATTCGCACGAATTCGACGACCGGGTTCACTTCGGCATGCTTGGCCACGAGGGTTTCCTGCACATAACGCTGGGGCTGGCGAGCACCGGGGACGCGGAAGTTGTCCCCCTTCTGCAAAATCGGGCGCGGCTCGGCCATGGCGCCGAAGATCCGCGTCCCGGCCGCCTGACACGGATACCAATGCCCCGGGCCCCCCTCTTCCTCCAGATAGAATTCGGGATAACAGTGGCCGGGCACCCACACGGCGCGAGCCGGGATGCCGCTGGCTCGGCACATGGCAATGAAGAGCGATGTCATCTCTTCACAATCTCCGAACCCGTCATCCAAGGCCTGTCGAGCACTCTTGATATTTCGGTCGAAGCGGTATTCGACTTTGTCGCGAACCCAGTCAAAGATCGCCTCAGCCTGTTCCCACCCACCCTGCTTCCCCACTGTCACCGCGCTGGCCGCGGCCACGATGGCGGGATCTTCGCTATCGATGTAGGGGCTCGGTTTCAGGTACTTCTTCATGTCACGCGAGGCCTTGGCGGGGACACGCACGCGCTGTGTGTTCAGCGGCGCAACAATGTCGCGTTTGACGATTTCCATCGTCACCATCGCGGAGGCCTCGTCACCGGCGGCCAGCCGAGGAATACTGACACTCATCTGCTTGACACCCTCGTCAAGCACCTGGAAGCGAACGGAACGCACCTGGGGGGAAGCTTCCTGGTGTAGGATCTTCACCTCCTGTTCCGGCCACGGCATGGGGACCGGCAAGGTGGCCACAATCCCCGTCACTCCACCCGGCGCACGGACCACCACACCCAATTTCCAGCGTTCCGTCTGCGGGTTCGTCAGTCGCACGGCCGACGGCGAGTCGTCCGGCGCGTCCATGGCCCCGGTGGCCGGTTGCTCGGCTGGCAGCACCCCGCTGGAGGCCAACAGCGCACAGGCGACGAGCCAGGCAAGTCGGCTCGGTCCAACGGCCAGACCCCTTCCAGGGAGTGTGGCGAAGGGACGCTCGGTGCGCTTTGCCGGCCACCGGCGGCGTCGATCGTCCAAGAGCAGGATATTGGGCGGGCATGCTGGCATATTCGTACTGTTCGCCATGGGTGGAGGCTGCGCGTCATACTCGGACGCACATCGCACGCACAACTCGTTTCCTACACAACTCGCTGGGCCGACGTAGGTGGGCCGGTGGCACAGACCGGCGGCACAGTCAAGACGCATCGCCAGTGGTGCGGTCGGCTACGGTCACGTCAAGACTTCGCCAGGACTTCGCGGATAAAGGAGACATCTGGTTTCTGTCCCGATTTGACCTTGAGATGCTCCGGCACGAAGCGTTGCGGCTCCTTCTCCTCAGGTACCTTGACGTTTTCGCCTTTCTGTAAAATCATGTACGGCTGGGACACCGTTCCAAAGACGGTCTTCTCCTTGAATTCGCTGGGAAACCACTCGCCCTTCCCCTTGTCATCCTCCAGGAAAAACTCGGCATAGCAATACCCGGGCACCCACACCGTGCGCGCCGGCACCTTGACGGCTCGGCAAAGAGCGATGAACAGTCCCGCCAGATCCTGGTGACTTCCCTTCTTCTCTCGCAATGTCTCGAGCGATCCCCTCAACGGATCGTTCGTATGCTGGACGTTTTCCTGGACCCAGTCGCGCAGCGCCTGGATCTTCTCCCATGCCGAATCCTTGTCGGCAGTCAGCTCCTTCGCCAGACTGCGAATCTTCATATTGCGGCAGTCAATAAAGGGACTGCTGCCGAGATACTGACGCGCGTCGCGCGGAATCTGTTCGGGCAGACGATAGATGCTCGTGTCGCCCGGTACCGGCTGCACGCGCCGCGTAATTTCGAACGTGACCAACGCCTCGGCCTTCTCACCCGCCTGCAGCTGAGCGACCGCGAAGACCATCTGACGCACGCCATCCTCCAGGTCGCGATAGCCCGTCTTCCGCACCGTGTCGGAAATCACCTCGTCGACGACTTTCACATCCTGTTCAGGCCAATCGGTGGGGACCGAAAACGTGCCGTAGATTCCCGCGCAGGGTCCCCGTGCGGCCGTCACGACAGTCCCCACTTTCCACCGCTGTGTACGTTCGGCTTCCACCTGAGTACTCTGCAGCGGCACCGGAGTACCGAACTGGGACCGGGCAGTCGTCGCCGGAAAGACGACACCGCTCATAACAACGATGGGCAGCAAGTACCTTACCATTTGCATCTCTTTCAGGCGGCCGCCGGCCGCAACCTGTCAGGAAATTCGAAATCCTAAATTCGAAATCCTAAATAAATTCGAAAGACAAAAACTCAAAACGTCCGCTGCCGGCAAAACCGCGGCGGGCGGGCCACCAGCAGATTCTCACCAGCAGCCTGCTACAGCGTCCTCCGTTTTCCCTTCCTCCCTTCCTCCCTTCCTCCCTTTCTCCCTTGTTTCTATCATTCGCGGTTGTCTGGAATCTGGGATCTAGTGCTACGGATTTCGTCCATCCGCCGCCACGATCTCGCGGGGCGACGGGCGGGGGGATTGGCCACGGGCCGAGTTCCACGACCGAGTCTGCCGACCGCTGCCGCTGGTCAACACATAACCGCACGTAAACGGCAGACGGATGCCAGGGCGTGCCCCACCAATAATTGTAACTCGTGGGAGACAGGCTGGCGCTTCGGCCACGCAGGACTTCTCACTTCATGCCGCCGCTGGTGGGGAAGTGGAATCACCCGGACGACCTGCACGATCGAGCCAGGGAAGGCACGGGCGATGCCGCTGGCGGCCACGCTCACGAGCCAAGAAGACAGATCGTGGCGGAGGGAGAGTCCGGATCTGAAATGGAGCTGCCGAAACCAAAGACCGCCGCGGGACGACGCTTCAGGATAATACGTCGTCCCGGCGGCGGACTCGCTTTGCCGCTCGGGGGCGAAGCGCGGGTGAGTTTACGGTGTCCCCGGTACGAGATTCGGGATTGGTTCCATACCGGAGGCGTCCATCGACATGCCGGGTGCCGACATGCCAGGTACCGACATGCCGGGTACCATGGCCGAACCGCAATCTGAATCATACATCGGTGCGCAGGGTGGGGGGCACGGCTCACATTCGGCCCCGCGATTCCTCAGGCACCAAGTGGAAGGTCCCCGGCATCCGCTGACAGCTACAGCCGTCAGCACTAATACACATGTAACAATCGCTCAGCCTCTTCATCGCATACTTCTCCGCACAAGCAACATGCACTAACCACGGGGACTGTGGGCCTGAAAACTCTACACCACGTGTTACGATGTGCAAATTCAACCGTTGTTTTTTTTCCACATTTATCGTGCCTTACCTCAACACACTATGTTGAAAAGATGGTACATTTTCACAGCCGGTCGGCGAGCCTTACTGCCCTTGGCCGGTGTGTGCGCGAACGAGAGGTTCACGCGGCCGGTGTCGTTCCTCACTCAACACCACACCACCATGTCCTGTTTACCCATGAGAGTAATGACACGTGACGGGAGCGCATCCGTGGCATGTGCCGATGCGCTGAAGGGCATATTCTCCGGAGCGTCGAAGCGGCGCGCGATCGCGCGACCGAATCAGCCAATCGTGTGGGTGGCCTTGCTAACGTGGGCCCTGGCAACATCGGCCGCCGCCGAACCATGCGGAGATCGCCCCCAGGACGAAGTCTGGCTGGTCTCGGCACGGCAGGTCGGCTGCGTCCAGTCGGGTCAATCACCCAACCTGCAAGCGCAGCGATACCGCAGCGAAACGGGGTGGGAGACAGTCGCAGTGAGTGGACTATTCGAACCCTCCGCACCCGATCAGATCATGGTGGTCTACGTGCACGGGAATCGCGTAGCCAGCCATGAAGTGGCAGGTGAAGGCCGCTACGTCTACCGGCTGCTCACTTCGCAGATTGACGATCCGATCTCCGTCCGTTTTGTGATCTGGTCATGGCCCAGCGCTCAGGTGCAGGGTCAACTGCGCGATGTCCGCGTCAAGGCAGAGCGAACCGACCTGGGCGGATACTGTCTCGGTTGGTTCCTGTCTCAACTCCCCGAACAGCAACGTGTGAGCCTGCTGGGATACAGCTTCGGTGCACGCATTGCCACGGGCGCCATGCACCTGGTCGGAGGAGGGGAACTGGCTGGCCGCGCTCTCACTCGTCACGCTGGTGCAGGACCACGGGCACACGTCGTCCTGCTGGCGGCGGCACTTCACAATAACTGGCTCCACCCAGGCTGCTACCATGGACAAGCCTTGGCTCACATCGACTACTTGCTGAACCTCTACGATTGCTGCGATCCCGTGTTGAAGCGGTATCCTCTGTTGTACAAACGTTCCCGCACCCAAGCGTTGGGGTTCACAGGCATGCATACCGGAGGCCTCGGGCCGATCGCGTCAGCGATCGAACAGCGCGACGTTTGCGACGTCGTGGAGCGGTCGCACGCTGCCATCCACTATTTCGCCAATCGGGGTCTTCGACGGCGGATGCAGGACGTACTCTTCTGGCATGTCATCGACAGCCAGCCGTTGGCCGGAAAGCGACACGAGCGGTCGTCGAAGGAAGGTTAGTCCTGCTGTATTTTCTGGGCGATCGAAGACCCCGGCTCGTCGCTCCCACCATGGTCGAATCGGCACCGGGACGCTACGATGAACGCCATACCATTGGGCACACTTTCCACAACGTTTGCGAACCGGATATCGGTATAGCGTTTCATGACACAGCAGCTCGCCTACCTCAACGGCGATTTCATTCCCGCGTCCGCTCTGTCACTCTCCGTGGACGATCTCGGTTTCGTGCAGGGCGCGTGCGTCAGCGAACGATTACGAACATTTCACGGCCGGCTGTTTCGATTAGAAGAGCATCTCGAGCGGCTGGGCAATTCCCTCCAGATTCTCGCTGTACGGCTCGAGCACCCGTTGTCGCGGATCGGGGACATAGCAGGGCAACTCGTGGCCCACAACCGCTCGTCGTTGCTCGAAGGGGATGACCTGGGCCTCTCGCTGTTCGTGACGCCGGGCGTGCCATCGGCGCGCACTGCCACCCTTTGCATGCACACCTATCCGCTGCCGTTCGGGCAATGGTCGACGTATTACACGCAGGGCCAGGCGCTGACGGAGACCGGCATTCGCCAGGTCCCTTCGTCGTGCTGGCCACTCGCCTTGAAGTGTCGCAGTCGCATGCATTACTACCTGGCCGACCAGCAGGCAGATAAAATGGACAACGGCTCGCGGGCGATTCTCTTGGACCAGGACGGATACGTATCGGAGGCCTCCACGGCGAACATTGTGATGTACCAGGAAGCCCACGGCTTCGTTTCGCCTCCGCGGCAGAAGATCCTTCCGGGCGTCAGTCTGTCCGTTCTGGCCGAGCTGGCAGCGCGACTGGGCGTTCCGGTCCATTACCGGGACTTTCGCCTGGAAGACCTTGCTTCGGCTCACGAAATCCTGCTCTGCAGCACTTCTCCCTGCGTGTGGCCGGTCACACGACTTAACGGCCAACCGACTCGAGGCAGCGTGGAACGGCCGATGTTCCACCAGATTCTCTCGGCTTGGAACGAACTGGTGGAACTCGACATCGCAGCCCAGGCACGGCGATTTGCCAACCGTCAATGACCGCGCGATGACCTGCGTCGCCGGGTACGCGGACTCTCGGGGGGGCGGTCAGGGCGACATCATCTCCAGCGCTTCGTTGATGGGCTTCATGTATAGATTCATGAACAGATAGAAGATGATGGCGACGAGCAGTGCCCCGACGAGTATCCAGATCGCCACGGATGCGGCGATGGCCAGGGCCATCGTCGCAGCTTCCGCCTGTCGCTGATATTCGGCGGACATCCGGGACAGCGACTCGCTTTCGGTTCCCGACAGTTCGGCATTCTGCAGGGAAGTCAGGAACTCGCGGTCAAACGCGCCGGTCCGTTCCAGCGTTTCATGGAATTGCCCGCCGCGGCACGATGCCGGCCTCGGCGGTCGGAATGTGACGCGTGTAGTAGTAGTTCTGTGTACTTTCGAGAGCCATGCGAATCGCTCGACGAGCATCGATGCCGGCGTCGAGTGCCAGCGACAAGGTCCAGGAAAGTCGGGCCAACGCCATGGTTTGGATCGCCTTACCTACGACCGGCAGACGCACCATCAGCTGCCCAGGCCACGAACCGAACCAACCACGCGTCAGGCCGAACAACACGAGTGCCAGCGCGGCGGCGACGGCCAGTACCAACCCGATATAGATGGCGAACCCGCTAGGTCCGGCGAGACCGAACACCGTGACCGAGGTACCGAGCATCCCCAGCAGGAGAATCAGCAGCCCGATCGCCAGGACGGCAAAAGTCAATTCGATGGCGGGCCACAAAATGCCCATCAGAAAGACCCGTCGCAAGCGGATAACGTGCTGGTAATGCTCGGCCAGTCGCAGCAGCACCGCTTCCAGGCGTCCGGTCTCTTCCCCCACGTCCACCAATTCGCAACAGAGCGCGGGAAAATAGTGGCCGCAGCCGCGTAGTCCCTCGGCCAGCGTCATGCCACCGCTGACCTTGTCGCGGACCTGAGACATATGGCGACGGTAGGCGGATCCGCCGTGATTGGCCTCGCGCTGGAGGACCGCCAGAATGTCCACGCCCGCATTGAGCGACGTGCCGAGCCGGTGGCACGATTTCGACAATTGTCCGATTCCGATGCGCGCCATGGCAGTTATTCGTTTCCTGGGTGCGTTGCTTGCGGCCGGACGCCTCTCACGGCGGCGACGGCCCGGCTCTCGTAGCATATCGCGAAGGGCCGGGCCTGGATAGCAACCTTGAGGCGCCGCCCCGCCACTGGCACCCGGTCGTAGTCGCCCCGGTGCCCCCAAGCCCCAGTGCCTCCCAAGCCCAGTGCCTCCCGAGTCCCAGTGCCTCCCGAGTCCCAGTGCCTCCCGAGTCCCAGTGCCCCCAAGCCAAAGTGCCTCGGATCTGCTACAATCGCGGCGTCATGTCGGTCGACCCCAGCAGTCAAAGCTCATCCCCTATGAAACAGTGGGAAACGGTTGCCATCGTCGGAGTGGGCCTTCTGGGAGGCTCGATCGGGCTTGCGCTGCAGCAACGCGGCCTGGCTCAACACGTGATTGGCATTGGGCGCCGCACAGAGAGCCTGCGCAGGGCACGGCGGCACGCGGTCGTCACGACCACCACGATCAATCTGGCGCGCGGCGTCGCCGACGCTCAGCTGGTCGTCGTCTGTACTCCGGTCGGCGACATCGTGGACCATGTGTGTGAGGTTGCGGCGCATGCCCCCCCCTCGGCGTTAATCACCGATGTGGGAAGCACGAAAGGGGAGATCGTGAGCCAGTTGCAGCGCCGGCTGCTGCCGCGGACGCTATTCGTCGGCAGTCATCCTCTGGCGGGCAGCGAGAAGACTGGCTGCGAAAACGCCTCGGCCGATCTCTTGTGCGGCCGCGTGACGGTGCTGACACCGGCGGCGCACACGGACCGGGACGCTGCAGCGCGGATTGAGGCGTTCTGGCTGTCGCTCGGCTCGCGCGTACTGCGTATGACTCCTGCGGCACACGACAAGGCGGTGGCGACGACCAGCCATGCGCCACACGTCATTGCGGCGGCGCTGGCGCTGGTCACCTCCGATCGGGAGATGCCGTTGGTCGCCAGCGGATGGAAGGATACGACACGCATTGCCGCCGGCGACCCGCAGCTGTGGTGGCAGATCCTGTCGATGAATCGCGACCAGGTCTTGAAGTCGCTCGACAAGTTTGGGAAAGTGCTCTCGCAGTTCCGCAGCGCTTTGGAGCGCGGCGACGAAGCATGCCTCGTGCAACTCTTGGATGCAGGGAAAAAGACCCGTGACTCTGTGGGAAATTGACATTTACCCAGCCCCGGGACAGCCGGATATTGCGGCTCATGCCGTGTCAGCGGGTGCCGCCGACCTGGGCATATCGAACAACATGGTGGTGCACACCGCTCGCGGCTATCTGCTGGAGGGGGACCTGCAGCAGGGAGACGTGCAGCGTCTGGCGCGTGAATTGCTGGCCGACGAGATCGTAGAGCGTACTGTCGTGGGACCGATTGGAGATCGCGGATTGCATGCCGCACCCCTCGGCTGCTCGGTCGCCATCCATGTGCTGCCGAAGCCCGGCGTCATGGATCCTGTGGCCCTCAGCGCTCTGACCGCCATCGCCGATTTCCAGCTGCCGGTTCACTGCGTCCGCACGTTCAAGAAGATCTGGCTCAGCGATCTTGCGCCGACTCAGCTGGCGACGCTGTGCAGCAAGGTGTTGGCCAACGATTCCGTCGAACAGATTATTGTCGGCCCGCTGGAGTTGACGCGGCTGGACATGGGGCAGCCGTATCAGTTTCAGTTGGTGCACGTGCCGATCCGCGCGTTGGACGACGCTGGCTTGCAGGAGCTCAGTCGCCGCGGCCAGCTGTACCTGACATTGATCGAAATGCAGACGATCCAGCGCTACTTCCGCGAGTTGGGGCGTGATCCGACCGACATCGAATTGGAAACGCTCGCCCAGACCTGGAGTGAGCACTGCAGTCACAAGACACTGGCCGGCCGCATCGCCTACACGGACGAGAACGGGAAACGGCATTTTGACAACATGCTCAAGGAGACCATTTTTGCCGCGACCCAGCAGATCCGGCAGCGACTGGGAGACGACGACTGGTGCGTGAGTGTCTTCGAGGATAACGCCGGCGTCGTTCGGTTCGACGACCAGTTCAACGTCGTATTCAAGGTGGAGACGCACAACCACCCCTCGGCCTTGGAACCGTATGGTGGCGCGAACACGGGGATCGGAGGAGTGATTCGCGATCCCATGGGAACCGGTTTGGGAGCCAAGCCGATCTGCAACACGGACGTGTTCTGCTTCGCTCCGCCCGACACGCCCGCCGACAAACTCCCGCCGGGCGTGCTTCACCCGCGGCGCGTGATGCAGGGAGTCGTCTCGGGAGTGCGCGACTACGGCAACCGCATGGGAATTCCCACCGTCAATGGCGCGGTCTACTTCGACGAGCGATACCTGGGTAATCCCCTGGTCTATTGCGGGACAGTCGGGATGCTGCCCCGCGACAAATCCCATAAGCAGCCCCGTGCCGGCGACCACATCGTGGCCATTGGCGGCCGGACCGGTCGCGATGGCATTCATGGTGCCACTTTCAGCTCGGCGGAATTGACCAGCGAAAGCGAAACGCTTTCCGGCGGTGCGGTGCAGATCGGCAACGCCATCACGGAAAAGATGCTGCTGGACGTCATGCTCGTGGCCCGCGATCAAGGGCTCTATAACGCCATTACCGACTGTGGTGCAGGGGGCTTTTCCAGCGCCGTCGGCGAGATGGGTGAAAAAATCGGTGCCGAAGTCTGGCTCGACGCCGCGCCGCTGAAGTACGAAGGCCTGTCGTATACCGAGATCTGGATCTCCGAAGCGCAGGAGCGCATGATCCTGTCCGTCTCGCCGACGCAATGGGACGCGTTCCGGGCCCTGTGCGAGTCCGAAGGCGTCGAGGCCACCGTGATCGGCAAGTTCGTCCCCACGGGACGACTGGCCCTCCAGTACCACGGAACCCAAGTCGCCGACCTCGATCTGCATTTTCTCCATAATGGTCGGCCGCCGGTGGTACGCGAGGCCCACTACCGCCCAACTCCGGTACAGCCGCTCGCCGCGCCGGCCGATGCCGACGCGGCCACCGATCTGCTGCGCATCCTCGGCTCCCTCAACGTCGCCAGCAAGGAATGGGTCATTCGGCAATATGACCATGAGGTCCAGGGGGGCAGCGTGATCAAACCCCTGGTGGGGGTGACCAACGACGGCCCGGGCGACGCGTCGGTCCTGCGACCCGTGCTCACTTCCCAACGCGGATTGGTCGTCGCCTGCGGCATGAATCCTTGCTACGGAGATCTGGATCCCTATGCGATGGCAGCGAGTGCCATTGACGAAGCGATCCGCAACTGTGTCGCCGTAGGAGCCGATCCGAGCCGCATCGCGATCCTGGACAACTTCTGCTGGGGATACACGGACCGTCCCGAAACACTTGGGTCGCTCGTCCGCGCCGCACTGGCCTGCCACGACCTGGCCCTGGCGTTGGGAACCCCCTTTATCAGTGGTAAAGACAGTCTGAACAACGAGTTCAGCTACACCGATGAAGCGGCGCATAAACACACGATTGCCATTGCTCCGTCGTTGTTGATCAGCGCCTTGGGCCAGGTGGACGACGTCCGCCGATGCATCACCATGGATCTCAAACAACCCGGTAATCGACTCTATCAAGTGGGCACGACCCGTAATGAACTGGGAGGATCGCATTTCGCCAAGATCCACCAACTCAGCGGCGGCCACGTACCGGCCGTCAATCCACCTGCCGCGCGGCGGTTGTTCGCCACGCTTCATCTGGCCATCGGCGCCGGTCTGGTGCGCAGCTGTCATGATCTGAGCGAAGGTGGACTGGCCGTGGCGCTGGCGGAAATGGCCTTTGCCGGCGGCTTCGGCCTGGAAGTCGATGTCCAACGCTGCCGTCATGATCTTGGTCAAATCGATCCTACGACGCGCGTCGCCGCCTTGCTCTTCGCGGAATCCAATACGCGATTCGTGTGCGAAGTGCCACCTGCTCAACAAGAGGCCTTTGAAGCGTTGATGGGCAACCACCAGGTGCCGTGCTCGGCTATCGGCAGCGTCGTGGATACCGGCCACGTTACCTTGACCATCTCCCATAACAACGCCGAACCCCTCGTGTTGGCAAGCCTCCCGCTGGCAGAGTTGAAAGAGGCGTGGCAAGCGCCATTGCGATGGCAGTAGCCAAGGGCGTCACTTGGCCGCCTGAGCGATGACATTGTCGGCGCCTAACATGCACGTACCGTTCGGGGATAACCGAAATCCAAAATCCAAAACACGAAATTCCATACAATCGCGAAATATGGAAACAAGGGAGGAAGGGAGGAAGGGAGGAAGGGAGGAAGGGAGGATGGGAGGATGGGAGGAAGGGAGGATGGGAGGATGGGAGGATGGGAGGATGGGAGGATGGGAGGATGGGAGGATGGGAGGAAGGGAGGATGCAGTGGCATGCCCAGTGGTGAGGGTCTGCTGGTGGCCCGGGACTGTGGTTTTGCCGGCAGCGGAGGTTTTGGATTTTGAGTTTTGGATTTTGGATTTGTTTAGGATTTCGAATTTAGGATTTCGAATTTCCTGATTGGTTGCGGCTGGCGGCCGCGTTATGGTTTCGCGTTTCTCCCGTTCTTGCTTGCTGGGCGGGGGGGCGTTTTGAGTGAGAGTAAGAGTAAGAGTAAGAGTAAGTAAGAGTGCTATTGACAGATACTTTTCCATTGACTGGAAAGCCACGTACACATGCCTACACCTCGGATCCTGATTCTGCGTGCGCCGGGCACGAATTGCGATCACGAAACAGCCTACGCATTTCAGCGGGCGGGTGGTCAGCCACAGCTCGTACACATCAACCGTCTGCTCGAAAACCCCCGACTCGCCACCGACTACCAGGTGCTCTGTCTCCCCGGCGGATTCAGCTACGGCGACGACATTGCCGCGGGACGTATTCTGGCCAACCAGATCCGGCACCACCTGTATGATGCGCTGAGCGAGTTCAAGGCTGCTGGAAAACTGATTCTGGGGATCTGCAACGGGTTTCAGATCCTCATCAAATCGGGAGTGCTCCTGGCTGACGACCCGCAGTGCGGCCCGGCCGCGACACTTACCTGGAACGATTCAGGTCGCTTCGAAGACCGCTGGATCCATCTGGTCGGCGAACCGGGAAAGTGTGTCTTTCTCGAGGGAATTCGCGAAATGTACCTCCCGATCGCACATGCCGAAGGCAAATTCGTTGTGCGCGAGCCCCAAGTACTCGCTCAACTTCGGCAGCACGGCCAGCTGGCGCTGCGCTATGGGGACCAAACGGCCACGATCCACGATGATCCGCTTCCCTTCCCCCTGAACCCCAATGGCTCCGTCGCCAACGTGGCCGGCATCTGCGACCAGACGGGGCGAGTGCTGGGGCTCATGCCGCATCCGGAACGGCACATTGAACCGACCCACCATCCTCGTTGGACACGTGGCGAAGGGAGCGATCCGGGCGCTGGATTGGGAGTGTTCCAGAACGCCGTGCGTTACTTCGCGGCCTAGCGCACGCGACACTTTTCGAGCGACGAGCGCCGCAGTCAACGGCCGCGAGGACGAGGCCGCGGCCTGTGCGAATCCCGAATATCCACCAGAAAGTCGATTCGGCGACGAGCGGCCTGCAAGGCAGTGATCCGACTGGCGTACCCCGTCAAATACTCCTCACGCACGGCCGCCGTGTCGGTGATCTTGACGTTGTAGCGGTGACGACGAAGGGTCGTCCCCAGCATGCAGTGCTCCAACACCATCTCCCACGCACGGTAGCTTTCCTGATGGACCGCCTTGAGACCCGTATGCATCACGTGTGCGGCATCAAATCGACGCGTACCCGCGTCAGCAGGACGTCTCTGGAACATTTTCGTCTCGCATGATCGACTGTTCAGACCGAAGATACCATCGTCGCCGGAGAACGCACTCTTATCGTCAGATAGGCTTCCCCGTCAACAGCGATCCCCCGAATTTCGCAGCCGCGCGGGCCGCAATGTCCGTCGCACGCTCACGACAAGGCTCTTTCGCGGATTGCCCTCCGCCTCACTTCAAGTGCACGTCGCAACTGCCGGAATCGCAGTTTTCGGGATGCCCTAGTCGGTACCGCTGTTTGGCAACCCACAAATATAACCGCTGCCACATGGGCAACGACCAGGGAATGTGGAGCAGCGGGGCAAGAAGCCACAAACGCGGCAGGCGCTGACTGAGGTACCGAGCCGCTGCCGCTCCGCCAAATCGACGACCAGCGGGCGTCACCACATACATCTGCTGCATCAACTGATCGCGGGTCAAATCGGGACACAATTCGGCCGTCCGCGGATCGTGCAGCGAGAGGTACGCGAGTCGCTGCCGCCCATCCCACCGAGCAAGCCGTTCTACTTGGCCCAGGCAGAATCGGCACTGGCCGTCGTAGATCACCACATCCGCCCCCGGTCGTTCCTGGGGATCCGCCAGCTGCCGTTGCTCCATATGATATTCCGTAACGCGGCCTGCGGCCGCAGCCAAACGGGAAATCCGAAAATTCGAAATCCTAAACAAATCCGAAACCCAAAATTCAAAATCCAGAATCCAGAACCCAGAACCTCCGCTGCCGGCAAAACGGTAGTCGATGGTCCTCCTCGGCGCACTACTGAAGAAGGAACTCTCCGGCGTTCTGCCGGCTCCCGCGGCCACCTATTTGGCCCCACCACCATAATTGACAGTACATGACTGATAATTTACTGCCGATGAACGGCCGTGGGCTGTTGTGGTCTGGTACCCGGGTGGGAGCCATGTCAATATCGTGGCGAATGGGAAGGTGGCCGATGCCCGTTCGTCGGCCTCCGCGACGCGTTCCCAGAGGCACTGTCAACCTCTGGGTACGGCGGGCAACCACACTCACCAGCCGATTTTCCCAGATTTTCCCGCCCGCCAGTAGCCGCACACTTATAATGTAGGGGCCAGCAACCTGCAGGTCAGCCCCATGGTGATCAGGCATCGCCCACGGATCGTCGGCAACGCCACGTCGGCACTTCGATTCCTATGTGGAGTGCGCCAGGAAGCTGGGAAGCGTCAGTCCGCAGGATGGCCGCCAAGAGGAAGGCCGCCAAGAGGAAGGCCGCCAAGAGGAAAATCACCAAGAGGAAGATCACCAAGTCACTTGGGGTAAGAGCAACGTCAAATGGATGTTATCCAGCAGCAGGTTCGTCGAGCCAGTCGCCGACTATTGTTGAATCGCTTGGTTCAATCCGTGACATGGGCTACCTTTGCGGCTTTGCTGATGGCGTCCATTGCCATCGCGATCCCGAAGATTTGGCCGTTGGGACTGGCCAATGGCCGGGCCTGGTCTATTGCCTGGATTGTGGGAGCACTGGTGTTTGGCGTTTCGACCGGAGCACTCTGGGCCGTATTGCGCCGCCGGAGTGAACTGGATGCTGCGATCGAGATCGACTTGAGGTATGGACTGAAGGAGCGGGTTTCCAGCGTCGTGGCACTTTCTTCGGCGGAACTGCAGACCGAGGCCGGTCGAGCATTGCTGGAAGATGCTCAGCGCAGAGTATCGCGAATCGACGTGCGGGAGCATTTTCGTCCGCGGGTCAGCTGGTACCCACTCTTGCCGATCGTCACCGCGATCATCGTGTTTCTCGTCGCGTTTCTCGTGCAAGATGCCGTGCGTGACAGCGCGGTGGCGGCTGGTGCGGCTGGTGCCGACTCCGACCAGCAAGTGCGCAAATCAGTCGCGGAATTGAGGAAGAGGCTTGCTCAGCAGAAGAAGAAAACCGAGACGGCCGGCTTGAAAGAGGCCGACACATTGATCACCCGCATGGAGCGAGCGGTCGATGAACTTTCCAGGAAAGATATCGATCGCAAGCAGGCACTCATCAAACTGAACAACCTGTCGAAAGAACTCGAGGAACGCCGGAAGGAAGTTGAAAGCACCGCGAAGACGCGGGATATGCTCAAACAGCTTCAGACGGCCCAGCGAGGTCCAGCCGAGCGCATTGCGGAGGCTTTGAAGAAGGGGGATATGGACCTGGCGATGCAGGAACTGAAGAAGTTGAGTGACAGATTGCAGAGTGACGAACTTACAGCGGAGCAGAAAGCGGAACTGGCCAAACAACTCGAGCAACTCGGCAAAGAACTGGAAAAGATGCTCGGCGCGAGGCAGGAGCTGACTCAGAAACAACGCGAGTTACAGGAACGCATGGAACAGCTGAAAAAGGAAGGCAAACTGGCGGACGCCGGCCAGTTGCAGCACCAGTTGGACCAGGTTCAGAAGCAACTGGATGCGATGGATCAACAGAGCCCTCAGATGCAACGGCTCGAACAATTGGCCAACAAGATGAGTGAATGCGCCAACTGCCTGAAAGCCGGCGATGGGAAACAGGCGGCTCAACAACTTGAACAGTTGGCCAAGGACCTGCAGCAGATGCAGGATCAGCTGCAGAACCTGCAGACGCTCGATCAGATGATGAATGAAATCGCCGACGCGAAAAGTGCCATGCACTGCGAGCAATGTGGTGGCGCGGGGTGTGAGGCGTGCCAGGGCGGCGGCCAGGCCATGTTGGGTGGCGATATGTTCAGCGAGAAACCGGGGCGAGGCCTGGGCGAAGGCCGTGGCATGGGCGAACGTCCCGAAACGGAGACCGAGACGGGAGGCTACCGCACACGCGTCGGCGCCGATCCGCGACAAGGCGAGGCGATCCGAGTGGGAGATGCCAGCGGTCCGAATGTGGCCGGGAAATCCCGCGAAGAAATCAAAGCGGAAATCGCCGGGTCCTACAGCGAAGATCCCGATCCGGTGAATCAGCAGCATCTCCCCAAACGTGAACGCGAACAGACTCGAGAGTATTTCGAACTGCTCCGCAAAGGTGAATAATCCGTTGGTCACCGACCAGCGGGCGATTGAGGGGACGGTGGCAAACGCCAGATCTGGATGCCGGCCGCCGCATCGTCCAGGACGCATTCGAGTCCCAAGGCCGCCAGGGTGCCTGGAGCCGCGGCCGCGCCCGCAGGGTGGTCGATCACACAATGCGTCGCTCCCAACTCACGGAGCGCTGCGACGGCTTGGCCGCTGGGAAACTGCAGGAGATCTCCGCGAAGACGTCCGAAATCGTCCGGCTGAAACGTCGCATAGCCGTTGATCATCGGACGGGCATGCCACATCTGGCAGAACATCCATTCGGTCGTCTGCTGAAAAGAGGGAGCCCAGGCACTGTCGGGAAGCGGAAAGAAGGCCAGCACGACGCTCGACTGTTCCGGGCGGCGCAACCAGGAAATCCAGGGGCTGTCCGACACCACCGTCGGTGTCGAATACAAACCCGGCCGCGAGGGCCACGCCTCGCCCGCCAACAGTGCACCAAGCGATAGCACGGCGACCGAGACCCACAGCCGCGATGTGCGGGCTCTCGCTCGGCGCTGAACCAGGACCTGCAATCCGTGCAGTCCTATGGCCGCCAGCAGAGCGACGGCGATCTGGAGGAAAATCGCGAAGCGACACACGTTCCGGGCACGCGCAAAACCGGGCACGTAGTCGGACAGGAAACGATACAGCGACAGGCCTCGCCACTGCAAATTCGGCCCCATCGACAGCAGTACCGCGAACACGGCCAGGCAGACGAGAAACAGCACGATGCGGCGGCGACGGCGTGTCCAGACACCGATCCCCACCCCGACCATCGCTGCGGCAGTCTTGAGTGTGCCGGGCGAGAGCGCCCAGGAATAGCGATCCGCATCGCGCGGCATCTCGGGCAAGGAAACCAGCTGCCGGACCGGTGTTTGCCAATAGTCCTTCGGCAACGCCGACAGCGTCCGAATCCACTCGTCCGGGTAGTCCAACGGCTGCCTGCTCGTGATCGACACCTGCGGCACAACGATGGGACACAAGAGCAGTGCCGCCACCATAACGCTGACCAAACCCCAGAGCCAGACGTTTTTCTGCAGCAACTGGCGACCCAGTAGCAGAGGGGCACTGGCCAGGAGCAAGATGGCCAGAAACAGTCCGTAGTAGCAGCAAAGTGAGTAGGTGCAGGCAAAGGCGATTGCCAGGTGGACGGCGGCAGCAGGCCCGGGGGCGTGGCGAAAACGCTGCAATGCCAACAGAGTCCAACAGATGCCCCACACCGATATCAATTGAAAAATCCCCAGCTGCCAGTGGAGCAGGGGGAGGAGGCCGACCATGGCTCCGCCGGCCAACGTGGCGAGCCAGGAGAGTCGCCACCGTTTGAGCAGTTGGCAGCTGACCCAGCCGTTGAGCGTCAGGAATACCAGGACGAGGACGTTGTAGACGCTGGCTGGCCCCGGAAGCATGTGCCACAGCGGCCACGCTGCCCAACCGACAACGGTCTGCGGTTCCGTGAACGCCAGGATTCCCGGTGTGGGGTGGTAGATCGGCGCGTCCCAATAGCCGAGATAGAAATGCTCCAAGGCCTCCACGTTCCACCAGATGGTCCACATGTTCAGCAACGGGACCGTGGCGCATGACTCAGCCCCCTGGGGCAGATGTGTCCCCACGACACGCATCAGCGGATACGTCGCAGCGAGGGCCAACGCGGCGAAGACCAGCCATTCCACCAGAATTCGTACACGTCGTTGGCCGAACAGCACGCGAAATCGTCGCACGATCTGATTCCCTTGACCACCAAGTCCTCGACAAGCATCAGGTTCCGCGTCGCATTGCTCATCGCAGTCCGGAGCACGTTCTCGGACAAAGGCAACTCGCGACAATTGACGGCGGCCCCGGCGCGTCGCGGGATAGTCTCCCAGACGGTATTCTCCGCCGACAGGCCGGAAGGTGATGCCGCGCAATCCCGCTTAATCGCGGGGCAGATCCATCAGTTGTCCGGCCCCTTCCAGCAGCAGTACTTCGCGGTCGACTGGTACGTTTTCAAACTTCTGCTGCAGACCGGCGGGCCAGCGAATGAGGAGCTCGTCAATTTGGGTGGCGTCTCCCACGCCCAAGTGGATCACTCGCTGGCTGCTGCACTGGAATCCATCGCCAGCCGTCAATTGCCGGACGATCGTCCGGTCACCGATTCTGGCATGAACAGTGGTTGTAATGGCGTCCCGCTCAGACTCGATGCCCTTCAAGTAGAGCTTCAGGTAATGCCCTGAGTCGGTGGTGCGATTGGCCAGCAGGGCCACGGGCACGTACAGATGCAAGACGCAGAAATCCTGTCGGCCATCGCGGTCCCAATCGATCAGTGCCAGGCTACGACCGAGATACTCGCCGGTGAAGTAGTCGCCCACCGACTCCTGCGGAATCAGCGCGAATTTCCCGCCGCCGAGGTTCGCGTAAACCTGGGGCTTCATCATGTATGGCTTGCCGTTGTGACGGTAGTCGTCGACATGGCCACACGCGCATACCAAATCGAGCCGACCGTCGTTTTCGAAGTCGATGAACTGCGTGCCAAAAGTGAGAACCGGCAGACTCGGCTCGCGCAAGCCCATGCTTTGCGTGACATCTTCAAAGAGCTCGAGCGACATCTGTTTGTAGAAAGTGTTCGATTCCGCGAAGAAGTGCGTCAGGAACAGGTCGATCAGGCCATCATCGTCGCCATCCCCCACGGTGATTCCCATCGAAGCCTGGGCAAGTCCGTCGCGGTCGTACGCCAATCCGGCGGGTAAGGCCGATTCGAGGTACTGCAGTGGGTCCCCCCGCTGCGCCGCTTGATTCACGAAGAAGAAATTCGCGGTCATGTCATTACTGACGTAGACACTCGGTTTCCCATTTTCGTGGAAGTCGCAGACAATGATACCCAGCCCAACGCCATACGGCAGCACAATGCCGGATTCCTGCGTCGCGTCGACGAACCGCCCGTCTCCCTGGTTCACATACAGATGATCTTGTTCGGCCGCGAAATTACTGGGAGGACAAGCTCTTTCCTGCCCCTCATCGACGCAGACGGTCTCCAACGGTTCCTTGCCGGTCAAGTAATTGACTTCGTAAATATCGGCCAGGCCGTCGCCGTTCAGGTCGGCCATGGCCACGCTCGTCGACCAACGCTCGCCGGCAATCCCAGCCTGATCAGTCACGTCGATGAAGGTCCCATCCCCTTGATTGTGGAAGAGGCGATTGGCGCCCAAATTCGCGACAAAAATATCGGGCCAGCCGTCACTGTCGTAATCCCCAATTGTCGTGCCCTGGCTATATCCCGTGTCTCCCAAGCCGGCTGGCTCGGTGACGTCGACGAACTTTCCGTCGCCGAGGTTGCGAAAGAGCCGATCGCGATACTCCGTCTGGTTGGGATCCAGCGGCCAGGGGCCACCTTGCGCGATGTAGATATCGGGCCAGTGATCGAGGTCGAAGTCGATGACGGCGATCGCACCGCCCAACTCGTGGCAGATCATCATCCCGGGTACCGTGGGGTCATCACCGTTGTTATAGACAAAATCGAGCTGCGCGGCGGCGGCGACATTTTCAAACTGCGGATGCGCCTCGATGGCACGCGCCACGGCGACTTGCTGCACGTCACTGGCCTGCCAGGTGGGAAGCGGGAAATACGAAAGATCGATCAACGTGGCCGGTAAGTTGTCCTTCACTACCAGAGGAGGATCGCTGGAGGTCAAAACCCGCAGTCTCTCTGTTCCTTTCTTGGCCGTTTCATCGTTGGGATTCACCGTCAGTGCCAAATGGTACCACGCCCAGGATTCCCAGCATCGCCCCAGCTTCTCACACAATTCCGCCACCTGGAGCATGCGCGGGATCGGGACGCTGATTGCGTTGGTCGTACAACGGCGCCATGACTTTGATGACGTTTTCCAGCAATCCGGCTCGCCGCAAAAACGGCTCGCCGTCGCTTTGCTTGCCCAGCGAGGTAAGCAGGCGTGCCAGACGATAATGGGCGCGCTGGTGATTGGGATTGATCCGCACCGTCTCCCAATAACACCGCGCCGCTTGTTCCGGTTTGCCATGATTCTGGGCCCACACGCCTTTGGCATACCAGATCGTCGGGTCCTTCTCGGCACCGTTCGGTAAGCCCTCCACCCAGACACGAAACTTCTCCGTGTCCTCTTCCGGTCGCTCGGCCATGAGCAATCCCAGCAATGCGTGTGCCTCCATGTTCTCCGGCAAGTGCTGGAGAATCTCGCGCAGCGATTTCTCCGCTACATCAAAGGCCCCTTCAAAGAGGTCGATGCGAGCCGGTCCCAACGCGGGCAGCCAATCATCCGGATTGACTTTTCGGGACAAATCAATCAATTGCGTGGCCTCCGCGCTGCGATGGTCGATCGTCCCCAACAGCATGAGCGGCTCCATCAAAATCTCGCCCTGACGTATCGGCTCAAGCAGATGCGGAATCGACTCCCATCGTCGCCCTTCCACTCCCAAAAGGAAGCCCAATCCATGGTTTGCCACGATGTTCTGGGGATCCTCCGCAAGCGCTTCACGATAGTTCGCTTCCGCTTCCCGCAACTTCCCTTGATGCACATACACGTTCGCCATCGACCAGCGACTGACCACATATTTCGCCGCAGCACTTCGGGGAACCGCCTGGTAGTACCCTAACGCCGCAGCCACCTCCCCCATCTTCAAGGCAGCCTCTCCGGCCACCAACAATGCATCCGCATCGGTGGGTTTCGACAGCAGCAGTCGTCCGGCGATCTCCGCCGCCCGCGGATAGTTCTTGATGCGCAAGGCCGCTTTCGCATCCTCGATCGTCAGAGCCAACTCCTGCTGAATCTCCAACGGCAGCGGAGCCGGGAATATCAGTGGTTCGGCAATGTAGAAAGCGACCGCCAACAGACCGACGACCGGGATGAGCATGACCACCCAAGAGAATCTCTTTTTCGAGTCGGTTTCCATTTGACTCACAGCCAATCTCCCCCACCTGTAACGAGCACCCTGCCGAGATCCGCGGACCAAAAACAGCTTTGATTATACGCTAACTTCACCTCCTTGACCGGCCCTGCCCGACCGTCCGCACCGGATTGTTGACGAAGCGCAAACCAGATGCACGCCCCGCTATCAGCATGGCGGCACGCCAGCACGCCGAACCCTCGGCGCCGCTCCGGGAGGCTTGAGATGGCCGGACGGCATGCAGGCGTACCGAAATAGACAAAAGGGCAGCGGCCCCGCAAGACCGCTACCCTTTGTTGTTCATGTCGCAGCTGTTCATGTCGCAGCTGTTCATGTCGCAGCTGTTCATGTCGCAGCTGTTCATGTCGCAGCTGTTCATGTCGCAGCTGTTCAGGTCGCTGCCACCGATGTCGCAGCGTGGGACTTCCTAGAATTCACCCAGCGTTTCCGCACCGGCGCGAGTTCCCAGACCCCACCACGTACGCAGGTCAATGCTGTTGCCGATCTGACGTACCGAACCGTCCGCCAACAATACGTTGACGATCGTCGGGTGACGGCTGCTCGCCGAGTACACGCCACGATCCCACTCGCCGTTGATGATCGTGCACGACGGACCGTTCGGCGGAACGATGGTGGTGAAGCCGTGCCAATACGGACGGCCATCAGCCCATCGCTGACCTGGCTTGCCCCATGTTCCACCCGTGTCGAAAGTCGTCACGCCCGTGTCGTTGTAACGACGCCCGTTGTACTGGTTGGCCGTGGCCCAACAAGCGTTGTACCATTCCTGCGTGATGGTCGAATCGATACCGCTGGCCGGAATCACGTTAATCGCCACGTTGGCGATGTCGTACCACAATTCATTGTTGCCGATACGACGCTCGCTCATCGCAATCGTGTTGCTCGTCCCGTCGCGAATGTCGCGGAAGCCGTAGGGCCGCTGCCGCGCGCCGGGATCGCCAATGATGTTGTAGCAGCCATTGGGGCGCGGACCCCATACGGAATGGTTGTTCGACACCGTCGTGCCCAAGCAGAAGAAATAGCTGTGGTTGCCAAACGGCGGTGCATTCAATTCTTCGTCCGACGGACACAGAATTTCGGGAATCCGCACCGTCCAAGTCCCATAGTTTTCCTGCCATGGCACAGGGGCAAAGTTCCGCTGCTTCGCGTAATCATAAATCGGCTGCTGTTCCATGAACGGCAACAGACTCACTGTGCCGCTCATGCAGTACTGGTTGCAGTCCTCGTTCGTGGACCGATACGTGCCAGACATCATCGGCGGCAGGGTTTTGTACACATCATGGTAATTGTGATTGGCCAACCCCAGCTGCTTGAGCCGGTTGGTGCACTGCATGCGGCGCACGGCCTCGCGTGCAGCTTGAACTGCGGGTAGCAGCAATGCCACCAATATCCCAATGATGGCAATCACCACTAAGAGTTCGACCAGCGTAAAACCTGGCCTTCGACGAAAACGTATTTGCATGACGACCTCCGGAGACTTGATGAATACGAATGAACAAAAAACGAGACCAGGATTGTATGCGGCTCGACAATTGGCCACTCGGATACACGTAGCACGCCGTCTCGCCAAATCCATGCCACTATTTAACCATCACAGCCGGATTAAATCAAATAGTTGGAGGAAAGGGACCCGTCACCCAGACCGCCCGCGGTTCGAAGTAATCATGTCAGGCCCCCCCCATGTTAATGGGTCCCCGAAGTGCTGTGAGCGGGTTACGCGTGGTGATCGCCCGCCTATCGGTCCGGCAAAGAGAACTCGACAGTGGCCGATGGGCGTGGAAAATCGGCGGCCAGCAGAGAGTTTTGCTAAAAAATGTGGCACGTCAGGAAGGCAACGCCGGTCTCAGGATACGGAGCCTCTAGGCGTCGAGCCTCTGCGGTCATCATCCCGGTACCCCCGACATGGCGGCACATCAGCACGGCGAAATCCATTGCCCGCGCACCCTCTGCAGACGGTCGGACGGTGAAATGTCGTGCCGCAATACAAAAGGGCAGCGGCCCCGCAAGACCGCTACCCTTTGTTGTTCATGTCGCAGCTGTTCATGTCGCAGCTGTTCAGGTCGCTGCCACCGATGTCGCAGCGTGGGACTTCCTAGAATTCACCCAGCGTTTCCGCGCCGGCGCGAGTTCCCAGACCCCACCATGTACGCAGGTCAATGCTGTTGCCGATCTGACGTACCGAACCGTCCGCCAACAACACGTTCACGATCGTCGGGTGACGGCTGCTCGCCGAGTACACGCCACGATCCCACTCGCCGTTGATGATCGTGCACGACGGACCGTTCGGCGGAACGATGGTGGTGAAGCCGTGCCAATACGGACGGCCATCAGCCCATCGCTGACCTGGCTTGCCCCATGTTCCACCCGTGTCGAAAGTCGTCACGCCCGTGTCGTTGTAACGACGCCCGTTGTACTGGTTGGCCGTGGCCCAACAAGCGTTGTACCATTCCTGCGTGATGGTCGAATCGATACCGCTGGCCGGAATCACGTTAATCGCCACGTTGGCGATGTCGTACCACAATTCATTGTTGCCGATACGACGCTCGCTCATCGCAATCGTGTTGCTCGTCCCGTCGCGAATGTCGCGGAAGCCGTAGGGCCGCTGCCGCGCGCGGGATCGCCAATGATGTTGTAGCAGCCATTGGGGCGCAGGACCCCATACGGAATGGTTGTTCGACACTGTCGTGCCCAAGCAGAAGAAATAGCTGTGGTTGCCAAACGGCGGTGCATTCAATTCTTCGTCCGACGGACACAGAATTTCGGGAATCCGCACCGTCCAAGTCCCATAGTTTTCCTGCCATGGCACAGGGGCAAAGTTCCGCTGCTTCGCGTAATCATAAATCGGCTGCTGTTCCATGAACGGCAACAGACTCACTGTGCCGCTCATGCAGTACTGGTTGCAGTCCTCGTTCGTGGACCGATACGTGCCAGACATCATCGGCGGCAGGGTTTTGTACACATCATGGTAATTGTGATTGGCCAACCCCAGCTGCTTGAGCCGGTTGGTGCACTGCATGCGGCGCACGGCCTCGCGTGCAGCTTGAACTGCCGGTAGCAGCAATGCCACCAATATCCCAATGATGGCAATCACCACCAGCAGTTCGACCAGAGTGAACCCTGGCCGTCGTCGTTGTCGTAAAAGCATAGTTACCTCCCGAAGAAACAGAAAAAGAAAAGGAATTCAGGCAAAAGCCTCCTGCGATTTCCGGGGCAAACATCGCAAACCGAGCGCGGACCGAACACTCGGAACCAGATAAGTATACTGGATGCCTTAGCATTGGAGCATTTGTAAGGTGCGCAAACAAGATGATTCCGGCAAAAATTGCGAAAATGCGATCTACCATACACCCCATAGGTACGATTGTTACCCATCGCCACCAATCGAACGCACACAAAGCGCAACGGGCCAACGAGTGAGTCATGTCTGCCGATGACATGCCACCACCACGCCCCCCAATGGGTGTATGCAGCTGAACGCCTGACTAAACGGTACACGCTTATTTTCTCGGTGTAGCAAAACAGGAATTCGTGACCAACGGTGCCTGTCAGCGGTGTTCACAGCGTGACGTCAATTCACTACCCGTTGCAGCTGGGGGGGACGGTATTCCCATGAGGCGATCCATCTTCACAGGCCTGCTGATCCACAGCGGCTTGGGCCGTGAGACAGACCGGTTGGGAATAAACGAGTCGTCACGAGGATCTTTCTCTCAGCCGGGTGCTTGGCAATGCAGTACTCGGTTGATAGAAGGAGAGTACCGAAGCGCAAAGAAAAAGCGAGAAGCAGGGGCGAGCACCGCACGGCATGTGTGTCATCGGGAAGAACGCTGCATTTCCTGGTTGGCATACCGTGGCCGCTGGCCGATTCGTCGCGGCTGGGCGATTTTCTTTCACGCCAGGTTGTCCCCGACACGGGGTTTGTTTTTTTACACACGTTCACCAGGAGAATTCGACCATGAAGAAATGGCTCGTCACGATCATGAGTGCCATGTTACTCGCTGCCCTGCTGACCATCCCCGGCGGCTGTGGCAAAAAGGAAGCGACGAAGATCGAATCCAAGGGCCAAGCCCCGCCGCCGCCAGCCGGACACGCCGAGGCCGCCAAGAATATTAACAAGAAACCGGAAGGTACCGAATAGCACCAGAGAGCGTTGATTGAATTCGGTCGAAGGTGTTTTGCACACGCAGATACACGCAGCGTCTCGGAGGCTCTTCACCAAGTCATCGAGACGCTTTTTCATGCGCGGGAGCAAGGCTGTCGCGCACGGGTCGAAGTGGCCGCGTTGGAGCGAGCTGGGGTCATCGGTCCAGGGGGAGTTGAGACAACGCGTCGCGTCCCTCGATGATCCGGTAGACACGATCCCCTGCCACTTGCTCAAAGACTTGACGCTGTCCCGTGGGCCACCTCAACTCGACCCTTTCCGCCACGGTCGCCGTTCCCAGACCGAACAGCATGAGCTTCTCATCGCACGCGTTGTACCCGCCTCCACCCACCAGTTGTTGCATTGTCGTACGGCCTGCGAAGGTAATCCAACAGGTCGTGCCAGTGGCATCACGCTCCGACACGGTCCCCACACAAGTTATGCCGAGATAATGCCCGGCGGGCTCCGTCTGGTTTTCGAGGATGGCGGCTGGAGAATCCAGGTGCGACACGACCCAGTCACCTTTGCCGTCACGATTCCAGTCTAAGACTGCCAGACTACGTCCCAGGTAGGCGCCTTCGAAGAAGGGACCGCACGTTTCACCTCGCTCGACGAAATTGCCACCACTGTTCTCGAAGACTTTCGGAAGCATGTGGTAGGGAGTGCCGGAGTCGCGAAAATCGTCGACATGCCCGTTCGTGGCAATGATATCGGGATCACCATCCAGATCCATGTCGATGAACTCGGTGCCGAATGTCAGCAGCGAGTAACTCGGTTCCGCCAAGCCGCATTCCCGCGAGACATCGGCAAAAAAACCACCGGGCATCTGCTCGTACAGCACGTTGAACTCGTGGAAGAAGTTGGCGATAAAAACGTCCAGCAGGCCGTCGGCGTTGGCGTCCCCCACGGCGATTCCCATACAGGCTTGGGCTTGCCCTTCGCGATCGAACGCCAGTCCCTGCACCATGGCCGATTCAATATATTTGGGGGGCGTCCCGGGCGGTTGATCATTGATGTAAAAGAAGTTCGCGGTGGTGTCGTTCGACACGAACACGCTCAAGGTACCCGAGTCATTGAAGTCAAACGCGACCACACCCAGGCCTTTTCCGTCTTGCCCGTTGAACCCTGCTTCGAGCGTCCGGTCGACAAACGTCCCGTCCCCTTGATTGTGCAAGAACCGGTCGGCCTGGGCGGGGAACTGCGCGGGCGAGCAGGTCTGGCGGCACATCAATTCGGCCGTGTTGCCGGCGAGATAATTCACCTCGAAGATATCGGCCAGCGAGTCGCCGTCCAGATCCGCGATCATGCAGCTGGTGGTCCACGCATCGGCTGTCGTGGCAACCTGATCGGCGACTTCCGCAAACGTGCCGTCGCCATTGTTGACATAGAGTCGATTGGGTCCCACGTTGCCGACCAACAGATCGGGGTAACCGTCGGCGTTGAAGTCGCCCGACGTCACTCCCTGCCCGAATCGATCGTCTCCCAGTCCCGCCGACTCGGTGACATTCGCGAAGCGACCATTGCCCAGATTGCGAAACAGCTGATCGCGCAAGACGGGTTCTCCGGCCCGCCGCGGCCAATAGGCCCCTTGCGTGAAGTAAATGTCCGGCCAGCCATCCTGATCATAGTCCATGACCGCCACGCCACCGCCGGTGAATTCAAACATCCGTCTGCCAGGCGTGGCGGGATCCTCGCCATTGAAGTAACTGAAATCGAGCCCGGATGATGGAGTGACATCGGCAAAACGGATCGGCGAACTGGCGGACGAGGCGGCCGGCCCCGCCAGCACAGCCGCCGGCTCGGCAATTTCCGGTAATGGGTACGACGAGAAGTCCACACGTTTCGCCGGATCGTGCCCTGGCGCTATCCGCGGTAGTTCGTCCCCGAGCAGCGGCCGCAGACGAGCCATCGCCATGCGGGACGCGGCATTCTCCGAGTCCAGAGTCAGGACCAGATGGTGCCAGCCGGCGGCCTCCCAGAATCGCCCCAGCGCTTCCAGACGCTCCGCCGCCACGAGCATCGTCGTTACGTTGTTGCGCCGCGTTGTGAATAACTCGTCGAGGACGTCGCCCAAGGCACGCAAATGTGCCGCGTGCTGCTCGAAAATCTTGGCTGCCTCCAACTCCCCTTCCGTCACCAAAGCCACTGACAGTTGGTAGCTTGCCAAACGATACGAGGCATCGCACCGCAGGGCCTCCCAAAAACAGCGGATGGCCGCCCGTTGCTGTGCATGCCGCTGAGCCCACAGTCCCAGGGCGATCCAGTAGTCCGCATGGACACTCGCCTCGGGGGGCACCTCCTGGTGCCAGCGCCAGAATTCGCGGGAATCCGGCGCATCGAGCAACGCCAACCCCAGCCCCGCCTGCCCCTCTGGGAATGTGGGGAGCACTGCGGTTACCCGACGAAATGACCGAATTGCCGCCTCCGATCGGCTATTGCGAAAGTCCAGCTGAGCGCGAGCGAGCCACCACATCGGATTGTCCGCATCGGTCACGTCAAACCGATCCACCTGCTCGCCTTCCAGCAGCGCGCGAGGTTCACCCAGCAGCAGCAAGTCGTCAAACGTGAAGTCACCTCGCTTGATCGAGCGGAGCAGCAGAGGGAGCGACTCTCGTCGCCGCCCCTGCAGGATGAGCAGAAACGTCAGGTTGCGGAGGGCAAAGGACTGATTGGGCTGCAGGTCCAGGCCGCGGCGATACATCTGCTCCGCTTTCGTCGCATTGCCCTGCCGCTGATAGAGTTCCCCCAACGCCACGACGGCAGCGATCGTGTCCGCATCCGCGGCTCCCCCCCCCCTCCATGTGCGCCAACATCGGCTCCAGATACAGAATCGCCTGCTCGTCGCGCCGCTGCAGCATCGCCGCATCACCCGCCAGAATGCGTGCTTCCCGACTGCCGCTGCGGAGCAGCACCCGCGCCGCATACGCTTCCGCCCCGGCATAGTCACGCTCAACCAGCGCCGCCCGCGCACTCGCCAGCCAGTAGGTGTTCAGCCGCTGGCTGCCCCAGTGATAGACGAACGCCAAGACAGCTCCTCCAGCAACCAGGCTCGCCAGGGTGATCAGGATATTGCGATATCGCATCATGGAAGAGTATCCGCGCCAGCCTGCCAGATCCCCGGAGCACGACCCCCGGGGCACGACCACCAGCCCACCCCACCGCCACCTCGTGGTCAACCACCACAGGCGGCCGCAACACTTGGGATTGGTCGCCAACCGTCCACGGGGATGCATTCGACAGACTCGCCACCACCCCTGGGACAGCCACTCATCGAGGGGCCAGCCATCGCGAGACCCTCACATGAACGGCCATTGCCGTTTTTCTGATTCTGGCCGCACCACGCACGGTCGTCAAGCGACAACCTGCGCGGAACGTTACGCCAGAAACCAAGACACTATCGCGTGATAGTGGCGATTTCGCGTGCGCTAACAGCATCAAGCCGCCGATCGCGCACCCCACTGCGCTTGCTCCCGGCGAACTCACGATGGGCACCTCCAACGCGGCGCTCGCCATGGAATCAGGCGGGCTGCGGCAAGATGAGAGGCCGCGGCGCTGCTCAGCCGTTGCGGCGGGGAATCGAATACGAGTAGAGAATGACCACGGCACCGCTCGACAAAAGGCTCCAGGGAGCCCATTCAGGCGGTTTGATCTCGCTGGCCGGAGGCGGCGTGGCGGCGGTGAAGAAAGTCGTCGGCGACTGTGGCGCAACGGGCGTTCCCGCCAGCACGGCTTTCTCCATAATCAGGCATTCGGCCCCTAAAACGCAGAGTACAATGCCGGTAGCCAGGAATAGCGAGCGCCACATGTGTCGGATCCTCCGTCCAGAAACTACTGCGTTCAGAAACGACTTGGCCGAAGCCTTCCCCGCTCCTATATATCGACTATATCGACGCTTTTTCCCCCGATGGCCGAGGCCCACGTCCCCCAATGTCGATTCACCCGATTGGAACGTCTGTAATGGGTCCCGTACCGCCGCCCGCCGCGGAATCAGTGCCGTGGGTATCATTGCCGCCGGGGGCATCGAGCCGTTATGATGTGGACAGTGGGCGTGATAGACGCAAAATACTACGGCGATATCAGGTGGTATCACGCACGGTGCATGGATGAATCGGGGGAATCGGGAAAACCGGGGCGAGTCTGTGGGCAGTGGACATCCGGGTCACAATTGACCGATGAATGGGAGAGGCTAGTGCCGGGTGGCGGTTGTTGGCCGTTGGCACTTATAATTTTGGGAAGTGGAAGGGGCATTCCTTGGGAGGAGTTTGGGGATTGGTTGATAAACCCAAAATTCTCTGCATCTGTGACTGTCATGATGTGACCGACTGCATTCCCGAGGGCATGCGCGCGGGTTGCGAGTTAGTGATTGAAAGCGACCCGCTGCGGGCGATGGCTCGGCTGGCCGAGGAGCAGTTCGAAGGCCTGTTTGTTCGGTCGCCGCATCTGAACGAGTCGCTGCAGGTTGGCAGACTACTGCAGAACGAGCAGATTCTGGTCGGCATGCCCGACGGTGTGTGCCTGCTGGACCCGGATAACGCGATCATTTGGGGCAATCCGAAATTCCGTCACTGGTGCGGCGATCGTGACGTCGTCGGCCTGAACTTCTACGGTGCGCTGGGCAACCCGGAGATTCTGGGGCCCGATTTCTGTCCGTTTCACACCGCGTTGGCGACCGGACAGGCGAGCAGTTCCACGCTGCGCGTCGGCGAGAATCGCTATTTTGAGGTGCATGCGGCGCCGGTACAGCAACCCGACCAACAGCCGTTGAACTTGATCATCACGATTCGGGATATCACCGTCGAGAAGCTGCAGCAGCAGAAGCTGGCGGCCATCCACAAGGCGGGAGTGGAGTTGGCGAACCTCACTCCCGACGAAGTCTTTCAGATGGAAGTGGACGATCGGATCGAGCTGCTCAAGTCCAATATCCTGCACTATACCCGCCACCTGCTCAATTTCGACGTGATTGAAATCCGGTTACTCGATCAAGAATCGCTGGAACTGCGACCGCTACTTTCCGTCGGCTTGGCGCCCGATGCTGCCCAACGCCCCCTGTTCGCTCGTCCCCGCGACAACGGCGTGACGGGGTTTGTCGCTGCCACGGGAAAGAGCTACCTGTGTGAAGACACCAGCGAAGACCGACTTTACCTGGAAGCGTTTGTCGGCGCCGGAAGTTCCTTGACCGTTCCCCTGCTCTGGAATGATCAGGTCATCGGCACCTTTAACGTCGAGAGTCCCGAACCGCGCGCTTTCACCGAAAGTGATCTGCAGTTCCTCGAGATTTTCTCCCGTAACGTGGCCGTGTCGCTTAATACTCTCGAGTTGCTCCAGGCCCAGAAAACTAACGCCGCCCAGCAGAGCGTGGAAGCGATCCATAGTGCCGTGGCGTTGCCGGTTGACGAGATTCTCAATAATGCCGTGAACATGATTGAGCGGGAACGTGACGCGGGTTGCGATCCCGAAGTGGAAGAGCGATTGAACGATATCCTGCGGCACGCGCGGAACATCAAGCAGAGCATTCAGCGAATTGGACAGACGATGGCACCGGCCGAAGCGGTGCCCGTCACGGCACAACTCGAGAAACGCCCGAAACTGGCCAACCGGCGGGTGTTGGTGGTGGATGCTGACGAATCGATTCGCAACGATGCGCACCAGCGACTGGATCGCTACGGGTGCGACGTCGAAACCGCTCATGAGGGCCGCGAAGCGGTGTTGATGGTCCGCTATCGCATGGCGTATGACGTCATCATTGCCGACATCCGGCTACCCGATATGACCGGGTACGAACTGCTGCTGAAGCTCATGGAGATAATGGAGCGAGTCCCCCTGATCCTGATGTCGAGTTTCGGTTGGGATCCAGGCCACTCCATCGTTAATGCGCGACGGGTGGGCCTGCATCCCAAGGCGATCCTGTACAAGCCGTTCCGTCTCGATCAATTGCTGGAAACCGTCGAGACGATCCTGGACGTCCACGCTGACGTGTCACACGTCTGACCCCGTGGCCTGGCCGGCGGGGGAGGGACGCGACGGCCAGCGTTGCTTTGTTTCAGCTCCCCGACCTGCCCCCTGGGAACCTCGCTCAAAAGCCATTTGATTCTCGTCGGGTACCGAGTCGCCATGGACAATCTCGTGCCGTTTTTGCTGGCCATCGCCATGCTGGTGGGACATGTTGCGTGGTGGACATGGCTCTATAACCGGCTCCATGCCAGCGGCCTCCCATCACGATGCGTGCACAAGCTCGAGAAATTCGTGGTGCTCGCCATGCTCTGCTCGTTGCTGATCCCGGTCAGCTGGATATTCGCCCTCGGCCACCCTTGGTTGCCGGGAGCAGCGGCCGCGACACACTGGCCCGCGCCGACTTGGGCGGTCCTCTGCTGGTGCATGCTGGCCTACGTCACGGTCGCCTGGGGGATCCGCCGGTGGCGGCAGCGATGCCCCGCCGGTGTGCTGTCCAACGACACACGGATCGTCAACCTGAAGCAAACGATTGGCTCGCGCCTGTACGGCGACCGCGCGACAAGACTGCTGGGAGGGATCCCCGGTAATCAAATCCTGGAAGTACACTGGCAGCATAAGGTGCTGGAAATCGCCCGCCTTCCTCCCCAGCTGGAAGGTTTGCGCATCGCACAGGTTACCGATCTGCACATGACGGGCCAGTTGGCACGTGAGTTTTTTGAGGTGGCGATCGAGCAGACGAACCGCTGGGAGGCGGAGATGGTGGCCATTACCGGCGACCTGGTGGACAATCCCGCGTGTATTGAGTGGATCCCCGGCACGCTGGGACGTCTGACAAGCCAGTTCGGCGCTTACGCCTTGCTGGGAAACCACGACCAACGACTGGACGACGTGTCCCGGTTGCGGCGAGCCCTGGTCGATTGCGGGATCGAAGATGTGGGGGGCCGCAGCGTCATACGCCGCCTGCGTGGCGTGGACGTGCTGTTGAGCGGGAACGAATGCCCCTGGTTCCCGCCGGCTCCCGACGTCCCGGCTTTCGCGAGCGAACACCGCCCCTTTTCCCTGCTCCTGTCGCACTCGCCCGACCCGCTTCCCTGGGCCCGCCGTCACGGCTTTGATCTGATGCTGGCCGGCCACACCCATGGCGGCCAAATCCGCTTCCCACTGGTCGGCCCGGTTGTCTGTCCCAGCCGCTTCGGGGTCCGCTATGCGAGTGGGTCATTTTACGCCCCCCCCACACTTCTGCATGTCAGCCGCGGCCTGTCCGGTGTGCACCCGTTGCGGTTCAATTGCCCCCCTGAAATCACCCTGCTGGAACTGCGACCCCCGAGAGCCTGATCCTCTCGTAGGGTCTTACTCTTACTCTTACTCTTACTCTTACTCTCTCCATCCACACCGCTACGCTTTCCGTCAGCTTCCTTCAGCGTTTCGCCAACTGGGGGCGGTCGGTTCCACTGCAAAGAAGAGGAGTACGAGTAAAGTTTTCGCGTGTAGGATGCGCGCATCGTGCGCCATGTTTGGAACAAAATCCGAAATCCGAAGCACAGAAAAGTGGGAGAAAGGGAGGAAGGGAGGAAGGGAGGAAGGGATAACGGAGGACGCAATGGCATGCTGCTGGTGAGAATCTGCTGGGGGCCTGCCCGCGGCCGTTTTGCCGGCAGCGGAGGTTTTGGATTTCGAATTGTGGATTTCGAATTTGTGTGGGATTTCGAGATTGGGATTTCGGATTTCCCGTTTTGGTTGCGGCCACAGGCCGCATTAAGAGTAAGAGTAAGATTACAAAAGACACAGTATAGCGGATGGCTCTTGCCGCCAATCCTCATGTGGCATTCGGCCACAACCAATCAGGGAATTCGAAATCCCTATCTCGACATCCTCAATAAATTCGAAACCCAAAACCCAAAACCAAAAACTTCCGCTGCCGGCAAAACCGCAGTCTTGAGCCGCCGCCCGCTTCTCGCCCCGGGCGCAGGCTACCGCGTCCTCCGTTTTCCCTTTCTCCTTTTCTCCTTTTCTCCCTTTCTCCCCTATTTCCGTCCTTCGAATTTCGGGTTCTCATCCAATCTGCGTTCACCGTGCGCATGGCGCGGGCTGACACACTCCGGCGATCTCTGTGCAGCGGCATCAGGCGCCTGGGAATCGGAAGTCCACGACCAGCGGCAGATGATCGGAAGCATGTCGCGCGACTCGCGTACGCGATGCGAAGCTGTGGTCGACATGCAACAAGCCGCGGTAATAGACGCGGTCCAAAGCCCGCATCGGCAGGACGGCGGGAAACGTCCGGCGGCGGAGACAAGCCGCCTGGAAGCCAGCCGGTTCCATCAGTCGCCGCCCCAGCGTGCCCCACACATCGTTGTAGTCGCCGGCGACCACGACCGCCGTGTCATGCCGCGTATGCGTCAGCGTGTGCGATGCGAGAATCCGCTTCAGCTGAATCGTGCGTTCGAATCCGGCCAGGCCCAGGTGGACATTGAACAGCAGCAACGTGCGCGAGTGACTGTCATCCTTCAGGCGGCAATGCGCGACGAGCGCCCGTCGGCGTTTCTTTAACGGAATCGTCAGATCCAAATCATGGACATCCGCCAGGGGATAGCGGCTCAGAATCGCATTGCCATAGTGACCTTGTTTCAATCTGACGTTCGCCTGAAAGGCACGATGGGGCAATTGCAGAGCATCGCCCAACAGATCGACTTGACGATGGTGATGCGAGCGAGGCACCCCGTCGTCGACTTCCTGCAACAGCACGACGTCTGGTAGGCAATGCTGGATCGCCTCCGTGATGCGATCGAGCCGGTAAGCGCGATCCACGCCGCCGATACCCTTGTGGATATTGTAGGTGACCAGCCTAAGTTGCATGAGCGTCATTTTCCCAGGAACACTTAACTGCCGCCCACCAGCAGGGCCGTCAACGAGCGAGCCCCATGGGCACCGATGACCAAAGACTGCTCGATATCAGCGGTCTTCGACGGTCCGGAAATAAAGACGCCGAACTGAGCGTGTTCGAACGAGATCCGTTGGTAGGCCTCGTGCATGTTCTGCACCACGTTGCTGGCGGGGACGACCAGGACCAGATGCTGCGTCACAAACAACGCGGCCCGCTGCGGGACCGTTTCATGGGTAATCCACACAGCGCCATTTTCGGCCACGCCAAACTCGCCCGGCACCACGCAGCATTCCAGCGGTTCGAAGTCGTGCGGATCCGTCATTTGCCCCCAGTCGCCCCCGGCGGAAGGCACTCCGGGGACCAGCGACCAGACCCGGGAGGCCTGCCGATAGCCCTCGACGCCGGCCAAGGCGGTGGCGAGCGATTGGCCATCCGGCACGCTCAGTGCACGCCCTCCGACCGCCTCCAAGACTTGCCTGAACTGCTGCTGAGGATCGGGGTAGACAGTCCAATCACCCTCCACCGGGGGCAAGGCAATCTCGGCCCATCGATCGTCCCGCAAATCGCGCAGTATCTTATCTCGACTGTTCATGGCGTTTCTTGGCGTTTCTTGTACAGCTCGCGGAAGCTCTGTTGGGGGAATTCCGGTATCTCACGCTGTTTGCCCCAGGCGTTCAGCCGGTTGTAGATCAGGAAACGAGGCATCAGCGGGACAAACCAACGTGCCATCTTGCCCGCGAAGTTGAACAGCCACGTGCGGCTCATCACAAAACTGGTCAATTTCATCAAGAGACGCTTGGACAGCGGCAGGTATTTGTGAGCGGCCATTTCGCCGCGCAACTGTAACAACTGCTGATCCAGCGGGATCTTCACCGGACAGACATCGGCACACGAACCACATAAACTGCAGGCATAGGGGAGCGAGTGGTAGGTCTTGGCGTCCTGGGCCGCGTTGAGGACCGATCCGATCGGTCCCGGAATCGTCGCGTGATAGCTGTACCCTCCACTGCGCCGATAGACCGGGCAGGTATTCAAACAGGCGCCGCAGCGGATGCAGCACAGCGCGTCGCGAAAGTGCTCGTTCGCACGCAACGAACAACGCCCATTGTCGACCAACACAATGTGGAGTTCACCGCCGGGAGGCGGGGCATGGAAATGTGACGTATAGGTCGTGATCGGCTGTCCGGTCGCATTGCGAGCCAACAGCCGGGTGAAGACCGCCAGATCGGCCGCGCGGGGAATCAACTTCTCGATGCCCATACAGGCGATGTGCAGTCGCGGCAGGGAGATGCCGATATCGGCGTTCCCCTCGTTCGTACAGACGACGAAACCACCGGTCTCCGCCACCGCGAAATTCACTCCCGTGATGCCCGCCTCAGCGGCCATGAACTTGCTCCGCAAGTGCCCGCGCGGCTTCCGTCAGGTATTTCGGGTCCGTCGCTCCCTCACGCGTACCGAGATGCTCGTGAAACGTCTCCCCCACCTCCTCCCTCTTGATGTGAATCGCCGGCAGCACAATGTGACTCGGCGGCTCGTTTCGCAACTGGACAATCCGCTCCCCTAAATCGGTGTCCACCACTTCGATCCCGTGGCGCTCGAGATACGGATTCAAGTGACATTCCTCGGTCAGCATTGATTTGCTCTTGACCAATCGCCGCACCTGGTGACGTGTCAGGATGTCCAACACGATGCGATTGTGTTCCTCCGCCGTTCGCGCCCAGTGGACATGAACACCGCGTCGCGAGGCCTGCTCCTCGAACTGCTCCAGGTAGTCGGCAAGTCGCGACAACGTGTGCCGCTTGATTTGTGCCGCCCGCGTGCGCAGCTGTTCCCATTCGGCCACCGAACCGGCTGCCTTGTCCCGTTTGGCACGCACAAACCAGAGTGCCTGGTCGTGCCAGTGCGTCCGCTCGGCGTTGCTGATGAACTTGGCCGCGTCAACGGCGTGCTCGATGTTCGCGTGAGACATGGTTCGTGAATTTCCTGCTGCTTCCCGCATTGCGCCGCCCCGCTCCCCTCCGCCCTGGCTGGCCACTGCCCCATCGAAACAGGACTAACGGCCGCCGGGCACACCGCGGCCGACTAGGATCTGGGCAATATGCATGATCTGCATCGTCGATCCCTGCCGCCGCAATAAACCGTCCAGATGCATCAGGCAGGACATGTCCGGCGCCGTCAAGATTTCCGTTCCCGCACGCTGATGGTCGGCAATCCGATCCAGTCCCATTTGACAAGAGACCGCTTCTTCGTTGATCGCGAAGGTACCGCCGAAACCACAACACTCGTCGGGCCGCTCCAGTTCAGAGAATACAATCCCCTCGAGCGATCCCAGCAGCTGCCGCATCTTGCTGTACATCGGCTCAATCAGTTCACTGGCGTGCGCCAGCCGCAAACCTCGCAAGCCATGACAGCTCTGATGGATCCCCACGCGATGGGGAAATACCCCTTCCATGCGCTCGATCTTCAAGACGTCTACCAGAAACTCACATAGCTCGTAAGTGTTTGCCACCAGTCTCTCAAACCCCGGCTCCCCTTGCAGGTAGTCACCATAGTGATGACGCACCATGGCCACACAACTCCCCGACGGACAAACAACATACTCGTAGTCGCGAAAGATCTTGAGGAACTTCCGCGCCAACGGCCGCGTCTCGTGCTGACACCCTGTGTTGGCCATCGGCTGGCCGCAGCACGTCTGCTCGACGGGAAAATCGATCTCGACGCCGCATCGCTCTAACACCTCCACAGTCGCTAACGCGACGTCCGGATAGAGTTGGTCGACGTAGCAGGGTACGAATAAGCCGATCCGCATGTCTGACACCCGTTGCCAATGCTAGTTTCCGACGAGTCAGGCCTGCGGACGAAAGCAAGCTGTCGCGGAAGATCCGTGAACCCACACCCGCCGCTGGCCGCCAGCTGGCCCCCAGAAAAAGACTCCTGCCGTGACCCTCAAAGTCGACTCGTCACGTCGTCCCGATTATAGCCGGTTGGCCGACCCTCGCGTACCGGAGGAAGAACGAATGGTTCGCGCTGGCGGTGTTGGCCGCCGCCGATCGCAACTGTTCTGCCGCCCCTCCGCATACCCCTGCGGGCGCTTCCCACTTCCAGCAGCGGCCGGCAGTCCGCGCCGGACAATCATTATTCGACCAACCGTAACACCTCCCCATTGACTCCCTGCTCGTTCCGCCGGCGCCGCAACGGGCCTCGCTCCAATCGCTAACCGAGCGAAAGGAGCGTCGCCCTCTATGCCAGGTTTCTTCGGATGCCAGTGCTTGCCCGCGTCATCCCGCTGGCATCCGGCAGCCGAGTCCTCCGAGAATCGTGAACGAAACAGTCGGTCGGATGGATTCTAGGGCTGGGCCGCGTTAACGCCGCCGAAAGTGGAAGTGGAAATGGAAATGGTGTTGTCGAAGAGGGCAGGGCCGGGGCCGCTCAGCCCCGCCCCCTCGACATCCGCCGCCGCGCCTACCTCGACTCCCAGGTGCCGTCGAAGAACTGCCTCGTCAGGGGGGTGTGGATGGCGAAGCACCTCCGGTTCCGATTTTTCCCTCTGGCGGAAACCCCTGCTTCCGCCTACAACCCGTGACCGGTCCTCGGGCCTTGCCCGGGAACCGGTTGGGGACGGTTTCCGATTCCGCGATTTCTCGCAGCAGCCGTTCCCCAGCGAGCTAGACTCTAGCATCACATTCCGGGTCAAACCGCGTTTCAGGACCGTGAGGTTTCCCAGCTATGATATCTGCGGCAATTAAGCCACCGCCTCGATTTCTTCCTCTGGCCACCTCGTTTGCGCGGTTGGCAACGGTTTGTTTGACACTCTGCGCTTCTGCCCTTGGCGCTGACGCCAACGAGGAGAGAATTGACGGCGGGCCGGAACCGATGGAACTTACCGGTAGGTCCGATTCCGCAACCCCTGCCGACAGCCTTCCGGCCGCAGGTGTCGAAGCGAACCAACCGGCAGACAATGAACGGACTTCCACGCAGGGAAAAAAGGCCGATATTGAAGACGTCATGCAGTTCGCTCAGAACGCGCTCCTGCGGATCAACGGTGAAGTGGAGGACTACACCTGCATTTTGATCAAGCGAGAGTACGTGGACGGGAAAGACCGCGGCTGGCAATTCATGGAAGCCAAGATCCGCCACGAAAAGAAGGCGGGGGACGAGGTCCAAGTCCCCTTCAGTGTCTACCTGAAGTTCCTGCAACCCAAAAGCGTTGCAGGGCGAGAGGTCTTGTATGTTGCGACGCAAAACAACGGCGACTTGATCGCCCGGCGCGGCGGTCGACGCAATCCCAACATGACGGTGCAGCTGATGCCCTCGAGCCCGTTGGCGATGGAAGGCAATCGGTATCCGATCACGGAAATTGGTTTTCAAACCCTGGCCCAACGGTTGATTGAAATGCTGGGACAGGAAATGGAGTTCCGGGATGGCGAGCTGCAAGTTTTCGAAAACGCCAAAGTGGATAACCGCACGTGCACGCACTATCGCCTGACCCACCACAAGAGGCGTGAGAACCTGACCTATCACATGGCCGAAGTCTCCGTGGACGACGAACTGGGAATCCCCATTTTCTATCGCGCCTTTGACTTCCCCGCCGAAGAGGGTGGTCAGCCGGTATTGCTGGAACAATATGTCTATCAGAAGATCAGAGTCAACGTCGGGCTGTCGGACAGCGATTTCGATCCCGAGAACCCCTCCTATGGCTTTCAGCTCCACGACGTGACCGAGCAGAAAGTGACCAAGGACTAGGGCGGACCTCCCCCGTCGTGCCCTCCCAGCCCGTAAAGCCGGCGAATCGGACTCGCTTCTTACCGGCGTGCCTCTGTTACGAATTGCGGCCCTGCACCGCATCCCAAATCGTGTGACCGGATCGTGCGACTCGCAGCGGATACTCCCCCGGATTTCAGCGAACCGTCAATCGCGGAATTGCTTGAAGTGCGGGTGATCTTCCAGTTCGAAACGTTGTGCGCAGTCGGTAATCAGTTCCCCCCGTTGCTCGATGTGCTGTTCGAAGATCGGACCTAACCGCCCGGAGGATGCCTGCAGGAACGGAATACGCTGCGGCACGAAGCCCATCAGCCGAGCGGCGGTGGCATCGACGGCCGGCAGATTGGTCCCCATCACCAGCAGATTAGCCCGGCGAGGCGTGCCCATGATGGGCCCATCTCCCTCCATACCTATGACACCGTCAACGATGGCCAGATGGGGACGTACGGTGGCCGTGATGTCCAATATGGAACGGTCGATGCCGCAGTGATGCAGCACGTTCTTAGGCCAGCCGTAGCAGACTCCCGGCATCACGCCAAACAGGTTCTTCATCGACAGAGTCACGCCGGCCCAATGGTGGGTCTTCATTTTTGGCAGCGAGACGATCAGGTCGGCACGTCGCAAAGTGGCCGGCAGGTAGAGTTCCTTGAGACTGGTCATGCCGAGCAAGTTGGTCGTGGCATAGACATCGTCGTGATTCAGGTCGACGAATTCAAGGTCAGCTTCCCGTAACACCGGCTCCAGCCCCGACTGCTCCAACACCAGCCAACCATCACGAATGTGCCCCTGACCTTCCGCGACAAAGACGTCGCGCGCATCCCAGCGGCGAAACACCTCGGCCACGGCGCGGACGACGGCCGGATGCGTGTTGACGTGTGGTGCCTCCACGGTCGGTTCCACCAGGTTGGGCTTGAGCAGCACGGACTTATTGCGAACCAACTCGCGCCCCCACCCCAATTGTGTCAAACCGTCGCGAATGAGCGGTTCCAGTGCGGCATCGTAAGTGCAGGCTCGGCTTATGAACGTGGCCGCCCGCTGCATTCGTTCCGAGTGGTTCCATAGCCACCGGGCCCCTCCTGCGCCAGCGCCAGTGCGCCGGCCCCCATCAGCCAACGGCGACGGGAAAGCGGCGGGTCTGCCGGCTGCGCAGCAGCCGCTTGCCCGACCGTAGGCTCCGTGTCCTGCTGTTCCTGCCGCGTCATTAACGCCATTACCTCATTCATGGCACGAGCACCTCCCTGACGGAGTCCTGGGGATAGGTGGCCTGCACCCCGAATCGCGGCAGGCTGGTCGAACTGGCGGCCAAGAGCAGTGTCGCCAGACGCATCGGTGAATTCCGCAGAGCCAGTGTGTTATCAAATGACTCACGCAGCCACAGGTCTGCTGCGGCGGGCTTGGGCCGCCACGCTGACAGCCCCAACAGCCCCCATCCGAGTGTTTCGGGCGATCGAATCTGGGGCAATGTCTCCAATAGATACTGACAGGCGCGTGTCACAGACGGCGTTTCTTCGTGCCCGGCCGCTCGCAGCGCCAGCAGGGCAATCCCCGTGGGCCCCCCCTGGGGCCGCAAAGACTTGCCAAAGGCCGCTGAATTGCCCACATTCCACCCCCCGCTGGCAATCGCCCGATCCAGGATCATCCGCACCCCATCGCGGATCCGCTGGTGACCCGCCAGCTGGTTGCGGCACAGCGCCAGCATGGCGATCCCCGTCGGTTCCAACCACGGGTGTGTGCCCGCCACCCACGGCCAACCGGGAATCGTCGTGTCGTGCCCGAGCACACACTCCTTGGTCTTCACAAACGTGTATCCCTCCCGCTGCTGCAACCATCGCAGCGAGCGCGCCAGCGGCTCCTCGTAGCCAGGCAATTGGCTCCACAGGAGAGCGGCGTACGCCGTCGGCCACCGTGGTTTGGACAACTCCGCCGAAATGCCCACCGCCCCGTCGGGCTGCTGCAAGTCGGCTAACCAACCGGCACTGGCCGCCACCAACGCCGCCACTTCCTCCACCGGCTGGTCATCATTGACCGACAGGAGAGCCAAGCAACCCATGGCCGTCGGCTCGCTATAGGCCGAGCCTTCTTCGCGATATCCCCATCCCACCCCCGCTACACGCAGCCGTAGCAGTTGGCCAATCGACGACGAAATCCATGTGTGAGTTGTCTGAGACACGCTGTGCCTCCAGCAAGAAAGGCCGCTTGGTTACACCCGACCACCAGCTCGGTATCCGCGGACCGACCCCGTGCGACGGACGCACCGCGATCGAATCACGTCACAAGCGTACCTCGTGTGTCCCGGTCATTCGCCCCAACAGCGACGATCCACTCCCACCATCCGACCTGGGTCTCACATCTGTAACGATCACACCACCTGTAACGATCACACCACCTGTAACATCGCACCCCCCCTATCCTCTTACTCTTACTCTTAATCTTAATCTTACTCTTACTCTTACTCCTAACGCGGCCTGCGGCCGCAACCAAACGGGAAATCCGAAATCCCAATATCGAAATCCCAAACAAATTCGAAATCCAAAATTCGAAATCCAAAACCTCCGCTGCCGGCAAAACGGCCGCGGGCGGGCCCCCAGCAGATTCTCACCAGCAGCATGCCATTGCGTCCTCCGTTTTCCCTTCCTCCCTTCCTCCCTTCCTCCCTTCTTCCCTTTCTCCCACTTTTCGGTGCTTCGAATTTCGGATTTTGTTCCAAACATGCGCACGGTGCGCACATCCTACACGCGAAAACTTTAACCCGGCCTGCGGCCGCAACCAAACGGGAAATCCGAAATCCCAATCTCGAAATCCCAAACAAATTCGAAATCCAAAATTCGAGCACAGAAACCTCAGCTGCCGGCACAACCGCGGCGGGCGGGCCACCAGCAGATGCTCATCACTGAGCATGCTAGGGGAGGTTCCGTTCTCCGTTCTCGCCTGCTTCTGTCAGACGAGTAGACGACGAAAGCGCGAAGGGGGAAACGAGTGGTGATCGCGACAGAGAGTAAGAGTAAGAGTAAGAGTAAGAGTCTGCTGGGCGGAGACACTCACTCGGGCAGCAGCCACTCAATCGGCCAGGGCGCGGCGAGCAGCGACACAGCCGAGCGACTCGAGACGTAGTTCGAGCAGTGCCAGTCGCGGATGTGATGAGGTCAGTTCCTGCTGTGCCACATCCCATTCGGCCGTGGTCCGTTGCAGTAGTGCGTCGAGCATTGCATCGACACGTTGTTCGTCCACCTGATGCCCTTGATCGCGCAGCGTGGCCAGTGATTTCTCCAGGGCGGCCACGAGCCGCTGCTGTTGCTCCAGCAACGGATGCTCGGCCTGATAGAGGGTCTCTCTTTCCACCAATTTCACCCGCTCGAGGCAGAGTTGCATGGCGAGTTGCGTGGCGGGATCCGCCGTGATCAGTTGCGGCGCGGTCAGATGCGGCGTGATCAGTTGCGGCGCGGTCAGATGCGGCGTGATCAGTTGCGGCGTGGTCCGTTGCGGCGCGGTCAGTTGCGGCGCGGTCCGTTGCGGCGCGGTCAGTTGCGGCGCGGTCAGTTGCGGCGCGGCATGCATACTGTGCGGTGCCAAGAGAAACGACAAGACGAGAGGAGCAAGCATGGTTGGATCTCGGCGTCAAGATTGCGAATAGGAAGTACGTGAACATCGCCGCGGCCGGCAATGCCGCGGCGGATCTACCGCCGGACAAGGCACGGCGGGGCGATCCAACGGGTGTGTCGGCGTCCCGTTACCATGTTGCGGCGTCCGCCGGGCAGATCGCGGCTGAGCGCGATCGGGTGCCGTCGCGAGTTCCAGTATAGTTGCCGAGAGTATGGTTGCCAGACACGCACGCGGTAGCCACAATGCAGATCGCTTCCGCCAAGTGGTTTTCGGCGGCGGTGGAAAGCTGCCATCTCCACGGATGGCGGAACTGATGCCGGTACTTCCGACCTGCCCTGTACTTCGTTGTTGTTTGAGGAGTTCTCTGATGTCACAGTCCCAACGAATGGTGTCGCGATTCTTGCTGTTTTCGGCGGCGGCAGCCGCACTGGTGGCACTGGCACCCCGCGTGGTGTCGGCCGACGTGCGCATGCCGGCCCTCTTTTCGGATCACATGGTGCTGCAACGCGATCACGCCAATCCCGTTTGGGGATGGTCGGACGCGGGCGAGGAAGTGGTCGTGGTCCTGGGCGAACAGACGAAGAAAGCGACGGCCGATGCCGACGGCAAATGGCGAGTCGTGCTCGATCCGCTCCCGGCGGGCGGCCCCCACAAGATGGTGATCGAGGGGAAGAACCGCGTGGCCATCGAGGACATCTTGGTGGGCGAAGTGTGGGTCTGCTCGGGCCAGTCGAATATGCAATGGGTAGTCGGCAATACTTATGCCGCCGACTTGGCGCGTCTAACCGCCCGCTATCCCCAACTCCGCATGGTCACAGTGCCCCTGGTCGGCACGCAAGAGATGAAGGACGACTTCGCGGGGGATTGGAAACTCTGTTCGCCCGAGACCGTCAACGGTTTCTCGGCGGTCGGGTTCTTCTTCGGACGCGTCTTGCACCAAGCGTTGGACATTCCCATCGGCGTGATCCATGACTCCTGGGGTGGTTCGGCCTGCGAGGCGTGGATTCCTCGCCACCTGCTGGAAGCGGACCCTCAATACAAACCGTTGATCGATAAATGGGTGAAGATCGAGGAAGAAGGGACAAACGAACAGCTGCTCAAAGGCAACGCGCGGCCGGGCAACCTCTTCAACGGCATGCTCAACCCGGTTGTCGGGTACGGCATCCGTGGCGCCATCTGGTACCAAGGTGAGAGCAATGCGGGGCGAGCCTACCAGTACCGCCAGATGTTCCCTTTGATGATCAAATCGTGGCGTGACGCTTGGAACCAGGGAGATTTCTCCTTCTACTGGGTCCAACTGGCCGATTTCCTGGCCGAGAACGCCGAACCCATGGACAGCGCCTGGGCCGAACTCCGCGAAGCCCAGACCATGACACTCAGCCTTCCTAATACCGGGCAAGCAGTGATCATCGACATCGGCGAAGCCAACGATATCCACCCGCGCAACAAGGAGGATGTGGGCGAGCGACTGGCCCGCTGGGCCTTGGCGAAGGATTACAACATCGAGATCGACTACCGGAGTCCCGAGTACAAATCGATGCGGACGGATGGCAACAAGATCGTCATCACTTTCGATTACGTCGACGGCGGTCTCAAACCGTTTGACGTGAACGACATCAAGGGGTTCACGATCGCCGGCGCGGACATGAAGTTCGTCAATGCCCAGGCGGCCCTGGTCGACAAGACCAAGGACCAGCTGGTCATCTGGAGCGACGCGGTGGCTGAGCCGGTGGCGGTCCGCTACGCGTGGGCCAATAATCCGATCTGCAATCTGAAGACCGTAACCGGACTGCCGGTCACACCTTTCCGCACGGACGATTGGCCCGGCGTGACCGCTGAGGCAAAATAGCTCAGCACATTCCGACCAGCGGGGCTTCGTCACAATTGGCCAGACCGACTTCAGTACATCGCTGATGATACTCTCCCGTATCATCGGTGGCGTACTCGGTCTGGCCCAGTGTGATTCCGCCGCGACGGCGGTTGATCGGCTTTGATCGGTTCGCCGATCGACGTCCTGGCAGTCCGCGTTGCGGACTGCCCGTGGCAACCGCGAATTCGACCTGGGGAAACTGAATATCCAGACGAACTTGTCACGCGTGTGACATACCTGAGAGGCATTCTTGCGAGGTGACCTGATGAAGACCAAGACTGTGGTATTCGCGGTGGCCGGCACCCTGGCCTGTTTCGCCATGGTCGCCACGACCCGAGGGGAATTGAGGATGACGTCCGCAGCCGATCAGCCCTCGCATATGCTGGTCTATATCGGCTCGTACGCCGAAAGAGACGCGGAAGGCATTCACATCTTCCGGCTCGACATGGCCACCGGCGGTCTGTCGCGCATCGGTGCCGCGACGGGGGTGAAGAACCCGTCCTTTCAGGCGATCCATCCCAACCAGAAATTTCTCTACACAGTCGGTGAGTCGAGTGACTTTCAGGGCGGGCGCAGCGGGTCCGTGGCAGCTTTTGCCATCGACCCAGACACCGGCGCATTGACCTTTCTCAACGAGGAGCCGACGCTCGGCACCGGCCCGTGCCACGTGATCGTTGACCGCGGCGGACGACATGCGCTGGCTGCCAACTATAGCAGCGGCAGTGTCGTGGTGCTCCCGATTAATCCGGACGGCAGCGTCGGCACGGCCTGCGCGTTCAACCAGCATGAAGGCTCCAGCGTTCACCCGCGACAGACATCGCCCCACGCGCACTGCGTGAATAATGATGCGGCGGATCGCTTTGTCGTCTCCGCCGACCTCGGACTCGATCAGATATTGATCTACCGTTACGACAGCCAACGCGGCAATCTTCTCCTCAATCCCGACATGCCGGCCGTCAAGGTCGAGCCCGGAGCTGGGCCGCGCCATTTCTCCTTCCACCCCAATGGTAAATTCGCCTACGTCATCAATGAACTGAATTCGACCGTCACCGCTTTTTCCTACGACGCGGACCGGGGAACTCTCACGACACTGCAGAACGTCTCGACCCTCCCGCCTGACTTCACCGGTGACAACACAACGGCCGAGGTCTTTGTGTCGCCGGATGGCCAGTTCCTTTACGGGTCGAATCGCGGTCACAACAGCATCGTCGTCTTCGCCATTGATCCGCAAACCGGACAACTGCGATTCGTGTCGCATCATCCCACCCAAGGTGAGCAGCCACGCAACTTCGGTATCGACCCGACCGGCACGTTCCTGCTGGCCGCCAATCAGCGAACGGGCAATGTGGTCGTGTTTCGTGTCGACAAGGCGACCGGGCGACTGGAAAGCACCGGCCACGTCGTGCAACTCCCCACACCGGTGTGCGTGACGTTCCTGGTAAGGGAAGAATGACCACTTCGAACGCGTCAAGCAAAGAGGCGAGACAGGTTGCGGTCTTCGCTGACACTACCCGCTATTGGGGCACATCGGCATCCGCCGGGTTGCTGTCCGACTTGGGCGACTCGGCCGCTGCCGGCAAGCCGGGCGTTTCCTTTTCCATATTCTCTGCCCGCTTGCGATCGCCAGTCGCTCGCAGTGCATCGCCCGTTTTCTCCCGGCATTCGGCGCACAGGCGGTAGAACCGGCTGTCGCTGGAATCCAGGAGGACCGCCTTGTTCAGACTATCGATCGCCTGCTGATACTCCTCCAAATGCTGCAGCACCCGCGCGTGAGCAAAATAGCTGCGAGGCCCGTTCGGCTCATACTCAATGGCCACCCGGCTGTCCTCCAACGCCGGCTGCCACTTCTCCAAGCCAATCCTCGCTTCGGCTCGCACGCGATACGCGTCGGCGAAGTGGGGGTTGATTCGCAACGCTTCCGTACTGTCGTCTTCCGCTCGCTGGAAGGCCCCGACATGGTTGTATGCATCGGCGCGAGTGCGATAGGCTTGTGCCAACCGTGGATCGAGCTGAAGGGCTTTGTCACAATCACCAACTGCCAGGACATATTGTCCGCCAGCTGTGTGCACAGAGCCACGGACATAGTAGGTATAGCCGAGTTGTTTGTTGAGCCTGAGCGACTCTTCCGCGTCGCGCAAAGCCGCCGCGTAATCGCGATTCTCGGTGTGAAGAGTCGCCCGCAAGGCATACAGCGTGGCATCTTCGGGAGCAGCAGAAATCGCTTGGGAAGCCACGGCGATCGCGTCGGGCCAACTGCCACTTGCGCCCGCAACCGTGCTTCATCACACAGTGACTGAACATCACCAGGTCGCATTTCAATCAGCGAGTAATAGCAGGTTGTGTCCGGCGTCCAGGACTCCAGTCCAGCGAGTTTCTGTTGGAGCAGCACCACCCGCGCCCACACTCGCTCCCCGAAAACGCGAGCCGGCTTGTAGACATCCTCGAGTCGGCCGAAGAGACCCAACCGGAACGCAGCCTGCAGCGTAGTGCGAAAAGCCTCCGTTTCGCTGGTCGTCAATTCACAGGCACCGAGTCGAGCGACGTGCATATACGACACGACAGCGATGTTCGCACATTGCTCCAATCCCCACATTTTCCCTTCCACCTCGCCGTACAAGGACTCCAGTTCGCGCAGGGCGGTGACCTCCGCCGCGGCCCCCTGCAGTCCACTCAGCTGATATTGCACCGCGACGATTCGCCTGGCAACTTCGTCGGTATCCGCGTCGACCTTCCTCTGCCCATCCTCCGGTAGTGACGGCGTCGCGTCGTTCGACAACCGCAACGCTGCCACTTTCGTCTGCAACTCTGCTCCTCGGACGTCAATCATCTCGGCGATCACCCGTAGCAGCAGATAGGCATCTTCCGGAGTGCGGAAGATATTATCCTGCTGCAAATACTGATCCAGCTCAGTGGCCACGCTCGCCTCTCGCTCGGAAAGACCGACGGACTTCAATTTGGTGAAGGCCATGGCAATCTCGCGACCAAACGCCTGCGCGTTAATGCCGAAGACGGATGCCTTGATCCGGCAATACTGGTCGCCCAATCCGCGTACGTGCTCGATGTCGGGCAGTATCTCGTTGAGCAGAGCTGCCTGGCGCTGGAGATCGGCGAGCTGGCGCTGCCGCTGCGTCAGAGGCTTCGCGGGCTGAACGTGACTTTCTCCCGCGGCGAATTCGCCGCGGTGACCGGCCGTCAGTCGCCAGTATCCCAGCGGCACGGTGATGCCCAACAGCAGCAGGGTCGCGATGCCGATGGCAACGCGAGTGCGTTTACCGACCGGCGCCACCGGGGCAGGCCGACCATAACGTTCCAACGATTCGGCCAGTTCCGCTGCGGTCTGATAACGCTGCTCACGATCGCCGGCCATCGCTCTGAGGCAAATGGTCTCCAGGCTCGCCGGCAGCTCGCCGCGCAACTTGCTCGGCTTGGCAGGCTTCCCTTTCATGATCTGCAGCAGAAGCTGGGCCGGCGGACCGGGAAACGGCAACGCTCCAGTGAGCATCTGGTAGAACACGACCCCCAGGCTGTAGATGTCCGTGCGCCGATCGACCGGTCGCATCTCGGCCTGCTCGGGAGACATGTAAGCCGGTGTTCCCAGCAAAGTTCCCGCGACAGAAAGCTGCTCGTCAACATTGCTGCGGCGCGCCAAGCCGAAGTCGGTCAGCAGCGGCTGGGCCGACTTGTCAATCAACACATTGGCCGGTTTGATGTCGCGATGAACGATTCCCGCCTGGTGGGCAGCCTCCAAGGCGCGAGCCAGTTGGGCGACGACCCGCACGGCGAAGTCGAGGTCGCACGCCCCCTCCCGCAGTTTCTCCGACAGCGTTGTGCCTTCAATTAACGCCATCACGATATAGTAACGATCCTCCATCTGACCGGCGTCGTAGATGGGACAGATGTTCGGATGGCGCAGACTGGCGGCTGCCAGCGCTTCCTGGACGAATCGCCCCAGCACCTCCGGCCCGGTGTCGGGAAACACTCGCGGAATCTTCAGCGCAACTTCGCGCTGCAACTCGGTGTCATACGCTCGATAGACCTCCCCCATTCCACCGGCACCGAGCAGGGACCGAATTTCGTATCGTCCAATCCGACTGCCGACCAGCGAGACTCGCCAGGACGGCTGGGGCGTCGGATGGGAATCACGGGACACCGGCTTCGTATCGTAGGTCGGTGCGACCGGTTTCGGCGGGCCGCTCGCCGAATCCCACCGAGCCGGTCCGGCGTCGTTCGAGTCAACCGCAATCGTGTTCAGATCGACATGCTCGAACAGCGTGGGAAAGCGGTGCTGCAATTCTCCCTGAGTCGGCTTGTCCCCCAAGGCGGACCGGATCTCACATTCGGATGCCAACAACTCGCTGATCGCACTGGCGTTCGCCTGCAGTTCCGGCCATCGTTGCAGATACTGCTCCAGGAAACTCGGCTCGCCGCCTTGCCAGCGATAGCGCTGATCGACTTTCACCAATCGCACCAGCGCGCTCGTCCAATCGGAACTGGTCGCCGGGGGAAGATACTGGGCGAGATCGGTGTCCCCCCCCGACTGCCAGGCGTCCTCGAGACGGCGGACAGGATCCCCCGTTGATTCCTGGATTCGTTCGTCTGTCATGGAAGTCGCACCCCGCCAACTACGTGAGAAACCATTCAACCCGCAGGCGAACCACTGGATGCCTGGCAGTGCTCGCCCGTCGCCTGTGCGCGGCAAACGGATGTTCTGAAGCGGCCAGCCGAAGCACCGCAGGCGAAACTTATGCGCATGACGAGGACTCCAAAAACAGAAATCGGTGATTCGTCGTCCTCACATACACCGCAATTCGCATTGCCCAGCGGTCGGCGGAGCGATCCATCAGGAGTTCCGCTGGATCGCTGCGGGAGCGGCCGCGATCGCTAGGAGTCACGTTTATCAAGCACGTCCCGGAAGATTGCCTCCAGCGCACGGCGATGCTCGCCGGTCGCCGTGTGAATGATGACCGCCTCCTGCCGCCCGGCACTACAGACCTTGCGCACGCCATAGCCGCGTCCTTTCAGACGCAGCCGGACCTGTGAAGCGCCGAGCTTCACATGCAACCGCTCACCCTTGATCTGTTTCATATCCGCGTATCTTGCGACCGGAGGATTTCATCAGGCCGAGCGGTTACACACCTGCTCTGGCCACGGCAAATCGCTCCGCATCTGGTGGGTCATGGGAAATTTCAACTCCCTGCTTGTCTCGGACCGGCGTGGATCGGGTCGCGGACCTGGCACGCCGGAATATCCCCCGACGTCTTTCAGCCTGCCTCAGGACTTCAGTTCATCCTCGACGAGGCAACGGGGTTGTTTCAAGTGCTGAATCATCGCATTGCCGAAAAGTGCCCCCACACTTCCGTCCACAACACGATGGTCGAACGAGAACGAGAGATAGGTTATGCGAGCCGGGACAAGGTCCCCCTGGTCGTTGTAAACGGGGCGTTTGAAGACCTTCCCAATGGCCACGATGGCGACTTCGGGATGATGAATAATGGGCGTGGAAACGAGTCCGCCAATATTGCCGACGGACGAGATGGTAAACGTGCCGCCGCGGAGGTCGGAGCGGGCTATCGATCCTGTTTGCGCTGCGCGAATGAGTCGTTCGATATCGGCCGCGATCCCCTGCAGATCCTTGCGATCGGCATGCCGCAGAACGGGTACCACCAGCCCCTTGGAGGTCGCCGTGGCAATCCCGATGTGATATTCATCGTGCAGGACGATTTCACCCGTCGCGTCCTCCAACGAAGCGTTGACGATCGGGACTCGCTTCAGGGCTGCCACCGCGGCCTTCACGTAGAACGGCAGGAGTGTCAGCTTGATGGCATGGGAGTAGAACGGACGCTTCAGTTCGTTGCGCAATGCCACCAACTCGCTGACGTCACATTCGTCGATATAGCTGTAATGCGGAATCGTCTTCTTCGCGGCGACCATATGATCGGCGATCGCACGTCTCACCCCCTGCAGCTTGATGCGTTGCCCGGGCGTTCCCAAGTCCATGGCCGTGGCGCGCTGGGGCCGTTTCTTTTCCGCCGCCTCGCCGCGGCGCACGAAGGCCCCCAGGTCATCAATCAGCACTCGCCCACTCGGACCGCTTCCCGGCACGTCGGCCAGGTCGATTCCCAGAGACAACGCCATCTTTCGGACGGCGGGCGCGGCGGAGATGCTCCGGCGGTGCCGACCGTTACCCGCCTCGGAGTCGGCGTGACCCTGTCGCGGCGCACGGGAACGGCGAGCATCAGCCACCGCTGCCGGCGTCCCCCGCCCGGCGGCCAGCGGCGCGGCCGGTTCGCGTTGCCCGACGCCATCCGCCGCCGAGGCATACCGCAGCAGCAACTGGCCAACTTCGATGCTCTGGCCCGCCTCGGCGAACAACGCCTCCACCGTGCCGGAAAACGGCGCTGGAAGATCCATCGTGGCCTTGTCGGTCATCACCTCCGCCAATGCCTCGCCGCGCCGCACCGGTTGTCCGGGCTGTACAAACCACTCCACCAGTTCGGCTTCATAGACGCCCTCCCCCAGTTCAGGCACGCGGAACTCCATAGCCACTACGCCTCCTCGGTCGCGAGATCGAACAGCGCCTGACGAATTTCCGGCAGCTGTGGCACCGTGTTACGCTCGTACACCTGGTTCAAGCCAATCCCCGGCACGTGCTGCCCCTGCAGAAGACGCGGGCGCACCAGCAGATCATAGAAGTGCTCCTCAATCACCCGCCGTAGCAAGTGTTCGCCGAAGTTCGTCACTTCGGTGTCCTCATTGACCAACAAGACCCGCCCCGTCTTCAGCACGCTGTGCGAGATGGCGCGCCAGTCGTAGGGAAAAATGCTGCGCAAGTCGATGACGTCAAAACGCAACCCATCCGACGCCGTCAGCGCATCGGCGGCTTCCGCACACAACGGCAGCGTACGTCCGTAACTGACCACCGTGGCGTGCTCCCCTTGCCGGATCAGGGCCGCCTTGCCGAGCGGGATCAGGAATTCGTCCAAGTCGGGCCACCGCGGCTGCCAGTCCGCGCGATCCCCCACCGGCGCATCGATCAGCTTCTTCAGATACTCCTGATCCTCCGGCTCGCCCGGCAACAGCTTCTCGCCGTGCACACGCAGAAGCGCTTTCGGCAAGAGCACCAGCACGGGATTCGGGTCGAGGATGGCCGACAACATCAGCCCGTACGCGTCCAGCGAGTTGCTCGGCATCACGATCTTCCAACCGGCCAGCCGACTCGCCCAACTTTCGAAACTGTGCGAATGGTAGAGACTGCCACGGATCCCCGAGCCGCTGGGAGTCATCAACACCATCGGCAGCTCATAATTGCCGGCCCCCGCCCAGCGTTGGTTTCCCGCCACCTTCAGCAGATCAATGGTGTTGAAGCCATAATCACAGAACTGGATCTCCGCGACCGGTCGACCGCCAGCATAGGCGATCCCCATGGCCATCCCCACGATCCCCCGCTCATCCAGCGGCGTATTCCAGGCCGTGCGCAGTCCCTGCGTCGCGGTGAAAACGCCCCCCAGCGGCGGTCCGACATCTTCACCCAGAATGTCGGTCACTCCCAGGTAGGTCTCACCGTAATGCAAAGCCATCCGTACTGCTTGGACCAAAGTAGCCATGCCGCCACAACTCTATTCGGGCAATCCTGTGTAATCATCGGGATAGACACAATCGACGGGACTTGGTGCGTAAGTGTGCGTGCGCACGTCGTCGGCCGAAGGCTGAGGTTCACGCAAGGCCACTTGCACGGCCTGCTCCGCTTCTTCACGGGCCGCTGCCCACACCCCGTTGATCGCCTCCTGACGGAGGTTCGCCGTCTCCAGCAGCTTCTGCTCGAAGAGCCCCAGACAGTCAGCCTCGCCCAACACGCGCGCCGCCCCGCTGGAGGAAGAGTGGCCGTGCAGGCGGGCCACGTGCGGTTCCAGCAGATACGGGCGCCGCTGGCGGCGACACCACTGTAATGCGCGTCGAATCGCGTACCAGCTGGCTACCGGATCGTGACCGTCCACCGTTTCGCCCGGTATCCCGTACGCATCTCCCCGATCGATAATGTTCCGCAGGCCGTATTGAGTATTGGTCGGTGTCGAGATCCCCCATTGATTATTCATCACAATCATCAGCACGGGGAGTTCCTGCCCCGGCCGCGTGCTCCAGATCAAGCAGGAGGCAAAATCTCCCTCCGCGGTTCCCGCGTCGCCCCCTACCACCACCGTCACACCGTCCCCGCCATGTCGCTTCTGAACCAGCGCGGTTCCCGATGCCATGGCGTATTGGATCTCCACCACGGAACTGACCGGCACGACATTCCACTGCCGCAGCGCATAGTGACCGACGAAATTCCGCCCCATGGAATGCGGATCGGTTATCGTCATGGCCGCCTGCCGCACCGCGTCGAGCATCGGCATGCCCATCGCCAACAAAGTGGCGGCATTGCGGTAGTGCAGGTGCAGGAAGTCGTAGGCCGGACCACAACCTTTCTTGACCTGAAAACCCAGGCAAGTATTGAATGCCTCCTCGCCCGGCCCACCGATCCAGAAGTAGCCTTCCCCCGACTTGCTCATCTGGATCATGCGCTCCTCCAGTACGCGAGCGCGCACCATCACCTGGTGGATCTGCACACACTGCTCGGCGCTCAGTGATTCGTTGCCACTGATTACCTCGGCAATCGCTGCCACACCATGCTCCTTACTCACGGCGCTCCTTACTCACGGCGCTCCTTACTCACGGCGCTCCTTACTCACGGCGCTCCTTACTCACGGCGCTCCTCACTCACAACGCTCCTTACTCACGGCGTTTGTCACACGAATCCAATATAACCCGCTCGCCGCGCCACTGCATCCCTCCGGCGCTGCCAGCGCAGCGCACGGCACGCGTTCCAAACAACGGGCCCTCCATGAACGGGCTCTCAATCAATGGGCCAGCGGACGGTGAGCCGCCTTCATTCTACGCGAATTCAGTGCCAAGCCCAGCGAATATCACGGAGATCCGCCGCCGGGGCCTGCGACCGATGCAAGGTCAATGCGCCGGATCTCGACGCCGTGCAGAAACCGCGGCAGCCCGTCTCGCCAAACGGGCACGCGGCCCTGCGGGACCTCCCGAAAATCTCGCGCGGCGCAACGCGGTCGTATGTCAGACCTGCCGCGGACGATCCCCATTGGCAGGCCGTCCGCGCCTTGCTCCAGCGCTCACCGGCAGCTGTAAGGTCTTGTCATGCCCTCATTTCCCGCTGCGGAGGTCCGTGCGATCCAATGGCGTGAGGGAAGGTCTGCGCCCGAAAGGAGGCAAGATGAATCGAATACAACGACTGGACCAGGAAATCGCGGTTGTGCAAGCGGGGAGGCCCTCGATTGCCGATAACAGGAATAACCGGATAGCGTCTCGCACCCGCGTCGCCTGCCCAGGCACGCTACTGCACGGCAGCGATCTCCCGCTCTCGTCGGTCACGAGAGCCACGTGGGCATACATCGCGGTGGCGGCAGTGCGTGTTTCGGTCGGATCGCGGGACAACGGATTGCGGGACGCCCATGGCCCCCGGCGTCGTGCCGGTACCTGCCGCTTCCACGTGGCAGCCGGGAAAAGTGGTGAACCCTCAATGCGCGAACGCCCCGTGCCGGTCGACGTCCCCGGCACGGCTTGAGCCGGTGACGGCGACAGCCGCGATCATGCTCGGAATAGGATTCGGGAGAAGGAACCAGACATGTACCCATCAATCTCCCCCACCACGATGCGCCAACTTGTCCTCCGTCGCTTCCAAGAATATCGTCGTCAGCGGCTTGCTGGCAGCGACATCGAGGAACGCATGCGGATCGAGGACGGACGGGTGGTCGCCTATAGCTACCGAGCGGACAATATGTTCGCGATGTGGATGATCGACGTGGGACTCGTCCAATTCTATGACCAGGCTGGCAACATGCTCCAAGCAGTCGATCTGCTGAGTGAACCGGGAGTGGACCGCCGCGCTGCGTAGCGTACCACGCGCCCCCCGTCAGTCAGGGCGTACGCACCTGACGCGGCCAATGGCCACCACCCAATCTCGAGAGCGAGAAATCCGGATTTCGAACGGGCGGTCATCGTGCGCGCAGGTTGCCGTCGGACGCGCTGGCAGGGCTGCTGCCGGCGGAGGAAAAGGGGCGTGGGAGTTGCCGTTTCTGGCCGCGAGAACGGCTCGGGCTGCTGGCCTGCCGATTCACGCGACTTGTCGCGCAGCACGGTCGTATTCAACCATCCGACCGGCGTCCAATTCGTAAACGCGATCAGCCAGGTAGAGGTTATTGAGTCGGTGAGTGATCATGATCAGCGTTCGGTTTCTGCTGAACTCCGTCAGCACTTCGTTGATCAGCTTCTCACTTTCGTTGTCAATCTGACTGGTTGCCTCGTCCAGAATCAGGATTTCGGGATCGCGCAGGATAGCGCGAGCCAGCGCGATGCGTTGGCGTTGCCCGCCGCTGAGTCGCGTGCCGCGCGGCCCCACCATCGTGTCGTACTTGTCGGGAAACGAACTGATGAATTCGTGGGCGTGTGCCATCTTCGCGGCACGCAGCACCTGCTCCTCGGTGGCATCCAACGAACCGTAGCGGATGTTGTACATCACCGTGTCATGGAACAGGTCGGTCTGTTGAATGACCAGGCCAATCCGACTGCGGAGGTCATCCAGCGACATCTCTCGCAGATCCACGCCATCCAGCTTGATCGCTCCATGCTGAGGATCGTAGAAGCGACAGATCAAGTGAACAAGGGACGACTTGCCGCTGCCGTTGGCCCCAATCAGCGCGATCTTGTCGCCATAGTTGATTCGCAGGTTGATGTCGCGCAGGACGTAGTCCTCTCGGTGGTAGGCAAACGACAGGTCCTGGAGTTCCAGCAGCTTGTGGGGGCGGGCCACCTTCCGTGGACGCGGCGGCGATTGGATTGTTGTGTGGTAGTCGAGCAGCGGGTACAGGACGTCCGCTGCCGCAATGCCCGCATTGATGCTGCTGACGACTCCCGACAACTTGCGCACCGGATCGCTCGCCCCGATCAAGAGACCGAAGAAGAGCATCATCGTGGAGACACTCAGGGGAGTATCCGTAATGCGGATACCCAATAAATGCGTTTCGTGGTTCAGTACCAGGTAAGCGCCAATGATCACGGTCGTGCCCACCATGCCGATCCCCAATAGCTCGGTAATGGGACGGGAGAGCGCGTTGTAAAAAGCCCCTTTGATGGCGAGTCGCACCAGATCGAGCGTCGTGGCATCAAACCGCTGCTGCTCGGTGCGTTCCATGCCGTAGGCCTGGACGGTTTGAATACTCCCTAGTGCTTCCAACATCACGTGCTGGAAATTCTGCGCTTTCGTCAATGTCCGGCGGCACACGGACTTGATGCGTTTGCTGAGCCAGACAATCAAGTACGTGACAAGGGGCGCGATGATCAGGGACAGGAGCAGCAGACGCCAGGAAATGAAACAGGCGCCGGCCAGGCAAGCAAAGATTTTGAGCGGCTCGATCACGGCACCACCATACAAGTTCAGGATGCCGCCGGCCAACATGTCCGTCGTGGCCGTAATGTGCGTGGTGAAGCCGGCCGTGCCATACTTCGCAAAACCGGCCCGATCCAAGACCATCGCCCGCTCAAATACCTGCAGCCGAATGCCGCGGCAAATGTCCGCCGAGACGCGCGAGATGATCATGGTGTTGAGCAAAATGAAGAGATGCTTGACGAAAGTCCCGATGATCACCAGCACGATCACCCACACCACCGTCTGAAAAGGATCGGTCGGCAGGAAGCGTTCGATCAGCGGCTGGAAACGGCGCGAAGACTTCACCGACGCTTCCTGGTTGCTCAACTCCGCCTGCAGTTGCTCGATTCGCTTCTCGTACTCTGGGCGGTCCCCCGCGGCCGCTACCCCTAACTGCCGTTCCAAAGTCACCATCTCGGCGGACAATTCTTCAATCTTCTGCTCGGCCGTCGTGATTTCTGTCTCGATCCAATGCTGGAGCGACTCTTCGCCGAGCGTCACCTGAATCACAGGAAACAACGCACCAATGTTGCCTCCCCATAATGCCGCCACCAGCATGGAAAAGAAGGTGGCAAGCAGAATCGCTTTCCAATAACGCAGTGAATCGCGAAGAGCTCGCGTGAAGTTCTTCATCCGTAACCGTCCCTGGTTGTCGCCCCAATTCCTTCGTTGTGCAGCACGCCCGACGCCCCTCGAAACCCTCCGCGCAAACGGCTGGGGCAGGCCCGCCCCTCGGCGTCCAGGTAGTGGCGGTCGATCCGTCAGGCCCAGTCCTCGCCACTCTATCCGAATGGTCCACGCGCGAAAAGAGAAGTTTTCGCCAGCCTGCCGAGTCAACTGGCGCAACCACAACACCCATCCCCTACCTGGAAAACACGCTCAGAAACGGGCTGGGACCGCCCCGGTGCTCGCGAGGAAGTGGATAAACTGCAGTGAATGCATGATGTGGGTGCTTTGAGATTCCGGGGATTAGCCGGATTATTCACGCGTGTTTCCGCTGTCACTGTAACCCTGGAAGCTGCAGCGGCTGACACGCATTTTGCCCCCAACACCTCGTCCTGACGTGGGGAAGCGTTCGGATGCGGGTGGGAAGCCGGTGCGAGGTGCCGAATCGGGAATGCGGAATTGGGAATCCAGAATGCGGAAGTCGGGGTGAATCCTGAGGGGCGGTTCAGGAAGTGAGTCGCTCACAATCGGCGTGTGACAGGGGAATCTCTTCCAGCACGATCTCTCGCCCAGGCCGCAGGCTCGAGATGCGAGCGATCCTCCTGCGCGTCGCCTCTCTGCTTGTTCCGCATTGAGCATTCCCTCTTCCGCATTCCCTATTTTTTTCCCATGATCATCGACCCACGTTTGGCCTACGAAAGGTCGCTCGATTCGGGATCCGTTCGAGAATTTTTGAACATTCAGGAGCGTTATGACAGAAGCCCTGCCCCCGCTTGCCAGTCAGAATCCCGTCGCCCGGTTCCTGTCACCCGGTTCCGTGGGCCGTGGTCCAGTGCGATGCGGTGATGGATCGAGCAGTCTGCCGGAGGGCTATTCACTTGGTCCGTCCCGCCGCGTCCCCCTCGCTTGAGTGGACAGACGGCCGCCTCTATACTGCGTTGAGTTGGCGAAGTTTGCTGGCGAGCATTTCGGCGAGCATTTCGTCGCACTGGGGGGGTGCACACGAGTCAGGTCCGAGTTTGTGTCTGGCACGACCCGCCTGCAGCGTCATATTGTCAGCCGGCGAAGCATTATCAGCCGGAGAACTGAGGAGCGGATTCGATGAAACGTCATTTTGCCATGATCACTTGCCTGGCCATCACCCTGTTCATGGGATGCTCGGACACGGGCACAAAAGGAGCCTCTGACAAAGGGACCGGCAAGGGAATCGAGGTTGAGTGGCCAGGTGGCAGCGTGAAGATCGATCCGGAGAAAGGCGTCGACGTGCAAGCTCCCGGCGTGGATGTTCAGGTCGACAGGGACAGGAATGTCGGCGTGAGGGCTCCGGGGGTCGATGTCGACGTGCAGCGAGAAGCCGCGAAGCAAGAGTAGTCCTCGCAACGTGACTGACGGGCCACCCAGAAGCGCGATGGTTATCCGAAGGCTAGTCTACGAACTGACCCATCCTCTGCTCAATGCGTTGGCTCGCAATCACTGGCTGATCCATCGATTGTTTGGCATTCGAATACCGAAGGGGACGATTGTCCACTTTGATCCGACGACGCTGCTGCTGCGCCACGCACTGTTGCGATCTGTCGATTCCGCCGACCGAAACGCACTGGAGATAGGCATCGGTCAAGGTGCCCTGTTGTCGCTGAGCCTGTGCCAGTCGACGGCGTTGCGGGTTGATGGGGTTGACCTCTCGCTCTCCCGTGTCGCCAGCTCGCAGGCCGTGGCGGCACACAATCAAATCCCCGCGCATTTCTTCGTGAGCGATTTATTCGCCGACATTCCGCGGGGACAGCGTTACGATCTCATTTTCTTCAATCCACCGTACGTTCCCACGTCGGCAGGACAACAGTTGCGACTGACGCGACGAATGCGTGCTGATAGCGATCGCGTATGGGATGGTGGCCAAGACGGCGTAGAGGTCTTGCGAGAGTTCTTGCGGCAGGCACCGCGATTCCTGTCACCGCGTGGGCGTATTCTGTTCGGCGTGCAGGCGATCTTCATTTCGCAGGAGCGAGTCAGGTCGCTGGTAGAAGAAAGTGGATTCGAACTGTTCGACCGCATCTCCCGCTGTTGTATTCCCAGCACGGCATACTTGCTGCGAAGACGGGGCGGTGCGGAGTCGGGAATCGCCACGTAAGGGTGCGGCGATCGTCCATGATTTTCGTCCGTCTTCCATTCGCCGCCGCATCACAAAGAGCCGGCCGACTGGAAACTGCCGCGGGTTTCCTCCAGTCGCTGAGGCAGGCTCGCGGCAGGCGTGAAATCGAGTTGCAGTCGAGCGCGAGTCGGATCACACATCCATGATCCGCCGTAGGCTTCGCGGGCTTTGTCGATATTGAAATAGACGCGTCGTCCCGCCACCCACCGAATTGTCTCCCCCACTACGGCCGCGGTCCAACCAACGGGGCGCGGGACACGCACCTGCCGCACACGATGGCGCCCGAGGCTGGCGGCGATCAGCGCGGCCAGTTCGGGAAACGTCACGGCTTGTGGATCTGCCACATAGTAAAGCCCTTGCCGCTGGGGATCGGACGCGCCGCGCAGTCTTAGTCCTTGCTGCCAGGCGGCCAGCAAGCCGGCGATCAAGTCATCAACGTGAAGAAACGAATAGCGGAAGTCCCCGCGGGCGAAGAAGTTCCAACCGCGCTGCACTGTCCGATACAGACTCAACAGGTTCCGGTCACCGGGCCCGAACACGCAGGGGGGACGCACGATCGTGATCGGCACCTGTGCAGCGAACTCGCTCAAGACGTATTCCGCTTCCAGTTTCGCCCGTCCATAGGCTGACACGGGATGGCAGGCCGAAGTCTCGGTCACGGCCTCCGGATGCGGCCCCGCCGCGGCCAGCGACGAGACGTACACGAAGACGGGGGACGTGGACTGCCGGTTCGCGAGCTGAATCAGGTTGCGAGTCCCTTCCACATTGATCGCACGTGACGCGGCCAATGATTGCGGCGATGTGGCTGCCGCCAGGTGATAGACGCAATCAACGCCCGCCAACGCGTCGCGCAACGACTCGATGTTTCCTATGTCGCCGGTCACGCGGCGCACGGGGAGTCCCTCCAACGCATCGTGTTGCGGTGGCGTGCGATCAAGACAAACGACGGCGAACCCCCGAGCCACGAGCGTCCGGACCAGTCGCCGACCGATGAATCCTCTCGCTCCAGTCACCAGTACACGAGCCATCTTGGTCACCTGCATCATCGCGGGATCGGTCCATCACACGACACACTACCATTCTGGCCGGCCGAAGCGGTCCAAGAAAAAAAAAAGAACGCGGAAAGGCGGACATTCTGTCCAGGCCGCCGGCGGCAGTTCATTCGGCCCGCCGCGTAAGCCGCTTCGCTGCCCGCTGCTCGACGGCCTGTCCGTTGTCACGATCGACTACGTGTACTTCATTGGATTAGGCAAGTCATATCGACTGTGACGGTGCCGGCTGCATCCCTTATTCGCGGGACAATGGCGCGCGTCGGATGAAGCGGTGCAACCACTAAGGTCTTCCTAACCGGCGAATTGTCAGCAACCGAATCGAGCGACCGAACGCGTCGGCGTCAAGACTGAAAGAGCCCCTTTTCCGACGTTTTTTGGCACCCCCCAAATCATATCATATGGTACACTCTGGGGGTGGAAGACCTACCTGGCGGGGCAACCATTACAGACGGATTAAGTTGACCATTGCGGCTCGTCTTCGGTGCTGCGCCGAAGCGAGTTCGTCGGGCTCGTGTTGACCCGGCAGTTTCGCGATATCCTCCCGAGTTGTTTGTATTGCCGTCTTCCCCAATTGCGGCTCAAAGTAATGCGTGTCCCCTCCAGTCCTGTTGAAAGTCGCACATTCTGTCAGCTACTGCGTGCACGCGCGGAAGAGCATGGCGATCGTCGCGTGTGCACGTTCCTGGTTGACGGTGATGCATCTGAATCGGTATTGACTTACCGCGAGCTCGATTACCGAGCGCGCCAGATTGCCGGCTGGCTGCAGGCGCACGACAGCGTCGGAAAACCGGTCTTGCTGGTCTACCCGCAAAGCCTGGATTTCATTGCTGCCTTCTTCGGCTGCCTCTACGCCGGCGCCATCGCGGTCCCTGCCTATCCGCCGCGGCGCAATCGACGTGCAACGCGCATCTGCCGCATGGTGACCGATGCGCACGTCGACATGGCCCTGACGACCAGCGAATTGCGAGGGCAGATTGAGGGCATGCTGCGTGACGACCCCGTGCTGGGGCGTCCCCGCTGGCAGTCGACCGATGCACTCGATCCCGCACTGGCCGAGAGTTGGACGGCAGCGCCGATCGACCCCCAATCGCTCGCGTTTCTCCAATATACGTCCGGCTCCATTGGCGATCCCAAGGGCGTGATGGTGACCCACGCGAATCTGCTGGAGAACCAGCGGCTGATCTGCCATTCGTTCTGCCAGGACGAACGGATCGTCTGCATCGGTTGGCTGCCGCTGCACCACGACATGGGCTTGATCGGTAATCTGCTTCACCCGCTCTACCTGGGCGGGCATTTTGTTTTCATGTCGCCGGTGTCTTTTCTGCAACAACCCATTCGCTGGTTGCGGGCGATTTCGAAATACCGTGGCACGATAGGCGGTGGCCCCAATTTCGGGTATGAACTGTGCGTCTCGGGTACCACGCCCCAGCAGCGCGACGGACTCGATCTATCCTCGCTCGAGGTCGCCTTTACCGGCGCAGAGCGAGTCCAGGACAAGACTCTGCGAGAATTCGAAACCGCCTTCGCGCCGTACGGTTTTACACGCAGTGCGTTCTGCCCTTGCTACGGGCTGGCCGAGACAACGCTGATCACCAGCGGAATCGTCAAAGGCGAGCCGGTTGTGACCGTGCGGTTGGAACCCCAGTCGCTGACGCGGGGAAAGGTGGTTCCGGCCAGGCAATTCGACGCGGCCGCGACCGCCCCAGCCCCGCCCGATGCCGCCGGCAAGCCTGTTGATCTGGTCAGTTGCGGTATTCCCGCTCCCTCAGTCGACGTGCGGATTGTCGACCCCGAGACGGAAACGGAGTGTCCGCCGGACCGCGTGGGCGAGATCTGGGTCGCCGGGGATACCGTGACCAAGGGATATTGGGGCAAAACGGAACTGACGCAGGAGACCTTCCAGGCCACCCTCGCTCACCAACAGCACGCGGCGACACCTCGTCATTACCTGCGCACCGGCGATCTGGGGTTCCTCCGCGAAGGGCACCTCTACATCGCCGGCCGACGGAAAGACCTGATCATCGTGCGCGGCGGTAACCACTACCCCAGCGACATCGAACAAACCGCCAGTGCCAGTCACGATAGCCTGATGCCGGGATCCTGTGCGGCATTTGGCGTGGACGTGGACGGCGACGAGCGGGTCGTCGTCGTGCAAGAGGTCTACCGCTCCCAACTGCGCTCGATCAACCACCGCGAAGTATGTGAGTCCATCAGGCAAGCCGTGGTGGAAGATCATCTGGTGCCGTTGCACGCCATCCTGCTCGTCCGCCCCGGCACCGTCCCCAAGACAACGAGCGGCAAGATCCAGCGCCGCGAAGCTCGACGCATGTTCGAAGCCGGTGAGTTCAGTACGGTGGGCGTCTGGCAGGCCACGGACGTTCCAGCAGATTCAATGCCGGGTGATTCGATATCGCCACGGGATGATCCACTATCCCAGCGAGAATTCATTCAACTTGACCGCCTGACCGCATCGCAACAGGAAGAGTTGACGCAGTTGCAGGAATGGATCCTGCAGCGTCTCTCACATCATATCGGCCTGCCGGCTCACGCCATCGACACCGGGCAGCCGTTCGCCCGATACGGAATGGACTCCCTCAAAGCGGTGCGGATGACGGGCGAGTTGGAGGAGCACTTGGGGCGCTCCATCGCACCGACACTGCTGTTCGACTACCCGAACGTGACGGCCCTGACTCGATATCTGGTGCTCCACGAGACGCGCACCGCCACAGCCAGAATACTGCGTGAGTCGTCCGCTGAACCGATCGCGGTGATTGGTGTCGGCTGTCGGTTTCCCAAGAGCAATTCGCCCGCTTCTTTCTGGAAGCTGCTTCAGGAAGGACGCGATGCCATCGGCCCGGTCCCGGTCAGCAGGTGGGGTGAATCGCTGCAGCACATCAGCGATCGAGCCGTCCGTGAGCGCCACCCGGTTACCTGCGGCGGTTTTCTCGAACATATCGATCTCTTCGATGCCAACTTGTTCGGCATCAACGCGCGCGAAGCGGAAGAGATGGATCCACAGCAGAGACTACTGTTGCACGCGGCATGGGAGACGTTCGAGCATGCGGGGATCTCGATCGATTCACTCGCGGGTAGTCAGACCGGCGTGTTTCTGGGAGTCAGCGGGAATGAATACGCTCATCTGCAGTCGATGTGCCGGCATAGCCCCAATATCTACCGAGCCACGGGAAACTCGCTGGCCGTGATCGCCAATCGAGTGTCGTTCCTGTTCGATTTCCAGGGCCCCAGTTGGACGGTGGACACGGCCTGCTCGTCATCGCTGGTGGCTGTTCATCAGGCGGTGGTCAGCCTGCGGCGCGGCGAGTGCAACCTGGCTCTGGCTGGTGGAATCAGCCTGATCGTCTCGCCGGACACCACGTCGTCCCTCAATCAATCGGGGATGTTGTCTGCGACGGGCCGTTGTCACGCGTTTTCGTCGGACGCGGACGGTTTTGTGCGTGGTGAGGGTTGTGGCGTGGTGCTGCTCAAGCGGCTGTCGGACGCGCAAGCGGCCGGCGATCGCATCCTCTGCCTGGTGCGTGGGTCGGCCGTCAATCAGGACGGGCGCAGCAATGGCCTGACGGCCCCCAATGGGCTGGCCCAGCAGGCGGTGCTGCGCAGCGCCTTGGCCGACGCGCAGCTGCAGCCGGGCGACGTCGATTACATTGAAGCGCACGGGACCGGCACGCCCTTGGGGGACCCGATTGAAATGGGCGCCCTGGCCGGCGTGTTCGCGGCCGACCGCGCGCCGCAGCAACCGCTGTCGGTCGGCTCGGTCAAAACGAATATCGGACACCTGGAAGGCGCGGCGGGCATTGCCGGCTTGATCAAGGTCTGCCTGGCGCTCCAGCAGGGCGCGTTGCCGCCCCACTTGCACTTCACCCAGCCGAGTCCGCATATCGACTGGAACTGGCCGCTGCGGATTCCCACCACGCTCACGCCCTGGCCAGCCGGCGAGCGACCGCGCCGCGCGGGGGTCAGTTCGTTTGGTTTCGGCGGCACCAACGCGCATGTGATCGTGGAAGAGGCCCCCCAGACCGCCGCCGCCCAGCCGACACCAGAGGAGTCCCCGGCCAGCCTGCTGGTGCTCTCGGCCAAGACCCCCACCGCCCTGACCGCGCAGGCTCGGCAGTACGCCCAGGTCGTCCAGCAGTTGCCGTTGGCCGATCTCTGTTACACGGCGGCGGTGGGCCGCGCCCATTTTCCCTATCGCTTGGCCGTGCCGGCCGAAGATCCCCGGCAACTGTACCAGGCGTTACAGCAATTTGGCCAGCAGGAAGGGACGCCGCCGGAACTGCAGCAGGGACAGATCGCGCGGGAATGCACCGTGGCCTGCGTGTTTGGCGGGCAAGGCGGGCAGGTACGGGGAGCAGGCCGCGCGCTGTACCAGCAGAACGGTACCTTCCGAACCTTGCTCGAGCAGACGTTGGAGCAGGCCAGCGGCTACTGGCCGCGCGACCTGCGGCCAGTCCTGTGGGAAGAGCCGGCGGACGGGCAGCAGGTGGATATCCAGCCCGCCCTGTTCTGCCTGCAGGTCAGCATGGCGCGTCTGTGGCAGCACTATGGTCTGCGGCCGCGGGCCGTGTTGGGACACAGTCTGGGGGAGTACGCCGCCGCCTGGCTGGCGGGCGTCTTTTCGCTCGACGCGGCGCTGCGGCTGGTCACCACCCGGGCCCGCTTGCTGAGCGGCTTGCCGACCGCCGGTGCCATGCTGGTCGTGTGGGCCGAGCCGCAGCAGGTGCGGACCCTGTTGGCACCCTGGCGGCAGGTGCTGGACGTGGCGGCCCACAACGGGCCGCGGCAAACGGTCGTGGCCGGCGCAGCCGAGGCGCTCGCCCAGTTCCGGCAGCAGCTCGACGCACAGCAGATCCGCTGTCAGCCGCTCGACACCACACACGCTTTTCACTCGCCGCTGGTCGAGCCGCTGCTGGCCGACTTTGCCGAGGTGGCGCAGCAGATCGCCTATGCGCCGCCCCAACTGCCCTACTTTTCCAGCACCCTGGGACGCCGCGCGGGGGACGAAGTCGCACAGGCCACCTACTGGCAGCAGCATCTCCGTCAGACCGTCCGCTTCCATGAGGCGGCGCAGGGCCTGCTGGCCGACAAGCCGACCGTGATCCTGGAAGTGGGGGCCGGCAGCACCCTGGTGAGTCTCCTGCGGAGCGGCTTTCGCCAGCCTGACGTACGCCTGCTCAAAGGACTCTCGGGCAGTGCCGGCGAGTGGCCCGAGCAGTTGCGGCAACTGGCCCAACTCTACGTGCTGGGAGCGCCGCTGGAGTGGCACCACGTGTGGCACGCATCCGGTCGCGTCCCCGGCCACAAAATCACGCTCCCCACCTATCCGTTTGAAGTCCAGCGGTATTGGTTTCCCGCCGCCCAGGCGGCCACTCGGCCGACGGCGACCGGCACCGGACGCCCGGTCCATCCCCTGCTGGGCTGTCGACTGGAGCTGGCGGGGCGCGAGATTGTGTACGAAACGCACCTGTCGGCCGATGGCTACCTGCGGGACCATCGTATCGGTGCGCGGATCCTGCTGCCGGCCAGCGGTTTCTTGGAACTGGCGCTGGCGGCCGGCCAGGATGCGGGATTCAAGCTGCTCGACGTGTGCGACCTGAAGATCCGTCGCCCGCTGGAACTCGACGCTGCCGAACCGTCCGCGGCGGTGCGCGTTCAGGTGGTGTTGACGCCGCGGGAAACCGGTTTCGAGTGCCGCCTGCTCAGCTGGCAGGCCGACCACTGGCAACCGCACGCCACCTGCCAACTGACGGCCGAGACCACCCCCTTGTCCCAGGTTCCGCTGCGGAATATGACCGCCGCTGGGACCAGCGAATCTTCATCGTGGTCGCCGGCCGAGCATTACGCCCAGTGTCGCCAGCTGGGCCTGCACTACGGACCGGCCTTCCAGGGACTGCGCAGCTTAGTGCCGGGTGCGGGACAGGCGTGGGGCGAGGTCCAACTGCCGTCTCACGTCGCCGCCGACGGATACCTGCTGCATCCCGCACTGCTGGACGCCTGCCTGCAAGTCACCGCCGGGGCCTTCCCACCTCAGCAGGCCGCCAGCTGGCTCCCCGTCAATATCACTCGCTACCGGTTCTCCCCTGGGCAAGCGGGTGATACAGACTTGATGGTCCAGGTCACGCAGCAGAACGAACTCGATGACGACCATCAGACAATCACGGTGGATGTTGTTGCGACAACACGCGACGGTCGACACGTGGCGTCTATCGAAGGATTGCAGTTACAGCGAGCGAGGCTTTCGAGTATTGAGGACCTTTTCTATTACGATCGCTGGGTGGCGCGCCAACGTTGCTGCGAGCATGCTCCGGTCATTCCCAACCAATCGGCAGCGGATATTGCCGAATACCTCGCAAGCAGGCGAGGGATAATCGCCGCTGACACGGGCTTGGCGGCGCACACCAAGATCCTGGACGCGCTCGAGACACTCTGTGGCGAGCTGATCTACTGGACCTTGCACGAGAACTTTCGTCCGCTACAGCGCGGGATGTCGTTTAGCACGTCTGAAGTGGCTGACTCGCTCGGTATTCGACCCGAGCACGCTCGGTTGTTGCAGCGTCTGCTGAGCATCCTGTGCGAAGATGGATACCTGCAAGACACGGGAACGCACTGGACCGTCGCAAAGCAGCCGAGTCATGAGCATCCAGCGACTGTCATAGCGAAACTGCTTCACGATCACCCGGCCGCCGAACCGGAACTGGCACTGCTGAACCGCTGTGGGGGGCAGTTGCTGCAGGTCATGCGTGGGGAGACGGATCCGCTGAGGCTGCTCTTTCCTTCGGATGGATCAGTTTCCGCCGGGAATTTGTACCGCGATTCCATTGGCGGACAAGCCTTGAACACGCTGATCGCCGAAGCCGTCGCCAAAATTGCCGGCGAATTGCCCGATGGGCGAGGCCTGCGCATGCTGGAGATCGGAGCGGGAACGGGCTCGACAACGGAGTCGATTCTCAAGCGGATTTCCGATCGGCCAGTGCAGTACGTATTCACCGACATTGCCGCCAGTTTCCTGTCGGCCGCCAAGCCACGGTTTGCAGCGTGGCAGAACGTGCAGTATCGCGTCTTGGACATCGAACGCGACCCCCTCGCACAAGGCTTTGAGCCGTCGCGGTTCGATGTCATCGTGGCTGCCAATGTGATTCACGCCACGAAAGACATGCAAGAGTCGCTGCAGCATATCCGCCAGCTGCTCGCTCCAGGTGGGAAATTGATTGTGCTCGAGGGAACGCGGCCCGTCCGCTGGCTCGACTTGACCTTCGGGTTGACCGGCGGGTGGTGGCGATTCTCCGACACACAGCGACGTCCCGATTATCCGCTCTTGTCCGGGAACGACTGGCAGAGCTTGCTGGCTGACACCGGTTTCAGCGCGTCACGCATCATCGCTCCGCTGGCGCCCGCTGCCGGCCTGCGAGAACCGGAGAATTCGGTCATTGTCGCCCAGATCGACGATACCCCGCCGGATCCTCCGACGACCCTGCCGGCGGTGCGGCGAGGCCAAGAGTGGCTCGTCTTCGCGGACGAACAGGGGCTCGGCGAACAGCTCGCTGGGCAACTGATCACCCAAGGTGCCGTTTGTCATGTCGTGCGAGTGAGCGAACTTGAGAGTGCGCGACAAGGCTCTTCGGCGGACGAGTTGATCACGTCGTCGCGTCGCGACGACCGAATCCACGAGTTCATTGCGGCGGCCTCGAACTTCACCGATATCGTCTTCCTCTGGCCGCTGGACGGCGGCACATCGGCGGCACCCGACAAGCGAACACAGGAACTGAATGACGATCTGCTGAGTATTGTGCAGGGAGTTGCCGAAAGTAGACGGCAGCAGCTGCGTCAAGTCGGCCAGGGGACTGATCCGTTGCGATTCTGGATCGTCACGCGTGGGGCACAGGTGTCCGCTGACGGCAATCCGCTCACGGCCGCACAGGCTTCCCTCTGGGGATTCGCTCGTACACTTGCCCTTGAGCATCAGGATTGGCAGTGCCAGTTGATTGACGTCGATCCACAGGCGGACATGCAGCGTGTCGCCGCATCGCTGTATGACGAAGTCACACGGTCCGAGCTCGAGCGTGAAGCGGAGATCGCGTTTCGCGACGGGGAACGGCTGGTTCGGCGGATGCAGCAGGGCAGACGCGACGAAGCGGGTGTCCGAGAGCAGGAATCTCTGCACCTGGAAATCACTTGCCGCGGCACGCTCGACGGTCTCCAGTGTGTGCGGCGGCCGCGTGTCGCGCCGGCCGCACACGAAATCGAGGTCGCGATTCGTGCCAGCGGACTGAACTTCCGCGACGTCCTGAACACACTCGGCCAATATCCCGGCACACCGCCGCTGGGGGCCGAGGGGAGTGGGATTGTGACGCGTGTCGGCCACCTGGTGCGCCAGTTGCGTATCGGCGATCGCGTTGCCATTGTCGCCCCCGATGCGTTCGGCGAATTCCTGACCATCGACGAATCCCTGGCGGTCCAGATTCCGGACGCGATGTCATTGGAAGAAGCTGCCACCGTACCGATTGCGTTTCTGACCGCAGCGAGAGCGTTGGAAGAACTGGGTCAGTTGAAAGCGGGCGACCGCGTGCTGATTCATGCGGCGACCGGCGGTGTGGGCCTGGCGGCCATCCAACTGGCGCTGGACGCGGGGGCCGAGGTCTTTGCGACCGCCAGCACGGGCAAGCACGAGACACTCAAGAGACTTGGCATCGAACATCTTTATGATTCACGTCGGCTCGGTTTCGCCGATCAAATCCTGGCAGCGACCTCCGGGCGCGGAGTCGATCTGGTCCTGAATTCGCTGGGTGACGAGTTCATCAGCGAGAATGTGAAGGCCTTGGCAGGGCAGGGCAAATACCTCGATATCACTAAGTCCCAATTGGCCCCCGGACATCCGGACGTCGTGTCGCGCACGGATCTAGCCTATTACAGGATCGATCTGGCAGACGAGTTGCAGCGTCATCCCCAATCTGTACAGCCCAAGCTCGCGGAGCTTTTCGCGCATCAGCGACGGGCGATTACGGCCATTGCCGCTGAAGAGATTCGACCTTGCCGACGCGCAAGGAGCGTTTCGCTTCATGCGATCCGCGCGGCACGTCGGCAAGATCCTCCTTTGCCCCACCGGCAGGCCGGATCTTTCCGCTTCAGCCCGCGAAACGGCGAGCAACGCACTGGCGCCATGCAACCGGACGGGAGCAACTCGCGACCAGCTGACCATTCGCGGCGATCGCGGCTATCTGATCGCAGGAGGGTTGGGTGGGCTGGGCTTGGAAGTCGCACGCTTTCTGGCACTCAAGGGAGCCGGCTACATTGGACTGTTGGCGCGACGCCGGCCGACAGCTGCCGAACAGGAGATCATCAAGCAACTCGTGTCTTCTGGCACTTCCGTCGAAATCCTGGAAGCGGATGTCGAGGACGGCCGAGCCGTGGCAGAGGCCGTGGCGATGCTGCGCGGGCTCGCTCCGTTGGCGGGAGTCTTCCACTTGGCCGGTCGGCTGGACGACGGACTCGTGCTGCGGCAATCTGCTCGGCAGTTTGCCAACGTACTGGGGCCGAAAGCAGCGGGTGCCTGGAATCTCCACTGTGCCACGCTCAACGACGATCTCGATCATTTCGTGCTGTTTTCGTCCGTATCGTCCGTGCTCGGTTCCGCCGGTCAAGCCAACCACGCGGCCGCCAATGCTTACCTGGACGGTTTGGCTCGATTCCGGCAGGTACAGGGGCGGCCGGCATTGAGCATCAACTGGGGGCCCTGGTCCGGCATCGGTGCGGCGGCCCGGCGCGCCGTCGACCAACGGAGTGACCTGGCCGGCATCGGCATGATCACGCCCGAGGAAGGGATGGAGTTGCTGGAATCCGCGTTGGACAGCGGCATGTCTCAACTGGCCGCCGTGCGATTGGACCTCGGACAGTTCCCGGCGCGCTGGCGCGAGCGGAGCCTCTTCGAATCCCTCACTCAACCGCTCAGTACTGGTGAGGCGAGCGCCGGCGAATCGTTGACAATGCGGAAATCGCCATTCCTGCTCACCTATTGGGCAGCACCCGTGGGCGAACGCCGAGGGCTTCTGCTGTCGCACCTGCAAACACTGGTCGCCCGAACGCTGGGAATGGCCGATTCACAGTCCGTGCCCACCGACCAGGCGTTATCGGACTTGGGACTCGATTCACTCGCTTCGCTTGAACTCTGCAATAATCTGGAAGAGAGTCTCCATACATCGATCCCTTCCACGTTGGTGTACGACTATCCGACTCTTGCCAATATGGCGGATTTCTTCCTGGCTCTCCTGGAGCCGACCGATCCCGCCAGTCACACGAACTCAGCCCCACCTGATGCCAACACACCGGCGTCCCCGGGAGATCAGCGGGTTGTAGATGAGATTCACCTTGCCGGAGCACAACGTGCGGAGGATCCCAACGTTGACGCTGCTGCAGACACCACACACGTCCTCCAAGGAATGCGGGATCTGTGTGAGGAACTCAGCCGATGGGAAGAGGTGTAAACATGTCTCACGAAACTGAGACGAAAGGCGATTGGACAGACCAGCAGGTGGCTGCCGCTCTGCAGGCCGCCACGACGCGGCTGCAGCGGGTGCGCGAACGAATGCACGAACCACTGGCCGTGATCGGTGTCGGCTGTCGCTTCCCCGGCGGTCACGGTCCCGCGAGTTACTGGGACATGCTCGTGCGTGGCGACTGCCCCATATGCGAGACGCCGGAAAACCGCTGGAGCGCGTCACTGGCTGCGACACAAGCCAAACAACTCGGCAAGATCACCTGCAACCAGGGCGCGTTCCTGGACGACGTCGACATGTGGGATGCGGCCTTCTTCGGCATCTCGCGGCGCGAAGCCGTGACCCTGGACCCGCAGCATCGGCTGCTGGCGACGGTGGCCTGGGAAGCGTTGGAACATGCCGGCCTCGACCCGGACCGACTGCGCGGCAGTCGTACCGGGGTGTTCGTCGGCATGTGCAACAGCGACTATCTGCACCTGCTGACAACGCGTGACCTCGCCCAGATTGATGCTTACTTGGGTACGGGTAACGCGCACGGGGCCGCCGTCGGTCGTCTGAGTTATTTCCTGAACTGGCAGGGACCGAGCGTGGCGGTGGATACTGCCTGCTCCTCGTCCCTCACGGCCGTGCATGTCGCCGTCAGGAGTCTGCGCGCGCGCGATTGTGACCTGGCCTTGGTGGGCGGGGTCAACTTAATCTTGACGCCGGAATTGAGCGTCAATTTGAGTCAATCGGGGATGTTGTCTGCGACGGGCCGTTGTCACGCGTTTTCGTCGGACGCGGACGGTTTTGTGCGTGGTGAGGGTTGTGGCGTGGTGCTGCTCAAGCGGCTGTCGGACGCGCAAGCGGCCGGCGATCGCATCCTCTGCCTGGTGCGTGGGTCGGCCGTCAATCAGGACGGGCGCAGCAATGGCCTGACGGCCCCCAATGGGCTGGCCCAGCAGGCGGTGCTGCGCAGCGCCTTGGCCGACGCGCAGCTGCAGCCGGGCGACGTCGATTACATTGAAGCGCACGGGACCGGCACGCCCTTGGGGGACCCGATTGAAATGGGCGCCCTGGCCGGCGTGTTCGCGGCCGACCGCGCGCCGCAGCAACCGCTGTCGGTCGGCTCGGTCAAAACGAACATCGGACACCTGGAAGGCGCGGCGGGCATTGCCGGCTTGATCAAGGTCTGCCTGGCGCTCCAGCAGGGCGCGTTGCCGCCCCACTTGCACTTCACCCAGCCGAGTCCGCATATCGACTGGAACTGGCCGCTGCGGATTCCCACCACGCTCACGCCCTGGCCGGCCGGCGAGCGACCGCGCCGCGCGGGGGTCAGTTCGTTTGGTTTCGGCGGCACCAACGCGCATGTGATCGTGGAAGAGGCCCCCCAGACCGCCGCCGCCCAGCCGACACCAGAGGAGTCCCCGGCCAGCCTGCTGGTGCTCTCGGCCAAGACCCCCACCGCCCTGACCGCGCAGGCTCGGCAGTACGCCCAGGTCGTCCAGCAGTTGCCGTTGGCCGATCTCTGTTACACGGCGGCGGTGGGCCGCGCCCATTTTCCCTATCGCTTGGCCGTGCCGGCCGAAGATCCCCGGCAACTGTACCAGGCGTTACAGCAATTTGGCCAGCAGGAAGGGACGCCGCCGGAACTGCAGCAGGGACAGATCGCGCGGGAATGCACCGTGGCCTGCGTGTTTGGCGGGCAAGGCGGGCAGGTACGGGGAGCAGGCCGCGCGCTGTACCAGCAGAACGGTACCTTCCGAACCTTGCTCGAGCAGACGTTGGAGCAGGCCAGCGGCTACTGGCCGCGCGACCTGCGGCCAGTCCTGTGGGAAGAGCCGGCGGACGGGCAGCAGGTGGATATCCAGCCCGCCCTGTTCTGCCTGCAGGTCAGCATGGCGCGTCTGTGGCAGCACTATGGTCTGCGGCCGCGGGCCGTGTTGGGACACAGTCTGGGGGAGTACGCCGCCGCCTGGCTGGCGGGCGTCTTTTCGCTCGACGCGGCGCTGCGGCTGGTCACCACCCGGGCCCGCTTGCTGAGCGGCTTGCCGACCGCCGGTGCCATGCTGGTCGTGTGGGCCGAGCCGCAGCAGGTGCGGACCCTGTTGGCACCCTGGCGGCAGGTGCTGGACGTGGCGGCCCACAACGGGCCGCGGCAAACGGTCGTGGCCGGCGCAGCCGAGGCGCTCGCCCAGTTCCGGCAGCAGCTCGACGCACAGCAGATCCGCTGTCAGCCGCTCGACACCACACACGCTTTTCACTCGCCGCTGGTCGAGCCGCTGCTGGCCGACTTTGCCGAGGTGGCGCAGCAGATCGCCTATGCGCCGCCCCAACTGCCCTACTTTTCCAGCACCCTGGGACGCCGCGCGGGGGACGAAGTCGCACAGGCCACCTACTGGCAGCAGCATCTCCGCCAGACCGTCCGCTTCCATGAGGCGGCGCAGGGCCTGCTGGCCGACAAGCCGACCGTGATCCTGGAAGTGGGGGCCGGCAGCACCCTGGTGAGTCTCCTGCGGAGCGGCTTTCGCCAGCCTGACGTACGCCTGCTCAAAGGACTCTCGGGCAGTGCCGGCGAGTGGCCCGAGCAGTTGCGGCAACTGGCCCAACTCTACGTGCTGGGAGCGCCGCTGGAGTGGCACCACGTGTGGCACGCGTCCGGTCGCGTCCCCGGCCACAAAATCACGCTCCCCACCTATCCGTTTGAAGTCCAGCGGTATTGGTTTCCCGCCGCCCAGGCGGCCACTCGGCCGACGGCGACCGGCACCGGACGCCCGGTCCATCCCCTGCTGGGCTGTCGACTGGAGCTGGCGGGGCGCGAGATTGTGTACGAAACGCACCTGTCGGCCGATGGCTACCTGCGGGACCATCGTATCGGTGCGCGGATCCTGCTGCCGGCCAGCGGTTTCTTGGAACTGGCGCTGGCGGCCGGCCAGGATGCGGGATTCAAGCTGCTCGACGTGTGCGACCTGAAGATCCGTCGCCCGCTGGAACTCGACGCTGCCGAACCGTCCGCGGCGGTGCGCGTTCAGGTGGTGTTGACGCCGCGGGAAACCGGTTTCGAGTGCCGCCTGCTCAGCTGGCAGGCCGACCACTGGCAACCGCACGCCACCTGCCAACTGACGGCCGAGACCACCCCCTTGTCCCAGGTTCCGCTGCGGAATATGACCGCCGCTGGGACCAGCGAATCTTCATCGTGGTCGCCGGCCGAGCATTACGCCCAGTGTCGCCAGCTGGGCCTGCACTACGGACCGGCCTTCCAGGGACTGCGCAGCTTAGTGCCGGGTGCGGGACAGGCGTGGGGCGAGGTCCAACTGCCGTCTCACGTCGCCGCCGACGGATACCTGCTGCATCCCGCACTGCTGGACGCCTGCCTGCAAGTCACCGCCGGGGCCCTCCCACCTCAGCAGGCCGCCAGTTGGCTCCCCGTCAAAATCACTCGCTACCAGGTGGCCCGGGCTGCCGACTGCGCCACTACCTTGCACGTGCGGGCTCAAATGTTGCCGACCCGTGACGACCGCAGCATGCGTGTGGCGATCTTCGCCGTCGATCCGGCGGGCGATCCGATCTTCCATATCGACGGCCTGAAGTTGCGGCGTGTCGACAACCTCGGATCACCGAGCGAATCCTCTCGTCGTCCGGCACGTCACGCGGCCCGGTCGGCCGCTGCTGATACCGTCGGGGACATCGCGCGTCAGACGCTGGCGGAGCGGCAGCAGAGTGTCCTGCGATTGATCCGCGGACGCGTTGCCGAGATCCTGGAATCGCCGGCGCACGACGTGCCGATTGACCGGCCGCTGGACACCTTGGGCCTCGATTCTCTGATGGCCTTTGAATTGCGTGAGGAAATCAAGCAGAGCATCGGCGTCGACGTGTCATTAGAGGTATTTCTGCAAGACATAACATTGTCGGACCTGTCTGCCACACTGACGGATCAACTGAATTTACGCCAGGGTCAGCAGGGCAACGATGCATCGCCAGAATTGTTACCTTCTGCCGAACGGGAAGAAGGTTTGATTGAGGGTGCGATATGAACCTGGAAGAGTTGCGTGAAACACTGCAGCGCAAGCATGTCGAGCTGTGGGTCGAGGGAGACCTGCTTCGGTTTCGCATGCCGGGAGACTCGCTCGACAAACAGCTATTGGCCGAGCTACGGCGGCACAAGAAAGCGCTGATCGAAGCGATCAAACGGGAGGCTCCCGGGGACGGATCAGAGAGCCGCCTGGAGCCGCTTTCGCTGGGCCAGCAGGCACTTTTCTTCCTCTATTCCTTGTCGCCACAGAGCGCTGCCTACAATGTGGCGGCTGCCGTGCGCATTGCCGCGCGGGTCGATGTCGAGGTGATGCGTCATTGTTTTCAGACACTGCTATCCCGCCACGAAGCTCTGCGGACAACGTTCGAGACCGTAGACGGTAATCCGCGCTGTCGCATTCACCCGCGCATGGAACTCGATTTCCGCCAAATCTCTGCCGCAGCCTGGGACGAATCGCAGTTGCACGAGGCCGTAAAACGTGAATACCAGCATCCCTTCGCACTCAAGGAAGGTCCTCTGCTGCGGATCCGCCTGTTCACGATCGACGAACTGAATCATGTTTTTCTCATGACCTTGCACCACATTATTTTCGACGCCTGGTCGCTCTGGCTGGTGCAGGACGAGTTCAATACGCTTTACCGCCAACAGAGCCGGGGGGAAACGGCCGTGCTCCCCAGCCTGTCGGCAACGTACTCGGATTTCGTGCGCTGGCAGACCGAGCTTCAACACAGCGAACGGGGAGAGGAACTGTGGCAGTACTGGCGAGATCGGCTCAAAGGCGAACTCATCGCGCCCGATCTGACAATCGACTTCCCTCGACCGGAGCGCCCCAATCACCAAGGAGCATCGCTCAAGTTCCGCGTGCCGCGCGAACTGTCGCGGCGCCTGCGCGAACTGGGCAAGCGATTGGGTGCAACGCCGTTTGTCGTGCTGCTGGCCATCTTCAAGACGCTCATTCATCGTTACACGGGCCAGGGCGACTTGACGGTTGGCACCACTACCTCGGGGCGGTCAGGAGGAGCGTTCACACGACTGGTCGGCTACTTCGTCAACACGCTGGCAATCCGCACCGATGTCTCAGGCGATTTGACTTTCGCCGAGTATCTGGCAGGTGTGAAACAACGCACGCTGGAAGCCATCGAACATCAGGATTACCCGTTTCCCTTGCTGGTCAATCGACTGAACCCGCGGCGTGACACAGGCAGGCTGCCCATCTGTGCGGTCATGTTCGGACTGCAGAAGCCGCAGCAATTCAACGAGGCCACACGCTTGTTCGACGAGCAGTCGGAGCGTGCGGATTGGGGTGGGTTGGATGTCTATCCGTATGATGTGCCCCAGCAGGAAGGTCAATTCGACCTGACATTGGAGATGTTCGACGCCCACGACTCGTTCCTCGGCACCCTGAAATACGATACCGATCTGTTCAGCGCTCGGACGGCGGATCGCATGAGCCGGCACTTCCTGAAGCTGGCCGAGTCCATTGTCGCCGATCCCCACCGGCCTATCTTCGAGTACCCGCTGCAGCCGGATGACGAAACGGAACTGATCGCATCGTTCAATACGGCGAGTCCGGCCGAAACGCACAAGGACCCCCGAGTTCACGTCCTCTTTGAACAGCAGGTCGTCTATGCTCCCGACCGTATCGCGGCCTTGGATGAAGACACGTCGCTGACTTACGACGAGCTGAATAAGCGAGCCAATCAACTTGCCCGGCTGCTGCAACAGCTGGGGATTCAACCAGGCGACACCGTCGCATCCCACGCCGCACGAGGTGTCCACACGGCAATCACGCTGCTGGCAATCCTGAAGGCCGGCGGAACCTACGTGCCACTGGACCCGGCCTGCCCGCACGAGCGCCTGGTTCATATGATCGAGGATTGTCGAGCGAAGGTGCTGGTGTCACACAGTCGCTTCCAGGCTGGGCAAGCGGCCCGGTCGCGTGTCTGCTACGGGAACAGTAGCGTCGACGTTGTCTGCCTCGACTTGATCGATGAACGGCTGGCGGAGTTTGACACAACGAATCTGCAACTCGATTTCCCGCCCGACACGGCCGCCTACGTCATCTACACGTCCGGCTCGACGGGCGAACCCAAGGGCGTACAGGTCTCGCAGCGCGCCATCACGCAGCACGTGCTGAGCATTCGCACGGTATTTGGGCTGGTGGCCAAGGACCGCATGCTCCAGTTCAGCAACACGACGTTTGATCCCTCGTTGGAGCAGATGCTGGTCCCCTGGAGTGTCGGCGCCAGCGTCTTCATCCGCGGCCAGGAACTCTGGTCGCCGGCCGAATTCTGGGACCAGGTGCGACGGTACGCGGTGACGGCCGTCAATCTGCCGCCGGCCTATTTCCGCCATTGCAGCGAGGCATTGGATCAAGCATCGAGAGCCGCAGATTCGTTGCGACTGGTGATCGTGGGAGGCGATGTCTTTCCGGTCGACGCGATTTCCCAATGGCAGTCCATGGGCGTGCGGCTGTTGAATGCTTACGGACCGACCGAAGCCGTTATCACGGCCACCGTGCACGAGCTACCCGACAAGCCGCCGCGGCGGGCCCGGATTCCGATTGGCCGCCCCAAACCTGGCATGCGTTTATATGTCCTGGACGACCATTTGCAGCAGACTCCGATCGGTGTTCCGGGCGAGCTGTTTCTGGGGGGGGGAATGTTGGCTGATGGGTACCTGAATAATCCGGAGCTGACGCGCGAACGATTCGTGCCCGATCCGTTTGCCAGTCCACCGTTTGCCAGTCAATCGGGGGCCCGCCTGTATCGAACCGGCGACCGCGTTCGCTGGACGGACGACGGTGAGCTGGAGTTTCTGGGACGTTGCGATCGCCAGGTCAAGATCCATGGGTATCGCGTGGAAGTTGGCGAGATTGAAACGCAGCTGACTGCCTACCCGGGTATTCGCGAAGCGCACGTCCAATGCCGGACGGATTCGCACGGCGATGCGTTTCTGGTGGCCTGGCTGGGCACCGATTTCGTCAATGCCATCGACCCGGACGAGGTCCGTAATTTTCTCCGCGCCAAACTCCCAGGCTACATGATCCCGCGCAGTCTGATGCTGCTCGATCGCCTGCCCCTTAACAGTTCCGGAAAAGTCAGCGTCCGTGATCTGCCGGAGCCCAAAACCGTGCGTCCACCATCGCGACAATACGTGGCTCCGCAAACCCCCATCGAGCAGACGCTTGTAGACATCTGGTCCCGGGTACTCGAAGTGGAACACGTGGGGACACACGACAATTTCTTCGACTTGGGTGGCAGTTCCCTCACCAGCTTGCGCATCGTCGCGCTGTTGGGCGAAGCCGGACTGCAGCTCGACGGCGAGCAGATCAAGCCTGAGCTACTATTCGAGTATCCCACCGTCGCAGAACTGGCAGCCTTCTGGGCATCGAACAATTCGCCACCCAGTGTCACTGGATGAGAACGCCATGAAGACCGCGAAGTCACTGATCGAATCGATTGGAGTCTACCTCCCACCCAAGCAGGTTACGACTGCGGAAGTGTTGCAGGGGTGCCAATACCCGCTGCGAATTCCGCTGGAACGTCTGACCGGCATCAAGACCCGCCATTGCGCCGGAGAGACCGAATTCTCGCTCGACCTGGCCGCCAAGGCCGTGGCAGACTGCCTCAGCCGCTCGCATGTCGATCCGACCGAGGTTGACGTTTTGATCTGCACCAATATCTCACGCTACGACGGCCCGCGTCGAGTCACGTACGAGCCCACGACATCGATTACGCTCAGAAAGCAGTTCGGCCTGGACAACGCCTTGGCGTTCGATATCTCCAACGCCTGTGCGGGAATGTGGACAGGCATCTACGTGGTCGATGCCCTGATTCGAGCCGGCTCCATTCGTTATGGCATGGTCGTCAGCGGCGAGTACATCTCGTACTTGACCGAGACGGCCCAGAAGGAGATCGCTTCGCAGGTCGATCCGCAACTCGCGTCCCTCACGCTCGGCGACGCCGGATTGGCCGTGATCCTGGAAGCCTCCTCGCGACCGGAGGTCGGGTTCCACGATATCGAGCTGTATACGCTCAGTAAGTACAGTCGTTTCTGTATTGCCAAACCAACCGAGTGTGCACATGGCGGAGCCGCCATGCACACCGACGCGATCAAAGTCACGTCAACCGTCGTGCCCCATGCGGCAACGCACGCACAATTCGTGCTGGGACGCAACGGGCGACCCCTCAACGACGTCGATCACATCATTCCGCACCAAACCTCTCGGCTCACCATGGAGGGAGCTGTGGATGAAATGAAGCGTCGCTTCAACCAGGATTTCAGCGGACGGCTGATCAACAATCTGGCACAACGTGGCAACACCGCCACCACCAGCCACATGCTGGCCTTGCGCGACTCAATCCTCGATCAGCGCATTCGCTCTGGCGATGACATTCTCTTCAGCATTTCCGGGTCGGGACAAACGACCGGCACGGCACTTTACACCTGCGATGACTTGCCCGATCGCCTGCGCTCCCATGCCGCTCCCCGAAATGGCAAGAGTCATCCTGCCATCGACTGGGGAACAACTCTGTCGGTCCCCCTGTCGGTCGAGTCGATCGCCATCGCCTATCCCCAGTCGGGTGAAGAGGCCGACACGCTGACGCTGTTGGGGCGAGCCGGCCGCGACTGCCTGGCGGCATCCCGTTTTGCGAAGAGACAGATCGGCCTGTTGATGTTCGCCGGCGTTTATCGCACCGATTTCGTCACGGAACCGGCGATCGCCGCGCTGCTGGCCGGGGACCTGAACATGAACGACATCTGCAACCCCGATGCGCCGTACAAGACCCTGGCTCTCGACATCTTCAACTCGTCCATGGGGTTCCTGAACGCCTGCCATCTGGCATCCGAACTGGCGCGTGCCGGACGCCTGCAACAGGCCATGATCGTAGCGTCCGAAGTGGAAAACAACTCGCATGAGGCGCCGCATGACCTGCTCGGCCTCCGCGAAATCGGCTCGGCCGTCATTCTCCACGAGTCCGAGAACGGCGAATCGGGATTCCAAGCGTTTGCATTCCGCTATTTTCATCAGTTTCACGACGCCGTGCACGTCGTTGGCTCCTGGAACCAGCGCGGGCGTGCTTACTTGATCGCGCGGCATCAGCCGAACCTGCACGAGATTTATCTCGATTGCATCGCCCAGAGCGTGACCGACTTCCTCGCCCAACAGGAACTGTCACCCACCGACATCCGCGTACTGCTCCCGCCTCAGATCAACCCTTCCTTCGTTCAGGCGACAGGTGCGCGACTGGGATTCCCACGAGAGAAAGTCGTCGACGTGGCCATGCCAGGCGGCGATCTGGCCAGTTCCTCCACCCCCGTGGCGATGCAGGCCGTGCGGGAACGGCACCTGGCCGCGCCCGATGACTTGGGTTTGATCGTCAACGTGGGAGCCGGTGTGCAGGTGGGCTGCGCACTCTACCGGTTCTAACTCAAAGTGTAAGCCCGGCTGTTCGTTACTTCGTCAGCTCCTGGATTTCGACCTTGCGAAATTCGATCGGATGGCTCTCCGACTGCAAGGAAATCGTCCCTCCGCTGAGCATCTTCTGGCCGTCCTTGATTAACCGACGAGCGTCATCGTCGTTCTCATCCAGCTGGGGTTGGCTGTATTGCATGACTGTCTCGCCGTTGACGACGTGCTTGATCACGTCATTGCCGTGTACCTCCAATTCGATCGTCACCCACTGATCTCCGCGAAATGTCTTGGACTTCGAATCGTTACAATGCCGCGTAATCAGCTGTCCGTTCATCACGATGTGCGTCCCCGGCGTGCACACATTGCCGGTCGGCCGCTCCCCCGTCTCGCCGCCGCCCAACAGCTGCACTTCCACCGACACGGGGAAGTCCTGGTCCTTCCTCATCCCCTCGGGCAGCTGGCCGTGGATCATGATACCGCTGTTGCGAACGGCCCAGCCGGGACCGCCAGCCGCCTGCTGGCCGACAAAACGATATTCGACTCGCAACAAGTAATGAGAGAAGGGGGTTTCATAGAACAGATGACCAAACCGGTTGTCGAAGCTCTTGTACTTGTCCTTGTCGTACACCACCTTCAGGACGCCATCCGCCACGCGAAACGTGTCGCCATAATTGTCGTTCAGATCGTAGCCCTTGATTTTCACCTTCCACCCTGTGAGATCCTTCCCGTTGAAGAGCGATTTCCACTCTCCCTTGGCGGACTCCTGTTGGGCAGACGCGCCTGCCATCGGCCAGCATCCCCACAGCAGCATCACCGTAGCCAGTCTCAGCGATATCATGTCGATTTCCTTCCTCAAGATGCCGGAATCCGCGTGTTCTACCCTTGCGGTGTCAGGCGTGAGAGATCGGGTGCCAGGGTGCCGCCGGCGCGACCCCCGCGGGTGGCTTCACAGGTCAGCACCTGTTCCCAACATGACCATGATTTGAATATAGTCACTTCGTACCCGGTCAGATAGAAAGCGCTGGACAAATTCCCGCGCCAGCCGCCACCAGGTCGTTCCCGGCAGGCGACTCCTCAATTTCACGGACATCGACCGCGCCGCCGTGTATGATGGGCAGTCCAGGCGATTACCCGATTGCCGGCCGAGCGGCCCGGAGCAAGATCATGACCGCCCACCTGTCGGCAGATGAAGTGCACGTCTGGCACTGCCGCTGTGACGATCCGGCCGTCACGGCGCGCCAAAACGACTACCTGGTCCTGATGACGGCCGAAGAACTGGCGCGTTACCGGCGCTTCGCGTTCGAAAAGGACCGGCAGTTGTTTCTCGTGGCGCGCACGCTGCTGCGCACGGTGCTGTCGCAGTACGCGGCCGTGGCCCCCGCGGCGTGGGAGTTCCAGCAGACCGACAAAGGTAAACCGTTTCTGGCGGCACATGCGGCGGTGCCCCCGCTGCAGTTCAACGTCTCGCACAGCGACACCGTGGCCGTGTGCGCCGTGACTCTCGGGCACGAAGTGGGAGTTGACGTGGAATCGGCCAACCGACCGGCTGATCCTCGCGTCGCTCGGCGAGTCTTGTCACCGGCCGAGTTGGAGCAATTCCTGGCCGGCACCGAGGAGCAACAGCGTGCACTCTTCTTCCGCTACTGGACCCTGAAGGAATCGTACGCCAAGGCGATCGGCATGGGCCTGTCGCTGCGTCTGAGCGAATTCTCCTTCACTCTGCCTGACCACGCCGCTCCGCTGATCGAGTTTTCCCCTTCATCCACTGACTCGCCAGACTCGTGGCAGTTTCATCAGCAGCGTATCGCCCCCCATCACTTCCTGGCAGTGGCCGTCCGCCGCCCTCGCAGCTGTCCTGTGCGGTTTCACCTCGTCGAATCACCTCCGCTGCTGTAGCCGCGCCCGTGCCCTGGCCTGCTCCCACCCGACACGACGGGTCGTCGGAGCAGACCGGCATCCGTGGCAGCCAGGTGGCGATTCGGGCTCCGACATTCTCCGCGTGGCACTATCCGCCGCCGCCTTCGGCTCCCACGACGCTGCGCCACTGGGCCGGCCGTGGCCTCTCACGGCTGCCTGCAGTCCGCACAACGGGGCGCAAGCCCCCGTCCTGTCGCGAACACGGCACCGGCCGGGAGCAGCTATCATTGCCCTGCTATCACGAACCACCCTTCCCGGCTACAGGCCGACACTTCGGGGGCCGCCGGCCCACAAGCTGAGCTTTTTCCCCGGACAGAATCTTGGTATGAAAATGCAGAATGCAGAATGCAAAATGCAAAAAATGCCAATAGGCGAGAAATGCTATCGGGCCGTGGCAGCGGGGCCATGGAATCCCCAACAGCACGCGTGCCAGCTGTCGCTTATGTCCGAGTGGGGGCGGAAACGCGTTCACGGCGGTAGCGAAGCACTCCGATCCGGAGACATCGCGTAGTGTGACCGGCGTGCTGGAGGAATCGCAATACTAATCGATCGTTTGCCGAGATACGCCGGGAAGACCAAGACACTGAAGAAACGAGAGGCGACCCGATGACGACCCGCAAGCCTGGTGTGATGCTCCGGTTGGCCCTGCTGCTCGTGGCAAGCACCACGGGCCTGACCGTCTCGACAGGCCGCAGCCTCGCCGACGAGCTGAAGCCGATGCCACGGATTCCGGCGGGAACCGCCTTTGGTGAGACTCCTCCGGAGGATTGGTCGCACATCATCTTGTTCGTGGAAGGACGATTGGGAGCGGGGGATTTGTCGGCCGCCACTGCCACCGTCCGAAACTACGCCAAGCTGTTCAACCTGGTCATATTGGCTGATGTCGGCAAGGACGAGGAAGGAACTTTTCGGCTGAACAAAGCGGGGATCGGTTTCTCGAAGAAGATCAACGGACTCAACACGGTCATCACGATCGACACGGAAGAGAAATTGGGGGCGGGACTTGGTTTCATCGCGCAGTGTCTTCAAGGCCAACGAGGAATCCCTGGACGAAATCAAGCAAGTCGTGCGGTCCGCTAACTGCCTGTTGTTCGACGCCCCCACGATCATGCTCTACGAAGGCGAGCATGAGGTAATGATGGTGCGGGGCTTGATCTGGGTATCCCCCCAAACCGGACGCATCAGCTCATTTGTCTGGTTAATGGACAATCCCGCGGACGGCAGCAATTACCGGATGCTGGAAACCACGATCCAGATGCTCCCCGAGAACATGCGGGAGGATCGCGTATTGAACGTGAAGGCGGATCGTTTCACCTTCGGAATTCCCGCCAAGGATGCCTTTGCCCTGGTTCGCATTCCTCAGGGGCGTGCCATTCAGGTAACACCGCGTTTGCGCGAGGTCGCCGCCCTGCGGGGCTATGATGCCGCCGCATTCACGGAACTCTTGAAGTCGGTCACGGAGGCCGTGCAGCAATCTTCCCCGAAGCGGGACCTGTGATGTGCGATATCTCCACACGCGAGCCAGCATCGAAGTCCAGGAGACCGACCCGTCCCATTCGATTCACTGGTTCCAAGCGACTTTCAAGATCACCAGGGTCAGGTCATCTTGAGCATGATTGCGACCGGTGAATTGGAGCACACCCTGCTGGACACAGTCGATGATCTCGGCGGCCGACCGATGCTGGTGGAGGCGGACCAGCTCCAACATTCGTTCGTCGTCGAACACCTCACCCGCTGGCGAGCGTGCTTCGAGGACTCCGTCCGTCGTCAGCAGCACCAGGTCACCGGGGGCGAGATGCAGCGGAGCGCTCATGGGGTACTCCGCATCCGGCAGCACCGACAGTGGAAAGGACGTACTGCTCAACGTCGCCTTGACGTGCCCCGCGGCATCCAAGAGATACCCGGGCGGATGCCCGGCATTGACGTAGCGGATGACTCCCGCCGCGGGATCCAGCTGCAGGACGAACAGTGTGACGAAGCGACCGTCATCCACTTCGCGCGAAAGAATCGAGTTCGTGTGCTGCAGGATCGCCGACACGTCGGTGTGATCTTCGGCAAATGACCGTAGATGCGCCTGGTCGACGCCGTCACCAGCGCCGCACTGACATCGTGACCGCTGACGTCGCCGACCACAATCGCCAAGGTGCCGTCGGCCAGCGACAGGTAATCGTAGTAGTCGCCGCCGGCGAATTGAGCCGGAATCACCCGACCGGCGATATCGTACTCCGGCAAACGGGGCGGATGGCGGGGAAGCAAATGCTCTTGGATGCGTTGCGCCGCGATCAACTGAGCCTCCCGGTCGCGAAGCTGCTCTGCCGCCCGTTTGCGGTCGGTAATGTCGAGGTGTGAGCCGACCATGCGACACGCTCGCCCGCTGGCATCTCGGACGAGCGCGCCGCGGGCCAGTATCCAACGAAACGATCCGTCCCGATGCCGCAAGCGGTGCTCCAGTTCGAAATGGGCCGTCTCGCCATCCAAATAGGCACGAATCGTGGCACGCAGTCGCTCCAGATCGTCCGGATGGACACGTGACTCCCACGCGGCAAAATCGTTACCCAATTCATCCACCTGAAAACCGAGCATTCCTTTCCAGCGGGGTGAGTAATAGACGACGCCCGTCGTTAGATCCCAGTCCCAGATGCCGGCGTCGGTGCCGCGCACCGCCAGATCGAATCGCTCCTCACTCGCTCGCAACGCCTGCTCGATCTGCTTGCGGTGCGAGATGTCTCGAATCCCAGCGCACACCAGGACCTCATCTTCCATCTCGATGGGACTCAAGACAATCTCCGCGGCGAACTCGCTGCCATCCTTCCTGCAGCCGAACAACTCGGGTCGATCGGCCATCATGCGGATCCCCGGAAAGACCGCATACTCCCGGCGATAGTTGATGTGACTGGCGCGAAATCGCGTCGGAATCAAGATCTCGACCGGCTGGTGGAGCAACTCATCTCGCGAATACCCGAACAGCCGCTGCATCTGACCGTTCGCCATCAGGATCTGGCCAGCTCGATCCGTAATCACCATCGCGTCCGGCGCCGATTCCAGAATCTGCCACAACCGCCGATCCAGCCGCTTGCGGTCCGTGATGTCCTCCACCAAGCCATCGTAGCGAATCAGCTCGCCGTCCTCCCCGTTGTGCGCAATAATCGTGTCCCGCACCCATCGCACGGAACCGTTCTTGTGGTAGATTCGGTGCTCCATCGGCGGCACCGACTGGCCAGCCAGTACTTTGGCAACGTGTTCGCGCACTAAGTCGCGATCTTCCGGGTGTACCATGTTGATCCACAAGAACGGATCGCGCGCGTACTCTTCCGGTGCATAGCCGGTTGTCCCGACACAACTCGGACTGTGTTCGGTGGCCATCGGCACGCCGCGACTAAACAACACGCAGTACCGATACGAGGTAACAGCCGACAGCAAGCGCGCAAACCGCTCCTCGCTCGCCCGTAACTGAGCGTTGGCCTCCTTGCGCACCGTAATGTCCACGTTGATCCCGACATAACCTCTCACCCGGCCACTGACATCCCGCAGCGGCTTGGCCTGCCCCAACACCCACGTCGTCGTGCCGTGTGGTGCCAGCACGCGGAACTCGTGCTCCCACACCTCACGCTGCTCGACCGCCTCACGCCATCGATTGGCGATCCATGCGCGATCTTCCGGGTGGATCACCTGCTCCCAGCTGTGCCCTAGCGCCCGCTCAGCGGTGATGCCCGCCATCTCACACCATCTTTGGTTGACGTACGTGCAACGCCCCATCTCGTCCGTCATGTAAATGCCCGCCGGCGACAAACCCACCAGCGTCTCAAACCGCTGCTCACTGGCCTCCAAAGCGTCCTCCAACGCCTCGAAAACCGTATCGAGTCGCGCTACCCCCAGACAGCCAGTGACCTGCCCCGCGTCATCCAACTGCGGCAGCACCCGACCGGAAAAGTGCCAGCCATACCAATCGAATTCGCATGCCGCGATCTCGCCGTCCGCGGCACGCTCGTGCGCCGACAGCAGCGAAGATTCCGCATCCTCCTGCTGCAAGAAAAATTCTTCGACCGTGGGACCAGCAGTGAAATCGGGCAGAGGAACCCCCAAGGCCCCAATTACCCCCCCCTCAACCATCTCCAGGCGGCGGGCGCAATCGGTCATCCAGACAACGGTCGACCCCTCATGGGCAAAGAGGCCCAGCAGCGTTTCTAGTAATGTTGAAATGGGGGTCACGGCCGAATTCCCACGCAGTGGATCACGCTGAATCGACCAACGGGGGACCGCCAAGACCTGTCCAGCAAACCAGTCCTGCCGTGGACCGCCCCACCCCCTGAAACAAGGGATTCATACCTAAGCATACGCAGCCCCGTGCCGAAATTCAACGATCGTGCCTGGGCCCCTGCAGCACTCGCACCATCCAGCGGTAATATGACTGCCAGCCTGTCGCACGTTCAGTCATTACCGACGGGAATCGCAGGTGCATCCCGACGCCCGACATCCGGTTTTTGTTAGGAGCCTGTGCCGTTGGGGTCCTGACCGCCTGGAAATCTTCTTGAGCCAAGACTGACTCAGTCAAGTCGACACTTGGCATTCGACGCGAAATCGGCCTATCGATCCCGTAGCCGCACAACTGCTCAATCACCCAGCCCGTCACCACCCCGGAATTGGCCGCGCGGTCGCGTTCACCCCCCCTGGGCACCCACCATCATAGATCGGGCTTTCACCCAGGGGTACCGGCAAGTGACCGGACCGCGAGCGGCGGCGATTATGCTTCATCCGCTGTAGCGGCCAGGAACCCCTGGACCACCGCGTCACGAATCAGCTGCTCAACATATTCCCAGAGACGAGGCGAACCTTCCGCGATATGGCGGTTTCGTGCTCGGACTTGATCGGCCGTAATCCCGTGCTCGATCCAGGCTTTGCCGCGCGTGTGATAGTTGTGCAGAATGGGCTGCAACCGGTCGAGCGCCGCGGCGAACCGTGCCTCGGGGGATTCGCGAGCCTCGAACTCCTGCCAGAGGCTGCGGAACTCGACCTCCTGATCGGTCGGCAGCAACGCGAAGAGCCGCCGGGCGGCCGCCTGCTCCCGTTCGACTTTGTCCAGCGCCCCGACGTCGTCATAGGCGAAAGTGTCTCCCGCATCGATCTCCACGATGTCGTGGACCAGCACCATCTTGACCACGCGGGCAAGATCGAGGGGGGGATCGGCCGCATGCTCGGCCAGGACCAGCGTCATGACCCCCAGGTGCCAGGAATGTTCCGCGTCGTTCTCGCGGCGGGAAGCGTCCATCAACCAGGTCTGCCGCAGTACCTGCTTGAGCTTGTCGAGTTCCACCAGAAAATCCATCTGCCGCTGTATGCGTTCACCGCTAGTCGATTCCATGGCGAGTCCCAGGGCGGGTGAAAAAAAGGTCGAACGTAAGGTTGCCCACGAGCTGACCCAACGGACGCGCGATCCACTGGCACCGCCAAACGCGAAGGTCGTCCGCGAGCGAGTCAGTACGGCCTCATGGTACAACATTTTCCTCGTGCCGGGGTGGGAATCGCTCACGCACACCTCCGATTCCGGTGAGTCCCCCAGCACCGTGGCGTGGCGTGGCGTGCTCCAGTTCCATGGTGGGCCGCAACCGCGGAACTGTTCACACCGGCGTGTGGACGAGATACAATCGACGATCGTGACAGGGTCAAGCGTGACATGGTCAAGCGTGAAACGGCCCACCCACCGGATCAGCGGTGGATCGTCACTGCGCAGCTCACGGCAAGGTGCTGCACGTTCGGCTCGGAAAACCCGCACCGGTCTTTTGAAAGGGATGCATCAGCATGAACCACCGTCAATTCAAGGTCGCCATCGTTGGTCTGGGCTTCGGTGCCGAGTTCATTCCGATCTACCAGAAGCACCCCGCCGCCGACATGTACGCCATCTGCCAGCGAACGACCGATCATCTGCACAAGATCGGTGACGCTTGTCGGATCGAAAAGCGTTACACGAAATACGCAGATGTGCTCGCGGATCCCGCCGTGGACTTCGTCCACATCAATTCCCCCATCCCCGACCATGCGCCCATGTCCATCGCCGCCCTCAAGGCCGGCAAACATGTCATGTGCACAGTCCCCATGGCCACGACCGTGGATGAGTGTCGGGAGATCGTCGAGCTGGTCCAGCAGACCGGACTGAAGTACATGATGGCAGAAACAGTCGTCTATTCGCGCGAGTTCCTGTTCCTCAAGCAGATGTACGAGCAGGGGGAACTGGGGAAGATCCAGTATCTTGCGGCGTCGCACCCCCAGGATATGGACGGATGGCCGGCCTACTGGGAACGCATGATCCCGATGCATTACGCCACGCATGTCGTCAGCCCGTGCCTCGGCTTGTTGAGCAAGAAAGCGGAATATGTCTCCTGTTTTGGATCGGGGACGGTCCGGGAGGACATTCGGCAGAAGTCGGGGAGCGGTTTCGCCGTCGAGTCGTGCCATATCAAGGTGCAGGATTCGGATGTCGTGGCACACATCTGGCGATTTCTCTATGACACTGCTCGACAGTATCGCGAGAGCTTTGATGTGTACGGGACCAAGAAGAGTTTCGAATGGGCGCTGGTGGAGGGGGAGTCGCACGTCGTGCATACCGCGAAGAAACCCGAACCCGAAATCCCCGCGCCCGTCGAAGTGCCCGACTTCGCTCACCTGCTGCCAGAGCCGATTCGCCCCTTCACTCGATCGATCCAAGACAGCGAACATCTCTCGTTCATTCAAGGCGGCGGGCACGGCGGCTCACACCCGCACCTGGTGAACGAGTTCATCACAGCGTTGGCCGAGGATCGCCAGCCGCGTCCCAACGCCGTCACGTCGGCCAATTGGACTTGTGTCGGCATCTGCGCTCATCAGTCCGCTCTGCGCGGAGGTGAAATTGTGCGTCTGCCCGAGTTTACGCTCGGCGGAGACTAGCCGCGACGGGACCGCTGAAGTGATCAGCCGGCGGATGTGCATCTGAGTGTGTTGTCACGTTCCCCGAGCCCATGGGAGCGGCTGGTTGACGGGTCGCCGTCGCTCCCCACGTTCTGGCGAGCGCAGTCGCAATGGTGATGGGTGGAATCACGTCAATCAGCCAACAGGAAGTACGTCATGGAGCCACCACTTCGCCGGCAGATCATGTGGGTGCTGATCCTGGGGTTATCTGCGTGTGGAGCCCGCGCCGATGAAAGCACGCCCTGGAAGGCCGGCCTGGCGCGAGTCAAGATCACTCCCTCGCGGCCGGTGGTGCTGCTGGGCTACGGGGATCGGACGGGCCCGTTTGAATCGGTTGTGGCTGACATCTACGCCAAAGCGTTGGCACTGGAAGATGGACGCGGAGAGCGGGCTGTGTTAGTGACTGCCGATCTCGTCGGCTTCCAGGCAGCAGTGGTCACCGACGAAGTCTGCCGCCGCGTCGAGGAGAAGACGGGGTTGCGACGCGATCAGTTGCTGTTCAACGCTTCGCACTCACACACCGGACCGCTGGTCAGCCTCGATCCGCACCCGGCGGCCAACTCCGTGGCGCACGCGCCGTTGACTGCTCAAGACGTTTGCGCAACCCAGGCCTACACCCGCACGCTGCACGATCTGCTGGTCCAGGTGGTTTGTGATGCGTTGGCACGGTTGGCACCCGCGCGCTTGTCATGGGGAGTCGGCCGAGTTGACTTCCCGATGAACCGCCGGCTGCCACAAGACGGACGGATTGTGATGAGCGACAATCCGGCTGGGGCGACGGACAAGTCGGTACCGGTCCTGCGCATCGAGGCACCTGACCGGACGCTGCGGGCCGTGCTTTTCGGCTGCGCCTGCCACAACACAGCCCTGACCGGCCGCGACAATGTGATTGCCGGCGATTATGCCGGTTTCGCCCAGGAACACCTCGAACGACAGTATCCCGGGACCCAAGCCATGTTCATGAGCGGTTGTGGAGCGGATGCGAACCCGAGCCCACGTGGTTCGCTGGAGATCGCCCGGCGACATGGAACAACTCTTGGTAGCGAGGTGGACCGTGTGTTGACTGCGCCGCTGCAGACGATTCAGGGCAGCTTGCGGACGGTCTATCGCACAATCGACTTGCCGCTGCAAGCATTGTCGCGAGTCGAACTGGAGACACGAACGAAGCTCCCATCCGCCGAGTCACTCATGGCGCGACACATGCTCGAAGTGCTCGACCAAGGCGGCTCGCTGCCGCCCAGCTATCCCGCTCCGCTGGCGGTTTGGCAGTTGGGCGATGACTTGACATTGGTCGCCTTGCCGGCCGAGCCGATGGCGGATTACGTCGACTTGATCGGTCGCCTGCTGGGGCCCGAAAAACTCTGGGTGGCCGGCTTCAACAACGATTGTTTCGGCTACTTGCCCACCGCACAAGTCGTGCGGGAGGGCGGCCACGAGGCGATTGGTATCACGCTCTGGATTTGGGGCCAGCCCCTGTCCGCGCGAGCCGGTTTCTTCGCGGAAGGAGTCGAACAAGCGGTGCTCGAACAAGTAGAGCAACTGGCCGGCCAGGTCGGGCGAAACGCGCGACCCACGCCACCTCACGCTGCCGGGACAGAGCCACCTTACGGCATCCGCGTGGAGCGGAACGTCCGCATCCCGCTGCGGGACGGAGTCACGCTGGCGGCCGATGCCGGCATCCTCGGCTGGTGGACGCGGGCCGACGAGGAAGCAGCCTGGGCAGTGGACATCCAGCAAGCCGGCCGCTATCGCGTCGTGCTGACTTTCGCCTGTGCCGACGACGCGGCAGGCAACGACTTTGAGTTGCTGGTCGGCTCCGCACGGATGACCGCGCGCGTGCCCGGAACCGGCACCTGGTTCGACCAGCGGACGCAGGAGTTCGGCCGATTGGACCTGACGACCGGCATTCAGACCGTCACGCTGCGCAGCGTCGGCCCCATCCGCCAAGCGCTCTTCGATCTTCGCGCAGTGCACTTGCGCCAGAGTGAGTGAGCGTTTTTTTTACTCTTACTCTTACTCTTAAGGCGGCCTGCGGCCGCAACCAAACAGGAAATCCGAAATCCCAAATTCGAAATCTCAAACAAATTCGGAATCCCAAAATGAAAACCTCCGCTGCCGACAAAACCACAGTCATGGGCACAAACAAATTCCCATCACTGGGAATGCTATTGGAGGTTCCGTCCTCCGTCCTAGCCCGTTTTTGTCATTAGTATTTCTGTCATTCGAATTTGTTTGGGATTTGCTGCTTCGGATTTCGGATTTCAAACATGTGCGCACGGTGTGCGCATCCTACACGCGAAAACTTTACTCCCAACGCGCCCGCTGGCCGCAACCCAACCGGAAATCCGAAATCCCAATCTCGAAACCCCCAACAAACTCGAAATCCATAACTCAAGAACAGAAACCTCCGCTGCCGGAAAACCACAGTCATGCTCCGCCGGCGAATTCTCGCGACGCAGCACGCTACCGCGTCCTCCCTTTCTCCCTTCTTCCCTTTCTCCCTTTCCCGTTTTCCGTCCTGCCCCAAGAACATCCCGACGATCCGCTGGGGCCGCCTGGTCCCGGCGAGTCATCGACCCGGACTCAGCAGCTCCACACAGCAATCGCCCGACAGCTGATCCCCGTCCTGCATCGTCACCTGTCCCAGGTCGCAGCGAGTCAGCACGTGCAACAGCACGGAGCTTTCGGCCAGGCAGGACCGAACATGACGGTCGGCATTTGCCTGCACTCGCAATCCGTGGCCGTCGTCAGCCAGGAGTGACGCGTCGAAAACATGGAACTTGATTGACCGAAAATCAGCGGTCCCCCTGTCGGTCTGATCCTGGCTCCAGGGCCAGTCGGGACGTACACCACTGGGATCTTCACCAGGCCTGCCGTCGCGCAGCGCATGGGCCTGTCCTTCGGTTCGGCTGATCGAATCCGCTGGAAACACTCCCCATTCGGACCAGCGGTGCCAGCGGACTTCATCGTACTGCGGCCCCGCCTGAAAACGCACGCCCGCTTCGCGTGTGTCGAGTGGCTCGCCGCGATATGTGTAGTCGTAAGTCACGCGGCCAACGCCATCCTTGTCGATTAACCAACTCATGCAGCCGGTCAGCAGCTGATAATGATCCTGGACGCGCAGTTGAACGCCTTCCGGCTGCGTGATGACATCGACCTGATCGACAACGCGTGTCTTGTCGTCGGGATAGACGGCATACGGTTGGCCGTGCGGTCCGGCCAGATCACCGAAGTCGTAACGCGTGAGATGCGGCCGAGGAAAGTGGACGCAGGCGGCGGCGTGTCGGGGATCCGTCGCGACAAAGTCTCCTCGCTCTGTATCGAAGACCAGGCTGAAGCCGTTCCCTTGGATGAGCACGGTTGATCCCTCTTGCGTCACGCGCGGCGGGCCGGCGCGAGGCTGAGGCACGGAGCGGGCAGGGCGGGGCCCCAGCTGAATAACGGCAGCATTGATTAACGTGCCGGCCGCATCGTGAACGTACAGCAGCATTGCTTCACCGGGCTTCACATCCGGCGGCAATTCGATCCTCAGCTCGCCCGACTGCAGCGGCGGCACGTCGGCCGTGACTTCTCCCTTGGCCGAGCCAATTTCCCAAGTAATTTTCAGCTCATTCAAGTTGGTGAAGGAATAGCGATTTTCGACCGGCAGCACAACGAGCGACTGGCCCCCGGCGAACTCGACCTCTCGCCGAGGAAACCAGACCGGCGAGAACACCAGCTTGGTGAGCCACCATTCCGGCTTGGGGCGTCGCCAGGGATCCATGATCCCCCAGAAGCCATGGTGCCAGGCATACCCGGCGTGGGAACCGTCGGGGAAATAGAACGCCTCGTCCAGCGCGGCCCAGATCGCGCCCCCCAGGACCCGCTGCGAATGAGCAATATGGCTCCAGGTGCCCGGCGGAGCACAGGGTTTCAGATAGGGCTTCGTGTAACTCTCGGCACAGTGACGCCCCCACTCGGATTCCGGGTCACTCTGCCCCATTGCGAAAAACTCGCGCAGACCGGGATTGACGTGCACGTCCGTCTGCTCATGGCACACCGGAAAATAGTACTCCCCCAGCAGCAATGGTCGGGGATCGTCCTTGGCCAGCTCATCGTACGGCATGGGCGGATAGTGCAGATTCACAATATCGCACACGCGTCGCGGATCGGGGTTGTTGAAGGTTGTGGGCCGCGTCGGATCGAGTTGCTTGATCAGGTTGTGGGACAGCTCGAAGAAGCGATTGAAGTGCGACTCGTTAGCCACCGACCAGATCAGCACGCTGGGATGAGAGTGGTAGTAGTCGACCATGGCGGAAGTCGGAGCGAGTACGTCTCGCAGCGGCAGCAGATCATCCTGCGGCGCGACCCAACAGAAGGGAGCCTCCACCTCCAGGTACATGCCGTATCTATCCGCTGCTTCGACCAACTCCATCGTGGGCGGGTAGTGCGACGTGCGCACGTAATTCAGATTCGCCTCCTTCAGCAGCTTGATATCTTCCTCGGCATGCCGCATCGTATCGGCGCGACCGGTCAGCGGATCGGTCTCGTGATGGCAAGCTCCGGCCAATTTGACCGGCACACCGTTGACGAGCAACGCACGATCCTGGATCTCGATCCTGCGGAAGCCGATATTCCGTTCCACGCGTTCGAGAAGCTGACCACCTTGCTTCAGTTCGAGCGCAAATCGGTAAAGATGCGGATGTTCCGCGTTCCATTTCCACGGCGCGGTGACCGGGGTGTTGAAGTTGAGCGAGACGTCCCCCACAGGGAGCGAAGAAAGGGCCACCTGCCGACTCCAAGACTCGGCGCCGTGCAAGTTGGGTCCCGTGAGTGACAGCGAGATCTCCAGACGCGTAGCCGTCGTCGGCCCCGGATTATCGATCTCGAGCTGCACCTGCAACTCAGCATCTTCATAGCGAGCGTCAAGCTGCGGGAGCACGCCCAGATGCTGGAGATGCACCTTGGGAACCGCGAAGATGCGCACACTGCGGTCGATGCCACCCAGATTATGGAACGCGTACCCGCTGGAATAGGAAAGTCGCTCGGATTGTGTGTCGACTTTCATGCTCAAGTCCAGTCGATTCACCTCCCCCGGACGAACATGCGAAGTGATTTCCCATTCGACCGGAGTGAAGAGATTCTCGCTGTGACCCAACTGCTGAGAGTTCAGCCAGTAATCCACGCCGGCATGGATGGCGTCGAACCTCAAGAACACTCGGTACTCCGACCAGTCTTTCGGCACCGAGAATTCGCGAGCTACCGCCACGACCTGTTCGGCGGGGATCTCGAATCCCTGCTGTCGCCACTGCCCGGGCACGCGGAACTCTTTCCAGGTGGCGGCGTCCAGCGGCCGTGCGCGAACATCTTCGGCTGGCTGGGGATCAATCGACCAGGTTCCGTCCAATGACCGCTGGTGTTCCTGCAAGCCGCCAACGTGACTCGGGAGGGGCAGATAGCGTATCGGCTGGAATGTCAGCTGCGCAGCGGGAACCGTTTCAGCAGCGCTACGATCTGCCAAAGTCGCGCGTACCTGCAAGTCGTTCTGGATGTGCGACTGGAACAGACTGCGGGCAAAAACGAACCACCCGTCCACCTGGGACTCGGTGACCGCCAACGGCTGGTCCGCTGCGGCGCAACTGAGCCGGATCTCGGCGGCTGCCACCGGTTCATAGGCGATATCGAGTACCTGGCCGGTCAGATCGCCGAAGAGGCCTGACAGACTGAATAGGCGGAGTGCCTGTTCCTTGGGTGGACGGTCGGCCCACAACTCGACGATCGATGCCGTCGCGTTCACTTCGCCGTGAATGCGAATCTGCAAGTGCATCTGGCCCTCGCGAGTCACCTCCCGCGGCACGTGAACAATGCGTCGTATCGCCTGGGCCTTGGGGAGCTCGAGCGGCCCGTGCAGTTGCACGTCGTTGGCCCACAGGCTCTGCACGCGCTTGTACACATGGTCGCTGGCATACGTGAGCACCAGCAGGTACGCAAGATCCGGATCGAGATCGTCGTACCGCACGTTGATCGCTTTGTAGCTGAAAACCGCCGATCGCGATTTGATGTCGGCTTGCGTATCACTGGTGTTGAACGTCCAGCAATAACTGTCCTGCATCAACACGTGCGGCTGCCGCTCGGGGATCCCGCAGTCGTCGTAGGCATGCAAGGTGTACCCCGCGGGCACGGCGTCGAGCAGCTGGCCATCGCCCCCTCCTGGCGTCTGGTCGGCACAAGCCGGCCACGCGCTGTGTGCCACTCCCACAATCGCCGCCATGACAACGAAAAGCCGTCCGAGAACAATTTTTCTGGCCCGCATGTGATTCCCCATCCCATATGAGGCGCGCGCGTGACATCGCCACGTGAGGGCGCAGTGATCCACCATACTTTCGTTCCCTCCTCCGTTATCCCTTCCTCCGTTTTCCGTCATTTCTGTCATGCGGCGTTGTGCCGTACCAGCGTGAAGCGGATGTCGGCCTCTCATGGCCTCCCTGGATCGGGCCGCACCATCTAGTGCGTCAACAGGGGTCCCGCCTTGAGGAAGTTGCCGTAGCCGACAATGATCGTGGACGCGATTAGCACGGCCAACCCGATGGCCAACAGCACGTGCGTACGCAGACTCGTTCCTTTCCACTCTTTCAGTGCAATGCCCCAGAGGCTGCTGAAGATGATGATACTGGCCATGTGCAGGGTCCAGCTCGAAAACTCGTACTTGCCCATGCGTGTCTGGCCCATGCTATAGAAGAAGAACTGGAAGTACCAGGTTACGCCAGCGAGGGCCGAGAAGAGATAGTTGGTCAAGATGGGGACATTCACCAGGCGTGTTTCCACCTTGCCTTGGACGGGGGATTTTTCCCGCGGGTGATCGACCAGTTCGTCGGCGTCCCAGGGAACAACACCTTCGCTGGCACTGACCTCGGCGATAACGCTGCGTTGGAGCGCTAGATACTCATGGGCCGAACGGTTCTTGATGTTGAGGATCACGCACCAGATGAAGTTCGTCGTAAAGCCTCCCCACAGCACAACCACCAGCACAGGCAAGTTCTGCCAGAGGTCATTCCCCCCTTGTTCCGCCAGTACCCTCTTGGCGATATCACCGATCGGTTTGCCGGCCGCCAGACCGTAGGCGAACGCGGCGCTCATCACTCCCGAAAAGGTCGCCACCAAAATACCCTTGAAGAAGCTGAATTCCTTCACGGTCGCCTTCTTCTCGGCCTCAGTCAACTCACCCTCTTTGGACATTCCCGCCAGGCCAGTCACGACAATACCGGCCAGGCAGACAGCCACCCCCAGCAGAATGATCTGACCGGAGCGTTCGTGTATGATCGCGCCGATGCTGCCGTCGAAGATCGGTGGCATGAGTGTGCCAAACGCCGCGCAATATCCCAACGCCACCGCCATCCCCAACGCGATACCCAGGTACCGCATGGTGAGTCCGAAAGTGAGTCCGCCCAGTCCCCACATGGCACCGAAAATATAGGCCCACATGACGCCATTTGCTGTCCAATCATTAAGGTCCGCCTCAGTCACATACGCTTCTTTGAGCACGTTGAACAGGTCCGGCACCAGCAGCCAGGCGAGAAACAGCGGAGCAATGATCCAACTGAACACGCCCCCCACCAGCCAGTAAGTTTCCCAAGACCACCTCTTCACGCCCCGGTACGGAATATAGAAGCTCGCCGATGCCAATCCGCCGAGCCAATGAAAGAACACACCTAAAAACGGATTCACCATCGCGCTAGTACTCCTTGCTTACCGCCGTTGAGCCGTCAAGATCGGGACGCCGCGCACGATCTTCACTCGAGCTATTGTGGAAATTCGGAATCGAATAGTTGGAACATATTATGCCGAACGATTCAAGCGTGGACATGGCTTGGCCCGCTCCCCCCCCCCAACACTCAGCCTCCCGCCCTCACGCGGCCAGCGGCCGCAACCAGACCGGAAACCCGAAATCCCAATATCGAAAACCTAAACAAATTCGAAATCCAAAAATCAAAAACAGAAACCTCCGCTGCCGGCACTACCACAGTCATGATGCGCCGGCCAGTACTCACCATGCAGCATGCCACAGTGTCCTCCTCCCTTCCTCCCCTCCTCCCTTCCTCCCTTTTTCCCTTTCTCCCCTTTTTTCTGTCATCCGAATTCGTTTGGTATATCGTGCTTCGAATTTCGGATTGTTTTCCCAGCATGCGCGCATGTTGTCGACGAACACTCGAAAGGCACAGCGGCCACTCGCGCCCCTATTTCACTTCGACCACGGTGGCCGCTTGCACGGTCACGGGTCCCAACAGACCGGCGGGGAGCAACGGTGTATTGGCGCTGACCGATTTCAGGGGGAGGTAAGTGCGACGCTGGTCGAGCGGCAACTTCTGATCCCCCACAAGACGGTTATTCCAGGCGTTCACGACGTCGACCTCCAGCAGATTCTCGCCGGCTGAGCACAGCGTCTGAGATATCGACTCGCCAGGGTGACATCCACAAGGTATTCAGCTGCCGGCCGTTCACTCGGACCACCGCCAGATCACAGACTTTTCCCAGATCCAAGCAGAGACGCGTGCCCCGCAAGGCTGGCGGCACGGAGAACTTGCTGCGATAGGTAGCCTTGCCCGAGTAGTGCTGAATCCCCTCTTCCTCGCGTAGCGTCCAGTCCTGGAGCGTGTCGAACGTCACCTGCGCCGGGCCGCCCCACTGGGCATCGAAGTGAACCTCCCAGGGCCCGTCGACGGTCAGCGGCTCAGGCACGGCCGTAACGCGGATCTCTTGAGTCTTGCCGGCGGCCGTTTTCACCTCGTATGTTCCCGCCTGCCAGGCTTGCAGCAATACACCGCCAGTCGCGTCCCGCGTCACCTCGACCGCACTGGCCGGATTGCGTGTGTCGGGTCGCGGCATGGAGCGTGACAATTGCGCGACATCGGCGTCCGCCAGGGTGCGGGGTACCATTTCAAACGCACCTAATTCACCCAGGAACGAAGCTCCCGTCCCCTCCCCTGCCGTTCCCGGATGAACAATATGCTGGCTCTTTACTCCCGTGTGGACGCGCACTCCGTTGACGTACAGTGTGGGCTGAGCATCCTGGTAGACCACTGCGACGTGTGTCCAGTCATCCAATTGTGCAGCATGAACTAACGTGGGCGCGAAATAGCTGGCCCCATGTTCGAACACGCAGATGCCGTTGCGTCCGATTGCCAGGCCGCAGCCGGCGTGCGTCGCTCCGCCAAGATCGCCGCCATGGGGCGGGAAGAGGGCATCGTTGCGAGGTTCTCCCATTCCGCGCACACCTCGGTTCGTCTCGTCGTGCAATGTCGTATTACCGGCAGGTTTTGCCCAGACCGCCAGCGTAAAGTCATTCATCACATCGGCAATGGGCCGAGCGTCCGCTGCCTGATCAACGACGATATCAGACTGCGCATCGAGCACTGTTTCACCATTGCATTTCAGCATTACAATGCGATTGGCGTCCGTTGCCGAGCGGCGGAACACGACAAACACCGATCCATGAGCAGGCAAGGATAGCGGTACCTGCACGGTGCCGCCGACGGTCTCGTACACGGTCGCTTGTTCCATCCGACCCGATTCGGGCCACCAGAGTTCGGGGATCTTTTCGCCCACACGGTAGGCGGTTGTCGCCGCAATTTCCTTGGGCTGCGGGTTCGTGACGAAGTAGATATCGGTCTCCCCAATCCTGCGGTGAGTGTAGAGCAAGCCCGTCGAGCTGCGGAAATCGACCGTCGTCTGCGTGGCGTTGAACACCTCCTCCACACTTTTGCCCCAAACCACGCGACCTGCTCCCAAACCGTGCTCTCCCGTCGCGGCACCGCGGACATCTCCCCAGATGTCAGCAGCCAGCTGCTGGACTTCTCGATCACATGCGGGGTAGTGTTGAAGACTCGGCGAGCGCGACGGCGGCGGGCCGATGACGAGAGCCCCCGCGGCAACCAGTGCGCGGATCTTGCCTAATAGCTCCGGGCGCATGGTCGACATCTCGGGGAGCACCAACACGCGATAGGTCGTGCCGTGAGGAAGTGTCAGCATCCCATCCTTGACCGCGAGAGAATTCTCGATGACTTCAGCGTTGATGTAGTCAAAGTCACACCCCGTAGGGAGCGGCGGCTGACGCACGCCGGTCATCTTCGGCGTATCCTCACCGATGAAGTAAGCCACGTCTGCCACGCGAGTGCCTTGCTGCAACAGGAAGCAGCAGCGGCGAAGATAATCAACCCAGGCGTCACTCTGGCCAAACCACGTGTTATGCCGGTTGAACTCCGTACCAAACCAGGCGTTCACACCCGGCTTGCGATCCTCCCACGGCTGGTGAATGTAGACGTGCAGCACGAAGTGATTGATGCCCTCACAGAAGGCCCAGTCACCGCGGGCTTTCAAGCCCGCGGGAAACGTCTGAAACGGTGGTCCACCCGTGAAGGCCTCGGCTGACACAAACGGGAAGCCATAGGTGTTGGCCGCCGACGATGCCGCACGGCATTCGATCGAACCGAGACTCCCGGTGACCCAGAACTCGCCACCCAGGCAATTCGATTGCCCGCCATACTGCAGGAATTCGGCCGGGAATCCCCAATGCCCGTAGTTCTCCAACCAGAGCTGCAAACCATGCGGCTGGCACAGGTCGCGCAGGCCACCGACATACTCCGTCGCCACGCGATCGGCCACCAGCCGCCGCACATCCCACAGAAAGCGATTGGATTGGTCGGCACTGCCGACGATCCGACCGGTCAGGACCGGCAGCCAGACAATGGGATCGTAGCCGTAGCGATCACGAAAAGCGGGGGCGAAGTCGTCCGTCCAATTCTGCGACCCCATTTCGTAACTGTCGGCCACGACATGCTTCAGCGCACGGCGGTCCTGGGGCGGCATGCGGCGGAGAATCTCGCCAATGAACGCGTCGAAGTGCGACTTCAAGGCCTGGCGATTCATCTTGTCCACTTCCCAGCCCTGACCTTCCGGCGAAGCCGGCGCGTTGCGGGTTCCGGTGCTCTTGAGCCCGGTCCGCAACACAATCCAGTCGCCGGGGGGCACATCCCATTGCAGCGTGCCATCTCCCGAGAGCTTACTGGTCAGTTCGATCACCTTGCCGGGCGAGATCGCCAACGCCGGCTGATCGATTTCTTCCTGAGCTGGCCAGAGATAGGTGTCCCACATCGGCAACGGAGTTGGATGCATCTTGCCGAGTTGTTTTTCGATGTACGATTCCAACCTCGCCGCCGCCGAGAGGTCCACTTCGGCCACGGCCGCCTGGCCCGTGACGTTCGTGAAAGCCAGGCGAAACCGCTGAGCGACGACCGGCTGGAACGAGACCGTCACAGGCCCACGCGGCAGCGGGCCGACGCCAATCGCCATGTTCGAACGGTCGAATTTGAACTTCCGCACCGACCGGAATACCCCGTCTTCGCCGGCGGCCTGCAACTCGCAGTCCGCGGCCCATGGCGTTTCCGAAGGAGTCAGCGACAGCTGGCGAACCTTGAGCGGGTTGGCAAGCGCGATGTCCATGACCCAGGGATTCTTCCCCTGCCCGGCATCGGCCGGCAGAACAAGTGCTGTATCGAGCTTGCCGTCGACGGCATGGGCCGCATCCGCCACCGAGGGAGTACAAGTCAGTTGAGGCGAGAGGGCGGCCAATGTCTCTTCATCGTGTTGGGGCGCCGCGAAGGCAAGGACCGCCACGTCCTGCAGCCATCCTTCACGGACAGGCAATTTCTGCTGGAATCGTGCCGGTCCCTTCACACGCGTCTGGGTCGATACGAGATACCGCATGGATTGCTCGGGTCTGACCCAGGGGCCACCGGATTGACTCCAGCCCGGACTATTGAACATGCCGATATCAACACCCACTCGCCCTCCTTCGCGGATGGCGTGCTCCACCAATTCCCACCAGCCCTCGGTCAACACCTTGATCTCACCCGCCGGCACTTCCTCGAGAAAAATGTTTCCGATGAAGGCCTCGCCAATTCCGGCATCAGCCATCGCTTCCAGGTCGCGCGTGATTCCCTCCGAGGATAGATTGTCACTGATCCAATACCAGTAGCACCAGGGCTTGGTCGCGGTCGGCGGCTCGCGAAACCCCTGCTCCAGTGTCGGCTCGCCGTCAGTGCCGCGAACCAGCGGAACCGGAACCAGCAGGCAGGCCAACAACAGAAAGGTCAATCCAACACGGGTGCGACTCATCATCAGGTGTCTCCTTCGATTCCCAGGGTTATGGCAATGGGTGATTCGCCAGTGGCGAATGACGAGAACACAGCTGGAAAGAGCAGCGTGAGCGACCATCTCGCACGACCCACGTCGCGATCTCGTTGAAACCCCCGCAACGTCTTTCACCATTCACCATTCACCATTCCCGTTGTTTTCAAAATCATCCACGTGGCTCCGCGGTCCGCCAAGCCCATCCTGTTCACCAATCTGTTCGCGGATCTTACTGTTGAGCGTCTTCAACAGTTACCCACACTCTCCTTACGCCACGGCTGCCGTGTATTCATCCAGCAGTCGGCGGAAGAGCTGATACTGCGGCAGCGTGATATGTGGCGGCGTCTGGTGGTCCACACTCGGAATGAACCCGCCGGAGCGCATGAGCGGCAGCAGTCGCTCGAATTCGGCCCGCAGTGCCGCTTCTCCCTTGTCCATCACCATCTTATTGAAGTGTCCCACCAGGCAGACACTGGGGAAGGCTCGTCGCAAGTCCATACCGTCGACTCCCGCCTGCCGCTCGAGCGGCAGCGCCCGCGCATTCCCTCGCGCATGAGCCACGGCACCATCATCGTTACGTCGCCGTCCGTGTCGACCAGCGGAATGATGTTCTTCTCCAATAATCTCGGCACGATCTGACGATAGTACGGCGCAATGAACTCATCGTAGTGTCTTTCCGAGATCATCGGGCCATTGTTATACGACATATCTTCGGCGATGGTGGCAAACGTCGGAATGCAGACCTTCTCTACCGCGTCGAGAATCCGCAGGTTGAAATCGGTCAGATCCTGATTGATCCTGTGCAGCAGTTCCGGCTGATCGTAGAAAGCCAGGCTGATCTTATTGAATCCCATCAGCGTACGCGGGAACCAGAAGAAACCTTCCAGTGTAATCCAGACCACGACCTCCCCCCGCGCCTGGCGCTGAGCCCAGGCGCGCATCGACTCGATCGCGCGGCTGTGATCGGGAAAGAACTTGGGACGCCACCGCAGGTAATCATCCATGTTCGAGACAATGCCCTCGACATGATGCTGTACGGCCTCGATCGTATCGTCCGTGGTCGAGAACCAGAACTGCTGGTACGGATCGAGTCCAAAATACTCGGCAATGTCGAACACACTGTTCAATTCCGCCGGCAAGCCTTGCTGTTTCCAGTGGGTGATAGTCTGGTCCCACCACATCGCCCATTCCCACCGCGGCAACCGATCTACCGGCTGAAAGTCCATCACCGCGCGAAACCGTTCGACATGGTTCATACCCACTCTCCCACCCTCACGCTGCGGCCAGCCGCAACCAAACAGGAAATTCGAAATCCTAAATTCGAAATCCTAAACAAATTCGAAAGACAAAAACTCAAGAGAAAAAACCTCCGCTGCCGGCAAAACCGCAGTCATGGGCCGCCAGCAGCTTCTCACCACTGGGCATGCTGCTGGATGTTCCAGCCTCCGTCCTCCGCCCCCCAGTATCTCGATCCGGGCCACGACTCCCGGGTGCGTTGCGGCGAATTTCGATCCCGGCACGAACGTCGCTTATCTTACCATGCTCTCCCGTTGCTTGTCGCCAAGGGGGAAAGCACCGGTCACTGGTTGTACCGGTCACTGGTTGTTCGGCGGCGAGATTTCCGCAGGAATGATACAATGCTGGCGAAGCACATGGGGACCACTTATTGGAGCGGGCTTGTCGCACGCTGCCAAGGTGCATGATACATTGATTTGTCCGCAATCCGTCCCTGCAACCGGCACGTTGGAGTTCTATCGATGGCAATTTCGCTCTACCGTCGCGGCATCTCTCTGACGCAGGCAATGTTCACACCACGAGACAGGGGAGCGATGCTGCTGTGGGCGATCGGCTTGATCGTCGCCGCAGGAAGCCGGCTGCAAGCGGCACCGGTCGACCCCGCCCAGGAGGAGGGAGTGATCGAGGAAATCGCTCTCGTTCACTTTTCGCACACCGACATCGGCTTTACCGACAGCCCGAGCGTCTGTCGGGAATTGCATCGCCGCTATCTCGATATTGCGATCGACACGATTCTGGACTCGGCCAAAGGGCCGCCGGAGCAGCGGTTTTTCTGGACAGCCGAGGCGACGATGCCGGTCCACGACTGGTGGCAAAACGCCGCCCCCGAACGGAGGAGGCAGTTGCTGCAGGCGGTCCGCACCGGACAGCTCGATGTGTCGGCGCTTCGCCTTCAACAACACCCCTTTCATGAATGCGGCTCAGTGGCAGACGATGGTCCAATGGCTGCCCGAAGACCTCTGGCAGCAGCTTCAACCGCAAGTCGCCGTGCAGAATGACGTGAACGGCTTGCCGCGCGCGGCCGCCATGGCATTGCTGGACCGCGGCGTCCGTTACTTGTTCACCGGGATCAACGAGGACAGCGGAGGATCGCCCTTTCCACGCCCCTCGGCTTTCTGGTGGAACATGCCGGACGGTCGGCGGATGTTCGTCTGGCTGAACCTGGGTTATGGCGCGGGTTTCGACCTGTTCGAACCGCACGAATGGCGGCGTGGCCCGTTGCCGCTGGCATCCGACACGCGCTATCGTCCGCCACGCGCGGGTGATATTCTGCGCTGCGACGAAGCATCGCTCCGAGCGTCTCACGCACAAGTCGTGGAGCGAATGCGGGCACTGGAACAGTCCGGGTATCGGTTTCCACTGTTGACCATTTCGATCACCAGTCAGTGGCGGTACGACAACGATCCACCCTTTCCCCCCATGGCTGATTTCGTCGCTGCCTGGAACCAGTTGGGACTGACACCTCGGTTGCGGTTCACCACCGTCACGGACGCGATGCAGCACATGGAGAAGCTCATGGGAGACACGGCGCCAGAGTACAGCGGCGAATGGACCGATTGGTGGGCCAACGGTACCGCCTCGGCGCCCCGTGTCGTCTCTGCCAGTCGCCTTGCCAAACGAACGCTGGCGGCCACCGAGTCACCACTGTGGGGCGAAATGGATGCGCGTACGCAGCGCGCCGTGAACGGACTGTATCGCGACCTCTGCCTGTTCGACGAACACACCTGGGGGTCGAGTATGAGCGTGGCCAAACCTTACAGCCTGGATACGCAGGCACAATTCACCGAAAAAAGCATTCTGGCTTTTCGGCCGATGGCCCGCGCACAGTGGCTCCTCTCGCAACGAGTCCGCACGCAGTTGCTCGATAAGGGTGAAGGATTGTTCCTGGCCAATACGACGGCGGCACCGGTCGGGGGCTGGATGCGGATGATCGCCACCTGCCTGCGCGACGATTATCAAAGCGTGGAAGATCCGCGGACCGGCTCGCGCATGAAGCTCTATCTGGAGCCGGGCATTCAGCCGTGGGGACGTCCGCAAAGTCCGGCCGATTTGAGCCGCGAAGATATTTCCGCGACATTCCCCGACCATGCGCCGGACAAGATCGCCAAGTTCTGGGTCGAGAACCTCGAGGGAAATTCGATCCGGCAACTGCGTCTGAGTACCGAACGCGTCGAAGAGGATGTGGCCCCCAGCGATGTAACACCCGAGATCAAAACGGGCGACCTGGGCTGGCCCACCTCCGTTGTCTGGCCGGGCATGACACGGCCGCTGTTCCTGGAGGGCTTCGGCGATTTCGTGGCCGTGCGTGTCAATGCGTTCGCCCCGCGCCACGTGCTGGCGGATATTCGCAGGCAACCGGAGGAGGCGCGTGAGGCGATGCGGCAGGAAAAACTCGTGGATGTTCCGGCCGTGGAACAGGAGCAGGTGACGGTCGAAGAGTCGCCTCATTCCCTTGTCTTCACCCAGGCGATTGAGCATCCACGACTGCAGTGGGGGACCCGCGTATTGGAGGTCTGGAAGCGGCAGCCCCATGCTCGATTCACGCTGCGGATTAACCGTCTCTCGTCCGCCGCGCCCGAGATCTTCTACATTGCCTTTCCGCTGCCGACGGGCGAAGCTCTGCCACGACTCAGTAGCGGCGGCCTGCCCTACACTCCCTTCACGGACCAGTTGCCCGGTACCTGTCGCGACTATTTCGCCTGTGATGGCTGGGCAGACTATGCCACGCCGGCCGGTCGCTGGCTGTGGGTCAGCCACGATGCACCGCTCGTCACCTTTGGCTCGTCACCTACGCTTTCCCTGCGGCAAGCTCCTCCCGCGGATGCCAACCGTCTGCTCGCCATGGTCTTCAACAACTTCTGGTACACGAACTTCGTCGCCGACGAGCATGGGATCATGGAGTTCCGTTTCGACCTGACTTGGGCCAACGCGTCGGACGCCCGAGCGGAAGATCTGGCCGCCGCGCTGATGACCGAACCGGTCATGCTCATCAATCCAAACCTGACCGAGGACCCGCACGTCATGCGGGGGCTCTATCGCCAGTAGCCCAGACGCCGACCCACCCCAAGGCGGATACCTGTCTCGCCCCCTGACTAAGGTGGCGAATTCGAGAACGTACGCCATGGTTCCTGGCGAAATGGTGAATGGAAAATGGTGAATGATTAACGGTTAATGAGGACACTGCTGATGTGACGGATACCGATCGCGACGATCGGCGCAGAGCACTTTTCACTATTCACTTTTCACTTTTCACTTTGCACTCTCCTTCAAGCAGTTGCTCTCGTGTGTGTCCAGTTCGCCGGGTGACACTTGCCACCAGCCTCGGCGAATTCGGCGAGCGGCGGCGGACCTTGGAGCGATCGGCGCGAAGACGAATACGCCGGACACGCACACGCCGGCCACAGACCGTGGCTGCATCGCGCTGGCTGGCTGCGGCGTTCACCAAAACTCATTGCGGATTCTCCAGCGGGTCGCGAACGCCGGCCGTCACAAACCGGGCAGCGGCCCACACCGCGTGGTCGCAGGTGTAACCATCGCCTCCGTTGGTGACGCGCAGCGTGATCTGGCGGGCACCCGCGATATTCACTCGCAACGGATGAACTTGTCGCGGGCGCATGACCGGACTTTCGGCGCACTGAATTCCGTCCACCAGAACCTGAAACTGGACGCTCCCTCCACCACTGGCATCGTCCAGCCCCACATCGGCCTTGAACAACTCGTATTGCTGGCCGGCAACATCGTAGACGGTATCAGCCGTCGTTTCATCCGGGAAAGCGTGTGTCCACAGGCCCTTGGGATAGACGTGGCCGTTGACGGCGATCGGTTTGTTGTAGTAATTCACGTCGAGTCGCACCGGGTTCTCGCCTCCCGCAGTTGCCGAGACTCTGGGAATGTCCGACAGGAATACGAGTCCTGCCGGCCGGTCCAGTTGCGGACTGACAAATGTCCCGGGGGGACCGTCATGTGTCCGGCGTCCACCCCATGCTGTGGCCTCGACCCGCCAGAACAGAGTCGTACCGGGTGGCACATCGTCCAGTGTCACCGCCCCTTGCGTGACCACACGGGTCCACAGCACCTCGCGAAAATCCGCATCGCCGGCCACACACACCCGGTAGCTCCGTGCCCCGTCGGCGGGCGTCCAGGACAAGCGTGCCGTCGCCGAGAACATACCACTTTCCAACGTTGCTTGTTGCAGGCGAAAGGGGGCGGGCAGTTCCAGGCCGGCCGGTTTCCCCAACGACTGATCTTGGAGGAAAATCAGGTCGCTCGAGTACGCCGCCGGCAACTCGATCTCCACTCCTGATCCGGTCAATTCCGCCCCGGACTTCAGTTCGGGCAACAGGGAGCCGTCCTCGCTCCACAGCCAGTACATCTCGTCCGGTTCCAGGCCCTTCAATCGGATCTGCTGCTGAGCGTCTGGAGAATCCGGTCGCCACACATACAAGGTGCCGCGCTGCAATGAGGGGCTCCAGTAGAACATCGCGTCCCAGTGAATGCCATCGGGACGCGGTAGAATGTGATGAACTTTCACATCGGCCAGCATCGGCCGAATCCATTGCCTGTAGATCTCGACAGACCGCCGCACGGAAGATTTTTCTTCCTCCGTCCATTGGGGAGTATCCGTAGGATCGATCTGCCAGGCCCCCATCATAGCCGTGCGCCAAAGATACGTACCCGGGTGGTCGCCCCGCACGGGGTAATAATTGTCGTACGTGTAACATTGCAGCAGGCGCGGCGGTAGTGCCCGAGTCGAATCGTACATGGCTTGCCGATTGGGCAGATTCGAGAGCGTGTCGGTCGCGACGGTGTAATGCGTCTGCGCAGCGACGCCGAAATCCTTGATATGGCCCCCACCCGAGCAGTTTTCCAGAATTAAGTTCGGAAAAGTCTCGCGCAGTTGCTGTTGGATCCGGTAGTAACCTAGCGTGGCCCAGTAACTGGTATCGACGCCATAGCGGTGCCGGTGGTTTGTCTTATTGCATTGCGTGGCGATCGGATTGATATCGTGCTTGAGGTAGTCCAATTGATGTTGTTTGACCAGCCACTGCGTCTTGTTGGCCGCCCATTGCTCGGCCTGCGGACAGGCGAGACAGACTTGTCCGCCGTAGAACGGACCGGGCTGCCAGTCAGCTGCGTAATCGGCATTGAACCAGTCGGCATGTCCCACTGGGCCGCGGACGCTGAGAGCGTCAACGTGAGTTGACACCCCACCGTTCGTCCAGGCGCACCAGAGTGCCAGCTGCATGCCTGAGCGGTGAACGAATTCTGCGATCGGTTGCACGCCGCGCGGGAAACGGCGCGGATCCCAACGCCAGTCCCCGGTCTCGGGAAACCACATCGCGTCGGGCATGAAAGCTTCGAATCCCAGATCGCGGCAAGTGACGGCGCTGCGCAGTACGTCGGCTTCCGTGGCCTGGTTACCGCCGACATCCAGGTAGAGGTTGTAGGCCAGGATCGGATCTGGACAGTCCGGCGGCAGCGGCGGCCGGAGTTTTTCCAGCACAAACCGATGCAGACAGTAGCTGCCTTCATCCAGGTCACCGCCATAGCAACCGACAAAGGCAGCCGGCACGAGAAACACTTCGCCCGGCTCAATATCGGTCTTGAACTCGCTGTGAAGGCCGACGTTCAACGTGACTCGATCACTATTGTCTCCCTCGGCGCGGGCATGGACCCGTCCCAAACCCGAGAACTCCCATCCAACGTACAGACCGTGGTCCGTTCCCACTTGCACCGACAGCCAGGGCACTGGACTGGCGCCATCCATGCAGTCGCTGGCCAGCACCAGGTCCAAGCCAGCCGCCAGCGGTTGCTCGTACATCCCGCCCTGCGTGCTGGCGTTACTGCCGCCGCGCCGGATCCACCACAACGATGCCGGCCCGCGCGGGCAGAGTGACTGGAGCGAGAGACTGTCTTGGTGCGATACGGTCACGCTCGCGGCGGACTGATTCTCGACCTCCATCCAGTGCTCAATCGGCCCGTGCCCCGGACGAGCCTGCCACACGGATCGCAACGTGAGTTTCGGCTCGTCATGCGTAAACACGAGTGTCAGCCGGCCCGCGTCGGCGGCGAACGTGCCGGTCTCGTAATGCCAGGCCAGCGGTATTTCGCGGCCGTCGCACCAGATGGTCTTCATGAAGGGGATCGCCGCCGGCTGCTCAATCCAGTTCCGCGTCGAACCGACCGTTCCCAGCTCCTGGATCATCTCACGCTCATCGATCACGGCGACGCGCAGCCGAGTGTCGTCGCTCTGCAGTAACCAGTTGGCGGAATCCGCCACCGCGGACCTGATCCCGGCACACGCCGCGACGATCAGGCTCATGACTGTCAGTCGAAGCAGTGACATTCTCACACTTGACAGGATTGCCCGGTAGCGGCGACTCTTCCGATACCGACACGCACGGCAGATGAGAAGTGTTTTCACCGGCTCACTCGATGGATGTCTCATGCGAATGGTCCTCACAGCAGTGTAATGGGTCACTTCGCAATACGGAAACTCGTGCTGCGTGGCATTGTCACGTACTTCGCCCTGATGATGACGGCCGTGCCACGGATCTCGCAGGCCGTACGCCTGCTCCATGATACCGCAATCTCCGCCGCCGCGTACAACACGTCCGACATCAGATCTTTGTCCTGGCAGTTCTCCTGTCGCGACGCGGGGAGGACGAAAGATTGCCGAACAGCCACATGACGATCTCCGGTGTCGGCTCGTCTCGAGTGCTTTGGTTATGGGGACACTTCGATTGTGAAATTGTCCTGGACCGGCGACAATTGGATTTCGAATGGTGTAGCATACCCAGTGGTGAGAAGCTGCTTGCGGCCCTTGACTGTGGTTTCGCCGGCAGCGGAGGTTTTAATTTTGGGATTTCGAATTTGTTTGAGATTTCGAATTTGGGATTTCGGATTTCCTGTTTGGTTGTGGCCGCCGGCCACATTTCGAAAGGGACACCCATGACAGAGCGGTCCATGACATTGTCCGTGGCGGCGGCCATCTTCACTTGCGTCGGCTGGTTGTCACCCGCCATCGGCCAGGAACTTCAGCCGACGACTTTCGAGCAATACTTGCGATCGAGCGCCGTCTCGAAGGAGCTGATCGATCGATTCTTGAGCGGGCCGAGCTGGGCGCAGTTCGACCCGGTAGTGGGTTATATCCTGGGAAACTACCTCCCCGACGACGGCATGGATCGCAGCACCACGATCTCCACAGTCCAAGGCAATGGAGCGCGGACTTCGCACGCCTATGCGAGTCGCAAGTGCCGCATCAATACCTACGGTGACAGCTTCACACTCTGCCATCAGGTCAGTGACCCCGAAACGTGGCAAGAATACCTGGCAGGTCATTTGGGCGAACCGATCCGCAACTTCGGCATGGGAGGCTATGGGGTCTACCAGGCTTATCGGCGAATGGTCCGCGAAGAGCAAACGGATCAAGGGGCCGAGAACTTGATCTTCTACATCTGGGGCGACGACCACATCCGCAGCCTGCTGCGCTGCCGTCACGCCAACATTTACCGGCACTGGGACCATCAGGGTGGCCGCATGTTCCACAACAACTTCTGGGCAAATCTGGAGATGAACCTGGAGTCCGGCGAGTGGGTGGAAAAGGACAACCTGCTGCCGACACGCGAGGCGCTTTATCACATGACCGATCCAGAGTGGATGGTGGAACATCTGCGCGACGATCTGGCGCTGCAACTGAGCGTTTACAAGGCCGGCTTCATTTCGGATCTTGATCGCCAGCGAGTCACGCAATTGGCGGCCCGACTGGACTATCCGATTGATTGGACAGAGCCGTCCACGGTCCGCGCGCAAATCAGCGGACTGCTCGACCGATACTCGCTGCGAGCGACGCTATTCATACTCGGAAAGGTCCGCGACTTTGCTCAGCAACACAACAAGCAGCTACTGATCGTACTGTTCGATCCCTATCGCGTCATGCCTGAGATGCATCGAGCAGGCACTCGCTACGATCAGGAAGTCGTCGACTACCTGACCCGCGAGAAGTTCAACTACTTCGATATGAATGAGGTCCACCTGCGAGACTTCCAGCAGTACAAGCTTCCCTACGCCGAGTACATGAAGCTGTATTTCATCGGGCACTACAATCCGCGCGGAAACCACTTCTTCGCCTACTCTATCAAGGACCGGGTGATCGACATGCTCGATCCCAAGCCGGTCACGTACCAGAAGATCGACCCGCAATCGGTCGATTTCAAAGGTTATCTCGAGGAATATCGCTGAGGGAGCGGAGGGATCCTTCAGTCGGTCGGAGAGCGGCTTGACCAGGACCATGCCCACGGGATGCCCCACCCGACTTCTCGCTCCGAGATTACAGGCTCAAGCGGACAGGATAAATTCGATCCGTCCAAGCAGGCGGCCGGCGTCGGTCAATTTTCTTGCTGAGCCGCGTGGGCGGGTCAGCGAAAGACCTGCCGTGTCTGCCCCGCCGAATTGGGGATCCCGGCAATAGGCTGTCGATCCGGAAAATCGGCCAGGGATGTTCGTCCACCCGGTGCCGACCGTATCGAGTTCGTAGACTTTACGGGAGTTCTCGACAAGCCACACGTGGATCTTCCCACGGCCGCCGGAGAGCACGTGTTCCCCGTCGAGCGAGAAAGCCGTCCCTGGAAACCGGAAATCGCTGGAAAATCCGGGAATCCAGTCTGGCGGAAACGTGTTAATATAGTGGGAGCAGAAACGGGCTGTACGGACTTGAATAGTGGGTTCACATAGATGGCAGGGGAGCGCACGATGGTCAGCTCAACTTCACCCGGCAAGCGTCTCACGGAGTCCGGCGGATTCGACTGGGAGGAACTGCACCGCTTACATCCGGTTGTCGAGAAACGACCCCTGTGGCCTCGCCGGCTTGCCATCACGCTGGCTTTGCTGGCAGTCCTCACGGCTGCGAGCTGGGGTGCGGCACGGTACGTGAACACCCACCGTCCCAGTGCTACGCGGGACATGAAAACCGCGGCCGTCCTCCGCGGTGACCTGCTGGTGACGATGAAAGAGGATGGCAACCTGGAGAGTGCCGTAAACATCGATATCAAGTGCGAGGTCGCCGGCGGCAGTGCGATTCTGTGGATCGTGGAAGATGGCCAGCAGGTGAAGAAAGGCGAGAAGCTCGTCGAATTGGATTCCTCGGCGCTGGAAGAACAGGTCAATCAGCAGAAAATCGTCTACGAGAAAGCGCGGGCGGTCATGATTCAGGCCGAAAAGGACTTTGCGGCTGCCAAGATTGCCGTGCAGGAATATCTGGAGGGGACGTTTGTCAAAGCCCTCCTGGATGCGGAAAGTAACATTACGATTGCTTCCGAGAATCTGCGATCTGCACAGACCAGCCTTGATCATTCCCAGGTCATGTTTCGCAAGGGATATATCAGCGTACTGGATCTCGAGAGCCAATCGTTCGCGGTCGAGCGGGCTCAGCTGGAATTGGATTCGGCCAACACCGCCAAAGAGGTTCTGACCAAATACACCAAGGAGAAGATGCTGCAAGAGCTGCAAAGCAAGAGCGATGCGGCGGAGGCCAGGGTGCGGTCCGAGCAGGCATCGTTCTCGTTGGAGGAATCGCGACTCAAACGACTGGAGGCACAAATCCTCAAATGCGTCATCCTGGCACCGGCCGACGGCATGGCGGTTTACGCGAATGAGACGGACCATCATGGCATGTCGCAGGAAGCACAAATCGAGGAAGGGGCGGCGGTGCGCGAACGGCAGACCTTGCTGCGACTCCCCGACCTGTCTCAGATGCAGGTCAAGGTGAACGTGCACGAATCCAAAATCGATGGGTTGGGAAAAGCACTCAGGCAGGCCGAACGATTAGGGCAAGTCCTGCCGGCACGGATCGAGATCCAGGGCAAGCAATCGGAAGGGCGACTGGCCAGTATTGCCAATCAGCCCGCACCCCCCGACTTCCGGACCGGAAACGTGAAACAGTATCCGACCATCATCGCTATCGATGGAACGCCCGAAGGCCTGCGGCCTGGCATGACCGCGAAATGCGAAGTCGTCGTCATGCGGCTGAACGATGTGTTGACGATTCCCGTGGCCGCGGTTCTGGAACAGCAAGGGGAGTATGTTTGCTGGGTGGCGACCGACAAGAGCGCCGAACGCCGCCCATTGGTGCTCGGCACAGCCAATGAAACCGCTGTGGAAGTCAAGGATGGTGTGAGCGAAGGGGAAAAGGTGATCGTGAATCCCCGGGCCACGGTCCCGGAGGCTCGCAACGTCTACGATCAGACGATTCCGACCAGAACCCGCAGGAAATTGATTCTCCCTTCCGAGACTTCGGACCCAGCCGAGATGGCCAAGACTGGAGAGCACTCCGAACCTGCAAGTCCGCCCGAAAAGTGACCGTCTATGGCGACAGTATCGTGGTCACAGCTGTCGCTTCGCGAGGGATGCTTCGCGAGCTGCGAAGTTTCCGCCTCGCCGTGCGCACTGGCCGTTGCTACCGAGCTTGCCTCGGTAGGACGACAACTGGCCAGCTACGCCGCGCCGCGCACTGGCCGTTGCTACCGAGCTTGCCTCGGTAGGACGACAACTGGCCAGCTACCGTCGCGCCGCGCGCACTGGCCGTTGCTACCGAGCTTGCCTCGGTAGGACGACAACTGGCCAGCTACCGTCGCGCCGTGCGCACTGGCCGTTGCTACCGAGCTTGCCTCGGTAGGACGACAACTGGCCAGCTACCGTCGCGCCGCGCGCGCTGGCCGTTGCTACCGAGCTTGCCTCGGTAGGACGACAACTGGCCAGCTACGTCGCGCCGCGCACTGGCCGTTGCTACCGAGCTTGCCTCGGTAGGACGACAACTGGCCAGCTACCGCCCCGCCGCGCAGTCCGGTTGAGGGTTTGTGTTGAGGCTTAGCAAGCCAATCCAGATGGGAAAGCCGCCCTGGAAAAGGCCCTGAATGACCCAGTCCATCGCCCGCGGGAGCATCTGCTGGACGATGCCCGCCCCATCGTGTCAGGGGCCGAGTGGGGTACAATACCCCTTGCGAGCGAACCGTCCAAACAAACGTTGAGCAAGGAAGGTGCCTGCGATGACACAGCAAAAAACATACGACTGCATTGTGATCGGAGGAGGGCACAACGGATTGGTGACGGCGGCCTACCTGGCCAAGGGGGGCAAGTCGGTCTGCGTATTGGAGCGGCGTGCCGTGTTGGGGGGCTGCGCGGCGACCGAGTCGCTGTGGCCCGGCTACCGTGTCTCGACGGCCGCGTACGTCATCAGTCTTTTGCTACCGGAGATTATCCGCGATCTGCGTCTGCGGCAGTACGGTCTGACGATCTTGCCACGCAGTCCTTCTTCGTTCACTCCCCTGCTCGACGGCCGTTCGCTGCTGATGGGTCCTGACGAACTCGCGACACGGCAGGAAATCGCCAAGTTCAGTGGGCGGGACGCGGAGGCTTATCCGCGATACACGGCGCTGTTGGAGCGAATTGCCGGGCGGTTGGAGCCGGTGCTTTCCCAGGCGGCCCCCGATCCGTTGCCGCTGCCGAAAGAGCGCCGCAAAATCGGTGTGATCAAGCGTATGCGCGACATGCGCCGGATGTGGGAACTGTATCAGGCGGTGAGCGAACTGGGCGGGGAGTTGCCGGAGGCGATTGAGCTGCTGACGGGTGCCGCCCGTCCGATACTCGAACGCTGGTTTGAAGCGGAAGTGCTGCGTGCCACGCTGGCGACCGACGCGATCATCGGAGCGTTTTCCTCGCTTGCTTCTCCTGGCACGGCCTATGTCCTGTTGCACCATGTGATGGGGACAGCTGGCGGGGCGCGCGGCATCTGGGGCTATGTGCAAGGAGGGATGGGGCGGCTGTCGGATGCCCTCGAGTCGGCCTGTCGAGATCTGAAGGTGGATATTCTGCGCGAGACCGAAGTGACGCGCATCTTCACCGCTCACGGTCGCGTCCAGAGTGTGGGACTGTCCAGCGGCAGAACGATTGAAGCGCCGATCGTGGCCTCGAGTGTGGATGCCCACTGGACCTTTGAACGCTTTCTGGACGCCGAGCAGCTGCCGGCGGAATTTCGTGAGGCAGTGGCGAAGATCGACTACTCCTCGGCCTCGGCCAAAATCAACCTGGGGCTGTCGGCCCTGCCGAATTTCAGCTGCGCACCGAGTTCGGACGTCGCGCCGCACCACCACGGCACGATCCACATTTCGCCCACGCTCGACTATATCGAGCGAGCGTACGACGATGCCAAGTACGGCCGGCCGAGCGAAGAGCCCGTGTTGGAGATCACACTGCCGTCGAGTGTCGACCGATCGATCGTGCCGGATGGAAAGCACCTCATGTCGATTTTCGTGCAATTCGCGCCCTATAGGCTTTCGGGTGGCAGGTCGTGGGACGACATCAAGGAGGACTTTGCGGATCGCTGTATCGCCCTTCTGGCCCGGTATGCCCCCAACATGCCGCAGATCGTAGAGCATCGGCAGGTGCTCAGCCCGCTGGACCTGGAACGGACGTTTCGCATCACCAGTGGCAATATCATGCAAGGGGCGATGCACCTGCATCAGCTCTTCTTCATGCGACCGGTCGCGGGCTGGGCGGATCATCGAACACCGGTCAAGGGGCTGTACTTGTGCGGGGCGGCGAGCCATCCGGGTGGCGGTGTCATGGGAGCGTGCGGCAAGAACGCCGCTGAGGAGATTCTGCGTGATGCCTGAACCCTCCGGGGGCCATTCAAGGGGGCTTCATGGCCCGCTGGAACCCGTAGTCGAAGAGTAACTGCCATTCCAGTTGTGCAATGCTCCGGCACAGGTGTTCGGCCGGGCTGCCACTACCAGCCACCGCGTCACAAAGGTCGATGAAGGGCATCGGATCCCATCGCGACTGTTGGACAAGAAAGGCCGTGTCGCGATCCTCTCGGGTCGCCTTGAGCCAGGGCGGCGGCCCCTGTACAGAGGGGCTCGAAGATCGGGTGGTCGGCCACCCGCCGAAACCAGTATTTGGCATTCGAAAAGTCCCCTTCGCGGCGGTGCATGATCGCGTGCCAATAACTGCCGGTGGAGGTGGGAATCTGCTGGCTGATCGCGTGGGATTCGTCCAGGAAATCGTGGAGGAGCCACAATCCGGCGATGCAGCAACGGGCCAGGAGGTGGTCCACCACCTGGCGGGATCCGGCCAGAGTAGCGGCATTCAGGGTTTCGAGGTCCGCTCGACACGCCTCCCTCGGCGTGCCCGGCCCCAGGGCGCAGACCTCGTCGCGCCGCAGCAGTGTAGCGCACAACGGCCCGTAGGCATCAGGATCGAATTGCAGCATGGCGGCATACCTCCCAAAGACCCTCGCCATTATGGCTCCTTGACGTCGCCGATTATGACGAAAATGCCGGACGTCTGTCGAGCATGTTCCGCCATTAATCCCTATCTTTGCCGAACGGTCAGTGCTACACTAGAACGCGACAGGGATGGCAAATGTAGAGGGTCGGCCGAGTTGCACGCTCGGCCGTTCGTGATGGGTGTAGGCCGACCGAAGTCGCAGGACGAGACGAGTAGTCGCTGATCGACTGTTTGGAGGATGTTCCGCGACGCGAGAGGTGACTGTGCCAAGACGCGGTCGGAACACCATGAGCCAACATCCTTGTGCACGGCTTGCGAGCCCGTGATTTCTGGTCGAGAGACCCCGGATTTGGATGTAATGAACAACGAAACGACCGAGGCATCCCCTCAGCAGCCGACTGAGCCTGTTGCCAGTAACCAGCCAACGGACAGTCCTTCCTCTCCATGTTGCTCAGAAGGTCAGGTGCCTGCCGCCCCAGCGGATGGTGTCGCCGAGCCGGCACCGCTCGATCGACCGGCGGCAGCCGGTCTGCGCGATCGAATCCAGGTGGGTTCGCGGCGCGAGCCATCGGCAGCGGCGACCAAGTCGACGAAGCCGAATTTGGCGGGCCAGGACAGGCCGATCAACATCGAAACGGCTCGGCCTGCCGAGCCCCCCGTCCCGGCTCCCGCCGCTGCGGATCGCGCGGTTCCCGCCCCCAGCGTCCCCACGCCGTCGATCCGGCAGCCGTTGTCGGAAGACCTGGAACGCCAGTTCGCCGCCGCCATGGCCAACGCTTCGCTCGACGACATCCTGTCGGGCGGCATGCTGGAGGCGGCCGCGGCACCGATCGAGCCGGAGTCGCGACACCGCACGGCGGTCACGCGGATCCACGGCGACAACGTCTTTTTCTCCTTGGGAGGGCGCAATGAGGGAGTCGCCTCGTTGCGTCAGTTCCCGGAACCTCCGCAGTTGGGCGCCGAACTGGAGGTGATCGTGAAATCGTACAGTGCCGATGACGGGCTGTACGAGTTGGTGATTCCCGGTGCCTCGGCTCACGTCGAGGACTGGTCGGACCTGGTGGAGGGCACGGTCGTCGAGGCACGCATTACGGGGGCCAACACCGGTGGGCTGGAATGCAAAGTGGGGACCATTCGCGGTTTCATTCCCTCCAGCCAGATCGCGATCTTTCGGGTGGAGGACTACGCCGAATTCCTCGACCAGAAGTTGCTCTGCGTGGTGACGGAAGTGAATCCGAAACGCAAGAATCTGGTGCTCAGCCGCCGCGCCATTCTGGAACGGGAAAAAGAGGAAGTGCGCCGACAGACGCTCGAGACCCTCGCCGTGGGGCAGGTCGTTGACGGCGTCGTGCGAAAGGTCCTGGATTTCGGCGCGTTCGTGGATATCGGCGGCATCGATGGATTGGTGCACGTGAGCCAATTGAGCTGGGATCGCGTGAATCATCCCAGCGAGGTGCTGCAGGAAGGTCAGAAGGTCCGCGTGAAGATCGAGAAGGTGGACCTGCAAACCGGTAAGATCGGCCTGTCTTACCGGGACCTGCTGGCACATCCGTGGGTGAACATCGAGGAGCAGTTCCCGGTCGATTCCATTGTGAAAGGGAAGGTCTCGCGCATCGCGAAGTTCGGCGCGTTCGTGAAACTGGCACCCGGCGTCGAGGGCCTGGTGCATATTTCGGAACTGTCGTACAGCCGCGTACCGTCCGTCGGCAACGTAGTGGCCGAGGGGCAGGAAGTCGATGTGAAAATCGTGTCGGTCGATAGCGAAGCGCAGCGCATCGCCCTGTCGATGAAAGCGGTGCTGCCCGAACCACAGTCGGAGCCGGAGGTGGAGGAGCAGCCCGATCCGGCCGTGGATGCCAAGCGGGAAGCCCTGGCTGCCCGCCGCTCCAAGCCGCTCAAGGGTGGCACGGGTCGCGCATCCGGAGGCGATCAGTTCGGCCTGAAGTGGTAGCGGCTCACCGGCTGTGGGACGCCGCCCATGGCTTGCCGGGTGGATCCCCGGCGCCGTAAGCCCGCGGCCGCCCGGCACACAGCGCCACCTGACGGGCCACCTGACGGCAACTTCGCCGCGTTACGACAACGCCGCCTGGTCAAATGATCTCCAGCACTTTCTCGGGGGGACGCCCCAACGCCGCCCGACGACCGCACACGACGATGGGACGCTCGATGATTTCTGGGTGAGCGGCCATGTAAGCGATCAGGGTCGCACGATCGTCGGCATCCGGCAGCCCCAAAGCGCGGAATTCCTTGCTGCGAATCAACTCCCGGGGTTGCAGGCGGAGCATCTTGAGCAGTCGATCAATCGTGTTGGCAGCGAGGGGTGTCGCGAGATAGTCGACGATCCTCGGCTCGATATCGTGCTGGCGCAGCAGAGCCAGTGCCTGGCGACTCTTGGTGCAACGGGGATTGTGGTAGATCGTTACCCTGGCCATGCGATAATTCCTGGTTGTGCAGTGGTTCGTTGCCAGGCCCCTGCCGTCCATTCCCGTCGGCAGCCACGGCGACGGATTTCCCCTCGCGGGGCCGGCGGGAATCGCGTCGAGCGGGGGGGCCGTTAATTGACATGGGGAGTCGACGCCCTATACAATTCGGACGCCCGATTTGGGATTGGCCGGTGCCGCCCGCTCGATTGACGTCGACGTGCGGCCCGGATGCGGATTTTGGATTTCCTGATTGGTTGTGGCCGAGCGCCACGTTCGTAGCGTAGCGATCGAGTCTGGTGTCCGCAACGTGAGAGCTTATGCTTCACAACAACAGCCTTTGAACGACCGGGTTCTTGTGAGAAACTGAGGAGTCTTTGACGATGAGTGATGTTCCCGAATTCACGGACGATAATTTCGCCGCGGAGGTGCTGGAATCCAAGCAGCCGGTGCTGGTTGATTTTTGGGCGACCTGGTGCGGGCCCTGCCGGCAGATAGCTCCGATGATTTCCGAATTGGCCACCGAAAACGCCGGCAAGTTCAAGGTCGGCAAGTTGAATATCGACGACAGTCCTGGCATTGCCCAGCAGTACAAGGTCTTCAGCATACCGACGCTCGTGCTGTTCAAAGATGGCGCGGACGTTCAGCGTTTTGTGGGAGTGCAGCCCAAGGCCAAGATCCAGGACGCGATGGACTCGATCAAGTAAGTCCCTCCGGCACGGCCGCGGGGGGACTGCCGCTGTCGCACTTACCGCGTCATCAGGTGGTGTCCCACAGGCTCAGACTCGGCGCAATCCGCTTGAGCTGCTGTCGCATGTAGAACTTGACTCGAGCTGTCGTCTTGAGTCCCAGCGCGTGATGGAAAATATCGCGTGCTTGTTGGGTCGTGACGTGACGGGCCAGTTCTTTCATGGAGGGGATGAAGGCCGGGCTCATGCTGAAGCTGCGCAAGCCCATGCCGATCAGCAACACGAAGGAAGTGGGTTGGCCGGCCATTTCCCCGCAGAGCGTGAGCGGTTTATCGGCCGCGTGGCAGGCCTGTACGACGCTGGCCAACACGCGGAGTACCGGTGGGGCCATGGGCTGGCACAGGTGACTGACCTTTGGATTGTCACGATCGGCAGCCATGAGATATTGCACGAGATCGTTGGAACCGATCGAGACGAAGTCGACGGCGTGCAACAGCGAGTCAATGCAAATGGCGGCGGCGGGAACCTCCAGCATCATGCCGATCGGGACCGGGAAAAAGGCTTTCTTGAGCAGCGTCAGTTGCCGTTCCGCACGACGCACCATCTGCCGCACTCGGTGCATTTCCTCCAGGGCCGTGATCATCGGGAACATCACGCGGACGCGGCCACCGAGCGATTGAGCGTAGTCGGCGGCCCGGAGAATGGCCCGCAGTTGAACCGTGAAGAACTCGGGGTGCTCGAATGACAGGCGAATGCTCCGCCAGCCCATGAACGGATTGGCTTCCCGGTGATGATGTCCGAGGTAGGGAATGGTTTTGTCCCCGCCGATGTCGAGCGTTCGAATCGTGACCTGATGATTGGGAGTTGCGGCGACGATGTCACGATAGGTCGCCAACTGCTCTTCTTCATCCGGAATGTCGGGGTGAGTCAGGTAGAGGTACTCGGTGCGAAACAGGCCCACCCCATCGGCTCCCATGGCCTCCGCGGCCCGCGTGTCCGACACACCATTGATGTTGGCTTGGAGTTGCAGCATCACGCCGTCCGCCGTGACAGCTGGCTGATTGCGATTGGCTGCCAGTTCATCCTTGAGATGAAAGTACTCGCGTTCCAGTTTGCGGTAGGCCGACCGCGTCTCGGGATCCGGGTTGACCGTGACGTGACCGTCGCGGCCGTCGACCACAATCGTATCGCCGGTACTGACCAGTCGCAGGATCCCGGGGATCCCCGAGACGGCCGGAATACCGCGACTGCGGGCAATGATCGCCGCATGACTCGTCTGGCTCCCCGCTTGAGTCACGATCCCCTTCACTTCTATGTTTCCCAAAGCCACGACTTGGGACGGGAGCAATTCGTCGGCCACAATGATCAAAGGGCCGCGCAACGGATCCTTGCCCTTGGTCGAAGGGCGTTGCACATCGGTCAGATGGGAATTGAGCCGGACGACAACATCCCGCACGTCGTTCAGGCGATCGCGCAGGTACTCGTCCTTGGTGCGGGCAAACAGCGAGGTGTACTCGTTGAGCAGACGATGCAGCGCGGCTCGCGCGGTCAGGCGCTCTTTGGTGATCCAATGGCGGATCTTATCGGTAAATGCAGCGTCCCGGATAATGGACTCGTGCACACCGAAAATGGCCCCCTCGTCGCGACCCACCTGCGATTCCACCTTGTGGCGGAGAGCTTGCAGGTCCGCCGCGGCACGATTTCGCGCCGTTTCGTACTGCGACAGCTCAGCAGTGATGTCTTGGTCTTCCAGACGTTTCGTATCGGGATCGACGAAGATTTCGTGAATACAATACGCTGTGCCGACCGCTACGCCTGGGGAAACCGGGATTCCTTTTCGCATGTCCCGCAATGTAACAACCTAACCACCGCTTGACAAATAGCGGAAGGCCGCCACGGACCGGGTTTTGCAGATTGTTATAACACGTTGTTTGGGTGGGATTTGCGGCGGGCGAATCTACTCCCAGGGATCGGTTGTGGTGGTTGTGGCAGGCGAGTATACTGTTGCGCTTTGCGTAATATGGCAGCGTCAGGTTAGCGGCGCTGATAATGGAATCCTGGTCAGGGTGCCCCAGTCGTGGGGCTGACGGTACCCCCTAAAATGCGGCAGGCACGCTGTGCGATTCTCGCTCGTCGACCGAATCACCGAACTGTGCGAAGACAAGCACATCGAGGCTATCAAGGTGTTGTCGCTGGCAGAGGAGTACCTGGCGGATCACTTTCCCCGTTTTCCCGTCATGCCTGGCGTGATGATGCTGGAAGCGATGTATCAGTCGAGTGCTTGGCTGATTCGCAAAAGTGAGGATTTTGCCCACTCGATCGTGGTACTGCGCGAGGCCCGTAACGTGAAATTCTCCAATTTCGTCGAGCCGGGCCAGGTGCTCGTGGTGAGAGCTGAAATACTGAAGCAGGACGAAAACACGACCACGCTCAAGAGTGAGGCGAAGGTGGAAGGGAAAATCGCGGTTACGGCCCGGTTGGTACTGGAGCGATACAACCTGTCGGACCGATATCCCACGCGGGCAGCGACGGATGCTTTCACTCGCCGAGCGTTGCGTGAACGATTTGGCCTCCTGTATAACCCCTCTCCGGTGGAGAGGATTCAATAGACCTTGGCCCAGTCGGGTTAATTTGGGTCGCGACTGGGGCGAGGGTATGAGAGGGTATTAGTCGAGGGTCTTGACAGTTAAGGGCATGCGATTAGACCACCATGACGGTGTAATGAAAACCACCTGACGGAGTGTAATGCCGCACGACCTTTGGCCCGCACAGGCGTTTCGTTAAGTCGGCGGATGATGGGGACCGGCCAGCACGGTCGCCAATTTCGCCGACCATGAACTATTTTGGAGATGATGCGAATGGCACCCACCAAAGATGAAGTATTTGAGAAGGTACAGGAAGCGTTGGTTGATGCGCTGGGAGTGGACGACGATGAAGTGACCCCGGCAGCCACGATGGTCGGTGACTTGGGTGCCGAGTCGATTGACTTTTTGGACATCGTGTTTCGACTCGAGAAAGCTTTCGACATCGAGATTCCCCGTTCGGAGCTCTTTCCGGAAGACATTCTCACCAATGCCGAGTACGTGCAGAACGGTCGAGTCACGGCCGAGGGGATTGACGAACTGACGAAGCGCATGCCATTCGTCGACATGTCGCGATTCGCCGAGAATCCGGCGGTGCAGGAGTTCAGCAATTTACTGACGGTCAGTGATTTGTGCCGGTACATCGAGGGCAAGGTCGGGGCCACGGAGTAACGAGCGTGCGGTGGTTCTGGATCGATCGCTTCGTGGAATTTGAAAGCGGACGGCGGGCGGCTGCGCTGAAAGCAGTGACGCTGGCGGAAGAGCAGTTGGACAATTACATCCCTGGTTTTCCGGTCATGCCCGCCTCGTTGATCATCGAGGGGTTCGCCCAGACCGGCGGCCTGTTGGTGGGCGAATACCGGTCGTTTCGCGAGCGGATCGTGCTGGCCAAGGTGAGCAAATCCAGGTTTGTGCGCGAGACATTGCCGGGGGATGTCTTGCGTTTCGAGGTGACGATCGAGGATCTTCATGACGACGGCGCGATCGTGCACGGCACGGCCACGGTGGACGGTTCCTTGCAGGCCGAAGTGGAATTGGTATTCGCCCATCTCGACGATCGTTTTCGAGGGGTGGATCTGTTTTACCCGGCGGATCTGCTGGCTATTCTGCGCTTGCTCGGTGTCTACGACGTGGGCCGCAAGCCGGATGGAAGTCCGTTAGAGATTCCAGCACATTTCCTGGAGGCGGAAGCGCGGGCCAACCGTGACGGGGCAGCCCAGTGATTGGTCCGCGGTGAGAATCAACGCTGCATGCTCAACGGTGACAATCTGCTCAACGGTGACAATGCACGGGCGTGCAAGAGAGGATTGCGGGCAGTCGGCGGCGCGCCTCGCGGGGGGTGCGAATTCGTTTCAGGAAGCTGAGGCAGGTGAGCGAGCGGAAGGCGACGGTGCCGGCCGCTCGGCTGAATCGAGGTCTGGCAAAGGTAACAACGAGGTATGAGACGACGGGTCGTCATCACAGGCATTGGCTGCGTCAATCCCATGGGACATGACGTGGAGACCGTATGGTCCGGGCTCAAAGAAAGCCAGTCGGGGGTCGGATACACGACGATTTTCGACGCCAGCACGTTTCCCACGCGGATCTCGGCCGAGGTCAAGAACTGGGACGTCTCGAAGATTGGCGAGGATCTCGAGGTCTGGAAGAACCGCGGACGGCACACTTGTTTCGCTGCCGGCGCCGCTCGCCAAGCTGTGGATTGTTCCGGTGTCCTGGACGGCAGCCTGGATCCTGAACGCTTTGGAGTCTATCTGGGCAGCGGTGAGGGAAGCCAGGACTTCTTTTCGTTCGCCAAGATGATGGCGGCGGCGCTGGAAAACGATACGTTTGACCTGAATCGTTTCATCAAGTGCGGACTCGATACCCTCAATCCGGTGGCCGAACTGGAGCAGGAACCGAACATGCCGGCCGGACATATGGCCAGTCTGTTTGATGCTCGGGGCCCGAATTTCAACTGCTTGACCGCTTGTGCCGCGAGCAGCCAGGGGGTGGGCGAAGCGACCGAGATCATTCGTCGCGGGGACGCCGACGTCATGTTGTCGGGCGGCACGCACAGCATGATTCATCCGCTCGGAGTCACCGGGTTCAGCTTATTGACGGCCCTATCCACTCGCAATGACGAACCGACGAGGGCTTCCCGGCCCTTTGATCGATTGCGCGACGGATTTGTGATCGGCGAAGGAGCGGCCATGGTCGTGCTCGAGGATCTCGAGCGAGCCTTGAAACGTGACGCGCCGATCTTCGGTGAAATTGTGGGGTACGGGGCCACGGCGGATGCCTACCGCATCACCGACATCCATCCGCAGGGACGCGGCGCCATCGCCTGCATGCGGATGGCGCTCAAGGATGCCGGCATCATACCCGACCAGGTCGACTATGTGAATGCTCATGGGACCAGTACCTCCGTCAACGATCGCGTCGAGACTCTGGCCTGCAAGGAAGTCTTCGGCGCGCGTGCCCACGACGTCCCCATCTCCAGCACCAAGAGCATGATGGGACACCTGATTGCCGCCGCCGGAGTGACGGAGTTGATCGTCTGCATGCTCGCCATCCGCGATAATGTCTTGCCTCCCACAATCAACTACGAGAATCCCGATCCCGACTGCGATCTCGATTACGTTCCCAATCAGGCGCGAGAGCGGCAGTGCGATATCGCACTGAACAACAGCTTCGGCTTTGGCGGTCAGAACATCACCCTGATCGTGCGCCGCTTCACGGGCTGAACTTCGATTTTCCCTCGCCCGCGGTGCTCGTTTCGCCCTGTGGCAGTCCAAGGACGGTTGCGGGAGCGCGAATTTCGGTCCCTCAATCATGCGCCCGTTTCGCGCATTGGCCCCGGCTCGGTCGTTGGCCCAGCTTGGCTGATTGAACTTCACCCCGGCTGCAATTAAGCTAGGCAGTCTAGAGAGAAGAGAGGGTGGCGGCGACGCTCAGCGGCCCCCAACCTGCAAACCTCAAGCTGCGTAACGCCCTTCGACGTTCAATTTCTCCCTCCCATCGAACGGGGTATCCATGATTCGCTGCCGCTTCAGCCTGTCCAGCAGACAGCACTCCCGGTTCGCGGCGGCAGGGCCAACGCTGGCCATGCTGGCCGCGTTGATCGCGTGGGATCTAACCGCCGCCCAGCCCGTCTCCGCTCAATTGCTCGCGCGATCGATGGTGCTGCAGGGGGCCCGCGTCTTCACGATGGACGGAGCGATCGTGGAGGGTGGAACGGTGGTGATTACCGGCACGAAGATCGGGGCGGTAGGGCGAGACGTCGGCGTGCCGTTACTGGCCCAGACCATCGACGCTCAGGGGACCACTGTGACGCCAGGGCTGATCGATGTTGACAGTCTGCTCGCGCGCGGCGAGTCGTCGGGGACCGGAGGAGCCAGCCCCACGCGCCGCGCCGAAGATGCTTTTGATCGGTACGACACGGCGACGATCGAGGAGGCTCTGCAGCAGGGAATCACAGCAATCTTTGTTTCGCCGCGGGGCCCGGCGGGAATGTGTGGGACAGGAGCCGTGATTCGGTTGGTTCGGGACACGAGCGGAAGTGGATCGTACGGGAAAGTCCTGAAAAGCGAAGCGGCTCTCTGTGTTGACTTGGCGTCCCACGCCACTGCCGTCACGCGATTGAAGACCTTGGAGAGTGTGCGCAAGGCGTTTCGGGATGCCCTCGAGTATCGGCGCAGCCTGGAGGGGTACGAGGAGGATCTGGCCGAGTACACCAGGAAGCTGGAGGAGCAGGCAGCGCAGAAGGCGACGCCTCAAGAGACTCCGGCCGAGAAGCCCAAGGCTCCGTCGCCGCCGCCCGGAGCCCCGGCCGCCGAAGAGGGCGCGAGCGAAACGAAGGTTGCGGGCCAGGCGGGTGCCGGCGAGAAATCACAGAAACCTCGCCGTCCGCGGCGCGATCCCAAGTTGGAGTTGATCCTGCAGGCGTTGGATGGCGAGATGCCGGTGCGCGTCGCCGCCCACCATTCCAGTGATATTCTCAACGCCCTGGAGTTAGCCGAGGAGTTCTCCCTCCGACTGATTCTCGAGGGAGCGACCGAGGCGCACCTGGTGACCCGCGAGATTGCCGACGCCGGCGCTGCGGTAATTCTGGGCCAGATGGATCTGCCGGGGATGGCTCGCAACGATGTACATCGGCGGGCCGCCAACCGCCCGGGACAACTGTTGGACGCCGCCCGCGTACCGTGGGTCGTAGGTAGTGGAGCGAGCGCCTCGCAACGAGCGCGTTTCACGGCTTTCAATGCGCAATTGGCGACGGCCTATGCAGCGGGGCGCGATCCTTTGCGGGTCATCACGGCGGACGCCGCGAGCGTGCTGCGAGTCGACGAGCAGATCGGGCGGCTGCGCCCGGGAATGTTGGCGGATCTGGTTGTCTGGTCGGGCGATCCGCTTGATCCGGCCACCCAAGTGCTGCGCGTGTTCATCAACGGCCAGCAGGTTTATTCATCTGTGGACTAAAACAGGCCTGAACGGAAGCGGGATGACTTTGTCCCGCACACGTTGACCGCGAAAAAAACCAGTTTGGAACGACCTGCCGGGGGCCAACGCGGGAAAGGACAAGCCAAGTGACGATCGTACGGAGCTTATTGATTCTCTGGCTGGGCGGCGTGGGATGCGTTCTTCCCGCGTTCGGCCGGCCGGCAGAGGATACGGCCGAATCCGACTCCGGCACCGTGGTGTTGGTCGGTCGACTGCTGCAGCCCGACGGGACATTGCAGGACCGCATGACGGTCGTCGTGCGGGCCGGGCGGATCACGCGGGTCAGCCAGGAAGCGGACGGCGACGGTTTGCCGCTGCATCAATTGCCACCGGAGAGTGTCATCTGTCCGGGCCTCTTGGAGCTATTCGCTTTACCTGGCGTGGTGGGACAGGCGATCGAGGATGCCCAGACGGTTGATCCGGACGCCAGCCCGGCCAGGGCTCTCGATCCGAGCCACCGCGACTTTCGCGCCGCGTTGGAAGCAGGCATCACGGCGGTCATGGTGGGGCCGGCGGCCACGAACCTGGTGAGTGGCGTATGCGTCACGGTGCGCACGCACGTGCCAGACGGGCGACTGGACATGTTGCGGGAAGATGGACCACTGTTATTGGCCTTTGGTGACGGGGTGTGGCGTCCCGACCGCGCACCCACGTCGCGCGGCGGCGCGATGCACGAACTGCGAGGACTCTTGGCCCAGGCGCGGGCTGGCTCGGCCCATCCTCGCCTCACTGCCGCCGTCCGAGGGGAGCTTGATGCGTGGATCGCTTGTGCCACCGGCGAAGATGTGGCGGCCATGGAGCTCGTTCTGGGTGATGTTCGTGAACACTTTGGCCTGGTCGTTTCGCAAGACGCCCTGGATGTGGTAGACGACCTGCGAAGCGTTCGCGCGCCAGTCGTCCTGGGACCCTATACCATGGAGACGAGCCGTCGCGAACTGTTGGGCGCGGCGACGCTGGCCGAGGGAGGGGGCGAGGTGGCCTTTCGAGCCGGCTTCCCGGTGACGGGCCGGGACGCGCTTCGGTTGACGGCCTCCCTGGCCGTTCGGCATGGCATGGATCCGGCTGCGGCGCGGAGGGCCATCACGATTGCACCAGCCAAAGTTGCCGGCGTGGCGGACCGCATCGGTAGTATCGCGCCCGGCAAAGATGCCGATCTGGTTGTGTTCTCGGCAGATCCCCTGCGAATGGATGCCCGCGTACTGGAAGTTTATGTGCGGGGCCAACGCGTGTACTGCACGCGAAACCAACTGGCGACGGTGGCGGGAGAACAGCCGTGAAGTACTCTGTAGTCCACTTGCTGACGCGGTCCATGCTCGCCATCCATCGCGGTTGCAGGCCGCAACGGCCGGGCATTTCCATCGGCTTGGCGTTTGTACTGCTGGCCGTGGTGGGGCCAACCGAGCTACGTGCGGCAACTCCCGTACTCGCCGTCAAAGCGGCCAAGATCTATGTCGGTGACGGGCGCGTGGTCGAGCAGGGCGTCGTGTTGATCGAAAACGGACGGATCACGGGTGTCGGCAGCGACCTGGCGGTCCCCGAAGGGGCCACGGTTCTCGACATGGGGCCGGGAAGTGTGACGCCGGGGCTGATCGACGCCAATGCGCGCATTGGCTCCACCAGTCTTGTTCCACCGAGCCGCAAGGGCCCGCTTCGCGATGCGTTGACCGGAGGAACGGCCGGCAGCGGCACCGGCGTCGAGCCGGACCCAGTGCCAGATGCTCAGCCCGCCGCGCCGGACCCAGCCAATGCGGGTCCGCCGACGGACGGCAGTCTGCCGATGCATGTTGACGAAGAGTTCCCTGATCCGGACCACGATGCGTTGGCGATCGGCATCCGGCCGACCGACATGGTGAACGATCAAAGCTCGGAAGTGGTCCCCCACACGAACGTACTTGACAGTCTGAATTTCGCATCCGGGGATTTCGATCGACTCGTGCGTGGGGGAGTGACAACTGTCTACGCATCGCCCGACGCCTCGGCCGTCATTGCGGCTCGCGGCGCCGTCGTGCATACGGACGGACCGAGCGACCGCCGCGTCTTGGTGCCGGCAGCGGCCGTCAAAGCCACGGTCGGATCCGAACCGAGCTACGTGGGATCGAGAAACAACACGCCGTCTCGCAATTCCGCCACCATGTATGCGCGGCGTCCGAATTCCCGCATGGGTCTGGTATGGGTGATTCGCAAGGCGTTCTACGATGCTCGACGCCGCGAACAGGGGGGAACAGCCTACGGAGCGGACACCGCGAGTCCGGAAGCGACGGCGGTACTGGCGGACGTTCTCGCGGGCAAAGTGCCGTTACGGATGCAGGCACGGATTCAACGCGACATCCTGACGGCTCTTCGGCTGACCGAGGAATTTGGCTTGAGTTTTACTTTGGAGGACGCGACCGAGGCGTATCTCTGTATTGAAGAGTTAAAGGCCCGCCAGATCCCGGTGATTTTCGGCCCGATCGATGAACCGGCCGGGGGACGCCGTGCCCGCGGCGATGCCGTGCGTGCCCGGTACTTCACCATGCGGGCCCTGCTCGACGCCGGCATCCCGGTGGCCCTCAGCGCACAGGAATATCGCGAAGAGGATGGACTCGCGCGGCAAGCTATGTTTGCCGAGCGATTTGGCGTGACCTTCGACGAGGCCTTGCGCTCAGTGACACAATGGCCCGCGCAATTGCTCGGCTTGAGCGGCGAGATCGGTACTTTGGATACGGGTAAACGAGCGGATTTGGTGGTCTGGAGCGAGCAGCCGTTGGCGGCTGCTTCGCGCATCGTGGCGGTGATGATCGACGGCGAATTGGTGATGGATGGTCGGTGATGGGGCCGTCCGAAACGGGCAGGCGATTGGTCGGGTTCCTCTCCCGCGCTGCGGGAAACCTGGCCGGTCGGCACCCTGCCCGCCGAACTGCTCGGCAAAGGATGCCAAGCAATTCGGTGTGCGAATGAACCCGCAGTTCGGGCGCACATGCGCTCGGGATATTGATATGGGAGACGTACGGGTGAACAAGAGGCGAGCCGTGACAGTGGCAGTCCTGATCGGGTTGCTCGGTGTCCAGAGCCAGGCAGCTCCACCATCGAAAGTGGCATTGCAGGGAGGCCGCATCATCCCGGTGGTGGGTCCCGAAATCGATACGGGGACCCTGCTGATCGAAAACGGCCAGATCACGGCCGTGGGAAAAGACGTGGAAATTCCCTACGACGCAATGGTGGTCGATGTCAGCGGGAAGGTCCTGCTGCCCGGACTGATCTCCCCTCACTTCTGGCAGGGGCTCGATCGACCCAACGAGAGCCTGCCGGTCGTTCCCTATCTGGACGTTTATGACGCGATGGATCCGTCGAGTGAGAGTTTTGAAGCGGCCTTGCGCGAGGGGGTTCTGGGCATCCATTTGATTCAAGGCAACAGCTGTGTGATTGGGGCACTAAGTCGTTTGATCCACCCGATCGGCCGTACACCCGACGAGATGACAATCCGTCCGGCGCTGGCGCTGAAGCTGAGTACCAGTCCGCAATCGCAATTGGATCGCATGAGCCAGTTGGCCACGCTGCGCGAGACGTTTCTCGAACTCGACGAGTATCTCGGCGAACTGGCCGAAGCACGCTACGAAGCCAACCTCAAGGAAGAGGAGAAGGGGACCATCGTCGGTCCGGACAAGGCCCGGGAACTGGGTCGCCTGCTGATACGAGACCAGGATTGTGACGACCAGCATCGGCAGCTCTTCCAGCTCACCCAAGGGCGATTGGCTGCCTGGATCTACTGTGGTTCGGCGACCGATGTAGCTCCAGCCATCCAGATCGCCAAGGACAACGGCTTTCTCGATCAGACCGTGTTCGTGTTGGGGACGGACGCGTATCGTGCCGTGCACGAACTGAAGGCGTGTGGGCGGCCCGTCGTCTTGTCGGCCGAGCTGATGCATCAGGAACGCGATCCCATCACGGGCGAGCTGCGCGAGACGTTTGTGCCCCAGGTGATCCACGCGGCCGGGTTGTTGTTCGCCCTGCAGCCGAACGACGGTGGTTCGCTGGGTGAGCAGTACTTGGGATACCAGGCGGCCCGTTGCGTGCGGCACGGCATGCCACGGCAAGCCGCCCTGGAAGCGATCACGCTCAATCCCGCCCGCCTGTTGGGTGTGGCCGATCAGCTCGGATCATTGGAGGTGGGCAAGGCGGCTTACATCGTGGTCATGAGCGGTGATCCGCTCGATTTCAACAGTTGGGTGGAGAAGGCCTATATCCGGGGCATTTTGGCCTATGACCGCCACCTCGACGTGCGTCTCGAGAAGTTGCTGGGCCTGGAGCGGAAACAGGCCGAAGCGACAGGAGCAAGCGGCCGCACAGCAACGGGAAGCCGAACAGAAACCGAAGAGTGAAGAGCCGCCCGCAGCCAAGGAACCGCCGGCGGCCCAAGAGCCGGCACAGGAAACGCCCGGCGATAAGCCGGTCCCCGAGCCGCCGAAGACCGACGATCCCGCGCAGAAGTTGCCGCCGGAAGTCCCGGGCGGGGAGGAATCATGATGCCCGTGAAGTCAGCTCGCATGATCTGCGTCGCCGTGCTCACGCTCGGCATGTGTCCTGCCATCCAGGCTCAGCACGAATCCGCTGACCTAGGGTCCTTTGTCCTCCGCGCCCGGCGCATCATGCCCGTGGCACGCGACTTGCCCTGGGAAATCACCAACGGTGTGATCGTGGTGCGTGATGGTCGCATCGTGTCCGTAGGTGCGGATGTGGACATCCCGCCTGACCTTCCCATCCTCGATTTTCCGCATGGTACGGTGGTACCGGGACTGGTCGCGGCGGCTTGCGATCTGGCCGCGGCGCATCAGGGAGACGAATCGATGGCCGCCGGTTACCGGGCCGTGGACGCCTTCGATCGTTATCACGACTATTCGCGGGCCCTCGCCGATGGTGTTACGACCGTGCATCTGAACCCCGGCCGGCACCGGTTGCTCACCGGCCAGGGAGCGGTGGTGAAATTGGGCGGCAGTGCGACCGAGCGCATCGTGCGTGAGGCGGCTGATCTATCGGTGAACCTGGGGGCTCCCAAACCGCCGTTGGATGTGACCTATTCATTCCCCGCGTCGGCCGACGTAGCGATTCCCGCGTCGGAACGTCAGCGTCCCTCGTCACGCATGGGGCAGTTTCTGGCTTTGGAGGAAGCGGTCCGCGCCGCGTTGGATCCGCAGGCAGCAGTACCGCTGGATTTTCATGGCCGGGCCTTGGCACATGTCTGGAACGATAAACTGCCGTTGCGAGTCCATGCCGAGCGGGCCGCCGATCTGCTGGGTGCCGTGCACTTTCTGCGCGACTGGCAGCGGAGCGGATATGTCGTGGGAGGGGCCGAGGCCGATCGCGTGGCGGAGTCGCTGCGTGCGGCGGAATTGCCGCTGGTTCTCCAGCCGCGCGATTTGTTTCGGGTGCCGGGTGGAGATGTGGGGGTCGACCCCGCCGCGCTGCCGATCGATCGCTGCGATTTCGCCGCTCTGCAAGGAGTGAAGATGGCGTTGGCACCCGGTCCCGATGCCCCGCCTGGCGATCTTCGGCTGTTGGCGGTGCGAGCCAGTCGCCGAGGATTGGATCCCCGGCAGGCTCTGGAAGCGATTACCCGACTGCCGGCGGAGATTTTGGGGGTCGACGGTCGAGTGGGGAGTCTGGAGCCGGGCAAGGATGCCGATTTGCTGGTCCTGACCGGCCTGCCGCTGGATGTCAGTTCCCACGTCAGCCGTGTGTTCATCAACGGCCGATCGGTCTTTCAGGCTCCCGACAGCGAGAGCCTGGTGATCAAGGCAGGCGTCATCTGGGCGAAGCCGGGCGTGCGGATTCACGGCGGCGAGATTCTGATCGAACAGGGCAAAATTGTGGCCGTCGGCACGAGCGTCCCACACCCGCGCCACGCCCGCGTCATCGACGCCGGCCCCGACGGTTTTGTCTCGCCCGGGTTCATTGATGGATTCAGCCATCTGGGCCTGAGTGGCGATCGCACGGCCGTGGACAATTCGCTGCGGCTCTCGAAACTCTTTGGCGCGGCGGATGTGACCGATCTGCGTGTCTGCCGAGCCGGCATTACCACGGTGCTCGTCGCGCCGTACGCTGCCGCAGCCACCGGATCTCCCCTGGCCGCCATCAAGACCGCCGGTAACAGGCGTGCTGACCGAGTCGTGAGGGACCCGGTGTCGGTGCTGCTGGACGTCAGCGAAAGCGATCCGTTGGCCGTTGCCGAAACGCTCGGCAAGACGCTGGCCCTGGGCCAGAAGTACCTCGACGCGTGGACCAACTACGACAAGCAGCTGAAGGAGTTTCTCGAGAAACAGAAGCAGGGCGAGCCGGTCCCTACGAGTGACCAGCCGAAGCAAGAGGAGATCAAGGAAACGAAGGGTCCGGACCCCATCACCGGCACCTGGGAGATCGTGGTGCGCGGCACACCTCTAGGCGATGAAGTGAAACTAACGCTGCAAATGCAACTCATCAACGCGAATGTCCAGGGACGGATTGTGGCGTCAAGCGTCGGGATTACCGGCACCGCTTCGGGAACGTTTGCCGGCAAGCATCTGTCACTGGTGGCTGAGGTCAATCATCCGCAATCGCCTGGACCGCTGGCCATCGAGGCCGACTTGGCCGAGGAAGATCACTTGCGCGGCACCGTCTCGGTGCAGCAGTTCACGTTCCCGCTGGAAGGACGTCGCAGCGACAAGAGCCCGGTGGAAATCAAGGTCGTTCAGCGCCGCTTGCACGGCAAGGATGGGCGTCCCTTGCCCCCCAAAGTGGACCCGGCTTTGGAGCCGCTCAAGGCACTGCTGGAAAAGAAAATTCCCGTCGTGGTGAAAGCGTCGACGCCGGCCCAGATCCGCGAGGTGCTGGACCTGCTTGTCGACAAGCACCAGCTGCCGGTCACGCTGCTGCACGGCGAGGGAGCGGCCGTTCACGCCAGCCGCCTGGCTGACAAGAAAGTGGCCGTGATCCTCCCCCCCACCATGCTCCGCTCGCGCCATTATCGGGACTATCTGCAGGCGGACGATCTTGCTCGCCAGGGTGTGGCCATTGTGTTTCAGAGTAACGTGGAGGACGGAGCGCGGAATCTGCCGGCCGCGGTCCTGTACGCTGTCGAGCAAGGGCTGGATGCCGACAAGGCCTTGGCCGCGCTGACGATCGATGCGGCACAAGCTTTCAAGATCGACGACCGCGTGGGATCGATCGAACCGGGCAAGGATGCGGATCTGGCCATCTTCAACGGCCACCCTTTCCAGGATGCCGGCCAGGTCGTGGGAGTGGTAGTCCGCGGACAGGAGATATCGCGATGAAGGCGCAGCGCTGCAGCGGGTTGCGGATCGCCGGACGATGCTGGCGATTGACGATATTGGCCCTGGTTTTTCTGGCGGGAATGGGACGCGCCACCTGCACGGCTCAACCGTCACCGCCCCAGCAACCACCTCCAGCACCGTCCACGACCGGTTCGGTCGCGCCGTCTGGGCCGGTGGCCTTCCGGGTCGGCAAAGTCGTGACGATGGATCGCCAGCAGCGAGTCCTCAACAATGCCGTGGTCCTGGTCGCCGAGGGCAAGATCGAACAGGTGGGACTGGCCCGCGACCTGCCGATCCCGGCCGGATATCGATTGATCGAGCGGCCGCACCTGTGGCTCGTCCCCGGCCTCATTGAACCTCACAATCACAGTGCCGGGGCCATGGCGGATCTGCACGACTATGTCTACCTGACGAACCCGGGCCTCCGCACGGTGGAAGCCCTGGAACCCGAGAGCGAGAACAACCGGCGTGCCAGGGCGGGTGGTGTGACGACGGTTTTGATGTTGCCGGGAAGCGGCAATAATCTGAGCGGTTTCGGTACGCTGGCCAAGTTGGGCGGCAAGAATGTGGACGACATGGTGATCCGCGCAATCGGCTGCCTGAAGGTTGCCCAGGCGGGAAACCCGGAGCGCTATTGGTATGGCGTGGGGCGCACCTTCATGTACTACAACCTGCGGCAGACGCTACAGAAAGCCCTGGCCTATCATCAAGCGTGGGAGCGCTTCGAAAATGGCGAGACGCGCGAGGAACCGGTCTTCGACCTCTTCTGGCACGACTTCCGGGACGTCTTTCGGCGCCGCATGATTGCCCTGGTGCATACGCAGATGTACCAGGTGATCATGTCGACATTGGATATGCTGTCGAGCAAGCTCCAGCTTCGTGTGGTCATCGGACACGGTACGTTCGACGGCTACAAGACCGCGCCGCTGGTGGTCCAACAGAAGGACGTCTACATCACGAACGGTCCCCGCCAGATCTATTTCGATAGCCAGCAGCGGAGAATCATGGGACACGCGGCCCGCTGGTGGCACGGCGGCGTGCGGCAACTGGGAGTGAACACGGACGCCGGCGTGTTACCACAGGAAGAAGTTGCGTACCAGGCGGCGATGGCGTGCCATTTCGGTTGGGATCCCTACGCGGCGCTGCGTGGCCTGACACACGTGGCCGCCGAGACCTTAATGATCGATGATCGAGTCGGCTCGATCGAAACGGGCAAGGATGCGGATCTGGGGCTCTGGACCGGCGATCCGGTCGACCCCCGGTCCTCCTGCGAAATGACGATGATCAACGGCCGCATCGAATACGATGCGAGCGAGCAGCGAAGATTCTAACGCGGCGGGGCGTCGAGTCGGCGCGAGCTGATGCGACTGCCGCGATACTTGATGTGCCGATTCCTGTCACGACGAGGTTCTAACATGCCCACCGCTTTTCGAGGACCGGCACGGTCGCTTGGCCAGCTACTGGCGACGGCCCTGGCCACGGCGATGATCGGGTTGTCCGCTGCCCGCGCGCAAGGCCCTGGGGAAGAAGTGTTCCTGGTGATCCGGGCGGGGCGTGTCCTGACCATGGCGGGCCCGGATCTGGAAAATGTCGACATCGTGCTGGTCAATGGCCATGTCCGATTGGTGGGTAAAGACCTGTCATATCCGCGGACGGCCAAGGTGATCGATGCCCGGCGGGAAGTGGTGATGCCCGGTCTCATCCATCCTCGCACGCGTTGGCAACTGCCTGGCTACACGCGGGCCGGCCTGCACGCTGACATGTCCGCGGCCAAGGAAATCTATGTACGCGAAATGGACTTCGAGCCGCTGCTGGCCGCGGGCTTCACCACCGTCTGTTTCTTTCCCGAAGGCACCGGTGTGCCTGGCGTGGGAGCGATCTACCGCCTCGCTGGACCCGCCGACCAACAAGAGCTGGGAACCGGCTATCTGCGGGTCACGATGACCAGTCCCGCGCGCGACAAGAAAATCCTTCGCGACGCGATCGCGAAAGCTCGACAGGAGATCGAGAAAGTGGAAAAGGCGCGCAAGGAATGGGAAGCGAAGCAGGCCAAGACGAAGGAAGAGGAGGCGGCCAAGCAGGCGAAGACGGCCGGCGACAAGCAGTCTGACAGCGTCCCGGAAGGCCAGCAACCGGACGGGGAAAAGAAGAAAGAGGAAGGGACGCCGGAGAAAAAAGTGGTCCCCCCCTCGCCCGAGAAGAAAGACGAACAGACGCCGGCAGCGAGCAAGCCCGAGGAGTTCACTCCGCCGCCGATCGATCCGACGGTCGTGCCCATCGTGGAGTGGATTCGTGACAAGAAGGGAACTCCGCTGATGTACGAACTGAACTCCGCGTCCGACTACCTGCACCTCGAAGACGTGCTCGACCGGGCGCCGGAACTCCCCTGGTCGGCCCTCTGCCTCCTGGGCGGCTACAACTCCGATATGAAACACGTGCTGCCGGAGCTGGGAGCCAGGAAGGCGTTCGTGCTGCTGCCCACGGGGATTGGGACGTTGCCTCACACGGCGACCCGTTTCAACCTGGCCGGTGAACTCGCCCTGGCCGGCTGCAAAATCGCGTTACTGCCGCAGAGCGATTCCCCCTCCGGGTTGGCACAACATTGGGTGCGGATCGCGGACCTCGTGCGGGCCGGTTTGCCGCGCGAGGAGGCACTCCAGGCACTGACGCTGCGGCCCGCCGAAATGCTCGGAATCGATCAACGTCTCGGCTCGATCGAGAAAGGCAAAGAGGCGGATCTGATTTTTCTCGACGGTGATCCGCTGGTCCCTACTACCAAGGTCGTCCGAGTCATGACGCTGGGGCAGATCGTATGGGAGTCCCAGAAATGAACAAAATGCGCCAATCCACGCTCGGGTGGCTCGGAATCTGCCTGACCGGCTTGTGGCTGGTTTCCCTGCCGGCGTCGGCAGAGGAGCCATGGCAACCGCCGGGACCGTCGCGCCGACGGGAACGACAGACCGAGGCGAACCCGGCAACCGCTCAGCCGCGGGACGAGCGAGACGCGCAGGCGGACAAGCCCGACGACCGGTACTTCGCCGTTACCGGAGCGACCGTGCACACCGTCTCGGGACCCACGCTGGAAGGCTCCACGGTGCTCTGCAAGAACGGCAAGATCATCGCACTGGGACACAATGTTGTGATTCCCGAACAAGCCGAAAAGCTCGACGCTCAAGGATTTCATCTCTATCCGGGACTGGTGGCCGTACAGAGCGAGGGACTCGTCGGTGCAGAACCGCCAGAGGACAGCACGGATGCCTTTAGTCTCTACCTGACGCTGGGATTGGCCGGCGGTGTGACCACCGCCGTCTCAGGCAACACGGCGGTCAAGCTGTCCTATGGCACGTTGGAAGATCACGTACTCAAACGCAACCTGTTCTACTCAATCACCTATAGCCGGCAGAACCCGAGCGACCGCCAGAAGCTGCGTGGCACACTGGACCGTGTCCGACAGTACATCCGGGACCTCGAGCAGTATGAACTCGCGAAGCCCCAGCATCCCGCGGCCAAGGAACCGGACAAGGCCTGGCTCAAAGGGGATTATGAACACGCGTTGAAGCTGCTGCGACATGAGACGACGGCGGTGGCCACCGCCAACACGGCGGATCAGCTGCGAGATTTGACCGAACTGGCTCAACAGTACGGTTTCCAACTGGTGTTGCGCGGGGCCCACGAAGGCTGGATTGTGGCACCCGAAATGGCACGGGCCGGCGCCAGTGCCATGATCACCCCGCGCGTCCGCTTCGATCGCAACGAAGACGTGAATCGACTCAACGGGTCCTCCATCGAGAACGCCCGCATTCTCGCCCAGCACGGTGTGCCCCTTGCCGTGGTCCCGTTGAGCACGCGCATCTCATTGGGCGGTATCGCCGGTCGGGATCTGATGCACTTGCCATTGGAAGCGGCGTTCGCCGTCCGCGGTGGACTGCCCGCGGACGCGGCGTTGCGCGCGATCACGATCGATGCCGCACGGATTCTCGGTGTCGATCACCGCGTCGGTTCGGTCGAAGAAGGCAAGGACGCGGATTTCGTCATCGTCGATGGCGATCTCCTGCATTACATGACCCTCGTCCGCTGGACCATTGTCAATGGTCAGATTGCATACGACAAACAGAAAGAAGCTCTGCTCGATCACATTCGACCCGACGGCAAACGTGACGCCCCGCCGCCGCCCGACTACTGGCCCCGCTCGCTCGGCGAGCCCGTCTCGGGTACCACCGGCGCAGCGTCCGACGTGAAGCAGTGACGAGCTCGGAATTGGCAGAATACCGCCCGTGACAAACGCCTCACGATGGTCACGCCGGCAGCCATGACGTGGAAGCGAGCAGCTCCTCGTCAACGGACAGGCCCGAAACACAACTCGGTGCCCACCTTGGCGAGCGAGCATCAGAATCGTGTTTCGGGCCGGGACTACCGTGGCGGATGGAGGACTAGTAGCCGATTGTCGAAGGGTTGTCGAGGAAGAAATCGCGGGGCCCGCGGGTTGTGTAATAGGGATAGGCGTAGGCGCCGGAGGGTGGTCCCGATGGCTCGGTTTGTTGAGCATAGCGGTGCGGTATCTGCGGGACGAAATCGGCGGAATTCTGAACGCCGCATCCCTGGCCGCAGGCCGCATACTGGCCGTGACCGCCTGGTCCGCAGTTTTGACAGCTGTGCTTGGCCCGTTGACCATGGGTTTGGCAGCCAATACTCGCCAGGCTCACAAACGCCAGGAGAAGCAACACACGTTTCATCGGATTCATTCCTTCTGCTGCAATGTCTGGGTCGGACTCGGTATCTGCCGGGGTGAGTGTGCGGAAACCGACCATCCGGCTGGGGGTTTGCGTAATGGCAGGGCGCAAACACAACCGATGCTGTTAAAAAGATCATCGGCGGCACAACCGGGAATATTGAAGGAATCGCTGAGCTTGAGCGCATAACGAAGTGGTCCTGCGAAAGGGACCTGGAATGTCGTTGCCAACGCCGCCGTAGACTCGCACTAACCGCTAAAATCTGCCAAATTGCGGGCGCGTTCTGCGATCGACACACAACGGGCACAACGGTTCGGGCAACCCATACTCCCTGCCGTACGAAATGAGCGATTGCCTTGAAGTCCTCTCCGGGTCCACACCCATCCAACCGACAGCATGACCCGGCGTCCGGGCCCATCCAACCGTCGCGATATGGCCTGCAATTCGGACTCGGCAAACTGATGCTGGTCATGACCGTCGTGACTGCGGTCGGTGCCCCGCTGGCATACCTGACTCGGGCGCTGCGCGGAGACCGTGGCGCACACTTCGTCTTTGTCCTCCTGTGCGTGGCCGTCCCGACTTTGTTCCTTGTCGTGGTCAGTCTCCTCAGGGTGGTGGTCACCTGGTGGCTGACAAGGCGACAACGACCCTGATATCCTCCCCACCACCAGTCACAGCGCAACTAGACAGCCAACACTGGGAATTAATAAGGGTGATCAGTGCCCCCCCCGAAGAGTTGTTTCGCGAAGTTGCGGCCCTGCTGATCGTTCCGCTGCCCGCGGCTTGAGACCCTCCGAGTGCGGGCGGCCAGCTACACCGAAACCGGCCGTTTCTTTCGTTTGCGATGGGACATTTTCGAGTTACCGGACTGGCCCGAATCGGTGGCCTCCTGTCAAACGGCGGCACCCAACTGCGGGTAGCATGACTGGGTTGCAGGTTAATAGTCAGGATTTTTTGCCATTTTACGGGGTATCCCCCCTACGCATGCGGTAGTTTTCCCAGTTAGACTATTCTGCGATATCGATGCAATCCACAAACTCGACTGCGCCGTAAACGGCAGGATGTACCGGCTGAAGGAATTGGAGACGCCGGAAACGAGCGAGCGTACTTGGAGCAACCGTCAAAGTCGCGCTCGCACGAAATTCCGGATCTGGGCGGATGGATAAAGTCAGGGATATGTAATGTTTGGTGAAGCACGGTAACATCGGTAGACGATACGTTCCCAAGCAATCAGCAAGTTGGGCTTGCTGGCATCTTTGCAAAATCCTTCGCCAGGCCGCCGACCAAAAAAAAACACGCGGGGCCGGCGGCTGGGTGCAGAGTGAGTTGCGATTTAACACGTGTTTGTTCGACCCTAGGAGCCCTCCCAATGAAGAGTCGTATTTTTCTTCCCGCCGTGATGGCGGTTGGCCTGTTCTGTTTGGTCGGCACTTCGAGTGCTCAGGCCGGACTGTTCCGTCACAACGGAAACGGATGTGAGCCCACCTGCGGCGCCGAGCCAGCTTGTGGTTGCGAAGCGGCCTGTGATCCCTGCGGTGCACCGCGCATGGGCCTGTTGGCTCGTCTGCGTGCCAAGTGCGCCGCCAAGCAGTGCTGCGAGCCGGTATGCGAGCCCGCTTGCGAGCCAGCTTGTGGCGTCGAGCCCACCTGCGGCGCCGAGCCAGCTTGTGGTTGCGAAGCGGCCTGTGATCCCTGCTGTGCACCGCGCATGGGCCTGTTGGCTCGTCTGCGTGCCAAGTGCGCCGCCAAGAAGTGCTGCGAGCCCGCTTGTGGTTGCGAGCCTGCTTGTGAGCCAGCTTGTGGCGCCGAGCCCGCTTGTGATCCCTGCTGTGCACCGCGAGTGGGCCTGTTGGCTCGTTTGCGAGCCAAGTGCGCCGCCAAGAAGTGCTGCGAGCCCGTTTGCGGTTGCGAGCCGACCTGCGGTGCTGAGCCCAGCTGTGGCTGCAACTAAGTGGGATTAGCCCGGGAGCTGTCCGACTCTCATTGGGCAGTGACCGTAACGCGAAGTTTGCTCATAGCCCCCGATCCGTGAAACGATCGGGGGCTGTGTGCTTCTTGATGGGCGATCGGGCGAAACAACCGCGTCCCTGGCGCGTCGCATCGCTCGTGCAACACCGGCTAGTCCCAGCCTGCACCATCCTTTTTCGTGCCACACAATGCGACTTCCATGCCCATGGCCTGGGCCATGGCGGCCTTGGCCATCACGGCTCGGTCAGCATCTTCGGCAGTCTTGGCATAAGCCACCTGAATATGGTTACTCTTATGTTTGGCCATGAACTGGTCACGCGAGACACCGTAGGTGACGGCATGCATGATAGGCCATTGGGGCGTAGTGGCTTCCCACCGCCGTTGCGACTCGCTTTCCGGCAGTTTGATGACGCCGGCGCGGCCCAAGTCCATCTTCAGCGAATTGTCCTCGACGAAGATGCGTGACCAGACGATTTCGCCCGGCTTGGAAATGCCTTTCAGCGTTCCGCCGCCGTTGGGGAAATACATGGCCGGCTGTCTTTCACTCGAAGCTCCTTTCCAGCCGCCAACGAAATGTGCGGGGGGAGCAGAGCCGCTGATGAGGAACACCCAGACGTAGTCGTCGGTGGTGCCGGAAGCGTCCCAGTCGCCCCAGCGCACGTCATGGAGCGTATTCTCGACCGGTTGCCCCATGGCACTATGTACTCGGTAGGTCATCAGGGCGTCGAGCCCGGCACATTCATCCACTTCATTGAAGTGGGGCAACGGCTGGCCGCGATACAAGATGCGTTTGCCGTCGCGACTCTTGACCGGCGGTCGCAGCGTGTTGTTCAAGGTCCCTTCCACCAGGTCGCTGGCGGGCATCAGATCCTTGAGACCCTGCTGGTACTGAATGCCGATGAGATGGCAGCCGAAATCATCCGCGATGCGCATCGCGGCAATGTACATCTTGCACTGCGTCAGTATCTGGGCGTCGGTCAAGTCTTCCGCGTGATTCGGTCCGGTGTGGAACGTCATGCCACGCTGTTCCATCCACTCACGCACTTCCTGCCCTTCCTCGTCACTCACCTGCGTCGTCTCATAGTACAAAGCCGATTGGCTCAATCGCTCCTTGTACACGCCGACGGGGATGAGCAGTTCATCGGGGATGATGGCGTTGTACATGCCCATGCACCCCTCGTCGAACACTCCCATGATCGCCTTCTCACGCCGCAGCTGCTCGGCCAGCATGCTCCCCAATTTCTGTTCCGATGCGCCGAGCTTGGCTTGCGACAGGGGAGTGACGTGGCTGGTGCGATGCTGAATACGTCCCTTCGCCAGCCACTGGCTGAGTTTCTTGCGGAAGTCGGGGGCGGAGAAATCTTCGCTCCACAACGTGGAGTATTTCCGGCCGGCCTTGGTGAGGGATCCATTCAGGTTCAGCATCCCGACCAATCCGGGCCACGTCCCCGACCAGTTGGCGACCGTCAGGACGGGGCCTTGATGGCTGAGGAGTCCCGACAGAACGTGGTGCGAGTATTGCCAGACCGCTTCCGCCACAATCAGCGGCGCGGTCCGGTCGATCTTGGAGAATACCTCCATCCCCTCGCGTTGCGAGCTGATGAACCCGTGTTTCGTCGCGGGATTGTATTTGTGTCCGCGGATCAGTTTGTAACCGCTCGCGGCGACGGCCTCTGTCAGCGCCGCTTCCATCTCTGCCTGGGCTGCCCAGCACTTCTGGTTGGCGGACAACCGCAAATCACCGCTGGCCACCAGCAGTACGTTGTTCTTGCCTGCTTTCACGTCCTGAGGAATCTTCGGCATTTTGTACGTAGGCATGGCTGAATTTCACAATCGTAAATGTAAAAAGTAAGAAGTAAGGGAACGGAACGATCGCGAGATCCGGCACTCGTTCATGGCGTACCGCTTCTCGGCGTCCGATATACGCTCGCCGCCAGAATCCGACGGTCGCTGGGGCGACCATACGGCTGATTGAACGAGCTTAAACCGCCGAGCACCCCGTGTAAATCAGGCCTGCGATGTGCCCCCTGTTTTCCCCCTGCGCACTCGGGCGGCATCCCGGCGCGTGTCGCGTTCCGCTCGTCCCGGACGGTGCTGTCGGTCGCATCTGAGACAGGCCAGGCGATATCCGAACTGGGCAGTGTCGGCAACGGGCAGTGTCAGCAACGGGGGTTCCCCATCTCAAGAGTCGGATCACCCCTCGCGTGGCGATTTCCGATGCCGTCGCGACGAAATCCCACCGCCATTCGTTCCGGGGCCATAGGCTGGAGTCCGGGACCGTTTATTGACAGCGGTGGCATTGGCGAGTCAGAATTGAGAAGAACGCGACAGCAGAACTGTGAGCTGTTGGCAGCGAACGCAGCCATCTCACTTCTAGCAGAAAAGAGGATGAAGTCCCCGTGATATCCCGGAAAATAATCCCTGTGGGTCCAAGTCAGGAAATCTCTTGTGTCGCCGACCGGTCGTGGCGTCGGCTCGTCTGCGTGCTGCTCGTCAGCACAGCATGCGTGGCGAGCGGCGGTTGTTTTGGCGGCGAGTACAAACGGCGCATGGAGCAGACGATCAGTTCGCTCAAGTCGCAGGGGGAGAGAGCCGGGGCGGTTTTCGCGCAGGCCTCGGCGGTCTATACCGCAACAGGCGAAACAACTGGCATATCTCTCCGTTTGCCGGTGTTTGTCGATGATAAGGCCAAGTCGCTCAAGGGCGCGGACACCAATGCCCAGCCCCCTTTTGCCGACCTTCCTGGGTACGCCTACACGTACGAAATACCGTTTAATGAGGAATCGGCTTATGTGTACTTCGCTGCGCTGAAAGTCGACGAGAAGCCGGCTGAAACGCTGGAACAGGAAGTACAAGCGGCCATTGGCAACGCGTTTTCAGGCGCCGCGTGGCAGGACGTCACGGTCGAACGATTCAAGGGTGGCCCACTGAAAATTCGACGGTTGAGCGGCGTCGGGAATCAGAAGTTTGGAAGCCAAGTTTCCGACGGACGCTTCGATTTATATCTCGTTAGCTCTTCCACCCATCACGTACTGATTGGCTGGCGCGCATCGAGCGTCGTAGGGAGCAGTCAAGGTTTCTTTGAAAAAGCGTCCATTTCCATGGGGACCGTGGAAGGGAACAGCTAGCCCTGGATCATCTCTCCGTTTCGCGGTGCCGCCCTGGTTCATGCCGGCCGACCATCAGAAACGGGTGGATTTCGGCCCAATGTTGAGACAAACGCGTCCAAGTGTTGCTCGACATCATCGGTGAGAATTGGCATAATGACGGCTGTCGGCGTTCCGCGTCGAAACCGCTCCTATCCGCGAGGTGTCCCCCCATGCGTCATTTTCTGGCGATCAGTGCTGCCGCGTTACTGGTGATCAATTTAGCGGGTTGTAGTGACGACAACGTCACGCAAGTGGCGAGCGGAGGAGGAGGCGCGTCGGCTGGCGGTGCCCCCCCAGCAGGTCCGCCGGCAGCTCCCACCGCCGGCTCAAATAACTCCGCCACCTCCTCGCCAGATTCGTCCGACAGTTCAGGTGGGAGCGAATCACCGGGCGGCGGTGGGATTGGTCCTCCGACGGGCGCCGGTTCGGCGGGAATGGGTTCGCCCATGGGAAGCGGTTCAGCGGGAATGGGTCCGCCCATGGGAAGCGGTTCAGCGGGAATGGGTCCGCCCATGGGAAGTGGTTCAGCGGGAATGGGTCCACCCATGGGGAGCGGTTCAGCGGGAATGGGTCCGCCCATGGGAAGCGGTTCAGCGGGAATGGGTCCGCCCATGGGAAGCGGTTCAGCGGGAATGGGTCCACCCATGGGGAGCGGTTCAGCGGGAATGGGTCCGCCCATGGGGAGCGGTTCAGCGGGAATGGGTCCGCCCATGGGGAGCGGTTCAGCGGGAATGGGTCCACCCATGGGAAGCGGTTCAGCGGGAATGGGTCCACCCATGGGAAGCGGTTCAGCGGGAATGGGTCCGCCCATGGGGAGCGGTTCAGCGGGAATGGGTCCACCCATGGGGAGCGGTTCAGCGGGAATGGGTCCGCCCATGGGAAGCGGTTCAGCGGGAATGGGTCCGCCCATGGGGAGCGGTTCAGCGGGAATGGGTCCGCCCATGGGAAGCGGTTCAGCGGGAATGGGTCCGCCCATGGGAAGCGGTTCAGCGGGAATGGGTCCACCCATGGGGAGCGGTTCGGCGGGTATGGGTGCGCCGATGGGAAGTGGCATGCCTGGTATGGGCGCGCCAATGGGAAGTGGTATGCCCGGTATGGGCGCGCCGATGGGGAGCGGGAATCCATATGGCAGTGGTTATCCCGGTACCATGGGCCCGGGTGCTGCAGGTACTGCAGGGACCGCCGTGGCACCTCCTGAGCCGAAGCCGGAGACGTTGACGGAGAAGGCCGAACGGATGGCTCGTACGGGTGAAGAAAAGCTGGCTTTTGAATACTTGTTTGCCGCTGCGCTCGTTGAAGAATCGAGTGATGTGCTGGGCAAATATCGGTGGGCGGCGGCACTGAAGCGGCCAACATTGGCCGTGCGCTGGGGAATTGGCGTTGATGTTACGGTAACTCCCAAGAATTATGAGGGCAGTTATTACCCGCTGGGCTCTAGTCAGACTTTGCCGGAGCGGTCGCGCCGCAGTGGCAATACTGGCAACCGCCGTGGTGGCTCCACGGGCCCAGGCATGGGGATGCCGGGAGCCGGAGGCCCGCCTGGGCCTCCCATGGGGAGTGGCGGGTCTGGACCACCCATGGGTTCGGGATTCGGCGGAGGTTATCCCGGGCAGTCGGGTGGAGCGGCGAGTGGATTGGAATCCGAACTGTTGAAGCAAACGGCTGGTGAACTGGGTGACGATTTCTTGAAGCGTTTGCGGGAGGGCATCGACGCGGGCGACTACGGTGAGACGCTCGTACAGCTTGCGGAAGCGGCGCGTCGCCCGGCTGCAACTGGTGTCGTTGGCGCGGGAGGTTTACCCGGCGGTGGTTTTCCCGGCAGTGGTTATCCGGGCAGCGGCTTTACGGGCAGCGGTTATCCGGGCAGCGGTTCGATGCCAGGAATGACGCCTCCTGGTGCCGCAGGGTCAGGCAGTGGGCCACCATCTGGGTATCCACGGCCCGGGGCGGCCGGATCGGGCGGCAGTGGCCCACCTCCTGGATATCCTCAGCCCGGAGCGACCGGGACAGGCGGCAGCGGGCCGCCGGCTGGATATCCTCAGCCCGGAGCGACTGGGACAGGCGGCAGCGGACCACCGGCTGGATATCCTCAGCCCGGGGCGACCGGGACAGGCGGCAGTGGACCACCGGCTGGGTATCCTCAGCCCGGGGCGACCGGGACAGGCGGCAGTGGACCACCGGCTGGGTATCCTCAGCCCGGGGCGACCGGGACAGGCGGCAGTGGACCACCGGCTGGATATCCTCAGCCCGGAGCGACTGGGACAGGCGGCAGCGGACCACCGGCTGGATATCCTCAGCCCGGAGCGACTGGGACAGGTGGCGGCGGCGCGACGATGTCGCGTCCCAATAGCCCCGGAGGATCGGGTTCGGGCGAAGGGCTGGCGCAGAATCCGGGAGGCACTCGGCTAACGGATCTTCAGATCAGTGTCCCCGGCGCAGGGGCACCGGGAATGACGGGACCGGGAATGGCGGGACCGGGAATGATGGGGCCAGGTATGGCGGGACCGGGAATGATGGGGCCAGGTATGGCGGGGCCCGGGATGGGAGCAGCCCAGAACGCGAGGGGCAATCAGTTATTTGGCGTCACGCTACTCGGCAAGGGAACGAGCAAAGAGCTGCTTGAACAGGCGCAGGACAAAGGTTTGGATGTTTTGGTCATGTTCCAAGTCGAAGTGGCTGAGAATCGCAAGACCAGTTTGGTCGTCAACGAGACCAATATAGTTCTCTGGGATGTTAAGAAGGGTGTCGAATTTGCCAAGACCAAACCGTTGAACAACATTGCGGTCCAGAAGAAGCGTGACGAGGACAAGGATGAAAAGCCCATTGAGGCAACGTTGGACTCGCTCTTTAAGGACTTGGGAGCCGAAGCGGCGAAGGGCGTCAAGCTGCGAGAATTCCCAGCCGAGATCGTTTCCGAGCACGTGAAAGAACGCGTCCTGGCAATCTTGTCGGTGGATACTGCGGATCGCTTGTCCGTGCTGGCCGAGATCAAGTTCTATCACTCGCGAGGGCTGATTGACGACGCGACGCTAACCAAGAGTTTCCAGAAGATTCTGGGTGAGCTTGACGGCGCCAAATTGGCACAAGGCAAAGAGAAAGAACGGTTAGAGGTTGTGGAGGGCCTGCTGCCTCGCGAATCGTAAGATACTCATACTGTTGTTCGGAGCTAATGCATGTGGCCGGAAAAGCCGCACGAGAATGCCCCTTGTCCGCTGAAAAGGGCGTCAGCTGTGCGCAGTGGCTGACTTGGCGAACAAGGGGGCTTTTCCGGCGTGAAATCGGTTGGTGGCGGCAAGCGGGCTTTTTTTGCTTTTGAGTAAGATAGTGTGGTCGGGCGCTTCGTATCGGTCGAGGCCCGCCAGTTCCTTGCTGCTCGGTAGTATCCGCACTCCAATAGCCTCAATCCTGCTACTGCTACGAATCTGTCGGTCTGTTCCCCCACATGCCTCGTTCGATCGACTGGCATTGGGGAATCTCGCAACGAAGAAAGAACTTTCCCCATGCGTCGAATGCTCAGAAGTTTCTGGCCAGTATTCCCGTGCATTATTCTTGTCGCGACACTGTTGCCCCCTCTGGCCGGAGCAGCGGAGATCGATGGCGGTTTCGGGTATTGGCCTCAATGGCGAGGCGTGCATCGCGATGGCGTCGCGGACGACAAGGGCTTAATCCAGGATTGGAGCGCGGCACCTCCCAAGTTGTTGTGGATGGCGGATGGACTTGGGAGCGGTTATTCGAATATCTCCTTAGTGGGTGATCGGATTTATGTGACCGGAGATCTTGAGAAGGGGCAGGCCGTGCTGGCGCTGAATGCAGCTGACGGAGAGATCGTCTGGAGCAGCGTGATTACCGACGGCGCGCCCGACCATCCTTATCCCGAGGCACGCTGCACACCGACAGTCGACGGTGATCGATTGTACGTCGTTACGTCTGACGAGAAGAAGGGAGGCCTGGTCTGCCTTCGTACGAAGGATGGCAGCGTGCAGTGGCAGAAGGGGTTTCACGAAACCTGGGGCGGCAAGATGATGTCCGAGTGGGGATATGCGGAATCCCCTTTGGTCGACGGTGATCGGGTGCTCTGCACGCCCGGGGCCGAGGACGCCATGATCGTGGCCTTGGACAAGATGACGGGGGAAGAAATCTGGCGTTCGGCCTTGCCTGACGACGGTTCGCTGAAAGACGGCGCGGCGTATTCGTCGATCGTTATTTCCGAGGGGGCGGGCGTGAAGCAGTACGTGCAATTTGTGGGCTGCGGCGTGATCGGCGTGCGTGCCAGCGACGGCCGATTCCTCTGGAGCTTCACGGAAGTGGCCAACGATACGGCCAATGTTCCCACCTGTATCGCGCGCGGCGACTACGTCTTCGCTGCCTCCGGATACAACCAGGGAGCCGGCCTCGTCAAGCTCCTGCCCGACGGCGACGGAGTCAAGGCCGAGCAGGTTTACTTCCTCGGCGGCGACCAACTGCAGAACAAACACGGCGGCATGATTCTGCTGGGAGATCACGTTTATCTGGGCCATGGAAATGACCGGGGGTATCCCACGTGTGTGGAGTTCGCCACGGGCAAGGTCATGTGGGGAGCAACACGACAGAAAGGAGTCGGCCGCGGTGAAGCGGGCGTGGTCTATGCCGATGGCAACATTATCTTCCGATCTTCTGACGGCACCGTCGCCATGTTCGCGGCGTCACCCGACGGGTTTCAATTGAAAGGGACGATGAAGCCCGCTTTCCAGAAGGGCAAGAGTTGGGCGCACCCGGTGGTCGCCGGCGGACGGCTCTATCTCCGCGAGCAGGAAAAGCTGATGTGCTACGACCTGCGCGAAGTGAGGGAGCGAGGGGAAACGCGAGTGCCGGCGGGCTTGCACGTCGAGTTACCATATCCTGACGAGCCTCCCGCTCTGGCTGTCGAGCGCCGACAATTGTCTCACTACCGATCGATCGGCTGCGCCGGTTGGTCGGAGCCATGCAAGGGCTGGGGAAGTTGACGCACGACCCCCAGCAGGGCGTGCAGGATAGTGAGTGGATGCGGCGGGCAACCGGGCACGAAGACGTCCACGGGTAGGATTTCGGCGACACCGTTGTGGGCCTCGGGATGGTCAAGGTAGGGTCCGCCGGAGATGGCACAGCTTCCGACGGCAATGACGAGCTTCGGGTGAGGCACCGCCTCGTAGGTTTTTTCCAGCGCTCGGCGCATGTTTTCGGTTACGGGCCCGGTGACCAGCAGGCCGTCGGCGTGGCGGGGCGAGGCGACAAACTGGATGCCGAACCGGCCCAAGTCCCAGCCGATGGTCGTGAGCACGTTGGTATCTGCCTCGCACGCGTTGCAGCCTCCTGCACTCACCTGGCGCAGTTTCAGGGCGCGTCCGAGAATGCGAAAGAGGCTGTCGTCGATCTCGACACTGGGCGGTTCCAGGCCGTCGCGGACAATCAAGGCGTCGCGTGTGGAGGAAGCCAGGCGGAATTCCCGCGAGAACGTGATCGCCTTGGTGGGGCAGGTCTCTGCGCAGGCGCTGCAGAAAATGCAGCGGCCCATGTCCAGACGCACGGAGGCTTCCGCCGCATCGATCGACAATGCTTGGGTGGGGCACACTTCGAGACACTGCTGGCACGTTTCAGGGCAGCGGCCCCCAACGAGTCGCGGATGTCCACAGAATCGCTCAGGAAGCGTGGGGGCTGGGCCCGCCGGGAAACGGGTCGTGTGGTAGCCTTGTTGCCAACGCGCTCGAAGTGCTTTCAGCATGACTTCCTCACCGCTACAGATCGTGGCCACAATACGACAGGTCGAAACTCTTGTTGCACAGCGGGAAATCGGCGATCTGCTGATTGCGCAGTGCGATGGCCAACCCGAACCAATTGTGAAAAGACGGATCAACGATTTTATAGTGAGCGATTTTTCCCGCGGCGTCGGTCGTCAACGCATGACAGATCTCGCCGCGCCAACCTTCCGTCAACGTGACGACCGTGGACTGTGGCTTGAGGGGTCCGACGCTTTCGAGCAACTTGCCGGCGGGGAGTGCATCGAGTTGCTCGAGAATGAAGGCGATCGAGCGTTGGACCTCCAGAGCGCGGACGAAGGCCCGGGCGAACACGTCCCCCGAGTGCCAGGTGGAGAGGGGGATTTGAGCGAATCGATAGATGCCGTAGGAAAAATCCTGGCGCACATCCCGTGCGACGCCGCAGGCACGGGCCGCGACTCCCACCAGTCCAATGCGTTCGCAGAGGGTTCGCGACAGTGCGCCGGTCTGCTCGAAACGGGCCATGACAGACGGGCTGTTCCACAACAGTTCCACGGCCCCGTGCGTGTCTCTTGCCGTACTCCGCAGCCGGTCCTTCAGTTGCGTGACAATCTTGGCATCCAGGTCGAAGGCGACGCCGCCCGGCCGGATCAGTCCGCGCCCGAAGCGATTACCGCAGAGCAGGGCCGTCGCATTGAGCACGTCGCCGCGAATCCTGCCACAGTAGGACATCGTGGGGAGAAATCCCACATCGCCGGCCAAGGCCCCCAGATCGCCCACGTGGTTGGCGATCCTCTCCAGTTCCAGGGCGATCCCGCGCACCACCTGGGCCCGGGGTGAGACGTGCGTCTGGGAGAGTCCCTCCAAGGCTCGACAATAGGCCATCGCATGCGCCACGGAGGTGTCGCCGGCGAGCGTTTCGATATAGTGGCGAGTCCGTCGAGTTGGACCGCCCAGCAACGCCCGCTCGACACCCCGGTGTTGATAGCCGAGCGAGATCTCCAGATGGTAGACGGTCTCGCCGTGGCACAGGAAGCGGAAATGTCCCGGTTCGATGATGCCCGCATGCACGGGGCCCACGGCCACCTCGTGGACCTCTTCACCCGTCATGCGAAAATAATCCGCCACACCGCAAGTTACGAGCGAGGGTGCCGCGCCGACCGCACCGTTTCCGGCCATTTCCGGTGGTGGATAACGTACCGGCTTGAGCCAAGGGTGCCCCACGGGAATGACATGCTGCTGCTCGCAGATCTCGCGTTCAAACAGGTGCACTTGGGGGCATTCTGGCGTCAGCGCAGGATACTCCTTCGCCACCTCGGTCGCCAGGACTTCCAGGGTGGCCTCGGCATCGTGCGCGATGACCGCCGTCAAGTGAAACAACTCGGGAGACTCGGCGCGCGCGAAAAGTGCGGCCACTCTTCCACCCGCGTCGACTTGGCTCAAGACGTGGCGCCGAAAGTGATCCAGCGATACCACCGGTACGCTGGCGCGTGCAAAGACCTGTCCATTGTGCGTTCGGCAGCGTGATTCGTCAGGCATTAGTGGGCTCCCACCGACGCGGCTGCACTCTGCAGCAATTCGGAAAGCGGTGGCGGTATGTACAATCCGAGTATCAGTGCCGCAACGGCCAGCAGAAAGGGGGGCGCCAGCGACCAGAGCGGCTCGGCAGGGCCACTTGCCGGCGCCGTGACTGACGGGCCGGTCGCCACAGTCGGGGAGTCTGTCGGCAACTCACTGGCCTGGATCGGCTCGCCGTAAACCATGGGCAGGACAATCGCCGACATGCCGACGAAAATCACGCACAGGCTGGCCAGATAGAACGCACCCACCCAGGGCCGACCGGCATCCAAGATGCCCTTGAGGATCGTGAATTCGCTGAGAAAAGTCCCAAAGGGAGGCGATCCGGAAATCGCCAGGAGACCGATAATCCAGACGATGCCCGTCATGGGCAGCACGCGCCGGAGGCCGCGCGACTGCGACGTCGACTTGGTGTGGAAGCAGGCCAGCGTGTTGCCGGCCGCCAGGAACAGCAGGGACTTGGCCACCGAATGGTTCATGGCGTGTAACAGGCTGCCGAAACTGGCGATGCCACCGATACCCGCTCCCAAGGCCAGAATGCCCATGTGCTCCACACTCGAATATGCCAGCAGCCGCTTGTAATCGCGCTGATTAATGATGAATACCGCCGCGACCCCCAGGGAAATCAATCCGAACAGGACCAGCAATTCCTGACTGAATTCTCCCAACCCGGCTTTGACTAACAAGCAGTGCCCGCGCAACACAGCCAGGAACGCACAATTGAGCAACACTCCGGACAGCAAGGCCGAGACCATCGAAGGGGCTTCACTGTGGGCATCGGGCAGCCAGGTGTGCAACGGTGCGAGGCCCATCTTCGTGCCATACCCGACCAGTAACAGCAAGAACGCCGCGCGCAGCCAAACCGGATCCAGTTCTCGTGCGTGCGTCTCGAGGTACCCGATCGACAAGTGCATGTTTCCGGCCGGCAAACCGTGAAGCGCGACGGCCAGGAAGAAATTGCCCAGCAGTGCCAAGGCGATGCCGACGGAACAGATGAGCAGGTACTTCCACGTTGCCTCCAACGAGCGGGCATGGCGATGATAGTAGATCAGCGGGGCACTGGCCAACGTGGTGGCCTCGACCGCAACCCAGAGCAGTCCCCAATGCTGGCTCACGATGACACCCGTCATGGCACCCAGAAACAACAGATAGCAGCCGGTGAAAATCGCCTCGGGAGCGTCGGCCCAGGGGAGGTCGCGGCGGGGTGCGGGCCGGTGCCTGGCACTCTCGCGGGCCAAGTAACCGATGGTGTAGAGAGTGACCACCAAGAACAAGAAACTGGTGATCAACAGGAACACGCGAGCCAGCGGATCGAGCGCGATCCAGCCGCCAAAAACGGGCGCCGGCGTTTCCGCCAGGCACACTGCCACCATCCCCGCATGGGCCACCGAGGTGGCCATCAACAGCAGACGCCGCGGCCAATTCCAGGGAATGGCAAATGCCAGCAGGCCAGACACGAGGGGGAGCAGCAACAGCAGCCAGAGCATGGAGTCAATCTTTCAACGAAGTCAGTTGGTCCGTTTCAATGCTGTCAAACTCACGGCTCAAATGATGAATCGTGATGCCCATCACGAAGACGGCTGCAAACACGTCCAGCAACACCCCCAGTTCCACCAGCAACGGCTCCTCGACGGCAAAGGCCCAGCCAAAGGCATAGATGCCATTCTCCATCGCGATATAACCGATCACCTGCATGATGGCGGTGTTGCGGCTGACGATCAGTAACAGCCCGCACAGTACTGTGAACACGGCCACCGGGACCAGCAGGGCCGACACGTGGAACACATCCACCGGCAGGCGATTTGCGATGTGGACGGCGAGTCCCCACAAACCGATCCCGAGCAGGATCGAGGTCGTGAAACCGAGCAGTGGTTCGACCTCACGCCGAATGCTCGCCGTCCGGACCGCTCGCCGCAGTAGGATGGGGAAGACCGCGGCCTTCAACACCAACGAGAAGGACGCCACCGCAGCCAGGCGGAATGATACGTGCGGCCAAGCGGATGCGACGGGAATGATGGCCAGCAGCAATCCCTGTAACGCGATCGCCTGGATACAAGCCAGCAAGCGACTGGAACCGAGCAGCCACAGACCGGTGAGGACAATCAATACCAATACTGAGTCAAACCACATGGTTGCGCGCTTACCTCATCACCAGTACCAGAGCGAACGTCGCCAACACCGAGGCGGCAATCAGAAACTGAGGAACCCGCAACAGTCGCAGTCGAGCCATGGCGGATTCAATGAGCCCCGTGACCAGACCGACGAGCACCATCCCGCCGACTCCCCAGGCCACGTCCACGGCAAACCAGTCGCTCCGCAGCGGCACCAGCAGGCCGACCAATAACATGCCGAGCGTCCACAGCTTCAGGCAGGCCCCGTACTGAATCAACGCATAGTCCGGTCCGCTGTGATCGAGCACCATCACTTCGTGGATCATGGTCAATTCCAGGTGCGTGTTGGGGTCGTCCACCGGAATGCGGGCATTCTCTGCCAGATAGACCACCAGCACCGCCAGCGCCACCAGCAGCAAAGCGGGACCGGCGGGTGATATCAGCACGGTTCCCCCGAGACGCTGATAGATCCCCGTCAGTGACGATTGCTGGGTGATCACCGCCAGCGTGGTCATGGCCAACAGCAGGGCTGGTTCGCTCAGCGCCGAGAAAAACACCTCCCGGCTGGCACCCATGCCCTCAAAACTCGAGCCAGTGTCCAGTGCCGCCGCAACCGTGAAGAACCGGGCCAGCCCCAACAGATAGGCCACGAACAGGAAGTCACCGGGAAAGGAGATGAACGCTGCTGAGCCGGCAACCGGCAGAAACAACAACGCCGCCAGGCCGACGGCACATCCGACGATCGGCCCCGCCACAAACAGCGGCGTCGTGGTGCGGCTGTAGACCGCCGACTTGAGCAACAGTTTCCGCAATTCGTGGTAGGGTTGCAGCCAGGGTTGGCCATGACGCCCCGCCACGACCGCCTTGGTCCGATTGATGATGCTCAGGACCAGCGGGGCGCAGACCAAGGCCACCGCCAATTGAACCAACCCGGAAATCGTCACCATCACTTAACCCATTTTCCAAATCAACAGCGTCAAGATCGTCAACGCAATGTATAAGACGTATAGCTGAATGCGGCCCTGATTGAGCCATCGCAACTGCGAGGCGAACCAGGCAAAGGCCAGAAAGGTCGGACGATAGACGCGGTCTCGAAATACATCCCCGACATGCGATGCGAAACTGGCTGTCGTCGGAAACAAATCCCGCGGCGCCTCGATGGTCTCGGCCGGTTGCAGCAGCAATCGCAACAACACCACGATCGGCCTGACGAATGATGAAGGAGTGTATTGCGCGCGTGCCACGCTGCCGGCATAACCACAGTCCCAGGTGACGCTGCTGGCCACCTGCCGACCCCTCAGCAATCGCCTGCGGAACCAGGCCAACGCGCCGATGATCGACAGCAAAATGCCGAAACTTGCGCTGAGCAGGCCCAAGGGAAACGCGGCCTGCGCGATGACCGCCGGCGATATCTCCACAGCGGCGGCCGGCACGGTGCAGCCAATCGCGGGCGACAGTACGTGCGGCCAGATGGGAGCCGCGGCAGCCACAAACACGCACAGAATGGCCAACAACACCATGGGGCCGTACATGGACCAGCCGACTTCCTGGGTCAGCGACGTGTCCTGCGAACGAGCCGTACCCAGAAATACGCTCCCAAATGCCTTGCTGAAACAAACCGCTGACAGGCCACCGATCAGTGCCAGTCCGCCAATCCCAAACACGCCGAGCGGCGCACGAGACAATCCCCCCGTCACATCACCCTGCGTGAGCCCCGCCAGCACACCCAGACAAATCAACAGCTCACTAACGAATCCGTTGAGGGGCGGCAGTCCGGAAATGGCACAGGCACCCACCAGAAAGGTCCCCCCGGTGATCGGCATCCGCTTGAGCAAACCTCCCAGCTGATTCATGTCCCGCGTGCCGGTACGAAATTGCACGCAGCCGGCACCGAGAAAAAGCAGACTCTTGAACAACGCATGATTGAAAATGTGCAACAGGGCGCCCAGGAAGCCAAAGAAGGCCATCGCCCCGTTGTGGCTGCTCACCCCTAACACACCGACCCCCATGCCCAAGACGATAATGCCGATGTTCTCGACGCTGCAATAAGCCAGTAACCGCTTGAGATCGTGTTGCGCCGCGGCAAAGGCAATGCCATAGACCCCCGATGCGACGCCTATCGCAACGAGTGTCCAACCGCACCAGGTTGGCAACTCGCCCAAAATGGCCAACGTGCGAAAGAGACCGTATATCCCCGTCTTGATCATCACGCCACTCATGACCGCGGAGACGTGAGACGGCGCTGCCGGATGGGCCTCCGGTAGCCAAACGTGCAACGGAACCAGCCCCGCCTTCGTGCCGAAACCAACCACCGACAGGAGGAACAGCACGCCCACCGGTGTCGTCCCGCTCGACAATCGCGCGAAGTCCAGACTCCCCCCGTCCTGCCCTAGCAGCAGGAAGAGCACCCAGAGACAGGCCGTCCCGATGTGCATGGCGATCAGATACGTCCAACCCGCCCGCCGCACAGGCTCTCGTTCGGGCTCGCTCATCACCAGGAAAAACGATGCCAAGGACATCCCCTCCCAGACCATGAGGAAGAACAGGCCATTGCGAGCCGTGACGACCAATAACATCGAGGCCGCCAGCACGTTGAAGAAGAAGCACAGCGTCCCCCGCCGCGCAGCATAATGCGATCCGCCCAAATACTGCATGCCGTAGATCGCAGCGGCCGCCACCACGATCGCGATCGGTACCACAAAGACGGCCGACAGCGGATCCATGCCGATCGACCACGTACCCAACGGAATCGCCGACGGAATCGTGGCCTCCACGGACTCGCTGGTGAAGAGCACCTGCGCGGCATTGAGCAGTGCCAGGAGACTGCCGGCCACGGCTGATAGACTCGACGCCACCAGTGCCGGCCGCGCGCCGCGGCCCAACAAGCCAACACACCCGCCGCCAAGGATCAGGCCAACGCCTGCAACAAATAGCCACATGGTCAAAGTCTCGCTAGCCGTCGGTAGCCGGATCGGTGATCCGGCGGTCAATTGCTTCGCAAGCCAGCAAGATCTCTTCACGCGATCCTTGCGATTGTATGATTGCCGCGAATTCTTTCTGCTGAAGTGCAAAGGAAAGCCGAGCCAGCATGTGCAGATGCGCGCGCACCGAGGGACTCAGTAGCGTGAACAGGATCTTGGCCGGCTTGCCGTCCAGAGCGCCGAACTCGACCGGCTGATCGAGAAATGCCAACGTGATCATGGGGCGTGATACGTGCATCACCACCGGGCTCCTCACATGAGGGATGGCAATCCCGTTTCCTACCGCCGTTGATCCCAGTGATTCGCGCGCCAGCAACAACTGAAATAAGAACTCGCGATCGACTTGCTCCGGAATCGGCATGAGCGCGACTGCCGATCGCAAAACTGCCTCCTTGTCGGCGCCCCCGACGCGGTAGTAGATCCCCCCTTCGCTCAGCGACTGTGCCAGCCCCACCGGCGCGAAACCGTTGGACGGCTCGTGAAATATCTCTGGCGAAACGTTCACCCGCTGCGACGCCGCCCACTCCAACAGCTCCGCTCGATTGAAACGATACTGGTCGTTAACCCGGCAAACCGGCAGCTTTCCCTGCTTGATCCACCGATAGATCGTCTTCTCGGACACGTTCAGCAGCCGCGCCGAGTCGCGCACGCCAAGTTCCATGGGATGTGTATGAGCAGCTGGAGTAGTTTGGACATTTATGGACAGCCGCGGCATGGTATCCTTAGATGTCCAATTACACAACGCCGGTTTTGGATATCTCGGCAGTCTGTGCGGCCGGGCACGCGATCGATAGCCTAGTACCTACCACGGTGGGAGCCCGATCGGTCAGACCCCCAAGACCCCCCAAGACAGTCTCGCACTCACCCCCGCCTGACGCTCTCGCCATCGATGAATCTGCCTGCCACGGCGAAGTAATGACGGCCTGCCTGTCGCCGCCCCCCACCTGTGGATGTTAATCCTGCCGCCACGGTGGCTGGCCGTCTGGCGCTGCCACCCACAGAAATCGATGACTGTGCTTGTTTCGCCTAATCGCGCCAGCCAACCGGAAGGCCCTGGTTTCTTGCCGGCCACGGGTGGTTCCCCCAGCAGTTGGCCGGCTACCCCCTTGAATCTAAGCCGTGTTTTCGCCATGATGGTCGGTTTGCCTACGACAAAAATCAGGTGTCGGTTACTCGCAGTATGCCCACGGCTTTCGGTCAGTAATCTGGGGTGAGCGAGATGGTCGAGGGCGTTCGCACAGCGAAAACGGCATAGGAGAAATGACTGCATGGCACGTTACACCGGTCCCAAGGCACGTATTAATCGTCGTCTGGGCACATTGATTTACGAAAACGGGGGTGCTGCTCGAGCCATGGAGCGGCGTGACAATCCTCCGGGGATGCACACGCGTCCGCGCCGGACATCGAACTACGGCAACGCGTTACGCGAAAAGCAGAAGATCAAGCACTATTACGGACTTGGCGAGTGCCAGCTGCGGCGGTACTTCGACAATGTCTCGCGGAAAGCGGGCAACACGGGCCAGCAACTGCTGGTGCTGTGCGAACGCCGACTGGACAATGTGATCCGCCGTGCGGGTTTCACGCGAACGCGACCCCAGGCACGCCAGGGTGTGACACACGGTCATTTCCAGGTCAACGGTGTTAAGGTGACGAAGCCGTCGTACCTGTTGCGGGCCGGTGACGTCGTCACGGTTCGACGCCGTGAAGGTCTGCTGAATCTCTATCGTCATCTGTCTGACGAGTCGAGCACGCAGACGCCCGACTGGGTAACGTTTGATTCCGAAACGCTGCGCGCCACCGTGCAGGGGATGCCGAGCGCGGACGACGTAAGCCTGCCGGTTGACGTAAATATGGTGATCGAATTCTTGTCCCGTTAACCCGGTGACTCGAGTTTATCTGGCTGCCACAGGCAGTTTTTCGGACATAGCTCGCACACGCGTAGATTTGAGACCCCATGCATTCACAACTCGTTGTGCTTGGCGGTGGTCCCGGTGGGTACGCTGCCGCGTTTCTGGCTGCCGATCAAGGGATGGAAGTAACGCTGGTCGAGTCTGAGCCGCGACTCGGTGGCACCTGCCTGCTGCGCGGCTGCATCCCCTCGAAAGCCTTGCTGCACGTTGCCCGAGTGATGGCCGAGGCGGAGGAATTGAGTACGGATTGGGGCGTCCGATTTGCCCGACCGGACATCCAGCTGGACCTGCTGCGGGAGCGGAAGGACAAGCTGATCGCGACGCTTTCGGGCGGCTTGGGCCAACTGGCCAAACGGCGCAATGTGCGTGTCATTCACGCGCGAGGAACGCTGGTCGATGCGACCACATTGCGAATCCAGCCGTCGGCTTCGCCCGACGTCCCCGAGGATCTGTTGACGTTCGAGCATGCCATCGTTGCCACGGGTTCCGTTCCCGCGTCCTTGCCCGCGCTCAATATCAGCTCGCCCCGCGTGCTCAATTCCACCACGGCGCTGCAACTCCCTCAGATTCCTGATTCGCTGCTGGTGATTGGGGGAGGCTATATCGGCTTGGAGTTGGGCACCGTCTACGCTCGGTTGGGTGCGCGGGTAAGTGTCGTGGAATTGACGGACGGGCTGCTGCCGGGTGCCGACCGCGACCTCGTCAAGCCGTTGCAGAAGCGGCTGGCCACGCTCTTTTCGGATCGCATTTTTCTGAGCACGCGGGTAACGAGGTTGACCGACTTGCACGATGGGATTGCGGTGGAGATGGAGGGGCCGGAAGGACAACGCGTGCAAGACTATTCGCACGTACTGGTCTCGGTCGGTCGCACTCCGGCCAGTCGGCATTTGGGTCTGGAGAACTCGGCGGTCCGTTTGGACGCGCGCGGTTTCATCGTGACGGATGCCAGTCAACGGACCGACGACCCGCACATCTTGGCCATTGGCGACGTGGCGGGCGAGCCGATGCTGGCCCACAAAGCGACACACCAGGCGAAGGTTGCCGTGGATACGCTGCAGGGAAAGTCCGTGGCCCCCACGGTTCGCACGGTGCCGGCAGTCGTCTTTACGGATCCCGAGATTGCCTGGGCCGGTTGGACCGAGACCCAAGCGAAAGCGGAAGGGCGAGACTACCAGGTCGCGCTGTATCCGTGGGCGGCCAGTGGTCGAGCACACTCGTTGGGACGAACAGACGGCTTGACTAAGTGGCTGATCGAACCCGAAACGGAGCGATTGGTAGGTTGTGGCATCTGCGGCCCCGGCGCAGGGGAATTAATCGCGGAAGCCGTGGTGGCCCTCGATCATCACTGCACGGTGTCCGATATTGCTCACGCGATTCATCCCCATCCGACACTCAGCGAAACGCTGATGAATGCCGCCGACGTCCATCTCGGATCGGCCATCGAAATCTACAAGCCACGACGCCGGTAAGTCGGATGACGATCTGGGGCTGCGCCGGGGCTGCTGCAAAGTCGGGTCTTGGGTGCTGCATCGCGGTGTGCCATGCCAAGGAGACTCGTTTCCACCGTCGGCCGTGTGCGCTGGTGGAGAACCGGCTCGTCCGCCAAATGACTGAGCATGATTCGGCGACGGGCATCCGCCGTGCAGCCAGGAACGCGCCAGTATCGGCGGAATCATCGTGCACCCACCCAATCCCCAACCTGAACCACGGCATGGTGAACATCGACAGTCCGCCGGTCGATGTTTCGCCCGCGGCGTCCAGGTATCGCGCCGGCACTCGGCAGCTCCCATCAGCGGCAGGTGCAATCAGCGGCAGGTGCAATCAGAGCGTCCAGCCATCGCACAGCGTCGCGTCCTTGACCACCACTGGAATGCCGTCACGGATCACACAGTCTTCCGCATCCTCGCCGTTTTCGATTTGCTTTTCGTTGACGACCCGCACGTTCTTGCCGATGCGGCAATTCTTGTCGACAATCGCGCCTTGGATGAGACTGCCGTCGCCAATCCCCACCACGGGTCGATGCGGGCCACACGGTCGCTGCGCGTCATTCCGTTCGTAGAAGTCGGCTCCCATGATGATCGAATTGCGGATCGTCACTCCTTCGCCGATCATGCATCGCAGTCCGATCACGCTGTTTTCGATCACGGCGTTCTTGCCGATTCGGCAACCGTCGGCGATCAGGCTGTTTTCGATGCGTGCCCCTTCCATGAGCGACGGAGGGAGGTAGCGGGCACGTGAATAGACCGGGGCGGTCGGCGACGAGAGATGGAACGGCGGATCGGCACTGGCCAGGCTCAGGTTCGCTTCGTAGAAAGCGCGGATGGTCCCGATATCCTCCCAGTAACCGTCAAACAGGTGCACCTGGACACGGCGACTGCGGAAGGCGGCCGGAAAGACCTCCTTGCCGAAATCCTGGTAGTTCGTTTTCCGCAGGACCTCGACGAGAAAATCGCGATTGAATATGTAGATGCCCATACTGGCCAGGCAGTCGCGGCCGTGGCTGGCGATCCCCTGCGCGTCGATCCAGGCGGGGTCCATTCGGACGAGGCTCAGGTCTTTTTCGTTCTGTGGCTTCTCGAGAAAGCCGACGACCCGGCCGGTATCGTCGACGCGCATGATTCCCAGGCCGCTGGCCGCCTCGCGCGTGACCGGGATCGCTGCAATCGTCACCTCCGCTTTCGACTGCTGGTGCGTCTGGATCATCTCTCGATAGTCCATGCGGTACAGTTGGTCTCCCGACAGGATCAGCACGTAGTCGACGCCCGGCTGTTCGATGTACCGCACGTTCTTTCGCACGGCATCGGCGGTTCCCTGGTACCAGTCCGTGCCGATATCCGCCGTCTGTTGTGCCGCCAGCAGCTCCACGTAACCGCCCGAGAACTGATCGAAACGATACGTCAGACGAATATGCCGATGCAAGCTGACCGACAGGAACTGGGTCAGCACGTAGACGTGATTGAGTCCGCTATTGATACAGTTGGACAGGGGGATATCGATCAAGCGATATTTGGCGGCCAGGGGAACGGCTGGTTTTGCGCGGATCTTCGTCAGCGGATAGAGTCGGGATCCGCGTCCACCACCCAATACCAGCGTAACCACGTTGTTCATGATGCCGTATGCCTTTCCTGTGCGCTCAGAGTGCGGGATCATCTGATTTTGAAATTCACGAGCCGTCCGGGGACCACAATGACTTGGAGGATTTCCGTTCCTGCCAGGATCGCGGCAATCTTCTCGTTCGCTCTCGCCGCTTCCTCCAGCTGCTCGTTGGTCGCGTCGGCCGGGACGGTGATCTTGGCACGCACCTTCTTCCCCACCTGGACCGGAACTTCGATCGTGTCGGAGCGGGTCATTTCCTCGTCGTATGTCGGCCAGGGCTCATAGGCCAGTGTATCGTCGTGCCCCAATGCTTGCCACATCTCTTCTCCCAGGTGAGGGGCGAAGGGCGAGAGCAGCAGGACGAACTGCCGCATGGCTCGCCGCGGGCGCGTGGCCTGCTTGGTGAAAAAGTTGACGAACTCCATCATGCGGGCAATGGCCGTGTTGAATTGCAGGTTCTCGATGTCGCGCGTCACGTCCTTGATCGTGCAGTGGAGGACGCGATTCTGCTCGTCGCTGGCCTCCCCTTCGTGCACCGCCGCACTCAGCCTGACCGTGTCGGCGCGGTCGTCCACGATCATGCGCCAGGCGCGGTCCAGGAACTTCGCCACGCCACGGACCCCGTCCATGCTCCATGGCTTGGCGGCTTCCAGCGGCCCCATGAACATCTCGTACAATCGCAGGGCATCGGCCCCGTAGTCGTGCACGATCTGGTCCGGATTCACGACGTTCCCGCGGCTCTTCGACATCTTGTACGCTCGGCTATCAACCCGGATCTCGGGCCGCTGCGTCAACACGAACGTCTCCCGCAGTTTCTCCACCGACTCCGCCGGTACCGCCACTTCCCGGACACCGAGCCCCGTCTGTCTGTCCACCAGCACTCCCTCGGCGTTCTTGCCGACCTGCTGCGCGCTGACCCAGCCGCCGCTTTCATCCTGGTAAGCCGTGTATTCCATTTCGCCCAGAATCATGCCCTGGTTCACCAGCCGGCGAAACGGCTCCGCCGTGCTCACGTGCCCGCGATCGTACAGCACCTTGTGCCAGAACCGCGCATACAACAGGTGCAACACCGCGTGTTCCGCGCCGCCAACGTACAGATCGACCGGCATCCAGGCCCGCTCTTTGGCCGGATCGACGAAGCACTGGTCGTTCTGAGGATCGATGAAACGCAAGTAGTACCAGCAGGAACCGGCCCACTGCGGCATCGTATTCGTCTCGCGTTCGTAACGCTGGCCATCGATGACCGGATGCAGCCATTCGTCGGGAGCTTTCATCAAGGGGGGTTCCGGTCGGCCGTGCGGCCGATAGTCATCCAGCTTCGGCAGATCGACCGGCAGATCCTGGGGGTCCACGCCGCGCAGCAAACCGGTGGGTTGACCATCCGCGTCCAGCTCGTGCAGGATGGGAAACGGCTCACCCCAGAACCTCTGGCGACTGAACAGCCAATCGCGCAGCTTGTAGTTGACCGCTGCCCGACCCAGTCCCGCAGTCGTCAGGTCGTGCGAAATCCGCTGCTGAAACTCGGCCGTGGAGAGCCCGTCATAGGGGCCCGAATGCACGGCGGTGCCAAGTTCCACAAAGCACGTGTCGCCCGCCAGCACTGCGGCGCGGTCCACCTCGGCCGCCGACTCGCATCTCGCCGTGCCAGGGTCGACGACCGCAATGATGTTCAGGCCGTATTGCCGGGCAAACTCGAAGTCGCGAGTATCGTGGGCCGGGACCGCCATGATCGCCCCCGTCCCGTAACTGATCAGCACGTAGTCCGCCACCCAGATCGGTATCGACTCGCCATTGACCGGGTTAATGGCCGAAGAGCCGGTGAATACGCCCGTCTTGTCCTTCACCAATTCGGTTCGCTCACGGTCGCTCTTGGCGGCGGCTGTCGCACAATAACGCTCCACCGCCCCCTTCTGTTGCGGGGTGGTCAGTCGCTCGACAAACGGATGCTCCGGAGCAATGACCATGTAGGTGGCGCCGAAAAGCGTGTCGGGACGCGTCGTGTAGATCCGCAGCACATCGTCGCCCGGCTTGCGGGGAAAACCGGCGACCTGACGCTCGGCCTGCCAGGCCGCGAAGCGTGATTGGGGGCCGATGAAAAAGTCGACTTCGGCCCCGCTGCTGCGACCGATCCAATCGCTCTGCAGTTTCTTGATGCTGCCGGACCAGTCGAGCTGTTCCAGGTCCTTTTCCAAGCGATCGGCGTACGCGGTGATCCGCAACATCCATTGCCGCAGCGGGCGCCGTTCGACCGGATACCCCCCTCGCTCACTCTTGCCGTCCACCACTTCCTCGTTGGCCAGCACGGTACCGAGCTCCGGACACCAATTCACTAACGCCTCCCCTTGATACGCCAGCCGATGCTCGTCCTGATAACGCCGCACCGCAGTCGACCCGCCAGCCTCCACTTCGGCAGGGATTGGCAGCTCGGCGATCGGCCGACCCTTCCCCAGTGCGGGATCAAACCAGGTATCAAACAGCACCAGGAAAATCCACTGGGTCCAGCGAAAGTAGGCGACGTCCGTGGTGGCCAACTGCCGCTGCCAGTCGTAGCTGAAACCGAGCATTTTCAGCTGGCGACAGAAGTTGGCAATGTTGCGCTGCGTCGACTCGCGCGGCGGGGTGTTGGTGCGAATCGCGTGCTCCTCGGCCGGGAGCCCGAACGCATCGAACCCCATCGGATGCAGTACCGCCTTGCCCTGCATGCGGGAGTACCGGCAGACAATATCGGTGGCCGTATACCCTTCCGGATGACCCACGTGCAGTCCGTCGCCACTTGGGTAGGGGAACATGTCGAGCACGTATATCTTGTCGCCCGACGGCAACTCAGGTGCCCGAAAGGTTTGGTGGCGTTCCCAATAGGCTTGCCATTTGGGTTCAATCTGAGCAGGATCATATGCGGGCATGGGAGATCAGGTGACACACCGGGGAAATACCAGGCGCGGGGGGTGACAAGCCTCGAGCCGGATACGATAAGGCGTTCAACTACAACCACTTGCGTTGGAAACGCGGCATCGGCACTTAAACCTCGGATTGTACGTATTTCACGTCGGGCTGCATAGCATAGACACAGCCGCGTCCTGACGGTTCAGCAGCGTCGCGTGAGGCCGGCGGGGCTTTGTCAGAACCAGCCAGCTATCGGGGTCGGGCGCCACGGGCTACGGCCGTGGTCTCCCCATTCGCAGCCTGGACAATGCCATCCGTTTTCCAATGGACCGGCCCAGTGTCCACCAGCGGCGTCCGCCCCGGCGGCCCACGCCCGGCGGGCTGCCTGAGGCCCGCTGACGCCGCCAGTTTCTGGGAGCCAGGATCGCCACGTGTTCGGTCGGCAACGAATTGCCGATAATCCCCTGATTTGCCATGTCGGATCGGCGAATGACGTGCTAAACTCCCAGTAATATGCCCGTTCGTGGCAGCTGTCGCAGGAGTCTTCTCGAATGTTGCACGGAAGAAGGTCGTTGCGCCTCAATAAAACCGAACGAGATGCCATGCGCGCTGCGTGCCAGTTCAACGCGCATTTGCTCGATTATGTGCGTCCCTACGTCGTCGCGGGAATCTCCACGCAAGAGATCGACCGCCTGGTGCACGAATACACCATTAAGCATGGGCACGTCCCCGCTCCGTTGGATTACCAGCGGTTTCCCAAAAGCTGTTGCACCAGCGTCAACGATGTGATTTGTCATGGCATTCCCGACGGCTACGTGCTGAAAGCAGGAGACATCATCAACGTCGATATCACGACGATCGTCGATGGCTGGCACGGCGATCAATCGGAAACGTTCCTCATTGGCGAAGTCAGCGACCAGGCTCGAACGGTGACGCAATGCGCGTTTGACTGCCTCTGGGCAGCCATTCGTGTCATCACACCGGGCGGCCTGATCTCGGATATCGGTGACACAATCGTCGGTATCGCCGAACAGCAACAGTTCTCGGTCGTGCGGGAATACGTCGGACATGGCCTGGGACGTCGATTCCACCAGGAACCTTCCATTCCTCATTACCCCACTCGCCAGTCGCGGCAAGAGCGACTGTATCCCGGGGTCTGCTTCACGATCGAGCCGATGATCAACGTGGGCAAACGCTATACGGTGCTCGACAAGCAGGATGGATGGACGGTGCGGACGCGAGATGGTGAACTGTCAGCCCAGTTCGAACACACCATCTTGATGACCGAAGAGGGACCGGAGGTGCTGACCAAGACCCAGCACGGGCCGCAAGACGGGTACCAATTCTAAACCGAGCTGCACGATCTTTCGTGCACTCCCTGGCCGGGCACACCGCAAGAGAGCGTCTCGGACTCGACCTTTCCACAGCCCGGGAGCGTCCCATCTCTGGCGGAAGGCAGGCAAATGGTAAAACGGCCGCGTCAGGCTGGCGCGCCGCGCTGTGCCAGCAGCAGGGTTTCGTAATCTGGCTTGAATCGCCACGGTGAATCCGCTACAAGACCGCGCGCAAGATTCTCGTTGAGTCGGTATCGACTTCCCCTGGGCGGTCAGGCCGCCCGGCACAGGGGGACGGATACGTGCACGTGGGCGGCTCACGATGGTTGCCAGAAAATTGCCCTGAAATCCTCAGGTATTTGCCCGAAGGTTGAAATACGACACGAGGCTGTCATGCGTGGCTCGGCTTGGACTATTTGGATCGTGGCCTGGTGTGGGATCTGTCTGCTTGGCACGCCCGCACTCGGTGGTGAACCGTCGTTTCCTTATACGGCAGAAGTCTCGGTGGATGAAGTGGAGGTACGGTGTGGACCGGACTGGGAGTACTACGCGACGCACCACCTGCGACGTGGCACCAAGGTCGACGTGTATCGCCATGAGCCGGGCGGTTGGCTGGCAATTCGGCCGCCGGCCGGGAGCTTCAGTTGGATTCCGGCGCGGCAGGTCAAGCGAGGAGCCGAGCAGGGCGTGGGAGAAGTGACGATCGATGCGGCCGTGGCGTGGGTTGGCTCAGCCCTCGTCGATGTGACTCAACACAAATGGCAAGTGCGGCTGCAGCAGGGCGAGTTGGTGGAGATTCTGGGCGAGAAGCCGTTGTCCGTGGGGCCGGGGTTTGCCACGGAAACCTATCTGCAGATTGCACCTCCCGCCGGCGAGTTCCGTTGGATCCACGCCGAGAACGCCGTCGCGCCGGGTGCCGTCGCACGCCGGTCCTCCACCAGGACTATTCAGCTGACCGACTATGCGAGCGGAACGGGTGCGGCGGCCCCACCAAGCAGTGGCGATTCGCCGGCAGGCAATCGACTCAGCCCCACCCCAATTGCGCAGCAAGGGAACACAGCTGCCGGTGCCGCACCGGCCAAGGATGAACGGGAAATGGCCCACCTGATCGAGCAAGTCGAACAGCTGAAAGTCGACTTGTCGCTGCTCGTAACCAGACAGATCGACCAATGGGACCTCGATGCTCTGCGCGCCCGCACCGATACGCTCGCCGCCGCCACGGATCGCACGCCGCTCTCGCAGGACGTGCGGCTGATCTCCTATCGCATCAATGAATTCGAAGCTCTGCGGAAACGATACCAACGCCTCTCCCAACCGGGGACCGTGGAAGTCGATCCGCAGGTCGAGAGACATGGCGTGTCAGCAGCACCGGCAGTCGAGCGAACAAGCTGGCAAGAGGAGATCGAGGCGGCCTTAACCACGGATGCAGCCGTCGGGACCGGTGTCGACGCCTCAACCCCGCCGGCGCTCGATCCCCGTTTCGACGCCGAAGGATGGCTTATGCCCGTCCATTCGACGCGCCGAGTCGCTCCTCCGTTTGCCCTGCTGGACGACGATGGCCGCGTGCTCTGCTATGTCACGCCTACTCCGGGACTGAACCTGCGCCGCTACACCAAGAAGTACGTGGGGGTGTTTGGCGAGCGACAGTTCGTCAGCGATTTGCGCGCGTCCCTGATCACCGTCTCACGCATCGTGAAGCAGAAGTAGCGGCTGTCCCCTTTGGGTCGTGCGGATAGTCGACTGCACAGCGGTCCCTTTCCCGCTGGTCCCAGACAGCACAGCCCAGTTCCCCCGACAGCCCAGTCCTGCCGACAGCCCAGTCCCCCCGACAGCCCAGTCCCCCCGACAGCCCAGTTCCGCTGCTTGCCACGTGTGAAGGTCGTCCCAGGCATCTGGCGATTGATTCAGCGTCGTTTCGTGGTCGTGTCGTTCCACTGCATCAGGGCCTCGCGCACGCTTGTATCAAGTTCGGTGGTCAGCAGTTCCCGCAATCGGCGTTGCAGTCGAGGATCTTGTGAGGTGGCCATCAGCGAGATCACCGTGCGGCGCACAGACGGGTCCGGGTCGTAGCTCAGCCAGAACAGCCAACGGCTGGGAGCTTTGGTGAAGCGGTCCAAGGAAGCGGCCAATTGGCAGCGTTTCTGCACATCGCTACAGGCCACCACACGGGCCAGATTCAGTTCAGCTTCCCCGAAGCCGCGATTCTCCAGTTGGCTCTCGGCCGCCGTGGCCATCCAGGTTCTCGGGTCGTTGAGCCGCCGGATCAGGTCCAGATCGGGAAGGTGCTCCAATTCAAATTCCAGCCGCTTCTTGGCCGCCGAGGGCATGTGCGTCGCTTCGCTGTCGTCTTGCAGCTGGGGAGCTAACTCGCGGGGCGCGGGCGAAACCGGCATGGGTGGAACGGGGTCTGCCAGGGGACTCTCGTTTTCCGGGAACATCACGTAGGGCAGCTGCTTGCCGATCGGAGGTATCAACTGAGGCTCGTCGCCGACCAGAGGACTGGGCACTACGGCGTCGGCCAGCGACGGTGGGAAGGGTGGGATTTGGACTTCCTCAATGTGCAAGCCTCCGCCCGTCTCGCCCGCCAAGGGAATATTCATTACGCCCTGAGGGTCCGTGTCGTGCGTGGCGGCCTGTGCTGCCGCAATGGTCGATCCGCGGTCCGGCACATCGGGTTCCGCGACATCGCTGCTCGGCGACGGCCCAGCAACGGCCATACTACGCAGTATCCTCTCGCAATGCGCAATCACATCTGGGCGGCGAAAACGCTGCGAATACGCCGGCCAGTTGATGATCCGGCGAGCGAGATCGGCGGCAATGCTGCGTGCCGGAACCTCCCACTGCTCGACGCGGGATGACAACAGTTCGGCTAACCGCGCCACTTTCGCACTCGACTCGGCCGACGGTTGTGTGGACCATTGATCCAACTGACGATGCAGCTCACTTCCCGCCGCGCTCGATAAGACCTCGCGCCGGCTCCCCAATGCCTCGACCAGCACGGACGATGCCGCATCATCTAGCTCGGCTATCTGCGCCAATTGAACGACCACTCGATCGTCCGGGATCGACTCCAATTGTCCCTGCCAATACCGTGCCATCAGCGCAGCCGGACGCAGGGCCGGTACGATGGCCACGCACAGCACAGGTGTGACCATCAGCACGATCAGTGCTATGGGGAGAACGTGCGGACGAACGAAATTCTTGACCATCACAACTTTCTGATTGGCACGCTGGTGCTGTGGGTACTTTTCACGAGCGAGCGGTCGGTCGGACGCGGTCGAATTGGTCAGCGGATTGTCTCGCAACACCCGAACCAGGACAAGGTCAGTCGTCGTCGCACCGGAAGTTATGTCCCCGTCTTCCGCTGCGATTCTGACGGTGCCGACCTGGGTCAGCTCAGGGCATCTCGCTCGTGAGATAGCTCGCCCAGTGCCCGCAAATCAGGCCCGCAGATCAGGTCCGCAGATCAGGTCCGCAGATCAGACGCTTTGAAACCGAGCGGGATTCGCTGAAATCGCGCTTCACCCCGCGTCCGGCGGAGTCGAACGTAACTCGCGGCGGCTGGCTGGCCGCTCAGCAGTGACAGCAGACCGATCTGCGTGCGTCCGGGGATTTTTGCTGGGGTCGGGGGCCCAATGTGGCCGAACAATCAGTATGACCGGCAAATCTTGCCATTTGGACCGACTGACGGCCGGGAATGGGCGCGGAGTTGGGCCGTGCCAGGCACGACGCGCGAATCGCATCAGGGCTTGATGCGAGCACCGGACTGGAACGAGGCAATTGGGGGCGAGGGTGAGAGCCGATGGCCGGCCCACGCGAAGGGGGGACAATGCGGAGTAAGGAAGATGTGCTCGCACCAGGCGACAGCTTGGCGCCGTCCACGTGCATGCCAATTTGGCCAGGCCGCCACAGCCGACGGGCTTTCCTGCAGTGGAGTGCGGGGCTCGTGGCTTGGGCCACGTTCGCGGAACGCCCGCGCCAGGGTTGTGCCGAGTCACCGAATCGGCCCAGCACGACCCGCGCGTCGCAGGATCAGGCCGTCCACGACATGCCCATCAACAGCCTGCCGGAGCCGATTCGTGCGAAGATCCAGCAGATTGTTGTCAAGCCGACGATCTACCGTCGTTTGCCGATCGAAGTGATTCCCTGCGATCCCGATCTCTATGTCTTCCTGGTTCGGTACCCGGAAGTCATTGTCAACATGTGGCAGATCATGGGAGTCACCAAGGTTGTCGTCAAACGCACCAACGCCTACACATACGATGCGCAGGACGGTGCCGGAACGGTCAGTCAGATTGAGCTCGTGTACGGCACGCGCGAAAAGCACTTGTTCATGGCGGACGGGTACTACGAGGGACCACTCCTGCCGCGGCGAGTGACGGGGCGGTGCGTCTTGTTGCTCAACTCCGCGTTCTCTCGCGACGCCCAGCAGCGACCGTTCGTCTCGAATCGACTGGACGTGTTTGTGCAATTGGACAACGTGGGTGCGGAGATCGTGGCCAAGACGCTGCATCCGCTCATGGGACGCACGATCGACAAGAATTTCTCGGAATCGGCCCGTTTTGTGGGTCAGCTCTCGCATGTGGCCGAAACGAACGGCCCAGGCGTTCAACGGCTCGTGTCGCGACTCGACCGAGTCGATCCTGGTGTCCGTACCCAGTTCGCCCAAATCACATCGGCCATGAATCAACGGGCGGCCTTGCGGAACATAGGGAGTCCGGCTGAGGAGTCACCTCAACGTATAAGTGATCGCCGCAGCGACGATCCGCTGCACACGATCGTCGAAAAATAAGCGTATGGCTTGGCCGGCCAGGGTCCGCAGCGGGATCGAGCATACTAGCGGGAGAATCGTTCGCGGGCGATTTCCCGCACTCGTTTCAGGTCGAGCTTGCCGGTCCCGAGGATGGGGAGTTCCTCCACCTCCACGAAGCTGTCCGGAGACGGAATGAAGATATTGGGTAGCCCCGCCTCGGACAAACCGCGGCAGAGTTCTTCGGGCGATTGTTCCAGGTGCGCGTGGACCACGATCAAGCGTTCACCCTTCTTCGCGTCGGCCACGGCCGTCACCGCGGCCTTGAACCCGTCTTCGGCGTGGCCGATCAGCGTGGAGAGTGCCTCTTCGATGCGAATGTGAGGAACCATCTCGCCGCCGATCTTCGAGAAACGGCTCTCGCGCCCCGTGATGCGGATGAACCCGTCTTCATCAATTACGGCGACATCGCCCGTGATATACCAGCCGTCGCGAACCACTTCCGCCGTCAGCTCGGGCAATCCGAGATAACCCTGCATGATATTGGGGCCCTTGATCCACAGCATGCCGGCCTGCCCGGGACCCAAATCCTGGCCGGTCTCGAGATGGACGATTTTGGCCGTGACGCCCGGGATCGGTCGTCCCACCGTCCCCTCGCGGCGGTTCAGCTGTCCATCATCCCGGCCATGCCGGATCGGAATGTTGACGGCGGCCAACGGAGCAGTCTCGGTGCAGCCGTAACCTTCCAGCGGTCGGACACCAAAACGCTCCGCGAAAGCATCCGCCACGTCCGGTGGAAGCCGCTCCGCGCCGGTCACCACGACGTCCAACTTCTCGAAATCCGCCGGTTCGCAGCGGCGCAGATAGGAGCGGAGGAAAGTGGGAGTGGACAGCAGGATCGTACCGCCATGCTCGCGACAGATCTTGCCGACCTGCCGGGCGTCGAGTGGATTGAAGTGATACACGCCCTTCACGTCGATACTCAGCACGGTCCACATCGTGATCGTATAGCCGAACGAATGGAAAAACGGCAGGATGCCAATGAGGACGTCGTCCGGGTCAATCCGGACCAGATTCTGCACCGCCTCGACGTTCGAACCGACATTGCCGTAGGTCAACATGACCCCTTTCGGCTTGCCGGTGGAGCCCGACGTGAAGATGAGCGACATGAGTTCGTCGCTGGTGACCTTCCGCAGACCCAAATGCCGCGCGAGCATCCACGTGGGGACGACATAGCTTCCCAGCCAACCCGCCAGCTTGTCGCTGGTCGTCACCTTGTCGCGGAGATCTTCCAGCATGACCAACTTGGCGTTGAGCTGGATATCCAGCTTATCGACCACTTTGCGGCTGGTCAGCACGTGGCGGATGCCCGCTTGATCGATGCAGTCTTGCATCACGTCTTGCGACACGGTGTAGTTAAGATTGACCGCCACTCGCCGATCCAAAGTCACGGCGGCATTGGCCACCATGGCCGGCACCGTGGGGGGAAGGAGGATACCGATATTCCGTTCATCATCTGCCAGCACTTCACGCCGCAGCAGACGACGCAGAATCATTGTTCGCATGAGCAGTGCGCCGCCGGTTAATTCCGCACCGGTCGAATCGGCCACTTTGTTGCGCCGCGCTTGTTTTTTGCAGGACCTGAGGAAGTCGAGCGTGATGGGAGGCGATTTTTCTGTTCGCTGCTGCACAGCCTGGGCTCCAAGATCCTGGACCGCTTGTCGTACCTGAAAGCTCTCATGAGGAACTTTTACAGGAGGACCGAAGTGTATGGAAATAGGATAAGGCCATTTTTTTGGCCATTTCCAGAAGAATCGTCCGCCCTGAAAGCTGAAAATGCTCCCCCACAGCTCGTCCAGATAGACCGGCACCACCGGAACTTGCGTCCCGTCGAGCACCCGCAGGACGCCAGGTCGAAACGCCTGTAAACCGCCGGAACGGGTCACCCCCCCCTCGGGAAACACCCCCACGATCTCGCCGTCCTGCAACGCCTGACGGGCCGCCTTGAGCGCCGTGCGGATTTCCTGGGAACCCGGAGCGACCAGGATCACGCCCGCCAGCCTGGCCAGCCAGCGGATCGGCCCGCTCCGCAAACTGTTGACGAACGCCAGAATGTGGACCTGCCGGGAACTGGTCAGTAACAGCAGGATCCCGTCGAGCCAAGAGACGTGATTGGCCACCAGCAGCACGCCCCCCCGCTCCGGCAAATTCTGTAGCCCTTGAACTCGGATCCGGTAGGCCGTGTGACTGGCCAGCCAGACCACGAACCGCACCGACGCCTGCGGGATCAAAAAGACGATGTAGAAGAATACCGGCAGCGTGAAAATGCCCGCTACCAGGAAGATCTGCCGAGCGGTGAGCAGCGGCAGACCGGAAGCCTGGTCGAACACCTCTTTCGCCAGTTGCTTGTCCCCTTCATCCGCCAGCCACTGGAAATACTGGTCCTTGTTCAGGAACTCGCCACGCTGTTTGCGGTGCCGAATATCCGCCCACATCAGCTCGGCCAGTGCCACATCTTGCACACGCGGATCGGCCCGACCTACGTACTGCAGGAACTGCGGTGCCTCGGCCAGTGAACCCGACGCGGGAGTTGCCGACGCGGCACCTTCGAGGCTCTGCGCCGGACCACTTCCGCTCGCCGCCAGGTTGTCGCTGGCCCGCTGAAACTCGGCTACCAACGCCGCGATCGCCTTCGTGTCGTCGGGCGATAGCTGCCACGACCGCGCTGCAGCTGAGCAATATTGTCCAGCGAACCGGCGAATGTGGGTCGGCGGAGTCCGGCAAACAACAGCGCCGACAGCAAGATCCCCGTGAACACCAAGAAGTTGGCAGCTGCCAGCACGGCGCCTCGTTCCTTCGGGTCACTGCGATGCTGCAGGTACGCTTCCAGCGGAACCGAAAACATGCCGGCACTGGTCCCCAACAGAAACAACAGGAATAAAGCCCAGGCCATGCCGGCGTGAATACCCGGCGCAGGCTCGATCAACGTTCCGCCAGTGGTGAACAGCAACATCGAGCAGACAGCTACTCCGAAGGCCCCCATCGGCAGAATCCCCAGCTCAATGCGGCCCCCAGACCAAATGCCCGCCAGGACACTGCCAAATCCCACCCCCATAACCAGGGCCAGCAGTAGTGGGATCTTGTCCGTCTCGTACAAGGCCCCCCCCTCAAAGGCAAATTGATCGACGTTCAGCTGAGCCAGTGAACCGACCGACCAGAAGAAAACCACCCCCAAGGCCACTCGAAACAGTGCGCGATTGGAGGCCAAAGTGCGCAAATCCCGCCACGTTCGACGGACCGCGTCCCAGGGAAAGGTCCGCTCTCCGTTGGCGACCGGCAGCTTGCGTATCAGCAGGCTGATCAAAAACCCGACCGCGGCAATCGACAGCAATACGACCGCCGACAACCACCAATGCTCCTTGCCACGGTAACCAGAAGCCTGGCTCAACCAACTGCCAACCGCCATCCCGATGACTGTGGCGGAAACCGTAGCCAGCCCGAATAGTCCGTTGGCCACCGAAATCTTCTCGGGCCGTAGCAACTCGGGAATGCTCCCCATCTTGGACGGTGAAAACAGCGCGCTCTGCGCTCCCATCAACGCGACGGCCGTAAACAACAGCACCAAACTGGCCATCGGGGACACATTGAGTGTGATCGCGATGACCCCCAAGGCCATGATCGCAATCTCGGCCAGCTTGCAGCCGACAATCACGTTCCGCTTGCTGAACCGATCGGCCAAGTATCCGGCTGGTGCTGCCAGCACGAGATAAGGGAGTACGAAACAAGCGGTGCCCGCCATCAATATGACGCCGATCTGGGACTGCTCCACGTAGTCCTTGCCAATCCCGATGGCCAGCCAGCGAAAGACGTTGTCGTTGATCGCGGTCAGAAACTGCGTCATCAACAACGCCAGAAAGCTGATCGAACCGATGCCGCCAGCTCGCCCGGCCTCTGGCGGTGGGGGGCCGGACTCGAGTACCGATGGTTTCGAAGCGGTCATGTGATCCCCAATTGCGTGGTGTGGCAGGCGTCCCGGGGGCCCCCGGCAGCCGCACTTCGTGCCACGCCCCATTTCGTTTGATGGTAATGTCGGACGGAGCAGTATAGCATCGTTCCCCCGATCAAAGGCAGCCGCAATGGGGGTCGAGGCACTGCGGAACTGGCCGGCACGGAGCCGAAATGGGCGAACGACCGCTCCGCGTGCCGACTCGGAACTCGCGCGGGACCAATCCGCCACTCGCCCACGTCCCAACCGATCGTAATGGCCTGTTTCCCACTCTGCCAGGCGCCGCGCGGGAGCACAATGCGGGTGGGTGGGCAGGCCAAGATCGTATTGCCGCCTTTCCCCGCTTCAAGGTACAGTTTTTCCCAGTCACAACGGTAAGTGAATGGGGGGACCGACAATGAAGCGCGTAACCAGTTTCCTGACGGGTGTCCTCGTGGGAGCCGTCGTCCTGTATGGCGCCATGACCTATCACGTCGTGCGGGCGGCGGACGGAGTGCATTTCGTCCGAAAAATATCGAGTGGCTTGGGGGATACGTATCTCGACGTTCGGCAGTTTGATGCGGCGAAGTGGAACGAACACAAGAGCCTGGCGATCGCATTGATCCACGCGGACAAGGAAGAACTGCTGACGGACTCCACCGTGTCGAATCTGCGGCAGACTGCCCAGCACGCGCTCGAATCGCTTGGCCTGCAGTAACGCCGTCGCTCAACCTACCCAGGTTTCGGCATGGCCAGACTGTGAAGGACGAGCACCGCACCCACGCTGATCATCATGAAACCAAGCCAACGCGGTGGTTTAATGATGCGGTGGCTCTCCGGCGGAGCCATGTCGAAAGAGGGCACGAAAGCCGTGGCGACAGCATCTGCTTTCTTGAGCCGCTTGGCGATCATCTCGGTGGTCTTCTGGTTCAGTACAAAGGAATCGACCATCCGAAACTGTATGCCCAGCGCCAGCACGACCAGGCCAATCATGAGCCATTGGTTACGGTTGATCTCCATCTCGTCCGTCTCCCACAAGAAAATGCGCATACCCAGCGCGGCATTGGCTGATATCGAGCGGGAAGGTGCGGTGGCTTGACTCATGCTCGCATAGCGATGGATGTGCGCTGCGTGGCGATGACGCGCATTGTGCCGGCTGTGACGCCCCACCGTCCTTCGCCCCACACCCCTTCCAATTCACAACCGGCCAAGGCAGGTCGTGGGGGAACCTCCCGTGCAGCCGCGGGCATGGACCGCCGAGTCTTGCCGGCCCCTTCGCGTCCGCATGGCGTATGTTTGGAGGGTGACGTTCACCGGCCGTGGGCCACAAGTGTCTCGACGCGTGAGGGGCGTGATTGATGAGCAGAGCTATGAAAAAGGCAGTGGGACTGATCGCAGCGATGGTGGCGGTGCTGGCGCTGTGGCAACTGGTGCCGATCGTCGGGGCTCAGCAGGCAGCTGGCCCTGGTATGCGACAGGGGGCCGCGGCCATCGACGCCGCTCTGGCCGAGCCCGAACCGGTGCATCGCTTGCGGGAGGGATCGATGTTGACCGATCAGCTGGGAGCTTTCAAGTCCAGTGGCGACCGGGTCGTCTTCCATCCGGCGGACCAAGAGGACTCGCTGCAAGTGCTCGAGAATCTGGCTCTCGAGCGGATCTGGAAAATGCTCGACGAGGCCCGCGGTCGGCAGTGGTGTGTGAACGGTATGATCACGGAATATCGCGGTCGAAACTACCTCTTGATTGAACGAGCGGTCCTGCGGGCCCAATCAGCTGGCGCGGTTGCCTCACCGTGAGCTGTCGATGATCGCGATGGGCCGGCGCCGGGAGGACGCTACCCGAAGCCCCAATCGATCCGCCCCAATCGATCCGGGGGTCCGACCCCAGTTTGCGCTCATCCGGCAGTCAGCGGGTAAGCTGCGGCGGCATTCTCAAGAAAGAGCACTGTTGACATGGCCAAAGTGCGGCGAATATCATCGGTGGTAAGAACTTACGTCAACCTTACAGTCGGCACCAAAGGGGACATTCGATGCCCGTGCACCGGCGAGTGGAAGTGTCGGAAATCGGCGACGTGACGGTCGTCCGTTTCGTGGATCGCAAAATTCTTGATACGGCGAACATTCAAGAGCTGGGCGACGAACTGTTCTCGCTGGTCGAGAGCGACAATCGCAAGAGCCTGCTGTTGAATTTCTCGCGAGTCGAGTTCCTCTCCAGCGCGGCACTCAATAAGCTGATTCTGTTGGATCGAGCGGTGAAGAAACACGGCGGACGTCTGAAGCTGTGCAGCTTGCGACCGGAAATCCAGGAAGTGTTCGTGATCACGCGGCTGAATCAGATGTTTGATATTCACGATGAGGAAGCCGACGCGCTGGCCACTTTCTGAAGTGCCGGGGCTGCTGGCGTGCCGGCGACCAAGGTCTCGCAGGTCGGGTGGTCGCATCCGGCCCAGAAATAGTCCAACTGACTGGGTCGGCGGTTTTTCACCACCGGCTGACCACAGTGAGGCATTACAGCCGTGAAACAGTGATAGACACCCTCCTGTTGGTGGAATAGAGTAGCTTGGGCTGAACCGCACGAACTCTTTTCGCGCGACTTTCCTGGCATCCAGATGGCAAGGATGCCGAAAACGACATTGGGCCGGTAGGTAATGGCTGCCATCCGCGAGGCGAGGGGAAGGAATTGCCGCGCCAGGTCGTTCAACAGCGCACTTGCGGCAAGCCAGGGAAAACGAGAATATGGGGGAGCGTACGCATTGAGGTCCTGTTACCGGGCTCGCCCCGACGATGTGACCGACTGCGGATTTGGCAACTTAATCGAGTCTCTTGTGCGGATTCGTTTGGTGAGCGGACCAGCGCGGCGTCGCTATCGCTTCGTCACCCCGTCATGACGGAACCAGGGTGCCAGGCGACGGCCGAGGTTTCCGGTGCGACGCGATGGGGATCGAGAGAAACGCCCGGCGGTCAAGTGGTACCGTACCGAGCGTCGCGACAAACCACGTGAAGTCGAGCGTTACAGATGCCTGCAATCAGCTGGACATGGTGCTTTGAGCAGCGCATTGCCAGCGATCCCGCCGAGGGACGTGTGATCGTGTCTCGATTGCTGGAACAACTTGAGCAGCAGGCGTGGACGGATCACGACGTCTTCGCGGTCCATTTGGCCGTGGAGGAGGCGTTGGTCAACGCGATCAAGCATGGGAACCGGAAGGATGCGGAGAAGAGTGTCGAAGTGATTTGCCGGATGGCGCCGGATCGGATTCAGATCCAGATAACGGACGAGGGGGATGGCTTTGACCCCAGTACAGTTCCGGATCCGACGGACGACGAAAACCTGGAAATCCCGTCGGGGCGCGGCTTGATGTTGATGCGCTGCTACATGACATCGGTCAAGTACAACAAGCGGGGGAACAGCGTGACGATGGTCAAAATCCGTACACCGGCCGACGCGGAGTGACTTTGCGGCCGCCGTCAGCAGTCGCGGTGTACTTGGCCGCCGGAGCCCACGAGCGTGGGTGGCGGGCCAGTGGGATGGATCGCACCGGAAAAGGAAAACGTTCCACGATCACCATGGGCTCGGCGCGACAAGCCAGCGGCAGAGAACGGCGCGTTCACCCCACCTCTGGCGGAGGATCTAATTTGACCTGTCGACTTCGCCAAGAGGCACCTCTGGGGGAACTGGCGGCCGAATTCCCCCCGACGACACACGGGCGGCACACGGCGGGAGTCCACGGATTCTCCTGGTTGTAGTTGGCGGACCGGCAGGGCGGATGGGGTCAAAATCCTCTCCGCGAGTGGCCTCTTGGCGTGCCAACACGGAGGGGACCGGAAGTCCAATCGAATTCGCACGTTACGACCGGAAGAATTCTGCCGAAATCGCGGAAATCGGAAGGTTCTCACGCATTGCCAGAAACCGGACGATAGAATAGAGTAACTCCCAAACGATCCCCTGTAGCTCAGTTGGTAGAGCAGGCGGCTGTTAACCGCCTTGTCGTAGGTTCGAGTCCTACCGGGGGAGCTCGTTTCTTTTCTACGGAAAGAAACCGCCAGACCAGTTAACGCCCGGCGCCGAGATTGAGGCTGCCGGGCGTTTTGCGTTTATGGCCTGTTCCCGCAAGGGTTTGCGTCGATTTGGCCCTTCGGCCGGCCATCTCCGTTTCGACGGAGAACAAATAGGGTCCGAAAGGAACCGCCAGGGTTCCTTCCGCACCCCAGAATCTCGGTTGCGAAATCTCTGAATCTCTCCCCAGTCGGCCAGAAAGAGTTAACAGGCCGGTTCCTTTCGGACCCCGAAAGGAACCGCTTTCGAACGGACTTTTCGCCGTTGCGTTTCCAGCAGAAAGGGCATAACGCGTACGAACGCGCGGCAGACTTTGTCCGGGAACTCGATGGCCCTATCGCTCCCCACGCGGACTGGCGAGGTGACTACTTCGTTGAGCGGGAACATCAGAGCCACAGGTACACACAAAGGATCGCAAGGGCAAGGAAAAGCACGAGGCCTCCGATAAAGCCTCCAATACCAGCCAGCCACCCGAACTGGCCTCCAGCCAACGTGGCACCGGCGCAGCCAAATCCAATCCAAAGCACAAGAAACAGTACCAGGAAGAGGATTGCACGCCGACGCCGCCTCTTCATTTGCTGATGGTCCTGCTCGGCAACAGCCCGGTACTCGTCGCTCTCTTGTCGGGCGAGTATTGAGAGAAGAGCCTTGAACACCTCAGGCGCGAGTTCCCTATCTCCCAATAGCCGCAGTCGCAACGAGAGGATCTTCTCGCGGTCTGGCAACCTAGCATCGCAGTCGCACAATTCCACGACGAAATCGCCCGCTACATCGGTGCCATCCAGCCCCATGAGTTCATCGCTCAGTTGTCGATAGGCTGCCGGCGACGACTGCAGCAGGGGTCCTCAAAGGCAACATCCACAAACGGTGCTGTGTATCCTCCTTCTGTGGTGCCCGACGCCGTGCAACCACTTGTGCGAAATGCACGGCACCGATTGACGGCTTCGACGAATTCCCCCAATGCCGGCCATTCCTTGGCTTCCGGCAAATCGTTCGCGCGCTCTGGGTATTGCTTCAGGTCAATGTACCGCCCCTGATGAGTACTGATATCCTGATTGTACTGACGCACCTGACAACTCATCTGGTTGTTGAATCTGACTATCATGCTGCCCTCCGTTATCGACGACCAACTCGTCTGAACGCACTTTTCTGTGCGAAGGTGCCGCGGGTCGAATTGTCACGAGTGGGTGAAACGTCATCAGATCAACTGACCGGGTAGGTTAACAGATAGAGCCTGTTAACTCCACTGTTTCCGCCAGACAGCGTGCCGGTCGCGAAGCGAAGGTCGTTGTGGGCCACACCCAGGAGGTGCCCATGCGACCTGACGATCCATCGCTATTGACGCCTGACGAGCGTCGCGCCGAACTCGCCACCATCTTCGCCGCCGGCATTCTGCGGCTTCACACCCGTACGGCCATTCCGGGCGACAATCCACCCACAGAAATCTCTCCGGAATCGGCGACAGCATGCCTTGAGGTTCCCGCCGAAACCGTGCTCAGTGTGATTCACGGCAGTTAACGGTTTCCGAGAACCCCAAACAAGGAGAGACCAATGAACGTGGACAAAGAAGTCGCCGCCCTGCAGCGGATGGCGGTGGGCCAACTGCGGGAAAAGTACGCCGAGGTATTCGGCGAACCAACGCGGACGGGCAACAAGGTGTGGCTTGTCAAACGCATCATCTGGCGTATGCAGGCCCTGGTCGAAGGCGACATCTCCGAGCGGGCCCGCCAGCGGGCGGCCGAGCTGGCCAACGACGCCGACCTTCGCACTTCGGCCCCCAGGGCGCCGAAGTCCACCCCGGCCACGTCCGAGCGGACAATATCAGCCGCCGTTGCCGTGGTGCCGGACGACCGCCTGCCGCCTCCCGGCACGATCCTGATGCGGGAGTATAAGGGCCGCACGCTGCAGGTACGCGTCCTGGAACACGGATTCGAGTTCGAAGGCGAGGTCTTCAAGTCACTCAGCGCCGTGGCCAAGAACATCACGGGCCAGCACTGCAATGGTTTTCACTTCTTCCGGCTGTGCCTCGGAGGTGCAGAATGAGCAAGAGCAACCATCGCACGCTGACGGCGGCCGCCCAACGGATGCAATGCGCGATCTACACGCGCAAATCCACCGAAGACGGCCTCGAGCAGGAATTCAACTCGCTGGACGCCCAGCGGGAGTCGGGCGAGGCGTACATCAAGAGCCAGGCTGGCGAGGGCTGGGATTGCCTGTCTGACCACTACGATGATGGCGGATTCACCGGCGGGAACATGGACCGTCCCGCGTTGCGACGATTGATCACCGACATCGAAGCCGGGAAGGTTCAATGCGTCGTGGTTTACAAGGTCGACCGATTAAGCCGGTCGCTGTTGGACTTTGCCAAGATGCTCGAAACCTTCGAACGGCATCACGTGGCCTTCGTCAGCGTCACACAGCAGTTCAACACGACGACATCCATGGGCCGGTTGATGCTCAACGTGCTCTTGTCGTTTGCCCAATTTGAACGCGAGATCATCTCCGAGCGGACGCGGGACAAGATCGCTGCCGCACGCCGCAAAGGAAAATGGTCGGGCGGTATGCCGCTCTTGGGCTACGACGTCGACCCGCGGGGTTCGAAACTCGTCGTGAACGAGGAGGAGGCAGCGCGAGTATGGCTCGTAACCTCCAATACCCTCCGAGCGTCAAGCCTGGCATTCCGCGGCTTGGCGAGACACCCGAAGGGTGGTCACGCGTTACGTTCGGTGACGTGCTTCACGTTATTGAGCGTGATGTTAGTCTTCACGATGATGAAGAATATCAATTGATCGTTGCGCGACGGAACCGTGGTGGAATTGCTCCACGCGAAACGCTATTGGGGCGAGAAATCCTAACGAAGACTCAGTTCCTCGTGCATCAGGGTGACTTTTTGATTTCAAAGCGGCAAATCGTTCATGGTGCCTGCGGAATCGTTCCACCCGAACTGCATGGCTCGGTAGTTTCCAACGAATATGCCGTGCTTCACGCACGAGATGGCCTGAACCTGAAGTATCTGGAGTACTACACGCATTCTCTACACTTCCAGCAGACATGTTTCCATGCCAGTGTCGGCGTCGCTGTCGAGAAGATGATCTTTCGACTTGATGAGTGGCTTCGGCATCCGATGAACTTACCGCCAAGGCGCATCCAAGATTATGTCGTCGATGTACTGGGAGCTTGGGACAAGGCAATTCAAGGCCTACAAAGGGCGATCGTGGCGAAACGCCGACTAAGACACGCCATTGCCAACCAACTGATCTTTGGAGTGCGCCGGCTCAATGAATTCGGGCGAGTAACGGAGAGATTCAAGGACACCGACGTTGGGAGGATCCCAGATGAATGGGGTGTCACGTGCCTAGGGCGTTGCCTTAGTGAATTGCCCACCTATGGCATCAATGCACCAGCCGTTCCTTTTCAAGAGACCTTACCGACGTACCTGAGGATCACCGACATATCTGACGACAATCGCATGTCATCTGAGAGACGGGTGTCCGTCGACCACGTTGATTCCGGTGATTACCTACTTCAGGACGGGGATGGGGTATTCGCGAGAACGGGCGCAACGGTCGGTAAATCGTATCTCTATCGACCGGCGGATGGACCGCTAGTGTTCGCTGGCTTTCTTATACGCATGCGAACCAATCCGAGTCAGCTCATCCCGAGCTACTTAGCTGCCTATGCAAGTACACAACAGTACTGGAATTGGGTCCGTAAAATGTCAACGCGAAGCGGTCATCGGCCACGTCGTCGTCCCTGTCGGCGTCGTCATCCTCCGCCGCTGCATTTATTTCCTCTCCCGACGCGAGACCGACGATCTCGTTCTCAAACGGCCAATGCTGCTGCGTCATCAGACGCACCTCGGCGTCGCCGCCCAGCACGGCGCGGAATTCTTCCAGGCGTTCGATCAATTCGTCGATCGTCATGATGCGGCTCCCATTACAGGTTTGTGGTATCCGAGGCTTCGCGTCAGTCGGCGTAGACCAGGTCGGCCAAGCCCGCGCACAGGAAATCGACCACCGCCTGCGTCTTGGGCGACGCGGACGGCATGTCCAGGCCACGGTCCCAATTGAAAACCGTCTCTTTGTTCTTGAGCCGCGCGATCCAAAGTTTCGAGATCCGGCTGTCGCCCAGTTCCCACTCTGGATTCTCGGCATGTTCGGGGAAGACCAGAGCATCGAACCGGTATCGGTGCAGACGGCCGGATACCCAGGTCCCGCCGCCCGAGGCGCGGCGTGAGGTGCTGGTGATCTGGAGGTCGCTGCCCAGGTCGAATTCGAAGGCATCGTTCGTGGGGGCCATCGTCGTTTCTCCGTGGCGTAGTGTGTGCAACATCTGCATCCGATGACACACATGAGCCATGAAGCGCGAGACACATCAAGCGCTGTTTGGGAGAATTCGGAACATTCTTCCGTCGGTACCTGCTATGGGGATTCCGTGCATGGTTCGGGCAGCCAACGTGGGCCCCGCGTTTGCCACGTGTCGCGTCCACAACATTGGCGAACACAGGTGCGATCGTCGCGCCCAAACGCTACAGTTCGTCGTGTGTGGTGCCCGTTGCGCAATGGTGAGACCCTGGAGGCCTGAACGACCACGGGAAATGCTCGTTGCCGCAAACTGGCGTACACCGGGGGTCTATAACGACAGTAACCTGGGTAGGCGCCCCTGCTCACGCTCCTGTGAAGCTGATCACCGAATCTGGTGACAGTACTTCACGCTGTCGTGACGGCAGGGAGCAGGGCTGGGGAATCACCTTAGTGAAAACGGGCTGGCGTGGTGAAAGTCTCGACCGCGCGGGAATAGAACGGCCGCTTCAGGCATCTTATCATTTGAGGGTTGCGTGGGAATTCTCGCGAACCTGCGGGCGTGCTGTCGCGTCGAATACTGTGGCGACGGACAGTCGCCCCAGTGGCGGTGCGGTCGCTTTGAGGAAGAGATGCCAAACATGATGACTTTGTGGTCGAGTTGCATTCGCGAGCAGAAAGGCGCGGAGTATGTCGCCGGTCAACCGGCGAATACGCACCCCCTGCGCCACTGGCGATTGTGACACTCGGCCACCGAAGTAGCGGGACTTTTGCAGAAGCCCGGTGTCACAGAAGACGCCGGGCTTTTTCTGTTGGGTCGGTAGCTGAGACGGTGTAGCGCCGGTCTGAAGAGCCGGAGACGAGGATTCGAGCACCTCCCGACCCACTGCGATCAACGTACGAGCGGTCGACGACAGAACGTGGCGAAGCCTGGTATCGCGCCAGGTCGGGGACCTGGAGCGACCAACCGGCATCCGTGCCGGTCGGTGCCCGCGGTTCAAATCCGGCCGTTCTGACTGGAGACATACGGGCAGAGGTGCAGATGGTAGCACGCCTGCTTTGGGAGCAGGAGGTTCCCGGTTCGACTCCGGGGTGCCCGACTGAAAACGGTAGTCGAGGGCTGGTGGCCCAGACACGGCTGATAACCGCGTAGCGCTGAGTCCGATTCTCGGGACTACCACTGCGGCTGCGCCGCAGAGCAGGAGAGCAGAGAAAGTAGAGAGTAGAGCAAATTCGTGCTGCTCTCCTGCGGTCTACTTTCCACTCTCTACTCACTGGACCAAACAATGACAGGAGAACAACGATGGCGCTCGTACAGCGATGGAAACGAATACACCTGACCAATTCCAGGGTCGTGGTGTAACAGGCAGCACAGCGGACTTTTAATCCGCAAGGTGTGGGTTCGATTCCCGCCGGCCCTACTCCCTCTGGCGCGTAGCTCAGCGGTGAGAGCGGGAGCCTTATAAGCTCCGGGCCGAGGGTTCAACTCCCTCCGCGCCGACTGAGTTCGAGATGACGGGACTAAGGTGTTAGCGGCAGCATCCCTGGCTCTTAACCAGGCGGGTGCGGGTTCGAGCCCCGCTGGTCCCACTGAAAGAAACGCACTGGTGGTCCAGAGGCGAAGACGCCGCACCCGTACTGCGGTGACGAGGGTTCGAGTCCCTCCCGGTGCTCTGAGTTCTTTGACAATTCGGTTTCCAACCTCAGCGCCATGCGGGCACCGACCGAAGGTTGGTCGGCGGCAGCCTGTCGCCTTGCCATGGCGGAAGTGCGGGTTCGACTCCCGCTGGGCGCTCTCGTGAACGTGTTCTTCTCAGGACGTAGGAAAGCCTGGTATTCCGCCGTGCTTTGGGCGCAGGAGACCGCTGGTTCAAATCCAGCCGTCCTGACTGACGTGATGCGGTGGTTTCCGTGTTGGTACGGATGCGCGGCTGTTAACCGCGCCGACGCAGGTTCGATTCCTGCCGCCGCAGCCTTACGGAAGGGCAAGCCAACTGGCGATGGCATCTGCGTTCGAAGCGGGATGGGCTTCACGGCCTTGAGGGTTCGACTCCCTCCCTTTCCGCCTGCATGTGCCCGTGGCCGATTGGCAGAGGTACCAGCCTTCCAAGCTGGCAAGGCGGGTTCGATTCCCGCCGGGCACTCTCGGCGCAGCGTTCACTCTGGGGTGGTCGCTGTTGGTATGTGATGCGTGACTCGGGCACCGACGCGCAGCGTTGGTCGCACGAGGCCGCAGGTTCGATTCCTGCCCCCGGAGCCTTGGTGACGAACTTGTCGCGACCGGTGAGTGTCAGCAGTAGAAATCGATGCGGGGTCGTTCTAACGGTAGGACGGGACGCTCTGAACGTCTTGATGTTGGTTCGATTCCAGCCCCCGCAGCTTTCATCGACGAACGAAACGGAAGTCATCCGGCTGGATGAGGAACTTGTTTTGAAAACAGGCCGCGGCTCTGCCGTTGTGGGTTCGAGTCCCACGGCTTCCGCTGATCGACGACACAACACGCGTCCCTGGTGTAACGGCAGCACGACTGGCTCCAACCCAGTTGGTCAGGGTTCAAGTCCTTGGGGGCGTGCCTTGGGCGAACCTTCGCCCTGAGTTTGGGCTCATGGTCCAACAGGACGACACCAGCTCCGCACGCTGGAGATCCGGGTGCGACTCCCGGTGAGTCCACTGGTACACAACATGGTCCTGTGGCCTAGCGGCAAAGGCAGCACTCTTACAAAGTGACGACCGGTGGTTCGAGTCCACCCAGGACTACTTGATCAGGCCCAGATACGCCAACCGGCAGAGCGGCTCGGCTTAAATCCGCGCGGTTGCAGGTTCGAGTCCTGCTCTGGGCACTGACGAAACAACTGGCTCGGTAGGCAATCGGTAGACCACCCTGGCTTAGAACCAAGGATGCTGTGGGTTCGAATCCCACCTGAGCCACTGAAGGACAGACATGGTGGCGTAGTGTTAACGGTTGAGCACGACAGATTGTCGATCTGTTAGTGCGGGTTCGAATCCCGTCGTCACCGCTCATCAGCGCATAGCACGGTACGCAAACCGGTAAAGCGGCGAAGCTCAAACCTTCGCGATCGTCTGTGGGTTCGACTCCCACCCGTGCTACTGAAGAGAACAACAACACGCGTCGGTTGGGCATTGGCAAGCCTCGGTGGCCGTAACCCACTCGCCTCCGGCTGTGCAGGTTCAACTCCTGCCCGACGCACTGATCGATGGCCGTTATGGCGCGGTGCGATGTTGGTTTTGCAACGAGGCTTTCAATCTCGCCCACGCGGGTTCGATTCCCGTCCGCGTCACTCTGGCCCGGTGTGATGTTGGCCTTACAGCCAGACCCTCAATCTGGCCGACACGGGTTCGATTCCCGTCCGGGTCACTGAACACGGCCAAGTGGTGGAACCTGGTAGACACGCGACGCTCAGAAGGTCGTGCCCGCAAGGGCATGCGAGTTCAACTCTCGCCTTGGCTACTTCACGAAACGACTGCAGGTGGGCAGGCGCCCAGCCAGCTCTCATGAGGCCGGCGTGCCCGGATCGTTACCGGGACCTGCAACTTCACACTTGCTGCGGGTGGGCCAGAGCTCATCCGGGCCCCATAAGCCTGGATCGCCGGGTGCGACTCCCGGACCCGTTACTGGATCGTGGCCGAGTACGCAAACAGGCAAAGCGACGAGGTCGAGAATCTCGTGATTCTGCAGGTTCGAATCCTGCCTCGGTCACTGAGGCGATCCCGTGGCGTGAGCGGCCAAGACGCCTGGGTGACATCCAGGAAACCGATGGTTCGAATCCATCCGGGATCACTGAAGCGACGGTCTGTAGGTGTTGTGGTAGCACGCCGCCGTGGTAAGGCGGAGGATCGGGTTCGAGCCCCGGACGGACCTCTTGGAATGACGGGCCTGCATGCCCTTGGGGGCGACTGACCCTTGCAAGGTCGGTGTGGTGGGTTCAACTCCCATCGGGTCCACTCGCATAAGACAGGGCTCATGGTCCAAGGGGAAGACGCCGCCCTGGCGTGGCGGAGCGACCAACGCTGCGCGTCGGTGCCCGAGTTCAACTCTGGGTGGGTCCACTGAAATTAACGGAAGGTAGCCGGATGCGGCTCGCCGGGCCGGTTTGCTAAACCGTGCGACCTGCGGGTCATGTGGGTTCGAATCCCATGCCTTCCGCTGAACGGCCCGATGGTGAAATGGACATCATGTCTCGCTTCTAACGAGATGGTCCAGGTTCGAATCCTGGTCGGGCCACTGAATGACAAACCAAACAAACGGAAGGGCCACCCGATTGGCGACGGGACCCGGTTGGAAGCCGGTCGAGCATTTTCAGAACGCCTTGCGGGTTCGACTCCCGCCCCTTCCGCTGGAATCAACATGGTGTCCGTGGTGTACGCGGCTGCGCACGCCTGCCTGTGAAGCAGGAGGTAAGGGTTCAACTCCCTTCGGTCACCCCTGCCCCGTAGATAAGGAGAGAAGTCTTCAACAAGGTGCTCAACAGACCGACACTGATTCTGAACCGCAACTGGCAGCCGGTGAACGTGGCCTGCGTGGCCCGGGCGCTGGTGCTGGTCTGCCGCGGTACCGCGCGCGTCGTGGATCCGCACGACTACCAGCTGTACACGTGGGAGGACTGGACGCGGCTGGTGCCCGACCGGGACGAGCCGTGCGTTCGATCGCTGCGTCTGCGCATCCGGGTGCCGGAAGTGGTCGCGCTGGCGCACTATGATCGCGCGCCGGCCGCCCACGTGACATTCAGTCGCAGGAACATCTTCAAGCGAGACCATTTCACGTGCCAGTACTGCGGTGCCCAGCCGGGGACTGACGAGCTGACGCTGGACCACGTGGTGCCGCGGGCTCAGGGTGGTCATGTCGAGCTGGGAGAACTGCGTGCTGGCCTGCGTGGCGTGCAACAAGCACAAGGCGGACCGGACGCCGGCGCAGGCGAAGATGAAGCTGCGCAAGCAGCCGATCCGGCCGACCTGGAAGCCGCTCTATGCGGACTTTCCGGTGCGGATCGAGAGCTGGTCGAAGTTCCTCTGCGAAGCGTACTGGAACGTGAAGCTGGAGGCTTGAAGTGTAGAACGCGCTCCCGGCCCGCGCCTCGCGTGCGGGCCGGGAGCCCAACTGCCGACGTGGCTCGACTGAGAAAGGCACCGGTTCTGTAAACCGGTTGATGCTGGTGCGAATCCAGTCGTCGGCTCTGGGAGTGGACTGTCTCGATGGTGTAGTGGACCGCATGGAACTTTCCGAAGGTTCAGGTCCAGGTTCGATTCCTGGTCGAGACACTTGAAACGTGAACATGGCCCCGGCGGTGTCAGGAGCGAGCTACCAAATGGTTATTGCGATCACCAGTAGGCCAGAAGGATTTGATCTTTCCGCAACTTCCAGAGATCATGAACCGCGTGTTGGCGGCCGAGCGGAACAGCCAGGCCCAACTGGTCGAGGCACGCACCAAGGCGAAGTCGAAGATCCAGGCCAAGACGCGTGCTGAGTCCAAGCGGCGGTACCTGGGCCGCCGGCGCATGCTTGCAAGATCGGTGATGAGGAGTGCAAGTCGCGGTAAGACGCGGCCCTCGCTTCGTCGCCACGGTGATGCGAAAGGGCTGGCCAGTGGCTGGCTCTATTGCCCTGCGAGTGTGCCGGACTGCACGGCAGCGTTCGATACTGCAGGACGAGGTTCAACTCCTCGGCAGGGCGTTAGAAGTCTGAATAGACACTGTCCTCGGAGTGTGCCGGATTGCACGCGACTCCGCGAAGGTCGAAGACCAGGTTCAATTCCTGGCGAGGACACTGAGTGAGCGGCAACGAAGGAGAGATAAACCATGCGACACTGGAACGACATCCGCCAGCACGCCTCCGGTGCAGGCCGAACGCTGGGCGCGGGCCTGCTCGCTCTGCTCGCTGCGTTGGGGCGACAAGCCGACGACGTGGCACGATTCGCAGGCCGGCAGGCCGGCAACCTGGAACGCGGAGCCTTTCAGCAGGCCGACGATCTGGGACGAGTCGTGCTGAACGGTAGCGACGACTTGCTGCGGGGCGCGGACGATGTGACGCGGCCTTGGACTCTGCCGGATGACAGGATGATCGAGCCCCGGTGCATCGTCACACCCAGACACGCTGCGGAGCCTGCTGAGGATCGTGGCGGTGAGGTTCTGTGGCACCTCGCCAGGAAGACGGGCGAAGAAACCCTGAAACTGGCGATCGAGCACGATAAGGGGGATGAGTGATTTAGCCGCTGCGCGAGGTATCGCGTGGCGGCTTGTGACGCTGGAGCCAGACGGTACGGCAACCGGCCGCAACCCGGTCGAAGTGGGTTCGACTCCCACCTGCGTCTGTGGTTCATGTGAAACGGCTTGATGTCGGGTCACAACTGCTAGAATACCTTGTTCATCAGTCCTCGACTACAACTCCCCGAGTGGAGACAATAAACAGCTCATACGCCCATCGCTTGGAAAGGAATCACATGATCACCAAGACACTTGGCCGCACGGGTCTCAAAGTGACTCAGCTCGGCTATGGCAGCATGGGACTCCGTGGCCCAAGGACGTGGGGCGTACGCGTCGTAAGTGACGAAGACGCGGACCGTTTCCTGAACACGATGCTCGACGCCGGCATCAATTTCGTGGACACCGCCCCCGACTATGGTGTCAGCGAGGAGCGGATCGGACGGTACCTCAGCGCGCGGCGAGCCGAGTTCTACTTGGCCACCAAGTGCGGGTGCGCTCCCATCCAGCACGAGGATCGCCTGGAGGTCCGGCACGTCTGGACGAGGGACGTCATCCAGCGAAACATCGAGACCAGCCTCCAGCGGCTCAGATCGGATTACGTGGATGTCCTGCAATTCCACGGAGGCGATGCCGAAACGCTCCAGCGCGAGGGGCTGATCGACTTGCTCAGGGGCTTCCGTGAGCAAGGCATCATCCGGTTCTTCGGCGTCTCCAGTTCCCTGCCGCACCTGCCGGGCCTGATCAACCTGGGGATGTTCGACACGTTTCAAATCCCGTATTCCTGCCTGGCCCCGGAACATCACGATTGGATCACGAGGGCCGCAGAAGCCGGGGCCGGGATCATCATTCGGGGCGGCATCGCTCACGGGGGCCCCGAGGCCGAGATCCAGCGAGCGGCACTCAACGACATCTGGACGCGAGCGAAACTGGACGAGGTTCTGCCAGAGGGTATGAAGCGTGCTGAGCTGATCTTGCGGTACACACTCTCCCACCCACACTGCCACACGACGATCGTCGGCACCTGCAACCCGGACCATCTGGCTGAGAATCTTGCCGCTGCGGCTCGTGGCCCATTGCCTGCGGAGTTGTACGCGGAGATCAGGTCTCGGATTGCGGCGTTGGCCCCGGCGTGAGCAATTGAGCGGGGGCGTGTACCGTCGCAACAACGCCGGCGCAGGCACAGTCTGCAAATGTGTGCGGCTGGGGCCAGACTCGCGGGTGGTAATCGACTCGCGTTCTTCGCCCGTCGTATGGCACAGGGCACCCGTAATCGGACCCTTCGCTTGCCGCACCTCAAGCCTGCCATCTGGTGGACTGCAATGGCCTGCAACTTCAAGTGCAAGTACTGCTGGGAAGTGCAGGCGCAGGAGCGTGGCGAATTCAAGCCGGTGCCGTTTCGGCCGGCACAGGACTGGCTCGAGGCCTGGAACCGTCTGCGCCCGCAACTGCTGGACATCACCGGCGGCGAGCCGTTCTTGATGCCCGATCTGATCGACGTGCTCACCGGCTTGGATCCCGCCATCCGCGTGGCCATCACTTCCAACCTGTCGCATCCACTGCTGGAATTCGTGAAGCACGTGAGTCCCGAGCGTGTGATCAACGTGACGGCCAGTTTTCATCCTATGGAGAACGGCACCCGCACGCATCCCATGAATCCGGAGATCTTCGTCGGCCGCTGCCTCTTCCTCCAGAACCACGGCTTCAACCTGACTGTGAACGTCGTCGCCTGGCCCGAGCAGATGTACTTGATCCCAGCCTTGGCCGAGATGTTCCGGTCACACGGCCTGCGATTCCACGTCGACCCGTACTCGTCGATTGCATACTACCCCTACGAGTACTCGGAGGCTGAGCGAGCTTTCCTGGAACCGTGGATCTGGGACAACCGCCGAGCGGGATTGGACTCCGTGAAGCCCGATGATCCCATCACGGTGCTGTGTTCCGGCGGCGTGGACCACATCAACGTCCAGCCCGACGGCTCCGCCTGGCGGTGCATCCGAGAACGGCAAATCGGTCTCAACCCGTTGGGCAATGTGCTTGAGCCGGGATTTGAGGTGCTCAAGTCACCGCTCGAGTGCGTTGAATCCTGGCAGTGCCCCGCTTGCGATCGAGATAAGGTGACGGTCGTTCAAATGGGAGCCGCGAGTGTGGACCACTGCGGTGGTTGACGACACTCGCAACCAGCTGCCCGCCACTTTGCATGATGGCAGAGTGGCGGGGCTGTGCGACATTGTTCCTTGGCGCGAGGCGTCTTCGACCTCGCAACCTACTTCTTGACTGGCGTCAGGAGGTATCCGACGGAGTTTCCATTAGCGAGAACGAGAACTCCGGACACGAGTCCGATTTTCGTTTTGTCATCTCCCAACAGATCGGGGTTGATGCAGTCAGTAATAACGTTGATATCGATCAAACCCCCGCTGGACCAGGCGATTGCGTACAGATCGTTCGGATCAATCAGAGCATCGAGTCTCACGAAGCCCCAAGAGTCGTGGTAAACGTACCTAGGTATTCCGCTCTGTGGAGATACTACTAGATCGCCCGCAGAGGTGATGGAGTGGGCGTATCCCGGCATATTCGACCAGATATCGAGTTGTGTGCCGTCGTAACGCATGGCATAGGTACCGGTGCTAGTCTTACCCTTATTACTCGAAAATGTGGCGCGGGTCGATCCGCAGATGGTACCGAAGTCGTTAATGCCGTACACCGATGGAATATCAAGATTGAAGATGACGGGGGTGGCTGAACTCGTCGTCCAGCGAAATGCCCTGCCATCGCTCAACCTGCCTGCGATTTGCGCTGCCCGGCCTGCGACTGGATCTGGATTGTTCATGTAAATGCGGCCATTTGGAACGCTCTGGCCGAGCAACGAAACGGGAGCCCCGCTGGCGGGAATGAAATAGACGTCATAAGTCTGGTCCGGATTATTGTACACTCCGGCGATATCGCCATGCTCATTGATCTGTTGCGGATATGACCAGTCGTCAGTGGGCAACAGTGAAAGTGTCCAGGTAGATACATCGAGCGATGCATGGGTATCGAGAACGTACCCCCTGCGGAACGCCTGGTCAAATGGCAATGGTCCCTGGATAAGATACCCGACAATCACCCCATCATCATTTATATCTGTGGCGGAGGCGATCACCCAGCCTTCTAGGACCGGATCAGAACCGATCGCAATGTGGAGATCGAACGCCGTCGTAGGATCAGTCGCAGCCGGATCATACAGGAATGCATGCGAAGTACCGTCTACGTAGTAACGTCCGACTGTCTGGCCCAGGTTGTTTGTCCCGTAGATTTGAGGAGTACCTGTTCCGACGGGAACATCCCAAAACTGGATCTGGTACTTGATGGGAGTGGGATTCACTAGTGGCGGAGTCGGTGGCACAGGCTTCCCGGCCCAAGCCTGAGCACCTAGCGGCACGGTCGCCCCGACCAGGGCAGCGGCGCAAACGAGGGTCCATTTCCAGTTCATCTTGTTCATGATTTTTTCCTTTGCCTGAGACACGGGAACACGGGTAATATTGGTTCCATGATGCCCTGAGCGCGCACTACGAGCCGCTCGGGGGCTACGGGGCCGGTGCGCGTTCTGCTTGGTGGCGAAGCGCGCCGGCCCTCTTTCTACTTCCAGCCGACAGGACCACCCCGTCGGCCTACTTGGGATCTTGCTTTTCCAATTGACTAAGCCATAGGCGAAAGTCCTCGCGATTGCGGATCGGATCCAGGTCGGTATCTTTGTTGACGTGGGCCGCTATGGCGGCGTCCCGAAAATAACCAACCGCTTGGGATTGACGTAGTAGCTCCACCGCGCGCGCCGCGTCACGCTCGCGCTTTTCCGCATCCTGCTCATTCGCTGAAGCCAGCGAATACACACAGGCCGCGCTGTAGCAGTCCTCTCCGTCAGTGGGTTGTGGAGAGTCAGTGAAGTTGGCTGGCAGCGCCTGCTGGATTTTTTCCACCGCCGCCCCTGGATTCACGTGCACCAAGTCCAACGCTATTTGCACACGAATGTGCCGTTCCAGGCCGACCTCCCGACCGAGGAACTCGAGGAGATGCTCCCAGTCGTCGACCGCTTCGACATGACGCCCGAGTCGCCGGAAGACCTCGGCCTTTTGCCAGTAGGCACTATGGAGAATGTCCGTCGCCAGGACCAGTTGCGGGCTCTGTAAGCGGATCGACTCCACGTCGTTGATCGCAGCGGAGAGCAACTCCAGCGCCTCTGCATAGGACTTTCGACGGATGAGCAGCGTCGCCAGGCTGCAGCGGACACTGTCCAGGGTCAGGATCGCCCCGGTGGAACCTGAAGTGCTCGCGACCCGCTGCTGCAGCGTCGCGACGGCGGCCCGATACTCGTTTTCCGCTTCTTCGAGTTTGTCGCGCGATCGAAGCACACTGGCGAGCCGGCTTCGGTTCTGTGCCAGTCCTTCCATGTATCGGTCGACGCGCGGAAACTCCTCAGCCAGCGTCTTCGCTATGTCAAGCGATGCGCGGGCCGCTTCCTCGGACTCCTCCATGCGCCCAAGTCCCTGCAGAACCACACTTCGTTCATACTGTGTGGCCGCCAAGTCGTACCGAGCCTGCGGCGAATCGCCGGTGAGCTTGACGAGTTCTTCGCAGACAGTCAGGGCCAGCTGCAACTCCGATTCGGCCTCCGCATACTTTCGCTGCAATTCGAACAAGCGCCCCAGATCGTTATGAATGAGGGCGGCTAGTCGACAGGACTCCGGTTCATTCGGGGCTTTCTCGACCAAGGCCTGTTGAGTCTGTGCGGCAGCGCGAAATTCGATCTCCGCTTGGGCGAACTGGCCTGTATCGCGCAGCGCCAGGCCGTAGTTGTACTGACTGCCGACCAGTGCCCTTCGAATATCGGTCGATTCCGGAGAGGCAGCACTGAGCGTCTCGTAGAGCTTCCGGGCCGTCAGATGTTCGGCAGCGGCTTGCTCCGCTCGGCCTTGGTTCCAGTGGAGTAACCCCAGGTTGTTATGGCACTCTGCTAATTGATCGCGATACTCAGCATTCTCCGGATCGTCGGTGACCAAACGTTGATAAATGTCCCGGGCTTGCTCGTAATGCGTCTGAGCCGCCTGAGGCTCTCCCATCTCGGCGCAAGACCGCCAACCGAAATTGGGCCTTTCCCAGCTCCCAACTCAATTCCGGATTGCTGGCCTGCTGCTTGACAAATTCTTCGTAGAAGGGGACGGCGCTCGCCAACAAATCCCGCCGCAAGTCATGGAAATCGGACTGTTTCAGACGTGGCTCGGCCGCCACCTTAGTGATCGAATCCTCGACCGCTTTGCGCGCAAATGGAAATTGACATCCGCCTCCCGCCGTGCCTGCTGCTCGCTCTGCAGGCGATCATTGGCCAGCGTTAATCGATCGTCGGCCAATTGTCTGGCGTCGTTCGCCTCCATCGCCTGCCACACGCTGACCGTCGTGCCTGCGATTAGAGCGAGCGCGACCAAGGCACTGGTCACCAACGCGGTCCGGTTGCGGCGGGCGAATTTCTTGAAGCGGTAGGCGGTACTCGGCGGGCACGCCACGACCGCCTCGTCATTCAAATAGTGCTGCACGTCCGCGGCCAAGGCGCTGGCTGTTTCATAGCGCCGCGCCCGGTCCTTCTCCAACGCTCGCATCACGATCCAGTCGAGTTCGCCGCGCACCATCGCACTCAACTTAGTCGGGTCGATCTTCCGATTGGCGGCCACTGACGGCAAAGTGTCACTGCTGCTGAGCCTCGTACTGGGCTTAGGTGGCTCTTCTTCCCGGATGATCCGCAGCATTTCGTCCCAGGCCGCCGAACGCAAACGCCGCTTGTCGAACGGCGTATCGCCCGCCAACAGTTCGTAGAGCACCACGCCCAGCGAATACACATCGCTGCGTGTGTCGATGTCCAGTTGATTCGGCTGCGCTTGCTCGGGGCTCATGTATTCGAGCGTACCGACGATCTGCCCCAGGCCCGTGAACATGGTCTTCTCGGTCAACTTCTGGCTGATCGCCTTGGCCACGCCGAAGTCGATCACTTTCGGTACCGGGCGGCCGTCGTAGAGCGCGATCAGGATATTGCTGGGCTTGATGTCCCGGTGAATGATGCCCTTTTGATGCGCATGCTGCACCGCCTGGCAGATGGGAATGAAGAGTTCCAGTCGTTCGCGGGCCGTCAGATGCTGCTGGTCACAGAACTGGGTGACCGGAATGCCATGGATGAGTTCCATGACGAAGTAGGGCCGGCCACTGTCCGTCGCGCCCACATCGAAGACCTTGGCGATATTGGGATGGTCCATCATCGCCAACGCTTGGCGTTCGGCCTCGAACCTCGCGATCACCTGCTGGGTGTCCATCCCCGGTTTGATGATCTTCAGGGCCACCCGTCGTGCGACCGGTTCTTGCTGCTCGGCCATGTAGACGACGCCCATGCCGCCTTCGCCAATCTTCTCGAGCAGTTTGTAAGGCCCGATGCGGGTGCCGGGGCGTTCCAGCGGGGCTTGGTTGACCGTGACGGCTGGTTCCGCCACAGGTTGTTGCAGGAAGCTCCCAGCTTTCCCAAAAGCCTGCATCAAGGCCTCGACGCGCTGACGAAGTCCCGTGTCGCCGCCACATGCATGGTCCAAGTAGGCGGCACGTTGGGTGTCGTCTTCCACTTGTAGCGCAGCGATAAACAGGTCGCGTTCGTTCACGGTGCGTGTCCTTTCGTACGTCTCCCCGACATCTATATGCGAAATCGGGAGCCGGCGAGCGCAAAGAATCTTCCGAAAATCCGTTCCCGACCACATTGCCGGCAGCGTCTCAGCCGTTTTCCCGCTGGAGTTTTTCAAATAGCCAGGCCCGGGCATAGGCCCATAGCAGGTCGGCTGAGCGGGCCGAAACGCCGAGAACTTCGGCCGCTTGGTCGCCGGTCAAACCGACGAAGAAACGCAGTTTGACCAGTTCGGCTGCCCGTGGATCCACGTTCGACAATTGCTCCAACCGTTCGTCGAGTTCCAGGAGATCCTGCCGCGGTTCAATCGCGCAAACGAGTGCCTCGTCCAGAGCGACGCGTACATACTGTCCGCCGTGTCTCACAGAGCGTCGGCGGCGCGCGTTTTCCACGAGAATACGCCGCATGGCTTCTGCTGCCGCGGCAAAAAAATGGCGGCGGTTGTCCCAAGACGACTCCGCCTCGCCTCCCGTCAGCCGCAGATACGCCTCATGCACCAGTGCCGTGGCTTGCAGCGTCTGCCCGGGCTTCTCGTGCGCCAGCTTCGCAGCCGCCAGTTGCCGCAGTTCTTCGTAGACCAGCGGCAAAAGTTGTTCGGCCGCCGAGGGATCACCCGCCTCAATCTTGCCGAGGATACGTGTGACGTCGCACATGACCGATGCTCACTGGAGAGGAACCGCCTGTGCGCAGTGTAACACGTTGATTGGCCCGTACGCTCATCGAATTCCCTGAGATTGTTCGCGGGCGTATCGCCGCCAACCTGGATTCACCCTGTCCCGTCACAGGTTTTGGCAGGACATCGCCGGGCATGACGCTGGCCTGGGCGCGATTAGAACCGGTCATTTGGACAGTTCATGTCATGTGTCGCCTGATCCCTGGACATCATCCTGCGATTGTTCACACCAAAGCGCTGGAGAGTTGCACTGCGCACAGGGGTTGCGACCGATTGAGCGGTCGGGCGGCGCCGCTCTTCTAATCCGAGACCGCCTCCGGCGGTGCGGCCTCTCCATTCGTGCGATTTGTTAACTCGGCTGTCGAAAGTTCGAAACCCCCCGACAGATGACCGAGTCTGTGGGCAGAATCACTGCGTCCGCGTTAACCAGGCTGTACGTATTTCGATGCCGGTTCCTTTCGTTTCGAGGGGGACCGAATGGGTATCGAACTCAGTAAGTTGTGTATTGCAAATTGGTTACGGCGAGAGAAAAAGAGAGTATTGTTACGAAGATGGTTCCTTTCGGGGAGCTTGATAAACGGCGTCGAACTCGACGCCTCCACGGGTTTACACTTGCGGCCGAGAGCCCTGGCTCCCGGCCGTCGGCGATTCTCTGCCTGTGGGCCAAGGACTTACGGCGATTCGGCCGCCTGGTCCCAATGTCTCTGGTTCGACAGAGATTACCAAGGGAGTTCGTTAAACCTCAACAGTTTAGCGCATACCGTTCATCTTCGGTCGGAAAAGTCTCTCCCGCCAAGAGACTCGGGCCAAACGGGTTAACGCAACGGTTTAGCTCACCCCCTTCGTGATACAAGTTTGACCTGGGCCCATTCTGGTTGGGTCATCGGATGCCGGGTACCTTGGAAGACGATGAATGGCACCGATGACCTATCCAGATGCCCGAAGTTGATTCGCCGTTGGACGCGGCGCTGGGGAGTCCCCGCACTGGCCGGCGAGATTACGTGCCAATGGAGCCCAAGACTGCGCCGCTCGCTCGGGCGCGCCTACCCAGAGCGGAAGCTGATTCGTCTCAGCCAGTTGCTCCAGGAGCCCCAGTACGCCTCGCTGTTCGAGGAGGTTCTGTGCCACGAAGCTGCACACATTGCGGCATTCCACCTGCACGGGTGCCGCGTCGCGGACCATGGCCCCGCCTGGGAAGAACTGGTGCGTCTTGCGGGCCACGAACCGCGACGGTGCTGCGAGACCGACTTGCTGCCTCAGCGGCAAGAGCCGGGTTCGGTTCGCTACGTACATACGTGCCTGGTCTGCCAGGCTACACGCACTGCCAAACGGCCCCAGCCTCGATGGCGCTGCGTTGCCTGCCACGACGCAGGGCTCGAGGGAAAGCTGATCATTCAGAGTCGCCCGATAAAGCGGGAGGCTGTGGATGTCTGAGGGCTGCCCTTTCTGCAACGTGGATGCGAGCAGAGTCGTCTTTCGCGACGACCTGGTGTTCGCCATCTGGGACCGTTACCCGGTTTCCGACGGGCATCTATTGGTCATCACGAAGCGGCACTTCACTGATTGGTTTGAGGCCTGAGCGTGCGCAAGATCCGGGAGGGGAAGTCGGGCCGATTTGATCAAGATATTTTAGGATCGCCGTCCGGCGTCTCTCGCTGATCGTGGTTTGTGATCACGATAATCGAGGTGTTCGAAAGGCGGCCGAACCCGTTACGGCAACGACGTGGCGACGTAACATGTACTCCGTACGCATTTCTCATGCACAGGAGTACTTCATGATGTCGCACGAATTACCTCGGGGCAAAAGCTTCTGGTTGTTCCTGCTTTCAGTCGACCGCGATCTTGCGGAAACAACTCGGCAACACGGTTGCACATGTGGCGGTCGTCTGCACAGCGCCAACTACCCACGGAGCCCTCGTGGTTGTCTGGACGAATTGCCGGAGTCGTATAGGTGCCGACTCAGTTTCTGCTGCAATCGAGACGGCTGCAGGAAACGAGCGACACCCCCTTCAGTCCGATTCCTGGGGCGAAAAGTCTACTTAAGCGTCGTCGTGGTCTTGGTAGCGGCCATGCGGCATGGGGCAACAGCTCGTCGCGTTCGAGAGTTGTCACAGTTGGTGGGCGTGGATCGACGAACGGTCGATCGGTGGCAGGTCTTTTGGCGTGAACACTTCCCACAGTCGTGTTTTTGGAAAGTGGCCCGCGGTCGCCTTGCGCCCTTCATTGAGATTCTCGCCTTACCACAATCACTGATGGACGCCTTCTTTCGTACGGGTTCGCTGGAAGAAAATTGGGCAAATCTCCTAAAATTCCTCGCGCCGATCTCTATCAATGGGGGCTAATTGATCAAGGGTTGGCAATGAAGCCGGATCACCCGCAGAAGATGCCCCGCATTCACCCTGCCTCGACGATCTGTAGCCTTGGCGAGCCAGGTTGATGAGGCCATCGGGGCCGAAATCCCGAACGTCGCGACAACACGCCAGTTTCTCATTTGCCTCTCAGTGATTGGCTGGGGGACAGTGCGCCAGGTCAAAGCCACCTTTCTCCTGCCGATGAGCACGACCATTTCACACTAATTGTTCCGCGTTCCGCGTTCCCTATAGAGATAGTGGGAACGGAACGATCCTTCTTCGCGTGTCATCCCACGGACCAATGAATGCCACGGGAGGAACCACCGTGCCCGGCATTGACTTCGACCGCCTGCGGGCGGAGGTCACGTTTGTTGGGTGCTCCAGCTGCTGGGCTTCGAACCCGAGCGTCATCGCGCCGGGTAGTGGCACGGCCGCTGTCGTCTTCCTGCGTGCCGGCAATATCGCCGAGCATCCACCTGGGCGTTCTGGGGCAACGTGGACAGGGGCCGCCACTGCTGCCATCGTTGTCAGGGTCATGGTCACCAGCTCAAACTCTGATCCGCCATCACCGGCCTGCCGCTGCAGGCGGCAGCGATTGACTTCCGCTGTGAAACCCATGGGCCACTGATGCTACACAACGCGGAACAGAGAAGAGGCACCGGTACTTCCGCGGTGCAATCACACGACCTCAGTCCCTCGATTAGCCTGATCAGAAAAGCCTCGATTATCATGCTCGCTCTCAGGCCTCGGAAGAGGAACAGCAAGCTGTGCTCCGCGCTCTAGAGCGTGGTCGTCAGGTCATTCTCGAGCGGCACGCCGCAGCCGGATTCAATGTTGGGGTCAACATTGGAGCGGCTGCCGGCCAGACCATTCCCCATCTGCACGTGCACTTGATTCCCAGGTTCGTCGGCGACGTGCCGGATCCGACTGGCGGCGTTCGCTTCGTCATTCCCAACCGGGCCAACTACCTGAAGTCGCGCCCGTCAGGAATGGATCTACTACAAGGGCCATCCAGCCAAAGCCTGCTTGTTCGTGGAGCCGACGATCCGCTGCTGCCCCATGTACGGGCGTGCCTGGATCGGGCTGCCAGCGCCGACTTCGCGGTGGCATTCATCTTGAAGAGTGGTGTCGACCTGGTTCGCGAGCACCTTCGCGACCTGATCAACAAGGGCGGTCGCGTGCGGATCGTCACAGGCGACTATCTCAATGCGACGGACCCGGATGCCCTGATCGACTTGATGGATCTTGGAGAAAACCTGCAACTCCGCGTATTCGAAGCTGGCAACACTTCTTTCCACCCCAAGGCCTACATCTTTCACGACCGCGACGGACAAGGTACCGCTTTCGTCGGCAGCTCGAATCTGACTTGGCCAGCGCTGCAAGGCGGCGTGGAATGGAACTATCGTGTCCTGCGTGCAAATGCCGATCGGGGGTTCGCTAACGTTGCGGCTGCGTTCGACGATCTGTTTGTCCATCCTAAGACGCGCCCGGTCGACTTGGATTGGATCGACGCATATCGAGAACGACGCGGACCCGTCTCTTCCCAACGTGTCATTGAGGTGATCGCCGAATCTCCCGAACCACCTCCGATGCCACACACCATACAGCTGGAAGCACTTGCAGCACTCAGGACTACCCGCGAAGCGGGCAACGAAGCTGGGCTGGTCGTCCTGGCGACCGGCCTGGGTAAGACGTGGTTGGCCGCTTTCGATTCCGCAAGGGAGGAGTTTCGCCGCGTCTTGTTCGTCGCGCATCGGGAGGAAATCCTGGCGCAAGCGATGCAGACATTTCGGCGTATTCGTCCTCGTGCGCGGTTGGGGCTCTACACAGGTAACGAGAAATCGCCGGACGCGAACGTGTTGTTCGCCTCGATCCAGACACTGGGTCGCACCCATCATCTAGGCCGATTTGCCCGCGAGCAGTTCGATTACATTATCGTGGACGAGTTTCACCACGCAGCCGCCCGCACATACCGCCGCCTGATCGAGTACTTTACGCCCCGCTTCCTGCTCGGGCTGACGGCGACGCCCGAACGCATGGACGGAGGTGATCTGCTGGCACTCTGCCAAGAAAACCTGGTGTACCGCAGGGACCTGGTCGCCGGGATCGAAGCGGGACTGCTGTGCCCGTTTCGCTATTTCGGCGTGCCCGACGACGTCGATTACTTGAACATCCCGTGGCGAAGCAACCGATTTGACGAGGAGGAATTGACCAAGGCCGTTGCCACCACGCGCCGAGCACAGAATGCGCTGGAGCAGTTTCGACAGCGCGCTGGCAGCCGGACGCTGGGCTTCTGTTGTTCGCAGCGCCACGCAGACTTCATGGCCGATTATTTCAGTGAAAATGGTGTGCGTGCTGTGGCGGTTCACTCCGGGCAGCGGTCAGCTCCGCGAGCTTCGGCGCTCGAGGCACTTGCGGATGGCCGGCTGGACATCCTCTTTGCCGTCGACATGTTCAACGAAGGGCTCGACATTCCCAGCGTCGATACGGTCCTGATGTTGAGACCGACCGAGTCCAATGTCGTTTGGCTGCAGCAATTCGGCCGCGGCCTACGGCAATCGCAAGGCAAGTCAGAACTGACGGTGATCGACTACATCGGCAACCACAAAGTGTTTCTTGTTAAGGTGCGATCGCTGCTACAGCCACTTCTGAGGTGCGGAGAATCCAGAGCGGACCTCGCGGCCGCCATGCGGTTGGTTGAGCAGGGACGCGCTGAACTCCCGGAAGCATGCCACGTCACTTACGATCTGGAAGCGATCGACATCATTAAGTCGCTCCTTGGCCCGCCAGGGCTGATCTCTGCCATCACGGCATTCTACGACGACTTCCGCCACCGCCATGGCACGCGTCCTACAGCCGTTGAGTTGTACCACTCCGGCTACAATCCGCGATCGTTACGAAAGACGCACGGCTCGTGGGCGAAATTTCTGAGGACCATGGATGACCTCAGTTCGGGCGAGAGAGAGGCGGTTGAGGCCGCCGGCGACTTCCTTGACGTTCTTGAAACGACCCCCATGACGAAGAGCTTCAAGATGTTGACGCTCACAGCCATGCTCAATCAGGGTGCTTTGCCGGGTCGTATTGGCATTGGCGAACTGACAACTGAGTTCCGCCGTATCGCTCGCCGTAGCAGCACACTGCGCGACGACGTGGCGGAAACCCTCGAGGATGACGAACAATTGAAGTCACTGATCGAGAGCAACCCGATCGCAGCTTGGTGCGGTGGAAAAGGCACGGGCGGCCGAGCGTATTTCGAGTACAACGGCGCCGAATTGTCGACCCATATCAATGTTCCGGCAGGGGCACGCGAGGACTTCCAGAACCTTGTGCGTGAACTGGTCGATTGGCGGCTGGCAGAATATCTGGGTCGAGGAGAGTCTGGGCAAGAGTCGGGGCGCTTTGTCTGCCGCGTACTCCATACCGGTGGACGTCCCATCCTGAAGTTGCCTGACCGACAGATGAACTCGGGCATTCCATTCGGCTGGGTGGACGTGTTGGCAAATGATCAGCCACATGTTGCGAATTTCGCGAAGGAGTTCGTCAACGTCGTAAGAACCGATCGTGAATCGGAAACGAACGTGCTTGCCGAAATTATCCGCGGCTGGTTCGGCCCCGACGCCGGGCGCCCGGGCACACGCTACGAGGTGGCGTTCGAACCGGCTGATGACGCCTTGCGGATGCTGCCCGTGGTCATCCACGAGGCGAATTGAGTCACCGAGATCTTTCATGGGCGCCATTGGCGGTGCGACAATGGTGACGCTGGATCGGCGTGATTGTTCTTCGCAGCGGCCGAGCAAGGATGCCGCTGCAACGGTGAATGCCAAGCGAGGGGAGTAAGCGAGTGCAACCGGGACTATACGAACAACTGCTGACGCTGGCCCTCCAGCAGGACCTGGAAGGGTTGGCCGATCCGCGGCTGTACACCGTTGCTCCGGTCGACGCGGAAGACGCTCACGCAGCGATCTCGCAGTTTTTGGAACACATACTCGCCGGCGCGCTCGCGACGTTTCGTGGTTCGGAAGCGGGGGATCGCCAGAGGCGGTTGGTCGATCGGATGATTGCCACGCTGACGGAGGAGTTGGGACAGGATTGGGCTCATCGACTCAATATCTCGACACCGCTTCAGCGGCTCCTTGCAATTCACGCGGCACCGCGCGAATCGATAATGGATCGTCCAGATACACCGTTGTCTCGATCGGCGTTGCTGACGGGAACGCGACTCGACCCCAGCTTGGGGAGTCAATTACGTAAGGAGATTGCGACCGCAGACCGCGTCGACATCCTCTGTTCATTCATCCGCTGGAGCGGGTTGCGGATACTCCTGGACGACCTGCGACAACTGGCCGAGCGGAAAGGTGATGACGGCGTGCGTTTGCGGGTCATCACAACGAGTTATATGGGAGCAACGGATCCGCGGGCCATCGAGGAACTGAGCAAGCTGCCGAATACGGAGATCCGAGTCAGTTACGATACGAAGCGTACGCGATTGCACGCCAAGGCGTATCTGTTTCATCGTAAGACGGGATTCGGTAGTGCCTACATTGGCTCAGCCAACCTCTCGAACGCTGCGCTATCAGAAGGTCTGGAATGGACGACAAAGGTCAGCCACTATGAACTACCGTACCTCTGGAGCAAAGTCGCTGGTACGTTCGAGACCTACTGGCAGGATGACGAATTTCAGCCCTATCGCGACGGCTCACCGGAGCGGCTGCGACGAGCGATCAGTCACGAGCGGGCAGCGGCATCAGAGCCAGACTCAACGGTCATGTTCGACCTGCGACCATATCCGTTTCAAGAGGAGATTCTGGACGTTCTCACGGCCGAGCGAGAAGTCCAGAACAAACACCGACACTTGGTCGTAGCGGCCACCGGTACGGGGAAGACCATGATTGCCGCCTTCGACTACGCCCGTGTCTGTCGCGAGGCAGGTACGAAACCATCGCTGCTGTTCGTCGCCCACCGCGAGGAAATCCTGCGGCAATCGCTCGGTTCGTTCCGGGGTGTCTTGCGAGACCAGAACTTCGGCGACCTGCTGGTCGGTGGTCGTGATCCAGAGCAGGAGCGGCACCTCTTCTGCTCGATCCAGAGTTACAATTCCCGCGACCTCATGCAGCGTTCACGGGATGCGTTTGACTACGTTGTCGTTGACGAATTCCACCACGCGGCTGCTCCGAGTTACCGTCGATTGCTTGACCATGTTCGGCCTCGCATTCTGCTCGGGCTGACCGCCACGCCGGAACGCTCGGACCAACTGGATGTATTGCAGTGGTTTGAAGGTAGAGCGAGTGCAGAGATCCGTCTCCCTGACGCCATCAATCGGCGGTTGCTCTGCCCATTTCAGTATTTCGGCGTTTCAGATTCCGTTGATCTCGATGGCCTAACATGGCAGCGCGGCGGTTATCGAATTGAGGATCTCGACACCGTGTACACAGGGAACGATGTCCGTGCCCGATTAGTCCTGACAAAAGTCCACGAGATTCTGCTCAATCCTTGTCATGCCCGTGGACTGGGGTTCTGCGTGAGCAAGGCTCATGCCGAGTTTATGGCGCGTTACTTCAATGAACAGGGGTTGCCGGCCGCCTCACTGACCGCGGACTCACTCGAAAGCGTACGCCGCAGCGTCCAAGACGAATTGCGATCGCGCGCGATCAACTTCATCTTCGTCGTCGACCTCTACAATGAAGGTGTCGACATCCCGGAAGTCGATACACTCCTGTTCCTGAGGCCGACAGAAAGCCTGACCGTGTACTTGCAGCAATTCGGTCGTGGCTTGCGACAGTTTGACGGCAAGGAATGTTTGACGGTTCTTGATTTCATCGGTGCCCAGCGCCGCGAGTTCCGATTCGCATCCCGCTATCGCGCATTAAGTACAAAGCCAGCCGGTCGCCTTGATCGTGAGATCGAGCAAGGATTCCCACATCTACCGAGCGGCTGTTTCATCCAGTTGGAGAGGGTCGCCCAGCAACGAGTCCTCGACAATGTCCGCGAGTCCGTACGCTTGCTGCGTCCAAGAATGATTGGCAGCTTGCGCGACCTGGGACGCTACCTCGGTCGCTCACCGTCGATTGGCGAGGCGCTCGATTACTTCGATACCACGCTCGACGAATTGCTCAAGCGAGGTCTCTGGTCACGGCTGTTAGCCGATGCCCACTTGGCCGAGCCTCCCATCGCCCCGGACGAAGCACGCTTAGCCAAGGGAGTGCGTCGCTTGTGTCACGTGGATTGCGCCGACCAAATCAAGCGGTGGCTCCGAGCCATCAATACTGGGTGGTGCGAATCCGCAGCCGAAGACCGACGACTGCTGGAAATGTTACACGTCACCCTTTGGGGAAACGACAGCCGAGGGTGGTCAGGCATTCAGGCCGACGAGCGATTGCGTCAGAACACAACTGTGCTGGACGACTTGCGTGCAGTACTCGACTACCGACTTCAGCATGCACCGACACAACACGCGGGTCGAGTGCCGGAGATTGCGGGACCCCTGACCATCCATGCCCGGTACACGCGCGACGAAATTCTCGTCGGCCTCGGACACTGGACCCTTGACCGTCGACCTGATCAGCGTGAGGGAGTCCTGCACCTCCCTGCATCCAAAGTCGATGCTTTCTTCGTGACGCTCCAGAAGACCGAGGAGGATTATTCACCGACCACAATGTATGAAGACTACCTTATTTCGCACGATCAGTTTCACTGGCAGTCTCAGAGCAGCACTTCAGCGGAATCCTCCACGGGGCAGCGATACATCAACCACCGCGCAATCGGCTACACTCCATTACTGTTCGTGCGGGAGACGAAGGCGTTGCCGTCCGGACTCTCCGCGCCGTACTTCTTCCTTGGCCCCTGCCAGTACGTTCGCCACTCAGGCAGTCGTCCGATGAGCATCGTGTGGGAATTGGCCCATCCCGTGCCGGCAAGGCTATTCAGGGCAATGGCGATACAAAACGTCGGCTGATCACTTCCTGGATAGGACCAGGCATACCGCGCCACTTGGGCGGTCAGTCGGTACGGTTCGTGGCAAATTGGGCTGCCCAGATCCGGTCGAGACATGCTCCAGAGTTATCAGAGATTTCCTACGGTTGGCCAGTACGCCGCATATCCGCTGGGAATTGGTACGGCGGGCTGGACCGATACTGCCAGTTTTCGGTCGAGGACCAGAAAATCCGAGTACGGCAGCACGTCAGGGACGTGCGAGCGGATCTGCTCGTGCACCATTTCGCGGGCCCGGTCCCGCGGCTCGCAGTACAACTGCTGAAAGGCCTGATCCCAGGAACCGAATTGCCGGGCATAGGTCCCGGCCTTGGGCATGTCCTCCTGCAGCCGCAGCAGCGACGAGCGGAACACGCCGTACTGTTGGTAGATGTCGCGTAGCTGCCCCAGCAAACGGTCTGGATCGTACTTGCGACGTCGCTCCTGGAAGATCTCCTGGGCACGGGCAAGCTGCTCGGGGCTGACGATGCCATCGAAGGCCTCGGCCGTGCGGACCCAGGCTTCGGGTGGATTGTCGTGCCGTGGTGTCTTGAGCTTCTGGCTCGTCCGGTTGTAGAGCAGCGTGCCCACGTAGGTTTCATTGCGGAGTCGGCTCAACACCATGGCTGCCCCCCAGCGGCGCCCACCGGGTGAGAGGATGCCGTCGTTGTTGAGCCGTTCGGCAATCTTGTGCTCCGAGTACCCTAGTTCGACAAACTCGTGAAAGATCCGCTGGATGATCATGATCTGCGCCGCGTCACCCTCTACGAGCGTCACACGCTGGTTCTGAATGCCCTTCCGCTGTCCCGGGTCGAGCGTGTGCAGCGGTTCCCGCTTCTCGTCCAGCAGTAGCCGATTGAACCCATAGGGTGGTGAACCACCGGCCCAATAGCCTTGCTGCGCGATGCGGACGCATCCCCGCCACACCTTGTCGCTCAGCTCGCGACTGTACTGCGCGGCACGGAAGCGTTCAAACTGCACGTACACCGGATACAGCGGGTCATCCTCGCGCGGTTTGCCGATCGTCGTGTAGATGACCTGTTTGCCGTGCTTCTTGCACTCGGCGCTGAACTGCGCCGACAGGTCGATGTCCTGGAACCGGCCCCACCGGCTCACGTCCAGGCAGAGGATGTACGTAAAGTCGCTCCGCTGCTTCACCCACTGGTCCATCAGTTCCGTGAACGCGGGCCGGCCTTCGGACGTCAAACCCGACTTTCCGGCGTCGGCGAACTCCTTGATGATCTCGACGCCATTCTTCTCCGCCCACTCCCGCACCTGGTCCTGCTGGATCGGGATTGAGTTTTCCTGCCTGTCTTGCGCCGAGTGCCGATAGTACGCCACGGCCCGCAGCCTGGGCACCGCTTCTTGCGCACCCGATGGTTCAATTTCCCACCAGTTCATTGGTCTTCTCCTTGTTGGGGAATGGCGCGAGCACTACGCTCGATGCCACAAGGAGTCGACAGTTACGCTAAGGAGCGAGCAGGGATCAAGCGTCCCTGAAAGAAAAGAGCCAAAAAGGCATCCAGACACGGAGAGTGACGCCAGACGAATTGAATCAATTAATGGCGACAACCCCTGTAGCCAGTGAGTCCGAGTCGTTCCAGCATTCACCACGCCGACAAGTAAGGCGAATCGCCGGGGTCGCCGTCAAATTCCGCGAGACGCCAGCACTTAATGTTTACGGGCGGTGGGCAGCCTCTCAAGTCAGGGACGACAACGTGCATATACTGTTGCGGCTTCGGCAAGATCAACCCCGGTCCATCCGGTGGATACACAGGCAAACGCATCCTGTTTGGCGGAGACGCTTGAAAACAGAGAGCATTCTTCTGCAAATCGCACTCGTGGCGCAAAGTTGGGCTTCATGGTTGTCAGGCTTCTCGGCGGCCCCGCAACGCGGATAGTCTTCGCGGTTGAGCGTCACCGATTTATGACGAGTGCTAAGTACGCTCGGGCTCGGCTCATGCCGACGTAGAGCAAAGAGCGGGAAGACCGATCGAGGTGCCGGTGATCCAAATCCAGCAGCACAATGGCCGTATTCTCCAATCCCTTGAAATCCTGAATCCTCGCGAAGCTGATTTGGGCGGGCGGAAACGCGCGAAGGCTGAATTCGTCAACCTGTAGCACGTCGCGCTTGATGTGCTGCGGCAGCCTTGATGCGCAAGAATCTGACCACGAACAGGGCGACAGCAACGTTATCTGCGACTTAGGTACACCCTCGTCGAGTAGGCGGCCGATGGTACGCGACAATTGTTCTTCGGCCAGTTCATCGGTACCAACCTGAACCACCTCAACAACCGGCCCCTCTCCCTGCTCCTTCTGGCCCATGTCGCAACCGGTGCGCCGTTCCACTTCTTCCACAATTGGTCTTGTATTGCGACAGTTTCGAATGAGGGGTACGTGCATGGCACCGTTGGATTCCAGGAATTCAAGAGCGTCCGGGTCCCAACTCCCAAGCAAACCGGCCTGGTTATTGCTATCGTAGAAGAAAGACCAGCAGCCTTTACTCAAGCCTCCTTGGACGAACCTATCCAGCACGTCAAGATCGTCGACGTTCATCAGATCTTGACCTTCATCCACGATCATTAGGTCGGCGGGAGTCGTTTGCCCAATTCTCCTCTTCGCCTGAGGAATAGCCAGCACTTCGAAAGCAGGGTGACTCAACCTCGCATCAAGGTAGTTTCGCAGCCATGGCGATGAGCAACATAGAATAACCCTTCGATCATGGCTCAAAGCCCGTCGGACAAGCTCCATCGCGAGAAACGTCTTTCCTGTCCCAGCACCGCCTTTACAGAGCACACGCGGGTTCGCGACAAGGATGTCAACTGCCCGACACTGGTCGTCTGTCAACGAGTTCAGTGTCATTTCCGCAGTATCGAGCGCACCGGCGAGCGACGGTACCTTCTCAAATTGTGGCCGCAAGTACTCTGTGATCCGACGCAGAAAATCCGGTCGTGCGCGGTAGGCCGCATCTCGGCCAGCTTTCCTACGGTAGTAGCGTACGAAGTTCTCCAGCCAGACAGCGAAAAGTCCCATTCGGCGTTGATCTGCAATGGTTGCATCGTCCCATTCCACACTTCGTACATCAAACACACAATCGGGCAGCACTACTCCCCATCCCTTGGGAAGATCGTCGAAGTCGGCACTCGGAAAGCGACGCTTCAACTGATTCAGCAACGCAAACAGGTTGCCCTGCACCTGTCGAAATGGGCCTTCGCGATGCCGGTGTTCCTGTCCATACCGGTCGGTCATGATCCACTCACCGTTCGCATTTCTGCAAACTCCGCCTCCCTTGACCTCAAGTGCGAAAAGACCGTCGGGTCCGATGAGCACGAAGTCGAGTTCGCAGCACGTCTTGTACGCATGGTGCGGGAGTCCCAGCGAATGCATACAAACGGTATCGTCCGAAATTCCACTACCTCTCAATGCGTAAAACACTTTGCGCTCAGCATTACTGGATGCAGAGGAAGGCGAGGAGGGGATCATTCGCATGCTATGCACTCTTATTCCCAAGGCAGGGAGAGGGTAAACGTCAGCGTGGTCTTCTTCCCTTTCTTCTTCATGTCGCGTTCCAGTACTGGTTGAGACACGCCTTTGATGCGTTTGGATTTGATACGCACGTCTAGCTCTTGAGCACGCTCGTCGATCACCATTTCTCGCAGTGTCTTCGACGACGTTGCGTGACTTACGATACCGATGACCTCTTGAAGGATGGCTGCCAAGGTCGCACCGTCATCGACCCATGACCTGGAGATCGAGGACCCAGGGAAGCGATTGACGAGACGTGCCATGGCGTAACCGACCGCAAATTCAGCCTGAGTAGGTCCTCGCATTATGACCGGCACACGCGACCAACCGTTCAGTGCTCCTCGCATTATCTCTGCCATCAGCAAATCCTGTGACTCTGCTGCGCATCCGCGCGGTAATGCCCGGTCTTCTCGATATTCCGAATCGAGAAGGAACAATAGTAGGCCGCGCAGCACTGGAGAACCTTTCTTCTGTAAGAAAGGAGCGGGGCTCTCATCATGGATGACACAGTTGCGGATGGTTTGCAGACGTTCCAACAACGGCTTCCGATCCTTCTCCCGAATACCTTGCACATGTTGTTCAAGCGTGCCTAGCAGCGATTCGGTCGCGACACCGGTAGCCGCTTGCGGGGTTGCGAGAAAATCCAGGGTGCAGCACAAGACTACGCACATCGTTTCGTCGCCTTGACACTTCTCCGCCCGAATCCAGCGAATCAGTGTCAAGACAAGCTCTTCAGAAAGCGGGGCGGTCGGACTGATTTCCTCGCTCTGCACCTTTCGCCACTCGGGAAAGACCCGGTGAATCACTGACGCCCCGCCAGCGTGCTGCAGCCGCGTAAGCGCGGCGAGAACGCCACCCACCGCATCTATGCGGCGCATTGATTCCAGCGTTCCTTCATCAGCTTGATCGACCGGGACGCCTCGGGAAGGCAGCACCTCAGGAGCGACTGAGATATCTGGGACGACGGAGAAATCGTCGTTCATGGCGAGAAGGGATGCACGCGTATTTGAGAGGGCTTGGCAGTCGCTGCTAAAGCGTTTTGCTGCAGCCGCGCTTCCGAAATGCACGCGTCGGACATCACCAAGAGGAATTACGCCACGCAGTAGCAGCACCTGAGTGCCCAAGGGCACTTTCGGAAATTCCATGGTTTCACGCGCGCCGTCAGTCCGCACGCAGGAGATGTCCGGTCCCATCCACGAACTGGCATCGAACTCAATGACCACAGGCAAGTCATGGTGGTCGTGCTTCGTCACTTGATCAGAGACTTGGCTGTGGGGCACACCACCATAGAACAAAGGTATGTAGCCCGGTGTCTGGTCCTGGAAATCCGCTGCGTACTTGAGCCACCCCTGTCGCGGACGAATCAAGCCAGAAGCCAGTATGCTTCGCATGTTGCTGGCATTGGTCACATAGAAGAGCCCATGTGTGGTCAACGGTTCACCGGCATTCTCGGTCAGCGGCCCTTGAGTTTCAAAGAGAATCGGCAACTGAGCGTTATCCCGAATCTTTTTGCTCATGACGAGCTCCTTAGTCGTTCAACGTATGCCTTGCCAAAATGCCCTCGCCTGGCATGAAATCAAGCATCGGGCATTCGTTGGATCGATTGTAAAGTATGTAGAGTCTGTCTGTCGCTCTCGAGGTCGCTACATAGAGCCTCATCTTATGTGCTTCACTATTCTGGAATACGCGGTGCTCGTGTAGGTCAGCGATGAGCACGCTGTCGAACTCCAATCCTTTCACACTCTGCAGATTCAGGAGCACGATACCGGCACGGTCGAAATCGACGCTGAGTTTCTCTCCAGAGCGGTACCATGTGAAGCACGTTCCTACTTCGCGGCATGCTGGTTCTAATTTCGCTTTCGCTGCGTTTTGGCTCTCGTCGTTGGTCGTCATGACAGCAATCAGGTCGTGGGGGCGATTTCCAGCAAGTTGGACCACTTTCCTCGCCATGTACTCCAAATTGCCAAAGTCAATGAGGTACGGTGGGATTTGGCCCGTGCGAGTGGGCAAATCGGGTTCGCCCGCGTCTGTTCCTGCATAAAAGTGGTGCGCCACGCGGGCAATCTCAAGCGTGTTCCGGTGATTGGTCCTTAGCACATACCGATGCTCCTCTGGTATGTTCAGTTCTCGCCAGATGTCCTCTTTTGTGCTGTTCTGGTGCTCGTCGAGCATTTGATTCTCGTCGGCGAAAACCATGATGTGCCTGAAGTGGAGACTCAGGTACTGGTAGAACGCATGGGGGAGATCCTGCCCTTCGTCAATTAGCAGAGGCATTGAGCTGAGTTCGGGAGGATGTGCGGCAACCTGATCCTCGATCCGTCTCCAGTCGTAACAATAGGGCTTGAATTTCGGTGGTGTCTCGCGATAGGTCCGGAGATAATGCCTGCTGAACCAACTATGGTAGGTATCCACTTTCAGGTGCAAGCCGCGACTATTCATCCATTGTGTGCAGTAACTCTTGAGCAGACGGTTGTGCATAACAATGCCGGGAGGATTGTCCCGCGCAGTCATGGCGTGTGCACGAAGGAGCGCCACAATCGTCTTGCCAGTTCCCGGCGGTCCACCCACGAAATAACGGCCCTCGTCAGGAAGGCGGAGGATTCGATCCTGCTCCTGCGTTAGGTCGTCGACCCCAGGCATTTTTAGACGCGGCATTCTCAGCGTCTCCTCAGTCCAGATCGAAGAAGCCGGTCTTCTCCGCACCGGGTTCCGACACGACGAGTCTGCGATCTAGCATCAGGTTTCGACATTCGCAGCTTGTCTCGGCCAACAGGCAGCAGGCATGGCAGGCAGCGCGATTCAGCCGGGCTTCGCCGCGTCCTTCATGTTCTGCACAAACGGGATCCAGCGTACACCAAGCCGCCGTCTCTACGCAGCGGTTGAGGAGTTCAGAAAACGGTTTTGGCTCAGCGAGTCGTGCAATCCCCCCCAGCGAACCGCCCGGTTCTCCCGCTGCAAGATACACCAGCACGCCCGTCATTGCTGACTCGCCTTCACTGTAGTAAAGTCGTTCGCGAAGCGAAGCGGAAGGATAACCGCACTCAAAGGCCATTTCACGAATTAGCAGGTGGGCCAGGGTGTGAAGTGCCATGAAGCCAGGCAAAGTGGACTCGGCTATGCCGATCCTCTTGCACCAGAGAGATGCCTCAAACCCCTGGCGTGCGACCGAACACCTCGCTTGGACGGCAGGCAAGCTGTTCCAAGATGACAGGACAGTTCGGTCAAGCGTAAAGAAAACACCTTCACCGTAAAACTCTGCGATGGGGAGCCATGAGCTCGCACCCGCAAGATCCGCCGGGACTAATCGAGCTTCACCACTCTCCTGCAGGTTAACCCGCGTAAATCCCCTCAAAGCGCGACACCTCGCGCAGTCGGGTCACGCCAACCAATTGGGCAACGCTCTTGCCGAGCGCACTATCCCTTGACGAGATGTCATGACGCTTCAACCAAGCTTGCCACTCGTCTGTCCGCGACACCGTGATGAATCGTTCGTACTCGCGGTAGTCTGTGATGTGGTCAAGGAGTGCCCGATACTCTTCCTCACGAAGCAGGTGCGATTCAGCAAGCGGCTTGCTGTCCGCAGACCTGCCTTCCGTGCGCCTATTTGCTGGAGACAAGAGTTGCCAGACTGCATCGGGTCGGCATCCCGTATCTAAGGAAAGTCGCTGGACCTTTTGCTGTACTACATGGTTTTCTTTGCCATGCTTCTCATGCAATTCCAAAAGTCTGCGCCATTCTGTGTGCTCGCGAATCCGCTTATTCAGATTATTCTTCGGGTCAAGCCGGGATTCCGGCGGGATGTCCAATGCACTGACAGTGACGGGATAGTGGACGAAGTGATCACCCAAGGCGGCCACCTGGAGGATCTTGTCGCACTCTTCTCCCGAGTAAAGCCACGGCTGTCTGCCTAGGCACTTCACTTGCACGAGCAACTCCGGAGCCTTGAGGGCTGTGAGCGGAAATGCGACGTGGCAACTCCTGCATTCGACCTGGAGTCGTGCGTCCCTTTCACGGGCCGACACGAAGTACAGTGCATCGCGGGACTGGCAGGTTTTCTGCTGTGGTTGTCTGGCTTCTCGATGTGCCAGTTGATGCCATGGTACATCGTCCAGATGCCCATTTGCACAGATCACGACCCAAGGCATCGGCGCTAAAGCCGACCTCATCTCCTCACATTTGTCGCCCGAACACAACACTGGATCTTCGAGCCTGCCATGATCGCGCGAATCAAAATAGTACATTTTGCGGCACTTGGGGCAGTACATCCACTTCGGAAATCGAACTGCGGGAATCCGTCCTCCCAATTCAACATCACCTCTCTTCTCTCGTACCGGAGCCTTTCGAAATGTGGCGCCGAGGATATCACTCAAACGTGGCATGTCGACGTCTTCCCCGTCATCACCCCAATCGCGAATGTCACACGGTACCAACGAAAGGTTGCCGATTTGAACCAATGATCCAACCGCTGCGTTGGATATGGTGTGCGATTGCCTGACCTGCAGCCTAATTTCCGGCATGAAACCCTCCTGCCCCACCCGGTTTGTGTGGTCCAACAACTCGGATATCGGATACCCGATCTACGCTTCGCATAGACTGCATAGTCTCCCAGATCCCGTTCTCGGGTGGTTCGAAAATGTTTCTAAGCAGGGCTGCGAACATCGGCTCATTAGGCCTCCGTTGGTAGAGAAGTGTGTTATGGTCCTCTGCTTGCGCCCGCCACTCCGATAGTAGCCGCGCAGCTTGCTCCTCGACTTCCCCAATTGATTCCGGATCTGCCTGCTGGCAGCGATCAAGGAAGAGTCTGAGGATCTTTCTCACTGATCCATCATTGGGATCCATTCTAAATGCGTCATCGTTCGCGAGTAGGCCTATACCGTGCCGCATGAGGATCACAAGGGCCGCATGCAAAGCCAGATGGCGCGCTGGCGCCGAAAACGGCGTGACGCTCGTAGGCTCGACAAACCGATAGAAAGATTCGTGGTAGGGCCGGAAGTTCTCGAAATGAGAAAGATCGCGAGGTTGACGATTGTAGTTGACCACGACGATCCCAGGCACGCGGTCACGCCCGACACGACTGCTCGCCTGAATGTACTCGGCCGTTGCAAGTGGCTGACCGTTCACGATCATTAATGCTAATCGCGAGATGTCTATCCCCACGGAGAGCATGTTTGTGCAAAGTACTATCGAAACCGATTCGGGATCATCACATGGTTTCTCCAGACGCCGTAGAACTTCCTGAATACCGGCCCCGTCAATATGGCTTGTCAATTCCAGGACCTGTCCTGGAAGGTGCAGTTCGCGAACTGTGCGGGTCGGGGCGGCGGTTTGGCCATCGGTGTATTCCGTGCCCGAACTCTCTTGCTCTTCCGCCAGAATCCGATTGAGAGTGTCGGGGATATCGTGCAAGGCAAGGCGGTGGCTTTGACCTACCCCCCGCAGGCTCCCATGGTAGATCACCGAGGTCCACCAGGCGTCCTTCAGAAGTCCTTGCCACTGTTTGGCTATCGGCACGGCCAATGCCGCGGCGGCGGCAACGGCCAGCGTCTCCCGCCAGTTCAGGAAGGGACTTTGGCCGCACAGTCCGACATAGAGCCTTCCCGGTCTGTTGCCGTCGGTGCGAGCAAAGTAGGAGTCGTCGCAGGAGTGGCCGGGTGGCGGGAAGACGGCCATCGCGCGACCATACAGTGCGCGAACCTGCTGCGACGCGTTCCGGATCGTAGCTGTTGACGCAATGTACTTGGGACAAATGCCTTTGAAGGACAGAACGGTTGAAATCGCGGCTTCATACAAGCCGGCGAAGGAACCGAGAGGACCGGCGATAAGGTGTAGTTCGTCCTGAATGATCATCTCCGGAGGTCTGTTCGGTGCGGCGCCAAAGAGAACAGAGGCGCGATCTTCCCATGTCAAGCGTGCGAACTTGTCCACAGTCGCAAGAAGCAATGTTGGGGGATGTTCGTAAAGATGCTCATCCACGACATGGAAAGGCAAACGATCGTGGAACTCGCATTCCTTTTTCGGGCAGAAGAACTCGATCCCGTTCCCCTGGCGGCGTATGCCAAACCCACGACGATTGTGGCAGTCTTCCGGGGACGGGACAAGTCGCATTCCGCACCATGGGCACCGATCCAGGAACAACCCGCGAGAGCCTTGCTGGCCGGCCTCGAGCTCGGCCAGAATCGAGACCGCTTCCTCATTCCTGTTTGGCGTGCTGGCCGCACCAACCCATAGGCCACCCGTGATCGGTTCATTGCCAAGTTCTTCCCTGGGGGCCTTCCGACGGATTATTTCCAGGGCACAGATGAGGGCGGTAGCGCGCTGAAACTGCTGGGCTGTCAGGAGACGAAGTGTGTATCGCATGATGACGGCCGTGCCTCCGCCCGATCCTGGCCACCGAAGTCGGCGGTACACGACCAGGACGGCAATTAGCGCGAGGTAAGCTTCTGTTTTACCACCGCCAGTTGGGAACCACAACAAATCGACGAGGTCCCGCTCGGCACTATCGGGATTGACCACCGACTCGATGGCAAGCAGCAAGAACGCCAACTGGAAGGGCCGCCACTTGAAAACCAGGTTGTCCGTTTCTTGTCCTTGGACCAGCCGGACATGGATCATCTGCTGCCGCATGGCATCCTGGGCCAAAGAGAAGGCATGTCGGGCCTTGTCATCAGTGCGCAGGAGTTCACAGCCACGCCGCATCCGTTCTACGGCACAGCGTTGTCGCTCTGTGATACGAGTGCTTATGTCGTTCGCTGAGCTGTCGTTGCTCCGGTGGCCATCGCGTTCTGTCTCAACCCACACGGCGTAGCGATCGACAAATTCATCCAATTGATCGATCACTTCATCCGGTCGCTTGTCGCAATTGGCTAGAAATGCAAGATCCAGAGATCGCTCCGGCAGGTCGGAGTTTTGCGTCGTCACCAACGGGACTTCCACGGCGGGCAGGAAACAAGCGGCGAGTTCCGTTACGTACCCATGGCCATCGACAGTCCAGTCGGCGGCCGCGCCGTGTCCGATGGCGAACACCTTCTTGTCCCGGTACTGCAGCTCAAGTTCCTCTTCCTCTTCGGTCAGCTTCAGTCCCTCAAGTCGAGGATAGGGGAGTATTCGACCGCGAAGTGGTACGCACGCCACACGGGTCTGGAAGAAGCAGGCCTTGGCCAACTCTTCGGCGAAACGAGGACCACCGCCGGTTGCTACGCGATTCACTAAAGCGACCGTGACAAGCCAGTTATCGTTGTGGTTGCGCCATCGCACAACCACATCGGCCCGACCTCCCAGGATCGGTCGAGTCTCAGTCGCACTTTGGGAGGGCGGACGAAATTCACATTCACTTGGCACGGTCGCAAAACGTTTGCGACGCCAGCGTGGGCGAGTCTGGCCACCACCAAGGTTCCCGGCACGTTCGCGGTCATACATGGCTCCTTGCACGAGTACCTCGAGATGTACATCGGACGTCACAAGGAAGGATAGCCCAAAAGAGGCAGCGGGCGGCATATCAGCACATGTGTTCTCGCCGAGTCCCGCACTACCCATCTCAACGGGTTCACCTTCGCCTTCCCGGTCGACACCGGTCGGCAGTTCCTGGTGATCATCGGCATTCGTGACTGGGGCCGACTGTCCTTTGGTCGCTGCAGGTGCCAAGATTCCCGAGCAATAACAGTCTAATGGAGAACGAGCAAGCTCCTCGTCCTCGCCGGCTCGAGGGCCTTGGAGCGTCCCTTGCATCCATGCCAACCAGACTCGCCTCGCGTCATCATATTCCATGCCGACCCTCGTTTCGGTGTGTCATGTACACACGTGCGGCTGGTAGCTTTGCTCGACTGAGCCCACTGGTCACGTTACGCAAGTGTTGTGTTCACAGTCGGTCGACTGAATGATGCATCCTGTTACACAGAAACCAGTATGGGCAGCCCCGGCTTCACTTCCAAGTGGGTACTCAGCCACGTGCCGGTTTTCCAGCAGTCGTCGCCACAATGGGTGACCGTGAAGAGCGTGGACTTGTCCGATGCTTCTGCTCAGCGTATCCGTGACCGACAAAATACAGTAAAATGTGCCCGTCCGGTTAAGAGGCCCCGAATGTCTCCCCAAGCAAGGCGTGCGGAGGTTCTCGCGGCAGGAGACAGAGGCCCGTAGAACGGTCAGCATCAAATCCCCTGGCAGCCGAATTGGATCCGAAGCGGTCAGATCAATAATGTTCCAAGCGGTCCTATTCCGGAAACTCGACGAATCGCTGTTTGCGAAGCAAGAATTCGAGGACATTCTCACGTCTGACGTCTTCGGCGCATTCAAGTATCTTCCCGCCGATTACCTGCATGCTTGGATTGCTAGGCTGCGTGAACGGCATCCAATACTCACGCCAGCCTTCAAGCTTGCGCAAGGGTTCCCAGAAGTCGAATTCTGGCCTCAGCTTCACGCGGTTAAAGAGGCGGGGCATATCTGCGAGCCAGATGTTGTCCTTTGGTGGCAGCAGCTTGCTGTGGTCATCGAGGCCAAGCGTGCGAGTAACTTCCAAGTTGATCAGTTGCAGGTCGAGCGAGAATCTACGCAACACGCCGCAATTGCGCGGGGGTTTGCTACCCATGTCATTGTGATCGCCGTAGGCAGGAACCGCCCGGCATGGTGGTTGCGCCACAGGCAGACCACGAAGCATTGGCTCGCCTTCTCCACTTGGGGAACACTCGCAGACGTCTTTCTGGCGACGCTGAGCGTCAGACAAGCGACCGGAAGTCAACCCCAGGAGGCAGCCCTTGTTCGCGACCTTCTGGCCCGCCTCGAAATGCGCGACATCCAGCCGTTTTGCGGTTTTAGGCGCCTTGCCGTCTCGAGACCGCTGTCGTCGCACGCCGGGTTGTCATTTGCTGTTACGCGATGGGCCAAGTTCTTTCCACTTCGCATTTCGGTTCCCGACATTGCAGTCCGCGAGATTTGGCCACGGCCAGCATGGTATCGATCCGCTATTGTCGACCTGGCGAGGTCTACACCGATTCACAGAGCACACCACTTACTGGCATCTAAGGTGTCACACTGCGCACCCCGCGTCTCTCAATTCTTCCAACTGAGCCCCGCGGTTCCGAAACAAGTGGCCGACGTCTGGCCGCTCGCGCTGGTTGGCAGTCCTTCGCCGCAATGTGGCATCCTCGCTTGGAAGAAGGCCCCCGTTCACAGTCTGGCGAAGTCCTGGAGGCCGACAGTCCGCCATGGCTTTTCAATTCGACTTAGAGGCACGCCGACAACTGAGGCGTCTCGCCTGTTTTGGGCTCCGCATTGACATAGAGGTAGAAAATGGCTGAGATGACAATCGAACAAATTCAGGAACAACTCCGCCGCGGCATCGAGTTCTACAAGGAGTTGGACGGGCAGATTCTCGCTTTCATGAATCGTCTTGCAGAAGTCTTGGAAGACAAGCATGAACTCGGTCGACTAAAGAAGCCGTTTGCCAAGTATCTCGGTCGCTCGTCTGCAGTGCAAAGTTACCTACTGCTCTTGAAACCTACAGGTGCCGAAATCGAAAGCGAGGAGGTGGACGACGATGCCGAAAGCGAAGAAGGGGAGGACGAAGTGGACACACTCGACCTTGTCTTTTCCTCCGACGCCAAGCTTCCTTACGTCGCCGTCCAGATGATCGGAAAAGTCCCGGCGGGAGCGGACGGCAACGCAACGACCCCTTTCATACAGTATGGAACGTTGGTTGTGACCGGACGCAAGGACGGGAAAGAACTCGAGAACCCGGTGGTCATGCGTACCGGGTACTACTCGGGCATGTTCCGTAATCGGATGTGCAACCCGCGAAGCAAGCCGCCGTACACCCATAAAGCACGCAAGGGCGGCGCAACGCTTATCTTTGAGGAGCACAGTACTACCGTGCAACCGCTCGGTTCGATTCAGACGGATTCGGACATTGAGCAATTGGCGCAAAAGGTCGCCGAGGTAGTTGGAGTTCAAGGCTAATTGAACTGGCTTTATGGCAAGATGGTGGTGAGCCACACGCGTCGGCATTTCATCATGCTATCGTTCCGCCGATGTTGAGGCCACGGTGCGAGGATTGCTGAGGAGTCAACGACGTTTATTTGCCCTGCGTCATGCGATCTGCCCGCTCACGATGCCTCGTGCCCGTCCATCAGGGGTAGGTGACGTCGCGATCCTGAGGTTTCCCGGCAACTGATGGTTCGCAAAAAACCCCTGAAAGCCGCCACCCGCGTTCAACGAGGGACAGCGTCCAAGGAACCAACAAGAGGATGTCTGCAACAGCAGGTCGACACCCGCCGTGGTGACTTCGAAGGGACATTACAGCGTATGTGCAAGGTCGGCAAGTGTTAACCAATGCCTACATTTCTCTCGATCGAAGAAATCCTCGGCAGGTTAACAATTTGTGGATTACTGGAGGTTGACACTCGTGAATGCGACTTGGATCAACGCCGGGGGGGGGGCGCGCTGCGCATCGAAAATAGACATCGCCGTATTGCATGTTCTCCGGCGTTTTGATAGCCTGTGGACGTCGGTTAACACCTTGCTCGCCGACGGAAAACGTAGACAATTTGGTGAGAGCTTCGAAGGGCGTTTAGCCCACGGAGCTGATTTGTTTCGCGGAATATCCGCCGACAACCGGGTTAACACCAGGCGCCGAGAGTTTCTGCTCCCGGCGTTTCGTCTTTTCCGCCTGCCACGCAACGACTTGCGACGAGTCGCCCCGCCGTAAGAATTCTCTGGCCGTTTCGCGCGAGCGCCGCGCATTCCGCCTCTGGCCTTTTCTCTGCCCCAAACTCTCGCGCTCTCTGTTTAACAGGGTCAATCGGGTTAACAGCCTGGTTCAGTTCGGACCCCGGAAAGAACCATTTGCGGAATCGGTCCCGTTCTCGGTATTGCCTTCCGATGGCAACGGCTGCTTGTGCCCACCACCTGTGAAGGCGCGCCTAGCCGGTTTTGTTGCGTTGCGCGACCAGACGATCGTTCCAGCACGTCCCAATGTGCCGATACCCGGCCGAGCCGCAGGACGCCGGAGTCCTTGTAGTCGCTAAATGGTTCGCAGGTCGGTGGTTACTTTCTCTTGTTTTTCTTCGAGGTCTTCTTCTTGGTCGTCTGCTTCCTGCTGGTGGTACCGCCGCTGCCCGTGGTGCTGGGCCTCTTCGCCTTCTTGTTCTTCTTTGTGCTGCCGGATGACCCGTTTGGCACGTTTCTGGCACGATTCGCCTGTGCATCGGGCATTGGCACGTTTGGCACGTTTGTGGCACGATTCACAGCCAGGACGTATCGAGCTCCGCGGCCAGCGCCTTTGCGCCGTAGAATGCCCTTGCCGATCATGTCGTCAAGGTCGCGAACGGCAGTGCGTTTGGCGCAGCCGACGAGCTTCTGGTAAGCCATCGTAGTGATCTGGCGTTCAGCCTTGATGGTTGGCAGCGATTGGACTTGTCGCTGACTGAGGCCCAAGCCCGCCAGCACATCGGCGGTCAGCCAGTCGCGCCACAGCGTCACAACGAACTGGTTGCCGCGCTGCTCGAACTGGGGCACGGGCAGGTCCGATTCGCGGCAGTGGCGGATCACGTCGAGTGTGCCGGTGCCCAGGTTCTCGATGTAATGGGCGAGATAGAGCGGTCGGGCGATCAGGGGGTTGGCCGGCTCGGATGAATGGGGCTTGGCCAAGTCGTCGGGGCGCAGGCCGCGCGGGAGGCTGCCTGGATTCCAGACCTCGACGCGGTCCGCGAAAACCGAGACTTGGATGGCAGCGTTTGATGTGTAGTCGCGGTGAGCGACCGCGTTGACGATGATTTCGCGAATCGCTTCCTTCGGCATCTCGTATTTGACGGGCGCGGCGGCGCTGGCGGCGCGTGTGCCGACCGAGCGAGCGAGTTTGGACATGACGAAATCCACCGCCTCATCCACTTGCTCAAAGAGGGTGCCCTCAAAAACCTGATGAAAAGGGATGGGCTTGGCAACCTCGGTGCCGTGGAAGTGGGCGCATTTGACGACCGCGGCGGGCGCATGCTTCTGCGGATCAGCGCCGAACAGCAGTATGGCGGCGTTCGTGACACCGTTGCCGTCGGCCAACTTCAGATGCGTCAGCGTCTCCTGTTTGCTCGCAGATGCTGGCAGGTTCAAGTTGCGTTCCCGCCGGGCGATCGGTAAGAACCACTTGATCCTGGCGTCTGCAATGTCACCCAGATCAGCGCCGCGACATGGTGCGGCATCGAAGGTTTGGACTGGATGATGCCACGATCTTCGAGAAACTCGATGAGGCTGTCGTAGAGCAGGGATGTCAGGTCACCCGCGTTGTTGAACCGCATGTAGATCAGTTCCGCCTTGGCCCAATTGATCAACGCCGCCATCTTGGGATGGGGTCTGGTGTCCTTGTCGGTGTTCTTCAAGAACAGCAGACGAGGTCGTCCCAGTTCGGTCGCGCGCTGGAACTCCCGCTCGGTGGGTGATAGGCCGTCTTGCGGGTCTTCCCAACCGTACTCCGCAGCGAGCATCGCGATGAACACGGAGCACGCTTCCACCTTATCCAGGTACATGTCGTCGGGGCGACGGCTTTTGGCGGGCAGGTCTTCGAAGATAAACACATCAAAGTGTTTTCCAAGCAGCCGATTACCCTGAACGAAGTCGCGGATCGCTTTGCGCTCATCCGCCAACTCCTTCTGGACACTGCTGACGAAGATCAGTTGCTTCATAGCCGGCCTCCATTCCCGGAGGTTGACGCAACGGGCGCGAACTTCTCGATCAGGTTGTCGAGGATGCCGGCCTCCACAAGCGTAGAAATCTCATCGTGTTTCGCACACGAACACCAAGATAGCGAGCCGGACGGCGAGGCACAACCAATAGTTCCTTTCCACGCCGTTCTGTGCATCGTCCAGGACGCGGTGGGCGTAATCACGCGCTGGCGACCATCGCCCCGGCAGGACTCTTCCACCGGCGACTCTTCGACATGTTGACATCCAGAATATGCATCTCCCGCCCGCGTGTGGTACATTCGCGGTTGCGTGATCGGCACCGGACATGGTAGCCGATTGTCGCGGCACGTTTGCAGCGGATAGGGCTGGTCCATCCTGGGGCGGTGGAGAAACACGATGGTCAACGACGATATGCCTCGGGACAGTGTTGGTGATGAACCGGATCCGAAGGCACCGACCCGTGCTGCGGGCGACGTGACGCTGATCCTGTCCCGCATCGAACAAGGCGAACCTCAGGCCGCTGAGCAACTTCTGCCACTTGTCTACGACGAGCTGCGAAAACTGGCAGCGGCCAAAATGGCAAAGGAGAAGCCGGACCAAACACTTCAGGCTACCGCCCTGGTCCATGAGGCGTATATCCGGCTGGTGGATGTGGAGAAGGTTCAGCATTGGGATTCCCGCAGCCATTTCTTCTCTGCTGCTGCGGAGGCCATGCGGCGGATCTTGGTCGAGCAAGCGCGGCGAAAAAACGGTCCGAGGGCAGGCGGTGGCTGGGATCGGGTGGAGTTGTCTGTCGTGGATCCTGAGGCCCCGAGTCTCCCGGCACTCGATATGCTCGCTTTGAACGAGTCACTCGATAGATTGGCTACCAGTGACCCGTTTGCAGCGGAATTAGTGAAGCTTCGATTCTTCGCCGGTTTGACTCATGAGCAGACCGCCGCGACGCTGGGCGTATCCGTCGCAAATGCAAAATCGGAATGGCTATACGCAAAATGCTGGCTGCGTACTGACATGACGGGCGCCAACCCCGACGAATCGACTTCTGGGCTCGAAAAATAGATCCGGAAATTTTCCACCTTCTCTGCGACCGATTCTCGCATTGGTTTATAGGGGATCATTCGTCGCAGCATCTATCCGCAACGAGGACGGCCATGTTGGTCGATGCCAAAGCCATTTTCAAAGTGGCCTGCCATATCGACTCCGGAGAAGCGCGTGACGCTTATCGCGTGGGCTTCCGCACCTTTCTGCATCGGCTTGGATTGATCACGACCTCCGTGGATCTGTTTACGACCACGCCGAGCCCGGCTGAAATTCACCTTTCGTTCCACCGTAATCATGCGGCATCCTCCGCACGGCGAGCCAGTTCGGCGGCCAGCGTTCGAATGCCGTTTGGCCGGAACGTGATCGCAATGCGGCCGGCGCGGCCATCGTAGCTGACATGATCCACAAGCAATTCCACCACGCGGACCTGGTCGCGCGGCGGCAGCGATGACCACACGGCGTCGAAGTCTTTCAGGGCCGCAGTGACGTCCGCTTCCCCGACGATGTCGCCGTCCAGCTCGGCCAGTTCCGCATCGATTTCTGTCACTCGACATTCGGCGCGGCGAATGCCGTCGTGCACGTCGGCCAGTTGCGCGTCGTCGGATGAAGACGTGGCCAATCGCGTCAAGTCGGCGTAGCCGCGGCGCAGGGCCTCATGGTGACGAGCCCGCTCGCGACGTAGCTGCTGGAGGCGGTCTTCCGTTTGCCGCCCCGCATGGTCCAGCGTCTCGGCAATGATCGCCGGGTCGCGTCCGATCGCCCTAATCTGGTCCACGACGAATCGCTCGATTTCCCCTGCGGAAACGGCCGGTGACGGACACTTCTGCCAGCCTTGCTTCTGGGCCCGCGTGCAGACGTAATAGCGGTACTGGCGGGCGCCCTTGGCCGTGTACGTGTGGGCCATCCCGCAGTCACAGGCGGTGCAACGCAACCGACCACGCAGCAGCGCCGCATGCTGGTGCCGGGTGGCACGTCCGCCCGAGCGGCTGTTGCGGGCGAGCATCTGCTGCACCTGGGTGAACAAATCCGTGTCCACAATCGGCTGGTGCTCCCCGTCGTGGACTTCGTCCTTGTACCGGACTTTGCCCACATAGACGACGTTCGTCAGCACATGGTACAGCGAAGTCTTGTTGAAGGGTTTGCCACCGCGTAGTCCGCGCTTGCGCGTGGCCCATTGCTTGGTGTGCCACGGGACAGGGAATCCACACGACAACTCGGCGACAGTTGATCGAGATGGATGGCGGAGCCTATCTCGTGGACACACCGGGCATGAGGGAACTTGGAATCTTGGATGCCGGTGACGGGATCTCGGAGAGCTTCTCAAACATCACCGACCGCGCGGCAGAATGCCGGTTCTCCGACTGCACGCACACTCATGAACCCGGTTGCGCGGTTCGCGGCTCCGTCGACGAGGGTGAATTGGCCAGCTACCACAAGCTGGTCCAAGAGAGTGAACGGAACGCCCAGACGTATCATGATCGGCGGCAGGCCGATCGACAATTCGGGAAGCAATGCAAGGCGATCATGAAAATGAAACACAAGACTCGCGACGCGTAGCGTGCGTGTGCGTACCCGTCTGTTGACCCCTAAAGAAAAGCAGCCTGTCCACGGATAGACCGAATTTCCCCGCCCCTGTTCCGTCACGCTCAGCAAAGTGAATCAGGGACGGGCAACACGATCGCGTCCGTCAAAGTCGGATCCCAGCCGTACCCCTTTCCACGGCCGGCCGCTGTCATTCCGGCACGGGCTGCCGGCGCGGGTCGACATTCACGCCAACGCCGCCTACCCCTGGAACAATTCCCAGTTCTGTTGCCGTTGCCGCCGCGTATGGCTAATCCTGCCCCGGTGAAACGCAAAACCCGTGGGGTCAAAAAACTCGGCCGAAGCGCAAGCCCTTTTCGGGCCGAGGGCCAGCGTGGGCAGTGGAACGGTGAACTCGGCCGAGGTCGTATCGCTCATCGGTGTTGGGGAACGAGCAGGCCGGCCGAAAAGCGTCGTGGGCGCGCGGTGGAAGGCAGAGAGAAATGCATCTGCTGTTGAATGATCACGCCGCACATCGATAGTAATAGCGGAGCAGGCCACCCAATCGCTCGCGGCAAGCGATCTCACCGACGGTACGGCCGGCCTCGTCGCCCGGGGAAATGAGGCGATTTTCCAGCCCTTGGTGACTGCGTTCTTGATGATAGTGCGCCAAGAAATGTTTCACGGCGCGGCGCAGCGACTCCTCGCCGAAGAAGATCATCCGGTCGAGACACTCCGCCCGAAGTGAACCGAAGAATCGTTCGAGGTAGGCATTCAAATTTGGGCTGCGTGGCGGCAGAATCACGGCTTCCACGCCCACCGACGCGAGCGTCGCACGGAACGAGGCGCTGAACTTCGCGTCCCGGTCCATGAGGAGATACCGCTTGCCATTGAGAAAGCTATCTTCAAAATTGGTCAGTTCGCGCGCCGCCTGCTTCATCCAGGCCTCGTGGGGACTCGTGGTGCAGCCAGCCCAATGCACGCGACGCGTCTTGAGCTCCATCACAAAGAGCAAATAGAAGGTGATCAGTCCTCCCTTGGTCCACACTTCGACCGTGGTGAAATCAATCGCGGCCAGCACGTCCCAGTGCGTCTGGAGAAATGACTTCCACGTGGACTTCCGCTTCCGCTCGGGCGCCGGCTCGATGCCGTGCGCGCAAGATGTTGCCCACGGTCTGATCCGCGACCTGATGGCCCAGGTTCTGCAGTGCGCCCTGAATCCGGTCGAAGCCCCACGACGGATTCTCACGGGCCATGCGCAGGATGAGGTCCACAATCTCTTGCTCTGTAGATGGCCGCCCTGTGTTGGTGCGCCGAGCACTGTAATCCCACTTCTTGGCGACCAGTAGCCGATGCCAGCGCAGGATCGTGTCAGGCGTGAACAATGTGCCGATCTGCTCCAACCGCTTTCGTGCCAGAATCTTGCCTTTGACCGCGAGCCGTCGCCGCTGGTCGTCGCTGAGCAGGATGCGTTTCTTGCCCAGCTTTTCTTTGAGCACGTGGTTATCGGTTCGCAGGTATTCGATTACTTGTTGCTGTTGCTCGTTGACCCAGCCGGCCAGAATGACGAACAGGAGTTGCCACGGTTGGTGAATGAAGTTCATGGTCAGGCCAGGGTATGAGACTGCTCGAAAGACAGCCACGATTGCACAAGCCCGAACCTGGGGCAAAGCAGTCCCGCTGCGGGATTGGCGAACGGACAAATCACTGAACACACCGTCGTCCGGTTGAGCGTTACAATCGGAGTTGTCGTAGGCGCCAGCCAACCGTGCGCCGTGGAGCGGGGGACTCCGTAACGGACGGCCAGATCGACGTCCTTCGCTTTGTAGACCAATTCGCGGAGGCGATGGTCGTAACGGCGCTGGGTGCGGGTGGTTGAGATCATGCCTCAATGATTGCCGGAAAAGCTCCTGTTTGAAATGGAAAAGAGATCGACTTGGCGTGGTGGACTGGCGTACAATCCGTGGCGAGTTCTCGCGCGGAAAGTCCCAAATGTTGTGACGCGTAGCACGGCGTGGGATCCACGTGAATGCCAGCTGGACGATTGAGGAAAAGCAGGACTAGTTCCGAAACAAACAGAAAGGAATAGCACCATGGTCTCTTCTCTTCAGAGATGCTCGACGTGTTGGCTGGCGATGGCCGCAGTTTTTTTCTCTCTGCTGACCGCGGCCGCACTCACCGCCGAGGAGACCCAACTGGGTCCGTCCGAGAAGGTGGACCCCATTACCAACGAACTATCCCCGTCCGTTCAGATGCAGTTCATGAGACCCGGTCAGCTTGAGGTAGCCGTGCGCAAGTTTCCTGTCGTATATGTGCCGTTCGGTCTGATCGAATGGCATGGCAAACACCTGCCGCTCGGTAACGACGCGATTAAGGCACATGCCATCCTCGTGAAGTGCGCGGAACGGTTTGGAGGGGTGGTGTATCCCCCGATCTATTTCCACGAAGGATTTGGGAAAAAGGAATTTGTCCCGGTTCTGAGCCAGTTGTTTGAGCGTCTGAAACGAGCGGGGTTCCGTGTGATTATCGGTGTGTCAGGGCACAACGTTCAGGGACAGATCGATATGATCAACCAAGCTTTGGAACCAGTGGTGGCGGATGGCACAGTCGCGGGCATCGGACTTTGGGAAATTACACTCAGCCACGGTGCGGAATCGGGGACGGACCACGCGGCCAAGTGGGAGACGTCGAACATGATGTTCTTGTACCCTGACCTTGTCGATATGGCAGAGTTGGGCAGTGGACCTTTGGCGCCCAATATGAAAGCGCCGGACGGCATCGGCGGCTTGGATCCTCGGGTGCATGCATCCGCAGAAGTGGGTCGACGAAATGTTGAGTTGGCCGCCGAGGCCATCGGCAGAAAAGCCAAACAGCTTTTGGAGTCGCTTCCAGCGGACCAGCAATCCTTCCGCCTCCCAAGCATCAGTCCTGAGCACTGGTGGGCCGATTGATTTCGAAAAACACCATGCCTGTTACGAACCCGTGCAGTCAAAAAACTGAAACAAACGCTGTGCTCTTGGGGAACCTGGTATTGTAACGACCGGACGCGTCGATTTTCGGCCGTGGGGATCGTCAGACCGGCGTCGGAATTACTGGCGTTGGCGGGAACGCGATGCCGGGCGTGTAGCGATACCACGGAATCTGTAACGATGGTGCCTGGCAGAACGCTGCTAGGCGGCAGATCGGTGGTAGTACCGCAGGAGCCCACCCAGCCGCTCACGACATTCGATTTCACCATCCGGGTGAACAGGCCCAGGGACTTTCGCCGTGTATCTTTGTGTACTGATATGCGCGGAGGACAGTGCGTGGCCGCGGCGCGGCTCACTCCCAGATAGCGAGCCAGCGCAGCCCGGCTCTCGAACTTACCGGAATCCAGGAGCGACTGGTAATACCGAGTCAATCGAAGCGGATCTCGGTCGGGTTTCGCTGGTTTTGGCTTGCCGTTCTTGGTTGCAGGAGGGGTGTTCCACGGGTAGAATTCAATCGTTGGCGTTTGACGTAACTTGTTGCGGGTAAAGGCTCCAAGCTCCACAAACCCTCGGTTCAAGCTGAGGACGGCTCGGGGAGCTGAAATTCTGGCCTCGAAACTGGCCAGTTAACCAGTTAACCAGTTAACGCACGAAGCCGAGGGCAAATGCTCTCGGCTTTTCGCGTTAAAGGCCCGTTTTCCAAGGGTTTGCGGCGATGCTCGTCGCGAGGTGCGAGTTTCAGTTCCGAACGGGTTGCTCTCAGGGTCCGGAAGCAACCATGGAGGTTGGCGAATACGCGGACCATGAGATTGGCCGTTTGATTGACGCTGTTCGCGAGACCGGACAGTTCGACAACACGCTCATCTTTTACGTCCTCGGCGACAACGGCACTAGCGCTGAGGGCGGCATGAGTGGCATGTTCAGCGAGATGACCTATTTCAACGGTGTCCAGGAAACCGTGCAGGACATGCTCAAGCGTTACGACGAGTGGGGCGGTCCGACCACCTATCCGCACATGGCGGCAGGCTGGGCCGTTGCGGGGAATACTCCGTTCATGTGGACCAAGCAGGTCGCCTCGAACTTCGGGGGCTCCCGCAATGGCCTGATCGTCTCGTGGCCCAAGCGCATCAAGGCCGCCAACGAAGTTCGCCCGCAATGGCACCACGTCATCGACGTCGCCCCAACGGTGCTTGAAGCAGCGAGCCTTCCCGAACCCAAGAGCGTCAACGGTGTGGTCCAGACTCCGATCGAAGGGGTCAGCATGATTTACACCTTTGACGACGCGACAACCGAAAGTACGCACAAGACCCAGTATTTCGAAATCTTCGCCAATCGTGGCGTCTATCACGATGGCTGGTTCGCCGGCACCGTGCACAAGGCACCGTGGGAAACAAAGCCCCGCGCGAAATTGCAGGACGACAAGTGGGAACTCTACGACACCACCAAGGACTTCAGCCTCGCCAACGACCTCGCTGCCGCCAATCCGGCCAAGCTCGAGGAGATGAAGGAGTTGTTCATCGCGGAAGCCATCAAGTATCGCGTGCTGCCCATCGACGACCGCAGTGTCGAGCGCGTCAATGCAGCGAGCGCGGGCCGGCCGGACCTGATGGGTGACCGCACCTCTCTCACTCTCTCGGAAGGCATGGACTCGATGAGCGAGAACGTCTTCATCAACATCAAGAACCGCTCGCTTTCCATCACCGCCGACGTCGAGATCCCCGAGGGCGGCGCGACCGGCGTGATCCTTGCCCAAGGCGGACGCTTCGGCGGATGGAGCCTGTATCTCAAGGACGGCAAGCCTTCCTACGCCTATAGCTTCATCGGGCTTGAGGAATACAAGGTCGCGGCCACGAAACCGGTTGCTCCGGGCAGGGCCACCATTCGCATGAACTTCGACTACGACGGAGGCGGGGTCGGCAAGGGCGGCATCGCCACCATCCTGGTCAACGGCGAGAAGGTAGCCAGCGGACGGATCGAGCGCACCCAGCCAGCGATCTTCTCCGCCGACGAAACCGCGGGAGTCGGCATCGATGACGCCACCCCGGTCACGAACGACTACAAGGAACGCGACAACGCCTTCACCGGCAAGATCCTGAGGGTCACGGTGGACGTGAAGCCCATCGGCGAGGCGGTCAAAGCCCAGGCCGATGCAGTAAAATGAGATGCCGCACTCAAAAAGGCATTGGTCGACTAGCCGAGTTGCCCCATGCGGGCCATCCCTGCGATCCGCGGCCAATCCCCGTTGGATTAACAGATCTGGAAACAGGGCAGCGAACAGGAAGACGTGGTATTTCATCCGCAGATCTCTCAAAGTTTCGGCACGGTGGCAACGCGGCGCTGCCCTGACTTGAGCGCGATGGAGACGCCGCTGACCGGCACGCCGTTGATCATCGAGGCGACGGCCGTTCTGGGCGTGCCGTCGACCTGGATGACAGGATGCGTACCGGGAAACAAGGCTTCCCAATTGATATCCGGTCCCGCGTTGTTTGCCACGGTCGTGGACCCGTTGCCGTCCTCGTGCCGGATGAAAAGATCATTTTGCCCCACCGGCACGTGATCCAGTTGCACCCATGCCACCTCCGCAGGCAGCCGCCCAAGGGTGCTCACTGACCGGCCGTGGGCATCGGGTTCTATGCCCATGATGCGAGTGGCGATGTGGCTCATCACGGTGAACGACACTTCGGGATAGCTTGACCTGCTGTCCAGGACATGCTTGAAATATTGCCAGCCCCGTTCGTTCTGGCTCCAGGCATAGAAGACGTCGGGCAGGTAGGTCCATGCCTCGATGTTGACACTGGGTTTGGCCTGGAAACTGTTGTGAATGAAGTCCAGGTACGCCGTCGCGCGCGGACCGGGCTCGCACAGCCCGGTGTAGGGGATGAACCAGCTTGTCTCGTAACCGAAGGCCGATACCGGCCGGCGCTGGGGATGGTCGAAGCCGATCCGATACCGACCAGCGGCGGCATCGTACCAGGTGTCGTTGAAGACCCGCTTCAGTCGCTCCGCCTTGGCGGTCCAGGACTTTGTTCGCCAAGGGGTATATCAGAGCCGAGAACGGGAACCTGTCACAGTGCCTTCACGGTAGTGGATGCCGTATTTCCCATCAGGAGTCTGGATTTCCAACGCTCCGCTATCGTAGTTCAGTTCGTTTGTCGCGGAGCCGGAACGCCCTCCTTTTACCTGACTCGCTTCCCAGCCGCACGATCGAGTTCGCGATCCCTCCACCGGGGCATGTGGCAGTGTCTGCCACAACCGGATCTTCATGGGTGGGCCGACGGTCAAAGCTCGTTCGACCGATACACGCCGCCAGTCGCTGTGGATCTTATTGCGAGGACATACCGCGGTCTCTGTCGCGTAGCATAGCCATCCTGACCGCGAACGCGTCATGGCGGAGGAACTACCTTTGCGCGCTCCGGGACAACAAAGACCAGCGTCCCCGGACGTAATACGCGGGAGATCGTCCGCCCCACCGCCTCGCTGTCTGTTTCCTGCCACAGTCGGGACGAGGGGAGCGACGACGGGCGCTCGTCGGACCGGTGGGCAACAACGACTGTCGTCGGATCGCGAATCAGCCGTCTAACCTCATCGACCTTCACCGTTTTCAATCCGCTTTCCTGCACGAGGAACACGGCAGCCTGTTTCGTTCTCAACGGCCGGCGGACAGGTGCAAGAGCGATCTCCGAAGATCGGCCGGCCCGATGCACCGAGAAGTCGGTCACGAGCAAGTCGCCCACCTTCGTCGAACCGCTTAGCTCGGACTGCATAGTAGGTGGTGCAGGGAGGGTCACCGGCGACGGTGGCCCTTACCCGATTCGGCCTCCGCGTGGCGTCTGTGCCATATTCCTGGTTGTCCCTCTGAGAACGGCTGAACCTCGATTCTCACCCAATGGAACGATCGAAGCGTTTCTGCCGCCAACTTTCTCAGTTCCTGCCGCACCGGGCGGTGGAGGACATCATTGTTAAAGCACTCACAATCTTGCTGCTGCATACTGTCCATTACAGCGTTGATTCGGTCCAACAAATTACGATTCGTGTCTGAGAGGTCTGGTGCATTATCAATGGCCACTCGCCGAGCGTGATCGAAGTCGTTGCGTAGGTCACAGGCTACGCACACGGGACCGTGAACGCGAACTTGCTCGCCCGGTGGGAGAGCTAGAACAGCGAGCGATTCGCACAGGAGCCGTTGCCAAGGTTCCATCTCCAACACCAATACTCGGAGGAGGCCGAACGCCCGCCATCACGGGGCGGCGGGAGTTGAGTGTGATTTCAAAAGACGCTGGCCACCGCCACTCCGTTGCATCGCTTCGTTCGGCGACCGCCACTAGAGCAGCCGCCGGAATTCATCATTCGTCAGCCCGGCATCCCGGACGATGTTACCCATCGTAATCGCGTTCACCGGATTGTGGCGCGGAATGGTAACGATCCGTGCTTCGTCGGTCATGACGATGTGTTTGCCTTGACGTGCGATCCGGAAGCCACGCTTTTCTAACGCCCGAACCGCATTGAGGTGGTTGATTCCTGCAAGTTTGGGCACGTTATACCTCGACAGCAAGCCGCCTCTTCCCGCCGGATTGTGCAAGCTCCTCAACGACGTCCAAATACTCGCGGATGGCTTCCTTAATATTGGCAACGGCCTCTGCCTCGGTTTCTCCCTGTGAGTGACATCCAGGGAGCCCTGGAACGGACACAGCAAATCCTTCCTCCGACTCGTCAATAACGACCGTATATTTCACAGGGCTTCTCCAAACGGACTGCCAACTCGCATTCGCAACGTAGCGCGACCACGAGTGAAGTATAACGTCGTTGAATCGGGTCTGACAAGTTTAAAAAGATGCATCGACTAACCCCGCTATGTGACGACGGCGCTCCGATTGTCCAAGCATTGACGGCAACTCGAACTCTCGTACGACTCCTTGGCTCGCCGAACGACCACGATCACGCGGTGGCCGCCGAGTGATCATCCATCCGATTCCGACGCGATCGGCCACTCGCGTGCACCCGTTGGTTCGTCGGCCATGTCAATTACGGGAAACTGGTCGATCACCTTTACCGGATCTGTTCCTGCCCACCGCCTGGCAACAGCCTTGTTACACTTGATCCGGCGGCAAGACGCTGCTGGTGCATTGACCCAAAAGAAATGATATCGCCGCGGTTGAAGCTCTGTCCTTCAGAAAGGATGACGATCATCCGTATCTCTTGCGTTTCATTCGCAAGTCTGAATTTCAGACTTTCATTGTCAATTTTGTCATAGTGGGGGCTGACTCTGAGCAGGTGCGATTGGTAGCCGTTCGCAGCCTCCCGAACTGGAGTCGATTCCAAGACCAAAAAGCGCGATTGCAACGCGTCTACTTTCGAATCTGCCAATTATGATGTAACGCCAGTGCGCAGAACCGCGGGTCGAGTCCTTCCTTAACGCAGCGCAAGCGCGTCATGTGGTTCGAAAAGGCACGCGTCTCATGGTCGCCGTAAAAAGCGGTCTTTCCAACAAGCTCAGGGCTGCCGCCCACGACACCCGACATGACACTCGAAGACGCGCGGGAGTTTGTGCGGCAGTCCCGGGAGCTCAACTGGTCGCCCGCCATTGCCATGATCGGCGGCGAGCCGACGCTGCATTCCCACTTGTTTGCGTTCCTGGAGATCGCCAACGAGCTGAGCCCGGGCCGTGTGGAGGTCTGGTCCAACGGCCACCGGGAACACGCCCAGCGGATCCTGGAGCGGATCCGCACGGAGAATCTGGCCAGCGTCTGCGAGGCCACGATCAAGCCGGGCGGCAGCATCATCCACGTGCAGACTGACTTCTTCGTGGCGCCCATTGATTTTCGGGTGCCCGAGCGTGCCCCGTGCTACCTCCACAGTCGCACCGGCTGCGGCATTTCCGTGGACGCCGGTGGCTACACAATCTGTCCGATCGGCGGTGCGATCGACGGCGTATTGGACACCAACCTGCGCACGCGTCGCCTGGCGGACTTGTTCGATCCCGTCTTCGCCCAGTATCAGACGCGTGCACTCTGTCCCTCGTGTGGCCACGAGCTCCACATCGATAGCCCGCGGATCGCCCAGTCGCAGGTGGTGTGCGGCTCGCTGATGTCCCCCACGTGGCAGCGGGCCGTGCAGCGCATTCACGAGAGTCGCCGCAAGGAGGCACCTACGCCATGAATCCGTTTGCCACCCACATGCCCACGCTGCTGGCTTGCCTGCAGCACACTTCGGGACCAGTCCTGGAACTGGGCAGCGGCTGGTTCAGTACGCCGATGCTCTCGGCGTTCGCCACCGATCGGCTCGTGCGCACCGTGGAAACGAACCGCGAATTGCATGGTGTGGTGTCGCGCATCTGCACGAACCAGCCGATCACCCCGCATCGGCATCAGATTGTCTTCGTACCAGATTACGAAGAGGCTCCCATTTTCGATCAGGAGTGGGAGACTGTACTCCTGCACCACGAGCCGCCGCCCAGACGCGGCGTGGATGCCCTGCGACTGCGCGACCGCTGCGGCCTGATGATCGGCCACGATTCCCAGCATCCGGCGTACGGCTACGCCGAGGCGTTCGACACATTCAAGTATCGCTTTACGGAAACACGACTCTTCCCCTGGACCACGGTCGTCAGTGACGAACCGCTGGACTGGCTCGAAGAAGCACTTCGGCTGCGAGGTTGCGGATTTCGCGGTCGACGTTCTATCGATACGTGCGGCTGTGAACGGGAGTGTCGGGGGACGGTAGTTTGACGACATTCGATACTCAGCGATCGGTGGAGCGAAGCTCCGGCCCTGTGATCGGTGCGGCCCGTGCTGCGGTTGCCGCGAAGTACGAGGAGACTCCCGAATGCGCTCACGGCTCGGAACCTGACCTTCCCGATGTCGCAAGTGGTAAACGAAAGGTAAAATGGGCCGAGGATTCCTTACCGTCCGTACGAATGAACTCAGGTTTGCCTGATGCAGGGACGTCGCAGAATGACACACACTTCCCCTGTTCACGTCGACTCCGGGCGACTGCCGCCTTCCAATGCCGTACTCGGCGCAGGCTGGTGTGCCGTGATTCCGTTGATTGTTCTCACATATCACGTGCTGCTTTCGTTGGTGGTGCCAAAATTACTGGGGCCCATCTCCATATTCACGACGTGGTATCAAGCCGCTTGTTGGTTCCCAGTTGTGGTAATTGCGACGATCGTGGGCGCGGCCGTCGTTCTGCGAAAATGCCGCTGGTTTCTCGGGATCGCAGTACTGGCTGCCACCTGCCTGCTGTCCGGTGGCCACTCCGTTCTCGTACAACTGGCGCATGCTTACGGCGTGACTTGACATTCCGTTAACGGTCCATTGATGAGACGGCTGTGGCGGCAAGAAAGGGCGACCGGACCCGCCCACTCTTAGTGCGAGCTGGACATTCCTACGCGGTGCCCGCCTGGCATGGCTACGATTCTGCAGCAAGTTGAGATAGACCAACTGTTCCCTGGCGGTCAAGTCTCGTTACGAAGTACGAAGGTCGCGGCAAGACGTTTTCAATTGTCCACCAAACTGCGAGAGTCCGCGAGGAAGCCCCTATCACGGTTCGGGATGTCGCACGTAAATCCGCCGCATCTTGCTGATCAGTACAACGATTCCGAGGTCAAACAGTAGTGCCACGGCTATAACCAACAGCAGCGTCCCAACCGCCCATGCTCTGAGTTCCTCATTCGGAAGCTTCCGGGAGGCGTCCAAGTACGCCACATACAGTCCCGGCGTGTCCCCCGCAAAACTGACGAGTTCGGACACGTACACTGTCCAAAAGCACAGCGGTACCAGGAGTCGTACATCGCGAAGCGTTGTGTCAATCGTTTTGAAGTGAGCCCATCGTCTGTCCAGCACATAGTTATTCGCCACGTCACCGACAGCCAATGCGATACGGGGAAAGACCACAAGTGCGCCAATGAAAAGCAGTCGAGTTTCTCCGATGCCTAGCAGCATGTATGTGTAGGGAACACCAAACGTGGTCAGGGCAACGACACTGAGCAACGCAAGTGAAGGCACTTGTGCTGGCCAAAGTAGGGTCGTCATCGCGATCCGAACTGTTTTCGAGAACCGCATCAAGAAACCAACAGCAATTCCGAGACCGGCGCCCAAGGCAAAGGCCTCGGCGCACACTGCGCAAAGTGACTCCCAGCGAAGCAGCACTACCGGCACGAATCGCGAAGGCAAGTGGGCTCGCACCAATGTAAACCAAGGCCGCCAGAACAGCGGTTACCAAGAGCAGTGTCAACCATGAATTTCGCTTCGCTACTTCGGCGAACCTGGCCAATGGGGCTCCAGGCAAAGCCTCTATAGTCTCACCTGACAGAAACCGAACAAGGTCGTTCTTCAAGTCCTCAGCAGAAGCGTACCGTTTCTCTGGCTTCTTGGAGAGGCATTTCAAACAGACTATCTCCAGGGCTGGTGGCACAGTTCGATTCAATTGGCGAGGCGGAATGGGGTCCTGTTCCAGCACCTGCAGCAGGGTATCCATGGCGTTGGCCGATTGAAACGGAGGCCGACCGGTTAGCAGGCAGTACAGAATTGCACCCAGGGAATACACGTCGGACACCGGGCCGACTTCGTCCGTCTTGCCCGCGGCCTGTTCCGGTGGCATATAACTCGGCGTGCCAAGGATCTGGCCCGTAGCCGTCAGATCGCTGTTCCCTTCCGCTCGCTTGGCAAGCCCGAAGTCCGTCACCTTTGGTTCGCCGTTACGATCCAGTAGGACGTTGCCAGGCTTTAAGTCTCGGTGGATGACGCCCCGCTGGTGGGCAAAGGCCACCGCTTGAGCAATCTTGCAGGTGTACTCCGCAGCTTGTCGCGGTGGTAGCGGGCCGTCCTTGATCCGGTCCGCCAGACTCTCTCCTTCGATGAATCCCATCGAGAAATAATGATGGCCTTCGTGCTCACCGATCTCGTAAATCGGTACGATCCCGGGGTGATCAAGGTTTGCTGCCGCCTCTGCTTCGGCATGAAACCGCTTCACATCCACGTCGCCTGCCAATTGTCCAGCCAAAATCATTTTTAGAGCGACAATCCGGTTGAGGCTCACCTGCCGCGCCTTGTACACCACGCCCATGCCGCCCTGGCCGATCTGCTCCAACAGTTCATAGTCGCCCATGTAGCGGACTGCAGTGCCCGCAGGAAGACCGGCTGGTTGACCCAAGTCCAATGTTGCCGCCTCGCCTGGAACCGTTCCTTCCGGCTGTGCTGGAGGCAGCATACCCGCCGGCCGTAGCAGCTCCGCCATGCATTCCACACGCTCGTAGTCAGCCAGGAACGCTTCCAGATCGGCGGCGAACTCCGGATACCGCCGCAGCCACTCCTGGCGATCGGGCGCCTGACCGGCGTTCACGGCCTCCAAGTAAGCAGCGATGAGCTCGTTGACCTGCCGGTCCCGATCGGTGGAGCTACCTGGTTCGTCGACCATAAGTCATCCCTGTTCACCGAGTTGTACACGCAGTTCAAAGAGCCTTGCTTCAACAACCCCGCCACTGCGGCAGGGCTACGTTCAAGGTATTGGCTTATGGCGGCCAGCGACAGGCCTTGACAGTGCGGCGGACGCGACGCCTCCCGCACGGTCTCGCGCAGGGTAGCCAACCGCGCGGCATCCGGACACGAAAATGTCACCAGCCATACTCGCCACGCTTGCCAAGACAGAGTATACCCCCACTTAAGATGACCGCCAAAGGGGGCCAATTCTGGGGGCCGTGAGAAATCGCTAGACGTGGCGGCAGCAGCAAAAGGCACCTACCCATTTGCGCACCATGAATCCTTCGATTTCCAGCACACGTGGCATCCGACCGGGATCAGTACCACCGTTGGTTGCCATTTTGCCATCTCGCAATCAACGTGCCAACTGTCCGTCGGCGAAGTAGTTGATTGGTCAGGTGACAGCTGGCCGAACCCCGCTGCGTGCTGTGGCAATCGCGTTTCACCAGTCGCACCGGGGCAAGTTGCGACCGATTGAGCGATCGGGCCGCGCCCGCTCTGCTATTCCGAGACCGCCTCCGGCGGCGCGGCCTCTCCACGCGCGGCCTTGAGTTCCAGGATTGCCAAACGTTTTGTCGGCGGGTAATGTGGACGTCGATACGGGTTGATCACCGCCATGCGGGCGTTAAGCGCACCCGGTTAGATTTGCCGTATCGACCTTTCCATGAGCCGACTCCTTATGAATACTACGATCCAGATGCACCCAGGACTGAGGGGCTATGAAGGAAGCGATACGATGAAGAGAATACTCGTTCTTTGTGTTTGGTTGCTGGTCGCCGTTCAGGCGTTCGCCGAGGAGCGGGTCGCGCTGTGGCCGGAAGGAAAGATCCCGGATTTCCAGACCAGTCAGATCGCGGCGACCACCCAGGAGGTGCAGGCTCCAGGATTCAAGGCGGCCGACCATGCGATGCCGTATCTCGACTGGTACGAGGCGCCAGCGGAGAAAAACGGCGGATGCATGCTGCTCATTTCAGGCGGCGGTTATCAGAGTTGCTGCGACGGGGTGTGGATTGACCAGGTCGCGAAGAAGTTCACCGAACTGGGGTTCGTTTGCGCAAGCCTCACCTACCGTACGCCGCGTCCGCAAGGGTTGCCGATCTACCAGAGCGCGTGGGAGGATGGGCAACGCGCCGTCCGTCTCGTCCGCAACGACGCGCAGAAACGAGGATTCGACCCGGAAAAGATCGGCGCGTTCGGGTTCTCCGCGGGTTCGCACCTGACGGTCCTGCTCGCGACCAGCGCGCTCACACCGGCGTACGGGCCGGTCGACGGACTCGACCAGCTTCCGTGCCACGTAAACTGGGCGGTGCCGATCTTCACCGCTTATGCGCTCACGGATGGACTCACCGGCCCCAACACGCGCGAGGGCGACGCGATCGACGTAAAGCTCTCGGACGTGTTCAGGTTCGACGCGAAGACCTGTCCGATGGCGCTCTTCCACGGAGGGGCGGACATCTATTCGCCGAACGGTTCCACGCAGATCTACCGCCAGCTCCGCAGGATGAAAATCCCGGCCGAGATCCATCTCTTCGCGGACCGTCCCCACGGTTTCATGGGAGACCCGAGCAAGGGTGAGGACGGCACCGCCTACGACCACTGGCTCGACCGTGTCGCCGAGTACCTCCGCCAGATGAATTTTGACGGGCGCCTCGGCGCGGAAGTCGATCTGATGGACCGCTATCCGAACGACGATGCGCGCGGCGAATATGGCAAGGAGCCGGTCTGGCCGGAAGGCAAGATGCCGGATGTGCAGACGAATCAGTGCCTGCCTTATCTCGAGTGGCACATGCCGAAGGAACTCAAGACGAAGGCGATCCAAATCATCTACTCGGGCGGCGGCTATGAGGGCAACAGTCCGGACGGATTCGAAGTCGCGCCGGCGCGGCGTTACCTGAACGAAAAGGGCATGACGGTCGTGACAATGAAATACCGCACGCCGCGACCGCTGGGTGGGCTGGCCAAGCACACGACGGCGTGGCAGGATCTGCAGCGCGCCGTCCGAATCGTCCGCAGCGGGGCCGCGGCGAAGGGGCTCGATCCCAATCGCATCGGCATCATGGGCTCCTCGGCTGGCGGACACCTGACACTCATGGGTGCGACCAGCTCGAAACAACGTTCCTATTGGCCGATCGACGACCTTGACGGTCTTCCCTGCAACGTGCAGTGGGCGGTCGCGATCTATCCGGCGTACGCGCTCACGGACGGCGCGGAAGCCCCGAATGCGAAGGGCGGCAACGAGGACGACGCGCGGCTTGTCGCTGAGTTCTCGTTCGACCTCGCGACGTGTCCGATCCTGTTCATCCACGGCGACGCGGACGGTTGGGCGGCGATGAATTCGGTGAAATGCTGGGAGCAGCTTCGCCGGATGGGAATCCAGTCCGATCTCCACACGCTCGTCACACGAAATCACTGCTTCCAGATGAAGGCCGCTCCGGGCACAGGCAGCTATACCTGGATGGGGCGCATTTGGGAATTCATGAACCACGAGGGTTTCAACAAGTAAGAAGGCAAGCAAGGCAGCATCAGGATTTTGGGGACAGGCAGACAATCGCAGCCCGGTACATCGGCAAACGTAAACTCGAACCAGGTACGGAGGAATCTGAACGCGTGTCAGCCAGGCTGCGCGATATCAGTGCATTCATCGGCGAACTCGAGGACCCGTATATTGGCCCAGCGACGTTCGGCGTGAACGTTTGCGTAGTTTTTTTGGGCGTCGATGAAGAACAAACGGGGACAGGGTGCGTCGGCGATAGCCGGAGAAAGGTAGCGAATGAAAGAGTCGTACAAGGTAAGACCTAGCCAGTCGCCTTGGCCCCGAGTGATGCGATGCACCGGCCCAGCGACTCTCGCCGTGAAATGTTGTCCGCAGTCACGCGGAGGCCGTGCGCGGCCGCAATGCGGATCGGGCTGAACATGACCCTGACCTATAACCCCGTAGCCCACACTGGCTGTTAACGCGACTGTGGAAAGTTCGATACCCCCCGAGAGCTGACCGAATCCGTCGACCGAAACACTGCGTCGGCGTTAACCTGACGGTACGTTGTTCGATACCGGTTCCTTTCGTTTTGAGGGGGACCGAAAGGGTATCGAACTCAGTAAGTTGTGGATGGCAAGCTGGTTGCGCCGAGAGAAAAAGAGAGTATTGTGACGAAGAGGGTTCCTTTCGGGGAGCTGAAATTCTGGCCTCGAAACTGGCCAGTTAACCTGTTAACGCACGAAGCCGAGAGTCAATACTCTCGGCTTTTCGCGTTAAAGGCCGGTTTTCCAAGGGTTTGCGGCGCCCCCGCCGCGAAGCGCGACTTGCAGTTCCGAACGGGTTGCTCTCAGGGTCCGGAAGCAACCATGGAGGTTGGGCTCGCACCCCGAGAGCAACGCTTCAAAACTCTCGGACTCTCTCGTTAACAAGCGTTGTTCCTTAACAACCCGGTTGCTCTCGGACCCCGAGAGAGAGTTGCGCAATGGCGACAGACAGTTGAACAACGTCGATACAAAAAAGGCCGCCCGGAGCGTTCGACGCGGTCATCCGACCGGCTACCAGCACCTAGGAAGTGTGAAGAGACAAGGAGGAAGGTCGAAGTTGGGCTTAGCGCATTTCTGCTACATTTTCCCGGGCAGGTTGGGTAACCGGACAGACTCCTAGTGCAACGGGATTGGGCAACACAGTGCCGCGGATATTACAGACACCTCGACGCTTTCGTCGTAATCTCCTTGACGCACGCAGCCGGTTGGGAGAGGATTGCGGCTCGTGTGCAGAAGATCGTCAGAGCGTGTCATGAGCGTGGATAGTCCTGGGAGTGAACGCGATGCGGGGAATTCGTTTGCTGTGGCTTTCCGTCACGACGGGGTTGGCAATTAGCGCGGCCTCGAGTTGCTACGCCGCTGAACTCGGAACAGATGGCGTGGCCCGACGTGAAGTGGTTTGCCCCAGGTATGATCTATGGCGGCTTCGAGAATCTCTCTATGAACGCCATTGGCGGGCAAGGCTACTACCAACCAGGCAACTACAACGTGCGAATTCGCGAGGATCGTTTGCCCGCACCACTGCTGGTTGGTTACTTCCCTAACGGATCGACCTTGGCGGTGCTTAACCCGGCCCCTTGCGGCGGGACGACTGCTGCTGAAGGCATGGCCGTCGATCCCGGCACGTTGGTCGACCACCGTATGCAGTTCGGTTCGATCGGTGCTCAGGAGTGCAGCGCCGGACTCTCGCTCGGCTACTGGTTTCCCGGAACCGAGGGCGAGCAAACCTACCAGGGAAACACCTATCCTGCCGGCCAACTTCATCAGTGGCGAGGGCGATACCATCCGATTACGGACGGGATGCTACAGCAGTACGAGGTGGCATTCCGTTTCGGTCGGGAAGATAGCTTTTCGAGCAGCATCATGTCGGCCTGGCGATGGGCTTGGCAGGTTCTCCAGCCCCAAGTCAACCCTCACGACATCGAGGAAATCCGGCGGTCTGTCGTCGACGTACTGGCGGCCAATGTTGTTGAGGCGGCCGATCGCGCGGGCATTCGCAACGCCCTGCCAGCCGTTCCCGGTGATCGCGCGTTTCCTGATGCATGGACTGTTATGGGCTTCACCGGCAAGGCGATCGAGTCGGCGGAGTTTATGCTGCCCGACTGTTCGAACAACTCAACGAAGTGCCGTGACCGTGTGGAGTGCGACATTGGCGCCAAAACGCACTTTGTCGGGAAGCCGACTCGCGATGGCTCGCCGGCCATCGGTGTCGTGGGGAACAAGCAATCAGGATGACCCGATGCGCATACCTCTCAGTTCGTGCTTGATCCTATTCTGCCCGCTGGTGGCACCAGCGAGTCCGCCTGTGGTCCGTCAGGTCCTTCCGGGCCCCTTAACAAAACACGGACGTGAGATCGCGCCCGACCAGCAGCATGTCGTGGAAGTTGTGGACCGCAGGCGGGTTAGTGACAAGGCAGTCTTGCACATGATCAAGCTCTGGCTAATTGCGCCGGTTGAAGAGAAAGATGCTAAGGGACAATTGCATCGAACTACGCGCAACATGGAGGTGAGGACGGGGCAGCCCACAAGGGGCTCCGATTTCACCCTTGCTCAGCGAATGTGTACATGCGTCGTTTTGTTCTGGGCTGGAAGACGTTGGGATACGAGCGGAAGCTTCACGCTCGGATCGTGAACTATGCCGATTCCAGAAATCGTATGACTTTCTGCATCAATCTGCAATTACGACGCGTGCCACCGCCTCACGGTTCTTCTCAGCGGGACTCCTCCCCGCCTCCCCCAGGACCACTGCCCCCGCCGTCTCCCTCGTCGCCGGATGTTCCTGCGGGTTCACCCGTATTAATGAGGTCGAGTGGGTCACGCACGATGTTGCCGACAACCGCATGACCCGGGGCCGGGTGGAGGGTCAAATCCGCGTAAGGCAATCCACGATCTCCCAATGGTATAGGCGGCTGCCCCTTCGTCTCTGGTCGCGCCATTGTCCAGGATAGTTGACGCGGCGACTACTGTTGAGAACCGATGAATCGAGAAGGTCTGGTGTCGGGTGAGCGCTGCTGGACAAGCCAGCAGCGATCACCCGCCCGTTTGCCAGCGAATCAAGACAAACTCGCTATCAAGATTTCAACCAGCGGACTATCTCAGCAATACCGAGACCACCACCGAAGAAGAGCACTATCTGCACTAGACATGCAATCACCCAGAACGACAAGCCCCAACTTGCCACGAGACTTGCCACCATGAACGCGGGCAGGCACAGGAACGTAACAATGAGGTAGAATACGTGGCCTGGTAATGTCCGCCCCAGCCTTTCCATCCATGCGGGATGGTCTCTCGGCTCTGGTGACACAGCACCCGTGGCCAGGAAGAACACCATCAAACAGAGACCGATTAGTGCCACGATAGCGGCAAACCCCAGAGTTCCTCTGATGTTCATGTTCATCGAAAGACCTCTACAGCCGAACCGGCAATTCGACTCATCACCATATCTTCCGCTGAGGGGAGCTGTTGCGCCTGTCAGGGCAATCGGCGGAATTGTGAAGTTACTTGAAGGTGTAATTGCCTGTCCCCAGCATCTCCGAGTTCTATACTGAACGCGAATCCAGCAGAGACAATCGCATGGTGCCCATCAATGTCAGCAATCCACCTCTCAATGGCGTAATGTGTGTGTTGAGGCGTCATGTTCCGCCGAGCCAGGTTCGCCACCCCCGTGCTATTCCGGTCGTCCCAATCACGGATGGGAACGAGGAATCTTGTCGTGCCGGATCGCGTGAAATCATCATACCAACCGGGATGAACCCCGTGGGTTCGTGCCCACCAAAGACCCGTGCGACTCGGCTCCCAGTTGCCATGAGCGTAGTAGTCTTGAAGCGAATGCAAGGCTCGGCCGAGCATCTCAAATGCCCGCGGGCAATTGCTTCTGTTGACCGCTTGTAACGACTCCGCTCTGTATTCGCCAAAGCGGCGACCGCGAGAATCCCCCGCATAGAACGGCCGCAAGACGTTGATTGGAGGCGTAGGGATGTCGAAGTGGTAGGACCAGTCGCCCGTGACAGGATTTGTGGGGCCGTGATCCACCGCCTCGTCTCCGTTGCCGACCCAGACTGCGGCAGTCTGTGCGAAGTAAATCGTAGCCCAATTTGTGGTTGCTAATTGGTGGATGTCCTGTCCCCATAAACCAAAGGGATCGACAAGCCTGGGCGGATTGTTGCGAACGTAGCGGTACGGATTGTCGTTACCATACACTGGATCCCTGCTGCAGAATCTGCCCAGCTGAGCGTGCAGGCAGCGGGCCCGGTAATAGTAGCAGGCAGCGGGCCCGGTAATAGTAGTGGCCCCACCACCCAATAATCGTTCATTTGTTGTGGCCCGCCAAGAGCCCATTCCACCCGCTTCCGTCCAGCCACTCCACATCGGCCTTCGAATGCCTCTGTGGAGTTAGGCCGAGTCAATTCGTACGGTCGTCTAGGAGGCATAACCTGTGTCACTTTGCGATTTGTGAAGTGCCGCAGCAGAGCGAAACCGGATGCGGGCGCATCGACCTTTTGCCTCCTGGGTGGCATCTGGTCGACAGCAGCAATGCTGAGCTAACCATTGGAGATCGCCCACGTCGAGCCAGAGAGGGAATCGGCCCAGGCTTCTTTCGTACTCGGGATCGGTGTGTTTAGCTTCCTCTGCCATCTTACAACTCCGCTATCCGCTAATCGGTGGTTTCTTGCGACGACAAGTAGCAGCACTCACTCAGAATCCTCAACAACTTCACCGTCCAGTGTCAGTCGATAACGCTTCCCTGCTTCAAGTGACGCGACTATGGTCTTTGGCTGCAGCGACTCTCCCGCACGCGGGTTGAGCTTTAACGTATGCTCGCCCGGTGACGCCAGCACTGCCGGTACCAGCGTTACTATGGAATTCCGTTTTCGCACAACGTCCGCTCCGTCGACCGCGACGATTTCATAGCCATTAGCCTGCGTTACGTCGTCTATGGGAATCGACGGGACAGCCTCGAATCCGGGCTCAAAATAGACCACGTCTCCACCGGTACGGGAACCAGGGCCGTTACTTCCTCCCAACTCCAGCTTGCACCCGGCGAGCAAGGAGGTCAAGCCGACTGTGATCAGGACAGCAATTCTCAACATCCCTGTCCCTTCATTCCGTATCGGTGTGCTACAGACTTCCTCCGATAGTTCGTTCCTTTGTTGGCAAGTGCCAACGGGATAATTCTATCCGAATTCGGCCCGACCACTCAACATATTTCTGTGGGCGCCTCTGTTGGAGAGCCCAACCGTCGCGGGCCGTGGTCGTCACAGCACCCGTGATGTCTCACGCCGACGAGGTCGGCCTCGGGCTGTTGCGGGCTCGGTTCGCGCCGGTGTGAATCGTTGTCTTGGGCTCGCCCGCGGACGTGTGGCCGACCGTATTCCCGGGGTTCCGCCGCGAAGCGCGGCTCACCCCAGGCTATGCACGGACGGCCTTCCAGGCCGAAGAACGGCGGCCACGAAACCCGCGCGTAGCCGCCACTCCAGGTCGACCACCGGATGCCTCAGTGAAAGCAGGCGACCGCCGAGCAGAAATCGGTCATTTGACGACTCGGTTCATCGTTGCTTGTCGGAACTCCGTCACGCTGCTTCGCGATTCTCTCGAACACTCCGATACCGTCGGGCAACGGTGCGCCGTTGTCGATGCCTTCTGTAAAACGCACCTCTAACAGGTCCTTCTGCACTTTTGAAAACAGCCAGCGGCGGCGCGTCTTGATCACCGTCCCGTCACGCATCACACACTTACCTTCTGCCACGAATGTCGTGCCCTCGGTTAAATGCGTACTCTTGGTAATGTCGAGTGGAATCCAGGTCATCGCGAACAGCGGATCAGTCGCCAACTGCGGCTGGCCATAGGAGATCATGAGCCAACATTTCTTCTCCGGATCGTAGGCATGTATCCCGTGCGAATTGGCCTTCCCGTCCACGATGCCCTCATCGGTGAAGCACACGCCAGAGGGAGACTTCTTGAGTTCCCATATGAAGGAACCCGCGTCAGCCGATGCCGCCTCAGTGCCGCCGCCTGACATGGTCACCTTCCATCGCCCCTCCACGCCTTGCCAGAACTCTACGTACTTCCTGGCAGTCTCCACGGCGTCCTCGGCCACGGCAGCCGATGCCCAGCATACTCCGACAAACACAACAACACCAAGTCTCATCGCCTTTATCGTTCAATCTCCCTGCATTCAAGCGGACCCACATAACACGGCATCAGCCGCGGTCGCACACCAACCCGGATTTCGCACACAGCACGATTCGAAACCAGCGTTCACTTGACCCGTGTCAATGTCCTGGACTCTCGGACACTATCGCTTTCGTCTCAACGTCGACTCGAATACCGTTTTGGGCTCACCGCCTGCGGGAAGCTCGACCATTTCGAACTTCATCGTATCCTGGTCTTCTTTCGAAATACGCGCCTCATAGCGACTGTCGGAACTGGGATCGAGTCGCGTGGGCGTACCAATCAGGTGACCGTCGCCGGACAGCGCCAAGGTGGATCCCCACACGGCCCCCGAAGAGGTGAATCCCCAAACGGTACACCGTTGCGTCGCCGGATCGATCCCCACGATGACGAGCGATGTGGGAATGCCGCTGGCACGCTTATTGGTTCCCAGCAGGAATTTCCCGTCCAACACCACTTCGGTCTTGTCTTCATTCTGTCCGTCGTCATCCAGTGGCACCCACGTGCCGACCATTTGGTCCGTGTATGCTTTGAACACGGTTGCGGCGTCAGTCTGTTCGCTAGTGCTCGATCGCCGGCTGACAGTCACCCACGGCTTGCCGGCTGTCGTATCCTCATACCGAATCGAGTCCTTCAAGAACTCGGTCTTCGTCGGCGATTCGTAGGCCTGCCCCTGGTAAATACCTGACGTCTGTCCCTTCCATCCCTCCGCGCGAACTCGGTCCAGCGAGTGGTCCAACTGTCCCCCCCAGCAAACCCCGTCACCACGAACGCCTTGTTCTTGGCGTCCCAGCCGCCGAGCGATGTGGCCAGAAATCGCTCGCCGTTCATCACGACAGTCCCCTCGACGATCACACACTGCTTTCCCTCTGTCCACTTCCATGACTCCGAACCACTGATCTTCTGGTCGCCAAACGTGCCTTCGAAGATCAAGTCTCCTAAAAAGTGGTCTTCAATCTGTTGCCGAATTGAATTGGGCAGGCGGGTTTCGTTCTCTGCCTGACACACAACGATCGAGCAGACTACGACGAGACCGGCGGCAAGAGCAGACATCGCAACTCTCCTTAATAGTGGGAACAGCGGTAGCCGACGTCATGGCACCTTTATATCGCGCGAATCGCTCAGAGCAATCGAGTGGCACCTGTTTCTATCAGGTGGTTGCTTGATCCCCCAGACTTCGAAACGCGATTCCAACGAGACGGTCTCGTCGCCCATGAGTCAGAGTGACGTGTAATCATGTGACAGGTGACGGACAGCTGCGCCGCAATAGCGGATCACGCCGCAACCGTTGCTGCGCATTAGATGGGGGGTGCGGCACCCGCTCCGCAGAGATCACACGGCCGAGATCACACAGTCTTCATCGCGCCGCGGCGTCGGCAGGACTGGAAGGAGGTCGCACGGCGCGGGTGCAGTTCGCCTGATTGCGTACGCGCAATCCGATTTGCACAATGGCGGCAAGCGTGCAGTGCGTTTCACATGGAAGGCTCGGTTGGCGGACTCGAGAGTCACCTGTCGTCAGGTCGGTGGCAGTCATTTCAACCTCATCGTTTATCACAGGAGACAGGACTCATGACCAGTTTGGCATTGACTTTGGTGGCCGCCTTGGCCGCAGGACAAGCGGACGCTCCGCCTGAGCACATGAAGGTCTTGCAGCCGCTCGTCGGACAGTGGATCTACATCGGCCCCGCCCAAAGCGACACACCGGTATTCGGCCCAAAGGGCACGGAAGTGGGTATGGTGTTGACCTATACGTGGGCCATCAACAAGAATGCGTTGCAGATTCAGTGGGTCGGGAAGGCGGACAAGAAGAAGGGGGGCCAGTTCGTCGAGTTAGTGGGTTGGGACTCCAAACAGAAGAAACTCGTGAGCCACGGTTTTGGATCGGGAGGCGGCATCGAGCACAACGTGTGGAGCCGTGATGGCGAAACCGTCGTCTGCGACACCACGGGTGTCACGGACGAAGGCAAGGACGTGACGATGAAGTACCTGCACACGATCCATGATGACACGCTGACGCTACGGTACACAGACATAACCATCGATGGAGTGAAACAGCCGGACGAGGAATACAAGTTCCGGCGCGTGCGCTGATCGGCGCGGTGCCGCAGACACCATGTGCAATCACGTCGTCTCGAGGGGTCATTACGTAAGTGAGGTGTGTTATGAGCAGACATGGCTGGCGTCCCAATGGTGTCGCGTATTGCGTGCTGGGTTTCTGTCTTCTCGGAGCCCACAACTTAGTCGCCGCCGAACCCGATCACGCGCAGCTCGCACAGCGTGTCGTGAAGACCTGTGCGAATGTGAAGCCCGGTGACGTTGTCGTTGTCTGGGGTGGCCAACACACGGTGCCCCTGATGCAGGCCGTCGCCATCGAAGCCCAAAAGGCCGGTGGGATGGTGACGATGTTCCTGAATACGGACGCAATGGCTCGGTCACGATGGGTCGAGATGCCCGAGCAGTTTCTCGAACAAGAGCCGCGCTACATGGCCGAGTGGTTCAAAGAGATCGATGTCTTGATCGGGCTGCCTGACCTGGAGAATCCGCTGGCCGTCTGGGGTGATGTGCCGGAAGCGAAATTCGCCAAGGCCAACAAGGCTGGAATGTTCCTTGGCAATCTCTTCAACACGATGAAGATCCGCGGGTTCTTTGTGGGTCTACCCGCCCGTGCGGATGCCGAGCTGTTCGGGATCGACTTCGCCACCTACGAACAAATGCACTGGGCGGCGGTCAACGCGGACTACGCGAAGATCGCCGAGCAGGGCAGCACACTCAAGCAGATGCTCGCGGGCGCGAAGCAAGTGCACATCACGTCGCCCAGCGGAACGGATGTGACGATGGCGATTGGCGATCGTCCGCTGTTCGTTGCCGATGGGGTCCTCTCACCAGAGGACGTGGAGGGCGACCTGCTGTTTACGCGGATGGCCAACCTGCCCGGCGGGTCTATCGTCGTGGCCCCCATCGAGGATTCAGCCAATGGACGTGTGGTCATACCGAAACATCGCGTTCGCAAGGACCCGCTTGTCAACGCGCGTTTCGCATTCAAGAACGGCAAAGTCACTGATTTCCAGGCAGACCAAGGCGCCGCGCAATACGTCGAGATCATAGCGGCTCACGAAGGCGCGAAGGAGATCCTCGGCAGCCTCTCGATCGGGCTCAACCCGGTGCTCAAAGTGATGGAAGAAAACGGTGCCGGGTACCGTCCCGTCGAAGCCGCCGGCATGGTGTATCTCAACACCGGCGACAATCAGCTGCTGAAAGGCAAAAACATCGCGACCGGAGGATTTGATTTTCCAATTACCAACGCCACCGTGACTGTGGATGGCAAGGTCGTCATCAAGGATGGCAAGTTGACGTTCTGATCAAGCGGGCTCGGGAACGAAGTTCGTTCGTGGGCCAGTGTCTGTCACATGGTGATTGTGATGGCGAGCCGCAAGTGTGCACGATTCACAGTCTATTGCAGGAGTTCCAACATGCGCCGTTCAATGACCTTCCTGGCTGCAGCCGGCATCGCTCTCTTCCTGGCCGCTCCGCTGTCCTTTGGGCAAGAGCTGACCGGCGACGACTATATCCAGTTCATGAAGCCGCTTGAAGGCTCGTGGACAACGACGTTGAAGATGGATGGAGACCCGGTTCCCGGCAAGCTGCGCTATGAACTAGCGCCGAACAAACACTGCTATCTGACTCAAATGGAAGGAGGAGGACTGCCATTCATTAATGGCATTGAAGGCTACGACCCGGTGGCCAAGCGATGGACGGGAATGGGTTTCGCAGACGATCGAGAACACTCATCCTCCACAGTCGAGTGGGCCGACATGAAGCCGGGCAAGGTCCTCGGCGCAGGGGCTGCCGGGAAGCAGACCTTGCGATTGGGCCAGGCCGACGGCACGACAACCACGATTGTCCAGACGATGACGTGTGAGAAGGTGGAGCGCGACAAGGTGATCCTCGTCTACACAAAACGCACCGCCGACGGCGCGCCGCTGCCCGATATGGTCTTCACACTCACCCGAAAGCCGTAGTTCACGCCCATCGTGGCCCATCGTGGCACATCGTGCTTGTGAGCGGTGCCGCGCTGGTGGTGTAAGAGACCTACCGGTGCGGCGCTGCTGGCGGGCCGGCAGTGCCACGATGTCATGGGGAGTCACAACGCTGCAAGGAGTCCCTCAGGTGCCAGTGCCAGGCGCGCGTTTGCTGCGACGGTTGTTCGCAGGCCATCGATCGGCGGCGTTTCTTGCGTCAGGGCAGCGCGGCGGTCATGGCGGCCGGCTGCCTGCTGCCTTGGGGCCGCACGACGTCCGCCCAGGCAGATGGTCATTCACCAGGCGCGGTCGCTCGGCCCGCCAGATCCTGCCCCAACCACGAGAGCGAGGTGACAGCGAGGCCCCCATCGCGCGATCAAGCGTACCGTGGACGACGCGGTTTCCATGATGCAAAATCCGCCGGGAGTATAAGTTCCTGGGGAGTTTGGCGGTCCGGGTGGCGCACGACGCCAATAACGCACTGTCCGAGTCTGCTCCATCCGTCCCGCGTTACGTGCCAACGATTAGCTTTTGTGCCTTGTCAAAGCGGATCCTGATCACGAGGCGCTGAGCTGCCGCATAACCTTCGTTTGATCGGACGCTCCTGACACACTCAGACTAGCCGCTGCGTTCCAGGACGAGCACCCAGTCGTTGCCGTCTGCTGGCTCGTTTGGCGGATCGAACTCATGCACTCCTGTCGCGGCCAACGTGCCGACCGCCGCGTCCTGGCCGGATCGTGGATCGAACCACGTGAGCGTCGCATCATGCCAATCCAACTGATCCAGCCGCACATAGAATGACCGGCCCAAGGGCGTGTAGAACAAGGCATAGCCGTCGCCCCGGAGGACGCCCATCCGATCGTTGCCGGTGCCCGGCGGCGAAACGAGCAGCGAAAGGTCCGGGACCTGGGTGAGGAACGGTCGCGATTCAATCAACGTGCGCAGGTGAACCAGCTGCGTCCCGCCAGGCGCATCCAAGGCGGTTTTCCAAGACTCCCGATTCCCCGGTCCCTCCGGCAGTTTCTGCACGAAACCGGGTGAGGGCGGCACGAAGAACCCGTAGACGTTGTTGTTGCCGTAGCTGTGGCCGCAAGCGCCGGCAAAGACGGACCAGTAGGCCTTCCTTCGCACTGCCGCCGCGCCGGCGCGAGGCTTGTCCACGTTGCGCTCCATCCAGATTGCGTCAGGCGTGTCCTCGTAGATCGGCTCGCCGTCCAGTACCGGCTTGACAGGCGTCAGACCGTAGTCGTGGGTGATGAGCGCGTGATTCTCGGCCAACTTGTACGCTTCGGAGTCCATCTGATGTCCCGACTGGAGCATGTTGAAGCTCAGCCAGGGCTCATTGCGGAAGTCGGCAGACGAAGTGCGCGCCACACCGGGGTGAACGGTGATGAGCTGCCGGCCGCCCGTTGCCTCGTGGATTCCACGAGCGGCGGCGGTGAGCACAGCCTTTTGAGTGGCCGTGATGGGGATTCGGAATCCGTTGATGGAATCATACTCGCCGCTGGCGATCCAGAGCACGTTCGTACGCGAGGCGTACCGCGCGCCGATCCACTGGCCGAATTTGCCTGATCGTTCGGCATCGGAACCGAAGAGGCGTCCGTACTCCTCGCCCCACAACGGCACGAGTGCAATGTAGAGGCCGTGATCCCCCGCCTTCGATACGATGGAATCGACGTTGCGCCAGTATTCCTCCTCCGGCGCGAGGGGATCGTTGTCGCGAAAAGGAAGTCGTCCGGCGTAGTCCTTTACCAACCGGCCGCAGTGAAACTGAATGACGTTGAATTGCTGCGCTGCACGCTTCGCCAGGTAGACGTCCACTTCCGCCGGCGAGATCCCCGTCATCCACCAGCCGGTGTCGCCGAGCCAGAAGAATGGCTTTCCTTTCTCCGTGATCAGGAATCGCCCGTTCGGACTTGCCTCGATACGCGGCAGAACCCTGGCCGGGGTGCGCCATTGCGTGCCGGCCGCGGGTAGGGTGAAGGAAATCATGAATACCAGGTATTCGATGAGCAGGGCATCACGGGCCAATAACAAGCTCAGCTTCCTGCGTGCGCTTCCGCGAACGTCGCCTGTCCCGTCCGCAACGCGTGTCAAGGGCGCACAGGCATTCTGATCGCCGCACATATTCATGGTCTCCAAGCGACGTATACGTACCCAGCGGTCGAGGGATGCCACCTTTTGTGGACCCTCCGCAGTGACGGTCGCAGAATCCTCGAAAATGCTCGAGTTCTCCAGCCGCGGTGGAGGAGACAAGCAACTCCTTGCCATCAATACGTACAGCGAAGAACTAATTGTACGACAATGGAATGTACTCTTCGCCCGGCCGATCGAGCATCGGACCTCTCTGCCATTTGCCGCGGCCGTCTCTCAGCGATCCATCGCCCTCAATATGCCCCAATCAGGTTGGCGCGTCAACTTCGGAATACCCTCAATTTCCGACACACGCGGCCACCGACCAGCGTCGGTGCCACCGTTGGAGTCCATTTTTTTACATCTCCCTATCAACGTGCCAATTGAGGTTGTCTCGGAAACGAGGCTCTCTGTGTCTCGGGCGCTCGCGCTCGACGCGCGAGACCCGCAATGCAAGGTGAACGATGGACGAAACGCGTGATGGACGACTCGCCGCGATCCTGACCAGTGGAATGAATCGCGTTCGGCAGCGTGCTGGACGCCCGGACCAGGTTCTCAGACGAGGCGATGACGAATCTCACCTAGCCTCCGCCAACCCGCCAGGCGACGTTCACCAGCCGGCGGACGACGACCAAGGAGAACAGAAATGACAAAGACCGTGGCAGCCGAGGTGGCTCGGCTCGAGAAGACGCTGCCTGCCACCGCGCCCGGTGAAATTGTGAACCATGGTGTGGCCACAGGCCTTGCAGTACAGCAACCGCCTCAAGAGCGCACCATGCCGATTGCGTGATTTGGTGGACCCGGCGTAGCGGTTCCGTAGAAGCAGGGTCTGCACTTTCTCGAATATGTCCGTCGATACGATCGGTTCGTGTTCCCCGACCTTGTAGACCACCACGCAGTCCACCTTGCCCGCCTCGATGTCGGCCATCAGCCGCCGCAGTGCCGGCCGGTCCATATTCCCGCCTGTGAATCCGCCGTCGTCGTAGCAGTCGGGCAGGCAGCCCCAACCCTCGTGCTGCTGGCTGGTGATGAACGCCTCATTCCCGCTTATTGGTGTGCAACTGTTCACCTCGCAAGTTGCTGGGCCCGTTCAGCGGACATGTTCGTCTGCCACGGAAAAAAAGCGTACTTCACAATCTGGGCGGAAGTTTTGAGACCTTTCAACGCCAACTCTGGTTACACGAGTAGGGTCGACAGAAAGAGACCTAATTCTCGGCCAACCGACGAGTGATACGAGACCGCTACGCGATCAGTACCTGAACCGGCGCCGGCATGTCAACCTCGGTTGCCGGCCCCGCAGCCTACCCCCACGAGAATGTTCTTCGAAGAAAGGTTGTCGGGACCCGTCTGAGGACTATAAACGCACTGACATTGCTGAAGCATCTGCTCCTGAGAGCCAAGTCTATCCAGGTGACGTCAGACGCGTTCGGGCACAGTTCACGACCGCGGGGCAATACACAAGGGCGAAAACTAGTGGATTCGCGTGACGCTCGCTACTCGGCCGTTCTACTGGGCGTGATTGCCCAGCGCGCTGCTGTGATCACGCGGCAGGAACTCGCCGAAGCGATCGAGAGGTGGCAGCGTGATCCCGTCCTTCCATTCGACGAGATTCTCCCGCAGTGTGGACGGCTCGACCTCGCAACGCGAGATGCCCTGCAGACACAAGTCCGTCGTCTGCTGGCACGACATAGGGGTAACCTGCAACGCTGTTTGGAGGAGTTACAGCCGCTGCCAGCTTCGGTGGCTCAGTTGTTTCACCTTGAGGGGAACGCAGAAACGCTATCCATCGATGGGCACAACTGTGGTGAACGCGGCGTCGCCGCACGCGACATTGCAGCGGCTGGATATCGCGAACTAGCCGGTGAGTCTGCACTGACACATTCCTCGGACATGCCGGCCGAACCGCATGAAGGCGAGGTAAAGAGCTCTGGTGAGGAGAAGGCCGATCCGCCCGGCGTTAGTTTCACTATCGAACGACTATTGGCGGTGGGCGGACTTGGAGAAGTGTACATCGCACGCGACGCTTCTCTGAATCGCGAAGTTGCGTTAAAGCGTATTCGATCTCGCTTGGAGGACAATCCGCAGAGCCGTGCGCGGTTCGAGTTTGAAGCCAGAATTACCGCGAGTCTGGAACATCCCTCGATTGTTCCCATCTATGCATCGGGCAAGACCGCCGATGGATGTCCGTTCTATACCATGCGATTGATTCAAGGCACGACCTTAGAGGACGCGATCGAGCGATTTCATCAGGGAGGCGGGGTAAGTGGAAACCCCTCGCGACTGCGGCAGTTGCTGGGCCACCTGGTGGCAACATGCCACGCGGTGGCGTATGCCCACACGCGGGGCGTTCTCCATCGGGATATCAAGCCGTCCAACATCCTCCTCGGGAACTTCGGGCAAACGCTACTTGTCGACTGGGGATTGGCAAAACCGATTGGCGGTGCAGACGTACCGGAGCGGACGGCGGATGTCGATGAAGGGATTCCACAATGTGCTGAGAGCAGTGTTGCCGCCACCCGTGCCGGCACCGCGATCGGGACGCCGGGCTACATGAGTCCCGAGCAGGCCGAAGGTCATGCCGAGGCACTCGGACCCGCCAGTGACGTCTACGGTTTGGGTGCTACCCTCTATTGCCTGCTCACCGGGCAGGCGCCTCAGTCCAGTGGGAATGACGCGGTTACGGGGCCCCAGCAAAGTGCGAATGCCTCCCTCGCCTCACCCAAGATGCAGGTCAAGGGACTGTTCCGCACACTGGAGGCGATTTGCCTGAAAGCCATGGCGCGACAACCCTCAGACCGCTATCCGTCCGCCAGCGCATTGGCCGAAGATCTGGAACACTACCTGGCAGGTGAACCGGTACGAGGAGTCCGGGAGGGCATAGGGCCGCGTCTCACGCGGTGGGAACAACGTAATCGCGTCTTGATTCGCATCGGCGGAGCGGCCTTGCTCGCGCTCGCCGTGGTGACAAGTGCTGCGACGTTTCTGGTCAACACAACGCGCGAACAAGTTGAGCAACGCCGAGCTGAAGCAGAGGACCAGCGCTCACGCGCCGATCGCGAGCGGGCCACCGCGGAGATGCTGCTGGCCCGTATGGCCCTTGACCGCGGCCTGCGGATGTGCAACGACAATCACGGCTGTGAAGGGTTGCAGTGGATCATCCGCAGCATGGAATTCGCCCCCCAGGATCGAGAATTGCAGCGTGTGGCTCGGTGCAACGTCGATGGCTGGATGCCCTATCAACACCAGCTGCGCGCCATCCTTACACACCCGAAACCGATCCGATCCCTGGCAATCAGCCCCGAAGGTCGATGGGTCCTGACGGGCAGCGAGGACGGTCTGGCACGCGTGTGGGACAGCACAGCCGGCAGCCCTTACGGAGCCGACATGCGGCACGAGGCGGCCATTCACGCAGTCGCCTTCAGCCCTGATGGGAGGCTCATCCTGACGGCCAGCGATGACGGCACCGCCCGCATCTGGTCGTCGGACAGCAACCATCGACAGGTCTTCGTGCTGCGTCATTCCGCCGCCGTTGTCGCGGCCTGCTGGAGCGCCGAGGGGCAGGTCGTGGCCACTGGCAGCGCGGACGGTACCGCGCAGCTTTGGGAAGCAGATACCGGCTCGCCGCTGTGTCCACCGTTCGCGCACAAGAGCTCCGTCAGCCAAGTGCACTTTTCCCGTGACGGGCGACGACTGTTCACCGCAGTTGGCGATGGGACGGTGCATGGTTGGACGGTCGGTGCGACAGCGGAAGACTTCGTGGTGCCCGCCGACGGCTTTTTGCGGGCCATGGCGGTCTCCGCTGACGATCGGATGCTCGCCCTGGCAGGCAGTGGTGGGTCGATACGTTGCCTGCAGTCATCGACGGGAGAGCGACTTGGCGATCCGTTTGGAATTTCGGAGCACGTGAACGTCCTGCTGTTCGCCGGCGATGGGCGACTTCTGACCGGCTCGGATGAAACCATGCTTCGCGTTTGGGACGCCGCAACACAAACGGCGATCGGACAGCCACTGAAGCAACAGGGACCAGTCCAAGCCTTGGCCCTGAACGGCGACCAGACACTGCTGGCGTCGGGTGGCGGAGACAACACGGCGAGAATCTGGAGAGTCAGTGATCTGTCTGCAATCGGCGGTCCGCTGTCTCACCCGGCAGCCGTCAGCGACGTCGTCTTTCTCGCCGAGCGCCGCACGTTGGTGACTCTTTGCTTGGACGGTGCGGCGCGTATCTGGGACTTGGCACCAACGGTCGGGGAGCAGGCTGCGTTCCAGTTGCCTGCGGCCGTACGTGCGCCGTTGGCCTTTCGGCGTGATGGGAAGATGTTGGCCGTCTGCAGCAATGACGGAACCATCTGCCTGTACGACGTGGACCAAGGTCAGGTGCGGGCACAATGCCGTCGACATGAGCGTAATGTGGTCGCACTCACGGCCACGCCGGATGGTCGCAGTTTCATCTCTGCGGGAGATGACGGTCGCATCCACATTTGGGATGCAGAGTCGGGGCAACTCCGATTCGACTCCCCGGATAGTCCGCTGCTCAATGCCGGCGGCCCGGTGCGTAAGGCCGCAGTCGCTCCCGATAGCCGTCGGCTGGCGACCGCGACACTCAACGGCCTGCTGCAAGTCTGGGACCTCAAGTCCGGAAAGTCGCTGGGAGGCCCTTGGCATCTGAACTCGCGTGCGACCAGTCTTGCGTTCTCTCCGGACGGCCAGGACCTGATTCTGGGATTGGCGACGGGCGAAATCGCCTTGTGGGACGTTGCATCCGGAGGTGCGCGTGTTGCGACCGCTGGACATCAGGACGCGGTCCGCGAGCTCGCCGTTAGTCCCGATGGGCGGATCATCGCCAGCGCCAGCGCCGACAACACGGCCCGGATGTTCCGTGCCGACACCCTGGCACCATTCTTGGCGCCAATGAGCCATCCGGCCTGGGTCTGGACCATTCGCTTCAGTCCCGACGGCCGGCAGCTGCTCACTGCGTGTTTTGACGGGACGGCGCGTCTCTGGGACGTGGCCACCGGTCAACTGCGGGGCGAACCGCTTCGGCATGATGACATGGTCAATATTGCGGTCTTCAGCCCGGATGGACGCACCGTGGCCACGGGTGGGCGCGACCGAGCAGCACGGCTCTGGGATGCGGCCACCGGCTTCCAGATTGGCCCCACGTTGCCGCATGCGGACGCCGTGTATTCGGTCGCGTTTCATCCGGATGGGTCGTTGCTGGCTACAACCGGCCCGGATCGCGCCGTACATTTCTGGCGAGTTCCGCGGGCTACCGAAGGAACGACACTTCAACTGCGGTCAGATATCGAACATCTGTCTTCCCGACGCCCGTCGACTTTCCCCTGAAACGCGAATCCGACGGCAACGAAGTGGTGGAAGACAGTCGTTCACAAGATCGGGAGCTTCTGCTCATCAGCTGGGATTACTGGCATTGACTTGGATTCGCCAGCCCCGAAACGATAACCGCGCCCATACCGTGCCGTGCCTTTTCGTCGTTTTTTGGCGTGGCAAGGTCGATCCGCGTAACACTCGAGCGTATGATTCCGAAAATTGAGCGTGTGCGGCGTACGTGCCTTTCGTTCTCATGTCCGGCAGTTACGACGCGAGGTCATGCGAGACGGCTATGTCAAACTCTGTCGATCCAACGCAAAAACGGTTGGAACCTGTGGTTAGCGACATCCTGGAACTGGTACCGGACGCGATCCTCGTCGTGGACCAGGATGGACGCATCCTGCACGTGAACCAGTTGGCCGAACGGTTGTTCGCGTACGCCAAGGGCGCACTCCTGGGCCAACTGCTCGAAGTGCTGGTACCCGAGCGGTACCGGGCTTTGCACGAGCAGATGCGACGCGGGTACTCGAGGGCCCCCAAACCGCGAAGCATGGGAAGTGGCGTAGCCCTCACCTTGTTGCGGGGAGACGGGCAGGAGGTACCGGTGGACATCAGTCTGCAACCGTGGGACTCGCCACTTGGCCAGTTGATCCTGGCGGCAGTTCGGGATGTCACCCAGCAAAAACAGCGTGAAGACGCGTTGCGCGCGAGTGAAGAGCGATTCACGCTCGCTGTGAGAGGCTCCTCCGACGGGATCTGGGACTGGAACGTGCTTACCAATGAGGTGTATTACTCGCCGCGTTTCAAGGAACTGCTGGGATACGCGGACGATGAGATGGACAACGTCTTCGCGGCGTTCGAATCCCGCTTGATCCCGGAGGATGTACAACGTGTGCATGACGCTTTGAGGGAGCACTTTGAACGACACGTACCCTACGACATTGAATACCGTTTACGCACGAAATCAAATGAGTACCGTTGGTTTCGCGCGCGGTCAGGCGGTCTGGGATGATGCCGGTCGGCCCACGCGGATGGCAGGTTCGATCTCGGACATGACGGAACAGAAGCGTTCCCAACGACGGTTCGAACTCGCGGTCCACGCCTCGCCGGTGGCGTTGCTGATTGTGGATGACGCAGGCACGATTCGGTTGGTGAATGCACAATTCGAACGCGATTTTGGCTATCTCGCCGCAGAATTACTGGGCCAGTCCGTCGAGATGCTCGTCCCCGAGCCATATCGCGCCAAGCACGCCGATTTGCGTAAGGCATTTTTTCGGGCGCCGAGAAATCGGGCGATGGGGTTGGGGCGAGAATTGTATGCGCGCCGGCGAGACGGCAGCGAGTTTCCTGTCGAGGTGGCACTGAGCCTGTTGGAAACGGAGGACGAACTGCTTGTTCTCTGCGGCATCGCCGACGTGACGAAGCGTAAGCAGGCCATGGCCGCGATTCAAACGGCCAGGGAGGCCGCCGAAGCCGCGAACCAGGCCAAGAGCGATTTCCTGGCCAACATGAGTCATGAGATCCGCACACCACTCAATGCAGTCATCGGCATGACCGAACTAGTGCTGGATACCGAACTGACTTCCATACAGCGTGATTACTTGATGATGGTCACGGAAGCAGGCGATTTGCTGCTGAGCATCATCAATGAGATCCTTGATTTCTCCAAGATCGAGGCCGGGCGAATCGAAATTGAATCCACGGAGTTTCACCTGCGTGATTTGCTGGGCGATACGATGCGAACGCTGGCCCCGCGAGCTCACAACAAGGGACTCGAATTGGCGTATGAGGTCGCCACAGGTGTACCAGACAGATTGTTGGGCGACGCGAACCGACTCCGCCAAGTGCTCCTGAATCTGGTGGGCAACGCCATCAAGTTCACCGATACCGGAGAGGTCGTCGTGCGGTTCCATTGTCAGCCGCCAACGGCCGATAGCGTGCAGATTGGCTGCGACGTTACCGACACGGGGATCGGTATTGCCGGCGAAAAACAGGCGTCCATTTTCGAGGCCTTCGTCCAGTCCGACGCATCGACGACGCGTCAATATGGTGGAACCGGCCTGGGTTTGACGATCTGCAAGAGGCTCCTGGAACTGATGGGAGGTGCGATCTGGGTCAAAAGCGAACTGGGGCGCGGCAGTACCTTTTCCTTCACGACTCGTTGCGGATTAGTTGGCTCTCCAGAAATCGATTTGCCTTGCGTTGACTTCGGTGCCCTGCGGGACTTGCCCGTACTGGTGGTCGATGACAACGCCGCGAACCTCACCATCCTGCACGAGATGCTGCGGAACTGGCACATGGCCCCTGTGAGCGTGGCTCATGCCGCGGACGCCATCGATCGGTTACGAGAACGGCAGGCGGCGGGAACCCCCTTCCGCCTCGTGCTGACCGACGTCCACATGCCGGAAGTGGATGGCTTCATGCTTTGCGAACGGATTCGGAACATCCCCGAACTGGCCGACCTCGTCCTCGTTGTGCTGACCTCAGGTGACCGGGCCGGGGATATCTCGCTCTGCGAAAAATTGGCGGTCGCCGCCCGCTTGCTCAAACCTGTCAAACCATCGGAACTCGTCCAGACCCTGGTACGAGTGTTGAGAACGGCTCTGCCCAGCGAGGAAAGCCATACCGGCCAACCCGCCGGCTCCCCGCCCAACATGGCCAGGCGGCCGCTACGCGTGCTCTTGGCTGAGGACAGTACGATGAATCAGAAACTGGTCGTGGGACTGCTCGGCAAATGGGGGCATTCCGTGCACGTGGCAACCAACGGACGTGTGGCCGTCCAAGCGTGGGAACAGGAGCAGTTTGACTTGATCCTGATGGATGTTCAGATGCCGGAGATGAACGGGTTCGAAGCCACGTCGGCGATTCGCCAGCGCGAGAGGCAAACCGGCGGTCGCATTCCGATCATCGCCCTGACCGCCCACGCGCTCCGCGGCGACCGTGAACAATGCCTGGCTGCCGGCATGGACAGCTACGTCTCCAAGCCGCTGCACCACGCAGAACTGCTTCAGGCCATTCGACACTGTTGCCCTGACCGATAGGCGGAGTTGCCGGACTACACATAAAAAGCCAGACAGGGACGGGGACATTTCCCGTGGGAAATTGCACAAACTCGGCAGCTACAGTCGTGTGATTCATGGACGGGCGACAAGTGACATCGATATGGCACTGCTGACGCGCCGCGCGGCAGAACACTCATTTCTCCAACCTCGCCCGTCTTGCGACACCTGCTGCGTCAGATGTCCCTGTCCCCTTTCCGCTTCCGTTTCGAAACCGCGAGACCGTGGGGTTATATGCAAGGCTGACGCCGAAAGATGTCGGCCTTTTCGCGGTCCAGGGCCAGTGCTGGCAACGGGTTAGGACGAGGGCGTTCACACTGTGCTCTCGGTCCGCCATTCGCGCGCGACACGCACCGTCCCAACCACCGCCGCCATTCGACTCCATTGTCGCCCCAACCTCTCGCCAGCGGAACACGAGCAAATGGAGAGTTATCGCCGCGTTGGGAGCTTCCTGGCGTTGCTGCACGCTCGGGCTCGACTTTCTCTTCAGCACGCCGGCCAACCTCCCAGGTAGATCAGCCCCTGGATGCCGGGCTTCGCCGACTTGTTTTCGAACGCGCATGCGGCCAGTGCGAATACTGCATGATGCCAAGCGATTCGGATCCTTTGCCGTTCTGCATCGATCACATCATCGCCCCGCAGCACGCGGGTCCCTCGGTCGAATCCAATCTGGCCCTCTCCTGTTTCAGCTGCAATACGCATAAGGGACCGAACATTGCGGGGCTCGACCCCGAAAACGGTCTGCTCACCCGTTTGTTCCATCCGCGGACCGACACCTGGATGGCGCATTTCGATTGGGTTGGTCCGGTTCTTCATGGCAAGTCGCCTATCGGTCGCGTCACGCTTCAGGTGCTCAACATCAACGATCCTGTGCGAGTCGAGCACCGTCGTTTGCTGATCCAGGAGGGCGTTTTCCCTGGACGGCTCATTGGTTGACAGCGGCGATCCTGTCAGGCAGCAACGATACCTATGTCCGTTCGCAAAGACCAACGAAGCCGCCAGCTTCGACCCTCTGTTCAATCGAAAATACCGTTCAACAGTGTGGGGATTTTCTCTCTCCGAATCGCCTCGATCAACGCACCCGAGGACTTCCAGGATTCACCCCCAATGCGCCGGATTAGTTCTCCCCAAACTCGGCTAAAGGCTGCAACGGCCGGCCACAGATGCGTTGCGCTCACGATGGCCGCGTGGCTACCTTCGTCCGCCCCGTCCCATTTTATGACCGTCCTGGCTGGGTCGTCGCCAAGGAGGCTCAGGCACTGCCGAATGGTCATCGTCAAGGTGCGGGTGATGCGGTAGACGCCGGCTGGCAAGAACAGCACGTTGGACGTCTGCTGAAAAGTGTCGAGGGCTTTCTGAAACGCTTCGGTGTCATCCGCCGAACCGTCGCCGATCGCACCGAAATCAGTCTTCACGTTCGCCCAACTGGGAAACGGGCCCACGAACTCCTCGTGGTCCACAGCCACTTGCCCGTAGTCCAGCGTGCTCCAGGGCAATACCACTAACGCCGCAACGACCAACTTGTCCATGGCGAGTTCCTCGCGTATCTGAGCATCGTCATTGCGCAAAAGCCTATAAGGAACAGCACCGCTGTTCCTTGCTCAGGGACCTCTTTGGCCAGAAAGGCACGCACATCGCCGTCAGGGTTCGTGCCGATCTCGACAACGCGACTCAGGATGTCGCGGGCTACATCAGGGTCCATTGATTCCTCTACCTCTCTGCGTGCTGGGGCTCATCGCCAATGCGCACCGACGGCTCAATTGTACTCCTGCCGCTCGACCACTTACATCGACCGCCGCGCATCAGCCGGTGGTTCTCCAACGCGCCGTAGAATAGGCATGAGTTGATGAAAGGTTGGACGGAAGATGGTCCATCGACATAGCCCGCGACAGCGCGCTCGCGATGGTTCAGTGCTTCGCGGGGACCCGAGCCACCGTCCTGCTTACCAAGCGACCACCGTTTGATTCATCGTCGGAGCGGTTGTAGGCCAGACCAACGATTCTCCAGTCGCAGTCACCACTTCGATTCGATACTCAAAAGACTCGGCGGCGGCCGGCAAGGCAACCTCATAGACGGCCCGGGCAATATGCTTAGTCGATACCGTTCGGAACTCGCCGTCGCCGAGTGGACGCCAAGCTACGGTCACGGAAGCTGGTGGCCGATGGTCCAGGACGATGAACTTTACCATCAGCGATTCCTGCTGTTGCACAAGTGCGCGGACCGTCGGCACAACGATTCGCGGCGAGCCTTGATATCCCTTCGGCCACGGTTGGCCGGCATGCGGCGCCACGAGCAGTTCCCAGCCCGGATGGTTCTCCATGTTGACCACCATTGCCAGCCCGCCGAGCGTGCTGACGCTGGCCAGGAGATGCGAGTAGGCTTCGGCCCAGGCGCGCGACACTTCCTCAGCCTGCTTGGCCCCCATCGCGCAGCGAGTCTTCATCAGCGCCCGGAGGTAATGGAATGTGTTCAGCCAATAATCGAACCGGTCGAGATTGCCGGCGCCTTTGATGTTCGGACGCAGTTTCTCAAAGTCATCCACAAACGTAAACTGCGGGGCGACCTGTGCCCAGGGCGTTGTCACGGGCGTCAGTTGGCCCGACGGGCAGCCGCCGTCGGTGACTTGGGGCACGCCGCCATCGATGGCGGTGAAGACCTTGCCGGCTTCCGCCAGGCCGAAGTTCGCCTGGGCCCAATCGGCGTACAAGTCATCGACCGGCAGGAAGTGAGTCTTGGTCACGTCGTCGGCCTCCCAGTCCTTGTACGCCGCGCCGCCGCAGTTGATCTTGCGCGTGGCGGCCTTACCTTCCGCCACGATTGCCGAAATGCACGGCAGCGACGTTCTTGCTTCGACCTTCAGCCGCAACCAGCCGTCGGTGACTTCGATGTCATCAAAGGCAAGATCGAGCGCGGCGAACTTGCCCACCCGTGCGAAGATGTCGAGGTCCTCGACGACCGTTTTGTCCTGGAGCTTGAAGTCGCCGATGCGTTTGTTGGCGGCGTCGAAGTGCGGTTCGCAGAACTTCAAGGTCACCCGGTAGCGGCCGTTGGGCAGCTTAAGGTTGTAGCCCTCCAGACCATAGCGGCAGGTCTGGTAAAGCGGCGCGTCGTCCGTGTTGGCGATTTTGCAGCCCGGGTAGTTGACCACGTTGCCCCCTGCCGGGCCTTCTACCGTCGGAGCCGCTTCGACGGGCAGCTTGCGGGAAAGAGGATTCCAGAGGGTCTGGTCCCAGGAGGCCTGAGCCAAGGCGGCGATGTTGGGGCCGAGGATGTCGGTCCGCCATTGCAGGCCCATGAGGCCCGTGCAGCCGTAGGCCAAGGCGTCGGCCGCATCGCGTCGCATCCGGCCGGCCCACAGTTGGAGGCCGGCCAGCCCCTGACGGCCGTCGCTTTCCATCCATGGAATCGCCCACTTCTCACGGCCGGCAATGCGTCCGAAGGCCGAATCCACTTTGACCGCGCCAAGGTCGCGGCTGATGGCGCTCATCGGGATCTCCTTGGGCAGGTCCGCATCCAAGGCCGCGCGGTCGTGCGTCGGACCAAGCACCCAGCCAGCGGTGGCCAGTTGGAAGGGGGCCTGGACGTTCGTGAGCGCCTCGTAGGCCAGCTTGATGTCGGCCACCGTGGCCTTGTACTGGGCCTCGTTGTTGCCATCCCAGGTCCAACCCTCCGGCGTCCAGATCCAGTAGTAATCCAACGGATGGCCGGCCGCGATGCGGCGGAACGTCGCTTCGTAAACTTCGCGGACCACGGCCGGATCGGCCGGATTCTTCCCTTGAGCCTTCAGCCGATCGTGCACCGCCTTGGGCAGGATCAGCGGGGCCTCGGTGCCAACGCAGGTCTTTACACCGACTTGCCGGGCGAAGGTGAAGGCATCGCGGAACTGTGCCCCCATTCGATTGAAGACCTCGTTGCAGTCCTCCGGACTCTTCGGCAGCGGGCAATGCCCGCGCAACACGTCAGGCGCCCACGCCTCGTCATCGAACAGCAGCGAGCCGCCGAAACTATAGTCCCCGGTCTTCTTCGGCCGATAGTCGCCCCAGGCCGGTGTCAGCAGCGTGTTGAAGTACCGCGACTCATAGCTCGATTTGACTTGCCCCTGCTGGTCGAAGTCCCCGGCCAGGCCGTGCCAAACGGTCGGCTCCGCGTAGGGATGCCCTTCGGGATAGCAGTGGATGCCCAGGAAGTTCATCCGCATCTTGGCCAGTTGCGTGAAGATCGCCTTGTAGTCGTCCGTGGTCCAGGCGTCGAAGCCGAATGGGTGCGAGCCCCAGGGATTGACGCCGCGGAGGGCAAACAGCGGCCGGCCAATGTCCTCGACGTCTGGAATCGCGGCAAGCCGCTCGTCGGGCGCGACGTCGCCGTGCAGGTAGAACCGCACGCCCAGTTGCTCAGCGAAACGGTAGGCTCCGTAGAGCGTGCCCACGTCGTCGCCGCCGACGATCCACCAGGTCTTTTTTCCATCGGCCGTCGTGGTTCTAATCACGTACTGCTGCGGCTGCAAGTCCTTAGCGGCTGCCTTGGTCGCAGCATCGCTCACCACGTCCGCCGCCTTGTCTGCAATGACAATCCTGCCGTCCTGCGCGATCTTCTCGGGCAGGGAGCCTATTCGCAGATACAGGTAACGGACGACTTCCTTGGCCGCCAGTCGCTGCATGGGCGAACATTCCGGCGTCGTTCGGATCTCGATGGCTGCTTGGGCTGTGGCGGCGCCAAGTAGAGCCATGAGGCTAACCACTGCGAGTCGTCTTACAAACGTCGGGCCGGTCATTCGCAAGCTCCTGTCTCTTGGGGAATTGCCAATTCGTGAAAAGGCCCGCTTCAGCGTTCGGCCTCCTCGCCAGCGATGCGGCACCAGCGCCGCACGTTCTCCGGGTTGTTGGCAATCGTATGGTTGTCCTTCATGATGATCTCCAGCCGGCAGCTGCGGGTGGCCTCAATCACGCGACGCAGTCCCTGTCGTATGCGGTTCTCGTCGATTGCGGGCCGGGCCAGTTCGGCGGGCGAGGGTTTGCAGGAGTAGATGTAGGCGTCGCCGAGATACTCGGCCATCTTTTCCACGTTGGCCCAGGGCGAGACCGAGACCCGTCGCAACCGCGGGAACTGTTTTACCACATGCCACCGCTTGTACAATGGCTCGCAACAGCCGTAGCAGTTCAGCCCGAACCGCTCCATGATCGGCATTTGGTAACCTGGGAAGGGCATCAGTCACAGGAGGAACTCACCGAGGTCGAGGTCATCAAGTTCCACGGGGATGTTCACCGTGGGGAAATTCAGCAAGCCGTGATCGCCTACCTCGACGAGTTCATCGAATCTCATCTCAACCACAACTATGGCGACAACGCCGCCACTCAGATCCGTACCGTGGGGCAACTGCATGAGTACATCCTTGAAGCTCGTCGCCAGGAAAACCGACAACCTGTCCAGATTCCACAGCGACGACCAGCGACGGATAACCCTGGATCATCTGAAGGAAGCGGCTGAAGAACTCATAGCTCACGGGCTCCTCGGGGTAGGCACCTGCCAACCCATGCCATGATCCCGCCCAGCCATTGGGAGTTGTTCAAGATGGCGGTCGAATTGGCCCGATCTGGGGCGCTGACGCCGCTGAACGACAACGAACGGGAAATCATCCGAGCCACTGCCATGGACAGCGAGCCGATCTTCACCAAACAGGCATGATACCGGCCTGTGGTCGGCTGGAATCTCAACTACAGACGAACCGCCACGTCTTTTGGAGCCTGTTGCCGCTGACAAATCGACTCCATTGTACACGAGGAACCACACGATGCAGCGTTTCCCCATCGCACTGGCTTACCTCGTCGTGTACCGGCCATGCCCGCAGGGAATCCGGGTCATCTCCCGACGCTTGGATTGGTCCTGCGATTCTTATCGGCCCAGTCTTCGATGGCCGCAGCCGTCATTTCTGCCCCGTTCCTATGGGACAATTTGGCGGCGACCGCAGCACACGCTGCCGTCACCTGCCCCGATGACAACAATGCTGTCAGTTTCTTGGCGACGGCTGGCCCCGAAAAATGCGACGGTTTCAACCAATCCCCCACGCCAAGCCGCTTGATACGAGCAGCGTTGTCGAATTGGTCGTGGGCCAATGCCATGATTAGCTGTGGCACACCAGCAGCCAGCCCTTGTGATGTGGAACCGATCCCCCCATGATGCACAACGGCCGTCACTCGTGGCAGAAGTAGACTGAAGGGGACAAACGGAAAATGGACCACGCTGTCAGGTAGATCAGGAATCTGTTCTGGAAACCTCGTGAGCAGAATCCCTCGATGGTTCATACGACGGCAGGCGTCCACGGCGGCGTCGAAAAACTTTCTGCCAAACAGGTTGGATGATCCTGGCGTGAACACGATGGGTGGGCTGCCCGCTGCCAGGAATGCCTCGACATCCTGGGGGAGAGAGTCTTCGGCACGTTCATCCCAGAGAGGAAAGTCGGTTTGAATGACGTTCTTTGGCCAGTCGCTTTGCGGGGGGCAGTACCATTCAGGAAACACGCACGCTACGCACCAGGGCGAATGCCACCAACGTGTGATTCGGCGGACCTGAGGCAGCCCCTGTTCGTGCCGAAATGAGTTCAGAGTGGGGCAGACGACTGAATCAATGAAGAACCTTTCTCCGAGGTTGTACTGGATTCGCTTGAGCCACCGGGGACCAAGAGTGCCCGGCATCAGCGGCGGTTCAATGTCGCTCCACACCACGGCGGGCTGAATATGGAACGACACGACCGGCAGGTTCAGCTTCTCTTGGGCAGTAAGTGCTCCGAATCCGAAACAGTTGGTGATTCCCACAGTCTCCCCAGGCTTGTAGTGTTTGGCAAACGCACCGTACTGCTTGCGCAGACATGGTGCCACAAGGCTGTGATAGATGTGTCGGAATGCCTTGAGCGGATTCCAGAGGTCAGGGCTGCTGGCCGACGCCAAGAACTCCTCTTTCGTGCCCATCTCCTCGAACGCCAGGCCAAACTGCTGGACGAGTTCTCGAAAGTACCCGTTTACGATGAAGGTGACATCATGTCCACGTTGTTGGAGCGCTAACGCAACTCCGAGCATGGGATGCACATCGCCTGCGCTGCCGAACGGTGAGAAAAGGAAATGCATGAGGGCCGTGCGCTTTCTGAAATGTGCTCGATGCGTTGGGAATTCTGGACTGGTATCCGGCCCGCCTCCCATCCATTCAAACCCAAGCCGAATGGATGCCTTCGTCGTCTCCGTACATCGCCGCGACGAGTTGGTCGCCGGTGAGGGTAATCAGCTCGTCATTGATGCCGTCGTTGAGGTTCGCATCGTCGGCATGAGGATTGCGCAGGACGATCTCATTCGGTCCCCCGCCGTCTAATGAGTAGCTGACACTTACGACCATGTAGGCGTGCTCGTCGTCCAACGCAGCAATGTCCAAGTCATGGAGGATGTTCACGGCGACCGCCTTGCCGACAGCCAGCTCATTGGCAATGTGCATGAGCGCGTCGATACCGTTGGCGAAGCTCCTGTGAGTCAGGCCGCTCGCGCCGATCGCCGTGAATACGTCTCGGGACCAGCCGCCATCAAGTACCGCAAGGCCAGACGCCGCTGGTACTTCTTCCGCATGTTCGCGTCTCGCTGTCTCTTCAGGATACTGGGGAGTCTAATGACTGTCTCCTTCCGCGCTAAGGCGGGTGAATGGGGTGCGTTCGTTGTCTTGCACTTGTTTGGAATCTACAACGCACCCGTTGTGCCGGTCGCACGGGGAAAGCCGCTGCAGCCTGCCGGGCAATTAGCGCAAATAATTATTGCGCAGGCAGATGCGGTGCGACGCTGTGGTGCCACTGCTCACCGCGTAGCGACAGCAGGCATTGGGCGAGCGTCGTCACAGTGATGGCATGTACTGAGTCGAAGTGACTGCAGTATACGCAACTCCCAAGGCGGGCGCCCGACGCGACCTTTCGGAGATAGTGTGCGAGCGTCGGGGTCGCGTCGACGGAGAAATAGCGGAACCAGGGGAATCGCGGGGCAAGGAGAGGTTTCGTGTGGCCGCGACCGCAATGCCACTGACATTTTGGATGAAACAGCGGGAGTTGGGTTCACGAAAGTCTGCAGCAGACGCCCCAGCGCGGCGTGTTGTCCGGGCTGGGGCATGAAGACGTTCGACCTGTCAACGGACGGTTACTTCTGGCCACCTGCGATCAAGTCCAACAGTTCGTCGTCGAGCAGCTCCATTTCTTCATCAGTAATCGCTTTACCGATCCGTGCCCGCACCGTATCCGTCGTGCGTTGCGGCTGCGCGGCGTAATCCGCTGTGACCAGCGGGAGCATCCACAAGTCGCTGTCAGCTCCGGCATTACGTTCCATTTCGTTCGCCAGGAGCGGATGATCGACTAGGTCATACAGCGGCACATCCCGCCGCTCAGTTAGCAGCAGCGATGAGACAATCGCCGAATCCAGCATGGCATCCATGGTCATCGGCGCACTCCCCGGCCAACGCTTCGTGCCTGGCGTCAGCGTGTCATACATGAGGTCACCGGCCACTGCGCTATGGCCGTAGCCCAGCACGTGACCGATCTCGTGGCTGACCACGGTCAACAGGTCCACACGGCCCGCCGCCGGTGTGCCGACGTCGGTGTACCAGCCCGCACCATCGGCATTCACGTCCAAGGTGATCTTATTGCCTGACGCCCATCCCAAGAATCCTGCCGGTATGTCAGCCACTTGAACATGAACCTCCGGCGGCAGGGCCATGACAATCTGCTGGGACCACAGTGACAAAGCCTGGCTAACGGCAGCTTCGGCCACGTCTTCAGCCAAGTTGGCTGCGGATGCAGTTCCGTTGGCAATGCTGGCAGCCAACAGCGCCTGCGGCTTGAGTATCGTGATCACGGTGCCGTTGCTGTCGCCGTCGGGATCCGTGTTGCTGCCCGGAGTGTACTCGAACGTCGCATGCGTGATATTGGTCACGGTAAACGTGACACTGCTGACACTCTTGTCCACATTGCCGCTCGGCAGCGTGGCCTGTCCGGCACTGTTGGTCGTTGCCGTACTCGTAATGCCATTGCTCCACGTACCTTGGACAGTGGCGTTGGCAACGGGCAGGCCACTTCCGTCCAACACGTTGGCGATAACCGTGGCCGTCCATTTCGTCTTATTCACCCACCGGGCGGATCCGTCCAGATCACAGACGTGCATGCTGGAAGTCGTTTGCACGGCGATAGAGACTGTGGCCGTGTCCGTGCCACCGTGTCCATCACTGACCGTGTACGTGAACTGGTCGCCACCGGTGAAGTCTAGACTGGGTGTGTACTGCAGCACGCCACCTCCGAGGTTGATCACGGAGCCGTTTGCCGGGTTGGTGCAGAAATCCACATTCAACGCGTCCACGTCCACGTCGAAATCGTTCCCCAACACATTGATCGCGACCGCTTGGTTCGGTGTCGTTGTGGCCGAGTCATTCACGGCTACTGGAGCGTCGTTGACCGACGTGATCGTGACCGAGACACTAGCCGTATCCGTTCCGCCGCGCCCGTCACTGATCGTGTAGGTGAAGTTGTCGCTGCCGAAGTAGTTGGCCTGTGGAGTGTACGTGAGCGTACCGTCACCATTGATCACGACGGCCCCGTGGCTACCCTGCGTCACGGACTCAACTTGCAGGACGTCCAGATCCGGGTCCGAGTCGTTGGCCAGCACATCGATGGTGGCAGCCGCGTCTTCCGCCGTCGTCACCGTGTCATCCTCCGCCAGCGGCAACTGGTTCGGTGGTCCTGCCGGACTGGTGGCGATCAATCGCACGTTATCGACGTTGGCATCCTCATCCGAGCCGCTCATTTTGGCTCGGAAGCGGAACTGGAAGTTCGACACCAGATAGCTGCCGTCGATCGTCACCGCGGGACTATGCCAGGCGTTCTCGGTATCCACGTTACCGCGCAGCTTGGCCACTTCTTGCCAGCTGGTGCCATTGAACAGGTCCAATGCCAGGTATTCACCGGTGTCCAGCCCGCTTTCGATGAGCCAGTCGAAGGCGAGTTCCGCGCTGCCATACGGCAGGAGGTTGATCGGACTGGCAATCGTCAGCGTGGCATCGGACGCACTTCCATCCACCTCGGCGGAATAGCTGCCGTCCGTCTTCCGCTGCGTCGACGTGAACCAGTCGTTCTGACTGTCCTCGACCCACAGGCCGTTCCACTGACCGTTCTCAAAGCCGTCCAAGAACAGCGGTGTGTCGATAAGAGTTGAGCCCACAGCCGCAGCCGCGTTGACGCGACCACCAGTCACGGTCTTGCCTTGCAGCGACGGCAGCGGATCCACAGTCTCCATGATCCGTTGTTTAAGCTCAATTGCTCCCCACTGAGGATGCAGCGATTTCAGGAGCGCCGCGATACCCGCGACGTGCGGCGTTGCATACGATGTTCCGCTGCCCACGCCGTATCCACCTCCTTTCGATGTGCTCAAGATGTTCTCTCCCGGTGCCGCAAGGTCGACGTTAATCAATCCCCAATCCGAGAAGCTCGCCAGCAGATCGTCGTCATTGGTGGCGGCCACCGAGAGAATGCTGTCGAGATCGTAACCTGCTGGATATCGCTTGAGAAAGCCAGGGTCGATACTCTGTGAAAAATTGCCCGCCGCACTCACGAAAAGATGCCCAGCCTGGCCGGCCCGTGCGATGGCATCGAAGATGAGTGGATGAGTGCCACCGGCATCAACATTCGTCCCCCAACTGTTACTGGAAATGGGAGCTCCCATGAGGACGGCATAGTCAATCGCGTTGACGGCCGATTCGTCTGTCCACATATAGTTTTCAGACTCGAACCGCAGAGCCATCAACTGTACCGCCCAGGTAACGCCAGCGATACCCACACCGTTGTTACCCACAGCGCCGACGATTCCCGCCGTTCGTGTCCCATGCCAATAGTCGTCCATGGGATCATTGTCATTGCTCACCCAGTCCCACCCGATCAGATCGTCGACGTATCCGTTTCCATCCGTATCGATTCCATCCTCCCAGGGTGGACTATTCAGCAGGTCGCCAGCGTCGATTCGGCCGTTGCCGTTCAAGTCGACGACTTGGGAGTCGTTGGCGGGGTCGTTCAAGTCCCTGAAGGTGATGAACGAGTCGGCATCGACGTCAGTGAGGTTCACGCGGACCGGTGCGGGGATTTCGCCTTGGTTGATCCAGATGTTCAGGTAAAGATCTTCATGCGTATAGTCGATTCCCGAGTCCAGCATCGCGACGACTGTGGCAGCACTTCCCGTGGTCACGGACCAGGCGGCCGGGGCGTCGGTGTCGGCGTCGGGCACGCCGCCAGTCTGCCCTCTGTTGTCGAGAGCCCATTGCTGCGCAAAAAGCGGATCGTTGGGCGTGACGCCAGCGAGCAGTCGTCGATCTTCCAGCAGTTCGTGAAAGAGTCGCCTTGTCCGTTGCCGGGGCCTCGTATGCGCGGATCGACTCGCGTGACGCGTCGACCCTTTCTTTGTGTGCAGCTTGCGTAACATCTCGCTTCCCTCCGGTGCGGTTGGTGGATAGTCTGTGCTACAATGGAAACGGCCATCGCCCCGGGCGCGCAGCACGAGCCGCGCGGGGGATGTCTGGCCTGGTGAGGACTGTCACTTGGCGCCGTGGGCCTCACCGGGCGGTTTCTTGTCTGCCTGCCTGTCTGTCCGACGTCGCATCACGGCGTCTGGTCGGGATCCTTTAGCGGCTTGATCTCCGCATCCGATTCCGTTTTCAACTCCTGTGCGGCTTTCTTCTCTTCTTCGGTTTCCTGAACGCCCAGAAGTTCCGCCGCTTCATCGCGAAAGCGCAGGAGCAAATAGTAATCAGGTTTTTTTTCGCTAAACCACTGGTCGGATTTCGCGTACCAACGGCGAGCCTCCTCCTTCTCGCCCAGTTGCCAATGGGCCATGGCGAGGCACAGCCAGTCCCAGACACCGCTGCCCCCCCCGAGCTCGTCAACTTTCCTCAGCGCTGCAATGGCTTCCTTCCACTGGCCGTTGCGGTAGTGGGCCCGGCCAAGTGTGCCCCAGAAGTTTCCTTGTTGCGGGGCCAGTTCGACGGCTCTCAACGCGTGCGACACGGCCTGCTCGGGTTGCCGCAGGGGCGGCTGTGCGACGGTGGCCAGCAGCCATGCCAATGAGTCATGCATCCCGGCGTTGTCCGGTTCGATGCGCAAGACTTCGCGGTACTCGGCGGCCATTTCGGCCACTTGGCCTTGGTGCCCGTACAAGGTAGCGAGGTCAAAGTGGATGCGGGCATTGTCCGGTTCGATGCGCAGAGCTTCGCGGCACTCGGCGATCGCCTCATCCAACCGCCCCAGGTTCGAATAAACGCCGCCCAGGTTCGAGTGCCACCGGGCCTCGCTTGGCTCCAATCGCACAGCTTCCTGAAACTCCGTGATGGCTTCCTCTAGCTTTCCTTGCCGTTCAATCGCTACCCCTAGATTCACATGAGCGCCGGCAAGATCCGGGCTAATGCGCAGTGCCTCACGACAGTGCTCGACGGCCTCCTGCAACTTTCCTTGTTTAGTCAACGCCCGACCCAGGTTGCTGTGCGCGATGGCGAGGTCGGGTTGGATGGCGAGAGCCGCGCGGTACTGGCCGATGGCCTCCTCCCACTTCTGTTGATCTTTCAGCTGATTTCCCAAGTTAATGCGCAGTCCGTAGCTGTCTGGCCGCAGAGCGACCGCTGCTGTATAGTACCGCACGGCCTCCTCGAGCTGCGGAGGTTCGAGTGTCCACAGCAACTCGGCGAGTTGCAGAGTAACGTCAACGTCATCGGGGTGGCTCTGCCAGACCCGTCTGAGCAAGCGAATGGCAGCGTCCTGGGCGTCGACATCACGCAGCTGTAACGCCAGCCTTGCCAAGACCCGCACTGGCTGCCTATCGACACTCGCCTCATCGGCCAACTTCTCCAACGCCGCACGACGGTTTGCCACATCCTCGACGTTGTCCACATCCCTCAGCTGCCGCCGCCATGCATCCTGATCGGCAGTATCCAAGATGGCTTTCAACCACGCCAGAACCGGGTCTCGCAAGATCTCGTAGACCTGCGGTTCCGTCTCACCCTGGCGGAGCACCTGCACGCGCACGATTGGCCCGGACGCGTTGCCGAGAAGCTTCTTCACTTCCGCAACCGCCATTGAACTCGTCTCCACCAAGGGAGCATCATTGTTCGTGCTGACACCTACGAGTTGGTCGCCGGCTTTCACACGTCCGTCGCGTGCGGCCACGCTGTTCGGCAACACCGACGCGACGACGAGTTTGCCGGCCACACGGCGCGACGTGATGCCTTTCAGTGGTGCGGTCAACGCGTGCCATTCGTATAGCGCTGATACCAGTTCCGCCTGCACCAAGGGAGTGCTTGCCTTGATCACGGCCGCACATTCGGCAGGCGGAGTGTTTTCGGACTCGACCCCGTAGGCCTTGAGGGCCTCTTGCAGCAGGGGCAGGCAGGCGTGTTGGTTGAACCAGATATCCACCATGTTCGCCTTGGCTAGCCACGCTTTGTCTAATGCGGCGAGCAACTGGCGTTCACGCTGTTCCCGGTCCAGCTGTGCGGCAAGCTCGCGCACTTGGGCTACCAAGGCCTGGTCGGCCTGTCCCGTTTCGGCGAGCGCCAAGGCCCGTTGTGCCTGCTCGCGGGCCTGCGTCAGGGCGGAATCACCATCCTGCTTGTCGGTTGAAAATTCCCCCCGCAGTCGAGCGACCTGGGTCACGGCGTCATTGATGCCTCGCTGGACCTGCAGCCGTCGGTCCGCAAGTTCGCGTTGTTGGTCTGCCAACCGGCGTTGGCTCAACGAGACCAGCACAATGGAAACCGACACCGCAAATAAACTTAGCAGTACCGTGGTGGCACCGATCAGCAGTGTCCGGTTGCGGCGTGCAAACTTGCCGACACGGTACATCCTCGAAGGCGGGCAGGCCTCGACCGGCTGGTCGTGGAGATACCGCTCGACATCGGCCGCCAAGGCATTGGCCGTCTCGTACCGCCGATTCCGGTCCTTGTCCATCGCTTTCATGACGATCCAATCCAACTCGCCGCGCAGCTGCTGGCTGAGCTTGCCAGGCTCCACGCGGTGACGATCTGCAATCGTCGACAGCTCGGCTGCGACCAGCGTGCTCACCCGCGCACTGGGCCGTGGCGGATCGACTTCCCGGATAATCCGTCGCAGTTCGTCCACGCCGGCCGTCTGCAGTGTGTCCTTCTCAAACGGCGTGTGACCCGTGAGCAGCTCGTAGAGCAGCACGCCCAGCGAATAGATGTCGCTGCGCGTGTCGACGTCCACACTGCTTAAACCCGCCTGCTCGGGGCTCATGTAGAGCGGCGTTCCCACCATTTGATCGAATCCGGTGTGCAGCGTCAGTTCGGTCAGGTGCTGGCCCATGGCCTTGGCCACGCCAAAATCGATGATCTTGGGTACTGGCCGCACGTCGTGCACCTCGACCAGCACATTGCTCGGCTTCAGATCGCGATGGATCACGCCCTTCTGGTGCGCGTGTTGGACGCCGTGGCAGAGCGCGACAAACAACTCCAGACGCTCGCGCGTGGAAAGCTGCTCGCGATCGCAGTACTCCGTGATTGGATTCCCCTTGACCAACTCCATGACGAAATACGGGCGTCCGGCTTCGGTCGCACCAGCGTCGAACACCTTGGCGATGTTCGGGTGATCCATCAGTGCTAATGCCTGCCGCTCGGCCTCGAACCGGGCCACGACAGCGCGGGTATCCATGCCGGGCTTGATGATCTTCAGGGCGACTTTGCGGCTGATCGGCTCACGCTGTTCCGCCACATAGACGACGCCCATACCCCCTTCGCCAATCTGCTCCAGCAGCTTATAAGGACCGATCCGCGTGCCGGGGCGTTCGGAGACGGGTCCCAGGTCGATCGTGGCGGCCACGCCGACGGCGGGCATCTCGAGAAAGCTCTCGCTCGTCTCCGCGGCGCGCAGCAACTCCCGCACGTGATCCGCCAATGGTAGATTGTCCCCGCAGACCTGCTGCAGGTACTCGTCGCGTGCCTGCGGCGCGTCAAGACGACGTGCGATGCCGAAAATGGCGCGTTCGTCCAGCTGTTCCCGGGACATGGTGCGTCGCTCCGGAGAGTGCTATGGGCTCTATATAACCATGCGAGAATGGCGGAAAAACCTTCGGGCGAATTCTGGCAAGAAACTCCAAGAATCTGCAAAATTATTGCGGGCTAGGGCTGTTGGGAGGGAGACTGCCCCAGCCGCAGACGGAGGAAACCCTTGGCGTAAGCCCAATCGTCGTCGGCGGTCGCGGTCGACACCCCGAGCATTTCGGCCGCTTGTTGCCGTGTCATCCCGGCGAAAAACCGCAGCTTCACCAGCTCCGCGATGCGAGGATGTCCCGCCGCAAGCATCTCCAGGGCCTCGCTGAGCGCCCGCAGATCGACGCGCGCGGTCGGGAGCGGCGGGTCGACGGAACCCAACTCGACGCGCTGGCGATCACCACCGGCATCAGGCCCGGCTTTCCTCCGCGCCTGCTCGACGAGTATCCGCCGCATGGCCTCGGCGGCGGCCGCATAGAAATGACGACGGCTGTCCCAAGATTGCGGTACTGTCTGATCCATCAGCCGGATGTAGGCCTCGTGCACCAGCGCCGTGGCCTGAAGCGTCTGCCCCGGCTTTTCCAGGGCCATTTTGGCGGCGGCCAGCTTGCGCAGTTCCTCGTAGACCAGGGGTAACAGTTCCTCGGCAGCCTTTTGGTCGCCCGATTGAATCTGGCCCAGAATGCGCGTGACGTCGGACATGGCTGTGCTCACACACGAGAGGAAGCCCGTCGGCGATTCTACCACGCTGGGGAGCCAAACCAGCTAGGCTCTCCCCCAAGAACTCGATGCGGTGGGTAGGCATGTACAAAACGAAGAAACGTTGGGCAAACTCGAGCAGGGGTTGCGACCGATTGAGGGAACGGAATCAGAACCTGCGACTGCGAGGTTATACGCAGCATCTCCGCGATTGCCACGAACTCGCAGGTCGTGCTGCTCGCGCCGGATGTTAACCCGGCTGTGGAAAGTTTGATACCCCCCGAATACAGACCGGCCAGGTAACAGACAACGCGGCACTTCTGTTAACCGAACTTAGCCAGGTTCGATACGGGATCCTTTCGTTTTGAGGGGGACCGAATGGGTATCGAACTCTGTATCCTCCGCTGACGGAACGGGTTACGCTGAGAGAATGCGAGAGTGTTGTGACGAAGAGGGTTCCTTTCGGGGAGCTGATTTTTTGGCCTCGAAACTGGCCAACACACTGGTAAACCGCGAACGCCGAGAGTCTCTGCTCTCGGCGTTTTGCATTAAACGCTGGTTTTCCAGGGGTTTGCGACGATTCTTGCCGCTCGCCCCGACTCTCTAGTTCGAGGAGCAATTTACCGGGTCCGGAAGCAACCATGGAGGTTGGCCGCGCACCCCGGGAGCAACCCTCTCGAACTCTCTGACTCTCTCGTTAACAAGCGCCACTCCTTAACAACCCGGTTGCTCTCGGACCCCGGGAGAGAGTTGGGGAAGGATCAGCGGTCGATTTCGTCGATAAGGCGACAAACGATTCAGTCAACCAGCGCCCGATGCGATCGTAACACGGTACTTCTGGATCATGATGGATTCACGAGTTCCTTTCCGCAGTCGCTCAATGGTTCTTCTGTGGCTGACGCAGCGTTGTGTTCATCCAGTTTCTGTTGCCACTCGACGGCCTTGGCGTCGTAGCCTTTGTCTGGCTCGGCGGCATGCCAGTCGGTATAGAGTTGCACCAGCCGTTCAAGAGCCTCGGTGAGGCGGATTTTACCCTGCTGCGGGATCGTCGTCTCGCGCTGTTTCAGCCCCTCGTAGCCGGCAAGTAGCAGCGGTTCGGATTCGGCGTGCTTCTTTTGGCCCAACAGCGCTCCGCCCAGCATTGATTTGGTGTTGAATGTGGTCCAAGCATCGGGCTCGATTTTCTCGCGGATCGTGAGCGCTTCGCGGATCAGCGGCTCGGCTTCGTCCCATGCTTTCAGCGTGAGCATCGTCATGCTCAGCGCGGCGAGTTGACCGGCGAGTTCGGGGCTCTCCTTGGGCAGCGCAGCGCGGCTCGACTCGAGCATCTCCTTGAGCAAAGCGACCGCCTCTTTGGTCTTCCCCTGACTCGCGTAGACATCCGCGAGGTTGCTCAGGATCGTGGCGATGTTCGGGTGCCCGGCGGGGAGGGCCGCGCGCCACATCTCCAGCGCTTCGCGGAAGAGCGGCTCCGCTTCGGCGTGCTTCTTCTGGCCCGCCAGGAGCCCCGCGAGGTTTTGCAGGGTAAAGGCGATGGCCGGGTGCCCGGCAGGGAGCGCCGCGCGGCGAATCTCCAGCGACTTCCGCAGGTTCGGCTCGGCGGCGGCGTAACGCGCGAGACTCTGCAGCGTGTTTCCGATGGTGTTGCGGACGTTGGCCTCCACCATCGGCTGGTCCTTGAGGTTGCCCTCGTCGAGCACCTTCACTGCCGCCTCCAGCGCCTGCAGCACCGTCACCGCGTCCTTCATCGGTTCCTTCGTGACCGGGTCCTTGGGCAGATTGTTCGGATCTACTGCGGCCAACATGTCGGTCTGGAACTTCGCCACCGCCTCGGCGATCTCGGCCTGCTTCTTCGCCTCGGTTTCCTGTGCTTTGGCTTCGGCGGCTTGCTTGATCGCCTCGGCCTCCTTCTCCCTGGCTTTGGTCTCATGCGCCACCGCCTCGGCCCGCGCTGCCTCGGCCGCTCGCTCATTCTCCTCCGCCTTCGTCCGCTGGATCGCTTCTGCGGCCAGCGAATGCTCGGCGCGATACCACTGCCAACTGGTGCCGGCCATCCCCGCCAGGAGTGCCATCAGCACCAGGCCCGAGGCGAGTACTTTTGACTTATTCCGCCGAACGAACTTCTGAAAGCGGTACATCGCGCTGGGGGGGGCTGCATTGACCGGCTCTCCCGCCAAGTAACGCAGGACATCGGCCGCGAAGCCGTTGGCTGTCTCGTACCGCCGCGCGCGGTCCTTTTCCAACGCCTTCATCACGATCCAGTCCAGCTCGCCACGCACCAGCCTGGTCAACCGCGCGGGTTCAGAATGCCGGCCGGCTGCCACCGATGGCAACGTCTCGGCCGAACTCAGCCGCTGACTTGGCCGTGGTGGATCTTCCTCCCGGATCATTCGCCGTACTTCGTCCCAAGCCGCTTGCTTGAAACGTTGCTTTTCCAGCGGCGTGCTCCCGGTCAACAGTTCGTACAGCAACACACCCAGGGAATAGACATCGCTGCGGGTGTCGATGTCGATGTTGTTGAGCTGCGCTTGTTCGGGCGACATGTACAGCGGCGTGCCCAGCACCATGTCGTGCGCCGTGTGCAGGGTGTTCTCGGTCAGCGACTGGTGGATCGCCTTGGCCAGGCCAAAGTCGATGACCTTGGGAACCGGCTTGTCGTCGTAAGGGGCGACCAGAATATTCGAAGGCTTCAAATCGCGATGGATGATCCCCTTTTGATGAGCGTGCTGCACCGCCTGGCAGACCTGGGCGAATAACTGCAGGCGTTCGGGGACGCTCAGCTTTCGCGAGTCACAGTATTCGGTGATCGGGATGCCCTTGACGTATTCCATCACGAAGTACGGGCGGCTTTGTTCCGTTAGCCCGCCGTCGAGAACTTTGGCGATGTTGGGGTGATCCATCACGGCCAGGGCTTGTCGCTCCGCTTCAAAGCGGGCCAGAACGCTTTTGGAATCCATCCCGGCTTTGATCAGCTTCAGGGCCACCTTGCGCTTGACTGGCTGGGATTGCTCGGCCACCCAGACCGAACCCATGCCTCCCTCGCCGATGGCTTCCAGGAGCTTGTAACGGCCGGCGATGATCGTGCCTGCATTTTCGGTGGTGCGCATGGCCTGGGTCTGGTCCAAACCGCCTGGAACGGGATGGTCGAGTAGATGTCCCGCCCGATCGTGGGCTCGCAGCAACGCTTCGATGCGGGCTTGCAACACGGCATCGCCAACACATGCGGTGGCCAGGAAGGCGGCTCGGTCAGCGGCTGCCGGCAGAGCCAATGCTGCTGCAAAAATTGATTCGGTGCGGTCGGGCGATTCGCTCATGTTTTGATCTTTGAGTTGTGCTGGGGTGATTGCCGGTAATTGGGGCTCCCCTGGATAAGCGATGTTTTGGCCATGAGCGCCTCAGGGACATAGGGATTATTCGCTTTTTTCGTCCAATTCGTGTATTAGCCAAGCCCGCGCATAACTCCAGTACCGGCTAGCCGTAGGGCGGGAAATTCCCAGGGCAGCCGCCGACTCTTCCTCGGTTAGCCCCGCAAAATATCGCAATTTCACCAATTCAGCTTTGACTGGTTCGACTTGCGAAAACCGGTCTAACGCCTCGTTCAGCCTTCAACCGGCGTACCAGTTCAATGGACTCCTCGACCGTCACGCCACCTTCGATCCAGTCCGTAACGGACAGGCGGACAGTCAGGGGCAATCGTTCCGGCCAGACCTTGCGCACGGCTGCAAACGTCTCCAGCAGAAATCGAATCCGATTGTCAAAGCTGCCCCCGTAGGCGTCCGTGCGGTGGTTGGCCAGCGGTGAGTAGAACTGGTGAGCGAGGTAACCGTGGGCGAAATGCAGTTCCAGCCACTCGAAACCCGCCGCTAAGGATCGTTGGGCAGCCGCCACGAAGGCAGACTGAATCCGTACAATGTCCTCCGCAGTCATTTCCCTTGGTGTCATCGGTAGGCTGGCTCCAAAGGCGACCGATGAGGGGGCGATGGTCTCCCAGGCACCCTCGTGCGGTTCGAGGTGGTCGTCCCCTTCCCAGGGTTTATTGGCACTGGCCTTGCGACCGGCGTGAGCCAGTTGGATGCCGGGTACGGCCCCATGTTGTTTCAGGAAATGAGTGATACGAGCAAATGGCTGTATATGATCATCCAGCCAAATGCCACTATCGGCAGGGCTGATGCGTCCTTCGGGTGAAACGGCAGTGGCCTCGACCACCACCAGTCCAGCACCACCTACAGCACGGGAACCGAGATGCACAAAGTGCCAGTCGTTCGGAAACCCGTCTTCCGACGAGTATTGACACATCGGCGAGACGCCGATCCGGTTCCTCAGCACGACATCTTTCAGCCGAAATTCGTCGAACACACCTGCCATGAAAAACCTCCGTTCAACTCAGCCTTGTTCCCCAAAGAGAACATGCACCCGTCTTACGTGCCTCGCATGTTTGCCAATTCCGCCGAGCAGGATGTCTTCGCTTGTACCGCCAATCCAGGAAACAGGGTCCAGTCTAGGTCAGGCGTATGGTTCTCAAACGCAGCGCATTGCCGACAACCGAAACCGAACTGAAGCTCATCGCAGCGGCGGCGACCATCGGGTTGAGAAGAAGGTGATGCGAGATCGGGTACAGGATGCCTGCCGCAATTGGCACGCCGAGAGCGTTGTAGATCAGAGCGAAGAACAGGTTCTGGCGAATGTTCCGCATCGTGCGGCGACTGAGTGTGATGGCCTTCACGATGCCTCGCAAATCGCCTTTGACAAGCGTGACGCCCGACGATTCAATCGCCACATCGGTTCCCGTTCCCATCGCCACCCCAACATCGGCTTCGGCCAGTGCGGGAGCGTCGTTGATCCCGTCGCCCGCCATCGCCACCGTGCGGCCTGCGGCTTTCAGGGCCTTGATCCGTTCGTGCTTGTCCTCCGGTCGGACCCCGGCATGAAAATCATCAATTCCTAATTTGTCAGCCACGGTTTTCGCAGTCGTCTCGTTGTCGCCGGTGAGCATGATGATCCGCAGTCCGAGTTCGTGCAGCGTGCGGATGGCTTCGGGTGTGGAGTTCTTGATCGGGTCGGAGACGGCCAACAGACCGACGAACTGCTGATCGACGGCTACAAACATCACGGTGCGGCCCTGCCGCTGTAACTCGTCGGCCCGCTCGTCCAGGGCGGCGAGGTTCTGAACGTCCCGGCTGGCAAGCAGCGACCGCTTGCCGATCAAGACGTTCTTGCCCTCAACAGTCCCGTGAACGCCGCCACCCGTTACGGAGTCAAACGCTTCCACGGTCGGGATGGCGAGGCCACGCTCGTTGGCCACCGAAACGATGGCGTGGGCTAGAGGATGCTCGCTGTTCCGTTCGACGCTGGCGGCGTAGCGCAGGAGGCCTTCCTCAGCAAAGGGGGAGGCGGGAACGCACTCGGTCAGCCTGGGTCGGCCCTCCGTGAGCGTGCCGGTCTTATCGACCACGACCGTATCGACCTTCTCCAGCGTTTCCAACACTTCAGCGTTCTTGATCAGAACGCCCTCTTTTGCCCCTCGGCCAATGCCGACCATGATTGACATCGGCGTGGCGAGGCCCAAGGCGCACGGACAGGCGATAATCAGCACGGCCACCGCATTGACGAAAGCCCAAGCCAAAGCTGGCTGCTCCGGTGCCGCAATAGCCCACACCAAAAACGTGAGGACAGCGATCATCACGACGGCAGGCACGAAATAACCAGCCACGAGGTCAGCGACTTTCTGGATCGGGGCACGACTCCGCTGGGCATCGGCCACCATGTTCACGATCTGAGCGAGTACCGTGTCTTGACCAACCTTCTCGGCCACCATCAAGAATGAGCCAGTTTGATTGACCGTCCCGCCGATCACCGGGTCGTCCTTCTGCTTTTCTATCGGCATCGGTTCACCCGTGATCATCGACTCATCGACCGCACTTTGTCCCTCCGTAATTTTCCCGTCCACAGCAATTTTCTCGCCGGGCCGCACACGCAGGATGTCACCGTGGTGGACTTCTTCCAGCGGTACTTCCCGCTCCTGGCCGTCCCGCACGATTCGTGCCGTGGGTGGGGCCAGCGAAAGCAATTCCCGAATAGCGGCTCCGGTACGGCGTCTGGCTCGTAGCTCCAGCATTTGTCCCAGTAGTACCAGGGTGACGATCACCGCCGCCGCCTCGAAATAAACATGTACGGTCCCGTGATGCCGGAAACTGTCGGGAATGATGGCGGGGAACAGCACAGCGGTGAGGCTGTAGAAGTACGCCGCCCCAGTGCCGATAGCGATCAGCGTGAACATGTTGAGGTTCCAGGTAACGATGGACCTCCAGCCACGCTCGAAGAACGGCCAGCCACCCCACAGAACCACCGGCGTACTGAGAAACAGTTGCAGCCAGGGATGCAGCGGAGCCCCCAGCCATCGGTCCACAGGAACGCCCAGCATTGGCAGCATTGCCAACAAGAACACCGGAATGGTCAAAGCGAGGGCGACCCAAAACCTGCGGGTCATGCTCCGCAGTTCAGGATCGTCTTCCTCCACCCCCGGCACGACCGTCTTCGGCTCCAGGTCCATGCCACACTTCGGGCAAGTTCCACGTCCATCCTGCTCGATTTCCGGGTGCATTGGGCAAGTGTAGACGACTACTTGTCTGGACACCGCAGGATGAGCCGGTTCCAAGGCCATGCCACATTTTGAGCAGTTCCCTGGCTTTTCGCTTTCGACACCTCGGCACATCGGGCAGAAGTATTTGCTCGATCCCTGCTGCTTCTTCGGTGCTGACTCGTGATGGTGGGTATGCTGCGATTCGCCGTTTTTCCCACCCGCAAGGAACTTCTGGCGGCAATGCTCGCTGCAAAAGTAGAAGGTCTGGTCATCCCGCTCCGTGCGTCGGGCGGTCGCTTCGTCCACGGTCATGCCGCAAATGGGGTCAATTGCCACGATAAATGCGCCTTTATCAATTGAGCCCGTGTCCCTTGGAGGAAACACACGATCCGCTCACAAGGGGGCGGGCGGGCGATATCAGCCCGTCTTGCCCCCAATAGACCACCGCAGAATCCGGGCGGAAGAGCCAGGACCAGGCTGGTGGCAACGACGATCAGTCGGTGAAGATAGGCGTTCATTACCATGTATTATCCGTAACCGGGAAGGGCAGTGTTCTCCTTCGAAGCCATTTCTGCGGCATCGGATATTTCGATCCTGCACCTCCGGTGATTTGGTTTCCCGCATTTCCACGCCGAATGCCGAGTCCGTCAACAGCCACCACCGGCGTGACAGCCCTGCTGCGAGCGAATTGCACCGCAAGTGGACCCATGTAAAATGGCGAAATTCGAGGTGCGCCCATGGGTGGATCGCTCAGCGGCAGTTGGTTGCGTCGGTAGCTTGGACAACGCATGGTGAATAGTTCGAACTCCGAGAATCGCAAGGAACCCCGGCCGAGGCTTCCCCGCAACGTCAAGTTATTGGGAGCGGCGAGCCTGCTGAACGATGTTGCCAGCGAGATGATCTATCCGCTCATGCCGCAGTTCCTCATGGCGGTGCTGCGTGGCAACCGCTTTCATCTGGGCATCATCCTTGTGCGAGCAGGGGAACTTGGTGTGCCGACCGCTCTCCTGCCGCTACCCCCAAACGCTCTCGCGCAACTGACCGAGGACACGTCCTGGTGGGCAATTTGGCCCCAGCGGGCTCTTGCCATCCGGTCAAGGCTTGGTGACCCATCCGAGCCCCTTAGCCATTACCCCGCGGTCGCTGGTTCCCCTCCCACCCCCGCAATCGGTCGCAACCCCTGAACGCAAACCTGCTCTGGCACATGGACGGTCCGCTAACGCAGCCGGCTGGCGTGCCTCCACCAGTGACCTGGCAGGCACATCGCCCAGATTCTCCCTCCTCTGCGGAGGTAGTTTAGGCACGAAAGCAGTGTGATAGAATCCGAACGTGGGGCAACGGTCGCGCTTTCTCCAACAGGCTCTATATATATGCGTGGCGAGCAGGATTCATCCTCGGTCTCCGGCCAGCTCGTACCGCCCGACGGTGCCCTGTCACCTCCGACAATCATAAATTGGTCGAATAGCTCAACGACACTCGATGACTTTGAGATTGTCAGGGAGATTGGCCGAGGTGGCACGGCTATTGTGTACGAGGCGCGTCAGAAGTCCCTTCGCCGAAGCGTCGCACTCAAGCAGTTGCCGGCGGCTGCCGCGCTTGATCAACGGTGGCTCGATCGGTTCCGTAATGAGGTACGTGCTGCCGCGAAATTGCATCACGCGAACATTGTCCCTTTCTTCGAACTTGGGCGGGACCAAGACTTACCTTTCTATACGATGCAGCTGGTCGATGGGATCAGCTTGGCAGAGGTCATCAATCGTTTGCGACAGTGCCGGGCGAGTGTCGATGGGGCGTCGCGACCGTGCATGAATCTGGAAACAGATCCAGTGCATCCGGCGTTTCGGAAACTGTGTGACCGCTGCAGATGTCGCATTGCCTGTCGTGACGCTACGACGCCGCAGGATACGGCTGAGGATGCGGAAGCAGCGAACGAAAGGCCGGATCTGGTTGCCAGTCTCGGCTATCATCGTGCCGTAGCGGAATTGATCCGTGACGCGGCGTTGGCGGTGGATTACGCACACAACCAGGGCATCCTACACCTGGACCTCAAGCCGTCCAATTTGTTGGTCGATGGACAGGGCAAGTTGTGGATCACGGATTTTGGTGCGTCCCGCCCGAATTCGGGCGGCGGTTCATCGGGCTTAAAGAGAGTGACGGGCACTCTGTGTTACATGAGCCCCGAGCAGACGTTGGGACAAGACGAACAACTGGACCGTCGCAGCGACATGTATTCACTCGGCGCCACGTTGTACGAACTGCTGACCCTGGATCGGCCATTCCCACATGCATCTCGGCATGATTTGTTGCCCCAGGTTGCCCTGGAGCGATTCAAGTCAGCGCGGCATGTTAATCACGTGATTCCACCGGAACTGGGCGCGATCGTCGCTAAGGCGATGGCTGGCCAGCCAGCAAAACGTTACGCAACCGGCCGCGAACTAGCCGAAGTGCTTGACAGGTACTTGTCGGCAGCAGATCATTCAGCCAATCAGTCAGTAAGACCGTCCTATCGAAAACGTGTCCTCACCCTTGTCGTTTGTCCCGCGGTGCTGTTGGTGCTGGCCGCACTGTCCGCCATTTGGCTACGCAAGGACGCGCCCCACCCCGTCTATCAGTGGAACGGACATTTCTACGCGCTGACGAGCAAGGAATCTGATTGGGTAACCGCCGAGGCGGAGGCCGTGACGCAAGGTGGGCATTTGATCACCATCGGGAGCCGTCAGGAACAAGAGTTCGTGGTCGCCACGTTTCTTTCACCACCCGACAAGGTGTTTTGGATTGGCCTTACCGATGCTCCAAGGGAAGGCGACTGGCATTGGGTCAGCGGCGAACCAGTAGAATACACGACTTGGGCGGTGGGCGAGCCCAATAATATGAAATGGAGCCATCCTGTAACGGGCGAAGTATTTGACGAAGACTACGGTGTCATCAACTGGCATTCGTACCTGGAACCGCCCGGCAGTCGCCGATGCACGTGGAGCGACATCGACTCACTGAAGGGGGATAATTCAACTGGACGGTTTCGAGGAATCATGGAGTTCGCGACCGATCCCCGGCGGTAGCGACGTAGGGCCGATGCCGTTTCCAGTGCGTGAATGCCGCTCTACTCGCTCCCTTTCCTCCTCCAGATCTTCTGCCATTAGCCTTGAGTGAAAAGCGGACCCATGCTCGTGGCACTCCTGCGGGGGGGGGGTGCCGAGGTTCGCGACAAAACGACGCAAGAAAATTCCCATGGTCGGTGGGCGTTCGTGTCCGTTTCTCGGATAGTAAGGCAGAGGCTTGCCGATGACCGATGACGCTAGACAGCTCGATGAGTGCCTTCGCCGCGCAGGACTGGGCGATGTCCAGGCCCTGGCGCAACTGTTCGACCAGTACCGTCCGCAGCTAAAGCGGATGGTAAGCCTCCGGCTCGATACTCGTCTTCACGGCCGGCTGGACCCGTCTGACGTTGTTCAGGAAGCGTACATGGAGGCCAGCAAGAAGTTTGCTGACTTCACCCAGCAGGATTCGATGCCAGTCTTTCTATGGTTGCGATTGGTCACACTGCAGAAACTCACAGACATCCATCGTTTCCACGGAATGCAGAAGCGAGATACGCGGCGCGAGGTTGCCTTTTCCGAGAGCAATGAGCCCCCGGCTTCGTCGTGCTCGATGGCCGGACTGCTTGTCGGGCGGTACAGTTCCCCCAGCCAAGTAGCCGTGCGCAGAGTTGCTGGCGACCGTACAACAAGCGCTCGAGGGCCTAGATCCCATCGATCGTGAAGTCTTGGCGCTGCGACATTTCGAAGGTCTTAGCAACGCGGAAGCGGCTCAAGTTCTTGGCATTCAGCCAAACGCAGCCAGTAACCGTTATGTGCGCGCCGGAAGGCGACTCCGGAGCGCACTTGCTGGAATTCCCGGATTCTCGGAGCGAGACCTCCCTTAACCACGACCATGCACCCCATCCGCACACGAAATGGTGACGCCTAAGGAGTTTCGGGTATGAGAACGGACGATTCAGGTCGCCATCCGGTAGAAGTTCTCGCGGAAGACTTCTTCCGCCGCCGACGGCGGGGAGAATCGCCGACACTCACGGAGTATGTGGACAAGTACCCCATGCTCGCCGCCGAAATCCGTGATCTGTTCCCGACGCTGGCCATGGTGGAGGAACTGGGGGAGCGGCAGAGCGACATGGCATCCTCGTCCGAGATGTCGCACGGCGGGGAACAGAAACAGTTGGGCGACTACCTTATTGTCCGCGAACTCGGCCACGGCGGAATGGGAGTCGTCTATGAAGCAGAGCAGTTGTCTCTCGGGCGTCGAGTCGCATTGAAGATCCTGCCGTTCGCCTCGCTGCTTAACGAACGGCAACTGGGCCGTTTTGCGACCGAGGCCACCGCCGCGGCTCGTCTGCAGCACCCACACATCGTGCCCGTTTACACGGTTGGGTGTGAGCGCGGTATTCACTACTACGCCATGCAACTGATTGACGGGCCAAGTTTGGCGGAGGTCATTGCAGAATTGCGACAGAATGCTGGTCAATTGGCGAGCGTCGGGAAGGCACGACAACCGAGTGACCTAGAAACGGTAGCTGATGCCGCAGCCGGCGCGCTCACTCGTGACGCCGTGGGGGATGGTTACTATCGTGCCGTGGCTCGGATCGGTCACGAGGCAGCGGATGCCCTCCAGTACGCGCACGAACATGGCGTACTGCATCGCGATATCAAGCCAAGCAACTTACTGTTGGACGCGGCCGGACACATCTGGATCGCAGATTTCGGCCTTGCTCGGGTGGAGGACGAGAGTGAGCTGACACGCACCGGCGATGTATTGGGGACGCTTCGCTACATGAGCCCGGAGCAGGCTGGGGGTCTATGCGATAGAGTGGATGCTCGATCCGATGTTTACAGTCTCGGTGCAACGCTCTACGAATTGAGCACGCTCCAGCCGGTCAGGGATGTTTCAGGCCAGCGACAGCTTGCGAAGCAGGTGATCGTGTGTGACTTCGACTTACCGCACACGATTGATCACCGCATCCCGACGCCGCTGAGTCTGATCATCGGTAAAGCGCTGTCGCAGCGGCCCAGTGAACGCTACCAGTCAGCGCAGTTGTTGGCCGATGACTTGTGCCGGTTTCTTAACGGCGAAGCCGTTCATGCCGCGCCGCCAGTCTCCTGGCTGAATCGCGTCGCACGTGCATGGAGTCGTCATGCTCGTAGGGCTACTGTCACGCGTGTGCTGTTATTCATTATCGTCTTGTTGATTGTAGCAGTCGCGTACCAGTTTGGCATACCCGATCGAAATCACCCAACATTTACGCAGCTGTTGGTCAGTGTGGGGAGAGACGCCGATCAAGCCGCGGACGCGATAGTGTATTGCGACGTACCCATTGACTCCCAATCCTCGCCGCTTGTGGAACCCAAGTCCATTGCGAAGGGCACTCACGGCGATTATTTCGTCGCCAGTAGTACGACGAATGCCGTGCTCCGGTACGACGGTCGGACGTTTCTTTACAGAGGGACATTTGTAGCCTCAGGCAGCGGGGGACTTAGTGACCCGTGTGATCTCGTGTTTGCAGCCGGGGACCTCTTCGTCGCCAGCCGAGGAACGCATTCGGTGTTGCGATACAACGGTCAGGACGGACATTTCATCGGTGAATTCGTTCCTTCGCGCACAAACGGAATCAAAGCGCCAAGAGGTCTGCTCGTCTACAACGACTCTCTGTACATTTCCGCTTGGTCGGGTGATGTTCACCGCTACAGCCTTGCCACCGGCGCATTTCTTGGCACGTTCGTCCATGCTGGTGACGGGGGGGTACAACTGCCCGGGGGAATCGCATTCGGTCCCGACGGCAACTTCTATCTGACCGATGCACGCGTTGGTGCCAATAACGTGTTGCGCTATGACGGGACGACCGGTCGTTTTATGGATGTCTTCGTTCCCAGGGGCAGCGGTGGCCTCAGTGGCGCTCTGGGCATCAGTTTTGGTCCCGATGGCAATCTGTACGTCGTAAGTGGAAACAATAATGGCGTACTGCGATACAACGGCGATTCGGGCGCATTCATCGACGCGGTGGTAAGGGAGGGTCAGGAAGGACTTGCTGGACCGACGCGACTGCTGTTCGATGGAAACCAGATGTTTGTTCCTTGTCGATACACCAATCGGATCCTGCGATTCGTAGTCAAAGCCGCCCGGTGAGGCCCACGGCGCCAACCATAGTCCTCACCGGGCCAGATATCCCCCACGCGGCTCGTAGTGCGCGCCTGGGGTAATGGCCGTTTGTATTGTAGCGCACATTAGTCACCCAACTATCGCACCGGAGACAATAGCGATGTTCACGACGCTACATGCCAAGCAAGGAGAGAGGCGAAGCTCCACTCGCTCTCGGCAAACAAAGATCGAGCAACGACGAAGGCGACTCTTCCTCGAAACGCTGGAAGATCGGCGCCTGCTTGTCGGTGTCACGCCTAACGACCCGTCGTTCGCGAGTCAATGGCCACTGCACAACACGGGACAGACTGGCGGCACCTATGATGCTGACATGGATATGCCTGCCGCTTGGTCCGTCACAACAGGAAGCACGGCTACTGTCGTCGCTGTATTGGACTCCGGCGTTGACTACACGCATCCGGATCTCTACCTGAACATCTGGCTCAACCCTGGTGAGATTCCTGCCGAATTTGCGTCGTCGTTGAATGACACGGATGGCGATGCGATCATCACATTTCGGGACCTTAACAACCCGATGAATGCTGTGTTCGTTGCCGACATCAATGCAAACGGCCGTATTGACGGAGGAGACCTACTTAATGATCCGCGTTGGGAAAATGGCATAGATGAGGACGGCAGCGGATTTGTGGATGACCTGATCGGTTGGGACTTTCACAATTACGACAACGATCCGATGCCCTTGGCCGACCAAGCCCATGGAACAGATATGGCGTGCTTCATTGGCGCAATGGGGAACAACGGACTTGGCGGGGCAGGAGTCGCGTGGTCGGTGCGAATGATGGCCGTGCGGGTCCGCTCCAAGGGTGGGTTAGCGACCGACCTCATCAACGCAAATGCCGCGGCTGGCATCGATTATACCGTTGCTATGGGGGCTCCCATTTCAAATAACAGTTGGCGCGCGCAGGGCGGAGGATACGAGTACTCTCAAGAGATTGACGATGCGATTGGACGAGCACGCCTTGCCGGTCATCTCTTTGTAACCGGCGCGGGCAATGAGAATTCCGACAACGATATTCTACCCTGCTACCCACCATCCTATGACTGGGACAACATCATTGTTGGCACGACGACGACGATGGACGATCAGTTGGCACTGGTGAACTACGGGCTAACGACTGTTGACTTGGGAGTGCCGGGTGGAGCAACCTCCGATGCTGCTGCATATGCCACGGGGGTTGCAGCGCTGCTGGTGTCGATCCATCCGGATTGGAGTTACAGCCAAATCAAAGAACGAATCCTCTCAACGGTTGATCCTCTGCCAGCACTGGCGGGAAAGTGCGTGACAGGTGGTCGTCTCAACGCGGCTGCAGCTGTGGGCTCGACTATCGTCGATACGCGTCTCTTCTCCGACAGCTTCGAACTCGGTCAATGGAACGGCCTGTGGGTGCAGGACAGCCAGAACGACTGGTTTACGTCGACTCAGCGGAAGACAGACGGCAGCTATTCGGCTGAGGTGGACGGCAGCGCGTCCGATGCGGTGCTGACGATCGCCAGTCCGATCAACCTCACGCCCTACGGGAGCGCGGAACTTACGTTCGACTGGCTCATTGAAAGCGGGCTGGACACGGGGGAATACGTGGCGCTGGACCTGTTCAACGGCACCAGTTGGCAGGAGGTGGGCAAGCTGCGCGGCAATGTGGATGCCGAGAACGTCTGGCATAGTCCGGTCATTAACATCGACGGCAGCTACCTCGTGTCGAACTTCCAGTTCCGCTTCCGTGCGAAGATGAGCGGCTCGGATGAGGACGCCAACGTCGATAACGTCCGACTGATCGCCACCAGCCTGGCCGGTCCGCCGAACCAACTGCCGGTGGCGGTGGATGACGCGGCGGCGACTGCTGAGGACGCGGCTGCCACCATCGATGTGCTGGCCAACGACTCGGACCCGGATCCCGACGGCGACAGCAACGGCACCGTGATCACGGTAGCCAAGCCGCTGGCCCTCTTGGCCGCCAACAGCAGCAAAGGCTCAGTCCCCGCAGCCGACTTGACCGAAGGCGTCGCCCGGGCCGCCGTACGCGAAGCTCTGATGTTTTGGTCGCAGCCGATTGTCGCCTTCCTCCCACCAGACGTCTACATCCAAGTGGCTGACATCCCAACAGGATTCCTGGGCTGGGCCTCAGGCAATACGATCACCTTGGATGTGAATGCGGACGGCGCGGGTTGGTACACCGATCTCGGTGCACCCGCAGCGGGCCGCGTGGACCTGCTTACAGTGGTCAGCCACGAGATCGGCCACTTGCTGGGCTACGGTCACAGCGACGTGGCAGGTGACCTCATGTGTGAGACGCTGACACCAGGTACTCGGCGTTTGCCGGGGAGCGTGCCCGTAACAATGACGGCAATGCCGCGATCGGCGATTGTCTCATCGCTGCTGCCTGAGCAGCTGGATGTGTCACTCAATGATCTGGTCGATCATGCCCTTCTGCCGAACGAAGTGGACAGCAATACTGGAGCTGATGGTAACCTATGGATGCTCCCTCTGGTCACGACGGACGGCGCCGTGCAGCCACAACGCACATCGGATACGGTGCGGGCCGGAATCGTCAAGACGATTGCCGATGAAGAAGCTGCACTGCTCGACGAGGAGCTGCTCGACCTGATTGCTGCGACCCAGCAGTAGGTGTGGGAATATCGATTGACGCGCGTCACACCCCAGCCCGGTCACCATGCCGCGCTGGGGTGTTTTCATGCCTCGTCTCGACAACTGCCAATGGCCATACAGGAGTCCGCCAACTCTCGAACATTCCCCAACGCCCCGATGACTTGGTCTGCAACTCGCTCTGCATCGACTTCCTCAGCGGCTCGACGCCGCACCTGCGCCCGATCCATTGCCTGAGCCATCCCAATCGCGTCCAGATAGACCGCCAACGCCTGCTCGTCTTCGTTCACTTGTACGCACTGCCACGCCGGCTGCGACCAATTCAGAGCAAGGCTAGAGGCTGCCGCCTTCGTCCAGCCATCGCAGACGCAGTTCAACGCGGCGGGAATCGTTCATATTAAGCAACCGAGCGGTCGCTCGTCCGATTGGTGTCAGGCCGATGATCGTCCCATGCAAGATGGCGAAGTTGTCGGACCATTCGTTGGTGCGGGGGTTGAACACGTTCACCCTCTCCCCGGTTTGGGGGTCAACGCTCCACAGATTCGGACCCTTGAAGGCGTTGCAGCGGTCACACGCGAAAGCCAACCCGGAAGGATCGTCGTGACCCTCGTTCACGTGTTGCTTCGCGATAATGTGCTCTACGTGAAAGGGGATGAATGGCGTCGCCTGCTGCGGCATGCGGCAATACTCGCAACGGTCGGCGGCGCGCTGCCGCACGAAATCCCGAGTGGCAGCGTCCATGCTATTCCCATGCTATTCCCGCTGGCTTGCGAGGAAGCGACGGGCCTTCGACTGGATGATGGAAATCACGTCTACGACTTCTACAAAGTCCTTGTAGGCGACCTTTTCATCCGGGCTGAGCGTCCCCATGTCCAAGGCACCACGCTTCTGTTCCTGCCGCTGCGGCGAGCAGCAACTTTATTTCTGAAATTCTCCTGCCGAGAGGCTGGGCTCCGCCAAATAAATCGCCGCAAGACGCGAATGCTCAGCGTGGTTTGGCCGTCCTTCGACTTCAACGAGTAAGGATAAAACTGACTATGAGAGACTTCGTGTTGATCACGCTGGCGTTGTTCATGGCGGCCACTCAGCAAGAAGTGAACGGCCAAAACCAGCCGGGCGAAGGCGGGAACGGATCGGGCTCGAAAACCGTGGACCCCATGGACCCGGTGCTGAACTTCGAGCACGTGTGGAGGACGATCGATCGCAACTATGGCCAGTTTGCGGTCAAGCAGGTGGACTGGGACGCCATATACCGGGTCTACCGCCCACAGGTCAGCACGACAACAACCAACGAGGAGCTTTGGGACATCCTGCTCGCCATGCTCGGCCATCTGAACGACGAGCACGTATGCCTGGCCGATGGCAGCCGTCGCATCGGCGCCGGTTCTTCCGACGAGCGCAAGCCCGACGACTATTCCCTGGACCTGGTGAAAACGACCTACCTGCACGGCAAGTTCAGCGATGCCCTGGGCGGCAGTTTTGTTTACGGCTGGCTGTCCGATGGAATGGGTTACCTGTACATCGCTGACCTGAAGGACCCTCCTGACGCAGTCAGCAAGACAATCGACGCGGTCATGGCCGAATTTGCCATGGCCAGGGTCATGATCGTCGACGTGCGTAACAACCCCGGTGGCAATAAGCATGCCGACGAGATCGTGGCCAATCGGTTTGCCGACCGTGAGCGCCATTACATGACCGTCCAGACCCGTTATGGCCCGGCGCATGACGATCTGTGGCCGGCCGAATACCGCTGCATCGAGCCGAGCGGGCCGGTGCAGTTTACTCGGCCGACCGTGCTGCTCGCGAATCGGGCCAGCGCCAGCGCTGCCGACATCTTGATTCTCGCCATGCGTGTGCTGCCGCACGTCACCGTGGCGGGTGACACGAGCGAAGGAGCCCTCTCGGGGCAGTTTCCGGAGCCGCTGCCCAATGGCTGGACGCTGTGGGTGGCTTTCAAACTGCTGCGGGACCACCACGGAGTCTGCTGGGATGGGGTGGGCATACCTCCGGACCTGCGCGTCTGTAACACGGCGGCCGATCTGGCCGCCGGCAGGGACCGAGTGCTGGAGTTTGCCATGCAGTTCCTCGAAACAGGCGCTCCCGCGCCCCAGGATGAAACGGCAAGCCTGGCGAATCTGAAGACGTCCCTGGTGGAGGAGTACGTTCACTGCGTGAGCGAACAAGGGCTCGAAGCGGCTGTCACGCAACTCAACCAAGGGCGGGCGGACAGCGGCGGCGCGCACTATTTCAGCCCCGAACAGGCCCTGCAGCAGGCGACTCAATATCTGGGACGTGAGCAGTACGCCGAGGCCATCGGCCTGCTGCGGGCTTGCCGCGAAGATTTTCCCAAGCTGGCGCACACCTATGCCACGCTTGCCCAGGCGTACCTCGGCCAGGATGACGTCGCAGCCGCTGAGGCCGTCCTGAAAGAGGGCGAGACGGTTGAGGCCATGTTCACCTGGGAGCTGCCGCAGATCGAACGTGCCAAAAAAGCGTTGCGCAAGGCCCAAGTGGGCTCGGCCGCGGTCTTGTTCGGCAAAGCCCTGTCGGAGGGCGGCATCCCGGCCGCTGAAAAACAGTTGAAAGACTTGCTGGAGCGCCGCCCTGAGGGACCGGTGTTCGACGAGAACGACTTCAATGCGCTTGGCTACCAGTTACTGGGTGCCCGTCAAATCGAGTCCGCCGTCTTCGTCATGGAGAAAACGGTGGCCCTCTTCCCGGATTCGTGGAACGCCTGGGACAGCCTCGGCGAGGTGGCGGCCAAGGCCGGCTTGAAGGAAATAGCCATCGCCGGCTACCGCCGATCACTCGAACTGAACCCGCAGAACAAGAGCGGCCGAGCAATACTGGAACAACTGGAAAAAGGAAACTAACGCCGGCAAGGAATCTCAGACAGACACCTTTCGAGCCACGTTCACCCTGCGGCCCCCCGCGCGGAGTGCGTGGCAGGGTGCGTAGGTGGATGGTGAAGCTCCCGCCGCGTGAACGCGGGGGCTTCCGCGAGTCAGCCTGCGCGTGACCAACGCTCGAAGCTGCATTTCCGTTGCATGCAATTGTGACCGAGGACTACCAGGAGCACGACAACAAGTTCACCGGCAAGATTCACAAGGTGGTGATTAAGCTCGATCCGCATTATAGATGTTCGCTCAGTCGACGAATTGTGTTGAAAAGTGGTTCCATCCAGACCCCCGCATGTCACCCGCCACTGCAGTCGCCGGCTCACAAGCTACATCCTAACCCTAAGTTTATACGCCGCCCGAATCCCCCAGACATGAAGGCGTAGACGGAAGTCTGATGACCGTTCGGTTTCCGACACCCGTGGCAACCAACCAGGATCGGCGCCACCGTTGGCCTTCATCTTGCCATTTCACGATCAACGTGCCAACGGTCCGTCGGCGAAGAAGTTGATCGGACAGGTGACGACTGGCCGAACGGTTTCAGTGCGGCAATCTCGGAATACCAGCCGCATGGGTGCAAGTTGCGAAAGGGTTGCGTCCGATTGAACGCTCGCAACTCCTCCATAACCCGGGCAGCGCGAGACTGTGAGAGTGGCAGGAGTTTGGGGCGGAACGGGGGCCAAGTGGGTACCACGGTTCGATCAACCCGTGTCGTGCGCGATTGGTGGACCGAGAGCGCGACATGCAAACCCTCGTCGCAAACTCATTGCCACGACTGGCCCCAGCACGCGAAAAGGCCGACGTCTCTTGGCGTCAGCCTTCTATATAGCCCCACGGTCTCTTGATTTCGAAACGGGGGCTTCAAGTTGAGGGAACGGAATCAGGACCTGCGACTGCGAGATTATACGCGGCATCTCTACGATTCCCGAAGGCGGCCGAGTGTGCCGGTCTTGCCAACGATGGCCATCATTGGTCGGGGCTGGCATGTCGGCCGGAGGGCTGGTGAAAGTCGGTGGGCCGGTCACCGCAGCCTGTAGCGACCATTAGCAAGAGGATCTTGAGGCACCGACGGCCGCTTACGTCCAAGTCGCAGAACATGAACATGGATAATTGACAGTTGCCGCCTGCCTTCGTGCGGGACTAGAATAACGTGCGGATCCACTCATCGGCGTATCGGTCGGATTGTTCTTGGTTCGTTGTGTCATTAAGGTTACTCTAACGAGGCAGGGCCTCGAACCACAGTGAGCTGCCGCTCAAACTGGGCCGGCCCTTTCCCGTTGGTCGGTAGAACGTGACTCAAGAAACACACGCTTTGCCCCATCAGCAAGTTAGGGGGGGGTGGCCATGCCCCGCCACTTACGTACCGGATGGCGGACTCGACCTCTCGATGGGAACACTTCGATGAACCACCGCCCACTGTGTTGGCCCCTTCTCGTTTGCCTCAGTCTGGTTGTTGGCGAGTTCTGCGGCAACGAATTGTCGAAGGTCGCACTCGCCGGTGATGGTGACAGCGACCCGCTTTCGACAAGTCTGGGTCTTACGCCAGATAGCGGAACGCTGCCGATCTGGACGGTTCCGGACCACGACGCCAGCCAGCAGCTGGGAGATGTCGTCCGAGCAGCTCAACAGGCGGTCGTCTTGGTGGGTCATCCCAAGGGCGGAACAGGCACGGCGTTTGTGATTTCGCGGAAACATCGGTTACTGGCCACCAACGCGCACGTGGCGGATATCTTCCACGCGTCCCGCGGAGAATTGTTCGCACTGCCGAACGACAGCGAGACGCCATTTCGAGTGAAGACTGTGTGGTATCACCCTGGGGTTCTTCGTCTGGTGGCCGCGTCTGATGGGCGTTCCCGGTTGGTGCAAACCACGGATCCGAAAGTGGGCCCCATCTATCCGCGGTGCCCGGACGTGGCGGTCCTTGAATTGCATGAGGATGACCGGGCTCTGCCCGTCGAAATCCCACTGGCCAGTCGCGAAGAAGTGGCAGGCGCTTTTGCCCAATCGATCGCCTTGCTTGGCTACCCAGGCCACGACACGCCAAGCTGGCCGGAAGCTGGGAAGCGTCCCCAGGCAACGTTTCATGCAGGGGTGGTGAGCCGCGTGAGTGATTTCCAACTCGGCAACACGGCACCGCATCAGTTTCTGCAACACACTGCGGCCAATTGGTTCGGCTTCAGCGGCTCGCCGCTCCTCTTGCCTACCGGGCACGTCATCGGGTTGAACAACAGCATGCGCAGATCGGAAGAGAGTGGCTTCACACGAGAGATCGCCCACGGCGTTCGCATCGACTGCTTGTGGGAGTTGTTGGCATACCACAAGCTTGACAGTCGGGTGCCGATATCCGTAGAGCGTTCGGAATTGGATCTTGCCCGGTTCGACAAACCACGGCCGGCTCAGCCCGTCGAGTCTCAGGCGTTGGAACATCTGATCCAAGAGGCCTACCAACTGGTCCTCGAAGGGCGATTCGAAGAAGCGGCTGAGATATGTTCGTGCGCCATCGCGGTAGATCCGAACTGCGCCGAGCCCTACTACTGGCGAGCCGAAGCGGTGCGCCGCGAGATTCAAGCCGGGCGGGGCAGCGAAACAGGCGAGCAGCACCAGGAACGATGCGAGCGGGCGTTCGCCGACTATCAAAAAGCGGCCCAGTTGAAGCCGTCCAGTCAGGTGACCATCCTGTCCGACTGTGCCCGCCTGCTTTGCGACTGGAGCCTGGCCGCGCAATCGCAAGCTCCCGAACTGGCTCAGCGTCTGGCCGAATTGGCGGTCGGCCTGGCCGACAAACTGATCCCCATCAGTGTGCGGTTGGCAGCTCAAAATGCATCTACCAGAATCTCGTTCGAGCGGCTGGCGAGCGACGAAACTCGTTACTGGGCCGAAGTTGCTGCGTTGTACGTTCTCCGCGCGGAAGCGAAATCGTGCCTGGGCGATCATGCGGGTGCGGTGGCCGACTACAGCTTGTTGCAGTCAGACCAATTGCCGGAGCAGTTTCGTGGGGACACTCACTTCTGGTACGAACAGGATCACGAACGGAACGCAGATGCCCACCAGCGGCGCGGCCGCGCGTGGGAGATGGTCGCGCAGATTCCCCCGGCGCGAGAGGACTACCTGTTTGCCGAGCAAGTCTACCGCTTGCTCGCCGGCGAGGCGGCCGGTCGACGGCCACGGCATCCCCGCTACGAAGACCCCAACGACGTGCGACGAGTTCGGGACAAAGCGGATGATATGTTGCGGCGGAGATTGCGGCTGGAGCAGCCGCGCGGCTGGCTGGGTGTTTCGCTTCGCGCCGGCGACGACGCGGCTTCCGAATCGTCGCGCGATCAGGGCCTCCGCGGTGTGGTGATCGACGGCATACTTGACGATAGCCCTGCCGCCAGGTCCGGTCTGAAAGTCGGCGACCTTGTTGTCGACTATGACGGGGAGGCTGTCACGGAGGTCTTTCAATTCGTGCGTCGGGTGGGCGAGACCCGGCCCGGCACGACGGTGCCGGTGAGCATCATCCGCAATGGCTCACCCCAGACACTCAAGCTGTCCATAGGGGAAACCGTGGCTCACAACGAGGCATCATTTCCTGAACTGGGCCTGAGCGTGCGAACGCTCACTCCATCCGAGGCGCAAAAATTGGGGTTTGCCGCGAAGCTACGAGGTGCGCTCGTGACCGACGTAGAACCGGGCGGTCGAGCTGCTACCGCCGGTCTGCGTGTGGATGACGTGATCTATAGCGCCAGCGTCTCCGTCAGAGCGAACGAGACGGCGTATGTGGTGCAGTTCGGCGACGTGGCGGATGTCGACGGCGTGCGGAGGATGGTCGAGCTCGGCAAACAACAGATCGAAATCGCCGCCGATGCCAAAATACCTGTCTACATAAGCGTCTCGTTTGAACGCCACGCCAGGACACAGCACCCGCCGCGTCAGCAGGTACAAGGATGGCAAGCGGTGATCACAAAGACCCCCGAAGGAAACTGGCGAACGAATGTCGACATTTACTTGCAGCCATGAACACAATCTCAGTCCCGCGTCCGGAGCACGCGTTTGTTATCCGCGTTCGTTGAGGCGTCGTTCATCTCGGCCATTGACGAACAGGCCCGTGAGGACGATCAATTCATCAGATGCACGATAGTAAAGCACCGCAGTGAACCGCTTGAGCCTACAGGGTCGATACCATGTAGCGTCCGCGGCAAACAGCAATGGATTTGATTCGACCCGCGCGAGCGCGGAATAGAATTCCGTCTCGAATTCGTCACCCAACCCCAGGCCGAAGCGAGTCAAACCATTCAATCCCAGCCAAGAGATCGGATCGAGTCTCTGGAAGTAGATAGACATCCATCACTTGCGAGCTTCTCGGATCTGTCGCCCGAATTCTTCTTCGGTGAGTGCCGAGTCAGGATTCGCTTGAAACTCTGCCCAACGCCGATCCAACTCTGCCGCTTGTTCGGATGTCAGCGACGTCCCAGCATCCTCTGGCAATCCATTCCAAATAGCTTGAATGATCCTGATTCGCTCATCCACCGGAAGTGCTGAGATCTGCGAGATAGCCTGCTCAACCGTCATTCTGAAACCTCCAGGGGCACCCATTATCCCGGAACGCTTCTCGTCAGGACAAGCGGACGTTGTCAACACGAGCTGAGGACCGATGTGAATGTCACAAGAGCACGGAGTATCGAATAGGGAAGTCTTCATCGCCCTCGGCGGCGTTTTGATATGAATCGCCCTGCAGACGTGGAGCTAGTGTTCGGTCGCCCAGAAGAACGTGGATGCGGGTCGCGTCGACGTTGCTCAAGAGCCGCTACCGCCAAACGACTCACAACGCGACTGACTCGTCAGATCGGGCGGCATGACGAACGTGAAGGCTACCGCTTTCTCCGCCTCTGGTTCCCCGGCGTGGAAGCCAGGCGTCTCGAGGAGGTCTTGGGCGTTCTTGGTAAGGATCATGAGACCGGGCTTCGTATCGTCTGTCGTGGGCTCCTTTTGGTCTGTGCGGTGCCGGGTTTCGGTCGGATTTCCCTCGAAATTCTCAGAACCCACCAATCGGCGAGGCGACGACGCCAACAGCTTGGCTCTTGGTACCTTGCGTACGTCATGGACCAGTCCTAAACGCGCCAGGAGGTGGATCAGATAGTAACTGATGTCGAGCTCCCACCAGCGAAACCCCTGCTGTGCGCAGTGCGGGTAATGATGGTGATTGTTGTGCCAGCCCTCGCCGAGTGTGACCAGGGCAACGAAGAGGTTGTTCCGGCTGGCATCGGAGGTCGCATAGTGTCTCGTTCCCCACAAATGGCAGACCGAATTCACCATAAATGTCGCGTGGTGCGAAAGTATGCTGCTGACGAAGAAGCCCCAGACCAGGCCAGCCCAACCACCGACAAGGAAACACAAACCGGCCAATGACAGCGGGGGCAGCCAGTAGTAGCGATCCAGCCAACGGAGTTCTGGGAAACGGACCAGATCCTTTACCGTCTGCTCGTTCGTTTCATCGGATTGCCGCGAGAAAACCCACCCGATGTGCGACTGCCAGAACGTGTGGGCGACGGGCGAGTGCAGGTCTTCCGGGGTGTCCGAAGTGCGGTGGTGATGCCGGTGATGTGCTGCCCACCAGATCGGTCCGCGCTGAGAAGCACCACACCCCAGACAAGCCAATACGAATTGAAACACCCGGCTGGTCTTAAACGTCCGGTGAGAAAAGTAGCGGTGATACCCAACCGTGATTCCGACCATCTGCAGGAAGTAGACCACACCGCATAGTGTGAGGGCCGGCACATTTGAACCGGTGACAAATACCCCAAGGCAGGCGACATGCATCAGGCCGAACGCCATTCCCCTGGACCTGTAAAGAGCAGGTCGTTTCTCGAGTGAATCGGGAAGATTCGCTGTCAACCGGTTCAACGCCGGCAGAGGAGCGACATGGTGCTGGTGGTCATTTGCAGATTCCATACTCGACTCCTACGTACTAGTAAAGTGCATATCGCTAGAGCGTGCGCATGAACGTCACGAGGTGCTGTCTTTCCTGTTCGGAGAGCTTCGTCTCCAGGATCAGGTTAAAGAACTCCACCCCATCCTCCAACGTCAACAATCGACCGTCGTGCAAATAGGGTGGGGAGTCCTTGATGCCGCGCAAGACAAGCGTCTTGTTCGGCCCGTTACTGGAGGCCATTCGCCCATTGACCATCGGTGGCTCGAAGAACCGTTCGGCACGCAGGTTGTGCATGAGGTTGCTTGCACCGACGATGCACTCATCCGCGTGGACGTCCTGCAGCAGCACGCTCTGATTCTGCCGGGAGGTCGTTGCCATCCACAAGGAGATGCTTTGTCCTGAGTGGTCCTGCTGCATGCCATAGCCCTTCCACTGCTCTTACCAAACACGGATCACCTGCTCGACCTGCTGCACCATGGGCGAATCGAACTCTCGTATTGAGACAACTCGCTGGCCACTATAAGCGTCACGCGCCGCAAAAAAAAAGCCGACCTGGCCTAACACCCTAAGGTATTGAGCCACGTCGGCTTACTCGTTAATGAGCCACCCGGCCAAGCCGAATTGCTCCTTATCTAGTCATCCAACAGCGAACGTCTCGTGGAACCGACTCTCATGCCGTCCCTTCCTGCGACGTTATTCTACGACGAGGATGCGAGCAGGCAATGGCGTGGAGACCTGCTGAAGCAAGTGCAGATCTATCCGACACCTACGATGGAGGAGGTTGCAAAGGAGCTGGCATTTCTTAGGGTTACGCTTCGGAACGCCGTCCCAGTCAAACCCTGCTGGCACGGACAGCCTGCACGAGCTATCCGGCTTCCTGGACACTTTGGTTCGTGGAGCGATCATGATTCGCCCCTTGCGCTGGCCTGAACGCCGCGGATGATGGCGAGGATGGCGGCTTTGGTCAGATCTGGAAGCGAGAGCCAATAGTAGTCTTGCGTACACAGTTCGCCCGATTGCAGCTTCTCACGCAGTCTGTCGTTGCGCGGGTGTTCAAGAAAGCCGTGCCCAAGCGATTCGATCGACTTGGTGACACCCGTGCGGAGGTCAGCCAGCGCGCGAGTGCCAAGATCGCGAGCGAAATTGTTCCACTTCTCTAGCCAGCCGCTCTCTGATTTGTCGGTCTCGATGCGTGACTGGTGACAGATCATCCACAGTAGGGCAAAGTCGGCGTAGACCTCGCCCTCCAGGATGTAGTCACGCGTCTTACGAGTCCATCGAAGGGTCTATTTACGATGGTGGCCATTCCGCAAGCTGGCGGAGAATATCTTCCGCGAAGGAAGGCTCTGATCAGCGAGGGTACTTTGACAGATATGGCAGCGAAACTAGCGAAATAAGTGCGCCCACAAAGCAGATCCACTTGCGGAAGATGTTCGAAGTGCGCGACTATTCATGCCTAAGCCGAAAAAGAAGCCGAAAAAGAGTCCTGACCCCTTTTTTCGATGCTGGACAGCCACAGGTCGACGCAGTATCTTGGCGGTACGAGATACCATCGATTACCTCGCGAACAACACAAACGGAAGGTGGCGTGCGGATGGACAACACTTGGTATCAAATGACCGCCGATGATGTATGCCGGCAACTGGAGACGGACGCGTCGCAGGGCCTGACAACGGAACAAGCCACACGGCGAGTTGAACGATACGGCCGCAATGAACTGGTGGAACGGGGCGGCCGATCACCTTGGCAGATTCTCTGGGAGCAAATCTCCGGCGTGATGACCGTGATTCTGCTGGTCGCCGCAGTGATCTCCATCTTTCTGCACGAGCCGGTCGATGCCGTGGTCATTTTGGCGATCGTTGTGTTGAACGCAGCCCTCGGATTCTATCAGGAGGTCAAGGCGGAGCGGTCCATGACCGCATTGAAACGGATGTCGGTTCCCCGCGTCCGCGTCCGCCGCGACGGCGACCTCCGAGAGATTTCGGCCAGGGAATTGGTGCCCGGCGACATCGTGCTGCTGGAGACGGGAAACGTCGTCCCAGCCGACGGGCGAATCGTCCAAGGCGCCAACCTGCGGATTCAAGAGTCGGCTCTGACCGGCGAATCCGTGGCGGTCGAAAAACGGGCGGACGTCGTTTTCGAATCCGAAAAGCCCTTGGGCGACCGCCGGAACATGAGCTTCATGGGCACCACCGTCACGTATGGGCACGGCGAGATCGCGGTCACCGCCACCGGCATGCAGACCCAGTTGGGGCTGATCGCCGACATGATCCAATCCGTCGGCGCCGAAACGACGCCGCTTCAACGTCGTCTGGAACAATTGGGCAAAGTGCTGGCCGTCGCCGCCTTGGCGATTGTCGCTGTGATCTCCGCCATCGGCTGGCTGCAGGGCGTCGAGTTCACCGAGTTGTTCATGACCGCCGTCAGCTTGGCCGTGGCGGCCGTTCCAGAGGCGATGACGGCCATCGTCACCATCGCCTTGGCGTTGGGCGCACAGCGGATGTTGAAACGCCACGCCTTGATTCGAAAGCTGCCGGCGGTCGAGACACTGGGGTCGGTCAGCGTGATCTGTACAGACAAGACCGGTACGCTTACGCAGAACCGCATGACCGTGACGGTCATCGACGTGGCCAACCACCGGTTGGAGGTGAATCCGCGAGCCGGCCAGAGACCCGGCGAGTTGATCGCGGAGGAAGGCGAATCGGTCGATGAGGGAGTGCGGCCTACCCTTGAGCTGCTGCTGGTTGCCGGAGCCCTATGTAACGACGCCGTGCTGCGCAAGGCGGAGGGCAAGCCAAGGACCTATCGGGCCATTGGCGATCCGACGGAAAACGCCCTCGTACTGGCCGCCGCGCGCTTCGGCACGCTCAAGGAGACGCTGGAGCAGACCCTGCCGCGGGCGGCCGAGGTCCCCTTCGACTCCGATCGCAAACGGATGACAACCGTCCATCGCGTTCCCCCGGCGCCGGCAGCCATCCCGGTCAGCCTGCGAGAAGTGCTTGAGCAACGCGCCGCCGAAACGGCTGCGCCGTCGTACGTTGCCTTCACCAAGGGGGCCTTGAACAGCGTACTGGAAATCAGCCGCGACGTGTGGGTGGAAGGACGCCGCCAGACGTTGGACGACGCCTGGCGGGAGCGGATCGCCGCAGCCCACGACAATCTGGCGGCCCAGGGGACGCGCGTGTTGGCGGTCGCTCTTCGCCCGCTGGATACGATCCCATCCGGCGACGAGCAGTTCGAAGTGGAACGCGACCTGATCTTCCTGGGCATGTTCGGAATGCTCGATCCGCCGCGGGCCGAAGTCAAAGATGCCGTCGCGGCCTGCCGTGCCGCCGGAATACGGCCCGTGATGATCACCGGCGATCACCCTTTGACCGCTCGGCACATCGCCAGTCAGGTCGGGATCGGCGACAACGAGCGGTTCCTGACCGGCCAGGAATTGGAGCGGTTGTCCGCCGACGAGTTGCGAACCGTCGTCGCCGACGTCTCCGTCTTTGCCCGCGTGGCACCCGAGCACAAGCTGCGGTTGATCGCAGCTCTGCAGGCACAAGGCCATGTCGTGTCGATGACGGGCGACGGGGTCAACGACGCACCGGCACTGAAGAAAGCGGACATCGGCGTGGCGATGGGGATCACCGGAACCGACGTCGCCAAGGAAGCCTCGGACATGATCCTGATCGACGACAATTTCGCCACGATCGTCGCCGCCGTCGAGGAAGGTCGCGTCATTTATGACAACGTGCGCAAGTTCATCAAGTACTTACTGAGCTGCAATGCCAGCGAAGTCCTGGTCATGTTCATCGGGCCCTTGTTCGGCATGCCGCTGCCGTTGCTGCCTCTGCAGATCCTTTGGATGAACCTGGTGACCGACGGGCTGCCGGCCCTGGCGTTGGGCGTCGAACCGGCCGAAGAGGATGTCATGCGTCGCCCGCCCCACTCGTCCCGCGAAAGCATTTTCGGACGCGGCACGGGAGCGTTCATCCTGATCGCCGGCGTGATTCTCAGCCTCGCCTCACTGAGCGGTGTGGCGTTCCTCTATCTGGCCAGCGGTGAGGCCTGGAAGCCGTTCGTCAACGATGCCGAGAACTGGCAGACTTTCCTGTTCACAACCCTGGTCTTCTCCCAGATGGCTCTGGCGCTGTGCGTCCGTTCCGAATCAAATCCGCTGTTTCGCATCAAGCTGCTTTCCAATCCGTCCCTGTTGCTGGCCTTGCTGGTGACGGTCGTGCTGCAATTGGCAGTGGTCTACGCGCCGCCCCTGCAGACACTGTTCCACACCCGGCCGCTGTCCCTGTGGGAACTGGTCGCGGTGTTCGGAATCACGGCGGCTGTCTTCGTCGCCGCCGAAGTTCTCGAGAAACTGTTGGTGAATCGCCGTTCGCTTGGTTGATTCAGAGACCGCAGAGGGGGCGAAGGTGAGTGCCTGACTCATCACGGGCTTCTCTCCAGCTCCTGCACCTGTCGTCGGACTCTTTGCCGCTCGAGCTGTTCTTGGTGCGGTGCGATCGGCGGCCCGTTGCAGGGGTAGTCGGCATCCCCGAATCGCTTGGTTCCTGACACCAGGGTCAACCGCCACCCAGCCCAGGTGCCCACCCAGCCCAGGTGCCCCCCACAAACGCCATTTGGCCAGATTGGCTATCACATTGCCAACTGCCTGTGGGAAAAGTGGTTGGTTGAACGAGGGGCAGTGTCTGGACCCGTTACGACTTGCCAGCACGGTGCTCCTGTTCGGGTCGGGACGGCGACTGAAGCCAACGCTCGTACTCCTCCGTTCTCTGAAGCAGCTCGAAGTCAATCAGCGCGTAAGCGGGCTTCGTTCCGCGGCGGAGCAAGCCGATGCCCGGCCGGTGGCGCAAGATGATGTGGTTCGGCTTTGTGTCGAGCACGCGGAAGCCCTTGGCGGCCAGATCCTGGACCACGTCAACGACCAGCGAGCGAACCTGTTGAACCGATATCGCGCCCTGCCGCAGCAGCTGTTCCGCGTCTGCGCCGCGGACCCAATGGAAAAGCATCACGTACTGTCGTTGGATCGACATCTCGACGGCCGCCACGCCGCTGGGCCTCTTCGCCTGGTCCATATCCAGCCGGCAGCGATGGCAGCGAAAACGATCCGGTGTCCTGCCCAGCTGCCAGGGCTCGAAAGTCTTGCCCGGCGAGTAAATGGCCAGCGGCCGTTTCGTCAGGATACGCAGATCGGACGGACCATAACTGCCATTACGAAGCTCCTCCAAGAGCCCGAATTCCTGAAAGGGATCGTTGACGGTCGCCCCTTCGATCGCACCCTGGGCAAAATCACCGCTAAACAAAGCCGAGGCGTCCAGCAGGACCTCTTGTGCCATCCGGGAGAACTTGACGACAAGGTTGATGGCTCGGCTTGACGGCGCCTCGCTAGGCACGCAAAACACGGTACCGGTTCCTCCAGACAACTGCCGGCCGCGGCGGCTGTACTGCCGGTCGAAGAACCAGGCGGACGGCTCGAGATGCCTCAAATGCCCCCATCCGTGTCGAGTTACCCAGAGCCGGCCTCCTGTGACGTCGTCCAATTGTACGTAGGGAACACGGAACACCTCACGTCGCAGCTCGTGGGGCGTCCGATGAAACGCAATGTCGGCCAGTTGGTGAAGATTCGCAATGGAACAAGAGACAGGCTCGCCTCCGTCGGGCGAGGTCCGTTTCGCCGGCGTCATCTTCTGTCCTTCCGTTGGCAACCGGGAGCCCCGGTTACTCGTGTCACTTCCCGACATCGCGATAACCCCTCTGGATGCTGGTGAATCTGGCCGCATAGCCTCGGCGAGCGTCGTTCGGTAGGGCCCTATAGTTTCCCCTTTGCACTATAGGAAGCAACGGCAACTATGACGAAAAAGTGGTATCGCCGATAGATGACTCACCCGCCGGCAGATGGATGAAAGCCAACGGGAACCACACCATCGCCCCGATCCCGGGCCAGATCCAAGGATTCAAGGGGTGAACAGGCCCAGCGACTTTCGCCGCGTAATATTGTACACCGTTGTGCGGGAGGGCCGTGCGCGACCGCGGCGATGGTCGTGCGAAATCACGCATGATGCGGCAGGTTGCAGTTCGACTCCCGAATATGCCGCTGCCTGTTGCCACGCTTGCGGTACGCGCCGAGTGGGGGGAGTGGCCCTCGACTTACCACAAATTCGCCGCGGCCCGACCATCCGCGTGGGGCGCTGAGACACTCAGCCGAGAATCGATGATTGTTCGCAACAGCAAAGCCGAGCATTGTTCTTCCGTCCCGAAGGGACAACCCGATTAAAGCCCTGGGCGGCGGCTACGCTCGCGCGTCGCAGCTACGCTCGCGCGTCGTAGCTACGCTCGCGCAGAGCGTGGGAGAATCGCCATCCGTTCTCCAGTTCCCCCGCGGTCTGCGCGACCGGAGCTATGGTCCGCGTCGCAGTTACGCTCGCGCGTCGCAGCTACGGTCGGCGATGCCTACGACCGGTGGTAAGACACGCCCGGAGGCCAAGCCGTATTTTTGCGCTGAAGTGCCCATGGCGTTTGCCAAGCGGTTATGACTGTGGGTCTGGCGGCTTGTTGTGCTGCTCCCCTTTGCAGAGCTCTGGGGGGTGCGAAATGTGCAGGAACCTGTCCCGTGAGCGAGTCGAGGAACTCCACGATGCTCCCCGTGTCGTCATCGGAAAGTGCCACTCCCAACTGAACCTCCGCCATGATTTGCACTGCCTTGGCGAGTTGCGTGACCGATCCGTCATGGAAAAACGGCCCGGTCTTGACGATGTTGCGGAGCATGGAGACTCGAAAGACGTACTTGTCAATCTCTTTCTGCGTGTCCTCGAAACGCCCTGGATCGATGTTCTTCGATTCGGTTGCGGTCCAATAGTCCTTCATCACCCCAAACGTCCGCAGCGAATCACCGCCCAATAGCGGTCCCGAGTGGCAGTCGGCGCAGCCGATCTCGATGAACTTCTGCAGTCCGTTTTTCTGGGAAGTGCTCAAGGCGTCACGATCACCGGCCAGGAACTTGTCGAACGGGGACGGAGTCATGAGCGTACGTTCGTACGCCTCGATGGCGCGACCGTAATTGGCAGCCGTCACTGGCGCGTCCTCGTCCGGAAACGCTCGGCGAAAAGCCGCTTCGTAGCCCAACTCACGCAGCTTTCGCACCGCATCCTCCGGCGCCGCGAACCCCATCGATCCAGTCAGTGACTTCTCTGCTTGTTCGGCCGCGGATTTCCGGTTTCCGGTCCACCTGAGCGACGGCTGGCCCGTCGAGTTAAAGACGGTCTGGGAATTGCGTTTTGTCAGCTTCCCTTTCGCGTCGGTGGAGAAGGTGCGCCGATCGGCACCCTGATCCTCGCGAAGATGACAGCTCGCACACGCTGTCTTGCCGTCCGCGGAGAGTCGGGGATCCCAGAAGAGTTCGCGTCCGAGCACTACTCCGGGAGTCGACAGCATGGTTTCCGCGGTCGGTTCGAGCATGCCGAACAAGTCCTGGGCGTTACGCCGCAGCGTCTCGTCATCACCGGCAGCACGTGGTGCGAACATGATCGCCGAGAGGCAGGCCGCCGCCGTAATTCTCAGCCAATGATTGTGGGGATGCCTGGGACGCATGAAAGGTGCCTCCATCTGGTCGAGGAAGGAGAAGTACGCTCCCCATTCTACAGATCGCAGCTCGTTGAGCCACTCGCAGCGCCCTCTCGATTACGAGCACGAGCACCGCCGCAAGCGGCTGAGCACGAGCGCGATTGTTTCACTGCCAGACCGTTTCGGATTACGCGGCGGGGAGTAACCGTTGCCGGGCGAAGCGAGCCAACCCGGGCCATTTCGGCCCGCTTTCATCCAGTGCATCGGCGAAACGTTGCAGTTCCGGCACGGCCTGGGCATTGTCCACGCAATGCCAATGCCCGTCGCCACTGGGCATCGCGTAATCGCCCACGCGCACGCGCCACGATGCTTCCGTTCTTGGCTCACTGCTACACCGCTCCGTGGCAGTAGACACCTGTCCACTCCTCGGAACAGGGCACCCCACTTCTTCGGCACCGCCACATAACGGGAATTGCCTGACCAAAAGAAGGCAGTGCTGCATCGAGGTCGTTCACTGCCATCCGGCATCCTGCAGGTTCCGATAGTCGGGTTGCTCATTGAGTGTTCGCGGGGCGTCCGCGATTTCGGTTGCCACCACAACAGCAGGGGTGGTGGCCGACGAATATGCGGAGCATCGTAGCAATGGGAACTCGGCGGGGGTAGGATGTCAGATTCACGAACAGCTGAAGCCTGCCAACGGTCCGTTCGAAGTCCGTTGGGGGAATGCCAGATATTTGATAAGGGATGAGTAGACATGAGAGGATCTTTCAATCGTCGCCGATTCTTGATCGGCGGAGCCGCCGCTCTCTCTAGTTCAGTCGCTTTGCCGATGTTTGTTCCGCGCACAGTGTTCGCCCAAGGGGATCGTCCTGGCGCCAATGATCGCATCGTCGTCGGGGCTATCGGGTGCGGGTTCCGTGCTCGTTTGCTCATGGATCAACTTCCCGAGGTTGCTCAGTTGGTCGCGATCGCTGACTGCAATGTTCATCAAGCGTTCACGTTCCGGCAAGAACGCAACGCCAAGTGGGACATTTACAGTGGTCACTATCGTATTGTTGACCGAAAAGATATTGACGCGGTGGTGATGACCGGTCAGGAATTTCAACGGGCGTTGCCGTGCATTCACGCGGTGCAGTCCGGCAAGGACGTCTACGCTGAAAAGCCGTTGACCCTCTATATTCAAGAGGGCCGAACCATGATCGAACACGTGCGCAAACATCAAGCGGTGTTCCAGGTCGGGACCCAACAGCGGTCTATGGAAGTGAATCGGGTCGCTTGTGAGTTCGTTCGTAATGGAGGTCTCGGCAAGCTCACCAAGGTCCAAGCGGTCAACTATCCTGGCGTGGACGTGACGCCCGACATCGACTCGGACGGCCCCGGGAATATTCCGCCCGGTTTCAATTGGGATCTCCATCTGAATCAGAGCGTGTGGCGTCCTTGTGTCGAGAATGCCATCGCGGGGCGCAATTACGTGGGGGGCGAAATGACCAACTGGGGCGCCCACGGAGTGGACCAAATCCAATGGGCCCTTGGCAAAGACGACACGCTGCCGACGGAATTCAAACTACTTAGTCCAGGTAAAGATGGAAAGGTCGTCGCCACCTACGCCGATCAAACCCAAGTTTTTTTTGAACTTCCGACTTCCGGTCCCATGGGTGGAGCGATCTTCATCGGAGAAAAGGGGAAGCTGGAAATCAACCGGAACAAGTTCACGTCCAATCCCGACGACATTCGAGAGACACTTCTCAAGAAAGTCAACGAGGCCGAAGAAGAGGTGAAGTGGTCTGATCAGACGGCCCTTTGGCAGGCGCGCTGGCATCTGCAAAATTGGCTTGACTGCATCAAGACTCGCGAACGGCCACACGCCGATATTGAAATCGGACACCGTTCAGTCGCATTCTGTCATTTGGTCAACATCACACGATATCTGGACAGGGTCGGCGAGACGTTGAGATTCGACCCGGCGTCAGAACGCTTCATCGACAACGACGAAGCCAACGCTTGGAACGATCGGGCTCGTCGGGCAGGGTACGAGCTCCCTGAAGTGTGAGAATCGTCGCTCGGGCGAGCAGCAACAAGGCAGGCGCGCGTCGCTAACCGGCGAAGATCGCCACTTCGGCCAGTCGGCCTTCGAAGTTGGCGAAGTTGTCGGAGCGGCCGCCGACGAACACGTCTTGGCTGTGGGCCGGCCGGGTTACCGACACCTTGCCGGAAAAGATCGGCCGAGCGTCTCCATTCACGTGGACGGCCACCTGGTCGCCGCTGGTGCCGTGCGACATCATGGCGATGAACGAGGTGTCGTCCGCGGCCAGTCGCTGGGAAACGTTCCGCACGAAGTCACCGTAGTAGTCAGCCGAGATCGGCTCGGCGCCAAAATAGTGCATCGAGTAGTTCGCCAACAGCGCGATCGGTTCTCCCTCGGGAGTCTGCACGGCCAGAACGGAGACTTGAGGATCGGACGGGCCGCACGGCCCGATAAACTCCGGGTTCTGATGGCTTGGATGCATCATCGCGCGGACGTTCTGCCGTCCGAGCGGATCGAAATCGAGGCAATCGGGGCGGCGGATGAACACGCGGCAATGTGCCCCTTCCGCGTAGTCCTCAGACGACCAGCCAATGCGGGCCGGTTGCAGATTGCCGGCCGCCTGCGTGATGCACTCGACCAATTTGCCCGGCAGGAACTCACAGTAGGCGGGATCGGCTTGAGTGCCCAAGGCGCTGACCAGCGATCCGCCTGAGTGCGTGTGGGTCGCTGCGATCAGCATGCAGTCCGTGGGGATGCCGGTCGCCTTGGCGGCGGCTTTCACCGTTTCCTGCATGTCATATCGGAAGTCGAGCACCGCGGCGGCACGGTAGAGCGTGCTGTCTTCACGGGCAAGCCTTCCTGTCGAAATCGAGCTTTCTTACTCAAAGTGTAACTCCGCCTGCCGCTACCAACCGATGTCGCGCCGGAAAAGCCTCCTTGTTTGCCACGTCAGCCGCAACGCGAAGCAAACGCCCTTTCCAGCAGAGAAGGGGCATTGTGGTACGGCTTTACCAGCTACATAGAACGCTCCACTTACAGTATGAGTTTATTAGAGTTTGATGAATTCCACTTGGCAGCGTCCATGCTCCCGATATAGTTCCACGGCAGAGACAGAAGCTGATCGTCGTGTGTATGGCTAGATGGGTGTTTTACAGGAGTCGTCGTAATGTCGAAGTTGTTTACTGGTTTGCTGGTGGTGGTCGCCGTGTCGCTGTTTGGACTGAAGTCGAGTGACGCGGCAGATACGAAGGAAAAGACGATTGTCGAAGTCGCCGTTGCCGCTGAAAATTTCCAGACGTTGGTCACCGCCGTTAAGGCGGCAGACCTCGTCGAGACGCTGTCGGGAAAGGGTCCGTTCACGGTCTTCGCCCCGACTGACGAAGCCTTCAAGAAGGTTCCGAAGGAAGTGTTGGCTGACCTGCTGAAGCCCGAGAATAAAGAGAAACTTGCGGCCGTGCTGACATATCACGTCGTGGCGGGCAAGGTACTGGCGGCGGATGTTGTCAAACTCTCCAAGGCCAAGACGGTCCAGGGCGCTGAAGCGAAGATTACGGTGAAGGACGGGAAGGTGAAGATTGACAACGCCAACGTCTTGAAGACCGACATCATCTGCAAGAATGGCGTGATTCACGTAATCGACGCGGTCATCCTGCCTCCTGAGAAGAAATAGTGTGTTAGTTTTCTGAGATGAGACTCCCTGCGGGAACATCTCGGGGCAGTGCATTGGAACGCGAGTGCGATAGGCAATCTGTCGCACTTGCGTTTGTTTTGCGAGATGAGTCGTTTATTGCCCGTGACTCGGACCTCCTGTTGCTGGTGAGCCGCTTCGGGCCCGCACGGTATCAGCCGACGGCGAGAGCAGCTGGCGACGGAGGGCGTTTGGCACGCAACGGAGGTTTTGCGTTTTGGATTTCGACTTTGTTTAGGTTTTCGATAGTGGGATTTCGGATTTCCTGATTGGTTGTGGCCGGCCGCGTTCGGGTGTCGGCCTGGAGTGTGAACATGAAGATCTCGATCATCGCCGGCAGCCACCGTCGTGAATCGGACCTTCAACGGCGGGTACGTGGCATGCTGTGGGGCATGTTTGTGGGCGATGCGCTGGCCATGCCAGTCCACTGGTACTACGACGTGGCGGCGCTGCAGCGGGACTTCGGCACCATCCGCGACTATCAGGCACCGCGGGAGCATCATCCCAGTTCCATCATGCGGCTGGCCAGCACGGGGGCCGCCGGCCGTGGTTCCCACGAGGGCGAGGTGGTCGGCAACGTCATTCTCCACGGCAAGAAAGACCTATGGGGCCAACCCAACCGACACTACCATTACGGCCTTCAGCCGGGCGATAACACTCTCAATCTGCTGTGCGCCCGCGTGCTCTTGCGGACGATGAACGCCACCGGACGATACGAGTGCAGCGATTTTCTGCGAGGCTACATCGCGTTCATGACGACTCCGCTCAGCCATAATGATACCTATGCCGAGTCCTATCATCGCGATTTCTTTGCCAATTACGTGCGGGGCGTTCCGCCGGAGCGGTGTGCGGGCGCAGAGGGCCACGATACCGCGTCGATCGGCGGCTTGGTCGCGCTGCCGCCGGTGATCGTTGCCGCGATGCGGGAAGAGGATCCGGCCGCGGCGGTCAATTCGCTCGTAGCACACCTGCGATTGACGCACCGCAGCGTCAAACTGGAACGATATGCACTCGCGCTGGGCCGACTGTTGTCCGGGTTACTGCAAGACCCCGCAACGCGGATTGCACCCCTGGCTTGCGCCATGGCCGAGTCGTTCGGGTTCCCGGCGACACGGGTGGTCGAGCGGATGAATCGCGATCGGCTTTCCGATCTTCATGTGATTGGTGGCATGCTCAGCCCAGCATGCTATATTGATCATTCCTTCCCGGCGGTGCTGTACCTGGCGGCGCGTTACTCACACGATTTCGAAACCGCCCTGGTCGCGAACACGAATATGGGCGGCGATAATTGTCACCGCGGCGCGGTGCTGGGCGCCATTCTCGGCGCAGCGTTGGGGTGGCGGGCGATTCCCGAACGTTGGATCCAGGGACTGCGGAGCCATGCCGAACTGCAGGAAGAAATCGAAGCCTTCATCGCTCGATTAGCTTGAGCAGCGGTGGCAACAAACGACATGCCGAAGTAATTCGGTTTCCTGAACTCGCACGGTCGGATTTATGGCCTTCCTGTCAAACACGCCTGCTGACAAACCTTCTCCCTGGTTCCTGTGGGAGGTGCTCTTGCTGGGGGATGACGCCCGCCGCTTAGCATTGCGCGATGTCAACCGCATCATGCACGAACTTGGCCAGGCGAAAGAAGTGGAAACTTCGGGCCATGTTGCGCGGATTGAAGTCACGCAGGAGCAGATCGAGTCCCTGTTGCTGCCGCTGGCCTTAGCAATCCAGAATCTGGCGCGTGCAAAGCCCCAACGCGTGCTCGTTGGCGGATTGAAGTCGCAACCTATCACTGCTGGTCCCGCTGCGTCCAACGGTCCTTTCTCTGTGGCTACGATCCCGTCACCGGACGGGACTTCAGCTATCGCCGCGGCTGGGCGGAAAACCTGCTCGCTTATCAGGCCGTCTCGGTTGGCGTCTGCTCTGCTTGTCGGCCTTTCCCAAAGGCCAGATAGTCCAGTAGGGCAGCTGCGAAAACTCCGACCGCGTAGCACAGCAAGTCAGTCCACAGGAAGCCAAACCCGAGTACCAGTCCACCGAGCGTTGTCTGGCGAATCGCGTCGATCCATGGCGCTTTGTAGAGTTGGCTCAGTTCCACTGCCAAAGCACATGAAATCGCGATGCCGATGCGATGTGACAACTGCGACGCGGGAACTAAGACTCCGACACCCAGAAAAACCATCGCGGCCCAGAGCGTATCCCCGGCATATTCCGCAATGAAAGGAGGCAGATACTCGCCGTAGCGACGTGAGGCCAACCCCAGGAAAACCGCAACGGCGGCACATGTCGCGTAAAGGAGGCGACTCCTCCAGCCATCCTTGATCGATCCACGCAGAAGATTGCGGCTGGGCGGTTCCGGCTGATGACCATTGATGGACATGGAGCAAACTCGAACTGAGTCAATTCGTCACGCCCACTGCCTCGAGCCTCGAAGGTCATTCGGCCGAAACACCGTCGCGGATGGCAGGGCAAACGGCGCCAATGCCAGGCGTGGAACTTGAGCAACGTTCATTCCCATTGGTTTCTTACCAGCAGCGTTGAACGCAGATTACGTGATGTTGAAGTGCCCCAGCGACTTTCGGCGTGAATACTTGTGCACGAAAGAAGGAAAGGGAGTAGTATGTCTTCCGCGTCCGACGCGAGGCACGCTGCCGACATTCTATTGCGGGGTTTGCACGCCAATATACTGCAACCGCACGGTCGCGCCTTGCTTCCCCGCGTCGAGGGGCGCAGGAGCAGACGTTTGCACGCGCCGGCATAGCCCGGAGCTGACGACAGTGTCACCTCGTAGGTCCGCATCTCACCATCGGCCTGAATCGGGAAACGGCACTCGCCACCGGGTCCGCCCAGCCCTTCCCACGCCAGGGCCGCCGCGTCCTGCTGCGTGGCGAAGGCGGCGCGCACGTACACTGTGGGCGCGTCCGCCGCGAGCCAGTAGGCGTCCGGACCGACGATGAGCGGCTTGCCCTCGTCCAGGTTCACGGTCCATGCTCCGTCGAGCGGCCAGCCCTCGTCCGAGCAGCCGCGCAGGGTCCAACTCTGGCGGTCACCTGCAAACGTATAGTCGGGCAGGCCCTGCCCCTGGCGGTTCGCCCGCACGTATTCGCGGATGGCCTCCAGTTGGCCCACGATCAGCACGTAGTCGTAAGTGTATTGGATGTTGTGATCGAGGATTTCCGAGCGGATGGGCGCGATGTAGCCGGTCGGCGAGTCTTTGGGGCCGCCCTGGCCCGGCTCGCCCGCGAAGCCGCCCACGAAGGTGTAGGTCCCTGGCGACCACACGCCCAGGCCAAAGTCGTCGTCCCGCACTAACGCCGCCCAGTTCTCCGTGGCGTACCAGTGGTCCCATGGTCCGCCCTCCACCTGGTCCGGCGCTCCGCTTCGCCAAACCTTCGTGATTTGCCGCAGGTTCCCGCCCGTGAAGGGCGCGTTCTCCGCGTAGGTGAAGAGACGGTAGTAGTTCCCGTTGGTGTACACCGCTGGCAGCTCTTGCCCCCGCGCCGGATACTGGGTCTTGTCCGAGCGTGCGTTGTTGATCCGGCTCCGCACCTGGGCCGCGTTGCCCTCCAGACGGATCCAAGACTCAAAAACGCATTCTCCCGGCTCGTTGTTGAGCGGCCATTGCATGGGAATGCACTTCACATACAGCGTCTTTCCATCGTTTTCGCAGGCGATGACTTTCGATCCATGGCCGAAGCAGTCTCCCGCCTGGATGGGGTTCCAGCCGAGGAAACGCCACGTCGGGCTGGGCTCCTTGCCGTTTGGGACGAACGGCGTGGGTCCTGAGTAGAACGACATCTGTACCTGCCGCCCCCAGTCGTGGCTGTTGATGATATTCTCGTTCGAGTCTGACGGGGAGACGTAGGTGATGGCCCCGCCAATATCGAGATTGACCCCTACACGGATCGTCCCGTTATCGATGTAGCTCATGCCGCGGAACCCCTCCGCGAATGCGCACTCCGTCGTCGCGGCTACCGCGAGCACGATCACCACGTTACGCATGCAAATCAACATGTTGCTCCCTTTGTCCCGCGGTGCCGGTAACTGATCGTCTGCTTCTGAAGGAACGGAAAAACCTTCGCCCGTGCGTAAGCATAACGCAACGGCACAGGAAACTCCATAAGTGAGCCTTTTCGCAGTTCTCCGCGTATCGCACAGCAAACGCTCGCTGGTATTAGTAACGCCTCTTTCAGGCCGCTGCGCCAACGGCTATCCTGAGAGCAGTCTTGCCCGAAGACAACGCCTGCCCCAAAGGAACTCTTCCATGAAGTCGACCTGCGCGTTGATTCTGCTCTTCCTGGTGCTCGTCGGATCGCCAACGCGCGCCGATGATTCCGCTGTCCAGCTCCCGTCAGCATGGCAGTCCGCCTGGGCGTCGCCTGCGGCATCCGATCGACCGCTGCAGATCGTGCACGAGGTCGACCTGGCCGGAAGACTGCCGGAAGGTATGAACCAACTGCTGCCGGACGGAACACCCGATGGCATTGCCCGCAAAGGGCTCGAGTATTACCAACAGCGCGGCCTGGGAGGGTTGGTCTGCAACGTTTCTTTTCGGGACTACCTGCAGTCGGAGGAGCATTGGTCCAAGCTGGTCACGGCGATCGAGGCGTGCCATGCTCTGGGCCTGGTGGTGTGGATCTATGACGAGCTGGGTTATCCCAGTGGTGGAGCAGGCGGGCTGGTACTGGCGCGGGACCGGGAACTCGAGGCCCAGGAACTGGCCTACGATGCATCACGGGAAGATCCGTTCCTGTTGCGTGCCGCGTACGAGCACACGCATGCGAGCAACAACTACCACGCCGCCCGGCGCTACGCGAACCTGCTGGACGATCGAGCTGCATCCTGCTTCATCGATGTGACGCACAACGCCTACTACCAGCGGCTCAAGCCTTTCTTCGGCAACACGATCCAGGCAATGTTCACCGACGAACCGTCGCTGATCGCCGTCAACATCGGACAGATTCCGGAGGAGGTGCGGCAACGAGTCAAGGTGGTCGATCCCATCGATCCCGGTGCGAAATTGCTCCCTCGCGTGCCATGGTGTTACGACATGCCGGAGCGATATCGGGAACGCTACGGCGAGGATCTGCTCGCCCAGCGTCGCAGCCTGTTTACCGGCCAGGGGGAGGACGACCGCCGCGTGCGGAGGCAGTTTTGGTCCCTGGTAGCCGACTTGATCGCGGATCGCTACTTCGGAGCGCTCGAACGCTGGTGTGAACAGCGCGGTGTCGCCTCTACGGGACACAGCCTGTGGGAAGAGGCGATACTGCATCACGTGCCGCTGGAAGGGAATGGTTTGAAGTGTCTGGGACGCATGCAAATTCCCGGCCTCGACTTGCTCAACTCGGATCCCGAAGCGGTGATGCACGGCGGCTGGCTGACGGCCGCGCTGCCGGCTTCTGCCGGGCGGCTCAATGGCCGTCGCCGAGTGATGACGGAAGTGAGCGACTTCAGCCAGAAGATGAGCGGCGCGGGCCCGGTTGGCGTGCCCGAAATGCAGGCCACGGCAGCCTGGCAGGCAGCCTGGGACGTCACCGACTTCACGCTCTACTACAGCACGCTCGACCGCTCGGCCGAGCAATACCGACAGTACGGTGACTTCGTGGGACGGCTCAACGCCATCCTGAAGCCTGCCACGCCCGAACCGCATACGCTGCTCTATTACCCGATTTACGATTTGTGGGCCGAGTATCTGCCGGTGGCCGAACCACTGCAGCTCACCTCCCAGACGCCACGAGCCCAGCAGTTGGTCCAGTCCTTCCAGCGTCTCGGGCAAATGCTCCAAACCAACCAGATCCCCCTGACACTGATCGACCATGAGAAACTTGCGACCTCCCAGGTGCAGGCCGACGGGGCACTGACAATTGGCAGTCAGCGTTATCGCGCCCTGCTGCTGCCGCAAGACGCGCAGTTGCCCTCTGATGCGGCGGCCGTTGTGGAACGATTCGAAAAGCAGGGAGGTCGGGTGTTTCGCGATGGCAGCGATTGGGCCACGGCAACGCCGGAGTCCCTGCGAGAACGGCTTCGCCCGGAGCAATGGATCGAGCCGGCATCACCACATATCGCGTTGGGACGGTTTGTCAGGGACGGACGCCAGATCCTGCTGCTGGTAAACGTCGGGCAGCAGCCCTACGCGGGAACCATGCGTGTGCCGCGGGACGGTGCATGGGTCGTGCTTGATCCCGCGACGGGCGCAACGTCCGCGGCAACCACCGACGGGGAGCGAAACCTGCCGCTGGAAATGGCGGCGCGCGAATGCCGGATCTTTGTCAGTCCATGAGAAATGTCTGGAGTGCTGCGCCGCTGTGAGAATGGTTCCGCAGCGGCGGTTTACCATCCGTGCCCATTGCCGGCGATGGTATGTGACCTGGGCCGAGCCGGGCGTCCCCTAGATCTCCCCATCCAGTTTCGCCTCGACCGATTCGCCCTTGCGCAGGGATATTTCGAACCTGTCCCCCACGTGCTGCACGTCCGCGCGGTTCCACTGGGGCCGCCGGCCAGCGAAATTGTCGCGGATCCGGACCATGCCATCCTGGCCGGCGACGACCCGCAGCCACGTGGTTGCACCCTGCTCGCGGCGGGCCGAGACCTGGTGGCCCCCCTCCGCCCGCAAGTCGGTGAACGCGACGTCGCGCCATCGCTCGGCAGTGGCAGGGAAGACACGGATGATCTCCGTGTCCCGCCGGCCGGGCGTCGGACTCCAGCTCTGTAGCAGCATTTCCTGGACGGCCTGAGCTGCCAGGAAGTTCCCCTCGAGCGTGAAGGGGCGGTACTGGAAATTGGAGTAGCCGCTTCGCGTCTGGTCGCCGTTGGCGTGGAAGCCGTTGCGAAGAACGAACGCCTTGCAGAAGATATCGAGATGTCGCAGCGCCGCTTCCGCATCTCCCACTCGCGCCCGCAGGCAGCTCATCCACGAAAAGCTGTAGCCGCACCAGGCAGACGTACCCAGCTCATCCCATTGTGCCAGCGATGCCTCAATGCGCTGCGCGTCCCGGGGACCTCCCTCACACGTAATCAGATTGAACGGATGCAGGCCGATGATGTTCGAAAGGTGACGGTGCGAGGAGGGGAGGGGGGTATGGGCGTCGATCAACAACAGGCCATTGGCGTCCGTGTGGAAGTCGCCGAGCCCCTCGGCGGCCGTCTGCCAGCGCTCCGCTGCCTCCGGCCTGTCCAGGGCGTCAGCCATTTCCTGCAGGGAGAGGAAGAGCATCCTGAGGCACATCAGGTCGTAGTTCGAGTTCGGCTGGAGCCATGCGCGCGGACCATTGTCGAAGATTTCCGGGGACGAGGAGAGCGGCAGCTGCAACCGGCCGTCGGTTCCCCTTTGGAGCAGGCCCAGCAGGCAGTTTCCCACCTCGGAACACCAGGGATAGGCACGCTCCCGCAAGAACTCATCGTCCGCCGTGTAACGCCAGTGCAGGTAGAACAGATGTGCACTCCAGGCGCTCATCGTGGGGGACAAGCTGTATTGTCCCCACCCGCCCAGCGGCTGACCGGCCAGCGACATGACGCCGGGGCAGGCGAGTCCTGGGGTACCGTAGAAATTGCGAGCAAATCGCGCAAACACGTCGCGCCGATTCCACAGGTAATCGAGATATGCCAGTCCTTCGTCCGAGTGACCGGCGGCTTGATAGGCGATGTAAGTCATCTGCGTGTTCAGGTCGTTGTGATAGTCGCCCTTCCACGGGGGCAGTCCTCCGTTATCGGCAGTCCAAACGCCCTGCAGCGGCATCGGCGGCGCACCGCGCCGCGAGGCCGCCCCGTAGAAATACTGCACGAGATGGTATTGTCGAGAAATCGCGAGCTCCGCGGAGGGGAGCGTAATCGACGATTGATTCCAGAACGTGTCCCACCAGTGAATGTGCGGCGCTCGCATCGCCTCATAACCCAGTTCCAGCGCGGTTGCACAGCGAGTCCGCGCCAGGCTGAGCAGATCGGCCGCGTCGTTTGTCGAGGTTACTGCGACAGCCAACAGTGTATCCGCGTCTGTCTGCCGGCTCGCGACGCACGCACAGTACTTCAGACCATCGGCCGCTTCCTGGACATACCAGGTGGCGGCCCCCTCGCTGCCATGTGTCGCCGGTGGGTAACCCAGCTGACTGACCGCGCCTCCGCTGCTCGGACCCGTGTCGCCGCCCTCTGGACGGGCTCCCGAAGGGAGCAGACGGATGGCCTGCGGTGCGGGTCCGGGAATCCGCAGCAACGCGACCGGTTCCGCCGCGCTGAAGAAGACCTCGAGCTTCCCTCGCCCCGCCAGGTGCGCGAACCCCTCGGCAGTAGCCAGACTTAGTTCGAATCGCTCGATGGTTTGTGTCTCGTCGAGCGTAATCTCCAAACGCCCCGCTGGCAACTTCGTGGGTGTGACGCCGTTGTAAGGGCTGTCCCACCAGTTGTTGACAGTGTCGAATTCCTGCTTCGCGATCAGTCCCGCTGCTTTGGCGAAGGTGCGTGTTCTCCACCATTCCTTCTCGCCGGCCGGCCGTTCGTCCCACAGGTCGCCGCGGTCGAGCGACAGCCGAATCGTGTGCAGCTCGCCCCACAACAGACCGCCCATCAGGCCGTTGCCAAGCGGCACGGCTTCGTCCCAGGTCGCGATGGGGGCCTGCAGGACCAAGTTCAATTCAGCAGACGGTGCCGCTCCCCAGGACAGCCCGCCCCACCACAAGATCGTCCACGTCGCAATCGCTCGCATGGAATTCGTCATTGTCGTTACCTCTCCGCGGCCACTGGCCGCACTCGATAAGAAGTTCGTCCTGGCGTGTTGACGGCTCGTCGTGCCCATGCCCACGCGTCTAGGAGCATCTGCGCGCGGATGTCACCGATCACCGTTCAGCCGCGATTGCCGTACCCGACCCGGGCCATCCGCATCCGCCTGCTTGATTTCCTGGGGACCTCGAACATAAACGCTATCGAAGTCCGCGTGCATTTTCAACATCGTATCAGACAGGGCCGGGTCTTGTCGCACTACTGCGCAAATGTCGTCCTGGCCACACGCGATGCCTCACACACCAAACGCAGGTCCTGCACACAGTAATCTTGTCATCCGTTGTTGCCCGCGCCGCCGCACCAATCGTGCAACTTCCTCTGTTTCCGTCGGCTAATTTACGGCAGACAGCTGAACGGATACGATTTTGTCAAGTTTCTCTGTCGGCGTGGAGGCGGTTCCTGCGTTGTTCGGTGGACAACCACAACAACCGCGCATTCTCTCACCCTTTCGCCATCCTGTTGCGGCAGTATCGCCCTGCCGAAACGGGGGGGCTGTTCCAGACGGGAGTCGCGGTCGATCGCATCCTTTACGCACCAAGGAGCAGTTCGATGAAATGTCTATCTGTACCAGTCGCTCTGTGTTTCTTCCTTTCGTTGGGAGCTGCCTTGCGGGGGGCTGACGACGCGGATCGAGCTAAGTCGGTGACGGTTTATCCGGTGGTGATATCACCCTCTGAAAATATCTCTGCCGCCATTCCGCAGCGGATCGCCGAAGTCGTGGGGTTGCAATTGGAGCGAGCCGGCATGGAGCGGGTCGAGATGGGCGAGACGCCGTTCACGCCGCCGGACACCGCCGATGTGGCGGAACTGGGAACGGCATTTGGGCGGTTTGTCGCCGATCAACAGCTCCAAACGCAATATGCGGTCTTTGCCCAGATCTTCGGAACACCTGGTGTCGGCATCAGTGAGATCCGCACGATCGTCGTCGACAAGTCAGGCCAACCGGTTCTCGGCGAGAGCGCGAAAGAGCAGGAATTTGCCCAAAGCAAGATTCAGCCGAAGAACCCGATGACTGCCAGTCTGTTCGTGGTGGAACGCTTGGGCACCGTCTGGAAACTGGCTGATCCGATGCGCAAAGATGCGCCGCAAGGCAAAATGGCGGACTTGATGAGGAAGCGATCAGGCCTTCCGGCCCAGGATGAGTTGGTTGCCCTGGCCAAGCGGCTTGAGGCGGAGAAGGGCAAAATATCGTCCAGCACAGTGACCATCTACCCCGTGCATCTCTGGACCGGATCGGACGACGCGAGTGCTGCCGATCTGGTCAAGCTGCTCAATGAGAAAGGTATCTGCCAAGCGGAAGTGTCCGCGCAGGTTCCGCAGTTGGAGGTGAAAGGAGACCCTAACGAGCAGAAGGTCCTCTGGGATACCGCTCGCCAGTTTCGGGCATTCGTCCGCGACAATCCGCCAGCGACGGAGTATGCCCTTCTGGCCGACTACGGGCTGAGCCCCACAGCGGACGGGCAGAAGGTGGCCAACCACGTCCATTTGATCTTATGCAACCGTGCTGGCGACTGGGTATTGGTCGACTATCAGAACTCGCACCACGCGGATTTTCAGGGCATCGAACCCAGATCGTGCGCCGACTGCAATCAACTCTCTGCAAAACGATTGGAAAACCTGCTGTCGAAATAGGTGAGTCCAGGAGTGCGCGTGGGGATGCGTGGGCCTATGCTGCTGCTCGGTCTTGCGAGTGACGCGAACGCTGATCTTTCCTTCAGGTCTGTTCGCGATATCAATGGACCGGTGGCTGTTGGTCGCTTGTTCAGGCTTGGGTTGCTTGTTTGTGGGCTCGCCGTTCGGTTATGCTGGATGGGAAATTTTACAGTCCCATTAGCGACTTCGCCGAAACAAGGCCCACTATGAGACTCCTGCCGAACGGATTCCTTCTGAGCGTGTCGCTCCTCTCAACTTTCACAGGACTGGTTCGTGCGTCCGACGTGGTGCAGCAGGTCGTCCCGACCCCCTTGCAGGAGGTGCGGGTCCAGGGTGATCTTGAGCGGCGAGTAGTGCGCGCCGTGGGCTATCTGGATCGGGCCACTCGTCAGCAGTTGTGGAGCGGTTTCGAACGAATGCTGACCAATGACCATTCGTGGGGCATGTGGGGAGGCGACTGGCCTGGCCGTACCTTGGAAGCCTACTCGCGCACTTCCCTGCTGCTCGGCCGGCCATCCACGCAAAGATTCGATGAAGTCGGGTTCGGTCTGCTGGCCCATCAGGTTCGCGATGGCTCGTTTCCCAACGGACTTCCACAAACGGAGGAAGCCAGAGCGTACCATGCCGGGGCCGGGCTGTGGTTCGGTAACGCCCGCGCCATGTTGGGGTTGATCTGGGCGCATCGGTTTCGTAATGCCGATTCGCATTACCTGGCTGCCGCCCGCATGTTGGGAGAGTACTACGAGAGTGACTACTTCCGCTCGGCCGCCTCGGGCACGCCGAGTTCGTTCTGGTGGGTTGCCACGGAGGCGTTGGAGCAACTCTATGAAACGACAGGCGAGCGGAAGTACCTGGATACTGCGGTGCGCGTCGCCGAATCGATCCCGCCATTGAATTCGCACAGTCAGCATACGCACTCTTACCTGCTGTCACTGCGCGGGATTGTGGCCATCTGCGAGCAACTTGACGCGCTCGGACCAGACGAACCACGCTCCGCGGACGCCGCCGAGACTCGCCAGCGGCTGGAGGCAAAGGTACGGGAGCAATACGCGTTCTTTCGCGACCGGGTGATGTGGCCTGGGGGCGGGATCGTGGAACATCTGGGCGACGCGCAGGGGAAAAGTCTGTGTTATTGGTATGACGAAGGCTGTAGTGTCTGCGACTGGCTCGGATTGAACCTGGATCTGTGGCGGTTGACGGGCGATACACAGTACTTGGATATGGCCGAACGAGTCGCGTTGAACCATCTGCTGTTTGACCAGGACGCCGAGGGGGGGTTCTGTGGCGACCGGGGTATCGATTTCGTGCGGGAGGGGTCGCCATGGCCATTCTGCTGCGCGATGCACGGGACACGCACGCTCACGGAAATCGCGCAGTACATCTGCACGAGCGACAGCCAGGCAGTGTTCGTCAGCTTCTTCTACCCGTCCAAGACCCGGTTGGTGGTCGCTGGCACCTCGGTGGAAATTACACTGGAAACCAACTACCCCGCAGATGGCAAAGTCAGCATTACGCTGGCACCAGAACGTCCAGTTTCATTTCCGTTGCGGATTCGCCAGCCTGCTTGGAGCCGCACCATGCAGGCGCACGCGGGGGGCGATCGTGTTCCTTTTCGCGCTGACGGCGGCTGGCTCGTGTGCGAGACGCAGTGGCAGGCCGGTGATCGGATCCAAGTGGAAATCGACCTGCCTCTGCGATCGGAATCCCGCGGTCAGTTCATTGGAGATGCTCCGGCCACCGACTACCAGCTGGTCAGTCTCTGGCAGGGGCCTCGCCAGTTGGTCTACAACCAGCAATTCAACAACCAGCTGTGGCAGCAGCGCGAAGTGCGACCGGGGTTGCGTCATGTGTATCAGGCGTACGGGGATTTGCGTTTCGATCAATCGGTCAACCAGACTCCGCTGCGGATTGGCGATCGCAGTTATGCGAAGGGGCTGGGCACGCACAGCGTCAGCGAACTGGTCTATGCACTGGCCGGTAGATTCGTCGAGTTTCGCACAGACGTTGGCATTGACTCGATTGCTGAAGGAGGGGGTGCCGTTCGATTCAAGGTCTGCGTGGATGGCCTCGTGAGACATGGTGATGTAGTCAAAGCCAGCATCGGCGAGGAGAGCCAGGGACAGGTTGCCACCCTCTACGGATTCAACGTCATGGCCAGGACTGGAAAGGATCCGGCCCAATCGCTGCGCATTGACGTTACGAAGGCACAGGTGCTGCGCCTGGTGGTGGATGACGCGGTCAACGGGCAGGACAAAGACTATGCCGACTGGGGTGATGCGCGACTGATCTCCGCCGACGGCACGGTGACGTACCTGTCCGACCTGCCGGACGACCGAGCGGAGGGATTGCCTTGGGACTGGACGGCCGTTCGCTTGACCGAGTGGCCGCACGATGCTGTTGCGGACGGCGGCCCGGAGGTCGGCCAGTCGGCGGCCGACGTCGTCCTCACGGGCATGTGGGATACCCGGCAGGTCCCGGTAGGGTTCAGTTTTCTCTCTGCGTTGGGCGACGAGCTTATCCGCCATCGCCCCGTCCTGCGCTCGTGGATCAAGCTGGATCCCGAGAAACCGGACTAACGAGCCGGCGCGGAGCAGACCACCGTCCGTCTCGCGAGTCGCGCCATCGCGTCGCCAATACTCCTCAAGCAGGTTCTGCTGGCGACGAGAACCTGGTCGTGTCGCACAGTCTGTAACCGCGGTCGCGAATCAGGAGAGCCGCGTCGGAAGGTCTGGTCATCCCGCCGCTGCGTACCGCCCCGGGGGCGGGGACCTTGACGATTGTGCGGATGGCAGGGACGGGCAAGTGTTTTCGCAAAGTCGCGCCATGCCCGATTGAAATGACCGACGAGGAAACGGACAATGGCCAAGCGTTGTGGAAACGTGCCTGACGAATTGTCGCGATGCTGGAACGCAGTATGGCGACGGATTCCGGGACGACTTCCACGGCGGGCCCGGATTCGCTGAGAGACAGACGCGAGCAGCGAGTTCGGCCCGGTACCCTCGCCGCCGATTTGTTCGTAGGTCCTTCCGTGGTTTCTTCACCACGTTTCTGTTGCAAACTGTCGGGAAGCCGAGCCCATGACACACTTTAGTTGGATGGACGGCAGCATTGTCGGGATGTATCTGCTGGCGACCATGGTGGCCGGCATCATGGTGCGCAAATACGTCTCGCGGGTGGACGACTTCCTGGTGGCCGGCCGGGAAATGAACGTGTTCCTGGGGATCGCGTCGTTGGCGGCCACCGAATTCGGGATCGTGACATGCATGTATGCCGCCCAGGCGGGTTATACACGCGGCTTCACCGGCGCGATTCCGGGTATCTGCAACGCGGTGGCGATGTTCGTGGTGGGCTGGACGGGGTTCTGTGTCAAGCCCTTGCGCGATTCGGGAGCCATCACCATTCCGGAATTGTTCGAACAGCGCTATGGCAAATTTGTCCGCTGGCTCGCCGGCGTCGTCATCGTGCTGGGCGGATTGCTCAATATGGGAGTGTTCCTGCGGGTAGGTGGCCAGTTCCTGGTCGTGTGCTGCGGACTGAACGTGAATTACCTGGAAATCGCCATGACCGTGTTGTTGGTGGGGGTGGCGACCTACACGATCATGGGCGGCATGCTTTCGGTGTTGGTGACCGACTTCGTGCAGTTTATTGTGATGAGCGTCGGTTTGCTGGTGGTGACGTTCCTTGTCTTGAGCCAGGTCGGCTGGGATCGCATCGTCGACACGGTCGACTTGAAATACGGGGAAGGGGGCTTCAATCCTTTCGTAGCCAAGGACCTCGGTTGGGCGTTTGTGGTGTCCAACGTCTTCATTAACACCGCTGCCGTGCTGACATGGCAGACCTGCATTGCGCGCCTGTTGTCGGCCAAGGACAGCAAGACGGGGCGGCGAGTCTACACGGGTACCGCCTTCTTCTTCATCTGTCGCTGGATCATTCCGGGCCTGTGGGGGATGGCGGCTCTGGTCATGATCGAGCCGAGCGTGGTGGATAAGATCGGACTGCAGTTTGGGGAGCAGGACGGCACGCTGTTCGCCATGCCCTATTTCCTCGCCACGATCGTGCCGACCGGCATGATGGGGGTGCTCGTGGCCGCTATGCTGGCAGCCGATATGTCGACCGATTCGTCTTACATGCTGACCTGGGGAAGTGTCATCTATAACGATATTCTGGCGCCGTTCCGCAAGACGCGCTGGTCCGAAAAGAGAGGAATCCTGTGGAACCGCTGCATTGTGGCGATCATCGGTCTGTTCCTGCTCTTCTGGGGTCTGTGGTACAAGCTGGAAGGAAATCTGTGGGAGTACCTTCAGACGACCGGAGCCATTTATCTGGCCAGTATGTCGACTTTGCTGATCGCCTGCTGCTATTGGAAACGAGCTAACAATTGGGGGGCCATTGCCGCCATCGTGGTGGGAGCCGTGTTGCCCGTGTTGGCACTGTCGTTGAACTTGTTTATCAAGGTGCCAATGCTCGATGAGGCAGGCGTGCAGATTCTGAAAGATGGAACTCCGGCGATGGAAGGTTGGGTCAAGCACCATGTGGGTGACCACTTGGTCGTCATCAGCACATTCCTGGCTGCGGGGACGGCCATGATCGTCGGGTCGCTGCTCAAGCCCCTCTTCGCGACTTTGCTCGCCGCTCCCACTCCCCAAGGAGACAGGCCATGAACCCTTATGCAATGCTCAGTAATCACCCTTTCTGGGGCTGCCTCACATTGGCCGTGTTGGTTTGGTACTCGACGGTCACCGTTTACGTAGCGATACGCGGTGCTTATGACATTAAGCACATGTTGGGAAATCTGTCGGCGCGTGAGAAGGGTGCCGGGAAGACGCCGAAGTAGGCGACTCGGCCGAAATTCGACATCCGCAACTGGAAATCCCCGTGGCGAACAAGAGGGGCGAGTTCGGTCTCTGCCTTTCCGACAGGTCATCTACGGCCAACGGCCTAATAGGTACGAATTGGTCTGGCATCTGCGTCTTCGGTCCACGGATTCAGAGGATGTGGGTCCCGTGTGCGCAGGATGTTGTCTGACGTGCTAAATCTGGAAAATCGATTTGGTCATGTCGACCCAGCGGCGCAGCCGCGCCCGTTCGCCGTTGAGGGTATAGATGTCGCGAAAGAGAATCTCGACATTGCTCTCCTTGGTGACCGCATAGGTGTCCCGCATGTCCTTTTCCAGCAGGTCCCAGTGGGGGTATGATCCGCTGATGTGTGCCGGAACTGGTTTGCGTGAATAGACGTATTTGTTTCCCAGCAATTCCGCCGTGCGTTGGAAATTGGACCAGCCCGAAACCGAGACGCAACGGAGATTGGGAATAGCGTTGATGATCGATTCGAGCCGGTCGTCCACACGCTCGCAACAACCGTAGTAGATCAGTCCGAACCGCTCGCTCAATTTTGCCAGATAGGGGAGGACGAATTCGTCGTACATCGCCGGCGAAATGTTCGCGGCCTCTTGTGATTCGGCCCAGCCCCACAGGTGCTTCAGTTCGACCTTCTGTTGGCTGTCGGGATCTGGCAAGTCAGACACGTATCCATACATGCGCGGGCCGGCCATCTGGCTGTCGGTATTGAGGGCCAGCAGTCCTTCCCGCTCGAAAAAGTCGAACATGGCGATGCGATCGTCCAGCATGTACGACATCAGTTTGTGGATCGCATCCGGCGCATCGTAGACCCAGTAGAGCAATCCCTCGTTGCCGATGAATCGGTAGACCTGCCAGGTCAACCCGAAGAAGAAGTTTCCCGTGAACCCCACGTCCCCGAATTCCCCGACATCGAATTCGTAGACGAAGGGGTCGAAGTTTCCGAGTCTGATGGGAAGGATGTCACCGATCGCGTCGGCCAACAAGTCCCTGCGGCGCACGGACTCCACTCGATTGACGGCCATGGTCCGCGGCCTGAGCTTCCCGACATCTTCCGGCGTGGCGATCGGGAAACTGAATCGATAGGCGATGGATTTCTGCGGGCACGCAGCCGATTGGATCTCGACCGGCACACCGTAATCCGAGAAGTCCATGCGCCAGCCGAGTTGATAGTAGGGCTCGATCACGATGTCGTCGTCGAGTTCTTCGGCTTGCCGCAGCTTGACCCGCATGCTGCGCTCCACGCTGCGCAAGAACGGGTCCACGCAGGCCAACTCGTCGTCCGTCACGTAGTCTTCGATCCAATCGGTTTCGACAAGTATGACTGGCCGCTGGGCCTTCAGGTCGTGCACGTCCTTCCAGAGCCGCTTTCGTTGCTCCATGATCGGAGCGGCTGACCACTGCAGCCACTTCTCAGCCAGTTCGCGCATGACGTGCCGGTCGTTGGTCGAGATCATGACGATGCTCCTGGATTTAGCCAACCTGTGTCATTCAACTTGTCGTGAGCCAGGCAGAGTCACATCGTGACCCTGGATGGCGCCGCGCGATTTAGTAGGGATTCAACATTTCCCGGACCTGCTTTGTACCCCAGATGATGGCTTCGTCGATCACGCAATGCTCGGGGACATCGATGCAGTGCACGAGGGTGCGGGCGAAGTCGTATCCATCCGGGTATCCGTCCAGCCAACCGGAATCGATGCCGGCCGCCTCGCAGAAACCGGTGCGTGCCGCGCCGGGCACGAAACTGGTGGCCTTGCCACCCCACAGAGTCATCTCCTTATGCAAGCAGCGCGTGAAGCCCACGAGACCTGCCTTGGCGGCCGTATAGGTCGCCCACTGAGGCCACGAGTAATGTGCGCAGCCGCTGGAGACGTTCACGATATGACCACTCCCTTGGGGCTTCATCACCTTGACCGCCGCCTGGCAGCCCTTGATCACCGAAGCGAGGTTGATATCCAGAATCGTGTGGATATCCTCGTCGCTCAAGTTTTCAACTTCGGTGATCTTCACGCCAGCACCGTGGTTGTTGACCAGCACATCCAAGCGGCCGAAGCGGCTCAACGTCGCTTGGATCAGTCTCTGGCAGTCGGCGGTCGAGGTCGCATCCGCCTGGACAGCCAATAGCGAGTCCGATGCGAGATCCTGCTTGGCGCTCTCCAGCCGATCCTGGTTGCGTCCGCTGATGACTACCTTGGCACCCATCTCCAACAGAATGCGCGCGGCCTCCAACCCGAATCCGGAGGAACCGCCTGTAATGATGACGACCTTGTTCGCGACATAATGCTTCATATGGCTTTCCTCCGAAGGACGATCTGTTGCAGCGACAATAAGTTGCAGCCTGATTCGTCAACCAGTCTACCGCGATGGTCACGGGAATGAAATCCTACTACCTCTGCTTGCCAATACAGGCGAACTGGAACGAGAGTGGTAGGGGTACCGAGAGGCAAGTGCGTCCTGGAACCAACCCCGTATCCGAGCCGGAGGGGGTGGGGGTGAGAGTCCTGCCGGGCCCGGAATCCGTGATGCGCTGCGTGAACTCCGAAGCAAGCAGGAATTCCGCCAGGCAAACCACCGAAACGACTCGCACCCACTTGTCGTCGCGCCGGCCCGCCGAGAACGCGATGCCTGGCCGCCGTGATCGTGATTTTGGACGGTTCGAGTTGATTCGGTATTTCGGGTTGCCGAATGTGAATGCGGATTTTTCCGTGCGCATCAGGACGGTGCCACGCGAATTAGTAAACCAATTCGTAGCCGAGCAGGGCGTTGAAGCCGGGCCCGTCGACACCTGAGCCGAGCACTCGATAATACTTGTCCGTGATGTTCTCCAGGCTCAGGCTCACGCGATGACGATCGCATGCTCCCAACGCTCGGCCGACACGCAGGTTGAGTGTTGCGTAACCTGGTGTGCCGCCAGGTATGAAACGCACGTCCGCATCGTTGGCGGAATTGTAGCGATCCTGTCGACGCACCAGCCAGGTATAGACATCGATGTAAGCCAGCCGCTCGTTGTCGCGCCAGCGCAGGCCCACGATTCCCTGGGTAGGCGGAATGCGTGAGAATGGCTCGCCCGTGTTTCGGACGCGCCCGTACGTGTAGGCGAAGTTGCCGTACACCGACCAGTGCGGGTCGAACAGGTATTCGCCATAGGCCTCGGTGCCGTTGAGATAAGCCTGCTGGCTGGCCAGAAACTGGTTACCGGCGATCAGTTCTCGCCCGATGAAACTCTCGAAATCCGTCCACCACTCATAGACCTGGAAGCGAACTCGATCGCTGTTGTATTTGACGCCCACCTCGTACGTCCGCGAATGCTCCGGTTCGATGTTCAGGTCGCCGATGCGGGGGACTGTCTGGACGTCTTGCAGAGCCACCTTGTTGGCCGTCAGGTCGTCGATCGTGGGGGCGCGGAACCCTTCGTAGACGCCCCCCACAAGCCGCAATTCGTCGGTGAGTTCGTAGCCCAGGCCGACACTGCCGATCCAGTCCTGGTAAGTGCGGGTGAAATGCAGCGGGCCGATCGTCTCGAAGTTGGGAGTCGACGAGACATTCAGGTTCTCGTACCGCACGCCGGCGTTGGCCGACCATCGCTCGGTCACCAGCACATCCCAGCTGAGAAAGCCGCCGACGCGATCGGCCAACGAATCATCCGGGTACTGAGGATCGGTAGGAGTGGCAACTGCTCCCGGGACAGTGGGATTGTTGATACGTACGCGGCTGGCATCGATGTCTTCGTAATAATACTCGCCCCCCCAGGTCAACTTACCCAGTTCCTCCGCGTCCCTTACCAAGGCCACGTTCACGCCCAGCATATCGTCGGTGAACTCACCGATTTCTCGTCGTGTTGGCACGGCGTTGCTCGCATTGCTGCCATACCGGTCAGTCGTTGTCCCTTCCTTGGTGAGCGAGTAAGAGACGGTGGCGCTGAACGCGTCGTACAGCCAGTTCTCGGTGTCGGCAGTCCCCTGCAGCCGAATGTACGCCAGGTCGCGCTGCTGAGGATCGAAATAGGTGGGACGTTGAATAGCCGAAGTGCCGTTGGGTGCCGGGCCGAGCACAAAGGGCAGGAAGCGGTCGCTGCGAGCCAGATCGTTCTGTTCGAAATGCTGCAGCGCGACGGTCAAGAGCAGTGTATCGCCGAGCAGACGATTGAATTTGATGTCGCCGGAATATTGGTCGTAACCGGTGGCCGGTTGACGTCCCAGGCCGCCGCCAATATCCAGGTCGTGCGTGTCGAGGTACGACGTGCCGGCGAATATGCCGGAGCGGCCCACCCAGCCTTCGATGTTCCCACGCGAGTAAGATGACCAGTCGGCCGACCCGACATACTGCTGAAACGAAAAGGTCGAGTAATCTCCCTGTCGTGGGTTGGCGCCGCGCGTCACAATGTTGATGGCACCCCCCACAGCGTCGCTTCCCCATAGTACCGACTCCGCACCACGCACCACCTCAATCCGCTCGATCATGCCCGGGTCGAACGTGGCCGCGTATTGGTTCGGGCCCGCACGCAGCACGCTGTTATTCACGCGTATGCCGTCCACCAGGATCAGGATCTGTTGACCCGTCAGGCCGCGGATGAAGGGGGATAGCTGGCCATTGCCGGTCTGTTGCAGCGTGACGCCAACTTCGTCCTGCAATGCGCGAAACATGTTCGACGACATGCGTTCATCGAGTTTCTGTCGGTCGATGATTGTGGCGAGCTGTGGCATGTCAAACAGGGATTGCTCGGACCGGAGAAGGCTGTTAAGCCCGGCCGGATCCAACGCTGATCCACCGATCCACTGGTCGGCCAACGACGGGAAATTGGCCGAGAACAAGCCCTCCGATGAATCGACGCCTGAAGCCGCAGCGGGCGGCGCTGTCGGCGTCGGTTCGGACGGGGATTCCACAGGTGGCCGGACGGTGATAGGTGGCAGCGTCCCACGCGACTCGTCCTGCTGCGGAACAGCGACGGGGCGCATGGCGTCGGCTGCCAGGCTTGTTGGAAGATGAACAGGTGCACAGAACAACAGGAGGGTGGACAGGGCGCGGGAGAATCTGATGGACATCCGTGGCTTCCCAATTCGAGAATGGCTCGGGCGCTCATCGCGACGCGGCTAGATCGCTCGGGCCATTCGGGCAGCGTACCTCTACCTCTTCGGGTGCTGCCGGTGATTTGTTCTGTAATGATCGGGGAGCCTGCCGAAGTCTTGCCGATTTACCCAGATTTCGGGGTGCGGCAGGCGGGGCGGGGTGGCTGGTATGTGTCGGCGCGTGTCGGTTTGGTAGAGCGCGAATGTCGAAAATATCGGCGCCGTGCCTTAGGCCCCGCGGGACGACAGCCTCCCGCCACCCAGTTTTCAGCGTCCGGCAGGATTGCTCGACTCGCCAAGACCGATGGCATGCCACGTGCTAAGGTAGTCCACTTGCCGGACGGCAATTGCCCGCCATGCCGGACGGTCCGCCGACAGTTGGTTCTGTCGGCCGACCACGATCGGTGCCGAAACAGCAGCCCTGGGCACAGCTGCATTCGCCGTCACTTGATCGACGATGATTGTCCTCAGCCACCTTCGCCGGTTGTCACCTTGATGGTCTGCTGGAGTTCAGGCAGCATGCATTCCCAGGACCCCGTTCCTCCCAACTTGGAACCGCCCGACCAGGTGTCGGCGAACAACTCGGATCGCCCGCGGCTCATCCGCTCCCAGGAGTTGCTGCTGGGGCAGCGCGAGGTTTGGATTGAGCACCGAAATGAGCTGTATCGTTTGCGGGTGACGGCCAATGGCAGGCTTTACCTGACGAAGTAGCGCGTACTCGGCCAGGTGCCCGCGCGAAGCTGGCCGCGCGCGAAGCTGGCAATGATGAACAACGCATGATTTCGATTTCCACAAGCACCAATACTCGACTGCTGGGACGCCCGTCGTGGGCCAAGGGCGTACTCTGCTCCTGCCTCATTCACATGGGTATTCTCTCGGCGGCTCATTGCTGGTGGACCACCGCTGTCGATCACTTTTCGATTTCCGGTCATCGCAATGCGGTTCATATCGAATTGGTATGCTCCAGGATTCTGCCCGATCGGTCGCTATCTTCTCCCCTTAGGATCGAGCGGACGGTGCCACGCGGCAAGGTTGGGCAGCCAGGAGTCTCGATAACCCGGGTTGCGCCAGATATCTCTCCACAGCCGTTATCGTTGAACAAGCCTCCCGCTGTGCCGGACTTTCAGCGACCGCTCGACCAGCAATTGCCCAGCGACGAGACTGGCGTGCGGGGCGAGCTTGTGGACCAACTGTATCGGTCCCGAGACCGGTCTGATACAGCCCACGCGGCACTCGAACGACCGCCGCGCGAGTTTCGGCTCTCACGGCACGAACTCGAGACTCCGTCGCTGCAGACAACAGCGATCGTGAAAAACACAGCTGGTATTGAAAACCGGACGTCGCCCGATTTCCTTGGCAATCGCCCCCCCGCATACCCTGTGGAGGCGATCCGCAAGCGTCTGGAAGGTACGGTGCTGCTGCGCCTGTACATCGATGCCGCGGGTCGGGTCGAGCAAGTCGAGGTGGCCGAGACGAGTGGTCATGCGATCCTCGATCAGTCCGCCGTGAAGGCCGTTCGGTCGTGGCGAGGTCGTCCCGCGCACCGCGGCAACTTGCGCGTCGCGACGGTTGAACTGCTGCCGGTGCACTTTCGGTTGTGAAGATGGAACGCTCGCCCCCATTCCTGCTCCCGACGATGCTCTCCGGCGGGAAGCCTCTGGCGCGTGAAGCACGGGACGAGCCGGCGGCTTGACACGCCGATGATCCTGGCCACCTGTCCTGGCCGCCCGGTGGAAGCGGTTCCGCGGGTAGGAACGAATTTTCCGGCGAGAATGACTGTGCCAAACGGCTTCTCCAAGATGCTATATTTTTCTGGGTGCGATCTGTACAGGAGAAGAGCCATCACCAGAGCCAACATACTTATTGTTGAAGATTCTTTTGTCGTGGCGAGGCGGCTTCAGTTGAGTCTCGAACGGTCGGGGTTCTACGTCGACATTGCGCCAATGGTCGCGAAGCATGGACGAAGGCCCAGCGGAAGACCTTTGACCTGGTGGTGACGGACGAGAAAATGCCGGTCATGTCCGGACGAGAATTGTGTCGAGAGTTGCGGCAGGACAGTCGATACACGCACACGCCGATCATCTTCCTGACGGCCAATCCGGATGACCTCGATGCGCAGGAGCTGGACCAGGCATTGAATGTCTCAGCCGTTTTCGAAAAGCCCTTTCGGCCGGAAGCGATTGTGCATATGATCGAAAACGAGCTGCTGTCGGCCCGCAACAATTAGGCCATCATTCATGGGCCGGCTTGGTTATCTCCAAACGAAAGAGCCGTAAGTCAACGCCATCCGTCAAGTGGTGGTCGCTTGGTATGGCCGTGGTGATTGCCGTGGCAGCGATGGCACCGGGGCGCAACGCGCGTGGTCAGGACAGCCACACCGATAGTGCGGTGGCTGCAGGTCAGCCGCTCGCTCGCGACGCGCGGGAGATGGATCTGGCGGGGAGGCTCTATCGTGCGGCGCTCTCCGCTGCCGAGAAATCGATCCGTCTCAACGACGTGGCCGAATCGCATGAGTGGCTGGCGCAGGCACCACCGTCCCAGCGGGGATGGGAGTGGCGATTCCTGGCGGCTCTGGCTGGCCAACTGCACGACCGGTGGCTCGATCGTTATTTGTGACACGACTTCTCCGTCAGGTGCCGCCGCGGAAGATCCCGCAGCGAAACGAGATCCCGGGCCATGAACGGAGAAATTCCAGCCGGTTTTCCCCCACTCTGATGCGGCGTGCCGGCGCCTTCCGCGGGCGGCGGAACAATCGGGATAACCCCGGCAGATAGTCCGTCGTGTCCCGCCCCTCCCTCTCGAAGGGACCGCAGCTTGCGTTTAGCTCGGTTGCGGCGAGAATTAAGGTTCGCTCGCCACTCGTGACTCGCACCTGGGGACGCTCGATGATCGCTTCCCCGACAGCCCAGGCTGACCGATTTTCTTACTTCCAGGTATCTTCCGAGAGATGAATATGTTGGACAAAGCGCCTTGGATTACTTATCGGCCGGAATTGAAGGTCTTGGATTGCACGGTGCGTGACGGTGGACTGATCAATAGCCATCGCTTCACGGACGAATTTGTGCGCGCCGTGTATGATACCTGCCTGGCGGCCGGCATCGACTACATGGAGGTGGGCTACAAGAACTCGGCGCGGCTCTTCCCGAAGGGCGAGTTTGGCCCGTGGCGGCACTGCGACGAGGAGGATCTGAATCGCGTGCTGGGAGGACACGATTCGACCAAGACCGGTTTGAAATTGACCGCCATGGCGGATGCCGGCAAGAGCGATTGGCAAGAGAAAATTGTTCCCTGCAGCGAGAGCGTGTTGGATACGATCCGCGTGGCGTTTTATGCCCACCAGGTCTCGGAAGCGGTCGAGATGATTGGGCATGCCGACAGCCTCGGATACGAGACGACCGCGAATTTGATGGCCGTGTCCAATATCAGCGAACGTGAGATTGATACGGTCCTGGACGCCATCCGGCCGACGGCCGCGAGTGTGATGGTGATAGTCGACAGCTTCGGGCATCTCTATCGCGAGCAAGTGGACATGCTCTACAAGAAATACTCGACCGCCATGGAAGGGACCGGCAAAGAGATCGGCATCCACGCCCACAACAATCTGCAGTTGGGATTCGCCAATACGATTGAAGCGATCATCCTGGGTGCCAACCGGGCGGATGCGACGATGGGCGGCCTGGGGCGGGGAGCGGGCAATTGCCCGATGGAACTGCTGCTGGGGTTCCTGCGCAATCCCAAGTTCAAGCTGCGACCGGTGGTGGAACTGTTGCAGAAACACATCGAGCCGTTGCATGCCACGACCCTTTGGGGACCACTCTTGCCGTACAATATCACCGGCCAATTGAATCGGCATCCCAGCGCGGCGATCAAATTCCTCGAAGGCGAAGACAACAAGAACTATATTCGATTCTTCGACGATGTCGTCCGCGACTGTTGACTGACCGGCCGTCACGATCAGCCGCGGTAATCGGGCGGGATTTGCCGGAGCTGAGCCCGCCAGGGCTCAGCCGCAGCGGGACTGCGGTGGGCAGTTTTGCCGAAACCTGGGAGGCTTCCGCTCCCTCCTTTATTGCATGGCGGGGACGACCCACATCCGAAATGCACTCGGTACGTGAAAATCCGGCACGTCGGTCGCAGGATGCACGTGGCTCAGCCAATCGTCACGCGACTCGCCACGCGACGTTCCCTGGAACTCGGCGCGGAACAGCCCGATACGCATTGCGGTGCCGGGACCGACTGGTTTGCCGAGCAGATCCGTGAGTGTAGCGAGCGGCAGTGCGGCCTCGACGACGTACCCTTCGTTCGTGCGACGGGCGGAGGTCCGGAGTCCGCGAAAATTCCAGTGACTGTCGAACCGGCGGTAGAAACTTGCGGCATAGTCGTGAACACGGCCAAGCGGGTCGATCTCCAGGCAATAGTACTCTGTCAGATCAGCGTCGCGGGCGAAGAATACCTCCACGCGATCTTCCCCGTCGAGCGTCGATTCGTTGATCCACTCGGTCGCGACAATCAGATCGTCGTCCACCACCGTAAAGGCGAAGCACAGCTCATTTCCCACAACCATGGCGCGGAATTCCGTCGACGGCGCCGGCTTGTCGGACCAGGGAAAGGTGAAATCGCGAATGATCTCGGCTTGTTGCCACGGAGTCTCATCGAGTTGACCGTCCAGTCGAAGCGGGTTCGCTACGGCGGAGTCGAGGATGCGCGACTGATCGAGCCAATGGGAAATCTGCTCGGCCCACAGGTGGCCATGACGCCGCAATCCTCGCTCGTTAAAGTGCACCCCCTCGCGGAACTCGGCTCGCAGCGCGTCCGTGTCTGGCCCTTCGCAGCTCAGGCCCAAGGTCCAGAGCGACTGCTGGGCGGTACGGAATTCACCGTCGGCTGCATCGTGTTCCGAGTGATAGGTCGTCACCGCAGTGATCCAGGGCAAGTTCCAGCCGGCGGCGCGGTGCGATCCCTCGATCAACGCTCGCATGTAACGGACATAGTCGTCGCCGCTGATCTGACGGTCGGCCGGATAACCGCTGCGAGCCTGCCCGGCATCGCTCTCGCCTTGATGCCACAACACTGCTCGAAAACCACGCGGCCCCAAAGCAGCGAATCGCTGCGTCAGTCGGAGGAATAGTTCGCCATTGCACTCCCATTGGCCGTTGGCCGCCGGGAGCAAGCCGGCTCCTGTTGTCGTCAGCTTGTGCACGGGCGTTCCACGGGGCAGCCACTCGCGAACACTCGTCGCTCCTTGAGCGATCGCGACAATGCCGATCGGCACTCCCAGGCGTCGCGACAGATCATCGCCCATCGCAGGCATGAAGCTGCCGCCTCCGCCACTCGCACCCGGCTGCGGGTCGTCGGCGAGTCGCCACGTGTGGCCATCAAATGAGCTGACGTTCGCCGTCTCCGACTTCAAGCAAACGGCCCCTGAGTTGGCGGCGTTGGATTGTCCGGCGACGATGAATACTTCTCCCACAGCGAACCGCGCGACCTGCTCTTCGACCATCCTGTTGCCGGCCTTGTCGAGCCCGCGCAATCCGAGCCGATACCAACCCCCCTGAGGCACACTCAACTCCATCCGTAGTACACCATCTTCAGCCGGTTCCGGAAACGCCTGCCAAGCGACGACGGAGGCCGTATTCGGGTCGTCGGTCCGGTCAACCTCTGCTTCCCAGCGTACGATCTGCGGCAGCGGTGCCGTGAATCGGACGCGTACCGGTACTGTCCCTCGGTCGTCCCCCGCTCGCTGCACGACCTGATATTCCTGAGGCGACTCGATAACGATTCCACCAGAGTCGTCACTCAACGCGGCAACTGGCGAAACTGACGGTCCCAGGAACAATAAGAGGCCCTGGCCGCAGATGAACCACCAGCGTGTCATTTGAGTGCTCCTTCCAAGCTCGTACAACAAGTACGACAGCAGCTTTCGGGACGGGCGTGTATAATGTCGGTCCTGAGAGCATGGTAAACCATCTCGGCCGCAGCGGAAAGCGATCGCTGCCCAACTGCGGTCGCCAGGGCCGGACCAGAAATAGGGCGGAATCCGACAAGAGGTGAGACATGAGCTTTCGACAGTGGTTCGAATGGCTATTGCTGAAGGGGGCGTCTTCTCTTGTGGCATTGATGAGCACGATCCCGGCCAGCGCTCAGCCAGTGATCACCTCATCCAGTCTGGCGGATGGATTCCAGGCTGCGGGAGCTGTGGATGGCAACCGCTTCTCCTGCACTCCCACCAGTGTCTGGAAAGCAACGAGCGGCGAAGCGTGGTGGCAGATCCAATTCGCTCAGCCGCGACGCATCGGCTCGCTCCTGCAGATTAACGGTGATCACGATGTTCGGCTGCAGAACGCGCCTCGCAACTACGTCTGGCAATGGAGCCATGACGGCCAGCTGTGGAACAATATTCGCGAGACTGTGATCCGCCACGAGAAGCGGCTCTTTCGCATTCATCGCCTGAAAGAACCGATCGAAACAGCCTATCTGCGCTGCAAGATCTTCCTGTCCGAAGGGCTCGCGCCGGCGCTGCGCGAAGTCGAGTTCTTCGCGGCCGTCGACGCTGATATCCCATTCGACGATTGGATTGTCTCGATTGGTTCCGTGGAAGATCGGGATCGCACGTTTTCCGACACTCGCTTCATTGACCTCGCACGACAATGCACAGGCTGGGAGAAGGTGCCGGCGCAGTTGATCTGGCATGGCGACGTGGACGCGGAGTATGTTGCCACCGAACCACGCCCGTTGTGCGCTTTCCTGTCAGGTAGTTTCCTGGAATGGTGCCAGCGCAGCCGCGAGCCCTGGCGCGGCGTGCAAGACGTACTCAGGCGTCGCACGCTGCCGATGTGGGGTGCCTGTGGCGGCGCGCAAATCCTGGCGATTCTGGACGAAACAGGCGTGGACCATCCCTGGGATTGCCCGCGTTGCCGCGATCCACAACAGCCCTTGCTGCCGGTCTACTCGCATATTGGCCATCACGGACCGGCTCCCTGCGGCGACTACAGCAAGAACGTGGGAGAACGAGGCAAGTTCAAGATGCGGAAGGTGGCTGATGATCCGGCCTTCGCGGGGCTGCCGGACGAGTTCGACGTTATGGAAAGCCACGTCGGCCAGATCGCCTACGTTCCCCACGGCTGGATCCGTGTCGTAACGAACGGCCCGGGAGCCTGGACGGAAAACCAGTGCCTGCGGGTGAAGGACGTGCCCATCTACGCCGCACAATTCCATATCGAAATGGAGGGAACTCCAGCAAACTCGCAGAGAATCATGGCGAACTTCCTGAACGAAGCCAGACTGTGGAACGCGCGTCCCTGATGGCTTCCGCGGGGTTGCCGAATGCGGTCAGCGGCCTACAGTAATGCGTGCGCGATCAGCAAGGGAGGTTCCAGTTATGATTGATGGACGGCGTCGGTGGCGGCAGCAGCAGTGCCAGTGGCTATGGCTCGTGGTGACAATGTCGATGGCCATGACTCCGGACGACGGGGCGATGGCGGGCGATTGGCCGCAGATTCTGGGGCCGGGTCGCAACGGTCAGGCCGAAAATGAACAGCTCTTGGCACAATGGCCGCCTGATGGGCCCGCGGTGCTTTGGCGGCACGAAGTCGGGGCCGGGTTCGCCGGACCGGCCGTCGTAGGGCAGGAGGTCTATGTTTTCCACCGGGTGGGGACCTCTGAGCGGCTGGAGCGGCTGGACGCCCGCACAGGAAAGCTGATGTGGAAAGCTGACTTTCCAGCCAGCTATCGGGGCGGCATCGACCCGGATAACGGACCTCGCTGTGTCCCCCTCGTTCACGGCTCGAACGTCTATGTCTTCGGCGCGGACGGGGACCTGCACTGTGTCACTCGTCGCGATGGTGCCGCGGTGTGGTCTCGCGCAACGCACAGCCAGTTCCAGGCGGATGAAGGTTACTTCGGGTTCGGCAGCACGCCAATTGCCATGGGGAGTCTCTTATTGGTGAACGTGGGGGGTGCACCCGCTGCGGGGATCGTTGCCTTCTCGCTCGACACGGGCGAAACCGTGTGGCAGAAGACCGGTGAACGAGCCAGCTATTCGTCGCCGACGTCCGCTCGGTTGGCCGGGCGCGAATACGCCGTCTTCGCCACACGATACAACGCAGTGGCGATCGCACCGGAGTCGGGTGAAGTGCGCTTTCAATTCCCGTTCGGCAAACGAGGCCCGACCGTCAACGCCGCCACGCCGCTCGTCTTCGACGGTCAGCTGTTCTTGAGCAGCAGTTACGGCGTCGGCTGCGTGCTAACACGAATCGACGGCGACAGCCCGGCAGAGATCTGGTCGAGTGACGAGGTGCTGTCGAGCCACTATAACACCGCGATCCAGTACAAGAATCACCTGTACGGTGTGCATGGTCGTGAAGATGTGGGGATTCCACAGTTGCGATGCGTCGAGGCGAGCAGCGGCAACGTCAAATGGAAGATCCCCGACTTTGGTGCTGCTCACATGATTCTTGCCGATGACAAGCTGCTGGTATTGAAAGTCGACGGGACATTACTGCTCGTCCAGCCGAATAGTGAACGCTATGTCCCGCTCGCCGAGGTCCAGGTATCGGACAATACGACGCGCGCGCTCCCCGCGCTGGCGGCTGGAAAGCTCTTCCTGCGGGACGGTGTGCGCGATGCCGGCACACTGCAGTGCCTGGTGGTTGGCCGCCAGTGAAACCTGGCAGGGAATCACCTGTGATCGGTGATGGGGGACTTGCCGCGCGGTTTTTCGTATTTGCGAGTGCGGCATTGCGACCACCAGAAGGGACCGTTTGTCCCGATCCCCTTGGCTCATCTCGCTGTGTCAGGGCTTTGGCGAGGTCCGAGCCCAGCAGCGGTGGCCACGCGGGCCCGTTGGCTCTGAATCTGCTCATTCGATTTGCAGTGCCGCTGGCAGCCGTGTATCGTTGAGGGATTCACCTTTGCCAATTGGGAGCAGGCATATGATTCGTGCATTGATCGTGTTGGTAATCTGTGCCCCGGCCGTGCTGGCGGACGACCATTCGTGGAAGGCGCCGCTGAGCGAGAAGGAAGCGATCATCGAGGCGCGCATCGAGCGGACGCACAACATTCAAGGTCTGTATCCATCGCTGGTACAAATCCCTCCTCACGGCAGTCCTGGTGACATGTACACGACGAACCCTTTTGCCGACATCGTGCATGCGGTCTGCTGGACCTCCAATTACCTGGCCGGGCTGTCCTTTAAGACGGCACAGTTGGAGAAGAGCGGTGCTCCGCCGGACGTTGTCGATGCCGCTCGTGCTCGTGCCGACGAAGTCTTCGAGGCGGTTTACCGTTGCCAGCGGGTCACCGGCCGGCGAGGGCTCCAGGCTCGCGGCTATCTGCTGGGACGCGGCGAAGTCTATGCCGAGCGTCAGGAGGGCTCGAGCAAGCTTCCCTTCTGGCGACAGGGCGAAGTGGATGGACAGGACTATCGCTGGGTCGGCGACCCCAGCCACCACGACCCAGGCCGCCTTTCGGAGCATCGATTTTGGCGACGACTTTCTCGGTGAAAGCTGGGAATCATTGACCGGTGGCTTGCCGCCGCGAAGCGGGCAATTCTTCGTGGGGCCAGGAGAACCCGGAAGAGTCTACGCTCTGTTGGGCGACGCGATTTTTACCAGAAGACTCGATGCCCCGACATGGGTTCGAGCGACCGGTCACGGAATTGGCGAATATGCCCAGACCTATCCTTGGCTGCTGATCGACCCGGCCCATCCGGAGCACGTCGTGGGTGGCATCAATGCCAACGAAGGGGGCATGGGCACCCTGTCGATCGTACAGCAATCGACCGACGCCGCGCAAACCTGGTCGAATGATTTTGCCGCCATTCTGCAAACACTCCAGGACAAGGGATTTCTCGGCGTGATGATGCTGGGGGTGCGGGGGGAAATCAACGGGGCTGTGATTGATCCAGCCGATTCGAACGTGCTTTACGCCGCGGGCAAACGCGGCGTGATGAAGAGCGCCGACGGCGGCAAGACCTGGTCGGAGCATAACCAAGGGATGCGCCTGCCGCGAGTTGAGCACGTGTTCAAGCCACGCCACTCCCAGTGGGTATTTGCCGCCACACCCGGCGGTTTACAGGTGTCGAAAGATGGAGGCATGAACTGGGAGGATGCCAACCTCTGGCTGCAGTTCAACTACAATACCCGTCGTGAACTCGGCGGCGCCGCCTTCATCGACGCCTATTGGCGCGGCAGGTACTACGGTTTCATCGACGACAATACCGCCAACTCGCCCTGTGACACAGATTCTTAATCCAAATGCCTCCATGACCAAGACGGGCGAGGAAGGGAGGAAGGGAGGAAGGGAGGAAGGGAGGAAGGGAGGAAGGGAGGAAGGGAGGAGGGAGGGAGGAAGGGAGGAAGGCTTATCTTGCCGTTTCTGTCAGTGGCATTTCGGTCATTTGGATTTGTCTTGGACCAGCGTGTTTCGGATTTCGGATTTCGGATTTGCCACAGGAGCGCTCAGTGTGCGCAGGGGATCTTCGAGTCTATTTATGCTGTTCAGCGGCATCGCGGGCCTGGCGAGCACGTTCCACACGTACTCGCTGCTGGGCGATTTCCTGATCCAATTGGGCGAGTTGACCTTGATATTCTTCCGCCGAGGCTTTTTGTTCGGGTGTCTGGCCCTCTGCCGGTGGATGGGCCGGCTGGGTGGTCGATTTCAAAAGGTCCGACGCGACCTGCTGAGCCTTTTCGGCATTCTGGACCGCCTGATCGAGCACAGCCTGTGGATCGGCCGGTGCTGCTGCCCCATCACCACTACTGGTCGTAGCCGCATTTAACGCGTCAGTCAGAGCCTTTACCGCGTCATCAGGACGGGGCTGACTGCGTTGCTCGTACTCGGCGATCAGGTCCTTGCGCTTTCGCTCCAGGCGATCAAGGGATTCCATTTCCGCGTTGTATGTGACAACAAGATCGGCGTACGATGGCTTGTTTTCAGGCACGGCTTTCTCGGCAGTGCAGCCGACGCCCAACAGAATCAAGGCCGCCATCAACAGGGCAGAGCATTTCGACATTGCCATCGGTAAGAGACTCACAGGACGTTCGATACAGAAACAACACAAAGTGGCCGGGAGTGACCGTTCTGCAACACTCCTCATACAGCGAAGCTACCTGCCGCGCGGGCAGCTGACAAGGGGGAGAAGTTGCGCGGCGGCTCGAGGTGGTGCCGCTTCGCCCCTGCGTTCTGGCGACCGCAGCCACGGAGCGTCGACCGCTACAAGGTCCAACCCGGTCGGTACTCGCGCTGCAGTAAATCGTTGGCCTGGGCCACATTGCTGACTTTCAGATTCGCAGCATCCCACTGCAGTTTCTGCTGCGTACGATAGGCGACATTTCCCAGCAACACCGTTTCGGTAACGGCACCGGAGTAGTCAAAGTTGCAGCTCGTGGGAGTGCCCGTCTTGCAGGCGTTGATCCACTCCTGGTGATGACCGACCGAGGGCGGGATGCTCGGTGCGGGAGCCGCGTAATCCGCAAAGTCCTTTTCGGGCCAGAGCATCCGCCGGTCGTAGCTGGCCAGCAGCATACCCTGGGTGCCGACAAACACGCCCCAGGCCCAGTCAGGGAACTGGTTGTCCTGGAAAATCTGTGGGGCCTTTTCGCCGTGCGTCCAGGTCAGCAAGATCGGCTGAGCATTGCGGGAGTCCGCCGCCGGAAACTCGTAACGTACGTGCTGCCAGGCCGGCGTGCTTTCCAGGTGCGGTGGAGGGCCGGAAGCTTCGATGGTCTGCGGATGGCGCAGGTTCAGTGCCCAGAACGCCAGATCGAGGTAATGGCACCCCATATTGCCAAACGCACCGCCGCCGAAATCCCACCAGTAATGCCAGTCGTGCGGCACATAGCAGGGATGATAAGGCCGATTGGGTGCCGGGCCGAGCCAGAGATCCCAATCCAGTCCAGCCGGGATCGGAGGCGTCTCGGTGGGACGATCGCCGGCACTTCCCCCACCGCGCAACCAGCAATGACATTCCCGCACCTGCCCGATGGCGCCAGCCTGAATCAATTCGACCATCCGACGGTAGTTGTCCGTGGCATGAATCTGCGTCCCCATCTGCGTGGCAACTTTCTCTTCGGTGGCCACCTGTGCAGCGACCCGAGCTTCGTGCACCGAGTGCGAAAGGGGCTTCTCGCAATAGCAGTGTTTTCCCATCCTCATAGCTGTTACGCTGGCCGGAGCATGCACATGGTTGGTCGTGCTGACAACGACCGCATCGATCTGTTTGTCCATCTCGTCGAGCAACTTGCGGTAGTCCGCGTACCGCTTGCTCTGCGGGTACTTCTCGAACGATTGGCCGGCTCGACGCTGGTCCACGTCGCACAGCGCCACGATATTCTGGCCCGCCACTTCCTCCAGGTTCGCCGCACCACGACCACCGACGCCGATCACGGCAATATCGAGTTTCTCGTTGGCCTGGTAGCTCCAAGCCGATCGGCTGTTGCCCAGTATCACTAAACTCGCACTGCTGCCGACGGCGGTCAGAAATTGACGGCGGTTGAATCGCGGATTCATGACTGATTTCCCTTAACGCGGCCTGCGGCCGCAGCCAATCAGAAAATTCGAAATCCCAAATTCGAAAACCAAAACAAATTCGAAATCCAAAAATCAAAACCTCCGCTGCCGGCAAAACCACCGTCATGGGCCACAAGCAGATTCTCACCAGCAGCATGCCATGCTGTGAGCGGATTGTGAAACCCGTCCCTGAAGCGAGCCACGTGGCAGCGGATCACTTGACGTCGTAGCACCAGAGTGTACCGCGATCGCGAATGTAAAGTCGGCCGTTGGCGACGACTGGATAGGCCCAGGCCTTCTCCATGCCATCCTTGGGCTTCGGCCGGCCCGGCGGCGTAAACCGGCTCAGCTCATGATACGCTTCCGATGAGGCCTCGACCAGCATGACGTCTCCGTTCTCACCATGCAAATACAGGCAGCCGTCGGCATAGCAGAGCGAGCCGGGAGCGATGCTACGATCTTCCCATTTCATCTCTCCGGTTTTGAATTCAACACATTGCAGTGTCTGCCCGCCACAGCCATAGAGGTAATCTCCGACCAGCACGGCTCCGCCGATGGCACCAGGTAGCTTCGGGCTGAAATAGACCTCTTCCGCCGCTACACCCGCGGGCGCGACGCTAAGCTGTACCAAACCGCCACCGGTGCGTGAGGTGCCGCTATACACAAACTCGTTCTGCGCCACCGGCGTCGGCATATTGGCCAAACCCTTCGTCTTGTCGTACTGCCACAACAACTGGCCGGTCTTGGCATCGACACCGACGAGTCCCATGCCGAGATAGGCTACGTACTGCTTCATGTGGCCGGCCTGTGCAATCACCACCGAGGCGTAACCCGCCGCGTCATTACCTGGGACAGCCGACTTCCACACCAATTCTCCCGTACTCTTGTCAAGTGCCACCAGCGCCGCTTCGGGGCTCCCCGGAGTGCACACGACCAGGTCGCCATCCACCAATGGCGATTCGGCGTAGGCCCACGCTCCCGGCTTGCCGCCAAAGTCGCGGCGCAGGCTCTTGGTCCAGCGGAGCTTGCCTGTGGCTGCCTCGAGACAGGCGAGATCGCCGTCGGAACCCAATGCGTAAATCGCATCGCCGGCAACGGTCGGAGTGGATCGCGCAGCCGGAAAATTGGGACGCTGTTTGGGATTACCGACCTGACCGATACGAGTCGACCAGACCTCCTTGCCACTGTCAGCCTCCAACGCTTTGACGAACTCGTTCTCCAGTCCTTCATTGGCTGTGACGTACAGTCGTCCCTCGGCTACAGAAGGCGCGCCGTAACCATAACCCACATTGTCAATTTGCCACAGCAGTCGCGGGCCGCCGTCGGGCCACTGCTGGAGCAGTCCGGTCTCTGGCGATATCCCATCCCGCTGCGGGCCCCGCCATTGAGGCCAATCGGCGCCGATCGCCGAACAGGTCAGGATGAGCAGAAGCCGTCAGCGCCACGATAGCAGCTTGCATGCGATTCAACCGAGTTCGCTTGGTCATTGCGTTAGTCCCTTTGTTGTCCAAGAAGTCAGGTAACACGTTATCAGTACGATTTCGAGCGATCCAGCAGCAGACGAATGACGACACTGTCGTGTCACTTCCCTCGCACGACGAAACGGCCGGCGTATTGATCGGCTTCGTCCTGCTGAATCTCAATCTGCGAGCCGGCATATCCAAATGTTTTTGAACGAGTGACACTACCAATCGTATACGAAAACTGGAACTGATCGGCTTGGCCGGTGGCGACGTGCTGCAAAATGCACTGGATCGTCTTGCCCGGCTGCTCCGTCACCAACATGCGCACTTCCGCGACGTGCGGGTCGTCCATGGCAATCGATTGTTGACGGCCGTCCGGTGCGATGTAGACCAGCTCGACGTCGTACATCCGCGGCTTTCCGATAGGCTCCGCCCCGCTGGTCGTCGAGCCTGGTGCATCCGCGGACAAGGGCTGTTGCGACTGGTCCTGACAGCCGAAAAGACCGAAGAAGACAATGGCGACGAGCGGGCCACGCCATGGCAAGATGGGCTTCATGTAATGGCTTCTCCCGATTCGGAAACCGTGGGTCCTTACCCGCGAAACACCCGCCTGCCTGATCCAACGGCAGCTGGCCGCACCTCACAGCCGACGTGAACTTGATCATAGCAGATTCCGTCTCGATGGCACCCAGAAAAAAAATAGCGCTCGCGAGGTCTCGTCCGATCGCCTCTGGGGCCAGAAGCGGGTGGTCGGGACCGCGGGGGTGAGAGCGGGCGATTTCCCAGGTGGCTACGTGGGGCGAGGTGGGGGCGATTCGAGGGAAACGCCCCGGAGTCCCGTCCTTCATCGCGATACCAGGTTCAGTAACCGCAGGGGCCCCGCTCTCCATCACAGTTACCTGCCGGCAGCTAGAGGGGGTGAATGCTGTGCATCCTGTGCCGTGTTGGCTACACTAGCCAGTGGAGTCGGCGTTTCGATGCCGCACGATGTGGATTCCAACGGGGACAGTACATTGCTTCGATCTCAACATCGGATGAAAGCGCGGTCACCTGCCCACCGCGCCTCGGCAGGGATGGGTACGTTACTTTGCGCGACATGATAACAGCAAGAAGAAGCCTCTTATGTTGACTTTCGGATTAGCCAGTTTGATGTTGGCCGCAGTCGTCCTTCCCGGTCAAGCCGCGACCGAGAAGACGGAGCCAGAGAAAATGGAGCTCGCGGTTTCCGTGTACCAGCAATGGGAGAAGGGGCTGTCGCGTGATCCGAGTTACTTTCCGCTTGCCGTCTGGCTGCAGGCTCCGCGAAATGCCCCACGATTTCAGGAGGCTGGCATCAATCTCTACGTAGGACTCTGGCAGGGTCCCACCGAGGAGCAGCTGGCTGAGCTCAAAGCAGCCAGGATGCCGGTCATCTGTGATCAGAATCAAGTCGGTCTTAACAGCGAGAACGCGGACATCATTGTTGGATGGATGCACGGCGATGAGCCGGACAATGCCCAGCCGCTGCGTGACGGCAACGGGTACGGACCGCCGATTTTGCCCAGCAAGATCGCAGCAGACTATCAGCGGATCAAGCAGCGCGATCCGTCACGCCCCGTGATGTTGAATCTGGGCCAAGGAGTGGCCTTCGACCGCTATATCGGACGGGGAGTCCGCTCGAATCATCCGGAAGACTACCCAGAGTACATTAAGGGCTGCGATATCGTCTCGTTCGATATCTATCCGGCGGTCCACGATCACCAGGACGTCGCCGGCAAGTTGGAGTTCGTTCCTCAGGGAGTCGAAAGGTTGCGGCGCTGGTCGGACGACAAAAAGATCGTCTGGAACTGCATCGAGTGCAGTCGTATCGGTAACACGCGGGTCAAGCCGACTCCGCAACAGATCCGCACCGAGGTGTGGATGTCGCTGATCCATGGCTCACGCGGCCTAATCTACTTCGTCCATCAGTTCGAGCCGCGATTTATTGAGGCATCGGTATTGGAGGATCCGGAATTGCTGCCGGCGATTACCGCGATCAACCGGCAAATCCACGAGCTTGCTCCGGTGCTCAACAGCCCCACGGTTGACGATGCGGCGAAAGTCACCGGCTCGGATCCGCAAGTGCCGGTGGCAGTCATGTGCAAACGGCATGACGGCGCTCTCTACCTGTTTGCAGTCGCCATGCGTAATCAGGCCACGAAGATGACCGTCGAACTGCTCGGCACCCAGCCCGCCACGGCTGTCGAACTGATCGGTGAAGATCGATCCGTGCCCGTCGCGGGCCGACGCTTCGAAGACACTTTTGAGCCCTACGCAGTCCATTTGTATCGGATCCGGCAGGAGTCACCCGTCGAATGAATATGTCTCCCGAGCGGTTACAATGGTTAACCGTGCCACTGCTCAATCCGTGCGTTTGTCGTCATTGAGTTGATGTTGGCGTTGGACAGTCGGTCAATGGGAATGGGATCACTTGAGTCGAGCAGTGCGTAACGAGCCCCTGTTCCACTTGTCGGTCGCCCGCACCGGTTCTCAGGGAGTTTGTCGTACAGGAGATTGACCGTGGATGTACATGAAGCAATTCGGATGCGCCGCAGCGTGCGATCCTACTCGGGAAGCCCGATTCCCGACGAAGTAATGGCCCGCCTGCGCGACGCCTTGCGACGGGCTCCGTCGGCCTGCAATATTCAGCCCTGGCACTTCGTGTTGGTGGCGGACCAGTCGCTGCGAAACCAACTTGGGCAGGCGGCCAATGGCCAGGTGTGGATCGCCGAAGCACCCCTCATTGTCGTGGCCAGCGGTTTTCCCCAGCAGGCGTATCAGCGGATGGGGGGGAGCGGCAATAGCGTGGATATTGATGTGGCCATAGCGCTGGACCATCTGACGCTCGCCGCCGTCGCCGAGGGACTTGGCACGTGTTGGATCGGCTCGTTCGTCGAATCGGAAGTGAAACGGATTGTGGGAGTGCCGCCTGACGCCAAGGTCGTGGCCATGACACCCCTGGGCTATCCCGTCACGGCCGATCTGATCTACCCACTGAAAGACACCGATCGCAAAATGGCGACGAGCGTTTTCAGCAACGATCGCTATTGCTCGTAGACACAGATGTGGCGGCCAGGCCGCACGTCAGGTGCAACAAGATTGTTTTCGGCGGGCCATACCCTGGACTGCCAGGATCTGGACTCGCAGATCGTTGAAAAGTCCCTTCAGACCTTCTGGCCGATATACACCAGGTGGGGAGGTTTCTGCCTGAGAAGGTGCGTGCGGGCCAATTGGGCAATTCTGCCCTTGAGTCCACGCTTGGCCAACCGTGTTGCGGCGCAGAACCGCAGCTGAAACCCAGCCTCCGCCATGATCGCAGTCAATGTCGCTTCGGTCCAGCGCGTCGTGTGTTGCATGCGATGAAAGCGGCAACCGCAATCCGGGCAGGTCACCTTCAGACGCTCCAAGTCCTCGTCGTTGGGTGTTGTGGCAACCAGGTACCCCCCCGGCGCAATCACGCGAAAGAGTTCGTCCAGCGTGACCTGCAGATTGTGCGGCAGCAAGTGCTCGATGGTCTCGATGAACATCACCATGGCGAACGAGTCTGCAGCCAAATGAGTCGGGATCGTGCTGATCTTCTCGACAGACAATAGGCACGCATCTTGGCCGTGCTTCGCGCGTAGGTGTTCGATGGACTCAGCCGAGAAGTCGACCCCCACACAGCGTTTTCGGCGGTCCAGGAGTTTGGCGAGCAGATATCCGGGGCCACAACCAAAATCGAGAATCGGTTCGGGGATCTCGCCGACGACACGCCGTACCAGCGAAAGCAGCGAATCTCCCACCACTTGCCCGAAATAGGTGTCGGGATCGCTGTCAGACCAGTGATCCCAAAAACGACCGATCTTCTCGGGGGTCCATTCGATGTCGTGAATTCGGTATGCGACTAAATCATCCATGCGCGACTCCGCAGCGGGTACCGTTGTCCGGCCGCTATCCAACGAGACTGTGAGCGACGAACGCCAGTGGGGTTGATTTCACTGTCGGCCGCCCTGCAGAACCCTCCCCTGCTCTACCAGTTGCTTGAGCATTTCCCGCCGTCTTCTTTCCTGACCGCAGGCGGTGGGGCAACATGTGTAACGCTCCCGGATCATCCTGCAGGTCGTCAGATCTCTTTTCCCACGGCGAAGGCGTACCCCAGAGACGGTCCGATGCCGTAGTAGGCTCGGTTGCCAGGCGAGAAGATAATCGGGAGGATTTCTTGGATATCGGGCATTCCCGCATTGTCCAATACCTCCTCATTCGCTTTCACATCCAGAATTTGGCCGACAAACTGAGTGTGCAGGCCCAACTCGATAACGTGTACAATCTGGCACTCCAAGACCAGCGGAAACTCCTCGACGTAAGGGGCATCCACCAACTGACTGCGGACAGCGGTCAGTCCGGTGGCGGCGAATTTGTCGGTATCTCGCCCGCTGACCAAACCAAAATAGTCAGCCAGCTTGACTTGGTTCTGTGACGGGACGCTGATCGTGAAAGCCTTGCGCTCCACCAGGCTGCCATAGCTGTAAGTGGCTTTGCGCAGCGAGACTGCCACGCAGGGTGGATCGGAGCAACAGATGCCCCCCCAGGCCGCCGCCATGCCGTTACTCTGGCCTTGCTTGTCGTACGATCCGACGATCCAAGTTGGCGTGGGGAAGATCAACGTCTTGGCGCCAAGTGAACGTTTCATGAACTGCTCCTCGGGTGAGTAAACTTGCGAATGTCGTCTATTGTGACAGTCGCTGCGCCAGGATCAAGCACACTAGTGGACGTGAGAGGATCTAGGTGGTCGCCCGGCAATCTTGCCGCGAGCAAATTCGTAACGTCCGCGAACGTCACGCCGAGCTCGTCACGCCCCGCATTTGCCTCAATTAACAACGTTCACTGATCCCGTAATCGATCAAGCAGGACGGCCGCCACTATGATGGTTCCCTTGACGACCAACTGATAGTACGACGAGATCATCAAGAGATTCATGCCATTGTTGATCGTGCCGATCAGCAGCGCGCCGATGAGCGTGCCCCAGACGCCGCCGCGGCCTCCCATCAAGCTGGTGCCGCCAATCACCACCGCGGCAATGACATCCAATTCATAACCCGTGCCGGCAATCGACTCGGCGGCGTTGAGGCGTGATGTGAGTACGATGGCCCCCAGCGCGGAGGTCATGCCGCAGATGGCATAGGCAGAAGTCTTGTAGAGATCGACGCTGATGCCCGCTAGTCTGGCAGCTTCCTCGTTGCCGCCGATGGCATACGTGTAGCGACCAAGTCTGGTGTGCCGGAGGACCGCAGCGGCAGCCAGCACGGTCACCGCAAAAATGATGATCGGCACGGGGATATCAAACAGTTCACCGGACCCGAGGAAACGAAACGGAGCGCCGAACCCGCTGATCGGCTGACCCGCCGTATAAATGTGCGCTGACCCGCGAGCGATACTCATCGTTCCCAGGGTCACTACGAAGGGGGTTACCTTGCCGACGGTAATCACGATGCCGTTGACGGTTCCGATCAGTGCCCCCAGCATGAGCGTCACCGGTACGAGTGCCGCGACGGGCCAGCCCCGATGCTCGAAGTAAGCGCAGACGATGCCGGTCAGCGCCAGCATCGAGCCCACCGAGAGATCGATGCCGGCAGTCAGGATAACGAACGTCATTCCCACGGCCATGATGCCGATGACAGATGTCTGGCGCAGGACATTCAGCAGGTTGTTGGTCGTCAGAAAGGACGGCTCCAGTATGGACAACGCGACGACGACAACAAGAAACGCCAGCAGTATGCCGTATTGCCGGAAAGCGTGGCTCACAGAGCGATTCATGGCTCAACTCCCGCCTGGCCAACTGCCAGCCGCAGCACGGACTCCTGGGTCGCTTCGTGTCGCTGTAATTGGCCGGCGATCTGGCCTGCGCGGACCACCAGGATGCGGTCACTCATGTTCAGCACCTCGGGCATGTCGGACGAAATCATGATGATCCCCGCTCCTCGCCGCGCCAAGTCCTCCATCAGACGATAGATCTCGCTCTTGGCCCCCACATCGACGCCCCGTGTTGGTTCATCAAAGATGTAGATCTGGCAGTCATGGAGCAACCATCGTGCCAGCACGACCTTCTGTTGATTTCCTCCACTGAGGTACTTCACCTGCTGAGTCAGAGACGCCGCTTTGAGCTGCATTCCCTGCGTGACTTTCTCGACTAATCGGAAGAGTGATTTGCGTCGCACGATTCCGCAGATGCAGTGGCCCTTCAAAATCGAAAGTGTCGCGTTGTCAAAGACCGACATCTGCAGCACCAGGCCGTCAGTCTTGCGATCCTCGGGAATGAGTCCAATGCCGTGCGCTACGGCATGCCGAGGCGAGCGCACGCGGACCGGCTCCCCCGCGATGCGAATGGTGCCGTGGTCTGGCTTTCGCCGCCCGAAGAGTAGCTCGGCGATTTCCGTCCTGCCGGCACCCACTAGGCCGGCCATGCCCAGGATCTCGCCACGGCGAAGTTGAAAGGACACGTCCTGGCAGATTCCTCGTCGCGACAATCCCTTCACTTCCAGCAGGATGTCTCCCTTCGCGATTTCCTCCTTGGGGTAGACCTCCTCCATGCTGCGGCCGACCATGTGCCGGATAATCCGGTCCGCCGGCAGATCGGCTTGGGACGCCGTAATCATCCGCTGTCCGTCGCGCAGGACCGTCACGCGATCCGCGATCTGGCGGATTTCGTCCAGCCGATGGGAAACGAAGATGATCGAGACTTGCTGCTTCCGCAGAGAGTGTATGATGGTGAGCAGTTTCTCCGTTTCTCGTGGTGTGAGTGCGGCTGTCGGCTCGTCCATCACCACCACTTGCGCATCGCACGAGATGGCCTTGGCAATCTCGATGATCTGCTGATAGGCGACTCCTAATCGACCGACGCGCGTCCGAGGATCGACCCGCAGGCCAAATCGGTCGAGAATTTCCTCGGACTGCCGATACATCTCCCGCCAGTTCACCAGTCCGAACGTACCGCGGCGGATCGGCTCGCGCCCTAAGAACAGGTTCTCGGCCACGGACAGGGTGGGAACCAGATTCAGCTCCTGGTAAATGACGCGGACCCCGACGTCCATCATGTCGCGAGGTGATCGAGCGTGGATCGGACGACCTTGCAGCCATACGCAACCGCCGTCCGGGCGATAGACGCCGGCCAGAATCTTGATCAGTGTCGACTTGCCGGCACCGTTCTCGCCGACCAGGGCGTGCACTTCCCCCTGGAACAGTTCAAAGTCGACAGACCGCAATGCCTGGACACCGGGAAACGACTTGCTGATCCGCTCCATGTAGAGAAGACGCTTACTTGGCACCCGCCGCTCCTTTGTCTTCCGCCTGGTCCAGATTGTCGGCGCTGATCACCACGGGCGTGATGTAGATTTCTTTCGTCTTCGGCAGCGACCCGTCGCGGATGTGCTGGACCAGTATCTGCAGGGCTGTTCTCGCTTGACGCCCTGGATACTGTTCGACAGTGGCGTCGAGGCGTCCTTCGCGTATGTAGCTGAGCGCGTCAAGGTTGGCATCGTAACCGACCGTGACGACGCGCGAGGCGTCCACCTTGTTCGCCTCCAGGGCCTCAATGGCCCCCAACATCATTTCATCGTTGGCGGCGTAAACCGCCTGGAAGTCCTTGTGCACTTGCAGCAGGTTCTCCATTACCGACTGGCCGCTGGCGCGCTGAAAATTGGCGGTCTGGCTGGCAATCACCTCCACGTCTGATGGTTCGATCGCTTCGTGAAAGCCCGTCTTGCGATCGATCGCGGGAGACGCACCGGGTGTCCCTTCCAGTTCCAGAACTTTGCCTGGCCCCCCCAGACGCTCGATGATATAGCGTGCCGCGACGCGGCCACCCTCCACGTTGTCTGCCCCCACGTGGACCAGCACCTCTCCACCATTGACCTGCCGGTCCACGGTGGCGACGGGAATATGCGCATGGTTCAACGCCTCGATCGCCGGCACGAGCGCATCCGCGCCAATCGGTGATATCAACACTCCATCCACTCCGCGCGCGATGAAGTCCTCGACAATCGACATCTGCTTGGCAGCGACATCCTCCGCGTCGACCGTGATGATCTCGACCCCCAGCGCCTCTGCCTCATCCACGACGCTATCTCGCAAATGAATGAAGAACGGATGCGTGAGCGACGGAACCGTCAGGCCGATGACCGTCTTCCCGTCGTCCTCCGTGCTGCGCCGGCAACCGATTATGCCAAGAACAAGCCAACTGGATAAACCCAGGATGGTGGCGAAGACGACGCGTCGCTGCATGATGCGGTCCTTTCTGAAAGAAAAGGGGTCAGGACTCTTTTCTGCAAAAAAGAGTCCTGACCCCTTTTTGTGTCTTTTTTACAGTCGGTCGACCAGTTTGCGGTAGCTCTCCATGAAGTGTGCCGCAATGCGACGATTCACTGCGTTCCACAGTTCGTCGATCAGCGTGGCGTCCAGAACGGCTTCGCCCGCCTTCGCGGCGGCTTGCTGCATGACCGACTCAGCGTTGGTGGGATCCAGGGCGTCGGCCAACGGCACTTCCCGCTCGCAGTGGTAATATTGGTTGGCGATCAGACTCATCATGGGCAACCGCGGCACCGGGTCCGGACCGTTGACAACGCGAAAGATCCGGCCCTGGAATTCCCGGTCAATGACTTGCGCCGCTTCGGCGTTACCGATCATCGGACCACCGAACGTATAGATCTGGTGTACTGCAATCATCTTGCGGTGAAACAGCCAACCGGCAAGCAAGGCCAAGGCTCCTCCGAGGCTATGTCCCGTCAGCCACAACGGCCGATCCAGCTCACGCAACTTTCGATCCACTTCCGCGTATACCGGCTCCCAGATGTCGGCGATGGCATTCACGAATCCCTGATGGAATCTCGCACCCACTCCCGCTGCGGCCAGATCTGTGCCCAAACGTCCCTCCGGAACCATCAGTAGATTGGCGGCGTCCGTCAACAGCCAATCCTTGAGCCCTTCGATGCTTGTCGGTGCCTCCGTACCGCGAAAAGCCACGAGCACGTGGTCGTCATTCGTCGCCACGTACGCCTGCGTATTCCCGACGCTGATTAACCGGGCAGTCATGCCGAACTGACTGTGGTACTGCGATTGAGCCTCTGGTTCGGCCAGATAGGCGATCTCAGCTGCTGCGGCCATCGCACGGACATTGCGAGCATCGCCCATTCGCGTCTTCGTAGAGTGCATAGACCATGATCAGACCCCTTTCTTAACGCGGCTTTCGGCCACAACCAAACTCGGGAATTTGAAATCCGTAGATCGTAGTCCCAACACGAAATCACAACCTACTATGTCCCAATCACTAAATCACCCTGTTCGAGCCGGGGAGAAAACAGGTCTCCAAAGTGGAAAGTGAATAATGCAAAGCGTTAAGTGCAGGGCAAGTGAGCGCCGCAATCGCGTCCCCTAATACCTCTGTTAGATCACCATTCACTTTTCACCGTTCACCAGTGTCGTCGGAACCGTGGGACGCGTTCTCACATGCGCCAAGTAACGGGCCGAGACAGGCTGCTGCGTGACCCGCCGGTCGATTGCGACAAATGGCTGCATGGATACTGGGATCCAGATGCCTCAATGACCATTTGAAAAGCACCCGGCACGAATCAACGCCTGACACCGCCACGTGAGTGTGCGGCGGTCTTCTTTTCTTCGGTCCGTCTTCCGTCCTCGATTCTCTCGCCTCCCTGTTTCCGCCATTTTTAATGTGTCTGGCACTTGACGCTGCGGATTGCGGGTTCAACGCACGCACTTGCCGTACACAGGTGCTACCGAAAACAACTCTATTTCAGATAGCGGCGCACGTCTTTCTTGGCACTCTTCCACTGTCGCAACGTCTTGGAAGCAACAGTCGTGTTGCGAACATCCAGTTCTTCCAGCGAGTCCTTGCTGAGCAAATACTGGCGAAACCCTTCGTCGGTGACGCGAGTTCCGCGTATCCGCAGCACACGAAGTCGTGTCAATTGGGCCAAACGAGCGAGTCCGCCGTCGGTCACCAGCGTATCGTTAAGATCCAACTCCTGCAACAAGTCCAACGATTGCACATACTGGAGTGTTTCGTCGGTCACGTCAGCGTTGGCCATTTGTAACACGACGGTGTCCGGTTTGCTGGCCAGCACCGCGTAGTCTTCGGTCGGTTGGTCCCATCCGGTAAGCGTGATGTGGAGTTCGCCGTCCACTATCCGCTCCCGCGGCCCAAGGTCGAGTTCGTGGGTCAACAGCAGGTTCAGTCCCACCGTCCCACAAACCAGCGCGACTCCGATCAATAGCATCACAGACGGACCGGCAACCTTCCGAAAGTTAGCCACCACCAGGATGATCGCGCTCGGAAAGAAAAACAGGACGGCCAGGCCCCACCAGACGCTCAATCGCCAGGCACATACCGTTAGCCACAGGTATCCCACCAGCACTAACAGTCCACCGACTGCCACAGCGTAAATTCCGTAGGTCTCGAACATGCTCGTCCCCTGCTCGCCAAGCACAGAACAGTCCGGAAGTGCACAAAAAGTGCACAAAAAGAGTCCTGACCCCTTTTTTATGCTTTTTTATGCTTGCAGCACGATGCGGTAGCGGGCCTTGCCGCTGGCCAAATGATCCATGGCGGCGTTGATCTCGGACATCGGGAATGTTTCGATGATCGGTTCAATATGGTGACGGGAACAGAACTGCAGCATTTTGGCTGCCGTCGCAATACTGCCGGTTGGAGATCCACCGATCGACCGTTCGCCACCCAGCAGTGGAAACACGGACGCGGCCACTTGAGGCACCGCTCCCACCAGATGCAGTTTACCGCCCGGACGAAGTGCATTGACATATTGATCCCAGTCGAGAGGCACGTTGACGGTGACCAATACCATGTCAAAGCGACCGGCAACCGACTCCAGTGCACCGGTGTCGCGCGTGTTCAGGAAATGGTCAGCACCTAACCGACGCGCTTCGCTTTCCTTGTCGGGACTGGTGGAAAAGGCCGTGACTTCACAACCCCAGGCATCGGCAAAGGCGATTGCCATGTGACCCAGACCGCCAATGCCGACGACGGCTACGTGATCTGTCGGGCGGATGTTGTTCTGCAACAGGGGATTGAAAACCGTCAGCCCGCCGCAGAACAGTGGGCCCACCGCTTTCAAATCGACACCCTCGGGAATGGGAATAACCCAAGCTGCTTGAGCTCGGACGCGATCGGCAAAGCCGCCGTGTCGCTGGACAATCGTCCCTTCCGCCTCCGGGCACCGATTCTGGTGGCCGGTCAAGCACTGTTCACACACCATGCAGGAGCGCGCGGTCCAGCCGAGTCCGACACGCTGGCCAACCTGCAAATGCCGCACCCCCTCGCCGACCTGGCAGATGGTCCCCGCAACTTCATGGCCGCCCACAAACGGATACTGGGTCATCTGCCAGTCGTTCATCTGCATGCTCAAGTCACTGTGGCAGATGCCGCAATAGCTGACGGCGATTTCGACTTCATCTGTTCCCAGCGCCCTGGGCTCGTACTCAAACCGCTGATACTTGCCTCCGGGCTCCATCGCAGCGTATCCGGAAATCGTCATGTGCCTACTCCTTCGATAGATTACAGCCAGTCACAGCTCGACGTGGCAGTGCTCATTTCCGCTAACGTCCCGCCTGGTAACGTCCATTGCGTACTCAACGACAACAAACCTTCGGCACGACCCGCCGATCCTGCACATTGTAATGGAGTAATGGAGAAACGTGTAGCGCACACTCTGCCGTTACACGGGAGTTCGAGCGTGGGCCAAGGTGACCACACGCGAGGGTACAAGACAACGCTGGCCCACGAATCGGCGGAGTGCTCGACCAGCGCGTCGCCCGCCCGTTCGCACATGCGGATCCGCGGGGGTTCCGTCGGCTATGCGGCAGGCGATCGCTTGCCGCCAACCGCAGTGTTTCGCAGCCTGCCTGCCGCGTCGGCACCCTGCGATGTGTGTGCGTCGAGAGTATGATACACTGGTGCCGGCGGTCGAATGCGGAGCTACGCGGCGATCTCGCGCGAGCTCGCTCGCTTCCCCCGCCTGACAGCCCACAGGCCGCTCCGGCACATCGCCGGTGTGCGAGTCCCACAGCGGCGGTACGGAGCCTTTTTTCAGGAGCTGGGTCACATGATGAGCCGACCCTGGGCGGTAATCGTGGTCGTTCTGACGCTGTCTACTTTCACCTTCGCGGCCGCGCAACTTCAGTCCACCGCGTTGGGCAGTCCGGCCGGCGCCCTGGCGTCGTCGAATCAGCCGGCCGCCAGCGAGCATGCGAAGTCGATTCTCGCAGCCGTGCACCGCCCGGATGCCGCTGCCCAGATCCAGCAACTGGCCACGGCCATGGCGGCATCAGCGGAGCATGCCGTGACGATTCTGGAGGCATTGGCTGCGGAGAATACCACGGAGGCGGCTACGGTCAGTGCCGAATTGGTCTATGACCTCGCTCAACGTGTGGGGGGGCGGGCAATGATCGATGATCCGCACTGGCACCAGTTCACGGAACAGGCCAGCGGATTACTGGAACACGATGATCCGTTCGTTCGCCATATTGCTGCCTGGGCTTTCGTCGCGGTGAGAAATGCGATTCAGGCACAGACAATGCATCCGACAACACCAGTGTGGGTAACTCGCTGCAGCAATGTGTCCCCGGAATCCTCCCTGGAAGGTGACTTCGTGTTGCAGGCGTTCTGTCGAGGCGTGCACCGAACGACACGGGACCTTACGCAATCAGCCCAAGACGTAGTAGCCCGCGCCGAGGGGCTGGCATCGTACGCGCTTTCGGACTGCTCACCCCCACAGCGAGAGCGACTGCAGGTTGCCCTGGAAGCACTCAGGCAGGTCCACGGACATCCAACCGATCAGCGCCCGTCGGCCGACCTCACCGCCCAACGTCGCTGGTGGCTGGAAGTCCGCCGCGCCGTTCGCGAAGTCGTATTGGCGGGGCCCGATCTGGATTTCCGGGAAGTCGCTTTTTTTCAGTCGCACGTCAGGACGGAAGGAAATCACCCCGATTGTCTGGTGCAGAACCACGATCGTCCAAAGGAGCGACCGCCAGGAGGGGACATCTATATCAAGGCGGGGCTCGGGCCGACGGACGATGTCCGACCGCTGATTGCCGGACAGCTCGGCCCCGGCCACGTGCAGGACATGGATCTCTGGTGGGATGCGGACAAACTGGTGTTTGCCTATGTCCGCCAGCCGCGCTGGGGCGAGGATGCGAGTGCTTGGGGGCAAGTATCTTGGCGGAATGGGCCTGACACGGTGGTCATGAATCATGTGGTCGGGTTTCAGGACGGAATCTTCTGGGAGAACGGCAGTGAACCGACTCATCTGTTTGAAATCCACACGGACGGGACTCACTTGCGCCAGCTGACGAACGATCCGCTGCATTGCGATCGTGAGCCGGCCTACCTTCCCAACGGGGACGTTGTCTTCTCGTCCGATCGCGGTTGTGGCGCTTCGCAGTGCGGCGCCGCGCCGCTGGCCTACAGCGATTTCGGACTGCCTAATCTGTACTGCGTGTCCGCGGATGGCCAGCGGGTGCAACGATTGACCTACAACAAGGACGTCGATCGGTATCCGCATTGCCTCAATAGCGGGTTGATCGGCTACATGCGTTGGGATTACCAAGATCGCTTCTGGCAATGGCCTCATTCGCTCTGGACCATCCGCCCGGATGGGACGATGAATGACGGTCTGTTCAAAGTCCACTTCCAGGATCCGCAATCCGTGCGTGAGCCGCGGTCGGTCCCCGGGAGCCAGAAACTGGTGGTGATCGCTTGCGGCCACCACTCGCCGCCGGAAGGGGCCGTGGCCATCGTCGACCCGTCACTGGGGGTCAACGAACCGCTCGGGATGCAGTACATAACGCCCCACTGCAGTCCTTTGGAAGGTGGTCTGGGGAGTTCGCCCACGGTGCCGGAAGGTGGTGTGCCCGATGGCGGAGGATTGTATCGAACACCGTGGCCGTTGTCCGAGAAGGGATTTCTGGTCGCTTACGCCTTCCACCAACCGGGTCCGTCCAAGTATGCCGCCTATTATATTGATGTGTGGGGAAACAAAGAGCTCCTGCATCGCGACCCGATCATGGATGTGATTTGTCCGATGCCGGTCCGAGAGCGGCCGATACCGCCAGCGTTGCCATCCCAGGTGAACGAACAGTGCGACTACGCTGTCTGTTACTTGGATGACGTGAACCGGGATATGCCGGGAGTTGAACCGGGGACGGTGCGATACATCCGCATATCGGAACAGTTGCAGTGGTATTTCAACAAGTACGACAACTCCGGCCCAATCCGCTGGACGCCCGGCACGCAACATTCACGAAATTTCTCCTATTGGTCCTGGTCGCCGACCCGAGTCATCGGTACGGTTCCCGTGGAGCAAGATGGATCGGCCTATTTCAAGGTGCCCACGGGCTTGGCCGTGTCTTTCCAGGCGTTAGACGAAAACTTGCTGGAGATTCGGCGCATGCGCAGTCACATCGAGTTCAAGCCGGGTGAAATCCGGGGATGTGTGGGCTGTCATGAGACCAAGCAGCATGTGCCACGCAGCCATGACGTTGGCAGCAAATTGGCCATGCATCGCGGACCTTCCCAGCCGACGCCACCCCCCTGGGGCGACTCGGAAATCATCGACTATGAGAAGCTGATTCAGCCCATCTTCGATCGACACTGTGTCCGCTGTCACGGTGCCGAGCCAGAGCAGAAACTGGACCTGACCGGCGCGAGATCCCTACGGCTTTGTGCAGTCTTACCGATCGCTGTTTGGCATTTCCAGAAACACGCCCACTCCGCTGGGCGAGGGATTTCGTGAAGCCTACCCAGACATGCCGCTCCTGCAGCCAGCCGAAAGTGCCCAGTACGAATCGGTCCGGGCCAGCATCTACAATGCCACGGGGTTGCTCTGCCTGTCGAATCACATGAGCGGTCCGGAGGTCACGCAGCCCAAGCAATTCGGCTCACACCGCAGTTCGTTGGCGCTGACCCTCCTGCACGACGAAACCCATCTGCAAGAAGTCGCGCTGAGTCGCGACGAGTGGGAGACGCTGGTCACATGGATCGATGCCAATGCGCCCTACCACGGCACATTTTTTCGGTATTTCGACTCATACGGAAAGGCGCTCCCCAGGGCCGTGCGAGTTCGCGTCGAATTGGATCCGCCGTTCAAGCCGGGAGAGAAGTCTGCTCGCATCGCCGCCGTCACCGGAAGTTGACGAGCGAACGGCCGAATTGAAGAAGTCGAAGCGAGGTGATATAGCCTATCGTCCGCGGGTGGGTCAAGATTTGTCCTGACGCGGCCGGCGGCCGCAACCGATCAGGAAATCCGAAATCCAAAATTCGAAATCCTAACGCGGCCGGTGGCCGCAACCAAAACGGGAAATCCGAAATCCCAATATCGAAATCCCAAACAAATCCGAAATCCTAAATTCGAAATCCAAAACCCCCGCTGCCGGCAAAACCACAGTCATGATGTGCAGCCAGATTCTCACCGCTGGGCATGCTACCCTATGTTCCGCCTTCCCTCCCCCGTTTCTGTCATTTGAATTTCTGTCATTCGTATTTGTTTCGGATTTCGGATTTCGGATTTGGTATTTCAAAAAAAGCCTCTTCGCCAGAATCTGTGGGTGGATTGTGGCCGTGGGCAGAGTTCCGAGGCTGTCTTTCACGCAGTTTCGTGGTTTTCCAGGCGTTTCATGATTCGGACGTCAGACTCTGTGCTGCCTGCGCGGGCCCATACTTCAGGGGGAAAGCCTATGTGGCCTTCTCCACGGCGAGCTTGCGGCCCCGCATTTCCGGCACCCAAATCATTCTTTTGCCCTGCCATGCCTCAAAAAATCCAATTGCCAAACCATCAAATCGCTCAACTATTCACCCATAGTTTCTGGTGAAGACCCCAAAATAACATCGACATTCGAAATCCTAACGCGCCATGCGGAGGCAGAGTTCCGCTGCCGGCCATTAGCTGGAGACTTGTTTTCGAGAGAGCGAAATTCGACGTCGTTCCAGGTCCACCTCCAACACTTTGACGCGCACCAGGTCCCCGACCGTGACCACGTCGCTGGGATCTTCCACAAACGTGTTGGCGAGCTGCGAGATGTGGATGAGTCCGTCCTGGTGCACGCCGATATCGACGAACGCTCCGAAACGCGTGACGTTCGTGACCACTCCCTCCAAGACCATGCCTGGCTGGAGATCTTCCAGGTCGTTGACTCCCTCGGCGAACCGGGCCACCTTGAACTCGCTGCGCGGGTCGCGGCCCGGTTTGGCCAGTTCGGCCAGAATGTCCTGCACCGTCGGCAGGCCGACCTGATCGTCGACGAAGTCGTGCGCTTGCAGCTTGCCCACTAACGTGGCGTTGCCGACGAGTTGTGCCGGGGCCACGTGCAATGTGTCCGCCATTTTCTCCACAACATAGTAGCTTTCGGGATGCACGGCCGAGTTGTCGAGCGGCTGCCGACCCTCTCGGATCCGCAAAAACCCTGCCGCCTGTTCGTACGCTTTCTGGCCGAGTTTGGGGACGTCGGTCAGTTGCTTGCGGGTCTCAAATCGACCGTGTTGATCCCGGTACGTGACAATGTTGGCAGCCAATTTCGGTCCGATGCCGGCTACGTGGGACAACAACGACCCACTCGCCATGTTCACGTCCACGCCGACCGAGTTGACACACGATTCGACTTCCCGCACCAGGCATTTGCGCAGCAGGGCCTGATTCACGTCGTGCTGGTATTGGCCGACGCCGATAGACTTCGGATCGATCTTGACCAGCTCCGCCAGCGGATCCTGCAGACGATGAGCGATACTGATAGCGCCGCGCACCGTGACGTCCAGTTGGGGATACTCCTGCGAGGCGAGTTCGCTCGCCGAATAAATGGAGGCCCCCGATTCGCTGACCGTGACCTTCGTCACGTCCAGCTGATGGGCGCGGAGGACCTGCGTCACAAACGCATCCGTCTCGCGCGACGCGGTGCCGTTGCCGATGGCAATCAAGCGGGCGTCAAACCGAGCGATCAGTTCGAGCAACGTTCTGGTCGCTCCTTCCATGTCGCTACGGGGTGGTGTGGGATAGATGGTCGTGCTGTTCAGGAATTTTCCCGTTCCATCGACGACGGCCACTTTGCAGCCGGTACGAAAACCGGGATCGATGCCGATCGTTACGTGAGGGCCGGCCGGGGCGGCCAGCAATAATTCGCGCAAGTTCTTGGCAAAAACACCGATCGCCTCTTCGTCCGCCTTCTCCTTCAGCTCCTGCAGCACCGCCGACTCCGTGGCCGGCTGCAGTAAGCGTTCGTAACAATCCTCCACGGTCCTGAGTAGATCCGCATGGAATTCAAACTGCGAATTGCCGGCAAACCGGGACTTCAGATGGCCTAACACGAGATGGTCGTCGAGCTTCACACCGACGCGCAGCAGTCCTTCGGCTTCCCCCCTGAGCATGGCCAGCAAGCGATGGGATGGGACCCGCGAGACCGGTTCGCTGTGGTCCAGGTACATTTCGAACTTGCCCGTCTCGTCCTCCTTCCCGCGCTTGATGTTCGATGCGACCTGTCCATGAGCGGATGCTTCCTGCACCAGCCAGTGGCGAGTCTCGGCATCTTCCGACCATTGCTCGGCCACAATGTCACACGCTCCCTGCAACGCCGCGTCTTCGTCCGGTACTTCCAGTTCGCAATTCACGTAAGGCAGCAGTACGGAACTTCTCGATCGGCTGAGCTTCTCCTGACGCAGCAGAATGTCGGCCAGCCCCTGCAGGCCTCGCTCGCGAGCAATGGTTGCCCGCGTGCGACGCTTGGGTTTATAGGGGAGGTAAAGGATCTCCAGCGTGCTCTTGTCCATGCACGTTTCAATCTGCCGCCGCAGTTCATCCGTCAGGAGCCCTTGTTGGTCGATGGTTTTCAGGACCGTTGATTTGCGGTCGGCAAGTTCACGAGCCTTGGCCAAAGCGTCCTCGATGGTGCGCAAGGCAATTTCGTCCAGCCCATGAGTCGCCTCCTTGCGGTAGCGGGCGATGAACGGAATCGTGTTGCCCGCGTCAAGCAGCTCCACCGTCGCACGAACCTGTTGCTCCGCTACTCCCAGCATCGCGGCAATCTGTTCGATCGTTAAATCAAGATCGAAGCACTCGAAAGGGTTGTCGCGCATGACATCTCCGATCAACAGCCTAAAACAGTCCAGCGTGTATTCCACTGGCCGTAAAGTATATCAGCGCCGCCCATTTGACCAGGGCCGGTATCGGCCAGATGTGCCATTGCCGCTATCGCAGCCGCGTCCTTCCTACCGACTCTTACTCCTAACGCGGTCTGTGGCCGCAACCAAAACGGGAAATCCGAAATCCCAGTATCGAAATCCCAAACAAATTCGAAATCCAAAATTCGAAATCCAAAACCTCCGCCGCCGGCAAAACGGCCGCGGGCGGGCCCCAAGCAGATTCTCACCAGCAGCATGCCATTGCGTCCTCCGTTTTCCCTTCCTCCCTTCTTCCCTTTCTCCCACTTTTCTGTGCTTCGAATTTCGGATTTTGTTCCAAACATGCGCACGGTGGCGCGCATCCTACACGCGAGAACTTTACTCTCGCCCCTTCCAAGACACACTGGCCGCCCTCCCCTCAGCTGCAGCGACCACCTGCCCTGCACCGTCCACTTCGCGATTGTGCTCGAACCGCGCCGGATTATTTGTCATGGGTCATTCGCCATTATGTTCGTTCCCAAGCACGGATCTTCGATTCCCTCAAACTCTTATGCGGTGTGGGGCCGCGATGTAGCGGGCCAGTTGTGATCCCACCGAGACAAGCTCGGTGGAAATCGGTTGGGGTGTGGGCGGTGTAGCGGGCCAGTTGTGATCCCACCGAGACAGGCTCGGTGGAAATCGGTTGCGGTGTGGGCGATGTAGCGGGCCAGTTGTGATCCCACCGAGACAAGCTCGGTGGAAATCGGTTGCGGTGTGGGCGGTGTAGCGGGCCAGTTGTGATCCCACCGAGACAAGCTCGGTGGAAATCGGTTGGGGTGTGGGCGGTGTAGCGGGCCAGTTGTGATCCCACCGAGACAAGCTCGGTGGAAATCGGTTGGGGTGTGGGCGGTGTAGCGGGCCAGTTGTGATCCCACCGAGACAAGCTCGGTGGAAATCGGTTGGGGTGTGGGCGGTGTAGCGGGCCAGTTGTGATCCCACCGAGACAAGCTCGGTGGAAATCGGTTGGGGTGTGGGCGGTGTAGCGGGCCAGTTGTGATCCCACCGAGACAAGCTCGGTGGAAATCGGTTGGGGTGTGGGCGGTGTAGCGGGCCAGTTGTGATCCCACCGAGACAAGCTCGGTGGAAATCGGTTGGGGTGTGGGCGGTGTAGCGGGCCAGTTGTGATCCCACCGAGACAAGCTCGGTGGAAATCGGTTGGGGTGTGGGCGGTGTAGCGGGCCAGTTGTGATCCCACCGAGACAGGCTCGGTGGAAATCGGTTGCGGAAGCAGCTGGAGCCTGCGTGCCGGGGACTTAGATCTCGCCATCCTGGGGCGTCACAATGGCTTGCTGCATCTCCAGGATGATCTTCGGGAGCAGGATGATTCCCGAATAGTGATCCACGGGAAGGACGATATGATGGTCGGCGGGCAACCGGGCCGCCTCGGCCAATGCTCGCGAGCAGGCGGGTGGCACCACGTCGTCGAGTGCACCACTGTACAGCCACGTCGTTCGCGGATCGATTCGATGCGCGAGTCTCATCGGCTCGATGGCCTGTGTCAGCTCGCGCAGTTGCTCCCCTTCAATCCCTGCTTCCTTCAGCTTGTTGCGCAGTTTTGCCGAATCGCGATCCCCCTGCTCGATCACGGCCTGCAGATTGCCGCCTGCCAGCAAGATGAAGGTCCGGTTATAGCCGCGATCGAGGCCCGCCACGGTCGCGGTGACGAAGCCACCGAGACTCGTTCCCTGCAGCGCGATAGCCGCCGTATCGACGTGGGGCAAGACCGCCACGGCATCGCGTGCGCGCCGTACGTCGGCCACTGACTGTCGCAACGCTGCGATGATCTCCGACGCCAGGATCTCTCTGCCGGTCTTCCGCACGCCATATCCTGGCAGTTGGATCAGAAATGCGTGGAGCTTTCGCGTTTGCAGGCCGCGAGCGATCATGCGTCCGACAGCCATATTGCTTCCCGATTCGTGGACGACCACGACCGCCGGAGCCTGGAGTATGTTGTGCTCGGCGTCCCGCGCTGCATACCACTCCATCGCCACTTGATCATTCACCTGGTCGCCGGTATCGATCGGCGAAGGGAACCGCACCAGGAAATCGCCTCGCCCACGTGGCGACTCCTCGCAGCGGACCGTGAAATCGGTCGCTTTCCAGCGGAGTCCTTCCAGGCACTGTTGTGCGTCTTGCGAAGCGTCTTGTCCGCAGGACAGCGTATCCTGCGCCGCAAAACTGCTGCCGATCCGGACCGGCTCAGCAGCCGGCAATGGCGAAGCAAGCACCAGCTGGCAACTCACCAGAAGGGTCAATCGCGGGATGAGACGGCGGAACGGCAGTCGAGTGAGTGGCAGCATGTCGAGATCCGTGGGGTTGGTGGCAGAACGCAATCGCTGGCAAGTCAACATTAGTGGGGGACGGCCCATCGTTTGCCCGCGTGCTGAATGATTATAGATGTGCGGTGTCTGGGAGCGAAGAAGGAGGGCCAGTTCGAGGGGAAATCCCGCGGGGGACGTCGAGATGGGGACGAACTGGACAGATTTTCCAGAGCGCATGCCCGTCGGTCTGTTGTGCACCACCCCGGGGCCCTTTACAGCTTGCCGCCATGGCTGCCCGCTCGACCGAGTTGTCCGCCGTGAATTCCACCCTTGGCCCACTTCAAACGGACCTGGTGCTCCCACGATCCCTCCGAGTGGATTATCATGACGATCATCGCAACTCTGAACGGGCTCCGAGTTTTTGAATGTTTGGAATGGCAGAAACTGCCAGGCGTAAGCGGGAGGTGACCATGAACGGCACGCGTGGACGAAGCTGGTGGCTGGCGTGGATTGTCGCTGGACTGATGCTGTGTGGCGGGCACTCGCTGGCTAACGCGGAAGAACAACCCCCTGGCGCACCGGAGGAGGTGCCGGCCAATGCCGAACGGATGGCGTGGTGGCGCGATGCTCGCTTCGGCATGTTCATTCATTGGGGGCCGGTCAGTCTCAAAGGGACCGAGATCGGTTGGTCTCGCGGCGCTCAGGTCCCGCAAGAGGAATATGATAATCTCTACAAGCAGTTCAATCCCAGCCAATTCAACGCACGGCAGTGGGCAGCACTCGCCAAACAAGCCGGCATGAAGTACATGGTCTTCACGACGAAGCACCATGATGGATTCTGCATGTTTGACACCAAGGAAACGGATTTCAACATCATGAATTCGCCCTTTGGTCGCGACGTGGTTAAGGAACTGGCCCAAGCCTGCAAGGAGGAGGGGATTGCCTTTGGCACCTACCACAGCGTTTGCGATTGGCACCATCCCGACTTTCCACTCGGTAGCCCCGGTGGCTCCTCGCGCAAACCACATCCTAATCTGGATCGCTACGAGCAGTATTTGCGCCAGCAGGTGCGCGAGTTGATCACCAACTACGGCCCCCTGCTCATCATGTGGTTCGACGTTCCGCAAGAGTTTGATGCCAAACGAGGTCAGGGGGTGGTGGATTACGTGCGGTCGCTGCAGAGCGATATCATCATCAACAATCGGTGTGCCGTGCCGGGTGACTACGACACGCCCGAGCAGCAGATCGGCGGCTTCAACCGCCAGCGCCCTTGGGAGACCTGCATGACGATCGCCCGCCAATGGGCCTGGAAGCCCAAGGATGACACGAAATCGCTTGTTGAATGCCTGCAAACGCTGTTGCGCGTGGCCGGTGGCGACGGCAATCTGCTGTTCAATGTTGGCCCCCTGCCGGACGGGACTATTGAGCCGCTCCAGGTGCAGCGGTTGAAGGATATGGGTGCCTGGCTCGACAAATTCGGCGACGGAGTGTACGGCACCCGTGGTGGACCCCTCAAGCCGGGACCGTGGGGCGCATCGACCTGTAAGGGCGACCAGATCCATCTGTTCGTCATGAAGTGGCCTGACGAAGGGCCGCTGCTTCTGCCGCCGCTCCAGTGCAAGATCCTCAACAGCGAACTGGTCACCGGTGGAACAATGGAGTGTGTGCAGACGGACGAGGGACTCTCTATCGCTGTTGCGCCAGGTGATCGTCACGAGGTGGCGACGGTCATTCGTCTAAAGGTCGATCGGGATGCGTTTGCGGTCCCTCCCGTGAATGTTGCCTGGAGTCGCTCGCTCGGGTTCGACAAGCCGGCGAAGGCCTCCAACGTGTACCAGGGAATGCTCGGTGAGTACGGACCGGCCAAGGCCTTGGACGACGACGAATCGAGTCGTTGGGCCACGGACGGGGGGACGCACCAGGCATGGTTGGAGGTCGATCTGGGCGCGCCAACGACGATCAGTCGCGTGATTATCGATGAAGCGTACGAAGGCCGCATTCAGAAGTTCCAGTTGCAGGCCAAGGACGGTGACGCCTGGCAGACCGTTTTCTCCGGTGACCAGGCAGGGCGACATTTCACCGCGACATTTCCGCCGATCTCGACGCGTATCGTGCGGCTCAATATTCTCGAAGCCACGGAAGGCCCGACGATTTGGGAGTTTCAGTTGCACTGATATGCCGCCGTGCGCGGTCACTGTTTGTTGACTTGATGGTAACCGTAGGAATTGCACCATGAACAATGCGCTCCCAAGATGTGCTGTCCGTCGACGATCATGGTTTCCCTGCAGCCAGAGTACTCGGCGACGATGGCCGCCCGAGCACCGCTTGTTGGTCTGCTGCGTACTGCTGGGAACCTTCGTCGCCACATCCGGCACAATGGCGGTGGCGGGAGAGCACCGGCCGCAGGTCAGCGGGAATCGGCGATTCCTGGTCGACGCGAAAGGGGAGCCGTTCTTCTGGCTGGGGGATACGGCTTGGGAGTTGCTGCATCGACTGGACCGTGAGCAAGCGGATCGTTATCTCACGGACCGTGCCAGTAAGGGGTTCACGGTGGTACAAGCCGTTGCGCTGGCCGAGCTGGATGGATTGAACGATCCCAATCCGTATGGCCATCGTCCCTTGCTTGACAACAACCCGACCAAGCCGGACGTGAAGGACGGCCCGGACAACGATTACTGGGACCATGTGGATTACATTGTCAAGAAAGCCAATTCGCTGGGGATCGTGATCGGATTGCTGCCGACGTGGGGAGACAAATGGAACAAGAAATGGGGCGTGGGTCCGGAGATTTTCACTCCCGACAACGCTCAGCAGTATGGCGAGTGGTTGGGCGCTCGGTATCGCGACGCCGATCTTGTCTGGATCCTGGGTGGTGACCGGCCGATCGAAAACGACACGCACCGCGAGATTATTCGCCGCATGGCATTGGGGCTGCACAAAGGGGACGGTGGAAGCCATCTGCACACGTTTCACCCGACGGGAGGGAGCGGTTCTGCTCAGTATTTCCACGACGCGCCATGGCTCGATTTCAACATGCGTCAGAACGGTCACGTGGCCGAATTCACCGGTCGCTACGACCAGACTCGCATCGATTACGACCGCACGCCGACCAAACCGGTGCTGGACGGCGAACCGATCTATGAAGACCATCCCGTCTCGTTCAAGGCACAAGAATTCGGCCACTCGATCGCCGCGGACGTGCGTCGCACGCTGTATTGGAATCTCCTGAGCGGCGCTTGTGGTCACACGTACGGGCACCATTCGGTCTGGCAGATGTGGTCGCCCGAGAAGAACCCGATCAACAATCCGCTGATGCCGTGGTTTGAGGCGATTGCCCAGCCTGGGGCCGGCCAGATGCAGTTTGGGCGCTGGTTAATGGAATCGCGGCCGTTCCTGACGCGCATCCCCGATCCGTCGATCATCGTCACCGATCGAGTCGCCACCTCGGTACCCGGCGCCGGTCGATATCGCTATGTCAGTACGCGCGACACGGACGGAACGTATGCGATGGTGTACGCGCCGGTCGGGCGCGCCTTCAAAGTGCACATGGACGCGATCAAGGGTGCCACCGTCAAAGCCTGGTGGTTCAATCCTCGCGATGGAAGTGCCACGGCCGTCGGCACGTTTGAGAACCAGGGTGAGCGCGAGTTCAGCCCGCCGGACAAAGGAGAAATGCTGGACTGGATCCTGGTGCTGGATGACGCTGCCAGGAACTACCCCGCGCCGGGAACGCGTCGGTAGCTGATATGGCGTGAAGCGCGGCCCCACTCTGGAGACGCAAACGGAACACGTAGGATGGGATGCAGCGTGCTGGTGAACAAACCGCAACAGGGCGCGTCGTGTTCGCGCGCGAGGATTCTTGCACCGCAAACTTCGAAGAGGCTGAGCCGTGATGATCCGCCAGTGCCTGATAATTGCGTTTGTCGCATTTGTGTTGCGTTCCACGGTCTGTGCAGCGCAGAGCATTGCCGTCCCGAACAACGGGTTCGAAGAGCTGGACACGTCGTCCGGTTTCGCCGTGGGGTGGATCCGGGGCTTTGGCCCCGGCACTCAGGCGACGGCCGACATCGACTCCTCCGTGGCTCATGGCGGCCGGCATTCTCTCCGCATAACGGATGCCACTCCCACCGAGGCATACCGGTACGCACTGGTCAACACATCCTGGCTCGAAGTGCGGCCACGCACGACCTACGAGTTGCGTTGTCAGGCTCGTGGGCGAAACGTCGGCAAGGCGTTTATCGGTATCGCGTGCGAAGGAGCGGGTGAGCACCGGCAGGGCCTGCCGGTGGGGGACTACGAATGGCGCGAAGTGACGTTCCGCGTCACGGTGCCGGACGGATGTCGCAGGGCAATGGTCCAATTCGTGGCAGATGGCGTGACCGAGGGACTCTGGATCGACGATGTCACGTGGGACGTCTCACCGGTTCAACTGGGAAACATCCCAGAGGTGCAGTACGCTCGCACGTCTGCCAGCTGGTATCCCCGCACCCCCGGTCCCATACCGGACAAGCTGGTGATCGTCGATCTGCAGCAGGCTGACCGTGACACGCGTGCCATGCTGACGGCGTTACAGGGGATCGTCAATCGTCAGCGTCCCCAGCTCTATCTGCTGAATCCGACGAACCCAGCCGGCTACGACGCGCTGTGGCTCACCGAAATGCGCCGCCACAAGTATACTGGTCCGGATGAAGTGCGGCTCGCACCGGCCGCCGCGATAGACCATTTTCGCGATGAGATCACGGGCCTGATCGTGTGGGACCCCGAGCTTCCTGCTTCCGCTAATGCGGCGTGGATGCTCGCCGGACTCAAGAACGCTCTGCCGACTTCCCCTGCGGGAATGGCCCACTTCGATTTGCCGATGGTCGAAGATCTGCGCGGGCGTTGGACGCGTAACGTGGACGCTTACCGCGAAATTTACGAGCGGTACTGGGATCGCATGTGCCCACATCTGCTCGCCTGGGAATACCCGCTTTCCAATGCGTTGCAGAGCCGTGACGTGATGGTGCAGCATCGCGTGTTCCAGTTCTGGGTCACGGCTTACACAGATCGCGAGCAAGGGAGCGATCCACCGGCGGAAATGGCGTTTCTGGAAGAACTGCTGGCCAGCACACCGGGCAACGTACCGGTGATGGGCTGGCCCATGCACGTCGACAAGGGGATCGAGGAATACACGGCCGTGCGTCTACTTTCCGAGTTCGGCAAGTGGGTCCCCGGAACGGGCTTCACATCCAACGGCAGTGTCCACAGCGCCGCTGAGCCGCCCCCCTCCCTGTTCCAGCAAGCCGCCACCAGAGCGGATGCCGCGACCATCCCGCTCCGTCAGGACAAGCTCTATATCACCACGAACATTCTGGATAGTGGCGACGCTCACTGGTACTGGCAATTCTACCAGCGCCAGATCTGGGCGGACCCGCTGCGAGGGTCCGTCCCCACCGGTTACGGCATGAACGTCACACTGATCGACGCTCTTCCACTCGTGGCCCAGTGGTACTACGAGCATCGTGCGCCGCGGGACTCGTTCTTCGCCCTGAACTATATGAACGCGCCGGTTTATGCCAGCCGCTTTGCCGATGCGGATCGCGAGCGCATCTGGAGCGAATATGTCGCGCGACTGGACGACTATCGAAAACGGCTCGACATGGATGGCATCGAGTTGTATAGCGGTGGGAGCGGCGGACCGTCGGCCGCCACGCACTTACTGCAGCGGTTTACACGCGGCATGCCTGGGCTGAATTACATCCTCACCGACTTGGGACGCCATCGTGACACGACGCCGGAAAACGCCGCACAGCTGCTCGATGGCGTGGCCATCTTTCGCACGTCGACCGACTTCCGCATCTGGACCAAGTCCGAGGATGTACTCACTCGCACTATGGAAGACGAAAACCGCTGGTTATTGAGTGAAATCGCCGCGCACGCTCCGCCCCACAGGCCAGGTTTCATGAGTGCCTTGGCGATCAGCTGGAGCTATTATCCCGCCTGGATCGCGGACTTATGCAGTCGCTTCCCAGCAGACTACGAAGCCGTCAGTCCCGACGAATTGGCCAGTCTCTTTCGCCGGTCTCGCACGCCGCAGCAAGATGCAGCGAGTGACCGTTAAAGCCGCCGGCCGATACCTGAATTCGAAATCCGGATATCGTTGGTCCTCAACCAATCCGACATCCAACTCTCGTTAATGACCCCAACACCCTAACGCGGCCTGTGGCCACAACCAAAACGGGAAATCCGAAAATCCCAATATCGAAATCCCAAACAAATCCGAAATCCAAAATTCGAAATCCAAAACCTCCGCTGCCGGCAAAACGGCCGCCGGCGGGCCCCCAGCAGATTCTCACCAGCAGCATGCCACTGCGTCCTCCGTTTTCCCTTCCTTCCTTCCTCCCTTCTTCCTTTTCTCCCACTTTTCTGTGCTTCGAATTTCGGATTTTGTTCCAAACATGCGCACACCGTGCGCATGTTACCGACTGACACTCTATTCGAGTCGGAAAGTAGAGTGATCTCCAAAGTGTCGCCCCCGTCGTGGACTGGCCCGGTAATGGACAACCGTCTCAGGCAGGAAGGCCTGGAGTGTCTGGGAACTGGTCTTCCGTCAGGCGTCCGATTCGCCGATAATCCCGCGGAAGTTCGCTCAGGCCTTTCCCCTCTGTAGGGGTGTTTATAATTCCACAGTCGTTCTATAATGCATCGCAGCTGTTTGCTTCACTCTGGTAGGCTCATGCACAAGCTGGTTCACAACTTGACGATGTTTGTCGTCCTCTACCATCTGCTGGTAGGGTGCTGTTGCCACCATGCGCACGGCGTGGACACCGGGCATTGGCACGATGCGGGCGGTTCCAGGTGTGTCTCTGTCGCGGACGAGGAGCGTGATAGCCACAGGGACTGCGACCATCACAGCGGCGAACCCGATTCCGGCGGGCAGCGCAGGGGCTGCCACGAAGAGCATTGTGTCTTTGTCGTGCTCGTGACGGATGGTGCAACGCGTTTGGTTGGCCAGAGTTATTTCCCGACCAGTCCCGGTGCGACGTTCACATCCGTCGTCTTCAGCTCGCCTGTTCAGCAGGCCTGCCGGTCGCTGCCGCACCCCTGCATAACGCCGCTGCGGCTGCATCTGATGAACCAGATCCTCTTGATCTAGTCGCTTCCCACAGAGTTTTCTCCACATGACTTCCGGTGCTGTTGCCGCGGCGCCGCGTTGTCGAGTTTTGCTGCTGTCAGGTGAGGAGAATGATCATGTCATCCGTGGAAAGTCGAAAGCACAGCGGCCACCGGCTGCGACTGAATGCAGCGGATCAATCGCCGCAAGAGCCTGGGCCGAAGTCACCGTCCACTCGGTCATACCGGACGCTCGTGAGTGTTATCGTCATCAGTCTGCTGTTGCTCGTCACCGCCGCGCTCACATCGCGCCGGTGGCTGCCGCAACTCAGCGCCGCCCTGGGTGGTGCGGACTCTGTTGGCAAGGCTGATGATGACCATGACCATGCAGCAGAGTCGGGCGGTCATGGCGAAGAAGAGGGCCACGACGAGCAGGTGTTGAGCGACGAAAGCCACCCGGGCCATGACGAAGCGACGTCGCTGGAACTGAGCGAGCAGGGACGCAAGAATATCGGCCTGACGTTGGCCACTGTCCAGTTGCAGAGCTTCGAGCGGACGGTTTCCATGCCGGCCAAGCTGGTGCAGCGGCCGGGGCAAACCGCCATTGCCGTGTCGGCTCCCATGACCGGCATTGTGGCGCGGATCTACATCCTGCGTGGCGAGGCGGTCAGTCCGGGCGCTCGACTGTTCGATCTGCGTCTGACGCACGAAGACCTGGTGGAGAAGCAAAGTTCACTCTTGCGGCAACTGGAGGAGTTGGACGTCATCCGGCTGGAGGTCACACGGCTGCGCGATGTGACGGCCAGCGGTGCCGTGGCTGGCAAGCGGCTGCTGGAAGCCGAATATGAGCAGCAGAAGACCGAGGCAGCCATTCGTGCCGAGAGACAGGCCTTGACACTGCACGGCTTGTCGGAGGAACAGGTCACCCAGATCGTGGAGCAGCGACAGTTGTTGCAGATGCTGACCATCGTCGCTCCGCCGTTGACGGAGTGTCAATCCTGCTCCGAGCACGATGAATTCCTGCAGGTAGCCGAACTGCCGGTGAGCCTGGGCGAACACGTCACCACCGGTACCCGGCTGGCCACGCTGACCGATCACTGTGAGCTGCACGTGGAGGGCAATGCGTTTGAACAGGACGCCGAGGCCCTGAACGAGGCTGCCAACGCGTCCGCTGATGTGACAGCCGTGATTGATATCAACGGGACGCAGGAACGGACCGCAGAAGGACTGCGCATTTTGTATGTCGAGAATGAAATACAGCGTGACTCGCGAGCGCTGAAATTCTATGTCCGTTTGCCGAACGAGTTGGTGCGCAACGAGGTGACCGCGGAAGGGCACCGTTTCATTGGCTGGCGCTACAAGCCGGGACAGCGCGTGGAGTTGCTGGTACCGGTCGAGCGATGGACGCAGCGTATTGTGTTGCCCGTGGAGGCGGTCGTGCAGGAAGGTGCCGAAGCGTACGTCTACCAGGAGACGCACGGGCATTTTGATCGCAAGTCGGTCCACGTCGAGTATCGCGACCAGCGATCTGCCGTGATCGAAAACGACGGGGCACTTGTCCCCGGCGACAAAGTTGCTGCCCGGGGAGCTTACCAGATTCACTTGGCGCTGAAAAACAAGTCAGGTGGCGGACCCGATCCTCACGCCGGTCACCAGCACTAAATCGAGTGGCACGATGCTCAGTAATCTCTTGAATGGCGTGATTCGCTTTTCCCTCCAGCAGCGTCTGCTGGTCGTCGTCTCGGCCGTCATGCTGCTGGTCATCGGCGGCTGGCAGATGGCGGAGCTGCCGATCGACGTATTCCCCAATCTCGACCGGCCGCGCGTGGTGGTGATGACCGAGGTGCCCGGGTATGCGCCGGAGGAGGTGGAGGCGATTGTCACGTTTCCGTTGGAGTCGGCACTTAACGGGGCCACGGGAGTGCAGGCGGTGCGGACTTCGTCGGGTATCGGGTTATCGGTGGTGTATGTGGAATTCGATTGGGGCACGGACATTTTTCAGGACCGGCAGATAGTGGCCGAACGGCTGGCTCTGGTCGCCGACCGCATGCCGCCAGGCGTTACACCGCAGTTGGCACCGATCTCCTCGGTGATGGGGCAGATCATGATCATCGGGATGTGGAGCGAGGGGGCGGCAACCTCCCCCATGCAGCTGCGCACACTGGCCGATTGGAGCGTGCGGCAGAGGTTGATGACCATTCCCGGTGTCTCTCAGGTGTTTGTCATGGGGGGAGATCGCCGGCAGTTTCAGGTCCTGGTCGATCCGGCCAAACTGCTCCGCTACGGTGTTACGCTCGACGATGTCAAGGTTGCACTGGCCGCGAGCAACGAGAATGCCACCGGCGGGTATCTGGATGAACAGGGGCCGCAGGAACTGCTCGTGCGATCGCTCGGCCGGATCCAATCGGTCGGCCAGCTGAAAGACGTTGTCGTCAAGATGCGTGATGGACGCAGTGTGCTGATTGACCAGGTCGCGCGGGTGATCGAGGGACCGGAGGTCAAACGTGGTGACAGTGCGGCGTTTGTGCGCCGAGGGGATGGCCAGTTCAGCGGCGGTCCGGCGGTCGTTCTGACCATCAACAAGCAACCCGACGCCGACACACGCAAGGTCAGCGATGCGATCACTGCGGCCCTGCGCGAGCTGCAGAACGGCCTTCCCCCGGACGTGCGCCTGCACTGCGAGATGTATCAGCAGCGCGCGTTCATCGATATGGCCGTCTCCAATGTGCGGGAGGCTTTACGAGATGGCAGTCTTCTCGTCGTGGTGATTCTGTTCCTGTTCTTGCTGAATTTCCGCACGACGTTTATTACACTCACCGCCATTCCGCTCTCCATCGTCATTACCGGGCTGATCTTCACGGTCTTCGGCCTCTCGATCAACACAATGACACTCGGCGGATTGGCGGTGGCGATCGGCGAGCTTGTGGATGACGCCATCGTGGACGTCGAGAATATTTCTCGCCGCCTCAAGCTGAATCGCCACAGCGACCATCCGCGGAGTCCGCTGTTGGTGGTATTTCAGGCCAGTGCCGAGATTCGCAATTCGATCGTCTTCGGCACACTGATCGTCGTATTGGTGTTCCTGCCTGTTTTCGCACTGAGCGGCATGGAGGGCCGTCTGTTTACGCCGCTTGGTATCGCCTACATCGTGTCGATCCTGTCGTCGCTGGTCGTCTCTCTCACGCTCACTCCCGTCCTGGCCTACTGGCTGCTGGCCACGCGACGCCACTGGCACTGGCTGTCTGGTTTGTTGGCGATCGCACTGATGGCCGGTTGTGTTTACTGGGCCGTCCCGGCGGTGTTGTCGCGGTGCGGCTGGCAGCCCGCGGCCGACTGGTGGTCTGGCCGACCGCTGTGGCTGCACGCGGCACTGACGATCCTGGCCACCCCGCCCGTGTGGCTGCTGATTCTCTGGGCCGATAAACTCTCGCAACGCGAGCATGAGGGTCCGTTGCTGGTCCTGCTCAAATCGATCGCGCAGTGGATGATCGCCTTCAGTTTGCGGATGCCGATGGCAGTGCTTGGCGTGGCCTTCGTCGCGGTCTTGGCGAGCGGCGTGGCCCTGCTACGGTTGGAACGAGACTTCCTCCCCCCCTTTGACGAAGGGGCCGTGCAGATCAACGTCATCCTGCCCCCCGGTACGTCGCTGGCGACGTCGCGCGAGGTGGCCGGCAAAGTCGAGACGCGTCTGCAACAGGTCGGCGACATTGCCACGTTGGTCCGCAAGACCGGGCGAGCCGAATTGGACGAGCATGCGGTGCCGGTCAGCGCGACCGAACTGATCGCCACCCTGAATCCTCAGAGCGGGCACAACCGCGCAGAAACCCTGCACGAAATCCGGGAGGCACTGGCTGACATTCCGGGCATCGTGACCAGCGTCGAACAGCCGCTGGCTCATTTGATCTCCCATATGCTCTCCGGGGTGCAAGCCCAGATCGCGATCAAGTTGTATGGAGATGATCTCGATATACTGCGGCGCGAAGCGGGGCGCATCAAGGCGGCTATCGCTGAAGTGAGCGGTGTGACCGATCTGCAGGTCGAACCGCAAGTTGAAATTCCCCAGTTGCAGATCGAGATTGACGGCCACCTGCTCGTGCAATACGGGTTGACGCGGGGGGATATCAACGAGTTTGTCCGAACGGCGATGCAGGGCGAGGTTGTCTCCGAAATTCTGCTCGGACAACGTACTTTCGATCTATTTGTCCGGCTCGATGAACCGTTCCGCGAGAACATCGATGCGGTCAGGCGACTGACCCTGGAACTGCCCGGCGGTGGGTCGACGAATCTCGGGTCGGTGGCGAAGATTCGCGTGGACAGCGGCCCCAATACGGTCAACCGAGAACAGGTGCGTCGGAGGATCGTGATCCAATGCAACACGACCGACCGCGGGCTGGTCGATGTCGTTCAGGATATCCGTTCACGCCTGGAGCCTCTCACTCGCGATTTACCTGCCGGCTATTTCCTCGAATACGGTGGACAGTTCGAAAGCCAGCAATCCGCCGCGCGGCGCATGGCGATCTACTTCAGCGGTGCGATCGTTGGCGTCTTCCTGGTACTTTACACCATGCTCCGCTCGGTCAATCTGTCACTGCAGGTCATGGTCGCGCTGCCGCTGGCCTTCATCGGGTCCGTCGCCGCGCTCTATCTGACCGGCCAGACACTCACGGTCTCGGCCATGGTCGGGTTCATCTCGTTGTGCGGAATTGCCTCGCGGAATGGCATCCTGCTGATCAACCACTACCTCCACCTCGTGCAGTGCGAAGGCGAAGAGTGGTCGGCCGCGATGATTGTGCGAGCGGGGCAGGAGCGGGTAGCGCCCGTGCTGATGACCGCGCTGACGTCCGGTATCGGGCTCGTGCCGCTCGCGCTGGCCGCCGGGCAACCCGGCAAGGAAATCCTCTATCCCGTGGCGACCGTCATTATCGGTGGTTTGATCACGAGCACGCTCATGGAGTTCCTGGTTCGGCCCGCCATGTTCTGGCGTTTCGGAACCGCCGCGGCCCAGCAAGTGATCGATGCCCAGACCACCCCGCTGAGACTGGAGGAATGAACGGAAAACGGAGGACAGCCCGGCATGCTGCTGGTGAGAATCGGCTGGTGGCCCGTGACTGCAGTGCTGCCGGCAGCGGAGGTGTCTGTTCTAGAGTTTTGGATTTCGAATTTGTTTGGGTTTTCGAGATTGGGATTTCGGATTTCCTGATTGGTTGCGGCCGCCGGCCGCCTGAATATTTCGCATTTCTCGTTCCCGTCTGGGTTGCGGGCCGAACTCGGGTCCAGAACAATACTGCTACACCGCTTGCCGGAAAGTCACCGCCAGGACCAACCCCCAGGGTCATCGCCATGTACAGCAGACGAGAACGCTTGATGGCTACGATGCGTGGCCACAATGTGGATCGCCCCGCGGTGAACTTCTATGAGATTGGCGGGTTCAAGGTTGATCCGGGCGATCCGGACCCGTACAACGTCTACAACGCTCCCGACTGGCGGCCGCTGATCCAGTTGGCCGAGGAGCGGACGGATGTCATTCGGCTGATGAGTCCCGTGCGCGCCAGGTCGGTGGATCCGACCGGCTCGACCGTGGGCGCGGTCCGCCAGCGGTATTTTCGCGAGGAGACATGGGAGGAAGGCACCTGCCGTTTCACGCGTACCACGCTGCAAGTGTCCGGCCGCACGATGACGCAGCTGACGCGGCGCGATCGGGATCTCGATACGGTCTGGACGACCGAGCATCTGCTCAAGGATACGGATGACCTGCGGGCTTTTCTGACCATTCCCGACGAAGCGTTCGCGGAAACCGTGGATGTGTCACCGCTGGAAGCGGAAGAAGCCGCATTGGGTGACAACGGTATCGTCATGGTGGACACGGAAGATCCACTCTGCGCAGCGGCCGCTCTGTTCAGCATGGAGACCTACACGATCATCGCGCTGACCGAGCCGTCCCTGTTTCATCGACTGCTGGAGAAATTCGCTCAACCGATCCATGCTCGGACCGCGCAAGTCAGCCGCCTGTTTCCGGGTCGGATGTGGCGAATTTACGGACCGGAATACGCGACCCCTCCCTATCTCCCTCCCCGCCTGTTCGACGAGTACGTCGTCCGTTACGTCACCCCGATGGTCCGGATGATCCAGTCGCAAGGTGGATTCGCCCGCATCCATTCGCACGGCCGTCTGCGCGACGTGCTGGACTTGATCGCCCGCATGGAGCCGGACGGGCTCGACCCGATCGAACCGCCGCCACAGGGTGATGTGCAGTTGAGCGAGGTCCGCGAGCGTTGCGGCGACCGATTGGTCCTGTTCGGCAATATCGAAATCGCCGACATCGAGAGCCTCTCCCCCGATCGTTTTCAGGAGAAAGTGAAGCGGGCACTCGACGAAGGAACGGTCGGCGACGGACGCGGCTTTGTGCTGATGCCCAGTTCATCACCCTACGGGCGGACGATCTCCCGCACTACCATGCAGAACTACGAGGCCATGGTCCGGCTGGCCGAAGCGTGGTGAATGGATCGCCGTCGTTCGTCAGCTGGTTCGCCTTGGATCATCGCTCGACTCTCCACCGCGTCGGTGCGGCGTCAACGGCATGACGGGGGCTCTCGACAGGGGAGTCATCCTGTCGGAGCGGCGTTGGCGGCGTTATTCGCGCGACGGCCAATCCCGCGGACGCATAGGCAGTAGCGGGGCAACCGCTGCCATCATGAGCCGCCGGTTGCGATCTCTCGTTGACACTCCATTTCGGATGCCTGACAATGGTGTCATTAACGCACCACATTCCCCACTTCACAGGGAGAAACGATCATGTGTCAAGGTTGCAGTCGGCGCCAGTTCATGGGTGTCACCGCGGCGGGCGGGGCATTGTTGGCTTCACAGCTCATGCGCAACAGCGTTTTCGGCGCGGAGGGGAATGCGGCTTGGCCGCCCATGCCGCCGGCAAAAATCTACCGGATCTTCGCGGGCCGCGCGGGCGACGCCTACTTGACTCGTCCCACGGAGGAAATCGACAAGTTCAACCAGTACTTCGCCGCGCTCGAAACGAAGCTGGGCGATGTGAAGTTCCTTGGTGGCGATCTCGTTCCGCCGACCGATGTGGCCGCGGTCGCCGAGAACATCAAAGATGCCGACGGGCTGTTCATTGTGCACCTGTCGGGTCACGGCGGAGATGCTCCTGTGTTGAGCAAACTGATCGATGTCGGTTTGCCCACCGTCCTCTTTTCGCAGCCGTTCAGCGGCCACGGTTGGATGTACTTCCCGCAGTGGCACAAGCAGGGGAAGAAAGTGGTGCTGCTCCCCTCGAGCGACTGGAGCGAGATCGATCGCGCCGTGGCGATGCTGCGCGTGCCGGCCAAGATGAAGAACTCCCGGATTCTGGCCATTGGCCCTCCCCATGGCACCGCCGCGGCGTGCGATGCCGCGCAGGTCAAAGCGAAACTGGGGGCAGATCTGGTCACGATCACGAATGACCAGGTGCTGGAAGTCTTTAACAAGATCGATCCGCAATTGGCGGTCGCCGAGGCCGAAGAGTATTGGATCAAGCCGGCGCAGGATATCGTCGAGCCGACGCGGGCGGAAATCTATGAAGCGGCACGCTACTATCTGGCCGTCCGGCAGATCATGATCGAGCAGCAGGCACAGGCGGTCTGCAGCGTGCACTGCATGGGTAATCCTCGCGGTTGCTTGACGTTCAGCAAGCTCAACGACGAGGGCTTGGTGGCGCTTGCGAAGGTGATATCGATTCGACACTGACGATGATGATGTTTGCCTATGCCTTCGGCGTGCCCGGATTCATCACGGATCCGGTCATCGACACCGCCAAAAACGCCATGGTTCACTTCCACTGCACGTCGGCCACGAAACTCGACGGCGCGGCAGGCCAACGCCGGCCGTTTGCCATTCGCAACCAGACGGACAGCTTAGGCGGCGTGGCTCTGCAGGTGGAGAACCGCGTCGATCAGCCGGTCACGTGCGCAAAGCTGGTTAATCTCGACACCTTGCTGTTCACGCCGGGCAAGATTATCGAGACGAGCACCAGTCCGCTGGCCTGCCGCACGCAATTCGCCCAGTCAGTCCCTGACGCTCGGCGATTGTTCCTCGACTGGGGCGCCGATGTGATCAATGGCGACACGATGACGCTCCTGCACCGCGTTGTCTTCTACGGCGAGCATGCGAAAGCGCTCGAAGACCTCACCACGCTGATGGGCCTGAAGCTGGTTGAAGAAGGCGGAGTTGCGTAGCAGCGCCACCGTCCAGCAACGTCCTTTCATCAATCGCCCCTGGTGTGCGAAGCGGTCTGCACACCAGGGGAGCGGTGATGAAAGCCTGACCTGACCAGCGTCCGCCAGGTGCACTCACGGATGCTACGGAGTCTGGGAGCAGCACTGAGTGTTCTTTGCCAGGAGGTGGCTGGGATCCACCATGTCCCAGCATATTTCGGGGCCCCAGAACATCGAAGGGGCCCCAGGACATGGAGGGACAGCCTGATCGCGCGGCGGATCATGTTGCTGTCCCTCCGATTCTTGTCTCACTTGCCTTGTGGTGGAAGCCTGGACGAGCGAATCACACGACACGGCGGCGGCTTAACCGAGCGTGTATTGTGGGATTTTCATTGTCTCGCCGCCGCGAAGAGCCGACTGATGGGCGACGATTCCCGACACGGTCATGTTGAGCGCCGCGGCAATATCGACCAGCGGTGTGCGGTTTGCGAGGATAGCCGTGACGAACTCATTCATCAACTGGCCGTGCGAACCGCCATGTCCCCCGGCCTCGACACCAGGCGGCAGTGGTGGGCGGGCCACGGCCGGCAGATTCGCTTCCACTCCTTCGTATTTGCCGTAATACGTCCCTTTTTGACCACGAATGCGCCCCATCTCGCCACTCAGGCCCGGTGTGTCCCAACTGACCGCCATGCGGGACATGCCCCCTTCGCTGGTGCGAAAGAGGGCGACTTCGGTGCCGAAGGGGTTTTTGTAGCGGTTGTTTTCGGCTTGCAGCCAGGGGGTGATGCTGGGCATTCCCAGGCATGTCACCTCGGTGAAACTGCCCCCCGTGACACCCACGTAGTAGGCATTCGAGTGAGTCGGATACCACTGCGGCGGAGCGCCGATGCGCCACCCCTTGTAAGAATCGATTGGATCTTTGGTGTAGTGATAGTACTCGCCTTCTGAATACAGCAGCTTTCCGAATCCGCCGGCCTGGTAAATCGTGCGCATCGCGTGGCAGTCATCATGAAAGTACGATGTCTCGAACATCATATATTGGCGTCCGCTGGCCTTGACGGCTTCGAAGAGCGCGGCGGCATCTTCCAGTGACCCGAACGCGGCCGGTACGGCAGTGGCCACGTGCTTGCCGTGCTTGAGCACTTCCATGCAGTGCCGCGCGTGGCTGGGAGCGTCCGTGGCCACAAACACCGCCTCAATGGTGTCATCCTTCACGAGTTCTTCCAGCGAAGGATAGGTCTTTTCACACCGGCACGCTTGTGCCAGGCTCGCGCAGCGATCGGGAAACAAATCGCTTACGGCTACGATCTCGACGTTCGGATGGTCCTGAAAGCTGAATGCCGCACCGAACTGGCAGACGCCGAATCCCACGATTCCCACACGCAGTTTGCGGTCCGAAACGGGCTGCCATCCTTGGGACGCGTTGGGGTCCGTGGGCGCTTTCTCAAAGCCCTGAATGGTCTGTTGAGTGGTTGTTTCTTGGGTCGATGCCGCGCCGGTGAGCCCGAGGGCGGCAGTGCCAAATCCGACAGCCTGCAAGAAAGAACGTCGTGTTGTTGGGCCAGACATTGTGTTTCTCCTCGACGGTTAGTTACGCATGAGTGAGGGTACGGGGGGGAATCGGCAGGTGCGTTGCCGTGCTGGAATCCGTCCGAGCAGGCGCAGTGCAATTCTTCGACAATCATCTTCCTGCAGACCATCTTCCTATGATTCACCGGCATTGAAAAGAAGGCAGGCGTACGATTGGCCGGATTCTTCGCAGCTCGCCAGGGCGTGGGAGACGGAGAGGGAGTATCAGCCAGCCGGACCCACGTGCGGGGCGAACGCAGCTACCGATAGAAATCGATCCATTTGAGCGTGATGGTATGCGGGTTACTGTCGGTCAAGACAGCGGGCAATGCCAGTTCGAAATAGCCATCGTGCAGCGGCAACCCGGCGGCCGGACTGCCATCGGCATGGCACGCCTTGATCTCGGACCAATCTGGATCGCCTGGTTGCATCGCCTTTGTCTCACCCTGTTGTGAGACCTGCCACGACCGCCGGTGGTCACCGCTGCTGGCTACGGCAGCGGACAGGGTGATGGTATCAGTGGCCGCCGTGAATGACTCGAGTCCTCGCAGTTGCAGCCTGACGACAACTTGCGGCGCCCAGCCTTTCGCCGGCGAGATGGTTGCCTCACCAATGCCGCTGGGGCTGGTGATGGAATAAATCACTCGATTGTCGGTCGTTTCGATGCTGACCTTGTCGTCCGATTTTTTTAGCACCACTTCTGGTTTCTTGTCGAAGATGATCCAGACACCCTGTCCAACTCGCTCGTCTTCGGCCGAGATGGCGCCCTTACCGAAGATCTGATAGTCTGTCAGTCCAGCCTTCTCGGCCCACTCGCGCATCTGTTCAGGACGGCGCAGTTCGACGAATCGCTGCCACTTTTCCGCTTCGTCACCGGTCAATTTCTCCTTGCGCTGCTGGATCAACTGTTCGGTTGCTTCCTTGGAATATCCGCTTCCGGCTCCACCTCCGAGGTACGCTTTCCCGCCGGGCCTCAGCACGCGATACACTTCACGCAGGCCCTGCGCCTGATCCTCGAAGAAGAAAATGGCGCCGCGACTGACCAGCAGATCGACGGAATTGTCGGGAAAGGGTAGAGCTTCAGCCACGCCGACCACGGCCAGCAGGCGATTTTCGAGCCCCTTCTCGCGCGCGGCAGTCAACCCCTTGGTCAGCGATTCCACGTTCGGGTCGACCATGATCACCGGATTGCCCGTTGCTTCGATCAGGGGAATGGTGAGCTGCCCTTGGCCGGCGCCCAGGTCGACCCAGAAGCCGCTCTTGGGCCGGCAATATTTGAGTATGTCTTGCACGACGAACGGATAGCGTGTCGGCAGCGACTGTTCGCCTCGGAGTCCCTTGGGGGAACCGGATTGCTGGGGGGCGACATCGGCCTGTCCAGCGAGAACAAGCATCAAGAGCGATGCACAAGCAGTGGACGTAATCATGGGTGGTGCCTCCGGGTATTGATCCAGTGTAACCGAAACTTTCCCGGGCTGCTCGCCGCGGGGAGGCACTAACAGGTGATATTTCCGCTTTCGAGCGGAACTCATCGGGAGGGCGAGTATCGCACCTCGCGCGTCGATCGGCCGTAGGGGATCAATAGAAACGCCTCTGGCTCGACCGAGCGGGCCAGAGGCGTGAGCTATTACAGCAGGTTGATTACTCGCTCGGCCAGTCCCTTTTCGCCGACCACGATGTTCAGCTTGCCGGCCGTGGCGATTTTCTCCAGGACTTCCAGTTCCCGCAGTCGCAAGAGCGTCGGGTTCTCGCTCATCACCTTGGCCGTGTTGGCCTGGCTGCGCATGGCTGCCGTTTCCTCACGGCGAGCGATCAGGTTGGCTTCGGCCGCCTTCTTGGCCTCCGTCACCTTGTTCATCAGGTCCTTCATCTCGCCCGGCAGGATCACATCGCGGATACCAAGCGTTACGACTTCCAGACCCAACTGTCCTGCTCGGCTACGCACCGCTTGCTCCAGTTCCTGTACGACCGCGTCCTTGTCGGTCAGCAACGTGTCCAGCTCGCGCGCACCGATTACGGCGCGCAGGGCCAGTTGTGTTTCACGGTACAGGGCCTGACCGAAGTTGTCCGTCGCGCTGACTGCCAGCTGCGGATCCACGATCCGGTAGGTCACCATCGCGTTCATGCGCAGCGTGACTTTATCAGCGGTCATGATGTCCTGACCTCCGACGTCGATCATGCTTTCGCGCAAGTCGATGTCAACCAGTTTCGTCTCGGCCGCGTCCTTCCAGAACGCGTAGAGCCCCGGCTTCAACGTCTCGACGTATCGACCATCGATGAACAGCACTCCGGCGCAGTGGCGGCCGACCGTGCAGATATCCAGCAAGCCTCGAGCCCCTTGGCTGCGGGCAATGACTTGCAGGTCATCTCGCTCCAGTCGCACTTCGCGGGCGTCGACCACCTCGACGCGCACATCCTGCACGCCCGTCCAGTAGGCGTAGAGACCCGGCGGCAGCACGCGGCTGAAACGACCTTCGATCCAGACCAGGCCCCGCTGATTATCGTTCAGGTCCAACACAATCGCGCGGTCTTTCAGCACGCCGGCCTTCACGATCGTGTCGAGCTGTTGGTGTACCAGCCACGGATCGCGCAGGGAAACGACGTTCACGCTGACCTTGAAGAACGGGTCGAACAGCCAGTGCCGGCCCGGATCCAGCAGGCCCTTAAACTCACCATCGCGGAAGTACAGTCCTGCCTCGAACTTGCGGATCTTAAATCGTCGGAAGAAGAACATGATGTGCTCCAATGTATTTGTAGCTGAGCCGGCCAGGGCTCGGCGGTTGTGGTTGGCGAAGGAAGGTGTTGCTCAAGCCTGGGTGGTGTCAGCCACGCCAAGCCGTTGGGAAGTGGAACATCTGCCGATCACACGCGTGTAGCGCGGAGTGCTGCTTGAGCCATGACTTGCACGTCGGCACGGGGGAGTCGTGATTCGGGTGTGGTGAGGGGCGTTGCCCTTTCCCGTTCCCGAGCCCTTGCTCCCCCGGTATCCGGCGGCTTGTCATAACGGTATCGACGCACTGCAGGGCGCTCGTTGGTGCTGCCACGGCTGACCCTCTCGCTCCGTACTCGTCGCGCTGCTGGCGTGTTTCCACAGCCAGTGGCATCGACGACGCAAGCGATAGCGAGCCGAACCGCGGCCGATCGTACATATGTCCACCTCCCTTGGGCCAGTTGTGGAGAGACGTCCGTGACACGGGTCTCTCCCATCGGTTAACAGCCGACGTACTTGCTACGTGGTACGGGATTCGAACCCGCGACAGCCAGATCCCATATCTGGTGCTCATATCACTGAGCTTGACGACGCCAATATGCTCGTTAGATCCCATGTTCGGAACACAGTCAGCCAATCCGCGCGCGGAGGTCGCCTGCGCCGCTGGAGTCGCACATCGACGGCTTGCTTGTAAGAGACGCCGGTGGGAATCGAACCCACTTCCAACTGCTTTGCAGGCAGTCGCCGCGCCAGCTGGCTCCAGCGTCAACCGAACAAAAAAAAACACCTGCTGTCGACGGCGACAACGGGTGAACGTTCCTCCCGAATGTGGCGATCGAGCGTCAGGGCGGTGCCGGGATGGGGAGTTGCAGTTCGGAGGTTGCGCATGCCGACCGCTCCTTAGCGGTGTCATGCGTGGCCCTATTCAGTGGTGACGCTGCCATTCTGCCAATCCTTAAGTTACCGCGCCGTATCAAGTTCGTGATCCAATAATGCAATAGAGAGCCGACTGGCGCGAAAGGTTCACGGCCAGCGAGCCATTTCAACGGTACCTTGGGCGGCTCCGGCTACCTGCTCTCCCACACTGGAAAGATGCCGTGCGCTCGGGTATGACATATGCATGTGCAGCGTGCCGCCGGCACCCCCTGCAGCGTCCCACCTTTCATCGCACCAACCCTTCGAACATCGAGGACACACCTGTGAGAAAGACCTCAACGTGGCTTGTGGCAGTCGTTGTGCTGCTGAGCGTCGGCGAACTGATCCTGGCCCAGACTCCCGTGAAGACAGTGAAACCCGATGGTTCGCCGAATCGAGCGGCCTGGATGGCTCAAGGTGGCTTCGGCGTGATGACCCATTATTTGATCTCGCCACAAGGAAACACGCCGCAAGAACGCACGGCGGACCTCAATCGCATTGTCGACAATTTCGACCTCGACAATTACATGCAGCAGTTCGATGCGACAGGAGCCGATTGGCTGATTTTCACGCTCGGACAGGGGACCGGCTACCTTTCCAGCAGAAACCAGTTCATCGACAAACTGGAGGCAGGCCTTTCTCCCAGTCGTGATCTGATCTCCGAGATCGGTCAGCAGCTGGACAAGCGGGGCAAGCGGATGATTGTCTATTTTCCCGGCGCTCATACGGCCGCCGACCCGAACGTCAAACGCCTGTTGGGTTTGGGAACTGAGGGCTACGCCGAGCGGCACAACGAGTTTATTCGCGATTATTCGCTCAAGCTAGGTAAATACTGCGATGGCTGGTGGTTCGACAGTTGTGGTCGTCAGGATGATGCAGCTTGGCGCAAAGAGATGGAAGCCTGCCAGGCCGGCAATGCGGATGCTGTGATCGCCTTTAGCGGTGCCGAGTTCTGTGCCTCAGGTGGACAGATCAAACCGACGTGCCCCATCGAAGATTATCATGCCGGTGAAATCCACTTGCTGGAAGACGGCAAGATCCGCACCGACTTCGTCTATCCGCCGGGTGAAGGCATTCTGGTCGACGCCAATCGCAAACTGCGCAAAGCCGGACAGGAAGCGAAATTCTATATGCCCGCTGCCCAGTTCATCGACAACGTCCAGTGGCATTGCCTGCTGCCGATTGATCTGACGTTCAATCCGGCCGTACCCAATCAATACTGTCACTACACGGACAAAGAGCTCTTCCAGTTCGTCGACGCGGTGAAAGGTGTTGGTGGAGCGATCACGATCAACGTGCCCATCGAAATCGCCAACGGACATATTCCCGCCGACACACATTCGCAACTGGTTCGACTGGGCCAGTACTTGAAGAACAAGCCTCGTCAATAGTATGCCGCCTGCCAGCGCAAGGGGGGGCACTGGCTCTGCCAGTGGGGAAGCGCATCCCCGCTGGCCAGCGCGAGGTGTGGCACTGGCTCTGCCAGTGGGGAAGCGCATCCCCGCTGGCCAGCGCGAGGTGTGGCACTGGCTCTGCCAGTGGGGAAGCGCATCCCCGCTGGCCAGCGCGAGGGGTGGCCACTGACTAGTTGGGCAGCTCGTATGTGAAAGGCACACCGTGCTCCAGTTCGCGGTATCGTTCGCCGATCCCTTCGATCTTCAGGTTGGTGCGAAACAGCTGCGGCGGCAGGGAGTTGTCGGGGAACAGATCGTAGTGGCAGGGGATCGCTACACGGACGTCGAGTTGCCGAGCCAGTCGAGCTGCCTCGGCCGGCGACAGGTTGCGAAACGCACCGTTGATCACCGCAGCCAGGATGTGAGGGCGGTGCGGTGCAGCGCCATCGGCCAGGATTTCGTGATAGGCTGTGTCGCCTGTCATGTATACGCTCGGTCCCCCTTCCACGCCGACGAGATAGCCGACATGAGTCAAGTCGTCGGCGCCGAGCGGGATGGCAAATGTGGCGCGGATGGATAAATCGCCGACTCGATGCACTTTGTTCGGCCAGGTCATCTCGATCTGATTATCCGGCACGCCCAGTTGCCTGAGCTTCTCCACCGTCTCGGCGGGCACCAGATAAGGACCTTGTCCCCCCGCCGCTCGATAGCCGGCCAAAGTTTCCGGATCGAGGTGATCGCCATGGCTGTGCGTCATCGCATAGAGATCCACATCCACCAAATCGGCCGGCGGAAGCGGCGGTGGAATCAGCCGGTCCATATTGAAGCCAAACTCGTCGCCAATCGCTTTGCACGAGTTCGACAGGTAGGGATCGACAGCGATCAGCTGGCCCTGGGGGCTCTTGATCAAGAAGCCGGACTGCCCTAGCCACCAGAGTGTAATGGATCGGGGCGGAACCTGCCATGTGTGCAGTTGTTCTCGTGTGATCGGTTGCATGATTCAGACGACCCCTTAACGCAATAGAGTTTCACGATCACGAGGCGAGCAGCCAAGCCAGCCAGGGGGACGTCGGAATGGCTTGTAGCTGGCCAGTCAGGTTCACCCCTGGGACAAGCCTAGGGGGGTCTATCAGAAATGACGCTGTTCCCACTGCCGTCCGCTGAGGTGTTTTTCAACGCCAACGCCAACGCCAACACTCGAAGATCTCAAACGAATTCACAATTCAAATGTCTCCACGACCATCTGGCGAACACCCGATACGAACCGACGCATGACATGGCCACGTGACGGTTCAGCGTTGTTCTTCGCGATGCTCCCTTCCTCCCTTCCGCCCTTCCTCCCTTCCTCCCCTTCTCCCTTCCTCCCTTCCTCCCTTTATTCTGTCATTCGCATTTGTCGAATATGGGATGCTACGGATTTCGCATCTCAGTCTTACTCACCGCCCTAGTCTGAGTGAATTGACTTACGGATTCGGCGGCGACGTGGCAATCAGCACGACCAGCGTTTCAGTACCCGTGTTCTCGATACCGTGCACGCACCAGGGAGCCAGATACACAAAATCCCCCTTGCTCACGTCACGTTGATAATGGGCGAAGGTCATGCGGCCACGGCCTTCCAGAATCACGTAAGTTTCTTCCGTCTCGTGCGAGCCAGGTTCCAACACGACATGCGGCGGGATGTAGAACATTACCAGGGCCAAGTTCTTGGACGGCGCGTGGGGATTGACCGGATGCACGACGCGTACACCCAGCCCGTGGCAACCCGGATACACGACCGGCACACCGTCTTGGACCGTCAGGATAGCCGGGTCTGGCGGCGTTGCAGGTTTGGGAATCGTCGGTGGCTTGTCGCCCTGATAACCCTGGAACATGGTGATCTTGGCCATATCTGGTCCTCTTGAATCGTGATATCAGCTCGGTAAGACCGAAATCGTCCGGCGTGGGACTCGCCCTGGCGGTACCTGGACGCTCTCTGTCAACTCAAAACTCGCGTGCGTAGCCGGCGGTCCATCCTCCGTCCACGGTCAATACGGTGCCGTTGATGTAACTCGATTCCGGTGCCGTCAAGAACAAGACCGAATGAGCGACTTCTTCGGTTGTGCCGGGGCGTCCCAAGGGGACATGGTCCAGCATCCGTTGCACGGCTTCTCGAAAGAGTCCATCGTCGCCGTAGAACAGCATTTTGGTACCTTCCGTGAGAATCGAACCGGGTGCCACGGCATTGACGGTGACTCCTTCGCGGCCCAGTTCCAGTGCCATGGCTTTGGTCAGATTGATCACGCCGGCCTTGGCGGCCACGAACGCGCATTGAAGCCGCAAGGGAACCAACCCGGCGATGGACGCGATGTTGACAATCCGGCCCCAGCTTTGCGACCGCATCACACTTGCCACAGCGCGGCTCACCAGATACAAGCCCGTCAGATCAATCTGCACGATGCGCTCCCACTCGTCGCGGGGGAACTGATCGATCGGCACACGGTGGCGAAAAGTGTTCACGCCGGCGTTGTTGATCAGGATGTCGACCCGGCCGTGCTCCCGCACAATCCGGTCCGTCACCTGCTGCACCTGGTCTTCATGGCTGACGTCCATCTCGACAGCTGTGGCCCGGGGGGTGCGCACTGCCGCCCGTTGGACTCCATTGGCGTCGACGTCCGAGTAATAGACGATCGCTCCGTTGGCGGCCAGCAGGTCGGCAATACCCTGGCCGATACCGCGAGCGGCACCTGTCACGAGGGCCACTCGATCCGCTAAGTTGACCTTCATAGATTCCTCGATACTCAAGAAGTCAGTAATCTCGCCACGATCTGGTCAATGGCTTCGCGGCTGCCGCGAAAGGCCCACGTCTGAGACAGGTCTTCGCAGCACGAGAGTCCGGTGCCCGCACCGATGGCCGGCGCGTGATATTCCAGCTCGCTGAAGCTGCCCAGAGCACTCTGGATGTTGCAGGCCTGGATGGCGTACCCCTTATCCTCCACTTGCGTCCACGGCACATCGACATACTCCCCGGACGGATTCACAAACACGTTGCGCACGATCAGTGCCCAGCGGTCGTTCTGGGCCGGGTAACGGTACCCGATTCGCCCGGTTGCGGCAGTTGCTCGGATCGCAATCTTCTGTTCCCCTGCGGCACGCATCGCATAGCGGATCAGCTGTTCGCCCACCGTGACGTCTTGTGCCGGCACGTCACCGAACAGGATCCTTGGCTGACTCGGGCCATACGTTGGCACCAGCAGGTCGCCATCGTGTGGCATTTGAATCAGGTTCCACAGACCGACCGGCCCCTGCTGCTCTGATGAGCCGCCCAACAATTCGAGCGACGTCCGCAGGGTATAGCCGGCATACTGCACGTCAGTCATTTGCCCCCATACGCTTTCATACCGCAGCGGATTGGGGGCGGGCAGAATCGACTTGGTAATCTCGAGCTCCACATCCGTTTGCGATCGCGACAGGCGACAGGTCAATCGATTGACCATCCGCACCGTATTGGCGAGTACGTCTTTCTTCCAAAGGCCCGGATCGAGTTGGCGCGGTTGCCAATAGACGTTGGTCTGCGGGAAGTTGGGGAAGAAGAAGTCGACTTCCGGCGCCAACCAGGTACGGTCGCCGCCCGAGTTGTGCCACTGGTCGCTCGCGTAGAACTCGGCTGCTGTGGCCGGCGCGCTGAGTGCGGGATGGGTCCAGTAGAAATTCTCACTGCTCGGGCCGGCAAAGAGACCCAAGATTCGGCCCCCGTGGGGGAGTATCAGCAGTTGAGTCCCGTCCGGGCAATGGTACTCGTGCGTCGGTTTGCCGACTTCACCGAGCGTGTCGATCAATGGCTGGTTCACAGATACCTCCGGGAGTGCATTCCCACAAAGGTTGGTTCTCAGGGTACTCGTATTTCCCCGCCTGCCCCTGCCAACTGCTGGGGTACGCGTTGTACGAAACGGCGTCCGCGGCAGCTTGCGGCGGGACGGCGGGGTGCGGCTTCACCAGCCACCCAGCTTCCATTCCAAGCTGTGACAATGCACGGGCACGCTCAACTTACCGTGGCAGTCAATTCGTGGCCAAGGTTTTGCCGTACACCATTACGGCGGCCGCCACCATCAAGATGGCGATCGCCAGATACATCTGCCGGCGGGGCTTGCCCTGTACCCCGCGCCACTCGCCGCTGACGAATCCAAGCAGCTGCGTGCCGGTCATTTGCATGGCCTGTTGGATACCCCATCCTACGGATGCTCCCAGCGCGCCGAGCAACAACATGCCTTTTCCCATCAAGGCCACTGCCAGACTGAAATCTATGCCGATCAAAATGGACAAGGCCAGCTCCGGGCCGCTGTGCAGAAACACATGCCAGGATTTTCGCTTGGTCAGCAGGTAGGCGGCGTATCCCAGATTGACCAACGCTCCGCCAATTAACCCAATGGCAAACACGCCGAAAGTGGCCGGTATGCTGCCGGTCTGCACCAGCACGTGCACATCCTTGATCTTTTCCGCTTCGGCAATCTGCCGCGCCAGCCAATCACCGGCGTCCCACGCACTGGTACCTGCCACCGCCACCGATCCCACACTTTTCAGCAGAATCGTCCCATCGTCCTGGACCGTATATTCGCCGCTCAGGTCCTTTCGACCATCGACGGTGACCTGGATGTTTGCACCCACCTCCACAGCACTCAGATTCGCCACGATCGGATCCTGGCTGTAGACAAATACGAAGGCCATAAAGGACGAGAGTATGCCGGCCACCACGGTCATGATCAAACCGGCCAGGAACCCACCTGACTTCTCGCTCTGTTTCTTCAGTTCACGGTCGCGACCAAAGCCAGCCAGTGAGGCCACAACGACACCGACCAACATCAAGGCCACGGCGCCGCAGACCACCAATCCAGCCCGGGAAGTCAAATCGGGTGCATCCCGGAACAGGCCCGATCCTTTGAAGATCATGGGCGTGATGGCGCCCACCGAGACACCCAAGCCGGCGAGGATCGCGCCGGTGAGGGCCACGCCGATCCGCACGTAGCACACGCCGCACAACACGTTGGCAATCCCCCAGCCGATCGAGAACAAGTTGCCCAGCAGGATGGCGGTCAAGGGGATGTTTGTCATCGACTGCAAGGCGTGCGGGCAGCCGGCCAGCGTGATGGTCCAGGGCATCACGACCAGTCCCACGAGCATCCCGACGAACCACCAATGCTCGAATTGGTACTTCCGCAGCAGCTTGAACGGCCAAGCTCCACTCCCCATGAGCAGTCCACCGGCCGCGACCACCAAGACTCCCCAAATCGTGTCCATTTCCATCCTCCCGGAAAACGTCCGTCATGGGTCACAGGCCCGGTACGTACCCGGTCCCAAAGCGATTTGACGACTCATTACGGAAATCGGAGATCAACGACATGAGGGCGGTGGTCCCTCCATCGGCCACAATCGTCTGGCCGATAATGAACTCCGCATCATCCGAACAAAGGAAGGCTGCCAGTCGAGCGATATCCAACGGCGTACCGGCCCGCGCAGGGGGACGGCGTTCTTGGCCGACTCGCGCATCCTCCTCATTAAAGCCCGGTATGGCCCGGTAGTAGTTTTCCACCGTCACCCAACCGGGCGCGATCGCGTTGAGCCGGATCCCTTTGTGGGCCAACTCGACACCCAAGGTGCGGGTCTGAGCGATAATCGCTCCCTTCGTGCCGGCGTACACCGAATGCTCCGGCGCGCCCTGCAGGCCGTGGATGGACGTCAAATTGCAGACCGTCCCGCCCCCATGCTGCAGCATGTCCTGCGCCACCCGCTGCGTGAGAAAATACTGCGCTCGCACGTTGACATGGTAGAGCAAGTCGAACTGCTGGGGCGTGACCTGGAAGAACGGTTTGTTAAACGTGATCCCGGAATTGTTGACCAGGCAATCAATACCTCCCAGGAAGTCAATGGCCGAAGCGGCCAGTTGTTGAACCTGGTCCACGTCGTCGAAATTGGCCTGAAACACCTCCGCCCGGCGCCCCAGCTCGCGGATTTCCGCCACTGTCGCCGTAGCCCCCGCGGCGCTATGGGCGTAGTGCAGCACGACGTCGGCGCCTTGCCGGGCGAACTCCAGTGCGATCTCACGCCCGATTCCCGTCCCCGAGCCCGTCACCAGGGCTCGCTTTCCCGACAGTTTACCGACTCTGCTCATGGCAACACTTCCGTCCAAGATCGACTGCTGTTTTCTCTGCAATGCTCGATTCTGTACAATGCGGGACGGGAACTAACGTACGCTTTCGCCACGTCCAATGCAATCAGCCATCGGGCCACGTACACGTACGTTCCAAGTCCGAATTTCGGCTGTCCGCCAGCAACTCAATCGTCGAACATGGTTTCCTGGTGGGCGACGCAACTTTTTTGAGGTTTTCCACGCCGCACCTCGCGCATTATCTCGGAGCAATATCCATGAGTCAGAACGCTTTCCATCGACGTGATATGCTGACCCTGCTGGCTGCCGGTCCCGCTGCCCTCGCAATGCTCCATCACACGGCAACGGCTGGCGAAACCAAACCGAGTGCCGGCAAGGTTCTGTTGCCTATCGGTGACGCCTCCGAGACAATCGACACGTTCTATCCCTTCTTCCGCATCGCGGAAGAGGGGTTCGAGGTTGTCGTGGCCGGCCCGGAAGCTCGCCTATACCATACGGTCCTGCACGAAGTGCCTCCCTGCAGCGACGTCCCCTGGGACATTACGCAAGAGCGGCCGAGCTATCATCTCCAGGCCGATGTGGCGTTTCGCGACGTTGACCCGTCCCAATACGTCGGCATGTTTGTCTCCGGCGGTCGCGCTCCAGAGTATTTGCGGTATGACCAGGACTTGCTGCGCATCACACGACAGATCTTCGAAGCCCACAAGCCGGTCGGTGTGACTTGCCATGGCATCGAAATCGTCAGCGCCGCCGGCATCCTCACAGGCAAGACCTGTACGACGGTCGCCAAATGTGCGCTCGATATCGAGCAGGGAGGCGGCACGTACGTCGACCAGCCAGTCGTGCGGCAGGGCAATCTGATCACGTCCCGCACCTGGCACGACTATGCCCCCTTTTTTCATGAGTTCATGAAGATGCTCATGGCGTCGACACACTAACGCGGCCTGCGGCCGCAACCAAACCGGAAATCCGACATCCCAAGATCGAAAACCTAAACAAATTCGAAATCCAAAACTGAAACAAAACAACCTCCGCCGCTGGCAAAACCGCGGTCATGATCGGCACACAGCTTCTCACCACGGGAGCAGGCTATCGCGTCCTCCGTTTTCCCTTTCTCCCGATTTCTGTGATTCGAATTTGTTTGGGATTTTTTTGCATTTCGTGCTTCGAATTTCGGATCTTCTTGCGAACCTGCGATTGTCGTGCCCGCCTGTTACCGACTAACGCCGGAAAACACCAACAAGCCCCATAGGCCGAGCTTCGGCACCAGGACCATGCCGCCATCGACAGCGAGCGTCTGTGGCGGCGAAGCGGGCGTGAGGAACTGACAAGTGGTGGCCTGGCCGACGCCCAGCGACGGCAGATCGAGGCGGATGGCCACGTCGGTAAGTGGTGTCACGTCGTCCTGTCCCGCGTCGTAAGCGTAGTTGAGCAGGTGGACGACCGCCGAGCCGGCGGCCACTCGCGGTAGCGCGCGGACCACACTGTTGTTTGTTGCCTGGACCGCGGGCTTCACGACGGACAATACCTCGGACACGGAACCGTAGACCTTGTGATTGGCCGCGAACTCGTCGACCAACTGTCTGTCGGCAGCGAGAAACCCCTCCCGCTCGGGGGCCAGCAGCAGGGGGCACGCCGTCAGCGACTGTGGCGTCAATGGGTGTTCCACCAGTTCATCGCCGGCCAGCACCAGCTGGTACGATACATTTCCGGCAGCCAATTCGTTGAACAGGGCGAACCAACGGCGAGTGTCTTGGATATAGGACTTGTAGGGCATGACGACGGCGACGTCCGGATAGGTGTGGTAACCATCCAGCCACTTCGCGTTGGCACGCACAAACTGATAGAGCGGTGCGAATTTGTCGGCCGGGCCTTCGTACCAATGGGTCCCCTTCTCCGGCGTGTAACACCACTGCCGATGGGGGACCATGAAGCTGTGGCCGGCCGCGTAGGACAGCGCCACCCACCCGCGCACGAGGCCGGGCAGTCCGTGTTCCTTGATATAAGCCCAGTCACCGCCGCTGGCCGTGGCGGCGTAAGGACGCTCGACCGCGTCCGCCATCCGGTACGCCACCAACGGCAGGTCGGTGAACTTCTCGCCGGACGCGTGATGATCCGTCTCGGCACTGAACAGGTCAATCGCCCGGTAGTCGGCCAGGTGCCGCGGCCAGAGCAGGCCGGCATTGGCGCCGATCGGGATCGGATGTTGGGCGGTGGCGGCGGCTAGTTCACGCAGTTCCTGCATGAAAGCTGCGGCCGCGCGGCCCTGAAAGATCGACCACTCATTCCACAGCGGATGCTGCGTGACAGGTCGCTGCGCGTCGGACTTGGATGCCGCTCGCCATTGACGCACGGCATCGCGGTAGTTGAACTCGGCGGGCTGCCCGATCCCCAACTGTGTCAGCTTCTCGGACGGGAGCGTTTGCAGGTGTGTTTGGAACTGGGCGACGCACCGGTCGCAGAAGCAAATACCCAGCCACAGCCCCCCCGCAGTTCCCAGATGATCGTCGATATGTACGCCTTCAGCTCCGGCCTTTACCGTCTCCATGACTCGCTCGCGAAGATACTCGCGGAATTGCGGCTGATGGGTACAGCACCACCAGTAGGGAACACCCTTGTGCTGGTGATCGGTCAACCACGGTACCTTGACCGGATGGCCATCGATATCTCGGCACAGCCCTTCCTCGTACGTTTGGGGGAACTGCTCGAAATAGCGGCTGAATTCCGTCACCATGCCGACGCTGGCAAAGAACTTGACTCCGGCCTGCTGGGCCGCGGTCCTGGAACGATTGGTGGGCGTGCCTCCCCAGGCCAGCACGGTCGCGCCATATTGCTCGTATGTCTCGCGATCGGCCTGATACATGAACACTACGTCGGACCGCTGCAAGACGGGCTCGGCCGCAGCAACGCCCGAAACCAGCGCCAACCAGATTCCCCAGGTGTGTAGTTTGGTACGCATTTTTCTCCTCCAGCAGCAAAGGGTTGCGAAAGACGGTTTTCTGGCCGCCGGGCAGACGGAGGTGGTTCTCGTAGCGGATTTTGATCTCGTCAATCTGCTGATCGTCCAAGAAAAACGCCGCCCGATCGAATGACAAATCGGCATATGTCTGTGTGATGTCCTGGCAGCGTGGCCGGCCGAAGCAATCGAAGATCTGCAATACGAGTCGGCAGGTTACGGCCGCATTATCGCCAGTCCGCGACCTGGCATCAATCCAGTGGCGATGCCACGTTCGGTCGCGATTCTGAGTCGAGTCGCACGAGTCCAGGCCGCACAGCAGCTGAGCGAAGGGGTACCGGAAGCAGAGGGGCAAGTCAGGAAAATTGCCGTCCATTATTGCAATGCCCAGGGAGTTTTAAGATACTCAACCGGCAAGTTGAGCTTGCTCTGTGATCGTCCTGCCGCGCCACGATGCCCCCTCTTTCGCTCTGTGCGGTCTTGTTTTGTACAGCGGGCGCCTGACGCAGAAAACTCTCCTCTGAGCCAGGGAGAGGCTGGCAGGCTGACACTTTCAGTAAGGCACTCGCCCCAACCCATTAAGTGCGGATCGCACAACATCATGGATATCGAGAGGTGAATGACGATGCGAACAGTCACGGGCGGCATTTTGATACTGGCGGCAGAACAAGCGTTCGCGCACGCTCACTCGATCGGTTTTCCGCATGGATTGTTTGCCAGCCAGGTTCTGTTGCCGTCGAGCCTGGTGCTGTTGGTGGTCGGCCTGTTATTTCTTGTCTGGGGCGTGATTGCCGAGCGGAAGTGAGGGAGCACTGCGGGATATGAGTGATACCGGGCAGCGTCACAGACTGAGTTGGTACGACGTAGGGGCGGCCGGACAGCGCCGGTGGTGGATCGCTCTGATGCTGGTTGTGGGTGCGGCGATATGCGTGCGTCCGGCGCTGCTGCCCGACGATCAGACACGGTTGCTGCGACTGGCAGCCGATTCGTGGGCGCAGAGGAAATTCAATGCTGCGGAACGGTTTTCACTGGCCGTCCTGGAGCAAGATCCCGAGTGCGACAGCGCGTGGTTAATCGCCGGGGAAGCGGCGGCCAGGGACGATCGTCCCGAGCAGGCTTTGGAGTACTTCCAGCGCGTCTCGGCCGATTCTCCCGCCGACTACGTGCAGGCCCAATACGGCGCGGGGTTGCGGCTGTACCATCTGGGGCGCGCGACGGAGGCCGAGAGATGCCTGCGCCGGGCACTGGAATTGGATCCGCGGCATGTGCGAGCCAATGAACGGCTGGCGATTCTGCTGCAGATCGAGGGACGCACGTGGGAATCGCTGCCGTTTGCCGAAATGTTGGTTCGCTGTGGAAAATGCGGTCGCGACGAATTGCTCATGATCGGCGGGCTCGACAATATGCTGATCGATGATCCGTCCTTCATCCAGGTCTGCTTGCGCAGCGTGCCAGACGACCCGATCGTGCTGTTGGGGCAGGGACGGCTCGCACTGCTGCGATTGGACGACGCGGAGCAGGCCGAGGAGATCTTTCGGAGTATCATTGAGCGTCATCCCGAGCAGATTGAAGCGCTGGCGCGGCTGGGCGAACTGCTGCTCGACCTGCCCGCGACCGCGCCGTTTCTCAGGTGGCAGGCGGCACTCCCCAAGGCCGCTGACTTGCATCCGAGAACGTGGTACGCACGCGGCGTGTGGGCACAACGCAATGGACAACCGCGGGCGGCGGTGCGTTGTTTCGTGGAAGCCCTGCTGCTGCATCCGAACCACATGAGCTCCAACTTCCAGTTGTCCCAGGTGCTCATCGCCCAAGGCATGCCGGAGGCGGCCAAGCCGTTCGTGGAGCGCGCCCGCCTGCTCTCCAAACTTGACTTCACGGTGAACCAGCTGCAAAAACTCCCCGATCTGGAGTTGATGCGGCAAGTCGCTGAGATCAACGAGCAACTCGGATGCCTCTGGGAAGCGAACGGCTGGAGTAATGTGGCACTGCTGAACGATCCCCAGACCCCGTGGGCCCTGGAGAGACTGTCGCGACCAAACCGGGTATTGGCACGTTCCCACCATTTTGTGCAGGCCGAGTCCCAACCCGCCCTGGCCTTTGATATTTCCGACTATCCCCTGCCGATCTGGCCGGAACCCAATGAGGAAGAAACGTCTGGCGCCGCCCCGCCTGCTGTGGAGGGGCATATACAGCTGGTTGATGTGGCCGCGGAGGGGGGGATTTCCTTTCAGTATTTCAACACGACCACCCGCACCTATGGGCCCGATCACATCATGACGGCTCCCGGTGGCGGCCTGGGTGTTGTTGACTATGACTGCGACGGATGGCCGGACTTGTATTTCGCTCAGGCCGGTCCCTGGCAGCAGCGTGGCGACCAGAACCCGTACATTGACCGCTTATTCCGCAATCTGGGCGACGGCCGGTTTGTGGATGTCACCGAGCAGGCAGGCTTGAAGGAGGGGTTGTTCAGCGGTGGGATTGCTGTTGGCGACTACAACGACGATGGATATCCCGACATCTATGTGGTGAATATCGGCGCAAATCGTCTGTATGAAAACATGGGTGACGGGACCTTCCGGGACGTGACCGAAGTCGCGGGATGCGACGGCGGAAAGGACATCTGGTCGACCAGTGGCGTGATTGTGGATCTCAACGGTGACGGTTTCCCCGAAATCTACTCGGTCAACTACGTGTTGTTGGACGAGGCGCTGGCCAAAGACTGCGGGAAAAAGGGCCAGGCCATGGGCTGTGCGCCGACACTGTTTCACGCTGAACAGGATCGCCTGTTCCTGAATCTGGGAGACGGTCGCTTTCGGGACGTGACCAAGGAGTGTGGAATCGAGCTCTCCGACGGAAAAGGCCTGTCGGTCGTGGCCGCGGATTTCCTGGGCAATGGGCGATTGGATGTGTTCGTCGCGAATGACACCACGCCCGACTTCTACTTCAGCAATCAGGTCCAGAACCCTGGAGATCCGGTCCGGTTCGTCGAAAAGGGCGTTGAGCTCGGTATCGCGATGAACGCAGTGGGCACGAGCCAGGCGAGCATGGGGCTGACCGTGGGCGATGCGAACGGTGACCAGCTGTTGGACTTGTATCTGGGTACCTTTTACCACGACTCGAATACCCTGTTCCTGCAGAACGCGGCCAACACCTTCTCGGACGAAACGCGAATGGTCGGGCTGCGCGAGCCAACGTTCAAAATGCTGACTTTCGGCACACAGTTCGTCGATGCGGATCTCGACGGTTGGCTGGACTTGTTTCAGACCAACGGCCATGTTGACCGATCGTATGACCCGACTATCCCCGATCTGTTGCCGCCTCAGTTTTTCCACAACCTCGGAGGTGGTAAATTCGTGGAATTGATCGGAGATTCCCTGGGTGCTTATTTCCAACGGGACTACCTGGGGCGTTCGGTCGCGGTGGTCGACTACGACCGTGATGGAAGGCCGGATGTGTGCGTTTCGCATCTGGACGTTCCAGCCGCTTTGCTGGCCAATCGTACCGAGAACGCAGGACATTATCTGGCGGTGACGCTCTGCGGACGCGCTTGCAGTCGGGACGCGTTCGGTTCGACAATCCAGGTGACCGCAGCGGGCCGCACGTGGACGCAGCCGCTTACGGCTGGGGGCGGCTATATGGCCACCAACGAGCGAAAGTCGATCTTTGGACTGGGAAATGCGGAGCGAGTGGATCGGCTGGAGATCCGTTGGCCGTCCGGCGCAGGCAGACCTTCGAGAACCTGGAGGTCGATCAGGAACTAAAGGTAGTAGAAGGGGTGTCGCAGCTGTTTCTGATGACAAAGTGAGCTTTACGTGCATGGGCAAGATAGTTAATGATATCCAATAGACGAGATAGGGGGAAATGGGCTTTTTTGCCGTTCCGGCCGTTCTGAGCAGTCTTTTCTTTGACAGACGGGGTTTAAAGGACGATAATCACGGCCGGCCTTTCGTTTTGTTCGCATTCGCCTTTCGTAGTGTTTGCATTCGCCTATCATTGTGTTCGCATCCGCGTTTTCTGGGGAGGGAGTTTCATGTTTGCACGTCGACGTAAAAGGGGTTTTACCCTGGTGGAATTATTGGTCGTTATTGCCATCATCGGAATTTTGGTGGCCCTGCTCTTGCCTGCGGTCCAGGCCGCTCGGGAGGCGGCCCGCCGCATGCAGTGTTCCAACAATCTGAAACAGATTGGATTGGCCTTACACAACTACCACGATGTCGCCCGGACGTTCCCGGTGGGGGGCGTGGCGTCACAAAACTGGACGTGGGGGTTGTCCTGGATGCCGCGGATTATGCCCTATTCGGAGCAGATGGCCGGTTACGACAAGATGACCTGGATCGGTGACCATCCAGGATGGGCTTATGATGGCTACACTGACGGGCGAATCAACGGATTGGCATGGGCAAACGTCAGGCTGCAGATGCTGATCTGCCCCTCGACTCCACTGGAGGTTATGTGGAATGTGGGTAGTCATCTCCATACGCGACCGAGTTACACGGGAATCGCTGGAGCCGCCGATGGGAATGGGTTCGTGAATGGTCCTTATCGCTGGATTCGCTGCTGTGATTGCTGTAGTGGTCCTGTCAACAACGGGATCATGTCGGGTGGTGGTATCCTGGTGGTGGGCAAGTATGTCAGCATGGGCATGATTTCGGATGGGACAAGCAACACGATCTTGGCGAGCGAGTGCTCTAACTTCATTTGGAATGACCTTTTCACTGCCAAGGACCAGCAGGTCAACTCGGTTCACGGTTTCCTGATGGGAAGTCCGTGGCCGATCACGGTCGAGCAAGCGGTGCGCGACCATTGGGGCGGCAATCCGATGGCCGGTTATGCCGCGCGGTTATTCAATTGCACGACCATCAATTATCCGCCGAATTCCGTGAGCACGTCATGGCCTGGTGTGGGACCCAATGATGGACAGAACAACGGGATTTATTCTCCGCACCCGGGAGGCGTATTGGCGGTGATGGCGGACGGGAGCGTTCAGTTCGTCAGCGACGCGGTCAATATGTATACGCTGCGAGTGATGGCCACACGCGACGAAGGTGCCGTGGCAAACCTGTAATGGCGTTGTTCATTTCTCGTTCGCCGGCCCTGGGAGGTAAGAGTAATGAGTTTTCTAGCGGGTCGCTTTACTAGGCGTTTGATTGTATTGGCAACCGTCCCTTGCTTGCTGGCGTTGGTTGGTTGCGGGAGTAAGAAAGAGGTCTTTGCCACGGGCAGCGTCAAAGGCAAAGTGACGTTTAACGGAAGTGCTTTGCCAGCGGGATGCACGATTATTTTCAAACACCAGGAGAAGTCGTTTCCCGCGACTGGACAAATTGGCAGTGATGGATCGTACACGGCCCAGTTCAATGGGAAGCCGCAGATCCCGGTAGGTACCTACGATGTAACGATTGCCCCGCCACAGGACACTGCGGGGCCAGCCCCGGATCCCTCGAATCCCGAAGCCTACAAGGCGGTGATGATGGGGGGCGAAGGCGCTGCTCGTTTGCCCGTGAACCGGGAGGTTTTTCCGGCAAAGTACCAAGACGCTGCCAAGAGCTTGCTGACTTGTACCGTGGTGGAAGGCCAGGAGATTGTCTTCGACGTCGATATGAAGAGCGGCGGCTAGTTTTTTTGGGGCCGCATGTCACTTCCAATGTGAAACGTGCCGGCGTTTCCGTTGGCGGTAATCACCGCCAGCGGCAACGCCGTGCCTGTTTCTTGGCTACGGCCATGCATGGATACGGTTACGGGAGCCACCGTGATGAACGGCCGCGGACAGGTTCTGATGTGCCCGCCGACCCATTTCGGTGTGCAGTACGTGATCAACCCGTGGATGGAAGGCCACGTCGGGCGAGCCGACCGGGAGGTTGCCGCCGCGCAATGGCAGCGACTGCATGCCGTTGTCAGCCAATTGGCGGATGTCCAGGTGATGCCGTCCAGCGAACACCTGCCGGACATGTGCTTCACAGCCAACGCGGGGCTGGTGGCCGGCGATCGTTTCATCGCTTCATCGCTGCGCGCTTACCAGCGTCAGCCGGAGACTCCACTGTTCGTGAATTGGTTCGCCGCCGCCGGCTACGAGATTGTGGCACTGCCGGCCAATACGCTCTTCGAAGGCGAAGGCGACGCTCTGTTTCAGACACAAGACGGCCGCCCCCCGCTGCTCTGGGCTGGCTACGGCGTACGCAGTGCCCTGGAATCGCACCGGTCGATCAGCGAACTGCTCGGCATCGAGGTTGTGTCACTGCGACTGGTCGATCAGCGATTCTATCATCTTGATACGTGTTTCGCGCCACTGAGCGACGGCCGCGTCATGTACTACCCAGCGGCGTTCGATGAACTGTCGCTGCGTCAAATCCGCCAGCGAATCGTCCCCGGCTGTCGACTGGAAATCAGCAAGGCGGACGCGATGCGATTCGCCTGTAATGCCCTGGTCATCAAGCAGACGATCATCACCAACTACGCCAGCAAGTCCTTGAAGCAACGACTCGAGGACTGGGGCTACGAAGTGATTACCAGTCCGGTGGACGAGTTCCTGTTAGCCGGCGGAGCGGTCAAGTGTCTGTCGCTGATCCTCCAGCGGCAGGTTGACGTCGCTGCCGAACCTGCCCGCACCGTCTCATCGATTCGTTCGACGCACGTCAAACTGGCGGGGCACCTGCTGGACAGCGGTTTGATGAACCGGCTGTTCGATGTGACATCGGACGCGGGGGGAGAAGCCACCGTCGAGAACCTCGCCATCGGTCAACGCCACGACCAACCGTCGACCGCTCTCGTGCGACTTACCGCGCCATCCGCTGAGCGGTTGGACGGAATCGTGAATCGACTGATGCCGCTGGGGGCGCGTCCGACCGCCGAGCCGACCGATGCGCGCCTGCAGGGCGTCACGCAATCGGCCGTCGCGCCGGAGGACTTCTACTGCACCACCATCTATCCCACCGACGTGCGGGTGGCCGGCCAGTGGATACGTGTCACCGGCCAACGGATGGATGGAGTCATCGTGATCGAGATGCAGGGCCACCAGCAGCACACTGCTCGCTGCAGCCTGATTCGCGACCTGAAAGTGGGGGAACAGGTCGTGTGTGGCGTGGAAGGCGTGCAAATCACTCGCCCACCCGTGCAGCAGCGCGAGGGGGAGTTCGCCTTCATGTCGGCCGGTGTTTCGACGGAACGCCGCGTTGAGTTGGCGGTCGAGCAACTGGCCTGGGAAATGAAACGGATCAAGGCGCGCCACGGACGTATCGTGTTCGTCGCCGGCCCGGTGGTGATCCACACCGGCGGTGGAAAGTACCTGAGTCAGATCGTCCGGCTGGGATACGTGCAGGCGTTGTTGACAGGTAACGCGCTGCCGACGCACGATATCGAATTGAATCTCTTCGGCACATCGCTCGGTGTGGATCTGGCTCGCGGCGTGGGAGTCCACGGCGGGCACCAGCACCATCTGAAGGCCATCAATCGCGTCCGAGCAACCGGGTCCATTCGGGCGGCCGTCCAGCAGGGAATTGTCACCGGCGGTGTCATGTACGAGTGTGTCACCAGCGACGTTGATTACGTGCTGGCCGGCTCCATTCGCGACGATGGACCACTCCCCGATACCTTGATGGATCTGTGCGCAGCCCAGGCGGCATATGCCCGAGCGATTGAAGATGCCGATATGATCGTGATGCTCTGTTCCATGCTGCACGCCATCGGCACCGGGAACATGACCCCTGCCGGTGTGCGGCTGGTCTGTGTCGATATCTCGCCCGACGTGGTCACGAAGCTGGCTGATCGAGGCAGCATGGAATCCACGGGAATCGTCACCGATGTGGGACTGTTCCTGAATCTGCTCGCACGCCGCTTGAGCGAGGAATAGCCGTTCGCGCCAGTGTTTACGCAGCCCGGCCAGTGTTTACGCAGCCCGGGAGGCTCCCTGGCTTTCTCGCAAGACCGGAGGTCTGGGCCGGCCCGTTCGTGCACGCACCGGTAACCTCATCCGGAGAAGTAAACCAGTACGGCCGCAATCGCCACGACAAACAGGATCCACCACGTCACGACGCTGGAATACCAGTGGTTACCGAGGTTGTGGAAGATATTGAGCCGTTGCCAATTCAACGTCATTTCGTCAGTGACTTGGCTGGCCGATGGGGGAGCGGTCAGCAGGCTGGCGGCAACGCAGACAACGATGCTCAGCAGCCAATTGATGGCGGCCTGGTTCGCGTAGGGATCGAGCCAGGCGGGGTGATCGGGCAGGATGGGGAGGAGTATTTTCACGCCGATTCCAAAGGCAAAACCGGCAACGATCGCCGCCAGGGCCCCAGCGGCGTTGATACGTTTCCAGAGGATACCCAACAGGAAAACTGCCGCGAAGGGGGGCGCGAAGAACGCATACAGCGATTGGATGTACTCGAAGAGGCTGCCTCCCAAACGATCGATAAACCCTCCCAGTATGATGGCAATCGCCAGCACCACGGTCGATGAGATGACGCCTACCACCACCAGTTGCGTGTCGTTGGCGGCAGGACGCAGCCACCGACGATAGATGTCCATGGTGAACACCGTGGCAGTGGAATTGAGCACGGAATTCACGGTCGATTGAATCGCTCCAAACAAGGCGGCCAGCAGCAGCCCGCGTAATCCGGACGGCACCAGACGCTGAACCATTTCGACATATCCTTGATCCGCGGCCGGCCGGACATGGTCCCACGACTGCAGCAAGATCTCGGGCCTGAGCGCGAACAGGATCAGGCCCGGGATCACGACGATCACCGGGAGCAGCAACTTCATAAACCCAGCTGCCACGATCCCCATGCGCGCATGATATCCGTCCCGCGCCCCTAAGACGCGTTGGATCATGAACTGATTCAGCACGTTGTACCAAACGCTGACCGAGAACACCATCAATAACAGGCTGACCCACGGGTGAGTCGGATGGCTGGCTGGTTGAAAGACGGAGAGCCGGTTGTAGGTGTCGGTACCGGTCAGATTGTGGGTGTTCCGCTCCACCGCTTCCTGCCACACACCTTCCGCAGCCCGGTTTCGCTCAAGCATGACGGCAAAGCCATCTGAGAGCGTTCCGTCCTGGCCGGCCAGTTCGTGAAGTCCATAGACAGTCACCGACACGCCCCCCAGGACCATCACCGCCACGGTAAACAAATCGGTCCAGGCCACCGATGACAATCCACCGTAAATGGCCCACATGCCAGCCACCACACCCAGCCCGATCAGGGCCAGCCACATGTCCCAACCGAACAGGTTGTGGAGTGCCAACGCGCCGCCGTAAAGGACTGCGGCCAGGAATGCCACGACGTTGCTGACGATGGTAACGATCGCAAAGATGAGCCGGATCGCCGGGCTGAATCGCCGTTCGAGAAACTCGGGAATCGTGAAGACGCGCGATGCGAGCAGGAAGGGAACAAAGATCCATATCAACAACGAAAAAGTGATTACGTTCAGCCATTCCGACATCGCCACGCAGATCCCGTAAACGACAGCCGCCCCCACCATTCCGATGAAGTGCTCGGTGCTGATGTTGGATGCGATGAATGACCCGCCAACCACATACCACGGCAAACGATTGCCTGCCAGAAAATACTCGTGCGCAGTCGATCGCTCGCGATGCCCAGCCCAGTAACCAATCGCCGACAGCGCGACAAAAAAAGCTGCGAAGGCGGCATAATCGACCAGGTGCAGCGGAAAGCTGCCGGCGGTGCCAGGCACATCGATCCACAACAGAGGACATCCGTTCATGCCGTATCTCCGTCGGCGGGACTACACTTGTCCAGACGCCGTGCGACCTCCACGCACTCATCAAGCGTCGTCTCCAGGCACCCGGGGCCAAATAGTGACACCTCCACCTGATATGCGCCGCTGCCATACAACTGGGCCGGCGCCAGATAGCTGGCGTGTCCGTTGATCATGTTCAAGACGATGATAGCCCGCTGCGGAAACTGCCGACGCAGTTCGGTTTGCAGCATGCTATACGCTTCCCCCTGAGTGCCGATCATGATCGCGTCACCCCACCGCCAGCCCCAGATGGGCAACGAGACCTTGTTCGTATCCCCCATGCTCAGCCGACGTTGGTAAGCACGTTCCAGTCGTTCCCGGACCACCCGATCGTCGCACTCTGCGAGCCGTTGGGCCAGTTGGGCGATGTCGGCCAACTCGTTCTTCAGTCCCAGTTCGACCGTCGACTGCACTACCTCGCAGACGGTCGACACGCGGTCTGGCTCCAGTCGCCAGATGGCCAAGGGAGCTCCCGACGGCTGCTCGCCCACGAACGCCAGGGCCTGGCCGCCCGGCAACATCCCCTCCAACGCAGAGAGCACCGCGTGTCCCAGTTGTCGCCCGTTGCGGTCGGCCACTGCCGCGTCGCCTTCAAATCCGCGTCGTGGACCAAGTTCGCCCGACGCCCCCTGCAGAAACAGGCAAGGTGCCCCGCCGGTCGCGTCTTCAACGACTTCCCGCATGGCACCCACGTAGTCAGGCGAGATGAGTCGGTTGTCGCCGCCCAACGAAGTAGGATGGCACGCATAGTTGACGATGGTCGCCAGCGTGGTTTGCGAATCCGTCGTGATGCGCCCAATCAATACCGTGTCGTCGGCCGCCTGATCGGGGTTATAGCCGCACAAGACACCATCCCGGCCGGGATAGGGGAGGTCCCGATTGGCGGCCAGATTGCAGCGACCGACCGTCCACGACAATGTGGCCGGGCCGGCCGTCTCGAGCGCTTCGCGAGCCACCTCGACGACCATCTGACGGACCTGAGCAAGATACCCGTCGATCTTCTCGCCACCCGGTTTGTCTCGCGCCTCCAACGAGGTGGACGGACCCGCATGCGTATGAACCGTCTGGATCATTAACCGCGCAGGGTCCAGCCCCAGTCTGTCCAATACCGGGCCGCGAATAAGCCACTCATCTTCCGCACTTCGCCACCACCCCAGATCGAGCCCGATGACGACCATGGGCGATCCGCCCGACAACGCTCGACAGGCCACCGCCGTCGCCGCCAGAGGACGATGTATCCCCTCGGCCACGTCATGCCGCGCACAGCCCCACATGCGGGAATAGATTCCCACGGGCGGCGTGATATCTCGACGAGCGATGCCGAGATAGCCGCGGAAGGATGGATTTCCAACCCGGAGTGTCTGAGTGTCTTCAGTAATCATTGGTCATCGGTGTTCGTGATCGAGTCCGCTCCGCCACGCGTCTCGGCTCCCGTCGCTTACCGCTCCCGTCGTATTCTTACTTTCTTACTCTTACTCTTACTCTTACTCTTACTCTTACTCTTACTCTTACTCTTACTCGCTCTTCAACCACCACCACACAGGAAATTCGAAATCCCAAATTCGAAATCCTAAACAAACTCAAATGAAAAAACTCAAAAAAACTCCGCCGCCGGCAAAACCGCAGTCATCATCCGCCGGCAGATATTCACCATGCTGTGGGACAAGGCAATTGCCGCCAGGCGGTACGGAAGCGTCAAACGCGCCGCCTTTCGCCTTCGTTACCCACAGGCAAGCCTGCCGCCATCTGCAAAAAAACTCCCGCAGGGGGCCGCGTGATGCTGGTGGGCCGAACCCGTGTCAGGGCCGAGCCAGCAAGTCCAGGGCGTCCCGCAAGCTCTTTTCGATCAGGCCGACCATCTCATCGATGTCGGCTGTTTCCGCTATCAACGCCGGGCACACGGCGAACCAATCGGGATCGATACGCATGATCAAGCCGTTTGCGACAGCGGTTTTCTTGAGCGCCGCACCGAGTTTTCGCTCGGCCGGAAAAGGTCGATTGGTGACGGGGTCCTGCACCAGTTCGACGCCCCGCAGGACCCCCTTGCCGCGAACCTCTCGCACGACTCCCAAGTGCTTCAGCCCGTTGAGTTTCTCCGCCAGGTAGTCTCCCAACCGCCGGGCTTTCGTGCACAAATCACTGGCCAGGATCTCATCAATGACCGCGATCCCGACGGCACAGGCAAGTGGATTACCGGCGTAGGTATGGCCGTGGGCGAATTGCACCTCCGCTTCCAACGGGCCGAAGAACGCCTCGGACATATCCTCCCGCGCTATCATCGATCCCAGCGGAATCATGCCGCTCGAGAGCGCCTTTCCTGCGCAGATAATATCGGGAGTCACTCCGAAGGTCTGAGCCGCAAACATCTGGCCGGTGCGAGCGAATCCGGTAATGATCTCGTCGTAGATCAGCAACACATTGTACCGATCGCAAATCTCGCGCAGCAGTCGAAAGAACTCGTCGGTCGGCGTCACAATGCCCCCCGTGTTCGAAATCGGTTCGAGCATGATGCCGGCTACGGTCGCGGGATCCTCCGCTACGATCAGGTCCTCGAACGCGCGGGCGGCAAACTGATTCGCTTCCTCCCACGACGCGAACCGATCGCGGTAGTGCAGCGGCAAAAACGCTTTCAGGAATCCTGCAACCTGGGGTTCGAACTTCGTCTTGCGACGGCCCGTGCCACTGGCCGACATGGCCCCAAAGGTACCCCCATGGTAGCCGGCGTAGCAGCTGATGAATTTGTACTTGCCCGGCTGACCTGTCTGCTTGAAATACTGGCGAGCGAACTTCATCGCAGCTTCTGTCGATTCGGACCCACCACTGAAGCCCTTCACGTACTTCAGCGTTCCGGGAGCCACCGACCCCACCTTGTCGACGAAATCGAGCGTCACCGTCGAGATGCCGTGCAGCGGAGGGGCAAAGGTCAACGACTCCATTTGACGCCGCATCGCTTCCACAATCCGCGGATGGCGGTGACCCAGTACCGCCACGAAAATCCCTCCGATGGCATCGAAGTAACGACGACCGTCAGTATCCCAATAATAGAGACCTTCCGCTCGGTCAATAAGCAACGGCGCCTTGAGAAACTCGGCCGTCTGCTGATAATCCAAAAAAGTACGCTTCAAAAGCTGTTCGTGTCGCGGGCTCAGCATGGTTTCGTGTCTCCCTGATAGCATGAAGGTAACCTACGGAGGCCTGCGACTGCAACCAGAAGGGCCACGGGTTGGTTAAACATCATGCAATGGCGGGGAGAGGGGAGCAACGCGTGCCCCAAGGCCGAAATCCGAAGCGCGCAGAGGAGGGACGAAGGGAGGAAGGGAGGAAGGGAGGAAGGGAGGAAGGGAGGAAGGAGGACGCAGTGGTGTCTGCTGGTGAGAATTTGCTGGGGGCCCGCCTGCGGCCGTTTTGCCGGCAGCGGAGGTTTTGGATTTCGAATTTTGGATTTCGAATTTGATTGGGATTTCGATATTGGGATTTCGGATTTCCCGTTTTGGTTGCGGCCACAGGCCGCGTTAGGTTTTCGCTAGGGGGATTTCGAATTTCCGGTTTATTGATTGCGGCCAGCGGCCGCAATGGGTGGCCGTCTTGCCGCCGGGGCATTTGCGGCAAACGACTCAGTAGATACCGAAACGGCGGGTGCGCCCATCTCGTCACCAGCGCGGGACGGTGCGCGAAAGGTGACGCCTCGAGCATTAGTCGACCTTCTGGCGATAGATCCAGATGCTGTCGAACTCGCCCGAAAATTTCCGCCCCGTTGCTTCGACAGTGGCGCGAAGAATGGGGCCGGCCCCGAATTTACTGATCAGCCAGTTCCGCCCATCCTGCTTCCAAATCTTGCCGACATGCGTGTAACAGACGTACTGGTCAGTTGTGCGAACATAGCACAATACGTCGTCGGTCTGCAGTGAATCATCTCGCTCGATTGCCTGCCAATTGATGCGGGGCCCTTCAATCGCCTGTACGCGTTGATAGTAGCTGTTCAGGATCACGTCCATCGGCAAGGTGTTAAAGGCGTCTCCGCTCGGTATGGGGACGATCCAGTCTTCCGGAGTCAGTCCCGCCACGTCGCCCACCGCGAAGGTGCAGCAGTTGAAGGTGTTCCGCGCCTCACCCATGGCGGCAGCCGTGCACCATCGGCTGTTCGGATCGTAGTACAGTTCGCCATTGTCCTCGTCCGATGCAGGATCTCCCTCCAGAACGTCGGTCAGGTCCTCGATGTCCACCGGCGCCGGGGGGTAGTGCAGAATAACGCAGTATCCAGCCGGGCAGGCCAGCACCGATCGACCGGTCAACCCGAGATGGGTTCGGATGGGCTCAATCCGCCGTCGCTCGCCAATCACCTCTGGTACATCGATGGGCAGGCTCCATTCGCCAGTTGAGCGGTGATCGCAACCGAGGGATGACGCCGCGACGACGAGCATCAGACTCAGGAGCCGTCGGCGCAGCGCGGCACGGGAAGTCTGGCTCGCGCGCACCACAGGCTGCGACCGGTTCGGGGCAAGTGGCTTGCGCGGATTCCGGGAGAGCATGATGGGGAGTGTGAGGGGAGGGGGAACGTGGAACGTGGGGGGATTCGCGTGTTGAAGCGGCGGGGTGCCTGTGGGGCAGCGTCCCCTGGTTCTCGGGAGAATTCTTCGAAAACCCAGCACTTTAGTCCTCCACCCTACCGTCCGTCCTTTTTTGCCGTGGCACGGGAGTGGAATCTGGCGGGCTCCCAGATGACCGCTGCCGGGCCTGTAGTCGGAGGGTGTCTAATTTCGTCTGAGCCGCATTGAGACTACCGGCGTATCCGGCAACGTCGGGAAACTGGGCGGTGAGCCGCCGCAAAATCTCCACAATCCGTTCGCGGTAGGAGACGGCCTCGTCGACCCCACCTTGCTGCCAAGCCCAGTCGGCGAGACTGTCATAGACGTGAATGTCGATCACCTGCGGGTCCAGGCCGGGCACCGGCAGGAATCCCGGATCCTGGGCAAGTCGTCCGCCGGCCACCAATTTTCCTGCTTGCCGAAATGTATCGGCCGCCTCGGCGAACGCGCCTGATTGTCGCAGGGCCCATCCCAAACGAATGTGGGTCTCGGCGTTTTCCGCCACGAAACTGCTCACCGTCGGTTGCTCCCGCGACAGCTCTTCCAGCAACTTAATCGAGCGTTGAAACTCTTCTTTCGCGCGCCGCACATCCCGCAGCAGGAGGGATGCGTGCCCGATTCTTCGATGTACGACAGCCGTCTCAAATCGCGAATCGGGTCTGTTCGCGTTTTCCGCGAGAAACTTCTCGTCAAATCGCAACCACGTTCGCAACTCGAGTTGGTCCGACTCGGCGAGTTCCCGGTTCTGTGGCAGCCTCTTGAGCAACTCATTGAAGAGGGCATCCAGTTGCTGGGCCGTGGCGAACACGTTGGCATTGGTCGCCTGCAAGTCCTCACGAAGCTGGCGATCGTCGCGCGCGATCGACCAACTGTACCATGCCAGAATCCCGGTGATCGCCAGGAGTGGCAGCCATAACATCACGGGCCGGCGTGCAAGCCAACCGAACCCGTTTCTTATATGTGATGTTCCCGCCATGCGAGCGCGCTGCGAACTCTCCCCCTCGTCCGGATAGGGCCGTACTTGCTCATTGGCTCTAGATTGCGATCTCGCGCGTCTTCTCGTCACTCAGGCCTCTCGGTTTCCACAGCGCATCACGGCAAATGGGGGGATTCGCACGCATCGGCCAAATCGAGCCGTAATTTCCCTCTTTTCCCGCTCGAATTCGACGCGGCTGAGCCCATACCGCCAGCCTTCCCGCGGAAAAGCGGTCGCTGAGTATTAAACCGACGTCCTGGGCGAAGGTTCTGTTCCACCTGTGGTCGGAGGGTGGTTTTTCTGGAAAAACTCTCGCACCGGATGCCCGCCATCACATCGCTCGCACCCTGACGCGGCTCGCTGATTGTCGAGCATGGCGGCAATAGATACATTGACGGTCGGGATCCGACTTTCTCATTTTCCGGGGAGATCAACTCATGGCAGCGAATCACAATAGTCGACAAGTGTCGGTCGATCGACGCACCTTTGTGGCGGGGATGGGAGCTGCCGGGCTGTTGGCAGCCACTCCGGCCTTGGCCCTGGGCTATCAGGCCAATTCGAAACTCGAAGTCGGTTTGATTGGGTGTGGCGGAAGAGGCAATTGGCTGACCAAATTGTTCCAGGATACCGGCAAGTACCAGTGGGTCGCCTGTGCCGACTACTTCCAAGATCGTGTCGACGCGACGGGCGATTCTCTGGGCATCGGATCTGACCGGCGTTACAGCGGACTAGCGGGCTACAAGCGGCTGCTGGACAGCAAGTTGGATGCCGTGGTGATCGAAACGCCGCCCTATTTTCATCCCGAGCAAGCGGCGGCGGCTGTCGATGCAGGCAAACACGTATTCCTGGCCAAGCCGATCGCCGTGGATGTGCCGGGCTGTCTGTCCGTCGCCGACTCGGGCAAGCTCGCGACTCAGAAAAAACTCGTCATGCTCGTGGATTTCCAGACGCGCGCGAACGAACTGTATCGAGAAGCGTTGCGACGCGTGCGCGCCGGAGACATCGGCAAGCTCGTGATGGGCGAGGCGCATTACCCATGGTCCAGTGGCGGTCGCGGCACGGCTCCGCAGAATCCTGAAGAACAGCTGCGCAGTTGGTACTACGTGCTGCCGCTGTCGGGCGACTTCATCGTGGAACAAGCGATTCACTCGCTGGATGTGGCCACCTGGGTGGCCGACGCGGATCCCGTACGAGCGATGGGGTCTGGCGGCCGTTCACTCCGGGCCGAAGGAAGCATCTGGGATCACTTCGCCGTGACCTACGAATTTCCCAATGACTTCGTGCTGTCCTTCACGGCGATCCAGACGATCCCTGGCGTCAAGGATGAAATTCGCAGCCGCACGTTTGGCGCGGATGGCGTGATCGATACGGATTATTTCGGAGATGTCTGGATCAAGGGAAATAAACCATTCGAGGGGGGGAGCACGGGAAATCTCTACACGACCGGAGCGGTCACGAACATCGAGGAGTTTTACGACTTCGTCAGCCAAGGGGATTTTAGCAATAGCACGGTGGCCGCATCCGTGCGATCGAATTTGACGGCGGTCATGGGCCGAATCGCCGGATATCGTCACGGCGAAGTCACGTGGCAAGAGATGATCTCGTCGGCCGAACGGCTGGAACTCAATCTGAAAGGGCTGAAGGCCTGACGCGGCCGGCGGCCACCAGCAGACTTCGGAATTCGACTTTCGAATTCTCAGAAACAAATCCACGAGGGGAGGGGGTAGATGACGAAGATCCGAGTCACGCGGCGGGATTTTGCCCGCGTTCTGGCCGGCGGCACCTGCTATGCGTGGGCGGTTGACGGCGACTCAGGCACGCGCGATTGCGGATGACGCTCCACTCTTCTCGTTCGGCGTTATCGCTGACGCACAATACTGTGACGCCGAACCGACTGGTACGCGATTCTACCGGAACTCGACCAGGAAGCTTGCCGCCTGTGTGGACGTCTTCAACGAATTGGACTTGGCCTTCGTCGTCCATTTGGGCGACTTCATTGACCGGGAATTCCAGAGCTTTGACGAACTGCTGCCGATCTTTGACCGCCTTAAGGCTCCGCGTTACCACGTCCTGGGAAATCATGACTTCTCCGTGGCCGCGGACGAACTGGAGAAAGTCGCTCCCAAACTGGGCATGCCCAGCCGTTATTACACATTCAGGACTCGTGATTGGCGTTTCGTGGTCCTCGATGGCAATGACTTGAGTCTCTATGCACGCTCCGAGGGGAGTCGTGAACGCGCACAGGCACAGGCGATGCTGGAGTCCTTGAAAGGGGAGGAAGCAGCCAATGCGCAGACCTGGAATGGTGCCATTGGGAGGACCCAGCTCACTTGGTTGGATCGTGAACTTGCTGAGGCGGACAGCGCGGGCGAGAAGTCCCTTGTCTTCTGCCATTTTCCTGTCTACCCGGACAATGTTCACAATCTCTGGAACAGCGCTGAGGTCATCGGAACGATCGGATCGCATCGGTCGACGGTAACTTACATGAATGGACACAATCATGCCGGCAACTACGGCCAGCAAGGCAATCTCCACTACGTGACTCTGCCTGGCATGGTCGAGACGGAAGCTGAAACGGCATTTGCCGTCGTCCGGGTGCATTCAGACGGCCTGCATGTGGAGGGCCATGGCCGGACGCCGAATCGGACACTGATGTTTGGTCAACGCTAGGAGTTGGGTTGGCTGGGTCTGAGCGAAGCGAGTCTCCAACCAGCCATTCAGATCCCATTCTCCGCTGTGGCAATGTACTGGAGGGGCGAATTACGTAGCTGGGCCCGCAGCGGGCTCAGCAACCGCGCGCGCCAACTCGTCCTTCCTTCGCAGCCTGGGGGCGATGCGAAAGAAGTGCATTTCAGCGTTCGTATCTGGCCCGCAGATAGGCATCCCAGACGGCCAGCGCCGGTTTCGGTTGTTGGCTGCTGGTCTGCATGCCCGTATAGGCCCACACGCGCGCCAGGTCGTCGATGGGTGCGGGCAATTTATCGCACAGCTTCTCGAAATCGGTGGTCGCAAACTGGACCACGAACTCGTAGCGATCCTTGTGGGCCGTTCCCAACAGCAACTCAATGAACTGCTGCTGACCCGTCTCGCTCCCCCTAAGTGTGATCTTGTAGGCTTTCAATTCCACATCCCGCGACGTGTCCCCCGTCTCGCTCACCGCTATGGGCTTGCCGAACTGGCGGGCGAAGTCGAAGAAATCACCGGGCACGGGCCGCGGCACCTCAAAGCTCATGTGTGGATAAACACTCATGGCAAACAGGTCGCTGTACTTCATCATCTCAGCGACCTGCTCTTCTTGATCCGAACCCTTGGCATCGTTCGCCAGCTTCTTATAGTGCAACACTTCGGTTGTGAAGCAGACCGGGAGTTGCGGATATTTCTGCTTGACTGCCTCATGGGTCTCGCGGTGGAGTTCCAGCAATTGGGCCCATTTTTCAGCGGAGTGAGAGAGCAGAATGTTATTTTCGATGCCGATGGCCAGGTAGTCCGGGTGCATCGCTTCGACGCTCCGCAGCACGAAGTTGAGATACGCTCGTTTCACTTCGGGACTGTTCAACGCGTACGACGACCACGGCGCGGGGAGCGGTTGGTTGTCTTTGTCACCCCAATACGGCCCGATGTCCGTGCGGTCTTTGTTAAGTGGGGAGATCGAGAGAAACAGTTTCTTGCCCTGCGGCGGCTGATAGGAGAGGTTATTCCGCACATCCTGCGAGAAGGGTGTGCCGGCCAGAGCCTCCGGCCAGGGTATGCCACCGATGAACATGACCGAAACGATATCGCCATGTTCGTGTGCGAAATTCTGCGCCGTCAGAAAGCCCTCCAGGGTAAGATCGGCCGGCCAGCGGGTGAATCCCAGGTGAAATGCGCGGACCGCGGGCGCAACGGGTTCATCTCCCAGGACAAAGGTCGTCCCTGCCAGGGCCAGCGATGCAGCGCAAAGGGCCGCTACGACAAGATGCATTCGGTACATGATTCGCTCCTCGATGGATGCCAGGCAATACGGTCCGTCCCTCCTCGTTCCTACCCGCCCGATAACATACCCGCTTGATCAGCCGGCAGTTTCGCCGCGGGCCACCTGTGGTCGAAGGGGATTGACAGCGTGAGGTGCGATGAGACACTGGAAAGTGCCGCGATGGCGTTTCTGGGTACCGTTTTGCGGTCTGCGAAGAGTGTGTGGCGGCGTAGCCGACTTGTGGCGGGAAACCAATGGTTGACGATTTCACAGTGGATGGCAGCCGTTCCCCGACCGGACGTGTCCGACAAAGGCCGTTTCGCCGCGCAGCAGTGCTCTGCCTGCTGTTGACATTGTCGGCATGTGATTTCGAATCGTACTCGGAACCGCCTGACAGTCGACGGTTGAGCGTGGGCGAGAGCGAGAGCGACGCGAACGAGAATCAGGTGGAGTTGGCCATCCGGCGGGGGCTGGCTCCCGGCGGCGACCTGCTGAACGAACTGCAGGAGCTGGATATTTACACGATCGAATCCCGGCAAGATGCCCGGGCCGTGTGCCAGGCCCTGGCGCTGCTGCCCGACGATCGCTTCAGGGGCTCGGAGGCGAACTCCCCGCTGGTTCCCCTGGCTGGCCTGTTCGAATGCGCCGACGACCGAGATTCTCCTGCTTTCGATCAGTTCAACAGGGAGGGCATTCCCCAGCTCATCAGGATATTCGACACCATCTTCCCTGTCGCCAGTGAGGATGAGGCCAACGACTTGCTGTACGTGCTGAGGATCCTGGCGTTGTACCGTTCGCGAGAGGGTGCCGAGCGCACCGTGGCGGCCGCCCTGGAACCCTTGTGCCCTGACGGTTACCTGTGGAGCGACATATTTGCGGAGTACATCGACGATCATCCGCATCGCGACCTGGTGTTCGAGTCCTTAGGTCGCCATCTGCCGCGAGGATTCATCGCGGTGGCGTTACTCGATGCAGCCAATCAAGAGGCCCTTGAAGGAGCGCCGGCCCGCCATCCGTTCGACAGCGACGAGGGCACTGCTCGGCTCGCTAGTTGGCTCGCGTCCGAGGGCCGTGGCAGCCAGAGTGACGCTCACAGCGCCACGGTAGCCCTTCCTTACATCAAGCACGCTGCGCATGACGAGCTGTTGCGCACGGCGCGCGAGCATGTTGACCCGGCCGTGCGCATCGAGGCGGCATGGGCTTCGGCGAAGGTGGGCCAGTCGGTCGGGCTCGAGATGCTGGTGAAATACTCTCTTGAAGTGCAACACTCGGCCAAGGCCGTACGTTATTTGCAGGAACTGGATGCCGCGGATGCCATCCCACCGGCGGCGACCGAGCCCGATTTTCAGGCACAGGCCGAATTCGCTGATTGGCTCGCCCATCCCAGCGAACTCGGCGAGCCGCCCGACGAACTCGAAATCGTCGACAAACGTGTGATTGCCTGGCCTCCGGCCTACCACAAGATCCCCCTCTGGGTGATTCGCTATCGTCTGTATGACACGTCGGGGCTGGAGCCGGACGACGTCGATTGCGGCATGGTCGGCAAGGATACGTTTTGCTTCTTCGGTTATCGCATGAATCAGCGCCCGCCCGAGGATATCTACGCGATCCATTGCTTTCGAGACCTGATGGAAGATGGTTTGATTGAGGAATTGCCGGTCAACGAACCGGCGCAGTACGCCGGCATGCTGTCGCAATGGCGCCATGCACCGTTGGAGGAGGTCGAGATTACCAACGTGGTGATGTTGTCGACCGACCTGCGATATGGTCAGCGCCGCGTGGCGATGGGGCGGGGCAAGCTGCGTGGAGATCGCGGCTGGATTGTATTGGACGGTCCGCGCAGTGCCTGGTATCCGGCAGCCGAGATGCCTGAGGATCAGGTGGATGACACTGTCCTCGAACTGCACATCGGCAGGCGCTTGCTGGGCTTCTTCGGTACGAGCGATCGCCAAAAGTACCTGGCAAACAAGCCGGTCGAACGTACGGCGGAGGAAATTGTCACAGCCTACGAGCAGCTGCTGGAGATCATCGCCACCGGCCCGGATCAACGTCGCAGGGAATTGCTCACGGACTGGGACAGTCCTTTGGCAGTCCACCTGACCCGCTATGCCGAGGCCAAACAGGAAGTGCACGGAGGGCCACCGAGCATGGAGACGATCGTCTCGGTGTATCAGCGGTTTCTGCAGGCGGTTCAGGCCATGACGCCGAACCCTCGGGAAGATCCATTTGGCTACAACACTCCCATTAGCGAGGGGTTCGAGGCCTATGTGACTGCCCTGGTGCAAATCGGTGATGCCGCGGCGCTCTCAGCTGCCGTCACGCTGCTGGAGCCGCACTGGGACCACGTTTCTGGTTACGGCGATCTGGGAGCGGCCGCGTTTAAGGCCGGTGATCACCAGACCGCCGAGCGTCTATTGCTGAAACTGCGTGCCTCGTACGAGGATTTTCCGCAAGCTGAAGAGATGGGGATGTTGGCCGAGATTTGGCAGCAACGCGGAGATGGCGAACAATCGCGTCAGTTGCTGATCGAATGCATGAAGCGTCTGATGGACGAAATCTCCGCGTCCCCGGATTCGAATCGTGCCCTCTTCGAAGAGTGGTTTCAGAACCACCGACGCACTTATCTGCGCCTGTTCCCCGATCAGGATGCGGATCTTGTTCAGGCCGGTCTGCCGGCTTCGCTCCTGAATTGATGGCACGCTGCGAGTCATCCCGCAAGCCCGCCATAGAACAGCCAGAACCACACGGCCGCAATGACCAGCGTCACTGCCGACACGGGAATCCCGATGCGAGCATGATCGCGCCAGGTAATGTGCACGTTCAGTCGAGCGGCCTGATCGATGACAATGATGTTCGCCACGGAGCCGACAATCAGCACGTTGCCGGCCAGCGTTGACGACATGGCCAGGACCGGCCCGCTGAGCGGTTCGGTCGCATAAGGCAATAACAGCATAACGGCCGGTACGTTCGACACGAGATTGGACAGTGCGGTCGCCAGGGCAAAAAGCCACGCCGGATGTTGAAACTCGATCCCGGCGGCGCGCACGTGCTCCATGAGGTAGTCCAAGTTGCCGCTCAGCTGCATCGTATGATTTACGACAAACAGACCGAAAAAGAGCACCAGCAGCTGCCAATCGATCAGCCCGAGCATTTCACGCGAGTGCATTCTGCGCGAGCAGAGAAGGACGCCCGCGGCGCCCAAGGCGATGATTTCTCGCGGCCAAGGCGCCGCCAGGAACAGCACGATCAAAGCGCCGGTCACGATCAGTCCCTTGGTGGTTTGCCAGCCATTGAACGTGGGGGCGACCACCACGGGAACGAGCATCGTCCCTTCCCAACGCTGACGTGATTGCCAGCAAATCACCAGCCACGTCGCCACTAGTCCCAAGAGCGTGGGAATCGCGGCCATCTGCAAATAGGTTGCGAAGGAGAGGTGCAGTACCTGGCCAATGAGCATGTTCTGTGGATTGCCAATCAATGTGGCAGCCGAACCGACATTGGCGGCACAGGCCAGTCCCAGCAGAAACGGTTTCGGGTCGAGTCGGCGACGCGCACAACACTCGACCAAAACCGGGGCCATGGCCAGACACACAATATCATTTGCCAATACGGCCGACAACGCTCCGGAAGTGCCGATCACCAATGCCAACAGCGTCGCCGGTGAACTGTCCATGGCAGCGAAGCGCCGGACAATCCAGGAATACAAGCCGCTCAAACGGAATTGAGCCGACAGGATCATCAGACCCAGCAGCAAGGCTATGGTCGGAACATCGACGGCAGCGGAAAGGTCATTGGTGCTCAATCGTCCGGCTGCCAGCAAGGCAATGGCTCCCAGCAACGCCACGCCGGTACGATCCACCGCCAGGCCCGGCAATTCACCGAGAAACATCCCCAGATAGACCAGCAGAAAGATGGCCAGTACGAAAACATCCAAACTGACGACTCCTCGGGGATAGGTAACATCGAAGGCGATCGGCGTCGACATCGTCGAAGTGACTGCCCGCAGCGGTTACATCTTCACCGAAATGCGAGAGTTAGTCCATGCACTGGTCGGCAAAACGCCAATTGTCGAGCAGTCCCGTGACACAAACAGGTCTCCCTCGCGCGTTCGATGACTGAGGCCCGCGGGAAGAACAAGATCTGTATTTGCCCCGGTGAAACAGGCGTTTCCTCGGAGCGGACGATGGTAGTACGCCGACGTTGCTTCTGCCAGGGTCCTTGACACGGATTATGCGACTTTGGCCGAGTCGACTATGGGCAGTTCCCTCATCGTCGCACTGACTCGCCGAACACTGTGACTGATGCCACAAGACTCAGTTGCCCTTGGTTGCGGGGCGCCCAGCTGATCTCGAGCTACGCATGGTTGCGGCCAGCGGTCGTGTGAAAGGAAAGACGATCAGACTGGTACCGACTCAGCATGTGTCGTGGAACAGATCGGCAGGGCTGTGGACGTGTGGGCCGAACGATGAGAGAATGTTGTGGTATCCGGCCGAGCGCAGCGGGAGCCTGTTCTGATCACACTTACCCATTATTCAATTCAGGAGCCGCCATGAACGGTTCACCTGTCCGCGTGGCCTTGTTCGCCGGTCTGCTGCTGTGGTCAACCGATAGCTGGACCATGGCGACGGAGGAGGGAGTTGCGACGTCAGGCGACGCTCGTCCGAACTTTCTGGTGATCCTCTGCGACGATCTGGGATACGGCGATTTGCAGTGCTACGGTCATCCGGTCATCGAGACGCCGCATCTCAATCGGCTTGCCGGCTCGGGGATCCGCTTCACGAATTTCTATTCGTGTGCGCCGGTATGTTCCCCTTCTCGCGTAGGGTTGCTGACGGGGCGCAGTCCGAATCGTGCGGGGGTGTACGATTGGATTCCCCCAGCGCGCAGCGGACGGACCGCCCGATGGTCCAGATGCGGCCGCAGGAAGCCACGATTGCCGAGTTGCTGCAGGGCGCGGGCTACGCCACGTGCATGGCCGGCAAATGGCACTGCAACGCGGCGTTCAATGCCCCCGAGCAGGCTCAGCCGGGCGATCAGGGATTCGATCACTGGCTGGCGACTCAGAACAACGCCGCGCCGTCGCACGAGAACCCGACTAACTTCGTGCGCAACGGCCGGCCAGTCGGGCCGCTCACCGGCTTCAGCTGCCAGCTTGTCGCCGACGAAGTCATCGGCTGGCTCCGGCAGCACGGTACCGCGCAACCGCAACAGCCGTTCTTCGTTTACTGCGCGTTTCACGAACCACATGAACCGGTGGCTTCTCCGGCCGATCTCGTCGCGAAATACCTGCCGCGGGCCCGCAACGAGGATGAAGCTCAGTTCTTTGCCAATGTCGAAAACGTCGACCGTGCGGTCGGGCGATTGCTTGATGCTCTACAGGAACTCCAAGTGCGTGAGAACACGCTAGTGGTATTCTCGTCGGACAATGGCCCGGAGACATGCCATCGCTATCGTGGTGCCGAGCGGAGTTATGGCCGCCCAGGTCCTTTGCGTGGCATGAAGCTTCACACATACGACGGTGGTTTTCGCGTGGCGGGCATCGCGGCGTGGCCGGCGCGGATCCCCGCCGGTCAGGTCAGCCAGCAAGTGGCCAGCGCATTGGATCTTCTGCCGACTTGCTGCCGACTGTCGCACACGCAGCTTCCCGGCGACCTGCTGCTGGACGGCACAGACCTCTCGCCTGCCTTCGACGGCCAGCCGATCGACCGCTCCAAGCCGCTGGTATGGGCCTACTACAACGCTCTCAATGAAGCTTGCGTGGCACTGCGTGACGGCCCCTGGAAAGTGCTTGGATGGTTGGACGACGGCAAGTTGCCGAAGAAAACCAACCTGACCACCGGCGACGCTCGGCCCTACCTCGACGCTCGCGTCACCGATGTCGAAGTCTACCGAATCGCCGACGACAACGGTGAGACCGATGACCTGGCGAAAAAGGATCCCGCCCTGCGACAGCATTGGATCGAACAGCTCGACAAAGCGTATCGCGAGCTCGCCGACGGATCGCACGTCTGGTAGTCGCGGCTCCCGGCTCGTAACGCGAAAACAATCGGAGCCACTGTATTTCGGCACAAGACGGCCCCGGGCAGACTCGAGCACGATCAGCCGATGTCCAACACAACGGTTAGTCGGGCCGCTTGTGTACGTGGTCCGAGCCAAGCGGATTCGTGCAGTGCTGAATCCACACGCGGGCTCTGCCCGCCACGCACACGATTGTCGGATGCGGGCTATTCGTAGATCTGAAACTCCCAGAGGGTCGGTCCGTCGGTGGCCTCGGTGATGTTCAAACGCACGCGTTGAGCGGTGACGGCTTCGAATCCGGCGGCCAGTCTTGCACCAAGATCCGTTGCGCGATAACAGGATTTCCACTGACCGTCCTGCCAGTACTCAATAGCGAATTGACGAACACGTTGGAGTTCCGGATACGCCTGCTTGATGGCAACGCGGCTGAACGTGACCGGCTTGCCCAGGTCCAACTCCAGCCATGCCGAGGTGACACCGCTGTCGGTTGCCCAGCGGGTATCCGAGCGACCGTCGACGGCTTTGTCCGGACCGAACTCGGCCTGGTTCTGGTAGATGTTGGAGGCCGTGGCTGTGGCGCCCGCCGACAGCGGAACCGGACCGGGGACATCCACCGCGGACAGGTCGCACGCCGGGCGGTCCAGTTCGAGCGCGACGATCGTATCGATGCTCTGCCGATCGGCGGCCGGTACCGAAACCTGTAATCCCTCGGCCGTCTGACGCACTTCGGCGATGCCGCCGCCCAGTACGTGGCTGCGAAGGACTTTTGCCGGGATGGCTGGCAGTGTCAGTGTGTCGTCAGTCCACTCGCAGATATGGAGGAAAATCGTATTTCCCTGGCGGGTCGAAACGCCGTATTCACCGGGTTTGAACGGGCCGCCGCGGGTGCCGTAGATGCTCTCGCCGTGTTTCGCCAGCCAGTCGCCCATTTCCTTCAACAGGCTTGCCTGTTCCGGGGCGATTGCGCCGGTCGCCGTGGGGCCGACGTTCAGCAGGACATTGCCGTCGCCGCCGGCACAGCGGATCAGCATACTTAGGCACTCGTCGAGTGGCTTGACACCGTCCGCCTCCCCCCCCCAGGCCCATTGCCCTTTGCGCGAAGTGGTCATGCAGGATTCCCAAGGTCGCTGATCGTCGTACGCACCGACCGATTGCTCAGGCGTGTAATAGTCCGCATTGGGCGACAGGATCAGGCGGTCGCTATTGCCCGGGCCGAGGTCGAGCCGATTGTTGATCACGATCTTCGGCTGTAGTGTTTTCACGATCTGGTAGGTGTGTGCCTGGTCATAGAGTGGTTCGTGTCCATCCCAGTCGAACCACAACAAGTCAATCGGTCCATAATTGCTCAACAGTTCGCGCACCTCCGCCTGCATTCGCCCGAGGAACGCCACATTGCGTTCGGTACGAAAATCCGGATCCCGCCAGTCCATGGGCGAGAAGTACCAGCCGATGCGAATGCCCTGTGCGCGAGCGGCCTGTGCCAGTTCAGCGCAGACATCCCGCTGGAACGGCGTGCTCGCAATACTGTAGTCGCTGGCCTCGGAGTGCCAGAGCAGGAAGCCGTCACAATGTTTGGCCGTGAGGACGATATATTTCGCGCCAGCTGCCTTGGCGATGCCGACCCATTGTGCCGCATCAAATTGCGTCGGGTTGAACTGCCTGTACAGGTTGTCATAGACGTCCGCGGGGATCTCGCCCCGATTCGGGCACTTGGGATTGGTGTTGGCACGTGACCAGCTGATCTCGGTCTCCTTGAGGCTCACAGGTCCCCAGTGGATGAACATGCCGAAACGCGCATCCGCCCACCACTGCAGACGTTCATGGTATGGACGCGGCGTAGCGGTCTGCGCAGCAGTGTCAGGTTCCGCCGCCTGCAGCATCGAACCGACGAGTAGTATGCTGGTCAGGATGCAAGTGCTGGTCTTCATGTGGCCACCTGTGCTTTGGACAGAAAAAAGGGGGAAAGGGTAAACGGAGAAAGGGAAAACGGAGGAGGGAGCATAGAAATTACAGCGCTGAGCCCTCACGTGGCGGTGTCCGACGCGCGTCTCGTTTCGAGTGTTTCGGTGATGGAGACATGCGAATTGTGGATTTAAGTTTGGGATATCGAATGTCCGAGTGAGGTTGCGGTCGCCCGCCACGTGACGCTCGGGGCATCTGGAGATTTCTTCCCGGCAAAAACGTCCCGGGATCGGGCGGTTCGATCGAGGCGCGGGACCCGCTTCCACCTTCCCATATCGCGCATCGTTCGTCTACCGTGGCGCCCGAAAAAGGGGCACTGCCCGTACCGGGAAGATTGGATGATCGGGTCCCGACCAGCTCCGTCAATGCACGGTGGGTGATTTCCCGTGGTCCTCTCGGCCCCCTGATGGCCCGTGTATTGTGCCGCCAGGCTCTTTACGGCCAGCGTCCAGGGCGGCTAGGATAGCCAGATCGGGCCCGGTGTGGAAGTTCGCGGCGTGGAGGCGAGCGGTTCGCGGTACGTCACATCGAAGTTTCGAGATCGTTGGATTCGGACAGGTGCGCACTGGCCGCTTTTCAGCCAATGATCAGGCTGGTTTCGCAAAGGATATTGCCGAGGTTCAACTGTGGTGCGCGACTGCGCGCGCCAGAGCGTGGGGATAATGGGACGCGTTAGCGGGCTCTGGCTACGTTCCGAAGATCGTGGTTTGGCTCGAGAACGGACAATTCACTGGGGAGCAACTCATGCGGAATGTGACAACGAGTGGTGCATGGTTGGCGGTCGTTTTTCTGGCAGGTGCATCGAATGCTGTCGAATCGGCCCACTGGCCGCAATTTCGCGGGCCTGAGGCGCGCGGGGTGGTCGAGAGCGATGTTCTGCCAACGCGGTGGTCGGCCACGGAGAATGTCGCCTGGAAGACCGAGATCCCGGGCCGCGGTTGGTCGTCGCCGATTGTCTGGGGGAATCGCGTGGTGTTAACCACGGTAATCAATACGGGGGAATCCGAGAAACCGAAAAAGGGATTGTACTTCGGCGGCGATCGGCCGACTCCCCCGGATAGTCTGCACCGGTGGATGGTGTATTGCCTCGATCTGGAAACGGGTGCGGTGCTGTGGGAGCGGCAAGTGCACGAGGGCAAGCCCGCGAGTCCCATCCACTTGAAGAACAGTTTTGCTTCAGAAACGCCCGTTACGGATGGTGAACGAATCTACTGCGTATTCGGCAATGTGGGAATCTTCTGTTTCGACTGGGAAGGAAAGCCGCAGTGGAGTCATCGGCTTGAGCCGCACAAGATCCGATTCGGCTGGGGGACTGCCGCTTCTCCGGTCTTGCACGCCGGCCGGTTATACCTGGTGAATGATAATGACGAGGATTCGTACCTGCTGGCCCTCAATGCGAAGACCGGTGAAGAGGTTTGGCGGACGGCGCGTGACGAGAAGAGTAACTGGGCAACGCCCTTCGTCTGGCAGCATGATCTGCGCACCGAGATTGTCACACCCGGGACGGGCAAAGTCCGGTCCTACGACCTCGATGGCCAGTTGCTATGGACTCTCGAAGGAATGTCGAGCATTACGATCGCAACGCCCTATGCGACCGGCGGGTTGCTGTATCTCAGCTCCGGATATGTGATGGATCCGCTCAAGCCGATCTATGCAGTCCGTCCCGGGGCAACTGGCGATATTTCGCTCAAAGATGGCGAGACGTCCAACCAGTGGATTGCCTGGTCCCAGTCCAAAGCGGCACCGTACAATCCCTCGACGCTCGTGCACAAGAACCGCTTATATGTGCTATACGATATGGGAATGACCGCTTGCTATGACGCGACCGATGGAACAGAAATGTACTCGCGCCAGCGAATTCCCCAAGGTCGAGCGTTCACGGCTTCGCCGTGGGCTTACGCTGACAAAGTGTTTTTCCTGAACGAAGATGGCGTAACCTTCGTGTCCCAGGCGGGTGACCGGTTTGAAGTCCTGCACAGCAACGCACTGGCAGAGGACGACATGTGCATGGCGACTCCGGCGATGGCCGGTGATCGGTTGCTGATTCGCACCGCCGCACGGCTGTATTGCATCCGTCAGCAGAGTGAGTAGCCGGTGCCGGCAGCCAGGCACTCGCCGGCCGGGGCGCTCTCTCTTGCTTGCCGCTTAAGTTCGCCCAGTAGGGGTTGAGCACGGACAGGAACGGCCGTGCTCAACCGATTGCGTTCACGTCACGGGCCGCTGCAGCAGGTCAGCTCGATTTGACCTCAATGCGTCGCGGTTTGACCGCTTCCGTTTTGGGGAGGTGCAGTGTCAGCACCCCATCCTTCAGTTCCGCGGAAATCCCCTTGGAATCGATGCTCTCACCAATGGCGAAACTGCGGTAGAAATCACCGATACCGTATTCACCGTATAGGAAGCGGATGTTTTCTTGGCGAGGGGAGACCTTGCCGTGAATCCTCAGCTCCCGATTCTCGAATTGCACGTCCAGGTGCTCGGGGGCGACACCCGGCAGGTCTGCCTGAAGCACGAGTTCCTCTCCGGTCTCGTAGATGTCAATGCGGGGACTGTAGGTGAGTCCCCCCTGTGTACGTTCGATCGTGGGCACTGAGCTCTCATGTTTCGATAGTTCGGTGGTCATGGTTCCTTCTCCTTTTCGGTCATCTGCTAACAGCAGGATCATGTTGGATTTCGGCGGACTCCGGCCCCGTCAGGGGTGGCGGCCTTTGCGCTATCGCGCGAACGAATCAGAGCCCCCCTTTGCGCAAGAAGGCCAGAGTCCGCGGCCAGGTGTCCGAAACACTACACATCTACTCTGATTTCACCGTGATTCGCCGCGGCTTGGTCTTTTCGCTCTTCGGCAACGTAATGGTGAGCACACCAAACTTGAATTCGGCAGACACTTTCTCGGCATTCACATCGCTGGGCAGCTGAATCATGCGACTGAAACTACCGTATCCCCGTTCCTGGCGATGCCAGCTAGCCTCCTTCAGCTCCGACGGTTTCCGTTCGCCCTTGATGCTCAGCTGGTTGTCACCGGTGACGTAGATTTCCAGGTCACTTAACGCCAGGCCGGGCAATTCCGCTTCCACATACAGATTCGGCTCATCCTCCCAGAGGTTGAGTGCCGGATACACGGTTCGGCCAAACGCGCGATTCCCATTGCCTGACCGGCCCGTCCAACGATCAAATAGTCGATTCATTTCGTCGTGCAGGCGGGACATTTCGGTCTGCACATCGCCTAGGGACTGCCATCGAGTCATCATGATTGCACCTCCTTCTGGAACACTACAACTGTTTCGTAAACCCTCTGTTATCAGTCACCTGGCCCCGAGGGGGGCAGGCATTTTGCTTGGCCTTAGTAGTCTGCAACCTGCGTGCCAATCCTGACGCGAATTGCGGCGCGAAGGGAACGCAGCGTTCCTCGCCATTCGGCTCGTATCGAGCGGCGGCCGGAATAGTGCGTGAGTTGTTTCTCGCCAACTTGTCGCTTGCTGGCGGCCAAGTTGACCGGACATTTCTTCCCTCGATCTGACGACTCCTCGTTCCATCGGGTAGGCGGGCCGGGGTGCCGACGCGATTTCACGCAGGTCCCCAGTTCGCTGCCCTGAGCTTGCCGCGAAAGAGAGCTAGAATGAAAAGAGCTCAGCTGGGAATGGAACGGCATTTGCCGGGCCACTGCTGAGCACGGTGCCATCGTTTGCCACGCGGAAGAGGGCATGAGCCGAAGAGCTCGTGTTGCGGGCCATGAAGACTCACGGTCCGGACGATCGCGACTACTATGAGATTATGGGAGTGACTCCGACGGCCAAGCTGCCGGAGATTACTGCCGCCTACCATCTGCTGGCCCGTCGTCACCATCCCGATGCTGGCGGAACCGACGCGACCTCGCTGGCCAAATTCAAGCTGATTAACGAGGCCTATGAGGTGCTGTCGGACCCGCGGCGCAGGCGGGAGTACGATCGACGGCGGTGCCTGACCAGGCGAACCCGATCCACAGGTTCCCAGCGGCCGAGGGAAAGTGGGGGTTCTCCGCTGTCCAGCGGGCGGCCGGGTCCGCCGTCGGCCTGGGCGTTGCCCGAGCGGGGCACGGAATTGGAGCTGCCCATTACGCCGGAGGAAGCTCGCTGTGGCGGCCCATGTGATTTGGTATTAAGCATCCCCAGCGTATGTCAGCTCTGCCACGGCGGCCAGCGGCTGGCTGGTGTGGCGTGTCCGCAGTGCCAAGGCCATGGGGAGGTTTGCAGTAAGCACCGACTGAACATCGATCTTCCACCGGGTCTGCGGACAGGGGCCCTCATCCGTCTCACGGGACTCGATAGTCAAGCCAGCACCCTGGCCGGATCGCTGTTTCTGCGCATCCTCATTCGACCGTCCTGGTAGCTTGCGGGGACCCGACTTCCCTTCCTTCGTGCAGCTGCCGGATTGTTACCACTTACAGCTCCCACACGCTTGGCTGCCGCTCTGAATCCTGGTAGCCTGAACGCAGTGCACGACATGGCCTGGGGCGAGTCGACTTTCGTTCGCGGAAACCACCGAGCATCGTTCATCGTTCATCGTTTACGGGGTCTTTTCTCCATGCTCTTTCAGGGGAGCTCGATCATGAAACGCAGCGTGCTGACACTGGCTGCCACTTTTCTGTATCTGGTGACAGCCTCGGCCCTGGCGGCGGTTGCCGAGCCGCCCGCGGCATTGCGGGTGGGAGCCAGTTTCGTGGCTCTGGACGCGGATGATGCGATGGTGATCGCCGGGGGCATCGGGCCGCGCACGGTCGCGGGCCAGGAGGGTGAGTTGCGTGCCACAGCGATCGTGTTGGAGGACGCCACCGCAACCAAGGTGGCTATCGTCAGCTGTGACGTGCTGATGTTGACACGCGATCTGCTGGATCCCGTTGCCGCGGAGATCGAGAAGACCTGTGGCATTCCCGCGGCGCACGTGCTGATTCACACGACGCACACTCATCACGCTCCCAGCACCGTGCGGGTTCATGGTTATGATCGCGACGAGACGTTTTGCCGTGAAGTGCAACAGGCGATTGTGAAAGCAGTGGTGGCCGCCGATGCGCAGCGTGCACCAGGCGAATTCAGTTTCCACATGGGCAAAGAGACGACGGTCGGTCAGAACAGCCGGCTGCTGCTGTCGGACAACACGATCTACTGGGTCGGCTCGCACGACGACGCGGTGCGACCGACTGGCCCATTCGATCCGGACTTGCCCGTGCTGGCCTTTCGGAGTCCGGCCGGAAAAACCCTGGCGGTGATGTTCGGGCATGCCACGCATACGATCGGCAGTCTGACCGGGAACTATCGCTCGCCCGCCTTTTATGGGATGGCAGCTCAGCGGATGGAACAAGAGCTGGGGGGCACATTCTGCTTCCTGCAGGGTGCTTCCGGCTCGACGCATCGCTTGCAGGGGGAAGCGATGGAGGCGTCGCAGCGGATTGAAGCCGCGGTGCGGCAGGCGCTTGCCGAGGCCACCCCACGGTCCGATGCGACACTCGCCTCGGTCAAGCGGCCGTTCACCTTTAAGGTACGGAAGTTCGATGAGCAGGCGGAGGATGCGGCCGTTTCGACGTACTGCCGGAAACGGATCCCCGACGGAGCTGATGGAGTGATCGCTGTTTTTCGCAACATGCGAGGGGAACTGGCCGATCAGCAGGGGGAGCAGAGAACGACGTGGCTTCAGGCAATCCGAATTGGTGATGTCGCAGTCGTGGGAGTCCCGGCAGAGTTCTTCACCGTTCTGGGAGTCGACCTGAAACGCCGTTCACCGTTCAAGAACACCGTTGTGGCCGAACTGTCCAATGACTGGATTGGCTACCTGCCCGACCGCGAGGCCCATCAACTGGGCGGCTATCAAGTCTGGACCGGCTTCCATAGCTACGCCGAGCCCGGCACAGGTGAACGCCTGGTGGATGCCGCCGTCCAGATGCTGGAAGAACTGGCCGCGGCAGATCGCTAAAGGTAGCGAGGCGAACCGAACCGGGGCGTTGGCCGATGGGTTGCGGCGCAGGGCGCACCGATTATCTCGGGGCCAACGCCACCGGGCGCGATCAGGAATCGAGAAGACGGCGGCCAGTTGGGCAGCGTGGTTGGGAAAGATACTGCGAGCATGCTTGGGTGACCGTTTCGTCGGCGCGCGCCTTGGGCGACTCTTCTCAAGACGCGCGCGACTGCACATCGTCGACCAGCGCAATGCGGGGCTTGTCGAGTTGCACGTGTGGCACTCCCGCCGCGCAGGCGGCATTCAAGCTAGCGGGAAATGTCTCAATCGTGCGCGTCACGCGCGATGTGGCACTGAGAAAGTGACACCTGACAGTACCGGCACCGACCGGGGCATCCCTATTCGACCGGCCGACCGGCGGCCCGGTTCTTGCTCCGCTCCATCGACTGCAGAGCCAGGTACCGCTCACCGAATTTGGCCATGTTATCGAGCTCTTGGTCGTACTGGTCATAGTGGCGTTCTTCATCTGCCACGAGGTCTTCGAACAGCTTTTTCGAAACGGAATCGGCGTTGGCTCCGCACTCGTTCGCCCACTGATTGTATTGCTGGGCGCTCTGCTCTTCCATGCGGCGAGCCAACTGCAGCATCTTGTCGACCTCATGGATCACCATGACTTCGTCCGCGGCGACCATTTTCACATCGCCTTTGAGGAACAGGATCCGTTCGGCCAGACGTTCGATGTGAAGCATCTCTTCGATGGCCGTTTGTCGGAATAGTCCGGCCAGCAAATCGTAACCTTGGTCATCACAATGAAAATGGAAATACATGTACTGGTGAACGGCGGATAGTTCATCGGCCACGGCCTTATTGAGTAGTCCAACGCTTTGCTCGTGCATGATTTCCCCTTCACTTGTCGTGGTGTCTGATGTATTGGAGTCTGTTTTCACTCAGCCTCTAAGAAGCCACTGAATTGCGGCACGATGTCCGATTCTATCAACTTGCGGCGGTCGACGGCAGATGCCCACGTATGTTCCGTTGCACGCTCTGCATCATCGACATCCGGACGCCTCCGTCACAGAGTCATTGAGCCTGCGGGCCAAATTGAACTTGACACACTCGGCCTGGCCTGATAACTCGACGCGAGCGGTGAATGCGCGATTCTGTTGTGGGAGAGTAGGCAATGTGGCGAAGTGCGAAACGCGGAGTCTGGGTTCTGCTGGCCGTATTCCTCTGCGTGGGGGCCGTCAGCGGCTGCCAGTCCTTCGGTGCAACTCCGTCGAGCCAAAGCGATGAGGGACGCGCCAAGACTGTTCAGCAGTGGATTGGACGGAAGCAACCCGGGTGGTAAGGGCCGTGGCCCAACGCTGGCGGATGTCGTTTCCATCCCTCGGCATGCCAGACGCTTTGCGGTGTCAGCTATCCTTGCCGTCACGTCTCTATTTTGATGGTGGGCCCAACAAGACTTCCAGCATCGCCTTGTCCGGTGTCTGCTGTTCCGCCGGCCCAAACGGTCTTCGATCCGACGTCATAACGGTGAGTGTTTCGTTGTACGACCAATAGGCCCACCCGATCCCGTTCCCCTCGAACGCATCGCACACGTCGCGAATGTACTGATAGCGGTCCCGAGGCTCGATCGTGCGCTGATAACAGCCAAACTCCGCACACCAGATTCTGAGACGACCGCCGTGACGCTGATTCCAATCCGACAGCAATCGAATCCTGGCTGCGATCTTGTCGCGATTCCAGCACTCTTTGCCGTATTCTCTCAGCAGGCCTTCCGCCGCCCCGCGCCAGTCAGGCGGAGAGGTCGGAATCCGCTCGAGAATCTCCGGCAGTCGAGCGGCGACGATGTCGGGCGAGCAGGGATAGGGAATGGCACCGAGGTGGGACCAGACTTTGGGAGTCAGCCACTCGGCGCCCTGTAGCGTCAGCACAAAGGGATCGTAGTAGGTGAAGCTGTACGCGACGTTTTCGTCGTCGACCGGCTCGGTGGTGATCAGCCCCTCGATCTTCCCGACCTGGTCGCCCGCCAGGATCAGAGTGTGTTGCGGCAGCGCCTTGCGGGCCACCCGCCACATGCGCGGTTGTAGTTCGTTCCATTCGAGTGTATTGCCACCCGGTTCAGTCATCAACTGCAGGACCAGTTGTTGGGGACTCCAGCGTTCGGCCAGAAATCTCCCGGTCTCGTCCAGGAAGCTCAGAAAACGTGAGAACTCCTGCTCGTCGCTCAGGATCTTCTTTTTGAACTCCCATTCGGGATGCATGCAGACAATGACCGGTAGTTCCTCGTTCACAACGAGATCCACCATCTCTTTCACATACCACTGCTTGGCTGTGTCGAGGCGGCTGCCATCCATCAGCGGCTCGGGATTGACCAGTACCTTCACCGAGTCGAACCCCATCGACTTGATCAACTGGACGTCCTGCCGCGTGAACCGCATGATCGGTTCGGGCGGGATGCGGCGATACTGGCGATCGATGGAAATGCCCCGCTTCAAGTCAAGCGTCAATCTGGCCGGAGGAGGCAAACGACGTTCCGTCTCACTGCCGTCATTTGCATTCACTGCCGCGGCCAGAACCAGCAGCAGGAAGCCAATCGTCACATTCTTCACGTGGTGCAATTTCACAGATGGTTCCCGTAACGTGAGCTTCTCGGCGATCTTGTCTGCCACATTCTATCATGTTCTTAAGTGTCCCAAGATACCCCGCCGCGTGGCAACTGGCGCGACTGCCACGAGGCTGATGCCGACCCGTGGACCATGGACACTCGCGGTGGCTTGCTCGCACTGCAGAAAATGTCGCCAACACCCGTACCAGGAGACGAGGCCCGGGATGGCCACCGTGACGTCGAGTTTGTTAACGAAGCCAGAATTGTGTATACTTTCAAGGCACACAAGTGTTTTGTGAATCTGGTAGCTAGATTGGGTTTGAGCGAGTATCACGATGCCTCCGGAAACAAATCTCAGCGGGAAACTGGGCTATCGGGAGTATGTGTGTTTTCCGGCAGATGGACGACGACACGAAATCATCGCTGGAGAGCATATCGTGAACCCGGCTCCCAGTACTTACCACCAGACGCTATCCCGTCGGATTCAGTTTCAGCTCTATTCCCAGATCGAACTGCGGGGTCGAGGGCAGGTTTATGACGCCCCAACGGACCTGCAGTTGTCCGAAAACGACATAGTGCAGACCGATCTGATCGTCGTACTGACCCACGCTCGGAATATTATCACCCCGACGAAGATCAAAGGGACACCCGATCTGGTCGTGGAGATTCTCTCGGAGTCGTCGGTCGACAATGATCGCGTGGTGAAGAAAGAGCTGTATCGAAGAGCGGGAGTTGCTGAGTATTGGGTCGTCGATCCGGACGATCACACGGTCGAACAGTACGTGCTCCGCGGCGATGTTTACGAGCTCATGGGAGCCCACACGGATGCTCTTGCTCCCCAGGTGCTTGCCGGAGTTCGCGTCGACTTATCCCAAGTGTGGTAACGCACTTTTTGCCAGCGGGCCGGCCACTTTCCAGCACGCTGCCACCCGCGCGGAGAAGGCGAGCGCAGCGGGCAAGCTGGTCCATGAGCTACTCCTTGTCCGGGGCCGGCGTAATTTCCCAAGCCCAGGCAGTGCGCGGTGGTAAGTCGACGTGTCGCGCGAATGACGCTGCTTCCTGCGCGGATTCTTCCGCCCCCTCGGAAGAAATGCGCGCGATCCGCAGATGCGAGGCCGGGAGGTCGTTCTTCGCCGCATCAAATGACCATTGCACCGGCACCGCCTGGTCGGTCACGTTGGCCAAGATCACCACGACCGACCCTTCACGCGGTAACCGCCAGGATCCAGTCAAGACACCGTCCGTCTCGACCCACCAGGTATCCGCCCACTGCCAATCGGCTCGCACTCTCGGAATATCACCGATCAGTTTCGGGGGACGCAGCATTTCGCCCGCATGGAAGTAGCGGCGCAGTTGCCAGCGCAGTCGCACGACCTGACGCAGGAATTCGGCGTTGTCCGGTTGATCCACCACGGCCGGACTGATCCACCCGATCTGCTCGCCGAAGACCAGTTGCTGAGCGGATTTCATGCGGAGCGCCAGGTCCTGGGTCTCGCCGCCGCGATAGGCGCGGCCGAACATCTGGATCGCGCCACCGTAAATCGCTGGAAAGGCAGGTACCTGACCGTCATATTGCCAGTGCCAGGTCAGGTACCCATCGAACCACTTCAGGAACGGTTCGGCATTACATTCAGTGGTCAACATGCGGTCCGGTTTCATGTTGCCGCGCATCCGCTGGAGCATCTGCCAATAGCCTTCGTTCCACCAATGCCCGCCGCCGAGCAAGTGGCCGTGCGTTGCGTCCAGGCACGTGACTGGCGGCGCAGCGGCAATCTGATCGATGTAGACGCCATCGACGCCATATTCATCAAACAGCTTCGCTACGATTCCATTGACTTCATCCTGCCAAGTGGCTGTGGCGGGGCACATTACCGCCAGCCGTACCGGACTGCCGTCGCTTTCCTTGCTCCCATATGCCTCCGTGTACGGCTCACCATTTTCGTCCTTCGTAGTGGCGGGGAGTGCCCGCCGAGTGAATTCGCTGTCCTGCGTCCCTTGGTCGCGCGTATCCCACAGTCGCCCGTTGATGTACGGCATGACATATACATTTGACTCGTGCAGCTTGCGTACTCCCTCGGCAAAATCATCGGCGGGCGGGAAATAGTGCGGGTAGTCGTTGTCGAACGGTATCTGGTGCCAGCTATACCAGTGAAACCCGACGGGAACTCCCAAGAATTCCGCGAAGCGTTGCACTTGATTCGCGCAGGCAGCGGCTGTGCCGCCGGTCTGGGCCCAGACGCACAGTTCACGCATCCAAGCGGGAGTATCCGCGCGACCTTCATGGCCGAGGCTCGGGTACCATCGTGCATGCTGCCGCACCCAATTGCGATAGATCACCGCCGCGTCAAACCAGTCGCCGGCGAACGCTTGCCAGACCGCTTCGCCGCTGAGCTGGAATCCATTGCCGGGCTGGCCCATGTCGGGAACCGGCATGTCCGCTGCCAGCACCAGGGACTGTGAGGATGGTAGAGATTTCGCCGACAAGTCCTTGGTGCCACCCATCGGATCGTGAATGGCCCAATAGAGTCCCGTGTGCGACTGGCGATCGTAGGCAGCCATGAACTGCATGGACATCCAGCCGCTTGGGTAGACACCTTGAAAGGTAAACGCCCGCTGCCAGACACCGTGCTGCTCTTCACCCGGACCGCGCGGAATAAGCAGCACGGAATCATTTCCCGGCGCGATCACTTCCAGTTGGGGAAAAACCACTCGCCAAAGACTCCATGGCGCACTCTGTCCGGAAACGCTCAGCTGCCAGCGCACGGCGCTGTTGGCCGAATCGGCCTCGGCTCGGGCCGTGACCGCCAGAGCGCCAAACGCCTGGTTGTCCGGGTTTCGCCAATGCAGCGACAGGGTCTCGGGCGTCGTCCTCTCGACCGTAACATGCTGCCAGCCGCGCTGGGCTGTGATCGTTTCCAGTTGCTTCGTCTCGGCATTCCGCAGCGTAATGCGAAATAGCGGGAGCGGAGCTGCCGCCAGGTGCTCGTGATTCGCGCCGGCATCAAACAGACTGGCCAATTGCACGCCAGTTCCGCCGCACTGAAACGCCGCCCGCAACACGCCGGCCTCGAGCATATGCCAGTCGGTCGGTAATTTGCCTTGCAGAGCATCGTGCACCGATTCCAGTCGTCCGGCAGACTCCAGGCGAGTCGCCACTGCCACGTTCCAACGTTGTGCCTGCCGATCGGACTGGGCAAGCTGCTCAGTATTCTGTTGCGCCGTCTCGATCGCTGCATGAACGCTCTGTGTGGTGAGGGTCGCGGGCAGCTCGATCGGCAGCCGCTGCTGCCATGACTGGATCGCCTCCCGAGGATCGTCCGCGGTGCCGATCCAGAGCCAGCCGCAGTAGCGGCGCCGCGTGTCGTCCCACGGCTCCCAGGACCGATCCCCTTCCGCGTGGAGATAGGTGCCGTATTGGCCGCGCCCGTCATGCACCAGGACACTGCCACAACCGAACATGCCGATTCCGTTCTTGTCATCGACCAACGCCGCCCATTCTGCGTCGCGGTGCGAGCGGCCGTCTGCCAGTAAAGCGTCCACTCCCGCTGACTGGCTGCCAACCCAATGTGTAAAATCCGACCCCGGGAAATTCAGTTCCAGGAAGTGCACTTCATTCCACCGGCAGGGCGTGTCTTGAGTAATGGTAGCCGTCACGTACACTACGGGACTGTCCTTGAAGTAATACCAGTCGTAGACCGCCCGAGGCTGAGTGGCGGGTTGCGTCCCGTCGTCACGCTTGTATGCCGCTTCCACTCGCACCACGGTGCAGAGAGCACCTTCACTCACGAACTCCACCTTGGCCTGTTTATCGTTGCTCAAATGAAAGCCGCCAAGCTCCGCGTGGTGCAACCGATCGTTCCAGCGAAAATCGCGGAACACCTTCTGAGTCCTCTCAAACAGGATCTCGTACGGCAAGCCGGCCGAATGCTGGGCAGCAACTTTGATCGTGCAGTCCGATGTTCTGGCTGGCCCGCCCGCCGGCGGAATTTCATCGGACGAGGATCGGTCGAAGGCCAGGCGAATGGCGGTGGTCGAGACCGGCGGCAATTTGAGCACCAACGTCCCCTTCGTGACCGGCTCGTTCGCTGACTCGGGCACAAACTGGACAGTTATCGGTGCACCGTCGGTCGCGCGGCAAGCTTGGACTTGCCGCATGAGTGTTGGATCGATATCCCCCCGTGCTGCGGCGCTGGAAAAGTCCACCTGGACAATAGCCAGCTCGCCGCGCGGCGCGTTGGGCAACAGCAGTATCGAATGGTCAGCGGCTGCCACATGGGGTGGAAACAACGATGCGACGAGCAGGCAGCCCACCACGCATCCGAGACTGCAGCAGACTCGCTTCCGAGCGCGACGAGAAACTGCTGCACTCCGGCGAGTCCAGCCCAGGAGAGTGAAGATCCCGCGACGCTTGTCTGCTGAACACTTCCACACCACGATAGATGAAGCTGATGCGTTCATGGCGAGAACTCCACGAGTCGACTGATGCGAGAGCCTGTGTGAGCGTGAAGGACGGACCCCTATTCTAAAGGGGATGGTGTGCAGTTGGAAATATTCCCTTTTGACGAAATTCGCATCCTGTGGGCCAACTGCGAATGATGTTGACCCAACACGGCCGGTGGCCGCAACCAAACAGGAAATCCGAAATCCCAATATCGAATATCTAAACAAATTCGAAATCCAAAACTCGAAATCCAAAACCTCCGCCGCCGGCAAGGTCGATTACTTCGTCCCCGAATCCCCCTAGTCCGTCTCGGCTGATCGCAACCCTGTCACATCCGCTGTTCGCCAGGCCGATACAATACCTCGCGGTTCACGCCGCGTCGGCCCGCTCGTCCAGTGGTGACAATGGTGCCGATTGTGCGGGTGATCCGCCGCGGTAAATCCAGGTCGGCAGTGCCTCGCCACTTCGGTCATCCGTGTCGCACGCACGCCATCGACGCCGCGCTGCTGCGACGACGCAAATCGTTTGGATGACGTATCTTTGAGAGGCCGTCGAGCATTGTCCTAGCGCAGCCATCGGCCGCAACCACCAGGAACTCCCACAGGCGAACAGCCGGCACAAACTGCATCGCGAGAAATGACTGAGTCAGCCGCGACGCACCCGGCGGAGAAAGCCACTATCGGGCCTCGCCGGCAGACGACGCGTCATGAGTCTCTGTCAGTGGATAGATGCTCGGTGTTTGCTGTCTGGTGCGTTGGTTAGAAAATCATCGAACATGGACGCACGGCACTCGCATCCTGCACGAGATAGGGCTGAGATCGAACGACCCGACAGTTGCCGTCCATGATCTCGCCGCGGAAGTCCGGAACGAAAACCACAAGATTCAGCAGAAGGTGAGCAAAGATGGGAACGCCCCGATTCTTAAACGACCCAGCATTCAAGTCGCTGCGCGTCGGCGCACTCGAGGAGTTTCACCGCGCCATAGCCGACCGCAAGGTCGCGGATTTCAGCGGTACCGATCTTCGTGGTACCGATTTTCGAAACGTGGATCTCAGCAAGCTGATTTTGCGGGACGCGTATTTGCGGGACGCGGATTTCCGCGGCTGCGATCTGCGGCACCTGGATCTGGATGGAGTCTCGATGCACAACGCCAAAATCAGCGGCGCCTATTTTCCGAAAAACGTCACGTCACATGAAATACGCATGAGCCTGCGGCACGGCACACGTATTCGGACCAGCGAACCCTGACGCGGCCTGCGGCCGCAACCAATCAGGAAATCCGAAATCCCAATACGCGAAAACCTAAACCAATTCGAAATCCAAAACTCAGGAACAAAAGCCTCCGCTGCCGGCAAAACCGCAGTCAGGATCCGCACCGCAGCTTCTCACCACACAGTATGCTGTTCTTCGATATTCCGTTCCCCCCCGTCTTGGTCATTGGTATTTCTGTTATGTGAATCTGTTTGGGAATTTTGTTTCTTGCTTTTCGTGCTTCGAATTTCGGATCTTGCTCCAAACATGTGCTCACCGTGCGCGCATGTTACCCTCCGAGCAGCATTGAGTCAGGCGAATCGGCCGGTCAGGCCGTCGGAGCTTCGGGCGGGGGCGCCTTCGACACTTCGGCGAGTACGTCCTGGTGTTGCTGCTTGGCTTTCGCCAGCTTGGCTTGGCGATCCTCCAACTTGGCTGCAGCCTTCTGGAGTTTGCCCTCGGCTTTCGCCACCTTGCCCTCAGCCTTGGCCGTCCGTTTGGCGACTTTCTCGGCGGGATCCTTCGACTTCTTCTTTGCTTTTTTCATGACGATAACTCACGGATACGGATGCGACTAAGACCACAATGACGGGAGCCAGTGAGATCATCTCACGGCTGCATCTGCTGGCAGACTCGCTGCCACGCGTCGCTGACTCCTTTGGCAAAACCACTGGCGATCGAGGCACGCCAGGTCGGGTGCGTCTGATCGTTGCAGCCCAAACTGGCCGCCACGTCCTGGATCGACAGCCCGGTCTTGGCCATCGTCTCGTCAATCAGCGCGACCTGATCCAACTGCAGCGTCTCCAGCTCGGCCAGCGGCAAGGTCCGCCGGATCTGCTTGGGCGTCAGCTTACATTTGAGCACCTGTTCGACTCCCAGTGAATGACCGGAATCAACCAGAGCGGCGGCATCTTCTGCCAGCAGGCGGCGGTAGTGGTTGGCGGCCCTGGCGATTTCATCTTCGTCCGCGTCGAGATTGCGCGATTGTTCCCGGATCTCCCGCTGTATGGCGCGAAGAAAGATCTTGGAGAAATTCAGTCGTGCGCGAAAGCGTTCGATTTCCCGCATTTCATCCTTCGGGACATAGATGGCCAGCTTTGGCATGGTTAGGGATCCTCACTGGGTGCTTAGGGGTATGTTAACACCATGCATGAGTACAGTCAAGTCGTGTATGCGTATATGGCCCGCCGCCGGTGACTGACAGCGTGGATCAGGCTGGTACAATACTGGTTGTGCCAACCGGTTCACGTGACGAGGCCTGTGGGGTGGCGAGCAGCGGCCTGTGACCGCGTGGTTCTTGAAGACGGAGGTACACTGATGTTCCGTTCGTGTTTGGCCGGCCGGGTCGATCGCCGAGAGTTCTTAACGGAGTCTTATCGAGCCCACTCGGCCGGCGAAATTCACCAAGAAGACCCGCGAGAATCCGAAGGGGCGAGGCGTTCGGATTCGTTCCCGCGGCTGTCTTGATGGCCTTATCGCGCATCGACCGTTGGGGATTTGAAGAGCATGTCTGCAGGGCCCTCACTACCAAAAGGAGCCGACCATGAGCGGAGAGAACATTCGGATCCAGAACAACTCCACGACACGTCGTGAATTCCTGAAGACTTCAGCCCTTGTCGCGGCGGCCGTCTCAGCCACGTTGCCGGTCGAGCGGTCTGCACATGCGGCGGGAAGTGATGCGTTGAAGATCGGCCTGATCGGGTGTGGAGGACGGGGAGCGGGGGCGGTCGGCAGTGCTCTGGCCGTCGAGCCGACTGCGCGGTTGACCGCCGTGGCGGATGCGTTTCTCGACCGCACGCAGTTCTCCCGCGGAGCGTTGAATGCCCAGCTTGGCGATCGCATCGCGGTCGATGACGACCATTGTTTCGGCGGCTTCGACGGGTATCGGAAATTGTTGGACAGCGGTGTTGATGTGGTCATCCTGGCCGAAACGCCACACTTCCGGCCGATGCATATTGAAGCGTGCATTGACGCGGGGGTTCATGTGTTTGCCGAGAAGCCGATGGCGGTCGACGCGCCGGGCGTGCGTCGTGTGTTGGCTGCCGCGGAGAAAGCTCAGAGGCAGAATCTCTCTCTCGTAAGCGGCTTCGAGACGCGGTATTCTCAGAGTGCTCGCGAGATCGTGCAGCGCATCCACGACGGTGAGATCGGCGAATTGGTGGCCGTGCACACGACCTACAATACGGGACCGTTGTGGCACCGCGGCCGCAAGCCGGAGTGGACGGAAATGGAGTTTCAGCTGCGCAACTGGTACTATTTCACCTGGCTCTCGGGAGATCATCTGGTCGAACAGCATGTGCACTACAATGACCTGGTCAGCTGGGTCATGCAGGAACAGCCTCCACTGCACGCGTGGGGCTATGGCGGTCGCCAGGTGCGCACGGAGGGGAAGTTCGGCGATATTTTTGACCACCACTCGGTTGTCTACGAGTATCCCCATGGCGTCCACTACTTCGCGTTTACACGCCAGCAGCCGAACTGCTTCAATGAGAACTCGGAAGTGATCATGGGCACCAAGGGGATGGCAGTGGGCCAACGCGGTTGGTCGATCCGGGACGCGACGGGCCGCAAGCTATGGGAGCCTCAGCAGACAACCAGAGACGCCGAGCAGAACTGCTTCGCGGAAATGTTCGGGGCCATGAAAGCCGGCACGCCCATCAACGACGGCGTCGCGATGGCACGCAGCACCATGCATGCCATCCTCGGTCGGATGGCCACGCATGGTGGACAACGCGTGACCTGGGATGAAGGACTTGGCTCCGAACTGGTGTTGGCGCCGCAGCAGTATGCATGGGATGCCGATCCTCCCGTGATGCCGGACGCCAGCGGAAACTACCCGGTTCCGATCCCCGGTTTCACCAAAGTGGTTTAGCCCCACGTGGCGCTCGGTTTAGCCCCACGTGGCGCTCGGCCACAGCCAAACAGGAAATCCAAAATTCCAAAATTCGAAATCCAGAATCCAACGCCCGGAACCTCCGCTGCCGGCGAAACCACGGTCATCATCCGCCGGCAGGTTCTCGCCGTGCAGCCTGCTGCTGCATCCTCCGTTTTCCCTTGCTCCCCTCCTCCCTTTCTCCCTTTCTCCCAATTTTCTGTCAGCGGAGTTGGCAGGCCAGGTCTTTGTGGCAGGGCATCACTTCCAATGCGAGCGCACGAAATCTTCGGTTTCCGGCAGGCCACCCTGCAGGACGAGATAGCCATTGTGTGGTTCGCGGGGAGTGATTTCGTGATTGATGGTGTGGCGCATCATACGCAACACCTCATGGTGGTCATCGGTGTGCCCTAACACCCACCCCAGTTTCATGAGTGCGGTTTCCGGCAACATATTATCCAGCGGTACCACGCCGATATCCAACAGATCACGTCCCGTGTCGTAGACGTACATTTGCGCAAAGCCCCACAGAGTCTGAACGGTCATGACGACGTGGACACCTTGGTCAATGGCCCGCTGGAGTGCGGGAAAGACCGGCCTATTGACGTGTCCCAGTCCCGTGCCGGCGATGACAATTCCCTTGTAGCCGCTACCGACCAGGGCGTCGATCACGTCCGGTTTCATGCCGGGATAGTAATAGAGGATCGTCACGCGATCGTCATACGCCACATCGATTTTCACCTGACGCTGCGGATCGCGTCGGAGGTAGTCGTCGGTCAGCAACTCAAAGGAGTCGAGCGAGACGCGGCACAGGGGGATGTCGCCGATCGTCCGGAAAGTGCTTCGGTAGGACGAGTGCATCTTGCGGCAGCGTGTGCCGCGATGCAGCAAGCCGTATTGATCGGAAGTAGGACCGAACATGCAGATCTGCACTTCGGCAATGGGGCTGTGCCCGGCCGTCTTCACCGCATGGATCAGGTTCAATGCCGCGTCGCTCGAGGGGCGATCGCTGCTCCGCTGACTTCCCACCAGCACGATCGGAATCGGGCTGTCCTGGACCATGAAGCTGAGGATGGCGGCTGTGTGCCCCATCGTGTCGGTGCCGTGGCCGATGACAATGCCATCCGCTCCGGCCGCGATCTCTTCCCCGACGGCCTGCGAGAGTGCCACGTATTGCAGCCAGCCCATATTCTCGGAAAACACGCCGAATATTTTGCGGGTGGTCATGTTGCAGATATCGGCGAGTTCCGGCACGGCGCCGTACAGTTCGCCAGGTGTGAAGGCCGGAATTACGGCGCCGGTGCGGTAGTCGAGTCGCGAAGCGATGGTGCCGCCGGTCCCCAGCAGCGTGACGTTCGGCAGGGTCGGTGATGTGGGGAACGCCTTCTCGGGGATCTTATAGACCGCTTCCTTGCGCCCGAGCTCCTGCATCGACCTGATGCGGTCGACATGGATGCCGATGTTGTAGCCGGTCTTTTGTTTGATGACGACGTGCAAGTCATCGGCGTTTTCACTGCGCGGTAAGATCACTCCTTCAAAAGTGCTATCCGCGTCGTTGACGACGCGCACGTCACTCCAGACTCGCACGCCCCACTGCGCCAGACGATCGCGCGCCAGGCCACGGTAACCTTTCAAGCTGTCGGCTGTATCGCTCATGGCCGGTCCTCCATCGCTTGATGTATCACCGCGGACACCTGCGTGGCCGGCACCCGCCCGCGCAAGGTGCTCATGGCCAGTCCCATCAGGAAGCGGAATCGCCGTGATGCGGTATCGTCGGGCCGAACGGGCAGGCGGGACTGCACGAGCGTTTGAACTTCGCTTTGCCAGTTGTCCGGCGCTTCACAGAAGCGGTATTTGGCCACGATATCGGCCACCCGCACCGCTTTCTCGCGCGTCAACTGGGTCGTCAGCGAATCCCAGGCGTCAACCAATGCCGGATGTTGATTCATGGCTCGAAACAGCTCACACCAGGTTTCATCCGAGACACTGTCGACCTGCCTGCCGGCTCGGCGCAGGCCTTTGAGTTTCTCACCGAAGAAGAAGCAGGCGTGGCGGATGTCGGCTCCCGCCCGTGCGACGACCAGGTCGACCAGTCGGGCCGCTCCGCGCCGGATCAGGTAGTGTGCGGTCGTGACCGGGACACCGGCCTGAACGTATCGTTGTTGGCGGATCCAGGGGGGCTCGGGAAGGCTCGCCGCCAGTTCCGCGACATGCTCGCGCAGGATTCGCTGCGGCGGACTATCCGTGTCGGGATACATGCGGTCGGGTCCGGGCAGGATCCGTTCGAACTGAGTGGAGCCGTCGGGCATGGGTTGCCGCGTCTCGTGCGGCACTCCCAATGTCGCGTCGCCGTAGCGTAAGCGAATCTCGTTGGCTGCACAGATCGTGTCCTGCTCAATCCCCCACACGACAATCAACGCGTCGTCGGGTCCGCAGTTGGTCTTTTTCTTGAGACGCCGCAGTTCCTGTGGCGAGCCGTCGTAATCGGGCCATTTTTCGCTCTGCAGAAGAATCGGCTGCTGGTCCAGACAGGCAATCACGCGGACGCGACCGGCCAGCTCATGGGCAAAATCAAAGTCGGGCTGACCCGGCCAGGAAAGCGTCCCGGCGAGGCGAGGAAGGCGAATGGCACGCACGCAGAACGGGCCTTGCGCCAGCTCAAATCCGACTCGGCGCTGGTTCTGCCGGCAGTACTCCGCAAAAGGCCCTTCCTGCAGCTGGCTCAAGACCGAACCGGTGAACAGGTCGGTGACCACGGACTCGTGAATCTCGATCGACTCCGGCGTGCGGAAGCCGCGACGATGCAGCTCGTCACGCAGGGCCAGTAAGTTGACTTGCCGTACCGCCTCGCCGTGGACCAACGCGGGTGCCCAGCCGGCCTGCGGCACGCCCTTGATTTCGACGCGACTGCCGCCCCGGACGGAAACATTGACGTCCTGCCGGCTCGCACCGATTCCCACACGCACGTGCCCCGTGCTGCGGCAGACTCGCCCAATCAACAAAATGGCCTCTGCCACTTCGTCCGGCGTGCGCAGTTCAGGGGCCGTGACCGTCTCTGTCAGCGGCATGCCCAGCCTGTCGGTACGCCACACAATCAGGTGACCGCGATCGGATACCTCGCGACAGCTGTCTTCCTCCACACTGACCTGGATGATGCTCAATTGGCGATCGCGAAACGGCAGCTTGCCATTGACACCGACAATCGCCGTCCGCTGGAAGCCGGTCGGTATGGACCCGTCCAGATACTGCTTGCGGGCAATGTGCACTTCGTCCACGATGTCGCAGCCGAGCATCAGGCTCTGCTCAATCGCCACGTCCAATGCCTGGGAGTTCATCAGGAAGGGGGGAGTATCGTCCATCTCGTAGGTGCAGACGTTGCTGCGATGCAGCAGATACACGATGTTCTTCTTCGTCTTGAACTCCATCAATGCCGTGCCATCGTATTCGCCCAGCTCGGACAGAGTCGGACGCATGTGTCGCAGCATCGTCCCGTCGTGCTCGCGCGTATACCGTCCGGCGGGGCAGCGACAGAACAGCTTGCGGTCTGTCAGCAGTTGCTGGTGCACTTCCAGGCCGCACTTAAACCCGATCGCTTCATAATCCAAGGATTGTGCCGACATCAGAAAATACTCTTATCTCACGCGGCCGGAAAAACCGCCGTAACGAGCCGCAAACAGCTTTTCACCAGTGGGCATACTACACCATCGTTTGCTCGCCATTCGCCATTCACGCTTCACTATTGTCTTCGGAATGTTGGGGAGCGTTCTCGCATGCGCCAAGTAAGGAACCGCGACAGGTTGCTGCGTAGCCCGTGGGTCGATTGCGGCACGCGGCTGCATTGGCTCCGGATTTCAAATGTCTCAATGACCATTTAAAAAGCGCCCGATACGAACCAACGCATGGCATCGCCACGTGAGAGTGCCGCGTTGTTCCTTGCGATGCTCCCTTCCTCCCCTCCTCCTTTCCTCCCTCCCTTCCTCCCTTCTTCCGTCCTGCAAATTTGTTTGGAAATTGCTGCTTCGTTTTTCGGATTTAGAACATGCGTGCCCATGGTACCGGGTAACACTCTCGTCCTCGCGGCGCTCGTTTGCCAGGTCGGCATTTTAGCATTGGCCGATGGAGGCGGTAAGCTGGCGTCGCGGCAGGGTGCCTGTTGGCTGGCGTCCTGTTTGATCGTGCCGGCGAGGCAAGGTAGCATAGACGTGTGGCGACTTCGGATCACAGCCGGCGGTGGCCTGCGTGCGAGCCGTCAGGGAGCAGCGTAGAGTGCCAACCTGTGATATGCACGCACGGTGCGCGCATGTTCGACATCCGAAATCCGCAGCAAATGCGAATGAAGGGAGGAAGGGAGGACGGGAGGACGGGAGGAAGGGAGGAAGGGAGGAAGGGAGGACGGGAGGAAGGGAGGAAGGGAGGAAGCCGTGGCAGGCTGCAGGGTGAGCAGCTGCTGGCGGATCATGATTGTGGTTTTGTCGGCAGCGGAGGTTTTGGATTTCGAATTATGGATTTCGAATTTGTTTGGGATTTGAATATTGGGATTTCGGATATTCTGTTTGGTTGTGGCCGCCTGCCGCGTTAAGAAAGAGAGTAGTCCATGAAGCACTGTCTTGCGTTAGTCGCTCTGCTGGTACTCTCGTCCTTTGTTTCCGGTGCCGATGTTCCGAACTTTGTGTGGCTGGTGTCGGAAGACAATTCCGTACACTATCTGAAGCTGTTTGACGATCAGGGAGCCGACACGCCGTGCATAGAGCGAATGGCCAGGCAGGGCCTCGTCTTCGAGCACGCCTTCTCGAATGCACCGGTTTGTTCGGTGGCACGGACGAGTTTGATGAGCGGATGTTACGCTCCCCGCATCGCCACGCAGTACCACCGCAAGAGTGTGCTCGTGCCGTTGCCTGACGCTTTGAGCATGTTTCCGGCGTATCTGCGTCGCGCCGGCTACTTCACCAGCAACAACAACAAGAAGGACTACAACGCGATCGAGGGAGATGACGTATGGAGCGAGTCGTCCAATCGCGCGACCTGGCGGAATCGCCAGCCTGAACAGCCGTTCTTTCATATGCAGAATTTCGCCGCGACTCATGAGAGTTCGCTCCATTTCCCGGCCACCGCCCTGGTCAGCGAGCCGACCGTGGCAGACCCGAGTACCGTCTTCGTAGCGCCGTATCATCCGGATACTCCCACGTTTCGTTACACCATTGCTCGCTATCACGACCGTATCCGGCAGATGGATGCGCAGATTGGCGAAGTCGTCGACAAGCTGGCCGAAGACGGTTTGCTGGAGGATACTTTCATCTTCTATTTTGGCGACAATGGAGGCGTGCTGCCGCGCAGCAAGGCGTACGCCTATGATGGCGGCCTGCACGTGCCGCTGGTGGTGCGCGTGCCGGCCAACTGGAGACACCTGGTGCCCTGGCAGAGCGGGACGCGCGTGAGAGGGTTCGTCAGCTTCGTCGATTTCGGGCCGACGCTGCTGCGACTGGCCGGTCTCGACGTTCCGGAGCAGGTCGATGGACGCCCCTTCCTCGGCGCGGGAGTGTCGGCGGCCGAGGTGGATGATCGCGACGAAGCTTTCGGCTATGCGGACCGCTTCGATGAGAAATGTGATCTCGTGCGCACATTGCGAAAAGGACGCTTCGAGTATGTGCGCAGCTACCAGCCGTTCAATTTCGATGCTCTTCACAACGACTATCGTTACAGGATGCTGGCTTATGAAGAGTGGCGCCGTCTGTACGAATCGGGAGAACTCCAGCCGCATCAGCGGTCGTTCTTCGAGCCGCGGGGGGCGGAGATGCTGTTCGATCTCGAGGCGGATCCGTACGAGACGACGAATCTGGCGGGGGAGCGTCAGCACGCTGAGACCCTGGCGGACCTGCGCGGACGACTGGCGGCCCTTGTGCGAGGCCTGCCGGACCTGAGTTTCTACCCTGAAAGCTACCTGGTCGAAGCGGCGTATCGTGCGCCGGTGCGCTTCGGCCAATTGCACCAGCAGGACATCGGCGCGCTGATTGAGATCGCCGATCTGAGTCTGAGCCCTTTCGCTGCCGCCCGCGTCGCCGTCGCCGCAGCGCTGGAATCGGACGATCCGTGGCATCGCTATTGGGGCCTGATCGTGTGCAGCTGTTTTGGCCGAGCGGCGCAGGAATTCGCGCCGCTCGCACAAACGCTCTCGTGGGACGATCCGAATCTGCTGGTCCGCACGCGGGCGGCCGAGTTTCTCGGCTTGATCGGGGCGGCGGATCCCCGCAGCGCGATCCTGGCCGCGCTCGCGGAGAGCCGGTCGCCCGTGGAAGTGACGCTGATCTTGAACACTGTCGTACTGTTGCAGGACGGCCCGCCCGGCTATGACTTTGAAATTACGCCGCAGTGCCTGGATGCGAGCGTGCGCGAGGTGGACCACGTACAGTTTCGTCTGGCGCATCTTGCGGCTCCGGTCCCCGCGGACGAGAACCGGCAGGCCGGCGAAACCGATCACTGATGGTGTCTGGCAGCGTGCCTGCCGCAGTTCGGTCGTGCCGCACAGGCTTCGTGCGCTGCGGTTGTGCCGCTTCGTGTGATAGCCTGCCGGATCGCCGCTACTGCAACTCCGCTCCGTCTTCTTCCGCGACTTCTTCGTCGGACTGGTCGATCGCGACCGGCCGCTTGGCGAGATCTAACATCCGCTCGTACTCGTCGCGCGAAATGATCAGATGGCCGGTGAGGTCCTTCGCTTTCTCGACATGGTTTCCTTGCTTGTCTGTTTCCTGTGACATCGCCTTGACTTTGCACGTGACCATGTTCCGGCAGACGCTGCATTGTTTCGTTTCCACCTGCATGCGCGGGTACTCCAGGAGCGGTACCGGCTCGAGGGCATAGAGCCCTTCCAGGTTGCCCGCTGCCAGGCTCTGTAGTTCTTCCAGCTTCTCCGGCACGGCGAGTCGCAGCATCTCGCCGGTGTCGGTCCACGCGCGGCAGCGTTCGCAGAACACTTCGTCGGAAATGGCGTTCATACCGAAGATCGTGATCATGCCCACAATGATCGCGGCTTCGACGAGCCAGAAGACCCACAGCATGCCCCCCGTCACCGGCCCACCGAACATTTCGAACCAGCCGTTTTGGTTAACGGCCTGGAGCATATTCCAAAGGAGGACGGGCGAGGTGAACAGGGTCGGCAGGTCAGTCCACAGCAACGGCATGTTGCCGCGGCGCAACAGCACGAACAGGAAGTAGACCCAGGCGCTGTAGAGCGCAGCGAGACTCACCAGTCCGGCCAGCAGACCGGCCACCGCCGTGTTCCGGCATTTGGATCCCCTGACGGCCATGACCGTGGCTATTCCCACAGCAAAGGCGTAGCCCAGCACAAAGAGGATCGAGATCCAGCCGCCAATCGGGGAGTAGACCGTGACGTAGGCATAGGCCAGTCCAAGCAGGAGGCTGGCCGCGGCACCTGTCAAGGGAACGACGATCAAAGAGCTCCCAATCGCACCGGAATGTTGGTATTGGCTGGTAACAGCAGACATGACCACCTCGCAGATCGAGCCGCACATGGGGGCAAGGGCCTGACGCATTTCATCGCGGAGTCTACCAATTTCCGGCCGCGGCCGCAAATCGCGGTCGACGCCAAGCCGGCGGCAGGACACCCTGCACACATGCCGGCCAATCGCTACAATGCGGGAGGTTGACAGGCCCGCTTGTGCGCGGCATCCACCCTGGAGAGTGCATTCACTTTCAGACACACCTTACGGTATCCATGAACATCACCATTGCGGCGATCGGCGAAGTGTTGTGGGACGTCTTTCCGGACGGGGCTCGGTTCGGAGGGGCGCCGGCCAACGTCGCGAGTCATGCGGCGGCCTTGGGGGCCGACGCGGCCATGGTTTCCTGTGTGGGGAACGACGCATTGGGTCAGCGGGCCGTGGCCACGCTGCGCGGGCGCGGCGTGAACACGGGGTGCGTGGCGGTTTCGTCGGAGTTTCCCACGGGAGTCGTGAATGTCGAACTCGATGCGACCGGCAAGCCACATTTTGCGATTGGCGAACCTGCCGCCTGGGACCATCTTTCATGGTCCGAGAGCGTGCAGCGACTGGCGGGACGCTGCGATGCCGTTTGCTTCGGAACGCTCGGTCAGCGCAACCCCGCGTCCCGGAAAGTGATTCAGCAGTTTGTGGCGGCCACGCGGCAGACCGCCCTGCGGATCTGCGATGTGAACCTCCGCCCACCCTTTGTCGATGATGAGATCATCCGCGCTTCACTCGATTTGGCCACTGTACTCAAGTTGAGCGATGAGGAGCTGGATCGCGTCGCCGCCGCGTGCGGGTACCGGGGCACCGAGGCGGAGATGCTGGCTCAATTCCTCGACGGCCGGAACCTGCAGCTGGTGGCGGTGACACGAGGTAGTCAAGGGGCCACCCTGCTGAGCCGCGTGGAGCGTAGCGATTGCGCGGGGGTTCCGGTGACCGTCAGGGATACGGTGGGAGCCGGCGACTCCTTCACCGCGGCCATGCTCTGCGGGTTACTCAAGGGCACACCCCTGAACGAGATCAACCAACATGCCTGCCGAGTGGCCAGCTACGTCTGCTCGCAGAGCGGTGCCACGCCCGCCTTGCCGTCGCGACTACTGCTGAGCGAGTAGTGTCCGGCGGCGCATCGCCGGAGTGCAGCCGTCGCGGAGCGTTGCTTCGCTTCCGTGCTGCGCCCCTCGGCTGCCCGTTGACTCCGCACGGCTCCAGTCCCGCCAGGGTGTGCACCGCTCACCGCTGTGTGGCGAGTTGGGCGGCGACCGGATCGGCGATGAACCCGTAGTACCGCAGGCCCTCGATGATCCCTCCAGCGCAGTGTGCCTGGGCAAAGTAGACACGCCCTGTCTTCGATGGCCGGAGCGATTCGAGTTCGAGATCGTGGTTTCCCACCACGATCGCCGCGGTCTGTCCGACGAGCATATCGAGGTCGTTTCCCGAATCACCGGCAGTCGCCACGCGGTTGATGGGAATGTTCCACTTGCCGGAGAGATAGCGGACCGCTTTTCCCTTGGAAGCGCGGTGTGGCAGAATGTCGAGGTACGTACCGTGCGAGAAGATCAACGAGTAGGCGACGCGTGATTTGGCCAGGGTGTCATGGACTTTGGCCAACGCGTCGTCGGGATTGGTTTCGTCGTCCAGGTCATAGCTGATCTTGAATTCCCGCTGCGTGTGCGGTTCGGATTGCAGATGGAGAAAGGGGAGTTTGTCGAGAGCTTCGTGGATCCGATCGGGGCGCCACTTCGAACGGAGCTGGCTGGCCCATCCCTTATCGGCCAGTAGTTCCTCGCCATAGTAGATTTCGGAACCCACGGCGGCGATGACCACATCGAGTTCGTCGACGCCGTATTGGCCCAGCACCTCGGTAACCAGTTCCAACGCTCGCCCCGACGCGACTCCGAACCCCATGTGGTGCCGATGTTCCGCGATGATTCCTTTCAGTTGCTCGAGAGCTTCTTCGTCGCCCAACAGCGTGTTGTCGATATCGGTAATCAACAGACTGTCGAGCGCGGCGAGGCGAGTGCCCGGCGCTTTTCCGCTGGCCGAAGGGGTCTTGGAAGGGGTCGAAACGACACCCTTGAGGCACTCCAGGTACTGCCCGCAATGGGTCTGCCATGTGTAGTATTGGCGTACCAGATTCACTCCATTATTGGAACAGGTGTCCCAGGCAGACTGGTCGGTGAGCAGCTTCAGCATGGCGTGGGTCAATGCCCCGCGGTCTTTGACATCTACAATCAAGCCGCTCTTGCAGTTCTCGACAATGTCCTGGGGTCCTCCGTCGTCGGTTACGACGAAGGGGAGTCCCGTGGCGGAGGATTCGATGGCGGTCAATCCGAACAGTTCGATGAACGCCGAATTGACGAAGATGCCGCGACTGGCAGCCGCCAATCGGTAGAGTTCAGGCACGTCGAACTCGGAGCTGTGATCCTTGGGGATGGCGAGTTTTCCGTAGAGATTGAAGCGATCCATGGCCAGCAGCATGTCGGTGAGCACCTGCTGTTCGTTCTCCGGCATCGACTCGATATCGTCACGAATGCCGGCAAACACCGCCAGGTTGGCGATGGCTTGCAGTTCTTTACTGCGACCGTAGGCATCGATCAGGGCGCCGATATTCTTGCGCCGATCGGGTCGACAGAGTGCCAGGATCAGCGGTTTGTCGGTGTTGATGTGGAAGCGGCTCAGTTCCTTCGTCATCCTGACACGGGCCTGTTTGAACCTTTCGTCGATGTCCGGGTGGGGCATGTCGTATTCGTAATACGGAAAAAAGCGATCCAAATCGGTGCCGGGAGGAATGACTTCGAAGCGGAGGTGGTCATCGATGAAGTACTCCCCCCACTGCTTGTCTCGCTCGTGACGCGTACTGGTAATGACCAGATCGGCGACCGTCAGGCAGTCCTGTTCGACGCTGATCCGGCGGTCAATATCCAGTTCTTTGTTGGCTCGTTCGTGAGTCCAGCCGTCGCCCAGGAGGTACTGTAGCTTGGGTTTACCGAGCGAATGTCCGGTGAAGACAAAGGGAACATCAAAGGTTGCCGCGACTTCCTTGGCCACATACCCGGCATCCGCATAGTGGCCGTGGACCACGGCGGGAGTGCGTCCTTCGCGGCGCGTGAAGGAGATCATGCCGTCGACGAAGTCGTCCAGAAACGGCCAGAGGCGTTCCTTGCGAATATAGCGACCGCCGCCGCAGGGGAGTCGCACCAGGCGGCACTTGGGAGCCAACTGTTCGATCTTCTTGCTGTAATCGCTCGACACACGCTTGTCCTTGATGCGCCGCGTGAACAAGTCGACCCCTTCCACACCCGGGAACTGGCTGAGCGTTTTGGCGAGTTCCAGGACATATCGCACTTGCCCCCCAGTATCCGCGTCGCGTCCCATCTCGACATTTTCATCACGAATCAAGCCGTGAATACTGACCAGTTGGATGTACATGGAATTACCCTCCCTGCAGCATGGATTGGGTTCGTGGGCGGTAGACGGTGTGGTACAGCGTGTGAATGTATCGATCGAGCGCCGTGCGATTCATGACGTCGATGTGGTTCCAGTACGTGTAGACGTTCGCCAGACGCAAGACTTTGTCGGCATGCCGGCTCCATGTGTAGGCGTTCTTCACTCGCTCCACACCAGCTGCCGAATACGACCGCCAGAGGCTGTCGTCCGCCACGATCGTCGACAAAGCGCGGGCGAATGATGCGTGGTCGTTGGGGTCGACGACGGCCCCGCAGACGTCAGGCACGACGATTTCTGACGGGCCGCCAAAACAGGTTACGACCACCGGCAAGCCGCAAGCCATCGCCTCAATCACGGTCAAGCCAAACGTCTCCATGAAGGCGGGCTGGGCAAAAGCACCTTGGCCATCGGCCACGATGCGGTAGATTTCACCGGTTTCGACTTTGTCGAGCCGCGCTGCGCACCAGCGGAAATGTCCGTCCAAGTCGTATTGATCGATGAGCTGGTAGATGCGATTCACCTGGTCAATTTCCTCTTGATCGGTTGATTGCGAGGCGTCGACCAGAGACGTGATCAAGAGCAGATTCGCTTGCTCGCGCAACGCGGGAGCATGTCCAAAAATCTCCACCAACCCGGACAGGTTCTTGATCTTGTCCAGCCGTGCCATGGCGAAGATCAGCGGCAAGTCCGGATCGTGGAGCCGCCCGACGCAATGTTCGTTCGGCTCCGGACCGAGAAGTCGCTGGACAAGACTCCGCTGTACCGCCTCGACCCGCCGCCCGCTGGTGTCGTGCGGGAAGAAATACTCTTCACTGGCCCCCGGTGGCACAATGTTGTGCCGCGCCAGACGCGGGTTCAATCCCGCTTGGACGCGGTAGAGACCCGGCATCGAGAACAGATCGTACGCCTCGATCATCCCCATTTCCGTGGCCGTTCCTCCTACTTCCCGGCAGGAACTGGAGAGGATGAAATCGGCCGAATTGTACGCGATCAGGTCGGCCGTGAATTGCATCGAGAAACGATAGTCCTGCTCCATCGCACTCCAATACATGTCGCTCAGTATGTACTTCGTCTTCTCCAACGCGTGCACGCAGGCACAATGAGTCGCATTCAGGTCATCCGCCAGCCGATAGGCCACCAGGTTGCCGTCGGTGTAGTGACCGATAATCAGATCCGGTTTCCCCATCAACTCGGTGACCACCAGGTGCTTCGCTTCCTCCGCGAAAGTCTCCAGGTATGGCCAGATCTGGAACCGCGAAATCCAGTCGTCCAGGATATCGCCGTGTTCGTCTCGCAGCGGTGCCCGCAAAATCCAGCTGTCCTCGGTTCCCGCGATCTTCTCCCGCGGTATGTTGCAGGTGGTCCCTTCCGCGTGGGGAATCAAACGTGTGAGAATAATCACCTTCGGGGAAGCGTCGATGCCGCTCGCGCGAAACTGCTCGCGCATCTGATGCTCCAAGGCCCGGGCTTGATCCAGTACGTATGTCACCTGACCTCCCGTGTCAGGTTTGCCCAACACGTTGTCCTGGGCAAACCAGCCGTGAGGCGAGACCATGAGAATGGTCCGCGTCAACGGGAGTCGGCTGAGCAGTTTCTCGAAACGGGCCGGGTCGGACGACTCCAGGACCTGCGAAAGAAGCGCGAGGTTCTCCGCCACATCCTCTGTCGTCCGTCCCCAGCCCGACTCGAATCCGTGCACCCGCAAGTCGTGTGCAAACCGCTCGTACGGTTCACCGGCAGCGCAGTCCTCCAGCAGGGCCCGCGCTGCCATCAGCTCCTGTAACAGGATGGGGGGAGTCGTCAGATGATCGTTGACCAGAATGCTGACACCGTTGAGCTTCCGATGGCGGAGGAAATCAAGTAAGGCCTGGCGAAATACCTCGGGGTTCTCGTACAACTGAGCGGACAGCTGACGATTGAGAAACGAGATGCCCTCCCCCATTTCCGACGACTCGCGGACCTTGGGATAGTCGCGAAAGAACGGCGAAAAATCGATCACCAACCCACGCCGACTGGCTTCCTGGTGGCCTTGTACATGGGCGTCCATGATCTGCAGGAACTGGCCGCGGTCAACCTGCTCCAGGTGGTCGAGTTCCGGATGGATGCGCACAATCTGCTTCTGGCCCACCCCCGGTCGCAGAACGGCGCAGGCCGAATCGCCGTCCAAGATCACGGCCGGGCACCCGCGAAACGTGCGCCGCATCGACCGCCGAGTCTTCTCCGGCAGCGATGTTTCCGCGAGCAGGAAATCGTCCAGATGCTTCTGGACCTGATCGCTCAAAAAGAAGGACTCCCCCGACGCCTTCAGGGACGCACAGAATCGCTTGGCTGCCGCCACCAACGCCGGAGATTGGGAACCGCCGCTCTCACCGTCGCCAGCGTCGAGGTGTGCCTGGCCAGGTGCGAGACGGTGTTGACTCATCTGGGCGTCCGTCGATCGACTCAAAACAACCCTCCTCACTTCCCGCGGCCACCACCAAACAGGAAATTCGAATTCCGAAACGCAAGATCCTGAACCAACGCACATGACGGAAATTCAAAGGACTTCCGCCGCAAAAAAAAACAGTCTCTCAGGATGGCGACACTCCATTGCGTTGTCGTTCGTCGCCGTGAGGCGCGGTCGCGGCCTGCGCCGCCGGAACGACCGGCGCTGAATCGTGATCGTCGCCCTGGAGTTCGGTCGCCTCGTCGGCCTCCTGCACTCCCATCATGTCCGCCACGCGTTGCAGCGTGGCGAGAATCTGCGTGCGTTCCCAGGGTTGAAGGGTCGCCAGCCGCTGCTGAAACCCCCCCTGCAATAAGTTCGGTGCACTCGACAGCACACGCTGCCCCTCCGGCGTCAGGCAGAGACTCAGGCTGCGCCGATCGCGATCGCCGCGAGCTCGACCAATCCAGCCCCGCCGCTCCAGTCGATCCAGAATCCCAGTTACGGTGGAGTGTCCCAGGTGGATCTCGCGGGCCACGACACCGGCCGTGACAGGCTGCAAACGGGAGATCGCCCACAAAGCAGTGAGCTGTGGGGTTGTCAGCCCATTCTGCTGCAACAACGTGCGCGATCGAAGGTCCATCGCCCGCGTGATGCGACGCAGCGAAATGACAATCTGGTCTTCAATACTCAGAAGGCCGTGTGTTTCGGACACGAAACAGCTCCTGCTAAGACGCCCTGCCGCCATCCCTGTGGAATTTATTACGTCTTCGCAATTGTCGTACACGAAACAATAAATGTCAAGGGTTCAGGAAATTCAATTGCCAATACGCCCATGATTTTCGTGTTATTTCGAGAATGTCTGCGGATTTATGGGGTGGAAATGTATCGCAGACGAAATGTCTTCGGCGGCTGGGAAAGCGGGCCATGAGGCGTGCCCCGCATGGCAGCTGCAGGAGAGGGCGACGCGACGGCCGCTTTCACCTCAGACGGGTGGCGGAAGCGGGCGGCAAAGCCGCGTGGCTCAGTTGGCCAGGATGCAGTGCCGAGGCCCGGCTGAGCGGCCAAGGTGTCGCGTTGAAGCGATTCCGGTCCTGAGGGCACAGCCGCTGCGCGCGGTGACCGAGAACCTGTACGTGCGAGGGCCAAGTCGAATGGGGGCGGAGGCGCAGGACCGGCAGTCGCGTTGGCAACGTGCGGGGGGATTCAGAACGGCACTTCGTCATCCCCCGATTCGGCTTCCGCCAGCCGGCTATTAACGTCGTCCGGATCCGGATCGGTCTGACGACTCTTACTGCCCAGCGTCGTGAACGAGAGTGCTTCAGCGGTCAGGAAGAACTTGACTTCACTGTCCGCATCCTTTTGCCACTTCCGACCACTGAGACGGTACTGAATCTCGACCTCGTCGCCTACGTTCAGCTGATCGACGCTGTCGCACCCGTCCTGCATGAACTCAAGTGGTATGTAGTTAACGAACCGTCCTTTGTCTTGCTCCAGCACGACCATTCGCTTGCGAAAGCCTTTTTGGCCAAAGGTCTTCGTTTGGTCAATGAAATGCACCACACCGCGTGCCTTGCCGTCGCTCATTGCTAATCCTTCTCACCTGGTAGCCGCCACTGCTGCGGGGTATTTCGCCACCAGCACATTTTTGTGCTCGGTTCACGCTGCGACAGCAGCGGGGCGATATCGTCCTTTATGCTCCGGTTATGGTAGCGGTAAACGGGGGTAAAGGACAGCCCCGGCAAAGCGGTTGAGTGGGCGGCCTGGGAGGGTCGCCATGGGCTAGTCAAACCGGCTGTGGACGCCCTAAGATTCGGAGAGGCAAAGACGGGATGGAGGTGCTGGTCGTACTGCGTGGACGCCGGTATCAGAGCCCGTGCCAGCTGTACTTCACGGGTTCTCGAGGTGGCCATGTCGCCTGTTATGACCGACGCCATTGAGTGGCTGCAGGAGATGGATAGCGGGCGTCTGGAGCAGCTTTGGCAACGGGCCGATGAAGTCCGGCGCGAACACGTGGGCGAAGCGGTGCACCTGCGGGGACTGTTGGAGATCAGCAATTACTGTGATCGAGCCTGTCTCTATTGCGGTTTGCGCATGCCCAATGGGCGGATTCCCCGCTATCGCATGACCTCCGCCGAAATCATGACCGGAGCGCGGGAGGCGGTGGCGCGCGGCTATGGCACTTTGGTGATGCAAAGTGGCGAGGATCCGGCGTTGGACGCGGAGGAGTTATGCCGGGTCCTGCGGGCCATCAAGGCTGAGACACCGCTGGCAATCACGCTCAGCCTGGGGGAGCGGAGTGACGGGGAGCTGCAGCGGTTCAGGCAAGCGGGTGCCGATCGGTACCTGCTTCGCTTCGAGACATCCAACGAGCAACTGTTGCAGACGATTCATCCATTGAAGGTGGGTGAACAGAAAGGTCAACGTTGGATGTTGTTGCGGCGGCTACGTGAAATGGGGTTCGAGGTGGGGAGCGGAGTGATGATCGGGCTTCCCGGGCAATCGCTCCACGATCTGGCCCGTGACATTTCACTCTTCCAGCAGTTGGATCTCGACATGATTGGAGTCGGCCCCTATATCGCGCATCCCGACACTCCGTTGCACGGCGAGGCGACGCGGATTGCGGCGGGCCCGTACGCCGGGGGGACTGCAGACCGGGGGGGAATGACGCAGGCTTGTGCCGACGAGCTGACAACCTACAAGATGATTGCGCTGGCACGGATGGCCTGTCCCCGCGCGAACATTCCGAGCACGACGGCATTGGCGACGATTAATCCACGGCAGGGGCAGTTGCTCGGCCTGCAGCGTGGCGCGAATGTAATCATGCCCAACCTCACGCCCGGAAAATATCGACGGGACTACCAGATCTATCCAAACAAAGCCGGGTCCGAGAAAACGCCCGACGAAAGCGAGTCGGTTGCGCGGCAGCAGTTGTTGGCCCTGGGGCGTCCCATTGCCAGCGGTCGAGGCGATTCGCCCAACCTATCCTATCGCCGCGGCAGGATGGCAGTTGAGCAACTGGAGTAAGGAACGATGGAAGTGGCAGGGTCCCGTGGGCGGCTCAGTAGCAACGCCTTTGATTTCATCGATGACGGGTATCTCACCAGCCTGTTGGGCCAACGGGCCGCGCCGCAACAAGTTCAGGACGTGATTGCCAAGAGCCTGGCCAAAGAGCCGCTCACCGTCGAGGAGACGGCGATACTGATCAATGCCGACGATCCGCAAGTGGTCGAGTCGGTATTTGAAGCGGCACGCCGCTTGAAACGCGACGTCTATGGGAATCGGATCGTCTTGTTCGCGCCGCTTTACGTGGGAAATGACTGTGTCAACGACTGCGCTTATTGCGGATTTCGCAGTTCGAATCAGGAGGCGATTCGCCGTACGCTGGACCGAGAGGAGCTGGAGAAGCAGGTCGCAGCGCTCGAACGGCAAGGGCAAAAGCGGCTGATTCTGGTCTTCGGTGAACACCCGCTCTACACGGCTGAGTTTATTGCCGAGGCGGTCCGCACGGTCTACGGAGTCCGTCAATCGCACGGCGAGATTCGCCGCGTCAATATCAATGCGGCCCCGCTGGATCACCAGGGATTCAAAACGATCCATGACGCCGGCATCGGCACTTACCAGATCTTCCAGGAGACCTATCATCACCCCACGTATGCCAGCGTGCACCCCGGCACAACTGGCAAGGGGGACTATCTGTGGCGACTCGATGGGCTTGATCGGGCCTGGGAGAGCGGGTGCGACGATGTGGGGATCGGAGCGCTGTTCGGATTGTACGACTGGCGTTTCGAGGTACTGGGGCTGGTGACGCACGCTCGCCATTTGGTGCAGAAATTCAATTGTGGTCCGCACACCATCAGTTTCCCGCGATTGCGGCCTGCCTCGGGTGTACGGCTGAGCGAACGGTGGATGGTATCCGACTTCGACTTCAAACGGCTGGTGAGTATCCTGCGCTTGAGTGTTCCCTACACGGGCATGATCCTGACTGCGCGAGAACCGGCCGAAATCCGGCGTGAGCTGATGGGTTTCGGGGTCTCCCAGATTGATGCGGGCAGCCGGATTGAATTAGGAGGATACACGGAAGCAGGTGATGCGCAACAGCAGGTCCGCGAACGTGAACAATTCGAATTGGGAGACGTTCGTTCGCTGGATGAGGTGATTCGCCAACTTCTGATCGACGGTTACATCCCGAGCTTCTGTACGGCCTGCTACCGACTGGGTCGGACGGGCGAACAGTTCATGGAATTCGCGATCCCGGGCTTCATTCAACAGTTGTGCACTCCGAATGCCCTGACGACCTTGCAGGAGTATCTGGTGGATTACGCCTCACCGGCGACGCGCAAGGTGGGAGAACAGCTGATTCGGCAGCAGCTGGCGCAGCTGCCGGACGACGCGAAGAAACACGAGTTGATCCGGCGACTGGAGCAGATTGCCAAGACAGAACAGCGGGATCTGTACTACTGAGTTGAACGCGGCCCGTGACCGCAACCGGCCAGGAGATCCGAAATCCCAAACAAATTCCAATGACAGAAATGCCAATGACAAAAACGGGGGAGGATGGCGGACGGAGCATCCCATAGCGTGCCCAGTGGTGAGAATCTGCTTGTGGCCCATGACTGTGGTTTTGTCGGCAGCGGAGTGTTTTCGTTTCAGTTTTGGATTTCGAATTTGTTTCGGTTTTCGATATTGGGATGTCGGATTTCCGGTTTGGTTGCGGCCGCCGGCCGCGTTAGGCGTGATCCATGAGTGACAAGGTATTTCGCGTCGAAACTGATATGCTGGGCGAGTTGTCCGTACCGGCTGAGGCTCTGTATGGGATTCACACGCAGCGGGCACTCGACAATTTCCCGCTCAGCGGGCGACCGGTCAGTCGTCAGCTGGTACACGCCTACGGCGCGGTGAAACTGGCCTGTGTCCGCACCAATCATGAACTGGGCTGGTGGGAGGCGCCGAAGTTCGAGGCACTGGAGACCGCCTGCCAGGAAGTGGCCGCCGGGCAACTCGACGAATTCATGGTGGTGGATGCCTTGCAGGGGGGCGCTGGAACTTCGACCAACATGAACGTCAATGAAGTGATCGCCAATCGAGCTTTGCAGCTGTTGCATCGGCCGCTGGGAGACTATGCCGTCGTGCATCCTTTGAATGATGTGAACTTGCACCAATCGACCAACGATACCTATCCTACGGCGCTGCGTGTGGCGGCCATCGATCAACTGCGCGGTTTACAGCGCGACGTGACGGCCTTGATGGAGGCATTTCAGCGGAAAGAACGCCAGTTTGCGGGCATCGTCAAAGTGGCGCGGACCCAGCTGCAGGACGCCGTGCTCACCACGTTGGGACGCACCATGGGGGCTTATGCCGAGGCATTTGCCCGCGACCGGTGGCGGATCTACAAGTGCGAAGAGAGGTTGCGGGTGACGAATCTGGGGGGCACGGCCATTGGCACCGGTCTGGGCGCTCCGCGTCAGTTCATCTTTCGAGCGGTCGATCATTTGCAGCGGATTACCGGCATGGGGTTGTCCCGTTCCGAGAACCTGATCGACGCCACGCAGAACGCCGACGTGTTCGTCGAAGTCAGCGGCCTGGTGCGAGCCTTGGCATCGAACCTGATGAAGATCAGTGCCGATCTGCGACTGCTTTCTTCGGGGCCGGATGCCGGCCTGGGAGAGATCCAGCTGCCCGCTCTGCAAGCCGGTTCATCGATCATGCCAGGCAAGGTCAATCCCGTGATTCCCGAGGCGGTGGCGCAAGCGGCGCTGGCGATCTCGGCGTGTGACGCTGCGCTCATGAACGCCTGTTCGTTGGGGAATCTGGAGCTGAATCAATACATGCCGTTGATTGCCGACAGTCTGCTGACGAGTGTCGAGTTGGCCCGTAACGCATGCCGGATTTTTGCCGAGCGTTGCGTGGAGGGGATGGCGGCGGTGCCAGGCAATTGTGCCGCACATGTGCGGGGTGCCACGGCGACGGTGACGGCACTGGTTGACCTGATCGGCTACGAGGCGGCCCAGCAGGTCGCTCGTTTCGCCCGGCGGGAAAATCAATCGATTCGGCAGGTGGTGATCGACCGGCAGTTGCTCAGTGGGGAGGAATTCGATCAAGCGGTGGCCCCGGACACGGTCATGCAGTTGGGTTCACGCCGCAGCCCGGGCGGTGAAGGGAGAGGGTATGAGTAGTACGCCACGCGGAAACCGGCTGCATATTGCCCTGCTGGGACGCCGGAACGCCGGCAAGAGTTCGCTGCTGAACGCCCTCACTCGACAGGACGTGTCGATTGTGTCGGACGTGGCCGGCACGACGACGGATCCCGTCGAGAAGCCGATGGAAATGCTGCCGCTCGGTCCGGTCGTGTTCATTGACACGGCCGGCATCGATGACAGCGGCGCACTGGGTGACAAGCGCGTACAGAAGACGCGCCAGATCTTCGATCGAGCCGACGTGGCGATCATCGTTTGTGCGGGGGGCGAATGGACGGGTTTTGAAGAGTCGATGGCGAGCGAATTGAAACAGTTGGGGACTCCCGTTATCGCCGTATTTAACAAAGCGGATCTGCAGCGGCCCGCGGCCGAATTGCGTGCGCGGCTGGCCGCGGAGGGACTACCGATTGTCGAGACGGTAGCCACCCTCGGGATGGGAATTCTGGATGTGCGCGAAGCGCTGATCCAGGCCGTTCCCAAGGAGCTGCTCGACCCCCCGGTGATTGTCGGCGATCTGGTCCCCGCCGGGGAGCTGGCCGTGCTGGTCGTCCCCATCGACATGGAGGCGCCCAAGGGCCGGTTGATCTTGCCGCAGGTCCAGACCATCCGTGACTTGCTGGACAATGATGCCTATTGCATGGTCGTGAAGGAACGGGAACTGCGCAACGCGCTGCACCGGCTCAACCGTCCGCCGGCCCTGGTCGTGACCGACTCCCAGGCCTTCCTGCGGGTGGGGGCCGACACGCCGCGGAGCGTGAAAATGACATCCTTCTCCATCCTGTTTGCCCGCCACAAAGGGGACCTGGCCGAATTCGTGCAGGGGGCGGTGGCCATTGATTCTCTGCGCCGCAACTCGAAAGTCCTGGTGTGCGAAGCGTGTACTCATCATCCGATCGGCGATGACATTGGTCGAGTGAAGATTCCTCGCTGGCTCCGTCAGTACGTGGGAGGAGAACTGGAATTCGCCCATTACCAGGGCCACGATTTTCCTGACAATCTGGCCGAGTATGATCTCGTCATCCACTGCGGCTCCTGCGTACACAATCGCCGCGAGATGTTGTCCCGGATTCTGAAGTGCCGGCGCGGGGGTGCCGATCACGAATTATGGGCTGGCAATCGCTTACACCCTGGGGATTTTTGAACGAGCGCTGGAGCCGTTTCCGGGAGCTCTGAACGTCTTCGAGCGACTGCGACCGAAAATGGCGTGATATGACGCTCGGGCGAGTGGCGGCGCTGAGCGACCCGCGCGGTCGGCGGAGGCGTTCAGCCGTCCGCCTCTGGCGGGTGCCTGCGTGAGCCATGTCGTCGCCGGCGGCCGCGGCGCAGTCGAGCAGCGGGGCGAGAGGAGGCTGTCGTGGCCCGCGGACCGCTACACGGGGCTGCGCGGCTGGTATTTCGTGTGCAACAGGTGGTGCGACTTTTCGCCCAGCGGTTGGCCCAGGAATTCCTGGTACAGCGTCTGGATGGCGGGGTTCTCGTGCGATTTGCGGAGCGCTTTGCCTTCGTCTTCGCGATAGATGGCCTGGATGCGCGCCAATCGCACCGCATCGTCGGTGAACCGCGGCTGTCCCCCGCCCCCGACACATCCGCCTGGACAGGTCATGATCTCGATGAAATGATATTGCTTCGTCCCCGCCACGACGGCATTCACCAGTTCGTGAGCGTTGTTCAGTCCGTGTGCCACGGCCACGTTGAGTGTCACGCCGTCCAGGAACGCCCACTCTTCGAGCGGTTTCTCAATCGTCAGTGACGCTTCCTTGACACCCGTCAATCCCGCGACGGGGGCGACGTGCAGATTCGTCACCGGCAGCTCGCGGCCCGTGACAATTTCATAGGCGGTGCGCAACGCGGCTTCCATGACCCCCCCCGTGTTGGCGAAAATATCCGCCGCACCCGACGAGAGGCCCAGCGGAGCATCCATTTCCTCATCGGGCAAGGACTTGAAGTCGATGCCCGCGGACCGGATCATCTTTCCAAGTTCGCGCGTGGTCAGCACCACATCGACATCGCGTGAGCCGCTGTCGCACATTTCGGGCCGTCGGCATTCCGACTTCTTGGCGGTGCACGGCATCACGGAAGCCACGTAGATCTGTTCCGGCTTGAGCCCCATCTTGTTGGCGTAATAGGTCTTGGCCAATGCGCCGAACATCTGTTGGGGCGACTTGCAGGTGGACAAGTTGGGGAGAATCTCAGGATGGAAGTACTCGGCGAACAGGATCCAGCCGGGCGAGCAGCTGGTGAACATCGGCAACGCAACCGGTTCTTGGTCGACCAGGGCGCGACGCAGCCGCGAGAGCAGTTCCGTGCCCTCCTCAATAATGGTCAGGTCCGCGGCGAAGTTCGTGTCGAAGACAGCATCGAAACCGAGACGTCGCAGGGCGGCGGTCATTTTGCCGGTCACCAGGGTGCCCGCCGGGTAGCCGAAACACTCGCCCAACGCTGCGCGAATGGCGGGCGCCGTCTGGACCACGACGTGCTTCTCGGGATCGTCGACCGCGTTCCAGATCTGATCGATTTGATCCTGCTCCGTGATCGCTCCGACCGGACACACGGCTGCACACTGGCCGCACTGGACACAGGCCACGGTACTCAGGTCGCGATTGAACGCCGGTCCGATCGCGGTATCGAAACCCCGCCCCTGCGCCACAATGCGCCGACGTGCTGTGTCTCGGCACAAACGCTCACGCACCGGCGGCACTTGATGCATTTGCCGGTATCACGCACCAGCCCCGGAGTCGATGTGTCGATCTTCTTCCGGGTCTTCTGCCCCTGGTACCTGACTGTCCGAATTCCCAGCTCGGCCGACAGGGCTTGCAGTTCGCAGTCCTCACGGCGATCGCAGGTCTGGCAGTCACCATCGTGCTCGGACAGCAACAACTCGACCACCAGTCGCCGCGCTTGACGCACGCGGCGGGTATTGGTGTGGACTTTCATGCCTTCGGCGACCGGCATGGCACAGGAGGAGGCCAGGTTGATCACCCCCTCGAGCTCCACCACGCAGACACGACAAGCCCCGATGGCCTGAAGCCGCTCGACGTAACAGAGTGTGGGGATGCGAATGCCGACCTGGGCTGCCGCGTGGAGAATCGTCGTACCGGCCGGGACTTCCACCGGGATATGGTTAATCGTCAAGTGGACCGTTTTGTTCTGGTCAGTTGTCTTGATCATGAATTTGCCCAAGGGATTCGCGAGAGGAACATTCGGAGCCATGGGTATGGCTTTGTCACCTGAGAGGACGGGCTGGTCCCGCGCAGCGGCAGTGCGGCCGGCCGCGGTCACAAGCTCGCACGTGGCTGGCGGATAAATGGTGACCGCGCCACGGGCCCTGTCCCGGGGTGGAGCATTACGGATGCGCCACGCCTTGTGCCGGTTCGCCGGCACAGTTTCCGTTGCCATTTCCGCGGCGGCCGTAGTCACATCGCAGGCAACGCTGTGCCTGACGAACGGCGACCGACTTGCGCCACGGCTGTTCGACCTCATCAAAGTTGTTACAGCGGCGTTCGACCGGAATCAACGGCAGCTGCTCACGCGGCTCGTCGAGCGGACCGGCGGCCGGATCGAAGAACGTGTCCACTTCGTGCATCTCGCGCCAGAAGGCGTGATCCCTGCCGGTCAAGTAGCGATCGATCCCCACCGCTGCCCGTTCACCGGCGGCCACCGCCTCGACGACCGATGACGGGCCACTGACGGCGTCCCCTCCCGCGAAAATCCACTTCTCCGAAGTCTGGCCGGTGACCGGATCGGCCGAGAGGAATCCCCCCGCTCGCGACTCGATCAAGACCTCGTCGCAGAATCGTTTGGAGTCGAGTTCCTGACCAATGGCGACCAGCACGTGATCGGCTGGAATCACAAACGCTTCGCCCCCCTCCTCGGGACGGCGGCGACCGGAACGGTCGAACTGACCAAGTCGCATCGGCTTGCAGCGCACTCCCGTGACCTTGCCCCCCTCGGCGACGATCGCCACGGGAGCTGTCAGCAATTGGAGCTGGACGCCTTCGTGTAACGCCTCTTCGATTTCTTCCTTATAGGCCGGCATGACTTCCCGACTGCGGCGATACACCACGGTGACCTCCGCGGCGCCCAGCCGGATGGCGGTCCGAGCCGCGTCGATGGCCGAGTTTCCGCCTCCCACCACGACGACCTTCTCGCCCACCTTGGCCGAACCGCGCAGGTTGTACGTGCGCAGGAAAGTCATGGCGTCCGTAATGCCCTCGGCATTGTCGCCCGGGATGCCCAATTCGATGCCCAACGGTGCGCCGACGCCCAGGAAAACCGCCTGGCAACCTTCGCCACGTAACGACTTCAGGGTGAAATCCCGCCCCAAGGTCATGTCGGTCAGGATCTCCACTCCCATGTTCTCGATCATCCGCACTTCGCGCGCGACGATCTCGCGGGGAAGACGATAGGAAGGAATCGCCTGGACCAGCATCCCGCCCGGCCGTGGCTCGGCTTCGTAGATCTTCGGCTGGTATCCCAGCCGCGCCAGGAAGTACGCACACGACAGCCCGGCGGGGCCCGCACCGACAATGGCGATTTTTCGCCGAGCGTTGTCGGGATTCTCCCGGATTTCCGGCAATTGGATGGTCACTTCCTGATCCACCATGTATCGCTTGATGCCGCGAATCGATACCGATTCATCCATCGACGCTCGACGACACTTGTCTTCGCAGGTGTGGAAACAGACGCGCGAACAAATGGCCGGGAAGGGATTTCGTTCGCGATGCAGTACCAACGCCTCCGCGCAACGGTCCTCCGCCACCAGCGACACGTAGCCCGGAATGTCCACGTTGGCTGGGCACGCGCTCGAGCAGGGAGCGTATACCAGTTCCGGACAGACACCTGCCCGGCAATGCTTGTCCCGTATGTGTTCGATATATTCGTGGCCGAAGTGACGAATCGTCGACAGCACCGGATTGGGAGCGGTTTGCCCCAGTCCGCACAGCGAAGTCTCCTTGATCGCTTCGCCCAGATGAATCAGACGATCCACGTCGGCTTCCTCCCCGCGTCCGGAACAAATGCGGTTGAGGATTTCGAGCATGCGTTTCGTCCCCACGCGGCACGGTACGCACTTGCCGCAGGACTCCTCCTGCACGAACTCGAGAAAGAACCTCGCCACGTCGACCATGCAACTGTCTTCGTCCATCACAATCAGGCCACCCGAACCCATGATGGCGCCCAGTTGCGACAGCGATTCGTAATCCAAGGGCACGCTCAAATGCTGTTTGGGAATGCAGCCCCCCGACGGCCCGCCGATCTGGGCCGCTTTGAACTCCTTGCCTGCCGGGATGCCGCCGCCAATATCGTAAATCAGATCGCCCAACGGCATGCCGATGGGAACTTCCACCAGCCCGGAGTTCTTGATAGTCCCGGCCAGCGCGAAGACTTTGGTGCCGCGGCTCTTGTCGGTCCCCAACTGGCCATATTCCTTGCCGCCCATCCGTAGAATCGTCGGCACGTTGGCGTATGTCTCCACGTTGTTCAACAACGTGGGCTTGCCCCACAGCCCCCGCTGCGCAGGGAATGGTGGACGCGGACGCGGCTCGCCCCGGTTACCTTCGATCGACGTCAGTAGGGCGGTCTCTTCACCGCACACGAATTCGCCGGAACCCTTGCGAATCTCTAAATCAAAGTCGAAGCCGGTTCCCAAAATGTCCCGACCCAAGAGCCCCAGTTGACGCGCTTGGCCAATCGCTGTTTCCAGACGCTCGACTGCCAGCGGGTATTCCGCCCGTACATAAATGAACCCGGTGCGCGCTCCAATCGTGGCGGCGGCAATGGCCATGCCTTCCATGATGGCGTGCGGATCGCCTTCCAAGAGACTGCGGTCCATGAATGCCCCCGGGTCCCCTTCGTCCGCGTTGCAGACCACGAACTTTTCGTCCCCTTCGGCCTTGCGCGTGAAATCCCACTTGCGCCACGTTGGAAAACCCGCTCCGCCTCGTCCCCGCAGTCCAGATTTGCGGAGTTCCTCCAGCACCGCTTCCGGACTCCGATTCTCCAGCACTTGGGCCAGCGCCTGGTACCCGCCTTGCCCGATGTACTGCTCAATCTGCCGCGGATCGATCTGCCCACACTTGCCCAACACGATCTTCGTCTGACGACGAAAGAAATCGATTTCCGAAACATTCGGCACATGCCGTCCGTCCGGGCGGCGATGCGTCAACCGATCGACGATCACCCCTTTTCCCACGTGCTCGCGCACAATCGTGGAACAGTCCTGGGGACGTACCTTCTCGTAGAAGACATTCCCCACCACCATGACCGGACCGCCCGAGCAGGGGCCGAGACAGCCGACTTCGCAGATCTCCGCTTTCGCGCCCAGACCCTGGTTCGCCAGCTGCTCGTTCATCTCCTCTTGCACTCGCCGAGCGCCCGAGGCAATGCAACTGGCACCCATGCAGAGGCGAATGGGGAGGATCCCTGACGTGCAATGCCTGGCTTGCTCGTCACGCACCGCCGTACATAACTCAACCAGTTGCTCCCGATTGGCAACGAACTCGCTCATATTTCTTCCCCGCTCCCTTGGGTTGTCACCGTCGTCATTTCCGCGCTGGGGCGGTATTGTTCCAGAATGTTCGTCAACTGGCCCGGTCGCACGCGTTCGTGCACGTCATCGTCAATCATGATGACCGGCGCCAGACCGCAGGCTCCAAAGCACCGTCCTACGTCCAGCGAAAAATTCTGGTCCGCTGTGGTTTCCCCCACCTCCAACCGCAAGGTGTTGCGCAGTGATGCCAGGACCTCCTTGCCGCCGCGCACGTAACACGCCGTGCCCAGGCAAACTCGAATGATGTGCCGCCCACGCGGCACCGTCGTGAAAAACGAATAGAAGCCCACCACCCCCGCTACTTCGCTGTACGGCTTGCCCAGCGCCAGGCTGATCTTGCGCAAGGCGATGTCCGGCAAGTATCCGAATATCGCCTGGGCGATCTGCAACACGGGAATCAATGCGCCAGGGACTCTGTCGTACTGTTTGAGCACGTCAGCCAGTTGCGCCAAACGCTCCTCTTCGGTCGCTTCCCGACACTCCTTGCAGTGGCCAGTCTCCAATGTCATCGTGATGCCTCGAATTTGGGGGGGGGCCGAACTTGCCCGAAAATAGTGGGTGACAGGAACCACCGTGACCTGCCGATTGTCGCTCGCTCGTCCTGCACTCCGTTCGGCTGGTCGCCGTATACACCGGAAAAACACGCTTCCGCGGAGCGGCCACGCAGAAGTCCGATGCGGGTGGAGGGTGCATCGGAGGCACACTTCCCTGTCCGCCCCAGGGAAAGGAAGAACGGTTGCGGAAACCGTTACGACATCCTTGTGCTCTTTTTCACTAACTCTTCTCAACGGTACTGCGTGGATCAAATTTGGTCAAGGACGTTCATCAAGGATTAACGGAACAATCGCTGCTGCGGGAAGACGAAAATGTAACGCGACGATTGACTGATTTCTGGCTGGCAAATATGAAATAATGCCCGACAGTGTGGCTGCGAGCACGGCGCCGCAAGGGGCCGGCTTGTGTACGGATGCTGGTGCAGAAACTCCTGCGATCATGCGGCGGTGATATAGTTAGCCACAGGGCGCTGGCAGTGGCGTGCATAATCACGCTGAGTGGGTTTGCGACGGCGCCGGCGAATCGATGAATCGCCTCGCCACCCAACTGACATCGGCCACGCACTACCCACCGACCGTCAGCTGAGGATCGTCGGGCAGGTCCCTTGAGACGCAGATTTCACGGGGCCTGTCGGGAGTCAGAAAAAGTGGACGCGGATGCCGCTGGCGACGTTTTTCCCTCTGGTGTGATTCACCAGACACTGACTACTTGTTGTCCGGCGACGTGCGAGAAGCGGCAAGATGGGAGCCGTTGGCAACGCTCGGAAGGTGGCACTCTCCAAGTTCCCCCCGCTCCAGCTACCCCAAGTTCACCGAGCGGGCCCAGATGCCGGGGGAATGGCGGATTACCTTTCTGCACGGGGAGTGCTCCTTGAGCGGTAACGTGCGAGGGTGGTGACGTTTATGCAATGTGCGCCTCTCCCGGGTGTCACAAACCGAGGTGTCGACAGCTTCCACCGCAGGGACTTCGACATTAGGATGAGATGAGCAGTCAGAGCTGCAGCGACTCCGAGCGAGTCGCCATACTTATCTTGTTCTGTCTCGTGATATTGTATGCCGACCGTCCGAACTAGACCGAGATTGCCCTCGGAACGCTTGTTAAGCGTCCTGGCGGATTTTGAGCGGTATCTGGTGGTCATGCACGACAACCCCGATCCGGACGTGATTGCCGCCGGCTGGGCGCTTCAAGCACTGCTGGACGAGAAGCTTCACAAGCCGGTCCGACTGGTGGGGGGGGGGGCGATTGTCCGTGCCGAAAATCGCCACATGGTGGAGATTCTGAATCCACCTATCGAATTAGTAACCGAGATCATGGCGGACGATCAGACGGCGACGATTCTGGTGGACTGTGGATTGGGGACGACGAATCACCTGGTCACGCGGGCTGGTATCGAACCGGTGGCCGTGATTGACCACCACAAGAACGGTAACGGAGTGCGTCGTGTGCCGTTCAAGGACATTCGGACCAGCGCTGCCGCTGCGGCGAGTATTGCTGCGAGCTACTTGCGCGAGCAGAGAATTGATCCGGGTATGAAGCTTGCCACGGCCATCCTCTATGGCATCCGGACCGAGACGCGTGGTGGTGAAACCGCTCACTCAGCTCTCGACCGCTCGGTCGTTCGCTGGCTGACGGGAATCGCCGAACCGGCCTTGCTGGCGGAGATTGAAAACGCACCGTTAGAGCCGGAGTACTTCAGCGACCTGGCATTGGCGATGCAGAACACATTCGTCTATGGCGACTCGGCCATTTGTTTTCTTCCGCGGGCCATCGGAGCGGAGATTGTGGGGGAAGTGGCAGACCTGCTGGTGCGCTGCCGCGGACTGCAGCGTGTCTTGTGTGCCGCGGTAATCGGCGGGGATCTGCTCATCTCGGCGCGGACGGGTCGCACCGGCGGGGATGCCTCGAAGCTATTGCGCACGACGCTTGGCGGTCTGGGGGGCTGTGGAGGCCACATGCACCGCGCGGGGGGCAAAATCGCGGGTGCGGCGTCCCAATCCAAAATCCGTTCGAGTCTCTACGATGAGTTGCGAGAACGCTGGCTCGCCGCCTGCCAGGTGAGTCGCCAGCGTGGCACACGCCTCGTCGCTCGTCGCGAAATCTACGAAAATCTCTGACGGCTGTCCTTCCCCACGCACCGATTTCCCGATCTCCCGCAGTGAGCTTTCCGGCTTTCTTTCGGTACTTTTTTCCTCAACGTGTCACCCCGCCTGCCGCTGCCAACCGACTTCACGCCGGAAAAGCCACTTTCTTTGCCAAGTCAGCCATCGCCTGAAGCAGACACGTTTTTCAGCTGGCAAGGGGTGTTCTGGTGCGGCTTTACCGGCTTCATGGAACGCTCTACTTACAGCCTTAGTTATTCGAGTTATTAGAAATAGTCGGTGAAGCCCGGGACGGGGAGCGGATAGTTGCCGGTGGCATCCGGCTGCGTGGAGGGTGGCATGTCCAGTCGCACGTCGGCCAGTTTGGGTTCGAACTCGAAATCCGCGGCGAGCATCTGTTCCCACGTCACGGGCTTGCCCGAGTAGCTGGCGACCTGGCCCATAATGGCCATATAGGTGCTGTCAATCATGGTATCTGAAGCGTTCACCGGGCTGGCATTACGAATCGAGTCGATCAGCAGACGCTGCTCTTCCGTGTTGGCGTTGTTCTGCGGTCCTTCATAGCGCCACGGTTGTTCGCCATCGATCTTGCAGGCGGTCCAATAGCAGACTCCCTTGGTCCCCATGATGATATCGTCCCAATTCGGATAGCAGCCGGTACGTGTCTGGCAGAGGGCATTGAGTCGCGGTCCGCCGGCGAACTCATAGACGACGCTACTGTGGTCGAACATGTCGCCGTAAACTTCGCCGAAGGAGGTCGAGCGCCCGGCCACGGCGAAACACCAGGTTGGATTCTCCTCGCGCAGGACCCACCGCATGCGGTCCAGATTATGGACCAGGGACTGGGTGACATCGTCCCCGGATAGCCAGCGGAAATGGTACCAGTTGGCGAATTGATACTCCACTTCCGTCATGTTGGGATCGCGTGGGACGAGCCCGTAAGGCGCTCGCAGGAACATCGATTGGATCGCGACGACATCGCCGATGGCTCCGTCCCAAATGCGTTTCACTTGTTCTTGATAGGCCAGGCTGTAGCGGCTTTCATGGCCCGAGACGAGCGACAGGTTCTTTTTCTTTGCCAGGTCACCGGCCCGTCGCAAGCGGATGCAACCAGCCGGGTCGATGGCATGAGGTTTCTCGATGAACACATGCTTTCCCGCCTTGATGGCCTCTTCGGCATAGAAAGAATGAAATTTCGAGGCGCAGGCGATCAGGACGGCATCACTCGCCTCAATCACCGCCTTGTAGCCGTCGAGACCGAAAGTACAGGTGTCGTTAGTAGCCAGGAACTGGTCGGGAAAAGTCGTCTGGAAGTACTCGCGTTTCGCAGCCATCCGTTTCTCGAACACATCGGTCATGGCGACGAGTTTAACGTCTTTGCCGAGTCCCAGCGCATCGTTGGCCGCGCCGCTGCAACGACCACCACAACCGATCATGCCGATGCGAATATCGTGATTCTCGTTGGCATGGGCACCGTGAGGAAACGCCAATCGGCTGACAGCGGCCGCGGACACGGCCATGACGGACGTCTTCAGGAAGTTGCGGCGAGTATTCTGGGATGCGGCTGCTGCGCGAGATGATGCGTTCATTGGTGGGCTCCCCTTGCAGATTGTGCCTCGGAAGAATCTCTTCATATCCGCCAATTGAACGGCTTCACGCGACGGTCGCAAGAGGGCTGCGGTCAGCGGAAGGAGTTTTATTGATGATCGAGTGGCATCTTCCACCTGTCGGCCCGTAGCTACTCGACGATCTCCAGGTCGGCCAGATAGATCGCGGTAATGGGCTGGCCGGCCGCGTCTGTTTCGTGGGACGAGTACCACGATATCACGGCGCGTGTCGGACTCAATTCGACGAACCCGGGATAGGAGTTGTCACCTCCGCTGGGCAATTCGGCAAATTCGTGCAGTTGATCCTGGACAAGCCAGAACAGGGCGGTTTGCGGGCCGCGGTCGGGGGTCGACTTGCGTCCTCCCGCGACATATCGATCACCCCATTTCACCAACAGCGGTCCACCCATGTATTGATCCAGATCGGTGCGTTGCCACTGGTCATAGGGCGGCTTGGCTCGCAGCAGCTGAGCTGTGCCTCCGCCGCGTCGGCCGATCGCCACGATGGAACCGTCCGCTTCGAATTGGAACGCGGTTTCATCCCCTCGCTCCAGCTGAAAAACGGCTCGTTTGCGCCAGATCAGCCCATCGTCGCTTTCCAACATCAGCGACTCGACTTGGGGGCCTTCGCCACGCGGCGCCACGTCAAACTCGAGCTTGCGCCGCCCACACAGATACGCTTTCCCACCGTGCGCGGCGGCACGCCAGATGTAATGCCCGAAGGTGCCTTCCAGCATGACGGGGCTGTGCCACTGCCGGCCGTCGTCGGACCAGGCGGCGTATCCAAGGTGCAGATTCAAATCGTAATCGCTGACAGGGATGGTCGACGCCCCGCTGTACCACGTACCGGTATAGACGAAAAGTCGATCCTGGAAGACCAGGAAATGCGGATCGCGCGTGTCCCGCAGCTTCACCTGGAAACGATGGACCTGCTCCCATTGCGTCGCATCTTGACTGCGCAGCACGATGATCGACGCCGTGGGATGCACCATATGACCGTCCGGGCAACTGCGAAACGTCAGATAGAATTGGCCACGAAACCGGGTCAGGTCCGTGAACGCGTTGTGTTGGCCGTTGTGAAAGACGCGCCGGATGTTGGTGACCCGCACCTGTGGCGTATCACTGCCCCGGGCGGATGCGCAGCACGCGAGAAACAACGGCAATCCGACCCAAATCGACTTCCGGGCGGCTGATGATGCGTGGTGGTGGAGCACGGGAGTGTCCTTATCAAGATCCTTGGGGCGATGAAGCGTTCGTGGCCCGCCGATACTCGGCCGGCGACAAGCCGACCGTTTGCTTGAATTGACGGGAAAAGGAGCTTTGATCGGCATAACCACAGTCCAACGCGATCTGGGCGATCGGCGTGCCGGTGGTCGCCAGGTAACGCACGGCGGCTTCCATCCGGACTTTCTGCAGCAATTGTCCCGGAGTGATTTGGAAGATCCTGCGGATGCGCTGTTCAAACTGGTATTCGGAAAGCCCGGCATCGGCGGCCAGTTGGCGCACCTTCAGCGGCTGATGGTAGCTTTCGCGAATACGCCGAATCGCGGCGGCGAGTTGGGCATAGTCGTCTCCTTCGTCGTGCCGGACGTGCAGGTCGCGCGAAATCCCCGCCACTCCGACCACTCGTCCCGACCCGTTGTACAAAGGCAGCTTGTTGGTCAGGCACCAGCCGGTTTCACCGTGGGGATAGAGCTGCAGCTCCAGCTGGTCCAGGATCGGAGAACCATCCCGCAGAATGGCCTGATCCTGATCGCGGTAGCTCAAGCCGAGGGGAGGTGGAAAAACCTCCTGCGGGCGTCGGCCGATCAGATCGGCCTTGCCGCGCAGACCACACCGCTGCACCAACGTGTGGTTCACCGCCACGTATTGGCCGGCGTCGTTCTTGATGAAAAACACTACATCGCTCAGACAATCGAACAGAGCTTCCCCGCTGAACGGTACCGCGAGCTGTGCAAGAAGATCACATAGCAGCTGAGTGGGCATGAGCGATTACCAGGGGGGTTTAGCCAAAATCCTAGCCCAGACTTGCCTATCCGACAAGACAAAAGGACGCCTGGCAGCCAGACTCAGTGTAACGGACAAGGGGAGGTTCGTAATGAACACGCTGTCTCGACATCGCTTGCTGGCCGTTGATTCGCACACAGGGGGGGAACCGACCCGCGTGGTGATCGAGGGGGGCCCGGCGCTGGGCAACGGACCGCTGGCGGAACGACTGGAGCGATTTCGTAGTGATTATGACCGGTTTCGATCGGCAATCGCGAACGAACCGCGGGGCTCCGACGTGATCGTCGGTGCGCTGTTGCTGGAACCGCATGATCCTTCGTGCGACGTGGGTGTGATCTTCTTCAACAATGTGGGATATCTGGGCATGTGCGGCCATGGCACCATCGGCCTGATGACCACGCTGGCCCATTTGGGGAGGCTCCAGAGCGGAGAACATCGGATCGAGACGCCGGTGGGCGTGGTCACCGCCACGCTTCACGCCAATGGCGAGGTGTCGGTAACGAATGTGCCAAGTTACCGGCGCACACGGGATGTGGCCGTTGAGGTGCCAGGGATCGGAGTTGTGCGGGGGGACGTGGCCTGGGGTGGCAACTGGTTCTTCTTGACGGACGCAACGCACCTTTGCCTGTCGGTCGATAACGTGCCGCAACTGACCGACTACGCCTGGCGAGTGCGGCAGGCACTGAACGCGGCGGCGTATCCGGAAGTCGATCACATCGAGCTGTTTGGTCCTCCCCGACTGGCGGAAGCGGATTCGCGAAACTTCGTACTCTGTCCAGGCAAGGCCTACGACCGTTCGCCGTGCGGCACGGGAACCAGCGCCAAGCTCGCATGTCTGGCGGCGGACGGAACACTGACAGCCGGGGAGTCCTGGGTCCAGGAGAGCATTGTCGGCAGCACGTTCGTGGCAGATTATCGTTGGCAGGGCGAGCAGATTGTGCCCACCGTAACCGGCTCGGCGTTCGTCAGTGCCGAGACGACTTTGTGGATCGACGAACGGGACCGTTTTGGGTGGGGCATTCGTCCGTGAGTGTCAAGAGCGAACTCGTGATTGTGGGCGGGGGCATTGTCGGTGCCGCCTGCGCCTGCGCGCTGGCACGTGACGGGAGACAAGTGCTTGTCATTGAACGGGGACCGATTGGTGGTGGCGCCACGGCCGCCGGCATGGGACATATCGTGACCATGGATGACTCGCCCGCGCAGTTGGCATTGACCAGCTATTCTCGCCGGCTGTGGCACCAGTTGCTGCCCTCTCTGCCCGGCTCGGCCGAATATGACATGTGCGGGACGTTGTGGGTGGCAGCTGACGGCGAAGAGATGGAGGCGGTCGAGCAGAAGCAGCTGACACTGGCCCGCTGCGACATCGCATCCCAGGTGTTGTCCACGCGAGAGTTGGCCGAGGCCGAGCCGCAGCTGCGTGAGGGATTGACTGGCGGACTGCGCGTGCCGCACGACCTTGTTGTGTATCCTCCCAGTGTCGCCCGGCACCTGCTCGAGCAGGCGTCAGGATTGGGAGCGACGATTCGCACCGATTGTCGCGTCGAGCGGATCACCGACGATGGCACGATTATGTTGGCGGGAGCCGGCAACGTGGAGGCGGGTCTGGTGATTGTTGCCACCGGCTGTTGGGCTTCCTCGCTCGTCCCCGGGCTTCCTCTGCGTCCGCGGAAAGGACATCTGGTGATCACCGATCGGTATCCCGGTTTTGTCCGCCACCAGTTGATCGAATTGGGGTATTTGAAGAGCGCCCGGGCTGCGCAGCGCGAATCGGTGGCGTTCAATATCCAGCCCCGCAAGACCGGTCAGATGTTGATCGGCTCCTCGCGCCAATTTGACGCGGAGGGAACCGACGTGGAGCTGGACATCGTGCGGAAGATGCTGCGGCGAGCAGCTCACTACCTGCCGGCCATCGCACGGCTCTCGGCCATCCGCAGTTGGGCCGGACATCGCGCGGCGACGGACGACAAGCTGCCGCTGATCGGTCCCAGCGTGGCGAGCGAGCGGATCTGGCTGGCTACGGGGCACGAAGGATTAGGGATCACAACGTCGCTGGGAACAGCGCAGCTGGTTGCGGATCTCTTGGCGGGACGTGAGCCACAGATCCCCGCCGCGCCATACTTGCCCGGACGATATGGTGAACCGAGTCGTACGAACAAGGAATCGGCCCATGAGTGAACAAGTGACCATCCGTGTGAACGGCCATCCCACGACGGTGCCGCGCGGGACGAGCGTCGCGGCCGCGATCGCGGCCGCGGGGGAGCAGGCCTTTCGTAAGTCGGTAACAGGGCAGCTGCGCGGGCCTGTGTGTGGCATGGGGATCTGCGGGGAATGTTGCGTGACAATCGACGGCGCAGCCCACCAGCGCAGTTGCGTGATTCGCTGTGCGGAGGGGATGGAGGTCACGACGGATGAGTGACCAGCGGCGCGAGTGTGATGTGGTCGTGTTGGGGGGCGGGCCGGCTGGGATCGCCACCGCCTGCGTGGCTGCCGAGCGTGGTTGTCGCGTCGTGTTGTTGGAGGCCACACCGTGGTTGGGCGGGCCCATCTGGCGCTCGCGGCGTCGGGCGGCACTGCCGCGTGGCGCCCAAACCTGGCTGCGCCGGTTGGCGCAAGCGAGCGTCGAGGTCTTGGACGAGACGACAGCTTTCGCCGTCAGTGCGCCGCATGTCCTGCACGTCCAGCGGCGGCAAGAGCCGATGGAGATTCACTGGCAGCGATTAGTGCTGGCGACCGGCTCGCACGAGCTGTTCCTGCCGTTTCCAGGCTGGACGCTGCCGAACGTGGTGGGAGCCGGGGGACTTCAGTTGTTGACGAAAACGGGCTGGCCCCTGCGCGGAAAGCGAGTTGTGGTGGCCGGTAGCGGTCCGCTCCTGTTTGCCGTCGCCGCTCAACTGGCACGAGCCGGCGCAAAGGTTTCCGAGATACTCGAGCAAGCCTCCCTGCGGCGCGTGGCCCGGTTCGCGCTGGCTCTGCCGCGACTGGCGCCGGGAAAGATCGTGCAGGCGGTGGGGTTCCAGCGCAGCTTGATGCGTGTACGATATCGCTCGGGTTGTTGGCCGGTGGCGGCACATGGCGAAGGTCGTGTCCAAGGCGTCACGTTCACGAACGGTACCAGGACCTGGACGCGCGAGTGCGATTACCTGGCATGCGCTTTTGGCCTGGTGCCCAGTTTGCAGTGGCCGCTGCTGCTAGACTGCCAAGTCGCGAACGATGCGGTCGTAGTCGATTCTCGGCAACAAACTTCGGTGCGGGATGTGTACGCGGCCGGCGAAGTTACCGGGATCGGCGGAGTGGAGGCCGCCCTGCTCGAAGGAGAGATTGCCGGTTCCGCGGCGAGTGGGGAGGAACAGCAGGTTCGACGGCTCGCCACGGCTCGCCAGAAGACCGAACGTTTCGCGCTGGCCATCCGCACGGCGTTCCGGTTGCGGGACGAGCTGAAAGAGCTTATCGATGATCAGACCATTGTCTGTCGCTGCGAAGATGTGACCTGGGGCCAGATCAGGACGCACGGTGATGTGAAATCGGCCAAGCTGCATACGCGGTGCGGCATGGGACCGTGTCAGGGACGCATCTGTCACGCGGTGCTGCGACACCAGAAAGGGTGGGGCGGAGACACTGTTCGTCCACCGGTTCTGCCCGTCACGGTGGGGACGCTCATGGGCGGTGACGGCCATGCCGAAGAACGTGTCGTGTGAGCTGTACTGGAATATGACGAATATTGGATGAGTTCGCAAATAACGTGGCTGATAGACGCGTTAAGAAGAACAACCACGAACGGCGGGCGGGGCCCGACGTAAGGAAGGGGAAATCAATGAGTCTCGAATTGAACCGCAGTGCGATCGAGGAAGCGGTGTCGCGACTGAGCTTTCGCACGCAGGCGTTTATTGGTGGCCAGTTCGTAGATGCCCTGAGCGGCAAGAAGTTTGCCAGCGAGAATCCGGCCACGGGTCGGCTACTGGCCGAAATCGCGGAATGCGAAGAAGAAGATGTCGATCGAGCGGTCGCCGACGCGCGGGGGGCCTACGAGCGAGGTGGCTGGTCGCGCGCGAAGCCGGCTCAGCGAAAACGCGTATTGCTGCGGTTTGCCGAGTTGCTGGAGAAGCACGCCGCCGAGTTGGCGCTGCTGGATGCCTTGGAGGCGGGCAAGCCGATCAAGGATTGTGTGGGCATCGACATCCCGGAGACGATTGACACGATGCGCTGGCACGCCGAGGCATGCGACAAGCTCTATGACTACGTCTCGCCGTCAGGCCCTCGTCATCTCGGGCTCATTCGCCGCGAGCCGGTGGGGGTGGTGGGAGCGGTGATTCCGTGGAATTTTCCGGCGCTGATGGCTGCCTGGAAGCTGGGGCCTGCGTTGGCCGCGGGCAACAGCGTGGTACTCAAACCGGCAGAGCTGACATCGCTCAGCGCATTGCGGATGGCCGAATTGGCGGCCGAAGCGGGTGTGCCGGCGGGGGTCTTGAACGTGGTCCCCGGTTTCGGGCCTGGTGCCGGTGAGCCGCTCGGCCGTCACATGGATGTGGACATGGTGGCCTTCACCGGGTCGACGGAAGTCGGTCGACTCTTCTTACGGTACGCGGCCGAGTCGAATCTGAAACGAGTCATTCTCGAGTGTGGCGGTAAGAGTCCGCAGGTCGTACTGGCCGATGCCGCGAACCTCGCCGCGGTGGCCGAGCACGTGGTGAATGCCGCTTTCTGGAACATGGGTGAGAATTGCAGCTGCGGATCGCGATTGATCGTGCATCGGTCGATCAAGGATGCGCTGGTGGAGAACGTTGCTCAGCTCGCCGGCGCCTGGCTGTTGGGGGACCCGCTGGATCCGCTGACCTCCGTTGGCTCCCTGATTGAGCGGCCCCATCTGCAAAAAGTCCTGGGCTATATCGAAGCGGGATGTGCCGAAGGTGCCCAACTCGTGATGGGGGGCAAGCAGACGCGGCAGGAAAGCGGCGGTTATTTTGTCGAAGTGACAGTGTTCGATCATGTGACGAACCAAATGAAGATTGCCCGCGAAGAGATTTTTGGGCCGGTGCTTTCAGTCATCTCTTTCTCGTCGGAAGAAGAAGCGATACAACTGGCCAACGACACCAACTACGGTCTGGCGGCCTCGATCTACACCAGTGATTTAAATACGGCCCACCGCGTGGCGGGCGCGATTCGCGCCGGCACAGTGTCCGTGAACTGTTTCAGTGAAGGCGATATCACGACCCCCTTCGGCGGCTATAAGGAGTCGGGGTTTGCCGGTCGCGACAAGTCGATCTTCGCCCACGAGCAATACACTGAATTGAAGACGATCTACATGCAGCTCGAGGTGTGAACCTCACGACGCAGGGACTCGCCAGAGTCTTCGTCCGCCACCTGCACGCACGGTGTGCGCAGGTTCCACATCCGAAATTCGAAGCAGCAAATACCGGAAAAGATCGGATGACGGAGACAAGGGAGGAAGGGAGGAAGGGAGGAAGGGAGGAAGGGAGACAAGGGAGGACGCGGTAGCATGCTGCGTGGTGAGAGTCTGCCGGCGGATCATGGCTGCGGTTTTGCGGGCCGCGGAGGTTGGTTCTTGAGTTCTTGTCATTGGAGTCTGTGTCGGGTGTTTGTCGGTATGCTGTGCGCATGTTGTTGAACGGCATGGCCGTTGCAGGGCGGAGGAAAGGGGGAGCGGTGGACGCTGCGGAAACGGAATAAATTCCGTTTTACGTAGGGGATGTGGCCGCCGGTCGCGTCAGGATTGAAGGGGACGGAGACAGGTCTGGGGGAGCATTCGTTGGCCAGTAACAGAAGTGAGCAAGGCATGACCAGTCAAGTACCGAGCCACGCCGATTTTCCTTGTCACGGAATCTACTCGGCGCTAGTCACACCGATCAGTGCGGACGGCGATATCGACTGCCAGTCGTTGGCAATGCTGGTCGAGCACCTGATCGGACAGGGGGTTCACGGGGTGATTCCGTTGGGGAGCACGGGGGAGTATTACGCGCTGACGGATGACGAGCGAAAGCGGGTCATTCGGGCAACGGTCGGGGCGGCCGGAGGTCGAGTGAAAGTATTTGCCGGTACGAATGCCGGTTCCACGCGTGACGTCGTGTCGTTCTCGCGGCAGGCAGAATCGCTCGGTTGTGACGGTGTGATGCTGGCCGCCCCGTATTACTCGCTCCCCACGGAAGAAGAACTGTACGAGCATTTTCGCGCGGTCGACGGTGCCGTTGGCGTGCCGATCATGCTCTACAATTACCCTGGCCGCACGGGCATTGACATGCGGCCGGCCTTTATTGAGCGTCTGGCGTCGCTGCGAAACGTCGCCTATGTCAAGGAGAGTACGGGCGACATGACGCGTGTGACGGAGCTGATTCGTCGCTGTGGCGATCGTATGGGCGTTTTTTGTGGCTGCGACACGTTGGCGCTGGAGAGTTTTGCAGCGGGTGCGATCGGCTGGGTCGGGGGGGTCGTGAATGTGGTTCCCGGCATGCACGTGGCACTCTTTGAAGCGGCGGTGCTGCAAGGGGATTATGCGGCCGCCCGCGCGGTGTTTTACCGCATGTTGCCGCTATTGGAACTCATGGAAGGGGGGGGCAAGTATACGCAGTTCGTCAAGGCTGCCTGTCACCTGATGGGCTACGATGTTGGTGCGCCGCGGCCTCCGCTGCGTGCGGCCACGCAACCGGAAGTTGAGTTGCTGCGAACTGCCCTGAGCGACCCTCCAATAGTCCGCGGTGGCCACGGCCGCTCGCCTGGATCCTAACGCGGCCTGCGGCCGCAACCAAACAGGAAATCCAAAATTCGAAATCCCAAACAAATTCGAAATCCAAAATTCGAAATCCAAAACCTCCGCTGCCGGCAAAACGGCCGCGGGCGGGCCCCCAGCAGATTCTCACCAGCAGCATGCCATTGCGTCCTCCGTTTTCCCTTCCTCCCTTCCTCCCTTCCTCCCTTTCTCCCACTTTTCTGTGCTTCGAATTTCGGATTTTGTTCCAAACTAGCGCGCACCGTGCGCGCATGTTACCGACTAACACTCTCACCCCCGGCTTGCCTCCGCTCGCAGGTGGTGCGAGGGGGAGGGGAGTACGTCAGCCCTTGAGGTGCTGCAGCATGGCGGCAGCGAGGCTCAGGGCGAGAAAGAAGCCGCACATATCGGTGACCGTGGTGAGGATGGGGCCGGAGGCGAGGGCCGGGTCCATTTTCATGCGTCGCATGGCCAGCGGCAATGTGCCTCCCAACGAGACGGCGATCAGCGTGTTGACGGCCAACGCGGTGCCCACCACGGCCCCCAGCCAGACGTTTCCCTGCCAGAGCCAGACGGCCAACGCGATGAGGAGTCCCAAGGCCAGGCCGTTGAGTATCCCGACGGCCACTTCCTTGCCCCACACACGCAGCATTTCGTTGGGACGCACCAGCCCCAGCGACATCTCGCGCATGCTGACTGCGACAGCCTGGTTGCCGCTGCAGCCGCTCATGTCCGAGATGATCGGCAGGAAGACGGCCAGCGAGATGACTTGAGCGAGCGTGTCCTGGTACGCGGCAATCACGCTCGCGGCCACGGCGTTCAGGCCGATGTTGATGGTCAGCCAGGCGAGTCTGCGCCGCGAACGCAACAGCAGCGGCATCGATCGCAGTTCCTCTCGCACGATACCCTGCGCCTTGCGGTAATCGTCTGCGTTGCGGTCGGCGAGAGCTTCGTCCACGGCACTGCGCCGCACAATCCCCAGCAGCGTGCCGGCCGAGTCGGTGACGGGAATGCCAAAAAACTGATGGCGATCCAATAGGTCTCGCAACTCGTTCAGCGTGGCGGTATCGGACACGGTCAGCGGATCGCGGACCATCGTCTGGTCGATCGGTTGAGAGGGGCTGGCCAGCAGCAGGTCACGCAGTCGGAGGACCCCCACCAGTCGATCTCCTGGTTGCGTGACGAAGGCGTATTGCACCTGGTAGTTGCGGTACCTCTCTGCATTGGCGCGCAGGTCTTGAATGACCTGTGCCACGGTGAAGTGGCTGGGAAAGGCCAGGAACTCGCGGACCATCAGGCCGCCGGCGACGTCATCGTCATACTGCGACAGCTGCCGCGCATCATGTGCGGCATCCGGCTCCATCTGCGTCAGAATCGCCTCGGCATGCCGCTCATCCAGATCACCCAGAATGTCAGCCTGCTGATCACTGGGCAGCTCTTCGATGATGTCTGCCGCTGCGCCGGGGGCGAGTTCCTCGATCAATTCAACGGCTTGCACATCAGGCAGTTGTTGAATGAGTTCGGCAGCGTCTTCCGGTGTCAACAAGGCCAGCAGTTGCGACTGCTCCTCGTCACTCAATCGCGACACGGCCCACACCGTTTCACCGGCCGGGAGCGAGGCGAGATATGCCGCCATTTCCGGCAGGTCGCCGGTCTGCAGGAGTCGTTCCAGTTCCTGCCACGACGGGGGCTGGTCGTTCGTTTCCATCAGTGCGACTCGTGTAATAAGCAGAATCCCGGCGGCCCGGAGAGCACGACACCATCGCGCCCATCACGCCGGAGAAAGAACTCCCGGGGAAGAATGCCCGGGGAAGAACGCCCGGGGAAGAACGCCCGAGAAAAAGAACGATTGTAAGGGGGGGCCGCTCATTTACAAGGCAGGCCGGTGGCCGGGAGGGCGCCAGCATGTGCTGATCGTGGCCGCGGGCCTCCTGGCACGCCGAGATTCCCAGGTTCGCGGGTGGAGCGGAAAAACGGTCCGGAAACAGGTTCGTCCGCTCCTGCCCGCAGTGCTCGAGCCCGGCCGGTCGGTGCGGCCGGTGCTGGCGACCGCGGTGAGCGGGATAAGCGATTCGTCGTGCGACACGTTGTGATTATAGTACAGTTCCGTAGTATCGCGTGTGGTGGGTCAAGCGCGAGCCGTTTCGGGACTGGCCAAGCTCCTGCTATCAGCCCCGACCGGTTGGCCGTCGGGTTCTGTCCGCTGGCGTTGGATTCGGCGTGTGGCCCGAGAATCGCCCGCTGGAACAACCGGCAGCTTGGCTGTACGCGGGCCACTGTTCCAGACTACACTGACCCAGACCACACTGGCCGGCGCGATCATGACTTGGCCTGTCATGGAGTCTTGCATGGGATCGCCTGATTCGACTTTCTGACAGCCCGGGTAACGGCGACGCGCCAAGTGGACTTGGCCGTCGAGATACGAAACAGGAATTTTGGACGTGATGCGACGTACTCCCATCCGAACGCGACAGAAGCTGGGCAAATACCGGATCGACGGGAAGCTCGGCGATGGAGGATTTGCCGCGGTCTACAAAGCTACCGATACGATTGAAGGCGTCCGCGTAGCCCTGAAGATCCCCCACGATTACCTGGTAACGGAGAATGTACTGGAGGATTTCCGTAACGAAGTGCGTCTGGCGGCCAAGTTGAAGCACCCGAACATCCTGCCGCTCAAGAACGCTGATTTCGTGGAAGGGCGTTTCGTGGTGGCCTATCCGCTGGGCGAACGAACACTGGCCGAGCGGCTTCAGTCTCGCGTGTCGTTGAGTGTGTCGCTGGACTACGCGGAGCAGATGCTGGCGGCGGTTGCCTATGCTCATGAGCAGCGGGTCATTCACTGCGACATCAAGCCGGAGAACTTGCTCCTCTTCTCGGACGGCAAGCTGATGTTAACGGATTTCGGGATTGCCAAGATCGCGATGCGGACGATCCGCGCGTCGGGGTCGGGGACGGTTGGCTACTGTGCTCCAGAACAGGCGATGGGGCAACCTTCGTTTCGATCCGACGTCTTCTCGCTGGGGCTGGTGCAATACAGGATGTTGAGTGGCCGGTTGCCCGAATGGCCGTTTCGGTGGCCGCCACCCGGCTTCGACCGATTGCGGCGGCGCGTCCATCCCGAATTGATCGAGTTGATTCGTCGCGCCATGGAGGTCGATCCCTACAAGCGGTTCCCGAACGCCGTGGCCATGCTGTCGTCCCTGCGGCGCATCAAATCTCGAGTGCTGCAGCACGGGGGGGCGACGGCGGTGTCCGCGTCGCGCGCCGAATCGAAACGGGATTGGCGGACGTTGCAGCGCCGACAGTTTCAGCGTATGTTTGGCGCTGCACTGGAGACACGACACAGTTGCTCACGGTGCGACGGGCCGGTGTCCGAAGCCATGACGTTCTGTCCTTGGTGTGGCCAGGACCGGGCGCGGTTTGATGGCGAGTCGCGGTTTCCGCTGAAGTGTCCCCGCTGCCGCCGGGGTCTGAAACTTGACTGGGCCTATTGCCCCTGGTGTTACGGAGGCGGATTTGAAGTGCCGACTTCGCGACAGTATCCGGACCTGCGGTATGCTGCTCGCTGTGGCAACGCCCGCTGTTCGCGCAGGCAGTTGATGCCGTTCATGCGGTATTGTCCTTGGTGTCACCGCAAAGTGGAACGTAAGTGGAAGGTCGAAGGATCGACCGACAGGTGCGCCTCGTGCGGGTGGGGAGTGGTGGCGGAATTCTGGAGTTATTGTCCGTGGTGCGGCAAGAAACACGGAGGAAATGGCCGATGAAGGGAGGCGAAACCGGCGCGATTCGGACCTACTTCGAAGAGAACATGACGGTGCCCGAGGTCTTGCCGGCAGGGGGTGGAACCGTCTGCGTATTCTCCACTCGCTGTCCCGCCAAAGAGTCTGCCAACGAAGACGCCGCCGCCGTCCTCTCCGTCGGGGCCCGGTCGGCCGTGCTGCTGGTCGCCGACGGTTTGGGAGGCAGTCCGGCCGGAGAGCAAGCTGCCCGCCTGGCGGTGGAATCGCTCCACGATGCGCTCCGCGATGCGCAAGCGAGCGACGGTTTGTTGCGGACGGCGATTATCACCGGCTTTGAACGGGCGAATGCCGCTGTCCAAGCACTCGGTGTCGGTGCGGCCACGACGTTGGCCGTGGTCGAAGTGAACGATGGGGTGGCTCGCCCCTACTATGTGGGTGACTCGGTCATTCTCGTCGTCAGCGGCCGGGGGAGAGTCAAGCTGCAGACCGTCCCTCATTCGCCCGTCGGCTATGGGGTCGAAGCAGGGCTCATCGACGCGGACGAAGCGATGCACCATGAGCACCGTCACATCGTATCCAACTTCGTCGGTACTCCGGGCATGCACATCGCCATTGGTCCGCCGGTGGCACTGGCTGTTCGCGACACGGTGCTGATTGCCAGCGACGGCCTCTTTGACAATCTCTATAGCGATTGGATCGCCGACGAGATTCGCAAGGGAAAACTGCTCGGCGCCGCGCAACGATTGGTCGCCCAGTCGCTGCTACGCATGCAGAACCCCGCCGACGGTCATCCATCCAAGCCAGACGACCTGACGTTCATCGCTTTTCGTCCGCGCTAGCGGGAACTTGGTTACCCGCTTCGGTAGCTGGTCTGATACCATCCACCGCCGATCGCTCTGGAGCGGAGCAATACGTGGCACTCACTCAGGCCACTCGTGAATGATGTCGGCCCCTGTCCGCCGGGATGCCATTCCAACCACGTGCCTTCTTGCTGTCCCGTCAGCCGGAATCGGAGTCCCGTCGAGCCGGTTCGATCGACAACCGAGAAGGATGTTCGCCGAGAGAAGAGTGGGGGCCGCGCAAGAGAAGCAGCGTAGTCGGGGCACCTTCCGGGTAGGCTTGCACCGGACCGAGGAGCCTGTGATTACCATCCGTCTGAGGCCAATTCCGGCGCAGCTGCCGCGCGATCGGTTCGATTGAGTTGACGATATCGACCGCGCCGATTCGACCGTCCGACCGTGTCGCGTCGAGCCAACCCGGCAGCGGCACGAAATCATGACCGGGCGCGTCGCACGCGACAACACCCAGCGCGGTCCATAACACTAGTAAGCGGGCGGGCAGTTGGCGCATAATGGCGGGGACCTTTGTTTCTTTGTTTCTTTGTTCGTTGTTGCGTTGTTGCGTTGACTGGTTGCGGCGGCCGCTGGCGGACGCTTCGTGTCATGACGCCTCGGACGGTCTGCTGAATCAAGTCCCAATAGCTGGCAATTTACCGAGGTTGACGGGGGGCAAACCGTGTGCCAACCTGAGGCGGGCAGCCTGAGCTCGGCCGACAGGTGGCTCAATATTGGCCGACAAGGCGGTCCGCGGGATGTGTCCGCTGCCGGCCATGGCTGTTTGTTCGACATGGGTGTCGGGTTTTTCGCGGGGAATCACCCAGCACTCCGCTGACAACCCCCCGTTTCAGCCTGGAGCGGTGACAAGTGGCGACGGACTGTCGGTGACCGGCCCCGAGCCTCGAGTGACGAGTCGTATTCGCACGCAATCCACATAAGAGTCGAAGACCGTGAGCGTCATAGCAAAGCACCACGATTGGATGCGGCCATGGGTCGCGTTGGCAGCGCTGTTCCTGGCAAGCGTGGCGCCGCACGTCCGTGCAGAGGACGGAACATTGGGGCCGTGTGATTTGACCGCGTCAGCTGACGGGCAGCAGCTGTATGTGGCCTGCGCAGACGCCCGCGAAGTCGTTTGGGTTTCCATACCGGACGGTGAAGTGCTGCGTCGCGTCACGGTGCCTTGCGAGCCGACCGGACTCGCGATTACTCCCGATGGCAAGCGACTGGTGGTGACCTGTGCTGCGCCGCAAAGCGTGGTGGTCGTGCTCGACACTCAGTCCGGTCAAACGGTGCAGACGATTCCAGTCGGTCACACCGCTGTCAGTCCGATTGTGACGAGTGACGGACGGCGGTTGTATGTCTGCAACCGTTTTGACGATGACGTGTCGGTGATCGACCTGGTCGCGGGCGTGGAGTTGGCGCGTATTCGTGCTGTGCGGCAACCGATTGCCGCGACCCTCACACCTGATGGCGCGCGTCTTTTGGTAGCCAATCATCTGTTCAGCACTCGGGCCGATCTGGATTTTCGCGGCAATATTGCGGCGATGGTCACGGTCATCGATACAGCCACCTACGAGACGACGAATATCGGACTGCCACACGGCGCGAGCAGTCTGCGCGGGATATGCGTGACACCCGATGGCAATTATGCGTTTGTCACGCATCTGCTCTCGAATTTCGAGAGTGTACCGTTCCGTGTCGACACAGGTTGGATCAATGTCAACGTGGTCAGTGTGCTCGACCTGCGGGAGATGAAGAGGTTCAGCACCATCGGGCTGGATGCCATGCTGCAGGGTTCGGCCAATCCGTGGGGCATCACCTGCAGCCCCGACGGGACTCGAGTGTGTGTCGCATCGGCCGGAACGCACGAGTTGAGTGTGATTCCGACTGCGGATTTAGTGGGGGAAGTTGCCCGTCGGACCATGTCGCCGCTGCCCGGCGCATGGCCCGTCTATCCTAGCCTGGGGGATACCATGTGGAAGCGGGCCGCGCTGCCCGGCAAAGGTGCTCGCACTGTCGTTGTCGTTGCGGGGCTGGCGTATGTGGCGGAGTACTTTAGCGATTCAATTGCGGTCGTGGAATGGGACAACCTAGTTGGCGGGCCGGTGAAGTCGATGCCGCTCGGTCCGTCACGCGAGCCATCACTCCAACGGCGCGGCCAGCAGTTGTTTGAGGATGCGACCCTCTGCTACCAGCACTGGCAAAGCTGCGCCAGTTGCCACCCGGACGGGCGTGTGGATGCGTTGAACTGGGATTTGATGAACGACGGCATTGGCAATCCGAAGAACTCCAAGAGCATGCTGCTATCGCACGTGACGCCACCTGCCATGGTGACGGGGGTTCGAGCGACGGCCGAGGTGGCTGTCCGTACAGGCCTGGCGCACATCCTGTTTGCGCATCAGTCGGAGGAGCAGGCGATCGCGATGGATGCTTATCTGAAAACCTTGAAACCGGTCCCCAGTCCGTATCTGGTGGCTGGGCGGCTCAGCGACGCGGCGCAACGCGGCGAGAGGTTGTTTATGAGCGAACGAGTCGGGTGCAGCAACTGTCATCCGGCTCCGTTATTCACCGATAGGAAGGTGCATCGCATGGGCCGGACCAACTCGCGCCGATTCGAGAACCTGTTTGACACGCCGACACTGGTGGAGGTCTGGCGAACGGCGCCCTACCTGCACGCGGGTCAGTACGCCACGATCAGAGATTTGTTGCACGAAGGAAAGCACGGATTGGACGCGGTCGGTGGAGAAGCTCTGACCGAGCAGGAGTTGGACGACTTGATCGAGTATGTACTGTCGCTGTGACGCACAGCCCCGCGAGCTGTTTTTCCCGGACCAGGATTCAATCGCGGCGATGGGAGAAGTCGCGGCCGGAGTCTTAGGCGGTAGGGTGTGCCAAGCTCGCCTGATACGGCGTTGCCTTGGTGATGGCTCAGAAGGCGAGCGCCGGCACACCAACATGCGTGCTGTTCCTGGCCACTGTCGTAGCCGGTCAACGAACTGCCGCCACCGCTGGTTGCCGACGTTCTGACGCCCGAGGTGCACGATATTGTGCCGAACGCATTCTGGTGTGCCGGCGCTCGCCGAAATCGTCGTCGACGGTGGCGAGCTTGACCCGGCGAGCTTGGCACACCCCTACCGCTGGTTGCCGACGTTCTGACGCCCGAGGTGCACGATATTGTGCCGAACGCATTCTGGTGTGCCGGCGCTCGCCGAAATCGTCGTCGACGGTGGCGAGCTTGACCCGGCGAGCTTGGCACACCCTACAGCTACTACAGCTACAGCTACGGAATTGTCGATGTCGCTGCTTGAGCAAGTCCAGTCCAGGCGACGGCGACCGACATGAGTTTCACGGTTTGCTTTGCCGCTCACTGCACGAGCGTGAAAACACGTTCGCCAGTCACCTGGCCGTAGAGCTTCTGCGTATTGTATTGCACGGCAATCGTGAACGTCTCGCGGCCGCCGCGCGGTTGGAGGTCCTCTGGTACTCGCCACGAGTACCCGCACGTGCCATCTCACCCAAAGGGTGCCGTTCCTTCCGCCACAACTTTTCCCCGGCTGTCGCGGATGGTTACCGTGGGATCCAGGCTCTTCGGCCTCTTGTACGTGAAGTTGCTGTCGCCTCCTGCCTGGGACTTCTCCTCCATCTGCTCCGTGTCGTCAAGGCCTCGAATCATCATGTCGAGTGCGGGAACGTAGAGCACCGGGTTGACGGCGACCTTGTCACCCGGTTGGAACTCCGCACCGTTGCGCGGAGAAGCAAACATCACCTCGGGCTGGTCGGAGAAGTCGAATACAAACGGCTCGTTCTCGCGAATGGTAATTGCACAGCGCCGATTGCGAGCCATGTCGCGTGGCTTGCCGTCGGAGTGATAGGATTCCGAAACAAACAGCCTCAGGTTTCCGTAACGGAAATGCAGCCACGAAGGCATGTAATCGCCGACCGGCAGACGGCATTCCTGGCACGCCGCATAGGCACCATGCGTCTGCTCCCGCTGAAGATCACCGACCGGCACCGTCTTCCGCTGGCTGGTGACGTGACCGCTCATTTCCAACTCCGTGATGTCGCGCTGGCCCGGCGAGAACTGAAGGGTCCCCATGGGGCCGGTGAAGGGAGCAATGGCAAGTCGGCTGCCGTCAGGAGCCGCGGAGAAATCCCAGAACCGGCCTTCCTCAAATCGCAGCCAAGCGAGCGTTTCTTCGTACCACAGGCCGCTCCGCTCGCCCTTCTTGCGACAAAGCTGCATCCGCGTGTGAGCGCTGTCGTAACTTCCCGACAGGAGGAGTTCGCCAAGAACCGCGGTGTACTCTTCGCCCAGGAATTCGATTTGGCCCATTCTGATCACCGGTCGCCGAAGAAACAGCGAGGCGTACGTCGTCTCCTCGTCGTCCATGGTGGTTGTGCCAGAGACCAGCAGGGGATAGACCGTGTACGGTCGCAGCGGAAAGCCTTCCGGCAAATCGAGCGTCACGGGCGCGAAATCGGCAAAGAAACCGCGCTGCTCGCCACTGCGCCAATAGCTTGGCAAAAGCATCGTCTCCTGGGCGCTCTGGGTTGGGCGGCTGGGCGCCTCGTCGGTCAAGTCGCCGTCCAGGTCGGTGTCGATGTAGATGAGATCATAGCCGCCAGCGTCTTCCGTACTTCTGGTGATCGCGACGGGGGCAGAGAGTCTGTTTGCCGCGTTCCACCCGCCGATCTGGACGGCCCCGTACCAGACATCTTCCGTCGCGAATTCGGGATACTTCACCGCCTCCCGCGGCTCCTTCTCACCGTAGACTGGAAAGCCACGCCAGAAATCGGTCAGGTCAATTCCCTTCTCGGTCCACTTCACCTCCTCCGCGGCGCTGATCCCGACGAGGCTCACCTCTTCGAGCGGGAACGACTGCGCTTCGGGAGGGACTTGCTCCTCCGCACAAAACGCAAAAGCCACAGCCAGCACCGCCAGACCCGTAACCAGAACCGATCGCCACAATAGCATGATCACACATCCGCATAAGAGTTCCTCAGGGACACTCGACGTTAACGCGCGCCGGTGATCCCTCGCGTCCGCGCAGGATACCAGCCTGCGGCCAGGACAGCAAGCAAAAATGAGCCGTTGGCCGTGGAAATCGCCGCCCCGAGGCGAAGTGCGCAATCACAAGCTCCAGGCCATCGGGACGGTGCGAATCACGAGCTTCGTACCTGCCGAGGTGACGGAGAAATCCTTGTGCGTGCGATGGCCCTTGTTCGCTCACCGGTCCGATACACCAGCGACGCAGGGTTGCTGGCGTCTTGCCTGTTCAATTCGACGGCTCTCCCGCCGCCTGGGGTTGCCGGTGAACCGTAAGCACAGCGCGCAAGCCTTCCTCCAGAAAAGTCAGACTCGCCCTCATGTGGGCAACTCGCGGCTTGCCTGCGATGCGCGCATGCACGGGCCGGTCGGCGGGCTGCCGCGAATCTCGAAACGATCCATGAACGGTGCAAGTGATCGTCTTTCCGTCGCTCGCCACATGATGTTCGCCCCCGACGGGACAACCGTATTCGGTCAGGCGAAATTCCCTGGCGTAGTTGGTAGCGGCATCCAACCCCTGTGGTCCGGACGCGCCGGTGGCTCTGAGAATGGCTGCTTTGAGAATCGTGTTCGCCAGGCACTCGCGACGTTCCTTCTCGCGGAGCGCCACCTCGCTATGTTCCGTTAGCTTCAGCGCCCGATCGAGGTGAATATCCGCTACCGCATGCGCTGGTGTTTCCGCCACCTCCTGATGATCGACCGCAGCAGGTCCCGCGTCGGGCTGGCTCTGACAGCAGATCTTGTCGAACGCCACCAAAGAGTTGGAAATATACAGAGTGGAATCCGCGAGCGCGAAATAGAATCGGAATCGAACGGGACCGTATTGAAGTACACAACATCGCGCTGACGTCGCTCTGCCCCCTATGGGGACGGGATAGTAGTCGAACCCGATCTGAAATGAGGATCCTTGGTAGGGCACACGGATGACCCCATCCAGATCACGGATGAATTGCTCGACAATGGCTCTGTCCTCCACGGGGATTGCAATGTAGGAGGTCGCCAGCAATGCGCCCGCGTAAGGGACGAAACCGAGCAAGGCGAGGGAAGTCGCATCCCCGTCGACAGAAATCCCTGCCGGCAGCTGAAAGTCGCATACATTCAGATGCAGTTCATTCGAGATCCCTTTGAGCAGAAACTGCTGGATCTTCTGTTCATCCAGCTCTCCCGGCCAGTCTCCCAGCATCATTTCCGCGAGAATCGCAGCGTTCGACGAGTCTCCCTCTTCAGCTTCCAAGTTTGTCTTCAGTTGTTCCTTGTCCCATTGCACACCCAGATGAAACACAACGTCGTCGAGTTCAGCTACGTTCGCATAGGAATGAGTTTCTCCAGCGAGATTCTCGGCCAGCGCGGTATAGGCCGAGTTATTGATGAGCGGCAACACCAATGTCTCGAGTCGACAGCGCACAGGTGAGAGCTGAATCCGCAAAACAATTGGGTCAAAATATTCGCGCCAGTAATCATCGTAACGTTCGACGAACTCGGTGTATTGCTGCTTCTCGTGTTCCGTCGCTTCGCCGATGGGGATCTCACAACAGGGTACGAGTCTCCCGAGCTCGCCGTGATGTGAGCAGGAACCGGGCATGCCATGTTCACCAATCACATACGAACCGCCGCATGGACAAGTGAACGGCCTGGTGCGCAACCCATCTGGGACACAGTCCGACTCAATCAACTGCTTTAAGGACTTGGGCCATTCTCCATGCTGCGTGCGGTAAAACAGCACGCAGTGATTGATGATCTGGAGTTGATTGCGGCATTGCAGGCGTCGAAGTTCTGTTAACTTCACTTCCGGGCCGAGCATTCGACGCATGAATGAATCGCTCAAGTAGCAGATCCCGTCCTCACGCGCGTCTCCGCGCGGCATCTTGGTGCGGATGTAGCAGAACTCGTCCGTTTCGCCCAGCGACTTCACGTCCGATTGCCTGGCGACGGCCTGCAATACGCGGGTCAAACCGACCTTCGAGTTGCTGCGGACATGAAGATCGGGACTTGGATAGGCCGAATAGACGTGGGTCGACCGATTTGGAGTTGTCACATGAACATATGCCACTCCGCCGACCTCGCCTTCCGCGCGTACGGCGCCTTCTTCGACAGCTGCGGCCTGCAAAGCGCTATCCATGTGCAGGCGAAACAGCTCGGGTTGCCTGATGCGGCACAGCAGAGTCAGGTCGGAGCCCTCAGCCATGTAGAGATCTCCACCCGTCAGGGCAACCTCCTCGATGCACAAATCATAGATGGAGCGCAGTTTGACGTTATCCACCACGGCAAGCTGTCTCTTGAGACGACCGATATGGTAGTCAGCATGATCGGGGAACTGGAGCAATCGAGAAATCCAAAGCCCTCCCTCATCGATGGTCTCAAGCAACTTCTTTGTCGACTTGAACAGGACGAAGTATTGATCTTCAGGAACGCACCTGGCCAACGGCGAGACGGCTGGTTCAACTCCCGCGGCGCGCTGCTCGGCAAGCAACTTGGACCAGGGGTGACTCGCAGCCGACGGGCCTTTCAAAGTGGCGAGCGGCACGAGCCTACTCGTGACTTCACCGGGACCTGCCGTTGACGCAGCTGCCTCGGTACGGTCGGCGTCTGAAGTCAACTGGCGTGACGAGTCGCGCTGATCTGGCAGTAGCGTGTTCAGCTGCAGGCTCTCCTGCACAGCATGGCTGCCTCCAAACAGGCCGAACAAGTTGTCGGAATCGTCGAACAGCCATTCGCGAGACCAGCGGATCTTCTCAGCAATCTTCTCGCGGAGCTGTGGATTTGACTCGGACAGCTGCAGAACGACGAACTGCAGGTAGCTATCTCTTGGGCAACGGGACCAGGCATCATAGGCCTCGACCAACGTCCACGCATGGGGTGCGGTTGGTCGTTCCCGTTCCTGCGGACTTCCAACCGCCGGAGACTGTCCGACAAGGACACTGAGCACAAGAGAGACCTGCAGCAGACGCATCGCTCTACTCCCTTCACTCTGTGGCGTCATCGTGTCAGGCACACTCCTTGTGCCGCAAAGGAACCGCTGACACGTTTTCCACCTTGATTCGTGGGGCGTTTTGAGGAGAGTGGGCGGCGACAGCACAACTGATAGGAATTTCCGGAGTTCTCGGATCACGGTGCCCGCCAACGGGTCGAAGCAGCGGATCGCCACACACTGGGAAGTCACTCCGTGCATCCTACCAGCTTACTGCAACAGCCACAATTCCGATTGAAGGGTGGTATTTCGGCAGACGCTACTCAATGCAGCTGAGGTACGCGAACCAAGCTCTCTTGACGAATCATCCACACGGGAATCACCTATCACCTCGGGAGATCCGCCGCGAGGGATCGATATGTATGACCCGCTCAGCGGCGCGTACCTGGGGAGCTTCGGTCACGAAGAGCTCTCCAATCCCTGGGGCGTCCATTTCGCGCCCGACGGTACACTCTATGTGAGCGATGGGGGAAGAAACGTGATCGAGCAGTATGATCCCGCCACCGGAGAACGCCTCCGCAAAAGGAGCACGCAAAAGTAAAAGCGCAAAAGGACAAAAGGAGCAGACACCTATTAAGGTCCCCGAGTCAATAAGACGTACTCCGAGCGCGGCCAAAGTTTTTTTGTGTTTTTTTGACTTCGGCTTCTTCCTGCGGCACCGATCGGTCGCTGTTACGTTGAGTTCTGCTTGTGCTTCGCTGCTGGTGGTTATGCTTCCCAAGGGGAAGCGTCCTGCACCAGACACCTATGGGGACTCTGCGGCAGACAGTGGGACCGCCTGCGACTGTGATCGGCTGAAGGACGCATCCCCCCAGCATGCGGTGGCGGCCGTTTCGCCGGCCTCGCGTGGTGGTGCCGATCACGGTCCTGAAACTCATCGGTGGCCCTCCTGGCTTTCTACTCACTACTGTCGGGCTCAGCATGTACTTACGCTGTCCAGTCTTGTTCCGGCTTGCCTGAGGGGCAGAACGCGCTGCAGATACCTCATCGGGCTGGGCATGGCGGATGGTTCCCGACGCGACACGGCCTCGGGATCACCACCCGCCGGTTGAGTACATGGCAAGAGGCAAGTGACCTCCAATCACCCTGACGGTCTACCTCCGTTGTCCGTGACGACCTGTGGCGAGTTCATTGTCCCAGGGTCAAGGTCATCGCGAGCTGGACATGTGGATCTGGTGCCAGTCTGCTCTCGGAGTTCGTCACTTGCCCTGGCCGAATCGTCAGCTTGTGTCGTACATGTTCGAGTTAGAGGGGTGAGGGGCAATGGTTGTGAATCAGTGATCGTCACCCTGCGGTATCACCCCCGATGAATCCAGGGGATCTCGCGGCCGAGGGCGTGACAGAGCGTGATGGCAGCATCGTAGAACGTGGTACGCTGGACGGCCGCCCACAGCTCCAGCGGATTTCCTCGTGAGTGGCACTTGTGGCAGTAGTAGCGTCCGTGGGTCCCATTCACCGAAAAAGACCGACTGCGTGGCGATGACGAGCCATGTACAGGGCAAGGACCATGCCACTGATCATCGACTCGGCTAGTGGGCTGAAACTGCAGAAGCGGTAGGGTGTGACAAGCCCGCCTGATACGCGCGTTGCCTTGGTGATGGCTCAGAAGGCGAGCGCCGGCACACCAACATGCGTGCTGTTCCTGGCAGCTGTCGTAGCCGGTCAACGAACTGCCGCCACCGCTGGTTGCCGACGTTCTGACGCCCGAGGTGCACGATATTGTGCCGAACGCATTCTGGTGTGCCGGCGCTCGCCGAAATCGTCGTCGACGGTGGCGAGCTTGACCCGGCGAGCTTGGCACACCCTACAGCTACTACAGCTACGTCCCCCGAAACGGCAGAAGCGGTAGGGTGTGACAAGCTCGCCTGATACGCGCGTTGCCTTGGTGATGGCTCAGAAGGCGAGCGCCGGCACACCAACATGCGTGCTGTTCCTGGCAGCTGTCGTAGCCGGTCAACGAACTGCCGCCACAGCTGGTTGCCGACGTTTTGACGCCCGAGGTGCACGATATTGTGCCGAACGCATTCTGGTGTGCCGGCGCTCGCCGAAATCGTCGTCGACGGTGGCGAGCTTGACCCGGCGAGCTTGGCACACCCTACAGCTACAGCTACTTTGGTTCATCTTCTGCCAGCAGCAGAGCAGAACACAATAGTGAGACTAGAGCCGTTCCCATCACGAGTTTCATAGACGCCTCCTTCGTTCATGGTTCGTGCACATCACCCTGGCCTACATGAACGGTCCCATTTTGGGCAGATCGACGAACTGACTTCTCACCTGAACCGACGGTTGCGGTTCGCTCGAGCGCCGGGCGATAATCAGCAGCAAACGACCGTTCGTGGCGGGGACGGCTTCGACGATCGTCTCCAGATCGTTTGTGCCGGCCGGGTTGGCTTGTTCCAGTTTGGGCAGTTCGATATCGATCTGTGCCCCTGATTCAGACTCAACAAGCTTCTGCAAATTGACGATCCAACCGCTCTTATCCGGTAGCCAGATCAGTTCGCGCTGTCGCAGTTCATGCGATCCGGCATCGCCTTCCAGGGATGTCGGAAGACCGTCCACGGTACGGATCAGGTCGCCGTTGGTGGCACTCAGGTGCAGGAGCATTCGTTTGGGTTCGGGCGCGGGCACATCCCACAGCAGTGCGAGTTCTCGACCGTCGCTGCTCAACGCCATTGCGCCCACGCGCATTGCTCGGTAATCGGTCGCCAGGATCTGGTTTCCCAGCAAGTCGCCAGTCTCGACTTCGTAAACGCAGATTTCCAGAAAGTGGTAAGTGTTGGAATCGATGACTTGTGCATGGGGATGGGCGACCATCAGGTAGCGCCCGCCGGGACTCATGGCAGACTGCGGCAAATTGTCGGCGATCCAATCCGGAAAAGTCACCTCGCGCGTATCGCCCGATTCGACATTCCATATCCAGTATCCCTTACCGGAGATGGCGAGCACCTGCTTGGCAACACAGTCGCGCAGTGAATAAGGGGGCGTTGGGGGCTCGCCATCGGATTGTGGAATCGGTTGACTGGCCAGCAACGTGCCCGTTTTCGTCGACCAGACTTCGACCTTGGAGAGGCCTTCGCCAAGATTCCTATTCACGGCCAGATATTGGCCATCGGGTGAGACGATCGTTGTGGGGCCGAGCCCGGTCTGTGGCATCTCGCACGTTCCCAACAGCTGATCCGTGCTCAGGTTGTGGACTTGAACGAGCATGGCGTCGGCTTGTGAAGGCGAGGGGTTGGACAAGGCCAGAATCCCGCTGTCCGTTTGCGAACGATACCAGCCACTCAGGGCCGGTCCGGACAGCGAGCAGGCGTCGATCTCCGGGAAGCTCACGCCATCGGCCTCGATTTTCCAGGAGACACGCGGGATTCGCAACTCCGGTCGGAGGCGCGCCGCGTAATCCTCGAACCGAATGCGCGTGATCGTCTCCCGCTCAATCAGCTCCCGGAGCTGCCGCTGTTGAGTTTCGGTCAGCGCCGCCAGCAATTCGGTACCGATTTTTTCCCCATCGGCATACCACTGCTCCAATTCCACTGTTCCCGCCACGAGTCCTTCCTCTTTGCTCTTGAGCTGTGCGACGAGCTCCTGGATCTTGGCCTGCTGATCGCTCGTCATGGCGAGTTGTTGAAATTCGTCGCCGAACATGCCAGTCAGGAGCAGTCCATCATCGGCACCCAATTCGATGAGTTCGGCGATGCGGGATTGCAGGCGGCCGGTGGCATCCGATAAGCCGCTCGGGTCGGGTTCGGCTGACACTTCGCTGCCATCCTCAGTCGTCATATCGCCGTCAGCCGCTGGTGCCTGAGTTGTGGTATTGGTCGCGGGAATAGTGGGTGACGGATCGCCAGTTTCATTTGCCGCGGAATCGGCGGCAGAGTCGGCCGTCGGCGGTGCCTCCGCGACTTGGGACTGGCCAGGGCCACGCGACGAAAACTGCTCCGGCAGCACGACCGCCAAGGCGATGAGGCAGGCCAGTGAAACCAGCGCGCCGAGGACGAGAACAATGCTTCTGCGCCGTTGGGATCGATTATGCCGCGAGCGATAGATCGCCGCCACGGACTTATTTACGGCAGGGCTCGAAAACGGCGATTCGTCGGTTCCTGACGCGAGTGTCGCAGCGGGTGAGGGGACCGGCAGCGCCGTTGGTTGAGTTGGCGTATGGCGCAGTGGCGGGGCGGCGACCGGCGGTTCCATGATCCCCCCCTCGTCGCCAATCACAAAACTGCGTCCGCATTTGCATTTGACCCGCGTCCCTCGCCAGTCGTCCGGGACCTCTTTGTGGAACCCGCACTGGCAGGCTACTTGGATACCCATGAGCCGACCTCCGCATTCGTCGGGTTGAATCGCCAATCCCCAAGCCGAAACACAACCAAATGTCCAAAACCTGCAAATGATCGATTCGCGACTCCATTGTACTACGACTATGCCTAATCGTGGTATTATCTATTGGCGGCATTGGTCGCCCCATCGGGTGGTGACGGATAGGCGACGTGGCCGGTTGCAGCGGCGGATCGAGTGACCGAGAATCACTGCCGCGGATGGGTGTCGGAGTGTGGTAGCGGGGCGTCGGGACCGGTGCTCGGCCGTAGTCCTTGATCTCAGGTGCCGGGAGATGTCGATGAGACACGGATACTGGATATGTGCGGTTCTGACTTGGGTCCTCTGCAACGGGGCGAATGCACAGTCGAACTGGCCACGATTGCGTGGTCCCAACGGTGAAGGGCAGAGCGATGCTGTGGCCATTCCACAGACCTGGTCTGGCGAGGACTACAATTGGAAGATTCGCTTGCCGGGTGTCGGCCATTCATCCCCGGTGATTTGGAGTGATCGGATCTACATCACGGCTGGCGACGCCCAGACGGCCCAACGCTTCGTGCTGTGTTTGCGCACGACGGACGGTAGCGTCATTTGGCGACGCGACTTCGACTCGCAGCCATTTCCCCAGCATCCCTCGAACTGCTACGCCACGGCGACTCCCGCGGCCGACGACCAGGGCGTCGTCGTCAACTGGACAACGCCTGACGAAGTGCGACTGATGGCGTTGGATCCGGACGGCCGGACGCTGTGGCAGAGGAATCTTGGTCCGTTTGTCGGTCCACACGGCAGTGGCAGCTCACCGGTGATTGAGCGGGATATGGTGATTCTCTCGAACATGCAGGAGGACATGCAGTTACTGGGGCGTATCATCGGGCACGAAAACCCGGACGGACCGATCGGCGCCAGTTTTGTCGCGGCGGTTGACAGAAAGACGGGCGAAGATCGCTGGCAATTGGCTCGCAGTACGACGCTGGCCTCCTATTCTACTCCCTGCCTGCGTGTGGGCCGGGACGATCGACCCGAGTTGATTTTTACCAGCACCAGCCATGGGATCTCGGCGGTCGATCTGGCCACTGGCCGGGTGAACTGGGAGGTCACCGACGTATTTCCCGACCGCTGTGTTGGCTCACCGATTCTGGCGGACGACCTGGTCATCGGCGGTTATGGACACGGATCCAGCGGCGCCTTGGCGATCGCGGTCCGCTCGAATCCGGAGCTTGATGGCGAGGTGGGGCGAGTGGTCTACGAGGTCACCAAGTCGGTTCCTTTGGTCCCGACGCCGATTGTGTACCGGGGGTTGCTGTTCCTGTGGGCCGACACGGGCGTGGTTTCCTGTCTGCAGTCGCGGACAGGAGAGTTGGTGTGGCAGCAGCGTGTGGGTGGCAACTTCTTTGGGTCACCGGTGTGCGTCAGTGGACGACTCTATTGTATCGACAAGGAGGGAACGGTGGTTGTGATCGCGGCGTCGGAACAATACGAGTTGCTGGGACGCGTGCCGTTGGGAGAGGCGAGCTTTGCCACGCCGGCCGTGGCGGGGGGCGTGATGTATTTGCGGACGGCATCCCAATTGTTTTCGCTCGGCGGAAAATGATGCGGCGAGTCGTGTCTCAGCGTGTAACGTGCGTCTGGCGTGCGAGCAAATGCGAGACCCGACATGCAACGCTCTGAATGCGGCGGCCATGGCTGGACAAAGAGTCGGCGCGCGGCCCCTCCCCCAGCACCGGCAGGAGCAGGGTGATGGTGGCAGCATCGTTGTCACATGGCGGGAATCATGGCCCGCGAGGTACTCCCCTGCCGCATCGCGGTGCGGCGCCTGCTATAATCGTCTGGGAACAGACCGCTGCCAACGCGCGTCGGAGTGTTGAGCGAGAGGCGTGCCGGTCGAGGTTCGCCGGCGATACTGGTGGCACTGTTCGATCGACCTGAGCCCCGGCGCCGGTTTGTGCACCCATTTGTCAAGGAGAGGTCAACATGAAGAGACACCCGCTGTTCGCTCCGTTCGTGTCATGTCGTCTTTGCGCGATTCTATTTGCTCTGACCCTGTTCGATGCTCCTGCCAGACTGGCAGCCGACGAGGTTGTCGCGCCGGGTGACATCACGGCGCCCGGTGCCACCGTCGAACGACTGTCGGACACGTTCAAGTTCACCGAGGGACCTGCCTGTGACTCGGAAGGGAACGTGCTGTTCACCGATCAACCCAATGATCGCATCATGAAATGGTCCGTCGACGGCAAATTGTCGACCTTCATGCACCCCTGTGGTCGATCGAACGGCTTGTACTTTGACAGGGCCGGCAACCTCTGGGCTTGCGCCGATGAGAAGAACGAGTTGTGGTGCATCGGCAAAGATGGCACGGCCCAAGTGGTCGTCAAGGACTACGAAGCCAAGTTGCTCAATGCTCCCAATGATCTGTGGATCCGTCCCGACGGTGGAATCTACTTCACCGATCCGTTCTACAAGCGAGATTACTGGAACCGTGGTCCGATGGAACAGAGTTGCCAGGGAGTTTATTTCGTCACACCGGAACGAAACAGGGTCGTGCGCGTGATCGACGACCTGCAGCAGCCGAACGGAATCATCGGGACTCCTGACGGCAAGACACTGTACGTGGCGGATATCAAAGCCGGCAAGACGTACGTCTACGAGATTCAGCCAGATGGATCCTTGCGGAACAAGAAGCAGTTCTGCGGCCTGGGGTCCGACGGGATGACGATCGACAACGAGGGGAACGTCTATTTGACGGGCGACGGAGTGACCGTTTTCAACTCGCAAGGAGAGAAGATCAAGCACATTCCGATCGAAGCTCGCTGGACTGCAAACGTCTGCTTTGGCGGCAAAGACCAGAAGACTCTGTTTATCACCGCGTCCGAGTACTTGTACGCGGTGAAGATGCGAGTGCAGGGCGTGACGAATCCATAGTTTCGCAATGTTGGCTGTGCTCGCCCGAGCGTGGGGAAAGCGGCTCGTTCGAGTGTAAGTCGATCGCATGCTCGCACGGTGCGCGCATGGCTGGGAAAATCCGAAACAACAACGCTTGAATTGTCTGGATTTCGACCTTGCGGGGGGTGAAATCCGCCGCTAGAATCCGGCACCTTGAGTCTCGTCGCCGCATCGCCAGTCTGCCGCCGACGCGAGTGCACAGTGGCGATAAACAGTCGCACTGCTGCGCCCCGGGAGTTCCCTCGTGCCATGCTCGGTCCGCGAGCAGGATGGTCGAGCCGGTTCGGAGATTCGCTGTCGGTGTGCCGTCGTTGCTTGGGGAGTCGGTGCTCCACGTTTGGACATCGTATTGCACGAGAGGTATGCCGTGCCCTTATGACGTCGGGCGGGCCACCACAGAGCGGCTCGCCGAGACGTGCCACCAGATTCACGACAAACGGAGGTCAACATGCCGGCCTGGCTGCGGCGGACTTATGAGCGGCTCCGTTTCGCCCATCGGGGATGGCGGTATCGGTTGCGTGTGGAGCGTGCGGAAGTCGCCTTCCTGCTGCGCTACTACCAGCCGCAGCGAACCGGTATCGACATCGGCGCTCACAAGGGAGCGTTTACCTATTGGATGGCGCGCAGGACAAGTTTGGGGGCACGCATTCTGGCGTTTGAGCCTTTGCCCGAGCTGGCTGCGTATCTCCGGGAGATTCGCGAGATCTGCTACTTGCCGCAGTTGGCCGTGGTCGAGAAAGCGCTTTCGGATCGGGCCGGTGCACGCACTCTGTACCGTCCGCGAAACGAGTACCACGGCATGACTTCGCTGATAGAAGGAGATCATCCGTACGGTTACGACGAATTGAACGTGAAAACGACCACGCTGGATCAGTATTTGGACGAAAGCGAGGATCGGCCGGTCGGCTTCATCAAGTGCGACGTCGAAGGGCACGAGTTGGAGGTGCTGCGGGGCGGCGAACGTATGCTGATCGAGGACCAGCCGGTGTTGTTGCTGGAATGTGAAGACCACCGAAATGGTGGTGGGCAGCTGGATCGCGTGACGAATTACCTCGGCCGGCTTGGGTATCAGTGCTTCGCGCTCCTGCCCCAGGGCCCTCGGCCGCTGGAGGAGTGTCGCTCTGAGATGAGTCGCAGCCGTGTGGGGGTCGACGGCTTTCGGAATTTCGGTTTCCTGCCAGATGCATTGGCGGCCGTGGAGGCGGGGGCGAATCGCCACCGGACGCGCTGGAATCGCGCCGCCTGACACCGTACGTCAAATGAAATTCTCGCCGATTGTGCGGCATCCCCGTCACTCCAGTTCCTGCTGGGGAGAACGGCGATTCCCGTTTCCAACATGCTCTCCGCGTGCAGACCACGCCGACGACGACTATAATGCCGTCGCGTCGTCGATTGCGTGTCGCCACCCGCCGTGCCGGCACGTTCACCCTGCTCTGAAATGGGAGAGTCGCATGCCAACCATGATCATCCCCGCGACATGGCAGATTCCGGAGAGCATTCGCAGCCGGCTGGGCAGTAGCGTCGGCCGGCAGCGAGTCATGTTTCAGGAAGGCCATCTGCTGCTGGTGCTGCACGCTCCCCCCAAGTCCCAAGACGCCGAACGCCACGGACGGTTCTTCTGGCGCAATCCACAAGGCGAGTGGACCTCCAAGGATCTTGGAGTGGGGATTCGGTCGCTGGCCAAGCACATTGAAGAGTACGAGGAGATTATTGCCCGACTGGATCGGGAAGAGGAGCAAGCCACAACGGCGGACCGATGTTTCCAGGTGCTGGAAGACCTGGCACCAGTCTATCGTTCCGCGCGCAACCTGCACCTTGTGCTGCAGGAAGCGAGGAAGCTCTGCCCCGACGACCCTGATATCATCAACATGCGCGACCGGGCTTACACCATCGAACGCAATGCCGAGTTGTTGTATGGGGAGACGAAGAACGCTCTGGATTACGCGGTGGTGAAACGTGCCGAAGAGCAGGCGCAGGCCAGTCGCCATATATTGGTCGCATCGCATCGCTTGAATATGCTCGTCGCCTTCTTTTTTCCCATTGCCACTCTGACAGCGGTCTTTGGAGTCAACCTCGAGCACGGTTTCGAGCACAAGCACTCGCCCCATCTGTTCTTGGGAACGATCGCCATCGGATTACTGCTCGGATTGGTCCTCACCGCATTTGTCGGACGGCGCCACCGGAACTCAGGCGATCGGTAACGACGGCAGGTGCAGGTTCCCGTTGTCGAGCCGGCCTCGGGTGGGGGGCCAGAAGATGATCCCCGGTCGACGCATTCTCATGCACCATTGCCGGGCAAGGCTCGACTCGGGGCGCTCAGCGGCATGGTAGCGGTCTGCCGGGTGAAGAACTGTTGGACCATCTTGGCCAGGGTCTGGCGCAATTCGAACACGACGCAGGACCGCCCCAACAAAGTGTAAGGAGCGCCACCGCGGCAGCGACGGGGCAACTGCCCATTGCGGGCCGTATCGGCAATGGGACGCCAAAACTGTCGTTGGGCGATTTCCGGCAGTCGCACGCGAATCTCGCCATCCTCGGCACTGAAGAAGATCAGCAGCGTGCTGCCCGAAATCGGCTCTCCTCGCTCGTCGACTTCCTCGATCTGGCCGTTCAAGCAGACACCCAACACGCGCGCGCGGGCCATCCGCCAATCGGCCGGCGTCATGGCTTTGCCGTGCCGCGTGAACCAGACAAGGTCTTTGGTCGAGTCGCCACAGATGGGACGTCCTTGAAAGAACTGCCTGCGCCGCAGCACGGGGTGTTTCGCGCGCAGACGCGTCATCTGCGATACGAAGTCCAGCAACTGGCGCTGCCAGCCTTGTAGCTGCCAGTTGATCCAGCTGAGCTCATTGTCCTGGCAATAGGTGTTGTTATTTCCCCGTTGCGTATGACCCAGCTCGTCACCGCCGCGAATCATGGGTACGCCTTGCGAGAGCATGAGGGTTGCCAGGAAGTTGCGGAGCTGTTGCTGTCGCAGTCGCTCTATCGCGGGATTGTCGGTGTCTCCCTCCACACCGCAGTTCCAGCTCAGATTGTGCGAATCTCCATCCCGGTTCTGGTCGCCGTTCGCGGCATTGCGTTTGTCGTTGTAACTGACCAGGTCGCGCAAGCAGAATCCGTCGTGGGAGGTCACGAAGTTGATGGAAGCGTACGGTTTGCGGCCGCTATGTTCGTACAGGTCGCTGCTGCCGCACAGTCGCGTGGCAAACTCGGATACGGCGTCGCCATCGCCGCGCCAGAAGCGGCGGACGGTGTCTCGATACTTGCCGTTCCACTCCGTCCAGAGGACCGGAAAATTCCCGACCTGGTAACCCCCTTCACCGAGGTCCCAGGGCTCGGCAATCAGCTTCACCTGCGACAGGACGGGATCCTGGTGGATGATGTCGAAAAAGGCCCCCAGTCGGTCCACCGCATGCAGTTCGCGGGCCAGCGTACTGGCCAGGTCGAAACGGAAACCGTCCACGTGCATCTCCGTGACCCAGTAACGGAGGCTGTCCATGATCAGCTGCAATACGTGCGGGCAGAGCATGTTGAGTGTGTTGCCGCAACCGGTGAAGTCGTTGTAGTAGCGACGTTGATCGTGTACGAGGCGATAATACGAGGCATTGTCGATGCCGCGCAGCGACAGGGTGGGGCCCAGTTGGTTGCCTTCGCCGGTGTGGTTGTACACCACATCCAGGATCACCTCGAGACCGGCCCGATGCAGGCGGCGCACCATCTGCTTGAATTCGCTCACGGCCTGGCGAGGCGAGGCGGCGTAGCGGGTGTCTGGGGCGAAGTACGAGAGTGTATTGTAACCCCAGAAGTTCGTGAGACCGCGCTGGACGAGGTGGCGATCGTCGACGTGATGATGGACCGGCAGCAGTTCCACGGCCGTGACACCCAGCTTGCGGAAGTAGCGGAGCATGGCGGGCGAAGCCAGCCCGGCGTAGGTCCCGCGCAGGTGTGGCGGAACGTCCGGATGCCGCCACGTCAGGCCGCGCACATGCGCTTCATAGATGACCGTTTCGTGCCAAGGGGTGCGAGGAGGGTGATCGCGGTGCCACCGATATCGCGGGTCAATCACGACCGCCATGGCCGCGTCTTCGGCGTTGTCGCGGCTATCAAGCGAGAGGTCTTGCAGCGGGTCTCCGATGCGATACCCAAACATGGCATCCGACCACCTGATGTCGCGTCCAATGAGCTTGGCATACGGATCGACCAGCACCTTGTGCGGATTGAAGCGGTGGCCATTGGCTGGATCATAGGGGCCGTGCACGCGATAGCCATACAACTGTCCCGGCCGCGCGCCCGGCACATAGCAGTGCCATACCAGGTCCGTCTGCTCACGCAGCGGAATGCAATCGGTTTCGAATTTCGTGACCCGGTCGAACAGGCATAGCTCGACACGGGAGGCATGGGCGGAAAACAGGGCGAAGTTCACGCCGCGACCGTCCCAGGTGGCTCCCAGCGGATAGGGTCGTCCGGGCCAAACCTTCATGGCATACCAAACCTGTCGTGAGGGGACAAAAATGTTCCACTATCCGCCGTGTGGGGTAGTGGCCGTGCTCCGTTCTGCGTGCCACTTGCCGGCACACTTGCGGGCCGGTGTGAATCTTAGTGGGTCCCCTCGCGAAAGAGAAGATTCCGCTCCGGCAGCGGCTGGACAAGATGGCGGAACCAGCTAGAGTTTCCGGAAGCGTTGCGGCACGCCGCGGATAACACTGCTCGAGCCACCGTGTCACGGAACCTGCCCGCTGCGGACGCATGAATGGCAGGTGGCCGGATTTCGGATGGTATCCAGGCAGCTGCCCAGACCAGCTGTGAAGGCCAGCTGTGAAGACCAGCTGCCGAGCGAGTCGTGCTCCCCCGTGTACGTTGCAGGGGGGCCAACGTGATGCTGTCATGAGGACGGATCAGGACGATATCCAGCCTTTTGTGCGCTGACATCTGCACTGTGAACCACGATGGTACCTTTTCTTACCCCCCATTCTCGATATGCAGATCGAGTTAGACTGTTCGCGCCGACCGTTTTGGTGCTTTGTTTGACGGCCGGGCTGATGGGAGCCAACGCCGCCGCGGAGCCCGAAACGCTTGGTTTGTGGGGGACGATCAGTGCGGCGTTGCGGGATAACCCGCTGATTCTCTGCTTCCTGATCATCGCATGCGGAATGGGACTCGGGTCCATCCGGGTCGCCGGTATGTCGTTCGAAACGAGCGGCGTGTTGTTTGCCGGACTTGTGTTTGGGCATCTGGGGCAACAGCAGGATTGGCGGATGCCGGACGGTATCGGCGAACTAGGGCTGGTGTTGTTCGTCTACGCCGTGGGTTTGGGAGCGGGTCCGACATTCTTTCGAGCGTTTCGCGATCAGGGGCGGCAACTGGCGTTGCTGGGCATCGTCACGGTGGTGGTCGGAGCGCTCACAACGTGGTGGCTCAGCTGGCTGCTGAATGTGCCGGGCGATCTTGCCACCGGTGTTTTTGCCGGAGCCATGACCAGCACTCCGGCCCTGGCGTCCGGGATGGAAGCGGCACAGTTGGCTGGACAGGAGGGCTCGGTCGTTTCCATCGGCTATGGCATGGCCTACCCGGTGGGTGTGGTGGGGGTCGTAGTTTTCGTGCAGTTTCTGCCCAAGCTGCTGCGGATCAACATGGCGATGCTGGGGGATGGCCTGCAGCGGCGATTGGATGCCAAGAACCGGATCGACCGGTTTCTGGTCCGCATTTCCAACCCGGCGGTCTTCGGCAAGAGTCTGCACGACCTTCGTCTGCTGGACCAGGTGAGCGGTCAGATCACGCGAGTGCTGCACGGTGATCAACTCGTCCCCATCCGTCCCGATCACGTGTTCGAAGATGGCCAGGTAGTCTTGTTGGTGACCGATGCAAACACGGCCGAGATGATGACCATGATCCTGGGCGAGGCCAGCGATGCCAAGGTTGTCATCAATGCCGATCGAGACAGGGCGATCGTGGTTGTCACCAGTACTCGCATGGTGAACAGGCCCCTGCGAGACTTGCATCTGCGATCCAAATACGGAGTGACGGTGGCACGGATCGAACGCTACGGTGTGGACTTCGTGCCGAACGCCACCACGGCATTTGCCATGGCCGATCGAGTGACGGTGGTGGGCGAGCCCGAAGGTTTGAAGGCGTTCGAGCAGGCGGCTGGCCATCGCATGCGGCGCTTGCATGAAACCGACCTCATGTCGTTGGGATTGGGCCTGGTGGTGGGAATATTGGTCGGCATGATTCCGCTACGCATTCCGGGGCTCGGTGAGTTCTCGTTGGGATTGGCTGGTGGTCCCTTATTGGCCGGGCTGCTGTTCGCCCATTTCGGGCGTTTCATGGGCATCGTGGGGCACATGCCGATCGCCGCCCGCATGTTCACGCAGTCGATCGGACTGGCACTGTTCCTCGCGTCAGCCGGCTATCAGGCCGGAGGTAAGTTCGTGTCGATGGTCGAACGGTACGGAGCCACGCCCTTTGTGATGAGCGTCATAGTGACCGTCGTGGCGTTGGTGGTCGGTTTCTGCATCGCCCGTTACGCGCTGAGGATGGACGTGATGCAGGCCTTGGGCGGGATGTGCGGGGCCATGACTTCCACCGCCGGGATCGGTAGCGTGGCCGGCAAGACCGACTGCGACGTGCCGGTCATCAGCTACGCCGCCGCTTACCCGGCCGCGCTGGTCATGATGACCATTGGTGCCCAACTGCTGATTCGCTTCCTGGGCTAGACGGAGTCGTGCGATCCCGGGTCGCCAGCTGTCTGGGGCCAGGGGCGAGTCAGACATGGTATTTCCGAAATCCGAAACCCGAAACCCGAAATCGAGTGACCGTTGAGCGGTTTGGCTGTAACTGCCGCGAGGAAGCAGGTGGATTTGGTTGGCCTGGCCGGCGGGAAATGGAGGCCCCGTGCAAGGGTGGGACGACGACAATGGTGCAGGATCCATGGCGAATATTCGACGGTGAATGCTCCAGGGCGGTTCGTAGAAAGTGCACAGTGCCGAATGAAAAGTGAAAAGTGAAAAGTGGACCGCACGTGGGCTTCGCGATTTCCCGGTTTTCGTCCTTCTGAGCGCCGACATCGCGCTCCGTTTGCTGCCAGTGCCACTCGACCCCAGATTCAGAATACTGGCGGAGCACCAGGTGCGCTCGATGTTCGTTCGTCCATCGTGAGTCTCGTGGCGCCAATGTGAATTGAATTCTGCCGGGGATCCTGCGACAATCAGGCGACGGAGGGGTGGCGGCTTCGCCTGCCGCCGATGGCGGCTGGGTGGTTCTGCTAGAGGGGGGGCTGGGCATACCGGTCAATCGGCAAGCTCCGCGACGAGCATCGACTTCGCTCCGGGATTGCCTTCCTCTTGGCCGCCACCAGGTCAGGATTGATTCACAGACGATTCACTCACATGCGGTGCGGGAGTTGATCATGAAACGACGTGCTTTCTTGCAGACCGTAGCGATTGGCGCTGGAGTTGTCGGGCAGAGTGTTTATGTTCCGCGACTGGCGGCAGGCAAGGAGATTGTGGACACCGTGGCCGGTATGCCGAGGCGTGTCCTGGGACGTACAGGTGTGAAGGTTTCCATTGTCGCTTACCCGGGTTTTGCCCTGCGCGAAGACCATGCGGATGCGGAGGTTTACACGGCATCGATTCGCAAGGCCCTGGAAAACGGCGTCAATTACTTTGATGTCGCGCCAGCGTACGCCAATACGAAATGTGAGTCGCGTATGGGTGAGGCGTTCGCCGCCATCGAAGATTTTCGGCGAGATTCCATCTTTTTGGCCTGCAAAACCAACAAACGCACGAAAGACGAATCGCGCCAGGAGCTGGAGAATTCCCTGAAACTGCTGAAGACCGACTACTTCGATCTGTATCAGCTCCACTGTCTCGTGGATCCAAAAAAAGATGTGGAAGTGGCGTTTGCTCCCAACGGGGCCATGGAGACTCTTCTCAAAGCGAAGGAAGAGGGGAAAGTCCGTCACCTGGGCTTTTCGGCGCACACGACTGCTGCCGCATTGGCTGCCATGCAGCAGTATCCATTTGACACGGTTATGTTCCCCATCAATTTCGTGGAGCTGTTTCGATTCGGGTTTGGCAAGAAGGTGCTGGAGTTGGCCGAACAGCAAGGCGCGGCGGTCGTGGCCATCAAGCCGATGTCAGGCGGCGACTGGCCGGAGAACCTGAAAGGCAAGAACAGCGAGAACCGGCCTCGGCAGTGGTGGTACCGCACCCTGGAAGACCAGGAAGATATCAATCTCGCCATGCGCTTCACTCTTTCGCAGCCCGCCGTGGTGGCGGGAGTACCACCGGCGTGGCTCGACCTGGCCGAGAAAGGCCAGGTGGCCGGGAAGGGCTATCGTCCACTTTCCGAGGACGATATCGCGAAGCTGCGCAAGATGGCTGACGAGGCTCTCTGCGTGTTTCAGGCTGGCGAGCAGGTGGCACGGCACGAATGGCCGCACAAGCACGAGCCTCAGGGGCCTCACGAGCGGTGTCCGGGAGCGATGTGCTGAAGCCGTTTTCCACGCTCGCCAGGGTGTGGCGGGAGACGTTTCATGGCGCGGGAGAGTTTTCTTGGCAGATGCTCGTAACACATGCAAGTGGCCCGCGCTTGCCCGTGGCAGTATTGCGGCAGCCATCGCCATCACGGCCCTGAGCGTGGTGGGATTACTGGCTCGCGATCGCTTGCCCTTCGCCTGGTCGGCACGGACTTGGGCTTTGACGGCCTCCACGGGTTTTGTGTTCGTGGCGGCCTGCGCCTGGTGGCTCTGTCGCACAACCACCGCTTCCGCCGTGCTGTGGGGGCTGGTGTTCTGTTGGCTGGGAGATTATTTAGGGCTGACTCAGTTTGAATTCGGCGCGCTCAGTTTCCTGCTGGCCCATCTGTTTTTTGTGGCCGGGTTTCTGTGGCCGGGTGTCGTCCTTCGCCGGCTCGTGATCCTCGGTCCACTTGTGATCGCCAGCACCCTGCTCACGGCACTCTGGCTCCTGCCTCACGTCGCCCACCGGGAGCTTCCCTTGGTCGTGGGATACATGGTAGTCATTTCCGTGATGGTGATAGCGTCCGGAGCGACGGCCGGCACGCGTTGGCCGTTTACGTTGACGGCGGCCGCCATCTTCTACATCTCGGACATGGCCGTGGCACGTTGGCGCTTTGTCGATTCGGATCCCATCAACGGTTTCGTCTGCTATCCGCTCTATTACACGGCCTGCCTGATGCTGGCGCTGTCCCCCATGGTGATATGGAACGCCGATCGGCGAACTCGAAATGGCGGCTGAGCATTGACAGGCGACGGCGGGCGTTCGCTTGGGGGGGGCGCAGCCGGCAGGGCATGCGTGGAGGTGTGCCGCGGGTTGACAAGGGTGTTGCGAAAGGTCAATTTGACCACCAGGTGATTGGACCATCCGGTGAGTCCTTCGTAAGTGGCCGGTGAGCGATTTCGGAGCATGATTGGGGGGCCGGGGAGTGTTTCAGGCGAGTGACGATTTTCGGCAACGTGTGGCGAAGGTAACCGCGCTGCCGATGTTCTGCCTGTCTCTCGCGTTCCTGGTTGTGGTCACGATATTGGTCGTTCTGTGGGTCGATGTGCCAATGGTCTTCACGCCCCAGGAGGGCGAGTCGATTGACCAGTCGTTTGGGGGTGAGCAGACGGGAGTTCATTGCTGGATTTCGGTCGAAACGGCGATGGAGTCGGGTTACGACTGCCTGCTGATGCTCGAGTTGATGTGGCCGATCTTCCTGCTGGAACTGTTGGCGCAATACGCCTACCGCGATCGCACGCAGCCTTTTTGGCGGCGGCGCTATGCCAATCTCTTGGGTTGTCTCTGCCCTCCGCTGCGGATGTGTGCACGGCACGCCGACATGCAGGGAAGGATCTGGTTCCCGCTGCTCGGTTGGCAAGAAGTTAATGATGTGTTGCGAGAACGTTTAGAGAAGCTGTTCAGCGTGCCGATGATCCTGATCGCTCTGACGATCCTGCCGGTGTTGTTGGTGGATGTGGGCATGAAACACCAGGTCCAGACACGCCCTTGGCTGCAGCTGCTGTTGCACGTCAGCATGGCGCTGATCTGGTTTGCCTTTGCAGCCGAGTTCATCGTGATGGTGTCGGTGGCGGAAAAAAAATGGAAGTATTGCCGGCAGCACTGGCTGGATCTGGCGATTATCTTGTTGCCCGTCATTTCCTTTCTCCGTTCGTTGCGCATCGTGCGAGCGACACGCGTCGCCCGTTTGGCGAAGATCCAGCAGTTGTCGAAGATGGGACGCCTCTACCGCCTGCGTGGACTGGTGATGCGGGCCTTGCGAGCGCTGCTGATTCTGCAGTTGCTCAACAAGGTCCTGCGCATCGGTCCCGAGAAACAGTTGCGGAAATTGCGGCTGCTGTTGGAGGAGAAGCAAGCGGAGATCGCGTCGCTGCAGCGCCAGATCTTAGCGTTGGAACGGCAAATCGAAGAGCAGAAGCAGAGCGAGGCGAAGCAGCGAGCGGAATGCGAAGTCAGTTGATCCTCGCCTGGTCCCCCTTTACACAGGAGAATCGCAGCTCATGTTGTTCGGTATCCCGATACCCCTGCTGATTTTCGGCGGGATCGCTCTCCTCGTTGGATTGGGCTGGGCCGCGAATGTCTTTGCCGAGAAGAAACGCCGCGAAGCACTGCAGAAAGTGGCGGATGAACTGGGGCTGACTTTCTATCGAGATGGCGATCCGGGACTGGTGGCCGAGTTGTCGGATCTCCCCCTCTTCTCCCGGGGACGTTCCAGGCGGATTACCAATATGATCCACGGGGAAACGGAGGAGGTGGTCCTGGGAGTGTTCGATTACCGTTACACGACCGGCAGCGGAAAGAACTCGCATACCTACCATCAGACAGTGGCTTTTTTCCGGTCCGCGGACTTGAGTCTTCCGTTCTTCGAAATGCGGCCGCAGAGTTTCTTTCACGCAGTCGGCAAGCTATTCGGATCGCAGGATATCGACTTCGATTCCCATCCCGCGTTCTCCAAGGCCTTTCTGTTGCGCGGACCGCAGGAGTCGCAGGTGCGCGAGACATTCAATCCGGGAATTCTGGAGTACTTTGAGCGGAGGCAGGGCGTCTGTGTGGAGGGGCGCTTGCACGACCTGGTGTATTATCGCCCCGCAAAACGTGTCAAGCCGGAGCAGTTGAAGGAGTTGATGAACGATGGTTTTCAGGTCTATGGCTTGTTTCGTCAAGGCAGATGACCGTGGGACGACGTCGATGGCCCTCCGCGACGGGCCCGACCCCTGTCACTCATCGTTGCTTGGAATGGGCATCCGCCCTGGTTTCCCGCGCAGGCGCGGTGTCGACAGGGCCGGTGCGAACCTGCAGGCGGTAACGAGCCGGCGTCACGCCCACCTGCTGCCGAAAGACCTGCACCAGATAGCTGGGCGTGCCGAACCCCGCTGACTCGGCCACCAGCGGCAGCGGTAGATCGGTTTCCAGCAGCAGACGCTTGGCTCGCTGCAGTCGGATACGCTGGATTTCCGACAGAATGGTGCGGTGGAGTGTCTCACGAAACCTGATTTCCAGTGCCCGGCGGGAAACGGCGACATGACGCACCACGTCGTCAATCTGGATGGGTCGGCCGGCCTGATGATGTATGAAGTTCAGCGCGGCCGCCACGCACCGGTCCTCAATCGCCACGATGTCGGTGCTGCGCCGCGTCACAACATGCAACGGTTCCACCACCAGACGACGCGGTTTGCGGACTCGGCGGCACATCAACTGATCGAGCAGTTCCGCCGTGCGATACCCACCTTGTTCCGTGTTCATGGCGACGCTCGACAGCGGAGGATCGGCTGAGCTCGCAAAGCAGCTCATCGTTATCGACCCCCACAACAGCCATCTCTTCCGGTACCTGGACATCGGCCAGTCGGCAAGCCTCCAATACCTCGCGCCCGCGATAATCATCGCAAGCCATCAAGCCGATCGGTTTGGGAAGCAGTGCCAGCCAGGCGGCGAGGTGACCTTGTGCACGATCCCATTGTCGATCCTGCTTGCGTCGCGGCGGCAGGTAAACGTGGGTGGGCAAGCCCGCCTGCCGAATCGCTGCGCAGAAACTCCGCTCGCGACGATCCGACCAGACGCGACCGGTCAGCCCCACGAAGGCATAGTGGCGAAAACCGCGTTCCAGCAGATGTTCCGCTGCCAGCCGTGCGGCGCCCTCCGAGTCGGATTCCACCTGGCTCAGCTGCGACAGTGGATTGCCGGGGGCCCGTTGCTGTTCGGACAGATCGAGCGCGATGGCGGGGACGCGGGCCGCCAGGATGGCCTTGGCGGCAGCGGCCGTTTCGATGCGGGCAATCGCTCCCGTCCCACCCCACTGCTGCATCCGCGGCAGAGCTTGTTCAAAGTCACCGGGAGTCAGGTAAAACGCCCAGGGGCCGTGCAATCGGCTATAACGGACAATGCCACGCAGCATGCCGCGTCCATAGCTGCGGGCAGTCTCGATCAACAACGCAACGCGGGGCGTCTGCAAGGCCAGTCTCCCATTTTCTCCAAACCGAATATTCTATGCACCAGGCAGCACCCTCCACAACAGGCCGCTGCGCAACTTTGATATCTTTTTGCGCAAGATTGGCTCGTGGGGTGCTGAGCGTTCGTGTAGATTTGAAGAGATGATGTTGGCGGGGAACAACATCCAGTCCTGGAGCAGGTGATCAGCCATGGCCAAGCGTGTCAAGAAGCGGTTTGCGATTGGAGTCGATTACGGTACGAACAGTGTCCGGGCGCTCGTTGTCGACGTGCAGGATGGGCGCGAGGTAGCGACCTGCGTCTATGACTATCCGAGTGGTGAAGCGGGAATCCTGCTGGACCGCGGCGATCCGAACCTGGCGCGGCAGAACCCGGCCGATTATATCGAGGGCTTCTACCGGTGCGTCAAAGGGGCGCTTCAAGCGGCTGAGAAGCAACGCGGTTTCACAGCGGAGAACGTGGTGGGCATTGGCGTCGACACGACGGGGTCGACCCCTATTCCTGTCGATCGGGAGGGCCTGCCCTTGGCGCTGCAGGGGGCCATGAAGAAAAACTTGTCGGCACATGCCTGGCTGTGGAAGGACCACACGTCGTATGCCGAGGCGGCCGAGATCACCGGTCGGGCGGCCGGTTCGTCGGACGGCTATCTGGCCAAGTGTGGCGGTTCGTACAGCAGCGAATGGTATTGGTCGAAGATTCTCCATTGTAAGCGGGTGGCGCCCAGCGTGTTTGCCGCAGCCTATTCATGGGTGGAATTGGCCGACTTCATTCCGGGCTTCATCACCGGAAACTTGGATCCCGACACCATGCCCCGCGGCATTTGTGCGGCGGGACACAAAGCGATGTATCACGAGCAATGGGGCGGGTTGCCGAGCAAGTCGTTTCTCAAGAGCGTGGATCCGGGGCTGGCATCCGTGCGGGATCATTATGCGGCGCCGGCGCTCAGTTCGGACCGGAAGGCCGGCGACTTGACCGCTGAAGTGGCTCGCAAGGTCGGATTGCCGGCGGGCATCGCCGTGGCGGTGGGCGCCTTTGACGCTCACATGGGTGCTGTCGGCGCGGGGATCAAGCCGGGGACCCTGGTCAAGATCATCGGCACCAGCACATGTGACATGATGGTGGCACCGATGGATAGTCCGCTGCCGGACATTCCCGGCCTGTGCGGCATCGTTCCCGGTTCGATCATTCCCGGCATGTACGGACTGGAGGCTGGCCAGTCGGCGGTAGGAGATATTTTCAACTGGTTCGTAAGGCACTTGACTCCCGCCGAGTATACGGCCCAGGGAGATCCGCACGTCAATTTGACCAAGGCTGCCGAGCGTCTCAAGCCGGGTGAAAGTGGCCTGTTGGCCCTCGATTGGAACAACGGCAACCGGACGATTCTGGTCGATCCGCTGCTGACCGGCCTGTTGGTCGGCCAGACCTTGCACACCAGCGCCCCCGAGGTCTACCGGGCGTTAGTGGAAGCGACCGCGTTCGGGGCCCTGACCATCATCAATCGATTCGAGCAGTATGGAGTCAAGGTCAAGGAAGTGGTCAATTGCGGAGGGATAGCCGAGAAGAACGCCTTCGTGATGCAGATCTATGCCGACGTAACAGGGCGGCCCATGAAGATCAGCCGGAGTGCGCAGACGTGCGCCTTGGGCGCGGCGATCTTCGGAGCCGTCGTGGGAGGGGCTTACAAGTCAGTGGAGCAAGCCCAGCGGAAGATGACGGGGACGAAGTCCGATTATTATCGCCCCAACAAAGCGGCGGTACGGGTCTATTCCGAACTGTATGGGCTCTATCGGACCGCGCATGACGCGTTTGGCACGCACGATTTTCGCGGGCAACTGGACCAGGTCATGAAGAAGCTGATCGCGATCCGGGAGAGCGTGAGAAGGAGTTAGCCGAAGAACGCTTCGAACCAGAACCAATGGCATGCTTGTTTCGCGTTTGGCGCGGCGGAATGTCCTTGGTTTTGCGCAGTTTGTTCCGAGTCGTGGGTGGAGGGGAAGACGCGTCTCGGCCCGACCCCTGCCTCGGTGCCAGAGTTCCGGTGGGGGAGCAGCCGCTTTCTCGCGAGTCCCGGTCGCTGTCAGTCAATAGGTGACGCTGTGTTGGAACAACTCAAAGCCGACGTCTGTCAGGCGAATCTGGATCTGGTGGCCCGCGGGCTCGTGACGCTTACGTGGGGCAATGCGAGTGGGCTGAGTGACGATGGAAACTGTGTGGTCATCAAGCCGAGTGGTGTGCCGTACGAGCAGATGCTGCCCGAGCACATGGCGGTCGTGGACCTGGATGGCAATCTCCTGGAGGGGGACCTGCGTCCCTCCTCGGACACGGCCACGCACTTGATTCTGTACCGGCATTTTGCGGGCGTGCGCGGCATCACGCACACACACAGTCCGCTGGCCACGGCATTTGCCCAGGCGCGCCGGGAGATTTCCTGTCTGGGCACGACGCACGCGGACCATTTTTATGGCAGTGTGCCGGTAACGCGACCGCTCACTACGCGCGAAGTGGACGAAGCTTACGAGGCGAACACGGGGCACGTGATCGTCGAGCGGTTCAAGGACCTGGATCCGCTCGCCATGCCGGCGGTCTTGGTCGCCGGGCACGCGCCGTTTACATGGGGGAAGACTGTCGCCGAGTCAGTGCAGAACGCCGTGGCTCTGGAGGCGGTGGCGGCGATGATGCTGGCCACGCTGCAACTCCGCTCGGACGCTCCACCGCTGGAGTCGTATATCTTGGAAAAGCACTATCAACGCAAACACGGAGCGGGAGCTTATTACGGGCAGAGTGGAGTGGTGGAGTGACGGCAAGTTGTTACAGTCAGCGAAACAGGTCGCTCGTCGGCAGAACGCGGTTTTGTGCGCGCTACGCTCCGTGCAAGTGCTCCCAGGCCCCGATTCTCCACGACTTCCATTCTTTAGGATTCTTTGGACGGGTGAGCTTCGATAATCGTGTCCAGTTATGCTGGTGCGCAATGGCGGATTCATAGGGAGCGGTGATCAGTGGCTGATTTTAATTGTCTGGAAGTATGGTTCGTCACGGGCAGCCAGCACTTGTACGGCCCCGAGGTGTTGGCGCGTGTGGAGGCGGATGCGCGGCAGATGGTGGCCGGACTGAATCGATCCGGCGCGCTGCCGATCGAGATCGTGATGAAACCGGTATTGACGACTCCGCAGGCGATCAGCGACCTGTGCCTGGCCGCCAATACCGCGCAGCATTGCGTCGGGTTGATCACGTGGATGCACACGTTCTCGCCGGCCAAAATGTGGATTGCGGGGTTGACCGAGCTGCGGCGGCCGTTTGCTCATCTGCACACGCAATTCAACCGGGATATTCCCTGGTCGTCGATCGACATGGATTTCATGAACCTGAATCAGTCGGCGCATGGGGGGCGTGAGTTCGGCTACATGTGCAGTCGACTGCGTCGCAACCGGAAGGTGATTGTGGGTCACTGGGAAGATCCGCAGGTGCAGGGGCGGTTAGGGCAATGGATGCGCGTGGCGGCGGCCTGGCACGATTGGCAGCACGCCAGGATTGCTCGCATCGGCGACAACATGCGGGAAGTGGCTGTCACCGAGGGGGACAAGGTCGCCGCGCAGATCCAGTTCGGCTATGCGGTCAACGGCTATGGAATCGGCGATCTGGTGCGCTATGTCGAGGCGATTTCGCTGGCGGACGTCCAGCAGCTCTGTGCGGCATACGATCAGCAGTATCGGATGGCCGCCGCTTTGCGTCCCGGGGGCGAGCGGCGCGATGCACTGCAGGAGGCGGCGCGCATTGAGCTGGGACTGCGGGCGTTCCTGGAGGAGGGGAGTTTTGCGGGGTTCACCGACACTTTCGAGGACCTGCATGGTCTGCGGCAGTTGCCCGGGCTGGCGGTCCAGCGATTGATGGCCGATGGCTACGGCTACGGCGCGGAAGGGGACTGGAAGCACGCCGCGCTGGTGCGGGCGATGAAAGTGATGTCCAGCGGGTTGGAGGGGGGGGTGAGTTTCATGGAGGATTACACGTACCACTTCGATCCGGCCGGCAAGAAAGTGCTGGGGGCGCACATGCTGGAAATTTGCCCGTCGATTGCGGCGGGGCAGCCGTCCTGTGAAATTCACCCGCTGGGAATTGGCGGCAAGGAGGATCCGGTGCGGCTGGTGTTCGACGCGCGGAGTGGCCCGGCCATCAATGTCTCGATCGTCGACATGGGGAGTCGCTTTCGGATGGTGGTGAACCAGGTGGACGTCATTCCGCCCGACGAGCCATTGCCGAAACTGCCGGTGGCCCGCGCGCTGTGGGTCCCTCAACCCGACTTGGACACGGCCGCGGCCGCTTGGATTCTGGCCGGCGGAGCCCACCACACCAGTTTTGGCCAGGCGGTGACCGTCGAGCAAATGGAGGATTTTGCGGAGATGGCGAACATCGAGATCGTGACGATCACCGACGGAATGGACCTGTCCGGATTCAAGAAAGAACTCAGGTGGAATGAAATGTACTACCACCTGGCGCGAGGATTACAGTAACATTGCACTGGCATTCCCCACCGTTTCGTGGTGGCCACCGCCATTAGCGCGGACCTGCCGCGTCATGGTATTTCTGCCGACAAGAGTCGGTGTGACTGGGACGCAAACGATTTTTGAAAGGCGCGGACTATGGAGCCCTTGGACTGGTTGGTGGTAGGCCTTTATTTCGTGGTGCTGTTTGCCTTGGCCTGGTGGGTGGTCAGCAAGAGCCGGGACACGGCGGACGATTACTTTCTGGCCGGCCGCAATTTGAGCTGGTGGATTATCGGGGCCTCGATCTTCGCCTCGAACATCGGGTCCGAGCACCTGGTGGGGCTGGCCGGTTCCGGTACCACCGATGGCGTGGCGATGGCGCACTACGAGCTGCATGCCTGGTGCCTCCTGGTGCTCGCCTGGGTCCTGGTGCCGTTCTACATGCGGTCGCGCGTGTTCACGATGCCCGAGTTTCTGGAGAAGCGATTCAGTTCGACCAGTCGCTGGGTCCTTTCGCTGATCACGCTGGTGGCCTATGTCGTCACGAAGATTGCAGTGGGGATTTTTGCCGGGGGGATTGTCTTTTCGGTGTTGTTGCCGGAAATGAAGCTCGGACCTTTGGACAGTTTCTGGATCGGGTCGATTCTGGTCATTGTCCTGACGGGCATTTACACGGTGGCAGGGGGGTTGCGGGCTGTGGCGTACACCGAGGCGATGCAGACGGTGGTGCTCGTCATGGGCTCGGTATTGGTCACCATTTTCGGTCTCCAGGCGATTGGAGGTTGGTCGGAACTGCGGCGATTTGCGGCAGCGAGATGTTCAATTTATGGAAGCCGTTGGTGCCCGCCAACGTGGAAGCTACGTGGGCACCGGTCAGGGAAGCGGGGCGCATGGCGTGGTATTTCAACGACAATTATCCCTGGTTGAGCATGCTGTTTTGCGCTCCGGTCATTGGTCTGTGGTATTGGTGCACGGATCAGTACATCGTGCAGCGTGCGCTCGGGGCGCCCAATGAAAAGGAAGCGCGGCGTGGCTCGATTTGCGCCGCGTTCTGAAACTATTGCCGGTCTTCATTTTCATCATTCCAGGCATGATTTGCTTCGCCGTGGCGGTGCACGGCGAGAATCAAGTGATCAGCAAGGCGATTCTGGACGAGAATGGCCAGGTGATCCGCGATCAAGCTCAGAAGGCCTTCCCACTGCTTGTCGCCAATGTGTTGCCAGTCGGAGTGCGCGGCGTCGTGGTGGCTGGGCTGCTGGCCGCTCTGATGAGTTCCCTGGCGGGCGTCTTCAACGCGTCGGCGACACTGTTCACGATGGACTTCTACTCAAAAATCCATCCCAACGTCTCTCAGGAGCGATTGGTGTGGATTGGACGTGTGGCCACGGGAGTGATGGTACTGATTGGCCTGGCCTGGATTCCGGTGATCCAAGGGGGCAAAGGCTTGTACGATTACTTGCAGGGGGTCCAGGCGTATCTGGCGCCGCCGATATTCGTCGTCTTCTTCATGGGCGTGTTCTGGAAACGGCTCAATGGTCCCGGTTGCCTGGCGGCACTGATCGTTGGTTTCCTGCTGGGGTTGTTCCGGCTGGCAGTCGATACCCCGGTGAAACTGATCGAGGGCTTCAAGTATACCGAGGGCTCGTTGTTGTGGATCATCAACAACATCTTCTTCCAGTACTACAGCATTCTGATTTTGATCGTCTGCGCCGTGGTAATGGTAATGGTCAGCTACGCCACGGCGCAGCCTGACTACCAGAAGATATCGGGACTGACGTTTGGCACGATTACCGATAAGCATCGCCAGGAATCGCGCAGCAGCTGGAATGCAGTGGATGTGATCGCTTCCGTTGTGGTGGTCGCCGCTATTCTGGCGGCGTATCTCTACTTCAGAGGTTGAGTTGACTGAGTTAAGTTGACTGAGTTAAGTTGACTGAGTCAAGTTGACTGAGTCAACTTGATTGGGCGTCTGAGATGCTTGGTGGTCAGGGGTTGTTGTGGCGGCACGGCACGCGGTTCAGCACAGCTAACCTGCTTGTTCCCGGGAGGGGGATCGCGCGCGACGTGCCCGCACGCCTTTCCGGCCCCCGCATTCGTTCCAGCACGGTCCGCCATGCAGATCTACTTGAATGTCATATTTCCACTGTTTCACGACTGGGCGGTCGGTCAGCGGCACTGGCACCAGTACCGGCGTGCTGTCCTGAGCCGGGTGCAGGGGGAGGTCTTGGAGATTGGCGCGGGGAGCGGGTTGAATCTACGTCATTATCCCCCCCACGTCCGCAGGCTCGTGACCGTCGAACCGAACCCGGGCATGAATCGCCGGCTCGAGCGGCGGGCTCGCGAGTCGGGTATTGCCGTGCAGCGCTGTGTGGCGAGCGCCGAGAGCCTGCCATTCGATGACGAGTCGTTTGACTGCGTGGTCAGTACGCTGACACTATGCAGTATTCCAGCAGTGATGGCCGCCGCCAAGGAAGTCTACCGTGTGCTCAGGCCGGGTGGCCAATTTCTCTTCCTGGAGCACGGCCTGTCGCCCGACTGTCGTGTGCGGAAATGGCAGTTAAGATTAAACGGAGCGTGGCGCTGGCTGGGCGCTGGCTGCCACCTGGATGTCGACGTGCGCAAAGTCGTGTCGGACCTGCCGTTTCACTCGATCGATATCCAGAATTTCTATATGGAGGAAGTGCCGAAAACGCATGGCTACATGTACCAGGGAGTTGCCATTCGGTAATCTGGACGAGTGAGCAGACCCAATGGCCGCTGGCTTTTGCGACGGAGGGTTCCGATGAATCGATCCGAACTTGCCATCACCATTATTTTGCGTGCACTGGGGTGCGCTGCGGTATGCGCCATTCCCGCGATCTTTTTTCCCTACAGCTGGATGAATGCAATCCATGGTTATCTGGGGTTGGGCCAGTTGCCCGATACTCCCATCGTGAGCTACCTGGCACGGTCCCTTTCCATGTTTTACGCCATGTTCGGCGCCATCAGCCTGTTCGCTTCGTCCGACGTGAAACGCCACCGGGGACTGGTGACCTTATTGGCAGTCCTGTCGATATTGCTCGGCCTGACCTTGTTTGGGATCGATTACGTCAGCGGCATGCCCACTCATTGGACTGCGCTGGAAGGGCCATTTACCATCATCGTCGGCGTGGCCATTTTGCAGCTGCAAGGCAGGCGATCGCGCATGACGCGAGGTGATTAGCTGATTCGTCGGCATCAACACCGCGTAAGGCAGCCCCCGAAGCCGGTATCCTCGATATGGCCAAGAGAGGCTCACAAGCTCGCCACTCAGGTCTGACCACCAAACCAGTTTGGTCGGCAGCACCGGACTTGCAGCGGCCGGCTTCGGCGGCGGGAATGCCAAGATCGGCCTCGGTGGTGGGGTAAGTGTGGGTGGCCGAGGACACCGCCGCCAAGGATATGACAGCCCTGGAGGTCAAGCGTTCGTCGATCCGCCAGTTCGATTCGAGCGGGAGGATCCCCGCAAGCCACTGACCAGCAAGCCCGTCAGCAGGATGGCCAGCGCGCCGAATACGGGAATCAGGAACACATGAAAAGGACTCAACCAGTTCTGCGACTCCCACTGCAGCCAGCTCCCCAGATCATGACGGACGCTGCCGCTCGGGTAAGCGAGCAGATACTTGAGGACCTGGGGGAAAGACAGCCAGAGTATGGCCAGGACTCCGACGATCACCCCGGCAACCGCCGCTGGACTCTTCGCGCGTCGGCTGAGCATGCCGAGCAAGAACAAGCCACACATGCCACCGCCGAAGATGGCGGAAAGGGTCCACCAGATGTCCAGCGCGCTGTCGGTCAATCGGACCAAGGCCAATGCCATGCCGGTACCGAGTGCTCCCCACACGATGGTACCGGCGTACAACGAACGCATGCACTGTTTCTCCGTGGCACTTCGATTGACGAACCGCCGGTAGTAGTCGCTCATCAGCAGTGTGGCAGAGGAATTCAGGCTGGTGGAAACCGTGCTCATCGCGGCGGCGAAAATGGCGGCGATCAGCAGGCCGGTCAAACCTGGTGGAAGGTGCTTCGCAATGAAGTGAGGGAACACGCGGTCGCCGACGTCCCCCTCTGTCAGTTGCGCTGCCGCGGCATCGAGCTGCTGCCGATAAGCCGCTGTCATGCTGCTCGCCGCGGCGTCTTCATATTCGGGATACACTCCCTGCTGCATTAATCGCTGTCGTGCCACCAGCCGCTTCACCTCGGGCAAGTCCCCGGAATTCTGTGCCGCGTGATAGAAAACGAACAGGGAGGTGCCGATCAGGAAAAAGACTGCCGAAACGGGGACATAGAGCACGCCCCCCAGCCAGAGGCTCTTGCGTGCCTCCGCATCGCTGCTCGACGCGATATAGCGCTGAATATAACTCTGATCGATCCCGAAATTCTGCAGATTCATGAAAAGGCCGTTGAGCAGCACCACGAGGAAAGTCGCGGACGTGGCGTTGAACCACAACACGCCCTCGTCGCTGCCGGCACCAAACTCGCCCAGACTGAACTTGCCCGCTGCCGCGGCCGTCGTGAACACCTGCGCGACTCCCCCATCGACACTCAGTAATAGTACTACTAAACAGATCAGAGCACCGGCCATCAGTACGATCGCCTGAATCGCGTCAGCCCAGATCACCGCGAGAATGCCGCCGACAAAGGAGTAAAGGGTGACCGAAAAGCCCGTGACAAGGATGACCAGGCGAATATCCCAGCCGAAAATCACGGCTAACGGCAGGGCCATCAAGTACATCACGACTCCCATGCGGGCAACCTGCGTCAATAGATAGAAGAGGCTGGCATAGATGCGCGCCCAGACGCCAAAGCGGTGCTCCAGCAAGGCATACGCCGACACCTCACCGCTCGCTCGGTAATACGGCAGGAACCACCGCACCGCGATCCAGGTGGCAATCGGAATCGAAAGACTGAAGACAAACGCATTCCAGTTCGTGACAAACGACTTGCCTGGTAATGCCAGGTAACTGATGCTGCTCAAATAGGTGGCGAAAATCGATAGGCCACAAACCCAACCGGGCAGCGAACGACTCGCCGCGGTAAATCCCTCCGTCGAGCGACTGCGGCGCCAGAAGAATAAACCGATCGACATCGTACCAACGAAATAGACCACCAAGACGATCCAGTCGAGGCGAGTGAAATGGCTGTTCAACGGTTAACCTTCGCTGTAAAAGTGTTCGCCCAGCATGCGCACGCGTGGTTGGGAAAATATCCGAACTCCGAACTCCGTACTCCGAAGCACCAAATACCAAACAAATTCGAAGGACAGAAAAGTGGGAGGAAGGGAGGAAGGGAGGAAGGGAGGAAGGGAGGAAGGGAGGAAGGGAGGAAGGGAGGAAGGGAGAAGGGAGGAAGGGAGGAAGGGAGGAAGGGAGGAAGGGAGGAAGGGAAAACGGAGGACGCAGTGGCATGCTCCCGTGGTGAGAGTATCGCGGCGACGGAGGTTGTTTCTGGCGTCTTCGTCATGTGGATTTGTTGAGGATGTGGTATTTCGGATGGCGAAATTCCTGTTTGGACGGTTGGCGGCTGCGTTGGGAGTAAGAGTACGAGTATGAGTAAGAGTACGAGTAAGAGTAAGAGTACGAGTAAGAGTAAGAGTACAGAGTAAGAGTAAGAGTAAGAGTAAGAGTAAGACAGAGAATGTGCTGTTGGCGATTGTATCATTCTTGGTATATGGAATCGCTTGACTCTGCCCGATGTCAATGCCTCTCGGGGGTTTCTGTCCGGCGGGACCCGCTTGAGGTGAGCCAGGCCAGGTTGAAGGCGTAGTGTTGTTTGGACGAAATCAAGTGAATCACTCCGTCAGCGGCCTGGCAGATCGACAGGTAGCCACGCGGTTCCGCGGAAAGGGGCCCGAGTGTAAACGGGCCCGTATTACCTCCCCCGTCGATGATTCTCGGTGGACCGTCATCGGTGATCAACCGGTGGATTTCCCACGATTGTCCGTCATCCTCCGAGAGAGCGGCGAACAGGCCCGATCCGGTCTGCTGGTTCCCGGCAGCATCCTGCAGACGGACGTCACGACCGAAGGAGCAGAGCAGGATGGGACCTTCGCGAAGCCGCAGGATCGCCAGTCTCTGGCCGCCCCCGATCGGCGGAAAGGGGCTGGCCTGGTACGTCCAACTCCGACCCATGTCGCTGGAGACACTCATTGGCATCTGTCCGTCAATCGAGTCACCGCGCCCGAAAGCCAGTAGCCGTCCGTCCGTCAATTGCACCACTCCGGCGTGGATTCCCGCGATCCAGGCTCCCACCGCGCCGGTCGCGAAATCAGGTGCGGCTTGTCCTTCTCCCGGATCTTCCCATGTCTGGCCGCGATCGCGACTGAGAAGGATCGCGGTCCCCCCATTGCCTCCCGTTACGGCGTCACACGGAACCAGGATAGCCCCCTCACGTGTGCCAATCACCGACTCGACCGGCATGTGATGCAAGCCGTGTTCCGGCATGATCAGGCGGGCTTTGGACCAGGTGGCTCCGTTATCGCGTGACGTGCGCATCACGGTGGCCAGGTTACCCCAGGTGGCGGCGGCCGACAGGCCGTTGAAATGATAAATCGTACCGTCGTCATCGACCCACAGTGCCGAGGCATGATCGTTGCGGTCCGGCGCGTCCCAGTAGGATGAGGCAACCTGCCATTGATCGGCGCCGTACGGGAGTCGACTGGCAACGATCCCCAGTTCACGGCCTGGTTCCGTGCCGCACGTGTACCAAATGGCCAACAGATCGCCGTTGGGGCAATTGACGAGGGCGGGGCAGTGGTTGTGGCGGTTGAATTCCGGACAGTCATCGGCGGACGGCGGCTTGACATATTCGCGCGGGCCCAGAAAATACGGCCGCGTCGGATCGGGACCGTGAGCGAGATTGGGTGGCACATCTTGCGACACCTGTTGCGCATTGGCGGGAAGCGGCGGTACCGGCACCGCCCCGGTCGCGGGCGTTTCGGCCAGCACGACCCGCAGTCCGATCAGCCAGCTCTTGTCCGTCGGCAGTGTCCCGCTGCGATTGGCCGATCGCAGGTATGCCAGTGGGGTCGAATGGCTGCCGCCACGGGTGACGCGGAAATCACCATCCGCGCGGCCCACTGGATCAATCTGCTCGCCGGTCTCGTAGGGACCATACCAATCGAGACACCACTCTTCGACATTGCCGTGCATATCGAAAAGGCCCCAGACGTTGGGCTGAGTCTGGGCAACCTGCAGCGCCACAATGTCCTGGTCGGATGTGACGCCGGGATACCAACTCTCGACGGCGTTCTTCTGCCACGCGTCGGACAGCGTCTCGCCAGTGTGATACGGAGTCTCTGTGCCGGCTCGACATGCATACTCCCATTCCGCCTCCGTCGGCAACCGGTACGCTTTGCCTTCCCGCTTGCTGAGCCACGCACAGAACGCCGCGGCGTCATGCCACGAGACAAAGACGACGGCTTCGTCATCTTCTTTGGAGAACCCCAGCTTGCCGCGCAGCTCTCGGTGCGCCGGATCGAACTGCTCGTATTGGCTGTTCGTCACCTCCGTAGCCGCCATGAAAAATGGTCGGCTGATCGTGACTCGATGGACAGGCTGCTCGTCCCAGTTGCCCTGCGGGGACCCCATCGCGAAAGAGCCGGCATCCACTCGCACCATCCGCATTTCCAGCGAGTTGGTGAACGACTCGGTGCCAGGTCGCTCATCAGCCGATGCCACCCCGCACACCAACGATCCTAACCAAACGATCAGAGGTAAGGCAAAACGTGTCATGGATGCTGTCCTGAATCAGGTGCGTTTCGGTTGAAGGAAGTCAATGGTCGTTCGTCGTTCGCTTCCGCAGCGGCTGGCGGGGCCAACGCGATGACTCGGCCCGGTTCGACTACCGCACCATAACCGTGGAAGGCCACGCCATCGTGTGTGAGCAGCCAAGGTCTGTGTGCGGACTGCGGATCCCACGACTCGCTCGGTTTGATCAAGTCGGGTCCGTGTCATCAGAACAACAGTACGGCGACGGTTCGACAAGACACATGTGGCTCCATGATGTGCTTCATCTCATCGGGGGACGGGAGGTGCGTGTGGCTTGCGGTCAGCATAACCCACGGGCCGTCGCGGTTCCATCAGTCGACTACTGGTCATTTGCCATTTGTCACCGGAGATTTGCTGCCGGCTGTCCTTAACGCGGCCTGTGGCCGCAACCAAAACGGAAAATCCGAAATCCCAATATCGAAATCCCAAACAAATTCGAAATCCAAAATTCGAAATCCAAAACCTCCGCTGCCGGCAAAACGGCCGCGGGCGGGCCCCCAGCAGATTCTCACCAGCAGCATGCCATTGCGTCCTCCGTTTTCCCTTCCTCCCTTCCTCCCTTCTTCCTTTCTTCCCTTTCTCCCACTTTTCTGTGCTTCGAATTTCGGATTTTGTTCCAAACATGCGCGCACCGTGCGCGCATGTTACCGACTAACACTCCAATGTTTCACAATGTGGCCCTGTTGGCGGGCGAGCGGGATACGGTTACCGTTGCCTCCTGCCCATTTCTCGGCCTGGGAAATTGACAGGGAAATTGACAGACAGGCGGCGCCTCGGCGACAATGGGAGCCGGGCGTGGTAGAGGACTTCCCCGAGCGGCCAATGATTCACACAAAGGACTTAGCGATGATCTGCCGAGCGATCCTCCTGTTCACATTATGTTGCGCGGCGAGCGACGTCGGCGCTCAAACAACCGATGCCGCCAGCCCGGACGCGGCAGCGAGCCAGAGTGCGGCATCCCAATGGCAGCTTGTGTGGAGTGACGAATTCGACTACACGGGGCTGCCGCAAGCCGAGAAGTGGGATTATGAGACGGGAATGGTCCGCAATCGCGAGGCACAGTATTACACGAAGGCACGCAGCAAGAACACACGCGTCGAAGAGGGGCATTTGATTATCGAGGCCCATCAGGAAGACTTCGAACAGGCGAAATACACCGCGGGCAGTCTGTACTCCAAGGCGGACTGGAAGTACGGTCGAATCGAAGTGCGGGCCAAGATTCCCACCGGTCGCGGGATGTGGCCGGCCATCTGGATGATGCCGGCCGAGCGGACGGGTGGTTGGCCGGCGTGCGGCGAAATCGACATCATGGAAAACGTCGGTTTCAATCCCGATGTGATCCATGCCACCGTGCATACGAAGAGCTACAACCACACGATCGGTACGCAAAAAGGCGATACGATCAAAGTTGACAAGCCGCACGCTGACTTCCACGTCTATGCCATCCAATGGAACGCAGAGAAAATCGACTTCTTTCTGGACGATACGAAATACTTCACGTTCAAAAACGAAGGGTCTGGCACAGCCACGTGGCCCTTTGACAAACCATTTCACCTCAAGCTCAATATTGCCGTGGGGGGCGCGTGGGGCGGGCAGAAGGGGATCGACGATAGTCTCTTTCCACAACAACTCGTCATCGATTACGTGAGAGTGTATCAGTAGTCGGCGACGAGCCACCTGGCCGCAGTCGCCAGGGTATCGGCTGCCTGGGCCGCGTGGCGAGCGCCAGTGGTAGAGGGAAGCGCAGCTAGAAGGCGCCATGAGTCAGCGCGCGTCGAGCGGGCGGGAAGTTGATCTGGCGCGCGACGGATCAATCGCTCTCCAGCAGCAGTACCATTTCGGAAGTGTCCGAGCGGAAACCAAGTGCGTGATACACTCGGGTGGCTCCCACCGTCGTGTTCAGGCGAATGCAGGTCACGCCGGCGTCCGCGACGAACCTGCGTATCGCCTCCAGGAGCGCCGTAGCCACGCCCTGACGCCGATATTCCGGGGTCGTGTACATGTTCATGACGTGCGCCTCACGACCGGTGAGATTGCGGACATGGGGGGGCTTGCGGACGAAGACCAGCCCGCTTGTGCCGACGATTTGGCCATCCTTTTCCGCCACCCAGGCGACGAAATCACCCGCGGGTATACTCTGCTCGAAGTAACTGCGCACCGCGTCACTCACGGCATCGCCCCCATAGCCGATTTCCTGGAGAAAACGGAGCCGCAGGGCCGTCAGTGCTTCTGTGTCACTCACGTTCGCTTGTCTTATCGTCCACATGACCAGTACTCCGAATTGCAGACGGAGAGTCGCAAATTACCTAATCCGTCGAGCTCCGTTCGCGGTGTTGTCTGCCCGCGGCGCGCATGGCCATGCTCCAGAAGCGGCCGTCGCGCCAGCAGGCCGGTAACGACTCTCGCAGGGGCGGAGCCGTGGGATCCGTTTCACGATTCCGCACCCCACAAACAAGACGCTTCCACGGCGACGATTCCATTCGCATCGAAGCCCGCTGTCTTCAATGCGGTTTCCACATCCGATTGCGAGGGCTTCTTCCCCTCCAGGTGAACCAATCCCCAAACGACCGTCGGACCTCCATGAATGTGCCGACCGGTCGCGACGCGGGTGACAATCAGCTTGGGATTCAGCCGTGCCAACAGGTGTTGAATGGGGTAGAACTCGTTTTCGTCTCGGACCGAGAACGCTTGCGGCAGGTCAATCGCGGTTTGCATATCATGCTTCTCCAGGGCGAACGAGATCTCGCGAAAGGCTCGAAAAGCGGGTGCCGAACACTCCGTGCCAGGCAAGCACCCGATGGGTCACATCCTACACGACATGGTGCAAGGCATCAGTATCGGGCAGTTTCCGCAGGGGCTGACATTCCCGACACACTTCCCACACTTCTTGGGTCTGCACGTCGCCATTCTAGGGTTTTCCCGCCTTCCTTTCGACCCACCTACGGCCGAAATCCGTCGGCACGCCCGGGCGATTATCGAGCCCGACCGGGGATCGTGCTGGCAGAGAAAAGTGCGGTGGGGCTGCGGCATCGGGCCAGAACTGCGTGCCGTGGGCAGATCGAGAATGGGGGGACGAAGCGGAATTCCCTCACAACATGGTGGGAGATAAAAACCCCGCCGCAGTGACGCGATGCTCCTGACTCGCCGGGCTCCCGACAGGCGGCCCACGGCGGTGCCCGCGACAAGGCAACCCCCGCGCAATCGGTTGGTTCTTCGACAAACAGCCGGTATATTACATGGCGAGGCGATACCTTTTGTAGTACCGGAGAACCGAGCCATGACCACCACGGCGACTCTCACACCTGAAGTTGAGCGGTTTCTTTCAGGAAAGCCATTGGCGGCCATCATTGACGGCCAGGAAGTACTTTCCTCCGCCGGTGAGACTTTCACGACGTACGATCCCGGCACGGGACAGCGGCTGGCAGAGGTGAGCGCGATGCAGCAGACCGATGTGGACCGCGCGGTCCAGGCCGCGGCGGACGCCTTCGCCAACTCGGGGTGGGCCATGCTGCCGGCGAACCAGCGGGGAGTCCTGTTGCATCGGCTGGCCGACGCGGTCGAGAGTCGTCGAGACACGCTCGCTCAAATCGAAGCGCTCGATTGTGGCAAGGTGTATTGGCAGGCCGACGGGGACGTGCGCAACTTCGTGGCTACCATGCGCTACTATGCGGAAATGGCGTTGTACATCGATTACCGCAGTCCGCTGGCGGTGGCCAAACACGAGGCCTGGACCGTGCGTTATCCCTGGGGCCCGTGTGGCTTCGTCTTTCCCTGGAATTTCCCCATCTTACTGGCGGGATGGGGGATCGCTCCAGCCCTGGCAGCCGGTAATACAGTTGTGATCAAGCCGGCGGAGGATACGCCTCTCTCGACGCTCTTCCTGGCTCATCTCGCGAAGGAAGTTGGCATTCCCGACGGCGTCATCAACGTAGTGCCAGGGTTGGGCGAGGTGGCAGGCGCCGCGCTGGCGGCTCACCCCGGTATCAAACGAATGTCCTTTACCGGCTCGCCGGAAGTCGGACGTCTGGTGGCTCAGGCATGCGCGGCAATCTCGTGCCGGTTAAACTCGAATTGGGAGGCAAGGGAGCGGCGGTCGTGTTCGACGACGTGAATATCTCGGACACCGTCGAGAAACTGGCTCAGGCGATTACCTTCCACACGGGCCAGGTCTGCTGTGACGCCACCCGCTGGCTGGTCCACGAATCGATTTACGATCGCTTTGTCGAAGGATGCGTGAAGCGGCTCCAGCAAGTTGTTGTTGGCTACCAGATGGATGAGGGGACGCAGATGGGCCCGGTCGTAAGCGCCAAGCAACGGAGTCGCGTTCTCAGCTACCTGGAACGCGGCCGCGCGGAAGGCGCCGAGCTGGTATTAGAGGGCGGGCAGGCAACCGTTCCCGGCCGCGATGGATTCTATGTGAAGCCGGCTCTGCTGGCAGGTCCGCTCGATAACGTTGCCGCTCGGGAGGAAATTTTCGGTCCCGTGGCCTATTTGGCCTCGTTTCATGATGAAGCCGAGGCGGTGCGAATGGCCAATGACACCGACTACGGCTTGGCCAACAGCGTGTGGACCGGCGATCCGAACCGGGCAAGCCGCGTCGCGGAAGCGATGGTGGCGGGCAATAACTGGATCAACGCCCACAACTTGTTCCCGCACGGTGTTCCTTACGGCGGTGTCAATCAGAGCGGAATGGGGGGCGGCGTCCTGTCCGTCCATACGCTGTTCGACTACTGGCGCAGTACTTCCGTCGTGCGACCGCTGTGATGGAGTGACACGAGACCTGACGCTAGTGATACGTAGAACGGAATTCATTCCGTTCGTGCAGCGGCCAAGATCGCGACGACCACGTTCGGTGCACTTTTCACTTTCGTGCGAACGGTACCGAAACATTAACCGTTAATAATCCACCATTCACCATTATGCATTTTGCATTATCCGTGGAATCATGCACGGCGTCTCTTCTGTTGTCAGGCCAGCCATCTCGACGTTCGTCGTTGCGGTAGTCACCGCCACACTGCTGGGCAGTCACGGAGATTCCATAGACCGAAGCGACTCAATTTGCTGTCGGATGCCCAGGAGCACTTCGGCGTCGCTGGGATAGTGGGTCGTCAGCAGTGGTCGCAGCGGGATCGGCACCTCGTCCATGCGATAAGCGGTGCCGGGCAAGTGAATGCCGTAGACGGCTGTCGTGAAGCGAACTGTCGGTGTCACGGCCGACGAGACGGTTGGATGATCCAAGGCGATGCACGGTATGTCTCGCAATCGTGCCGTGGCGCGTGGTGACATCTGCCGTACTCCTTCACTGCCGACGAAGAGGCACGCATCGACTTCACCACGTTCGAGCAATTCGTTGGCCGAGTATTCTCCGGGGTTGTAGCGGGGATACCCGCGGCTCAGGTTCACCGCGAACGGATAGCCCGTCTGCCAGCAGAGCACCGTGTCGGCTCCTGTAACATCGCCGAGGATGCGCATGCGGCGAGCATGGAAACGTGTATGTGCATTCAATTCGGCGACCAATTTCAGCAGGGCCTCGACATTTCTATGCCCTAGTTCGGCTTGTGCCAACCCCAAGCCGAAGAACACGACACCACAGCGGCAGGACTTCATTCGATGGGCGAGTTTTTCGAGTGTGGGCAGAGGGATTCCGGTGCGGGCAGTAGGTTGTGGCTGAATACCTTGGACGAGGCAGCGGAGGCTCCACAGTGATTCGAAGTCGTGTCCTGGTTCCACCGGCACGAACAGATCGGCCAGCGCACTGCTTTCGGAAGGCGCCGTATCCACGACGATCACGGTCCGGTCCCGGCGTCCGCCGGGGACGAATTCACCGCTTGGCTCGACATATCGCTCAAAATGCCGCGGGTGGCTGCGCGCCGGGTCGACCCCCCAGTAGATCACCAGATCGGCTCGGTTGCGGATCTCGCCCAGCGTGCAGGTTGACTCGCCGACTTCCTGAATGGCCATGAGACTGGGGGCATGGCAGAGTGACGCGGTCGTGTCGATGTTCGCTCCGATCCCGTCAGCCAGTCGCACGGCGGCTCGTTGCCCGTCGGTACTGCTGCGGGAGAGCCCGAAGATCAGTGGCCCGCGAGCGGCAGCGAGGATTTCGGCAGTGCGTTGGATCGCTGCGTGGAAATCGACCGGTTGTCCGGCAATTTCAGCTACGGGAGGCTGTTGAGTATCCTGCTCCAGGAACCAATTCTCCGACAGGTGGCAGGCTCCTTCGGCTCGCGTGATGCGATCCTGCTCGACCGTCAGCCGCAAGTCGTCGCAGACACATCCGCAGACGGTGCAGGCAACGTCCTGGATCACTCGGGGAGCGGACGCAAGGCTCTGGCGAAGGTTCATAATGCCCTTACGTTAACGGGCAAAATGGCCGCTTCATAGGGGATGATGTGGATGGTCGACGAGGACGCGCGGCACAAGCCGCTGGACACCCAAGCTGGCTTTGACCGCATGGTGAATGCCAAGGTGCAATCGTGCCGCATGACCTTCGGCTTGATGCTGGGGCGGAATCCTGCGTGGACGCCCCGCCTGAAGTGAGTCTGTTCTCCCAGGGCCCGGATCAGCTGGACAAGCAGTCCGGCCCCGTTAGGTGCTCTGTTCGTATTACGGTCCAAATGCAATAATCCGTTGGGCCGGAAGGAAGATCCTCCGAACGGGGGCACTTTGGCGGTGGCCGCGAGGTGCGTCCTGTTTCGTTCATGCGAAGGGTGCCACGGAAATGCCCGTGGCAGCTGGAACCCGGCCGCGGCGAGCCGAAGTGTTACGTGAGGTTTTCGAGACGCCGGCAGAGCCAGTGTCACCCATCACAGAGGGTCCTATGAGTATTGAGGCATGGACGACACTCGGCATCGTGATCGCCTTGTTTGTCGCTCTGACGACGAATCGGGCACCCGCCGATCTGTTGTTTCTAGCGGCTACGGCGCTGTTGGCGGCCTTGAAGATCATCACGCCCACGGAGGCGTTTGCCGGGTTCTCCAACTCCGGCATGTTAACGGTTGCCCTGCTGTTCGTTGTCGCTGCTGGTTTGCGGGATACCGGGGTGCTGGACCATATCGGGCACCACATGTTGGGACGCGCCAAAACGGTCAACAGCGCGCTGGGACGACTTGCCGCGGTCGTACTGCCGATGTCGGCCTTCCTGAACAATACCCCCATTGTCGCGATGTTCATGCCCATCGTGATGGATTGGGGGCGGCGGCATCAGGTGTCTCCCTCCAAGCTCCTGATACCTTTGTCCTATCTTGCCATCCTCGGCGGCACTTGTACTCTCATTGGCACATCCACCAACCTCGTCGTCAACGGGTTGATCGTGGAACGCGGTTTGCCGGGACTCTCCCTTTTCGAGATTGGCAAGATTGGTCTGCCTTATGCCGTGGTGGGCCTCATCTACCTCTTTCTTGTCGGCCAAAGGCTCCTGCCTGACCGGAAAGAACTGTTGGAACAGCTGGGCGAATCACGACGAGAGTACTTGACCGAGATGCTGGTGCAGCCGGGATGTCGCCTCGTTGGCGAGACGGTGGAAACGGCTGGGCTGCGGCAGTTGCCCGGGCTCTTTCTCATCGAAATTGATCGAAATGACAGGCTGCTCGCCCCCGTCGGCCCGGACGAGATGATCGAGAAGAACGACCGACTCGTGTTCACAGGCATTGTCAGCAGCATTATCGACCTGGAGAAGATCCCCGGTCTGGTCCCGATCACCGACCCCAATTACGAAGTATCTGCCAAACAGCAACGGCGGCGGCGATTGTGCGAGGCCGTGATTTCGGAGAACTCACCGCTAATCAACAAGACCATTCGTGACGCGGACTTTCGAGCGACGTATGGAGCGGCCGTGGTGGCCGTCCACCGCGGCGGAAAGCGAGTCGAGAAGAAGATCGGCGATATTGTCCTGAGACCCGGCGACACGTTGCTACTACAGGTGCGACCGCATTTTATGCGAGCCTATCGGCATGACCTCGCCTTCCACCTGATCAGCGATGTCGACGAATGGCGTCCGCTGCGGCGAGACCGGGCCTGGATCGCCTTGCTGCTGTTTCTGGCGCTCATCATCCTGATGGCCACGGGACTGGTGCCCATCGTCGTCGTGGCAACTCTGGTAGCCACCCTCATGGTTGCGGTGGGATGCATCTCATCGGGGGATGCCCGCCGCAGTGTTGAATGGCAGGTACTCGTGACCATTGCCGCGTCCTTCGGTGTGGGCACAGCCCTGGACAACTCTGGCGCGGCAACCGCCATCGCTTCGGAACTCGTCCAGGCGACGGCAGTCTTCGGGCCGATCGCGGCTCTGGCCGTCATCTACTTCTTGACCTCGATGATGACCGAACTGATAACGAACAACGCAGCGGCGGTCTTGATGTTCCCGTTCTGCCTCGAGACGGCTCGGCTCTGTAACGCCAGTCCGCAGCCCTTTCTGATCGCCCTCATTCTCGCGGCGTCGGCCAGTTTCATGACCCCCGTGGGTTACCAGACCAATATGATGGTCTATGGTCCGGGCGGCTATCGATTCACGGATTTTCTGCGAGTGGGAGGGCCGCTGAATTTGCTGCTGTGGCTCGTAGCGGTCGCTCTGATACCGCTTTTCTGGTCGTTTTGATCCGTTGTGGCGGCCAGGCCACGCGTTTGTCCGTACATGGCGTTTCCTAGTCCGCAGCAAGGGAAGCGAAACGGATGCGAGTGCCCGAAGGTCAGGCTAATCGACACCGCCTCCGGATTCGCGATGGGATCGCTTCCTGATGATGGCGGGATGTAACCACCGCGCAGCGCCTGGAGGAATCGGTCGAGTTCTGCCTGCGGCGACTGCTGCAAGGCCGCGGCATAATCGCGAATATTGTCGAGCACGCGCAGGAATCCCTCCTGTCGCTTCCGAGCGATTAACTCGCGAACGCGAGAAGCACCCTCCTCCTGCCAGAATACCGAAGCATCGATATCGCTCGACAATCCCGCGGCAGGTTCGCTTTTTCCCAGCTCCAGCTGCAGTTTCGGCTCGGTCTTCCCGTCGCCTCCCTCGCTCGTGGAGACGTTCTCCGCCCGCATTGGTCCGCGCGCCGGTCGTCCAGTCGAGACGCGTGCGGCGCGGCATGGTGGGTGGGAACCTGAACGCAGCTCGATCGACGCTCCGCGGCATGGCGTGGATGGTTCGCCTGTCGGCCAACGATGTGTCGGCAGGCCGCGTCAGGGGAGGATTGGCCGCAGCGGCGTCGTGCTGTCTTTGTCCACAGGGTAGAGGGCGTTCTGATGCTCCAGCGCGGCGATCAACTCCCGCATCATCGCACGGAGTCGGTCGGGATGGGAGGAGGCGAGATTCTTCGATTCAAAGGGATCTTCGGCAAGATTGAAGAGCTGGTAGTGCGAGTTTTCGGACGCCTCGCAGGGGACGTAGTGATAGATAACCTTCCAATCCCCGTGCCGGTAACATGTAAAATAATCGCTGCGATGCGGTGCGTGCGGGTAGTGCATCAGAAACGTTTCCTCGCGCGTCGTGTCTCTCTTGCCGGCCAATAGTATGTCGAGACGTGTGCCGTCCACGACGTGGTTTTCGGGCGTGGGGATGTCGACGAGGGCGAGGATTGTGGGGAACAGGTCGTAGACGGCGGCCTGCTGGCGTTGGATCATCCCTGCGCCGATGGGGAGACGTTGTTGATAAGCGTTGGTGTCGCTGGCCTTGGCCCAGGCGGCGATGAACGGGACGCGCATGCCCCCTTCGTAGTGCGCGCCCTTCTTGCCGCGCAGCGGCGCGGCGCAGGCCACGGCGTGAGGATCGCCCAGCGGTGCATCGCTGCCGTTATCGCCGAGCAGGAAAACCAGCGTGTTCTCCGCCACCTGGAGCGCTGCGAGATGATCGAGTACATCGCCCAACGACTTGTCCATGCCTTCAATCAACGTGGCAAAGGCCTGGGCGGGCGCCGGCTTGCCGGCATCGGTGTAATTGCCGGCAAAACGAGGATCCGAGTTGAACGGCGCATGGACCGCATAGTGCGCCAGGTAGAGAAAGAACGGCTGGCCACTCTCTACCGCATCGGTGACACGCGACTTGGCCTCCACCGTCAAGGCCTCGGTCAGAAACGTGTCAGTGCCGTGATATTGCTCCAAGTGCGGAACGGCGTTGGGGGACGACGGCGGGCCGTTGCCATAGTTCTGTTGGCCGTAGTAGCTGGCGGGTGCCCCGATGGAACAGCCGGCGACATTGATATCGAACCCGAGGTTCTTCGGTTCGGCACCCTCCCATGCCCGCGGTCCGAAGTGCCCTTTGCCGACGTGGATGGTGCGATAACCTGCCTGCTGAAGCAGTCGCGGCAGTGTGATGTCGCGCTGCTTCAAGCCGCTCCAATTCCATGCCGGCGGGCCGAGGGGACCGCGGTTGTCCTGGTCGGGGTTAATCCAGTTGGTCGTGCGATGCCGCGCCGCATTCTGTCCGGTCAGGATCGAGATGCGCGTAGGTGAACAGACGCTCATAGCACAGAAATTATTGAAGCGAATCCCGCCCGCCGCCAACCGCTGCATGTTCGGTGTGCGGTAGTAATCATTCAACGGATAACGTTGAGGCATCCCCGCCTCGTCCGTGAGAAACGGCACCGATGTGTCCATGACACCCATGTCATCGACAAGGAATACGACGATGTTCGGTGCGATGCCTGGTCGTGCGGGCTGGGGTCCGACGGCCGGTACCGCAGTCAGTGGAGCCAGCAGGAAGATGGCGAGGGTGAGAAGTGTCTGTTTCATCGCGAAAACCCTTAACGCGGCCTACGGCCGCAACCAAGACCGGAAATCCAAAATCCGAAATCCGAAATCCGAAATCTCAAACAAATTCGAAATCCCAAAATGAAAACCTTCGCTGCCGACAAAACCACCGTCATGATCCGCCGCCAGATTCTCATCATGCAGCATGCTACCGCGTCCTCCATTCTCCCTTTCTCCCTTTCTCCCTTTCTCCCTTTTTCCCTTTTTCCTCGTTTTTCTGTCATTCGAATTTGTTGGGGATTTGAAAACTCAATTGTCTCCAGGACCGGTTGAAGAGCACCCGATATGTCGCAATTCATCTTGCCGGTCGAGCCGGCGTCGTACAAGTCACCATCACCAAACGGGGCGTTAGCCGTGGGGGCCTTGTGTGCAGAATTCCGGTGCCGCCAGGAAGCCGCCAGCTCAATTTTTCGGAGATGTTCGTAAGTGTCTAGCAGGCTTGTGGTTGCAATGTTTGGTAAGGCTTCTGTTCAGGGGTCCCCTCTGCTGACAAAATGGACCAGACATTTGCCTTCCGCGCAGCCCTACGACCGAGGAGAGTTCACTGTGGCACGAAACACCAGGACAACCCGTCGCCGGTTCCTCACCCAGACGCTCGCCGCTTCGGCCAGCACGATCGGTTTCCCGTATCTGATTCCCGCGTCGGCGTTGGGCCGCTCAGGCAGCGTGGCTCCCAGCAACCGTATCACGGTCGGCATGATTGGAGTGGGACGTCAAGTGTTGGCGTACAACCTGCCCTTCTTCATGAGTCAGGAGGACTGCGAAATAGTGGCTCTCTGTGACGTCGACCGCTGGCGACTAGCGGTAACCGAGGAGCGGACCGCCTCGTACTACGGCGAGCAGAAGAATCGCTGTCCAAAAATCCCCGCTTGCCCGCGCCATGTCGACTTCCGCGAGGTGCTTGACCGCGACGACGTCGACGCGGTGATGATTTCCACGCCGGACCATTGGCACGTGCCCATGTCGGTACGGGCGATTAAGGCCGGGAAGGACGTCTGTTGTGAGAAGCCATTAACACGCAGCATCGTCGAAGGCCGCGTGCTGAGTGACTTGGTGACCAAGCACCAGCGAGTATTTCGTACCGACAGCGAGTTCCGTTCGTTGCCGCAATTCCATCGAGCCGTGGAATTGGTGCGCAACGGCCGTATTGGCAAGCTGCACACAATCCGCACGGGCGTTCCGATGGGCCTTGCCCAATCGCCGCCGCACGAGGAGATGCCGGTGCCCGAGGAATTGGACTATGATCTCTGGCAGGGTCCGGCCCAGGTGAAACCCTACACCCAGGAACGAGTGCATCGGGTCAAGGACTATGAGCGGCCGGGCTGGATGAACATTCGCGATTACTGTGACGGCATGATCCTGAACTGGACCACTCACCTGAACGACATCGCCCAGTGGGGCAACAACACGGACCGCAGCGGGCCGGTCGAGGTGGAAGGGAAGGGCAAGTTTCCGCCCACCGGCAGCCTGTGGAATGTGTGCTACGAATTCGAATTCACCTGTACCTATGGCAACGGCGTGAAGCTGATTTGCCGGACCGATGCTCCCTACACTCGCTTCGAAGGGGAAGAGGGCTGGATCCAGGCTAACTTCAGCAGCCAGGACCAGTTGCAGGCCGAGCCGATGTCCGTCTTGGATTCGAAAATTGGCCCCGACGAGATTCACTTTCCATTGCTGCCCGAGAAACGCGACTTTCTCGACGCGGTCAAGTCCCGCGGACAGACCTTGGAAGACGCGGAAGTGGGGCATCGAACCGCGTCGCTGGGCCACCTCGGGCAGATTGCCATCCAGTTGGGCCGCAAACTGAAATTCGATCCGGAGAAGGAGCGGTTCGCCGGTGACGACGAGGCGAACTCGCTGCTCTCGCTCCCGCCCGGCCGCAGTCCCTGGGCACTGTGAATCGGCACGCATGGCGGGCGGACACGCAGCAGCACCACCCAGTGGCGTTGCATGGTCCGAGGGCCCCGCGAAAGGCCCACATTCCCAATCCCAAGTCGACAATCGGAAGAGGGGACAATCCGATCGTCCAAGCCGGGTTTCCCGCCGGGCGATGGGAAGCTGTCGCTCGACCATATTGGCTTTTGACCGGCTCATCGCCGTTTCCGATTTAGTGGGGACTGCTGGGCACTTTCTGGAGGAGAGACGCATGACGGACCTATCGCAAGAGCAGATCAAGTGTGTGGTAACGTCCTATTTGTTGGGAGTCAGCCATTTTGGTGAAGATCGATCCCAAACAGATGTCCTCGGTCAGCTGTTCTGCTTCGCGGTCCACCATGTGCTTGAAGAAGAAATGCGGGGGACGGGGCGAAGCAGAGCGGAGATTCTCACGGAGCTTGCCGAGCGGACTCGCGAACAGGTTTTGCCCGATACCCACGATGCGTTTGTGAACCTTCGCGAAGAGGAGTTCAGCCGGCTGTTGGATGCCGTGCTGGCCGTGGCCGAAGAGGCTGGCTTGGCTCGCGATGAGTTGGTCGAGGGACTCGCATCGGTCAACGAGATTATCGACTATTTCGGCAAGCTCGAAGCAGACGACGCGAGTCCATAAACCGGATGAACTCCGCCGGATGGCAGGAGAGCCGATGGGCTCTCCAGAGTGCATGGCGACGTTTGCTCAACGTGAGTAGGTCACGTCGCGGACGAAGTCGTTCACGAGAACGTCCGAATCGATTACCGGGCGGCCTCCGATCGTAACGTTGTGAAACAACACGTTTTCGATCGCGTGTTGGGCATCGAACCCTTTCAGTTCGATCCGCGCGGCGGCCGGGGCGGCGATGTCGCGGAAGATCACCCCGTCGATGTGACCGCGCTGCTCGTCCCGCGTCCAAACTGCCTTGTCGATCCAGAGCGAAATGAGCCGGGACGACTCTTCGATCCGCAGGTTCTCAAAACGGATGTTGGAGATGCGAGCCGAGTCGCAGTGGTAGACCCGCAGTGTCCACTCGCGTCCCTTGTCGTGGATGACGTCGCAGTCGGTGAAGAGGACGTCGTCGACGTTTTCGCGCAGTTCGGCGCCGACGCTCAGGGCATGGGCCACCTCATTCCAAAGCACGCAGTTGCGGGCCACGATCCGCTGCGCCTCGCCCGCACCACGATCCGTCTTCACCACAATCAGATCGTCGAGTGTGCGGATGAAACAGTCTTCCACCGTTACGTCGCGACTGTTACAGATGTCAATCCCATCCGAATTGGCGCGGTAGCCCAGGATTTTCACCTGGCGGACCGTAACGCGATCGCAGCGGCGAATGGGGATGTTCCACGTGCTGGAATCCCTGAAGAGGACGCCTTCGAGCCGGATATCCGAGCCTTGCACGAGCATGAGATTGCGCGCATGGGTGGTGCAGCGTGAACCGTCGATGATACCGCGGCCGCGCACCGTGATGTTCGTGCCCTGCAGGTGAAACGTCGGCGAATACGTCTTGAGCCCGCTGTAGCTGCTGATGCGGAAGGGTTCATCCGGCCCAATGACGCCTCGGACCACGGCGCCGCCGGCCACGTAGAGCGTCTTGCCGGTCCCCACCTCCAGGTGCGTCACCTCATGAATTCCCGGACCGAAGTAGATGACATCCGGGTCATCCTGACGCGGCGGATCCTGCTCGGGCGGATTGGCCAGAATATGCAGCGAGTGGACCCAGTCGCCGTTCACTTCCAGTGTCAAAGGGCGCGGCTCCGTCATCGTGATGGTGACGCGATGACCCTCGATGCGGGGAGCGATCTTCAGTGACGACGGAAGAATGCGGGCCGCGGAAACCGGTGCGGGGCAGGTGACGACCACCTCCACCGTGCCTTGCATGTCGAAAGTCGTGAAGGCGGCGTTTTCGTAGTAGTCGGCCGAATTGGCCTTGTCGTCCATCGCCTTCCAACGCAGTGCCGGTTCCTCCGGCGCCACGCGAGCGATATAGACCGGCGCCGTCTGGCCGTCCACCGTGACGGAGAAGTCCTGCGATAGCTCTTCGCCCTCCGGGGCCGGCCACACCGTGACCGTCCCCGCCACGGCAAACTCGGCCATCCATATCGCCACCATCAGCGCGGTTAACCTGCGACGCATAAGGGTTCTCCCCCCGTGAGTCATGATCGGAAAGGAAAAATCGCCCACTGCAACGCAACGGCCCACGGGCTCGCCACGTACTGTTCCGAGAGCTTCCGTGTCCGATCTGCCAATTGACAAACCACACAGAGGTTGCCATCTTACCGCGTCTCGCGGCCACAAGCAAACAGTGCCGGAATTCCATGGCCCGGTGACGGTTCCGCAGTGTGGCGGTTAGGGCGAATATCGCGCCCCGTTCTTCCTACGGCCGTGCGATGCCCAGCTTCTTCATGCGAGATCGGAGGGTGCTGGGTTTTAGAGCAAGGCGTTCAGCCGCATTTCCTGCCCCCTTAATCTTCCAACGGCATTCTTGCAGGATCTGCATGATGTGGGAACGGTCCACGGTCTCCAGGTCTTCTCGCGACACGTGAGGTTTGTGAGGCTTCACAGACGAGGTGAGGCAAGCTTCGAGCTTCAATATGGGGGTGGGGGAGAGAATCATGGCCCGTTCGATCACGTTCTCAAGCTCGCGGACATTACCGGGCCAGTCGTATTCGGCAAGCGATTTCATCATCGCGTCCGAAATGCGCTCGAACTTCTTGTCCAGTTCAGCCTGCTTCTTGGCGACGAAATGCGCGGCAAGCAACGGAATATCGTCCCGGCGGGCGCAGCGGCGGGACCTCAATGGGAAAGACCGCAAGGCGATAGTATAGGTCCGATCGAAAGGTTCCGGCCGCTATCGCCTGTCGCAGATCGCGGTTGGTGGCGGCAATCACGCGCACATCGACGGTCTTCATGGCAGAGCCGAGTACCCAGAACTGGCCATTCTCAATCACGCGAAGCAGCTTCGCCTGCAGTTCCAGCGGAAGTTCTCCAATCTCGTCAAGAAAGATGGTGCCGCGGTGGGCAAGTTCAAAACGCCCCGCCTTGTCAGCAAAGGCACCAGTGAAAGCTCCCGCGGCGTACCCGAAGAGTTCACTCTCCATCAAGCTGCCTGGCACGGCGGCGCAGTTGATCGTGACCAAGGGACGATCCTTGCGCGAGCTTCGATTGTGAATCGCCCGTGCAATCAACTCCTTGCCGGTACCCGTTTCGCCCAGAATCAGCACCGCAGCGCCTGTCGAGGCGACGTGCTCAATTTGGTCCAAGGTACGCTTCAACGGCGCGCTCTTGCCAACGATCTCCTCGAAAATGTGCTCCTGCTCGATCTCTTGCCGTAAACACAGGTTTTCCAGTTGCAGCTGCTCCTTGAGTTGCCCGACCTCCTGAAGGGCCCTGCGCAGCTGCAGCTCAGCGCGCTTCCGCGCGGTGATATCCTCCACGCACACAAGAATCCGTCGCCCTTCCGGCATGTCCGCGACGGCCGTGGAAAGTAGCAGGTAACTGGCAGACTCCTTTCCGCCATGCCGCGTCGCGATCTTCGCTTCGACCTGGCGATGTGTCTGGCCCGTGGCGACGGTGCGATTGACGAGGCCATGCAAAGCACATTCCTCGCACGCGGGGGAGGCCCCACAACCGTCCGGATGTTCTGCGGAATGAACGCACCGCACGGCGAAGCCCAGTCCCATCTCCTTGGCACCGCCAGCGAGTCCCGCCAACACATTCGCTGCGGCGCGATTGCTCCGACAGACGCGTCCCTCCGCGTCCAGCACGAGCATCGCTACGGGAATACTGTCGAAGAATGCCTCCAGACTGACTGGCGGCTCATCGAGTCCCGTCGGCGTTCGAGAAGGGGGTGAGACCGCAAGGAAACTTCCGACCTCCATGCTGGGAGCCCTCGGTTGGGGGTGCTGTTTTCGGTTCAACGTCTCGCCGCAACACTCCCCGCATACGTGCGGGCAGGGCAGGCCACACTGGTGGGATTTTATAGAGGTCCCGGGACGAAAGCCAAGGGGCGATATTTCGTCCATGCGCGATATTTAGCCCCCCTGCCCACGCTCAGGTCGCGGCGGCGACAACCCATGCGTGCATCGTAACACGTTGTTGGATAAGAATTTGCCTCCGACGTTTGCGAGGTTGCCAACAACTGGCACGGGAATCGCTTAATTAGGCAGCAGTTGTCTGTGCCTGGTTTGGCTCCATTGGAAAAGTGCCGAGTTCTCAGGAACAAGTTGAACGACCGCCTGTGCGGGAATCTCACACGGAAAGAAGTACCGATATGAAGAAGCGTTCCTCTCTCAGCCGCCGTGCGAGACGGCATCCGCGTGGTCCTCATAGTGGCGGGACCCGACGACCATTGGGTTTTTTCGCGGAACAACTCGAGGAACGACGCCTACTGGCCACCTATTCCCCGACCACGGTGCTGGACCTGCCGTTGGCGCCGGGCTTCGTGACAACGCCGACGCTCGAGTCGGCACAGCAGGACGGCCGTCTTTCGTTGCGCGAGGCGGTCATCCTGGCAAACTACAACGCCGGGCGGGACACGATTGAACTGGGGGCGGGCACGATCTACCAATTGTCCATCCTCGGCAGCAACGAGGACAATGCGGCCAGCGGCGATCTCGATATCCGCGATGACTTGAACATCGTGGTCGCCGACGGCGGCTCAGCCACCGTGACGTGGGAACCCGTCCCTGTGGCGCAGCGAGACCGAGTTTTCCACATCGTGGTTGCGCGCGACCAGCCCCTGATCGCCAGCAGCCCGCTCACAACCGGCGACGACGAAACCCCCGCCACCGCTGCCACGCTGCTCAACGATCTGGATCGAGTTGACCCCGCTTTCCAGAACGGGGACACGGTGGTGATCACGGGAACCGAGGCGAACGGCGCCTCCGTCACCGCCGCGCTGACGATCAGTAACGCGGCCTCTGCCACCGTCGGAGATCTGGTCGCGCGTATCAACAGCGCCTTCACTTCGGCGACAGCCAGTCTTAATCCCGACGGTACGCTGGTGCTGGCGTCCGACAGCCCCAGTACCAGTGATCAACTCAGCCTTTCGCTCTCCGACGGCTCCTCCAACGGCGGAGCAGGCAATTGGCCGTCGTTCGATCTGGCCGAAACTTCCACCGTGGAGATCACGGGTGTCACGATCCGGGGCGGTCGGGCGGACCTGGGCGGCGGAGTCTACAACGCCGAAGGGACGCTGACGCTGACCGACAGCGCTCTGTCGGACAACGCGGCGAGCGACCGGGGCGGCGGACTGTACAACGAGGGCGGCAAGGTCACACTCTTCAATACGGCGGTCACCGGGAATCGCGCCACCATTAAGGACGCCCCGTTTCACAATGCCGTCGGACTGGTGACGTTGACCAACAGCCGACTCGCGGAGAACACCGTCGGCAACGACCTCAGCGGCGAACAATTTCTCGAGGACCTCTCTGGTTTGCTGCTCGATAACCAGGATGCGATTGTCGACGGTATCGATCGCTTCTTTGATGAACTGATCGTGGGCCTGGAGACCGCTTACTCCAGCGACGAACTTGCCAGCCTGCCGCTGCTCGGTGAGAATTTCCGCTTGGTGCTGGGCCCGATGATCAGCGATCTGGAGAGATTCCGGTCCGACACGGTGGATTTCCTGGCCAGCGTTCTGGACATTTCGCCGGATGCCGACGCGGTTCCGCTGACCGAGCTGCTACAAAACGCTTTGTATCTGGCGTTGGGACCGGGGTCCGGCGGTTTCGCGGGACTGACGCCCGCGGTACAAGCCGCCCTCTACAACTACCAGGACCAGATCGGGACGCTGGGTCTGGGCATTCTGCAGGACGGTGTCGACGCCGGTAACGACATTAATGCCACCGACATCCTCGTGACGCTGGGCGACGACGAGGTTGGCAATCGGTGGGCGGAGTTCAACCTGCATGTGGGCCAGCAGTTCATCTACGACCTGCCGAGCTTCAACCTGGGTCTCGATGCATTCGGGGCGTTTCTGGCCGACGGTCAGGACAAGACGCTGTTCGAGAATTTCACGGGAGCGTTGAACTTCAGCGGCAGTCCGTTCAGTGTCAGCGCGCAGAGCTCCAACGGCATCCGCGCCGACATGAAGTGGGATCTCCGGCTGGGATTCGGCGTGAGCACGCTCATTGGCCGCAACGCCAAGTCCAAGGAAGGATTCTATCTAAACAGCGGCGCTACCCTCTCCGGACGTCCCGACGACGAACCGGTTGAAGAGTTGCGATTCAGCATCGACGTGTTCGCCGCACCGGCGAGCGAGGCCCAGACTTTCAAGCAGCTGTTCGAGGACGTTGTCACCACACCCAACCTGAGCACGACCGTCTCGTTGGGCCTGATCCCGATCACCATTTCGGACGGCACACCCGGCGACGTGGCGATCACGGCGCCGACCGGCCTGCCGATCGACCTGTTCGGCGGCGCGCCGGGCTCGAGTGCCCTGTCCCGCGCAGGGCTGCTGAACTTGTTCGCCGTGGACGTCGGTATTGCCCCCATCACGTTTGAGGTCACCGTGGACGACAATGCGCCGGTCAGCGTGACCTACCAGCAGTCCGGGCCCGAGACCCTGCCGCTGTTTCTGTTGAACATCAACGACGCGATCGCCGACGCGTTCAGCGGCCTGGACGTGCCGGTGTTGAACATCATTGACAGCCCGGTCAGCTTCACCGTCGACTTCAGCCCGATCGACACGTTCTTCAATCCGGGCGCCCCGACGACCCCCTTCCTGGTCCTCAAGGCCCGCGACCCCGCGGTCAGCCACTTGACGATCACCGGGGGCGAGGCCTTCGGCTTCCTGGGAACGCAGTACGAGAACCGCCGCGTGCTCGGCGTGGGCTTCGGCAATAACACGGCCAGTTCCCCGACCAGTACGGATGCCGGCGGAAACGTTCTGGAGCAGGTGTTGCTCGCCGATCTGCCGGCCCCGGCGGAAGGCATCAGCATCATCGATCCGGACTTCCAGGTCTGGGTGGGGGGGACGCGGCAGGTGGAACTCAGTTCCAGCCGTGCCCTGACGACCAATTTCGGCAACTCGGCCGCCACCAGCAGCACACCGCTCAACAGTCTGGACTTCGTCGTCGACAACTACGATGCCGGTGATGAGATCTTCATTACCGGGACCAACGCGGACGGCTCCGCCGTCGACGTGACCTTCACGGTCGCCTCCGGCAGTACCCTGGGCGATCTGGTCAATGCCGTGAGCGGAGCCTTTACCGACGCGACGGCGTCGCTCACGACCGACGGAAGTCTGACACTTTCGCCCGACAGCGGTTCCAGCACCCACCAGCTCAGCCTGTCGCTCAGCGATTTCCAGGGAAATCGGTACCCGGTCTTCCAGCGGCTGACCGAAGGGGCGACCCCGATCCGCGTCAACTTCCGGGAAATCCTCAATCGCAATATCGCGACGCTGGAACAGCTCCGCGACAAACTGAACGACATCATCCAAAGTGAGATCGCCAGCGTCAACGATCCCGGCACGGGCGCGGCCTACCCCCGCGACACGGTCGAGATTCAGATCGACGGGGACCGGTTCAAGCTCGTCTCGCAGTCCTTTGTCACTTCCGGTGGCACGCTGGTCGAGGCGCCGCTCGTCACCGTCACCTTCCGCGCGGTCGATCAGACGAAGCTGTCGCTGTCAGCAGGCATCGACCTGAAATCGCCCGGTTTCATCGAGAGCTACCTGAAAGACTATCCGCGCGACCAGCGGAACTTCAATCGCGTCGCCATCGCCGACATCGTCGGCGCGGCAGACAAGACCGACATCCTGGCTCCGTTCCTCCAGGCGAAAGCCGACGTGCGCCTGCACGCCACGACCGATCCGCTCAAGGCCCCCGGCTTCAACGAACAGTTCACGACGCTGACCGACATCAGCCTGGCGCTGCCGGTGGTCGACTTCGACATCAAGTTCGACGCCGAGGCGGATATCGCGAAGTTCCTCCAGAAGAACAGTTCCGGCGATCGCGAGGACTTCTACGACCTGCGCCTCGTGTTCGACAACATCCAGCTGGACGTCGCGCGGTTCGTCGACAAGGTGATCGCCCCCGTGGCGGAATCGATCGCCGAGTTGCTCGAACCGGTGCTGTCGGTGATCGGCCGAACCGCAGATGATGCCGAGGCGCTGCTCAATCAGCGTCTGGACCTGATCAGCGACATTGTCGACGAAGACGTGACGTTGAAGACAATCCTGGCCGGGATCGGCATCGACGACGACATCGAGTCGATCATCGAGTACGTGAGCGGGGCGGCCACTGCCGGTGCGAACCTGACCGAAAAGATCCGGGGCGACCTCGGGGACTGGCTCCGCGAAAACGCCTCCGGCGGCAAGATCACCTTCGGCGGCCTGGAACTGATCCTCGACCCGGAGAATCCACTCTACTTTCCACGGACCAAGATCCCCGTACCTTCCGACCTGGCGGATATCGCCAACGGGATCTCGGGACTGGGCGCGGACAACTTCCTGCGGAGCTTCTCGGTCCTCAACACCTTCCAGCCGCCAGGCTTCAGCGTCGACCTGTTCCGCCCGGCCACGATGATCGACCTGCTGACTGGCCAACCATTCAACATCATCAGCTTCGGCCTGCCGACGATCGACGCCGACGCAGGCGTCGACTTCGGCTTCAAGTTTGATGACCTCGAATTCCAGATCGCGGCGGCGGCCGCCTTCGACTCGAATTTCCGCCTCGTCTATGACTCCAAGGGGATCGAGCAGATCGTCGACGCCCTCCGCGCCGGTGAAGATCCGGACTGGCTCGACTTGCTCGACGGTTTGGCGATTCAGAACAATCCCAATGGATTCGAGTTGGGCGGCAGTGTGTCGTTCGACGGCAGCGGTTCGGTCACGATCGAGGACGTCGATCCCATAACCGGCGAGAGCTTTGTGTATTTCGCGGGAGAAGGTTACGTCTCGATCGCCGCCTCACTGGGACTCGAACTGCACGATCCCAACAACGACGGTAAGCTGCGCATCGATGAAATTATGGACATCACCGATAATTTCAGCGATCCGTTGGCTCTCTTCTGCATTTTCGACGTGCAGGGCAGCTTCAGTATCGACGTGGGCGGCAGCGTCACCATCCTAAACGTCCCGGTCGCGGAGGGCGATATCGGCCTCAGCACGGGCGATCTCAGTCTGCAGGAACTTCTCTCGAGCGCCTTTGGGATCTGCCAGGACGAAGCCGAACCGCCGGTGCTCGCCACGCTGATCGAGCAGAATGGTCAGACCGTGTTGCGAATCAACACCGGGCCCTACGCCAGCGCTCGTTTGCACGGCGATACCAATGACGACTCCGATACGTACCAGCGCATCATCGAAAACGCTGACGGTTCAGCCACGGTGTTCGATGAAGATGGATTGCAGATTGAATTCGACGCACCGAACAGCAGCGGACTGTACTTGCCCGTCAATGCGGATGAGGAATCGTTCCTGAAGAAGGAAAGTGGCAACTTCCGGCGATATTTCCCGGAACTGTTGAAGACCGGCAGCGCCAGCGGCGATGAGGTCACATTCAACGATAACCAAGCCTACACGATCGCAGACTTCGAGCCAACTGCCGAGCCGGGCGTGCAACGTGTACGCCTGATCACGGACTACATCGGCGCGACGACGGCTTACTCGTACACCGCGGCTGGGGAACTGGACCAGATCGTCGTGACACCCGCCTTGAGTGGCGACGCGACGACCACCCAGTACTACGTCGGCGTCGGCAGCGAGGCCGGCCTGCAGGCCGAAAGCGTCAATGGCGTCGTGTATGTCTGGGGGTATGGCGTGACGCGAGCAGACGCCCAGATATTCGAGGGCGTTGACCGAATCCTCGCCAAGGGGAGCAACTTCGATGACGTCGTCGACTTCGCCGGCGTCGTCGGCATTCCCGTCGATGTCGACGGTCGCGACGGAAACGACATCCTCACAGGCGGTTCCGGCGACGATTCGCTGAAAGGCGGAGCAGGCAATGATGTGCTCACGGGGAACGCGGGCAACGATACGATCGTGGTGGGAGCAGGCGAGAATACGGCTTTCGACGGTCCGGGCGACGACGTGGTCGACTTCGGCCGCAATGATGTCGGCATCATTTACACAACCGGGGGCGGCAACGACACGGTTTATGGTACCGACTTTGACGACGTGATGACCGCTTTGACGGGTGACAGCGGCAACGTCTATTTCGATGGTGACCGCGGGAATGACACGCTGACCGGTGCCAACGGGAACGATACGCTCATCGGCGGCCGCGGCAACGACATTCTCGTCGGCAACCTGGGCGCTGATCTGCTCCAGGGTGAGTCGGGTGACGACAACCTCAGCGGTGGCGACGGCGACGACATTCTTGAGGGCGGCCGCGACGATGACGCCCTGAACGGCGGCCTGGGTGCCGACCAGCTCTTCGCGGGCCAAGGCGACGACCGGCTCACGGCCGGTCTGGGAGACACCTATGTCGAAGGGGGCAGCGGTACGGATGCTCTCATCTTCGCGCCGGAAGCTGGTCACACGGCTACTCTCACGAACTTCGAATACCAGGTGACCGGCGGAACCGACACACCCTACTTCACGGTGGAGAGCATCGAAGTCCAACTCAGCTCCGAAGAGGAGACTCTGACGGTCGACGGGCCGACGTTGCCCTTGAAGGTCGTTGACGCCGGGGACGACGACCGAATTACGGTGGTCAGTCTTCCCGCAGCGATCCCTGTCGACCGCGCCTCGGGAGCGACGAATTTGCTCATCCCTGCCACGGGCACGGCCGGTACGGTCACGTCGGCCCTGGGCGTACAGGGGATTCTGGGACGGATCGTGGATCTCGACGTGCGACTGAACATCGAGCATACGTCGAACGCCCATCTCGATGTGTTCCTTGTCAGTCCCACCGGAACGCGCGTCGAGTTGTTCACGGACGTCGGCGGCAATGGAGACGGATTCTCGGACACGATCCTCGATGACGACGCTTCCGCTGCCATCGGCTCTGGCGCCGCACCATTCACCGGCCGCTTCCGTCCGGAAGGCTCGCTCGCCAGTTTCGCCGGACAAGATCCCAACGGGACGTGGACTCTGGAAATCACGGACGACACAACTGGTGAAACCGGTCTGCTGCGTAACTGGACGCTGACCTTCGTAACGACCGCCGAGTTTCTGCTCGGCGCCGGCGACGACACCCTCACGGTCATCGATTCCCAACGTGTACTGACCATCGACGGTCAGGACCTGGGAGACAACGGCAACGGCGATCGACTGATCCTCAATCGTACGGCAGACCCGGTGCCGCGCGCGGGCCTGCTCACCGAATCCCTGATCCGCGATCTGGGCACCGCCGATATTCAGTACGCCGGAATCGAGTTCCTGGAGATCAACCTCGGCACGTCCTCGGATCGACTCGACTTCGACGTGGCCAACAGTTCCACCACGCGCACGACGGTCCGTGGCGGCTCGGGCGACGAGCAGGTCTTCATTCATTCCCTCGCGAAGCTGACCGACTCGGCCACTGGAAACCCGATCGTGACCGCGACGATCAACGGCGAGGCTGGCGTGGATCGCGTGACCGTCGTGATTCCGGGCAATCCGAACCTGCTGCCGGCAAACGAATTTGCCAACCTCGGTTTCGCCGTGGAAGAGCTGCGGATCGACAACACGCAGAACACGACCGCGACCGCAAACTGGTTGCTTAAGAACTCCAGCGGCGGTGCCCAGGTCTTCGTCGTCAATGGGTCCACCGAGACGAAGATCCTCGATACGCTGGGTGCCGAGACGACGATTTTCGACGCCGGCGGCGCCGTAGGCACGGATCGGCTGACGGTCCGCGATGATGTCGACGCGCCGCAGAAGATCTCCGTGGAAGGCACCCACATCGAAGTCGAGGAAGGGGCGAATGTGCTGTTCTTCGACAGCAACACGCCGTTCACTGATTTTGATTTCAACGCCACGATCGACGGACTCGACGGCGCCAGTGACGTCGCGGTCGCACCCGGCGGCGATTACGTCTATGTCACGGGCAAGGTCGATGACGCGGTGCTGGTGCTGCGGCGGACAGCCAACAGCAATCGGCTGGAGTACGTGCAGGTCATTCGCGACGGGCAGTTCAACGTGGATGGCCTGGACGGCGCCAGCAGCATCGTCATCAGTCCCGACGCGACGGGCAGCCATGTCTACGTGGGCAGCGAGACCGATCAGGCTGTCGCGATCTTCGAACGAATACCGCAAACCGGACGCCTGGTGTTCCGCGGGAAGTTCACCAATGCCAACGTGGGCGCCATTACCCATCTGGCGATCAGTCCCAACGGCTCCAACCTGTACGGCACCACGACCGCGAACGACATCTTCCGCTTGGCCGTTTCGTCGCCGACGTCGCTGGCCTTTGGCGAGAAGCGAAGCGCGCTCACGACGGGCTACACCGGCATCGCGGTCGGTCTTGACGGGCAGAACGTCTTCACCTCGAGCAATTCGCAGCTCAGCCAGTTGTTTGTCGGCTCAAGCGGTGTGTTGCCTAATTCGGTCACAAGCAGTTCGAGCGTCGCTTATCGCGACGTGGCTGCTGGACCGGGCAATACGGTCTATGGCGCCTTCGACGGCGGTATCCGAGTGTTCCGCTACACGAATTCTGGACTTGGCACGGCCATCGATACCGAAAACTGGGTCAACAGCACGAACATCGCTCAGTCCACTGCCGTGGCTGTCGACTCCGACAGCGGACGTGTGGTCGCTTCGTTCGATGATACGACGGTGAACCCGAACCCGGATACGTTCCAACTTCAGCTGATCAGCCTCTATCACATCTACGGACAGGATAAATTCGATGGATTGACATTTGACGATGAGATCTATGTGGAAGTCAACGGCACGCGCGTATTTGGGCCGTCAACGTTCACTGTTGACGGCGCGTTCAGCGACGACGCCGAGACGCGCAGTCTAACCAGTGTCGCTCCGGTCACGATCAGCGGTTCGGCGACTGTCAATCTCTGGGAGCAGGACGACGGACAGGGAGACGAACTCCTTGTCAATAACGACGACCTGCTCGGATCGCGAACCGTAACGACACCCACGACCGGCGACAGCGACTCCTACACGATTTCCTGGGCCGTCAGAGACTCGGTAACCGACGACCTCTCCCAGGCGATCTTGACGTTCGAAGTGCGCAGAATTCGCGGAACCACTCCGACCACGGAGCCGGTCCTGACTTTCGTCCGCGATTCCAGTTCCGGTACCTTGTCGAGCCCTCATCAGGTTGCCTTCAACGACGCCAATAAGTTGGACGCGCTGGCCGTCAGCGCAGTGAATTCCGATTTCTACGGCACTAACGCCAGCGGTGATTTCCTGGCGCTCTTTAGCGGCGCGGGAACCTCGGCCGCGTTCCAGCAGCCCAAGCTCACCGACGGTACCGTCCAGAACGGACTTGAATATCGCGCCCAGTTGGGACCGGACGATGTCGAAACCGTCATCAGTCCGGACGGCAAGCACGCCTACTCGATCAGTGGCAAGTATGGTCTGATCATGCTGGCCACGCGCGACGCGGCGACAGGCGCATTGCAGTACGCGAACGCCGGAACGCCGTACCAGCTGATTCAGGCCGGATTGCTGGGCGACGCCACTCTGGGGACCAGTCCCGACATCGATATCAGTCGCGACGGCCAGTACATCTACGTGTCGAACCCCGCCGAAGATTCGCTGCTGGTGTACTCGCGAAATGCCACAAACGGCCTGCTCACGCTCGCCCAGGTCTTCACCGACGGGCTCAACGGGGTCGACGGCCTGAACGGAGCCAGCAGCATCGTGGTGAGCGTGGGGTCGCTCGAGCACGATGTCTACGTGGTGGGGGCGGGGGAGAATGCCATCAGCCGCTTTTCACGGGGGTTTGGCGCGAGCAGTCTCAGCTATCAGAACACGGTGACGACGTCGGACCTGAAGGCACCGAGTGCGATCGCGCTGGTCTCGTCGGCGTCGAACGTCGATTTCGACCCTTCGTATATCTACGTCACCACCGCTCAGAACAACAAGGTGCTGGTCTTCGCCCGCGATTCGAACGGGAACCTCAGCCTCCAGCCCGGCCTGACTGTGACGGACGGGTCGAGTGGCGTCGACGGACTCGCGCGGCCGGTGGCGATCGCGCTGAGCAACGATTTCCTGCAGACGAGTGTGTACGTGGCAGGCCAGGGTGACGACGCGATTGCCGTATTCGCGCGGAATGCGGACAGCGGTGCACTGACGTTTGTGCAACGGGTCAAGGACGGCGATCGTGGCGTCGTGGGCATCGATGGCATTACATCGCTCATCGTGAGCCGCGACAATCGCCACGTGTTCGCCACGGGCGGCACGGACACCATCGCCGTGTTCGAACGGGACAACGCGACCGGCGCTCTCACGTTGGTGCAGCGGCTGCGCAACGGCTCCGGCGGCATCAGCCAGCAGGGCCCGATGACGATCGTGGAGGGACTCGAGCGAGCGATGGCACTGACCTTGAGTCCGGACGGCGCGCAGCTCTACGTGAGCACGGCCGGTGCCGACATCGGCAGCGGCGGTGTGGCCGTGTTCGAAGTTGAACAGTCGATTCCTGACCCGGCACGGTTCGTTGTCGACTATAGCGCAGTCGAGGATCTAACCGTTCAGTCGGCCGGCAGTGGCGACATCGTCAATGCGGGCGAAGTGGTCATCCCGTTTACGCTTAACACGCAGGCCGGGCCGGATTATGTCACGATCCGGAACACCGGCCCGAACACGACCACGTCGATCAACCTGGGCGACGACGGCGACGTGCTCGACTTGATGGGAACAGGTAACGGCTCGACGACCAAGGTCCGCGGCAACAGCGGTGACGATGAACTGAACGTCTACGCGACGACGGCCGGCTCGACACTGACGGAACTCTTCGGCGATTCCGGCGACGACACGTTCCTGGTCAAGGGTGGCCACCTGGACGCCCAAGTGACCATCCACGGCAACGTACCGAACTTCGGAGATGTACCTGCGCCAGATCCCGGCGACACGCTCGTCTTCGACGCCCACGGACTGCAGACATCGCCGATTAACCCGCTGCCCAGTGCGGGCACGGTCAAGATCAACGGGTCCACGTTTGGAACCACTTACGATACGATCGAAAAGATCATCATCATCGGCAGTCCGCTGGCTCGGGCGGGCGGTCCCTACACGATCAGCGAGGGTAGCTCGCTGACGTTCGCTTCGCTCACTGCCTCCGGCTCGAGCATTCCGTCAGGACAGACGCTGGTGTCGTTGGAGTGGTTCATCAACAACCAGTTCATCGGATCGACCAGTTCGCCATCGCAGCAGATTTCGGCCAGCTGGGCGCAACTTCAGGCGGCAGGTATCGACGATGATGGCATGTACCAGGTGTCGGCTCGTGTCACGACCACGGTCAACGGCGAAGAGTTTTTCGATATCGGCACCGCCAATCTGACCATCACCAACACCGCTCCCACACTGGTGCTCGCCGGCCCGTCGACCACAGAAGCCGGCACCGTCTATAGTCTCAACCTGTCCGCCACCGATCCCGGCAACGACCAAGTGCAGACCTGGAAGGTGCTCTGGGGTGATGACAGCAGCGAAGAGACGTACTTCGGCAGCCCGGCCACGGTCCAGCACGTCTACGCGTCGACCGGTACGTTCACCATTCAGGTTCGGGCCTGGGACGAAGATGGCGGACCGTACGGGCCAGTGTCGAAGCAACTGACGGTCGACGCCTCCCGTGCGATCACGGCGCTCAACAATGAGATCGCCGAGGGTGCGGTCTTCTCTCTGAATTTGACCAAGCCGTCCAGCGCCAGCATTGCCAACTGGACGATCTACTGGGGCGACGGCAGCCAATCGATCGTCGCGGGTGGTGCCGCCGCGGCAACCCATCGCTATGCCGACGAGGGCAGCTACCGGATCGAGGCCACCACGCTCGACGGCGACGGCCGCATTCGCCAAGACCTGGTGCCGTATTTCGTCAACGTGTCGAACGTCGCGCCTGAGATCACCAACCTCGTCCCTCTGACGGCCACCGTCGATCAGGGTGCGTTGCTGACCAGCGTGGTGGAGGCATTCGATCCCGGCGTCGAGGATGTTCTGACGTATGAATACGACTTCGACGGCAACGGCAGTTTTGAGACGTTGGCGGTGCTGAATCCCGCTACCGGGCGATGGGAGGCAACTTACGCCTTCGCGCGTCCCGGCACGTTCACGGTGCCGGTACGTGTGCAAGACAACGACGGAGGAATTTCCGCAGTCAAAACGTTTACGGTGACCGTGAACAATGTCGGCCCGACGATTGACGGCGTGGACGTGCTCACCAGCAATCTCTGGGAAGCCACGCCGATCATTCTCACGGTCCGGGCGAATGACCCGGGCGGATCCGCCGACCCGTTGCTCTACGAGTATGACTTCGACAACGACGGCGTGTACGAGCAGGACGGACCCGTCGCCACGGCTCGCCACATCTACCCGGATAACGGGCAATACACCGTCAATATCCGCGTGACCGACGGTGGGGGAGCGACCGACGAATTCTCCATTACGCTCGACGTGCAGAACCTCCCACCCACCGCGACCGTCCCGGCCCCGGTCGGCAAAGTCGAGGAGGGGATCGCATCGGTTTACTATCTCGGCGCGTCGGACCCCGCTGGAACCAACGATCCGCTCACCGTGGCCTTCGACTTCAATGGCGATGGCCTCTTCGAGACGCCGGCGACCTTCAATCCGGCCACGAACCGCTGGGAAGCCCAGCACACGTTCGCCGATGACACGTTCCCGCCCGACGAAACCCTGGTCGACGGCCTGCCGATCCGGTACATCGATGTGCGAGTCACCGACGACGACGGCGGCGAGACGATCACACGGGCCGGAGTGGAGGTCTTCAATGTTGCTCCGACCATCGAGCTCACGGGTGCCAACAGCGTGGCGGAAGGCCAGGTCTTCACGCTGACCCTCGGGAAAGTGACCGATCCCGGCACGGACACCGTCACCAAGTACATCGTTTATTGGGGTGATGGCACGTCCAACATCTACGACACCCCCGGCTCGGTCACGCACGTCTACCGGGGGACACTGGGACAGCAAATCATCAACGTCCATCTTGTCGACGAGGACGTGGACTACGCCGGCCAGCAGGCGACTCACCCGTTGGCCGGAGAACACCTGGTCTTTGTGACCGGCGCGGCCATCGTCGACCGCACGCTCTTCATTATCGGCTTCGACCAAGACGATCTGGTGACGGTGAACGAGCAAGGCAACGGCCTGACCAAAGTCCACGCCAGCTTCTTCGTCGGCACCAATTTCAAGACGTTCACGACGGCCGATTTTGACCGCATCGTCATCTATTTGAACGGTGGCCAGGATCATGCCAATATCGCGGGGAGCGTCAGCAAGCCTGTGATCCTCGACGGCGGCCACGGCGACGACCATCTCAACGGCGGCGGGCACGGCAACATCATCCTCGGTGGCCCTGGCAACGACAAGTTGATCGGCGGCAGCGGCCGCGACATCCTCATCGGTGGACTGGGCACGGACGACTTGGGCGGGCAACAAGGCGAGGACATCCTAATCGGCGGATACACCACTTACGACAACGACATCTTCCAGTGGCGATCCCTCAACGCACTGCTGCAAGAATGGATGTCAGCGCGGGACTTCTCCACGCGGACCTCGAACCTGCTCAACGGCGCCGGTCCGATTCTCGTCAGCTCGCAGCGTCTTTCGCCGTCGCAGACCGTGTTCGACGACCTGACAGTCGACCAATTGAACGGCGGACCGTCGGCGGACTGGTTCTTCGCCAGTACGGCGGAGCCCTTCGCAGATGTGCTCAAGGACTTCTCCGCCGACGACACTCGGGCCTACACCAATCCGTTCAACGCGATGGATGTTAACAACGATGGCGGCGTGTCGCCAGTCGATGCCCTGTGGGTCATCGACGCGATCAATCGCCGCGGACCGCACCGGCTCCCGCCCGACTGGTCGCCGCAGGCCAGCGGCGAGGGTGAACAGGTCGAGAGCGTCGCGACGATGCCGGCCATGGGGTTTGTCGATGTCAACGCCGATGGTTCGCTATCCCCCCTGGACGTCCTACTGGTCATCGACTATCTGAACCGCCGTGGCGCCCATATCGATCAGGCCAAAGGTGAAGGCATGGCCAACGCGTCACCCCTCAACGCTCGTGACCAGACCGTCCCGCTGGTTTTGGAGGACAACTTGAGTCCTGCGTGGGACCCCATTGTGCAGTCGACTGCGGAAGAGGGACACACGTCTGTCCGCCGCAGCGTGGCACGATCTGCTGCAGACCCCTTAGTGCCATCGACGGCCGGGATGCCCACGTCGAGTATCTCGTCGTCGCATCGAACATCCCGCGGCATCGATGAACTGGCTGGCCCGTCGCGCGACAGTTCGGCTGCCGGGACGGACTTGGTGCTTGCAGATTGGGATCGCGACGATCAATCGCAGAACGACGCGATTACGGACGACCTGGCGGCATCAGTAGCCGAAGTGTGGGCCTCGGACCTTGACGGCATCTGAATGGTCCTCGACCACGCCGAGTTCCATGTCCCTGCTTCGTAAAGTAACAGGGCAGCGCCGGCTTGGTCGAGTATCGCACTACCGGTCTCGCCGCTGCCGGAATCTCCTTGCTCTTTGACGTGCGACGCACGAATTCAAGGACGAGGGGCCTGCGGTCCGGCTTAATCAAAGACCGTGTTATGGGTGCTGATGCACCTGACAAAGGTACAGCACTTGAAGAGATCTTTGAGCCGGTCCGCCCCGACGTAGGCGCAGGCCGATCTCAAGCCACCGGTGATCTCTTGCAGCACCCCGGCGGCCGGGCCTTTATACATCACCTCAACAGACTTCCCCTCGGCGGCGCAGTAGTCCTTTACTCCGCCCAGATGCTTCTCTTGCGCCTCACGACTAGACATGCCGTAGAACCTGAGCGACTTCTTCTTGCCATCGGCGCTCACCCACTCCCCCTCGCACTCGTCGGTTCCAGCCAACATTCCTCCCAGCATCACGAAGTCGGCTCCCGCTCCGAACGCCTTGGCGGCATCCCCCGGTATTCTGCATCCTCCATCGGCGCAGATGTGGCCCTTGTTGCCATGAGCGGCATCGGCGCACTCGATGATGGCGGATAGTTGAGGATATCCCACTCCCGTCATGGTCCTGGTCGTACACACGCTGCCTGGGCCGATCCCGACCTTTACAATGTCGACCCTCCCCTCAATCAGAAGTTCCTGCACCATCTCGGGGGTCGCCACGTTTCCCGCCATGATGGTCGCCAGGGGACACAATTCGCGCACCTGTTTAACCCGATCCACGAAGAACTTGGTGTATCCGTTGGCGGCATCGACGCACAGCAACCCTGTCCAGCCCCCAGTCCTCTTGACGAATGCCTGAAACTTGTCGAAGTCCTCGTCCCGGATGCCGAGTGTGTAGAAGGTGGAACGGCTTGCCGGATTGGTCGTGAAGAAATCGACCAAATACTCCAAGGGGTAGTACTTGTGCAGGCAGGTGAGCATGTCCCAGTCATGCAAGGCCGCCGCCATTCGCATCGTTCCCACAGTGTCGAAATTGGAGGCGATGATCGGTATGCCCGCCCACCCTTGCCCCGCCGGGTTACTCTGGAAACGATATTCTCGCCTCAGTTCAATGCTCGCCCTGCTGGGAGCGATCGATCTCTTGGGCCGGATCAATACGTCGTCAAAGTCGAACTTCAGCTCAGTCTCAATCCTCATCAATGCTCCTCCTTACGTGCGGCATCCCCGCACCTGCCAAGCAATCAGCGGCGACATCAGAACGACCGGCATTCCGAACGGCGGCGGGCCACCTTCCGACACATTGTAGTCAGCAGAGCCCCCGGGCCAGACGTCTCCCGAGAGAAGCGGGCACAATGCCGCTCCTCGACGGCCGCTTCCCTTTGTCCGCTTGATGTCTCCTTCGTGTGACCCGGGTGGGCATGTTAAGTCAGGTAGAATGTATTGCCTGAGGTAAATTTACCGATTATCGCGAGTGTGCGGAACAGGAAGAGTTAAAGTGTTGCGGGAAATGTGCCCGATATTTCGGATAAGACGCCCTGGAGGCGGCAGACCTACCGTGCCACCTACATTCAAAGCGATTGGATGCGCTCATGCGACTTTGTCACAGGCCGCCGCGAGGAAGCCGAGCGTGTATCCGGGCGGGAGTGTTGTTCGCTATCCTGAGCGGGATGGGCCTTTTTATCGCTGGGGCGGCGGGAAGTCGAGCGTTCGGTCAGGAGTTTTTCGGGCAACCGCTGTTGTCGGGGCGAACGCACCGGGGTAGCACGGCATCGAGCGGAGCGAGTCGAGACAACGGCACGCGGCTGGAAACCTCGGCGGGCAATCGTAGCCGTCAGAGGTTGGGCGTGGCGGGACAGCATCCGGATGGATCGCCCGCACACTACACTGTGTCGGCACGCACGAGCGCGGCCCGGAATCCCGTCACCCACACCGTAGCACCCGTCGTCGACGACTGGGACGCACCGCGGGTTGTGACGCCATGCGAGTCTGCTGCCTGCGACAATCCGTCGCCAGGCGTCAACAATTGTTGTCCGCCTCTCATTCCGCCGAATCGTCTCTCCGTGCCGCAGACTATCTGCTCTGGTGGAGCGACGGCGATACTGTGCCAGCCCTTGTGACGACGTCGTTGCCCGGGACGGCTGTGGGAATCGCCGGTGTCCTGGGAGAACCCAACACGCGTACGTTGTTTGGAGGTGAACGACTCGAACCGGATGCGCAATCAGGCGGCCGAATCATACTCGACTACTGGTTCGACGACTGTCGGCTTGCCGGCATTGAGGCATCGTATCTCGGTGTCGGGAGGGGCACAGCCGGCATAACGTCCGAGAGCGACGACATACCGATTTTGGCGCGACCGTACGTCGACTTTGCCGACGCGGCCGAAGCCGCAATGCTCGTTGCGCACCCGGACTTTTTGGACGGCTCGATATCGGCCACTGCGTCGACCGAGTTCCAGACGGCCGAAGTGCTCTTTCGTCGGGCGCTGATGCGCCGATGCGGCGCCGGCATTGACTTCGTGGTGGGCTGGCGCATGGCCAAGCTCAACGAGTCGCTGGCTATCGCACACCAATCCGAGTGGGTTGAAGCTCAAGGCCCGATCGTTGTCGGGACGACGAAAGCCGTTTCCGATCTGTTTGACGCTGAGAACCAGTTCCACGGTGCCGACCTGGGGATTCAGGTACAGGCATGCAACGGTCCCTGGTCACTCGATCTGCTGGCCAAGCTCGGCCTGGGCAATACGCGTTGCGAGGTGCTGATCGATGGCCGGACCGTCACGACCGTGCCAGGCGCCGGGTCGGCCGTGTTCGTCGGAGGGCTGTTGGCTCAAGAGACGAACATGGGCGCTACACACAGGACGCATTCTGCATCCTCCCCGAATTAGGCGTAACGGTCGGCTACGAAGTCGCCTGTTGTTTGCGGCTGACGTTTGGCTACACGTTTCTGTACTGGAGTCGAGTGGCCCGGCCCGGCGCTCAGATGGACGACGATGTCACCCAGTTGCCGCCCGAGGCCCCATCGGGCGCCGCACGACCCGAGTTCCAGTTCCAGACGAGCACCTACTGGATACAGGGCATGAATTGCGGCCTGGAGTATCGGTTCTGACTCGCCATGCCTGCTCTGAGTCTCATTTCTGTCGCGGTAAGACAATCCCAGTTGTCACGTCGTCAGCAGGTCATCCCGACTGCAAGTCGGCCCAAAACCCTTCCGTTGTCAGCAGGTAATCGACTGCCTCTTCGATCGACTTCCGATCGTCTCCGCCGTGCCGCGACCGAGCGATAACCTCCGCGAAGTCGTGGATCTCTGCTTCGCGGCAGTAGGTTTCCATCCGCACCCGATCCGGCGTGGCAGTCAGGATATCGTCCATCACAGAATCGGTCAGTACAGCTCGATCCTGTCCCGTCCCCCCACCTCCATAAGCGATGATCTTCTCGGTAGCGGACAACACGACAACATAATCATCCGACTGCATCGATGCCCAACCGGAGGACACGTCCAAGTGTTCGGCGGCAGGCGATCCCGACAATGTCGCGCTATCCACGCCCTGCCCCCCCGCAAACTGAACGGAATGGACCTCGGAGGCGGGGAATTCGTAACGCGTTCCATTGAGCACGATTTGGTGCTGGCCGTCCGAGGATGCAGCGGCAACGAACTCGAATTGATCGCTGCCGTTAGTCCCGCGGACCACGACTTGAGAATCCTGCCGATAAACCTGCTCAGCCACCGGCGGTGGCGAACTGGGTATGTGGCCGGCGGCAACTTCCCCCGACGCGACGATCCGCGCACACAGTTCACCGCTGCGGGCGGACGTGGCCGGGGCGTGCGAAGTTGCGTAGAAGCGGTTGAAGACATACTCCGGTTTGAGTCCAACTTCACGGAAGTTCTGTCCAACAACCTCTTCGCCCGCAGCGACCGGCACATCGGCCAGCGTGTTGTTGCCACCATCGATGAACGCGTAAGGTTGCCGTTGCGCAACGGTGTACGAACCGGCATCGAGATCTCGGAATTCGTACCAGCCGTGCTCGTCGGTCCAGGTCTCCAGCAAGATTCCTCCGCCCGTCAGCGAGATGAGCACATTCGGTACACCCTCCCCACGATCAGGCCGCACGTTCAGATTCGTGTCTGCATACACGAATCCCGCGATGACAGCCTCTCCTTTGACGGTGATGGTGACCGTCCCAATGTCTTCCTGCCCGAGTGCGTCGCGCACTCGATACGCGAAGCGATCTTCCCGATAGTCCGACCCGTCGTGCTCATAGCTGAACGTGCCATCGGACCGGAGCGCGAGCGTACCGTGCGCTGGGCCGCTGACCGGAATGGTGTCCACCGTCAAGGCATCATTCGGCAGATCGCGATCCGTATCATTAGCCAGCAGGCTGGCCGCGCCGCTGGCCAGTACCGAAACGGTCCCACCCCGCTCGACCTCGATCGCATCTGCGACCGCGTCGGGTTTCCAGTTGAAGACCACGCTGGCGCTCGTCCCGTCAAGAGTCCACCCTGCCGCCGTCGAACTGGCTGTGAAGTTGACATGCGTGCTGCCTGCGGCAGCCTGATCGCTCGGCAAGTCGAGTGTTCCCAACTGGATCGGCACGGTTCCTGGCCACTGTCCGTCGAGATCGGCCCAACTGACGAGCACATATTTGTCGGTTGAAGGATCGCCATCGTAATCCTCGGTCGTGTCATCGGCAGGAGGTTGCAGCTGGACATCTCCCGCCGACAACAAGTCGCTCAGGCCTTCGAATGTCAACATCGACGAGTCGTAATGCACGCGGAGGCCGAGTCCCGTCAGTGAGGGCTCAAGGGGGTTGGTCGTATAGTTGATGCTCAGATGCACGACCGCACCGGGCTCAATAACCTGACTTGGGGGATCGGGCGTCACCAGTTGACGCTGATCCGCCACTGCCGCGAACGTAGAACCGGCTCTGAGCTGAAGTTCGCCCTCGGATCGGCCACTGCCAGCCGCGGAGACATCCGGAACGGGCCCAGAATGTGATTGGCTGGCCAGCAAAGCCGAGGTTCCTTCCGCTTCCGCCGGCGCGGACCGCGTGACAAACTGCGGCGCCATCGGATTGAACGTGTCGAGCAGCGCCCAGATCGTCTCCCAGTAATCCGCCGGGGGCGGCAGCGTCACGGGATCGCCCGGAATCAACGCATTTTCGACCAGGTCTTCTCCCTTCCAATGGCCCACGGCCGGGGACTGCAGGTAGCGTCGGATCAGAATGCCGTCGCTCAGCGCATCACCTACCTTGGTGGTGCTCTGGTCTGGATTGAGCAGATTTACGCTCTGGCCACTGGCCTGATCCAACAGGGCCACGACCTCGGACGGAACAATCGACGAATCGCGGAAGCCGAACATGTACTTCATAATCAGCACGCCGTCATTCTCATCCGCCGCCACACCATCTCCATCCACGTCCAGGTTAACGGGCACCACCTCAACAATCACCGAATCACTCGAAAACTGATGCGACGGATCGGAGGATGCAGGCGTAATGTGAACATTGCTGGCGGCGCCGAGCGAAGTTCCGGCAAGCAGAGTGAAGCCGAGTGTGACCAACGAGACCGGGAGTGCCGAATGCGGCCAGTTCCCGCTGACATCTTCCCAAGCCAGCAGGACGAATTTGTCGGTGTCGGAGTCATCGTCGTCGTCGTTGGTGTCATCCAACGGCTGCTGTTGTTCAGCTAGCAGGCCGGTTTCGAAAACTTCGGCGACGCCGTTGAAGGCCAATATCGACGAGTCGAAATGGACACGCAATCCGAGGCCGTTGAGCGTGTTGTCTCCATCCGACGTGTTGTACTGAAGAGTGAAACCGAACTCCTGGCCTGGCCGGATTCGCCGCACCGGTGTGTTGGCGGTCACCTGCTGGACTGGCGCCGAGAGAGCGTAATGGGTCTCGTCCGCCGGACTGACAATCACGGCACTGTAGTAGCCGCCCTCAGAGTCCTCGAGGACCTGTGTGTCGACTATCTCCCCCTCGCCCTCGATGACTTCGACCCGACCGTGGCTCGAAACAGCGTCGATGCTGATCCCGTCGACCACATCGTATCGTTCCGGATCGGGTTCCTCAAATGTGTGCAGCACTCCCGTGACGTGCAGGAAGACATCCCCATAGGCATGGGCACTGATCGTCGCTCCGCTGTAGTTCATCGAGCCGTCGGGCAAGTACTTGGCGAGCAACAACCGCACTTTGAACGGACTGTCCGACGATCCGATGGACCCGCGATCAGCCGAGAGGCTGATACCGACGTCATCGCCAGAGACGGTTCCCTTCTCGCAGGTTTCCAGGACTACGGAAGCATCCTGCTGGCGAATATCGCCGCCTGAGTTGTGGATATCGAAGATGGCGGTTACATTCCCGATCGACTCCGAAAAAATGATGTCTCCAGAGCCGTTGTTGTCGACATCCACAACGCTGCCACTCGGATAAGGGTCAAATTCGTACTCGCCCTCGTTCCGGGATTTAAAGCGCACTTCCGGAGCTTCCGTGTCGCGCCGGACCAGTTCCATCTTGCCCAAGACGAGATCGAAATCAGTTGAGTTCTCGACATCAACAGCTTCGATGACCCTGTTTATATGCAGCACGGCACTGCCCAGCAGGTCACCGTTGGGAACCAGGAATGCGAAATTACTGGCATGATCGTGGATGATGTCGTCGACGACGATCTGATTGTCGACCAGGGTGGCACCGATGTTCCCTTCCGTGGCGATGCCGCCATTGTTGTCGTCATTGATGACCAGCGACCGGTTCTGAGGTTTGAAACTGTGAATAGCACCGTTGAGTTCGATTCTGTCCTGGCGTCTGACCGGATCGGGCTGGTCAGCTGAATCAGGGAGCACGACCTCATTGGCTTCGCTAAAGTCGAACACTTCGACAAATCGCACGACTTGATCGGTCACCCATTTGACGACCTTATTCAGGGGCCATGGGAGCCATTTGACTATCTTCCGTTTGACGTTCTCAACTATCCTCACCAGATCCGTAACAATCGTCTCCGCCTGAGCACTCGGCTCGCGCTGCATCGTGTAATCCGATTCCGCATGCACGTCCAGTTCGTCGGTCGTAATCGACGTGCCGGTCCCCGACTCGACGACGGAGGCGACATCGATCGTCCCCGCAGCCAGCGCGTTGGCTCTCGCCGTGGCTCCGCCGTCAGCTTTGGCCGTGGCCTGCGCCTTGATCGCGTTGATCTGCTGGGAGTCAGAGGATTCCCGAGCAACATTGCTCTGCTGGTGGTTCAGCGATTCCAGAATGACGTTATTCAGGCCAATGACCTCGACGTTCTGTCCGAGCGCAACCCGCGATTCGCTCGGGTCGCCGCTCTCATCGTCCGCCGGGTCGAATTCCGCACCAATGAACACGCGTGTGATGCCGGTTGCGTCGGCGTTGAAGTTCCCATCCACCTCGGCCTCAGCGACGGCATCGACATCTACCTGGTTCTCGGCCCGAATGACAACAGCCCCACCCGTTACGGCGGCGCCGTCGCCAATTGTTACAATCGCATCAGAATTGACAGAGACATCCACCACCGCCACGCCGTCGGCAACAAAGGCAAGAGATTGTTGAGAACCGTTGATCGCAACAATCGCGGTGGCGTCCGCCGTCACGTTCGCGTCGCCGGTCGCACCTATCTTGGTATCCGCCCCGATGTCGGTGATGGCCGAGTTAATCATGTCGACCTCCATCAACGTGCCGCCGTTCGAGACCACAGTGGGAAGATTGCCCCCGCTGAAAAACTCCAGATTTCCGCTGATGAGCTCCTTGAACGCGCCAGTAATACTCTGCCCAGACGATCCCGTCGCCGTGCCAGTCACCTGCGTCAGACTCCTCGACGTAATGTCCACATCATCGAGCAGCCCCCCGGCATCAGCGTCCTGTCCGATGTCCACCTGCTGGCCAACCGTGGTCGCCACGTTCGTTACCATGTTGGCGAACGCGTTGGTCCCGCTGGCACGATTAGCGGAGAAGAGCCCGTCGACGTTACCTTCCACATCCACCTTGGCCTTGTTGCACGCGTTCGCGGTAACCAAGACCGTGTTACGACTGTCATCCGTGGCTGCCGTTGTGACATCCAGGTTGGCGCGGCTCCCGAGGAAGGCATTGACATCGATGTCGGACCACACCTTTGCGTCGGCGCCGGCCAGTACGCCTGCAACCAGACTTCCAGTGGAACCGGCGCTGGTGGCGACGAGCGTGTCTTCTTGGATACCGTGGCCATCCCCGTCGATGTTGTAGAGGGCTTGTACGGCGATACCATGTCCAGCGTCAACGGCGGCTTCATTGCCGATGCCAGCCAGTACAGTGTCGTACGCTTTGGCCTTCGCCAGCGAAGCACCGATGCCAGTCGCAGTGCCAGCCGATTTTTCACGCGCGTCTGCCATGGAAGACAATTTACTGTCGGCGGTCACCGCAATAGTGTTGGTCACGGTCAGCGACGCATTGTCGCCGACGAAGGCCTCGGCCCTCGCGTGAACCTCCGATTCCGCAGCGGCCCCCTGCACGGACGCCGTCGTGATGCCGCCATTGGCGGCTGTGGCGTCGGCAGCGGCCTGTTTGATCGCCGTAGCGTTGATGGCCACGTTCCTGGCGAAGGCGACGGACCCGTCGAGGTGCGCCCGCGTCGTAGCGGTCGTTTCGTCATCGGGATCTCCAACCCTCGCCGCCGCCTTGCTCTCTCCGATGCTGACCAGCCCGAACGCCGAAGCATCCACTGACGTGGCTGTTGCTTCGTTCTCCGACAGAGCCGCCACTAGAACGTCGCCGCTGGCCCGCAGTTCCACGCCGCTGGCCACGTAGCTGTCGAGCACGGCTGCCGCGGTAGCGGAAACGTCGGTCGCAGTCACGCCGAAGAGGGAACCAGACGACGCCCAGCCCATGGCCATCGTGTCGAAGGACTCCGGCGCACCATCCGCCGTCATGTTGTGGCGAGCGCGGACGGTGATGCCATCGCCCGCATCAACCGTGGTTCCGGGCCCCTCCACGAATGCACGCATTGCCGGCTTGAGAACGGCTCTGGCAGCGGAGACCCCGACCAGAAGACTACCTCCTTTCACGGCATGGGCCAGTGCGTCGACATCAGCTGCTGAGATAGCCTCAATCAACACACTGCCGCTACCGGCATCGATGTCACAATCCGCGCCAACGTATGCCTCGACGGTCGGTGTGACGTCGGCTTCGGCCACAGAACCGTCACGGGCAATAGAGCTGAGTGAGCCTGAACTGATGGCGGAGGTTCCGACGTCAACCGCGGTTTCGATCTCGCTCAGCGACTGGACCGTTAAATCGCCCCCCGCCCTTGCGGCGCTCTGATCGATGAAGGCCTTGGTCGACGTCAGGACCGCCGAGCGCGCATACGCTTGGCCACCGGCATCCGATGATGAGAACAGTCCTGCGCTCTCGGCCTCAGTGGCGGCCATGGCGTGTGCTGTGATCGTAACACTCTCCTCCGCCAATACACTGAGATGATCTGTGGTGTCATCCCCTGCGGTGACGGTGGACGACAGGAGATAGGCTTCGACCTCATTGCGGATGACGTTGTCAGCTGCTGACGCGGCAAGCGACACTGAGCCAGACACGATACCCACGCTCGCCGAGATTGAAGCCGCCCCAACAAAAGCAAAGATCGTCGATGTGTCCTGAGACGCGACGATGACGTTGCCGCCGGCTGTGATGCCTGCAAGGGTCGAACGCTCGATACAGGCCTTCACCTGAGTTTCGACCGTGTTGATTGCAGTCGAGCCGGTTTCGGATTCGGCGGCGGCGATGGCCCCGGCCGAGAGTGCCACCGCAAAGCCATTCACCCGGGCCGTGATCGCCGCATTATTGGTGGCTTCGACGATGACATCCCTGGCGGCATCCGCTTCGGATCCGGTGATGCACGCCACCACCGACGATGTCCCGGCACTGCCGCCGATCGTGTTGGCGGCGGACGATCGTCCGATCGAAGCGGCGCCCGCGAACACGCCAACGCCCAACGACATTGCTGCCGAAATCACTTCGGTGTGAATCTCGGAAGTGCTCGTGGCACTCACAATCACGTCACGCGCGGACTGTAGCCCGGAACTCTCGACAACGGCGTGAGTCCTCGTCGTGATGATGTTCGATGCATCAGCACCGGCGCCGCTGATGGCGACGGCTAATGCACCGGCCGCTGCCGAAAACGCCGCCGAAGCGGTCGTCGACGTGATCGTCGCATCATCGGTCGCCGTCAGTGAGATATCCCCCTGGGTCGCCGTCACACTGGCAGCCTTCGCGATGTACGACTCCACATCATTGCTGATTTCATTCCGGGCGACAGCCAATCCGATCGAGATTGCCAGGCCCACGCCACCGAAGGAGGCGGCTACCGCCGCAGAGCCAGTATCGGCTGTGATCGTGGATTCGTCGGCAGCCTCCAGGATCAGGTTGCGGGCACGAATACCCGTTGTACCCGACCCCTCAATCGACGCCTCAACGCTGGTCGCAATCTGGTTCCAAGTGCTGGCACCGGCACCGGCAAGGCTCGCGCCGCCGACAATTCCCCCGGCAATGGCGACGGACCCGGCCAGCACCTGTGCGCCGACCGTCGCTTGTGCTTTCGCCTCTTGCCGCAGATCGCCACTCGCTTCGACACTGGAGTTCTTTAAATAGGCCCGCACTTCCGCCGCCGCTCGGTGCCCCTGCAGATCGTAGCCGATGAAGTTGCGAGCCAGCGCGGCGCCGACGGAGACGCCGATTCCGGCCGTGCCGCCAACGGCTGCCGACGCGCTGGCCGCCATCACAGTCGCGTCGATCCGCGACGTGCTCGTCGCGTCCAGGTCGACGTCGCCGGTCGCGTTCACTACGCTTTCGTCCAGGTGTGCAGTTGTCCCGGTGAGGATGACGTTCCTGGCCACGGCGCCCGCCCCGCTGAGAGCGACTCCCACAGCGCCGCCACCACCAATCGCTACGGACGCGGCGGTGGACGTCGCCACGATAGTCGAATCGTCCTCCGCAGCGACTCTAACGTTGCCGGCTCCGGACTGCGAATCGGCGTCGGGCACTCCTGTGGCCTCCACCTGTTCGTCGCGGATACATGCCTCGATGACATTGCCGATCTGGTTCTCGGCCAGGGAGACACCGATCGAGACAGCCACACCCGCCGCGCCGCCGAAGGCCGCGGCAATTGACGCGGCGCCTGCATTGGCTTCGATCATCGATGTGTCCATCGCTCTGACAATAACACTGTCGGCACGAATGTCCCCCGCGACATCGGTCGTCAGGGGATCTTCATCATCACCATCGATGAAGGCCTTGACGTCCGTCGCAATCTTGTTCGAACTCGATACGCCCGCCCCACTAACCCCCACACCGGCAGCGCCCCCGGCGGCCACGGCGGCCGAACCGGCCAAGACCATGGCGTCAATGCTGTTGGCAGCGTGCGCGTCCAGCGTCAGACGGCCATCGGCAGCGATTCTCGATTCGCTGACATAGGCCTGCACTTCGGCCGGGACCCTGCTGTCACCCTTCCACCCAATCGCATTCTCGGCGATCGACACTCCAATCGAAGCACCGATTCCTGCCGTGCCACCCCCCCCCACAGCAACCGACACGGCTCCCACCAACGCCCCTATACTCGCCGAACTGTCGGCATCCAGTTCCACGGCGCCGGCGCTTGTGAGATCGCTGTTGGCCACATAGGCGTTGGTCGTGGTGAGGAAGACATTGGCCGCTCTGGCTCCGGCACCACTGACACCGACACCCGCGGTACCTCCACCTGACAGGGATACGGAAGCCGCTGCGGCCCGCGAAACAATGGTGGCATCCGCCAGCTCCCACAGCCTGGTGTCGCCGTAGTTCTCTTCTCCCAGGTTCCGCCGGTTGAGGTCGGCCAACTGCCACGGGCCGGACGAAAAGTCCTCGCCACTCAAGACACGTTCTTCCTCATCGCCGGTGTAGCGGTAGACGACGCCGCTTTTTAGCACCGTGTTCCCAGCGCGCAGTAACACCTCGTCGAGAGTGGATCCGTCGTCCAGCGTATAGTCGGCAACCGCGCCGCGATAGGCGTAGACCCGGCCAGGTTCTCCGCCGTGCGCGTATTCGTTCAGTACCATCACTTCGTCACCTGCCACGAGCGTCCGAACGCCCGAGTCTGTGTCCAAGACAGGAGGTTCGGTTGCCCCCGGCAAGACCGTGGCACGAATGGTGACCCCATCGGCAGTGGTTGCCTCGACATGGGATGTATTGCGAATGGCCGCCTCGACTTCGTTGCTGATTTCGTTGAAAGCCAGTGCCACGCCAACAGACAGCGAAGCGCCACCTGTCCCCCCAGCGGCGCCGGCGATCGAGGCCGCCCCCGCATCGGCCTTGATCACGGGCGTGTCCTGAGCGAGCAAGCCGATGTATTCCGCCGTAACAAGCGTCGAACCGTCGATGTACGCCTTGATTCGCGTTCTGATTCGGTTCTCCGTGCTCACCCCTGCACCGCTCAAGGCCACACCGTTGCTGCCGCCGGCGGCAATCGCCACCGATCCGGCCAGCACGGTCGAAGATACTGTCTCGTTGGCGATCGCGTTGATCCTCAAATCGCCGTTTGCCATGATGGTGGCGTTAGTCGCCGTGGCCTGAACCTCCACCGCGTCAGGTACCAGGTTCACCTGCTTCCACAGATCCGCGTTGCCGAGGTCGGTGGCCGACAGATCGTTCGCGTCGGCAAGTTCCCAGTCACCCTCCCCATCGCTGCTCCAGTAGATCTGCGAGGTCAGATCAACGCCGCTGCCGGCAGTGCCCTTGTAACGGTAGATACCGGGCTTAGTACCGTTGGTTACCTTGACCAGATCGTTCTGAGACAGGTCGGCGTTGGTGTTCGTGTCCAGGTACCGGTAGCGTGTCGTATTGGCACCAACGTACTCGTAGATATCTCCGTCTCGAACACCACCGACGACTTTGACCGTTTCACCACGGGTGAGGCTGTAAACTTCATCTGTCGAGAGATAGTCCGCGTCGACCGGACTGGAATCCGGATCCCAACCGATGTAGTTCCTGGCCACTGCGGCGCCGACAGATGCCGCTCCCCCCTGAGCACCGCCGGCAGCCACCGCGCCACTGATTCCCACAATCGTCGCGGATATTGCGCCGTTGCTGTCGGCAACGATGATCACATCGCCGGCACTGCCAATCGTGCCGTTGTCGAGAGCGGCGTTTGTTTTGGTCAGGATGACGTTCGTGGCATTGGCCCCCGCACCGCTGAGTGCCAGTGCGCTGCTACCGCTGCCCGACAAGGCAAGGGAGGCCGCAGCGGATGTGGCCACTATCACAGCGTTCTCGGTCGCTCGTACCGTAATGTCGCCCGTCAGTGTCTCGACCCCCTCATCGGTATCGGCAATATACGCAGCGATCGTATTGCCAATGCGGTTGTCGGCCAACGCCACACCGACCGCAATAGCTCCCCCCGAATTCCCGCTGACTGTGCCGGCCACGGCCGCGGCACCGACAAAAGCCGTGATGGTCGAATTGTCGGTCGACATCACGGTGACGTTGTCGGCACGGATGCCCGGCCCGGTGGTCGGAGAACCGTCCCCGTCGATGAATGCCGACATATTGATGGCGATCACATTGTCTGCACTCGCACCCGCGCCACTGAGCCCGACGGCGATGCCGGAGCGGGCAGCGGAAGCGGCAACCGACATGGCGCCGACGAACGCGTCAATCGCCGCGTCCACATTCGCGGTCACAAGCAGATCACCGCCTGCGTTGAACTGGCAGTCTTCGGCATAAGCCCCCACCTGGCTTGGTGCAGCAGCATCGGCGCCAATTCGATTGTGGGCCAGCGAAGCACCGATCGACACAGCACCGGCACCGATGCCGCTGCTGGCGAACGCCGCCGACGCTGAGAAGGTAATGACGGTGGCGTCAATAGACGAAGTGTCGTAGGCCGCGATTTCTATGTCACCGACGGTGCGCACCAGCGGCGTGCCAAACACCCGTGCGTTGGTGTCGCTGAGAATCGTGTTGTCGGCGCTCGCCCCGCCGCCGGCCAGGCTGAGCGCATTGCCGCTCCCGGCGCCAATCGAGACCGAAGCCGCTACCGCCAAGGCTCGAATGGAGGAATCGGAGGTTGCCCTGACAAGAACGGAGCCAGCTGCATCCACAGGCGTGACGGGTGAAGGCACGCGGGCTGATCCGTCCGTGTTGACGAACGCATCTACGCTTGTATCGATGGTATTCTCCGCCAGCGCGACACCCACGGCGAGAGCAACGCCTACCCCTGCCCCACCCCCTGGTACCGCGCCGGACAATGCAGCGCCGATCGACTCGGAGAAGATATCTGACCGGTCCGCGGCAAGGATACTAACATCACCGTTCGCGGTGGTCACCACGGTGGCCCCCGACTTGATACTCGCTGCGACGTCCATTCGAATGTCGTTCGTCGTCGTGGCACCTCCGCCGGCGATACTGCCGGTCGTCCCGCGCGACGATCTCGCCGCTGCCAGGGCACCACCAACGGCCAGGGCATCAATACAGGCCGCAGATACCGCGTCAATCGTCACGCCTCCCGCCGCAGCCTCGACAATCGAGTTCTCGACGGTGGCGAGCACAGTGTGACCGTTGCTGCCGCTGCCGATTTCGTTCGTGGTGATCGAGAGGCCGATGGCTCCGGCTCCCGCCGTGCCGCTGCCCGCCTGATTGGCCAAGGCAATCGCGAACCCTCCGGCGTCCGCCACAATCACGGTCGCATCAGTGGCGTCGACCCTCACGCCTCCCGTGGCAGAACTCACCTGCCCGCCATCTGGGCCGGCGTCAACGACTCGAGCGCGAACGTTCTTGTCGATCGCGTTATGTGCCACGGACCCGGCACCGGCCAGGGCGCCGGTCAGCCCTGATCCGCCGCTGCTGGAAACCGAAGCCGCTACGCCGAGCGCAAACGCGTTGATAGAGTCCTTCAACAACTCCAGCGCGTGGCGTTCTCCCGCATCCGCAAAGCTCAGGTCGATCGCCTCCCGATCGCGCGCCCGGGCGGCCGTTTCGGCCACCTTGATTCGGTCGCCATCCACGCGAATTACGAAGTAGGTCTGGCCATCGACAAGCCCTCCAAACTCCTCGCCGGCATCGCTACGGTTGTGGTAGACGACCAGGTCGCCAGTCTCCAGGTCATGATCGGAAATGTGGATGTATTCGTCCGGCGATTCGCCTGAAACATCGACCCTGCTGAACTCGATCTCTCGTTCGGATCGGGGAGTGGCCAGGGCAACCACGTCAACGTTGCCGTCGGCCATCACAGAGGAACTGGCAACGAAAGCGTCGACATTCGAAGCAATCGTATTCCAGGCCAAGCCGACACCAATCGACCCCGAGGCAGCCGCCCCACTGCCGCCCTTCTTCAGTGCCACGGAAACCGCCACCCCTCCGGCATCGGAGAGGATACTGGAACTGTCGCTGGCTGTTGCCGACACGTTGCCTCCGTTACCCGCTGTCGTGGCAACGACACTTCCCGCCTTGAGACTGGCTTCGACTGTCTGGAAGATTGTATTGGTTGAACCGGCACCAGCGCCCGTCAGGGCCACGGCTGAACTCGACGAATCAGACTTCTGCGCTGCGGACAGCGCGCCCCCCATTCCCAACGACTCGACTGCCCCAGCCGCCACCGCGCTAACCTGGATATCGCCGTCCGCGGTGACGGTCGAGCCGATGATCTGAGCCTTCACGGTGTTGCCGGCGTCCCACCCTTCCGGAACGAACGTCACCACATCGGTTGTGCCGGAAGAAACCAAGATGTCGTCGTAGTCCAGTACCGTCCCCACAACGCCGTTGGCGACTTGGGGAAACGCACTCCCTTCCATCAGCTGGGTCAGCAGATGATAGGCATAGCTGTGATCGGTTGTAGAAGCGTTCGAAGCCGGCTGGTGGTCGTCGTCCGGGTTGCAGTAGACGTCCAAATGTCCCATTTCGTAGTCGAAGCCCCAGAGCTTCGTGGTGTGAATCGCGACGACCCGGTCGGCATCGCCGCTATCGAGACGCTCGCTGATGGGCCTGTCGGGCCACAGCGAGCTGTCTTCGAACAGCGGCCCAGCCGGGTCCATTCCAATCACAACGGCCACCGGACTGCCAGTCAACTCCCGAAATCGGGCGGCCGCATTTCCGCTGACATGAGCCCCCAGACTGTGGCCGATGAGAGTCATGTGAGCAGGATTATTCAGGCCCAGGTTCGCGAGGAACTCCCCGAGTCGCTCTCCAACCAGGAGCGTGTCATCGGCTGCCTGCAGGTAATTCAGGTTCCTCGAGAGGGCGCTCCAATCGACCAGCAGAATGTTGGCCTGCAGGAACCGCTCGCGCAGTGCGGCCGCCATTTCGAACTGCCAGACATTCTGACTGGCGTCCGTCGGATCCGCACTGTCACGCCAGCCGTGCGTCAAGACATACGTTGGAGCCGTTGGGTCGAGGTCCGCCTGATCCCAGAGATAGACCTTGGCTGCTTTGTCTCCTCGGAGCGGAATCGTGGAGCGGGGCGAAATATACTGAAGATCGGGATCCAGAACGCCCAGCTCGTCTTGCAGGCCTTCGCCGAATTCGTTGCGGGCCAACGCGGCACCCACGGCGATGGCAGTTGACTTCCCGCTGCCTGTCGACTTGACCTGCGAAAGCGCGACCGCGAACCCGCCGGCGTCGGTGCGCAAGAAGGATCCATCTTGAGCTTCGATCGTGACATTCCCCTTGGCAGTGACCGCTGAACCTGCCCCATTTCGTTTACGGACCTGCGCACGCGTCTTGTTCGTAACTCGATTGATGGCGATCGAGCCGGCTCCGGCGCCACCCAGGGTGGAGTCTGTTCCTCGGGCCAATGCCGCGGCAATTCCGATCGCCAACGAATAGACGTTCGGAGCCACCGCAGCCCGGACCAGCAACGAACCGTCTGTCGAGACGGCAGAATCTTGAACGATTGCCTCCACGTCCTGAGTTACCGTGTTGAGAGCGACCGCGATGCCCACGGCAGCTCCGGTCGAGCTGCCTGACCAGCCGTTGGCATCCGAGTAGGCCAGCGCCACTCCAAAGGCATCGGCTCGCAATCGTTCGGGAGTGTGAGCTGCAGAGACTGTGATGCTGTGAGCAGACGTGTCGGTACTCCTGACGCTGCTATCGAGCAGGAAAGCGCGGACAGACTGCTCCACGGTGTTGACTGCAATCGCTCCAGCACCGGCGCCTGATACGACGCCGCCTTTGCCGGTGAAAGACGCCTGGCTGGTCGTTCGCGACAAGGCGCCGCCCACCGCCAAGGCGTGAATCGAGGCGGTGCCATTGGCCTGCAAATCGACAACACCGGCAGTTTCAATCACGGCGTCATCGATATAGCTGAGAACCGAGTGACCTTCGCCAAGTGTGTTTGCCGCGTACGAAAGACCAACGGAAATCGACTGCGTCCGCTCGCCTCCCTGGTTCCCCTCGCCACCCGTGGTCCAGGCCACGGCCACCCCTCCGGCTTGCGCCAGCAAGGCGGAACTGTCCAGCGCCCACAGCTGCAACTGGCCGTCGACGGTCACGCTGCTGCGTTTGACAAAGCTGGCGATGTCCGCGCTGGCAGTGTTGACGGATGCCGCGCCGGCAAGAGCGGTGCTCTTCGAGCTGCCCATCGATACGCTTCCGCCAATCGAAAATGCCTCCAGCACGGGATCGAAGCGGGCATCGAGAGTCACGTCTTCGCCGGCGTGCACAACCGCGTCGGTGAAATACGCACGAACCGTGTCCTCGACGATGTTGTTACCGAAGGCAACTGCCAACGCCAACGGGTCCTTCTTTTCCTTCTCCGCGGTGTCCTTGTCCTGCGCGGCAATCGCACCGGCAATCGCACCCGCGAAGATGAAACCGTCGTTGTGGGCGAAGACATCGATACTACCACCGACCGTCACTGTTTCGTTCGCCGGCGCCGCAGTTCCGTTGTCCACATTGCCGACAATCGCCTGTGTATCGCGGCTGACATCGTTCCACGCGACGGAACCGCCAACTCCCACTCGTTCCGAATTAGCAAGAGCGCCGGCCAGCGTGACCAGGCACGTGTCGTCGCGTGCAGTGATCGTTGTGTCGGCGCCGACGTGCACGATCGCGTCGTTTTCAATCTGGGCCAGTGTGGTGTCGCTCACGATGTTGATAATAACGACGCCATTCAGGGCCACGTTATCGGAGTATCCGCCCGACGCTCCGAGACAGACCGTCGTGGTCTGGTTGTCTGCCCTGACCGCCAGGTTATCGGCATAGAGGCTCGCCCCGTCTTCAATCTTCGCGACGGCGTCTCCATCGATGAAGTAGTACATGCCGGTGGCGCCGACCGCCCCCACTCCACCGGGCGCCGAGCTTGTTCCGCGGAATTTGTCGGCGAGTGAAACCGGCTTGCTGCCCTTCTTGGCTTTCTGCGCCGACGATTGATTGCCGGTCACGAAAGTCAGTTCCGGCAGCGCCAAATTGCCCCCCAGGTTGACCGTCTGATTGACGCTCTGCGCTTCAACCAGCACCTCTTCGTTGTTCGAAACCAGCTCCCAAGTGCTCGAGGCCGCAGCAAAGTCAACGGCCGTCAGATCGACGTCCGTCGCCGAGGCAGCAAGCTTATACCGATACAGTGCGCCGGGCGTTCCACCAGCGGTGTGGCCCGGCAGGATGCGCACCGTGTCACCCTGACTCAGATCGGCCGAGCTCTCCGCTGTGGTATGGTCCCCCTGATTGATCCGGGCACCCGATTTGATCACGGCGTCGGCCGTGTGATTCATGATCAGCGTTGTCACCGCTCCGGCTATCGCGAGCTTCTGGCCGGTCGACGTAGCTTGCGACCAGGTGTTGGCAAGGTCGCTGTCCAGCAAGTAGTTGCTCCCCAGATAACTCTTCACGTCGTCGATGTACTGCTGGGAGAATTGCAGTTCCGGGACACCCAGGTGCTCCCAGCGCGTCGTGTCAAGATAGTTTTCCTGAGCCAGGTCGACGACCAACCCGCTGCTGCCGGTTCCCGGTTGAAACCGGTAGCGGACGCCGTCCACATCAACGGTCTGCCCTTGGAAGAGCGTGACCACTAGCGGCACACCACGACCGTCGTAGGTGTGATCCGCGAGCCTATGGGAGTCCTGCCGAGGCGCGACCAGGTTCAGTCCCCAGAGTTCGGTTGAGTCGATCCGGTTGAGTGCCTTGGCACTCACGGTCAGCTCGGCACCTGCGTCAACTGACGTGTTGCCGGCGATGTACGCATCAGCGTCGTTGTTATAGAGTCCTACCACTGCTGCAACCGACCCACCGAATCCGGCCACAGATCCCTTCTTGCCCTTGGTCACTTTGTTTTCCGCCTCCGAAGTGGCGGTGACACTGGGTCGGGATTCGATCGTCGACGTGACAAAGATCCGGTCTCCCGCGAGTACGTCGGCAGGATGGACGCCGTCGCCGATACGACTCGACACGACATTCTCGTCCACATGCACGGCGATGGCTGCACCGACGTCGAATTTATTGGCTGGCGGCGACAGGTCTTTCAGCTGTTTCGCGACCTTCTGTGCTTCCTTGACTGCCTTGCTTGCTTCTTTGAAGAACTCCCGCACCTTGCCCAGGAACGTGTTGGCCTGGCTGGTTGTCTCCCCTTTTTCTTTCTCCTTTTGCTCCGCCAACTGCTCATCTTCCTCGGCGATCTGTTCCTTCATCCAATCGCGAAGCTCCTCCTTCTCCTTTTCCTCCGGATCCCTCCCGCTGACAATCGACGCGGCGGCAATGCCGTCCGCGTCCGATTCACCTTTCTGCTGAGATGCTGAAACGTCGATGAAACCGCCTGCGGTCGCCTGGCCGTCGAGACAGGCTTGCGTGCTGCCATATTCGGTGGCGTAGGTCACGCTGATCCCAAGCTTCCCGTCGTCACCCGCATCCGCTTCGCTGCGGGTCATATTCTGGTCCATCGTGTGGGCAAACACCCGAAGCCCTCCGCCGACGCTGAGCATGGCTGACTCTTCGATGTGCGTTTCGGCATCGGACTCGAGCAGGCTGATGGCCACGGCGATCCCCACTCCCGCCTTCCCCGCAGCCTTGGCGCTGACTTTCAACTCGTTGTCGGTGCTGGACGAGAACGTGGCATCGCCGGCGGTGGTCAGCTGGCCGGCGAACGATACTTTGGCTTCGGCGTCGATCTGACCGACCGACGCGCCGAGCAAATAAATGCGTGGCTCCGCGACGGCGCTGGAACTGGTCCGCGCGTCGGCCAGGAAAGCGTCGGCCTGAAACACCGCCTGCGAGCCGACATCGATCGAGGCCCGGGACGTGACCTTTGCCCAGCCGAAGAAGAGCGAAAAACCCTCCAGCGTGGAAGCCAGTTTCGTGATGACCGTCGTCCCCAGTTTCTTCAGCCCATCCAACATGTCGTCCCACAAGCCGGACCAGTAGGCCTCGGAGAAGAAACTGCTCTTGTCAGCCGGTTCATGTTGAAATTCGGGCGGCTTGACGTAGTAGGCATTGGCGGCGACCGCCTCCAGCTTCACTTCACCTCCATAGATCCGAGTCTGGTCTCCGCTCGTGCCGATCGTAATCGCGGTTGAGGCGTAATCGGCGTTGTAGAATCCCAAGCCGCCCTTGAAGTCCGCCAGTACGTCGCGGGCTTCGAGGGTGATATTCCCGGCCATGGCCGCCGTGCCAGCCCCGGGGCGAGCGTCCAATACGGCCCCCGCGTCAACGATGATGTTGTTTCCCGCGAGCGTAATGTCCCCACCAGACGTGATGATTTCGCCGCCGAGGACTTTGATCGTATCGGCTTCGTACTTCACGGACTGCCCGCCCGTCGTGATCACATCCGTGATTTCGTAAACACCATTTCCTTTGAATGTGAACTGAGCCGAATCGGTGCCGGGTATGGCGGGATTGCCGGATACGTCGACAAACCTGATCCGACTCAGGTCCTGCGACGACGCGATTCGCGGCGTTCCCGTGACGACGATCTCATTGCCGGTGCCACCGTTAACGAAGATCGCCACCTGGTCGGTGTCGGGATCACTGAAGACGCTGGCATCAGACACATTGATCTCGAACACGTCGGCATGCGAACTGCCTTTGAGCGTGTCGAGTCCGCCTCCGCTGACCAACGTGACCGGTCCAAGCGTAAAGTCGGACGCGTCGAGCGTCTGGGACTTGTCACCCGCATTGCCGCCGATCAGCTTCGCTCGTTCGACACTCGACAAAGCGTCCGTTCCTTCGCTGCCGATGATCAACTCGGCATCGTCGGACGAGCCACCGACCTTGTCACGGAGCGTGAAATCGACATCGTCCATCCGCGTTTCGAGAATCGTATCGGTGCCACCGTTTCCGAAAAACGCGTCGGCACCTTCGCCGCCGGTGAAGAAATCGTCGCCGCTGGTTCCCATGAGTGTATCGGCACCGCCGCCGCCCACGAGCGTCACATGGCCGCCCCACAAGGGATCGCCGACCAACGCTCCACCGTCGCTGCCCGCTTCGCCGAGGATCCCCAGGTCGGCAGCGGCGTGCGAGCCATTCAGGGATTCCACGCGCAGTCTCGCGACAGAGGGGGTCGTGGTATCGGAGAGCACGATCGTACCGGTCGCTGCATCGTAGGTCGCCGTCAGGTTCTCGTGAGCACTGGTGATCCGATCCAGCACGTCCTGCAGTGTGACAGCGGTCGTCAACGCAACGTCAACCTTAGTGACTCCATCGGAAAGTGTGAAGCGCAAGTCGTGTTCGGTCGCCAGCAAGTAGCCGCCAACCAGCACACCGCCGCTGCCGGTCCCTTCAATGCGCAGGTCGGTGGCAACATGAGACCCGTTGACATTCTCCACCTTCAGATCGTAGTGTCCCAGGAAATGTCCCGAGTCCCCGGCCGTATCACCTGCCTCGCCAATCACAATTGCATTGCCTGCCTCGTTCAAACCAGCAACAAGAAATTCGTTGGCGGCTTCGATCGATTCCAGTACATCCTGCAGCGTCTTGGCGCTGCCGAGGTCGATCAGGGCAGTCGTAACGCCATCGGTGAGTGTAATCCTGATGTCAGCCACGCCGACCGGGGTGGGTGCAAAGCCGCCACCAATTCCTTCCAAGGAGAGAGGCACCGCGTCCTCGAACCCTAACAGCGATATGGCCGCGCCGTCGCTGAATCGTACGCCGGTGCCGCCATGGAGATAGGTGAGTGGCGTACTGGTGTCGATACCGGTGAAAGCCGAGGCGTCGATCTGGTTGTCGCCGGCGCCGCCGGTGATTTCTGCCCTCTCGATGCCGGAGAGCGCGTCGACTTCGATCGGTGTGCCCGTGCCGGGATCGTCAGCCAGCGCGAAGAATTCCAGCTTGTCGTTACGCAGTGTGACGTGCAGGTCGCGTATTTCGACGAGCGTGTCGAGGCCCTGGCCGCCGCGCAGGTCGTCGTGGCCCGACAGGCCGGTGAGCGTGTCGTTGCCGTCGCCGCCAAGAAGCAGGTCATCTCCTGGGGAACCGATGATCAGATCGTTGCCGGGCCCGCCATCGAGGATCACCTGGCCGCTGAACGCCGAAGCGTCGAGCGTGTTATCGCCCGTGCCGCCAGTCAGTTCGGCGCGGTCAATAGCCGACAGCGTATCGGTGGCGACCGCTCCCTGAATGGCCGTGTCGACCACCAGGCCGTCAGCGTCGGTCAGATCAATCGACGTGGCTTCCATCGTCTCCACGTCCCTGCCGGCCAGGTCGTGAACGAAGGTGACAGTCCACTCGTTCCGCGCCGCGACCGGCTTGGCAACAATGACGTTCGAGGAGCCGATGGTCGACAATCGCCCGAGCGCCGATCGGACTTCGTCGGCCGTGGCGTTATGGGCGATCGAGACAGTCGTCTCGCCAGCGAAGGAGAGCGAGAAGCGACCGCTTGCCACTGCGGCGCCGACAGAGATTATCTGAACCTCGTCGGTCCCCTCACCCATGTCGAGTGACGTGTCTGTGAGAACAAACCGCGTGTTGGCCTCTTCGATCAGCGTATCGAATCCGCCGCCACCGGCGATATAGTCGATGCCGAATCCACCAGTGAGGATATCATCCCCTGGCCCACCTGTGATCGTATCATCCCCCAGTCCACCATCGATCCGCACGCTGCCCAGAGTGAAGGCTGACGCGTCGAAGGTGTTGGCCGAATCTCCCCCGATCAGGACCGCCCGTTGCAGATCGCTGAGCGTGTCGGTCTCGTTCGGTAGATCGGCTGCAGGGTCCTTCGACAAAGCGAAGATACTGAGTTGGAAGTCGGTCAACCTCAGGTGCGCGTCGCGGGCCTCGAACAGTACATTGGCACCGGGCCCACCAGCAAGCCGGTCGTCGCCACCGCCACCCGTCAGTTGGTCATCACCGCGCGAACCGGTTAGCACGTCATTGTCCAGACGCCCATCGAGTCGGATCAGGCTGCCGCCAGTGCCGACGATCTGCACGCCGTGCAGGACTCCACTGCCTGCGCTGCCGGCTATGCCGAGGTCTGTGGCCGCCGACGAGCCGTTGAGGTTGCCGATAGCGATCGCGCCGCCTCCAGCCCAGGTGATATCGATGCCCGTAGCATCGGCATTCATGTTGGCGACCAGGTCTTTGTGGGCAGCAGTAATCCGATCAAGTACCTCGACAACCGTATCCAGTCCACTGAGGTCGACATCCACGCGCGTGCCATCCGCCCTAACGATCCGCACGTCGGCAACCACACGGGAAATGTCCGCGCCGACGAGGTGTCCACCGTCACCCACACCCACTATTCCCAGGTCGGCTGCCGTTGTTCCATTCAGTTCGCTGACCTCGATGGCTCCGGCGCCTCCGGAACTGTCCCGGATCACGATACCGGTACCGGTCGAATTGACTTCCGCGGCGAGAGCGACGCTGGCATCGTTGATTGTGTCCAACACGTCCTGGACGGTGCTGGCTGCTGCGATGTCAATGTCGACGGTGGTACCATCGGTGAGTGCAATCCTGAAGCCGGCCAAGTCGACTCCGTCGCCATTATTGAGTGCCGCCAGAGCCGTCGTCGTCCCAGCAACTCGCAGGTCGATGAACTCCGCGTCGGTAGTCTGGACGCCAGGTCCGATCTCCAATATCGACAGTGGAACCGTCTCCACGCCGGCCACGAACATTCCTCCGCGCAGCACCACCCTCCCCGCCGGAATCTCAGCTCCCACCAGTCCCGTCGCCGTCCCCGCGGTTGCCAGACCGAGATCAGCGGCGGCAAGAGAGCCGTTGACCGGCGCAATCGTCGTAACGTTCGATCCTTCACGAACAGACGAGTCGACGATGACGATGGCCGCACTATCGCCGATCACCTCGGCAGCGAGATAGGGGTGGGCATTGATCGCATCAAGTACGTCCTGCACGGTCATTGCTGAAGAGAGGTTTACACTATGCGTTTCGCCGTCCACCAGTGTGATCGTGAAATCGTCGAGGGTTCCCTCGATGCGCACTCCCGCACCGCGATTCAGAAAGTCGAGTGGAGTGCTGGTGTTCAACCCCGTGAATGCCGAGGCATCAACAATGTTTGCCGTCGGACCTCCGCTGACGTCCGCCAGTTCGAATCCGGAAATGCTGGCCGTGCCGGTGCCGTAACTCAAAATGTTATCAGTCAGCACGATGTCGGTGTCGTGCTGATACACAAGCGTATCCACACCTGCACCGCCCCGCAGGTCGTCCGTGCCGCCACCGCCGTTGATCACGTCGTCACCCGCACCGCCAACCAGGATGTTGTCAGAACCGTTCCCGATCAAGGTGTCGTTGGCCGACGTGCCGATGACGCTTTGAAAGCTGCCGATCGTGGCAAATAATGTTGCCCTTCCCGCGGCGAGATCAATGTCCACGCCACCGCCCGCGTACGCCGAGTAATCGAGGGTATTGAATCCGGATCCCCCCACTAGATTCTCGATGCTCCCGGCAGTCGCTCTGACATGCGCAGTGTCCGGGGATGCCGTATACGTCACCATCAGCGAGCCGTCCGCGTTCACCGTAAACGTCAGATCTTCTGCGATAGCGGAGAAATCCAGTGTATCGTCGCCCTCTCCAGAATCGTTGCCGGCTTCTTCGACAACTGCGACGAGACCGAAACCGCCCCTGAAAACGTATCTGTCGTTTCCCGGTCCGCCGATGAGTGCGGCATGAGAACCTGTGCCACTCAGGAACTCGTTATCCTGCTCATCTCCCGTGAGAGTGGCGGAATGGCGGTTGGCGACGACGGCGTCGAAGTTGACGATTCTTAGGTCCCCCTCCGCCGCCCCCGTCGCGAGGTCGGCGGTCACGTCAGCTGGAAACAGTGAGTAGTCAAGGGTATTGAGCGAATCGCCGCCGCTGAGTATTTCCATAGCCGAGAAATTCACGAGGGCGGCTGAAGCGTCGGTGTCCTGAAGCAGCCCTTGCTTGCTCCCAGCGATGCTCCATGTCGTGGCCGTGCCCGGCCCGAACAGCGTGTCCTCTCCGCTGCCGCCAACCACGTATTCCACGTCGCTGAAGACAATCGCATCGCTCTCGCCAAGAGTTCCCGCGCCAGGGCCGGTGACATGCCACGCACTGCCGGTCTCCCTGGGACCCGCCAGAGTGTCGATACCTTCACCCGCCTCGAACGAAATCCCTGCGGGCAGTACGCTGGCGATCGTCGACGAGTCGACGTCGAGCCGCAGAATGTCGTTGTCAGCCGATCCGACGATCTGAACGACGCTTGAGATATTGCTCACTGTCTCGGCAGCCAGCAGTTCGCCCCGTTCGGTGTCGATCAGCCGGAGTGTATCGACTCCGTCCACTTCATCAATCCGCAACGTCATGTCGACAGATTCGGTCGCCGTGTAGAAAGGACTCGTCGGGAACCGCGGCAGATTCCCCGTCGACAGCAGCAACCGGTCCTCCAGCGGTTCGAGGAACAGGTGCCGAGAGTGCGTCCTGTCCGCACGCACCCGACGTGATTTGCGTGACTTGACCAACACCTGGTAGATGGAATTTCGAGTCGACACGCGTGTGCGGTACGGCATGACGGCATCTCCCAAGAAAGAAGGCGATTCCGCTCGTGGGTGGCGGAAGAAGCGCCGGTTGAAGAGTGGCCCTGCCCAACGCCCCGATCGCGTGCAGCAACAGATCCCCGCCGCAGACCAAGACATCCGTGACAATGCACCGCGCGGACACAGTGGGTGATTGTCTGTCAGCGGGATGCCCCGATCCTGCCCTTCGGCACATCCGCTCACTCAGTTGCGGTATTCGGCAGGCGCCATATTACCGCTGGCTGACCGACACACATGGCGGCAGCGTAGCCACATCGTTCAAGAGGACTTCTCGCTAAAGGTCAACTGCCCAAGAGACAACGGACTATATTGAATTGAACCAGGCGATCTGGCGGGGATTGCCTGGATTCTGCCCACCTCGCAAGCTCGACTTGACGGCATTTCCCGGTAAGACCAATGACCAATGACGAAATGGTCTGGAAAGACCGGGGCAATATCCTGCCATCGTACCACTTCCGGGAGTCAAGTCAAACTGACCGCGTCAGGTTCCCCCGGGAACAGTGATGCGGGATGCCGGGCGACGATGATGAGCGGCCAACCAGACCCGTCCAATCCCACCTTCGGCGTAGAGCCGGTTCGTGACGTATCGCGACTCCCGCGTGGCATCCTCATGAGTTGACCATTTGGGCACCTCCGGAACTGCAACGGCAGCAGCGTCTGCAGGCAAGTCCGCCGCCGGTTTGGATACGAAGTCCGTTGTCTGTTGGATCTCCTGGATCTCCGTCGCAGCTTTCTTCATGTTGGCTGTGCCTTGAGGCGTTGGTTTTGTCGTCATGCGAAGACCGCCTGTTTGTTTCTACTGAACGGCGCGACGGTATGCCCAGGCCGCGGGGCTGCGCCCCGCACATGAATCCCGATATCATCTCAGCGTAAATCAGACGTCGCTCACCCGTCCAGTAGGAAGGAGGTCGTAATCCCTCTCCCTCTCCCTCTCCGATTCGATCGAACGACCGGTCCACGCGTCACTCGCAACCGGCGGTGATTGACCGAGTCTCATGCGGGATCGTTTGGCTACGGGTATTCCTACGCCACCGCCAATCATCTGTTTGTCGACAACACCGTGATCGTCGACCAGACCAGCGTACAGAGTATGGCCCGCGGCAAGGGTGAAAAGCAGGGAGGAAGCAGGGTGTCTGCTCCTCGTGTGCTGCAAGAATGGTTCAATTGTTGGCAGGTGCCAACTTCCCGATTCTACCCGCGTCCGTCCCATCTTCCAACGTCGACCGTCGGACGCCTCGGGGGAGGCAGGCAAACGGCGAGCAGCAAACGGTCGATTGATGGAGGTCCCAAGTAACGTATGACTTGATGCGACAGCTACTCAAATCGACATGCCGAACGACAGTCATCAGCCGCCGGGGTGGCCGGCGACGGACTCGCCACCACCAGTCATGTCCGACCGGCCACTGTGGCCACCTGGAGACCCACGTTCGGTATCTGCGGACGGCCCACCAGAATAACGGCCGGCTTCGATTAGCCACCGGCGCTCTTGCACGCTTTGAGGTTGGTTGAACTGGAGCAAGTACTCAGTCACACGGCCAACTGATGTCAGAGGGACGATCTGCCCATCCTGCAAACGGAAGTGCTCAGGCCAATGGTCTACTCGCGGGTTGAAGAGTCGCATGATTTGCCCCGTCTCCATATCGACGGAGGCGATATCGCTCCCTTTCAGGAGATTGCAGAGATAGCACGCCCAGGCGAGATTGTCCTCATGAGTTGGCCCGCGATGCTTCTGCGCGATGACATGATCCGGTTGGTGAGGGAAGTGCACATCTTCTTCGTGGATCAGGCAGTACTCGCATCGGCAGTGGGCGCGTGCCTGAACGAGACGGCGGAGGGCTGCCGGCACGCGCTGGCTCATGGCCGTCGTGCCTTACCGGCGTGTATGCGCGCCTTGACCAGACGCATAAGCCGCTCTACCTGCTCGAATTCGTCCAACTCTCGGCGCTCTTCCGCAGACAGACAGCCATCCTTCAGCCCGTCAAGCAATTCTTCAGCCCGTTCCTGCGTTTGGGGAGCAGGTCGGAACTGCAGCAGTTCTTCGGGGGAAGGGCCGGAAGCCAAGAAGTCGGCGATTTCCTCGAGCGCGCCGGGGGTGGTCCGCGTGCTTGCCATTGAATAACGTCTCTCAAAAAAACCTTACGATGCCCAGTTGCCCCCAAGGATACACGGGGGATTCCTCGGACAGAATTGTACGGCATCGCTCGGCATTGTCCAATCCGCTTCGTTTCCGGGACCTTGGACCTGCGACGGACTTACCTGCACAACAGGTAGGAGGTTCGACTGGTTCCCATCGTCGAGATCCCTGACAAGAGATCCGGCATTGTTGCCTGCGGCCAACGGCCGTAACCAACGACTTGGCATCGCGTGAGAACCGTGCGCGACGTATCGTTCGTTTGACGCTCAGTGCCAACGGCCCGATTCTACCCGATCCGACTCAGCCGTTCCACATCGACCGTCGTATGCCCCTGGGGAGGCAGGTGACCGCCGTGCATCAAACGGTCGTATCTTGCGGTTCCCAAGAATCGTATGACTTTCTGAATCAACCTGCAATCACGATGCTCGCCGTCGCGCCGCTCGTCAGGGGCTCTTCTCAGCGGGGCTCTTCGCCGCTTCCCGCGGTGCCACTGGGGCCAGCTTCTTCGTCACGTCCGTCCCCGCCTCCGTGTTCAAGCCTACTCCGGAGGCGAACAACCATTCTGGAAAATCGCATTTCAGTTCTGTCGGCGAGGATTCAAGACGCTCGGCTCTTACGGGTTCAACATCCGAGTAAGCTATTATCGCCCGAATCGCGACTCCATGCTCGCCCGGTCGTAAGCAGTCCAAAAAACCCATGCTTTCGGTGGGACCAGCGTGTCCCCAAGAGTAAAACGAAGCAAGCGGAAAAGGCACTTCCGGCGCTTTCGCCCGGCTTGAGCACTAGCGACTTTCCTGCATCTCGGGTGCGGTTGCTCAAATCCGTCAGGACAAATCCGTCTTCACCTGATGTCACCAATTCCCTCGCAATCAACACGAGAATTGGCCTCTCTGGTGAACCAAAGGTAGTGGCATTCTCGTTCAACGGGCAAGGAAGAACTAAGGTCCTTGTCTGTGATGAAGGGTTGGAGAACTTGAGGACAAGCTGCGGGTTGGAGCGGTCTTCGTCCCATTGGGAAAAACTCACTGCAATCGCAACGGTTGAGTAGTCCATTTGCGCATGACTCCTACCCGCGTCACGGCAGCTTGCGAGAAGAACGGTTGCCACGAATACGCAGTGGACGGCATGTACGCGTCGCACCTCCACCTTCCTTTGTTGGCGACGTGCCAACGGCCTGATTCTAACCACATCCACGTGCACTCACACTGCGGCTGTTGCCGCTGCGGTGGCTTGCGTCGACAACTGCACGATATTACCAGTTACTTGGGTAGCCAAACCGCTAAACTCGGCAACTAGTGTTTGTCCGGAAGCACGAATGGTCGGTCATCCGTTGCCCCCATATGTCGCAGTTCGGCAGTGCTTTCTCAAGCCTGGCTATTTCGTCGGGCAATCGGTGTGTATTCTGCAGATCCAGTAGCCATTTTCTCGCTCGCTTCGTCACAGGAGTTATGACCAGTGCCTTCAGTCGTGGATGATCCGACAACGGCGCAACATCGCTCCCTCCGACGTCGAAACAGTGGTTTCCCGGAGATCTGACAAACTGCAAGTGACGATCCCGAGCATTGTGCCATTCAAGGTACTTCTTGAGAGTCCCCAACGGGGGTGCGCATAAGGATGAGGGTTCTCAACTCGGTCAGTTCTGACAAGATCGATATATCGTGGACTTCGCTATCGAACAAAGACAGATATCTGAGTTTGTGCAACCCCGCAAGAGCGGAAATGTCGTGGACGCAGGAATGCGTGACATTTAGTTCCGCGAGATCGTGAAGCGAAGATAATTGCGAAATATCTTTGACGTGTAGTCCAGATAGATAAGCACAATCAACGTGATCAAAGAAATGGTCTCCCAGCAGGGACCGAAGCCAATTTGTACGTCTTGGTTCCTCGTCAATCATCCACTCGCCCCCCAAACCGCTATCGGCCGCCGTCCCTACAATCTTTTGAGGAACGTCGTAATGAACGGAACCACCGAGTTGTTCGATCCACGCGACGGTTCGCTTCTCCTCCTGCGATTGCCTCATCCTCATAGACACCCAAGAGAAGGGCAGGCTCAGAATCAGCACGGTGATAAAAAGCGTACGCATTCAAAGGCGAATTGGAGTGAACGTCCCCTTTTTCTGACATAGCTCTTAGCGGACAGACGTCTTTCAACCCCGAAGAGCAACAATAAAGCGAACCGCAGGAACCGCAGGTGCATCATAGCTTGCGCAAACAGACGAACCAAGGCACGCCTCCCGTCGCCGGTGTCCTGGCAAGTGTCGTCCCTCCTGAATCCTTCTCGGAGACATCATTCTTGACGCTTCTCCGGCTTAACACCGGCATGCTCTGCGCCCTTAAACTGGCGTTGATCTCAAACATTTCCCCCGCCGCGTGGCGTACCCTTTCTTCCGAGTGTTTCTGCACGATGTCCCTGAGTCCGCCTTCGTCCCCAATCGCAACGTAGCGTCTACACTGCCGATATCTGGATTCCGACATCCTCAGACGACCACACGAGGGCCCGCACTTGCGGTGTCAGGCCCAAATAATGATTCATTTCAATGGCAGATAGGGCCCGTTCCACAGTGTAATTGTCGCTCGATGCCAACGCGTCTGATATACGGTTCTGCTTCGCTGCGGTAGTTCTTCCCGAGCACCTCAAGGCGCAGATGGAGACCACCTCGTTTCGATCAGCCATCAGTGTCAATGAGGGCTGGCACTGCCTCCTCGGCCGGTTCGCTGGTGAGGCGATCGATTTCCCGACACTTTGAATATGACTGAACCGCTGAATTGTATTGAGCAAAGAAAGGCGGACCGAAAGCCACTGCGTTCAGAATCATGTGGGCAAGCACTAACGGAAGAAGGCTCCGATACTTGATTCGCCAAAAGCCAGTATCATGGCGTAGAAGAAACTCGCGGCGAGTAGCGACCATTGAGTTGGGATGTGTGCGAGACTGAAGAGTAGCGAGTGTATTGTGAGCGCGATCAGCGGTCGTGTCAGCTTCCGCAGCTGCGAAAGAAGATAAGCACGCCAAAAGATCTCCTCGGCGATTGGGGCGAACAGGATCAGGACGACTCCATTGAGCAACACAATGACTGGGGCCACATCCACCATGACCTTGCCGCGCGATGGAGATAAGCCACCAGTCTTCGCGAAACGACAACAGCCAGTCGTGCAGCCCATAGGTGATGAACAACAGATAGTAAGAGCCCCGGAAACCAGAGCCATTGTGACCGAACTGCGGGAAGCCATTGCCGGTCAAAACCTGCTGCGTTGGTGCTATTCTCGCCAGAACAAAGGCAGAACTGCCATGAGAACTTGGCAACAGACGATCGCACACCGCAAAGCCACACCCTGCGGTACCAGCAGAATGACAACATACTTCGGCACCTCGACGACCAGATCGCGATGAGGAGCAAGCCGAGTGTTGCTCCCCGGTGACTTGAGACCAGCCCATGCCCGTAGTGTGCGTTCGCATCGGCGATCATAATGCCCTTTGCGGCAAGGCGCTCAGCAACATCTGCTTCCAAAGCGATTCCGGGCTGGACGCAACCTGTCGCACATCCGGATGGCGGACCGCATCAAGATCGATGAGCGAAGCAGCTGAGAATCCTTCGATTGTTGGGGCACCTCGGCGGCCCCGTTTCGTCTGCCCTGGCCCCGGCAGCGACCATCGCCCTTAATATGCCCCGACCGGGTTGGCAGGTCAATTCGGAAATCGGTAGATTCTCAATACACCAACGGCATCATATTTCGCGTTGATATCTCCATTTGCCAAAGAACATACCCGTACACCGGACGCAGAGCTGCAAGCCCCGTCAGAACGAACATCCACGAGGCCTGCGTGGAGGTCCGCGAAAGCGAAGTGGCCGGTGAATAGCCTGATCGGAGAAGTCACACTACCACCTCCAAAGCGACCTTGCCGTAATTGGAATGAGCTGCATGGATGACATGAACGCACGGTCGGCCATGCCAGCAGCAGTCCCGCGACAGTAACATAGGTGGCCAATTGCCTCGGCTGACGTACGACGATGGCGATCATCAGATAGCCATATGGTACGGCTAACGCAAGTGCCGCTGCGAGGTGCAAATAGTCAGACATGTGTTCTGAAATCTTGTGGTGATGCGTTCAGCAGGTGCCGGTCGCGCAAACCTCCGATTCTTCCAATGGGCCAATCGCTCCATTCTAGCCCCTGCCGCCAGCCACCATACATCGACCTCCAAGTGCCCCGGCAGAGTTAGGCCGGGTCAATTCGTTTATCCGGTCCTTTGTTGCGGCGGTCGGGCGATTTCATTTTCACCCGCCTGCATGTGCCATTGGCATTCCAGTAGCCAGTTCTGCAGAGGGGGTTCTCCTTTAAGGCAGGGAGAATTGCGCATGTTATCCAAATTTCCGTCGCGGAAATCAAATTCCCATCAACTCGTGGGCGCTGGGGTTTATGACACATTCGGAAGCTGGTGTTTTCCGGGTCTCGGCGGGTCATAGCGGTCTGTCACTCGCTCGCGACCGATACTTGTGGCTATCACTCTCCCTGCGCTGCGCAGACGCGGCTGGATCGAGTCGGACAAACACCGCGTCGTCCGGTAAGCGGGCGCAGGATTTCCCAAGGCCTGCAGCATTTCGCCGTCGTTTGGGCGCAACATGTGCGCAAAATTCACAACCGCGCCGCAACTTCCTGCCTGAAAAAGACTTGCACAGGTAAGCATCGGAATGAACATCCGATGGTCACCCGATTGGGGGTACTGACGGTGATGCCGCCAGGAGCCGGGGTAGATCCGGTCAGGTGGATAATGAATCTCCGACCGCAACGTCGAGTACCGCCGCCTGCGCACTACGGTGCGAATGCCCCGCCCGTGGCGGTGTGTTCACGGTTGATGATCGCGATGCGTTTGACAACGTCGGGATAGGTGGCGCTGGCCCGGTACTCGCGACCATCAAGGTAGAGCGCGTTGTCTTGGCGCGTTACATGCCCCTCCGTCGCGTCTGCCGGCAGCGACAGCAGCGCCGGTCCGAGTGCCGCGAGAACCACGGTTAGATTCTTCATCTTTGGTTTCCCAGGGTCAGGTTGCAGAAGTCAAGGCGGTCATCGGGCGGGGCGGAACGCGACATGTTGCAGGCCGGTGCCGAGTCGCGGAGATCCCGGCTTCGCGGCCCTGGCCGGACATCCCTCGGTGGAACCTGCAAGCTTCCTACAAAGGGCCTGTCGGGCATGTTTGTTGCCACGTTATACCAGCTCAGTCGCACACTATCTCGCGGACGAAAGTACCATTGGCCCGGTGCCCCAGTTGTTCGGTGGCCAGCTGATCCGCCAGGAACCGATAGGAATTCTGATGCCCCGCCGTCCTTTACGCAACCGTGCGACCATTCTTCGTGTGACTGCTCCCACGTTCGTTTCACTTCGTGGCGCGATCCAAGGTAATCATCGTCGTGTCATGAGAGAGTTGTTGTGTGCCGGCAACAGCTCGGTCGGGTATCCACTTGGCGAATCCGCCCAGCCGATCCCCATCGGGCGGGAGGTCCATACGGCGCGAGGTTCGATCGACAACTTGTACATCAGTCCCGAAGGCGGAATCACCATTGTCGAAACGAAGCTGTGGAAAAATCCCGAAAAGCATCGCACGGCGGTGGCGCAGATTCTTGACTATGCCAAGGAGGTCGCCGTCTGGAATTACGACCAACTTTGCGCAGCGGTGTTGGCGTCATCCAGACGGAGAGGAGAAACACACAACACATCGCTGGATCAGAAAGTCGCGTTGGCCGTGTCCGCCAAAGAGATGGAACTGCACGAGTTTCAGGAGGGTGTGGCAGCCTGTCTGGCACGTGCCAAGTTCTTGCTGCTCATCGTCGGTGATCGGATTTCGCCTAACATCGCACTCTTGTCGAACGCGATCCAAAGCGCTCCGGGACTCCACTTCACCCTGGGGCTCGTGGAGATGCAGCTTTACGAAGTGACCGCTGGCAGTGACTGGCCGATCATCGTCGTGCCGGAGGTGCTTGGACGAACCGTCGAACGGACCAGAGGGGTGGTCAAGGTCAGCTACGCGGCTGAGAAACCGCAGGTCGATGTTACAGTAGATGACGACGACACCACCTCTTCCGGCACAGTCGCCGCGCTCGACCGGGATTCGTTTCTGCAGGGCATTCCGCAGGACCTTGTGCCACCGTACGCAAAAGGGATGGAAGCCTGGGAAACGATCGGCGGGATTCTGCGATTCGCGCCGGCAACCGTGTTCATGGAGATGGCACTTGGCGGTGCAAGCAAGAAGATCGGCCGTTGCCGAAGTCACAAGATCAGCGTCATCCTACGTGACTTCGTCGCAGCCTGGGGAGGCAATGCCGGGCTCTACGATTTTTATCTGGATGATTTAGAGTCGGCACCTGTGGTTGCCGACCACGCCCGCAACGACAAGCTCTGGGTCAGCTACGACAAACTGAGCGGCGATGATCTGCGTGTTCTTCTGCTTGCCGCCAGAAATCTCGTGCAGCGCATCAAATCGGAGGCATAACTCCCCATGTGGATCTTCACGAAGTATGGCTTCTTCAGCGCCGTCTGTGCTCGACAGCGAGATGGCCGTCACGGTAAGCCGATTGATCCCGATCGAATCATGGTGCGGGCCAGGTTGCGCGGGCACCTGGAGGCACTGCAGCACCGGTTTCCGGACCAGTTCGGCAACAGCAAGATCGTCGAGTTTGCGGGCACCGACTATGCCTACCGTGTTTTTCTCGACAAGGCCTTGTGGTCCGAGGTGCTGGTCGGGTTGAGCGAAGATTTGGATTACGACAATTTCAAATCGGAAGTTGCCAGGTTTCAGGGACGTGATGATGCCGGGTACGAGCATGCACTCCACGATGTATGGTCGATCATTTACGAACTGCAGCGATCAGACTGACTTTCGGCCCGGTCGTGGAACGGAGCCGCTCGGACGCCGTGGCGCCCCCTTGGACAATCGCGCTGGTGATGACGAGCCATGATCCTCGCCGTAACTTGCGTTAGCGGCACTTGCGAAGCTGGTGACCTGATGAACCGATGAGTATGAAAATGGGGCGATACTTCAGTTCGGCCAGACGCGGGTGAGGCCATGTTCACGTTGCACCTGGATGCGATTCTGTATTTCGATCCGCCGATGGCTGAGGATGGTCGGGGCATTTGTGTGAGCCAACCAGACGAGATGCAGCTCAGCTTGACGCTGGAATCTGCCCCACCGCTTTAACATCGCTGAACCCGATGCTTACCTGCATGGCGAATCTCGCCTTCTTCTAGCATGACGAATTGCCATCCTGTCAATGAAATGACGGGAAGAACGGACCAAAGGGCGATTCATCGCGGCATTGGAGCAGCTATAATCAGTGCGTTCGCCGCGTCCTTTTTCTGCCAGAATTGGCTCCCGCCACCCGCAGCCGCAGGTAATCCATTGATGACGTCGTATCCCAAGTTCGTTCTGGCTTCTCGCCACCTGGTTCTGCTGGCCCTCGTCTGTTTGCCTGCCATGGTTGAGGCTCAATCGATTTTGTTTGTATCTCCCTTGGGCAATGACGCCTGGTCGGGACGACTTGAACGACCGAATGCGGAGCGGACGGACGGCCCGTTGGCCACAATACAAACAGCGGTCGAGCAATTCCGACAGGAAGGGGCGCAGGAGCAACGCCGCATCGTCGTTCAACAGGGACGTTATTACCAGGAGCAGCCGATTGAACTGAATCCGGACCACCACGGGCTGGAAATCCGGGGAGCCGAGAATGCCGAAGTCGTTATCTACGGCGGACGCTTGATTGGAAATTGGCAACGCGATGGTGATACGTTCTGGTCGGCGAACCTGCCCGATGTGCAAGACGGACATTGGGACTTTCGGCTGCTGGTGGTCAACGATCGGCTTTGCCCACGGGCCCGGCTACCGAAGGAAGGCGTCTTCACACACCTGAGCGTCTTTGACGTACCCTGGATGAGTACGACCGGTGGCGGCTGGAAGAGGAAGCCGACGGTGCAGGAATTGACCACGATGAAGTACCGTCCCGAGGATCTTGGCGACTGGCTCGACGCAAGAAATGCGGAAGTCACGGTGTACCACATGTGGGATGAGTCGGTCGTGGGAGTCAAGGAAAACGACTTGGCGGGCCAGACATTGGCCTTCTCAAACCCCTGCGGCCATCCTCCCGGCGCATTTGGCGTCCAGAAATATGTTGTCTGGAACGTGCGCCAGGCCATGACCGAGCCTGGGCAATGGTACCTTGACCGAACGGCCGGCAAAGTCGTCTATTGGCCGCTGCCGGGCGAGGAGATAAACGCGTTGCATGTCGTCGCCCCCACGGTACCATCGATCTTTGCGATCCGGGGACAACCCGATAAACCGGTGCGCGACGTGACGATTCGCGATCTGACCCTCAGCGTCACGAATACTCCGCTGGTGGCAGGAGGCTTTGGGGCCGGCAGCTTCCCGGGAGCGGTGGAGGTAGTCCACGGCCAGCGGTGTCGACTGTCAAGCCTGGAAATCAAGAACGTCGCCGGTCAGGGGATCAAGATCTGGGGCGTGCAGGAGAGCACGATCGCAGGCTGCCACGTCCACGATACCGGTGCCTGCGGCTTGAAGGTCAGCGGCAACTGCATGGTCCGGGACAACCACGTGCACGACATTGGTCGCATTTACCCCAGCGCCATCGCCGTCTGGGCCGATGGACGCGACGGCCAGGTCTGCCGTATCGAGCACAATACGATCCACGACACTCCCTACACGGCCATCGCCTGCGGGGGAGACGACCACCGTATCGAACAGAATCACATCTATCATGCGATGCAGCAACTCCACGATGGGGCCGGCATCTATATTACGTTCTGCAAACGCATCGTCGTCCGCGGCAACTACGTCCATGACATCATCGATACGGGCGGGTATGGAGCATCGGCCTACTATCTGGACGAGCAGGCGGAGGATTGCCTGGTGGAAGGCAATTTGAGTGTTCGAGTGGCGCGTCCCTCGCATAACCACATGGCCCGCCAGAACACGCTGCGAGGCAACGTGTTTGTCTGCGATGGAAACGCCACGATAACGTTTGCCAGGTCTGCCGACTACTGCCTCGAACGCAACGTGGTCGTGGCACAGGGTGCGATCAGCATCACTCATCCCGAGGCAGTGACTCGCGCTGACAGCAATATCTTGTTCAGTCGCAAGGGTGCGGTGGAAGGCGTGACACTGGAAGACTACCGCGAGGCGGGCCGTCAGCAGTTGGAAGACGCCGGCTGGCTGCAAATTGATCCGTTGCTGACCGACTGTGAAAACGGCTGCGTGCGGTTTGCGGACGACAGTCCGGCCCGCGAACGCGGGATTGTGGCTATCGACGTCAGTTTGGCCGGAATGCGGCGGGAGGATTAGCGATATCCGAGAATGTCCATCGTGCAGACATACGGATCGAGGGCGGACCCTGCGAGATCGTTCACGACATGATGGCTGAAACGATTACCGTTACCGCACACGACGCCGAGGGACACCGTCTCAACGGCGACGGGCGGCAGGTCGTGGCGTGCGCCGGTTCGGGTATCGAACCAATGAGCAGACACACTCGGGCCGCGCAACAGAAAAGTGCGCAGCGTCGCCGGTTGGCCGGACGGGAATAGATCAGCGCATAGCGCGCGTCGGGTGTCCGGCAGGCGGCCACCTAGTCGGGCCCCGGCGTGTTGGCCGAATCGATGAGCGATTGGTCGGGCATCCGGTCGAACTACAGGCCGGCCTCGACCAGCGCGCGGGCGTGGCCCACGTGACCGGAGCCGGGCAAATGGATCGCCTCGTGCCAGGGCCGGTTGGCTCCGATCAGCGGCTCACGTCCGGGCACCCAATTTTGCCAGCAAGGGGCACCGGACGATTGGTCGCGGTTGCCTATCAGTTGATTATCAGCGCAGGTTTGGCGGTCTCGCTTTTGGCCTCTTGCAGCACGGCATCTATCGCTTCCAGGTCAGTGTTACTGTCCTCGATTTCGAGCACTTGCCAACCCATCGCTTCGCGAAAAAGGCTAGAATGAGACGGGTCAGTCGGCGTGCGGACCGGGGCGTTGTCCGCGATTGATGGTGCACACAACATCGGTGTCAACAAGGTAAGGGACAAGACATGTGTCGCTACTGTGATCATGAACAGCAGGCGGGAATGCCGCGTCGGGATTTCGTCAAGATCATGGGCGTCTCCGTGGCGAGCGCGTCGCTCCAAGCGGCCGGGCTAGTGGGTGGGGAAGGCCCGGTCGGTGCAGCGGACGCGCCACGGGAGGTGACCACGATTCGCGGCGTCTTTCTCTATCCGCCGACCAAGGAGCTGGAGCAGCAGGGCTACTACAGCTGGCCGGGATCGGATTTTGACGCAGAGGGTCGGCAGCAACAATACCTGACCCGCCTACGAGCGATCGAGAAGTCGCTCGGCATCCAGATCGACATCGACGAGAAGCCTCTGAATACAACGGCTGACGTCGACCAATTCATCGCTCAGGCGAAGAGCACCCGTCCGCACGGCCTGCTGCTGATACCGCTCAAGAAATCGCCGCACTGGGAGCACACCGTGCGGATTGTCGAGGAGACCAAGATCCCGTCCGTGATCCTGGCGACTTTGGGAGTCCTGCAGGGATCCCATGTGCGTCAGGTGATCGACCGGCCAGGCGTGTACATGATCAACTCGCCGGACAATCTGGATGCGGTGGAAAGCGGACTGCGGATGATCCGGACCGGCGTCTGGCTACGCAACGCGCGGATCATCAACATTGACGGTCAGGAAGTGGCGGAGACAGTGGTTCCCTTTCTCGGCACGAAAGTCCGCAAGATCCCGCATCAGCGATTCTATGACCTGTTCGCACACGCCCAGGTGGACAATCAAGTGAAGAATCTGGCTGAGCAGTTCACTGGAAAGGCTGTCAAGATCGTCCATCCAACGAGCGATGATATTCGGGAGGCCGCGAAGACGTATTTCGTGCTGAAGCAGATTCTGGCCGAAGAGCAGGGTAATGCCCTGATGATGAACTGTCTGCCCGGCCTGGCAGCCCCTCATAAGCACGTTCCGCCGTGCATGGGATTCATGGCCTTGATGGACGAGGGCATTGCGATGGGCTGTGAGTCCGACTTGGACGGAACCCTCACGATGATGTTGCTGCAGGAGCTGTGTGGCCAGCCGGGATTCCTGCATAACTCGGCGCTCGACACGGAAAAGAACTACTACTGGGGTGCGCACTGCACCTCGCCGTCGCGGATGCAGGGTGTGAGCGAACAGGGGGAACCGTATGAGCTGATGAGCCATTGTGAGTCGGGATGGGGTACGGTGCCTCGTGTCCTGTTCACGAAAGGTCAGGAAGTGACGCTCACGCGACTGCTGTCGTGGCCGCCGCAGCCGATCAGCGCACCCACGATGGAAGCACGCGCCGTCCGCGCTGGTGTGCCGGTGCCGGAGAAGCCGCAGTTACTCCTCTATTCGGGGACCGTGATGGGCTGTCCGTCAATCCCGCCCGCGGGCGGCTGTCGGACCAATGTGGAAATCGAGGTACGTGAGCTGGACCGAGCGACCGATTTGATCGGTAACCACATGGTGATGGTGTACGGTGACCATGTGACACAACTGCGTCGGTTCTGTCAGTTGCACGATATTCAGGTTGTCTTGTGAGGTAACATCACGGCGGTGGACAACACCATGCGCAGGAGACGATGCGATGAAGACGACAAGAGCGAAGCACAAACCCTGGCACGGTACGCGCCGTGCGTTCCTGCAGACCACCGGCGGAACGGTGCTGGCCAGTGTTCTGTCGGTTGGTGTGCACCGCCGCTGCGGCGCTGCGATGGCAACCGGTGCCGTCGCGCGTCCGGACCTGCTCGACGACAAGTCACCGGCGGGCCTGGAGGTGTTCCAGCTGACCACCGAAACAGACGTACCCAGTTCGCATCTGTACATGGAAGCGCAGGTCTTCGCGCCCGATTCAAATCGCCTTCTGCTGCACCGCTCGGCTGGTGCGCACGGCGGAGATAAGAACGATCCGCGACACCAGTACCTGCGCTGCGATATTGACGACGGGTGCTCGCTCCACCCGCTCACCGAAGAGCAGGGGGTCACGGCCGCGTCGGTGGCACCCGACGGGCGGTACGTGTACTACTTCGTGAACGAAACCCGCGTGGGAGGTGGGCGGCTTACGCTCAAACGCGTCAATCTCGACGGGACCGATCGGCAGACCGTGCTGGTGGTCGATTCGCCGCTACCCGAAACACGTTTCCGCCCCAGCGGCATCTACCCGTTGTCGACGATTTCCAGTGACGGCCGGCGCGTCGCGCTGTCCGCGTTTCTGGGTGACGGGCAGACCGAGAACGCCCCCTTCGGGCTGATGGTGTTCGATGTGGAGCAGGCCGCCGTGCGGTTGATTCTGCAAGGTCCTTCCTGGTGCAACATGCATCCGCAATACTGCCGCTCGACCGATCCGGAAGCGGCGCACGACATCCTGGTGCAGGAGAACCACGGCAATGTGGCCACACCGACCGGCGCGATCACGCAGTTGGTCGGAGGTGCTGGCGCCGACATTCACGTCATCCGCGATGACGGCAGCAATTTCCGCGACATGCCGTGGGGCCGCGACGGCAATGAACAGTGCCAGGGGCACCAATGCTGGCGCGGTCGCACCACCTGGGCGATTACCAGCACCGGGTGCCGCCGACCGCCGGAAGCCCAGCTGATCGAAGGGCAAGCTGTACCGCATGCCGGGCACGTCGGTATCGGCACGCCCGGCGCCGTGCGCAACGACCTTAGTCGCACGTTTTCCAAACCGCACTTCTACCACTTTGCCACGGACATCGAGGGACAACGTCTCGTATCCGACGCCGGATTGTTGAACAAGCTCGCTACGATCTATCTGGCGGAACTCGGCGCGGCGGGCCAGGAGCCGATCCGTAAGTTCACGTACTTGCTCAGTCCGCGGTCGTCCTGCGAAAAGGATGCACACATTCACCCGTTCCTTTCCCCCGATGGCAAACTCGCCTTTTTCAATTCCGACGAGTCGGGCCGTCTGCAGGCCTACATGATCAAGGGCCTGGAGCATTGTTGACGGGGACTATTTTGCCGGCAGAAGACTGCGAATTGCGCAAGTCTGACGAATCCGGTTGCTGCGACCAGCAACCCGTATAACTAGGTTCTGCGTTCGATTACGTTCTTTCCGTGCTGGCCGACAACCATTGGCGCAGATCGTATCGCGCCAAGGGGAGAGTCGCCGGGGCGTAATGGGAAGTGAGGACGCCGCGTTCGCACAGGCCAGACGCCGTGCCATCCGGCGCTACACAGAGATCGCTGTAGCCCCAGAAGCCCGCTTCGAGCACCAGAGACCTGTCCCCCTCGGAACCGTCGTTCAGGCTCAGCTTGACCGTCATGTTCGTGCGATCCGGGAAGTGTTGGCGACCAATATTCACCTCGCGCCCGACATTCTCGGGATTGGAGAACAGCAGGACGCCTCGTCGCCCGGCGAGCTCCCGCGACACAGCGAACAGGCTCCCACACCAGATCGGGTCCTGCAGTTGCCGGTCGAAGCTCGGCACGGTCCAGTCCGTGACACTGTCGGGTCACGGTTTGGGTACGATAGGCGAACCTGTATCGCCGTTCGTGATCCAGGGCAACCGCCGGACTTGGCCCGTCCCACAGATCACCGCTCCCGGCCAACGACCGCGTAAGACGTCAGTTGCGACGTTCCCGTCAGGCAATCCGGCAACTGTTCACCATCCGTCCAACTTCCACGCGGTCCAGGCCACTCGCCCCAATCTGCCCTCATTGGCGCGACAAATGTCCCCGTCCCGGTTGCCTCATTGACTGCAAGGTTCTCGCCTCAAGGCCGTCAGGCCGACAAGTCCCAACACGCCTTCACTACAGGTGGCGCACACTTCGATCGAATCCAGCGGCACCGCCGGGTCACAGGCGATCTCCAGGGCATCAGCGTGGGGCGACAACATCCCCGGATGCACGAATCCTGACGGACCAAGCACACCCAACGGGACCGGAGTGCCCTGGCGGCTGAAGTGCTGGAAATAGCAGTCGAGGTTCAGCGGCGGCACCAGCGATTCGATCGTCTGGCGCCCATCGGCATAGTGCAGCACAACTTCGCCATTGGGGATGTAGTTCTTCATCGGATGCACGTAACTCTGCAGCAGCAACCAGATGCGCTCGCAGGGCATGCCGACCGCAATGCAGGCGCCGCCAGGAAGCGGAAAGGGAGACCAGCTTGACAGTGCAATCCGGTCCTTGGGGATCGAGCCCAGGCCAGGACGCGGCCGGCCAGTCGTGAGGAAGACTGCGCCGCTCACGGTCTCGACAACACGCGGCATCGGTTTCATTTTCAAACCCGGATTCCCCCACCACGCTTCGATCGGCTGCGTGGGGCGGCTTGACCGCACCCCTGGAAAATCCATTCCGCCCTGATCGTCGTAGACGAATTTCATGCTGGTCATCTCTTCGGCAGTAACGTTGCAGGCGCCGGTAAGATCGAACAACGCCAATCGAGCTCGCTCCTCCGGCCGAACTCCTTGGCCATGGTCCGCCGCCGTCGGCGGCTGCTGCTCGGCAAGAATCGTGGGCGGATGCGTGGGCGACTCGGCGGCGGGAACGGGCGGTCCCAATGTCACTGTAACGACCGACTCGGTCTCTTTAGGTGTGCTGACCTCGGCGCCGGTAAGATTTCCACGCACGGTTTTCACAACTGGCCGCGGCGTGCAGATGCGAATGACTGCGCGGTCTCCGTCCCGATGGTATTCGCAGCAAACGTCGGGAGTGCGAATACTCGCCTCGCGCCACGCCGAAGGGGACCGGCGCGGACCGCAATGTACCCGGGCTATCGCAACCGACAACTACCAATCCGCCGGGAAGTTTCGGTTCCGTGATGCGTGCAGAGGAATCAATAAGTTCCACATGGTTGGAATTGGCCTCCGCTTCCTGCCACCACACGCCACCATACTGCCAGTGAAGTGGCACGGGGCGATCAAATTCGATGTGGCAGACCATTCCGTGGAAGTCCATCGCGGGCGCGACGACGATCTGTGCCTTCCAATCGCCTGCCGCTTCGCTCACTGCGTACTCTGTGTATCCCGGCCGAAAAGTGGCCGTCACACCGGGGATCGTGTCAAGCCACTGAGGTTGGCCGTCCGATCCAGGCACTGCCAGACGCAGCGTGCCCATGCAAGGGTACGTGGAACCCGCTTGGACGTCGGGCCGCGGCCAGAGCGGGAAGATTCTGTCGCCTCCGTAGGACCCGTTGCCCGTGGTTGTGTCGATGCGAAACACCGGAACGTCACCTGTCCAGACCCGGTTCTGACCGTGGGCAATAGGGCGATTCAGGCGGCGCGTGCCACCCACCATACGGAAGCCGCCATCCTCGATCGGCTCGTACTCCCCTTGGATGTCGCCCAAACCATCGCCCGGCGCCATGAATGGTGAGCGTCCCAACAGGACACTCTGCTCCAATTCGGGCATCTGCAGCGGCTTGAGCGGCGCGGCGATCAGCTTGACGGTTGGCTTGACTACCTGGAGGCCCTCGATCTTCTCGCGGTCCAGCCGCTCATCACCGGCCTGCTGCGCCTGGCGCAGAGCCACGTATTGCGACACCGGTTTCGCGCGGCTGAGCAGTGTAAGACCGAGCGACTCGAGCCGAACTCCAGCGCTCTCCACGGGCCGTTCCGATATGCGCAGATCGTCTGCCGCGAAATCGCCTGGCGACTCCTCGTCGCTCACTGCGACCGCCATCCAACCACCGTCGACTTGCGGTCCCACGGCCCACTTCACAGGCTGGGCGGCGCAGACAGCGGCACGCCCAACAGGCGAACGTAGCGGCACGCAACCTCGGGCCGGATCAGCTTGCCACGGTTCGTGTTTCGCTGGGCCAGGTAGCGAAGCAGATTACCAAACAGTCGCTCCAAGTTGGGACGATGCGGATCCAGCTTCGTTGTGAAATCGGGCAGACGCCAGCCGACGAAGATCACTCGTCCGGCACCGAGCCCATATTCTACCAAGGGGCGCTCGCCGAGCCCTGCGTTACCGTCGGCCAAGAGATCCCCGTGGGGACCGGCCGTATCGTAGAAATCGGCCAAGGCATTACCGCCGGCCGACGTCAGCAGGATCAGCTGAGAGGGATCAAGGCCCGCAAACGCCGGATGCTGACGGTGTTTCGCGGCCACCTGGATTCCTGCGAGATATGGAGCGGACGTCGGGCCGAGCACGCGCACCGCCGTCGGCTCGATGCCCAAGTCGTTGACCAACCTGCCGGCAGCCCCCGAAACGAGCAGCACGCCGCCAAGCTCCAGATACTCGTAGAGATCGGCCATCGTCGCCGCCGGCAGCAGCGCGGCCGCAGGATCATCGGCCTGCTGGAACCACACCACGTCGGACTCCTCCGGCGCAGTCCAACGTCCCCCGTCATCTTGCCATCCACCTTCACTCATGGGCCGCAGACGGACAACTTCACCTTGGGTGGCCGCGAAATCCAGCGCTGCCGCGTTCCGCGCCGCGGGAGGATTGGGAAGGGAAACGTCGACGAACCCGATGCGCAGCGGCCTCACTTCGGTCCCTCCGCACGGGTGTGGGTAGAGTACAGGCAACGGGATCAGCACGGCAGACAGCACCAGACAATGGCAGACTCGTCGCGCAAAGGCCTCTGGCGCCGCGTAATTTGGTCTTCCTCGCATGATCATGCTCCAACTTCGCATGTGTGATACGCCATCCGTGCATCGCGGTGGCAAATGTAATGCATAGCCGCCGGAGCGGAGAAGGGGACCGTCACCCAGTGCCGGAATGGCACAAAAGCGGGCACTGACGCGCAGCGTTTGTCGTCGCGCTGACGGCGGCGGTCCCTTCTTCGGGCGCAGCGACGGTCTTTCATCCTTTCATTCCTCCGTCTCTCCCAAGGATGACTGCGAGCGTTCAACGGAGCCGTGTTCTTTGTCATGACGACGGGGACCCGTCGGCGCTCGCCCGGCACGCTGAGTTTCTTATGGCGAGCCGCCCGTGTCAAATGTCCCGCCCCGCGATTCCTGACTTCGCGCCGAGGGGCACCTTCTCCCAAGCTACGATGCCGTGTTCCGCCCTCGCGCCCCGCTGGCACAGACGCGCCTTGCTCTTACCGCGCACGCGGTGCGTGCCCCGGGGTCGGATCGCCCCCGTCTCACCGCGCATTTCGCCGCGTGTCAACACACATTTCGCCGCGGTTCTCGGCCCCTTCTGACGGTTCTTCCCTCGGGCTCGGGTGACTTCTGCCGGACACAATCACGCCAACGAGCATCTCGCCAGCCGCCGCTCATCAGAACCTGTCAGAATCTGGGTGACTGCCGTCTTCCTCGCTTACGGGCAGCGGCATCGAACGAATTGATCCGCGCGTCGTGAAGATTGTCGACGCTTACGATGAAATGCTCCCGGCGGCGTTTGACATAGACCTTCTGGAGCCTTACGCTGACTGCCATCGCTGGCCGAGACATCGCTTATACCTCAGATTACTCTTTCTCCACGACTGCGGGGACACGAACTCATGTGCAGACTTTGCCGCATATTGTTCACGCTTGCCTTTACCTCGCTAACAGCCCCCTTCGCGTCGGCCGCAGAATCTCGATTTCTTGTCTTGCCTGAGGGACCGACGAATGTGTCGATCTCCCGCGATGGAGAACCATATCTTGATATCGAGTTCGTAGGCTGGGGTCCGCAATGGTCCTGGATGGGCTGGGATGGACGCATCGAGGAATCCGGCAACGCGGCGCGACTGGTCAATCGCGCGAAAGCAACTGCGGCCGATGCCGAGATATCCCTGGTGGCCACCGTACGTCAAACGAGTCCACGGCGACTCCATCTGCAGATCGATCTGAGCACGACGCGCGATACGCCACTGACCTACATCGTGGCTTCGCTGGCCTTGGCAGAGTACCCGTTCGCCAGGAGTTCGATACGTGCGGAACAGTCCGACGGAACGCAACAGAATTTCGATTTGCCGCTGGACAAAAGCGGGCTCGGCGATCGCGTCACACGGTTTTCGGCGAGCGACCACGAGAACGGGACAACGCAGGTTACGCTTGTACCAATGTGCCAAGTCGCCACGGATGGCGCAATCCGCATCGTGCTGGCCGGCGAGATGCTGCGCGCCCGTTCGCCCGTGCGGCAAGAGATCACCGTGGAACTTCCGGAACAGTTCACGTTCTTCACCGGCGCCAACCGCGTGCCGAGTGACACCGGCGCAGGCAACTGGTTTGAGTTCCGGCCGGACCTCGACCATGCCGCGCCATCCGAAATCGGCATGCAGGATTGGCTCGCAAAACCCGCCGGCCGGCATGGACGCATCACGCGACAGGCCGACACGCTGCAATACCATGGTCAGCCCATCAGCCTGTGGGGTGTGAATCTCTGCTACGGTGCCTGCGCACGGACAAGGCGATGGCCGAACGGCGCGCGGCCTGCTACGCCAAGTACGGCATCAACGCCGTACGCCTGCACAAGTTCGCCGATGGCCCCGGGTGGGCCGGCATTCAATCGGGAGCCAGCAGTGTCCAGATGGATCCCGACGGACTGGATCGCATGGATTACTTCGTCTCACAACTCAAGCAACACGGTATCTACGTGAAACTTTCCGCGCATTTCGGCGCCTTGAAGCTCGGCCCGGGCGACAAGCAGTTCGTTCCCTACATGGATGAATTCGGAACTCTGTCCGGTCCCGTTGATCGCGTCGTGACACCCCACAGTGCCGTGCATTACTCGCCCGAATTACAGGATGTGCAGATACGCCAGATGCTGGCCGTGTTGACCCACAAGAACCCCTACACAGGCCTTCGCTACGCGGATGATCCGGCGGTCGCGTTCGTTGAGATTATCAACGAACAGAGCATCCTGTTCTACAGTTCCATGGAACCGCTCAAGGCCAGTCCCACACTGCGGAAACAGGTGGCTCGCCGCTTCACACAGTCGTTGCGTGCCAAGTACGGTAGTCACGCGAATTTACTGAAAGCCTGGGGGGGCGAGCCGGCTCTCGATTCATTCACCGGGGACGGGTTTCCGGCCGTGGGGGAACACCTGGATCGAGATAACCTGCTGCCGCTGGGCAATCCCTGGTACTGGGATCCCGCTCAGCTGGCGGGATCGCAGGCCTTTCGCAAGCAGCGATTGCTCGATTCGCTCGCATTTCTGTATGAGCTGCAGAACGAGTTCTACGCGAAGTATGTGCAGGCGATACGCGCGGTCGGATACGACGGCGAGTTGGTATCTTCCAATTGGCAGGCAGGACGCGCCTACAGCCATTTGCTTAATCTCCATTCGGACGCTCTGGTCGGCACCGTCGACCGTCACAATTACTTCGCAGGCGGCGAGGGCATTCGCATCGACAACGCCACGATGCTCGCCGTCCCCGGCTCCGGGATCCTGAGCTCCGGGATGCAGCAGGTCACCGACCGTCCCTTCATGCTCTCGGAGTGGATTCATGTGACACCGAATGAGTGGGGCGTCGAAGGGCCGGCGATCATCGGCGCGTATGGAATGGGCCTGCAAGGCTGGGACGTGTCGTTCCTGTTTCAAAACGGGGACGACGGCGGTTTTCGTTCGGTATTGAACAAAGACCGCTGGGAAGCAACGGCGCCGCAGATCATGGGTGTGTTTCCCGCGGTCGCCAGGCAGGTCCTGCGTGGGGACGTAAAGCAGGCCGACGTTCATGCCGAGTGCAACGTGCATGTGCCGTCCCTGATGACCGCTCGACTCGGCTTTGACGATCAGGTCACCCAGCAGTACGACTTGAAAGCGTTTGGCACGGACAAAGTGCCGGCCGCCGCCCTGGCGGTCGCTCGCTGTTCTGTCACGTTCACCGAGAGCTACCAGGACACACGACCGTTCGACGTGAGTCGCTATCAACAACCAGATGGATCATATTTGTCCAGTACAAAACAGCTGCGGTGGCAGCCGGGCACCAGGAAACTGGATGGCCACTTCACGATCGACACACCGGGGACGAAGGCGGTCGTCGGCTTTGCCAAAGACAAGGTGTGCGAACTGGGTGGCGTGACGTTGCTCTCGAAGTCTCGATTCGCGGCGATCTACGTTACGGCACAAGACAGAGACCAGGACGTGGCAACGGCGCGGAACCTATTGGTAGTCGCCTTGGCGCGGGCACGTAACACAGGCATGCGGGTGTTGAATGACAACCGGATCCTGGAGCGCGGCAGCGAGCCGATTTTATTGGAACCAGTGCGGGCCGAGATTTCGATTCGGCGTCCCGATTCGGCGAAGGTGTATCTGTTGGATCACAGTGGCCGCAAGACTGACCGTACGCTACCGATCCGCGATGGGAAATTCGAAATCAACGGAGAGAGCGATCAGACCTGTTACTACTTGATCTCGTTCGAGTAACTCCGGACTTGTCCGGTGTCCGCACACGGCGGACAATGTCGCGCCGCACAATGTGAGTCAGAGAGAACGATCGAACTTGGAGAGTCGGTGCAGCGACACTGTTGCCGCTCATATTGCAGTTGCTTCCAGTCTGGTCAAGCTCAAGACTGTCTAACCGTGCCGACTGCTGCGCGAGATGATCCAGGCCAACCGTTCCGAACTCGGGAATGCACGGGCCAGCTGAGTCAGATACGCGATCCGCTTGTGCGAGACGCTGTGTCCATGGGTGGCATTGGCGTGACCGTTGCCTGACGGTCGTGGCAAATACTCACGCGACATTCAACCATCGCACTCTGCTGAAATCGCGCGGCCCACCACCGTCTCCCCTCGTTAGCCACTCGGCGAACCCGTCGACGTTGCGAAAATGCGGAGAACTGACCTTGCACGTTATGACTATTGTCATAATAATCGGTGATTATGACGTGCGTCGTAAACGCCATTAGCCTCCGATCGCCTTACCGAATCATGCATCCATGAGCAAAAACAATCGCACTATCCCCCGCCTCTCCGCTGCGGAATTGGAGTTACTTCACATGCTTTGGCGAGCGGGAGGCGTCACGATTCTCGAAGCGCAACAAGCACTGGGGCTGCCCATTGGATATACGACAGTGCAGACGCGGCTGAACCGACTGACAAAGAAAGGGATTGCAGCCAAGTCGAAGGAGCGACCTGCTAAGTACTCTGCTGCGGTGACTCCCGATGAAGTCGGGTGCAGTGATCTCGACCTGCTTGTTGAGCGAGTGAGCAACGGACAGGTTGCGCCCCTTGTAGCGCATTTGGTTAATCGGGAATCGATTTCACGTGAAGAACTGAGCGAACTCAAGCAGCTCGTCGCTGACGCGGAAAAGCGATTGGAGCGGCATGGGAGGAAGAGATGATGACCGACTCAGTCGCGCTGCTGCTTCTTCGGACGACTCTCTGTACCATGTTGGCGGCCGCAATGGCCGCGCTTCTGCTTCGAAGAATGCACTACCGCTCACCGAGATTACAGCGAATTGCCTCGATCTTGGTGCTCCTTCAGGGATGGATGTTCTTCCCCTTGGTCTTGGAGCTGCCGACTAAGACCGCTGCTCCAGCCGAATTGCACAATGACATCTTGGTTAGCAAAGATCAGCCTGCACGGACCGAGTCCTATTGGCGAACAAGTGCCGTGGAAGTGGCCCCAGCGTCCCCTGAGGCGGTCGTGGTGCCGGTCAATTGGTCTGCCATCATTTGGGCCAGTGGAGCTGTCGCGGTCGTTCTATGGTTTGTAAGGCGGTATGCCTTACTACTTCACCGGGTTCCCTTAGGTCGTCGTCCGACCCAAGAAGAATGGTCAAGGGAGTGGCAACATGTTGCTGACGAGTTAGGCGTGGGGGCGAGGGCTCAGTTTCGCATCTCGCAGGAACTGGGGCCTCTACTGTGCTTCGTGCCGTTCTTCTATTTGGTACTCTGCCCCGAGCTACTCTGGACCGCACTGGACGTGAATCAGCGAAAGGCGATTTTGAAGCATGAGTTAGCCCATGTGAAACGGCACGACCTGTGGAAGTCGATTGGCATCCGCCTGTTAGCTCTACCGCAGTGGTTCAATCCGCTGGCCTGGATGGCAGTCCGAGCGTTTGACGAGGCTGCTGAATGGGCGTGCGATGATCTGGTGATGACTGACTGCGGACAGGCATCCGACACATCCTATCCATTGGCATTGCTTCGGATAGCCGAGTCTCGCAGTGAACCTTTGCCCGGAGCCGTCGCCGCTCGGGGTGGGGTACTGAGTACCAGGATACGGCGACTCGTGGAACCATCTTTCAGGGAGGAGAAAAAGATGTTCAAAGTTTTGCTGCCGGTGCTGCTGGTGGGAATGGTGTGTGTCCAGTCGGTACGGGTTGAGACTGTCGCGGCTGACAAGCCGCAGGGTGGATACATAGAGAATGAGCCGACGGTGGTGTCGGGTGACACTTCAGAGTCCCCTTCGCAACAGTCATCCGAAGCACGCAAGGCGGATCTGGCGCGGACGGGACTCGATCCATACCGAGTTGAGCCGACGGACATCATCACAATTCAAGCACAACCAGTTGATCGAAAATCACCTGCGATTGACGAACTCAGTGCCGTGGACAACGAGTCACGCCCATCGACTGGTTCACAGTCGTCAAATGACGCAGATGGCCCACGTCAGTCAGGCCAGGGGGCTCGACCTTCCGATTTACTCTTCATCGTTTACAACGTCACGGAGCTCGTTTTTCCTTGTGGCAAGCCGGCGTTCACAAAAGAGGGGCGTTTGCCGCCAGACAAACCGTGCGTCGATTTCGTCCCGTTGGTTGAGCTTATCACGTCAACAATCTCTCCTAGTTCCTGGCAGCAAGTGGGGGGTGCCGGGGCCATTGAGACATTTTCGACGAATCACAGTATCGTGGTATCTCAGACACGAGATGTGCAAGATGAAATTGCCCGATTGTTGAATCATCTACGGAAGCTCAGCCAGGAAGAAGCAGTGCTGGAAGCACAGTATTTGCGCGTTCCCGACGAAGTGTTACGGCGGTGTGGAATCCAGGGAAAGCAAATCGCGGCGATCTCTGCGGACGAGAAGAATACGCTCCTCAGCGCCATTCAAAACGATGCTCACGGTCGCATCTTCGCTGGACCTATCGCCAAACTGTTCAACGGTCAAGGTGTCGTCTTGAACAGTTCGTTTCGAGACACGACTGGCGGACATCGAAAGTATTCACTTCAAGCGTTAATGGACGATGAAAGGACGACGCTTCGGGTAGCCGCTTCAGCCCTCGGTGACAATGGGCAGCCACACTCAGGTGGCGTCAGATGGAAATTAAGCAACGGCGAAGCATTGTTGTTCAGTTGCGACCAGCCGTCCGCAGGAGTTGACAAGGGCGGCGTTGAAGGGGACCGACAGTTCATTCTCGTGACTGGACACATATCAGCGACCCGTAGGTAGCCAGAATGGAAACGCCGCCGTGTCATTGCCATCCACTCAAACGCATTCTGCGAGTTGCCAGAAAATAACCGTACTTTGCGACAGTCCCATGGCCCGGCAGAGGGGCCGAGCGATTGGCAAATACAACGGCCAACCGTGCATTCGCGGCCCGCGGCTGACTGTCCGACACGTACTCCAAGCATTGGCCACATACCCTGATTGCGCAGAGCTTCACGCCAAGTATCCCGAACTGGAAGACGAAGATGAGCGTCAGGCCTTGGCGAATGCCTGCGACGGTCATCGTGAGCATCCGGCGACCACGGCGTAGCTCGCATATCGGCCACCGGAGGCGAAACTTGGCGAGACTCGCGGTACTGTGTGTTGTTACCTCCTCTCTCGTGTTCGGAACCGCGGGGGGCCAAGCTACCCATGCGCAGGCCCTTGCCAAGGGAAAGCGATTGGAACTCGATACGCTCGGCGAGGTGCTGGTCGTGCGGGAGCCGAACCGGGACGGCCTCAGCTACTTTCCGGACCAGGGTATATCCCTCCTCGGCCGCGACCCGCTTCGATTCCTGCTGGTGGCCGGAAACGCAACGTGGCTGACGCCACCTCACAGGAATTCTGGCGGCGCGAGCGGATTTGAGGGCATTCAGTTGGGCAGACCGGTGGCCGCGTCGAACTGGCTCGAGTCCAGCCCGATACCCGCGCTGATGACGGCGGGGTCCGTGGCGAACCAGGTCCGGAAATTGAAGGGCCGGTCCATCGACCACAGGCTGTCGGGAGAGAAGGGCGGCAGAGCGTCATCGTAGCGTGTCAGCGTTCCGCCCGCGGCAAGCAGGTCCACAACGCCTTGAAAGAGTGGATCGCCGAACACGGTTTCAAACAGGAGCACGTTTTCCAACTCGCCGTAGCCGGAGTCTCCGATGAGATGGCGTTCACGGGGGCTGAAGTAGCGCAGGAAGAACAGGTTGTTCTTCAGCACTACCGAGTCGGTGTTGCCATCAACGATGAGCAGGCTGACATTATTGGGGTTGTCCTGGGTATCCCGATACGATTTGACCGCGAGGCTGTCGGTGAAGATATTGTGGTGGATCAGCGCCGGCTCGTCCGCGTCGTTTCGCAGGATGAAGGCCGCGATCATCGGCCGCGCAAACACGCTGCGCTCGATCACCAGGTTGGGACAGTTCTCGAAGTAGTGGCCCTCCAGCTTGTGGCCGTCCACGGTGTTGCTCAGTCGCAGCCCGTCGACGTTTTTGGCGACGACCAGCCGATCGCCGGTGGTCCGGCCGTCCGAGAGTACCCGCGAGATCCGGACGTCCTGGCTTTCGTAGATATTGAACTGGCCTCCCATGTGCGGTTCCCAGGCCCCGCTGTGCGATACCTGGGCACCGTGATGGGCGAAGAAGAAGTTGTCGAAGCGCAGATGGCTCTTCTTGCCGATCACAAAAGCGAAGTCGACGAGTGCCTCGGCGCCGTCCAGCATCACCCGCTCACCGGGCCGTCCCCGGAACGAAATGGGCGCTGCGGGGCTGCCCGTGGCGCAGGATCCGCACGGTCTCGCGGTAGGTCCCGCCACCGACGATCACGGTGTCGCCGACGTGGACCCGATCGGCAGCCTGTTGGATGGTCCGCAGCGGCCTGTCCGGCGTTAACCCGCAGTTGTCGTCGCAACCATCGGGTGCCACATAATACGTCTTCGGCGTGTCGTCCATTGCTGTCGTCGTGAATTGCAGCAGCGTGGAGTTCACGACGACGGGGTCGGCCACGATCTCGACATGGTCGGGGATGGCCAGAGCGTCGATCCTGAAGTAGTAGGTGGTTCTGGGCGTCAAGCCGGTGAGGCTGAAGCTGCCGAACCGATTCACATCCAGCGTGGTCTGGTTCTCGACTGCCGCGGAGGCGCCCCAGGACAGGGTGGTCACCGCCGGGTGGGAGGTGAACCACTCGATGTTCGCAGTGGTGGCGCCCACGCTGTGCAGAGTCGGCCCGTCGAGGAGGCGCAGTTCCTCGCGCGGTATGTCGCGCCGCGAGGCGCCGAACGGGTTCCCCCCGACGCCGCCGCTGAGGAACGGCGTGGGATTGAGCAAAGTGACCGAGTTACCCTCCGCCAAGAATTCCGGAGCGATCTCTTGGGCGGCCAGGTCGTGACCGGCCCGCACCTCCTCCAGCGTGCCGGCGCCCTCTCCCAGTTGCCATGCGCCCTTGATACAGGCGTAGCTGTTGTAGTCGGAGTACCGGACCCCGTTGGGGGCGAACACCTGGAGGGCCGGGCCGGCGCAGTTGTTGTACAGGTTGCCGGCCAGGTGCGCCCCCGCAGCATGGGGCAGGCTGATGGCCGCAGTCGCGAATCCGGTGAAACTCGATTGCGTCACCTGCGTGTCGACCGAGCGGGCGGCCGTCAGTGACGTGCCTGGGCCCAGGAAGATGATGTTGGCGAAACGGATGGTGTCGCTGTGCTCGACCATGACGTCTTGCGCGAAGTGCACGCGCTCGAACGTCACGTGCCTGCTCCCCGCGACGCGCAGCTTTCCCGCGATGATGGCCGGCTCTCGCCCGCGCCCCCTGACCACGATTCCGGCCTCCCTGGTCCCGCTGAGCGCGACGGTGACGTCCTCCGCGTACACGCCCGGCATCAGGTACAGCGTATCGCCCGCCGTCATCCCGGTGAGCGCCCTGCAAAACGACCCGAACGCCTGGTCGGTGGATAATCCGTCGGCGTTGTCGCTACCGGCGGGAGCGAGGTAGCGGATGTTCTCCTCGTACGCGAAGGCGCCGCGGTCCGTGCCATCGGGTACGGCGCGCCGGAAGCGGGAGCGGGCCTGCAGCCGGAAATCGTGGTTGTCGGGGTCCGCGAACTCGCGGTCGAGGTCGAGATCCTGCTCCTCGCTCAGGATGATGCTGTCCGGTCCTTGTGCGCCGCCGCTTCCCGTGACGCACTGGCGGAGGTGGTTGGTGTTGCCCGTCCTGCCGCACGCCACCGAATGCTCGTAGAAGTTGAAGGTCTCCCCCGACTTGATCCAGAAATCGTATTCGAGGTTGCCCCACGCCAGTGAGTTACGCACGAAGCTGGCATCGGCTTGCCTATGATCCGCGACGCCGCCGCGCATCGAGATCCCGTTGGCCTGGTTGAGGAAGGCCACGCAATCCCGCACCTGGTCCCGCCGGGAGTAGAGAAGGTCGATGCCGCCCGTGTCGTATCCGAGTCCCACGCCGCCGTTCCCCCAGACCCGGCAGCGGGTGATCAAGTTTTCACCGGCCGCGGTGTCGTACTCGTTGGAAGTTCCGATGCCACGACCATTCAAGTAAGCCTGGCAGTCGCTGATGACACTTCGCGTGCCGTTCTTGATGAAGATGCCGTACGTCGCCCAGAGGGTCTGCTGCCCGTACGGCAGGCCGACCGCGCTGTTGAAACCGGTGACGGTCAGTCCCTCGACGCGGACGCGCCGGGGAGTGTCGAGGTAGAGGCCGTGGGTGCCGATCATGGTCAGCGTGTAGCAGTGCTGGTCCACGGGCTTGGTATCCGAGCTGGAGACATACAGTTTTCCCACCGCCCGGTCCTGATGGAAACGGCCCGGCGAGTACTCCAGTTCCGCGACGTTTGGAACCCGCGACAGCACCCGCAACGTGTCCAGCTCATTCATCATCTGGATGTCCCGGTCGCAGACGAAGTCGGCGACGTAGACCCGCCGATAGCTGGGCACTGGCCGGAACGTCGGCGCCGGGATGTCGCCCCGCAGGACGACGGTCCCGGGGATCTCGGCGCGGATCACCGTATCCGCGTCCATGCTGCCCAAATGGTCGACTACTGCCGCGCCGGAATATTCCCCGGGTCCGATGACCACGGTTTGTCCCGGCTGAAGAGCATCCACCGCATGCTGGAGGCTGGCGAAGGCGGTTTCGCGAGTCCTGCCGTCGTTGGCGTCGTCGCCGCCGCGCGTGACGTGGACCATGATGTCGTCATCGCCGTTCACACCTGCCGCCGCGCACCGCGTCGCACCGCCCCCCACGTCGTCCACCGCCACGCCCAGGCAGACGATCAGCCACAGCGCCCTGACAAAGCGATTCCCCATGGTACGGTCTCCTCGTAGGCACGAACTCAGAGGCAGCTGAGCTGAGCAGGCTGAGCCAAAGGTCGTTCGCCGGCGAAAGTCCGCGATGCGATGGTCGGCAAGAAACCGTGCTCCGGGTCGGTCCCATCTCTTTTCATGTGAATACCTTGCTCCATCCAACGCGCGAGCACACGCCCCGCGACGGTTCATCCGTCGCTGCCCATGCAGCACATCGACCACCTCGTTGATGGGAAGTCTATATCCGGCACTTGCCAACCGCAAGCTTGATATCCCGCGCCGAAAGGAGCAGAAAGGAAAGGAGCAGGAAAGAAAGGAGCAGACACCTATTAAGGTCCCCGAGTCAATAAGACGTACTCCGAGCGCGGCCAAAGTTTTTTTGTGTTTTTTTGACTTCGGCTTCTTCCTGCGGCACCGATCGGTCGCTGATACGTTGAGTTCTGCTTGTGCTTCGCTGCTGGTGGTTATGCTTCCCAAGGGGAAGCGTCCTGCACCAGACACCTATGGGGACTCTGCGGCAGACAGTGGGACCGCCTGCGACTGTGATCGGCTGAAGGACGCATCCCCCCAGCATGCGGTGGCGGCCGTTTCGCCGGCCTCGCGTGGTGGTGCCGATCACGGTCCTGAAACTCATCGGTGGCCCTCCTGGCTTTCTACTCACTACTGTCGGGCTCAGCATGTACTTACGCTGTCCAGTCTTGTTCCGGCTTGCCTGAGGGGCAGAACGCGCAGCAGATACCTCATCGGGCTGGGCATGGCGGATGGTTCCCGACGCGACACGGCCTCGGGATCACCACCCGCCGGTTGAGTACATGGCAAGAGGTAAGTGACCTCCAATCACTCTGACGGTCTACCTCCGTTGTCCGTGACGACCTGTGGCGGGTTCATTGTCCCAGGGTCAAGGTCATCGCGAGCTGGACATGTGGATCTGGTGTCAGTCTGCTCTCGGAGTTCGTCACTTGCCCTGGCCGACTTGTCAGCTTGTGTCGTACATGTTCGAGTTAGAGGGGTGAGGGGCAATGGTTGTGAATCAGTTATCGTCACCCTGCGGTATCACCCTCGATGAATCCAGGGGATCTCGCGGCCGAGGGCGTGACAGAGCGTGATGGCAGCATCGTAGGACGTGGTACGCTGGACGGCCGCCCATAGCTCCAACGGATTTCCTCGTGAGTGGCACCTGTGGCAGTAGTAGCGTCCGTGGGTCCCATTCACCGAAAAAGATCGACTGCCTGGCGATGACGAGCCATGTACAGGGCAAGGCCCATGCCACTGATCACCGACTCGGCTAGTGGGCTGAAACTGCAGTAGATTCAATACTTGTTGCATCGTGATTTCCTTACGGAGCACGTCGAAATCAATGCCTGGCATGGTGGTCTCCTGGTGGAAGAGAGAAGAGGCACCGGTACTTCTTTCGATCACCGCAGAAGTTCTCCAGGTCAAACACCCGCTGGTGCAATAGCATGTGGTAGACGGAGCGGCCCAACTTATGGGCTAAAATCGACTTGCCTTTGCCGGGGCCGTACTTTTGTTCCAGTCGTTGGAGCCGCTTCTTGATCGGCAAGCAGTGGGTCGCCGAGCAGACGGCCGCTTCCGAGAACGCCCATTTCAAGTAGGGATTGCCCTGCTTGCGTCCCTGCGTGCCGTACAGTGTTCCGTCCGATTCACCGCGTGGATGAACGAGCCGACAGTAGGAACAGAACTTCTGCCGCGTGGGGAAACGCGTGATCTGATCGATTTCCAGCAAAATGGTCAAACAGATAATCTTGCCTACGCCCGGGATGCTCTGCAGGATCACGCACTCTGGCGGGTACACGTCTCGCGCCGCCTGCTCCACGGTTTTCTCCACGGAGCGAATGAGCGGCGTGTAATCGTCAATCAATTCCAAATCTGCCTCCACGCTTCGCCGAGCAGAGGGATCTTCAAATCGTTCCGCCACATTGACGCGGCCGGAAACGTACTGGAGTTCGCTGCCCAGGGATGGCAGATTGTACTGCGAGTTGACCGCCTTGACGTGCGCACAGAGTTCTGCTCGCCGCCGCACCAGTTTGAGACGTCGGCGTAGCAGGTCGCGCAAGCTCCGCTGCGCCCGAGGGTAGGCGTAAGCCTGCGGCAGCAAGCCCCCCGCGGTGAGTCGCGCACAAAGAGCACACAAAGAGCAGACACCCTGCTCCTTGTGGATTCGGGGTGGCGGTTGGAGGCCTGCAGTTTCGTTTGCGCGCGAAACGAAGGGGTGGCAATCGGCTCGGCGGTGCGACGAAGAGGATGAACACGACGGGGTGGGTGCGACGCCAGCGACGATTGCACGCTGTCGGCGCGCACGGCGAGCGCGGCGGAAGTGGGCGGTCACAAATTCTGATCGACGATCAAGCCAGCGGCGTGGGCCTTACGCAAACAGCCGACGGCAGGCGGACATCCCCTTCAGGCAACGGCGTCCCATCCGCCGGGCTACTTCGGCCAGGGCCGCTGGCGAACCGATGGCGTGGCAGAAGACGCTCTCGTAACGCTGGAATGTATCGAGCCAGGCCTCCTCGTTCACATCCAGATAATCCAACAACGTCTCCACGTCCTTGGGAACCGTACTGCGCTGGCCACTGCGCAGTTGCCGAGCGGTCCACTCCAGCAACCGCAGGTAACTCTCCAGCGAGATCGGCAGCAGCCCCAGATCCGATGCACGGCGGCCCCAGCGGGAGGTGAGCGCGATCGTCTCGTCCTCCAACGTCCCTTCACGCAGGGTCAGCTCTCCCAGCCAACCATCCGCTCGATTCGAACTGTTGGAACGCTGCTCTTGCGCCATGATCCGCTGATAGGCCGACGTGTAGCGGGACGAGCGCAACGAAACGGCTTCGCCGGCCTTGATGAGGTTTAAGTCCATATACAACGCACAGACCAACATGCCGGCGAATCCGACACATTCCCGGCACTTGAAGCGAGACTCGAAGAACCGGCCAGTGCATTCGTCTTCCTGGTTGGCGCGGCGGGCAATATTTTCGCACAGGATTCCCATAAACCAGGAAATATTGCTCAGCCGGCGCCGCAACTGCTTGATCCGCTTCTTGTCCCGCACGACCTGTTCAATGCGTTTGTCGCTGACTTGCGGCAGCTCGTCCGACATGCACTTGGCGATCTTCATGGCGGTCAGGTAGCGGCGGGCCACCTCGTGGGGCGACCAGCGACGGGCCACATCGGGCCGCGAGCGGAGCATCAGGTGCAGATGGTTGCTTAGTTCCGCGTGGAATTCGACTTCGATGGCGAACAGCCCCGCGAGCTGTTCTTCGCGGACGAGGATCCAATCGCGGCGATGGGAGAAGTCGCGGCCGGTCAGGGCGTCCCGGCCACAGAGAAAGGCGCGGCGCACGCAACGGGCGCGGCAGTGATAGACGGCTCGGCGATCACGACCCAACAATTTACGACGAGCGTAGGCGACCATGAGGCAATCCCTCCGTGTGCGGGCAGTGCCCGGAGCACCCGCGGCCGCTGAGGGCACCGTAGGGACGCTCGGGAAACACTGCGCAAGAGAAAGTGATTGCCCGCCTTTCGCTCGCCAGAACCGCCGTTATCTTACCTGATCCCGTGGCGTATGCAAGACCCGCCGCAGCGGGGTGTCGGTGACATACGTATGTCACCGCACAGGCGATGATGGCACCGCTCAGCATGCTCGGCAAGCGACCATAGACGATCGTCGGAGGGCTCGCGGCGGGATGGAAGGCTAGGGGGGAAGCAGGGTGTCTGGTCCCGTGCTGGTCCCGTGCCTGGTCCCGTGCCGCCGCAGCGGGGTGGCGATGACATACGTATGTCATCGCAAAAGCGATGATGCAACCGCTCAGCACGCTCGACCTACGGCATCAGGCGATCCCCGGAGTGTCGCCGCCGGGGTGGGAAGCGGGGAGGGAAGCAGGATGTGTGCTTCCGTCTTACCCATGCCGCATGCAGGACCCGCTACAGCGGGGGGACGGTGACGTGCGTATGTCAATTCTAGCATGTTCGGCCATCGGCAATAGACGATCGTCGGAGGGCCCGTCGCCGGGATGGAGAGCAGGGTGGAAAGCTGGGTGTCTGCTTCCGTCTGTGCTTTCGTCTGCACTAGCATGCTCGGCCTGCGACAAGGGACGATCGTCGGAGGGCCGGCAGCGGGGATGGAAAGCCGGCAGGAAGCAGGGTGTCTGCTTCCGTCAGCACACTGGCTCCGCTCGCCGTGACACCTGCGAGCGATGGTGACGTCGATCCGGCTCGCTCAGCCAGTGCCACCCGTCGCCGCCGCACACTGGCTCCGCTCGCCGTGATACCTGAGAGCGATGGTGACGTCGATCCGGCTCGCTCAGCCAGTGCCACCCGTCGCCGCCGCACACTGGCTCCGCTCGCCGTGATACCTGAGAGGGATGGTGACGTCGATGCGGCTCGCTCAGCCAGTGCCACCCGTCGCCGCCGCACACTGGCTCCGCTCGCCGTGATACCTGCGAGCGATGGTGACGTCGATGCGGCTCGCTCAGCCAGTGCCACCCATCGCCCGAAGGACAATTGACCAGTTCTTCGGGCACAGTTGTATTTGGTCGACGTTTTCCCAGTGCCGAATCCTGGGCACGGACCAGCAGTTCAGTATAGCTGCACCTTCGCTTCGCTCCGCACCGCCCTCGCTGAGGCCCCCACGACCCGCCGCATTGCGGTCCGTGAATGCCCGAAACCAGCTTTGCGCCGGCGTCCGCGATCACGAAAAGGGAGCGCAGGAGACCGTGAAGGATACGCCGGCACTCACTGCCGGCGAATTCAATGCTGAAACCACCGGCGATTCTCATCTCGGTCTCGGATAGATTATCCCGCGCTGCATTGCGTATCGGTGCTGATGCGTTCATATTCGGTATTATGGTTCTGCGTCCTTTGACGCTTGCCCCGTGCATGGCGTCGAGCCGCCAAGGTCCGTGTTTTGTTGGGGGACGTCACTTCGCCGCTGTGTTGTGGTCCGAAACGTAACCGAGGTGTCTGCCTGGTTGGTGCTCCCTTGCTCACGCTTCGGGCTACCATTTCGGCCGCCTTGCTTTGGAAGTGGCATTATCCCAATTGGCCCGAGTTGCGATGAGGTAGCCCGGATGATACGTCTTTCTGAAAAGGTGTTCTTGCTCCTGTGCCTTGGCGCAGCCACGATCCTCGGTACGACAGGGTTTGCCCAGGCGCAGCCGTCCGAGGGAAACCAGTTCCTTGACGGCATCGGCGAAACGGCCTTGGTCGCACGATACGTCCTGGCTGGCAACACCGAGGACTGGTCAAGGAACAACCGACACGCTACGGTCCTCGGGGGGGCGGAAACGTACGTCGACGACGCCCGGTTCGGGCGAGTCCTTTCGCTCGACGGTGCCGGCGGCGGGTACTTGGCGCTGCCCGGTGATGCCCTGATGGAGCTTGACACCATCAGCGTTGCGGGATGGGTGTTCTATCGATCGGAGGCGGCGTGGCAGCGATTCTTCGATTTCGGGCAAGGCACGACCGCCAACTTCTTCTGCACTCCCCTTGGCGGACAATCGGACGGAGGCTGCCGTGCCCGCATTACGACGACGGGGTGGAACGGAGAACGCGGACCGACTTCGCCTCGCCTTGCCCTCCATCGCTGGGTACATCTGGCGGTTGTGCTCGATGCCGACAATGAAACTCTGACCATCTACGCCGACGGCAAGCAGGTGGGCCGTGCAGAGAACATTCAGTGGACGCTCGAAGATGTGCTGAGTCAGGAAGACAAGAGCAAGAACCACCTGTTTGTTGGCAAGTCGCAGTACGCCGCGGACGGGACCGCGAACGTTATGTTGCACGACATTCGGATCTACTCCACCGCGCTTACAGAAACGCAGGTGGGGGCGATCCATGGAAATGCTCTTTCGAACGACGAGACTGCCGTTTCCAATATGCCAGCACCATCGGAGTCCGAGCGGTCGGGAAACGAAGACTTGACATCCCCCATGATCTATGGATCGCCACTTGTTGTGGTGGCTGACGTGGACGTGGAAACGTTCGTCGGTCGGCTCCCTCGCTTGCCGCTCCTGGTTCCTGCCAAGTTCAAGGATGGGGATGGAGGATCAGATGTGCGCGTGATCTGGCCGGCTCCCCGAGATAACGCTCAGGTCCTCGAAGCGACGACCTACACGATTGTGGGAAGCGTTCCCGGAACGGACCTTCGGCCGAAGGCAGTGGTCCGCGTCGTCACCTTGCCCGACCGCTCCAGCGAGGCACCTGTGCGATTGCTGGAACCGTTTTCGCTCGGGGAAGTAACGTTGAACAGGGACGAGCAGGGACGCGTTACTCCGCTGATGAGAAACCGCGACAAGTTCGTCCACGCGTTGGCGGCCACAAATCCCGACAGTTTCCTCTTCATGTTCCGTGATGCCTTTGGCCAGCAGCAACCCGAGGGGGCTCGGCCGCTGGGCGGTTGGGACAGCCAGGCCACGCGGTTGCGCGGGCACGCCAGCGGACACTACCTATCGGCCATTGCCCAGGCCTATGCCAGTTGCACGGGTGACGAGTCGTTGCGAGCGGCTTTCAAGCAGAAGATGGACTACATGGTCGAGACGCTCCACGATCTTGCCGAGAAATCGGGCAGGCCGAGAGAAGAAGGTGGCGAGTGCACCGCCGATCCGGCAGCGGTGCCGCCAGGACCAGGGCGCAACCGCTATACCTCGGACCTCAGCCGGGAAGGAATTCGCACGGACTATTGGCACTGGGGTCAAGGCTTCATCAGTGCTTATCCGCCGGACCAGTTCATCATGCTCGAGCAAGGGGCCACTTATGGCGGAGGGAACGACCAGATCTGGGCTCCCTACTACACGCTGCACAAGATCCTCGCCGGTCTGCTCGACTGTTACGAAATCGGCGGAAACGAACAGGGATTGGAAGTGGCCCGCGGCATGGGACTGTGGGGGTATGAACGACTGCGACGTGTCCCGGCGCCGATTCGAATCGGCATGTGGAATCGCTACATCGCCGGCGAATTTGGCGGAATGAACGAAGTCCTGGCCCGCCTGTATCGCCTTACGGAAGATACACGATTCCTGGAGTGCGCTCAGCTCTTCGACAACGTCGACTTCTTCTTTGGCAACGCCGATCGCGCACATGGCCTGGCCTGCAACGTGGATACAATTCGTGGCAAACATGCCAACCAGCACATTCCGCAGATTACCGGCGCGCTGGAAATCTACCGCTGTAATCACGAACTGCGATACTACGACATCGCCGACAATTTCTGGCATCTGTGTACCGGTTCCTACATGTATGCCATTGGAGGAGTTGCAGGCGCTGGCAGGCCCGATAATGCCGAGTGTTTCACAGCCGAGCCGGACAGCCTGTTTCGTAACGGCTTCTCGAAAGCCGGTCAGAATGAAACGTGCGCGACCTACAACTTGCTGAAGCTGAGCCGCCAGCTTTTCATGTACGGGCCGCATGCGGAGTACATGGACTACTATGAGCGCGGATTCTACAATCACATTCTCGCATCGGTGGCCGAGGACGATGCTGGAAATACGTATCACGTTCCGTTGAATGCGGGAGCACGGAAGCAATTCGGAAATGCGGAAATGGACAGCTTCACCTGTTGCAACGGTACCGCCTTGGAGAGCAACACCAAACTCCAGGACTCGATTTACTTCCAGAGTGCAGATCATCGTCAGCTGTATGTGAATCTGTTCGTTCCCTCCACGCTCAACTGGCGAGCACGCGGCCTGATGATCACGCAAGCGACGAGCTTTCCGTACTCGGATCGCACCCAACTGACGATTGGCGGATCGGGTCAATTCACCCTGATGGTCCGGGTGCCGGACTGGGCCACACAGGGTGTGCACGTGTCGCTCAATGGCACAAGCCTGCCGATTGAGGCGACTCCTGGCGAGTACCTGACGCTCGATCGCACTTGGACGAGCGGGGACACGGTTGAGCTGCGGCTGCCGATGAGCTTCCGGCTCAGCCGTGTCATGGACCAGCCGAACATCGCGAGCATCTTCTACGGACCGGTCCTACTGGCTGTTGAGGAATCGAGGCCGCTGTCGGAGTGGAGAAAGGTGCAGCTCGATCCCCGTGATGTCGGGAGATCCATCGAGGGGGATACGAGCAGCCTGCATTTTCGATTGGAAGGCCTGCAACTCAAGCCGTTCTTCGAGATGTATGGTCGATATTCTGTGTACCTGGACGTCACTACGCAATGATGGATCGAGCCCTGGACGCTCGAGGGCGCACATGCGGAATGGCTCCCGACACGACGGCCTTTCGTCGCCGCTCGCGGCACGGACAGCCACGCGTCCGCATGCCTACCTCCCTACTGAAGAGACCGGCAACGCGTCTTGGTTCTCGGCGAAGGGGACAATGATTTCGCTTGTGTACAGCACAACCCCACGCCGAAAGCAATATCCCGTTCGCTCTGCAAGCAGCCGAAGACCTGCAAAGTTTTTTCTGTCACTCCAGGCTGCTGTTGGATTGAGGCCCCCCTTCGCATGCTCATGCGGACGCATTCCGTATTGGCTGCCACACGCATCATCTTGTGTCTGTTGCGTGCGCAGCGGACTTGATACGATAATCCTGGAGTTATCTCGTTTCGGAGGCCGTTCTATGTCCGAGAATCAGCCGGCGGATGAAGTGTTGGATTTCCACAAGTGTGAGTCCGGGGAGGACACGAGAGTCGAGGAGCCAAAGGCAGTACAGCGGCAAGTTCCCTCTCCTGTGCGGCCCGATGAGCGGATTACAGCGGTGGATGTGCTGCGCGGCTTTGCGCTGCTGGGTATTTTGGCGATGAACATCATCATGTTTGCATGGCCGATGGGTGGTTATGAAAACCCGCGGTTCAGTGGCGGCGATGAGCCAGGCAGCGCAGTGGCGTGGTGGATCAATTCGCTCTTCTTCTCCGGCAAGATGATGAGTTTGTTTTCCATGCTCTTCGGAGCCGGACTCGTCTTGATGACCGATCGTGCGACGGCGCGCGGAGCGTCGCTGCTGGGCACCTACTATCGTCGCATATTCTGGCTGCTGGTCATCGGTCTGATCCATGCCTATCTCATTTGGGCGGGCGACATTTTGGTTTTCTATGCACTCTGTGGCGTGCTGCTCTACTGGTTTCGCCGCCGTTCGCCCCGTACGCTCTTGATTCTAAGTGTTCTCGTATTGCTGGTCAGCTCGGGATTGGGTATTGCTTTCGTGCAGTACGGCAGATTTGCGGCGCACGTTGCGGAGCAGGTCGATGCGGATGTCGCGGCAGGTCGGAAGCCGGCAGAATGGCAGTTGCAGGTACAGAAGGCGTGGAATGACCAGCTTCGGCCGATGATGCGTCCTGACGAGCGTGACTCAGAAAGAGAGATCAAGCTTTATCAAAGCGATTATCTGACGATCGTCGCAGGTCGCGCTCCAGAGGTGTTCATGTTCCAGATTTTTGGATTCCTGTTCTTCATGCTGTGGGGGGTGGGCGGACGGATGCTCCTGGGCATGGCGTTGATGAAGCTGAACGTCTTTACGGCCGAGCGATCATGGCATTTCTACCGGCTGCTGGCGTTTTTCGGCTATGGTGTCGGACTTCCTTTGACGATCTACGGGGCGTGGGCTCTCTTGTTGCACGACTATGATTCGCTTCGCACTCCGCTCGGTACGACGGCTTTCATGCTGGGAATGGTCCCGGTATCACTGGGACACGCAGCGGCAGTCATGATGATCTGCAAAGCGAACGTGTGGAGTTGGCTGAGGGTGCGGCTCGCAGCGGTCGGGCGCATGGCCTTGACGAACTATCTCGTCCAGTCGCTCCTCTGTACGACCCTCTTCTATGGCTATGGCTTCGGATTGTACGGACGAGTGGATCGTGTCGGACTTTGGAGCGTTGTGCTGGTGATCTGGGGCCTGCAGTTGGCAATCAGTCCTATCTGGTTGTCGCGCTTCCGCTACGGCCCGGCGGAGTGGCTCTGGCGCAGTCTGACTTATTGGCGATGGCAGCCGATGAGGCAAGCGGCGTAGTCGGGCCGGGCATGATGTGAGAATGTGGTACGGCCCGCCGGTGCATGCTGGAACGGGCCCGGTCAGCGATTGTCTCACCGTGCCAGGGCACTCAACAGGCGAGATGCAGTGATGACCGCGGTGTGGCGAGTTGTGCCGATTAGCGACCGAGAGGCATTGGATATCCCTTGTCCCAGTCGGTGAAGATACCGTGTTCAACATCGGAGTGGCGAATCGGATTGTGGTCGGATTCGCCGACGCCGGCGTGCGCGAGCTGCCGGAGAGCTGGAGACCGCGCAGTTACTGGCCTTATTCTCGCAGGCCAAAGGCGAGGTCATCGGCATGGAGTGAAATGGGAACCGGTAAGTGTGGGACCCTGTGGGACGGATGGGACGTATTGGATATATGCGTCCGATGGGACTGGATGAACAGGAATCTTCGCGAGGTACCGTCCTGATTGTTGACAGACGGCGTGCGGGACGTCACAACGGTAGGGGTGGCCGGGTGCGATCCGGTAACGCGCACGCGGCTGATCTTGTCTCGGGATCTTGCTGGAGGATTCTCCATGAGCACGATGCGGACTTATCGGAAATGGTACTTGGCGTGTGCAGCCCTCGGTCTCTGCCTGGCCGGCGTGGCACGGGCGGACGAGGGATACACGATTGGCGTGAGCAAGGTGGACATCACGCCGGACTATCCGATTCGGCTCAGCGGGTTTGGGTTTCGCCGCGCGGAATCGGAGGGGGTGACGCAGAAGATCTGGGCCAAGGTGCTGGCCATCCGCTGGGCTGATGACGCGCCCGTGTTGCTGCTGACCATCGATAATCTCGGTGTGCGCTCGACGATGGTGGACGAAGTCTTCCGCCGACTCGAGTCGAAGTATCACATCCCGCGTGCGAACATCGCCCTGACCTACTCGCACTCACACACGACACCCAAGGTCTGTGGGGCGTGCGACAACCTCTTCAGCCAACCCATCCCAGTGGATCATCAGACGCATATCGATCGCTACACGGCCGAGCTCACCGATGCCATCGAGCGTTCGGCGATCGCCGCGCTGGAGGATATGCAGCCGGGCCGCCTGGAATGGGGCGTGGGGCATTCGGCATTGGCAGTCAACCGTCGGACGGCCGGTGGCCCGGTGGATCACGATCTGCCGGTGCTGGTCGTACGCGGTGAGGACGGCGGCGTGCGGGCGATCTACGTCAACTATGCCTGCCACTGCGTCACGCTTGCTCACAACCAACTCAGTGGCGACTGGGCGGGTTTTGCCCAGGAGGGAATCGAGCGGCGTCATCCGGGCTGCATCGCGTTGTTTTCCATCGGCGCCGGATCCGACTCGAACCCGGCCTCCGGCGTGGTCGGCGACCGCGTGGATGTGGCGACGGCCCAAGGCGAAGAGATCGCGACGGAAGTGGATCGCGTTCTGCAGCAACCGCTCCAGCCGATCCGCGGACCCGTCACGGCTCAACTGGCCACGATTCAGCTTCCTTTGAATGAGCTGCCGACTCGTGAACAGCTGACCGCACTGGCAGCCACAGATACACCAGCGGGCTACAACGCCAAGACGCAACTCGCACGTCTGGATCGCGGCGAAGAATTGCTCAAGGCGGTTGACTATCCGATCCAGACGTTCGCCTTTGGTGACCGCCTGTTGATGATCTTCCTGGCCGGTGAAGTCTGCGTTGACTACTCGCTGCGGCTCAAGAAGGAACTCGATGCACAGCGTTTGTGGATCAACGCATACAGCAACGATTTCGCCTGTTACGTTCCGTCGGAGCGGCTGGTGCAGGAGGGGGGCTACGGCGGCGGCAGCGAGATCCCCTATTTCGCGCTCCCCACCACGCTGCGCGCCGGGCTCGAACAGAACATCATCGACGAAGTGCACCGGCAGGCGGGAGGCGGTTGGTAGTTGTGGTTGGTCCGTGGTGGATGGTTGCTTGTTCGTTGTCGGTTGTCAGGTGGTAGTCGGCGTCTTGGATCCCGAACACACTCGATGACGATTGACGAGGAGGTTTCGCGGTTTCCCTCGGATGGAAGAAAGATTGGTGGGATGTCTCTTGATTGCTCTCCTGCATATCGCGCTACGACGGCGCGTTTCCCTGGATTAAGTGGTTCGCCAATCGTCTTTTTTGTATTGTGTCTGATGTCGACAATTGAGGGAAATTCGGACCATTTCGTGATCAAGTGTTGGAAGACTTGTGGGGACCCACTTAGAGCGTAGCACTGCTCTGGTTCCGACTGGAAGTGTGAGGTGAGTGCTATCGTAGTAGGACGTTGTGTTTACCCGTCCAGGCAGAAACCAGGCGCAGTCCGCGCGCGGAATAGCGTCGACACGGTATCGCAATACGGATACCCGACGGTGATCGGCGTAGGAACTGCGAGCACACACCGCACTTCGATACCTGGGGAGGGATACAGACGATGAATACAGCATCCGCGGAAACCGCACACAGCACGACCTTGCGCTGCGATTCGCGATCTTAAGCCCCTACGGCGCGACGCTTCGAGCCGACAGTGCCATTGAGTGCTGATCCATTTTCCCTCCTCTCGCTAACGTACAATGATCTGATATGGCGAGCAGCGAGAAAGGCAAGTGCTGGGTAGGCACGCACCGGGTGTCAGGCATGCCCCTGCCGGTTGACTCGCACCGCGATTGCTTTCGGTTCCAAACGCGAACCGCGATGTTGGGCGTAGACCCGTGTGAACTCCGCGCCGAACAGGACGACCTGCGAAGAATAGTAGACCCACAGCAGGACGATCACGATCGAACCGGCTGCGCCATACACCGAGGTGATGCCGGCCGCCGCCAGATACCAGCCGATCAAGTGATTGCCGAGCAAAAACAGCAAGCCGCTGGAGCCCGCCCCGACCCAAACGTCGCGCCAGGCGATCTTGGCGTCGGGCAAGATGCGGTAGACCAGCGCGATGGCCAGCGTGAGGAACGCCCAGGAGACGACGAACGTGACGGCCCACCAGAGCGGGAAGCCTGTGGGGCGTGGCCGAGGAGGGCAGGATCTGGCCGAGCGAGGAGAGGACCGCCGTGACCAGCAGGTCGGCCAGCAACAGCGCGCTGATTCCCAGGACGGCCAGGAACGATCCGAACCGATCGTACAGGCTTCCTCGCAGTCCCCGCCCCGGTTTCGGCTCGACCTCCCAGATCGCGTTCAGCGCGCTTTGCAGTTGGCTGAAAAGCCCCGGTGGCGCCAAACCCAAAGAAGACAATGCTCAGCACCGTCGCCGGGACACTCGAGCCGCTCCGGTACGTGTATTGCGCGGTGGCCTGGATGGCGACGGCCACGGTCTGGCCGACGGTGCTTTCGATCTCCTGGGTCAACCGGCCCTGTGCCGCCTCTCTGCCGAGAACCAAGCTGGCGGCGGTGAAGGCCAGCACAATCACCGGCGCGATGGAGAAGATGGCGTAAAAGGCCAAGGCGGCGCCGAGCTCAAAAGCCCTGGACTGGTACCACTCCAGCCACGTCTGCTTCAGCAGTCGCACGAGTCTGCACACTTCTCCACTTGCGGAGACGGCCCATCGACAACGTCCCTTCTCCAAGTCTGGGGCGTCTGCTACCACCCGCCCTCAATTTCTCCTGGCGACAACGTTCTCTGTGGCGGCGCCGTTCCCTCCACCTGCCAGGGTCTTTCCCTGTGCCTGTGTCAGGATCGGTAGCAGACTGCTCAGTTGCCTCCGCGTTTCCAGGATCGTGGTTGCAGTCAGGTCGGCGCCGGCGTCCTGGAGTTGCTCCCGGTTTGCCTCGACGTTACCCGTGAGTCCCCACCGGCCCACGACGATTTTGACCTTCAGGAACCGGGCTCGCAACTTCTTGCACAGATAGCGTGTGTGGGCCAGACCTCCCGGCGGCAAGGCGCCGATGCAGACCACCGCCGGCGTCTGTTCGGCCACCTGCGCCACCAGGTCGGCCGTCAGCGTATCGACGGCAGCGATCTCCACGACCCACTTGGCCGGGTCGAGCAATTGGCGCAGCATCTCCAGCGCCAAGCAGTCCGCCTCATCGCGGGCAGGGCACGCCAGCACGTGGAGTGGGATCGGCGGGGAGGCGTTGTCCCGATCCTCTGCGTGGATCACCTCCTCGGCTTGAGCAACAACGTCCCGCCGCTCGCCCAAGTCTTCCAGGATCTCCCGCATCGCCTGCAGGACAGACTGCTCTTCCGACTGCGTCAAGTCGTCTCGCTCGCGGTCCCGTTTCGCAAAATTCAAGGCCGGCACCAAGAACTCGTCGTAGACCTGCTCCGGGGAGGATGCTTTGGCCTGTGCCAAGATCAGTTCCGTCGCCTCGTCCTGATCGCGAGCCAGCAGCCGCTGGTAAAACGTGATGTGCGCGTCCAACGGGGGCTTGTCGCCCAGGAGCACGTCGAGGAACTTCAACTGCGGGACGTACTTGCCCAGCACGACGAGACAAACCGTCAGCGGGCTGGACAGGATCAGTCCGATGGGTCCCCAGAGGAAGGCCCAGAGCGCAGCGGCCACCAGCAGGGCCACTTCCGACACGCCAATGCTCCGGCCGTACAGTCGCGGCTCGATGATGTTGTTGGCGATCAGCTCGATTGCCAGGAACAACGCGAGCACCAACATTGGCTGGACCCACCCGTCAAACATCGCCAGGCTGAGGATGATCGGCGGCAGGGCCGCCGTCCAGACGCCGACATAGGGGATGTAACGGAACACGGCCACCAGGAATCCCCACAGAAAAGCATATTCGACGCCGATAGCCAGCAGGCCGAGGCCCACCGACAGACCGACCGCGCCGTTCACGATCAACTGGATGAGCAGGAACCGGCTGATCCGCTGGCCCGCGTCGTCCAACGCTTTGGTCATCACGGTGATTTGGCCGCGACTCACCAATCGGATCAGGCGATTGCGCAGGTCCTCGCGCTTCAGCAACATGAAAATGGCCAGCAGCAGGGCCAAGGCCAGGCCGCCGAGCGTCTCCAGCAGGGATCTGAGCAAGGCAGGTATCTGCGCCAGCCAGGTGGGGCTCTCCGGCTCGAACATTACGGCGGTCGGCTTCTCCGCGACCGTGACCGTTGGTTCGCTGGTGTCCTCACCCTCCGCTCGCCCCGCCGGCAGGTTCCACTCCCGAGTAATGTCTTGGATCATTTTCTCGAGGCCGTTGGTTACCGATCCCCGCCCCAGATGCCGCAACGATTTGACCTTGCCTTTGATATTATCCGTGTACTTTGGCATCTCACCGGCCAAGCTCGTGACCTGGGCGGTGATCAGCCAGCCGCTGCCGCCGAGCAGTGTCCCGGCCAGCATGACGACCGAGATTACCGCGAGCAATCGCCTCAGGCCGCGCTGCTGCAGGGCTGTCACGAGCGGGGCCAATAGGAAGGTCAGGAAGATCGCCAGCGCGACCGGAATGAATACCGTCCGCGCCCAGTACAGAGACGTGACCACGACCACGCCGACCACCGTGCTGGTCAGGATCACGAGGGCCAGTTGCCAGCTGGGCATTGCGGATGTTCTTGCCACGGTCAGAACCTAACGCGGCCTGCGGCCGCAACCAACGTGGGTGGAAATACGAAAGCCGACTGCCTCAATGACAAATACCAGCAGCGAGGATATTCTCACCATGGCCGACAGACTGCGAATCAGAGGTGTCGGTCATTGCGATCTCTGTCATGCGGATCTGCTTCATATTTGGTGCTGCGGATTGCGGGATTTGAGCATACGTGCACGGTGCCCGCATACGTTATCGATTAACACTCTACCGCGTCTTTCGGAATGGCCTACCAGAGCTTGAGTTTCCACCCCAGGGCGAAGCCGATACCGAGGCACCAGAGGGCTACGACTCCGGGGCGTTCGCGCTCATATTCACGAAAATGCTCGAAGGCGCTTTTGGTGGTTCGCGCGCGGCGACCCGCTGGCACCTGGCCCGTTGGTACCTCGGTCACACTGCGCGATGCCGGGACGCTTCGTACTTTTGTCGACGAGGCCATGTCAGGCTCCTTATGGATGTCTGCTTGGCGAACGATCGGCGGCGCGCAACCAAGCGCGTCGTCTTTCGGCCTCCCGATGGTTGGCCTGGTTCATTGGCCAAGCAGGGCCTAGTAGTTCATGCAGTAGCGGAAAATATACCAGTCTCAGCCATCCTGAAGTTGCTCATCCTGAAGTTGCTCATCCTGAAGTTGCTCATCCTGGGGGTGTTCTGATGCGTTTGGTGAGGTCCGCGTCAAAGCACGTTTGATCCAAGTCATATTGCTGGTCAATTCCGCGCGGGAACGCTCAAATAATTGCCTGACGCCACGGAGCTGGAACCACCCTGCGAGCCCCAGGGCTGCCGCGACGAGGAAGCCGCTCAACGTCGCGATTGATAAGGCCGACGCCCGCGAGAAACCGGCGACTTGCACGAGGAACTCCGCTATGAGCAGCAGCGCGATCGGTACCGTGGCGGCAGCCACGATTCCCGCCAGCGACAGCATCGCCAGGGGGATCAACAGTTGTTTGAGGCCCTCGCGGCAGTCCGTTCTCAACAACCCGACCTGCAGTTCCGCAAGCGACATGATGTCGTGCGTCACTTCGGCTATGCCCTTGGCGACCCCGTTAGGCGGCGACGAGGGTGATCCGTTGTGTCGTGTCATAGTCGTTTTACCCACCACCCTAGTGCGACGCCGAAGGAAAATGCCGTCCCCAGGCAGAGGCCTGGCCGTCGGGCGACAAACCGCTCGATCCGTTGGACACTCTGCGTTCGTTCTTTGCGGGCCATGTTGAACCGTTCGCCACGGTGAAACTCACGAGAGGATCGCCCGGTGCCGTTTGTCGCCGACTCAATGCGTTCAATTCCAATCATGACGATGCGTCCCACTTGAACCACGAACTGACAACCGCTCTACCGGCTTGCACGATCCGCAGGGGGCAGGCCGGATTCCCCTGTATCTGTTCCCAGCAACCTCCCAATACGTTGGCCCACATATGCGGTGGCCTTGCGCATCGCCATGTTGGCGGCGGTAGCCAACAGCGCATCGAACGCTCCGTGCATCGCGGTCGGTTTGACGACCAACTGGCCGGTGCTCGCCCACTGAGTCAGGGTGGCCACGTCGGGGCGTAACGTCGTACATCGTTTGGGAACGATCAGAAAACCCAACGCAACCGCCGTTCCCAAACACACCCAGGGGTAGGCCTTCACGTAGTGCCTCCAGTCGGCCATGATACGGGCACTTTCGACCATTTCTTCCAGGCCCTGGTCGATGTCGCCACGGATCTGCTGCATCCGTGCTCGCGCCGGGTCAGAGTGGGGTGTATCATTCATGGTCGGTTGCCTCGGCACCTCCAACAGGGACGGTTCGCGGGGTGCATCAGCGGGAGCGTAGGGTCAGCGCTATCACGGCCCCGGTGATCAAACCCGCACCAAAACACACTGCCAGTGACGCTCCCGGCCGATGGCGGACAAACCGCTCTGCTTCGATATAGCCGGCACGCACTTGGTCGGCAGCTTGTATGGCCAACTGCTGTACGGCCTCGGAAGCGTACTGGGCACGGTCGCCTACCGCCTCGGCCACCCTGCCGGTCGCCGAGGCCGCACTGCCGGTTAATTCCTGTAGATACCGTTCAATCGCTTCGCGCTTCGCCGGTTTTGCGTTGGATGGCGCCGATAATCTGTTCCGCATCACCGCGGATTTGTGGCAAATCGTCGTCGGTCAACTGTCCCCATCTCCGGCGTAACTGGCCCTTGATTTCGTTCCAGTCGCCATAGAGCATCTGTTGGTTAATCATCGTGTTTCCTTTACATAACACGCCACTAAAGCGAATTGTCTAATTTTCTCTCTTGACTTCCTTCGTGTCTGACGGCTCTGCGCGGACGCGTGTGTACACCGCGTTTCACTGTCCACTTTCCCCCGACCGTTTCGCACCCGTTACCCGGTCGGGCCCTCACCTTCAGCGTCTGCCGCAACTTCCGCGCGGATGTCGACTTGCAGCGCTCCCAGCAGTCGTGTCAGATCCCTTTCCTTCCTCGAAACGAATGGGACGTTCTCCAGGACAATGGCACGCCGTTCGCTGCTCACGTGCAGGACAAGACGCCCTGCATGAAGCAGAAGATACTCAAAGACATCGGTGATCTCCTTGTCAATCCGCACCCCTGGCGCGGGAAAGCGATCCACGTTACCCCACAGCCCCTGGTGGTGCAGCAGCTCGTTCGGCCGCGCTTCCCAGCGGTCGAAGCGGGCCACTATCATTGCTCCCAGCGTAGCCAGCCCCAGGCTGATGGAAAATGTCCAATAGAAGGTGGCGTTGGCCATGGGGTGAAATAAGCGGAGTCTACCTGCCACGTACGGGAGAGCCTCGGGCTTGAGCACCGACAACAACACGCCCCCCAGAACCACCACGACCGCGAGAAAGAAGAGGGACAGCGAACTCGTGCGGGGAAAATCAAAAGCCAGGACAACCAGGTTCGTGGCCCACACACCCAGGAAGACCACCGAGATCACAATCGCCTCTGTACTGGTGTCATCCAGGGGCGGCCGAGCAACACTCAGATAGATCGCTGCCACCAGCGAAACCACAAACGAGGGATACAAGAAGACGATCTTGGGGTACGACACCAAGACAACCTTCGATGGCGTTTTCTTCTTACCGTTCATGCAACCCTCCTTTGTGTGCTCAGGCAGCATAAGGCCCGCCGCCGTGCCGCGAACGTCAGCAGAACCTGGGCCTCCGCTGCGTTCCTGCCGACGAGGAACTTCCGGACCTTGCCCAGGTTTGGCAACAGACGAGACACAACGTTGTCAGTTAGATCGTGGACATTCGATGCTGTTTCGTACCAGCGTGCTTCGGATCTTCCGATTACGCATCTCAGTCTCGCCCCGTACCCCAGGTGCACAACGCCCGCGCATCGTGCAAGTCGATTTGTCGGCCGGTCGTTAGCGCCGCTTCGATGCCGCACCTCGCAACGGAGGTTGGATCGCACTTCTCACGTCACGCCGAGAAAGGACGCCTTCTCAACCCACCTGCCAGGAACGACAGCACCGCGAGAATGAGGAAGACGATGAAGAGGATTTTCGCCACTCCCACGAAGGAACCTGCGATACCTCCGAAGCCGAGCACTGCCGCGATCAAAGCGATGATGAGACAAGCGATTGCCAGCTGCAACATTGTCAAATTCTCCTCGAAATAATGGGTGACATCCGTCGGTGAAGGACCGACAGAATCCGTAGTTGCGACCTCGCGCACGAAACGTTATTTCAGGCGGTGGAAGGAGGAGGCAGTGCCGTCGGACCCGGTGATCCTCGGTTCGGCACGCACCTCTTTCAGCACCAAGAACAAAAAAACCGACGTGGCCAAATACCTTGAGGTATGAAGCCACGTCGGCATACTCGTCAATGAGCCCCCCCGGCAGTGCCGAGTTGCTCTTTGTCTAGTCATCCGAAACTTCTCATCACTTGGCCGGAACCGTCTGCCTTTGTGCTCCGGTTCCCGCCAGCAGTTTATTGTATGCTGCGGCAGGAAAAAGGCAATGCGCCGCCGCCCATCCCCGGCCGACCTCCCGTGCGACCACGCACCCCGGCCGCCGCCAGGCCGGCATTGGTTCGCTCCTGGGTCAAACGGCGGTCACGTTGAGTCAGTGCGAACATGAAAGAACATGCAAAGCGGTGCAGGACTCAGGGGGGCAGGACTCATTGTTGGCGTGATGGGGGAGCGAGTCCACTGCGGACATGCCCCGACCACCTCGCGCTGATCAAGTTCAGGCACTCCATCACACCCTCAATCGTGGGATCGCGCGGCGCCATCTTGCGGAAGGAAGACGAGTCAGGACTCGTTTTCGCGTTCACGCGTTCGCCTGGATCGGCACACCCGCTCTACAAGCCGTAACTCATCGCAAAGAAGCTCATCGCAAAGAGTCCTGCCCCGTCTTCTCACCCGTTTGCTCTCCGGACGCCACGAAATCGCGTCCAACAGGTTGGTTCCGCCAGCCGAACTGCCGAGCAAACTCGTCCAGGGTCAGCAGCAACTGCGAGCCATTCACGAGTGCAATGATGTGTGGCTCGGGGGCGTGCGGGCCGAGCCGAAAAGAACCGTCCGGCTGTACGGAAAGCGCACCCGCGTCGGGCGCGGAGGGTACGACCAAGGTGGAGACCGTGTTCAGTTGCCGATCGGCGAAATGGACGTGGTGTTTGTCGGAAAACGCGATCGTGTTCCCGTCTTGAACCATGGCAAATGGCCCGAGCACTCGGGACGTGTCATCGGCGTTGCAGGAACGGGATATCACCTGACCGTTGGTAATGTCCGCGATGCCCGCGAGTTTGTCATCGCGGAAGAAAATACGGCGACTGTCCGACATCCAGCCAGCGACAGCAATGTTTTCGCACGGCGTGTGAATCTCGGCCACCCGCTCGCCAGAGGCGATTTCCCAGACACTCACAACCGCCGCCCCCTTGGCACTTGCGATGAGCTTACTGTCAGGCGAAATCAGCGCGTCAAAGGAACGAACGCCCGACAGGGACAGAACGGGCACCCGGGACGACGGCTCGTTTGGGCGTTCGCCCACCGCCGCGTCACTTCCCGTGACATTCCAGACGATGATCCGACGTTCGGAGCCATCCCGGAGATTTTCGGCCACATGACCACCATCCCGCGACCACCCCAATGTGTCACTGTCCCCAGTCAGGGACGTAGCCCCTTGCGCCGCGTCCCCCCGCAGTATGAGTACTGTTGCGCCGCTGGCGACTTCCAGGACCACGACGCTGTCGCGTGGTTTATCGTGAAACGCCAGTCGCGTCGAATCGGGCGACCAGACCGGCCATGGCAGCCAGTCCCAGGGGTTATCATCGTCGGGCGTCGATTGATGGACGATCTCCGCGCCTTGAACAACAAACAGCTGGCACTGTTTCTGGTTTTGAACTGCGAGCCGGGAGCCGTCGGGTGACCAGCGCGCCGAAATATTTCCGCCGTTTCCCTGCATCGGCACGCGAACCGTTTCTGCCTGTTCCGCTGCGACATCAAACATCTGGATCTCGAAGTCACCATCGGGTGTGTTTCGCTTTTCCATCACGACAGGCACGGCAGCCAATCGCGTACCGTCGGGACTGAGATATACGTGCGGGAGGAGCTTTCCCTCCTCGCGATAAAGCGGCCGCAATTGCTGCAGATCCCAGAGTACACAAGAGGCGGATTCGGGCCCTGAAGTGACGGCCAGTAAGCCTGGCTCAATCAGAAAACACGCTGGCGGAAGCCCCACGCCTCCCCGACTTCCTGTCAGCATTTCCCCCTTGTTGTCCAACGTGTTCCACAGTGCGGCCTTGCCGGACAACAGCAGCCCGATGGAATTGCCATCCGGCGACCAGAGGACGTTTCGCGCATATCCCGAGTGGGGGTATGTGTCTCGCAATTGTTCGGGAACTATGCTGATGCGCGTTCCCGTGTTGACATCCCATAAGGCTGTTTCATTATCCAATCGCGTAACCAGCGACGCCGCGTCGGGCGACCACGAGAGCTGAACGGGCGCTTTTCCCGCACCGATGGCGAAACTGCGAATGCGCTGCTTCTTCTGGACGTCCCAGATCTCTGCCGTGAAGCTCGCGGGTCCTGCCCGCTCCCCGGGCTGGGGAGCCGTTGCATCGCACTCTCCGCTGAAGCAGGCCACATACGGTCCCTGCCGCGACCAGATGGCGGCGGATCGGCGCACGCCATCGCCTCCCAGGGTTCCCGCCGGCTGCTGCCGCGCAATGTCCCACAGCGTGATGGCACCTTCACTGGTGGTAGCCAACAGGGGACCGTCGGCTGCCCAAGGTCGGCGACTGATCGCTCCCATCACGCCGAAGGGGACCAGGATCTCGCCGGAATCGAAGTCCCAGATCTGAACACCGTTGTCCTCAAAGGCCAGGAATTGTCCATCTGCCGACCAGGCAAGTGTGGCCGTTGCGCGATTGATCTTCCTGGCCAGACGCGCCGCAGGTTCGTTCAGCTCCCAGATGCAGATCGATCCTGCACCCGATGCCTGGGCCGTTGCCAGATAACGGCCGTCGCGACTCCAGTCCAGGGTCTTCACCGGTCCGGGACAAACGATTATCCGGCGCAGCTCCCGCGTGCGGGTATCCCACACGCGGGCGGTACCATCTTGTCCGGCCGTCGCAATCAGGGTGCCGTCAGGCGAAAACGCGATGTCGTTTACGGTGGACCGATGCTCTGCCGGTTCGATCGTCCAGGACGTCACCTTGTCCACTTTCGCCGGGCGTGGCACCAGGGCCAGCGGCGACAGCGGATCGCCCGGTTGCAGGCCGAGCGACCCGTCCGAGTCGCTGAGCCACGCAGGGGGCCGCGACACGGTGTGGTCCGGCACAACACTGTCTTCACCATCGCGTCCCTTCGGTGCACCGGCGTTCCTCTTGTACGTCAGGCGCACTCGTCGCTCCTCCCCGCGCAGGATGCTCAGTTCCGGCGCTGAGATCTCGATGCCGACACTTGTCTCTTTGGCCTGGATTTCGTAAGCGCCCGACCGCAGTCGGTTCTTGCCAATTTTGGCCACCCACTCGTGACCGCTGGCACGATCGCGAATCGTGACCTGCCCTTGTTCGACCGCCACCGACACGGAGTCATCGGCCTCCACGATCAGGGTGCCGTGGTTCGTCACGACGTACAGGATGGCCAAGGCGGCCACCGCAATAACTCCGGCCGAAACGGCCAGCCAAGTCCTGCGTCCGCGATCTGACTGCGGCTGAGTGCGCCGCGCCGGTTGCTCCGACTGCTGTTCAATCTCTACGATCTTCTCGACGACGTCGGCGGCCGTCTGGATGCGATCCTCGGGCGACTTTTCCATCAGCTGCAAGATCAGGTCGCTCAGCGGTTCGGGCAGTTCAGGAACCCGCTGCCGCGGCGGCGTGACACGATCGTGCGAAACGGCCAGCAGGGTCGCCATCACGTTGCCACCAGAAAAGGGCGGCTGCCCGGTGGCGGCGTAATACAGCAGACTTCCCAGACTGAACAGGTCGCACCGTTCGTCGATCGCATCTCCCCGAATCTGCTCAGGAGCCATGTACTGCGGCGTTCCCATGATGGCCCCGGCGTGCGTAATGGAAGGCGTTCCATCGGCGGCCCTCGCGAGGCCAAAATCGACGATCTTCACCTGGCCTGCTTCGGCTTCCAGCCAGACGTTGTCGGGCTTGATGTCGCGATGCAGGAGGCCGCGACGATGGGCGGCCTCGAGTCCCAGGGCGATTTCACGGCCAACTCGCAGCACTTCCGACACGGGCAGCCTGCCCAATCGCATCAGGCGGCTGCGCAGCGACTCGCCCTCAAGCAACTGCATGGCGAAGTACGGCGTCCCCTGGTCTTCACCCACGTGGTAGATCGTCACCACATGATTGTGCTCGAAAGCCGCAACCGCACACGCCTCGCGCCGGAAACGAAGGCACGCTTCACGACTGGCTGCCAGCTGCGGCCGCATGACCTTGACCGCCACCGGACGCGCCAAAGCCGCGTCTTCCGCTCGAAAGACGATGCCCATCGCACCCGCTCCGAGTACCTCCAGTACCCGGTAGTCGCCAATCCGGCCCAAGTCTCCCTCGCGTTCAGCCGGCCTGAGCACGCTCCGCAGCTCGTCCTCCGTCGGCAGATGTGCTACGTTCGGGTGCATGGTCAGATTGCCCAGTCGCTCGATCAACGCGGCCACCAGCGAGGCGTCGGGAGATGGCGCAGTATCCTCGCCCACACGGGTGTCAAGTAGTGCCGCTGCCAGTTCGTCGCTGATCGCCAGCTCGACCGCGCGGGCCGCACATCGCTCGCAGTGGGCCAGATGAGGTTCGTAGAGCTCGGCCCGCTCCGCAGGCAGGAGACCGGCCAGCAATTGGGCCAAAGTCGCGTCGTCCGGACATGTTGCGCTCTGCATGAAGATGCTCCTTGGTCGCCCGGCCAGCAAAGATCAACCCTCCTCGCTGCCACGCGAGCTTTCGTATCTTACGGAACACGATCGGTTCCTGCTAAGTAATACGCATGGATGCAAGAAACCTGTCAGCCGTTCCCGGCAGTCTGGTGAGCGGGCCCCGCAAAGGGCGTCATTCCCACAGGCCGGCGAGCTCCTCGCGCAGACGCCGCAGCACGCGACTTCTGGCTACGTACACGGCATTGACACTGACCCCTAATTGCCGAGCCACTTCCGCGGCGGGCTTGCCGGACACTACGGTTTCCCAGCAGGCCTGCCAGGTGTTCGGCTCGAATTCCGCCTGCATGATCTCCAGCGCTCGACGAGCCAGTTCCCTCCGATACTCGGCCTCCGAAAGTTCGTTGACGTGATCGATCACCTCGGCCTCTGCCGAAGAACCGGTCTGTTCGCATCGCACAGTCCGTCGCCGGAAATAATCGCGGCACTTGTTCGCGGTGACGGTCCGCAACCAATCACTGAATCGCCGCTGGCGATCATAGTGGAACGCCGGCAGTTTCGTAACGAGCACCGTGAACACATCTTGCACCAGGTCGGCGCTGTCAGCCGCCGGCACTCCTTGCCGGCGCACCCAATAGAAAAGGAGCGGGGTGTAGAGGCTGACGAATCGCGACCACGCCTCCGCTTCGGCGCCGGACTGCAGGCGCGCCAGCAGACTCGTCGACGTGTGAATCATGGATTGTCCCTCGCGATTCCTGGTTCCTCTTATCGTAACTCCCCGCTCAGCCCGGCGAAAGCCCTGGCAAAGCACTGGAGAACCGCTCGTCGCTGAATGCCTGGCAACCGGCACGGAACCCCTGTTCACGCGGGAACACGCGTTGCACGTCGTGGAGATCAATACCGCCGCTCGTGCATCGCAGCAGACCGGCCGACACATTCCGCTCCACTCCACTTTCACGTGGCCGGTGGTGACATGACTGGTGCGTGGCACACTTATGGCGGTCGAAGTTTCCGCGCCGACTCGCTTCGTCGCGATGTGCTGCTTGTCGCCAACTCGCTGTGAGCGACGCAGTGTGGCTTGCACGGCCGATGCATAAACATTATGAATCCTATATCCGACCGACGACAGAGGAGCAACCGAAACGCACCAGGCCACGGCTTGTGACCGTGGGCGAAATCAAACCGAGGACCATTCACTGTGCACCCCCCATTGCTGATCACCAACGCTCGTTTGCTCGACTCCCGGTGTGCCGCACCCACCTCGATACTCCTTGCCAACGGCAAGATCGATCGCATTGCTCCAGGCACGGAGTCGATTGAGACGCGGCACACGTTCGATGCCCGCGGCAACCTCGTCGTCCCCGGTTTTATCGATGTCCATATTCAGGGGGCTGGCGGAGCAGATATTCTGGATGCGACACCCGAAGCCGTGGCGACCATTGCCCGTACCAGCGCACGATTCGGCGTCACCGGTTTCCTGGCTACCACCGTATTCCGTCCCGAGGGGGATAATCGTCACCTCTCGGTGGCCGCGGACCTGACGGGCGCGGACCTTGGCGGAGCACGCCTGCTGGGCACGCACCTCGAAGGGCCGTTTATCTCGCTCAAGAAGCGAGGGATGATTCGGCCGGACTGCATTGGACTCCCCTCCGCACGGACACTCGATGAAATACAATCGCTGGTCAAGGGAACGCTCCGCATGATGACCGTTGCGCCCGAACTGCCCGATGGCCTGCCCATCATTCGCCATCTTGTCTCGGCCGGATGCGTTGCTGCGATCGCCCACTCGAACGCAACCTACGACGAAACCATCCGGGGATTCGAGGCGGGCGTATCGCACGCCACGCACCTGTTCAATGCCATGCCCTCACTGCACCATCGTGAACCCGGACCGCTGCTGGCCATATTCAACAATCCGGCAATCACGGTCCAGATCATCGCCGACGGCGTGCATCTGCACCCCGCCATCGTCTCCTTCGTCGGCAGGACCGTGGGGGTCGACCGATGCGTGCTCATTACGGACGGAATCCAGGCACTCGGGCTTCCCGACGGCACGTACACCTACAACGGCATGGAGTACGCCGCGCGCGGAGGAGTTGCCCGCTATCACGACGGCACGCTCATCGGCACCGCAGTCGGTCTTTCCGAATTAGTCAAACGGTTCATCTGCTTCACCGGTTGCTCGCTCCCCGATGCGATTCGCGCTGTCACCGAAATTCCCGCTAAGGTCCTTGCGCTGTATCCCCGGAAAGGGACGATCCGCGAGGGCTGTGACGCGGACCTGACCATCATTGACGACGCTGTGGATATCCGCGCCACCATCGTGGGCGGACAGATCGTCTATGAGAAAGCGTGAAGCGGCCGATCCACCTGGGCCAAGAGACGACTCGGCAGCAGAGGCCGAAATCGCCCGCGACCGCGAGACAGATTGACCGTGGACCGACCTTGGAGACGGAAGTTCCTGGGATCTACATTCACGACACAGCGCAAGCGGAACCTTGCTCCTGGGTCCAGGGTGTAGTTCAAGAAACGAATCCGCGAGCTGACTAAGCGTAATCGAGGCCCGTCCTTGGTGCGTGTGGTCAGCGAACTTCGCAGCTAACTACTGGGTTGGCGAGGCTATTTCGGCTTCTGCCAGACACGGTCTGTACTGCAGGATCTCGATTGCTGATTCACCGCCGGTTGCCGTAAACGCTACTGGCATCTCAGTCGCAGCCCAGCACTGAACATCTCGCTCACGCGAGCGTACCTGATCGAGCTGGGTCTACCTCTGCTCCTGGAACCTGAACCCACAGTCCAGTCAGCCGAATCGCCGTGGTCCCGACGCGTGTGCCCGGTGGTGTGGGAGGGGTCCCGTCGTGAGACGGGCTCCTATCCCGATTCACCCGGCACCACATCACCCGCAGTCCCAAGGGCGCTCCCTGTAACTCTGTCGGGGGAGGGTGGTGTCGTCTTGTTGTCGCGACTCGTGAACACGCGATATTATTGTGTTCGGTTTCTCGACAGGACGGGTAGCCGTGTGAAGCGGGTTACACTCGCCTGGAATTGAGAGAAGTTGTAGTGGCAACGGTAATGTTGACCGAGCCCCCGCCAACACGGCTTCCATTTCGAAACGGACCGTCGGGGGCTTCGGTCCAACATGTTGTTACCTGCGGCTTTACGTCCAGCCATGCCAGTCGTCTACATTGTACTTTCCACTCCAAGCATTGGGGCGAACAATCCATTGGTCGTCGTGCCGTTTCGCGTCACCACTAGAATCAAAGCCAACAAAGCCAGTCGATGGCATGACGGTGGGGAAGAGTGATTCTATACGCCAGACAACGCGATTCTGGTCAATTGTCTTTCGCATTCGTATTAGCAATTCTCCGTTGGATTGTTGTTCGAGCTCGCCAGATGAACCGAATACTCCAATGAAGGTTTTAAGCTCTCGGACCGCAATGAAAGTGCGAGCAAATAACTTCGGGCAGCCATCATTCTCAAATGATGCAAGTCTCGGCAACACTTCAGATGACAGCAGAGACTGGATCAGTTCCGCTGGTGGTTCGAACTCGTCTGCAGCGGTTGGCATTGTCCCAAGTAGCTCGCGTGAAGCAGGTAACGTCTCGATTCAGCCAGCCCGAGCAGTTGACTCTACGCAATTCAAAACGCCTGATCGAGGGCTTGGTTGCAATCGTTTGTTCGCAATTCCTTCCATATTGTTCAATCGGCATCAACATGTATCTGTTTATGGCATCAGGGTTGCGTGACCGCGGTGCCGAATTCGATCTTCCCGCCGTCTGGGGTCTTGTCAATAATGTCCGTGGCGGCATATCGGTCGAAGCGCATGAACCCGTCCTTTCGGGTGATCAGACGGAGACGCCCGAGGCTGACGTCGCGTCCGACCAGTTGTGCCTGATCGCCGACCGTGACCTGGCCGATCACGGCGGCGTGCGGGTCGCCTTCCGGGAGCGGCCCGTACTGCAGGGGGAGGCCCAACCGGGCATTGATCAGCTCGACCTTCGCTGAGCCGTGCAGGTCCAGCGTGGTGGCGGTGCAGGTGGCATCAAAGGTGTTCTTGGTGCCCTTGAGCGTCACTTGGCCGCCGTTGAACATCATCAGCTCGCAGATCACGATCGGGCCGTTGATCACAAGGTTGTTCTTCGTTCCCGAGAGATAGAGGCCCATGGCTAAGACATCCACGGGGCTGTCACCGGCACGGCGCAGGGTCAGGTTACCGATGCGCAGCGGCTGCTCCAGTCCCTGGCTCAAGGTGAACTCGCCGGTTAGATCCGTCCCCATGATGCTGGGCAGGAGATTCCGGCAGCTTCGGAGCGTGATCTCCGTGGGCTTCCCCTGCATCGAGACCTCCTTGAAGAAGACGAACCAGAAATCCGGCACCGTGACGTTCTTCAGCTTGAGTTGAAAGCTGACGCCGGGCAGGCTGGCGCCATCAAAAGTGCGGGTGATGGGAACACCGTTGGGAAGATCCAGCGTCGCCTCGCCGCCGCGCATGGGCAGGTTTAGGGCGATCATGTAGGTGCTGTCCGACAGTTCGACGTCGCCCTTCCCATCCATGATGATCGAGTCGGGGTTGGGACCCCTCTTCAGTCGCGTGGCGCGCAGCCGACCCACGGTCTCGTGGCTGAACATGATTCCGTAGGTGTATTGGACCGTCGTATCCTCGGCCGTCCAGAGGCCATCGTTCAGATGGAAGTTCGCCTGTTGCGCGACGCCATTCCGCATGGTCCCGCCGATTGTCGTGTTGCGAGTGACCAAGGTGCCGCCTTGCCAGTTGTAGCCGTACTGGCGGGCGTAATCACCGACGATTTCAATGATGCACCCATCGAGCGTGAGGCAACCATTGCGGTACAGATTGACACTTCCCATGACCTCGATGTGTGCGTTCGTGTATGTAACTTCATTGTCGACAGTTAGATCCCCTTTGATGGAGACTCGGCGCAACTCTGCCCCCTCTGCCTGTTGACAGGCCAGAGTGACTAGTAATGCTGCACAAAGATTCACAAACACGCAGTTCGCGGCCGTAATCCTGTTCATCTTTATCATGTTCATCGTTGTGTCCGTTGCGAACTAGTAATTCTCAGGCGCGTGCGCCGGGAAAGAAAGGCTCATTGTAGCCCATCCAACTGATCGAATGGGCTGTGAGACCCGTTTATGTGTGCCTCATCCTCCAAAAGCAGACCTGCGTCAGTCGGAGTGAATTATGCCCTAAAATGGCTTTCACGCGGCTTTAAGGACGTCTTTTGCGCTTAGCGGGCTCGCCCCGATTGCCCGACTCGTGCAATGCGATCCGATGTTAGCCAAGCACGGGCGACAGGGCCGGCTTGCTGAAGCGATCGCCCTGCACGAAGAGGCACTTGCTGCGCTACGACTGCATTACGGGGAAGATGACCTCGACACGCTCGTGGCGATGAGCGGCTTGGGATTAGCTTACCAGTCGGCGGCTCGCTTTGCTGAGGCAATCGAGTTGCTCACTGAGGTGTTGCAGATCAAGCAGATGAAATTCGGGCATGAGCATCCAGAGACGGTGTACTCCACGGAACACCTGGCAATCACCTACGCTGCGGTTGGTCGGTTGGATGAAGCGATTGCCATGCACCGGGAAGTACTGCGTCTGCGCGTGCAGAACGACGGGCAGTTGCACCCGGACACGCTGAGCGCGATGAACAACTTGGCCACGGTTTATCAGGCCGCTGGCCGTTTGGACGAAGCGTTGCCGCTGCTGGAGGAGACGCTGCGCGGAACAACACGAATAGTGGGAGCCGAGCATTACAAGACGCTCGCGACCATGAACAACCTGGCCCTCTTGTATGTGGACGTCGGCCGATGGGCAGACGCGATTGCACTTTGCGAGAAGACGTTACCGTTGGCGCGAAACAGTCTCGGTCCGGATCATCGCCTGACGCTGGTCTTGATGAGCAATCTGGCAAAGGCCTACCAGGTTTCCGGCCGCCGGAACGAAGCTGTTGCGCTGCGCGAACAGACACTGCAGTTGATGAAACACAAGCTTGGTGCCGAACACCCCGACGCGCTGGCGGCAATGAGCGACCTGGCCACGGCGTATGTGGATACGGGCCGAGCGGCTGAGGCACTGCCGCTTTGCGAAGAGTCGCTGCGTCTGGCCAAGACCGTATTGGGGCCGGAGCATCCGACGACCTTGGTTGTCATGAGCGTGATGGCCACGGTGCACCGCGCCTTGAATCACCTTGACAAGGCCCTCTTGCTTCATGAACAGACGCTGCCACTCATGCAGAAGGTCCTCGGAGCCCAGCATCCGTTTACCCTGACGCTGATGACCAACATGGCCGATGAATATCGGGTATCCGGGCAGGTAGCGAAGTCCGTTGAACTGGCGAGGGAAGCACTGGAGATGAAGATCGACAAGCTCGGTCGGACGCATCCCGACACACTTTTTTCAATGATCGCTCTTGGCAGCGTTTACCTCGACACGGGGCGATGGCGGGAGGCCTTACCGCTCTGCGAAGAAGCATCTGCAGCGACGCGACGCGACCTCGGTTCGAGACACGGTTACGCAATCGTCGCCATGCATGCCCTGGCAAAGGCTTACATGGATGCGGGTCGCTGGGATGACGCGAAATCCCTGTCGGAGGAACTGGTGAAGCTTCACACGGCCCAATGGGGCCGCGCACACCCCCAGACGCTGGAGGCCCTCAATAAATTGGCAGTTGCCTACCGAGCGACAGATCGGTTGAGTGAAGCGGTATCGCTCTGGGAGGAAGCACTGCTGCTGCTGAGAAACCAACCGCGGCCACAAGCTGGCCCGAACCCGATCCGAAGTGTGATGCAGAATTTGGCAGTGACCTTAATGGAATTGGGTCAGCTCGAGCGTGCTCAACTCATCCTGCGCGAAAGGTTAGAGCTGATTCGCGCAGACCCTGATCAATCCGCTGGAACTGGCTTCAGCCCTGACCGCACTGGGCGGCTGCTTGTTAATGCAAGAGCAATGGTCGGAGGCCGAAACGCTGTTGCGCGAGTGCCTCGCCATCAACGAGCAACAGGCCCTGGATGACTGGAAGAAGTACCACGTGCAGTCGTTGTTGGGCGGCAGTCTCGTCGGCCTTGGCCAACACGAAGCGGCTGAACCGTTTGTCGTTGAAGGCTATGCGGGTCTGGCAGCTCGCGCAGAGGACGTTCCTGCCCTCGGCAAGAAGTGCATCCGGGAAGCTCTCGAACGCGTCGTGGAACTGTACGAATCCTGGGGCCGCCCCGAACAGGCCGTGGCGTGGCGGCAGAAGCTGGAGGCGGCCCAGTGAAGTTGATCATTAACACCTTCGGTCTTTGAAGAACCTGCACCACTTTCTCTGCTCGGGAACACGCACATGTCTTGCTGTTTGGGAATGCCGTTACCTTTGCTGATCGTTGAAACGAGAAGGAGGCTGGCCATGTATCCCGGACGACCGCTTCGCACATCGCCTCGAGCCCTGATCGTGTGCTGCCTACTGACGCTCCCGCAGATGGCCTTGGCCAGCGATGGCTATGTCACCACCGACTTTGCCCGGCAGGGCGACTACATCCAACGGGGCGCTGTGGCGTTGGATGGATCAATCGTCTCGTTTGGAAGCGTATCCGGTGCCTCGACCGATGGCTTGGCCATCGGGTTGACGCGGCATCTCGATTCCGGATTTCCGGACATCGGATTCGGCACGGGCGGGAAAGCCGTCGTGCCGAACTACAGTGATTTCCGCGACTTCCCCACCGCTGGTCTGGTGCTGCCAGATGGCAAGCTGATCGTCGCGGGAACGCGATCGAACCGAAAGAGCTCCAAAGGAAGCGCGTATTGGCTGGTAGTCCGGTTGAACGCCAACGGTTCCCTCGACAAGACCTTCAACAAAACAGGATACCTAACGACGGCTGTGTATAATGCCTCCAAGGTCTTAGAGCAGTGCGTCGAGGACGCCGTCGTGCAGTCCGACGGGAAGATCGTCGTGGCGGGTTACTATGTTCCGGCTTTTCCTTCCTCAGGCGGTTCCGTCACGGCGCTCGCGCGCTACAACGCCAACGGGACGCTGGACTCTAAGTTTGGATCAAGCGGAATCGTGAAGCCGGCGCTCAACGTCGACTCGTGGAAACTCCACGCACTGGCACAGCAGGATGCCAAGATCCTGGCTGTCGGCTGGTGCTTCACTTCTGAGCAGGGACGCGATCTGCTGCTCATGCGATTCAACGCGGACGGGTCGCTGGACAGCACGTTTCACGGCCGGGGCATTGTGCGTCTGCAGTTTCCCGAGGGGCCAAAGCTCGTCGGCCGTGATGTGGCGATCCTTCCCGACGGCCGCATCATCGTAGGTGTGGAGGCAAATGTCTTCGAGTACGGTACCTGGCCCGGCCTCGTCTGCTTCGACGCCGACGGAAATCTGGCTACCGATTTCGGTTTCGGCGGGCTGGCAGAGACCCATTTGACCCCTCCGTACGATGACACCTATTTCAACGCGATGGCGCTTCACAGCGATGGAAGGATCGTGGTGACGGCGACGCAACTGCGAGCCAACGGGACAACGGACCCCGACCACGGCACAGTGCTCCTGCGCTATTGGCCCGACGACGGATCCCTGGACAACACTTTCGGCGAGGATGGCGTGGTCGTGGACTGGGCAGGATACCCGGGTGACGTTCGCGTTGATTCGGAGGACCGCCTCGTGGTGCTGGGCAGGAAGTTCGTGGCCTTCCCTGACGACCCGGACCTCGGAAGCGATGACTTTTTCGTGGCTCGTTATTTGGCCAATGGCGCCGGATCTGGAATTCAGTGACTGATTTCACTCTTTCGACAGGAACGAAACCATGGTAAATCACTCGATCAGGAATCTTGTGGTGATGGCTGCCGCGCTGGTGGCGAGCTGCGTTGTTGTGGGCGTGTGCTCTGCGGCGAAACCTGGAACTCCGCCGGACCCGCCCGGACCTGGAACAATCTGTTTCCGAGAGACCTTTGTGACCGCTGATTACATTACCGCGCAAGATGTGTGGGAGATGAACTCGGATGGAAGCAATCGGCTGCTTGCTTACACAAAGTACTCGACGGAGGTTGACGAACCTTCCTGCCAGACTTACGGCGGTTACCGCTGGTGGCTGACGCTCATCGACGACATGGTCAATGGCAATGAACTCTATGCGTTTCGGCCAGACGACGAGGGCGGTTTGAAATGGGTGCAGCTGACGGATGTCGCCCGGGATGACATTGATTTGTTGGGTGATCTGATCCGCGCGCGTTGGGCCCCTGACGATTTGTTCATCACGGTGGTCGGAGCAGACAAGCGGCAAACGACGCCGACGTATCACATCTGGCGGATCGACATCAGTGGCCTGGAAATCGAACTCGCAGGTGAATCGTTCACGCCCGTAACCGTGTCGGGCGACGATCGATTCTACGCCATTGTCAACGGAGCGGAGTCGATCAATGGCGGTTATGCCTTGTCACCCGGTGGAGACAAGGTCGTCTACCAGACTCCTAGCGGCGTGTGGGTGACCCATGTCGATTACCCCAATACCCGCACGTTCCTGCGCAGTGACGGGATGCGCTTCGATTGGTCGCCCGATGGGACCAAGATTACGTTTACCGTGCAACCTTCGATCTGGACCATGAATGTGGATGGCACCGGCGCCAAGGCCGTGGCGATCGGCAAGAATGTCACGGGGACCATGCATGGTTCGCCCGGATACCTGCATTCCTTCTGGTCGCCGGACAGCAAGTGGCTGGTCTTCCGCCGCGAAGTCCAGGTGCGTGTGGGCAACACCCGGCCCATTCAATGCGATATCGTGCAGATGCCGGCCGGCGGCGGCACGATCGTCAACCTGACCAGTGACATGGATCCGTTCAAGTGGAAGCTCCCACTCGCGTGGCGTCCCAACGAATAGACCCCCGCATGCGTTCAACTGGCTCTGCGCTCGATCAGTCGTAGGAAGGCGCGATGACCATGAACAGGCGATGGTCATTGGCCGCTTCGAGGCCTGCGCCCCCTCTCGCCCAAGATCGTATTGCCCGTCGACGTCGGTGTCGACAGCGACGTCGACGGGCTGGTCCCCTTCAACTCCAAGTAGTACTCGTAAGTCGCCATGCCCGTCTGCCTCTTGATAATCCGGCGGACGGAATGGTCGCTGATGTGGAACGAGCGTGCGAGGTCAACTGCCCGGCAGGAAGACCTGTTCGTCACGCACCGGCTAAGAAATCGCTTGGTCGTGAACCGGTCTCGAAGCTCATTCAGCGCGGCCCCGGAGGTAAGTGTTCAACGAGATAACGGATGATGAGCATGCGCAGATGCACTTTCGTGCCTCGACCTTCGCGGAGGCCGTGGTCGCGGTTGGGATAGGCGAAATAGTCGAAGCGTTTGCCCAGTTCGATCAGCCGATCCACCAGCCCTTCGGTAATTTCGACATGCGTGTTCGTCTCGCCGGTGCCGACGATGATGAGCAGGTCACCGCGCAAGCCCTCGGCATAAGTGATTGGTGCGCAGGTCCGGTAGCCCTCGGGGTTTACTTCCGGAGTGCGCATGTAGATCTCCTGATAGCCCGCGTTGTAGTACTGCGGTTGCGGTTTAGGTACGACGGCGATGCCCACATGGTAGGTGTCCGGCTTACGGAACAGTGCGTTGAGCGTATTCGAGCCGCCACCGCTCCAGCCCCAGATGCCCACGCGCGATTCGTCCACAAACGGGTAAAGTCGCGCCAACGCTTCCAGGCCAGCGGCCTGCTCCTCGGTCGAGAGCGGCCCGAGGCTGCCGAACACTGCGCGCCGCCACGCTGCCCCCTTGGGTGCCGGCGTGCCCCGGTTGTCGATCGAAACCACGAGATAACCCAAGTCGGCCACCGCCCGGTGAAACAGGGTGTGCGCCTGCCCGCCGTGCCAATCGTCCAGCACCGTTTGTCCCGCCGGCTCGCCATAGACGAACACCAACACCGGATACTTCCTGGCCGGATCAAAATCGCGTGGTTTGATCATCCAGGCGTCCATCACCACGCCGCCGCCGATGTCGAGCTGGAGGAATTCGGTGGGTCGCGCGATGAGCGGCTTGACCCGAACGGCCGCGGCAGCGTTGTCCTCCAGCACGCGCAGGCTCCGATGTTCCGGAAGTTGCACGAGGTCGGTGACAGGCGGCTGATCAAACGTGGAATAGGTGTGAAACGCCCACCGGCTATCGGGAGACAGCACGTACCGATGCGTGCCAGGCTGGTCCGGCGGAGTCAATCGTTCCGCCGTGCCGGTTCCATCCAGACGGGCACGGTAAAGATAACGCTGCGTCGCGTTGGTCGGTGACGCGTCGTAGTAAAGCCACCCGTTCTTCTCATCCGCCTGGCCGCGTCGGATGAGATCGCTGCCCGCCGGAGTAATCGGCGTGATCTCCGAACCGTCCCGCGCGACGACATAGGCGCGTCGCCAGCCGTCCCGCTCACTGCTGATCACAAAGGCCTGACCGCCGCGAATCCAATCCAGCCCGTCGTTCGCAGAAGGCGCCATGTCCACCCAGGCGGGATCGGCTTCCGCGTAGGCCGTGGCGATTCCGCCGGTGCCAAGGCTGGCGAGCAGGAATTCCCGCGCGTCTCGAAAGCGGCTCAGTTTTTCGATCAGCAACTCGTCGGAATTCCCGGCCCAACTCACTTGGTTCAGATAATAGGTCCCCGGCTCGTCGGGCAGCTCGATCCACTTCGTGGGGCCGCCTGCCACGCCCACCACGCCCGCTCGCAGCGTGGCAATCGGGCCGCCGAGCCGTTCGTAGCGCGTTTCCCGAAAGGTGCGGTATGTCGGGTCGCCCGGCACCAGGATCGCTCGCTTCGGCACGGCGGAGTAGTCGTACCGGACATAGCAGATCCACTGTCCGTCGGGACTCCAACCTGCGCTGCCGTTTTCGATGGTGCCGGGGGCGCCATCCTCGGTGAGCCGAGTCGTCCGGCCGCTGGCAATGTCGAATAGGATCAAGTCCGCGCTCCGCGAACCCAGCAGCCGCTTGCCGTCAGGCGAAAACGCATCCGCGCCAAACCACGCTCCACCGCCGGCCTCCACTGGACCCAGCGCTCCCGTCTCCGGCTGATACAGCCAATGATCGCTCCCGTGCTCGCCGCCGGTCCTTGCAGTGTGCAGCAGCAAGCGGTCGCCGGAGGGCGAGCCAGCGAAGTCCCTGATCACCAAACGCTGGTCGCTGCCGGGCACGAGGAGTGTTTCGCTGGCAACCACGACCGTGCGCTGGCCGCTGGCGGAATCGTAGCGGACGATTTCCGCCCCCGCCGCGCCGGCAGGTGTTTCCAGTTTCAGATAGCCCGAGCCGTCTGGCAGCCAGGTTGCTTCGAAGGAACGAGTGGCAAACTCGTTCGTTTCGTAGATCGCTTTGATCCGCGGTTCGACTTGCGCCAGCAGGCGTTTGCTCTCCTCCGCCACGGGACTGGCGGCAGGGACCGAGCGCGCGAACACCGCCGCCACCAGGAATGTCAGCACGCACGGCAAGGCCGCAGCGCGGTAAGGCGTCATCCATGCTGGATGGCAGCCCTCGATCACCGACGAGTCAGTTGGTTGACGTTTCGTTTTCATGCGATCTCCACAACCCGCGGACCAATCACATCCGCCCTTGGTGTCACTCCCAATCCCGGGGCGGTGCCGGCGGCCATGAAGCCGTTGTCCCGCACCGGCGCCCCTTCCGCGTTGCTTACCGTCACGTAGCTGTTAAAGTCCGTACTGGTAAATCGAAATGCCTCGGGAGTGCTGTGCGCAAGGTGTGCGATCGCCGCCGTCGTCACGTCGCCACCCCAGCTGTCCTCCAGCGTCATCGCCAGGCCCATGGACACGCACAGATCACGCGCCAGCCTTGCCTTGGTGAGCCCGCCCAGCTTGCTGATCTTGAGATTCACCACGTCCATCGCCAGATCACCTTTGGCGCACAGCAGCATGTCAAGACCGTCAATGTTCTCATCGAGCACGAAGGGGTGATCCGTGCTTCGCCGGACGGCCAGGCACTCTTCGTAAGTCAAGCAGGGCTGCTCGATGTAGACATCCAGATCCCGCACTGCGCGTACCACGCGTTTCGCCTCGTGCTGCGTCCAACCCGTGTTGGCATCCGCCACCAGCCTGTCGGTCGCTTTGAGTACGGCGCGGGCGGCGCGAATGCGGGCGATGTCGGCATCGGGATCGCCGCCGACTTTGAGCTGGAATCGCGTGTACCCTTGTGCGCGATAGTTGGCTACGCTCTGGGCCATCTCGTCCGGAGACTGCTGCGAGATCGCTCGATAGAGTTGCACGCGTTGGCCGAATCGCCCCCCCATCAACATGCAGACCGGCAGTCCAGTCGCCTTTCCGAGAATGTCCCAGCAGGCGATGTCGATACCCGACTTGACGTACGGGTGCCCTTTGAGCGCCGCGTCCATGTGATGATTGAGCAGGCCTAACTCGCGTGGATCGAGGCCGATCAAGTGCGGTCCCAATTCCCGCAGACCGGCCCGCACTCCTTCCGCGTAGGCTGGCAGATAGAATGGTCCCAGCGGGCAGGCTTCGCCGTAACCGATCATCCCGCATTCCGTTTCGACCCCCACGAGCGTACTATCGAAGATGGCCACGGACTTGCCGCCGGACCAGTTGTAAGCACCCTCGACGAGCGGCAGTTCCACGCGGTGGGCAAAGATTCGGCTGATTCTCATTTTTGAAAGTCCCTGTGCTCCCAGTTCGATTCCCCACAGAGTAATGTAGCCGAGCAGTAAGTCGCCGTCTTGCACCAGGAACGCACCGAGTCGTGAAATCGCGCACAAATCCGCCGATCGATGACCTTCGGGACGCATTGCCGGCGGTCGAAGTCGCCTTGCTGCAGACGCTCTTCGACCAGTCGCCGGACGTGGCGTTTTTCGTCAAGGACGCTCAAGGCCGGTATGTGGCGGTCAATGAGTCGCTCGTGATGCGCCACGGACTTAAACACAAGTCCGACGTTATTGGCAAGTCGCCACGCGACATCTGCCCCGGCGACTTCGGGCGGCTTCCATCGGAGCAGGATGCCCGAGTCCTGCGCACGGGCAAGCCGTTAATCGGGCACCTGGAACTGCAGTGGTATCGTCCGCACGATCCTGTGTGGTGTTTGACCACGAAGCTCCCGATTCACGGGGCCGACGGCGAAGTGATCGGGCTGATCGGCTTCTCGCGGGACGTGCCGCGCGGATCGAGCGGCATGAAATCCCCGCCGATTTCGCCGCGGCGCTGGATGAGTTCGAACAGGAACTCTCCGAGGACGTGACGTCGGCCTCGCTTGCTCGTCGATCAAAACTGTCGCCGCAACGTTTGGCGCGGCTGACCAAACGCCTCTTCGGCCTCACTCCCACTCAACTTATCACGAAAACCCGCATTGCGACCGCGTCACGTCTGTTGCGCGAAACCAGCCTGTCCGTGGCGGAAATCGCTCAAGCTGCCGGTTTCTACGATCACAGCGCCTTCACCCGCGCATTCCGGTCCGCGACCGGAGTGACGCCGTCTGCGTACCGCAACCTGCCATGAGGACAGAAACATTCGCCCTGTGTATGCCCCTGGCGGAAGGGAAGTGGGGTCACGGGAGGAAAGTGACCAAGTCATTACGTGAAAAAGAGTCCTGACCCCTTTTCTTTTTGGCCCCGTGGGACTTGACGATAGTAGTACGTATACGTAAGTTACGGGTGGAGTTGAAGATGGTCACTGGCCACGACATCGCGATGGCATTACGTGCGGCCTACTGGGCAATGCACCGGGAAGCCGATGCCCTCCTGCAGGCGCATGGAGTGACGGCGAATCAGTTTGTGCTCATGTCGATTCTGGCCGAGGGGAAGGTGCTCACGCAGCAGGAGCTGGTGCGCCGAGCCAGTTCCGACGCCAACACGGTTCGCGCGATGCTTGTCCTGCTGGAGCGCAGCGGCCTTGTGTCACGTCGGCCGCATCAGACGGATGGCCGCGCTCGCAGCGTCGCGCTTACAGGTAAGGGGCGGAGCACGTACGCCGCACTTTTCGCCAAGAGCCGTGCTTTTCACAAACGCTTGCTGGCGGCCATTGGCACGGATGCAGCATCTGTCTTCATCCAGCAGCTTCAATCCTTGGAAAACACAACCCCGCTCAACCATGACCGCCCCGCGGACGGCGAGGCATGTCGTAAGTCAAGTCACTCGCGGTCCAGGAGATCCTCATCTCGGAGCAGTGTAGCGTGCAGCAATCCCTCATCTTCGGCGTCCTGATCGCGACGACGAGCCCCCCCCGCTGTGCGGGACAGGACGTTTTCAGATCTGCTGCCGCGCAGGCCGCATTCGAGGAGGAGTTGCTGCGGGACGTTATCCCGACGATCGTGTCGCGCTACTCCGTCTGTATCACTTCGTTCAATTAATCTTCCACTGAGGACGGGCAATGACTTTTCAACACACACGCCAAATGTCGCTGCTGCTAACCGGCTTGAGTGCCACCCTCTTGGCCGTCGCAGTCGTTGGGGCCGCGGGACCCGCGGCCTCACCTGAGACTCAGCAACCGGAGTTGGACCAGCAGGGCCCGACTATCAAGGACGCCTACAAGGATCATTTTCTGATCGGCATGGCGGGAGATCTGCCCGGCAACTACACCCAGCAGGAAATGGGCCTTGTCAAGGAAGAATTCAACTTCGTGACTCCGGAAAACTGCATGAAGCCGGGCCCGGTTCACCCCAGCGAGAACAGCTGGAGATTCGAGCGGCCAGACGCCCTGGTGCAATGGTGCGCGGACCACGACATTGCCATCCACGGCCACACCCTCGTGTGGCATGCCCAGACGAGCAACTGGTTCTTCCGTGATGGCGACAAGGCGACGGTCACCCAGCGTCTGAAGGATCATATCAGTGTGCTGGTGGGCCGCTACAAGGGAAAGATCCGGAGTTGGGACGTCGTCAATGAAGCCATCGCGGATGGCGGCAACGCCGAGACGGCCCAGACGGAGAACCTCCGCAATTCCTCGTGGGTACAGGCCCTGGGGCCCGAATTTCTGACGCTCGCGTTCCAGTTCGCCCACGAAGCCGATCCGGACGCGATTCTGTATTACAACGACTACGGCATCGAAGCCGGCCCCAAGCACGAGAGTTCGATGGTGCTGCTCAGACGCCTGATCAAGGACGGCGCGCCGATCCACGGCGTGGGGATCCAGGGCCACTGGAGCACTGCGGGGATCCCCTATGCGGCCCTCGACAAGGCGATCTCCGACTACGCCTCGCTGGGCTTGAAAGTCAGCATCACGGAATTGGACGTGACGATCCGCGGCGCCTCGGGGGGCCAATTCGGCCCGCGCTTTGGAGGCCGTAGGTCGGGTGGCGGCGCGCCGCCTGCGCCACAAGATCTGAAGGCTCAGGCGGATGCTTATGCGAAGCTGTTTTCGATCTTCATCAAGCACAAGGAGGCGATGGAACGCGTGACGTTCTGGGGCCTCAGCGACCGCCGCACCTGGCGCTTTGGCCAGCACCCGCTGATCTTCGACTCCAACAACCAGCGGAAGCCCGCCTATGGGGCGATCCTGGACGCACTGCTGCACCCCCATCCCGACTTGGCAGTGCCACAATGACCAGCTTGGTTACGCCGAGCGCCTGGCGTATCTTCGCCGCGATTCGGTGGAACTCGATATGATCCGATGGCCGCAGCTGTATTCATTATTTTGGGAAACGGAATGAGGACTGATCCCATGTCGAAAGCAACCGTTCTCCGATGTGTCGCGGCGATGGCGATGACGATGGCCCTGACGAGCCTGTTGGCGGCGGCAGACGAATCGGCGGCGTCAACTCCAGCCGCTACGCAACCGGCCTCCCTGGCCGGTCCCTTCAAGTGGAGGTCCAGCGGGGTGGTGATCACGAGCGTGTCGGATGACGCCCACAAGCTGGTTAGTGTGAAGGACCCAACGGTGGTCTACTACGGCGACAAGTGGCACGTCTTTGCGACCACCGCCAACACCCGTGGCCACTGGAGTATGGTCTACCTGAGCTTCAGGGACTGGTCGGAAGCCATCGACGCCAAGCCTTTTTACCTGGACGCCAATCCACACCTGACCGGCTATCACTGTGCGCCGCAGGTGTTCTATTTCCGACCGCACGAGAAGTGGTACCTGATCTTCCAGTCGCAGCAGCCGCAGTACTCGACGGCGGACGACCTTGCCAAGCCGGAGACCTGGACGAAGCCGCAGGACTTCTTCGCGTCCAAGCCGTCGAGTGCCCCGCGGTTGTGGATCGATTACTGGATGATCTGCGATGACACGCATGCTTACTTGTTCTTTACGGGAGACAATGGTCGGCTCTATCGCAGTCGCACGAAACTGGCGGATTTTCCTCGGGGGATGAGCGACCCCGAGGTGGTCATTCAAGAGACTCGCGAAACGTTGTTCGAAGGGAGCATGACGTACAAGATCAGGGGGACGGACAAGTATCTGACGCTGGTCGAAGGTTTGGGTCCCAGTCGCTATCTACCGGGCCTATATTGCTGATCGTCTGGACGGCCAATGGACGCCCATCCCGGATGCGGACACGTATGAGAAGCCGTTCGCGGGAATCAACAACGTTACGTTCGCGGAAGGCGTGCAGCCGTGGACGAAGGATATCAGCCACGGGGAGTTGATCCGCGACGGATTCGATGAGACGCTGACGATCGACCCGCGGAATCTACAGATGCTTTATCAAGGCCGCGATCCGGCCAGCGGCGGACCGTATCACGCACTTCCGTATCAGCTCGGGCTCTTGAAACTGGAAGAAACTCCGCGGTAATCGCAGCGTGGGTCTTGGGACCTGAGTATGTCCGATGTGCGGCGCGAGGAGAGGTCATTGGCCTGTTCATAGGCAAACCGGTGCTGGGCAAAGGCAATTCATGAACAACTTCATCCTTTCGCGTACGACCGTGTCCATGTTGCTGGCCGGCAGCGCTCTTGTAGCTCTCACAGCCACGCTCCCGGAGTGTTTCGGAGATGCTCCCTCCGTAGCCCAGAATTGGACCGCCGACAATGGCAACGGCACTTACTCCAATCCGCTGTTTTACGAGGAGTTCGAGGATCCCGATGTCATTCGGGTGGGCGAGGACTACTACCTCGCCGGCACCACGATGCACATGAACCCTGCCGTGCAGTTGATGCATTCCAAGGACCTGGTGAACTGGGAACTGGTCGGCTATTGCATGGATCGACTGGACCTTGGCCCTGCGTTCCGACTTGAAGGCGGGAACGTTTATGGTCGCGGTATCTGGGCGCCCTGCCTCCGCTTTCATCAAGGCATGTTCTATGTCTTCTCGAATGTCAACGGCGTCGGCCTGCAGGTCTTTCGCTCCAAGTCGATTCATGGTCCCTGGGAGCGCAATCAGCTGCCCGGCAGGCACGACCTGTCGGTCCTCTTCGATGACGACGGCAAGGTCTATATCATTTCCGGCAGCGGCAGTCCTTATCCTATTGAAGAACTCACACCGGATCTCACAGCCTTCGTTCCAGGTGTCCGCCACCAACTGGTGGGCAAGATGGGCGAGGGCCACCACCTCTACAAAATCAACGGCAAGTATGTCGATGTGTCGGCCATTCCCGGTGGACCAGTGGATCAGATGGTTGCGATTGCTGATTCCATTGATGGTCCTTGGAAGATCGAACGCATGGTGCAAGGCGAGTCGTTGGGTGTGACGGCTGCCGCCCCTGATCGCGCCCAACCCAATGACCGTGGGCTTTGGCTGCATCAGGGCGGTATTGTCGACACTCCCTCCGGCCAGTGGTGGAGCATCATCATGTCCGACCACGGCAGCGCTGGTCGCATGGTCTCCTTGGTGCCGGTGACTTGGGACAGTGGCTTCCCGCTGATCGGCCTGCCGGGCAATTTGCGCAAGGCACCCAACACCTGGATCAAGCCCGACACCGGTTACACGCAGGAGCCGAAACCGGCGTTCATCCACGACGACGACTTCGAGGGGGGCAACTTGAATCCGCACTGGCAGTGGAACCACGTTCCCGATGACGGCAAGTGGTCCATTACCGAGCAGCCAGGTGTGCTGCGACTGCATTCGCTGCCTGCCGGTGATTTCTACTCGGCGCGCAACAGCCTCTGCCAACGGCCGCCCGGGCCTGAGTCGATCATGACCGTCGAGCTGGACACGTCGGGCCTGGTTGCCGGCGATACCGCAGGATTGGCGTTGTTGAGTTCTCCCTATGCCTGGATCGGCGTGGTAAAGACCGCCGAGGGCACGCAGGTACAGATGCTCGACAGCACCGGCGGCCGCAGTGGTCGCCGCAGCGATCCGGCTCCACCACGCAATCCCCCGATCGCGGGACCGACCAATCCCCCCTGTCACCTGTGGCTGCGCGTTCACTGCAACTTTGACAACGACGAGGCCATCTTCAGTTGGAGCGCCGACGGCAAGGAGTTCACGCCGTTGGGACGACCTTTTACCATGACCTTTCAGTTACGCACTTTCCAAGGCGTGCGTCCCGCGGTATTCAACTACAACACGTCCGGCCAGCCCGGCGGTTATGCTGACTTTGACAACTACACGGTCCAGTCGCCGCGTGCGCGAGGCGTCGAACGCGAGATTCCCATGGGTAAGACCATCGCGTTGACCAGCGGTGCCGACGGAAGTTTTCTGGCCGCCGATACGCACAACAACAAGTTGGTCAATATCGCGGCGGATTCAGCGGATGCGAACGGACAACACGTGCGTTTCGAGGTCGTCGATCTGGAGTTGGGCCGCGTGGCGTTGAAAGCAGCCAACGGCCGGTTCGTTTCCGCAAGTGCGGACGGCGTGGTTCTCAAGGACCTGGCCGGTGTCAAGCCGCGCGACACCGAGTCCTTCCAATGGATTAACCTGCTGCGCGGTGACACGATGTTCATGTCTCTTGTCAACCATCGTTATCTGGCCGTAAAGCCGAATGAACCCGGTCCGGTGACCGTATCTGCCTCTGGACCACGACCCGACCGCCAGGGTGGCGCATGCTTCAAATGGAAAAACGTCGAATGACACTTGGACGCATCCGGCAGCGACGAATGACAAATTCTACTACTACGTGACGGTGAGGCCTCCCATGAAATCTCAACTCATTGTGCTCGCGATTGTTTCCATCCTGTCCGGCCAGTTGTGCCTGGCCCAGACCGAGGAGCCGGCGGCCGACTGGAAACCGGCGACAACCAACCAGCCGGGCCGGCAGTTTCCCCAGGTCGATTCGGACGGACGCGTCCGAGCCCGCGTTATCGCGCCGGATGCCCAGAGTGTCCAGCTCGATATCGGCGCCGTGAAGTATCCTTTGACCAAGGGCGACGACGGAGCCTGGATCGGCGAGTCGCGTCCGCAAGATGAGGGTTTTCATTACTACCAGATCATTGTGGACGGCGCCCAGGTTCCGGATCCGAACAGCCTCTACTTCTATGGGGCCAGCAGGTGGGGTAGCGGCGTCGAAATTCCGGCCAAAGACCAGGACTTCTACGCACTCAAGAACGTTCCTCACGGCCAACTGCGCGAGACCCTCTTCTACAGCAAGAGCGCCGACGCGGTCCTGCGCTGCTTCGTATACACGCCTCCCGATTATGAAAAAGACCCGTCGGTGCGTTATCCCGTGTTGTATCTGCAGCACGGTGGCGGGGAAGATGAAACTGGCTGGGGGAGGCAGGGACACGCTGGGCTGATCATGGATAATTTGATCGCCGAAGGCAAAACCAAGCCCTTCATCATCGTCATGGCCAACAGCTACGTTCCTGGCGGTGCTACAGGGTTTGGAGCGGCTCAGCGGGACTCCGCAGCCAATTCCCGGTCGCGCAGCATCGCCGGCCCCGGGGGACGCCGGTTCAACTTCGATGCGTTCGCGCGAGTCCTCATGGATGACCTGATTCCGTTCATTGATGCCAACTTCCGTACTCTCGCAGATCAGCCGAACCGCGCCATGGCCGGGCTCTCCATGGGTGGTATGCAGACTCGCTCCATCGCCCTGGCGAACCTCGACAAGTTCTCGCACATCGGCATTTTCAGCGGCGGCAGCGTCGCCCCGTCCGAGATCCCCGATATGGACGCCTTCAAGCAGAACGTCAAGATCGTGTTCGTCAGCTACGGCAGTCGCGAAAACGGCGCTGCCGGAAGGACCCATGTTGAGTCCCTGCAGCAAGCGGGCATTCCGAGCGTGTACTACGAATCTCCCGAGACCGCTCACGAATGGCAATCCTGGCGGCGCAGTCTGTGCGTCTTCGCGCCCCTGCTGTTCCAGGATAAGTTCACACCGCCCGCACCGCCGCAGGGAACACCCGAGCCGAGTGCGGCATCCGTCGCGCCAACAGAAATGCCCATCCGGATCAAGGCCGGCCAGTCCACGCCTTTTACCGATTCGGAGGGCCACGTCTGGTTGCCAGATCAGGGTTTCGAGGGAGGCTCGACGATCGAGCGCGATCCGAACACGGTAATCGAAGGAACCAATGATGCTGGTTTGTTCCTGAGCGAGCATTACTCCATGGACTCATTCTCCTGCAAGCTTCCCAATGGCAAGTATATTGCGAAACTCTACTTCGCGGAGACGTTCGAGGGCATTCGCGGTCCTGGCGAGCGTGTGTTCTCCTTCAACGTGCAGGGACGCGACTTCAAGGATTTCGATATTTGGGCCAAGGCCGGCGGTCCCCAGCGGGCTTACATCGAGACGGTGCCTGTGGAAGTAACCGACGGAGAATTCCGGATTGTTTTCACGCCCCAGATCGAAAACCCAGAGATCAACGCGATCGAGATCGCTCCGCAAACAGGTCCCGAGACCAACGCGTCCGACGCTCCAGCCACACAAGCTCAGCCCGCCCAAAGCGCATCGCGTCGCCGCGGTCCTGGCGGTTTCGGCGGCCCTATCGTATTGGGCCCCGACGACAAACCGGCCGTGGACGACCCTCCTGCCGACTACAACGTCGTTCGGGACAACATCCCGCACGGCAAGCTGGAGATGATCCAATACGACTCGAAGACGGTCGGTACTACCCGCAATATGAACGTCTACACGCCTCCCGGTTACTCGAGCGACCGCAAGTACCCCGTGCTCTACCTCCTGCACGGGATCGGCGGAGACGAGACCGAGTGGCAGCAAGCCTGCCAGCCCGAGGTGATCCTGGACAACCTGATCGCCGACGGCAAGGCAGAGCCCATGATTCTCGTCATGCCGAACGGCCGAGCCCAGAAGAACGACCGGGCGGAAGGCAATGTGTTTGCCGCGGCACCCGCGTTCGAGAAGTTCGAAGCCGACCTGCTTAACGACGTCATTCCCGCGATCGAGTCCCGCTACTCGGTCATGGCCGACCGCGAACACCGCGCGCTGGCCGGCCTGTCGATGGGCGGCGGACAATCGCTCAACTTCGGCCTGACACACCTCGACGTGTTCGCGTGGGTCGGCGGATTCTCCTCGGCGCCCAATACCAAGCCACCGGCTGAACTCGTTCCTGATCCCGCGGCCGCCCGCGAGAAGCTGAAACTCCTGTGGCTCGGTTGCGGCAGGCAGGACGGACTGATCAACGTCAGCCAGGGTGTGCACGCCTACCTGAAGGAACACGACGTGCCGCACGTCTGGCATGTCGATTCCCACGGCCATGACGGTGTTGAGTGGAGCAAGAACCTGTGCCTCTTCGCTCAGCGGCTATTCAAGTGAGAATGATCCTGAGTGTAGCCGCTGGCCACAAACGCAAATCCGAAATCCGAATATCGAAAACCTAAACAAATTCGAAATCCAAAACTCAAAATCCAAAACTGCCGCTACCGGCAAGACCGCGGCGGGCGGCCCTCACGCAAATCCTCACTACTGGGCAGGCTATCGCGTCCTCCGTTTTCCCTTACTCCCTTACTCCCTATTTCTGTCATTTGAATTTGTTTCGCATTTCGCGCTTCGACTTTCGGATTGTTTTCCAAACATGCGCGCACCGTGCGCGGATGTTACAGGTTGACACTCTAAACAGGTTTGACCCCCTCATGAAGACCGGAAAGTATGTTGTCGCCGTGTGGATGCTGGCAGGCATGTTGACGCTCCCTCTGGCGGGTGAGGAACTGTCGTTTTCCGGTTCGGCACAGGCGCCTGAAGGGCGTCTCAACCTCTGGTACCGCCAGCCAGCCCAGGCATGGACGGAAGCCCTGCCGATCGGCAACGGCAGGCTGGGCGCGATGATCTTTGGCGGAGTGAACGAGGAGCGATTGCAGCTCAACGAAGATACACTCTGGGCGGGCGGTCCATACGATCCGGTGAACCCGGACGCGAAGGCCGCCTTGCCGGATGTCCGCCGGCTCGTCTTCGACGGGAAGTACTCCGACGCCGCCCGCCTCATTGACAGGCGTGTCATGGCGAAACCCTTGCGGCAATTGCCCTATCAAACGGTCGGGGACTTATTGCTGCGGTTTCCGGAAACCACTGCCGTGAACGACTACCGACGTGAACTGAACCTGGACACGGCCGTTGCACGCGTCAGCTATGTTGTGGGTGACGTGACATTTGTCCGCGAAACATTCGCCAGTCCTGTCGATCAGGTCATCGTCGTTCGGCTGACGGCGAGCCGCAGCGCCCAGCTTTCGTTCACCGTCAGCATGCGGACGCCGCAGAAGGCTACCGTTGCCGCGGAAGCGGACAACACGCTGGTGATGCAGGGCGTGAACGGCGATGCGGAAGGGATCAAGGGAGCGCTGACGTTTCAGGCTCGCGTACGGGTCGTTGCAGCGGGAGGCGAATCAACCGTCTCGGACGATGCGATTTCCGTTCGCAATGCCGATTCGGCCACACTATTCGTCGCTGTAGCGACCAGTTTCAAGAGCTTCCAGGACGTCGGCGGCGACCCGGAATCGGTTACGAAGTCGCAGATCGCAGCGGCTTGCGGCCAATCTCTCGATGACCTGCTTGCCGCACACGTGGCCGCCCATCAGAAACTCTTTCGACGCGTGTCACTCGATCTTGGAACCAGCAGCAACATGACGCTGCCAACCGATGAGCGCATCAAGGCGTTCCCGGCAGCCGATGATCCGCAGTTTGCCGAGCTGTACTTCCAGTACGGGCGTTACTTGTTGATCAGCAGTTCGCGGCCGGGAACGCAGCCGGCCAACTTGCAGGGAATCTGGAACGACAGCCTGACTCCGCCCTGGGGTGGAAAATACACGATCAATATTAACACCGAGATGAATTATTGGCCGGCCGAGCCGTGCAATCTGGCGGAGTGCGTCGAGCCGCTCATTGCCATGGTGACGGAGCTGTCGGAAACGGGCGCGAGGACCGCCAAGAACATGTATGGAGCTCGCGGCTGGGTCGCTCATCACAATACCGATCTGTGGCGCGCCACCGCGCCCATCGACGGTCCGAACTGGGGCATGTGGCCGACCGGCGGGGCATGGCTGTGCCTGCACTTGTGGGATCGATACGAATACGGCGGCGACAAGGCTTATCTGGAAAAGATCTACCCGGTCATGAAAGGTGCCGCCGAGTTCTTCGTGGATACGCTGGTCGAGGAGCCCACGCACCAGTGGCTGGTGACGAACCCGTCGCTGTCCCCCGAGAACCAACATCCGCGCGGCTCCGCCGTGTGTGCCGGGCCGACGATGGACTCGCAGATCATCCGGGACCTGTTCAGCAATTGCATTCGCGCGGCGGAAGTGCTCGACGTCGATCCCCAGTTCCGTGCCGAGCTGGCGAGCAAACGCAGTCGACTGGCACCCAACCAGATTGGCAAGGGTGGCCAGCTGCAGGAATGGCTCGACGACTGGGACCTGGAGGCGCCGGAGCGTCAGCACCGTCACATCTCGCATTTGTATGGACTGTATCCGAGCGCGCAGATCACGCCCCGCCAGACTGCCAACCTGGCCGAAGCGGCCAAAGTGACGCTCGACCAACGCGGCGACTTGTCCACCGGCTGGGCGATTGCCTGGCGCATCAACTGCTGGGCTCGGCTGCACGACGGCGATCGGACGTTGTACATACTCCAGAACCTGTTCAGCCCATCGCGCACGTATCCGAACATGTTCGACGCCCACCCGCCGTTCCAGATCGACGGCAATTTCGGCGGCACGGCGGGCATCGCCGAGATGCTGTTGCAGAGTCATGCGGGCGAAATCGAGCTCTTGCCGGCCCTGCCCAAGGTCTGGCCGACCGGCAGCGTCAAGGGCCTTCGCGCGCGGGGCGGCTTTGAGGTTGATATCGCGTGGCGTGATGGAAAGCTTGAGAACGCTTTGTTCCGCAATCATGGCGGCGTCAAGACTGTCGTGCGTTACGGAGCACAGACAATCAACATCGAATCGCCACGTGATCAGGTCATTCGATTAGATGGCACTTTGAAGCCACACTGATAGCCAGCGAGTCTCGCGGACCGGACGCTTCCGATGCCGATAAGTCGAGGCGGCCGGGAAGACGAAAAAATGGGAAATGATCTCGACATTCGGTGTCAGAATTTCCGAGACGTTGGCCGGGCCGTCCGGCGGGAACGAATCTCCTGGGCATGGCACGCCGCCAGCCAATAGCTGAAGGGCCTGTCTCCGGAGGCGATCGGGGCCATTGAGGCGGCCAACGTGGAGTTTGGTAGTCGGGATCACGATCCGGCTGCCGAACGCGGGGCGAAGCTGGCAGCGGCATGCTGGCTTCCTGTTCGACCTCTTGAGGAGCATCTCGCGATGTCGATAACGCGAAGAACGTTCGTTGCGTTCCTGTGCTTCGGCCTGATCTTGTGCGCGCCGCCGCTCAGCCAGAGCCCAGTGGCGGCTTGTGTTGGACGCCGGGGCGACCGGGACGCTCGATCAGCAAACGGCCGGCCAACCATCCGCAGTCACCTCCTGCCGGGTCGTGAAGAGCAATGGTGCGGGATCAATGCGGCTGATCTGGGAACAGCCGGTGCCAGCCCAGGCGAACAAGACCTACCTGCTCAGATCGCCATATCGCACGGAGGACGCGTCGGTGGCGAACTTGTTGCTGCTGCGCGACCGACCCGGCACCCGGAAGACACGCCATTGCTGCACGCGCACACCGAAGCATTCGCGGTCTGGACCGGGCAGAGCCTGATGCGGAATGCGCCCCCCGGTGGATACGACACGCGGCTCGCGAGCTGGCATGCGGAAGAGGAGGGGCCGTTGACGCTCGACTATTTGTGTCTCAGCGGTGAATTCGCTTCATTGCACGCGTTGCGAACCGGATCCTACACCCTGGTGTTGCCACCGGGCCGGACCAAAGTGCTCGATGCCGACTCGAGAGAGGTGCTCTCCGCCGGGGCGCAATCCTATACGTTTCCCGTCGTGGCACAACAAACCTATTGGCTGCTCTTCCAGTAAGGGGCCAGGACATGGGAGTGCAGAACTTGGTGAGGAAAATGGGTCTGCCTCGAGTCGGCCTCATGAATGCCAGTTCCCCCAATCTCTCATGACACCTATCTCGACCCTCACGCGGCCGGTAGCCACAACCAAGACAGGAAATTCGAAATCCCAATATCCAAAACCTAAACAAACTCGAAATCCACAACTCAAGACAAAAACCTCCGCTGCCGACAAGACCACAGTCATGGGCCACAGGCAGATTCTCACCACTGGGCAGGCTACTGCGTCCTCCGTTTTCCCTTTCTCCCATATTTCTGTCATTCGAATTTGTTTGGTATCTTGGTGCTTCGGATTTCGTTCGATTTTCAAACTTGCGAGTACCCTGTGCGGATATCACAGGCTGACACTTTAAGGAGGCGAACTCGTAGTTCATCCATTTTTGTTTCGCGCTGGTTTCAAAGACGGACAGCCACAAGGCAAGAACGACCATGAAGACAACTTGCGGTTCCTCGCGGCGACGATTTCTCCAGCTGATCGGATGGTGGGGGTGCGGTCTGACCATGCAGGGAGCCCCAACCGAATCACGCGGATCAACCGCCGATCCAGGCGACTTGCCGGAGAGTGCCGCCTGGGTCGAGGCCATCGCTGATCCCGAGATTCGGCGTGGCGTCACGGCAGCGATCGTCCGCAACCTGCTGCCGGCGGCCAGCGAACACCACTACCCGGGCCATTTCTCCATCAGCGCAGACGGCGCTGCCTTTGGTGCCGACACGACCTGGCCGGGACTCGATTCCTGGCAGATGACCGGTGCGTATCTGCTCTTGGGGCGGCAACAGCTGGTGCTGGACTATTTTGAGTTTGTGCGCGCATCTCAGCGCCCGGGTGGTAACATTCCGTTTGCCATCTTTCCCGGTTCGACACACCCGGACGGCAAATGGCTGCGGGGACTCAGGAATCCGGAGGACGTATTCACCTACCGACCGCCGCGCCGCGAAGGTGCGGCGGAATCCAGTCAACAAACGAAGCAATGGGTGGGTCTGTTCGAGCACTGGCAGCCGAAGGCGAACCCGCTGAGTGTCCTGGGGCCGGTCTGTTATTTGCTGACGGCGGCGGAGATCTACGACCATACCGGCTCACGCATTTGGCTGCAGGAACGACTGGCATCGTTGACGGCGGCTGCGCAGTGCGTGTCGGATCGCACCAGCGAAAACGGCTTGATTGCAGGCTCGGGATTCTACATGGAAATGCCACCCCGGTATGGCTGGGACGGCATCACGCAGTGCTACGTCGTCCATGCCTGGCGCGAGCTGAGCCGGTTGTGTGGTGCGGCCGGTGACAGTGACGGTCAAGCGAAGTGGGGACAACGGGCCGATCGGCTGCGGAACCAGTTCGTTGCCACCTTCTGGCGCGACGACCACTTTGCGGAGTACGTGCACGCGGATCGTGGTCTGGTCGATGCGCACGGGCTCTCGGATGTGAATTGGGCGGCCGTGGCGTTCGGGTTGGCCGAGCAGAATCAGATCGCTCGCTTGTGGCCGCGACTGGCGAACGACAACGGGTTCTGGATGGGGCAGATGCCGACGCAGATCGTCACGCGACCATTCACTTACGAACCTTGGGAGCTGCACGAGCCGCTGCCGTTTCCCGTCATGTCGCCGCTGCACGACATCGCCGCGATGGGACGGGTGTGGTACCTGGAGGCACTTGCCTGCCAGCGCCAATCTGCGCGGGAACGCCTGCTGACCTCGCTGCGTCACGTCTGCCGCGCGGCCTCGGCGGACGGCCATTGGCGCGAGCGTTACCATCCGCAAACGGACGGTTCGGTGGCGCCGGCCGGCGCCGAGAAATACTGCGAGTACCCGGCGGTACTGGTGCGCGTCGCGTTTGCCAGTCGAGCCTGGCTGGGTGCATGATCTTGATCTTCCCCTCGGCTTTGCGGACCAAGTGCCGCTTGAATGGCGGCCGGCCTGCGCTGGAAAATGGGCCCATCCCCGCCCGGCTCCTGAACGGTTGCTGCGCTTCTACTTTTCAAAATCGACCATCAGCGTGCTCATCGTCTCGGACAGGGTGCCACCTGTGATCGTCGCGCGAAACATCACCGGATATCCTTCGACGTGGAAGGCATCCGTGCCGCCCCCCAGGGTGACGGCTGCGGACCAGAAGCGCCCGTCCTTGTCCCGGCCCGATTTCAGCAGCTGCACATAAGGCTCGCCGTTGATGCGCACCGGTTCATACCACGAATCACGCTGCAACTCCACCACTGCATCCGTGGCCGGTTCGTTCAAGAAGAGCTGAAATAGCAGTCGGTCGCCCTGCTTCAAAACTCTCGGCAACGGCGCACCATCCGCCATTGTCACCAGCAATCCGTCGGTCGGCTGCTGGGCCAATCGGACATCTGTGAACGCGTAGTCGATGCCCTTCATCACGTAGATGCTCAACAGAGCCTGCTGCGAACCCGCTTGGCGAAACCAGTCGTGCAGGGCGTGAGTATCGACCGTGTAACGACCTGGCTTGATGGTCTGAACGGCGCCGCGAGGTGCCTCCTTGCCCGCTGGGTCGCCGAATGCGACCGTGAGCCACTTGTAACCATCGCCCTGGATCTCGGGCACGGAAAACTGGAGGCAGCGATACTCGCGCGAGTACGCCACCAGGCGGCTCATCGAGGCATAACCAACAGGACTGGTGGCCGTACATCGCAGGCATCTGGCCGTCTCATCGTACTGCGCGGTGAATTCGGACGGGTTGAGTGTCCAGGCGAGTTCGGTTCCTTCGTAGAGTCGCGGCTTGTGCTCAAAGCGCGAGAAGTTCTCTTCCCACAGCGGTGGCGAGGCCGTGGCCGAGGGAGGCGGTGCGTTGCCGGCGTCGGCCGCGACATCGCGGGGAGAATTCGTGCGTGTCACGGTCAAAGGTTCGGTGGTGCTCGTGCCGGCGCCGGCATAGGCCTCGATCTCCCGCACCATGGGCCGTTCAATCGACGAACCTGCCCGGAGCGTCCGCGCAATGAGGCGCACCTTCAGCGCGGAAACCGGGTTGGCCAGTCGGTGCTCGGCGATGTCCTGCTGGTTACCGCGGACTTCGGCCGTGAACACCGAGCCGTCGACGGATCGGAACTGCAAATCGTAGTCCAGCAGGTTCGGCGTGTGGAGCACGACGCGCCCGATTGACTGCGGTTGGGGGAACGCGAACTCGATCCACTGCGGCAAGGGGGCATGGGTCACGTGCCAGCCTTCGTCATCGGTAATGCCGTTGATGGCGTAGTAGAAGATCTGGGCAAACCAGGGCGTTGTGCCGCTGGATGCGCGCGCCTTCACACCGCGACTGGCGTGCAGAACGTTTCCGGGTTTCGCCGACGCCAGCTCAAAGGCCGTGATTTCGGCTTCGATCTGACTGACTGTCGGCAGAGCGAGGCAGCGGGGATCATCCGTGTAAACGCGGCCCTCCCCTGCGGGGATGTCGTCGGTGAAACGTCCTTGGTCGACGGCGACATCCCGCCCTTCGCTCAGGACGTGCAGCACGGGCATCGTCAGCCGTGGATGTAGCACGGAGATGCGGCGCGTAGTGGTAGCGCCATTCACGACGACCAGTGCCAGGTGGCCGTCGTCCTCCCCGATCCAAGACAGCAACGTTGCGGCCGCGGCGGGATCGGTCGAGTTGCCCTGCGTGTGCGACGACGTGGGAGCGGATTCGGCAGCTGACGGCGCAATTTCCGCTACCTGCACGCGGCCCTCAGCTTCGGAGTCGTCGTCCCTTGGCACGGGACTTCCATGCAGAAACGGTTCCAGGTAGCGGACTTCTCGCCACAGATGGGGCAGCCCGATGCGTAGCCGCGGCTCGGGCAGAAAGAAGTCGCTGGCGTATCCGACGAACCCGCGTCCGCCTGCAGAGAGCGTTGCCAGATACTGGCCCCGCATCACGCGGTAGGAATAGGGCGGGCCCGATCCGAACTCGCCGGTGAAGTGCGTGTGCTGCGCGGCGTGCCACGGGGTCAACATCAAACCCTGCCCACGTCCGCTCGCACGATTCGCCCGGGCTAGGAACTCGGGAACGTAATTCGGTTTGGCACTGTAGGGGTCCGGCACGAGGATGTCACAGCAGCGCACGCCAATCGTGTCGATGCCGTCAAGCGTGTCGTTGGTCACGATCACGGGGTGATAGGGATCCAACTCGCGAATCGTCTGGTAATAGGCTTCCAGGTAGTCGGCGCGGAACTGGTTGATCTCTGGTTCGTCGGCGATGTACCAGCCGAACAAGCCAGGTTCATCCCGCAGCAGTTCGATCATCTGGCGGAGCATCTCGCGGCATTCCGCGCTGGGAGCCGCGAGCCGCGTGTGTTCACCCGGCACGCAATGGTGTGGGTCTTTCCACAGTTCAAACGAGTACAGCAGGCGACTCGGCTCGAGATTCACGATCGTGCGAATGCCGTGTTCCCGAAACAGGCGGGTCACGGGGGACCTGTCGGGATAGACCACCACGATTGCCGTCTGCACGTTCTGGAGCCGCAGCACTTCGGGGCGCGGATCGTCCAATCGGACTGGGCCGTACCAGCCAATCTGGATGGACGGCTGGCCGTTCACAATCAGGTTGCGATGTTCGTCCACCCGCACTTCACTGCCGGGAGCGCGGTCGAGTTTGCGGACGATGACCTGGGCTTCGGCGACCACGTTGCCGTTCGCTCCCAGAGCCGCGACCGTAACCGTGTAACTGCCGACGGCCAGCGATCGTCCGTCGAACTGCAGACGCGCGGCTGGCGTCAGGCCCGACCTGGTGACCGCCAGTTCCCGCTGTTCCGCGTCCAGCAGGCGCCCGCGGATTTCTTCTACCGCCGATTGCATGGCGTCGGGAAGGCGTACGTCGACGACGATGGACTGGTCGGCCTGGGTGGCGTAGATTGCTTGCCGATACGGAGGAAGCTGGACGTCCAGCCGAATCGTGTCGGCGGCCTGAACGTGTGGCGACCTGGCCGGCAACGCGATGCACAGAAACAGCAATGCGATCCCGAGTCGATCGACAGACACCTGGCCACGAGAAGACGCGATGTGCGGTTTGGGGTCGGAGAGTGCCATGACAGCCAAGCTCCCTGGGGGTTCTGCTGCGTACTTGAGCAGGATATAACGAACAAGATGCTGAGTGAGAATGTACTCACACGTGCCGGCAGCGACAACCAGGAGAGTGGCTGGCACGACGGCAAGTGTGTTTGTCTCGGCACGGGCGAGACCTGAGGGGCTATGAGGAGACACGGTAATGAAGCGTGCCAGCGTGTTGATAGTCGCTCTGGTGGGATTGCTGGGCGGGATGGTTTCCTCGGTCTACGCCGAAACCCCGCGGGTGCTGGTGCTGACCGACATTTCGAATGAGCCGGATGACGAGGAGTCGCTCGTACGGTTTCTTGTCTACTCGAACGAATTCACGGTGGAAGGGCTGGTCGCCACGACCAGTACCTGGCTGCGGCAGTCGCCGCGAGAGGACCTGATCCGCCGGCAGATCGACGCTTACGCGCAGGTACGACCGAACCTGTCGCGTCACGCGAGCGGTTTTCCGACCGCTGAGTCGCTGCGTGGCGTGACCGTCACGGGGCAGGCGACATACGCAATGGCGGCACACCGTCCTTGGTGTCCTATCGTCGCGCCATCGTCACGGTTACTCAGCCGGCACGATAGGCCGGGCTGCGCACTTACCCGGTTGTTCAGAGTGGATGAGGACGTATGAGACGGTCATACTGGTTAATGGTGTTGGCGGTAAGCATGACCTCGTCCGGTCTGCGCGGTTCGGAGCCTGTCTGGCATGGCTTGGCCGATCCCGTGGTCGAAGACGGCTGGATTCGACCTCCCGCGGGCGAGCGGGGTGCCAAGCCGGTGTGGGGATGGGCCGAAGGGCTGCGAATCGGACTCGCCCCCTTGCCGGGACCACGGGGCCTGTTGCGCGTGTACACCCCCTACGTCGGTCAACCGGACTGGCGGATGATCAACTTCATCGCCGTCGAGCCGATCGCGGAGGGACGCACAAGCAGGAGCTTCTCGGAGTTGGAGCGGTCGTCGCTCGCGGAGGGCACCGGCAAGGTGATGTGGAGTGTGGATCAGCCCGACGACTGGACTCCGCGGAACCCGATCCATCCTGCCCGCGGTGTGACTGGAGCGGAGAACGGGGTCAGGACGCTCACCGTCTTCATCGGTATCGAGAAGTTTCAGAGCGGCGCTGCCGTTTTCCTCCGACTGACCTTTCGTGAAGACCGGCCCTGTGAAGTCCAGATCGCCACGTTCACACAGCCGAACTCCGAACCGCTGTCGTATTGCGTGGTGACTGCCACCATGGGCAACTTTGCAAGGCTTCGCCGACTTCACCTCACTGATGGCGTTGTGACCGCGCGTGACCTGTTCGCCGACGCGACCTTCAACGCTATCGGCTTCGCACCGCACAGGCGATTCGGTCTCGAACGATTGGCACGCGGGCGGGACGGGGCTGCGATACTCGCTGCGACCAGCGACGAACGCGACCCCGCGGGGGCGGACCAGACGACTGTTGCTCCTGGCTGGCGATACTTCGGACGGCCCGCCACGCAGTATTGGCGGTGCGATCAACCTCGTCCGGGCCTGATGGCTCTGGTTAACGCACGTCGGACGTACTGGGCGTCAAACGACATGATTCCTGGCGGCGTGAGCTTCGAGAACGTCGAACTGATCGCTCCTTTCCAGTCAGGCCAGACCTGGACGTTCGGCGTGACGACCGATCCACCGACAGCGTTGTTCCGCGCCGAGCGTGTGTCTGCTGACGCGAAGGACTGACTCACGGTTGACATGACCGCTGCTGCCCGTTGGATCCGATTGGCCGTCTTTATCGCCGCGAATAACACACTGTCGGACGGAAAACGGTAGGCCCATTCACGCGTTGGGCGTCGCCTTCTTCCCGGCCTGTTCGATGACTTGCAGTAGCTTGTCGAAGGCCTCGACAAACAGCCGCACGCCATCGGACAGGAGTTGATCGGTGACCTGATCGAGCGCAATGCCGGCGGCCGCCACGGCATGCAGCGTGGTGTGCGCCTCGGCTACGTTCTCCGTCAGGCTTGGACGCAGCCGACCGTGTTGCCGAAAGGCGTCGTAGGTGGCGGGGGGGATCGTATTGACGGTGTCCGGCCCGATCAGTTCCTCGACGTACATCACGTCGCGGTAATCCTGATTCTTCGTGCTGGTGCTGGCCCACAGCAGTCGCTGCGTCTGAGCGCCTCGGTCGGCCAACGCTTGCCAACGTGGGCCGTGGAAGACGCGACCGTAGGTCTGGTACGTGATTTTGGCGTTGGCGATGGCCGTCTTACCCAGCAGCGTCTTGAGCCTTGCTTGCTCGCCCGCTTCGGCTGTGGCTTGAATTTTCGTGGTCAAGAGTTTATCGACCGCCGTGTCAATGCGGCTGACGAAAAAGCTGGCGACGCTGGCGATTCTCTTGAGGTCGTGTCCGGCGCTAACCGCTCGCTCCAATCCCGCCAGATAGGCTTCCGCGGCTCGCTCATAGAACGACTGGGCGAACAGCAGCGTGACGTTGACGTTGATTCCGTCGCCAATCAATTGCTCGACGGCGGGAATTCCCTCGGCCGTGGCCGGCACTTTGATCATCAAATTGGGCCGCGCGACGGCTTTCCACAACCGGATCGCTTCGTCGATCGTGGCGGCCGTGTCGTGAGCCAAGTGGGGCGATACTTCCAGGCTCACGTAGCCGTCGCGTTGCTTCGAGTCGTCGTAGATCGGGCGCAGCGCATCGGCCGCATCCTGGATGTCGCGGATCGCTATCCGGTCGAACAGTTGTGTCGCCGATAGACTCCGCCATTCGGGCGATTCAAGTATATCCCGATAGTCGGTGCTGTCTGCGATCGCCTTCTCGAAGATCGCCGGATTGGACGTCATGCCGCGCAGCCCGTCCTCGCGGATCAGCCGCGCCAACTCACCGCTCGTCATCAAATTGCGGCGAATAAAATCCAACCAGACCGATTGTCCGTACGCCGAGAGTTCCTTGAGCGGATTCATCAACCTGACCCTCCCACTGAAATAGATGTTCTACCCCAAGCACCACGTCGTTGTCGGTTACGTTCCTGGCCGCTCGCCATCCCCCTCACTCGGTGAAGTCCTTGCGCTGCTGTGCCCTTGCGGCGAGAACTTTCCAACCTATCCAAGTCTCTCCTAGTTGCTTACCCGAAGCAAGTGTCTCTTCCCTTGTCCAACTCCACATCGCAGTCACCCAGCCGCAATCGGGCCGGTGATGGGTACACGCGATCGTCCATCTGGCGGTTGTGCTGGTGGATAGCATTTCCATGCGGATTGCCACCTGGCCCGGCAACACCTGTGCACGAGTCCAATGTTACCTGATGTCACAACACGAGCGACGAATTGGGGAGACCTGCCTGCCGCATGGAAGTCAGCCCTCGCAACCACCCAAAGTGTCTAATTTGAGGATTTTTTTGCGATTTTTCCGATAACGGTGAGGGGTTGGAGCCACATTTGGTGATTTTCTCAATGAGGTGATTGTTGGTACGCGGTACCTTGCCGCGTCACGAACGCCTCACGACACTTGGAGTGTCAGTCGGCAACACGCGCACGGTGCGCTCATGTTTGGAAGAAATCCGAAATGCGAAGCATTCCAAACAAATTCGAATGACAGAAATACTAATGACAAAAACGGGCAAGGACGGAGGACGGAACCTCCAATAGCATTCCCGGTGGTGGGAATCTGTTTGTGCCCATGACTGTGGTTTTGTCGGCAGCGAAGGTTTTGATCTTGGGATTTCGAATTTGTTTGAGATTTCGAATTTAGGATTTCGAATTTCCGGTGTGGTTGCGGCCGCCGGCCGCGTTAAGAGTGGACAGGTGGTGGCCGCAGGAAAGGAAACAGGTGGATCGATGAACGAGACGGGCGCCGTGGTGGAAACGACACTTCGTATTCCCGGAAACTGGGGGCACCTGAGAGAGCTGATCGCACGGATGCCGGCGGGTTTTCGGTTAACATCCAAAGCGATGATCTTGCCGGATGGCAGCGAGATCGAGTTCCTACCGCAGCCGCCGGACGATCAGTTCGCGCAAGTCTTCCAGTTCGCCTGCCGGAATCCGGCCTCGGTCGAGGAAATACGATCGATCAAAAGCTACACGGTTAACATTGGTTTGATCGGACCGGGCGGTTCCAAGGCGGCGGCTCTGACGACGATGCAAGCCGGCGCGGCCATCGTGCGAGCGGGCGGAGCCGGCGTGTTCATTGACAATAGCATCCTGGCGCATGGCGGTGGCGACTGGCTCGAGATGACCGCGGATGGCGGTTGCGACGCCATGAGCTTCGCGTTTGTCAACGTTGTACGAGGCAGGCGGAAAGTCAGGACGATGGGCATGCACGTGATGGGCCTGCCGGACATCGTGATGCACATCGCCGACGTCGACGACGGCGACGGTGAAGTCATCGTCGACGCCGTCCGTTACCTGTGCCGAAGAGAGGAGCCGGTCGGCCATGGTCATGTGCTGCCCGGTCGAGCCGGACCACGGTTCCAGATTCTGGCCATGGACGGTGACCAATCGGATGCCGAAAGTCCCATGCATAATCCTTTCGGTCGGCTGAAGTTGGTCCGCTTCCAAGATACCGTCGAGCGGAATTGACGCGACTTCCTCCCGAAAGGTGGGACCGGGGTGAATGGCATTGTCGTTAGCCAGTAACGCCTGGCGTGGGTGAGCGTGTTAGTCGGTAACGTGATTAGCGCTCCTGGAAGTTCGAGAATTCTCTGACTGATCCCTAACGCGGCCTGTGGCCGCAACCAAAACGGAAAATCCGAAATCCCAATATCGAAATCCCAAACAAATTCGAAATCCAAAATTCGAAATCCAAAACCTCCGCTGCCGGCAAAACGGCCGCGGGCGGGCCCCCAGCAGATTCTCACCAGCAGCATGCCATTGCGTCCTCCGTTTTCCTTCCTCCCTTCCTCCCTTCTTCCCTTTCTCCCACTTTTCTGTGCTTCGAATTTCGGATTTTGTTCCAAACATACGCGCACCGTGCGCGCATGTTACCGACTAACACTTTAATCGAGTCGAGCTTCCGCACCCCGCACCCGCTTTCCACCCGCATCGGGACGCTTCCCCACGTCAGTACGGAGTGTGTCGGACAATTTGCGTGTAAGCCTCTACAGCTTCCATGGTTACACCTCATACTGTAAGTTGAGCGATCCATGGAGCCGGTGAAGCCGCCGCAGATTGTCCCTTATCCGCTGGAAAGGGGCGTCGGCGTCACGCAGCTGCTGACGTGGCACTCCAAGGGGCTTTTCGGGCATGAAATCCGCTCAGCGGCGGCAGACGGGCTTGTACTTTGAGTGAAGATTTGAGGGCGATCGTCTGAGATGAGCACCATGACGCGCACTGTTTCTGTTGTTCTCATTCTGCTTGCCGTCCTCGCCGGGCTGAGCACGTCTGTAACCAGTGCACAGCAACACGATGGGAAGGGGGCGACAGCGCCGGCGGAGCCACGCGGGAGGTTGGCGCACTCGCCATCGGGGCGCGAGATCCGCATCTGCTGGACCGATCGCTCAGATAACGAGGACGGGTTTATTGTGGAACGGAAGTCGAACCAACCTGGGGAAGCGTTCAGGGAGCTGGCTCGGGTGCGGGCAGATACGTACGAGGACCTGACCGTCAAGCCGGGCACGGTCTATGTCTATCGCGCGCGAGCCTACAACGATCATGGAGTCTCCACGTTTGCGGAGGCCGCGGTGAAGGCCGGCGGAGCGCCGCCGCGGCCGACGAGTTCGAAGATCCCGGCGTGGAACATCCCCGCGAAGATCGTCTATTCCAAAGCCTTTCCGGGTTTCATGGACATCGAGATCTACCAGGAGGGCGGCCGTTACTTCGTGCGGGATATGATCAGAAAAGACGCTCCCACTCTGCTTCAAGTGGGACGCCGGCGAGGATCTGGTGCTGGTGTTTCTCACCTGGCCGTTCGCCAATTCACCCGAATGGAACGTCAGACTGCGCATCGCGCCGGGCCGGGAACGCGACGTTCGGATGCACCGCCAATGGCCGATGCTCCGCGTCTTCAGCAAGAGCGAGCCGGCGGATGAGCTCGAGTGATCGCGCGATTCGGAGTCCCGTAGCGCAGCGGGATGACGCAGCAGGGCGGCTCATCCGTCGGGGCGCAGACCGGCGAGCAATAGGAGGCGTCCGCCAGGTACGGCACGGCGACCCTTTCGATGAAAGGTATTTGCCAACAACGGGCTGACCGCCGGTCGGCCGCGCGACTGCGGCGACATTGCGGATATCCTGTTCGTGCCGGGGCATCTCGACGCGCGCGATCTCCGACGCCGGGCGACGAACTTGGGCGTCACGGAACATTTGGACCATGCGCTGTGCGACTGGCGAGACCCGTAACCGATCGGCTAGAATGTAGCGTTCGCGCAGGGAAGGCGACTCATCTTCGTTCCGCTCATCCCGTGATCCCGTCTACGCTCATGACAGGATGCCTCGGGACGGCTGTGAGACGCCCAATCGGATCAGGGACGACGGCCACGCAAGACGTGCCATGCGCCGTGTCCATCCGCAGCGCCGTTCCTGCCTCGCGGCGCGTGGGTTACCGCTGCGGCTTAACCGGCGTCCAAATGGCTGGTCTGCGGCCAGGCGATCGGTCAGTATCCGGAATGACGCGGAGGCCGTCGACGCGATCATTAGCTCAGACAGCGAGGCTTGAACATGAGGACAACTCGTCAATACAAGTGCGGGCGTGCCGTGGCCGGCTTCCTGGCCGGCGTATTGGCATGGCTGTTTCCTGTGGGGTGGACGGCTGCGGAAGAGGGGGCTGCGGATCCTGCCGCCGCGGTCAATCCAGCGGCTGCTCAGCCCGAGGTCTGGCTTTGCGCCGGCGATCGCATCATGGAGTTGGTGCAGCCCGGCGCCGAGTGGCCGTTTGTCAAGCAGCACCTGACGGGCATCAAGCTGTATATCGGGCAGTTGCACGGCAACCGGCGTCAGGAGCCGGAGGCCACGAAGGAGCGCCTGCAGCAGTTGGTCCAACTGGTGCGCGATCACAACCTGCAGGTCGCGGTCGAACTGGGCGGCTGCCTCGACTTCGCGCCGATGGACGCGGCGGCCGGCCAGTGGTCGGCGCGGCATGAGTTGGCGGCGCTTGCCAACTTCTATGCAGCGGGAGGACGGGTCGATTACCTCGATCTCGACGGCCCCATCCGGCGGCTGTTGCATCCCGAGAATCGACGCGACGGCCAGCGGTTCGACTCGATCGACAAGGCCGCCGACGAATTGGTGGAAGCGTTGAAGCTGCACTGGGCAGCGCATCCCGAGACCAAGTACTGGCTGCTGACCAACTTTCCCAACTGGGGCTGGCGCGGCGATGTGTCGTATCACGCACGTGGGCCGCAGCGCCAGGACTACGGCGACTATGACCAGGTCGTACGGATTGTGTTGGAGAAGCTCCGCGCCGCCGGCATCGCACTAGACGGCGTGACGGTCGATAATCCCTTCGATTATCTCGTGGGCGAACATGTTTCGGTGAACCTGCCGGACCCGAAGTCGGTGAACTGGCTCGCGCGGGTCCGCAGCTATGAGGACTTCGCCCGCCAGCAGGGCCTGACGTTCAACCTGATCGTCAACTCCGAACGCGGCGGACACGAATCCGACGAGCGATTCTTCCGCGACACGCTGCAGATGGCGGAGACGTATCAGCGCGCCGGAGGCCGGCCCACGCGCTGGTTCGTACAAAGCTGGTATCCGCATCCGAAGCAGATGCTTCCCGAATCCTCGCCGCACAGCATGACGGCGCTAGTCAAAGCGGTGATCGAACGGGTCCGCGGCGAAGACCCCGAGCATCGCGACGAACGTGGCGAAGGGCGCCCATCGCCGCCGGAACTGGCCACCTGGAATCACGCCGATGAACATCGGTCCCAGACGGGCCCGGCCGGCACCGAATGGGACGCTCCCTACCGCGCATTAATCCAGACCAACGAAAGTGCGGTGTCCAAAGGCTTACCCAGCCATGCCGATGCCGCCCGCCTCATCCGAGAAGATGCGGCCAAGAACGCGGAGTTGTTGGCAAAACATCTGGGTTGGGTGCTGTATGTAAAGCACTTCTCGCAGGCCTATCGGCCGGAGGACGCGACGGCGAACCTGAAGCGACTGTTCGCTGATTTAGCGGCCCTGCGGACGGTTGACGCCCCACGCCCCGCGTCACCGCCGTTCGACGGCGACACGCGACTGACCATCCATCGCGATGTGGTGTATGGAAACACGCATCCCGAAGTCCAGAAGCTCGATGCCTATCTGGTGAAATCGACGCCACCCACGCCGGTCGTCGTCGAGATCCACGGCGGCGGCTGGCGGCGGGGGAGCAAGAGCCAGTTCGTCTATCGGGACGACCTGATCGGCGCCCTGCTCGACGCGGGCATTTCCATCGTCTCGATCGATTATCGGCTCAGCCCGCGGCACACCATGCCCGCGCCGATGCAGGATACCGTGCGGGCGGTGCAATTCGTGCGTTCGCAGGCCAGCGAGTGGAACCTCGATCCGAACCGGATCGCCGCCTTGGGCGGTTCGGCCGGAGCTCACCTGGCGGCCTGGGTCGCGTTGCACGACGATTTCGCGATGGCCGACAGTACAGACCCGGTGGAACGCTATTCCAGCCGGCTGGCGTGTTTTGTTCCGCTGTCGGGGCCGATGGATCTGACTCGCGTGCGACCGACGCAGCTGGCGGCGCAACCCTTGCGCGGCCAGGACTTCGCTCACGCCTTCACCGCCGCGTTCGGCTGTACCGCGGAACAGTATGAGCAAGACCCTGCCGTGCGGCAGCGGATCCGCGACGCGTCGCCCTTGTTCCTGGTCAGCGGCGACGATCCGCCTGCCCTCGTGATGGGAACGTGGAACGACCAGCAAGCCGTGCTGCGCGATCCGCCGGTGCCCGCGGTGATCAACGATCCCCATTCGGTTTATCATGGTGTGCTGCTGGCCGAGGCCATGCGCAAGGCCGGCGCTCCGGTTGACGTGCGTATCGGCCCTGAAGCGGGCCAGGCCCCCTCAGCCGACAACGCGATCGTAATCGCCTTTCTGCGAGAACGGCTCGGTCTTGGAAGAGGACCTTGAAGTGCGAAGCGAAGACACGATGTGGTCGCGGCGGCGCGCAAGCTGGCCCGCGACAAGGCGGCCATCATCACCGAGACCTCCACCGCTGAAACAGCTCTTGTCCTTGGAAATCGAATCTCCGCTAACTTCCCTATCACGGCACTCGCTCCGTTGACGGAAGAGGAGTTCATGTTGCTTGGAACGACATCGTCGCGTCTGGCGTTGCGACCATACCAGCTTCGGCGCTGGCGGCTGACAACACGTGCTTATTCCCCGAGAGGAACCGATGAAACCTGCTTTCCGACCAATCTTTCCGGGCCTGGCGATCGGCTTGTGCATCATCACAACGTGGGGAGCGGTTGCTTGGCCGGCCCCGCCGGAGTCGTTCACGATCAGCCGCTGCGACCAGCCGTTTCTGTATGGCTTTGGCACCTGGAAGAAGGCCGAGACCGCCTTTGCCGTTGGTTCCTCCGGCATTCATATTACCGCCGCGAGCGGGCAGGGGGGGGCGGGGACGGCGGGCCTGAACTTGCAGACCGCGACACTTGCTGACTGGACTCCCGCTCTGACCTTGGCGGTAGGCCCCCAAAACAAGGCCGCGGCGCTGAATCTGATGCTGCGCGATGCCGATGAAACCGGTCACCAGTACAAGTTCGATTTGCGCGGGCTGAAACCCGGCGTTGCGCAACGGGTCGTGGCCGAGTTCGGCGCGTCCCTGGCCGAACCGCAGAGTATTGAGAAGCCTGGCGCAACCGGGCTTGGCGGGCATCGTCAACTACGTCGTCGTCGGCGATTGGAGTGCTCATAGCGTGGATGTCGTGCTGTCGCGCATTGACTTGGTGCCGCCCAATGAGACACTGCTGGCCGGGCGTCAGGAACTGCGTGCGCTGCATGTCCAGCAAGCCGAACGGGCTCGACAAGAGGCGGAGGCCAAGGAACAAGCTCGTCGCAAGCTGCTCTCAGCCGGGGCCGCGCATCCGACCGACGGTCCTTCGGTGCAACACGTGTGTGCCGTGGCGCCCGATGTGCTGACGATCACGCTGCAGGCTGGCCAGTTCGTGGGCAATCAACTGTTGCCCTACACCCCGGAGCCGGGCGATGAGCTTGTGGAAGAAGAACGAGACAAACCGCGGTACGAAGTGCGAAACGGAAAGGTCGTCGAGTACATTGCCAAGGCCCTTTTCCGCCAGCTGAACGGTCAGCGCACCCGCATCGGTTTGCTGTCGCCCGACAGCAGGCAGCTGTTTATTGAGGGGACGAGCACGGGCCAGCAGCTGGAGGAAACGGTGGTCGACTTGCCCGCAGCTTACGCGATTCAATCGGCCGACGATCCAGCGTATGCGCAGCCGGTCGCGCCGACGGCCGTGTTTCGCAAGGGCAAGCCGAACGGGTGCAGTCAGCCGTTCCCGTTTCTCTACACGCTGTCGCTGCGATTGCCATCGCCGCTGCGGGTGACCGCGAAGTACACGATCCGGTTTCGCTGCGTGAACACGGCGCAGGAATTCGTCGAATATGTACATGCTCCGCGCATGACGCGCAGCGTGGCCGTGCACGCCATCCAGACGGGCTATCGTTCCGACGACCCGTACAAGCGCGCGTACGTCTCGTTCTGGGGGGGCGTTGACAAGGACGGGAAGCACGGCAACTGTACGCCGGTGGTGGGCGAGTTCGAATTGCTGGATGCCGCGGGCGCGACGGTTTTCGCTGGCCAGGCCGAGTTGGCCAAAGCCAATGGCGGCGAGGAGCAGATTTCCATTCACGAACGGCTCGACTACACGAAGGCGGCCGTGTATCGGCTGGACTTCAGTGGTTTCCGCCGGCAGGGTGAGTTTCGCGTGTACGTGCCCGGCGTGGGGGTAAGCGGTCCATTCCGCATCGCGGCCGACGTCTGGGATGCTCCGTTTCACGCGGCCATGCAGGGAATCTTCACGCAGCGCCAGGGGATCGAACTCGGGCCGCCCGCCTGCGTTTACCGGCGGCCGCGCACTTTTCATCCCGACGACGGCGTGCAGTATTACCAGCTCGAGATCCCCTGCCAGGCCGGCCAGGAGGGGACGCGTGGCGAGCACATGATCGAACTGGCGAAAGCGGGTCCGCTGCCGCGTGTGACCGGAGTCTGGGGCGGCTACCAGGACGCGGGCGATTGGGACACGATCGGACACCATCTCAGCGCGACCTACGACCTGCTGGGGTTGCATGAACTGAATCCGGCGGCCTTTGCCCGCATCCAACTCTCGCTGCCGCCGGCGGAAAGGAACAACTCGCTCCCCGACATCCTGGACGAGGCGCTGTGGCAGCTGCCGCTGTGGCGGCAGCTGCAGATGCCCGACGGCGGAGTGCGGGGCGGGTACGGCGATGGCTGGGGATGCTATCGTGGCGAGACGAGTTCGATGCTCAAGTACGCCGGTGTCTATGGCGTGGATCATGAGACGACGCTGCATTATGCGGCGGCGGCCGCGCGGGCCGCGCGCGTGCTGGTCGAATATGACAAGAAGTTGTCAACCGAGTACCTGGAGTCGGCGCGTCGTGCGTGGGTGTGGGCCGAGACGCATGCCAAGGAAGATGACGCCGTGTTCCAGCAGGTCCTGCAATTCGCCCCCGACCTGCCGAAGAGAATACGCGACAAACGCGCGCAGGCCGCCGTGGAACTGCTCGCCGCGACGCGGGAGCCAGTCTTCGATGAGGCGTTCAAGCAGTCGACGGAACTGGTCGGAGAAGCGGCTGTGTACTTGGAACAGCTGGAGGCGGACTTCGCCTACGCTCGGCTGCCCCCAGAACTGGGCAACGCGGAGCTGAAGCAGCGTGCGGTGACTCGCATCGCAGCGTACGCCGACCACGCAGTCGCATTCAGCCGCCAAAACGCCTTCGACATCATCACTGGCCATCGAACCGACATGCCGATGATCTTCGTCAGTCGTTTCTTCAGCACGCCGGCAGCCGGCGGCATGGCCTTGATCTATGCGTACGAACTGACCGGCAGGCCGGTCTATCTGGCCGCCGCCGTGCAGGGATCGAACTACTGTCTGGGGGCGAATGCGGACAATCTCTCCTACTGCACGGGCGTGGGAGCGAACGCACAGCATTTCAACTTCATTGTGGATGCGCTGGTCACCGGGCAGGAACCAGACAAGATCGTGGGGCACATTCCCTACGGACAGGGCAACGAAGGGAATGCGATGAGCCGCGGTGCGAACGGCTGGGTGCAGCAGTGGCTCCTGGACTTCGGACCGACCAAGAAGATGGTCCCCAACTGGTTTGACTGGCCCGTCACGGAACAATACATTGACTTCGCCAGATATCCCCTGCACAACGAGAACTGCTTCAATCAAACCACCGTGCCCGCGGCCTGCTATTGGTTCTACCTGGCCAACCGCCCCGCCACGCCTGTGCTGAATGTGCTCTCCGGCAGGCTGCCGGAGAACCAGTCGGCGGGTGTACTGTGGCAGGCGTTCCAGTCCGCCAATTGGCAGACGCCAGCGAGTGCGTGCAAGTCGCCCGAATAGACGTACCAATTCAGTTCTGTTGGCCACGTATCAGTTGTTCGTGCGGTACACGTGGCTCGGCCTGCTCCTCAACGGTCGCCGGTCGCGGCCAGGACGCCGGCGCGGATCAACCGGTGGACGCGGCACCATCGGCGGGAGGGCACGCGACTGTGACGGACGCTCACGCTCGTGAACTGGTGTCGTAGCACGGATAGGAACTGGTGCCTGCAGGAACGCTCAACCACTTTCTGTCGTTGTGTTCACGCTGCAGTTGGCGGAAGTCGTCGCTGCATCCACACGATGTCGAAGACGGACCAATCGATAGCCGCAAGCTCGGACGACGAGCAGTGAGGCAACTACCACGATGACTTGCGTTACCGTGCTCGCCATCGCAAGGCTCACGGGAACGTCATAGAAACGTCCCAGGAGGTACCCTGCACACGCTCCCACAGACGAGTAACCGGCAGCGAATACCACAGGCTGTTTCGTGGCCAGAACTAGCCCCACGGGGAGGACGCCAAGCAGACCAAGAACAGCGAGATCGAACCATTGGAAAACCAATTCGTCAAATCTGTTGAGGACCACCGTCCCGTCAGGGGTCTCGATCAGTCGAATAGCGAATGGCTCCACGAAGCGTCCGATGGTGAGAAGGCAGGCCAGGACGAATGTCAGAATCATCAGATGACGGATGGAGAACTGAATACGTCCCATGGCACCAGCCGGTGAAGAATCAAGACGTATGGCGACTCGAAATAATCGGACGCTCAGTAACGGCATTGCCACGAACGTCGTGGTCACAGCAACCTGGGCGAGAGCTTCCGCTTGTGCGTGAAGGCCGCATCCGAGCAAAAAGCCGAGATAGCTGATACCGACCATGACGCCCAGCAGCCTCCGCCACCACGGATCTGATCCAAGACTGCCCACAATCCCCAACAGACTTGCCTGACCAGAGACAAGGCCGACAAAGGAAGCTCCCCACAGGGTGGGAGAATGTGGAACAAAGAAGGCCACGGCGGCGCTCATCATTCCGATCACGATATGGCCTAGCCCCAGCCAGTGAATCGTGCGCTGGGGGTTCGTGGCACGGGGAATTGGTTTGTCTGACGACATGCAGGCTTCCTTACCACTGAGCGTTGTGCCACAGTTCCGGGCAGTTCTCGCGCCTGGTCAGAGGGTTTCACGGTCCGCCTGAAGGCATTGGCTGTCGCGGATGCCACAGACACGATTTCCGTCGTGCGGACCCGTACTGACTTTGATTCGTTAACGTCGGCCCCTGAGTTTCAGCGGTTAGCGGCTTCGCCTCTTTGTCTTGGGTGTACGTCTCGGCGTGCCTGTGAGACATGACCAGCCACCTGAGCAACTCGCTGAGCCGTCGCTGCTCGAATCTTACATGACCAGGGCGAAATCGCCAGGCTTCCACTCTTTGTTGATGGCGGCCTCGGTTGGGCCCTAGAGTCTCATGATGGCAAAATCGCCCTTGGTGCCGTGGCGGAAGCGCCCTTCGGCGAATTGACCGCTACGCCCGCTTCTGCCCTCGCAGGAGTAGACCGTTACAGAAATGGTGGAAAAGACCGTCCCCACCCTTTGCCCACTCGGCTGAGCAATCGGCACTCATCGTTCACCCAGCAGAAGATGCTGCACATGGCGGGCAAAAATCAGGAAGTCGAGCGCGAGGCTGCTCTCAAGGGCGCGTGTCCATGTCCCACAACGGGCCACGGGAAATGTCCAGGTCCCTTGTGTACTGCCAGTCCCATTGGCGACAATCAGATGCCGGTTTCACATGTACTATGCCGTCAATCTGACCGCTGCACGTGTCGCATCACCTTGTAGCAAAGGAGGTTCTCATGGGAACTGCAGAATCCACATCCACACTGACACCATCAACTCGTCCTCGACAGGCCCGTTGGGGAAGGTCACTGGCACATCTGTTTTCGCCTGGCATTGCTGCCCTGGCGGCATTGCTGTGGGCTTGCGTGCCGGCCGAGGGTGCCGAACCGGCCAAGGGCGATGCCATGCAGGTCGACTTGGGCGGCGATGTGACGCTGCAGCTCGTGTACCTCCCACCCGGTGAATTCACGATGGGGAGCACGCCGGAAGAGAAGGCTTGGGCCGTCGGCCCGGAAGGAGGCTGGATTCCCGGGTCGGGCCGGGAAGAACCGGAGGGTGATCCGCGACCGGCGCGGATCAAGCAGGGGTTCTGGATGGGACGCACGGAGGTCAGCGTCGGGCAGTTCCGACGCTTCGTCGAGGAGACCGGTTATGTCACCGACGCCGAAAAGCCCGGCGGTTGGACGCAGTGCTTTGATCCCCAGTGGGACGGATATCATTTCACGACGGAGGTGGTGCATCCCTGGACGAATATGCCGGGAAAGAGTTGCGCGATCCGAACTGGGCGTTCCCGAACCTGGACGTCTATCCCGTGGTGTGTGTGAGTTGGAATGACGACCGGGCTTTCGCCGCGTGGTTGACCAAACGGGAGCGTGCGGCCGGTCGGCTGCCCGAGGGGCTGGAATACCGACTGCCGACGGAAGCGGAGTGGGAGTATGCTTGCCGTGGTGGCCGCCCGAGGGCGTATTTCTGGTGGGGAAATGAACTCGAAGAGGGCGAAGGGAGACTGAACATTTCGGCCATCGATTTACTGCCGGGTCGGACCAAGACCTGGCCGTTGGCCAAGGCGCCTTGGAGCGACGGTTTTGCGTTCGTCTCGCCGGTGGACCATTACGGCGAAAAGGGCCGTAACGGCTTCGGCCTGGCCGACATGTGCGGCGGCGTCTGGGAGTTTGTGTTGGACCACTTCGACCCGCAGGGAGCGCACGAAGAAGCCCATTTTGTCGAGCAGGATCTGCGGCCGGTCTGCCGGGGCGGCAATTACTTCGATGTGCCGGGCAACGCACGCTGTGCCGTTCGCCTCGGGATCCACAGTACCACTTACTCCGACTCCCGGGATGGATTTCGAATCTGCCTGGGACGACCTGTGGCTGGTGAACCATCGAAATAGGAGTCCCGTCCACGGCTCCTCAGCCAGTCATCGACGCGACCACTTCGGCGGCCCCTCGCTGCCGCCGCGCGGCGCACAGTCAAAGGCAAGCTGAATATGGCGGCCGTCAGTCGTTTGTGTCCTCGCCATCGAGCCGAGGTCAATTGGGATGGCCAACTGGGGTGACGACCGCGCTCCCGTGCGGCGTCCGATCCCCGTCCGCCGCCTCCGCGACAGCGAGGCGAAACGAGCGTGAAAGTTGTCGGAAGCAGGACTCTCAGGTGGTTGCATCAGGGGGGAGGGATCAGAATGCGTATCATGTCACCGACGAGCGAAACTGTAACTGCCTTTCCCATCCGCGGCTTCTGGATCGCGATGGTGATTTCTTCTGTCCTGACCATCGACACCTGTTTGGCCGACGAAGAATACACCAGTCAGCGTTCGAAGGAGGCCAGTCTTGCATATCGGGCCAGCCGTTTCTCTCAATTGTCCATGGATTATTTCGCCCGCTTCCCTCATGACCCGCAGGCGACGCCTGCGGAGAACGAGACGGTGATTGGCACGACCTGGCGCATCCTCCTGCCCGCCGATGCCAAACCACTCACCGAGTTGATGGCGGGGCATCTGCGAGACTTTCTCAACCAAAGAATGGCGCTGAGCGTTTCGGTCGCGCGACGAGGCTCCGAGGCCTTGTCAAGCGACGCAGAAGACGCCATCACGTTGCTTGAAGCGGGGTCAGGTGACACGAACACCCTCGCGGGGTCTTTCAGCATCACGGCCGAACCACGGAGAATCCTCGTTCAGGGGCAAGACGCGAACGGCCTCCGCGACGGAATCGTGAAACTCGTCAGCGTCATCGGTCTTCGACAGTCACCGATTTTGGAACTGGGCAAACAAGTTTATGAACCACGCGTGCCCTTGCGGGTCGGCATGGTTCGTTGGATGGGTTCGTATCGCGACCTCGTCTTCATGGGTTACAACGGGGTCGTCCTGTCTGGTGCGGAAGGGCGCGGCAGCTTGCGGCCCATAACGGATCCGCTCTTCAGCCTCTATGCCCTGTCCACCAGCGACGCCATCCCTGAACTGAGCGGACTGCGAAATCCAGAAGCCCTGGCCCGCTTGAACCGATACGCTGACGGCGCTCGGAAGTATGGTCTCAGGTTCTACATATGGTTGAATCTGCGTCCCCTATTCACGCCGGACCACCCCGCCTTTCAAGCCCACCCGGATATCCGCGGAGCTCTCATGTACGACGACACGACCTGGTACCAGACACCGGGAAAGCACGTCCTGTGCACCGAGTCGCCGCTTGTCCGGGAGTATATTTCTGAGACGGTAAAGGGCCTCTTTCAAGCGTTGCCCGGGTTGGCCGGCATCGGTGTCATTATCGGGGGTGAGGAATTCCACCACTGCTACATGCGGCCCTATGGGGTCGCAAGAGGCCACACATCTTGCCCCCGCTGTGAAACCCTTGGTCACGATACGGTCGTGGCGAATCTCTGCAATTACATGGCCGACGCTGCCCGCCAGGTCAATCCCGCCGCGGAGGTCTTTGCCTGGCCCTACTCTGCTGCGACGGTCTGGTCCATCGGCGACCCGGCGCAATTGGGTCTTGTCCGCAAGCTCACATCGGGCGTGGCCCTGTTCACGGATATGGTGAAGGACGAGATCGTCAGCAAACCGGAGGGCGTTGATAAACTGCTGTGGGATTACAGTATTGATCTGCCCGGCCCGGGCAGACGGGCGCAACAGCAACGCAAGGCCTGCCGCGAGCAAGGCATCCCCATCCATTTCAAAAGCGAACCCGAGCTGGCTTTCGAGGCCACCAGGCTGCCCGGCGTGCCGTGCCTGGATCGCTGGGTACGACGTGCCGATGCAATGACGGCCAGCGACATCGACGGCGCCTGGGTGTTCCCCTGGTTTGTTCCGTGTTGGGGCGCGAGCACAGCCGAAGTGTTCAGCTACTTCTGGTGGCAGCCCGCCCCGGATGCCGAGCAGTTCCTGCAACGATTCGCCGACCGTATCGCTGGTCGAAAAGCTGGTCCGCATTTGAGAAAAGCTTGGCAATATGCGTCCCAAGCCATCGACGACTCTCCTGAAATCGGCCCCTATTTTACCGGCGTCTGTTACCTGGGGCCGGCTCACCCGATGTGCGTTGACCCGACCGCCCCCATCCCGGATGAATTCACGATGAGCGGTGGAGCAAGTTTCGTCCTGCCCCCCACCGGCGATGTCCCCACCTTCGCCCGGTTTTATCGCCGAATGGCGGACTCGCTCGCCATGGCGGTCGCCGAAATCAATCTGGCCGACCCCCTGGCTCCCACGACAGACCGCGTGGCTTACGATGCCGAGGCCTCGACTCTGCGCTGGTTCTATCACACCTGCCGAAGCACCGCCAATTACTACGAATCCTGCCTGCTCCGGGACAAGCTTCTCGCGCTAGCGAACGCTCCGGACCAGATCGCCGGGGACGTGGCGGAAGCCCGCTCGCTTTATGCTCGTTGGCAGCAGGTACTTTTGGATGAACAGGAAAACGCCCGCGCGGCCATGCCGGTGATGGCGGCCGACGTGCGGTTGGACTTCTACTACGGCTTCGCCGGCCAGGTCGCCCCTGGCAAAGCCCACGGCCTTGACATGATCCGCAAAAAACTCGAAATCCTCGCAACGGAAATCAACCAGTTTCTTCCCTCGCTGGCGAATCGCTGTGGCCTTGCGGTGGCGCCAACATAATACTGCCGTCGTGATGCCGATCGACGACGGGCAGGAGTACCACAATCGGTCGAACATACTCGTTTCGCCCGGCGTGATTCCCAAGTGGACCAAACGCATTACCGTTACCCAGAGAGTCTGGGTTCGGCAAATCGCGTCGGTCACTTGACCCTAGGCGATCTGGGGGCGACAATCGGCCCCCGACGCTTCGGACTGAAGCGGACAGCGGCGTCTGGGACATCTCGCTGAACTGTGAGATTGACGCAGGACGTTCTGACCTGAGTGCGCAAACCTATCAGAACGACACCGATTCACCCTACTTCTGCTGAGCCAGATCTCCAGTTCCCCGCCCTTCGAGTCGGACCCTTACAAACCGGTACTCCTGCGGCAGCATGAATACTGTCCTGAATGTCCTGTATTGACTTTTAGTGAAACAGGACATATTCTTGGGTGGTTGGACCGACGTTGGGGTGGTGACGGGAGCGATGAATCACCTTGCAAGGGCTTGCACGTGGCATACACATTGCCGTTGACCGCGGCCCTGCAGAAGGCCCGCTGGAAGGTGAAGATCCGCGACAAGGAAACCCGTGAGCCGCCCCACGTCACGGTCATTCGAGGAACAGATGCATGGCGCATCGACTTGAGGACTGGGGCATTCATGGACGACTCTCCCGACCCGTCCGAAGTGCCAGACGAACTGGTCGCACTCGTCGAATCCGAGGCGAATTGGCAACAGCTCCGCGATACGTGGGACGAGATGTACCCGGACAACCCGGTTTCCGGCCAAGAGAACGAAGAGTAGTGCGATGGCGTTGAAAGAGAAGCAGCCCAACTGTTCGATGATTCTGCTGGAACGACGCTCGAGGCATGCTGCGGCATTCGCCGGATTGCGGCCATATGTCGTTAGATCGGCGAGAGATCTTCACGACGCCGTTGCGCATGCATCGAAGGACTCTGTGTGGATCAGCTACACAAGCGATCTGACCGATGCGCTTGTGAAGCGTGCTCTATTCGCCCCGGCCACGTTGGGAATCGGAGTGTTCATCCACGCACTCGACATGAAGACGATCCCCGTGCTGTCGTCGCTGTTTCGACGAATTGCGTTCGCCGTCGACGGTGGGTTTATTTCCGCGGAAGAACTGGCGCAGGTCTTGGAGGCCAGGAATCGCGCCGACCTGCTGATCGGTGGCTTCGTGAACGAGGCAACCCGGACAATCACGCTGTGGCGAGGCAACCTGGGGTCGCTGACTGTGCCATGCTCGGCCTTTGAGAAGTCGGGAGATGGGACGGAGCCGGACTTCAACGACCTCTTGGTGACTGATGGCGGTCAGACCGTGAAATTTGGAAACTACGAAGCAGCGGTGGACGCCATTCTCTACGAATACGATCCTGCGTACCGACGAGCACTCGCCAAGAGGCGATTGCAGGAAGATCGCTCGTTCGGCGCGGCACTGCGCCGGCTCCGCAAGCAACGAGGTCTTCGGCGGGAAGACTTCGAGCCTGATGTTGCTGCGAAGACGATCGCTCGGATTGAGCAAGGGAAGGTGACTCGCGTCCGGAAGACGACGCTTGAATCTCTCGCCAAGCATCTCGCTGTCGAACCGGAAGAGATTGCGACCTTCTGAACAAGATCAAGAAGGTCTTCGACCGCGCGGGGAGTTGCTGCAACAGCATACGGCCCAGGTTCGGCAGGGAAACTCGGTTTTGATCCAACAGGACCAAGTCCGGGAGATCAGGGAATCCTGCCGCCGATTTCCGGGCTTAGATGAACGCCCCTGGCCCGATTGCTCGGACCAGGGGCGGTATTGGTTGGCGACAGAGCCCGTTACAGCTCGATCGACTCGATTTCGGTGACGAACCTAGCCGAGTCGTCGCTCAGGTACGAGGCCACGACGTTAAACACGGCGTCACTGAAACCGCCGATGTTCAGGATGTCGTCGCGCTCGGGAGCCTGCGTCGAACCGCAGGGCTGGATGTCGATGCAGACCAGCTTCGGCGCGGTGACGCCCAGCCGCTTCTGGTTCTGTACGAACTTCTGCCACTCGGTCATCACGGCGGTCGAACCGTGGCGGCCCGTACCAACCCAGCTCTCCATGTCGCTGACCAGCACGCAGCCGGCGAACGCTCGCTGGCTGAACTTCGTGTTCGCCTGGTACAACGGCAGCGAGCAGTTCGTTCCACCGCCACCGTACTTCGCCAGCCGCTCCGATAGACTCAGGATCGAGTCGCTCGGATCGATGCGGACGTCGTACGCTTGGGTGTCGAACGGAACGACCACGCTGTCCGGATTGCGACGCAGGATCGCTGCGGCGAACAACGCCGCCACATCGACACACCGCATCTTCGTCGTCGCCCCTCGGCCCCGGTAACCGGTGGCCGGGCAGCTCATCGAACCGGAGGTATCCAGACCGATGACGACCCCGCCCGGCAGCTCCGGCACGTTGCCGCAAGCGATCTCGGCAGCTTGATGCAGCGCCATCTGGATCTGCTGGGGTACTTCCGTGGCAGTGCTGAGGTACGCGGCCAGGAACTGGTAGGGGAACTGCCGCGAGCGACGGATTTCGTCCGCGTCCGCCAGGCGGCCCGCCACGTAATCCACCATCTCGCGATCCGCCAGAACCTCGTGACGCAGCAGCGTGTTGAGGTTCATCCGCAGTGCCTGCGGACCCATCTGGCGGGCGATGGCCTTCCAGACCAGCGGGCCCTTGGCCGCGTCAGCCAGCAGGTCCCAACGAACCTGCAGGTCGCCGGCGATCAGCGCCTGCGCCTCGGCGGTGTCTGCGTTGCGGTACGCGCTCAGCGCCTGGACCTGCGCGGGGAGGTCGGCCACGGTTGCCGGAGCCCACTTGTCAGTCTCCTTGTCCGTCAGCCAACCGAACAGCGCACGTCGCTCGTTGTCCTTCGGCGTCGGCCGCGCCAGCCGCAGCACGTCGCGCAGGCTCGGATCGTTCCCGATCGAAGCCGACAGCAACTTGCCCACAGATGCTTCGTTCAGCCAGTGCTGGAAAGCTCGCTGCAGCGAAGACGACAGGCTCGTGCGGCCGAATTGCCCCGATCGAACCATCTGGAACATCGTGCGCAGGACGCGACCGTTGTCGACGACGCGGTGGAATACGCGGTGCAGCAAATCCGTGTCACGCTTCGACAGCACGACCAGCAGCGCCGCCGGCATGTCCTTCATGAAAGCCCGCTCACGCGCGTAGACCGCCAGCTTGGCCAGGAAGACGTTGTCGTCGACCTGGTCGATCAGCCTGCGCATCTCGTCGAGCTGGCTCTCGGCGCTCGCGTAGTACACGCCGTTGAAGCAGCCGGTCGCCGCCAGCTGCGCCAGTGCATGCTTCGGCGAGAACTTGTAGGCGCGTCCACCGGCCTCGTTCCAAGTGTCGGTGCGCAATAGCTTGCTCTTGATGCTCGAAAACAGCGTCTTGTTGGCCATCGTGACCTCCTCTCCAGGAAAAGTGATCCGACGAAGGGTGGGCAGAGTTGCCGCGTCAGAGACGCTGGAAGCTCCCACTTCCGTGGCTACCGGCGAGGTTGCCCTCAGCCCAGTTCGTGGATGTACTCCACACCGGCAGTCGGATCGTGTAATCGCACTCGACGAGGCGTTGGCCGGAGAACCCGTCCCTTTGTACCTTCGGAACGGACGGGGCGGGACTCGAACCCGCTAGATCTTCCGATCGTTTGCCATGTACTCCGAACCGGCAGTCGAGTGTGGTTTGGTGACCGACGAGGGTGCACATCAGAGACTTTCCGGTGCTCTGCCATTGAGCTACGCCGCCGCGTCAGCAAGTCGTGCCGGTGGGATTCGAACCCACTTGAAGCGACTTTGTAGGCAGCCGCCTTACCGCCCGCGTCTCCGCTGCCAACCCAAGTTCTGGTCCGGGCACAAAAAAACCGGTGTCACTTACGCTGGTGATACCGGGCTGCTAAATGATCCCGCGACAACTCCATCGAGTGTCACAAGCACAAACGCAGGGCGGGAGTATTCGCGCTCCTGCAGGCGAGGCGACCAGTCCCTCTTCGTTCGGATATGAAACTCGCTCGTAAAGTCTTTATTGTCAGCGCCCTTGTTCTGTTCACGACCACCCTTCGATCGTGTGTCTGTCTCACTTAGACGGCCGAGGCTCCGGAAAGGTTCACAGAAAATACTCCGCTCTTGACGACTTCTCATAGATCCCGCAAAGGAGAGAACGCCAAGGCAATCGAGTACGCGCATCAGGCGATCGCCCGCCAGAACGTCGTGGGCGGCGTCGAGCATCACCCCGAGACGGCTCCCCGTCTCGCGCAGCGGCGTAACCCTTCGCGCCGGGAGACCCACATGCATCCGCTGATCACTCCGCTCAACAACGTCGCTCGTTCGACGCCTCTGCGACGCCCCGGGATTTGCAGGGAGTTGCTCTGTTGATCCTCTGCGGTTCGTCGTGTCCGCCGGAAACGCAGGCGGTGGTGCAGACGGCCGCGCGGGAAGGTGCGTATTGCGTGTGCCAGGAGGAGTGTGCTCCGTCATCGTTGCGGCAGGCTTCTGGACAACAGCTTGGCAAAGGCTACTGGTGGATGGTTGCAGATTTCGACGCCGCACCGGCGCTGGAGCTGTTCGTTCGATACCGCGGCCACTCAAATCAGTGGGTGCTGCGGAGCGGCCTGGGGACGCTTCGCATGCACGCGACCGACGCATGGTGCAACGAGATCGAATGGGAGCTGGTACAGGAATCCTGACGGCAGCCGGACCGATCGCCGGTGCCCGTATCGTCAGTTGCACCGCTTTAGGGCGCGGGACGCCCCCCAGGCCTCGACCAGGAAAGCCGTGCCATGCCGTCTGACAGGGCAAGGATGTGGATGACGACGCGGAACCGTTGGGTGCGGACAGGCTGCTCAATCGCGTGTGCGCAGTTCTTCACACTCCGCCCCCGCTCTTTTCGACGGCCACGTTGCACTGTTGCGCGGTCGCATCCCACACCTCGGTCCAATAGTCCTGAACACCCCACTTGGCCGCGGCTTCGGTACCCACCACTGTCTGGAACGCGACAACGCAAGCCTGTTCGATGGCGCGTGACGGTGGTTTCACCGACGGCAACATGGACCAGCCGGCACTCAAGGCCATGCTCGAGGATACATGGGATGCGGGTTTCATGTGCCAACAGGTGTGGTGGAGGACGATCAAACCACCACCCATGGCCCTTCGCGTAAGCTCCTGTGATTACGCAACGTCCATCGCGGGACTCGCTGGCACCGCGTCCCGCGATTTCATCACCACGGTGCACGTGCAATCGCAAAAACCCCGCTCGTGGTAGTGATACCGTGCGGAACGCAGCGACCAAGGCCTTGTTCGAGCTGGTGCCTGCTTCAAATGCACAACTCGCCAAGCCAGCCCATCACGAACTGACCATAACCGCTCAAGTGGACTGTGCCACACGAAGGGGACCCATGAACGCCTCGCGGGGCCATGGTATCGCGGGTTGAGAACGTAATGGGCTTAGTTCATTCCACCAGCACCACGCCGTGGATGTGCAGGCCGGGAATGACTGCGGTGAGGATGCCGTCGCGCCACGACCATTCGATCGCTTGTGCTTCCGGCTCCCACTGCACGGCTGATGGTTTTTCCGGCGAGCGGAGACGCACCGTAAACGGTCCTGCGGCGGGATAGGGATTCATGGGCGGGAATTCAGTATCGCCGCGCTGCACCCTTGCCAAATTCAGGAAGTGGACGCTCAGCAGGCCATCATGCGTCCGGCGCACGGCGAGTTCCATGTGAGCAGGGGCGTCCACGGTGACCACCGGCTGCGAAAACGCTTCGCGCATGACGGTTCCCACGAGTTCGCGGATAGCGACCGGACGTTCTTGCACGTACTTCAAAGCGACCGGTCCATAGATGGCCGCGATACGGCCCTTGCCCCGCGTGACCAGAGTGGCCGCCGGTTCTCGTTCCGACCGCGCCTCGGTGGTTTCGAATCGTTCGCCGACAACCTTTGCGCTGGATACAACCACCTTCTGCCAGCCGTCAGTCCACGAGACGCTTTGTCCATCGCCGCTGGCCAGCACTCCGCTTTGATTGGGCGCGCCTACAAACTGCACACCGAGTGCCGGCTCGAACAGCCGCGCACATTTCTCGCCAAGCAGCACCAGACTGCCGCCGTTGTCCACGTAATCCAGCAGCGACCGGCGAAAGTCGTCGGTCAGTTTGTAGGCGTCGGGAATGACGACCACCGGAAACTCCTGGAGCCGCGGACCGATTTGATGTTCCGCCAGGATGTCCACCGAGTAGTGCAATTCAAGCAGTGCGAAGAGCGCACCCTTGGTGACTTCCCGGCAACCGGCGCGTCCAAACACGGCACCGTCGGCTTCGTCCCAGTACGTTTCGGCCGACTGCAACAGCGCCACCTGCGGCACGGTCGTGCTTTGAAAACTGACAGCCTGCCGGGCGCGGCAGAAGTCAGCCACTTCGCCGGCGATGGCCGTGACTTGTTCGGGAATGTGCCCCGCGCGCGTGGGCGTGTAGTAGATACCCCATCCACCGCCCTGCATGATCGTCGCTGCGGCTTCCTGCTGGAGTTGCGTGGCGCACTTCAGTCCATGTTTGTTGAAGCCCCACGCCAACAGGTCCCACGGTTTACCGTTGCTCGCGAAATAGCGAGCCTCCGCGCACGCTTCATCCACGGAGTTGTGCTGGGAATAGTCGCCGGAAAGGTAATCCACAGAGCTGCCCACGGGCCACACGCCAGACAGTAGAGAGTACATCCAGTTGCAGCTAATCTGGAACTTGGGACTGTGTGCGTGAATGGCGTCGACATACCGGCCAAGGTATTTTTCGAATTCGCGACGCTGGAACATCTTCCATTCTGCCCACCGAGGCTCTGCACGCGACTTGGGTGCCGTATCTTGACCGGTCTGGCGTGTCCATTCCGCCAGCGCCAGGGGCGAGTAGTCGAGTCGTGCTATCCAAGCGTCCGCGTCCATCCAGGCCCCATCGAGGTCATAAAGTGTGGCGGCTTCCTTCAGTTGTGGAATGAGCAACTGTTCGGCAAACGGGCTGAAGATACTGAGCACTTCCTGTTCCGGTTCGCCTTGAGCGTTTACGACGGCCCAGTCCGCATGGTGCTCGACGGCGGCTTGGTTCCAGAGCACGCAGTAGTGGATCAGCAGTGCCACGCCCTCCTCGCGGGTGACTTTGCGCCAGACCGCCAGTGAATCCTGCACGATACCCGGTGCGGGCCAGCCAATCTTGGTAAGGTATCCGGAGTAGCCCGGCACGCCGACACAATCGTATTGAACGAAGTCTGGCCCGACTCGTTGCAGGAACTCGCGGATGTTCTTTTCACTGACATCCCGGCCCAACTCCGTATCAGACTTGCTCGGATGCAAGTCGAAGTGAATACCGAAGTAGCTGTCCTTGCGTGCAACTCGCGGCACACTCTGTGCGGATTGTGAGGGTTCGGAGGCGAGAACAACCTGGCACACGAACGCCACAACAACGACTGAGAAAAACGCTGGCCGATAGCACATAGTCAGACTCGCCTCCAATCTCCTTCCCCGCCCAATGTCGGATGAAGTTGTCACAATGACTTCCGTGGAAGGCTCAACGCTCGCGACTGATGCCAGTATCACACGCGACAAGGAGCAGCTCGATGATTCTACCACCCACCATACCCCGCGTCAGCCCGTGCCCGAAGCCAACCGCGATGAGATCGCTTTGCTGCAGAGCATGTTGTGGCGCAGGCAGAGATGGGACTAGCGTGACTGGCTCACAGCCCCGTAACGACATCCGGACAGTGTAAAGAACTGCTTGGGCACAAGGATGTGAGCACCACCATGATCTTTACGCTCGTGCTGAATCGCGGCGGTTGCGGGGTTCGCAGCCTCCTGGATCGGCCGTAGCGGCGCCGGTCGGGCTATGCCGGGGCGATGATCCGGAGACGCGATGATCTACTTGTTCGGCGACACAACTTTGGATGTGCGATGACGTCGCCGGTAGGGACGTGATAGGTCGACCCAGTTGGTCGGCCTATCCAGCGCGCCAATAGGGCATTATCCAGGTCAACCGATCGCGGCGACCGGCAACCCGCGAATCGCACTTCAAATGCTTGACAGGCAGAGGCTTGAGACGATAATTCGAGGTTGGTTCCAGGCGGGATAGGCCGCCGCGACGGTCGGCCTATTCCCGGGCTATTGTATTCGGGATAGGCCGTTCTGGACAATCATAGGTTCGGCAGCCAGTGAGGAGCACTTGAATGGTGGATCGTGTGCCGGAAATGGCGCAATTCCATTCTGTGATTTTGCCAGCGGTGGCGCCGCATCGCCCCATATCGATATCGCCTTTGCCGCGGACAACGAAATGAAAAAAACCGCGTTTTTCGGTAGACCTCCGCTAGCTTTGCTTCCATTTCTGGTGGTTTATGTGAGTTGTGGGCTTTCTTCTGCCTTTGCTCAGATGACGTTTGTTCATCCTGGCGCCGTCCATGGGAAGGCCGAACTCGATTTCGTGAAGACGAAAATAGCGGCTGGAGAACAGCCTTGGGCCGGCAAATTTCGCGAAATGAGAAAGTTGGCGAAACCAAGCCAAAATGCGACTGCCCCGACGGATGAAAGCGGTCAAAAGGATGATGGGAAAACAGCGTATGCAAACGCTCTTGCCTGGTATTACACGGGCGATGAAACGTATGCGAAAAACGCAATTGGCATCCTTAACATCTGGGGAAGAACATTCAAAGGTTACACGCCCGTAGATGGTCAAAATCTGCTGCAAGGAGGCTGGATTGGCGTCTCTTGGGCCCGACTGCCGAAATCATGCGAGGTTATTCCGGTTGGGCAACGGCTGATATGGCAAGCGTTCAAGCCATGTTCAAGAACGCGTTTTATCCAGTTTTGAACAAAATGAGCACATGGAATGGGAATGTCGATTTAACGCAGATCGACGCCATGATGAGCATTGCTGTTTTCTGTGAGGACGAAAACGAATTCAACTTGGGAATTCGAAGGCTTCGATCTCGAAGCCGTGATTACTTTTATCTTACTTCAGACGGTGCTCGTAACGACATGGAATTCTGGTTCAATCCGACCCAATGGGTGAATGGGTTGACCCAAGAGACTTGTCGTGACAATGGCCACCATGCGCAATTCGGCATGGCGTCGGCTTTTCATGCCGCCGAAACGGCGTGGAACCAAGGGGTAGATGTCTATGGCGAAAATACGGATCGATATACGGCTGCAATCGAACTGATGGCTACTCAACTCCTCACCGGCAAAATGCAAGGAACCTGCACTAACAATACGGCCACCGCAGATCTTTACGCAACCTGGGAAATTGCGTTCAACCACTATCACAACAGACAAGGAATAACTCTTCCTAGAACAAGGTTGCTAATCACCGAGAAAGTCCGAGTTAATGCACTATCCGAGTGGAATATTTTCTACGAATCCTTGACACATAATATGGATGGTAGTCAAGTAGGTCGGGCGAAAGAGTAGGTTGGGTTTATCTCGACCTTTGGCGGGGCTTTGAAACAGAATTGAAACTAGCCTTCTGGGCAGAAGAAGTGCCGAACAAAGATCGGGATTGGAGCCGCATTGCTGCGGACCCCTCCCACAGCACCTAGCAAGCGGGTCCGCACTAGGCGATTCGCTTCTTGGCAGTAAGCTTGCTCCAGATCTCTAATAGACTCGCCAGTCCAGACTCCTGGAGAAATGACCGACAATGCCTCGTGCACTGCTTGGCTCGATGACATCACTCACGGGCCTTTGCTGCTGACACCGTGTGTGACTGCTTCCTTCTCCCGGGTACCAAGCTTCTTCAAATTCGCGATCCGGGGTTCGTGGATTCTTCCATTGCTTCCAGTAGCAACTACGGGAGCGTCGGCCTCATGGTGATCGGCATGGAACGGTGGAAAAGACGTAGGTGTAGGGTCAGAAGGAGCAGACACTCTGCTCCGGATGGATTTTCGGCGGACGTTGGAGGGCCCCGGATTGAGTTGCCCGCGAGGCGAATGGACGGCAATGAACTCGAAGGTGCCAAGAACAGCATAGACAGGGCGGGGTGGGTGCGACGCCAGCGGCGAATGCAGGCTGTCGGCGCGCACGGCGAGCGCGGCGAAAGTGGGCGGTCAATATTTATTTTCGACGATCAAGCGAGCGACGTGGGCTTTACGCAAACAGCCGGCGGCAAGCGGACATTCCCTTCAGGCAACGGCGGCCCATCCGTTGTGCTACTTCGGCCAGGGCCGCGGGCGAACCGACGGCGTGGCAGAAGACGCTCTCGTAACGCTGGAATGTATCGAGCCAAGCCTCCTCGTTCACATCCATATAATGCAACAACGTCTCGACGTCCTTGGGAACCGTACTGCGCTGACCACTGCGCAGTTGCCGAGCGGTCCACTCCAGCAACCGCAGGTAACTCTCCAGCGAGATCGGCAGCAGTCCCAGATCCGATGCGCGGCGGCCCCAGCGGGAGGTGAACGCGATCGTCTCGTCTTCGAGCGTCCCTTCACGCAGGGTCAGCTCTCCCAGCCAGCCATCCGCTCGATTCGGACTGTTGGAACGCTCCTCTTGCGCCATGATCCGCTGATAGGCCGACGTGTAGCGGGACGAGCGCAACGAAACGGCTTCACCGGCCTTGATGAGGTTTAAGTCCATATACAACGCACAGACCAACATGCCGGCGAATCCGACACATTCCCGGCACTTGAAGCGAGACTCGAAGAACCGGCCAGTACATTCGTCTTCTTGATTGGCGCGGCGGGCAATGTTTTCGCACAGGATTCCCATAAACCAGGATATGTTGCTCAGCCGACGCCGCAACTGCTTGATCCGCTTCTTGTCCCGCACGACCTGTTCGATGCGTTTGTCGCTGACTTGCGGCAGTTCGTCCGACATGCACTTGGCGATCTTCATGGCGGTCAAGTAGCGGCGGGCCACCTCGTGGGGCGACCAGCGGCGGGCCACATCGGGCCGCGAGCGGAGCATCAGATGCAGATGGTTGCTCAGTTCCGCGTGGAATTCGACTTCGATGGCGAACAGCCCCGCGAGCTGTTCTTCCCGGACCAGGATCCAATCGCGGCGATGGGAGAAGTCGCGGCCGGTCAGGGCGTCCCGGCCACAGAGAAAGGCGCGGCGCACGCAACGGGCGCGGCAGTGATAGACGGCTCGGCGATCACGACCCAACAATTTACGACGAGCGTAGGCGACCATGAGGCAATCCCTCCGTGTGCGGGCAGTGCCCGTAGCACCCGCGTCCGCTGAGGGACCTGTGGGGACGCTCGGAAACCACTGGCGCAAGAGAAAGTGATTGCCCGCCTTTCGCTCGCCAGAACCGCCGTCATCTTACCCGATTCCAAGCCACATGCAAGACCCGCCACGGCAGGGTGCCGGTGACATACGTATGTCACCGAACAAGCAATGATGTCACCGCTGAGCACGCTCGGCCTGCGGCAGTGGACGATCGTCGGAGGGCCCGCAGCGTGGATGGAAAGCAGGGTGGATGGAAAGCAGGGTGTCTGCTTCCGTCGCTTCCGCCCTGACCGTTACCAGCCAGGGGACCACGCTGCTGGCCAACGACTGGGATCCCGAAGGGAGTTCCTTGATCGCGTCACTGGTGGCGGGACCCAGCCACGGGTCGCTCAGCAACTTCGGCTCGGAGGGCACATTCACCTACACGCCGACCGGCGGCTATATGGGCTTCGACCAGTTCTCGTATCGCGTGAGCGATGGGACCGACAACAGCAACATCGTCACTGCCTCGATCGCCGCGGGCGGTTACCTGGGCCCGCGCACCAATCAGGACGGCTCGAGCCAGGACCTGACGCTGCTCTCCGGCGGCCTGGAGCAGGTGCAGCCGATCACGCCGGGCGTATCGCTCGTCTATCAGTCGGACACGCAGGCCAATGCGATCGCCGTGGTGGAAACTTCCTTGCGTCCCGGCCTGGGCGTGCCCAGCCAGATCAAGGCGCAGCTGACGTTCAGCGGCACCGCCGGCACGCTGTATACCTACAACACCTACGGCATCACGTCGGGCGACACCCTGCGATTTCCCTTGCCGGCCAACACCGCCGCGCTGGCCACCGGCCACTACGACTGGTCGATGGACGTGACGACGGTCTATGGCAGCTCCACGGTCCACACCTTTACGGGGAGCCAGGACATGGTGAACCGCAACAGTTCGTCGGCCCCCTTCGGCCGCGGCTGGCAGCTCTCGGGACTCGATGCATTGGCCATCCAGGGTAACGGCGCGCTGCTGGTCCACGGTGACGGCACCACCTTGTGGTTTGCCAGCGACGGCGCGGGGGGCTTTCTGCACGCCGAGGGGGACGGGACCTACTCGACGCTGGTACAGAACGCCAATCAGACCTATACGCTCTCGGACACCCACGGTAATCAGACCAATTACCAGTCCCGTTACCGTGCTGGGTTACAATGCCGCTGGAGACCTGGTGTATCAAAGAAACCCAGATGGTTACTCCGCCACCTGGACCTATACCACGTCGCTGCATCGAGTGAGCACGGCCACGGACGTACTGAGCCGCACCATGTCCTTTTCCTATGACACGGCCGGAAATCTCACCAGCGCCACGGATGCGGCAGGGAAGACGACTTCGTATACGTATAACAGTCACGGTCTGCCGACCAGTGTGACTCTGCCGGATCCGGATGGCGCGGGTCCGTTGTCGGCGGCGGTCACTTCCTTGGCCTACGACAGCTACGCTCGGCTGACCACACTAACGAATCCCGACAGTTCGACCCGCACATTGGGCTACAATGCGGCCGACAACATCACCAGCGATACCGATGAACTGGCTCACGCTGCCAGCTTCACGTATGATGCACTCGGACGGCTCACCAGAGAGACCGATCGCGCGGTGCCGAAACCTCGTATACCTACAACGCCGTCAACATTGTGCCGAACGCATTCTGGTGTGCCGGCGCTCGCCGAAATCGTCACCGATCGTGGAAAGCGTGACCCGGCGAGCTTGTCACACCCTACAGCTACTACAGCTACGACAGCTATGCTCGGCTGACCACGCTAACGAATCCCGACAGTTCGACCCGCACATTGGGCTACAATGCGGCCGACAACATCACCAGCGATACCGATGAACTGGCTCACGCGGCCAGCTTCACATATGATGCACTCGGACGGATCACTAGAGAGGCCGATCGCAGCGGCGCTCAGACCTCGTATGCCTACAACGCCGTCAACCCGCTGGTCCAAGAAACAGATGCCCTGAATCACGTGACCGATTACACGTATAACAATCGCGGCTGGCTGACCCGCAAGGACCTGCCTGATCCGGATGGCAGCGGTTCCTTAACCGCGCCGGTCACCGTCTATGAATACGGCTCCAACACACTACTCTCCAAGGTGACTGACCCGCTCGCGCGTGACACGACCCTGCAATACGATGCGCGTGGTCGCCGCACGGGCATCACCGATGAACTGGGCCATCAGACCACGTACACCTATAACCTGGCCGACCTGATTACGCAGGTCACGGCCCCCGATCCGGATGGGGGCGAACCGCTCACGGCCCCGGTGACCACCTATGCCTACGATTACTTCCAGCGGCTCACGGGTGTTTCGCAGCCTGGTGGCGGCTCAATTTCCTACAGCTATGATGCGGCCGGAAATCTGTTGAGTCTGACCGATCCGGTGGGGAATCAAACGACGTATGCGTACGACGGACTAAACCGGTTGACCATCGAGACCAACGAGTCAGGCGACTGGCGATCCTACGATTATGACCTGGCCGGGAATCTTTCCCAGGTGCGGGACCGCAACGGCCGCGTGCTGCGATTCTATTACGATCAACTGGATCAGCTGACCAGCCAACAGTGGCGCAGCGGCGCCGATCCGGGCCCGGAGCTGGCCATCGCCACCACCACCCAGGGCGGCACGCGGGACGAGGTGCAGCGCGTCGGCTACACCACGGTGTTCGCCTACGGCGGCACGTTCACGCTCTCGTTCGCTGGCCAGACCACGTCGGCCATCAGCTACAACGCCACGGCGGCGGCGGTGCAAAGTGCCCTGGAGGCCCTGTCCAATATCGCTGCCGGGGACGTGGTCGTCACCAAGCTGCAGGACACCTCCTCGGACCAGCAATGGAGACTGGAGTTCCAGGGCGTGCTGGGCGCGGCGAATCTGGCGCAGATTACGATCGACACCACCAACGTCTCGTCGATGGGGGGCAAGACGGAGATCGAAGCCACCGACACGCAGGGGAGCAGCGGCAGTGACGAGGTGCAGACGGTCACTTTGAGCAACGCGACCGGCGGCACGCTGCGGCTGGCCTTCGAAGGTTTTGTCACGGCGCCGCTGGCCTGCAGCGCCACCGCCGCGCAGGTGGAAGCGGCCTTGGAAGCACTGGGCAGCGTCGACAACGTGACGGTCACCGGCAATGCCGGCGGTCCCTGGAGCGTGACGTTTGGCGGCGCGCAAGGCGGGACCAATGTGTCGCGAATGGACGGCGACGTGTCGGCGGCCACGGCCGGCAGCCTGGTGCGCACCTTGACGTAGTCCTATGATGCCGCCGGTCAACTCACGGCCGCCTCGGATCCGGACAGCAGTTATGCGATCGCCTATGACCATCTGGGCCGCGTGATTTCGGTCGACAACAACGGCACGTCCGGTGTGCCGCGGGTGATTCTTGAGAGCACGTATAACGCCGCGGGCAAGCGGGCGAGCCTGGCAGCGACCATCGCCGGGACCGACGATTTTCTCAATGCCTATTCCTACGATGCCCTCGATCCGAATGGACCCATGGATTCGAAACACCCAGAAGGGCGCCCTAATCGTTTCCGCAGGAGCATTGACAGCAGCTGGGGGAATAGCCGCGATTGGGGCAATCGGGTCGGCACCAGTTATCAGCATACCGATAACCGGCACTGTAGGGGCCGTTACCGTAGGCGGAGAAGTAGTTGGCACGACTGTCGTGATCGGCACCTTTGAAGTTACGGCCGGGCAGGTTTTGGTCGGCGGTGCCGCAATTGGTGGCGCGATCTTTATGACTGGCCGGCCGCTGGAAGACATAAATCGCGACATTGAGTACTATGAGGGCAAGCTCGCGTCAATGGAGCGAGCAGCGAAGCAGCAAGGGCAATTGCGGGACGGGGTCCCAGGGCTTCCTTACATTTGGGAAAAGACGCAGGAGATCCTAATCGCGCTTTACAAGGAGTTAGGCGAGGCAACAGGGGGGATGGGATTATCGCACTTTTTTAGCGGACGCAAGAATGGCAATGAATACGCTTCTACCTACTTTGACAGAGATTAATGCCTTGCCGTTGCGCGCTATCGTCGCCTTTGCCTTTAGAGCGGCTCGTCGAGTTATGCTCAGATACAATATGGAGCACATCGAGACTCTGCAACACGCGTTGGCATGCCTGGAGGAATTCGTTCGCTTGCCGGCCGCTCCCGTTGATATTGTGCCGCGCACTGCCGAGGCAATGGCTAGTCTTCTTGGCACGCCGGACTTCAAGACCATAGACACGGCGGAGATTGTCCTGTGTTTTGCGAAAGCTGCAGACTGTTGTATCTTGGCCGGCATGGCGCACGGTGTTACGACTGCCGACGCCAATCAGTGCACAGCGGCGGCCGCTGGAAAAGCCGTTCAGGCAGCCAGCAGAATGAATGCTGCCGAAGCTCGTCGCGCGGCCTCGGATTACGAAAGACTCATCGGATTGTTCGGATCCTATGAGCGAGTGGAACTCGGTGAGCCATTCGATCCCACAGAAGCCGGGCCTCTAGGTCCGTTGTAGGAGGACAAGAAGCAGACACCTATTAAGGTCCCCGAGTCAATAAGACGTACTCCGAGCGCGGCCAAAGGTTTTTGTGTTATTTTGACTTCGGCGTCTTCCTGCGGCACCGATCGGTCGCTGTTACGTTGAGTTCTGCTTGCGCTTCGCTGCTGGTGGTTATGCTTCCCAAAGAGAAGCGTTCTGCACCAGACACTCTGCTCCCGAGCGACGTTCGGTGGCGATGGGAGAGCCGAGGATTGAGTTGCCCACGAAACGAACGAGTGGCAATGGGCTCGGTTGTGCGAAGAGAAGCACGAACGGGACGACATGGCGCTGCACCGCTCGTTCGTGCAGCGTACCGGTCAGAAGGACCTGCTGGCGATCTGGCCGGTACCGCCGGCACCTGTGGGAGGAGGTAATCGGTCGGCTGCCCGACCCCAACGTGCCCCTTCGTCCGCGCACCCGGAACGTGTACGACGAACCTGCCTGGTGCGGCTACCCGTGGCTGGATGTTGGCCTGGGAAGCCCTGCAGCTCTTCTCGCCGGTCGGTTATCCCCAATACAACGGGCAACTGGAACGGTCCAATGCCGTCAATATAACGTACACGCACCAACACGCCTTGGCCGAAGGGCATCCGCAACAGTGGACTCGCCGTGATCTGGACGCGGCCCGCCAGCTGACCAATAGCATCAGCCGTCCTTGGGGTGCCCGCGGCGGGACACCCGACGAGAGTTGGGCCAGCCTCGCGCCGATCACGCTCCAGGAGCGAGCCAGCTTCACCGAGGATGTCACGCGACAGCGGCAGGAGGCACGTCACGAATTGGGGTTCGGGGACAGCGAGGTGTTGGAAGCTGACGCGGCGGACGAAGTGGATCGTCGCGCCATCGGCCGGGCGCTGGAAGTGCGTGGTTACCTGACGAAGGTGGAACAAAAACGCGCGCCGCGCGAGAAACGTCGTCGCGGCCGTGAAAGTCTCGAGCGCGCACTGCGCAAGCAACGGGAATCGCGTGACACACCGGCGGCGCACGAGAGCCAGTCCGAAGATGCCGGTCACACCGCGGTATCGCCACAGGGCGATCCCTCTTCACGGCAGGCACCACGCGCGACGAAAACAAAATTCGCAGCGACGAATCTAGCACTCGCGCCGCAGAGTGATAAAATACCGATGGTCATTGACAAGTGCAGCCTTGAGTCGAACACCCGACCACCACCCTGTGTCGCTCAACGTGAGCGACCGCTTTCATCTTGGTGGAGGAGACCCATTACTCTGTTGATTTCCAAACTCAAAGCGGCAATCATTCCACGTTGAGCACACCTAGAAGACTACATCGACGTGGGATGGATGAGCCCGCCGACTGCGTGGGGTTCATTCGGGAAGAAGCAGACACTCTGCTCCTGATGGATTTCGGCGGCCATTGGAGGGCCCCGGTTTGAGTTGCCCGCGAGGCGAATGGACGGCAATGAACTCGAACGTGCCAAGATAAGCCTGGACAGGGCGGGGTGGGGGCGACGCCAGCGGCGAATGCAGGCTGTTGGCGCGCACGGCGGATGTGGGTGGTCAAAGATTTCGTTCGACACTCAAGCGAGCTGCGAGTGCATCACCAGGGCTTGAGTTCGTTTAGCAGGTGCGTCAGGCCAATCGCTCGGACGTTCTTCGCCATGTCGAAGGAGTGTTCGCCAGCGTGGACCACAAACAGACGTTGGAGCGTAAGGTCTGCCAGAGCGGTTCGCATGGACGGAGTCATTCTGGGGGACGAAGTCCGCTTGACCTCGAAACCCCATCGTTTCCCGCCTCGGACCACCAGCAAATCGAGTTCGGCTCCCGCATGGGTGGCCCAGAAGTAGCACTCGTCTGGCTTGACGTCCAGCAGTGCCGCTACTTGAGCAATCACGAATCCTTCCCAGGAAGCACCCAGCTTGGGGTGTACCTCAACGTCCCCCCCGTTGTTGAGACCAAGCAAAGAATGAAGAATCCCGCTATCGCTCAAGTAGACCTTGGGAGACTTCACCTGGCGTTTCTTGAGATTCTCGTGCCACGGCTGCAACTGGCGGACGACAAACGCTGAGGAGAGGATGTCCAAGTAGTTTCGCACCGTGTTGTCGGCGACGCCGAACGACCGACCGAACTCGGATGCATTCCATACTTGGCCGTGATAGTGGGCCAGCATGGTCCAGAAACGCCGCAACGTCGTTGAGCTGACTTGAATTCCCAACTGAGGAATATCGCGTTCCAGGAAAGTCGAGACGAACTGTTGACGCCACGTCTGGCTTTTCGCATTGGACGCCGCCAAGAACGAATCGGGGAAGCCGCCCCGAAGCCACAGCTTCTCGTGATTCTGCATGCCGACTTCATCCAAAGAGAAGCCGCCCAGCGAATAGTAGGCGATGCGGCCTGCGAGCGTTTCGTTCCCTTGCCGCAGCATTTCCGGGGAGGCACTGCCCAATATCAAGAACCGAGTGCGTATCGGTCGCCGGTCGGCGAGGACTCTCAACTCGGGAAACAGGTTGGGGAGCCGCTGGATTTCATCGAGGATGACTAACCCTTTGAGAGGACCGAGAGCCAGTTCGGGGTCCGCCAGGCGGCCAACGTCCGCCTGACGCTCCAGGTCAAACGCGTGGCATGGTCGTTTCCAGCCCTTCTGGATCTCTCTGGAGAGGGTCGTTTTCCCAATTTGGCGGGCTCCCAGGATGCCCACAACAGGGAATTGCCGCAGGAGACGAGTAATTCGGGAAAGATGGGCCGAGCGTCGTATCATGCTTCAACACTACCTTGAAAAACCGCAGGTGCCGATCGAGAATTCAAGGTTATAATGTACCCGCTGGCCGTTCGGTATGCCAGGAGCCGCCCCGGTCTGACGGCAGCCGAACTCCGCCGCTACATCGACTACCAACGGGGCTCGCTGTATGCGGTTGGGTTCGCATCGGACCACCGTACCATTCGCCGCTGGAAGGTGGACCGGATCGAAGACGTCCAGGTGACCCAGGTCCATTTCCACAGGCCGGACGATTTCAACCTGCACGAGCATCTGACCGGAAGAAGAAGCAGAAGAAGCAGAAGGACCAGACACCTATTAAGGTCCCCGAGTCAATAAGACGTACTCCGAGCGCGGCCAAAGTTTTTTTGTGTTTTTTTGACTTCGGCTTCTTCCTGCGGCACCGATCGGTCGCTGTTACGTTGAGTTCTGCTTGTGCTTCGCTGCTGGTGGATGTGCTTCCCAAGGGGAAGCGTTCTGCACCAGACACCTATGGGGACTCTGCGGCAGACAGTGGGACCGCCTGCGACTGTGATCGGCTGAAGGACGCATCCCCCCAGCATGCGGTGGCGGCCGTTTCGCCGGCCTCGCGTGGTGGTGCCGATCACGGTCCTGAAACTCATCGGTGGCCCTCCTGGCTTTCTACTCACTACTGTCGGGCTCAGCATGTACTTACGCTGTCCAGTCTTGTTCCGGCTTGCCTGAGGGGCAGAACGCGCAGCAGATACCTCATCGGGCTGGGCATGGCGGATGGTTCCCGACGCGACACGGCCTCGGGATCACCACCCGCCGGTTGAGTACATGGCAAGAGGTAAGTGACCTCCAATCACTCTGACGGTCTACCTCCGTTGTCCGTGACGACCTGTGGCGGGTTCATTGTCCCAGGGTCAAGGTCATCGCGAGCTGGACATGTGGATCTGGTGCCAGTCTGCTCTCGGAGTTCGTCACTTGCCCTGACCGAATTGTCAGCTTGTGTCGTACATGTTCGAGTTAGAGGGGCTTCGGGAGCAGGCTTCGGGAGCAGACACCCTGCCCCTGATGGACTTTCGGTGGCCGTTAGCGGGCCCCGGATTGAGTTGCCCGCGAGGCGAATGGACGGCAATGAACTCGAAGGCGCCAAGAACAGCATAGACAGGGCGGGGTGGGTGCGACGCCAGCGGCGAATGCAGGCTGTCGGCGCGCACGGCGAGCGCGGCGAAAGTGGGCGGTCAATATTTATTTTCGACGATCAAGCGAGCGACGTGGGCTTTACGCAAACAGCCGGCGGCAAGCGGACATTCCCTTCAGGCAACGGCGGCCCATCCGTTGTGCTACTTCGGCCAGGGCCGCGGGCGAACCGACGGCGTGGCAGAAGACGCTCTCGTAACGCTGGAATGTATCGAGCCAAGCCTCCTCGTTCACATCCATATAATCCAACAACGTCTCGACGTCCTTGGGAACCGTACTGCGCTGACCACTGCGCAGTTGCCGAGCGGTCCACTCCAGCAACCGCAGGTAACTCTCCAGCGAGATCGGCAGCAGTCCCAGATCCGATGCGCGGCGGCCCCAGCGGGAGGTGAGCGCGATCGTCTCGTCTTCGAGCGTCCCTTCACGCAGGGTCAGCTCTCCCAGCCAGCCATCCGCTCGATTCGGACTGTTGGAACGCTCCTCTTGCGCCATGATCCGCTGATAGGCCGACGTGTAGCGGGACGAGCGCAACGAAACGGCTTCACCGGCCTTGATGAGGTTTAAGTCCATATACAACGCACAGACCAACATGCCGGCGAATCCGACACATTCCCGGCACTTGAAGCGAGACTCGAAGAACCGGCCAGTACATTCGTCTTCTTGATTGGCGCGGCGGGCAATGTTTTCGCACAGGATTCCCATAAACCACGATATGTTGCTCAGCCGGCGCCGCAACTGCTTGATCCGCTTCTTGTCCCGCACGACCTGTTCGATGCGTTTGTCGCTGACTTGCGGCAGTTCGTCCGACATGCACTTGGCGATCTTCATGGCGGTCAGGTAGCGGCGAGCCACCTCGTGGGGCGACCAGCGGCGGGCCACATCGGGCCGCGAGCGGAGCATCAGGTGCAGATGGTTGCTCAGTTCCGCGTGGAATTCGACTTCGATGGCGAACAGCCCCGCAAGCTGTTCTTCCCGGACCAGGATCCAATCGCGGCGATGGGAGAAGTCGCGGCCGGTCAATGGATCCCGGCCACAGAGAAAGGCGCGGCGCACGCAACGGGCGCGGCAGTGATAGACGGCTCGGCGATCACGACCCAACAATTTACGACGAGCGTAGGCGACCATGAGGCAATCCCTCCGTGTGCGGGCAGTGCCCGTAGCACCCGCGGCCGCTGAGGGACCTGTGGGGACGCTCGGAAACCACTGCGCGCAAGAGAAAGTGATTGCCCGCCTTTCGCTCGCCAAAACCGCCGTTATCTTACCCGATCCCGGGCCGCATGCAAGACCCGCCGCAGCGGGGTGTCGGTGACATACGTATGTCACCTCATAAGCCATGATGGCACCGCTCAGCATGCTCGGCCTGCAACCATGGATAATCGTCGGAGGGCTCGCGGCGGGGATGAAAAGCAAGGGGGAAAGCAGGGTGTCTGCTTCTCGCTGCTTCTCGCCCGTACTGCCACTTCGCCCGCAGTCTACGCGACCGCAGCTACGAAGAAGTCCCTGAGGCGGCGCAATCTGGCCACGAGCTTCGTGTGCTGAGCCATCTACTCGACGCGTTTAGGATCGGGCGGGGCAACAGCGTCGGTATCCTCGAGACCGGCGGCTTCCGAGTAGAGCGTCTTCCCGTCACGTTTGGCCAGATGGGCCGCACCGGCGACGCGACCGTCCGGCATGGCGCGGTGGAGCTGAGCCCGGCGCTCGTATAAGATGTCCTCGGAGCCTGTCGCCGAGAGCGAGAACGAAGAACCTGCCTTCGGGTCGAAGACCGCCAGGCCCACGCAGCGGTCAGCCGCGCCGTAATAGAGCAGCCACTTGCCGCGGAAGGGAACCAGGGTGTTTGCGACCGTCGTGGCGCCGATAAATCCGTGTTTTTCCCAGTCGTATTCCGGATACAGAAACGGTTCCTTCTGCTCCTGCAACACACTCCGCTGGTCTCGGCGGTCAATCAACGCCTGGCGGAGGACCCAGGCACCCAGCGAGGGGTGTCCGCCCTGCGTCATGAGCACGATTCCATCGTCGCGCAGCAGCGCGATGGCGCCGGCCTCGCGTCCGCCGCCAGGCCAGACGGCATCGCCGGTCGGCGTCCAGTCAACGAGGTTCTCGCTCCACGCTAGGGCACAAGGATGCGTGTAATACATCCAATACTTCCCATCGATTTTCGCCGCGACCAACCGGTCGCCGACGAGTCGGCTCACCACGACGCCGGAGCGTCCACCGATCTTGTCCGCTTTGGCAAAGGCGGGGCCGTGTTTCTTCCAGTGAACGAGGTCGCGCGACGATGCAATGGAGAGAGTGTCGCTGTGGCCGTTCCAAGTCGTGTAGTTCATGTAGTACGCGCCATCCTCGCCCTCGACAACGTGAAGGTCCTCGCAGCCACCTTCCCATTCGTAGGGCTTCCACTCGTCGTTGTCGGGATACAATACCGGCACGGGATGTCTGCTGAAGTCGGTGCCATTCTCGCTCCAGGCCATACCGATGCGGCAGGTGCGACCCCACTCGAGCGCCGGGTTCTTGTCATCCGCGCGGTAGAAGAGATAGACCTTGCCATCCCGCACCACGGCGGCCGGATTGTAAACGTTCTGTTCTTCCCAGCGCACCTCCTTGCCAAGCACGGGACATTGGAATTTCGACTCGGGAGTGGGTGACAGTACCGGCTGAGGACGTTTCACGAACGGACCCATGGACCAATCGTCCGGAGGAACCTGAACCTCGAACTCCCGCCCGAACGCGGCGCACACCTGCTGTCCCGTCGGCGCGGAGGCCAGCCGAATGGGCCGTCGCGGCAGGGTCTGCCCGGGATCGGTTGTCGGCTCCTTGAGTTGCCCACGTAGTGGTCGACCGGACAGCACGCCGACGAGCACCAGCGTGGTGCAGACGAGGGCAGTGCGGTGGTGGTTCTTGTCGTGCATAGGTTGAGCTTTCATGTCAATCGCGTCGCACAGGCGATGGCGGGCTTGGCGACGGGAGGCGGGATGGTCCCCGGCAAGACTGAGTTTAACCGCGCAGCTCCGGTAAACGAACAGGTTGCGGGAAGAACCGGGGTATTTCCGGGGGGAGTCAACAGAAACGCGGTCAACCTGGTCCTTGGCTGCCGAATGCCAACGCGACACGAAAACCTGGACGACCGAGCCACGAACAGCCGCCGATCTGATTGACGCTGAGGCGCACAGACTTTAGATTCAAGCAGCATGAAACTCCGCAGCGTCAAGACATACGCTTCGTTCAGGCCGCCATCAGCGCGCCGGCGACTCGGCTATCCACGAATACGGCTGGGCATGTGCCTGACCGGGATCGTCATGGCAGCCATTCATGCGGCAACTTTCGCAGCCTGTGCGACCGAAGAGAACGCTCCGGTGGTGGTTCCTTCAGAGGCGTTCGCCGAGCAGTTCGCGCCAGGGAAGACCGGTCTGGGGAGTCCGCTGTTGGTACTTCCGGCGCAAGGGAAATGGCTTGCCCTGCGTCCGGCCGCCAAGCCGGGACCGACCGATGCGGGCTGGTCGGACCAACAGTCCCTGACGCTGTCCGGTGACCACGAACTGCTAGTCCAGCGGACACGTTCGTTTGGTGATCATCGGTCAGACCAAGAGTTGGTCGAGCGATTGGTATTGACACCCCGGCGGCCGTGGACAGCGGAGCTGGAGATCCGCTATCCGTTCCGGATCGACTTCCTGGAGGATGGCGTTTCCGCCGGCCACGAACAGCCGGCCGCTGGCGGCCAGGGGGTTTCGTTAGTGCTGCCGCTGCGAAACGGCTGGGCCAGGAGATGGGAGTTGGGGGGTGAACCGGTGACCGGGGAGTATCGACTCGCCGACACGCTGACGGGTATCGAGACTTCCGAGCTGGCCCTGCCGGTGATCCAAATCGACGGTCCCGGGAATCGGCAGGCTGCGGTGATGGCCGATCCTCGTTTCAGCGCACTGTTCATCGTGCGCCAGTCGGGGCAGGCTGTCGAAGGCGAGATCCGCTATCGTTTCCGCGGCGACCGAGTCCCCCTCCAGCATGCGGAGCAGCGTTGGGTGGGCATCTGCGCGCTGCGCCCTCGGAATCGCCGCGCCCGTTCGGCGCCTCGATCGACGCGTTTTTCCGTCTGATGCTTCCCGATGTTCCGCCGGGCCCGGCCTGGCTGCACGGCATCGCGATGGTCGGCTACGACTATCTCAGTGATCAAGGCCAGGGTTGGGACCGCGATGTGGCGAAGTTGGCCGAGTGGCTAACGCCTGAGGAACGGCAGCGTGTGGCGCTCTGTTTTCACGGCTGGTATGACGGGATCGGCTCCTATGCCTTTGACGACGCCACAGGACGTATCAAGGACCAGTGGGTGGCGATGCCCAAAACGCGCAAGGTTGCGTTGACCAAGGAACTGGTCCGGGAGCGTCTGCAACGGACTCGCGCAATGGGTTTTCGCGTGCTCTGGTATTTTGGCGACGGATTGCTGCAGGACCGTGGCATCCCCGCCTATCGGGACGCGTGGAATTTCCTCGACGAGCTGGGTGCGACGCCGCGTCCGACCTGGTCGGGTCCCGACACGATGGACGAGAATTCCATTCGCAATCCCGCTCACCCGGAAGTCGCACAATGGTATCAACGCTATCTGTCGGCATTGCTGCAGGACTTCGGCCCGGTCGTGGACGGGTTTGTGTGGGATGAGACCTACTACATTCGGCGCGGCGACGTGGCCCGGCAACCGGAGCCGGCCTATTGCGATCGCGCCATGTTCGACCTGATCCGCACTTTGCGAAAACAGGTGAAGGCTCACGATCCCGAGAAAGTGTTCCTGTCGTCCGACGACATCGGAGTGTTTGGCATGGTGGATGCGATCGGCTACGCCATGGTCGCGGACGGGAACTATCAGGACTCGTGGTGCGATCCCTCGGGCTGGTCGTTCGCGCTGTTTCCCAACTGGCGAAACGTGTCATGGAGCTGCAACTGGTGGGCGATAACGAATTTCAGTCGCACGCAATGGGGTGTCGAGAACTTCGGCGTGCCGGTGGCGATTTCGAACGGCTGGGAAGACGATCGCGGACCCGCGGAATGGACGGCGGCAGAACGCGACCAATTCTTGACACTGTTTCGCACACGACTTGCAATGACAGAGCGTGTTCGATTCTTGACCCACGACCCGGCGAAAATCCTGGCTACGCGCCCCGATGCACCCGCGGCTGGCGACCGTCTGCCGGAGGCATCGGAGGCGGGAGTGAACTGGGCGCTGGCGGCCCGCGGCAGTCAGGCGAGCGCTTCGAGCCAACAAACCGGCGCGGGGCAGAACTGGCCGGCGGCAGGTGTGATCGATGGCGTGCGCGACGACCTCGGCTGGGGCGCCGGTCACGGCTGGGCCAGCGAGTTCGGCCAGCCCTTGCCACAATGGCTCGAAGTACGGTTTCCCGCGCCGCGGATGATCGAGCAGTTCTGTATCGTCACGTTCCAGACTCAACTGGGTCCCGAGAACGCGGCCAAGTGGGGCGTCAAGGATTACGTGATTGAGATCTGGGACGGTGACGAGCAGCAGTGGCGAGCGGTGGTGGAAGATAACCGCGGGCGCACCCTGAAGAACCGCGTCCACAAGCTCGCTGCACCTGTGCGCACAGAGCGGTTTCGCATCGTGATCCACCGCGTGGCGCCGGCGGACGGCGTCGCGCGTCTGATGCAGGTGGAGGCCTGGGGCCCCACGGAACAGTGATCTCGGTCGGCGCGTCGCGGGCGCAATGGCCTGCAGGGACGCCAGCATCCACCAACTCGAATGGATCGCATCATATCTGCGGAAAACGGGCGATATTGAGGGTGACCCTGGCGACCCGATCATTTTCGAGATCGACTGCCTCGACGGCCGTGGTCACCTACCTGTGATCCGGGTTCGCCGAGCAGCGTGAATCGCTACATTCGGCCGGCGCAGTGCACTACCCGTCTGCGCGTAGCCACGTCGATCGCCCGTTTGTTGTTTTCATTTCTTCGAGGCTTGTACCTCAGCCTGCACGGCCATCGCCGCAGCCACGCACTGTCCCCCGCGCGTACCGGTGCACAAGAATACACGGCGAACGTCGCTGGGCCCGTTCACCGCCGTCAACCCTGGATCCCCGAGCAGGCGCGATCCGCCAACCTGCCACGACAATTATCTATACCGCAGGCGGACACGTGCGGTTTCAACGCAGCCACAAGCCCGGCCGCGAAGACTCGAAACGGGTATCGGTACTGCGCGCTCGAACAACGAGGAGCAACGATGTCTCCTCACGTGCGGTGCCCCTCTCCGTAGTCTTCGTCAGGCCGGCAGTGAGACTATTTTGCCCGCTGCCATGCGACGACGCGGGCCGGCAGTTTGTCCCCGCCTTCAGTCCGTTCCGTAACGTCGTCGGTGTAGTTGTCCGCATCACGGAATTTCATCATGGCGCGCGCGGTGCCCTTGGAGCCGTCGGGCAGCACCGAAGTGGCTTGTCGCTCCCAACCGTCGGGCAACCGGGTGTAAATCATCGTGCCGCTGGATCCCGACGAGGCAAACCAGTTCAGTTTGAGCTGCTTTTCTGCTGCATCCCAGCCCAAAATACCCTTGGCGCTGGTGCCGGCGGGTTTGCCATTCACTTCCCCTCTCCAATCGACGAGGATCAAACCGTCCTGCATCCGATACGTCATGTGTGCGACAAGCGAATCCCCCTTCTTACCGAGGCCGTCAGCATCACGGTCCAGCTTGGTCTCGCTCGTCCAGGTGCCGCAAAATGCCTGAGCAAACGCTTCGATATTAGCCTGCATGCCTTCGTTGGCCTGGCAAAGGCCCGACGCGGACAGAACAACGGCAATCGACAGCAAAAGCGTCTTGAACATAAGAGGTTCCTTTCGACGTGATTTAGGCACGAATCTGATGGCTGCGCCTACAAACGGACAAACAGTTAGAAAGTGTTGCAGATCCGTGCCGGGCCTTCCATTTTCGAAACATAAGTGAATCGCCAGATTCCGTCCGTGACCTCCAACTTCCGGGACGCGGAATAAATGTGCAGCGGAACGATGGCCCGCGCCGCCAAGCCGACCTACTTCGTGGACGCTGCCGATGGCTGCCGCACGAAACGCGATTTGGACGGCAGGGGGCTGTCGCCGGAAACCTGCTCGAACACAAGCGTATTGCGGTCCACGATCGTGGCCTTCCACTGGCTGACCTTCTGAGTCCCATCTGGCGCGGTCACAGTGTTACGGTGTGTGTAGGACACGTTTTCGTACCTGCCCGCGGCGAGGACTTCCTTCGGAATATTAACTTCCATCGTGACCATCGAACCGTCGCCGAGGAATTGAAGCACCCGCCACGATTTCGTAGCTGGATCGTAACCGTGGATCCCGTAGCTGACCGCCGCTGCCACTTCCCCAGTCCCAATGCTCACCGCAGATCGCTGTCGCGGATCCAAGCGAAACTCCATCGTACCCACCGTCTTGGAAGACCCATCCAACTCGACGGCCTCAATCCGCCAAGTGCCAGGAAAGTAGGGCCGGACATAATCGAGGTATTCGTCAGCCGTGGCAGCCACGTTCTGGCCGCGTGCTGCGCTCAACGAGGAAGCAAATACCACCAACATGCAAAGGCTGGCAAGCAAGCGTCGACTCCACATGACGTTTCTCCTAACTGTGTTGAGAACCAATCAATTTACCCGCTGCATGACAATCTCGAAGTTTCTGCTCGTATCACCGTTGGCCGAGTCGCGGCTGACGAACTTCTGTCGAAGCTCGTTTTCCGTGACGACCAATGTCATATCATACGTTTCCAGATCGCCCGTCTGGTGAAAAGTCTTCATTTCGAATGCGCCGTTGTCCTTGGGCGTAACGGTGCTGTGGATGGCCATACCCATCTTGGTGAAGAACCAGGTCTGCTCGATAGACTCGGCTTTCGAATTCCAGACGTAGAAGACCCGAGGACCCGCGTCCTCCCATGGTTGACTGTCGAGCGTTTTGCCGGCGTCTGCAGTCCTGGCCTTGCCGACCGATACGATCATGCGACTCTTGGCGGCCCAGCTGAATGTGATCTGCATTTCATTCTGTGCGCCGGTTTCGGCGTGCGTCCAGGTGTGACTCCAAGTCCCGATGATGGGTTCGAGCATCTTCAGCTTCTCATGACGGACATCCGGCTCCGTCGGCTCCTGCGCCAGATGGGCGCACGAACACATGCGACCGTCAACAACAGCGAAGAAAGCATGTACCATCGCATCGCAACTTCTCCTCAATGCAGAAATCAGAAACTCGGGCCATCACGAAACCGAACAGACCTCTGATGCGGACTGTTAGTACCCTCGCAAGCAATGAGCAGACATACCGCCATGTTTTGTACCCGTTCATGAACCAAAGCGGTAGACGGCATGCGCCAGTACGACGTCCCCCCCGCGCTCCACGAGCGATCGCCTGTAGAGTGTCGCAGTAACATGGGCACCTGTTACTCTTTGGGCTGCGACAGCAATTCGCCCACCTCTTCGGCAAGGAACTCGCAGCGTATCAGCAGCCAGAAACCCTGGTCCGTGTCATTCATGCGCTGTTTCCTGATGATCTCACTTGCCTGACGATACAGATCCCGTGCCTCGTGCACGCGGCCCAGGTGGATCGCGCGGAGTGCTTCCCTGAGTTGTACGTCCGCGGCAACCACCGTGTCATCCGAGGAAACGGGTTCGTCAAGTTCCGGTGTGGGCAGTCCCAGGCGGATGCGAATGAAGCGTCCAAGGTGGGGTTGTGTTGGATCGGGAGTACGATTCCAACTCGTCCAATCGCTCCTGCAGGAACTCGCGTATCTCAGGAATATCTTCGATGGGACGAAACCGCGTATTGAACATCCACACGCACGCGCCACGCAGTCCATCGCCCTGGGAATTGTCGCGAGCCAACGCCAATAGCTGTTGGCAGTCAGCACGGTACCGTTGTTCGTCCCCGATTTTCAGAGCGGCAAATCCATCGCCGATCCGCCACCAGGCATTGTCGGGGCCGGTCGATCTCGCCCGGGCGAAATCCTCGGCGGCTCGGTCCCATTGGGCGAGTCGAGCGTAGAGCTGGCCACGATTGACGTAGGCTACATCGTCGTCGGACTGCTGTTCGATGCGGCTCGTCATGAGATCCATCGCCGGCTGGATGGCGTCCTTTCCGGTATCCAGAAAAGCAAGGTAGTAGAAATCGTTCCACGCGTCCGGCGCCAGTTGCCAGGCACGTCGCACATCTTCCTGCACGCGGTCCCAGCGCCCCAGCTTGGCGTAGACGTTCGCTCGCTTAGCGAAGATCAGGGGGTCCTCCGATTTCCATTTGAGCACTTCCGTGAGCAACGCTGCTGCACGATCGAAGTCGCGTTGCTGTATCAGTTCTTCCGCCTTGTGATACTGTCGAACGGTCTGACCGGCGATGAATGTCGGATCCTGCATGAGTTGGTAGCCCTTGGAGGCATCCCAGATCCGTACTGTGCCGTCGGCACCGGCACTGGCTAATGACTGACCGTCCAGGGCTCCATGCAACCGAAAAGACGGCGGTCCAGGCATCTGCGGTGACCGCATCGGCATGTTCGGTCAGTGCGATGATCTCTTGGCCGTGTTCGACATCCCAGATGCGTACCGTTCCATCCAAACCGCATGTGGCCAATCGCGTTCCTTCCGGGTGCCACATCATGTCAAACACATTGGCGGTATGACCGCGTAGAGTGCAGCGCACGGTGCCAGTAGTCAGGTCATAGAGTACAACATCGTGATCCCGACAGAAGGCGATTTCGTCGTCTCTGGAAGAGAAAGCAATGGCTGGGAACCCAGTTCCAGATGTCTCATGGACCAACTGAATATCCGGGACTACTTGCCACACATTGACGTATTGCCCGTCGCTGTACGCCAGTCGTCGACCATCGCGTGACCATGTGACACTCCCTCCGTCGCCGGCTACCGAGAAGCTCTCTAACTGCGCGCCGGTGTCCGCGTCCCATATCTTGAGATTCTTTCCGCTTCCCGCCGTCGCCAGACGCCGCCCGTCCGGACTCCAAGCAATATCGCGAACAGACTCGTTTTGACAGTCGAGCGACAACACAGATTCTCTCGTCTGTGCATTCCAGACTATCGCGGAACCGTCTGCGCTGGTCGACGCTAGACGCGTACCATCCGGCGACCAGGTTACTCTGGAGTCCATGTCTGTGTGGCCGTCGAATGCCTGGACACACGCTCTCGTTTTCGAATCCCAGATACGGATCATTCCGTCCCCGCTTGCCGAAACCAGCCGCGATCCATCTGGGCTCCATGCTGCTCGACTCACTCCCTCCGGGTGCTGCATCGAATATCGCTGCATCGAGAGATTGCCGTCCACTCTCCAGACGCGTACCGTGCCGTCTTCACCGCCCGAAACGACCCGTCGGCCGTCGGGAGAGAATCTCGCGTCGTGTACAGGACCGGTATGACCCTGTAGTACCTGCAACAGCGTTCCATCCTCAGCATTCCAGACGCGGATCGTGTTATCATTGCAGGCGGTCAGAAGCCGCTCACCAGCAACGTCCCAATCAACGGCCAGGATGATGGCTGTGTGACGACCCATTCTGCAGATCCGGTCACCGCTGCTGGCTTCGAAGACAGTTGCAATGAAGTTGTTATGGCCTTCCCACTCCACGGCGGCGGTTCCTACGGCCAGACTCGCACCGTTTGGGCTCCATGCAACAGCGATGCCGTGAACCAGCGTCTGACCTAGATCCAGCAACTCGTCGCCGCTTGCCACGTCCCAGATTTTGCAGGAGTGCGACGATATAGCTGCCACACGTGTCCCGTCGGGACTCATTGCCGCTTGCTCGGGAACGTCCGCGGTGCTTCCTGGTTGAACATCCTTGACGGGTTCTCCCACAGCGACCGATTTGATCAACTTCAGTTGCTGCAGGTCCCAGACCTGGACCTGTTGGTCCCACCCGTAGGATGCCAGGCGTTCCCCGTTCTCGGAGAAGCTAACTGACGTGACGCTGGGTACCCAGGTGGCGCTTGTCTTGTGGCCTACGAGCTGGCCTTTGGCGGCATAGGACGCCCCGTCCCAGAGTTGGATCTTTCCATCGTGATGCCCGGTAGCGATCGTATTGCCGTCGGATGACCAGCATATTCTACACGGGCTCGCATCGGTCTTCGGCAACTGAGCTACCTGCCGGCCCGTTCTGACATCCCAGATGCGAGCCACGCCGTCGTTGCCGAGGGAGGCAAAACGCACATTGTCCTTCGACCAGGCGACATTACTCACGGGTAGAATGTGATCATGCAGTGTCCACACCATGTCCTTACGCGACTCGGCCAGCAAGTAGTACCACTCCCAACCACGATTGTCGGGCCGCCCTGGTTCGGGCATCCAGCGTTCGAGCGTGGCTTCTACGGTTCCTGCGTGCGGGCGACTCATTGCGTGGTAAGCCAGTTGCATCTGTGCCATGTAAAGGCTTCTCTCAGCTCTATTTCGCTCAATGTCCGCGATCGTGCGCTCGCTTTCTGCCTGCTCTCGCAGGTTGTGTTCCCGTTGTTGGCCCACCAGGGCCACATCTTTCTGCTCCCGCAGTTCCTCGCCCTGCTGCGCTAATTCACCCGCCTTCTCCTCCAGCTGCTGGCTGACCAGCATGGCCTGGATCCACCCGGTGGTCGTCCCGGCAATGCCGATTACAAGCATCGCGGCCAACAGGGACGCCGCCGTGACCAGGCTGCGGTTCCGGCGATAGAACTTCCACATGCGGTAGGACGTCGACGGCGGACACGCCTTGACCGGCTCGTCGTTCAGGTAGCGTTCGATGTCGTTGGCGAAGCCGGCAGCGGTTTCGTAACGCCGGGTGCGATCCTTCTCGAGTGCTTTCATCACGATCAGGTCCAGGTCGCCGCGCACCAGCTGGTGTAAACGCTGAGGCGTTTCACTGCGGTGTGCTGCGACGATCGTCAGCTGCGCTCCGGCCGTGCTGATCCGAGTGCTGGGTTTGGGGGGCTCCTGTTCACGAATCATCCGTTGGATGTCCGCATACGCAGCTGACCGCAGGTCGGCATCCGTGAGCGGAGTGCTGCCTGTCAGAAGCTCGTAGAGCAAGACGCCCAGCGAATACACATCGCTGCGCGTGTCCACGTCCAGTCCGCTCATTTCTGCCTGTTCCGGACTCATGTACCGGGGGGTGCCGACCATCTGGCCGTACGCGGTGAACATCGTCCGCTCAGTTAACTGCTGGTTCAGTGCTTTCGAGACTCCAAAGTCGATGACTTTCACCACCGGTTTGCCGTCATGCAGGGTGACCATCACATTGGAAGGCTTCACGTCGCGGTGGATCACGCCTTTGCTGTGCGCATGCTGCACTGCCTGGCAAACGGCGATGTGCAGTGCGAGACGATCGCGAACGTCCAGTTTGTTCGCGTCGCAGTACTCGGTGATCGCTTTTCCCTTGACCAGCTCCATCACAAAAAAGGGGCGTCCCGTTTCGGTTGTCCCGCCGTCCAGCACCCGGGCGATGTTCGGATGATCCATCATGGCCAGGGCCTGACGTTCCGCCTCGAACCTCGCAATCACCTCCTTGGAGTCCATTCCCGGCTTGATGATCTTCAGCGCCACCTTGCGGCGAATCGGCTCCTGTTGTTCGGCCATGAAGACAATGCCGAACCCGCCCTCACCGATCTCCTGCAGGAGCTTGTAGCGGCCAATCATGCTGCCGGCGTTCTCGCTGACCTGAGATCGCAGTGTGGTGGAGCGAGTCGGCGCGGGGCTTCCCTTGAGAAAGCTGCCGGCCTGCTGATGGGCCTCCAGCAGCGATTCCACCTGCGCCCGCAGTTCTACGTCGGCTCCACATTGCTCGTTGAGATACTTCTGACGCTCCGCCGTCGAGTCGAACATGATCGCCTGCAGCAGGATCTCGTCGATACTCATGACCGGAAGCTCCGCAACTGGTTGGGGTGTTCTGGTTCGCATGATCACTTTAGCGCGCCTTTCTGCGACTCGTCCAGGAGAAGCGAACCCATCACGGCGCCACGTAGCCCCTCTGGTTGGGGGCTACATCGCCACGTGATGGTGATTCGGAAGCCGCGACGCGACTCCAGGAACGTAATGCGAAAAAATCGCCGGGCGCGCCTCACGCTCAGACCGGATTTCTCGGAAAAATACGTGCAACGCTGGTTCGGACCACACGGCAGCCAAAGGAACAACCGGATCCGCGGATTCGGAAGGGATGCACGACCGCTAAGGTCAGTGCGGGAGGTGAGGTATAGGTCTACGCAGATTCCTCTGCGGTGTTCTGTGCGATCTGTCTGAACAGCCAGGCGCGAGCGAACACCCAATAGCGGTGCGCAGTCGCCCTGGATATCTGCAACACGTCGGCCGCTTGCTTCATCGTCATCCCGCCAAAAAAATGCAGCACGACCAAACGCGCCTTGACGGGGCAGAGCTCCTTAAGTTGATCCAGCGCTTCATCCAACGCCAGGAGTTGATCATGGCTCATCTCTCCCGGCAATTCATCCACGTGCACGTGGACGCGTTTGAAATGGCCACCGTGCCTGACGCATTGTTTGCGTCGAGCGTTTTCGACCATAATCCGACGCATTGCCTCGGCAGCGGCGGCGAAGAAATGGTGGCGACTGTCCCATATTCGAGCTTTGTCCGCATCGACGAGTCGAATGAATGCTTCATGCACCAGCGCAGTCGGCTGCAGCGTCTGACCAGGTTTCTCGTGAGCCATGCGCTTGGCGGCCAACCGTCGCAGCTCGTCATAGACCAGGGGCAGCAGCTGGTCAGCCGCCGAAAGATCACCGGATTCGATTCGCGACAGGATGCGGGTGACGTCGGACATCGGCAGAGGCCTCGGGAAAATTGTGAGTCCGAACCCGATTATAGCTGCGGACGGGAGGAAAACTACTCTACTGGTGGCCGCCGTGGCCACCGGCGCTGGCAATCGTTTCGAGGCGGCGCGACGGGCGACAACCGCCGGTGGGTGTATCATCTTCGCCGGACTCCCCGCATCGTTTTCGTCATCGGGATGGGCCTGCGCTGTGTCTCAACCGTTCGATCATGGCATTCTTCTCGAGCACGAAATCGACCGACTGGGGCGAGGTCTCCCCTTGGGATAGTAATCGCTGGGCTTCGGTCAATGTGACGGGAGCCATGCCTGCGAGTCGCTCCAGATGGATCGTCCGCGTGGCAGGCTCACGGCGAGAAGGCAGTGAGCTCAAAGGACCGTCAGGTGCGGCTAACTGGCGCCATTGCTCGCCAAACGAATTCAGGGTGAGATCAGAATTCAAGGGGCCATAGGGAGCCGTTGGTCCAAGATCGCTGAGGAACCACAACATGAATCCCGAGACATGGGGCATCAACGTTTCTACGAGGTTGATGGTTTCGCGCGTGGTCTCGGACCGATCGGTCGTAATGTGGCCCATCTCCTCAGCCAGCACCGGCTTGCCTGCCCAGGCGAAGCGGGCGGCCACCACTGCACCGCCGAACTGCTGCGAGTCCACACCCGGTGCATAATCCGGATCGATTTGTATACACGTGCACAGTTGTGTAGTCGAGCAAATCCAATTCGGACGGCGCCGTGCCCGCGATGAATTGAGCAGACCCCATCCAGCCAATTGCCGGATGGTGTGGGTGATATCCACAGGTGATCATGTGCCGTCGATCCACCGAGCGGATCGCGTCCACTTGATTGCGGAAGAAAGCGTACGTGAGATATTCCTTGAAGCTGCCGTAGTCAGCCAACATCGCCTGGGGCATTGAATAGCGGCTTTCTGTCCCAATCCACGCACATTCGGGTTGAGGAATCTCATCAATCGTGGCGTAACTGGTCTGCCAGCGAGCGTTCACGGTTTCGACGTGACCAAACGCATCTCGCAAATAGGCGTGCCAGGCAGGGAGTCCCCATCGATCCGCCAGGACGCGGTCGTTCTTGGGATCCCCACCTTTCTGAGCGCCCCAGTTCCCGTTCGGCATGTAGAACTCGACCGCCAGGTTGTACGAGAACAAGGCCGGCTCATCCTTGTAGCGTTCGGCCAGGGCTTTCCAGAAGTTTCGTAGCACGGCATAGGAATCAATGTCCGGATCGACTTCGATTCCGCGTCCCACAAACGTCCCGCCTTCCTGCCACCAGCGGAGGCTATGAATGCCCCATTCCGCGAATGTGAGGCTCACGTACACATTCGTTTCGCGCGCAATCTGAAAGAGAAAATCGAGGCGTTCAGGCAATGAAGGGACCATCTCGGCAAGCACGACGTGGTCGTTGGGCTGGGGGTCGCGCAGGACCAGATGGCTGGGCAAGAACACCTTCAAGACGTTCATATGAAGCGACCTGGCAGCCACGAAAGCACGGCGCACTGCCACCGGATCCCATTGCGAGCGCACCAGGATGTCGAGGCCCTGAGGATTGTCCTGGCCGGCTGGGTAATGCCACACCAGATTTGAGCCGAAGGGGATGAATCTTGCACCACTTGATGCGCCCTCGAACGTCCACCGGTCCGCGGCCACGCGGATGAACTCCAGGGCACCCGACGTGCTGGGTGGCGTCTGGGCACACGCCATGTTCTCAAGCAGCAGCGCGGCGATCGCCACTATTCCCCACTTCAGTCTCATGTGAGTGCCATCTCGGGTGTGCATCAGCGTGTGCCTGTACGAAAAAAAAACGCGAGTGTTATTGGATAAGAATGTACCGTGTTCACTCTTCAAGCATAACCCGTCACGGCACAACGAAAGGACGAAATGGCCACGCACGAGTGAATGACGAATCCCGGTGACCGTTCACGGAGTTTCTTGACGGAGTTTCTGCGAGCTGGAAAACAAAGGGTATCGACTATCATTCCGCGCAAGCGGTGTTATTGCGCGGAGCGAAAGACGACTCCGATTCTGGTACCGATCCTTCGCGAACCCGAATTCGATGACCGTGGGCACGGGTACGCCGTCATGCATCATGACCAAGTTGACGCTGGGTTCCAGGTCCCGATGAGGACTGTCCTTCTGGCATGCATACTCGACCGCATGGCAGATTTGCGCGAAAAGTACGAGCCGCTACCGAGTCATCCGGTTATTGGCGCCGCAGTCACCTGATGCCGGAAGCCTGACTCACTTCTCTGGGGTTGTTTCCGGGGGGGTTGTTTCCGGGATGGCCCAAAGCGACATTTTATCGGGCTGACTGATGGCGATCTGGCGAGCGTCGGGTGAGAAGGCCAGGATGGGCGGCGGAAGGTCCAAGGGCATGCGACCCAATTCCTGGCAGCTCTGAAAGTCATGCAGGATCAGGATATGGTCGTCCCAGAAAATCCCCAGGCGCCGAGTCGGATAGATCGAACACTCGCAACTGCCCGCGATCCATCGCGACCCACGAGCGACCCTTGGGATCGAAGGCCACACGCGATTGCCCCACAATAGGAATGGCCAGTTCTCGCACAAGCATGCGTTGGTCGAGATCCCAGAGCTGCAACGGCCCCAGGATCTCTCCGATGGCCGCCCAACGTTCGTCCGGCGAGATGGTCATCATTGTTGCGGGCGTAAACGGTGTGGGTTGACTATCAAACCCATGCAAGATCTTGCCGGTCTTGAGATCGCCAAAACACAGTCGTTGGTCGACCGTCAGCAACACACGCTGGTTCTGGGGGCAGAGTGCACGGGAAAGTCGACTGCCTTGCCCCTTCCATAGGAACCTCCACCGGTCCTTGCCCGTGTCGGGATCGACACACGCCACAGAGCGGGTCCCCAACAGGTAGAGGCGATCGCCCTCGGGTGAAAAACGGATGTCGAGTGGCACGTCGATGGGAGGTTCGCATCGGCGCAGCTCACGTCCGGACTGGGCGTCCCAGATGCGCCAGGCTTCCGGCATACCCTGCAGGTACGCCCCCGTGCGTTTGGCAGCCTCAAGCCCATTGAGCGTGGTGGTGCCAAGTGGCGCTGTCACAATAAGGCGTCCATCGGGCGCATAGCAGGCGTGCGCGGCGATGACTTCGTGCCGATATTCGTGGAGGAGCTGACCGTTTCCCAAGGTCCCATTCGTACACCACAGGATGATCGCCCCAGCAGAGTGCACGCTTTGCGTCAGGTGAAAACGCGACACCGAAGAACTTCGCGTCGGGGCGCAGGAAGTTGGCCGATGGTTGCGCACCTCGTTGAGGATCGACCAGCCCTTTCGTTGGCAGCAACTCCCACGTGGCCGTATCGTAGAGCAAGACAACTCCTTCGCAGCAGGCGACCAGCAGACGATCGCCCTGGGGAGAAAACACCATCCCGCCGCCGGTGAGGCGGTCAGGGAGCAGCAGTTGCTCGTTTCCGTATGTTGCGTGACACCACCAGGAATCCAGCCGAGAGACTGCGTAACGCCTCGTTTCTCAAGGCGCAGGTGGTGGTGCCGGAGGGATAATTCACCGGCCAAGCCATGTGCGGATGCCAAACGTTCCGCAAACCCGCCGCATCCACCAGCTTCACGCTCCGCTTTCCTTCGCCGACGGTCTCGTCCGTCACCACGATGGTGGCGCCGCCCTTGTTCTCGACGCTCAGATCGACACCACGCGGCGGCTTGCCCGGCTAGTCGCGTTGGAAGGTGTCGTCCACCGCCACAGGACGCGGCTCGGGCGGGGTACTGACCGGGGCGTAGGTCCACGCCTTCGCCAGCGCGATCCAGTCCGCATCGCCGTACACGCCCGCTTTGGCGTAGTCGAACGGCTTGAAACCCAGGGCCAGGGCCGGCGAACCAGGCTTCACCCGGAAGTCGCCGTTGGCGGGATCCGCGAGCTGCGGATCGGCGATGGTGGAGCCGGCCTCATGTCCCGCCTTCTGCCATTCAGCCAGGGGGTTCCCCATGAACTCGATGGGCGCGCCGGCGCTGTTGAACCAGCAGTTGCCGCCGCTCACCGTCTTCGCCTTGCCCCAGGCGCCGGACAGGGCCGGGCCCGTCTTCCACACGATGATGTTGCGCTCGAAGCTGATGGACCGGTGCGGTTCGGTGCGGGTGATGGCGATCTGGCGTTCCTGGCTGTCCACCAGGATGTTGTTGCGGACGATGTTCTCCTTGCCATAGTGCTGGTGGAAGCTGCCATCCTTGGTGTTATAGACCAGGTTGTTCTCGAAGGTGATGCCGGTCGAACCCTCGTCGGTGTATAGGCCCCAGCCGCCGTACGAATACGAGCTGACATCGTGGAAGACGTTGCCCGCCACCACGGTGCCTTCTGACGGGCCGAGCGTGTAGATGCCGCCCATGTCGGAGAGCAGGCCCTTGCCCAGGTGGTGGACATGGTTGAAGCGGAAGGTGTTCCGCTTGCAGGTGCTGGCGTCGTAGCCCCAGCGCCAGCCGGCCGAGATGCCGGAGTAGAACAGGTCGCTGATGTCGTTGTGGGTGACGCTATTGTCGGGGCTGGAGCCTATCCACACGCCCACGGCGCAGGGGAAGATCGAGCCGCCGTTGCGGATGATGTTGTTGTCGATGGTGTTGCGCTGTGTCGGCTCCTGGTCATCCATCACCGAATTGACTTCGCCGATGCGCACGCCGCCGGCGCCGAAATCGTGGATGTGGCATTGCCGCACCGTGTTGTCCGAGCACCCTTTGCGGAACCAGATGGCGTAGATGCCCAGGTGGCCGATCTCGCAGCGCTCGAAGGTGACGTGGCTGGCCCCATCCGCCTGCACCGCCGCCTCGATGGGCGCCGCCGCCTGGTGCGGCTCGAAACCACGCTCCGGCGTCAGCCACTGGCCGTGGCGGAAGGCGAGGCCGCTGAACGTGACGTAGGCGACGGGCTTCGCCGCCGATCCCTGGATGAGAATGAAACGCTCGCTCACCGGCGCGACCACCTGTGCCTTTTCCATGTCCTGGCCCGGCAGCGGGCGGTACATGAGCACGCCGTCGCGGCCCAGGAACCATTCGCCGGGTGCGTCGCAGGTGGCCTTGCAGTTCTCGATGATGTAGTGGCTGTTGCGCTTCCACGGGTTCCAGGGTTTCATGCCCGCGCCAGTGGTGACCAGGGTGCTGGTGGCGGCGTCGAAGCTGTCGATGAAGCGCCGGGTGTTGTCCCAGTTGTGATAGACCACCAGGTTGACATCCTGCAGTTCGTCCGGCTTGAGTTCGCGCAGGATGGCGGTGTCGTCGGCATGCAGCCTGACCGTCTGCCGAGCCTCCCTGGCCCGCCGACCATCGGAGCCTCGTTCGGCGCTGAGGACCTCCTCCTCCACTTTTTGCAGGTAGTACCAGAAGCGGTTCGGTTCGCGGGCCCGCACCGCCCGTTTCCCGTCGATGAAGAGCTGCTCGAAGTACCACTTCCCGGTGGCGACCGAGGGCACCTGGACGGCCCAGACACCTTCGTCCAGCGGCTTGAAACCGGTGATGGTCCGGCCGCCGCTGAAGACCGGCTTCGCTCCCGGCGCGGCCTCGTAACGGACCGGTTCCTCGGCGGTGCCGCCGTCCTCGGGCGTCAGCACCAGCGGCTCGGCGAAGCGGTAGGTGCCGTCCGCCACCACCACCCGCACCGGGCCGTCGTTGCCGGCGGCGCGCAGGCGGCGCACCGCATCGCGGGCGCCGATGAGGCTGCCCACCGGCTTCACCTGGCTGCCGTCGGCGGCGTCATCGCCCGTGGGGGCGACATGGACCACCACCTCGGCCGCGAAAGCCGGTCTGTCGACCGGCAACGCCCGCACCGCCGAAACCAGGATGCCGGTAACACGAACACTCGGAAGGCTCTCGCTGAAAGTCGATTTCCAGGTCTTCCTGGGATGTCCTAACAGACTGATAGGAGATCTGACGGTTGGGGAAGCCTGGCCTTTGTAGAACTTATCCGTCGACAGGGAAATCGTCTCCAATGCGCTGGGATCGACCCCAGGCTCCCAGTCTTCAAGACTTTCCATGTCTGACAGTATTCTCGCTGCGATGGCCGGTTTCTGAGAGACCTCATAGGCAAGAGAATTCTCTGGTGGCGCGTTCATAGGCATGTCCGGGAAACTGTTGCCATCTGCAGGGGAAATCTGGCCGTTGGTAAGAGAATCCGGTCTTTCGTGTACGGACGGTGTGTCGGACCCGTTTTGCGCGGCGGCCAGGCCTGGGAGCAGGCCCACGATGAGGCTGTAAGCCATCAAGACCGCGGCGGTCTCGCGGACAAACGGATGTCGGTTTGACATGGTAACTCTCTCTGCTTGCACTGGTCGTGCTTTGTCAAGAACAGAAATGTGAATGGCGGTTGTAGTGGGAGCCGTCAAGGCTGTTGGTAATTCAGGTTGTCGATCGATACTCTTGACGAGTTCCGCTATCCGCTACTCGCCATCAATTGCTGATGTCCAGTTTTGCGCCCTCGGTCAGACAGTACAGCTTGGAAGCCGTCCGAATGAGTAGCTTGTCGCCGACGATGGCCGGACTGGAGAGGCACAGTTCGTCGAGGGGATTGGTCTGGAGGATTTCGAATTCCGGACCCGGCTTGACGACGTATGTCAGTCCGTCTTCGCTCAAACAGAACAGTCGTCCGTTGAACGCGAAGGGCGACGCGGTAAAGGAACCGCTGGGCGAGAATCGTTGTTTGTCATAGATCTCTTCGCCCGACCTGGCATCGTGACAGGTCAGAAATCCCTGGTCGTAGAGCGTGTAGAGATAGTCGCCGCAGACGATCTGAGACGGGTTGTAGGGTCCCGAGCGGTCCTGGTACCAGGCGAATGATTCGCTGTTGGTATAGTCGCCTTCCGGAGCGAGGTCGCCACTGGCACCCGGTCGCAAGGCGAAGGTGGGGCGATGGTTTTCAGCCACGAAACCCGCGCTGATGTAGCACAGTCCATGCGCGGCAAACGGGGAAGGAATCACCAGCTTGCCCATGCGACCGTCGAACTCCCAGAGCAGTTTGCCGTCGAGCGAGTAACCGCGGTTGCGATTCTCACCGGCCACCACGATTTCGGTGCGAATCGGATTCTCCCAGACTAGCGGCGTCGCCCACGAACGCGTCTCATCGCGCGGCGTTCGCCACCGCTCGTCGCCAGTCTGCGCATCAAAGGCCGCAATCCATGATGCTTCCAGGTTGTCGTAGACGACGATTGTCTGGCCGTCATGCACCACGGGCGAAGATGCGGCGCCGTAATCGAATTCGGTCTTTTTCGGTTCGATTTTCCGCTGCCACAACGGTTTCCCCTGGAGGTCGTAGCACCACAGGCCCAGGTCGCCGAACAGTACGTAAAGGCGCTGACCGTCGGTCGTCGGGGTTTCGGATGCATACGTGCTCTTGGGATGTCGCGGAACCTGCGGCTCACCCACGTGAGCTTCGTGCTGCCAGAGCATCGCACCTGTGTTTAGATCCAAGCAATAAACCATCCAACGATGGATGCCTTTCGCTGGATCACGCACGCCTTCGCCGAGATACATGCCCTTTTTTGGCACTTGCATCGGCTGATCGGTCACGACGGCGGTCAGAAAGACGCGATCACCCCAGACGATGGGACACGACCAACCCAGCCCCGGCACGTCGGCCACCCACTTGACGTTCTCGGTGGTCGTCCAGGTGATCGGCAGCCCCTGATGATCCGGCGCCACGCCAGCGGCGTGCGGACCGCGGAAGCGCGGCCACTGGTTCTCGGCTGCGGTGGTCGATGCCCAGCAAACGGCCGTCAGCAGCCCACACAAACAAAGCTTTCGTGTCATGGGAATTCTCTCCGATGGCGCACCCGCCAAGACCACACACCCTGCACACCGAATTGCGACTCGGCCCCCTCGAGGGTCAGAGTCGCTCCTTGTTGCTTTCGATTTGTTCGCGCAGTTCGGCCACCGCCGCATCGACGCGTCCTGCCGCCAGGAGATCAACCAGTCGCCGGTGGTTCTCGACGCCGACTTTCCACTCCACTTTCCTGATGGCCTCCCGAAACCGCTGAAAGAAGACGGACAGCAAGTCGCCAAATGCTACGAGCGGTTGCAAACCACTGGCTTCAATCAGCGCGTGATGGAATTGGACATCGACCGCGATACAAGTCTTCAGATCCCGTGCCGTGCCAAACTGTTCCGCGAGCTTGCGCAAGCGCTCTTCGATCGACGGATCGTCCGCCATCCGTCGTGCGACATGAGGTAACACGCCGGTCTCGATAATTACCCGACTATCGATGAGTTGCTGCGGATCGGCGTCGAGCAGGCCCGCGTGAAACCCGAGATGTTCGGTCACCCGTTGCATGTTGACACGTCCGACTGTCAGTCCCACGCCGGGCTTGGATTCGACGATACCCAGGACCTCAAACGTCTTGGTCACCTCGCGAACGCTGAGTCGACTGATCCCGAACGTCTCCGCGAGTTGCCTCTCTGTCGGCAGCCGATCACCCGGAGCGAGTTTCTGCTCGACGATGTACTGTTTGATCTGCTCGGAGACCTGATCACGCATCTTGGGGCGACGAATCGTCTGCATGTTTCCTCCGGCCTGGCTTGCGGCACCCAGCGCCGTCGGATAGATTATCTGACCATCTGACCCCTGTCAACGGGTTAGCAGTGAGCCAGGCCGTCGGAGGAGGAGCGGCAGCGGAATCCGCAGGACGTGGCGCGGGCGTCGGAGTGGATCGCCCTGCAGAACGACCTGCCCCGCATCAAGGCCCGCGTGTTGTATGTTCTCTCCCGCACCGACAGAGTCTCTCCAACATCTCTTGCCCCCGGTGTCATGGCCAAGTTGCTGGAGGCGGGAGTGCGCGCTGAGTACGTCGAGATCGACAGCGAACTTGGCCACGCGGCCACAGGCCTGGACGGCACCAAGTGGGCAGCGAAGCTCGCGGAGTTTATGGCCCAACTCACCGGCGCGAACACATGGACAAGGGGACTTGATGAAGAGCCGGGGCTTCCGTGACGCCGCATTTCTCGACCGCCTGCTACGCGACGCAGCGGAGGCGGCATCTGAATCGCCGACCGACGCGATTCCCGCTGCCGACGTGCCCACCAATGTCACGGCCAGCACTGCGCTGGCCCGGTTCGTATTCACCCCGGACTACTTCCCGGAAAGCGCCCCGCTCCCGCCGGCGGACCAGTTCCAACCGCCACCGCACGGCGATGAGGCGACGGCGGCTGGACTGAACCCGGAAGCGCTTGCGAAGATCGATGTGGAAATGCAGCGGCACATCGCGGCGTTATGACTTTAACTGGCAGCTGCGCTACGAGCTCGCCGAACCGCTCTCGATCCCACGCGGCTCGCGCCTAGTCTTCACTGCGTGGTTCGATAACAGCGATCTGAACCCGGCCAATCCTGACTCGAGCAAGACGGTTCGCTGGGGTCCGCAGACTTTTGATGAAATGCTGCTGGGTTACGTCGAGTACTTCACGAACGACGACCGCCTCGGCACTCTCGGCAAACAGCGTGGCGGTGTGCGCAGGCTGGACGTCGAAACAGCATTCCGCCGCCTTGATAGCAACGGAGATGGCAAGTTGACCCGTGACGAGCTGCCGTCGCGTCAGAGAGACCGGCTGATGAAGCTGGACACGAATCAGGACGGTGCGATCACTGTTGAAGAAGCCAACCGCTTGACGGCACTGCGGAACTCTGGGCGGAGATCGGCGAGTCGCCTGCCACGTATCACCCCAAGTTGGCAGGAACCCCATGTAAAGGCCCAAAGCGTTCGCCCGCCGTACGATGTAGTCCAGATGATCCCAGTAATCGTTGTCGGGCCCCTCCTGGACATCGGGTCGCACAGGATCGTTGTCCATCAATGGCCAGTGCCCGTAAGCGTTGGGCGTCTGAAGCCCATTCAGTTCAGCCAACGCAACTGCCTGAATGACAGTTGTTGAACTACGTGATAAACAACCAGGCCATGGACGCTTCGACTATTGAGCGGCAGGGCGAATCTTGCAGGCAACATCGCGCGCGATCTCCGGAATACTCAACTCGAGTGTTCCACTTGTGTCCGCAGTCACACTCTCGCGATTGGATACGGCACCTACGTAGGTGTCCCACCATTCGACATCGTAATTGCCCGGCAGGAAGCCACCAATCGTCGCAGTGACGTTACGCGCATTACGCGGATCCTTCCCCATTCGATTACGCCACCAGGTATTATCACAGTTGGTAATCCAGATGAGACGGACGTGGTTAATGCCACCAGGTTGGAGTTGTGACAACTCTGCGGCGTTGGCATTCAGGAAACTCCCCCACAGGACGATGCTGACAGGTAGATACATCGCACCTGTCTCGAACTGGAGCCTGCCAGGCTTCTCGGCCGTACACTGCACGAATCCCTTGGATGGAGATGCAGTCACATCAAATGGAGGAAGAGGCAACTCCTCCTGCCAGTCTTTCCCCGAGCCGAGATCGTACCCTGACATCGGCCGAGTTCGCGCGGTGCATACCGCAGCTTCCAGATGCCGGCCTGCCTGTCATATATAAAGGCGGGCACACGCGATTCGCGTCCTGAGGAGGCCACGAAGACGCACTGCACGTCGATCTCATCCAAGTCGAACGGGTTGTCGATAACCTGGTCGAGCTGGAAGGTTACTTCGTACTTGCCGTACAGCCCCACAGAATGTGGTGCAGGTTCGGTGACGTGAAGCGGTGTCGACGTATCGCTGCCAGCGGCAATTCCTGCTGTGCGAATAACCAGAAAGACGGCGAGACAAGCGATCGACATGCCGTGATACATTTCGAGGCGCCTTATCAGTAGCCCAGGGTATTCCGCACATATTGGCGGCTCAGCTGGAGGCTGTCGCGCATGGGACGCGTCTGCTGCTTGGCAGGTGTTGACAGCTCAATGACGGCGTAGCCCGTGAAGTCGACCTCGTGGAGGGCTTTGCCAATTGCCGCATAGTCCATGGCGCCTTCGCCCATCACTTCGGCAAATGAGCCGTCCGCGTTGTGGTCCCGGAGGTGCAAGAACACCAATCGCTGAGCGTGCTGCCGAATGAACGACACAGGATCAATCCCCGCTTCCCGCAGCCAACCCAGGTCGGGACCGAGCTTCATGTCGGGAATGCGCTCGAGTGTATTTCGGAGATCATACTGATCGTCGGCCACCTCGTAGGTGTGATTGTGCAGGTTTGCGACAACACCGTGACTCGCACAGAGCTCCACGAGCTTGCGGAGAATGTCCGCTTGGTCGTCGAACTGTTGAGCGGTCTTGCGCACCGTTGCTCCCTGCGGCGCACCGACGGTGATTCCGAGTCTCCGCCCGCCGAGTTTGCCCAGACGCGAGACGACGGGCTCGGCTTCGTCCAAGATGGTCTTGTGCTGGCTTCGATCCCACATTGCGCCGACGAAGGACGCGCCGATGATTGGCATCCGGTGTGTTTCAGCCAGTGCGGCCAGGCGATCCACTGCGTTGTCCGGCCGCAAGGTTGTTTGCATCACCTCCACTCCTTCCACGCCCGCGTACGCCATGTCGGCGAATACGGTATCGAGAATGGGGGTGATGTCGTAATTCGGTTGGTCGAGCGCGTGATTCCACGCACATCCGCTCACAAACACCTTCTTGGTTTCGTCGCCTGTTGCCGCGGGCAGAACCAGACCGGCACATCCCACCGCAGCCGCGCCCAGAAAACATCGCCGCGAGATCACCGCCGGTACTCGCCTCGGGAATCGCCCTGCTCGGTTTGCGGAACCGTTTGCGAGCCAAAAGCCATCGTTCATCGTAGTCCTCGGAAGCCTTACTGGATTGTCGACTGCGGAACGCACATCAAGCCTAACGCCCGGTAGTCAAGATGGCAATGCACATCGTCAGAATGGCAATATTCGTCAGTGGCACGATAGGTCAGAATGCCACCCTCTGGAAAAGGGGAGACGCTTGCGCGAAACCTGCTATTAGCATCTCTGGCCACGACGTTGCATGTCCATTGCCCTGACACGACTCACGGTTTACGCTGCATCGCTGCTGGCGCTACAGAGCAGGCTTTTGGCTGCGGATGTCGGCGCGTCAGGAGTCCGCCCCAACATTCTCCTCATCGTCTCCGAAGACAACGGGCCCGAGTGTGGCTGCTACCGAGATCCCTATGTGCGCACACCGAACCTCGACGCCGGTAAAGGCTGTCTTCCCACCGCCGCGACAAGGGTCACAGCCGGGACAGGAAATCGGCGTAGGCGGCCTGCAGATCGGGCGCGGCGTCTTTCGGCCCGGCGTGCAGCAGCACGCCGTACCGCAGCCGAAACGACTCACCGGGCTTGACGACTACCTTGCTGGCCGGGCCCTTGCGGAAACGCCTGCTGCCCGAACGGATTGACCACCAGCGCACCGTAGTCGCGGGCGTGAAGCCAGCTCGGCCGAAAGTTCCGGGGATCGCACATCGTCGTGATGCCGGCGTGCCGGCCGTCGATCGTTCCGCTGTAGTCGCACCAATCGGCGGCGTTGCCCCACACCTCGCGCTCGTTGCGGCGTCCCAGGGCGTCGAGGATCGTACCGCCCTGCTTGACCGCGATCGGCGTGGCGACGCGAACGCCCAACCCCATCTCCTCCTGGTCGCCGAACACGATTTCGCCCTGCTCCGATCGGAAGGTCGCTTCCCAGATCAAGAGATAGCCGGCCGGACGCGCGGCCAGCGTCAGACGCGACGTCTGCTTGCAGACCTCGCTCGCCGTTGGCAGCCTGGAAAGTGTTCTCCGCCGTGAAGGTGACCTGCCCGTCGCGGACCGCGGGCGGCTCGCTGAACCGCTCGTGAACGATCCTGGCCTTGTTCCGCCAGAAGTCATGCCCGCTCAAGTCGCCGAGCGCGAGCCACACGCCCGGGTGCATCGTATCGTGATCCGTCGCATCCACTTTCGGCACGGGTGGATGGTTGCGCGTGACCTGAATCCCGCCGGGCGCATGGACGTTCGCGAAGTATGGCCGCAAGATTTTGTCGTCACGAAACACGTAGGTCGCCACCGGCCGGCCGCCATCGGTGATGATCACCCGATCAGGCTCCTGCTGAACGGCGAATTCGGCCGCGACGATCCGGCGGTCGGCGGCCAGCCATGACGCGGCTACGGCCAAGATGAAGGAAACGAGCAAGCGTTGGTGGTTCATGATCGCCTCCTAAACTCCCCGGGGTACGGCCCAATGTCCGCCTTGACGATACTTGCGGGACAGCAGCGCATTGGCTTGCTCGTCGCCGATGATCTGTTCGGTGGCGGGGTCGACGTTCAGCGATCGTCCGACACGCATGGCCAGGTTGCCCAGATGAATCAGGGCGGTCGAGTGGTGGCCGATTTCGATCTCGGCGTTCGGTTGCCGTCCGGTCTGGATGGCGTCCAGGAAGTCAGCCGCGTGGCCGAGCAGTTGCGGCGGGTCTTTCGGTTGAGCCGGGATGGGTTTGTTGCCCTCGTCGAGTATCTCGAGCTTGCCCCGTTTGCTCGAGAAACATCTTCCCCTTGGTGCCGTAGAACTCCGCACCGGAGTCGACGTTGAAAGGGTAGTTCGTGGACCAGATCCGCAGCTCGAAAATCAACTGACGCTTGTGGCCGACCTGGCCGTCGCCGGGCCACTCGAAGACCACGGTTCCCGTGTCCGGGTACTCCTGATCGTCGTCGAAGTAGTATTTGCTGCCCAGTCCGGCCACGGTCGTGGGATGCGTGTCGACGCCCAGGCCCCAGCGCGCGTAATCGATCTCGTGGGGGCCGTCGGCGCCCAGACCGCCGACGCCGAAGTTGTACCACCAGTGCCAGTGGTAGTGAAATCGATTGGCCTGGAACGGCACGAACTCCGCGGGTCCGACCCACAGGTCGTAATCCACTCCCGGCGGCGGATCGCTGGGGGTGCCCCGGCCGATGTTCACGCGGCGCTGGATGTCCCAGGCCTTGGCCACGAGCACATCGCCGATCACACCTTCGCGGAGCATCTGCATGGCCCCGGCGATGAACGGGTCGCTGCGGCTCTGCGTGCCGTGCTGCACCACGCGTTTGTTCCGTCGCGCGGCCTCGACCAACAATCGCCCTTCGCGGAGGTTGTGGCTGCAGGGTTTTTCCACGTACACGTGCTTACCTGCCTCGCAGGCCAGAATGGCCGTGGGGGCATGCCAGTGGTCTGGAGTGGCGATCACCACGGCGTCCACCGATGGGTCGTCCAGGATGCGCCGCAGATCGGCGACCGCGTGCTGGGCGCGAGTCCTTATCCTGGATCGGGCGTCGCCGCGACTCGTCGGGATCGCACACGTAGGCGACGTTGGCCAAGCCGGCGAACTCCTCGGCCAACCCCGCGCCTCGGCCACCGCAGCCGATGATCCCGACGGTCACACGCTCGTTGGCTCCCGCGGCGTTGATGCCGCCAGTCCAGGCCCAGGCGGCGACCCCAGCCGAGGCGGCCGCGGTCTGTTTCAGGAACGATCTTCGATTCGGATCAGTCATGGCAGATCTCCGTGAGGTTGGAACGCGCGAATGATCGCGCTGTTGTCGGCATCGCCGAAGCCGGCCGCCTCGGCCGCTTCGAGTAATCGGCGATGCGTCTCGGTCAGCGGCAACTCCTGCCCGGCGGCGGCCGCGGCAGCGAGGATCAGCCGGATGTCTTTCAGGTGCTGCGACAGGCGGGCCTGGGTGCGGAAGTCGCCTTCGACCATCTTGCGGCCTTTGGTGTCCATGATCCGCGAATAGGCCATACTGCCGATCAGCACCTGCAAGGCGGCCTCCAGGTCGATCCCCAGGGCCTGGGCAAACACCAGTCCCTCGGCCAGCGCCGCTCGGTTCAGCCCCAGCACGAGGTTGCTGACCAGCTTCATCCGCGATCCGCTGCCGCACGGCCCGGCGTAAATCGTCTGCTGCACGCAGCAGTCGAACAGGTCGCGGCAGGCGTCAAACGCCTCCTGCGGCCCGCCGACGATGGCCGTCGCCTCGCCGCGGCGAGTCTGCTCGCTGGAGCCCGAGATCGGCGCATCCAGGTACTGCACGCCGCGGGCGGCCAGCCGGGCTCCCAGCCGCGCCGTCTGCTCCGGCTCGCCGGTCGTCGTGTCGATCAGAATCTGGCCGGGCCGCAGTCCGCCGTCCAACTGGCCGAGCACTTCCTCGACCGTGTCGGTCGTGTACAGACTGATCAGCACCCGATCACAGACGTCCAGCGGGTTCTCGGCCCACTGCGCCCCGCGGGCCACCAACGGCGCGGCCTTTTCCCGCGTCCGATTGTGGACCCAGACCGCGTATCCGGCCTCCAGCAGCCGCTCGGTCAGCGCCGTGCCCATCAAGCCCAGTCCGATCACACCCACGTTCTTAGTGTCCATGGCAATTCCGTTTCCTGATACTGCACCGCCCTTCGCGTCTGTTGCTGGCCGAATTCGTGAGAATCCGGGCGTGCCGACGTATCGTCCGAGGGTCACAACTTCGGCTGCGCGCTCTGGTCCGGGCGTGCTGGCGAGTCATGGCGCGGCCGCACGACATTCCAGCGTACCGGCCGGGGTGGACGGCGTGTAGCGCGAAGTTCTGCAAATTCCGCCAAAAATTTTACACTTTTCGCGGACACCCTTGGCAGAACGCGTGATGGTCGAGGATCATGGGTTCCATGCGACACGTGGCCATCTTGGAAGAGTGGCCAGCGTTGGGATTCCAGATTGGGTGGAAGATAGGCCCTTGATTCCCACACCGCATTGAGCCTCACAGGGGAATCCTGGGAAAACTGGGCGGCGAGGCCGTTGCCGGTGCGTGCCGTGCTCGGAACCGACTGCCATCGGGGAAAATCGGAAGCTCGACCAGAACGTGGCTTCATCCACAAACGTCCGTTCCCGCGACGACGAGGGACACCACAGGACGCTATGCCGCGGGATCCTCTCGATCAAGTCGCCCTGCGACGGTTCGATGAAAGCCACCCAGGCAGACTGTTCAGCCTTGCCACCGGCACTTTCTCTGGGCGACCCGGTTACCGACTGGTGCGTGCCGGCGTCCAAACCACAGAGGCCGGCCAGAGACGCGATTGCCTGATGAAGGAGTGGCCAGTGGAGGATGGGGATGATGAACTCCTGCGGCGCTGCCAGCGGGGTGATGAAACCGCGCTCCATGCGCTGCTGCGTCGTTACCAGGACCGTATCTTCCGACTGGCGTGCCGGGTGATCGCGGATCGCGCGCTGGCGAGTGAAGCCACTGCGCAGACACTGGTGAAGATCTGGGGGCGTTGCAATCAGTGGCGCGGGGAGGCGGCCGCGGGGACGTGGATCTATCGGATGGCCGTACGCACCGTCCTGGACGTCCGGCGGAGCCAGAGTCGCTGGTGGCGGCGTTGGTCGCGGCCAATCACGGCCGAGATGTGTGATGTTCGACCGGGTCCTGAAGAAGAAGTGAGTTCGCGGGAGGCAGCGCAGCGGCGCGAGCAACGGGTCCGTGATGCGCTGGAGCAACTGTCGGACAGAGACCGCGTGCTCATGCACCTGTACTACTTCGAAGGCCAGAGCCTGGGCGAAATCGAAACGATCCTGAGTGTGCCCAAGGCCAACTTGAAGATGCGATTGGCTCGTGCCCGCGCACGGCTCCGATCGCTGTTGGAAGGAACAAGAGATGCCGAATGAGAAATCTGCGGAGTGTGCCTGGGTCCTGGCCGAAATGGGCGATCGCGATCCCCCGGCCGAAGTCTCGCAGCAGATCGAACTGCACTTGGCAGTGTGCCAGTCGTGCCGACTCGCTCGCGAGTGGGACCAGCAACTGGCCGGGTTGCTTCGCGGCGATTCCCTGCCAGTGGCCGGCGCCGAGATCGAATGTCGCGTTCAAGCGATCTTGTCGCGACGGCAGGCATTGCGTTGGAGCGGTACTGCTGCGCTGGTCGCTTCCGCGGCGACCGTTCTGATCTGCTTGGGAACGGCCTGGCAGACCGGTTGGCTGCGGCCGGAACAGGATGCAAGGCGGCCATTTGAGCTGCAGGAATCGCCAGTCGGGGACTCGTTGCCCCTGGAGGTGCTGACCGTCCTGACGGCCAACCCTCCCGTTTCGGCGTTGGATCGTTCGCACTCCGCCTGGCTGGCGGTTTTGACAGAAGCTTCGCAAGGAGAAGTCCCATGATGCGCGTGATGTTGGCGACCGTCTTGATGGGCGTGGCGTTCGTGTCGTTGGTTACGGCGGAAGACCGCCCGCCACTGAAGTTTCCGCAGGAGCAGACCGCGCACGTGCGCCGACTCGTCGGCGCCGTGCAGACGGACGCGACCTTGCTCCAGGCCCGGTTGGATGAGCGGCAGCGTGAACTGGCGGAACTCTACACCCAGTATGAACTCGACGAACAGCGGGCGCGGAAGCTGCAGGACGAGATCGTCGAATTGCAGCGCGCCATGCTGGCCAACCACCATCGCATGCAGGTCGAGCTGCGAGAAATCGTGGACAAGGAGCGATTCACTTTTTTGCGGCAGCGGCTCCGGCACCTGGTCGCACCGGCCGCGCCGGATGCACCGAAACAGGAACCGAACCCTGATTCGAAACAACCTGTTGTCCCCGAGAGGAATCACGAATGATTCGCCAGTTGAGCGTCGTCGTCCTGTTCGCCATGACTTGTCTGCCAACGGGCGATAGTGCGGCACAAGATGCCGAAGTCCTTCGCGATCCGTGGGGCGTGCCCCACATTTTCGCCGAGTCTGCGGAGGCCGGCTTTTTCGGGCTCGGATATGCCACTGCCGAAGATCGGCGTCTGCAGATGGAGCTGGTGCGGCGCAAAGGCGCCGGGCAACTGGCCGAAGTCTACGGAATGGAATGGGTCCAATCCGACCGCGAATCGCGGATTGCGGGCTACGCGGCCTGGAGTCAGGAAGCCCTGACAAAGCTGCCGGCGGAAATGCAGAACTGGCTCGCTTCGTATGCCGCGGGTGTCAACGCCTGGACGTCGGCGCATCCCGAAGCCGTCGCGCGCCGGTTCCAGCGACTGGGGGTCGTGCCGGAACCATGGACGCCCGCCGACTGTCTGCTGGCCGCACGGGCCGTCCTGTCGCTCGGCTCGCCGTTCAACGATCAGGCCACCTCGCAGTACCACCGCTTCCAGGAACTGGCGGCTCAGATGGGTGACGCCGCGGCCGAGAAACAGTTCAACATGGCCGTGGAGGACGCGGCGGCCATTGTGTCGGAAGCGGAGATGGCCAAGGATGCGGAGGCCTATCAGCGTCTGAAGAACCGACCTCGCATGTCCGGGTACCTCCTGCAAGGCACGCCGGCCGAAGGTCCGAAGATGAGTCACGCCTGGGCCGTGGGCGGCGCGCGATCGAAGACCGGCAAACCGTTGCTGGAAAGCGATCCGCAGCTGCCGCTGAGCACACCTCCATTCTTCTACGAATTTCACCTGAGTGCCGGGCCGATCGACGCCCGCGGTTTGGGCGTCCCCGGTTGTCCCGGCCTGTTCATCGGATTCAATCGCCACATTGCGTGGGGCGCATCGGCCTTGGGCGCCGGATCGCCAGTGGTCTTCCTCGAAAAGCTCACGGACGACGGCCAAAGCTACCTGTTTGAAAGCAAGGCCGAACCGTTTATGCGGCGACTGGAGCGCATTCGCGTGAAGGACGGTCCGGAGGTCGTACAGGAAGTGCTCGGGACCCGGCACGGCGTCGTGTTCAACTCGCTGTCCCAGACCAACCGGCCCGGCGAAGCGCACGTGCTTCACGACCCTCAGACCAGGCAGGGCGGCACGACGGTGCGCGCGATGCTTGCCTTCATGACGGCCAGCAACTGGACCGAGTTCCGCGCGGCGATGGAACACTACTACGACCCGGGCCTGCACATCGTCTACGCCGACGACCAGAACAACTTGGGCTATTACACGCTCGTGCATCGCCCCCTCACCGTGCGCTCGCCGCGCATGGCACAAGAAAGGCTGGACAGGCCAACAGGAAATCACTGGCCGCATCCCGTTCGATGAGATGCCGCACATGATCAATCCCGAGCAGGGCTTCATCAGCCATGCCAACAATATGCCGATCGGCACCTGGTACCCGCATGACCTGGGACTGGGTACGGGTGGCAACGGACACACCGGCCGTTCGTGGCGGCTTCAGCAATTGCTCACCGGAACACACAAGTACGGTGTCGAGGACTTCGAGGCGTTGGTACATCGCGATCCTATGAATCCATTACTCTTGGCGTTGTTGCCGATCGCGATCAAAGTGGCTGACGAAGATCAAGTCGAGGATGCCGCCGTGAAGCGATTGATCGACGCCGTACGCGGCTGGGACTTGCAGGCTGAGACGCAGGCAGATTATCCGGCGTTGTCCCAGCTCCGCAATGTGTTGACTCCCTATCGTGGTTCGGGACTCAACGACAGCTACGGCGCCGGCATGGGGGGAGTCACCAACTTGGCGCGGCGATTGGCGGCCGATTTCGCCAGAGACGGCGTGACGCCCGGCGGCGAACGCGAGAGGGCCTACCTGAAGAAATGGCTTCAGGCGTCCGCACAAGGAACGCCGGGCCGCGGACGCGGCGCCGGAGCAGCGGACGACTGGACGGCCCGCATGCGACAGGGCGCGCCGGAAGCCGCTGGGGACACAATCACCATCCCCTACCAAGGCATGACACCCCTGCTACTGCCCAAGGTCGATCCGTCACTCGATATCGTCTCGCCGCCTCTGACGTGTCTCGACACAGGCACCATCTGGTCGCAGCCGGGTAACGTCTACACCCAGATCGTAGACCTGGCCGACCTTGACAACTCGCGGGCGATGATCGCGCCGGGCAACTGCGAAGACGGCACGAGTCCCTTGCGCACGGCCGGCATCGACCTGTGGGTCCAGGGTCGCACGCGACCCGCGCCGTTGTCTCGGGACAAGGTCGACCAGCTTGGCTGCTCCACCACGCGACTCGAAGTGCAACCCTACGAAGGCCCGCTCGCGCCACCCGCCTGGACGGTGGACAAGCCCGATCCGGCCGCGCAGTTCGTTGCCGCGATTCCCGCGGTCGAACCGGCGACAGAAGTGGTTGAACCTCGCCCGCGCCCGGCGGAAGCGCAAAAACCCGATGACCCGCAACTTGAGGCCGCGTTTCGCGTTATCCTGCGGCCCAGCGGCACACCAAACGACGAGGTCGATGCGCAACTGGCCGCGGTCCGTAAATACGTCGACGGCAAACCGGAGTTGCTCAAGCAGCTGCGCGGCGCTGCCGTGCTTGGCATCTACCTCATCGAGGAATCTGCCGCGGGGCGACTCAAGGTCCAATATGGATCGCCATACGTGCTTGAGCGGCTGCGTGAAGTGCTCAAGGAACTGGGTGGCGGTCAACAGCCGGATCCAGCCCCCGCACCCACGCCGGACAGCAATTCGTCGACCTCGCTAGACGCCGAACCGAAGCTGCTCGGCTACTGGCCGCTGCGAGGCGATTGCCAGGACCATTCCGGAAACGGACTGCACGCGATCAATCATGGCGTGAAGTTGGTCGATGGCACGTTCAATGGCCGTGGGGCCTATCTGGAGATTCCGCCCAACCGAAAGCTGCTGTTGGGGGCCAAGGACTTCTCGTTCTCGGTCTGGGTGCACACCGACAAGGACATCGACGATGTGATCGGGGATGTCGTGTCGCAATACGATGCGGCAACGCGACGCGGCGTGAACCTCACGTTGAAATCGACCGCAGGCGGTTACAGTTCGCATGGAGACGATCGGCACGTTTACTTTGGTATCGACAACGCACAAAACCCGACGTGGGAAGACTGCGGGCGTCCGAGTGCGACGAGTAACTACGTCAGCAACTCGCTGACCGTTTTCGACGGACACCTGTATGCCGCCACCACCGACGCGGAGAAGTCCGAGGATTGGTGCCACGTCTTTCGCTATGCGGGTGGACAACAATGGGAGGATTGCGGACGCGTCGGCGACCGGTGCACGCATGGCGTGGGACCGATGGTCGTTCACGGCGGCAGTCTGTACGTCGGCACGTGGACCTACGACTGGACGCGAGTTGGTATTGCAGAGCCCTTGGACGATTTCTGCTGCGTGTATCGCTATGCCGGCGGCACCTCCTGGGAAGACTGCGGGCAGCCGGGCCAATGCCGTCGCCTGTTCGGCCTGGCTTCGTACCGCGGCGAGCTCTATGTGTCCGCGGAGGACGGCCGGTGTTACGTGTACGCCGGCGAGCGACAGTGGAAAGAGTGCGGGAAGTTTCCTAATTACGCGCATCCCCTGGGTATTCACGACGGCCAGCTGTACGCCGGCGTGCTCAACCCGGCCGGCGTGTGGTCGTTCGACGGACAGGCCTGGTCGTTGCTGGGCAATCCGCAGGGACAGGAAGAACGCTGCAACCAGATCCACGCCCTCGAGGTCTATCGCGGACAGTTGCATGCGACGACTTGGCCCGAAGGACATGTGTGTCGACTGGAGGCCAATGGGAGCTGGACCGATCTGGGGCGTTTGGGAGATGCGCTGGAGATCAACGCGCTGAGCGTCTACAACGGCCGGCTCTACGGCGGCACGATCCCGCGCCGAAGTATTTTGCTTCAACCCGACCGTGGAGTCTGGCAATCCTGTTCAGGTTGCGGCGCCGGAACCGAAGCCGAAGCGGCGCGCGAGGCGCCCCGCCGCGTCTCTGGAGCCGGGCAGCGCGGCATGGACGTCGGTGCGACGGTTTCTCGATCCCGCCGGTTATGAGTTTAAGGACTCGAACGAATGGGCCCGCGTGACCAGCCTGACGACATTCCAGGGCAAGCAATTCGCGAGCATGGGGAGTTGCACCAGTTCGCGACTCGATGCACCGTGTGACTTCCGCGGCACGGTGTGGAGCATGGAAGCGGGGCGCTGCGTGTCGTACGATCGCGACCTCGGTCCCGGCTGGCATCATCTGGCGGCCGTGCGCCGCGGAGACCGACTGGAGTTGTTCGTCGACGCAAAGCTCGTCGCCACTTCCTCCACCTTCGATCCGGCTGCGTACGATCTCACCTCCGGCAGTCCATTGCGGATCGGCTTTGGCGAGGTGGATTACTTCTCCGGGAAGATCCAGGATGTGAAGTTGTATGGCCGCGCCTTATCGGCCAGCGAAGTGGAGCAGCTGGCCGCGCCCGAGGTGACCGGCGCGCGGACGTCGAACCGCGGCGCACACTGGCGGCCTTCACCGGTCAGGAACAATTTGCGATGATGGACGTCAGCGATCCTCGGCGTCCCTCCGTCTTGTCCAACACACCCGTCGAAGCGGGCAAAGGGACGATGGGTTCCACGTTTAGTCCGGACGGGAACTACCTGGTGGTGTGTCAGCGCGGCATGTTCTCGTTGTACGACGTGCGCGAGCCCGGAACTCCCAGGTTCCTCAGGTCCTATGAGGGTTGCGGCTCCGAGAATGCCCTGTTCTTTCGCGAGTTCCTGTTAGTGTCGGGACGCGGCGCCGGAGTCGGCGTGTGGGCGTGACTCCGGCCGAGTTGACGAAGGTCCAAACCTTACCCTGCTACTTCTACCGATCGACAACATGATGGCAACAAGACGAATGCCTCACGGAAGAAGTGTTGACCGATCCACAATGCGATTCTCCACGTTGCTTCTCCGGAGGATTCTTGGGACATTGGTTCATTCTCCGTGAATTCCCGTGGAGCGGCAAGTCATCACCGTCGACACAGCCACGAGCTGTCCCCCGTGCATCCCGGCGTACAACATTACACGGCGAAAGTCGTGGGCCTGTTCACCTCAAACAGGTGAAGGATCACATTGGCGAGCTGCCTCAACTGCAGCAGGTCTGTCAGACCTGAGCGCGCAAGGATCTCGGTGGAAAACTGCGGCGATGGCGCCACCTCCGGGCGAAGCGACACCAGCTGTTTAGCGATCGGTCAATACCCACGTGGGTAAGTGCCCCACTTTCTCGAGCAGGCATCGCCGTCAGCTACGCGCAGGGATGCTGTTGGAAGGTCCGAGCGACCCAAGCACGTGAGCGAAAAGCCGCTGCTAACGAATGCTCCGATGGGTGGAAGCTATCGGACGAACGGTTGCGAGAACAACCGGGTAGCCGCGATTGATCGTCCATCCAAAAACGCGATGCCGGCCACTCCGCGTTCATCGCATGGTTCGGACTCGCGGTTGTCACTTAAGCAGCCCATCCACTGTCACAGTGATCGTAGTCACGATATTATCCAACGAGTCTTTCGCATTGTCGCGATCTGCTTCCAATATGAGTCGCATTTCGTCCATTCGCTCCTTTGACGCTGCTATACCCAGGGCCTGCAATGAGTGTCCGACTTCTTCATCAGTGACTTCTCGACTGGCAGCCACTCTTTGCTTCGAGTGATCAATCTCAGTCCGGGCCGAAGCTAACATTCCACCAACAATCGTAACGGTCTTGAATCCATCGTCCGCAGAGACGATGATCTTGTCGCCCGCCTTTTCTACCGTGACCTTTCCTGTAGGAAATACCGCTGACCTGTCCCCAGTCCAAAGCCCATACATCAAAGGGACGCTGCCATGCGACACGCCGGACGCAGCTGCAAGGGCCAACTTCGAATCGGCGTATCTCTTCTCAGCCGAGCCGTTTTGGGAAAACTCACTGCCGTTTTCGTCGATCTTGACCGTTCCCGTTGACTTACCCCAGCCGCTCTTGTTCTCCCTGTCAAAGACCCAGGAGCACTCGAAGGACTTGGCGGTGGTTTTTCCGGAGAAGGACCCGTCCAGCTTGGTCACACCCGCCTTTATCTCCCACTTCCCAGAGAAAGTGTATTGGCCGTGGATGTATCCGGGATTTAAGGGAAGATGCTCCTCTGCCGCAGAAGGGAAGGTGGCAAGTGGTAGCAGGGCAACGAAGGCTCTCACGATTTCAATCATGTTAGGTTTCCTGTTGTTGAAGCGAGGTTTCGCAACGTCGCTGCCGAGGCTCTCTCGCGAGGTTGCCATGAAGCGTCCGTCGCCGAACTGGTGATTGTCCGAAACGGCCTATTCCGGGCACCGCTGCCTGGGAATAGGCCGACCGAGGCAGCGGGCTATCGCGCCAGGAGTAGTATGGAGCTATAGACTCAAGCTCTTTTCCGTCAAGCATTTGAAACCCAGTCACTGGGGTGCCGGTCACCGGGATAGGCGGTTCCGGCGACGTCATCGTACACGCAAAGTTGTGTCGCATAGTAAGTTAATCGTCGCGTGACCCGACTATCGCTCCGGCATAGCCCGACCGACGACGCTACGGTCGATCCAGGGGGCTGCGAACGCGGCAAGGCGGTGTCGATGAGGCGGTCACTTCGCCTCCACTCGAGCAACCAGAGGCGACCCCCCAACTCCCCCAGGTCACATCCCCCGGTGCAGTATCCGCTGACGGCATACGGACAAGTGGTGTCACCAAATCGATGGCACCACAGGGCTTCTCTCGGCGCCGGCCTGATTGGCCTCAACCGCACGCTTCTGTCTCGTCGCAACGGACCTCTGTAGGTTCCCCGATGACTGGGGCTCTTATCGGGAGTTACGTCACCTGACCTTCTTGAGGATCCAAGTCCTGTCCGGCAACACTTCATTGTGGTCCCGCGACGGCGTGATCTTCATCTCGACGAACATCTTTCCCGGTTCGGTGAGCGTGTAGGTCAGCGATCCCGTCAGCTTGTTGCCCGATGGGAGCACGTTGAGGACGGAAGCCCTGACCGCGTAAGCAGATCGCCGGCTGCAGATGGTCAGCAGGCTTCACTGGTGCTTAGCGGCTCTCCCAACTTGGCCCCGGCTTGCTGACGACGCCACGCGGACGAGAGGGCGTAGGCCCGGCGGCGGACGCGGTTGATGCCTCCCAAGGGACGATGCGCGGCGAGCGCATGCCACACGTTGAACGAGAGGTTCTGGTAGGCATTCTGCTGCCGTAGTAATTCGATCTCCTGGCGCGGTAGTAATAAGTGCGCGACCGTTCGGTAAGGCGATTCACTTTCCGGCCACTCGATGCTGGCGTCTTCGATGGGCATCGTTTGCTCGGAAGTGCGTAGTTGCACCTGGTATTCGAATAGCACCTCCTGTGTTCGCAGCGTTTCCTCGAGCGCCAATCGCATCGCGTCGGCCTGGGACCCTAATCTCTTGATCAGGTCCAGGTACGAGTCGTGGCGATCGCCGGCCGGCTGCGCCCGATATTTGGCTACATACTTTCCGAATCGAATCGGGGCCATGCTGAAGTAGGTGTTGTTGGCCGGGTGCGCGGGGAGTTGTCCCGCGATTCGGGCGACCGCCAGCATCTCGCGCCAATGCCAGTGAAGTGGGTTCCAGTCGCCCCCGGTCAGGGCCCCCTGCAGCGTCGCGAGCGAGCTGTCGTCCGCTTGCACGAGAACTTGCTCCAGTCGCAGATAGTCTTTCACGTTCCGGGCGAAAAACACCGGATGATTGATCATCACGAAATCCTGTGTCTGGCCCCTCTGCTCGTCCGCCACCACCACGTCTCCTGCCACCTCCAGCACCTTGATCGCCATTCCACGACCATCCGGAATTGCATCGGGCTGGGCTTGGCTGGCCGCGTTAGAAAACCGAACCACTGCCGAGTAGACGCCATCGTGCTCAAACAGCCCCTGCTCGAGTTCTTCGGGCAGGTTGGGCAGCACCCGGAATTCCCCCTGGGCGTAGCCCTGAGTTTTGACATGTACGTCCGCGCGAAACTGGCCGCTCTTCGCCTGGCTTCGCGTTAGAATCAACTCCAATGCGTCGATCACCCGCTGGATATCATCCGCCTCATCCGCCGGGATCGTTTCAATGTCATCCGCATACGGTAGGGGCCGGTTGGCGTTGGTCATCGTAGGTACCTTGTGCTTGTGCAAGGACTTGTCCCGTTAAGGTCGCGATTCCGGCGCTGAAAACCGCTATCGCTTTCGCGGCTATTCCGTTGTTTTGCCGTCGAAGTGTTCGTTGTCGGCCTCTGCCTCGTCGCGGGTATGATGGACGACACCATCCCGATGATTCGGCGGCGCGTAAAGCGTATAGAGCTTCAGTGAAACATTGCCAGTATTGATGATGTTGTGATTGGTCCCCGCCGGGACGACTACCCCAAAGCCCGCTCGAATCGCCGTCCGAACACCATCGAGAATTGCCTCACCGGAGCCCTCCTCCACGCGAAAGAACTGATCGAGCTTGTGGACTTCCGCCCCGATCTCTTCCTTAGGCTTGAGCGACATGACGACGAGCTGGCAGTGTGGTGCCGTGTACAGCACTCGGCGAAAATCGTCATTCTTGATGGCGCGACTCTCGATATCTTGCACAAACCCATTCATGGCGACTCCACTTCTTAGAAGCTGTTGCGAAACATGGGACTTCATCCGGCGCGTCGCTCCTGCTGGTTGCGACCTCACGCAGGCGCCCCATCAAGGGCAAAGAAAAACCGACGTGGTCGAACACCCAAAGGCATTCAACCACGTCGGTTTACTCATCAATGGGCCCCCCGGCACGAGCGGGTTGCCCTTCATCTAGTCTTCCGACGACTACACATCAAGTTCTCGCGAAGCCCCGTTCAAGTTAAACACGGCTCCTCAGCACAGGGCATTGTATCGCGAGGAAGAAGAAAAGCAATGGATTGCCTGGCACGGCTGTTCCGTGTGGCGTGCTTGCCTTCATGTGGCACCTATTGGGGCAGTTCGGGAACGGCTTTCAGTGGACTTCCGGGTAAACGCACAAAAGTAGACAGTCAGGGATGGTCATTGTGGGAATAACTGGCTGCAGACTGTCCTGAATTTGGAAATCCAACGGCATTCAATTCTAGTATTCCGGAATCGAATCGTATCCAGGCAGGGTGGCTCAGTCGTGTCGAGTTCTTCAATCAATCGCTCGTGGCAGCTGTCCAGGTACCGGAATCGCGAACTTAATGTCTCCCACTCCGCTTGCCAATCGTCTGCTGTCAAGCGGTTCAGGTCACCCCTTGCGATGCGTTGACCTGAGGCCAACTCGGCGAGCGACCGCATGTCGTCTCTCGACATTGGAGGACTCTGCAGAATCGTCGCAAGATTGATGACGGCGCATTCTCCAGTTTCCGCCACCGACACGACGGCCCGATCGCCGGTGCCCTGGAATCCGCTGCTGGTGACGGGGATGACGGTGGCGGGGTCGAGCGTGATTAGTCGATTTCTCAGACTTGGCTGTGACTCGTCGGCAAAATCGCTGCCGAACCTCGGTATTGTCCCGCCAGGACACGGCACCCACCGGCTGATGGCAGTCCATGAAGTCCACCGATACAATCCAGGTGTCCGCGGAGAGGCCGCTTGCACTGGTGAGCGATCCCTTCCCCCCTGAATCCAATATCTCGGTGTGGAGAAGCGTCATGTGGAAGCAAGTGGTGGCTGTCGGAGCGATGTTCATCCTGGTCCCGTCTTTTCTCACAGGAGCGTCTGACTCGGCCCCACCGCAGCCGGTTGTGATCAAGCTCGACATGCCACCTCCTCAGGAATCCGAAGGCGGTTTGATCGTGGCCGATGTGGACAACGACGGAGCCATGGATTATCTGATCACGGGTCCCGGAAATCTCGCCGTTTACGCTAATAACGGACGGAAGCTCTGGGTCCAATCGACGGATCTGGTGGTTGGAGGCCAAAGCGAGAGCCAAGGATTGCCCGGTCACCACGGACCCGGAGTGGGTGCTGGCGACGTGGATGGAGACGGCAAGTGCGAGGTGCTCTATTTGACCAAGGACGGCGTGCTGCATGTCGTGGACGGGGCGACCGGCAAGGAGGAAGCTAAGGCCGAGCCGCTTGTGCCGCAGGGAGCCGAGCGATGGGAATTGGCATTGATTGCCAGCTTCCGGGGTACGGGAGACCAAGACATCCTGCTGCAAGCCACGAACAAGGACGGTTACCGTATGGGGCGATACCTTGCCGCTTATGCGTTCGAGTCCCTGCGGGATGGCGGAACGCCGCTGTGGACGACTGATGCCTTCGTGTCGTGCGCCCACAACGGTGCCCGTTTGGCCGACCTGGATGGTGATGGGCGGGACGAGGTGCTGGGCGCCACGATCCTCGGGCCAGACGGCCAGGAGCGAAGTCGAGCCGCCGAGTTTCGGGGACACATTGACAGCGTGTTTGTGGCCGACGTGAGGCCCGAGAAACCTGGGCTGGAAGTTGTGCTGCTGGAGGAAGGCTCGAACGAAGTGCAGGTGGTAGGCGTGGACGGGCCGATCTGGCGCAAGAACCTGCGCCGGCAAGAACCTCAGAACGCCGCTGTCGGGCGGTTCACGCCAGACTCCGAAGAGATCTTCGTGTGGTGCCGGTCTCGCTACGACGAGCATCAAAAGCCGTTCGTCTTCGACTCGTCGGGCAAGGTGGTGTTCGAGTACGAGATGGATCAGGTGGCCCCGCCCCAATGGACGGCCAAGGGTGTGGAAGTCATCCACACGATTGACTGGACGGGCCAGTCGCACCAACTGGCCTGTGCCAAGGAGCGACATGAGAGCGGCGATGTGGGTCTATTTGAGCCGCTCACCGGGCAGTTCGTCTTGCGACTGCCGGAAAAGGCGGATCGGTTGTATGTGGCTGATGTGAGCGGCGACTGGCGGGAGGAGATTGTGGTCCTCAACGGCAGCGAGTTGCACGTCTACTCGAACGCTGAGCCCAACCCCCGTCCAGACCACCAGCGACTCTGGTCGGATCGGAACTACCGGCGATTGAAGCAGGCACACAACTACTATTCGCCGTGAGCAACCGCACAGCGGTGCAGCACCGGAGGCACAACGCCACGCACCACCGCCATTGGCGACATCCACGGCTGTTCCACGGCGCTGGCAAAGCTCATCGAACTCGTCGCCCCGCAGCCGGACGATGTGCTTATCCCGCTGGGCGACTACGTGGACCGTGGGATCGACAGTAAGGGCGTGATTGAACAACTGATCGCCCTGGGCCACCTGAGAGAGACACGTCAAAGGCAACTATGTTTCACGCCGAAAATGTCAGTCCTGTGTTGGCTCCCATCCACAACAACTGAAGATCGCAGTGCGCCGGGGGGCAGCCGGCAGAACCTCGGCGCGTGCTATTACCAGATGGGAGATTGGGTCCGGGCCGAGACCGAGTTTCGCGCCGCCGTGGAGATTCAGCAGGCCTTGATTGCCCATTTCCCGCAACTGCGCGGGTTGCGCTCGGGGCTGGCCGCTACGCCCGATTTCCTCGTCGAGCTGGGGGGAAACCTCTGCAACATCGGCAACAGCCTCCGCCGGGACCAGCGGCCCGCCGACGCCTTGGAGTTCTATGGTCAGGCCATTGAGACTTTGGAAGCCGTCTTGGCCAAAGAACCCCAGCTTCCGCTCGCCCAGAAGTTCCTGGCCAATGCCTATGCCGCGCGGGCCTTGGCCTTGTCGAAGCTCGATCGCGCGGCCGACTCGCTCCACGACGCGGACCGCGCGCTGCAGCTGGTGGAACCTGCCGATAGAGCGTTCTTTGTCCTGATGCGAGCCCGCTGTCTGGCTGGGCAGTCGACCGAGCTCGCTACGGCCGAAGTCGAGCAACTGCTCCAACAAGATGGTGACGGTTCCACCCGATACCTTCGCCGGGCCTTTCGCGTTCGTGCGGATCTTGTCGTCGAGTTCGTCAGCCACGTGCAGCTCTCCCAACAGGCAACACAACGAGTGCCTATTGGATTACTACACGGTTTGACAGCAAGTTGACGGGCGAGTTCGAGGGAATGTGAAAGATGTTGCTACATCCAGCAACTTGTTTGTCTTAACGCGAACGAACACCACTGTTGGCACGCTGAAACGGCACGCGCACCATGCCGTCAAGAGAATTCAAGTGACAGCGTTACTCAATGGATCCTGCTAGATTGAGCATGGCCGGATCGCTATGGGCCCGCATGCCTTTTTCATCGCCGTTGCTGCTCAAGCAAAATCAAATGTGACGTCGTTTCGACTGCGCGATGCGAAGAATTCCTGAGAGTGTGAAGGTCGGGCCGGCGACGTGGCACAACTGCCCCAGGTCTGTCAGACCTGGGTGGGCAAGGACCCCGTCATGGACCGCTTCGGTATGCGCGGGTGTGCCCAGCGACAGAGCCCCCGCAAATGGCGGGTGCTTGTGCGTTAACGTGTGGGGGCGACACCGTTTGGCGGATAAGGCGAGATGGCCAAGAGAAGGCGCAAACCATTTTCCAGAAAAGCGTTGAGACTTGTGTGGGAGTCTGGGTGGAGATCGCTATCGTGCCGGGTGCACGCACGATGATCTGGGAACCCTTTCAGTTCGCTTCTTTGGGGCTTGGCGAGTGCGCTGTCGTGCGTCGGGGACGCACCAATGACCCGATCTTGCTCTGCAGGCGAGCAACCGCAAGATGCGGTGGGTACGTAGCTTCTATGGTACACTGCGAGGTTGACGCAGCGAATTGACGTGCAGGAGCACGCCGGGTTTACTCCCAAGGCGATGCACACAAATACCCAGTTCGGGCAGGAAACAGGGTAGCGGGTCGTTTTCCCTTTGGCGTTGGTTCAGCGTGCGGCATCATCCATTTGATGTGCTGTTCTCGATGCGGTCACCCCTTTGGGGAGCATTATGTTCCGGATTGAGTTCACGCCCGAGGCCGTGGCGGACCTGAAGACACTGCGTCGGTACGACCAGGAACAGGTCATTAATGGTATCGAAGGGCAACTGCCGCACCAAGCCGCCGAGCCATCGCGTAACCGCAAACGACTGCGTCCGAATCGGCTCGCCGAATGGGAATTGCGAATAGGGGATTTCCGTGTCTTCTACGACGTGGATCTCCACGAGGTGCTGGTCAAGATCGAAGCGATTGGCTACAAGGACGGTAGTAGCCTCTACGTGCATGGCGAGGAGTACGAACTGTGAAGACTGTTGCTGTGCCGCCGCAGGCGGCCGAGATAATTGCGTTGCTGGAGCAAGCACGCGACGACGAACTTCTGGTGCGAACCGCCGACGGATCGGAATACCTGCTGACCGCCATCGATGAGTTTGACCGGGAAATCGCTCGTACCCGACAAAATGCCAAGCTGATGGTGTTGCTCGATGAACGTGCGAAGCAATCCGAAACGATCCCATTGGATGAGGTCAAACGGCAACTCGACTCGTCTACCTGAAGGGTAGCGCGGTTAGCCCGCACAGACGGATGCAGGCAAGCGGGATCAGGTGCTGCGGAGTGGAACGTCCACGCCCGGTCGCCCGAAGCCTGGTCGTTCGCTGGCGCGGACCGGTTGGCCCCATCGACGCTCCCAACCGAGGCTTGCTTGCGCGCTCGGGTCACATCCATTGCGCCAAGCAAAGCTTGGGAAAGGAGGATGAGATGTAATCTACAACTCTGAAACCTTTCATCGGAACCTTGCGGGTGGAAAGCCCGTCCAGTAGAGCCTGACCAGCAACTGGAAGCGAGTCTTGCGTCGAGTTGGGGTAACTCGCTCGGCGAAGCGTAGACAGCGAGTCCGAAAGCCATGCTATTGAGCGTCGAAAGACCCCATCGTGGGAGCCTCTGTCGTTGGATGAGCAGGGGCCACGCTGCTGCACTGTATGGTCTGGTGCACGCAGTCCTGCCGGCGTCGGATTGGAACATGTGCAAACGGGCAATGGTGGTTCCCCAGGAACTTGGGAGAACCCTGTTCGCTCCTCGGCGAATTCCCGGCTGGAGATACCGGGTTACCAACTCCAGGCTTTGGCGGCGCACTCGTCCGCCAGAGAGCGAAAGCAACGAGTGCATCCGAGGTACCGCCAAGCGAAGGAAACGAAGTGCGGCGGGATGGCGGCAGGGCGTCATAGCGTCTTGATAGTACCGATGAAGCTGGCGAACAGCACCCAGCTGGAGCCAGTGGAGGAAAGCGAGACGCCGATTCATGGAACCGTTTTTGAGAAACACGACGAATGCATCGAAATTCGACCAGCGTGTCCACGAAACAGAAACGGATAGCAGCGTTGGCGAAACAGTCGCCGCAAATGGCGTTCACCTCGCTGGCCTATCTGATGGACCTCGACTGGCTAAAGGAAGCGTATCGACGCACCCGCAAGGATGGGGCGGTCGGCGTGGACGGAGTGACCGCGGATGAGTACGAACAGGAACTGGAGGGAAACCTGCAGAACCTGCTCGACCGCGCGAAGTCCGGCACGTACCGCGCACCACCTGTGCGACGCGTGCATATTCCGAAAGGTGGCTCGACTACCGAGACTCGCCCGATCGGGATTCCCACTCTGGAGGATAAAATTCTTCAGCGGGCGGTTGTCATGCTGCTGGAACCCATTTACGAGCAGGACTTCGTGGACTGTTCCTACGGCTTCCGGCCCGGGCGATCGGCACACCAAGCGTTGGAGTCTTTCCGAACGCAGTTGATGGACTGTCGGGGTGGCTATGTTCTGGAGGTGGACATCCGAAAATTTTTCGACAATTTGGATCATGGCCACTTGCGCACATTTCTCCAACTTCGGGTGCGTGACGGCGTGCTGATGCATCTGATCGGTAAATGGCTCAGTGCGGGTGTGATGGAAGATGGTAGCGTCAGTTATCCGGACTCCGGCTCGCCCCAAGGCGGTGTGGTTTCACCCCTCCTTTCGAACGTGTTCCTGCACTATGTGCTGGACCTCTGGTTTGAACACGACGTGAAACCCCGTATGCGCGACCGTGCCTTCCTCATTCGTTTTGCGGATGATTTCGTGATCGGGTTTCGCGATGCACGCGACGCCCGGCGCGTCATGGAAGTTGTTCCGAAAAGGTTTGGCAAGTACGGACTGACGATCCACCCGAAAAAAGTCACGGCTCGTCCCTTTTCGCCCGTCTTCGCCTTGGGCGAACGACGATCGAGGCGAGCCCGACGAACCTGCGGGTACGTTTGACTTGCTGGGATTTACCCACTACTGGGCACGATCCCGGAATGGTTACTGGGTTGTCAAGCTCAAGACCGCCACGGATCGCTTTACACGAGCGGTTCGCAGCATTGACCACTGGTGCCGCGACAATCGGCACCTCCCGATCGACCAACAGCATCAGAAGCTGAACGAGAAGTTGCTCGGACACTATGCGTACTACGGCGTGACAGGGAACTCAAGAGCGTTGACACGGTTTCTCCACGAGGTCGGGGCGTGTTGGCGGCGGTGGCTAACCCGCCGCAATAACATCCGCTCCATGACCTGGGAAAAATTCCTTGCCATCCTCCGTCGTTACCCGCTCGCTCCAGTTCGCACCGTCCGCTCGACTCTCAGGTACGCAGCGAAGCCATGATGAGAGGAACCGTATGCGCGAATGCGCGCACGTACGGGTCTGTGGGAGCCCCGGGGCGGTAACGCCCCGGGGCCACCCGGTCCTGGTGCAGTAACTGGGCCACCACCGGCTGAGCCGAGCGGCCCAGGCGTGTCGCCAAAGTGACGGCGCAAACTGAGATTGGTGAGGCGTGGTTTGTCCGACCACATCGGGAGCCGTTGGACGGATACCGTATGCCCATCCAACCTCGTCGGCGTTTGCCGCAGGCTGGGGCGTCCCATCAGGGGATTGTGCGTCCCGGGGTCGATTTCTCCATCTGACGTATGGGGATCAGCGCGATTTGCGATCTCGCCCCAAAGGGCCGTATTCGGGAGACGCCTCCTGCCCGACGGGACCCGAGGAATCCAGGCGGGAGGAGCCATGTTCCGAGCAAGCTGCAATGCGACCACCTTGCTAAAGAGCGACGTTCACAGTGTCCCAGTCTGCTTGGCCCACACGCTCTGCGCGAGCATGGCTACGGATAAGGGCGAGCATGGCTACGACGCGGCCCGTAGCTGCGGTCGCCAAACCGCGGGGGAGCTGGAAAACGTATGCGCTCCCCACGCTCTGCGCGAGCATGGCTACGGATAAGGGCGAGCATGGCTACGACGCGGCCCGTAGCTGCGGTCGCGCAGACCGCGGGGGAGCTGGAGGGCGTATGGCGCTTCCCCCCACGCTCTGCGCGAGCATGGCTACGGATAAGGGCGAGCATGGCTACGACGCGGCCCGTAGCTGCGGTCGCGCAGACCGCGGGGGAGCTGGAGGGCGTATGGCGCTTCCCCCCACGCTCTGCGCGAGCATGGCTACGGATAAGGGCGAGCATGGCTACGGATAATGGCGAGCATGGCTACGACGCGGCCCGTAGCTGCGGTCGCGCAGACCGCGGGGGAGCTGGAGGGCGTATGGCGCTTCCCCCCACGCTCTGCGCGAGCATGGCTACGGAGAATGGCGAGCATGGCTACGGATAATGGCGAGCATGGCTCGACGCGGCCCGTAGCTGCGGTCGCGCAGACCGCGGGGGAGCTGGAAAACGTATGGCGCTTCCCCCCACGCTCTGCGCGAGCATGGCTACGGATAATGGCGAGCATGGCTACGGATAAGGGCGAGCATGGCTACGACGCGGCCCGTAGCTACGCTCGCGTAGACCGCGGGGGAGCTGGAAGGCGTATGGCGATTCCCCCCTCGGGCTGAGCGTTCTGGATGCTGGTGGCCACCAGCCGCAACTCGTACCAAGCGGCACCCGGTTCGGTGTACCGCAGATAGTGCTGCGCATTCGTCAGCCGTCGGCAGGCCAGACCGTACTCCTCGGTCGATAGCGGCAGGGCTTCCAGCATGGCCTGGGCCGAGTATGCGCGAGCATCCAGACCGTATTCCTCGCGACCCGCCAGCAGGGACAGCCGGGGCATGTGCAGGGTCAGATCCGGGAACAAGATCGGAGAAATCACACCGTTCGTGTGTGAGGTTTGTACTGGCGCCGCACAGCATCAACCTCGTTTATTCAGAAGCAGGAGAGTTCTTCTCCAAGCGATTGAGGAATGCCTGCACCCAGCGATCGCCGTAGTGTAGCGTTTCGGCGCACAGCCGCAACTGCTCGTTCGCCGCCACCAGGTCGTTGTCAGCAAGGCACTTCATTGCGATCAGGTAGCGCGCCATACAGAGGCGATTGCGCGACGTTTCAGCCGCTTCAAGAATCGCGGTATCATCGGTTCGACGGGCGCAGAAAGTGACGACCTCGCCTGACCAGCGATCCCACGGTTGTGAGCCGAGTCTGCGGAGTTCCGTGTCGCATTGCCGGGCCACGTACTCGGCATTGTGCACGTACAGCAGGATCACAAGGTCTGGACGGCCCGGGACAGCGAGTTGGAGCGGGTCGTGGCCATCAAGCTGCCGCGGAAAGGGCAGCTGACCGCCCTGGAATCCGAGGGATTCCTGCGGGAAGCTCGTTCGGCCGCCCGCCTGCATCATCCCAGCATCGTCGCTGTCCACGAGGTCGGCAAGGAAGACGACCAGCTGTTCATCGTCAGCGATTACGTTCACGGCTTGACGCTCGCCGACTGGCTGACGGGTATGAGAATGGATCTCTCGTTGTTTGGCGGGTCGGGAATCGCCAGAAACTGGTGGATATGCCAATACATCAGGACGCAGTAACGACTGTCTGTTTTTGCCCCCGGAGTGGTGCTGTGTTGACTGGTGGTAGAGATGGTCGAGTGATGTTGTGGAACGTCGACAGGAATGAACTGGAGCATGATTTCGGCGACCAAGGGACGTCCGTGCATGTTGTCGGCTGTTCCCCAGACGAACGATTCATTGCCGCAGGACTCTTTAGCGCCGGCGGGCCAGAAGACCGGAGGCTCGTTGTCTGGGACCGGTGGTCCTATTGTGAGAGGGTGCTGCATGGCCACAATTACACTGTTCGTGCGGTTTCATTCTTGGAGGATGGCGACACATTGCTGTCGGTCGGGGGAGACCGCATGTTGAAGGTGTGGGATCTGACGATGGCGCAGGAGCGGCTGACAATCGAGGAGGACTCAAGGATTTTCGAGACCTTTGCTACCTTACCGGGTGACCAGGTCGTCGCCGCCAGATATCGAGACGGGACGATCCGGCTGATTCGCGCGAAGCGCCCGAGTAGGTCAACGCGGTGACGCCGCGTCCATCATCGCTGGACGATCCGGGATGAACCGTTGCGAAGGTCCCCATCCACGGACGACTCGTAACATCTCGTCGAATGCAGAAGCGCCCAGGCGTTCGTCATATCCGAGCGACAGCAGTTATTCCGCCGCCAAGCGATCGCCAGACTCGATCTGGGCCAAGATGTGCGTCATGTCGAACATGAGCTCGAACTTAACAAATGGGCGAACAGCTTGCCGACGGCCCGTCCGCTGCAGAGGGGTGCGATGGACTGGCTGTGGTTGGCGGGACTTTGCTTGAAACCAATCGTGGCATAGAGGACAATGGCTCGCGCGGAACAGAGGCTGCCAAGCACAAGTCGGTATCCAGAAAACCAGTCTCATGCACATCCACTGCCCCCATTGCCGTAGCCCGGTCGAAGTAGTTGAGGACCAGGAGCTACGCGATGTGATCTGCCCGAGTTGCGGCAGTTCGTTCAATCTGCTGTCGGACGAGACGGTCACGCGCATCGCTCGAGAACAACCTCACGCGGGTAGCGGAACTACTAGCGCGAAACCGGCCTGAATCTGGCCAAGCGGATCTAAGAGGATTCGAGTGGCGATTTCTCCGGCGCGCATGTGATGAGGCAAATGCATGTGAGGTGATCACGCTACCATACTTGACGGGCGGTCTCGCGTTTTCTCCTGATGACCGGTTGCTGGCCGTTGGCCTGGTGAATCGAAGTATCGCTATCGTGCCCGTCAAGAACCCCAGCGCGCAAGACGATCCATTTGGTCCTGCCGACTGCATGTTCAACGAAACACGCCTGACGTTCCTGCCGCACTCGGACATCTTGGCCTACTCACTTGGGGAGGGAATCCGGTTTCATAAAATCGGCACAGTGGCTGAGCCAGAAGACTGGCCAAACACGGGTACGGTCACCATATTCGCAGTGTCCCCTGACGGTAAGTACCTTGCTCAAGTGGCCAATTACAGCGAGATACAATTGTCGACGGTGAACGGTGTGAACTTGGCCTTCATGAAGACATTGCGGTGGCGAGGTGAACGGATTAGCAGTCTGACTTGGTCGGGTGAGCAGGGGGTTCTGGCATCGAGTGCCGGCAGCGGTGACATTCGAATCTGGAATGTGGAGACGGGGGAGCCATTGGCTGAGCTCAAGGAGCATCGGGAGCCAGCTGGATACCTCTCTTTCTCACGAGATGGCGAGTTGTTCGCTTCCGGGTCGAACGACAACACGATTAAGATCTGGGACTGGAGAAATCAGCGCTGCATTCAGACTTTGGCGGCACATAAGGACCACGTTTACGGCCTGCAGTTCTCACCGTTGGGCAGGCTACTCGCATCCGGCGGTCGTGATAATGTTGCCTTCTTGTGGGAAACTTCGCCTGACCAAGAGGAGCCATCATTCCGGCAACTTCGCGTCCTCAGAGGTCACTCCGCCGCTATCACAGGCTTGGCGTTCTCGCACCAGGGGGATTTCTTGGCAACCACCAGTTCCGATAGCACCATCCGTTTGTGGGACGTGCAACGGGAACCGGCCCCGGACATCATCAACGTGGGAACGGGGCAATGGGTGGGGACGCTGGCTTTCGCTGCGGATGGCCAAACCATTGCCGCAATCTGCAACCAGTATGAACCCTCGCGAACAGATGCCAGGACCACGCAAGTGACGTTCTGGGATGTGGTTTCGGGGAAACAGCTCATTTCACTCGACACTGGGCGGAGTCTCACTTCATTCGTCTTCTGCCAAAATGGACGATTGGCAACAGGCGGTCACAACGGGGAGGTCGACATCTGGAACTGGCGAGAGCGTACTCATGTTCAGAGCCTGGGAAAGCACACCAGTTGTGTGTTCGACCTTGCCTTCGCGCCGGCGAGCAATCTCCTTGCGTCGGCGAGTGCCGACACGACCACCAAGATCTGGAACCTGACCACGGGCCGGGAGCTTCGCGTGCTGGCTCAACACGATGCTCCTGTGAGAGCAGTCGCCTTTTCACCTGACGAATGCACCATTGCCACCGCATGTGACGATCGCAAAGTGAGAACCTGGAACATTGCATCGCAAGAGCCTCCGAAAGTGTTCACGGATCATGCGGCAGCAGTACTGTCAGTGGCGTTTTCGCCCGATGGCCATAGCCTTGTCTCAACGTCGTGGGACAACACTCTTCGGGTTTGGGACTCGTATGACGTCGATCGAAAGCCGAGGGTCCTGACTGGGCACTCATTATGGGTTTCAGCCGTACTATTCACGTCCGACGGGAGGACGCTGTTTTCGGCGAGCGGGGACCGCACCGTGAAGAGCTGGGACGTCGCAACGTGGCAACAGACTTTCACGTTCAACGGACACACGAAGGGCGTACAGTGTCTCGCTGTGTCACCGGACGGAAATATCGTCGCGTCCGGCAGTCGCGATGGTACGATCCGTTTGTGGCGAGCAGCCACGACACAGTAGATGCTCTCACGTTTGCTGGTGGGTGCTCAATGTGATCGTCATTTCTCGCGGCGATCCGTCGGATGCGGCGTCTTCCGGAACCGGCCCACCAATGATGTACGTCACTGCGAGATGGACACGATAAGGCGTGGCTTTTCGACGGCAACGTGCTCACCGCTCTCGTCCTTGAGGGACGCGTTTGACTATCTCTGGGAATTGATGGCAGTACGGGCCACGTGACGTGCTACAATCGCCCACGGGCGGTTTGTCCATCGCGAGCATGGCCATGTGCGACGTTACCCGTATCCTTGGCAAGATTGAAGCAGGCGACCCCGCTGCGGCCAAGGATTTGATGCCTCTGGTGTATGACGAGCTTCGGAAGCTGGCCGCTGAGAGAATGGCCCAGGAAAAGCCGGGGCAGACACTCAGGGCCACGGCGTTGGTACACGACGCTTACATTCGGCTGGTAGACGTGGACAAGGCTCAGCACTGGGACTCCCGCGGCCATTTCTTTGCGGCGGCAGCCGAAGCCATGCGGCGGATTCTGGTTGAACACGCCAGGGCGAAGGGGCGGCACAAGCGAGGTGGCGGGATGGAGCGTGTCGATCTCGATTCCCAGTGTGCCATCACTGAGTCGTCCCAATTCGACCTGCTCGCGGTGGACGAAGTAGTGGTAGGGTGTGCCGAGCTCGCCGACGACGCGTTGTGTCATCCCACAGATGAAGGCGAGCGCGGGCACACCAGAACCCGCGGCATCGTGTCGCTGACAGGCGATGTTGGTGTGCCGAGCTCGCCGGTCCGACGATGGACGAGGGGATATTAGGTACAGCGAGCTTGGCACACCCTACGATGACTTGGTGGAGCTAAGCGAGCGACTGTCGCTCGTGCGCGCCGGGGCGCTGCATTTATTGGGACGTTCCCCGAAATGACGTCCTGGAGCCTCATGGAAGGACAGGTGGAGCGTCGCGCCGGAGGGCGCAGCGAATACGGTCAGATGCACCAGTCGTTACAGAGTGCGACATTCCACGTCGAGCACGTTGTTCCGCGGTGTCGTGGTGGTAGCTCGGATTTCGACAACCTCGCTTGGGCCTGCCCCAGCTGCAATCGGCACAAATCCGACCTTGTCTCGGCTATGGAGAACGTCCCAATAGGCGGCACACTGTATCGCGTGACCGCTCGCGGACCGGAGCCTCTGCCATAGTGCCAGACGGTCCTTCCAGGTCGGCGTGTCAGGAATGGAGGGATGGGAAACGTGCGTGATGGCGTGAGTTGTGGGCGGGTCTCCTGACCCGCCCACGCGAGGTTGCGCAGTGACATGCTCATGTCACTTGTGTGTCAGCTGTGGACCATCCGTGCATCACACGAAGGTACCTACCAGGTTGGCTTCATTGCCCGCAGGAAATGTCCCTGTCCTTTTCACCTTCGGGAACTCGTACTCCACTTGCCATTTCAATTTGATCGGCGATCTCTTCGCGAACGGCCGTCAACGCAGCCGGGTCGCGAGTATAGTCCGTCATGCTCTTGATCAGGCGGCCAACATATTGTTTGGCGGCTTCCGGGCTCTGGGCGTCCGCCAGCAACGCCAGGTAGTCGTAGTCCTCCAGCCCATCGCGGATGTTCTCCAAGCGGATCGAGCTGACTGGCCCGGCTGGTGTGGGGTACGTCAGGCAGCCGTCGCCCGTCATGTTCGCGACGCACAACGGCTTCCAGTCCAGGTAAGGATCGCTGCTGTCGATGATCCGGTTCGGGTGCCACAGGTTCACGTGCCAGAACAGCAGCCCGTCGGCCTCAAAGCCATAGGTCATCCAACTCAGCAGCCGGCCCTCGATCGACGGGTAGTCCAGGGCGGCGAAATTCGCGTACGGATACTGCGGGCCGCAGCACACGTACCACCAGACCTGTTTCCCCTGCTGACGCAACCGGGCCGACAACTCCGGATCGTAGACCGAGGTGAGTGGGCAATACCAATCCATGTAGTCCTGATACTCCGGCGGCGTAGTGCGACGTTTCTGGTACATGTAGCCGGCGGTCGTGAACGTGCTGACCTCCGGATACCGCTGCTTGAGGAACTGACAGATGCCTTTGATCAAGTCGTCGTACTCCGGGCCGCGTTCATCGAAGCCATAGAAGTAGCCCAGCTTCGACAACCCGTGCTGGCGCAGTTCCTCGACGTAGCCGTCCATCCGTTGCGCGAGGTCCTCGCGGAAATCGGCCGGGTAGTCGTTCAATTCCGCGTAACACGTCCAGAGCGGTTGGCCCTGGGGACGCGGTACGAGGTTCAGAATGTTGAACGCCGTCAGGCCGCGGTCTCGAGCATACAGCAAATCCGCAACGGCCGGCGGATCAGTGCGCGAGATGTCGTCCGAGTTGAGACGATGCGAGAGCATCAGGTCCGCGCACTGACGACGGAGCGCGGGCGTGATCTCGCCGTAGGCCGCTCGGGTAAACCCGTCCATCATGGCGAAGGCAGTCTTCATCCTGGGTGTGCGTGGCAGTGTCAAACGGCGTACCCGCACGCTGACGGGCAATTCCGTGGTGGGGGCATCCGCGGCAGTGACGACCACCCGACCGCGATAGACTCCAGCGGCTACGGTGTCACTGGCATGGAAGTTGACCCACACCGTCTGCGTCCGCCCACCGAGGACTTCGAACGGACGCAGCGGCAGCAAGACCTCCGGACACCAGTTGCCCTCGCTCGGGGCCGCCGGATGGCCCGAGGGCGTTTCCACGTAGATATAGCCGACCAGATGCGCCGTGACTGCGTCGGGAGGAAACACGTCACCGCGTTCGTTCGTCAGCGCGCCGACGCTCACCTCGACGTTGCGCAGCGTCACGCGATCGGCCGGCGTGATCGAGATCTGCAGTCCCTCCGATTCGTTGCGGGCCAGCGAAACTGCCATCTCCGAACGTCGGCCGCCCGGCGGGTACTCGGTGGGATAGACCTTCCGCATCGAGTTCTCGCCCCAGACGACATAGCCGTCGCGAACCGGGTTCTCCGGGCGCTCCGGTACGCTAATAGGTACTGTCAGGTCGAGCTGGGCTCCATCACCAGCCTGCCCGGTGAGCTGCAGCTGAACGGGACGCGATTCCGCCGCATCCTGCCAGTCCCAATCGACCGTCTCGCCGTGTCCCTGAGAAGACGCCATTTCCTGGCCGCCGGAATTCTGCAGCGCAGCCCGCCAGTCGGCTGCTTCAGTCAGCCGCGCGCGGACGCGTTGCCCGTAAGGGCGACGCGGGAAGTTGGAAAGCACCTGGACGCGCGTGGCGCGGAGGCCGCCGCGATCCAGAAACACATTGTCGAACCACGCCTTGCCCTTGGTGCGTCGCAAGAAAACATACGCCCGGATCTCGCGAACCGGCTTTTCGGGTTGGTACACCTCGGCCGTATACTGCCAGCCGTGTGTGCCGCGTGTCCAAGCGGCTGTCTTGCCCCACCACGGCGAACCATCGGCGTAGATGACGTCCAGGTACAGGCAGTAGTCCCCTCCGGCCCCGACCTGTTCCGCCCTGCTCCAGCCGCCGACGATGATGGGCCGCATGTCGGGCTGGTCGTAGCGGATCACCTGGGCGATCCCCATCTCGTCCTGGTCGCCCTCGGTCTCGCAGCACACCGCGAATTTCCCCGACTGAACATCCGTCCCCTCCAACGCGTACCCTCGCCCGTACGGCGTCCATGCGGTCAAGCGGTCCGCGGCGGTCTCCTCGAACCCCGGATTGGTCAATTCGTTGGGCAGACCGACAGATACGTTTGTCAGCGCCACGGCGAGACCGAGAAGAATTCGGCGGCAGGTCATGGTCGTCCCTCTGTTGATCGCAAACTGCGCAGCTGTCCAAACCCTGGCGCACGCCCAGGAGTCAAGTCAAACGGTACGGCTGCGATTGTACTCGCCCCCGGCGGCAAAGCAAAACGAGAGGGTACCAGGGGGCCGACGCCGGCTGCGTACCCGGCGCGAAACTACCACCTGGTTGCGGAGCAGCGCGGTGTCGCCCAGGAAGATGCCAGGCCTGGCGGCGTCGCGGGCCGACTCCTCCGCCACAGCGACATCCACACCTCGGGCTTTGAACGCCGCCTGGACCAGCCGGGCCGTCTGACGCAGCGAACCGGCGATCTGCGGCGTCGGAGCCCGATCCGGACTGAGTCGGCACCACTTCGTTGCCAGCCGTATCGTCGGGGCCAGGAAAAGCGGTGACAAGTCACCCCCCTCCAAAGACAAATCACCGCGTTGGGGACACGCCAGGCGATGCCGGAAGCAGGGAGTACTTCCTGCCGCGCGCTGTCGCGAACACGATCACCCACCAGCGCGCAGGCGCCCCCGATCGGGACGGTCTCCAGCATGCATCCGTTGGGCAGCGTGTTCACCAGGTCCAAACACCCACCGTGGCCGCTGCCGGCCCCGGCACCGAGCGGCCCAGGCAACACGCATGGCCAATCGCTCGCGGGATCGGACAGCCCGACGTAGAACGCCCGATCGGGGCTGCCGAATCGTTGCAGGAAGTGCGTGTCACCATTCTGCGCGAGCGCGAATTCGGTGGCGCTGTGATCCGCTTTAGGGATCTGCCAGAGCGGCTCGGCGTTCTCCGCGGCGTGGACTCCGAAACCGGCGGCGAATCCTCCGATGATGCCAGAAGAGCGGTTCGTAGCATCGCAAACACACCTTTTGTGGATCAACCGGCGGAAACACTCACGATTCCGGCTGCCACCGATATCCGACTGCGCGGCCAGACGCCCGAGGAGTTGTTGCAGTCCGACCAGTGGGCATGGCATGACTTGCCCTCCGCCTGGGGTGACAGCCAGTTCATGCAGACTGGTGCACCGTCACAGTCGGCGGTACGATGGAACTGATCTGCGGGGCCGGAAGCTTCTGGGACTGGCATTTGCTCACCGACGAGCAGGAGCATGTCGACGGGTGCGCGGCCCGAATCGCATTACGACCCGCGGACCGACCTAGATGTGGTCACGGGCTGTCTGTCCGACCAAGCCCTCACGTAGATCAACAGTGGAACGGTCAGTGAGCCGCGTGTGCGGGTGCTTGCCGCCCCAGCGGTCGTCACGCCCTTAGGTCCACGAGGACGCTTGCATGAAACAGAACCTCGCATTTCAGGTCGTGTTCGTTCCGTTAGTTGTCGGCAGCATGTGGCTTGCATCGAACGCCACCGCGGCAGGTCAGGAACTGCCTAAGTTAAGCGTTTCTTCGAACGGACATTTTCTTGTCACGGCAGAGGGGAAGCCGTTCTTCTGGCTGGGGGACACGGCCTGGCAATTGTTCCATCGGCTCAACCGTGAAGAGGCCGACGGCTACCTGCGCAACTGCGCGGTCAAGGGCTTCACCGTGATCCAGGCAGTTGCGCTGGCTGAACTGGATGGGCTCAAGACGCCCAATGCGTACGGGCACCGGCCACTGATCGACAACGATCCGGCGCGTCCCGATGTTCAAGAGGGGCCTGAGAACGATTACTGGGATCATGTGGACTACATCGTGCAGCGGGCGAACGCATTGGGCCTATATGTCGGGTTTTTGCCAACTTGGGGTGACAAGTGGCAGGCGACTCGCCGAGGTTCCCCACCGATCTTCCAGGTGAACAACGCAATCGCTTATGGGAGATGGCTGGGTGAGCGCTATCGGAATGCTGGTGTCGTGTGGATTCTCGGGGGCGATCGCAACATCAAGTCTGCCTCCGAGAGGGAAATCCTTGACGCCATGGCGCAAGGTCTTCGCGAAGGAGATGGTGGTGCGCACCTGATCACGTTTCATCCGCGGGGGCCAGGACAGTCTTCGGCGCAGCTGCACGATGCATCCTGGCTCGATCTGAACATGAGCCAGTCGTCGCACGGGGCGCGCGACCACGACAACGGCCTCTTTACTGCGCACGACTATGCGCTGACACCGCCCAAGCCCACGATCGACGGCGAACCTCGCTACGAGCAGATTGCCGTGGGGTTCTACAACCGGGGATCATCGCCCGCGCTGCGTTTTGACGACTATGACGTACGGCAGGCTGCGTACTGGTCGCTGCTGGCCGGCGCCGGCGGCCACACCTACGGCCACAACTCAGTCTGGCAGATGTGGGCACCCGGCCGTGATCCGGTGCTGGACGCCGACACACCGTGGCACGAGGCGCTCGATCATCCGGGTGCGTTTCAGATGGGCTACTTCCGACGGCTGTTCGAGTCGCGGCCCTGGCAGGAACTTGTACCCGACGACTCGTTTCTCGTCGACGCGCCGCGTCAAGGAGGCGCGAAAGTGCGTGCCGCTCGTGCGGCGGATGGGGCCTTCGCACTGGTCTACTCTCCGCGCGGCGAACCCTTCACGCTGCGGATGGACGTGATCAAGACCGAAGAGGGCGTGAAGTGCTGGTGGTTCGATCCGCGGTATGGCACGGCGTGCTTCATTCATACGGGTGACGCCGTCGCGATGCAGACCTTTGTGCCTCCGGACGCCGGTCGCGGGCGGGACTGGGTGCTGGTTCTCGATGATGCGGCACAGGACTTTCCCACGCCCGGGGTGAAACGATAGGCACAGGGGCGGGTCAACGCCGTCATGACGGCGACGCACTGGGAAATCGGTCGCCGGATCGTGGAAGTTGAGAGAAGCGGACGGGAACGCGCCGCCTAGTGCAGAACTAATTGAGCGTCTGTCCACGGACCAAAAGCGGTCCCGCCGGCGATTACTGGCGCGGCGCGGTCTGGACGCCCACAAACATGATGGTCGTCCGCGGACTGGAACGCTACGGCTACGACGCGCTCGCGCGGGAGATTGCGTTGAATCACCTGGAGAACATCGTCGAGGTCTTCACGCAGACCGGCACCATCTGGGAGAACTACGCGCCGGATTCCGCGGAGCCCGGCAAGCCGGCCAAGGGCGACTTTGTCGGCTGGAGCGGCATCGGCCCGATCGCCTTTCTCATCGAGTACGCCATCGGCCTGAAACCGGATGCTCAGGACAATACTCTGACTTGGAACCTGGCTGCCACCCAGCGAGTCGGCTGCGAACGCCTGCGCTTCGGCAGACACCTGGTTGACCTGCTTGCTGTGCCTGACGGAAATCAATGGAACATCCACGTGCGCTCGGATGGCGAGTTCACGCTCACACTGACCCGCAACGGTCAGCGGAGGGAATATCCGGTGAAGCAAGGTGACAACACATTCAGCTGGCCGGAACCTTGACTTCGATCCGGAACACGGCTCACACCCAATCTGCCACTGCCGTTAAGGTGACACATCCGGACCGCGCTCGCCCAACTCGACGGCACCGAACTGGGTTACCTGGCGCTCAATCTTGGCTCGCTCGGCGGGTCGGTGCGCGACATGGCGGTGCGTCCCGACGGGCTCTAACCTGGCAAATCCTCGAGCAGTTTTCTGCTAACCTGTCCGCTGCAGAGGGGTGCGACGATCTGGCTCAGGCTGGCTGGCGGACTCTTGAGACCAGCCGTAGCCTCCAGGACAATGGCTCGTGCGGAGAAAAGTCTACCAGTCGTCAGTCCTTAATCCCGCGAACCAGTCTCATGCACATCCATTACCCCCATTGCCGCAGTCCGGTCGAAGTGGTTGAGCACCACTGCCTTCAAGACAATCCTTCGGTGAACGGGAATTGGTGAATAATGAATCGTGAACTTCTCTTGCTTGACGGCGCAACCGGCACGGAATTGAACCGGCGCGGGGTGGATACCGGCTTGCCAATGTGGTCGGCGAATGCGCTCACCACGGATGCCGGGTTGAATGTGTTGCGTCAGGTTCATCTGGACTATTTGAACGCGGGCGCGGACATCCTCACCGCCAACACGTTTCGCACCCATCGCCGCGCGCTGGCTGGTAAAGGGCACGCCGTGCGCGAATTGACCAGGCGCGCGGTGGCGACCGCCCAAGAGGCTGTCGCTGAATTTGGTCAACCTGCGCAAGTGGCCGGCTCGGTGGCCCCACTGGAAGATTGTTATCGCCCCGATCTGATGCCGCCCGATGACGAATGCCGCGCCGAGCACTCCGAGCGCATCCATCATCTCGTGGAAGCCGGCGTTGAACTGCTGTTGATCGAGACGATGAATTCAATTCGGGAGGCCGTCATTGCGGCCCAACTGGCGACGATCACTGGCCGGCCCACTTGGGTCAGTTTTGTGTGCGACCGCGAAGGCCGAATCCTGTCTGGCGAGTCGGTGGCGGTTGCCGCCGGTGTTTTGTTGCCGTTGGGGGTGAAGGCCCTGGGCGTGAACTGCGGCCAGGCTCACACTCTGGCGAAACCACTGGCCGAGTTGCGGGCGATCTGCGGCCCCGATTTTCCGCTCATTGCCTATGGTAACATTGGCTATGCCGACGAGGCGCAAGGCTGGATCAACACGGACGCCGTAAACCCGGATAGTTACTTGCAATATGCTCGAACTTGGCCGGCGCAAATTGTGGGCGGCTGTTGTGGCACCACGCCGGAGCATATTCGCAAGCTAAGAGTGGGAAGAAACGATACGACCTGAATCAGAACCACAAGGCGCGAAGAGCTTTTGCTCGATTCACCATCGTCCTCACCCTTGGCGGCATCGACCGCAGTAACGAAGCCCGCGGAGAAACAAGCGCCGGCCAAACTGGTACAATCAGAAGATCGAAACAGGAACCGATTTTCACCATGAAACGACGCACTTTCATTAAGACTGCAGGTCTGACTACTCTCAGCGCCTGTTTGCCCGGTCCAATTGGCCAAGTCCTTCCCGCCCAGGCTGCGGATTCCCGCCTCACGGCCAGCGGACCGCTCTCGGGTCGGCGGATTCTCACCTTCAACTCGGTCAGCGGAATACTGGGCCGAAAGCACGGAAGCCTATTTCGCTGTGAACGACATCTATCCGTTCGTCCGGGCGGAGCTGCGAGAACATGATCCGCAGATGGTCCAGTTCGTGGAACGCTATTGGGGCGTGGACCCTGAGCAGACGGTGAAGCTGGAGAAGGACCTGGCGGCCTACCAGCAGCAGGTGCGGCAGGCTACTGACCGCCCGGAGCAAGCCGGCGATTCCTCGACCGCGGCGGAACACACCCACACCGCCCGATACGACAAGCGCGACATCAACGGTTGGTGCGTCTACGTCAGCCCGCAGTTGGTGGATCAGCCGGGGCTCTGTGCAAACATGCTGACGCTGCTGAGCTACAAGCTGCACATGATCGATCACTTCATCGCTGAGCCAGGCCGCAAGCAGTTGCACGAGGTGCCGATCTGGCTGGAGATCGGCCAGGTGGGGCCATACATTCGGTATTGCAGCAGCAGTGGGCAGTTGACCGGCGAGAGAGTGAATCCTGACAAGTTTGGGGCCGTGGAGATTCGCGACCCGCAGAGTATGTTGAAATGGGCGTTGCTCCAGCAGTCCGATGTGCTTCACGAGTTGGCGTTGGCCTATTACGACCGCCACGCCGCGAAGGAGGATTCCGAGCTAGGCAAAAAGATCCAAGCCGCCTACGAACAGGCCAAAGAAGACGGCCAATACAAATCGGTGCTGCGATTCGACGGCCAACGCGTGCCGCATCCCGCCTTGGTCAGCGAGAGGCATTACTTTGCCGAGTTGATGGAGAGTTATTTCCTGGTTAACGATCACTACCCGTTTATCCGTTGCGAGTTGAAGGACCAGGACTCGGCCGGGTATGCCTTAATTGCCGGCTTGTGGGAAGGTAACCCGCATCGGTAAGCGAGCCGATCAATCACAAGCAATAGGCGGGGACGAGGGCGATCCGGATCATGAAAGCTGCGCACCCAGACCACCGTATCGGCTTCGAGCCCACGAAGACCGGCCGAAACCGGCCCCCATGAGAGTTTCCTTTCTATGAAGCATCATCCGCCAAGCGATCATCGCCGAGCATCGTGCTGCATTTCAGTCGTCTTGCTGCTGTGTGTGGTCCTGCAATGGGGTCTCTTGCCTTGATTTGTCCAACGAACCAGGGTTGGCAGACCGCGTGTTCGACCGGAGATCGTCGAACTCGTCGTGCGATTTGCCAATGAAAACTCAACTTGGGGCTACGATCGCATCCAAGGAGCCCTGGCCAACGTCGGTTACCACATCTCGGATCAAACCGTCGGCAACGTTCTCAAGAGGCACGGAATCGAACCGACTCCCGACCGGAAACGACGAACCACATGGAAGACGTTCATCAAGTCGCCTTGGGACGTATTGGCGGCGATCGACTTCACCACAGTCGAAGTCTGGACGAAGGGTGAGTTGGTGACGCGTTACCTGCTATCGGCGTTCCGTCCCAGACTACTGCGCCAGCAGTTCCTTTGCACGCTCCTCAGTCGTTGGATCATTCAATCTTGGGAAGAGCGAAAACCGCCATTCGCCCAGTATCGCCTGGCCAGGACGCGGATGACAACCGCAACAATTGACCCGATTCCGAGTAACGCTGCCACCGCGACCAACACATTACGTCTGAAGAACGTGGGCTCAACAGAGCCAGGATTGTCAACTCTGTTAGTGTTGCTGTGTTTCCGAGCATTGTGTGAGTCCGGTTCGGGCAGTGGCGTCCGGGAGACTGCGGGCTCGGTAATCTTCAACATCTTCTCGGCGTTGGCCCAGTTCGAACGGCGGCTGATCCAGGAGCGAACGAAAGCAGGTCTGGCAGCGGCCCGCGCCGTGGGCGCCATGGGGGACGTCCGCGAGTCACAGAAGGTGAGGCCAAGGTCGTACTGGCCAAGAGCTCAACGCCGACAAGACGCTCGACATTGACGACGTCTGCCGGACGCTGCGGATTTCGCGGTCGACGTTCTATCGCTACGTGCGGATGTGAAGGGGAGTGTCGAGGGACGGTCGTATGTTGCCGCATCCAAAAAAAACGTATGGGTTCCTGCCTCCGACACCCGAACCCGGCCATCGCCGGTCATCATACCACGCGACAGGCGGCCGGACCAACAATCGCTCGCTGGCCCTGGCCTCGCTTGGAATGCGATGAGTGGTTTGATCATGTGGAGTTCAGGCACGCACGGGCACATCACTTGTCACGCGGCCCTACTCATATCGCCAAGAGATGTGTACCGACGGCAATGCCTTCCGAAGATTCTCAACGCCTGCGGGAGTTACATGTGTCTTGTCCAGCAAAAGGGACTCCATTTTGGTTAGCGTCTTGAGGTGCTCCAACCCAGCATCGCTGACCGCGGTGTCCCCTAGCTCGAGCCGTCGAAGGTTGGTCAACATCGTGAGGTGTTGCAGTCCAGCATCGGTGACGCCAGTGCCCCACAGGTCGAGCTCCTGGAGTTCATTCAACCCGTTGAGGTGCTGTAACCCAGCATCATTGACGCCCGTGTTACACAAGCTCAGTCCTCGCAACTGACTCAACCCCGTGAGGTGCAGTAGTCCGGTATTGGTGACTCCCGTACGCCCGAGGTCGAGCTTCCTCAGTTGCGACATCGCTCTGAGGTTTTCAAGCCCGGCATCGGTGACCCGAGTACTCTGCAGTATTAGTTGCTGCAGTGTGGCAAGCGCCCGAAGATGTTTCAGTCCGGCACCGGTCATACGAGTCCCTGTCAAGTTCAGTCGACGCAAGCAACCCAGCCCTTGAAGATGTTCCATTCCAGCGTCGGTTACATTGGTGCCGCTCAGGTCCAATACCTCGAGGCCAGTCAGCGGCTTGATGTTGTCCATCGCGGCGTCGTTAACCGACGTGTTTAGAAGTTCCAGGACCCGCAAATGCTTGAACGCGACCAAGTACTGCAGCCCATCCCCGGTGATCTGGCGGTTATGATCCAAGGCCAGCTCACGTAGCTGCGCGAACGCCGCGACGTGTTGGAGTCCGGCGTCCGTTACCTTGGCCCCCGCTACGACGAGACCCTCGATCTGCGGCAGACCCTTGAGGCGTTCGATTGTCACATCCGCGATTTCCGGGCCAGCCAAAATCACACACTTCACATCGGGTAACTGGCTCAGTGCCTCGATGGCAGCCATGGACAGTTGATCGTTCTCCAGGTAGATGTGGGCGTTGGCCAGGTACACAGTAATACCAGGAATCTTTGGCAGCCAGTTGCCCCCAGGCACCACAGCCACCCCCACGCGATTGAGCTGCTCGACCAGTTTCGGGTCCAGTGGTGTCACCTGCTGCGCTTCAGGTCCAGGCCGACTGTCATCCTGTGCTTCGGCTGGAAGGACAATGCCACACCAGGCTAAGGGCAACAGCACCAGCACCCATCGGAGGCATCGATTCCTTTTTCTGCAGTCATCACGCGACATCCGCGTGGCGGCAGTCAAGCCCGCATAACGTCGAGTCTGCGCCACCATGGTGCGCAGCGGGGAACTGCTCATCTCAGGGCCACCTCCACGATGTGTCCGTTGAATTGACACGAGCGCCACGCATTCTACCCGGTTCGACTCAGTCGTTCCACATCGACGGTCGGATGCCTCTGTGGAGGCAGGTGCCCGGCGAGCAGAAATCGGTGGTTACTTGGGGCACAATCCAACCGCCAAATATCTCCACGAACTAGTGTTTGTCCGGAAGCACGAATGGCCGTTCTATCCCTGGCCCCCATATGTCGCAGTTCGGCAGTGCTTTCTCAAGCCTGGCTATTTCGTCTTGGGCAATCGGTGTGTATTCTGACGGGGCCAGCAGCCGTTTTGTCGCTCGCTTCGTCACAGGAGTGATGACCAGTGCCTTCAGTCGTGGATGATCCGTCAACGGCGAAAAATCGATCCCATCCGTGTCGGAAATACAGAGCTCTTCCAGATCTGCAAACTGCGCCAGCGGTGACAGGTCCCTGACCAGTGTGCCGTTCAAGCACAGCCTCTTGAGTTTCGGCAGCTTCACGAGCGGTGAAAGATCACTGACATGAGTATCCCCTAGGTTCAGATCTGTCAGATTCGTAAGGTGAGCCAGCGGCGCAAGATCTCGCACCGGCGTATCTCGAAGACACAGGTCGTGCAGGTGAATGAGCTTGTTGAGCGGAGTGAGATCGGCGACTTTGGTGTTCCACAATCGTAGAACTTCCAGATTCGTTGACTCTGCTAGTGGCGACAGATCAACGACATCGGTATTGGATAAATCCAGGTATCTCAGGTTCGTCAGATGTGCCAACGGGGAAAGATCGCGTGCCGAGGAGTGGGGCACGCTTACGTGCTCCAGATTCTTCAGTTTCGTCAACGGCGATAGATCTTGGACCTGATGACTATCACCCAATCGCAACGTTCTGAGATTCGGCAGATTTGTCAATGGCGATAGATCAGTGACCTTGTGGTCATCTAAATCCACGCACACCACCGTCGACAAGTAAGTGCTTCCAAGCAGTTCGCTGAGCCATTTCATTCTATGGCCCCGGAAGACCGGTCTTCTCTCTCCGGGATAGTAAACGTCACTTTCGCAAAGGAAGACGTCACTCTCGTAAAGGATATCACCATTCATGGCCTTCACCCACGCAACGGCCCCCTTCTGCCTCTCGACTTGCCGCAATTTCCACACTAGCGGCATGCACAGCACGCCGACCACAGCAAGCACTATCAGCAGATCACAACAGCTGACGCCCGGTCGGCATATTGTCTTCGTCACTTTCATTTGGACACTCCAATTGCTCCATTCTGACGTTCCGTCAATTCTGTGTCACAAAAGGGTGGATTAATGGGGATCGGGGACCTTCACTTCTCCGGTGTCCCCGGAGGCCTCTTATCTGCGACCTCACGACCATTGTCCTTTGGCGGTGCCAGTTCATGTCCAGTGGCCAGGTACCAGCTACTTCCGACTTTCAGGAAGTACATGTGCTCGGTGAGCAATACCTGCCTCGTTTCGTTTTGGAGCGCATAACTCTCGATTACGTCGCACTCAGCTCTTGGGCCATTCTGTGCAAACTTCTTTATTTGCTGGACAACGGTTGGCGATCGATTGCCCATCCGTCGAAGCATCTCGTGGCTGTCGGAGAAGAAGGTCTCGCGGTCCACCACCTTTGCACCAATGCGACCTGCAATTGTTGGTGATTCTTTCCACAATTTCTCAACTTCGGCGTCTGTCCACTCGCGGGCAAACGGTTTCCAGTCGATGTGGTGCTTATCTAACAGGCTCTGAAGCGGATGGTCCTTCGATGACGCCCCGAGCAGGGCACACTCCAAGATAATAGCATCTTGGTATGCTGTCGTGCTAATTCTGTACAGTTGTTTCCAGTTACCACTGTTCACAGCTGTCTTGTAGGCGGTGCACAATTCCTGAGGCGTCGGAATACCGGACTCAGGGACGGCCTCATCGGCGAAAATGCTCGTCGTGACAACAATCAGGAGATAAAACGCGTACCAAAAACAATGAACAGGTACTTTCATGCCCACCAGACTCCTTTCTTTGAGGCACCGATTTGACATTCCTTTGTTGGCAAGTGCCAACGCCCCGATTCTACCCGGTCGGCGGTGGCCACTCCAGATCGACTACCGGATGCCTCTACAGAGGCAGGCCGGGTCGATTCGTTATACGGTCGATTTTCAACGCATTCCAAGAACTGCGGCCACCTCGACGAGTTGTTGAGACGATTGGCCGCTCCCGCCCGCTCAGGGCTCGTCCTGGCGCGGGCTGGGTTGCTCTGCTGGCGGGCTTCTACCCTCTTCAAGGTGAACGACGGCGGCCTTCAGCGCCTTCTCGACAGCCAAGTGGCAGTGGAACAAAGCGAGAGTGTACTTTCCGTTCGTGGAGAGCAGTTGTGCGGCCTCCAGGGAGTCTCTGGCGCCGCGCTGCCAGTGGGGGCAACGGCCTCCTTGCGCGTCATAGCGGCGTGCAGCGTACCCGAAAACGGTCGCTTGCGCACGGAGATGTCGGTTGCGCGGGGAGCAGGGACGGAGGATGCTTCTCAGTCCTTGCCCGTTGGCAAGGGCCGATCTCTGAGCGTTTTTCACATCACAGCGGAGGCGCAGTTGTGAGTACGAATGAAACGCGAAGGCCGCCGGTCATTAAGTTCGGTCCGGTCGGCACGGGAGGCGAGCTCGTGGAGGTGGCGGTCTGGGAAAACGACAGCGAGCGCGGACCGTTCTACACCCTCAGCGTGCAGCGGTCGTACCAGGTGGATGAGGAATGGAGGCGGACCGGGTCGCTCACGAAGCACGACCACTGGCCCTTATCGCTCCTGCTCCAACAAGCGTGGTCTTGGATCGGCGAGCAGCAGGCGCGCAATTGGAAGGAGGAATGAACGGTGTGAACTCGATGTGGCACGGATGCTCGGCCCCATGCGTGCTCTGCGCGTGGGGCTCTTCATGGCGCGTATGCGCCGGTTCTGGCATGATCCTCCCGCTTGCCACAACTCGTTCTCCGGGTCAGCCACTGCTTTGATGCCCCGTCATGGTTCACTTGCGACGAGAAAAGATTGCGAAACGTGCTCGGAGGCGTGGAGAACATGAGTGCTGTGGCAGCCGGAAGCGCCGACACGCGAACCGAAAATGGTTTTCGTCTTGGTGAAGCACAGTGGCACGCCCTGTTGGCATCTCACGGAAAGCTACACCGACCTGCTTGTCCCGCACTATAAGGGCATCAATCTCCGCCTCGTCCAAAGACACGGACACTCCCAGTTCGGGTAGTGGCACTGATGCATGGAAATTGAAACGCTTCCAGATGTGGTCAGGAAGCACGAAACTGTAGCGGGATCGGTCGTTCGTTTGGTTGACAACCGGAATGCGCTCCACTTCCTCAAAGAACTGCGCCAGATCATTGAATGACACGCCGTCAAAGTACAGATTGTGGTCTTTGACGACGCTGCGATCGTCGTCATAGCCGCGCCTAAAGAAAACGACGCCACCGTTAGAAAACCGCTTTAGTGCGCACGGAACAAGCGTCCCATATGTGAACTTCGGAACCTCCAGAACCTTGATTCCTGCCGCCTCCGGCCATTCAGGCTGGCCGTTGAATCTCCTGAGGCCACTTCGCTGCTGATCATTCAGCCGCATCGCATAGAAAAGCTTGCGCCTCTGCCCATGGACCATCTCCAATCCGAGCTTGTCCACAACCTCCTCAACGGTTGCCCTCGTGGGCTCAAACTCGGGGTCAATCAGAATACCGTACTTAGAATGATCCTTTGTCTCCACAACAAGACGGGCTAGATCGGGGTCGAAAGTGTGCCGCAGAAGGTGGTAAAGAACAACGTCGCAATCGCCCGAGCAAAGATAGGTCAGTTCTTTGGGGCCGCGGCTCGTCTGAACCGTCACGTTGTCCCTCCGCGTTGGCGAAATACTCAGATCCGGGAATCGCTCGATTTTGAGGTAGCCGCTCACTTCACCGGCCTCGTAGAGGTATTCGTCAGCGGCACACCATCTCACCTCTGTCAAGACAATCACTAGCGCGCAGACGGCCCGCAACACTCCTGGTCGAAGACCTGAACCTGGAAAGGCCACTAACATCTACACTTCCCGATCATTTGTTCGTCTCCTGTTGGCCCGGTTTGCACGACCCGAGTTTTACACTTTAAACCTGCTTTGTCCAGAACGCTACTCAGCTGCGCGACGTTCGCTCGGCAATTCCGGGGTTAGCAAAAAGGTGAGCAGAGCCAAGATGCCTCCAAGGCCAACAACTACGGAATAGTCAGGACGCAGGACACCCGTTATCACGAAATCCAACGAGCCGGTTGTGCATCCCAGGCCAACTGCGATGGCCCACCGGACAATAGATTGTGCGCGGCCAACGCGCTTCACGAGCCAACCGACAACCGCCGCTGCCAACCCCGGAGCGATCGCTCTTGTACCTAACGACACAGTGGCGACGGTAACGACGGAGCCCACCGTCAGCAACGCAAACACCTCTCGCAGAGAGAATCTCAATCTCCTTCCCTCCAGTGCGTCGCGAGACTGTTCGCAATTTGGGTGACTGTTTGCAGCACACCACTTGGTCAGGTACTTACTTCAAAGGCTCCATCGCAGCCGTGAGCGCGTTAAGCGGATATGACCCGATTTCTTCAGTTCGGCCTCAAAACGAACCGCAATTAACCATCCCACCAGCCAGCCAAACGCCAGCCAACCGAGGACTTCCTCGAGCGTCTCGGTGGGCCCACGTAAAACTCGAGGACCGGAAATGGCGAAGGCCACCATTGCGCCTACCCACGCCATGACGATCCGCACAAAATAACGACACAGGAGAAACCGGCGTTCCGGCAGTCGAAGCCACTCCATGATGGCCGCACAGTTCGCAAGCGCCAACGCACCAATGATGAGACCGGCCACCCCCCAGCGCGCTGAACGCCAATACCGACACAATCGCAGGAACGACGAATACTACTCCAAACAAGGAAAAACGCGGTTGGGATCTGCTGAGTTCCGGCATTCACGCCTCCGCCCGCATCTGAACCTCTGCAAAAAACCATTGAGCAGCAATCGTTCGGTTTCCAACACGCGCGGCCACCGACCAGGATCGGTAGCGCCGTTGGTTGCCATTTTGCCATCTCGCAGTCAACGTGCCAACTGTCCGTTGGCTGGGAAGTTGATTGGACAGGTGCCAACTGGCCGAACGCGTCGTGCTGTGGCCATCACAAGATACCAGCCGCATGGGGGCTAGTTGCGAAAGGGTTGCGACCGATTGAGCGGTCGGGCGGCGCCGCTCTGCTATTCCGACACCGCCTCCGGCGGCGCGGCCACTCCACACGTGCGATTTGTTAACTCGACTGTCGAAAGTTCGAAACCCCCCGACAGATGATCGAATCCGTGGGCAGAATCACCGCGTCCGCGTTAACCAGGCTGTACGCAGTTCGATGCCGGTTCCTTTCGTTTTGAGGGGGATCGAATGGGTATCGAACTCAGTAAGCGATTACCAGAAAATGAGTTACGGCGAGAGAAAAAGAGAGTATTGTTATGAAGAGGGTTCCTTTCGGGGAGCTGATTTATTTGTCACGAAACTGACCGCCAAACCAGTTAACGCCCGACGCCGAGAGATCGGTGGCCGGGCGTTTTGCGTTTACCGCCTTTCTGGCAAGGGTTTACGTCGATTCTTCTGCGTGCCAAAAAGTCTCTGATTCGAGATTCGCGGAATTGGGTCCGGAACCAACCATAGGGGTTGGACTCGCACCCCGGAATTTGAAACCGAAACTCTCGGACTCTCGGTTTAACAGGACACGCGGGTTTACAGGGCTTCTCTCCCGGTGGGAACGGTTATTAAGTCAGCGGTGGGGGCGGCGACGCGAGCAGCAGGGCGGTGTTGAAGATGTTGAATGTGTGTTTGATGGTTTGAACGATTGATTTGCCCTTCGTTGCAGCTGCTAGGAAATTGCTTTTTGGGGTGGCGGCCCGGTTTGGCCCTGGACGTCGAGCGGAGACGGGTTGTGAGTTGTCTGGCGACCCGAGGCATTCGCCGGTGCCACTGTGGCGGTAAGGATTACATTTGGTTTCGTTGTCATTTATTGATACTGCGGAGTTGGGGATGATCCTTGGCGGCTTCAATGGCCTTGATGGCTTCCTCGACGGCGCCGACACGCCGGTCGTTGAGTTCGCCACCGGGAAACTCCCCGCGCTCGACCTCGGCGTTCAAGCTGGCAATCAACTCCCTCAGCGCCGGGATCTGCGGCTTGGCGGCGGATCCGTAGCTGGTGATCATTTGCATGATCTCACCCGTGCGGTTTTCGCTGCCGTGCCCGCCCTGGGTTTTCGCCAGACCGACGGAGCCAACCATCCAGACACCCTTGTCACCCTTAATAATCTGGCTGCAGCGTATTGGGAGTCGAAGCAACTAGATAAGTCAGTGCCCCTGTTCGAGGAACTACTCATCCACTCGGAGAAGGAATTCGGCAGAAACCACGTCAACACGAAACGAAAGATGGCCAACCTGGGAATCAACTACCGGGATGCCGGCCGCCTGACGGAGGCTCTGCCGCTCTTAGAGGAAGCTTACCAATCCAGTCATCGGCAACCCCTCCTCCGCTTTGTCGGCCCTGCACTCCTCGACGCGTACGTTAGGGCGAGAAAACGGGACGAGGCCGCCAAACTGGCGGCTGAGTTGCTCGCCGACAACCGCAGGGACCTGCCCGCGGACAGCCCGCAACTAGCAGGAGCGTTGGCTTTCTTCGGATTGTCGCTCCTTACGTGCGAAGCCTTCGCCGAGGCCGAGTCGATGCTGCGTGAGAGCCTGGCCATCCGAGAGAAGACGCAACCCGACGAGTGGAGCACCTTCAATTCCCGTAGCCTGCTTGGCGGCAGCCTACTGGGCCAGAAGAAGTACTCCGACGCCGAGTCGCTGCTGCTGGCTGGCTACGAGGGCATGAAGCAGTGCGAGGCCGCGATCCCGGAGCAGGGCAAGACCCGCCTTCCCGAAGCGGTCGACCGGCTGATCGAGCTCTACACGGCCACCGACAAGCCCGAAGAAGTGCAGAAGTGGCGCGCCGAGCGGGCCAAGTATTCGCCGGCTGCGACGGCGGAGACCGACAACAAGTAATAACGATAGGTGGTGTTACACTCGAGTTCCGCGATGCGGACGGCATTACGAGGCACGGTATTATCCACTTCCAGTCTTGCCCGCCACAGGGACAGATGTTCCTGTTGATCTACGATCCTCAACGTCTCCGTTTTCCGACTGCAGTGAGGCTGAATCGCGAGGACCTTCGGTTCGTGCCCGTGTTATGTTGCGGTTTAGGCCTGATCTGTTTGTTCGTCGGAGTCGCTGTCTGGTTGTTCAACATTCGGGCGGGATCCCGCAACGCGAAAAACCCGCGCATAACCGCGTAGAAACGCAAAGAACCGCTGGGATGAGAGACACGTTTGACTATCTCTGGGGATTAATGGCAGTACGGGCCACGTGACGTGCTACAATCGCTGGCGGGCGGTTTTTCCATCGCGAGCATGGCCATGTGCGACGTTACCCGTATCCTTGGCAAGATTGAAGCAGGCGATCCCGCAGCGGCCAAGGATTTGATGCCTCTGGTGTATGCCGAGCTACGGAAGCTGGCCGCTGAGAGAATGGCCCAGGAAAAGCCGGGGCAGACGCTCCAGGCCACGGCGTTGGTCCACGACGCTTACATTCGGCTGGTCGACGTGGACAAGGCTCAACACTGGGACTCCCGCGGCCATTTCTTTGCGGCGGCAGCCGAAGCCATGCGGCGGATTCTGGTTGAGCACGCCCGGGCGAAGGGGCGGCACAAGCGAGGTGGCGGGATGGAGCGTGTCGATCTCGATTCCGAGTGTGCCATCGCTGAGTCGTCCCAATTCGACCTGCTCGCCGTGGACGAAGCCCTCACGAGATTGGCCGCCGAGGAACCGGTGAAGGCAGAACTCGTCACACTGCGTTACTTCGGTGGCCTGAGCATGCCGGAAGCCGCACATGTCCTGGGCGTGTCCTTGGCCACTGCTGAACGCTATTGGACCTTTGCTAAATCCTGGCTATTCGCAGCACTTTCAGAGGATCATCCGGAGCCCTTCCAAAAAAATCGACACGCGTGATGAGGGGTTGGAGATCTTTTTGTCGCATTGTCTTATAGAGGCGGATGTGGCGCAGCTCCGGTTGGGGATACCAGTGAAACGGCCCAAGCCGCCTGGAGCAACCGGTTATGAGTACGTCGTCGCCCCTCGAAGTCATCTTTTTCGCTGCCTTGCAGAAAAGTTCACCCAGTGAACGTGCCGCCTACCTCGATGAGGCGTGTGCGGGGGATCGTGATCTGCGTGGCCGGGTCGAGAAGATGCTCACCGCCCAGGCCCAAGCTGGAAGTTTCCTGGAGGTGCCAGCGGGGGAGCTCGACAAGACCATCGCCTCGCCTCCCATGGAACTCCCCGGCACCCGCATCGGCCCCTACAAACTGCTCGAGAAAATTGGCGAAGGGGGCATGGGCGTCGTCTACCTGGCCGAGCAGAAAGAGCCGGTCGCGCGACGCGTGGCTCTCAAAATCATCAAGCCGGGCATGGACACGCAGCAGGTGATCGCGCGGTTCGAGGCCGAACGCCAAGCGTTGGCGATGATGGACCACCCGAACATCGCCAAGGTCTTCGATGTGGGCACGACCGGACCCGCAAGCGGGTGCCCCGGCCGGCCCTACTTCGTCATGGAACTCATTCATGGCATTCCGGTCACCCAGTTCTGTGACCAGCAGCATCTGACCGCTCGCGAGCGACTGGAACTCTTCATCCCCATTTGCCAGGCGGTGCAGCATGCACACCAAAAGGGCATCATTCACCGGGACATCAAACCCAGCAATATCCTGATCGCGCTCTACGACGGCCGCCCGGTACCCAAAGTGATCGACTTCGGCGTGGCCAAGGCCGTCAGCCAGAAGTTGACTGAGAAAACCATGTTCACGGGCCTGGGGCAGATCGTCGGTACGCTCGAATACATGAGCCCCGAGCAAGCCCAGCCGAATCAACTGGACATCGACACGCGCAGCGACGTGTATTCGCTGGGTGTGGTGCTCTACGAACTGCTCGCCGGCGATACGCCGTTTGACAAGCGGCGTTTGCGCTCGGCGGCCTGGGACGAAATGCTGCGGATCATCCGGGAAGAAGAACCACCCAAACCCAGCACGAAGCTCAGCAGCAGCGAGATCCTCGCGTCAGTCGCTGCCAATCGGAAGATCGAACCGGCCAAGTTGAGTGCCCTGGTGCGCGGCGAACTCGACTGGATCGTGATGCAGGCGTTGGAGAAGGATCGGGCGCGGCGGTATGCAACAGCCAGCGCCTTGGCCGCGGACGTACAGCACTATTTGAACGACGAAGCGGTCGTGGCCTGCCCGCCGAGTACCGCCTACCGCTTCAAGAAATTCGCCCGCCGCAACCGGACCGCGTTGGTGACCAGCGCGCTGGTCGCGCTGGCCTTAATCGCAGGCACGACGGTCAGCATCTGGCAGGCCATCGAGGCCCGGCGGGCGCGGCGCGACGCCGAAGCGAACTTCCGCATGGCGCAAGGCAGTTGACGATACGCTCAAGACGTTGGCGGAGGAGCCGCGGCTGAAGGAAGTGGAGTTGCATGAACTGCGGCGGGACCTGCTCACCAGCGTCTTGCCCTTCTATGAGGCGTTCATCCAGCAGCGGAGCGACGACCCGGAACTGGAAGCCGAACGTGCGACGGTGTACCACCAGTTGGCAATACTGCACAGGGAACTGAAGGAGCCTGAGGCGGCGGTCACGAACGCGGACATGGCCGTGGAGATCGCGGCCCGCTTGGCAGCGGCGCATCCCGAGGAACCATCTTACCGGCATCTGCGGGCCAAGAGTATCATCGACAAGGGAAATGTCCTGGATGATTCGGGAAGACAAGCCGAAGCCCTGGCCGTATTCCAGGCTGTGCGAGAACTCCTGGAACCGCTGGCCAGCGGGTTGCCCGCGACGGCCGAGGACCAGAAGTGCCTGGCCATTGTGTACAGCAATCTGGGCGTGGTGCTCGAGAAACAATCCAAACTGGCGGACGCCGAGGCGGAGCACCGGAAAGCGGTGGCGATCTGGCAGACGCTCGTGGCCGACGACCCACGCTCGCCCAAGTACCGCGCGGAACTGGCGACCAGCCGGAATCAACTGGCAGGCGTGCTCGTCGCGCGCGGGCAACTACCCGAGGCACTCAAGGAGTTGTGCGCGGGTCTCGAGCTCCGCAACGAATTGGCCGCCGAGTTTCCGGATCGCCTCGACTATCGCAGTGCGCCGGGGGGCAGCCGGCAGAACCTCGGCGCGTGCTATTACCAGATGGGAGATTGGGTCCGGGCCGAGACCGAGTTTCGCGCCGCCGTGGAGGTTCAACAGACTTTGATTGCCGATTTCCCGCAACTGCGCGGGTTGCGCTCGGGGCTGTCCGACGTCCAGAGCAACCTGACCATGGTCCTGCGCGAACATGGCAAGTCCGCCGAGGCCGAGGAGCAGTACCGGTCCTTCGCCAGTTTCTGGGAGTCTCAGGTGGCCCAGTACCCGCATCTGCCCGAGTACCGCCAGCGGCTCCTGCACGTGCACGAAAATCTCGGCGAAGTTCTGTGTGACCAAGGCAAGTTCCCTGAGGCCGTCTCGGAGTACCTCGCCGCCTTGAAGCTGGGAGCAGCGTTGGTCGAGCTGTATCCAGCCCGGGCCGAGTACCAGCAAGATATCGCAGCATGCCACAGCGATCTGGCCGACGTCTACCGGCGGATGGAGAAACCGGCCGAGGCACTGGCCGAAATCCAGGCCGGCATGCAGATCCGCGAAACCTTGGTGACGCAGCATCCCGCGGTTCCGGCGTGCCGGGAAGATCTGGCCGCAGCACATAACGAGCTGGGCATTCTGCAGATGACGACGGGAAAGTATCCCGAAGCCCGCGCCGCATACGAGCGCTGCCGGCAACTGTACCAAGCCCTGGTCTCCGATCTTCCCGCAGTGCCCACTTACCTCAGAGACTTGGCCGACGTGCACGTCAAGCTGGGCGTGCTTGCCAACAAGGAACACAACGTCACCCAGGCGAGCGTTGAGTACCGCAAGGCGCAGGAGATCCTCCAACGAGCGGCCAGCAGTCTGGCCGCTACGCCCGATTTCCTCGTCGAGCTGGGGGGAAACCTCTGCAACATCGGCAACAGCCTCCGCCAGGACCAGCGGCCCGCCGACGCCTTGGAGTTCTATGGTCAGGCCATTGAGACTTTGGAAGCCGTCTTGGCCAAAGAACCCCAGCTTCCGCTCGCTCAGAAGTTCCTGGCCAATGCCTATGCCGCGCGGGCCTTGGCCTTGTCGGAGCTCGATCGCGCGGCCGAGTCGCTCCACGACGCGGACCGTGCGCTGCAGCTGGTGGAACCTGCCGATAGAGCGTTCTTTGTCCTGATGCGAGCCCGCTGTCTGGCTGGGCAGTCGACCGAGCGCGCTACGGCCGAAGTCGAGCAACTGCTCCAACAAGATGGTGACGGTTCCACGTTGTACGACGCAGCCTGCTTCTATACGCACCTATTTGACCGAGAGAAGGACACAGAGAAGAGCGACCCTTACGCGGCCCGAGCCGTGGAACTACTCAGGCAAGCCCAGTCGCTTGGTTATTTTCAGGATGCCGCCAATCTGGCGGACCTCAACAAAGATACCGATCTGGATCCACTCCGCAATCGCGAGGACTTTCGCCTATGGCTGAGTGAAATGGAAAAGCAAGATCCCGATTAGAGCGACGGGAAAAGCAAGATCCCGATTAGAGCGACGGGTTAGTGGTAGGGTGTGCCGAGCTCGCCGACGACGCGTTGTGTCATCCCACAGATGAAGGCGAGCGCGGGCACACCAGAACCCGCGGCATCGTGTCGCTGACAGGCGCTGTTGGTGTGCCCGAGCTCGCCGGTCCGACGATGGACGAGGGGATATAAGGTACGGCGAGCTTGGCACACCCTACGATGACTACGATGACGCCAGGAGTTGGAAGAGAAGGATAAGAAGTTGGCCGACGGGACGGTCCTGTTGGCAGCAGAAACGAAGAGGGCCGGTGCGTTTCGCCACCAAGCAGAACGCGCACCAGCCCCGTAGCCCCCGAGCGGCTCATTGTGCGCGCTCAGGGCGTCAAGGAACCCATATTACCCGTGTTCCCGTATCTCTGGCAAAGGAAATAATCATGTACAAGATGAATTGGAAATGGACCCTCGTCTTCTCCGCCGCAGTGGTCGGGGCGACTGCGATACTGGACGCTCAGGCTTGGGCCGGGAAGCCTGCGCCGCCGCCACCACCGCTGGTGAATCCCACTGCCATCAAGTACCAGATCCAGTTCTGGCAGGTACTCCTACCGGAGGTTCCGGGGTGAGACTCTACCAGACTAACAATCTGGGCGATGCAGTTGGGTATTTCAGTTTATCGGACGGTGATAGCTCTACATCCGATATGTCGCATGCCATGCTGCATGATCCGGCTGCAACTGCCACCTCGCTACCCACGGCGATCGACCTCTGTGAAATGGCCGCATGCCGGCTATTTTACGAGGGAGCCGTCCTAGACGGCTGGGTAATCGCCTCCGCCACAGACATCAATGATGATGGGGTGATCGTCGGATATCTTTTCCCGGAGGGCAGCCCTTGGTCGAGTTCCTCCGCCGTTGGGTACACTCTCGATACTCATGCATCGCCCGATGCACCTCTTCCCGATCCGTCACCTGGACGTTCCTTTATTGCCCACCGACGCCTGGGTCTTCTCGTATCCTCGGCAAATCAACGAGAATGGCGATATCGCCGGAGTGTACCGGAGACCGGAGGACTCAGACTTTCGATGTTTATTTCATTCCCGCTGGCACCGCCCAGGTAGTAGAACTGCGCGATCAGAACATTAAGACCTCGGAATTTACATGAACAATCCAGATCCAGTCGCAGGCCGGGCGGCCCAAGTCGCCGGCTTATTGAGCGACGGCACGGCATTCTGTTGGACGACGAGTTCTGATGTCCCCAAGATCCTCTCCGGACTCATTTCGCCCTCAGTGACAGGCATTAACGACTTCGGCACCATTTGTGGGGCAACCAAGCTGTCGAAAAGCGTAACTTCTATCCCATGCGTTACAACACGTCCCTGGAGACCATCCTGTCGGGAGTGGAGGGCGGGGCCGTGTCACATTAACTCCGCAGGCGATTTAGCAGTTATGGGATCGATACCCAAATACTACCTTTACCACGACTCTTGGGGATTTGTGAAGCTCGATGCGCTGATTGATCCGGACGATCCGAACGCAGCGGCCTGGTTGAGCAGCAAAGGATCTACTCAATCTGGAAGATATTACTGACCGCATTGCCACGACGCCGTCGGAGGTCCAGCAACGCAATTCGGACTCGTGTCCGGGACTCTTACTAACCCTGATTGAACCGCCGTGAACTTCCTCCTAATCCCGGTTCGCAAAACCCCGTAACCACGCAATGACCTTTGAATGTGTGGCGCGAGTCGCTGGCCGTGAGTCGGTGACAAACGACCTCGCTCCATGTGGCAAGGCAGTCCAGCCCCGCCACTCTGCAATCGTGCACAGTGGCGGGCGACTGGGATCGAGTCTGCGAGCCCCCGGCGAAAATTCCGCATCACAAACGACTCGCGATTGGCCAATGACAAACACCACACGGAAGTGGACGACCTATTCGCCCAGTGGGAATCCCTTGATTTAGCCAGTCTCCACGGTAGACACAGGAGAAATCAAATTTCCTAGCAGCCGATCCAGCCCTGATTGTCACGGCGCCCAAGGGCCTGGAGGTGGGCTAGTTCCCATCGTCACGCGCCAAGTCACGAGCGAATAGACCAACCGAACCCGAGTTCGACCATGAAGCACACACTTCAACTGATTCACGCATTCTTACTGGCCACTTTGCTGGCAGCCCCCGGCGCCACTGCGGCTGCGAAGCCACTTAAAGTCTTCATTCTCGCGGGCTAGTCCAACATGGAAGGGCCGGCGAGTATCAAGACCTTTGACTACATCGGCGACGATCCGGCGACCGCGCCGCTGCTGAAGTTGATGCGGGGTGCCGACGGGCAGCCGACGGTGTGCGATCACACGTGGATTTCGTATCTCACGGGCGACGGCGAGAAGAACTTCGAAATCACCGGTAAACTGATGGCAGGCTACGGGTCCATGTGGGCCTGGACTCCAAGAAGCCCGGCGACAAGATCGGCCCCGAATTCACCTTCGGTTTCACGATGGACGCTGCGCTCGCGGAGCCGGTGCTCATCATCAAGGCGGCGTGGGGCGGCAAGGCCCTGGGTGTGAACTGCGGCCAGGCTCACACTCTGGCTAAACCACTGGCCGAGTTGCGGGCGATCTGCGGCCCCGATTTTCCGCTCATTGCTTATGGTAACATTGGCTATGCCGACGAGGCGCAAGGCTGGATCAACACGGACGCCGTAGACCCGGATAGCTACTTGCAATATGCTCAAACTTGGCCGGCGCAAATTGTGGGTGGCTGTTGTGGCACCACGCCGGAGCATATTCGCAAGCTAAGAGTGGGAAGAAACGATACGACATGAATCAGAACCACAAGGCGCGAAGAGCTTTTGCTCGATTCACTATCGCCCTCACGCTCAATGGCCAGCGGTTGGGCTTGGCGTGGCTGCCACCCTATCGGATCGAGATTTCCGGGGCCGCCCGTGCCGGCGCGAATCAGTTGGAGGTTCGCGTCGCCAATCTCTGGGCCAACCGGTTGAATGCTGACTCATTGCTGCCCGAGTCGCGCCGTTTCACGCGCAGCAACCTCGACCGGATTCAAACCGATCCAACCTCCGATAGCAGTTTTGGCCGTGTTCCGCGCGGCAAGACCCGGCCTGTTTACACCGAGATCCCGCCGTTGATGAAGTCGGGCCTTTTCGGTCCGGTCAGGATTATCACACCCACAAACTGAGAGAATGACAAGAGACAAAGCATGATGAAAACCTCTCTTCTTACTGTCGCCCTCGTGACCCTCTTCTCCGCGCCGCTTCCGGCTTTGGCCGCCGGCAAGAACCAGCCATTGACGATACCCGACTTCACCAAGGGCGATGCCATTCCTGCGAACGCAGAGCACGACTGGAACCTCGGTCCCACGGGGCTGCGCGGCTGGATGTTTTGCGACAAGATGGTGACCACCGATGCGCGGCAGATTTTCGTTACCAAGGTGGAGAAGGGGTCTCCCGCCGACGGCGTTTTCCTCGTCGGCGACGTCATCCTTGGAGTCGGCGGCAAGCCGTTTTCGTACGACCCGCGCACCGAGTTTGGTAAGGCAATCACCGCCGCCGAATCGGAGGCGGGCGGAGGGAAGCTGACGGTGACCCGCTGGCGGGCGGGCAAGGCAGAAGAGGTCGTCGTCATACTCCCGGTGCTCGGCAGCTACGGCGCCACGGCACCCTACGACTGCCCAAAGTCCAAACGCATTCTCGAACAGGGGTGCAAGGCGTTGGCCGGGAAAGTGGCCAAATCCCCAAATCGAGACGATCCCATCGTGCGCTCCCTCAATGCACTCTCCCTACTGGCAAGCGGAGATCCCGCCTACCTCCCGCTGGTCAAGAAGGAAGCCCAGTGGGCGGCGGGCTTCTCGTCCGGCTCGATGCAGACATGGTATTACGGCTACGTCATGATCCTGCTCTCCGAGTACGCGCTGGCGACCGGCGACCAGTCAGTCATGCCGGGCCTGCGGCGTCTCGCACTGGAGGCGGCGAATGGCCAGAGCGCGGTCGGTTCGTGGGGCCACGGATTCGCGAGACCCGACGGCCGCCTCGGCGGCTACGGGATGATGAATTCTCCGGGAGTGCCGCTGACCATTTCCTTGGTGCTGGCGCGCGAGGCCGGTGTGAAAGACCCCGAGATGGCCCGCGCCATCGAACTCAGCGCCCGCTTGTTGCGGTTCTACATCGGCAAGGGCGCGATTCCCTACGGCGACCATCACCCGTGGATCGAGAACCACGAAGACAACGGCAAGTGCGGAATGACCGCCGTCCTGTTCAACCTGCTGGGCGAAGCCAACGGCGCGGAGTTCTTCTCACGCATGAGCGTCGCCTCCCACGGACCCGAGCGCGACACGGGACACACCGGCAATTTCTTCAACATCCTGTGGGCGATGCCGGGCGTCGCCCAGTCCGGACCGCATGCGACGGGGGCGTGGATGCAGGAGTTCGGCGCCTGGTATTACGACCTCGCACGGCGCTGGGACGGCACGTTCCTCCACCAAGGCCCGCCCGAGCCGGGTCACGACAGCTACGGCGGTTGGGACTGCACCGGCGGCTACCTGCTGGCCTACGCGATGCCGCTGAAGAAGATCAACCTGACCGGCAAACGCCCGGGCATCACGCCGCAGTTGGACGCCGCTGCGGCGCAAGCACTCATCCTTGATGGCCGTGGCTGGGACAACAAGGACCGCCACAGCGCCTACGACAAACTCAGCGCGGAGCAACTCTTGGAGCGCCTCGGTAGTTGGTCGCCGGTAGTTCGCGAGCGGGCCGCGATGGCACTCGGTCGGCGCCAGGAGGTCTCCGTTCCACCCTTGTTGAACATGCTGGAGTCGCCCGCGCTGTATTCCCGTTACGGTGCCTGCCAGGCCCTGATCGCACTGCGCAAGCGCGGAGCGCCGGCCATTGAACCGCTGCGGAAAGCACTGGCGGACCAGGACCTCTGGCTGCGCATCAAGGCCGCCGAAGCGCTAGCAGCTATCGGCTCCCCCGCCATGCAGACGGCTCCCCAACTCCTCGAGTTGCTGGCTCAGGTGGACTCGCAGAGCGATCCGCGCGGCATGCAGCAGCGGTATCTGTCCTTCGCCCTCTTCGATGGTGGCGGGATGCTGGGCCGGTCGCTTGAAGGCGTAGATCGCGAGGCGCTCTACCAGGCCGTGAGGGCCGGGCTGAAAAATCAGGACGGCCGCGCCCGAGGCAGCATCGGATCGGTCTATCGGAATCTCTCAGCCGGAGAAATCAAACCACTATTGCCCGCCATCTATCAGGCGATCCTCGAACCGGCTCCGAGCGGCGAGATGTTTGCCGATTCGATTCGCGTGGAGGGGCTGCGCCTCCTGGCCAAACATCATATCGAGGAAGGAATCAGCGCCTGCGTGAAATACACCCGCGACCAGAATCCTTGGGCCAGCGAGCATCGGACGCCGGAGTTGATGAAGATCCTCCTCAGCTACGGCACCCACGCCAAGTCGGTCATTCCGGAACTGACCCAGATTGCCCATTACTTCGAAAAGGAGGAACAGGACTTTCCCAAGGAACTCATGCTCAGGAAGGCCAAGTGCGTCCGCGAAACGATCCGTGCGATCGCGGCTTCGACGGACACACCGGAACTCAGCCGCCTCCAATAGCATGACATGCGCAGTCACACGCGCTGCACCCTGTTGCTGGCTCCATCGCGTGTGGTCAAAATACTAAGCCGACCTCCAAGTCGTGCGTTGGATGTGACTTAAGGTCATCGCCACCGGGCAGGCCTCGGTCGACGTCGCTGGCAGCATCGAGATCGATTGTCACGAAGGTCGTAGCCATCTCCCGATCATACGTGTTCGACGCGCCGCGTGACCGTTGCCGTGTACAAACCTCCCGCGCTACCGCTGCGCACGAGTCGCCTTGTAGGTGCGTCGATTCGACTCGATTGTCAAAGATCACTTGGCTCTTGGCGCTGCTTTCTCAGTCTCGACGACCCAACTGCCGCCAAATGAAGTGTACGCGAGTTCACGCCGAAAGTCGCTAGGCCACTTCAGCACACCATGCTTCTTGCCGTCGCGCCAATGCGGCGGCAGCCTCTGGCCCAGAATGCCGGCAATTCGTGGATCCCAAGAGACAAGTGTCCTGACGGTACCCGCGTGCGATTGAACCGGCTACAGCCGAGTTCGCAATATCATTTCTTCTCCGGCGGCGCAATGCGCGTATACACTTCTTCCCTGTCCTCCAACGTCTCGCCTGAAGGACTCCGTTGATTCGTGGACTTAATACGCATCTCATTGCCCTTGATCGTCATCACGTCTTTCGACAGCACGGCGTCAAAGTCCTCGTGCGTCGGCGACGACTCAAATGAGCCGTCTTCCCGGCAAGTCACTGCGTAGACGTCCGCAAATCCGGCCAGTGTGTACAGCCCGTGGCTTTCAATGCGATTGGTCTTCTCGTTCCACACATAGAAAATGAACGGCCCTCCCTCGATCCATTCCTGCGCTTGGCTGAGGTCTCCGTTTTCTGCATGCCGGGTCCGACTTGTGGACGTAATCATGCCTTTGGAAGGCGACCAGGTGTACCTGGTCTGCACCTCGGACTTGGCCTGACTTCCTGTGTAGGTCCGTACGAACGTCCAAGTGCCAATGATGGGTTCCAGGACTTTCAGTTTCTCATACCTCGGGTTGACCCATCTCGTTGCATCCTGGGCTACGCACGTCCCAGCAAGAACGCCTGCCCACACGAACAATGCTCCGCAAGCTTTCATGGCGATGTCTCCCGCAAAACAGAATAGATCACGAACGGAAGTGAAACACGCACCTGCGTTAGGCTCTTGCGAAACGCTGCGAACAGTCTATTCGTCGCAGCATAGTCGATCAAGCAGGTCCCCTGTGGTGAAGGATTCGTGCATGGTTGATCGCCACATCCGGCCGGATCTTGTTGCGATACTTGAAACAGTCGGCCACCGTCTGTGCCGACGAGTAGACGCGAACCCGGACCCCATCGACCACGTGTTTTTCGATTGCATAAGAGAGAGAAGGGCCGGAACAGCGAACGACCCTGAGTGTAGGAGTGAGCACCCACCGCAGACCCCGGGGCAAACATACGTGTGAATTGCTCCCTATGCCAATCACACCTTGCGATTGCTGGCGGGGGATCTGCCCACCCCTCAGGCGTTGAGAAAACGGGGCAAATCGGCGCCCCGGGACCGTTGCTTTCGCAACGGCAACCTCACACAATCACGCCTGTGGGGACGTGCCACGGTCAACAGAGTGTTACCGAAAGAGAAAGGCGTCTGGGAATTAATCTCCATTCATGACAGTCTGGATGTGGGTACTTCGACCAAAACAATGACAATTTCGGAAAATGAGATCCGCATCCTCCTACAAAATCAGAAGGATCCGAAAGGCGCGCCGCTGGAGGATGAGGAGCAGGTCTTCAAACGAATTTCACAGGCGTCGCATAATTGACCCACAGTCGAGTGGCTGCCGCCTCCGACCTGCGTTCTAGGTCGGCATAAGTTCCATGCCGAGCGATATTGTTGCAGCCCCGTCGTCGCCTGCCAGGAAACCGATGTAGCCAATCCGATTCGCACTCGTTGCCAGAGACATCCACGTCTGTGGGGGATTATCGGTCCTATGCACATCCACTGCCCACATTGCCGCAGTCCAGTTGAAGTGGTTGAGGACCAGGAACTGCGCGATGTGATTTGCCCGAGTTGCGGCAGTTCGTTCAATCTCTTGCCAGACGAGACGGTCACGCGAGTCGCCAGGGAACGTAAGCAGGTCATCTACACGTCGATCGGCAAGCCCCGCGAGGACGATCCGCTCTACCCGGTGTACGTCCAGTTTGAACGGTTCCGCGCCGCGCAGTACAGCCGCGAACTGAGCGACAAGGTGTGGCGGGGCTGCGTCCGAATCGCTCAGTAGGGCTACTGGGCTGGTGGTTCACGTCCACCCAAGGGAGGAGGCTAACAGTCGAGCGCCACAGAAGTGACGAGGCCATCGGTCACGGCCCGCACAAGCCAAGAATCAGAATGACAACACTCCGAAAAGGGCCAGAGGACTGTCAGGTCTGAGAGCGCACGGGCCTTCTCGGAAACCGCCTGGGTGCGCCACCGATGCGCGTCACGTTCGGTGAAGTGGTCCGTGGCTCGCCAGAAGCCTGGGACGACAACGGCAAGGTTGAATCCCGCGTCGGGAAAGTGTCAAATACCTGCAGGCCGACGAGTTCTCGGGATTCGTCAGGCGACAACGTCGGCGGTGTAGGGATTCGACGACCGTTTATCGGGCAACGAAAGTCTTGCGACATCCGCTCGTTACAGACGATGAGCGTCGCTATGATACACGGACAAAGAGTGGAGAGGGCCTCAATGGTCCATTCAACAGGCATTGGGAAATGATGGAGGGACGAGCGATGCACCCTGCCATGACGCAACTCTCACAGCTTCCGGTGGCTGAGCGGATTGAGCTAGTCCAAGACTTGTGGGACAGCATTGGCGAAGCCCGAGAGCAACTGCCCGTGCAAGAGTGGCATCGTCAACTGGCCCTGGCGCGACTTGCTGATCTTGACGGCCGGGAAGCGCAGTAGACGCCACGATGTGCTACGTGTTACGATTCAGGCTCGCGGCAATCCGGCCTGATCGCTGGAAAGAAATAGACAGTGATTGACACACGTCGACACGAGATGAGGTAGCTTGTCGAAATCCTGCGAAGGACTTCTTAACCGATGAAAAATCAGCTTCGGTCGCTTGTCTTTGGCCTCACTCTTTGTTGCACCGTGATCTGCTCGCGTGAGGTGCCTGCCTGGCCACTCCCGCCGGAGCCCTTCACAATCAGTCGCTGCGATCAGCCATTCTTGTTTGGCTTCGGCACCCAGCAAGCAGCCAAGACCGATTTCGCGGCGGGACCCGATGGTATTCACATGTCGGCGACGAGTGGTCAGGGAGGCGCCGGCATGGCAGGCACATTCCTTACGGACAGGGCAACGAAGGGAATGCGATGAGCCGCAGTGCGAACGGCTGGGTGCAACAATGGTTCTTGGGCTTTGGGCCGACGAAGAAGATGGTCCGGAACTGGTTTGACTGGCCGGACACGGAACAGTTCATCGACTTCGTCAGATACCCGTTGCACAACGAACACTGCTTCAATCAAACCACTGTGCCCGCCGCCTGCTACTGGTTTTATTTGGCCAATCGGACCTGAATCGAGAGGAAACGGGGACAGGCTTATCTTCGGCAACAGGCGGCTCCATGCATACCACGCGCATTACCTCGGCGGTTCGAATACGAACGATGACTCGGCACCATTCTGTGTGTCTGCGTAACACAGGGGCGACCGCCATCGGCGTAGCGGGACGTCACCACCTGAGGGTGATTGGGCTGTGGATCCTGGTCCTGGCGTTTTCCGAGCCAGGCGCGGCATCACTTCCCCGCAGTCCGACAACATGGGAAGTACTTCGCGCTCCCTTGCCGGCTGAGACTTTGACGCTGTCAGAGACCCCTCCCGAGATCACGATTACTGGCTCCACGTTCGAATATCGTGTCGACCGAGCAAGCGGAGCGATTAGCACGGTGCGTGCGGTGCGGGACGATGCGACAGTGGCTGAGCTGTGTGGTCCTGCCGAGATCGCCATAGACGACTGGTCGCTGCTGGTGGGCACGCAGACTGCGAAGATCGACACGGTTCGGCATGATGCCGCCCAAGTCGTGCTCCGCGTGCAGAACCGCTGGGTGGACCCGCAAGACGTCGAACGAGCCATCGAGGGCTCGTTGGAGCACACGTTCTACAGCGACGGAGTTCTGGTCACGCGTGTCGAACTGGTCCCTACCAAGGACCTGGTCGTGGACCGGTCGATCCGCCACGCGATCCGGACTCGTGGCCACTTCAGCCACTTCCTGCACAAAGATCAGGCGCACTATGATTCGGACGTCCCGCGGGAGAATCCGCGTCTGCCCGAGTGTGGCGAATCGCACGGTTTTCGTGGCGCGACATCTTGTCTGGAAGTATTCAGTCGCCAGGCAGCCCTGGCGATGTTTACCGACCTCGGCGGCTGGCAGGTCGCGTCGCCCGAAACAGAAACGGCCTCCATCGAAGTACTGCAACGCGACCTGCAGCAGGCCGCTGTGAAAATGACCCAGCACATTGTACGTGTGGATCCCACAGGCTCGGGATACGTACTTCCCGCTCGGCAGCCGTTCACTTTTCGCGTGGGGCTGGCCGTTGCACCCAATCGTCTGCCACAGCCTCGCACGGGAGATCTACGGATGTTCGTGTGGATCGGCGACGGTCAGCATCCGTATCCGAGCGATGTTGAAATCGCACAGATCGCGCAGCTCGGCTTCACACTCTTCCAGATGCATCGACTGGGGCATCCGGGCGTACCGCGTCCGCCCGCTGCTGAATTGGACCGTGTAATCGAGCAAGTTCATCGAAACGGCATGCTGTTCCTGTGGACCCAGAATGCGGATTTGATGTACGCGCAGGATGCACGCGTTCAGGAGCTTTCCACACTGGGGAGATTCTCGTTGTGGCAAGGCAATTGGTACGGAGGTCGTTATCGTGCGGCCATGGATCCATACTGCGATATGTTGGCCACCTGTCTCGCCTCTCCCAACGGGCTGGCCGAATACCGGTTGGAGAGCGACAGTCGCATGCTGGATCGCTACCCAGTGGACGGCATGTACATCGACGACAATTTTTCATTGTCCGGGTGTCAGCTGCCAGCGGAACATGGCCACCCACGCCCTGGCTACGACTGTCTGATCGAATTGCATGACATGAACTGGCGTCGCCGGCAGTTACTGCGCGCCCGTTGCCCGCATGCCGTCCTGGTGGGACATTGTGGCCGCGGTTTGGCCCTGCCGGTGATCTGCGATTACGACGTTCAGCTCTATGGCGAGGGACGCACGTTCGGATCCCTGGTGGACTATTGGGATTATTTTGGATCCGTTCAGAAGCTGAACTCGCAGGGCTGTATTTGGCCGGGCGATTCGGAAGGCGTGCGTTGTGCCACGGATGCAGCATACGCATTCGACTTGCTCACCGGCGGAGGCCAATACTGCTACATCGACTGGCGATTGTTTCCCGCGAAGTTCCCCTATGCCACGGGAGTTGACCCGCACGAAGCGGCCGTGGTGAGAGACCATAATCGGACGCAGTCCTATTTCGGCCTGTCCGAATCTCGACGACATTTCTTCAGCGACGATCCTGCACTGGTTGTCGCGACGAAGGCAGGCTTCCGTGCCACAGCATACCACAACAAGATCTGGGGCGATGTACTGGTCGCTGTGGCCAACCTGGGAGAGACAGACGGAGCCACTTCACTGCAGTTCCCACGTCCGAGTGAGTTAGGGCTCGCGACACGAGATTCCTATTGGATCATTGACGGGGCCACGCGCAACGCCCGGTCTGTGGCTCCCGAGGAACTGGCAGAAGGAATCCCCAATCTGACGGTGAGTGCCATGTCGTGCCGGCTGTTGGTGCTGCGCCGACAACCACCCACACCACATCATATTTACGGCGGCAAACGCATCGCCGAATCTTGGGACGCTGAAGGTGAAACCCTGACGCTCGAACTCGACGGTCCTGTTGGTCTTGAAGAATCTGTGCTCATTGCCCCAGCCAACCGCAGCGTACTGCGAGTGCTCGTGGCAGGGGCTGAGACCGCGTGCATGACAGAGGCCAATACGGCGATCGTACGTGTGCCGGTGCGATTCCGCAAACAACCGATACGGCTGGAGGTGTCGTTGGGCTCCGGCGAAGCCCTGCCGCCCGCTCTGCCGTATCGTTGGGTCCAGGTCACGGAACAGGCCCCTTTTGCGCCGCGTGATGGAGCGGGAGCGGTCGTCTTTGCAGACAAAATGTGGTTGCTCGGCGGTTGGAACCCCATGGACAAAGCAACTTTCCCCCTGAGCTGCATCAGTGACGTGTGGAGCTCTGTGGATGGCGCGACGTGGACACGACTTCCCGACGCCCCTTGGGAAGGTCGGCACACGGCCGGCTACGTGGTACACGATGGCAAGATCTGGATCGTTGGCGGCGATGCCATTCAACGACATTACCAGGACGACGTCTGGAACTCATCCGACGGCATGCACTGGAACTGCGTAACGAAAGAGGTGCCTTGGAAGGCTCGTGTCCTGCATTACACGGTCGCTCACGACGGTCGGATCTGGGTGATGGGTGGCCAGTCACTGCCGCAGTTTGCGCCCGGTGACGAAGTGTTCTACAACGACGTGTGGAGCAGTCGTGATGGACTGAATTGGGAACAAGCCACACCCCACGCGCCCTGGTCGCCGCGCGGCATGGTTGGGGGATCGGTGGTCTGGCGTAACCGCATCTGGCTTATCGGCGGTGGAACCTACGACACGCCGAAACACCCTCAGCGTCAGTTTTTTGGGGACGTATGGAGTTCGGCGGACGGAAGAGACTGGTCTTGTGCGACGACGCGTGCGCCATGGCATCCACGCCAGTACCACGAGACGGCTGCGTTTGATGATCGCCTTTGGGTATTGGAGGGCTGGAACCAGGAGAATCGCAACGACGTCTGGTGTTCGGAAGACGGCGCTGAATGGCATGAGTTGCCCCAGACTCCGTGGGCCCCCCGGCATGCGGCCAGCGTGTTCGTCTTTGACAACGCTCTGTGGTTAGTGGCTGGCAACCACTTCGGCCGCGACGTCTGGAAACTCGAACGTGCGGCGCGCGACGACGTGAAGTAGAGTCCACACGGCCACACGGCCACACGGCCACGCAGGACGCCGTCGATGCTCTCGCACGCGACTGGTCTGGGCAGGGTATTCGGTTAGCGCTGGCAGGTCTTCGCAGGGAAACGCGGCAGATGCTCGAACGCGCCGGAGCCAAGACCGTAATGGGAGTTGATCGTCCACAAAGGCAAGGCGTATCGCGGCGATCATTCGGCGATCGTGAAGGCTAACCTGTTCGAGAAAGTGCAGGACGTGTTGCGGGCCAACAAGACGTACACCCACAGGCATCAGGTCCGGCGTTCAGCTTTGCTGCGCGGCTTGCTTCGGTGTGGGGAGTGCGGCAGTCTGATCCAGCCGGCCTGGACAACCAACCACGGTCGCGAGTATCGCTATTACGCCTGTGCGAAACGAGTCAAAACCGGCGACAGCAAGTGCGGACTGCCTACATTGCCCGCGGGGGAAATCGAGACCGTGGTTGTCGACCAGTTGCGGGCCCTGTTCCGGCACCCCGACGTGATTGCGCGAACGTATCGCGAGACTCAGGAACGATCCTCGTCGGGGCCGAGCCAGGAGGCGACGGAGCAACTTGCGCAGCTGTGCCAGCGACGGGAACAGCTGAGGGAATCGATACGCGCCGTGCTGGGTCTTGGCAATCAGAACGAATTCATGTCCGAGATTGATCACGTTGGGAAGAGCCCAAAGGAGAGCTATCCGGGCCTGACCGTGTCGCACGACGGCGACGCCATCGTCGTGCGAATCCCCGTCCGATTCCACCGGCGCAACGGCCGCCAGATGGTGCTCACCCACGGCGGCAGCAACGGCCAGGCCGCGCCGGAACGAGAAACTAACGGCTCACTTGTCTCTGCCCTGGCCAAGGCCTATCGCTGGCAGGAGCAACTCGAGTGGGGCGAATACGCCAGCCTCGAGGACTTGGCGGCGGCCAACGGTGTCGACCGCACCTACGTCGGCCGCATACTGCGGCTAACCTCACTCGCTCCGGAAATCGTCGAACGGATTCTCGATGGGGATGAGCCGGAAGGCGTCAGCCTTCGGCGTTTGCAGAAAGACTTGCCATTGGCATGGTCGGACCAGATGTGAGGGTAGCGTTGCCAGGGTGCGCCCTTGAATGGCGTCCGGCGCCAATCTTCAATAACGGTTCCCGGTTGAGTGACTTCTCGACTTCGGTCTTGGCTACCGCAAGTTGGAAGCTGTGCTTAGCCGCTGGAATCTGTCCAGCCTTTGCGACTGGACAGCCAACCAGAATTGTAATGGTCCTTTCGAATTCCGTACGGTCGGGCGCATGCTCATGGCACTGCCCGCCTCGGTCACCTCGGCGATTTGCGTTCGTGACGAAGGACGTTTTGTCCTGAGTGAGCAAGTGGCAGGCCGATAGTGACTCAGGACGGTTACTCCTGAGTGTACAACGTTGGCGACCGCCCCCCGCCCGAGCGCCTCGGTCATCCCTGTCGCCGTCTGATCCAACTGGCCTGTCGTCTTTTCGATGTCATGACATGATGCGTTTCATACAGGTGGAGCATCACACTGGCGAACTGCCTTAACTGCAGCAGGTCTGTCAGACCTGTGCGCTCTTGGCCCTCGAAGGAACCGGCTTGGGTGTGCGCCACCGAATGCACAAGACGACTTGCGGTTTGCTGCGTCGGTGTTGTCGACCGAAGGCAGTTGCGGACGCCCCCGGACGCAATCAGGGGAACTTGTCCGCGCGCCACCGATATGACGACAGTGGCTCAGGGGGCTTTCCGTCATTTCGTGCACCAGGTCGATGTGACCTACGCAAGTTGCGCCGTGGC
>CAWDIM010000028.1:0-40826 GCA_963802295.1 uncultured Planctomycetota bacterium | reverse complement strand
ATCGTAGGTCGCATGGCCGTTTTGTTGATTGCTTTGCGAGCGGAATCGAACCAGGAAAAAAGCTTCCGGGAAAAGTACCTGGACGGGCCTGCAAACGTCAAACTGTTTCCGTCCCGAATCCATCCGATGCCCCTGCACTACGACAACCAGCGTGTGCACGCGTGGCTGGCAGGAGGGCATCGAGCATGGACTCTCAGTCCCTCGGTAATGAATGAATTTCTGGATCTACTGCCGGATCGTGACTGGCAGTGAAAGTGCGGAGGCAATTATGCGTCAACGTTCGCGTGGGAAACTCGATCGCCGGATCGAAAAGATTGATCGCCTGTTCATGCAGTTGTCGGTCCGCCAAATTAATCCGCTGCGGGTGTTGGCGGCGAGCATCGTGGCGCATGACAGGCGAAACAAAGCAAAGAAAGTTGGGAGGGCTTCGACATGACAATTTGTCGACACTGTGGAACGGCCGAAGCGACGTGCGAGAGTTATCCGTATTGCTCGGGTCATTGCCGCGCAGGCTATCTGGCTGAATGCCAGCACGAGATGGAAACCGATTGGGTGCGTGCAGCTCTTGTGCGTGATGCGATCCGCCGCAGCTGGCCGGCGGATGAGCGGCGATCGCGGTGTGTCACTCGCCGGCTGCCCGTCGAGGTGCCGCTGGCGATGCACCCGCGCGCGATGGCATGATTCGGAGGCATGGCGGGGCCACATCCGCCGCGCCGGCTGCCGGTACGGGTGACCTCCGCCGGCAGTCGGCTTTGAAATTCATGGGGTGGTCAGCTCTCGGATGGCCAATGTCGCCAAGACCTGGCCGTGAAGTGGTCGCCGCCGCGTGGGGCTTTGATCCTTTCCCCCGCGTGGCGGTGGCTGGATTGCTAATGATTTAGCGGCCCGCGTGAGGCCTCCCGCCGGTCTGCCATTAGAGCTCCAAGGCAGGCCGGCGGTTTACTTAGAGTGCCGTTTACACATGCTCCGCGGCCGCCGTATAATGAGCGAGCCGCCGAGGTGCTGGAAACACCCGCAGCGGCTCATCATAACGCAACCCTGTAGTGGAGGGTCACATCATGGCTCATCGCCATTCTAATCGAGAGTCCGCAGTGACTCTAGCTCGTAAGGCCCGTCTCAAAATTGCCACAACAGACGGACGACGTGCAGCATCCTATCTTCGCAAGTCTTCGGATGAGCAGGCGGAATCCCTGCCGCAGCAACGGGAAGCAGTTCGAGCCTATGCTGCCAAGCACGGCTATTCGCTGATCGCGGAGTTTTGCGATGCGGGGATCAGCGGAGTCGATTCGAGCGATCGGCGGCCGCAGTTCATCCGGCTCATCGCAGCGGCCCAATCCGGCGAGTTCGATTTCGTTATCTGCTGGGATCTCTCCCGCCTCACAAGATCAGATCCGATGGAGACCGCGGCGGAGCTCAGACCGCTGCGCCGGACCGGCGTTAAGGTGGTCACCACCGATCGGCTCGAGCCGATTGACTGGGACACATTCGCCGGGCAGTTGTTGCTTTCGATCGAGGCCGAGTCAAACAACGCCTACGTGCGAAAGATGGCCCGCAATACCACTCGCGGGCAGTGGGAGAAGGCCAAGAAGGGCCTGTGGGTGGCCGGCAGACCACCGCTTGGTTATGCCGTGGATAAGCAGACAGATCGCCTCGTACTGGGGGATCCGGAAGATGTGGCCACCATACGGCGGATATTTCAGGCATGCGACGATGGCTTAAGTTTGCGGCAGATCCTGGTAGAGATCCGCAAGCAGGGAATCAAGCGGGGCCTATCGTGGTTGTGTCAGACACTGAGCAATCGCCTCTATGCCGGGGATTTTGTTTGGGGTCGGAATACTCAGGCCCGTTTCTGGTCGGTTCGCGATGGGCAGGTGACAGACAATTTCACGACCGGCAGGCCGCAGGACGGCGAAGAGCCCGCAGTCGTTATCCCCGGCAACCATCCGGCGATTATCGAGCGCGAGTTGTTTGAGCGAATTCAGTTGCTGCTCGAGGCCCGGAAACGCGGTACTACACCGCTCAAAAACGGCGGCGGGTTCATTCTCAGCGGTCTTATGCGGTGCTCCGATTGCGGCAGCATGATGATCGGCATGACGGATCGGGAGAAGAAGCTATATCGCTGTGGTGGGTACATGCGATCGGAGGGTTGCCATTCGCACATCGTTGAGCAGTCGGTGGTTCTGGATCAGATACTTGGAGCTCTGGAGCAGCAGTTCTCCGCCGTTAAGATCAAAGAGGCCCGGCGGGCCATGCTCACCCATTTGGAGCAGCAGAAACACACGAGCAATCAGCAGGCTCTCGAGAAGCAGCGGGAGGCTCTGCAAACCAAATTGGATAAGGCGGCTCGGCGGCTGGTCGAGGTCGATGCCGATCTGTTGGAGGTGGTGCAGGATCAGATCCGCCAGTTGAAGACCGAGGTGCGGGCAATCGATACACAGCTGGATTATGCCGGCAGGGATCAGGGCGATGTGGTTCAGGGTTTCGATGATCGCATTACAAGAGCCACCGACATGCTGCGTAACTTACGGGGCATGGTGCGGCACGCGGATCCGGCGATGGTTCGGAGTGCCCTGCAGACCAACATTCAAGAGGTGCGGGTCAAAGTGGATCGGCGGAAGAGTGGCGGCCGATATCGCTACTCATTTGCCGGTGGGGAGGTGCTGCTGCGAGAGGACTCTAACTTGTGCGCTTCTCGGTGAACACCTGGACGCAGCAGCAGCCAACCTCGTGGCCACGCTCGACCGCTTTGTCGAAGCCGCCGGCCATGGACATGTGGGCGCCCAGAATCGGTCTTGATGTCGGCATGGGTCACTCTCACGGTTCTAATTCCGAAATCCGAAGCACTGAATCCCGACAAATCCCCATGACAGAAATCCCCATGACAGAATCGGGAAAGGATGGCACGTAGCATAGCCGGCTGCGTGGTGAGAAGCCGTGTGCGGGTTATGACTGCGGCTCTGCCAGCGGCGGCGGTTTTGTTCTCGAGTTTTTGTCATTCGAATTTGTTTAGGGTTTCGAATTTCGGATTTCGAATTTCGTAATTGGTTGCGGCCGCCGGCCGCCTTAGGCACTCACCATTAACCATTGACCTGGGAACCACGAGGAACGTCCTCGAATTGGACCAGGTAAGGGGGCGAGATAGACTCCGGCCTGGCCGGCGGGGCAGTTATGGCAGTCGGCTGACTAGGCACGGCTGTTCTCTGCCCGCTCGTGGCCAAAACCTTACGCCAAGACGCCCAGACACCAGATGGCCAGGACAACGAACAGCAGAATCGACTGAATAATGCCCAGCACCATTCCCGCTTGTGTCAAGGACATGCCTGCCGGGTCCATCCGCCCGGCACGCATTTCACGCATGTCCGATTGTCCCATTGCCCAGGCGAACGGACCAAAGACAAAACAGAGTGCCCAGCCCAGGATGCCAAGCGTCAGGATCACGCCACCTCGGTGTGGGAGGAGAGGACGTGTCGATGAGGTAGCGAAGGGGTTGGACATGACCAAGGGGGTGGCCCGCTCCGCAAACGGATTGTCGCGCTCGCTGATGCCACGTCGCCGGCCGGCCAAGTCGGAGTAGACTTCGGCGGCTGCGTGCCAATGTTCTTCGCCTTCCCGCCGTAGCAATGCGGTGGCGGGGATCCGCCCCTCGGCATACCACTGGTCCAACTCCGCGCGTGTTACCGGCCCGTAGTTGCGACCTTCGGCTGTTTGAACGTGCCAGCGATGAAGGGCCGACTTGTCGGTGTCCCGAGGCGGCACGTAGACCGTTTCGTCGTATCTCCGCCGCTCGTCAGGCGACGAAGGCGAGCGAGCGTCAGCCGAATCGGGGACGACATAAATCATGCCGCACTGCGGACAACGCGCTTTCTTCCCGGCGTGTTCGTCGGGCACTCGAAGCTTGCGGGCACATCCCTGGCAAATCGTCTCGATCGGCATCTGAGTCTACTTGCTCCTCCGTTAACGCGGGCTCGGCCGGTAAGGCAAATGTTGTCTACCTGTCACGGGCGGTTTGTTTCCCTCGCTGGCTGCACCGTGGAAGGGTTTGACTCGTGAACGAACCCTTCATCGGACACGGACAATGGGCGACGAAAGCCCTCAGTCGGGGTCCGTTGGATTCTGAATGAGGATCCGGCAGATTACCCCGTGTTACCGGTCTCGGCCCTCTCCAGCACCTCACAATCGCGTCCGTCTGCTTGGATGTCAGGTCAGGTACGTATTCGGTCCTGCCCATTCGATCTTGGCAGTGTACTGTCCCACGCCGACACAATCAACGTAACGTCCAATGAGGCCATTCGTTGAGGCGGCCGGTAGCGGGCCAGTCAGGCTCCACCGGGGCGAGCCCGGTGGTGGCGAAGGATGTGGCTGGTAGCGGGCCAGTCAGCGCTCCACCGGGGCGATCCCGGTGGTGGCGAAGGATGTGGCCGGTAGCGGGCCAGTCAGCGCTCCACCGGGCGAGCCCGGTGGTGGCGAAGGATGTGGCTGGTAGCGGGCCAGTCGAACACCTGGACGCAGCAGCAGCCAACCTCGTGGCCACGCTCGACCGCTTTGTCGAAGCCGCCGGCCATGGACATGTGGGCGCCCAGAATCGGTCTTGATGTCGGCATGGGTCACTCTCACGGTTCTAATTCCGAAATCCGAAGCACTGAATCCCGACAAATCCCCATGACAGAAATCCCCATGACAGAATCGGGAAAGGATGGCACGTAGCATAGCCGGCTGCGTGGTGAGAAGCCGTGTGCGGGTTATGACTGCGGCTCTGCCAGCGGCGGCGGTTTTGTTCTTGAGTTTTTGTCATTCGAATTTGTTTAGGGTTTCGAATTTCGGATTTCGAATTTCGTAATTGGTTGCGGCCGCCGGCCGCCTTAGGCACTCACCATTGACCATTGACCTGGGAACCACGAGGAACGTCCTCGAATTGGACCAGGTAAGGGGGCGAGATAGACTCCGGCCTGGCCGGCGGGGCAGTTATGGCAGTCGGCTGACTAGGCACGGCTGTTCTTGCCCGCTCGTGGCCAAAACCTTACGCCAAGACGCCCAGACACCAGATGGCCAGGACAACGAACAGCAGAATCGACTGAATAATGCCCAGCACCATTCCCGCTTGTGTCAAGGACATGCCTGCCGGGTCCATCCGCCCGGCACGCATTTCACGCATGTCCGATTGTCCCATTGCCCAGGCGAACGGACCAAAGACAAAACAGAGCGCCCAGCCCAGGATGCCAAGCGTCAGGATCACGCCACCTCGGTGTGGGAGGAGAGGACGTGTCGATGAGGTAGCGAAGGGGTTGGACATGACCAAGGGGGTGGCCCGCTCCGCAAACGGATTGTCGCGCTCGCTGATGCCACGTCGCCGGCCGGCCAAGTCGGAGTAGACTTCGGCGGCTGCGTGCCAATGTTCTTCGCCTTCCCGCCGTAGCAATGCGGTGGCGGGGATCCGCCCCTCGGCATACCACTGGTCCAACTCCGCGCGTGTTACCGGCCCGTAGTTGCGACCTTCGGCTGTTTGAACGTGCCAGCGATGAAGGGCCGACTTGTCGGTGTCCCGAGGCGGCACGTAGACCGTTTCGTCGTATCTCCGCCGCTCGTCAGGCGACGAAGGCGAGCGAGCGTCAGCCGAATCGGGGACGACATAAATCATGCCGCACTGCGGACAACGCGCTTTCTTCCCGGCGTGTTCGTCGGGCACTCGAAGCTTGCGGGCACATCCCTGGCAAATCGTCTCGATCGGCATCTGAGTCTACTTGCTCCTCCGTTAACGCGGGCTCGGCCGGTAAGGCAAATGTTGTCTACCTGTCACGGGCGGTTTGTTTCCCTCGCTGGCTGCACCGTGGAAGGGTTTGACTCGTGAACGAACCCTTCATCGGACACGGACAATGGGCGACGAAAGCCCTCAGTCGGGGTCCGTTGGATTCTGAATGAGGATCCGGCAGATTACCCCGTGTTACCGGTCTCGGCCCTCTCCAGCACCTCACAATCGCGTCCGTCTGCTTGGATGTCAGGTCAGGTACGTATTCGGTCCTGCCCATTCGATCTTGGCAGTGTACTGTCCCACGCCGACACAATCAACGTAACGTCCAATGAGGCCATTCGTTGAGGCGGCCGGTAGCGGGCCAGTCAGCGCTCCACCGGGGCGAGCCCGGTGGTGGCGAAGGATGTGGCTGGTAGCGGGCCAGTCAGCGCCTCCACCGGGGCGAGCCCGGTGGTGGCGAAGGATGTGGCTGGTAGCGGGCCAGTCAGCGCTCCACCGGGGCGAGCCCGGTGGTGGCGAAGGATGTGGCTGGTAGCGGGCCAGTCGGCGCTCCACCGGGACGAGCCCGGTGGTGGCGGAGGATGTGGCCGGTAGCGGGCCAGTCAGCGCTCCACCGGGGCGAGCCCGGTGGTGGCGAAGGATGTGGCTGGTAGCGGGCCAGTCAGCGCTCCACCGGGACGAGCCCGGTGGTGGCGGAGGATGTGGTTGGTAGCGGGCCAGTCAGCGCTCCACCGGGACGAGCCCGGTGGTGGCGGAGGATGTGGTTGGTAGCGGGCCAGTCAGCGCTCCACCGGGACGAGCCCGGTGGTGGCGGAGGATGTGGGGCCAGTCAGCGCTCCACCGGGACGAGCCCGGTGGTGGCGGAGGATGTGGTTGGTAGCGGGCCAGTCAGCGCTCCACCGGGGCGAGCCGGGTGGTGGCGGAGGATGTGGGGCCAGTCAGCGCTCCACCGGGACGAGAGAGGCGTCAGGCAAACAGCTGTGTCACCGCTTCTTCCTTGACTAATTCACGAGGCTGATTGAGGTGATTGTAGACGATTGTGGCTGGATGGATCCCGCAGGCATGATAGATCGATGCGAGAAGTTGGCCGGGATGGACCGGATCTTCCAGCGGGGCGGAACCGGTCTTGTCTGACTTGCCATGCACATGGCCTCGCTTTACCCCCGCTCCCGCCATGACCGCGGTGTAGCAGTAAGGCCAGTGATCGCGGCCGTCCGCACTGTTGCCATTGCCCGACGTGCTGACCCCCTTCTGTGGGCTGCGCCCGAACTCTCCGACCGCCACCACCAAAGTCTCCTCCAACAGTCCGCGCTGGTCCATGTCTTCGATCAACGCCGACAATCCGGTATCCAGCATCGGGCCGGACTGGTCCTTCATTCGTTGCGTCAGTCCGACGTGGTGATCCCAGGAATGGTTATCGGAATTGGCTACTTTGGGCCAGATGACTTCGACGACTCGTGTTCCGGCTTCCACCAATCGGCGTGCCAGCAAGCAACTCTGGCCAAACGTATTGCGGCCGTAACGATCGCGTGTCGCGGCCGTCTCGGCCTGCAGATTGAACGCCTCTCGCGCTCGCCCGGAAACGATCAAGTTCAGTGCACGTTCATAATATTCGTCCAGGTTCTGGTTCTCGACGGCCTTGTTCAGGTCGGTCATTCGCGCGTCGATCATCGATCTCAGACGCGCACGCCGCTGCAAGCGGACGGCAAAGACATCGGGAGGCAATGTCAGATCATCGACCTTGATACGGTCCATTTTGTCGAGGTCCATGTCGTCGCCGGGTGGGTAGAGATAATAGGGATCGAAGGCCTTGCCCAGGAACCCGGCGGTTCCCCCCTTCCCGACCACATTGCTCTCCTGCAGCGGTCGCGGGAGCATGACAAAGGGGAGCATCGGTTCGGTAGTCGGCTGCAAACGTACGATTTGCGAGCCGAAATTCGGAAAATCCTTGGGGCTGGGCGGTTCCAATTGGCCCGATGGACTGACCTTGTCAGTGGTGTAGCCGGTCATCATTTGATAAATCGCGGCCGTATGATTGAACAACCCATTGGGCGTGTAGCTCATCGATCGAATCAGCGTGAACTTGTCGTTCACTTGTGCCAATTGCGGAAGCACTTCGGTGTACTGCACGCCCGGGATCTTCGTGGAGATGGGGGCGAACACACTTCGCACTTTCTCCGGCGCATCTGGCTTGGGATCCCACAGGTCGATGTGGCTGGGGCCTCCCTGCAGATAAACCAGAATCACGCTCTTGGCCTTTCCCCAACCGGGCCCCCCCTGCCCTGTCGAGTCGTCTGCACGGGCTTTTAAGCGGAGCAGGTCTGGCAGTGTCATTCCCAACATGGCAGCGCCGCCGACTCGCAACACATCGCGGCGCGAGATCGACAAGCTCTGGTCACACAGATCTCTACCCGGCTGTCCTTTGATCACCCACATGTTCATGCTCCCCGAAAATTTCGTGCCAAGCCGGTTTCCGTCACGACGCGCTGTCCGGATCGGTTACCGCACGACCGGCGCTGGACTGATTCCGCTGCTGATTCCTGTTAATGGTTGAAGAGAAACGCGGGACTGTTAATCAGCGCCCAGGCCAGATCCTGGACAGCCGTCAAACGCCGGTTGCCGATTTGGCGAGTGCTCTCGGCAACATCCCGTCGCAATTGCACCACTGCCGGGTCATCGGCCACTTCCTGACGCAGATTGTCGATCACCGCGCGCCGCTTCTGCACGCCCGGATCCACCGGCAGCGGCAGTTGTGCACTGGCCAACGCCTCACGCAGCTGACGGTACTGAACATTCGACTTGCGGAAGTAATCAGCGACAAACGCCCGCTGGGACGCCGATCTCACCTGGCTCTCGGTGGCCAACACGGCGGCCAACGATTCGGGCAGTCCCAGGCCAATCGGTGCACTGCCGCTGGTGACCGAAATACGAAAACGTGCCAGCCGATGGTCTTTCGCCTCATGAAACTGGTGGATGGTGACCTGCAACAAGGTCCCGGAGGCGTGGGCGATCGGTTCTTGGGTCTGGAACGTCATCCAGTGGACGGTTCCGCCGGCCGGGGCCACCGCCCAGCCCAACTGGTCCTGGGGCACACCATCGATGGTCCCTTTGGCCTCGAAGCCCTGCTGAGTGAAGTCGGCCAACGGCTGTACGAGTGCGATCGGCCGCAGACTCGCGGGATTCGCAGTCTCGGCGGCATGCACTGCGAATTCCGTAACGACGAAATTGCCGTTCTCAGGCAGCCCAGGCCCCCCGCCGGGAATCCCATCGCAGGGAATGGCCTCAAGGCGGAGGCCTGTGATCTTCGGCAGATCTGTCTGGTAGGTGACCGTGTACGTTCCCTTGTCCGCGTTGCCTTCCGCCAGCACGGATCGGTCGTCGAGGACCGTGAGGCGTGCGCCGTTGGACGCGGTAGCCAGGTGGGGACGCAGCGGATACCACTGCGTCGCGAGCGTCTGCTGGTCGGCCCATTGCTGAAACCGTTCGTCGATATTGGCTTCGAAGTCCTGGACCGCGGCATCGGCCTGGGCGATCGCCTCGGCCCGCTGTTGTTCGCGTTGCGTGACCTCTGGGGCGATCTGCTCTTGATAGGCGCTCAGTTCCTGTTCGGCTGTCGCGAGCGCCTCGCGTCGTGCCGCCTCCAATTGCGACTTTCGCCGGTCCCATTCCTGCTGAGCGTGCTGCAGTTGATCCAGCAGGCGTTGGTGGTCCGCATCGATCTCGGAGAGGAGTTGTTGGACGGTCGCTACTTCCTCGTCGCTGGCGTGCCGCGTCAGAATGCGGAGGAACACTTCATCCACCAAGGCGCGATCGTCGGGCTGCTGGACGACGAGTGACGCGAGGGCGTTTTGCGGATCGGCAATCGCGTCGGCCACCACGGGACCACTGATCATGGCCATGACCGGTCCCAGCTGGATATCGCTGACACGCTCGCATTCGCAGGCGCTTTCGCGCGCCGGACGTCCGAGCGTGGAAAGGAACCCGCTGGGCAGGGTAATTCCCACGTCGGGCAGTTGAATCGCTCGTGTCCCCACCGGCACGCCGGGGATTTTGGGAACCGAACCGGTCACTTCGTGCACGGCATCGAAGAGGACTTCAGCCGGCAATCGGCGGGCCAAGGCGTGGGAGTAGTTCAAGCGGTCATCTTCGTTCCACTGATTCGTGGCCACCGACAGTTGGTAAGTGCGAGAATTGCAGATCAAACGCAACACGTGCCGCATATCGAATCCCGCCTCGATAAACTGCTGGCTCAAGTAGTCGAGCAACTGAGGGTTCGTCGGCGGATTGCCGGCGCGAATGTCGTCGATCGGTTCGATGACTCCGATACCCAACAGGTAGCCCCAAAGTCGGTTGACCATGCTGCGCGCGAAATACGGGTTGTCGGCAGAGGTCAGCCAGGCGGCCAACTGCTGCCGGCGCGTGCTCTCTTCGGCGGCTTGCGATTGACAGGTGAAGGGGAAGGTAGGGGCGGCGGGCTGTCCGGTACGGATATTGACGACCTCGTTCGTCCCTGTGTCGGTGACAATTTCATGCAGCGGCGCGGCTCGTTCGACCTCCGAGCCGCCGATGGTTCCCCCCTTGCTTTCCGGATCCGCCGCGAGGGCGACTTGAGCGAAGTAAGCGGCCGTCTCGTAATACTGATCCTGCGTCCAGCGCTCAAAGGGGTGGTCGTGGCACTTGTTGCAGTTGAAGCGGATGGCGAGAAACAGCTGGGTCGTCGTCTCCGCCATGTCCTCGGGAGTGCGTTGGATCTTGTAGTAGGACGCCGGCGGATGTTCGCGGTTGGAGCCCGACGCGGTCACGATACTCCTTACAAAAGCGTCGTAAGGGCGGTTCTCCGCAATCTGCGCGGATCCAGTCCCGGTAGGCGGCGGCACCCTCGGGACCCAAATACTTGCGATTGACCTGCAGCAAGTCGGCCCATTTGTTGGTCCAGTAATCGATGAACGCATCGCTGCCGATCAAACGGTCGACCAAAGCTTCACGTTTGGCACGCGAGTCGCGCGGATCACTCAGGAAAGCGATCGTGGCCTCGGCGGTCGGTGGCCGTCCCGTCAGGTCGAGGGACACGCGCCTCAGATACTCCGCATCGTTGCAGAGCGGAGCGGGTTGAATCTTCAGCCGCTGCCATTTGGCTGCGACCAGTTCGTCGATCCGGTTGTGAACCGGAGGGTCTTGCCACACGAAACCGGATCGGTCCCCCATGACAGTCAGTGTCGTGGCGGCATACGCACCCTGGTACCGTGCCAGTACCGGAGCTTCCCCGCGACGCACCGCCGTCATCAGGCCCCGCTCGTCGGCCGTCGCCACCTCGGTATTGCCGCTGGTCACAAACGCCTCGCGCGTCACGTCACGCAACTGACCGTCCGCGTACGTCGCGACGACCCGTACTTGCTGCAGCGCACCAATCGACTGGATCGTTGGATTCTCCGGAGAGATGGCGATCGACGTCACAGCCGGAGTGGACTTGTTGAGCTTCGCACCACCGGAGAGCCACTGATGAAGTAATTCGTAGTAGTCATCGCCGGCCCTCGTTAACTGGCCTCCCACGTGCGGGACGGCGGCGGTTGCCTTGAGCAACATCAGGCTGTTTGCGGGTGCGGCAGTATTCGCGCGCCGTGAAGCCAGATCATCGGTCAACGCCCGCACGTCCGCCACGGTGTCGTAACCGCGCAAGGAGAGCTTGAAACCGTTCTTCCCTTGCGCCGCTCCATGGCACGTCCCTTGATTACACCCCATCTTCGCCACGACGGGGGCTACGTCGCGAATGAAATCGGGCTGAAATGAACCGCTCGCTCCCTGCACCGATACCGGCACAACCAGCGACTGGCCGGCGCACGTCAGGTGCATGTCAGCGGCACCGTCGGCTGCCGGACGCACGATGCCAAGCGGAGATACCGTGGCCACGTTGCCGGTCACCTGTGCGCTGATCATGCGGGTCACGTCGAGCCGCTCGCCGGTCTTCAACGTGGCGGTGACCAGCAGCTGCACGTACTGCATCGCGCTGGTCAATTGCACACTGGTCGGCTCGACCTCCAATGCCATGACATCAACCCCGGCCGGCAATGATTCCGCGAAGCCGGTCGTCTCATGTTCGCGCGGACCACCTGGCGCGAGGTCCGTGTGGACCGCGGCTGCTGCCAGGCTCGGGACCGCCGAGAACTCCTTTTCCACGGTCCCCTGCTGGACATTGATCAGACGAATCAGGCCATCTGAGCCGGCTGCCGCCAGCCGCGCGCTGTCGGCCAGGAACGCAACCGCGTAGATGCTGGCGGGCAGGTCCAGTTGCGCTAGACGCTGGACGCCTTCCCGAGCGTATTGCTCCAATCGCTCGACCTCGTCGGCCGACCGCGAAGTCGAGACCTTCGACATGATCTGCTGGACGTCCTCCGGCAGGGCCGTATCAAACTCGTACGAGTCGATGGTGACCCGGCCGGTCCCGTCCAGGCTGCTGCCGGCCGCGATTCGGCGTCCATCGCCGCTGACCGCCACGCTGAACACGCGGCCCGGTAACGGCTGCAGGCGGCGAATCAGATTCGAGTCGTCTCCGATGCGGCGTTCCGTCTGGCGAAACACGCGATAGACCATGGGGACCCCGTCGGAGCCGCCGATCACTATCTCGTCACGCTGTGGATGACGCGCCACCGCCAGGATGCCCCCCTTCAAAGCGCCTGGAGTGATGGACGTGATGTTGTCGACAAACCGCTCCGTGGCGACTTCCGTCAACTTGGCCGTCATGTCGCGACTGACCGATATCAAATGCGAGCCATCCACCGAGAAGACCGTATCCAGGACCCAGTCATTGTGCGCTCCCTGGAACAGCACCTGTCGGCCGGTGGCCGCGTCGAATGCGCGGAGAGTATTGTCCGCACAGCCAACCGCAATGATCTTCCCGTCGGGCGACCAACGCCCGCCGTAAATGGTGTCGTACGTAACGGGTAGGGAAAACAGCAGGCCCGGTTTCCAGTCCGCCACGTCCCCCGCCGGGGTCGCCACATCCCAGACCTGGAGTTCGCCGCAACGAGCGGGCAGACCGCCAGCCACCGCCAGCTTCGTCCCGTCCGGCGAAAATGCCACCGATTCAATCCGTTCGGCCGTGCCGATCAGCCGCGCAATCAAGCCACTGCCGTCCCCGTGATGCAGCAATACCTCATGATAGCCGGCGACGGCCAGCAGGCGTCCATCGGGGGAACAAGCCAGACAAGTTATGACCGGCGGCGACGAGTAGGTTGGCGGGTGCTCGATATCGTAGTCAAGTCGTGTGCTTTGTGGGGAATCATCTTCAGCGCCCTGCTTAATCCAGCGTCGTATCAGGTCGATAGAACTGGTATCCAATGGCGGCTTGCCTGATGGCATTTCGGCTTGCCCGTCGGACGGAGTCACCAGTTCGATCAGGTAACTGTCGTCAGGTTCCCCTGGCACGACCGCGGCCGAACCAGTCTCGCCCCCGGTCATCAGCTTGGCGAACGATGTCATCACGTACTGGCCGCTGGGTTTGGCCGGCTGATGACATCCCAAGCAGTGAGTTTGCAGAATAGGAAAGACCTCACGATAGAAGCTGACTTTATTGTCGGCATCGCCGTCGGTACCCTCGCCCGGCAGCGGATCGGCTAAGGTGACCGCCGCGAGCAATGTGACTGCAGTGAGCAAAGTGGCAAAAGCGAACCGCGTAACGCCCCAAATGGCGGGGCGGGAAAGCCGGAAACGTCCATTTCCGGTCTGAGAATCACAGTAGCGCGCAGTTGCCCGGAAAACGGCAGCCAGTCTCATGGCAGGTGACTCCGTGCGAATCGACTGTTCCCAGACCCGGTCAGGTGGTGCCGAATCGAAGAATGCAAGATAGAAATCGAGAGTGATGTGTCATGAAGCCGTCGCACCCGGCCGCATCCACAGCCAAACCCGAAAAGACCCGAAAAAACCCGAACTGGCAGAATGACGTTAAAATATCAAGTGGAACGTCCGTTGGCAAAGCAATTCGCGAAATATCCCCTACGACCTGGGTAGGGTAATCGCTCCGGCGCCGTTATCCACCCCGGCCCGCCTGCAGGTTGTCCCCGCAGGCGGTGGCTCAGTAAAATTCCCCGTAGTCGCGGAGGCCGGGGATGGCGAGGCGGGGGATACGTGCGCGGATCAGGCAGAGCGGAGCCCGCAACCGATGGCGAGCCGACGCCGGAGTCCGGCGAGTTCGCTACCGTTGCTATAGCTGCTCATGACAGGGAGGGCACGCTTCTGCGATCTGGATGTTCCGATAATTTAAAAGGGAGCAGCTCGATGGCGGTTTTCTGGACGGTCACGGGTGTGGTTGGGCTGCTGCTGGCTGCGGGGCTCGTCGGATGGCACGTCAGTCGGTGGCGGAAAACGCGTCGAGCGAAGCACGTATTGCGGTTGGCACGCGAAGTCTTCCGGCGTCGGCGCGAATGGTTGGAAGCGGACTTCGTGACTCGCGCGTCCGAACGTAGCAAGCCGCGCGACCTCGTCTGGGTGGGCTGTGAGTTCGAGGATGCCGTTTCCTATGCACGCGACCGCGGCACGGGCCATTTGCGGGCTCTGGTGGGAGTCAGCATCAGCTTCGCCGCCGACGACGCGTCAGACAGCGAAGGGAGTGCGGCGGTCGTGGCCGTGCGCTGCGGGACCGCGGTCTTCCGTTTCGAGAATGGCCAGTGGACCTCCGACGGCCGAGCCGTGTTCAACTTGAGTCCCGCCGAAACGATTCGTCGTTTTGAGCACGAGCTGGATGTTTTTGAGTGAAGGAGTGATAACGCGACACTTCCTTCTCAACTTTTTTCGACCGTGGGGCATTTGGCACTGGTCATGTTCCCGATGACAGTCTGGTGGGGGGCAGTCCGCGGGGCGGTAGCGGGCCAGTTGTCGTCCTACCGGGGCAAGCCCGGTAGAAACGTGTGTGAAGCGCCGGGCGGTAGCGGGCCAGTTGTCGTCCTACCGGGGCAAGCCCGGTAGAAACGTGTGTGACAGCGCCGGGCGGTAGCGGGCCAGTTGTCGTCCTACCGGGGCAAGCCCGGTAGAAACGCGTGTGCAGCGCCGGGCGGTAGCGGACCAGTTGTCGTCCTACCGGGGCAAGCCCGGTAGAAACGCGTGTGCAGCGCCGGGCGGTAGCGGGCCAGTTGTCGTCCTACCGGGGCAAGCCCGGTAGAAACGTGTGTGAAGCGCCGGGCGGTGGCGGGCCAGTTGTCGTCCTACCGGGGCAAGCCCGGTAGAAACGCGTGTGCAGCGCCGGGCGGTAGCGGACCAGTTGTCGTCCTACCGGGGCAAGCCCGGTAGAAACGCGTGTGCAGCGCCGGGCGGTAGCGGGCCAGTTGTCGTCCTACCGGGGCAAGCCCGGTAGAAACGTGTGTGAAGCGCGGGGCGGTAGCGGACCGGCTACATCAATTTGCGCAACACGGTCTGCAGAATACCGCCGTTGCGGTAGTAGTCCATTTCGACCGGCGTATCGATACGCAGTGTGGCCTGAATGGTCTTGACACTTCCATCCGGGGCGGTCACCAGCACTTGCACGCAACTGCGCGGCTGCAACTGATCGTCCAATTGCGGAATGTCCACGACCTCTTGACCCGTGATCCCCAGCGATTGCCAGGTGTCGCCGCGTGCGAACTCCAGCGGCAGCACCCCCATACCGACCAGGTTGCTCCGGTGAATCCGCTCATAGCTGGCGGCCAGCACGGCGCGAACGCCCAACAGGAAAGTCCCTTTAGCCGCCCAGTCTCGGCTGCTGCCGGTACCATATTCTGCTCCGGCCACGACAACCAGCGGTACTCCTTCAGAGCGATATTGCTGCGCCGCGTCGTAAATGGTCATCTGCCGGCCGTCGGGCAGATGGAGTGTCCAGCCGCCTTCGGTGCCAGGAGCCAACTGATTGCGAATGCGGATGTTGGCGAACGTGCCCCGCACCATCACTCGATCATTGCCGCGGCGCGAGCCGTAACTGTTGAAATCGCGCGGATCAACGCCGCTTTCCATCAGGTAGCGGCCCGCCGGGCTGTCTTTCGCGATCGACCCGGCTGGCGAGATATGGTCGGTCGTCACGGAATCACCCAACAGCGCCAAAACCCTGGCACCGCGAATAGGCTGAATGTGTCCCACGTCGGCGGTCACGTCGACGAGGAACGGCGGTTCCTGAATATATGTGCTGTGCGAATCCCAGGCATACAGATCTGCCTCCGTCACCTCGATTGCGTTCCACATCTCGTTCGATTCGAGAGCTGCGCCGTATTCCTTCAGGAACAACTCCGGCAAGACCACCGATTCAATGGTCCGCTGGATCTCGTCCGTGGTGGGCCAGATATCTCGCAGGTAAACGTCTTGGCCGTCCGTGTCCTGCCCGATCCTTTCGGTGGTCAAGTCAATATCGACCGTGCCCGCCAGCGCGTAGGCCACGACCAACGGAGGGCTGGCGAGGTAATTGGCTTTGACGAGCGGATTCACTCGCCCCTCGAAATTCCGGTTGCCGCTCAATACGGCCGCCGCCACGAGATTGCCCCTGGTTACGGCCGCGGCCACATCGTCCGGCAACGGCCCACTGTTTCCGATGCAAGTTGTGCAGCCATACCCGACCACATTAAAGCCCAGTTGATCGAGCGCCGCGGTCAGGCCAGCCCTCTGCAGGTAGTTGGTTACGACGCGGGATCCGGGAGCGAGACTGGTCTTCACATACGGCTTGACCGTCAATCCTTTGGCGACCGCGTTGCGGGCCAGCAGTCCGGCGGCCAGCATCACCGACGGATTGCTGGTATTCGTGCAACTGGTGATGGCGGCGATCACCACGGCACCGTGTCCAATTGGCTGATCTTTACCGGTCCCCTGGCAGGTGACGGACCTGGACTTCTCGGCGTCCGACAGCGCGAATCCACGCTGGGACAACGGCGCCTGCAGTGACTGCGAGAAATCTTTCTTGACAGCCGACAGCGGCACGCGATCTTGAGGTCGTTTGGGGCCGGCCAGCGACGGCTCAATTGTGCTCAAGTCGAGCGAGAGGGTTTTTGTATAATCGGGCGTCGCGCTGTTGCCGGAACGGAACAACTGCTGCTCTTTCATGTAACGTTCGACCAGGTCCACATCCTGTGTGCTGCGCCCCGTCCGCTGCAGATACCGCAGCGTCTCGCCGTCAATGGGGAAGAACCCCATCGTGGCGCCATATTCCGGAGCCATATTGGCGATTGTGGCTCGATCGGCCAAGGACATGCCGTCGACCCCCTCTCCGTAGAACTCGACGAACTTGCCGACCACTCCTTCGCGCCGCAGGATCTGGGTAATGGTCAGCACCGCGTCGGTGGCGGTGACGCCGGTGCCGAGCACTCCACGTAGTTCGAACCCGACCACTTCCGGCATCAGCATGTAAATGGGTTGCCCGAGCATGACGGCTTCGGCCTCGATCCCGCCGACCCCCCAGCCCACGACTCCCAGTCCGTTGATCATGGTCGTATGGCTATCGGTTCCGACGAGCGTGTCGGGCAGCGCTACCGGACCGAACGCATCGTCGCGGACGAAGACGCATTTGGCGAGTAGTTCCAAGTTCACCTGGTGCACGATTCCCACGCCGGGGGGGACGACGCCAAAATTTCGAAATGCCCGCTGTCCCCACCGCAGAAATTCGTAACGCTCCCGGTTGCGCGAAAACTCCAGTGCGATGTTTTCCTGCAGAGAGTCCGCTGTGCCGAAGGAATCGACCTGGACCGAATGGTCAATCACCAGATCGACCGGGATCAACGGATTGATCCGCTGCGGGTCGCCGCCCAGTCGCTGCATGGCGGCACGCATGGCGGCCAGATCGACCACCGCTGGGACACCGGTGAAGTCTTGCAACACCACGCGGGCCGGCCGGAACGGAATCTCCAGGCTGGCCGGCGCGGCCGCATTCCACTGCGCCAAGTTCCGTACATCTTCCGGCTGTATCACGTAGCCGTCACAATGACGTGCCACGGCCTCCAACAGAATCCGGATCGAGTAGGGCAACCGCGAGACGTTGCCCACTCCCTGACTTTCCAACCGCGAGAGGCGGTAGATGCCCACGGGGCCCCGCGCGGTAGGGAGGGTATCGCGAAGGCCAAACGGATCGGTCAACGGTGTCGAATCGCTCATCGAATCCCACTTCCGGTTCTGCTCACGTGATGCATGAATAGCCGGCAGCCGCGCGGCGCAAGAAATGACTCGGCAACCAACCGTTGGCGCGAGTCGGAAGCCGCAGAACTTTCCCGCAGAATTTGCGCGTGCTCCAGCAACGCCGAGGGAATTGTAGCGAATCCGCGGTGGTTTGTCTCGATGGTACCACCGGCAAAATCGGGCCCCCCCCGTCGCTCAACTGCCGGCCGAGTCTCCCCCGCCTTCATGCGTCGGCCAGTAACGAGGCTTTTTCCAACGTGGGCGACAGTTCATCCCAAATGATGGAGAGTGCCACTTCGTCGAGTCCCAGCACGCGGTAGGTGTCGTCCGGTGGAATCGAGACGTTGTGTACCCCCATCGACGTCCACCCTGCGCGGCTGCACAGGTAATTCGCCGCCGCCACCACAAAGACAAGATCGCGGTGGGGTCCGTTGTAGCGGTCCACCTCGTGATGATAGGCAATGGCGTCGACGATTTCGTCGGAAAACTCCCAGGTTCGCGCTACATGAGCGCCCAGTTGTGCATGGTCGAACGAATAGACTTGACGCTCGATCTCGCACGTTGGCGCGTTGCGCTGCACTTGTTCAACCACCTGCAGGAACCGGCGCCGCATCTGCCGGCAGGCGAGCAACAGCCCTATGTCGTGCAGCAGTCCGGCCATGTAGGCATCGGTCGCGATACCACAACCGCACACGCGGGAGACGAGATGCGAGGCAGCGGCTACCGCCACGCTGTGTCCCCACAATCCCACCATGCTGAACGTGCTAAAGGACATGGCAGGGGCGAACATGCGAGACATGTAGACGGTGACGGCCAGATTGCTGAATTCGCGAAAGCCCAACAGATTGGCGGCCACCGCCAGGTCGTGCACCTCGGTGTCGAGGCAGTAGTAGCTGGAATTGACTCGCCGCAACAGCAGGGCCACAAGCGACGGGTCGGACTGAATCAGTTCCTGAAGTTCTTCCAGGCTGCCGGAGGGACCTCGTGACAGTCGCACGATCTGCTGGCGCCGATCGAAAGGTTCGACGTGTCACTGATGCGGGCGAACAGTCGCTTCAGCGCCGGTCCACGCCCCAACGGACGGTTGGCAAGTAAATCCAGACTGCTGCAAGCAGTGCGCATCGTCAACAGAACCTCGCAAGGCGCCGGCCCAAAACCCTTTGCTCCAAGTATAGGTTACCGCCGCGCCGGTGGTTCCTGTCGGTTGTGCGCGCCTGTCCACGCCAGTCTCCACGCTGTGCTCGATTCCTCCACCGCTTGACCGGTGCGGCCGAAGGACGCGTTGGCACAAGCCTCGTGACGTCGCCGGCCCACCCGCGCGTCGCCGGCCGCAGCATCGGTACGATCGTCACAGCTTCTACCCGGTAGTGACCGGCCGTCGACGGGGAAGTACTTCGGCACATTCCGCGCAAAGTGCCCCCGTGGCGTTCGGTTGGGACCCTGGCTGGTAGCACCTGAGGGGGACGCTCGATCCGCCGTGGGCTGGCAGCACCGTGTGTCGCTCCCGGCATAACCGGCGTTCGGCAACCATCCTCTTCGCGGCAGGCCGGCGGATTCCGTGAACCGCCGGCCCGGGACGGGTCACCAGAGTGTCGAGCACCGGGCCATTTGCTGTTAATGACTCGCCAGGCGGTCTTTACGTCTGTCCCGCGAGGCAACCGGCACCCGATTCGTCGCGCCTCATGGCGACTCGCCAAGTGTGCCGTGCGGGGGGCGTGCATGTCGGGGCCTCGTTTGACGTTAGGCGAGCCGCGACCTAGGTTTGCAGTACGTGCATCCATACGCCTCGATGTTCTTTCGTTCACCCGTCTTCCTCAGAGTGTAGAACATCCATGTCTTCAGAGTCAGATATTCTCGCCCGACTCGTACGCCGCGAACAGGGATCCGAGGGCCAGGACGACCCGTGGGCAACGCTGGCGGCGACGCAGCCTGCTCACGAAGCGAATCCGGACCAGGACGCGGACGCCGATGCCAAGTTGAACGGGCTGCTGCAGCGCATCAATGAACTGACGCGCTCAGCGGGGGGTGCCGGGACACCACCGCCCGACCACCGATCTGCCGGTTCGGCCAGTGCCGATACGAATGCCGAGTTCATTCCGCGCGAGCCGCGGTCATTGCAGGAAGTGGGTCTGTCGGAGAGTGAGGTCGAAGCGCTGATCCTGAAACTGCTCCTGTCGCGAGGCGACCTCGTCGGGCGGGACATTGCCGAACATATACGGTTGCCCTTCGTGTTGATTGACGAGATTTTGCGGCAACTCAAACACGATCAATTGGTCGTCTATCGCGGTTCCGCCGCGATGAACGACTATCTTTACCAGTTGACCGACCTGGGACGAGAGCGAGCGCGAAGGCACGCGGAGCACTGCAGTTATTTCGGCTCGGCGCCCGTCACACTCGGCGCCTACATCGCTTCGGTCAAGGCCCAGTCTTTAGAGACCCAGCACCCGACGGAAGAGAATCTGCGTCGCGCTTTCGGCGATTTGTTGATCAATCCCAAGATGCTGGCGCGGCTGGGCCCGGCCATCAATTCAGGACGCGGGCTGTTTCTGTTCGGCGCGCCGGGTAACGGTAAGACCAGTATCGCCGAACGCGTGACAGCGGCTTTCGGGCAATCGATCTGGATCCCGCGCGCCCTCGGCGTCGACGGCGAGATCATGCGCCTGTTTGACCCCATGAACCACGAAGAGCTTTCTTACGAAAAATCAGACGGCTTGCTGGACAGTACCGGCATCGATCGCCGCTGGGTGCGCATCCGCCGCCCCACGATCGTCGTGGGGGGTGAACTGACCATGGATAACCTGGAAGTCACCCAGAACCGGTCCACCGGCACGAGCGAAGCGCCGGTGCAGCTGAAGAGCAACTGTGGCACGCTCGTCATCGACGACTTCGGCCGGCAAAGCATGAGTACCGATGAGCTGCTCAATCGCTGGATCGTGCCGTTAGAAAAACGCTATGACTTCCTCAACATGGCGAATGGCAAGAAGATCCAAGTTCCTTTCGACCAGTTGATCATCTTCTCTACCAACCTGGAACCTCGCGATCTGGTGGACGACGCCTTTCTTCGACGTATCCCCTACAAAATCGAGGTGACCGACCCCAGTGAAAAGGAGTTCCGTGACTTGTTCCGGATGATGTGCACATCGCTCTCCATCCCCTACTGCGAAGAAGCGATCGATCACTTGATCGAGACCCACTACCGCTCCGTCGACCGCCCGTTCCGCTGCTGCCAGCCGCGTGACTTGCTGCTGCAAGTCAGGAATCGCTGCCGTTACGAGCGGCGGGACCCGGAACTGACTTGCGAATCGCTCGATTTCGCGGTGGAAAACTACTTCGCGGTCATGTAGGGTGGTCGCCGCGACGAAGCTCTCACCAGTCAGTGACCGCCAGCTCATTCAAATCGCTCGGTGCCGAAATCCAGCGTCAGCTGTGGGTCGTCCTGCCGGGCACCCGGATTGAGTTCCTTGAACAGCAGGCTGGGCTGGATATCGCGATTGTGCTGGTACTTGTCGCTGACATATTCCCGAATGTCGCCCGCAATCTGGTGGTAGAAGATCTGACAGATCGGCACACCCGGATAGATGCGAACGGGCTGGATGGCGAACATCTCGAGCGTCCAGAAGCCGCAGAATCCGACGTCCCCGAATCCCGCCGTGACGTGGACGAAGAGGCCGAGTCGACCGATCGACGAACGTCCTTCGATCATCGGCACCAGGTTGTGCGTCTCGGTCCGCTCGATCGTGCGGCCCAGATAGAGCTGGTTGGGGTTCAGCACCAACCCGGTCGCCGGGATCGCGATGCGTCGGACGCGATTGCTGTTGCGCATATCGAGCACGACTTCTTCATACATCAACAGCTCGTCATGCAAAGTCAAATTGTAGCTGTTGGGATTCAAGTGGTTCGGGTCGAACGGTTCGATGACAATGTCGCCACCGAGCTTTTCACGGATCATTTCCCCCGAGAGGATCATGTTCTGCGGCTCCCAGCAAGGACCGTTTTCATCACAACGAAGGTCAACCGGCGACACCCACACGCGGACAAGAACTCTGCATGGAACAAGCATCACAGTCGGGGTTGCGGGCCTTGCAGACCTGGCGACCGTGATGAATCAGGCGATGGGAGAAATCAATCCACTCCTTCTTCGGCAGCAGCTGCATGAGGTCCCGCTCAATCCTCTCAGGTTGCGACTCCCGGGTCAGGCCCAGCCGCTGCGAAATGCGGGCGACGTGCGTATCCACCACCACGCCGGTGGGCACCCCGAAAGCCGTTCCCATGACCACGTTGGCCGTCTTGCGGCCGACTCCCGGCAATTCCACCAGCTGAGCCATGTCCGGTGGCACTTCGCCATCATAATGATCCACCAGCTGTTGGCAACACGCTTGGATGTTCTTGGCCTTGTTGCGGAAAAACCCCGTGCTTTGAATGGCCTGCTCAAGCCGAGGCAGCGGTAACGCGGCCAGTGTGGCGGCCGTCGGGTGGTGGCGGAACAGCTGTTGAGTGACCAGGTTCACCCGCTTGTCGGTGCATTGAGCCGACAGGATCGTCGCCACCAGCAACTGAAAGGGGTTGTCGTGGCGCAACGCACACTGCACGTCCGGGTAGTCTTTTCGCAGCGCTCGGACGACTTGCAGAGCGTACCGTTTCTCGGTTGCTGACGGGGGCATCGCGGATCTTGGCACTGGAGTTTTTGCTCAACGGGGGGTGGGCAGGACGAGACGCACCACGGATGGCCAATTGTGCACCCGGCGAATCAATCGTGTCAAGTGTCGCCCGGGCGGGCGCGATCGCCGATGGAGACCTGGAATCGCCCGCCCGGCAAGGTTGACGATCCTTTTGCCCAGGCCTAAACTTAAGCAGCGACTGGGAAATGGGTTGTGAGTTGGCCGATGAAATCTTGCCGTGGTCAAGTCGCGGGCCGTCGATGATTCATCGCGGGGGTTTCCGCCACCGCTGCCACCGGTCGTGACCCTCTGATGGTCAAACGCCATCTGGCTCCGAGACGATTTGCGGCGCGGGCACACCCCACACAATATTTCTCGAGGTGAGATTCATGAGTTACGCTGATCAGAACCCGTATGCGGTGATGGGAATGAGTGATGTTGCGGCGGCGGCCGGCGAAGCCGACCGGACGACTTTCATTCGGCGTACCTATACGCATCTGGCGGGGGCGGTTTTCGCGTTCATGGCCATCGAACTGGTCATCTTCAATATGGTCCCCCAGGACCAGCTGGTCCGCCTCACTCAATGGATGCTGGGCGGCTGGCATTGGCTCTTGGTCCTTGGCGCATTCATGGTGGTCAGCATGGTGGCTGATCGATGGGCCCGCTCGGCCACATCGATCGGAATGCAGTACGCCGGTCTCGGACTTTACGTGGCCTGCGAAGCGGTGATTTTCATTCCCATCCTGCTCCTGGCCGAGGGGGTTGGGCGAGCGCATGGCGAGAATATTATCGCCACGGCGGGTGTCATGACTCTGGTCGTCTTTGGTGGCCTGACCGTGCTGGTCTTTGCGACGCGCGCCGATTTCTCCTGGCTCGGCAGATACCTGGGCCTCGCGGGGATTGTGGTGTTGGCGTTTATCGTCAGCAGTATCTTTTTTGACCTGCAATTGGGTAACCTGTTTGCCGGGCTAATGGTCGCCTTTGCAGCCGGTTACATCCTGTATTACACTTCGAATATCGTTCACCACTATCGGCTCGACCAGTACGTCGCCGCCTCGCTCGCGCTGTTCGCCTCGGTGGCTCTGCTCTTCTGGTACATTCTGCAACTGTTGATGAACCGCGATTAAGAACAGCCGGCGGAAGATGCCAGATCACTACGACCCTCGCTATCTGCAGGGCATAGCCTGCTTCAACGATGGTGACTTCTTCGAGGCTCACGAGGTCTGGGAGGAGCTTTGGATGCTGTGCGACGGGGAATCGCGCAAGTTCTACCAGGGGCTGATCCAGGTGGCCGTTTGCCTTCATCATTTCGGTAACGGGAACACGCGCGGGGCCCGCAAGTTGTTTCATAGTTCCAGCGGCTATCTTGGTCCCTACCGGCCGTGGCACCTGGGGATTGATCTGGAACGACTGCTGATCGACTTGGGACGCTGCTGTGCGGACCTTGTGGCGGACGAGGAAAACACTCCCAAGGTTCGCTTGGACCCCACTCGGCTGCCACGAATTCACTTCGCGGAGACGTGCGGGGGCCAGCGCCACTAGCGTTTTGAGGATGCCTTCACGCAGAGAACTCGCGACGTCCTGGCAGCACACTGCTTGGCCGGGCCGCCGGGGCGTAGGTCCCCGCCGTGGTGCGACCACGCGGTTTGTGCGGGTTCTGTGTCGTCGCGTGCCCCCGCACGTCGCAGGAGACACTCGGGCCATGACGTTGGCCATCCGTTTGCGTGACCGTGCGACGGACGAATGGTAGAGTGGAGAGGGAGAGTAGCGGGTGCTGCACGAACGGATTGTATTCCGTTTTGGTAAGGTTGCGGCCACTGGCCGCAGACAGTCACATGGCTCAATTCGACGATCTAGCGGATGTACCGGACGAGGGGCTGGCCGATGTTCGGCTCTTTCCGTTGCCCAATCTGGTGCTGTTTCCGCACGTGCTGCAGCCGCTCCATATCTTTGAGCCTCGCTATTGCCAACTGCTGGAAGATGCGTTGGCAGCTGATCGATTGATCGCCACGGTCCTGTTGGAGCCGGGGTGGGAGCAGGATTACGAAGGTCGTCCGCCGATCCATGCGACGGTTTGCGTGGGGCGGGTAGTGTCCCATGCGCGGGAAGGCGAGGGTCGCCACAATATCCTGCTGTTGGGAGCTCGGCGAGCACGCATTCGAGCTGAATTGTCGACCGGACGGCCTTACCGGGAGGCTCGGATCCAATGGCTGCGTGACTACTACTCCCACGAAACGGCCGGTCAACGTTCGCGGCTCAGGAGCCAACTCATTGACAACTTCCGCAGTTACCTGCCGGCCAGCGAGGTGATTCAGGAGCAGTTTGAGCAGCTGCTTAACAGCCATATTCCGCTCGGAGTGCTGACCGACATCGTGGCTTTCACAATGAATCTGGATCTGCGGGTCAAACAGCAGCTGTTGGAGCAATTGAACGTGGATCGGCGAGCGACCACGTTGCTCCAGCGTCTGGCAACGCTCAAGGAAGATGCGGGCGGGCCGGCCCGGAGATTTCCACCCGAGTTCAGTCTGAACTGAACGCGCGCCCACCAAGGTTGTTGGGGACGGGGGTTGTCTTGGACGGGGGGACGTGGATACTGGGGACATTCGGTCTACGTAGTCATCCGCCACACTCCCGACCGTGTCATCTGAGGCTGCCCGAAAAACGGGCTGTCAGTCCTGGCCCGGCCGCGAGCAGGCCCGGTCTCTTTGCCGGCTGAGGGTATCGCGAGAAGGCGACGACGGTTGACTCTATCCGGGAGCGGAGCATGCGCTCGCTGCCCGAGGGTGACGGCGTAGAACTCGGTTGTGTGTGGCCCGTCCCAGGGGACTTGCGAGTTTTGACAGGGGTACCAGCGATATGAATGCAACCAGCCAGACCGACGACAGCGAGCGAAATGACAACGCCCCGGTCGACCAGGCTCGAATCGAGCGGGCGGTTCGCGAGATTCTCGCCGCCGTGGGCGACGATCCGGACCGTGAGGGGCTGAAGGAGACACCGGCGCGAGTCGCTCGTATGTACGCCGAGTTGTTCAGCGGGCTGCATATTGATCCGAGAATCTACCTCGAGAAGTTCTTCACGGAGAAGTACGACGAGGTGGTATTGGTGCGGGATATCAGCTTTTGCAGTATTTGTGAGCACCACCTGATGCCGTTCATGGGGAAGGCCCACATCGGCTACATGCCGGCTGGCAAAGTTATCGGGCTGAGCAAACTCGCGCGGGTCGTGGAAGCGGTGGCTCGGCGACCACAGGTCCAGGAGCGAATGACGGAGGAGATTGCCGATCTGTTGCTGACGGAGCTCGGCGCGCGGGGAGTTGCGGTGGTGATCGAGGCGACGCACACCTGCATGACAGTACGCGGTGTACGCAAGCCAGGTAGTCTTTGCGTGACGTCGGCCATGAAGGGGATCTTTCGATCGAACCTGTCCACGCGATCGGAGGTCATGCAGCTGATCTACGGCGGACAGCGGTGAGGGGGCCCCGGGGCAGGCTGCTCGGTGTGGTGCCCGACGCTGCAGGAAGGCGGTCCTGGGGGTAATGACGTGGTGCGCGGGACGGGGGCCGAACGGATCGCCGGGTTCGATTTCAGTCGCTGCTACTGTCCGTCCAGCCGTCTCGTCGCGTATGATGAGAGCGTACGATGCTGTCGAGGCTGTGGCCTGATGCTGGCTGGAAACGGGTCGGAGAGCCGGGGCCGCGCGAGGATTCTTATTCGTTTCACACTTTTGTCAGACACGACCGCCCATGGACCAAGAGCGAGAACGGATCCAAGCCGACTTGCGAGGGTTACTGGACGGCGACGTCCATTGCGACGACGTGTTTGTGCAGATGTACGCCTCGGATGCCAGTATCTATGAGATCCGTCCGTTGGGGGTGGTGCGGCCGCGTAGTGTCGCGGATGTTGTGGCCTGTGTGCAGTATGCAGTGGAGAACGAGATCCCGCTGCACGCGCGCGGCGCGGGGACAGGCCTGGCGGGCGAGTCACTGGGGCCGGGGCTGATCCTGGACTTCTCTCATTCCATGCGGCGCATTCTGACGTGTGATCAAGAGACGGTCCGCGTGCAGCCAGGAGTGGTGCTTTCCCAGCTGAATCGTTTCCTGGCGGACCGTGGTCGGGTCTTCGGCCCGGACCCGGCGACCGGGAGTGTGTCGACGATGGGGAGCGTGTTGGCGCTCAATGGCTCGGGGAGCCACTGGCTGAAGTACGGATCGGCTGCCGACACGATCGAATCGATGCAGTTGGTACTGGCCGATGGATCCGTCATCGAAGCTGGGACGCACCCGCTTGAGGATGTTGTCAGTGAGGACGCGGCGGTCGTGCGGCGGCAGGCAGTGGTACGCGATGTGGCTGCTGTGATCCAGCGTGAGCAGGGCGTGATCGCCCAGTATGCCCCGAAGACGCTGGTCGATCGTGCGGGGTACCGCTTGCGAGGTGTTTTGCGGGATGGCCGCTTGGATCTGGCTCGAATCATCTCCGGTTCGGAAGGTACCCTGGCGCTGATTACGGAGGCCACCGTTCGCACTCATCCGTTGCCTCGCTGCCTGGGCGTGGCACTGTTCTTTTTCGATCGGCTGGAATCGGCGGCCCGCGGAGCGCTGGAGATTGCCGGTTTGGACGCCTCGGCTTGCGACATGATGGATCGCCGGTTGTTGAGTATCGCTCGCGACGCGGACGTGCGGTACGACCTGTTGATTCCCCGCGATGCGGAAGCGATGTTGCTGGTCGAAGTGCAGGGGGACAGTCAGGACGAGGTACGGCAGCGGTTGCAGGGGCTCGTGACGCGCATTCAGCGTCGCAAGAGACTGGCGTTTGACTCGCGACTGGCCCTGGAAGCGGAGGAAGTCGACCTGTTCTGGCGATTGGTTCGGCGAGTGGTTCCGGGGCTCTACAGCATGAAAGGGACCAGCCGTCCCCTGCCGTTTGTCGAAGATATTGCGGTGCCTCCCGCCGAGCTGCCCGACTTCCTGGTCCAGATGCAGAACGTGTTAAAGGCCCATCAAGTCACGGCGTCCCTGTTCGCGCATGCCGCGCACGGACAACTGCATGTGCGGCCGTTCCTCGATCTGGCGTCGCCGGAAAGCGTGCAGAAGATGCAGGATGTGGCGGCCGATTTGTATGAGAAGGTGTTGCAGGTCGGCGGCACGATCAGCGGGGAGCATGGCAGCGGGCTGAGTCGATCCTGGTACCTGCAGCAGCAGTTCGGGCCGCTGTACGGCGTCTTTCGCCAGCTGAAACAGCTGCTGGACCCCCACCATATCCTGAATCCGGGCAAAGTCGTGACCGACGTGCCGCAGCCGCTGACCGCCAACCTGCGCTGCGTGGCGGTGGAGCGGTCGGTTGCCGGGCAGGGCGCTGCGGCGGCCAGTGGCGATGCGGTGAGTTCGCCATATCCGGTCGCACTGCAGCTGACCTGGCAGGATGTGCCTGTCGAACAAGCCGCGCGGATGTGCAATGGATGCGGCGACTGCCGCACGCAGCTGCCGACCGAACGCATGTGCCCGATCTTTCGTTACGGTCCGCGGGAGGAAGCCTCTCCGCGCGCCAAGGCGAATCTGATGCGGGCCATCCTCACCGGTCGACTCGCTCCCGCCGAGCTGAAAGGGGACGAACTGAAGAAGCTGGCCGATCTCTGCGTCAACTGCCATCAATGCCGACTGGAATGTCCGGCCCATGTGGACATCCCGAAGCTGATGGTGGAGTGCAAGGCACAGTACGTTGTCACCAATGGGCTGCGTCCGAGCGATTGGTTCCTGGCACGTCTCGACTTGCTCTGCGCATGGGGCTCGTTCTTCCACCGCGCTGCCAACTGGGCCGTTGCCAATCGCCAGATGCGGTGGCTCATCGAGCGGACGTTGGGCATCGCCCAGGGACGGAAGTTGCCCCGCTTCTCCCCCCGCAGTTTTATTCGCAAGGCACATCGCCGACGTCTCACCAGGCCCACTCGACGCACCGGCCGAAAGGTCCTGTTCTTCGTCGATGTCTACTGCAATTGGTGCGACGTGCAATTGGCCGAAGCGCTGGTGGCGGTGTTCGAGCACAATGGGATCGCTGTTTACGTGCCGCCCGGTCAGGCTCAGTCCGGGATGAGCGCCATTTCCATGGGAGCGCTGGACATTGCACGCAAATTCGCCGTCAGCAATGTGCAGCTGCTGGCGGAAGCGGTGCGCCAAGGTTACCACGTGGTGACCATCGAACCGGCAGCCGCTCTCTGCTTGACCCACGAGTACCTCAGTCTGCTCGACGACGATGACGCCCGACTCGTTGCTGATAATACGAGCGAAGCCTGCTCCTACCTCTGGCGATTGCACCAGGAAGGGCAACTCGAACTGGATCTTAAGCCGGTTAACGTCACGCTCGGGTATCATCTCCCCTGCCACTTGCGAGCGCTCAATGTCGGAACACCCGGATTCAACCTGCTGCGCCTCGTTCCGGGCCTGACCGTCCTGCCGCTGCACTACTCCTGTTCGGGAATGGCCGGTTCGTTTGGCCTCCGGCGCGCCAGCTATCGCAGTAGTCTGCGGGCCGGCTGGGGGTTGATCTCCGCGCTCCGTTCGCCCGCCATTCAGCTGGGGACGACCGAGTGCAGTTCCTGCAAAATTCAGATGGAACAGGGCACCACCAAACCGACCATCCATCCGCTCAAAATCCTGGCGCTGTCGTATGGACTCATCCCGCATTTCGCTTCGCTGCTGACCGCTCGTGGCGAGGAGCTTGTGGTTACGTGATCGTGCAAGTCAAGTTGTTCGCCGGCGCTCAACAGGCGGCTGGCCGTGAGTTGGTGCTCGTCCCGTTGCCCGACGCGGCAACCGTCATCGATTTGCGCCAGGCGTTGGTCGATCTCTGCCCCGCGCTCGCCCCCTGGGAGCCGCACCTGCTGATCGCCGTGAATCAACAATATGCTGCCGACCACCAGACGCTGGCCGCCGATGATGAACTCGCCTGCTTTCCACCAGTCAGCGGCGGTTGAGCAATGGGCGGTTCGTTACCGGCCATGGAGTGACGAACTGGTGCAGCGGTGGAGTGCGGGGACCGACCGACGACAAGTGACCTTCACCAATGACCTTCCCGAATGACTGATGACCGATGATCGAACTGACAGACGAGGCCATTGACTGTGGAGAGGTGCTGCGGCAGGTTCAGTCGAGAGCCGCCGGGGCGATCGTGCTGTTTGTCGGAAGCACGCGGGAGTTCACTCAGGCGAGGCAAACCCTGTCACTCGAATACGAGGCGTATCGGGAGATGGCTCGCGCAAAACTCGAGGAACTCGCCGGCGAAGCACGGCGGCGCTGGACGCTGACCGAAGTGTCGATCGTGCATCGACTCGGTCTCGTGCCGGTGGGCGAGACGAGCATTGCCATTGCCGTGAGCGCACCGCATCGCGACGCGGCGTTCGCGGCCGGTAAATGGCTCATCGACACGATCAAAGTGGTAGTACCGATTTGGAAAAAGGAAAACTGGTCGGACGGCAACAGTCAATGGGTACATCCGGGAATCGGCCCCGTCGGGGAGAGTTAAGCCGGGACGACGATCGGCCCGATTGTCTGCGATCCGCGATTAGGACTGGATGGACGTCCAGGTGTGAGAATATCGATGAGTATTGAGGGGCCCTTGATGGACCGATTTCAACGCGTCCATACGAACTTGCGGATCAGCATTACGGACCGCTGCAACATTCGCTGTTTCTATTGCATGCCCCACGAGGACGTGCGGTTCAAACCGCGGCGTGAGATCCTCACTTTCGAGGAGATCGAGCGCTTGGTGCGGGTTGTCGTGCGACTGGGAGTGCAGCGGATTCGGATTACGGGGGGCGAACCGCTGGTGCGCAGCGATGTGCCGCAACTGGTCGGCCGACTCAGGGCGATCGCGGGGGTGTCGGATATCGCCATGACGACCAACGGCTTGCTGTTGGCCGACCAGGCGGCAGCCTTGAAGAATGCCGGTCTGCAACGCTTGAATATCAGTCTGGACGGCCTGACCGAGCAGACGTTCGAACAGATCGCCCGGCGCCCCGGATTGGACAAAGTGCTGGCGGGTATTGCGGCCGCCCAACGCGCCGGCTTCGACAAGATCCGTCTCAACGCCGTGTCGATCCGCGGCATCACTGAGCAGGAGGTAATCCCGCTGGGAGCGTTCGCACGCGCACAACGGCTTGAGTTGCGTTTCATTGAGTTCATGCCGCTGGATGCCGAACAACACTGGGAATCGCAGCAAGTGCTGTCGGGAGCCGAAGTCCGCGGCATGCTGGAGCGGGAGTTCGGGCCGCTGCTCCCGGTCGCGCGCTCCGATCCGAGCCAGCCGGCGGTCGATTACCTCTTCGCCGATGGTATCGGTCGCATCGGCTTCATCAATCCGATCACCGAGCCGTTCTGCGGCGACTGCAGTCGTCTGCGTATCACGGCCGAAGGACAGCTGCGCAATTGCCTCTTCTCCACGGAGGAATGGGATGCCCGCGCACTGCTGCGGGGTACGGCCGACGATGAACAACTGGCAAGCCTGGTCCGGGAGTGTATCGGAGCCAAACGGGCCGGCCACGGCATCGATTCGCCCGATTTCCTGCGTCCCCAGCGAGCCATGTATGAACTCGGCGGATAACCACCCGTTGCGACACCGCGTCCTGGGAGTGTCAGCATCGGTTGGGAACCGTTCACACGGTCCAGGTCCAATCGGGTTGCTCGGCGTGAGGAACGTCGGGCGGTGAGTCCAAAGCGATTTTGACCGTAATGCGAGTTCCCTTGCCGAGCTCGCTTTCGATGGTGGCGCCTCCGCCAAACAGACGAGCTCGTTCGCGGATGCCGGCCAAGCCAAAGCGGTCATTGGGGACATCGTTTGGATCAAAGCCGGTTCCGTTGTCTTGAATCTCAATGATTACTTCTTGAGTGCCAATTTGTGTCAAGCGGATTTCCACGCAAGTGGCTCGGCCATGACGCCTGGCGTTCGTGACCGCTTCGCGAACGATCCGAAAGATCGTGGCCTGTACGAGAGGTGGCAGTCGATCGAGTTGCATGCGGTGGGTGAAGCGAAATTCCAGGCCACCTCGCGATTCCTCCTCTCCGATCAGGTAGTCGATGGCATCCACGATCCCCATCTCATCGATGATCATGGGACGCAGTTCGCTGATCAATCGTCGGCCTTCATTGATGGCTCGCGCCATTAATGAAACCGCGGTGTCCAGCCGCTTCTGCAGGCCGGGATCGTCATCGTCGTGCGATTTCCGGAATCCCTGCAGGATCATCCGCGCTCCGACAACATCCTGAATGAAGCCGTCGTGGATTTCATAGGCGACCAACCGCCGTTCACGATCCTGCAGTTCCAGCAAATCGTGCAGCAGGGTCTCCTCAGCCTGCAGTTTCTTCACCGCCTGTTTCTGCTGAGTGATGTCTTGTGCCAACATGACGAGGCCGGCAATCTTGCCCATGGTCCAGACCGGACCGATCCTCATGGTGTGCCAGGCGGGATTGTCGAAGCGTCGCGGAAAGCGGACTTCCAGCTTTTCCACGCAGCCGGTGCGCATGACTTGCTGTAATGCCGCGCGCAATTTCGCATGATCCGCCTGCGGCGTGAACTCGAATACGGACTTGCCGATCACTCGCTCCCGCGGTGAACCGGTGGCGGTGCGGTTGACCTCGTCAATCGTCCCGTCGGTTTGGAGGAACAGGATCAGGTCGGCGGTAGTGTTGGCAATGGAATGGCAACGCGACTCCAGTAACGATTCTGGAAACGCGATACTGACGCAGCCGATTGTTCTGCCGTCGGTTTGCAGCGGCGACACAAGCCCTCGAAACGACTGTTCTCCGAGTGTGAACGAAATCAGCGCGTTCGCCCCCTGCAGCGACTGACGATGGGCTGCGATCGGAGGGAAGTGAATGTCCTCCGTTCCAAATAACTCAAAAAGACTCGTGCCGCACAACCGCTCTGGGTGCTGCGTAACGTGAGACAGTTCCCGTCCCTGGCAGCTCGTGATGCGCAGCGCCATGTCGGTCGACCACAGGATACCGGGCAGTGCATCCGCTATCTGCCCCGGCCAGCGAATCGGACCCTGCTCGGCGGCGTGTCTGCCATCAGACATAACGTGGTCTCTTGAGTCTTGCGACGAATGCTACGTGACCCGGGTTCGGCTGTCGGCCTGGCGATGGGTGAAAACACGATCATACCAAGTCAAGAATGTGCGACCGCGATCGACTGGCGAACGAGTTTCGAGCGGCAGCTCGTGCTCCGCGCGTGGCCCCGCCTCCCTGACCTCATAAGCCGGTGCAGCGAGCGAAATGGCTGGTCTCGATCAGCGAGGGAAGCTTCGCCGGCGCCACCACTGCGGAAACAGCTCCGCCACGTCTTCTCAAGGAGCAACAGGCACGCAAGCCCGCGGGCTGCAAGACCATGCAATCCGCCCCCCGTGTGCTTCGGGTACCGCTCCAACCGCTTACCCGAACCAACCCTTCTTGTCGAACGACTTCAAGGCCTTCTCTTCAGACTTGTAGATATCGAAGACTTTGTTGAGCTTCATTATCTTGAAGACTTCCGATACGTTTCCTGAAATATCGCTCAGCTTCAAAGCAACGCCGTCCGTCTTGCATTTCTTGTTCAACAGCACCAGCTTGCCGATCATTGCCGAAGACATGAAACCGACGCCCGTAAAATTCAGAAGCAGCCTCTTTTCGGACGTGGCGCTATCGGCGGCTTCGATCAGCTCAGTACCGATCTTCTGGATCTTGGCTTCGTCCAGAATCTTGTTCTCGTTGAAATAAACAACAAGCACACCATCCGTTTCCTGGGTTCTTAACGATGTCATGGGAAAGATCCGTTGATGCCTGCGAGGGAACAGAAGGTTGAACGGGTAGCCCTCTGACGACGAGAAAGCTCCCGCCAACTTAACATGGTTCGCCTGGGGATGCAATCGGCCCTCTGTCGAGCGACGTGGCGGCGCAGAACCGACAGCTCAGGCAGCGTCGGCAGGCTTGCCTCCTGTTGCCAAGCACACATCCACTCGGCCGCGTCCAAGGGACCCGCTTGCCACCCACAGACCAGAATCAGCTCGGTGCCGGGGGGGAAACCGCCAACGGAACGGCTTTGCCCGCAGGCGAGTCGTCCCTGCCCGCAGACGTGGCTGGGCCCGATGCCGGTCGAGCAGATGCCCCGATTCAAGTGGCGATGTCTGCTGTCACCGGCCACACTCACCAACGCCGGTTTCTCTGAGCGGCCGCGCTGGCGGTTGTCGCGTATGCATTGGGCGATTGGTCTGTGGTGCGATCCTGGAGCCATCTCCTCCCGTCGGTCGAGTGCACGCTGTTGGAATACACCCACCGGGGAGGTGACCGGTGGTTCGACGTTAGAATCCGATCATCCAACCGGGGCCCCACAATTCAGAATAGACGGCGGCCCGCGCCATTTCGCGAGAGTTGATCAGCGGACCCGGCACTTGATAACCACTCGATGGCCTCGTAGCCCCTCCAGCTCCACCCGCAGCGCCCGGCAGTAGCACATTGCTGGGGGGCGTGACCCGCGCGGCGGCAGCCGCGCTGGCTTGTGCGGCGAGACGCTCGTCCCGCGTCTGAACTTCTATCTGCCGTTTCCGCTCAGAGGCCTGCTGCATCCAGACGAGCGAATCGTGTTTGGCTTGAATGCGTTTCAAGATCGCCAGCAGCTGGTCGGCATCGGCCCGTACGATGTCGTCGCGGAGTTTCTGGATCTCCTGATCACTGTACATCGCCTGCACCCGCATGAACTCGCGGAGCCACCGCTTGGTCGACTGCCACTTCTCGCTCTCCACATAGATGCGGAGCGTCTTGGTCTGCTCCAACCACCGCTCCAATTGGCTCGGTGACATCTGAGCGACCGCCTGACGGATCTTGTCGACGTCCCCCTGCTTTAGCAGATCCGATTCGGTCAAGAACGTGTTGAGCCACAGGAGGGTCGATTCCCGTCGCTCGGCATCGGTCAGATTGGAATCGCTCAAATCGCGCCCGCCCAGTTGGCCGCGCACGGCGGGGCCGCCATCAGCACCAGAGTGAGAGTGGCCGACAGGAGTAGCCAGAGTGGAAGTCGTCCGGAGGCGCCGGAGAGCACGCAGTGATCGGTCAGGGATCGTGTCATGGGCTTTCTCTGTTTGTTAGCGATCGCAACCTCGCCGCGCTCGGCCGCAACCTATTACGAATTACCACGGAGTCGAGTGATTCGGGACGTCGGTGGGGGCTCGCATGAAGCCGCGACCAGCCAGACTTCAGCCCTCACGACTCTCTCTCTCTTGTCCCTTCTGGCTGCGAATCGTTCGCCCTCAGCTAGTATATACAATATCTCGTTTTTTCCGGAAGTCGCGATTTTTGGCTCCGCCGCTCATGGCAGCAGGCCCGCCGCCGCTCGCCCGGCGGATGGCTCGTGGCTCAGTAGAACGTTCTCAGCCGTCCGCGGCAGAGAGATTATGCCGTTTCTTCCTGTCTATCGGCCGTCGGACGTCCCTGGATGTCGTCAACATGTCGAACCGGAGCGGCCAGGTAGTGCACCGGCCGATTCATGGCCGCGCGGTGGTTATTGCCAGCCCCCCCAGGGGGTCGGGGTCTCCACCGTTCTCGATAGTCGCGCGTCAAGTCGGGAGATGTGCGGCGGTCGGGCAGACTACGCTTGAGTCTCCTCCGGGAGGGCGAAGCTCCCTGTGAGCTGCGATGGATGTGCGAACTGTCGCCCGGAACCCGGCTCAAGATGAGTGCCGCCGTCTCTATTTCGCAACAGTTGCGGGAGTGGAAGCCGCAGAGGCCCGTCGGCGCGGAACAGTAAATTAGCGGCGATATGGGCGAGCCGTGCCCGCAAAAAGTGCCGGCCTAAAGTGCCCAGGGAAAATGCCTGGGGATAGCCTGCTTCGAGATCGCATTCACGTCCAGAATTTTCGGTCCAGCAGACGGAAGTTGATCGCCTCGGACAGGTGCTCGTGGGTGACCGGTTCCGAGTCTTCCAGGTCAGCGATGGTGCGGGCGACGCGCAGGATCTTATCGTGGGCGCGCGCCGAGAGTCCCATTTCGTGCACGCTCGCTTTCAGCAATTCCAGACACGACTGATCGAGTTTACAGACTTCACGAATCTGGCGAGGCGTCATATGTGCGTTGGTGCGCGATTTGGTACCCAGAAAACGAACGCTCTGGCGCGTCCTGGCGCGCACGACATGTTGCCGCATCTCCTCACTGCTGGTTCCCGGTTGGTGACTGGCGAGTTCCTTGAAGGGGACGGCCGGGACTTCGATATGGATATCGATCCGATCCAACAGCGGACCGCTGATCTTCCCGACATATTTTTCGATTTGTTGGGTGGTGCAGTGGCAATCGCGGCGCGGATCGGTGCGAAAACCGCAGGGGCAGGGATTGAGCGCGGCAACCAACATGAACTCTGCTGGAAAAGTCGTCGAGGTGAGGGCGCGCGAAATCGTGACCACACCGTCTTCCAGAGGTTGACGCAGGACTTCCAAGGTGCGTCGATTGAATTCCGGCAGTTCATCCAGGAACAGTACGCCGTGATGCGAGAGGCTGATCTCTCCGGGCACCGGGATGCTCCCGCCGCCGACCAGGCCCGCATCGCTGATGGTGTGATGAGGGGACCGAAAGGGGCGCTGTGCCAGCAGCGGCTGCCCAGGTGGCAGACGGCCCATGGCGCTATAAACGCGTGTGGTTTCAATTGACTCGGCCGCGGACAAGTCTGGCAGGATGGTTGGGAGTCGCTTGGCGAGCATGGTCTTGCCGCTGCCGGGCGGGCCGAGCATCAAGAGATTATGACTGCCGGCGGCGGCGATGATCAGCGCCCGCTTGGCCATCTCCTGGCCGCGCACGTCGGCATAGTCTTCTCCGTAGCGCGACAGCGAACTGAACAGTTCGTCCAGTCGCGACGGGACGGGATCGATATCGAGATGTCCCGCGAAGAAGGCCACGGCTTCGGCCAGGGACGAGACGGGGATGACGTCAATATCCTCGACCACGGCGGCTTCGGCGGCATTCACGTCGGGGACGATGATCCCCCGCAGATGCTTCTGCCGGGCCGCGGCCATGGCCATGGAGAGCGCTCCCTTGGCGCTGCGCGTGGCGCCCTCCAAGGATAATTCGCCCACCACGGCGTACTGATCGAACCGATCGGAGGCGAGCTGTCCACTGCCCGCCAGCACGCCCAGCGAGATGGGGAGGTCGAACGAGGAGGCCTGTTTGGGGAGTTCAGCCGGGGCGAGATTGATCACGATGCGATCTTGCGGCCGCACGAATCCCGAGTTGACCATGGCTCGGTCCACGCGGTGGCGACTCTCCCGGACCGCCGCTTCGGGCAGCCCGACCAGAATGGTCTTGGGCATTGCCGCGGCGGACACGTCCACTTCGACTTCGACCGGGACTGCATCGATGCCCAACAGCGAAAAGGTATGGAGTCTGGCCAACATGCTACCGCCTCACGTTGGCCCGCGTTTTCGAAGCATCGCATGGTCATTGTGGCTTCTTTGCACCACCGTTGCAAGACCCGATGATCCGCCTTTGCATACGGTGACATACGTCTGGCACTGAATTGTTCGATCGGGATCCGCAGCCGGGAAAAAAAGTTTCGCAAAGTTTCCGGAATTCTTGAGGGGTTCCGAGCCTCAAGCGTGATTCACAAGATAGGGACAGTGTCTGTCGTCGTGGCCGGAAGTAGGCTCCCCCCGCAGGGTGTCACCGCCGGTCGCCGCGGCATTTCGGCGTCCGTTCGTTCGCGTTCCTCCCGGGCTTGGCCCGGTAGGACGACAACTGAGCAGCTACCACGCCGCGCATCCCACTCCCGTTTCTACCGGGCTTGGCCCGGTTCCCGGTAGGACGACAACTGAGCAGCTACCGCGCCGCGCATCCCACTCCCGTTTCTACCGGGCTTGGCCCGGTAGGACGACAACTGAGCAGCTACCGCGCCGCGCATCCCACTCCCGTTTCTACCGGGCTTGGCCCGGTAGGACGACAACTGAGCAGCTACCGCGCCGCGCATCCCACTCCCGTTTCTACCGGGCTTGGCCCGGTAGGACGACAACTGAGCAGCTACCGCGCCGCGCATCCCACTCCCGTTTCTACCGGGCTTGGCCCGGTAGGACGACAACTGAGCAGTTACCGCGCCGCATCCCACCCCGTTCTACCGGGCTTGGCCCGGTAGGACGACAACTGAGCCGCTACCCGCCGCATCCCACTCCCGTTTCTACCGGGCTTGGCCCGGTAGGACGACAACTGAGCAGCTACCGCGCCGCGCATCCCACTCCCGTTTCTACCGGGCTTGGCCCGGTAGGAGGACAACTGAGCAGCTACCGCGCCGCGCATCCCACTCCCGTTTCTACCGGGCTTGGCCCGGTAGGACGACAACTGAGCAGCTACCGCGCCGCATCCCACTCCCGTTTCTACCGGGCTTGGCCCGGTAGGACGACAACTGAGCAGCTACCGCGCCGCGCATCCCACTTCCGTTTCTACCGGGCTTGGCCCGGTAGGACGACAACTGAGCAGCTACCGCGCCGCGCATCCCACTCCCGTTTCTACCGGGCTTGGCCCGGTAGGACGACAACTGAGCAGCTACAGATTGCGTCGTACAGCATCTCGATCGTAGGGTCCAAATGTCCCTATGTAGTAGCTGAACCGAAGCACCGGCTTCATCCCCTGAACATAGGCCAGATTGTTCATGATCGAGAGTGCCACACTCGCAGGCGACTCTGTCACATTTGCGGCCAGCAGAATGTGATAATGGTTGCTCAGAATTGCGATTCGCGACAGCCGCCATCTTTTCTTTGCAGCCGCGCCGAGAATCATCGCTCGCGAGTCCGCCAATACCGTCTCTCGTAGGTCATGCAAGCCGTCCAAGTTCTCCACGACGACTTGCAGGCGATAGACGAATCGGCCATGGCTGGTCGTTTGAGCCTGGGCCAGATCCACGATGGCATCGTGAAACTGCAACGATTGCAGGCGCTTCTGAACGTTGGCATCAACCATGGAGTGCTTGTCTGTCTGCCCGGCAACGTATTGATCAAGGACTCGGCACGCTGCGTCATCAAGGCTGCCGACGAAGTAGTTGCGGCGAAAGGCGCTCGGGTTCTGTGTTCGGATCAGATACTGCCATCGGCCCTTTACGGATCTGACGATCTCTGAGGGGGCCACTTCCGGCCGCGTGCTGAGGAAGAACTGGCCGACATGCGGTTGGTCGATGAGGCAGACTCCGAAATCGGCTCGTGCCAACCGCGCCGGACACTCTGCCGCCTTCCATTTCTGCCGGCCCTTGTTCGGCACGAGCCTGGACGGAGCGAGCGGGCGTGCGTCCCGAGGTAGTCCAGTCCCGGGCGCGGCACAGCGATATCAGGCGGATCCCGGGGCGTCTATACCGATGCCGAACCGGTCGACCAGACGGCCGCTATCGGGTTATGCTCGAGTCCCCCCGTCGAAAACAAGCGGGTGAAGGTAATCGGCACGCAACTTCGGTACAATGACGTCGTCTGATCGCGTCCGCGAGGTGTCCCATGAGCGATGTCACCCGCATCCTGTCGCAGATCAACGACGGCGATCCCCAGGCCGCCGAGCAACTCTTGCCACTCGTCTACGATGAACTGCGGAAACTGGCGGCTGTGAGACTGGCTCAGGAGAAGCCAGGGCAGACATTGCAGGCGACCGCCCTGGTGCATGAGGCGTACATTCGGCTGGTGGATGTGGACAAGCTCCAGCACTGGGACTCGCAGGGACACTTCTTTGCGGCGGCGGCCGAAGCGATGCGGCGGATTCTCGTGGAGACTGCCCGGAGAAAGGCAACCGAAAAGCAAGGCGGGAACCGGCAGAAAATCGACATTGATGGACTTGGTATTGCCGGGGGTGTTTCCCCCGAGCAGGTGCTGGCCGTTGACGAGGCTGTGTCGCAGCTTGCTTCGCTTGACTCTATCGCAGGGGCGATTGTCAAACTTCGCTACTTCGCCGGTTTGTCTGTTGAAGAAGCAGGTGCCACCCTCGGGATCTCCTCGAAAACTGCCTATCGTCATTGGAATTACGCGCAAGCGTGGCTGTACGCCGAACTAATCGCCGAAGGCGACTAATCAAACCCTGGCATTTTTCACCACTTTTTTCCGGTGCCGTGACAAAAACGGCACTGATATCTCGCATTGTCCAATAGAGCAGCCACACATTGGGAGATGCGGGCATGACAAGCAATGCTCAAAAGGCACAGGCGATCTTCCTGTCGGCGATTGAGGAACACAAGCCAGAGGGGTGGCCAGCATTTGTGGCGACTGCCTGTGCCGACAATGGCGAGCTGCAAGCTCAGGTCGAACGGCTGCTGCACGGCACACGCCAAACTGGGCACATTTCACGAGAAGGTAGCAGACAACACCATAGACCACACCCTCGACCACTCACCGATCGCGGAACGCCCCGGCACCTCGATCGGTCCCTACAAGCTGCTTGCAGCAGATCGGCGAAGGGGGCATGGGCGTCGTCTACATGGCCGAGCAGACCGAGCCGGTCGAGCGGCGCGGTGGCGCTCAAGATCATCAAGCCGGGCATGGACACCCAGCAGGTGATCGCCCGCTTCGAGGCCGAGCGGCAGGCCCTGGCGCTGATGGACCACCCGAACATCGCCAGGGTGCTCGACGCCGGGACCACGGACAGCGGGCCGGCCCTACTTCGTGATGGAGCTGGTCGAAGGGCATCCCGATCACCGAGTACTGCGACGAGCAGCAACTGACGCCGCAGCGAGCGGCTGGAGCTGTTCATTCCAGTCTGCCAGGCCGTCCAGCACGCCCACCAGAAGGGCATCATTCACCGCGACATCAAGCCGTCCAATGTGCTGGTCGCGCTGTACGACGGCCAGCCGGTGCCCAAGGTGATCGACTTCGGCGTGGCCAAGGCCACCGGCCAGCAGCTGACCGAGAAGACGATGTTCACCGCAGTTCGGCCAGATCGTCGGCACGCTGGAGTACATGAGCCCCGAGCAGGCCGAATCTGAACCAGCTGGACATCGACACCCGCAGCGACGTCTACTCGCTGGGCGTGCTGCTGTACGAACTGCTGACCGGCGACGACGCCGTTTGACCGCCAGCGACTGCGATGCGGCGGCCTTCGACGAGATGCTGCGGATCATTCGCGAGGAGGAGCCGCCGAGGCCGAGCCTGCGGCTGAGCACGCAGCGACACGCTGCCGTCGATCGCGGCCAACCGGCACACGGAGCCGGAGAAGCTGAGCGACGCTGGTGCGCGGCGAGCTGGACTGGATCGTGATGAAGGCGCTGGAGAAGGACCGCACCGGCGCTACGAATCGGCCAATGGGTTTGCGAAGGACATTGAGCGGTACCTGAACGACGACCCGGTGCTCG
>CAWDIM010000027.1:0-286636 GCA_963802295.1 uncultured Planctomycetota bacterium | reverse complement strand
GGGCACTGGAAGAGCTGCTTGAGGACACAAGCCTGGAAGACAATACCGACCTTGAAGACCTGCTGGAAATCATGGCTGGCGATGATCTGCGGCGTTTGTCGGACGGCAATTGCCAATAGAATCAGGCGCACCAGCTGTGCAACACGCTTGTCTGGTTCGCGTTGAGCCCCACCCCATGTGACTGGATGTTCGCCATGCTCGGCGACAGTATTCCACCGATCCGAGTAGGCCGGAATCAGTTGCCCAGGTCCGAAAAACGACACCGGCGGCCGGTTTTCGCCACGCAGCACGATCCAGGGGGCTTCGGACACCAGGAATGTCTCTGTATGAGCAAGTGGCAACATGGAGGCGGTCTCGCGAGTAAAGATTGGATTTGGTGAGCACAATTGGGGCCAGACTTGCGACACTCGCCAGCGCAGTTGATGGACTGTATCGCGGCCAATGGATTCCTGCCTGTCGACTTGGAGAATAAGGATCATCGTAATGCATGTCAGAGTTGCTAGGTGGAACTTGGAGAGACCAGGCAAGACACAACTAGATCGGCCTCGGAAGATTCTCGACCTTGTTCAGAAGGTCGATGCCGAGGCTCGTCTTTGGATCCTGACCGAAACCAATGAGATCGTCGTGCCCGGAATGACTACCACCGCCGTCGCGTCCACACCCGTCGACGGACTGCACCGTAGTGGTGAGAACTGGACCACGATTTGGTCTCGCTTTCCCGTGACCGGCGTCATTCCAACGCACGCATCCGAAATCGCTAAATGTGTTGACATTAACTCGCCAATCGGGTCACTTGTTGTCTTGGGGACCGTATCTGCCGTGTCACGCCGACCGAGATTGGCCAGCAACGGTTACCGAGGTTGGCAGTCACGCTCGGAATCTATACCGAGGCACGGAGCCGATTGGCGGAAGATCCGGCAAGACTATCCCTCACACATCATCTGCGTCGCTGGAGATTTCAATCCGAGTTGGGACGAGACGCGATGGCACCCGACTGCCGGTGCGGAACACATCCACCATCACCAATGCCAGGGAAGCGGGAGCTTCCCAGCGCGCGTGACGCGGCGATTCTGCCCACCCTTCGTCGGGTCTTTTTGTGACGGAGGTCACCATGGCCCCCCAGGGGTCTATTTGCCATCATCAAGAGCAGGTTCATGCGTACCGACTCGACGAACGAGGCCGTTGGCGAGCTCGCCGCTGATAGAGTGTCCCCGATCGGGAGATCGCGACGAAGGTCCTCGGCCACAGGGTTGCCATGAGTAGCACGAGGTGATAATAGCGAGGGTGGGTGTGACAGACCGAAACAATCAATTGCCGCGACTCAATCGCTCAGATCGATTTTCGAGGCTCCAACGCGTGGGACGTGCCTACTCGACATCCTGGTCGTCCGGCACCATCCGCGATCGTCTCGGCTCCCGATTTTCGCTCCCACGTATTGGCTCGCTGCGACCCAGTTCGGCCCCGGTTGCCGGACGGCGTTCTCGTCGGTACCTGATCCGTCGTCTGCCGCACTCGCTCAGCCACCGGCCTCCGCGTGTGATCCCGCGAAGCCCCCAGTAGACACGCCCTCGAAGGGCGAATTCCGCGTCAGGAGGCACTTGGTCGACTCTGGGTCAGCAACAGACGTTGAAGGCGTTTGAGGGGCCGTTGCGGGGCGACATCCCGGCCTTCGCGTACCATCGGCACTTGTCTCGGTCCCGATTCCCGATCCGACGTAATAAACAATAGGCCAATGGCACGAGCCGGGTTGGTCCTGAGTGCTGCTGGACCGGAGACGTACCGCGAATCTTGGATTCTCCCATCTGTGCTGGTGATCTCCAGGTGTGGCAGGGCTATCATATCGATATGTCGCAGTCCAATCCCCAGGGGCTCCGCCCTGAACACGTCCTTAAAGCGTTAGAGGCTCAGCTGCACCTCTTCAACATCGAACGTGACACAATCTCGCAATGACGGGATATGGCCCGTCGGCCATGGCATTATCCGGCCGCTTCCAGAAATGAAAATCGTTGGCAGGCCGACCGGCAACGGGGAACGTCCTGCAGTTGCGCGGCGTCTCCCACAAGATGGTTTACGATGAAGCACTTGTATGCATGCCGCAAGAGGAGACATCCGATGAAGACCCCAATCCTGTGGTTTGTGACGTTGGTGGTGATGCAGACGTTTGATGTCGGAACATTCACCGGGAGACAACTCCGACGCGACGACACCGGAGGACCCAACTGCACAGGAACAAACTGCAACGGAGGATTCGTCGCCCGCGCCGCTGAAAGTCAACCGCACCGGCCCCGCACCCCCGCTTGCTGTTGCGCCGTTCGGCCCGCAGCAGGCGAGAAAACACCAAGAGGCATGGGCCAAACATCTGGGACTGCCGGTCGAATGGACCAACTCCATCGGAATGAAGGTCGTGCTCATTCCGCCGGGGAGTTCATGATCGGGGAGCATAAATCGGCAGAAGACACGGCACGGCAGTTTGAGAAAGAGGGAGCCCAGGCCGCGTCGTTTTCAGGATAAAATACCCGCGGCATCGAGTCCGCTTAACCAATGGTTCGGGTTGAGTGTTTTCAGAAGGTGACCCAAGAGCAGTATGAGCACGTGATGGGAACGAATCCGAGCCATTTCAAGGCGGCACCAGGGCATCCAGTTGAAATGGTAAGTTGGGATAATGCGGTGGCGTTTTGTAGCAGACTGTCGGCGCTACGCAGAGGAGAAGGCGGCAGGCCGAGCGTACCGCCTGCCGACGGAAGCAGAATGGGAATACGCGTGCAGAGCTGGAAGCACGCTGCGGTATTCGTTTGGGAATGACGCGGCAGGTCTGGAGGGCTACGGGTGGTTTATGGGCAACTCAGCCGCAATGACCCACCCGGCGGGCCAGAAGCAACCGAATTTCTGGGGCCTTTATGATGTCTACGGCAATGTGTGGGAGTGGTGCTTCAATTGAGCCGTTACGGGGAGGACTACTATACGAAGTCACCGGCACATGATCCTACAGGTCCCTCAACCGGCTCCTTACGCGTGAACCGGGGAGGTGGCTGGGACAACCCAGCCGTGTTCTGCTGGGCGGCGAACGCGCGGAGGGGCCGCGTCGGCTATGCGTGACATCTTTACGGGGTTCCGCGTCGCCGTGGTCCCGGCCGGTCGGTGAGCCGGTTAAGCAGACGCGGAGCCTGGAGCGAAGGCTCGACGGGAGGGTCTGGGGCAACCAGGGGAGAGGCTGTATCACAACAGCGGAGCGTCCGGCAACCGCGCTGAGCCTCGCTCGTGGGCGCTGCTCGCGCTGCGGGTCACTCACCTCGCTACTCCTGCGATTCTGTGCAACGGCCACTGAGCCGATAGCCATCCTTTTCGTTGCTCACCGACGGTGAGGTTCATGAAACAGACCACAGACGCGATTGGATGAAGCGGGATGGCCGGGGAGTCGTCTCGGAACTGCGGACACTTCAACGCCGCTGGACGACTCTGTAGGCCGTGATCGCGTGAAGAGCAGGCACGGCCCGCGATGGCGTGGCGGAGATCTCCAAAGATCCGGTGACTTCGACAGCACAGCCCACGTCGATTTTCGAAGCTCCAGACGCGCTCGGACGTGCCTGCTCGACATCCTGGCCGTCGATGACCACCGGCGCTGGTCTGCGACCTCGAATTTTCGCCGTGACGTATTGGATCGTCGCGATTCAGTCCGCCCCCGGTCGCGGTTCGGCGCGATCTCGCCGGAGCTTGGCCCGTCGCCAGATCAGTCGTCTTCACCTGCGATTTCCTTAACGCTTGTCCTGTACGAACAATCTCAAGCTGTAGAAGATAGAATACGCTATTGACGAGCGCCCGCACGGAATTCGCACGTCTGCTGTCACGCCCGGTTCGGGATGGAAAATTGAACTTTGCTGGTCGGCTGTAAGCTCCATGATACACGTGCTTCGGATATATCTGTCCGCAAGCATCTGGTCACTGTAAGAGGTGACCTTCCCTTGCATCTGATGTCTAGGATCTGACGCTAGTGACCACGTAAACTCCAATTCCGACAAATCTCTCGAAAGGCCCCCTTGTCGCTTCAGCAACTCGTTTTGCTCGGCGGTTACCTCGAACGAGATTCTCCACTTGCCTCCTTCACTTAGTACGCCGATCCTCTAAGCCTCCGGCTAGGAATTTCGTTCCCTGGCGCCTCTCCAATGACCACGGCATATATACGATTCCCGCAGCTGGACTTCGGATGGTCAGCTGCTCGAGGTTAAATTCGGCCTTGTGCCGCATTCGGGTGGCCACCACGACGTTCTTGCCGAGTGACTGCAACTGTTCCGCAAGCTGTTGACGATCTTGATCTTGTGCAGGCCCCAACTCAGCTACGGCGCGTTGCTGCAGCAGAGTAGTCCTTTCTCGCCGACCACTCTTCGGCGCAAGCGTCAGACACTGCATTTACCAGGTCACCGTTCTTCATCTCAACTAGCGACTGTCCCACGGATACGGTTTCACCATCACCAACAAATAACTGACTCAAGTATCCACCATGTGTGTTAGACGCGTAGGAAAAACCCGACGGTTCAAGCACACCGTCTACGGCGATATAGAAAGGGACACGCCAAAAGGCGATCGTCGTGACAACAAACAGAACTGAGCACGCGAGTACCAGACGCTTCCCATAGTGTGAATTCGCCGCATGAATGAGCAGGCGTTCTCTTCCCGTCCAATTTCGTCGCTGTGTAAGTGTCAGTATCGCAAGATGCTCTTTGAAGGTGGGAAGCTGTTGTCTTTCGCGTCGCGTATTCCAGAGTTGCGGCGCGTTCGGCCAGTTTCAGTTCAGCCCGCCCGCGCCGCGTTTCCTTCTGTTTCCGCGTCAGCCAATCGCGGAGCGACGGCACCAGGTAGTCGTGCGTGAGCTGATAGAACCGCCGATCGGGTTTCGTCGGACGTGGACTCGGTCGCTCCCGCTTCCGCCTCCTCGGGCTCGGTCGGCGTGATCAGCCGCAGTTCGCTGTTGAGGATCTGCAGCAGGTTGCGGAAGTCCTCCGGTCGCTGCCGCGTATCCCGAGCATCTCCAGCAGCCCGTCCGTCGGCTGCATCTGGCCCTTGATGTCGGTGCCGACCTCCGGCAACAGGGCTTTGAGCACTGCCTGCGCGGCCTTGGCGTGCAGACGGTGCGTGGGCGGCGCGGTCTTGGCCGTGAACGTCTCGTCCAGGAACGCCACCCCCACGCCCGACGTGCCACCCACTTCCTGCAGGCTCGCCGGTGTCCAGGAACGCCCCTTCATCATGTCGGCAAACAGCGACAGCTGCACGCAGATCACCTTGCCGTCGTGAGCCAAGTCCTGCACGGCCCGATCGAGAAACCGCTGCTCGTCGCCGACAGATCGTGCTCGGGCAGCCGACCGTAGGCGAGGCCGAAGGCGCGGAGCACCTTCCGGGCATGCGACGGATCGAACAGGTCCACGGCGGCTGAGTTCACTCCCTCGAGCTGCGGAATCTCCAGCGCCTGCATGAACCGCGTGGTCGACATCCAGAAGTCGTCGCGCACCAGGATCAGGCACTGGACGTTGGCCCCGTCGCACTGCCGCAGCGCACGCACCAGCTGGCTGCTGTCCATGTTGGCCGTGCCGTGCAACCACTGCTCGAACTGGTCGAGCACCAGCAAGACCTTGCGGCCGTCCGTTACCCGACCCTCGCGCAGCTGGGCCAGGGCTTCGGTCAGCGACGCTTCCGTCGCGAGGCGGGGAATGTGCTTGCGGAGCGCCTTGAGCAGTCGCAGCTCGGTGTCGGTCGGAGTCGCCTCGACGAAGACCGGCAGCACATGCTCGGCCAGATGCGGCAGCAGCCCTGCCTTCACCAGCGACGACTTGCCGCAACCCGACGGACCGTACATGACACCGACCGGGAACGTCGCGTCAGCGTCCGTCTCCTCGATCCGCGTCTTCCAGAACCGGATCGAGTCCGGCAGTCCCTCGCGATCACGAGGCCCCGGCAGCAGTTCCAGGAAGAAGTCCTTGTCCTCTTCGTCGAACGACCGCAGACCCTTGGGCACAATCCTCAGCGGCGGCTGCGAACCGGAGTCGGGTGTCGGCGTTGTTTCCTGTGGCGTGCTGTCGCTCGCGGCGCGCACGGTAGCGCTGCCCACCGCCACCGGATCAGAAGCCGCGTCAGCCGTGGCTTGCTGTCCACCCCCCACGACACGCGCCGAGTCGCCGCAAGTCGCCAGGAAGGCCTCCAGATCCTCGATCAGGTCCGCGGCCGTGGCGTAGCGATGCGTGCGACGCTTGGCCAGACACTTGAAGCAGATTCGCTCCAGTTCCTTGGGCACGTCAGGGTTGCGCGTTCGCGGCGACTTGGGATCCAGCTCCTGGATTTCCTCGTACAGATCGAGCGGTTCGTCTGCCGTGAAGGGCCGCTGACCTGCGAGTAACTCGTACAGGATGACGCCCAAGGCCCAGATGTCGGTGCGGTTGTCGATCCGGTGCGTCTCGCCGCGAATCTGTTCGGGCGACATGTAGCGGGGTGTCCCCGCAGCCTGCCCCTTGAGCATCCGCAGGGAGTCTTCGTGCACCGCCAGTCCGAAATCGGCCACGTGTGCATGGCCGTCGTTGTCGATCAAGATGTTGCCGGGCTTGAGATCGCGATGATAGAAGCCCTGCTGGTGCACATAGCCGATGGCCGTGGTGATCTCGATCAGGCGGCGGGCGATCTCTTCCCAGGAGCGCGGCTGTGCGGCAGCCCACTGGGCGAGGTTCTGCCCCTCGATGTACTCTTGGACGATGTAGATCAGGTCCGTTTCCTGCTGGACTTCGTAGACGGCGACCAACGCCGCGTGTTTCAGCTTGGCGGCCGTACGGGCCTCGTGGAGGAAGCTCTCGCGCTGCTGGCCCGTCTTCAGCAACTCGCCGCGTGGGACCTTGATCGCGACCAGCCGATCCAGGCCCGGATCGTGGGCCAGATACACGACGCCGAATCCGCCGCGTCCCAAACGGCGGCGAATTTCAAACCGGCCAATGTGGGTCGGATCTGGTGGCTCTTCCCCGGCGGCGTCATTCCCTGGTTTCAGACCATCTCCCCATCTACGACGTTCGTGCGCGCCCAATGCCGCGTCCACCACCGCCTCGTAGTCGCAGAATCGCTTGCGGTACGACTCCACGTCCAGCGTATCGCCGGATTGCCGCAGCAACTCGAACTCGACGACGAGTAATTCTCGGCAGCAGCGGCGCGCGTCCTGCCTCCGGCACGCGATCCAGATAGTCCTCGATGCGCGGTGGCTGCCCCGTCTTCCACGCGCGCTCGAACTCGTCGCTGAGCCGGTCGATCTGCTGCTCCACTTCCAGGGGCAGTGGGTCGGGATCGGGCTGGGGACCGTGCTGGCTCATGACTCCAACTCCTGCGACCACTGGCGACGAATCAATTGCAGCTTGCGCTCCACCGCCCGCAGGCTCAAACCAAGTCGGTCCGCGAGTTCCCGGTTGGTGTAGCCCTCGAGCTTGCCGCGCGCGATCTGCCGCAGATTGTCATCGGTGAGCGAGCCGTACAGTCGGCTGAAACGCTCCGCCAGTTCCGCTGCGAACTGTGGCGTCGGTTCACATCCGGCCAACTGCCCGATACCCGGCGGGGCAGTGCTCAGCGCAACATTCATTTGCAGCTTGGATTCCCCGACAACCAGTCCGTCGCCGCGCTTCGCGGCCTGGACGTGTCGCCGCAGGCCGATGGCTTTGCGTTCGGTCAGCATGACCAGCACCTGCCACAGGTCGTCTCGATCATCCAGTCGCGCGAATCGACCGTCCTCGACACCGCGCAAGAAGTCGTGGAAGGCCGAGAGTGCCACGTCTTCCTCGTCCGCCACGCGACGTGGCAGATCACCCAGCTTGCGACTGGCCAGCCGCAGCAGCTGACCCAGATACCGCTGCCACAGTTGCTGCGCGGCGGCGCTGTCACCGGCCCGCAGCTGTCCCAGCCACAGGGTCACGGATTGATCGGTCGGTACGGATGATTCATCTCGGTCTGCCATGACCGAGATTCTACCGGTACCGGAGGGCGCTTCGCAAATCGAGCCCCCCACCGGTTGTCAAAATATTCCGTTCACGTAATTCACTACGCCTGACGCCGTAATCGCCGACGCGGCTCGCGGACCTCGGGCTGAGCGTTCTGGATGCTGGTGGCCACCAGCCGCAACTCGTACCAAGCGGCACCCGGTTCGGTGTACCGCAGATAGTGCTGGGCATTCTTCAGCCGTCGGCAGGCCAGACCGTACTCCTCGGTCGATAGCGGCAGGGCTTCGAGCATCGCGTGGGCCGATGCAAAGTCATCCGCCGCCCCGTCGTCGAGACGACGCTTCTGCAGGAGCCGATTGACGCAGTGCACGACTGATTGGGTAATCTGGTGGGTCGTGGTGGCAGTCCGGGGGAATTCGTAGTCCATGTCAGATCCCTTTTGTCTTGTTGTGACAGAACTGAAGCTGCACGCCCGAGAGCTACGTCTTGCCGTCCGCTGCTCTCGCCGCCTGAGCTTGTACCTAGCAAGCGTTTCACATGGCCCGCCAACAAAGGATGCGGCGCTGAACCAATCCGTTGACGGGGACGAATTCACGACCAGTCGCGCCTCAAATCTGGCGGGGGGTGGCGTTTGCTGTGGGCGTGATGCGGCGGGTAGAATCGGGACCGTTAGGATCGTCCCCAGTCTATGGCGATGGCTCGCACTGCGACGAAAAAAAGGCGGGCTGGGGACGTGGTTGGCTAGTGTGGTTACAGCGAGCCGACCATTGCAGTCTCGCATGGCCTGTCCGCCCACCAGACGCGGAGTCACGTTACGATGCAACACATGGGCACCTCGTCCGATGAACCGTTGCCGATCGCGCAGCAGCACGAGATCGACCGGCGATGCAGTGAGTTTGAAGCCAAGTGGCGTCGCGGTGAGCAGCCCCGGATCGAAGACTTTCTCACCGAGGCGGCCTCGCCGCTACGCGCTGCACTGTTTACGGAGCTGATCGCCGCCGAAGTCGATCTACGGCAAGGGGCAGGCGAAGACGTGCGGATCGACGAGTACCACGAGCGGTTTCCGGACCAACGGGACGCGGTCGAAGCTGGCTGGGCCCTCATCGCCGACCGACCGCAGCGCGATCCAAGTCCGCCCAGCACCCAGGACTTCTCGCGCGATCACGAGCAGGACACGGGTGGCGATCCAGTGGAGCCACCCCCCAATCCGCCGCAGCCGATCCCCGACATGATCGGTCGCTACAAGATCCTGGGCGAACTGGGCGAAGGGGGCTTCGGCCGTGTGTTTCTGGCCCAGGATACGCAGTTGCAGCGGCAGGTCGCCATCAAGGTGCCGGGGCAACGGCGGCTGTCTTCCACCAAGAACATCGACAGGTTCCTCGAGGAAGCCCGCACGGCGGCTCAGCTGAAACATCCGGGACTCGTGGTTGTGTACGACGTGCAGCAGGACGGAGACCAAGTGTACATCGTGCAGGAGTACATCGACGGGCAGGATCTCTCCCGCTGGACGCAGGCAACCCGTCCCTCCACGCAGCAGATCGTCAACTTGATCAAGGAAGTGGTCGAGGCGGTCGGTTTCGCCCATCAGCACGACCTGGTGCACCGCGACCTGAAACCGGCCAACCTGCTGGTGGACCGGCAGGGCCATCCGCACGTAGCCGACTTTGGCTTGGCAGTGGACGAGAATTCGCAGGGCCTGCGCAAGGGTGAGGTCTGCGGCACCCCGGCCTACATGTCTCCCGAACAGGTGCGCGGATTGACTCACGTCCTGGATGGCCGCAGCGACCTGTGGAGTATCGGTGTGATCCTCTACGAGCTGCTGACCGACCGTCGCCCGTTCCGGGGGGCCAGCACGGCGGAGATTTTTGAGAATGTGAAGCGCCGCGATCCCAAACCGTTGCGGCAGATCAAGCCGGAGATCCCGGGGGAGCTGGAACGCATCTGCCTCAAGTGTTTGCAGAAACGTCAACGCGGACTGACGCACGTCCTGGACGGTCGCAGCGACCTGTGGAGTATCGGTGTGATCCTCTACGAGCTGCTGACCGACCGCCGCCCGTTCCGGGGGGCCAGCACGGCGGAGATTTTTGAGAATGTGAAGCACCGCGATCCCAAACCGTTGCGGCAGATCAATCCTGAGATTTCTGGGGAGCTGGAACGTATCTGCCTCAAGTGTTTGCAGAAACGACAGACCGATCGTTATGCATCGGCCGCCGAACTGCTGGAAGACCTGGAGGCATGGTGCCGACAACCGTCGCTCGTGGCATCCACTCCCATCGCTACTGGCGCAGGCCGATGATGTGGCAGCGGCAATGCGACAACAAAATTCGCAGGGAGCCGGGTCCACGGCGGCGCTGAGCGACACCAAGTCCGACAAACAGCCACCGCCGCGCGTCGTGCCGAAAGGCCTCCGTTCATTCGACGAACACGATGCCGACTTCTTTCTGGAATTGCTGCCCGGCGCGGGATCGTGACGGGCTACCCGAGAGCATCCGATTCTGGAAGCTCCGCATCGAGGAGATGGACCTCGACAAGACCTTCCGGGTCGGTCTGATCTATGGCCCGAGCGGCTGCGGAAAATCTTCCCTCATGAAAGCGGGCTTGTTACCACGACTCGCGTCGCACGTCGTGACCGTATACCTGGAAGCGGCCCCCGAGGACACGGAGCTGCGATTGCTCAAGGGACTGCGACGGCGGTTCCCCACGATTCCCGAGGAGCTGGCGCTGCCGGATGTGCTGGCCGGGATACGCGAGGGGCAGTGGGTGCCCGAGAAGACCAAAGTGTGCGTGGTGCTCGACCAGTTCGAGCAGTGGCTGCATGCCCGGCGCGCCGAGCAGGACACGCAGCTCGTACAGGCCTTGCGACACTGTGACGGTGGTCGGCTACAGGCGGTCGTGCTAGTGCGGGATGATTTCTGGTTGGCAGCCAGTCGCTTCATGCAGGATCTTGAGGTCGATCTCGTTCAAGGGGTGAACATGGTGCTGGTTGATCTCTTCGATCCGCTGCATGCCCGCAGCGTGCTGGCCGCCTTCGGTCGCGCATACAGGCGGTTGCCCGATGAGGCTACTGCGTTATCCCAGGACCAGGAGACGTTTCTGGACCGTGCCGTCGCGGGACTCGCCCAGGACGGCAAGATCATTTGCGTGCGATTGGCGCTGTTTGCCGACATGCTGAAAGGCAATCCATGGACCACGGCCACGTTGTCGCAAGTCGGTGGCACCGAAGGACTGGGCGTGACGTTCCTCGAGGAGACGTTCAGCAGCTCCACCGCACCTGCCGCACATCGACATCACCAGAAGGCCGCGCAGGCGGTCCTCAAGGCCCTGCTACCTGAGGCGGGCAGCGACATTAAGGGCAGCAGGCAATCGTACGCGACACTGCTGGACGCTTCGGGCTACGCTCAACGGCCCGGCCAGTCCAGTGAACTGATCCGGATCCTCGACGGCGAGATCCGGCTGATCACTCCCACGGTCCCCGAAGGCGAAAATGTGGGGACCAGCCCTGATCAACCAGAGGAAGCGAAAGGTAAGGAGAAATACTATCAGCTTACGCACGACTATCTGGTGCCATCACTGCGCGATTGGCTCACACGCAAACAGAAGGAGACCCGGCGCGGTCGAGCGGAGTTGCGACTGGCCGAGCGCTCAGCCCTCTGGAACGCCAAACCGGAGAACCAGCAGCTGCCGTCCTGGTGGGAAGATCTCGGCATCCGCTCGTTGACCGACCGACGGAAGTGGAACGAGCCGCAGCGGAAGATGATGCGGCGGGCTGGTTGGGTGCACGGCAGTCGCTCGCTGCTTACCGCGATCCTGTTATTGATGTTCGCGTGGGCGGGTTTCGAGGTATACGGGCGTGTGCAAGCACGCAACCTCCTGACCGCTGATCCCGCCACACTGCCCAGTGCTATTGCGCGATTGTCACCTTGGCAGATGTGGGCCAGTCGCTACCTGCGGAGCATTGCCTACCAGGAATCCGTTAGCGACGAGCAACGTCGGGAGCAGCTTCATGCCCGGTTAGCAACTGTGTCACGCGATCCGTCGTTAGTTGAACCGCTGGTCGAGCAGCTGCTCACCGGCAAGGTGACCTACGTCCTACCGATCCGCCAGCAACTGCGACCTGCGGCGGCGCAGCTGACCGACAAGCTGCGGAGTCTCTTGCGCGACGCGAAGGCAGACCCGCAACGGCGGTTTCGAGCAGCTCTGGCGCTGGCCGATTACCTACCCGAATCCGAGGCGACCGCCTGGAGCCAGCAAGATCTACAGTTCATGGCCGAGCAACTGGCTTCGTCCAACGCGGAGCACCAGCCACTGCTCCGCGAAGCGCTACGGCCCATTCGTGCGCGACTGCTGGAGGATGTGGAGCGGATCTTCGGTGATGCGACCGCCACCGACGCGCAGCGGCTTAGCGCTGCCAATGCGTTGGAGGATTATGCCCGCGATGACATCGCCCGCCTGACTCGACTGCTCACTTTCGCCACACCGGAGCAATACGCCGTCCTCTACCCGCTCGTTGAGACGAATCCCACGCCGTCCACCGTCACAGATCTTGCCCAGATCGCGGCGACTCCCCCAACACAGGAAATGAGTTCAGTGGACCGCATCGCCTGTGGGCAGCAACGTGCAAATGCCGCCGTAACGCTGCTCCGTCTGGGCGAACCGGACAAAGCGATCCCCGTGTTCGAGGTTACGGATGATCCTGAGGCGATGACGCAGTTCATCTTCCGCTGCCGCCCGCGCGAGATTGGAGTGGAGTCGCTGTTGGATTGTCTGGCAAAGGTCAGCGATGCCCCGCAAGATCGGTATCCCAAGAACGCCCGTTACGCCCTGTTGCTGGCGTTGGGAGAATTTCAACTGGATGAAATCCCCGAGTCGCGTCGGACGGCGCTCGTGCAGCAACTGGCCCAGTGGTATCGCCATGATCCCAGCTCGGGTGTGCATGGCGCGGCGGGCTGGCTGTTGCGTCACTGGGGCCAGACGGACATCGCGCGAGGTGGATCAGACCGAGGTGCCGTATTCCACGGACTGCGAGTGGTTTACGCGGGCCATCACGGTCACTCCAACCACGCCGCCACGCCCCCAGCAGGAACGCTCCGCGCCGAGCACCGGAGCGGAATCCGCGTCAACCGGGTCATCAGCCGACGAATCAAACCGAAAAGACGACACCGGTGACGATGCCGTTCCTCCGCAGCATACGAGCCACGAGCCAACAATTGAGCCTCCGCCAAGGAAGACCTTCTACTACACGTTTATCGTGTTCCCGGCAGACGAGTACACCATCGGATCAGTGACCGACGAATCAGAAAGGAACAAGGACGAGACGCGCCACGCTGTGAAGCTCACACGCACATTTGCCCTTTTGGATCGGGAGGTCACGTTTGAGGAGTTGATTGCCTTCAAGCCGCAATACGCGGCGTATATGCAACAATATGATGCCAAACCGGCGGATGCCGGATTTGCTGCTCACTGGTACGACTCGGTGGCGTTTTGTCACTGGTTGGGCCAACAGTCGGGTTTACTGGAAGTGGATCAGGCGTATGCGGCACCGGAGTCGCTGGACATCGAGACGTATCCCCGTGAACCAGATCCAAATGCCAACTGGGCTCCGCGCGATTGGCCGGTCGAGTTAAGCCGCCGAGGCTTTCGTTTGCCCACGGAGGCAGAGTGGGAAGTGGCCTGTCGGGCAAGCACATACCCCTTCCGAATGGATACCATTCACTACAACGATGAGGGTTTCCGCGTGGCCACAGCCGCCTCTGGCAAGTGAGCCGCCGTGAAGTAGCCGAGTTGTGCCAGCCGGGGGACTGGGGGCTTGTTCTTTGAAACCTCGGGAGCGGAGCGAGGGACTGACAACCGATGGAGTCATCGTGCTGGTTGAGTTTTCCTGACACTTCCTATCGCTGGCGACGATTTCTGACGCGGCATACGCATCGCGATTCTCCCGCCGACATCCGGGTCGTTCGACACAAAATCGTGCGTCCTTGCCCCGGATTCTCGCTCTCACGTATGGCTTAGCGAAGAGAGGGAACTCGCCTACAACCACCGAACCGCTCGTCACGCACCTCGTCGATGCAGGGATCGCGCCCTTTCAGGCCGCAGTCGACTGCCCAGGTCACTGCCGAGAGACGGGAGACGCCTTGGCAACTGGGCTACAGGGAGGGGCACAGGCGACTGGTCTGGTGGGTTTGGCGTACGAGGGTCTTCCACTGCCTCGAGGGTCGACGGGTCCGGGACGTTACGCTCCACCTCCGCCTTGTCCTCGGCGCGGATCCGCCGTTCCATCCGCATATCGGCCCGGTGCTGCTCGTCGGCCTTCTGGCCACCCCAGTACGGCTCCGACAGCCGGGCGATGTCGCGGCAGATGGTGGAGCGGTGGACGCCGAGCTGTCGGGCAATGCAGGTCTGGTACCCGTGGCGAAAGCCGATCTGGCCGAGCAGCCGCAGGACCTGAGTGAGGCGCTGCTGTGCCAGGAGCTGTCGGCGGCGGTTGTAACGCGAGCGGCCGGCCGCGCGGCGTGAGAGGGCTTCGGGCGTTAGTTGGGTGTCGTGTGACATTGCGGCGTCACCCTTCCATTGATTGCTTTGCGTGTTGCATGCTTAGCGCATACTGCTACTCCCCGGCGCTGCTTGGATACGCGGTGTCGGGCGCAGGACCGGATGGCGGCGGCGTGGCGATCATTAGTCTGACGAGCGTCTCGCGTTGACTCGACGACAACGAGGACAGGATGGCGGCGAGCTGCGCGAGGTCAATGGAATCGACATTCAAACAGTTGGTGCAAGCAGTGGTGCAAGCGGCGCAGTCGTGATCGCTAACTTCCTCTGACGAAACGTCTTGGAATTCTTGCTGGTTTGACTGTCGATCCAGTGGTTGCGGGTTCGAGTCCCGTCGGCCTCGCTGAGGACGCTCGTTGTCAGGAGTTGACAGCGGGCGTTTTCTATTGACAGGGAAACAACTTGCGTCACGTCCTTTCGCAGGCTCCCTGGGCGCCGCAGATTCCCCGTGCTGTGCGAGCATGCCTACGACGCGGCCCGTAGCTGCGGTCGCGTAGACCGCGGGGGAGCTGGAAGACGCATGGCGATTCCCCCCACGCTCTGCGCGAGCATGGCTACGGATAATCGCGAGCATGGCTACGACGCGGGCCCGTAGCTGCGGTCGCGTAGACCGCGGGGGAGCTGGAAGACGTATGACGCTTCCCCCCACGCTCTGCGCGAGCATGGCTACGGATAATCGCGAGCATGGCTACGGATAATGGCGAGCATGGCTACGACGCGGCCCCGTAGCTGCGGTCGCGTAGACCGCGGGCCGTAGCTGCGGTCGCGTAGACCGCGGGGGAGCTGGAAGACGTATGACGCTTCCCCCCACGCTCTGCGCGAGCGTGGCTAGTGATGGGCCATCTACATCTTTCCCACGGACCATTTTCCCATCCAGTTGTGCTTGGCATTGTGAACGGACGGCTTGCCATTGGTTCGACCCGAGTGCGTTTCCGAACCAACAACGGTGTGATCGATGCGAAGCTGAAGCGTTAATTCCCCTTCACCTTCGTAAATGTGGTTCATTCTGTTTCCGTCACGGCTGACGGAGTCCCAAGTGATTTTCTGCGATGCTATCCCCTTAATGCGTGTCTTGACCACCTGCCCTTGGAACCTGTAGTCAGACTTTTCGTTCACAATATCGGGGCTTGGGTGTGGCGGGCCATCAGGCTCACCGGTGCCGGTGGCAACACCGTTGTTGATTTCGAACTTCCAATGAAGCTTGTACTCAGGCCGTTCAGAAACCCAGATCACCACGGTGACTGTACCATTGGCAGGCACTCCGGCTGCTGGCACGTCGTCGTCGATGACAACCGATATGCTGTCATCAGGGGTCACATCAAATGAAAGCGAGCCAGAGGCACCGGGACGACCGCCCACCACGAACTTGTATTCACCGGGAGGTAGTTGGAAATTGGGGCGCTTGGCAGCCTCGGTCACATATCGCTCTTCGGTGACCGAATAGATATTGCTACCGCTCAGTTTGTCGAGTTCGCTCCCACTCGTGGGATCATAGAATCTGTATGTGAAGTTCTTGGCCGTGCTGCCGTTCGGTATCGTGAATTCACCCGGCACCTTCTTGGCACGAATGCCGACGCCTTCCCCGACCGTACTGACAACACTCGCTGAGACAGATCGTCTCTCGCTTTTCTGGTCTTCCTTGGTGGCCGAGGTCTCTGTTTCTTTTGCTTCCTTCTCGGCCAGGGCGGTGTTCTGAATCGAAAAGGCGATCACGGCGGCGAGAATGGCTTTGGTAGCGAACATGACACACCTCAGATGACGGATTGGGGTAAGCACTAATTCCTCAATGGTAGGTCATGCGACTCGCTCTCCGCTCCGTTTGTTGGGAATATGCGGATATCTTGGGGGTGGCGCTAGGGCTATTCCCACGACGAATGATACCATCGTCATAACGTGGGCTATGGTGCCGGACGTCACGTCGGCAGGGCAATGGTATCGGCTACCAGGGCAATCGTTGAGGCGACTTATACTGGCAACCGTGGCGTCGCAACAGCCGGTCGCGACCTCCCTGAGGAGACCTTGGCCATCGCGGTCCTCCGTCTCAATTCCGACCGTCACCACGTGCTTTGACTGAGCAGTGGCACTTCTTTGGAGTCGGGGAATTCTCCAGATTTCGCGAACCTTCTACGGTTCTTTGTCGTCCCAGTTAGTCAGACGACCATGAGTCAAGTAAGTCGACTCACCAAGGTCGCACAATCGAGGAAACCGGAAAATGATGTATCTGTGGTCGAGTTTCACATCCGAACGCATGTGCCAAGGGCGCTGTGTCAATTATCAGGCCATCAGTTGCTCCGCGCATCCACTGCGCTTGTGACACTCGGCTCCACCGTGGCGCGTGCGCTGCTGCTGGTGTGGAACGAGTTCGCTCGTGTTGTGGAGCCGCACGACTACCAGACTCACTCTTGGGAGGACTGGTCGAAGCTGAGGCCCGCGGCAGGAGAGCGGTTCATCCAGGCAGTTCGGTGCCGCCTGCGCGTGCCGGAAGTAATCACACTGACGGAATATGATCGGCTGCCCGCGGCGCTGGTCACATTCAGTCGCAGGAACATTTTCAAGCGGGACCATTACACCTGCCAGTACTGCGGCAAGCTAATGGACCAGGTTCGACTCCTGGACGGGCTACTGGCGTTATGGCCTGCGAGTGTGCTGAATCGCACGGCAGACTCCGGATCCCTCCCACGCTCTGCGACGACCAAAGGTACTCGATCCCCCGATCGTTGCGGCTGCCATGATGGACGAGGTCTTCAGGTTCGTGGCGACCTTCGACGAGTACCCGCCACGCTCGTTCCCGCCGTCGTGCAACCCGGCGAGCCTCATGGAACCGAAAGTCCGCGAGATCGAGGCCGGGCGGAAGCTGCGCGAGGCTTTCCCAATGCTGAAAAGGCCTGAGGAGAAGAAAGCCCACTGATCAACATCCTGCCTGCGCGCTGGGAGCCAGCCAACAACAGCATTCAGCGGACTGCGCTTCGCGCCGCCGCTGATGCTGAACGTTGGCAGCGTGCGTCGGTTGTACTCCATTTGATGTCTCCTTGGTCGAGCACACGATTGATTCAAGACGGGCAACGCCGCAGCGGGATCACGCACCCAAATGCTGCTTCATTATTCGGCGCCGGCTGGTACCTGTAAACTGTGGGCGTTCACGGTTGTCGAGGTTTCTGTTGCCAAGTCCTGATCTTGGTCGAATCTCCGGAAGTCGGTATTTACGGACGATAAGCGCTCACCGGACTCTTCATGGCGATTCTGTGTTTCTCTTCACGAGTACAGGAGATCTGACCCGAGCACAACTCACATCCGATGGCTACAATGTGATCAGCTGCACTCGGCTGATAGAACCGACCCATCCGTATGCGGGCAGGAAGGTGGCAGGGCCACCGCCCGCTTACACTGGTCGCCATGTTTTCGTTCGCAAAGACAAGGAACTCTCTGTGCCTCGTTGGCCGCTGAACCGTAAGTGTCAGGCGGTCTCGGCGGATGCAGCGATGTGGCAGTCAAAGAAGAGTCCAAGCGGCAGTACGGTTCAACGTGCAGAGATGAGAGTCCTGGCGGCATGATGAACGAATCATCCAAACCCAATGAAGCTCAACCGCCGAGGAAAGCGGCAATGTTCCGCCGGGTGATTACTCCCTTCATCAAGTTCATTCTAGCTCTCGCTGCCATATTGATCCTTCCTACCGAGAATACTCGGTGGACGAAGGGCTGGCTCTTCATCCTCATATTCCTCGTCATGATGATTCTGGCCAGTGTGTACTTAAGTCGCACCAATCCTGAAATCTTCGCCGCCCGCAGGAGAATTCATCCGGGGACAAAACGTTGGGACAAGGTATTGCTGCGATTCCTATTTGCCTCATTCCTCTCAATCTTCGTTGTCGCAGCCCTGGACGATGGGCGGTTCCATTGGTCTTCGGTACCGCTCTGGATCGTGGTTTTCGGCTATGTCTTACTGGTGGTGGGGATGGTCGGTTCTGTCTGGGTGCAGAGCGTCAACAAGTTTGCGGAACCGGGCGTACGCATTCAGATTGATCGGGAGCAGCGAGTGATCGATACCGGGCCCTACGCCATCGTGCGGCACCCACTGTACGTTGCGGCATTCTTCTTCATCTTCGGGTGTGCTTTGGCTTTGGGGTCACTGTGGGCATTGATTCCTGCGGCTGTCGCCATCTTGATCCTCATTGTGCGAACGGGCTTGGAGGATCGGACGCTCCAGAATGAACTCGATGGGTACAGCGGCTATGCCGCTCAAGTTCGCTATCGACTGATCCCAGGGATCTGGTAACGAGCGGCGGGCGGTCGCACCGGACAACGCCACGGAGATCAAGGCGATTGAAGCGGATCAAGGCAGGACCATGGGATACGTCCGGGTCGTCGGTCGTCGCCGGGGCGAGACCAAGTTGGAGGAATACTGCTGGCCCGACACGCTGCGAACACTTCCGGTCGAGTACACGAAGAAGCCGCTGCTCCGCGCCCAAGAATCATAACCGATCAAGCTCCGTGGAGGGCAGAAGTGCTTTGGCGACGAAGCGTCAACCGTCGGAGGTGTCTGCCAAGACCCGGCCAGCCGCCGGGCAGTTGGGGACCCGGCGGCTGGGAACTGTAGTGTGATCGAGCGAGGAGCTACCCGGCTAGTCGGCCGCATACGGACTTAGGTCTTTCATGAGCCATTCAGTCTCCAACCGCTCCCAAATGCAGGTGTGTCGATTCCCACCAATCATGTGCGTACCTGCGATTACGTTTGCATAAGGACCACCCATCACTTTCCGGACAACGGCACCCTGCCTAATGAACAATACCCGTCGGTCGAGTCCTCAACGTGGTACCTAAGCAGCGTACGGCCGAGACCGAAATGCGCGGCGGTTTGTTTCGGGCCTCCTCCCACGACGCGAAATCGAATCTGGTGTGCCGGCGCTCGCCATGACGATTGTGGACGACGCCGCGATTTCGAGGCGAGCTTGTCACACCCTACCGCTGCTTCCCAGACATCCGACCGCATTCTGGTGTGCCGGCGCTCGCCATGACGATTGTGGACGTCGCCGCGCTTTCGAGGCGAGCTTGTCACACCCTACCGCTACTACCGCTACAGCTTAACCTTGATCTTTGTCGGCAGGCGACGCATCTTGCCGGGTCGGTGCCGTCTCCAACAGCGACTCGGCTTCGCGTCGCAGAAGTTCGTACTCGATCGGTGCAAGAGCGGGCCAATAGGCGGAATATTCGCTGGTCGCCTTGACCGCTTCGTCCAGGCGTTTCTTCGCCTCCTCGGCATCTCCCAGCCTCTGCAGCAACGTTTCGGCCGCCGAGTACTTACCGCGCTGGGCGTAAGCCGCCAGCAGCAGAAACAGGGAGCTTCGAGTGGCCGGGTGTGCGGCCTCCAGCTCGGTTCTCTCCAGCTCAAGTTTTCGTTCGAGCAACGCGACGGCATCTTCCACCCGACCGGCAACGAGATAGTACCGAGCGAGGTTACCCATAAAGCGACGCATTGTGGGGTGATCTTCACTTGGCGCGCTCTTCTCTTGCGTCCACATTTGTTCTCCCAACGCCATCGCTTTGTCTCGTTGCCCCGTCGCGAAGTAGCCTTCGGCAAGATTACTCAGGGTGCCCAGCGTATCAGGGTGTTCGGGGCCGAGCTTCGCTTTTCTCAGCTCGACCGTTTGTTCGAGCAGCGTCACAGCCTCCTCGGCGCGCCCGGCATTGCCGTAAGCTACCGCCAGCGAGTTCATCGTATTGAGGACCTCGGGATGATCGGGAGCGAGCACGGTGTTCCGCAGCTTGAGTGTCTCTTCCAGGAGCGGTGTGGCTTGATCCAGTTTCCCCGCGGCACGGTAGATGGCCGCCAGGTCTTGCATGGTGGACAGCGTATCGGGATGGCTGGCGCCCTCCTTGGCTTTCCTCAGCCCCAAGACCGACTTGAGCAACGAAACCGCTTCATCCCACCGCGCTGCGTCTGCGTAGACATAGGCCAGATTGCTCATACTGCGGAGCGTAACAGAGTGCTCGCCGCCCAGATGGGCTTTGCTCAATTCCAGCGCCCGTTCCGACAGCGGCAAGGCCTCCCGCCATTGCCCTTGCTCGAAGTGGGCGTGCACCACGTTGTTCATCCAGGCCAGCGTGTCGGCATGCTGGGCACCAAGTTCTTTGAGCAGAATGTCATGGGTGTGCGTCGCGAGCTCCAGGCTCTCGCGACCCAATCCCAGGCTCGCATATGGGTCACGTCACCTGCGACAGAGGAATCAGGAGCGTTCTCGGGGTGAGGTCCCTCGGAGCCAGGTTCAACGTTGGCGGCGTCTTGCTGCTGATCATCACGAATCATCGTGCTACTCCGCTACGCCCCTGATCGAACACAATGCGCGTGCGACACCCCGCAGAGCCGCCTTGGCAGTTGGGGGGCAGGGTGGCGTGCGATGGCCTGTGAAGTGTGACGCCGTCGCAGCCCGAGTCGTGCCGCAGCGCCTCAGAAATCGAAGATCTGCCGGACATCGGGAATCACCCCTTCCTTGGTCAGCAGTTTGGATTTCTCGGGATCCTGGGGATCTTCGAACACCAGCCACTGTTTCCTGGCCTGGATCGGCGTGGTGATCTGGTAGGGCTTGCAGTGGGCAATGGCGGCCATGGCCCGCTTGCCCCCCTCGTAGATCGCTTGGCGAGTCTCCTCGAACGGATAGAGAATGGCCGACTCGCGCGCGATGCCTTGCTTGACGGACACGGTCACGCAGGCGTCGCCAAAGAACTGGTTTGCCTCGCGACACGCAGCATCGTCGCCGGTCACCAGGATCGGCGGCACGCCGAAATGGGCGGCCAGCGCGGCGCACTGGGCGAGTTCTCCCGACTCCACGCCGTTGTACCAATAGCGATTCTCGCTCTTGGATGATTGCGTGTGGTGCAGCACGCCGTCGGGTGTGCCCATCATGGCGTGCTGCCCGACAAAGACCAGCCCGGCGAACGACTCGTCCAGGCCGAGGAGTCCCGGCGGCCTGGGCAAGCCCGTCAGATATTTCGCCCCGGGTGCCATGAGATGCGGGATGACCGCCTGATTGCCGTGGCCGTCGAGCACCAGGATCTCGGTCTGCGCCGCCGTCGCGCAGGCCACGCACGACCGCCGCCAGATCGTGCATGAAGTACTCCCGCGCTTTCAGGGCCAGCGGTGTATCGGTCTCACGCGTCTGCGTGAACTGGTAGACGCCGCTGATCCCCTCCAAATCAGTGACAATATAGATCTTCTTCGCAACAGCCGCCTGTTGGGCAGTCGCGGGCATTGCCATACTCAAGAAGATCAACCCGACCACAAGTAACTGCCAGCGAAGTGTTAAGCGGATGGTCATTTCGGTTCCTTTACTGATGCGAGCAGGCTGCGGGTCTGGCGGTGCGCCGCGGTCGAGCACATCGTCGAACATTCACTTGTGCGACTCGAGCCACCGTGTCAGCTGTTCGTCAACAATGTCCATGAGACGCGACACCGCATGGTCGGATCCTCGGCCATGATTCAACGTTCATTGAGCGTGTTTGGCGGAGCCGTGTCCGCCTCGGCCCGACCCGTCACTTGCGGTTGCCTGGTGGGTCCGAAAGCAACATTCATTTCGCGGTCGAGTATCAGCTGCTCGCCGGCGAATTTCAACTGCAGCGTCAGGCAATGCGGGGTCTCACGCAGGCAGATTTTGGCGGTATATGTGTCGTCGCTCGTCCACGCGCCGCAGGCGGCGACTACTCGCTCGGGAAGTGTTGCGAACTGCAACTGCCACGCCAGCTCTCCTTTGACCCACCGATTATGGCCGCATACCACGCGCTGTTCTTGGCCGTTGCTGGTCAGCACCAGAGTTGTGTCCGCGCCGTGGTCGCTGCATTCGATGCCGACCGTCTCCCACTGCGGATCATTGGCTGCGAGGAGATATCGCTTGCCCGATACGGTCTTGGCGAGTGAGGACGTTGCGGCTCCCGACTGCACTGGCACGACCAGGGTGGCCAGCTTCCGCTGCAGTTCCTCACACGCCTCGGGAGCTTCGGGAAGTGGGGCCTGCTGCATCGCAGGCAGCAGTTTCTCCCACACCAAGTTCAAGACGGCTGGCATGTTCTTGACGCCGCTGGTGATCGCCACCACGGCATCCTGCTCGGGCATCACGATGCAGTACTGCCCGAATGCTCCATCACCGCGGTAGCAATCGTGTCGGCACCGCCAGAACTGGAAGCCGTACCCCTGGTTCCAGTCGCTTTCGGGATCGTCGCCGTTGGAGACCTGTTGGGATGTGGCAGCTTCAACCCACGACGGGGGCAGTAATTGTCGGCCGCCCCAGTTGCCTTGTTGCAGATAGAGCTGGCCAAGTCGGGCAATGTCCTGCGTGCGCACGCTTAGACCGTATCCACCGAGCGTAATGCCCTGCGGACTGGTACCCCAAGAGGGCTCTTCGATGGCGAGCGGATCGAAGAGTCGCGGACGCAGGTATTCCAATACGGTCTGGCCAGTCTGTTTTTGGACGATGGCAGAGACCATGTACGTGGCGGCCGTGTTATACAGGAAGTGCGTCCCCGGCTTGTGTGGGACGTCGTGGGCCAGGAACGTCTTGGTCCAAGGCTGATCCGGGGCATGCAATTCCGGTTCGGTCTCGTGCCCCGTCGCCATGCTCAGCAAGTGTCGCACCTGCATGCCGCGCAGATTCTCACTCGGCTTGGCCGGCGCGTCGTCCGGGAAGAAGTCCAGTACGTGATCGTCCAGGTTCAACTTGCCCTCGGCGACGGCCAGCCCCGCCGCCGTTGACGTGAAACTTTTGCTCAGCGAATACAGCTGGTGTCGAGTAGCTGCGTCATAGGGGTCCCACCACCCTTCGGCCACGACCTGCCCGTGGCGCAGGAGCATGAAACTGTGCATGTCCGCGAGTTCGCGGTCCGCGGTCTCGATGAAAGCCAGAATCGCTGACGAGGCCATCCCCTGGGCCTCAGGAGTACTGCGTGGCAAGGGCTGTTGTGCCACACCGACGGAGCTGCAGCTGACCAATAGCGCGATCAACGGGGTCTTCATGTTATGTTCTCGATACCTTTGAAGGTCAAGGAATGGATAGTGTTCTTCGCCGCGACAACTTCGCCCTACTACGCAGCCTTCATGAGCCGTGGGGCCGATCCGCCGCAGGGTTCCGCCGGTCGCCGAGTGGACCGTCTTGGTACGTGCGATGGCCGACGACTCCCAAACGGCGGACTGGGCGTAGTTGCCTGTTGACTGATTCCAGAATCCTCCGTTCGACGTATTGTGACGCCCCCAAGCTCGTGCAACAACCGGTCCTTGGCTGAAGCGTTTCACAATGGGGGTGAGTCGCTCGGATTTCGACTCTCCCTGCCGAGGTGTGGTCACCGTCACCATCCGGATGCAACTCGCGTGACCGTGTACCCAATGCGGAGGCGCGGACGATCTCCGGTTGTGCCGCCCCACTGCGACAAAGCCGAGGGATGGGGCGGCAGAACGGAATTTGTGTTACAACTGATTGCTCAGGTCGCGACTGCCGGGGCTTACGGTCGGCCCGGCCAGCCGCACGTTCGTCTGCCACGGATCGTGGACATGTGATTCGGCAAACCCGTTTCTCGAAAGGTTGCTGCATGAAACGCTCCCTGTTTACCCTGTCGAGCTTCACCCTGGCACTGTGCGTCGCCCACGTTTCCGCCCAGATGCCCTTGGGGAACCCCTTGTCCGGCCTCGAGGCACTGAAGAACTTCGAGTCCCGGCGCGCATCGTCCTCGGACCAGAACTGGAAAAACGGCAACGGGGATGCACGCCCCATCAAGCCTGGTGCAACGCTCGTGTTGGCGGAACTTGATGGTCCGGGTGTCATTACCCATATCTGGTTCACGATTGCTCATGACGATCCGTTCTATGCGGCCCAGCTCACCTTGCGGATGTACTGGGACGGAGAAACGCACCCGAGTGTTGAGGCACCGGTCGGCGACTTTTTCGGTGTCGGCCACGGTGTGGACAAATCGTTCCTGTCGCTCCCCGTGCGGGTGACTTCCGAAGGCCGGGCGAGGAACTGCTACTGGCCGATGCCATTTCGAAATTCGGCACGCATCACGGTAACGAACGAGAGTGACAAGCCCTGCCAGGCCTTTTTTTACTACATCGACTGGCAGAAGCACCAGGAACTGCCGCCGGAAACAGCCTGCTTCCACGCAATGTATCGCCAGGAGTTTCCCTGCCGCATGGGCCGTAACTACCTGCTCGCGGACATCCAAGGACGTGGGCATTACGTGGGCACTGTGCAGAGCGTTTATCACGCTTCGCCAGGCTGGTACGGCGAAGGCGATGACTTCTTCACCATCGACGGCGCGTCTGAACCACAGATCCGGGGCACTGGCACCGAGGACTACTTCTGCGATGCCTGGGGCTTTCGGCAGCAGGATGGCCCGTTCTACGGCACACCGCTCTGGGAAGGCTACAACACGGGCGACCGCAGCACCGCCTATCGCTGGCATATTCCGGACCCGATTACGTTCACGAAGTCGTTGCGGGCCGAAATCGAACACAAGGGTTCGCAGACCTTCCCGGATGGCAAGGTGGATGGCTTCATCGAACGGGATGACCTGATGTCGAGTGTGGCATTCTGGTATCAGACTGAACCCCACAAGCCCTGGCCGGAACTGCCGCCGGGCAAGGATCGCCTGCCGTTCCGCGAACAAACGCTGGCGGTGGGCCATACGCTGGTCCCCATCGCCAAACACTCCGAAGCGCCGCTGGAAATGCAGCCGGTCTTCGGAGCCACTGACGGCAAGCAGCTCTGGTTTCGACCCGCCGACGAGAAGGCCTGGTTGGAGTTGCCCTTCACCGTGGAGCAGGACACGACCGTGGAACTCTGGGTCAAGACGCTGCATTCATGGGACTATGGCATCTGGCGCGTGCGCGTGGACGGGAAGGACGCTGGTACGTTCGATCTGTACAGTGCGAACATCACCCCCACGCCGCACCGTATTGGATGGCACAAGCTCGCTGCCGGCGAACACACATTGCGTTTCGAATGCGTCGGAAAAGCGAATGCCTCGCAGGGCCACCTGCTGGGCTTCGATACACTGACAGCTCGCTTGCCCGTCTACGAGCGTCCCCAGGACGTGGATTTGCGGACGATTCAAGCGCAAGCGGAATAAACGCGCACAGGTTTGGAGAAAAATCCGAAATTTGCAGCAGCAAATCTCCAACGAACTCGAATGACAGAAAAAAGGGAGAAAGGGAGAAAGGGAGGAAGGGAGGAAGGGAGGAAGGGAGGAAGGGAGGAAGGGAGGAAGGGAGGACGCGCTGGGGTGCTGAGCATCTGCCGGCGGAACATGACTGTGGTTCTGCCGGCAGCGGAGGTGTTTTGATTTCGAGCGCGCACGAAGTGCAAGCCCGCGGCCGTGGAATGCGGCGTTATTTTCCGAGCACGCGAAAATCCTTGATGGCGCAGATGCCGGCCGGACCGAGCGTGCTGAAGTCTTCGTTTTTTGAACCGGGGCTCATCTTGCCCAGACGCACCGCCACCGGGGCGCCGGCGAATTCGTGGCGTGGAAACCGGGCCAGCTCTTGCCAGGCTTGCAGCTGCTGGGCGGCCTGGACCACCACTTCCTTCTCGTCCAGCGTCACGGCCACTTGCGTCCACGTGTTGGGCAGATTCACTCCCTCGAGAATCTGTCGCTGGCCGTCGTCCACGCCGAAACGACCTTCGGCGCGCAGATTCACCCGCAGCATCTTGCCGTCGGGCCAGGCCAGCGCCAGGCCAGGTCCCCAGGAGGCCCCACCGTCGGTCCGCTGATCGATGTGGCAGACGACCAGCTGGGTTCCGGCCGGGATGGCGCGCTCGACATAAGCCGCCACATTGGCCGCTCCTTCCAGCTGCAACTCGCCGTCCTGGACGCGAATCGCCGTGCCCGGCTGGGTGGACGACGCGGTGGTCCAATGTGCACTGAGTTGATCGCCGGTAAACGAATCCTCCCACAGCAGTTCCCGTCCCGCGCACAGATCGACTGCCGGAGCCACTTGACGGGCCTGCTCGTCGAGTATCAGTAGCCAGCCGCGACCGGGAGGAATTGGAATCGCGGCGCCGGGTTCGAACAACACCTCGCCCTGAAACCCGGGGATCCGAGGCGCGTAGAGGTGGGTTTTGGCCGGATCGAGTCCCAGACGCTGAAAGTCGATGGCCAGCGGCACGTTGGCCGGCGTGGTAGACCAGCTGGCCACGGCCACGATCGTCTGTTTTTCACGCTGGTAGACGGTCGCCAGCACGTCGTCGCGCCCTGTCCTGACCGGGCAAGTTGCATCCCAGTAACCGATCATGCGGGCCTCGGCCATCCCCCACTCGTCCCACCGTTTCCACAGCTCGCGCGGATCGCCGCTCCAGCCCAGGCGGCTGGTCATGCCATACACCATGCCGCGCCACGGATTGCCCCCGCCGTGCAACATTTCCCCGAACAGTCCGTAGGGAATGCCGGCCATTTCCACGAGCCAATAATCGGGTGGCTCGTTGTAATCGAATCCCTCGCCAAACCACAAGCTGTCGATGCACGGAAACAACTCGATATACAAATTGGCGCAATTATTGAGTCCGTACTGCGGGTGGAAATGATTGCCCGAGTGGAAATCGATCAGGCAGCCGGGGCGGGCACGCTGCAGGACCTTCCGCACGCGCTTCATGATCTCGCGGTCGTAGCCGACGCCATCCAGATACAGCCCGTCGATCCCCACATTGAGCACCAGCCAGTTCAGTCCCTCCAGGTAGTAGTTGTGCCAGCGCGACAAACCGGTTGTCGCGATCGCGGCGTCGCAATGGCCGTTTCCCAGCGGCTGGTGCCAGGCCGGCACATAGCCGGTCACGGCGTGTTCGCACAGCCATGCGCTGCCGGTAGGCGCGAGAGCGGCGGTCGGCTTCTCCGCGAATTGATCGGCCAGCCGAAAACCGGAACCGCTCGCATACACCTCGTCGCCCAGGCTGCGCAGCGCCCAGAACTCGGCTGCGTAGTTGCTCAGTTCGCGGATCGTGTAGTAGATCTTGACCTTCATCCGCCGCGCATGCGCTTCGGCTGCGTAAGCCGCGAGTTGGTCCGTGGTCAGGAAGGGATAGTTGATATACGGGTTCAGGCTGTCCCCTTGGTGCAGGTTGATGATGGTGGCCCCCGTCTCGGCCGCTTCCGTGACCGGAGCCGCGGCGCTGCGGTGGAAGTAACGCCACTGCCAGTGGTCTTTGTCGAGTGTTTTGACGGGGGTGAGGAGCAACCCGAAGTTGAAGTGCAGTTCCTGGCCGGCTGACACGTCACGCGGCCCCGTGTCAGCGCGGATCACCACTTGATCCGCCCCCACCTCTTCCACCACGCACCCGCCCTGTCCGTCATTGCCCCAATCCTGGTAGAGGCCCGACTCCTGCAAGTTGAACAGATCCCAGCGGTCGTCAACGTGCTTCAGCTTGCAGCTCAGTCCGGCGTTGACGTCGCCGATCCAGAGCTGATTGTTGGAACGCGAGGCGTCCCATTTCCACTCCCAGTGCGGTGGACGATAACCGCCTTTGCGGCCCAACCCCATCATGTACGTGGCGATCTCGCGCCGCAGCGGAATCTCCAACCGGACGTTGCCCCACCGTGCGGCTTCGTGGGACTTGAGCGTGAGACGGAAATTGATGTAGCCATCACATTCCAGTTTGCCGCGGCAGACGAGCTCCATTGCGGTCGCCGTGCTGGTCGCTTCCCAACAGGCGGCGCCGGAAGCCTGATACACCAGTGCCGGCCCCCCTCCTTGCCACCTCACGGGCGGACCACCAGCCGGTTCGACCACCAGCCGCATCGGCTCGGCCAGCAGTTCCTGCGGCGGGCCGTCGATGCCGTCTACGTTCCGCGTGAAGCTGCTGCGAATGCTCGACAACAGGCCGCTGTCCGCCAGCCTCACGGAGCGACCGAGGATGGCGAGATCACGATCCATCACCCGGACCGGCGTGTACGGCGGGAATACCTCGTCGTCCAAGCCGATTGTCGAGTCGAGCCAGCGCAGCCGCGAATGACGCCATGGCTGCCCGTCGCCGGCGTCCTCCAGGACCTCCTCGGAGACGTTCAACGTCAACGAGATCGGCGTGGGCGGAGCGTGGCTGGCTCCGAGAGTCACCGTGCCTCGATAGGTTCCTGGCGTGATACCGCGGGGAACGGCGACACCACACCAGAGTGCTTGCACCTGGCCCAGCGGCACGTTGACAACCTTGTTCAGCGGTCGCCCCAGCCAGTCCGTACCAGTGAGATTGAAGCAGCGCAGCGCTGACGCGGGAATCAACTCGCCGGCCGGACCCTCGACCGATGTCAGATCGTGGAATTCCACCGTGATCCCTGCCAGCTCCTGGCGACTGGCGTACACGCCAAACTGCCATGTGAAGAACTCGCCCCGGCAAGCCTCGCCCGCAAAGGCTTCGCTCGGTCCGCTGCGCACCCAGCGGAGCGGCAGCGAGTCGGGCATGCGGATGGGGTACTGGCGGTCCTCGGGAAAGACCAGGTAGGGTCTCTCGGAGTGACTGGTCTGCAGCATCTTCAGCTCTTCGGCCGAGGCGACGACTTCCATCGGATCGAAGCGGTGAAAAGCGTTGATGGCTTGGAATTCGAGCACGCGCGCGGTGGGCAGATCGACTCCGTTCCCTTCTCGCAATTGACTCGCCAGAGGCTGGCAGGCCTCGATCCACGCCCCTTCGGCCGTGTTGCTCGGCGGCAAGTAGGCTGTCGTCGGAAAGTACCACGGGCCTTCCGTCTTGTAGGGCAAGTAATAGACGAAATACTCGCCGGGGACAGTGACCGGCTGAAACAGCAGATCCCCAAACTCGCGCTGGATGTTCACCCGCAGAACGTTCTCGATCCGCTGATTCGTGGCGGCGTCGATCACGAGGATATCAACACGGTCAGGCGCCGCATCCCGCCGGCGCCACGGAAGATGTACCCATACGGCGCTCAGCAGGTTGCTCGACGCGCACTCGTGCACGGTGGTTTCCCATGGCCTCTGGCCATTCGCCCACACCGTACGGCACGTCTTCGGTTGCCGAGCCAATCGCGGCGGTAATCAGCAGCAGGGGAGTGAAAATCGTCATTTCAAGGGTCCTTTCCCGAGCAGAGCATTGGTTCGGCAAGCGCGGGGGTCAAGGGAAGTCCAACGCTACCCACCGTCTGGCGACGACCGCAACAGTTGCTTGAGTGTTCTCGCGTCACTCTCGTGCACGACACGAAAAAGGTGCGCCGAATCGTACCCAAATTCTGCTGCCTGATTCTCCTCCCCCAAGCAGCCTGATGCAATCGCCCTCACGCACTGCACCTAAGGCCGGAAGTCCCACACAAATTCAAATCTCGGAACTAAAGGAACAAACGGAGGAAGGGAGGGAGGAAGGGAGGAAGGGAGGAAGGGAGGAAGGGAGGAAAGGGAGGAAGGGAGGAAGGGAGGAAGGACGCAGTAGCTTGCTCTCGCGGTGAGAATCTGCTTGCGGATCATGACCGTGGTTTTGCCGGCAGCGGAGGTTTTTTCTTATGCTTGTGCTTGTGCTTTTGTCTTTCGAGTTTGTTTAGGATTTCGAATTTAGGATTTCGAATTTCCTGTTTGGTTGCGGCCACAGGCCGCATTTAGTTTATCCGCGAGAGGGTGTGAAGATTCGATACCTAGGTCTGGTTCAAGCTGAATGCTGAGTAACACGTTACACGATATACAGCCAGGCAATCGACGGTTGATCTCCAAAGAATTGAAGAGCGTGCAATTGTGAGGGGCTGGGTAGCTGGCCAGTTGTGATCCCACCGAGACGAGCTCGGTGGAAATCGTCTTGCGAAGTGGATGCTGGGTAGCTGGCCAGTTGTGATCCCACCGAGACGAGCTCGGTGGAAATCGTCTTGCGAAGTGGATGCTGGGTAGCTGGCCAGTTGTGATCCCACCGAGACGAGCTCGGTGGAAATCGTCTTGCGAAGTGGATGCTGGGTAGCTGGCCAGTTGTGATCCCACCGAGGCGAGCTCGGTGGAAATCGTCTTGGGAAGTGGATGCTGGGTAGCTGGCCAGTTGTGATCCCACCGAGGCGAGCTCGGTGGAAATCGTCTTGCGAAGTGGATGCTGGGTAGCTGGCCAGTTGTGATCCCACCGAGACGAGCTCGGTGGAAATCGTCTTGGGAAGTGGATGCTGGGTAGCTGGCCAGTTGTGATCCCACCGAGGCGAGCTCGGTGGAAATCGTCTTGCGAAGTGGATGCTGGGTAGCTGGCCAGTTGTGATCCCACCGAGACGAGCTCGGTGGAAATCGTCTTGGGAAGTGGATGCTGGGTAGCTGGCCAGTTGTGATCCCACCGAGGCGAGCTCGGTGGAAATCGTCTTGGGAAGTGGATGCTGGGTAGCTGGCCAGTTGTGATCCCACCGAGACGAGCTCGGTGGAAATCGTCTTGCGAGGTGAGATTTCTTGGGTGTCTGGGCTCATGCACCGGGTGGCATTCCGTGTAAACTTGACGCATGCCACCCCGCGGCCGTGGAGTGTTTCCTGGCGCAGAGGCTGGCCGTCGACGTTTCTCTCGTAATAGCTGTTGACCATGGACCTGAAGAAGTTTCGAGACGATATCAACGAAGTGGATGACCGGATCCTGGAGCTGTTGGCACGCCGCCGGCAGTTGGTGGGAGGGGTGATCCAGTACAAGGATCTGAAGGATTTGCAGTTGCGCGATGCGCATCGCGAAGAGCAGCTCTTGGCCAGGTTGATTGCCAAAGGCCGCCGGATCGGATTGGATGCGCACGCCGTGACCAAGATTTTTCATGAGATCATCGATGACTCGTTGAAGGCGCAGCAACTATATCTGCAGCGCAGCCGCAATCCCGCGGCGACCGCCGACTCGGTGCGTATTGCGTACCAGGGCATGGAAGGGAACTTCAGTCACATGGCGGCCCGGAAGTATTTTGCGGACCGCGAGGAAGTCAGCACGTTCATGGGCTACCCGACGTTTGCGGAAGTCGTGCAGGCGGTCGAGGAGGGTGTGGCGGACTACGGGTTGCTGCCGGTCGAGAACACCACGGCCGGCGTGATCAACGAGGTTTACGATCTGTTGCTGCACACGAAGCTGAATATTGTCGGCGAGGACATTTTTCAGATCCGGCATTGCTTGCTGGCCATCGAGGTGATTCCACTTTCCAAAATCCGGCGGGTGCTCTCCCAGTGGCAGGCGTTAGCCCAGTGCAGCCGCTTTCTGGCTCAGCTGGAGAACTGCCAGAAGGAGCCGATGGTCGACACGGCCCTGGCCGTCCGCAAGGTCAAGGAGGATCAAGATCTGTCCCAGGCGGCGATCGCCAGCGAAGAGTCGGCGCGACTTTACGGCCTGAAGGTCCTGGAACGAGATATCACGGACCAGCCCGATAATCTGACGCGATTCATCGTGGTGGCTCCCAAAGCCATCAACGTCGACCTCCGTATCCCGGCGAAGACCTCGTTGATTATTGCCACGGCCCACGAGGCGGGCGCGCTGATGCAGGCGCTGGTCGTGCTGCAGCGTCATGGCATCAACATGACCAAGCTCGAATCGCGGCCGCGGCGCGGGCGCGTTTCGAGTACGTGTTCTATATCGACTTCGAGGGCAACGTGGCCGAGCCGCGTGTGGACGAGGCACTGGTGGAACTGCGCGGGGCGACGAGCTTTCTGAAGATGCTGGGGAGTTATCCCATCGAGAGCCGTGAGAAGACCGCCCCGACCATCAAGACCCTGGTGGGAGAGAAGCACAGCGCGGCGGCTACCGTGTTGGCTGACGGGGCCGTGTTGGCTGACGGGGCAGGGGAGACGCGGCCCGCCGGGCACGGCGAGCCCGGGAAGCGAAGTTACCGCTTGACCAGTCGCGAGACAAAACGCCACGACACGCTGATCCGCATCGGAAGTGCACAGATTGGCGGGCCCGATCTGGTCGTGATCGCCGGCCCGGCGGCCGTCGAGTCGCAGGCGCAGATCGTGGCCTGCGCGGCAAGTTAAGGAATGCGGCGGCAAGATCCTGTGCGGCGGGTGCTTCAAGCCGCACATCGCTCCCGAGGGCTTTCAAGGGCTTGGTTGGCAAGGATTGGAACTGTTGTCCCAGGCGGGGCGCGAGTACGATCTGCCGGTGGCGACCGAAGTGATTTCACCGACGGATGTCGAACGCGTGGCCCAGTTGGCCGACGTCCTGGTCATTGGGCATCAGAATATGCAGAACTACCCGCTGTTGAACGAAGTGGGGGGCTTGCATCATGCGGTCATCCTTCGCCGCGGCATGTCCGCGTCGTTGGAACAGCTGCTGGACGCGGCCGAGTTCATCATGGCCCGCGGGAACCAGCAGGTGATGCTCTGCGAGCACGGCATCAGCACGTTCGAGACCACGACCCGCAATACGCTCGACCTGGGGGGCATCTCGATTCTCAGGAAATTGACCCACCTCCCCATTCTGGTCGATCCCTCGCACGCCGCCGGACAGCGCGACCTGGTTCTTCCGTTGTCCCTCGCCGCCCGCGCGGTGGGGACGCATGCACTGATGGTCGAGATTCATCCCGACCCGGACCAGGCCCTGAGCGACGGACCGCAGGCCCTGCGTTTCAGCGATTTTCGCGAACTCGTCGCCCAGTTGTTCGGGTAATCGTCGCTACGCGGCTGGCCGGCCGTCGGTTAGACCTGGTCCTGGGTGGGGCAGGCGAAGCCATCTCGATACTCGCGCGTGACCATGGCCGTGGCTGCGGGTGACTCGGGAAAAACCTCCTGCTGGGGATCGAACTTGAGCAGCGGACCGAGCGAGAGCGGATATTTTTCGAGATCGACTTGATTGTCCACCAGGTGTTTGACCGTTCGTTCGACGGTGGCTTCGTTGTCGTCCAGCGACTTGACGCCGGCCACGGCCTCCTTGAGTTCGGCCGGCGAAACGAAATGCTGTTCGCCGAGGTAGTACGAGATGTTCCCCAGATGGGCCATGGCTGCCGAGAGGTGTCCGTCGACCACATCCGCGTGCAGCGACTCGCGATTGCGGCTGACGCAGGCATCGATGAAATTCTGGAAATGATCGCCGCTGCCGCGGAACTCCTGGATGACCTGCATCTCCTTGTCATACGCGATACAGTAATCGTACTCCTTCTGCACCACGTACCCTTCCGAACCGTGGAAGACGACACCCACCTTGTTCCCGTCGGTCGACTGAAACAGCTTGTTGAGCTCCTCATCGGCCGAGTTCTTGACGGACAAGCCGCGGGTCTCGAAGACGATGCACTTGTCGACGTAGTCGAAGATCGTGACTTCCGTATTGGGCGTGTTGCCCGCATCGACATACGCGGGATCTTGGCGTTCCGCCTGATAACCGAGCCGGCCGCCGTAGGTGATGACGCTGATCGGGTGCGAAGTGATTCCCAGTCCCCACCGCGCGATATCGGTCTGGTGAGGACCCTGGTTCCCCGAATCGCCGTTGCCGTAGAGCCGCTGCCAGTGCCAGTCGTAATGGAATTGCGGGCGCGTGAGGCGTGGCTCGGTGAACGGCGCCGGGCCGGACCAGAGATTGAAATCCACGGCATCGGGGATCGGGAAGTCGCCCAGCGAACCAATCGAGGGGCGTCGCTTGTAGCACAGCCCGCGCAAAACGAACTTCGCCGATCCCTTTTTCTTCCTGCATGAACCGCACCGCGTCCCGCACCGCTGTGCTCGAGCGGCACTGCGTCCCGACCTGGCACATCCGCTGGTACTTCTCCGCCGCCGCAATCAGCGCTCGTCCTTCGGCGATCTCATGACAGACCGGCTTCTCGATATAGACATCCTTCCCGGCCTGCATCGCCCAGATGCCACACAGGGCGTGCCAGTGGTTGGGCGTTGCCGTGCTGACAATATCGACGCTTGGATCGGCAAACGCCTCGCGCATGTCGCGCACGTATTTCGGTTTGAACTCCTGTTTTTCCGCCACCTTCTCACAGCGGCTCTGGCCCACCTTCTCGTCGATGTCAACCACGTACAACACCGTCGTGCGCGGGTCTGCCACGTAGGCACTGAGGTGATTCTCGCCGCGTCCGCGCACGCCCACCACCGCGACTCCCAGTGTCTCGTTGGGATGCTGAGCCCGGGCAAAGTGCGGAGCCACGGAAATCGCCGCGGCAGCGGCCAGCGAATTACCCAGGAAGCGACGGCGTGAGTAGCGGATCATGAGTTCCTCCTTCAAGTAATGGGACGACCAGCGGGCGGGAGCGGGCAGGCAGGGAACTGCGGCATGACGGCGAGTGTCGACCTGCAAGCCCCGATTGTACACCGGCCAGGACCTCATCACCACTCGGTCCGCCAGCCGCACTCGAGCGAGCCGCTGTGTGACCGGCGCGGGGTGCGTGAGCGGCGCGGTGGGGCGCAGCAAGATGAGGGGCTGCGGGGCCAGCGCAAATCTGCCGTGTCTCTCGTGGGCCACTCCCCAGGCTCCTGTCACGCAGTGCCGTGCGCCCCGACGCAGCGGGACGCGGACCCTGCCCGGCTCCCGCCCTGCCGCCGCCCAGAGCAGGCCAAGCGGTGAGGGGCCACGGTGGTGACACGCTGTTCTCTCGCCGCGGTCTGTCACGGGGCGAGGCATGTGCTAGAATAGGAGACGCTGATTCCATCGATCCGCCGCGCACGGTAGCGGCCCCACTGCGGATTGAGCGACCGGTGCTGTCCGGGAGAAACGCCGTGAGCGAAGAGCAGATACATCGACCAGTTGGACTGAGCCTGCGCCAACTGGCTCGGCTGGAAGAGCATGTCGAACGCGGGCAGTTGCTGTCCCCCGAGCGACTGCTGCAGGCCGCCTATGCGCACTTGGAGGATGTGCAAGCTGCACATGCTCAGCACCCGGAGCTGGATGTCAGTCTGGCCGAGGTCATCTGCCACGTGTTGGATCGCGTCGTTGCTGAATGGGACGCCTTCTCGCCAGTCGAGCAGTCTTGGCTGCGCGGTGTCATGCAGTATTTCACGAAGAGCAATGACGCGCGGCCCGACTTTGCCGCGAGCGGATTCAGCGACGATGCCGAAGTGCTCAACGCCTGCCTGCGCTTCGTCGGCCGCAGCCAATGGGTCATTCCCCAAATTGGCCATTCTTGATCGCGGTCTCAGCCCCCGGGGTGTCGTTATCACCCCTACGACCGCCCACACCGGATCAGCAGCCAACCGGGTGTGCGGCATTGGGTGGCACTGGCTCTGCCAGTGTTGGGTGGCACTGGCTTTGCCAGTGATTAGCTGTCAATACCGTCCATCACTGCACTGGGCAGAGCCCGTGCTCCCCCCAGTTGTTGGCTGTGACAAAGCCCGCGCGGCAACGAAGTCGCTAGCGGCGGGCGCGGTACGGGCAGAAATCGCCTCACGTTGCGGAATGGCAACCTATATTTCTCTGTTCGATTTCACGATGTGATGTCGGGGATACCCATCCCGATAGGTGCAAATCGAGGCAATACTGTTCCCGGAGAGACTCAGTCGATTGGAGTGAGATCGCCATGAGAAAGCTACTTGCAGAGATGATTGTTGTTGGCAGCCTGCTCGTCACGACCGCTGCGATGGCCGGTGAACCGGGCTGGGAAGGACGAGTGGTCAAGTTTGGCGCCGCGCGCGAGCAGGTCCAGGACACGGACATTTTGCACCGCTCGTATCGGCCACTGCACTTCTACGGCAACACGGTTCGTCGTCGCTACTACCGCGGGACCGCGGCCCCCAGTTTTCGTGACTTCACACGTGGCAGCGCTGCGCTCGTTGTCCGCCGCTAGTGCCTCTGGCCGGCCCGCCGAAGGTGCACGCAAAACCTCGCTGCGATCACACCTGGAAGTGGGAGCCCGAGGCCGCCACGAGATCAGGACGTTTCGCGATCTGCCCGACAGACCGCGCCAGTCGTGGGCAACCAGAAACACGGTTGGACGAAATGCGGTGTTCCACTTCCCGAGGTGCGGCGGTGTATCGGCGCCGTAGGGCCAGTCCGGCAACACCACCGCGGTGCGCCAGGATCGCTGGTCGGGCGCGGCCCTCTTGGTCTGCCGTGCCCGCGTGACGACGCGGCCCGCGGTTCGGCTATTTCCAGTTGAAGCATGGAGGAACTGGGTGACGGCCGTGCCCCAATGTGTGCCGGCGTGGGGCTCGCTCAAGACGCGCCGTCCACGCCGAGACCTTCGCTGTGGCCATCTCGGTCGGTATCCGACCATTCCGGAGCGGGCTGGACGTCACGGCTGGCCGCTGAGCTTCGTTAACTCGATAGAGGGGCTCGCCGCGCCGATTATGGCGATTGGTGTTGTGAATGGGGTATTCGACCGGATATCCTTATGGTTGGGCGAAGTAGAGGCCAGGAGGAGTCGAAGCGAATTCAGGATAGTCCCGAGCGAGGAAAGGGATGGCGATGGAAAGCATGATTGACAGTCGCAATCGCATTCGCATCGACGAAGCGGCAGGTTTTACTGGCGAGGTGTTGGATCACGTCAAGTCGACGTTGTCACGCAGTTGCCACTTCACGCGTCATTGGCGTGAGATTGCGTGCGACTATCGGGAAGGAGTCTTGACGCTCCGTGGAAACGTACCGAGTTTCTACCTCAAGCAGGTGCTGCAGTCGATACTGAAGGATGTTCCGGGCGTCGCGCGGATTGACAATCGCGTGGACGTGGTTTCGGCTGCGGGGTTGAGCAGCGTGCGCCGTTAGCGAGCGGAAGTTGAGGACGCCAGGATCGATGCCGCGCGGTGTCGACACGAATGAGGTGTGGGACATGTCGTGGTCACGACGTGGCTTGACGCCGTCAGACGTCAGGTCGCGCGGAGGTACCACAGTTGTTCGATCGAAGCGAGTGCCCTCGATCGAGGGCACTCGGGGGATTTCGGATCGCGCGGCGACCGCTGCGCGGCTTCCGTTCATGGATCCCGTCGTGGCGTTTCTTGTTGTGCCAGGAACGCCAGCGTGTTATGGTCAGGCCGCTGCAGACGTACGTGCTGTGGCGGCGAGCTGATGTCTTGCCGGCGGTCGTGGGGACCTTGCAGGGTGGAGCCGATTGTTGTGTCGGCGGTCTGCAGCAGGCGATAGAAGATCATCACGCCATCGCTCGTCCGCTGTACGGTAACGGCCTCGTCTGGAATGCCGGCCTTGTCCAGCAATTGCCGGCTCTCCTGGGCGGTTCGTTGCAGGAACCCCGTCCAATCGACGAGCCAATGATAGTCTTCCGTGTCATACTGTTCGCAGTCTTTGAACACGGCGATCAGCACACCTCCCGGTTGCAGGGTGGCGTAGAGCGAGCGGATCAACCGGACGAGGATATCGTCACTGAGGTAATCGAGCAGACCGATCGTGTAAATGATGTCGAAACGACCGAACTCGCGGATGTTCTTCTGCGTGTTGATCATGCGGATGGCGTTGTATTGACGAAACTCAATCTGGTCTCGAAGTGCGGCGTGCTGCAGTCGTTGGGCGGAGAACAGCAGTGCGTCGGTGTCGAAGTCGACATTCGTGAAGCAGGCGTTGCATTGCTGGATGACGGGTGAGAGTTCCAGCACCTCGCGGCAGGGCCCGCAGCCGATGTTGAGTACCCGTGCGGCGGTGCGGCGCTGCAATTCCTCTGTCAGCAATGTCCGCATTTTCTCGCGACGCTGCTGAATCCCTTGTGCGAGGGTGGAGGCGAGGAAATAGCGGTCGAGGAGTTGTCCGACGCCTGGCGAGACCGCCTGGTTGTTGTAGACTCGCTCGATAATCTCATAATCTCCCGGGTATCCCCGCGGCCACGTCCGCGCTCGATTCATCAGGTAACTGCGAGAAAATAGCGGATCGGTCTGCTGACGAAACTCGGCCTGCTTCCTGCGAATGGTGTCGGTGTCATTGCCGAGCGATGTCTCCAGGGCTCGGCAGTAGGCTTCCACACGGTGAAGCTGGTCCGTGAGTTCCTGAAACAGCCCGTCCCAATCCGCATCCGGCAGCTCACATCGCAGGGCGATATCCGAGAGTTCGCGGTTGCATCGTTCGATAGCTTCGTCCCATTGCTGCTCGATCAAGTTGTCTTGGCACAGGTTGTCTTGGCACAGGTTGTCACCTTGGCACACGGTGTTGGTGGGATACACGGGTGCCTGTTGCGTATGGTGCCCGGACATTGGATCGTGGGAGTGGATGGTGGTCTTGCGCATGGTTTGCCCCAAATCTTCGGAAAGTCGCTTAATCATGACAGACCTCTTGGGAAGTCCGTAGGAACGCAAAAACAAGTGTACTGCCACATGCTGCGCCGTCGCCTGACGCTGCCACGCGTCGCATGGTTTTCGGTGTGCCACCTTCGAGGTCCGACGCGCTGGCCCCGCTGAGGCCTCGCAAGTTGGCGCCAGGTCGCCGCAAACGCTCTGTCTTGGACGCACTGGGCGAAGCAGTATGACATCGATCTGGAATCAATGTAGCAAAGCGTCCTTCAACTCCAAACGCCCGTTATTCAAGGAGAGCGCGGCGATACGCGTTGTGGAGCCGCGGGTTGATAAACGGTACCGGTCGTTTCAATTACGGCGGCTCGGCGCCGTTACGGATGACCCCACCGCGCTGCGCCGCGGCTTTCGCCAGGTCCGGGCTGGCGCGTTGGAAGAGTCACGCCACCTTGTGCCGATTCGCAAGAAAAGAACCCTTGCAGGGGATGAGCTTGGCCACGAAGGAGCGTTACGGACGGACCGGTTGGGCGGTGGTCCGATTGTAGGGCGGAGGGGAGGGATTTTTTCGGGTTTTTTTCCGGGATTTTTTTGGGGGATTGAGTTGGGGGCAGAGTACTTGTGGTGGCGAAGTCGGGACAGCGAATACGTGACGCCGCGGGGAACGTGATGGACGATGCACGCGGTCACTCGACCAACACGGGCTCGGCCGCTGCCGCTGACTCGACGACACGATAGAGACTATCCGGCTCGATCGGCTTGCTGATAAAGCCGTCCATGCCGGCCTGTCGGCAGGCTTCCTGAAAACCGCTTTCCGGATGTGCGGTCATGGCGATGATGGGAGTGCGTCGTGAGCGGGTTTCTTCGGCGGCTCGAATCAAGCGTGTCGCGTCCAGGCCATCCATGAGGGGCATTTCGACGTCCATCAGGATCACGTCGAACGATCGCCGCAGAAACGCCTCGATCGCTTCCTGTCCGGTTTCGGCCATCTGAATCTGATGGCCGCGCAGTTGCAGCAGACCGACGGCCACTTCACGGTTCACGTGGCAATCTTCGGCCAGCAGGATTTGCAGCGGGCGGCAGGGGGGCGGGGTACGGGAGGAGGTGGCGGCGGCGTTTGGGGCGGGATGTTCTGCCAGCATTTCGTGCACAGAGGCCAGCATTTCGCGTAGGTGCAGGGGGCCGTTGGCTTGCCGCACGCGCGACCAGGCATTGGTGTGCAGCAGTGGATCCAGGTCGCCGGGGGCCGAGATGAGCAGCAGTGGGAGCGAACGCGTGTCGCAGGCAGCGCTCATCCACTGAGCGATCCGCGCGGCCGAGAGATCCGGGTTGGCGCGTCCGACAATGACCACCAGCTGGATCGGCGACTGCTCGGCGACGGCCTGCCACAGTTGTTGCGTGGCGACACGGACGCTGGCCGCCGATGTGACCTGCGTGTTGATCGCCGTGAGAATCTCTTCATACGTTTCGCGGCTGGTGGTGTGGTAGTCGATCAAGAGCAGGCGTTTCGTGTCGCTGTCACTGTGTGAGGAAAGCGGGGCCGGCGTATTGGCTGCCATGGCGTCGGGTGCCAGTTGGAAGCGGGCGGTGAAATGGAAGGTGCTTCCCTTGCCGACTTCGCTTTCGAGCCACACGCACCCATGCATGAGTTCGGCCAGTTGAGTGGAAATCGCCAGTCCCAGTCCGGTGCCGCCGAAGCGGCGCGTAGTCGAGGCATCGGCTTGGGCAAAGGACTCGAAGATCCGCTGCTGTTTCTCTGGCGGGATGCCGATGCCCGTATCTCGAATCGTGAAGTGGATTTCGATCCCATCGCCGGCCAGGCGTTCGACCGACACATCGACGAAGACCTCGCCTTCGACCGTGAACTTCAGGGCGTTGCCGACCAGGTTGATAATGACCTGTCGTACGCGGCCGGCGTCACCGATCGCGTGCTGCGGAACATGCGGGGCGATCCGGCAGACCAGTTCGACGCTCTTGCGGGTGACCGCCGCGCCGAGCATGCGAACGGTGTCGATGACGACCTGATGCAGGTCGAAGGTGGAATATTCCAGCTCCATTTTGCCAGCTTCGATCTTCGATACATCGAGGATATCGTTGAGCAGTCGCATCAGTGCTTCGGCGGACTGGTGGACGGTATTCAGGTAGGCGTGTTGCTGTTGATTCAGGGGCGTCTTGAGTGTCAGTTCGCACATGCCCATGATCCCGTTCATCGGCGTGCGGATCTCGTGGCTCATCGTGGCCAGGAACTGGCTCTTGGCCTGATTGGCCGCCTCGGCCGCGTCCTTGGCCTGGCGGAGGCTATCTTCGGTCTGGATCAGTTCCCTCGTGAGTCGTTCCAGTTCATCGTTTGATTCGGCCAGTTCGCGGGCCCGCGCTTCGGCCGCCGCGGTACGTTCGGCCACGCGTTGCTCGAGCGTCTCATTGAGGCTTTGCAGTTGTTGGAAGCCTTCGGCGTTTTCCAGGGCGGCGCCGGCCAGCACGGCAATGAAACTGGCGAGGCGTTCTTCATCGGGGCCGAACAGTTGGCGGATGTGCCGGTGCACGACGTAGACACAGGCAATGGCGCGGCCGCGCACGAAGATGGGGACGCAGAGAGCCGAGCCGCCGTGGGCGGTGGCCTCGTGCGTGTGGCGGCCGGCGGTGGTGGTGTCGGCGAAGGCGATTGCGCGTCCTTCCCGCGCACAACGCTCGACCATCTCCCGGTGGAATTCGTTGTCTGGTTCTCCTTCAAAGGGGGAGATCTGCAGGAGTTCACCGAGTTGGTGGATCTGCAGCAGCAGGCAGTGTTCGCCACGCAGGAGTTGTCGAGCGGCCTGGCGGACCTCGGCGAATACATCGTCGGGCGAGAGGGCGGAGGCGATTTTGCGGCCGGAGTCGAGCACGGTGCCGAACCGGTCGACCAGCGATAACGTCGTGGATTCCGCGATATCCGCTTCCTCGGCGCTGACCGCCGAGTGCTGGAGGGCCAGTTCGCCGAGCAACTCAGTGGCTTCCGCCAGCTGCATGGCGGAATCGGGCCAGCCGGCCTCCAAGCCGATTTCACTGCGCGCCTTGAGCGTCAGCGCGTATTCGTGACTGGCCCCCATGCTGCGGGCCAGCGCCAGGCTCTTGGCAAACATGCGTTGCGACTTGCGCAGCCGCCCCTGCATGGCCAGGATCAGCCCGTACTCCCGCAGGACCTGGGGGATATCGTTGCGACAGATGCACGCCGACCGCAGCGCCTGACGCACTGATTGCCGGGCGCGATGCAGCCACAGTCGACGGACTTTGGGGGTCAGCAGACTGCACGATTCCGCCATCCGGCGGCGGCAGGTGACCAACCATGCCAGCAGGGGAACCGTGTAGACCGTTTTAACGTGTGTCTCGTTGATCAGCTGGACGGCCCGCTCAATCAACTCGGTCGCTTCCGGCACCTCGTCATTGCCCAGCCTGCGCACGCCCTCGGCCAGCAGTACCTGAGCGATACTCTGTGTGTCCTTCCGTTCGCGGGCCAGTTCCCCCGCCACGATCTCCTTGGGAATCATCCCCCCCGTGGCACGGGACCAGACGTCGAGAATGATGCTGGAAGCCTGTTCATCCCCCAATTCCAGACCGGACCGGTAATTGCGTTTCGCTTCCTCGATCGCTCCGCGCATATCGCCAAGGTGATAGAGTGATGCGGCCACCTGGTACCGGGCTGTGTGGACTTCCCAATAGTCGCCGGTGCGTTCCAGCAGCCGCAATGCTTCGCGACATGCTTCGACGCACTGCGTGAAGCGTGATTCCGTGTAGAGCAGGATGCCGGAATAGTGGAGCGATTGGCCTTGTCCCCACAGATCGCCAAATGACTTGCGGATTTCCAGCGATTTTCGGGCATAGCTCATCCCCCTTTTCAGACCGGAGATCAATCCGCGGCTGAAGCCCGAAATGACCCCCATGGCCACGGCATGGGATGAGTAGGCATGTGCCAGTTCGAGGGTGGGGGGGTACCGCTCTGCCAGGTTCATGTTGCGCAGATGCGCCCAGAGCGAGATGTAGGTGCTGCGGCCATACCAGTAGGCCAGTGCCAGGCCGTTGAACAGGCGCGCGGTCAGCTGTTCGCTTTCGCTCGGTTGGCGTTGGCGGCGATGCACGAACACGCGTGGCAACAGCGTATGGACCAGCTGAATCCAGACTTCCCAGAACAGCAGCGGGAACGACATCAGGTCCGAGCGGGGGACGATCTGCCCCAAGCTGCGCAACGCCTCTTCGATGTACTCGATGGCCCGCTGGATCGCTCCTCGCTTCTGGTACAGTTCACCCAGCTTCCCGCAGATCTGGGCGCGGGCCACCTTGCCCTCAGCCAGCGCTGCCGCCCGTTCGAACAGTGCCTCGGCCGCATCGTAATTGCCGCGCAGCATCAGCACATCACCCAGCCCTTCGGCAATCTGGAAGCGGATCTGCGTGGGGGCGGTGGCCGCGCCTCGCTGGGCGATGCGATATTGCTGCTCGGCAATCTCCAGGGCATGACGAGCGCGGGCCTGGTTGGCCGCTTCCAGGGCGTAGCCGAGCGCTTGCCGGCTGTCTCCCGCCGCATCGAAGTGGTAGGCGAGTTCCGAGACACGTTGCGGCGCGTGATGCTGCAGGTATACCGCCGCGCGGCGATGCAGCTCGGTTCGTTCCTCTGGCGGCAGGCGCATCAACAGCGCTTCCCGGATCTTGTCGTGGACAAAGACGCACTGGAATCCATTGGCCCGCACCCAGATCATGTGCCGGCTCCGCGCCTCGTTCAACGCCGATATCGAATGCGACGGGGTCTGGCAGGCCAGCCGCGCGGCGAACGACAGGTCGAATTCTTTTCCCAGTACGGCACCGCTGCTGAGCAACTGGACGGTGGACCGCGGCAGTAGTTCGATGCGTTGGGTGAGAAACGAACCGGCTTGACTGGACGACTGCAAGTTGGCGATCGCCAGCGGCTCCACCCGCCAGCCATCACGGTCGGGTACCAGCGCCCGGGATTCGACGAGTCCATGGAGCACGGCCGACGCCATGAACGGGCTGCCTTCCGACAGTTCCCGCACGACATCGACGACCTGGTCGGGGAGGGGGCCGGCCATCGATTCGGCCAACTGGCGAATTTCTCCGGCCGAGAAAGGTCCCAGACGCAGATGGGCTTGGGCAGTGAGTCGCCGCAGGCTGTGGTCGGCCGGCACCTCCTCCGACCGAAACGCGAGGACCAGCAGCACGTGGGAGTCTTCCGCCTCCTTTTCTGTCCGAATCGTGTCCCAGCGGTCAATCAACTTCGTTGTCAGTTCGTCACTCCACTGACAGTCGTCCAGGATGATCAGGGCGGGACGGGCGGGAGTGCCGAGTGTGTGGAGGAAATGGGCCAACGCCTGCACGCTGCGGTTCTCGCCGAATTGCTCCGGCATGTTCTGGCTGCTGCTGTTCCAGCCCAGGGCTTCCGCGACATGGGGGAGGGCGGCGATCACGCCATCCCGGTAAATGCCCAGTCGTTCGAGGACCGCTTCCTCGACCTGCGGATGTGCCTGCGCTTCCTGGACGAACTCATCCACGATGCCGTCGAGCAGTTGGAAAGGGTGTTGCCCCAGGTCGCTCGACGCGATCCCGCGCAAGACCCACAGATTCTCGCGGACCGCTCGGCGGGCCATTTCGACCAGCAAGCGGGTCTTGCCGCTCCCCGATTCCCCCTCGACCAGGACCAGACTCGGTTTCCCGCCACGCACTCGCTCGATACACTGCTCGAATCGTTCCAGTTCCCGGTTGCGGCCCACCAGTGCCGGTTCGGTGAGACTGGAACGGAGATCCGACGAGCCGACGGTCATGTGCAGGTCGCGTTCGCCCCGCTCCAGGCCGGCGAGGATCGCTTGCAGATCGGCCAGCACCCCGTCGGCCGACTGGTAGCGGTCGCGGGGGTCTTTGTGCAACAGTCGCTGGACGACTTCCTCCAGCACTCGCGGCACGTTCACGCCGTGGGCGTCCAACTGCGGGACGGGGGCCGTCATGTGTTCGAATAGTAGTTTCCCGACCGTGTCGCCCGAGAAAGGCGTGTGTCCCGCCAGGCACTCGTACAGCAGGATGCCGGCGGAATACAGGTCCGACGGCTCTGCCACGTCGACGTCCATCGCCCCAGCCTGCTCGGGAGATGTGTAGAGCACGGCCGTCGCCGCCAGCTTGTCGGAGAGCGTGTTGGCCAGGACCGTGTGTGCCAGGCCGATATCGATCAAAGTCGCGCGCAGCGGCGTGCAGCGACTGTCGATAATGACATTGCCCGGCTTGATGTTCCGGTGCAAGATGCGGCGCATGTGCAAGGCACGCAAGGCATGCAACAAGCAAACGCCTACCGAGAGCGTGTCGCGCACGCTCAACGGACCGTCTTTTAGCCGCGATTCGAGCGAACTGCCGGGCACGTACGGCATGACCAGGTAGAGCTGATCTCCATCGGTCCCGATGTCCAACAGTGGCGACTGTTCCAGATGATGGAACTCGCGCAACTGGCGGCACTCCTGCTCCAGTCGCATCTGCATTCCATCGGGGATGAGCGACCGCCGGATCGTCTTGATGATGACCGGCCCGCCCCCCTGAAGATCGTGTGCCACCAGGGTCTGGGCGGCCGCATCTTCCTTGAGCAGACGCACGGCCTGGTAGCGCCGGTTGAACACGACCTCGTGCCGCACCGCTACGCCAAGTGCCGACAAGGGGTCACCGTTGTCGCCGTGGTCGCAGAAGTTCACTGGCGCCGATTCGCTGGTCATGATTCGCTGGTCATGGTTCGCCGGTCAGGGTTCGCTGGTCAGGGTTCAATCGATCGTGAGGGCTGCCGGCGCGGGGGGGCTGGGGTTCTCGCCCCGCGCGACGGTCGCAAACGCACGCCGGCCGCATCGCGTCTCGCGGCCGCATTGCAGGGGTCTGTCTCCTGACGGTTCACGGCTCAGGCAGCTGCCGGGCGCACGGATTCAGGTGGCCACTGAAGTGTAGCTTGCCCACGGGACCGCAGTCGGCGGATGCTCCGGTTCTTGGCCCGCTGGTGACGCGTATGCTGCGTGCCGGGTTGCCTGTTTGCCGGCGACTCCCGGGCGCAACGCTGCCAGGAGATCTGGGGGGATGCCCGATCATGCCGATCGATGGGAATGGAACGCCGGCCGCTCAGCTCGTCGCGCAGCCGCACAGTGTCGCGAAGGGGAGTTGGTCGGATACCTGCAGGGGTTCGGCCAGCGCTTCCTTAAGGCGTTTGAAATCGTTTTGGCGTCGTAGGAAGGCATCCAAGATCTCGGGATCAAAATGGCTGCCTCGGCCGTCGCAGATGATGGACACCGCGGTTTCGTGACTATAGGCATCCTTGTAGACACGGCGGGAAGTCAGCGCATCGTAGACGTCCGCCACGGCGACGATCCGGCCACAGAGCGGGATCTGACTCCCCGTGAGGCCGCGCGGGTAACCGCTACCGTCATATCGTTCGTGGTGCGACCACGCGATGTCGCGAGCCAGCAACAGGAAACGGGCCTCCGGATGCGTTTGAGCGAGCACATCGAGCGTTTCTCCGCCAATCACCGTGTGCCGCTTCATGACCTCGAATTCCTGCTCGGTTAGCGGGCCGGGTTTGAGCAGGATACTGTCCGGAATGCCCACTTTTCCGATATCGTGCAGCGGACTGGTGAGGTAGATCATCTGCACGAAATCGCCGTCGATTTCGGGCGGCGGGTTGTCGAACCGCGACATCTCCTCGGCCATGATGCGGCAGTATTCGCGAATCCGCTCCAGATGCGCACCGGTGTCAGGGTCGCGGGATTCCGCCAGCTTGGCCAACGCGAAGATGGTCAGATCGCGGCTTTCCAGCGACAGGATGCGTTCCCCCACCCGCAGGCGAACCTGCAGTTCCTCCGGCTGGAAGGGCTTGGTGACGTAGTCGTCCGCTCCGGCATTCAGGCCTTCCACCACATCCTGGGTGCGATTGTTCGAGGTCAGGAGGATCACATACACATACGTGCCGCTGCGCCGCTGCCGGATCTGACGGCATAGTTCCACGCCGCTCATCTCCGGCATGCACCAATCCGAGACGACCATCCGGACCTCACCCTTGCGGATGATGCTGAACGCTTCGCGGCCGTTGCGGGCGACCGTCACATCGTAACCGAATTCGGTTAACGAGTGCTCCAGAATGGTGGCGGTGACGTCGTCGTCATCCACCACCAACACGTGCATGCGTTTCGTTGTTCGGTTCAATTGTCAGGCTCCGACATAGCGGCTTCCGTCTCACGTTGCCATTTCACCGTGCCATACCTGGAACGAGGTCCAGCGTGGAGACACCCTGCACGAAACGGGCCCACTCGTTGCGCAGTTGCTCGATTCCCGGTGGAATTTCCGCAATCCGTTCGGCGCGACCCAGTTGCTCGATTTCCGCGGCCAATTCGTAGAGGAGAGGAGCTGAGACGCTGGCCGACGCCCCTTTGATGCGATGTGCGACCTGGGCAATGGCTCCTGCGTTCTGCTGGTCGACGCCCCGTTCCAGTTCGTCCAGATCCAAGCCGATGCGAGCCTGGAATTTCGTCAGGATACGCTCGGCCATGTCCACGTTTCCCAGGCAGCGGGCCAGCAAATCTTCGAAGTTCAGGATGCCTTGGATCGACTCTTGAGCGGTCGGATTCATCAGCTGCCCCCACATTCCTCTGGCGGATGTTTTTATCACAGCAGACGCGTGCCCACGGCCGGTGTGGCCTGCGCCTACTCCAGTCTTCAGGAGTCTACCTCGCGGTTTGGGAACAGGCAAAATCCGCGCCGGTTATGCCGGGTGTAGCGACACTCCCGCTCGTTGGGTGCCCGGGGGGCTGCGTGCGCCTCCGCCAGGCCCTCTGCTGTTTTTCATCCGGACAAGTCGGTCCATCAGCGTCGAGTCGCTGCAGGGAACACCGGCGACCGTTGCCCGTCGACGCGCCACTCGTGATAGCCACGGCGAAACGTGCCTCGACGTATTCCCCCGCCGCCACCGGTGGCTGCTGCGAGGGTATCAGCGGCTGCCCGATAAACAGGCAGCCGGTGCCGCAGTCCCGGGTCCTGGGATTTCCGCTGCCACCGCGTAAGTGTCTGTAGGCCCGACAGTTTGGAGGCTGCTTCAGCGTCCAGCAGCGTGCCATTTCGGCAGGCGGCACGGAATTTGCATCGGAGGGGGCACCGAAGGCGGCAATTGAGGCGTGCGAGATGTGGGGTCAGCCCGTTTGACGGTCGGCCGCCACCGTATCGATGGACAGGAATACTCGAAGGGAAGCAGGATCTATGATTCCGCAGGAACTGGCCGTTTTGTACGACAACCCCGCTGACTCTGCTGATCCACTGGACCGCCGCGAGCTGGCCCTGAAGGTCCTGGCGACCATCAGCTCGCTCATGGTCAAGCCGAGCGGGCAGCGTCGGATGCTGTCGGAAGTCTTGCGTCAGCTGCAGCGGAGTCTGGGCATGATGCGCTGCACCGTCCAGCTTGTGTCCCCTGACGCGGCGGAGCTGGTGGTGGAGGCGGCTCGCAGTGCGAATCAGGGAGACTTCGGCGAGCCACGTCATCGACTGGGCGAAGGAATCATCTCCGCCGTGGTCAAGGCTGGCGCGGTGCCGGCTGGGCCGTCGGCGACCGTGCCAGAGAGAGGTCGTGAGCCGCGATTTCGCAGTCGTATTTATCAGTCTGGAGCTGGCCAGACGCGGGAAACGGCCTGCTTGTGCGTCTCGATCGTGTTGGATAGTGAAGTCGTGGGGACGCTCTCCGCGGATATTCCACAACAGAGCGGGTGGCCGCTGGAAGACCATACCTGCGTGCTGGAAATCGTGGCGAGCTTGATTGCGTTTGATGTCAAAGCGCGCCGCTTGGCCGCCTCCCAACGGCACACTCTGGAACTCGAAAACGGACGATTGCGCAGCGCGGTGCGCGAGCTGGAAAACCGTGTCCAGGAGGTCGCGCGGGTGGCCGGCGATGAAGCGAGTCACCGGCACGACCCCCTTGCTGCGCGGCAGGTGCCGGTCCTGTCACCGCAATTGCCACCCGCATCACTGACGTCACAGGTCGAGTTGCTGGAGAAGAGAGTGATTAGCGAAGCGCTCGAATCGACCCGTGGAAATGTCGCTGCCGCGGCCCGCCTGCTGAACATCACTCCTCGCATTATTCGCTACAAGATGAAGAACTTGGGGCTAGACAACCGGCGCATGGATGGAAGGCGAGAATAATGCGGTACTGTCATGTCACGGCGCAGTCACCCAGCCCGCGGGGCTTACGCGACGCGACCGGGCAAGTGCTCAGCCACTCGGCTTTCGGAGCTTGCCACGCAGTCTACGGCGGTTAAGCAGCCAGCCCGGTGGCTCCAACGTCCGGCAGCCGTCCGCTGTTGCAGTCGGGAAGCCGGCGGTAAGCATGCGATTCGAGGTGTCCTGTGAAGCGGCCTGGCTCGTCAGTCTACATTCTGCCATTGATCTTGCGACTTTCCGCCACGTTGGATAGGGTGCGCCACCGAGTCGTCGCGTTTCAGGATGTCACCCGTGCCGCCAATGGGGGCACTTTGAAATCCGCTGGTGGAGCCCTAAAGTGTAATATCCCCGACAACCGAATATCTCGTGCAGGTCTGCACGCCGGTGACGTTCTGTGCCGGCAACGACGGGAGATGAGTGGTGCAGGAGAACCGTCTCCCATATCTGCATTAGCAGAGCGGCAAGCTCGACGGATTCCTGTCCGTCGACCATTGGGCCCTCTGACAGTTCTTATCGATTTGGGTATGCAGCCCAACAGCATTCTGATTTGATCGTTTGGCGCTCCGTTTGGCGACGCCCGCCAGGCAAGCGCCGGCATATTCCCCATGGGCGAGGAGAGATAGCGATGATTACCGTTTCCTGCAACAAGCTCTACGGCAAAGTAACTTCGGTGGCGCACAGCTCCAAGAGTTGCCGCGTGACGATTGAGCTATCCGGAACCCCCGAAATGACAGCGGGGATCATGAAGGAGTCGATTGTTGAACTGGGAATCGAGCAAGGGCAAGAGGTCTGCGCCGAAATCCACCCGACCAGAATATGTGTGGGAATCGGCGGTGACCGTCCCTGAGTCTTCGACGATGACCGACAAGACCGCCGCCACACGAGCAAGCTTTTCCGAGCATATCGTGTGGTGGCGATTGTGGAGTGCTCAGACGGCCACCCTCATGTGGCGCTGGGCCACAGCGAAACAGGAATTCGAAATCCCGATAGCGAAATCCTCAACGAATTCGAACTCCACAACGCAAACGCAATAACTTCCGCTGCCGGCAAAACCAGGGTCATGATCCGCCGGCAGATGCTCACCGCGGGGGCATGCTACCGCGTCCTCCGTTTTCCCTTTCTCCCTTCTTCCTTTTCTCCCCTTTTTCCGTCATTCGAATCTGTTGGGGATTTTGTACTTCGAATTTCTTTCGGATTTCGATGCCCAACTCCGCAGAATCCGTGGTGCTGATCGCAACTCTTTGCCAGTAGGGCGCTTGCACCGTCTGAGTCGGCTGGCAGCGGGACTCGCCCAGGGCCGGACCGGATGGTTTGTGGAGCCGGCGGTAAGAAACCGCATCTTCTCGCTTGCTATTTGCGGGCGGCTGTGTCACCATTGACCGCACGTACGGACGCGGCGCTATTGATCTTGTGTCCCACGGTTTCAGCCGTCATGTTAGGGCAGATTTCAGACGCCTTTGTTCAGGAGGAATGCACCTGCCAGATTCTGCAAACATATTCGTCTCGAGCTAATAGCTAACAGCACGCAGTCGTTGTCCGGGATGCCGAGTCACCAAGGTTCGGCTGGACCAGCGACAAGTGTTCTTCCAGATATCAACCTGTTTTGGCAGTCGGTACAGCGGGCTGCCGCGGCAGTCTTCCCGGTGTGGCCGGGATGGCTTTAAGCGGTCACCCCCTCCTACTGCAAGCGGGCTCGTACCGGCCGACTTTCCCCCGACTTATCGATGACACGAAGTGCGGGGGGGCCTGGTGGTCGAGCAGCTTGAGAGTGGGGAACTGCCTTGGCGACTAGCTCGAGAGGGTGGGAATGAAGCTGGCCTGGACCTCTGATCTGCATTTAGTTTTCTTGCGACCGTCTGGCGAGGCGACGAACGATAGCCTGCCGACGTGGCTCGCGCAGCTGGCGCGACAGTCATTTGATGCGTTGGCGATCTCGGGTGACATCTCCGAAGCCCCCCATCTTCACGAACACCTGGGAATGCTGGAATCGTACGTACAACGGCCGATCTATTTCGTGTTGGGAAACCACGATTACTATCGCAGTTCTTTTGGCGAGGTGTTACCGGCGCTGCGCATCTTCACCTCGGGTTCCACGCACTTGCACTGTCTCGATTTGATGGAGTACATCGAGCTCACTTCCACCACGGCCTTGGTTGGTCACGGTTGTTGGGGTGACGGTGGCTACGGGGATTTCCAGGGCAGTCGCATTATGCTCAACGATTGGAAGGTGATCGAGGAGCTGAGGATGTGGCAGAAGGGGCCCTGGCGGCTGTCGTGCCTGGCGCGGTGTGGTGCATGCGAAGCAGAAGTGATGAACTGGAAGGTCGAGCCGGAAGACCTGGACCGCGAATTGATGGCGGAGCAGTTGCGGGTGTTGGGCCAGCGTGCGGCCGAGCATATTCGTCGAGTGCTGCCGATGGCCTTGGCGGCCAAGCCCAACGTCGTGCTGCTGACTCACGCACCGCCGTTTGCGCCGCGCAGCGTGCGCACGAAGACGAATTGGGAATGGTGGGCACCCCATGCCGGCTGCAAAGCCGCCGGCGACGCGATCGAAGAGATCATGAACGATCATCCAGACCGCCAGCTGCTGATTCTGTCCGGACATGTGCACAGCGCGTCGTGCATCCAGGTGGCCAGGAACATCGAGCAGCGCACCGCTTCTGCGCAGTACGGCGAGCCGAGAATTGAGGACATGATCGAAGTTCCGGCCGCGTAGCCCCCTGGGCGGTCCCCCATGCTCTGGCGAGCGTCGCCGCGACTATAATGTGGCGGTCTTTGTTCCAGGTCGTTCGCGGAGCCGACAATGGACTTCATCCCCGACGATGCAGTGCTGCGCCGCGGCGGGACGGCATTCCTGCCGCGAGATTTCGTCGAAACGGCGGAGGGATTGCTGTTCGCCGTGGTCGCGCACGGAATCGAGGCGGGGCGCGCGTTGTGCTTCTTGCGCTATGCACGACGGGCCGGCACGCTGTGCAAAGTGCAGACGGCAGCCGCCCATGCGCTGCTGCGTCAGCAGCACCGCGAATACTTGTTCCATTCCCCGATGCGTGACGTGGTGCTGCACGGCGTGCCGCTGGAACGCATCGTGCGGCATCTGCGGCCGAGTGAGCGACTGGCCGAAATAGTCGCCGGAGGCGACCGGGATGCACTGGAGTCCCTGGTGGCGCAGTCGGCGCGGATCGTCGGCTCCGCGCGGCCCGGCTTGGGCGGTCTGGGAGTCACGGGATCGGTGCTGGTGCAGGCTCACGGCGCAGGGTCGGACATCGATCTGGTCGTCTACGGCCAGGCTTCGTTTCGGCTCGTGCGTGCGACGCTGCGTCAATCGCTCGAACAAGGCCAGCTCGAGCCGTTGAGCGAGGCCATGTGGCGAGAGGCCTACGAACGGCGCGGGTGCAGCCTGACATTTGCCGAGTATGTGTGGCACGAGCGACGGAAGCTCAATAAGTTCGCCTATGGCGGCACGAAAGTGGACATCAGTTGCGTGGCGGGACCACCATCGTATGCCCAAGCACGCGGCAGGAAGCTCGACCGGCGCATTATCCAGGCGATCGTGACGAACGACCGTGACGCGTTCGATTATCCGGCTCGTTACGGAATCGAGCATCCGGAGATCGGCGACATACTCTGTTACAATCCCACTTTCACCGGACAGGCCAGGGCAGGCGAGTTGGTGGAAGCCGCGGGCTGGGAGGAAGAGACGCCCGGGGGCCGTCGGCGACTTGTGGTGGGCACGTCGCGCGAAGCGGCGGGGGAGTACCTGAAAGTCCTCAGGCAGTAAGTTCCCTGGTCCCTGAAATCGCAGATGCGGGACTTGTCGTCGCCGGTCACGGCCTGCAGGCCAACGAAGGCTGCTGTGTTGGGCCAGTCGTTCTTGCGGTGGCGTACTCGCTCACGAGTGAAATCAGCATGTGACGCTGAACGGGTTTGGCCAGGTACTCGTCGCAGCCGCTCTGCAGGCACTTGTCCCGATCGGTGCTCATGGCGTGTGCGGTCAGCGCGATGATCGAGCCGGCATATCCCGCGTCGCGGAGTCGACGGGTGGCCTCGTAGCCGTCCATGACCGGCATCTGCATGTCCATCAGGATCACGTGGAAGGGCGTTCCGGCGTCCTGGGCGGCCAGCGCCAGGTCATGGGCGATCTGACCGTTTTCGGCCAAGGTAACTTCAGCGCCGGCCTTTCCGAGCAGGAATGCAATGAGCCGCTGATTGTCCTTGCCATCTTCGGCCAGCAGCACGCGGCAAGCAAGTCTGGCGTGGAGATCGGTCAGACGCTTGACCGGCTCGGCCGGCAGTTGAGTCTCGGCCGTTTTCGCGAGCATTCGCACGCCATCCAGCGGACCGGCGGCCACGGTGACGGTGAAGGTGCTTCCCTTTCCAGGGTGGCTGCTGACGGAGATGTCGCCGCCCAGTGCCGTCGACAGGCGTTTGCTGATCGTCAAGCCCAGTCCGGTTCCACCGTGCTTGCGAGTTGCCGAAGTATCCAGCTGGCTGAACGGCTTAAAGAGCTCGGCGATCTGCTGATCCGTCATGCCGATGCCCGAGTCGATGACGTCGAACTGCATTTTGGGTTTCCCGGACTCGACATCGGCCAGCCGGGCGACCACGCGGATCAGCCCGACTTCGGTGAACTTGATGGCATTGGCGACCAAATTGATGAGGATCTGTCTCAGCCGCGTGGGATCGGATGATATGCTGTGGGGTAGCGGGCCATCGGCTTGCATTTCCAGGGTCAGGTTCTTGGCGTTGGCGCGCTCTCGCATCAAGGAGACGACTTCCGAGAGAAGCTGGCAGGGCGAGCATGGAACCTGTTCGACCGCCAGTTTCCCTGCCTCGATCTTGGAGAGGTCCAGAATGTCGTTGATGATTCCCAGCAGATACTCGCCATTCTGCTTGATGGTCCTGGCCGCATCGAGCTGATCTGGATGGGTGACGCTCGCGGCCAGGACTTCCGAGAAGCCAAGGATGGCGGTCATGGGGGTGCGGATCTCGTGGCTCATGTTGGCCAGGAACTCGCTCTTGGCGCGGGTCGCAGCTTCTGCTTTGTCGCGTGCGCCGGCCAGTTCCGTTTCAATTTTCTTCTGGGCGGTGATGTCATGGAAGACGACAATCCCCGCCGTGACTCGCCCGGTGGTATCGCGAATGGGGGCCGCGTTGGCGTTCACCCAATGGGCATCTCCTTCCGCGTCATGAATGATGACTTCCTCATTCCGCACGGTTTCCCCCTGCAGTATCGCTCGCGAGAGCGGCAGCTGTTCGGCCGGATAGGGAGAACCGTCCATGCGGCAGGTGCGCCATCTGGCGGCGTGCTGTGAAACAGCGATGTCGGTCAGATCATCCCGTTTGCCCCCGCGGATGCTGAACGCCGCGTCGTTCGCCAGGCGGATCCTGACGTCGGGGGCGTCGGCAATGAGGATGCCCGAAGGGGACTGCGCCACGGCTGCCTCCAGGAACTCTCTCGCCTCCCGCAACGCCTCCTCTGCCTGCTTGCGATCCGCGATGTCGATGCCCATGCCTACCAGGTGTGGTTTCCCGTCCAAGATCAACCGTCGGCCTGAGAATAGATAGGGAATCGTCGTTCCATCCTTGGCTGTAAAACGTGCCTCCGTCGTTGACTGACCCGCGCGGAAAACCTCCTCGATGCAGCGCTCAATATTGCATCGGTCCTGTCCGGCGAAGAAGTCCAAGGGATGCATCCGCGACAGTTCCGCGGGTGAGTATCCTGAGACACGCTGCAGGTTCTCGTTCCATCGCAAGTATCTCCCCTCATTGTCGAACAGATAGAAAATGCCCGGGAGGCTGGCGATGGCCGAATCGGAAAAATCGCGTTCTCGCAACAGTCGCTCTTCGGCCGTTCTGAGCTCGGACAAGGTCCGCCCCACCGCCGTTTCGTAGGCCAATGCGAGGCCCAGGATAAGCGCGATCAAGCCGATCCAGGACACCAACCCCAGCAACTGGAAGTGAGGAGGATCCAGGTCAATCGGCAAAGTGTGGCCGCTCGCATGGACCATGTAGAACGCCACGAGCGCCGCCAGCGTCACGACAAACCAGCAGGCTGCCGCGCGACGCCCCACCGTGCTCAGGGCCACCACCGGCACGCCCGCGTACCAGGCGAGCGACGGCGTTCCGTGGCCACCCAACCGATACGCCAGGACGGTCAGCGTGCCAAGGAAGGCGGCAGTCATCAGATTCCCCGCCATCAGATACGAGCCGGTCCAACGCATGATGCACAGACTGGCCGCTCCCAGGCTGGCCCCCAAGATCAGGGCGGCAGCTCCCACCGGGGAGTTCATCGAGCGGAGAATCGCCGCGTAGATAATCGCCAGCGAGATGAGAGTCCAGCCGAAGGCCACCACGAGCCGGGCTCGCCGCAGCGAGTCGAGCTCGCCGACGCGAACATGGGACGGTAGAAACCAGTCCACGGCGACGGTGCAGGCCGCATGCAGCGCGGCTCCCGGTTGATTCTTTCGCTGCACCAGTCTGCTGGTGCGTTCTGTGCCGTTCATGTATCAGGATCTCTCACAGTCCCCTCATCCACTCCGTTTAGGCTATCACCTGAACTCACTGGCACAGGCTCTCCTGCCATTGCGAACGCACCACCCTGCGCACGTCGCTAAAGTACTTCCAAAGATACGTCGCGGATACGACTTTCCCCGTACTCCCGGGGCCACTTTGGAGGGGTGATAACGGATATGCGTGCTGCAAACGCCAGAATTTCTCGGCTCAACCCTCCCCATCCCCAGTTGCCGGTGATGTGTGGAGCGATCGATCCTGCCGAAATCGGACGGCATGTACTCCCACTCGCCTGGCTGGTCTTTGCGGCCTCAGAAAGTTGCACAGTCAGCGCGAAAATCGTCGCCACAGGGAATGCCCATCGCGGCCGCAGGCTCGAGATGCGGTTGAACATCGAGGTGTTCGACGATCCCACCCACGCACAGCAGTCACTCACGTTCTATCAGCGTTTCTTATGTCTTACTCTTACTCTTACTCTTACTCTTAACGCGGCCCGCGGCCGCAACCAATCAGGAAACCCGACATCCCAATATCGAAATCCCAAACAAATTCGAAATCCAAAATTCGAAATCCAAAACCTCCGCTGCCGGCAAAACCGCAGTCATGGGCCGCCAGCAGATTCTCACCAGCAGCATGCCATTGCGTCCTCCGTTTTCCCTTCCTTCCTCCCTTCCTCCCTTCCTCCCTTTTTTCTGTCATTCGAATTCGTTTGGGATTTTTTTCATCTCGTGCTTCGGATTTCGAATTTCTTTCCAAACATGTGCGCACCGTGCGCAGATGGTACAACGGAAGACTCAAAGACGATTGATCGCGGCCCCCAACCACCAGACCAATGGCCATCTTGCCGAGACTTGCTAGTTGTCCAGGTTCATCGACCAGGCTCTTACGTTCGCGAATATCCCTTGACCGTTTTGGGCAATCAACCCGAGTTGCTTGGGAGTGCGGCCGATACCGCCTGGATCGTGGGTTGTGTTGAAGGTCTGCACCAGCAGTTCGTCCAGATACAACTCGAACATGTTCTTGCGGATCAGAAGTCGGAACGCGTGGTCGGTGTGGGGCATGATTCCCGCAGGAGCGGCGCAGCCGGGGCCGATGACGTCTTCCGGCCGGAAATCAACCTGGCCGGTGAGGGTCATCTTGCCGATCTCCGTGCGGCCATAGCTGTGCAGCAGGATCGCGGTCCCTTCGCCCGGTTGCTCTTCCAGGTAGAACCCGACAGATGAAGCGACCAACCGGCGATCGTGGCACGTCGCCTGAATCGTGCCTTCGACCACCACGCCCTGTTCAAAGTCGAATGTGGTGTCGAGCATGGCGACTGTTGTCGGGATGTTCGTACGCAGAATGGAGTTCCGTTCGGGTTGTGCTTGGACAGCGAGTCGACTGGCCGTCGCGGTGCAGGAGCAATCGTCACTGGCGACGGTCGGATACACTCTCGTGCATCCATTTAGATCGACGGTGATGGACGCTGCTTTGATGGCTTCATTCCCCTGCCAGTATCCCAGGCGCAAGTGCCCGCCGGCGTCGACCATCGCGCGCTTGAGCGGCGGCAGCCAGGTTTCGCCCGTTTCATACGTGTAGCCGCTGTACATGTAGCCGTTGATCAGCAGGTCCTCCGGCGTCGGGCAGAACCGAGCCCACAGAGCGACCCAGCGCGTGGAATTACCGCACAGTCGATAGGCGGCTGGCGTCGTGCGCGAAAGGGGCCCCTGGGCGTGTCCGCGATCAGCGTGTAGACGCCGTATCCGGTGGAGCCCATATAGTTGAACCAGCCACCGACCAGAAAGAAACGGCCACCGATCTCATGACAGCCGCCCACCTCGAATCCGCCTTCGTCAGGCGGTGTGGGAGGCGGCGGCACGACGCCCCAGTCGATTTGCGGTTGCGGCAAGCCAGACCAGTGGGTGCCGTCCGCTGATTCGAGGAAACCACCCGGGCCGGTGGCATAGCCGTAGTATCGGGTGCGGCCTTCCTCCGCCACCGGCACGACGCTCATGCAGTCGAGTCGACTATCGGGATGATACCAGCGCGCGTCGGGAAACAGATCGGCCTCGTGGCCCATGAAGGTCCACTGCACGAGGTCCTTCGACTCCCAGAATCGGATGACATTCTGCACGCCCCCGCGGCTGAAGCTGCCGTGGTTCATGATGAACTTGTCACCGACCTGGTGCACGGACATGGCCCAGATATTGAACGGAGCGTCCTGGATGACCGGACCGACGTGTTGCCAGTGCACGCCATCGCGCGACGTCGCCAGCCACACGTTGCGAAAATCCTCCTCGCCGCCCGGCGTGTACATGCTGAATAAGTAGAACTGCTCCTGATGGCACAGGATGAAGCCGTCCTTGAATCTGCCGACGGAGGGGCGATAGACCATGGCGGCACAATTCGCGGCAAGAACACACAACAGCAGACAACTCAACAGGGCAACGGAGATGGCCGTACGGCCGGCCGGACGATTTCCAGTGGCTGACATGACTTCGTTCTCCCCTGACCGCTGTCTCACGGCCGACTGTTGCTGGCGACACGGCCCTGGTGGGGCCACCACTTGGTGATCCTATCCGCGGAGGTTTGCCGGTGGCAAGTGGCCGGTGGCGGGAACCGCCTCCGGCCATCCGAACGTTTTGGCGGGCACACGTCCCGCATCGTGTCACATGCGAATCCGTTGTTTGTCGATGTGACCACTTGACACACGAGCTGCCATCGGATGCGATACAGAAGTGTGGTGGCCGATTGACGCTAGTGCTGTGCTGACGATATTTCCGTAGAAGAAGGGGTGTCATGTCCAAGGGCGATTCCTCCGATCCGTTTCGTAAATCGGTTCCTTTTGGTGACGAGAACCCTTTTCGCGATAATCCCTATGCATCGCCCGATCTGCACAGCGGCGACGCGACTGCTGGGCCCGGTCCTTCCTACCTGCCATCGTCGCGTCAAGGCATGGTCAGGCACGTGCCCATTGTGGCCGTTCTGATGATTGTCCAGGGCTGTCTGGAAGTGGTCATGGGCCTGGGACTTGTCGGGCTCGGCGCCATTCTGCCGCGCATCATGCAGAGCGAAATGGCGCGACAAGGACAGCCGCCCGAAGTGCCCGACCCGGAGACGATGTCCTGGATTCTCCTGGCAGTCTATGGCTTCCTGGGCCTCCTTGTGCTGAGCGGCGCAGTGCTGCACATCCTGGCGGGAATTCGCAACTATCTGTTTCGCTCACGCATGCTTGGCATCGTGGCCTTGATCGCCGGCATGGTGACCACGTTGATCACCTGCTACTGTGCACCGACTGCCGTGGCCCTGGGCGTCTACGGGCTCGTCTGCTACTTGAATCCCGAGGTGACCCACGTCTTCGGCTTGGTCGCGGCGGGGAAAACCAAGGACGAGATCCTCGGGTCATTCGGCTAACAGCAGATTCCATGGCCAGTGAGGAGGGGTGGCGCTGGCTGTGCCGTGGCGCTGGCTGTGCCGTGGCGCTGGCTGTGCCGTGGCACTGGCTGTGCCGTGGCACTGGCTGTGCCAGTGTCGAAGCGAATCCCCGCCTGCCAGTGTCCATTCTTGTGGCAATGCGCTCCGGCCGCACATGCTGATAGGATGTCCACACCAGCGGCAGAATGCGGTCGGATGTCTGGGAAGTGGTCAGCGGGGGGGTGCTGCAACACTGGCTCCGCCGCGCCGAAAACGCATGCCCGCTTTCCGGTGTCCATCCTGCTGGTAATGAGCCAATGCCCCTTATGCTGATGGAGCCGTCACACCTGCTGCAGCGCCGGCAAGGCCCGGTGCCACCTCACCCTGTTCGACCCGTTGGAAGTGCTGCCTGCTTTCGTGGACGAGGGTCGGCACGACACCGGCGAACGATGGGCAGGACATGAGGGTCCACCCCGGGTTTGATCCACGCCGGTGCCACCATTCAGCGCCTACTTGGAAGCGCTTTTCTCCTTGACGCTATGGCGGCTGCTCTTCTTGGATGGTTGGGCGGCGTCGAGCGGCTGACGGCACCGAATTATGACGTGGCTCACGATGCCTCGGCGTTCGGCCACTTGATCGCCGCTGGCTTGAATGTGGTCTCCCGACTGCGCGAGACGCAGCGCTGGCAGTCCCGTCAATTCCACGTCAATGTCCGCGTCTTCCGCAACTTCGATCGTCAGGTTGGTCTGCACGAACGGATTGGGTGGAATTTGAACCGTCAGCTTCCCGTTCTTGACGCCACTGATCCGGCCGTTAATGGCGAACGATCCAGTCTTAGTGGGACGTCGTCGTTTGTTCCGCGACTCTTTCGCTTCGGAATGAGCAACTTGGTTGGGCTCGGTCTTGGACAATTCTTCGTTGGGTTGGTCGGTGCTGCCGGGTGGTTTCTCCAATGCCCGCTGCCGGGCGCGAGTGGCCTCCTCCAATTCTCCGAAGCCCAAGTCAGGTACGATGCCAAAAGTCCGCTTGTCTCCGGGTGAAAAGATCGTGAGTCGACGGGCCTTTCCCTGCATCGTTCCTTGCTGCAGATCCAAGGTGGCGAATACGCTGACGCACTGTCCGGGGGCCAGGAACGCCGGCTTGGCCTTGCCGGTCAGTTCAACTTTGGTGTCTGGCTTGGCTTGCAGCAACCAAGTGAAGCCCGCCTCGGTGGTGAGCACCAGGCCGTTTGCGTTCAGGACATTTAGCACCCCACTGAGATTGAACGTCGGCAGGGGCTGTGCCTGGGGGGCTGCCTGTACGCGGTTCCCTGCGGCGGGCAACAAGAAAACTGACGCCGCTGCCCAGAGTATTGAGCGAATCGCCACGGCAACCATCCAGTCCCCCTTGCGGGGGTAATGTCCAATGCGATTTCCCCAGCGTAATGCATCTGGGGTCCGATGTCTACTATCGCCTCCGAGCCGCCCGCTTAGGACCAGAGACCGGTGGGCATCCGTTGCCGGCATTGCTGCCGTCAGGTACACTACCACCAGTACGAGGATGCGAGGGTAGCCACTCGTGCTAGGGCGCATTGCATGTTCAAGAGCCCAACACCAACTGGTCGCTTCCGCCATTGCCGCCACGAAACCTCATCGGGCACTTCTCCGCTCGCTGACATCGACATACGGCCGCTTTCGCAGTCTGCGCCTGGGAGCGTCCGTCGCCGAAAGCGGTTGCCCATGTCTCTGTGGATCACCTTCGGCATTCTCCTGGCGATCCTGCTGGTGTTGCTGGACAAGTTGATTTCAAAATCGGGCGTGTCGATCGATATGCCGCCGATTGCTTCGCAGACCATTGATCAGTTGCAGCCCCTTCAGTTCGTGGTGGCAGCCGACGCATCGGGCATGCCTCGCGCGAGCCTGCGGTTCCAATTGGTGGAGGGACCGCCGGGAGCCACGATCGATTCCCAGTGTGGTCGTTTCGCGTGGTGTCCCGACCGAGAACAGAGCCCCGGTTCCTACCGGATATGCGTGCGGGTCGTTGGCTCAGGTGAGTCCGCACAGCGTTCCTTTCAGATCCTGGTTCGTGAGCCTCGGCCTGATTCGAAATTGGGGTCGCAGGCCCCGCGTCCTCCAGCCGGCCGCCCTGACAGCGAGTCGCCCAACCCGCAAGCTGAGGTGCCGCCTCTTGCCGACGCGCCGGATGGGCCATCGCGGCCGGCTGAAATGCCGGGCAAGGAGGTTGCGGCGGGCACGCCGCGCGCGCCGTCGGACGAGTCGCCGAAGGTGCCCAGTGCGCTCGAAGCCGCCGCGAAAAAGTTGCAGGAGGATGTGACCCGCCTTGCGCCGGACGGAGTGCGGGGTGAAGCTGTGAAAGGGTCGATCGATCCCGGCGATCAAGTACTGCTAAGTCTGTATGCAGAACACCGAATGCTGTCGAAGCGCGAGTACTCGGAGATTCGTGACGTGTTCGCGCGACGCTTCGAAGTGGAACAGGCCGATGTCATCGAACAGGTTTTCGGGGATTCCACGAGCGACATGCGGAAGTGGTTGGATTCACGGCCGGACATCAAACAGGAGTTTTATCTGGCCATCGATACCAAGTTCGACGACGTGCCGCGGGCGCTGAATCTGTTCCAAGAGCTGCGCAGACGCTTTCCAGAGAAGTTCGAGGCGTACGCCAACCTGGCCATCGCAGTGTCCGTCGTGTGGGATCAGGAGCAGGGGGCGATTCACGGCAGTCCGGCGGGCGCGGACAGTCTGCCCGAAGGTCAGATGGGCCCGTTCGAGAACTTCGAATACTACATGACGGCCGAACCGTATATGGGGGGCCGCATTCGCTTCCTGCCCTGGGAGTTCCTCGTGCACGTGGTGAACCATCGCACGACCCTGCCGGAACGAAAATGGGCACTGCTCATGTACCTGCCCAAACGGACCATGATCGGTACGTGCTTTAGCGATGTACCTTATGACTGGGGGAGCCTCAAGGGCGAACCGCCCAAGATGACGGGTAAGTTGTTCACGCTGCCCAATCAAGCGATGTACGGTGGAGTCTGCGTATGCCAGGCCGACTTCGCTGCCCGCGTCACCAAATCGCTGGGGATTCCCGCCTTCAGCGCCGGCGGGCCCACCAAGGGTGGTGAGGGCCATGCATTTGTGATGTGGGTGGAATTGGGGCCAGTCACGCAGGCGGGCTTCAAGTTCTCTCTTGAATCCGCCTGTCGCATGGGCATTTACGTCGGGGGGCTGGGCGATCCGCACACGGGTCAGCCCGTAACGGATCGCGAACTGGAGGTTCGTTTGCACGCTGTCGGACTCGACCCCATTGCCAAACGTCAATCCGACCTGGTGATGCGAGCTTATCCCATGCTGCGCGACAGCACGGGCATGGAACTCTACGACCAGTTGAAGTTCCTCCATCTGCTGCTCGAGCTTTGTCCAGGAAACACCGACGCGTGGAAGACGCTGGCTCAGATGTCGCGTGATGGACGAATTACGAAGGTCAACAGCGAGCCCATGTACCGCGTGCTGGAGCTGCTTTTCGAGACCTTCAAGAACCTGCCGGATTTCACCTGGACGTTGTTCGACGACCTCACGTATTTCGAAGACCGCGTATCACGGCGCGGCGAATTGTACGCCAGGCTGGCCGCCATGTATGAGGCTGTTCAGCGGGTGGATCTCTCCTGCGAAGCGCGAATACGATGCAGCGAACTGCTTCTCGCGGAAGGCCGCACGCGGGACGCCATTGACGTACTGGCGCAGGCTTGTCTGAGGTTTCCCGATGACGGCGTTTACACCCCGAAAATGGTCGATCGGCTCGAGAGTATCTGCAAGGGGGAGCCAGAAGCAACGGAGCCGCTGGCGCATTTCTACCAGAAGCTGCTGCCCTTGATCCCGCAGATGCAAGGCGAGCGACCGAACTATTACTGCATCGCCATGTACAAACGCGGCATTCAGGCGTTGGACGCTGCCGGCCTCTCCTCGCTCGCCACGAAGTACGAGGTCAAACTGAAGATCCTGGAAGAGACGGACCCCGCGAAGAAGAAACTGGGCCGGCCGCTGAGAGTCGTGATTCAAGAGGCGCTCCAGGGAAGACAGAAAGACCGTGACGGGCCGAGCGATCAACGTTCCAAATAGTCGTCCTTGGTTTGTGTCGTGCGGGAGCGGCTGGGGTGGTGGGAGTCGATCGGCCGCCGCTCGCGCCGTAACTGTTCGCCTGAGTGTGCTCGGCAGGTCGCCCCCAGCGAAGTGGCGCCTGCCTGCGCTGGGGGCGGACTGCCGCTGCTATCGACACCCGATGGCAACCCCGATGGCGGCAGCCCGACCCCAGCCACCCAGCCGCTGCCATGAACACAACGCATGCTGGTGTGCTGGCGCTCGCCGAAATCGCCGCGGATTGTGGCAGTTGTCGCCCGGCGAGCTTGTCATGCCCGACATCCACTGCCGGCGCGTCTTGGTAAGAGAATCCTGACGCGACCAGGGGCGACCCGCCACGGAACACGAATGAGACCCTTTGCATGACGGTGACCCTAACAGGAAATCGGGGGAGTCTGTACAATACCAGCTACGACACGAGGAAGAAGAGGAGGAAATGGCATGAGGGAACGTCACGGATTGCATTGGCGTGCGTATCGTCGAGCTGGCGCAAAGCTAGGATTCTATATCCACTTAATCGCCTATATCACGGTCAATCTGCTGCTGGTCTTCATCAACTTCAGCACCAGCCCTCAGTACCTGTGGTTCAAGTGGCCGCTTTTCGGTTGGGGGATCGGCCTCGTGTTTCATTGGTTGGCAGTATTTGTGGGGCCGAATCTCATGCGGCGATTATTGAACCGGGAACTTGAGAAAGACCGCGAGCGGGACTAACTGCAAGTAACACCGCATCGAGATTGGCGAAGTCCGCGGCACATGCAGGTGTCTTTTGGTTTTGGACATGTGTAACGGCGACAATACAGTGAGCCAACCGGGCCATCCAGCAGCGCTGAGCGGATGTTACCCGCTGAGGTGACCACGAAGCATTTCCGCATGGAAGCGATGGATCCATGAGCGACAACACATTCGTTCCCGGCACCGCCTCACGATTCCGGCGTGGTGAGGCGATAAACGGAGCTACGTTCACCAGGACCCGGTCACCTTTGTGAAGTGTCACGTCGATTCTCCTTGCAGTGCAATCGATGGTGTGCCCGTATGGTCTGGCATGTGAAGTGGAACATCCCGATCGTCAGCGCCGATGCGCAGGGCGGCGCTGACGGCATCACCCGTCCTCCCAGGCGCAAGACACTCGAGGCAACCACGGATCTTATTCGCTCAGCGTCGGGTGGCGTGAGGGAAGAGTGGAACGCCGTCGTGCGGTTTCGCGGGCTTTCCGCCGGTCGATTTTGCGGTAGACTTGGGCATTCGATATCGATTCCCGATCTTCGGCACACCACCGCGTCGGCAACCCCACGGACGCCGTGGTGGCTGGTGCCAGCGATCGGTCGCCCAGGCCCGGTATCCACTGCCCCGCGATCCCGATGGGTGTCCCAAGGGGTGTCAACGTTCAGATCGAGTGCCGTCGATGTTTGTTGTTTAGTGGTTTAAGTTGTTATATAACAGTGACTTGTATCTTGTGCGCCCATAGCTCAGCTGGATAGAGCAGCGGACTTCTAATCCGCAGGTCGCAGGTTCGAATCCTGCTGGGCGTACTCTTAAGTTCTGTATTAATAGGTACTTACGTCGATTCGATGGCGTTGCATTTGTATCAAATTTGTCTAGATCACTGCTTGTATCAAATACAGATCTAATCGCAACGGTCCCCAGCCTCAACTGCTCACGGTCTAGCAACTCATTGCTTGCCGTTTTACGTGCCGCCCACACGAAAGCGTCCTCGGCGGTCAGCATCTCTTTTGACTGACCCAATCCCAGCGACTTCTCGTCGCCACCCCTCCTCATCCTGCTCCTGAGCGGTTGCACCGCCCGAGTCGTGGTTTCGACCGACCGAACCGCCCCGATCCAAGTTGAAGGAAGTCGAGGTCGCAGGAATTGCAAATTTTGCAATCGTTGTCGAAGGCGATCTGAGAACACAGGGAGGGAGTGAAGGCGGTCTCTGACAGTAAACTACCGGACACCATCCATGGCTCCAATTAACCTCCAATCCATCCACTGGAGCCAAAACCATGGAATACCGAATCCACCTTGTCGAATATCTGGGCACCACCCTCGCCGACACGACCGAGGGTGAAGTCGTCGTCGTGACGATCCGGCCTGACGCCGACAGCTTCAGGCCACACAATATCGGCCTGCTGAAAAGCCAAGCGGAGCGGTTATTAGACGACCTGCAAAAAGCATTGGGCCGAGTTGCGCCATTGTTTCTCCTTGTCCTGGTTACTGCCGGTTGCTCAGCACGGGCTGAGATTTCCACGACGAACTCCAGCGAAGAGTCCCACACGAAGGTCGATATCGCCGTGGGGAAGGCTCCTGTCGCTCCATTGCCCGTGCCGCAGCCATCCGATCCCGAAGAAGACCCGAAGGCTGCTGAAGTTTCCGTGATTACAAATTTTGCAATGACCCACGAGGAGGAGCCCGCCCAGAGCGGCAAAAACCTTGAGGTGATTGGGAGCGGCAACACCGTGGTCAACGTGACTGGGGATCTGAGCATCCGGCACTACCACACTGTCATTCAAATCAAAGAAAGGGCGGAGCGGATCGAAGCGGCCTACGAGCCGGTTAGGGTCGAAGCCCGGCCCAGGATTGATTCTCGGTGTGAGCGGCTTCTCGGGGAGCATTTGGAGCGGGTGGAAGGTTGGAAGGCGATGATGAAGCGGTGAAGCAGGTCTTTGGTGAAGGGAGGAAGAGATGTTGCGACTGCTTGGGAATATCATTTTTGCAATAGGATGGCTGGTGGGGGCCGTCAAATATCGGCTAGGAATTGTCGCCAGGATTCCAGAGAAGTACCGCCGCTTCCCATTAGACCAACGGTGATCTTCCGATTTCTATCGCCCTTCGATCCGCTCAATAGCGGCTGCCACAGCCGTTTGAACAGCCGGATAATCGCCGGTCAAGAGGCGGCGAAGATCCGAAAGGGCCGGTGCCGCTACCGGCCCCAATGCCCCAAGGTGTTCGGCACCCACATACCTATCAAGCCACTCCTCGGCAGCTAGCAATTTAACTCCCACACGAATCGAATTGGCTGGGTCGCCTGTGATTCCCCAAATCGCATTTCCAGCGTCACACCGCACACCGGCACAGTCTCCATCCAGCAGACCCTCCAGCACGCTGAGGGCCGGTGTCCCCGCCTCCCCAAGATTCCCAAGTGCGTCGGCGGCGAAACTCTGATCAAGTGACACCCCGCTTTCCAGGCCACGGATCAGAACCGGCAACATTTTGGAAATCGTGCCTGGATCGATCCGGTAGATTGCGGCGGCAGCAGCGAGCCGGATATATCCTTGCTTGTCATCAAGCCACTTTTCCAAAATTGGAATTGCGGCGTGAGCCTTTTTGCCGAACCGTGCCACAGGTTCGACGGCGGCTATCCTGACGATCCGATCAGGATCTTTGAGGGCATTGATCAGGGCCGGAAGGCTGGCTTCGATTGGGTCGAGTTCGGAGGGGATTTCAACGGCGAGGAGTCGCAGATTGGGATTGCTGTCGGAAAGGGCGGTGATGAGATCAGGGGATTCCAGTAGTCCGAGTTCCTTCAGTGCGGTGATTGACCTATCGACCCGCTCTGGAGACAGTAGGTCGGAGTAGCGACGGAGAATGGAGAGGACTTCCGTGCTGGTCATCGTCTTTGCTTCCCCCACGACTTTTTGAGGAGCCTTTCCAATTGGCAATTCTACCGTTGAAGCCAAGAGTCACGGTGGAGCCTGGGTCGTCGCCAATCCATTGTTATTGTAGCCCCGTCACACCGGCTCCACTTCCCTCAGCACCCGATAAATCGTTGGTCGAGAGAGGGCGGTCACCCTGGAGATCTGGGCAATGGGTTTTCCGATTGCACGCATCTCGTGGATTGCTGCCACCTGATCACCGGTCACCCGCCACCGCCAGGCCTTTTTGGAGCCACCCCATTTCTTCCCTCTCTTCTTAGCCGCTTCCTGACCGGCCAGAACTCGCTCCCGACGAACCTCATTTTCATATTCCGCCACGGAGGCGAGAATACGAGCGTGGAGCCGACCGGCTGGTGACTCCAGGGAGAAGCCATCCTTGAGGCTGACAAGATCGACCTTCCGCTCTTGCAATTCATCAAACAACTGGCACAAGCCACGAGTGGTGCGGCCCAGTCGATCCAGTCGCCACACCACGATCCGGCAGAGTTTCCCAGAACGGAGTGCCTCCATCAACTTGTCCATGTCGGGCCGGTTCATCGTCTTGCCCGTGAATTTGTCTTTGAACCAGAGGACTGACTCCCCGTGGGCATCGGCCCATCGTTCCAGGTCGGGTAGCTGACTGGCGTGGGTCTGATCTCGGTGGCTAACACGAACATAGATTGCGGTCGTTTTTTCCATTTGAAGCTCCTTGTGTTGATGACGACCGCTTGGGTGGTGTCCGGTAAGAGTGCTGCCCATTATGCTTTGTGGCGTTTCCACACCAGCGGAACAGGAAATACTGACTGCTCTGCACCGTCCTTTGCGACAAAGAATAACTCCAAGGAACACTCATCTTGCCCCACACGAACCCACTTCATCGTCACAGCATTTTCGTTGCCACCGGCATTAAGAGGGGACTTGCAGATCCACATGCCCTCTACTTGTTGTGTCATCGTACCCATGGCAAATCCCTGAGGGGAAAACTCCCACGATGAGACCTTCTTGGTTTGTGGATCAACGCCAATGACAACCACGCTGTCATCGGGTTTTCCGTCTACGGTCGTCGATGCTCGAATGAACCTGTTGTTTCCGAACCAAGACAATTGGAGTTGACAAGTAAATGTCGGGCGGCGGCGGGCGAGGTTTGAAAATATGGAGATGGAGAAGTTCTCTACTTCCGTTTTCCACACGCCGGCAACCATGAACTCGCCAAACGACTTGAGCGTCTCTTCAGCGTTAGTCTCCTCGCCCCGTGCAAATGAGGACAGAGAGAGCACCATCACGCTACTCAAACAAAAGGCGATGCGTTTCATCTCAGTGATCTCCGAAATGGAGGCAGGTGTTGACCGCTATGATTTGTGGCGTTTCAATACCCAAGAAGTAGCTAGTGTCTGTCGGGAAAAGGTATTTTATCGCGAATCAGGGCCGAAAAGCGAGACCCGAAGCGGTGAAGATGAGACGAGAAATGGGGAACAGAGAGTGAAAGAGGGCGCGCCACGGTGGATTGCTGACGTTAGCGGACGATGTGCGCGTACGCTTAGCCGGGATGACAAGTAAGTGTCATGCAATTCAATTGACTAGGCTGCCGCTTTGCGTTTGCTTTGTCCGGCAAGACTGTCCGGCGACTGCCGAGCGATCAGCATCTTGCCAAGGACATGAAGGTTGCGGCCTAGAATGGCTAAACACAGATAACGTTCAAAGCCGATCTCGGTACGGTCGCGGCATCGCTTCGCCCCGTTTCCGGATTGTAATGCACCGATGGCCGACTCCACTCCCGAGTGGCGATTTCGTGCCGCGCGAAACTCGACCGAGGCATTCTCCATCTGCTCGGCGAACGCGTTCACAGCACGCTTGGGTAAGCACGGATTCGCTACCAATTCCTTCAGTTCTCTCTCGTTGTCGTCCGAATAGAATCCGCGGTCAAACGAGATTCGTTCGATGGCACCATGCAGTCGTTCTTGCAAGATCTTTGTTTGTGGGACCGCCACGTCCACGTCTTGCTCGTTGCGCCCCATCAAGTAGTGATGCGTGATGAACCCAGCGCCATCTTCGCAGATCATGGCCAGGCGGCCAAATTGATTCTCCTGGCCCGCCTTGCCGCGACGATAGAGTTGCGTATGCGGTTCAAAGATGCTGAACAGTTTGTCTTCGTTGGGGACCTCAGTTTCACCCAGGATGACGCGACGATACGCCGTGCTCGCTACCTGGCGAGTTTGCTGGATAAATACGCGGATATCGTTGATTCGCACCAGGTTAGTGAGGTCGGCTGTGGCGGCGCTTTCCAGGAGTTTTTCAGCCCGTTCGAGAATGGCCTCCGAGCGTTTCAGCAGCTTCGCGTAGAGTTTCTTCTGTTTCTTTTTGGAGTTGGGGTTCTTACTCGCCGAGACGCGTGAAATCTCACGATGTAGATGCTTGATCTTCTTGCGTAGATGCGTGTGTTGTCGCCACCCGGGAAGCTCCAGATCGGTGGCGACCAACGTGCTCAGTTCGATAATCTTTCGGAGACCGTCCCAGATCAGACTGCTTTCGGTGGGATAATGAATGTTGGTTTCCACCACGAAGGAATCGACCCGAATGGTTTTCGCGGCCTCCGGATCCAAGCTGTGGCCTTCTTTCACCACGAGGTCCGAAATCCTGCGCGAGCGTGTCGGATGTCAGCAAGCACAAGTTGTCACGGATCCGCCGCCACTTGAATGAGGTCTGATCGTCCCAGTCCCCAATTCCCATGATATGACGCAACTTCCGATGGTTCTCGGCCAGATCCTGCAGACGGTCGAGATTAAAATTGCAGCCGAGACGCACGGCGGCCAGCACAAGGATCTGCCAGTAATCAAAACCTTCGCGTCCATGATCCGCACGGGAATCGGTGTTGACATCGTCCGCAATCAGCTGCATGACTTCCTTGCGCGCTGCACAGTCACCATAGATGTGTTGCAACGCGAAGAGAATGGGTATAATCTCGTCGCGGCAGTCGAGGTTTAACTCTACGAGAGAGACAGGACTGCAATCCAACCGCGGCTGTTCTGAGTAAGACTTTCGCATCCTTTGCTCCTCGAAGATGATCGCGTGAATTCGGCGTTTTCCTAGAATTCATACGCGCCAGCACTCAAACTGGTTTGCGTCTTCGGGGAGTTTTTTTGATTTTTTTCCCGATTTTTATGGGCGAAAGTACTTTTTCGGACAGACACTAGCTAGGGAGTACTCTACACCGTTGGCAACCAAGAACGCCTCAATGGAACACTCATCTTGCCCTACACGAACGCACTTGAACACTTGAACCGACTCCTGGCCATCATCACTTAGAACAGGGAACGTCGAAATCCACACGCCCTTTTCTTGTTGTGCCATCGTACCTTTGCGAAATCCGACAGGCATGAATACCCACGTTGAGACTTTCTTGGTTGTCGGGTCAACTCCAATGACGATCTCCAAATCCATGGGTTCTTTGTCCTTCGGTCCTGATATGCGAATGAACTTTATGCGAATAAACTTGTTCTTTCCGAACCAAGAGAATTGAATACCGTCCTCGCCATCTCCGCCTTCGGCTGTCCACACCCCGCCAATTATGAACTCGCCAACCGACTTGAGCGTCTCTTCAGCGTCAGTCTCCTCGGCTTGTGCAAATGAGGAAAGAGAGAGCACCATCACGCTACTCAAACAAAAGGCGATGCGTTTCATCTCAGTGATGTCCGAAATGGAGGTAGGTGTTGACCGCTATGATTTGTGGCGTGTCCATACCCAAGCAGGTAATACTTTCTTTGCAGTACCGTCTTCAATGACTTCAATGGTCTCAATGGAAAGCTCGTCCTGTCCAATCCGAACAAACCTCCCTTTCCAAGTGTTCTTCTGACCAGCGTCATTATTGAATGTGACTTCCACGTTCCAAACATTTTTGTCGTGTTGTGTCAACGTAGACGTGCTGACCCCTTTTTCAGAGAATCCCCACAAAGAGACATGTTCGGTATTTGGATCAATTCCAAGGATCAACAGGCTGTCATCGGGCTTCCCGTCCGTCGTTGTTGATATTCGAATAAACTTGTTGTCGCCGAACCACGAGTAATGACTGGTACGTTTCTTTCCATCTAGTTCCATTTTCCACACCCCGCCAACCATGAACTCGCCAAACGACTTGAGCGTCTTTTCGGCGTCAGTCTCCTCGCCCCGTGCAAATGAGGACAGAGAGAGCACCATCAAACCGACCAAACACAATGAGATGCGTTTCATGTCGAAGATCTCCAGAACGAAGTGGAAGAAAAGTGGAAGCTGCCCTCGTTATGCCACAGTGGTAGGCACATTGCAATCAAATCGAATGGTCTGCCAGAGACATTTCCCGTCAGGAATGACTGGTAATCTTACGAAAGCTCGTCGGGGAATATGCAAGCTACTCTGGCCTCATCCCCAGTCCCCGAGCGATCTCGGCCAGTCTGCTCAGCAGCGGCTTGAATTGGTTGTTGTCGTCGAGGTGATCGGGATCTTGGCCGCTCCAACAAAGGTGACAGTTGTGGCACAATAATGAAATGAACAACGGGTTAAAATATCCATATTGGTACGCCCAATGGTGACAATCGACGTTGCGTCTGGAGCAGATCACGCACCGACCACCGTCACGGTCATAGACGTATTGTCGGACACGGTACCAGCGTTCGGATTCCAGTAGGGCCTTGTTGCTCACGAAGGTATTTACGGTTGTGGGAGCAAGTCTTGGGCGGCTGAACACCAGTTTTTGTCAACTTGCCGAAATTCGACACCAGCGGAGGACGAGATTGTGCGGCATTTCCAGGGTTTTGTGGTATGAACACCTGGGCATTGTGGTGATGGTTTCCACCATACTGGGCAATCCGCTCAACTAAGTTTGTGGCGGCACCAGCCGTGTCGCTATTGCCTTCCGAACGGGGCGGGAATCAATGCCAGCAAACCGCAACAATTGGCAGTAATTGAAGGCATTTCTGTTGTGAACCTCCGCTTGTTGTGGCGATGATCGCTACGGAACTGCGCAGGCCGCAGTCCTACTTTTCCTGTCGCCACACAACCCGATCTGAGCGGCACCACGCCGGTTATCAAGCGGCGGGGCGGAACGGCGAAGCCCGACTAGGACTTTTTGTTGTGCAATGGCGAGAACTGGGCAGAGACCGACACCGCTCTGCTGACTGGACCCGTCGATGCTTCTTTCCAGGTAGCCGCGCACCAGACAGCAGGTGGTGATACGATGGGCGCGGCGGAGAGACGGCAAGCAGTGGGCCTGCGGCGGAAGGCTCTGGATACGTTACTGCTTGTGTGCGGCTAGATTCTCAAGTGGTCCGCGTATTGGAACACCTTCACGTCATCGCGGCGCGTGCCCGGAACCCAGTAGTAGTTGGCCGCGAAGGCGACGTAGCCGTATTGATCCGTGACGCGCTGGTGCACCTGGTACGGCGCGGGAAGATGCTCGGGGAGCGGGTGCAGATAGAGCCGCTCGTGCTCGAACAACTGGGCCGGAATCACCCGTGCCTTGGTCTGCACTCGCTGTTCCATCCGCACCGTGGCCCACTCCCGTGCCTGCCGGTTCAGATCCTCCAGGCTCTCGAATGTGCGTCCGGGGAGGAAGCTGGTCTCGACGCTCCAGAAACTCCGTTCGTTGCCGGCCTTGCGATTCGGATGGTCGATCGCATGGCACATAAATTCAAAGCCACGGGCGCGGGCGAACTCCCTCATCTCCGGCACGATCACCGCGCTGCTCCCCGCGCCGCAGAGTCGCGCCAGATTTGTGTTGTCGATGATGCATCGCCAGGCCGTGTACTCCCAGAACGTCAAGGCCTCGTGCAGGAAGCATTTCATCGCGAAGCGGTTGAAGGCCCGATAGAACTTGAGGTACCGTCGCTTCGAATAACGCAAGTAGATCAGGCTGGCGACCAGCCGGGTCCGTCGCTGGGCCAGCTTCACCTGGTAGACCGTGGTGTCGTGCTGCATCTCGGCACCCGGCTCGTCGGGCACGCGGTCGCAGCGTGCCGATGGGCCGCGGCTCAATCCCAGCTCGCGCAACATCCGCGTCAACGTCGAGTAGCCGACCTGGGTGCGATGCTCCTCGAGAAGCTTCTCGTGGATCCGCTGCATCCAGCCGTCACACTCCCGGTAGAGACGCTCCAGCAGCGCCGCGTCAATGTGCTTCTTGTCGCGCCGCTCTCCGCGAGCGCACTGTCCCTGCTGCTGGACGATCCTCCGCACGGCGTTGCGGCTCACATTCAGGCGGCGACTGATCTCCCGCCGCGACATCCCCGCCCGATGCAGCTGATAAATGGTCTGGCGTACGTCCGGTTCGATCATAAAACTCCTCCATCTTCTTGAAGAACGAATCCTGCCGACCGACCAGGCCGGCCAGTAACAGATTGGCTTGGGCATGAAAGCCCCGTGTTTGCAGACGGTGGCTGTCGCAGTGCGTCATCACGCTTTGCATCGTCCGCAGCAATTGCTCTAGTTCACGCAACACCCGGCGCTCGAAGTCGCTCAGCCCCTCGCTCGTCTCCCCGGCCGCCTGCATCTGGTCGAGCGTCCACTTCCAGTGGCCCTGGTCGATCGCCTCGCGGAGCGATGACGTGCCACGGAAGTAGCCGTGGGCTAAAAGCTCGATCTCGCGCACACTGAGCTTCGCTCCGGCGATCGCCCGCATGAAGTTCTCGAGTTCCAGGGACGCAACACCGTTCATGCGCATGAACGGCCGCAACGTGACCATGTACGAGTAGACCGGCAGGTCGCCGCGAAACAGAATCCGTTGGATCGTGGGGCTCATCTCTCGGAGTAGATGGCGACGCGTGCTGACCCACGCCTTACTGCGCGAGAGCAGTTCGGCCACGTCGGCGAGCGTCATCGCATGGACGCTCAACAACTCGTCCACGAAGCGAGCCTGCTCGAGGATCGTGAGTGTCCGCTGCCGGCGGGCGCTCAGTAAGCCGGCTATACCCTGCGCCGCGTCCTCGCCCCAGGAGACGTAGGGCACGCACTGGATGCCCAGTTTCTCCGCACACCGATTGCGTCGGAAGCCATCCAGCAGCAGGCGGCCTTGCGATGTATCGACACCACCGAGCGGTTCTTCGATCCGCGCTCGGCAATCGAAGCCATCAGGCGCGCTTCGGCCACGTCGCTGCGTAAGCGGTAGCTTTCGTAGCGGAGATCCAGGCTGCTGCGTTCCACCATTTCGCTCATCGCGCGCTCCTTCAGGGCGGGTGTTGATTCAGAAAACGCAGAACATACTCGCGCCGCGGCAGCCTGTCGAAGATGCGTTGTCTCATACTTCGTCGCAGCGCCTGAAGGAGTTCCGTGATACCGATCGTACGGCCCTCCAGTACCGTCGCGATCATGGCCAGATAAGGCAGAATGGGTGAGTTGACCAAGGTGACTTCGTCCAGCGTGAAGCCGTCGAGGGCCACCTTCACGTCTTCGCCGGACGCTTCCTCGACGCCCAGCGCTGCGGGTGGATCAGCCCGCTCGTCCGTCGCATGCGGTGCCTGCTCTCGAGAACACGAGAGCAGGGAAGAGGAGAGCTCCCCGCCCATCGGATCGTGCGCGGATGACTCCTCGCCTGGCGTGCTCCTCCCCACCGCGCTCCGTTTCCCGTTCAGATGTTTCTTCTTCCTCCGTCCCTGGGATGTGTGATAGTGCTTCCTGCTCCGCGCGTTGGCCTGCTGCCGGCGGCGGTGCTCATGGCAACCGAAGGGGCAGCCGAGATCCTGGCGTTCGGCATTACGTGGATGCGTCAGAAAGCGAATGCCGCAGTGGCAACAGAAAACCGCACAGCTTGCCAGACCGGGATGATCGCGCAGGAAGGCATCGAGCGTCAGCTGATACTGACGAACAAGCGGGTCGGCGCGGTCGGTCTGATGCCAATCCGGACGAAATGAGAATATTTCTCCGACCGCTACCGCAAAAACATCAGGTTCTCGGTTAAGATATCCCGCCCGACACCAACCTTGGATTGTCGACTGAGGCCCTTGGATGTCAACATTTGAAGCTGGATCACCAAAATGCCCACCACCGGGATGGGCAACCTGCCCAGCCATCGTTCACGGTACGTTCTCTCTGCCCCACGGCTACCCAGGCAGCGGAGTTCGACCCTAGCTCCCTCTGGGCGAGCCCCATATTGCCATGTGATAGACCAAAGTTTCATCAACTCGTGGGAGCCTGAGGCTAAGGCGTAGTCATCGGGTAGCAGTTGTCGGCTTCCCTTCTCCAAAACGCGTGGTATGCGAAGCATCCAGTCATCACCCTCGAATACCACACAGAGCTTGCTGTCGTCATCGGGACATTGCCCGAACCTCCGACCGAGAACCGAGGAGAAGGCCTGAGGAAGGCAATGACGGTCATCGCCCGCATATCACCGCCGCAACAACTCACTGGTAACCGTCGCACCGGCAGTACTCTTCCGCCAGCGATTCGTCGATAAGTCGACGCCCAAACGATGCATCTACCACCCGCGTGTGGTACATTCGTGGGTGCAGGATCAGCGCTGGACACGGTGGCCACTTGACTTGCCACACTTGCAACGTGCTGGGCTGATCGTTCCTGGGGCAGTGGAGAAACGCGATGGTCCGCGATGACATGCCTCAGGAAAGCGCCGGTGACGAATCCGGCCATACGGCACCAGCCCGTCCGACAGGAGAGGTCACTCTGGTCCTATCGCGGATCGAGTCTGGCGATCCGTCCGCCGCTGAGCAACTCTTGCCGTTGGGCAATGACGAACTGCGGAAACTCGCGGCCGCCAAGATGGCCCAGGAGAAGCCGGACCAGACGCTGCAGGCGACGGCGTTGGTGCATGAGGCGTACATGGTGTACTCTGATTTGCCCTGCAACCACTTCGTCGACCGGAGGAGAACAATGCTGTCGTTCGGAATCACCAGCGTTTGCCTGCTCAGCGTCGTGGCCATCGGTCCGACACTCGTCGCCTCCGCCGACGTCGTGACCGTTCAGAATGACTTGATCCGTGTGGACGTCGACAAGACGAGCGGTTGTTTCACGGTCGTGGAGAAGGTGACCGGGCAGACGTGGGTTCCCGACCCCTGGGACGGCGCGGCGGCGGTGTTGCGCGTAAGGAAGGCAAATCAAACATACGAATCCTGGAATCTCTCCAAGTGCCGCACAATAGAGGTAGTAGACACAGGGGATCGTAGCGTACAGGTGACGTTTCAGTCGCCGACCGCCGACGATGGGCAGGTAGTCGACGATGTGTCGGTCGTCACACAACTGAGGCTCTCGCCAGATACGGCAGATCTCGACCTGCGTGTATTAAACGTCACCGGATCCGGAGCCTATTACCTCGCTGACTTGATCTATCCCGCCCGTCATTTTCATTTGAGGTCGGAGGTGGATCGCGGCATGGCCGTCATTCCCTATCACTCGGGTGTCGTAGTTCCGTCGCATCTCTTTCCTCTACCGAGTTCCCAATTCGGGGAATGGACCGATTGGCATCACCAGGGCGAAATGATCTTTGAATTCCAGGTGTACGGCGACTTGCGCATGCCGTGGTACGGGATTCACTCCTCACGTTCGGGCGTGATGACGATCCTGCCGCGGGATGGTTCTGTGGATGTACAGTATGTCCAGAACTACAATGACCGCGCCCGCATCCTGATACAAACTGGGCAGGAGTCAACACGGCCGAGCATTCTCGCCTTGTCCCCGGTCTGGCGACTCAATTCCCAGCACCGTAAGCCTTCCGTGCGATACCATTTCATGCCTTGCGCCAGTTACGTGAAGATGGCCAAGCATTACCGCTCCACCATTCACGAGGAAGGGATTCTCGTATCGCTGCGTGACAAGGCGAAAAAGACGCCGGGAGTCCACCAAATGATTGGTGATATCTATCTGCACATCTTCGGCGGATACCCTCATCGGGTGAACGATCCCGGAATGGCGTTCACCTTTGACCAGGTGGAAGCGATTGCAGATGATCTGCACAACAACTTGCAGGTCAAGAAAGCCTTCCTGACACTGTGGGGCACGTGGGAGAACTACCCGCCGACGCACTGGCCGGTGAACCAGGCAGCGGGAGGGCAAGACAAGCTCGTCCAGGTAATCGAAAAGATCAAGAGCTATGGATACCTTGTGACGCCCTACCACAATTTCAACTGCATGCTGCCCTGGGATCCGAAGTTCACGACCAAATACTATGCGCGCGACGAGAACGGCAAAGTGAAGTACAACATTGTCTGGAACATGATTGACGACAAGTACGCTCCCCAACTTGCCATGGATTTGCTGCAGAAGGAGATGGAGGTCCTCAAGCCCAACGCCATCTACACCGACTGCAAACAAGGTCCGGAGTTGCGAGCCTTCCTGCAGAAGCTGAATCTGCCCATCACTTCCGAAAGGACCGGTGATTCTGAGTTGCTCATTCCCGAGTATCATCGCTTGGAAGGCGTCGTTCCTGACGCTTTCAAAGACCCTCGACTGAACTTTCTGGAAGTCCCACTGTTCAATCTGGTCTATCACGACGCCGTTCTGCTTTCCAACCGGTGGCAATGGCCTGACAATGAATATAGTGTCCACGGCGACTACGCCGTATGGGCGCTCCGCAACATGATCTATGGCAACGAGACCATGTATGTGACGCCCGCGTGGGCCTATCCAGGCATTCGACCCTACATTCGCAACGCGGTGAGGGTCCTGGCGCCGTTGCACGAGGAAACCGGTTTCGAGGAATTGGCCAACCATGAGTTCCTCAGCGCGGATTTCAACCTTCAACGGTCCACCTTTGGAAATGGCACGGTCGTCACGGTCAACCTGGGGCTGCTCGATCAGACGCCACCTGACGGGACGACCGTTCCCGGTCTAGGTTTTCGCATCCGCCACGCGGACGGATCGTGGACGGACGGCCAATTCAAAATCACACTGGAACTCCACCCTCCGGTGGAAACCAAGGAGATACTACACTAAGAAGTTAACGGACTGCGGTCCAGGATTCGTCCGTGGTCGCGATTTCATGGCCGGTGACGGTTGCCTGCGACAGAAGTAGAGAGTTGGTGTCATGCCATTTGTTGTGGCAGGCTCCGCAAGACAGGTAGTTACTGCTCGTGGCGAGAACGGGCCGATGATCTGCTGCGGCCCAGATGTTCCGGTGATGCACAGCACGCTATTTATCTGTCTTCGTCATCCTGTTTGAAGAAGTGGCCTGGCACCTTCTTTCCGCGTTTCTTTTCGTCAATTCTTGGGCCAGCGAAATTGACGGATTCTTCCTTCCGCAACAGAAACGAATTAGACTGCCGCTTCGCAATCCACCGGAGACCGCAGATGAAAACAACCCGTTGGCTGATCGCCGCGTTGGGGCTCTGGCCCCTGTTCCTGACGAGCACGACCGAAGCCCTACCCGCCGGCCTTTGGACCTATCCCGCAGTCGGCCACGACGAGTACAAGTCCCAACGCTATACGGCTGAGGTCGCCCAGGGAGGCAGACGCGACAAGCTCTTTGTCTATCACATGCTCTGCCCCTGGCATCATTACTTCTCCGAGCCCTATACCGCCCGGCACTTCGCCGAAGAGAGCAACTGGGTGAGTTTCTCGTTTTCCGACGAAGTCGCAGTCACGATCAAGCCGGTGGGCATCACCCCGAAAACCGTCGAACTCCGCCCTGCTTCCGCAGGCGTGACGGCAGCCATCGAGGACGGCCAGGTGAGAGTAACCATCACCCGTCCCGGCCAGTATTTCGTACTCATCAACGGCAAACACGGGATGACGCATCCGCTGTTCGTGTTTGCCAATCCCCCCGAAGAGAAGGCCCCGGCGAGAGATTCGAGCCACGTACATTACTTCGGTCCCGGCGTCCACGAGATCGGCTACCAGTATAGGGTCAAGGCCAACGAAACCGTCTATCTGGCCGGTGGAGCCCTGGTCCGCGGCTCACTGTACTACGAGGGCGACAACGTCATCATTCGAGGGCGTGGCATCCTCACCGATAAGAAGCTGATGATGGAACGTATCGAACTGGCGAAAGCCGAAAAGGCGGCCGGCAAGGCCAATGCCTGGGATATCAACCACGACAAGTGGTTCGCTGAAAATCGCGCCACCATCTACGGCCACGGCCGCAACGCCCGCATCGAAGGGATCACCATCATCGAGTCGCCCTTCTACATGGTGCGCACCGATGGCTGGGGCGCCGTCTTCAGCAACCTCAAATTGCTCGGGGATCTCTACAACAACAACGCCATTAGCGCCGGACCCAACCACAGAATCCTCGACAGCTTCTTCAAGGTCGGGGACGACGTCTTCTGTTGGATGTCTCCCAATTCCGAGACCCGCAACTGCGTGATCTGGAAGCAGACCAATGCCTGCATGGTCCAGCTTGGCTACGGGTACTCTTACGCCACCGCCCATCACGTGTTTCACGACAACACCGTGATTGCTGACCAGACCAACCTGCAATTCATGGCCCTCGGACTTTTCGGCCTGGCATCATCCATCGGAACCCAGTTTACCGACTGCCGCGTCGAGAACCTCAAGGTCCACGGCGACACGCTCAATTTTCTGGCCATCGACAACTTCGATAACCCAACGCCCTGGTCATCGCCGCCAGGTGATACGATCAGGCTCCGGCCCATCAATCTGCATTTCAAGAATGTTGAGATCACCGGCACCGAACGCGGCGATTACTGGAGCGAGCGACTTAAGGACCTGCAGGGCAGCCCGATGCGTTCGCGCTTACGCACCAAAGACGAAGGGGCAATCGTCATCATCTCCAGGGTACGATCAAGCACGGCCACATCATTCTCGACGTTCCGGCAGCGCTGCCGGAAGGCACACGAGTGGTGGTGTTGCCGATCAACCGACTAGTCTCCGAGGCTCTGCAAGATCATCGCGGCGATGTCGTGGTTGTTGTTGTCTTGCATGAGCAGGTGGGTGTTGCCTTTGATGCCGAGTTTCGGGAGCCAGATGACATGGGCTGTGCCGCCCGAGTCATTGATCAATTGGGCGGTCGTCTGACAGGCTTCCAGTCGCCCGGCCATGGGGCGAACATCAAAATGGTCGCCGAAGACCCCGATGAACCGCTTGTTGGCAAAGTGCTTCTTGACGTCGCCCGGATCGGTTGGTGACCCGACGACCTCTACGGCGACAAGTGCCGTGACAAGCTGAGGCCTCAGCCGCGTTGCTTCAAAGCCTGTTTCGCCGGAAGCAGAGTGGACGATCAGAATTGCGGGACCGATCCGGTCGAGGAGTTGCGCCAGGGCAGTCGCCTTCATGCCGCCACCGAATCGTCCGCCGCCGCCTCGGCCGCGTCGGGCAACGGGCGTCTGCTCGGCTTGCAGCTCGGCAGGTCCGCGTCGGAAGCGGCCACCGCGACGTCCAACGCCTTCGGTCGTTGGTGTGGCACTCGATGCACCGCCGCGCGTGCCACCGCCTTGGTAGACCGGCGTGATCGACGCGTAGAGCTGTTCGATGTGCTGAACCGGATATCGCGTGTCGGGAAAGGGTGTGTCACGCTGCGGCCCAATTCCCCAGCGGCGCCACGGCGTTTCGTTTGACCACAGCATGAATCTTGGCACCTGGCTTGCGTCGGCTTGCCCCTGCTTGACGGCGTCAAATGGGCTGACATCGAATCCGGAAATCGCGTTATTCGGCTCGTCGAAGACATAGACGGGATGTCCGGCTTTGGCAAAAATCTGTGCCCAACCGTCACGGCCGTCGGGCGTGGCTAGGTACAGGTAGGACGTCAATCCCATGCCGGGTACCATGACGACTGGCAGGTTTTCCCTTCGCTTGTCCTCGGGAGGGATCAAGTAGTGAACCGGCGCCTGTTCGACGATCTGGGTCTGCTGGCCGCCGCCGAAGCGTCCGCCACTGGCCTGCATCTGGATCTCGCGACCACCCACGAACATGACCCCCATCTTCGCAAGAATCAATGGTTCACTTTCGTGGGAACCGGCAGCCAGTGTGACCACGCCGGGAGCCAAACCGAGCGTCGATAGGATGACCGAGACGAGAATGAGTCTACGCATGATTGACTCCTTGTGGGATGATGGCCGTGTGATTCGCAAAACGGTCAGTGCTTGTCATTGTTCTCACCTACTCGCCATGTACCGCGGTCAATTCGGATAGCCCGCACGGCTGAGCACGCTGAGACTCCTGAGAAACGATACGGCGGACCCCCTCCATGAGCGTCCGAAATCGATTCAGTCCCAGGCTTTGAGTGCCGTCGCACCATGCCTCATCTGGGGCACCGTGGACCTCGACGAGGAGTCCATCGGCGCCGGCTGCGACCGAGGCCAACCCCAAAGCGTTGACATACTCGCGGTTTCCCGCGGCATGACTCGGATCGGCGATAATCGGCAGGTGTGATCTCTGTTTGACAACGGGGATGGCCGCGATATCGAGCGTGGAGCGGGTCGCTGTCTCGAAGCTATGCTCCAGTCTCGCAATAATCGTGTCTCTAGCTTGCCTTTTCATGGTGCCTCTCCTCGATTCCGCGTGATGCAACACGCTGTCGTGTCAGCGTCCTGCAATTTCAAATGGAATTGCCGGCAATGCGCTAATTAGGATGCGCCGTTTCTTCCTCTGCTCCTTCCCTTTGCCTGAATCCTCCCCGGTCTTTCCCGCGAACACGTTGACGATCAGATTGCCCTTCATGCCACGTTCAATCTCATCGGCGTCACTTCGCAACACGATCACACTGCCTTGGCGGCCCAAAGCTACGCTCTCGATCGAAAGTCCCGCCGGCGGATTGTCCAGTTCGAGTTGAATTTCGCCAAAGAACGACCGTGTGGGAACGATGACTGGCACTTTCACAATTCCACTCACAGGAATTCTAAGGGGCCGCGTGGCGAGCACGCCCATGGTGCTTGATCCTCTGGCTGCCCCGGTGATGGCCACCTGGAACTCTTCCGCCGGAACGAGATGCCGATAGATGAAGGCCTGCATCATGTCGTCGGCCGGGCCAGCCACACGCGTGACCGTACGTCGTTGGATGATCGCCTGACCGGCCAGCGAGAGCGAGATTGGGCTGGTCGCTTCGGAGGGGACGGTCAATGTCGCTCGGACGATGTCGCAGCCGGCCGGTATGCGGCCGCCGCTAAGGATGAAACCGGGGGGCGACTCGTGCAGCCCCAACACGATGTCGCCGTCGAATCCGTCCTTGCGCATGGCGTGAACCGTAATTGGCACGGTCGTGCCGGCCCGGGCATTGACGCTCGACGGCACAACGCGCAACTCGAAATCGGGCCTGGGAGGGCCGAGATGCAGGCGGTACGAATAGGCGTCGCCGCCCTGCTGCTGGCCATCGCCCAGGTAGAGGTAGGAGTGCCCCGATCGCTGGATTCTCGCACTAAACCGTGAGTCGGCATGATGGGTGGTGAGGCCCGCGGTCTTGTCCTCGTAGTCGTCGTTCATCGCGACCTGTTTGCCGTCGGCGTCGGTGAGCTTGATGACGGAATCGAGTGAGGAGCCCAGCCGCCGGGCATAGACCTCAGCAACGATTTCCGTGCCCGCCAGGCAGTCGATGCGGAACACGTCGATGTCGCCGGCACGGTCGATGCGACCGTTGATGATCGTGGGTAGGCCAACTTGCTGAGCATCACCAAGGCTGTTGTTCGGTTCTGCTTCTAGATGCTCCGGCATGGTGTTGACCGAGATGGGAACCGGGTTCGAGGCGACTCCATCCTCACCGGAAGAGACCAAGTGCATTCCCGGTTCCGCAGTGGTGCAAGTGGACTCCGTCTGTGCGAGATTCCAGCCATTCAGTGAGAAGGTCGTCTCCTCGCCAGCCTGACTGCCCAGCGGAAAGACGTCCGTCACATAGGGCAACTCGCCCATGGCGACGCGATAGACGAAGTCTTCGCGGCCACGATAGAGGGCGTCACGGATTTCCACGACATATCTGCCGTCCTCGGGAATCTGACAGTGCAGCACCGGATCGGGATGGAATCGGAAATCGTCGTCAAAGACGACTTCCCTGCCTTCGGCATCCAGCAGAGCGACCGTGGCCTGGAACCAGCCGGGCACGGCGTCCGATAGGTAAGGGATCAGCTTCCGAGCACTGACATCCACGACCAGATGTTGACCTTGCCGGGCTTCGAAACGATATCGATCGACGTCACCCGGCAGAATCTGGCCGTTGAGCATGGCCGGCAGCGTGATATCCGTTTCGGTCTCCGGCTCGTTTGACGTGGGGCTTGTACCCGGGTCGGGTCTGGCAGCCGATTGTCGCTTTCGGCCCCGCCCGCCGCGATTCTGACTCTCATCGACGGCCACGTCACGCCCCGATTTCTCGACCTGCTCGGGTAGCTGCCCGACGCAGAAGACCATAGGATTGGTCAGACCGTTTTCGGTTTGCATCCGCAATTCGCGCCGGCCCGGCGGGGCATCAGCCGAGATGGTTACCTGCAGTGTGACCGTCTCGACCAGCGCCGGGACCGACGATCTGCGGATGGAGAACGTTGCCAGCCGCCGGCGAATCTCGGTGAGCATCGCCTCGTCCTCGGCCGTCCATTGTCCTGTCGGTTCCTGCGGCTCGGTACGGCGACCACGACGTCTCGATCCGCCTTCCCCGGCTGCCTCTTTCTTCTTCTGCAGTTCCCCCATGCGGTTCTGCATTTCCTTGAACTGCCCCTGATTCAGCGGGCGGATGTGTTCTCCGACCGTGGCCGTCACGCCGTCACCCGAAATGCGAGCCATGAAGGCACCGTCGAGATTCTGTCCGCCGAGTAACACCTCGAAGGTCGTGCCCTGTTGCCCACCGGCCGGGTAGACGTAGCCAATATGCGGGTGGTCATCTTGGGCCACGACGGTCGTGGCAATCGCCAGCAGAGTTGGCAGCACAAGACGGGATACTCGGGCAGAGTGCATCATCTTCCTCGCGGTTCTCACATGATCTCGGTCAGATGTCCGGCCATCGGCACACCGTCGTCGCGGGATGGTGCCACGCGGACCACCTTTCCGGCGGGATGGGGCAGCCGCGCTTCGGGGTCGATGCCAAGACGCCGGTAGATACTGGCGATCACATCGCACGGATAGACGGGACGCTGTTTGACCGTTTCGCCCCGACCGTCCGTCTCGCCGACAACTTGGCCGCCCTCAAAACCGCCACCGGCAAGCAATACAGAAAACGCACTTCCCCAATGGCCGCGGCCGCCGTTGTACGGTGGCTCCCATTGGATCTTTGGTGTTCTCCCGAATTCGCCCGACCACCAGACGATCGTGCTCTCAAGCAAGCCGCGGTCGGCCAGATCCTGCAGCAGGGTTGCCATGGCCTGGTCCATCTCCGGGAGCTTCTGGCGGAGGACGGTGAAGTTGTTCTTGTGCGTATCCCAGCCCTCGTAGTTGATCGTGATGTAGGGCACACCGCTTTCCACGAGTCGCCGGGCGGCCAGGCACGATTGGCCAAAAGTCGTCCGGCCGTAGCGGTCACGAAGCTCGTCGTCCTCCTGGGTCAGATCGAACACAGCGGCCCCGTTGCCCAAAATCAGGTCGTAGGCCTCGTCTTCGCATCTCCGGAGGTCTGCCAGCTTGGCATTGTTCGGCAGCGCCGCCCCGAGCATATCGAGTGTGCGCAGCAACTGGCGCCGCCTGTGCTGCCGCTCCTCGGAGATTCCTTCTGCCACAATCCCTTCGACGGCAAAAGGCGTTAGAGCCGGATCGCCTCCCGTGGCGAACGGTTTGTGGGTCGCGCCGAGGAAGCCGGCTTCCGAGAACCTCCCTTGTGGCTTCGTCAGGACGATATAGGGCGGGATCAAGCCATCGTAACCGCCCGAGTAGCCCTTGAAGTGTGAGACAACGGCTCCGACAGAAGGGTAGAGGATACCGCCGGGCATCTGGCCGGTCTGAACCAGGTAGGTTCCCGTTTCGTGGGCATTGATTCCGTGGGTCATGCCGCGGACAATCGAGTACTTGTCCGCCTGCCGGGCAAGTTCCGGCAGTAGGTCATTGATCTGAATGCCGGGCACGTTCGTCTCGATTACGTTCTTGAACGGCCCGCAGTAGTCGTTGCCCGCGTCTGGCTTTGGGTCAAACGTGTCCAAATGCGACGGACCACCCCACATCCAAATCTGAATGACCGATTTGGCTGGGGCCGGGGAAGGTGTTGGGTGTGCGGCATGTACCGGCTGCGTTAGTCCGTTCCCGAGCAACAGGCCAGCGGCAGTACAGGCACTCCCGCGAAGCAAGTCGCGACGGGAGAGCCGCTCCGATGGGCGAAACACCGTTGTCGACTTGGGCGTCATTCTCGATTCCCCATTCAATGGCGATACAGGAATTCAGGCGTATTGATCAGGGCCCAGGTCAGGTCGATCAGCCCTTCGGGGCCCTGCGCCTCGGCCGAAGTCAGATACTCGCTGATGGCTGCGAGTTCCGGTTTCGTGGGATAGCGCGAGAGAACTCGCAGATAGAGATCGGTGATTGTCTCATGGGCAGACTGCGCCACGCCACTTCGCCCCCTTCTTGAACCCCGCCGCCCCGTTTTCGTGTCGGGCATGACGGCACCGCTCGCCTCGATCTTGCGCCGAATATGACTGGAATTCAGTAGGTGCAGCTTTTGGGCAGCGCTGGGCGTGTTGCCTCGTTCCGATTCATAGCCGGTGTTTCGGGCAGGCCGGCCGAACAGTTCGAGGAAGGGGCTCGTGATGCTGCCATCTGCCAGGCAAATGGAGCGCTCCGAGCCGGGAATAAACGTCCACGGCTCGGGGATCAGGCTCGAGTACGATTCGGTCGTGCCCGTGATTTGGCATACGGCGTCAATCAGCACCTCCGCATCAAGCCGACGAATCGGGTAGTGGGCGAAGTGCAATTCCGCGTCCGGGTGATCCGTCGCCGGTATACAGCTTTGCTGATAGGTCGCCGAGTTCAGGATCAACCGATAGATGTGCTTCAAGTCGAAGTCTGATTCGACTAGCTCGCGTTGGAGAACGGCAAGTAGCTTCCGGTTCGTCGGAGGATTGTCGTGGCGAATGTCGTCAGGCTCGTGAACGATGCCAATACCAAACAGCCAATACCAGATACGGTTGACGATGTTCCCGGTGAACCAGGGATTGTCCGGGCGGATGAGCCAATCAGCAAAGACCTGACGATGGTCGGTGGCCGCCGGCAGGGCGACCCGCGTACCATCCGGCAAGATTGCATGCGTAGGCTGGTCGGTCGCAACAGTGCCCAGGAGATCGACGGAAATGATCTCCTCTTTCCACTCGGAAGTCCGTTTACGTTGGATGCCCGCAAAGAAGTTGGCCATTTCCGACCGGCGATTCTCGGGCCACCTGTCGGTCCGTGAGCCCATGAATGTAAGCGCCACGGCGTCGGCGACCGTTTCCGGTTCCGTGCCCTGAATTGCCCGGTAGAAATTCACTTGCGGAACGCGGAAGTTGCTTCCGCTGGATGTGAGGATTTCCCGCACAAACCGATCGTAGGGTTGGTTGGCCTTGATACCGGCCCGCACCCAGCGATGGTAGGCCTGAGCCGCATTGGGCCACAGATTGATCGGAAACTCCGATTTCACCCGCAGCAAGTCGCACCACCGAAGCGACCAATAGTCAGCGAACTCGTCTCGCTGGAGCAACTCGTCGATAAGAACGCTCCGTTTGTCGGGACGATCGTCTTCTAGAAACTGAGTTACTTCCTTCGCCGTGGGCAATGTGCCAATCACGTCGAGATAGACGCGTCGCACGAAGAAGCTATCCGAGCAGGGAGGCGCCGACTGAATACCCAGCGACCTCAGCTTCGCCAGAATCGGCTCGTCGATGCAATTGGCCAGTGGCTCAAGGTTGGGAGATTCAAACAGCGCAGGCGACGGCGAAATCGTTGGCAGCGAGAGGTCGTCAAGCGGCCGCGATGTCGACGAACCGGGCTCCCCGCTCGGAGACCGAGGATACGGGGCTCCCAAACGAATCCAGATCTCGAAATCGGCAATGACTGCATCATCCAGAGCACCCCGAGGTGGCATCACCCTGTAGCCATCCTGTCCTCGAAGTGACTTGAGCAGAGTACTGTTGGCGGGGACATTCGCGTTGACGGCGGGCCCCGAATGGCCTCCCGCCAGAAGTGCCTCCCGACTGTCCAACCCCAGCCCGCCGCGCCTTGGGCTCGACGAGGACGAGTGGCATGAGTAGCACTCTGCCTGCAGCACCGGCTGGATCTTCTGCTGGAAGAGCTCGCGCTGCTCGGCGGTAATGGTCTGCGCAGAGGTGAGACCCGCTTGGGCAGCGACGAGCATGAAGGCGAGAAATGTGGGGCTTTTCATTTGACTTGCGCCGCGGCAATGCGGCGAAAACTGCGGCTGGGGCTACCCGCCACCGAGGTGCTTCGAATGTCTGGAGAAACCACGGTCAACGGAGCTTATCCCCGCCCACCGCGGCCGCCGCCCTTACCTCGGCCACCGGCGGATGCGCCACCTGTTCCACCGCCGCGTCCTTGACCAGCAACGCCTCCCTGGGGTTTTCCGCCCACGGTCCCCTGGCCCTGCGATGCACGCATGGCTTGGATCGCCGCGGCCAGTTCCGCCTGATTCAGTGCCTTGTCACCGTCCTTGTCGAATTCCGCGATCATGCGTGCCGCCAGGGCTTCCGCATTGGCGACGGGGCCGCCCATGCCACCGCCCGCGGCTTTGCCCTTGCCACCTTTTCCTTTCACAGGCACAACCGTGACGGCCTCCTCTTCACCCCGAGCAAGTGCCGCAATCGCCGGTACGGCCGCGATGGCGGCTCCTCCCGCGAGCAATCGGCCCAGGAAGCTTCGGCGATGCCCGTCCAACTGTTTTGACTGGTCTCCTAAACTGCTCTCGGATGGCGATTTCAACATCTGCTACACTCCTATCAGGGGATTGAAGGCTGCGGGCAGCCAATCGGTCAGCCCGTGTGTCACCCGGTAGTCGTACACGTGCGAGGCGATTGCCCGCGAAATCCCGCGAAATCTCGAAAACCCGACCGCTTCCGTATGTGGGGCGGGGGTAAGCTCCAAGAAAGCGGATGATTCTTCGCAGTTTTGGCGTCTAATCCGCCATCGGGTGTAAGACAAGAGGTGGACATGCAGGATAGAACATCATGGAACGTCCTTCCTCAATGAACACACCTTCTGACGATGCAGTGACGGATGCCTTTGTCACCCAGTTGATGGAGCATCGACACCGCCTTTACGCTTTCATCGCGAAGCAGTTGGTGCGCCCCGAGGACGTGGAGGATGTCTTTCAGCGGACCAGTCTGGTTCTCTGGAAGAAGATGGACCAATTCGACACCGATGGCAGCTTTTTCCATTGGGCGTGCGGCATCGCGTTCAACGAGGTGCGCAATTTCCTGACTGTTCAGCGGCGCAGTCGGCTCCATTTCGACGGGGAGCTTGTGGCGCTGTTGGCGGAAGAAGCTAAGGAGGAGGAAGAGCTTTCGGAGGCACGCTTGCAGGCACTCCGAACCTGCATGATGAGGCTTTCTGAACGGCAGCAAGAAATCCTCCGGCGGTGCTACAGCGGCACCACGTCCATGACCAACGTTGCCGCAAGCCTGGGCAGAGAACGAGGGGCGCTGTACAAGCAAATTACCCGACTCCGAGAGAAGCTGCTCGATTGCATCCGCATTCGCCTGGCACAAGAAGGGGGCGACTGATGAATGATGCAGAACTCCGGAAACTGTTCACCGATTGTGTCTCCGGTGATATTTCGCCAGAGGAGCACGAATCATTGCAGGAAGTGCTGAAGGGCGACTCGCAGGCCCGAGCCGCATACCGTGAATTCATGGACCTGGAAGCTGGCCTGCGAACCTGGGCCACCGAAGATGTCGCGGTCGAGTTAACGCACGTTGCGTCGCCGCCTCGGAAAACGGGGGAACGTTCGAAGCGCCGTCTGCTGGCAGTCGCCACCGCGGCCGCATCCGTCGCCCTTGTTGCCATGTCCTTGTGGATGTTCTGGTATCAAGACGACCCGTCTCATCCCATTACCCATCCCTCCGGCGGAGACGGCGTTCCAACCTTTGCCTCGCTCGGTACGATCCGTCAGATGGAAGGATGCGTGTGGGAATCGCCGATCACGTTGGCCTCCGGCAGCAAGTTCTCGCCCGGATCATTATCGCTTGTCTCGGGTAATGCAGAACTGCAGTTCACATCGGGAACAAACATCGTGCTTGAGGGACCGTGCGAGGTGGAAGTGCTTTCCGCGGATGCGGCGTACCTCCTCGCCGGCAAAATCTTCGTAGACGTTACGGAATTGTCAGACGGATTCACTCTCGAAACGCCGGATGCCACCATTGTGGATCTGGGAACGGAATACGCCGTGTCGCTCGATGATGAATCCACAGAGGTTCATGTCTTTGAGGGCAGCGTCATCTGGGAGCCAGACGGAAACGCTGACGCCACTCTCGCCGAGCAAATTGGGGCCGGTGAGGCGAGACGCTACATGCGATGCAGGCCGACTCAAGGAGCCAGAATCCCCTTGGGCATGAGGCAGTTTGTTCGCTCCCTCGAAGCAGCCGAGCGGGACGCAGCAGGCTCGAATCTCCTGGCCTACGATGGCTTCGAAAACCTTGCCGGTCATATTCGACGTGGCCGTAGCGGATTCGGTTGGTCCGGCGGATGGGAATCGGGCCAACGTGGACGCCGCAAGATCGCCACTGTGGTCGATGCCCCGGCAGGCGTTGTGTTCGGCATGAAACGATCCGGCCGTCGATTGCTTCAACTCACTGAAGGCGACGCGATTCGCCGTCAACTTGAACGACCTCTTTCAGTCGAATCCGACAACGCCTACTTCGTGAGCTTCTTACTCCAAAGCGATTGCAAACCTGGAAAGTCAGGTCGGTTCTTCGAGATGTCTCTTTCCGGTGAGGGTAGTTCCAAAGGGCAGCGGGCTCGACGCGGCATCGCATATGGATTCAGTTCAGATGGTCTTCCGTTCATCAAGAGCGGTGGCTCCATCGTACAAGCGGCACCGCCAATCGAAGACGGCGTGACGTACTTCTGTGTCGCCAAGATGCTTGTCTCCGCCGAGGGAAACGTGCAAACGTCATATCGGGTCTTTCGGCCTGGAGAGTCCATTGATGCCGCCGAGCCATCCGTGTGGACATGCACAGGCAGCACGGGTCAAGTCGATTCCAGTGTGTCGCATATTCGCTGCTCTGTCGGCGCGGAGGGGGCGTACGGAATTGATGAGCTGAAGATCGGCACGACCTGGCAGTCGGTCACTTCGGTCACTAGTGACGCCGAATCGTCCAAGGCCAACTGACAGACACGAGAATTCTTTCTCGTCAGGGACCAGAAGCCGTCAGCTGCCAACTGACTAAGGCCCAAACGGCCTACGTTGCGAATTCAAGTAGCCGAGATGACCGCGGAGGGCGTTACCTGAGCCCGTAACGGAAGGTCAATTCGGTGCGCAGATAGCCCCCCGCTGAAGAGTGTATGGGCAAGCTGCTAAGTGCTCGAGGTCGCCCCGACCTGTGCGCACAAGGAGATGTACCAAAGGCGACCATGTCGCGACTACGCACGTAGCAGAATACGATTCGCCAACTACATCGGGTCACATCCGCCTGAGCACTTTCGGTCAAGACCGGCCGATTCCGCCGCGACCTCAATCTGATGACAATTTGCCAGATCGTGTCCGCCGTCGCATTGTACGTGAATGGGCGTCGGGCCGACACGCAGAATGCACTTCGAACCATGGGCGGTACGGGGCAAGATGGCCGCGACTATTGCCTGTGAGCCGGGTGAACAGCTTCGGCCATGCCGAGGTTGACTCGGCCCCGCTGCGTTCGCCGCACAGGCGTCCAAAAAAACGTTGGCAACTCCCCCAACTGCGGGAGAGACGTGCAGGGTGGCGACTTGGCAGAATGGACCGGGGCCGACACGAGCGATCTTCGGTCGTCGCATCGAGAATTGACTTCGTGCCCAACCGGAGATGTCGTCAAAGCAAACGAAGGGTCCAGAAATAGCTGGTGTCACGGAAAGTGTCACGTAACGGCGATCCAAACTGGATCTAACGAGAAAGGAGTCGGTGATGTTTTGCCGTGTTCTAGGGCATTCGCAGAGTATCCGCAGGCGAACCAATGGGTTATCTGGCACTTCTAATCCGCAGGTCACAGGTTCGCATCCTGCTGGGCGTATCTCTTTTAATATCAAGTGGTTAGGGGATATCGTCCCAGCCCCTTTTCGATGGGTGCCTACCCCCATAACTACCCCCATAATGAACGACGGGAACTGAGCATTAGTCCATTATTCAAAGGAGGTGGAAATGGCCGGCAGGAAGAAGACTTACCGTTCGAAGCGACCTGCAACCAAGGAGTATCTCATGACAGCCGTCACCGTGGTTTTGGTTGTTCTCTCGGTCTGCTTTTTCTGTCCAATATCGTGCGTATTCGGACAGCCAGGGCGTCCTCTTGCTGTATAACTGCTACGTCAGCAGCGCAGTGCCCAGCCATTCCGGCAAGTCCCTGGTCGAGGCGGACGGCGGCAAGCGCCCGGTACCGGCGTGCAGTTTCGCCACGCCGGAACCGTCGATCCTGCTCGGCAAGGGGCTCAAGCACGCCATCGTGACCGGGAACAACGGCGTGCGAGGCGTGACAATTAATAATCAGATCGGTGGCCAAGCGATCATCTCGGATCACGAGCCGAGTGGTCAGAAGAAGTAGTGGCCTGATTTCCGAAAAGGAGGGAACTCATGAATGAGTTCGACGAGCAGGAAAAGCGATGGGAGGTGATCCTGGGCGACGCCGCCGAGGGAACGCAAGAAGAAGCCCTGGAAATGTTCTTCAAGCACTTGAAGGCGAATCTTCAGTTGCCTTGCGAAGTGACCGGCACCGACGACTTCCGCTGGGAAGAGCCGTATGTCATTGGCAACTGGAGCCAGGTGGAGTACAAGCGACTCAAGAAGACCCAGCCCTCGTACACCGACAAGTATGAGCTGCTGGGCATCGAGCATGGTTGGCGGTCGGAGTGGATGATGTACGCAGAGGATATCGTCGCCCATGTACGTCGCAATGGCGATGGTAAAGAGTTCGAGCTAGGGCTTGCAGAGCTGGAAGTGACCAGCAAGCAGTCGCTCAACTTCCAGCTCATTGACGATTACGCTGTGTGGCTCTGCAATAACAGGTGAGAGCCTTGGTCTCGCAATGGGCAAGGAAGTGCGTACTGCGGTCAAGGCGTCCCGTATCGTGCTGGTGGTTGATAAGTGGGGTGAATGATGTACAGGACAGACTCGCCAAGGTGAACCATGTCAATCAATTGTCCGTGGTCTTCACGGCCACCACTCCCTACAGAACCGCTGCTCTCCGACTCGATTTCTTTCGCAACGGCAAGCAGGTCGACTCCCTGACGACCGTCAGCGTCACGGACCAAATTGCCGCGCAGGGCCTCGGCCTCGTGGAACCGGCGCACGTCTTCGTCGCGGACCGCGAGCAGCTGGACGTAGTGCGACCAGGGGAGCGGGATCCGGGCGAAAAGGGCTGGCCGCGCTTCGCCGATCCGTCACAAGCTGGCGCGGCGCAGCAACTGGGGTGGCCCAAAACGATCAGCCAGTTTGACAACTACGCTCGCAAACCGTTACGCTACGTGGCGGGCTGGCAGATCCGCAACGCCGTGGATCCGGTTGTATCGGTGCCCAACGAACGAACGGGCGAGGTGGTACTCGCGGTCCGGATCCGGGGTCAGCGTTGTCGTGTTCCGGCTCTTGAGGACGCGGGCCGCACCGTACGCATGCGGCACGAGGAGCAGGAGCAGGTGTTCGAGAAACGGACGCCGAAAGCGGAGCCGGAAACCGTCTCGGTCGAATTCCGGTAGACCGTTCGTTTCAACGGAACAAATCGCGGAATCCTGGAAACCCGACCTGGAGTCGGGAACAGGCGAGCCCCCCCCCGCAACTTCTGTGATTCGGATCGTCGGAGTCGTACTGCTGCTCCGACGCGTCTCGATAGCGTACCCCTTGGACAATGGAGACCAGCGAGATGGAAAGTCAACCACTTCTGTCCTCTCAAACCGTCTTGAAAGACTTCCTGGCAGGAGTGATCGTATTCCTGGTTGCGCTGCCTTTGTGTCTGGGAATCGCCTTGGCCTCCGGTGCGCCGCTCTTCTCCGGGTTGATTGCGGGAATCGTCGGCGGCATTGTCATCGGTTGGCTGAGCGGTTCGCACACCAGCGTCAGTGGTCCTGCTGCGGGATTGACCGCCATTGTCGCCATGCAGATCGCCAAGCTGGGCACTTTCGAAGCATTCTTGCTGGCGGTGGTCGTAGGCGGCTTGCTTCAAATCGGACTGGGGATCGCGCGGGCCGGTGCGCTATCGGCCTTTTTCCCCCAGAGCGTGATCAAGGGCCTGCTGGCGGCCATTGGCGTGATCCTGATCCTCAAGCAGATCCCTCACCTGGTCGGCCATGACGCCAGTCCTGTCGGAGAAATGGCCTTTCAACAGCCCGACCACGAGAACACGTTTTCCGAGATCTTCCAGCTTTTCGCGGCGCAGATGCACTACGGTGCTTTGGCCATCGGTTTGTTCTCGCTGGGACTGCTGATCTTCTGGGAACGATGCAAGCCGTTGAAGAACTCGCTCGTTCCCGCACCGCTGGTGGTCGTGCTGTTGGGCGTCGTGATCGCCAGGGGCTTCGCTTGGCTGGGCAGTCCCTGGCTGATCGAGTCCAGTCACTTGGTGCAGGTACCCATCGCCGGCAGTCTGGCTGAGTTTGCCGGTTTTCTTCAGTTTCCCGATTTCTCGCAAGTGCTCAATCCCGCAGTGTACGTTGCTGGAATCACGATCGCGGTCGTGGCTTCGTTGGAGACGCTGCTGAATCTGGAAGCGGTCGACAAGTTGGACAGAAAGCAACGCCATTCGCCTCCCAGCCGCGAATTGATTGCGCAAGGTGTCGGCAACACCATCGCCGGCATGATTGGCGGCCTGCCGATGACGTCCGTGATTATTCGCGGTTCGGTCAATGTGAATGCCGGCGCGGAAACGAAGCTGTCCGCGATCATTCACGGCTGCCTGCTGCTGTTCTGCGTCATGCTGCTGCCGGCTTGGTTGAACATGATCCCGCTGAGTTCCCTGGCGGCGATCCTGCTGTTGACCGGTTTCAAACTGGCCAGTCCCAAATTGTTCCGCCAGATGTGGAACGACGGCCGCTACCAGTTCCTGCCTTTCATCCTGACGGTCGTGGCCATCGTCTTGACGGATCTGTTGATCGGCATTCTGATTGGCCTGCAAATCAGCCTGTTGTTTGTCCTGGCCAGCAACTTGCGGCGGCCGATCCATCGCGTCCTGGAACGGCACGTGGGGGGCGACGTGTTGCACGTCGAGCTGGACAATCAGGTAAGTTTCCTGAAGCGTGCCGCGCTCGAGCGGGTGTTTCGCGAAGCACCGCCCGGATCGCACGTTCTCCTGGACGCCCGGCGAACCGACTACATCGATCCCGACGTACTGAGTCTGATTCGCGAGTTTCGTGAATCGCTTGCGCCCGCTCACGGCGTGCAAGTGAGTCTGCGGGGATTCAAGCCGAAGTACGAACTGCACGATGAAGTTCAGTTCGTCGATTACACGACCCGCGAGTTGCAGAACGAATTGACGCCAGCCGGAGTCTTGCAGCTGCTGCAAGAGGGAAATCAGCGATTTCGTTCCGGCCAGTCGCTGGAACGCGACTTTGCTCGGCAATTCCGCGAGAACGTCGTCGATCAGCACCCGATGGCCGTCGTCCTCAGCGGTATCCATTCCCGGGTACCCCCGGAGACCATTTTCGATTTGGGTCTGGGTGACATCTTGGGCATTCGAATTGGGGGAAATGTCGTCGGGCCCAAGGTCAAGGGTTGCATCGAGTACGGCTGCGCGGTCGCGGGAGCCAGGCTGATCGTCGTGATGGGACATAATGGCAGTGCCATGGTCACGGCCGCGGCCGATCAGGCTTGCGGCTGCGGCGGCGGGAAACGGGATTTGGTGGCAGAGTGTCCGCATCTGCCTGCGATCATCGATGTGATTCGCCAATCGATCGATCCCGCGGAATGCGCCGATCTGTGCCATGCTGGGGGGGAGAAAAAGGCCGAATTCGTCGATCGGGTCGCGCGTCGCCATGTCGTGAATTCGCTGAACAAGCTGATCACCGAGAGCAACGTTCTGCGGCGACTGATCGATCAGGGGCAGGTGGGCGCGATCGGCGTGATGTACGACGTGCGGTCTGGCGAGTGCGAGTTCCTGCTGGACGACGCGATCGGCATTTCAACCGACTCACTGTCATGAAGTCCCCGCCGCGTCACAGGGATGGGGATGATTAGGGTGTTAGTCGGTAACATGTGCGCACGGTGCGCATGTTTGGAACAAAATCCGAAATTCGAAGCACAGAAAAGTGGGAGCACGGGAGAACGGGAAAACGGGAGGAAGGGAGGAAGGGAGGAAGGGAGGAAGGGAGGAAGGGAAAACGGAGGACGCAATGGCATGCTGCTGGTGAGAATCTGCTGGGGGCCCGCCCGCGGCCGTTATGCCGGCAGCGGAGGTTTTGGATTTCGAATTTTGGATTTCGAATTTGTTTGGGATTTCGGATTTCCCGTTTGGTTGCGGCCGCCGGCCGCGTTAGGCACTTCATCGTGTAACGAGGGGCGGTATCGAAGCGGGTTGTAGAGTGAATTGGATCAAGCCGACGCCGTCGGTCCTGTCGGCCGCCCATTGGGCTCCCGAGCCTTTTGGAGACGACATTCGTCAGGGTGCGCTGGCATGCTGCATCGAGCCGATCGAGACGGCGAATCGGTGGAACAGGATGAGCCTGGCGCTGTGAAAATCCCAGCATGTTGATCTCAACGAATCCGCCGACCAGAAAATATCTGAATGAGGAGAACCGATGTACTTGCCCAGAACCCTCTTCTTTGCGATCACGGCCGCCGTGGCCGCCGGCCTGTTTCCAGGCGATGTTTCCGCGGAGCAAACCGCACGGCCCAATGTGTTGTTCATGCTGACCGACGACCAGCGGTGGGATGCGATCGGCCTGGGCGGCAGCCGGTATCTGCAGACACCGAACATGGACCGGTTGGGCAAAGAGGGCGTTTACTTCAAGAATGCCTTCTGCACCACCTCGCTCTGTTCCCCTACACCCCGAATGTGCGCAGCGTGCGGACCGAAACCTGGAAGTACAGCCGCAGCCCACACGGCGACGGCGGCCCCGACCGCCATCTCGCCGAACTGTACAACATCGAGTTCGACCCGGAGGAACGCCACAATCTGATCGCCAGGCCGAAGTATGCAGACGTCGTGAAGCAAATGCAGGCGGAACTCGAGAAGGTGATGCGCGAGGTGGGCCTCACCCGGGATCACGATCCCATGCCGCTTGACGAAGGCATCAAGCAAGAACTGCCCGACGAGAAAATTCGTTGAACGACGAATCGTGGACGAGTGGGCAGGAATAACCGCGACAATCACGTCCACACGGAAGTGGACGATCGGTTCGCCCAGTCCAGCGTCATGTCGGCAGTTGATGAGTGAGGTGAATGATGTGCCAGAAACGCCCTGCCATGTTACTGCTGCTCACGGTCGGTCAGATCTGTTGCCGGGAACCTACATTCTGTCCATTGCCGTTGTTGGCACGGCAGATACCAAACCGATTGTGCGATTGGGAATCAAGGGCCGAGCCGAGGATGGATGGTATCCGTTAAGCACCGTGACCTTGTCCGACTAAAAGCAAAACTCTCTGAGGAGTCACAGCATCGCCCAGCCCGATCACATGTGCGATCCTCGTCTTGCTGGAGAACGGGCCGGTTCCAGCTATGTGTTCCGCTGGAAGTATGTCTCGGATTTCATCAGGATGGACGGCAACCTACATGTTGCTTCGGCGAATGACGGTGACGGTAAGGGGGGATGACTTCATCGACTTCCGGCGTGAGCGGAGTGTTGAAGCAATGCGCGCCGCCACCTAGTTGGTGGGGGTCAGGAACCAGGCGGCTTCGTTGATGATCAGAGGTGGGATCTCCGGCATTGGATCGCCAGTCAACTGGCAGATGGCCCATGTCACGGCATACCCCAATTCATTTTGCAAGCTGGCTCCCCTGCCGAATTCACGCAAGTCGTCCAGCAGGCTCGTGGCCTGCATGCGTCCCAGTGTCACCGCGCACGCGGCGCCGACATGCGGATTTTCGGGGACCATTGATCGAGTATCCTTGATGCGATCCATCAATTGGCTGGCCAGCGCTTCATCCGGCTTACCTGCGTGCAAGCGACCGAGTGCCCAGATGGCGGCGGCCCGCGTATCGGTATCGAAAGGAGCGTTCTTGGGGACGAGTTTCCGCAAGGCTTCATCGGCGGCGGTATGGTTCATCTGCCCCATCGCTTGTGCCAGATGGCTCAGTTGCACATCGGCTTTTTCCGCCAATTGCTGGTGGGCCATGCGCTGTGCGCACTTTTCTTGGAAGACCCGCAGGATCGGCTCGAGCGTCGCTGCCACCTCCAGCCGACTCAATCCCCAGGCGGCGGTCGTGTGGACTTCGGGGCGTGGGGATTCGAGCAGCGCCAGTAGGCGGTCGACAATCGACTTGTCATCCAGGGTTACCAGCAGCAGGATCGCCTGCTCCTGCCCTCGCCAGCTTTCACCGTTGAGCATCTGTCGCCCCTGGTCGAGGATCGAGTCGCGGAGCGATTCGATCTGTGCCAACTGTGCGCAACTGTCGCACACACGGCACCGCACGGCGGGATCGACATCATCGAGCAAGGGGCCCAGCCGAGCCATCTTGTGGGGCGTCGGTTTGGCCACGAGGGCGTCGGCGGTTAACCGTCGAACGTTCGCATCCCGGGAACGGATCGTGACGTCCAGCACCGGCATGATCAACTCGGCGTCGATGCGAAGCAGGTGTCCCAGGGCCATGGCCTGCACGGCGGGTTGCGGATCGACTGCCAGTTCGGTGAGCAGCAACTGAGCGTCCGTGCCTTGGTGGCCCGCCAACATGCTGACGGCGACCAAACGATCGACGACGGACTCGGCCGATTTGTCGATGATCAGAGCGCGCACCGATTCTTCCAGCCCGGTTGGCTGCAGCTGCCCCAAGGCAGCGGCCGCTTCCAGTCGAACGTTGGCGGCCGTGTCGTGGTCCCGTGCCAGCTGCAGCAGTCGCGGCAGCGCTTGCGTTTCCAGCATGGTGGCCAGGCCGCGTATCGCCAGGATGTGCAGTCGTCGCGCGGCGACTGGACCCTCCAGCCGTTGGATCCAGAGCTCGCGCATGGGGGGATGTCCCCAGCGGGCCAGTGCCGGTTCGACAATCTCGGCCATCTCGAGATCACCTTCGCGGACTTGCCCCAACAGCAGGTCCGCGGCTTGTTGGGCATCCAGCTGGACGAGTGCCTGCGCGGCGGTCAGCCGAGTGGTGCGATCCTGGTCGGGCTGCTCCAACAGTTTCATGAGTGGAGCGACGGTAACTTCCAGGCCGGTTAGCCCTTTGCTGTGAGCAGAGGTGATGGCGGCGGCGGCTCGACATTGCAGGTCGCGGCGAGGCATTTCCAGGGCTTGACTCCATAAGGCGGGCAAGCCCGGCGGAAACTGGATCTCACTCACCGGCCGTGGGAGCACGGGGTCCCGATACATGATCCACTCGGCTTCAATCGCCTCGGCGCGAGGGACTTGCGAGACCGTTGCCAACAGCAGCATGACGGCAGGGGCGAGATACTTCAACATGTGGAGCGGTTGTCGGAGGCGTCGTGTCGGGCAGCACATGGATGGAAGACCGAGTTAAAGTGTTAGCGTGTTAGCCTGTAACATGCATGTACGGTGCGCGCATGTTGGAAGACAATTTGAAATTCGAAGCACCAAATCCCACACCAATTCGAATGACAGGAAAAGGGGAGGAAGGGAGGAAGGGAGGAAGGGAGGAAGGGAGGAGAAAACGCAGTCGCGTGTCCAGTGGTGAGGATCTGCTTGCGGATCATGACTGTGGTTTTGTCGGCAGTGGAGGTTATGTTGTTTTTGTTTTGGATTTCGAATTTGTTTAGGTTTTCGATATTAGGATTTCGGATTTCCTGTTTGGTTGCGGCCAGCGGCCACGTGCGGGAATCGCCAGTCACAGGGGGCGAGTGATCCGCCAGGTTCTCAGGAGAACGATCACCCCACATACGCTGCATAAGCATGCCATCCACCACCAGTTGTCTGGGACAAGGTTGTAGGTGGTGAAACCGGGAGCTTCGATGATGGTCAGAGCCGCGGCCATCGGGTTGATCTTCAGCGCCGCTTCGACCGTGGTGTGTCCGAAGGTCGTGTCCCGACCCAGCCAGAATAACATGGTGCCAAAGCAGACAGACCCCAACAGCGCATAGGAGATCGTGGTGGCCGGCGCCGCACGCCGGCATAAGCTGCTGACGGCGGCTGACGAAAGCATGGCAAACAGCGCCATCCACCCCAGGCAGATCAAGACCTGCCACACCTGCCAGCGCAACGGGGGGTGGATCCAGATCATCACAACATAGCCAGGCAGCGTCGCAAACAAAATGAGCACCAGTGTCAGCAGGACGCTTAACAGTTTCCCTGTCAGGATGCGGGTGGCTGACAGGGGCGTCATCATCAGTAGATCCCAACCGCCGCTTTCCCGTTCGGCACTGATCAGGTTTGCCGCCAGGCTCGGTATGATCACGGCAATCAAGGCGACCTGAAGCACGACCATGATCCCGCCAATCGTCTCGACTCCCCGGTCGATGGTGCCGGTCGTGGCCGCGTAAGTGAGCAACAGCGAGATCACTGCCGACACGGCCACCAGTCGCAGCAGCCAATGCGTGCGGCCGAAGCGACGCGTGCGAAACTCCTTCACCATCACCGGATTCATGTAGAAGCGAATCCCCTTTTGCGTCGGTGCGGATCGACCAGGAACACCATGCGGCGCATCCACCGCTGGACTCTCGACCGTTCGTCGGTCACCACGCCTTGAGGCCGCGGGCGATCCAATAAGAACGAATCCAGCCGGCCGACGGTCAACATTGCGAAGACCATCGAAGATCCGATGGCGATCAGCACGAAACGGGGCAGGGTAGGGGAGGCAGCGGTCACGCCCACCGCCGCGATGTCGCCGTGGCCTACCAATTCCATCAGGACCGGGATGGGAGACACGCACCGCAAAGTGTCGGCGATCTGCGGATAGAGGCCCGGTTTGCCCTGCAAGAAATAGTGCGGCCCTAAGGTGGCCACGGCCATCAGCAGGACCACCGCATAGGTGACGCGGAGGGCCGCGTCGATCGAATTGGTATAGCCGCTGACCATCAGGGCGACGGTGGTGTATTGCACGAGCACCAGGAACAACACGCCGTAGAGCGGGAGGACCTGCGTCAGGAATGAAATGCCACCCATGGCGTAAGCCGCCGCTGCCGCCGGGAGGCTCAGCCCCAGTATCAGCGAAACGAACAGCAACATGCCCAACGCCTTACCGAAGAATATCGAGGTCGAGGACATGGGAGAGTTGAGCAGGAGTGTGAGAGTGCCCCGCATCTTCTCGCGCACGAGCGAGGTGGCCGGGAACGCCGGCACCAACAGCAAGAGAACCGTCAACAAGCCGTAAGCGAACAGGCGGAAGACCTCCTGTGCCTGGGCGCCCGATAGTTCCACCGTGGCATTGCTCGGCCATCGGCTGATCACCAGCAGGACGAACACGACGGTGGTGCCGGCGAGCAGAAGGAGCGTGCGAGCGGTGCGGAGTGTCCCGATCAGTTCCCGTTGGATAATCGGATGGCTCATGCGATCGTGGCCTTGGCGTGGTCGAGGATAACGGCTTGTGTGGTACGCGATGACAGTTGCGCGGCGTGCGGACCTGTCCGAAATCCGACATCCGCGGCACGACCTGCGAACATGTGCGAATGGCAGAAACTCAAGTGACAGAAACTTCTGATTCGCAGTCCGTCGGCCAGATCGGATATTGGCAGATGCCGGGGGCTCGTATGGGGCGTCATGTTCATGGCGGCATAGGGATCTCGCATATGTTCTGGATGGTGACTGTCGGGCTTCCAGTATCTGAGGAGGTGGCGGGCGACGCCGGCGTCAATATATGGTGGTCGTGGAAATGTGGGTGGACCGCGTCACGATGCTCTCGCCAGCGTTCGCCGCGTCCCCATCACTCCTTCTACTCCTTCTCGGTTGCCGCTGCGCCGCCGGCGGACCGGTCGTTTCCCGCGCGGCGGGTAACCGACAAGAACGCGTCTTCCAGATCCGACTGGATTTCCCGGAACTGAGTGACGTCGATCTGCGCGGTGACAAGCTGGGTCAGTAGCTGTCCAATCTCCTTTTCGGTTTTGGTGGTGCGGAATCTCACGGTGGCTTCGGACGGGGAGGGGAGGATTTCCGCGTCCGGTTCGACATGTTCCCGGACAATCTCCGTGGCACGATCGAGCAGTTCGTGGCCGCCCAGTTGCACTTCCACCGTTCGCTGTTGGCTGACACTCCGCATGATTTCGCCGAGCGTGCCGTAGGCCTGGAGCCGCCCCCGGTTCAAAATCGCCACTCGGTTACAAATGCGTGACAGTTCCGGAAGAATATGGCTGGTGACAATCAGCGTCTTGCCCAGCTCGGCGAGTCGCAGCAGGATCATCCGCATTTCGTAGCGGGCGGCCGGATCCAGACCGTTGGCCGGTTCGTCGAGAATCAGGACCGCGGGGTCGTGCAGCAAGGTCCGAGCGATTCCCACCCGCTGCTTCATGCCGTGGCTGAGACTCTCGACGTACCGGTCCCGCATGTAGGTTGAGCCGGTCATCTCCATGACTTCGTCGATGCGTTTGATGCGTTTCCCCCTGCCGATGCCAAAGGCCGCGCCGAAAAAGTCCAGGTACTCCCAGACGCGCATATTGTCGTAGGACCCAAACACGTCCGGCATGTAGCCGACCAGGCGTTTGATTTTTTTCGGTTGATGAATGCAGTCACAACCGGCGATACGGGCCGAGCCGCTGGTGGGTCGCGCCAGTCCCACGAGGATCTTGATCGCGGTCGTCTTGCCCGCCCCGTTGGGACCGATCAATCCCAGGATTTGGCCCGCTTCGAGTCTCAGAGTCAGCCGATCCAACGCGGTCAGGTCCCCGTAGACTTTCGTCAAATCATTGACAACCACGGCGGCTGAGTCGTTGTTCATGTCACTCTCCCCGGGCAAATGGCCCACCCCGGCAATCGAGGAAATTCGTTCGAGTCCCGTTTCATTCCAGTACCGTCCCGTTGACTTCCAGCTGCAGGGACGCGATGTGCCAGGACGCCTGGCTCATCTGGTCGGACGGTGTGGCCGACTCGTCATCACTGACGGAGATGGCCAACCGCAGTCCGCCGTCGGCATCGAGTTGGAGCAGCTCTGCGCGATCCACTGCCACGGAGTACGAACCGATGGGGTGTGACAACGTCAATACCGGGACCGGATCGTCCTGGTGGAACGCGAAAATCGTCAGCGAGCGCGAGGCGGCACGGACAGTGAGCGACAGCGTGGCTCGGTCAACACTCAGCGGCAGGACGGTGGCGGGCATCTGGAAACGCAGTTGCTCCGTCACTCCCAGCCTGGTTTCCACCCAATGGTGCATCAAATTCGCGTAGGCCGTGGGGGGCTTGCCATCCGGGCCGGGCACCGCCTGGTAGGGAACGAACGGCGCGGGAATCGCCACCCTCGTTCCCGGCGGAGTCTTCTCCAGCCTCACCGGAATGGAGAGCAAGGTTGAACCGAGCCGTTGAGTTTGAGGAAAGATGAACCCCATGTCGGTCGCGTCGGTCCAGGCATACAGCAGGGGAGGCGTCAGAACACCATAATTCTCCGGCGGCGCGACCAACAATCGCTCGTAGATCACTTGCCGTCTGCGCTGAGCATCATTCAGCCAGGTTTCGGCCAGAAAAATCCCCGGGGGAAGAACATCGTCCTGGCCTGCCGTAAACGTCCCGTCGTCACGCATCCGCAGCGCCAGGGCGCGATGGTACGGGTGAGCAATGATCGCGTCCTGCAGGCTCGCGTAAGGGAGCGGGCCAAGCGATCCCTGCAGGCCTTGCGGACCAAATTGAGCTCGACAGTCCACGATCTTGTCGAGCGGCATGCGGTAGTCGAAGGGGGCCGTGCGGACGCCAGCCGGAAGTTCCAGATCGGACCAATGCCAGGCCCCTTCGTCCGTCCAGGTCATGCGGCGACGGCGTCCGGTCATGGAGGTCATATCAGGGAAGAAGATGCCGCCGCGCGTTCCCCCCACCCGCTCGTCACAGGCATCCTGGTTGTACAGGGCAATCAATCCCGACGCGTGCGCGGCATTGACTCCCGGCTGGAAGACGACCTGCGTGATCGTGGCCGCCGTGGGGGGGACCGATTTCTTGGTGGCGATGCCAATCGCCAGGAACACCAGGCTGGTCCCGATCGCCGCCAGCGGAATGGCCCACATCAGACGCTCCGTGCGGCCGGCACGATAGAACCACAGGCCACTGACCAGCAGTACCAAGCAGAAGAGTGCCAGAATCGCCGTCACTCCCCACCGGCTGATAATTCGATAGCCGATCTGCTCGGTGAGAATCGGCTGCAGCGCCTCGATGTCGAGCCGAGCGGGTTCGCGTTGTACGAAACACTCCAGCGCGAGGCACTTCAACGGCTCCCTGGGGAAGTACGGCGTCTCTTCGCCGGGATCCCGGGGCGGTGGGTCTCGCCAAGTCGCCGGCCGCAGCCAGGCTGCGGGATCGAGCGTCGTGAAGAACACTTGTCCCGCGCCAAAAGGTTGCCAGAAAGCGGCCGGCCAGCCGTCCACCGTGTCGGTCACCACCGCGTCACGGGCAATCACCCGGACAAAACCGACCGGTTGCTCGAACGTGAGCTGCTCGTTCATTTCATAAGCCTGATCGGTGCGCGCGTTGTGCATCTCCAACTGCGTCAGTTGCACACGATCCACCGTCTGCGTGCCAAAGGCCTCGCCCATGATCGCCGAGACTGTATCGGACTGAACTTCGCTGAGCAGAATCCACAGATGACCTCCTCCCAGTACCCAGTCGCGGACAGCCGCGATGCCGCCAGGATCCGAGGCAAGGCGATCGGTGCTGAGTACCAGCACATCGAGTACATCGAGGCATCCCTGAGCGGCAGGGAGGTCTTCGGCTGCGAAATCGCTGATGCGGCGCGACAGGTTGCGGAAACGCTTGGCCGCGATGACCATCTCGTAGACGGCATCGTCGGGCACCGGCAGCGCCTCGGCTCGACCAGTGTAGAAAGGCCCTTCGTCGGGTGGCGGTTGCACGTCCCGGAGATCACCAATGATCCCCACCGCCGGTGTGTCGTGATCCAACAACAATCGTTGTGCACTCAGCTGCACGTCCTGTTCCGTGCGATTCTTCGCTCTATCGCTCGGTGGCGGCTCGACTTGCTCCGTCAGAAACTCCACGTATCGGGTGTCGGAGGGCAAATCTGCGGGAACGAGAATGGGACAGGTGGACCGTAAGGTCGAGTGAGCCGGTACGAGGACCCGTCTGCCATACTGCAGCGTGGTATCGTCGGCGAAACGCAGTACCGATTCGGTCTCCGCCGCCTGGTCCGTCGTGTTCACGGCGAGAACTTCCACGAGTCCCCAAACTCCCGGGCGATAGCGGCGAGCCCCAACCGGCGGGCCCATGTGGCTCGTGACGCCCGCTGCTGACGCCAATTGGGCCAAAGCCGCTTGAGGCGCGGTCGGGACCAACCAGCCCAGCACCAGCAGGCAGCACGTCAATCGCAGCGGGTCGCAGCGCAAGCGACTCGCCGGCCGCAACCACGGACGCATTCGTTTGATCAAATTCGCGCTCCCCCCATGACTGACCGCCGCCGAATGTGAGCAAGAAATAGCGGTCCCCCCGCACCACGTTCACCAGTGAACCGACACCACGACCAGAAACCATCAGCCTCCCAACATACCCGCTGACGCGACCCGCCTCAATTCCCCACTTCAAGTGGCGAACGGACTCTGACGAGCGATTGCCAACGCGGGGGACAGGGATAAGTCACAAGTGTCAACGGAATATGGGAGGAAGGGAAAAAGGGAGGAAGGGAAAAAGGGAAAGTGGCGAGGGAGCGGGTCAGCTAAGGATCAGTTTCAGGTCTTCGGCGGTGAGTCTGCGGATCAGACTGTCGTTGGCGTAGCGGTAACGGTATGGATCGTATTCACTCCTGACTTGGGAACAATCGGCCAGTTGCATCAACATCTCACGGTCTGCTGGATCATCGAATTCATCCACCATCTCCCAGGAAAAGGTCAACGTTTTGAACTTGCCGTACTCGCCGTTCTTCTTTCGTTCTTGCTGCATCAAGTTAATGAGCAGATCTTGACCGGACGTGTTTGCTCGCACATCAAGAACATACCAGGCACGGCGCGAGGCTCGCTCAAAACCGGCCCAGGGGTCGGGGAATCCCTCGGTGAACGAGCGACGAAACAACTCGGCAAACGATCTTCTCCAGTTGATGCTGACCGAGTACGGTTCGAAGTTCGAACCTGTGACGTCCGCGTACACCGAATCTCCACGTTGGCCCAGCAAGATCACGGCGCCTTTGTCCGCATAGGCCTGCCCTCGCAGACGCGTCAAGTCATCGAATTCGTGCTGGCAGCGGCGTGCGAGCGACATGTGTCGCCTCCATGCATCAACGAGGAAAGGACGAGCGAGCCAGGATGACCGCTCGAGCGGCGGGAAACCGCGCGGTACCGTCAAGCGAATCTCCGTACCCCCGACTGGTCGAAACCATGTACCTTAGCAAATGGAGCCCGAGATTGGCAATGAAAGGCGTGGCAGGATGAGGTCGGGGCCGCCGGTCGCAACTGGCGGCCAGAGCTTGGCTGGGGTGCCAGGAAATGACTCGCCGCACCCGCCTGGCCACGCGACCGCAGAGTCCCCCGCATCGGTTGACCGGTGGTCCGGTGGCGAGTACCGTAAACCAAGCGTGGCATGGCTCGCGCTGGAGCACTCGCCGGGATTGCCTGGTTCCATGGGGCTGCGACCCGCCAGCGACGGGTGCCTTGGCCCCCTGATTAGCTGAGGAGAACATCATGACTCGAACCGATCGAAGAACATTTCTGGGAGCTACGGCGGCCGTTGCGAGTGCCGCCTTGTTGCAGGGCGCCGCTCGCGTTGCGCAAGCCCACCCACAGGAGAAGAAGAAACTGCGGATTGGCGTGATCGGTGTCGGATGGTACGGCATGGTGGATGCCAAAGCGGCGCTCAAGGCGGGTGACGTGGAGATTTCGGCCGTGTGCGATGTGGACAGTGACCACCTGGAGCGTGCGGCGGCTGATCTGGAGAAGGCCCAGGGAACCAGGCCGCAGACCTTCAAGCTCTATCAGGATCTGCTCGACCTCAAGTCGCTCGATGCCGTCATTATCGGTACGCCGCCCCAGTGGCACGCGTTGCAGTTGATCGCGTCGCTCGAGGCGGGAAAGGACGTCTATTGTGAGAAACCGTTGGCGTACGATGTGCGCGAAGGCCAAGCCATGGTAGCGGCGGTGGCGAAGAGCGATCGGATTGTCCAGGTCGGCTTTCAGCGCCGCCAGAGCGTGGCCATGCGTGAGGCGACTGACTTCATCAAGTCAGGCGCACTGGGCGACCTCGTGCAGGTCGACGCGCAGATCCACTATCGGGCCGGCCTGGAAGACAGCACGCCACAGGATCCACCGGCGTCGCTCGACTGGCCGCTCTGGTGCGGTCCCGGGCCGCTGATCCCTTACAGTCCGCAAGTCGGGCACAAGAGTTGGCGACTGGAGACGACGAGTGGCCACGGGCATCTGGTCGATTGGGGGATCCACCTGATCGATGCGACGCGCACTTTTCTGGGCTTGGACATGCCCAAGAGTATCACGGCCGCCGGCGGCCTGTACGCGTTGCGAGGTGGTATTACCACGCCCGACACGCTGTCGGTGCACTTTGAGTTTGAGCAGGTGCCGGTCCATTGGCGGCATCGGATCTGGGGGGCTACGCAGTACAATCCGGAAGTGGAAAACGGCATCTTCTTTTTCTGTCGTGAAGGGACCGTCTTCGCCACCGATCAGAGCTGGGTTGTGCTGCGCGGCGGGAAAGAGAAGGAAGAGCATCTTGCCAGTGCCGACCTGGGCACGCTTCACATGGCGGACTTCCTGGATGCCGTGCGCGCGCGGCGCCAGCCGTCGTGCGTGATGGGTGATGCCTTCAAGTCGACGGCGACGGTCCAGCTGGCCATGATTTCCTACGAAACCGGTTCGACTGTGCGGTGGGACGGGGAGCAATTGGAGATCATCGACAATCCTCCAGCCGCGGCGCTACTGCAGCGCACGTACCGGCAGCCCTGGCAGCACCCGTACGGCAAAGGTTGAACGGCCAAAGGTTGAAGGGCGGCGCTGCCGGCCTCTTGCTGGATGCCAAGACGCCGAGACGCAAAAGAAAAACCCCTCGTGACCACGGCCCAGTGGACGAGGGGTTCAGGGTATGGATTGGAAATATAGCACCGGCGAATGTGCATCTCGTCCGAGGCTTCGTCCAACCTATTATTGCCCCGCTGGGCATGACGCGCTTGCCGCACTCTCTGCCGCCAGCTGAAAACTCTCAGCAGCGTGCTGAGCACGGCGTGCTGCCGTCAAACACATGCGTGAACTTACCGCGGATGTTGATGTCGTAATTGGCTGGCACAGTGGCCGCCAAACCGATGCTTCAACGATCGTAGATAGTACCTTTGATTCATGTAGTTCTTTGTAGAAGACTGGCACTGTCGAACAGGCAGTTTGTCTGGAGCCTCATTCTACTTTGCCCCCCAGGGCGTGACGGCCGCGGGTCCGCGGTACGAAGACCGCCAGTCGCGTAATGCCGTCCTGTAGTGACGTGAACGAGCCGCAGTTGCCTCTGTCGACGTTGGCGGCGAAGGTGAAATCGCCGCCAAAGCTGGGTGCCCCACACTTAAACACTCAATAATAAAATGAATGCCAATTAGGGGAAGAAAACACCACAGACACTGGAGAAGCTGGTACGCATCACCGCTTCTCATACTTCCATGCCCGGTGGTTCTTGCATGGTCGCCCCTCCTGTTACGTGACTGAAATCGGGCGTTTGCTTTTTTTTTCTGCTGAACAGCAGTCAGATCTAACGTTATTTTAGTCTAACACGCATTGCGGTCAAATCCATTGAAAAGTTGAATTCGTGCCGCAAGATTCCCGGATTGCCGCCCACATGTGCCATCTGGCCAAACCTTGACACTTGATCCTGTGGGAGAACCGCCAAAAGGCGCCTGGTCGCAACGCCATTCTCGGATCAAGGAGAACTGCGGAAGCCCCATCCCGCACCGCGCGCACCAAACTTGGCGGCGCGGGGTATGCGCCGAGGAGAAACTTGCAAACAATGGAGGCTCCTTGACGGTTCCGGCGCAGCCCGCCATGACTGCGACAGAAAGAAAACGTGTCGTCATGCCCCGGCGGACAGGCCCCCAGCGGACAGGCCAAACTCGGCGGCGTAACTCGCCAGGGGTCCCGGGCAAGCTTGGACCGCCTTGCGACAGGCCTGCAGCCTGGGCGGCTACCGCGACGGACGGCGATGTGAGGCAGATGGATACGCACCAACCTTTTCCACGAGTGCATTTGGCATGACAACAACTCAGGTCACCGAACAGAAACCGTCGCCCTCGGATGGGACGATGTCCCTGGCCCCCACGCTGAGCTTGTGGGATGCCGTCAGTATCATTGTCGGCATCGTGGTGGGAACCGCGATCTTCAAATCGCCGACGATGGTATTCAGAAATGTGACAGGTCCTTGGCAGGCGCTGGGCGTCTGGCTGCTGGGAGGCATTCTGTCGTTGATTGGAGCACTCTGTTACGCCGAACTGGCGACCGCCTATCCGCGGTCTGGTGGCGACTACCACTACCTGACCAGGGCCTTTGGACGCTGGATGGGGTTCTTATTCGGCTGGGCTCAATTGGCCGTGATTCTCACCGGCAGCATCGCTGCCATGGCCTATGCATTCGCCGATTACGGCGTGCAATTGGTCGGTGCCAGGCCCGAAGATACGCCGGCCACTTTGTGGCTGGCCATCGGGTCCATTGTGGGCCTGTCCATCATGAATCTGCTGGGCATCGTTTTCGGCAAGTTCGTGCAGAATCTATTGAGCGTGATCAAGATCGTGGGTCTGATGGGAATCGTGCTCGTCGGTGTGTACTACGCCTCGTTCACGTCCGGGTCCGGGGTCTCTCTCGGTTCCTCCGGCGCGGCGGAGGGCGCCAGTCTGGGGCTGGCACTGGTGTTCGTGCTCTACGCCTATGGCGGTTGGAACGATGCGGCGTTCGTCGCGGCCGAAGTGCGCGGGCAGAAACGGAACCTCCCTCTGGCGCTGTTCTTGGGAATCAGTTTGATCACCGTCATCTACTTGTTGGTGATTCTGGCTTACCTGTTGGTGCTCGGCTTCGAAGGAGCTTGTCAGTCGTTTACGCCGGCGGCGGATCTCATGGAACGAGCGGTTGGGTCGTGGGGAAGTTCGGCCATCAGCGCGCTGGTCATGATCTCGGCGCTGGGAGCGATCAATGGTCTGATCCTGACTGGTTCGCGTGTCTACGCATCCCTCGGGGCGGACCATCGCGTGTTCGGCTGGCTGGCCCAATGGAATCAGCGCCGGGGCACGCCCATCATGGCGCTGGTCGCCCAAGCCGCGATCGCGGTCCTATTGGTGCTGGCCGTCGGCACCGAGCGGGGACGCGGGGGAATTGATCGGGCAGTCCAGGTGTTAGGGCTCGACGGCCTGCCCTGGGAGAAGTACTTCGGAGGCTTCGACACTCTGGTGGCCGGCACCGCCCCGGTATTCTGGGCCTTCTTCCTGCTGACCGGTATCTCGCTGTTCGTCCTCCGCTTGGTCGACCCGCAACGTCCGCGACCCTTCCGCACCCCGCTGTTTCCGCTGCCACCGATCATCTTCTGCGGTATGTGTATCTATATGCTCTACAGCAGTCTGGACTATGCTCGAGGACTCTCCATTATCGGTCTGCTGCCGCTGGCCATTGGCGTCCCCCTGTACCTGATCAGCAATCAGAAACGGTAAGGGGTGCCATCACTCGTCCCCCCTGAGATCCTTTTCTTACTCTTAATCTTAACGCGGCCTGCGGCCGCAACCAAAACGGGAAATCCGAAATCCCAATATCGAAATCCCAAACAAATTCGAAATCCAAAATTCGAAATCCAAAACCTCCGCTGCCGGCAAAACGGCCGCGGGCGGGCCCCCAGCAGATGCTCACCAGCAGCATGCCAATGCGTCCTCCGTATTCCCTTCCTCCCTTCCTCCCTTTCTCTCCTTTCTCCCACTTTTCTGTGCTTCGAATTTCAGATTTTGCTCCAAACATGCGCGCACCGTGCGCGCATCCTACACGCAAAAAATTTACTCTTACTCTCCCGTCCCGTGCGTCCCGCGCACAGAACCTCATCGGCTATTTCGCGACATGCACCGGACCCTATTTGGCCGCTGTGTGCGAGAGGATGTACTCGACGCTCTGCCAGGCGGACTGTGCGATGTGGCGGATCGTCGCGGGCTGCGTGTGGTATCCCGAAGTCTTGCTGGTCGCCCGCCGAATCACGATCACCTCCACGTCTTTATCCGTGCTCGCCTCAACGGTCAACACTCCGTTTTTCAATTCCTGAAGCGCGGCGAGAAACCCCGCTTTGGCGTCTTGCTCTTTTCGCAGTTGCTGGCGAATTGCCGGAGCATAGTCCTCCTTCAAGCCAAAACCTATTTCGGCGACGATGACCGCATAGAGGTAGGGGTAGCTGGTCCCCTGTACGTTGTTCAAGGCGACCTGAAACTGCACTCCGAGCAGACCGCTGGGTCCGTCGGGGAATCGAACAAACGCCCGCGCGTTGATCGGCATCTGCCGCTCATCCTTCCCGGTCATTTCGAACATCGGCTGGATCTGGCAAGCGGGGGAAGGATATTTCTCGATCGCCGACAGGGCGATTTCCAGGGCATCGAGCTGCTGACGCAGTGCCACGGGACGCCATCCGCGACGCGTACCGGTCAGCCAATGCGGCAGCAGTAAGACCACCGCATCCGCCAGGAACACCGGTGCCCAGGCGTGCGACGAGGAGGATCGGTTGAGCAGTATCCAAGCCACACCGATGAGCATCGACAACAACACCAGCGCCACGACTCCGCTGACACAGGTGAGATCGGTGAACGACTCGTCCCAGCTCTTCACGTCATCTTCCAATTGCCGCAATTTGGCGAACCGATCGCGCGTGGTCTTCTCCCAGGTTCCCCGCTGCATCGCATGCCGCGGCCGCAGGTTGTAGCCGCGGGCGAGCAGAGCGAGGGTACCCGCCAATAGCAGTGGCAGGCTGCAGATGAGCATGACTAACGGCGAACTGGCGGGACCAAATAGTTGGATGCCTAGACCGGCGAAAATGAGCAGGCCAGCCCAGAAGAGCCGCATCCCGTAGTCCATCCGCGGAGCGACGTAAAACTGAAGCAGGTGGCGCCGATCGCGATCAGGCAAAGGGCTGGCAATCATCGTCTCGCGTCTCCTCTGCACAAAAGTGTTGCCACGCGAATCCAACCTCGAAACAACTCGGCGCTGCGAGCAGGCGAGGGGCCTGACTCGTCCTACATCACTCCACCGCTCCACCAGGTCGTCGGCTGTTGGCTTCCCGCAGTTCATCGTACCCCATGCCGCTCCAGTACAAAGTACAGGCACCCTGGCACAATGCGAAATGCTCGCACCGCCGGCAGATCGGGTGTGCCGCGCGTTTCTGCTTATAGTACTGCGCATCCTTGCCGAACCAGACCTTGTCAAAGCCCTGTTCCAGCAGGTTGCCGACGCCGCGCAAAACTGGAGCACGGGAGCACCTCGCCGGAGGGCGACACGTGTACGAGTCCGTCGCATGCCGCACATCCCTTGTTGCCCAATCCGTGGGCGATGGGGTTGAAGATGCAGAACGGAGTCGGCGAATACCAATGGAAGTCCACTGCCACGCGCTGCGCATGTTCCTTGGCTTGCAGCACGTATTGGCCAATGCGGCTGTACGTCACCTTCAATGTTTCGTAACGGGGCAAATTCGGTGTGCCGGTGGGGATGATCTGGTTCATCGACACGTGTGGCAGTTCGAGGGACTTGGCCAGGTCGATAATCTGGCACAAGTGCTGGGCGTTCTCGTCGCAGATCGTCGTATTCGTGTGCACGTGCAGGCCGGCATCGCGCAGGTTGCAGATGCCCTGCAGGGTCTTGCGAAATGCCCCCGGCTTACGCGCCAGGCGGTCGTGGATTTCCGGCGAGGGCCCCGACAGGCTGACTTGCGCCGACGTGAGACCGGCCGCCACCAGCTGGTCGACGTATGCGCGTGAGCCGCAGAGTATGCCGTTGGTGATGATGTTCACTCGCATACCGCGTTGGCAGGCATGGGCAATGAACTGCGGCAGGTCGGGTCGCAGCGTGCACTCGCCTCCCGTGAAACTGACACTCGGCACTTTTCCCGCCAGTGCCAGTTGATCGATCACGGCGAGCACTTCGCGAGTGGTCATTTCCTGTCGCAGCGGGTCACGCAGTGGGAAGCGTCGTTGCCACCACGGCCAGTCGCGCCAGACTCTCCACCCCCGGCGATGTCGTTCCCGCCGCGCATTGCCGGGACTGGCATCGGCGGTCCCGCAACCGGCGTAACAGAACGAGCAGGCGAGGTTACAGCGGTAGGTCACCGCAATCTCGCTCAAAACCGGATACCTGGTAAAACTTCCCGCAAAGGGCTCCACGCGAGTTGTCGGGCGTCCACGCCCATCACCCAGGCGCTGCCGCAGCAGATCACGGAGGTCACAGAAAAAGGTGTGGACCTGGTAGATGCGTGACGGATCAGTCGCGGCCCCGATCGCCGTAGCCACCTCGGCCATCGACTCGCCCTGCAATGCCCGGTGCAGCAACTGCAGTCCCGTGTGGTTCAATTGAAACACTTCCATCGGCATCTTGATCAGCACGCCATCCTCGAGCCGCACACGCACGAATGGGCGAATCTGAGCCACGAACTGGTCGATCCACTGCAGGTCTTCCAGTCTGGTGCCAAACCGCGGGGATGTTGTGGTCTGCGGGGCGCCGGTCGGCCAATCGGCCGGCAGACTTTCGTCACTCCCCAGACGAATTTCGTGGACATTGTCTTCCAACCTGGGAATGACGGTGATGCGTGCGAGTTTATCCAGCGCCACGTCGTCACCGCTCAGCACCGGCAGAACATGCTCGCCAGGCATCAGTGAGCTCCTCCGCTGACACAGGCGCTGTGGCAGGCGCTATGACAGGCGCTGTGACAGGCGCTGTGACAAGCGCTGTGGCAGGCACTGTGACACGCGCTGTGACAGGCGCTATGGCAGGCCGATGCCGCGTACTGGCTTCCCAGTTCCGCGCCTCCCGCCAGGAAATACGAGTAACTGTGCTGAGCAAGCCCTTGCGGGTCGGGAATGGCAGTGGCTAACTGCTCGACGCGCTGGCCGTGGCCGGCCGCAGGCTGTTGAGCATGGTGATGGAAAAAGGGGAAATAGGTGATGGAGCGGTTTCGCGCCACGTCGTCCGTCGTGTCGCCGCCGCTCCAAAACGCATCCGACTGGTTCTTCACGCGGCGAAACTGCTTGGCAAACTCCTTCTCGTAAGATGCCTTGGTGGCCTCCAGGTCACAGTCCCAGGCCTTTTCCTGTATCCCTTTCGTGATCGCCCGCACCAGCTCGGCCGGCACGTCCGGAGACAAGTTTCCGTCAGGCCGGACATGCTCCAGCAACAACTGGTGATATGGAGTCATGTGATCTGGCGGCGGCGCGAGAACTTCCAACTGCAGCGGCTCCTGATCCACGACGCGCACTACGCCGAAACGTTCCAATTCCATGATCATCAACCCGGCCAGCGTCTTGAGCGGTACATCACACAAGTAGCCCGCTTCAATCGCATTCAACTTGGCGACTTTTCCATTGCGGCGAAAACTCTTCAACTCAATGCTCGGCACGGTCCAGTCGTCACGGTCCCATTGAACACTCTCTAATCGCTCGCCGGCGTAGATCAGTGAGCGGTGTTTGACCACCACCACCAGCGAAACGGCGACCAGCAGACCGCCGACGAGCAGCAACATCACGATGCGCCGGCCAGGCTGCGGCACGCCCCTCCCGATCGGTCCGGATCGGAGCGGCGCGTGTTGGCTGCCCACGGGCTGCTGGAGCGCTCGCTGCGGCAGGTTGTCGGTTGGGAAACTGCCGGCGGGGACATAGTACGTCAGCGGGAATTTCTCGTTGGTGGCGATCTTCTCGCGATAGGTTCGCACCGCGAAGTAGAGATCGTCGACAATCGGTTTCTCGGGAACCGTGACGGAGGTGCCCGGCAGGCCAAGGAAGCTGAGCGTGTACCGCTGATTGACGAACGGTTCCGTGCGAAAACCCAGTGCCGTGGCATCTTCCAGCGTCAGCGATTCGCGCGGCGCCCGGATCGGGAATTTCACCACGACGGTTTGGAATTCCAGGGGCTCGTCCCACTCGACCGGCGCCCAGTTGAACACCACTAGCTCGCCATGCTCGGGCGAAGTGGTTTTCACCAACTGCCCGCTGGCGGCCAGATCGCTGAAATAGGTCAGGACAAACGTGAGATCTCCCGGGCCGAATCGCTGACGGTCGGCCAGCAGAACGTCCCATTTGTCGCCGATTTGCCGTAAATCGAGCTGAAACTGGCGGCCGCCGGAATCCAACGCTCGACAGCCCGGTCGGTGCCAGTCGATCCGGCCCCGCTCCCCCTGGAAATAGAATCCTCCCATCGTGCCGCTGGTCACCCGCCAGCAGATCTTGTATTGGATCATCGCCTGACGATTGGGGGCCAATGCCACCTCGGTTTCGACCCACCGCACATCCGCCTGCAACTGCCCGAAGGCGACAGGAGCCAAGGCGATAACGGCCAGCAGGCCCATGCTCAAAATCCCCGCCGGACGCCACGAGTGTATCTTTCTCTGCCGCATTCTTGATGTGCTCCCACCAGCCAGTCATCACGCAGCCGGCTGCCGCAGCCAAACTCGGAAATTCGAATTCCGACGATCGCCGGACCTCAGTCAATTCAGTTTCACAGGCCTCCATGACCAGTACAGAAAGGCACCCGAGATGAGCCGACACGTGCCATCGCCACGCGAGAGTTCAACCTATTCCCTTGTTCTTCGTTCGGTCCTCGGCGTGTTGCGGTCATTCGGATTCTTTTCGTGTTCGGTATTTGTTATTTCGTACTTCGCAGGCCGCGTCGTGAACGTACACACCGTCCCCGGATGGGGCGCTCAAGCGGTTACCCGCTGCAGAAATTCCAGCAGTGCTGCATGAAACTCCGCCGTTTTGTCCATGTAGGCGGCGTGGCCCGCTCCTGCGAGTACCAACTTTTCGCCCTGCGCGAGGGCTGCGACCAGCTGATCGGCCTGCTCCAGTGGAATGAGCTTGTCGTCCTGGCCCCAGACCACCAATGCCGGGCACTCAACAACGTCCAGACGCTCCACGTATTTGGGGATGCCGACCGGCGCGATCAGCACCAAACCGGCAATCAGTTGGGAGTATTCCGTGGCCAGCGACAACGAAAATCGCCCGCTCATTGAAGGCGAGACAATCACGGGAGACTGGATGCCTACCGCCGTTATGAAATGGAGCAGCCATTTCGTGGAGGACATTTCCGTGGCTTGCGACTGGCCGAAACCTGGCAGATCGATTGCGTAGACACGATACCCCGCCTCCGCCAGGAGATCGATCGTCCCGATCTGCTCCCAGGTCGCCGACGAGAAACTGGCCCCATGCATCAACACGATCGGCTGCCCCGTTTCGGGGCCGGCCACGACATAATGGACCTTCGCGTGCTCGATCATCGCCGAACATGTTGTGACGCTCATGGCAAGCCCTACCTCTCGAGAATGCTCTCCCACGGCCTTCGTTATAGCCGGTTTCTGGCGGCCTGAACATCTGCTGCCAGCGAATCGGTCGCCACGTCGTCTCGCCGCGACTGTTGGTAAACCGACCGGCTCGACCTCTCCGCCGTCCGCCGGCCTCACGCTGACCACTTCACGGTATTCTATTATGTTGTCGAAGAGCGTGGGATGCTCAAGGCAGGGAATTCGCGTCGCCGGGGGAGCCGAGCCGCCCGCCGTTCATCGGCTGCTCGTGAGGTTCGGCTCATCGCAAGGAGCTGTCGTCCAGGGGAAGGCGAAGCCTTGCCAGACGGCCACGATATCGAGCGTGTCAAACGAGCGGGCATCGCCCTGGCCAAAGCCTCGCTCACTGACCTGAATCGTTTCTTCCAGCTGCCACCCCAGTCGTTCGGCCAATTGCACGTGCTCCAGCGGCGAGTTCACGTGCAGCGTGGCTTGCCGATCACACGACCATTGAAAGGCCTTGACGGCGGCTTCCCGAGCATTCCGCGCTTGCAGCACCAACTCGACCGGTCCCGATTCCACATAATACTTGGGCATGATTCACCTCTCCATTAGCTCTGGTGGCGGGGGCTTGCGGCCGGCGTGGCCAGGCAAGCGGCGAAGAAAGTGGCGTGTTGTTCCCAACACGCTTGGCCTCGCCATAAGAGATATCGCGAAGCCGGTGACACGTTTGGTCACACCCGCAAAAAATCCCCCAGAAAATGGCCGGCACACTACCAGGAGTCTGGACACCTCTCTGGGACGCCGCGTCTTCTAGTCGTCAGCCACCAGCGAGGGCTTCGCTTGGCTGGGCTGGCTGGTTTAGAATGCACGGATTGGCGGTTCCCTCGCGGCACGCGCGGCAGGTTTGGGGCGCCCCAGAGCCGCCAGGGTTAGCTATTCGTGGGATGGAGGCGTCTCATGCGACTTACTCTGGGGACCAGATTCTCCATCGCCATCATAGGGGTCATTGCCGTGGCGGCAGCCAGCAGCGTTCTGACCCTCCTATCGATGTGGGCGGTCGGAAACCTGATGCAAGGGGTGCTCATCAACAATATTCCCAGCGTGCGCACCGCCATTGAACTGGAAATCGCGATCCTGCGACAGGGGACGATCCTCTCGACGCATATCCTGGATCCCGGCAATCCCGACCATTTGCGGGAGTTGCATCGTTGGAAAGCCGAGTTCGACAAGTGGTTGGGTCTGGCGAAATCGACCGCAGACACGCCGGAAGAAGCGGCCGTGCTGCGGGATCTGGTTCACGTGTATCACGACTACGATGCCAAGCGGAATGAAGTGTTATCGCTTTGTGATAGGGACGAGGCGACGAAAGCCACGGCGATTCTGGTGCACGACCTCGCGGACATTCACGAGCGCGCGTTCTCCCTCAGCAGAGATTACATTGCCGTCAATGAACGTTTTCTCGATGCGGCAATTGACGCTGGCGCTCGCCGAATCAGGTCGGCGACTTGGCTGGCGGCAGCCTTCGTCAGCGTGACCATCGCGATCGGAATGGGGCTCCTTTGGCTGTTTCTCCTCGGTGTGGTCCTTCCCCTGCGGAGCATCGCCGCCGAGGCACGCGCGGCGGCAGGTTCTACGACATCGGAGGCCGTTGGAACGCAAGAGGATGAGCTGCAGGCTGTGGGCGTGTACCTGCGAGCCCTGATGTCGAACGTGAGCAGCGGGCGTGCTGTGGTGGAACAGACCAGGAGACGCTTGATCAGTGCGGAGAAACTCGCCTCCGTAGGAAAGCTGGCGGCCAGCGTGGCCCATGAGCTGCGCAACCCGCTCACGGCGATCAAAATGTGGTTGTTCTCGATTCAGAAGACGATCGGACCGGATGGGGAGTTGGACCGGAAGTTTGGGACCATTTCGGAGGAAATCGCGCGGATGGAAAACGTGATCCGCAACTTCCTGGAGTTCTCGCGGCCACCCGCAATGAAGCTCCAACCACACGACCCGTCGGTGCTTCTCGACAGCACGATGAACCTCATTGGTCATCACATCGAGGGGAGGAACATCCGGATCATCCGCCAAGATACGCGCGCGCTGCCGCGCGTCAGAGCCGATGCCGACCAGCTCAAGCAGGTATTCATCAATCTGCTGGACAATGCCGCCGAGGTCATGGCCGAAGGGGGCGAGATCCACTTGTCAGCGGCCGTCGAGGGCGATGCGGATGGGCGAACGATGGTCGTGGTGCGAATCCGCGATACGGGGCCCGGGATGCCCGAAGACGTGCGGCAACGGGTGTTCGAGCCGTTCTATACCACGAAAGAGGAGGGGACCGGGCTGGGTTTGTGCATCGCCGCGCGGATCATGGCCCGGCATGGCGGGCGGCTTGTGCTGGAATCGAGCACCTCGCAAGGAACCGTGTTTTCGGTCCGGATGCCGACCGCTGAGGTGGAAGCCAATGAGTAACATCCTTGTCGTTGACGACGAGCGGAGCGTCCGGGCGGCCTTCGAAGACATCCTTGTCGGCTCAGGGCACGAGGTCTCCACTGACCGGTGTGCCGAGACCGCACTGGCGAAGTTGGAGGCCGAGTCGTTCGACCTTGTGATCCTGGACATCCGCATGCCGGGCATGAGCGGCCTGGATGCCCTGGACCGCGTCAGGGCGACCCACCCGAAGCTGCCGGTGATCGTCATCACCGGACAGGGTACCGTGGAGACCGCTATCGAGGCCACCAAACGCGGCGCCTTTGACTATCACTTGAAGCCGTTCGAGCCGGTGGAGATGCTTCGGACCGTGGAGCGCGCCCTGGAGGCCGCCCGGTTGATGAAAGGGCAGGTCACGTTTGGCGAGGAGACCGTGACTCTGGCCGGCGATTCCATCATCGGCCGCAGCGCGGTTATGCAAGAGGTCTACAAGGCGATCGGCCGGGTAGCGCAAACAGACGCGACGGTATTGATCCGTGGCGAATCGGGGACGGGAAAGGAACTCGTGGCCCGCGCCATCTACCAACACAGCCTCCGCTGCGAAAAGCCGCTGCAGGTCGTCAATTCCGCGGCCATCCCGGAGACACTGTTGGAAAGCGAGTTGTTTGGGCATGAACGGGGGGCCTTTACGGGCGCCACGAACCGCCGCATCGGGAAGTTTGAACAAGCGCACCAAGGTACGATTTTCCTCGACGAAATCGGCGACATTCTGCCGGCGATTCAGGCCAAGATCCTCCGTGTGTTGCAGGAAAAGAGCTTCGAGCGACTCGGCAGCAACGAAACCATTCACACGGACGTTCGTGTGCTGGCCGCCACGAATCGAAACCTCGAAGAAGCGATCGCCACAGGCGCCTTCCGGGAGGATCTCTATCACCGCCTGAACGTGGTGACCATTCACATTCCTCCGCTTCGGGAGCGCAAGGAAGACATTCCGGAGTTGGTCGATCTCTTCTTGAATCGTTTTGCGGAAGAACTGGGCGCCGACAGACCCGTGCTCTCCGAGGACGCCTTGGCATTGCTGAAGAGTCATCCCTGGCCCGGGAACGCGAGGGAACTTCAGCACTGCATCCACCGCACGATGATCTTTACGCGCGGTCATGCCATCCAAGCGGCGGATTTGCATTCGCTCTTTGAGCCTGTGGATGAGGGGCGAGCGAGTGAGCCGTTTGCCAAAGACGACGAGACGCTGGCCGAGGTGGTATGGCGCTATCTCAGCTCGCACGACGGTCCGCGAGCCTACGACCAATTCCTGGGAAAGGTCGAAAAGCTTCTTCTGACCGAGGCCCTACGCCGGGCCAAGGGGAACCAAACCCACGCCGCCCGACTGCTGGGCATACCTCGTCCGACACTTCACGCGAAGCTGCAGAAGCACCGCCTTCACGGCGAGGGCGGAAGCGCGGAGGGTTAGTGTCAGGTTCCTGACGCGCGGTCGAGTAGCGGACATTTGATCGCCGGTCCGAGCCCCGGTAGTCTCCAGAGCTGATGAGCTTATCTTGTTATTCGTGGACGACTTATGGCGAACTGGCCGACTCGGCCCGGTTCGTGGCACGCAAATTGCCTTCAGTCATGTCCGGCCACGGAACAGGCCATCAAGGCGTGGTCCGCCCGGCGCGCGCGTGCGCGGCGATTTCGTGACGAATGCGCCGGGAGAAAGGCTGAAAACCAATGAAAAAGCTCTTGTTCGCTGATGACAAAAGGAACATACGCGAGTTCTGCGAGCACGCATTGGAGGAAGAGGGTTACCGAGTGATCCTGGCAAGAGACGGACGAGAAGCCGTTCGCTTGGTCCAAGAGGAACATCCCGACCTGGCGATTCTGGACATCTGTATGCCCAGAGCGGGCGGCCTCGAAGCCGCGGAGCGGATCAAGGCGATCGACCCGGCCATCCCGATCATCTTCTTCACGGCCAACGACGAGGATTGTGTTACTGATTCGCGGAGTCGGTTTGCGAACGCCTGCGTAGAGAAAAGCGAAGACCTGGGGGAGTTGAAACGGACGGTCGTCAGGCTCCTGTCCAACCGCGAAGCCAACGACGTTTTCCGCTCGGGATTGCCGCCTCGGATGCCGGACGTGGGAGATTGGCCCACCACGGAGGAAGACGCACCGGCCCAGAGCCGTTAAGCGACAGAGCCGTTAAGCGACCAAGTCACATGAAGTAGGAGTAGCAACGATGCTCGTTTTCAGCCGCAAGACAGGCGAAGAAATCGTACTGCCCAAGCATGGCGTGACGATCGGCGTCGTGGCCATAGGCGGGAAGAGAGTCCGCCTGGGGATATCGGCGCCGTGCGATATCCCCGTGCATCGGCGGGAGATACTGGAGCAGACAGCCGAACCTGGTCCTGCGGCGTCGCACGCGAATGGCCGTCGCACTGATTTCGAGCAACGCCTGGAGCGTCGGATTCGCCTGCGAACCCGCGATCGCATCCGCGCCTTGCGTATTGAGACGCGCGGGGAACAGGTCATCGTAAAAGGTTGTTCTCGCTCGAACTACGACCGCCAGTTGGCGCACTCGGCAGCCATGGAGATTCTAAACGGATCAGCGTCGGATCGCCCCGAACAACTGATTGTTGACATTGAGGTTCACAAACCACGCTGATTTCAGAACTCTGGCAATCACCCGATGGAGAAACACATGGAACTGCAACTTCAAGGCAAGAGGGTCCGATTGACTCAGTCGCTGCGGGCGTACATTGCCCGTCGTCTCACATTCGCGCTGGGGCAATTTCGGTCCCGCATCCGTTTGGTCAAGACTGCCCTGGAAGACATCAACGGCCCACGTGGAGGGCTCGATCAGCAATGTCGCGTCATGGTGCGATTGGGCCGTGGCAAAGAGATCAGGATTACCGGCAGGGCGCGGACCTGATCGCAGCGGTCGATCACGCCGCGGATCGGGCAAGCCACGCCGTGGGCCGGGAGCTGGGAAGACGGCAGAAGCGAGTTGCCAGGCTCAAGGCATGGGACTGGTGTATCGGCTGAGGCGTGCCGCACGGCCGTTTGCATCACGCTTGGTCGGTTGTTCGCATGTCGGTTGCGGGGCGGGGGCGTCCAGTGCCCCCGCCTCTGGGGCCGGCCTACCATAGCAACGTGGCCGCAAACACGATCACAGGAGGTTCCCGGGATGGAGCAGACAACTTGTCAGATGCCGCGGCAATCGGCGCGGCCGGTCGCCGGCGAGGAAGCTGGGGGGCATGGGCGGTCGGCGGGAGACCGTGGGGCCGGGACGGAGACGGCAGACGCGCCATCCACCAGGTCCGAGTACCGGCCTCTGAACACCGCAGAAGTAGAGAAACTCCTTGAGGATGCCATTGTGCGACGCACGCATGGGTTGGTCCGGTCGCCGCGAGTGCGGGCCCTGAACGGGGCGCTGGTGCTAGACGGATTTGCCACGTCTTACTATGGCGTCCAGTTGGCCCTCGCTGCCATGTTCGAAGCGCTCGATCGCCTGGGCTGCGACCGTCCGGGTGCGATCCAGCTCGCCATCGACGTACTCGCCATGAATGGGCCGTGTGCTCAAGGGCAATGCTCAGATTCACCGCCCGAGGGATAACCTCTGGCGGCCGCTCGTCTCAGTGGCGGCTCCTTGCTGGCATGGCCACGGACTCCGGAGCGTGCTCAGCTGCGATGGCAAAGAAATGCCGCAGGTCGTTCTTGGCCCGTTGAGTGACAATTACGGGATATGTCATTCCGTTTCCCGGACTCCGAATTCCCACTGGGCGAACAGGTCGTCCACTTCCGTGTGGACGTGATTGTCGCGGTCTTTCCTGCCCCCTCTCCCCCGCATCGTTCGCGGTGGTTGTCCTGATTTGTGCCGGCAACGCAACTCGCGAACGAGGCGGGGGAGGGGCAGGAAAGCCGTTTCGCGCTCGAATTGTACGTTGTGTCAGGTAAGGGTACAACAACGACCAACGCCGCCGGGCGTGTGGGACCCAACGGCGTGGTGTGTGGCAGTTCGTGTTACGACAGAGCACTCGGCGGATTACATCCCGAGGTCTGCAGACTCAGTCGTTCGAGCGGGTCGGAGTCCCACTGGGCGAACAGGTCGTCCACTTCCGGCGGTGTTTGTCGTTGGCCACGCGGTCGTTCGCGAGGCGGTGTGCCACTGGCTCTGCCAGTGCTGAGGCACCCACTGTGAAGCCGAGATCACGAGTGGAGGATTCCACTGCGCGTGATTCACTCCGCCGTGCCGAGTCGATGCGGAGCTCTTTCATGGGCTCATAGTACATGTCGGCCTGAGCCGCGTCGTTACCACGCGGGGTTGCTTCGGCAGGGACGGGCTCGGCGAGAACGGGTGTCTCGATCGCCAGCAGGCTGCCCGGAGCGGGCGGATCGGCGATGCCTTGCGGGTTGGTGTTGCCAGCGGCCAGGGCGAAGGAGACGTCGGCCGCATGGCTGCTGCCGTTGGCAAAGTTGACCGCAGCGTTGTACTGATACACACGATCAGTCCCGTTGTCGACGATCCAGATATTGTTGACGTTGGCCGGATCAATGGTGATCCCGGTCGGGCTGGTGGCACCGGCGGTGGTGATGGTCCAGCTGCTGACCAGCGCACCGGCGATGGTGTACTTGAACACCTTATCCGGGGTGGAATCGTTCACGACCCACAGGTGCACTCCGTTGGTCACGATGTCTTTGGGACTCTTGTTGGCACTGTTCAGGCTGAGACTGCTGGTCGCAGTCCAAGTGCCGGAGAGGCGTGCCGCGCCTCCAGCGTACTTGTAGACCTTGTCGCTGTAAGCATCCACGATCCAGATGTCGGTGCCGTTGGTGGCAATGCCCTCCACGACGGCCTTGGTGCTCAGCGTACCCGCAGTCCAGGATCCGAGCAGTCCACCGCTGTTGTCGTAGACGTACACCTTGCGGTTGGCATCGACGACCCAGGTCTTGTCACCCAGGACTGTGCTGGCCGCACCGCGCGGAGCGGTGTTGCCAGTGTTGAGACCATACGTCTCGACCGACATTCCGCTAACGTTGTACTCGTAGGTCACATTCTGCGTGGCGTCGTTGACCACATAGAATTTGGTCGCCACAGGCGTAGAAGGCGTCCCGTAGACAACATACACCTGGCCGTTGTCCGTGAGCCCGTTGGAGTCGGCCAATTGCTTCGTAATGAGCACGTCGGCGAAGCCGTCGCCGTTGATGTCGCCAATTCCGGCGATGTCGGTCGAATCGGGTGAGACGAACCCGTTGAGTGCGTAGCCAGCCGACCCGTCGCCACCGTTAGCAGCCAGTAATCCCGCCAGTTCGACACTGGCCCCAAAACTCGGCCGCCCGTAAACGATGTAGCTCTGACCGGCGTTGTAGAGTCCATTCGGATCGGCATTGTTGGTCTTGTTGATGATGTCGTCATAGCCATCCCCGTTGACGTCACCGGCGGCAGTTGCATATGCAGTGACATCGCCAGCGTTAGCGCCGTACATGACGAAGCCGTTGGAACCAATGAGCGCGGACACCTCAAGGACGGCCGCAAATGGACCGGTCGTTGAAGTGTCCTTACCGAAGATGACGTAGGCGCCGCCGGCGCTATCGCCAGCGGGACCGTCAAGCGAAGCGGCCGAGATCAGCATGTCATCTACGTTGTCGCCATTGATGTCGCCGGCCGTCCCCGCTGAGAAAGCACCCAGCCAATCGTTCACATTCTTTCCGTAAACAGTGAAGCCATTGCTGCCGTTTAGCGAGGCAAGGTCGAAGGTCGCGTCGAAATCTATCTGACCGAAGATCACCCACGCTTGGCCAGCTTGAAGCCGGCCGGGTGGCGACGCCTGGGGTTCCGCGTAGAGGATGTCCCCGATCCCATCGTTGTTGACATCGCCTGCGGGACGGACCTTCGACTCCATCATGTATTGCGGCGGTACCCATGGGATGACAACCCCTTCGGAGCCGTCACCACCGTTCGCCGGCAGCAAGTTGCTCACTTCAAAATCTGGCGGGAAGTAGTTGCCCAGGGTGGAGTCTCGCCCGTAGATCACGTACACCCCACGGACGCCATCAATATCCTTGAGCGTCATCAAGTCGCCGACCTGATCTCCGTTGACATCGCCCGCCGCTACTATGGTGCCGGCGCCACTTAATCATGAACCCGCGAATGACATCGGGCGCCGTCTCGAAAGTCGAAAGTCCGATATGGCCATCGGCGGTGCCGTCGGCAACGTCGAGAGCAGCCAGATTTTCAGTGCCGCCAAAGAGTATACAACTGCATCCACCAAGGCTGTGTGTTGCGATGGCAATGTCCGGGAGATCATCGCCGTTGATGTCGCCTGCCCCGCCGCCGTACTGGCCTGTCCAGTCGCCTGGGACGACTCCATCAATCACGTAGCCGTTTGTGCCATCGAACGTTGTCAGGTCCAACTCAGCAGGAAACCCGCTGGCCGTGCCAAAGATGATGTATGCCTGAGGAAGGGTGGGAGGAGTCGCCCCGGGCCGACAGGTAAAAGTCGTCAATGCCGTCCTGATTGACGTCGCCCAACGGCTGGGTGAAGTACGCTGTCGTGCCGAGTTTCGCTCCGGCTGTTGTGCCGTTGATGACGAAGCCGCTGGAGCCATTGCCACCATTGGCCGGCAACAAGCTGCTCAGCTCGAAATCGCCAGCCAGCAATCGCCGGTCTTCCAGATGTTCGGCCTGCAGACGCCGGTGGCGGAATCGGGCTTGCTTGCGGGGGCGGGAGCCGCGTCGTGAGGCGGCCAGATTTCGACGCGATTGGGACTGAGAGAGGTGCGTGTGGGGCATCGTACGTTCCTTTGCGTAAGGGTCAGTCGTACAGTTTCAAATGGGCTATAATGCAAATGCAAAAATGTCATCGCCCTGGGCGCGCAGAACGAGCCGCTCGGGAGATGTCTGGCCCGGTGAGGAACACGGTTGCGCCTAGGACCTCACCGGGCGTTTTTCTTTCTCGAAACAGCGATTCGTAGTGTGCTAGGTCACTGCGGTGTCTCCTCTGCTTTCGCCGCCTCGGGTGCGGGCGTGGACTTGGGCAATTCCGGCGTCTCCTCGACTTTCGCCGCCGGCTCAGGTGCTGGCTCAACCGTGGGCAGCGGCACGCCCAGCATGGTGGCCGCTTCGGCTTGGAGACGTTTGAGTTGCACGGGCATGGGGAATATGAGCATGCCTCGCTTCAAATTTTCTTCGTAGCCCGGCTCGAAGCTTTTCAACTGTTCACTAGCGCCGTCAAAACTGGCTCGGGCCTCCGTCTTCTCCCCCAGTTGCCAGTGGATCATCGCCCGCACGAAATCGTTCTCACCACCAGTGGATGTCTTCTGAAGGGCTTCGATAGCGCCGGGGAGATCCCCCGTTCGATACAGCGCCCAGCCCAGTGACTGCTGGCGTATTCCGTCCCCCGGCTTCAACTCGACGGCCCGCTGCGCCAATCGGAGTGCAAGGTCAGGATCGCGGAGTGGCTCGGGGGCCGTGGTCAATAAGTCGGCGATCACATAAAGGTCTGGATCATCCGGAGATCGTTGGATCGCTTCCCGGATCAGCGCCTTGGCCACCAGGAAATGAGCCTTCGCGTGGGACTCCAGTCGCTGTGGCAATTGCACCGCAGCGTGCTGGCTCTGCGCCACATGCTCGATACACGCCTCCCTGACTAGTGCGACAGTTGGCATGATCCCATCGCCGCCAGACAAAATGCCCTGCACCTGCTCTAGCACCTCTTTTGCAACCGCCTCGTCATCGCCCAGGAGTACCAATGCCTCCAACAGTAAGTCGCGGTGAATATTGAGGAAGTCCTGCGATTGGGTGTGCGCGGGATCGAGTTTCAGGGCGGCTTGCTGATGCACGATGGCCTGTTCCAGGAGTTGGCGAGCCTCTGCGAACTGGCCCGCGTCCAGGAGCGTGGCGGCCAGGTTGCTCAGGCACGCGCCAGTGAGCGTGCGGACTTCGATGTCGTCGGGTCGGTTAGCGGACAGAGTATTTTGGATTTCGATCGCGCGTCGACCAGCCTGTTCCGCCTCCGGCAACTGCTTGGCACCGTGGTACAGCATCCCCAAGTGGTCTGACGCCTCCGCCAATTTCATCCGGAGTCGTGGGGCGTTTGGCGCATGGTTCAGCAAGCTGTTGGAGAGTTCCAGCGTGCGACGACATGCGACCTCGGCCTCAGGGAGTTTTTCTCGGAATACGAGCAAATCGGCCAAGCTCAAGAAGGGCCTCAGCAACTCCCCCGGAAGCTTCGTCGCCCACTGCGGTTGGGCGATGACACGTTCGGCGTGTTCCACTGCACTACGAAATGCGATTTCGGCCTCATCCAGACGATTCATGCGACCCATCACCAGCCCGAAGTAATTCAAGGCCACCGCCAAGTCCACGTGGTACTCCGTCTTGTCGGGGTTGCTCTTCAAAGCACTCTGCCGTTGTGCAATCGTCGGCTCCAGTAAGACACGCGCCTCCTCCAGTTTGCCCGACATGATTTGGGAACTGGCCAAGAGCATCCTCGTTTGGAAAGCATCCGACGAATACTTGGGTATGTCGGGGTAATCGGTTGCCAGTTTGTCCACCACCTCCAGGGTTTGAATAGCGAGTGCTATCGCCTGGTCGTGTTTTTCCGACTCCTGCGCGATGATGGCCAGATTGCCGAAGTTTATGGCCACCTGCGAACGATAGTGGGGGACATCCGGCAACTCCGCTGAAAGGCCCTGGAACATGGAGAGAGCCTGCCCGATACTGGTCTCTGCCTCCAGCGGACGACCGAGTTGCCGGAGAAGTAATCCCAGATTATTGTGGCTGGTGGCTAGGCCCGCGCGATAATCGGTGTTCTTCGGGTCGGCTACCAGCAGCGATGTAGTGGCATGGATGGCCGCGCGAAACAGAGTCTCCGCCTCCTCTGGTTTGTCGGCACCGATGACATTGGCCAATCCATCCTGCGACACAGCGAGTCTGGACCGGGGCTCCGGATCGTCGGGAGAGTTCGCCACCAGTGATTCGAGAAGGGTGACGGACTGGCGGTAGGCTGCCTCCGCCTCATGAGCCCGCCCTGTGTCGCCAAGCAATCGACCCAGATTGTAGTAACGACGGGGAAGATTCACTTGGTACTCGGCTTCGCCGGGGAACTGGGCGACCAAGGCCTGGCCAATCTCCAGGGCCGAACGTGTGTCTTGCTCAGCCTCGGGGAGCCGCCCCATGAGGAAAAGCAACCCTCCCAAATTGCCTTGCGTCTGGGCGAGCCAATCGCGATATTGGGGCTCGTCGGGCTTCTCGCGCACCAGTTGTTGGAGGAGTCCACGGGCCTGGCGAAACGACGCTTCAGACTCTTTGTGCTGCCCCAGTTTGCGCTGAATCTCACCCGCACGTTGGTGGGCCTTCGCCGTCTCGAATTGGATGGTCGGGTCGTCGCTTTGTTCGGTGGCCAGCTGCTGATAGAAGGCTAAGGCTTTTTCCAGGAATTGCCTCTGGACTTGCGAGAGCTCCGCCTGCTGCGCGAGCCACTTCTCGGCGAACTGCGTGTACATGTCTTCCACAGCCTGTCGACCGAATTGCAGACGTTCCTGGGCTGTCAGCAGGGCCTGAGCCGTTTGCCGCTCGGCACGCGTGGCACGCAGGGCTTGCTGTTCTTTCTCATCGCGTTCGGTGATCGCAGCCACCTCGGCGTTCGTCGCTCGGATCGCTTGCCAGATGCTGATCCCCGTGCCTGCGATCAAGGCCAATGCGACCAGCGCACCGGTCACCAAGGCAGCCTGGTTGCGGCGGGCAAATTTTGTGAAGCGATGCGCGACCGAAGGTGGGCAAGCCTGGACTGGCTCGTCGTGGAGGTACCGCTCGACATCGGTTGCCAGGTCATTAACTGTCGCGTAGCGTCGATCGCGATCTTTGTCCATCGCCTTCATCACGATCCAGTCCAGGTCGCCGCGCAGTTCTTGGCTGAGCTTGCGGGGCTCGATGTGGCGACGCTCGGAAATCGTCGATAGATCGGCCGCCTGTAACGTGCTGACCCGCGCACTGGGACGCGGTGGCTCGACTTCCCGGATGATCCGCCGCATTTCGTCGAAACCGGCAGTGCGCAGTGTGTCCTTTTCGAACGGCGTGTGACCCGTGAGCAATTCATAGAGCAGCACGCCCAGCGAATAGATGTCGCTGCGCGTATCGACATCCACGGCGCTTTGACCGGCCTGCTCGGGGCTCATGTACAGCGGCGTGCCCACCATCTGACTCTGGGCGGTGTAAAATGTCTTCTCGGTCAGGTGCTGGCCCATGGCTTTGGCGATGCCAAAGTCGATGATCTTGGGTACCGGCCGGACGTCATGCACTTCCACCAGCAAGTTGCTTGGCTTCAAATCGCGGTGGATCACGCCTTTCTGATGAGCATGCTGCACGCCGTGGCAGAGTGTGACGAACAATGCCAGCCGCTCGCGCATCGAAAGTTGCTCGCGATCACAGTACTCCGTGATCGGGGTCCCTTTGACCAATTCCATCGCGAAGTAAGGTCGACCCGCCTCGGTCGCACCGGCATCGAACACTTTGGCGATGTTCGGATGATCCATCATGGCGAGGGCTTGCCGTTCGGCCTCGAACCGGGCCACCACCTCGCGCGTGTCCATGCCCGGCTTGATGATCTTCAGAGCCACTTTGCGGCGGAGGGGCTCCCGCTGCGAGGCCACGTACACGATGCCCATGCCGCCTTCGCCGATCTGCTCCAGCAACTTGTAGGGACCGATCTGGGTGCCAGGTTGTTCGAGGGGCGATAGGTCGCGGGTGGCGGCAATGTCCGGTGATACGGCAGCGAGCAAGCTCCGCGGATCTGAGTCAGCGCGGAGCAGTGCCTCAATTCTGGCCCGTGTTTCGGGGGCATCCCGACAGGCTTCGTCGAGATATCTCGAACGCTCCTCGTCCGTTTCCCGCTCGCGGGCGTCATTGAAGATTTCGTGTAAGTCGGGCTGTCGGTTGGCCATGGAACGGCTCCTATTCAGGGCTCTATCTTACAGTGCCCCGTCTGAGCGCCATTCCGGCCACGTTGGACAGTAGATTCTCGAAATAAGTCGAAAAAGTCACGACGGAGTGGGATCGGCGTCGTGTCGAATGGCGTCAATAAGCCACGCTCGCGCAAATGCCCAATGCCGTCTTGCGGTGCGCGCCGATAATCCCATCGCACTACCGGCCTCTTCGACGGACAGGCCAGCGAACAATCGCATGGTTGCCAGAGTGGCGCAATCTGCAGCCTCTTCCGCCAATTTCTCGAGGGCCTCGTGGAGCGTTAGAAGATCGTCGTCGGGAGTCGCCATGGTGATCTCGACTTTGTCGATATCAATCGTCCGCAGATGTCCTCCCCGCTTTAATCGTTTCCTGTCACGGGCACGGTTGATGAGGATCCGCCGCATTGCCTCCGCCGCGGCCGCAAAGAAATGGCCCCGACTATTCCAGTGCCGGACTTTGTCCACATCCACCAGCCGGATGTACGCCTCATGCACCAGCGCCGTGGCCTGAAGGGTTTGGTTCGGCTTTTCTTGGGCCATCTTGGCGGCGGCTAACTTGCGCAGTTCTTCGTAAACCAGCGGCAGAAGTTGCTCGGCCGCCGAGGGATCGCCCGCTTCAATCTTGCCGAGGATGCGTGTGACGTCGCACATGGCCAATGCTCGCTCGTGTGAAACCGCCCGCTGGCGATTGTACCACGTAATCGGGTTTGCCACCTCATCTACTCGTGCCAAGCCGCGCTGCGTTCCATTTCCATAACCGTCTCCCCGTGTGGTGAAGAATTTCCGATCTGCTCAGCGCAGGTGGGCTTTTGAGGCGTACAAGAGGGAGCCCGCCATTCATCTTCCAAGCGGTGGACCCTTTGAGCAGAGCACGCCCGGGTAAAGAAAGCTGAGCTGCATTGCTCCTGACGCCGCCCGCTGGCCGCAACCAAATTCGAAAATCCGATTCCATTGGGTCTTCTGCGGCAAATGCCCCGCTGGTAAGGCACAAGCCTATCTCTCCCCCTCAATTGCCGCATTCCAGAAGGCACCTCATGGTTGCCAGGGCAATAGCTAATGGTGAATGCTCGATGGTGGATGGTGGATGGTGGATACAGCCGGTGGCCGTAACCAACAGGAAATTCCAACTCCAGATCTCTGGTCCGAGATAGAGTCAATAGACCCAAATCACAATCCCAGTGCGCCCATGACCACATCCCCCATTCGAGCCAAGAAGCAGAGCGATCTCCAAAGTGGGAAGGGCGAAGTTCTAAGTGCAAAGTGAAAAGTGAAAAGTGAAATAGGCACGGCAAGTGAGCGTCGCGACCACGTACCTTAACACCGCATTTAGCTCGTCATTCACCATTCACCATTCACCATTCACCATTCACAATTAACCATTCCTCGACTCTTCGTTCTCTCCGTCCCCCGTTTTCCATTGCCCGTTCTCCCCGTTTACTGTCAGTCGAATTTGTTTGGGATATCGTGTTTCGGCTTTGGATTTCCAGCAGGCGCGCATCGTGTGCGCATGCTACACGCCCAGACTATCTCACGGAGTGCTTGAAGGAGGAGCGGGCGCCGAACGGGCTTACCGTTGTGCCGAGCGGAGTGGCCGCGTTCCGACGACCGGCGGCGGACCGGCGGTGCTGGAGACGACGTACAGGCGTCCTCGCGCGCCCGCCGCCCGTGTGAAGGTGGCCGCATCTCCCAGTTCGTCCTGCAACAGCTCCGCTCCACGCGGATTCGCCACGAACAGGCACTCGGAATGCTCGCGCACGTACTGGGCCAGTTGTTCCAGGTCGTCTTCCGTGAATTGTCGAATGTTATCGTAGGGCAGGTAGAATGAATAGCCGTCACATTGCCAATCCAGGTAGACCAGCGACCGGATATTTCCGTTCGGAGTGACCTGCAGACGCGCAGCGTTGGCGTGAATCGAACGATAACCGGCGAACTCGGGCACGAATTTCTGGAAGGCAAAGGCCATGATCAGGAAGCAGGCGCCCGCCGCGACCAGCCAATTGACGGTTCGTTTCGGCCAGGGTTGTCGCTGCAGCACGCGATAACCTAAGAACACGGCCGCAACCGCAATCATCGTGCAGTTGGCGACTTGCCCCCATCCGTGGTCCGGCCGCAGGATCAGATCGGCGATCGACATCGATCCGCCGATCAGGCAGGCGGCGGTCGTGGCATGCAGTGGGAGGTGGTGCGTCAGATTGTCCAAGGCAGTCAATTGTTGAGTGCCCTTGAGCAGTTCGTTCAGCATGGCACCCAAGATCAAGCACAAGAGGGGGACGGCGGGGAGGATGTAGGTCGGCAGCTTGCAGCTGGAGGCAGAGAAGAACGCCAGGATCCAGACGGCTGCCAGCACCACGGCCCCCAACTCCTCGGTGCGAACGCGGCGAAGTGCTGCGGTGCGCCCTCCCAGGAAGGCCAGGATGGGCGCCGCCAGCACAGAACAGGGAAACATGCCGATCAGCAAGACCGGTACGTAATACCAGAACGGCGCCTCGTGGTTAAACGCGGTCAGGAAACGCAAGATGTGATGCTTCCAGAGAAAGTACCCCATGAACTCGGGTTGCAGGCATCCCACCGCGATGAACCAGGGGATCGTCAGGGTACCTACCAGGCTGGCGAAGACCAGCCAGTGACGCCACTGAATCCTCGCCGTGTGGCGACTCAACCATTGCAGCGCCAGTAGCGGCGGGACTGTCAACACGACCGATATCGGGCCTTTGGTCAGTATTCCCAGCGCGCACGCCGTGGCTGCGATGAGCCACCAACCCATGTGCACCTGCCGCTCGCGGATGGCAAGAAAGCTGGCCAGCAGGCAGGCAGTTGTGAACAGCGTGAGCAAGCCGTCCATGATCACAAATCGGCCGGAGAGCACGAATCCCAAGCAGAGGAACAACATGACGGCGGCCAGGTAGGCCATCCGGTGCCCGAACAGCCGTCCGCCCAACAGAAACGTGAGGAGGACCGTGAGCGTGGCGGCCATGGCCGACGGCAGGCGCGCGGCTAGTTCGTTGAGCCCGAACATGCCAAAACTGGCCGCGGTGGCCCAGTACAACATGGGAGGTTTGTCCAGGTAAGGCTCGCCGTTGAGCCGGGGGACAATATAGTCGCCGCTCTGGATCATCTCCAAGGCAATCTGCGCGTAGCGGCTCTCGTCCGGCTCAATGAACGGATAAGCGAGGTTCCCAAAGAACATCGCCGCCGACAATAGGCAGAGCGATGCGGCAGCCGCCGATGACTTCCCGCGGTGCCACGTCTGCGTCAACCTCGAACGCCGCGTGACGTGCGCTGGGAAGAGAATGGTCGACCACCAGTAACGCACCAAGGCCGCAAACACCGGAATCGTGTGCCACACGTTCACCGTGCTCTGACCACGCGGCCTCGGTCGATGGCTCACCCCAACTTCAATCACCTTCTTGCCCAGCAGGTTGGCTTTGCTCAACATTTCCGCGTTGACCAAAAACCCGTTGGTATCGATCGAAAGCTCCGCCAACGTCTGGCGACGGAATAATTTCAGTGCACAGTCGCAATCGCGCACCCGCGTGCCGAGCAACAGTCGTACCAGGAAGTTGTAGATTTTGGAGTAGAGCCTGCGCAGCCAACTGTCTTGCCGGTCGATCCGATAGCCACACGCGATATCGCAACTGGACAGCAGCAGCACCAACCGGTTCAGTTCGTTCAATTGGAACTGGCAGTCGGCATCGGTGAACCCGACATAATCTTTCGTGGCGGCTTGAAAACCACTGCGGAGGGCCGCTCCGTACCCGCGATTCTGCTCGTGGACAACGACACGTACCGCGGGCCGCCGTGACGCTTCGCGCAAGGCGACCTCCCGCGTGCTATCGGTGCTCCCGTCGTCCACCACCAAGATTTCGTAATCGGAGGTGATGCCGGCCAATGCCTCGTCGGCTTCACAAATGGCCTGGGTGATCACTTCCTCTTCGTTGAGAGCCGGCAATACCAGGGAAATCCCCGGCGTCCGGCGGACCTGCCGTAGCGAACCACGGTCGGTGGATTGCGGGAGCGATGAAATGTGTAGCGCGGCGTCCATGCTGCTGATTCCCAGGTCTGTGGTTCATCTGATCGACCGATCGGTCGCCCAATGGTGAACCAGGATCGACACGCATTGCGAACATCCCTCGATCCTGGCCTCCACCACCGTCACACGCCATCTGCTGACTGCCCACCGTGGCGGCGGCAGTTGCGTGCGATGGCCGGCCTCTCGGTCCCTCCATGGCCAGTGTTTCATTTCGCCGTTGGCCAGGCATGGCATCGTGAGCAACTCAACGTGGGTCAGCCAAGCCGTCAACTATGCTCTGCCCGGTCATGCGTACCAGAGGCTGTTTTGGCTGGACAGCACGGTCGATTCAACGATTTCCGGGTCGTCTGTCGACCGCGCCGGTCCGAGCATAGCACCGCCGCAGGTGTCCGCACGAAGCTGCGCGAAATGACCACGTGGTAATAATCGCAGGAATCCAGATTTTCGGCTACAGCGGTTTTAGCGACTGGATCGCCTTGTAGGTCTCGGGGAGATGGGTGGACTGGCGGGGGTGGACGCGAGGGCCAATCGAGGCGCTGGAAAGGCGCGACGCTGGGTATCGCGAGTCGCCCCCCTGTCGGAATCCATATGTCCACAGGGCCGGCGCTCGACCCGTCAAGAGACGCCTGACAAAAACCGGACCCGGTTATGGTGCGGGATGTTATGCCCCCTCCGCTCCCCTGGTACACTGCACGCCAGGACCGTGAAACTCGACCTGAATACCGGGTATCCCGCGTGTGAGGTGCGCCTGATGATCATTGGTGTTTTCGCGGACACACACGACCATCTCGAGAATATCCGGCGCTGCGTGGCGCATTTCAACCAGCGGCGGTGTGACCTGGTTGTCTTCGCCGGTGATCTGGTCTCGACCTTTGCAGTACCTCCGCTGCGGGAACTGAGTTGTCCCCTGGTGGCCAGCTTCGGAGATAATGAAGGTAATAAGATCGGCATCCGCGGCGGTATGGAGATCATTGGGAAAATTCACGACCCCCCTTTCGGTTATTGTGCCGCGGACGGGACACGCCTGCTCATCACGCATCAACTCGAGCTGTTACGCCACGACTACGCAGGCAGCGACGTCGTGATTTTTGCCCACACCCACCGCCCGCTGATCTGCCGAGACGGACAGGGTCGGTTGTTTCTGAACCCGGGCGAGGCGAGTGGTTGGACCTATGGGCAAGCAACCGTCGCTCAGCTCGACACGGTGTCGATGCAAGCCGAAATCGTGGAGCTCGGCTGAAGCGAGTGGCCCGCTCCTGGGGCAACCGATGCACGCATGTTCCAGATCCAAAAACCGAAACACAAAATCTAGAAAAAGGGAGGATAGGGAGGAAGGGAGGAAGGGAGGAAGGGAGGAAGGGAGGAAGGGAGGAAGGGAGGAAGGGAGGAAGGGAGGAAGGGAGGAAGGGAGGAAGGGAGGAAGGGAGGAAGGGAGGAAGGGAGGACGCGGTTGCATGCTGCGTGGTGAGAAGCTGTGTGCGGATGATGACGGTGGTTTGGCCGGCCGCGGAGGTTTTGGATTTCGAGTGTTGGATTTCGAATTTGTTTGGGTTTTCGAGATTGGGATTTCGGATTTCCGGTTTGGGCTGCGGCCAGCGGGCGGCGCTCGGATTCGGTGCGACGCGAAGTTCCCCGCAGCAAGCCAGCGGAGTGACAGTGCCGGCCTTGTGGGGCCGATCATGGAGGCAATTGCGGCAGCTCGAAATGAAAGGTTGCTCCGGCCACTTGATTGCGCGTGGCCCACAGTCGTCCGCCATGTGAATCGATGATGGAGCGGCTGATTGCCAGTCCCATGCCCATGCCCCGTTCCTTGGTGGTGAAGAATGGCTCGAACAGCATGGCGTGTTCGTCGGCGGTGAGTCCCTTGCCGCCATCTTCGACGTGCGTCACGACTCGCCCGTCATGAGCCTCAATGGCAATGGCGACGCGTCGTTTGAGTGGATCGACGTACTCCAATGCATCGAACGCGTTGCGGATCAGGTTCACAATGACTTGTTGAATCTGCACGCGGTCGGCCAGGACGAGCGGGGCGGGGGAGGCGAGTTCAATTCCCACTCGCGTCTGATGTCGGCGAGCTTCGAAGCGGAGCAGATCGAGCGAGTCAATCACCAGGTTGTTGACGTTGAGTGTCGAACGGTGAGGAGGCGCTTTTCGCACGAAGTCACCCAACCTGGCGATGATCGCACCGGCACGCCGTGCCTGATTGGCGATTTCCTTGGTCCAGCGGGCCACTCGCTCGGGCGACGCTTCGGGCGATCTGGCCAGTGCGTTCTGGCATGCGCCGGCGTAGTTGGCAATGGCATACAGCGGTTGGTTGATTTCGTGAGCGATGCTGGCCACCAATTCGCCCATGGTGCTGAGGCGTCCGGCGTGGGCGAGTTCTTCCTGATGACGCCGCAGCTGTTCGTCATTTTCCTGCAGCATCACGTGGACGAGCACACGGCCATCGACCTCGATTATCGTTTCCGTCATCTGGACGGTGACCGGCGAGCCATCGCGCCGCTTCAGTCGCACGTCGCTCGTGGCCGCCGTGACCGGCAGTGCCGCCGTGACCCCGTCTTGCTGCTGGTCGTCGCGCTGCGGTGGCCGTGACGCACGCAGGCTCAGTGTCTGCAGGATCTCATCGATCCCTTGACCGATCAGCAGCGCCGCCTCGGCCGTCTCCAGCAGTTCCGCTGCCGCTCGATTCGCATGGCACACCGTTTGGCCGTCGTGCAGCAGCGTGGCAATCGGAATGCTCTCGAAGATCGTCGACAGGGGAAACGCGACGCTCAGCGGCAAGGCCAACGCTTCCGCCAACGCATCGGCTTGCAGCGACGCACTCGACACAGCCAGTGGCAGCCTGACCGGGGACCGCAGGGGCCCACCTTGGGAAGGGTCATTCGGTTCTGGTTCGTTCATACGCGTTGTCACCTGATGACATTCTCGCGAAACACCGCCACGCCCACCAGTCGTCTGCCAGTATGGCTCTGCCAGGGTATATCCAACTTCGACCATCGCTGGTCGATCTTCCGCCCCAAGTGCTTAGCATGGCGCAGGGCCAACACCAAGCAGGAAAATGCGAAATCCTAAATTCGAAAACCTAACGCGGCCTGTGGCCGCAACCAAAACGGGAAATCCGAAATCCCAATCTCGAAATCCCAAACAAATTCGAAATCCAGAATTCGAAATCCAAAACCTCCGCAGCCAGCAAAACCACAGTCACGGGCCACCTGCAGATTCTCACCTCAGGGCCTGCTACCGCGTCCTCCGTTCTCCCTTTCTCCTTTCCTCCTTTCCTCCTTTTCGTCTGTCCTGCGAATTTCGGACTTATTTCCAAACATGCGCTCACCGTGCGCATGCTACAGGCTAACACGCTAGTTCGCCGTGGTGCTCGATTCCCCAGGGCAAAGCTCGCAGGCATGCCGGACGCTCTTCGACGACTATTTGGCCGTGTCGCGGACCCATCAACGCCTGCTGATCCAATCGCCCCGGCCCTCCCTCGGTTCGGATTGTGACGGCCAGGTCGCTGGTGGCCGGAAATGAGGTAGAGTTCCTGCAGGCCCGTTTCATTTGGCAGTTCGGAGGTTTTCAAACATGGTATCACGTCGATTGCGCAGCCGCCGCAGGGGAATGGGGACGGTCGAGTGGATTGTCGTGGCGGGAGCCGTTCTGCTGGCGTGCGTTCTGCTGGTGGCCTTGATGGGGCGGCGGGTCAACACGCAGCTCGGTAACACCGCTCAAGAGGTAGCCGACCCGGCTTCGCTGACGCAGCGGTTCAGCAATTAGCCGGTTGTGTCTGGCAATCGGGGAGTCGTGCACAGGAGTGAGTTTAGCTCCTGTGGAGCGGAATTTCGGGCATTGTTACGCTGGCTCGGCAGCCGCATCACCCTCCTGTCCCTGCCGTGTGCTTTGGCCAGGCCCTCATGAAATGACGTTCCAGCACCCCCTAGATCGAGCCGGTTGAATTCTGCGCTGCGGCCGCTACCATTCCCAACAGAGTAGTCTGCCTGATTATTGGCACGGCCATTATTTATTTGCCCGATTGGCACATAGCTTGCGTTGTAAATTTCAGCAAGGACCGAGTGGTCCGATGAATCAGACCCAAATGAGACCCAGCGAAGTGGAGGGTGGAGCGATGAAGAAACTGATGTTGGCGTTATTGGCCGTGGCAGTGGTTGGCTTGTGGACGACGACAGCCGACGCGGGGTGGCGATATGGTCGTCGTGTCGTCCGATATGCTCCGGTGGTGCGAGTCGCGCCGCGTTACGTCGGGCCGGTCGTCGGGCCGCGTTACGTCGGGCCGGTCGTCGGGCCGGTGGTTGGCCCAGTCGTCGTGCGTCGTCCCGCGTATCTCTATGATTACGGCTACTATCGCGCTCCGGCCAGCGTGATTGTGGGTGGCGGCGGCTATTTCTACGGCGGTGGTGGCGTTCGTGTCCGCGTTCCCGGTTTTGGACTGGACGTTCGTTACTGATTGAGCCCGGTAGGCGCCGCCCTACCGCGAGAACAACTCAACATTTGCTGCAGGCTTCGTTGCGGATCGTGTGAAAACTCCGCGACGAGGCCTGTTTTGCGTTTCTTGCCGCCGAGCAGGGAACTCGCCCTTGGTACGGCCGCGAAGCGGAAAACGGCCACCCGAGCTGCCGGCCTCGTCGATACCTGTGTGCCACGGGGCTCTGCCAGTGTTTGCAGGCCAGAAGCCTGGCTGCGGCGGTACGGATAAGCGCCACGGGGCCCCCGTTTCAGAGCCGTGACGAGGCACTCGGTGGTTTCAGCTACGATTGCGGCCGAGGATCTGGCAGCGATCCGCGTGCACTGGGGCCGCGTCGTCGAAGGGAGTGCACTTGCCGTCAAAACGACTGCAGTCTTCGCGCTCTCCCGGCGAGCCGCTGCGAGTGCGACTGCCCGCCACCGGCGATTTCTCGCCGTTTTCGACCGGCTCGCCAGTTCAGTTTGTCTTTCTGCAACTGCGGCACGGCATCTGCTACGTACAGAGACAACCCCGAACAACGGTTTTCCAAGACCCTTTTTCAATCCGAGCCGTCAAGACAAGAGGAGCAGACCAATGAAGAAATGCGTTACACTCGCTCTCGCTGTGGTGGCCGCCCTCGCGCTGTCCGCCGCCCCCGCGCTGGCCGGTCAACCTCACCATGGTTCTCGCCACGGACATGCGAATAGCTGGCGTGCGAGCAGTTGGCACCGGGGGCACACTCAGGGTGGACCGCGGCACGTATATTATCCCCCGGTATATCAGCCGCAAGTCCTCGTTCCCGTTACTCCCTACCCCTACCTCATGCATCCGCACCATGGCCGGGCCTGGCACGGCGTATATGGACCGGACGTGATCTACCGCGGAGGAATCAGGGTCGACACCGGCGGGATCGGCATTCGCATTCGTTTCTAATCGAACGCTCCCCACCATTCGCGGCGCAGTTGTCAGCCCCGCCCTGAGCCGTCCCGTTTCGATGTGTGATCGAAGCGGGCGGCTCTTGTTCGTTCCACCGTGCACGGCTCAATCTGTTGAATTTGCGTTAGTGGTAGTGGTAGGGTGTGCCAAGTGGTAGGGTGTGCCAAGCTCGCTTGATACAACGTTGCCTCTGTGACGACTCAGCAAGCGAGCGCCGGCACACCAGGATACGTGATGTTGCTGGCAACTGTCGTCGCTGGCCAGTGCATTCTGGTGTGCCGGCGCTCGCCGAAATCGTGGTCGATTGTGGAGAGCGTGACCCGGCGAGCTTGTCACACCGTACATCTCTCGCCGAAATCGTGGTCGATTGTGGAGAGCGTGACCCGGCGAGCTTGTCACACCGTACATCTCTCGCCGAAATCGTGGTCGATTGTGGAGAGCGTGACCCGGCGAGCTTGTCACACCGTACATCTCTCGCCGAAATCGTGGTCGATTGTGGAGAGCGTGACCCGGCGAGCTTGTCACACCGTACATCTACTTCAATTCAGCTCGGACGCCTCTTCCCAGTGTTCGAGCAATTGCTCCATACGCAGGGCCAGTTCCTCGAGTTCGGTCTTCGTCTGTTTGACGCGTTGCCCGTCGCGCAGCAGGGCGGGCGAGGCGAGGGCCTGGTGCAGCTGTTCGATGCGTGTTTCGCAGGCGTGGATGTCGGCCTCCAGATCCGCCACCTTGCGGTAGGGAAACTTCCGCTTGCGACGTGCCGGCTTGTCCCGTTCGGTACGTTTTGCATCCGGCTGCTTCGCATCCGGCTGCGACGGTTTGGAGGCAGCGGAGCTCGCCAATCCCTGGCTCACCAGGTGCAGGTACGTGTCGTAGTTCCCTTCGATCACCTGTGCGGGACCGTGGCCGATCACGATCACATGATCGGCGACCTGGTTGAGGAAATAGCGATCGTGGCTGACCAGCAGTACCGTCCCATCGAATCGGCGGAGCGCTTCTTCCAGGGATTTCCGCGCCCAGAGGTCCAGGTGGTTCGTCGGCTCGTCCAACACGAGCAGGTTGGCGTCGAGTGCTGCCAGGTAGGCCAACGCGGCTCGATTGCGCTCGCCCCCGCTGAGGCTCTCGACCTTCTGAAAAACCATCTCCCCGACGATGCCAAATCTGGCCAGCAAATCGCGGCGCTGCCCTTCGAGAAACTCCTTGTGGCTGGGGCGAATTGCATCCACCACTTCGGCCTGGGAATCCACGCACTGCAGCAATTGATCGAAATAGGCTACCTTGACGCCGCTCCCCGTCATGACCCGCCCCGCGTCGGCCGCCAGTTGTCCCAGCAGACATCGCACGAGGGTCGTCTTGCCCGAGCCGTTGGGGCCCAGGACAGCCCATTTTTCACCCCGCAAGATATCGAACGTCAAGTTCGCGAACAGGCAGCGCGCAAACGACTTGGCCAACTGTTCCACTCGCAGCACAATGTCACCGGACCGCGGAGCCCCCGGAAACGACATGGGCGGGGCGGTAATTTCCCGCGGCGCATCGACCCTTTCAATCCGTTCCAGCTTCTTGCGACGGTCTTCCGCCTGGGTGTGTTTCTGTCCATAGTGATGCCGCCTGACAAAATCCTCCATCTTGGCGATCTCGGTCTGTTGCTTGACGTAGGTACGCCGCTGGACCTCCAATCGCTCGTCCTTCTGCCGCACATACGCCGTGAAGTTGCCGCTGTACGCGTCGACCGTCCCGCGAAACAGCTCGAATGTGCGATTGGTCACCTTGTCGAGGAAATAACGATCGTGGCTGACCACCAGCAGCGATTGACTGGTGGCGACCAGGTAATCCTCCAGCCAGCGAGTCGCTTCCAGGTCCAGGTGGTTGGAGGGTTCGTCCAGCAGCAGCAGTTCGGTGTCCTCCAGGAGCAGCTTGGCCAGCAGCAGACGGTTTTGCTGGCCGCCACTCAACTGCGTGACGTCCTGCTGATAGGAATCGGCCGTGAAGCCGAGTCCAACGAGCACCTGTTCGATCTTGTGATCCAAGTGGTAACCGTCGCGGCGGTGCAGTTCCTGCTGCAGGTGATCGAATCGGCGCCCCAGTCGTTGTCTCTGTATCGGATCGTCGCTAATCGCCAGCGCCTGCGCCAGCTCTTCCGCCTCGTGAGCCATCGCCACCAGTTCCCGGAGGGCGTCGCGAGCTTCCTCCCAGACCGTGTGCCCCGCGGTGAATTCCGGTTGCTGCTGCAAGTAACCCAGGCGAGTCGAACCGGTCAGCTGGATCTCGCCGGCATCCGCGTCTTCGTGGCCCGCCAGAATCTTCAGGAGCGTCGTCTTGCCCGTTCCGTTGGGACCGACGATCGCGATCCGATCGCCCTTGCGAACGTCGAACGTCACGCCGTCCAGAACCGGCTCAGGTCCGTAGTGTTTCGCAATGTCTTGGATGGACAGCAGTATCATGGAAGCTGGTGAAGATCGAAATCGTGATGCCGAGCAGGCGGATGACATCGGGGGTGAGTAGCGAAGGAACAGGCCGAGTAACGCTGATAATATAGCAAATGGTGCGCACGCAACATGGCGGATGGCCGGTAAGCCAGCGGCGGCCGAAACGGCGGGCCTGCGGGGCCCCACCCCCGCTGACTGGTACGACATCCAGCGAGCGGACGTACTTGCTCGACGATCTCTCCGAAGAGTCACCGGCTGCGGGATGTCGAGCATCTGCCTGGATCGCCGGCACAGGCCCGCATTCACTCAAGCGACCATTGCGAAGCGTCGCTCGGAGAGCGTATCATGGGGCCATGCTGAGCTTGAAATCAACTTCATCCGATCGTTGGTTGCGCCAAGTGGACGAGCACTTGGACGAGATTCTGCTCGACCATGCGCACTGCGAGAAAAAGGCCGCCGGCACGGCGATGAACTTGATGTTCGCCTACGTCGAAGACGAAGAGCTGTGCCGGGAGATGACTCGCATTGTCAACGAAGAGCTCGAACATTTTCACTTGGTGCTCGAGCAATTGCATCGCCGCGGCGTCCGCTTTCGCCGCCTCAGGCCCAGTAACTACGGGAGCCAGCTGCACGCACTGATCCGCAAGCTGGAGCCGGGGCGAGCGGTCGACCGATTGCTGGTGGCCGCCCTGATCGAGGCCCGCTCGTGCGAACGGTTTGACCTGCTCCGCAACCACGTATCGGACAAGGACTTGGCCGCCTTCTTCGGCAGTCTGTTCGAGTCCGAGGCGGGGCATCACAGCGCGTACGTCCGGCTGGCTGGACATTTCGCCGACCGAGCGACGGTGCGACAACGTCTGGAGGAGCTGCAGCAGTCGCGGAAGCCGAGATTATTGCCCGTGGTGACGATTTGCCACGCGTACACAGTTGACTGTCTCGCCCCCTGCGCTACTATTCTTCTGCGGTGGTCATCAGGATGTTTTGGCGACCACCGTTTCGGCCGTGAGTCACTTGAATCAGTCGAAGGATTCACGCGCCATCGCGATCCTGATCCCTTCTCGTGTTTGTGGCCCCCTAAGACAGCGGGAGCGGGTATGTTGGTCAACCGCCGGGTGTCATGATGTCCCGGCGAGTTCTGCAGCATCAGGAAGGTTGCTGCGTTCAGGCGTCTCCGGATGTCTGAAGCTTCTTTGCTGCCATCGACGGCGGCCCCTGTAGTGCGTTTTGGCATCGTTCGTGTGGCTCCGCGCGCTCCTCCCTCCGGGCCTGTCAACTCCGGGCTGGAAAGGGGCAGCGGTCGAGCCGGAGTCAACTCGGACGCATGTTTTCAGGATTGCGGAGGCGGCACGAGGGCGTGCCGCAATCGCCTTTGGTAGCGTCGGCCAGCTGACCTACCAAACCAGAAAGGAGTCGCCTCGTGAACCACCTCATCACCGCTTGTTCACGCCGTGTTCTACCGCAGCCTCGCGTGCTGTTTGCCCGCTCATCAATGCGTGTCTCGGGAATCCTGCTGCTGTTGCTTCTGCGATCGGTCACGCCGAGTCTGTTGGCCGCCTCGCCGGACATCCGCTTCGATACCGCCTACCTGGTCAGTTGCCGAGATGTGACGACGCCGGAATTCAAGGCGGTCAATTCGCACGAGCGACTGGTGGAAGGCCGTTTCCGCATCACGGCGATGGTCGAAGACGGCAAATTGCCGGAGGGGATGCAGTACGCTTATCAGATTCTCAATCCCACCCAGCGCGTACGCATTGTCGACTACCAACCACAAACCCAGCAGGCGACCGCTGTCGCGGGCAACGTGAGCATCGAGAAGAAAAAGGAAAGCAATAAGTCCCTGGGGCTGTCGGTTTCCGGGAGCTTCGAAAGTATCGCTCAAGGTACGGCCGGGTCCGATATCGGCACCAAGGACACGTCGCAAATTCGTTACGAACTCAAGCCTCCCATGGAAGTCGTCCTGGTGGCGGGGACCATGGACCGAGGGACCGGCGTTTATTTCAAGTTGCGGCCATCGCCGGATGAGGCCTTGGAGGGATCGCGGGAGTTCAGCGTGGTGATGCGAGTTCCCGATTCCTGGCGGGGTGATGTGGTCTATGTCCGTTGCGAGGCGCAGGAAGATCGCCGAGGCAACTACACGTCGCTCGGGGTCGCCCGGTTTGTCGTGGGACTGTACGCCGAAGGGGACGAAGATGCCCGCGAGGCGGCCGAAAACCTGGTGCGGGCGGAAGCCACGCTCCGCCGTACCGTGGCCCAGCGTCAACGGGATATCCACAAGCGATCGATACCGACGGTGGTGCACCAAGTCGCCGCCCTGTTGGATGTGTACGATCCGCGCATCCCCGACGCTTGGCTGGATCACTTGATCTACGGCCCCACGAATATCGAGCAATACGACTTCTATGGCTACCTGCCACCGGACGTGCGAAATGTCGCAGACCGCTATCGTCAAGCGAAACGGCGCGTGTACCAGTTGAGACGCGAGGCGTGAGCCTCAATCGAAGGTACGGCAGAGTAGTCCGCCGTCAGCCAGTATGGCGGTGCCGGTGATGAAGGCGCCTGCTTCGCTGGACAGGAGCAGCGCGGGGCCGACCATGTCCGCCACCTCACCCCACCGCTTGACCGCCGTCCGTTCGGCGAACGACCGCTGCTGGTCGTCATTCAATAGACTCATCGGCAGATCGGTCAGCACCGGGCCTGGCGCCAGGCAATTGACGGTGATCCCGAACGGGCCGAGTTCCAGTGCGTGGGCGCGGGACATGGCGATCAGCGCCGCTTTGGTGGCGGAGTAGAGTCCGCGACCGGGGTTCGATGCCAACGCCATCACGGACGATGTGTGAATGATCCGTCCCCAGCGCCGCTGGATCATCCCAGGCACGAGGGCGCGGGCCAACAGCATGCAGCTGGTGAAGTTCAGCTCCAGGATATGTTGCCAGACCTCGTCGGTGGTCTCCAGCAGCGTCTGCGGTTGATTGCTGCCCGCATTGTTGAACAGGATGTCCACCTTTCCCATCCGGCGGATCGTCTCGTCGGCGAGCCGTTGGACCTGGTTCCGATCGGTCATGTCAACCGCGAGGTACTCGACCCGCACCGGCAGTTGGTCGGAAATCTCCGCGACTGCTCCCCGCAACTCGTCGGCGTGCCGCGAGCAGATCATCACATCCGCGCCGGCCTCGGCGTAGCCGCGTGCCACAGCTTTGCCGATCCCTTTGCTGCCACCGGTGACCAGCGCCGTGCGGCCGGTGAGGTTGAAGAGCGATTCGAACACGGGAACAACTCCAGTCTGACGCGACCCCGTTACGGGCCCATCCAGCACGGGCCTCTCCGGCACGGGCCTCTCCAGCACGGGCCAGACGAGCCGACAGGGGATCAACAGGTTGTCAAGGCATCCACGACCAGATCGCCGACTTCCCGAGTGCCATAGCCCATCTTGCCGGCACTCTGGCTCTTCATCTTCGTGCCCGTGACCGCCTGCACCGCCTCCAGGACGCGGGTGCCCGCTTTCACGAAGCCGGTCTGTTCCAGCAACATCGCCAGTGCGCTGATGGCGGCAATCGGGTTAATCACGTTTTGGCCGGTGTATTTCGGCGCGCTCCCTCCCATCGGTTCGAACATGCTGCAGCCGCCTGGATCAGGATTGATATTGCCACCGGCCGCCACACCCATGCCGCCTTGCAGGATGGCACCCAAGTCGGTGATGATATCGCCGAACATGTTGGTGGTGACGATCACATCATAGTATTCCGGATTCTTCACCATCCACATGCAGCAGGCATCGACGTGATTGTAATCGGCCTGCACATCGGAGTATTCCTTGGCCACCAGCCGGAACGTGCGATCCCACAGGTCGTGCCCGTACGTCAAGACGTTGGTCTTGGCCACCAGCGTCAGTTTCTTGCCCTTAGGGTTGTTTCGCTGGCGCGTGAAATCGAAAGCCCAGCGGATACAACGTTCACATCCCTTGCGCGTGTAGATGGCCGACTGCATCGCCACCTCGTCGAGTGTCCCCTTCTTCAGAAAACCTCCCACACCGCAGTACATGTCTTCGGTATTCTCGCGGACCACCACAAAATCGATGTCCTTCGAAGTCTTGCCGGCCAGCGGTGTCTCGACACCCGGGTAGAGCTTGACCGGACGCAAGTTAATGTACTGATCAAGCTGGAAACGGAGTTGCAGCAACAGACCTTTCTCTAACACCCCCGGCGCCACATCCGGATGACCGACCGCTCCCAAGAGGATGGCATCGAAGGTACGCAACTGCTCGACCGCGCCGTCGGGCAGCACTTCGCCGGTGCGCAGGTAGCGTTCGCCGCCAAAGTCGAACTCTTCCAGCTCGTATCGAAAACCTTCCAGCGAGGCGACAGCTTTGAGCACCTTCAGCGCTTCGGCTGTGACTTCCGGACCGGTACCATCACCAGGAATGACTGCGATCTTGATCGAATCTGTCTCTTTCACCATAGCCTCACGTACCAACCTTATTAAATCATCCACATTTCGCGGCGCACCGGATACCGCAGGGACCAAGCCGCACTCGCGGGGGAAAAAAATACCCCCACCAGTATCACTCCCCGTCAGGGCTCCACCGTTGACGCTGCGGGGCGAGCCTCAATGTCGGAACACCGACCGAGACGAGTTGAGCGACGAACCTGCAAGCTGCCGATTCTAGCAGTCGTGCCGCGTGATCTCAAGGAGCTGTGCTTTCACGCCACCATGAACTCGCGACGCACAGAACTGAGCGGACTGTGTCGGATGCTGCCAAGCTCGGGGAGCTGGCTGCCACGAACCACCGGCGGCCCGCCACTGGCAGCCGCGACGCGGTCGCACAGGACTGCCCGCAAGTACGAGCGGTGCTTGCTTGAGAATGGATGACCAAAAACCGGGTCCGAAGGGTCGCGGATACAGGGGGCACACGACAGCGCACGCCCGGCACACCCGACCGATGGACCGAGAGGGCTCACGCGGCTGCCGCAAAGAAAATTGCGTTGAGGTCGATTAGTTCTGGCTGAACCCGAAGTGGGCGCGTCCTTCGTGCCCGACCGGGTTCTTGATGAACTCGCGATAGCACTCCGAGCAAAGATCGAAGCGGCAGCGCTGATACAGCTCGTCACTGATCGCTTCACTGTCGGCATCTTCCAACCGCTCAAGAATCTCCTGCACTTCCAGCAGATGATCGCGGTCATCTTCGAACTCGTCGACTTCCAGCGGTTCCATCGCGGCCTGCACTTCCAACTTCACAATATAGCGAAGATCTTCTTCGGGGTTGATTATCCGTTTACAGCGATCGCACGAGTAATGGATCATCACTCGGAGTCCTTACATGAAGCATGTGAAGAGCGAACGTAATCCCTTGTCCGTCCGCCGGAGACTTGTTTCAAATGTCATCCTAATACCATGCGCGCGAAGAAGCAAGTCGTATCCGCTGATTTTTGCGCATTGCCGCAAAGGTCCTCGCTATCGCTGGCTTTCGTGCGCTCTGGGGTAAGTTGGTGAGAAGTGTGTACTGATCGGAGGAATCCGGTGATGCCTGTGGTCGCGTCTGGAGAGGATTCGACCCATTCACAGCGAGCGGGAGTCGAGTCCCGCCATGCCCGTTCAGGTGTATTCATTATTCAATGGGCCACGCGATGACGCGCGAACGCACGCGCTCAAAGCACCAGTAGCGATTGCGTGCAGAGTGCCGGAGGATAGGCTGAGCGTTTTTCGTCACCAGACTGATATCGATCCTACACGACGCGTGAAGTAGTCACAATAACGAAGTAACACGCCCGACCCGTATGGCAGCGTGGATCCTGATGGTGACGTGGCGGTGGGGCCGTCGCCCGCCGCATTCGGCGAGCACCTGGCTGGCACGCGACCAGGCGGAGCCGCAATCGAGGTCCGTGGCCAGGGGCCTCCGTCTTTCGATCTCCCAGTTGACTCAGTGGCGAATAACACGCCTCTACCGCCGTCTTATCAGGTATCTGAATGCCATTGGTCGCTGATGAATTGGAATCATCCATCACCGCACAAACGAAACGACCGTCATAGTCACTCGGCGAACTGGCCGAGGGGACCTGACGGTCGGGTATCGTGTGTGGTGCGACGGCGTGGGCCGGTCAGCCCTTGGCGTCTGCGAAGCGGCGCGCGACCTCATCCCAATTAATGACGTTCCAGAAAGCCGAAATGTAGTCGGGACGCCGATTTTGGTACTTCAAATAATAGGCGTGTTCCCACACGTCGAGTCCCAGGATGGGAGTTCTGCCCGCCGAAAGTGGGCTGTCCTGGTTCCCGGTACTCTCCACCACCAGTTTACCCTTCTCGACGCTCAGCCAAGCCCAGCCGCTGCCGAATCGCGTGATGGCAGCATTGTTGAATTCTGTTTGGAGCTTATCGAAACCGCCGAAGGCGGCATCGATGGCTTTGGCTAACTCGCCACTGGGTGTGCCGCCGGCGTGCGGGGCCATCACCGTCCAGAACAACGTGTGATTGGCGTGTCCGCCTCCGTGGTTGCGGACGACCATGCGAATGTTCTCCGGGACACTCGCCAGATCGGTAATCAGCGCATCGACGTCCTTCGCCTCCAGAGCTGTGCCAGCGATCGCATCATTCACTTTTGTAATGTAGGCCTGATGGTGCTTGGTGTGGTGGATTTCCATCGTTTGAGCATCGATGTGCGGTTCCAGTGCATCGTAGGCGTAGGGGAGACTGGGGAGCGAGAAAGCCATGTGCAGGGTCCTTTCATGGAAACGTTAGGTCTCACGAGGCAAGGCCTCGAAACAATGCGAGTCATCGGTCGGAAGTTACTGGCTTGCGCTGGGCGGCAGCCCGAGGATCGCGCAGGGACGGAACTTGGCGGCTGCCTGTCCCCGCGGAGGAGTCGGCAGCCGAGCTGCTTCAATCCCCCAGGAATGCGAGTCGGCGCGGCCCGCGCAAGAGGTCGTTGGTACCCATAGCATCCGGCGACATTGCCCGGTTTCAAAATAGGGGGCAAGGGGCTGGGATGCCGACCCGCGTGTGAGGCTGCAGCCTCAACGGGCGCGTCTACCTAGTTATAGTGCACTGTCAAGTCGCTGGCCCACTGGGGATCCACTCGGCTGGGGCTGCCGGCGGTATCTGCGCGAGGGCGCGGTGGCGGCGACCGGCGCGGTCAGCGGCCGGTTCAGCCCCGGGGTGTCTGCTGGCGGGCGCATCACGGGCGAGGCGGGTGGCTCCACGGATGCAGCATCGAGACGAGCCGTCGGAAGAGCGTGGGATTGGCGAGAGACTCGTCGGGATTGAAAGGGCCGTCGAACGTCTGGGCCATGAAATACGATTTGAGGCTGGCGAACAGCTGGCGAGCCCGCTCGTACGTATCGCCCAGTCGGCGATCGCGGTTGTTGGACAGCTGGATCGAGACGTGGATCATGGTGCGGGTGGTGCCAGGAAGCGCTTGGACGCGATCCTTGGCCCGCTGCTCGACGAACTGCAGCGAAACGATGAAGCAGACCGGCCGATCCGATTCGCGGCGATTCGCCGGTGACTGTTTGGTGATCTGCAGCCGCAGCTTCCCGTCTTCCGTCGAGACAATCTCGGCGTGATGATCGGAGATGAAACCACGCAACTTTTCCATTGTGACCGGCAGGGGCACGGCCGTCACCAGGGTTTCGTTGAGCAGATGGCTGGACGGAGTCGGTTGGAGCCAGCGCCGAATCAGCTTGCGTCGTTCGCGTTTCAACTCGCCCGGGATGCCCGTTCCCAATTGCACGACACGATTGCGTCCGCTCTCCTTGGCTCGCAGCAGGGCTCGGTCGGCCCGCCGTAACATCGTCTCGGGATTGTCGCCCGCCTGGATCTCGGTCACGCCGAAGCTGGCGGTAATCGGGCGATTGTCGAGGCCGTGCTGCGGCGTATCCTGTAGTTCGCGGCGAATCTTCTCGGCACGCTGCGTGATGGTGGCGTTGTCACAGTCGGCGCACAGCATGACGAATTCTTCGCCGCCGTAGCGTGCGACCAGGTCGCCGGGGCGAGCTGAACGTTGCAGCAACGACGCGAAACCGATCAACGCCTCATCGCCGGCTTGATGCCCATACGTGTCGTTGACGCTCTTGAAATGGTCGATGTCGCAGATGATCAAGGCACAGGGGAGGCCACTTTCCAGGTGCGTGTCGACGAATTCGGAGTGCACGCGGTCGAATTCGGCTCGGTTCGCCACGTTGGTCAAGGGGTCACGCGTCGCCTTGAGATGGAGCGTCTGGACGCGCTCTTCCAACGTGATTTGCGACGAGGCGTCGTGCAGCAGCAGCGTGGCTCCCTGCATGATCCCGTCGCGTCCCAGGACCGGAACCAGATGCGCGTCGACACTCACGCGTCCACCGCCGCGCCCCTCCATCGTCAGACGCCGCAATGTCTGGACCTTGCAGCTCAACGTGTGGGCGACCGGGCAGTTGTTCCCTTCGATCGGGATTCCTCCCTCGTCGCGCAAACTGATGATCTTGGGCGACCAGAGCTTGTGCGCGACGCTGCTGGCCGAAATCCCCGTCAGACGCTCGGCGGCACGATTCCAGAGCAGAATCTGCAGGTTCGTGTCGATGAACACGACGCCGTCATGCATGCTGTCCAACAGCTTCTGATGGAACAGTCCCTCGACCGACGTCTGTGGAGGACTCGCAATGCCCGCCGCCGGGTTGCCACTCCACAGCATATTGGACTGGTCCGCGCCAAGTTCCTTGAGCCAGCGGTGCGATAAATCGGCACTCAATTTCGATTGATCAGCAGTCAGCACCTTACCGAAACTTTCGACCAGGTCCGGGTCGAACTGCGTGCCGGCGCAGGTGAACAGTTCGGCAATCGCGCGCTCGCGTGACATCGCTCGCCGATAGACCTGGTCGGTCGTCATCGAATCAAATGCGTCCACAATCGAAACGGCCCGCGCCCCCAACGGAATTTCCGTGCCGCAGCGGTCAAAGCCCGAGCGGCTTCCATCGTACCAGGCGGGTGCATACCGGACGATCAACAGCACCTCCGTCGATGCGCAACAGCTCAGCAGTATCTGTTCGCCCATCGCTCGTTGGCGGTCGATCGTCGCCATCTCTTCACGATCCAGTCGCTGGGGCTTCGAGAGGATTCGATCCGGCACACCGATCTTGCCAATGTCGTGCAACAACGCCGCGACTTCCCATTCGTCACGCTGACGTTCCGGCAAATCCAGGTGGAGGCCCCAGGAAGAACAGCCAAGTGCCACGCGCAGGCAGTGAAACGCGGTTGCGCGCGTGCTTGGCACGCAGGGCCACAAAGAGACTGCTGGCCATCCCCAGCCGGGCCTGTATCAGCTGATTCTGGTATCCCAAGGCCACCTGGCTGGCGGCCCCAATCGGGTTCGTCCGCCGGGGATCATCGTCCGCCGCCAGCGGCTGATCGAGACGATCAAGAAGCGACGAAATCGTAGCCAGCCCCAGCGTCGCGTCCGCCGTGGGCGGTGGCGCACTCGCGGAGTCGGTCGGCGAGGGTATCGTCGGGTGGGGCGTACTTTCCATGAACCTGCCTGTGTCGTGCCCGGGCGCACGAAAGCTCACCGCGTGGCGGTCGGACCTGGTTGCTGCATCAAATAGGGGGAGCAAGTGGCGTCAATAACGCCGGTTGCCGTTAAAACCTTAGGTTGTGTCGCTACCACGGTCAAAAAACGCAGACGCCGCAGACAGCCGCGGGTTTCGACGGTTATCCGGAATACTCTACCGCCGACCGCTGTCGGGAACCCAACCCGATCGAGCCCGACAAGGGACGCTCGCCCGCGCTGCTGACCGCCTGCGCCAGGTGATGCCGTTTCGACTACCTTCGCCGACACACCAAGGCCTTTCGCAGCGCGCCTGCGCCCGCTTCTGGCACGCTTGGACCGCAACGGCGAGCCCCCCGCCGCTTGGCAGTCCGAGACCGAGAATTTCCCTGATTTCCCCGGGCTGCCTCGGGATGCGCCGGTTGTGTCGGTTATCGCGTTACCCTCCGCGGCAATACGGCCTGCCCCGGCACCCATCACGGGTCAGCTAGCACCTCTTACTCTTACTCTTACTCTTACTCTTACTCTTACTCGTACTCGTACTCGTACTCGTACCTCTCTCTTGCGCCTGCCCCGGCACCCATCACGGGTCAGCTAGCACCGCATTAGCCACCAGCTTGTTCAAGCCCGCGCGCCGCACCGGGCCACGTGTCCACACGCCGCACATGGCGGGGCAATGTGCCCGGTCCGCTACGCGGCCAGCGACCCCCCGCCGGCCCCCCGAATCGAAAGACAGAAGCTCGCTTGTGCAATTCTCGCAGTGCGGATTCCAGTTGAGTGACAGGCGGCCAGGAGCCGAGCGAATCGAGGCGCTTGATGGCTTCTCATTCCCCCGTGAGTCACTGATTGAAATATTCTTCACCTGTTTCGCGGTCTGCCTATATTTCCAGGGCTCTTCGTTTGCCGTTCCATTGGGGTCGGGTATTGCCGGTCGCCAGTTTGGGCGAGACAAATCGGTTGGCAACGGTTCAGGTTTGGAGGTGGCCCGTGCCGAATTCCAACAAGGGACCCGTTAGTGTCGGGAAATCACCGTCGACGAGTGGAGATTGGTGGGACAGGACATGGACTTTCGGCGAAGTGGTCAACGAGACGAGCGTCGTCGTCGTGTGCTGCTGGAGGAGACCGGCGTGGACACCTCGACCGGGGAGGCTTCCGATGCGTCGGGGGACGCGACAGCAAAGCAGGCTGTGACGGAGCCGTCACGCCGCTATACGGATGCAGCCCTTTCGCCCCGTCAGCCACGTGTCATCGATTTGATTCCCAGACGCCGCTGGACGAACCTTGTGATCTGCTTGTTCGTCCTGTCCATCGCCGCGGCCTTGGAGAGTGCCTACGGCCAGATCGCCTTACGGTGCGCGGCGGCCGACCTCAGCCGGTACCCGGCCATTGATCTGGCGACACGGGGAAGTGTGGCGACGTGGCTGGTGGCGGCGTTGCTGGGCGTGTCGGCGGTGATGGGAATCCTGATCTATCAGATTCGGCGCTATCGTGTGGACGACTACCGAGGGCGGTACCGGATGTGGTACTGGATGGTACCGGTGTTGTTGTTTGCCAGTGTTGATAGCGTGGCGGGTCTTCAGCAGACGGTGCGCACGGGGTTGCTCGAGGCGGCAGGCATAGCGGATTATGCCGACGCGCCTTTGATCTGGCTCGCGTCGCTGGCGGTGGTTCTCGGAGCCATCGCGTTGCGGCTGGCAATCGAGATGTGGGCATGTCGACTCGCCGTTTTCTGTCTGCTGATCGCGGCAGCGTGTTTCGCCGCGATTGGCGGTGTGCAGCTGAATTGGATCTGGCCGGAGCAGGGGGTCTTTCAGACGATGGCCCGGTCGGGCCTGACGATGGGAGGGCACATTGCGCTGCTGATGGCCATGTGCTTTTACGCTCGCCACGTGTATCGAGACGCGTGCGGTGAGGTCGTCCCGAAGCCCGCTCGCACGCGCACCAAGGCCAAACGGCTGCGAAAGAGTCCGCGCGGGGTACCGGTTACGGCGACGGCCGAAGGGGGTTTGCCGGTCAGCCGGCGACTCAAGGACAAAGTGCTCCGCAAGGACCCGCCCCACACTCCGCGCGAGGAACCGGCACCGGCGACGGCTGCCACGACCAAAGCCGGGGAGGTGCCGAGAGAGGCTGGACGCCCGGAGAAACGGCGCGTGGTGGCCGAGGCGACCATGGACCGCCGCGCCGGCGGAGGGACGCTCTGCACCCCGGACGACGATCAGGTCGAGGACTCCACCAAGCTCTCGAAGGCCGAGCGACGACGGTTGCGGAAGCTGCGGCACCGGGACGCCGAATAGTAAGCGGGCTATCCGACTCGGCTCTCACCCCTTTGACCAATGCCCCGCCCGGACTCTAATCTGAGCAGCTGCGGGGAGGCGTACTCGCGGAGGTCATGGCTGACACTGTCCGCTTGACTTCGCCGATCACTTCCTGACTCGACCCGAACGGCGCGTGGAACTGGCCCTGTCAGCAGCAACGCGAGCCAACAGAGTCTGAGTGGACATCCTGCGCACCGTGCGTGCTGGCGTCCCAATCCGAAATCCGAAGCACCAATTGCCCGTCCCCTAACGGATGACAAGAGACCACATGACAGAAAGTTGTGATGTGTGGTGCGTCGTCGATATCAGATGTGGGCGATTTATCACGGCTCCCTCGCGTCTCGACGGCCAGGCGACAGGCCGGATCGCGACGCGACTGACCCGGCGGCCTGGCAGCCAGGCTCACAATTTGAGGTGATGACATGGTTCGCACGCGGTTTGCCCCCAGTCCGACCGGGTATCTGCATATCGGCGGTGTCCGAACGGCGCTTTTCAACTGGCTCTACGCGCGACGTCACGGTGGGCAGTTCATTCTGCGCATCGACGACACCGACCGGCAGCGGAATGTGGATGAGGCGCTGCAGCCGATCCTGGATGGATTTCGCTGGCTCGGTATTGACTGGGATGAGGGGCCGGAAGTGGGCGGGCCCTACGCCCCCTATTTTCAGTCGCAGCGGGCCGATCGGCATCAGGAGGCGGTCGAGCAGTTGTTGGCCAGCGGCCATGCTTACCGCGATTACGCTCGCCCCGAGGAACTGCAGGGCGAGCGGGAGGCGGCCGAAGCCGACAAACGGCCCTACACTTATAGCCGCCGCTGGATGGCCGACACGGATGCCGACGCCGCTCGCTTCGCGGCAGAAGGCCGGGCCGCGGTGGTGCGGCTGAAGATGCCACGCTGCGGAATCTGCCAGTTCCAGGACCGGATACGCGGCGACGTGCAGTTCCAGTGGGTCCAGGAGCAGGATCATGTCATCCAAAGAGCCGACGGTTCCTGCCTCTACCACCTGGCCAGCGTGGTGGATGACCACGATCTGGAAATCACCCATGTGATTCGGGCGGTCGAGCATTTATCCAACACACCGCGGCAGATTTTCATTGCCCAAAGTCTCGGTTTTCCCCTCCCGCAGTACGCACATCTGCCGTATGTGGCCGAGCCTGGCAGCTCGAACAAACTCAGCAAACGCAAGCTCGACAAGTACCTCAAGCATGTCGACTTCAAAAAACTCTACGAGCACGGCGTCGGAATCGCTCAACTGATCGGGCACACGTCGAGCGCGGAGACGTTCAATCCGGTGATTGTCGATTTCTATCGCACCGTGGGGTATCTCCCCGCCGCACTGATCAACTACCTGCTGCTGCTGGGTTGGTCGCTCGACGGCGAGACGGAACAATTCACGCGGCAGGAGATGGTCGAGCATTTTTCGTTGGAGCGTGTGAACAAGGCGCCGGCCAGTTTCGACCCGCAGAAACTGTGGGCCTTCCAACAGCGGGATATGCTGGCACTGCCGGTGGCCGACAAGGTCGCGTTGATGCGGCCGTTTGTGGAGCAGGCCGGGTGGGTGAGCGTCCCGGCAGCGCCGGAAGTGGAGCAGCTGCTAGGCCTGATTGCCGCCGCGGCCGGTGACCGCATCAAGACCGCCGGCGATGTCCTGGACTACCCCGAATTCTTCTGTTCCGCCGACCAGCTGCCGTACGACCAGAAGGCCTTTGACAAGCGGCTGCGCAAGGGGGACGCGGGGGACCTGTTGCGGCGATTTCGCGGCCAGCTCGCTCAAGTGGAACCCCTGGATGCCGAGCGTGCCGAGGCGTGTTTGAAGCAGTTTCTGGTGGCCGCCGGGGTGCAGATCGGAGATGTGATTCACGCCCTGCGCGTGGCCGTGACAGGCAAAGCCGTCGGCCTGGGAATATTCGATTGCCTGGCGATTCTCGGCCGCGAGGAGTCGCTGCATCGCATCGACCGGGCCCTGCAAATGCTCTAAGATAAGCTCACTCGGCCGCGACTCAGATCCCGCCGACCAATGCACAGATTGTGCCGACTCCGGGGGGGTGATGAGCGGGAGTCGGGGACGGGGGGGAGAGTAAGAGATAAGAGTAAAGTTTTCGCGTGTGGGATGCGCGCACCGTGCGCGCATGTTTGGAACAAAATCCGAAATTCGAAGCACAGAAAAGTGGGAGAAAGGGAGGAAGGGAGGAAGGGAGGAAGGGAGGGAGGAAGGGAGGAAGGGAGGAAGGGAGGAAGGGAGGAAGGGAGGAAGGGAGGACGCAATGGCATGCTGCTGGTGAGAATCTGCTGGGGGCCCGCCCGCGGCCGTTTTGCCGGCAGCGGAGGTTTTGGATTTCGAATTTTGGATTTCGAATTTGTTTGGGATTTCGATATTGGGATTTCGGATTTCCCGTTTTGGTTGCGGCCGCAGGCCGCGTTACGAGTAAGAAAGTAGATGGGGGGGGAGTCTGGCGACACGCCCTGGTTTTCGGGGCAGCCTTCTGGTGGGAAGACGTGGGTTGTTGATCATCAAGTGCAATTGTTGACGGAGGAGACAGGAGATGGCCGCCCCGAAGGATAAGGACCATGCGGGACCCCGACAGGAATCGCAAAGGGAAAAATCGAACGTGGGGGAACCGGACGCCGCAGGTTTGGCCAGCGGGCCGACCGAGCCGCAGCCGACTGGTGCTGCCGCCGCCCGAGCGTTGCACTTCATTGAACAGATCATCGAAGACGACATGAAGACTCTGAAGTGGCAGGGACGCGTCCACACGCGCTTTCCTCCCGAACCGAATGGATACCTGCACATTGGCCACGCCAAGAGCATTTGCCTGAATTTCGGTTTGGCCGCCAAATACCAGGGGCTCTGTAACCTCCGCTTTGACGATACGAATCCGACCAAGGAGGAGGATGAGTATGTCGAATCGATAAAAGAGGATGTTCGCTGGCTGGGATTCGACTGGGGCGACCGACTCTATTTCGCCTCGGACTACTTCGAACAGCTCTACCAGTGGGCCGTCAAGCTGATCAAGGACACCAAGGCATACGTGTGTGATCTGAGTGCCGAGGAGACACGTGAATATCGCGGCACGCTGACTCAACCGGGCCGCAACAGTCCTTTCCGGGATCGCAGCGTGGCGGAGAACCTTGATCTGTTCCAGCGGATGCGGGCCGGCGAGTTTCGCGATGGCCAGCGGACCCTGCGTGCCAAGATCGACATGGCTTCACCCAACCTGAACATGCGCGATCCGGTCATGTATCGCATTCTGCACGCCACGCATCACCGCAGCGGAGACGCCTGGTGTATCTACCCGATGTACGATTTCACGCATGGGCAATCGGATTCCATCGAACGAATTACGCATTCCATCTGCACGCTCGAATTCGAGAATCATCGGCCATTGTACGATTGGTACTGCCAGGAGCTCGGCATCGACAATCCTCAGCAGATCGAGTTCGCGCGTTTGAACCTGACCTATACGGTGATGAGCAAACGGAAGCTGCTGACGCTGGTCAAGGAAGGGCTCGTCACCGGCTGGGACGATCCCCGCATGCCCACCATCTGCGGATTACGACGACGCGGATACACGCCCGAATCCATCCGCTTGTTCTGCGACCGAATCGGCGTCGCCAAGTTCAATAGTACGATCGACATGGCGGTATTGGAGAACAGTCTGCGCGAGGACCTCAACAAGCGCGCACCACGTGCGCTGGCAGTCCTGCGGCCATTGAAAGTCGTGATCGAGAACTATCCGGCGGGTCAGACGGAAGAGATGGAGGCGATCAATAATCCCGAAGACCCCGACTCGGGGACACGCAAAATGCCCTTTTCCCGCGAGCTGTTCATCGAGCAGGATGATTTTCGCGAAGATCCCCCCAGCAAGTTCTTCCGGCTGGCGCCCGGGCGTGAAGTCCGACTTCGCTCGGCCTATATCATCAAATGTGTCGGCGTGGTCAAGAATGCTGACGGATCGATCCAGGAAGTCCGCTGTACTTACGATCCGGAGTCCAAGAGCGGGACGGCCAACGCCAACCGCAAAGTAAAAGGCACGCTCCACTGGGTGTCCGCGCCGCACGCTTTCCGCACCCACGTCCGGTTGTTCGATCATCTGTTCAAAGTCATGGATCCCGAGGATGTTCCCGCCGGCGAAAATTGGCTCGTCAATCTGAATCCCCAGTCATTGGAGGTGTTGACCGACTGCTGTCTCGAGCCGTGCCTGGCCAATGCTGCTGCAGGGGAACATTTCCAGTTCGAACGATTGGGGTATTTCGTGGTCGATACCAAGGACTCGCAGCCGGGACAGCCCGTGTTCAATCGGGCTGTTCCCTTGCGCGACAGCTGGGCGAAGATCGAAAAGGCTCAAGGAAGTGCGTGACGACGGTCAGTACCAAGTCATTCTGGATTCGATCGCCGACGGTGTGTTCACGGTCGACGGTGACTGGATCATCACGTCTTTCAATCGCGCGGCGGAGGAGATCACGGGTGTGCCGCGTGAGGAGGCTATCGGCAGAAAGTGCTTCGACATCTTTCAGGCGAATATCTGTCAAGGCAACTGCGCTTCGCGCGACACGATGCTCAGCGGCCGGCGCTGGGTGGACCGCAAAATCGATATTTTGAAGCGGGACGGGCTGCAGATCCCGGTGAGCATCAGTACCTCCATCTTGCGCGACAAAGAAGGGAAGGCCGTCGGAGGTGTCGAAACGTTTCGGGACCTGTCGGCGCTGGAACGACTGCGGCGTGAAATCAACCAGCAATACACCTTTCAGGATATCGTCAGCAAGAATCACCTGATGCGCCGCATTCTCGACATCCTCCCCGATATCGCGGCCAGCGACAGCACGGTGCTGATTCAGGGTCCCACGGGCACCGGCAAGGAACTGGTGGCCCGCGCGATACACAATCTGAGCCGGCGCGGCAAACGCCCGTTCGTCGCCGTCAACTGCGGCGCTCTTCCCGACACCTTGCTGGAATCGGAACTGTTTGGTTATTGCCGAGGTGCCTTCACCGGCGCCGACCGCGATAAGCCCGGCCGATTCGCGCTGGCTCAACACGGCACGCTCTTTCTCGATGAAATCGCCGACATCTCCGCCGCACTGCAAGTGAAACTGCTGCGCGTCCTCCAGCAGCGGGAATATGAACCCTTGGGCGGGACGCAGTCGGTGCAGGCTGACGTGCGGATCATCGCCGCGACCAACAAGGCCCTGAGTCAACAGATGGCGCGCGGCTTGTTTCGCGAAGATCTATTCTACCGGCTGAATGTCGTGAAACTGGATTTGCCCCCCTTGGTGCGCCGTCGCGAGGACATCCCCCTGCTGATCGAACATTTCCTGCAACGGTTCAACGCCCAACGTGGGACCCGCATCCGAGGTTTGTCCGAGCCGGCCATGCAACGCCTGATGCAGTACAGCTTTCCTGGCAATATTCGCGAACTGCAAAATGTCGTCGAACATGCAATCATCCTCTGCCGCGGGGAACTGATCGACGATCAATGCCTGCCGAGCGAATTGCTGCAGGCTCACTTCGACGCGGACCAGCCCCCACCTCCCTACGACCCGTTGGCGCTGGCCGAAATCGACGCCATTCGCCAGGCTCTGCATCAACACCAGGGGCACCGCAGTCACACGGCCTTGGCGCTGGGAATCGACAAGAGCACGCTCTGGCGAAAAATGAAAAAGTACGCCATCGACTATCCTTGACGCCGCCGCCGGCCACCGCCCGTCTCGGTAATCCGAAAACCAACCGGAGATCCGGGCGGGAGGCGGTCGCGTTGCGAAAACACGGACTGACACTCTGTCCTCCGCGCTTTTTTTTTCTCTTACTCTTACTCTTACTCGTACTCTTACTCGTACTCTTACTCTTACTCGTACTCTTACTCGTACTCCTAACGCGGCCTGTGGCCGCAACCAAAACGGGAAATCCGAAATCCCAATATCGAAATCCCAAACAAATTCGAAATCCAAAATTCGAAATCCCCAGACTAAAACCTCCGCTACCGGCAAAACGGCCACGGGCGGGCCCCCAGCAGATTCTCACCAGCAGCATGCCACTGCGTCCTCCGTTTTCCCTTCCTCCCTTCCTCCCTTCCTCCCACTTTTCTGTGCTTCGAATTTCGGATTTTGTTCCAAACATGCGCGCACCGTGCGCGCATCCTACACGCGAAAACTTTACTCCTCTTCGTACGACGCGGCCGTCCCGCCCCTCAGGGTTCACCTTGACTTCCGCATGCGATCACGAAAAAGTCGCAAGGGCAAAGAGCATCAAGATGAACGGGAGAAGTGCACAGGGTATGGCCCGTGATCGGTGCGAGCGGATCCCGTAACACCTCGGTCAGCCCGCCATTGACCATTCACGAACAAACCATCATCTCTCAACGCTTCGTGCCCCTCGTCCCTCCCCCGTTACTGCCCGATCAACTCCGTTTAGCCCTTCGAGCTGCGGATTGCCGCTCCGCTGAATACACCTCACACGGCATTGCGTAAACGCAATTCATTGTGCAATGCATTGCGTTTATGCCTCTAGTTATGCCGCCACGCCGGTTCTGTGCTGTCGATCTATCGCGTGTGATAACAAGTAGTTACGTAATTGCCGTGCAATATCATGCGAGTTGGCACAGATCGTGCAACTGGGAGATGCCAAGAGGCTTGACGATGCGAGTTGCCGTACCGACCTTTGGAGATCGCGTGTCACCGCGGTTTGACTGCGCGGCGTGTTTTCTGATGCTGACCGTGGACGGGGACTGTGTCACGCAGCGGCAGGAGGTGTCAGCCGTGGACTGGACGCCTCACGACCGGATCCATCGGCTGGTGGAATTAGGGGTAGAGGTGGTGATCTGCGGCGGCATTGATCGCTGGTCGGCGGCTGCGTTGCGGTCGGGCGGGATTACGCTTTACGCGTGGGTGTCGGGCAGGATCGACGACAGTCTCGACGCGTTGCGGCGTGGGGCCCTGGCGCCCCGATTGATGCTGGAGGATGATGTCTGTCAGGGGGAGTGTGGGGAAGGGCTTGCAGCGCGAGGGTGGGAGGAGTTAAGCGATCCGGCGGAACTGCCTCGGGGTGGCGGCGGTTTACGGCGGGGTCGTCGACGCGGCAGGCGTGATGTGCCGGGAGACGGAGGCTAAGGTGCCGCACCGGTTGTCTGGCGGTCGCCGGAGAGTTGGAGGGACATGCCGGTGGGTTGTGTGACGCGGGTTATTGGCCCGTCAGGAATCGCCCGCCACGGGGCGACCGTCCGACGATCACCGACACTGTCCGGATGTGCGTATTCTGGGGGCATGGTGTTGGATTTGAAATGAAATGAATGGCGAACTTGGTTCGGACCGGCGTGCTGGGGCGTTCGAATATCTCGAGCCTTGGTGGGTCGTGCGGACTGAGATAACGGGCCAACCAAGGAGAGCGTTCTGATGACTTCCCAAGGTCTGGAGACGACGATCATTGCCGTCCCCGTGGCGGATGGCAAGTTGTGTTCCCATTTCGGTCACTGCCAGCAGTTTGCCTTCTATGAAGTCGACTTGCGGACGCGGCAGATACAGGGATCGCGGCAGCTGGAGCCGCCGCCGCACGAGCCGGGGCTACTGCCGCGTTGGCTGTCGCAGCTCAGTGCCAACGTTGTCATTGCCGGAGGGATCGGGCAGCGTGCTCGGGCCATTTTCGAGGAGCACGGAATTGAGGTGATTGCCGGGGCGGCTGCGGTGGAGCCAGGGGAGGTTGTGCAGGCGTATCTCGACGGAGCGCTGAGGGTGGCGGCCAATCCGTGTGACCATTAGCTCTCTCTGCACGTTCCCTGCGCAACGTCTCGGTTCGTGGAATTGTAAATTGATTGTGCGTGATGCGGATTTCGGATTCCTGTTGCGGAGATTTCGGATTTCCGAGTTTGATGGCGGCCGCCGGCCGCGTTAGGCGTACCAAGGCCCGGTTCAGCGACTGCCGGCAGCCGGGGAGTCGGCAGTCGCGAACGGGGCCGAGGCAGCTCGGGGAACGCAGCGGGATCGGACTGGCGACTTGGCCGTCGCTGTTTCACATGACGATGGCCCACGACAGGGTGGTTGAGTGGTCCGCGTGGATCCTGGCCGCCGCGTTCCTGTTTTTTTGGCTGTCTGGATTCCCTGTGGCACAAGCGACATTGTGTTTCCCTTGTTGCTCGCGTCGCGTCGCGTCCAGGATCACGCTGCCATACTCCAGCGTTACTTCACCCCGCCGAGGAGGACAGAAAATGAACCGACCGCTACAGCTGTCGCTGGCCGTGCGCGAGCGAGCGCACCAGCCGCGCAACTACGGTCCGCTGTATCCTTGCGATGGTCACGCGAAGATTACCGGGCCGTGCGGGGATACCATGGAGTTCTGGGTGCGAGTCTACGAAGGCCGGATTGTGGCGATCGGTTTCAGCACGACCGGTTGTGGGACATCGCGTGCCGCCGGCAGTATGGCGACTGAATTGGCGTTGGGCGCTCCACTCGAACAGGCCTCGCGCATCCAGCAGGCGGATATCTTGCACGCTTTGGCGGGGCTGCCTGCCGAATCGGAGCATTGTGCACTGTTGGCCTCGAACACGCTCAAAGCGGCTCTCCAGGACGCTGCGATGCTGGAGTCGCTCAGTCCCGACAACGGCGACGCGAACCGTAGTTCCTGAGCGAGTGGTCCGCCGGGACAAGCGGTGATGGCCGGCAGGTTGTGGGCCGGTCCGTGCGGTGGCCGGAAGGGTGTGTGACGAGCCAACTTGGGAGCAAATCGAATGGCACATGGGGAGCCAGGGGACGGGCCGTTGTTGCGTCGCATGCGGCGCGAGCATCATCCCCAGTGCCTTGTCTGCAGCCGGGAGATGCCCGGTAGCTGGGGGCTGGATTTCCATTCGATCGCCGCGGGGATGGTCGAGGCGGACTTTCCTTGTGATCGAGTGTTGGAAGGGTACCCCCATGTGCTGCACGGGGGGGTGATTTGTGCGCTGCTCGACGGCGCCATGACCAACTGCATCTTCGCCGCCGGGAGTGCGGCGGTGACGGGCGACATCCATGTCCGCTTTCACAGACCGGTAGCTGCGGCGGGGTGGGCACGGGTGCGCGCCTGGATTGAAGAGTCGGCTGCTCCACTCTTCAAGCTGGCCGCCCAACTGGAGCAGGAGGGAGAAATCAAGGCCTCGGCACGCGCCCGTTTCGTGGAACGCGCGGCTGCGGCCAGCCTGTTGAAGTGTTAGCCGATAACCTGCGCATGGTGAGCCGCTGTGAGCGGCTCTTGGCTGCGATGGTGCCGACCGCTGAGGTCTTGTCTTCAGTTTCTGTCATTTGACTTTGTTTTCGTTTTCGGATTTCGGTTGTCCGATGATTCGTTGCGAACTCGGGCTGCGTTGAGAGAGTTGGTTTTATGACACGAGTGAGCATGACGGTAGTGGTGGAGAATACGGCCGCGGGCGAGGGCTTGCTGGCCGAACACGGCCTGGCTTGTTGGATCGACTGGGGGGGGCAGTACGTGCTGTTCGACACGGGACAAGGTCTGGTGCTGCGCCACAATGCCCAGCGGATGAAACTCCCTGTCGAGCGGGTGGCAGCGGTGGTCGTGAGCCACGGCCACTACGATCACACCGGCGGCCTGGCCGACATCCTCGACGTCGCGACGTCGGCCACCGTGTTTGCTCATCCGGCATCGCGGGAACCGAAGTATGCCCGCCTGCAACACGGCGCGTCACGTGCCATTGGTATGCCCGCGTCGGCCACTCAAGCGATGCTGCGGCCATCGACAGCCTGGTGTCAGACCAGCGAGCCCACTTCGATCGCAGCAGGGCTCACCGCCACCGGTCCCATTCCGCGCGTGACGGATTATGAAGATACAGGTGGGCCGTTTTTTTGCGATTCCGCCTGCCGGCAACCCGATCCGCTGACCGATGATCAGGCCTTGTTTCTGCAGACCGAGCAGGGGACCATTGTGTTGTTGGGTTGCGCTCATGCCGGAGTGATCAACACGCTGCGGTACGTGCGTCAGTTGACTGACGGTCGGCCGATTCACACGGTCATGGGGGGCATGCATCTGGTGCGTGCTTCGCAGGAACGACTCTCGCGCACGATCGATGAGCTGAGGGACCTGGGCATACGACGCTTTGGTCCGGCACATTGTACGGGCAGTCAGGCGGTCGCGGCGCTGTGGCACGCGTTTCCGGGGCAGTGCTTTGACTTCCACGTGGGGACACGGCTGGAATACACGGCTCGGCACGGAGTCCTCTGAAATGCCTCCCCCAGGTTCGCGGCTGCGGCGCGGGTGCGGAGCATTGCGACGTCGCAGCCACGTTCCTGGCCTGTGCACTTGGCTTGGTCACTTGGCCTGGTCACTTGGCTTGGTCACTTGGCTTGGTCATGGCCCCTGTCACGGGTCTGCCGCGGTGAACTGGATGGCATGCCATTGGACCGGCGCAGCGAGGGAGCCTGGGTATTGGCGAATCTCGCAGTCGACCGTGCCATCCGGCCGCGGTTTGACGCCACGCAGGGAAACGACCTGTGGCGTCAAGTTGAGGTGATCGCGATCCAGCGGGGGCACGTCGAAGGCCGCCAGCTGCTCGCCCGCGGCGAGCACTTCGATGCGCACGGGCGGCTGCGTTTTCAGCGGACAGCTGACCGTGAGTACCAGTTGTTGAGGGGAATCGTCCCAGGACTGCCGTTTGACAAGGCTCAACGGCTGGCTCCCGGCGACGGCCACTCCCAGTGCGAAGCGGCTGGCCGAGCCCGAGAGTTCGTCCCACACGCTGCGGAAGTGCAGCTGTGTACCCTCGGGCGTCCGCCATTGCCAGCCGCGGCAGGCATCCATGTGGGAAGCCGTCTCGGCCGTGAGCTTATCGGTCAGCACGACGGGATCGAGATTGAGCAGCGGGTCCAGCCAATCGGCCGAGTCACGGATGTCGAGCGGATCGGCGCCAGGGGGACGCGACTGGTGAGCGTAGTCGACTGCCAGGACGAGCCTGCGAGGGGCCGCGGTGGGGGACGCCGTCGCGGCGAGCGGGCGAAGCCCGGTGGCATAGACTTGTTGCGCACCGATTATCAGCGGTGTTTCGAACAGCAATTGAGTGTCGGGGGATTGCAGCACTACTCGCGCTTGCACACAACCGGCCGCCGCCGCCAGCGCGTCCAGTCCCACGAATCCACTGAACGAGGTGGCATAGTCGGGCAGGAGAAAGTGAAGTTCATTGTGCGCATGCACGCCGAATCCCCAGCCGAATGTTCCCGGACCACTCATCAACCACCCGCCTTCCACATTGCGGTCGCGTTGCCAGGGCCGGCCCTGCTGCGCCAACGGCGAACGTTGCACCACCTGAGTCGGCGGAATGCGGCTGAGTGGCACTTCGTGCGGTTGAAAAAAACGTCGGATTGACTCGCCGCTGCCGGGGAGCCAGAGCATATCCAGGCTCCACGCCGGTTGCACGCCGTGCAGGAACTGATCCCCCTGCGCGTCGGCCGGAGACTTCACCATTCGTTGCCGCGGCCAGGAGGTCGTGGCAATGACACCTTGTGCCGTTTCGATTTGCAGCAGTTGCCCGGTTCCGTGGGGGGCCAATACGGCCAGTTCGTCGAGCCAGGCCTCCCAGGGCGACTGTGCGGGCAGATTCAGTTCCGCCACATCTGCCAGGGCAAGCGACCGTCGGGACTCGTCGGTCAGGAGTGTGACTGAATCGGCGCTCCAACGCACGGCCCGGAAGTTGACTTGCCGCCCATCGCGGAGGATCGCGGTTCCCGGCTCGTAGTCGCGGCCCGCGTCCTGCCAGACCACGCGCCGCACGCATCGCAGACGGATTCGTATCTCAGCCGGCGACTCCGGGTGCGGCGGGAAGGAGGATGTAACAGACCGCACGAGCAGGTGAGCCGGCATGCTCGTGCCCCCGACCTGCAGCTGGGCCCCATACCGCAACACCTGGCCCGGAAGGCGATCTCCGGTCCACGTCTCGACCCATGCGGTAACCGCCCCCGGCAGCTCAGCCTCGCGATCCCGAATCCATCGCAGCGGCGGATCGGCTTGCCACAGATCGTGCTCGTCCAGTTTCAGGGACGGGAGTTCGGGAGACCAGGTCGAAATCCGCTGGGCGATCTTGCGCGAACCATCGGCAAAACCGATTTCGTAGCGGGCAAGATCAGGATGCTGCGCAGGCGTCGAGCCAGCCCACGACAGCACGAGCGTGATCGACGCCAGACTCGCTACCTGTAACACGCTGCGCCGGGCGGCGGATGATCGGTGGTTGCCGGATCGTGTCTGAAGTCGCGTGATCGTCGTCGGCCGGCTGTCAGAATCTCGCGAAACAAACCGCTCTCGAGTCCGCGAAGCTCTGGGACGACGTGGACGGCCCGCAGCCTCCGGATCGGTGGCTGGGCTGCCAGGGAAACGAATCGCAGGACTGGAAAGACACATCATGGCACCATTATAGCAGCGTCCCGTCTATCGCTGCGGCCCGTCACCTTGCCCCATTTGGGTCGGCTGCCGTTTCGACGAGATCGAAGCTGGTTCGTGGGGGGCGGGCCGGCGTGATGTGCCGAGCGCGTGAGAGATTGTAGGAGTTGCGTGCAGGTTGTGCCACAAGGCGACCCCACGCCTTGCAGTTTGAGTACGATGGTCAATAATTCAGTGTCTGGAATTCAGTGTCTGGGGCGACAGCGTCTGGGGCGATGACGCGGCGCGGTGGGGTGTGTGGATATTCGTGCCGTGTTCGACCCGACATGTTGCTCCCGCTGGTGCGTACGGATCTCTACATAGGACGCCAGATCATGCCGCTGTTAGTCGTCGGAACGATTGCGCTGGATGATATCGAGACACCCGGCCAGTCGCGGCAATCGTTGCTGGGTGGGTCAGCCGTGTATTTTTCCTACGCAGCGAGCTATTTCGCCCCCGTGCACCTGGTGGGAGTCGTGGGTGACGACTGGCCGAGCGAGCATACTGCACTGCTGCAGTCACGCCAGATCGACACTTCGGGACTGCGGATCATACCAGGGGCCAAGACGTTTCGCTGGCACACGAAATACGCACCGGGGATGGACGAGCGAAAGACACTGGACGTACAGTTGAACGTCTATGGTTCGCACAAGCCGGTATTGTCCGAAGACGTGCGGCGCTGTCCGAGCTTGTTCCTGGCCAACGGTTCGCCCGCTTTGCAGCGGGAGATTCTCAGTCAGATGACTGGCCCGCGGATGGTTATCGCGGATACCATCGAGATGTGGATTCGTGAAGAGCGCGACGAACTGCAGGCGTTGCTCCAGAGTGTCGACGGGTTCATGCTCAGCGACAGCGAGGCTCGTCTGCTGACGCGGGAAGACAACCTGGTCCGAGCGGGATCGGTGATTCGCGACATGGGCCCAAATTTCGTCGTCATCAAAAAGGGAGAGCACGGGGCGATGTTCTTCTCGAAGCACGAGACGTACGTGCTGCCCGCCTATCCCACACTGGATGTGGTGGATCCGACGGGCGCTGGCGACAGTTTTGCGGGGGGGATGATGGGATATCTGGCGGAACAGGGAAATTTCGAGCCTCAGACGCTCAAGCAGGCCATGGCCTACGGCATTCTGGTGGCCAGTTTCACGGTGGAGGACTTCAGCCTCGATCGGCTGCGGAGTATCGAGCGGGCGGATATTGTGTTGCGTATGGAACGCTATCGGCGAATGCTGAGTTTCTGACTTTCTCACGAAGAGGCCATCATGTCCAAGACCCGCGTGTTTGTGGCCGTGGAAGTTGCTCCGCAAGTGCGGTCGCGAGCGGCCGATTTGATTCAGCGTCTGCAAGCGAGCGAGGCGAAAGTCAGCTGGGTAGCGCCGCAGAACTTGCACGTCTCCATGAAGTTCCTGGGCGACCAGACGGACGACGAGTTAGCCACCATCTGTCAGGCGGTCCAGCATGCGGCGGTCGGCGTGCCGGCGTTCGAATTCACCTGTTGCGGCGCGGGGGCTTTTCCCAACCTGCAACGTCCACGTACGTTATGGATCGGGGTCCGTGAGGGAGCGGAGCAGATGCAGCAGCTCCAGCAGTGCATTGAGAGCGAATTGGCCAAGCACGGCTTCCCGGCCGAAAACCGTTCCTTCCGACCACACCTGACGTTGGGGCGAGTCCGTTCGGGAGGGGCAGCCTTACCGATCTTGGGGCAGCTGGTAGCGAAGGCCGAGGATTTCGAGGTGGGTTTGACGAGCGTGGATGAAGTGATCGTCTTCGGCAGCTTCCTGCAGCGCGGCGGACCCATTTACGAAGTCCTGGCACGAGCACCGCTGGCGTTGTAGGCAGCCGGACTCAGCCATGTTGCCTGGCTGCCAACCCCACCCGTTCAAGGCAGGGCGCACCGGCAGCCAGGGTCACCGGCAATCCTGCGGCTGGACGCGCGGGGCCGTCTGTCGGCGGCTCGGGCAGCTCGTGCGGCCTTCGGATGGCGGTTGCCCCGGTCTGCTTCGTCACTGCGTCATGAGCCACGCTTCGGTCATTTTCCGATTGGTTGTCCACTGTCCAGGATTCTTTACCCGCGGGTGATTCCTGATCGGGGCTTGGCCGGACCGCCGCCAAAACCAGCGACAAAAATAACCAGAGAAATTTCGGTCGGCGTGACCAAAGGTGTCCACCGCTTTGCGATTCTATGTATAGAGCCAACTGGTTGGGCTCGGCAGAATTGTCCTGCAGAATTGCCTGGCAGAGTTGTCTTGCAGAGTTGTCTTGCAGAGTTGCCTTGACGGGGCCTGGATGGTATGGTATTCATTTGTACACCATATCGGTTCCCGTTCGGGACCCTCGCTTGCCGAACTGCCGAGAGTAGCTGATAAAGGAGTCAATAGATGGTCGCGACAACTGAAATGACGAGTAATTCCATGGCCAAGAAGGACAAAGTGAGCAAGCCGGCAAAGTCGGAAAAGGGTGCGGCTTCGGGCACCGACAGGGTGGTCGAAGGGCATCCGCAGCTGAAGACGGCGTTGCAGCAGATTGAGAAGCAGTTTGGTGAGGGGTCGATTATGGCCCTGGGCGCCGGCACGAACATGTCGATCGAGGGGATTCCGACGGGTAGCCTGTCGCTCGACATGGCGTTGGGTGGGCAGGGGATTCCGCGGGGGCGGATTATTGAGGTGTTTGGACCGGAATCGAGCGGCAAGACGACGTTGGCCTTGCACGTGGCGGCCGAAGCTCAGAAGCTCGGTGGGATCGCGGCGATGATTGACGCGGAGCACGCGTTTGATCCCAGTTGGGCGAAGAAGCTGGGGGTCGAGTTGGAGACGCTGCTGGTGAGCCAGCCGACGTCGGGCGAGGAGGCGATGCAGATTACGGAAATGCTGATCAAGTCCAATGCGGTGGACGCGATCATTATCGATTCGGTGGCCGCCTTGGTTCCGCGGCAGGAATTGGAGGGGGAGATCGGTGATTCGCATGTCGGCCTGCAAGCGCGGCTGATGAGCCAGTCGATGAGGAAGTTGACGGGTGCGATTGCCAAGAGCAAGACGGCGGTCATTTTCATTAACCAGATTCGCGAGAAGATTGGCGTGATGTTCGGCAGTCCCGAGACGACGCCTGGCGGGCGGGCCTTGAAGTTCTACAGTTCCTGTCGCATAGACGTGCGGCGGATCGGTCAGTTGAAGGATGGTGAGCAAGTGATTGGGCAGCGGGTGCGATGCAAGGTGGTGAAGAACAAGGTAGCGCCGCCGTTTCGCGTGGCGGAGTTTGACATGATGCATACCAACGGCATCAGTTACGAAGGCGACGTGTTGGATCTGGCTGTCTTGCAGAAGGTCGTGGCTCGTAGCGGCTCGTGGTTCAAATATGGTGACACTCATTTGGGGCAGGGCAAGGAAAAGGCTCGCCTGTATTTGATCGAGAATCCGACGGTGACGGAAGAGATCAAGCAGAAGGTGATGGCGGCGGGTGGTTATGGGATCGAGACACTTACGGCGGGTGAGGAAGTGGTTGGCGAAGTGGACGAGAGTTGACGTGGTAGCGACTCCGCAGCGTGGGGCGGACAGGGGAAACGGTACGGGAAGACCGACCTCGGGGGCCTGCCCGATGGACGGTTGCCGCCGCGTTCTCTCGGGGACGCTCATGTTCTGGGGATGGGGAGGGGAGTGCAGCTGATGAGATGCCGGCTTACCTGGTCAGGCCAGCAGGGGGAAACGCGGCGCCGTGTGCGTGTCGTGGTGGCGGTTTGCGTGGTGAGCGTGCTGGCATGGTGTTGCGCTCTCCGGGCGAGTTGGGGGCAAGAGTCGCCCGGTTATCAGGCGGCGCTGGTGGTGCAGGATGCGATCGTGGAGGCGATCGCGCGCGCGGAGCGATCGGTGGTGGCCATTGCGCGGGTCCGCAAGCAAGGCCCCGAGGCTCGGATCCCCGCTCTGGAGCCTGACGGCATTCCCCTCAACCGCGCTCCACTGGGCTTTGCCGACACGAATCCGACAAGTCCGGATTTTGTTCCGAATGAATTTGGGACGGGTGTCGTCATTGATCGCGAGGGGCACATCGTGACGAACTACCACCTGCTGGGAAACCCTGCGGAGAACGATTATTACGTGTGGGTGCAGCGTCGGCCGTTTCGCGTGACGCGGGTGGAGGTGCCGCAGGCGGTACGCGCCGGCGATCCGTGGACCGATCTGGCGGTCCTGCAGGTGTCGGCCGACAATCTGGAGCCGATTCAATTGGGGGATGCCTCGGCGCTGCGCAAGGGCATGCTCGTGATTGCCTTGGGGAATCCCTACGCGGTCGCTCGTGACGGCGAGGTGAGCGCGAGTTGGGGGATCGTATCGAACTTGCGTCGCGCGGCACCCACTGGTGACCAGCGCGCGCAGGGGGGCTCGGAGGTGGAATCACTGCATCAGTATGGGACATTAATCGAGACGGATGCGCGGCTGAATCTGGGCACCAGTGGTGGGGCGCTGGTGAATCTGAAGGGCGAGATGATTGGTCTGACGACCTCGCTCGCGGCGCTGTCCGGCTACGAGCAGGCGGCCGGGTTTGCCATTCCGGTGGATGAGGCTTTTCGCCGGACCGTCGAAACGCTCAAGCAGGGACGACTTCCTTCCTTTGGGTTTCTGGGGGTGCAGCCCGAGCATCTGTCGTTGGACGAGCGGCAACAGGGGAAGTTTGGGGTGCAGGTTTTGCGCGTCGTGCCGGGGACTCCCGCCGATCGGGCTGGCATCCGCGAAGAGGACATCATCACCCACGTCAATGGCGAGATAGTCTACGACAAGAGCACGCTGTTCTGCGAACTGAGCAAATTGTCGCCGGGCATGCACGCTGCGCTGACCGTGGAGCGACGTGACGCGTTGTTGTCGCGGCGGCACACGATCATGGCCGATGTGGTGGTCTCGAAGAAGTTTGTGCCAACAGCGCGGAAACCGTTTGCCCAGGTGCAGGATCCTGTGTGGCGCGGCTTGCGCGTGGAGTATCCATCGGCCTTGCCGCCGCAGTTGAGTTCCGCCGGGAACATGGCGGTGGATCGGGAGGGCTGTGTGGCGGTGCTGGACGTGGAACGTGATTCGCCTGCCTGGAAAGCCGGCCTCCAGCGAGGCGAGTACATCAGCCACGTCGGTGCGGTGCGTGTCGATTCACCGGAGGCGTTTTATGCCGCCGTGGCCCAGGAGACGGGAGCCGTACGGCTGCAGCTGCCCTCTCTCAGCGGTGATGCCGCGATCAAGGTCGTGCCTGAGGGGCCGTAGCCGGCCGGGCCGCAGACGGCCGTCGCGCGATCGCTTGGGCCCAGGGGTATCTGGTGAGAAATCGGCTCGTCCGATATCATGACCACCTTGCTGGTACTGCATGGACTTCCTGGCGTTTGAAGCGGACAAAGCGATGAAAACGGACGAATTGCGCGAGAAATACCTGGCCTTTTTCCAGTCCCTCGGACACACGATCTGCGCGAGCGATGTGTTAGTGCCAACCTGGGATCCGTCGGTGCTGTTCACGCCGGCCGGCATGAATCAATTCAAGGACCATTTTCTGGGGAAAGTGAAGCTCGACTTCACCCGGGCCTCGACCTGCCAGAAGTGCCTTCGCACGGGGGACATTGAGAACGTTGGGCGGACGGCCTATCACCATACTTTCTTCGAGATGCTGGGGAATTTCAGCTTCGGGGACTATTTCAAACGCGAGGCGATCGGCTGGGCCTGGCAGTTCTGCACCGACAAGAGGTGGCTGGGTATTGATCCCGCTCGCCTGTCAGTCACCGTCTATATGGACGACGACGAGGCGGCGGGCATCTGGGCCGACGATATCGGCTTGCCCAGCAGTCGGATTCAGCGGATGGGGGAAAGCGATAATTTCTGGCCCGCCAGTGCTCCGAGCGAAGGGCCGGACGGAGTCTGTGGACCGTGCAGCGAGATATTCTTCCAGGACAACTTCGGCGAGACCGTGGAGATCTGGAATCTGGTATTTACGCAATACAACCGTGTGGGCAATCCACCCGACAATCTTCGTCCGCTGCCGAGTCGCAACATCGACACAGGCATGGGCTTGGAACGCACCGCCGCGGCGCTGCAGGGTGTGGCGACGAATTTTCACATCGACATCCTCCGTCCACTGGTCGAAGCGGCGGCGGAAGTCTGTGGTCAGGTGTACGATCCGACCGTGGAAAGCGGACGGCGATTCCGGCGGATCGCAGATCACCTTCGAGCCTGCACGTTTGCGGTACACGAGAACGTCTATCCGGGCGCGAAGGCGGAGAAGTACGTCGTCCGTCGGTTGCTGCGGCGAGCCGTGTTGGATGGTCGCCAATTGGGAGTCGATCAGCCCTTCTTGTTTCAGTTGGTGCCGGTTGTTGTCGACATGATGAAGAAGCCCTATCCCGAGCTGGCGGACACCGTCGATCGCGTCGCGCAGGTTATTCAGCAGGAGGAGCAGGCGTTCTTTTCGACGATCGATGCCGGCTTGGCTCGCGTCGAAGGGATCTTTGCAGTGATGGAAAAGCAAGATCGCGTGGTGGTCGACGGAAGCGATGCCGCCGAGCTCTATTCGACTTACGGCATCCCGCCCGAATTGGTCGAGTCGTTAGCCGCTGAGCGGAACTTTACTTTTGACACCGAAGGATTCCGCAAGGCCATGGTTCAGCATGGTGTCGAATCGGGCAAGCCGCAGATCGAGCTGTTCAAGAGCGGGCCCATCGAAGCGCTCGAGAAAGTCCTGCATTGCAGCCAGTTCGTCGGATATGAGTCGGAGCAGTGCGAGGCCGAGATTAAGGGGATCATTGCCCAGAATAAACTCTGTGATCGGCTGGCCGAAGTCGGCCACGAGTCGCCGGTCAAGGTGGTGCTCGACCAATCGCCTTTCTACGCCGAGTCCGGTGGACAGGTGGGTGACACGGGAGACTTGATGGGAGACGGGTTCGCTTTTCGCGTGTCGGATACCCAGCGCGATGGTGATTTGATTGTTCATCTGGGGCACCTCGTCTCCGGGGAAATGCGGCCTGGCGCGACGGTCCAGGCGCGGGTGGACACGAATCGTCGGCAGGCGATTCGGCGGGCTCACTCCGCCACGCATATCCTGCATTATTCGCTGCAGAGGAACCTCGGACGGCATGCACAACAACAGGGCTCGAAAGTCGATGGCGATTGGCTGCGATTCGATTTCACGAACCTCTCGGCGGTGACGGACGATGAACTCGTTCAAGTGGAACAGGATGTGCAAACTCAGATTGCGGCCCGCGAACCGGTGACCTCGGAATATGTTCCGCTGGCCGAAGCGCGGGAAAAAGGAGCCATGATGCTCTTTGGCGAGAAATATCCCGATCCGGTGCGATTGGTGACCATGGGGGGGTTCAGTCGTGAACTCTGCGGCGGGACGCACGTCCAGAACACGGATGAAGTGGGAGCTTTCGAAATCGTGTCGGAAGAAAGCGTGTCGACCGGAACGCGGCGAGTTGTTGCGCTCACCGGCGACAAGGCCACGCAGCATGCCGAGCAAACGTGCTCCACGCTCCAGAAGGCGGCCGATCTGTTCGGATGCTCGCCCTGGGGAGTCCCGCATGCCGTCCGCTCCCTGGTACGCACTTTGCGCGATCTCCGCAAACAGATCACTTCCGGCACCGTGGGGGCTGGGGAGCCAGGATCCGGCGTCGAAACCGGTGTACCCCAGGGGGACGCCGGCCCGCCGTCGGTGGCGTATGCGACCAGACGTGCGTGGCTGCGCGAAGCAGCTCGCCTGCTCAATGTGGCGCCGTTTGATGTTCCCCAACGTGTCGCAGCGCTGTTGGAAGAAGTTGAACAGCTCAAATCGCGAGTTGTCGAACTGACCGCCGCTGGAATTCTGTCGGCCGACGCCCTCATCCAGCGGGGAGTTTTGGAAGGGGATGTGTGCGTCGTCATTTGCGAGACGCCCGGCGCAAACCCTAATCTGATGCGGCAGTTGATCGACCAGGTGCGCAAGAAAGTTGACCGAGCGGCAGTCTTGCTCGCTTCATCCCCAGCACCCGACAAAGTCACCTTGGTGGCGGGGCTGAGTCGCAGTCTGGTGGACGCCGGTGCCAGCGCCGGTACGTGGGTCAAGGAAACCGCCGCGATCGTTGGTGGCGGTGGAGGTGGCCGCGCCGACATGGCTCAAGCCGGTGGCAAATTTCCGGAAAAGCTCCCGGCCGCACTGTTGGAAGCGCGCCGCGTGATCGCCGATATGCTGCGAGGCAAGTAGCCGTTCAAAGTGATGACGTCACCCATCCGCTGCTGCCGTGGCGGAGAAAGGGGCTGACGCGATCGGCCACGCAGATGGCACGACGCACGGTTCGAACCACCGGATTGCTGGCGAGAGTTGCGTGTGGCCGAGCCTTCCCAACCGCCCGTCCTCCGGTGGCCGGCCCCTTCGCGGGTGCCATCCTCCGATGCCAATTCTGCGCGGTGGGTGACCGTGCTGAGAGCAACGGCCCCGTCACCACCCTGCTGTCACCGCCATGCTGTCATCCCCATCATGCAGAAGATGAACCAGGCGATCGACAAAGTCCGCGCTGGCGAGGCCAGACAAACCATGAAAGACGGCTTCGAAGAAGTTCTCAAGCACTCAACATGGTGTCTCTCAATTGGTTCCGAGCCCACGGCGCCATGTCCGCTGGAATTGTCGAGGGTATGAACAACAAAGGAAAACTGACCACTAGAAAATCGAACGGCTGTCGCACCTGCGAAGCCATTGAAACCGCCCGATATCACAATCTCGGAGCCTTACCGGAACCGGAGTTCACCTACAGATTCTGGTGAGGAGGCTTCATTTCGAACGATTGTCAAACCGCATTGGCCATCACGGGGGTGTGCAATGCCCGTGATTGGATCCGTGATAAACTCACGCGCCGGTACTTGTCGCAGTGGGTACATGCCTTATCATGACAGTTGCCCAATGGGAGTACGCACGTCGATTGCTATGGAGTGCAGGACAATGTTACAAGTCGCCCCCGGATGGTCAGTCGATATGCAGCGGGGTCCTGACTGGCTGTATGTGCGACTGCGTGTTACTGAGTCACAGGGCTCCGACGTGACGGGACTTGCCGAATCGATCTGGGGACTTCTCCGACGCGAGTTCACGCATCGATTGGTATTGGAGTTGGATGAACTGACTTGTTTTCCCAGTGCTTTAATGGGTGAGTTGGTCCGTCTGTACGAGCTCATTCAGGCCCATGACGGGCTCATGCGGCTGTGTGGATTGAGCCAATCGAATTTGGATGTCTTGCAGTTGACGCGTCTGGAGAGCAGTTTTCCCCACTATGAATCGCGGGAAGACGCGGTGATGGGGATTCGACGCAGTAAACCGCGTTAGCGCGGCTGCGGAGCGGACGGTGCCGCTCGCGCAGTGCTTGATCTGGTGAGTGTCGACGTTAAGCCCAGTCGACTTCCAAACGGTTGTCGATCAGTTCGACACCGTCCACGCGTCGAATGGCCTCTTGTGCCATCTGTTTCTGAAAGTAGCTGTTGACCCTGCCCGTCAGGACCACGACGCCCGCGTCGGCTTCGTAGTCCAGCTTGCGCCCGAACAAATGCGGGCTGGAGGTCAACGCCTCTCCGAGTCGGTCCAACAGGCAGGTTCCGGTTTCATGCATGCAGGGTGCCCCAGTCATTATTGCATCCAAGATCGAAAGGTGGTGCGGTTCGCGAAGTGCATGCCCGCTGCACGCACTCTGGACGACCATTGCGGAACCGGCGGCCGGAGATCAAAACAAGGCTCGCGTTGTTTGCCGTCCGCGACCGGCAATGGTCCTGTGCTGCGAATAGAATCGTCATCCGAATTGTGGAAGTTGGAAAGTAACTGCTGAGAAATCTCGCGAACCGAGGGGAAATGGTCCGCTTGGGCCGATTGTGACGCCGCTCACGTTCCTGCTCCTTACCCACGGCCCCGTTGCCCGTTGCCTGGGGGACGGTGCCTGGGGGACGGTGCGACGCAGTCGCGTGCCATCGCACAGCTGAGAATCGGGGTGGCTGGGGTCGAACGGAGCGAGCCCTCAGACACCCACTCCGCATTCTCGGTTGTGACCAAGCGCTAGCAGGCAGCCAACACGACGGGCGTGAGCACCCAGACCGCGACGAGGGTGAAATTCAGGCGATCTACGCGGCGGCGAAAACGGGTTGCCACGGCTGGATCAAGCAAGGATCGTTGGAGGAGGTGGAGGCGGGAAATGGTACTCGGGTGTAACCAGCCACGTCTCCGGCGGTGTTCGTGGGACAGATACGAGAGTCGGTCAATCGTCTCGCAAAACACGTTGCCCTGTCCGTCGTAATAGACCGAAATATCGGCGTCATGTTCCAGCAATCGGGAATAGCGCCCCAGGACCGTCACGGCATAGAGGACCGTCAGCGCCGGGATAATGACCGCATGGAGCAGGAACTCATTGCCCGAGAGGTGCCCGATCCAGTCAGCAAATTGGCTACTCAGCGCGGGTGTGAAGGTCTGGACGTTGCCCATGATCCAGATCGGCAGGGCCAAGAGCAAGATGCGGTACCAGAGATGATGGCGACGGATATGGCCCAACTCGTGCGACACGACCGATTCAACTTCCTCCTCCCGCAATTGCGCGAGCAGCGCGTCGGTAAGAAATACATATCGCAGAGACGGGATCAAGCCGGTTACGGCTGCGTTGAGTAGTTGCCCCCTGGTTTGCCAGATCTTGAAGTCACGGGTCCGGACGCTGATCCGGCGGGAGAGTTGTTCGAGTCGGCTGCGGAGGGCTCCGGCTGGGAGTGGGGTTGTGTGCCAGATTCGGCTCAGAAGCTGAGGGAACAACAAAGTCACAGCTGCCAGGGGCAGCAAGTACAAGAGCCAGCCGAATGGGTTTTCGCGCCAGTCGGGCGCGACCAGTGTGACCAGGTCTTGGAACGCCAGCAGCACCAGGATTGGCAGCAGGCAAAGGCCCAGATAGTGGCGTGCCCGCAACCAGACGAATTGTCCGCGGTGCGTTACGTCCGACTGCGCGCGGGATGCGGGGCCGAAGGCCATACGCTGCGTGCCGCAGACCGCGCGTTCGACTTCGTAGAAAGCGGCCCACGAGAAGAGCAGGGGGATCCAGACGGGGCCCAGTATCAGCAGGTCCCGCACAACCAAGGTCTTGTCGAATCCCCAGTTGTATCGTACGACTTGCGGCCAGTGCAGCCCGTAGATCGCCATGCCGATGGCTGTCAGCCACACCGCCATGTGCCATTGCTGCAGACGGGTGAACCAGTTCAGCCAGGTATGGCATCCCTGTCTGTCCTGGCGAATGGCGCGCGCGATGGCGACCGATCCACAGGCGGCAAACAGCACGACGGACAGCGTCGTTGCCAATGTCAACAGTATGCGCAAGGGGCCGGCATCAACCGGTTGAGCCGGGGCGTGTTCGGAAATCATGATGGTGGCCACAACGGCCAGCAGTATGCCAAGTTGCATGAATTGTCCGGCGAGTTTCGCCCGTCTGACGGGCCACGGTCGGGGGAGAGGAGCGTCTGGTGCGCGGTTGTCCGTCAGCGAGTCTTGGGGGACCGAGAACGGCAGCCGAATTCAGCGAGATGAGGATCTGGATCGGATGGCCGTCCACCACCCTTGGACTTCAGACTAATTGCGCACCATGGTCGCTTCAAGACAGACCGTGCAGAGTGTTGGCAGCAGCAGCTATCGGCCGGTGCGATTGCATCAATTGCAGCAGTTGCGATTGCGCGAGCTTGATGGTCCCGCTCCGGCTCCCGTACCGGCTGGCCATCTTGCGCTGGCAGGCATGATTTCGAAGTCGGTCTTGACTGAAATTTTTGACTGAAATTTTTGACTGGGATTTGCCGGAAGCGGCTGTCACGCTGCGGACCGGCAGGCGATGACAACCCACCAACAACGAACGGCGTCTGGCAGAGGCCGGGGGCAGGGACAAGTGAAGCCGGTATGCGAGAACGGGCTCGCTCTGGGCTATTTGGGCTTTTCGGCCGGGTCTTTCGGTGATTCCGCTGGCCCCTTGGTGTACATTTGCTCGACGAATTTCAGGTACTCGGCCAACGGCGGGAAGCCGACCTGCTGCCGCAGTTGATCGACGCGATCGGGTTCGGCCAGGGGGATGACCTCACATTGGCCGTTCATCATCTTCACTTGGGTGCCGTAGAGTTGTTTGCCGGTCTGTTTGACCATGACGCGATCGGTCAGCATGGCCACGTCCTTCGCATCGACTTCGCCGGCGGGAGCCTGTTTCATCAACGCGAGACAATGTGCCTGGAACTGCGGATCGTCATCGGCATGCTGCAGCAGCAGCCACGCGGCATTGGCTCCGTCCTTGCCGACTTGGCTTTTCACAGGCCAGCCCGCTTCCTCCACCACCTTCTTCAACCAGGTGCGATTGGCCGTGTCGATTTCCCGCATCTCTTGGATCACTGGCACATCTGATTCCTTCACGTTCTGGGAATCGATCGGGCCCTGATTGCGCATCCATTGGATCAAGCGTGTGCGCACTTCTTGGTCTTTCTCAACGCGACGAAGCAGGTCCTGCCGCAGCGATTCTCGGGGGACTGCCGTTGGCTGTTTGTCGGGCGTCTGGGTGGTGTCGTCCGGCGGAGCGGTCTCTGCCGGTGCGATCCGGCAGCAGGTGCAGCATACGGCCGCCACGATGGCGACTCTTGCCGCGTTGGTCAAAAGGTAACTCATGACGCGATCCTCAGGGGCGGGGACGGAGGAGACGTTGTCTCCGTCTGGTTGTCTGCCTCTTGTTGTCTCTGCCTGGTTGGGCGCTCTGATCTCGGCCATCGCTCGCCACGGTGTGGCGGCGAGCGATGCTGACCTTGCGGTATCACACCAATCCCTGCAGCCAATTCGGCAGCTGGCCGGCGGGCGGCAGTTCAAGCATTTGAACCGACTGGACCGCTTCGATTTTCAGGACATCATCCAACGCCTGCTGGGGCGGGACGGTGTCGAGGTTGAGCACTCCGATGGCGGTACCGCCCGGTGCGCTACCAGCTCGGCCCACGGACATTTGTGCGATATTGACGCGATGTGCGCCGAAGGCAGAGCCGACTTTACCGATGATCCCGGGGACGTCCTGGTGGGTGAAGACGCAGAGGATGCCGTCGAGGTAGGCTTCGAGGCGGTAGTCGCCGAGTCGGATGAGCCGCGGCATTTTCTTGCCGAACAAAGTACCGGCCGCGCACCACGGTCCCCCCTCCGCGATGATCTCCGCGGACATGGACGAACTGAAGTCTCCCATCTCCGTGTCGCGGCTTTCGGACAGCTGAATGCCGCGTTCCATCATCAGCATTTCGGAATTGACAATGTTGACTTCTTCATCGAGCGTGTTCTCGAGCAAGCCTGCGCAGAAGGAGGCGGTGAGCAGCTTGGTGTCCTGCCCCGCGACTTCGCCACGATAGTTGAGTTGGCAGCCGCTGGCCGCCCCGCGATGCCACTGAGCCAGGAGGCGTCCGAGCCGGTAGGCGACATCGATGCTCCCCAGCATGGTCCGGAGCGTCTTGGGATCCACGGCCGCCATGTTCACCGCGTGCCGGACTTCGCCGGTCGTCAGGAAGCGGATGAGCAATTGCACGGCTTCGACGGCGACCTGGGTCTGCGCTTCTTCCGTACTGGCACCCAAATGCGGAGTACAGAGAACGCCCGGCAGGTTGAACAGCGGGCTGGTCGTGCACGGTTCTTCTTCGAACACATCGAGTGCGACTCCCGCCAGCTTGCCGCTGGCGAGTCCTTCGGCGAGCGCCGCTTCATCGTAAATACCGCCACGGGCGGCATTGATCAGCCGGACCCCTGGCTTAAACATGTCGATTTCCCGCTGGCCGATCAGGTGTTTCGTTTCGGGAGTCAACGGGGTATGGACCGTCAGGTAGTCGACGTGGGGGAGCATTTCATGCACGCTCTCGACCTTGTCGACTCCCAGCTTGCCGGCCTGCTCAGCCGACAGGTAAGGATCGTAGCCGAGCACGCGCATGCCAAACGCCAAGGCCCGCCGCGCGACTTCCTGCCCGATGCGTCCGAGTCCGATCACGCCGAGTGTCTTGTCTGCCAACTGCGTTCCCATGTAGGACTTGCGGTCCCAGCGGCCTTCCTGCAGGCTGCGATAGGCGGCCGCCACGTTGCGGGAGAGCCCCAGCATGAGGGCGAAAGCATGTTCGGCAGTACTGAGCGTGTTGCCCGTGGGCGTGTTCATGACCACGATCCCCTGACGCGTCGCCGCCGCCTTATCGATGTTGTCCGTGCCGACACCGGCCCGCACGATGGCCTTCAGGCGGCGATTCCCCTCCAACGACTCGGCCGTGATCTTCACGCCGCTGCGGCAAACCGCTCCGTCAAACTCCGCCAAGGCCTCTCGCAGGGGAGCTCCCTTCAAGCCGGTTCGAATTTCATATTGGATTTCCGGTTCCGCATCGAGTAGATCCAATCCCTCTTGCGCGACGCTGTCGAGAACGATAACGCGATACATGGTTTCTTCCTTACTTGAGCGCGGGCTTGTCCCACGACGATGCTGTTGGCGGCTACCGAATAGGTCGTGCGACGACCTGATTACTTGGAATGATCTTCCGCGAACTGACACATGAAGGCCCGCAGTTTCTCGACTCCTTCCACCGGCATCGCGTTATAAATCGACGCGCGAATGCCACCGACACTGCGATGCCCCTTGAGCGTGGTGAGCCCCTCCTTCGTGGCTTGTGCCACAAACGCGGCCTCCAACTCCTCCGTCGGCAGCCGGAAAGTCACATTCATCAGCGAACGATGATCCGGGTGAGCGTGCCCACGATAAAAATCACTCATCTCGTCCACGGCTTGATACAGGATGTTGGCTTTCTGGCGGTTTAACGCCGCCATCGCCTCGAGGCCGCCAATGTCATTCAATAACCACTTGGCAACCAATCCAACCACGTACACCGCAAACGTTGGCGGCGTGTTCCACATCGAGTTGTTCTTGTCGTGAATGGCGTAATTCATGTAACCAGGTAATGTGTCCTGACTCCGTTGCAGAAGATCGTCACGAATCACGACCACCGTGACGCCCGCGGGACCGACATTCTTCTGAGCGCAGGCGTAGATAATGCCATAGCGCTGCAGATCGAGGGGCGCGAGAGAAAGTCGGAAGAAGCGTCGCAGACGAGCGGGGCGTCGCCAATGGCGGGTTCCGTGGCGAACTGGACGCCCTCAATCGTTTCGTTGGATGTAATGTGCACCATCGCGGGAGCGTCACTCAATCGCAGCTCGGAGTTGTCCGGGATTCGATTGTAATTCGATTCCTTGCCGTCCCACGCAATGTGTACCTCACCTTCACGCTTCGCCTCGTCGCGAGCACTCTTGCCCCACGATCCGGTGAGAATGAAATCCGCCGGCTTGCCTGTTCCCCGCACAATGTTCATCGGGACCATGGAGAACTGCAGTCGGGCACCTCCCTGCAGAAACAAGATGCGGTAGTTGGAGGGGACGTTCAGCAGTCGGGTCAGATCGCTCTTGGCTTCTTCCAGGATCGCTTCAAAGGGCTTGCTGCGATGGCTGATCTCCATGACAGATGCCCCGCAACCGGGCAATGCCACGAGCTCGCGCTGCGCCTGCTCCAATACAGGTAACGGCAAAACGGCTGGTCCCGCGGAGAAGTTATAGACGCGTTTCACAACGGTGATCTCGGCCATAGCAGGAGTCCTCGTGATGGTGTGTCCGTACAGCGACGGTGGAATTCGCCGGTTGAGCCGCCGGCCCTTTACAAGCGACACCGGCTGATCAGCGCCGCTCACTTACCACGCTCGCCAAGCCAAACCAACCGTGCTGGAAATCGTAACCTGGGCCGGCGAATGACAAGCGGGAACCGCCATTATCCGCGTCGCAAGAACACGCTCGTGGCCGGCCGGTCAGGACCCCACAAACGGTTTTGCGGAGCGCTGCAGCGGGTATTCACAGTAGGATTTTAAGCTCTGCTCGCAATCGTGAGAAGGACGTGCACCAAGAGTCGTGCACCTGACCCGCAGCGTGAAGATCCGGGACGCCGGGAAGGGTGTGGCCACGAGCTGGAATTTCCCGCTCGACGGCGGCGGACAGGGGCGTCCACCTTCCCGGCTCTGTTGCAAGAATGGCGTCAGCGACGGGACAGCCACCGCCGCCGCTCTTAATAGCGAGCTGACGGCGCCGACGCGTCCACCATGCGAGTCCCCGTGCCCGTCGGGGGAACCGCGCCAGGACTCCCTCCTGTGGCTCGATTGAGTGCCGCAATGCGGCTGCCAAGGGCCGGGTTATACCCGTTCAGCGTGTAGGCCCTTTGATAATTGGCCAACGCCTGCTGGTAGTCGCCTTTCTGCTCGTGTAACGCGGCAGTCGCCGCCCATACACGTTTGTTGGTCTGATCCAGCTGCATCGCCTGCTGCAGCTGCAATTCGGCCGTCTTCGTGTCTCCATACTCCTGGTACAGTCTCGCCAATTCCACCCGCGCGTCGGCACTCATTGGATTGCGCGATCGCCCAGTTCTTCAACAATACGAACGCGCGGTCCGAGCGATCGGTGTGGGCCAGCAGAACCGCCAACCCGCGGTAACACTCGACGTGGTCCGGATTGCGGTTGAGGCATTCGTTGTAGAGCGTTTCGGCCTGCTGCAGGGTGTTGGGGTCCTTGCTGGCACTACCCATCCTGTGCAGTGTGGCCGCCAGGTTGTAGTAGGCGTCCGCATCGTCCGGATTGCTGGTCATCGCCTTCTGGAATTCCTCCATGGCGGCGTAGTACTCCCCCTTTTCGTAGAGTCGCACTCCGGTCATGTTCTGGCCCGTGGCCACCATCCCGCAGCCGCTGGTCACCATCAGCAGCGTGGTGATACCCAGGACACCTGTCAGGTAACGCCAATTCTGCCGTCGCTGTTGACTGAGCTTCTCGACCACCTTGACACCTCGATTAAGTCAAAGTTCGCCCACACTTCCGGTGCGGTAAACACAACGCAGGTGCCGCATTGGTGGGGCACTGCAGGACCATCGGTGGACACCAGCTGGAAAAAGGCGGACACGAACCGCTGCTTATCCACCACGCTCTGACGGATCCCTGCCCACTACCCATCCGCTCGAGAGCGAGCGACAAGTGGCGGGAGGGTAACGGGATTCGTCAGATTTAACAAGGTCGGAATTGCCCTGCTACGTGCGTTCTCACGGGCCGGGGGACCAGCTGCCAGTAGCGTGCTGGCCAATGGCCCCGCCGGCCACAACTCGGCGCTTCTGCCGCCGAGCCCTGTGGGTGGTCGCCGCCAGTAAGAGCGAGCGAATCGAGGTATTCTGACGGCTGCACTGGGGAAGTCTGGTGGTTGCCAGGTGATTACGCTTCCAGCTGAGTGGTCGGTTCGGCTAGGGAGCCATCCGCCAGCTGGTTTCCCACTTGGGATTCGAGAGCCAGCCTGCTGCCCTGCGGTAACCGTACGTACCCCATGTCTCGGATGACCTCCAGGATCTCGCTGCAGGTCGGGAACATCCGGCCGCTGACGCGTTTGTAGGCGTCCAACGCTTGCATGAACTCGATCTCCTCATCCGTGTAATCGCGCTCACATGTCGTGGGATCGATCTGGCGACGCCGCTGCACCTTGCGTCGCTCGCTCTTCCGCTGCTCAACCGCTACAGGCTCGCTCTTCTTTCGCCGCTCAACAGCTGCTCGGCGCTCTTTCGCTACACGTCGATCGACTGCAATTTCGCGTTTCTTCGTAGTGGCCACTTAGTGGTTCTCCCATGAGCAATCAGCCAACTAGCCCGCCCGCGTGGCGGGCCGCAATGATCATGAGAAAACCATCGGATTGCCGATGGGGAAAACCTGAGCGATTGGGGAAACTGGGTGGTCTTGGCGAAAAATGCGGATTTGGCAGTGTTTGCGGTTGCTTGGTCTGGAGCGATTGAGCCGGATAACCGGTTCAGGCATGTGTCCCGGGCATCTTGGGAGCGGGAGAATCGTCCAGTGCACAGTGCATACTGCGCAGGACTGGCACCGGCGTTGGTGGCGGGCCCCAGCCCGCGTCACGAGAGATTCTGTTCGTGACGGGCGCGGTGAATCGAAGCACGAGGTTCACTCTTGGGGGGCGAGTGTCGCAGCGGAATGGAACGGCGAATGGCCGTCAAAGCCGCGTTGAATGGCGTGGCAATGGGACGCAGATCATCGGCGATCTGGTTGACCTGTTCCCGATGACGCTGTCGCGCTTCCTCCGGGTAGAGCTCAAGAAGCGAAGCTCCCGGCACCAACCAGCCCTCTCCTGCATCGGCCGGTTGAACAGCCGTGTGAGTGGCGGTGACATCCGGGATGTGGGCGAGTTCATCGCGGGGTGATTCCACGGTCTGCCGTGAAGCGGTCACGCTCTCAGGACGCTGTGTCCAATACCATGACATGGGCACGATCGCGATCAACAGGGTCGCCGCGAGCGCCACGGCAACGAGAGTACTGGTGGACGGCGAACTGCGCCGCGTCGGTCCGCTGACTTGCTGCACCACACGGTGGGCAAAATCATCCGGCAGCGCGGGAACATCCAGCAGTTCCAATCCGTCCAGCAGACGGGCCATTGCAGTCAGTTGAGCCTGACAGGGCCGGCATTGCTGGGCATGTCGTCGCAGGAGCCCGTCCCGCTGGGGCGACTGGCGGGTATCGAGCAGGTTCTGCAGCCGAGCATCAAATTCATCACATCGCATAACGCGACTCCACTACTTCACGAGCCTGCAGATACTGGATCAACTCGCGACGCGCCCGATGAATCCACGTCCGCACCGTGCCGATAGGACACCCCATCGACTCGGCAATCTGTGCGTAGCTCAGCTCATGTTGGTGAAACAAGACGAAGGCCTCGCGATACTGATCGCGCAGCGTGCCCAGCGCCAAGTCCACCTCTTCGGCCAGTTGTTTCGCGGCTTGCATATCCGGGCTGCGAGAAGGTACCGGCTCGATGAGCGTGCGCGGTGCCGGCCGCCGCATCCGCCGAGCGAGCGCAGTTCGGCAGCGGTTTCCGGCAATCGCCAGCAACCAAGGTTCAAAATCGCGTTCGCAGTCCCAGCTGTGGAGGTTACGCAGCGCCCGGGTAAAGGCTTCCTGGGCCGCGTCCTCGGCATCTTCGCGATGGCCGAGCATCCGATAGCAGAGCCCGAACACTTGGCCCTTGAATCGATTGACCAGATCCAGCATGGCCTGCTGATCACCGGCCAAGCAGCAACGAATCAACTGGCGGAGATTGTCAGTCAACGGTGCATCCTCGACCCTAGGCCCGCACAAAGGAAGATACTCGCCAAAAACCGCGCAGGTTTCAGCCTGCGCGAGAACGACACCCTAGCCGCGTAGGATTCTAGTAATTCCCCGTCCTCCGGAAATTCTTGAACTCTCCGCCAAATTTGGAGCAAAATGGTTCCGCAAAACGGGTCCCGGAAACCGCAGCCCGGCCACACTTGCTCAGGGTTGGACGCGACCGGTGTTCGGCGGAGCCAGTATTGGATGGAACCTGGCGCACCGGCTCCACAGCGACCGAAAAGCGCCGTGGACGGCGCACGTCGGGACTACCACCGTGGTGGAGAAAGAACTTGCCTGACGCGGTCCGATCGCCGGCTGCTTGCTCGCTATCCATGGGCGAGCGATGGCGACTCACCCTTACCCACGGTTGAAGAATCGTTTCAACATGTCCGCCGCCGCTTCGCGAGAATCTTTGGAGGATTTGGTCGGGCGGGGCGGCAGCTTGCCCGGTTCAATTTTCTTCCAGCGATCGCCGAATTTCTTTTTCGAGTCTCCGGCCTCCGCGTCCTCCTCCTCCGCGTCACCCGGCACCTCGGTCAATGTTTCGTCCGACTGGGGTTGGCCCCCCACGCTGGTTTCCAGCGCCAAGTTGCTGGTATCGTCCACACGAAACTGGCGTGTTTCGGGGGTCGCGACAGCGCGCGAGGTATCCGTGTCGTCGTCATCTTCGAGCCAGCGGGCAATGTCCAGATCTTCGTTCGGCGCAGTCGCCGTCCGGGCCGCAACTTCCCGCACGTCTCGTGCCGCCGGACGCTTCCCGCCGCCCACAGGTTGCTCAATCACGAATTCAAACTCCAGCGGTCCGACCAGAAATTGATCACCGGACTGGACAACGCATTCTCCCTCGACACGTTGCCCATTCACATAGGATCCGTTCTTGCTGCCGAGATCCCGCACCACCACCTGTTTCTCGCTCACGATGATCTCGCAATGACGCCTGCTGATCGCATCACTGCGTGGTCGAAGATGGCATTCCTCACCGCGGCCAATCAGAAACTCCGAAACAGGAACGATGACTTCCCGGCCAGCCTGAGCCCCCTGCGTCACTCTCAGTTTGACTCGCATTACCCGTAATCCCTTTGAAGCGTCGTTTCAGCGATCGACAAATGAAAATCAGTTTGTCGGACAGACCAATAAGGACGTAAACGCGAGAATAATCAAAATGATCGCGCGAACGAAACGACAACTCGCACCTTACAGCAGACAGCCGAAAGACCTGGCAGCAAAAGCGTGGGAATGAAAGGTCGTGGAATTAAAAAAACGCTTTCGCCGATCCCGTCTGCGACCATCTGAACCAAGGAGCAGTGCCAAGCTGAATAACCTGACTCACCCCACTTACCATTATGGTCAGCAATCGACTTGCTCTGCAAGGTTCCAGGACGCTACTCCGTAGCCAGCAGGTTACCAAAATCACAGGGGGCCGTCAAAGGAGGAAATCGGGCAGTCGCGGCATCTCCCTATCTCCGCCGTGTCCATTTTGCACAACCGAACCTGTCGCGTTCCAGTTCCTCGGCCGCGGCCCGCTCCGCTCCGGTCAGCGTACCCATTTCCCAACTGGCGGCCAGTCGCCGGCTCAGTTCCTGCAGCCAAGCCGTTTGCCACTCACCTGTGGTCACGCGGACACCTGAAAGCTGGGTGATGCCCGGCAATTCCGGGGCCGCGGAGGACTGGTCCAGCAGCAGACTGCCGTGTTGCAGTGCGGCATGCCGATGGCGGCGTTGAGCGCTGCCGCCGACTTTGGCTGTTCCGAGCAGCAGATCGCCGGCACTGCGGCGGTGGAAGCAGAGAAACGACTGCTCGCGGTCACGATCCGGGTGGGGGCACAGTCGAGCCGTCAGCCCGAACTGGTCCAGGGTGGCTACCCACGCTCCATGAATCAGGTCGTACCATTGCAGCAGCAGCTGATCGATGCGGTCTCGCACGGGTGCGGTCAGGCTGTAGGTGAGCTCGTGATCGTGGACGATCGCCCCCCCTCCGGTAGCGCGTCGCACCACGGGGCAACCTTGGCTGGCCGAGTGTTGGCTGCGCGCGGCGAAAGGTTGAAAGTAGCCCAACGACAAGGTCGGCTGCGCCCACTGGTAGAGCCGCAGCGTGAGCTGCCGGGAGTCGCCGGCCGACCGCAGCAAGGCCTCATCGACGGCCATGTTCCAGCTGCCGGCGGCTGGTGGATCAATGATCAGTCGCGCTGGGGTCATGGTGCTGCCGGCCTTCGAATGAGTGGGGGGGCAAGGCGTGCCCCCCGATCAGTCATATTCGTTCAGCATTCGGGGGACCACTTCAAGATCGGCTTGCGGGCCGCAGCCACTTCGTCGGGGCGGCTAATGACGGTCGAGTGGGGCGCTTCGTGCAGCAGTTCGGCCGATTCGCCACTGACATGAAACAGCGCCTGTGCAAAGGCGTCGAGCGTTTCCTTGCTCTCGGTTTCGGTTGGCTCGATCATCATGGCGTCGTGCACGGTCAGTGGGAAATAGACGGTCGGTGCGTGGAACCCGTAATCGAGCAAGCGTTTGCCGAGGTCCATGGCCGGCTGCTTCAGCCCCTTATCGTGTTTAAGGCCTTCCGCCGAGGCGACAAACTCGTGCATGCATCGATCGCCTTGCGGCACCGGCAGAAAGTGCTTCACTCGACTGAGCAAATAATTGGCGTTCAGGACGGCGTTCTCGGACACCTGGCGCAAGCCGTCCGGGCCGTAGGTGCGGATATAGCAGTAGGCGCGGATCAGCACACCGACGTTGCCGAAGAATGAGCGAACCCGACCGATGGACCGCGGCCGGTCATCGTCCAGGTAGTACCGGTCACCGTCACGGCCCACCGTGGGAGCGGGGAGGTAGGGTCCCAACGCCTCGGTCACGCAGATCGGCCCGGCGCCGGGCCCGCCGCCGCCATGCGGTCCCGAAAAGGTTTTATGGGGATTGAAATGCATCATGTCGGCCCCGAAATCACCCGGCCGCGTGATGCCCAGGATGGCATTCATGTTCGCACCATCGAGATAGATCAAACCGCCCTGCTCGTGCACCATGTCGGCAATGCGTGCCACCTGCGCGTCGAACAAGCCCAGCGTATTGGGGTTGGTGATCATGAACACCGCCACGTCGCGACTCAATTGCTCGCGGAGCCCTGCCAGATCGACCTCGCCGCTGGCGGTGCTGCGGATCGTCACGGTTTCGAAGCCGGCCATGCGGGCGCTGGCCGGATTAGTACCGTGGGCGCTATCGGGAGTCAGGACTTTCGTGCGTTTCTCGCCCGCCTCGCGGAAGTGGGCGGCCGCCACCATCAAGGCGGTGAGTTCACCGTGAGCGCCGGCGGCAGGTTGCAGGGAAACGGCCGGCAGGCCGCTGATTTCGCCCAGGTATTGCTGCATCTCGTAAAGCAACTGCAGCAATCCCTGCAGGCTTGATTCAGGCTGATAGGGATGCGCATCCAACCAGCCGGGCAGGGCCGCCAGCCGTTCATTCCGCTTGGGGTTGTACTTCATGGTACAGGAACCCAACGGATAGAAGTGCGCATCGACGGACATGTTCATCGTTGACAGGTTGGTGAAGTGGCGTACGACATCCGGTTCGGCCAACTCAGGCAACGGCAGCGGCACAGCGGACAACGCTGCGGCCGGGAGCAGTTCCTGCAACGCGGGGGCCGGAACATCACAGGGGGGCAACTGCGAGCTGCGCCGCCCGGGCTTGGACAGCTCAAAAATCAACTGGGTGGCTTGATGGTTACGCATGGATTGATGCCGTGTGCTTGTGCGCGCTGGCCAGGCAAGCGGCCAGCGATTTGATTTCCGCTGCAGTCCGCTTCTCGGTGACCGTCACCAGGAAGCAATCATCCAGTTCGTGGTACCAGCGCCCAAGTGGAATCCCGGCCAAGATCCCCGCTGCCAGGGCCTCGGCCAGCAGTTCCTCGACTTTGCCCTCGGCATCGCGAATCACAAACTCCTTGAAGGTGGGCCGAGCGAATCTCCGTCCGAACCGGCTCGCCGCCGTAATCGATTCGGCAGCGTAGTGTGCCTTGCGAACACACAACTCACCCACCTCACGCACGCCGTGTGGCCCCATCACACTCAGATAGATGGCGGCGCGCAACGCGAACAGTCCCTGATTGGTGCAGATGTTACTGGTCGCCTTCTCCCGCCGGATATGTTGTTCACGGGTCTGCAGCGTGAGGACCCAGCAGCGCCGTCCGCGCCGGTCCACCGTCTGGCCGACGATGCGGCCGGGCAGTCGTCGCACGAACTGGTCGCGGCACGCCATGATTCCCAGATACGGTCCGCCGAACTGCAGCGGACTGCCCAACGATTGCCCCTCCGCCACCACGACGTCCACTCCGCTGTCGCCCGGCCGTTTCAACACCCCCAGACTCAGCGGGTCGACCGAGCAGACCAGCAGAGCGCCGGCGGCGTGCGCGGCCTGGGAAATCGCCTGGACGTCCTCCAGGCAACCGAAAAAGTTGGGATGCTGCAGCAGCACGCAAGCCACTTCGTCGTCCAACGCCGCCGCCAATACGCCAGGGTCCAGCGTTCCCTCCGGGGCCGGGAGGGTGATCAACTCGCAGTCCAGATTCACCAGGTAGGTCTGCAGGATCTGTCGGTATTCCGGATGGACGCAGCTGGTCGTAATCACTTTGCGGTGGCGCCGCGTGGCGCTCATGCTGAGCAACACCGCTTCGATTGCCGCGCTGCCGCCGTCATAGAGACTGGCGTTCGACACGTCCATGCCGGTCAACTGGCAGATCAGTGTCTGATACTCGAACATCGCCTGTAGATTCCCCTGACTCACTTCGGGCTGATAGGGGGTGTACGACGTGTAGAATTCGCCGCGGGATGCCAACGCGTCGATGGCGGCGGGAATGAAGTGATCGTAACTGCCGCCTCCGAGAAAACAAATCTCCCTCCCCGCATGAGCATTACGCGCCGACAACGCTTGCATGTGCTGCGTCAATGCGAGTTCTCCCATCGCCGCCGGAAGGTTCAAGGGTCGCCGGAGCCGCAACGGTTCGGGGATGCTGGCAAACAGCTCTTCCATGGACGCGGCGCCGATCGCTTCGAGCATCGACTGACGATCCTGGGGATTGTTCAGCAAGTAGGACATGACTACCTTCACTCAAATCACAACGGGCTTCACTCAAATCACAACGGGCTTCACTCAAATCACAACGGGCTTCACTCAAGACTTCACGGTTCAGCCACCGCTCGGCAGCGCCCGCCTGGACGCCTGCTGGGACGCTCTTTTCCGCCCAGACAAAACACTGCGACATTGCCCCTCGACAAGATGCCGTCCGAGACAGCGCAGTGCCACGCCACTGGGACATTTCACCCCCCGGCACCCCATTTTGCCCGGCACCCCATTTTGCCCGGCACCAAGGTCACTCTCCTTCTTCGGCACACTGTTTCTGGTAGGCGTCATAATCCAGCAGTTTCGCCAGACAACTGTCGTCGGACAGGCGGATTTTTGCGATCCAGCCGTGGCTGTAGGGATCGTCGCCGAGCGATTCCAGGCGATTGGGGAGTTCCGTGTTGACCTCGGCCACCGTGCCCGTCACCGGGCTGAATAAGGAGCTGACCGCTTTGACCGACTCGACCTCGCCGAATTCATCACCTGCCTCGACGAAGGCACCCACCTGCGGCAATTCCAGATAGACCAGATCGGTGAGCTGCCGGATCGCAAAAGCGGAGATGCCGATCGTGGCCACCTTGCCGCCGCTTTCTTCGGTGACATACGCCCATTCGTGTGTTTCGGCAAACAGGAGATCCTCGGGTTTCACGTTCGGTTCCTTGCTACGTAGTACGAGAATAGAAAGGCAGATCGACAACCTTCGCCGGCTCCAAACGACCGCGTATGTCGACCTCCAAAACAGTGCTGGTCTGACTGGCGGCCGGAGCGACATAGGCCATGGCGATCGGTCGCTGCAGCGTGGGCGAGAAGGTCCCGCTGGTGACTTGGCCGACCAGCACGCCGTCGCGCAGGACAGCACACTGCTCACGCGGCACGCGCCGGCCATCCATCTGCAAACCGACACGCACCGGCCCGGACGTGTCCTGGCTGGCCCGCTGCAGGGCCTCTCGTCCTACGAACTCGTGCTGATCCAGTTGGACCGCAAACCGCAGCCCAGCCTGGAACGGATGAATCTGTTCGGACAGTTCATGGCCGTAAAGCGGCATGGCGGCTTCGAGTCGCAGGGTATCGCGGGCAGCCAAGCCGATGGGCACGGCACCCCAGGGCTTTCCGGCATCGAGCAGTGTCTGCCAGACGTCCACCGCGGCGGCGGCCGGCACCCACAGTTCACAGCCATCCTCGCCGGTGTAGCCCGTGCGGCTGATGACCACTTCCACGTCGCCCAGCTCCCCAACACCCCTCAAGTGTCCCATGGCACCCGTATAGTACTTCATGGCCGGCAGGTCCACGTCCAGTCGCGGCGCGACGAGCCCAATCGCGGCGGGGCCTTGCACGGCAATCATGGCCGTGTCATATGTCAAATCGATCAGGACGGCGTCGTCCGCTCCTCGCTGGCGATTGATCCAGCTGACGATTTTCTGGCGATTCGACGCGTTGACCACCATCAAGACTCGGGGGGAACCGTTGGCGCGCTGGAGGTGGTAGACGAGGACATCGTCCAGGATCCCACCCTGCTCGTTGGTAACCAGCGCATAACGAATGCCGCCCGGTTTGACGCGCGCGACGCGGCGGGTGACGAGGCGATCCACCAGCAACAGCGCCTCGTCCCCGTCGAACTCCAGCCGCCCCATGTGCGAAATGTCGAACAGTCCGATGCCGGTGCGGGTGGCCAGGTGTTCGGCCACAATCGACGTATACTGCACCGGCATCGACCAGCCGGCGAATTCCACCAGGCGGCCGCCGTGTGAACCGTGCCACGAATGGAGAGGGGTTTTCTGCAAAGCGTTTGCCATGCGTTGTCCGCCGCGGTTTCGGCGCAGCCTCCCGGAAAGTGATGAAGCCGGAGGGCTTCACCGCGTCGGTGTTTGTGCCAAGATGCCAACGAGCCAAGCTGGCCGAAGCCAGATGTGCCCACGCATTGTAGCCAATCAGACCCGAGTTTCCAGGGTCCTTGATCGATCGCTGACCGGCACGTCGTGCACCCTGGCGGGCCACGGGTCTGGCCGAGCGGGTCACACTATCGGGGGCCACACTATCGGGGGCCACACTGCCCGACATCCCCCTGTCTACCTACCGTTTGCCGCGCCGCCGGCCCTGTCCGCCTCCCTTGGCGGGCTTGCGCTCGGCCGCCGATTTAGCTCGCACCTTGGCCGCGCTGGGGGCGCGGGCCGGTTTGCCGGCCGATGTCGAGACGATGCGGAAGTCGAGTTCTCGTCGATCGACATCGACGTGGAAAACCTCCACGTGCACCAGGTCTCCCAACCGATATCGGTGTCCTTCGCGACGCCCGACCAGGCTGTGCGTGGTGGCATCGAAGTGGTAGTAATCATCGTGCAGGGCGCTGACGTGAATGAACCCGTCGGCAGGCAGTTCCACCCCCTGTACGAACAAACCGAAATCTTCCACGCCGGTGATCACGCCAGCCATGGTCATGCCCAGATGTTCGCTCAGGTAATTGAGCAACTTGACCTTGATCAGTTCGCGTTCGGCACTGGCCGCACGCTGCTCGCGTTCGGAACATTGTTCCCCCAAGACCATCTGTTCGGCCATGTTGTTGCGCGGGCGTTTGCCTGCGGCGAGCACATCGAACAGTCGATGGACAGCCAGGTCGGGGTAGCGGCGGATGGGCGAGGTGAAGTGGCAGTAGTGGGTCTTGTTGAGCGCGTAATGCTGTTCCGGTTCGGGGCCGTAGACGGCCTTCTGCATGCTGCGCAGCACGGCATAGTTCACGGCCTGCTGTTCCGGTCGCCCGGCCACCTGCTCCAATACCCGCTTGATCTCAAAACGACTGACCAGGTCATCGCAGGGGATACCGAGTTCACGAACGAAGGTGGTCAGATCGCGCAGTTTGACGGGCGAAGGAGCGGCATGGATGCGGCGGAGGAACAGAATATCCCGCTCCGTCAATTGCTCAGCCACCGCTTCGTTGGCGGCGAGCATGAACTCTTCAATAATCTGGTGGCTCTCGTTGTGCTCGACCACCTTCGCTCCCTGTACCTTTCCTTCGTCGTTGAGCTCTAATTTCACTTCGGGGAGAATCAGTTCCAGGGAGCCGTTTTCCAGGCGACGGCGGCGCAACGTCATGGCCAGTTCATGCATGGCACTCACCAACTGAGCCACGGCAGGGGGGAGTTTGCTCAGCCAGTCTTGCGGTTGCTGCAGATACTGCTGGACTTCTTCGTAGCTGAATCGATAGTCACTCTTGATGGCCGATGACAGGACTTCGGTATGCACGCGGACGCCGTCAGGCGTGAACTCCTGGAAGACCGTCTTGGCGAATCGCACTCGCTCCGGCTGCAGGCTGGCCAGGTGGTTCGAGATGATTTCGGGGAGCATGGGGATGACGCGATCGGGGAGATAGACGCTGGTGCCTCGTTCCCGTGCCTCGCGATCCAGCGGCGACTTCGCGGGGACGAAAAACGACACGTCGGCAATATGGACCCCCAGCCGCCAGTGTCCGTTGTCAAGCCGTTCCAGGGAAATCGCATCGTCGAAGTCGCGGGCGTCGGCCGGGTCAATCGTGACGACCGTCAGTCCGGTGAGGTCTTCCCGCCCCTCCAGTTGAGTCGGATCAAATCTGTCTGCTTGCTGGCGAGCATTCTCCAATACGTCTTCGGGGAAGGCGTCCGGCAAGCCGAATTCGCGGATGACTGACAACGTGTCGACACCGGGCGTTCCGCGTGGCCCCAGCACTTCCACGACAACCGCTTCGCCGTCATGGGTGTGTGAGGGAAATCGCACCATTTCAATCACGACTTTGTCGTCCGGCCGCACGTTCTTGGCGCCGGGATCCCCGACCGGAATGGCCTGCGCGAAGACTTTCCCGTCGACTTGGACCAAGGGGACGTCACCGCGCGGTTTGTAGGTGCCCACGAACTGGTGCGTTTCTCGTTCCACCACTTCGACGATTTCGCCGCGCTGCTTTTCGCCTCCCGCCGCAGGTTCCGCTTTTCCCAGTCGCACGCGCACCAGGTCGCCTGAGGCCGCATCCGAGGTGCGGTTGGCGGGAATGTAGATGTCCGGTTGCGGTGGCCCGCCGCGGACCGCCCCACGCCGCTTCACGAAGCCAAAACCGCCGGCAGCGCGTTGGAACACCCCCAGGATATCCTGGGCAGATTTCTGCGGTGCGCCTGCCGCCTGGACCAGGTGATTGGATCCGTAGCTAATGACGCCTCGTTTGGCCAGCCGCTTGATCGCCTTGCGCACCTCGGGACGCCGGGCCTCGGGGAAACCGAGCTGCTTGGTGATGACGCGCGGCTTGACCGGCTGATAGTTGTCCGCTTGGATGTGTTTGAGGAGCAACAGCTCCAAATCCGTGTAGTTCATGTCTTCTGACTCCGTCGGCGCGATGGGGGACAGCCGGAACTGACCGCCCCGCAGCGCACTGCAACTCCCTCACGCCGCCGTCGCTGCGGACAGCCAGTAGCCGGCGTATCAGGTGTCATCAGCAGGACTGCTGGAACTCGTTCCCTTAAAGAGCTTACGACCTAAATTCGGCAGAAAGGGGGTCCAGTTGCTGTCGGTGTTGGCGTCATTCTGGATGAGCAGGCTGAACATCTGTAATTTGGCGTCGAGATTGTCCAGGTAGTGCAGCGCCACCGCTTCGGGCGTCATGGGCAACTTGGGACTGCCAAACTCGTATTCGCCATGGTGGCTCAGAATCATGTGCTTGAGCAACAACTGCAACTGGGTCGGAAACGGCTCGCTGCAGAGCGTCTGGGATTCCCGGATTTTCTGATCGAGCAGTTCGACTCCCATCACCAGATGTCCGACCAATTGCCCTTCGTCGCTATACGATAGCTCCCGATCGTAGGTCAGCTCGTTCACCTTCCCGATGTCGTGCAGAAACGCTCCCAGCAACATCAGCTCGGCATCCAGTTCCGGGTACCGCGGAGCCACGACCGCCGTCAGCTCCATCAGGCTCACCACGTGTTCCAACAAGCCGCCGTGGTAAGCGTGGTGGTTCTTCACGCCCGCCGGAGCCCGTGCAAACCGCTCCATGAACGACTCGTCCATCAGGAAACACTCGGCCAGGCAGCGCAAATGGAAGTTGTTCACGCCGCGGAGCATTTCGGAAAGCCGCCCGGCAAAACGGTCGATATCGACCGATCCCAGGGTCCGGAAATCCGCTTCGTCAATGGTCGCCGGATCCGCACGGTCGACCCGCTGCACGATCATCTGCAGCGCTCCGTTGTAGAACTGCGTGGTCGCCTGAACCCGTACGTAATCTCCGTTGTCGAAACCGGCGTAGACCTGATCGCTGGCGTTCCAGAGCATCGCGGTCACCGTGCCACTGCGGTCCGCCAGCCGCAGTTGCAGATAGAGGTTGCCGTTGCGATTGGTGCGCAATTGCTTGTCCGACACGAGATACACCTGGTCGACACTTTCGTGTTCGCCCAGCTGATTGATGAAGCGACGTTCCATAGGGTATCCGTAAAAGTCCGCGGTTAATGAAGATTTCGCTGCTGAAACGGTTGGCTTCCCAGCCAGTTGTCACCCGCCGATCCGAGACATGACACCAAGCAGGGGAGAAGAATCACGGACACGCGTTACTCCCGCCAGGGTGCTCATCCGTGTGTTGCGCGACGGCCGCCCCCTGACGCCGACCGCAGGAGCCCTGCGCTCCGACGCCGGCATGCCCCCACTTCGCGACAGGCAAGACAGAACCCTGCGCGTCGAGCGGAACTACGACCGATTCTAGTACTGCCAGGCGGTAATGCCTACCCCTTAGTTGCTGGTGCCTCCGGAGATTACCCGGAGCTGGGGAAGTCCCGGTGCGGCAAAAACCGGAATTCGCAGCACGGTTGATCGACAGGCGGCTGACCAGGACGACTTGGTCCGATGTGCGGCGATGTGGCTGGCCGTGATCGCGACTTCCTGGGGAACACGGTGTGGGGCGGTGCAGGGTCGGTGGGGGACCGTATTGCCCGTCCGCCGGGCCTTGTCCTACAATGCCGCCCAGATCCCCCCCATTTTCCTCCGCACCGCCATCTGAGGAGCTTTCATGGCCGGAAAAACTCGCACTGCCATCAGTCCTACGCGGGAAGAAGATTATTCCCAATGGTATCAGGAGGTGATCGAGGCGGCCGACCTGGCCCAACCTTCCGATGTGCGCGGCTGCATGGTCATCAAACCGTGGGGCTATGCGATTTGGGAGAACATGCAGCAGGTCCTCGACCGGATGTTCAAAGAGACGGGGCACCAGAATGCCTATTTCCCGCTCTTCATCCCGCTGAGTTTTCTGGAGAAAGAGGCCGAGCACGTGGAGGGGTTTGCCAAGGAATGCGCGGTGGTGACCCATCATCGGCTGGAGCATGGTCCCGATGGCCGCCTGGTACCGGCGGCGCCGTTGGAAGAGCCGCTGGTCGTACGGCCGACGAGCGAAACGATTGTCGGGGCCATGTACGCCCGCTGGGTGCAGTCTTACCGCGACTTGCCGATTTTGATCAACCAGTGGGCCAACGTGGTGCGATGGGAAATGCGGACCCGCATGTTCCTGCGGACCACGGAGTTCCTGTGGCAGGAGGGACACACCGCTCATGCCACGCAGGAGGAGGCACTGCAAGAGACGCGTTTGATTCTAGACCTGTACGCCAACTTCGCCGAACAGTACATGGCGATGCCGGTGATTAAAGGCGAGAAATCGGCCGGCGAGCGATTCCCCGGGGCGGTCACGACGCTCAGCATCGAAGCCATGATGCAGGATCGCAAAGCGCTGCAGGCCGGCACCTCGCACTTCCTGGGCCAGAACTTCGCGCGGCGCAAGAGATCAAATTCCAGGACCAGAACGGCCAGGAAGTCTACGCCTGGACCACCTCCTGGGGTGTTTCGACGCGACTGATCGGAGCGTTGCTGATGACCCACAGCGACGACGATGGCCTGGTCCTGCCGCCGCGTCTGGCACCCTCGCACGTCGTCATCCTGCCCATTTACCGCGATGACGAACAGCGAGCAGCCGTGCTGCCGTATTGCCGCTCCCTGGAGCAGGAAATCAAGGGGGTCGAGTTTGCGGAGTCAAAAGTCCGCGTGTCGATTGATGATCGGGACATGCGCGGCGGCGAGAAGAGCTGGCACCACGTCAAACGGGGCGTCCCGTTGCGACTGGAAGTTGGCCCCAAGGATATTGCCAAGAACGCGGTCTTTCTGGGCCGGCGCGATACCGGGCAGAAATTGAGCATGGACCGAGCCCAGTTCCTGGGCACCTTGTCGCAGACGCTCGACGAGATGCAACAGGGACTGTTCGATCGGGCCCTGCAGCTGCGCCGACAGCACACTCGTCCGATCGACAGCTTGGAGGAATTCAAAGACTTTTTCACACCTGTCAACGCCGACAAGCCCGAAACGCATGGCGGGTTCGCGCTGTGCCATTGGGTCGAAGATCCCGCCGTGGACGAGATACTGAAAGACCTGAAAGTGACCGTTCGCTGCATACCGTTGGAAGGCGAACAAGAGGAAGGGACCTGTATCTTCACGGGCCGGCCCAGTCGCCAGCGAGTCGTCTTTGCCAAGGCCTATTGAGTCGGGGCGGACCTTACCGGCCGGGACAGGGCGTGTGCGTGGCGGTGGCCACCGGCCCTTTAGTGTAGTGACAAGCCTCACGCCCAGCTCTCGGCGTAAGACCACGGAAAATGACCCATGGGCGATGTGCGAGAATCACAATCGGTACTCCTCTTCCTGGCCGCCTTCAGCCGTTACGACGCGGCACTGGATTGGGCCCGAGAGTGTACGGTGGCCGCTTGGGGACCCATCGCCCTGGAAAGCGAACGATTCGTGTTCCAGGAAACCCGATTTTATGAAAAATCGATGGGAACTGACTTGAAGAAAGTGCTCATCGCCTACGAGACGCTGATCGACCCCGCCGGCTTGCCGGAACTCAAATTGCAGACGAATCAGTGGGAACAGCAGTACGCTCAACAGCACCCAGGCGCGGAGCCGCGACCGGTCAATCTGGACCCCGGCTACCTGACCGAAGCCAAGCTGATCCTGGCTTCCACGAAGGATCGCGATCACCGGATCTATTTGGCACGCGGCATCTTCGCGGAAAATACGCTGTTCCACCACGCCGGTGCCTGGCAGACTCGACCCTGGACCTATCCGGATTACCAGCGGGCTGATTATCATCAGTTCTTGACCGGTTGCCGTAGCTACTACCGTCGCCGCTTAGGTCGCCACAATTGACCCCTGACCCCTGACCCCTGACCCTTGACCCCTGACCCATGACGCTTGAGAATCTGCTTTGGCTGCTGGCCGGTACTATGTTGCCCAGCTTGGTGATTTGCTGGTCGGCTGTGTGGCTGGTACGGCGATGGGCCATCCGCTGGCAGTTGGTGGATCGTCCGGGTGCCCGCAAGGTCCATACAACACCAACTCCGCTGGGAGGCGGGGTGGCGATCTGGTGTGGCGTCGTGGCCTGTTTTGCCATGGGGCAAGTCGTGTTGTGGCTCCACTCGATGGGCGGGGGCATGACGGAGCTGGTCCAACGGGCGATTCCCGCATTTGCGCTCCCGCATCTCGGCGGCCTCTGGCACCAGTCTGCTGCGCTGTGGGTGCTGTTGGGTGGCGGCACAATCCTGATGGTGGTCGGATTGCTGGACGACCGCCGTGGATTAGGGTGGCAGCTGCGATTGGGAATCCAGTTCGCCGTGGCCGCGATTTGCGTGGCGTGGCAGGGGTGGCGATTAACGGCGTTCATCGATCTGCCGTGGATTACCTGGTTGCTGTCGGTGTTGTGGATCGTGGCGTTGATCAATTCATTCAACATGCTGGACAACATGGACGGCCTGTCGGCCGGCGTGGCGGCGATTGCGGCGGGGATGCTGGCGGCCGTGCTACTGTTGACACTGGATCCTCAGACGCGTCAGCCGCAGATTTTCGTGGCGGGTTTTCTCCTGGTGCTGGTGGGCTCTTTGGTGGGATTCCTGTTTCACAATCGTCCGCCGGCCCGGATCTTCATGGGGGATGCGGGGAGTTATTTCGTCGGATTCTGTATCGCGGTAGCGACCTTGTTGGCCACTTTCACGGGGTATCAAGGCACGCGTCAGCACGCTGTGTTGGCGCCGCTGTGCGTGATGGCTGTGCCCCTCTACGACATGACGACGGTCATCTGGATCCGCTTGCGCTCAGGGCGCAGTCCGTTCCACGCGGACAAGAACCACTTTTCGCACCGGCTGGTGGACCTGGGGCTCACCAAGGGGCAGGCTGTGCTGACGATTTACCTGACCACGGCCACCTGTGCCCTCGGAGCCTTACTGCTGAACCGTGTCGACTTGTTCGGCGCAGTGGTGATTGTGTTGATGATTGTGTGTATTCTGAGCTTGATCGCGATTCTGGAATCGACGGCCCGGCGGAAGTTGAACTCGTGAAGCGAGCAGCGCGAAAAACGACGCGACCTTCCGTTGCGGCGCCGGCCGGCCCGACCCCGTTGGTTCCGGCGGAGTGGCTGTCCCGAGCCGATGCCATTCTGATGGCCAGCGCCGTAGCACTGATCGTGGCGACGCCGCTGATTGCGAGCGAAGGGGCCGTGCCGCGGAGCACCCACGTGGTCTTGGTCATGGGGTGGCTGTTGCTGACGGCGGCGTGGCTAGTGCAGAGCCTGCTCAGGCCGCGTCCGGTCTGGCATCTCGGGCCGGCCGGTGGTGCCTTGCTGGCGTTTCTGTGCCTGCACAGCCTCAGTGCTGTGGTCAGGCTCCAGGCCGGCCACGCGCGATTGACGCTCAATGCCCTCTGGCTCTGGGTGTCGCTGGGGCTGTTGTTTCTCGCCATTCGGCAGCTCGCTCGCAGCGAAATCCAGCAGCGCGCGGTCTGTGGCGTGCTGTTGGCATTGGCTGCGGGACTCGCCGCGATTGGGTTTTATCAAGTCGGCTACAGCAATCCGAAACTGCGGGCCGAGTTCGCCAATAACCCGGATGAGATGTTGCGGCGGGAGGGTGAATATGCGCCGCCCGGTTCCCCCCAACGGGAACACGTCGAGAATCGTGTGGCGAGTCTCGAGCCGATTGGGCCCTTCGCGCTGACGAATTCGCTGGCTGGCTTTCTCGCACCATGTCTCGTGCTGCTTGTCGGGCTCGCTGTCCCCATCCAACGCGTCATCATGCACCGCCCCTTGGGCTGGTTTGGCATCGGACTGCTGATCCTGATGGTGGCCGGTTGCCTGTTGTTGACCAAGAGCCGCGCGGCGTATCTGGCTGTCGCCGCGGGGTTGTGTTTATTGACGCTGATGAAAGTCACTTCCGTGACTTGGCGACATTGGAAGGGGATCGCTGCCGCGGCGGCCGGGTTGGCGATGATCGCGGGAGTATTTGTCGCCTTCGGTGGCCTCGATCGCCAGGTACTAACCGAAGCTCCCAAGTCCTTTTTGTATCGGGTCGAGTATTGGCGCGCGACTGGATCGATGATCGCGCAGCACCCCTGGTTCGGCTGTGGGCCAGGGAATTTCCAAGAGTTTTACACGCAGCACAAATTGCCAGAGGCCAGTGAGACGGTGGCGGACCCGCACAATTTTCTCCTGGAGGTCGCCGCCACAGCCGGCCTGCCCGCACTGTGCGTGTTTCTGCTGGTTGGTGTGGCAGTCCTCTGGCAGCTGCGTCCTTACCTCGCGGACGAAGTCGACCGGTCTGATGCGCATGGACCGGCAAAGGGGAGTGCCCCGGCGGACGCGGGGCGGCGGCAGTGGGTCCCGATTTATGCCGGGGTGGGAATCGGTATCCTGCTCGCTTTCCCAGCCGGGTGGGCAGGGGATATGCCAGTCAATCCGGAAATTCTGTGGGTTATGCCCCTGGCGGCTGGGACAACGCTTTGGTTCCTGCACCCCTGGGTGATCGGCGGAACACTCACCTGCGGGCCGCTGCTAGTCGCCGCTGCGACACTATTAGTCAACTTGTCGGCGGCTGGCGGGATCGCGTTTCCAGGAGTGGCGGAGGTGCTGTGGATACTGCTTGCCCTGGCCCTGACCGTGGCGGAAACGGGTCGCTCGCAACACACTCCGGCCCCATACGGACTGACCTTCGGCAAACGGGGCCTCACGGTGGGATTGGCGGGATCGCTGTTGCTGGCGCTGCTGTCGTACCTGAGCATGTATCGACCCGTCCTGGCGGCTCGCGAACCTTTTGCTCAGGCCCTGACCACCACCAACGCCAATGAATCGTTGAAAAAGTGCCTGGTGGCGGCGCAGGCAGATCCCTGGTGGGCCGAGCCGTGCGAACTGTATGCGGAATTGCTCTGCCGGCAGTGGATGGCCGATCCGTCCGATGCGCGTCTGCAGGAATTCGATCAGGCCCTCGCGGCGTGGCTGCAGCGAGATCGCCATTCGAGTCTCCTCTATCGCCGCTGCGGCGACTGGTTGATATTGATGTACGCGTCCTCCGGGCGACAGGATCTGTTGCCACGCGCTATCGATGCCCACTCTCAGGCTGTACGCTTGTATCCCAACAGTAACGTGCTGCGCCACAGCTGGCGTGGGACTATTTCCTGGCTGGCGACTACACCAGTGCGGCGCGGGAGGCAGCTGAAGCACTGCGGCTTGATGGACTGCTGCCACATGCGGAGCTTAAGCTGAAAAGGCAAGAGTTGGCTGGCGGTGGGGCGCTAGTGCATTCGAGGGGCGTTTTGGCGATGGAGGAGGGTGTCAACGTCGAACAAAAGATGCAGGATATCCGTAGAGCCAGAAATCACTAGTATCAGGGGTCTGATCGGTGGTTTTGCGGGGACGACAGCCGCCAGGGGAGCCTTTCCAACGGTCGATCGCCTTGGCGAGCCGGACAAGGCACGTAGCGCCGACTGTCCCTCAGCCCGGCGCGTCCGGGCCCGATCGGTACCCGCTGCTGGTGCACCGCCGTGGTCCAGGTTCCGTTTCTGACTTCGCGGCGAATAGATCCGGCACCGAGGGGAACCGCGATCGTGCCGAGATACGGCGATGCGCCCCTGCGTTCGCCCCGCGAAAACCGCGGGCCGACGGTCTGACGATCCCCCCGCTGATTAAGGGTGCGTCACACCATGCCAGGGGCTGGTGGGCGAACGACAATGTCTTAATGCTTTTTTGTTCGCCTGGGTGTCCGCAACACCCGGGCGTGCCGACTTGAGAGGGACCTTTGATGAAGACTTGGCAGGTCTTGGCGGGCGCGACCGCCATCGGTGTCGCGTTCGGATTTGGCGCGACGGCTATGGAGATGTTCGGGAAACAGGAACTTTTCTTTCGCGAACAATATGACGCTATCGCTGCACGTGGGAGGGCCTTGCAGGCTCAGGAACTGGAGAAACGATCGGGCCAATCGTGGCCCAAGGCTGAGGTCCTCGATGGTGCTGATTACGATTTCGGCAGCATGGAGAAGTACACCAAGATGCAACACGTGTTTCGCATCAAAAACGTCGGCACCGAGCGTCTGACCTTGACGGTGGGACGCACCACCTGCAAGTGCACGGTCAGTGCCATCAATGGCGAAGGATTCGCGCCCGGCGAGATCGCCGACATCACGGTCGAATGGAAAGGGCAGGCGTTGTCGTCCAGTCCCGATTTCCGGCAGACCATTGAGATCATCACGAATGATCCGGACCAAGAGTTGCTCAGGTTGGGCCTGCATGGGCTGGTGACCGAGACGATTCGGGCCCTGCCAGAGGAAATCGTGGTCGGGCAGGTGTCATCCAATTCGGGAACGGACACCGAATTTCGACTGTATGGTTTCCGGAGCGAAAAGATCGACGTTTTGGCAGCGGAATTTGAAAACGTGGAAACAGCCGATAAATTCGCCGTCGCCTTCGAACCGCTCCCCAAGGAAGAGGTAGAAAAAGAGAAAGGGGCCAGCTGCGGCCTGCTGGCGAAGTTGACGCTCAAACCTGGGTTGCCCCTGGGGCCAATAAACCAGACAATTCAAGTCAGAACCATGGTCGACAAAGAGGTGACCGTGCATTTGCCGATTCATGGTCAGGTGGAGAGCGACATCATCATCGCATCGACGCCCGTTTTTGAACCTCGCAATAACTTGGTGAGGTTGGGAGCCTTGAAGCAGAACCAGACTGCCAAAGCCGTATTGCAGTTGTTTGTCAAAGGGCGGCACCGGTACGAAACGAGATTCTCTGTCGGTAAGATCGATCCGGAAGGCTATCTGCAGGTGAACATTAGTCCACCTCAGGAGCTGAGCAACGGCAAGGCGCTGAGGTACCAGGTGACCATCGAAGTTGATACGACGTTGCCGCCCATCAACCGCCTGGGCTCTGATTTGGCCAAGCACGGTCGCATCGTTTTGGAGACCACTCATCCCCAGACCAAACAGATCCCGATCGACGTGAAGTTCTCCGTGGAGTGAGCTGTTGATCGGCCATGACCAGTCCCTTTGGCCGCCGTCTCCCGTGGTTCACTGGTGGGCTGGCGGTGAGAAGACCAGCGGTTGGATGGTGGAGCGTTGTCTGGTGATTGGGCAAGAGCGAGATCGCGCAAGAAAAATTCCCCCTAGACTCTTGAACATGATGAACGGAGTCAGTTGTATGAATCGGTACGGAGTAGCGTTGCAGGATGCATTACGAGTGGTCACGGCGGTCCTCTGCATGGTGGGCATGGTGAGCGGTTGTTCGCGGCCCGGCGGTTCGGCAGCTCCGCAGCAAACGGGGGCGGACGCCGCCGAGACAGCGGGCCTGAGTAGCCCGGCGGTTTCGCGCGAACAGACCGGTGTGCCCGGGGTACGCGCCGCCCAGCTGGACGGCGAGGGCGCCCTGAGCAGTGCAGCCGACGGGCTCGCATCGGTCGGCGATGCAATGGATGCCCCGCCCGATCGAGCGACTCTGGCGAGTGCGGAGAGTCCCGTCGAAAACTCCCTCGATGGTGATATTCCCAGTGGCCTCCAGAGTGCTGGCAGTGCATCGTTGGCCACGCCACCGCAGCCAACTCGTGGCGCACCGGCCGCGATCGACCTGTCCGGCGAAATGGTCTCGGTGGAATCGAGCGGAGCGGGTTCGCCGCCCGGGGTGCCTGATCCGCCAGCGAAGCAGGCAGCTTCTGGCGGGTCGACTCGCGCTGACTCGTCACATCGCGTCACCACTCCGCCTGTTCGCGAGCCCCTGTTTGTGGGCTGGCCCAAGCCTCGCCTGGCGTTGGTGATTACCGGGCGCCAGTACGGGTATTTAGAGCCTTGCGGCTGTTCCGGACTGGAGAACCAGAATGGCGGCCTGGTGCGACGCAGTACGCTCATCAAACAGCTTGGTGACAAAGGCTGGCCGGTGATTCCGATTGATGCCGGCAACCAGGTGCGGCGATTTGGACGTCAGGCCGAAATCAAGTTCCAATTCACGATTAACGGCCTGAGCACCATGGGTTATCGGGCGATTGCCCTGGGACCCGACGATCTGCGGCTGCCGGCCAGCGAACTGGTCGGGGTGATTGGGAACGTCGATCCCAATCCGTTTGTGTCGGCCAACGTGACGGTGTGGGATTCGTCGATCATGTCCTCCTATCTTGTCGTGGAGCAGGGGGGCAAGAAGATCGGTATCACGGCCGTGCTGGGACCACGCAATCAGAAGCTGGTACACAACGACGACATCACGATGCGGCCCGCCGAAGAAGGTATCCGGGAAGTCTGGCCGAAGCTGCAGCAGGCGCGGTGTGATCTCTATGTGCTGATTGCCCACGCGACGACGGAGGAATCCATTGAGCTGGGACAGAAATTCCCGCAGTTCAAATTGGTGATCACGACCGGTGGCGCGGGTGAACCGACCATACAGCCCGAAATCATCCGAGGCACGGATTGCCAGCTGGTGGATGTGGGAACCAAGGGTATGTTTGCCGGAGTGGTGGCGCTCTTTGACGATCCGGCCACGCCGCTGCGTTATCAGCGTATTCCGCTCGACGCGCGTTTTCCGGATTCGGAGGAGTTGTTGCGGGTACTGGAGAGTTATCAGGATCAGATCAAGGAAGCCGGCTTCGAAGGACTGGGACTGCGCCCGCTGGAACTGCCGGGCGGCGGCAAGTTCATTGGCTCGAAGGCCTGCGAAGACTGCCATGAAGAGGAATACAAGATCTGGTTGGAGGGACGCGACGAACACGCAGCGCGGCACTCGCATGCCTACGCCACGCTGCAAAATCCCCCCAAACGCAGCAAGATTCCGCGTAACTATGATCCGGAATGCCTCAGCTGCCACGTGGTGGGGTGGAATCCGCAGAAGTACTTCCCGTATGTCTCCGGGTTCCTGAGCCTGGAGGAAACGCCGGACTTGATCAATGTCGGTTGCGAAAACTGCCACGGACCGGGTGCCCGGCACACGGCGGCTGAGAACGGCGATATCGAAGTCGAGGAAGACGAAATGCAGGCGCTGCGCCAACAGCAGATCCTCGAATTGAAAGACGCCGAAAAGAAATGCCTGGAATGCCACGATCTCGACAACAGCCCCGCTTTCCAGGAGGAAGGCGCCTTCGATCGCTACTGGGAGAAGATCAAACACGGTAGCGAAAAGAAGGAGAAGAAAAGGCAGAAGAAGTGAGCGGGAAGTGCTCGTCGACGGGGCTGGCGGGCGGCGCGTCCAGTTACCGGCCAAGACGGCCTTCCGTGTACACGACGCGGTCAGCGATCGTGACGCGAAAACCGCGGAGGGCCAGCCACGGCCAGACGCGGATTTCTACCTGCCCCGCGATCACTTCCTCACCGGCGCGGAGGGTGAAGGAGAGTCGCGGAGTGATGCGCCACCAGGAGGTTTTGCGGGCCACCACCTGCTGGTTGATGGTGACCGTATCGGAGAGACTGCGGCCGTTGAACGAGAGCGTGGCTTCGATCGGGGCGTCAATCACCAGCAGGCGAAACAGCAGTCCGTGAGCAATCAAGGTGGCCCGCACGCCGGGACGCAACTCCGGCAAACGAAGGCCGGCGCCACTCTCTGTCGCTGGGGGGCTCTGGTAGGGATTGTCCACGGCTCAGCTGCCGGCCTCGATTTCCGCCAGGACTTCATCCGACAGGTCGAAATTGGCCGACACACTCTGCACATCATCGTGGTCGTCCAGTGCCTCGAGCAGCTTCAGCACTTTCCGCGCGTCATCCACGCCCAGTGCCACCGTGTTTTGAGGGATGCGAGTGATCTCCTTGGCTTGCACGGAGATGCCGGCCTTATCCAGCGCCTCGGAGACGCTCGAGTACATTTCAGGATCACAGGTCACTTCGAAATTGGCACCGCTTTGCTTCACGTCGTCGGCTCCTGCTTCGAGTGCGATTTCCATCAGCCGGTCTTCTTCAATCTTTCCGGCGGGGATAACGAACAGGCCCTTCCGGTCAAACATCCATGCCACGCAGTTGGTGCTGCCCAGCTTGCCGCCCGAGACTTCAAAGAGTTTGCGGATTTCCGGCGCTGTGCGGTTGCGGTTGTCGGTCATGATATCGCACATGACGGCCACGCCGGCCGTGGCGTATCCTTCGTACAGCACCTCTTCAAAATTACCTCCCTCGAGTTCCCCCGTCCCTTTCTTGACGGCACGCTCGATGTTGTCTTTCGGCATGCTGACCGCCTTGGCGTCCATGATCGCCGTGCGGAGGCGGATATTCATGTCGGGGTCTCCCCCTCCCATTTTCGCGGCGACAATGATGGCCTTCGAGAGTTTGCTCCACAACTTTCCCCGCTTGTTGTCGATCAACGCCTTCTTGTGTTTGATACCCGCCCAATGTGAATGGCCAGCCATCGCTATTCTGCCTTTTTTTTCTGGTTATGAAGTCCGGATTTTGGGCCCGTTATCGAGCGGTGAGGCCCGCGGAGCTCGGTCGTCAGTCCCTAGCCGTCAGGCATCCGCTTGCGCCGCACGAGGGCGAGGTTGTCTCACCGAGTGGAATTGTGCTGGATTTTCGCTTCCACGGCCTGGTGACGCTCGTTGTCTTCCTGCTGCTGGAACGCCTGGGCGGCTTTCCGCCACGCCTCCAACGCCTTGGCCGGCTGGTCGGCGGCGGCGTACGCATCGCCCAGATGTTCGAGTATGACGCCATCAACTTTATCGCCCTGGGCGGCTTTTTCCAGTTCCCCTACGGCTTCCTGATAACGTCCCAACCGGAACAGGGCCCAGCCGAGGCTGTCGCGGTAGGCAATGTTGTCGGGTTCGGCTTCCACGGCCCGTTGCACCATGCGCAACGAGCGCTGCAGGTGCTTGCCCTGGTCGCACCACAGGTAGCCTAGATCGTTCAAGGCACCAATGTCTTCCGGGAACTCATCCAGCACTTCCTGCAACCATGCTTCCGCCCCGCTCAGGTCATGCAGCTCGACCGCGATGGCGGACAGGGCCAGACGGAGATCCCGCATCACCTCACGGTTCTCGGGGGAATCGAAATTGGAGTCGAAGCGGCCGAGCAGGTCCACGTAACTCGTCTGGGCCTCGTCCAGCCGTTTGGCCTGGTACAGCACCCACGGTTCGCGCGATAGCATGCGCGGTGAAGTGGGTTCCAGGCGGCCGGCCTGGCGGGCCGCCTCGAGGGCCTTGTCCGTGTCTTTGGCCAACGTCCAAGCCCCCGCCAGGTAGAAATGCACCTCCGCTAATTTGTCGGGGAGCAATTTCTCGTCCAAGACCCGCTGGAACAGCTCCGCGGCACGCTGCGGTTGATCCGCTTGCAGCATTTGAAAGGCCAGGCTGACGGCACACTGGCCGGCGGCCGGACCCGGCTGTTTCAGTCCATCATTCGAGAACTCCATGGCCAGGTCCACGTGCCCGGCTTGCCCCTGTAACAATGCCACGGCCATCAGGATGCCGTGCGGGACCGGCTGATCGGGCTGGGCGGTCAGCTGCGTGCGGTCTGCGTCAGTCGATCGAGGAGGGCTTGATCCGCCACGATCGTGGCAATGCTCGAACCGAGAGGGTCGAGCGAGCCGGTCTTCCAGGCCACTTCTCCGAGCTGGAGCAGGAGCGGCTCGAGCTGCTGCTGACTCAGATAGATTTCCACCAGTCCGCGATATCCTTCCATGGCCGGCTTCTGCTCCAGCAACAACTTGTAGAGCGTTGCGGCTTCATCCCATTGCTGAGATTGACGCAGTGCTTCGGCCAGGAAATAGCCCAACAACGGGTTGTTGGGGTCCGCTTGCGCAAGCTGTTTCAGCTTGTCGATCAACGTGCTGCTGGGTGGTGGAGCTGCCGTGCGATCCTGGTCGCTCGCCGCAGTTTCCGGTTCCCCGCTCGATACAGCCACCTGTTGGTCGCCAGTGACGTCCGTTCCATCGATCAGTTCCCGCAGCAGGACATAGGGAGCCAGACCAGCCGCCGTGGTCTTGGCGGCGAAATACTGGTCCAGGTGCTGCAAGGCGGTCTCCCGGTGACCGCGTTCATATTCGACCAGCGCCAGCCGGAAACCGAGAATGGCGGCGTTAGGTTTGGCCTTCTCGGCCGTTCGAAAAGCCGCTTCCGCCGCATCCAGCCTCTCGGATCGCAAATAGCACTCACCCAAGAGTGCGTAAGTGATTTCCGGGTGCTGGAGCAATTGGTCGCGCACGGCCGGTGTGGCGATCTCGCTGTTGGGATCCTCGAGAGCTTGCTGGACGGCCGAGAAAGCCTCGGCCGCCTGGGCGAACTTGCCAACCGTCAACGACAGCCGGCCAATCTCGAATTGCGTGACCAGGTCGGCGGCATCGCCTCGCAGTTGCTTGACCTTCTGATACAACTCAAGGGCCAGTTGCGACTGCTCCAGGTCGAATTCATCCAAGTCCGCCAATTGAGCCGCGACCTGTTCCAGCAACTCGACCGGAAGCTCCTGCTGTTGCGCCGCAATGATCAGGTAGCGCGTGGCCTCCAACTTGCGATCCAGTTGAAACGCCAGCGGCACGATATCCTCCAGGATGGAGACCAGCTCGTGATCAAACCACCAGGCACGCTGGAATTGCCGCAGGGCGGCGCCGAATTCCTGCTGTTGTTGAGCACCGTCGACCTGCAGCCCGCGTTGCAGCAGGACGCGTCCGTGAGCAAAGAGCGTCACGGCTTCGACGTGGTCGTTCTGTTCCTCCGTGAGAGTCTCGTCAGCGCGGATAACGCGCGGAGGATCTTCCGGCAGTTGGGCCTGCAGTAACTGCGGTGGATACAGTTCGCCGCCGAACAACAGCGACGCGAGAACTGCGGCGATGAGGCTTCTGCGCGACCGAGGTGCTGGTCGGATACCGGGACGACGGCCGGGGCGATCGCCGCCTGACCCTTGACTCGCACGACCGGGCCGGTCCAGTTGTTCTGCCAGATCTCTGCCCATGACATCTCTCCCTGCGATCGTTGAATGGCGACAATGGTGCCCGAATTCCGAATCCGGAGACCCCACACAAGCACACCGGTGGGACCTTCGCGGAAGACACGATTCGCCGGATTGGCGATCACCAGCCAAGCCTCGACGATTGTATTCCCGAGCGGGTCAGCTGGGCAGCGGGGGCGCGGCCGACGGGGCAATTCTTTTCGTCCCGGGGCGGATGACGGTTCGCTGGCACCGGAAGCGGGAATCGCTCCCGAGGGGCGAATGGTCCCGGGGCACGCTCCGGCGCCAAGAGCTTCGGTGATCTCGGCGACGACCTTGCCACGAAAACGTGTCACGGGGGGGGCCGAGAGGCAACCGTCGAGTCGGCGTGTTCAACGGGGTTTTTTCTTGGCCAGTCCTTTGGAACTCGTCTTCTTCTTGGGCTCCGCTGTCGACTTGTCACCGGTTGTTTTCTTCTTCGCGGTCTTTTTGGTGGGGGGGGACGTCGGCGGGCTCGTTCCCCCCTCGCAACATTGCTGCGGTTCCGCTGCCGGGGGCTCGTGCTCACCCCCCTCACCACCCTCTTTTCTGCCACTGCGTTTGGGAAATCGTTCCTTGGCATCGGGAGCGATTTCGAGAATCACCGCACGCACGCGGGGCGAGAATGGAGAAGAACCGTAATCGACGCCGAGCTGATGCAACAGCGACCCAAACTCGACTCCCTTGTTCTTGGCGATGGCCCGTTCCAGCCCCGGAACTCGTTTCTCTTGGGCTTCTTCGTCACTGACTACCCCGATGATTCTCAGCGTTTCCAAAGCGTCGTCGCTGACCGCTATCGCGTGACCGCCGAGGCCATTTTGTGTGACGAACGCGATCGCGAACGAGGAGATCCCGTCGAGCCGCTCCAGTTGTTTGACCGCCTTGCCGATGTTCTCCTTCTTGAGATGCTCCAAATCGAAGGAGTAGTAGCATTCGAAGACCGACTGCAGGCAGCGTTTGAGCCGCGAGGCGGCTTCCGACGGTTTGGGGAGCCCGGTCATGACTTCGCTCAATTCCGAAACGGTTGTCACGCGGACTTCATTCCAATCGTAGTAAGCCTGCTGCAGCTTGGCAAAGGCCTCATCCGCCGCTTCGTGCGGTGCAAATTCCAGGCAGCAGGCATGCAGCAGATGTTCGAGCACCGGTCGATCGGCCACCGAGTGCGGTTTGTAGTGCTTTTTCAGGACCTTGTGAGCTTTGGTCAGTTTCGCTGCGCGGTTAGAGGCACTCATACAGTGATTCGAACCTCTCTGTAGTCTGGGGGAAAAACGTGGTGTTGGGGCATAGGAACCGTCACCGCGAAGCACCGGCAGGGGCCACGAATCCGGAACGGGTGGGGGGGTATTTCCTGGCGAACGCGAACGGCTGCCACGCCGTCAGGTTTCGGTGCGACAGCCGGGAGTGTGATGTTGTCTCCCGCGGTTGGGGCTCTGGTGTCAGTTTGCGTGCACGCTCTCAGCTTGTCTCGGGAGGCTGCTCCAAATCGTCGGTTGTCACCTCCTCTGGAGCGTCATCCAGGTCCAATGAATCGTCCTCGCCTGCTCCCTCCTGCTCGTCCGTTTCCTCATCGTCGTGGGGCAGCACTTCACTGAGGATGCGGCTTACCTCCAGCGAGTGTTTCACACCTTGGTCGAGGACAAAGCGGAGTCGGGGCGTGTAGCGGGTGTCGATGCGGCGGGCGATTTTCTGTTGCAGGAAGCCGGAAGCGTTTTGCAGGCCGTAAATCGCCAGTTGCTGCTTCGCCTCGTCACCCATGATCGACACGTGCACCTTGGCCTGCCGCATGTCGGGCGCGACTTCCACGTACGTCACCGTGACATCGCTGATCCGCGGATCTCGCAATTCGGTCAAGATGGTCATGCTGACCACCTCTCGAATTGCCTCGGCTGCCTTGAGTAGTCGTCGGGATGTCATCGCTCGGGTTCTGCAGGTGGTGGAACAAAGCGGCGTTGCTGACCGAAGCGAGCCGCCGGGGCCGGGAAAATCGGCAGGCTCACAGCGTGCGGGCCACTTCCTCAATCTTGTACGCTTCCAGGACGTCGTCCTGCTTCACATCGTTAAAGCCGGACAGCTTGATACCGCATTCCATGCCGCGAGTCACTTCCCTGACGTCGTCTTTTTCCCGTCGCAACGACTCCAGGTCGTATTCTCCGATCGTTCGTCCGTCGCGATTGACGCGAATACGGCAGCCACGTTCGATGGTACCGCGGACCAGGTAACAACCGGCAATGGCCCCCACGCGACTGATGGAGAAGACCTGTTTGACCAGTGCCTGCCCGAGTTCGATGACTCGTTCTTCCGGTTTGAGCTTTCCTTCGAGCATGGCCCGCAGATCGTCGGTCACTTTATAGATAATGTCGTAACGACGAATTTCGACTCGACGATCATCCGCCAGGGATCGCGCCGCGTCATCGGGGATCACGTTGAACCCGATAATCACCGCCTCGGACGCGGAAGCCAGTGTCACGTCGGCCACGGTAATACCCCCCACGGACGCCTGCAGGATCTTGATTTGCACTTCCGGGTGCTGGAGCTTGCCGAGTTCCTTCTGGATCGCCTCGATGGAACCGCGCACGTCTGCTCGAATGATCAAGTTGACGGTGACCGGTTGGTTGCCGGTACCCGGCAGCCGACCTTCCGCCAGTCGCCGTTGGAAATCTTCGAAGGAAATGCGAACCGTGGTCGTCGACAGGGATCGTTGACGCGACTGATTCTCGCGTTGGCCGGCGATTTCGCGAGCCTGGCTGATATCCTGCAACACATAGAATCGATCGCCCGCTTCGGGAGCGATGTCCAGGCCGGTGATATTGACGGGCGTCGAGGGGCCAGCCGATTTCACGCGCACGGTGGGTCGGAGCGTATCGTACATGGCTTTGACACGACCGTAGGTGGCCCCGCACAGAATGATGTCACCCACATGCAGCGTGCCATTCTTGACGATCAGCTTGGCAATCACACCCCGCCCGCCCTCTTGCTCGGCTTCCAGGCAGGTCCCGACGGCGTCGCGGTTCGGGTTGGCCCGATATTCGTTGAGGTCGGCGATCGTCAGGATGGTCTCCAATAACTCGTCCATTCCCTGGCCGGTGATCGCGCTGGTTGGCACAACCTCGACATCCCCACCCCATTGGCTCGGGATCAGGTTATGTTCGGTCATTTGGGTCATCACGCGATTCGCATCGGCCCCGGGGAGATCGCTCTTGTTCAACGCCACGACAATCGGTACTCCAGCCGCTCGGGCATGGCTGATCGCTTCCTCCGTTTGGGGCATGATACCGTCGTCGGCCGCGATCACCAGTACCGCGATATCGGTGACGTTGGCCCCGCGGGCCCGCATCTCGGTAAATGCTTCGTGCCCCGGCGTATCGACAAAGGCAATGGGGCGGCCGTCTTTCTTGATCCGATAGGCCCGTATGTGCTGCGTGATCCCGCCGGCCTCGCCGTCCACGACGTTGATGCCGATCAGGCGGTCGAGCAGCGAGGTCTTGCCGTGGTCCACATGGCCCAGGAACGTGATGACCGGGGCCCGCGGTTCCAGTTGTTCCGGTTCGTCCTCGATGGCCCGGATCGAGCTGATCAGGGAGTTTTCGAGCGATTCGTGCTGCTTCAGTTCCAGGTCGACCCCCAACTCGGCGGCGAGCATTTCCACATGCTCGGTTTCAATGGTGGAATTGATGGTCAACATCACGCCCATGGCCATGAGCGTTTTTTGGATCTGCATGGCACTGACGCCAGCCGCTTCGGAGAAGCTACGGACGGTGCAGGGGATTTCCAGGGCTACTTTTCCTTTGCGAGGAGCCGCGGTGTTGGTCCCTCGGTGGACCAGCGTACGGCGTTTACGGGGGGTGGGAGTTTCCTGTTCACGGTCGGCCGGAAAGGCGTCCTTCGCTTTCCGCGTGGCCCGCCGGGCCTTGCGATCAGCGCGGGCACTGGCCATACCTGCCAGTCCCGCTTCCTGAACTTCCGGTTTTGGCAGCTTCCGCCCGCGTTTGGACACCTCCACCGCTGCCTCCTCGTCGTCGACCGGAGCCGGTTCGTCCACGCGGCGTTTCGGCTCCTTCTTGGATTTCTTTTCCGTCAGGTGCTCAAGTGGCGGGCGACGCTGACCTTTGCGGAGCGTGAGCGCTTCTTTGGGCAAGCGAATCTCCGGCTTCTGCGTTTTCGGCTCTTCGGCTTTGGCAGCGGGAGAGGGCTGCCGGACGTCCGGCATGGGAGCCGGCGCGACATTGATGACCGGTGCACGGCGTTTCGGTTTCTGATCGCGATCGGGCTTCTTGCGTGCTTTCGGAGCGCCGATCACGCGGATGGAACCCGGTTCACGCGATTCCAGCGGACGCAACAGATCGCTTTCCGGACGGACCAGTTGGGCCAAAGGGGGAGCTTTCTCGGCGGGTGCCGGTGGAGGAGCGAGCGGTTCGCTGGCGACCGGTTCGGTTGGCTGCTCGGACGCTGCGAGCTCGTCCGGCTCCATTGTCGCCTCCGGCACCAGTTCCGATTCCACCGGCTCGGATTGTTGGGTTTCCTGCGGTCGCGGCTTTTTCGAGCGCGCGTCGATCACCCGAATTTTTCCGCCAAACCCGGTCGGAGCAATATAGTCCTCACGCGTGATCGGACCGTCAGGGACCGATCCCGCTACGTCTGGCGAGGACACACCCGCCGAAGATGTCGTACGTGCCCGCAGTCCGCCGCTGCTGCGCCCCACCTTGAGCCCGGCAGCCGACCGGCCGGCCGGCGTCGTGCCGGCGGCGGAACCTGACGAGGCGGCCGGACCACGCAGAAAGGCTTTGACCTTGGCTACTTCATCGTCGTTGAGGCTGGCCAGCGCAGAGCCTTTTCCGGGAATGCCCGCCCGTGTGCAGACATCCACCAGCTCCTTGCTGTCCATCTCCAGCTCTTTGGCTAACGCGTAAATACGAATGGGCACGTGCGCCCTCCTGTAATAGCCGAGCGATAATGCCAGTTGATTATATCGCTCGAACGTCCGGTTGCGACCATGTTAAATCATTTCCGCGTTCTCCTATATTGTGCGGCGTTCCCGGCAACCATTGGGAACGATTGGTTGAGCCGCTGGCGGCTCGCCGACTCACCATGACAGGCACCACCGATCGCCAGAGCGGCATTCATGCCGGCCCAGCAACAGTGCCTGGGGCAGGATCATGCACCGTGGTGGTGCCGCGAACTAGGGCGGGGCCAACCCCCTGGTGTGGCACCCCCACCGCTCGCCGTCATCAGCCCTTTTCCACCCCGGAAAGGCCTCGTCGTCCGACGTATCACGCGAACGGCATGCCGGCGGTCCGGGAACGGTGCGGATCTTCGTTGTCAGGAGGCAGCTTGCTGGCCCGCGTCGTCTTCCGCCGGCGGTTCGTTGGGCGAGGCACTCGCGTCACTCGATTCCTCCGCCTCCCGCCCGGATTCCTCCGCCTCCCGCCCGAACGCCTCGTCGGCGTTGCCGCCGACCAGTTCTTCCAATTCGATGTCGCTCTGGGATGCGTCAGGTTCCGTTGTCTCGATGCTCTCGTCCAAGTCGCTCGTGTCGACCACATCCGCGGCCGGTGCCGGTTCGTTCACCGGTTCCTGCTGCTGCTCTCGCTGGCGCCGCCGCTCAGCCGCCGCCGCCTGCTCCGCTTCTTCCGCTCGCTGCTCCGCCTGTTCCACAATCCGCTCGACCTGCTCGGCCGTCAGTCCGCCCATTTCCATCAGCGCGTCAGGTTCGATGACAGAAAGATCATCGTATGACAAATATCCCTGTTCTACCAGGGCTTGCGCCAACTCTTCATTGACTCCCTCCAGCGAACTGAACCCGCCGACCGCGCGTTCAATCTGTTCTTCCAACTCGTCGGCGGTCATGATTTCGATGTCCCAGCCGCACAGTTTGCTGGCCAGTCGGACGTTTTGGCCGCGCCGGCCGATGGCCAGCGAAAGCTGGTCCTCCCGGACCAGCACGATCGCTCGTCCGATCATGTCGCACAACAAGACCTGATCGACTTCAGCCGGCTGCAGCGCATTGGGAATGAGGACCTCCGGGTCGTCGTTCCAGCGCACAATATCGATGCGTTCACCGGCCAGTTCGTCGACAATGTTCTTGATGCGGTTGCCCCGCACACCGACACAAGCTCCCACGCAATCAACGCGCTGGTCGCTGCTGCTGACCGCCACCTTGCTGCGGTATCCCGGTTCCCTGGCCATGGCGTTGATCGAAATGACTCCCTCCGCGATTTCGGGAATCTCCTGTTCGAACAACCGCTGGACCAGTTGAGGACGCGTGCGGCTGAGCACGACTTTCACGCGGCTCCCTTGGGGTTTGACCTCAAAAATGACCGCTCGAATCCGCTCGTTCGGGTGATGCGACTCACCCGGGATCTGCTCGCTGCGGGGCAGGATCGCCTCGAGACTCCCCAGTGTGACGGTTGCCGCGCCGCCTTCGCAGCGTTGAATCACGCCCGACACCATCTGGCCGATCTGCTCCACATACTCGTCGATCAGCGAATCACGTTCGGCTTCTCGAATCTTCTGAATGATGACCTGTTTGGCCGTCTGGGCCCCAATGCGTCCAATCATCTCTTCGGGATCGAGCGCTTCACCGTTACAGCTGGCGTCGATGGCGCCGTTTTCGCGCGCGATGCGGACGACAATGTCCGACTCCTCGCCATACTGACGTTTAGCCGCCGTGACCAGTGCCGATTCAATCGCCTGGAAAACGATTTCTGGTTCAATGTTCTTGTCGCGGTGAAGCGAGTCGACGATTCGCAGCAACTCGTTTGGATTCATGTTAGGTCTTGATTTCCGTCTTTATGGTTCGCGGTCCAAACCTGGAAGATCCGTGGATTCTCCGGACGACTCGATTGTCACCCGCATGCAATTCTGGCCCGTGCGGACGTCAAACAAATGGGTCTGAGTTGTGTTGATGAACATCGCAACGTGCGCGCCCATCTGCACCGTTCGCGTCGCTGGGAGCGCTACCGCCAATACCGTGCGTCCCGCTTCGTCACGCGTTGATCCGTGCTTCCTCAATTCTTCGTCTGAACTCTTACACTCCCCGGCTCGCGGCAAAACACCCACCCTGGCCATGACCGTGGCTCCCAGCCGTTCCAAATCCAAGACACGACCCTGGCCGCACCAGTGCCGCGCGCCGCGCGCTTCCCACTGGCCGGCGGGGGACTGGCCGGCGGGGGAAATCGCCCCGTCCCGGCCTAACTGGCCCGCCGGATCACTGATCACCACCGACAAATGCTCGCAGCGGATGCCCAATACCGTCGCCAGGCCATCCGCGGATGCGAGTCCGCTCAGGCCCCATCTTTCTTCCGCCCGCGGCAGCGGTACTGACAGGCCGCCGCCGAAAAATCGGTACCCATCACCGCCTCGCCGCACGCAGCCTGGCACGATATTCATCGCCGGTTCACCCACGAACCTCGCCACGGGCAAGTTCGCCGGCCTCTCGTACACTTCGCGGGGCGTGCCGACTTGCTGCAGTCGCCCCCCATGCATCACCGCCATTCGATCACCCAACGCCATGGCTTCCGCCTGGTCGTGCGTGACGTAGACCATTGTCGCGCCTAGTTGTCGCTGCAAACGCTTCAGTTCCCGTCGCATTTCCCCTCGCAACTGAGGATCCAGGCTCGATAACGGTTCATCCAACAAAAACGCCGCCGGTCGGCGGACGATGGCCCTTCCCAGAGCTACCCGTTGTCGCTCACCACCTGACAGCTCGCGCGGCAGGCGGTCGAGCAAGTGATCGAGGGCCAAGATCCGAGCAGCACGGAGCACTTCCGCTCCGATCGCCTGGCTCGACATCAAGGTCGGCCGCCTGATCGGATGTCGTAACCGCGTCCACCACTGCTGAATCCCATGGCCGCCATACCGCATCCGCAAACCAAACGCGATGTTGTTGTATACCGACAAGTGCGGATACAAAGCGCTGTGCTGAAACACCATCGCGACGTTTCGGTTCCGGGGCGGTACCTGGTTGACCAACCGGCCGTCGAATCGAATCGCGCCATGGCTGAGATCGTCCAGGCCGGCAATCAGCCGCAGAGTCGTCGTCTTGCCGCAACCACTCGGCCCAACCAGCACGACCAGCTCTTGATCACGAATCGTGAGATTCAGGTCCTGGACAGCCGCCACGTGGTTCGCAAAAATCTTGGACACGCCCTGCAATGCCAATTCGGCCATGCCCGTCGGTCCCACGCGTGGCGCGACAAACAACAACCCGCTCCCGCCGGAGCGGTTCCTGCGACTGAAAATCGCTCGAACACCTTCCAAAATCACAACTTAGTGTGATTTTAATCCCGCTAGAATACAGGCATTGTCCGGAGGTGTCAAGCGAGCCGACGGTGATCACCATCCGTCGACCGGGTACCTGAAGACCCTCGGCCCAGAGGCTCGCGAAGACCATGTATGCACACACCTAATTCGTTTGCCCACCGCTACTTCCGTGTTCGGAAAAGGACCGCGAGTACGTCGCGGTGGGCCGCCGCGGGCGGCCCACCGGAGGATGATCAGGCGGTTGTCTGACTGCGGTTTTCTTCCCCGAAAACGGGCCCCGGCAGGAAAAAAGCCGAGCGGTCTCCGAACGCCGAGGCGGCGGGGGCGCCACCATTGTGGCACGCCGGATGGTGCCCCGAACACCCTCGACACCTCCCCGCTGCGGCGAACCGCGACGGCCCTTGGCGGCCCCTCATGGAGCTCGCATCCAGCGACTCGACGCCTAAGCGGCCTCGCAGCGGCCCACTGCTAAAGCGCTGGCTTGCCCCAAGGGTGTGACGTTGACGCTCACAAAAGAATCACCCGGAGGGACGTCCCAGGAAGATACGACCTGGATTGGGCATTGCGGGTCAGGTGTTTCATAGTTGAGGACGGGGAACAGCTTTCCGTGCTGCATCGCCAGCACGCTGGCAATCAATTCCATGACACCACATGCTGCCCCCGCGTTGCCTAGATAGCTTTTGACCGCCGTGACCGGCACGGGCGTTGCGCGTCTCCCGAAAACTTCGTCGATGGCCTGGGCTTCTTCCGCGTCCGAGCGACTGGTCGAGAGGCCATGGGCATGTATGTGTCCCACTGCTTCCGCGTCGAGTCGAGCACTGCGCAAGGTCTGCCTCAAGGTGATCCGGGTGGCGGCACGCAGATCGCCAACGCCGCGTGCATTCATGACGGTCGAGGATCCGGAGCCGATGACTTCCGCCAGGATCCGCGCACCGCGGGCCTGGGCCGATGCGAGCGATTCAAGGACGATGGCACCGGCTCCCTCCCCCAACACCATACCGGCACGCCGCTTGTCGAAAGGCCGGCAGACCTTGCTCGGATCGTCTCCGCCCGTGGCAATCTCCTCCTGCAGCACGACGTGCAGCGTCCGCAGCGGATGCACTCGCGTTCCGGTGGCGCCCGCGACAATCGTGTCGGCGCTGCCACGCGCGATGAGCTGGCTGGCTTCCCCGATGGCCGAGTTGGCGGATGCTTCACGCATGGTCAGCGAGTTGCTGGGACCGCGCAAGTCGTTGTAGATCGCAATGTGGCTGGCGGGCATGTTCGGCAGGTACTTCAGCAGCCAGAGGGGAGTGATTCGCGGAATTCCCTGCTCCGCCCATTGGTCGTAATCGAACCGTTTGTGGGCGTCGCGACAATTGGCGATGGCATCGATAAACTCACCCGGACCCGACAGGATGTAGTCACTGCCGAACACGACACCCGTGCGATCCACATCGTAGTCACCCGGCTTGAGACCCGCATCCACCAGCGCGCGCTGCGCGGCCGCGACACCCATCTGGATTTCGCGGCACATGACCTTGATGCCTTTGCGAATCGACCGCAGCTGTTCCTTCTCCAGCGGTCCAAAATCCTCGATGTCTCCCGTAAAGTCCCGCGCCTCGGCGGCCCAGGGCATGGCCAGTAGCTGAGCCGGCAACTGCTCCAATGCGCGAACCCCGCTTTGCCCCGCGGTCAGCGCACTCCAGAACGCGTCGGTCGTGATGCCTAAGGGACTGATCAGGCCCAGACCTGTGATGACGACGCGGCGCTGCGAGATGGTGGACATGCGGAGGTTTCGTTCCATGCGGTGACGTTGGCTGCCCGAATGAACACCGCCCTACGCGAGAGCGTGCCTCTTGGAGCCGGATATTGTAGAGATCGATACGGCGGAAGTCGAGGTGACCAGCTACCGGTCGCCGGCGGTCGGCCTGCCACTCCTTCGGACCGGCATCGCTGTCCCCCCGCCACCACTTTGGTCAGTAGCGGGCTCCCGGATTGAGGGTCTGGCCACCCGTCGTCGTCTGCCCCGTCAGCAACGCCTGGCTCGCCTTGCCCAGGCTCTCGATGTACAGCAACGCGTCGGCCCGACCGGCGGAGGCAAACAAGTTCGGGATGGGAAGACCCATGGTCGTCGGGCGCTCAGGTCCCGGAGTTGCCACGACGCCACAGCTGAGCAGCAGAATCTGGTTGGCCGGCCACCGAAACCGCTCGTGTAACCGCCAACTGGCCAGCTGCGGCACTTGAATCTCCGCCCGCTGTACCTGCCCATTGAAGCCGGGCAGGTCGACGCTCACCGACAACAGCTTCTCGACTTGATCGATGTTGCACTTGAGGACCGTGTCGATCGTCCGTTCATCTTGCGACAGCAACGAGGAGATCTGCAACGTGAATCCTTCCTGCAGTTGGGCACGTTCCACGTCATATTGCGCCCAGGCAGACTCCTGCGGCCGCGCACGATACGAACGGATGTAGGTGCGCGGACGTTGCTGGGCGACCGTCTGCGACTGGCCGTTATAGAACACGAGATTCGACATGGCGTGTTCCCGATAGTCGCTGCGGCGTCGCAATTCGGCCAGCATCAGCGCCGCGTCCTCGCGGGACACAAGCCACGCCTCAATGCCCGGCGCTTGCACCGTGACGGGCTGCAGACGGTGCAAGTAATTGGACCGCCAGCTGGGGCTGCTGACGGCCACCAAACGCAGTCCCAGGACGTGCGGGTCCTGCGTGCCATTGATAAATCGGCCCACCACATCGGCCACGATCCGCTGCATCTCGGGAGTGTGGTACACGCTCAGCGTATTCTGGTCCGCGCTCAACAGACCCAATGGTTGCGTAAACCAGACTTCCGTCCCCGTCTCGCGCAGAATCCAATCGATAATCGCCTGCTCCGGATGCGCGACACCTTGGACTTTGGAACTGTACACGCTGATGTCGTACTGCTGCCACACCTGCCCCTGGTCGTTGGGGAGCATGTCTTTGCCGCCGCTGCGAATCGGCACGGCCGCCGTGGTCGGCTGGACTTTGTGCGCGTCCAACGATGGAGCGTCGGAAGATAGCGTGGCGGTCGTCCGCTGCCGCCCCACGTCGGGCGCTCGCCAGGCGGCGTCCGGGGTATTGGCGGGCGCGGTGTTGGCCGCCGGGTTGGCAGATCCGTCGGCCGGCATGGCGGAGACCGGAGGTGGAGCGGGTGTCGTTTGAGCCGCTAACGGTTGCCCAAGCAGCAGCACGGCCATCAATCCTGAAAACATCTTCGCCGTCACGGTCTGCCTCCCTGCCTATCGCTGGTCACTGGTGGGTCTCCGGTCTGGTCCTGCCGGCGTCTGCTCCAGAGTGTCGGTACGGGGAGGACCGGCCCCCCGTTGCCTGTATCCCAGCTTGCCTGTTTCCCGGGGCGAACGATCACCCGCAACGGCGGGATCAGCGCAGCAAGACGCGGGAGTATAGAAGAATCCGTCGCCGCGTCGCAAGAGCGAAAACGGGGAGGTTTTCCGTTTTTTCGTTTGTTCTTCGTTGCCCGTTTTTCGCGGTCGAGCAGCGCTCGTTCAGGTCTTATCTTGCCTGTCCCCCGCGGCTTGCGTACGACGGGCGGGGGAAACATGCGATGTGCCCATGCCGAACGACGGTACTGCCGCTCGCAGCACCTCGCGCCCGGGGTCCTGCCGCATGGTGGCTCCCCGCCGTGTCGCGTCGTTGGAAGTCGACCAGCGAGCTCCCGAAATGGACTCGCGGGGCCATCGCCGTGGGGGGCCGCCGACCACCGCGCTAGTTGTCAGCGGGTCCATGGAGCGGCCGGTAATAGCGGGCACGCATCGCCGGCTCACGCAGCAGCACGGCCTGCAGGAAACGAAAACTGTCGGCCAGGTAGCCCTCGTAGCCGGTCGCGTTTCCGCTCCAGTCTGTCCAGTCAATGCCTTGCCCGCCGGCGTCTTGGACGCCATTTTGGAACTTTCCTTCGGCTTGCCGGGTGAGCATCGCGTCGAGCACTCGATCAGCCCTTTCGGGCCGGCCGACGACGTAGTGAGCAGCCAGGAAATGCAGTGTTTGACCGGCCGTGATACCGCCGTTCATATAGTGTCCGACCGTGTCCGTTCCGTCTTCGCGTTGCGGAATGCCAATGGCATCGGGTTGCAGATAATCGCTCCGCAGCACCGGAACAAGCATCGGCGGTATGCCCAGATCGAACCGCTGGAAGCCGACCTCGTCGATCTTCGCCCACAAACGGTCGAGGATCACCCGACCCGGCTCCGGTTGCACCAGCCCGTACTCGATCGCCAATCCGTTCACAATCGGCGAGGCGTAGTCATGGAGCTCTCCATCTTCGCTCTTCCACCAGGCAAGCCAGCCCGTGGCGGGATTGAAAAGGGTCCTGGCGTAGGCCTCCTTCAGGCGGTCGGCCAAGGTCTGATAGCGAGTCGCCTGCTCATGCCGGCCCAGCCGCGTTTCCAGGTCTGCCAGGCATCGCCACGCGCGATAAATCAGCGCATTGGTGTACCCATCCTTGTGGCCACAATTGAGAGCGTCCCACCAGGCACACGACCGGCCGGGCTGTTGAAGTGTTCCACGGTTACCGCTCTGGACCGCCTCGACCAGTCCGTCACCATCCGTATCGCGGCGCGCGAGAAACTCGGCGATGAACTCCAGTCGCTCCATGCGACGTTCCAGCCACGCGACGTCGCCGCTGGCCTCGACATAATCCCAGGCCGCGATCAGCGGCCCGGCATTGGCATCCAGGAAGTTGCCGAAGTCCCAGTAGCAGACCACTTCTCCCGTTTCGCGGACCCGTTGTGTCAACCACCAGTCGATACTCCGCCGCACCAGCATCGCGGCCGAGATATCGGGTGTCATCTGAGGCGTCCAGAATATCTGGTCCGCGTAGAACCAGAGGGAACAGCTGGCCGGGTCGCTGATGACGTTGTTGCCCAGGATTCCCGCGGGAGCGCTGAACGGCCGGTTCTGTTCGCCCCACTGAGCGCTCGGTTGTATCGCTCCAAACCAACCGCGTCGCGCTTGTTCCCAGCGTGCGGTATCGTGCAGCCCGGGGGGCGGCGGCAGTCGCACGGGCGTCAGGCTCAGCTGGCACACGGTTGAGGACCCGTCCGGCTCGCATCCCGCTCCGGCGGCCCCGGGCACAGGCAACTCGACACATAAATCGACGGTCTTGTCGCTGCGGCTGCCTACCAGGCGGGCCGGCAGGCGGCGCCCCTGTGAATCGGCCAGCAGCAGCTGACCGAAATCGGGCGCACTGATCACAGCCGGCAGACTCATTACGCCATCCTCCGCCCACTGGCTGGGAAGCACCGTCGTGGGTGTGATGTGAGGATCGAAGGGAAAGAGCATTTCCAGCCCTTCCAACTGCTCGCTGGCCGGCCCCACCAGCGACAGCGTCATCGATAACCCGTCGCCGGTCGCGGAAATCGACCACCGCAGGTCCGTCTCGGCAGCGATGGCCAGTCGGTACGAGCGCGTCTCGACGGGCCCGGCGATTCGCTGGGTCGGTAATTCCGTGGCGGGCGTCCACACGCCGTGGAGGCGGACTCTGAGTGTCGCGGCCTGGCCGGCGCAGCAGATTGGTCGCGATTCGCCGGCCGGTCTCCGTATCCCAGCTCAGGAAGGTGATGGCCGCTTGATGGTCGCTTGTCTCGACCCGCAACCGCCCCTCACCCGCCGTGGCGGAGCTGGTCGGGGTGAGCGCCGCAGAGACGCAGATCACCGCGATGAGAGCCAACCGCACCCGATCGGGATGCCACGCGACGCGCTGGCGGGATTTCATCGTGATGCCCTCCGACGCGCCATGGTTAACCGGCAGCCGCGGGCAAGATCCGTGCGGATCCTCGCCCGCGTGTCCACCGGCACCGCGCGCGCGTTCTCAACTCGACCGTGAAACAGACTACATATAGCGGTTGAGCAGGTTCTCGAGCATTTCCTGACGCCCGCTCTTGTTGGGCACAATGTCCCCCTTGGACAGCATGTACTGTTCCAGCGTCTTGAAGTTGGCGACACCTCTTTCGATATCGGCTCCAATACCGCTGTCCCAGCTGGCATAACGCTGTTTGAGCAGCTTGCCGAGTTCACCGTCGGCGCGAATCGCGGCCGCAATCTTGAGTCCTTTCGCAAACGCATCCATGCCACCAATGTGCGCGTGGAACAAATCGATCGGTTCAAAACTCTCACGCCGCACCTTAGCATCGAAGTTCACGCCGCCGGGAGCCAAGCCGCCGTACTTCAGAATCACCAGCATGCATTGGGTCGTCAGGTAGTAATCGGTGGGGAATTGATCGGTGTCCCAACCCAGCAGCTCGTCGCCAGTGTTGGCATCGATCGAACCCAGTGCGCCCTGCATCCCGGCGTATTCGAGTTCGTGCATCATCGTGTGGCCGGCCAGCGTGGCGTGATTCGTTTCAAGATTCAACTTGAAGGAACCGAGCAGATCGTAGGCTCGCAGATAATTGATGCAAGCCGCCGCATCCGAGTCGTATTGGTGCTTGGTCGGTTCCTTGGGCTTCGGCTCGATGAGGAACTGCCCGGTGAAACCGATTTCCTTGGCATAGTCGACCGCCATGTGCATGAACGTCGCCATGTGGTCCATTTCCCGCCGCATGTCGGTGTTGTACAGGTTCTGATAACCTTCACGGCCACCCCAGAACACGTAATTGGTGCCCCCTAGGTCCTGGGTGACCTCCAGGCACTTCTTGACCTGTGCCGCGGCATAGGCGAAAGCGTCGGCGTTACAACTGGTCGAAGCGCCATGCACGAAGCGGGGATTACTGAACAGATTGGCCGTGCCCCAGAGCAGCCGAATCCCGGTCCGCTCCTGCTCCTCCTTGAGCACCGCCGCCACCGCGTCCAGATTCTGGTTGGTCTCGGCCAGCGACTTTCCCTCAGGTGCTACGTCCCGATCGTGAAACGCATAAAACGGAGCGCCGAGTTTCTCGATGAACTCGAAAGCCACCCGCGCTCGACGAATCGCGTTCTCCACCGATTCCGTACCGTCATCCCAGGGACGCAGCATCGTGCCCGGGCCGAACGGATCGGAACCGGTTCCGCGAAACGTGTGCCAGTAGACGACACTGAACCGCATGTGGTCCTTCATCGTCTTGCCTTCCACCACTTCCTCTTCGTTGTACCAGCGGAAAGCGAGCGGATTCTTGGAATCGGGACCCTCGTAACGGATCTTGGAGACTTCGGGAAACGCGGACATGTGACGCACTCTCTCTCATTTGAGCTACGAAATTAGTCATTGGTCATTTGTCAGCTTCGCATCGGGGCTGGGTACCAAGTACAGTCGGCCATGGAACTAGCGACCAGTGGGCACCATTTCGCCCCTATCGTGCCACATTTACGGCGCTCTGGCAACGGGCAGGCCACCCGCTGGACAGGCCCGCGGCCTGCACCGTTCCAGTGGCGAGGGGGCCGGCACCATGCCGCGGCGATGCTCGGCGTGCGGATCGTGGGATGGCCGAAACACCCCAGATCGCCATAGCCCAAGTCGTCGGCCAGCGGCTGTTTCCGCCGCGCGTTGCGCGAGGTTACCGCGTGCGGGCGGCGATGATTCGTTCGCCCCACGAGGGCCACAGTTGCAGGATGGCGGCGAGCAGCCGGACTTGGCGGGGCAGCACCAATTCCGGTTTTCGCCGCTGGCAGGCTCGGAGTATCTGCGCGGCGAGGTATTCGGGGTCGAGTCCTCGTATGCGGACGCCGCCACCCGGTTTGCTGGCCGACTCAGGTAAATTGGCGGACTGCTCGGCGTATCGGTGGCCCGCGTCGTGGCGGGCGATGGGGCCTGGACAGACCAGCAGTACGTGAAGCCCCTGTGGACCCAACTCCAGTCTTAGCTGCTGCGTGTAGGCTGCCACGGCGAACTTGCTGACCGGATAGGCTCCCAGGTAACTCGCCGCCATCTTGGCCGCCAACGATCCGATATTGACGAGATGGCCGTGAGTCTGGAGCAGTCGCGGCGCAGCCGCACGCGTACATCGGACAGTGCCGAAGAAATTCAGGTCCAAGAGTGCCTGAAACATCTCGGGGGTCGTGTCCAGCACCGTACCCCGGCCAGACCGGCCCGCGCAGTTGACCAACGCGTCGAGCTGGCCACAGCGCTGGTCGACCGTCGCGAACAGGCGATCGACGCTGTCCTGATCGGTGATGTCCGTCGCTACGTCATGGACCGCTACCGGGTACTGTTGCAGCGTCGCCTTGGCACGATCCAAGGCGTGCTGGTTCAAGTCGGCCAGCACGAGGTGCGCCCGGCGCGGGCAAAGTGCGTGGCCAACCGCAGGCCCAGTCCGGCACCCCCTCCCGTGATCAGTACTACTCGGTCTTGCCAATACGACATGTTCTATCCTCGAGAATCCTCGGCGCAAGCAGCGTGCGCGCATGTTTGGAGAAAGATCCGAAATTCGAAGCACCAAATCCCAAGCCAGCTCAAATCACAGAAATACCCATGACAAAAACGCTTAAGGACGGAGAACGGAACATCCAGTAGCATGCCCAGTAGTGCGAATCCGCTGGTGGCCCGGTACCGCGGAGTCGCCGGCCGCGGTGGTTTTTTCTTGAGTTTTGGATGTCGAGTTTGTTTAGGTTTTGGATATTGGGTTATCGGATTTCGGATTTTCTGTTTGGGTGCGGCCAGCGGTCGCGTTAGGCATTCACCATTGTTCATTGTCCTGGGAACCAAGAGGTACGTTCTAGCATGCGTCAAGTCAGGGGGCGAGGCAGGCACCTGCCTGGCCGGCAGGTCATTTACTACAGATGGCTGAATAGGTGAATAGACGCCTTGTTTCCTGTTTTTGTGGGGGGGGGGCCATCTGTCCTGCGGGCGGATGGCCGGTGTTCCGCGGGCCAAAGGGGGGCGGTCGAGTGGGTATCTTGGTCGCGAAACACCTATCATCCGGGGGGAACCTGCGATAGGATGGGGGCACGGCGCACCGCGGGCAAACGAGTTCCATCTCCTGACGGGAGGAGGGCTCTGTGCGTTGCGTGTCAAGTTCTTCGAATCAAGCCGGTGGATCCTACGCACGTCAGCCGGGCGAACACCCGTTGCTCTGGCTGTTCCTGGCGGCCGGTGGAGGTATTTGCCTCGACCGATTCGGCGCGGTATCTGCGTGCGGGTGGTGTGGGATTTTGGCTGCCGCCGCGTTCGCTTTCTACATGCTCTACAGGCGCACCCGAACGGGATGGTCAGCGGTTGTATTGCTGAGTTGTGTCGGGGCTTTGGCGGGCTTGTGGCATCATGATCGCTGGCGGCTGTTTCCGAGTGACGAGATCGCGCGCGTTGCCCGCGACGTACCGATTCCTGTGTGCGTACAGGTGCAGGTGCTGGATGCTCCCCGGTGGAGTCCCGCGGCACGCGAGGGCCCGCTGAGCACGATGCTGCGTGGCGAGACGACGCGGGTCGAAGTGCGCGTGCTGGCCGTGCGGAGCGCGGCGGCGTGGCGACCGGCTTCCGGGCGACTGGCGATGATCGTCGACGGGCGGTTCACCGACGTATATCGCGGCGACAGGTTGGCGGTGGGGGCCTTGTTGGTTCGCGTCCGCCCGCCGCTCAATCCGGGTGAGCCTGATTTCGCGGCGCTCTGCCGTGGCCGCCGGCAACTGGCGGTCCTGCTGTGTGAACACCCGCAATGCGTACGGCGTCTGGCGGCGGGAGCGGAAGGCGGTCCCCTGCGCCAGTTGGGCCGTCTGCGCCTGTGGTCGGAAGCTGCTTTGGAGCGGTTCGTGGGGGCTCGTCGGGCGCCATTGGCCGCAGCGTTGCTGTTGGGCACGCGGGAGCGTTTGGAGCAGGAGACGATCGATGCGTTCTTTCTCAGCGGGACGCTCCATCTGCTCGCCATTTCCGGCCTGCACGTAGGCATTCTGGCCACGGCCTTCTGGCTGCTCGTCCGGTTGGACTGGCTGCCCCGCGGCCTGGTGCTGCTGGCGACCAGCTGGTTGGCGATCGGTTATGCCCTGTTGACCGGTGCGCAGGCCGCCGGTGGTCCGCGCGACGGTGCTCGTGGTGGTTTCGTGTCTGGCGCGTGGGCTGGGTCGGTCGTCGGTGGCCTGGAATACCTGGGCGGCTGCCGGTCTGCTCACGCTGGGCTGGAGCCCGGCGGGGCTGTTCGACACGGGCACTCAGCTATCGTTCCTGGCCGTCGCCGCGATCATGGCCTCCTGGCCCTGCGTGGTGGGGCGCGGTCCCGACGCGCTGGACCAGTTGATCGCCGAAAGCCGCCCGATCTGGCTACGGAGCTGGCACTGGGGTATCCGGTGGGTGGGACAGTTGTTGTGGCTGTCGGGAGTCGTGTGGCTGGTGAGCCTGCCGCTGGTGGCCTATCGCTTCCACCTGGCGACTCCCATCGGCCTGGTGTTGAACGTGCTGTTGTGGATACCGGTGGCCGTCGCGCTGTTCGCGGGTCTCCTGGTCCTGGTGACGGCCTGGCTTCCATTGCTTCCTCGGTTGTGTGGTTGGATCTGTGACACTGCATTGTCATTCATTGAATGGTCGACCGGCATCGCCTCACAACTTCCCGGCGGGCACGTCTGGGTAGTCGGTCCACCATGGTGGTGGGTCACGGTTTTTTACGTCGCGTTACTGGTGCAGCAGTTGACTCCCCGACGATTACCGCGACGTTGGTGTTGTGCCCTCCTCGCCGGTTGGTTGATGGTCGGTGTGTGTTGCGGCAGCAGTGCCACGCGTGCGTGGCGGACTTACACGAGTCAGCCGCTGCGGCTGTCCTTCATCGCGGTGGGACATGGCGCGTGCGTGTTATTGGAGCTGCCCAGTGGGCAGGCGTTGTTGTATGACGCGGGGCGGATGGGGAGCCCGCGGGCGGCGGCCTTGCCGATTTCGTCAGTCCTCTGGGCTCGTGGCATTCGACACCTGGACGCGATCGTGCTGTCACACGCGGATGCGGATCACTTCAACGCGGTGCCCGCGCTCCTCGACCGGTTCTCGGTCGGCATTATCTACGTGTCACCTGACATGTTCCGGAAGCCGGCACGCGCTCTGGCGGCCTTGCGCGACGCGGTGGATGCCGACGAGGTACCCATCGCCATTCTGCAGGAAAGTGATCAGTTGCGGCTCGGCAAGCAGGTGACAGCCTGGACGCTACACCCGCCGTCGATCCCCGCCGCGGGCGGCGGCGATGCGGGGGACAACGCCCAAAGTCTGGTCATCCAGTTGGATTGCGGGCCGTATCGAATTCTGCTCACCGGTGATCTGGAGGGGACCGGACTGGCGGAGTTGCTGGCCGAACTGCCTCAACAATACGACATCCTATTGGCCCCTCACCACGGCAGTCGGCACAGTCGCCCGGCTGACTTGGTACGGTGGGCCCAGCCGTCGCTCGTGGTCATCAGCGCCGGCGCCGGGTTGTCCTTCCCGCAGGCTCAAGCCGATTATGCCAGCGAGGGGGCGACTGTGTACTGGACGCATCGTGACGGGCTAGTGGAAGTCGTGGTGGACGGCCGTCAATTGGCGGTTAGGAACCATCACCAGAAGGGCTTGCAGGAGGGGGGTGGGAACGGAGATTAGCCGATCGCTGAAACGCCGCGTGGCGATATCCGACGCGCGCCTCGTGTCGGGTGTTTCTGAAAGGGTCAGTGAGTCGTTTGGATCTGGAATTTGTTTCGGAGTTCGTGTCGCTTCAGCCGTCCGCGGGACAGGCAGCAACCTGTCCGGCCCTCGGACTGGACGCCTGCTGAAAGGGACCTCTGGTTCCCTCGGTCGCGTCAGGAGAGGGTGGTATCATGTTGGGAGCGTCGCAGTTGTTCGCGCATCAGCGAGCGCGCTCGATGCAAGCGACTGCGAACGGTGCCCACCGAGATACTCAGGATGCGTGCGATCGTTTCGTAGTCGAATCCCTCGACTTCCCGGAGCACCAGGACGGTGCGGAATTCCTCGCTGAGCCGCGCCAGGGCGGCCTGGACTTGCTGAGCGCGTTCGGCGCGAAGGAGTCGTTCGGTGGGCGGATCTCGCGGGTCGGTGGGGTCATTTCTCCGCGTGCCAGGCTGGGGTTCCAGGGAGACTTCGGGACGCGCCCGCCGCTGGCGATTCAAGGCGGCGTTGAGTGCGATGCGATAGAGCCAGGTATAAAACGAGCTATGGCCGCGAAAGGACTCGAGCTTCAGCAGGGCTTGGACGAACGCGTCCTGGACAATATCCTCAGCTTCCTCACGTTGGCCCACGACGTGCACGATGCTGGTATAGAGTCGGTCTTGATAGAGACGCACCAGTTGACCGAAGGCGGCGGTATCGCCCTGGAGAGCCTGTTCGATCAGCAGTGCTTCACTGGTCACGGTGTGCGGGTGTCCATCGACGAAACAGTGGAAAACAGGGCGGCCCGCAAGGGGGGCCGCAGCGCGGTGCGGCCGGACTTGGCACGCGCGGCGTTATTTCCGATGCTGTAATATTCCTGCCGCGGATGGGTGTTGTCAAATATGTCAGGACTCGGAGAGCGTGTTTGGCAGTCAGACGCAAGTCGTGGCGAGCGTTCAGGTTGAGCTGCCAGTCGCGAAGTCTTGGCGGACTGAAAGCTGGGACAATTGTTGCCATGCGGGGGGGCTCGCGGCTGGGGTAATCGTCCCGGTCTGGCGTGTGAATTGGTGGAATTCGTCAGGCGGGGGCGTCATTTGCGGTTGCAAATCGCCACGTTATCGCTAAATTTATCGGTTTAAGTTGTTGGTAATGTTGTATGTAGGGACAGTCCTGACGGACACGGGGGTCGAGGAGTTTTGGTGTCGGCGGGTAACAGCTTTGAAGGCCAGCCGTAAGCACAGGGACCACGGTAGCACATGACGATCACGAAAGAGCGGAAGCAAGAGTTAATCCAGGAATATCGGCACGACGATCAGGATACGGGTTCGCCGGAAGTGCAGATTGCAATTCTCACGACGCGAATCAATAACTTGACGGAGCACATGCGCGGCCACTCGAAGGATTACGCAAGTCGGCGCGGACTCCTGGCGCTCGTGAGCCGTCGCCGTTGCTTGCTGGATTACTTGCGGCGCATCGATCCGCAGCGTTACCTGGGTATCATCGAGCGGTTGGGAATTCGCAAGTAGTCTGGCTTGGCCGCCAAGCGGGTCGCGGGTTCTTTTTGGCTGCGGCTCATACCTGTTTCTCGATTCTGTGGCAGGAGCGATTGCGCGCCGTGCGTGGTGATCGCTTTTCGCCCTAGCTTTCGCGGCGGCACGTTGCGACATCCCCCCAGTTCCGCCCCAGGGCGCAATCTATGTTAGGAAGATGGACGTGAAGGTACGCGTAGAAAAGCAGATTGGCAAGCACATTCTCTCGATGGAAACAGGGCTGTTGGCCCGGCAGGCAAGCGGGGCGGTGCTCACCCAGTATGGCGGCACGGTAGTGTTGAGTGCCGTCACTACAGGTCCCGCCCGGTTGGGGGGTGATTTCTTTCCGCTGATGTGCGATTATCGCGAGCGGTTGGCGGCCGCCGGCAAGTTTCCGGGTGGATTCCTCAAACGCGAGGGGCGCCCGAACATGAAGGAGACGTTGACGTCGCGGCTGATCGACCGGCCGATTCGTCCCCTGTTTCCCCCGGGGTTTATGGACGAGGTCCAGTGCCAGAACTTCGTTCTTTCGAGCGATCGGCAGAACGACGCCGATGTCCTGGCCATGAACGGGACGGCGGCCGCACTGTTGATTTCGCCCCTGCCGTTTCTGGGCCCCATCGCCAGCGTCCGCATCGGACGCATTGACGGCGAGTTCATTCCGCTGCCGACGCACGAGGAACTGGAAGACAGCGAACTGGATCTGATCGTTTCGGGGTCGGATGACGCGGTGGCCATGATCGAGGGGTTTGCCCGCGAAATGCCGGAGGACGTGATGGCCGCGGCCATTGAGTTCGCACACGGCGTGATTCGCGACATCCTGGCTCTGCAGCGTGAACTGCTCGACAAGGTCGCTGTGAAGAAAATCGAGTTCATTCCGCCGCCAGAAGACGGACTGTTTGATCGAGTTAAGCAAACCTATTACGACGCGCTGAAGGCGGCCCAGCAGACCGAGGGCAAGCAGGCTCGCGCCGAGGCGGTCGCGGCGTTGCGCCAACGCGTCCACGCGGAGTTGATTCCGGAACCGGAGGCAGAGGGCGCGATTTCGCCCGTGGCGCTGGGAGAAGCCTGGCACCGGCTGGAATCGTGTGTCGTCCGCGACTTGATTCTGACCGGCAAGCGTTCCGATGGGCGAGGGCACAAGGACCTGCGGGGGATCCAATGCCTGGTGGATGTGTTGCCACGCACTCACGGTTCAGCCGTTTTCCAGCGTGGCGAGACCCAGGCCCTGGTGACCGTCACGCTCGGCACGGCCCGCGATGAGCAACGGGTGGATGGACTGGTGGACGAGTACTCCAAGAAGTTCATGCTCGACTACAACTTCCCGCCGTTTTCGGTCGGCGAGTGTCGTCCGATTCGAGGTCCGGGCCGGCGCGAGATCGGACATGGCGCGCTGGCCGAACGGAGTGTGAACCCGGTACTGCCCGGGCCCGATGACTTCCCCTACACGATTCGCATCATCTCGGACATCCTCGAGTCGAATGGCTCGTCGTCCATGGCTTCCGTCTGCGGTGCCACGCTTGGTCTGATGTCGGCCGGTGTTCCCATCAGCAATCCGGTAGCAGGGATCTCGGTGGGGCTGGTCTATGAGGCGGCGGATCGCTGGACGCTATTGACCGACATCATTGGCGACGAAGATCACTACGGTGATATGGACTTCAAGATTGCGGGAACGCAGAACGGGATCACGGGCATCCAATTGGATCTGAAGATCAGTGGGATTTCGGCCGACATCATCGCGGCCACGATGGCCCAGTCGCGAGAGGCTCGGATCGAAATTCTGCGTGCCATGTTGACCACGATCTCGCGGCCCAAAGACGACATTTCGCCGTGGGCTCCGCGACTGATTCGCACAAAGATCGATCCCGACAAGATCGGTGCCTTGATTGGTCCGGGTGGCAAGAACATCCGGATGATCCAGGAGACGACCGGTACCATCATCGAGGTGGACGACGACGGGATTGTCACCGTGGCGGGGAGCAGCAAGGAGTTTGTCGAAAAGGCTTTGGCCCAAGTGGAAGCCTGTACGGCGACGGTTCAGGTCGGCAAGATCTATACCGGTCGTGTGACCAGCGTGAAGGATTTCGGCGCCTTCGTCGAGATTCTCCCCGGTCGCGACGGACTGTGCCACATCAGTGAATTGTCGAGCGGATACGTCAGCAGTGTGGCCGACGTCTGCCGCGAAGGCGATGAGATGAAGGTGATTGTGATCGACGTCGATGAGCATGATCGCGTGAAGCTCAGTCGCCGGCGGGCTCTTGAAGAGCTCGGCCTGGAAGACGACATGGTGTCGAGCGAAGATGGCGAGCGGCCGGAGCGGCCAGAGCGATCGGAGCGACCGGAGCGTGGCGATCGGGATCGTGGCCGTCGCCCTCGCGGCGGGGACCGCGGGCGCCGTCGCGACTAGCACTGCGTCAACGCTGAGAAGGGGGGTGACTGGGGTCGAGCGAAGTGTGCCCCCAGTTGCCAAGAGCCGGGGACTCGCGCAGTGCGACCCCGGCCGCTCAAACCCGCCTTTAAGCAGTGACAACGCACCGGTGCCGCCGCCCGGCGTCGAACGGGCGGAGAACGAAATCGGATTTGATCCTCCCAACCGGAGTAACGCACCCACGTTGCTCCGGTTTGAGGTTTCGCGAGCGCGTCTGACCGTCGGTGGCGAACTGCGGCACCTGCTGACCGCCTTGGTGGTTCTGTGCTGTGAGCCCGCTGGAGGATGCTGTTGTGGCCCTTCACAACCTCAGTCTCGTCAGCCACCCCGGATCCTGCACGCGGCCGACCGCCGCGACCAAACCGGTGCGGGAAATCCACATGGCGAATATCCATATCTGGTAACCAACTCGACATCCCCATTTCTCACTGACCGAACCACTCGATGCCAGCTCAACCACTCAAGGCCGACTCCCGACATGGCCGCAAGGCCATGGATGATCAGTCTCTGTCATCAGGGAGCTCTGGTCGGCGAATTCGTCTCGGATTCGGCCTTTCGGATGGCGGTCTATTGGCGCCCCGCGGGGGGCGGATGAAGGCCGGTTGGGAGGTGGGGCCGTGAGGGATGGTGCAGATAACCTGGAAATGGGACAGGATGCGAGGGTCCAGCAACTTGTTTCACGCTACGCCGAACTGGCCGAATTAGCCGGATCCCTGGCCCACGAAATCAAGAACCCGCTGGCGGTGATCCGGATGAACATGGACCTGTTAGCTGAGGATCTGGCGGATGCCGAAACGCCGCGGGAGCGGCGGGCACGCAGCAAGATCGACGTCGTGCACGACCAGTGTACGCGGCTGGAAAGTCTGTTGAACGACTTTCTGAAGTTTGCTCGAGTCCGTTCGCTCGATCTGCTGCCCGGCAGTCTCAACGAACAGGTGGAATCGGTACTGAGGTTCTTCGCCGTGCAGGCACGCAGTTCGGGGATCCGTGTTCTGCCGCACCTCGACGGGGAGCTTCCGAGCATCTTGCTGGATCAAGAGACGTTGCGGGCGGCCCTCTTGAACCTGGTCAAAAACGCGCTGGAAGCGATGCCCGGTGGCGGCGCGCTGACCGTGATCACGCGCATCACCTCCCAGGGCGTGGCGCTCGATCTGATCGATACGGGAAGCGGCATGGACGAGAACACGGCCCTGCACATGTTCGACGCCTTCTATTCCACGAAAGAGGGCGGGTCGGGGTTGGGGTTACCCACCGCCCGCAAGATCATTGAGGGGCATGGGGGGCGTATCAGCGTGCAGAGCGACATCGGGCGTGGCACCAAGTTCACGGTGGAATTTCCCACCCCCCGGCGCATCTAAGCCGCGCCCCCTCCTACTCCTACTCTTACTCCTACTCTTACTCCTACTCTTACTCCTACTCTTAACGCGGCCTGCGGCCGCAACCAAAACGGGAAATCCGAAATCCCAATATCGAAATCCCACACAAATTCGAAATCCACAATTCGCAATCCAAAACCTCCGCTGCCGGCAAAACCCCTGCGGGCGGGCCCCCAGCAGATTCTCACCAGCAGCATGCCACTGCGTCCTCCGTTTTCCCTTCCTCGCGCCGGCCATACTGGTCCTGTGTCGTGTCGGGCGGCTACTGTTCTGCGGCGCCTGTTTTCTTGTATCATCAGAGGCATGTCTGAACTGTCACCCGTGTCCCCGCTGCCCATTCGTGTCTTGATCGTGGACAACGATCCCCCGCTGGCTCAGGCCATGGCCGAGAGTCTGGAGCGGGTCGGGTATCCGTGCGCCGTGGCGACGTCGGGTCCGGACGGGCTCCGGCAAGTGGAGCAGGACACGTACGATGTGATCATCACCGATCTGGTGATGAACGACGTGGATGGTATGCAGCTGCTGAGCCGTGCGCGAGTGTCTCCCCGATTGCGAAGTGATCATGGTGACCGGGCACGCTTCGGTTCCCAAGGCGGTGGAGGCCATGCAGCAGGGGGCCTTCAATTTCCTGGAGAAGCCGATCACGCCCAACCGACTGCGGGCGGTGACGGAACGTGCGGCGGATGCGGTGCGACTGCGCCGCGACAACGTCGAGCTGAACAAGCGGCTGGACGAGCGATTTGGCTATGAGGGGATTATTTTCGCCAGCGAGAGCATGAAGCAGGTGATGGATCGAGTGCGGCGGATTGCTCCAACCGACGCCACGGTCCTGATTACCGGCGATAGCGGAACGGGCAAGGAGTTGATTGCTCAGGCGATTCATCAGAACAGCCCGCGGAAAGGGAAACGGCTGTTTCCGATCAACTGTGCGGCGGTGGCGGAGAATCTGGTGGAGAGCGAATTGTTCGGTCACGTGAAGGGTTCGTTTACGGATGCCCGAACCGATCGGATAGGTGCCTTCGAGTATGCCAATGGAGGAACGCTATTCCTGGACGAAGTCGGGGACATGCCGCGGGCCACTCAGACGAAACTGTTGCGAGTCCTGGAAGAGAACCGCATTACGCGAGTCGGGGACAATAAGTCGATTGACGTCAACGTGCGCCTGCTGTCGGCGACCAACCGCAGTCTGGAGGAGGCGATTGTCCAGGGGGATTTTCGCGAGGATTTGTACTATCGGTTGAAGGTGGTGACCGTGGAACTGCCCCCTTTGGCCCAGCGGCGGGAGGACATCGTGCCGCTGATGGAGCACTTTCGGCGGCAGTTTGCCAAGCATCACCGTCAAAACGTCGATCGATTTTCGGCGGCCGTGCGCGCGAAGTTTTTTGCTTTCCGCTGGCCGGGCAACGTGCGTCAGCTGCGCAATGCTGTCGAGACCATGGTGGTGCTCGACGTCGACGGCGTGCTGGACACAGACGATCTGCCGCCGGAGTTGGCGGATGCCAGGTCCAGCGTCGTGCCCGCCGCCAATGGTCTGGAGCACTTGATCGGACAGCCGCTGGATGCGTACGAGCAGCTGGCGATTGCCGAGACGCTCAAGCTGACCAACGGCAATCGCGAAGAGGCCGCTCGCATCCTGTGTATTGGCGCTCGCACGCTGTACCGCAAACTGGAAAAATACGGAATTAGTTAAGCTCACCAGCGAGTTGTTATGCATGAGCGATGACAAGCGGGAAATTCGGATACTGCCGGCGAGCGTGATCAACAAGATTGCTGCTGGGGAGGTGATTGAGCGTCCGGCCAGTGTCGTGAAGGAGCTGCTGGAGAATTCGCTCGATGCCGGTGCGACGCGGGTCGACGTGTCGCTGGAAAAGGGCGGCGCGGAGTTGATTCGGGTCAGCGACAATGGCGGCGGAATCGCGGCCGATCAACTGCTGCTGGCGGTGGCCAGTCATGCGACGAGCAAGATCCGGGACGCCGACGATTTGTTTCAGGTCCGTTCGCTTGGTTTTCGCGGCGAAGCGCTCGCTTCGATCGCGGAAGTGAGTCAGTTGGTGATCCGCAGTCGCACGCCGGACGGGGAGGGGGGGGCCGAACTGGAGGTGATGGGCGGGAAAGCGGGCGAGGTGCGTCCCTGTGGTTGCCCCGTGGGGACGACCATTGAGGTGCGGAACCTGTTCTACAACACGCCGGTGCGGCGCAAGTTCCTGCGTACGACGCAGACCGAAACGGGACATGCGATCGAGGCTTTTACGCGGATCGCGATGGCCGAACCCGACCGGCACATGACGCTGCGGCAGGGGGATCGCGTGTTGCACGATCTGCCGGCGGTCGCAGGCTGGTTGGAGCGGATTGGGGCCTTTTTTGGCCGAGAAATCGCCGACAGTCTGATCTGGGTGGAGAGCAGCCATCACGACGTGAAGCTGCACGGTTACGTGGCCGATCCGAGTATTAGCCGCGGCAACAACAGGATGCAGTACATCCTGTTGAACGGCCGTCACATTCGTGATCGATCGTTGCAGCATGCATTGGGGGAGGCGTACCGCGGGCTGCTGCTGACCGGTCGCTTTCCCGTGGCGTTCCTGCGGCTCGAGATTCCGCCCGAGATGGTGGATGTCAACGTCCATCCGGCGAAGCTGGAGGTTCGCTTCGCCGAGGGGCAACGGCTCTATAGTACGTTGCTGGCGACGTTGCGCAACAAGTTCCTGACCACGGACTTGACGGCGCGTGCTCAGTTGGATGACCCGTCACTCCGGGCACCGGCGTTTGGGCACGACCAGGAGGCCGCTCAACGGCACCGGCAGGAGACGATTCAGTGGGCGCGTGGCGAGAGTCCGCGGACGGTTCCTCGCGATCCGTCTGCCGCCGCGGAGGACACCTCGTCGCGAACTCCCTGGGCGATTCCCTCCTTTCGTCCGTTCGGCAGTGACAACTCTGCGACCGACCGGCCTGCTCAGCCGCCGCAGACCGACGCCTCGATGGCCGCGCCGCGGGTCGATCCGCCGCATGCCGCTCTCTCGTCCGGTGGCGGGCGGGGGTTGCAGGTTCATAACCGGTACCTTGTGACGGAGCACGATGCGGGCCTGGTGGTGATCGACCAGCATGCTTTGCACGAACGGATTCTCTACGAACAGTTGCGTGCTCGCGTGCTGGGCGGGGTGCTGGAATCTCAGCGGTTGCTGGTGCCGGAACCGGTGGAGCTGACTCCGACGGAAGTGGCCGCTGTGCTCGACGCTCGCGAGCTGTTGGCGCGGCTGGGGATTGGCGTGGAGCCCTTTGGCGGCGACACGATACTGGTATCGTCCTATCCCGCCATGCTGGCCAATCTGAACCCGGGCGAGGTCCTCCGGCAGGTGGTGGAGCAGCTGGTGCTCGAGGCGAAGTCGCCGGACCGCCGCGATCTGCTCGATGAACTGCTGCACATGATTTCCTGCAAGGCGGCCATCAAGGCGGGTGATCGCCTGTCGGCTGAGGAGGTGGCAGCCTTACTGGAGCAACGGCACCTGTTTCAGGATGCCCACCATTGCCCGCACGGGCGTCCCACGGCGCTGGTCTTCACCAACGACGAACTGGACAAGCGTTTTAAACGCACCTGATGGCCGGCGAATTTGCAGCGGAAAGGCCCACGCCCCGCTTTGCCGAGAGTACAATGGAGCACTGGCCCCGCGGCCGGAGGATGGCGGAAGTGAGGGCTTGGCACGCGGTTTGTCGAGCTGAGCGGGGACCCGGACCAGGGCCCTCCGCGTCGGGGATGTGGCCCGGCGGAGTGGCCGGGCGGTTGGCGCGCGGTCCCGCGGCCGTCCGGCCGTGGCAGGTCCGCTGCCGCGCGATTCTTTCTCCTGAAGCCACTTGGTAGTTGTGCAAATGATTTGTGTAAGTATTGCCCGTGGTCGGCACAAACACGTGATGGCGGAGCATCGACACCTGGTTGAGCAGGGAGCTCAGTTGGTGGAGATCCGTCTGGATTACATCCGCCGCCAAATCAATCTCAAACGGTTATTGCGCGAGCGGGGCTGCCCCGTGATCGCCACGTGCCGCCGCGCGGCCGATCAGGGGAAGTGGGAAGGAAGTGAAGAATCACGCCAGATGCTGCTGCGGGCCGCCATCGCCGATGGCGTGGAATACGTGGACTTGGAGGCGGATATCGCGGCGGGCATCCCTCGTTACGGCAAGACCAAGCGGATCATCAGCCTGCACAACTTCCGCGAGACGCCCGAGGACCTGGACGAGATCCACGCCCAACTCGCTCGCCTGGATGCGGATGTCATCAAACTGGCCACCATGGCCAACGACCCGCACGACAACTTGCGCATGCTGCAGTTGGTGCGCAGCAGCCGAATCCCGACCGTCGGAATCTGCATGGGCGAGATCGGCACGCCCTCTCGGATCCTGGCCGGCAAATTCGGCGCTCCCTTCACCTACGCGACGTTTCATCACGAGCGCACGTTGGCCCCTGGGCAGCTGAGCTTTTCGCAGATGAAAGAGATCTATCATTATGACCGCATCGGTGCCGACACCCGGGTGTACGGAGTCATCGCCGACCCCGTTGGCCAGCACCTCGGCCCCGTGGTCCACAATGCCGGCTTCCGCGCGCTGAACCTCCCGGCCGTGTGCGTTCCCTTTCGGGTGCCGCGGGAGCACTTATCGAGCTTCTTGAAGGATTGCCAGGAGCTGGACGTGCATGGCCTGTGCGTCGCCAATCCGCATCGCGAATCGATCATGCACCGACTGACCAAGCTCGACAAGGCGGCCGATGCGGTGCGCGCCGTCGATACGGTAGTCCTCAGTCCCGATAAGGGTTCCTTGGGTTACAACACCGACTATCGAGCCGCGGCCGCCGCCGTGATCAAGGCGCTGGGAGTGGACGTGGAGCATGCCGCGCAAGGCAAGCGGGCCCTCGTCATGGGTGCCGGCAGCATTGCCCGGGCCGTCGTTTTCGGACTCAAACAGCTGGGGGTCGATGTCGTCCTCACGGCGCGGACCCTCGCCACTGCCCAAGAGCTGGCCCAAGCCACCGATTGCCGCGCGGTGGAGTGGGAGAGTCGGTACGCGGTCAAGATCGACATGCTCGTCAACTGCACCCCGGTCGGCATGCACCCGAATGTGGACGAAGTTCCCTATTCCGGCGGACAGTTGCGACGCAACTGGATTGTGTTTGATGCCGTCTACAATCCCGAACAGACGCTGCTGATCAAAGAAGCGCGACTCAAGGGCTGCAAGGTGGTGACGGGAGTTGACTTGTTCATCCGCCAGGCGGCCCTGCAGTTCAAGGTATTCACCAACCAGAGCCCTCCCGTGGAGGAAATGCGGTCGGCGCTCAAAAGGGCCATCGGAGCCGCGAAGGTCTGAGCGGGAGGTTCCCGTTGCACCCAGGGGCGATTCCCCGCTACCATACGAGGCGACTCTCTCATCGTGAACCACCGCCAGGGCCGCAAACGAGCTGGTGAACCTGATGCTGAACATGCCGATCGAGGTCCGTCTGGGGCTACTTTTTCTGGTCGGCCTGGTGATGGGGAGGCAGATCAATCGCGGCATTTATTCGCTGGCGTGGCATCGCCGTCGGGTTGGTCCCTGGTCGCCCGCTCCCTGCCAGGCGGCGTCTCGGCACTGGTCGGACCGACTCCCCGTCGTCGGTTGGTGGCGGTTGCGGCGCGAAGCGACGTGGCACGGACGCGGCTATTGGATCCGTCCGCTGCTGATCGAACTGGCCACCGGTTGCGGCTTCGCGCTGCTCTACTGGTGGGAAGTGGAACGGTTGATCCTGTGGCCCGCGCACGCAATCGCACCGGCGGCCTGGGTGGTCCATGCGCAGTATCTTAGCCATATCCTGCTGATCTGCCTGATGATCGTGGCCACGTTCATCGATTTCGACGAGCAGACGATACCCGATGGAATCACCGTCACGGGGACGGTGCTGGGACTGCTGCTGGCCGCGAGTCTCCCCGGGTCGCTATTGCCCACGACGTTTCACCCGCCTCTCGGGACGGCCACCATGCATCACGTGGTAGTTGTCTCTTCGACGATTTCCCCGCGGTGGGAGGACGGGCTGGGCGGGCCGTTCTCCTGGCCCCGTTGGCTGAACTCAGCGGCCGGAGTGACTCTGGCACTCTTCGGCGTGTGGGCCTGGTGCCTGGCCATCCTGCACAAGACCTGGACGATGCGGCGCGGGCTGTGCCGGGCGCTGCGGTACATGGTGGCGAGTATTGTGCGGCGCCGTACCTGGCAATTGCCGCTGATTCTCGGCCTGTCGTTGTCGGCCGTCGTGATTGCTTCCTGGTGGTTCAGCACGACTGAGGCAGGGGCTGACCATTGGCAGGCGCTGTTTTCGGCCATCGCCGGCATGTGTTTTGGTGGGGGCCTGATTTGGACCGTGCGGATCATTGCGGGGGAGGCCTTGCAGGTCGAAGCGATGGGGTTCGGCGACGTCACATTGATGGCGATGATCGGAGCATTTCTCGGGTGGCAGGCGGCCTTCCTGGTCTTTTTCCTGGCTCCGTTCACCGCCCTGCTGATCGCGTTGGCGCAACGTATCCTGACCGGCAATCCGCGCATCGCCTTCGGGCCTTATCTTTGTCTCTCGACGCTGATTGTGCTGTTGGCCTGGGATCCCATGTGGGGCCATTGGGCGCGTCTGATGTTCTCTTTCGGCTGGCTGATTCCCGGCATGCTCGCTTGCTGCCTGGTGCTGATGGGTGTTCTCCTTTGGTTCTGGCGCGTGGTGCGCGATGCGTTCCTTTGAGGAAGGGAGAGGGAGGAAGGGAGGAAGGGAGGAAGGGAGGAAGGGAGGAAGGGAGGAAGGGAGGAAGGGAGGAAGGGAGGAAGGGAGGAAGGGAGGAAGGGAGGAAGGGAGGAAGGGAGGCATGCTGCTGGTGAGAATTTGCTTGTGGCACGCCCGCCGCGGTTTTGCCGACAGTTGAGGTTTCTGTTGTAGAGTTTTGGATTTCGAATTGGTTTAGGTTTTCGAGATTGGGATTGCGGATTTCCTGATTGGTTGCGGCGCCGGCCGTGTTCGGAAATATTTACTCGCGGGCTAACTCCAGTCATGCCATTGTTTGAATCGGTTGATGATCTGCAGCGGGGAGCGGAAGTGTTGCGGCGGCGGGCGTACGGCGTGATCTTTGTCGAAGATGAACGCCTGAAAGAGATTCGTTTGCGCCCCTGGCCCAAGATCATTTCGGTGGCGGAAATCTCGTGGTGGGGACGCGGATTCCATCAGCGAGCCACGGGCAATCGCATCTGGCTCTACTACAACCAGCCCCGCGGCCATCGCAACTTCCTGGCCCTCAAATACATCGTCTCCAGCCGCCACGCGACCTTCAAGACCTTTCGCCGCGCACTGATCGTGCTCGACGAAATCGCACGCATCAAGGAGACCGATGCCATCGTGTGCGAAGTGCGCAATCTGCGCATCTCCGATCGACTATTCCACCGCTGGGGGTGGCAACCCCATGTGCCGCACAGCCGCCGCCGCCATTTCATTAAACGCTTCTACGGAACTTACCCGGCTTGCCCCAGCGAAGAGTGAAGTGCCAGGTTGGCCATTTTTCGCTCTTGTCGCCAGTTGCCAGTGTTGCTACCATCCGCCCCACTTGTCGAGTGGGCCCCCTCGGCAGACGTGTGGTGGTATCTTGGGGAATAGTCCGGTGGCGCGAGCCTTGGAGGAGTATCCAGCCATGTGGCCCGGAACGCGATATGCGTGGTTGCTGGCCGTGGCAGGGTTGGCAGTGATCGGCTGTGGCCAAAACGCCTTTCTGACACCGCAACAGCAGTCCGCCATCCAACAGCAGCAGACCGCTTACATTTCCCAGGTGCAAGAGTTGCAGCGTCGTGTCGGGGAACTGGACACGAGCAACGCCGATTTGCACAAGCAACTGGCGCAGTCCGAGCAGCAGACCAAAATCTATCTGGACCAGACCCAGTTGCTTCAGCAGCAACTGCGGGATACGGCCAATCAGCTGCGGGAAACGCAACTCGCACGCCAGGATGCGGAGAAAAACGTGCAGATGCTGCAGGCATCGACACGCAAGCAAGGCGGTGCCATGATCACGGCCAATAACAGCGTGCGGCAATCGCTGGCGCTGATCGACATTCCCGGCATCGATGTTCGACAGGAAGGGGATGTCATTCGCATCGAAATGCCGACGGACGAGTTGTACCAGCGCGGCACGGTCCAGCTGACTTCTACCGCCTATGCGTACCTGGACAAGGTGGCGGATGCGATCGCCCGCGGCTATCCTCAGCAGCGGATTGGCATCGAGGGGCATACCGATAGTGCCGCGACGTTCGGTGGTACACCGACGACCAATCATCAGCTTTCTTCCATGCAAGCGCTGGCCGTATTCGACATTCTCACGCGCCGCAATCGTCTGCCTGCCCGCCAGCTCTTTGTGATGGGCATGGGAGCCAATCACCCCCGTGCCTCGAATGCCACCGAAGAGGGCCGCGCCAAGAATCGACGCATCGAACTGGTGATCTATCCGCAGGCGATGGACTAGGTGCTTCGGTCGGCGATCGACACCTTGTGCCGCGAGCCGATTTGGCACCCGGCGATTTGGCACTTGGCGATTTGGCACTTGGCGATTTGGCACTTGGCGATTTGGCACCTGGTGATTTGGCACTTGGCACGCTGCCGAGTGCATGGCCGGTTCGTGCATCCCTTACGACCCAGGCGGGGGATCTCTACAATCGGCACATGTTCGAGCGTGACCGGGGTCGGGGAGCGATGTGCCGGACTGCGTCCGGGCACTGAGGTCTGACCGAGCCAGGTCCACCAGACGGCTCGGCTGGCCGGAGGCGGCGATTCCGACAGCCGCTGGCAGGAATCGATGCCCCCCGCTCAGACGGAAATTATCTCAAACAGACAGAAAGTTGCTGGCTGTCATGATTGTCATTGTCGACTACGGGATGGGAAATTTGCGGAGCGTGCAGAAGGGGTTTGAACGCGTCGGCTTCTCGCCGATCATCAGCCGGGATCCAGGGGTGTTGGCGCGGGCCGACAAGGTGGTGTTACCGGGAGTGGGTGCCTTTCAGGATGCCATGGCCGAGCTGCAGCGATGCGAGTTGGTTGAGCCGTTGCTCGAGGCGATCGGGCAGGGCAAGCCGTTTCTGGGGATTTGTCTGGGTCTGCAGTTGTTATTCGATGTCAGCTACGAAGGGCAAGCGTGTCAGGGGCTCGGCGTCTTGGCGGGCAAGGTCGTGCGGTTCGAACTTCCGCAGGCGTATAAAGTACCGCACATGGGTTGGAATCAGGCGTTGATCCGTCGCGAGGCGCCGATCTTGAAAGGGATTGCGGAAGGATCACATTTTTACTTTGTCCATTCCTATTATGTGGTTCCGGACGATCCGGCATTGGTGGCCGTGGAGGCCGACTACGGTGGGCCATTTTGTGCCATGGTGTGGCGCGACAATCTGTTTGCGACACAGTTTCATCCCGAGAAGAGCCAGGCCATCGGCCTGCAGGTCCTGCAGAATTTCGGGCGGCTCTGAGCCATCCGTGCTGCACCACCAAGGGGCTGCACACATGGGCTGCACCAAGGGGTGGGGGAGCCCGTCAGGGCCAGCGGCCTTGGCGAGCGTTTCGGGGTTGGGTCCCCACCTTGCTAAATAGGCTTGTGTGTGGCATATTGCGAGTTTTCGTAAATCCTGGTGCCGTAAAGACAAGGGCGTCGTATCGATGCAGATCTGGCCCGCGATTGACCTGCGAGGGGGCAAGTGCGTTCGCTTGCGGCAGGGGGACTACCGCCAGGAGACCGTTTTCGGAGAGGACCCGGCCGCGATGGCTCGCCGGTGGGTGGATCAGGGAGCTCAGCAACTGCACTTGGTCGATCTCGATGGCGCTCGGAGTGGGCACCTCGCAAATCGCCAAGCGATTGCGTCGATCCTGGCGGTGGTGGAAATTCCGTGCCAGCTGGGAGGCGGGATTCGCGACGAAGCGACCATTGTTCAGCTGCTGCAGCTGGGCCTGCAGCGTCTCGTGATTGGCACGCAAGCGCTGAAGGATCCGCAGTGGTTTCGCGAGATGTGCCGCAAGTTCCCGCACCGGTTGGTGGCGGGAATTGATGCGCGAGGCGGGCGAGTCGCGACGGACGGCTGGCTGCAGACCAGTAGCATTGAAGCGACTGAGTTGGCCAAGGATCTGTCGAGCCAGCCGATCGCGGCCATTGTCTATACGGACATTGCCAAAGATGGAATGATGGAGGGGCCGAACTTGCCGGCGATGGCGGAGATGGCCGCGGCCGTTTCCCTGTCTGTCGTCGCTTCGGGAGGTGTCACGACCGCGTCGGACGTGGAGCAACTGGCGGCGACCGGCGTGGCCGGATGTATCATTGGGCGGGCCTTGTACGAGGGCAGTCTGACACTGTCAGAGGCGTTGGCGGCTGCCCATGCGTGAAACGCCCGCAGCGGGACGCTCGGGGGGCGCAAGCGAGCCCGCGAAGAACGAGTTCGTTCGCTGGGATGAGACAAGGATCACAACTTAACTAGTCGCTCGGGACCAGCCGAGCAACGGGAGAATTCAGACGTGTGGCGCCTCGGGGCACGTTGTCCCGCCGCCATCGTCCGGCGGTCCTGGAAGCAGCATGCTCCCGGAACGCAAAGTCGACACTCGATGCAAGTCAACACTCGGACAACGGAAGCAAGGGATTTCGAGCAATGGCGAAAGCGAAAATCCAAGACATGCGCAATCTAGTGCTGTGCGGGCATGGGTCTGCGGGAAAAACGACGTTGATCGACAACGTGCTCGTCAAAACCGGCGCGGTAGGTGGCCATCCCAGTGTGGATGACGGTACCAGTATCTGTGATTTTGATGCCGAGGAAAAGCACCACAAGTATTCCATCGAGGCGACCCTGGTGCACTTCGAACACGCGGGCAAGTATTTCAATGTGATCGACACACCGGGATATCCCGATTTCATCGGCCAGACGATTGGCGCCATGTATGGCGTGGACACCGCCGCCATCGTCATCAACGCGCAGTCCGGCATCGAAGTGAATACGCGTCGCGTGTTCGAAGAGGCCGGCAAGGCCGGCTTGGGCCGCATGATCGTCCTCAACAAGATGGACGCCGAGAATATCAGTTTCCAGGCACTGGTCGAGGCGATTCAGGAGTTGTGGGGCAAATCCTGCGTGTTGTTGAACGTGCCGGTCGGACTGGGAGCCGACTTCAAGGGAGTCATCAGCACGCTGCAATTGCCGGACGATACCAGCGGTGCATTGGTCGACCCCGCGGAAATTCACGATCCGTTGGTCGAGTCGATCATTGAAGTCGATGAAGGGGTGATGGAGCGGTATTTGGAGGGAACGCCCCCGACGGAGGAGGAACTTTCGCGGTTGATCGTGCGTGCCGTGGCCGAAGGCACGCTGGTTCCCATCGTGTGCTGTTCCGGAAAGACCGGTGTCGGCCTGCTCGAATTCTTCGATGCCGTGGCCACCTGTGGTTTGTCCCCCGACGTCCGCCCGCGCACGGCCACCAAGGGAGACGAACAGGTGGAAGTGAAAGCTGATCCCGCTGGCCCGCTCGTCGCGCAGGTGTTCAAAACACGCATTGACCCGTTCGTCCAGAAGCTCAGCTTCATCCGGATCTTCTCCGGCAAAATCAAACGGGACGACGTGGTGTCCGTCAGCAGCGCTCGAAAACCAGTCAAGTTGGGACCGTTGCTGACCGTGCAGGGTGCCGAGACCCATGCGGTGGAGGAAGCCGGCCCCGGCGAACTGGTGGCGATCGCCAAGATGGAGGAGCTGCAGACCGGCGCGACATTGGGTGACTGTCGGCTCCCCGCCATCAAGTTTCCGACACCCATGGTCGGTCTGGCTGTGTTGCCCAAGAGTCGTGGCGACGAAACCAAGCTATCTGCCTCGCTGCACAAAGTCGTGGAAGAGGATCCGACTTTCAAGCTCGATCGCGACGGCCAGACAAAAGAACTGGTCGTGACCGGCATGAGCGAATTGCACCTGACGGTGATTCGCGAGCGGCTGCAGCGGCGAGACAAGCTGGAGGTGGAAACAAAGGAACCCAAGATTCCCTTCCGAGAAACGGTCCTCGCCAAAGCCGAAGGAAGTTATCGGCATAAGAAACAATCCGGTGGCCGAGGCCAGTTCGGCGAAGTCCATATCCGGATGTTTCCGTTGGCACGCGGTACCGACATCGAAACCTTCGCGACCAAAGCCAACTTCCCCCAGCTGAAAGAATATCACTATGACGAGAAGAACAACTTCTTGTGGATCGATTCAATCGTGGGGGGCGTGATACCGGGGAATTTCCTGCCGGCTATCGAAAAGGGCTTTCGCGAACGCATGACGCGCGGCGTGATCGCCGGCTACCATGTGCAGGACGTGGGGGTGGAGGTCTACTTCGGTAAACATCACCCGGTCGACAGTTCTGAACAGGCCTTCAAAACCGCCGGCTCGATGGCTTTTCGGAACGTGTTTCAACAGGCGAAGCCCGCTTTGCTCGAACCGGTCGTCAAGCTGGACATTACCATTCCCGAGGGCCATGTCGGGGATGTGTACAGTGATATGTCGGGACGCGGCGGGCGAGTGTTGGGGAGCGATGCAGCCGGCGGTGGGCTCCAGACCGTCCACTGCGAGGTGCCCTTGCGCTGTGTGACGACCTATGCTCGGACCCTCTCCAGCATGACGGGCGGGCAGGGGAGTTACGCGATGGAATTCAGCCATTACGACGCGATGCCGGCCAACGTCATGCAGGAAATGATCGCCAAGACCAAGCTGGAGGAGGAAGAGGAAGACTAACCTGGGGCGGGACAACTTGTGCTAAACTTGCCGATCTTGCTCAGCCGAATACACTTTAAGCAATATGTCGGCGAGGGGGGCGTTGACGCGCGGACCTTCCCGGTTCAAGCGTCGCACGGCAGGCAATCACCAACGGCCAGCTCCTCGCGTAGCCGCCATCACCGTCTGTCCGCAGCGAAAAACTCAGAGTGCAAGTTAAGGCCTTCCCGGTCGTCTGCGAAACCGCATCCGAAGGGCCGTCTGCCGCCGGCAGCGGTATTCGCCTGGTGCCGCGGGAGATCCTGGCGAAGAGGGAGTTTTTTTCGGCTTTTTCCGGCTTTTTCCGGCGTGGGACGGTCAGCAGAGATAGATGGGCTTTCATTTTGAGTGCATAAGGGCGCGATCAATGTGCCGACCTGGAGTAGCAGTGGTTGTGCGGGCCTGTTGCGTCTGTCCGGGTTAACCGGACACATCACCCCCCCCTCTATCTCGACGTCGTCTCGCCCTCACCGCCTATCATCGGTCTCTGGTGCGCGATGCTTCGTCTGTTCTGCCGCACTGACACAAGAGAGTCTGTCATGGCCTCCGATTTTCGTCTGAAAGAGCAGTTGCCCAACCTGACCGATCGCATCGTGGCCACTTATAGTGAAGTCGGAACGATCAATCACCTTGGTCATTGCCCATTGCCTCAGTACGAGGCCGTGGTCACCGTGCTCGATGATCTGAAGGAAGTGATCTATCCCGGTTATCGGCGTCGCGAAGGGTTGCATATCGGGAACGTGACGTATCACACCGGCGACCTGATCGACGGCCTGCACGACAAGCTCACGGTACAGATCGGTCGCGCTTTGCAGCATGAAGCCCGCGTCCGAGAACGGGTGGACGATTGTCTACCGGGTCAGGATGATTTTGAAGCCAAGGGGCAGGCCATTGCCATCCGGTTTCTGGAGCGAATTCCGGACCTGCGGCGAATGTTGGCCACCGATGTCCAAGCCTCGTTCGACGGCGACCCGGCCTGCCAGAGCTTGGATGAAGTGATTTTCTGCTATCCCGGCCTGGATGCCGTGACGGTCTATCGCCTGGCCCACGAACTACATCTGCTCGGCGCTCCTTTGATTCCCCGCATGATGACCGAATGGGCCCACAAAGAGACCGGCATCGATATTCATCCCGGCGCCCGCATCGGCCACCATTTCTTCATCGATCACGGTACCGGCGTTGTGATTGGCGAAACGTGCGAGATCGGCAACTACGTGAAGATCTACCAAGGAGTCACGCTCGGCGCTCTGAGTTTCGCCATGGATCCCAACGGGAACCTGATTCGTGGCAGGAAGCGGCACCCCACGATTGAAGATCGCGTCGTGATCTACGCCAGCGCTACCATCCTCGGCGGGACCACGGTGATTGGCCACGATTCGGTGATCGGCTCCAGCGTCTGGCTCACCAGCAGCGTCGAGCCCTACGCGACCGTGACGATGGAAAAGCCTCGGCTCAAGATCCGCTCGGGCGCGCGTGTGGAGTCGTCTACGGATTATCAGATTTAGCGCGCCCGGTGCCGGCGCGACGTCTTACCAGCGGCCAGGCAAACCATGACAGCAGCACCAGCCAACTGGCGCCGCTCACGGCAGCGGCCCAGTAGAGGGGACGTGGTGCATATTCGAAAGTCAGGTGATGCCGGCCGGCCGGCAGAAACACCCCTTGCATCACACCGTTGGTGCGCACGATCTCCGCTCGACTCCGCGTCACGCCCCCAGACGCGCCCGTGTCGGTGGTGACGTTGACCATCCAACCCGACTCGTAGAGGTTGCTCACCACGAGCAGGCCCGGCGCGGCCAACTCCGCTTCGACCTCCAATCGACACGTCGCTTCGGACATCAGTCGACAGGTGTCGCCTGGCGAGGAGCCTGGCGTCTCTTCGAGTGGGGTACCTAGGCCGCGCGCGTCCGTCTCGACAACCGCCTCGTGCCGCAAATCTCGCGGCTCCCCATCGGGAAACAGGATGGAGTTGACTCGGCGCTGGACCGCGGCGGGATCGGACGATTCACGCGGGGGCCAGGACTCGACCTGATGCACAAGCCAGACGCGGGGCCATGGCGTGTCGATGATCCACACCCGCGCATTGGCCACCTCGACCGTGGCCGCGGTGGGGTGGGCCAACGCGGCGGGCCACTCCTCACCGGCCGGTAGGATCAGATAGCGAGTGGAGAGTGCACGGAGCACGTGGGGGTGCGGCCGTGCGGTGCCGGCGGCGGCAAGGAAGGCACGCAGGTCGCGCGAGACCAGCGTATGAAGAGAATCGACGGACCCCAGTGAGCCGAGCAGATGGTGTTTGGGCAGGAGCGTGGCGACATCCCACAGCACATTTGTCTCGCCACGCCGAGTCTCTGACTCCACCAGCCATTGCGGCGGGACCCACCGCCGCTCGGGCGGTCGATACAGCCGCAGAGTTTCGCCGGTCCCGCTGCCAGGGCCGTCCAGCACGCCACACCTGTGCATCGCGTCTGTCGGTACAGTCAGCACGGACGAACCGTTGGCCCAACCCAACTCGATCGCAGTGACGATCAACACCACCGCGCCGATTCGCACCGCGGGCCAGCTCGCGCGCCCCATTAACCACCAGAACAGCCCGCACAGAGCGGTGGCGTGGCCACACGCGGTCAGGCATCCGAGCCAGGCCCCGTGGCAGTCCAGCGGCCCATACAGCTCGTCCGGAGGTGAGCCGGCCAACCACGTCGACCACCCGGCACCGCTGACAGCCACCAGGCACGCCGCGGCGGCGCTCGTGAACCCCAAGCGGCGCAAGATGTGTCTCAACCTGCCACGCTCGGCCATCAACACGCGCTGAAACCCCAGAGCCGCCAGCAAGGCCACGGCCAGCGAAGCGATGGTCAGCAGTTTGGCCGGATAACGGAAATACGCGTAGCCTGGCAAGATCGTGACCATCAGCCAATAGAGTCCGCCCGTCGGCGCGCCCACTCCGCCGTCCAGTGGCTCACCTGTCCAGGCCGCTGGCAGCGATCCGATCAGCCACCCCGGTCCGTACCAGCCGAAGCTGGCGACGAGTGATCCGCAGGCGATCCACGATAGCCAGCTTAGACGCCGATCTTCCCTCCTTCGCCGCCACGCGACCAGAGCCAACAGCAATGGCATCAGACCGAGATAGAGTGTCGGGGTCCACACGCGATCCTCCCCACCCACGGCGGAAAGCCACCGTTGATGGCGGGGGAACATCCGCCCGGAGAAATTGGGCCACAGGCACTCGATCAGCCGCCAGGGGGCGACGCTGAAGGCATAGAGCTGCTGATGGTGAGTGTCGGGTACGGGACTCCCCAGCAGGCCCGTGACCACTCCCGACCAGTCTGCCGGCACATGTTCGGTGCGCGAGGCGTCAGGAGCCGACGCGGCGGGGCCCGGCGGCTGCCCTGCGGCACGCTGCAAATACGGCGATATCTCGTAGACGGTGCGTGGATACTCGTATGCCGCACGGTCGCTCTCCCTCGTCCAGTGAATCGCCGGAATGATCTGCACCGCCGCCAAACTCGCTCCGCTGACGGCTGCCAATGCCAAGAGCGACAATGCGTGGCACCCGATCGCGGACCATCCGCCGCCAGGGCCCCCCCTGCGGCCACGCAATTCGGGCAACGCCGGGTCCGGCGAGCGTCGTTGGAACCAAGCCCACAGTGCCGCGAGCAGTCCGGCGTGATAGGCCGCTTGGGAATCGCCCCCCAACACCATCATCGCCAGGCAGACACCCAGGGCGAGTGCCCAGCTGAAACGCCGTCGAGCCATCATCCGCACAGCCGCCAACAATGCCAGCGGCAACCAGGCCGCTCCCACCAGAAATACGACGTTGCAGTACTGAAACAGGACACCGCCGCTGAAGGCATAGCTGACGCCACACAATCCGGCGGCCATCAGACGCAACTCCGCGGCCCCCGGCCTGTCGGGACTCTTGCGTGGCCCCGCTTCGTCCCGGATATCCGAGCGAGCTGGTTCCCTGCCCCGCGGCGGTGCGAGCAGGTCGAGCGCCAGGGCAAAGGCCCCCGCGGCGGCGAGAATCAAGTGCGCAGCAATGTAAAGACTAAACCTCAACGAATAGTCGATTGGCAGCGCGAAGATCAACTGACCAGGATAAAATACCGCGGAAGTCGCCTCGGCGACCACCGGTGTACCAAGGCCCTCCTGTGGATTCCACAGCGGTACCTCGCCCCGCAACCAGCAGCCGGACGTCCAGGCATAGAGCGGATAGTAAAAATTGGCCGCGTCTCGATAAGCGCAAACGCGCGCACCCGTCAGCGTCGATCCAAAACACCACGCAAACGGAAGCAGTATCGCCAGGATTACTGCCGCAAGGGGTCGTCGGAAATGCATAGGCCGTGCGGAATCATGCCGCGCCGCTGGGAAATGAACCTGCATCGAGCGGACCGCGGATGGCACATCGGCACGTAACGGCTGGAAATCCACGGCCCCGGCGCGAATTGTAACCGGCAACCACCCGGTCCTGCCAGCCCTGCGAGCGACGCCCGGGCGTCCGATCAGCCTCGAGCAGCTGGTAGCAGCCGACGCTGAACCCATCAACCAGACGCGGATTTGTCGCGCCAGGGGATGCACAGTGAAAAAAGTAACATTCGACTGGAGGAAGACTAGCAGTGCATCCTAGTGCTGATGGGAGCGACGCCAGACGGCAAACAGGAACTGATCGCCGTTCATGATGGCCATCGCGAATCCGAACAGTCCTGGAAAGAGTTGCTGTTGGATTGCCGATCGCGAGGCCTGACGGTGGATCCCAAACTGTCCACTGGTGACGGTGCCCTGGGATTCTGGAAGGCCGTGCGACAAGTTTACCCAGCGACGCGGGAACAACGCTGTACCGTCCCTAAGACCGCCAACGTCCTGGATAAACTGCCCAAACGCCGGCCGCCAAAGCCAAGCTGCACGACATCTGGCAAGCGGACACGAGAGAGAACGCGAACAAAGCCTTTGCTCTGTTCCTGGATACGTACCAGGCCAAGTACCCGCACGCCGCCGACTGCCTGGCCAAGGATCGCGAGGTGTTGTTGGCGTTCGATGACTTCCCAGCCGAACATTGGATTCACCTGAGAACGACCAACCCCATCGAATCGACCTTTGCCACCGTACGCCTACGGCATCGCCGCACGAAAGGAAATGGCTCGCGGAAAGCTTGCCTCGCGATGGTCTTCCAGTTGGTGCAGGCCGCCGAGAAGAAAGGGAGATTATTGAACGGTTCAGAACTGATCCCAGATGTCATTCCAGGAGTTCGCTTCGTCAACGGCGTACGCCCAACGCAAGCCGCCGCCTGATCGCTCGGAAGTACCGGTGCCTCATCTCTGTTACCTAAGGGAAGAGACCAGCGTCCAACGAAGGAGATGATCATGCCAGGCGTTGACTTCGACGTGCTCCGCAGAGAGATCACGATGCAACAGGTTCTCGACGAAATTGGATTCAAGGCGACTCACCGCGACGGTGACCAACTTCGTGGACCCTGTCCCGTACACGGCTCCACGTCCACGCATAGCCGTTCGTTTTCGGTGAATCTCAGCACGGATCGCTACGACTGTCACAAATGCAAATCACACGGCAACCAACTCGATCTGTACGCTGCCGTGGAGAACATCACGGTCTACCAGGCTGCCGTCGATTTGTGTCACGCGCTGGGCCGCGACGTGCCATGGATCAAGCGATGGTAAACCACCACGACCACCCCCGGAACAGTGAAGAGGCACCGGTACTTGAAGTGCCCAAAAGCGTCGCCTACTCAAAAACTGATCCACAACTATTGACAATAACTCTCGGCACTCTTTACGTCGATTGTCGCGTCCGAAGCGTCTTCGTTCATGACATCCGCGGACGGTGAACGCGTGTTTGACATCCGAAATCCGAAATCCGAAATCCGAAACACCAACTACCAGGTGAATTCGAATGACGGACTTTCCAATAACCACAGCAGGTGTTGCCAAGGGGATCAGCAAGGCCCGACGTTGGCTTGGTTCGGAGAGAGCGCGTCTCGCATGTTGTGACCATTGAGACGTGCGGGGCCGTTGCGTTCCGGCCGACGGGGGGTGGCGACATGCAGCCACCCTGGCGTCCCCGTATCGTCGCCCACGACTCAGCTGGCGGCCAACAGCCGGTCGATAAACTCGGCCAACTCGTTCTCCAGGTCCGTGTGCAACTGACGGAGATTGGCGGTCATGACCACGCAGTCGGAACTCACCTCTTCGTCCTCGTCCCAAAAACAGAATGAATCCGAATAGCAGGGGGGCTGGCTGCCCAGATCCAAGACGCTCAGATCCACGGAGCTGCAGCGAATCTGCCGGAGAGTCGCCTCAAAGCTATCGTCTAACGTGGCTTCCAATACCGGATCGGCGTCCATTTCGATGATGCCGATAAGTTGGTTCTGCGGGGCCATGTAACGTCGTTCCTGCTACCGCACGCGGTGTCTTGAGTGGTGGGCTCAAGCGATGTTGGGGGACTGGTGAGTGGGTGGGGTGCTGGAATTGCTTCCTCAAGATCTGTTCGGCAGGCCCTTTACGTGAAATGCAGCCGAGTCGCATGGTGGAGATCGATTAGGCCGGAAGCAGGGCCGGTAGGTTGTATTGGACAAAATGGGGGGATTGGCGTCGCTCAGTTATCCCAGCCGCGCTCCGCATCGAAACGGCCCCGCACAGCAGCCCCGCACGGCGACGAATCGGGCATCGATGGCGGGAAATTGGACCGGGAGAATCGGCCACTCGCAGCGGGTGGGACGTGCGGTCTGCGAACCGGCGGAAGTCCGTGCCGTCAGTCGCACGAATTCAGGTCTGAGGCCTGCTCGGCAAACGGACCACATGCGACGTACGTGGAGGGTCAGGCTCGCTCAGCGACCCGCAATTGGGCCCTGGCTTGAGCCATATCGCGGTCGCGAATCTCTTCGAGTTCCGGCGAGTTTATGGGCAACTTCATGGATCGAATAAGCTGTTCTCGAGCCGCTGCGGCGTCTACTTCACCGGCCGGCACCGCTCGATTAGTCAGGATCGAAACGACGTCCTCTGCCACCTGCACGAATCCGCCGTCCAGGTAATAGCGAGTGACCTTCTCGCCCACTTTGATGCGCATTTCGCCGAATCCGAGTCGGCCGATCAGTGGCGCGCGTCCGTGGGCGATCCCGATTTCACCGTCATACAACGGGAGGACGATGAAATCGGCCTTGGTATCGACGGCCGTTTTCTCGGGTGTGACGACAGTGCAGTTCAGTTGTGCCATGGGAAATCGTCGCTCGGCTGGTTCTGTCTCGGATGCGATGCCCCGGATCTCGCGTCACCGTCGGTCCGGCTGGGGACCGGCCCGCGGCATCCAACTCAATCTCAGATTTTCATCTTCTTGGCTTGGGCCTCGGCCTGCTCAATGGGTCCGACATACATAAAGGCCTGTTCGGGCAGATGATCCCATTTTCCATCGCAGATTTCTTCAAAGCTGCGAATGGTGTCTTCCAGGGGCGTGATCTCGCCCGACTTGCCCGTGAAGACTTCCGCCACGAGGAACGGTTGGGATAGGAAGCGTTCAATACGTCGGGCTCGGTGCACGATCAACTTGTCTGCTTCGCTCAATTCGTCGATCCCCAGAATTGCGATAATGTCCTGCAATTCGCGGTACCGCTGCAAGGTAGTCTGGACGCGGCGGGCAATCGCGTAATGTCGATCACCGACGTACTGCGGATCCAATATGCGGCTGGATGACGCCAAGGGATCGATCGCCGGGTAAATGCCCTTCTCGCTGATCGACCGAGCCAGATAAACGAACGCGTCGAGCTGGCCAAAGGCGGTGGCGGGAGCCGGATCGGTGGGATCGTCGGCCGGCACGTAGACCGCTTGCACCGAGGTGATGGCTCCCTTGCTGGTGGACGCGATCCGTTCCTGCAGGGCTCCCATTTCGGTGGCCAGGGTGGGTTGATATCCGACGGCTGACGGCATGCGTCCCAGCAGTGCGGAGACCTCGCTGCCGGCCTGCGAGAAGCGGAAGATGTTGTCGACGAACAGCAGTGTATCCTTGCCGGTGGTGTCCCGGAAATACTCGGCCATCGTGAGGGCCGACAGGGCCACCCGCAGACGCGCTCCCGGCGGCTCGTTCATCTGGCCGAACACCATGCAGGTCTGATCGATCACGTGGCGACCGGTATCACCGATGGCGGCTTCCTGCATTTCCAGCCACAGGTCGGTCCCTTCGCGCGTCCGTTCACCGACACCGGCGAAGACGGAGTAGCCACCGTGAGCGGACGCGATCCGCGCGATCAGCTCGGTGAGAATCACGGTTTTTCCCAAGCCGGCACCGCCGAACAGGCCGGCTTTTCCACCACGGACAAACGGGGTCAGCAGGTCAATAACCTTAATGCCGGTCTCGAATAGTTCCGTGTTGGTCGACAGGTCTTTGACGGCCGGCGCTTCGCAGTGTATCGGGCGCCGCTCCTTCGTGTGCACCGGTCCTCGCTCGTCGATCGGTTCGCCCAGCAGATTGAAGACGCGTCCCAGCGTGGCCTCGCCCACGGGGACCGACACCGGTGCGCCGGTGTCGAGGCAATCCTGGCCGCGAATCAAGCCATCGGTTCCTCCCAGGGCCACGCACCGTACGCGGCCGCCCCCCAGGTGCTGCTGCACCTCGCCGGTCAAGTCGATCTTCACGCCCTTGAAGTTCGAAACGATCTTGACCGCGTTATAGATGGAAGGGAGCTTGTCCTCTTCGAACTGAGCGTCGAAAGTCGAGCCGATAATCTGCGTGATATGGCCGATATTTTGCGAGCCGGTTGCCATGTCTCGTGAATCCTCGTTCGCCGTAGATTGTGTTGCGTGCTTGCGGCCGACGTTCCCGCAAGGGATGCCGGACGGTCCTCTTCGTTACTCATTCCTCGCGACGATTCCCTCTGCCCGACTTCGCCCCCCCGCCGTCACTCACGGATCGGTCAGGCTGTGCACTGGCAGGCCATTGCATTTGAAAATCTGTGCAGCCAGGGATTTCCTGGCTGACCCCACACTAAATCAGGACTGCAGGGCCTCCACGCCGCCAATGATCTCCATAATCTCGCCGGTGATCTGGGACTGGCGAGCACGGTTATAACTCATCGAGAGCTGGCGAATCATCTCGTCGGCATTCTCCGTGGCCGCCTTCATGGCCACCATCCGAGCGATGTGTTCGCTGACGGCGGCGTCGAGAAAACACTTGAAGAGCTTGACACGAAAACTGGTTGGCACCACTTCGCGCAAGATGCTCTCGGCCGATGGCAGGAACTCGTACATCGATTCGCCTCGCCCCTCCTGGTCGGTCTCCAGTCCTTCCAGGGCCGCCAGCGGGAGCAATGTCTCCACCACCGGCTCTTGTTTGCTACTGTTGAAGAATTTGGAATAGGCGACGTCCAGCCTGTCGATTTTTCGTGTGATAAAATCACTCAGATACTGGTTGGCCAGCAGTGCGACTTCGTCGTACTGCGGTCGATCCTCGAATTGAGTGAAGGTCTGGTCGGGGTAAATCTTGCGGTACCTCAGCGCTCCGATCCCTCGTTTGCCGGACACCTCCGTCCGCACTGCCGGAACCGTCTCGACAAGCTGCCTGTAATGCTCAATGGCCAGCCGCAACACACCGGCGTTGTAGCCGCCACACATGCCGCGATTAGCGGTCAGGATCAGCAGCGACGCGCTTTGTGGTTCCGGTCGCTGTTCCAGCAGCGGGTGTTGCACGTCCAACCCACTGCGCGACAGATCGGCCACCAATTGCGTGATGCGATGGGTGTAAGCCGTGGCCGCGGATGCCCGGTCCATGGCCTTCTTGAACCGCGCATTGGCGATCAGCTCCATCGTTCGCGTGATTTTGCGAATGTTCTTCACCGAGCGGCGGCGATTGTCGAGCGTGCGAGCTTTAGCCATCGGAATCCCGTTTCACACTTACTTGGCGGCGGTTGGCCGGGCGGTCGGTTTGTAGCTGGCTTTGAAGTCGTTGATCGCCGCATTCAGCTTGCCGGCGATCGCGTCGTTCACGTCGTTGACGCGTGCAAGTTCGTCCATCAGTTCCCGGCGATGATCGTGCATGAACCTCAAAAACGCCTGTTCCCAGGCCGCGACCCCGGTTAGCGGCACGTCGTCGAGGAACCCGCGCGTGCCGGCGTAGATGCTGAGCACCTGATCCATCACGTTCATCGGCTGGTACTGGGGCTGCTTGAGCAGTTCCACCATGCGGTATCCACGATCGAGTCGCGACTGGGTGGCGGGGTCCAATTCGGTCCCCATCTGGGCAAACGCCTCCAGTTCGCGGAATGAAGCAAGGTCCAGTCGCAACCCGCCGGCCACCTTCTTCATGGCTTTGACTTGTGCCGCCCCACCGACTCGCGAAACCGAGATACCGGGGTTCATGGCCGGTCGAATGCCGGCAAAGAACAGATCGGGCTGCAAGTAGATCTGCCCGTCGGTGATCGAAATCACGTTGGTGGGAATGTACGCGGACACCTCTCCTTCGAGCGTCTCGATGATGGGGAGTGAGGTCAGCGATCCCCCCCCCAACTCGTTGCTCAACTTGGCCGATCGCTCGAGCAAACGGCTGTGGCAGTAGAACACGTCGCCCGGGTAGGCTTCCCGGCCGGGCGGACGTCGCATGAGCAGGGACAGCTGCCGGTAGGCCACCGCCTGCTTGGAGAGATCGTCGTAGATGATCAAAGCGTGCTGGCCGTTGAACATGAAGTACTCGGCCATCGACGTGCCGGCGTAGGGAGCGATGTACTGCATCGGAGCTGGACTGGCGGCGCCCGAAACGATCACCGTCGTGTACTCCATGGCGCCGTGGTCCTCCAGGATCTTGATCACGCCGGCGACCGACGAGTCCTTCTGCCCAATGGCCACGTAGAAACACTTGACCCCGGAATGTTTCTGATTCAGGATCGCGTCGATGGCAATGGCCGTCTTGCCGGTCTTCCGGTCGCCGATGATCAATTCCCGCTGGCCGCGCCCGATGGGAGTCATGGCGTCGATGGCTTTCAGGCCCGTTTGGAGTGGTTCGGACACCGGCTGCCGCCCCGCCACGCCGGGGGCCAGGAACTCGACCGGCCGCCGCTCGCTGGTCAGCACCGGCCCCTTGCCGTCCAACGGATTCCCCAGCGGGTCGAGCACCCGCCCGATGACCGCGTCGCCGACCGGTACCGACAACAGCTGGCCCAGCGAACGGACCTCGTCCCCTTCGTTGATATCGAGGTAGTTGCCCAGAATAATGATCCCGACGCTGTTTTCTTCCAGGTTGAAAGCCAGCCCGTTCACGCCGTTGGGAAACGCCACCATCTCGCCCGACATCACATTGGACAGTCCGTACACATGGGCGATCCCGTCCCCGACGTCCAAGACGGTACCCACTTCGCGCACGTCCAATTGGCTCTCGTAATGCTCGATCTCTTTTTGAATAACCGAGGCGATTTCGTCAGCATTGAATCTCATCGAGTCCCTCTCCGGGGTCGCTTCTACTGCGATACCATGAATCGTTGCAGCGAATCACGAATCAGTTGTGCGGTGCGGTCCAACGTATCGGAGCGCATGCGAATAAGTTGGTTTTCCAGGCTGCCGTCGTATACCGTGTCACCAACACGGACGACCAATCCGCCCAGCAGGCGCGGATTCACGTTGCAGCACAGTTCGACTTGTCGGCCTAGTGCGGCGGTCAGACGCTGCTCAATCTGACTCCTCACCTGGCTGTTGATCGCATCTGCCGTTTCCACGGTCACTTCCACGCGGCCGCGCATCTCGTTGAAGAGCTGGCGGGCGGCCGCGCGAATCTGACGCAGACAATCCATCCGCCCGTGCCGAGCGGTAACCTTCAGGAAGTTCAACATCAGCGGAGTCATGCGCGAGGAAAAGGCCACGTCAAGAATGCGGTTCTTCTCCTCCAAGCTGATCCGCGGCGAAGCGAGAAGCTGCTCAAACTCGCTCAACTTGTCCAGTACGTCATCGATCAGGGAATCGAGTTCCGCGAGCACTCGCTCGGTCAACTGCTGGCCTTCCGCCGCTCCCAGCAGCCCGCGGGCATAGATCTTCCCCAGGTGCTCTCGGGCGCTATCAAACGACAATCTGCCGGCGGCTGCTTCAGTCATGACGCTAGTTCTCGCTGGGGAACTTCTCCAGAGACTCACGAATCAACGCCGCATGATCCTCGGGCCTGAGCTCCTTCTGGATCAATTTGCGGGCCAACGTGAACGCCAGGTTGGTGCTCTGGTTGACGATTTCCTGCACGGCGGCGTTCTTGGCCGACTCGATGTCGGTCAACGCCCGCTGCCGCTGCCGTTCCGCCTCGCCACGCGCGTCGGCGATCAGTTGCTCGCCCGCTGCGTGGGCGTCGCGCCGCGCTTGCTCGACGAGGCCCTGTGCTTCCACCGCGGCATCGGCCAGTTTCCGCTCGTACTCCTGCAGCTTGCGGCCCGCCGCTTCGCTCCCCCGCTTCGCCTCCTCGATCATGTTGGCGATCGACTTCTCGCGTTGATCCAGACCCGCCATCAGCGGCTTCCAGGCAAACAAGGTCAAGACCACCAACAGCAGGAGAAACACGATCCCCGTAAAAATGGCCAGATCGGGGTTGAAGGTCAGCGGATTGAGCGCCTTGGGGTCGCTGCCTCCGCCCTCCGCAGCAAATCCCGCTAACGCCGTCGCGTGCCACGTTGCACAGAGCGTGGCGACCGCCGTCACGGTCTTCATGATCTTCATTGCCATGCGTCGATTCCACGATGTTGGTCGAAGAAGTTGGTCGAAAACTGGTTGCCTGCGGGACCGGTTCGATCCTGACGGGCCGGCACCGGGGAACGCATGCATTCCACCGGGAATCCGCCCGCCACCTGATAGTGACGTTTCGCCGCAGGGTGGCTCAGCCCACCCCCCGGCTACTTGTTGAATAACATGCAGATGATCAAGGCAAAGAACGTGGCCCCCTCAATCAGTGCCGCGGAAATCAACATGGCTGTCTGAATATTGCCGGCCACCTCGGGCTGACGAGCAATGCTCTCGACGGCCTTCGCGCCGATGCTGCCGATACCATACGCGGCCCCCAGGATCACCAGGCCGGCACCAAAAGCGCCACCCAAGTAAATCGAACTCTTCTCGTTCGGGTTGCCGTCTTGCGCCATGACCGGCGTGGCGACCAGAGCCAATGCGAATACGATCGTTGCAATCTTCACCCACTTGAACATGTCGTCAGTCTCCCTTGCCAAAAAAAGTAGCTGGTGTATGGCTAGTCGAAATGGATATCAGTGAGGATGGACTGCCATGCCGATGAACAGCCCTGCCAGAAACACAAAGATGTAAGCCTGCAAAAAGGCCACGAACAGCTCGAGCAAATTCAGGGCCACCGAACCCAACAGACTGGCTGGCACCACGCCAAAGAAAGCTAATGTCCCGGCCGAGGCCCCAATAAAGGCGACCAGGACGGCTAATACGACGTGGCCCGCCATCATGTTGGCCAGCAAACGCATCGCCAACACGAAATGCTTGATGAACAGTCCCAATACCTCGATGGCGAAAATCATCGGCCACAAGGCAATGGCAATCGGCACCGGTACGTCCATGCTCGGAACCTGCCCGATCCAGAAATGGACCGGACCCATTTTCAGCGAGCCCGCCAGAATGACCGCGAAAAACGTGATCACTGCCAGAGTGCCAGTCGTGGCCAGAGCACCGGTCGGCGAGCCGGCCCAAGGGACCAAGCCCAGCAGGTTGCAGCCCAAGATAAAAAAGAAAATCGTCAACAGGAAAGGAGTGTAACGGTCGGCGTCGTGCGAACCAATGGTCGGCCTGGCCACCTGGTCGCGCACAAACACGACCATCGCTTCGAGCAGATTCCAGAATCGACCGCGCGGCGGGGCGCCCGAACGCACCCGACGCGCCAAGGGGACGAAAATGGCCACCAGGATGATCGCCGCAATGACTTCCAACACCATGAATTTCGTCAACCGAAAATCCAGCGGCTCGATCAAATTGTCGATGGGATCAAAGCCAGTCTTAATCTGCACGATCGGCTCGGTCGATGCGCGCACCTGAGGCAATTCCACCACACCCTCGGTGGCCGGACTGAAGAATCGCGGGAAATGAAAGGACTCCGCGTCCTTCACGTGCCCCATCAGGCTCTCCGCCGACAAGGGGTCGTGACCACCGTGACCACCTGACGCGGGCTCCACATGACCCTCCCCGGTCCGTTCGGCCAGCGCGCCACCGGCCGGATTTGTGGCCTCCGCCAGCCCCTCCGCAGGCAGAGAGAGCTCGACCGGATGTTCCAGAGCAAGTTGCGATGTGTGTTCTTCGGCCATATGCTCAGCCTGCTTGTGTCTCGGTTGGCTTGTTGGTCGATCGGCCGGCCATCAGAACCGTCTCCACCGCCAAGGTGACAAAGTAGAAGGCCATAATGTAGTAGACAAACCCCGCGTCGGCCAGCATACCTCGTTGGAGATAAACCAGCATGCACGCGATGAGCGGTATGCCCATCCGTGGGAACATTCCCAACAGGACTTGCGGCACCGCCTGATCGGGATGACGAAATAACTCCGCCAACCACATTGCCAATAGCCCGCTGGCAAGGCAAACCCCCATGGCCACCGCGGCACTGGTGACCCCTTCCCAGCCGTGCCAAGCATACGCCAAGGGACCGATCAGTGCGGCTGTGATCAGCATCAGGGTGACCAGGATGATGACTCGCCCCCGCGGGTTGTTGGTCAGGCTCGCCACGGTCTGTTGTGCTCCATCTGCCGGTTCCGTACGTCGTTCTACCGGCATTTTGAACTCGTTGTTTGGGAAGGCGACTGGGCTGAGGAAGGCGATTGGGCTGAGGGAGGCGATTGGGCAGGCTACCTGGGATTGCGTGAACGTGGTGACCGAACAACGGCTGGTTGCCCCTGGGCCGAGATCCGAATCTCCAGGGTATTCCCATCCGACACAAGTAAGCTGGTGCGAAATTCCAATGATCGTAACGACTCAAACCGATCTACAGCCGCGTTGCCCGCCGCGGCCGCGATTTTCTGTCGCTGTTCCGCCGACTGCGGATATCAGGCCCCCACGCGTCTTTCGAGATTCAAATCCGCAATTTCCGTGTTTCGCGCCATCCCTGGATCCGGTGACGCTGATCGGATCACGCTATTTATTACCATTACCGTTATTGTTGTGAGCTGAGTTGCCAGTTCCGTTCGATTCGTCGCCGCCCCGGCCAGAGGGGCCGTTGTCCCGAGCGCGGGGCCGGGACATTCGCACTAGCTGCCAGATCCCGTAGGTCATACCCGCACCGAAACCAATGATCGTCAACAAGGCCCGTGTTCCCAATTGGCGGTCAATCAAATGGCCGATCAAACCAGGAACCACCATCCCAATCGCCACCGTGACTCCCCGCGTAGCCCGCTGGTATGCCTTCGCCAAAGCCATGCGATCGTCAGGAGGCGTGGTCACTGTTCTGCGCCGTCCTTACCTGAGAGTACAACTTGCCTAAGAGGCAACACTGCGCGTCATTGGCTGCCACACTGGTAGCGGGTCGAACTGGACTGTGTGCCACAGGCACGTCCCTCAGGACCTGGCTATCGTAGAAGACCCACTGACGCCCGGTTTCCGCTGGCACACAGTATCGACATCCACAGGCGTACCGGATATTGGAGCAATCCTCCCTTAGGGTTCCCCAATCTATCTCACGATTTCCACATGGTCAACCATCTGCCAGGCGCCCCCACCAGCTTCGCTCAGGGCCTCTCACTTCGTTCGCTAAGTTGTTTTACCAAAAACGTTTGTGGAGGATTTCGCGGCGGCCGTCCGCCACCTTTTCTCCGTCGCACTGGGCAACTGACCGGCCAGCCGTGCTCGGCCCGTCTGTGAGCTACCTCCCCACCGCCATTTTCTTGGGATCTGTAAGTTGTGGATATGCCAGGGGTTGTAGCCAACTGAGTGGATTCGCCAATAACCTTGTCGGGTGGTGTGCGTTGCAATTTTGTACATTCGAGTTACACTCGGAATTGTAAGAGTTTTTAGAACCCGCCTTTTGGGGAGCATTACCCCGTTGGGTGTAAAGGAATGTTGCCACCCCAGCGTTAACGCCGCCAGCGACGCGGGATGCGACGGGACCATCGGATTGCTGACCCTGCTTCGATCGTCCTTGAGTACCCCCCACAGAATTGGGCAGGTGGGGAGTGACCGTTGACCGGCTCACGGACGATGCACGGCATAACCGACACGACGTAGTTGTGGTTGTTGTCCCGTACCAATAGGGTGAATCCATTGATCACCGTAGCCGACTTACGATCGCAGACCGTGAAGGACCTCTCCGCCATGGCCCGCAAGATGGGGCTCACTGGCGTTCATACCATGCGCAAGGACCAGTTGGTCCGCGCTCTGGTCAAAGCGGCCAAGGGCAAGCAGTCCGTACCGTCGGCTGCCGCCCGGACCAGTCGTCGCGGCGACGAAAAGAAGAAGCCCGCTGCGACTACGGCGATTCGCTCGACTGCAGTTGCCAAGAGCGCGGAGAGTGGTTCGGCCGAGGCGTCCAAGCGGGTGGGTAGCGATGCCGCCAAGATGGTGGATGCGAAGCCGACCAACTCGCGTATCATTCGCAAGATTCACCAGTTGCACGCGCAGCGCGACATGCAGCGTGATTTGTCGCACGCATCCGTGATGGCGAGCAAGAACGGGCGCCCCAAGAAAACTCCCAAACCGAAGCCAACTCCGGTTCCTGGTAAGGATCGGATTGTGCTGCTGGTGCGCGATCCCTACTGGTTGCAGGCGTGTTGGGATGTGACGCGTCAGAGTGTCGCCCGGGCCAAGGCGGCGCTGGCCGAGCACTGGCATACGTGCCAGCCGATGCTGCGGCTGATGCAAGTCGAGGCCGGGTCGACCACCAGCACGAGCGAGCGTGTGGTGCGTGAAATACCCGTCCACGGCGGTGTGAAGAATTGGTACGTCGATATCAAGGACTCCCCGAACAGTTATCGAGTGGAGTTGGGATACCGGGGCGAGAACGGCCGGTTCTTTGTTCTGTCGCGGAGCAATGTGGTGACCACGCCACGTCCGGGTAGTATCGACGCCATCGACGAAAACTGGGCGGATATCGCCGAGAATTACGAGAAGATCTATGCTCTCAGCGGAGGGTACGAACCCTCGACGGCCGGAGGCGATTTGCAGGAGTTATTTGAGGAGCAATTGCGCCGTCCGATGGGGAATCCCTTGGCTACGCAGTTATCGGCCGAAGGAACGGAGACGACCTTGCGGCGAGACAAGGACTTTGCCTTCGAAGTCGATGCCGAGATGATCATCTACGGCGCGACCAAGCCAGGCGCTCACGTCACGCTCTCGGGCGAGCCGGTCAAGTTGCGGCATGACGGTACTTTTACGGTTCGGCTCAGCATGCCCGATCGCCGTCAGTTATTACCGGTCGTGGCCAGCAGCCGTGACGGCTCGGAGCAACGCACGATTGTGTTAGCTGTCGAGCGGAACACCAAGGTCATGGAACCCATGACCCGCGAGTCCAATGCCTGAGCCGGGCGGCGTGTCGCAGCCAGGATTTGCCGTGGTTTGTCGCCCAAGGGTTTGTCGCCCAGGACTGGCCCGTTTCTTTAGGCGACTGTCGAACCCGCCAGGCCGCCGGCGGCTGACAATCTTCCGGCAAGACGTCAGTGGTTGTCCCGTTTGTACGAGCCGAGCAAAGGCGAAGCGAAACGGACGCCGCTTCTGGCTTGCTCACCCGCGGTCTCGCTGATACGATGCCATGGTCGTGTCCTTGTGGCACGCAGTGCAAAATCCTCTGCCATGCTCGTGCTGACGATGTCGATTTTTTGGGGAGCCGATATGAGGCCCGTCGGGGACTGAATTCAGTTTTGGCCGCGTGTAAAGCCAGATGATGGGGGACGCATGTGCCCGCATCGATTTCTGGATCACACAACCCGAGACTCAGGTCCCCCCCTTTTTAATTGCGGGCTCTCACAAAACCCATCGCCACGGCATTGAGGTGGAGGATTTTGCTTTTTTCTGACAAGGCCCGTTAAGGGGTGTGGTGCGGGGGGCCCGGCGGAGGCGTGTTCATTTATTGAGTGGGCGGCTGAGCCACCCGCGGGAAGGGGAACAGCCCAGAGCCATGACGGATACAGCGACTTCTGATTTGGCCACGAAGCGGGACAGATTGCTCGGTCTCCTGCGGGCCTACGACAGCTGCGCAGTGGCGTTCTCGGCGGGTGTCGATAGTGCCGTGGTGGCCAAAGCGGCCGCCTTAGCGCTGGGGGAGCGAGCCGTAGCGGTGACGGGTGTCAGTCCCAGCCTGGCGGCCGGCGAACTCGAGGAAGCGCGCCGGATGGCGCGGTTGATTGGCATTCGCCATGTGGAGATCGAGACCGACGAGATCGCCCAGCCCCAGTATTACGAGAATGCTCCCGACCGCTGTTACCATTGCAAGACCGAGTTGTACACGCGCATGAAGGACCTGCAGCGTCGGTTGGCGGTGGCGGTGATTCTTAATGGTGCCAATCTGGATGATCTGTCCGACTATCGCCCCGGCACTCAAGCGGCGACCGAGCAGCACGTGGCCAGTCCGCTGGCGCAATGCTCTCTGACCAAGAGCGAGGTGCGGGAGCTGGCGCGGCAGTGGGACCTGCCGGTTTGGAATAAGCCGGCGACGCCCTGTCTCTCCAGCCGCATCGCCTATGGCGAGCAGGTCACGGCTCAGCGTCTGGAGATGGTCGATCGGGCCGAGCAATTTCTGAGGGGGCGCGGTTTCGGCACGTGTCGAGTCCGGTACCATCGGGGCGACTTGGCCCGCGTCGAAGTCCCCCTGGACGATGTGCCACGCCTGGTCACGGGGGACCTGCGTGAACAGCTGGTAGAGCATTGCCGCGAGTTGGGATTCAAGTTCGTCACGCTCGATCTGCTGGGATTCCGTTCTGGAAGTCTGAATGTACTTGTCCCGCTTGAACAACTCAACCGCGGTTCCGCCTGAGGCGACCGCACCGATCCAGGCGTATTGCTGGTCGGCTTCGTTCGACTGACCTTCTTTCTCCCGCCCATACGGCTGGACGTTCGTTATCCGGCGCTCGGTTGCCACGCATCTGTCGGCAAGGCATACTTACGGGAAGAAACACCTACCGGAACGATTGTTCATGTCTGAACAACCCGCATCGAAAGAACCTGCGAGCACCGAGCCCGACCTGTCCGGCCAGAAGCTGGGTAACTATCAGTTGCTGCGCCGGTTGGGACGCGGTGGCATGGCGGACGTTTATCTGGCGGAGCAGCTTTCCCTGCGGCGTCAAGTCGCCTTCAAGGTGCTCAAGCGTAACTTGGCCGAGGATGAGGCCTATGTGCGTCGACTGCACAATGAAGCGCGCGCAGCTGCCTCACTGGTCCACGCCAATATCGTGCAAATCTACGAGGTCGGTTGTATTGACGGTGTGCACTTCATTGCGCAGGAGTATGTGGCGGGCCAGAACTTGAAGCAGTGGTTGGCCCGGCACGGTACTGCGGACGCGGGAACTGCGGTGCATATCATGCGCCAGGTGATTGCCGCGCTCAGTCGGGCGTCCCAGCAGGGGATCATTCATCGGGATATCAAGCCCGAGAATATCATGCTCTCGAAGACCGGCGAGGTGAAGGTTGCCGATTTCGGTTTGGCCCGCGTGACCGTGGAAGGACAGGCCGTTGGGCTGACGCAGGTCGGCGTCACGATGGGGACGCCGCTCTATATGAGTCCCGAGCAGGTGGAGGGTCGCGCCATCGATCCGCGCAGCGATCTCTATTCGTTCGGCGTGACCTGCTATGAAATGCTCGCCGGTCGTCCCCCCTTCTCGGGAGACACGCCGCTGAGCGTGGCGATTCAGCACTTGCGGGCTGAGCCTGCGCGACTCGAATCCCTGCGTCCCGACTTGCCGGATGGACTGTGTCGCATCGTCCATCAGCTGCTGGCCAAGAGCCCTGTCGATCGCTACGCCACGCCGGCGGAGTTGATGCGCGAACTGCGGGCCTTGCACGTGGGGGGGGTGGAGCATTGGCCGGCGGGGCTGGAAGAATGGGACACGCCCGAACTGATCGCACTGTCCGACGCTCGGTCGGAAGCCACTTTGCGACTGGACGGCATTATGAAGTCGCAGGCCAGGCGACGCCATCGTCACGTGCGGTATTGGCAGTGGACGTTGCTGCTCGCCGCAGGTGTCTCCCTGGGACTGCTGGGAGCTTGGTGGCGGCAGTCGGACGACCTGCTGACGGTCAAAGCTCCGGCCGTGGAGCCGCAAGATTCCGCGATGTTGCAGTATTGGTACGCTTACGACATCAATACCGAGGCAGCGTGGTTGGCGGTGGAACGGAATTTCCCGCAGGATGATCCGCTCAACCGCGTCTACGCCTTGCAGGCAAAGCAGCGGCGCGCGGAGCTGTATCGCGACAATGATCAACCTGATCGCGCGATGGCGCTGTATGCCGAGTTAGCCAGCCTGGATGGTGAGGAACCGCAATTCGCCGCCGGCGGCTTGATTGGCCAGGCCAACTTGCTGGCCCAGCAGAACGATGGCAAGGGGGCTAGTGCTAAGCTGGCCCAAGCCTTGCGCTCCCTCGAAGCGCTGCCGAATCAGTCCCAGAAGGAAGGCGTGCTGATGCTCCTCGAATCTCGCGTGCTGTCGCTGATCGAAGACTCGAACTTGCGGGCGAAGATCGAAGACCTGTTGCCCGCGTGGCGTCCAGGGCCCGAGCCCTCGGGCAGTTGATCGAGACTTGCGCTAGCGGGTCTGCCGGCTCCCGACGATACGGCACTTTTGCGGCGCGCGGGACCCGCCATGAAGAATGAATGAGCAGCGGCAGTCGTGATCACGCCAGCGGCTGGCACGAACTCGTGCTTGCCGATGGCTAAGCCGGCAAGCGGTTGCGGAGCTGCCCGGGGGTATTCAGTCCGATCACCCTGCGCAGTGGCATCCCCTTCCGGCCGCCAACGAAAAAGAGCGAGGCAAGCCGCCATTGCTGCACGACTCGCCTCGCTCGACTTTGTAACGGAGCTACTGACTTACTTCCCAGCGTGGACTAGTTGCAGCCGCAATTGCTGGCGACGGTTGTGGTGCAATCGTTGCCGCCGCGACGATGGAGGCGGCAGCCTCGCACGCAAGCACGGCCACAGCCGCTGCCGCCGGCCGGGACGGTCACCGTGGTGGGGACCATCTTGCAGACGCGGACATCCACTTCCTTTTGGACTTGCGTTGGGACACAGACCGTGTAGGTCACTTCCTTCTGATACGGCACGCACTTGTTCACGGTGACCTGCTGGGTCTTCGTCACGGTCTGCGGAACGCAGACGGTGTACTGGACGTCCTTGCTGACCTGTTCGGCGACCATCTTGCAGACCTGGTAGGTCTTCGTGCGGGTCTCTTTCTGGTACTCGCAAACGCGCACGGTACGAGTCTTCGTTTCCGCGACGTACTCGCAGACCTTGACCTGGCAAGTGCGTGTCTCCGGCTTGCAAACCGTGACGCAGTACTCATAAGGCTGCTCTTCCACCACCGTCTTGCAGACGGTGACGGGAACTTGCTTTTCTACCACATTGGGAACCCAGACCTTCTTGCAGACGGTCGTGGTCTGAGGGGCACAGCCGCAATCGCCGCCGCAGCCGCTCTCGTCGCCACAGCCGCAACCTGCTTCGCAACCGCCACAGCTCTCGCAGCCACAGCCACAGGCACTGCGGCGATGCAACAGGCGGCAACGACTCAGCAGTCCACCGCGAGCCGGAGCCGCAACACAGGGGACCTCGACCATCTGGGTGTCCCAGTGGCCTTCATCGACGGTGCACGTGCGGGTCTCCGTCTCCTGCACCACTTTGCAGACCTTGCGGACGCCCTGACGCTTCTCTGTGGTGGGGACCATGACGGTGTACGTCTTGTCCACCATCTTGTACTGAGGAACGCGGCAGGTGTAGGTCTGTTCGACGTCCTTGTAAACCGGGACACACACCTGATACTCACACGTCTTGGTCTCGTAGACCGGTTTGCAGACCGTATAAGTGCAGGTCTTGGTGCGTGTCTCGGGGACCATCACGGTGCACTGACGCGTGACTTCTTTCACTTCGGGTTCGTACTTGTAGCAGGTCACCATCTTGGTGCGCTGCTCTTGCGTGTACTGAGTGCAGGTGACCAGACGCTTTTCGGTGACCCATTGGGGCACACACACGGTCTTCTGCACGCATACTGGCTGCGGTTCACAACCAGTGGTGGCGGCCTCACAGCCGCTGTCGCCCGCATGGGCTGCGGTGGCCATGAACAGGACGGCCAACAGGGTCAGGTAGGAGCGGCGAACTAACATTGAATCCTCCCTTTCGGATACCTCGAAAAATCAGTGAACGGATGAAAGTCGTGGTTGCGATCTAGTTCAAAACTCAACTGGCGCATTCGAGCCTGATTGCCGGTGGTCCTCGTGACTACAGCTCACCTTACCAAGCGGAAAAGCCCACCCCCCGCGAACGCGACAAATTGAGGTTGTCTTCTGGCGTGGAAGTAATTTTCATAGCTTATCTAACGTATAGCTGTGGATTTCCTTCGTCAACCCACTAGCTTCTATAATCCGGTAATTCACCCTCGCCGGAATCCTCGGCTTATACTACACAAATTAACATTCCTAACACTTCATTAGGCGTTGCCAATACCCTACGTCAAAAAAACGCGCCAATTGCTGAAAATAACGCGGCAGCGCTAGCTGCGGCGGGGCCATACGCTGCGGAGCGGTATCACGCAGAGGCCGGGTCTGGGCGTGGCGACCCACGCGGATCGGGACACCGTGATCCGCTCTCAGCCTGCCGCAAGCATGGGCACTGCATCGCAGCCCATCCGTCTTGCCGTGGGCTGCCGCCGCATCGTCCAATAGTGAGTGGGAAGCGACTGCAGCACGGGTGCGGAAAACGTCGGTCCATACAGCCAGAGGTCGATCTCCTCGCAGAAGGAAGTTTTCGGTAGGGAATTGTTCGGCAGGTTTTTCCCGTCGTGAAACGGTTTCCATCGCTGGTCGCGTAACTCCCACGGTGCCGCCGGTGAAGTGACTCGTTGGATTCCGCCCAGGCCTTCAGCTGGCCTTGTCGCAGGAAGAAACCTGGCCGGTATGGGCGGGTCGTTGACGGTCGATATTCAATGGTCCACCACTGAGCGGTTCACGGGGCACCGGTAAGGGACGCGGCCCACAGGCCCTAAGTCTTTTCAGGGGATGTGGATGTGTCGGGAGTCGAGGACTGCGATTGCCGCCCATCGCGCCGGCAGAGGATCAACAGGATGCACCGCAAGTCGCCTGGGGAGCATTTTGCCTTGGGGCAGGAATGGCCTAGTCCCTGGGGGGGTGAATCCGTCTGGCGGATGCGTGTCGCCAAGAGACGGCCCGGAAGCGATTCATCGAGCCGCGCAACGGCTTGTTGATCTCCGGCCGAGTGACTACAATCACGGGCCTGACGAAGCCCCCTTCGTCTAGTGGCCCAGGACATTGGATTCTCAGTCCAAAGACAGGGGTTCGACTCCCCTAGGGGGTACTTTTGGCCGCTTCCCAGCGGCTTTCTTCTTGCGCCCGAGTCGTGGAAGTTGTTGTATCTCAACAACTTCGCCGCTTGAACGGGGTTGCGTGCACTCTCGTGGGTATTCTATTGGGGCGACTATTGGGTATCCTTGGGGCGACTTTCGCTGTTGATAGTTGCCCCAAGTCGCCCCATCATGAGTCCAACAAAAACGAAGCATCACGATCTTCCGCAGCCAGATGCGAGAGGGCGAATCCGTCCTTATGTTGGGAAGCTCGCTTCGGGCGGCAAAGCGCGCTTCCTGGTTGGTGATCAAGACACGGCTCCGTCAGATGCTCAGCGACGGCTCGACGCCATACGATCCTTGTACGAGAAACAATGTGCAAGATCGGGTATCGACTCCTGGAATGAATGGACAAGACGCGTCGCGGTTCGAATCGGGGCAGGGCAGCCGATCACCGATACGTTTCTCGGCGACACCGATCATCCGCAACACATGGCGGGCTGTGTCGAACAGCTTCGAGCGTGGGGTATCCCGGTGGTGGTTACGCAGCCGACCGCTTACGGCACGGGATTAGAGTCGCACAGCAGCCAGATTCAAGAAATTGTTCAGCGGCTCGTTGCGACAGAGGTCGCAGTGCAGAAGGCCATGCGGGGGGCTGTCGCCGACAGAGTTGCCTTGCCCGATGACCCGATGGCTATGGCGGAGACTGCCACGCTGCACGATGCTATCGGCGCATATAGTCGCTACCTGAAAGCCACGGGCAAGACCGACGAGCAAGGGCGGTTGGTTTCTCGTGTCCACAAATGCCGTGATCGGCTCCGCTATCTTATAGAAGCTCACAAGAATGTTCCGTTGTGAAAATTCAACCTGTCACTCCTCAACGAAATTGTAGCCCATTGGCGGAACCGCCCGACGACGAGAAAGGGTAACCGTGGTAGTCGGTCGCACGCGGAGGACATGATCAAGGAACTGTGGCGTTTTCTGAATTGGCTCGACAGTCACCCCGATTTCCGCTGGAAGAAGCCACCGGGTCTCGAGCACATCGACCGCAAACCGATCAGTTTGCCGCAGGACGACAACGGTGTTGCTTTCCAGACGATTACCAAGGAAACCTATTCACCGGACCAGTTGGCAACGATTCTGCGGCACACGGACGTTTTTGGGAAAGCACTGATCGGCGTTTGTGTCAACTGCGCGTTCGGCCAGTCAGAAGTGGGGCAGTGGTCCACCAGCCGTATCCTGCTGAACACGCCCCATCCCCATGCTGAGAAAATCGGAATACGAACCACAGAGGCCGATAGTTGGTGTGCTGGACCTCGGCCAAAGACCGGTGTCTACGGGGAGCATCTGCTTTGGCCCGAAGTAGCCGAGGCGGTCAAACCTCGCACGTCAGTGGTGTCGACACTCTCAGCAATAGCGTAACGACTTGCCGGTTCTGACGGTTCCTGGTGCGAAGTCGGCCAACAGAGACACGCTGCTCTCCATCACTGGGATCACCGTAGCGGACGTGGACATGGCCACGGGCGTCGTTGTCGAAAGCACCAGTTCGGGGTGGCCAGAGTAGTCCACAGAAGTGTTCACCCCTTCTACCACCGGCCTGACGTCCACGGTGGGTGATTGAACCAGCGATTCAGCGATGAGTTTCACCGGTACGGTGGCCAATGTGAATGCGACACCTTGGCACCAGTCGATCACCTGGGCAATGCCAACTTTACGCCGCGGATGCGCTGAGCATTAGCGTGGACGACCAGGGCAACACGGGATCCGGCGGCGGCAAGACCGACAGCAAGTTGATCGGGATCACTGTTTCGGCCATGAACGATACTCTGAGCGTGCCCCGAACTTCACCCCGATATCTGCGGCACGTTGACATACTCGCTCACGACCGCCCCCACCGGCATGGCCGTCAATGCCCCCACCGTTGCGATCAGTTGGACATCCATAGTTGACTTCCACCCCAGTCTGCGACACGTTGACCTACTCAATCACGACCGCACTCACTGGCATGACCATCAACGCCTCGACCGTCGTGATCAGCTGGACATCCTCCAATGCCGAAGTCGGTGGCCCATGGCTGTCTGTCGCTGGCCCACACCACCGGCCTGACAATCACGGTGGGTGACGGCACGAGCGATCTGTCCATGACGTTCACTGGCACGCTGGCCAATGTCAACGCGGCATTGGCACGAGTCGATTAAACCGGAGGTCGGGATACAACCCGGACATCGTGCGGAGACCAGCGATGGGGCGAGACCATGCTGTGTCGAAGTGTATCGCGTACTCGCCCATGGAATTCCATTCCTTGCTCCGATTCCCGTTGCCTGACATCTGGATGCAGATGCCACGAAGGGAGCTGGCTTCGATCCCACCTCGAATGTGGCAGCCGTAAGTTCCAATATTCTACCGCCTTCCAGAAATTAGCGATAGAATCAGCGACGGCCTGCATCTTCCGTGACTTCCTTTGGCCCTCGATTGCAATGCCACTGAACCTGCCACTGATTGTTCGCACGATCCTCGACGAATACGCCCTCTCGTGGCACGGCGACCACGGTGTGGCGCACTGGGCTCGGGTGTTGGAGAACGGTCTGCGGTTGTCCGAAGTGACGGGGGCCAACGTGGAAGTTGTCCAGTTATTCGCAGTGTTCCACGATTCAAAGCGCGTAAAGGAGACCACCGAGTTTCAGCATGGGCGGTTTGGTGCCGAGTTCGCCGCAGAGTTGCGGGGCAAAGTCTTCGATCTGCCGGTTCAGGACTTCGCTTTGTTGTACCGAGCCTGTGTTGGTCATTCCCACGAGCGGTCACATCCCGATATTACCATTCAAACCTGCTGGGACGCTGACCGGCTCGATCTTGGCAGGGTGGGTATTACCCCGCATCCCAGTCGGCTCTGCACCGAAGCCGCGAAAGATCCAGCCATGCTAAAATGGGCAGACGGGCGGGCCAGCTTTGGCGTCGTTCCAAATTTTGTAACGGACGAGTGGGGCATCGATTTCGGGGTGGGTTGAAGCATGTTGGTCTCGGGTGTCAGCCCTGCGCCTTTCTCAACACCAGCCGGATTGCCGCCCACGGGAAGAAGAAAAAGCAGATCACGATGAGCTTCAGGAAAGCCATGCCGCTGTAATGGATGACGTTTAGTTCGTGCGGACTCAGGTCGAACATGCTGCCGTGAAGACCGTAGATCACGTTCGGGACAAACATGAACAGGCCGAACCAGATTAGGAGTAGCACGAATCCGAAAACCCAGCAGCGAAGCAGTAGCTTGGCGACAACATCGAGCCATTCGGTGATTTGCGTGGACATGATGGGCGCTCCTCGTAGGTAATTCGCTGCCGACAGCGGCTTCTTTCTCGTGACCGCTCCCGCAGTTACAAGCCTACAGGTTCGGTGGGGGCTGCCAGCCACCGAGTCGCTTCTCAATGACTCCAGCCACCGCCAGTGCCACATCTTCTCGCCACGGTTTCACAGCAATGTGGACACCGATGGGAAGCCCTTCGGGTGACGTTCCTGCACGAACGACGGCAGCAGGCCAGCCTGTGAGGTTCTGGGCCACACAGAAGTTGCCCATTGGGTCTGTCCAGAATTTCTCAACCGGGAGTTTCTCCATTTCCTCGGGAGTCGTGTGCAACGCGGCAGGTTCATTCAGCACGGGGCTGAGCAGTACATCGTACTTCTCCATGAACACCATCATCCGTTGGCGGAAATGGTGCAATTCCAATTCGAGTCGAAAACGGTTTTCGTCACTCCAATCGTGATGCTCTTCAAGGTAATCCATCCACTGGCAGATGAACTCATTGACAAAGTACCGGGGTCGAACGACCTTGGAGTTTGCCATTCGGGCGTACTCTTTCCACCAATACTCGGCTGTGTCTTTCAGCAAATAGACGCACAACCACTTGAAGAGATCCATGAGTTTGTCGAGGCCCTCGGGGCGATCCTTCACCACGGTGAGGCCCGCAGCGCTCAGTTCCTTAGCTGCCCGCTCGACAGATTCCTGAGTCTCCTTGCTGGGCATGGCGACTCCGTCGTCGATGAAATAGGCCACCTTGAGCTTATCAAGTGGGACTTCGCACACTGGGAAGAGTGGGGCCGGGACCGTATTGTAGTCCATGCCATCAGGACCGGAGATCACTCGTAGTACCAGCTCCAAGTCTTCTACATGCCGGGCCATGGGACCGATGGAGTTCCAAGTCGCCATGAAAAGTGGGAAGGCACCAAGCATCCCCGTTTCTGGTACGCGGCGACTGTTTGGCTTGATGCCAGCAATGCCGCAGTAGTGCGAAGGGCTACGGATGCTGTCACCAATATCCGTGCCCAGTCCGAAAGGAGATCCACCCGAAGAGATGATTGCAGCTTCCCCACCACTGCTCCCACCGGGCGTACGCTTGAGATCGTAGGGGTTCTTGGTCTGCCCGTAAACCAGATTGTCGCTCACCCCCAGCGTACACATTTCCGGCACGTTGGTTTTCCCCAACAGAATTCCACCGGCCTCCTTCAGCCGCTTCACAACGGTCGCATCCTCACTGGGCACGTAGTCCTTTAACTCGGGACAACCGTTCGTTGTGATGATGCCCTTGGTCTGAAGTTGATCCTTCATTGTGAACGGCACGCCATGCAGTGGTCCTCGGGGATTGCCTTGCTTCAGTTCACTGTCGGCCTGAAGTGCTTCTGCGAGAATTCGCTGCGGATCAAGCTGGACGATGGCATTAAGTTTCGGATTCACCTCTGCGATGCGAGCCAGATAGGCTTCCGCCACTTCCACCGCAGACACCTGACGGCTGGCGATGAGGTGAGCCAGTCTCGTGGCAGAAAGATGCGTCAGTTGCGGTCCGCCGTTGCCTTGGGCGAGTTGGGCTCCGGCACGTCCTGCCACACCGACACTGATCACCGTCGCCCCAATAGTCTTGACGAAATCCCGACGTGTCACACCGGCATTGTTCATGGGGGTTGCACCTTTGAAATATGCCCTCGAATAGGTCACCGGAGGTCTCGCTCATTGTGGCTGTGACGTGCTGCATTCGTAAAGAGAGCATGAACCAATTCGTCCGATAGCGGGGTACATGTGGCATGGAGGGGGCCATTCCAGTACCCTGGGTGTTGGCCAGCGTGACTTAGTGGTATCCGCTAGGTCAGGGTGCAGAACGAGAGGGATTGGCGATGGCGGCTGGTACCAGGGAAGTCGGCAGGGATACCGGGGACAGATCGAAGAAGCAGCCAAGCGGGGCTACGTGGGAGTGACCATCAGCTACCGGCTGATGCAGTTCGACGAATCCAAGAAGGAAACCACCACCGCCACCCCGATCTTTCCAGCACAAATCCAGGACGCCAAGGCCGCTGTCCGCTGGTTGCGGGCCAATGCCAAGGATTACCACGTCAATCCAGATCGGATTGGGGTGACAGGTGCTTCCGCAGGCGGTCACCTTTCCCTGCTCGTGGGCCTCACTGATCCTGCGGCGAATTTGGAGGGTGACAGCGGCAGTCCAGATCAGTCCAGCCGCGTGCAAGCGGTGGTCAATGTATTCGGGCCGACCGACATGGCATTCTGCTACGAGAAAAGCTCTGTGGCTTGGATCTTTCGTTTGTTCATGGGCGGTACACCAGAGGAGACCGCTGACCGTTACAAGGCTGCCAGCCCGCTCACCTACGTCAGCGCAGACGATCCACCCGTCCTCACCATCCACGGGGATCAAGACGCGGCTAGTGCCGGTCGAGCAAGCAAAGAAACTCGACGAGAAGATGAAGGCGGTCGGAGCCTCCCACACGCTGCTGGTCTTCGAGGGGCAGGGTCACGGCTTTGGTGGGGAGTATCAGCAGAAGGCAGAAAAGGCAACGTGGGACTTTTTCGACAAGCATTTGAAGAAGTGACCGAGATATGGAGCACGAGGAAGCTCTATACTTGCTGAACACCAAGCTGGACGAGTACCGCAAATTGTCCCACGCCGAAGTGGCAGCAAAGATTGGCAGCGAGCAAGTCGTGGAAGTGACTGGTCCCTCCGGTACGGCCTACCAGATCGAGATCCAGATTGTGTGGGATAGGAAGCCGAACGGCGCTGTCCGCGTGCCGGGGGCCATTGACGACGGCGGATGGCGAGCCTTCCTGCCGCTGACCAGGGATCTGCTGATATCGCCGGATACAACAGAAGAGAAATGAACGAGTTCAAGGTATTACCCATCGGTTATCGTCTTTTGTCGTTCCCTCGTACAACAAGGAGCATGAGTTATGTTGAGCACCGCATTTCTGTTGACGGCGTCGATGGTGGTGACGCAGGCGGATCAATCTTCTCCGCTACCTGAAAACGTTTCTGCATGGCTGCAATACGAGATGGGCACTTGGGAGTTCAAAGGTAAGATCGGTGCGAACAGCTACGCAGGAAAATGGTCGGCCCGCTGGGCTCCCGGCAAACACTGTTCGATGCTCAACTTGTCCTCGGTTCCAGGTAAACCCGAGGAATCCGCTGTACAAATGACAGGTATCACGGGCTACGACCCTGTCGGTAAGCGGTTCATCGAGAATAGCTTCTGGTCCACTGGAGCGCATTACACAATCTCCTGGGGCTGGGACGCCAGCAATCCGGTCCGAGACAGAGGGGTCATCGAGGGGGAACTCACAGGAGTAGAGAAGGGCAAGGAAATCAAGACCAAGGCGACAGTGGAACGCAAAGGCCCGGAGGAATTCACGTACATATCCGAGACCGTTGATGACGAACCTATTGAACTCGTTTTTCGCAAGATCGAAGAGCCCACACAAGGCAAGGAACAACGACGGTAGGAGCGACGACGAAGAAATTGTTGAGGTTATCAGGGCTTGCTCGTTGCCGCTGTGGCGCGGCAACCACGATGACTTGTCATTGCGGATATTTGTCAAGAAACTTCTGTGGTTGCGAGGGCAGGAATGAATTCCTACGCGGGCCGTTTCAACAGTCCTGCTCTCGTAGAGCATTTCCCGTTAACGTGCAAATTTAACATCGTCATTCTTGCCATTGCACAGGACTGCTGCCACTCGTACCCGTCCCGCTCTTATTTGGTATCCACTCTAACCAAGGCTGGCCACTCTCCAATCGCTCAGCGAAGGTACGATTCAACAAGTGGTCGTAGAATGAAAAGTAATCTGTTCGCTCACCACTCCTAAAATACTTGGCAGCATCTTCTCGCCTTCCATCCGCCAACGCATCGACCCCGAGCGCAAGGTACGCCGAGCAGTCGAATCGACGAGACTTGCCAGTCACCGCCAACAAGGAAGTCGCGTCACAATCTCCAGCGACCGATCATAGTTCCTGACTGCGTGCAGTGCGGTACACACGGCATTCCTGATGATCGGGTTCAACACTTTCATCTGCTCGTCCGTCAAGTGAGCGACGTGGAAGTCCTCCATCGCATTGCGGATGACCATGGCGATGTACAGAGCACTGTCCTCGGTGGCCACAGCTACCTTGGTACTTGGCGCGGCGGCTTTCTTGCGTCTTGTCATGTTTGCTGCTCCAAGCCCATCAATGCTCGGACTATACGTCTATGCGGCTGCATCCCAAAAGTGTCGGTGCATTGCGATTCGCCAGATTGCTGTGTAGCACCCAAGTCACCGCGGCTGGTTGTTCGCTTCCCACTCACCCTTGAAGAACCGCAGCAGTCCCTCCGCATAGCTGGCGTTCGGCTCATCGTGGAGGAACGTGTGTCCTCCGTTGGGAACGATCCACAGATAGGAATGCGGAATCGACGTGTACATCATCACCGGAATGTCAACCGGAAAGAACTTGTCCCGATCACCGTGCATAATCAGAGTGCGGGCTTTTATGGTGGACAGGTACGGCGTCGTGAAATTCATGTCCTCGTAGGAATCTTTGAAATCGTGGAATTGCATTACCAGTGCTCGGACCTGCTCATCGCCGCGTCGGTTCCGGAACACGAACAGATGGCCCCCCAAGGGATCCTGTCCCATGTCTTCCCGCACCAGGTTCGCCAGGCGATCGAATCCCAAGTGCAGGTTGACCGGCTCGACATGCAGATAGATGCGCACGACGCACGGCAAGCTCAGCATCGCGAGGCCTCCTCGCGGCACAGCCGCAGCCACCTCCGCAGTGACTCGTCGTCCAGCCCGCGCGGCACGCGGCACACGAGCGACCCCACCACCAACTCGCACATCGGCCCCGTGAGCGCCAGCGTCGGCGCGGCACCTTCCGCCACGAGCTTGATCGGCAGGAAAGCCCGGCTCGTGGGCGCACGGCCTCCCCGCTTCGACCCACCTGCCAGTCGCCGGCGCCAATCATAGAACGTCACGGGATGGACGCGTTCACGCCGACAGAACTCCGCCACCGACAGTCCCGACACGCGCTGGCGCGCCACTCGATCTCTCCACTTCGCCGTCACGGCCGGGCTCGGACCTGTTCTTCTTGCCATCGATATGTCTCCTGAAACGGACTTGGTAGATACCCAGGGCTGTCAGGATACAATGGCCGGCAAGGACGTAATCCGCAGAACGTTTACGCAGATGCCGATATTCACCCTGCACGACAGTATCGTGACGACACGCCATTTCAGCCAATACGTGCAGGATGTGATGGTGGACGAATTTAGAAAGCTGGATATTAATGCGAAAGTGAGGATTGACCCATGTGTCCAAGTTGCGGCAGCGTAAATGTTGTTAACAATAATGAAGAGGGCTATCAGCCGCTCTGCCTGGAGTGTGGTTGGACCGGACCGGAAGAGGAGTGAGGCGACCAACGATAGTGTACCGCAGCAGGTATGTGATGAATCATGTCATTTGATGTGCAAGACATAAGCAAGGGTGAGAAACCGGCTGCAGACTTTAACGCATTGGTTGCGGTATGTGTTGTACAGAATGGAAAAGGGAAGTACGGCGAGAATGGAAGACAGACTGAGCCAGAGTGCATCTTGGGTGTGGCACAACACGGGCATGATTTACGTGGCGGTAAGTTGTCGTGTCGTGCTATGAGTTCTGGGAGGCAGTGTGTGGTAGAGTCACTCCGAGGCAGAGAATATAATGGCGTATTACGCTGTTCTTGAAATGGGTTGATCGGAACCCGGATGATCGCTGGCCGAAGCCACCGGGCGTTGAGGACATTGACCGTAAGCCGATCAGTTTGCCGCAGGACGATCGTGGTGTTGCTTTCCAGACCATTACCAAAGAGACCTACTCCCCGGAACAGTTGGCGACGATTCTGGGATATCCAGATGCGTTTGGAAAAGCACTCAGCTGTTGAAGTGTTACGCGAACCTGCCGTTTAAGAGGTTATTCGAGGCTACAACGGACTTGGCCCCATATTTCCGCCCGATGCTAGACGCTTTGCACTCCTCACTCTGATCGACCGAAGAGAAGCTCCCGGTTGAGGCTATGCAGTGCGAACCACGATAGCGGCCATCCGCGCCGTCACATTGGCGACACTGCTCGGTCGCATTCTTAGCCGATACTGCACCAGGTGGATGTGACCTGTGCGCGCAACGAAAATGCGTCATGGTGCGGAGGAGGGGCCGACCGGTGTGCGCTAGCGAACGGCAGCGATAACAGGGCGGTGAGTTGACTCACCATTTTCGACACGCTTGTTACCGCTCCCGTTCATCGCTTGGTTCGGCCAGAGCGCGGCGGCGGGTGTGAAGTAGCTCGCCGGGTCCGATCGGGCGAACCTCATCGGCGTCTAGTGTCACCAACGCGACGGTCGTCCCATCTCCGTCTACGAACTCAACTTCATACGCCCTGCCTTGCCCGTGTACATGAACAATTGCACCAACATCACCTGCGTGAAGCCCTTCATCGGGGATGTCAGAATTCAGAACAACAATCGAATGTTCAGCCAGCATTGTCGTCATCCAGGGTAAGCAGTTACGAGCCTCGGCAAGCCATTCTCTTCAACGATCCACACGGTCATCACGTCGGCCGGCCGATGTCCGGGGCGTCCAATTCTTCCCGACACTGCGTATTTTACGCCAAACCGAGACGGTTTGGGGCGAGATCGCAAATCGCGCTGATCCCCATACGTCAGATGGAGAAATCGACCCCGGGACGCACAATCCCCTGATGGGACGCCCCAGCCTGCGGCAAACGCCGACGAGGTTGGATGGGCATACGGTAACCGTCCAACGGCTCCCGATGTGGTCGGACAAGCCACGCCTCACCAATCTCAGTTTGCGCCGTCACTTTGGCGACACGCCTGGGCCGCTCGGCTCAGCCGGTGGTGGCCCAGTTACTGCATCAGGTGGATGTGACCTGCTGCAGTTGGCGGATCGTTTTCGGCTACGTGCATCGCTCTCATGCGTACTGGGTTTCGGGTCGAATCCTCGACAGACCACGAAGTAGAAGGCAAGTTCCGCAGGGCCGAGTGATTCGAGGGGCCGCTCGAAGGTGGGTATGGGCTGTGAGCCCGTCATTCTATCCGCCTCTGCCCGGCCGCCAAACATCGACCGCCGGATGCCGCTACGGCGGCACGCGTCCCGGCAGGCGACAAGGGTCGATTGACGAGACAGGATGCTCCCCTTCGTCGAACCGCCAAGTCCGGACCCAAATGCCAGGTGTTGTGGCGGCTGGGCGGGGAAACCCGCCCGGCTACTCGATTATGCGGTGCTGTAAAACTAGCGGACCGCTAATCCCACGGGATCAGCTTCCTGATCAAAGCTGTGTTCAGCGACGACTGAAAGGTCAGATGGATCAAGACGCATCATGGATTTGCGGCCAGCAACCCACAGGCCGGAGTTCTTTCCGAATCCAATCAAACGCGCGTTCAATGCGTCCCTGTTCATCAGTTCGCCATCGGCGTTGAACGATACGAGATCTCCTGTCGCTCCATCGACAACGAGAATTCGCGCTAGGTGGCCTAGGTACATTGCGCAAGTCACACTTATCGCATCGATATCCTGCAACTCTACGAGGATGCGGGTCTGTCCGTCTGGATCAACGGCAAAGAGCCGGTTCTTGCTGCCCTTTACGTCGGGGTGGTTCCGCTCGATAACCCAGATTCTGCGCATCCAGGCATTCTGATTCGGTTCGACGGCCACTCCAATTGCGCACCAGTTTCTTGGAGTTAATGACCGTCGGGTGGTCAGGTTCGGCGGGAAGTTGCGTTAACGGGCGTCTAACGCGGATCTCCCCCTCGGGTTCAAATGCTATGAGTTGTGGGCCAACCGCCCAGAACAGAGAGTCGCCGACATCATTGGCCAGGGCTAGACCTCCCCAATTGAGACGACGAATCTCTTTGCCGGTCGTAGCGTCAAGGAACGCTGTTTGGAGTTCGTAGACAGACTTGTCCATCACGACGCATCCGATAAGTGTCGCGTCGTCCGTCAGAACGATTGCGTTGGGATTGTGAATCGGGATACTCAGTTGAGGAGTTCCGTTGTAGTCAAATACGGATAAACGATCACGCAGGTTTTCAACAATGAGAAGGCGATCATGAATCACGTCGATCAGCACCTTATTCTGATACGACAGTGATTGACTCACCCCCAAGCCGGAGATGGTACCAAGTTCGTTCGCGTCTGAGTCCAGCAGAATCGCCTGGTCGTGATAGACGCCTTCTCCTTTCCCGTCCGATTCGGTATCGCGAAGGACGGCCACAGCTGGCGGGCCCTTGGGTTGTGCAATCACCGGGGAAGTAAGAGAAAGCAGAATTCCAATCGATGCCAGATATCGAATCATCCACGATCCTCCTATCGAGGCGTAACCGCATAACGCAACACAACAACGGCGATTCTTGCTGCCAAGTGTGGCTCAGTCAAGCATGTGCGGTCTGTGCAGCCCCGAAAGAGACAACGGATCATGAGAGCCGGATAACGCGCAAACCGGCAACGGCGAGTAACACATGCAAGTGGAGTGATCGCCACCGATTCACGGAAGAACGACCAACCTTGGTTTGATCGGACGCTCCCGAAGCCCCGATTCTACCGACCTCCGCCCGGCCACTCCACATCGACCGTCGTATGCCCGTGGGGAGGCAGGTGACCGCCGCGCAGCAATGGGTCGTTAAATGCGACACTCCTTTTCTCCGTTTCATTCGTTCCCAGACGCGCCAAGAAACCATGTCCTCATTTCACTCTTGGTTCGTTCTCGGTCCTGTTCCTTGTCCCACACTCTCCCTGTGGGGCTGATCCGAGTCATGATGGAGAAACAACACTCACCTACTCGGAGCACTCGATGTGAGAATAAAAAGCTTCGATGGCATTCAACACTGCGTGTGAAACGATCGTCATCCACCGAATCGATCAGCTGTTCGAGCGCCGGTTGGCCAATCGCAACCAAATGTGCGGCTGGGCTGTCTGTTCCGCGCGGATCGTTAAAGATGTCGCATGGGCCGGGCGCAAAGCACTGCTTTCCGTTTTGGTTTCGCAGCTGAAATATCAGTTCTTCTACCCGCTGTGTGACTGGCATGTCTTCCAACGGCAACCGTGCTTCGGCCGCGTGCTTTCTGTCTTCTTCGACCATTCTCGCCAGTAACTCGATCGTGCTGCTCACTCGTTCCCCGTGCCGGTTCTCAGGAAAGTGCTTCGCAATCCAGCGGAATCGTCTGAGCAGCTCTTCGCGACTGACCAGCGGATCGCCAAAAGCGACGAAGCAGTGCCAAGTCTCCACATGGCTGATATTGTCTGCGATCTTCTTCTGGAACTGATCGATGCTCAACCGTTTGCCGGTCTCGTCGTCGGGAATCGCGATCGTACATGACATCACTTGATGAGCCAACTGCACATGTCCCTGAGTGTGGCAAGCTCGCGCTAACACGAACAGCCGCGTCCTGGTCATCACGTCGTTACGGAAGTCGCGCATTCGCTGCGCAAGGGGATAAGTCGGTTCACTCATTTCCTTGAGACGTTCCATTGCCAGTCGTTCACAAATGGCGTCTTCATACGTCGCGGGCCAGCGGCGTGTTACACCGTCCTTGGGCTTCTCAAATGTTTCGACGGAAAGATCTAGCTTAAGCAGCTTGAACTGGTCTCCGTCCTCGCTCAGTAGAAACCCGTGTGTCTTTAGAGGATCGCCGGGCTCATCTGCCACGTGGACCCACTGCTGGAGTTCGACACTGACGAACCGGCGGTCCTCGAAACTGGGGTAGCCAAGAGTGTCAAACCACTGAAAGGTCTTCTCCATTGCTGCCGTGGTATCAGCAGCATCCTGCAGTTGTTCCGCGAACAATGCGTGCCTCGGGATTAGACTTATCCACACCACAATCAACAATCGCAGGACTCGTTTCATAAAGTTCCTAGTCCAACGGTTCGATTTTTGGGACCGGTTGACGGCTTCATTGTACGCGGTCCTGCCCGGCTGCAAAACCTCTACCGACGGATGTCTCTGCCGGGTCAGGCGTCGTCTGTTCGGAATACGGTGGTTTTCCAGGACGTCTTACGGCTGAGCCGGAATGGCTCTTCCTCAGAAGGCAGTATTGGTGCTGCCTACCTTCCGAGCATTTCATTCAACAGCTCCGTAGTCTCTGTTTCGTCTAACATCCGGACGGTGCCGCCAGCTCGCACGATACAACTGGCACCATGGTAGCTGAACGATCCCCGACTTGAAGGGGCAATCATCCTCGCACTCAATTCACTGAGCAGCACATCTCGCGGTTCCAGCCACAGAATGTCGCTGTGAGTGATCTCGAGGACCAGAACCTCGCCATCTGGAGCCGATGGCATGCTGCCCGGAAGGGCTGGCGGCGCATTTGGCTTGCCGGGCCGGTCGTCAATCAGCATCACGTAGTTCGTACACAGACGACGCTGCGTCGTGGGTGCGTCTGGACAACGATAGCCATCGGGAAAATACACGCACTCAAAACGCGTCATATGTTCGCCGTAAAAGGTATCCGGGATGTCATCGCTGAGCAACCGGTTTCTTGGGCCATTCCAGGGCTCATTAAAGTCATACGTGTCGAGAAATGAATCACGACTCAGCTCCTCCAAGATGCGGGTGCGCCAACTGTGCATCGGCACTCCGGTCTCAGAGTAGTTGACCGCACAGGGAAATGAATTCATGCGACTGTGCCAAGAACTGAGAGCAAGGCCTATTTGCCACAATTTGTTCCGACATTCAGCCTGCCGGGCCAACTGCCGCGCATGGCGAGTACCGAGCACTCCCAGCAATACGGAGATCGCCACAACGATCAGGAGACAACTCCAGCGACGACGTAACTTCATCTGCCGTGTAAAGGCAGACTGACCTGCATCGCGACTGTCAGCGGCACTCATGGCGTTCTGTTCGTCTTGCTCCGCATGACCAATCAGCTGTGGGGCAAATCGTTGGATTATTGGTCACGTGCCAACGCCCCGAGTCTAAACCGATCCAGTGCAGTCGCTCAACATCGTCCGGCGGATGCCTCTGCAGAGGTGCCCGACTGCGGCGCAACAACCGGTCGGTTCATGCAGTATTCAGAAGACGTTTGAGTCTCTGCGTCTGCCCCGCAGACTTGGCCACCAGCGGTCATCAGAGCACGCGTCCAGACCTCGCTTACCCTGTCACCATCAACGTACAATCGATGTAGCTTGTTCATCAAGCCGCCGACCACTGTCGTTGTCCAGCGCGATTGAGTCCCTGACCAGAACTGCGTTGCCCGATGAATGTGTTTGGCACTACCGGAAATGAAACGGGTACTTGACTTCTGGGAATGGCAGCATGGCTTTGATCGCCCTGTCCTTCTGGCGCCAATATGGACGTCGATCGCTCGCAGTGTTGGATGGCCGACAAACGGCTGCAGCGCCGCTGGTGTCAGATGACGCATGTCCCAGAGTTCCAGGTCCTCTAGCTGAGGCGCGAACGCCACTGACTGAAGATCAAAGAGACCTTTCATAGTGTCCAAACGGACTCGGCGCAGCACCAGAAGCGGCTTCAGAGATGGCAGTGATGTCACGCGGCGCAGGGCCTGCAAGTCGACGAACTGCAAAGTCTTCACTCGCGAGAGCCAACTCACATCAGACAACCCGTAAATTTTATAGAGTGCCAAGTGCTGCAAACGGCCAATCTTCGGCATCAGATCTAGCTGGTTGGTGCCGCCCAATATGATCTCGAGCGATCGCAGCCCCTTGTGGGGCAGCAGGAATCCCAGATCCCGAACTGTGATCGAGCGAAGCTCCAGCTCCCGCAGTGATTTCAGCCGTCCGACCACATCAAGATCCGTACTCAGTTGCTCGAGCCCAAGCCGTCGCAGCTTGCTGAGGCGCATCAGAAACTCCAGGCTCATGCCTCTCCCGCTGGATCCACACAGATAGAGTGTCGGCAGACTCTTGGGAAGATGGATGAGTTCCGCCTCGTCGCAGCGGCCCAGATCACGAATGGTCAACTCTTGAAGGTCGGGAAAATGCCTTAAGAATCGCAGAGTGCACGGCCAAGCAGGGAAGCCAGGAAGCCCAATGCGGATAGACACGTGTCTGAATCGCCGCGTGTACTCACGGAGTCGGCGAGCGTCGGCGTCCTCAATCTCGCCGCTGACGATGACTACTAACGTATTGGGCGTCTTGCGAGGCAATCTGCCCAGCGCGAACGGAGACTTGACGAAATGGAGCCACGCCTCATCGATCACGAAGTGTGGTGTGATCGTTTTCGTCTTTGGCATTTCGGGAACTCCCGTAGTCTTACCTTCTCCGAACCGTACGTATGTCGCCTCACTCACAAGTGCGCTTCCCAACGTGTTCGCACGACCCGTGCATAGCGCACAGACGACGCTGATAGATACCGAACCGAAAAGCGGCACCGACTGTCAGGGCGGTTGTTTTGCTGAGCCAGTACCGCAGATTCACTTCAAGATCACTTGCCGGAATGTCATATCCTGTCAGCCGTGTTCCTGACCAGTTGACACCGACACTGATTTTCTCTTCACGCAGTCGCGGTAGTGTTTCCGCCAAGAAGGTATGCAGCGGAATCTCATCGCGCGTGTAATTGCGATACTTTGGATGGGCCTTCTGTACGCGACCAAGGTGCATGCTGCTCGACCAGAACGGCACGACTTCCACATCTCGCACCTTGAACACGAGGTACGAACCGTCGTCGAGGAACGTGAAGACATTCTTCTCCGATGCCACTTGCTTATAGAACTGCTGTGCCTGAGCGGCCGCGACGGTCATGTGTGACTACTACTCCGCCGAACCTGTTGCGATCCAGGCCGGCCCATCATTGCGACCGTGCCGGCGATATGTGAACCACTACGGTCGGCTGACTCTCCCGCCCCAGATAGCGCATTATCGACACCGGCTTGCGTCCGTCATACCTTCGTTTGCCAATCTACCCCGGCCGCATCCCTAAGTTCAATCGTGACTTGAAGCGGGCCGTCCCAAGACCTCATGAAAGTGGGACGCGATTGGTACGCCACCTGAATCGGTCGCCCCACCCATCAGAAGGGCGTCAACGCTCCGGTCGACAAAGCCTGCGCATGGAGAGACACGCGGCCCGTTGCGCGCCCAGGTCTGACAGACCTGCTGCAGTTCTGGAGTGTCGTCAATCTGATTCTGGTGGGCCACGCGAGCAATGCCGATAGGTGCATCATTCTGACGGCACCGGGCTTCTGGGCCAAGTGCAGCAGGGGGACGTGACCGAAGCACGCAATGCCGTCACCATGCGTGCAAACGTTTTGGGGGAAGCACTCCGTAATGGCACGATAGGACATGAAACAGTATGTGGAGCTGCGTTCTCGGCGCGCTCTGTGCGCTGACGGCAATGGAGCCTCGCCGTGCTCTCACGCTTTTGGACCGGCCGGACGACGGCGTACTGTACTTGGCCCGCCGTTTGTGCTTTGCCGAGCTGTACCTGCATCTACCGCCGAGGTGATGGCCCATTTCGCGGTCGCCCTGCGGGTCCACGACCGTCCATTGAAATACGGGCTGTTCTCCGGGGGCAAGTGGACCTGATCGACGCGGCGTCGTTTGACTTTCTTCTCGACCGGCTGACGGAGCCCTTGAAGCACTGCATCCCGGTGTCCGTCGGACGTGACGCCGGACTGCCGAACAGGTCTGTCGTTCGTCAACCCCAGGTGAACCATCAGGGTGAAAGGTGAAAGTAAGGCGCCAAACCGGCCGTCACGACGTTGCCGAGGGGAAGTAATTGAAAGAAGGTGAAACAAGTAGGCAACGTAACTATATATATATCAACACTCTCTCTTCTTCTCTCTTCATCCCTCCCGCCGTCGCACTCATCCGAGTTTGTTCGCGTGTGCGTGCGCAAGGGGTGGGGAAAGAAGAAAAAGAAGTGCGGTAGACCGAACACGACCGCGCGAGAACGCACTTCTGAATGACATGGACGTGGTCAGCCGGTGGCCGATCTCCCCTTGGATCGCTCGTCGCCGGAGTGCGGTCCACCCCGAGGACGTATGGACGGGCAACATGCGACAATCCCACCGCTCCCTTGGTGGTCGGACGGGCCTGAAAACGGCAAACAGCCCACAGCGATGTCACTGTGACGACACTGCCTAGCCGCACTCCTCAACCGATGGTGCCCCAGGTGCTGCACCAG
>CAWDIM010000026.1:0-691497 GCA_963802295.1 uncultured Planctomycetota bacterium | reverse complement strand
TCAAGATGTTGCAGCGAGCCGTAGACATATGGGAAGCGTTTTCTCCCGATGGTACAGCGAATGATAGTCGCTTTTACGAAGCACAGAGTGTGCTTACCGAGGCATTAGTCGAGACGGCCAGGTCGAGAGAAGAGCGAATTGAACTCCTGCAACAACACTGCAAAACCCTTGAGGGCTCACTTCTGATCGCCGAAAAGTACGTCGAGCGTGGTTCCGGCAATGCAGTCGACGTCGCTGACGCGCGTGCCCGTCTACTTCAGGCGCAGATCCGACTCCTGCAAGCTCAGGCTCCCGCTGCAGAGAAGCCCCATAGCAAGGGAACCAATGAGGCAACCGGTCAAGCCGTGCCCATTGTCGTTCGAGAGTCGGATCCCGAGCCAATCTGCGAAGTGCCTCGCGGTCAGTCCCACTGGTCCGACGCGCAGGCACCGGACAAGAACGCTGTCTCGCCGACAATCCCGGAGTTGGTGCAGGAGCGGATCAAGATGTTGCAGCGAGCCGTAGACATACGGGAAGCGCAGATGTCCCGTGGTACAGCGGATGCTAGTCGCTTTTACGAAGCACAGAATGCGCTTACCGAGGCATTAGTCGAGACGGCCAGGTCGAGAGAAGAGCGAATTGAACTTTGGCAACAACACTGCAAAATTCTTGAGGGCTCACTCCTGTTCGCCGAAGAGATGCTCAAGGGCGGTGCTGGCACTGAAGTCGAGGCGACTGAAGCGCGTGCAAGACTACTTCAGGCGCAGATCCGACTCCTGCAAGCTCAGGCTCCCGCTGCAGAGCGGCCTCGTAGCAAGGGAACCAATGAGGCAACCGGTCAAGCCGTGCCCATTGACGTTCGAGATTCGGATCCTGAGCCAATCTGCGACGTGCCTCGCGGTCAGTCCCGCTGGTCCAACGCGCAGTCACCGGACAAGAACGCTGTCACGCCGACAATCCAGGAGTTGCCGACAATCCAGGAGTTGATGGAGACGCGGGTCAAGACATTGCGGCGAGCCCTTGAATTACTGCAACTGCAGTATCCCGGGGGTGGAGCGAATGCTAGTCACGTTTACAAAGCACAGAATGCGCTTACCGAGGCATTAGTCAAGACGGCCAGTTCCAGAGAAGAGCGAATTGAACTCCTGCAACAACACTGCAAAACTCTTGAGGGCTCACTCCTGATCGCCGAAGAGCTTTTCAAGGGCGGTGCCGCCACTGCAATCGAAGCGACTGAAGCATGGGCCAGTCTACTTCAGGCGCAGATCCGACTCCTGCAAGCTCAGGCTCCCGCTGCAGAGAAGCCCCATAGCAAGGGAACCAATGAGGCAACCGGTCAAGCCGTGCCCATTGTCGTTCGAGAGTCGGATCCCGAGCCAATCTGCGAAGTGCCTCGCGGTCAAGCCCCGCGAGTCTGGCGACGCCAACTGAATCGGCGTGTTCTTCGATGAATTCCCTGAGGCCGTGGGTGATCCGGATCCGTTTCCTGCTTTTTTTTTCCTATGCACCAGTCATCATCGAATCCATCCAGAGCAAAGACCTCCCGCGCAACAACACTCGATGACTTGCGGCTGACAAATCACATGCCTGTTGTTCGTGGCAGCGTGTGCCGTGTGCAGAACTGAACATGAACCGCTCAGAGAAGGAGATTGCCATGTGTTCGAAAAGAACTGTGCTCGTGATGTTAACTGCAGCAACCTGCTTGTTGCTCTGCCAGTCCCGCTGGGCCGACGCGCAGGCACCGGACAAGAACGCTGTCGCGCCGACAATCCCGGAGTTGCCGACAATTCAGGAGTTGATGGAGGCGCGGGTCAAGACATTGCGGCGAGCCCTTGAATTACTGCAACTGCAGTATCGCGTAGGTGTAGTAGTTTTTCGTCGCGTCGACGAAGTACAGAGTGCGCTTACCGAGGCATTAGTCGAGACGGCCAGGTCGAGAGAAGAGCGAATTGAACTCCTGCAACAACACTGCAAGACTCTTGAGGGCTCACTCGTGATCGCCAAAGAGAAGTTCGAGCAGGGTGCCGCCAATGAAATCGAGGCGATTGAAGCGCGTGCCAGTCTACTTCAGGCGCAGATCCGACTGCTGGAAGCTCAGGCTCCCGCTGCAGAGCAGTCTCGTAGCAAGGGAACCAATGAGGCAACCGGTAAAGCCGTGCCCATTGTCGTTCGAGAGTCGGATCCTGAGCCAATCTGCGAAGTGCCTCGCGGCCAGTCCCGCTGGTCCGACGCGCAGGCACCGGACAAGATTGCTGTCGCGCCGACAATCCAGGAGTTGGTGCAGGAGCGGGTCAAGATATTGCAGCGAGCCGTAGACATATGGAAAGCGCAGTATTCCGGTGGTACTGGGAATTATAGTGACGTTTACAAAGCACAGAGTGAGCTTGACGAGGCATTAGTCGATGCGACAATGTCGAGAGAAGAGCGAATTGAAATCCTGCAACAACACTGCAAAACTCTTGAGGGCTCACTCCGGATCGCCGAAACGATGGTCGAACAGCGTGCCGCCAATGAAGTCGAGGCGACTGAAGCGCGTGGCAGTCTACTTCAGGCGCAGATCCGACTCCTGCAAGCTCAGGTTCCCGCTGCAGAGCAGCCTCGTAGCAAGGGAACCAATGAGGCAACCGGTCAAGCCGTGCCCATTGTCGTTCGAGAGTCGGATCCCGAGCCAATCTCCGAAGTGCCTCGCGGTCAGTCCCGCTTGTCCGACGCGCAGGCATCGGACAAGAACGCTGTCTCGCCGACAATCCAGGAGTTGATGGAGGCGCGGGTAAGGACATTGCGGCGAACCCTTGAAGTACTGAAACAGCAATATCGCGGGGGTACAGCGGATGCTAGTCACGTTTACAAAGCACAGAGTGCGCTTACCGAGGCATTAGTCGAGACGGCCAGGTCGAGAGCAGAGCGAATTGAACTCCTGACACAACACTGCACGACTCTTGAGGACTCGCTTTTGATCGCCGAAACGAGGTTCGCGGACGGTTCCGCCAATGAACTCGACGCGATTGAAGCGCGTGCCAGTCTACTTCAGGCGCAGATCCGACTCCTGCAAGCTCAGGCTCCCGCTGCAGAGAAGCCCCATAGCAAGGGAACCAATGAGGCAACCGGTCAAGCCGTGCCCATTGTCGTTCGAGAGTCGGATCCCGAGCCAATCTGCGAAGTGCCTCGCGGTCAAGACCCGCGAGGCTGGCGACGCCAACTGAATCGGCGTGTTCTTCGATGAATTCCCTGAGGCCGTGGGTGATCCGGATCCGTTTCCTGTATTTTCCTATGCATCAGACATTATCGAATCCATCCAGACCAAAGACCTCCCGCGCAACAACTCTCGATGACTTGCGGCTGACGAATCACATGCCTTTTGTGCGTGGCAGCGTGTGCCGTGTGCAGAACTGAACATGAACCGCTCAGAGAAGGAGATTGCCATGTGTTCGAAAAGAACTGTGCTCGTGATGTTAACTACAGCTACCTGCCTGTTGCTCTGCCAGTCCCGCTGGTCCGACGCGCAGGCACCGGACAAGAACGCTGTCTCGCCGACAATCCAGGAGTTACAGACCGCAAAGAAGGCGGGCGACAGTGCCTACGCCTATCTCCGCGACCGGATCAGCCGCCGCTTCGAGCTCCCCTCGCTCGCCCAGTCCATCCTGGCCGCGATCGAGGCACAAACAACTGAGGCCGCTAGAGTTTGAGAGGATGCAATAAAAAGTGTTTGTTGACAGCGCTACAGAACAAACCATTGCTGTGACGGATCTGATGCTTGCACTGCAGGCGTTTGGCGCAATCGTTATGCTCAGAACGTTTCCAATCAGGCTGCCCATGTGGACTGATGTCTGGACAGCCTTTTTTGGCTTGCTCGCGGTCTCGAGTACTCTCGGTGCGCTTGCGCATGGTATGCACATAGGAGAGTCGGCCCAGAGCGTAATCTGGGCAATCGTGTACCTTGTTCTCGGGCTATCCATGGCGTTGTTCGCGATTGCGGCAGTAACCATGACCTGGAATCATGAAGTGGCACGTCGCACAATGCCGTTTTTTACGGCCATCGCTTTAGGCTTTTTCGCTATCACCCAGTTGTGGAACGACTCGTTTCTGCTGTTCGTCGCTTATGAGGCGATCGCGATGCTCGGAGCCTTGGTACTTTACTCCGCGTGCTTTTGGTCGCGCCGTGAACCAAACTGCGCGTTCATTGCTGCGGGCATTCTGGTCGGAATTGTGGCCGCCATCGTCGATGTTGACTCGTCGTTACAGATGACATTGATTTGGACTTTCAATAATCATGGATTATTCCACCTGGTACAGATGCTCGCTCTATCCTTGATCATGGTCGGAATCTTCCAATCGCATCAGGCAGGAGCCATGGTGATGTTACCCGATCGCCCGCCTCAAGCTGAAGGGTGATCTCCTCGAATTCAACATCTTCCATCCAGCCGACCGACATGCCGTCCGGATCGACGGTCCGCACCGTGCCATCCGCCCTCAGAATCACCAGTGGGGTATGGCCTCGGCGGCAGACGAAAAGAAGTGGCCACATGAATCCCAATGCTGAGCTTTCTCCACATCCACCAACCGGATGTACGCCTCGTGGACCAGAGCCGTGGCCTGCAGCGTCTGTCCGGGCTTTTCCTGGGCCAGCCAAGCCGCCGCCAGCTTTCGCAACTCCTCATAGACCAGCGGCAGCAACTCTGGGGTGGCCGAGAGATCGCCTTGTTCGATGCGTGCCAGGATCATGGTCACGTCACCCGATGCACGGGCGGGTGCGGGACGATCGCGTTCGTCGCCAGCGCTGTCCTGAGGCATGTCGTCGTTGACCATCGCGTTTCCCCAACTGCCCCAGGAACGATCAGCCCAGCACGGTGGAAGTGTGGCAACTCAAGCGGCCACCGTGTTCACGCCTGATCCTGCACCCACGAATGTACCACACGCGGGTGGTAGATACATCGTACGGGCGTCGAGTTATCGACGAGTCGCTGGTGGAAGAGTACTGAGGGTACGGTGGTTGCCAGCGAGTGACTGCGGCGGTGACTCGCTGGCGACGGCAAGGACCGCCTTCCTCACGTCCGCTTCTCTGTCGGAGGACCGGGTAGTGCCCCGACAGCAGCTAACTGGCCGGATACGCCGAGGCCGTCTTCGACGAAGCCTGCGTGTGGAGAGATCTGCGGTCCGTTGCACGCACAGGTCTGACAGACCTGCTGCAGTTGCTGAGCGTCGTCAATCTGATTTCGGGATCCACGCGCGCGATGCCGATCGATGTGTCATTCTGACGGCACCGGGCTTCCAGACAATGTTCACGGGTGGATGTGACCTGCCGCAGTTGGCGGATCGCGTTCTGCTGTTTGGGTGGGGGCGACCGATGCTCGCTGGGGACACCGGTTCGAACGGTTCGTTCGATGCCACCGAAGTGGGTTGGCTGGCCCAATATGCGTCCGACCATGATGGTCCCGGAAAAGGGTCGTTAAACGGCAACTGTCAACAATCAAAACGGGTTCGACGAGTTGATGAAACGACGACGTAGTACGGCGCCACCTCACACGAACGCGATCACCGGGTAACACGTTGTTGGATGGACCGCGCAAGTAACGATCTCGTTGGCTCGTTGATTCTGCGCCTAAAGCAGTCAGTTCCCCAGCGGACAAGAACATAGCTTTGGCCTAACACGCGGCGACGACGAATCAAATAGCGTGATTTGCCGCCTACGGTCGCAAGTTAGACGCATTCAAGGCTATGCGGAAACCGAGCGTCACCGAGCGGTCTGTTGGGACGTACGCAGCGCGGAATGCCGACCGGAAATGCGTTTCTTCAGCGACTATCCAACTGCCACCACGGATTACGCGTGCCGAGCCCTGACTAGGTCCCTGGGGATCAGTGACCGTGTCTGATGGGTAGTCCCCGTACCAATCCTTGCACCACTCCCGAACATTGCCTTGCATGTCATGCAAGCCCCATCGGTTTGGCTTCTTCTCGCCGACTGGATGGTGTTTGTCTTGAGCGTTGTCAGCAAACCAGGCATGCTCCCGAAGCAACTCCGTAGAGCCCGCAAAACCATATGCAGTCTTACCCTCACCCCGGCATGCGTACTCCCACTCAGCCTCTGTCGGTAGCCGATATTCCCGTCCCGCTGCCTTCTCCTCAGGCAGTTCTGAAAGCTTCTTACAAAAAGAAACTGCGTCTTCCCAGCGAAGCGTTTCTACTGGGCTCATCGCTCCCTTGATAGAACTTGGGTTGTTCCCCATCACCTTTTCAAACTCATCCTGAGTCACCTCGTATTTTCCAAGGTAGTAGGAAGCACTTATCGTCACTTTATGTTGCTTTTCGTTAGCACGCCTTCCACGCTCTTCCTCAGGCGAACCCATGGCGAACGTACCAGCAGAAATCAAAATCAACCTCATCCCGATGCTATTGGTAACCTCCTCCGGTTGTTGACCAAACACCGGAGATATCACAAAAAGAACCACGCTCAAAACTAAAGCGCGCATTTCGCTTTCTCCTTTACCTTGATAAGCACGTTTTACGCGCCTCCGACTGGCCACTCGACATTAACCGCCCGGTGCCTCTCGGGAGGCGTGCTGGGCGAGAAACAATCGGTCCATTTGTGGCTCGTCGCAAGAAACATAACACCGCTCTGACGAGTTGATGGCACGAAGAAATACCCTTGCGGTTCGTACGACCGGCATCACCGGGCGGGCGGCGAAGGCTCTCCATTTGTGACCGGCTCGGCTGCCGACTCCGGTGCATGCGATTGTCCTGCCACGCCTGTTCTTCGTTGTGGAAGTTGCCGTCTCCTGTACCAACGAACAACTAAGGCAAAGCCAATGCCGAGGGGAATGCCAACGATGATCAATAATGTCCAGAGCTCCAAAGGAAGAACGTACGTGTATCGGCGACCCCCAAGCTGCGTGACCTCGATCGCATCCTGTGCATCACCGTCGACTGGCACAATTCCATTTGGCAATACGACGAGCCACGTACTATCCATCTTTTCCAGGTACACTCGAACGCGTGTACCGGTTGCCGGTATTGGATCATGTCCGCTGGGCGTTAAGTACTCTGTGACACTTCTTCGATGTCTTATTCTGAAGCACCGAGCTTCCAGTTCGTCATGGGAGACGTTTCCCTGTTCGACCGTCTCCAGGCGTAATGTCAGGTAGATTCCCCAGTCTGCATTCCCGAAAGCGGGCTCGAAGCGTGATGGCTCGGATTCGACACGAATGCGTTCGACGGTCGCGACGACGATCAGATCAGCTTGCTTCTGCAAATCTCTAAGGGACAGCGGGGCTTTCTCCGCGAACGCCGGTCCGTTCAGCAATACGGCTGCGAACAGCGATAGCAGAAAGTGATGAGTTTTCATTTCGCGTTCATCGGTGACAGCAATTGTATCTACCGGGCTTCGATTGATGGGACGCTTCTGACACCCCGATTCTACCTCCGTCCGGCCGCCCAACACGGACTCTTGATGCCTCTGGCGAGGCATGCGACCGGCGAGCATCAAGGGTGGTTTGTCGGTGCGACTGGAATACGTATGGAGTAAATGAAACAGCCGAGGCCGTAGCGGCTGCGGTAACCGAGCCGCCGCCAAAAATGAGTTGATTTCAATTAACGCGCCATCGGTGGCTCCGGTTCACCGCTTGGTTCTGCTCGGCTTAGGCAGTATGACACAAAGTCGCTAACTTGCTTGCGATATTCGACTTTGCCGATCAAGCAGCAGTCCTCGTGGTCGGCGCCGTCAACCAAATGTATCCTAGCCAATGTTCCAGCCTTGTCGCAGAGTGTCTGACTCATCGTATATGGAACTTTGGAATCTTCCTTACCGTGAATGAAGAGAACCGGGCGTTTTATCGATTTAATTCTACGTAGGGAATCAAATTCCTCCGTCAAAAGATATTTGACCGGGAGTAATCGTAATACGCCGTTGTACTTTAACGCAGACATATCCAAAATCGAGGTGAATGTGCTCTCAACAATCAGACCAACTGTACGTTCGGCCGCAGTTGTCGTCGCCAACTGGATCGCGACTGCACCACCGAGCGAATGGCCATAAATGAAGATCCGATTCGAAGGGAATTCTTTAGCCTTAAGGTAGTTCAGAGCAGCCAAAGCATCTTCATAGACTTTCGACTCGCTGGGTGATTGTTCTCCGTAGCTCTCAGCATAGCCTCGATAGTCGATGACTAACACATTATACCCGCATTGATGAAAATTCTCTGTGTGTTCCAGGTTCTTTCCTCTGGTCGCATCTTGGCCGTGCAAATAGAGGATTACTGGAGCATCCAGATTCTCTGCGGGAACCCAAAATGCGTGAAGCTGTTCGCTGTTTCCCGCGATGGCAAGAGACAGCGGAATAAGCACCTCAAAGTAGACCATACCCATTCGCTCAGGATTTGACGGCATGTCCGGACGTGGAGCGAGTATTTTCTCAACTTGCGTCGCCCAAAAGTACGCACAGATGGAAATGTAAATAATGGCAGACACGCCCATACATTTGACTAGGCGGCGTCGGGTGAATCTAGGTTGCGACCGGCTGAGGGTCATTTGTTGAAACTCAAGCTACTGTGAGAGTTGTGAAGAGCAGAACGACCATCACCGGGTGGCGGTAGTTGATTTTGATTTCAGGAAACGCTGGCCGCCGCCACGCCGGTGCATGGCGTGGTACCCGACATTTCCGGCACAGCGTTACCCTGCCCATACTGTTACGATGCGTCGAATAAAATCGTTAACTGAGCTCGCACAGGCGCCGATGATCCGTCCCTTATAGATGACACCTTCTTCGCTCTGCGTTGTTGCTCTCGGAGTCCGCCCAAAATGACCTTCCCGTTCTGCAACGGCTGCTTGCCCAGCTACGTCCCGGCTCCGCTCGCGAGCCTTAACTTGTCTAGTCCGCCGGAACTCGGGCGACACGCATGCCTAGGAGGTTGAACCGGTCCCCGAACTCGCCGAGGCAGCTGCGGTACGCCGACAGGCAGCACCTGCCGCCGTAGTTCCAGCTCCCGCCGCGAAGCACGCGGAACCTGGCCCCTGTAGGACGACTAGGATCTCTCACCGCTTCTGCCCCGTACGCACCATACGAATCCTGGCACCACTCCCACACATTGCCGTGCATGTCATGCAACCCAAAAGTGTTCGGCTTCTTCTCACCTACAGGATGCGCCTTGCTTTCTGAGTTCTCGCGATACCATGCATATTCGCCAAGTTGTTTCTCGTCGTCCCCAAAACAAAACTTGCCCGTGCTCCCCGCTCGACAGGCATATTCCCATTGCGCCTCCGTAGGCAAGACGAACTTGTAACCCTTTCCACCTACCTTCGTATTGAGCTTAACCAGAAAATCCTGACAGTCGACCCAACCGACCTGTTCCACCGGGTTCTTTGGACCCTTGAAGTTGCTCGGGCTGCTGCCCATCACCGCCTCCCACTGCTCCTGTGTCACTTCGTACTTGCCCAGATAAAACGGCTTCGTAATGGTCACCTTGTGGGCAGGCTCCGGGCTATCGTCGCCCATTGTGAAGGAACCGGCAGGGATCAATACGAGATCCAGCTTCACTCCTCCGCCCAAGTCGACCGCAAGTTCCTTCGGCGGCTCCTTTGTCTCGCTGAAAGCAGTCCCCGCCATTGTGAAAAGCACCAAGCACCCAATCGCGAAGTTTCTCATCGCGTGTCCTCCCATAAGGGATGTTTCTGCCCGACGATGTTCACGCCGAACCACAACGGCTAATGTGCCCCGCCAACTGACTGACAGGACGTTTGATCAAACGCAACGCCCCCAATCTTATCGCGGACGCCGGTTCGACGGCAAGACTCCGCGGAGAAGCCGCCTAAGGATCGGCATTTTGGATCGCCTCGTCGGCCACTTGCAGCGGTTTGATCCACTGACCGGGCCGGTGAACCGTCAGCAGTGGTCCTGGGCTGTCGCGTGTCACGAATCGTTCGATTAACCTTCCTGAATGAGCTCCGCTCAAGTCAAGTAGTCAACACGCGTCGGTCACATCCACCGAGGCATCGAAGCTGCGATCGCGGTTCAAGTCAGGAATCGCCCCATTCCTGCTGCTGAGGGGGAGGTGGCCTCTCAAGGTGAGACAGGCATTCGGGCCAATCGCACGAAGCCCCACTTTGTTCTTGATTACGAACACGTCGCAGACTTGCAGATCAAGGTTGAAGACTATATCCGAGAAACAGCCAAACATTCCGCCGGTGTTTCTCTGCCCGTGCTGGTCTCCGGTCGCGGCGATGATGATCGCCTGTTGCGGCAGTTTCGTCCTATGAGACATGACCATGTACTGCGGTTCGGGCGAACTGCTACACATGGTGGAAGGCCGCGAGGACAATCCTGCCGCGTCTATCTACGAAGGCATTCTACGCCCGAACGCCCCGTGAATACCACGCATACAAGGGATTTGCCTTGCAGTCGTCAACCGCCGGGGACTAAGATTCCTATCAATGAGCTGCTGCGCCTGGCCGATGTATTGGCGGAGCTGCCCGAGGCCCAGCGCGAAGCCATCGTGCTGCATCACTTCGAGCAGCGGACGGTGGATGAGAGCGGCCGGCAGCTGGATCGCAGCGTTACGGCCGTGGCGGGGTTGATCAAGCGCGGCCTGCGCACCTTGCGGCTTCGCTTGTCGGATGCGGATTGAGGCCGTTTGGCCCGCGTGTTTGCTGGGGGCGAAAGTCAACTCCCAGGCCCGATTTGTCCCCCCCCTTTTCAGGAGAACGAATCATGTTGCAGGTCGTTGACAGGTTGCGTGCCGTGCTGGTCGTGGCGCTCGCCATCCCCGCCGCGGCGAGTGCCGGTGCCGAGAAGGTACTGCAATGGAAACTCCAGCCCGGCCAGACGCTGCGCTACCAGATAGTGCTGGACATGAACCTGCGGGCTGTTGTCGACGAAGGGATGACGCCGGTGACGCCGGTGACGTTTTGGAGCAACAAGCTGACAATCGACATCGCCTGGACCGTTGATGCGGTGAACGACCAGGGAATCATCGCTCTGACGCAGAAGGTCTCGCGGATTCGGATGAAATGGCTGTATTTGACTGATCTGATCGCGTTGGCTCAACCGGAAGTGATGAGGGAATACGACTCGGCGTCGGGCAAGGAACCCGAAGGCTTGCCCCTGAGGAGCACCCCAATGTTCGAGGCGATGCTCGACACGCCGATCCAGATGAAGATCACTCGCCGTGGAGAAATCAACGAGATGAAGCTGCCGCCGGGAATACTCGAGAGCATGAACGACTTCGTTGGTTGGTGGGCGTGCAGCCTCGTCTCGGGAGATTTGATGCGGCAAATGGGCGTGCTGAACGTCCTGCCGGAAGGACCAGTGGCCGTGGGCGCCACGTGGTCACGCGCGATCACTATGAAGGTTCCCTCACCCTTCGGCCGCCTCGAAAGCCTCGCGGTCGAGACCGCCTATCGTTACGAGGGAACCGAAATTCGCGAAGGACGGCCCCTGGAAAAGACCTCGCTGTCGATGCAACTCAAGCTCAGCGGGGAAAAAGGGGATGCGCAAACCGGCAAGGGGACGATTTACTTCGATGCGGAAGCCGGTCTTGCCAGGGAAACCCAAACCGAGATCATAATAAAGTCCAACTCGCTTTCCTCTGCCAAACTCCACTCGACGATGAACGTGCTGGTCAAACTGCAGGAGGCGGCCAAGACCACCGCGCCGGCCGAGCCGCGCAAACCGTAGCTTGTCTCCCACCCCCGCCCGCATAGCTTTGGGGAGAGGCTCGCGCAGAGGCTTGGCGCAGGGCGCGGGTCTCCCGACCCCGCCCGCGTAGGACCACACACGGTCGAATGAACCCACTGTCGGAGACCTGCGGTCGAAGTGGTGCAGCGGTTGGGCGTTCACGCAGGCCATCATTACTTCAGCATGAAGCCTACGCCGAGGCCGTCTTCGACGAAGCCTGCGTGTGGAGAGATCTGCGGTCCGTTGCACGCACAGGTCTGACAGACCTGCTGCAGTTGAGTCGCGTTCGCGAACTCCCTGTAACTCGTTCCATTGTGCAGTCGAAGTGACGACACGCAGGCTCGGCTTCCACAGGGAGAGGCGACCAAAAGAGTATACCGGCCAAGCTCGATAGTGCTGGGTGTTACACATCAAACCACATGTTTGGCCACAGCAAGGACCAGCTTGACTGCCCGTCCCAAATCAAACGCCTGGAATTCTTCATCGCGCAAAACAGTCTTGAGTCGCGCATTCAGTTGACGACTAAGAGCGGCAATTCTAGCTTCGCTGACATCGACGGGCGAGTTGCCCGGAACGGCAAGCTTCCGACGTACCAGTCGGACCAACTGATCACTTTCCGGGTCCAGCCCAAGGTGGTGAGCGGCATAGTCAAGGTCGTAGAAATCGCGGATGGCTACGTCCTTTCGCGACAGGGCCGCTCGGAACTTCTCGGCCATCGCTTCGACCATGGAAATGCAGTTGACCATTACGGCCGGAACAAGGGTATTACCGCCGATGGGATCCAGTAGCAGCGTCTTGGCCGGCGCACTAACCGCAGGCGTGAGCAGCGGCTCACGAAGGCTTACTTCGACCAGAATTTGTTCCCGTTGGTTGTTGGTCGGTGATTGGTAGCCAATGGCCCCGATGTACTGAGTTGAATTGTTCGCACCCTCGAGAGGTTTGATTGTGAAGAGTGCTGGAACGTATTCGGCAATTTTGGCGACCACCTTTTTGATTCCAGAGACCGCTTGACGGCGCTGGGATCAGCTGGCGTCACACGGCAGGGGTATCGTGAAGTCCAGGTCTTCACTGAGCCGGTGGAAACCCGCGTGGACTTTCGCCAGGCAGGTGCCCCCCTTGAATACGAGCCGGTTGACGCCGTGCCGGGTAAGACACGCCAGCAGCACACTGCAGAAGTAGTCCTTTTCGATCAGACTCGCATCGAATCCCGTCCGCGAGGTGGTGAAGTTGACTGCTTCACGCAGCAGATCCTCGTCGTCATGTAGCGTGAGGTCGATTGGCTCAGGCATTGATGACGACCCCCCAGCGCTTCGATAGAGGGCCGCGTACAGGCCGGTTCGGCACGAAGGGGATTTTTGCCGAGGACGGTCTGATGGTGCGCTGCAACTTCCTGAGAACACGCTCGTCAGCTTCCAGTTCCTCGAGCAAAACGCCGATACGCCGGATGGACCCCGTGTTGCCGTAGCGGAGAGCCATGTTCGTCAGGTCTTCGACGGTGATCAGGCGGGCTGCGACGTCGTGCCGAATCCAGTCGTAGGCCCGTGGGAGGCTGTCGAATCGTGACCAGTCATACACGGCATCAACCAGGGTGCGAATGCGTGAGGAGTAGACCAGGGTCTCGCCGGATGGCATCTGGACCTGCTCGGTGCCGCCGAGCCGATCTGGACCGACCTAATCAGGGTCAGATTGACTCGTCCGATGCTACGTTCGCCGGAGATGGCATCGTTGTAGAGGGTAAGGCGCGAAGGAATCTGTTCATCGTAGCCGTAACGGTTGAAGACGCAGGGGCCCGTAATCTGGTAACGGGCCTGCTTGTCCGCGATCAGGGCGTTGATCGCGGTGGCGTCATCGGGAGTCCAGACACCGCCGAGTGGGAGCTTGGCGGGGAACAGGTAGAGGCCGTTGCGCACCTTGGCGATCATCCGTGAGCGCGCCATGCGGCTGAGCAACTCACGCTCCTGTTTGGCTGTGATGCGTAACGCGGCCGCAAGGTCGCCCGTCCGGACGACGCGGATTTTGCGCAACTGGACGTATGCCAGAGCAGCTACCTCCAGTTGTCCGAGTTTGCGGGTCATGCAGTTAGTGTGTTTTATAAGAATTGCCTTTCAAGCAATAATCGAAAAATATCGTGACTGGCGGTCCAGCCTTCATTCCCGGCGGCAGCCAGTCGCGGGCGAGGCCGAATTTTCTACTTCCACGCAGAAAGCAGAAGGACATGAAGTGACAAGAAGAACAAGAAGCAGACACCTTGATTTTGGCTCAGCGCAGATTCAACGGTTTTCGGTGCGTCACATCTCATGGAGCTCGATGGGACGTTGGGACTTTGCGCATGGGTCGTCGTGCCGATCGACTGACTCAAGCGGACAGCTGGAAACTGGGAGTCCCTAATGTCCAATTGATCAACGGCCTTCTGCAGTACGAGCTTCCGTCCGGCGAGCTATCGCGCACCGACCCGCTTGAATCCACGTGGCCGCGCCGTCACAACCAACGGACTATTTCTTCTTCGCTCGACCAAACTCCGCATTCCGTGAGCGGGCAGCTGTCCAAGACCCGTTGATAGCTAACTCCTTAGCCTGTAGTATGTAGCGTCTGGTCGGCAGGACTGAAATAGTGTCCGCTCAAGGCGTGAATCCTGTATCACAAGCGAAGTCATGGCAAATTGTAAGTTCTTTTGCCGCAACCACTTGAGGATGTAGCTCAGTCGGTAGAGCAACGGACTTTTAATCCGTAGGTCTCGGGTTCGAGCCCCGACATCCTCACTTGGATTGGTATTCACTGCCCATCGCTGGGTGTGACTCAGGCTCAGGTCACACCCATTTTTTTGGCTCTGCAGGGCCCTTTTGCCACCTGGCAGGCGAGGGATCCCCGTCCCGGCATCTCCGGAGCACCGATACGGGCGGTCGCAGGTCCGTCGGCTCAAGGATCCCTCTCATCCGGCCGCCGCTTCCACACCACCGATGGGCCTCACGAGGCTGCCTGGAGCGCCACGTTCACGATGCTGCGTGCTTCGTCGATGATCTTCTGCAGATGTGCTTCGTCCTGGAAACTCTCGGCGTAGATCTTGTAGATATTTTCCGTCCCCGACGGCCGGGCAGCAAACCAGCCTTCGTTGGTCACCACCTTGAGTCCACCTAACGAGGCGTGATTGCCAGGGGCTCGCGTCAGCTTCTCCACGATCGGGTCGCCGGCCAGCGTGGAAGCGCGCACCAGTTCCGGCGACAGGTTTTTCAGCACGTCTTTCTCGCGTGGCGTGGCCGGTTGATCGATTCGCTGATAATAGGGCTGGCCAAACGCGGAGGTGATTTCGGCGAAATGTTCGCCTGGGTCTCGGCCGGTCCGCGCCGTGATCTCGGCGGCCAACAGGCCCAGGATCAGCCCGTCCTTGTCGGTGGTCCAGACCGCTCCATCGTGGCGCAGGAAACTGGCGCCGGCACTCTCCTCACCGGCGAACGCGAACTGGCCGCGATACAGACCATCCACGAACCACTTGAACCCCACCGGCACCTCAAATACCTGGCGCTGTAACGACTTGGCCACGCGATCGATGATGCCGCTACTGACCGCCGTCTTGCCGACCGCTAAGTCGGCGTTCCACTGCGGTCGATGTGCAAACAGGTAACGCAATGCGACCACCAGGTAATGATTCGGGTTCATGATGCCGCTGGATCGTGTCACGATGCCGTGCCGATCGGCATCTGGATCGTTCCCGAACGCGATATCATAGTCGTCCTTCAGCTTCACCAGATTCGCCATGGCATAGGGACTGGAGCAATCCATGCGGATCTTCAGATCGTGATCCAGCGGCATGAAGCCGAATTGCGGATCGACCGCGTCGTTGACCACCGTCAGTTCAATGCCATACATCTCTTGAATCGGCTGCCAATAGCCGACGGCCGCCCCTCCCAACGGATCGACTCCGATCCGCAGCCCGGCCGAGCGAATGACGTCGAAATCGATGATATTTCGCAGGTCCTCGATGTAAGGACGCACCAGGTCGGTGGGCCGGAGGCACGCTGACGGCCGAGCGTCGGAGAGCGATTGGCGTTGGACTCCATGGCCCGTTCTCAGCAACTGGTTCGCGCGATCCTGAATCCAGCCCGTCACATCCGAATCAGCCGGGCCGCCGTGCGGCGGGTTGTATTTGAACCCGCCATCGAGCGGCGGATTGTGCGAAGGCGTGATGACCACCCCATCGGCCAGTGCGGTCGACCGCGCGCGATTGTGAGCGAGAATCTGCCGCGAAATAACCGGGGTCGGCGTGAATCCGTCATTTTCCTGGATCACCGTTTCGACCGAATTGGCGACCAATACCTCCAGCGCGGTAGTCTGGGCGGGACCCGATAATGCATGCGTGTCCTTGCCCAGAAACAACGGTCCCGTGATGCCGGCCTGCCGCCGATATTCGCAAATCGCCTGCGAGATCGCGGCGATATGCTGCTCGGTGAACGTCCCGTCCAGGGAAGTGCCTCGATGTCCACTGGTACCGAAGGAGACAAGCTGACGGGGATCGTCCACATCGATCCGGCGAGCATAGTACTGTTCAATAAGCCGGTCCACATCTATCAGCACCTCGGATGGTGCCGTAACGCCAGGGATCTGCGGGTTGGTCATCGCTGAACTTGCCTCCGTCTGCGTGAGCAGTGTTACCCCAAGACAGGACTGATAAGGTGGGAGCGTCGCGACCGAACTGCGAGCCGTACGCCGCGCCCCCACCCACACGATTGTCCGCGCAAACCTGGATCGTGCCAAGCCGGGGGGGCCCCGGGACGAGCTATGGGGGACTGTCGTGCCTCTGCCACACCTAAGCGTGTTGTAGAATAGAGAACCCGGGACGATGGCGGGCTTGGTGACCGGCCCGACGACCGCCTGGCTGGTGATTCCCGCCGGCAAAATGGGGAGAAACAACGAGGCCCCCTACCCCAACACCTCCCCAAACCGCGAAGCAGAAGTACGGTGAAGGAAGTCACGGTCCGTTGCTCGCGTAGGCTCCCTCCACCAGCGAAATCCGCAGAATCCCTACCACCGCCACGATACGCTCAACCATGAACGCTCGCCAGACAAACAACTGGTTCCAAGTCGAAGGGGAGGCGTATCCATTAGGAGCGACCTGGAAACCGGAAGAGCAAGCGTACAACTTCGCCCTGTATTCGAAACACGCCACGCACGTCACGCTGCTGCTGTACCATCCCCGCGATCTGAGTCAGCCGGTGGTCTGCAAGCCGCTGAACCATCTGCGGAACAAGTCGGGGCGGATCTGGCATTGCCGAGTTGCCAAGAGTGAAATGCACGGCGCTCGGTTCTACGCCTACCAGATCGATGGCCCACGGTCGAACGCACCCTTTGAACTGCATGCGTTTGATCGTGAGAAGGTGCTGTTGGATCCGTATGCCAAGTCGGTCCATTTCCCCGAGACCTTTGATCGGACGGCGGCGATGCGTCCCGGGTCCAATCACGGGAAGGCACCGTTGGGTGTGCTCTACGAAGACCAGCCGGCGTTCGCTTGGGATCGCGACGAGGCGCCATTCCACCAACACGACCTGGTCATTTACGAGATGCACGTCCGCGGTTTCACCCGCCGGGCGAACAGCGGCGTGCGACCGGAAAACCGCGGCACCTACCGGGGAGTGATCGACAAGATCCCCTACCTGAAAGAACTGGGGGTGACCGCCGTGGAACTGCTCCCGGTCCATCAATTTGACCCTCAGGAGGGGAATTACTGGGGTTACATGACGCTCAATTTCTTCGCGCCCCATAATGCTTATGCCTCGGCGCGCCATGAAGCGCACGATGAGTTCCGCGAAATGGTCCGCGCCCTGCACCAGGCGGGAATCGAAGTGCTGTTGGACGTTGTTTTCAACCACACAGCGGAAGGCGACCACCGCGGGCCTCGTTATAGTTTCAAAGGGATCGACAACAGCACGTACTACATGTTGAGCGGAAACCGCGACCACCCCTATATGAACTACTCGGGTACTGGAAACACGCTCCACTGTGCCAATCGCTGCGTGAGCCGCATGGTCCTGGACAGCTTGAGGCACTGGGTCACGGCGGGTCACGTAGATGGTTTCCGATTTGATCTGGCCTCGGTCTTCGCGCGGCAGGCCGACGGCAGCGTCAGTCCGAGTGATTCGCGGATTGTCTCCGCCATCCGTTCCGATCCCATCCTGGGCAACGTGCGGTTGATTGCGGAACCGTGGGATGCGGCCGGGCTCTATCAACTGGGAACGGCTTTCCCGGGGAAGCGGTGGTTCCAATGGAACGGGCGGTTCCGGGACGAAACGCGACGGTTTGTCCGCGGAGATGCGGGGTTGGTCCCTGCCATCATGCGCCGGCTGTATGGCAGTGATGATCTGTTTCCCGATGATGTCATGAATGCCTGTCATCCCTACCAGAGCGTGAACTATGTGAACAGTCACGACGGATTCACACTCTACGACCAGGTTTCCTACAATCACCGCCGCAACTGGGCCAACGGCCAGGGTAACACCGATGGGCACCAAGAGAACTTCAGCTGGAACTGCGGATGGGAAGGAGATACGAACGTTCCCGCCAGCGTCATGGCGATGCGAAAACAACAGGCGAAGAATTTCTGCACACTGCTCATGCTCGCCAACGGCACACCGATGTTCAGCGCAGGCGATGAATTTCTCCACACCCAACTGGGCAACAACAACCCCTATAACCAAGACAACGAGACAACCTGGCTGGACTGGGATCGGCTGGAAAAGAACCGCGATGTGTTTCGCTTTTTCCGCCTCATGATCGCGCTGCGAAAGAAACACCCGAGTATTGCTCGAAGCCGGTATTGGCGCGAGGATGTGCAGTGGTTCGGCCAGGGCCCCCAAGTTGATATGTCCGCCGACTCGCGTCATCTCGCGTATTATCTGGATGGCGCCTCGCAACATGACAACGACTTCTACGTCATGATCAACGCCCATTGGGAAGACGCCCCCTTTCAGATCCAGAAATTCCAGCCGGGCCGCTGGAAGATGGCCGTCGACACGGCACGCAAGAGCCCGGCCGATATCTGCGAACCGGGCGATGAGTCGCCGGTCATGGGCCCCCTGTACACCGTGCGGGCACGCAGCGTCGTGATCCTGCTTGGATCTCGGCCGACGTGACAGGATGAGCGAGCGGCGGGGGGCTGGAGGGAATGCCGGTGGCGGAGCGGCGGCCGTGCTCCCGAGTGGAACAAGCGTTAGCCCGGATTATGCACGCGTGTTTCCGCTGTCCGTGTAACCAGGGAAGATGTAGCGGCTGACACGCATCTTACCCAACACACTCCGTACTGATGTGGGGAAGCGTCCGGATGCCGGTGGGACGCGGGTGCGGGGTGCAGGGAAGGCGGAAGTCAAGGTGAACCCGGCGGGGCGGTTCACCGCCACCTCCTTCTTTCTCTCAAGCCTAAGGCTCGAGATGCGAGCGATCCTTCTGCGTGTCGCCTCTCTGCTCGTTCCGCATTCCCCATTCCCGATTCCGCATTCCCTATTTCCAATGATCATAGAACTCTTATCTCGTACTCTTACTCGTACTCCTACTCGTACTCGTACTCCTAACGCGGCCCGCGGCCGCAACCCATCAGGAAATCCGAAATCCTCAATTCGAAATCTCAAACAAATTCGAAATCCCAAGATGAAAACCTTCGCTGCCGACAAAACCACAGTCATGGGCACAAACAGATTCCCACCACCGGGAATGCTATGGGAGGTTCCGTCCTCCGTCCTGGCCCGTTTTGGTCATTCGCATTTCTGTCATGCGAATTTGTTGGGGATTTGCTGCTTCGGATTTCGGATTTCAAACATGCGCGCACGGTTGCGCATGTTTGGAACAAAATCCGAAATTCGAAGCACAGAAAAGTGGGAGAAAGGGAGGAAGGGAAAACGGAGGACGCAATGGCATGCTGCTGGTGAGAATCTGCTGGGGGCCCGCCCGCGGCCGTTTTGCCGGCAGCGGAGGTTTTGGATTTCGAATTTTGGATTTCGAATTTGTTTGGGATTTCGATATTGGGATTTCGGATTTCCCGTTTTGGTTGCGGCCGCAGGCCGCGTTTAGAGTAAGAGTAAGAGTAAGAGTAGGGCAGCACGCCCGTCCGAATTTCAGAGGGCCACCTCGACCCGGGATCGTGTGTCTCGCGTCAGCGGCGCAGCACCACCGCAATGTCGTCCTGTTGGGCAACGACTTCACCAATCACCGTGGCTGTCGTCGCGCCGGCGTCGCGAGCCCGCCGCACCAGGGCGTCGGCGTGCTCGGCCGGTACCGAGATCAGCAGACCTCCGGAAGTCTGTGCATCGAATGCCAGCTCCGCTCGATCTTCGTCAATCCCCGACTCCACACGCAGATTCGCTTCGAGGAATTGGCGGTTGGACTGGCTCGCTCGCGTCTTGAAACCGGAACGTCCCAGTGCCACTGCCCCGGGCAGACTCGGGAACTGCGCCACGTCCAGGCAGAGCGTCACGTGACTTGCCCGGGCCATTTCGCCGGCGTGGCCTGCCAAGCCGAAACCGGTGACGTCCGTGGCTGCGTGGGCGTGGGTGGCGAGTGCCGCATCGCGACCGATCCGATTCAGCTGTGTCATCCCGGCAATGGCCGCGGCCAGGATCTCCGCCGGACACTCCTCGGCTTTGCTGGCCGTCGTGATGAAACCAGTCCCCAGCGCTTTGGTCAACACGATCAAATCACCGGGTCGAGCACCGGCATTCGTCAACAGTTGATCCGGGTGCACGACCCCCGTGACCGACAGCCCGTACTTGATCTCCGCATCCCGCACGGAGTGTCCGCCCACGATCACCGCTCCCGCCTCCAGGACCTTGTCCGCGCCTCCGGCGAGAATCTCGTGCAAGACCTCCAGCTCGAGCTGCTTGTCCGGAAACCCGACAATGTTCAGCGCGGTAACCGGCTGGGCCCCCATCGCAAACACATCGCTGAGAGAATTGGCGGCAGCAATCTGACCGAACTGAAAAGGGTCGTCGATCAACGGAGGAAAAAAATCGACCGTCTGCACGATGTACAAGTCATCGCGCAGCCGATAGACACCGGCGTCGCTGAACGTGTCGGCACCGACAATCAGATTCGGATCGTCAAACTTCGGCAGTCCACGCACGACCTGCGCGGTCCCTTGCTGGGGCAATTTCCCCGCTCACCCCGCACAGCTCGCGTAATCCACCAATCGTTTGTCGCGTCCAGATATCGCCACGTAAGAGTTCCTCCGAAAGAGACACCTATCCAATAGTAACCGCGACACGCCGCAGCCGCCAACCACATCATGAGAGGGCGCGGCGCAAGATGACTCGGAAGAGTCCATCCTACCGCCAAACTCCTCCGCGCAGAAGTGACCCTGTCTTACGGTCTGAGCACGGGGTCAAGTTCGTCGAGCGAACCTGGTGAAGAATACCCACGGGAGTGCCAACGCCCAGCGAACATCGTGGTTCACACACTCGGTCCCAGGTATGTGTTGCAGCTCGGGCAGATGCGGCAGAGTCCCGGCACGAGCTGGTGACATTTGGGACACGGCCGCTCGTCCGGCTCCGGTGTGGGGGATGGAGCGGCGAGGAGACTTCGCTGGCTGGGATGGTACGAGCCGAGCAACCGCACCGCTTGCGTGTCGGTCAGTACCGCTTGCGATCCCACCTGCCGGGCAGGCTGAGGAACCCATACCGACACGTGGCAGCGCGGGCACTTGGTCTTGCGCCCGGCGTGCCGGATGTCCGCTTTCAACAAATGACCGTTTCGGCAAGCAAAGCGAATTGCCATAATGCGTTCCTCCCGCGTCATGCGAACGACAGGCTCATATTAGCTGCGTGGTGAATCCCTGCCACAGCGAGGGCTGGCTCACACGGAATTGATATTCCAGCCATCACCGGATGCGGACACATTGTGTGTGGGTATCTGTGGGTAAATTTTCGGCCAGCGGATCTGCCACGTCCCCGTTGGATGTGGCAACAAACTAAACCCGGAAATCCGTGGGAAGTTTCACTCCCTCAACGGAATTCGGTTGCCAGGTTTCTGTTTTCACTGTCTCTTGTGCGTAACATGTAACCAGACAATCGCTCAAGCCCATCCACTCAACGTGGAAGGCCCGTGGTAGGTATGACGCGTTTGCAGCTGCCGAACGTTCCACGAATTGTGTACGGGTGTCCGCCGCGGCGGCGATGCGTCATAATGGGCAAGGTAGGATACCGAATTGTAGCGTGTTACCACATTGAGGCAATCGCGTGACGTGGCAACAGATTCTCTCGGTAGTTGGTCTGGGTATCCTCTCCTTTGGCATCAGCCTACTGGTGATCGCTATCCTGCTCATCCAACTCCCCCCCACCTATTTTCTCGATTCGCATTCCCGCCAGCTGTGGATCGATCAACATCGAGTGATTCGCTGGACGGGTCTGTTTCTTAAGAACTTACTGGGCGTCCTTCTGATTCTTTTAGGGGGTGCACTTTCCGTGCCCGGGATTCCCGGTCAAGGGTTATTGACGATTCTCGTCGGCCTGGTGCTGCTGGATTTCCCGGGGAAGCGGCACCTCGAACGGGCGATTCTCCGCCGCCCGCGGATTCGAGCGGTGATCGGACGACTCCGCCAGCGGTTTGGCAAACCGCCGTTTCAACTCGAACAGGACACTTGAGCGGCCGGGAAGTTCGCAGCCGCCCTGGTTGCCCGAGGCCGCCGGTTATCCGCGTCCAATGCCGAAGAAGAAGCTGAAGACCTGCGTGTCATCCGTGTCAGCCTTCGCAACGGGGAAGGCGAAATCAAAGGCCAGGGGCGCCGGCCCGAGTGCCGGGACGGAAATCCGAAAGCCGAATCCAGGAGCCACGCGAAAATTCTCGGCATCGATCCGGATGTCCTCTTCCACGGTTCCAAAATCGCAGAAGGCAACAGCCTTGATCATATCGTCAGCTGTCAGGGGCATGGAGTATTCCACGGAGCCGAGAAGCTGGAAGCGTCCGCCCACGATGACGGTGTTGACGACCGGCGAAGCACCGCGGAAATCAAATCCTCGCAAGGTCGAGAAGCCACCCGCGAAGTAGTTTTCGAACAGCGGAGTGTCCGGTCCCGAGAAGCCGGTGCCGAGACTGGCTGACAGCGTGTGACGTCCCGAACCATCGGGACGTTCGCGCACGAGAAAGTACTTGCGATAGTCGATTTCACCGCGTGGGTAATCAAACTGACCAAAAGCCTGTTCGTAGGATAATTCGATCAGATGACCTTCCGTGGGTGCGAAGGGCAAGTCGCGTGTATCGTGCCGCAAGGAGAAGCGACCGCTATAGAAGTCGTTACTCCCCAACACGTTGTCCAATTGAGCTACTCCCAACACGCGCGGGTCGGTGATTTTCACTTCCTCCAACCGCAGTGCGGCGGAGGCCGACAAGTCCGGGGTCAGACGATAGCCGAGCCCCACCCGGCCACCCAAACGCGCTTCATTCCAGTCGTAGAACCCGCGGTCATAGAGAAAGCCACTCACATTGAGACTCACCTGTGACGCAAGCAGATACGGCTCGGTGAAGCTGACCACGTAGCGCTGCACGCGGTTACCGGGAATCGCTTCGAGCCGAAAGGCTTGCCCCGCGCCGCGAAACGCCTCGCCGTTCCAGACTTCGGCCCAGCTGGTCGGAATTCCAAACAGATTGAAGTTACGTTCGTCCACCGTGACCTGGCCGGTGACACCCGCATCGGAATTGATACCGGCACCAAACATGAACCGCCCGGTCCGGTCCTCCTGCACGATAACGTCCAATGGAACGGGCGTGCCCGGCAGTTCCACCGGTGGCGGCAGAGCCCCCTGGCCAGCTTGATTTAAATAGGGAGAGGTCAACCACTGGCCGTCGTCCGACACCGTCGCCTTGGTTGCGTTGGAACTGGGTGCGGCGGGCAGATAGCCGGCAGGGGTGCCAGGGGCGGCGGCGGGCGACTGGTAGGCGGTGCGCGACACGGTGGTTGTCAGCGTGTCCGAGGCGGGTGCCTGGGAAGCTGGCATCGGATGTCGGAAATGGTCGCCCGGCCCGGCTGCCAGATCGTCGCCAGCCCAGTTGTCTTGTCCGCGCACCGTAGCTTTGACGCTGTTCGGGGACGCTGTCGCCGGCACGCTCGTCGGCTCGCTCACCGGCACGCTGCCGGCCGGCGTGGAAACCGTGCCGGCCGCTGGCGCGGGACGGGACGAAGTCAGCGGGCCGGGGGCGGGCCACACGGGGGGAGCCGGCTTCTGAGCCAGCCCCGAGCACCCCGCCAGGACGGCCAGCAAGGCGCTCCCCAGCAGACCCCAGCACGTTGTCCCACTTCTCCATCTCATCACGTGTATCTTCACCATGCGATCTCCGATCAGCGCTGATCGCCTGTCAAGGGCGGTACGAAAACGTCCAGAATCATGAGACGCGTTGGAGCCGCGTCCTGATCTCCGTCAGGACTCTGCCCGCGATAACCGCCTTGGTGTTCCGCCAACTCCGCTGCTTCCGCAAGATCGGGCGGACGTATGACAATCCGCGGTGGTGTTCCCTCGGCCGGATTCGTGACAAACAGTTGGCTGGCCTTCAAGCGACGTTCGCTGGCTCGAACCTCGCGGATATCCACGATGTCACCAGGCTGGAGTGAAAGACGATTGAGGATGACATTCCGGCGCGTATGAGGGGAATCGCCGGCGACGTGAATATTGATCTTCCCCACGCGAAACATCTCGCCTTCCTTCACCTGGTAGACGAGATCGAGTTCACCAGGTTCTTCCAGGAAACGGGGCGACGCTTTGATATCCGCGAAAATGTGGCCGACACCGCCATACAGGTCACGCAATCCGTTCTCATCTCGTTGCATGGCGTCCAAATTGAAGTAATCGCCCTGCTTCAATTGCATGAAGCCGATCAACTCCTCGCCGTCGTACTTCTTGTTACCCACCACCGAGACGTTGCGGATCTTGTAGCGAGGGCCCTCATCAATGACGAATCTCAGCGACACCCATTGGTTGGAATCGTCATATTCGGCCTCCCGCGATACGCTGGCCCGGAAGTACCCCAAACCGCGGTAGTAGCTGACCAGCCGTTGTTCATCCTCGTCAATCTGGGAATAATCGACTTTGCCGCGAAACAGGTACTTGAGAATGCCGGGTTTCGACTTGATCAGTGTCGCCAGCCGAGCGTCGGTAGCAAGGCTCGGATCATTCCCGATGAACTCGACCGACCAGATCCGCTCGATATGCCCTTCGTCAATGCGCAGGACAACCCGGCTGTCGGTCGGCTTGTCCCCTTCCTCGATCGACACCGTCGTTTTGGCAAAACCTTTGGAGTGGTAGAACTCCTCGACTTTGCGGCGAGCCTCCTGCACGGTGTAGATGTTCAACGCGTCATTGCTCGCCAGTCCGGATTCCTTGAGCAATTTCTTGTCGCTGTAATATTGGTTGCCGATGAACAACACCTCGTCGATCATCGGACGCTCAAGCACTTCAAAGGTCACGTGGACTCCGTCTCCCTCGGCTTTCAAATGGGGGCGCACGTTGTGGAATTTCCGGGTCGCGAACAAGCGGCGCAGGTCCTCTTGCACCAACTGGGGATCGTAGGCGCGGTCTTTCCGCGTCTTGATATGCCGCATAATCTCGCTTTGCTTGACTTTCTTGTTGCCGATCACGGAGACTCCCAGCACCGGTCCCCGCGGTTCCGGGCCGCCAGATGGTAGAGGATCGACGGCGTCCCATCCCTGCGGCAGCTCGCTCGCGGCAGTTGGCCCCACGACCGCCCCCGACGGGACGATCTCCGGCGACTGCGAGCGATAGACCGGTGCCACACTCGACGGCCCGCCCCACGGACTGGCGCAGCCCAACGGCAAGGCCAGCGTCAGCGTCAGCGACCCGCACAGCACGCGGCGAAAAAGAGTGGTCCTCGCACGGGGACGCACCGCCGTGTCGACGACCTGCAGCTGCCCGGCACGACTCGCGCCAGCCGCCAAAACATGCTCTGTACTCGGCGCGTCCGTGCGGACCGCCGCTGAGAGGAAACCTCGGCGTGTTGTGCGTTGAAATACCATGGAGACCATGCGTTGCTCCGTACCACCTGCGATATCGCCCCGGACGCGGATCGCCTCGCGGGAACGTGGCCAGGCCGCTGTTGCTCCCATGGACCACGCCCGCCCGTGACTGCCTGTCGCGCAGCTGAGATAAGATTCCAGGACAGGATGCGCAGCAGTCGAAACACACGCCTCGACCACTACGCAAAATCACCCTGACCCAAGCTGCTGATGGCAGGGCCGCGTAGAAATACAGGAACTCCGATCCCGCGACAAGGCGAATTCTCCCCAAATGGGCCAGCGCTGGAAAACTGGAGAACTTTCACGCACCTACCGCGGTGACTGGTCAGGCAACGCCGTAGAGTAAGAAACCTGGGGAGTTTTCCGGGAGTGTCACCAGCGCTCCGTCAGGGGCTGGTCAAGGGCGGGCTAAAACTCCTGAAACGGAGCTGGTTCGGCGTAGTCGTTGAACTCTTCCAAGCGTTCCGGGGCCTTGTCTTCGAACCGCGTGTAATCCTTCCGCCACACCAATTCGATGTCGCCGATCGGGCCGTTCCGCTGCTTGGAAACGATGATCTCGGCCTGCCCAGCGAACTGGTCCCGTTCGTCGCCACGCCGATAATACTCCTCGCGATGCACAAACATGACCACGTCGGCATCCTGCTCGATGGCACCCGACTCCCGCAGGTGACTCAAGCGCGGACGGTGTTCCCGCGCGTCTTCGGCCTGTCGATTCACTTGAGCGAGGCAGAGTACCGGAGCTTCCAATTCGCGGGCCAACCCCTTCAGACGCCGCGCGATCTTGGCAACCTGCTCCTGCCGCGGATCATTCGCATTGTCGGGTTCGATCAGCTGGAGATAGTCGATCACGATCAGGCCGATCCGGCCCTCGCGCCGTTTGATACGGCGGGCCGCGGCCGCAATTTCCGTCACGGTGCGGCTGGGGGAATCGTCAACGTACAATTTAGCCTGGCTCAACTTGCCCGCGATCGCCACGAGTCGCCGTCGCTCTTCCTGGGGCAACGTACCATTGCGCAAACGATGGCCGTTAATCCGGCCGACGGAGCAGAGGAGCCGATCGGCTAACTCCAAGGAGGACATTTCCAGGCTCACGAACAACGTCGGCACGGCCTGATTCAAGGCCACGTTTTCCGCAATGTTCATCGCGAAGGCCGTTTTCCCCATACTTGGTCGAGCCGCCAGAATAATCAGTTCCGAATTGTGCAGGCCGCCCATCAAGGTATCGAGGTCCGCGAATCCCGTCTCGACCGCATCCGATGACAGAGTCCCACGCAAACGCTGATCGATGCGTTCCATGGCGTGAATCAACACGTCGTTGATCGTGGCCACGTTACTCACCGCCCGATTATTCATCACGCTGAACATCTGCTGTTCAGCAAAATTAAGAAACTCCTTGGCCTCCTGATTCTCCTCATAACCTTTCTCGAGTATCTGCGTACTGGCCTCGATCACCGACCGATAAATGGCCTTTTCGCGGACGATGTTCGCATAGTATTTCGCGTGGGCGGCATTCGGTACTGCCTGACTGACTCGAGCCAAAAACGCCGCTCCACCAAGCTGGTCGAAGACGCCCGATTTCTTGAGATGATTGACCAGCAGCGTGATGTCGATGCGTTTGCCGGACGTGTGCATATCCTGCATGTGAGCGAACAGCAACTGATGGGCTTCGTCGTAGAAGTCCTCGCGCCGCAACATCGACGCGATGTCGTCACACACATCGGGCTTGAGCAGGATACTCCCCAAAACCCCTAGTTCCGCCTCCAAATGGTGGGGCAACTGACGATCCAGGACGCTCGCCGTCGCTTTCCTGGAACGCTGAGGTTGATCCGTGCGCCGTGTTGGGGACATACTAGACCCTCCGTGATGAGTGCCATGTGGAGAACTCGCGGCAGAGAAAATCAACGCCTTCCCTCGCCGCAACGAGCATTCGCACGAACCCTGCGATCCAGCCGATTCGCTCGACGCCCCACAACCCGCGTCAGGCGTCAATGCCCAGCGGGAAAACATGCCATGGGTCGCCCGTCACACAGACGCTCAGCTGCTGCCAGACACTGCCCGGCGGCCGGAATTCCCACCACGATGTTCCCGCCCGCTGCCCATCATATCCACTCACCACAAGCTGGCAAGTAAGCAGGGCGTGAACCGAGCGGAAAGAGTATCGCAGTGCGTGGCCTGAGGCATCCGGTGCTGCGTCAGAGCGAAATCCACGAGGGTCGATGGCACTTTCCTCGGTCAGCGCACGAGGGCTGCAACGCGCGACGCTCAGGCATCTGGTGCCGGCGACCTGAGCGCTTTCATCGCGGTCCAAACGGAACCAAGTCTCCGCACCTGCGAGATACGCAGGTCCAGATCAGCGCGCGGCCCAAGCCACGCCGGCAGTGGGGTAAAAAATTCAGCAGCCCCGACCCCAGGCAACGGCGGATCTCACCTCACCTCCCAGCCGCGGCACAGCGCACGTGAGTCCCCCGGGCGCCGTGATCGCCAGCGGGGAGTGGACGGCATCACACAGATCTTGCACTGCCACGACCAGCCGTAGAGCCAGTCACGACCAGCCGATTTTGCCATCCGCGCACTGGCCTTCGAGGGCCTGAATCGCCCGCGGATCACCAGCTGGAAGCGATTCCCTGGCGGACTACTTCCCGTCGTCGTCCGTAACCGTCGGCACCACCCAGACCTTCAGGTCAGCGACAATCTGCTGGTGAAACTGGATCTTGACCGTGTAGAGTCCCAGTTCTTTCAGCAACCCTTCCAGGCGCACCTGATCGGCCGAGATGGTCGTGCCGGCTTGCTTCAGGGCACTGACGATATCAGCCGCGCCGACGCTGCCATAAAGATGGCCTTCATCGTTGGCATTGGCCTCGATCGTAATACTCTGACGACCGATTTCGTCGGCCTGCGACTGCAGGTTGGACAATCGTTTGCGCTCGATTTCCTGCAACCGAGCGCGGTGTTTCTCGACCATCCTCTTGTGATGCGAGGAAGCCAGGGTCGCCAAGCCCTGCGGAATCAGGTAATTGTGAGCGTAACCGGGCTTTACTTCCACTACATCGCCCTGCTTGCCCAAATGATCGACCGACTGCACCAGCAGCAGCTCAATACCTCCATTGGGTCCAGTGGGAAGTCGCTTGAATCGAGGGCTCTGAGCCCCCTTCTGGGATTTGGCCTTAACCATCATTTCCACCTGATGTTCTGCAAAGTCTGGAACCGTGAACCGGAATGCCGGTCACCCTCATTACCTCGACCATCACGACCCCTACACACGACCGACCCACGCATGGATCAGCGCGGCAACTGCATGGACAACACGGCCTGCCAACTTCATCGCGTAGGCAGGCCGCGCATCCTGTCGTTAGGTCAAACGAATCCTACTGAACTGCCGTGATGCGACTGCACTTCCCGGAGCGATCTGCCAAGACGCTCCCGCTAAAACGGTATTTCGTCATCCGGCGGACCGCCCGCAGACATCTCGGCAGCGGAACTGGCCGGCGCGTACTGCGCCGACGAGTTACCACCGGCCGCCGGGGACTGGCCGGGACTGCGACCACTGAGCATCTGCATGCGTTCGCCCACCACACGCAGCTTGGATCGCTTCTGACCCTCCGTCTCCCACGTATCCAGCTTGAGCCGTCCTTCGATCAGTACCGGCGACCCCTTACTGAGGAACTGGCTGGCAATTTCGGCCGTGCGTCCCCAGAGAGTCACATCCACAAACGTCGTTTCGTCCACCCATTCGCCACTGGGGGTTTTGCGGCGATCGTTAACCGCCAGTCCGATGTCGGTCACAGCGGTCTGATTTGCCGTGTACTTCACCTCCACGTCACGTGTCAGATTGCCGACGAGGATCACCCGATTGAAGCTGGCCATTGCAGTACCCTTCTCACCCGCCCTGTTCACCCGCCCGGGATATACCTGAACAAACGTTCCCTATCGCTCGTCAGTCTAGCGAATGCCGTGGGATCGTGCAAGTTTTTTTTTGGTATCCGCCACAGGCCGGGACGAGACGCGCCGATCGACCGCATGCGCACCGTGTCGTTCACCCCAACGTGGCGGTGGATGGCCCGTCGGCGGCATCACACCTCGTCGTCCTCTTCCTCCTCGAAGTCCACATCCGGCGTGCTGGGTTCCACCACGGGGCGTGGCTTGGGAGGGGCCTCGCCGCGGGCGTGCGCCACCAGGGTATCCACCAACCGCGGATCCACTCGCAGCGTCAGGTTGCGGACCACGTTTTCGTTGAGTCGACACGCTCGATTGAAACTGACGACTTTCTCGGTGTTCATGCGGAAGTAGGTCAGCCAATAGGCGCCCTTGCGGTGCCCGTTGATCGGATAGGCAAGTCGCTGTTCGTTCCAGAGTCGACTGGCGAGGACTTCGCCGCCGAATTCCTCAATCATGTGAGGAATCTGCCCCGCCACACCGTTTGGATCGCGGGCATAGCGATTGGAATCGAGGATGAACATGCATTCGTAAACGTTGCTGGTCAAAATCATATCTCCTGTCGTGCCGTGTAATGCGCGGGACTCGACGTTATTCGGGCGAGATCGAGTCCGCGTTGTACCGATTCATGCAGACTTGAATCCCTTCCCGAACCCAGTCCACCGCAGCGTCGGCAGCCCTGATCACTGCCTGTTGGATGCACTCGTCTTCATCCGACCGAAATTTGCTCAATACGTAATCTGCCACGTCCCAGCCATCGGGCGGCGAGCCGATCCCGATCCGCAAACGCGGCACCTGTTCAGATCCCAGGCAGCGGACAATGTCCTGCAGCCCCTTTTGCCCCCCGGAGGAACCCTTGGCTCGACACCGCAGCCTTCCCAGGGGCAAGTTAAAGTCATCGCAGATGATCAGTACATCCGCGTTATCCAACTTGAAGAAATCGCGGGCCTCCACCACGCTCAGGCCGCTGCGATTCATGTAGGTATGCGGACACAACAACAACACGCGCTGCCCAGCTATGCTGGCATCGGCCGTCTCGCCGTGAAACTTCGCGCGAGCCATGCCGCTGCCAAACCGACGCGCCAAGTTCTGGGCGGCCATAAAACCGACATTATGCCGAGTCGCCTCGTACTTGCGGCCGGGGTTCCCCAGTCCGACAATCAATTTCATCCCCGGCGGATCCGCCGCATTGCCGCCCACCATCATGACTCACTTCAGTCCGATTCCTCCTCCGCATCCTCGGCCTTGCGGCCTATCACTTCCGGCTCGGCCTGTCCGGCCACACCCTCCGCCGGACCTTCCACTTCCGCTCCTGGCCCCTGTGCGTGGCAGGTCACCACCACGTTGTCGGCCGGCGTCACCATCTGGACGTGTGGCGGCAGCTCGATCTCGCCCACCGTCACGTGCCCACCCAACTCCAAGGTCTTGATATTGGCGTAGAGTCGTTCCGGAATCTCTCCGGCAGGACATTCGATTTCCACATCAAACAGGTGGTGCTCAACGACCCCCCCGTGCTTGGCGCCGGGCGCTTCGCCACGCAGATCCAGCGGCACCGTCACGACTACTCGCTCACTTTCCGAGACTCGATTCAAGTCGAGATGCAGGACGCGCGCGCCATAGGCATCCCACTGGACGGCTCGGATCAACGCTTTTTCCGCCACGCCTCCCCGCAAATCCACCAGTTTGCCGCCGCGGCGAATCGTCGCCTCAACCTCGGACGTTGGCACAGCCAGATTCACGTTCGCTTCGCCGTGTCCGTACAAAATGGCGGGCGTCAAGCCCGACCTGCGCATCCGGCGAACCGGTGCCGTTCCCGTCTTATCACGCAGCGTAACATTCAACACATCCGTCATCGACCGACCCTTTCGGCGTTCGAAATCCGCAGCTCGACCCCGACTTACGCCTGAACAACACGTTTCGCTGCTCCTGCAGGCGGGGTAATCTTCCGGTGGGAAACCCAACATTTTGCCAGATTATTCCCCGAATACAAGCCCAACTGGCGCACAGATCTTCCCCAGCCGCGTTCCAGGCGGCAAATGGGGTGGGAGCGCGGACAGTGAGAGCGTCCCTGGGCGGCGTCGGGAAGCGCTGCACCAAGGCCCCGCCGCGGGGAGCGGCCGCACGCCTGCCACCGGCGACTCGGCCAGTGCGACGACATCGCCCGGGCCGGCCCGCTGGCACGACCGCTGCTGGCGGCTGCCGAAAACAGCGTCTCTCTTGCGAAAACCGAGAGTACGGATTACGTTGACCGCGAGTCGGCCGCTGCTCGGCACCGGCCGCCCGCGACCGATGCCTCCATCATGGTCTGGCACCATCATGGGCCACCGCCGCAACCGGGGTCGCGTCCAAACATCCAAGAGCGCCGCATCACGTTGCAACTACCGACGGGCACCATTTCGAACGACAAAGAGAATCGGCTATGGCCAAATCGCAGAGCAAGAAAAACGTCTTTGAATACGTGGAACCGATCGGAGCGCGGGTCCTGGTCCGCAAGGACGAACCGAAACGCGAAACAAAAGGCGGCATCGCGTTGCCGGACGCCGCCGAGATCCCCACCATCACGGGTCGCATTGTCACGATTTCGACCCAGGTGGAACACGACGAGAATGTGCCCCTGCGGCAGTACGACCGGATCCTGTTCCATCCCAAGAACGCGATCCCGGTCGATTTCGAGCCCGACAATCAACTGTTCGTCGTGCCCGTGGAAGATGTCGTCGCCGTCTTTCGCCGCGAAGCGAAGGACTGACCTGTCGCCCAACACTCCGCACACACGACCAGGCAGTCCAAGTCAGGTCGCCTGGGGGCGAAACATCGCACTGACCGATTGGTCGTGGTGAATGCGCTTAATGGCTTCGGCCAGCAGCGGGGCCACCGACAGCACGTGGATTTGCGGAATGAGCTGCTCTTTGCTGAGCGTAATACTGTCGGTCACCACCACGCTCGTAATGGGAGCCGCCTGAATGTTGGCAATGGCGGATCCGCACAGCAGTCCGTGGGTGGCCGCCACATGAATCTCCTTGGCGCCGGCCGCATGCACCAGACGCGCAGCTCCGCAGATCGAACCGGCGGTGCTGATCAAGTCGTCGAACATGATCGCCACGCGACCTTCGATCGGACCTCCGATGATATTCTCCTGCGTCGTCTCCATGGCGTTGGCGCGCCGCTTGTCGACGATGGCCAGCTTGCCCCCTAATCGCTTGGCATGCCCGCTGGCTCGCTTAATACTCCCTTCGTCCGGGCTCACCACCACAATCTTATCGCGCGTCAGCCCCCGTTCGATGAAGTGTTCGTTCAACACGGGAGCCGCGTACAGGTGATCCACGGGGACGTCAAAAAAACCTTGGATCTGGGCGGCGTGGAGGTCCATGGCCAACACTCGATCGGCCCCGGCACGAGTAATCAAGTTGGCCGTCAGCTTGGCCGTTATCGGCGTACGCCCCTCGTCCTTGCGATCCTGCCGAGCGTAGCCGTAGTAGGGGATCACCGCCGTGATCCGGGCAGCACTGGCCCGCTTGCAGCTGTCGATCATGATCAACAGCTCCATCAGATTGTCGTTCACCGGAGGGCAGGTCGGTTGGATCAGATACACGTCCCGTCCCCGCACATCCTCCTCAATCTTGCAGAAGTTCTCGCCATCGGGGAATTTCCCGAGCGAGATGGCCCCCAGAGGAATGTTCAGGTTTCCACAGATCGCCTTGGCCAGCGGCTGATTGGCCTTCCCCGAAAAGATCTTCAATTCGCGCATTTAGAGCCCCATCCTCTTCATCTCCGCGTCGACAATCGCCAGATCATCGATCGTGTTGATACTCAACGCCTCGCAAGGTCTCAGTACCGGCAGGGCCCGCACGGTTTCCCCCTGCGCTTTCAAGATCCCGGGACAGTCGGTCAAGTAGTATTCTCGCTGCTGATTGGCGTTCTGCACGGCGTCCAACGCGCTCACCAGCTTCGGAGCATCGAACACGTACGTGCTCATATTGACTTCCGTAATCGACCGTTGGCTGGGGGTGGCATCTTTTTCCTCTACGATCGCCGCAAACGAACCATCGGCCGAGCGCACGATGCGTCCCAAACCGGTCGGATCCGGTTTGTGCAAGGTCCCCAACACGCAGGCAGGCCGCTCCGTTTCAAATTCCGCGAACAGAGCCCGCACGGAGTCGGCCTGGGTGAGCGGTGAATCGCCCGTCACGACCAATACCGGCCCCTCGTGGGCCAGCAGCTGAGCACGGCACATCTTCACGGCGTGTCCCGTCCCCAGCTGCTGCGTCTGCTCGACAAACTCCACGTCACGATGGCGGCCAAGCGTCTCGCGGACCAAGTCACTGCGATACCCGACCACGGCCACCATATGCTCCACGCCACTGGCCCGCAACGCGTCGAGCACGAATTCGATCATGGGACGACCGCGCACTTCGCACAGGACTTTGGGCAGATCCGATTTCATTCTGGTCCCCTTCCCGGCGGCCAGAATCACAGCTAGTCGTTTGTTCATAATGGGTATCGCACAGCCAAAAAAACCGCCACCAGGGTGGAGCCAGCCGACTGACAGCTAACGCGTCGAGCGACCTGACAACACGCGCCGCACCGACCGCCGCCCGCACAGTAGGCCACTCTCGTCCAGCCACACACGGCCCCCTCCCGCCCGCCCACGGCCATGGGGGCCGCCCGCCCTCGTTCATACAATTTAGACGCCTGCCAGGGGGCCCCTAGTCAGAGGGGCCCGGCAGCGTCGTCAACGGATCCGCTGATGAGCGGGGTGAGCAGGACGTGGCAGCGAGTCGCATTCCGGGGCCACTTTCGGGCGGAGACGCTTCGCCCCGCAGTGGGACTCTTGCTCGACGGTGAGACTCCCGGCTGCGGCAGCTTCTATCTTGCCATGAACGGGCGATGGCTTCCAGTGGGGCGTTGCAGCCACCTCCCCCACGGGGGGCCCCACATCTCGTTGACATGGCGATCGGCAGAGCCCTACAATGATCCGTTTTCCTACAACCTGCGGTGGTCCCGACCCCCGCTGCTCGCGCCCGAAAGGCACTGCCTTGGAAGAAGCGATCGCCAAAGCCGACACGTTAATCGAAGCGTTGGGCTGGATCCGTCAGTTCCGCGACAAAGTCACCGTCATCAAGCTGGGGGGCAGCGTGATGGAGGACGATACAGCGCCTGCGCCACGTGCTGATCGACATCGTGTTCATGGAAACGGTCGGGATGCGGCCCGTGGTGGTGCATGGTGGCGGGGCGGCGATCAGTCGTGCGATGCGCGAGGCGGGGATTGAAGCGCGGTTTATCCAGGGGCGCCGCTACACGGATGAGGCGACGCTGGCGATCGTCGAACAAGTGCTGGCCATCGAAACCAACCAGCATATCGCGCAGCAGATCGAACAGCTCGGTGGCCGCGCGATGAACCTGAACTTCCGCACCACGAACGTGCTGTTCGGCGAGAGAATTGGCCTGCCCGGCGATAATGGCGAACCGATCGACCTGGGATTTGTCGGCCACGTCACGCGTGTCGATCGTACGGTGATCGACAATCTGTGCTATGCCGGTCAGGTGCCGGTCATTCCGTCGATGTGCATCGACGCTGCGGGCCAGAAGTACAACGTGAATGCGGATACGGCCGCCATGGCGGTCGCCCAAGCCTTGGGGGCCGAGAAGCTGGTCTATCTGAGCGACGTGAATGGCGTCCGCCGCGACAAGAACGACCCGGACTCGCTGATCCACTCACTCAGCGCCAGTGAGGCGCAGCAGCTGATCAGTCAGGGAACGGTGGAAGCCGGCATGATTCCGAAGGTGGAAGCCTGCCTGGAGACACTGCAGCGTGGCGTGCAGAAGGTGCACATCATCGACGGGCGGCTGCGTCATTCGCTGCTGCTGGAAATCTATACGACTTGCGGCGTGGGAACGCAGATCATCCGCGATGACATCTGAGGCAGAGCGTGGGCCACGTGAACGGTTGCGACAAGACGGCAGGAGACAAGCAGGGCGGGGGGGACAGTCCGCAGCCGCTCAGGCAATGCGTGCCGCAGTGGTCTGGCCGACCCGGGCGACCGCCGTGCGGCGAGCCCTTGGCGGACTGCCGTGCCAACGCCCGCTGTGCCCCACGCAGGAATCGTGGCGGTGCGGGTGAACCGGCCTGCGGGAGCCGGTGTCTGCCTGGGTTTGGCAGTTATGCACAACGATCATGGTCGGGCCAATAAGGAGTCCATTGTGGCGTCCATCGAATCCAACAGTTCCGCGGCGACCGTCGCTCTCTTCGACAAATACGTGATCCCCAATTACCGCCGATACCCGGTGAACCTGGTGCGCGGCGAGGGGTGCTACGTGTGGGACAGCGAAGGGAACCGGTACCTGGATCTCTTTCCCGGCTGGGGCTGCAATCTGCTGGGACATTGCCCGCCGCGAGTGGTGCAGGCCGTGCAACAGCAGGTGGCCACCTTGATCCACATCCCCAACTCGTGGCACACCGACCTGCAAGGTCGGTGGGCCGAGTTACTGTCACAGCACAGCTTTGGCGGTCAGGCGTTCTTCTGCAATTCCGGCACGGAGGCCAACGAGGCCGCCATCAAATTAGCGCGTCTCCACACCCCGAAGGAAAAGTACAAGATCATCACCTTCGAGGGAGGCTTTCATGGCCGCACGCTCGGCTCCACCACGGCGACGGCCCAGCCCAAATACCATGAGGGGCTCGGACCGTTGGTAGCCGGTTTCGTCTACTCCCCCTTTAATGACCTGGATGCCGTGGCCCAGCGCGATCGATGACGAAACGTGCGCCATTATGATCGAACCGATCCAGGGGGAAGGCGGCGTCCGCATCCCCGCGCCTGGTTTTCTGGCTGGCCTGCGCCAATTGGCCGACGACAACGATCTGCTGCTGATCTTTGACGAAGTCCAAACGGGGTGCGGCCGCACGGGAGATTGGTTCGCGTATCAACACTTCGGGGTCACCCCGGACATCATGACGCTGGCCAAGGCGATCTGCGGTGGAATCGCGGGGGGAGCCCTGCTGACCACAGCCGATATCGCTCCCAGCCTGCGGCCCGGCATGCACGCCGCCACGTTCGGCGGTAACCCGATCGCGGCCAGCGCGGGGATCGCCACCCTGGAGACCATCGAACAAGACAATCTGCTGGCCCAGGCCCGTTCGCTGAGCAATCAATTCCGCGCGCGTTTGGAGGCCCTGCAAGCGACCTGTCCGATCATTCGCGAGATTCGTGTCGTCGGTCTGATGATCGGTATTGAACTGACCATCGAGGGCGCTCCGCTCGTGCAGGAGTGTCTGCAACGCAACCTGTTGATCAACTGCACCCAAGGTACCGTGCTGCGACTGCTGCCCGCCATGATCATGACTCCCGACCAGGTGGACGAGGGCTGTGACATTCTGGCGGCGGCGTTACAGCACGCGACAGCGTGACGGGGCCACCGTGGGAGGACTTCCCCCACCACCCCGTCGCCGCGCACGAATTCAAAGGGGTCTGAACATCATGCGACATTTGATCACCCTCTTCGATCTTCCCTCGGTCGAGATCCAGCAGATCTTCGCCTTGGCGGCAACCCTGAAAAAGGCCCACCTCAACGGCCATCGCGAACCACGCTTCGCGGGCCGCGTGATGGCCCTGCTGTTCGAAAAACCATCGCTGCGAACCCGCGTCAGTTTCGAGGCCGCCTTCGCTCACCTGGGCGGCACCAGCATGTACCTCGGCACCGATGTGGGCTGGGGCCAGCGGGAATCCGCTGCGGATTTCTCCCGCGTGCTGACCCAATATGTGGATGTCGTCGTCTGCCGATCGAAAGAACATCGGCGCGTCGAACTGCTCGCCAAACATGCCACCTGCCCGATCATCAATGGCCTGACCGATCAATTCCATCCCTGCCAGGCACTGGCCGATCTCTTCACGCTGCTGGAGCTGTACGGCAAATTGGAAGGCTTGAAATTGACGTACGTAGGAGACGCGAATAACGTCGCACGCAGCCTCGCCATTGCCGCGGCCCATTTGCATGTGCGTTTCACCGTCGCCGCACCGCCGCAGTACCAGTTCGACACGGAGTTCCTCAAGCGACTGGAGCAGCAGTTCCCCGATTTTCAACTGCACGTGACCACCGACCCAGTGAAAGCCGTGCACGATGCCGACGCCGTGTACACCGACGTGTGGGCCAGCATGGGCCAAGAGAATGAGCGTCATGAACGCGTGGCCGCCCTGGCCCCCTTCCAGGTCAACTCGCACCTGATGGCCGCCGCGCCCGCCCGGGCCGTCTTCCTGCATTGCCTCCCCGCGCGGCGAGGTGAAGAGGTGACCGACGAAGTCATCGATAGCCCGCAAAGCGCCATCGTGCGGCAGGCCACCAACCGGATGCATCTGCAGAAAGGCCTGCTGGCCTGGCTCCTGGCCGAACAGCATTAAACCGCTGCCTGACATCCCCGGTGCGACAAAGCAAGCAGTACCACCCAAGAGGGTGGTGCACGGTGTCGCGACTCGCACTTTCTGCTTGACAGCCGCCGCTATTTTGGCATCAATGGAGGCAGGTTGTACGCATTTTGGCTGGAGGCCGTATGCACGTTGGCGGGGACTCTGAGCGGCGGGCGTTCCGCTTGCGAGATCTCCCAAGATGGGCGATTACCCGTGTTATTGCCGCGGACGCTCGTCGGAACTACGGTCTGATGCTCGAAAACCGAGGCGGCTTACAGCAGCGTTTTCCCACTTCACGGCGAGTGTATATCTCGATCGCGGTGGCGGCCGCCTGCCTCGTGGCGGCAATCTCCATCATCCTGCGACTCGATCGGGACATCGCCGCGCGTCAAGTCGTACTGAATTTCGCCGTGCGAATCGAACTCGAACTGGCCCTCTCGAATCTCCGTTGGGAGGACGTGCTCGGCACTCGCCCCGGGCTTCATTTGAGTGCCGTGCAACAGCATTTGGCGCGGGCGGACTCGTACGCCGAGCAGATTCACGATATCTGCGCCAACTCCCGTGGCATTTTTTCCCTGGGGGACGAAGAGCTGTTACGGAGGGAACTGGCGGCTTTTCGCGGCGAGTTGGCGGAGTTCGGCACGACCCTCGTACAACTGTGGGAGGAAAGGCAGGGGAACCCCGGCGATTTCCGCGCCGATCCTCAGTTCCAACGCGACGCGTGGCAGTTGATATTTCGGGCCAGACAAATCAAAGGGTCCGCGGATGCCATGATGCAGGTGCAGCAGCTGGCGTTTCAGGCACTGCATATGGTGCTGATCGTGGGGACAATCGCGGCCGTAAGTTTTGTCGGTCTGACATTGCATCGTCATCTGACGCGCCGCACCCAAGTAGAAGCAGCGTTGCGCGAAAGCGAGGAGAAGTTCCGCAGTGTTTACGAAATGTCCAACGACGCGGTCATGTTGCTGGACGAGCAGCGGTACTTTGACTGCAACATGGCAGCCTTGCAGACCTTTGGGGTGTCGAGCCACGAGGAATTCTACCGCCACCACCCCGCCGACCTGTCGCCAGCAAGGCAACCCGACGGGACCGATTCCCTGGCCGCTGCCAACCAGCGCATCGCCACCGCATTGCGGGAGGGCAGCCACCGCTTCGAGTGGATACATCGGCGCGCCGACGGGACCGAATTCCCCGCCGAAGTCTCGTTGAGCCGTGTGCATATCGAAGGACGCAATGTCCTGCAGGCGGTGGTGCGGGATGTCACCGAGCGCCGGCAAGCGGAGCAGCTGTTGCAGGCCAACGAAGAAAAGTTCCGCACGATCAGCGAAGCGGCCCTGGATGCCGTCATCATGATGGACTCCCAGGGACGAGCGGTGCACTGGAATCCCGCCGCCGAGAGAATGTTCCGCTACTCGCACGAGGAGATACTGGGACAAGAAATTCACTCCCTCTTGATACCCAGTCGATTCCAGCAGGAAGCGGCGGCGGCCTTGTCCCGCTTCTTCCGAACCGGTGAAGGGCGCACCGTGGGACGAATCCTGGAATTGCAGGCTGTTCGCAAAGGGGGCGAAGAGTTCCCGATCGAAATCTCCCTGGCCCCGATCCGGATCGACAATCACTGGAGTGCCGTGTCGGTGGTCCGGGACATCACCGATCGAAAGAAAGCCGAGGAGTTGTTACGCGAGGAACAGCGCTCGCTCCGCCGTTTGCTCAAGTCGCATGACCAGGAGCGGAAACTGATTGCTTACGAGATCCACGATGGGCTTGCTCAGCAGTTGGTCGCTGCCATCATGCAGTGCCAGGCGGCGGCCCGCGTGGCGGATCGGGATCCGCACGAGTACCGGAAACTCGTCGCGGAACTGCTGGCACTGCTGCGCCAGTGCTTGTCCGAAACACGGCGTCTGATCAGTGGCGTACGTCCCCCCATTCTCGACGAATTCGGTGTCGTCACCGCCATCCATGGCATGATCGAGGAAACGCATGGGCGTGGCGGACCGCGCGTCGAGTTTCAGAACAGCGTCGCCTTCCAGCGGTTGGAACCGGTGCTGGAAAACACGATCTTCCGAGTCATTCAAGAGGGTCTGCAAAACGCCTGCCGGCACAGCCAAACGGAAAAGGTCCTCGTCCAATTGACGCAAGCCGAGGGAAACATCCGTTTGCGAGTACAGGACTGGGGCACAGGTTTTGACCCGCGCCACATCGACTCGAAACGCTATGGATTGGCGGGGATCCGCGAACGGGTGCGGTTACTGGGAGGCAACGTCAACATCGACAGCCACCCAGGGAAAGGGACGTCGATTCTGGTGGAGCTACCCGCGGACGTGGGGGGACTGGCTGACGCGGACTGAGCCGGGCAGCGAGCGACTCGACAACTGGCACCGGCCCCCCATGGTCGGTTACCGTGTGCAGCACTCACTGACCGAGCGCGATTCCGCGACGTGCAGCTGCTGAAATGCCGACGTGCTCCTGACTGCACGGCGGATGCCTGTCGCCGCATCACGCTCGGTTAGCGCGGCACGTGACGTCAGACGCTGTTCAGCCGAAGGGCCACTGGCGACCGAGCGTCTGTTGTTGAATCTCGATCAGCCGTCGAATACCGCGTCGAGCGGCTTTCAGCATGGCGAGAAGTTCTTCTTCCGAGAATGTCGCTTCTTCGCCCGTCCCCTGCACTTCCACAAACTGGCCACGTCCCGTCATGACCACGTTCATGTCAACGCTGGCGGCAAAATCCTGCTGGTAGTCCAGGTCGAGCACGGGGGTACCCTGCACCATCCCGACACTCACCGCCGCCACACTGTCGCAGAGCGGAAATTTGTCCGGATCAGGCAGGTCCTTGCGAATGGCGCAGAGCGCGTCGATCAGCGCGATGAAGCCGCCGGTGACGCTGGCCGTGCGGGTCCCTCCGTCGGCCTCGAGCACGTCACAGTCGACGGTCACCAGCCGTTCACCCAGCGCGTGAAGATCGGCAACCGCGCGCAGACTGCGGCCAATCAGCCGCTGGATCTCGGTGGTGCGACCATCGATTTTTCCGCCGCGGTCGCGACTCTTTCGCGGCTGGGTGCTCCCCGGCAACATGTTGTATTCAGCCGTAATCCAACCTTTTCCTTCTCCAACCATCCAGCGCGGCACTTCCTCCGACACACTGGCCGTACACAGTACGGTTGTCTGGCCGGCCTGGTAGAGCACACTCCCCGGCGTCGCGCGGGTATACCGCCGCTTGATCTTGACTTCCCGCAATTCGTTCGATCGTCGCGTGACTCTGTTGCTTGTCATTCCGGCAGGATACCTATTCTCTAAAAAAAGGAAAGATGCGTGTTCGCCCTGTCATGGCTGGCACTGTCATGGCTGGCCCCGTCATGGCGGGCCCTGTCATGGCGGGCACCGTCGACTGTTCGCATCACGGAGGTCCCCGACTGAGGACTCACGAGAGAATCGACCGCACGATTTTCCCTTCGTCGGTGGGGCCAATCAAACGCTGGTCCAGGCCTTGATACGGATAGCTCAGGCGATAGGGATCGAGCCCCAGCAGATGGAGCAGCGTGGCTTGCAGGTCGTGGACTCCCAGCTTGTCCTGCGTAATGAAGTAGCCCAATTCATCCGTTTCGCCGACCACCAGACCACGGCGAATTCCGGCCCCCCCCAGCCAGATCGACGCGCAGTGCGGATGGTGGTCGCGTCCCAGAAGCTTGGAGCCGTTGCGTTCTTCGTTGAGCGACGTGCGGCCAAATTCCCCCCCCCACACCAGCAGCGTTTCGTCGTATAACCCGCGCTGCTTCAGGTCGCGAATGAGGGCCGCCAGCGGCTTGTCAATGTCCCGGCATTTCTTGGGAAGTCCGGTGATGAGGTCATTGTCTGGTCCCGTGCCGTGCATATCCCAACCATAATCGAACAGTTGCACGAAACGGACACCGTTCTCCACCAGGCGGCGCGCCAGCAGGCAATTGTTGGCGAACGACTCTTTGCCAGGTTCAATGCCGTAGGCCTCCTGTACCTCCCTTGTTTCACGCGACAAATCCATGACTTCGGGCACCGACATCTGCATGCGAAAAGCCAGTTCGTACTGGCTGATCCTCGTCTGAGTCTCCGGATCGCCGATCCGCTGGTACTCGAGTTCGTTCAGTTGCGCAAGGCATCGAGACTGCGGCGACGCGCCGTTCGGTCCATTCCTTTCGGATCCCCCACAAACAGAATTGGCTCCCCCTCCGTCCGGCACTGCACACCTTGATAGACCGAGGGAAGAAAGCCGCTCCCCCAAAGGCTCTTGCCACCGCTCGGATCGGTACCGCCGCTGATCAGCACGACATATCCGGGGAGGTTCTCATTCTCGGACCCAAGACCGTAGGTGACCCACGACCCCATCGAGGCGTTGCCGAACCGCGGCGCACCGGTATACAGCAACAGCTGCGCCGGGGCGTGGTTGAATTGATCCGTGTGCATGGAGCGGATCAGGCAGATGTCATCCACGCACGTACGGAACTCCGGCAGCAACTCGCTTACCTCCATCCCCGACTGGCCGCATGGTTGGAACTTATACGGCGAGGCGAGCAATTGTGGCCGCCGCGCTTTCAGATCGATGAAGGCCAGCCGCTGCTGCTTAAGCACTTCCAGCAACTCGTCCGGGCAGGGCTGCATGTTGTGCTGAACCAGGGCCGGCTTGTAGTCGAACAGGTCTTGCTGCGGGGGTGACCCCGCCATATGCAAGTAGATTACATGTTTGGCTTTCGCCGGCTGGGGGGGTTGTTTGGGTGCCAACGGATTGGCACTGCCCGCCCCATCCGCCGCTTGGCCGCGACGCAGCCCCAGACATCCCAACGCCAGCGCACCGAGCCCTGACTGGCACGTCTGCAAAAAGTACCTGCGTCGCAGCAACTGAGCTCGTTGTTCAATTGGATTCATGACCATCTGATCCGTTTCAAAGTGTTAGCCCGTGGCAGGCGGGGACGGTGATCGCAGGGTTGGGAAAGAACCCGAAATGCGAATGACCGGAGAAAGGGAGAAAGGGAGAAAGGGAGGAAGGGAGGACGGAGTGGCATGCTGCATGGTGAGAAGATGTGTGCGGAGCATGACTGTGGTTTTGCCGGCGGCGAAGATTGTTTCTGGAGTTTTTTGTCATTCGTATTTGTTTGGGATTTGGAACTTGGGACTTGGGAATTCGAGTTTTCTGATTGGTGGCGGCCGCGGGCGGCGTCAAGAAGAATTATCCACAGGCTCGGCGAGCTTCAATTGTTCAACACGACGTCCATGTTCAACAGGACGTTCGCGACGACGGTCCAGGCCGCCATGTCGGCCACATCGCTGCCCGTCGACAACGGCCCCAGCGGATCGGTCGCAAACTGCCGGGCCGCGTCGAGATCCGCCTGGTAATGCTCGTACTGCGCGTCGTGCAATCGTACGAGCGCGTCCACCTGACCAGCGGCGGGAGGACGACAGAGGCAGAGCTGCAATCCATAAGCCACGCGATCGGAGACTGAGCGGCCCCCTTCCCGCACCAATCGCCGAGCCAAGGCCTGCGCCGCTTCGACGTACACCGGATCGTTCAAACAGACCAGGGCCTGCAAGGGAGTGTTCGTGCGCACTCGGCGAAGCGTACAAAGTTCGCGGCTCGGTGCGTCGAAGGTCGCCAGGGACGGATAGGGCACGGTCCGTCGCCAGAAGGTGTACAGGCCCAGCCGATAGCGATCGTCCCCCTGACTGGTCGGCCAGGTCCGTTCGCCGTTGAACGCGGCCCGCCACAGTCCCGGCGGCTGATACGGATAAACCGAAGGCCCGCCGATTTTCGGCGCTAACAGTCCGCTCAGCGCCAGCGATTGATCCCGCACGGCTTCGGCGTCCAGACGCACGCGCGGCCCGCGCCCAACCACCGATTGCCCGGATCCTGAACCAGCAGCTCCGGCCGCATTTGAGCCGATTGCCGATACGCTGCCGAGCAAACCATGAGTTTCAGCAGCTGTTTGACGTCCCAACGCAAACGCACCAATTCGGTCGCCAGCCAATCGAGCAGCTCGGGGTGACTGGGCGGATCCCCCTGCGTACCAAAATCCTCTTCCGTGGCCACGATCCCCGTGCCGAAGATCCGCGCCCACAAGCGGTTTACCGTCACGCGCGCGGTGAGCGGATTCTCTGGATCAACAATCCACCGCGCCAGACCGAGCCGATCTGGCTTGATGCCCGAGGGCAACGGATGAAAAGACTGCAGTACGCCCGGCTCCACCACTTCTCCCTTGGTCAGGAAGTCCCCTCGTACCAGCAGGTGCGTGGTCCGCCGCTGCTCCGGCTCCAGTTCTACCATCACCGGCACAAGAGGGACGGCGGGACGCGACGACTCGTATTGGGCAATCTGCTGCTCCAGCTCGACGCGGCGTCGCTGCAACGGCGTCAAAGCACGCGGTGTCAATTCGCGATTGGGACGCGGTGGTTCGCTCACCGACATCTGCCACACCGGATTGCGGGCATCGTCGAGCACCACGATCTGCCAGGGAGTCAGGCGATCCTCGAGCCCATTACCGGTCCGACTCCAGACGACGATTCGATCGATTTGCTGTCCGCCCCCCAAATCGACCTCCCACCACGGATCGTCCTGCTGCCGCGTGTGCGTCGTCGACTTGGCGGCGAAATAATCGCCATCCGTGTTGCCGTCAATCGCCAACTCGGAAGATCCTTCATAGTCGGTCGACACCTGATTCGTCTGGCCCGCACGAGCCAGGTTCTTCTCACCTTCAAAGACTTCCACTTCAGCCAACGACAGGATCCGCAGCGGGCCTGGCAACTCGATGCGCACGTATCGTCCCCGGACCGTTTCGACGGGAGCAGGTTCGGGCTCGGCTTGCAGCTGCTGCCGGATCTCACTGAGCTGCTGCTCCCACTGCCCGAGTTCGGCAGCGTAAGCCTGCAGCGCCTGCACGTCCTCGGCCCGCGGCGCTTCCATTGTCGGACTCTCGTCAGGCTGATCGTTGTCCCGCGTCTGATTGAAAATCGCAAACAGCTGATAATACTCCCGCTGCGAAATCGGATCGTACTTGTGGCTGTGGCACTTCGCACACCCCATCGTCAACCCCATCCAGACCTGGAGAGTCGTGTCGACGCGGTCCTTGACGGCGGCGACGCGGAATTCTTCATCGTCCGTCCCGCCTTCGGTGTTGGTCATCGTGTTGCGGTGGAACGCCGTGGCCATTTTCTGTTCCATCGTCGGATCGGGCAGCAAGTCTCCCGCCAGCTGCTCGATCGTAAATTGGTCAAACGGGATGTTCTGATTCAGCGCTTCGATCACCCAATCGCGATACCGCCACATATTGGTTCGCAGCGGATCACTGCCGTAACCGCGCGAGTCGGCATAGCGTGCCAGATCGAGCCAGACACGTGCCCACCGCTGGCCGTATGCGGGATCGTCCAGCAGGCGGTCCACCAGCCGTTCGTAGGCATCCGGGGCTCCATCGGCCACGAACGCTTCGACTTCCTGCCACGAGGGAGGCAGGCCGCGCAAGTCGAGACTCAGACGGCGAATCAGCGCGTAGCGATCGGCCGGCGGATTGGGCCGCAGTCCCTCCGCTTCCAGCTTATGCAATAGAAAATAGTCAATTGGATTGGCGGGCCACGCCTGGTTCTGTACTGCCGGCGGGTCCGGACGCCGCGGTGGTGTGAACGACCAGTGTTGTGCATACGTGGCACCTTGCTCGATCCACCGCCGTAACAACTCGACTTCGTCCTCGGACAGCTGGACCCCGGTATCGGCGGGTGGCATGCGGAGGTCTTCGTCTTGCGAAGTGACCCGCGCAATCAACTCGCTGGCATCCGGCTTCCCGGGCACAATGACCACTTCACCGCTGTCGGCCTGGCCGGTCGCCGATGACCGCTCGTCAAGTCGAAATCCTCCTTGCCGCGAGGATTCGTCCCGCCCATGACAAGCCAGGCACCGTTGCGACAGCAACGGTCGGATGTCGCGATTGAAGTCGATCGGCGACGACCCGCTGTCACCGCGCGACGACGACGCCAGGCTGCAGAAGGCGGCCACGCTCAGACACACCACGGTCCGGACTCGGCACGAAACACTGCACATCACTCGTTCTTCCTATCGTCAAATCACGAAATCGGGCCCCGACGAGAACTCGTTCACCATTACGCCAGCCGTGCACCCCCATCGCCCTGGAGAGCGCCACGCCGCTCACAATAGTCCGTAACGTCAGGCCACGGCATGCCAAATGGGAAGTGCTCCGCACAATGGGCGGAAGGGCCTCTGCCCGCACCCCGACCTAAATGCAATAGGTGCGATCCGCACGTTCCGGCGCGCACCTGGCCGGGAACGTGTTCCCATCATATCAAAAACGGTGACGCAAGGCGAAAACTCCGCTCGGCTTTCCGTCGCCCGCTGAGAGCCCCCGGCAGTCCTCCGGTGACGGTCGTGCAAACGGGTTGGAAAGGTCAGTCGGCCTGGAACGAATAAATATGCTATCTTTTAACAAGGGTATTTGTCTTGGGAGAATCTGCTGGGGGCTATACCAATGCGCCGTGCGTATGACTTTCTGCTTGCGCTGCCAGATGAATGCAGCCGCATGACGCTCCATCAACTGCTGCTAGTGGCCGCCTTGGTCACGCTCGTCATCACCGTCATTCTGATGATCTCAGGCCGGGAGTTGGCGTAAGACACATGTCGGCTCGGCACCTGGATGTGGTCAGCGTACCGGCAGGCCCTGCCACGAGTTGCCGTTATCGGCCCGCAGGCCCACGTTTGGATCAGGCTCCCTGAGGTAGACCGACCAAAATCCCCCGTAGCTGCGGTCGCCTAGTGCCGCGGGGGGCGCCGGAAGGCGTCGGACGATCTCCCCCCACGCTCTGCGCGAGCGTAGCTACGACGGCGCGAGCGTAGCTACGACGGCGCGAGCGTAGCTACGACGGCGCGAGCGGAGCTACCATGCCCCCCGTAGCCGCGGTCGCGTAGACTGCGGCGGGGCGCCGGATGGCGTCGGGCGGTCTCCCCCCACGCTCTGCGCGAGCGTAGCTACGACGGCGCGAGCGGAGCTACGACGGCGCGAGCGTAGCTACGACGGTGGTAGAGCAAACCGGTTTTGCTGGCCGACTCTGGGTCACGATTTCAGCAGCTTCTCGAAATCGGTCTCGCTCAGCACGGGAATCCCCAGCTCTTGGGCTTTGGCCAGCTTGCTCCCCGCATTCTCGCCCGCCACCACAAAATCGGTCTTGCTGGAAACGCTCGACGCCGCTCGCCCGCCGGCCTGCACGATCAGTTCCTGGATCTCGTCGCGCGTGTACTTGGTGAGTGTCCCCGTGACGACGATCGTCTTGCCCGCCAGAGGCTGCGCTGCGACATCTGGACTGGGCGTGGGGGCGTCCATGACGATGCCCAGTTCCCTCAGTTCCGCGATGGTGGAGGCTCCCAGCGGACTCTGCAGATACTGGTACACACTCTCGGCAATGATCGGGCCCACTTCGTCGGCGGCCGTCAGATCGTCCACCGAGGCCTGCTGCAACTTGTCCATCGAGCCAAATTGCTGAGTCAAAACCGATGCCACTCGCGTGCCGACGTGCCGAATACAGAGGGCATTGAGCAAGCGGGCAAGCCCGCGCGTTTTACTGGCCGCAATCGCTTCCAGCAGTTTTTCGGCGGACTTATTCCCCATCCGCTCCAAATCGAGAAGCTGTTCCTTGTGCAATCGATAGAGGTCGCCGCAGCCGGTCACCAAGCGTTGGGACACCAACTGCTCGACCAATTTGTCGCCCAGCCCCTCGATGTCCATCGCGTTACGGCTGGCGAAATGGCGGATACGTTCCTTTACCTGCGCCGGGCAGCCGGCGAAGTTGGGACAGCGAATGTAGACCCCTCCTTCGTCCTTCACCAGCGCCGTGTGGCATTCGGGGCAGGCCGTGGGAAAAGCAAACGGCGGAAGCGACTGCTGTCGTTTGTGCTTTTCGACACGCACAATGTGCGGGATGATCTTCCCAGCCTTTTCCACGACGACTTCATCCCCCACGCGCACATCCTTGCGCGATTTCATCCGCGTTGTGCAAACTGGCCCGGCTGACCGTCGTCCCCGCCAGTTCCACCGGTTCCAGCTCGGCGACCGGGGTAATCGTACCGGCTTTGCCAACCTGTACGGCGATATTATTCAGTCGCGTGACGGCCTCGTACTTCTCGAACTTGTAGGCGATCAGCCACCTTGGGCTCTTGGCTGTCGCCCCCAGCCGCTCGCGTTGGTCAAAGCGGTTGAGCTTCAGAACCAGTCCATCCACCTCAAAATCAAGTTCGTGCAATCGTCCGACCAATTCTTCGCAGTGCGCGACGGCGGCGGAGAAGCTGGGAAGACATTCGACGCGCGGAGTCGACGGCAAGCCGTACTGGCGCAGCTCCCGCAGAAACTCCATGTGGTTCGTGGCCCGGAGACCTTCACAATAACCGACGCCGTGGCAAAACATGCGCAATCGGCGCTCGGCGCAGATCCGGGGATCCAACATACGGACGCTGCCGGCTGTCACGTTCCGCGTGTTGGCGAAGGGCGGCTCTCCTTTGGCCCGCTGCCGTTCGTTCAGGAGCACCAGATCGGAATTGGCCATGTATATCTCGCCGCGAACTTCCAACACCGGCGGCGGATCGTCCCCCAGCAAACGGAGTGGAACGCCGAGTATCGCACGTACGTTGTGCGTGATATCGTCACCAACCCGGCCATTGCCGCGCGTCAGCCCGCGCACGAGCAGGCCGTGCTCGTACACCAACGAGACCGCCACACCATCCACCTTCAGCTCGACCACCCACTCGTCGGACTGACCGTGGAGCAGTTTGGCCGTCCGCTGACCATATTGCTGAAGCTCGGCAATACTGTACGTATTGTCGATCGAAAGCATGGGGACACGATGCTCAAAGCTTTGGAGCCCGGCGATCGGTGCGTCGCCGATCCGCTGTGTAGGACTATCCGGTGTGACTAGCTCAGGATGAATCGCCTCGAGTCGTTTCAATTCCGCGAACAGTTTGTCGTACTCAAGGTCGCTGATCTCCGGATTCGACTCGACGTAGTACTTCTGGTCGTGATACCGGATCTCACGCCGCAGTTGCTCGATCCGTCTGGCTGCATCTTGGCTCATGCGTGTTCGCCACTCATTTCGATGCCCGTAAGCCACGGGTCAATGCCCGGTCCCGACGACTGTCCGCCACTCGCTCGTCATTTCCCGCATTCGGGCGTGACCGTGACGCTCTTACCCAGCGCGGAATTCGGCACGAGACAGAGGAACTTCAAGGGGCCGGTTCCGGTGTTGCGGAACTGGTGTACCTCATCGGGACGAACATAGACGACGACGCCCGGTTTGAGGGGATGCTCGACATCGCCTTCCAATACCAACCCCTCCCCTTCCAGGACGAACACTTCATGTTCATAGGGATGCGTATGTCGTGGCGTGTGCCCCCCCACCGCCACTTCAAACTGCCGCATGGCGAAATTCGGCGCCCCTTCCTTGTCCCCAACCAGCCAGCGGACAGCACATCCCACGGCCCCCTGCATGTCGACCGGGTTCTGCTCGACCCGCTCGTAGTGATTCACCTTCATTGCGAACATCTCCTGCCATCTGCCAACAGATAGTTACCGGCCCGAAAGTGTGGGCCGCAGTCCTGTAAAGTCTATCAGGTAATCACCTTGGCGGCCATCTCGTGCGGCGGAATCTGCGACGGTCACCTCACGACAAAGAGCGGCTGCGACGCGGTGCCTTCGCCACACACAACCGGCGCCAGCCAGCCCAGTTGCCTGCCCCGAATCAGTTGCCGCCACGTGGCCAGTGGCCGTCCGTGAGAATCACCACGCACACCATGATGGCCAACAGGAACAGCTCGACGCACAGCGCTGCCGTACCGTAGTCGCGGAAGAACGTCATCAGCAGAGCCGCTCCTGCCGACTCGCCAGTGACCTCGCTCGCCTGCACGAGTCGAATTGTCGCCAGGTAGTACAGCCAGGCCGACAAGCTGAAGAGCACAGCCACGACGATCAGCAATAAAGTCAGCACGTTTCGGCTTCTTCCGGTGTTTGGCATGGGTCCATTCTACAAGAATCGATACCGCTGTCGCAGCCAACTGTCGGCGCTCATCGCCAGGCGTGGAAACCACGGACTTGTCGCCATGACACAAGCCGCCCACCCAGGCATGCCACCTACCTCAAGCGGCAGCACGCGACGCGACGGACAGAGCGACGCGACGGACAGAGCGACGCGACGCGTAGAGCGGGCTGATGCGGCCTCGGCGCACCGCCGGCATAATGGCGGCCGTCACGCTCGGCCGGCACTTATGGTGCGCGTAGGACGGTAGCGGGCCAGTTGTCGCACGACCGGGACAAGCCCGGTCGAAGCGGGGGACGCGCGTAGGACGGTAGCGGGCCAGTTGTCGCACGACCGGGGCAAGCCCGGTCGAAGCGGGAGACGCGTGTAGGACGGTAGCGGGCCAGTTGTCGCACGACCGGGACAAGCCCGGTCGAAGCGGGGGACGCGCGTAGGACGGTAGCGGGCCAGTTGTCGCACGACCGGGGCAAGCCCGGTCGAAGCGGGAGACGCGTGTAGGACGGTAGCGGGCCAGTTGTCGCACGACCGGGGCAAGCCCGGTCGAAGCGGGAGACGCGTGTAGGACGGTAGCGGGCCAGTTGTCGCACGACCGGGGCAAGCCCGGTCGAAGCGGGAGACGCGTGTAGGACGGTAGCGGGCCAGTTGTCGCACGACCGGGGCAAGCCCGGTCGAAGCGGGAGACGCGTGTAGGACGGTAGCGGGCCAGTTGTCGCACGACCGGGGCAAGCCCGGTCGAAGCGGAGACGCGTGTAGACGGTAGCGGGCCAGTTGTCGCACCGGGGCAAGCCCGGTCGAAGCGGGAGCGCGTAGGACGGTAGCGGCCAGTTGTCGCACGACCGGGACAAGCCCGGTCGAAGCGGGAGACGCGTGTAGGACGGTAGCGGGCCAGTTGTCGCACGACCGGGGCAAGCCCGGTCGAAGCGGGGGACGCGCGTAGGACGGTAGCGGGCCAATTGTCGCACGACCGGGACAAGCCCGGTCGAAGCGGGGGACGCGCGTAGGACGGTAGCGGGCCAGTTGTCGCTCGACCGGGGCAAGCCCGGTCGAAGCGGGGGACGTGCGTAGGACGGTAGCGGGCCAGTTGTCGCTCGACCGGGGCAAGCCCGGTCGAAGCGGGGGACGCGCGTAGGACGGCTGTCCTGGCACTTCCTGCTCCACGCCGCTATGATTGTCGGATTACACACCAGTCAATATCAGCGACAGGGAAGGGCCGGAGTGTCATCAGGCCACATCGAGCTACGTGGAGTCCGCGTCCACAACCTGAGGAGCATCGACCTGGACGTGCCGCGTCACCAGCTGATCGTGGTGTGCGGCGTCAGTGGCAGTGGCAAGACCAGTTTGGCACTCGACACACTCTACGCGGAAGGTCAGCGGCGGTATATCGAGAGCTTCTCGGCCTACACGCGGCAGTTTTTGGATCAGTTCGAGAAACCCGCCGCCGATCGGATTGACGGGATCCCCCCCTCTATCGCCGTGACGCGGGGTCCGGCGGCGAAATCCAGTCGTTCGACGGTCGGCACCACCACGGAACTAGCCGATTACTCGCGTCTGCTGTTCGCCAAGATTGGCGAAATTCGCTGTCACCAATGTGGTTGTGTCGTGCGCGCCGATACGCCACAGAGCGTGGCCGAGCAGGTGCGAAATCTGCCGGACGGTCAACGGCTGCTGCTGGCGTTTCCCCGTCACCTGGCCTCGGCGCAGGAAGCGGAAGCACTCTCAGCCGAACTGCGGGAGGACGGGTTCGTGCGCGTCATCGCGCAAGGCCGCCTGCGCAACCTCTCGGCGGAGGAACCGCTCTGCGCTGCGAGCGACCTGCCCGAGGCGGGTACTGCGACTGTCTTGGTGGTGGTCGATCGGCTGACCGCCGGGCAGACCAGCCTGGAACGACTCGTCGATTCGATCGAAACGGCCTTCGCCAAGGGAACCGGACGATGCACTGTGTTGCTGGAGCGATCCGCCGCGGCCGCGGGCGACGGGAGCGCCGTAGTGATGGTGGACGAGCGTCCCTGGCAGATGTTGGCTTTCAGCGAGTCCTTGCGATGCGAACCGTGCGGCCTGGACTACCCCGCCTTGGAGCCGCGGCTGTTGAGTTTCAACAGTCCTCTGGGAGCTTGCCCCGCATGTGAAGGCTTCGGCAACATCATTGACATCGACATGGAGCTGGTGGTACCGGACCCGAGAAAGACCATTCGTGAAGGAGCCATCGCTCCCTGGAACTCGCCGGCTTACGCCCACGAGTTAGCCGAACTGATGGCATTGGCCCAGGACTACCAGTTGCCCCTGGATGTCCCTTTCCGCGACCTGACCCCCACCCAGGTGTTGCTGGTCCAGGAGGGCGTCCCGGAGCGCGACTTCGGCGGCTTGCGAGGCTTCTTCCAATGGCTGGAACGTCGCAAGTACAAAATGCACTTGCGCGTATTCCTGAGTCGTTGGAGAAGCTACCGAACCTGTCCCAGTTGCGGGGGAGATCGCTTGCGCAAGGAAGCGGTCAGCGTGCGGGTCGGTCAGCGCAACATTGCCGAAGTTTCCCGGCTTAAGATTCGCGAGGCCCGGCGATTTTTTCGCAGCCTGAATCTGGCCCCGAGCCAACAGCGAATTGCCGGGATGATTCTCCAGCAAATCGACGCTCGACTGGGCTACCTGGAAGCCGTCGGCCTGGACTATCTCACACTCGACCGCACGACGCGCACGCTGAGCGGCGGCGAAGCGCAGCGCGTGGCGTTGACTTCCGCGCTCGGATCGAGCCTGGTGAATATGCTGTATGTGCTCGACGAACCCTCGGTGGGACTCCATCCGCGCGACGTGGGACGATTGATTGACGCGGTCCGTGGATTGCGGAATCGCCACAATACGGTCGTGGTGGTGGAGCACGAGGAGGCGATGCTGCGGGCCGCCGATCATCTGATTGAGGTCGGCCCGGCCGCGGGGGAACGCGGGGGCGAAGTCGTGTTCGAGGGGAGTCTCGCCGACATGCTGGATTCTCCGGCGAGCCTGACCGGCGACTACCTCGCGGGTCGACTGGGCACCACCGAGGCGGGCGAACGGCGGAAGACCAACCGGGGTTCGCTGCGGCTGCAGGGAGCGCGCGGAAACAACTTGAAAAACCTGACTGTCGAGTTTCCGCTGGGCGTCCTGTGCGTGGTCACGGGCGTCAGCGGCGCGGGAAAAAGCACCTTGGTGCAGGACACTCTGTACGGAGCTTTGTGCTGGCGCAAACACAAGAACAGTCCCAAGCCTTATCCCTTCGACGATGTCTTTGGCGACGGTCAGATCGACGACGTGGTGCTGGTAGACCAGACCCCCATTGGCCGTTCGCCTCGTTCCAATCCCGTCACCTACATCAAGGCCTTTGATCAGATCCGCGAGGTTTTCGCCGCGACGATTGAAGCCCGGACCCACAACTATGGCCCCAGCCACTTCAGCTTCAACGTGGATGGAGGTCGATGTACCGCCTGCCACGGTGACGGCTACAAAGAAATCGACATGCAGTTCCTGGCGGACGTGTTCATGAAGTGCGAACAGTGCGGGGGACGCGCTACCGGCGCGAGATCCTCGACATTGTCTATCGCGGGCGCAACGTCGCCGAAGTGCTCGAAATGACTGTGCGGGAGGCCTTCTCCTTCTTCCGCGGACAGACCAAGGTCCAGGCCAAGTTGAAGCGATTGATGGATGTCGGTCTCGATTACTTGCGGCTGGGGCAGCCGGCCAATACACTGTCGACTGGCGAGGCTCAGCGTCTGAAGCTGGCCAGTTACATGTCCGCCACCAAACGCAATCGCACACTCTTCATTCTGGATGAACCGACGACGGGCCTGCACTTCTCGGACGTCGTGCGACTGCTCGACTGCTTTGATACGCTCCTGAGCGTCGGGCACTCGTTGATCGTGGTCGAACACAACCTGCAAATGATGAAGGCGGCCGATTACATTATTGACCTGGGCCCCGGGGCGGCCGACGAAGGAGGCGAGGTCGTGGTGGCGGGTACTCCCGAACAAGTCGCGCTCCACGCAGGCTCCGCGACCGGCATGTTCCTGGCCCAGACGCTTGGATGAACACGTCGCACTGTCAGACGCGTACACCGCTGCCGGCCAGGCCGGCCTGACAACATGAACACCGATCTTTGTCGCGCGCAGTGCGAGGAGCTTTCCCGATGCCGGATATCACGCTCGAACATCTGGTCGTGTTCCACGGTGAATTGAGTCCCCAGCAGGCACACGTGTATGTCCGCTTGGACGGCGGCGACAGCCTCAGTTCATGGCGATTGCAGGGCCGAATCACGGGTCCCCATAACGCACTGACGCGCACACTTCCGGCGACGGTCGCCTTGCAGGACCTGGGACCCGGTCCCAGTAAACTGGCGCGCGCGATCGTGCCCGATCCCTGCTATTGGCTGCCGGGCGAACCGTATCAATATGACGTTCACGTGCAGCTGGTCGGTCCACAGGGAATTGTCGCCGCCACCGAGCGGACCATCGGGCTCCGCGCGTTCGGAACGTGCGACAGACAATTGCTGCTGGAAGCCCAGCGCTGGCAGTTGTGCGGGGCCGCGGAGGAGAGCGTGGAGACGGCGGCATGGCCAGCTTGGCGCGAAACCGGTATGACGAAATTCCTGCGGAGTCCCTCCCACCTGCAGTGCCAGCAGGCGTCGGCAGAAGGAGTGATGCTGATTGCCCACGTCGAAGCGGCCACGGCCGCCGGTATCGAACGCGAGATCCGACGACTGAGTCGGCATGCGGCGGTGGCCATTATCTCTCTTTCCGCAGCAGGTCTCGCGGCCGACACCATCCGCGTTCTGGCACCCAATGTGCTGTTGGCCCAATCGCACGCCAGCCTCGCTCCGTTGGTTCCCGCCGCGTGGGCCGACCTCGTCATTTGCCCAGTGGCGGATCGGCGCGGCGTGACAGACCCTTGGCCCCACCGCTCCCTGCCGGTTCTGCTGCACTGTCCGCGTGACCAGCGAACTTCGCTCGCCGAGGCACGAGATATTTGTCAACAGCTGTTAAATCGCGCCGGTCCACTCGAGGCCCTGGCCGGCTGCCTCATCTAACACACGACTCGGGAGGTCCCATGGCCGAGCCATCACCATTACCCGCTGAACTGGAACGCTACGCGCGGCAGATACGCTACGCACCGATCGGGCAAGAGGGACAGCGGAAGCTGCTCGCCTCGCGCGTGCTGGTCTGCGGTTGCGGTGCCCTGGGATCGGTCCTCGCCAACACGCTCGTTCGCGCCGGCGTCGGCCACCTGCGAATCGTCGATCGCGACTTCCTGGAACTCAACAACCTGCAGCGGCAGGTGCTCTACGACGAACGTGACGTCGCGGCGGGAATCCCCAAAGCCATCGCCGCTCAGCAACGACTCGCGCAGATCAACTCGTCGGTCGACGTGGAGGCCATCGTGGCGGACGTTGATCACCTGAAGATCGCTCGGCTCGTGCAAGACGTCGACCTGATCCTGGATGGTACGGACAACTTCGAGATTCGCTACCTGCTGAACGACGCCTCCCTCCACTATCAAATCCCCTGGATTTACGGCGGGTGTATTGGAGCCGTCGGTCAGACCATGACCATTCTCCCCGGTGAAACACCCTGCTTCCGTTGCGTCCATCCGGAACCGCCCCCCCCGGGGACCACGGAAACGTGCGACTCGGCCGGTATCCTGGGCCCCATTATCAACGTCATCGCATCGATTCAAGCGTGTGAAGCCTTGAAGATCCTGACGGGACATCGAAACGCCGTCAGTCGCTCACTGCTCGTCTTTGAATTGTGGGATAACCGCGTTCGGCAAATCAAGCTCGATGCATTGCTCGGGGCCGGCAACTGCCCGGCGTGTGCCCGCCGCGAATTCGCCTGGCTGCAGGGCGAGCGAGGAGGCCACACGGCGGTCTTGTGTGGCCGCAATGCCGTTCAACTGAGCTTCCCGCAGCCAATCGCCGTATCGCTCGAATCGCTCGAAACCAAGTTGCAGGGCATCGGCATCGTCACCCGCAACAAGTATCTGCTGCGTCTGCAACTCGACACGTTCACACTCAACGTCTTTCCAGACGGCCGAGCGATCATCGTTGGAACGGAGAATATCGCCGAAGCCAGAACGCTCTACGCCAGATACGTCGGGACCTGAATCGAACGGCACGATCCTCCGTCACCTCGCGCTGTGTCCCTTGATCTTACTCTTAATCTTAACGCGGCCTGCGGCCGCAACCAAAACGGGAAATCCGAAATCCCAATATCGAAATCTCAAACAAATTCGAAATCCAAAATTCGAAATCCAAAACCTCCGCTGCCGGCAAAACGGCCGCGGGCGGGCCCCCAGCAGATCCTCACCAGCAGCATGCCATTGCGTCCTCCGTTTTTCCTTCCTCCCTTCCTCCTTTCTTCCCTTTCTCCCACTCTTCTGTGCTTCGAATTTCGGATTTTGTTCCAAACATGCGCACCGTGCGCGCATCCTACACGCGAAAACTTTGCTCTTACTCACTGTCCGCGACGCGTTGCGTAGCAGCCTCCGAGGGAATCTCAGCGCGCACGGGCATTCTGTCGCGAGAGGCTGAATACGAGGGGGAGGAAGAGGAAGAGGAAGATTAAGAGTAAGATTAAGAGTAAGAGTAAGAGTAAGAGTAAGAGTAGACAGGGGCGGATTGGTCGACTTGCGGCAGCAAGACAAACTCCCTGCTCATCCGCACTGGCCGACGCGGTTTGGCCGCGTCAGCCAGTTGAACAGACCCGCAGGGAGTCAGCGCTGGGCCATGGCGCCGAAGCGCCACGCGCGCCTATTTCGTATTGGTCGTATTGGAGGAACCGCCGGTGCCACCACCCGAGCCCTTCGGCTTGGAGTCGTTACAGCCGACCAGAGGCAGCATCACTACCGCTGCGAGCACGCAGACCATCAGCAATTTTCGCAAAAACATGAGGACCTCCTCTAACAAGTTACTGGAACAGGACTTGCGAGTGTAGCCCAAACATTCCCGGCCGACAAGGGCCCTCGGCCGTGATCCGACCCGCTGGAGCGACAGGGAGTCACCAAGAGACAGTGCCTGCCCGATCTTTCGCTTCCGGCTCAATTCCGCGCATCAGAAAGCCGATCGAAGGAGTTTGGGACACCATCTCATCTTCCAGTGCCCATGGACTCGACAAATCACCTCACCACCGACGCGGCTCGATTCGCCCCCCCACATCGCCATGGGCATGCGGTTCACAGCGCGCCTTCGACGGGGGCGGCGGGTGGAATTGTTGCGGGCCCCTGGGAGTTGACCCAACTGTTGGGCGAGGGCCAATGGGCTTGTGTGTATGCCGGACGACCGGCAGGGAGCCCCCACGATTGGCCGTCGGACTACGCGATCAAGATGGCCAAATGGGAAGGCGAAGAGGGACGACAGTCACAACGGCTGTTGGCCCGCGAAGTGGCGATTTTGCGGGAGGTTGCCCACCCGCATCTCGTGGCCGTACTGTCCGCCCATCTGGACATCACGCCTCCCTTGATGGTCATGCCGCTCATGCGCGGCGCCACGTTGGACGTGGTGTTGGCCGAGTCGGGTCGGCTGCCCACTCCGCACGCCTTGTGGATCGTCCGGCAGATCGCGGAAGCGCTCTGCGTGTTGCACCAAGCCGGCTGGATGCACTCCGATGTTAAGCCAGGCAATATCCACGTCACTCCCGCCGGTCACGCGACGCTGATCGATTTGGGCTTCGCATTACGACTGGACAGTCCCGAGTGCCGGGCAGGCGGTGCGCTGCGAGGCACTTTGGCTTACACCTCTCCCGAGATGATCAGCGCCGCAGTACCCGTGGATGGACACGGCGACGTGTACGGTCTCGGCGCGACCCTGTATGAACTGCTGACCGGCAAGCCCCCCTTCACGGACCCGGACATGGGCCGCCTGATGCTCGCTCATTTGCAGCGGCCGGCGCCCAATCCACGCAACGCTCTCCCCGGATTGCACCATGGAGTGTCGCAACTGCTGCTGGATATGCTGGCCAAAGAACCGCTTCGCAGACCCGACCGCCAGGAACTGGTAGACCGGCTCGTAGATCTCGAGATCGCCACTCTCGAAGAACGCGCCGCGTGAACCAACCTTCCTACTCTTACTCCTACTCTTACTCTTACTCTTACTCCTACTCCTAACGCAGCCTGTGGCCGCCACCGAAACGAAAAATCCGACATCCCAATATCGAAATCCAAAACAAATTCGAAATCCAAAATTCGAAATCCCCAGATTAAAACCTCCGCTGCCGGCAAAACGGCCGCGGGCGGGCCCCCAGCAGATTCTCACCAGCAGCATGCCATTGCGTCCTCCGTTTTCCCTTCCTCCCTTCCTCCCTTCCTCCCTTCCTCCCACTTTTCTGTGCTTCGAATTTCGGATTTTGTTCCAAACATGCGCGCTCGGTGCGCATGTTTGAAATCCGAAATCCGAAGCAGCAAATCCCAAACAAATTCGAATGACAGAAATACTAATGACAAAAACGGGCCAGGACGGAGGACGGAACCTCCCATGGCATTCCCGGTGGTGGGAATCTGTTTATGGATCATGACTGTGGTTTTGTCGGCAGCGAAGGTTTTCATCTTGGGATTTCGAATTTGTTTGAGATTTCGAATTTTGGATTTCGGATTTCCTGATTGGTTGCGGCCGCGGGCCGCGTTAAGAGTAAGAGTAAGAGTGGGCAACGGCGATGCGGAGATTAGGGCGGCGAAGAGCCCCACACGGACCTCAGCCGATCCACGAGCGAGGCGGCGATATTCAGGGCGGAGGTGGCGGCGGGGGAGGGGGCGTTGGCCACGTTGATCAGCGGCCCGCTCTGTTGAATCAGGAAATCATCCACCATGCGGCCATCGGGAGCGACGGCCTGCGCGCGCACGCCGGCCCGCCCGACCACAAGATCGTCACTGGTGATTTCGGGCACCAATCGCTGCAGCGCCCGGACAAACGCCGTCTTGCTGAAACTGCGGTACATTTCCCCCAGTCCGACGCGCCAGTAGCGGGCCGCCAGTTTCAAGAAACCGGTGTAGGTCAAGCTGTCCCAAGCATCGCGCACGTTGATGTTCCCCTTGCGGTAACCCTCGCGCGAGAAAGCGAACACGGCGTTGGGACCACATTCCACACCACCCTGTATCATGCGCGTGAAATGGACGCCCAGGAACGGAAATTCCGGGTCGGGAACGGGGTAAATCAGATTCTTGCACAGGCACTGGGCGACCGGTTTGAGTTCGTAATATTCGCCACGAAACGGCACGATCCGCACCGCCGGCTTCTCGCCGCTCATCGCCGTCACGCGATCACTTGCCAATCCCGCACAGTTGATCACCGCCCGGGCTCGGAAAGATCCCGCCGTGGTTTCCAAAACGAACTGGTTGCCATCGCGGACGATCTGATCGACGCGCGACTCGGTCCGCACTTGTCCCCCTGCGAGCTGAATCAATTTAGCGAGCCGCTGGCAGACAAGCGCGAAATCGACGATCCCCGTTTCCGGCACGTGAATGGCGGCCACTCCGGCGGCGTGCGGCTCCAGTTCTCGCAGCCGCTCTCGGTCAATCCGCTGGCACTGCACGCCGTTGGCCACTCCCCGCTCGTAGATCCGCTCGAGCGCCGGCAGTTCGGTTTCATCTACTGCCACAATTACCTTGCCGCAGATGTCGTAGGGAATGTCCTGTTCGTGGCAAAAGGCCTCCATCGCCGATTTCCCGGCGCGGCAATTGGTCGCCTTGAGCGAACCAGGAGCATAATAGATCCCCGAATGCAGCACGCCCGAATTCCGGCCGCTCTGATGTTGTCCCACGGCGACTTCTTTTTCGAATACCTGGACCGTGCGGCCCGCCATTCGCCGTGAAACCTGGTAAGCCGTGGCCAAACCGAGAATCCCGCCGCCAATGATTCCGACGTCCGAAGTCTCCATCGTGTCTGCTCCATATCGCCCGGCATCATCTCGCCGCGTTGAAGGCTCGGCCTGAGCATCGGTCGACCGCAGGGATGCGGGGGCGAGCCCGCGACCACGTTGCAGCGTTCAGAGTAACCTTTCTTGGGACCTCAGGGGAGCCCCGTGGCCGGTGCGAGTCGTTCCATGCGCCGGCGAAAAGGCCCGTCTCCCGGGGCCGTGCGCCAGAATGACCGGGACCGGGCATCGCCGCGCGAGAATGCCGATCGGTATCGCGGACCGGCCGTCGACCTGGGCCGCGGCGCACCGACCGGGGTATCGTGGGGAATCCGAGTGGCTGATTGCGATGGCCCCCAAAGCGTTGGATACTAAGCCGACTGGGTATCCCGAGCCGAAAGGAATCATCCCGTGAACGTTGCCACGCTCGCTCTCCTGTCACTGCTCCCCATCTTCTCCGTCGGGCTGTTGCTGGTCGTCCTGCGCTGGCCGGCGTCGCGAGCGATGCCGATTTCCTTCGTGGTGGCGGCGGCTTTGGCCCTCTTCGTCTGGCAAGTTCCCACCGTGCAGGTGGCAGCGGCGGCCATCAAAGGACTCGTCATCGCGGTCGAACTGTTGTACATCGTGTTCGGCGCCATCCTGTTGCTGAACACGCTGGAAGAGAGCGGCGGGATGTCGACGATTCGTCGCACGTTTCGCGGCGTGAGCCCCGATCGGCGCGTGCAGGTCATTATCATTGCCTGGCTGTTTGGGTCATTCATCGAAGGGGCAGCCGGCTTCGGGACTCCGGCGGCTGTGGCCGTTCCACTGCTGGTAGGGATCGGCTTTCCGCCGATGGCGGCCGTTGTGGCGGGGATGATTATCCAGAGTACTCCGGTGTCGTTCGGCGCGGCCGGGACGCCGATCCTGGTAGGAGTGAACGGAGGTTTGGCAGGAAACGCGGCCGTCGAACAATTGGCGATGGCACGCGGCTTCGTCACGGCCGGCGGGCAGCTCGACTGGCTCGCGTTCCTCTCGGCCATCGGTTTCCAGGTGGCGTTGCTTCATGCCATCGCCGGCACGTTGATCCCCCTGTTCGTGGTCAGTCTCATGACGCGTTATTTTGGCCCGCGACGTTCGTTCGCCGAAGGGTTGGCCATCTGGCCGTTTGCCCTGTTTGCCGCCTGTGCCATGACGGTTCCGTATCTGCTGGCGGCGGCTCTGCTGGGGCCTGAGTTCCCGTCGCTGTCGGGAGGCCTGATCGGGTTGGCCGTTGTCATGACCGCCGCGCGGCATCGCATATTCACTCCCGCGCCGCGGGAGGTGTGGGATTTCGCCCCGCGTGACACTTGGGATCCGGATTGGCTCGGAAGACTGGCTGTCGCACCACATGACGCTTCCCAGAGGACCGTTTCGGCGTGGCTGGCGTGGACCCCCTACGTGCTGGTCGGTCTTCTGCTGGTCCTCACAAGGCTCAAGTCGCTGCCGCTGTCGGCCTGGATCAGTTCGTTCGCCATTCCGGTCGAGGGGATTCTCCAGACGGATATCGGTCACTCGGTCAAGCTGCTCTATCTGCCCGGGACCGTGTTTCTGGTGGTGTCTCTCCTGACCTGGCGACTGCATCGAATGCCGCTTCAGGCTTACGGCCGGGCGTGGCGGCAGTCCGGCAAGACACTGGTCGCTGCCTCCGTGGCCCTTCTTTTCACGGTGCCGATGGTGCAGGTGTTTCTGAACAGCGGGGGGGGCGCCGCCCAATATCCCGATATGCCGATCGCACTGGCCTCCGGAGTGGAAGCTGCCTCGGGCGGCGCTTGGCCGCTGCTGGCACCGCTGATCGGCGGCATCGGCGCTGCCGTGGCCGGCAGTAATACGATCAGTAATATGATGCTGTCACTGTTTCAGTTCAACGTGGGCGAGAAGATTGGCGTCGATCCCACTTGGATCGTCGCGTTGCAAGCCGTGGGTGGGGCCGCGGGAAATATGATCTGCGTGCACAACGTCGTCGCCGCTTCGGCCGTTGTCGGCTTGCTGGGACGAGAAGGGACGGTGATCCGCAAGACGCTGTTGCCCTTCGCCTATTACGTCACCCTGACCGGCTCGCTCGGCTACGCCATTGTCTGGTTCCCGCAGGTTGGCCTGGTCAATGCCGGCACGGCCATCCTCCTGCTGATGCTGGTCGGCGGCACGGCTAGCGCGGCCTGGCGGCGACGGAAACGCGGATAAGTCCGTGTCGTCAGTGCGACAGTCACCCGGTGTGCCGAACTCGCCGCGCCGCCCGCTGGCTGAACGACCCTGCCCCATCCGAGACAAGCGCGAAAATCGGCATTCACAACCGTTTGGCGGTGCGCAGCCAGGGAGTTTCCGGCAGGTTTCCTGGCCACGCCGGTGACTGCGAGCTATATGCATGGAGCAGAACCCCTCACCGCCCTGACAGGATTCAGTCCATGACGATGAAGACGAATGTCGCGATAATGCTGATCGTACTGGCTGAGCGTATGGCTGGCGTCCGCCCACGACGTTCTCGGCCAGTCCCGAGGACGACGGCCCGCCGGTATGCGTTCTTCTCGCATGCCATCGGCCAACTCTCGCCAGGCCGGCTTGTCCGCGGACCTCAGATATCGGTCCACCTTTCCGCCGTCTTACTACGACTATCCCAGGTACACCGGCGCCTTCCATGCTCGATACTTTGACGAGCTGCCGTCGATCTACGGTACACGTCCCATGCGGGGCACAGCCTGGTAACTGCCCATCCGCCGCGCCACGACCCATCCATGCCTATTGATTTGTCCTGGCGCACGCTTTGTCCCCGAGGATTACTGGCAGAAACCGCCAGGCACGGTTGCCTTTGTGCGTCATCCTCTGCACAATGCGAGGGATCTGCTGGAGTCCATTTTGGCCAGACCAATCTGGAGCGATGCGGTGCTGTTTGCGGGGAGAGCGATCGACGAGGCGCGGAGAGGAGAATTGGGAATGGGTGTGGACCTGACGACAACTTACTTGGGGCTTACGCTGCGCAATCCCGTGGTCGTGGCAGCCTGCCCACTGACTCGGTCACTCGAGTCGCTGCAGCAGCTTGAGCGAAGCGGGGCCGCGGCAGCCGTGCTGCCGTCCTTGTTTGCCGAACAGATCGAACATGATGAGCAGCGGGTGACGGAACTGTACGAGCATGAATCCGAGTCGTTTGCCGAGTCGACGAGTTACTTCCCTCAGATGTCCCATTGGCATTTGGGACCTGAGCCGTATTTGAAGTACATTGGCCAGTGCAAGGAGGCCGTGGCGATTCCGATCATCGCCAGCTTGAATGGTTCGAGCGAGGGTAGCTGGACTCGCCATGCCCGGATGATGGAGGACGCCGGCGCCGACGCATTGGAGCTGAACGTCTACTTCGTGCCAACCGATGCGTTGGAGACATCCGAGGAGATTGAAGCGCGCTACGCCCGACTGGTGGCAGCCGTGCGTCAGACGATCAGCATTCCGTTGGCGGTCAAAATCGGACCTTACTTCAGCAGTCTGCCACACCTCGCCCACCGACTCTGCGACAGTGGGGCTCAGGGACTTGTCCTGTTCAATCGGTACCTCGATCCCGACATCGACACCGAGGCGCTCCAGGTGTCACCCAGCCTGGTACTGAGCGACCGGCATGAACTGCGACTATCGTTGCGTTGGATCGCGACGCTTCGCGATCTGACAGATATCTCGTTGGCGGCGACCAGCGGGATCCACTTCGCGGAGGACGTCGTGAAGGCGCTGCTCGCGGGCGCCGACGTGGCCATGCTGGCAGCGGCCTTGTTGCGTTACGGACCCACCTGGCTCGAATCGCTGCTGGCCGAGTTCACGCGGTGGCTCGAAAACAAGGACTACGCCAGCGTCGAGCAGCTCAAGGGGAGCATGAGTGTCCGGAAGTGTAGCGACCCGAGCGCTTATCACCGCGGCAATTACGCGAAGGCAGTGGCTTCCTATTCCAGCCACCTGATTTGAAGTCCGCGAGGAGAACGGCCGCTGAGTCGTGCATGACGCGAAAACCCGTCTATTGGGTGTGGCAGGCCTGATGGAACGTGCCCCGGGAGCAGTAGGAACAGGAGCAGCGGGAACAGGCTGTCGCGGGAAGTGTGGCGCGTTACACTAGGTGAGTTACCAGTTCGCGCCACCGGAGTTTCACCATGCGCAGCCCACAGGCCTTGCACCTTGCTCGATCCCCACAGATCTGTCGCCCGTTGGTTGGCGGGTCACTGCTGGCGGCACTCCTGCTGACGCTGCCTCTGACGATCTGCGCGGCGAGTCGTCGCGCGGAGGCCGAGTCGCCAGATCCGCGCGACGCGGACATATCCGAGTACTTGGAGTCGGTCCATTGTGCTGTATGTCACGCGAATTCTGCGCGAGCGGTGGCGATGCGCAACGCGCAAGACCGGGGTATCGCGCCCTACGATCTTTGGCGCGGAACCGCCATGGCCAATTCGGCGCGTGATCCGTTTTGGCGGGCGGTACTGTCGGCGGAAGTGGCCGCCACTCCTTCTCAGAAGGAATTGATCGAGGAGAAATGCACACGCTGCCATGCCCCGATGGCCGGTCGGCCGCCGAACAGCCCGGCTGGCCAGGTGCTCGCGCACCTGGCCGCCCAGGATGCGCGAGCAACACTCGGCTTGGACGGCGTCTCGTGCACCGTCTGTCACCAGATCCGCGACGTCGATCTGGGAACCGAAGCATCTTTCACGGGCCACTTTCAGATCGGTGAAAAAGGCCCCCTGTTCGGACCGCACGCCGATCCGTTTCCGATGCCGATGCTGCACCACACCGGATACACGCCGACGTTGGGCAAGCACGTACTCCGCTCCGCGATGTGTGCCACTTGCCACACGTTGGACACCGACGCCTTGCGGCCCGATGGTTCAGCCACCGGTGCGCGATTGCATGAGCAGAGCCCCTACCGCGAATGGCGGAACTCGGTCTACAACGATGAGCAGCGGGAGGAAAACGCCGAAGCCAGAAGCTGTCAGGCCTGTCACCTACCCACGATCGATGTGGACGGCCGCGAGATCAGCACCCGCATCGCCCACAATCCTGGCGGCCGAGACTTTCCTTTTCTCCGCAACCGCTCCCCCTTCGGGCGCCATACGCTCTACGGTGCAAACAGCTTTCTCGCCAACTTGGTCCACTCCCACCACGAGGCGCTCGAGGTCTCGGCCCCCCCATCGATCCTCTCGCGTCAGGTCGATGCGGTCCGGTCCTTTCTTCAGTCGGATGCCGCCAGACTGACCATCGGGACGATGGACCGCACGCCGACGGGTCTGCGAATCCCCGTGGTCGTCGCCAACCTCGCGGGTCATAAGCTCCCCACGGCGTACCCCAGTCGCCGGGCCTGGCTGCGGGTCCACGTGCTCGATGCCGGAGGCCAGCTGGTCTTCGCATCAGGCCAGTTTGACGAGCAAGGTCGCCTCGTCGATCAACTGGGGAATCCCTTGCCCTCCGAGTCGGCTGATGGCCCGGTCGCGCCGCACTATCGAACAATCGGCCGTGGTGATGAAGTGCAAATCTACCAGTCGGTGATGGCCGATGAGGACGGTCAAGTTACCTTCACGCTGCTGCGCGGGGCCACCTACGCCAAAGACAATCGACTGTTGCCGCGCGGCTGGCAGCCGACGCATGCCGACGGTCCCGCCACGGCCCCCATCGGCACGCAAGGCGATGACGATTTCACGGGGGGCGGCGACACGGTGGTGTATGAGGTGCCCCTGACCGGAAGCGGTCCTCACACAATCCAAGCCTGGCTGCACTACCAAACCCTCAGTCCACGTCTGGCCGATGAACTGCGGACGTTTGACACGCCGGAAGTCCGGACGTTCGACGCTCTCTATCGCAGTGCCGATCATCAGCCGGAAACCTTGGCCACGGTGAAAGCAACCACTGCCCAATAGCACGGACGGTCGGCGGGTTGCCGTCTCGCATCACCTTTTCGCCGCGGCCGTTGTGTCATACATTAACGCTTACTTGACGCGCGGCAGCGCAGCAGCAGCAGCAGCAGCAGCGTCGCCACGTGCCGTGCCGAGCGATTGAGGAAGCCAGAGAACCTGTGCCCTGTGTGCCGGGTAAGTCCATACAGTATGCCCCTACAACGGAGGGTGCCCCGTCATGTCCGGCCGCAACGACAACGAGACAATTCTGGAAGTCCCTGTGCGGGGCGCGGCGTTAATCCAGAACCCGATCTACAACAAGGATGCCGCGTTTTCCTTTGAAGAACGAAAACACCTGGGTCTGCAGGGGCTCTTACCCCCCCGTGAAATGACGATTGACGAGCAGATGGCGCTGGAGTTGGAGCACTTGCGGGCCAAGCACGACGACCTGGAGAAGTACATTGGCCTGGCGGCGTTGGAGGACCGCAATCAGACCCTCTTCTATCGCCTGCTGGTGGAGAATCTGAGTGAATTGCTGCCGATCGTGTACACGCCGACAGTCGGCCGCGCCTGCCAGGAATTCAGCCACATATTCCGTCGGCCGCGCGGCGTCTGGATTACACCCGACGATATCGAGCGGATTCCCGAAGTGTTGGCGAACGTACCACAGGGGAACGTGCGTCTGATCGTGGCGACGGACAACGAACGCATATTGGGTTTGGGTGATCAGGGGGCCGGTGGGATGGGAATCCCGATCGGCAAGCTGGCGTTGTACAGTGCGGGGGCGGGCATTCATCCCAGCGAATGTCTGCCGGTCAGCTTGGATGTGGGGACCGACAACGTGGAATTATTGAACGACTCGTTCTACATTGGCTGGCGTCATCGTCGACTGCGTGGCCCGGCGTACGACGAGTTCATCGAGGCCTTTGTGGAAGGTGTCAAGCGAGTCTTCCCACGTGCTCTATTGCAGTGGGAGGATTTCCATAAGAACCTGGCATTTTCGGTATTGGACCGTTATCGCCAACGTCTCCCCAGCTTCAACGACGACATTCAGGGAACCGCCGCCGTGGCCTTGGCAGGCATTCTGGGCGCGATCCGGATTACGGGAGAGAAGATCTGCGAACAGCGGATTGTCTATGCGGGAGCGGGGGCGGCGGGCGTCGGCATTGCGCGGCTGGTTCGCGCTGCCATGCGGGAAGAGTGCGGCAACGAGCAGCAGATCCTGCAGAACCAGATCTTCGCGGATCGGCATGGCCTGCTCTTTCACGACCGCTCGATTAAGGATCCGCACAAAATCGAATTCGCGCTCAATGAGGAAGGGTGCGCCGCCTATGGCTTCGCGGGTACCAGCTACGATCTGCTGGACATCGTCGCGCACGTCAAGCCCACGGTCCTGATTGGCACGACGGCGCAAGGGGGATACTTCACGGAAGCCATCGTCCACGAAATGGCTCAGCACGTCGAGCGTCCCATCATCATGCCCTTGAGTAACCCCACGTCCAAAGCAGAGTGCACTCCCAGTGAGGCCATCGACTGGACCAACGGCCGCGCCATCGTGGCGACCGGCAGCCCCTTTCCAGCATTGGAACGCGAGGGAAAGCTGCACGTATTCGGACAGGCCAACAACGTCTTCATCTTTCCCGGAGTCGGCTTGGGCTGCATTCTCTCCCAGGCGCATCGAGTGACCGACGAGATGTTTCTGGTGGCTGCCAAGACTCTCGCCCACTGCGTGCCGCAGGACCGACTGGATGCGGGGGCCGTCTACCCGTGCCAGTCCCAATTGCGTTATGCCAGTGCGCGCGTGGCCGCCGCCGTCATGCGGCAAGCACGTGTCGACGGCGTCGGGCGATTGATGCACGACGACGCCATCGAGCCACTGATCGAGCGATCGATGTGGTTTCCCGAATATCGTCCGTATATCTACCAAGGACGTCCGTGACTTATGAACAGACCGCAGGTCACCGAGCCACCGCGGCGCCAACGTCGCTGGTACTTCCGCATTGGCCCCGGTTTGATCACAGCCTGCGTGGTGATTGGCCCGGGGAGCATCCTGACCAGTTCCAATGTGGGAGCTGGCAGTGGCTACAGCATGTTCTGGGTGGTGCTCGTGTCGATGGTGTTCATGTTGGTGTACATGAGCCTGGGAGCCAAGCTGGGCGTCGCCACGCGGCAATCCTCCGGCACACTTATCGTCCAGCACGCCGGGCGGCCGCTGGCAGTCCTGATCGGTCTGAGCGTGTTCTTCATCTCGGCCGCCTTCCAGTTCGGCAACAATCTCGGGGTGCATTCAGCCTGCGCGGCCTACGTGCGATTCGACTACGTGGTCGTGTTGTTCAACGCCTTATCGATCGCGTTTCTGTTCAGTTTCAAGAACTTGTACAAGGCCCTGGAACGGCTGATGATGCTGTTTGTCGGCCTGATGCTGGGATCGTTCGCGCTGAACCTCGGATTCGCACTGTGGCAGGCCCCCCCCTCGCCCAGCGAGGTGGCGGCGGGGTTCCTACCGAGCAGCGGCGCATTGACGGACCTCTCGGTGCTGGGACTGGTCGGCACCACGTTCGTCATTTCAGCCGCTTACTTTCAATCGTATCTCGTGCAGCAGAAGGGCTGGGACGTCGAGCAACTGGGGGACGGGCTGCTCGACGCGCGCATCGGCTCTCTCATCATGGCGCTGATTACCTTGATGATCATGGGGACGGCGGCGACCGTGCTGCGCGGCCATTCGCTGCGCGATGTAGCCGACGTGGCGCAGCAGCTGAAACCGTTGTTCGGCGAGAAAGGCCAGGCACTCTTCTGCCTGGGACTCTTTTCGGCAGCCTATTCTTCCTTTCTGGTCAACTCGATGATCGGCGGTTTCATCCTGGCGGATGGACTGGGATGGGGGAGCAAGCCGACCGATTTGTGGCCACGCATTTTCACGGTCGTCGTGCTGTTGAGTGGCATGTCGGTCGCGCTCTACATCATTCTCACCGGCTGGAAGCCGTTGCCCGCGATCATTGCGGCACAGGCGGTCACGGTCATCGCCGCGCCGCTGGTCGCCGGCTCGCTCTGGTGGTTGACTTCGCGTCGCGACATCATGGGCGCATTGCGCAACGGCCCGGCCACCAACGTTTTGGCCGGCCTCGGTTTCCTCTTGCTGCTGGCCATCGCAGCCTACACGGCCTTCGTGGTGATTCCCGCCAAGATGAGCGAATACCGCCAGCTGCGACAGCCAGCGCCCCAGGCACATCAAAACGACAGTAACAGCTGCCAGATGTACGCGTTGGCCAGTCCATCGACGCCTTCCCAGATGTTCTGCAACAGTGGAATGGAGCCACTGAGATCGGACAACTGCTGGCGTTTCCGCTCCCACGGCACGACCGTCCCCGGCGGACGCGCGCCAGGACCGGGCGCGGGGAGGCGACTCTCGTGGACTTCGGCATAGTTGGACTTCAGGCACGGGGCGCCCGCGGCGCTGTGACCATCGCTGTACACGCCGTACTCGTGCGTGAAATCTGTCATGGCCCGCATGTTCTCGACCGTCGCGTCGTTTTGCACGATCGCACTGGCATCCATGATGTACCCGCCGTCACGCGCCACCTTGTCGATCACCTTCTTGCAGTAATCGCGCACTTCGCTCGGTGGACGGAACGCCAAGAGGAAGTTCGGTATTCCGCCACTGAGACAGAACTTGTGCCCCAGCGCTTCGTGTGCTTTGAAGATATCTCCCTGATCCACGTGATACACAATGCTCAGATCGGGCAGTTCGGCAAATGCCTGCAGGTGATGGTCCCAGTTCCCCTCCGCATAGAAGAGCGTCTGATGCCCATCCGCCCACAGCTCCTCAATGATCGGTTTGACCGTCGGCCAGTAGATGTTGCTGAACTGGCCAGGGGTCACGAACGGCACGCAACCGCGATGCATCCAGTACCCGATCGGCACGTTCTTGTCGGGATCCGCCGTCGTCTTGGCCACATGGTACAAATAGGGCATCAGCGCTTCACACGCTGCCAGGACTTTCTGAGGCTGCATCATCAGATCGTCCACTAACCCCAGATAACCGCGCAATTTGTCGGCCAGAATATCCATGGGGGCTTTGAAAATCCCGGCAATGGCCGAGGCCGTTCCCGTCTCGCGCCGCAGTCGTTCGACCTGCCCGGGAAACGACATGAAATACTGCATCATCGCCATGCCACCCTTGAGGAACGACAAGTTGTGCTCCTCGGTGATCGGCTCCCCCACCCTGCCGACCGGCTTGGCCACCCGCGGCAACCAGACGTGATAAAGAAAACCGGTGGGATCGTCGATCAGCTGATCGTATTCATCCGGCTTCATGAAAGCTTCTGTTTCGGGCGGCTCCAGGTACTGGAACCCCATGTTCGCCGGCACGTCAATGCCGGGCACTCCGTAGTACCGCAGGTCCACTCCCTGAGTCAGGCCGGTCCACACATAGACCATATTGGCCACGACCGCGTCCCAGTCGAAATCGGCCGCACATTTGCAGGCCGCGTCAAATGCTTTCGTATAATCGTGAGCCAGTTCCTGGCACGTATAGCCCGCGTAGGTCCCCGTGAATTCCGCCACGAACGGCCGAATCGGGATCCTGTCCGGTTTCTCGTTACGCATTGCCGTCACATACCGATTCATACGTTGGGTGTAACGAGCTTCCATGTCTGTGGCAGTGGACGCTTGCTGGGCCGTGGCCATCGGATCATCTCCCTGAAGTGCTGTAACAGGATCGTTCCCGCATGTGATACCCTCTGAAGGGTTGTTCACGCAACCAACCGCCGAGAATTTTCGCAGGATCGTGGCATTCTCGTGAGCCAGGCGGGACCGATGGCAACCGACACACACCCCCGCAAATGGGGAAGATTGCTCGCAAGCCCTGACCAGGAGCCCCCGATCGTGGTGCTGTGGCGGCGTCGGCTGGTGGTATTATCATTCTCGCCGCCGCGAAATCCGACCTGCAGATGAGCGCAGCGGACGGAAATGCCGTGCGAGAAGCAGGGCGGACGGATATCCACAGCGTCTCGGCTGTCGCCGTGCGTCGAACTTCCCCCAGCAGGATAACGAATGGATCCGATGCGGTACAGTTTGGCTAAACGGCAGAATCGCGGAATCCGAGTATTCCTGGGCGTATTCCTGCCAGACTCCCTGGCAGGTACGGACCCGACTGGGCTAGAATGATAAACGGGTTGCTCAGGTCGCTGCCAACCGCGGCGGGCGGTTTGCCGCGCGAAAGCCGAGTGGCGAGTGGAGAGGGCATCCGGCGTGGCGCGCGGCGCTTTCTCGCTCGCACAAAACGCCGGTCAGCAGTGTCGGGCAGGACTGTGTCGCACCGACAAGTGCGAGGGCAGTTGGCGCCTTTCAGAGTGGTTGCCCAGCAGCGGGTCGTGACGGCCCGCCGCGTGTTCCCGTACCGCGGGCGACCGCTGGGTATTGCGTCGACTCGCGCCACGGCACGTGCCGCGATGCGTGCTGTTGAGGGTCCGGCGATATCGGAGGTTCCGGCGACATCGAGACCGACCAGGAATCGGATCATCCGTCCTCCCGGGGGCCCATCAGACGATCCTGCTCGCCGCTACGAACGCGGCTCGCTCAACGCTTTTTTTTGGCAATCCATGGCTGCGGGCGGGCGACACCAGGTGGCCAGCCGCCTGTGGGGGGTTCCGATTTCCGGCTCCCGCCCACGTCGACCCACTGACCGGCGTGTGAGATGCCCATGGACAGACCAATCCAGTATGAAGATTCTTGTTGTTGACCACGAGAAAGTCCATCGCGCCAACTTGGCCGATAAACTTGCTGCGCGCGGTCATCAGCTTGTGCTGGTCGCGGACGGCGAGCAGGCAATGGAACAGCTGCGCACGCAGTCCTTTGACACGGTGTTTGCCGATGCCAAGGTGCCCAAGGTCGACGGCGTGGAATTGCTGCGTTGGATCAAGCAGGGGGCTCAGTCCGACACGCACGTGGTGATGATGAGCGCGAACGGATCGATCCCCGTGGCCGTCCAAGCGGTGAAGATGGGGGCTTTTGATTTCCTCAAGAAACCGATCCCCGCCGAGAAACTGCAGCATCTGCTGGGCGAGATCAGCCGCGAGCGTTCGCTGGAAACATCGCCGTTCAGACGTACGGCGGCCGAGTCCCGCTGCGATATTGACCGCGAGATCATCGGCGACTCGGCAACCATCGAGCGGGTCAAACGGATGATCCGGATCGCGTCGCAGACCGACGCCAATGTGCTGATTCACGGGGAAACGGGCGTCGGCAAGGATTTGGTCGCGTCGGTCATTCACCGGCAATCTCACCGCCAGAAAGCACCCTATGTCAAAGTCGGTTGCACACTACTCCCTCCCTCGCTGATTGAAAGTGAGCTGTATGGCCACGAAGAAGGCTCTTTCACCGGCGCGGACCAGCATCGTCCCGGCCGCTTCGAAATGGCGGAGGGGGGCACCATCTACCTGGACGACGTGGACGATATTTCCCTGGAGCAGCAGGCGAAGCTGCTCCGCGTGATTGAGGAAAAGGTATTTGAGCGAGTGGGTGGCAACAAGCTGATCAAGGCTAATGTGCGCATCGTTGCCTCCACCAAACTCAACCTGCTCGAAAAAGTGGCCGACGGCACGTTTCGTCAGGATTTGTATTACCGATTGGACGTCCTGCGACTGCGGATCCCTCCGCTCCGCTCGCGAATGGAGGATATCCCCTCACTCGCCGCACACCTGATGCAGCGTATCGCCGGCGATCATCCCTACGAATTCGACGCCGAGGCAGTCGCCATGCTCTGCCGTCATGCGTGGCCCGGCAACGTCCGGGAACTGTATCATGCGTTGGAACGCGCCTGGCTCGTCGGCGGCGGACGAATCGCCGCCGAACTGCTCCAGGCCGATCTCGGCTTGGACGGCGCAGCCCAGGCCGACGAGCAGGACGAACCGTGGCCGGGCATCCTCGCCAACGGCAGCCCGCCGAGCGGATTCCGCGCGGCGATGGACTTTGCGGAAAAGCAACTGCTCGTCGATGCACTCCGCGAAAGCGGGGGAAATAAGACGGCGGCCGCGCAGGCCTTGGGCATGAGACCTTCGACCTTCCGCGACAAGCTGGCCAAACACGGCCTGTCCTAGTGCGTGGCGAACCGGCTGGGATCACGCATTCACGGAATTCCGTTGACTGAGCCACGGATTTCCGTGGCGCGGCCGCATCGGTGGCTGCGGTGGGACGCGGCCACGAGGGCAACAAATCGCGATTTACCGATGAAAACCTCACTCCGAGAATAACGTCACCTTCTGGCACATCGCTTGCTAAGAGGACAAGCCGTGCAGTGTTGTCGCGTCTGAAAGATGTGGCTGAAAGCTCAGCCAGGTGAGGGAGTCGAGGACCCCGAACGCGGGCCGGGAAGTGGCCGCTGCTGAGCGCATCCGCACATTCTTGTTTTCCGGACAAGACGGGGGGACCGCGGGGAGTGATGGGGCGGGCGATGGCCGCGGCCGTGCGCGGGATATTCGCGTCCTGTTCCGCCAGCATTCGTTTCTCGCTGATGTCGCGAGCCAGGGCGTAGGTGAGTTTTGTTGTACAGGTTGGCCGATCCAACCATGTCGGAGGAAGCCGATGATCACACCGTCACATGACAGTCATCGATCCGCCTTTTTTCACGAGGTGGTCGCGGACACGCCGGGAGGGGAGCAGTTGGCGCACTGCCTGCAGTGCGGCTGCTGCGGAGGTTCGTGTCCGAATGGCGCGGACATGCAGCATACGCCGCGGACGATTTTTGCCATGATCAACGCGAATCGGCGCGAGGAAGTGCTGGCCGCGAACACCATGTGGTGTTGTGTTTCGTGTTATTTCTGCACTACGCGTTGCCCCCAGCAGATCCCGATCACGGAGCTCATGTACGCCTTGAAGCGGAAGGCGATCGCCGAGGGGTTTGCCAGCGACACGGATGCACCGGCGTTGGCGAAGACTTTCACGAGCTTTGTGGAAGACTACGGGCGCAGTTTCGAGTTCGGGTTGGCGAGCCGGTACTACTTCTTCAACAAGCCGTTGAGCATGTTCAAGTTAGTCCCCATGGGGTTGTCGATGCTGGCTCGGGGCCGCATGCACCTGACGCCGAACAGGATTCGCCAGGTGGATCAGTTACAGTCGATCATTAAGAAGGCCAAAGAGATAGGAGGTGCGCAGTGAAATACGCGTACTATCCAGGTTGTTCGCTGGAATCGGGCAGCGCGGCCTATGACGTGTCGGTACGTGCCGTGGCGGACGCCCTGGGATTTGAACTGGAAGAACTGGACGACTGGAATTGCTGCGGCGCGACGGAGTACTTCACGCAGAATGAGCTGGTGGCCACGAGTGTGATTGCCAGGAATCTGGCGATCTGTCGGCCGGATCAGACTCAACTGGTGGCTCCCTGCGCGGCCTGCTTTCTGAATCTGAAGAAGACCGACCACCTGATGGCCGAGCACCCGCACATGAAGCGGCAGGTGAATGAGGCGTTGGCGGCGGGGGGGTTGCACTACGATCCGGGAAAGGTGACGGTTCGCCACCTGCTCGACTTGATCTACACGGACGTGGGCGAGGCGAAGATCCGCCAGAAGGCGGTCAAGTCTCTCAAGGGGCTCCGCGTGGCTCCTTATTACGGTTGTCAGGTGGTGCGTCCCATGAACGGGTTCGACAATCCCGAGTACCCGATGAAGATGGACGAGCTGTTCACCTGGCTGGGGGCCGAGGTCGTCGACTACCCGGTCAAGGCCCACTGCTGCGGCGGACACATGACGCAGATCAGCGAAGATGCGTCCTTCGAGTTGATTCGCCGACTGCTCGACAGCGCGGTGGAGTACAGCGCTGACCTGATCCTCTGCATGTGCCCCATGTGCCAGTTGAACCTGGATGCGTATCAGGGCCGCGTGGCGAACCATTTCAACAAGAGCTACCAAGTGCCAATCATTTTCTTCACGCAGTTGCTGGGAGTCGCCTTAGGCTTGGACTTCCAGCAGCTCGGGATTGGGAAAGAGATTGTGGCGGCCGGTCCTGTCATTCAAGCGAAGCTCGCTGCCCAGGCAGCGGGGACGGGCGCATAAGCACAGTGTTGCCAGACAAGTTCATGCAACTCGGGCCCGTACCGAACGTGGCTCCTCGGCTGCAAAAGGGAGAATGATGATGGCCGAAAAAGTCGGCGTCTACGTATGCCACTGTGGCAGCAACATCGCTGGCAAGGTCGACGTGGAGGAAGTCGCCAAGTGGGCCGGCGAGCACATCCAGGATGTGGTTGTCTCACGTGACTACAAGTTCATGTGTTCCGATCTCGGCCAGAAAATGGTCGAAGACGATATCAAGAAAGAGGGACTGACGCGCGTCGTGGTGGCGGCGTGCAGCCCGCACCTGCACGAGAAGACGTTCCGCCGCGCCTGCAAGAATGGCGGCTTGAACCCCTACCTGCTGGAAATGACCAATATCCGCGAGCATTGTTCGTGGGTCCACAAGGACACGGTCGCGGCGACGGAAAAGGCCAAATCGCTGGTATCGGCCGCCGCGGAGCGGGTGAAGTTCCAGGAACCGCTGGAACCGACCTACGTGGACGTGAACCCGACCACGCTCGTGGTCGGCGGCGGTATCGCGGGACTGCAGGCCACGCTGGAACTGGCTGACGCCGGCTACCCGGTCCATCTGGTCGAACGGCAGCCGTCGATCGGTGGTCACATGGCCCAATTCGACAAGACCTTCCCCACCCTCGACTGCTCGGCCTGCATTCTCACCCCGAAGATGTCGGAAGCGGGCCAGCACGAGAACGTCACGCTGCACGCCTACTCGGAACTCGAGGAGGTGTCGGGGTCGGTCGGCAGCTTCAAGGTGAAGATCCGGCAGAAGGCGCGGAAAGTCGACTTTGACCTCTGCACCGGCTGTGGCATCTGCGTCGAGAAATGTCCTCGCAAGGTGCTGGACACGGAGTTCGAGGCGGGCATGGGAATGCGGAAGGCCATCTACATGCCGTTCCCCCAGGCTGTGCCGCGTGTGCCGGTCCTCGACACGGAATCGTGCATCTGGTTTGAGCGGCAACGCTGCGGCGCCTGCCAGAAGCTCTGCCCCACCGATGCGATCAAATTCGACCAGGAGGACGAGCTGATCGAATTGACCGTGGGCAACATCATCATTGCGACCGGCTGGCAGCCCTTCGATTGCCGGAAGATTCCCCAGTACGGCTACGGCCGCCTGGCCAATGTCTACACGAGCATGGAGTTCGAGCGGCTCTGCAACGCTGCCGGCCCGACCAGCGGCAAGATCGTGCTGCGTGACGGTAAGACGGTGCCCAAGTCGGTGGCGATCGTCCACTGTGTCGGCAGCCGCGATTTGAACCACAACTCGCACTGCTCGGCGGTCTGCTGCATGGCTTCGCTCAAGTTCGCTCACTTGGTCAAGGAAAAGACCGGTGCCGAAGTCCGTTCCTTCTACATCGACATGCGTACGAACCAGAAGGACTACGAGGAGTTTTATCAGCGGCTGTTGGAAGAGGGGGTGCACTTCGTGCGTGGCAAGGTTTCGGAAGTCACGGACGCCGCCCGTTCGGACAACGAGCGCGGGAAGTTGATCGTGCAGTGTGAGGACACGCTGATTGGTCGCCAGCAGCGTTATCCGGTCGACATGGTCGTCCTGATGGGTGCCCTGGAACCGCAAGCCGACGCCCGCGAGTTGGGCCTGAAGTGCGGCATTTCCTGCAGCATGGCGGGGTTCTACACCGAGCGGCATCCGAAGCTGGATCCCGTGGCCACGATGACCGACGGGATTTTCGTCGCCGGGACCTGTCAGGGTCCCAAGGACATTCCCGCCTCGGTGGTCCAGGGGGCGGCCGCGGCGGCGCGAGTGGCCGGCATGATCTCGCGGGGCAAGGTGATGATCGAGCCGGTGGTGGCGAGGATCCTGGAAGAGTTCTGCTCGGGCTGCCGGATCTGTAACAATCTCTGTCCCTACAACGCCATTGAATACGATGCGGAACGTGGCGTCAGCCACGTCATCACGGCTCTGTGCAAAGGGTGCGGCACCTGCGTGTCGGCCTGCCCGGCCGGCGTGATTACCGGTGCCCATTTCAGTAACGAGCAGATCTATGCCGAGATCAAGGGTGTCTTGTGGGATGCGATCCAGCCCACCGGAATGCCGGGTGACTCGGAGACTGCGGAGGTGTCCGCTTCGTAAGGAGCAACAAGTTCCATGAGTGACGAAAAATTCGAACCGAAAATCGTGGGGTTCCTCTGTAATTGGTGTTCGTATCGCGCGGCCGATCTGGCCGGCACGGCACGCATCGCCTACGCCCCCAATGTACGCATTATCCGTGTGATGTGCAGCGGACGCGTCGACCCCACGTTTGTGCTCAAGGCACTCTCCATGGGCGCCGATGGGGTCATGATCGCCGGCTGCCATCCAGGTGAATGCCACTACATCGAGCAGAACTACAAAGCGATGCGACGCTTCAACATGCTGCAGCACACGTTGAAAGCCATGGGCGTCGAAGAAAAGCGGGTGCAGCTGGTGTGGGCCTCGGCCGCCGAGGGACAGCAGCTGGCCGAGGCCATCGACAAGCTGGTCGACGACGTCCGCCAGCTCGGACCGCTCGGCTGGTCCAAGAATTGGCACGAGAACGGCGAGCGACTCAAGGCGCTGCAGGACATCGTCAACGAACACAATGAGGCGATGGAGGTACCCCAATGAGCACCACAGCCAAGACGGCCGATACCGGCGTCAAGGATTCCCCGCCGAAAGGCAAGCTCAGCCATTTACTGGGCCGCCTCCTGCGGAGGTTGCGAAATCTCGATCCTCGGCATCGACACGAAGATTCTCGACGTGGCCGCGGCGTTCGATATCGTCCTCTGCCCCTGTATCATGGACGGGAAAGTGCGTGATATCGAGAGAATGGCCGACGGCGAAATCGACGTGTGCCTCTTCAATGGTGGCGTGCGGACCAGCGAGCAGGAATACATGGCTCAGCTGCTGCGCCGGAAATCCAAAGTGCTCGTCGCCTTCGGCTCGTGTGCCAGCGAAGGCTGCATCCCCGGACTCGCCAATCTGCACTCCCGCCAGACGATCTTCGACAATTCCTACCAGGACACCTTCTCGACCGAAAATCCCCAGCACATCCGCCCGCAAGCGGAAACCGAAGTCGCGGAAGGCATTCTCCACCTGCCGGTCTTCTACGACACCTTGAAGACACTCGACCAGACCGTCAAGGTCGATTACTATCTGCCTGGCTGCCCCCCCGAAGCGGAACGCATCTGGGATGCCATCGAGGCGATTGTCACCGGCAACCTCCCTCCTGCCGGCTCGGTGATCGGTTCCCATACGACCGTTTGCGACTTCTGTCACCGCACGCGGACCGAAAAGAAGATCAAGGAGTTCAAGCGAACCTGGGAGATTATCCCGGACCCCGATATCTGCCTGTTGGAACAGGGCATCATCTGCTGCGGGATTGCCACGCGAGCCGGTTGCGGCTGCCTCTGCCCGCAAGTCAATTCGCCCTGTATCGGCTGCTATGGTGCCAATGGCGACTCGGAAGATTTCGGCGCCCGTTTGATGAGTGCCCTGGCGTCCGTCATTGATTCTGATGATCCGAACGAGATTGACGAAATTATCCGCAAGGGAATCCCTGACCCGGTCGGCACGTTCTATCGCTTCAGCTTGGCGGGGAGTCTTATGCGTCGCGGAAAGCGACCGGAACCTGACAACGGGAACGGTCACAAGTCGGCCAAGACCGAGGCGTCATAAGAAAGGGACGAACTATGAAACGCATTTCCATCGACCCCATTACGCGGTTGGAAGGACACGGCAAAATCGACATTTTCCTGGATGAACAGGGGGATGTCGCCAACTGTTACCTGCAGATCCCCGAGCTGCGCGGATTTGAGAAGTTCTGCGAAGGGCGCCCTGCGGAAGATATGCCCAATCTCACCGAGCGGATCTGTGGCGTGTGCCCTGAAGCACACCACATGGCATCCACCAAAGCCCTCGACAACGTGTTCCACGTCGACCCGCCCCCGGCAGCGAAGAAACTGCGCGAACTGTTCTACAGTATCTTCTTTGCCACCGACCACACCACCCACTTCTATGCCCTCGGTGGGCCCGATTTTGTCGTCGGCCCCCAGGCTCCCCCTGCCGAACGGAATATCCTCGGCGTGATCGCCAAGGTGGGAATGGACATTGCCGGCAAGGTCCTCAAAATGCGCCGTGATGGGCACCACTTGATCAAATTGATCGGTGGCCGGGCCGTGCATCCCAACTGGGGTCTGCCCGGAGGTGTCAGCTGCGGATTGAATGACGAGAAACGTGAGACCATCGAGAAACTCGGACGCGATGCCATCGAATTCGCCAAGTTCTCGCTGAAAATCTTCGACGACGTCGTGTTGGCCAACTCCGCCTACGTGGACCTGATCAAGAGTGACGCCTACACTCATCAGACCTACAACATGGGGACCGTCGACGAGAAAAACCGCGTGAATTTCTACGACGGCAAGATCCGCGTTGTCGGTCCCGATGGTAAAGAGAAGTTCAAGTACGACGCCAAGGACTATCGACAGTACGTGGCCGAGCGGGTAGAGCCGTGGTCGTACCTGAAATTCCCCTATCTGAAACAAGTCGGCTGGAAAGGCTTCGTCGACGGAGTCGATTCGGGCGTGTACCGAGCTACGCCACTCTCACGACTCAACGCTGCCGACGGCATGGCTACCCCTCTGGCCCAGGAACAGTATGAACGGTTCTACGACGTGTTGGGGGGCAAACCGGTCCAGCCGACACTCGCCACTCACTGGGCACGCCTCATTGAACTCCTCTACGCCACGGAAAACTGGGTCCGTCTGGCCACCGATCCGGAAATCACCAGTAACGAATTCCGAGTGCTCCCCACGCAGACCCCGACCGAAGGCGTCGGTTGTGTCGAGGCACCCCGCGGTACCTTGACGCACCACTATGTCACCGACGAACGGGGAATCATCACCAAAGCCAACCTGATCGTGGGGACGACCAATAACAACGCCCCCATTTGCATGTCGGTCAAGAAGGCCGCCCAAGGCTTGATCAAGAAGGGAAATGTCTCGGAAGGACTGCTCAATATGGTGGAAATGGCCTTCCGGGCCTACGATCCTTGCTTCGGCTGCGCCACCCACAGCTTGCCCGGCCGGATGCCGCTGGAAGTGCGGCTACGCGATCCTGAAGGGAACCTGGTGCGACGACTGTCCCAATTTCTCGACTAAATTTGGTGGAGCGAAGGGGCGGCCAAATGTTAGATTGATGGGGTGTGGGAACCGCCAAGGGATGGAGTAACGGAAACGTGCGTCCAGACCCCCAACTTCGCGGATCCAGGCTCCTGTGACTCCACCGTGAGGGAAACAACTTCTATGCCGGCCGGCGCGATGGACGATCATGGTTCGCATGACGCATGTCCCGCCACATGTGATGTCGGCCGGTGCGCCCCCCACGTGCCCCGTGTGGCTACCGGGAAGACTCTCGTTATCGGCTTGGGCAACCCACTCATCTCAGACGATAGCGTTGGACTTCGGATTCTTGAACGCCTCAAGACCCGCTTGGCAGGACGCCAGCATGTCGATGTCACGGAGGACTACTGGGGCGGGCTTCGATTGATGGAACGTATGATCGGCTACGATCGCGCCATTGTCGTCGATGCCATCTGTACCGGAGCCACACCGGGCACCATTCACCACCTCCTGTTGAATATGGTTGCCACGCAACGAAGTGCCTCCGCGCATGATGTTAACCTGCCGACCGCCCTGGCATTCGGGCGGCAGGCCGGGGCTCATCTGCCAGCCGACCAAGACGTGCGATTGGTCGGCATCGAAGCGGACGATGTGATCAATTTCGGTGAACAATGCACGCCCGCGGTCGCGGCGGCCATCGAGCCTGCTGTCGACGAAGTCGTTCGATTACTCGATACAATGCTAGGAGTACAGCCGGTATGATCTCTCCCGAAATCTTGCGACGTTTTCCCTACTTCGCAACCGCCACGGACGATGGGCTGCGCGACCTCGCCATGCTCTGCGAGGAAGAATCCATTCCCGCGGGGACCATCATGTATCGCGAAGGGGACACGGCGGACAAACTCTACATCCTCATCGATGGTGAAGTCGACATTCAGTACACCTTGGGATCGGGTGAACTGCGCACCGTCGATACGATTGTCCCCGGCGAATTGCTGATGTGGTCTTCCCTGGTCGAACCTTACAAGTCGACCGCCATGGTCACCGCTCGCCAAAACTCCAGACTCATCGCGCTAAACGCGGAGAAACTCCGCAAGTTCTGCGCCTCCGATCGCGAAGTCGCCAACGAAGTGCTCATGCACCTCACCAAACTGCTCGCCACCCGCTTGGAAGGAGCACGCATCCAGCTGGCGACGATGGACTGACACGCCGTGGCGGAGGCCGATGTCAGTGGGCGGGTTCGCCCCGCCGCTCGGCAGCCAGCCGAGTGGATGCTCGTGGTACGTCGCCACCGACGCGGTCGGGCCCTGCGTAGTGCAGCAACGGCTGGGCCCGCCCCACAACGTCCGGCGAAAGTCACAGCGCAGCATCCTCCGGGCTGGCGCTGTGAGCCAACCCGCGGCCTGACCACCTGACGGAGCGGTGGGCCGCAACCATTCGGGAAATTCGAAATCCGAAACAAATGCGAAAGACAGACACGCCAGAGAAAAAACCTCCGCTGCCGGCAAAGTCACAGTCCTGGGCCGCTCGCAGATTCTCACCAGACGGCATGCGACCGCGTCCTCCGTTCTCCCTTTTTCCCTTGTTCCCTTGTTCCTGCCATTCGGATTTCGGATTTTTTCCCAACCCTGCGCACTCCGTGCGCACATGTTACAGGTTAACACGCTAATCCGCCGCATCCGGCGGACACCAGGAGCACTCGGTTGCACGAGATGTCGATCGTTCAAGCTCTCTTGGAGCAAGTCGAGGCGGAAGTCGAGAAGTCTGGGCAAGTTGGGCGCGTGGTGAGCCTGCACCTGGTTATCGGTAGACTCTCGGGCGTGCACGCGGATTCGATTGAGTTCGCCTTCCAGCTCCTCTCCCCCGACTCGATCGCCAGCGGCGCACAGCTGGTCATTGACCAGCCGCGGGCCGAGCTGTGGTGCGGCAGCTGTTTGGTGCGACAGGAGATCGACGAACTGACCGTCATCTGCCCCCAGTGCGGCGGCCGCGACGTGACGATTCAGGGCGGTCAGCAACTGCTGCTCCAGTCGATTGAACTCGAGGACTGACGGCCGGGCATCCTTCACTTCACGAAGGCCAGCCCGCCATCCGCTATGAACGTCGCTGCGCGACATGGCCGAGCAGCAGTAAGGAGTGCTGTTGCTCCCATCGAGAATCGCGACTTACCCACAACGAAGCCGCGGTCAAGCTTGGAAAAAGCGGTGGGACAAAGCGGCAATGAGGCGGTCGGGGCGAGCACGGGACAACCTGTGGTTTGGGGTCGTGGTTGAGGGAACGCGGCCAGGCCCCCTTGCCCCTCTCCCCACCTCCACCCACAATTTGTGTGAGAGGCAATCGGCAGACAGCAAGCAGACAGCAAAACGAACGCGAGCAACGCGGCGCAGCGTGGGTCAGGTTGGTGCACTTGCCGCCGAAATATCCCCGGCGCAGGACGCGGCCCCGGGCCGTGCAGATCTCCCGGCCCGCCCCGTTGCGTTCGTCGCTCACGTCCCCGCTTCTCCTCAATCAACTGTCCAGAGATGCCAACAGGGCTCCCGATGCTGCCCGCTGGCCGTTGCGAGACGTGACTGGCCCGTTCCCAGGACCATGGAGATGGATCATGAAAATCGTTGCTGCCAAGAAAATCCTGAAGGCCAATGATCAGTTGGCCAGTGAGAATCGAGCAGCATTCGGTCGGCACGGCGTGTTTTGCGTCAACCTGGTCGGATCGCCAGGGTGCGGAAAAACCACCCTGCTGGAAGGCTTGTTCGGGCATCTCGGTGAACGCATTATCCCGGCCGTCATCGAAGGTGACATCGCCGGTCAGGTGGACGCGCTGCGGATGGAGAAGATCGGGGTGCCCGTCGTCCAGATCAACACGGACGGCATGTGCCATTTGGAAGCGAGCATGATTTCCGCGGCAAATGCTGGGCTGGATCTCGATCAGGTCAATATGCTGTGGATCGAAAATGTCGGAAACCTCGTCTGCACGGCGGGCTACGATCTGGGTGAACACCTTCGTCTGGTCGCGCTCAGCACCTCCGAGGGGGACGACAAAATCATCAAATATCCGGCCATCTTCCAGCGCAGTGACGCGCTGATCATCACCAAAATGGACCTCCTTCCATACCTGAATTTTGACGTCGAGAAGGCGCGCAGCGACATGCGGTGCTTGGCCCCCCAAGCGCAGGTGTTCGAAGTATCGGCCACGAATGGGAACGGCCTCCCCGCGCTCGCCCAGTGGCTGCTCGAAAAGCTGAGCCGTGCCGAGGCAACGTGCTGACAGGCGACAGCCAACCACGGCGGGGCGCGACTCCAATACTGCAGCCCGCGATACTCCAAGTCTCGTCAACATCAAGTCGCTGGCTGCGAACAGGCAACGTAGACACCAGGACGACAATACTCCAACGCTCCGGCCCCCCGGAGCTCCGCCGGGAGGGCGGTTCGTGACTCGACGTGTGGCGATTACCGTGCAGGGCATTGTGCAGGGAGTGGGTTTCCGTCCCTTCGTGTACAAAACGGCCACCACAGCCGGCGTGAGTGGCTGGGTCGTCAACGAATCGGACGCGGTGCGTATGGAGGTGGAAGGACCGGGCGACGCCGTCGATTGGTTTCTCGTGCAACTGCGCGAGCACTATCCGGCCCAGGCTCGCATTGATCAACTCGACGTCCAGTCGATCGCTTGCCAAGCGGCGCAAGCGGGCGCGAGCGGGGCCTTTGAGATTCGCCCGAGTGTAGCGGGACCGACCCGGCGCCCCACGATTCCGCCCGATCTGGCAACCTGCCGCGAGTGCTGCGAGGAAATCGCCGACCCGGCGGAACGTCGCTATGGCTATGCCTTCACGAATTGCACCAATTGTGGTCCCCGCTGGTCCATTATCACGGGGCTCCCGTACGATCGTTCGCGCACGGCCATGGATCCGTTCTCGATGTGCGCGGCGTGTGCCCGGCAGTATGAAGACCCTGGCGATCGACGCTTTCACGCTCAGCCGATCGCCTGCCCCGATTGCGGTCCCACCGTGCAATTGCTGGCGACCAGCGGCGAGCCGGTGGCCACTGGTCCGCAGGCCTTACAACAAGCCGCACTCGCCGTGCGAGCGGGGGGGGTGTTGGCCTTGAAGGGCTTGGGCGGGTTTCAGCTGATGGTGGACGCCACGAGTCAGCGCGCCGTCGAGCGACTGCGGGCGCGCAAACAGCGTCCTGGCAAACCATTTGCCGTGATGTTCGCGGATAGTACCGCCGTCAGCATGTGTTGCCAGCTGACTCCTTTCGAACTCTCTCAGCTCACTTCTCCGCAGGCCCCCATCCTATTGCTGCGCCGCCAATCGAGCGGCGCGCATCGATTGCCGATTGCCCAGTCGGTGGCACCTGGCAACCCGTACCTGGGAGTCATGCTGCCGAACACGCCCTTGCATCGCCTGTTGCTCGCTGAAGTCAAGCGGCCGGTGGTGTGCACGAGTGGAAACCTGTCGGAGGAACCGATGGCGATCGAGACGGCCGAGGCGTTGGCACGACTCCACGGCGTGGCCGATCTCATGCTGACGCACAATCGACGGATTGTGCGGCCGGTGGACGATTCGGTCGCTCGCGAAGATGACGGCAAGCTGCAGATCCTGCGTCGAGCGCGCGGGTTTGCGCCCGTTCCGATGACCATGGCTCGGTCGGCACCCCGCATCCTCGCTGTCGGAGGACACCTCAAGAACACGATCGCGCTGAGCCTGGGCAAGGAAGTCATTGTGGGACCGCACGTGGGCGACCTCGACAATACGCTGAGCATGGAGGTGCATCGGCGTGCCATCGCCGATCTGCTCGATTTCTTTGCCGTGACGCCGGAGATTCTGGCGTGTGACCTGCACCCCGACTATGGCTCGACACAACATGCGGAGCTGTTGGCACGGCAATGGCACGTGCCGCTGGTGCGCGTGCAGCATCATCTGGCTCACATCTTGTCGGCGATCGCGGAACATCGATTGGAGGGCCCGGTGCTGGGCCTGGCCTGGGACGGCACCGGCTATGGCGAGGATGGCACGATCTGGGGTGGAGAAGCGATTGTCGTCGACGGGCCACACTCCGCGCGATTGGCGCATTTGCGACCCTTCTCCCTGCCGGGCGGCGATCGTGCGGCGCACGAGCCTCGGCGGTCCCTACTCGGCCTGCTTTACGAAGCCTGGGGGCGCGAGGGGATTGGCGTGGCCAGTCGCTGGTTCGAGGATGCCGAGCTGACGACCTTGTTGTCGGCCTTGCAGCGTCCCGGGCTCTTCCCCCGCACGAGCAGCATGGGTCGGCTGTTCGACGCCGTAGCCGCTGTTTGTGGTTTATCGCACCGCGTGAGCTACGAGGGCGAAGCGGCCATGAGTCTGGAATTCGCCGCCGATCCGCGGGAAATGGCCCACTACGAGATCCCGCTGGACCTGGGGACGCCGGCCGTCGCGGACTGGCAGCCGTTGTTGGAAAATATCCTGGCCGATCGGGCGGCCGGAGTGCCGCTCGCCCGGCTGGCCGCTCGTTTCCACAACTCGCTGGCCCTCCTGGCGGGGCGGATCGCCCGGCGAGCTGGTTGTCCGCGCATTGTGTTGACCGGCGGCTGCTTCCAGAATCGGCTACTGACCGAGCGGACACGCGCCTGCCTGTTGAAAGCGGGATGGGAGGTGTACACTCAAAGAGCGGTTCCTCCAGGCGATGGAGGAATCTCGTTAGGACAAGTCCTCGGTGCGACGTACTGGTCGGAAAACAACGCGACCAGGGGGTAAGCTATGTGTCTCGGCATCCCGGGTAGAGTGCTCGCAGTAACCGAACAGGCTGATGCCATGCTCATGGGCAAAGTCGAATTCGGCGGCATCACGAAAGATATCTGCCTGGCCTACGTGCCCGACGTGGCGGTCGGCGACTTCGTGCTGGTCCACGTTGGCTTTGCCATCAGCAAGATTGACGAGCAGGAGGCTCAGGAGATCTTCTCGTACATCGAGCAAATCGACGAATTGTCGGGTCCGAGCGATCCATTTGACGCGGGCCCAGCGACCGGCAGCGGCGAGCCGGAGGGGCAACCGTGAAGTATCTCGACGAATACCGTGACGCGGAAGCGGCGCAACGTTGCGCCGATGCGATCGCGCGACTGGTAACACGTCCCTGGAATCTCATGGAGGTGTGCGGAGGGCAGACCCATGCCATTATCCGTTTCGGCTTGGATGAAATGCTGCCCGGCGACATCACTCTGATTCATGGTCCGGGTTGCCCGGTCTGCGTCACCGCGATCGAGATGATCGACAAGGCGATTGCCATCGCCTCACGCCCGGACGTGATCTTCTGCTCGTACGGCGACATGCTGCGAGTTCCCGGATCAACCACCGACCTGCTGACCGTCAAATCGCGGGGGGGGGACGTGCGAATCGTCTATTCGCCATTGGATGCGGTCACCTTGGCCCGCCAGCACCCCCAGCGGCAAGTGGTGTTTTTCGCTATCGGCTTCGAGACCACGGCACCGGCCAACGTCATGGCGGTGGTGCAGGCCGAGCGTTGGCAGCTGGACAACTTTTCCGTGCTGGTGTCGCATGTGCTCGTACCGCCTGCGATCCGTGCCGTGCTCGACTCACCACGCAATGTGGTGCAGGGTTTCCTGGCGGCAGGCCATGTCTGTGCCGTGATGGGAACGGCGGAATACCTGCCGATCGTACAGCAATACCGCACGCCGATTGTGGTCACCGGTTTTGAGCCCCTCGACATTCTGCAGGGCATCTACCTGTGCGTCCGCCAGTTGGAGGAGGGCCGCGTCGAGCTCGAGAATCAATACTCGCGCATCGTGCGGCCCGAGGGAAATCCGTTAGCGATTGCCCAAATCGGGCGGGTTTTTCGCACCGTCGCGCGCAAATGGCGTGGGATCGGCGAGATCCCGCAGAGTGGCTGGTCCCTGCGCGGGGAGTATGCTCGGTTCGATGCCGACCAACGGTTTGACGTGCAGGCCATCACGGCCGAGGAACCGACGGAATGCCTGGCGGGGGAGGTATTGCAGGGACACAAGAAGCCTTTTGACTGCCCGGTTTTTGGTACTCGCTGCACGCCCGACACGCCGCTGGGAGCTCCCATGGTGTCGGCTGAAGGGGCCTGCGCCGCGTACTATCGCTATCGCCGCCGCCGGGTGAATGGATGTGAACCATGAAGGACAAACCCGATCCCTTGGAAATGAGCTGCCCGGCCCCGCTGGTCGGCCACACTACGGTACAGATGGCGCACGGAGGTGGTGGCCGTCTGATGCGAAGTCTGATTGAGGATGTTCTGTTGCCGGTGTTTCGGGGGCCAGCGACCGGCCGTCCGATGTCCCCCCCACACGACAGTGCTGTCGTCGAAGTGCCTGCTCAGCGCATCGCCTTCACCACCGACTCCTTCGTGGTCAGCCCGCTGTTCTTTCCTGGGGGAGACATTGGCAAACTCGCCGTCTATGGTACGGTCAACGACCTCGCCATGGCGGGGGCGACCCCCTTATACCTGAGCTGCGCGTTGATCCTGGAAGAAGGGACGCCGCTGGATGTCTTGCGGCGAGTCATCGAGTCGATGCAGCAGGCAGCCGCCGAAGTTGGCGTGTCGATCGTCACGGGTGACACGAAGGTCGTTGACAGGGGCAAAGGTGACGGCATCTTCATCAACACGGCGGGAATCGGCACGATTCCGCCGGGGATCGAAGTACATCCTTCGCGTGTCACACCGGGCGACAAGATCTTATTGAGCGGCGACATTGGTCGGCACGGGATCGCCATCATGTCCCAGCGTGAAGGGCTGCAATTCGAAGGTGCTCCGCCGAGCGACTGTGCTTCGCTGGCGGCGCTGGTGGCCGAGTTAACGAAGATCGGCACATCGTTGCACTGCCTGCGCGACCTGACCCGCGGCGGACTGGCCGCCGCCCTGCTTGAGATTGCCGACGGGGCGGCCGTGGGGATGGAACTCCAAGAGCCGGCTATTGCGGTCGTCCCGCCAGTCGCCGGTGCGTGCGAATTGCTCGGCTTGGATCCCCTGTACGTGGCCAACGAGGGACGATTGATTGCCATCGTCGCGGCCGAGGCGGCGGACGAGGCGTTGCGGATCATGCGGGCCCATCCAGCCGCCCCTGCGCCGGCCCTGATCGGCGAAGTCACCACTCGGCATCCGCATGAGGTGGAGCTGCGAAATGCCCTGGGGAGCGGCCGTCTGCTGGACCTTCCCGCAGGTGAACAGATGCCGCGCATCTGTTGACGCGGAGCCGCTGCTATTTACACCGATCCGCCGTCGGCTGACAATTCGGCGGGACGAATCACAGCACTGAGGACGAAGTACCATGCACTATACCCAGGCGGACTTCAACGAAAATCCCTTGATGTTCTATTACGAGGTGACGCAGGCCTGTGACCTGATCTGCAAACACTGTCGCGCTTCGGCTCAGGCGGATGCCGATCCAGGGGAACTGGCCTACGATCAGGCGGTGGCGTTGATTGATCAGGTGACGACTTTCCCACGTCCGCCGATCATGGTCATGACCGGCGGCGACCCGCTGAAGCGTCCCGACCTGTTTGACTTGATTCGCCATGCCGTCGGTTCAGGTCTGCAGGTGGCACTCACGCCGTCCGCCACGCCCCTGGCCACCCGTGAAGCGTTCGAGGCGGCGCGCAATGCCGGCGTCCAGCGACTGGGAATCAGCCTGGACGGCGCCGACGCCAAAACACACGACGCTTTTCGCGGCTGGGAAGGGAGTTTCGAGCGGACCATGGTCATGCTCCGAAATGCCCGTGAACTCGCCATGGCCGTGCAGATCAATACCACGATCACGCGCCGCAACTACCAACAGATCGATGCCATGGCTCAGTTGCTGGCCGACCAGGGCATCGCGATGTGGGCCGCCTTCTTCTTGATCCCCGTTGGGAGAGGTGTTGAGGAGCAGCGAATTTCGGCTGAGGAAATGGAACATGTGTTCGCCCAGCTTTGGCACCACGCACAAGTGCAGCCGTACAGCGTGAAGACTACCGAGGCGCCCCACTATCGCCGATTCGTCATGCAGCAAGGCGGCGATCCGCTGGCCGGACCTCACGGCACGGCGGATCACGGGAGCCACCGCGGCCATCGCGCCCCGTTGGGTGTGGGAGACGGCAAAGGTGTCATGTTCGTCAGCCATCGTGGAGAAATCTATCCCTCTGGATTCCTGCCGCTGTTGTGCGGACGTTTCCCCAACGACTCGGTTGTCGACACCTATCGCAATCACCCGACCTTCCAGTCCCTGCGAGATCCGGAACAGTTCCACGGCAAATGCCGGATCTGCGAATTCCGACAACCGTGCGGAGGCAGCCGCGCTCGCGCCTATGCCGTCTATGGCGACCCGCTGGCTTCCGAGCCCGACTGCTTCTACGAACCCTGAAGCTGCTGGGATCCGCTTGACGGCGCAGACGTCGAGGTCTCAGCGCGTCCCGGCAGCGTGCAACGGCAGTGTGCGATTCAGTTGCCGCCCAGTTGCTTCACGTACGCCACCACTCGTTCGGCGGTCTTCTCGCCGCCGCGGATACAGAAGGGAATCCCGACACCCTGGTAGGCATTGCCGGTCAGAAACAGTCCGGGGGACGCGGCCGCTCGCTGCAGAATGACGGCCATGCGTTGTTGGTGGCCGACATAGTATTGCGGCATGGAGCCCGGGAGACGTGCCACCGTGCTCAACAGGGGCGGACCCACAATCCCCATCAACTCGGCCAATTCGCGGGTGGCGATTTCTTGCAGCCTCTCGTCCGGCAGCTCCAGCAGGTCGGCTTGCAGAGCTCCCCCCATGAAGACGCGAATGAGAACTTGTCCGTCGGGTGCACGACCGGGATATTTGACACTGGAAAAACTGCCCGACAGGATCTGCCGTCGCTCGACCGCCGGGACGACAAAGCCGAAGCCATCCATCGGATGAGCCACCTGCGCACGTTGGTAGGCGAGCGTAACGATCGAACAGCCCGAGTGGTGGATACTTGACAGTTCATCCGCCAGCGTCCGGTCCGTAGGGCGCAACAAGTCGGCGGCAGCTTGGGCCTGTGTGGCCACCACGATCGCGTCAAACCGCTCGACGTTCGGCGACTCGCCGCCGATCGACACCTGCCAGCTGCCATTGGCCTGCCGGACGAGCGCGGTCGTGGGGGACTGCAGTCGAATCGCCCCGGCGGGAAGTCGTTCGACAATGGCCTGCACCAGGCTGGAAATCCCCTCGCGGGGTGCTACGAACATGCTGTAACGACCGCCGCTGGAATTGCGATCCGCCTTGGTCTGGTGCTTCCCCTGCCGCAACATCGCCCGAATCAGGCTGCCGTGCCCCTTCTCCATCTCGCGAAAACGGGGCATCGTCGCCAGCAGACTCAACTGCGCCGGATCCCCCGTGTAGATGCCGCCGATCAATGGCTGTACCAGTCGGTCGTACGTTTCCTGGCCAAACCGCCGAATCACGAACGAGGCGAGGCTCTCGTCCGTCTCGTCGCTACGGCGCGGTACAAAGAACTCGCCCGCCATTCGCAGTTTGCCCCAGGGAGACAGAATCGGCGTGCTCACCACGGGCCACACGCGGCTCGGGGCCATGATGATGAATCCTTGCGGGATCCGGTGGAGCTTTCCTTTCCGCACCACAAACGCGCCGCGATGCTGATCATCCGTCTCCAATAACTGATCGGCAAATCCCATGCGCCGACAGAGATCCAAGGCCCAGGGGACGTTCGTGATGAAATTGTCCGCTCCCCACTCGAACATGAACCCGTCCTGCCGCCGTGTCTGCAAGACCCCCCCCGCACGGTCCGCTCTCTCGAACAGAGTGACCGATAAACGGGGATCCAGCTCGATCAGATGATGAGCGGTGGCAAGTCCCGAAATCCCTCCACCGATTACGGCTACTCGTTTGGGTGCTGCGGTCGATGCATTCATCGTTTTACTGCGTCACATGATGGTCTTGTGGATCAAGCCGCCGGGAGCCGACCTGTATGGCAGGCTGTCACGGACCGCACTAGCCCGCCGCCTCCCCCATCGACGGCCGAATTCCGGACCGTTTTCACAGGAGAGTGCGCGGCCTTCGGCGAAATCACCGGCTAACGATCTGCCAGAGCGTCGCGGGACAGATTGCGTAAAGGTTACAGCATCTGGCCGCCCCGCGGAACCGAACCCCTCGGCCGCCTGTGCCAGTGGCATCGCCGTGGCGAAACGGTGCTCCGAGGGAGGCCGGTGGCGGTAGCCCGCGTACGAAGACTCTACGGTAACTTCTTCGCGCTCTCCAAGAACTTCCTGGCCTGCTGCTCGATCACGCCACCGACGGCAGAATCGATCACCTGTTGCATGGCCTCGGCAACCGCCGGCGGATCATCCTGGATAGCGCGCGGAGCGATTGCCACCGCGACCCCGGCAGCGCGGTCTCGCATGCCGCCTTCGTGCAGTTGGGTGACAGCCAATCGCAGCGCGATGGGCGATGGATCGCGTTGGAGCACTTCCAGCACATATTCTCGCTCGTCATCTCGCTGCGCCAGCGCCAGTGCCTTCTGGCACATGTCCATCTTCTCATCGTGCGGCAAGCCGAATTGGCTGGCGATGCGGATATAGCCGCGCAAGACCCGGATCTTGTATCTTTCGGTCTTGATCGACTTGGCCAGATCCAGCAACACGGGTCCGACATCGGATCCGACCCACGTGCCGAGGATGCGCGTCGCGGCATCCTGCGTGTCCGGGCTCGAATCCGCAGCGCTGTCGGCCAGACACTGCAGCGCCACGGCCCCGCCCATCGAACCGAGTTGCTCGAGCAGGACGGTCTTCATTTCGGCCGGTGCCGCGGCCACTTTGTGAGTCAGGATTCGCGCACAGGCGTCACGATCGGGCATGCGCACGCAAGCCGCGTTGAGCGCCGACTGCGTGACGGCTCTTGCCTTCTCATCGCGCACGGCTACCACCCAATCGACAAGCTCCGGCAGTTTTTCCAAGGCAACGGTCTCTCCCAACGCCTCGATGGCCGCCAACCGGAGACCCCCGTCCGCACTCCGCTCGATTTCCAGCAGCGGCCCAACGGCGCTGGTCATGCGTCGTTGGCTGATCAGGTGAATGGCCAGGCGCCGGCCGGCCTCGTCGCCATCTTCCAGGTGCGTCAGAATGGTCGCATCAACCTGATCACCAGGGAGCAGTCGGAGCGTGCGAATCGCGGCATCCGAGAGCGGCGGGTCGGGAGCCAGGGCAGCCGTCCAGAGGACCGGCATCACCGATACGTCTCCGATGTTGGCGAGAGCGCGAATCGCCGCGATGCGCACTTCCACACTCCCTTGCGCCGCCGCCGCGGCCACGATCGAGAGCGATTCACGGTCGCCGAAATCGCCCAGCGCCAACAGCACGAGTGGGGCGTTCGACGGCGGAAACGCCTCGAAGTTGGTACGTAACGCGGCGCGCACTTCTGGACTGGCCAGTTCCCGAGCGGTGCGCAGGGCGATATCCACCGCCGCCGCATCGCTCCCCTTAAGCAGCTCGATTATCAGCGGAATGCCGTCAGAGTGACGCGTTAGAATCGCCCCCCGAAGTCCAGCCATTCGCAGGCTCTGCGGTACTTCGGCAAAGCGCACCAGATCGTACATGGCGATCGCCTCCCCCCGGCCTGCTTCGTGGCCTGCTTCGTGGCCTGCTTCGTGGCCTGCTTCGTGGGCGAGACGCTCGGCACAGAGCAAGCAACCGCGGGCCAGGGCCTGGCGGCGGACATCTGTCGACTGCCCAAGTGCGGTCTTCAGAGCTGCGCTCGCACTTGGATCAGCGATGTTCCCCAGCGCCGAGGCCGCCGCCGCAGCGACTTCCTGGTCTTGGTCGTTGAGCCTGCTGGCAAGCGCCGCCACCGCCTGAGCATCGCGCCGCACGCCGAGGGAATTGATCACACCGACCAGCAGCTTGCCCGACAACTGATCAAGGGCCGCGCAAACACCTCGTCGACCGCCGGATCCGGGATCGGCTGCAAGGCGAAACGGGCATAATGCGCCAGCCGTTCGTCTGACAACAACGGGGCGAGCACCGGAATTGCGTCGGGAGTGGCGAACACGGCCAGCTGCTCGAAGGCCGCCGCTTTGGCGTCGTCGAGTCCTTCCTGCTGGATAATCTTCAGTAATCTCGCCGTTTCCGCTTGCTCGGCCTGCCGAATTGCTGCGGGTGTCCGCGGGTCCTGCGACAATGCCGAATCCGCCAAGACTGCTGCCACCACCGTGGTCAGCACGATGTTCGCCATAAGTGCTGAATGTCGCATCCGTCTATCTCCACACGTGAATAGTGATTGGATTGTGCCCACACGAACCTGACGTAGCCGGCGAATCCAGCTCAAGCGCGCCAGGGCTCCCGCAGAGCTCGGCAGCGCAGGCGATTTGCCTCATCGTCGCCGATGAACTCCTCCTTGACCGGGTCGAACCGAACCTTCCGGCCCAACTGCCAGGCGATGTAGGCGGCATGGCACGCGATGTGCGATTGGCAAGCCACATTGGCGTTGCCGGCCGGCATTCTGCGCGACTTCACGCAGCGAAGAAACTCCTGAATGTGAGCGGTGGGAGTCGTGCCGGCTTCCGTGAAGACTCTCTTTTCAGCACGCAAGGTGGCCGGAGACATTTCGATGCGGCCACTATCTCCCGTTTCGACCCAACCTTCATCTCCTTCGAAGCGCACGGCGCACGTCCCCAGTCCGAGCCAACCCTTGTCGCGCATCACCAATTTGACTCCATTGGCATAACGAGCGTAGACGTTCGTGCCCGCCGGTTCGTACTCCACGGGTGCCGTATCGTCGGCTTGATTCGCCCATTGGCAGAGATCCACGGTGTGGGCACCCCACTCGAGGATGCCACCGCCATGGAAATCGAAATAGCCGCGCCACTGACCGCTGACATAGTCCTTGTTATAGGGACGCCAGGGGCAGGGTCCCAGCCAGCGATCCCAATGCACTTCGTCCTGGGACGGTTCCGGTTCGGCGGCCAGCCACACTTTCTTCGTGGCGGGGTCGAGCGTGTTGGCATGCACCGTATGCAACTTCCCCAAGCGACCACTCTGAGCGAGCTGATTGGCGAGAATAAAGTTGGCGATGTTGCGCCGTTGCGTCCCCGCCTGATAGACTCGCCCGTAGCGGGAAATATTGGCAGCCAGCGCCCGGCTTTCCGCGATGGTCATGGAACAGGGCTTCTCGCAGTACATGTCCTTGCCCGCCTTGGCTGCTTCGATCGATGCCTGCGTGTGCCACCGGTCACCCGTGGCGATCAGCAGGGCGTCAACGTCATCGCGTGCCAGCAATTCGAACATGTCCCAGTAAGTGGCACAGTCCTGGCTGTTGTATTTCTGGTCCACCATCTCTTTCACAGCCTGGCGGCGCACGGCGCGCACATCGGCCACAGCCACAAACTGGACAACCGGTTCGTCCAGAAAGATTCCCAGATCGTAGCCGCCCCGCGAGCCGATGCCGAGACCTCCCATGACGATGCGTTCGCTCGGTGCTACGGCTCCCGAGAGCCCCAGCGCGGAACCGGGAATCACCTGCGGGACCGCCAACACTGCGCTGACACCCGCGGCGGTTCGCAGAAACTGTCGCCGCGTAAATCGAGGTCTCTTGCCTGACATAATGGGTCCACCTTATTCAAGAATCAGTCAACCTGCTGCGCAGGTGAATGGACGACGGCCTGGTGATTGGGTCGTGGCTGCGGGCAGGTTCGTCGCTGGGCAATCCATCCGTGGCACCACCAACCGCAGGGCGGCCCGTTGGCCGCCGGTACCGGCATTGTAGCCGAAAGTCTCCCGCAAGGGTGTCATCGCCGCGGCATTTCTCGACGCGGGGGGTCTTCTCCGAACCCGCGAACGGATAGCGAGTCAGCGTGCGAAAGACGCTCCGTTGGCCCCGGACTAGGTGGTGGCAACCGCGTTGGGCTGGTAGAAGACGCTGCGACAGTGGAGCTTCGGCGCGAAGCGAGGCCCGAGATCCGTGAGTGACTCGGAAGCCCCCACGAACAGGTACCCGGCCGGAGTCAGCCGCTGAGACAACCGCTCGAACAGACTCCGGCGCGTCGGGGCGTCGAAATAGATGGCCACGTTGCGACAGAAGATGACATCGAACGGTCCGAGGTCGTCGAAGCGTTCCAGCAGGTTTCGACGATCGAACCGCACGAGGGACCGCAGCGGATCGGAGACCCGCCAGCCCTCTGGTTCTCGCACGAAATATTTCTTCAACATTTGCGGGTTCATGCCGCGGCCGATTTCGTACTCGCTGTATCGGCCGCGACTAGCCTGTGCGATCGATGAGTCGGAAATATCGGTGCCCAGGATATTGATGTTCCACTTGGCGATGTCGGGGAGCAGTTCGTAGAGCACCATGGCGACACTGTACGGCTCTTGTCCGGTACTGCAGGCTGCGGACCAGACGCGTAAGCGGCGCGACATGGCCGAACCGGATTTGGAATCGATCAGGTCCGGGATCACACGGTGCTGCAACGCGCTAAAGGGAGAGTTATCGCGAAAGAAGAGTGTCTCGTGCGTGGTGATGGCATCGATTACCTTGGTGCGCAGCTGCCGGTCTCCCGCCACCGCTTTGCGGCAGAGATCGACGTAGTTGGCACAGCCCGCTTCCTTGGCAATACTCGACAGGCGACTCTCGACCAGGTATCCCTTGCTGTCGTCCAGCGCCAGCCCGCACAGCTGTTTGACTATGGTCGCCAAGAGGAGCATATCTTGGGTGCTTATCGGCATGCCAGTTCCTTTCGGCGAACCATCTGCACGATTTCCGCCGCCAGCCGCTCGGGCGGACCGACGAAGTCAGCCAGACCTTCTTCGATTGGCTGTCGGGGCATCCCATACACCACGCACGAAGCCTCATCCTGGGCAAAAATGGTCCCGCCACAGCGACTGATCTGCCGGCACTCCACCGCCCCGTCACTCCCCATCCCGGTCATGATGACGGCCAGCGTATGGGGTCCATAGAGACCACACACCGATCGAAACAGATAATCGACACTGGGGCGGCAGCTGTTTTCGGGTGGATCGGACGTGATCACGACGTACGGGACGCCGTCGACTTTAGTCAGTTTCATCTGTCTGCCACCCGGCGCGATGTAAACGTGACCGGCCAGTACGGCCTGTCCATCTTCCGCCTCGCAGACAGTCGTTTCACAACGTTTATTGAGATCGTCGGCCAGGGACCGCGTGAAGACGGGGGGCATGTGCTGCACGATGAGTACGGGAACCGGCAGGTCGGCTGGAATGCGTGGCACGAGTCGCTGCAGGGCCTGCGGACCGCCGGTGGATATGCCAATGGCCACGACCTGCGGCGGGCTCTTGGAACGGCGCGGCGGCGGAGTGGTAGCGGTCACGGTGCCGCATGATTCCGCTTTCCGGGAGTTTCCTGGCGCAGTCGGTTGCCCCGAGGTGGCGTCAGTGAGTGCTTTGCGGATCCGTTGCACGCGACCCAGATTGCGAACACGCGAACCAAGCGATTCGCGCAGTTCACTGATATTGTCGCTCAGCGACGTACCGGTGGGCTTGAGCACGAAGTCAAGCGCGCCGAGCTTCAGGGCGGTCACCGTGGCCTGAGCGCTCTGAGCGTTCCGGGCGCTGAGCATGATGACACCCACCTTGGTCCCGGCGCGTTGCAGTCGGCGCAGCACCTCCAAGCCATCCATCACGGGCATTTCGACATCCAGGGTGACGAGATGCGGCTGCAGCGTCGCGATCTGCTCCAACGCCAGTTCGCCATTCGACGCTCGACCCACCACTTCGATATCGGGCATTTCCGCCAGCACTTCGGAGATGATCTTGCGGTAGATCGCCGTGTCGTCGACTACCAGGACACGAATCGGCTCTTCTGGCTTGGTGATGCCCATTCTCTGTTTTCCTGTTCCGTTTTGCCTGCAGACCGAGGTCCTCACGGACGGTCTCCACCCGAGGGGGGCCGAGCAGCATGCCCACCTATTGGTCTTTCAGCCGGTATTGTGCCGGGACTCTACACGCGAAACTGCCCCACCATTGTCAGCAAGTCCTGGGACAATTGCAGAAGTTCGTCTCCGGCTTCGCGAGTTCGACCGGCATCTTCCGCGGTCCGCTTCGTGTTGCGATCCACCTGACTGACACTCTCGGTCACTTCACGGGTCGCCGAAGCGGTTTCCGCAATTCCGGTCGCCACCGACTGAGCGCTCGAGGCGGCTTGGGATACGCTCCCGGCAATCTGCCTGGTTGTGGCATTCTGTTCTTCCACGGCGGAGGCGATGGTGCGCGATGCCGAATTGACTTCCGAGACGACCTTGCCAATTTCGTTGATCGACGCGATCGCTTCCTGCGACGAGCTCTGAATGGCCTCAATGCGCTGGCGAATGTCCTCCGTCGCCTCAGCCGTCTGCTTGGCGAGTTCCTTCACTTCCGTCGCCACCACGGCGAAGCCCTTGCCAGCTTCACCGGCTCGAGCCGCCTCAATCGTGGCGTTGAGGGCCAGGAGATTCGTCTGTTCGGCGATATCCTGAATCACCGCGATGACCTTGCCGATTTCCTCCGCGGCCGTCCCGAGCTGTCCGATCTTGTCATTACTGGTCGCCGCCAATTCGGCTGCGTGGTTGGCGATGCTGGCCGCCTGTTCCGCACTCTGAGCCACCTCGGCAATCGCCGAAGTCATCTCGTCGATCGATGTCGCGACGACTCGGACACTGTCGGTCATACGTCCCGAGGAGCCGGCCATCGTCGCCATGTTGATCGACATTTCCTCGGCGGCGGCCGCCACCGTTCCCGACTGCCGCGACGTCTCGCCGGCGGCGCCGGTCAGCTGGCGGGCCGTCTCGGACAGGCGGTTGGACGCGTCCGCCAATCGCCCGGCGCTGTTGTTGATGCTGGTGACCATATCCCGCAGTTTCGACACCAGCACGTTGACGGCTGCCCGCAACTGGCCAATCTCGTCATTGCTGCGCACGCTCAGGTGGTGGGTCAGATCCCCCTCGGCGAACTTCTTGAAGGCGTCGACCGTCTTGCGGATCGGCTGGGTCACCCAGCGCGAGATCATATAGAAGAAGAGTGCACCGCTGGCGAGGACGAGCCCGGAGACGGTCCAGATATTGTTCCAGAGTGCCGTCGCCGCGCGGGCATCCGCCTCGTCCAACGACTGGACGACTTCGAAGGCACCATGCACGTCCCCCTCGCGCCAGTTCTCCATCTTCGCTCCGCTGGCGTCGAGTCCCTTGTCATTGCCCCACAGTTCCTGCGACTGGGCCGGATTGCCGTGGCAGATCAGGCACTCCTTGGTCAGTCTGATGGGGCGCAGGTAACGCAGGGAGTTGTTCTCCTGGTCGATCTCGTAGTATTCCCGCAGCTTCGCATCGTGCTGGAAAGCTTCCAGGGCTCGTTGCTCCAACTCGTCAGGCTTGTTCTTCGGATTGCGCGGCTGCAGCTTCGGGACGCGAAACTCGTAGCCTCCTTCCTCGGCCTTGGCCATGGCTGCATTCCAGGCCGTCACGACCGGGACGGCTCCCAACACTTTCTGCAACTGGCCTTCCTTGTGCCATTGGGACAGCGCGTGGGCGTCGAACAGTCCCAATTCCCACTTTCTGCCCATCTCTTCCCGGACGGATTCCGCGGTCAAGGTGATGCTCCGCGCACGTGCGACATACTCCTGCTGCAGGTTGTTCATCGAACTGCTGCGGTTCATATAGGCCAGCACCGCAGCCAGCAGCAGCAATTGACTGACGCCGATCAACACGATCTTGTTTCGCACCGAATGGCCGCGGGCGGGCGTTTCCTGCTCCCACATCTTCATTGTCTCCAAGCTCACTGGACGGAGGTTTGTTTCGCGTGATACGATCGAACGGACAACACTTTGCGGCTACGGCAACGACAGGGCTTCCTGCACGTCGAGAATCAACAGGAGCTCGTTTTCCATGGCGTAGACGCCTTGCAGAAAGCGGCTATCGATACTCTCGAAGTTCGCCGGCAACTCGTCGATACGGTCGAGAGGAGCATGAACGACATCGGCAATCCGGTCGACGGCCAGACCGATGCGTTCCCCTTCATAATGGACGATCACGTTGTGCGAGCGGCGGGATTCGCCAGCGGGCGGGATCCCGAGAATCGTGCGCAGATCGACCACGGTGACCACGTTGCCGCGCAGATTCAGCACCCCCAGCACGTAGTCCGGCACGTGGGGGAGCGGGGTCACGTCCATTTGCCGATTGATTTCCTCAACCTGGCGGATGTCCGCGCCCACCAGCAGGTCAGCGACGTAGAAGGTGGCCAGTTCCAGCGTGCTGGCGGCTCCCGCAATCGTAGATGTTTCCACAGCGTTCATGGCTTCGCTCCTCAGCAAGTGGTGCACGCGGCAATCGACGAACAGGCAGGCACGCCCGCCTTCTTCAGATGGCTGGCAATCGTCGCCAACAACTCTTCACGCTCCAACTTAATGTGATAGGCATCGATTCCCGAGTCTTGCCCGCGTCGCACGTCCTCATCGCTCCCCAGCGACGTCACGGCAATGATGGGCAGGTGGTTCCAGCCGGCGTGGTTGCGAATATGCCGCGACAACTCAAGGCCGTCCATGCGAGGCATTTCGATATCCGTGACCACCATGTCAAAATGCTCCGCCGGCTGTCTCAGCAAATCCCACGCTTCCTCCCCGTCCTCGCAACCCACGACTTCGTAACCAGTGGATTCGAGCATCGAGACGAGCTGCGTGCGGAAGAAAGCGGAGTCTTCCACGACGAGCAGCCTGGCCGGCCCGCGGTCGGTTTGCACGACCGCTTGCTCGACCGTCGAGAACCAATCGGGATGAGCGACCTCCGCCAACTCGTAGATGTTCAGCAAGCGGGTCGTCATATCCTGGACGATGAGCGAGCCGATCACGCCAGGTTGCCGCAAGGTGCGCGTGTCGACATTGGTGGAGATCTGTCGAATGTCCACCAGGTGCGGCACAATCAACCCCACTTCGCGTTTCGCCACGCTGAACACGACCACGGATACTTTCGGCATTTCGAGCGCCGGTTGGGCCGAGATGATATTCTCGATCCGCAGCAGTGGCAGTGTCCCGTTGCGGTACTTCAACACTTCCTGGTCGCCGACACGGCGGATGTCGCTGCTCTGGATCCGTTCGAGCCGAGCGATCAGCTGCATGGGAATGGCAAATTGTTCATCCGGATGGTTGCGCAGAATCAGCGATGTCTGGGTCTCTTCCTCATCGCTGTCACCGCACGACTTATCCGCCACGTCCTGGTGAGCCGTCTTCAGGTTCTCGTGCGCGGCAATCCCCGTCACGTCCAGGATCGGTGCCACGGTGCCGTCACCCAGCACGGTCGCACCCGCCAGGCACGTACTCTCTTGAATGTGACGCCCCAAGGGCTTGACCACAATCTCCTCGGAATCGGCCACCGAGTCGACGACCAATCCGTATCGCAGCGCACCGGACTCGACCACGATGATGTAGACGGCGTGTTTCTCCCGGGGGTCGTCGTCCGCTTGTCCCAGAGAGAGCGCGTGGTTCAAGCGGACCAGCGGCAGCAGGACACCTCGCAACCGGAACATCTCCGCGCGCTTGACATGCTCGATTCGCCGCGCTACTTCGGCGGCGCGGATGCGAACCAGTTCACTGATACTGGCTTGTGGTATGGCGAATTTACGAGCGCCGCACCGGACGATCAACGAGGGGACGATGGCCAATGTCAGGGGCAACCGGACATCGATCCGCGTGCCGATCCCCGGCGTCGTTTCGACCGTCACGGTTCCACTCAGCTTCTCGATATTGCTCCTCACCACATCCATGCCGACACCACGACCACTGACGTCACTCACTTTCTCGGCCATCGAAAAACCGGGGTGGAAGATCAGCCGGATCGCTTCCTGTTCACTCATCTCCCGAGCCTGCTCGGCGGTGATGAGGCCGCGCGCGACGGCACTCTCGCGGAGCTTCGTGGCATCGATTCCCTTACCGTCATCCGCGATCGAAATGTGCACCTTGCCCGCCTGGTGGAAGGCCTTCAGCCAGATCGTGCCATGGGGGGGCTTTCCCTTCGCCACCCGCTGCTCACTCGGCTCGATCCCGTGATCGACCGCATTACGAATCAGGTGCGTCAGCGGGTCGCCAATCGCCTCGACGATCGACTTGTCGACTTCCACATCTTCGCCTTCCACGTGGAGCTGGCAGTCCTTGCCCAGCTTGACGCTCAGATCTCGCACGACGCGGCGGAACTTGCCAAAGACGTTACCGATGGCCTGCATCCGCGTCCGCATGATCGCTTCCTGCAACTCGGCCGTCACATGGTCCACGCCCGTCGCCACTGCTTCGATCTGACTGGTGTCGCGGGCGGCCACCACCTGCATCAATCGGTTGCGGCTCAACACCAGCTCCCCGGCCAGGTTCATCAGGTCATCCAGCAATCCGACAGAGACTCGGATGTTCGCCTCGGGAGTCGACTTGCCGGTCGACGGCGGGGCCGCCGCCGCGGCCGGGGTGGGGGCCGCCACGGGACGCCCCGCGGAAGCGACTGGCTCGGAGCCCTCGCCGCTCAACCCGCTCGTCTTCCCCACCAACATCGCGGCCGATTCGCGCAACGCGGACGAGCCGGCTGCGGGAACCGGGGCGGGCGATTCGCCATTCGCTGCCACCAAGTCATCCGCCTCCTCGCTCGTTTCCGCCATTGGTTCGGGGGTCTCCTCTTCGGTCGCCGGTTCACCCGTGGCTGAAGCAACTGCCGGCGCATCGGGGGGCGGCAGCGAGACGTCGTCTCCCCGCCCCTCCGCGATCGCCGTCAACGCTTCGACGTACAGGGATATGTCGGCATCGTTCGAGGTCGACGTCTCTGCCAGCAGGTGCCGCAACACGTCCGCACATCGCAACAACACGTCGATGTTCGCCGTCGTGGGGACCAGTTCCTTGTTTCGGAAGAGATTGAGCACGTTCTCCATATTGTGGGCCAGTTCCGAGATCTTGTTCAGGCCCAGGAAACCAGCGGCTCCCTTCGCCGAGTGGACCGCGCGAAAGACCGTATTCACGAGGTCGGTGTCAATGTCTTCTCCACCCGCTTCGATCGCCAACAATTGGCTCTCTATGTCAGCCAGATGCTCCAGCGACTCGACAACGAATTCAGCAATCAGGTCTTGGTCGGCAATATTCGACATTACGGTATCCTCAAGACGCGCGTGACTTGGGCGGGTGGGGGTTGTTAGAGCGCGGTCAGTTCGGCGTGACGGTTCCCATGGGACGCCTCATCCTCGAACGGGACCGGCGGTATGTGATATGGCTCCGCGGCTTGGGTGCCGCGAAGGTCATTGCTTTCGCGATCCAATGTCTCGCGATCAAGGGCCCCGATTTCGATCAAACACTCCGATACGGATGGAGTCATGTCCCGCTGCTTGCGCAACAGGTTCGACACCTGCCGCTTGGTGATGAACCCCAGTTCGATGGCTGTTTCACCGAACGGCTGGTTCCCCACCGTCTGTTCTTCGAGTACGGCAAACACTTGTTTCATCGTCAGCTTTCCCGTCTCCAGCGCCAGTCGTCCGAGGCGTGGCCGACGATTCATCTGGCGCTCAACGGCATCCACTAGCTGATCGGCGGTGATCACACCGCGTCGGACCAGATTGACTCCGAGGAACATGCCTGCTTCCCCTCTGTTTGTGGTGGGCATGGGAAATGGTTCGATCAGAGAAACATAGCTTGTGATGTCGTGCGAGCCACAAGTTGTCACGGTATTCCTCCCCCTGCGAGATTCCGGAAGACCCTTCTCTTCGCACTAACCGCCCCAATCTACTCCGACGGTCGGTTCCCCGATCGCCCCGCCACGAGACCTGCCTGTCAGGGCGGCCGCGTCTGCCGCGCAGAGCCCGTGGATCCGGGCATGGCGGCGGCCCCGACCAGGCCACCAACGCCTCGAATTGCGGCACTCCGCGGAGGCCCGTCCACGACAGATTCCATCGTTCACTCGGCAGACCAACTGTCACCGTCCGATCATTCGTTACCGGCCCACGCCAAAAAAACGCATTCCTGGCACGCGGCTGGCGAGATCCTGCCGCGTCCATAACCTACAGTTCGATAAATGTCATTCGTGCCGGGCAAGGAGCGCGCGATGGCCATCGGACATCTTCACTGCATTAGAGGACTCTCTATGGACTTCACCACCCTGGTTGCAGACGATTCCCGCGTCATGCGGCGCATCATCATTCGAGCGTTGAATGAAATCGGGCTCATGGAAGTAGTCGAAGCGAATGATGGCGACGAAGCGCTGGCGGAGTTCGCCAAACAGGAATTCGGCCTCGTCTTGACCGACTGGAATATGCCCAAGAAGAGCGGCCTCGAAGTGATTCAAGGTATTCGGGCCACCGGAGCCAGGGTGCCCATCATCATGATCACCACCGAGTCGGAGAAGGCGCGTGTCTTCAGTGCTATCGAAGCGGGTGTCACCGACTACCTGATCAAGCCGTTCGATGCCGAGACACTGCGCGGCAAGGTCGAGAAACATCTGGGAGCCATTACCTAGAAAGCCCTTGTTGCGGGATCACTTACGCCAGGTGACAGGTAACGGGGAGCACGGAGAACGGAGAACGGAAAAAAGGAGAATCGAGGGTTCCGGAACCGTCTCGTGGCCATGTCAGATGTTGGCTCGACTGGGCTGTTTCGGATATTCAAGATCTTTGGATGGTGAGTTTTCGCGTATGGTTGCGGCCGGCGGCCGCCTTGGGAATCAATCGCTGTTACGTACTAGCTAGCCGCACCTCCTATTCAGAACCGTCTGTATCGGACGCCCAGCATCATGGCCGATCTCACTGAACCGTTCATTGTTTCGCTCATCGACATATTCGCGACTATGTTTGGATGCACCGTCACCCAGGAAACTGCTCAACGTGACGAGTGCCTCCATTCGACTCGCGACGTAACGGGAATTATCGGCCTGAACGGGAAAGCCGACGGCAACATCGTCATGAGCCTGGATCGGGACGTCGCCCTGTCGCTCACCGAATCGATGCTGGGACAGCGTCCCGAATCGATCGATGAGAATGTCGTTGATGCCGTGGGCGAGACGGTCAATATCGTCGTCGGCCAGGCCAAGGCGAAGCTGGAAGTCCTCGCACTGAACTTGGGTATTCCCACCGTCGTCGCCGGCCGCGGCCAATCGATTCGTTTCACCGGCCATTCCGCTCCCGTCTGGTGCTCCTTCTCCAGTCCGTGGGGCAATATTGACTTGTGCATCGGCCTGACGATGTCGCGCGTCGCCGACAGAACGCCGGCATTGGCCGGAGCACGCTAGTCCGCAACCGGCTCACACGGGACAATTCCACGACGCTCGTGGCGAACGAACAGGCTCGCCGTGGATCAAATGGCCGGTGGACGGCGATTGTCTCGCGGACTCACGCCAGGTGGAACGGTCGCCCATCCACCGGCAGTTCACACAGCGAACGGCCGACGGCCTCCGAATGGCTGACGGGGGATCACTGGCGGCCGTAGCACGTCGCCGACTCGCAACCCTCTGCTGTTGGACCGCTTGCGGCCCAGTGTGCGGGTACGCTTCAATAGTGGTTGTCACGCCCGGACGTGCCGCTGATCGCGGCCTCATGCCTGGCGCCTGCCAGGCTGCTGCCATCCCACACGCGCCCCAAGCTTCAACCGACGGAATGCCATCATGAACATACAATTGCCGATTCGCGGCCTGTTGGCCAGTCTCTTCCTGGTGCTGTGTGCCTCCAGCGTCGAGACACGAAGCGACGAGACACAGAGCCTCGAGATCGGCCAACGCCCCTACGAAATGGTCTGGGCCAACCGCGTTACCGACACGCGGACGCCGTTGATTGACTTCGAGAACCTGGACGGCTGGACGGTCTCGCGGAACGATGCCGTCAGCGACTTCTCCCGGTCGCAAGAGCAGCAACTCTGGGGTGATCATGTCGGGAAACTGGTCTATCGCGGCGCCGGTGCTCATCCGACTGTCGCCCTCGTTCCGCCCCACCGGATCCCCGTACCCGGACCGGTCGACTGCGTCAATCTCTGGGTCTACGGCAACAACTGGCAATGGGTGCCCGATCGATCGACTCCGCAAGTGGAAATCCGCGTACTGCTTCAAAGTGGTAGCGGCGCGACGGTTCCGGTAGTACTCGGCCGCGTCCGCTGGAAAGAGTGGTGGCTGATGCACGCGCGGCTCACTCCCGACCAGCTGACCCAACTGGGCGACCAGCCCCACTTCGCGGGCCTGGAGGTACGGGACGGACGCAACAAGGAGGACAGGACTATCTACTTCGACAATCTGGCGATTTACGCCGAGGCGTTGGCGCCGCTGGAATTTGCGGCACGCCGCCGGCGTGGCATTACCTTGCCGGAAGGTCAGACTGTGGGTAACAACATCGGAAAGGGTGTACTCCCGTTCCCGACTCGCGACGAGACGATTCTACCCGACAACCTGACGGACGCTTTCCAGGTGACGGTGGAAGCATCAGGAAACGCGTTTCTCTTCCGGTACACCGGAGACGACGGCACGCTGGTCTATCACTATCAGCCTGAGTCGGGCACGCTGAGCGACGTGCGTGCCCAGTGGGTCGGTCGCGGTGAGCCGTTTCGACCGCTCGATGGCGGCGGGGTCTACCTTGCCGGGAAAACAGGCCAGAGTGCCGCTGCGCCCACATCATTCACCTTGATCGGCTGCGACCGCGAGGGAGACACGGTGCGTTCTGTCTGGCAGTGCCAACTGGACAACAGGATTGTCGACGTGCAGTACACTTTTCGCCTGTGGCAGAAATCGCTCGTCGTGGACGTACAGTGTCCCGGGGGGGAGATCGGTGAGGTGCGGGTCGGGCAATTCGTGGGCGCGGTCGCACCGCGGTTGGCCACCGTGCCGTATCTCACGGGCGCGGAACAGCGACCCGCCATCCTGATCTCGGGCACCACCGACGCGCCGCTCTTCGCGTCGGTGCTGCTGGACCACTGTCGCACCAACTCATCGCTTTTCTGGTTCACGAACCAGGTGGCGGATGAAGGAGTCGCCCTCAACGGTGGAGCGCAGTACCTTCCCAAAACGGATGGCCAGCGGAACGATTGTTTTGAACGCCTCTTTCTCACCATCTCCCCTCGCTTCGAAGAAACGTTGCCGAACATTCCCAACCCACCGTCACCCTGGATGCATGTCACGGGACAGCGGGTCTGGCGCGCACACGGAGCGTCGGATCGCCAACACGATTACGAGCATTGGAAGAAAGTCGCGCGGTACGGCATGACGAAAGTCGTGATCACGGATCACGAGACCGGTTGGCGCGATGGCGGTGAGAGTTTCACGATGCGCACTCAAGCCGCTCCCGAAAAAGGGGGCGACCAAGGACAAGTCGACTATGGGCGGAAAATCCACGCGCTCGGGTTCCGCTACGGGATCTACAACAACTACACCGACTATGCCCCTGTCAATGAATATTGGAATGAAGACTACGTGACACGTACGCCGGACAATCAATGGCAGACAGCCTGGCCACGTTGCTATAACCCGAAACCAGCGCGAGCCGTCGAATTGGAGTCGCGACTGGCTCCCATAATCCAACAGAAATTCCACCTCGACACCGCCTATTGCGATGTCCACACGGCCGTCCGACCGTGGTCCTACGTTGACTTTGACGCTCGTGTGCCCGGAGCCGGCACGTTCGCAGCCACTTTCTACGCCTATGGCGAAATCATGTTGCATCAGAAGGAGACGTGGAACGGTCCTGTCTACAGCGAAGGCAACAACCACTGGTACTATTGCGGCCTGACCGACGGCAACTATGGCCAGGATCAGGTCGGACAATTGGCGTCCAGTCCCTGGCTGGTGGATTTCGACCTGCGGAAAATGCACCCTCTCTGCTGCAACTTCGGCATGGGAAGCCCCGGCATGTTTTATGGGAACGAACAGTACTCGGGCATTACGCCCGCTGAGCACACGTCGCGGCTCGATCGGTTCCTGGCCGCCACGTTGGCCTTCGGACACACCGGTTTCCTCGTCTTTGAGGGAGGATTCGCCAACGCAATTCAGAGTTACTATGCCGTGCAGCAGGTGCACTCCCGCTACGCGCAGCAGGAAGTCGAGTCGATTCGCTATGCGGATCAGCAGGGAACGTTGCTGGAGACGAGCCGAGCGGTGGCCGCCGACGTCTATCGTCGCTGCCAGATCGCCAGCCGTTACCGCAACGGACTGGAAGTCTATGTGAACGGGCACCCCGATGACACGTGGTCCCTGCCCCAGGCGACGTTGCCGCCCAACGGTTGGTATGTGCACGACACAACCGACCATCAACTGACGGCCTTCAGTGCCATGGTCGATGGGCATCGCGCCGATTACGTGGACTCGCCCGACTACGTCTACGCCAACGGCCGTGGCCAATTGACCCGATTCCCCCGCGCAACCTGCAACGGGCAGTTGATCGCCAATTGGCAGCCGGACGGCACCGTGGAGGTCATCCCGGTCGGTGAATGCAGCGTCGTCGGAATCGAACTGCACGGTCAATCGGCCACCGCCATCGCGTTCGATGAGGCGCGCTCGCCGCTGGGCGCCGCCGCAACGCGTTTCAGTCGAGGGCTGGTCTATCTCAGCCCGGTTCCCAGTGCCTTCAGCTACCTGCTGACGCCGACCGCGGCCCCCACGGATTCCCTGCGGTGCGAGCGAGTGAGCGTCGTGCCGGGCGAAAAGGTCTCGATCGACGGTCAGACGCCGACCGAATACCAGGTCCCCCACGACACGCCGGTCAATTGCCAGGTGTGGTGTGAATCCGGCGGACAATGGATTGATTTCACAACGGCCCCCCTCGTCGCCGCCGCGTTGACGCTCGGCGATAATGCCTATCATCTGACACTCCAACCACGTACTCATTTATCGATGAACGCGGTGGCACGACTGGGTGAGCAGTCGCTGCCTTTCTCGCTCGAACCCGACCGGACTGTGGAGCTGGATTTCCCCGGATCCACACCGGCGCACGAGGCCGTGCAGGAGTTACCGCTCAGCGTGACGGCAGGCGAACTGGCCTATCACACGAAGTGGTGGGTCATGTCGCAATACGACACCCTTGTGCTGGCGACCGCTGCGGACGACGTGCAGGCCGGCCAGCGACTGCGCGGGGGAGCGAGTCCGCGCTGGACGGACGGACAGGAGCCGGTGTCTATTGGACCGAACGATCATGTGGTGACGAAATGCGACGATGCCTGTTCATGCACCCGCCCTACTTCGGCGGCGTGGGATACAGCTTCGCGCGGCTCCAAAGCGTCGATCTGCCAATGACCGCAGCGGCTTTTCGCTGTGACATCGGCAAGGCGGATGGCAGCGATTCAGGCGATGGCATCGTGTTCCAGGTGGCAGTCATCGATTCGCAGGGATCGGAAACGTTGGTGGTGCGGAAACCGTGGACCACACACTCGTGGACCCCCCTCGCGGCCGATCTGTCGCGGTGGAAGGGTCAGCGCATCACGATCAAGCTGACCGCCGATGTCGGACCTGCGGACGATTCCACCGGCGATTGGGCATGCTGGTCCAAGATGCGCGTGGAATCGGCCGAGCGGGAACTTGTCACGGCCGTCTACGACCAGGAGGTCGAATTGAGCCGCGAAGGAGGTCCCCATGCAACGGTGCAGGTGACACTCGACGACGTGCGTGGAGCGCGGCACGGCGTGCTGCACTTTCGTGGTATCGGGCTGCAGCATGGTGCTCCGTACCTTTCCACCGCCCGTATCAACGGCGTGGCCCTTGGCGAACTCCCCGCGGCCGGCGGCGACGAGCGGCAGGGAATCTGGGCCGACGCCAGCCTGGAACTCCCGCCCGCGGCCATTGCCTCCCTTGCCCAATGGAATGTGGTGACGCTGCACAACCCCGGTCAGGATTCGTTCAAAGTGGGACGGTTCTGGATTGAGTTGACGCTGCAGGACGGTCGCCAGGCTTCTTCGCAGATCACGCGAACCGTGTTTACCCAACCGACAGGTTGGCGGCATGCCGAAGGCACTGGAGTGCCGTTCGAAGAGAACATTGAGGCGACAGTGCGGATCCCGTTACAAGAGACCCCGCAATGACTCCGCACACTGGATCGGTCGAACATGTCCGATCCGCAGTCCGAAGCACCAACTCCCCAGCAGATCCCCATGACAGGCATTCCAATGAACCCGCTGTGCGCCGCTAGTTTTCTGGCCGGACTGGCACTGGCTACCCTGGCCGCTGCGGCGGAGGCCGGTCCGCTCGCGTCGCGACGAGGGATGGTTGTGTCTGTCTCGGCCGAGGCAAGTGAGGCAGGTGCGGCCGTCATGCAGCAAGGAGGAAACGCCGTCGACGCCGCGGTCGCCACCGCGTTCGCCTTGGCAGTCACCTATCCGCCCGCCGGCAACATTGGCGGTGGCGGCTTCATGATGGTGCTGCCCGCGCCGGGCACCACACCGATCTGCATTGAGTACCGCGAGACGGCACCGGCGAGGGCGACGGCGACCATGTTCTCGATGAACGAGTCCTGTCTCGGCGCAAAGGCCGTCGGCGTACCGGGTACCGTGCGTGGGCTGGCACTGGCACATCAGATGTATGGCCGGCTTCCCTGGCAGGACGTGGTCCAGCCAGCGATCCGCCTGGCGCGGGAAGGATTCCTCGTGGGCCAACCGCTGGCAGATTCGTTCAACAAGCTCCTGCGTGAGGAACAATCTCGATCATTTGCCGAAATGCTGCGAGTCTATGCGCCGCCCGATGCCAGCGAGTGGCGAACCGCTAACCGTCTCACACAACCGGATCTGGCAGATACGCTCGAACTGATTGCTCGGCGCGGCCCGGACGGGTTCTATCAGGGCGAAGTAGCCGCAGCGATCGTCGCCGAAATGCAGGGGGCCGGGGGACTCATCACGCTCGGCGACCTGGCGGGCTATTCGGCCAAGGTTCGCCAGTGTATCCACGGAACGTTTCGCGGTTACGACGTCTACGGGCCGCCACCGCCCAGCGGCGGCGGCATTGTGCTGGTGGAGATGCTCCAGATGCTGGAGACGTTCGATCTGCGCGGCAAGGGATCCGCGGATCCGGAAACACGTCATCTGATTCTGGAAACCATGCGTCGCTGCTTTCTCGATCGGGCACGCTATCTGGGCGATCAGGATTTCGTACCGATCCCGGCATTCCTCACGTCCAAGCCATATGCCGCCGACATGGCGCGGCAGATCGATCCACGGCGGGCCTCGCCCAGCGAGACACTGGCCCCCGACATCGTGCTCGCACCCGAAGAAACAAGTACAACGCACTTCTCCGTCGTCGATGCGGATGGCATGGCGGTCGCCAATACGTACACGTTGGAGCAGAGCTATGGAGCGCGGGTCATGGTCCGTGGCCGAGGCTTCCTCTTGAACAACGAAATGGGCGACTTCAACTGGGTGCCCAATCGCACCGATCGCCAAGGAAGAATCGGCACCCCTCCCAATCTGATCGCCCCGGGAAAACGCATGCTCAGCTCTCAGACACCCGTGCTGGTACTCAAGGAGGGCCGGCCCTACCTGATTACCGGCAGCCCGGGAGGTCGCACGATTATTAACACTGTGCTGTGCGTCGTGCTCAATGTGCTGGAGTTTCAGCTGGACCTGCCGTCAGCCGTGGCCGCGCCACGTTGGCACCATCAATGGCTGCCGGACAAAGTCAAGTTCGAAGCAGTCCAGGATCCCGCTTACCAATCGTTGGTCGATACATTGGGGGTGATGGGACACACGATCGATCCCGCATCGGAAGCACAAGGCGATGCGCATTCGATTCTCATTGACCCCGTCTCCGGCACCGTGATCGGCGTGGCCGATCGGAGAATCAACGATCAGGCTGTGGCCGTGCCTTCCACAACCGGGCTCGAAAACATGCCCGGCAGAAAGGCACTGGAAGCCTCTCCCGCGGCAGGCAGATAGCCACCTGCCCCGGAGCACCGCACGACTTGTCGCCAGACCGTCAATACGGAATGCTGACCGGCATTCCGTCAGCTGGTTGAATCATCAACCGCAGAGTCTCGGGATCGAGCCCGTGGGACAGGAACCGCACGCTTCCGTCTGCCATGGAGACCATGGCCCCACCTGGATGGTAACTGCCAAGGGAATTGGGCCCACTGTCGATCTGCAAACCGATTTGATCATAGTGCAGATCGGCATCAGGTTGCGTCCACGGCACCGGGTCCCGCACTTCCACGACCATCAATGTATTGCTGGTTCCATCGGTAATATCACGGAATTTCGTCCAACTGTTCTCCCCGAACAGGCTGTCGCGAGGTTTGTTGCCCACGGGCTTGCCGCTCAACACCACCACATAATGGGTGAGATTGGCGCCCGGCCCCGAGTCGGGTGCTGAAGGGCACTTGAATACGCTCGGTATCTGCTGGGCAACGCGCATGTTATTCGGGCTGTCCCAGGGCTCGTTGAAATTGTATTGCTGATACAGATCCTGGCGTTCGACGAAAGGCAGCAGCGCCACGCGCCAACTGTGCATGGGCTTGCCGTCTTCGTCGGCCACGAAACCGGCCGGCAACGCCTTGTAGGTATCGTGGTAATTGTGCATTGCCAAGGCGATCTGCTTGAGATTATTGGAACATTGCATGCGGCGCGCCGCCTCGCGAGCCGCTTGCACGGCGGGGAGCAACAAGGCGACCATCACGCCTCCGCCGCACACGCACATGACTCCTAGGACGATCGCCACAACGAGCACCGTGTTGGATTTGTTCCGCGGGCCCGGACCTGCCTGAGGCATGTCACCAAACGGGGCCTTGGTCAGCGTGGGTGCCGTCGGGCCGGGGATGACGATCGTTCTGCCGCAGCCCGCACAGGGCCCGGACTGACCGGCGTACTGATCGGAAACTTCCGTATATCGGCCGCAATGAGGACAGGTAAACGCAATTGGCATGACGGCTGACCCCTTCTGCATCGGACAAGTGATTCTTCCACAACATCGGCCGGGACCATGCAGCGATCTGACAGGCTCACCCACCGGCGATCGATTAGCGACGACAGTCGACAGACGGTGATCACCGCTGGCCGGCAACACAACGGAGAGTGGCCAGCAGAAGCCAGGCAAACCACAGCATGCAGACGCTCGTAAGCATACGCCTTGGCTGGCAAGAACTCAACAGTCCAGCGCCAAGTCGGCCGTTGGCCGGTCAGTCCAGCGGGGCCTCGGAACGACGTTCCTCGTCAGCGGCGATTTCGGGCTTCTGAGCAGGATCCTCGGTCAGGATCGCGGATGGATTGAGAACGACTTCGTTCCCTTCCACCAGCCCTTCGCAGATCTCCACGAGCTGGTCATTCGTTTTCCCGACCACAACCGGTCGCTGCTCGGGTGTGCCATTGACCATCAAGTAGCACCACGTGTCACTGCCGCGTTGGACGACGGCCTGGACAGGCACGCAGAGCACATCGCGCAGGTAGTCGATGTGCATTTCCACCACAGCCGTCATGCCGGGCTTGATTTGATCGACCTCTTGATCGATGGTGACGATCGTGTTGTACACTTTCGTGTCCGAACTGAACCATCCGCCGGGGTCGGGCAACACGGCCACGCTCTTGACCGTTCCCTCGTAGGTCCGATTGGGGAAGGCGTCGAGTCGCACGGTCGCCTGCATGCCGCTTTTCACGCGATCCACCACGGATTCATGGACCGATGTCCGCACCTGCATGTACGACAAACTCGGGATGGACAAGATGGGCTGCCGTTCGCGCACGGCCACACCCTCCGCAATGGCTTCCGACTGGCCCCACCGATTCGCTTCGACGTAGTATGCCACCATGCCGGATTGGGGCGCGAAGATCTTGCATTTCTCCAGTTGCTCGCGGTAGCGGGCCAATCGCTCCTCCTCACGCGTGAGAGACAGTTTGGCCGAGTCCATCCAGGCCTTGGCCTGCGCCAGCAGCGCCGCGTTGTCGCGCTCGACTTGAATCAAGGCGCGTTCAGCCGACTGCACATCGCCGTCCAATTTCAGTTTGGCACGGGCGTAATCGTACTTAACCAGCTCTCGACGCTTGGCCACCTCGCGCTTCAACGCGCTCTCGGCCCGCAGGGCCTGCAGCCTGGCCTGAGCCAAATCACCCTTGCTCTTGTAGCCCAGTTCAAACAACTCCTTGGTCCCGTCGAGATTCTGTTCGTCGATCTCGCCCCGAGCTTCGCGCTCCTGGATGGCCAACTCCACCTCCTGCAACTCAATCTGGAACATCCCTCCTTGCTCGTCCTCGTATTGCTGCAGAGCCAACTTGGCCAACTCGACCTTCAACCCTGCCTCAGCCTTGGCCGTATCGTTGCGCGACAGGCGATTGTCATAGTGGAGCGACGCCTGCAGGTACTTGGCCCGAGCCTGGTCCGTCGCCAATATCTGTTCGTCCAGCCGCTCCAAGTGAGACGAGGAATCCAGTTGCACGATCAGATCACCTTCTTTCACGTGGGCCCCGTTGTCCACGATCCACAGGATCGGCGTACCGTAGATTCCGTCGCCGTGAATATCGTCGACTTCACAGAGCACCTGGACATCCTTTTGACTCTCCAGAGTGCCCCGCTCCGTGATCGTAATCGGGAGATTCGTCGGGCGGACGGTGAAGCGAATGAAGGTCAGATCCTCTTGAATCGGACTGCCCGAGAGGCGAGCCAGCCCCGCCGTAACACCTATCACGGCCAGCATGGCCGCCGCTGCAACCGCGATTCGCCGGCGCGCCAACCGCTTCAATTCGGCTGGATCGCGAGCTTCCTTGCGCGGCGAGGCATCCAGTGTGTCAACCGAGGAAACCGCCGGTTGCAGCGAAACACGGGTTGCCGTGGGTGTTGTCGTCATGAGACTGAAAGACGGCCGCCTGCCGCTCATCAAGTTCCAGAGCGTACAAAAATTCCAGAGCGTTCGGGTGTGGCAAGCCCGCTGCGCCGCTGGGCGCCCCGAGCCTCGCTCTACGGGTAGGATTACCACTACATGGTACCCACGCGGCAACCATCAAGCAACATGGATCATCGCCATCCGAAGAAAAGCCCCTCTTCTGAGCAAGACGGTGGCCACTCTGCACTCGCAGACACCACTCAGCCTAGAGCGGCGTAGTCACCGCTGCCAGCGACTCTTCGCATCGCGAGCACCTCCCCCAAACTGTTTTACTTGCAGCACTTAGACCCCATTCTCCCGCAAATGTCCATCCTCACGTGTCACTTCATGGGAATTGATCTGGACCGCCGATCGCGACGACGGGTACTCGATTCAAATTGCGATTCACCGTAATAGAACCGTAATAGAACGCTGTCCCGCTCGGTAATCGCGTGAGCAACATCGACATGCATCGCCCCTGGGGGGAACGCAACCATGGCCGACGAAGATCGGGAAAACCTGGTACTCGCCTTTGAGCAATGGGCCGAGGTGGCGGCCCTTCAACTGCAGTTCGTCGAGGCGTTGGGGAAGTACAAATCCGAGGTTGCCAAAGCCGAACTCACTTTGGCCGTGGCCGCTCAGCAGTGGGCCGTCGCTCGCATGAAGACCGATGTGGCACGAGAACTCGAGTTTTCGCTCAAACGCCTGCACCGCTTCCGTCGCCAAACCGAGCGGCGGATCGCGCGTCTCGAGCGTCATGCGCAAGCGGCGTCGAAGATCCAAAACGGTGAGGATCTGCCACTGAGCCAATTGAACTTGATGTGGGGCGCCTTCACTGTCTTCGAGCGGATGGCGCCAGCTTCCGTGATCGAGGACCTCGCCAACACACCAGTGCCCGAAACCGCCAGGTCGGGCAGCGAATATGCCGATCCCAACTGTCGGGACAAGCCTTGCTCGAGTGTCCCGCCCGGCATCGACTCGGTCCATGCGCTGATCGGGTGGCTCAAACACCGCCGCTACGTCCCTCGCCGTGGTACGTCGGCCTACCGCCTCCTGCTCGCGGCATTCTCCCAGGTCGCAGCGAGCGCCGCCACGGAAATCGCCGCACTCGAAACGGCCTTGAGCGCCCTGCAAAAAGGGACCTACGACACGTGGCAGCCGGTCGTGATAGCCGCGCTGCCTGACAGTGTTGATGCCGCCAAAATCGTGCGGCTCGGCACCAAATAACTCCGACATCCTCGTCGGCGCGCCGTCGAAACAAGATTCCCGTTCCACCAAAGACCTGGGAACACGCAGGGGCCGACAACCAACGGCCAATCTCCGTGGATCGCCGACCCTGACAGAGCGTCCCGGCGGGTCCGCAGCGGCCTGGAAGTGGGGCCTGGGCAGCCCGCCCCGGCGACAGATTGGATTGCTGTAGGCAACCGGCCGGAACTTGCCGTATGATGCGGCCACATGAGTGACCGTGGCGAGCGGAGAGATGCTGACGATGAACACATTGAGAAGTGTAGGAAAAAGGCTGTTTCGCTATTTTCTGGCCGGCGCGTTCGCGGTCCTGCCGCTGGTCGTGACCATTGCCATTGTGATTTGGGTGGCGGGGTTCCTGCAGCGGTTTGTCGGTCCCGAGACGACCGTGGGGAGGGGCGTCCGCAACCTCGGTTGGCAATTCTCACCCGAAGACAAGACACTGGCCTACCTCATCGGCTGGGCTGTGGTTCTGGCATCCGTGTTCTTGTTAGGTGTCGCGGTGGAAACAGGCGCGAGACGACTGCTGCAAACGCTCACCGACGCCGTGCTCAATCGCGTGCCGGTGATCGGAGGGATTTACAACACTTCGAAACAGCTGGTTTCCATGCTCGATCGACAGGATCCAGCCGACTTGAAAGGGATGAGTGTCGTCTACTGTATTTTTGGTGGCGATCATGGTGTCGGCTTTCTGGCCTTGCTCGTTTCGCCTCAGACCTATCATGTCGCCGGTCGAGACTACAAGATTGTGATCGTTCCCACAGCTCCGGTCCCCTTTGGTGGAGGCCTGTTATTCGTCCCGGCCGAATGTGTCATCGCCGCCAGAATGTCCGTGGACGGCTTGATGAGTATTTACGTATCGATGGGTGTAACGGCTCCGCAGTTCATGCACGACTCATTGGTCGAACCTTCTCGCGAGTGAGGACTGGCTGAGCTGGTGCATTGCCACAGTCTGGCATCGGGTTAGGCGGCTGTTGAAAGGTCGGGTCCTGGACGCTGAAATGCGGTGTGCCATGCCAAGGAGATGCGTTTCCGCCGTCGGACGGGTGCTGGCGGAGGACCGGCCCGTCCGCTCGCGTGGGGCGATCTGCCTGAGCCGGCTTCCACCGGGTTTACTACGGTGGAGGCCACAGCTGGCCAGCGTCGATACACCAAGACAGTCGCCCTGTCGGCCGCATCCTCGGGCGTACCAACACAGCGGCGGGCCTGCGCGACGCAGTCGAGCCCGCTCTCGCGGCGAGGGAAGGCGACGGCCCGTTTCCGTTGGGTCGGCGGGAGGATATGCTGTGAGAGTCGACCTGTTGTGCTGCCGCGCTGCCCCTCGCTCGGCTTCGCGGCCGCCACCTCACACCTTGCACTCCCTCCGCGAATCTCAGAAGGCAGCAACATGATGGCTCGATCCACTCCCTTTTCACGCCGCAAATTTCTCGCCGGGTCAGCCGCCGCCGCCATCGGTTTTTCCGCCCCGCTGATCATTCCCTCCTCGGCGCTCGGCAAGCCCGGACGTCCGGGTGCGAACGAGCGGGTGGTAATCGGTTTCATCGGCACGGGTGGCCGCGCTCGGCAACTCATGGACTTCGTGCCCGCGGACGGACAGATTGTCGCCATCTGCGATTGTTACGTGCAGCGGATGACCGAAACGCTGCAGCAGAAGCAGACCGACTGGCGGACGTACCAGGATCATCGCCAGATGCTCGACCGCGAGAAGCTGGATGCCGTTGTCGTCGCCACGCCCGATCACGGACGGGTCCTGCCCTGCATCCACGCCTGCCAGGCTGAGCTGGATGTCTATGCCGAGAAGCCCCTGACGCTCACGATTTCGGAAGGACGAACGCTGGTTCAGGCGGCCCGCAAATACGCGCGCGTGTTTCAGGTGGGAAGTCAGCAGCGAACGATGGAAATGAATCGGTTCGCCTGCGAACTGGTTCGCAGCGGAGGAATCGGCAAGCTGAAGTATGTGTCGGCCGTCAACTACCCGGGACCTCGCATCTACGAGGGACTCCCGGAACAGCCGATCCTTGACGGTGATGATTGGGATCAATGGTGCGGCCAAACGCCACTCTTGCCGTTCAATGCGGCTCTGCAATTCGGCTGGATGCAGTGGCGCAATTATTCGGGAGGCGAAATGACCAACTGGGGCGCTCATGGCGTAGATCAAATCCAATGGGCACTGGGCACCAGCGAGACCGGCCCGACTGAAATCTGGCCGGTCGGCACCACTCCCGATCTCAATGGCGAGGTCCACATGCGGTACGCCAACGGCGTTGAGGTGCGTTATGAACGAACGGGAGGGCCAATGGGGGGCGCGGTGTTTATCGGAGACAAGTGCAAGATCGAAATCAATCGCAACAAGTTCACCACGAACCCGCCCGATTTCGTGCCGCATCCGCCGGAACCGGCCACGGCCGACATCTGGGAAGGCGAAGGCTGGGTCGCGCGACCGCACATCCAGAACTGGCTCGATTGCATCAAGACCCGCGGCAAACCCAACGCCGATGTGGAGATCGGCCATCGATCGATCAGCGTCTGTCATCTGGCCAATATCGCCCGTCAACTGGGCCGCAAGTTGCGGTGGGATCCCGAGAAAGAGATCTTCCCCGATGACGATGAAGCCAACACTTACCTGGCTCGCCCTCGACGTCGCGGATATGAACTCCCGGAGATCTGATCGTTCGCCCGCTGGCGGGATTCAGTGCGGGTGGCCGGCAAGTTTTCGGAATTGATGCGTGACACGTCATTCCTGGCCCGGGGGACATGTCCGCCGCCAGTCGGTGACACCGGTCGGCGGTGCGCGCCGCTTGGTGCACGCAATCGCCGGTCTCCCTCCAAGCAAATGGTTGGTCTCGGATACTGCGGGAACGCAGTGAATTCCGTTCGACGTAGGGTGCAGCCGCCGGCCGCGTCAGGCTATTTGTCGAAGCACTGCTTGATGGCATGAACCGCCGTGGCGCGACCAGCCCGCGCAATGGAGGTGGTCAGCGGAATCTGCTTGGGGCAGACGGCGACACAGTTCTGGGCATTTCCACACACCTGAATCCCCCCTTCGGATATCAGAGCATCCAGCCGCTCGGCGGCGATGCGTCGACCGGTGGGATGAGCGTTGAATAACATCGCCTGGCTGATGGCGTGCGCCCCCAAGAAGACTCGATCGTAGACCTCCGCTTTCCGTTGCGCAAACTGCTCGTCCGTCTCGCCTTCCTGGCGCACCACGTCGACCAAGGTGTACTGCGGGCAGGCTTCCAGACAGCAGCCGCAACTCATGCATTGACTGAGCGGATAGAGCTGCTCCTGGGCTGTTTGCGATTGCAGCGGGCCAGGCCCCAAATCGTAGTACCCGTCGACATCGATCCAGGCACGGACTTTTTTCAGGGCCCGGAAAAGACGGCTGCGATCCACCATCAGATCACGCACGACGGGAAATTTCGTGAGCGGCCGCAATTCGATCTCGCTCGGCCGATCCTCCAGCAGGCGATCGACCAAGGCGGAACAGGCCTGCCGCACACGCCCGTTGATCAGCATCGTGCAGGCGCCGCAGACCTCTTCCAGGCAATTGCAGTGCCAGACCACCGGCGCCACGTTCTTCCCTTCCACCGTCTGGGCCTGGGCCGCGATTTTCTGCAGAACACTGATCACGTTCATGTCACGTTCGTAAGGAACGCGATGACGCTCCCAGTAATTCGGTTGGTGGGGCCCATCCTGCCGGAGGATGCGCACGTCAATCGACTCGGGAGTCGGGCGTCCGTGTTGGGTAGCAGCCATGGGTTCTTCGCGCCTCGTGAATATGGATCAAGCAACAGGATGTTTCACAATGATGTCACCCCAGCACCGCATGCAATGGACGCGACGGGGCCTCACTGTGTCGACACCGCGGAAGTCTGTCGAGCAGCAGCTCGTTTCTTCCATACCTCGTCAATCTCTTCCGCACCGACCAGTCCATAGAGGCGCGGACGGGGCGGAATGAGAGACGTATTGACGTCTTCGTACGTGAGCTTCACGCTCTTGCCATCCCACGTGGCAATGGTCGATTTGAGCCACTTGCGATTGTTCTCGTCGAAGCGATCGCACCACTGTTCAGCCTGTCTCCGTCGCTCGGCCGGATCGTCCGCGGTTAAACTGGGCATGGCGAACTCAGGCTTAAAATGGGCTCCGCGACACTCGTCGCGGGCCAACGCCCCTTGCACAATCGTCTTGGCCAAAGGGAACATATCGAGCAGTGCTCTGGTGAAAACGACATTCTGGTTCGTCCAATTGCCGGTGTCCGACAACGAGCAACGCGTGGCTCGCTCAGCCAGTTCCGCCACTTTCTCCACCGCCTCCTGCAACTGATCGTTGCGGCGGACGACCGTGGCCGCCTTCGTCATCACGTCGCCCAATTGCTGATGGAGCAGGTACGGGTTTTCGCCCCCCGCCGGGCGGTGGAGCAGCGATTCGTGGAGTTCCTCATGACGCTGCACCGCACTGTCGTACAACGACGCTCTCTGGTCGGCCGCCGAGGACGCTCGCGACTTCAACGACGCCTCCACACCAGGAGCCACCACCAAGCCGTCGAAAATGCAGCTCAACAAGGAATTGGCGCCCAGGCGATTGGCACCGTGGTACTGGTAATTGCACTCTCCAATCGCATAAAGACCCGGCACATTCGTCATCATATTGACGGGCGAGCCGACTTTCAGCCCGCCACTAGCCGACGCCTCGTAGTCCGCCCACAGGCCCCCCATGGAGTAATGAACTGCGGGGAAGATCTTCATCGGCACCTCACGTGGATCGACCCCCTGGAACTTTTCGTAAATCTCCAGGATGCCACCCAGTTTTCGGTCCAAATCGTGACGAGGAAGGTGCGTCAAATCCAAATATACACATTGCCGATCCGGCTCGACACTCAACCCCTCGTTCACGCAAATGTCGAAGATCTCCCGCGTGGCGATATCGCGCGGAACCAGATTTCCGTAGGCCGGATAGCGATCTTCGAGGAAGTAGTACCGTTCGTCTTCGGGTATATCACGCGGATTTCGCGCATCCTGCGGTTTGCGCGGCACCCAGACGCGTCCCCCTTCCCCGCGCGCCGATTCACTCATCAACCGCAGCTTGTCGGCCCCGGGAATGGCCGTCGGATGGACCTGAATGAACTCACCGTTGGCGTACTTCACCCCCTGCTGAAAACAGCGGCTCGCCGCACTGCCGGTACAGACCATCGACATCGTGGATCGGCCGTAAATCAATCCGCAACCACCGGAGGCGACGACTACCGCATCGGCCGGAAACGCGCGGATCTTCATCGATATCAGGTCCTGGCCGACACACCCCTGGCAGACGCCGTGGTTGTCCAGGATCGGACCAAGAAAATCCCAATACTCGTACTTGGTGACGCGCCCTGCTGCCTCCCAACGCAATACCTGCTCGTCCAAGGCGTATAACAACTGTTGCCCCGTCGTCGCGCCGGCGAACGCGGTGCGTTTGAAGAGCGTGCCACCAAATCGCCGCCGATCCAAGAAACCCTCGGGAGTCCGATTGAAAGTTACCCCAAGCCGATCCATCAAGTCGATGATCTTCGGCCCCCAATCGGCCATTTCCTTCACGGGCGGCTGGTGCTGCAGAAAATCTCCGCCGTACACCGTGTCGTCATAATGCTTCCACTCCGAATCGCCCAGTTGCCGCGTCTGGTCATTGCACGAGTTGATTCCACCCTGAGCACAAACGCTGTGCGACCGCTTGACCGGCGTCAGACTCATCAGGTCAACGTGGATCCCCAACTCGGCCAGTTTCATCGTGGCTGACAAACCAGCCAATCCACCGCCGATCACCATCACTCGTTGTTGTGCCATCTGCTTACCTTCCGCCTGTCGCCCTGTTAGCTTGCCTGTGGAAAACCCCGCCAACTCCGTCACTCGGACACCCAGCCGTTCTGGCACCCCGCCCCCGCCCTCCACCGTCGCCCTGTCGATACTTGCCGACCAGTCGCCACGGGATGACCGTGGCAGGGCATCGCAACCGCGGCCCTAATGCACGCTCCGCGCCGCTTCACTTTCAGCGGCCGAGATCGCTCTCTTGTGATCGTTCGGTGACAACTCTCCCGAGGCAACCTTCGCCTTGTACATCGCGTCCTCCACCAACACCGCCTTGGACGGGTCGGTTGTCACGGCCCCGTACAAGGCCGACATGCCGACGATCGCCAACAGCAAACCGGCTGCGCCACACAGTCGGGTGGCGCGCCGCTGCGCCGCGGGACTAGTCCACACGCCCCAGGTAATGCCCATGGTCCAGAGTCCATTCGCGAAGTGGTAGACACTCGACAGCACGCCGACTGCGTAGAGCACCGGTATGACGGGAGACGCCAACATCGCTGCGTTGAGCGTCGAGGGGGCATTGTAAGCGCGAAACTGGTGCCCCCCCAATGGCTCCGCGACGTGCTCAAGCCAGGTTTCCGCGTGAAACCAGCCATGCATGTGGAACACATGCCACATAATAAACACAAACGCGATCACGCCTGTCACGCGCTGCAGCATGTAACGCACGTTGCTCGCGTAAGGGTACCTGGTCGTGTTCATCGAACCGCTCAGAATGATCGCGATCCCCAGTAGTCCGTGAAAAAGTATGGGCAGGAAGATGAACGCCCACTCGACGACCGGCAGCAAGTTGCCCAGTGAATGGATCTGATACACGATCCGTTGAAACGCCGACGGACTCTCCAACACACTGGCATTCGCCAACAAGTGCACCGTCAGGAAGGCACCGACGGGAACCAATCCCGTCACCGAATGCAGACGCCGAATCAGAAACTCGTGCCGAGCCAGGAATGGCCGAGAGGTCGATGTTGTAGCCACCGGATTCCTTTCAATCCCACCGCACTTGGGAAGAAACGAGTTGAACTAGGGCCAAGCCAGACAAGGGAAACGCGAGACGAGCTCGGGCTGCCGCACCAGCGAGGCTGTCACCGCATCATGACCTGAACCCATTGTACGGTGGCCGTTTCACGTCGCAACAGGGTTGCCAGCCGCCCCGCAATGGCTCACCTCCCGCGTCGGACAAGGGGGACCAGCACGTACCTTCCCGTTTTCTTTCTAGCGCGATCTGCGACGCGGAGAAACCGTCACTTCGCACGAGTGGATCGACGCGACAGCGACCGCAGCCCCCTTCGTTGCCTCCGGCCAGCGAGTCGGTCACCGCCCCCTGCCCGCCCTGCAGTGATCGCAGCACGCTGTCGTTTTGGCAGCAGATTAGGCGGCTCAGCTTGGACTGGCGGGCTAAACGAGCGCACAATCGTTTGACAAATCGAACGCTTCCAGTTTTCATGAATGTATTAGCTGGCAAGGATTTAGGACCCGGCGTACAGTATTTGACGGGGCCCCCTCCAGCAGGCTGGCACCATAATTGCTCAATGTAGCGGTACCGGGGCGAGTTTGACTGCTAGGAAAACTGTTGTAGCGTTAACTGCGGCAGGTCAGGTAACCTGAAAGCCATTCACGGCCCCCAACGCAGGCAGGTCGCGGGTCCTTTTCATTCAGACGCTTTTGTGCGGAAGGGTTGGACGGGTGCTGATATCTCCTCCAACAATGCTCATAACGGATGACGATACGGCGTTTCGAGAGACGCTGCGCAATGCGTTCGCCCCGCGGGGATTTCACACGCTCATGGCGCGGGACGGCGACGAAGCGCTGGCCATTGTCCGCGAGCAATCCGTCCACTTGCTGCTGACCGACATGCACATGCCGCGGATGAACGGCCTGGAGATCATCCGACAGATTCGACGCGCGAGACTACTGCTTCCCTGCATTCTGATTTCGGCTGGCGTCGATGACGGGCTGGTCAAGGAAGCACGCGACGCGGACGCCTTTTCGATCCTCCGCAAACCGGTACGATTTCCGGAGATCATGCGTGCTGTGCGGCAAGCCATGGAAGTGACCTATGGCTGGACCAACCAAGACGAAGCTGCCCCGGAATGACTTTTCTTGATCAGGCATCCGAGGGTCGGCGACGGCGCGGGATCTTGATTGTGACTGCACCAGACCTTTACGATGTGCCTCCAGAGTTATTGTCTGCCGCGATACACCGCCGCCGGGAGATGGATGTGCATGCCTGAGCCCAATTCCCCCGCCCCGGACCACGGGTGGCCACCGACCACGCCGCCTTCTCCGCTACAACCGCCGGCGCTCGGAGTCCCGCCCGGAGAGGAAGACGTACTGGTGGCGGAACTAGTGCCGGACGTGCCACGGCTCTGGCCGGTGTTCGTGGTCGGGGCATTCGCCATTCTGTCGGCGACGGTGGTATCGGGCGTAGTGATGGTTGTCGCAGCCATCGCGTCAGGCGACCTCCGTTGGCCGCCTCAACCACAAGAGCTGCGAGCCTGGCTCGAGAAATTGGCCGACTCGAAGTTCGGCCTGGCAGTGCTTGTGCTTCCCGGCCAGCTGACGTTCGCGGCCGTGGCGCTGGGTGCCGCCGCGCTATCTCGCGAACCGTGGCGGGCGCGGTTGGGCCTGCACTCGGGACGACTGCCGCCTTGGACGTGGCCGCTGTTCCTGTTGGGCACGCCGGTTATCGGGTGGTTCTCCAGCCTGATCATGTCGAGATTTACCGCGGAACCAAGCGAACAGCTGAAGATGTTTGAGCGGATGTTTCAGTTTCACTCCGCAAGTTCGCTGGTCGTGCTCCTGCTGCTGGTCAGCGTATTGCCCGGTTTCGTGGAAGAGATGCTGTTTCGAGGATATCTGCAACGCCGGTTACTGACGCGGCTGTCGGCCGTCACGTCGATAGGCATTTGTTCCGCGTTTTTTGCCGCCGCGCATATGGATCCGATGCATGCCGTGGCGGTCCTCCCACTGGGTATCTGGCTCGGTGTCGTGGCCTGGCGGGCCGATTCGGTCTGGCCGGCGATTTTCGGGCATATGGGCAATAATGGCTTTGCCATCGTGATGGCGACGTTGATGGGACCGGCCCCTGATGTGGACCGGGTCAGTCCGTGGATCGTGGGCATGCTGGGATTGAGCATGTTCGCGTTCGCCGGGGCGCTCGCCGTGCTGTTCGCCGGGCGTCCGGAAAACACCCGTCAGGCGGTCGGCACATGATCGATCAAGCGAGTTTGGATCACATCCAGCAAGGCGTCGGCGATCGCCTGCTTAGCACCAGTCAGGCAGGTGATAATCTGCCCCCGCCGATCCATCAGTTCCACGTGACTTGTTTCGGCGTCGATGGCCTGCGGCCCATTAAGCACCATCAGATCGCAGCTTTTCTTCTCCAGTTTCACCATCGCGCGGATATGCCGGTCGTCCGTTTCCAGGGCGAAGCCCACCAGCCACTGGCCGGCGCGTTTACGTAAACCGAGCGTGGCGACGATGTCGGGTGTTTCGACCAATTGCAGCAGCAACGGCTCGCCCGTCTTGGCGATCTTCCGCGTGGCAACCTGCTCGGGACGATAATCGCAAGGTGCCGCCGTACCAATCAAACCATCGCACTGGTCGAATTCACGGCAGCATACTTCCAGCATGTCCTGCGTGCTGACGACACTCACGACACGTGCGCCGGCGGGATACTGAAGATGGACCGGCCCGCTGACGATGACTACCTCATGCCCGCGTGCGATGGCCGCGCGGGCCAGTGCGCAGCCCATGCGACCACTCGAGGCGTTGGTCAGATAACGCACCGGATCGATGTACTGTCGTGTGGGACCGGAAGTGATCAGAATACGCGCCATGGGAGTAGCCATCGTTGTGGTGGATTTCGCTCACGACACCCCCCCGCGCGGGAAACCCTCACGGAGGTTACAGCGCGGCCAGCGCCGACTCGATCTGGAGCTGAATCCGATCGGGTTCCGCCATCCGCCCCGGCCCGGAGCGACGGCAACTGAGCCACCCGTCGTCGGGGGCCACAATCACGACTCCGTCGTCGCGGAGTTGCTGCACATTGCGTTGCACGGCTGGCTTGGCCCACATGTCGGGATTCATGGCGGGGGCCATCAACACGGGTCCGGCGAAGCAGAGATAGAGTGTCGAGACGAGGTCATCGGCCTGACCATGCGCCGCCTTGGCGAGGAAATCGGCCGTGGCGGGGGCGATGCAGTACAGATCGGCCCGCTGCGCCAGTTCGATATGCGGACCGAGCGGAAACAGGTTCGGGTCAAACACTCGCGTAGCCACCGGGCGCCCCGTGAGTGCGGCCAGCGCGGCCACACCCACGAACTCGGTCGCCGCTTCGGTCATCGCCACGCTCACCCGAGCCCCCCCCTGCACCAACTGGCTGACGAGCGCGGCGGTCTTGTAGGCGGCGATGCCACCAGTGATCCCGATCAGAACTTCACGATCGATCATGGCACCGTCAAATGTCCATCGGGTTGAATTCGGGAGCGCCGCCCGTTTCCGGCAGTTCCCCGGTGATCTTCACTTCGTTGGAGCTGTCGAGGTAGATCTTGTCGTGCATGATTTCGCGGAGCACGATCGACATCTTGTCACCGGTGTCGAGGTCGACCAGGGCGCGGCTCCCGGCATTGAGCTGAACGAGCCGCTTCTGAATCAATGTCGACAGCTTGAACCGGCCCCCGACCTTATTGACGATTTCTTCTTCTTTCAGTTCTTCGAGCATGCAGTCATTCTCCGAATCGTTGCAGGATACCGCAGATTTCCGCCACAGCACGGGGGACCGAGTCATTGATCACCTCGTACCGGTACTTGTTGACAAACGTCATCTCCTGGCGTGCCACTTCCAGCCGGCGGGCGAGGGAGGCGTCGGTTTCCGTGCCCCGCGCGGTGAGCCGCGTCTCCAATTCCTGCAGGGAGCCCGGGTGCAGAAAGATCGTGACCGCGTCCGGCACCTGCTCCAGAACCGCGAGGGCACCGGCGACATCAATCTCCAACAGTACCCACTTCCCCTCGGCAAGGCCAGTGGCCACCTCGCTGCGCAATGTGCCGTACCAATCCCCCTGCTGAAAAACCTCCTTGCATTCGAGAAACTCACCGTTTTCCCGCCGCCGGCGAAATTCTTCCTGGGTCAGAAAGTGGTAATGCCGCCCGTCCTCCTCGCCCGGGCGTTTGGCCCGCGTCGTGGCCGAAACGCTCAGCCGCAGAGGGACCGGGCAGTCGTTGAGCAAACGCTGCACTACCGTCGATTTGCCGGCCCCTGACGGACCGGAGATGATTACTAGGATGCCGCTGAGCGCTGTCATTCGATGTTCTGGATCATCTCCCGCATGCGTTCAATCATCGCCTTCACGTCGACGACATGTCCGGCAATCACGGCGTCGTTCGCCTTCGAGCCGATCGTATTGGCCTCGCGAAACATCTCCTGCGTCAGAAAATCCAGCTTGCGGCCACTGCTCTCCGACAATTGCATGATCGCTCGGAACTGATCAATGTGGCTCCGCAGACGCACCAATTCTTCGGAAATATCGCTGCGCTCCGCAAATCCGCCCACTTCACGCAACACGTCCCCCGGCTCGATCTGCACGTCGTGCTCCGCCAGGATCTTGTTCAATCGCTCTGTCAACCGCCCGCGATACGCCTCGGCAACCTGCGGGAAGCGTGCCACGATGTGGTCCAGATCCTGCGAAATCACCTGGCAGTTCGCTTCCAAATCCGCTTCCATCGCCCGCCCTTCGTCACGCCGCATCTGGTCCAGACTCTGCAGCGCCGCAGCGAGTGCCTCCTCGATCAACGGCCAATCGGCTTCGGTGCACCCCATCTCCGTCGCCCGCTCATCAATCACCCCGGGCAGTGCCAGCAAGGACTCCAGGTGAACCGATTCCGCCACGTGCAGCTTGTCGCACAACTCCTCCAACTGCCGGCGATAGCCGGCCAGAACCACGTCGTTCAAGCGGAATCGTTCGGGCGTCATATCACGGTCGATGCGCAAAGAAATCTGAACCGTGCCGCGGCGGACCCGGCTCCGCACCACCGCCTCCATGCGAGGCTCCAATGACAGGAAGCACTCACCGGCCCGTAAGTTCAGCTTGAAGTAGCGGCTGTTGAGCGTGCGCACTTCCACGGCCACCGAGAGATCCTCTCGCCGCATCTGTGCTTCACCATGTCCGGTCATGCTGAGGAGCAAAGGAAGACACTCCCATCGGTATCAGACAGAACGATCAGACGTAAGTGGATTGCGCGGGCTCCCACGCAGCCAAACAGCGAGCACCACCGTGGCGTCACACCGCCGACGTACTTCGCCGGACGCGGAATCGGCCGCGCCGTCCGTCAGCCCTCCAGAGGCCCCCACCCCGGGACCCCCTCTCGGTCACCGCTTCACACGGCCAACGGGCCGGAAAGCCGCTATTTCTTCGACTCGGCGGATCCCGCCGACTCACCGGCATCCTTCGACTCACCGGCCGGCGGCGATTCGGCCTCGATGGAACCTACCCCGCCAACCCCGCCGGACTCGGGCATCGCGGCCTTCGCGGCCTCGCTCTTGGCGTCCTCCGCTGCGGGCTTTCCGCCCCGCCCTTCCACCGCCGGCGTACGGTAATCAACCCCTTCCCCACCACCACGGCCAGCACTTGACCGCTGAGGATTTAACACCAGGATCGCGCCGATACAGAGCAGAATCCACACGGTGGCCACCACGATCGTGATGCGCGTGAACAGGTCACCTGCTTTCGTCCCGAAAGCGCTCTGCCCCCCCATGCCACCCAGCGCACCGGACAATCCGCCGCCACGGCCTCGCTGGACGAGCACCAAGAGGATCAGGAACAGCGCTATTGAGAACAACAAGACGCCAAAGAGAATTGTCCATGCAGCCATCGCACTGAGCTTCCTTCCACCGAAACAACGGTCATGAATACCCACGCCCAAGAGGGACTACGGCGGGCGGTCAGGCAATTGGCGCCCCGGCCGCGATCCCCAAAAAGCTGTCTGCCTTCAGCGAGGCACCACCCACCAGCGCCCCATCGATATTTTTTTGCGAGAGAAGTTCGCGGGCATTGTCCGGCTTGACGCTGCCACCGTATTGGATCCGAACCACCTCGGCTGCCGCGGTATTGTAGCTGGTTTCCAGCAATCTGCGAAGATCGGCATGGACGGCCTCGGCCTGTGCCGGAGTGGCCACCCGGCCGGTGCCAATCGCCCAGACCGGCTCATACGCGATCACGACTCGCTGTATCTGCTCATTGCTCAATCCGGCCAGCGAATGGGTGAATTGCCCTCCCACCACGTCGCAGGTGCGCCCGGCATCCCGCTGGTCCAACGTCTCCCCCACGCAGACGATCGGCGTCAAGCCCAACTGGAGCGCCGCTTTCACCTTCCGATTCACGTCCTCGTCGGTTTCACCCAGAATGTGCCGCCGCTCGCTATGCCCCAGAATCACGTAGCGACAGTGGACATCCAGCAGCATGCCGCCGCTGATTTCACCGGTAAAAGCCCCCTCCGCTTCGTGGTACATATTCTGTGCCCCCAAGCCAACCGCAGTCCCTTGCAGCGCCGCCCCCACCGCCTCCAAATAGACACTGGGGGGACAGATCGCCAAGTCCACGTGTCCCGTCGAGCCCGCTTTGGCGGCGATCTCCTGGGCCAAGGCGACTGCCGCGGCACGCGTCAAATTCATCTTCCAATTTCCGGCGATAAATGGACGTCTCACTTCGTTATTCCCCACATTGGTGCAGTGAAAATGAACCTGTCTCTCCGCCGCGGTGGCCGCGAAAATCGCGGTCCGCCCACATCACGAACCCGCTCAGCGTTATCCCAAGCGAGCGGGGAATCGATTCGACAAATGGCCTCCGGCGACGCGGTGGCAGGCGATCCGAGGCCCTTACTTGGCAGCAGAGAGCCAACTGCCGCGACTGGACGATGAAGGCAGCTCAGCCCGTGGCCAGCCGACGGCCCACCGTCTGCCGACACCTCGTCAAGTCACCCACCGCTGTGCGGGCCTACCGATTTCCAGGCAACCGGCCAGAGCGGGGCGACGAGTCGGCCTGGGGCAAGCACAACCCAATACGTTCGCAGCGGGACATTATCGAATCCGGCAGTGTAGCAGTGGGCCACGTTGGCGTCGAGGGTCCGGCCGCAGCCATCCTCGGCCCCGCGTGCCGGCGTTGCCGGCCGCGTCAACGTCCCGTCCCCACTAGTGAATCAGCGTTGCCGAAGGGTACGAACCGAGGACCTCGAGACGCACCGTTTTGTGGGCCAGTGAGGCCAGCGCTCGCTTGGTCCGCACTTCATCCGGATGCCCCTGGAATTCCACAAAAAACAGGTATTCATTCGGCGTTTCGGGCATGGGAAACGACTCGATCCACGTGAGGTTCAGGCGATTTCGCTTGAAGACCGACATGGCATCCGCCAGAGATCCCGGTTGATGCGGCAATTCGAACATCAACGAGGTCTTGTCGTTGCCGGTCCGCCGCCCCGGACGGTCGCCAATCAGCGCAAACCGCGTCACATTGTGCCGATTGTCTTCGATTTCCTCCGCCAGGAAGTCAAGCTGGTAGTTGAGTCCGGCCTGCCGACTGGCGATCGCGGCCGCGCCCGGTTTCTCGGCTGCCAACCGCGCCGCCGCGGCGGTACTGGCAATCTCCACAGTCCGCGCCTCGGGAAGATGTTTGGCCAGCCACATACGGCATTGGGACAACGCCTGCGGCTTGCTGTACACCTCTTGCACCTCCGATCGCGGGCATTTACCCAGCAAGTAGTGGTGAATACGCAGTTGCACTTCGCCACAGATCCGCACCGGCAGTCGGGCAAACATATCCAGCGTGTCGGCCACGCGACCGTCTGTCGAATTCTCAATCGGGACCAAACCAAAATCGGCTTGGCGTCGATTCAGCGCATCAAACACCGCAGCAATCGTCAACACCGGGACCAGTTCGGCACTGGTGCCAAACTGCTCCACGGCCGCAATGTGGCTGTAACTGTATTCGGGCCCCAAATAGACCACGCGAAGCTCCCGCAGCAGGCCACGCGTTCCGCTGAGCAACTCACGAAACACACCCCGAATCGCCCTCTCGCTCAAAGGCCCTTTATTGGCCACCACGGCGTTTTCGATCGACGCCGTGTCCTGCTCGAAGTCGGCACTCGCTCCCGCCTGTGCGGCATCCGAGCCCGCCGCCTGCCGAGCAGTAGCTGCACGCTCGTTGAGCAGCCGCACTAACTCGCGGTCCAACCGCTCGACCTGCTTTCGTATCTGGGCCAGCGTCGGCGGACCGCCACCGGTGGCACCTGCGGGGGATCGTGGGTTCTTTTTCTTGGGCATGGGCGGGCACCGCGTTGCGGGGACGAGGATGAGGGATTACGCAATAAGGCAGCAAACGAAATGTGTCAGAGTCATTATTCGACAGGCCGATCAAGTCAGACCTTCGCAGACCGAGAACCTCGCACACGGACAGGACCGGCTGTGCACTTCTACCGCCACCCGCCGAGACTGTCAAGCAACGGCAGAACCGCTCGGCGCACGCTTTGGGTGGTCGACACAACCACACGGTGGAATCTGCCAAAATGGCAGACGATCATCCTCACGCCTGCAAACCGCACCGACCGGACGGCCACCAGAAATCCGTAACATACACACATGAAACAACTTACATCAACAATCAGACGCCACCACGCCACTGGCACGCTCTTTGCGGTCACTCTGTTAATGTCCCGCAAAGCAGTGCCATGCGCCGCTCACGGGATCTGCTGGCTCGCATGAACACATCAAAGGCATTGCCTTGAACCCGGCTGGCATGCCGTGGCAATTTCATTCACAGCACGCACCTCACGAGGACAACCCGATGGTGGAAGGCGAAAAGATCATTGGCATCGACTTGGGCACGACCAATTCGGTGGTGGCGATTATGGAAGGCACCGAACCGAAGGTGATTCCCAATGCAGAAGGTAATCGTCTAACACCTAGTGTGGTGGCCTTCACCGAGAAAGGAGAAGTACTGGTCGGCGAGCCGGCGCGGCGTCAGGCCGTTACCAATCCGACGCGCACCGTGTACTCGGTGAAGCGGTTTATGGGACGGCGTCATAACGAGGTTCAAAGCGAAGAGAAGATGGTCCCCTATAAAGTCGTGGGAGGGCCGTCCGATTACGTGAAGATCCAGGTGGGCGACAAGGAATACACACCTCAGGAAATTTCGGCCAAGACACTCCGCAAGCTCAAGGAGGCGGCCGAATCGTACCTGGGGCACAAGGTCAACAAGGCGGTCATTACGGTTCCGGCCTACTTCAATGACGCCCAACGCCAAGCCACCAAGGATGCCGGGCAGATTGCCGGGCTGGAGGTGGCCCGCATCATCAACGAACCGACGGCAGCGGCATTGGCCTACGGGCTGGACCGCAAGAAGGACGAGAAGATCGTCGTTTTTGACCTGGGAGGGGGCACGTTTGACGTTTCGGTGCTGGAAGTGGCCGATGCGGGGGATGACGAATCACAAAGCAAAGTATTCCAGGTCATCAGTACCAGTGGCGACACGCACCTGGGAGGCGACGACTTCGACGAAGAGCTCATCCACCATGTGGCAGGTCAGTTCAAGAAGGATCACGGCATCGACCTGCGGCAGGACACGATGGCCCTGCAACGCCTGCAGGAAGCCTGCGAAAAGGCCAAGAAGGAACTGAGCTCCGTGCCTCAAACGGATATCAATCTGCCGTTTATTACGGCCGATGCGACGGGCCCGAAACACCTCCAAATGACCGTTTCTCGGTCGCTCTTCGAAGAACTCATCGACAAGCTGGTCGACCGCTGCCGCACGCCTTTGATGCAAGCCTTGAAGGACGCGAAGCTCTCTCCCAGCGATATTGACGAAGTCGTACTGGTGGGCGGCTCGACCCGAGTCCCCAAGGTCCGCCAGATGGTGAAGGATATTTTCCAGAAGGACCCGCACCAGGGCGTCAACCCGGACGAAGTGGTAGCCGTCGGTGCGGCGATCCAGGGGAGCGTGCTGGCGGGAGATCGCAAGGATGTGCTGCTGCTGGACGTCACCCCGCTGACACTTGGCATCGAAACCGAGGGGGGCATCATGACTCCGCTCGTCGAACGGAACACGACGATTCCGGTCGAGAAGAAGAACGTGTTCAGCACCGCCGCCGACATGCAGACCGCCGTGACGATCAAAGTGTATCAAGGCGAGCGAAAGATGGCGGTTCACAACCGCGTGCTGGGCGAGTTCAATTTGGAGGGAATCCCGCCGGCCCCGCGGGGTGTACCGCAGATCGAAGTCAAATTCGATATCGACCAGAACGGCATTCTCAACGTTTCGGCACGCGACTTGGGAACGGCCAAGGAGGCAAAGATCCGGATCGAACAATCATCCGGCCTCAGCGACGATGAGATCGAGCGGTTTCGCAAGGATGCCGAACAACACGCCGAAGAAGACCGACGGCAATTCGAGTTGGTCGAAGCGCGAAACCGAGCCGAACAGATGTGCTACCAGCTGGAAAAGCTGATGAAAGAGCATGCCGACAAACTGGGCGAGGCCGATCGGGCACCCCTGGAAAAAGCCGTCCAGAAGACGCGCGATGTGGCCAAGGGAGACGATACCCAAGCGATCAAGTCGGCGATTGGCGAACTGGAACAGGCTTCACAAGCGTTTAGCAAGACGCTCTACGAACGAGCGCAGGCGAGCCCCGCCGCCGAACAGGGATCCCCAGACCGCGCGGCCGACAATTCGCCAGGAGACGACGATGCGATCGATGCCGAATTCGAAGTGAAAGAGTAGATCGCCCGCGACCATGCGCGGCGCACGGCAGGTCCGCCGCTTCGGTCATGATCGAGACGAGTTATCGAGGTGGTTCGCGGCCCAGCGGACCACCTTTTTTTTCGCCGGGCCACCACGACGACCGGTGCGGTTGTCGTTCCCGCTGCCCCAGCGCCGCTCGGACAGCGAATCCGTCGGAAGCACCCGTCCATAGCGATCGACTGTGGGCGTTAAGCGGTCGCGGACAGGGCCGGCACAACCGAAGATCTGGCGAACCATCGGCCCAGCCGGCACCGGACTCAATGGGCACATTGTCCCCGGCACCTTGTCCAGCCCCCGCGCCCGCTCAACGGGGAAACCTTCCCGCACCATGCCGTGCCGACCGCTGGCGCTGCCGCAGGTGATGGAATCGCTTAGCGTTCGGCGAGCCCGAGACTGGCGATAATCGTCTCACTGCCGGGAGTCAACCGGCGAATTTTCTCGGCAATGATCGCTTTTTCGGACATATTGGCACGAGCCGACTTACGTTTGAATTGATCCAGCTTCACCTGGCGGTGGCGTCTTCGGCGGAGTTCTCTCTTTCGTTCACTGCATCCCACAGCAAGCATTCCTTTCAAGGACCGCGGCACTCAAGATACAACGCCCCGCACGTTGGGGCACGAGCAGAACCGCATGTTTAGCAGGATTCCGGTTCAGCGTCAACGACTCCAGACGCGAGGCGGAGTTGTCCTACCGCCGGACATTTGATAAAGTAACGGGCTTCGAAAAAGGCCTCGCACAAGAACTGCCAGGGTGGCAGTCGGGCCGGCAACGATGGTCCCTCATTGTCCCTTGTCCGCTGCGGTTGCCCTCGGGGGCCTCTGCCCGCACCAAGTTGCCTCGCCAGAATCGCGTCCTGGCGCAAGCGGCAGGGCATCCGGTGGTTTCGCCGCGTGACGAACAGTAATTGAGTGTGAAATGGTAAATCGAAATCTCATTCGTAGCTTGGAAAGTGACCCGGAACTGAAGGCAGTGTTTCAGGCGGCCCTGGAGTCTGCCACAGACACCATTGTGACAGAAATCGAGGCCGAAGGCGACTTCGACGTCAACAAGATTGTGGAAGGCCGCATTGTTCGCATCGAGGGTGATGCGGTGCTGGTGGACGTCGGGTACAAGAGCGAGGGAACCATCTCGCTGGACGAATGGGACGAGCATGACGATCCGCCCAAGGTGGGTGAGTCCATTCAGGTGCTCATCGAAGAGATGGAGGACGAAACGGGCCTGGCTGACGACCCGCACGGCATGGTTCGGCTGAGCAAGCGGAAGGCCGAGAAGATCCTGCAATGGGAAACCATGATGAAGACGGTGCAGGAGGGCCAGGTGGTCACCGGCACCGTAACGCGCAAAATCAAGGGGGGCTTGCTGGTCGATATCGGCGTCAACGTGTTCCTGCCGGCGAGCCAGGTGGATATTCGCCGCCCGGGCGATATCGGCGACTATATTGGCCGTACCGTGCAATGCGAAGTGCTCAAAATCGACGAAGCCCGCCGCAACATCGTCGTGAGCCGCCGTTCGTTGATCGAGAAGCAGCGTGAGGAAGATCGCGAACACCTGCTCGGCGAACTCGAGGTCGGGCAACTCCGCAAAGGCATCGTGAAGAACATCGCCGACTTCGGCGCGTTCGTCGACTTGGGGGGAATCGACGGCCTCCTGCACATTACCGATATGAGTTGGGAACGGATCGGCCATCCTTCCGAAATGGTCTCGATCGACCAGGATATCGAGGTGATGATCCTGCATATCGATCGCGAGAAGCAGAAGATCGCACTGGGCTTGAAGCAGAAACAGTCCAACCCCTGGGACAATGTGGCCGAAAAGTACCCCGTGGGAACGAAAGTGCGAGGTTCGGTCGTCAATGTGATGAGCTACGGCGCTTTCGTCAAGCTCGAACCGGGCATCGAAGGTCTGGTGCACATCAGCGAAATGTCCTGGACCAAACGCATCAATCATCCCAGTGAGTTGGTGCAGATCGGTGACGAGATTGACGTGGTGATCCTGGCGGTGGACCGGACGGGGCAGCAATTGTCGCTGGGCATGAAGCAGACCCAGGACAACCCGTGGGAAACCGTGGGCGACCGTTATCCCGTCGACAGTGTCGTCAAGGGCCGGGTCCGTAACCTGACCAACTATGGCGCCTTCATCGAGCTTGAGGAAGGAATCGACGGTCTCTTGCACGTCTCCGACATGTCGTGGACCCGCAAGATCAGCCATCCGAGCGAAATGCTGGAAAAGGGGCAGGAAATCTCCTGCAAGGTGCTGTCGGTCGACCAGGATCGTCGCCGCATTGCTTTGGGCTTGAAGCAACTCGATCAAGACCCCTGGGCACACGACATCCCCACCAAGTACCAGCCGAGCCAAGTGGTCAAGGGGACCGTCACCAAGATCACGAATTTCGGCGTCTTCGTGGGCCTGGAAGATGGCCTGGAAGGCTTGCTGCACATTTCCGAACTGGCTGACCACAAGGTCGAGAACCCTGAGGAAATCGTCAAGGTCGGGGAAGAGATCGAAGTCAAGATCCTGCGTGTCGATACGGAAGATCGCAAGATCGGCCTGTCGCGCAAGCGGGTGGAATGGGCTGAGGAAGAGGAATCGGCCACGCCCCAAGGCCAGTCGTCACCGGCCCAGCACAAGCCCCGACAAGAGCTCAAGGGTGGCCTGGGTGACGCCGGCCCGCTGATCAAGCCCATGGAACCCGCGGCCAGCCCGGAAACGCCAGTTGCTGCCCAGGGCGACGACGCTGCGCCAGACAACACCGAGGCGGCCGGTGATCCGAATACGGGAGAGGGATGATCGCTGGCGAAAGTCTCGGTTACAGGGGACTTTCCGATTGTGGGAATCCTGGCGGTAACCTGCGTGCCGCCCGCGGATCTGTGACGGCTGTACCGCGCCAAAAGCGGTGAGAAACCTCGCGCCAGCCGGCATGGCCTCACACGGTCCAGCCGGCCCTTGGACGACACCTGCACGACTCCGACGGTTACGACCGTCGGAGTCGTTTTTTTCGCTACACCCATTGCCGTTGGCACAGTTAGCGCACTCTGTCGACTTGGCGGTTACCTGTAGTGTCGTTCAGCCCCGCGTCGATAGTCATCTCTGTCGGAATATCTGCACTGTGGAACTCCAAGAAGCGACGACTATGCCCGCAAACCTGCCACACGACTTCACCGAAGATGACCACGAACCGATCAAGCCATCTCGGCGTGGCCGGCGTGCCGCCAGCAGTTTGCAGACACCCCTGGAAACGTACTTGCGCGAGATCAATGAAACCTCCCTGCTCTCCGCCCAAGACGAACAGGATCTGGCCGATGGCATTGCCAACGGGGACGTTCGAGCGCGCGACCGCATGGTGCGTGCCAACCTGCGGCTCGTCGTGAACATAGCGCGCGGCTACACGGGCAAGGGTCTCAGCCTGCAGGATCTGATCGAAGAAGGTAACTTGGGCCTGTTGCGAGCCGTGGAGGGATTCGATCCGTCCGTCGGCACCCGCTTCAGCACCTACGCCAGCTACTGGATCAAGCAGTCGATCAAACGAGCCCTGATCAACTCCGCCAAGACGATCCGCATTCCGGCCTATATGGTCGAATTGCTCTCCAAGTGGCGTCGCGCCAACGCCCGCCTGACCGAAGAACTTGGCCGTACCCCGACGCCCGAAGAGATCGCCCGCGTACTTGGCCTGCCACGCAAGAAACTGCCGATCATCAAGAAGGCCATCCGAATCTACAACTCGACGCCGCAAACTGATCAAGCCGAGGCGGGATGGTCGCTCGGAGAAATGATCATGGACGAGCGGATGAAAAGCCCGGAGGATGAGTTAGTCGAGCACGACGTGCTGAAGCATGTGCTCGAAATGATCGAGACGATGGATCCGCGGGAAGCGACCGTGTTGCGCATGCGGTTTGGACTCAACGACACCGAACCTCACACGCTCAAGGAAATCGGCCAGCGACTGGGCTTGACCCGTGAACGCGTGCGGCAGATTGAGACCGAAGCCCTCAACAAGCTGGCCGACAGCCTCAAGGACCCTCGCGAACGGCAGTTCGCGCTCGAAAAACTCGCCCTGCAGTAGAATGAAGCGGGCGGCGGCGGTTATCATGGCGATGTCCAGGGTCGGCGAAAGGCGAGCTCTCGATCTCCGGCCACTGGCCTAGCATGGTCCATTCCCCCTGAGGCGGCGCGAAACGACCTATGAGCGACCTGCGCGAACTGGATCTGAAACAGTACATTCGCGACGTTCCCGATTTCCCCAAACCGGGAATTCTGTTCCGCGATATCACGCCCCTGCTCGCCGCTCCCCGAGCCTTTGCTCAGTGCGTGGAGCGCATGGCGACACACTTCAAAGACCGCGCAGTCGACGTGGTCGTCGCCGCCGAAGCGAGAGGGTTCATCTTCGCGGCGCCCTTGGCCCTGGCCTTGGAAGCCTCGTTCGTCCCCATTCGCAAACCAGGCAAACTGCCGTTCGAAACGCACACCCTGCACTACGAATTGGAATACGGTACGGACACGCTGGAAATCCACATCGACGGCGTCTCCGTCGGGCAAAACGTGCTGGTTGTCGATGACTTATTGGCCACCGGCGGCACGGTCAATGCCTGCTGCAGACTGCTCAACCAATCCGGCGCTCGCATCGTGGGCTGTGCCTTCGCGATCGAACTGCTGGCACTCAACGGGGCCGCCCTCATCGGCGATCACGAGGTCTTCAGCATCATCCAATATCCCTAACGCGGCCCCTACGTAGAACGGAATTTATTCCGTTCCCGCAGCACCCACCGTTCGCCACGTCCTTCGATCGGGAACGGAAATACCATCCAAATAGCATGTAGAACGGAATTTATTCCGTTCCTGCAGCACCCACCGTTCGCCACGTCCTTCGATCGGGAACGGAAATACCCTTCGACAACAGCCTGCACAGTGCGCCGATCATACCGACTAACACGCTGACGCGGCTGGCCGCAGCCAAACAGAGAATTCGAACTCCAGCAATTTGGCGAACATGGGGATACCTCCACCCATGGGATAGTTGGCGCGGCCAAGAAGACCTGGGCACTGAGCGAAACTTTTTTGATTAAGTCAAGTTTGGCACTCGTATGGGTCCTTCCGAAATTCCGGCCTCAATGCCTGCCGATCTTAACTGACCGTGACGCGGTATGAATTCAGTGCGGCAGAAGGGCGGGGGCAACTCGAACCATCCCCTCTGGCGGCGGCACCACGACAAGGGGGTCAAGGATGACATGTTACGCTCGGCACATCGCCTACCTGATGGGGGCAGCAGTGCTTGCGACGGTGAGTTGGGGAGCGGGTCAAAGCGCGAGTGGTGAAGACGTATGGCTGGCACGTTCGACGCGCAGTTTGTCGGATGACGGCGGGCTGCAAATCCTACCGGTCTCGTCCAGCGAGCCGGCCCAGCACGAACCGGCCCAGAAGGCCAGTTTTCGCCTGTCGGATCATGGGATGAAGTCGTTTTACCCCCGCGTTCCGGGCGAAATGCTGCGGGAATTCAGAGATACCACGTTACACGATGCGACGGTGCCCGCCCCACCTGCCGACCCACATACTCAACCGGGCCTGCTGCGGGCATTGCCACCCATCGAGCCGGCACCGGCCGAACCCGGTCCATCCGACGCTCCCATGCCGGTCCAACGCGCCGCCAGTGGCAGTTGCGACACGTGCGGCACGTCGGCGATCGCTTGCGAATGCAGTCACCGAGGAGCCGACGAGGGGCTGTTCCAGCACACTCAGGTCTTCCTCGCCGGCGACGGTTGGAAGAACATCTTCGACGACGACGACAACAGTAATTTCGGATTCCGCAGCGGATTCAATCTGGGAGTCGATTTGCCTGGCGACCGCGGGGTGCGCGGCCAGATCGGCATGAGCTACGGCGCGTACGATTTGGGCGGCCGCGAGGGTTTACTGTCCCGTGACGACCCAATTGAGCAACAGGTTTTCGCCACGGCGGGACTCTACAAACGGAGCGTCGTTGAATGTGGGGACCGTTGGGCGTGGGGCACCGTGTACGACATCCTGATGGCGGACGAAGCGGGTGAGCGGGCTGACAGCCTCCGACTGGCTCAAATCCGATCGTCCGTCGGCTATGCGATCAACGAGTCCGATGAATTCGGCGTCTGGACTGCATTTCGCCTGCTGAAGGACTATGCCCCGGCACAGCGAGTAATGGTCAATGTGACCGATCAAGCCAATTTGTTCTGGCATCACCGCTGGCAGTTCGGGGGCGACACCACCACCTACGTCGGCTGGGCAGATGATCCAGGCAGCGTCGTAGTCGGCCTGGATGGCCGCGTGCCACTGAGCCATCGGGCGGCGCTCTTTGGCCGTCTGCAGTACATAATTCCCAGCACACGGCGCGGCGATATTCATCCGACGCTGGGGATCGATGATGTTTTCACACAAGAGGCCTGGAACGTCTCTTTTGGGATCATGTTCTATCGCGGCGCGAAAGCGGTTTCTCCTACCGTGTCGGGCGTCTTCGGTCTGCCACTGCTCGACGTGGCGGACAACGGTACGTTCTCGTACCAGGCATCCAACCTCTAACGTGAGGGCCCGGCAAGCGGCGCGGACTAGAGTAAAGTTTTCGCGTGTAGGATGCGCACGGTGCGCACATGTTGGAAATCCGAAATCCGAAGCAGCAAATCCCAAACAAATTCGAATGACAGAAATACTAATGACAAAAACGGGCCAGGACGGAGGAAGGAACCTCCCATAGCATTCCCGGTGGTGGGGATCTGTTTGTGGCGCATGACTGTGGTTTTGTCGGCAGCGAAGGTTTTAGTCTTGGGATTTCGAATTTGTTTGAGATTTCGAATTTAGGATTTCGGATTTCCTGATTGGTTGCGGCCGCGGGCCGCGTTAGGGGTAAGAAACCCTGATAGAACGTGAGTTGCTGCTGTCCGTGGGTGGGATCATCGAACACTTCGATGTCCAACGTGGTTTCCCGCGGCGGCTCCGCGAAAGAACGAGCCAAGCGTTCGAGGAACCAGTCCTCCCAGCGGAGGATCTGTCTTGACCCGCTATCCACTCTCTGTTAATTAACCCCACCTTTCCCCAGATCCGTGAGGTATCGTCACGCCAACACTTTAGACTTGAGATGGTCGTGGAAGTTTTCACCAGAAAAACGTTTTGTGCGATCGTGCTCGGAGCGGTCTTCGTGGCCAGTCCGGCCAGGGCTCAGCCGACGGTTCGCTTTCCACAGTCCAGTATGACGGCTTACCAGTCGGGGAATTTCACACAGCCAGGGACGGGAATTGCGCCACCGGCCGCAGCGCCGACGCTGACCGCTCCGCCGTCGTCGACCTTGGGTACACCGGCCTTCGATCCGTATTCGATGAACCCTGGCGCAGCCTCCGTACCTCCAACGCTCAACACCGTGCCGTCCCCTTACGGCTTACCTGCCGCACCGGGCACACCCCCTGGCACCTTATCACCCTACGGCGGGACGGCCGGCGGCATACCGGGCGCATCCCCCACCATGTCTCCGTATTCTCAACCGTACGGCGCGTACCCACCGGGCGGCTATCCACCGGGGGCCGCACCGGGCACCACGCCACCGTCGATGTACCCCAATGGCTGGAACACCAGCAATTGGGTGCTGCCGTCGACCCAGTTCCTGACACCGCGTGTACGGTACTCGTTCGTCGACGGGGGCAACGGGGCTGACGAGTTGGGCATCAACGATTTTGATTTCTCGGTGGCGGCAGCCTTCCCGAATTTTCTGTACAGCAATCAGCCGCTGTACGTCGTTCCCTCGTTTTCGCTCCATCTCTGGTCGGGTCCCCGTCCGCCGCACGGCGACCTTCCGGCCAACGCGTACAGCGCATTTCTCGACTTCGGTTGGTCGACCGATCCGGTCAAGCCCGTCGGGGGTGAAGTCGGTGTGAGACTGGGCGTCTTCTCTGACTTCAACACCGTCAACACTCACAGCGGTCGCATCATGGGCCAGGGATTGTTGCGACTGCAGATGACACCTCAAACCACGTTGCGGGGCGGCGTGATCTACATCGACCGCAACGACTTGAAACTGCTCCCCGCCTTTGGCATCCTCTGGACCCCCAACACGCAGACTCGATTCGACATTTTCTTCCCCCACCCGAAACTTGCCCAGCAACTTACCACGATGGGAAACCAAGATATCTGGTGGTACGTGGGGGGCGAATACGGCGGCGGGGCCTGGACGGTCGAGCGGGAGGGGGGCCTGAGCGACCGCATCGACATCAACGACATTCGTTTGACGTTAGGCGTCGAGTGGGGTCAATCCGCGTTACTGCAACAAGGTCGTCGGACCGGGTTCTTTGAAGCGGGCTGGGTAACCAACCGCGAAGTCGTGTATGTCGTGACACCGGAAGAAACGACTTCCATCCGTGATTCATTCATGTTACGAGTCGGGTGGAATTACTAGCTCGAGTCGCACCATTCCAGCGTGATGTAGACGTGGGGCCATCGGCAAGGCAGACATGCGAAGTCAACTGCAAAACGTCCGGCCAGCCCTTCTGGTGCTGTGCCTGTTGCCAGCCATCGCCGCTGGGCAAGCCCCCCCCTACGGCAGCGCGATACCAGATCCCTTCACAGCGGCAGTACAGTCTGCCGGGAAGACCGATCAGGCGTTTGTGCCAACGGAGCCGATGCGGGTACAGCTGCCGCAGGACGATTGGGGCGCGGCGTCGTCCGCGCTGCTGCCGCCGCCCCCGGGTTGGAACGCGGCCGAGTTTGCCAGCCTGGCGCGATCGATGGGAAGCTCGCCCGAGTCAGAGCCGTTACTGCCCAGTGACGAGCTGACCATGGAAACGGGACGCATCGCCTCACACAAGAGCGGTTTTTTTCAGAAGTTTTCCCTCAGCGGCGCCTGGTTCAATCGCGGCGGGAGTGAGAACCTGGGGCTGGTCGAAACCGAGATCTTCCTGACCGTGGCCCTGCCGCTCCCCTCACGGGATTTTCCCCTGCTGATCACCCCTGGTTTCGATGCCAGCTCGCTGGACGGACCGGACTCCCCCACTTTGCCTCCGCAGCTGTACGACGCCTATCTCGACTTCATGTGGCTCCCCAAGCTATCGGATAAGTGGCTCGGTATCATCTCGATAGCTCCAGGTGTGTACAGCGACTTCGACTCCATGCAGAACGAAGCATTTCGCGTCAAGGCGAAGACGCTGGCGCGCTACGATTGGATCGCGGATCGGCTGCAGATTATTTTCGGGGTGCTGTATTTGAATCGGCACGATATCAATTGGCTACCGGCCGGCGGCGTGATCTGGAATCCCCACGATGACGTGAGTCTGGAATGCGTGTTTCCCCGTCCCAAATTCGCTTACCGCTTCACGGCCAGTGGACTGTTCGAGGATTGGGTGTACCTGGCGGGCGAATTCGGGGGCGACACCTGGTCGATTCGCCGCGCACCGGATCGCTTCGACATGATCACGTATGTCGACTGGCGTGCGTATCTGGGAGTCGAGCGACGACGCCCGGGCGGTTCCGCATTGCGGCTCGAACTCGGCTACGTCTTCGGTCGCGAAGTGCAATTCGACTCGTCCGCACCCGACTATCAGGCGGCCGACACGATCATGCTCCGCAGCAGCGTGGATTTCTGACCAGCATGATCATGATCGCCGTCGACGGCGCGGTGTCATGCTGGCAGGGCCGCCCCAAGGCATGGCACGTCCCCCGGCGATGTCTAATGGCGATGGCCGGCAACGGCCCGCATCACCGCCTGTCCCATATCGGCGGGACTGTCGGCCACTTCAATCCCCGCCTCGCGCAGGGCGGCGATCTTTTCGTCCGCCGTCCCCTTGCCCCCCGAGATAATCGCACCGGCATGTCCCATTCGTTTGCCGGGCGGAGCGGTGCGGCCGGCAATGAAGGCGGCCATCGGCTTGGATACGTGCGATTTGACAAAGGCTGCCGCCTCTTCTTCGGCAGTACCGCCGATTTCGCCGATCATCAGAATCGACTCGGTCTGCGAATCCGCTTGAAACAGTTCCAACAGATCGATGAACGATGTTCCGACGATGGGGTCCCCACCGAGCCCGACACAGGTCGACTGCCCCAAGCCCGCCTGGGTGGTCTGCCAGACCGCTTCGTAAGTGAGCGTACCACTGCGACTGATCACACCCACCGACCCGCGTTGGTGGATATACCCGGGCATGATGCCAATCTTGCATTCGCCGGGCGAGATGATGCCGGGACAGTTCGGGCCGATGAGCGTGGCAGCACTGCGCCGCACCGCCGCGTAAACGCCGACCATATCGAGCGCCGGCACTCCTTCGGTAATGGCACAAATGACGCGGATGCCGGCGTCGATCGCTTCATAGATGGCATCGGCGGTGAAGGGAGCCGGCACAAAGATCATCGTGGCCGTGGCACCGGTTTCAGCCACAGCCTGCTCGACCGTCTCGAAGACGGGGAGTCCGGCCACACACTGCCCCCCTTTGCCGGGCGTGACACCGCCCACCATCTGCGTTCCGTAATCGAGACAGCCCTTGGTATGGAACGTACCGGCCGCGCCCGTGATCCCTTGACAGATGACCCGCGTTTCTTGGTTGACCAGGATACTCATCGATCGTACGGTCCCTTCACAGTTTAGCGGCCCAACTCCGCAGCCGTCAGCCCGCCGTGAGCCGGGCCCCGATAATCAAGCCCCAATAATCAAGCCCCGGAAAGTCAAGCCAGGCCAATCAAGCACGCTGCCCGGGCAATTCAAACGCCCTGCGTGGCAGCCACAATCTTCCGCGCAGCATCGGTGAGGCTGTCGGCGGTAATGATATCCAGATCGCTGTCGGCGAGAATCCGTCGCCCCTCTTCCACCTCGGTCCCCTCCAGCCGCACCACCAGCGGTATGCTGAATCCGACCTGCTTGGAAGCCTCGAGCAGCGCGGTGGCGATCGTGGTGCAGCGCGCGATCCCGCCGAATATATTGACCAGCACACCTGTCACGTTGGGATCCTCCAACAGGATGCGAAAGGCCTCGGTGACTTGTTGGGTGTCGGCGCCCCCCGACATCCAGGAAATTCGCCGGCTCGCCTCCGTGGAGTTTGATCAGGTCCATCGTGCTCATCGCCAACCCGGCTCCGTTGACCAGACAGCCGATGTTCCCGTCCAGTTTCACGTAGCTCAGCCCCGCCTTGGCCGCTCGCACCTCGGCCGGTTCCTCTTCATCCAAATCCCGCAACGCGGCAATCTCGGGGTGCCGAAACAGGCCGTTGTCATCGAGATTGATTTTCGCGTCGAGCGCGACCAGTTCGCCGGCGGTCGTCACGACCAGCGGGTTGATTTCCGCCAGGCTGCAATCACATTGCACGAAAACGCGGCAGACGGCTTTCATGAATTTGTCGGCCGACCGTACGGCGGCGCCCGAGAGTCCGAGCTTTGTGCACAGTTTGCGGACCTGATAGCTCTGCAACCCCAGCGCGGGATCAAAGTGCTCTTTGAAGATCAAGGCGGGGGTTTCGGCGGCGACTTTCTCGATGTCCACCCCCCCTTCGCTCGACACCATCAGCGCGGGCCGGGCCGCCGCACGATCCAGGACGATGCCCAGATACAACTCGCGGGCGATCTGGCACCCTTGCTCGATCAGCACTTGCCGAATCGTGTGGCCGGCGGGCCCCGTCTGGATGGTCACCAGCTTTCGGCCGAGCAATCGTCCGGCCACCTCCCCCGCCTCCTCAGCACTCCGCACCAACTGCACCCCGTGCTGGCCGGGATCGCCGAGCACCGTTCCCTTGCCCCGTCCACCAGCATGAATCTGCGCCTTGACAACCGCCACGCCACTTCCCAGTTCGCGATACGCGTCGGCCGCTTCCTGCGCAGTGCGAGCGACTTGGCCCGGCAAGACCGCCACACCGGCGTCACGCAGAATCTGCTTCGCTTGAAATTCGTGGATCTTCATGGAGCACACCTCGGCAATACGCGATGCGATATTCGTAAGGTGCGATTTTAGGACCCGGCACAGCGCCTGACAAGCCGCAACCAGGCCCTCACGAAGGTGGCGCGATCGAGTGGTGGAGCGACCGGCAGGAGGTCCGGTGCGCTCGTGCGGAAGGGAGCCAAGCGGGGGCGGCTCTCCCTGTCCCCCCCGATCCTCCAGTCCTGCGGTAGTGCGGTCCTCCTCAGCCGGAGGCCGCGTCGGCGGGGGTCTCGAGCCGTAGACGTTTCATTTTTTTGTAGAGTGTGGTGCGGTTGATGCCCAGCGTTTCGGCCGTCAGATTGCGGTTCCAATTATTGGCGCGGAGCACACCGAGAATAATCTGGCGCTCGGGACCGGCCAGTGCTTCCTTGAGTGTCTGGTTGGTACCGGCCACCGCCGTCATTACGGCGCCGGCCGTCACCTGGTCGGGCAGGTCAGCGACCGTGACGATGGGACCTCTGCCCAGCAGCACCGCCCGCTCGACCACATTCTGCAGTTCGCGGACATTGCCGGGCCAGGCATAATGCTGCAGGGCCGACATCGCTTCATCGCTGAATCCGCTCACCTGTTTGTTCGCGTCCTCGCGCACTTCACTCAGAAAATGCTCTGCCAGCAGCGGAATGTCCGCGATTCGTTCGCGTAACGAAGGGAGCTCGATGTTGATCACGTTGATGCGGTAGTAGAGATCCTGGCGGAAACGCCCCTCAGCCACCGCGTGAGTCAGGTTGTCGTTGGTGGCCAGTACCACGCGTGTATCAATGTGGAAGGTCTTGGTCCCCCCCACTTGCTCGAACTCGAGCTCCTGCAAGACGCGTAACAGCTTCACTTGCATGCTCGGCGGGGCCGTGCCAATTTCGTCAAGAAAAATCGTGCCGCCATCAGCCTGCTTGAATTTGCCCATCTTGTCGACCGAGGCACCGGTGAAGGCACCCGCGACATGTCCAAACAGCTCACTTTCCAGCAACGACTCGGGCAACGCACCACAGGCCACCTCGACGAACGGCTTGTCCCGCCGCCCGCTGCGACGATGAATGGCTCGCGCAATCATGGACTTGCCGGTGCCACTCTCGCCCGTGATCAATATCGTGGCCCTCGTGTCCGCGACACTATCGATCATATCGAAGATTCGCTGCATGCGACGGTCATGGCCGATGACGTTCTCCATGCCGTAACGGAGATCCAGTTGTTCACGCAGTTGTTTGTTTTCTTCGACAACCCGCTTCTGCGACAGCGCACGGTCAATCGCCAGTTCCAGCTCCTGGTCGATCAGCGGCTTAGTCAACAGATCAAAGGCCCCGGCACGAATCGCCTCAACGCCGGTTTCCACCGTGCCATAGCCGGTCAGCAGAATCACCGGGATCCCGGGATGCTTCTTACGCGAATAGGCCAGCAGATCAAATCCGTCGCCGTCCTGCAGTCGCACATCGGCCAGCAACAACTGCGGGGGCTGAGCGTCCAGTTGTTGCAGAGCACCCTGAAAAGTCGCCGATTCGGCCACGTCATAACCCTGTTGGCGGAGCCAGCCGGCCATCGATTCAAGCAGGTATCGATCATCATCGACAAGCAGGAGTGAGCCTTTGGTCATGTTCATGGGCTTTCGTGTGGGCGATTCGGTCCGCGACAGGCACGATTACCGTGGCACCCGACGTGACCGACGCTTGGTTCACGGGCACCAGACGGGAAGTCCCGCCACCACCGGCCATCTAAGTACTCGTCGTGGCCGGTCGTCAAACTCTGGGAATGCATCCGCAGCGAGCGCGACTGAAACCAACTCAAGTCGTTTCCACCATGCAATTTACGATTAATGCAGCCGCCACAGCGTGTTGCATTTTTCTCACTCAAACGTAGCTCAAAATTAGCGTTGTTTGATTTCCGCGACACGAAAATCGAGCCACCGGAAAGCCACTCCAACGGGGAGCGAACGGCAGAATCAGATCCCCTGACCTCGCTCTTCGCCTCCTCAGTGGCGGACCCGTCGACAATCGCGACAAACCACCACGTTCGGCCCATGTGCCCAGCCGTCACATCTGTCCTACTCGGTGGCTGTACGACCTACATCGCAAACAACGGCCTGTATCGCCCCAAAAATGTCCAGAACCGTCTGCCAAGGCCTAGTCAGTATTGTCCGGCTAGGTAGACTTAGAGGTTAGAGCAGAATTGGCTCACCACACCTGAACCTTGTCGCGTGGACAACTCTACCATTTAGACCGCTCGCAATCTTGCTGACGACGGAAGCCGCCTTGGGGCGGTGAAGCACGTCGGCGTGGATTTGGCCAAGAGGTCGTAAACGGGATCTGTTCGCGCTCCTATTTGTGTTGGAAGGAGTGTCATATGGGCATTACAGTGCTCGTGGCGGACGATCATGAAGTTGTGCGAACGGGGTTGGCGCGGCTTCTTGAAGATTCTGACATCACGATTGTCGGAGAAGCCGAGAATGGTGAGCAGGCTGTTGAGCAGACGTTGAAGCATGATCCCGATGTGGTGCTGATGGACATCCGCATGCCGGAGGCAGACGGGTTGATGGCCTTAGAGAAGATTCGCAAGGCCAAGCCGGACGTGCGCATTGTCATGTTGTCGACCTACGACAACCCCACCTACGTGGCGCGCAGCGTGGCCTTGGGTGCGGCAGACTACGTCCTGAAGGACTCGGGACGCGATGAGTTGATTGCGGCGATCACGCGGGCCGCCGCTGGCGAGTCCCCTTCGGAGGACAGCATTCTGCACCGTGTCAAGGATACGATGAGTCGTCGCCGGGAACGGCTTGATCGCAACGAGATCCCGCTGACCAACCGCGAGCTGCAAGTATTGCGGCACGTGGCCCTGGGATTGAGTAACCGCGAAATCGGCCGCTCCTTGGGGATCAGCATTGAGACGGTCAAGGAGCACGTGCAGAACATACTGCGCAAGATCGACGCCGCGGACCGCACTCAAGCTGCTGTGTGGGCCATCAAGAAAGGGCTGGTTTAGGCCACTGGGGGCCGCCGTGCCACTGGACTGTGCCACTGGACTGTGGCACTGGACCGTGCGCCACTGAACGGTCGGTGTCCCTCCCCTTACTTGGCCCGCGGGTGCGCCTTTTCGTAGGCCTGCCGCAAACCGGCAGTGCTCACATGCGTGTAGATTTGTGTGGTCACCAGGCTCTGGTGACCCAGCAACTCCTGAACGCTTCGGATGTCGGCTCCGCGGTCCAGTAAATGGGTGGCGAAGCTGTGCCGCAACGTATGCGGCGAGGTGCGTGAATCGAGAGAGGTCTGCAGCAAGTACTTCTCGAGCATTCGAGCGACGCTGCGAGTGGTCAGGCGATTGCCAAACCGATTGAGGAACAGGGGCTGGCTCTGCGCGTGGCGTTGGGCCGCCGACTTCGGTGGCGGCGCAGGCCTGCTGCGCGGCCGGACTCCCTGCCACCGTTGGATCGCCTGCACCGCATAGCTCCCCAGCGGCGATAGGCGTTCTCGGCGTCCCTTGCCGCGCACTCGCACCAGGCCCCCCGCCATGTCCAAGTCGTCGTCATTGATCGCCACCAGCTCGCTGACACGCAGACCGGCCGAGTACATCGTCTCGAGCATCGCGCGGTCTCGTAATCCCATGGGTTCGTCGCGTGATGGCGCGTCAAGGAGCCGGCCAATTTCTTCGGACGTGAGGAAATGGGGCAGTTTCCGCTCAGGCCGCGGGTTACGCAATGGTTTGGCGGGATTGTGCTCCGCCAGACCCTCGCGTTGAGCGAATCGGAAGAAGCTGCGCAGCGACGCGAGATGGCGTGCGACGGATGATTTGGCATAGCCCGCGTCGTGCAGCGCGGAAACATACTGACGCAGATTCAGCGGCGTAATCTCTGACGGTTTCGGGACCGCAGCCGAGTCGCCCGCCAGAAACTCGATCAGCGCGGTCAGGTCTTCCCGATATGACTTGATCGTCAAATCAGACGCGTTACGTTCCACTTGAAGGTAACGCAGGAATCGTGCCGTGGCAGATCGCATGACTTCGGCCCAACATTCCTACCGCGCAAAGGTCGCGCAGGTCGCATGTATCGCCCGCAAGACTCCAGTTTGTTTGGTACTGGGTGCTTCGAATTTCGGTTTTCTCTCAAACATGCGTTCACCGTGTGCGCATGTTACAGGTTAACACGCTAGTGCTTTGTCAACGCTTGGATACGGGCTTGAGTCTCTCGGGGCTCCGTCATTGCTGAGCGGTGTATTAGCCTCGTGAGTGCACGGGCACAGCCGGTGCCACCCAGGGTAAGCTGTGACAAAGTGCTAGCCGAGTTCCTCACCGTGGAGGTTGTCCGTGGTGTGAGGGAGTCCGAAACGACGAGTGGCGTCCAATCGCTTGGGAGGCGGCACCGTTTGACGAATCTTCTGGCTCAATACCGCCGCGTCATACCACGTGAAACTGAGGTCCTGGTTGGAGGCATACCGGCCCAAAGTCCTGAGAGCTTCGGAGCGATTGTCGTCATCAAAGAGAAAGATATATCGCTCTTTGCCCTTCACCAGCGCTAACACGTTTATGTCTTTGGTCACCGCAAGTGTTCTCCTTTGCACGGTGGCTGAAAACTGCTGAATCTGGCGAGACCGGGTCGACTATCTCAGCCCGGTCCCTACGTCATATCGACCAATCGGCCACCGCCACACCACTCGCGTTTTACTGGTCCCCCCGCGGGCGGCGAGAGTCTCCGTAATGTGCAGATAGCAGCAAAAGCGGATAAAGTCCTGACTGCGCAAGAGATAGCTTTGCCAGCTGCCGATTCGGGCGTCGTCACGGAAGAAGAAATAATCTTCCAGCCGACCTGTGAACTGGTCGTCGTCCCCGTGGTAGATGCGCGTGTGGGAAATCACGGGTTCCATCTGCGGACGGTAGGGCGGTCGCACGGGAGAGGGAGCGGGAGGAATAAAGCCGCGAGGATCGGGCCAGTCAGGAGGGAGTTGGGGAACGCCGATCGGCGGTAATTCCTCGGCTGCCAGAACGTTGTCGGGAGAAAGAGCATCCGACCCTGACGGTGCCTCAGCCGGCTGCCGCTGAGCCAAGGGTTCGGCCGAGTTCTGCCGAGGGCTGCGCAGCGGACCACCCGCCTGCGACTGGCTCGCCACTTGCCGGACTCCCGTCTGACCGCCGCGATTCCCCGTCTGCTGGTCCTCGGGAACCTCCGGGGTCTGCGTCTTGAGCTGTTCGCGAGCCAGGGCAAACTCCGCCTCAAATACTAAGGATCGCGGAATGTACTCCTCCTCAGGTGTTCCCCAGGGGAGCCCATAGCCGGGGGGAATTGGATGGAACGTCGGATTGGCCGCAAACCAGTCCACCGACAGGCCGAGCCGGGGAGGATAATAGGGCGAATATTCCGTGACCGCACCCCGGACTAAAACGTCTACTCCCAACTGTCGAGCCAGCAATTGAAAATCGGTCGAGCCATCGATTTGCATCCGATTGGCCACCAGCCACTGTTTCACCACCCCCGGTGGCATCACCTCAAAACCAGGGATGCGCTGCAGCTCATTAAAGTACGCCTCGGCCACTTCATCCTGGCTCACGGTCGGTTCGGACGACAAATTGAAGAATGGTAAAATGGCCACGCGATGCAATTGGGGGAACGGATTGTGGAACTGCGGCTGGTGCTTGACGTCGGGAAAGGCGGCGCAGCCCCCGGAAAGCAAGAGCATCAGGATTAAGGCCAGACGTACGCACATAGTGAAGCTGGTCGCCCACAGACGAGGTGATTCACCCTTCAACTTGGCCGATTTTGGCGCGATCCGCGCGTGCCAAGATTGCCACCCGTTCAACCGGTGTCCGCATTATCGGCAAACTCACCCAGCTCTCTTCATCTTCCCTGACCGGAAAAATCACTACTGATTGAAACTGATTGAAGCAGTACCAGCGCCGGCGATCGGCGCACGTGCTGGCGGCGACACCCGACCGGGTGGTGAGCGGACCGCGGGCGAAATCAGGCACGAAGAGATACCTGGCCAGCTCGCGAGGGGCTTTTCGTCCGGCAGCGGCGTTAGTGCAGGTCACCCAGGCCGGCCAGTCCGACCGGTTCGCGACTGGCAAAAGGCTCGCCGTAACGAACTCCGATCTGCTTGCCCCAATAGGCCGCGTCGGCCTCGAACTGCTCGAGTAACGAGGGGCTTTCGTGGTCCCGCCCTGCCACGAACTGGCTGTGATAGCAGGCGATCGCCGCGCGTTTCTGCGGCCAATGCCGGCTAATATCGAGCACGAAGGCGGGCTGCAGGGCCAATCGCAGGTGGATGCAGTAGTAGTAATAGACTCGGGCCGGATAATGCGGCTGGCCCGGCATCTCGGTCTTCGACAATTTGGCCCAGAAGCGTGCCGCCTCGATCAACTGCGTGGCGGCCACATGATCGGGATGTGCATCCACCCAATAGGGCGCCAGGAGCCATTTCGGCTTGAGTTGGCGGATGACGCTCGCAACGTGTTGACGCGCTTCGAGCGTTGGTTCGAGGCTGCGGTTAGGGAGCCCCAGATTTTCGCGCCAATCGAGCTGCAAAATCGCCGTGGCGGCGGCCGTTTCGTCCCGCCGCAATGCGGGGCTGCCATGGGGAGTCGGTTCGCCGCTGGTCAGATCGAGCACCCCGACGCGGCGTCCTTCGGCCTTCAACTGGAGAATGAGTCCGGCCGCACCGAGTTCGGCGTCATCGGGATGGGGGGCGATTATCAGGCAATCGATCATGCTTCCCTCTCGCTTTCTCACAGCTGGTCTGGCACGCACTCAGGTTCTGCCCGGATACCGTTGCCAAGCCGCCCCCTTTGCCGGCCAACTACCCTGTCCGCTTCGTCCCTGGTGAAGTGCCGTTTGCGGCCATGCCTGGCGAGCCGGCCGCGCCGCCAGTCGTAGGGAGGCTGTCCTCTGCCCAAGAGGCCAGCCGCTGAAATTCTGCTCTGGACGGGTAAATGGGAATCTGGAACGATTCCGCCGCGATTCTCCGTACCAGCGAGTTATGATCCGAGGACCTTTCGTGTGAACCTGGCATGAAAACCGGCACGACTAACGGACTTTCTGCGATTGTATTGATGCTCAGCGTTTTTGCCACTGGCTGCGCGCATTTCGACCGGCGACGCGAACCTGCGTCTACTTCGACAGACACCGTGGACCAAGCCCACGACGGCGCGAGCCAAACGCAACGTACTTCGTCGAAGAAGAAAGACACGTTCTATTTCAACGACCAAGCGTATGAAATCGCCGAGCATCTCGAGCGAGCTGGCTAGACATGCCCGTTCACTAGCCACCCGCGTACAACGGCTGGTAAACTGTCGCTGGTTGGGGGCTTGTTCGCCAGCGGCGGCCCGGCGGGGGCTGTGCGCGACGCCGGTCGGTCAGTTGGCTGGACCCTCTCGCGAGCGGCCAGTGGCCGTGTGCGCTGCCATCAGATATTCTCAATCATGGACAGCGCCGCACCGGGAGGCGAGGAAGAGGACAACCCGTACCAGGTAATCGGAGACGAACATGACTGTAGCCTCGTGTCCTTCCTGCCGCGAGCACGTTACCGTCCCAGTGGATGCCACCCCCGAGTGCATCGTGCGATGTCCGCTCTGCCACGAGGAATTCAGATTGGAGGCGTTTCTTTCGCAGCTTCCGCCCGCCTTGATTGTGTTGGGAAAGGAGACGGCGACAGCGGATCAGGGGACCGGCGAGGAGAGCTCGCTGTGGGACGATTCTGCCAGCCACGTGCTGACCTCTTTGGACACGGCCCCAGCACCGGGCGAAACAGATGATGCGGTGCCAGCATTCGATTTCACACCCGAAAGCCCTGGCGACAGCCATCAGGAAGGGACCGTCGGTGTCTTGCGACGAGCCGGGCGGCGGCAGAAGAACTCGACTTTCGAGGTGCTCAAGATCGTGGCGGGAGGGTTGTTGGCGATCCCCGCCGCTCAACTCATCCTGTGGTGGTTCGTGCCCGGTGATTGGAAACGCGATCTGCTGGGTATCGGACCAGCGGTCAGCCGCGTGGTCCCGTGGATCGTACCGCAGAAATTCCGCGCACAACAAGACTTGCTCACGCCAGAACCTCGGTTCGCGCCCGAATCGGATAGCCGTCGCACGGTGCTGGAACGCCGTCGCGCCAGGCAGCGACAAAATAATGGCTCGGCTCTCCCTCTGCCCGCCTCTGGCACAACAGCCCCTCTGCCGGATATCGACGCCAGGCAACTCGCGTCCGAAGCCCAGCCGGACGACTCGCCGGCGACCACCGATGCCCCGACCGATTCCAGCGGCCTGGAGCCGCGCGTTGAAAACGCGCCGACCGCAACGGACACCGAAGCGCCCGCCGGGACCAGTGTCGTCCAACAGTACGTCCAGGGCGTGCGGGGCGCACCCCAATCCAGCCTCTCCGACCTCCGCGCAGCGTTTGAATCGGCACTCCAGACAAGCATCGTCTGGGATACCAGCCCGGATCAAAGCGAGGCGCGTCGCACGGAACTGAACGATCAGTTTTACGCCGCCTGCGCGAAACTCGGCGAGAGCATTACGTACATGATTCCCACCGGCGACCCGGCCGAACGGGACCTGGTCACGGCCATTCAAGACGTGCTGGGCACGTTCGCCCAACAGCCCAAAAAGCTGGCCCTGATCGGCAACCGATCGGCGCAGTGGCTCGACCAGGTCGACCGCCCCACCCAGGGCGTGTTCCTGTTCGGCACCGTCAAGCAGATCCAGCCCGCCGGACAGGTGTTTGAGACAGCATTGGAGCTGGCATCGCTCAAACAGCGGACGGTCATCGTCGTCAGCCGCTTGGATCCGCGTCCCTTCTATGCATCCGGTGATCGCGTCTTAATGCTCGGGACAATTGTCCTGGATCCCGCTCGCAACCTGCTCGGATACGACGGCAAGGAACCCATGGTCGTGATGGGTGGGCTGCCAACGGTGCTGAAACCGTGACGTCGCCGCAGGCCGCATCCCGACGTGAAACGGCATGCATTGCGTTTGTGCAGCATCCCCCGCTCTCGATTTCGATCGACGGACAACGGAGGACGCAACATCCAGTAGCGTGCCCGGTGGTGAGAATCTGCCGGTGGCCCGCCCGCCGCGGTTTTGCCGGCAGCGGAGGTTTCTGTTCTTGAGTTTTGGATTTCGAGTTTGTTTAGGTTTTCGATATTCGAATTTCGGATTTCCTGTTTGGTTGTGGCCAGCGGCTGCGTCAGGATCGCAGACGAGCCGAGCGGGCGAGGCGCTGGGAGTCGATGCTACCAAGGATCAGGCCGATGTTGGAAAACAAATCCGCTGCCGACCCGCGTCCGGTCGACTCTGAGCCCCTTACGGCCGTTACGAAACCACGTAATCCCTCGGTCAATCGCCGGCTATTCTGGCTCGCGGTATCCACCGTCGCCATTGGCAGCGGACTGGCTTGTCTTGAGTTCCGCTTCCGGCGTCCCGTCGGTTCCGGTCCCGCCGGACCCGCGGTAGCTCGTGAGGCATTCAATCGTGTCTGGACGACGCGCAAGGTCCACCTGTTCGGCGCGGGCGATAGCATCACCGCTGGCCTGGGAGCGAAAAGCCCCTCACACTCCTTCTTCAATCGGCTCGTGCAAGGTCCCGGCGATGAGTTCCCCGACATGCAAGGCGTGTGCCTGTCGGCCGTGCTGCCGAATCTGACGTTTGAGAACACCGCCGTGTCGGGCTCCAATTCCCTGGACCACCTCGCTGCCCTGCAGGAGCACCTCCGGGAGTTCCCCGCCGACACCCTGGGCCTGGTAGTGCTTACCACGGGAGGCAATGATCTGATTCACTGGTACGGAACAAAACCACCTCGCGAAGGGGCCATGTACGGGGCGACATGGGAGCAGGCGAGACCTTGGATTGATGCGTTTGCGGTTCGTCTGGCGCAAATGCTGGACCTCATTAGCACGCGATTCCCAGGCGGTTGCCACATTTTCCTGGGTGACATCTATGATCCAACAGATGGTGTCGGAGACGCGCCGAGTGCGTACTTGCCGGACTGGCCTGATGGGTTGGCCATCCACCGCGAGTACAACCGGGTCATTCACCAGGCAGGTTCAACACGGCCGCACGTACACATCGTTCCGCTCTATGCGACGTTCCTGGGACACGGCATCCACTGCCGGCAGTTCTATCGATCCACCTACCGGCCGGAAGACCCGACGTACTGGTACTACGGCAACATCGAGGATCCCAACGATCGGGGTCATGATGCCGTGCGGCGGGCGTTTCTTAACGAGATCGTGCCCATCGCGGATCAATTGTCGACTTCGTCCGGCGATGGACTGTTGACCGAAGACTGATCGCTAACCGAAGAACCGGCAGCCTCGCCGGCGATGGTCGCCGATGCCATACACGACGTCGTACCCAAATCGGTCGTGATCTCGATCTTGTGGGTGAACTTTCCCGGCGTGTCGCTCGCCGTAAAGGTCACCGGCACCTGGTGGATCTTATTTGTCTCGTCCTTCGTCTGAAACCGAAAGCAGTCGCCCGGGCAGTCGATCCCCGTAATCTTGAAAGGTTTGGTCCCCTTCACAAACAGCTTCTTCTCGACGGTTTGCCCCGGCTTCAACACTCCCAGAAACAGCGAGGCGGGACTGACCGTCAGCGGTGATACCACTCGTCCCTCAACCGGCAGTTCCAGGGATCCGTTGTACGAGTCGTTGGTCACGATTGTCAGTTGATCCTGCACGTAGCCTACCGGCGCATCATTTTTCATCCGGACTGTCATACGGTAGGATACGTTTCCATAGTCAGCCCGCTTATCGCTCAATTCGACTTCAAAATGAGCATTAGCGCTGCGGACATCCAGGATGTCCCAATCCGAGCGGCCACGGTAGCTGACGTTCACCGTCTGCTGCGCCGTTTGCCCCAGTTCGACATCACCAAATGAAACGCTCCCCGGCGTGAAGAGCACGTCGCCGCGGATGTAGCCGCGGACAGACAACTGCACTTCGGCGAAATACGGACGGTCGATGATTACCGTTAAGGTAGCACTGCGACTGCCGACGAACGACTTGGTATTGAAGACCGCGCGGATCGCCCCTTTATCCCACGTTTTGAGATCCTGCTTCGTAATCCGCGGCTCCGTGCAACCACAGCTGCTGCGGACGCCGGAAATGTGCACGTCTTCTTCGAAAATGTTCTGCAGCTCGAAGTCAAATTCGGCCTTCGCGCCTTTCGCCACCACGCCAAAGTTGTGGCTGGTTGTCTTGAACATCTTGCGGGCCCACTGCTGCGCGTTTACGGCCGGAGAAAGAACTGCCAGAAACGCCACCGACGCGACAAGTGTGCGGAACACCGGAAGTCTCCCCTTCAACAACCCCAAGACAGCCTCAGTAGAAGCCAACAGCCGGATCTCACTTTCCGGTCCCTTGCTACACCGCCCTTGCTACACCGGGAAATGCTCCACCCGGAAATCGCCCTGTGCGGCACGGATGTCAGACGGCAAACCAAACCACATTCGGTTGCCGCGAGAGGAACCAACCGATCGTCTGGTCACGTGTCGGTCCCCCACCAGTGATGGTGAAAATGTAGGTTTCGGTACTCTACGTGTCAAAATTAGCAGCGATACCTGGCGAGGGGCAACTCTCTCGATTATTCGGTCCAAGTCAGTTTTGTCCAAGAGTGTTTTTTACCACATCCGTAGGTTTACATGCAATTCGGCGCGAGCATTTCGCCTAAACTGCCTTCGCCGTCGCAGCTGGTGACAGCCGATTCACAACATCACCGTGTGACGCGGCAACAGACAGTCCATGTACCTCTACCGTGGCACCATGCATCACCAGTTCACTTGAACGCAGGGCAGGCTGAGGACCATGTTCCGACCCAGCCGACCATCTTTGGCCGCACTTCTGCGTGAGTCGCCAAGCGACACCTCCCACCGGGCCCGCCGGCAATTGACTAGTTCCGCGCAATCGTCACTCAACCCCCAAACTGCGCAGGCAGCGCCGACACAACAATCCTCAAGGTCGAACTCGACACCTTTGGACATGGTACGGAATCAGCCCTACAGCCGCCCTCCCCCGTGCCGGGCCAGTCGGTCCTGACGGCCAGTCGGTCCTGACGGTCTGCTCACGAGGTCGCAGACGGCGCGTCGGTCCACCCCCTTTGTCAGCAAATCCCCGCACCTTGTGGCCCGCACCTTGTCGCCCGCACCTTGTCGACTGTCGAGCGTTCACCCGATGGCGTCTCCAACATGTCGCGCACCCGGCCGGTCCGACGGTGGCCAGAGGCCGGCCATCGAGAGCGGGAAGGCGAGCCATTTCTGGGGAGTCCGTCGCGGCAATTGCGGTGGGCCCCACTCGGATGGCCGCATGTGGGGAGAACCTCATTCGCAAATTGCTGCTCACCGCACATTTACAAAAGCCGGGTCGGTTCGCTAAAATGCGAGTTTCTCCAGACACTCCCCCTATGCGGGGGCGGGTGGTGAGAGAGCTGATTTCGGTAACGTTCCCGTGTTCCTGACCTGGGTACCACCCATACGACGTCATGTTTGAATCGCTCCAAGAAGGCTTGCAGTCCGCTCTGAAATCCCTGCGTGGTAAGGGGAAACTTACCGAAGGGAACATGCGCGACGGGCTGAAGCTGGTCGAGCAATCGCTGTTGGAGGCGGATGTCAGCTACTCGGTCATCCAGGACTTCATGGGTCGCGTGTCACAGCGTGCGATGGGCGACAAGGTCTTGCTATCGCTGGACCCGACTCAGCAGGTTGTGGGGATCGTGTACGAGGAGCTGGTTCAGCTGTTGGGCCCGGTCGATCCGTCGCTGCATTTGCGCGGTGAAGTCACGGTCATCATGCTGTGTGGCTTGCAGGGTTCCGGCAAGACGACGACGTGCGGCAAACTGGCTCAGCTGCTACTGGAAAGCAACATGAAGCCGCTGCTGGTGGCCGCCGACCTGCAGCGTCCCGCCGCGATTGATCAGCTGCACGTGATCGGCGAACAGTTGGGTGTGCCGGTTTATTCGGACAAGACGGCCAAGGACCCGGTCAAGCTCTGCCAGCTGGCGGTCCAGCAAGCCAAGCAGCAGGAGATTCGGGTTGTCGTCCTGGACACGGCGGGCCGTCTGGCTATCGACCAGGAGTTGATGGAGCAGCTGACGCGAATCGACAACCGGGTGCAGCCCGATCAGGTTTACCTGGTGGTGGACGGCATGACCGGTCAAGACGCGGTCAACAGTGCCAAGGCGTTTAACGACGCGCTGGAACTGGACGGCGTGATCATGACCAAGTTGGACGGTGACGCGCGCGGCGGCGCATTGCTGTCGGTCAAGCACGTGACGGGAGTCCCGATCAAGTTTATCGGGACGGGCGAGCACCTGGACGCGTTGGAGCCCTTCCACGCGGACGGCATGGCGAGTCGGATTCTGGGTTTGGGCGACATACGCCAGTTATTCACCGAAGCCCGCCGCGTGGTGGATGAGAAGGAGCAGAAGGAACTCGAGCGAAAGATGCTCGAGGGGGAATTCACGCTGGACGACTTCAAGAGCCAGCTCGAGAAAATGGCGAAGCCGGGACTCATGCAGAAAATGCTGGGCCTCATGCCGGGCATGGGCGAAGCCAAGAAGATGCTGGACAATGAGGACACCGAAGGCGGAATCCGGCACGCGGCGGGGATCATCAATTCGATGACGTTGGAGGAGCGCCGCAACCCCAAGATCATCGACCCCAGCCGACGGCGGAGAATTGCCGTGGGGGCCGGGGTGCAGACCCAGGAAGTGACGCAGCTGGTCAAACAGTTCGATATCATGGCCCCCATCATGAAGACGCTGGCCGGCAAAGGAGCGGGGGGCCGCATCCAGGCGATTCGGGAACTGCAGGAGAGCGGATTGCTGGATCCCGGCGGCAAAGGCCCGCGAATCAAAAAGGGGACGGGACGCCGCTTGACCACCAAAGAGCGCGCCAACCTGAAGAAAATGCGGGAAAAAGAGAAACGGCGGCGGCGGCGTGGCGGTCGCCAGTCGGAACCGGATTGATCGTCGCCGAGCGAGGGTGACGAGCGACGGTGACGAGCTAGAGTAGCGACGAGTGGAAACCAACAGACGGACAGAAATGGAATCCAGCCGAGCAGAGCTGGAACGAATCTGAGATTGACAAGGAGATTTGCGTGGCAGTTCGTATTCGAATGAAAAAGATGGGAAGGCGGCACCGACCGTTCTATCGGATCTGCGCCATGGATGGTCATTCTCCGCGCGACGGGAAAGCGATCGAAGAACTGGGTTACTACGATCCGATGGTCAAGGATGTCAACGCGCGTGCCGTCCTCAAGGGCGAGCGCATCGACTACTGGCTGAAAGTCGGTGCCGAGCCGAGCGACAAGGTCAAGGTTTTGATCAAGAAGTACGGCACCAACGGGACGCACCTGGACCAGCAGAAGGCGGCTTTGGATCGCTTGAAGCTCGACAAGCCGACGGCGCCCCCTCCCATGGTCGTTCCCCGGCCCAAAAAGGCTGCGCCGGCAGCGGCCGAGGACTCCCAGGATGCCCCCCCCTCGGACGGGCAAGCTAGTGGCGAGTGATGACCGATGCAGTTTGACGTTTTGACCTTGTTCCCCGAGATCTTCTCCGGGTACCTGGGTCAGAGCCTGTTGAAAAAAGCCCTCGACGCCGGTCTCGTGAATGTGCGGCTGCACAATCTGCGCGATTGGGCACGAGGCAAGCACCACCAGGTCGACGATCGCCCCTTTGGCGGTGGGCCGGGCATGGTGATCAAGGTCGAGCCGGTGGTCGAAGCGGTGGAAGCGGTGCAGAGTCGCCTCCCCACGCCGGCGCCGGTGATTCTGCTGTCGCCCCAAGGGCGAACGCTGAATCAAGTGACGGTGGAACAACTGAGTCGCCAGCGGCAGCTGATATTGCTCTGCGGACGCTACGAAGGGTTCGACCAGCGTGTACTGGATATTCTCCAGCCGGATGAGATTTCGATCGGCGACTTCGTCCTCAATGGGGGCGAAGTGGCTGCCATGGTGCTGATCGACGCCCTCATGCGACTGGTACCTGGAGTACTGGGAGACGAACAAAGTCCCGTCGACGATTCGTTTTCGTCGGGCAACCGTTTGTTGGAGTGCGCTCAATACACGCGTCCTCGCGTTTATCGCGGCCATGGCGTTCCGGAGATCCTGCTGAGCGGCGATCATGGAGCGATCGCACGCTGGCGAAAAGCGCAGAGCTATGATCGAACCCAACAGCGCCGTGCTGACTTGCTGGGGCAACCGGCGGACGACGCGGCGACGGGAAGTGACGGTGGCAAGCGTCAGGACCTGGCTCAACCGAATACGCCACGAGGCGGCAACGATCAAGACAATCAGCCGATTAGACAGACGGGCTGACAATCAGCCGACATATTTATATTTGCAGACAATTCGACAATTCGAGAAGTGAGTTTGTGGGCAACCGCGGACCTGCCGCGACTGCTCCCGCCAACAAGGAACAAGCCGATGAGCCATGATCTGATGGGCCTGGTCGAGCAGGCTAACATGAAGACCCAGATACCGTTCTTCGAGATCGGTGACACGGTCGACGTGCACACGAGAATTCTGGAAGGCGAGAAAGAGCGGACGCAGGTCTTCAGCGGCACGGTAATCGCGCGCAGCGGCAGCGGCACGCGGGAAATGTTCATGGTGCGGCGGATCGTTGCCGGCGAAGGCGTGGAACGCAAGTTCCCGCTCCACTCGCCTCGCATCAGTGAAATTGTCGTCAAGCGATCGAGTGTTGTGCGCCGCGCCAAACTGTATTTCCTCCGCGACCGTGTCGGCAAAGCTGTCCGACTCAAAGAACGCCGTCATTAACATCGCTCGGCCGCGACCCTGTCGAGCGGCCCCGGTCCAGCGGCAATGCTCGGCGAGACCGGCACGTTGAGCCGAGCCGTGAGCGCTTGTCCTCCACCGAAACGCGGGCCCGGGAGTGGACATGTGGGGTCGGCTGTTGGACTGGCTGCGCCCCCCCAAGCCGTTGTCCTTGGGGGAACGGGGTGAACTCGCCGCGGCGCGATTCTTGCGCCGCCTGGGGTACCACATCGTGGCACACCGTGAACGCGACCGGATGGGCGAGATCGACCTGGTCGCCGTGGATGACCGGGTCCTCGTCTTCGTCGAAGTCAAGACACGTCGCTCGGCCGACAAGGGGCGGCCGTCCGAAGCGGTCGACGAGGAAAAACAACAGCGTCTGACCCGCTCTGCGCTCTCGTTTCTCAAACATCACCATCTGACCGGCCATCCCGTCCGCTTCGATATCGTCGCCGTCACCTGGCCCGATGGGGCAAGAGCACCTGTCATCGAGCACTTTCCGTCAGCCTTCGAAGCCGCGCTGCCGGAGGCGTGAGACGCCAGCCAGACGACTGTGGCCCGCACAGGATGCTGCGGGGCCACCGCGCCGCCCCCTTCCGAATTGCGCGGCGCGGCTGAGAATCGCCCCCGCCGACCGGCCGGCGGCCCTGATGTGCACCCGGCACCGACGTGAACGGGAATGCCCCGTCCGCGCCTGCGCGATAAGTAAGCGAGTGGCCGCTCCTCACCGTCCAGGCGGCCGCACGATACCGCCTCGCTGACCTCCACCCGGCCGGCCAGCCTTCCGCGACTTGGCGCGCCCGTATCTTCTCGCCGACCCCCTCATCATTTACCATGCGCGAATCATGAATACGCAGAAACGAGCAGTTGTATTGCTGAGCGGCGGATTGGATTCGACCACGACACTGGCTCTTGCGCAGGAAGAGGGATTCACCGCATTTGCGCTGACCTTTCGCTATGGGCAGCGGCATGCGGCGGAAGTCGAAGCAGCGCGGCGGATCGCCCAGCACATGCGGGTGACGCGGCACGTTGTCTGCGATATCGATTTGCGCCAGTTCGGCGGTTCCGCCTTAACCAGTGAACTGGCAGTGCCGCTGGCCAACTCGGTGGAGGAAATCGGCAGCGGCATTCCGCTGACCTATGTCCCGGCCCGCAACACGATTTTCCTCTCCTTTGCCTTGGCGTGGGCCGAGACGCTCGGCACCGGAGACATCTATATCGGCGTTAACGCGCTGGACTACAGCGGCTATCCGGACTGCCGGCCCGAGTACATTGCAGCCTTTCAGAACATGGCCAATCTGGCCACCAAGGGGGCGGTCGAGAAGACCTGCCCGGTATCGATCCACACGCCCTTGATTGGCTGGACCAAGGCGGAGATTATTCGGCGTGGTTTGGCACTGGGTGTCGACTATGCCTGGACCACCAGTTGCTACAATCCGTCGGCCGAAGGGACGGCCTGCGGACGCTGCGACGCCTGCCTGCTGCGACTGCGGGGCTTCCGAGAAAACGAAGTGGCGGATCCCATTGGCTACCAGATCGAGCGCTGACATGATGATGGCAGGCTTGGCCCGAGCGTGACGATCAACCATGACCCTGTTTCGCAACTCCCTCGTTGGCCGATGGATTACATCGAGAAGGTGACAGGATGGCGCGCAACGAACAACTGATTCGACAACACAAGATTCTGCAGATCCTGGAAGACTATCGCTTCGGACGCACGCTCGACGAGATCCGTGACGACCTGGTCGCGGACTTGGGACTGACTTCCCTGCACACGCGGAGCGTACGACGCGATCTGGAAGCGCTGCAGGCTGCCGGATTTGACGTGGACGTCCACGCCGTCGGGCGCGGCAAGGTCTGGAAACTCGGTCCCCGCGCACGCAGCTCGCACAAAATCACCGCCACGGCGACCGAACTGATCGCACTCTCGCTCGGTCGCGATCTCCTCTACCCCCTGGCCGGTACGCCATTCTGGCTGGGAATCGAGTCGTTCTGGCACAAACTGCACGATCAGCTCCCTTCGTCGGTGGCCGCCCACTACGAAAAATACCGTCGCGTGCTCTACGTGTTGGGCATGCCCGCGAAATCGTATGCGGCCAAGCAGGGAATATTGAAGACCGTCAATCGTGCTATCCTCGAACATCGCGTGGTGGAAATCGATTACCAACCGCCCGGCCGCCCGTGCGCGACACGCCATATCGAACCGTATGCGATCGTCTTTTATCAGTCCAGCTTGTACATCATTGCCGCCGCACATGAAGTAGCCCAGGATCAGCCGCGACTGAGGCACTGGAAGCTTGATCGATTCCAGCACGCCAAGATCCTGGACGAATGGTTCAAACCGGCGGAAGACTTTAACCTCGAGCAGTACTTGGGCCACAGCCTGGGGATCTTCTCGCAAGGCAAACCGCGGGACTTTCGCATTCGCATCAGTCCCCGCGCAGCTCCCTGGGTCCTGGAGGATCCCTGGCATCCCGATCAGCAAATCAAACCTCGCCGTGACGGAAGCATCGAATTGACGGTCCAGGCAACCCATGACCTGGAAATCATCCCGCGCGTCTTGGCTCTGGGCAGCGAAGCCGAAATCCTGGCACCCGCCTCCTGCCGCGACACAATCACCCGCTTGATCGCTCAAATGGCTGCACACTACGGGAGGCCGGAGGCTTGAGCGGGCAGGTTCCGCCGCCGCCACCAGGCAGCGTGCGGGAGAAGTCCAGAGTGTTAACCGGTATCCTGCTCGCTCGGTACGCCCAGGTTGGGAAGGAAATCCGAAATTCGAAGCACAGAAACGTGGGAGAGGGAGGAAGGGAGGAAGGGAAAACGGAGGACGCCATGGCATGCTGCTGGTGAGAATCTGCTGGGGGCCCGCCCGCGGCCGTTTTGCCGGCAGCGAAGGTTTTAGATTTCGAATTTTGGATTTCGGATTTCCCGTTTTGGTTGCGGCCGCAGGCGGCGTCAGGAGTAAGAGTAAAGTTTTCGCGTGTTGGATGCGCGGCGGTGCGCATGTTTGGAACAAAATCCGAAATTCGAAGCACAGAAAAGTGGGAGAAAGGGAAGAAGGGAGGAAGGGAGGAAGGGAAAACGGAGGACGCCATGGCATGCTGCTGGTGAGAATCTGCTGGGGGCCCGCCCGCGGCCGTTTTGCCGGCAGCGAAGGTTTTAGATTTCGAATTTTGGATTTCGAATTTGTTTGGGATTTCGATATTGGGATTTCGGATTTCCCGTTTTGGTTGCGGCCACAGGCCGCGTCAGGAGTAAGAGTAAGAGTAAGAGTAAGAGTAAGAGTAAGAGTAAGAGTAAGAGTAAGAGTAAGAAAAGCGGGTCACCGAGGGGCGTCAAACCAACATGATTGGGGAACAGCCGCTCAGGCGGGCCTGGACCAACTGCAGCGTGCCTCGGTGGCAGGTGAGCAGGATGACCTGGACATGCTGGGCGACTTCGATCAGGGCTTCCAGTGTTTCCGCTGCGCGCTGGTCGTCGAAATTCACCAGCACATCATCCATCACGATGGGCAGCGGTTCGGCCTCGCGACAGTAATGCAGCACGTAAGCCAGCCGAATCGCCAGGTAGAGTTGTTCGCGCGTCCCGGTGCTCAGCTGGTGCGGTTCTTTCAACTTTCCATCAGCCTGTCGCACCTGGAGGGACCCCTGTTCATCCAGCTTGCGGGAAATCTCGCCATAGCGTCCCAAGGTCATGCGCTGCAGGAGCCGGCCGACATCGATCAGCAGCTGGGGTTGGTGTTCTCGTTCGAAATGTTCCATGGCGCGGCGCATAAAGGTGCGGGCCAGCACCAGGGGGACCCACTGGTCAACGGCTTCCCGCAGCCGGCTGCGAGTGCTTTCGATGTCCTGTGCGATCAGGGCAGCCTGGCTGGCCTGATCCATTTCGCGCAGCCGCTGGACCGTCACGCCCTTGGCCTCCAACACCTCGTTGAACTGTTGATCAACCTGCTGCAGGTGAGCGTGCAGGATACGTTGCCGCGACTCCAACTCGGCTTGATCAGCGGCGGCCAGTTCAGCGGCGAATTCACTTTCCTCCGCCTGGCCGCGAATGGCCCGCAACTGGTGGTCCGCCGCATCGATCTCTTCCCGCAATGCGAACCAGCGTCGCACGCGCCGAGCCACCTCGACCAGCTCCTCCCGCGACTCGACAGCGGCCCAATCGAGCAGCCGCTGCAGGGATCGTGCGGTACGTTGCAGTTGTTTCTGTTTACTGTCGCATCGCGAGAGGAGCTTCAGCTGCTGCTCTTTCCACGACTGCTGGTCGCGAGCATCCTGCCTGGCCTGTTCGAGCCGGGCCACCAGTTGCTGCACGGCGTCTTCCGGGGGCAGGGCACAAAGATCGGCTGCCAACCGGCTGCACAGCAGCGCCACGTCATGCTCGAACTGCGCGAGTCCCTGCCGCATATCCCGCACACGCGAGTCGAGCGATTCAGCCTCTTTCTGCTGCACGCGCGCCTCGCTCAATCCACTGAGAACCTTGGTCGCGGTGTGGATATCCCACGTGCGGGGAAACCCGAACTCCTCCAGCAAGGGCTGCCAGCGGTCCTGCCAGTCTTCGGAGCGTCGCGCGACGGAGGCCAGTTCCTGTTGCAGCGTCGCGAGTTGATGTTGTTTTCGCGGCAGTTGGGCCGCACACGATTTGCGGTCGGCCGCCGCTTCCTGAGCGACTTGCACGCGCCGGCGCGCCTCGGCAAGCTGGGTGTCCGCCGAGCCGGGACAATCCGGCAGCAGCGAGCGCAATTGTGACTCGAACTGTTCCACCGCTTGCTGCTCGACCGCCATGTGGCTCTGCAGCAATTCCAGTTGCGACACGGCAGCGGTCAGTTCTTCGTGCCGGCGCAGCCAGTCGAGCATGGCCTCGGGACTTTTTGGTTCGATCGCGCAAGGCGCCCACAGTTGTCTCCAGGTCTGCCCCCAGACATCGCACGCCTGAACGCACTGGGCGTGGACCCGCTCTTCCTTCTCGCAGCGACCCTGGCAGCGGGCGATCTCGCGCCCCAATTGCTCGTGCCTCGCCACGCGTTCCGCCTGTCTCTGCCGCTCGTCTGCCACATCATCCGCCTGCCGCACGCTCGCTTCATAGGCGTCGGGAAGCGGCTGGTCACCGCCGCCCATCCAACGGGACACGTCTGCCGGCGGCACCTCGAGTTGCTCGATGAATCTCTTGCGGACCAGTTCCCAGCCGCGGTCGCGCCGCGTTCGAACGGCGGTCAGCTGCTCGCGATCCGGCACCTTCTCTTCAGCCTGCAAGGACTCCAGCTCGTGCTGCTGCTGTGTCCTATCGGCCTGCGCGCGTTCGACCCTCAGCAGGGACCGTTCGAGCTGCTGCTGCAGTTCGGCGGCGCGCTGGCGATACTCCGTCACGACCGCCGCCATCGGGACCGGCAGCATGTGCGGATTCGCCAATTGGTGACCAAACGGAGCGTTCAGCTGGCGGACGATCGCGTCCCTGCGGGCGCTACACTCACGCTGCTGTTGTGCATATTGCCGCCACTTCTCCTGCCGGGCCAGGTAGCCACTTGCCGAGTCGACGAGGTCGATCAGCTCCGTGGCCGTGGCCTCCTCCGACAAGGCTGCCAGCTGCTGCGTCAAGGCGGCGATATCGGCCTCCAGAGCGGGGCACCGCGACAGCAAATCGCGGCGCTGCAGCTCCAAGTCATCCAGCTCGTCCTGCATCGATTCGATCGCCGCCCTGCGCGCCAGGCTCGCCTGGAATCGCTGCAGATGGTCCCAGGTCCACGCGGGATCCAGTTCGCGCAACCTGGCAGCCACGGCCGCCTTGACCCACTCAGATTCCTGCCGCCGCAGATCGATATCGGTGCGGAATCCGCGGATCTTGTCCAGCTGCTGGGCCAGTCGTTGGATCTCGCTTCCAGCACCGATCAATTCCGTCCGCGGCGACGATCGTTCGAGCTGGTGGCCAAGCTCGTTCAGTTCCTGCTGGAAATCCTCCAGCTCGGCGGCAATCTGATCATGTTGCGTTTGCAGCTGTCCGTATTGCGCGTCTCCATCGCGCGGGAAGTCGTGTGGCACGTCGAGCGTGGCGAGTTCGTTCAGCAGTGATTGCCGGCAATGCCACAACCCCACGGCTTGAATCAGTTGCCCGCAGCGAAACTGCTGACGTTGCAGGTCTTCGCGATCACGCCGCAATCCTTCCACGCGCTCGCTGATCGCTTCCGCCTCTTGTTCCAGCTGTTCATAATCGCGCGGCCGCAGCTGGGCGGCTCGCAGCTCCTTGCCTTGCCGCCGCAAATCGGCCACCAGCTGGTTAATCGGTCGCTTGGTAGCCGTCGGCGAGAAGAGCCGCTCCTGCTCTTTCTCGAGGTCCTCCAGTACCTGGCGAAAGCCCGCCAGCCCCCCAAGTGCTCCACCGTACAACGCCTCGCTCAATTTGGCATGCTGGAGACTCTGCTGTCCGGCCGCCAATTCCGACAACGAGAAACCGAACACGTGCTGAAAAAGTTCCGCACTGGCGTTTCCCAGCAGGCGTGTCAGCACGGCCGCATCGATGGGCTGGCCGCCGTCGAGCAGCTCGCCCACCACTTCCTTGGTGCGGCCCTTGCGGCGACGAAAACGGAGGCGTCGGCCATCCGCCAGTTCGAGCGTGGCCACCGCCGCCATCTCGCCCGTATGCTCGTCAAAGGCATACGGGCTGCGAACGGGAAACCCGAACAGCACTTCGCGGATCAACTGCAGCAGTGTCGACTTGCCGGCTTCGTTCGGGCCGTAGATCAGCTGCAAAGCATCCGCGGGCCACTCGATCTGCCGGCCGGAAAACAACCCATAGTGCTCGATTTCCAGCGCTCGGAACTTCATCCGTCGAACTCCGTCAGACGCGCTACGAGCATCGCTTCCGCCTGCCGCAGCCACCTGGCCAGCAGGCGCGGGTCCGCGAGGTCCAGCTCGGCTTCACTGAGCTCCTGGGCCGCCTTGTCACGCAGTGGTTTCAACGGGTCGCCCAGTTCACTTAAAGCCCCATCACTTAAAGGCCCGTCACTCAAAGGCCCGTCACTCAAGCCCGCACTCTGCAACGACCGCAGCAATTCGCCCAGGAGGTCGCTTCCCTGTCGCAACGTCCGCAAGTCGACCGGCAAGCGTGTTTCAAAGACGATCTTCTCCAGCCAGAGATCGTCGGCCAGGTCGTTGGCCAGGTTGCGGATCTCCGCCAAGAGTGTGGCGCACGACGTTTCGCGAGCAATCTCACGGTGCACCTCGCAAGACCCGCGCAGCACTAAACGCACCGCCAACAACCTTCCGTCCGCCGACTCCCGAGCAGCGGTCAGATGCTGCTCGACGGCGGCGAACATTTCGCTTCGCCCATCGGATGGCTGCAGCGTAATCTCGATCCGTTGCCAGCGCACCGTGTCGACCGGAACAAACTCGACTTGCGACAACGCGTGATCCTCGACCGTCACCAGCAGGCAGCCCTTGGGACCGGGCTCGTGAATGTGCCTCCCCTGCAGGTTGCCGCAGTAACCGATAAACGGCTCTTGCTGGACCGGGGGGACGCTGCGAGCGTGAATATGCCCCAAAGCCCAATAGTCGTATCGGCGGCCTGCCAGCGTGGCCACCGTCGTGGGAGCATAGGTGTCGTGCTCGGGACTGCCCGTCAGACTGGTATGCAGTACGCCGATGTTGAAACACCCCTCGACCCGCTCGGGGTACTGAGCCGCCAGATCGGCCGTCGTCTTCTCCCGCGCGAATCCCTGACCATGCAGCGCCACATGCAGCTCTTCCAGCAGGATCGTCTCCGGCCGGTGGACGGAGAAGACCCGCACATTGGCCGGCCAGCGAATCGCCTGCGGCACCTTGCTCGCCGCGTCGTGGTTCCCCTGGAGCAGGAAGACCGGTATCGCCGCTCGATCCAACTCGCGCAACTGAGCGGCCGTCCATAAGCCGGTCCGCATATCCTGCCACTTGCCGTCGAACAGATCTCCCGCGACGATCACGAAGTCGACGGCCCGATCAATCGCCAGGCGAACGAGATTCTCAAAGGCCTGTCGCGTCGCCCCCCGCAACTGATCCAACGGAGCACCGTCATACGCTTCCAGTCCGCGCAACGGACTGTCGATGTGCAGATCAGCAGCGTGGATGAATTTCACGAAAGGCCTCCGCGTTTCCTTCGTGAGCAGCGGGGTCACGGCAGTGGCGCAATTTTGCTGATCTTGCCGGCAGCGTCGATCTGGAACAACGCCTTGGCCCGCGGGTCCGTCACAATCAGCTTATCGCCCGCCCGCGTTACCCCCACCGGATTGACCAGCGGTTCACCCTCGACCAGCTTCTCGGGCGGCTGGCCGGACACGACTTTCCAGATCGCCTTCGCATAATTGTCGGCGATGTAAACGGTTTTGGCATCGTCAACCGCCACGTCTTGGGGGAACAGAATCGGACTCTCCGCGACCACATTCTCGATCTTCCCGTCGAGGCTCACACGGCGGAGGGCGTATTTGGGACCGGACGTCACCCATAGTTCACCGTCCTTGTCGGCACACAAGGCAACGATCCCCGGTACGTCGACGAATTTCACCGGATCTCCGCCGGCGGCCGGCACCTTCCAGATACAATGCAATTCCTGGTCGGAAACCAGCAACTCCCCGCCTGGCAGCACGGCAATGGACCGCGGGATGCCAATGCCCCCGTTGGTGAGCGGTACCGGCTTGCCGGCATCATCAAAGCGGTAGACTTCCCGTGTGGCACTGTCGCCCGCCAACAACTTGCCGTCCTGATCGATGGCCAGACAACGGGGGCGGTTCAAGGGTGTCCGAAATTTCTTGGATGCCTCGAAGTACTTCTCGACTTTGCCGTCCTTGATCTTCCAGATGGCCGGGGCATTGGTGTCGGCCACGAAAAGGGTCCCGTCCGGCGCAACCGCCGCCGCCACGGGATATAGCATTTCCTCCGCACGCACAGCACGCAAAACGGGCGAGCAGGCCACGAGAATACTGCCAGCGAAAATCGCCAACCGACGAAGGGGATATTGCATAATTCGCTCCCGATGGAATGCACAAGTCGATGAGGAGGATGCGCTGTCAATTCACAGCCGCTCGGCCCACCGCACGAACGCCGCTCGCCACGCAAAGCGTCGGCGCTGCGCCCCGTTCGCCCGGCCCTGGCACGACCATCGCACGAGGTCCTATGCGGCGCCCGGCACGGACGGCTCGCGTGGCAGCTTACCTTAAAGCGTAACCAAAATCCGAGCAAATTCCGAGGGGCAGGAATCCGCCCATCGAAAATTCGCCCGCCGTGGGCCGTTTGCCCCGCTCTTCCCGGCCAGGCAGGGTGGATTTCACGGCTTGGACGTCCAGCGCGCAAATTCTGCACACCTCGAGAGACGCGTTCTTGCATGCTTTGCAGCCGACCGGTCGCCGCGCGTGGATAACACACACTCCCGTGCCCGATCAGGCTGGGAATTCTCCCCTGCCACGGCCTGAATTGGGAATTGCCGACGAAACAGCGCGTTTCGGTACGCCGATTGCATCACGAGTGAGTCGGTTCGATCGCGAGCGTCAGGATTCGATGAGACTTCAAAGTGATCAGGAATTTGTCGAAAGGGAAATGTGATGAAAGCAATGCTTAGCACCTGTTGCGGTTTAGCGATGGTTCTCTCATCCACCGCGGGGACTTCGGCTCAAGATGCCGCAGTGAAGGAGACTCGGCAAGCGATGGAGACGGCCCGCCAGGAAACGAATGAGATCATCGCTCAGAAGCAGGCCCAGTTGCGGCGCACCATGGCGGAACTGATCGTGGCGCGCAATGCCGATCAGCCGGATCAGGACCAGATTGGCGAGTTGACCCAGAGGCTGCAGTCGTTGCGACAAGAGCTGCGACAATCCGGCAACCTCGCCGCAGTGCCCGGTGGCCAAGGCGGTCCAAATGCCGGTAATTGCCCTAATCCGCTCGGGCCATTGGGCCCCGGCCCGCGGGCCGGACAAGGCCGCGGCGGCAATTGCCCGTTTGCCAGTGACTCCCCAGACGTCGTGCCGAGCTCCGGTCCAGGAAACGGTTTCGGCCAGGGCATGGGTCGCGGCCAAGGCATGGGTCGCGGCCAAGGCATGGGTCGCGGCCAAGGCATGGGTCGCGGCCAAGGCATGGGGCGCGGCCAGGGCATGGGGCGCGGCCAAGGCATGGGGCGCGGGACCGGCGCGGGCCGCGGACCCTGGTGGAATCAACCTGAGTCCGTTGGGGGCAACTAGGTCCGCGGGCACTGGCGTGCGATAATCGGTGATCGAGACATTCACGCGAGAAGTGCCGTACACTGTGGGCCGGGCGGCGGAGCATCGGGAGTGGTCGCCGACGAACGAAAGCCGCGGGAACTCAGGTGTTCGACGAAGATGGCAAACGTGGCTCAGTTTCGTCAACTGAGCCACGTTTTTTTCTCCGACGCGAGGATCATATTCATGGCTCGCCAGGTCGGACGGTGCCGGACGTGACAAGCGAGTGATAGTTATGCGTCAGTTGCGAATCGTCATCTATGCCGGACTCGTCGTGGCTTGGGCAGTATTTGCGCTGTGGCAATATCGTGACTACGGCCAACAGCGAGATCTGGTCGAGGAGTCACTGCGTCAGCAATCGCGGTCGATCATGACCGCACTGGTTGGCGGGCTGAAATCACATCGGCGTCTCGGCCGTTACTTCGAGGACCAGCTGCAGGGCATGCTGGACGAGTTAATCGAATCCGAGGACGTGATTTCCGTCACGGTGTGTCTGGCGGACGGAGCAGTCGTCCTCTCGTCGCGGGGTGCCCCGACATCTTCCTCTTCCCCCTTGAACGCTCCCCAGCCGGCACGGACAGCAGACGTGCCACCGCCGACCCCCTTCGAGCTGGTGGAAACATTTGAACTGAGTCCTGCGCCAGCAGGGCTTGATGGTGGAGGTGGTGGAGGTGGAGGTGGTGGTGCCGGCCTGGGGCGAGGGGGTGGTCCTAGCGGTGGGCGCGGCCGTGGCTTGGGACCACGGCGGCGAGGAGATGAAACCACCGGCGAAGGCCCGTTTGCCGCAGGTGGCGAATTCACGGCTCGGCTGGTTCTGAATCGGAACCGTGCCGACATGCTCACGCGGCGGGTGGCCTGGTCCCACGTGATCGTGACACTCGCGGCGGGACTCGTGGCGCTTTCGGTCGGCCTGGCCTGGCGCGCCACGATGAACCTGGCGGAGGCCAACGGCCGCACGCGTGTCTATGAGGCGGAAACTCGGCACTTGCGGGAATTGAGCCAGGCCGCTGCCGGATTGGCCCACGAAACCAGAAATCCGTTGGGGCTTATCCGCGGTTGGACCCAACGATTGGCCGACACGACGATGACCGACGCAGAACGTCAAGAGCACTCGCGCACCATTATGGAAGAGTGTGATCGGGTCACGGCGCGCATCAATCAATTTCTGGCATTTGCCAGACCGAGGGAGCCGGATAGCGTGCGGATTGACGTGCGGAGCCTCCTGGAGGAACTGGTCATCATCATGCAGCCCGACCTGGAAGCAGGCACTCTGGCGATCGAATCCCACATCGCCCCGGCGGTGGGCTGGCTGCAAGCCGATCTGGAGCTGCTGCGGCAAGTCATTTTCAACCTGTTGCAGAATGCCGTGCAATTCGCGCCTGACAGATCGGTAATCAGCGTGAATGTGGTGGAACGAAATGGGGGTCGCGCTGCTGTCCAGGTAGTCGACCAAGGTCCCGGCGTCGCGGAAGATGCTGTAGAATCGTTGTTTACTCCTTACTTCACGACGCGTCGCGACGGCACGGGCCTGGGACTGGCGATCGTTCGTCACATCGCCACCCTGCACGATTGGACGATATCCTATCGCCCACGTCCCGGGGGCGGGTCGATTTTCGAAATTGGCAACATCCATGCAGCCGACCAACAGCACGATTCTGATCGTTGACGACGAGCCGCGCCAGCGTGAACTGCTGTCGGGCTTCGTCACATCGCTGGGCTGCAACGTAGTGGTAGCCGAATCGGGCGAAATGGCCCTGCAGTTATTCCAGACCGAGTCGATCGACATGGTGCTGCTGGACGTCCGCCTGCCGGGCCTCAGCGGCCTGGAGGTGTTGGACGAGATCAGAAGGCGTGCCGTCACGATACCGGTCCTGCTGCTGACCGCCTACGCCGATCTGCGTCAGGCTGTCGCGGCCATGAAGAGCGGTGCCGACGACTATTTGGCGAAGCCCATTGACCTGGAGGAATTGCGGATCGCGATCTGCGATGCACTGGGGAGATCGGGCTCACCATCCCCGGCCACTGCTCCGACTCATCCGCCGCTGCCAGCAGGGTACATTTTTGAAAGCCCGGCGGCTCGCCGACTGCTGGACCAGATGGCCGTCATCGCGCCGTCGACCGCGCCGGTCCTGGTGCGTGGCGAGACAGGCACCGGCAAGGAGGTTGTGGCACGTTTGATTCACGCCTGGAGCCAGCGCAGCGCAGGGCCGCTGGTCGCCACGAACTGTGCCTCACTGCCCGAGGCCCTGATTGAGAGCGAGCTATTTGGGCACGCCAAGGGGGCCTTCACCGGCGCCGTCGAAGCTCGGCATGGCGTTTTTCGCACCGCCGACGGCGGCACGCTGTTCCTGGATGAAATCGGCGAGCTCCCCTTGGCGCTGCAACCCAAACTGCTCCGCGCCCTGGAAACCGGCCAGATCACGCCGGTCGGCAGCGACGGTTCGGTGTCGGTCGATACGCGACTTGTGGTGGCGACACATCGCAACCTGGAAGATGAAATTCGCGAGAAGCGATTTCGGGAAGATCTATACTATCGGATCAATGTCGTGGAATTGGTGCTCGAGCCGTTGCGCCGCCGTTGCGAGGACATCCTGCCATTGGCCCGACAATACGCTCAGCAGTTTTCGGGTGGTCCGATCCGGCTGTCACCGCAAACGTCGCAATGCCTGGTGGTCCACGGCTGGCCGGGCAATGTGCGCGAGTTGCGAAATGCGATGCAGCGCGCCTGCCTGCTCTGCCGCGGCGACGTGATCATGCCCGAGCATCTGCCGGCAAAGATCGCCCAGCTGGAAACCAAGGGATCCGCGGCGGATCTGGCCGACGGACGATTGTCCCAGGTGGAACGTGCCACGATCCTGGCCACGCTGGCGGAATGCAACCAGAACAAGACCCAGGCGGCCAAGAAGCTGGGAATCAGTCGCCGCGCGCTGATCTACAAGCTGCACGACATGGAAGCCGAATCCAACGGATGAGGATCTGCGCCGGTCCTAGCGAATGTAGGGGCGCCCCACGGCAAGACGCTGGTCCGTTCGCTCCGGGCCGCAAAATGAGTTCTCCTGTGGCCTATCATTAAGTGGACGATGGCCGGCAGCCATCTGTACATGCCGGCCTGAGCAGGGCCCGCCCCGCCTCAACCCCCAGCGTCTCTCACGCAAGCAGTCGTGTCATGCTCGGAAGCAATCGAATCATCTATCCCAGCTACTCGGTTGCCGACGCCGTTTTCCGGGCGATGGACGCCGCCTGCATATTTCTCGCACTGCGAGTTTCCATTCACACGTGGCCCGGGATGGACGATGAGTTATTCTGGTTGATCGGTGCCGTGGCGACGGTCCTGTTCAACGTCATCGGTGCGTTTGGCGGGATGTACCGAAACTGGCGGGGAGCATTCGTCGATCGCGAGATCATGTGCGGGCTGATCAGCTGGTTCTTCGCCTTCGCCACGCTGCTGGCGATTGGCTACACGACCGCATTGCCCGACAGTATCTCGCGCATGACCACGGCGATGTGGTTCGTGACGGCGGCCACCTTCATTGCCGGCAACCGCGTCGTGATTCGAGCTGTACAGCGGAGCCTGCGCGCACACGGCCTGAACTCGCGACCCTGTGCCATCGTGGGCGTCAACAAGCTGGCATTCCAATTGGCCGAGAACATCGAGCGGTCACCGGAACTGGGCCTCCATCTGCTCGGCTTCTACGACGACCGCCCCCCCAACCGCACGCCCGATGTGCCGGAGGGGATGGGCCACCGGATCGGGAATCTGGATCAATTGGTGCAAGCCGCTCGCGAGCGGCAAGTCGATCTGATTTACATCACGTTTCCGATGCGGGCGGAAGACCGCATTCGCAGCGTGCTCGGCCGACTGGGAGACTCGACGGCCACCGTCTATATTGTCCCCGATTTCTTCGTCTTCGAGTTGCTCCACTCGCGTTGGACCAACATTGGCGGGTTGCCGGCCGTCAGCATTTTTGAGAAACCGTTTTATGGTGTGGACGGGATGGTCAAGCGAGTCCTCGACATGGCATTGGCCACGATCGGGCTCCTCCTGCTGGCCCTGCCCATGGCCGTGATTGCCTTGCTGATCAAGACGTCCTCGCCTGGTCGCGTCTTTTTCCGACAGCGCCGCTATGGTCTCGACGGTCGCGAGATCCTGGTGTGGAAGTTCCGCACCATGACCGTCTGTGAAGACGGAAACCAGGTCACACAAGCCACCCGGAACGACAGTCGCGTGACGCCGATCGGCGCCTTGCTGCGCCGCACTTCACTCGACGAAATTCCCCAGCTGCTGAATGTGATCGCGGGAAGCATGTCCTTGGTTGGGCCGCGCCCGCATGCCACCGCTCACAACGAGCACTACCGCACGATGATCCAAGGTTACATGCTGCGCCACAAGGTACGGCCAGGCATCACCGGATTGGCTCAAGTCAACGGCTGCCGCGGCGAAACCGACACGCTCGAGAAGATGCAGCAACGCATCCAACTCGACCACCGCTACATCCGCGAATGGTCACTCTGGCTGGACGTCAAGATTCTGCTGCAAACAGCCTTGGTGGTGCTCTCCAAGCAGAATGCCTACTGAACGGCGCTAGGCAGCTGGCTCGTAGAGGACGACGACCAGGATGTCCGACGACGAGAATCCGTGCCCTCCCGTGCCATGGGTTTGCGGCGCGATGTTCCCGGTGACGCTGATAACCTGAGCGCCGCTCTCCTGAATCCACGCGTTGAGCTCCTTCTCCAGCGTCCATAACTCGTTCTCGATGCTCTTGAAGATCTTCACCAGCCGCATGGAATTCCACCCTTTGCTAAATAGGCTCGCCGAGGCGATTCTCAAGGTTGTCCCGCACGCCAACAGGTGCGCCGGACGCCGTCGTTGACCAGTTTCATGCAGACCTGCCGTGGCGGCGGCTCGCCCCCTTGGCAGCGGCAGTAATGATAAGTCACCGTACCGTCCAGTCGCTCGCGGAGCTGGCACACCGGACATTCCCAGACACGTCGCACCGAATATTTCAATCGCTCATACGGTCCCTTCATGGTCGATTCCCTTGCCACGTCCAGCGACTGCCACCTCCACCACCATCCCTTCGCTCGGCCCAGACAAGTGATTACCGAAGCGGGTCCCGCACCATGGAGCCGCGTATCGAATCGAACGACCCATTCTCGAACGACCCATTCTCGAACGACACCATTCTCGAACGACATTATCTCGAACGTCCGTTTCTCGACTCGACGGATCACCGATCCGGCAAATCGAGCTACGGATTCAGCGCGGAGGCCCCCCTAAGTATATGCTCCACACGCAACAACTGGACAGCCCCGAGACGGCGGGTCAGGCGGCCGACAGCGCGGCCGGGAACGACGGCGGCTATCGGAGAGCGGACCGAACGAGATCATACCCGATCAGGAAGATCGCCGCATCGATCATCATGTGACTCAGCCACGGCGCCAGCAGCGAACGGCTTGACACGTAGAGCCAGGCCCACATGGCGCCCCCGATCGCCACGGCGAGGGAGAACAGATAGGCCAGTGGTGAATCCCAACCGAAGAATGTCGCGAGCAGGATAACATGGTGAGCCATGAAAGCGAGGCTCGAGACGACGATGGCGGCCCCCCGTCCGATGCGCGGTTGCAGCTGGCCGCAGACGAACCACCGCCAATAGTATTCTTCCAGCCAGGAATGGGCCAACGCATAGAAGACCCCCGTCGCCGCGTACATCCCCACGGTATCGAGTCCCGTGTCCCGTACCTTCTGGATGACCTGCTGCTGCAAACCGTCCAACAGACCACTCGGCTTGAGCCAGAGAGCATAGAGTGCCATCATCGCCAGCAGCACGAAGCTGCCAAAGCCCAGCCCCCAGCCCAAGCCCTGAGATCCTGGCCATTGCCAGCGGGGGCGCCACTGCAACACCAGGAGGACCCAGACGATTGGCAAGCCAAACTGCCAACATTTCCCCACACCGTAGACGGCCTGCTGCACGCTGGGGGAATAAGCCGCCAAAGCCACAAAATACGTCCAAGTCAGCAAGGTAGGAAAGAGCACGGCAAATCCGAGCCCGCACCAATACACGACAGGACCGATCTCTCGCTCGGAGGCGGGTTTGTCCAGCAGGGATGACATACGCTCGGCCTTCTCTCACAATCAGAATTCGGAATCAAGTGCGCCGCGGAAAAATTCGCGTTTCAACACATCTCGGTGCACAACTCGTGTCTTTCCCGCCGCAGCGGGTCCGGTGCTCTCGCCAGCCCCGCCAATCCAGCCCCGCCACTCCAGCCCGGCCAATCCAGCCTGGCGAACCCGGCGCGGGCCCCCGCCCCGGAAGCCCGACTCCCGAGCGGTAGTCCGTTGTGAACCCGCCGCGCTGTGATATACTCATTGCCGGAGCTTGCGCACCGGCGTGGTCTCGTAATTCCTCTTTGTCGCGTCGTCGCATCGACGCTCGTCGTACTGTCCGGGCCACGACAACCAGCGCACGATCAGGCGATCTTCCCACAAACGCGAGCGTGATGCAAACACCGTCAGGGAGTCCTCCGTTGGTGAATACTGGCGATCAGACTCGGCGTTTCACGGCGGCGGACCTGCAGTGCGTGAAGCAGGCCACGTTCATCCGGGAAATCGAGCATCACACGGCCATTCCCTCGACGAACAGTCGAGCGTTGGAGATGGCGGTGGCGAGTCCACTGCAAGTGCCACTGCTGGTCCTGACCGACCAGCAGACTGCGGGGCGTGGCCGGGGAGCCAACCGCTGGTGGTCGGCCCCGGGAGCGCTCACGTTCTCGGTCATCCTGGACGGCTGGGAATTGGACGACGCCTCGAACTGGCCGCGCATCTCATTGACCACGGGCATCGCCATTTGTGAAGCCGTGCATCAACTGTGCCCCGGCCTGGACGCCGGTGTGAAATGGCCCAATGACGTCTACGTGCGGAACCGCAAGGTCTGCGGCATCCTGGTGGAGGTTCCGCCAGCTCCTTGCCGGCGGCTCGTGGTGGGGGTGGGGGTGAACGTCAACAATTCTTTCCGGCAGGCCCCCCCCTCGATGCAGTCCGTGGGGACCTCGCTGCTCGACGTCGCGGGATACTCCTTCAGCCTGACCACCGCGCTGGTGGCCATGCTGCAGCAACTGTCAGCCCACCTAACCTTGCTGCAGCGTGAGCCAGAGAGACTGCTTCAACGTTGGCAGGACTTCTGCATGTTGGCAGGACGGCGAGTGCAGATCGATGCCGGAACACGGCGCATCGTCGGCGTTTGTCAGGGCATTAACGCACGCGGGGCTCTGTTGGTCGAGACGGAGACCTCGCTCGAGCAGTGCCTGAGCGGCGTTGTGACGCTCGTCGACTGAGGAATTGCGGCGGGGGGCCCCCGGGCCGGTGCCACCGCGTTGCCACTCGTTCGTCCCGGGAACTCGTTATCTCGACTCTCACCAGGTCATCACCGCATGATTGGGCACCCGGGGCGGCAGAGAAACCGCGGTCGCTGCCAGCGTCGAGGCATCCGATTGTCCGTCGCGGCGCCGTTGATTGAACGCGAGAAAAAAAATATCCTACGACAATGGGAGTCGACACCAGGATTTCTGAGCGAACGTGCCGATTTTCCTTTGATCGCTGTCCTTTGATCGCCAGCTCGTGTTGGCGCCAATGCCGTGCCTGACCGACGCGAACACCGAGGTCCCCATCCGCAAGACGAAGCACTGTTCAGTCCTTCGCGATGGACTCAGCTGGCGTCGGCCACGTCGCATCTCTCCTGGCTGCTCTCGCGGAACTACGCCATCGATTCGTCCTTGAAACTCGTGGGAGACCGCTTTCAGCTTGACGCGCGTCAGCGTCTGGCGGTCCGGCGGGGGGCCTGTTCGGATCAGGCGCTCGCCACACGCCTGGCCTGCCAGATGCCGTGCCGCCTGCTCTCCGGCAAAGTGCTCGACATCGACGGTTTCAATCTCCTCACCACGATCGAGGCGGCCCTTTCCGGCGGAGTGCTGCTGCGATGCCGCGATGGGTGTCTGCGGGACATGGCCAGCATGCATGGCAGTTACCGAAGAGTCGCCGAAACGCTCCCCGCCCTCGAACTGATCGGGCGGACGCTCGGGGCCATGCCGCCCGCCCAGTGCACGTGGTGGCTGGATCGCCCGGTGTCGAACAGCGGCCGCATCGGTCAGCTGATACGCGAGGTGGCGACCCAACAGGGCTGGCCGTGGCAAACGCAGTTGGTCTCGGATCCCGATCGGGTGCTGCGTGACTCGTCCCAGATCGTGGTGACCGCCGACAGCGCAATTCTGGACGCTTGCCGGCAGTGGGCCGACCTGGCGTCCGCCGTGGTCGCACACTACGACTCACCGGTGCGGATCGTTCCCCTCACCCCCTGAGAGCCTTCCGGCCGGAAGTTGCACGCGCCGGAGGCCATCCTCGACGCCGGAAGTCACCGGCGAGTGCCATCAGCCAATGACGGATGACCGTTGAACTTAGCCTTTCCGTTCGCTCGCCGCATCTCCCAGTTTGTCGGGCAATTCGGTCGCGATATTGCTGCGTCGCGGCTCGGCGGTACCCGGCACGACCAACGGACTGGGCGAGTTTTCGTCGACAATGCGCTGCAACTCGTCGGCATTGACCGACTCGACTTCGATCAGCCGCAGCGTCAAGGCTTCGAGCGCGGGGCGTCGAGTCTCCAGGATATGCCGCACCCTCTCGATGGCCTCTTCAATGATCCGGCGGACTTCTTCGTCAATCTCGCGGGCGGTGCGTTCACTGAACCCACGAGCCCCTTCATCGATGCCGGGCAGCGTCAGGAAGGTGGGCCGTGGAGCGCCGCGATAATTGATGCGTCCCAGCCGGCTCATGCCGTATTCCATGACCATGCTGCGGGCGATGGCCGTGGCACGTTCCAAGTCATTTTGCGCCGGTGGAAATGTCCGCATAGACAAGCTCCTCGGCCATCGTACCAGCCATCAGCACCTGAATATGGCTCTCCAACTCGCTCTGCGTCATCAGGAAGCGATCCCCTTCGGGACGCTGCATCGTGTAACCGAGCGCGGCAAAACCGCGGGGAATGATCGAGACCTTGTGGACCGGATCGGTGTTGGGGAGGGAGTAGGCAACCAGCGCATGGCCACTCTCGTGATAGGCCACCCGCTGCTTCTCGTCATCATTCATGACGCGCTGCTTCTTCTCGAGGCCGGCCGTCACCCGCTCCACGCCCTCGTTGAACTCGTCCATTCCGACGCTCGACTTTTCGCGTCGAGCGGCCAGCAGTGCCGCCTCATTGACCAGGTTGGCCAGGTCGGCACCGGCGAATCCCGAGCTGATTGAGGCGACGTTTTTCAGGTCGACCGATTCATCCAGTTTCACGTTCTTGACGTGAACCTTGAGGATCTCCTCACGGCCGCGGATATCCGGGCGATCCACCAGGATCTGGCGGTCAAATCGTCCGGGACGCAGCAGGGCCTGGTCGAGCGTCTCGGGGCGGTTGGTCGCCGCCATGACAATCACACCGGAGTTGGAGTCAAAGCCATCCATTTCGACCAACAACGCATTGAGCGTCTGTTCGCGTTCGTCGTGCCCCCCCACAATGCTCGTGCCACGCGTCTTACCCAACGCATCGAGCTCGTCGATGAAAATGATACAGGGCGCTTTGGCCTCCGCCTGCTGGAACATGTCGCGAACGCGCGCCGCCCCCACGCCCACGAACATCTCGACAAAGTCACTGCCCGAAAGACTGAAGAAGGGTACGCCGGCCTCCCCCGCGATGGCCTTTGCCAAGAGTGTCTTGCCGGTCCCGGGAGGACCGACCAGCAGGACCCCTTTGGGAATCCGTCCGCCCAACCGTTGGTATTTTTCCGGAGAGCTGAGGAAATCGACGACTTCCCGCACCTCTTCCACCGCTTCCTCAATCCCCGCGACATCATCAAACGTGACGCCAAGATCCTCCAGCGCATAGAGCTTGCCCCGGCTGCGCCCAAACTGCATGGGAGAACCGGCCCCTCCCAACCGACGCATCATTACGATGAAGAACAAGATCAAGACGCCGGTGAAGACCAGCATCGGCATGTAGGCCCGCCACGGACTCGGCTCGGGGTCGTTGGCCCAATCGAGCGTGCTGTTCTGCAGCTTGCCCACTAACTGGGCTTCCACTGTGTCGGAATTGCTCTTAAAGCTCTGAAACGCCGCGCCTTGGAGCGGATTCGACTTGGAGTGTGGCTCGTCCGGATACTCGACGTCCACCAGCCCCCTTACCAACCGATCGGCGACCTTCACTTCCCGCAGGTTGCTGAGTCGAACGCGTTTCGTCGAGCCACTGCGTTGTTGCTGAAACTCGATGCTCCCCGGCGACCGATTGGCTGACCCGGAACCATCCGATCCCGCTTCCTTCAGCTCGCCTTGCTGGGTGCCGACGGCACTCCTTTGATTCGCCTCGATCAACTCAATCAGCTGTTGATAGCTGATGACAAACGCCGAGTTCTTGACGAACAGCATCACCAGCAGCGTGACCCCGATGGCCGCCGCCACGATATACAGGAGCACACTTTGCCCCCCCGGCTTGCCGTCCTGGGACTTTCGGCCGTTGCCTTCTTCCTGATTCATACTGGGAATTCCCCCCCGGAACACTCGTTCATGCCCGCGAAACCGTAACGGACCAGGCGCGAACTGGCTGGGCCGGCACCCTGGGACAGCTACCTGACCAGGGTGCAGGTCGCCCGCCGCTGGTGATCGGGAATCGAACGAAAATAGCCATCTCCTCGCCTGACGCGACGCGTACGGTGTATTATACAATGCCTGTTAAGTCCACAACCGACCAGGGGTGCGGGATCAGGGTTGTCGCACCGGCGCCGCAACTCTAGAATGCCAAACAGGTTAAGCTTGAGCGTTCCGATGAATTCCGCAGTCAGGTGTCGTGCGTTGGCCGCTCCGGCACGTGTGGTTTCCCGCATTTGGGTGCCCTGAAGGCGCGCCGATGCTGACAATTATTCCGGTGGTAGCGTCCGACCCAGATGCCTGAACACCCCTGCAAAGTCGCGATACTTGGTTCCACCGGCAGTATTGGCTGCAGTACGTTGGAGGTGATCGGTGCCAGCGCAGGTCGCTTCCACGCCATAGCGCTGACGGCGCACCAGCGTCTTGAGCAACTGTGTGAGCAGGCGCGTCAACACCGTCCCCAGTGGGTGGTGGCCACCGATGCGACCATCGCCTCCCGTTTTGACTGGCGCCGCCTGCCGGAATCGACTCAGCTGCGGCGAGGTTATGACCAGCTGTGCGACATGGTGCGGCAGGACGAAGTCGACGTGGTCGTGGCGGCGATCGTGGGAAGTGCGGGCCTGACCGGCACCTGGGCCGCCGTGGATGCCGGCAAGACCGTGGCATTGGCGAATAAGGAAACGCTGGTCGTGGCTGGCCCGCTGGTCATGGACCTGGCTCGTCAGCGTGGAGCGGTGATCCTGCCGGTCGACAGCGAACACAGCGCAGTGTTTCAATGTCTGCACGCCGGGCGCCGCGAAGATGTGCGGCGCGTGATCCTGACGGCCAGCGGCGGGCCTTTTCGCGAACACACGCTGGAGCAAATGGCACACGTGACGGTCGACCAGGCGTTGGCCCATCCGACTTGGGATATGGGACCGAAGATTACGGTCGATTCGGCGACCATGATGAACAAGGCGTTTGAGATCGTGGAAGCCCGGTGGCTGTTCGATTTGCGGCCGGATCAAATTGACGTCGTGGTGCATCCCCAATCGGTTCTTCATTCGATGGTCGAGTTCCTGGATGGATCGGTCATTGCCCAGCTCGGTCCGCCCGATATGCGACTGCCGATTCAATATGCGCTGAGCTATCCCCAGCGGTGGGACGGTTGCGCAGACCGATTTGACTGGACACGGGCGAGTCAGCTGAGCTTTCAGCCGGCGGATGAGGAGCGTTTTCCGGCGCTGCGGCTGGGGCATGAAGTGGCTCGCATGGGAGGCACCACGGGCGCCGTGCTCAATGCGGCCAATGAAGCGGCCGTGGCACGCTTCCTGGACCGACAGCTTGGTTTCACCGAGATCGTCCCGGTGTGTCAGGCAGTTCTGCAACATCACAATTTTGACCCGACACCTACGCTCGAAGAATTACTGAGAATCGACAGGTGGGCACGGGAGGAGGTATCGCGGTGGATCTGTACCTGATGGCCGATCTGATTTCGGGACTGGCGACCACGCTGGGCTATGTCTGGGTTGTGCTGAAAGTGCTCATCGGCCTCGGTCTGGTGATTTTCGTGCATGAACTCGGCCATTTCATCGTGGCCAAAGCGTGCGGTGTGAAATGTGAAAAATTCTACCTGGGGTTTGACGTGCCGCTGCGGATCGGTCCGATTCGACTCCCGCGCACGTTGGGCAAGATCCAGTGGGGCGAGACCGAATACGGCGTCGGAATTATCCCGCTGGGTGGCTACGTGAAAATGCTCGGCCAAGATGACAACCCGGCCAATGCCGAGAAGGAAGCCGAGCGGATTCGAATCGGGAAGACATCGACCGCTACCGGGGTGGCCCCGAACGACTCCGCCGTAGCGACGGAAAATGGCGACGGGGACGGCCAATATGAACTCGATCCGCGGAGCTTTCCGGCCAAGTCGGTTCCCCAGCGCATGGCCATTATCTCGGCCGGCGTCATCATGAACCTCATCTTCGCCGTCATTTTCGCCGCCATCGCCTACCGCATGGGTGTCAAGCTGATGCCCTGCGAAATCGGTGGCACCTCGCCCGGGGCTCCTGCTTGGGTCGAGAATATTCCCGTCGGCGCTCGCATCGTCCAGCTCGGCAAATCGGGAGCGGAGAGCGACTATCTGCGTTTCGACTGGGACTTGAGGCAATATGTGGCACATGCGGGCATGGGTGACCAACCCAAGGCGATCGACCTGAAACTCAAGACGCCAGACGGGAAACAAGAGTGGGTCGATATCGTTCCGGACACTCGATTGGTCAAACAGGAACTGGCCAGCTTCGCGACGATCGGCATCCGACCGACGGATTCCACGACGATCTCCAGCACCTTGCCGGTTTATCCCGACATGTCTGCTGGCCAAGCCACCCCGGCGTTTGAGGGGGGCGACCGAATCGTCGGTGTCGGGGGCCAGCCGATCGGTACCGAGCGGGCAAATGAACAGGGAGAACTGCCGGCTGACGCGCTCGAAGCGGCCCTGGCCACCCAACTCGATCAGCCCCTTACAGTACAGGTCCAGCGCACTGAGAAATCATCTGCGGACCAATCGTCAATGCGCACGCTCGACATCACCATACCACCCAATCCGCTCAAACGCGTCGGTCTCGAACTGCAAATGGGTCCCCTACAGGGTGTCCGCGAAGGTAGTCCCGCCGCCGCGGCTGGCTTCCAGGTCGGTGACGTGATTGTGGAAGTGCAAGGCGAGAGTGTGGGCGATCCGCTGATCCTGCCCCAACGCATGCGGCAGTGGATTGGGCAGCCCGTCAAGATCGTCGTCGACCGCCTGGTGGGTGAACAAAGCACCCGCACCGAATTGACGGTGCAGCCCGAAGCCCGTTTTCAGTTCAATCCCAGCATGGGGCCGGGCTCCCTCGTGGCGATCGAAACGATTGGCGTGGCCATGGCTGTGGAAAACACCGTCATCGGGATCGAACCCGGCAGTGCGGCGGCCGAGGCAGGCTTGAGCCCGGGGGATGTGCTTCAGTCCGCCAAGTTTGTCCCGACCACCGACGAGGCCACCCAAGTGGCCAAGAAGCTGTTCGGAAGCAGTCTGAAAGAGGAAATCAAATTCAGTGAGAAGATGCTCAACTGGCCCTACGTGGCAAGCCTCCTGCAATTGATGCCGAAGGACGTGGAAATGGAATTGGCGTTCACGCGTGCCGGCCAGAATATGTCCGCCAGTCTGCGCGCGAAATCGTCAGACCGCTGGTTCTCGGCCGACCGTGGCATTCGCACTACCCCCTTGGAACGTGTGTATACGGTGACCGCCTGGTCTTCCGCCTGGCGACTTGGCTTTCGCGAAACAAAAGAACAACTGCTGCGCGTGGTGGATGTGCTGGGGAAACTCGTGACGCTGCAGCTCTCACCCAAAAACCTCGGGGGGCCGCTCATGATTGCGGCGGTCGCCGGCTCGGAGGCATCGCAGGGCATTCCGCGGCTGCTGCTGTTCCTGACGTTCCTCAGCGCCAACCTGGCCATCTTGAATTTCCTGCCGATTCCGGCCCTCGACGGCGGCCATATGGTGTTCTTGACGGCCGAGGCAGTGACGGGCAAGCCGGTCGACGAGCGACTGCAGGGCACCCTGACCCTGATCGGCGTCGTCTGCCTGTTGGGCTTGATGATCTTTGTTTTCGCCAATGACATTGGCCGGCTGTTTCTGTAAGGCATGAGACTTGAAGCTGCTGGTAACAGTCTTAGTCGCTGAGCTTGGTCGGAAGTGCGCTCGCAGTGGGTATAGTGCCCTAGTGCTGAAGGGAACAAGGCGGATTCCGCGTCAGGGGTGGCCGATTTCGCCTGTCGGATTTCGAGTTTCCGGCGGCCGTTTTTCGTCGCGGGCCAGCGCCCACGGCAAACTGGGAACCCAAGGAGGCCTGGCGAATATCCCTCGCCAAATCCACCTTGTTCCGAGAAGCCGTCTTGGAGTACCATTTCGCCCGCCCCCGTCCGGGGCTCGATGCAGGTCATGATGACATTGCGCGGGGGGCCGAGCCGACTGGAGACTGGATACTAGCCGGCCGGTTGCAGCAATACCAAGGAGGGACCCAACTGTGACCACAACGACTCTGGCAACACTTGCGAAACTGGTGGGTGGCACCTTGGAAGGTGATCCGGCAGTGGCCATTGCCGGGGCGGCCAGTATCGCGCGCGCGGCGCCGGCGATATCACGTTGGCGGACGCTCCCCGACTCGTCAAACAATTGGCCGACTGTCGCGCGGCTGCAGTAGTCGTGGGGCTGGATTTCCCAGCCACTGCCATCCCGCGGATCGTGGTGGCGGACGTGCACGCGGCATTTGGCCGGATCGTAACGCATTTTCGCCCCCAGAGGGAGTCGATGTGCGCGGGCTGCAGCCCGTGCGCTTCCATCGCTCCGACCGCCAAACTGGCGGCGGATGCATCGGTTCATCCGTTTGCGACCCTCGGTGAAGAGGTGGTCGTCGAACGGGGAGCGGTGATCCACTGCGGCGTGCACGTGATGGCCGGCTGCCGAATCGGCGAACAGGTGGTCTTGTTTCCAAACGTCGTACTGTACCCGGGCACTGTCGTGGGAGCGCGCTCGGTGATCCATGCCGGCGCCATCATTGGAGCCTACGGTTTCGGGTATCAGACGACCAGTGGTGCCCACGTGCGCAGCGCTCAACTGGGAAACGTGGAAATCGGCTGTGACGTCGAAATTGGGGCCGGGACAACGGTGGATCGAGGCACCTATGATGCCACCACCATTGGGGACGGCACGAAAATCGACAATCAAGTCATGATCGGACACAACTGCCGGATTGGCCGGCACAACCTGATCTGTTCCCAGGTCGGCATCGCGGGCAGCTGCACGACCGGCGACTACGTGGTGATGGCCGGACAGGTCGGCCTGTCCGACCATTTGAATATTGGCCACCGCGCGATCTTGGGAGCCAAAGCCGGTTTGATGAACGATGTGCCCGACGATGCCGTGTTCATTGGCGTGCCGGCCACTCCCGAGCGAGACCAGTGGCGCATGTGGGGGCACGTGCGGCAACTACCAAATATGCGTCGCCAACTCAAGAAGCTGCAGCAGCAGTACGACAAATCCACCGGATCGCAGGTCCCCTCCAATCGGCAGGATGCCGCCTGAAACGAGGCTGCCGAGCAGGCAGACGGTGCAGCACTTCCTACCGCTCGCAGACATCCGAAATCGTCCGCTCAGACGCTGTGATCCTGAAACCTTACCGATATGAATAGCGCACCGAGAATGGGACTTGTCGCGGGCTGGGGGAACTTCCCGCTGGCCGTGGCCCGCGCGATGAAGCGACAGGGATACGCGGTCTACTGCTTGGGAATTCGCGATCACGCGGACCCCGCACTGGCGGAGATTTGCGATGACTTCCGCCTGGTGGGAATCGCGAAACTGGGAAGCCATATTCGGTACTTTCGACGCCACGGCGTGCGCAAGGCCACCATGGCGGGGAAGATCTTCAAAGCGAAAATGCTGTTTCATCGCTGGGGATGGGTCCGGCACTTCCCCGATTGGCGGTGCTGCCGCACGTTTTACCCTCATTTCGTGACTCGCTCGAAGGATCGCAAAGACGATACGCTGCTGACGGCTCTGATCGAAGCCTATGCCGTCGAGGGAATCATCTTCGCTCCTGCCACCGATTTCGCTCCGGAGCTGCTCGTGAAATACGGATCACTAGCCGGGCGTCGCCCCACGGGTGCCCAACTGAAAGACATTGAATTTGGCTGGCAGTTGGCCAAGGAACTGGGACGCGTGGACGTCGGCCAGGCTGTCGTCGTCAAAGGGCTCGCGGCGATCGCCGTGGAGGCGGTCGAGGGAACTGACGAGTGTATCCGCCGGGCCGGTCAGCTTTGTCCGCAGGGTGGCTTCACCGTCGTCAAAGTGGCCAAGCCGCAGCAAGACATGCGTTTCGATGTACCTACCATCGGCTTGGGCACGGTCCGAGCGTTGGTCGAGGCAGGCGGCAAGGTCCTGGCCGTCGAGGCCGGCAAGACGATCATTGTGGACGAGCCGGAAGTCGTCCAGTTTGCGCGCCGACACCGCTTGACGCTGGTCGCCATCGACGCGTCCGAAGTCAATCGAAGGCATCAGGCCGCCTAACGTCCGCGAGCCCCCGCCGACCGCCAGGTTACGGCCGCTGGCGAGTCCGATTCCGGAGCGACCACTCCTGGGACCGGCAACGTGGATGTCCACTGTCGCTGCCCTGCCCACTGCTCACCAGCCCTGTCAGGGTGCCGGACCGGGGGGGGAGCGGATGTCTGGGGACGCGTCCTTCTTGCTGCTCCAGCTTCGCTTCTTCAACTTTCCCGCCGGGACTCGCAACGGCAGGTTTCGTCACCGAGGCTCCTTTCTTTTCCAGCCGTGTCCCCGGCACGTAGCGCATCATTCGCCCTGGTGAGGTAGAATCTCTCCCATCTCCTCCTGCTGCTCATCGAATGCGGCCGGCGTGGATAACGCGATAGGCAATGGCAACTCGGTCGCCGCGGATGGTGCCCGCGGCAGGAAGTCGCCGCACTGCCCATGTTGGCCGTTGCCGAGAGCCTGTGGCCCCCGGTCGGGGCTGAGACGTCGAGAAACCGTCGTTGCTGGCGAATATTCCCCCAAAGTTCGAGGAGTCACATTGGTGTTGTACTGGTTTCGTGTGCTGTCGTTCGTGTTCGTGCTCAGCGGCTTCGCCGGTATTTCGTTGGCGGACGATTGGCCGCAATGGCGCGGCGCCGGTCGAGACGGTGTCTGGCGCGAAGAGGGCCTGATGGATCGATTTCCAGCCGATACGTTGGCCTGGAAATGGAGTGTGCCCATTGGAGCCGGATATTGTGGTCCTACCGTTGCCGGGGGACGCGTCTATGTGATGGACCGGCAGGTCAAGCCGAGCGAGGTGGAGCGAGTTCTTTGTTTTGACGCGCAAACCGGGCAGGAGATCTGGACCTCGGCTTATGCTTGTTCCTACGACGGAGTGTCCTACACCGCCGGGCCACGCGCAAGTGTCACGCTCAATGAGGGACTCGCCTTTGCCCTGGGTACCGTGGGGCACTTGCACTGTTTCGATGCCGCTACGGGCGACATCGTGTGGCAACGCGACTTGAACCGGGACTATCGAATTCGGATGCCGACGTGGGGCATCGCGGCGGCACCCTTGATCTTCGACGATTTGGTCATCACCCACATCGGTGGACGCGATGGCGCTTGCGTCGTGGCCCTGGATAAACGGAGCGGCAAAGAACGGTGGAGAGCGTTGGATGATCGAGCGTCGTACAGTGCACCGATTGTGATCGGGCCAGTGGATGACCCCTTGCTCGTCGTATGGAATGGCGATGCCATGGCCGGGTTGTCGCCGAAAAGCGGCGAAGTTTACTGGCGCATTCCGTTCCCCCCAAGCCGCATGCCCATCGGCGTACCCACTCCGGTGCATGAAAACAACCGCCTGTTCGTTTCGTCCTTCTACGACGGTTCGCTCATGGTGCAGCTGGGAAACACAATTCGCTCGGCGGAAAAACTCTGGGCTGAGGCCGGCCCCAATGAACGCGACACGCGCACGTTGCACTGCATGATCAGCACACCCCTGATCCGCGATGGGTACATTTACGGCGTCGACAGCCATGGGGAACTGCGCTGCCTGGATGCCGCCACGGGCAAGCGGATCTGGGAAGACCGGACAGCCACGCCACGAGCTCGATGGGGCAATATCCACATGGTCTGGCAAGAAGATCGTGTCTGGATGTTTAATGAACGGGGCGAACTGGTGATCGGGCGGCTGTCCCCCACGGGATTCCAGGAGATCAGCCGCGCGAAATTAATTGAACCGACAACCGCGCAACTCGATCAACGAGGGGGCGTCTGCTGGTCTCATCCGGCGTTCGCCCATCGACACGTCTACGCGCGCAATGACAAACAGCTCGTCTGCGCGAGCGTGGCCAGCGACCGCGCCGATGAGTGAGATGGCCGAGCTCGCGGCACGCGGGCCGGTTGGAGCTGCCGGGAAATGATGTACCGTGAAGTGAAACGCCACCGAACGCCGCGCGAGGTCGCCGGAGCATCCGACGAGCGTGCCGAGATGTCGTGGCGAGGGACGTCGTAAACTACTGCGATCGGAGATGACGATGAACAAAGAACTCAAAGAGACGCAACAGCCCGCCAAACGGTCCGGAATGCCGTTAATCCTGAAGATCATCTTCTGGCCAGTCACATTCCTGTGGAATTCGCTCTATCAAAACTGGCTCTCCTACTTGTTCGGCCAGGTACGACGCGACGAACATCGCATTTTCAGTATCAAATTCATTTGGTATGGCGACGCGGTCTACTTGCACCCCATGACCTGGGGCAGCGTCCTGCTGTTCTTGGTTACCAAGAGTGGCGTCACTGCCCCAGGCTGGCCGCTCTTGATCTGGTTCATCTTGCTGTCGATCTGCTTCCTGACGGTGATCTACAATTTCGATATTTTCAAGGCCGGGGTACTCGCCATCTGTGTCGTGGCAGTGTTCGGCCTGACGTATATATCCCGGAGTGAATGGGCGTGGAATCCGCTCGGATGGGTCGCCGCCTATGTCACGAACATGGAGGTGAGCGTCTCGGATGGGTTCTATCTCGCCGCCGCCTGGGTCTTTGCCCTGCTGATCAGCGCGGAAGTCATCTGGGCCTGGCTGTTCAATCGAGTGGAACTGGACGAGTCCTACTGCTACGAGCATCGTTTCCTGCAAGGAACGTCCCGGGAGCCGATCTTCGCGCGCGGCCTGAAACGAGAGACAAAAGACCTGCTGGAGTTGCTGATCATGGGTGCCGGTGACATCCAGCACCGCACCAAAAACGGATACAAACGCTATAAGAATGTTCCTGGTGCTTCACTAGGATTGGGAAAAGCCATTGATGCCATGCTCGACTATCGCAGCCGCGCTGAAGGCAAGAAGGGGAGTCAGGACTACGACGACGCCGATCAAGTCCTGCTCAGCGACGCGTTGCCGGAAATGCAGGAAGACGGTGACGACGGAATCCACGATGACGACGACGCCGGGCACTCTGGATAACGAACGCTGACACCCCCTGACGGCAACTTGGCCGCGGTTGGCGAGCAGTCCGTGGCCCCCCGCTTGCCTGTTCGCAATCCACAGCTTTCGCGACCGCCGACGACTGAAGCCCATCCATCCCCCCGATAGCGATGGGGGATGAGGCTGCAGTGATCCACGGCGTGCTGCGAGCATGGCGGCATGCCGGCAGCGGAAGTCTGTCGGGAGAACATGGAAATCGGACGCACCGCCGTCGACAAACCATCAGAAGGTCAGCGCGGCTCAGGCTGGATTCGGACGACGCGGGACAACCGCGTGTCACCTCAAGCCACCCAGTCTTCCTCGCTTCACACATGGGACGGAAAAACGAACAAAAGAGAGTACAGACTCGTGTCAGGTTTTCCAGATTCATGTTGACCGACTGGGAGTCATCGATACAATCCTAGATGGCATAAAGTCAAGTGCAACTTATTTATACGTTCCATCCTGAGTGTGACCTGTGAAGAGGCACGCGAGTGGGCTGAGCGGGAGCATTAATGATTGCCGATGCACTAACGGCGTGCCGAACATGATTCTCACCTGTCTGCCAGGTCGCGTAGTGGCTCTCGCTCCGGCAAAACTGAATCTGTTTCTGGAAATTCTCGGTCGGCGTGATGACGGCTACCACGAGCTGGAAACGCTCATGGTGGCCATAACGATATTCGACACGATTGTTTTTTCGACCACGGTTGAGGAACGAGTACGACTGACGTGTAGTGTATCCACCGGTGGCCGTGCCCAAGAGACTGCCATGGGCGGCAAGGCCCAGCTTTTGGGTGACGTACCGGCCGATGAGGACAACTTGATCGTACGGGCGGTCCAACGGCTGCGGATAGCGGCCGGAGTGACTGCGGGGGCGGCCATACATCTGATCAAACGTATCCCCTCGGCGGCCGGGCTGGGTGGAGCATCAAGCGACGCGGCGACGGCGCTGTTAGCCGCCAACGAATGCTGGAAACTGGGATGGACGCGCTCGGAGCTGGCTGCATTGTCGGCCGAGCTCGGTAGCGACATACCGTTTTTCTTTGGCACTGGCGCGGCCGTCTGCAGGGGCCGCGGCGAGGTCATTGAGCCCATCGCCGCGCCTGCTGCACTGCACGTCGTGGTCGTGCGACCCCCGGAGGGATTATCGACGGCGTTGGTATACCAACATTGTTCGCCTGCCGTGCAGCCGGTGACTGTGGCACCGCTCGTGGCAGCACTGCGAGGCGGGCACTGTGCAGACATTGGTCGACAGCTGATGAACCGACTGGAACCTGTTGCCGCCAGACTGACACCCTGGATGACCCGATTGCGTAGCGTGTTTGACCGCCTCGATTGCTTGGGACACCAAATGAGCGGGAGCGGAACTAGTTATTTCGGCATTTGTTGTCATGCCCGCCATGCACGACGTGTGGCGGCTCGCTTGCGGGGGCAAGAGCTTGGCTACGTCAGTGTGGCCATGACCCACTCGACACCTCCGTGAATCCCCGTTATGGCGAGCGAATTGTAAGGAGAACCGCATGGAAATTACCGAGGTTCGAATCAAGCTCATGGAAGACTCTGACGATCGGTTGCAGGCCTTCTGCTCCATCACCATTGATGATTGCTTCGTGATTCGCGACTTGAAGATTATTGAAGGGTCAAGTGGTCCGTTTGTGGCCATGCCCAGCCGCAAGCTGACGTCGCATTGTCCGCAGTGCGGGACGAAGAACCACCTGCGCAGTCAGTTCTGCAACCAGTGCGGTGGTCGCCTCAAGGAAGACCGCACGGTGCGCGACCAGGACGGGCGTGCCAAGCTCTACGCCGACATTGCTCACCCGATCAATTCGCAGTGCCGCGAGATAATTCAGAAGCACGTGATCGAAGAGTATCGTGCCGAGCTGGAGCGTGCGACTCAGCCAGATTATGTCTCGCGATACGATGACGATTACGACGACGATGTATTTGACAGTTCCGAAATGGAACTGGAATCTCCGCCGGGGTCCGAGCCGCCCAAACGCATCGCGTCTCAGCACGCGCACATTGAGCCTGCGGAGGTGGAACCGCGTCCTCCCCACCGGCCTCCGTCGCAGGTGCCGGCCAATCGGACGTCACCGCAACGCACGAATCAGTTCGGTGCGGGGATCTTCGAATAGCCCGACGGGCGTCAGCGTTGGGCGAGCCATTGGCAAGCCTGTCCGAGCAGCAGCGCGGCCGCTTCCGCTTGGCGGTCCAGCCGCCCCGCGTGCTGCAGCGTATGACGCCACGCCGTGGTGTGGATCGTGCCGTCTTCTGAGCGTACCGCCAGAGCGATGTAGACCACTCCGTCCAGGGCTCTCGGTGCATCCGGCCCCAAGTGACCGGTGATGGCCGCAGCCATGTCGGCTTCAGGCGTACGAGCCAGGACCCCCGACGCCATTTCGCCGGCCACGACCTCGCTGACCACGCCGGAGTGTTCGATCACGGCAGGCAATACACCCAGCCAATCGACTTTCGTCTGCTCGCGGTAGGTCACGGCGCTGCCGCACAGCCATCGCGAGATCCCGGCCAAGCCGGCCAGGGACGCGGAGGCCAACCCCGCGGTGCAGCTTTCCGCCAGCACGATCCGCTTACGCGAGAGCGTCAATTGCTCAGCCAAAGACGCAGCTTCCCGCCGCAGCATCGACGACATGCACCTAGTCCCCCAGGCCGACCGGCGGCCCCCCATCTTCCTTCCCACGCCGTCTGTCCTTGTCGGGAAAGAACAGCGCGAAGGCCACGACGCAGACGGCACAGACAGCCGCACAGGTGAGCCAGATCGATGTCCAGTCGTGGACCGCTCGGCCGTGCAACTGGGTCGAAAACAGGGCCCCCACCTTTCCCCCAAAAACACCGCCTACGAAGAACCCCAACGACAGGACAAACACCCCGTAGAGCGTCTGCATGCTCCCCCGCACATCCACCGGTGCAATGCGGTCCACATACATGTAGCCGACCGCCATGAAACAGCCGAAACAGAACCCGTGCAAACCCTGACCAACGGCCGCCACCACGACTTTCCCCATCGGCGAAGCATCGAAATAGAACACGGAGGCGAACAACAAGCTGCGCAGCAGGTAGGCACAGGTCCCCAACAACATCGTCCGCTTAAATCCCAGCCTCTTGATGATCAACCCCAGAGTGGCCAAGACCACCAGTTCACAGATCTGGCCAATCGAACTGATCCGCTGTTCATACGCCCCCCAGCCGCCCGTATCGAGTATGTCACGCATGAACGGACTGTACCACAATACGACGAAGTTGTGCGCGATCGCAATCAGAAAACTGACCACCACCAGCACCAGGAAATCCCGCTGTCGCAACATGGCCAGCACGATTCCCGGAGCGTAATTCTGCACTTTGCGTTGCGGCGGCGTGTGGGGCAGGCTCAGACAGTACAAGCCCATGGCGATCCCGGCACTGCCGGACAGCGAAAACGCCACCGCGCGTGTCTGCTCCAACGCCTCCCCGGTCAGCCCGTGCAACCACCAAGACTCAATGATGAAAGCCGGTACGATGTACCCCAACGTGCCAAACAAACGAATCCAGGGAAATTCCATTTCGCTGTTCTTCAAATGTTGGAAGGCCAGCGAATTGGTCAGCATCATCGTCGGTACGTACAAGATCGAGTACACGGTGCCGAGTATGATCACCGGCCAGAACTGGGTCTGCACGGCAATCAGCAACATGAGAATACCGCCCAGCACGTGGCAGATGGCCATGACCCGTTCCGTGGCAAAAAACCGGTCCACCAGTTGCCCCACGATGAAGGGAGCCAGGATGGGCCCCACCGCCAGGGCTGAGCTGAAGAGCCCCACCTGCATGCTGGTGAACCCCAGCGTCCGCTCGACGTAGACCGAGGCAATCGGCAGATACGCTCCCTGTATGAAGTACTGCAGGAACATCATGACCGACAGTCGACTCAACAGCGTCGCACCGGAACCGTTACCACCCAGCGGCAAACCGCCCTGCGGCTTCATCATCTCGCATATGCTCCTGTTGAAGGACGGCGGCAACCTGGCCTGCACGGCAGCCCCCTGGGCACCGGGTGCCACGGGCAAGTCCAACCGTTCTATCACATCAACCGAAGATCTACCACTCGGGATGGGAGATGGAAATCGGGGCGGTCCAGCGTCCTCTCCCGATCGCCCACCACGGTCCAACCAACCGTATCATCCGTCAACTCGATTCCCGTAGCCTGAGATGCTCTCGCTCATCCTCAAACGGAAATCCCTCCCCCGCGAGGTGCCAAAACAAGTGATCGCCGTCGTTCCCCAAGAGTCGGAACGCGAAGCGCTGTGCCGCAATCGCGGGAGGGCGACGCGGCGTTACGCTTCTCGCCGTCTCGTCCCTCAGCCCGCTGGTTCGAGACAATCGGCGAGAAGCAAGCAGCCCTTTCAGATCGTCTTTTTTCGCACATAGGCATTGAAGCGGTCGGCGTTGACCACGCGGCGTTTGTGCACTCCGCGGGCAATGGCCTCGTGCCGGTCCGCAGCGGAAAGCTGAAAGGAGACGACCGTTTTGTCGACGTGCACAACACGGGCCTGACAGATGACTTCATGCCCCAAGGGTGTGGCCGCCAGATGCTCGACGTCCACGGAGACCCCAACCGATGTCTCGCCCGCTTCCAACAGTGATCCCAGCGCATCACGGGCGGCGTGCTCCAAAAACCAGATCAAGGACGGCGTGCTGAGCACGGCCAGTTCGGCGTTGTTGGCAATATCGATGGCGTGGCAGCGTTCGACGGTGAACCGCGTGCTACCGGCATCCCCAACTTTCGGCTGTCGTTTCACGATTTTCTCCCGGCGTTTGACGCCAGCAATTCTCGTCGTTTTCGTGATCGTGGGGGATGGAAAACGGCCCCCACTAGCAACCCCGATCAGCTGCCCGCCTCGATCCTGCGCCGGCCGGCGCCCGCGGTGCTAACAGTCTAACACGCGCCGATGAACGAACGAATAGTAGCGAAAACGGGCCGGCATGTGGGATCCGACCGATGCCAGGACAATCACGGCCAACAGGATCAGGGCTCGATACTCCCACGCCCACGGTATGCTGGCCAGCAGCGCCAACTTGGCGATCACCAGCAGGCCGCGTCCCTGATAGAACCAGCGGAGCTTGGGAAACGCTTCGAGAAACGTCAGGACCAGGCCCGTGACGAGGGTCGCGTAGAGCCAGGGGAGCAGTTGCGCTTTGGCAACGTCAAACACATGTCCCCCGACCAGCACCGATGTGACGGCCAGGTGCGTTGTGCGAGCGGCAATGTTCCAGGCGCGCGCGTAGGGAATGCCCGTCTGGACTCTCCGCTTCCCCCCACTTTCGGTCTGCAACATCGCTTGCCTCATCCACCACTTGGACGGGACCCCACAGGTAAACACCGGTGCGATATCCTGCCACCCGGGCGCGTTAGGGCCTTCCTCATACCGCCGCTATCCGCAGCAGACTGCTGCCGGCCGAGGGCGTACAGACGGTCGCACCGGGAGGCAATCCGGACGGTTCGTAGAACAGTCGCTGGAGTCGCTCCATCAACTGCCCGACGGCCTCCACTTCGACCAGCACCATGGCACAGCCGCCCAGTCCGGCACCCGCGATCTGAGCCCCCTGCACGCCGGGTGTCCGACAGGCGATATCCACCAGCGCATCAATTTCTCGAATACTGCACCGATATGCACCAGGTTGGCGATGCAGTTGAGCCGCTGCGACTCGCTGTCTGTCCCAGCTGATCAAATCATCGATCAACGCGTGCAAGCGGTCGTCCGAGATGTCCGCGCAATACGGCTCCGCCTGCAGATCGTCACGCACATGATAACACCGCTCGCCATCGTGCGAAGTCTTCATCAACTGCCCCAAGCCGAACAGATTCCCGTTTTTCAGACAGCTGGCAGCTTCGCGCGCCGCGCACACTCGGCGATCCCGAACCACATCACGCCGCGGACGGGATAAACGTGCTCACCGTCGACCCGATCGAAATAGGGGGCCAGGACTTCCCAGGCCCCCACCCCAGCGCGGGCGCTGTGCGAACCAAACATGCGTCGCACTTGTTCGGCGGTCATGGATTCGGGCAAAGCCAACAGAATCTCGTAGATCCGCTCCGGCGGCACCTTCAGTACTCGCGGGTCGATATCGCGCACATAGCGAATCAGCGGCGCAAACTGCGGGAACAGATCCCGCACCATCTCGACGCCCAGCAGGTACGAAGCGACTCGGGAGTTGAACGCGATCTTGGCACCCCCGGCCTTCTTGGCTTGCATGAAGGAGTTGCAGACGACCATCCGGTGCGTGTCGGGGAATTGAATCTGCTCGAGCAGTTCGAAGTCGTGGAACTTCACATGGTTGATCGTTCCCTTGGCACCATATTTCATGGCCGCATGATCGGCACTTCCTCCCCGTGTCCCGACAAACCACTCCCCTTCACCGCAGAAATTGACGAACTGGCTGGGGGTCACTTCCAGCGCATGCAGGGCCGTCGCCGCCTCGGCCGTCGACACGACCAAGGCCGAGGAGGAACTCATCCCGGCAGCCACGGGAATATTGCCGTTTACCACCAGGTCCATCCCCTGCAAAAGTCGATCGCGAAAGGCCATTTGCACGCGCAGCATGGCGGCTTCGATGTAGATGCTCCACCGCCCTGCCGACTGCCGCAGATGCCGCTCCAACTCGTCGCAATTAATGCAGCTCAGCCAATCGTCCCATTGCAACTGGCTGACCAGCCGCCCTACCGAAATCGAAGCGTCGGGAAACAACTCGCCTTGGACGTTGCGGACTTCGATTCGATCATCATCGCGCGGCGACACGACCATGATCACTTCCTGATTCACCGCCATCAGGTTGCAGCAACCGCCTTGGTAATCGATATGGCGTCCCATCACGTTAATGCGGCCAGGAGACCGCACAATGATGGCCAGCCGATCGGCCCCGAACTCGGCCGCAAACCGCAACAAGGCTGTCCGATAGGCCTGGCGGCGTTCGAGCAGCAGCGCGGGATCATCGCCATAGTTCTCGGCCAGCGCCCGATCGGTCTCGGCCAACGGCCGATCGTCGCCGGGGAACAACGTCAACCACTCGGCGACACCGCGGCAAACCGACTCGCCCAGGCGTGCCTGCAATTGGCTGAGTGACTGCTGGCGTTGGCCGTGGAAGTAATCCGTGATGCGCAGCAGCTCCTCCGGATTGTTGTACGACATCAACTCGTGTGGCGCGGTCGTCGCCACATAGCCCGCTCGGAACCGTAACCCATCGTCGTCGCGAGCCGAGAGAATCGCGCCCATCGCATCCGTGAGATACTGCTCGCCTTGTGCATTGTCGGACGCCATGTGCTGCAAACCGTAAGCCAGTGCTCCTTTCCGCACCAGGTAGACCGATTCGTTGCGCAGCGGCGCATCGAGCGCGTCCTCTGCCGCGATCTGTTCGTCTCCCTTCCCGACGGCAAATGATTCGGGAACCTGGTCCAGCGCGGCGAGCAGCTGCTCGCGATCAACCTTGTCCGCTGCCGACAGGCGTTCCAGCGCGAGTCCGGGGATTTCTCCGCACACCAGCGAGAACGGAAGGGGTTTGCCCGCCTGCTGTACGATCAGGCTCTGCAGCATCTCGCAAGTCGGTTCGCAGGAAGGCGACGCCAGCTGCCTCCGCAGGGCCGCCCGGCACATCCGCAAACGAATATCCGCCATCTCCGCAATCCCCGCCGGGCGGCCGGTTTGGTCCAGCAAGATCCGGCCCGCCGAGGCCCCACCCAACGCGGCCGGCGAGACGAGAATCTCCAGGTCGGCTTGCGATTGCTCGAACTGCTCCACCAACCGTGCCAGGACGGCGCTGCTGATGATCTTGTCCCCCGCACACACCAGCACCCGCGCCCGGTCGCTGATGGCAGTTAACGCCTGCAATCCGCACCGGGCGGCATCGCCAGTCCCCAACGCATGCGGCTGGTATGCGAAAACGACGTTCGAGAATCGTTCGCCGACAGTCTCGACCACCTGCCCAGCCATTTCGCCGACGACAATGACGTTCTGCAATGCCCCCAACCGGTTATAGGTGTCGAGGGCACGCACAATGGTGGGAACACCCGCAATGTCAAAACAGACTTTGTGCATGTACCGGTTGCGCATCCGCCGGCCCTTGCCGGCAGCCAGTACGATCGTAAACAGGGGCGATTCTTCGGCCATGTTCTCGCGTCACTCTGATATCCAGACAACCCATCGTTCATTGCCCCTCCAGTCTAATCACTCCCATCCGCCGGCAAACGTCCGAAAAACGAAAAACCCTCTGACAAAACGGATTTCAGTCCCTCTGGATGACTCTTGGCAGGCCGAACGTCGGCCGTCCGCCGACCGTCAATGGACGCGGACCGTTCCAGAAGCACCCACACGGCAGTCGCTTCGACCAATCAACTTGCCCACCCAGCGCATTGCACCCGCTCAAGAGCCTCCCGTCCCTCCTTCCCGCCCCGGCTGCTGGTAATTGGCCCGGCGCGGTTGTACGCTAACCCTGGTTCCTGACGCCGTCCGTGGTGCGCACAACGCATTTCGCAAGCAAAAAGGGGAGCACTATGTGGAGAATGGGTCTGGACACGATTGGCATCGGTATTGTGTCGGTGACACTGTTGACACTGGTATTTGCCGTATTGGTTCTTCAGCGGCAGCGCAGCGGAAAGACAATCGGTATTTGGCTGGGGTCCGTGTTGGTAGGGCTGCTGCTGGGAGTCGCCCTCACGCTCGGTGCCATCCGGCTGCTCGGTACCCGTCCGCTGCAGGGCATCCTGAACGCTTCGACGGCCGCTGACCAGGGAGCGCCAACCGGCCCAACTATCCCGAGTGGCGGCCCGAGTGGCGGCCCGGGCGGCGGCTCGGGCGGCGGCCCGGGCGGCCCGGGCGGCGGCATGAGTGGCATGGGCGCCATCCTGAGTGGCATGGGCGGCGGTACGGGTGGCATGGGGGGCCCGAACCCCAAACGCGATTTGACCACGCTCGTGCGGAAGCTCAATTTGCTGACCGGCGACATCAAGATCACGTTAACTGCCGAGCAATCGACGGCGATGACCACGGCGCTTGTGGATATCGAGAAGACAGCGACCATGACCGACGACGACGCCACAGCCAAATATGAGGCGCTGATGGCGGTCCTGGCAGACGATCAGAAATCGCTGTTGGAAACCATCGGATTGCCGCGACCTCCCCGCGCACCGGGCGGTGGTGCCGATGGACCGGGTGTTGCGCCTGGTGGACCGGGTGGTGCGGCGCCCGCGGCCGACGAGAATCCTTTCCAGCAAGACACGAACGTCGAGGCACTCGAGAGTCTGCGCCGGCGTTTTGTCCCGGCGGCCACACCGCCAGCAGCGGTGGAGAGCCAGCCTGCGACTGAGTAAACGGCCCTGAGGTGCGCGGCTGTCTTCACGCGGCTTACACCCCGAGTTCGTCGCAGACGGCGATCCGGCCGCTTACGTCAGTGGCGCTTCATTGCGGTCCAACAGCGAACTCAAGTACAGCAGCGTTCTTTCGCGAGGCGGGACTACTTCCAGCGAATGATGGATGGCACGCAGGAGGTCCCGGCGGCTGACCTGTCCCACGAGCTGGTGGTCGCGCAGGACGGGGAGCCGGCGATAGGGTGTGGTGAGAAAAATCTGGGCGATCGACAGCAAGTCGACGTCGGGAGCGATCGTTCGCGCATGGACATCCATGAAGTCGCGCACTTCGGTGGATGGGAGACGACCGTGGGCCTCCTCGGGCACCCCGTCGCTGCGGTCGAGTTCGCCGCTATTCTGCAACAGGATCCTGTCCCTGTCCTGGACTTCCGACGACACGATGTGCGCGTTGGCCAGGACATCGCGGCGACTGACCTGCCCCACCAGCTTCCCTTCGCGGAGGACCGGCAAACGACGGTAGGGAGTATCGATGAATATCTGCGCCACGTGAGCAGGTCCATATCTTCGGTAATGACCCGTTTTAAATCCGTGTTCACGAAGGCCGCCACTTCGGTCGACGGAATTTGCTCGTAAGCCGCCCCCACCAGCACCTGCATACTGGTCTTTTCCGAGAAGACACCCAGGAACTTCCCCTCTTTGTCGACCACCGGCGCACCGGAGATCGAGTGTTTCAGAAGATGACCGATCGCGTCAAACACATCCAGGTGCGGGTCCACGGTCAACAAGTCTCTGACCATGAAATCGCGCACCAACGGCGTGTCCACCGACGCGTCGCCACTTTCGGCGGCCAACCGCGCGATGAGCGTCAACACACCCATGCAGCATTTCTCGGAAAACACGCCCAAATACCGCTGATCCGCTTCCACCACCGGGGCACCGGTAATCTTGCCCTTGAGCAGCACGCGAATGCCATCCAAGACGTGCGTCTGAGGCGAGACGGTTACGAGCTTGCTGACCATCAGGTCCTTTGCCAGGTGTGGGTTACCCATGGCGTTTCCCTTTCTCGACCGGAATGAAAGGAATCGGGATCTCTCCGCCGGCATGCCGACCTATTGCGCGGCGCGCGCAGCATGCACTTCCATTGTAGCCGTTCATCCCCCAATGCAAGCCAGTTCTGCAGGCTCAGACAGGACCGCGACACTTCACTTCCGCTGCAGCAAGGCGACATCCTCGGGGCCCAAGGTGATCGTGACCAGCCCGCCCGGGCAGTTCACATCGCGGCCCTGGACCAACTCGCGGCAGGCGGTGATCGTCGAGTCCGAGAATCTGACGGTGACCTCGCGCTGGCGATCGCTGTCGTTGAAGAGCGTAAAATACTGTTCGCCAAATCGCTCGACATAGACGGCGGGATCACTCGATGTCGCCTGCGTGATCGGCTCCCAACCGGCCTCGGCGATCAGGCGGCACAACGGCACGTACTTCTTGAATAGCGGACGATCGCGGTTGTAGAGGTCCGGGCGGGTGAAATAGTGCCCCTCCGAAGCGTTGTGGCTGAAAAACCCCGGGAACATGCCGTAGGCCAGCGCTCGCTTCATGTACTTGTCGACCAATTCGTAAGAGAACTTCTCGAACTGCGAATTCATCAGGAAACAATAAGGCTTTCCTTTGCAGATCGCTCGTCGATATAACAAGTCGGCATCCGGCATGGGCTGCCACCGCGAGCCGGGATTCCAATCGGTTTCGGTTCCCATCACGTCCAGCAGCGGAGCGAGCCAACAGAGTCGGATGGGTGTGGAATTGGCCATCATCAAACGCTGCATGGAGTGGATATCCTCGGCGATGCCCTGCACATATTCCTGCGCGATCAACCCGCGGAAAAGGGCGGGGCGGCAACCGACGTGCGAGAAGACCAACGGGGTGCGCGCAGCCGCGAAATGATCGCGGCAAAAATCCAGCTCGTCTGTCACATAACCTTCGCTCGAGTCGACATACTCTCCGTCCAGGTCCCCCTTGCGCTCCGGTCCATAGAGCCGGGATTTCAGCTGGGCATTCCACTTCAACTGAAAATCGGTCGGCGTCCCCGGCAAATCCGGCATCGAATTCATGCTCCATACGGCGCCGTTGCACCAGGGAGTATCGAGCATCAGCGCGACCAGGCGTCCCTCGCTATCCCGATACCCGCTCGTCAGCAGCGACTTGGCATGCAGATCCCCCTTCTCGTCGGCCAGTCGCTGGGCAAACTGGGTGGCCGCCTCCAGCGTCCGCGGTACGTCCGGCGGCATGCGCATCCACCACGTCAGCGGTTCCGTGTAGCGGAACGTAATCATCCCATGCGCGTCGTCCCAAGTCGTTTCGTCGTCTCCTTCTTTGAACTTGAAACCAAAATCCTCGAACCGCTCCACCTCGCTGATTCTCGCAAACGGCATCCACATGCCCTGGTCCGGCGTACGGCATTGAAAGGCAGCCGGAAACAGTTCGTAGTAGCTGGCCAAGGCACCGCGAAAGCCCTGCTGCGAATCAAAACCAAACCGACAGAACCGTAGTCGAGCTGTCGGCTTCTCGGGCGCCAAGCCAATATCGTAGGCCAGGAAGAGCTCGCCGGTCGCAGTGTTGTATCCCACGCGGTAGAAGGCCGGGGACATGATATCGATTCCCAGCGCCGTGGCCTGTTGGCCGCTGGCAACCGCGCCAAACGGATACAGCGACAGTCCCCCATTGGCGCCCACTTTCAAGAACCGTGACACGTTCGTATATTCGCGGCCCGACTGCACTTCTTCGCTACGCCGCGGATCTTGCAGCCAGCGGAGCCCTTCCCGGGCCACCGGCAGAGCGTAGAGCAGCGTCACAGCTCGATCCTGCCCGGTCGTGTCCGACAGCGTCACGTCGAACAGCGTGGCGTCGCCGCGGATGGATGTCTGACAGTCGAGCGTCAGTCCCAGAGCATGCTGTTGAATCTGCACGAAATCGCCATCGGCCGCCACGTCGCGCAGCTGAAATCCTTCCCCCACGCCTGGCTGAACCATGACTGGAATGCCGTCGAAACGAGCGGCGCCTGGCGGTGTCGGCAGTTCCCGCAAAGAAGGTTCGCGAAACCAGGCTTTCCCGCTGTGCTCCCGCATCAGTAAGTGCATGGTCACCTGGCGCACGGGCTTGTCGGGGAACACGACAACCTGCCGCTTCTGCCAGTCGTGGGTCCCCACGTCGAAGGGCGAATTCTGTCCCCACAGGTGTGTGCCGTCCATGTACACGAGATCCAGGTACAGAGAGTAATTGCCGTCTGAAGCCCCCGAGACGCCTTCGGATCGGCTCTGGACCGAAGCGGCAATCGGTTCGGCACGCTCCTGGTTCAATACCACGGATTGGCTGGCTCCCCGTTGCACTTGGGCATCGGCGCCGTTGTCACAGAAGATCTCCGCAGCGAGACGTTCAAACCCCTTTTGCCAGGGGCCCCACCGGTCCTCTGTCAGCAGATTCGCGCCGCCGTGCTCGACACGAATCACGCTCTTCGCAATCGCGGCGTCCGCCGGCATGGCTGGCCGCGGAATCAGCGAGCAAATCAGGGTCCAGGCCACAGGCAGCAAAATCCGACGGACCATGACGACAACTCCTGGCCAGGGTGATGGCAGCCGATACTCGACCCGCCCCGTCGTGTTGTGCCTCCAAGCACCACAGGCGGAGCCACGAGGTGGCCGAGGGGGCTGCGAATTCGAGTCGCAGCCTCCGTTGTATCCGTTGCTCGCGCGCGGGACAAGCAGAGCGGCCGGGACAAGCCGTCACGCCGGGAACCTGCCAGACCCGGTGTGTGCGCGAAAATGGAGTTGCCGTGAACCGGTCGGCAGCTGACCGTCTGACCGCCCACGGCCGCCAGGGCGGTCGCTCACTCTACCGTCACGCTCTTGGCCAGATTGCGGGGTTTGTCGACATCGCAGCCGCGCAACACGGCAATGTGATAAGAGAGCAACTGCAACGGCACAATGGCGACCATCGGCTGCAGGTACTCCTCCACGTGCGGAATGCGAATCACGTCGTCCGCCAGCGAGTCAACTCGAGTGTCGCCTTCGGCCGCCACGGCGATCACGGGACCGCCGCGCGCCTTGACTTCTTCCAGGTTCGCCATGACTTTGTCGTAGACGAAGTCCTGCGGCATGATGAAGACACTCGGCGTGTGTTCGTCCACCAGGGCGATGGGCCCATGCTTCATCTCCGCGGCTGGATAACCCTCGGCATGAATGTAACTGATTTCCTTCAGCTTCAGGGCGCCTTCCAAGGCGGTTGGAAAATTGTATTGACGGCCAAGATAGAGGAAGTTTTCATAGTGGCAGTACTTGCCGGCAATCTGCCGCACGTGATCGTTCGTTTCCAGTGCCCGGCGAACTTTGTCGGGCAGGTCGCGCAGCGAATCAATGATGCGTCGCCCCGCCGAGTAGCTCAAATGGTGCAAACGACCGAAGTAGAGTGCCAGCAGCGTGAGAGCGAGGCACTGCGAGGTATACGCTTTCGTCGACGCCACCCCGATTTCGGGTCCGGCATGCAAATAAACGCCACCATTCGCCTCTTGCGCAATCGTACTCCCCACCACGTTGCAGATCGCTAAGGTAGGATGCCCCTTGCGTTTCATTTCCCGCAAAGCGGCCAACGTATCCGCCGTCTCACCACTTTGCGTGATCGCGAACAATAACGTCCCATGGTCGACGGGTGGATTGCGATAGCGCAACTCGCTGGCATACTCCACCTCCACAGGCAATCGCGACAACTCTTCGATCGTGTATTCACCCACCAGTGACGAGTGCCAGCTCGTGCCACAGGCGGTCAAGAGGATGCGATTAATGCGGCGCAATTCCTGGGTGGACAGATTCAAGCCACCAAAGACGGCCGTGGCGTCTTCATCGCTCAACCGCCCCCGCATGGCATTCTCCAGCGCCTCGGGCTGTTCAAAAATCTCCTTCAGCATGTAGTGCGGATATCCATCCAGTTCGACGCGGCTGGTGTCCACCTCCAATGCCTCGATGTTCGGCTGCACGTGTCCCGTTTCACGGTGCGTGACGCGCACGCCATGGGCCGTGATGATCGCCACTTGATGATCCGCCAGGTAGACGATCTTGTCGGCATAGCCGGCCAAGGGAGAAGCATCGCTGGCTACGTAGTGTTCGTTCTTGCCGATGCCCACCACCAGGGGACTCCCCAAGCGAGCCGCCACCATGAGGTCGGGATGATCGCGAAAGAGCACCACCAAGCCGTACGTGCCCTGCAATTGGTCGAGCGTATCCAGAACCGCCTGCAATAACAGATTGTGGTTGTTCAGCGGATGCTGGCGCGAACCGTTGGATTTCGTGAGCTCCTGCAGACAATGGCTGATCAGATGGGCAATCACCTCACTGTCGGTGGCCGAAACAAACTCGTGCCCCAGTAGCTCCAGACGCTCGCGCAGCTGCCGAAAGTTCTCGATCACGCCGTTGTGTACGATGGCGATCCTTTGCGAGTCGTCCAGGTGCGGGTGCGCATTGACCTGTGTGGCCGGGCCGTGCGTGGCCCACCGAGTGTGGCCAATCCCAATCGGTCCTTCCGCAGGCTCCCGCCCCAGCGCTTTGGCCAGCACGTCGATTCGCCCCGGGGCCTTGGTGATCGCAAATTCCCCCTTCGTCGTGATCGTGCCGATCCCCGCACTGTCGTAACCGCGATACTCCAGTCGCCGCAGACCTTCGAGCAGAAAACTGGTCGCGTTGCCCGAGCCAATGTACCCCACGATTCCACACATACGATCAGCCTTGTTAGAAAGAACCACGGCTTCTGATGTCTCGCCGGTCCCCACCCCAGACAGGGAGGGTTGTCGAGCCGAAACCGGCCATCCAGCGGGTGTTCTTGCATGAGAGCGACTCACAATTGTGCGATATGCAAAGACGAAAAGAGCCGCGTCATGGCGAGTTCCCGACGCAAGTCTTGGACGCCCCCAGGAGATGAGCGAATCGTAGCGAATTTAATGACTGCGACCATCCAAAACGGGCATTTCCCCCCGCCCTCAGGCGGTCAGGCGACTAGACACTTTGTGGTTATTGAAAATCCCATCACGCAGACCGTGACTGGCACGGCCCAGCGGAGGGGCTCGCCAGACTTCCATCACAACTGGCCTAGGCGGCATTTGCCGCTTTGAGTATCAAAGCGGCCGCCCGCACAGCGCGACGTGAGAGCTGCCGCGCGACAGCGAGACCGGAGCGGAAACAGAACGCTCCTGCAATCGTCCTGACAAAACGACCACTTATTCGCTATCAATTACGGCGGTGCCGTACCGAGATCCGCTCCACAACCGGCCCTGTGGCAACCTCGATTAATCATCACAGGCCCGCGGAGCGCGGGACTGCCACAACGAAGGACGGACTCCGCCGCGATTGCAGGGAGATGGCTATGGTGGACACGCTGCCGCAGAACCCCGACCGCAGTTACATCGTCATCCCGGCCCGACTCGCTTCGACGCGGCTGCCGCGAAAACTCCTGTTGAGCGAGACGGGCAAGCCGCTGATTCAACATACGTATGAGGCGGCCACCCAAGCGACCCGTCCGATGGGAGTCTGTGTAGCCGCTGATCATTGCGAGATATGGCAGTGCGTGCGCAACTTCGGGGGCCAGGTAGTCATGACGGATCCGCAGGCAAGTTGTGGGACGGATCGCGTCGCCGAGGTGGCTCGCGACATGCCCGACATCGACATTTTTGTCAATGTGCAGGGTGACGAACCGGAGATCTCGGGCGCGGCCATCGATCTGGCAATTGACATGCTCCAGCAGCATCCGGCGGCGGTCATGGCGACGTTGGCCACCCCGATTCGCAGCCGCCGCCAACTCGAGGATCCGGCGTGCGTCAAGGTGGTCTGCACTGCCAGCGGAGCCGCGTTGTATTTCAGTCGCAGCCCGATCCCGCACGCTCGCCAATGGGACGACTCGCTCCTGGCGGCTGATCCCCCTTACTTCTTGCAGCACGTCGGTTTGTACGCCTATCGCCGGAGTTTCCTGTTGAAAATCGCGGCGCTCCCCCCTTCGCCGCTGGAACAGATCGAGAAACTCGAGCAGCTGCGGGTCCTGGCGGCGGGGCATACGATCCTGGTTTCCGTCATTGCCGAGCCGACGATCGGGATCGACACGCCCGAGGATTATCGGGCATTTGTCAGCCGGGCACGGAGTCGCTAAGATACAGTCCCAGGGTCGATCGCCCTGGAGCTTGCCTGACAGCCCGCTCTGCGGCGTGTCTTCTATCCCCCCGTCGACCTCACAGCGTCGTTGCGCTGACAGCATTGCGTCGTGAGGGTTTGCGTGCCACACCCCCTTTGATTCGCGACCAGGAAGGTTCAGTTTTTCATGAGCAAACACATTTTCGTGACCGGTGGAGTTGTCAGCTCGTTAGGCAAGGGTCTCACGAGCGCGTCAATCGGCATGCTGTTGGAGCAACGCGGATTGAAGGTGCGGATGCAGAAACTGGATCCTTACATCAACGTGGACCCCGGCACGATGAGCCCCTACCAGCATGGCGAGGTGTACGTGCTGGACGACGGCAGCGAAACGGACCTGGACCTGGGTCATTACGAGCGATTCACGCACAGTCCTTTGACGCGTGACGCGAACTACACCACCGGCCAGATTTATCAGACGGTGATCGAGAAGGAGCGGCGGGGCGAGTTTCTGGGCAAGACCGTGCAGGTGATACCGCATATCACCAACGAGATCAAGGCTGTCGTCCAGAAATCTGGCGGGCGAAGACGTGGACGTGGTCATTACGGAGATCGGCGGCACCGTGGGTGACATCGAGAGTCTCCCCTTCCTGGAGGCGATTCGCCAGTTCTCACTCGATGTGGGAAAGGAGAACTGCCTGTACATCCACCTGACGCTGGTTCCCTACCTGAAGGCGGCCGGTGAGCTGAAGACCAAACCGACTCAGCATTCGGTGGGGCGACTGCGGAAATCGGTATCCAACCCGACATCTTGATTTGCCGTACGGAACGCTCGATTTCGCGGGAGGACCGTGAGAAAATCGCGCTCTTCTGCAACGTGCCGCTCAACGCCGTGATCGAGGAAAAGGACAAGGACTTCTCGATTTACGAGGTGCCTTTAAGCCTGGTCGAACACGGCCTGGATGAGTTGATTGTCAAACGCCTGCAGCTTGCTTCCGGAAAACCCGATCTCGACAACTGGCGGGATCTGTTGCACCGCCTGCGCAACCCGGAGCATGAAATCAGTATCGCCGTGGTTGGCAAGTATGCCGCCCACTTTGACGCCTATAAGTCGATCTACGAATCGCTCGACCATGCGGGAATCCACCATCGAGCGCAGGTGAGAATCGGTCGCGTGCTGAGTGAGGCGATTGAAGGGGAGGGACCGGAACGGCTGCTGGCCGGGTACGATGGCATCCTGGTCCCGGGAGGGTTCGGCGAGCGGGGGATCGAAGGCAAAGTCGACGCGATTCGCTATGCCCGCCAACGACAGATGCCCTTTTTCGGTATCTGCCTCGGCATGCAGTGCGCCGCCATCGAATTCGGGCGGTCGATCGTCGGCCTCACCGATGCTCATTCCACGGAGTTCAACAAGGATACGCCCCACCCCGTGATCTGCCTGTTGGACGAGCAGCGAAACGTCACGGACAAGGGGGGAACGATGCGACTGGGCGCTCACCCCGCACTACTGAGCCGCGACAGCCGAGCGTTCGAGTGCTACGCCGGCGACTCGATCTCCGAACGCCATCGGCACCGCTATGAATTCAATAACGCCTATCGCCAGCAGTACATCGCGCACGGTGTGAAATTCGCCGGCACCAGTCCGGACGGTTCGTTGGTGGAAATCCTCGAACTCCCGTCACATCCGTGGTTCGTGGCGGTCCAGTTTCATCCCGAGTTCAAATCGAAACCAACGTCCGCCCATCCTCTTTTCGCCGGCTTTGTCGGCGCGGCGATCCAGCGGCATATCTCGCGAGCAGAACGAACGCAAGAAATCGAGACGCTTTGACCATGAACGATTCAGCTTCTGAAAAACCCAAGATCATCGTTGACGAAGATTGGAAGAACCAGGTCGAGAAGGAGAAAGAGGCCCTGCAACGCGCCGGTGCCCCACCGGCTCCAGCAGATGAAGCCCCGGCTTCCCCTCCGGACGCGGCGCCGGAAATCCCCTTGCCCGAAGCCTCCTTCGCGATGCTGATCACGACGCTCGCCACCCAGGCAATGATGGCCTTGGGCCAGGCGGGCATGCCCGACGACAAACAGGTAAAGGTCGACCTGAACATGGCCAAGCACTACATCGACACGCTCGACGTGCTGGAACAGAAGACCAAGGGAAACCTGGCCGACGAGGAGGCCAGACTGCTGACGAATTACCTGTACCAACTGCGGATGTTGTTTGTGGCGGTCAGAAGCGAACGGAACCAGCCACGAAATAGTCCCCTCGACACACCCTGACGTGCGACGGCCAAGGTGGCGTGAAGTCGGGACTCTGCCGCTCGCCCCCTGCGCATCTCGCGGCACGGCAGCCGATTACGGGATCGGCAGTCGGAACCCACCTGACGCACTCGACCGGCGCCGAGCAAAAGAAGGTCCGGCGGGAGATAACGCGTTAAGTTCCACGTCCTGGTGGCTTGCAACCCGTCACGGTACACACAGGCATAGTACGATAGCGTTCTCTTCCCGCCGGACTTGGATCGTTGAAGACTCTCGGCCGAGTGACATCCTGCGCCAATTTCGCCGAGGAAATGGGGATCATTGATTCTGTTGGCATGCTGGTCGCTGGCCCCACAGCCATCACGGCACCGGGGCCGACGTCTCGGCAGGCTAGGCCGAAAGTTCGTCGAAGAGGCGATGGAAATCGGGCATGGTCTGCTCGAGATAGTTGAACCAGGCCGTCGGCTGCCAGAGTTCGACACACAGGGCCGCACCCACCACAAACAGCTCGCCACCGGCCTCGATTCCCAAGAACTCGCGAAACCCCTCGGGCACCACCAGCCGGCCACGGCCGGCCAAGGTCACGGCCCGATGTCGCGTGGACAACAGCCGTCCCAGACGCTGTACCTGATCGATGCGTCCGTCCAGCCGGCCGGCCTCCAGCTTGCTCTGGATCAGCTGCACGCCACGCTCCAGCCGCTGCTGCCAAGCGATGGCTCCCCACAGGCTCAGCGAACCGGGACGCTCCTTGATCAAAATGCACTCCCCGCCCCCGACCATCAACGGCTCGGCCAGCTCGGTCGGTATCGACAACCGAAAGCGATCGTCCAGCGTACGGCGATGTTCGCCCAATAGAAACGATGTGGTCACGGAGTCCGCGCGATCTTCTCAAGTCGTTTTCACGCTCAGCCGCACGTCCGTGCATAACGATTGTCCCTGGCAGTCCAAATCGTGGGCGACAGGCCCAAGCTAGACACAACATTCGCTCTTTCCGTGGGAATCATGCCCACATCACTCGAAGTGTATCAAACCGACATGGCTTTGCAAGCCTGGGGACAAAAAGGACCGGGTGCAAGAATCCCAACCGATTGGGATCAAATGACTTGCAGCAATAACCCACCGCTGCTGGCCACCAGCCGACAGCTGCCCTCGTCGCTGGCTGGGGCGTCCGGTGCACGCGTTTCGTTCAGTGCGCTGGCCTGCTGCAAGAGTTGGCGCACCTGATTTCCCAAGGCGGGGTCGTCGGCCAGCAGCTGCTCAATTTTGGCTCGTTCCCAGTGACCGCCGGACTCCAACAGGCGGCCTTGACTGTCCGTGACGAGCATCGCCGGTTCGGACAGATCTACTCCGAGTTCCGCCAACCGCGGCAGCAGCTGACGCTCGACGGCTGCGCGCAGCGATTCCACGTGTTGCCGCAGCGCGTCCCACTGAAGCTGGTCGCCCAACGGCGTCTGATCAGGCCCCCTATCTGCGATCTCTGCGACGGTGGTCGCCGCGGAATCACCGGCCGGTCCACTGTCCGTCAAGCGCGTCTTGAGCAGTTGGGCAAAGGAAACGCCCGACTCCATCATTTCGGCGACCTCTCGAGATGCGACGCCGAAAGCGGCGGTAGCCACGGGAACCAGTGCTGAAACGAGACTCATGATACGACTCCCTGTGCGGACCGGCCCCGCGACACACTTTGCGTTTGGTTGTCGGAGATTGGACTTTCGGATGTAACTCGTACCCGCTTGTTTCGCCTGTCCGCCGCAACCCGTGTCGCGGGAATGGGCCACGGCGGCTCACGTGGGTTCTCCTGTCAGCGGTTGCTGCAACTTCCGGGGTCCACTGACATGAGGATTGCCCACCAGGAAGAACCGGAGCGGCAAATCGTGAGCCGACGTCACACCGATGCGGACCGACCGGCCAATTTCGGGCGGGCCGGCCTGCGGCGCCTCGTCGTCGATCCACAATCGTCGCCCGCGGGTAAGGTCCCAATGGTCGAGTCGCCGGTCGATGGCAAAGGCCTGGCACAGGCGTGCCGGACCGCGCGCCAAATCCAGCGTCGCGACGCCGCCGCGCCGTGTCTGCATCAGCTCCAGACCGGCCAGCGGCTCCACTGCCCGAATCAATATCGCACTGGCGATGCCACGCCGCTGAGTCACGGCGTTGAAACAATACCGCGAGTGAATGGGGTAGACGTAAGCGCGCCCGGGTGGGCCAAACATCGCCTCGTTGCTGCGAGTGCGACCGCGAGCGGCGTGACAGGCCGAATCGTTCTCGGGCAAATACGCCTCCACTTCGACGATCCGGCCCGCCGCCAATCCCCCACGCGACCGGCGCACCAGCCGTTTTCCCAACATGTCACGGGCCACGGCCATCGTGTCGCGACAATAGAATTCGCGGGGCAAGACGGGCATCATCGGGTCGGACGTCGAACCAGGCGACTGTTCGGATTACGACTGGCAGAGGATGGAGACGGGTGCGGGTTCCTGCGCGACGCAGTCGGTGGCAGTTCGGGCTCGGAGACGGTTTCCAGGAACTCGAATTCGCCCATCGGCTCCTGCGGCTCGCTGTCCAGCATCGTGGGCCCAGAGCCATCGCAACTGTCGCAAGCCGCCACGCCGCAATCAGCCACGCCGCAAGCGGGTTCGCACGTCGCTTCACAGAACCGGGCACCGGTAAGTCCTTGCCATAAACGAGTCCAACAGGAGGGAGGACAACAACCGGGCCCCGTCCAATCACCATGATTGTTGCAGGGATCACACTGATCGGGTGGATCATAGCACCATTCGCCCCAGTAGATCTCGCCGCAGCCGGAGCCACAAGTGAACATATTTCGTATGGCCTGCGTCACCGAGCCGCCACAGGGCGCACCGCCACAGGCCGAGCCACCGCAGAGGGGATCGACAGGCATCCCCGCGGCAGGCTCGCAAGGTGCCACGTCGCAACCTGCATGCCGACCCGAAAGCGACGGCGGACCACAGCCGTCGTCGCAGTAGTAGGTATAGGGCGCGGCGCAGCCGACCAGGACCAGTACGGCTGACGACAGCCCCCAGAGCATGATTTCAGTGCGGTAATTCACTCGGTGTCTCATCGCCGCCAGATCCCTTCTGCAATCGCGTACCGGCTATCGGTCCCGGGCGTCACGGTCGCATCCCGTGCACGGCACAGCAAGCGCAACGAACGTCCACGATAGATATCGGTTGGATAATCGACAGAATCGAGCAAATCGGCATAATCGCTAAACTTTATCAAGAGAAACCGCCTATCCAGAGGGACGAGTTTTGCCTATCTTGTCAGCCATAGGTTGGGTCTCACGGTCACGCCTCAGCCCCACGTTTTCCACGCACGTGGCGACCCTTGCCAGCGCGTGGGGAATCCAAGGGGAGATACCCTGAGCGATGCTCGCGCCTCCCGACACACCTAGCCATACTATCCAGTTCGCCCGATCTTCCCCCTCGTGGTACTGGACTTGAGTTCAGGCGGAGTTATCTATGACGGAGTCACCCGGGTCGTCATCCTTCCAGGCAGCCCTGCGGAAATACGCGATCGAGTTACCCGACGATCAGGTGTCGTTGATTGATCGCTACCGCGTTTTGCTGTGGGATTGGAACGACAAGATAAACCTGACGCGGCACACCGACTACGATGCCTTCGTCAGTCGCGATGTGATTGATAGCCTCGAGCTGAGCTAAGCTGTTGGCCGCGGGCGAGGAGGTTCTGGACGTGGGGAGTGGCGGTGGGGTGCCGGGTGTCCTGTTGAAGATGGTGCGTCCCGATCTCGATATTACTCTGTGCGAATCGATACAGAAGAAAGCCAAAGTGCTCGACTCGATCGTTCACGACCTGCGATTGCCGGTACCGGTATATCACAGCCGAGCGGAGAGTCTGCTGGAGGATTTCCGTTACGATTCGGTGGTGGCCCGAGCAGTCGGTCCGTTGTGGAAGATCTGCAAGTGGTTTGAGCCCCACTGGAACTCGATTCGCCGGCTGTTGTTGATCAAAGGTCCGAAGTGGCCTGAGGAGCGGGCGGCAGCGCGCGAAAGGGGATTATTGACGGCGCTCGACCTGCGTCGGGTGGCCAATTATCCCTTGGCTGGCACGCACGTCGAAAGCGTCATTCTGCAACTCACGCGGCGGACCAACCAACCGAACTGAAGCCATCGTTGGTCGTGGGAATCCAGAGGGCGGCTGCCACCGGTCCTCGGCAACCACGCGGCAGACGGCCCTCGGGACCGACCGGCCACCGAGCCGATGGCGTCCCTGGCACTGGCGGCTCGTACCTTTATTCTCGAGAGTGGTTCAATTCGATGTCCAGCTATAACTTGACGCACCTGAAGCAACTGGAAGCCGAGAGCATCCACATCATTCGCGAAGTGGCGGCTGAATTCAGCAACCCAGTGATGCTCTACTCGATCGGCAAGGACTCTTCGGTGATGGTCCAATTAGCGCTCAAGGCGTTCCACCCCGCCAAGCCCCCCTTCCCTTTGATGCACATTGACACGACCTGGAAGTTCCGCGAGATGATTGAGTTCCGCGAGCGTTACGCGCGGAAGGAACTCGGCTTGGACCTGATTGTCTACACGAATGAAGAGGGCCTCCGGCTCGGCATCCATCCCTTGGACGACAGCGAAAAGCACACGGAAATCATGAAGACCGACGCCTTGAAACAGGCGTTGAACAAATACCAGTTTGACGCGGCTTTCGGCGGCGCCAGGCGGGACGAGGAAAAGTCCCGCGCGAAGGAGCGAGTCTACTCCTTTCGCGATCGAAATCACACCTGGGATCCCAAGAACCAGCGACCGGAATTGTGGAACCTCTACAACTCCAAAGTGAACAAAGGAGAGAGCATACGCGTCTTTCCCCTCTCGAATTGGACCGAACTGGATGTGTGGCAGTACATCCACCTGGAACAAATCCCCATCGTCCCGCTTTATTTCGCTCAGGAGCGTCCCGTCGTGATGCGCGACGGCGTGATGATCCTGGTGGATGACGAACGGCTCGAACTGCGTCCCGGCGAAAAACCGCACATCAGGCGCGTGCGATTCCGCACCTTGGGCTGCTACCCCTTGACCGGTGCCGTGGTGTCCAACGCGGTAACCTTGCCCGATATCATCCAGGAAATGTTGCTGACCAAAACGTCCGAACGGCAAGGACGCCTGATCGACCAGGATGAGGGGGGAGCCGGGATGGAAGAGAAGAAGAAACGCGGATATTTTTGAATGACACTGCAGGAAGGGGGATGCTTCGTTGCCCCCCATCCGAAAGGCGGCGGCACGAAATCGGCGATGCCACGGTCAATACTGATACGCTGATCTGAATCGGTGTTCTGCCATGGTCCAGATTTCTGGCTTCCGTCATGCGCCGTTTATCCGCTGCCGGCAGCGTGCGAAGTTGTCTTCCGCGCGGGGAGCAGGCGGCGGATTGTCAGCAGGTTAGGACCACGAGCGGCTCGCGGGCCGGGGAATCAATACGTGACATGTCGCATCAATCGGATCTGATCGCCACCGACATCAATGCCTACCTGAAGCAGCACGAGAACAAGGAGTTGCTGCGGTTCCTCACCTGTGGCAGCGTGGATGACGGCAAAAGCACGCTGATCGGCCGCCTCCTCTACGACTCAAAGATGATCTACGAAGATCAGTTGGCGGCCATCGAGCGGGACTCGAAAATCCACGGCACAACCGGCGGCGGTTTCGACCCGGCCCTGTTGACAGACGGGCTGAAAGCGGAGCGTGAGCAGGGGATCACCATCGACGTCGCGTACCGGTATTTTTCCACCGCCAAACGAAAATTCATCATCGCCGATACGCCGGGACACGAGCAGTACACGCGCAACATGGCCACCGGCGCTTCGACGGCAGACCTGGCCATCATCTTGATCGACGCGCGGCACGGCGTGCTCACGCAAACCAAGCGTCACTCGTTCATCACCTCGCTGCTCGGCATCCGGCACGTACTGGTGACGGTGAACAAGATGGACCTGGTCGGCTTCAGCCAAGACGTCTTTGAACAGATTCGCCGCGACTACAAGGACTTCGCCGCGCGACTCGACCTGCCCGATCTGCACTTCATGCCGATCTCGGCCCTGCAAGGCGATAACGTCGTCGATCCCAGTACCCACATGCCGTGGTACCAGGGGAACACGTTGATGAACTTCCTGGAAAACGTCTATATCGGTTCCGACCGCAATCTGGAGGACTTCCGATTCCCGGTGCAGTTCGTGAACCGGCCCCACCTCGATTTCCGCGGATTCTGCGGCACCGTCGCCTCCGGCATCATCCGGCAAGGGGACGAAATCATGGCCCTCCCCTCCCGCAAGACCAGTCGCATCAAGTCGATCGTGACCTTTGACGGCGAACTGCCCGAAGCCTTCGCCCCCATGTCGATCACCATCACCCTGGAAGATGAGATCGACGTGAGTCGCGGAGACATGCTGGTCCGTCCGGGAAATGTCCCTCGCTTGGAACACCGCTTCGACGCCATGGTGGTCTGGATGGCCGAAGAACCAATGGCCGTCGGAAAACCGTACCTCTTCAAGCACACCACCAAACAAGTCACCGGCGCGATCAGTTCGCTGCGTTATCAGGTGGACGTCAACACGCTTCACCGCCGCGACAGTTCAGCCCTGAACTTGAATGAAATCGGACGCTGCGCGATGACCCTCAACCAACCGATCGCCTTCGACAGCTATCGGCGCAATCGAACCACCGGCGCCTTGATTGTCATTGACCGCCTGACAAACCGGACCGTCGGAGCCGGCATGATCCTCGATCGCGCAACGCGCGAAGAACGCGTCGATCACTGGGAGGATCGGTCGGTCAGTGAAATCGAACAGGGAGAAGACAGCTACGTGTCTCCCCAGGAGCGGGCTACTCGCTACGGCCAGCAGCCGGCCACGGTCTTGCTGACCGGCCTGACGGCTTCGGGCAAAACCTCCATCGCGTTCGCGCTGGAACGGCGACTGTTTGACGTGGGTCGAGCCTGCACGGTGCTGGATGGCCGCAATATGCGGAGGGGAATCAGCCGGGACCTCGGCTTCACCGCCGAAGAACGATCCGAGAACCTCCGCCGCAGCGCCGAGGTGGCGAAATTGATCAACGACGCCGGGCTGATCTGCATCGCCGCCTTCGTCGCTCCCAGCGAGGAAGTACGCCAGAAAGCCGGCGATGTCATCGGCCGCCAACGCTTTCTCACGGTGCACGTTGCCACGCCCGTGGAAATCTGCCGGCAGCGCGATCAGGAAGGAGCTTACGCCAAGGCGGATGCCGGCGACATTGCCAACTTCCCCGGTGTCTCGGCCCCCTACGAGGTGCCCTCTTCACCCGATCTGGTCTTGCGCCCCGACCAACTGTCCACCGACCAGTGCGTCGATCAGATCATGGCACTGCTGACTCAAAACGGAATGATCCACTAGGAGTCGGACGACACGAGATGTTCGAGAGGGGCCCCTGGGCGGCTGTGACGCGACGCGCTCGACAAGCGCTCCGACTCGCTCGGTGGCCCAAACGCCCGTCAGATGTAATACATGTTCTCCACCTCACTCTGCGCTCGTTCCACCAGCTCGGCAAACGTGATGCTCCCGAGCATGTCGCGCTGGACGCGTCCCACGTCGTTCCAGACGGCCAGCAAGACGCGCGAATTCGCCGTCTCGCTGCTGGCGCTCAAAGTGACTTCGTTGGATGTGCCCTCAATGACGCTCATGACGTCCGCCAAGGTAATGTCGCTCGGCTGCCTGGCCAGCTGGTAGCCCCCCGCCGCGCCGCGGGTACTCGCCACCAGGTCGGCTCCCTTGAGCTGCAGCAGGATCTGCACCAGAAAACGCGACGGTATGCCGTGCAACTCGGCAATGGTGCGCACTCGCACCGGCTCCCCCGAACCATAATTGACCGCCAGTTCCATGACGGCCAAACAGGCGTATTCCGTCTTGGCGGAAATATTCACCGACGCGCCTCCCAGCGTGTGCCGCGATGTGCAGGGCGTTGAGCCATCCGGCGACCGGAGTTCCACACGACGTCAGCACCGCCCCAGATTCGTGACCCAATTGGCGTGCTGTCCACTCAATCATTGAGCGAGTGCAGACCGCATTCGGTTTTCTGGAACCCGCTCCAACGACCTGCCCGCTCGTCTTCTCCCAATGCGATGGCACGCGTGCAGGGCCAGCAACCGACACTCGGATAGCCCTGATCATGCAACGGATTGTAGGGGATGTCGTGCTCGAGAATCATGTCCCACACATGCTTCTTCGTCCAATTGGCCAGCGGACTGACCTTCACCAACTGAAATTTCCGATCCCAACCGACCAGGGGAGCTTGAGCCCGATCGGCACTCTGATCCCGGCGAATGGCACTGGCCCATGCCCGCATCCCCACAATCGATTCATACAGGACGCGAATCTTGCGGTCCCGGCAGCACCGGTCGGGATCGCTGCGATACACCGGCCCGCCGTTCTCGGCCTCGTATTGAGCCACCGATTGCGCGGGACGTTTCATTTCCACTTCAATCCCATAACGTTGCCTGACGCGTTCACGCAACTCCAGCGTCTCGGCAAACTGATAACCCGTGTCGAGGTTGAAAATGGGTGTGTCGGGAGCGATCGCCGCCAGCATGTGAATCAGGACCATGCCCTCCGGTCCAAAGGCGGTAGCCATCGTAAACCGAGGAGCGAAACGTTCTACCGCCCACCGCAGAATCTCTTGGGGTGTGGCGGTTTCCAGGTCCCCATTGGCCTGCTTGAGCTCCGCCAGCAACTCGTCAGGCGGCTCAGCCGCCGCCGGCTCAATATCGGTCCGATCAGCTCGTACGTTCACATCCCACTCCGGAGGTACAATCACCCGCAACTGCGGCAGCGTAGGCCGGGCCGCTGCCGTTGCGAGTGGCTGCTGAAGCGGTTGACTCATCTCTTACTCCCCTAAACCGGCGTTACCTCGCCGCGTGGTAATCCCCACAACACCAAAACATAACTAACATTATCAAGTCAGTCAAGTATATCCCTGAGTGTATTAAGGAACATCGGCAAATTCACTCCAGCACTCCAGCCGGCGCTCACGGCGATACCACCATTAGACGGGTACCCGCGAACGCGATTCAGCTGAAGTCGAGGGCAAGCTGCCGTGCCGACATCAGGTGATCGGCGGCTCTTTGGGCTCGTATTCACCGTATGCCGGGCTCTTTCCCCCCAGAAAAGCAGGGCGGGGGCGCGTTTTCACGGCCAACCACGGCTAACCCGTCTTCGACCCGGGAGCAGTGCAAAACGGCGAAATCGATTAGAATCTGTCCTGTCATCGAGTTGTGTCGAACTTCGAGCGCGGCGAAGCCCCGCTTGAGGTGGGCACGAGCTGGCCGTTCCCGTGTGCTGACCGGATGTATTCAAAACGACTGTGCCGCGAGCCAGGCCCGATGCAAGGAGAGCTTAAAACTGTGTCGCCAACCCCTGACGAGATACTCGCTTGTGAACTGAAGAAGCTGGCCGTGAAAACGAGCGGCAAGGAAACCGGTGCGAAGTTGGTTAGCTGGGTCGCCCAGAGAATGCCATCGGACGCGGGTCGCCTGGAAATGCGTTTTGAGATCGATCCTGAGGCGATTCTGCGAGCCGCGGTCGAAATCCTGGAGGAGGAAGGTGAGATTCGCAGTGACGTGGCGCACGGGTCGCAATACCCCACCTTATCGGCGGTAATTGGTTCTGGCTTTCTGGGGCTGAATCCGGCGGTGGTGACGGTGGAGGTAATACCGGACGGCAAATCGGCGGCGAGCGTCACGATTTTTGGTGTGGCCAAGGAGGGCATCATCAAACAGCGTGCCGGGCAGAAAGCCGCCAGAAGGATCGCCGATCTGCTGGCTGGCCGCGTCTGATTCGGCACACGTGGGAGCGATGATTCGCTGCTCCGCTTTCCACACACGGCCTGGCCCTCGGCGTATCGGGATGAGCAGTGCCGTCGTACCGACAATCGGGAGCGCACCGTACAGACATTTTGTGCGCAAGCGCTTCAGCGATCATTTTCGGTAGCGCCGGCAAGCTGCTTTTCCAGGCTCGCTTTCCACTCATCGCCCAGTTCCCGCACGCTGCGTCCTGTGAGTTCCTGCCACAGGCTGTCGCTGTAGCGACCTTCGCGGGCCGCCGCATTCAACTTGGGCACGAGCTGAGAATCGCAACTTGCCGTGGCCCAGTTCAGGAAGTTGGCACTCACCCGATAGCTGGCATCATACCGCGCGGGCGAGGTTTCTGCGAGTGATATCGGCGCCATGCGATTCGGGTTCGTACAAGAACCAGCGCACGTAGTCGGCGATACCCTCCACCAGCCAATCTGGTGTGCGCTCTGCCTGACGATTCCCACGGCGCGCACGGCCGTACTGCTGCACGGCATGTACGAGTTCATGGACCACAGCGCCTTTCGCTTCCCCCTGCAGATTCTTTCGGAACCAACTGGCGGCACACTGCACGCGGGTCCCAAGGGTGGCCGCCACTCCCTGCATGTCTTGACTGAACGTGATACTGATTCTGCCGGGCGCTTGGTAACCTTCACTTGGCAGCAGCTGGACGATTTTCGGGTACCACTGCACAACCACCGGCATCAATTCGTTCTCGACCCAGGGAGTCAGATCGGGCGTTTCGGACGTGTCGACCAGGATGTGATATTTGCCGTCCCCCGCCTCAAACGTCCTCCTGCCGGGCCGCCCAACCGGCGTTGCCGCCTGGACCGCTGCATTGCGATCAATCACATCAATTTCGCTGTAGAAGGTATTTCCGAACCTATCTGATGTCTCGGTGCTGACGAAATCGAACAGGAGATATCGATACTTGCCAATAGAGTCATTGGATCCGGAAACACTCACTCCGTATTGGCCACCGAAACTGCCGGACTGCGGCCGCGTATCGACCGAAGTTATGTGAGTCCAGCCACTGGTGGCCAGGTCCACGTCTTTCGTTGGGCGAGCTTGGAAACCGTCCGCGATACCGGCACTGGCATAGAGCCGATAGACCTGTGGCCCGCGCCGAGCGATGCCACGAGAACGTGTTGACCTGCTTGATGTCGATGGTACTCCCCAGATCCACGAGCAGCCTGCCCCCATCCGTACCCGCCGCGAAAAAGAAATTCTCGCTCGGCTCGTCGTCTCCGTCAGGGACAACACCGTCGCACAACGTCTGGATTTCACCACTGTTGCTATCGCGGCGACCGTCGAGCAACACCAAGGTGGCCTGCGTAGCGGCATCCTTGGAGGAAGGCGAGGCGACATTCCCAAATCTGAATTCCGGCGTCGCGTCGTCATCGCGGTTGCACTGCGCGACAACCTGGATCTCGCCGCGCAAAACCGAAGCCAACAGCAACAAGACGCTCATCCCAACCACGCCGATAGACTGACGCCTCATGACCTTCTCCGGTTCGCGAACGATGTTGCGTGACCGCCACAGGTCTGGCCTGACAGACCTGGATTGGCGGAGTTCGTTATACTGGATGAGGAGACTATTTGCCATGCTCGCCAGGCGTTGTTGTCGACGGTCGACGACCTGGCCAGCGGGTCGGGAGTTCCGTCCCGCCGTGCCGCGCGATGCCGCGTCAACGGCCATTGTTCGGCTCGACCAATCCCAATTGTCTTGTCTTGCACGTCGAGGTGAACGGTTCATAGACGGCACTTCACCATTCCGAATGCGGCGTCACGCTAAGGACCGCTGGGCGAGCAGGCAGTTGAGAAAACCAGCGGGGACTGCTGGGACGATATGCGGTCGCGACAGGAGGTGTCCGCCGGTCCACGAGCAGAGCGTACGCGGAGCCGGAGGGGGTTTCTGTTTTTTTTCTCGTTGTGGTTGACGGTGCCGCGTCGCTACAATCAAGCTCGGTCCAGGACGTGGATGATGCACGGGACCCTGTTGGCCAGCAGGGAGAGTCTTGTTTTTTTTGCCGGGGGAAGACTGATGACAAGTCGCGTCGCAGCTTGGCTGGTGGTCGGGGGTGTCTGCATTGCCTGCCTCCACCCTGACATGGGAGCCTTGGCTGCCGAGACTCCCACGGCGGCGATGACAATCCGCGCCGACTGGTTTGATCGCGGCAACGTCACCTTCAGCAGACCGGGCCAGTCTTACGCCGATAAGTACGCCTGCATATGGAACGGCGGAGTGCTTCCCAACCAGTCGGAGTACGACATCGAGTTCCCCGTCACAGCAGACTACACGTTCGTCGGCCTCTATACGGCGGAAAGCTCGCGTCCGGTGGAAATCCATCTCGACGGGCAGCAGGTCCACACGGGATTCGCGTCGGTCACGGGTAGTTGGCAAACCAGTCGCGCCCAGTGGGAGTCGCAGTGCACGCTGCGCATTGCCCAAGGCAAACACACCATCAAGTTGCTCTGCCCGGGCGATTGCATGCCTCACATCTGCGCGTTTCGGCTGGAGTCAACCGTTCCATTTCCTGATGGCTGGAAGCTGAATCGAGCCGTTGCCCAGAGCCAACTCCAGCACCTGTCAGCGCCACCTGCCTTGGGCCACCTGATACCGGAATCACCGCTGTTAACAGCCTTGGGCGCTGGAGTGCAGGTGGAAGTACTGCGTACTGACGATGTCGCGCTCTTGGGCTCGGAAGCCACGAACGAGCTGCTCATGGATCAGCACGCGATTCAGCGCGGCTTGGTGCAGACCCCCTGGGTAATGCGACTCACCCAATCGCTGCCGGACGGCTCCGTCCGTGTGGAACTCGTGAACCTGTCGGCAGCTCGGCTGCGCGAGATGCTGGCACGGGTGCAATCCATGCTCGAAGATTTCCAGACGATGGAACAGACCGCCCCGGATTGGATGGGGCGTGAGCGTGGTGAATGCGAGCGTCTCGTTGAGCAACTGGAGGCCTGGCTGGCAGTCCCGGAATCCGCGGCGGATTGGCATCGTTTTGCCGCGTTGTACCAGGACGCCTGTCAACTGCAGCAGCGTGTGGCACTCGGCAACCCCCTGTTGAACTTCGATCGCTTGCTGCTTGTCAAGCGGAGCAACGCCAGCCCGCAATTGGGCTTGCCGCAGAACTGGCAGAGCAACTGTGCATTGCCGACCACCGGCTTCGCCGACGAGATTGACGTACTCAGCCCGGTGGGCACGCACGGCAGCCTGTCCACGTTATACCGTCCCGCGGGTTCGCATTTCGTGGGCGACGTGGATTTGCATTTCGATGCCGATAAGCTGCTGTTTTCATCGATTGGCGAGCACGACAAGTGGCACGTCTTCGAAATCCAGGTCGATGGCACCGGACTGCGGCAGGTAACTCCCTCGCTGCCCGACGTGCACAACTACGATGCCTGCTACCTGCCAGACGGGGCGATTATTTTTTCATCCACGGCATCGATGGCGGCAGTGCCATGTGTCAACGGCAGTTCCCGCGTGGCGAACTTCTATCGCCGCGACCCGGACGGCACCATTCGTCAGCTCTGCTTTGATCAAGAGCACAATTGGTGCCCGACAATGCTCGAGAGCGGGCGAGTCCTGTACTTGCGGTGGGAATATACCGACACGCCACACAGCCACGACCGTGTGTTATTCAGCATGAATCCCGACGGCACTGAGCAGATGGAGTTCTATGGCAGCAACTCCTACTGGCCGAATTCACTCTTCTACGCCCGCCCGATCCCGGGGGCGCCGAGCAAGTTCGTCGGCATTGTGGGCGGGCATCACGGAGTACCGAGGATGGGCGAACTGGTGCTGTTCGATGTCGCCCGCGGTCGGCGCGAATCACAAGGGGCGATACAGCGTATTCCAGGGCACTCGGTCGCAGTGCCCCCGATGAGCGATTCACGGTTCGATGCCACGCTCATCATGGATAACCTCGTCGACAACTCATGGCCCAAATTCCTCCATCCCTACCCGCTCAGCGACAAGTATTTTCTGGTCGCTTGTCAACCCACGCCGCAGTCCCTGTGGGGCATCTACCTGGCCGATGTGTACGACAACTTGACGCTGCTCAAGGAGGCACCCGATCATGCCTTGCTGGAACCGGTGCCGCTGCGTGCGACACACAGGCCGCCCGTCATTCCATCCAAGGTCGATCTGCGACGCCAGGATGCGGTGGTGTATGTGGCGGACATCTACGCCGGAGACGGCTTGCGGGGCATTCCGCGCGGCACGGTCAAGCAACTGCGTTTGATCAGTTACCATTATCTGTTTCCGGGGATGGGGGGCCCGCAGGGTGTCGTGGGCATGGAGGGGCCGTGGGACATCAAACGGATTGTGGGGACGGTCCCGGTCGAGGAGGATGGCTCGGCCCTGTTCCGCATTCCCGCCAATACGCCTCTGGCGGTCCAGCCCTTGGACAGCGAAGGGAAGGCTCTGCAGTTGATGCGCAGTTGGTTCACCGGCATGCCAGGTGAAGTCGTCTCCTGCGTCGGCTGCCACGAGAGCCAGAATGCCTCGCCGCCAGCCCGGGATACGGCATCGGCGAATCGACTCCCCGCCGAGATCACTCCCTGGTACGGCCCGCCGCGCGGCTTCAACTTCGCGCGCGAGGTCCAACCGGTGCTCGATAAATTCTGTGTCGGCTGTCACCACGGCCAACCCCGCGACAGCGCGCCGGCCACCTTCGATTTGCGGGGCCTCGAGCAGATCACCGATTACACGAGTGTGTACCATTTCGGGGGCGAGGATGCGGGACATTTTTCCACTTCGTACGTCGCCCTGCATCGATTCGTGCGACGCCCTGGCCTGGAAAGTGATTACCACATGCTGATGCCGATGGAGTTTCATGCCGACACCACACAGCTGGTGCAGATGCTATCCCAGGGACACCACGGCGTGGAACTCGATGACGAGTCCTGGGATCGCCTGATTACCTGGATCGATCTGAACGCCCCCTATCATGGCACCTGGACCGAAATAGCCGGCGCCGCACGCGTGCAGCCGTTGGCCCAGCGGCGGCGGGAATTGCTCAAGCAATACGCCGGGGTGGACAGCGATCCGGAGATGGAGGCACAGGTCGCACCACCTCCCAAGATCGATCCGATCGTCCCTGCCGCCGTACCACCTGCCGCACGGCTGCCGATCCCTTGCGCCAACTGGCCCTTCGATGCCGCGGAAGCGCAGCAACGGCAACGCGCAGCGGATCCGCATCGGCGCGTTATCCGGCTCGCTGACGACGTCACGATGGACCTGGTATTGATCCCCGCTGGCGAATTTGTCATGGGGAGCGACGATGGCGGGGCGGACGAGCGCCCTCGCGCCGCGGTCCGTATCGACGAGCCCTTCTGGATGGGACGCGTGGAGGTAACCAATCGCCAATATGAGCTGTTCGACCCCAGCCACGACAGCCGAGTGGAGTCGCGGTTCGGGATGCAGTTCGGCGTGCGCGGCTTTTACGTCAATGGGCCCGCACAGCCCGTGGTGCGAGTTTCCTGGCGCAGCGCCATGGCGTTCTGCCGCTGGATGAGCGAGCGCACCGGCGAGCATTTCACACTGCCCGACGAAGCGCAGTGGGAATACGCCTGCCGCGCAGGCAGCGACACTCCGTTTTACTACGGCGATCAGGACAGCGACTTTTCCCGTTTCGCCAATCTGGCGGATGCCATGTTAAGCGAATTCGTTTGCCATCCCTACAAGAAGGACCGCGATCCCTTTCCCAATCCCAGCAAGTATGACGACTGGATCCCCAAAGACAGTCGCTTTCGCGACGGCGGGTTCCTGTCGGAGCCAGGAGGCGTGTACCAGCCCAATGCGTGGGACCTTTGCGACATGCATGGCAACGTCGCCGAATGGACGCGTTCGCCCTATCGGCCCTATCCGTTTTCCGCCGACGACGAACGTCGCGATCCCGATGACTCTCTGCAGCGTGTCGTGCGAGGCGGCTCGTGGCGCGATCGACCTGCGCAGGCTCGTAGTGCCTCGCGACTTGCCTATCGCCCCTATCAGGCTGTCTATAACGTCGGCTTTCGTGTGATTTGCCAGCCGAACGGTCCGGGACGCGGTTTGGCAACGCTGGATAGTGCTCAACAGTAACTCCACCGAGCTTGTCTCGGTGGTACGACAACTGGCCCGCTACCATCGACCGCGCGACAGGCCTCGTTTCCACCGAGCTTGTCTCGGTGGTACGACAACTGGGGCAAGCCCAATGGAAACCGGTTGCGTGCAGGACGCCTCGCGAAGCGATATACTGGGAACGTTGATAGTAAAAGAATGTCACGCGACGGGAGACCAAGCGATGAGCGAGACCGTGGACCGCCGACGCTTTTTGGAGCTGAGCGCCGGTACAGGACTAGCGGCTTGTGCGGCGGTAGCCGCCGGCCATCAGGCTTCGAGTGCGAACGACACGATCGTGGTGGGCGTGATGGGCGTCAACGGTCGTGGCCGCGACCTGTCACTGGGATTCGCTGCCCGGCCCGGCGTGGAGGTGGGTTATGTCTGTGACGTTGATTCGGGCGCTCTGAAGCGAGCGGTCGAGGCGTTGGCACAGGTGCCCCGGAAGCCGCCGGCGGCCGTGGAAGATTTTCGTCGGATCCTGGACGACTCCAACGTCGATGTCCTGGCCGTTGCGGCTCCCAATCACTGGCACGCTCCGGCCACCATTCTGGCGTGCAGCGCGGGAAAGCACGTATACTGCGAAAAGCCGTGCAGCTACTCGGCTCAGGAAGGTGAGTGGGCGGTGCAGGCCGCGCGCAAGCACAATCGTGTGGTGACGATCGGCACTCAGCGCCGCAGTTGGCAACCGATCGTGCAAGCCATGGAAAAACTGCACCAAGGTGAGATCGGCCCTCTGCGTTATGCACGCTGCTGGTATGCCAATCGTCGCCCCACGATCGGCATCGGCAACCAGGTGGAGATTCCCGAGTGGCTGAACTATGATCTCTGGCAAGGCCCCGCGCCGCGTCGTCCCTTCAAGGACAATCTGTTGCACTACAACTGGCACTGGCATTGGCACTGGGGCAACGGCGAACTCGGCAACAACGGCGTCCACGCCTTGGATCTCGCGCGTTGGGGAATGGGCGTCGACTTTCCAACTCGTGTCACATCGGCTGGAGGCCGTTATCGTTTCGAAGACGACCAGGAGACACCCGATACGCACCTGGCCACTTTCGAGTTTGGCCAGCGTGCCATCCTGTGGGAAGGGCTCAGCTGTTTCCCGATGGGACCGGGCGGCACGGCCTTTGGCGTGACCTTTCACGGTGACAAGGGAACCCTGGAACTATTTGACGTCGGCTATCGCATTTACGACATGCAGCGTAAGCAGATCGCCGAATTCAGTGGCCCGGCGAGTGACGCGGAGCATTTTGACGACTTCCTGCGTTGCATCCGCGACGGTGGTCGCCCCACCGCCGACATCGAAGATGGGCACAAAAGCACCTTACTCTGCCACCTCGGCAATATCGCGGTGCGCACCGGGCACACGTTGAACATCGACCCGAGCAACGGCCACATCGTTGGAGACTCACCGGCAGCCGAACTCTGGGGGCGACAGTACGAACCGGGCTGGGAACCGCAGGTGTGAGCCGACCGGCCGAATGCCCGCCGAGCGTAATTGGTCGCACGTCGCCCGGCCGGCCGCCGATAGACAACGGGAGCATGGCGACCATCGACCGCGGACTGACAAACTTGACCATGGGAAACGAGGAGCAATATCGATGCGCTTATCGGCAACGACGAAATGGTTCATGTGCCCAATCGCCTGGTCACTGATTGCCTTGACGACGACCGCGGCACGCGGTCAGGTCACCGACGCCAACAAGGTCTTTCGCATCGGCATCATTGGCCTGGACACGAGTCATGCCATCGCCTTCACGACGGAGTTCAACAAGGAGGCACCCGCCGCGGAACTGGCGGGCATGAGGGTCGTGGCGGCCTATCCCCAGGGGAGCCGCGATATCGCATCGAGCGTGAGCCGGGTGCCGCAGTACACGCAACAGGTCCGCGACATGGGCGTGGAGATTGTTGACTCGATCGACCAGCTCCTGGAACGCGTCGACGGCGTATTGCTGGAAACGAACGACGGGCGTCCTCATTTGGAGCAGGCCTTGCCCGTGCTGCGCGCCCGCAAGCCGGTATTCGTCGACAAACCGACCGCTGGATCGCTCGGTGACGTTGTGGCAATTTTCCTAGCTGCCGAAAAATACCAGACACCGGTTTTTTCGTCATCGTCGTTGCGTTACGTCGCCGGGGCGCAGAAGGCACGCGCGGGGGCCGTGGGCGACATCATTGGATGCGATGCCTTCAGCCCCTGTCCGCTGGAACCGACACACCCTGATTTGTATTGGTATGGGATTCACGGCGTGGAGACATTGTTCACGGTGATGCAGACCGGATGTGAGACTGTGCGGCGTGTCTCGACGCCGGAGTCAGACCTGGTCGTTGGTACCTGGCCGCAGGGACGGCTCGGCACGCTGCGCGGCATCCGCGCGGGAGCGCAGAGTTACGGTGGTCGCGCTTTCGGGACGACCGGCATCCTCGATACGGGAAACTACGAAGGATACCTCCCACTGATCGTCCATATCGCCGAGTTTTTCCGGACCGGCCAGGCTCCCGTCTCGCGGGAAGAAACGGTGGAAATCTATGCCTTCATGACCGCTGCCGACGTGAGCAAACAACGAGATGGCGCCGCCGTCACCCTTGAGTCGGTGCTGCAGCAGGCACAGCAGGAAGCGGTCGCACGATTGAAGTCACTCGGTGTCGACGTGGCGGGCGGGTAGTGCGCCCGAAAGTCCGCCGGCCACAGGACGTCAGCCGGCGGGGTTTTCCATCCACGATTCAAAACAACGGTTGCACAGGTTAATGACCACGTGGCGATGCACCTGATCCATCGCCTCCAACGGAGAGATATCCTGCATCTGCCGAACCAATTCGGCGAATTCGCCCCGGGCATCGCACTGCAGGTCCTGCTGCGTGAACTCGGGCGGATTCGGATCGGCCACAGCTTCGATGCGAATGACCCAGAAGTTCCCGGCGCCCGGAGTCAATGTGGCCAGACACCGAGCGCAAAACAGCGGATCATCGTTCGCCATTCGTCATGGCTCCTGCGTCGGCGCAAGGCCGTTGCCCGAAATCAGTTCATGGCACCCGCCATGTCTTCATGTCTTCGCGCCGACCAATATAGACGCTTCCTTCATCCGTGAACAGCAACCTCACGCTTCGCGGCAACCGCCGGCCCTCGGTCACGACGACCGTCCATGTGGCGCTTCCCCAGGGCCAAGGGGATCTTATCCAGGCAGGTCGTCTCCAACACGACTGGCTTCCTGACACGGACTGATTTACACTGAAGGAGAGACTGATTTGCCGCGGTGCAGGACCTCGCAACCGACGGGGCACTGGGGCACGGGGGCGGTTGAGCGGATCATCCAACGACTTTGCGCGGACCCCCGAGATTGCTGGCCTGGGCCACCCGATTCTGGCCGCGTCGGCGGTTCGGCACCGATTATGCTTGCGAGAGAATCGGAGTGACTTGTCCGCTGCTTTTCTCATCGAATGCGCCGAGTTCGGCGGGAGCGTCAGGTGAACAAATGCGGTACACCGTCCGTCGGAATTGACCTCGGCACCACGAATTCAGTGATTGCCTATCGCGACGTAACGGGCAGGCCTTTGACCATTCTCAACGCGGAAGGGGAACTGACAACACCGAGCGTTGTGTACTTTCATCCGTCAACCGCGGTGGTGGGGAGGGAAGCGGCCAAGATGGCTTTGTTTGAGCCACAGCGAGTGGCCCAGTATGCCAAGCGGGACATGGGCAACACAGCCTATCATCGCCCGATCTGCGGGCACCGTTTACCGCCGGAGGTTATTCAAGCGCTCGTCCTCCGCAAGCTGGCCCAGGATGCCAAGCTCCGACTGGGAGATTTCCGGCAGGTGGTGGTGACCGTGCCCGCGTATTTCAACGAACCGCGTCGCAAGGCCACGCAGGATGCGGGACGCCTGGCCGGTTTGGACGTCATCGACATCATCAACGAGCCGACGGCGGCGGCCATCGCCTTCGGGGTACAAGAGGGATTTCTCTCGGAAACGGGGGTGGCACGCTATCGCGAGCAAATCCTGGTATACGACCTGGGAGGCGGGACGTTTGATGCGACCTTGATGGAACTCAACGGACGCCGTTTTCGCACGCTGGGGACGGCGGGGGATGTGCACCTGGGTGGGATCGATTGGAATCAGCGACTAGCCGACTACCTGAACACGACGTTTCGCGAGACCTACAACATCGACCTGCGTACCGATCCCATCGCAGCTCAGACGTTGTTGGCCGAGGCGGAAGATGCCAAGCGAGCGTTGACGACCCGCGACGAAGTAACCGTGTACCTGGCCCTGGAGGGTCATCGACTGAATATCCGCATCACCCGCGAGATGTTTGAGCATATGACGGAGGACCTTGTGCAGCGGACGGCTTTCACCGTCGCCAAATTGCTGCGTGACAGGTCCGTCACGTGGAAGGACGTGACGCGAGTGCTGTTGGTGGGGGGCTCGACGCGGATGCCGATGATCCAGAAAATGTTGGCCCACGAATCGGGGATGCCGCTGGACCGTTCGTTGTCTCCGGACGAAGCAGTAGCCCATGGTGCGGCCATCTACGCCGACCTGCTGCGACACAAGAACGACAGTGAACGGCCCCAGTTCGAAGTGACCAACGTCAATTCTCACAACCTGGGCGTCTTGGGACTCGAGAAGGCCACCGGGCAGACTCGCACACAGGTGATCGTGCCGCGGAACACCCCGTTGCCGGCCAGGGGATTGGGCAAGTTCGTCACCGCGAAGATGAACCAGAGGACCGTGTCGGTCAAGGTCGTGGAGGGTGGTGACGCCAGCGGGAAACACGCGACGGCCATTGGCAAGTGTGTGGTCCGCGAACTTCCTGCGGGACTGCCGGCCGGGACAACCGTCGAAGTCCAGTTTCAGTACGCCGCTGACGGTCGCCTGTCGGTGACGGCCTGGCTGCCGACCGTGAAACGCGAGGCACACATGGTGATCCAACGAGCGGCCGGGATGACCGATGCGTTGTTGCAGCAGTGGGAACAGCGGATTGAGGCCGGCTTGAAATTGGAGCCGCCGCCGGCAGAGAAACCGCCGCGCCCGCCGCGGGAGACGTTCGGATGTGGGAAGCCCAGCGCACCGCCCCTCCCCGTTCGGCAACAGGATGATCAAGACTTCAGTTCGGTGGCGGAACCGGAGGTGGTCGAAGCGCTGCTGGACGAAAGCGAAGAACTGCTCTCGGCGGAATCGCATGCGGAGCAGCCGTCGGCGCCAGCCAAAGACGACGATGCGCTCGGGGATTTTCTCCAGCAGTTTGACCGCTAGTGCCGAACATTGACTTGACTCGGGAGCTTCGATATCTCGCCCCCAGGTAGATGAATCCGATCATGTCCGTTGCGTTCGATGCTTATCACAAATGGCTTGGCATTCCCCCCAAGGATCAACCGCCGCATTACTACCGACTGCTGGGACTGGAGTTGTATGAAGATGATGTGGACGTGATTGATGCGGCCGCCAACCGACTGATGGCCTACCTGCATGAGATCGCCTCGGGGGATACCACCGGTGTCTCGCAAAGCCTGCTGAACGAGATCTCCGCGGCTCGTATCTGCCTGCTCAACCGGGACCGCAAGGCAGCGTATGACGCCACTCTGCGGACGACTCTGTCCCATCCACCGGCCGCCCTCCCGCCTCTCGGAGCACCGCTGCCAGGGCGCCCCAGCCCGATCGACACGGCGGGCCGCCGCGAGGTCCAAGTTCGCCGCGGGCCGGCATCGCCGCCGCGTGCGCGGCGTGCGGTGTGGATCACGGGAGTATTGTTGGCAGTGACTCTCGGCGCTCTCGGCGCCGCGCTGATCACCGCGTACAAAGGCCAGACCAGCCGACCTGTGGAGACTCCGCCGGCAGCGGTCGCCCCGATCGGTGAGGAGGCCCTCTCCAGCCCCACCGCAATCCTGGTTCTGGACTGGCCCCCAACGGAGCGCGCGGATGCGACGGTGGAAATCAACGGCGTACGGCAGACGGTTCCTATGCGCGAGCCGATCGAATGGCCGGTGCGAGCCGGACCTCTTCAACTCCATCTGACACGGTCCGGCTACGTGGAAATTCGGTGGGAGTACCTGGTCGCCCGTGGTGAACGGATCCACTACAGTCCGGTTTGGGAACCTCGCGAAGAAGCCACACCTCCATCTGCGCGACAGCCGATGTCGTCCGACGGAGTCCTTCCCGCGTTGGCCGAGGGGTCTCCAGTGCCGAAGACTCCGCAGGCGAGGCCTCCCGTAACCGCGCCGCCGGTTGACGCGAGACGTTTCCCCGCGGCATTGGCGATTCCCTCATGTCGCCATGCGGCGGCGGAAGAATGGGTCGACTTGCTGACGGATGTCAGCGACGAGGATCTTGAACTTCGCCTGATCGGCGGGGAAACCAGCGACATCGGCCTCGCCCCCCAGGCGTTCCAATTGACGAACCGCGAGATGCCGCATGCCCGTCGAGGCTGGATCATTCAGATGGTGGATCGCGGTCTGCGGCGAAGTGATGTCGCGGAGTTGGCGCAGGCAGGCCGCTCACTGAGATTTCGCTGGTGCCCTACCGACTCCCATCCGCAGGCAGATCAGTTGTGCAACTGCCTGCTGGAAGTCGCGGCGGGGCCTGCGCGGGCTGTCATGCCCCTGCGTGTGCCAACCGTCGTTTCGCCGCTGCTGCTGGGAGGTGGCACCGCAGCCGACGATGCGGAGTTGCGGGTCGCATCCATCCCGGACCCTTCCTGCCTGCGGCTGGAGTTGACCCGCACAACCGGTATGCCCTCATTCAGCAGTCGCTTCACCAGTCAGACAGCACGCTTGGACGAAGCCATAACAGTCGATGTCGGCATGGGTGAACGGGGATACCCGCTGGAGATCCAACTCACTCTTCAGGCGCCCCGTGCCGGCGCTCATCTCGTCCGACTTGCCCACGCCCTGCATTATCGTTCACCCAATCAACAGCGGGAAACCTGGTCGCCAGGCAACATCCGGCGCGACCTCTCCCGGGCGAGGAGATACCGGCAGCAGCAGCTGAGGACCGACGATCGTGAGGCGACTCAGGATCAGCTGCAGTCGCTCGTCGACTACTATGAACAGCTGGCGACGCTGTCCCAGGCAGCCGAGACACGACTCCAACTGCACTTCCGTATTCTGGCGCTCATTGAAGGTCACTCCGTCGTCCTGGCGACAACCGATGCGGAAGACGCGTCGGCCGAGCAGACCGCGCAGTAGCGTTCTGTGAAATCAGTTTCATTCTCCGGACCGAACCTATCCGGACGCGGCTGTCGGCCGCATGCGCGGTGGACGCCTGGTGGCGGCTATTCGTTCCATTCGCCGAACGTCACTTTCGCCCGCACGATCCGCACGTCGCGCAACACCTGGATTTCCGCTTCTTTCCGTTCGACGTTCTTATCGTAGAGTTGTTGGAGCTGGCCTACGTCGGCAATGCGTTCATCGTCGAACGCCACAATCACATCGCCGATCCGAAGTCCGGCCTTCGCTGCGGCACTCTCGTCTTTCACTTTTTTCACCTTGCAGCCGTAGGCCGTCGATTCGCCTTCGAGCCCCAGCTCTTGCCCAGGAAGACACAGCAAGACGCCCGCTACTGGCTGTCCCCCGCGGGCGACTTCGACAGCGACACTGTCACCGACTTGGTTCTGGCCAATCAGCTTCCGCAGCTCTTCAAAGTTGGCCACCGGCTTTCCATCGTATCGCACGATGATATCGCGGACTTGAATGCCGCCCTGCATGGCAGCACTCTGCTCCTTGACTTGAATGACTTCGCAGGGCCAGGGAGGTTGCTGACAGACAACACCCAGAAATGCTCCGGCTTTGTGATCAACCTGTACGGCGACCATTTCCGCCTGAAATCGATCGGCCGCCTCTTTGGTCACGAGCGTGCCGTAGCAGCGAATCAAGCGGACGCTCTTCAGTTCCTTCAAGTGCGCAAGACCGCTATCAGTTACCGGCGTATACATCAAATCTACGGTGGTCAAACTCTTCAGACCACTGATCAGGCGCAGCGCGTCATCGGTGATTGCCGCGTGCTTCAACACAATGCGGTTGAGGTTGGCCAAATGCACGATCGGCTCGAGCCAGGCATCCGTCACGCGTTCCCCCACGAACGAGACTTCTTGAACATCGCGGAGCCATTTCAGACGCTGAAGGTCCTGGGCCGTGCCTTGCCAGGCCGGCCCCACCTCCACGACCAGTGCCTGGATGAGCTGGAAACCCACCGACCGATCCAAGACGGTAATCGTCGCTCCCAACTGCTCCAATTGCCGAATCGCCCGCTGCTGCCGCACATCCCCCATCGCCAGAATGGCGGACTGAGCCAGTCGAGCGGCGGAACGGGTGGGCGAAGCGGCCAGTTGCTGCAGGGCCTCCAAGGCGGCTTCTTGCGCAGTAATGTCCGCGCCCAAGGCCAATTCGCGCAGCACATAGATGCCTCGCGTGGACACTTCCAGATTGGCACCTTCGACCGCCTTGGCCACCGGCTGTACTGCTCCAATTCCCGCCAGGATCAGTCGATCCGTGGCATTGCGGCGCACGACGAATCTGTCGTCATCCAGCTCCTTGACCCAGCGAAGGACTTGCTCGGCCGATGGCTCCGCAACGGAGTTAGGCGGGAAAGCGGGAGACACTGGTTCTTGCCCCAGGCCCACCGCACAGAACCGGACGAAAAAGCTGAGGCAGATGACCGCCGTGAGGATTGACGAACTCACTCGGTAACGCCGCGCCGCGACCGCCTCCGTGTCGCACCCGCCCACAGCGTCCCCCCACCGACCCACTCGATCCGAAATACCGCCCGCGCTCGCATTGATCACGATTGTCTTGCGCCTCCTCGCCAACTGACACACCAGATCCGCCCCCTTCGCCATCCCCAACATCCCGCCACCACCGCCATCCCCGCGACATCCGCCAGCCGATTCCGTGGTCCTCTCGTCGGCGGTTCTCAATGGGTACCGCCCCCCCGACTGCCTGTCAACGGTCCGGCGAGCCTGTACCGAGCCGTCGCGACGGGACTTTTCGCTGCCGCTGCGGTAACGGCGGGCGATCGCCACCCGCCGGGGTTTCCCATTATTGTAGCGCTCGGGGCCCCACAGCCCAAGTTGACTCCCGTCGCGACTGCAAAGCGCTGACGTGGTGATATCGGGACCAGCCGGGGGCAAACGTCCAATGCCATCCCCTCTTTCGAAGCACGTTTCCACTCCTGAGAGTGCCCATACCGCAGCTTGCGGGCCGTCGCCTGGGGGGCGCAGGCTACGAAATCACGGGCCGTGAATCCGAATCCTATGCACGAACCGCGGAAGATGAGGAAGCCAAAGAACGTCGCTGAGCATGATACAGGTAAGGATTCAGATTCGGGTCATTGTACATTTTGAACTGGCGATAGACCTTCTGCCGCTTACGCCCGAGAGCGAGGTCTTGCACCAACTGTTCCAGACCAGCGGCCAAGTCTGCCCCCTGCTCACAGCAGACTGCCAATTTCTGTTCGACCGACTGCCTGTGCTCAGCCGTGGCATCCAGGCGACAGACTTGCTCCCGCAGGTGATGAACTCGTAACGCCAAGATCGCCAGTCGATCTATCACGCTGCCAGGGGTTTCCGTATTCATGGGGGCGTCTAGTGCCAGGACACCCAGTTTTTCCAACGCATCGGCGATCCAGCCGTCCATCAACTCGACACAGTCATTTCGCTGTTGGTTGAGCTGATCGATCGTGCGCTTGACCAAGGCAATTTCGGCATCGTCCGCCAGCGGATTGCGCGCCGCATCCTCCTCGTGCCACAACAGGTAATTGAGCGAGCACTGATGGCACGCGATGCGCAGAAATCCATGGTAAGGATTGTCGATTCCGCGCTGATGCCACCGCACGATGGCAGCCTGTTGCATCGCCGTGATTTCGTCAACATCCAGCAGCATGGCTCACCGTGTGCCCGGCGAGGGCGAGTCCAGAGGAAAGGGGGGGCGCACTTAATTGGGCAGGATTGTAGGGGGGATTGGCTGGACAACTCAAGGCAGAATAGGCAACCTGCGTGTTCTGCAACAAAAAAATGCAGCCCATGCGATTGGTTCGCATGTCGCCAGGTGGCTGGGTTTCTATGCCCGGCTCACGCCCTGCGGCACGGCGATATTACCCGCACGCAGTGCTTCCCTGATGGCACGAGGACTCTGGCGGGCTGGAAACGCTGCTCCTTTAATTTGATCCGTTCTTCACCTTTCCAGGGGGACTCGTCGGCTGCGATTGGAGCCGATCAACGGTCGCCAGCTCGGCCCAGCGGAACCAACTCCAATCTGCGGGGTTGTATGAGCGGCAGATGATCAGACGGTGACGCCCCCAGTGATGGGGTAGCAGCAGGTGGTTTGCTGGCGGTTAGACGTAGGGCAACCGTACCGGCCAGGTGTCCTACTGGCCGCTGCTGGGGGAGGCATTTGCGGGGCACGCCGGCATCAAAATCCCCACCGCTACGTGGAGGTCCGTTGTGGCGGAGACCACGAGAGACCTGCCGCGTCCAGAATCGAAGGTGGCAGATCGTACCGATTTGGTCTACGCTGGAGGCAGGCACACCGTAGCATCCCGCCTTTGTCTCCGTCATGTCACTGGCTAGCGGGGGAGCGATTGCGGCGACCTGACGTGAGGAGGCGGTGGTCCCGCCACAAGACTCATGATGTCTGGCATGCGCGCAAATCGCATTTGGCTGGGTCAGGTTTTCTGGATAAAGTGGAAGTTGCGTTAGAGCCATCCGGGCTTCGACTGGCACAGGGAGCGATGGAAGAAATGAGCGTTACGGAATCTCGACCAGGCCGCAAAGCCGCTCACCTAACACACTCGGCACACGGCCCGTCGGTGTCGGAACCAGTTCCACCGAACTGGGCTGTGCGGCGGCGGCGCTGGGTGTTGCCGGTGATCGTGCTCGCCGCGGCAATCCTGTTGCCGATCGGCGTGAAGATGCTGCTGAGCAACTCCGCGGAGACCTCGAATGAACTGGTTTTCTTCAGGGTCAAGCGTGGGACGCTCCCGATCACGGTGACGGAGCGGGGAAACTTGGAGAGCCAGCAGACCGAGCAGATCATTTGCGAAGTGGAGAATTTTGGGGGCGACCGCTCGGGCATGACCGGCACTCAGATTCTGTTTATTGTCCCCAACGGCAGTTCGGTCAAGAAGGGGGATTTGCTGGTCGAGTTGGACGCCGCGCCGTTGAAGGAACGGTTGGACAGCCAGTTTCTGTCGTTGCAGCGCGCGGAAGCGGAGATGATTCAAGCGAAATCGAAGTACGACAACCAGGAAACGCAGAACGACACGAATCTGGCGGAGGCCGAGTTGAAGGTAAAGCTGGCCGAGTTGGACATGGAATCGTACGAGGACGAGACAGGCGGAACGTTCCAGATCGAACTGCAGAACATTGAGATGGAGATTCAGACCGCGCGAGCTCAGCAGATGATCCGCAAGTCGGATCGCGATGCATTCGAGCAATTGTACAAACTGGGTTACAAGAGCAAGGGGGACGTGGCGGCGGCCCGCTTAGAGCTGCTGAAATCCGACTCGAACCTGGCCAGTCAAATGGCGCGCGCCAGGCAGCTGCAGAAGTACACCTATGAGATGGAGAAGCTGGACCGCAAGGGACGTTATGACACGGCCGTCCGCAGCCTGACGCAGGTCAAACGCAACAACGAGTCCGAATTGGCGCAGGCGGAAGCGGCGCGCGACAGTGCGAATCGCGCGCACGAGAAGGAGAACGAGCGGTATGAGCGGTACACGCTGCAGTTGGAGAAATGCAAGATTTACGCTCCGCAAGATGGCATGGTCGCTTACGCGATGGGGGACGGGCGCTCCAACCGAGGATCGGCCATTGAAGAAGGGGCGTTTGTTCGCGAGCGGCAGGAGATTCTGACACTGCCGAATCTCAGCAGCATGCAGGTCAACACCGCGGTGCACGAGTCGGTTCTGGACCAGGTTCGTCCCGGCCTGAAGGCGGTGGTGCGAGTCGACGCGTTCGCCGATCGCAGCTACCAAGGGACCGTGAAATCGGTCGCGGTTCTGCCCGACCAGGGTGGCTGGCTGGCGTCCGACACGAAAGTGTACAAGACCATTGTCACCGTGGATGAAGAGGTGGCGCAACTCAAGCCCGGCATGACGGCGGTGGTGGAGATCGACATTGAGCAATTGAAGAACATCGTCAGCGTGCCGATCCAGGCGATCGTACAGCGTGGCAGCGAGAACTGGTGTTACGTCAAGACTCCCGGCGACGTCGAGAAAAGGCCGGTGACGCTCGGCAAGACCAACGACAAGTTCGTAGAAATCAAGCAGGGGCTGACCGACAATGACATGGTGGTCCTCAACCCGACCAGTCTGGTCGACGAAGAGAACGAAGCGCAGCGGAAGAAGGAAAAGGAATCCCCCGCGGAGGGCGAGGGGGACGAGCCCGGCGTGGGCGAACCGGTGGGGGATGGCGTGAGTCCGGCCGCGGCCGATGAAACTCAGCCGGCGGCCGCGGGCAATCGCGAGCCGGGCGCTGCCCAACCGGGTCAAGCGGGACCGGGCAAGCGGCCGCCAGGAGCAGCGAGCGCGGGCCAGGGGGGGGCGGAAGCAACGGGTCCGCAAGGTGCTGACGGGGGCGGCCCCAAACCGCGTGGGGGAGGTGGCCGAGGCGGTTTCGCGCTGGCCAATTTCGACCAGAACGGCGACGGCAAAGTCACGAAAGAAGAACTGCCGGAGGGCATGCAAAGCCGGTTTAACGACCTGGACAAGAACAGCGATGGTGCGATCACGACCGACGAATTGCCTTCGCCGCGCGGAAACCAGAAGAAGCAGGAGAGCAGCCAGCCATAACGGCCCAGCACGATTTGATAGTGCCCTCTGTTTCGTCGCCGCCTTCCTGGCTGGGAAAACGGAGGGAGTCTTCCTAGGCCCCGCAGATAGGTTTGAGCAATCCAACACATGTGGTGGATTACACTTCAACTTGGCGTCCGCAACTTACTGCTGCACAAGCTGCGCAGTTTCCTTACCATGCTGGGTACGATCCTCGGCGTGGGATCCGTGATTGCCATGTTGGCGATTGGCGAAGGCTCGAAGCGCAAGGCGGTCGAGCAGATTCGTCAATTGGGTGCCACCAACGTGATCATTCGCAGCGTCAAGCCGGGGCCGGAGAATGAGGGGGAAGAAACGAGCAGCGGAGCGTCACAGCAACAGTCGAGTCGCGTACTGGAGTACGGCTTGAAGTATCGGGACTTCGAACGGTTGCGTGACACCATCCCGACGGTTGTCCGTTCGCTCCCCATTTCCCTCTTGCGCAAAGACGCCCAGCATGGCCGCCGCAGGATTTCCAATGCGCGCATTTTGGGGACAACGCCGCAGATCCTCCAGGTGAAGAATCTGATAATGCACCGCGGTCGTTTTTTGACGGACACTGACCTGAAGATCACCGCCAATGTCTGCGTGTTGGCCGCGGGGGCAGCGCAGCGGTTGTTTGGCTACGAAGACCCGCTGGAAAAGAGCCTCCTGTTGGGCTCGAACGCCTACACGGTGGTAGGGGTGCTGGACCAGCAGGCGAGCGGGGGCGAGAGACCCGGTGGCGCGACTCAGGCTAATTTCAACAACGATATTTACATCCCGCTCACGGCGGCACAGCGTCGTTTTGGCGAGTTGCAGATGATTGTCCGCGCAGGCTCCATGGAGTTCGAGCGCACGCAGTTGAGCGAGATCACGTTGACCGTGGAAAACGAAAAGCTGGTCAGCCAAACGGCGGCCATGGTGCGCATCCTGCTGGAGAAGACCCACATCCGCGGCAACGACTACGAGGTGCAAGTGCCGTTGGAATTATTGCGTCAGGCCGAGCAGGAAAAGCGGATCTGGAACCTGGTGCTCGGCTCGATCGCCGGTATCGCCCTGTTGGTGGGGGGCATCGGGATCATGAACATCATGTTGGCCACGGTCACGGAGCGGACGCGAGAGATCGGTATTCGGCGCGCCTGGGCGCTCGTCGGCGGGACATAACGTCGCAGTTTCTGGTGGAGACAACGGTGCTCTCGTCGACCGGTGGCCTGTTGGGGATTGTCGTCGGAATTGCCATTCCGATGATTGTCACGTCGGCGTCCGAGATTGAAACGGTGCTCAGCTGGTGGGCCGTCTTGCTGGCGTTCAGCATTTCCGTCGCGACCGGGATCATGTTCGGCATGTACCCGGCTCGACGTGCCGCCATGATGGACCCCATTGAGGCTTTGCGTCACGAATAGCGAGTGGCCGCGCATGCAACGATTCTTGGCTCCCATCTGCCTGATCCTCTGCCTGGCCATGCTGGTCACGGGGTTTGCCCTGCTCGCCACCGACGCGCCCGAACCGAACGTCCAGCTGCATCGGGCTCGCGCGACGCGAGACGAAGCGTACGAAGCGGTACTGGAGCGGGAGCTGCAGCGGCGCATCTGGATGCGGCGCGGTGTGATCGGCGGGCTGTTTGTCGGCGCCTTGGCCTTGGGAGTGGGGGCCTTCTGCAGTATCGGCGATGCGCGGCGCTAACCCCGACTGCGCCGCGTGCGGGACGACTCGTGGCAACCAAGCCACGGTTCAGAGCCACCAACTCCGACATCAGCGAGCGGGCGGCCCGGTATCTTGCGGCGGCGTCTGCGCCTCCGGCTCCGGCTTTCCGGGCTGGTCCGCTGCCGACTGCGCCGCGTCCGGCGCCGGCAGCGAATCGGGACCGGCGCCGGGTGGCGGGTAGCCCAACATCCGCCGATACTCGCGCGAGACCTTCAGATACGACGGATAATCACCGTAGGCACAGCCGGCGTTCCACGGATAGGCACCGTTCGGCTCCGGTTGGTATTCGGGATCGTTGATCAACGGCCAGAACCCCGTGTCATCGAGCATCATATCTTCCAGTTCCAAGGCGAATCGAGCGCGTTCGAGAATGTAACCGATCCGCAGGTCAACCATGGCGCCCAAGGCTTCCCGCGACTGATTGTAGGCTTCCACCAGGTCCGAAGCGCGCACGTCCTGCATGCCGAGCAGCAATTGTAGACGGGTGCTCATGACTTGTTCTTCCGCCAACGCCGCACTGGCCACCGAGATCGGATATTGCTCGCGGGCTTGCACCAGATTGCGGAGTTGGGCTCGGATGTTTCGCTTAATCCCGTCCTCGAATTGCATCAGGCCGCGGAGGCCGACATTGTAGTTGATCAGAGTGCGCCGGTAGAAGTTACGTTCTTGTTTGCGGTTCAGCGGCAGGTCCCAGGACATGCCCAAGCGCGTCGTGGCGTTATCGGTTGAAAAGTCAAAGGGCCGATTGCGATCGTTGCGGAAGCTCTGACTGGCGGTCAGGTTCAGGTTGGACCGCAATTCGTCGGCGGCGATTTTGACATCCCGCCAATCGTCCGCCAGCGATCCTCGTTCATTCATCAGGTCGAGCCGCTGGACCAGTGCCGTGATCATCGCCTCGTCCACGCTGATATCCACCGCCGGCAGTCGATTTCCCGCCTCGTCGAAGACCTGCTCGGTCACCAGGATCAGCTCCTTGGTGCGTGCCAGCGTGTTCTCCCAGTCCACCGACTGGACGTGTTGTCCAAACAGCAGGATGTCCAGATCCTGCGAGACCGTCTCGGACTCGGCCAGCAGGCTGGTGGCCTGATCGATCAGATCAATAATCACCTGATCATCGGGACTCCCTTCCAGGGCATTGCTGAGGCTGAGCAGCAGGTCCTCGAATCTCGTGTGAAAACCGCGATGCATCTCCTTGTCGCGCAATAAGCTCTCGTCTTGGAGACGCAGCGCATCCGCATATTCGATCTGGCGCAGGATGAGCATCAGTTCACTTTCGATGACCTCGATTTGCCGCTGGAAAATGAGAATCCGCTGCTTGGGAGGAGTGGCGGACTGCGATTCGTTCAGCGCCTGCCGTTCTTCGAGCAGGTCCAGCCGTGCCGCATCCAATTGAAAGACGACGCGTTGCATGAACACGGCCCGCGGATCGACCGAACTCCGCATGACTTGCCCGCGGTCCCATAACCACTTGATCAAGCGTTCGGCCAGCGCATAGTCGGCCGACAGCATGTCGGCGTGGTTCTCTTCCTCGGCGGCCTGGTAGAGCGCGTTGAGCCGCAAAAACCAGCGAGACGCTTGCTCACGACTCACTTCGATCATATCGCGCAAGGTCAGTTGATCAAGTTCCGCCAGATCTATGTTGATTAAGGTCTCGGTCGGCAGACCGATCGCAATCTTCATGTCGTCAAGCGACAGCTCCAGCTGGTTGCAGTCGCGAATGAGGTCGCTGCGTGCCCGCAGCACCGATTGCTCAAATTGATTCAGGAAGATGATGTTGGGAGCGGTGGAGATCTTCGATTCGACTTCCTTCAGGGCCTGTTGCAGGTTGCGCACCTGAGCGAAGTAGTTCTGAGCCTGAATCTCAATCGCGCGGTATTCTCGGAGAATCCCGTAGTACTCGGACGCCACATCGAGGAAGAACTCCTTGCGGAAACGGGTGAAGTCACGAGCGCCGTACACGAGATTGCGTTCCGACTGGATCAACGGTTCGAGCAGGATGTCGCGCTGAAATACACTCTGCGTGATCTGCAGCAGCAATTCGGAACTGACATCCGCGGCGAACCCGGTGGGACCATTAAAGGTCAGCAAGATATCGTTGGCGAATTGCCCCACCAGCGTCCCGCCCGTGGCGAGCAGCTTGTTGCCCGCAATCGTGCTCGGTACCGCCAGGGAGTTGATGGTCGTCCCGTTCGAGCGAAGATGCGTGTACGTCGTGTCGACCGTTCCGCCACGCGCGCTGAATTTCGTCGCGTAGGCAAAGCGTTCCAGGGACACATCCAACGCTCGCTCGTAGAGTATCTCCTTCTGCCGTTGATATTCGCGACTGTTGAGCAAAGCCAGATCGAACAGCTCACGCAAACTCACTCGCGGAGCGGTTTCCAGCAGTGCCAGGTCCGGAGCTCTGTCGAACGTGTCCTCGTACTCCGTCCGCACACTGTCGAATTCCAGCATGCGGGACAGGCAGTTGTCCGGGACATCTCTCCAGTACTTCGAGCCAATCGGTTGCGGTTCGAGTTCCTTGACGCTGATCTTCTGGACGCCCAGCGTGGCCACATACTCCAGGAAAGGGTCAGGCGGGGCGGCTGGAACCGGCCCGTGGGCGGCATCCTGCTGATAGGCCACCAATTGAATCGGGCCGGCAGGCGCCGCGATCCCACTCACGCCAGGCGACCCCTCGGGCGGCTGATCCGGCACGGGCATGGGTGATGGTAGTTCCGGCGCCGGACCCGCCGCGTCGGGCAGCGTCGACGGTAGCGACTCGGCGCGCTCGAGCAATGGCAACTGGTATTGGTACAGGTGTGGGCCCGCTGGCGGTAACGTGGGAAAGTCAGGATCGGTCGGATCAAAAAAACGCGATCGAGGATCTGGCTGAATCGTGTAAGTGTCAGGGACTTGCCAGGGAGTGCCGACCGATTTCTCGCGCACCAGGTAGTTCGCCTCGCGGTCGGCCTGTCGACGGTAGAGTGTACGATTGCAGCTGGGCAATGCAAAAATCGTGACCAGAAATAGCAGGATTGCCCGCGCCTTATGCGCTCGCAATTGCGGCCTGAGTGTCATGCTTACCCGCCCATGTGCTAAGACGTCACTGTCCCAACGTCAGGATCCTCTGATTTCGTTCCCGTCTTCGACTCGCGGCGCGTCACTCGGCTTCAGCCACACACCGACTGGTACATCGACGCGACACGACGGCTGACTTTAACGGTTCTACCGGTCGTCACGATTCCTTCGATTGTAGGGGGGGGTGACAGGGACTGCGGCTGCCCCCACATGACGTGCAGCGACCGCGACCGGGACTCACCACCGCATAACCGGCAAACGCCTTCGCGCGTCGTTGTGGTGGCCACCTGCTCGGATACAATGGGAACATAGGTAACCCGGTGGATTCCAGCGGTCCCGGCCCCCGAAGGGGCTGGGATGTTTCGCAGGAAGGACTCTCGTGCGGTGATCCAGACTTTTCGCGAACTCAGAGACCCACCCTGGATCTGGGTCGGATGTGCCGCCACGCAGGGTCTGACGCGGTGGGAGTTGTGGATGGCACGGGAGGCGAGCGTGACGCCGGTCACAGACGGAGCTGGCCCCCACTGCGGCAATTGACAGTTCGTTGGTAGATCATTTTTCCGGCATCGAATCCAGAAGCGGACAGGGCGTTTGCGCATGAATCGGGATATGGAACACTCTGGTATGGCGACCTCAAAAAGCGATCAGCACGGCACGACCGCCAACCCTATGTTGGCGGCATCACACGATGCGGAACACGATATTTGGATTATCAACCGCTGGCTTGATTTATTGCTGTTCGTGGCGACCCCCTTAGTCCTCATACCGCTGGTAATCCTGCTAGAAGGGCGGTTGGCGGTTGCCGGGCTGTATCTGGCCGTGCTGACGTTTGGCTCAGTCGGGCATCATTTGCCTGGTTTTCTGCGTGTTTACGGCGATCGTGATTTGCTGCGCCGATACCGCCAGCGATTTCTGCTGGCCCCACCGGTCATGCTGGTGATCGGATTGACTTTCGCGTACGCGGGCTGGAGCGGCCTGTCGGTCATACTGCTGTTGTGGGGGTTCTGGCATGTGATGATGCAGGAATACGGTTTTGCCCGCATCTATGACGCGAAGGTCGAGTCGTTTGCCAGGCAGACGATTTACCTTGATTTCCTCATGTGCTTCTGTTGGTTCGGCGCGGGTATCGTCTTCTCGCCACTGCGTCTGGAGCAGCTGCTGCAGTCGTTCTACACCGCCGGCGGTCCACTCATCGAGCCGACGTGGATCCAATCGCTGCAGTTACTGTGGGTTGCCGTGACGGCCATCGTGACGATGGGTTTCTTGATGAACTACATCTATCAGCGGCGCCAGGGGCAGGCGGCGAGCCTGGTGAAATTGCTGACGGTGGCGGCCAGCGTTGGTCTCTGGTGGTATGCGATGGTGAAGGTGGAGGACATGCTGCTGGGTATCCTGCTATTTGAGGTGTTTCACGGTATCCAGTACCTGGCCCTGGCGCGTTTCTACATGAGTCAACGCTTGGTTCAGGGGGCGGACATATCGCCGTGGGGGCGGGTGCTTTTTCGACGCGGCATGCTCTACCTGGCGGTCTACTTGGCATTGGCAGGTCTGTACGGACTGCCGGCCTACCTCGGCCAGATCACTCCCTTGTGGGTGGAATACACCGACGCGTCGAATTTATTGTGGAAAACGCTCTACGGTTTGGTCGCCGCTTCCACGATGTTGCACTTTTACTACGACGGGTTTGTCTGGCAGCTCCGGGACGCGACGGTCCGGCGGGGTTTGGATGTGGCGGACGCCCCGGCGGAGACAGGCGATGCCTGGGCCTTGGGGGCTCGGGTGCCTCACTTATTGAAGTGGTCGGTATTAATAATCCCGCTGGCGCTGCTGGGAGCCAGACAATGGCAGAGTGACGGGCCCACGCCCGGTGCGCTGGTGAACCTGGCGGAATCGGTCCCCGGCAGCTGGCATGCGCAGGCGGAATTAGGGGCGGCGTTACTGGCGGTGGGCGAGCCGGCGAAAGCGGCGGAAATACTGCTCCGCGCCACGGACTTGCGGCCCGATGCGGCTGGTCCGGTGTGTGATTTGGGGCGAGCGTTGCGGCAACTCGGTCGACTCGACGAGGCCGTGGCTCAGTTCGAGCGTGCCGTGGAGCTGGAACCGAATTCCGGGGCGTTCGTGTCGGAATTGGGCAAGACGCTGTTCGGCCTGGGAGAACAATCCAAGGGGATGACGTATCTGCAAGCGGCCCGAGACTTGGCGCCCCAGGACGCGGCCATCGCCTACGACCTGGGCATGGCACTGATTGGCAGAGGTGAGGAAGGGGACCTGCCAGCCGCCCTCCTGCAGATCAACGCATCGCTTGCCTTGGATCCAACGCGGGCAGAGGCCTACAACGCACGGGGCAACATCTACTGGAACGAACAAGAGATCGAACGGGCGTTGGCCGACTTTGACGAGGCCATTCGACTGGACCCACAACTGGCGAAGGCCTACCGCAATCGGGCGGGCGTATGGTCGCAACAGGGAAACCTGGAAAAGACCTTGGAGAACCTCAATCAAGCGATTGAAGCCGATGGCACCAAGTCCCGCGATTACGTCTGGCGAGGCCGCGTCTACAACTCGCTCAAGCAATATGACAAGGCGCGCGACAGCTTTATGGAAGGCATCCGGCGGGAGGCCACGTACATTGAACCGCTGGAAAGTCTGGTGGAGCTGTTGATCAACTGTCCTGACGAGTCCTTCCGCGATTCCGAACAGGCCATTGCGTTGGCGCAAGCGGCGTGTCAGCAGACGGGCTGGTCCGACGCGCGGGCCCTCCAGCTGCTGGCTTCCACTTACGCGGCGACGGGCGACTATCATCAAGCCGTCCGTTGGCAACAACAGGCGGTGGAATGCGCTCGGCCAGACACGAAGGCCAGTTTGCAGAAACAGTTGGAAGAGTTTCAACAGCTGAAGGACGGAGCGCAGGGGGGACTGCCCGCCGATGCGCCCCCCGGCACGGCACCCGCCGGTGAAGGGGCGCCCCAGCCGGATGCCCCAACAACGCTACAGCCATCCGAGACGGCGGCAGAGCCATCCAAACAATAAAACAGTCGCTCGTCGCTATCGGCGAGCTCGCGGCTGGACAGGCGGCGAAACCAACGCACCAGTGACAGAATCCAAAAAGGCTGAGTGTCTTCGCTACAATGCGACTTGATCCGGGCATGAGGAGAGTTACCGCCGGCAGGACGGCGACTCCTCGCGTTGAGCTGGGAGTCCGAAGTCTCGTGGCGTTTTAGGGGTCCGGCGCTCGGATCCGCAGCGGACGCGACAGTCTTGAGTTCCTTTGGGTGAAAGGCGGTTAGGCATGAGCGAGCGACCGTCGATGGAGTCGGTACCGGCTACAGCAGCCGATTTCGTAGCGCCGCGCTACTCGTCGCTGTTCACGCGTCAAACCGCCTTCGTGGCGGTGATGATCCTCGTGACGGGGGGTGGCTTGACCGTGGCTGGCTACGGGTTCGCCCGCCGGATGCTCGCCGAACAGATCCGTGTTCGCTTGCACGAGCAGGCGATGGAACGAAAGAACGCCTTGCTGGCCTATATTGGCCGTCAGCAGGAGCGGACGCGTGTGATCAGCACCAATTCCCGATTGCTCGCCATGCTCGATCTGCACAGCGATGCCCTGATCAGTGAAGAGGAGTTTCAGGATCAATCGCTGGCCATGCTGGAGGACATTCGCCGGGCCACCGAACCAGCCAGCTCGAACCCCGCGCGGGATGCGGGACGCTACCTGGCAATTCGCCTGGTCGATTTGGAAGCCAAGGTTGTGTTGGACACAGGCGGTGCGACCCAGCAGGGCGCCATCCGGGAAATGCCGGAATTCGTCGCCGGCCGCAACCAGTTCGTGCTGGGCCTGCCGCGGCTCCACGGCGAATTCTACCGTGTCCAAATCGCCGCTCCGGTCGTCACGCGGACCCGACGGATGTACGTGGCCCTGCTCGAAGTCGATGCGGGTCCCCTGATGAATTTGCTGATTGACCGCAGTGGTTTAGGGATGACCGGTGAATTCGTGGTCGGGCGCAGCGTTAACGGTCAGCTGCAGTTGATGAACCCGCTGCAAGACAGGCAGCTGCGGGATCGGCAACTGGCCAGCTTCCCCTATCTGGCGGCGGCCCTGGCGGGGCGCATGGATTATGGTCGGACCGTTGATCGACGCGGTCATGACGTATTGGCGGCCGGCGTCCCACTCGAATTCGACGGATGGGGACTGGCGGCGAAGATGGACGTGAGCGAGGCGTATGAGCCGCTCACGCCCTTGGCTACGATGCTCTTCGGCTTGGCCGCCGGCACGCTGCTCTCGGGAATTCTGCTCTCGTACGTCTTCACGTTCAGGATCACCCGCCCGCTCATGCAGTTGGTGCGATTCTCAAGCAATCTTGCCCGTGGTCAGCTTCACGAGCGCTGCCCGATCGACCGCCACAATGAGATCGGTGTCCTGGCACGGTCGTTGAACCGCATGGCGGAGGAACTGCAGCAGTCCTACGCCACACTGGAACAACGCGTTGAGCGACGAGCCGCGCAGTTGATCACAGCGAACGAGAAACTGACTCATGAAGTAGAGGTGAGGCGAGCGACGGAGCGGGCTCTCGATCAGGAGCGTTTCCTGCTGCTCACCCTGCTGGAAGCGCTGCCGGACAATATTTACTTCAAAGACCGACAGAGTCGCTTCATCCGCATCGGCAGGGCCATGGCGCAGCGGTTTGGATTGAGCGATCCGGCCCAAGCCATTGAAAAAACCGACCGCGACTTCTTCACCCAACCCCATGCCGAACAGGCCCGCAAGGACGAAGAATCCCTCATGCAATCGGGGGAACCGATCCTCGAATTGGAGGAGCAGGAAACGTGGCCGGATGGACGTGTCACGTGGGTCGCCACGACGAAGATGCCGCTGCGCAATGAGAAAGGAGAAATCGTCGGGACCTTCGGGATCTCGCGCGACATCACGCAACGCCGGCGTGCCGAAATGGCGCTGCTGGAAGCCAAGGAGGCGGCTGACGCGGCCAATCGGGCGAAGAGCGAGTTCGTGGCCAACATGAGCCACGAAATCCGCACGCCTCTGAACGGCATCATCGGCATGACCGAGTTGGCACTCGATACCGAGCTGAGTTCGGAACAACGCGATTACCTGGAAACGGTGGCACAGTCGGCCGAGGCGCTGTTGCTGATCGTCAATGACATCCTCGACTTCTCGAAGATTGAAGCGGGTAAGCTCGAATTGGAATCGACGGAGTTCCAGCTGCACGACACGCTCGATAACACCCTCCACGCCCTCGCTCTCCGCGCCCACAAGAAAGGCCTGGAACTGGCCTACTACGTGACGTCGGAGGTCCCGTCGTGCCTGATCGGAGACCCGGCTCGCTTCCGACAGATCATCACGAACCTGGTCGGCAACTCCATCAAGTTCACGCAGCAGGGAGAGGTGGTTGTCCGCGTGCGAGTGCAACAGATGCGGGAGGAGAGCGTGAGACTGCTGGTGGAAGTCTCCGATACCGGCATCGGCATCCCGCGCGACAAACAGCAGGCCATCTTCGAGGCCTTTACCCAGGCCGATGCCTCCACCACTCGCAAATTCGGTGGCACCGGACTCGGACTCACCATCTCGGCGTACCTCGTGCAGCGTATGCATGGCGAGATCTGGGTCGAGAGCGAGGAAGGGACTGGCACCACCTTTTTCTTCACGGTGGAATTCGGCTGGAAATCGACAGCTCAGCCCGCCCCCCCGCCCGTGACGTTCCGCCGGGTACGGGACACCCGCGTTCTGATCGTCGATGACAACCACACCAACCTGCGGATTCTCCAGGAGATGGCCGAGTCCTGGGGCATGCTGCCGACATCGGTCAGTAGTTCGCGCGAGGCACTGGCAACACTCACGCTGGCCTGCCGCGAGTCGACTCCCTACAGCGTCCTGCTGACCGATTGCCAAATGCCGGAAATGGATGGCTTCGCCTTGGTCGAGGCGCTCCGCGCTCACCCCGGTCTCCGGGACACGATCGTCCTCATGCTGACGTCGGGCATGAAGCCGGAAGACGCCGAGCGGGCCAGGTCGTTGAAGATCGCCGCCCATCTGCTTAAGCCCGTACGGCAATCACGCCTGCTGCGGTGTCTCGAAGCGGCCTTGAGTGGAGAGAGTCTGGAACGAAGCGATGAACTGACGAGCGCGGAATTGACAAGACAACTTCCTCCGCTGCATGTCCTGGTGGCGGAAGACGGGCTGGTCAATCAGAAACTCGTGCGCGAACTGCTCCACAAACACGGCCATCGTGTGACGGTCGTGGCAAACGGCCAGGATGCCGTCGAGATGTGTCAGGGCCAGTCACCCGATGTGGTGCTGATGGACGTGCAGATGCCCGGCATGGATGGCATTGAAGCGACGATCCACATTCGGCAACACGAGGAGGAGAGCGGCCGCCATGTACCGATCGTCGCGATGACCGCGCATGCGATGAAAGGCGACCGTGAACGGTGTCTCGCGGCGGGCATGGATGAATATGTTTCGAAACCACTGCGAGCCAAACACTTGTTCGAGGCAATCGCGGCGGCGTTGGGCCACGGGAGTAGCGCCCCGAGTCGCCCGGCAAGCTCCGCGGCCGAGCCTGACACGATGCCCGCTGACCCCGACCCGACGCCTTCCACCCTCCCCGCCCCCACCCCATCCGTCGCCTGGGCAGCGGCCCTGGATGCGGTCAACGGTGACCGTGACACGCTCCAATCGGTGGTCGAAGCCCAGCTGGAGGAAGCTCCCAAGCTGTTGGCCCAGATGCAGCTCGCCAATCAGCGCCGAGACGCTACCAGCCTCCAGCGCGCCAGCCATACCCTCAAAGGCTCACTCAACTTCTTTGGCGCCCGGGAAGCGGCGGAGTTGGCCTGGCAACTGGAGCTGCTGGGCAAAGAAGGATCGTTCGAGAACGTCACGGCGATGATCTGTCAACTCTCGCTGCTCGTCGAACAAGTCAATCAGACGCTGACCCGCGGCGTGCCCGACAATACGTGACCCGGACGAACCGCACCTGCCTCGTCCCCGGACTGGACGCATTCGTGAACGTGCCCCCTGGTCCGAGGACAATGGCGAATGGTGATTGGTTAACGACCAGCCAACAGAGATGCCAGGGGACGCGATCGTGACAATCACGTGCTTTGCACTTTGCACTTCTCACTTCTCACTTCGCATCGAACACTATCGCATCTTCAGCCGTTGATCGTTCGCCATGAACCATTATCTTCCCAGGGGGTTCTGTCCGCCCGGGATTCACTCCACAAACGAAGCCAGGGGTCGATAGTGGTTGCCGCGGCGAATTTTGGCCAATGCAATCTGCTCGATCTGACGAATGCGTTCCCGGCTGACCGAGAAGACGGCGCCCAGCTCCGCCAGACTACGGCTGTGGCCATCCGCCAATCCGTATCGCCAGCGCAGCACGTCGCGTTCACGCTTGGTGAGTGATCGCATGGCGGAAGTCAGCCGCGCCCGCAGGGCATGATGCACGGCCGTATCGGCCTGGCTGTCCCCAGCCGGATCGGACAGGATGTCCGACAGGTTACAGTCATCGAGCCCTTTCGGTTCGTCGAGTGATTGTGGTGGACGCGTGAAGGCCTGCAAACGGTCCACATCTTGCAGGGACACTTCCAGATATTGAGCGATTTCATCCGGCGTGGGGCACCGGGCAAGTTGCTGGGCCAACTGGGCCGTGGCGGATTCGAAGCTCCGCAAATTCGGCTGGTAATTCGCCGGCACTCGAACCAGCCGGCTGGTATCCGAGAGGGCTCGCGTCACCGCTTGCCTGATCCACCAGGTAGCGTACGTCGAGAACTTGAATCCGCGACGATAGTCGAATTTCTCCGCGGCGTGCAGCAGGCCGGTATTCCCTTCCTGGATCAGATCCAGGAAAGCTACTCCGCGTCCTGTGTATCGCTTGGCAATCGAGACCACCAGACGGAGATTTCCCTCGCACAGCTGGCGCTGAGCATTGTCGAAGTGGGCCTGCCATGCCTGCAGGACGCTGATTTGCCGAGCCAGCGTGGAACAGCTTTCATGGGTCCGTCGCATCAACTGGTGCAACTGGCGACGTAACCCGTCGGTCTCGCGGCTGGCCGCCTTTTCGTTGGCCGGGATGGCCGACTTGAGTTGTCGCATGAGGTGGAGGATGCCCGACAGTTCTTCGACCCACGGACGCAGCAGGTTGGCTCGGACCCCAAGTTCCAGTATCAATCGTGCCCCCTTTCGGCGTCGACGTCCAATGCGTTGCCAGGCTCGCCGCCGCACACTGGCGGCGGTGCGCCGGGAGGCTGCCACCAGGAAATCTCGACGGTTCTCGGCCAATAGGTGTGCGATCGTCCGCAGATGCAACGGGATCATCCGAGCCAATTCCCGTTTGGCCGGCAAATTGGCTAACGACACTTCGAGAGTGCGATCAAGTCGCCGCTCGTGGGCCACCACTCGTCGGAGTTCGACCGAGACGCGCTGCAACACGAAATCACTGGCCAAGCATGTCTGCAGCCAATGGCGTCGTCCTTCGGCGATGCGGCGGGCCAGCGAGACTTCTTCGTCACGCGACAAGAGCTGCAGACGGGACAGCTCGTGCATGTACTGAAAGACCGTCTCTCGGTCGGCGCCGTCAAACCGCTGAAGGTCACTCGGCAGGCCGTGCAGCCGACGGTGAGGGTGACGCGGCGTCCCACCTCCCGCCGCGTTCCCGCTGACGGGCACCCCGGTCGTGTGATGTGCATTCGCCTGGATCATGGAATCAGACTCTCCTCTGCGATTCCATCGATGGTCCGCTCGGCAAACTGTTGGATGGCTCGCTCAAGTCCCGTGCCGCTGTTGGTCCTCGATGATTGTCCGTTACCTTATGCCGGTTGCTGCTTTAGTTCCTCGCCATGTCACGGCGTGACCTTCCTGTTTTCTGGACGCGACGGGCGACTGGACGTTCCCTGCCGACAGATCCATGCAACGCCCAGGTCCCACCGACCCGCGCCTGTCTGACAAGTGATGTGTCCCGCTTCGCGCGAATGCGCAATTGTGCTTGAACAGTCTGTGACGCGTCTGACGAGTGCCGAGCGTCACCAGCTTCAGCCCACCACCATGCCGGCCCTGGCCTGGCAGTGGCGGCTCGTATTTCACTTAATGAGTCATGTAATCCAGATGGGGCTGTAATCTACTGAAGGCCGCATGCATCCGACTCTTGGCCGTCCCCTCGGGAATCGACAGTTCCGCCGCTGCCTCGTGATACTTGAACCCCTCGAGGAAGACGAGTTTGACGAGTTCGCGTTGCTGCACCGGCAAGCGGCTGATCGCCCGCCGCACCCCCAAGATCACTTCCTGCCGTTGGAAAGCGTCCTCCGACGTCCCCTCGGAACTCCGTAGACAATCGCTCAAGGGTGCGCAGGGAGCCGCCCAGCTGCCGCAGTCCTGGTCAATGCTCAGCATGCGGTGCCGCCGCCGCGTTCGCATGGCGTCAATGGCTTGATTGACGGCAATCGTGAACAGCCAGGGGCGCAGTCGGCGTCCCTCCTGAAATGTCTGGCATTTCACATGCAGTTGCAGCCAGGTACCCTGCAACGCGTCGTCCGCCAATTCGGGGTCGCCACTGTACCGCGTCAGGTATTCGCGCAGGGCACCTTCGTAACGCTTGACCAGCTCTTCGAACAAGTCGACATCGAGAGTCTTCCCATATCCGAGCAATAACGCTTCGTCAGAGAGGTCACCCAACGAAGTACCTCGTGACGTCTGTCGTGCCCGCGTGACCGTAACCATCTCCCCTCTCCTTTGCCCAAAGTCACCTCAGATTGACCAGCCGCAAGACTCGACCAGGTGCGCGTCATGCGCCGGCGTGAGGCGGCCAAGACGATTCGTGCGAGCAGGTAGTGCAATCGATGTGCCAGTTGCGGCTGAAGGAAGATTTTCTCCGCAAGGCGCGAACATCTGCGATGCCCTCGGAGCGGCCGATCCGTGTGACGCGGCCCATTACGAAAGTGTTCGTCGGAAACATGCGCACACCGTGCGCATGTTTGAAATCCGAAATGCGAAGCACGAAATGCAGAAAATGCAAACAAATTCGCGAACGAACCGAAACGCTGGGGCATCTTGCCACAGCGTTGCATTTCGCCCCGTTCCTGCCGGCGGCGTCACACCCGTCCGAAGTCTCACTTTCGCCCGACGGCCGGGGCAATCTCAAAGCAGGAAGCGGAGCTTCAACCATAAAAAAACTTGGCTCCCCGTTCGAGGAGCCAAGTTGAAACATCTCGTTCGACGAAGTTCGGTTATTTGTAATCCGGATCGTTCAAAACGTAGTTGATACGGGCCGGCATGAAAGACTGAGTCCCATGCGGTGTCATTAACTGTTGGTAGACATGATAGGCCAGGTCGCTACTGAGAAACTTGACACTCCCGTCCGCGAAGGCAGCATTGACACCATTGGGATGGAAGGCGGAAGGTCGAGCCAGATTCGCGTGCGAGGGGCCTAAGCCCACCGAAGCCGCAAGCAACTCGCCGTTGATCTTCATTTCGGGAGTGGGAGGCATCTGGGGGGTAGCCCCAAACGGAGGTACCGCATCAACGTAACCGCTCTCCGTCGCATAGCACCACACAATTGTTGCGCCAAACCGGCTGTAACCGGTTGGCAACGGGAGCGTGTTCCAAGACGGAGGAATCGGTAGAACGAGCCCGTCCGCAATGTTCGGTGGCCCCACCGACGTCCAGAAGCTGGCACCAATATTCTCGGTTATCAGCAGTGTATTGGACGTGCCGTCGCGAAATTCCGAAGCACCCACCCTGATGTTCGGGTAAGTGATCTTGTCCATGAAGACGCCATTGGAGGAAACTTGCGCCGCCGCAAACGAAGAAACCAGGTAGGGAGACGCACCAATATCGCTGAAAGGGCTTGGATCCACGTCGGCTCGTGGACAGAATCCTGCATTGGCAACGTAGGACGTATACGGCTTGCCAGACTCCGTGGTGGGGCGACTGTCGCAGAGCATGAATTCGAGTGCCGGAGACAGCGTTGGATTGTCCAACTGCACTTGAGCGGATGTCCAGCGTTCATACAGGTCGGCGCGATCCATATCGGCCAGCAATGCAACCGCCCAACTAGCCGGCTTGTTGTAAGCACTGCTGGTGCTGATGGCGGCCGCAGGTTGCGGTAACAGCAACTGCTGATAACCGGGAAACTGGTTCTTGCGGCTTTCAAAATTCGTAGATGCCAGCGCCAACTGCTTCAGCTTATTGAGGCAGGCAGTCCGGCGGCCAGCTTCGCGGGCCATCTGCACGGCCGGTAGCAGCAGTCCCACCAGAATGCCGATGATGGCAATAACCACCAACATCTCCACAAGTGTGAACCCGGTATGTCGTTTTCGAACCATGATTGCTCTCCCCGGAATTCCGGAAATCGAAGACGAGAAGTCTGACTTGAGTCGTTTTCATTCTCACACAAATCGCATCTTAAGTCCAGCAGATTTCGCTGTAACTTTTGAGCATTTCTAAACTTGCCGCATTTGAGCAGGCTCCCGGACAGGGGCAATGCACAACTGTGGGGAATTTACGCACACCCTATTTGCTGGGTAACCAATACCCCGCCTTGCCGAGTTTCCGCCAGCGTCGCCACCGCTGCCACCAAGTCACCGTTTCCAGGAGCGCCGTTCACTACATCCTATCCGGCGCGGAGTTCGCCCAGACCTCGCACGGAGCCGGCAATTATGGCACCAAAGGGGCCGCCGCAGCAATATGCTTCACGTTCCAACTGCGGGATTTTCGATGCTAATGCGCCGCCTCTGCCCCCCGGCCCTGAACCACCGAGTGCTTGGTCGACGCTGGAACTTGGGATCGGTGCCACCCCCATTCTCCTGTGTGGCAAAGCACTCATCTGTTAGTACGCGATCAAGCAACATCGCTCCACCGAGCGATCCTATTTTTCTTTGCCGAGTCGCACCGGGCCGAGCAAGCCTGAAGGGAGCAACGGCGAGTCTTTCCGGTAGGGATTCCACGTCGTCCACGACACACGCTGCTCGACTGGCAAGGCAGCATCCCCGATCAATCGATTGGGCCACAAGTTGGCTACCTCGATCTCCAAACGATTTCCCTTGGCCTGCACGGCTCGCGTCACGTCAACTCGCCATGGCGCACACCATAAAATCCCCAGGTCGTGACCGTTGAGTCGCACGCGAGCCAGACAGTGTACCTTTCCCAGATCCAACAGAATGGTATCCCGTGCGGGATTGAGCGTGTGCGGAAGATCGAATTCCTTGCCATAAGCTGCGATACCCGAGTAGAATCGTACCGCCGGTTCCTCGCGGCCGGTCCAATCCTGCAGTTCCGGGAATTCCACGACGAATGGCGAGGCCCCCGACGTCGCACCTGCGGGGTTCTCGAACGAGACCCGCCAGGGACCTTCCAGCGGGGTAAGGAACACCGCGTCAGCGAAGTTCTTCGCCCCAGATGTTGCACTCCCATCGCGACCAGCCGACTTTTTGAAGAGCACGAAGTAGCTCTGATAAGGTTCAAAACAGAGTGGCAGCGTGGTGCGGCGATTCGACTGCGAAAACTCCGGCAAATCACGAATCTGGCCCGTCACCGGATCCCACAGTTCCGGCTGCCCCGCTGCCATGCGGAACCGACAATCGGTTGCCACACGTGCATTGGTCGTGTTCGCAACGAAGTAGATATCGACGGCGTCCGTGCGACGATGTGTATATCGGACCGGACCGTCCGACTCGAAGTCAGGGAGTACTCCTTGCTCGGTCAACAGCGCCGCGGTCGCTGAGTATTCCGGATAGAGAGGCGGGCAAGCGTCATCTTGTGCTTTCAGGTGCCAGGGAGCCATGTCGCTCGCGCCCAACTCGATGGCCGCCACCCACCCCTCCGATACGCTCTGCTGTTGCCAGCCAAGCGAAATATCTTGGGCAGCCAGCCACTGCCGATCCGACGCGACGCGCAGTGGGCGGCCATCGCGAAACTCCACTTCCAGCGCCGCGATAAGCCCGGCCGGATTGGGGCTCTCACCACCGTTGGTGACCGCCACGGCCAGCATGTTGTGCCCGGGCTTGAGCATGGCCGTGACGTCGAAATCGGGAGCCAGGTGAAAGTTGTCGCCGCTGCCGGCTCGCTGGCCATTGACCCAGATCTCGAAGCTGTTATCGGCCGTGACTTGAATGCGGGCCACCCGCACTTGCCGGTCGGCGGGCAATTCCACCACGCGGCGAAAATAGCGGGTGCAGGGGGGTTGGGAAGCGGCGGGATCGCCCTCGGGGTACCAGATCCACCGGGCCTCCGCGATGGGCGGAGGCGCAGTACGAGCCTGCGTCGCCGTGCGCAGGTCCCCTCCCCACACGATCTCCCCCTGCCCTACTTCTCGCCGCACCAACTCGGCGGAATTCGCAGCGCTGCCCCACAGCACGGCCGCCAAAGTCTTCACCTGTTCGTCACATTGCGGATAGTCCACGAGGCTCGGGGATTTCTGTGGCGGCGAACCGACGACCGTCGCACCCGACTCCACTAATCGCTGGATTTTGCCGAGCAATGGCGGGGTGATCGTCTCGCAGGAAGGCAGCACCAGCAACTGATACGACGCGCCGCTGGACAGCACAAGACGATCCCCCTCCACGCGTGCCTCAGCGCACAACGTTTCCGGCGTGCAACCGTCGAAATTGAATCCACGCCGGTCTCCCCCATCGCCGTGCAGAGCCGATGCTGGCGGGCGGAACACGTGCGGAGCCCCTTCCGCCGTCAGATAACAGATATCCGCCACACTCGTTCCCTGGCGCAGCAGATATTGGCAGCGTGCCAGGTACCGGTGATAGGCCGACACCAGCGGCCACCAGGTTTGCGTGCGATCCCAGTGCACGCCGTAGGGTCCCATGGTCATCCCGGGACGACGATCCAACCAGGGCTGATGCGCGAAGCGATGAAAGACGAACCGGTTAATACCGGCACAGAGGGCCCAATCGCCCTGGTTCTTCATCGCCCCAGGGAACAACTGCCACGCTTCGGCGTCCGTCGCGGTGAACGCTTCGGCCGCCACGATTGGCCGTCCCAGGGTATGGGCAATCGACGTCGCCTCGATACAACTGAACCGCGTATCGAACCCGTATCCTTGCGACCAGAACTCGCACATCGGCACGTCCGCCACGCTCCCCAGAGTCATATCCGCCGAAGGATTCATGTCATAGGGTTCGATCGACAGGCCAAAACCGTCGCGTCGGCCAAGCTCCTTTAAATGACGCGCGTGCTCGTCCAGCACCAATTGCTGGGCGGTCAGTCGCAGATCCCAGAGAAAACGCTCGGAGACTTCCACGCTCTCCACAATGCGCCCGGTCATGACTGGGAGATAAGGGAGCGGATCATAGCCTCGTCGCCGCTGGAACTGCTCGCGAAACTGCGCCGACCAATTCTGAGCCCCCATCTCCCAACTGTCGATGTGCAGCATCGTCCAGCCGCTGGTGCGATCGACCGGCCTCGGCCCGACCGTCTTCATCAGCTTCCCGACAAACGCCTCGTAATGCGCAGCGAGGGCGCCGCGATCGAACTTGTCGGATTCAAACCCCAAACCAGGCGAGGGGGCGGGACGAGTGTTGGCACCTGTGGTACGCCGACCGAACCGCAGAATGGTCCAATCCCCCGCTGGAACGTCCCACTCCAATCGCCCGTCGGCGTGCAGGCGACCGGTCAAATCAATGGTCTCCCGCAGGGGAATCGCCGCACCACCTGCTACATCCGCGTACGTTGCGCGCGAGGGCAAATACGCTTTCACGCCCGGCTTGGACGAATAGGGCTCCCGCACGTACAAAGCCTTCTCGTCCAAATCCGACAGACGAGCATCCTCGCCGGTCGCCGGTATCGCCAGCACCGCCACGTCAGCGTAAAAGTCTTCCCGCGCCTGAAGCAGCCAGGCGGGCAAGCCTGCGCTACCGAAATAGGGCTCGCGCGGCGCCGGACGAGGCAGTACCGCATCGAACGTGACCGGACCAGTCACCGCCACGCTGCTGGCAACCAGGTGCTGCATGGACTGCTGCACGTTCACCCAGGGACCGCCACTGCCCGTCCAACCTGGTCCGGCATTGAGTGTAATGTGCAGGCCCAATCGCTCCGCCTCTTGCACGGCATGCTTGAACAGCTCGCACCATCGATCGCTCATGAACTCGACATCGCCGCGCTCGATCCCCACGTTCACTTCCATGATAATGACACCGCCAATGCCCGCCTCGTCCATCGACTCCAGATCCGCCGTGATCCCCTCGCGACTGAGATTCCCATCCATGATGAACCAATAGACCCAGGGACGAGCCGCCGACGGAGGATGCTGGAAACCCTGCGCGAGCGGCTCCCCCTCCTGGGCACTCGCCACACGACCAACCACCAGGGCCAACAGAAGGAGCAGGATGCGGCAGCTTTTTTCCATGGTCTGATCTCGTCAACAGCGGGAGATTTGAGCGAAAGAGTCGCGCCGGCAGGCCGGCGACAAAAGGACCACGCGAACGGGCTATTTCGCCAGGCGCCGCGTCCGCGGGAAGCGAAACCAGCATAGCATAGAAACTCCGAGACGGCAGGTCGCACTGCCCACCACGGGGAGTGATCAACGGCTCCGGGACCTGGTCAGCCAGCTCACGGTGTCAGCCAGCTCACGGTGAAGGCGCGCCAGGTGCCCGTCCGCCTGGGAACGAAATTCGCCGTGAATCTTCCCGTGGGCCGGGATAGGCGACTGGGGCGTTCCACTCACGCCACCGTTGAGTGGGGCGCCCCCCCAGGCCCATTGCCCGTGAAGATCTCCAATTTCCGCCGGCGGCCATGCGGGCCGATGGGGCTGGGAGAGCGGTCCTCGGTGCGATAAAGTAATGGGATGATGGTGGCTTGGCCGGACATCGAGGAAGGCTCCCGGATCGACACCTGCCCTGTCCCCGTGACCATTCGGGGATCTGACGTCCCTCGCGTGTGGAAGATGACCTGAGCATGTTGCGGCAGAGCGAGAGTGTTTCATCACTGGTCCAACAACTGGCCTCCCGCGCCCAGGCCACGCCCAGCTATCTCGGACAGGGTATCGGAGCGAGCCTGGCCACGCACGCACTGGCTGTTGGCGGATATTCGCTGTACCTGCTCTGCGCCGCTTGGCTGGCCAGTGCCGACCTGCCGGAATGGAATCCACCGCAATCCGGTGTCCGGTCCCTACCCCAGACCGCATCCCAAGCGATCGTCCTCGAAGCGGCGTTCAGTGAGGTACCGGAACAGGAGAATCGGCAACTCGTGCTCAAGCCCTTGTTGACCGATCTGCCGTTATCGCCACCCCCTCTCGATCCGTTCTTTGCGCCCATCGAGCACATGCAGGCCGCTCGACCTTTGCTGGTCCAGCGCACGGCGGTGGAGTTGCCCGAAACGGTCGCCAACCCGTTGCCTGCCGACACGCCCTTGCCTGCCAAAGAGACGGAGAGCCGTGAGACCGAACTCGAACCGCTCGAACTCCTGCGACCGGCCCACGTGCCCAAGCGCGGGCATGGGGTTGCCGTTCAGACCGTCGCATCGGTAGCCAGCGTCGCGACCCAGGAGAGCCATGGTGCGGAATCCGAGGCGCTGCCCAATAAGCTATACAGTCCTGAACCGGAATATCCGCCCCAACAATATGAGCGCCGAGTGGGAGGACGCGTCAAGATCCGCATCCAACTCGATCCGGGCGGGCGCGTGGTCGACGCCACGATACACGTGTCCAGTGGAGTGGCCGCGTTGGATGTCGCGGCGCTGCAGGCCGTGCGGCAGTGGCGTTTCGAACCCGCGGCCTCCCACCGCCCGACCGTTCGTGAGCTGGTGGTACCCATCCGGTTTGTGCCGCCGGGTGCCTGACAGCGCGCTACGAAGTGGATAGTAGAGCCCGGTGCCCTCAGCCCCCCCGTGTACTCTTACTCTTACTCTTAACGCGGCCTGTGGCCGCAACCAAAACGGGAAATCCGAAATCCCAATATCGAAATCCCAAACAAATTCGAAATCCAAAATTCGAAATCCAAAACCTCCGCTGCCGGCAAAACGGCCGCGGGCGGGCCCCCAGCAGATTCTCACCAGCAGCATGCCATTGCGTCCTCCGTTTTCCCTTCCTCCCTTCCTCCCTTCTTCCCTCTCCCACTTTTCTGTGCTTCGAATTTCGGATTTTGTTCCAAACATGCGCGCACGGTGCGCGCATCCTACACGCGAAAACTTTAATCTTACTCCCGCTCCGCCACCTGTCATCGCATCGTCCCGGCAGCCTGGGAAGCGGAACGTGGACAGCCACTTTGGGCCGTGGCAAGAGCCGCTTACCAGGCGAAATCGAGTCCTGCGTAACAGGCGATGCCTTCGGTGCCATAGCCGTTCACTTCTTCGTAGCGTTCATCGAGCAGATTGGCACCGCGCAGGAAGAGGGCCCAGTGGTCGGACAGCGTGTAGGTGCCGGTGACGTTGGCGATATAGTAGTCGTGCAGCGTCACATCGCGGGTATCGAGTCGTCGGCCGACAAACAGCAGCTCGGCCTCCACGCGTCCGCGACTCCGGAATAAACGGCGACCGATTTGCAGACCGGCCTTATTGGCGGGTCGTCGCAGCAACTGAGTTTTGGTGTCGAGATTGGTTGGGTCGGTGTAGGTGTATTCGGCTCGGATGTCGTAACCGTTGCTGGCCTGCCACCGCGCCGACAATTCCACGCCGGTCGTGCGTGCCTGCCCGACGTTCTCCAGGCGAAACGTGTCGAAGTCAAACACGATCAGGTCGGTCAAGTCGTTACGGAAGTAAGTGCAATCGACCATCAGGCGTCCCTCCCCGACTTCCTGGCGCACGCCGAGGTCCCAGCCTTTGCTCCGTTCCGGTCGCAGGTCGGGGTTACCAAACGCGAAGAGGTTCTCCGCCAACGCAGGCGCTCGGAAACCGCTGCCAATGCTGGCGTGCACGGCGGCTCCGGTGTCACCGAGTCGCAGCAGATTCGTCCAGCGATAGGTGTTGGCGCTGCCCGCCGTATTCCAGTTGTCCCACCGCGTGCCGACCGTTACAAACCAGCGATCCCACAGGCTGAACTGATCCATCAGGAACAGTCCCGAATTATCTTGGGAGGCAGCTGGATTGTAAGTCGTTTCCGCGTCTTCCTGCAGGTATCCGGCGCCGACTGAAAACGTGTTGTTCTCCGCGAGCAGCAGATTCGCCTGCCAGTCAACTCGCCGTGTCTGGCCACGGTATTCGGTGGGGACGAAAGGTTCGGGATTCGTGTCGTCTCGGTCATATTGAGCCAGGTTGAAACCGACCACCTGCTCCAGCGCCCCGTCGCACAGTAGTGACTGGACCTGCACTCGGTTATAGAACGTGCGGGACAGGTTCTTGCGAATCAAGTTGTCAACGGGCAGGGCCGTGAAGAAATCGTAATCATCGACTTCCGCTTCGACGTCGGCCCAGCGGAACACGTAATCGACATTCAGGGCCTCGCAGGGGGTCCAGCCGAATCGTCCCGAGAGTGTACCGTTGCTGTATCCATCGCGTTCGGTATAGCCCAGCCGGCGAGCCGCCTGGGAGACTCCGGCGGTATCGGAGTAGGCTCCACCAAACGAATAATAGGCGGTGTCGTTGCCGCCGCTCAGCGACAGTGTCTGCCGGGCGGTCCCGAAAGTCCCGCCGCGCCCCGTGGCTCGCAGCGATAGCGGACCTTCGCCTCGTTGGGTAATGATGTTGATCACCCCGCCGATCGCGTCGCTACCATACAGCAGGCTCTGCGGTCCGCGCAATACCTCGATCCGCTCCACATTCTCAACATCGAGGGTCGAGAAGTCGAATCCTCGCGTGGCATTGCTCGGATCATTGATGGGGACTCCATCCAGCAGCACTTTCGTGTGCTGGGAATTGGTGCCACGAATGAATACCGACTGTAGACCACCCGGTCCGCCCTGGCGAACGACGTCAACCCCCACCACATCGCGGAGAACCTCTCCCACATTCGCGCGTCCCGACTGTTGTATGTCCTGTCGCGTCACCACGGAAAACGAACTGCCGACTCGACTGGCAGGGGCCTCCGTCCGCGTGGGAGTGACCACGGTATCACCCTGCAGCGCCGTGGCTGGAAAGGGATCGGGCCGGCCGCGCACGACCGTCTCGGGGAGCTCCGGCAGAGAACCCGTCCCCGCTTCTTCTTCGTCCTGCAGTTTGTGTGCGACCCCCAGCCCCCACCCTTGCTCCGTCACGTCGATGTGCGTGACGGGGGACGAACCGATCCATCGCGACACCGTTGGCGATGGCTGGGCCGCTAGATCGGGCAGGCAGCTCGCCAGAGCGGACACGAGCGCAAGAGGCAGCAGCAGCTGGCGGACGGTCATGCGTAGTCCTTCTTCCCGAGGAAAGCGGCCATCATGCGTTTTCGGCGGACAGCTCCCGGCTCGTGCTGATCCGACCCACCGGCCTGGGCACGCTGTTGGCCGACCACGTAATGTCCTGGGGGTGACTGTCGGCACGGGGCGCCCTGACAGTTGGGGAATGGCGGGCGCGTCTTCTTCCGCCACCCCGGACATCAGCAAGCGAAGATGAAGGTGAGCGGTGCGCGTCTGTTGGCGGTCCATCGCCGGCTCGGCGGGAGGAATGGGGCGAAGGGATGCTGGTTGGCAGTCCGCGTCGACGGATCCCTGCCACGACGGTTCTGGCATGGACTTGTCCTAGCAGCCCATTAGTCCAGGGCCCGACGCAGTGCCGGCAATACGATTTATATCGGTTGCGCAGGTTGTGCTTATCAAGCCGTTCATGACGATTTTGCCAAGGCCGCGGGTGATCGCGGGTGGGGGTGCGTTCGGCTCATTCAGACGCGGCACCAACCTCAGCTAACCGGGATTACATCGCCCGTCCAGCAGGTACAATGGCGGTGCTAGGAGAAGGCACGCCGAATCGTGCAGTCAGGGCCGCTCGCCCGCAAGTCGAACGCGTGGCAGCACCACACCGGCGCAGGACGATCGTGCCTCCTCCCACAGAGCCCATTCCCTTGGTTTTCTTGTGCAAGGTGGATCCGTGACTACCGTTCTCGTCACTGGCGGCGCCGGCTTCATCGGCAGTTGCTTTGTCCGCCAACTGCTCGTCGACCCTGCGCTGAAGGCGGTGGTACTCGATAAGTTGACCTATGCCGGCAGCCTCGAGAACCTGGCACCGGTGCGAGACAATCCGCAGTTGTGGTTCCAAGAAGGGGACGTGGCCGACAAGACGCTGCTCGATCGCCTGTTCGCGACGCACGCTCCGCAGTGGGTTATCCACTTCGCCGCCGAATCGCACGTGGACCGGTCGATCGACGCCCCCAGTGCGTTTGTGCACACCAACGTACTGGGAACATGCCGACTGCTGGAAGCGTGCCTGGACTACTGGACTGCCCTTCCTGCAGCCGACCGGACATCCTTTCGATTCCTGCAGGTGTCCACGGACGAAGTCTTCGGATCTTTGGATTCGCAAGGGCTTTTCGTGCCCGAGTCGCCCTATGCGCCACGTTCTCCCTACGCCGCGTCGAAAGCGGCGGCCGACCACTTCGTGCGCGCTTTTTATCACACCTACGGATTGCCCATCATCATCACCAACTCGTCGAACAACTACGGTCCCTACCAATTCCCCGAAAAGCTTATACCCCTCATGATTCGTCAGGCTCTCGCGGCGCAGTCGCTGCCGGTCTATGGCGACGGAGGGCAGGTTCGCGATTGGCTTCACGTAGCCGACCATACACGGGGCTTGCAGGAGGCTCTGACCAACGGCCAGCCGGGGGGGACCTATTTATTTGGCGGCGACTGCGAACGATCGAATCTGGAAGTCGTGGAGGCCATTTGTCGGGAACTGGACCTGCTGCGACCCAAACGGGACGGAACTTCCTACGCGTCGCAGATTCGCTTCGTGGAAGATCGTCCGGGACATGACCGCCGTTACGCTGTCAGTACCGACAAGGCGGCCCGCGAGTTGCGGTGGAAACCTCGCATTGAGTTCACGGTCGGCCTGCGGGAAACAGTGGCTTGGTATGTGGAACACCCGTCCTGGGTGGAACAGGTGAGGCCAGCCGCCTATGATGGTCGCCGTCTAGGCCTGCGACGTGGCTGATCGTCATCCGCCACGGGCCTGCAGAACACAACGGAGTGGAACGATGCGGCAAATCTATCTCGACTACAACGCGACAACCCCCATCGCACCCAAGGCGCGGGAGGCAATGAAACCGTTCCTCGGCGAATATTTCGGCAATCCGTCGAGCAACCATCCTGTGGGACGCGTCTGCCGGGAAGCGATCGAGGATGCGCGGGGCCATGTCGCGGCGTTGATTGGTGCCGATCGCGAGGAAATCATCTTCACGTCCGGTGGCACTGAGAGTGACAACCTGGCCGTGAAAGGGACCATCCTGCTCGACGGACCTTCCGCGGACGGGCACCTGATCGTCTCGGCTATCGAACACCCGGCCGTTTCCCAGCCGGCTGAGTATCTCAGTAACCTTGGGTATGCCCTGACCGTCATCGGTTGCGACGCCCATGGAATCGTCGACCCCGAGGCGATCCGCAAGGCCATACGGCCCGATACTCGTCTGGTCAGCATCATGCATGCCAATAACGAAATCGGGTCGGTCCAGCCGATCCGAGAAGTGGCCGCCATCTGCCATGAATACGGCGTGCTCGTCCACACCGATGCCGCCCAGTCACTGGGCAAAATCCGCGTGAAAGTGGATGAACTGGGAGTCGATTTGCTGACCATCGCCGGCCACAAGATGTATGCCCCCAAGGGAATTGGGGCGCTGTTTGTCCGCCAGAGTGTTGACTTGGCCCCGGTATTGCACGGTGCCGGCCACGAAAAGGGGCTGAGGCCGGGGACGGAAAACGTTCCCTTCATCGTGGCCCTGGGCGCCGCCGCCTTGCTCGCAGCGAAGGAACTGGAACTCAACAGCGCTCGCTCCATCCTGCTGCGTGATCGCCTCTACGAACACCTGTGCGAGGGGATCGGTCAGGCCCTGTCGCTCAACGGAGCCCGCGCTGCTCGGCTCCCCAATACGCTGAGCGTCAACTTTCCCCAAGTGAACGGCGCGGAACTGCTCGCGCGAGTGCCCGAGATCTGTGCCTCCACGGGCGCCGCCTGCCATAGCAGCAGCACATCGCTGTCCGATACCTTGCGTGCCATCGGACTTAAACCCACCGTCGCCAAGGGGACCGTGCGGCTGAGCCTGGGATGGTACACCTCGGAAGATGATGTCGATCGAGCGGCCAGTCTACTGATTGGTGCCTGGGAGTCGCTGGCACGCTAGTGCATCGTGCATTGTCACTGCTTGAAATGAGGATTGGGGGGCGGGGGTCGAACGCAGCGAGTCCCCCGGCCACCCCCATTCTTCGCGTTGACCAAACACCCGTCGGCCACCCCACCACCATTGGACCCGCGACTCAACTCCTTTGCTGACGGTACTGGAGATTGTTCGCTTTGGCCATCGCGTCTTCGGCGGAACGGATGTAATCGTGGTTCTGCGTTCCAGCAAACGCTCGCTGATACGTAACGCTTAACGCCGTGAAGTTGAATGGCGCCTCCGGCTCCAGTTCACAGGCCCGCTGGGCGTGGCTCACCGCATCCTCATGCCGGCCCACTCGACCGTACAACACGGCAAGTGCCAGGTGAGCCAACGGATAGTTTTCTTCTTCCGCCAATAGCGCCGCCAGCTTCTCAATCGCCGCGTCGTATTTCCCTTCGTCTTTGAGCCGATCCGCCTCGTTGTACATTGCCGTCAGGTCTGCCATGTTGTGAGTCGCTCCGTTTGATACCACGTTAGGAAAAGTCCTGGCGCGTGCCAGGCACGCATGTTCGCATTCCGTCATCCGAAGCACTCGCCGCCAGACCAATTCCGGCGACAGCATTTCCGACGACCGAAACTCCTGCCGGACAGTCTGTCGGTAATGGCCGGAAATCGGCTCGTATCAGGCAGTTCTGTACTGGTCATTGAGACCAGGGGATGGAGGGATGTCGAGTTTCATTCGGATTTCGAGTGCTCGCTGTCGAAGTCTCTGGTACGCGTCCGGATCGCGACGAGCTTGCCGCGGATGGCGCCCACCGTCGCCGTCCTGCCAGCCCACTGGCGACTGGGGACCGACCCGAAAAACCGACCGAATTGCGGGGCGAGTACCGGGGCATAAACCACAGCCGCATCCCGGGCCGCCTCCATGGTACACCGCTACCCCTTTATCCGTTAAGGGCGCCGCAGCCCATCAAATCAGCCCACTCACTACCTCTAACGGGGAATACTCACGCCGCCATACCAACGACCATACGGTCCTTTAGAGGGGAATACGGCACGTTCCTGCAGAAAATTCATCTTGATCCATACATTCGTTACAACCGATAAAGGTACTGAAGTCGGTGCGACGATGGAACCGACCATAATGTGCGAGGCGGTGCTGCCTGCGAGCAGGCCGGCAGCGATACCTCGTTATTCCCTGGTGATCCGTATTCAGCCCTCGTGAGCGTTCCGGTGAATCACATACATCCAACCGCTGTAATCGACCCGAAAGCTTCCCTTGGCGACCATGTGTCTGTTGGCCCGTATTGCGTGATCGAAGGCGCGGCGACCGTGGGAGACCACTGCCAATTGGCCAGTCACGTGATCATCAAGGGGAGAACGACCCTGGGGCAAGGGAATATCATCGACGATGGAGCCATACTTGGCGGCCGCGCGCAACACTTGGCCCAGCACGCACCCGGCGGCCTCATCATCGGCAGCCATAACACGATTCGGGAAAACGTCACGATCCACTGTGCGATGTCCGAGGCATTGTTTACGACGGTGGGCGACCACAACCTGATCATGGTCAATGCGCACGTGGCCCACGACTGCCAGATCGGCAATCACACGATTTTGGCGAACAACGTGATGCTGGCCGGACATGTCTGCATCGCGGACCATGCCTATCTGTCGGGGGCGGTGGGAGTCCATCAGTTCTGTCGTGTTGGTGCCCACGCCATGGTGGGTGGCCAATCGCATGTCACCAAGGACATACCGCCCTTCGTGACCGTGGATGGCCAGACGACCCGCGTGGTGGGGTTGAATCTGATCGGACTCAGACGCCGCGGTTTCACCCCTGCCGAGATCAGCCAACTGAAAGCGGCGTATCGGCTGATTTACCGACGCGGGTTGACTTGGAAGGAAGTGCTGGAGCGGTTGAACGAAGAGTTCTCAGCCGAGCCGGCGGCGGCTTTTGGGCGGTTCTTCCTGGGGGGCAAACGAGGATTCACGCTCGAGCGGCGCACGCCTCCCGAGGCCATGCTGCCGTTGCCCGATCCAGTCGCCGACGCCGAACAGAACTCGCTGCGAAAAGTCGGTTAGTCTGTTGGGAACTGCGGACCGATGGCAGAGAATCCGCAAGCCGCATCGGGAAGACCCGATGCGGCTCGCAAGTTTCAACCAGCGTGTTCAGCCAGCGCAGAGACGGCGTGGGCCGCCTATTTTTCGGCCTTCAAAGCGGCTTGAGCGGCCGCCAGGCGAGCGATGGGTACGCGGAAGGGTGAACAGCTGACGTAGTTCAATCCGACCTTGTGGCAGAAGGCGATCGACATCGGATCGCCGCCGTGCTCACCACAGATGCCGACCTTCAGTTGCGGCTTGGTAGCGCGTCCCTTGTTGACGCCCATTTCCACCAGTTGGCCGACACCTTCCGTGTCGAGGGACTGGAACGGATCGACCAGCAGGAGCTCCTGCTTCAGGTAATCGGGGAGGAAGGAGTTGACGTCGTCGCGGCTGAAGCCGAACGTCATCTGCGTCAAGTCGTTGGTCCCGAAACTGAAGAAATCGGCATGCTCCGCCACCTTGTCGGCCGTCAATGCAGCACGTGGGATCTCGATCATCGTGCCAATCAGGATGTCGAGTTTACCCGTGTACTTCTTGGCGGTCTTCACCCGCTCGATGGTCTGCGCCGCTAGTTCCCGCAACAACTTGAGTTCGGCGGCGGTACCGACCAACGGGATCATGATCTCGGCCTGCGCGTCGATCTTCTTGGCCTTACAGGCGATCACCGCTTCGACGATGGCCTGCACCTGCATCTCGAGGATTTCGGGATAGGTCACGCTCAGGCGGCAGCCGCGATGACCGAGCATCGGGTTGGCTTCGTGCAATTGGGAGACGCGGGCTTTGACCGCCGTCGCCTTCACCCCCAGGCGTTCGGCCATTTCCGCCTGATTCTTGGCATCGTGAGGGAGGAATTCGTGCAGTGGCGGGTCGAGCAGACGCACGGTAACGGGCAGGCCTTTCATGGCGGTGAAGATACCGATGAAGTCTTTCCGCTGATAGGGAAGCAACTTGGCCAGGGCCACCTTGCGGGCCTCCTGCGTCTCGGCCAGGATCATCTCCCGCATGGCGGCGATGCGATCTTCCTGAAAGAACATGTGCTCGGTACGGCACAGCCCGATCCCTTCCGCGCCGAATTCACGTGCGCGAGCCGCATCTTCGGGGGTGTCGGCGTTGGTGCGGATTTTCAGTTTGCGGTATGCGTCGGCCCACTTCATGACCTTGGCGAAGTCCCCCGACAACTTGGGCGCCATGGTGGCGACCTCGCCCACCATCACCTGTCCGGTCGAACCGTCCAGGGAGATCACGTCGTTGCAGCCGAAGCTCTTGCCACCCACGGTGATCTTGCGAGCCTTTTCATTGATCTGAATTTCGCCCGCCCCGGCCACGCAGCAGCGACCCCAGCCGCGTGCCACGACGGCGGCATGACTGGTCATGCCGCCGGTACTGGTCAGAATCCCCGCGGCACTGTGCATGCCGTCGACATCTTCCGGACTCGTCTCCTTGCGTACCAGCAGCACGCTTTCCCCAGCCGCCGTGCGCACCACGGCCTCTTCGGCGGTGAAAGCCAGCTTGCCGACCGCCGCGCCGGGGGAAGCCGGCAGTCCCGTGGCCAGAATCGTGGCCTTGGCCTTCGCCTTCGGGTCGAAACTGGGGAGCAACAGCTGAGTCAAGTCGTTCGCGGGAATCCGCTGCACACCGGTCTTCTCGTCAATCAGCTTCTCGCCGACCATGTCGCAGGCGATCTTCACGGCGGCCGCCCCGGTCCGTTTGCCGGTCCGCGTCTGGAGCATGAACAGTTCGCCACGCTCAATCGTGAATTCGATGTCCTGCATGTCGCGGTAATGTTCTTCCAGAATCGTCTTGATTTCGAGCAGTTGCTTGTAGACTTCACGATTCCACTTCGACATCTCCGACACGGGGAGCGGCGTGCGGATGCCCGCCACCACGTCCTCGCCCTGCGCGTTGATGAGGAATTCGCCGAAGAACTTGTTCTCACCCGTCGAAGGATTACGCGTGAATCCCACACCAGTGCCCGAATCATCGCCCATGTTGCCGTAGACCATCGACTGGACATTGACCGCCGTCCCGAGCAGACCGCGAATATTCTCCACCTCGCGGTAACGCACGGCGCGGGGGGTATTCCAACTGGCAAACACGGCCTCGATCGACAGATGCAGTTGCTCGACCGGATCTTGCGGAAAATCCTTGCCGCAGTGCTTCTTGAAGACCTTCTTGTAGGCGTCGCAGAGTTCTTTTAAACCGTCGGCCGGCACGTCGGTATCAAGCTGGACCTTGTACTTGGCCTTGACCTTGCCAAACGCCTCCTCGAAGTGCTCGTGATCGACTCCCATCACCACGTCACCAAACATGTTGATCAACCGGCGATACGAGTCGTAGGCGAAACGCACGTTTCCCGTGGCGGCTGCCTGCCCTTCCACCGACTTGTCATTGAGCCCCAAGTTGAGAATCGTGTTCATCATGCCCGGCATGGACGCCGCCGCCCCACTGCGGACAGAAACGAGCAGCGGGTTCTTGTCGTCGCCGAATTTCTTGCCCAGTTCCTTCTCCAGCGTCTTGATCTCCCCCGCCACCTGCTCGGTCAACCCCGGGGGGAGTTTGCGACCCGCCTTGTAATAAGCCGCGCAACACTCGGTCGTAATCGTGAATCCGGGGGGGACCGGCAAGCCAATCCCCGTCATTTCCGCCAGGTTGGCACCTTTGCCGCCTAACAGCTGCTTCTGTTGGCCGTTGCCGTCAGTGCGGGTCTTGCCAAAGTAAAAGGTCATCTTTGTCTTGGCCATGGTTCCTGTACCTTCCAGGGTCTAATGTAGGTGAGAGAGTGTGTGTAGAGTAACCAGCGGGTTTCACTCCGCTTTCCCATCGAAGGAAGACCACCCGGTGCGTGGGCGCCACGTGCGCATTCCATTCGCTGGCCCATACCTGGGACGAACCGTCCCAGCATGCGTGAGAGCTGCAGAATAAACCCGCAACTCTAGCAACGCCTTGCCAATGCGTCAATCAAGGGGAACCTGGCCGCGACGGCGATGCCGAGCGGCAAGCAGCCGGGTAGGGGAAAAAAGCCTACCCAAATTCCGCCTTTCGGGCCCGCTATCGGCCTGCGACACCAGTCGGCACCGGGACGCCGGAGTCGTAAGATTTTGTGGAGACGGCGGCAGTGCCGACCGGCCAGATCGTCCCGTCAGCCAGGTCCTGCCGGGAGCCTGAATAGCGACTCCTCCCCTAATGAAACACCCGGGCATGAAACACCTCCACGCCACTGGCCCACATTCCTTCACGGCACTGGCCGTCGCCTTTGAGTTGTCGCTGGGAATCCTGGCCCTGCTGCTGGGCACACTGACGGGCGAGAGCCCGTTAGGGACATTGACGCTTTCGGCGGGGGTCGGCCCGGCCACCGCGCTGCTGCTGGGCACGGCCCTGGCACTACCGTTGTTTGCCGGGCTGGTGTTGGTGGAACGCATACCGGTGGGATTTCTCCGCCAGCTGCAGCGAACCGTCCGGCAACAAGTCGTGCCGCTGTTCCGCGGCCTCGGAGCCGGAAGCCTGCTGCTTATCTCACTCTCGGCCGGAATCGGTGAAGAACTGCTCTTTCGCGGCTGCCTGCAGGCGGCCCTGACCGGCTCCCACGCGTCCCCTTGGCGAACCTGGCTGGCGATCCTGTGTGCGTCGCTGTTGTTTGGTGTCTGCCATTGGCTCTGCCTGGCCTATGCGGTACTGGCCACATGCATGGGGGCCTTGCTCGGGATCCTGTTCGCCACCACGGGCAGTCTGTGGGCGCCCATCGCCGCCCACGCCGTCTACGATTTCCTGGCGCTGCTATACCTGGTGCGCGGCAGCACCCCAGCCATCGCGGCGGAGCCGCCCCGCGCAGCCCAGCCAGACGAGCGGTCCGAAGCGTAGCTCAGCCCCTCCCGCCCTCCCGCCGCTCGGCCGGTAAGCGCCAAACAGTTGTGTTGGCTGTGCGCAGAAAAAAACGGCGGCTCGGGCATTGGGGCTCGAGCCGCCGTGAGATTACCAGACTAGTTCTTCTTCCGGGGAGAGGAAGATCCTGTCAGTTCAGTTGCAGCAATCCTTACGGCAGCTGCAACGGGTCTTGCAGCAGCAAGGCGGTGGGCAGCTAACGCACACCGGAACCTGCTCGCAAACCACTCGCGGTACACAACGGGTAGCCGTGTAGGCGACCTTCTTGGGTACGCAACGCTTGACCTGGACGGTCTTCGTGTAGCACACCGGCTTGCAGACGGTGTAGGCAACCTGCTTGCAGTGTTGCTGCGTTTCGTAACGGCAGGCCGTGTAAGGAATCTGCTTGCTATGGCATTCCTTCACGATGCGGCAGACCTTGTAGGTGCAGGTCTTCACGCACTGCTCAGGAACCATCCGGCAGACCTTGTAGGTGCAGGTCTTCACCCGCTGCTCGGGAACCATACGGCAGACCTGATAGGTGCATTCTTTCACGCACTGCTCGGGAACCATACGGCAGACCTTGTAGGTGCAGGTCTTCACGCACTGCTCAGGAACCATGCGGCAGACCTTGTACGTGCAGGTCTTCACCCGCTGCTCGGGAACCATGCGGCACACCTTGTAGGTGCATTCCTTCACGCAGTCCTCTTTCACCATGTGGCAGACCTTATACGTGCAGGTCTTCACGCGCTGCTCGGGGACCATGTGGCAGACTTTGTACGTGCAGGTCTTTACGCACTGCTCGGGAACCATGCGGCAGACCTTGTACGTGCAGGTCTTCACGCGCTGTTCGGGAACCATGCGGCACACCTTGTAGGTGCATTCCTTCACGCAGTCCTCTTTCACCATGTGGCAGACTTTGTACGTGCAAGTCTTCACCCGCTGCTCGGGAACCATGCGGCAGACCTTGTAGGTGCAGGTCTTCACGCACTGCTCGGGAACCATGCGGCAGACTTTGTACGTGCAGGTCTTCACCCGCTGCTCGGGAACCATGCGGCAGACCTGATACGTGCAGGTCTTCACCCGCTGCTCGGGAACCATGCGGCAGACCTTGTAGGTGCAGGTCTTCACGCACTGCTCGGGAACCATGCGGCAGACCTTGTAGGTGCAGGTCTTCACGCAATCTTCCTTCACCATGCGGCAGACTTTGTACGTGCAGGTCTTCACCCGCTGCTCGGGAACCATGCGGCAGACCTTGTAAGTGCAGGTCTTCACGCACTGCTCGGGAACCATGCGGCAGACTTTGTACGTGCAGGTCTTGACGCAGTCTTCCTTCACCATGTGGCAGACGCGATAGGTGCAGGTCTTGACGCGCTGTTCGGGAACCATGCGGCAGACCTTGTAGGTGCACTCTTTCTGGCGCTGCTCGGTGACCATCCGGCAGACTTTGTAAGGCACGACCTTCGTGCAGACTTCACGTTCGTAACGCACGCAATTGATCGTCTTCTCACAAACTTCCGGTACCCAGACCTTCTTGCATACCTGGCGGGGCGGGCACTGAACTTCCACGACCTTGCACTCGCCCGGTACGTATACGCAACGGCAGCTGCAAGGATCCCATGTCCAGCAACCTGGTTCCTGCACGGTCTTTTTCACAACACGACCGGGGCATTCGGTGACTTGCGTTTCCCAGCGGCCGCCACAGACCTTGACCGTCTTCGTGTAATGGACGGGCTTGCAGACCGTGTAGCACACTTGCTTTTCGCGGGTCTCGTAAACCGGCTTGCAGACGTTGTAGCAAATGGTCTTGGTCTTGGTTTCCCAGACCGGCTTGCACACCGTGTAGCAAATGTCCTTCGTCTTGGTTTCCCAGACCGGCTTGCACACCGTGTAGCAGATGTCCTTCGTCTTGGTTTCCCAGACCGGCTTGCACACCGTGTAGCAGATGTCCTTCGTCTTGGTTTCCCAGACCGGCTTGCACACCGTGTAGCAGATGTCCTTCGTCTTGGTTTCCCAGACCGGCTTGCAGACCGTGTAGTGGATATCCTTCGTCTTGGTTTCCCAGACTGGCTTGCACACCGTGTAGCAGATGTCCTTCGTCTTGGTTTCCCAGACTGGCTTGCACACCGTGTAGCAGATGTCCTTCGTCTTGGTTTCCCAGACCGGCTTGCACACCGTGTAGCAGATGTCCTTCGTCTTGGTTTCCCAGACCGGCTTGCAGACCGTGTAGCAAATCTCTTTCGTCTTGGTTTCCCAGACCGGCTTGCACACCGTGTAGCAGATGTCCTTCGTCTTGGTTTCCCAGACCGGCTTGCACACCGTGTAGTGGATCTGCTTGGTCTTGGTTTCCCAGACCGGCTTGCACACCGTGTAGCAGATGTCCTTCGTCTTGGTTTCCCAGACCGGCTTGCACACCGTGTAGCAGATGTCCTTCGTCTTGGTTTCCCAGACTGGCTTGCACACCGTGTAGCAGATGTCCTTCGTCTTGGTTTCCCAGACTGGCTTGCACACCGTGTAGTGGATCTGCTTGGTCTTGGTTTCCCAGACCGGTTTGCACACCGTGTAGCAGATGTCCTTCGTCTTGGTTTCCCAGACCGGCTTGCAGACCGTGTAGCAGATGTCCTTCGTCTTGGTTTCCCAGACCGGCTTGCACACCGTGTAGCAGATTTGCTTGGTCTTGGTTTCCCAGACTGGCTTGCACACCGTGTAGCAGATGTCCTTGGTCTTGGTTTCCCAGACCGGCTTGCACACCGTGTAGCAGATGTCCTTCGTCTTGGTTTCCCAGACCGGCTTGCACACCGTGTAGTTGCACGTCCGGTACTTCGTTTCGTACACCGGTTTGCACACGGTGTACACGCAGTCACGATAACGTGTCTCGGGGACATACTTGACGCAGTTGATCGTCTTGTCCTCGCAGACCGTCTCGTAGACCGTCTTGTAGCAGGTGTACTGCTGCTGTTCGTACACCGTCTTGCGGCATGTTTTCATGACCGTGTAGCACTGCTGCTTGGCATCGCAGTAATCTACTCGATCGCAACAGCCTGCGTTGCGGTAGCTGACCGCCCCACAATAGGCGGCCCAGGCAGTGTTGACCGATGCGGCAGCTCAGCAGCACTGCACAGATCGGCACACTCAATAGAGCTCTCATCTTCCGTTCTCCTCCTACGCTGACTCTTCAACAAGGAAGTCTAGTCTGGTAAGGCGAACACACGTTCACCTCGAATCTCGCGGCCAACCCAATCCCTCTGCAGTTGCCAATCTTCCCAGTCCAAATTGATCGCGGGATAATCCTACTCTCCGCGCACGACCCAACTTGGCACTACAATGGCCGATTATCCCTGTTCATCGTCAATTTGGGCCTTCTGCTTGAACTAGAGGATTTGGATAGGACGACAAATTCAGGGCATTCCGCGTGGATACGTATATTGATTCGGACAGGAGGTCTATGATGACCACAGCATTTATCCAACAAGCATGGCCAGGCATAATCGCATCGGTTGTAGTGAATGGGTAAATCGGGAGAGGCGAAGGCAGCAGGTTCGCGATCCAACCGCTGGCACCGTTCCTGCGGGGTTGGGGCCGCATCGCCCCCACGAGGCTCGTTGCGACAACGTCCCCGGACACGTCGCTGTCGGCCAGATCTCACCCCCCTCAACGGCCCACCCCATTCTTGTGGCCGCCATGCGACGCAGATACAGTGGTCAGATAGAGGCCCGGGGGGGGCGGTCGGCGTGCACACCGGCAGGCCAGGCCCCGGCGTGCCGCGTCTGGCAACGAAAACAACGGGTGGTGTCCATGACAGCAACGCCTAACGAAACACCGGACAAAGGCACCTCGGCGGAATCCCACGGCAATCTGGGTGAGACGCCGGTACCGAAAGCAGTTGTGGCGCGTCTGAGCCTGTACTCGCGGGAGCTGCAGCTGTTGCTACACGAGGGGCAAGAGACCACCAATTCCAGCCAGCTCGGCAAGCGGTTGGGAGTGACCGACGCGCAGGTCCGCAAGGACCTGGCCTACTTCGGTCAATTCGGCTACCCCGGCATCGGCTACCGCTGCAGCGAACTGGTGGAACAGATTCGTCGCATTCTGGGCACTAGCCAATCGTGGTCGGTCGCGTTAGTGGGAATTGGCAACCTCGGCCATGCTCTGCTGCGATACCGCGGATTTGGCCGGCAGGGTTTTCGCATCGAAGCGGCGTTCGATAGTGACCCGCAACTGGTGGGAAGGCAGGTCGAGTCGCTCGAAATTCACCCGCTGGACCGCGCGGCGGAGATCATCGCCCGGCAAGGCATTCGCCTGGCGATCCTGACTGTCCCGGCGACAGCGGCACAACTGGTGGCCGAACGGCTCACGGAAGCAGGCGTGGTAGGGATCTTGAATTTTGCGCCGGTCACGCTTACGCTGCCGGGACACGTAGCGGTGGCGGGAGTTGACTTGGCCATTGAGCTGGAACAACTCGCATTCGCAGTTGTGAGTCAGGCCTCGAGATCGTAAGATATGGTTCACGTGGTCTTAATCGATCCCGTCCACAGTCGTGGTAGTACCCGGTGGTGTAATTGGCAACACTAGGGATTTTGGTTCCCTCGTTCAAGGTTCGAGTCCTTGCCGGGTAGTTTTTTCAAACCATTATGAGAGCGATACTTACGACTTACCCCGTGAGTACCGCTCTTGCTGTTATCGGGGCGTGTTACCGAAAGTGCTACTCGACGGCCCTCATGTTACCCTCTACTGGCTGGTCCGCGATCGGCTCTTTCACCCCGCTCTCAGTGGGCCTGTCGTGGACTACCTCGGCCGGTGTGGTTGGCTGCAAACACCTGACTCCCACGCCAGCCCACGCAAACCTTCTCTTTACGCCGCAGCTACTCCGCGGTCTACGCGACCGCAGCTACCGTCTGCGCGTCAGTCGACTCGAGGCGGCAGCAGTCCCAGCATCTCGCCCCGTTGACTCATGGCCTCAATCACGAACTGGATGTGCTCGTCCAGATCGACCCCCAGATCCTCGGCCCCGCGCATGATGTCGTCTCGATTCACGGCCGCGGCAAAGCTCTTCTGTTTCATCTTCTTACGCACGCTCTTGGCCTGCATGCCGGCAATTCCTTCCGGGCGCACCACGGCACAAGCGGAGATGAACCCGGCGAGCTCGTCGCAAGCGTAGAGGGCTTTGTCCATGACTGAGACGCGCGGACAATCGCCGATGTAGTCCGCATGCGACTTGATGGCATAGATCACGTCATCCGGGTATCCACGCTGCCGCAAGATGGCGGCACCCTGCAGCGGATGATCTGGGGCCGTGGGCCACCGCTCATAATCAAAATCGTGCAGCAGCCCGATGATCCCCCACTTGTCGACGTCCGCATCGAACTTCGCGGCATAGCTGCGCATCGCCGCTTCGACGGCCAGCATGTGCCGTCGCAGGCTCTCACTCTCGGTATACTCACACAACAAGGCAAATGCTTGTTCGCGATCCATGGGTGGCGCTCCCTTCCGCTCCAGCGAAGCGGCGGTCGGCGAGATGGAGAGGCCGCCTCTCAGTGCAGGCCATCCGCTTCTTGCTCTTTGTCGTTCGATTGCGTATCGTCCTTCTCCTCCGGCGTCGGTGCCTCCTCTTTCTTCTCGCGCCACGGCTTGCTTTGGCGATAACTTTCCAGCTCTTGCTGCAATGCCTCCTTCATGCTTTCATCGCTCAGCTCAACGGCCTTCTCCGACCACTTGCGGGCGTTTTCGAAGTCACCCGTCTCGGCATAGGCCGCGGCCAGCGTGCTGAGGATATGAGCCTGCTTGTATTCGGTCAGTTCACAGGCTTTCGTCCCCAGTTCGATGGCGCGTTTTCCGTCACGTAACGCGTCGTCGGGAGAGGTGGCCAACACCCAGGCGAAGTTATTCAGAATGCCCCCGTCATCGGCGGCAGCCTTGATGGCGACTTCGTAGTCCGCGATTGCTTCTTGGTGAGCGCCCACGTTCAGGTAAGCGTCGGCACGCCCGCGAAACGCAAATACGTTGTCGGGTTCGGCCTGTAAGATATCGGTAAACACCTCAACCGACTTGCGCGAATTTCCGGCGGCGTTCAGGCAAATTGCCAACTGCAATTTCAAACGCACGTCTGCGGGGTTTTGCTTCAGCAGCGAGGAGATATCGTCCACGGCTCCAGCGAATTCGCCCAACGAGGCGAGAATGGAACTCCTCAATTCAATGCCGGAGGCGAAGTTGGGCTGAGCCTGCAGCACTCGGTCGATATCGGTCTTGGCCAAGGCATGACGCTCGTCCGCATGGTACAACCGGGCTCTCATCAACAACAGCCCTAAATCATCGGGCGCCAATTTCAGCGCCTCGTCAATATCCTCGATAGCCTTATCGAGTCTGTTTTCGAGTGTCCAGATCTGCGCTCGCAGCGTATACGCAATCACGTTGGGGTCGCGTTGAATGATGAGATTCACGTGTTTCAACGCTTCTTCCACCTGGTCCACGGTCAGCAGTGCTTCGGCAACCGCCAGGCGTGCCATGACATTGTCGCTGTCCTTGGCCAGCAGCTGATTGAAATCCTCCACCGCTTTCTGCGCCTCCCCACGCGAAAGATGGTACAACGCGCGTGCCTGCCAGACGACGGGGTTTTCCGGATCGAGCTCGACGGCCCGGTCAAAATCGGCCTGCCGCGTGTCGTCCGACTCGCTCAATCGTCCGCGCAACACCAAGGCTGCGGCGAGCGACTTCTCATCTTCCGACAACAGCGTCACGGCCTGCTCCACCGCCTGGCGAGCCTGCTGGCGATCCCCCTCCGCGAGTCCCTCGAGCTGAGCGATCATCAGATAGGCCTGGCCGAACTTCTCGTCGTATTTCAGGATCTTGCGTAGATCGGCCAAGGTTGACTTCCGGCGTTCCTGCAGAGCGGGGGACAGCTGGGGAGTCTGCAACAGCAACTGGCACTGCGGCTCGGCTCGCTGATAGAGCGCGCCGGTGAGCAGTTTCTTGGCAAAGGCCTCATCGTCCGCGGTCAGCCCCTTGTTGATAGCTTGTTCGCACAACGTGGCAACTTCCCCCAGTTCCTGCAACGTCGTGGCTTTCAGTTTCAGATCGGTCGCCTTGTCCAGGTCCGCCTGGCCATCCTCCGCCGCAGCGACTCGCACAGCCAGCAACCCGAGCACGAATAGCACCGACATCCAACCGCCGCGTCTCGTCATAATCCATTCCTCTCTTCTTTCCACCCAGCCGACCGCCACCCGCTTCAGACCTGAATGTCTTCCCGCGTCCAACCGCCATCCACCAAACGCCACATCTTCCCATTGGGGTTCTTGTCGCGCAACCCCCAGGGCAACCGCGGCTGACGAACACCGTCGTAGCATTGTAGCACGGCAAAGCGTCGCAACGATGCCGGCAGGCCTACCGCCGTGAAACCCGGATGGCCGGTGGCTGGGTAAGGTCCCCCATGGTTCATCGCCGGACTGACCGCCACTCCGGTCGGCATCTTGTCGTTCAGCAAACGGCCGACTTTCTGCCTCAATAGCGGGGCAATCTGCTCGTAGGCGGCATCGTCGCTGGTCATCGCATCCGAGTAAATACAACCTGTCAGATTCCCTTCCAGATGGGTCACAACCTGCTGCAACTGTGCCAGATTGTCCGCCACGACCAGCAGACATGCGTTGCCAAATGCCTCGATCTGCAGTGCTGCGGGATCCGCCAGAAACTGCCCCGCGGTGACTTTCAGCAGCGTATTGGGACAGCAATAGCCACCCCGCTGCACCGGTACGTCTCCCGCCAACAGCTCGGCCTGCGCCTGCCTGAACGCCGCGATGCTGCGCTGCAATGACTGCTGAACACCGCGCGACAACAGCGTCCCCGTCGGAGCCGCGACAAAATGGCCAGCCACCGCCTCGATAAACGCGTCGCTCTCCTGGCTCCTCATCAGCAAGACGAGCCCCGGATTCGTACAGAACTGGCCGGTCCCCATCAGACTGCTGGCACAGAACTCCTGCACAATGGCCTCGCGGCGCGTGCGCAACGCCCCGGGGAGGATCACCACCGGATTGATGCTCGAGAGTTCCAGGTAGATCGGCTTACCCGCCCGGTCAGCCGCCTCCTTCAACTGCAGGCCGGCTGCACGACTCCCCGTATAACCGGTCGCCCCAATGCGGTGGTCAGATACCAAACGCGCGCCGTCGACATGCGCGGTTCGGTAGATCAACTGGAGGGTCCCCGCCGGCATGCCGGTCTGCTGGGCAGCGACAAGAGCCTCCTCAGCGAACAACCGCGTCGTGCCCGGATGAGACGAATTCGCTTTGGCAATCACCGGGTTGCCCGCCGCAATCGCGGCCGCAAAATCTCCCCCCGCCGCACTATTGAAAGCAAACGGAAAATTATTCGGACCAAACACCGCCACCGGTCCGATCGGAGCCAGGCAGGAGCGAATATTGGCCGCCGTATCGATCGTGGCCATCGTCCAGGACCCTTCACGAGCCGCCTCCGCCGCTTGACGCAGCTGATTGGCAGTGCGTGGCAATTCCACATCGGCCAGACGTGGGGAAAGCGGCAGCCCGGTTTCCAGATGAGCCAGCTCGACCAACTCCTCGCGTCGATCCTCGATCCGCGCGGCAAAACAGGCTAGAAAGTCCGCCAGCCGCGCGACCGGGAGCTGCCGCATCACATCCGCCGCCCGAGAAGCGGCCGACAGCGCTTCGTCGCAGTCGGTCCACCGACTGACCGGATACACGTCCGGCAGCATGTCGGCCGTTTGGGGATTCTCGGCCTGAAAAGTCCCCGCACAATCCGCCTCGCGCCAGATCCCGTCAATCAACACTCGCTGGATCATTGGTCCAAGACCCTTGTGGTAAATATGCCGTCGTGAATTTTTTGAGAGATCGCACCCACTCAAAAAAAAGGACACACCTCTCGGCCGATCCGCGCCTGCGGACACATCCCCGGCCCAACGCCGCCGGCCCCATCACCCCTGCGTCACGGGATTAATGAGAGTCCCCACACCCGAAATCGTGATCTCGACAACGTCGCGCGGCTGCAACGTGAAGTCGTGGTCCGGCACAATACCGGTGCCGGTGAGCAGGAACACGCCGTTAGGAAAGGAACTCTCCCGCCCCAGCCAGGAAATCAGGTTATCGAAACTGCGCGCCATCTGCCCGACCGATGTATGCCCTTCGAAAACAACTTCCTCCTCACGCTCTATGCGCATTTCGATGTCAATTTCGTCCTCCGGCGGCATGGCGATCGGCAACGTGATACATGGCCCCAGGCTGCAACAGGCGTCATAGATTTTGGCCTGCGGCAGATAGAGCGGATTCTCGCCCTCGATGTCCCGCGAACTGACATCGTTACCGACGGTGAAACCGACCAGCTGGAGATGGGAATTGAGCACCAACGTCAGCTCGGGTTCGGGCACATTCCATTTGGAGTCCTTGCGAATGCGAATGGCCTGGTTCGGCCCCACGACCCGGTGCGGCGTCGCCTTGAAGAAAATCTCCGGTCGTGGTGATCGATAAACCTGATCGTAACAACTGCTGGCAACCGTCGATTCTTCCATCCGAGCGGCTTGACTGCGGCGATACGTTACCCCCGCCGCCCACACTTCCTGCTGGTCGATGGGGGGGAGCAGCGTCACCTTTCCCAATGAAATACCGGCCGCCGAATCCGCCAGAAAATCAGCCACTTCCGCCGGATTGTCCGCCTCGAGCACATCGGACAGCGAGTTGTATTGGCCGCCCGACAGGTTCAATGGGATCAGAGTGAATTCGTGAATGAGCCCTACGCCGATCGCCCCATTCGGATGTCGATACCTAGCTAGTTTCATAACGCCACGGCTCCCAATCAGATGTCATGTCGCGGTCAAAGCGTCACCCGCAACCGGCTTTCGGGCCTCTGAGGGCCCGCGACGACACTCCCCGGGTCGCCGCCCCGTATCGGCAATTGTCGGCCGAATCGCGGACCGGCGAAAGGGGGTGACGCAGGCCGACACAGGAGCGCCACAAGAGGGTGATGCGCAGCCGTTAATCGCTGAACCCACGCTGCAGCGCAACCGGCCGTCGGACGCGGCATGCCAGCCGTTCCTCCTCCCGCCGCCACTTACCCAGACGCCGTCCTCAGGCTCGCATCACCCCCGCCGTGGCGGTCCGACCACGCCAGCAGGTCAGCGAGACCCCGGCGATGGCAGAAATCGCCAAACGACTCGCCTGCCCGGCGATCCTGTTGGAAATAGGCGAACAAGGGTTCGAGCGTCGGCACAATCTCTTCCAGCGGCACCAGATCCTTGTAGAGAAAATTCAGCCGCGTACCGAGTCGACTGCCTCCCACCAGAATCGTGTAGCGTCCACGGGCTTTGCCAACGAGTCCGACATCCGCGTTGTAGGGACGTGCGCATCCATTGGGACAACCAGTCATGCGAACCGTGAACGCCTCGTGGTCGAGATGATATTTCCGCAGCGATTTTTCCAGCTGGTCGATGACCCCCGGCAATGCCCGCTCACTCTCGGTGATCGCCAAACCGCACGTGGGCCAGGCCACACACGCCATCGACCAGCGACGAGCCGCGGAGATTTCCTCGCTCAACGGCACACCGTGGTCTCTCAGTATCTGCTCCAGATGGGCACGGTTTCGCTCGGAAATGCCAGTGAACAGCAGGCTCTGGTGGGCCGTCAGACGAATATCGGGCTGCAACTGCCCGCAGATCTGCCGGATCGCCGTCTTCAACTGCCTTGCCGCAGTGTCCGCAATGCGGCCGTTCTCGATGTTCAAGCCGTAATACCAGAGACCATCACCCTGCGGCTCCCAGCCAATGTGATCGGCCGCGTCGTGCACATCAATCGGCAGTGGATCAGCCAGCTCGGCGCCGTAGTATTGCTCGACTTTCTCACGAAACGCGTCAATCCCGATGTTTTCGATCAGGTACTTCATGCGTGCTACTTTGCGATCGGCACGATTGCCGTGATCGCGCTGCACTTGGATGACAGCCCGCGCAGCCGCCACGACCTGGTCGGGCGTGACAAAGGCCAACGGCTTGGCCAAGGCCGGGAAAGTCTTCTTGTTGCTCGGCGTGACACCCATGCCCCCACCCGCCAACATGTTGTACCCAATAATGCCATCCCGCTCGACGATCGCCAGCAACCCCAAATCGTGCGTGTAGACGTCAATACAATTGTCATGCGGCAGAGCGATGCCGATTTTGAATTTCCGCGGCAGGTACGTGAGGCCATATAGCGGTTCGCTCTCCGGCTCCTGCTCGCCACCGTCCACGAGCTGTTTGTCGCCCGTCACGCGATCCCAGAGCCAGATGTCGTGGTAGGCCCCCGTGCGCGGAGCAAAGGCGTGGGCGAGTTCGTTCGCCAGCCATTGCATCTGCTCGTGTACCGGCGTGGCTAACGGCGCCGGGCAACACATGACATTACGGTTGACGTCGCCACAGGCACCCAGCGTTGTGAGATGGACCGCATTGACACGCTGAATCACGTCGCGCAAGTTCGATTTCAAAACGCCGTGTAACTGCAAACCCTGCCGACTCGTGATACGCAGCGTCTGATTGCCAAACTCATCACCCAACGCCATTTCCGCCAGCAACTGTGCGGAAGTAAGCTGGCCGCCCGGAACCCGTGTCCGCAACAGAAAACTATGCTGCTTGCCAGATTCGCCGGCGGAGCGAGCTGTCGCTCGGTCATCTCGATTGTCCTGCTGATACGTCCCGTGATGCTTCAACAACTGCACACTGTCGCCACTGAAGTGATCCGAGCCGTCACAAAGTTCCGAGGCAATGGCGCCACGCAACAGGTTGCTCGCCTCCTTGATTCCCTCAACCGCACTGAGCTTCTGCTTCTCTTGCTTCTCTTCGTTTGCCATCACTCGACTCACTCTTGCTAATTGCCTTGCGAACTTCGAGTCATCCCCCAAACGCTGCCGATCCACCACGAAATGCTCGTCCCGCCCAGCGATAACACAAGACACCCACCCAAAAAAACTCCGCTCCCAATCGCCGCGAGAACCCCACCAAGGTGGCATTTCATTCAGTGGACCAGGAAACGCTCTTGCGAGGATTATCTGCTGAAATCGCCCAAAAAATGCGGCTCACTGCAGTTAGTTTACTATATTGATAATAAAAATAACCATTATCCGCCAGAGGGGGTTGGAAAGCAACTGCTCCGCACGCACGCAAGAGGCACTCCATCAACCCTGCATCTGGGTTTGTATGCGCGATCGAGGCAGGTATCTCAGACTCGGCCGCTGCTGTGCTGGGGGACGGTGTTGGGTCCGGACAGCTCGGAAAAAAATTCGCACCGCACCCAGGCATTTCCGATCTTGTGCCAACGTCATGTGGAGTCGCTTCCCTCGGCGTGCTGTTTGAAACGAAGGGGTCGGGAGCCGGCAACGTCGGAGTCGGTGAACAGGCGTGTCCGTGGCGTTGGTCCTTGGCCGTTTTGGTCGGGGCGAATCTCGCCCGAGACCATCGCTGCTTCGTGGAGCATATCCACGCAGTCCGCAGCCGGGAATTCGGCACGACGACGGCTCGTCGCGGCAAACGACCCGTGGCAGACCACGGCTGAACTCTGCTCGCGCCCTGCCATACGACAGCGGCTCGCGATAGAATGGCCGGCGCAAAGAACGCGTACCGGCGATCGCCAGAAGTTGGTGGGGGCGATTTCCAAGGTGGAAGAACCCCGGGGTGTCAGGAGGGAATGAACGTGGTGGCACACTTGCTCGACGGTAAAGCGCTGGCCCAACAGATTCAAGTGGAGATCGCGGCGGAAGTGGCGGCGTACTCGGCTCACACAGGCATCACTCCCTGCCTGGCCGCAGTGCTGGTGGGTGATGACGCTGCCAGCCAGGTATACGTGCGAAACAAACAGCGGGCCTGTGAGCGTGCGGGGCTATCGAGTCAACTCCACCGTTTGCCTTCCACTGCTGCGGAAGCGGAGTTGCTGCAGTTGATCGCTCAGCTCAACGGTGACAGTCAGGTGCACGGAATCCTGGTGCAACTCCCGTTACCCAAGGGGATTGACGCTACGCGGGTGCTGGATGCTGTGAATCCGTTGAAAGATGTGGATGCCTTTCATCCGGAGAATGTTGGCCTGATCGCCCAGGGCGCCCGAGATTTCTCCCCTGCACGCCGCATGGCGTCCAGCAGATTCTACATCGGCACCAGATTACGGTAAGCGGCAAGCACGTCGTCATTGTGGGTCGCAGCGAAATCGTGGGCAAACCGTTGGCGTTGATGTTGATGCAGCGTCACTCTGCTCTGGGCGATTCCGCGGCGAACGCTACGGTGACCGTATGCCACAGCCGGACCTCACGACTGGCGGACATTGCCCGGCAAGCGGACATTCTGGTGGCGGCAATCGGTGTCCCCCGGTTTATCACGGCCGACATGGTGAAGTCGGGCGCCGCCGTAATCGACGTGGGCATCAATCGCACAAATGAGGGGTTGGTGGGAGACGTGGCCTTCGAGCAGGTCGCGGACGTGGCGGCGCACATCACACCCGTTCCTGGCGGCGTCGGCCCGATGACCATCTCGATGCTGCTGCAAAATACGCTGGCGGCTGCCCGCATGGCCCCGTGATCCACGACATTCAGTCGGCGACAGCCTCGGACCACAGGCTCGGCGGCCGATGTTCTTAGCTGGCGACCCGCTTCACGGGCACGTGGGCGGCGGGCGCATGATTGGCGGGCGCGGCAGATGCCGCGGCGGCATCCTGACGGTTGCGATGAGCCTGTGCCACCGACACCAGCGTCTGGAATACACCCGATTGCACTACGTCACCCGCCTGATTCACCAGCCGACGTCGCCAGGTTACATAACCCGTTCGGCGACCGTTAAGCCTCTTGTCGATAACTTCCGTCTCAGCATGGACCGTATCGCCAATGTAAATCGGCTTGAGAAATTCCCAATTCTCGATTTTCAAGAACGCGATCGTGCGAACGCTGGGACTGTGACTCCCCAGACCTGCCACCAGAGACAAACCGAGCAGGCCGTGCGCGATTGGCTTGCCAAAGGGCGTTTGACGGGCGAATTCATGATCCACATGCAGCGGATCGTAATCACCGGTCATCCCGGCGAAATTCACCACATCGGCCTCCGTCACTGTGCGTCCCAAGCTCTTCCAGCAATCACCGACCGCCAGGTTCTCGAAGTGTAAAGGTTCACTCATATCGGCTCGCCGTTGATAGAAAGAAACAACGTTCGACGCTGCCGAGCGAGATCGTTACCGAGGGAGAACTTTTCGATGACCGCTGTTTGACGAACACGACGCGATCGCGTCATCAGACGTTATCGATAGAATCCGCAAACGCCGCGCACCGCCAACTCTCCTGCATGCCTACGCGTCCGCACGATCTTCCGGCGCCGAACAATCGATACGTTACCGAAAATCGCGCCGTGCGCCTAATGAGATTTTCCACAAAAAAATGACTGGACGGACCTCCTCAATGAACTTGGGGGAAGTGGGAAAGCTATACCGCTAATCCGAGCCGCGACACCCCTGAAATGGCACAACTGCACCCAAGATGTGGTGATTCGAATTTCGAGTTTCGAAGGTGGCTCTGACCCGCGAGTGGTGCGCGCCGGATCCGGTCGGACACGCTGCCCGCCTGTCCGTGCAAGGCCACTTAGGTCTCCCGTTGTCGCTGCCGTAGTGCCTCGTAAAACAGGATCGCCGCAGTCGTGGAGACGTTCAGGCTGTCGACCGAGCCGAGCAGCGGAAGAGAGATGGCCGTGATCGACTCGCCACGCCAGATATCGGAAAGCCCCCTTGCCTCGCTCCCCAACACCACCGCCGCCTTGCCGCGGTAACTGACCGACGTGTAACTCACTGAACCATCGACGCGAGCCGCGAAGATAGTGAACTCGCGGGCGTTCAACCAATTCCGTACCTGGACGGCCGGCGCCGCGCAAACGGGCAGGCGGAAAATGGCACCCAGACTGGCACGAATCGCATTGTGGTTGTACAAATCAGTGCCACCGTCGGCCACAATCACCGCAAACACACCGGCTGCATCGGCCGTTCGCAGGATGGCTCCCAAATTACCTGGCTTCTCGACCTGCTCGAGCACGCAGATCAGCGCGTCGGCCGGCGGCTCCAACTGGTCTAACTGCATCGCTGGCTCGGCGGCAATGAGGACGATCCCCTCCGAGCGATTGCCAAACGCGATCTTGTCGAACACTTCCGGAGTCACCAAGGTTGGCGTCACGACCGACGGATCCAGCGAGGAGATCAGGTCCAGCAGCGATGAATCATGTTGGCATGTTTCGCAGAGGAACAACTCGAGCGGGCGAATTCCAGCTTCCAATGCCCGGCGCGTCTCACGCAATCCGTCCACAATAATGCGTCCTTGACGCTGCCTCCCGCGTCGGTCGCGAAGACGAACAGCTTGCTTGACTCGCGGATTGTGGACACTGCGGATATAGGTCGACATGAACGCTCCGTCCTTAACGCAGATGGCGGCCGCCACCCAGTATACGCTCGCAATCCGAATCGTGAAGTCATCACGCGGCCGGCGGCCACAACCGACACGGAGCCCCCGCCACGCAGACTCCCCTGCCATTTCGGCATCCACCGATCTTGCTGACCACAACACCCGATACGGGCGCTGCAAATCGAGCCCCCACCTGACATCGCCCACAGACTAAGCTGCACCAGATCTTGGCAGTTGCCTGGTTGTCATTGGCAGGTGCAGCGGGGCTCGCACAAGACAATCCGCTCGTCAATACAAACCACTTTCTCAGCGATCGTGACACCAGCGAACGACAACGCCGCTGGCAAGGCGATGGCCGTCGCGTCGCGACAGGAACAATCGTTTCGACTGAACACCCCGTGGGCAGTCCCCGAAGACGGTGTCAGTCAGCATGGCCTCCATTTCGTCCGGTCCCAGATCTGGTGCATGGCATGTCAGCAAGACGAATTCCAGTCGGCGTCGCGTCAACTTTCCCAGCATGGACAACAACTCCGGCAGGTGCCGATTCATTTGCCAGGACTTCGATTGCGGACCGTGACCGTAGGTCGGCGGATCGAGCACCACGGCATCATACTCGCTTCCGCGCCGCAACTCACGCTCCACAAACTTGCGTGCATCATCCACGATCCAGCGAATCGGGGCATGTTCGAGCCCGGTCAACCGGGCATTCTGCCTGGCCCATCCAACGGCGCTGCGAGCGGCATCGACATGCACAACCTTTGCCCCGGCTACCGCCGCAGAGAGCGTACTACCACCCGTATACGCGAAGAGGTTCAGGACCTTCGGTGGCGCGCCAGCGCGGCGTACTTGCGTGTCGATCCAGTCCCAGTTCTCGGCCTGTTCGGGAAACACACCGACCGCGCCCGATTCCGTGGCTTTGAGCGCAAAGATCAACTCACCGTGGCGGATCTGCCACGGAGCCATCTCCCCCGCTCGCTCGATCCATCTCCCCTCCGCCGCCGATTTGCGCTCGAACCGCGCGTCCGCAGCGTTCCACAGGGACGCATCGTGACGAGCCATTCCCGCGGCGACGGGGGCTGGGCGATCGAGCACGCAGCGTCCAAATCGCTCCAGACGCCTGCCGTCTCCAAAGTCCATCAATTCGTATTGGTCGTCCGCGAACATGCAGAGATGTACTCGACGGTGAAATCTGGTGCCGACAGCCGTTTCGCCTGCCGGCTCTGGGCCGGCCCATGGCGTGTTGCGAACGCGTTGCGAACCGTCTCATGCCACGAGCTTGCGGCAGCACAGCCACCAGCCATTCAAGGCAGCGGGTCGTGCGATTGCCGACCGGGCCGCGGCCCGTTGAGGTCGCGCGGCAAACCGGTACACGATGCTACTGGCCGCGGCACCGGCGGGAAAGACCGGGCAAGGTCCGGGCCGGCATTTCGGCTCTCGGCCGTGCGGGTGAGAGAGCGACACCCCCTTACGCCGCCTGGGACCGTCCCGTGAGCTGGCCGGCGCGACGCAGCAGCGTGTCACACGCCTCGCATACGGCCTCCACCGAAATGCAGCGCATGGCCGAATCATCCACCTGACGCTTCCGCCGACTGCGAATCCGGGGGCCATCGACCTGCAACACCGCGTGCTGCGGACCGTAGGGCCCTGACTTCTCCCGCCGCGTGGGGCCATACAAACCCAGGCAAGGAGTTCCCGTGGCGGCGGCCAGATGCAACGGCCCCGTGTCCGAACCGATCACCAGACGTGCATGACGCAGCAAGACGACCAGTTCCAGTAGATTGGTCGCCGGTGCCTGGATCGCATGCCCACCTGATTTCGCAATGATCTGCTGAGCCAGATCGGCTTCCCGCGGCCCCGCCCAAGTGACGACGCAAGGCAGGTTGTGCTGCTCCCCCACATACCTCGCCACGCGACCGAAACGTTCGGCGGGCCATTGTTTTGACGGCCAGCTGGCCGCGCTGTTGATGATGGCAAACCCCCCGCCCACGTGACTGTCCCGCACGTACTGCCCCATGCGGTTTTCAGCCACCAGGTTGGTGGGAAGGTCGAATCGCACACGGGGCCGCTCGACACCCAATGGCTCCAGTAGCCGCAGGGTCGCGTCCACGATATGCAACGAGCCACGAGCCACTCGCTCGTTGTTCAACCAGGGAGCTAGTTCACGTCCTTGAGGTGCGGCGAATCCAATCCGCCGCGGTGCGCCGCTTAACCAGCCCAACAGGCTGCTCTTGGTGAGACTTTGCGGATCCAAAGCCACATCGAAGTGATATTCTCGCAGTCGTTTTCGGAGCTGCCAAACCAGGCGACTGGAGGTGAGCCAGCCCTTGGGAATGACCATGGTTTCGTCCACGGCCCGGTGGCCGTCAATCAGCGCGGCTGTCAACGGCTCGACCGCCCAGACCAGTTGGCAGTGGGGCATATGGTCGCGTAGTGCGCAAGCCAAAGGTAGCGTCAGGATACAGTCACCCATGGCGCTCAATCGCGTCAGCAGTATCCGCGGTCCGCGGTCGGCATCGCTCATCCTTGTGCCTCCCAGACGCGGCGGAGTGATCGATTTCGGTCTGCTGTCTCGGTTTCAGCATGTCGCTGCCGATGAAACGGGGACTTCGATCGCTTCCGTGCGTCTAAATCCTTTCATGCGAAACAGGGGCTGACGACATCAACCCGCTTACCCCGGCGCCGCCGGCTCGGCCGGCTCGCCTGCGTTCTCCGCCGCAGCCGGCGCGGGGGCTGGAGCCGGCGCGGCCGGCACCGCCGGTTCTTCATGTGCGGCCTGCCTCACATCGCCCGGCGTGGGCGCCTCCAGCTCCCTTTTCTTGGGCGGCTGCACAAACGTGAAATTGCGACCGTATCGGGCCAAGGGGTCCAACCCGTCATCCTCTTCTTCGCCAGGCAGCAGCGGAATTTCCAAGGCATCGCCGGCAAAGCGCGTTTTGTCGTGAATCGTACCTCGTTGGAACGGCCCCGCCCCGAAAAACCAGGTGTCCTTGGCCGTACTGCGTGCCTCCGCCAATCCCGACTGCCAAACCGCTTCACCAGTCTCTCGGTGGTAGGCGAAGAGCGCGATCTTGGCCGCCCCCACCTCGTCGTTCTTCTTGGCTAGCGAAATCTCCGGAATCGTGGGAATCGCCGGCGCGTTGGGAACAAGCGAAGCGGCGTTGTTCAAACCGTTGCTGGCGGGAATCCCATATACCACGTCGTGTGCATCGGTTCCCAATGCTCCCACACGCACTTCCGCTATGTACTCCGCCTGGTCAGCTGTTTCCTCCAAATAGCAGCGCGCCGCCAACATCTGTTGCCGCAGCGCGCTGATGATGTAGTCGGAGTTGACGAATCCGCTTCCTTTCACGCTCTGCACGTATTTCGTCTCCAGGTAGACTTTCCGCCCCGACAGCGGCCGAAAATCAATACTGGCTATCGACCGGTCCACCGCGTCGGACAACAACAATTGCTCGGTCGCCAGTCGCGACTTCGTAGTGCCGCAACCTGCCAGCAAACACGCCACGCAAAGGAGTCCCAGCAGATAATTTCGATTCCCGCACATGATCGTGATTCGCCGTGGGATTCAGAAGCCACTGAACCGAAACGCCACTTCTCGTGCGAAACCATACCAGAATTGGCAACTTGGCAGAACGCGAGTTCAGTGTCTGAAATACCCCAAACCACCAAAGCCAGGAGGACTGGAGGACCTAGACAAGGCTCAATATGGATATTTCAAGAAATCTAGATTCGTCCATATGTTCTGGCAGTCGCGTCGGCGGCCACCGAATTTTGGTCCAGGTCGCACCGCGCGGCAGGCCGTCACGCGTTTCTCAGACTTGCAGTCGCTGCCACCCACCATGCATGAACCGCCCGAGAACCAGGGCACCGCGCAGGCAACAATCGGCAAGCATGGCGTACCAGGCACCAATCACTCCCAGGCCCAGCCCCGAGATGGTCGCATCGATCCAGGGCAAAGTGATGTGGTCCCAGGCCAGGTAGTATGCCAAGGGAATCCGCACGAGCAGGAACCCGACGAAGGTGAAGGCTCAGCGGCCAGCGTGTATCCCCCGCTCCGCGCAGACCGCCCGTCAGGATGGTACTGACGGCGAACGGCGGCATAGCCAGGGCGACAATCTTGAGCAACTCAATGGTGATCGTGGCGGTCTCGCGAGTCTGGTGGCCCAGAAAAAGGCTGGTGAGCCACGCGCCGCCGAAGAAGAACAGTACGCCGGCACTCATCATGAGTCCCCCTCCCACCAGGACGGCCATCCACACGCTACGTGCTGCGCGTCGCGGATCGCCGGCACCCAGGAATTGTCCCGCCATCGTAGCCGCGGCAACCTGGAAGGCGGCCCCAGGCAGATAAGCCAGTGATTCGATCCGCACACCCAAGCCATGCGCCGCGGCAGGCAGGGTGCCGAGCGAATTGATGATCGAGAGGAACCACAAGTGGCAGAAGACGATGGACGTCTGATCGATACCGGCGGGCAGGCCTACTCGCAGCAGACGGCGGATCCAGGACGGGTCGACGCGCAACAGACTCCATCGCAAACGCAGACCCCGACGTCCGACCATGAGCATGCCCAGGACGATCAGGGCGCCGGTGACATATCCGCAGGCAGTGCCGATCGCCAATCCCGCCCAGCCGATCCGGGGTATCGGCCCGATCCCGATGACCAGCGACGCGCCCACCCCGATATTCACGAGGTTTACGACCGCCATGGCCAGAAAGCCGCTCACCGTATCGCCTGCTCCCCGCAGACATGCAACTCCCACCACCTCGACCATGATGGCCGGAATCACGTAGGCGATGATCCCCATGTAAGAGATCGCCAAGGGAGCGGCATCCGGCTTGAGCTGTGTTAGCGCCACAAATTGCGTTTTAAAAACGATCACAGCCGCCGTCACAAGCAGTGCCAACACACCGCCGGCCACCAATGCCTGATTCGTCACGTGATTGGCCGAGACGTGGTCACGGGCGCCGACAAAGCGTGCGGTCAGCGCCGTAGCGCCGATGGCCACGATGCCGAAGATCGAGGGAACCAACCAGAGCACGTACGACATCAGACCGATGGCCGCCAGGTGCTGTGGCTGCAAGTAGTTGCCCGTGAGCCACAGGTCGACCAGTCCCACCATCATCACCAACACCTGTTCGATCAACACGGGCCAGGCGAGACGCAGCATGGGGCGCAGCGTCCCAGTTGTGGTAGTCAGTGGTACGTACAAGGTGGGCCGCCTTCGGTTAACAAGCTCGCGCGGGCTCACGAGGGTCGTGGGGCGCCGCCCCGCCAAGTCTCGCGGAATGATCGTCCAGCATTCAGATCGCTGGATGCGACAAGACTGCCGGGGCGGATTGCCAGCAAGGGCTCGAGTGTCATACAGGCGAACCAGGAATCCCCTGGTGAGGGTAATCCGTGGGTGGAGGTCGAGAAGTGGGACCGGCAAAACGCCGCGTGGATACCGTGGACGTCATGATCCGCCAGGACGCTCGTGGGAACCCTAGTATCCTGTGCCCGGTGCGAGGCGTCAACAGGCGGGCGACGCCGCGCCACCGCCAGTTCCTGCGCCCGGTCGATCCCCGCCGTGCGCGGGCGTTTCAGGCAAAGAGTTCACGGATGACCTTGCCACTATTGGCGATTTTCATCGGTCGACCATTGAGGCTGGTAAAAGTCGTCTCGAGCGAAATCCCCAACGCCTGGCAGATGGTCGCCATCACATCCTCGGACGTGTATGGTTCGGTCAGGACGCGGGTCCCATCTTCGTTCGTTTCACCCACCGCCAGGCCCCCTTTCAAACCGGCCCCTCCCATCACCACGCTCCAGGCGCGGGCCCAGTGGTCGCGGCCGGCATTCTCGTTGATGCGCGGGGTGCGTCCAAACTCTCCCATCCAGAGGATCGCCGTGTCTTGCAGCAAACCTCGCTGTGCGAGATCTTCCAGCAATGCACTCATAGCGCGATCCAGCACGGGCAGTTTGTCATCCTTGAGGGTCGGGAAAACGTTCTGATGATTGTCCCAACCCCCGAAATCGACTTCCACGAACGGTACCCCCTGTTCGACCAACCGGCGGGCCATCAGGCATCCGCGCCCGAAGCTGTTCTCGCCGTATCGTTCACGCACCGCGACTGGCTCCTGATTCACCTGGAAGGCATCCATCTGCTTGCTAGTCATCAGGAAGAGCGTTTTCTTCAGGATCTTCTGATGATCTTCGGCCGCCGCACCACGCTGTTCGGAGATGAACTGCTTCTCGATCACGTCCAAGGCGGCCATTCGCTGGAAGAGCCGATCATCATTCAATCCCATCGACAAGTCACGAACCTGCCCCGTACTGCTCACCGTGAACGGGGACCAGGCCATGCCGAGGAACCCCGGACCGACACTCCCTCCCCCCACAGCCACGAAAGGAGGAATCTCCAGGTTCTCCCGCTGAGAAACCAACTCGTGAGCCAGGACCGCCCCATAACTGGGATACTCCACATTCGGATTCGGCACGTATCCCGTGTGCATGTAGTAGGTGCCTCGGGCGTGATCCGCTTCACGCGTACTCATCGACCGCACGATGGCCAGGTGATGCATCTGTTGCGCCAGCATCGGCAGATGTTCACAGATCTGCACTGACCCCGAAGTGCTGATCGGGCGGAAGGAGCCACCGGTCGGTGCGCCCGGCTTGAGGTCCCACAGATCAATGGTCGATGGACCTCCCCCCATCCATAAGAGGATGGCGGATTTGCCCCGTTTTTTCAGATCGTCGGCGTTCGCACGCAGGGCGCTACCGAACATCAGCGCCGGCATCGCGAAGGCCGAAGCGCCAAGGAGATGGGAGACAAAATGGCGGCGGGTCATACCCCGTGGAACCGTAATCTTCATCGGACGATGGTCTCCGTTGTCTGTTGTCCCCAACTCACTCAAAGTATCGGCGGCAGCCGGATCATGTCGTGCACGCGACAGCCGCAGCAGCGAGACGATCGAGCCAGGCGAATCCGACCGGTCAGTCGGAATGTATTCCCTTGCATCATACTCCTCAACATGCTCCTCGGCATTCGCGACGGGGCTTTAGTGGTTCATGATGAACTCGTTACTATTGAGCACTGCCCACCAGAGATCCTGCATGGCCTCAGCCATCTGCCCTTGGCGTGCCACAAGCAACTGGTTGCCAACGGCGACCTCTGCACGAGTTGCCTTGCGAGCCAGCCCGGCCTCGAACAAGTAGTTCACCTTGTCGAGCGGTTTCAGGTCGCTGTCGGCCACGGTCCGCAAGATATTCCCTGGTTCCAGCGCCACGGCCTGGCGAATGAAATCGCCGTTAAACATCATCAAAGCCTGCGGAATCGTGCCGTTGAACGTCGTGGTTTCGCCTCCTTCGTCGGTGCCAAAGGCGATCGTGAATTGACGCAGCCATTGGCTCTTGACTCGTTCGGAAGCGGCGTAGTCGCCGCTGGCCTTGTGGGCCTCGGTCGCAATCAACAGCGATTCGTACAGCTGCTCGGCCTGCATCTGCCGGAGATAAAAGCGACTGAATTTCGGCGATTCCCCCAGCGCAGGGTCGTCCTTCTCGGCATTCGTACTATTGGTGCGGCTGGACAGCGCATACGGTTGGCTGAGCGTAATCCAGCGGATCAGGGCCTTGATGTCGAAGCTGGCTTGACGGAACTCCGCCGCCAGACTATCCAGCAATTCCGGATGCGAAGGAGGGTTATGCGGCCCCAGATCGTCCACGGGCTTCGTGAAGCCGTACCCCAGGAAGTGGCCCCACAGGCGGTTCACCATCGTTTTTTCGAGCATCTCGGAATTAACGATGAGCTTGCCGAGTTCCTCACGCCGTACAACCTCCGTGACCAAACCGCTGCGCGGCACGACCGTACCGTCAACGAAGACGGGATAGGCCACCTCGAGCACGCCATTGCGCAGCTCATAATAAATCTCGGCATCGCCAGGCGTAGGGCCTTCCCCGGTGAAATTGCCGTCGACCAACTCCGCGGTCTCCAGCCGGCGCGTGCCGGGAAGCAACCGCCGCTCGGCACGCGTCTGCCGAAAGAATGCGTTCAGTTCCCAGAATTTCCGTTGCTTCCAGTCGTTGAATGGGTGGTTGTGACACTGCGTGCACTGCACCTGGAGGCCGAGAAAAATCTTGGCCGTCTCGGCAGCCGCCTGGACCGCCTTGTCGTCGTTGACCTTGGCAATCAGGAAATTCGTCGCACCATTGAACCCTTGCGTACCGGGTACCGTCGTGCCCGTGGCCGTCACCAGTTCATAGACCAGGCGATCATAGGGCTTGTTGCGGGCAAATGAATCGCGCAGATACTTCTGCATCCCTTCACGACTCGTCAAGCTGTTGGCGTCGGTTCCACCGCTGCGACCGATCAGGATGTTGGTCCAAACCGTCGTCCAATTGCGAGCAAACTCGTTGCTATATCGTTCATCTTCCAATAGCCGGTCAACCAACTGACGCTTCTTGTCCGCTGCCCGCTCGGCGACGAATTCCCGCAATTCGGTGACGGTGGGAACCCGACCGATGACATCCAGGAACAACCGACGACACCATTCGCCGTCCGTGGCCGCAGCCGAAGGTCTCAGGGAGTTCTCGGCCCACCGCTGTGCAATCTGGTCGTTGATCAGCTGGACCTGCGGGAAACCACCCTGCGCTGCGACTCGGCCCGACCCTGCGTGCACCGTCCCCATCCCCGCCGCCAGCAACAGCAGTCCCGCAGACAGTCCGATCACGAAAGACAAAGTCATGGTGTGATCACCGGTATGACGAATCGCCTCGGCTCTCAAAATGGCCTCCTTTCGTCCGATTCCGCTGGGGTGCAACGCCGGCTTCGCACATCCGGCCAACACCGTGCCCACCGCCGGTCGCCTCCCCGAGATGTCGCTCTTCTGGTTTCACCAGCCTCGCCCAGGCCCCCACCGCAGCGTCACCAGCGGCGACTCACCGACCGGCAGCACCATGGGAGCAGGCCGTGACATATTCGTCGCACGGCGATTTCAAACAATCTCCACGACTGGCCAGCACTTCAAGTCGGCCATCCGCCAGGGCCATTTGCGAAACGAGCCGCCGGACGCCAATCATCGACGACGCCAATCATCGACAGTCGTCGCACCCTTCAAGATCCAACCGACACCATCCTCACCTTCCTCTGCCGAAATCTCTCAACGCTTTATAGCGGTACGAGCCCATTTCGCCTCCTTCAACCAGCATGTACCATAACGCAACACATGTTGCATAACGATACGCGCAAAACAAAGCAGGCGTAATGGGAACTGGCTTGCGACCTTGTTCCCGTCACGCCTGCTTTTTGCACGGATAGCGGTTCCGGCGACCTCTCAACTTGCCTCTGTAACTGTTCGCCTCCGCCTCTTTCCGCTGTTCCGAGTCGGAAATCTGCAGACGACGCCGGAAAAACGCGATATACCGCCGTGTTCGGCTGCCTCTCTCATGCCGGCCCCAGGGAACTTGCCTCTTCTCCGCTGCGGCCCCGCTGGGCAGCGTCAGCCGAAACTGACGCGGCACTCTAGTGCAAGTATTGCGCCAAAATCAGTGATTTTATTTTTGCGCGGTGGCTGGAGGTGAAACCTGCAGGGCTTGCAGTCCCTCGTCACAGCTGATCACCAGGAGGCCAGCCGCCGCGTAGCGTCCGCCAGCGATTCCCGCGAGCATCTTGCCAGTCTGGAAGAAGTCGGTGAACCGACCATCCTGGTTGATGATATGCACGCTGCCGTCCGTGCCGGCAATCAACCAGTGGCGCTGTTGATCATCGAGCAAGGGAGCCGACGTCACGAAGCGGATGGGGGTCGAGAAGGAACCGGCTGGCAGATTATATCGCCACTGAGACTCATCTTGTTTGTTCAAGCCGAGCACCAACCGACGTCCCTCGGGCCCATACGCGATACCACAATATGGCGCCACTTCATCAGGTCCGTCCGTACCGCGGAAGAGCTGATGAATCAGCTGCCCCGAATTTCCCCCCATCCGCTCACCGCGTCCGTGATGGTCCAGACGCCAAACGACGCCGCTGGCCGACGAAGCCCAGAGTTTTTCCTGGCCATTGACACTGCAAGCAGCCATCAGTGAAAGCACGTGCGAGATATCATTGCTGCGCCAGAGAGTCCTGCCGCTGAGAGTCGCGCAGTGGACTCCCTCGGTACCCCAGAAGCCCACCTGCAATTCCAGTTTTCCGTCGCCGTCCAGATCGGCCAGGAGAGCGTCCTGGACCCCTTCGTGCTGCAACGCTTCCGCTGGATAGCTCAGGACACGCCGCCATTGGCCATCGAACACATGGGCTTGCGGGCTTCGCATCGACCATGCCACATAGTAGCGTTGGCCACCGGCGTCGAGGGCCGACTGCAACTGGCTCGCGGCGGCCATCGGAGGCAGATCCAATGCGTGACGCGCGATCAGATTGCCCTGAGCCCCGATTTCCGTGACGGTACGCCAGCCTTCAAAAACCAGAAACCGCGTTCCTCCCTGAGCGTCCTCGACCGCCAGAATGTTGCCGGTCGCCTTGAGTCCATTATTGTTCCAAAGTGGGCGCAGCTGGAGCAGCTTGGGCAAGGAACTGGCCCCCGCTGCGGCATTATTAGTCAAAGTCGCGGGCACGTCAGGCTCCCCACGCTCCAACGCTTTCTCGTAGGTCGCTTGCTCCTGCCGGAACTGGTCGAGAATTTCGCCGGCAACATCCTCACCAGAGAGCAGCTGTTCGAGCACTTGAGGCAGTTCGGCGACCAAATTGGGATTCGCACCTACCTCATAGATCTGGACCGTATCTTTGCCGTCCAGCACGACGAGCGTTGGAGCCCACGGCACGCCAAATAGATCACGCCCCAACGCCTGCAAGTCGCGCAAGATCGGCACCTCGACCTGCCACGCCTGGCACAATGCCTGGACCTGTTCGTCCGTGATACTCGATGGCTCAACACACACGGCATAAATCGCGATTCGGTCCTGAGCTTGATACTGCTGATAGACACGGTTGAGCTGCTGGACCGTTGACCGGCAGGCTGGATGATCGTTGAACCAGACAAAGACCTTGATGCGATCTGGAAGAGATTGGCTGGAGACGGCAGTCCCGGAAAGAGAGGTAAACGCATAGGGCGTAGTCGTCTTGCCAAACAAATCCGACGGCAACTCGCGCGGAGGCGGGATAAATCGTTTCACTTGCTTGGCCTCGGCCGGCACTTCAAGCGCAAAGGTGCGCGGAGCGGGGCTCACGTCCAGTTCCGCAGCCCGGAACTCCACCGTCAGCTGCAAGTCCTCCACCAACCGGTCTTCCGCAATCTCAGGAGCAAACGTCGTTGCCGGATACTCGACCTTTCGCAGCGTGAACGCCTGCTGGTCGACCCACAGCACAAAGATGCCATCGGACGTGTCAGCCTGCACCCGGTAGCAAGTGAAACCATCCAGCTGGGCCGGCTCAAGCAGAGCCCGCGGCACACCTTGTTCCATCAACGCCGCCAGGGGGGCTGTGGAGAGCAATAGATCCAACTGTAGCGGATAGCCCGCCAAGCCCTGTCGAAATGCTAAACTCAGGATTTCATCTGCCTCCCATAGTTCGCGCAGGGAGAGCTGAGAGGGAGCTGGGCGCAGAACCACCTGTCCATCAAAGTCGCGTGTCGCTTCGTCCTTGATGCGTGCGAACAGTTGCTTACCATCGCACGCCGCCTCCACCTGATACGCGCGGACACGAATCTGGTTCGGCGCCTGCCAGCACACCGATATCGGGGCCTCATCTTCGAAGGCCTGACCGTCCCGACGATAGGTCAGCCTCACGACCGCGTTGTCCTGATAGGATGTCGCGTGGCGGTATGCTTCCGTCATGCGTTGCAGGACATTGTCGACCGTCAACACCGCTGCAGCAGGAGCGTCCTGGCTACGATTGCACCCCACCACCTGCGTGACGATTGCGAGCAGACAGACAAGACCCAACACCCAACGAACCCGGCGCATGGACACAAATGGAATAGCAAGCACTACGATATCTCCCAGACTAATGGTCGATCGTCTCGGCTGGCGCGTCTGGCCCGAAGTGGCGAAGCGAATGCTTTGCTAGACGCCTAAGAACCGCCGAATCACCCAGATCCCGCAACTTGACCATTGCGCAAATAGATCGTTATCATTCACTGATTCGGCTGAACGTTATCGTTTCTTCAACAAACCAGACAGCACTGTTATTCAAGTTTCGACTTCGCGCAAGATGGTATCACAGGCATGCTGCATCAGCTTCGCTACGGAGAGTCTTCGGTCCTGCAGGTGGAAGTGCCGCCCCGGGCGCTGGTCGCTGACTGTACGCCCATACCGGGCCACGAAATCGACGACCTGTCTGCGGCGGTGGCCGATGCGCTGGCCGATCCCCTAGGGTATCCACCGCTGGCCGCTGCCGTGGTACCCGGCGACCGCATCGTGGTGGCTCTTGATCCGGACGTGCCTCAGCCTGCCGAGATTATCGCCGGCATTGTGAATACGCTGCTGTTGGCCGGGATCGACGCTGAGAGCATCACCATTCTGCAGACCCGTGAAAGCCCGCGTGAAACATCCCTGGTAGCTCCCCTGATGGCATGCTCAGCACCGGTGCAATCGGTGGTGCACGCCCCGAAAGACCCATCGCAACTCGCCTATCTCGCGGCGTCGAAAGACGCCCAGCCAATCCTGCTCAACCGTCGATTATGCGAGGCCGACCTCGTGCTGCCGGTCAGCTTGTTACGTCCGGAAACGGCGCTGGGCTACGTGGGCCCGCATGGCGGACTCTGCACCGCGTTTTCCGACGAGGCCACACAGGAACGATTCCGAGTGCCCTTGTCGGCCATTCCGCACAAGGAGCAACGACATCGGCGTGCCGAGACGGACGAGGTCGCCTGGCTCTTGGGGATCCAATTCACGCTGCAGATCGTGGCCGGACCAGGCAATACCGTGCAACATGTCTTGGCGGGCCAGGTGGACGAGGTATACCGGAGGGGCAAGGCGTTGGTCGATGCCGCCTGGTCGTTTCATGTACCGCGGAAGGCTCAACTTGTCGTTGCCACGATCGAGGGGGATGACCACGACCAGACCTGGGTCAATTTCGGCCGAGCCCTGCATGCTGCTCAGCAGGTTTGTGCCGAGGACGGCACCATTATCCTCTGCACTGAGCTGCAATGCGTCCCTGGCCCCGCGCTCCGACGGCTCGCCGGCTACGGCGAGAACGAACAACTGCTGAAGCGAGTGCGTCGGGATCGATCGGAGGATGCCGTATCGGCATCATTGCTGCTCGAATCTCGCGACACGATGCACGTGTACCTGTTGAGCGGCCTGGACGAAGCGAGCGTCGAAGCGATTGGGATCGGGTACATCGACGCCCCGGAACACGTCGGTCGCCTGACTCGCCTTTACGATTCTTGCATCTTACTTGCCAATGCTCACCGAGCGGCCGTCAGAGCACATTGACAGCGAGGCCGGCGGTTGCTGGTGTCGTGGGAGGTGGCGGACGTCGCGCCAACGCGGATCGTGGCGCCCAATAGCCGACCGCCGCAGCGTCGCGAGCATCGCATTATTTCGCCCCCCGCCGGCAGCTCGACGGCGAAGGAGTGAACGGCAGGAGGCGTCATTTCCCACGGGGCGTTCGATCGGCGGCGGTGGAGCGCGAGTGGGCGGGGGTGGGCGTGGCAATGGATGAACTGGGCACAAAAGGTGGTTGTCTCCACCAGCGAGCCCCCTTCTGGACGTGCAGCACGAAGTACCAGAGAATCCCGACCACCAGGAAGAAGCCGGCCAGACCTCGCACGCCCTTGCCTGCCAGACTGCGTCCCAGCGCACGCACCGGCGCGGTCGCCGACTCGGCATCTTCCTGCACGAACACGATCAGCCCCGTTTCGCGGGGCAACGCACCAGTTCCTTCACCCTGCTGCACGCGCACCGGCTCTGACGCGGCAATCCAGGGCCGGCGGTACGCTTCGCCCCCCGTCACATGGCCCAGCGGATCCTCATAGAGGTGACTGTCTTCTCCCGGACTGTCGATGGACACCCGATACTTGCTGATCTCGCTGGTCACCCCTTTCTGCTGTTGATAGAGCTCCGTGTAGAGCGGGTGTTCCAGGATCATGCCACGGTAGCCGTTGTCGCGACCGTCGACCAGCACCGCGAACCTGGTGGGGGTGACCTGAAACGTCACGAAATCTCCCACGTCGACCGTGAGCACCAGCACGGCCAACAACTTCCCGGGATCGTCACGACGATGCAGCGGCGTGGAGACGGCAATTTTCCAACGATTGGTCGTGCTGCTGAATAACGGAGCCGACAGCGAAGTCTGCTGCACATATTGCTGCGGCATCGGCCTGGCCCGCGTGTCAGGCAGGTCCTTCAGTCCGCCGTAACAGTAAGTCCGGTAGGCAAAATTCTGGCCAATCGTCGACGTCACGGGGTAGTTGAAAGCGCCCGCCAGGTGCGTGCCACGGGGTCCGCACACAAACCAACTGGCCACCGACGGATAGCTGTCGTTGTCGTCGCGCATCAGCGCGTCGATTTTCGCCTGCAGCGCCGCGCGAACGGGATGCTGCTCGAGCTCCGCTCGTTTCTCCGCCAGGACACTCTCTGGCTGGTCGGGGGCCGACAACTCGGCCAGCAATGGCTCCAGCTGATCCACCGTCTGGGTGACGAGCTGGTCCAGTTCCGGATCACTTGCCGCGCGCTCGATCGCTCGATAGTAACGATCGACGGCCGAGGCGACGCTCGCCGCCACAAACTGGGCCGCGAACTTATTGCTCTCGTACACCTTCCCCGTGACGGCTTCGGCCGAGGCGTCCAAAGCGCTGCGGTAAACGTTGGCGCCGACAAAGGCCATGACGGTCAGCAGCAGCAGTGGTCCCAGCACACCGGTGAGCAGCAACGGGCGGCGCGCGCGAGCCTGTTCCCGCACGCGCAGGGCATCCAGGACCGATTGGACGTTGGGAAATCGTTTGGAAGCGCGCGGTTGCAGGCAGCGGTCCACGATGGCCGCCAGCGCTCGGTCGACCCCCGGCAGCTTGCGATGCTCATCCGGTGACTTCCGCGAACTGATCCAATGGCGGTAGCAACGCAGCCGAGCCGGCAGGTCGGGCGCGGCTTCGATCTGCTTGAGCAACACTTCATGATGATGGGGTGGCTTGCCGACCAACAGGCAGTAGAGAATGGCCCCCAGCGCGTACACATCCCACCGCGCGTCCGGGATCGCCTTGAGATCCGCTTGTTCGGGCGCCATGTAAAACAGCGTCCCCAGCGACGGAGTCTGCTCGGTCGTGAGTCGCGATTGCCCGAAGTCGGCTAGTCGAGGGCGGGCGTCCTGGTCCAGCAACACGTTCGCCGGCTTGAGATCGCAGTGCAAAATCCCCTTGGCATGTGCATGATTCAAGCCGGTCGCGATCTCGCGAAACAGCTCGACAATCGCCTCCACCGATCGCGGCTCGTCACGTTGGATCAGCTGCTCCAGCGATCCGTTTTCGATGAACTCCATCACGTAGTAGGGGGGATCGGCTTGCCAGCCGACATCCAACAACTGCACGATGTAACGGTCGGCCGAGAGCAGCACCAGCTTTTCGACTTCGCGGGACAAGAGCGACCAATCCACGCCGCTTCGATGCTGGTAGAACTTGACCGCAATCTGCCGGCCGGTATTGCGATCCAGCCCAATCCAGACTTCGCCGTAGGCACCGCTACCGAGGAACCTGGTCAGATCATAGCCTGGCACCTGGGTCGGTGGACGGGTATGGCGCAGACTCAACTCCCGCGCCTGCCGTTCGTCGTCGCCGGATTGGAGTTCTGTGTAGTCGGAGCCCATGCTCGTATCGTATCACATGCCCGGGGGCTGCGCAGAGTGCCCCGAGCAATAAGTTCCAACGGCCTGGCAAGCGGGCCGCACTCCCTCCACCGACCGGCAACGGCTGCGTGGCTCTTGCCACGGCGCGACACTCAGCGATCCAGCGATACACGTGCTCGCAGCCCCTGATCTTCAAACGTCAACCCGAAATTGCCCCGCTTGATTGTATTGAGCAGGGGTGGGGCTGCGGGACCTTCCTTGGGAGCTCCAGGGCAGCCGTATACGGTCGACTCCATCGTCTGCCAGGGTTCGTTCCAGACATAGTCGCCGCCCCCTGGACAGAGTAACCGCTGCTGCCAGAATGTCTCGTGCAGGGTCACTGGGTCCTGGTCGGGATACCGCCGTTTCCATTCGTTGAGGATCGCCAGATTTCCCCATGCTCGCCGCTGCATCTCCGTTTCGTATTGGTCGCGTCCCAGCGCCGCCAGAACCTGCAGGATCTTCTGTTCCACCTGGAGTGCCAGATTGGATCCGATCCAAGGGTGTGCGGGGGCCGGCAATGCCTGACCGCTCTTCTCAGCCTCCTGCCGCGCCAATTCCCGTTCCATGGCGCGTTTCAGCACATCTTCGTTCAACGTGAGTATCAAGGAACTGCCCGAGGCACTGTAGTACACGGCCAGATTGCGAATCTGCTCGGTTCGACCAATCGCCCGCTCGGTCGGCGTGATCTTCACGTAGGGCTGGTCCTGGTGGGTGAGCGACTCCCAGTTCAACATGCCGGGCGAGGCTTGCTCGACAAACCCGCGCACGGCCGCCAGAAATGCGGTTAACTTCAGTCCACTGGAGACATCGGCCCGTAGGGCGGCCGGAATCCGCCACCCCTGCTTCTCCATGAAATCACTGACCTGATCCGGGGGCACTTGCGCCAGTTCATTCCAAAACGGACCATCTTCCACATAGATCCCGACCGAATCACCCAGCCAGGACAGCGGGTCCACGTGAGCGCTACCAGTCATCATGCGGACGATGTTCGTCTGCTGCTGCAGGGTGGCGGACTTCGTGTTGATCGCGATCATCACATGCGCCAGTGCGGCATGCAGATCCCCCGCCTCCGGCTGGAAAGCCGCACCTTGCGAATAGGAGATGACCGAGCGGTATTCGCTCCCCCAAATCAACGGCATGACCGTCAAGTCCGCGGATAGTTTCGCGCGTTGGATTCCCAGCTGCAAAGCGATCGGATCGAATGCCCATCGCCAATTGTTCTGGTAGCGATCCCGCCACTGCCGGTACGCCGCCGCCTCGGCCTGCGTAACCCGCTCCATCTCCATTTCGGAAATGGGGGTCATGAAGGCCAGCGTCCCGGTCGTCGAACAGAGCACACCGTCGCTGGTCAATGTCAATTGGCCGTTACCGGCAACGGGCAAGTCCGTGTAAACGGGACCCGGCTCCACCCCCCCCTGCACCAGCCGATCAAGCTGGCTCGCTTGGATCTCGGCGACCACGGCCGCATCGCGCGTCCGGCGTGAGGTCGCGATCCGCCACCGCGGACCGCACCAGCGTCGAATCGTCGCATCGCTCAGAAACAAGAACGCCGTCTCATTGGCGTCACCAACTGGATAGCGATGACGGAAGAAGCGGTATTCGTCCAGGGCAGCGAGCGCGGGCAACTTGCCCGACGTGACTTGCACGAACTGCGCCAGCTGATAGGGAGAGTTGGTGACCAGCACCACGCCGTCGGACTTGGCAATGTAGCAGCAGATGGCGCGGTCCGCGGACCGTACACCACGGTATGCCAAGCCACTGACTTCGCCCTTGATCGACTGAGCGTGATCGTCCTGCGCCGCGGCCAGACCGACCTGTGCCAACAGCAGGTTCTCCAGCAGGGTCGGATCGGCCGCCTCGAACAAAACGGCCACGTCGGTTCCAGTGCGGAAATACGGATCGGATCCGGTCACCGCGACGCTCCGCACCACGGCCGGCCCGAGCAGCCGAGCGATGTCGGTGATGGTCAGGCACATCTGCCGCTGGTACCGCTCGAACGTCCGCGCGCTCATCGAACGAGGTTCCGCCAACTGCAGGATCGGTGCCCCGTCCGCAGCCATCTCGTCAGCCAACGCTACGGCAGCGTCAAAGGACGGGAAGAAAATGGCGTGCTGATCGGACGGGATGTTCGCGGCCAGCGGATCAAGTGCCACCGGCGCTGCCGCGAGCAGCGGCTTCCAGTCAATCTCGCGGACCGTAATGCCTTCGAGGGAATCCAGGTCGGTCGTTTCCTCCCCCCCGTAGCTGCCTGCAGCACTCGGTCCAGCTGCAAATTCTCGCTCATCGCGCGGCCGCCGGTGAACATGGCGTAGGTATCCGCCAATTCGCCGGTGCGAGGTCGCCCGCCCCATGGCGCAGGATTCGACTGATCGCTCTTCGCCTCGCGGCCCAACGCCGCCTCCGCGTTGCGCACTTCGTGGCGGAACCAAGCGGCACCCGGCGCGCCGCTGGAGAGCAGATTCTCGTAATGTGCCAATTTCAAGGCGTAGAACTTCCCCCGCTGTGCGGGTCGCGCCTTGCTGCCGGGAAGGCGAAACTTCGCCACCTGCATCCCCTTGTCATCCCAACTGGGCAAGAAGAGCCTGCCGGTGACATCGCGCGCCTGGGGAACTCGGATCGCAATCTCCCGCTGCCAGACCGGCCCGGACGCACCGGCATCCTGGCGCGAGTCGAACAAGTATTTCACATACGCCTCTCCCTCACCATCCAATACGGCATAGGCCGGTTTGTGGCGTATCCGCCACCACTTGCTCCAATCGGCCTCATTCGTCGCGGGAAGCGATCCTTCGGTCAACTCCAGATCAGCCAGTGAAGCATGAAAAAAGACGTCCTCCGCCGACACAGGAGCGATACTGAGGAAGAAAACACCCACGAACGCCAGCAACCCCATGCGTTTGAACATCAAATGACTCCCCGTCAACAGATTACGATGGTTCACGACAGCTGGACCGCACATGTGCCCGCCGGTAAGACTCCGCTTATCAGGAATCGCGCTGCCAGCTTCTTTCGAACTGAACTGAAAGGGCCAGGCTCGCAGGTGAGGTACCGGTCGAGCCGACTCGTCGGCCAGACGTGGGCTCACCAGCTGCTTCGCCCTCCCGATGCGCGATTCCGCTGTGCGTGCCAGTCACGACCCCGGGATCCATCTCGCCCACGGCTCCCGGTCAGGACAGCAATGCGAGATACCCCACGCCAACGGATTATACCCACCGAACCCGACACCGAATTCGAAAAAACGACAGGCCTCACCGGAGACAAACACCGGGCCTGCGGCCGGCTGCTCACCAAGTGAATTGGCGGCCAGCGCAGTGGGCGGGCGACGCTGGCGGCGGCGTCCACAACAACACCCAGCCCCTCCCACTCCCCCAGACTGACATTGACCGCAGCACCCCTTTCACTACAATGCGGCGGCTCCCAGGGGAACGTGCAGGCAGCGCGGCCGTAGACCGCGCCACCAGCCTCGGATGATATGTTGACCGTTAGCGGTAGGTAGAGACACCACGGCACGCAAGATGACCACACCTGACGACGACCACCAGAACGTGACTTTCGACGGCGACGAAGGGATGCATGAAGCTTCCCGGCGGGCCAAACTGCAGAAGATCGCCGAATTGGGACATGACCCGTGGGGCGGCCGGTTCGACGATCGGCTGTGGATCAGCGATATTCGGTCGCTTGGAAGCGAAGTGAAATACCGCCTCGAGACGGGCGAGGAACTGCCGCTGCCGGACATGCAGTCCGAAGGGTTTGATTTCCGGCAATGGAAGTCGGAGCAAGGTCGCGGCGAGCTGACCGGTCCTCGAGTGCGCGCTGCAGGCCGCATCGTCTTGCAGCGTCCCACCGGCAAACTGATCTTCCTGAACATCCGCGACTGGACAGGCGACATTCAATTGTTCGTCGGCAAGAAGCAGGTCGGCGAGGAAGATTTTGCCTTGGCCGGCGAGTTCGACCTGGGAGACATCATAGGCGTCGACGGCCAACTGGCTCGGACCAACACGGGTGAGCTCACGATCTTCGCCGAGAAGCTGCATTTCCTCTGCAAATCGATCGAACCGCCACCGGAAAAGCACAAAGGGCTGAAGGATCCCGAGCTGCGTCAGCGGATGCGCTATCTGGATCTGATTTATTCGGACGGAGTCCTGGAGCGATTCCTCCGCCGAACAAAGATCATCCACTCGATTCGCAGCACGTTGGCAGCGGATCGTTTCGTGGAAATCGAAGGTCCGACGCTGCATTCCATCGCCGGTGGTGCCGCCGCTCGGCCGTTCGTCACTCACCACAATGCGCTCGATATCGATCTGTACATGCGGATCGCCTTAGAGCTGCACCTGAAGCGACTCCTCGTCGGCGGCATGGAGCGCGTGTACGAGCTCGGGCGTGTCTATCGCAACGAGGGCATCAGTCCACGTCACAATCCCGAGTTCACGATGCTCGAGGTCTATCAGGCACTGGGCAACTACGAATCCATGATGGACCTGACTGAACGCATGATCAGTGACGCGATTCATGCGATAGGGGGCCAGTACGTCCGACCGTGGGGAGACTCGGTCATCGACTTCACGCCTCCCTTTGCCCGTCGGACGTACGACGACCTGCTGGCGGAACAGACGGGCGTGGCGGCCGACGACATTGCGGGAATCACGAAAGTCGCCGAAGAAATGGGGTTTCATGCAGCCGGCAAGCACCCGGACGTGATCAAAAATTTCGTATTCGAGGAGAAAGTGGAAGACGCGCTGACGGGTCCCGTGTTTGTCATCGACTATCCAGCCAGCATTTGTCCGCTGACAAAACGCCGGCGTGCAAACCCCGCGATTGCCGAACGATTCGAGTTGTTCGTGCAGGGAATGGAAGTCGCCAACGCGTACACGGAGCTCAACGATCCCGACTTGCAGGAACAGCTGTTCAAGACCCAATTGGAGGGGCTCGCCGAGGAAGACTCGATGGCCAAGATGGACCACGATTTCATCCGGGCCTTGCGGCACGGCATGCCGCCGGCTGGCGGCTTGGGGGTCGGGATCGATCGCCTGGTCATGCTGCTGACGAATGCCCAGTCCATTCGGGAGGTAATTTTGTTCCCCTTGCTGCGTCCCGCCGATTAACGGCGTCGCCGGAACCGTGCACGAGGGGCGATGAGGATGTTTCACCGGCGGCCAAGCGGGACGCACGAATCCGATAAACTAATCCGCGCGAACGTTCAGGCGTGAACGCGGCCTGTGGAATCCCGTACCAGAATTGCTCGTCGAGCCGGATGGCTCGCCCGACGCACCCGGCTTATCGAAACCAAGGACTGGCTCGCAGCCAAAGGATTGGCCATGTACAAACTCCTGCTTTCGTGGCGGTATCTCCGCACGCGTTACATCGCTTTGGCATCGATTGTCAGCGTGACCTTGGGAGTGGCCACACTGATCATCGTGAACGCAGTGATGGCCGGCTTCACGCGGGAAGCCAACAAGCGACTGAACGGGATCCTCTCGGACATCGTCTTCGAGAGCGTCAGTCTAAACGGCTTTGCCGACCCGCAATGGCACAAGGCAGAGATCCGCAAGATCCTCGGCGACGACGTGGCCGGCATGACGGCCACGGTCCACGTGCCGGCCATGCTGAGTATCCCGGTGGTCAATGGCCAATACCTGACGCGGCAAGTCAATCTGATCGGAGTGGATCCTGAGTCGTACGCGGAAGTCGGTGACTTCGCCCAGTACCTGCTCCACCCGGAGAATCGCCAGAAGCTCAGCTTCCAGTTACGGGAGGACGGCTACGCACCTGAACGTCCCAAGTTCCCCGCCTCGGGCTGGAACTATCGGCGGCAGCGTATTCGGTACGAACGGGCGCTGGAAAAAGACCTGGCTCTGGAACGCGCCAAGGCACAGGCCGAGGCCGGCATTCCCTACGACCCCACCGCCGGCCAAATCGCTGCTGAGCACGATTCGGTCCCCTCCGCCGGTGCGGCAACGGATGCACTGAGCGGGACACCGCCCGCCGATCCGTACGGAGCATCGGCGGCCGCCGCTGTGCAGGAACTTGACCCCCTGGAACATCAATCGACGGGGATCATCTTGGGAGTGGCCGTCTGCAGCCAGCGGATGAAAGACAGTGACGACGAAGTGCGAGATTTCTTCTTCTGTCATCCGGGCGACGACGTGAAAATCACCGTCCCGACGGCCGGCTCTCCACCCACTGCCGCCAATGACGTCGTGACCGTCATTGATTTGTACGAGAGCAAGATGAGCGAATACGACGCGACGTTGGCATTCATGCCGTTGGAGGCATTGCAGAACTTGCGCGGGATGTACGATGCCGATTCCAACATGCGTTACGTCACGTCCATCCAAATCAAACTCAAACCGGGCACCGACCTGAATGCGGCCCGTGATCGTCTACAGAGCCGCTTTCCCATCAGGCAATATCCCTACCGAATCCAAACATGGCGGGACATGCAGGGCCCGTTGTTGGCAGCCGTGCAGCTGGAGACGACGATTCTGAACATCCTGCTGTTCTTGATCATCGCGGTAGCCGGCTTTGGCATCCTGGCCACGTTCTACATGATCGTCGTCGAGAAGACTCGCGACGTTGGCATCCTGAAAGCGCTGGGAGCACCCAGTCGCGGGGTCATGAGCATCTTCCTGAGTTACGGATTTTCCTTGGGACTGGTCGGCTCCGGCGTCGGGCTGGGCTTGGGACTGCTGTTCGTGCGCTACATCAACCAGATCGCGGCCGCCCTGGAATGGCTGACCGGCCGACCGATTTTCGATCCCACGGTCTACTATTTCCAGGAAATTCCCACGATCGTGGAAATGCACACGGTGTTTGGCGTGATGGTCGGTGCCATGATGATCGCCGTGTTGGCGAGTGTTCTGCCGGCACGACGTGCCGCTCGTCTTCATCCTGTGGAGGCCTTGCGCTATGAGTAATACACCCGCGATTTCTTCCAGCCCCATTGTGGCTCGTCCCACTGGCCAGCCCACGCCGCACGTCTTGCCCCTGCAGCGCAAGGCCGCCACCGCGATGAATGACCGTGGCAGTGCATTACAACTGGTGGCGCACGACTTGTACAAGAGCTTTCGCAAAGACAAACTGACGATTCCCGTCTTGCAGGGAGTCGCCTTCACGGCCCGCAAGGGCGCGTTCACGGCGATTGTCGGCCAGAGCGGGTCCGGAAAGAGCACCTTGCTGCACCTGCTGGCCACGCTCGATGCGCCGGATCACGGCGAAATCCACTTTGAGGGGCGGCGGATCGACAATCTTCCTGCCACCAAGCGAGATCGCGTGCGCAACCGCAGCCTGGGCATGATCTTCCAGTTCTATCACCTGCTTCCCGAACTCTCGACGTTGGAGAACGTCTTGATGCCGATCATGATCTCCGAGGGGATCTGGCGCTACTGGCGCAGCAAGAGTGCCTACGTGGCACGGGCGAAGAAACTGCTGGAAATGGTCGGCTTATCGCATCGGCTGACCCACAAACCGCGCGAGCTGTCGGGGGGAGAAATGCAGCGTGCCGCCATCGCCCGCTCCCTCATTGCCTCGCCCAGACTGCTGTTGGCCGACGAACCGACCGGGAATCTCGACCGGCAGACCGGCCAGGAAATCCTGCAGATCCTGCAAACCTTGAACCGGGAAGAAAACCTCACTATAGTCATGGTGACACACGACCTGGCCATTGCAGATCAGGCTGATTGCACCGTGCGATTGGTGGAAGGACAGGTCAAGGCAGCGTGACTCTTACGCGACGGCAGGCGGGAACAACCTCAATCATGTCTCTCAAGGTCTACATCAACGGCCAGTATGTCGACAAGGAAAATGCCACGATTAGCGTCTTTGATCACGGCCTGCTGTATGGCGACGGCGTGTTCGAAGGCATGCGCAGTTACCGTGGCAAGGTCTTTCGCCTGCACGAACACCTCAAACGGCTGTGGGATTCGGCCAAGTCGATCTGGCTGCAAATCCCCATCGCCATCGAAGAGATGGAAAAGGCCGTCAACGACACTTTGGCGCTCAACCGTATCCAGGATGGCTACGTGCGACTGATCGTCACGCGTGGCCGCGGGACACTCGGCCTGGATGCCCATTTGTGCTCCGATCCGCAAGTGATCATTATCACGGACCACGTGGCCCTCTATCCCGAGGAACACTACCAGAAGGGATTGGAGATCGTCACGGCCAGCACGTTGCGCAACCACCCGGCCGCCATGAACCCCCGAATCAAATCGCTCAATTATCTCAACAATATCCTCGCCAAGATTGAAGGCATGCAAGCCGGTTGCATCGAGGCCCTGATGCTCAACCACAAAGGGGAGGTCGCCGAATGCACCGGCGACAACATCTTCCTGGTCGCGCGCGGCAGCCTGCTGACGCCTCCCACCGACGCGGGAATCCTGGAAGGCATTACGCGCGCAGTCGTCATGCAACTGGCCGGCGCAGCAGGCATCGCGGTGCGTGAAATCCCCCTGACGCGTCACGATGTGTATGTCGCGGACGAGTGCTTCCTGACCGGCAGCGCGGCGGAAATAATCCCGGTCGTGAAAGTCGATGACCGCACGATCGGCGATGGCAAACCAGGACCGGTCACCGCCGACTTGCGGCAGCGATTCCGCGAACTGGTGAGCCCGTGTTAGCTTCGATCGCACGCCTACGATGCCTGGCAACGAGACGGGCGGTCGTTTGTTGAGGTGGCGATTCACCGCCAACGGTGTCGCGTCCCCACATCCTATCGTCGCCCTAGGCAGCCGATTCTCGTGGCGACCCTCCGGTGGCGGAAGATCCGAGCGAGCCGCACCGAGAATCGCCACCCCAGGTCAGCCTGCGCGTTCCATTCTGTCGCGGTGGGCTCGCAAATCGTCCTGGCCCCGCCTACAAACAACGAGCGGCGCCAATCGGCGCCGGACGCTTGGGCTAGAAAAAGGTGTTCCCCGCAAATGACCTCTCGGCAAACATGGCGATCGGCTGGCATGCTGGCGACTCTCTTGATAGCGGGCTCCGCCATCGGCTCGACTCCCCTGGCCGCCCAGCAGGATGACGCCGACCGAGTCCTGGGACAATCGGACGCGGCACTCGCAGATCCTCCGCCCCAGGTGCCTCCGGCGCTCACGACGTATATGGATCGCGAGATCGCCCAGACAATGCACTATTCGGGAGCGGAATGGCTGCTGCGCGACGTGCGAGAAAGAGAAGAACGCTGCTCCCGCATGCTGGCCAACCTCGGGATCGAATCCGGCATGACCATTTGCGACATGGGATGCGGAAACGGTTTCTATAGCCTGCAACTGGCCAGGATCGTCGGCCCTCGCGGGCGGATCCTGGCGGTGGATATCCAACCGGAGATGTTGGCCATGCTGCGAGACCGGGCCGAACGCACGGGAATCGAGAACATTTCGCCGATCCTCGGGTCGCTCCACGATCCGCGCCTGCCGGAGCGAAGCGCGGATCTGATCCTGCTGGTCGACGTCTACCATGAATTCTCGCACCCTCCGCAAATGCTGGCGGCCATGCGGCGGGCACTCAAGCCAGGGGGCCGACTGGTGCTGGTCGAGTATCGAGCAGAGGATCCCGCCGTCCCCATTAAGCCGCTGCACAAGATGAGTCGCGAACAGATCATGAAGGAGTTGCCCGCAAACGGCCTTCGGCTGGCGAAACAGTTCGAACAGCTGCCGTGGCAACATATGATGTTCTTTGCCCGCGACGACCAATGAAGTGGCACTTCTCGTCGGGCCGGCACATGACGGCGGCCACGAACGTACCGTCACGCGGCACAGACCGACGGGCGAACTGGACGGGACGCGAGACGGACGGGACGCGGCCGGATGGCGGTGGTTCACAGCTTCCAGAGAAGTAGCAGCGAGTAGTCCAGTGCATTCGGCTTCGAACCGGCCGCCTGACTGTCGTAACGATCGATGACTCCCAACTTCAAGCTCATGTTCGTCTTTTCGTCCAACAGAACCTCCCACCCGGCATCGGTGCGAACACGAAAGGACTCGTAGTTTCCCCACTCGGGAAAATACTCGACCGTGGTGTGGAGCTTCTGCCGTGCCGAAATCCTGTGCTCAAAGTCGAGGCCAAACATCGCCTCCGGCCTCCACGTGTTGTTGGGACCTCCGAATTGGCGCGTGGCACCCGAACCGAAACGCCCCTTGAGCGTCGTCGCATCCGTGTTCACAAAACGATAGCCAACGCCAGAGTTCAAGGTCAGTTCCAGATCGAACGGACGAAATTCGTCATAAACCAGGATCATTTTGCCGAAGAGCGACCACGGCGAATCGCCCAGCAGCCAGTCGTGATTCATATCGAGTTGAGCATTGTGCTTCGTCTCGATGTATTCGGCGGTCGATTTCACGTAACTCAGCGAGATTTTCAGATCGCTCCAATCGACCTTGCGGCGCAACTTCGCGCCGGATCGAAATGTCAGCGTGGTTGAGTTCCCTTCGGAACCGTCAATCCCCAACTCAAAGCTGCTCTCCCACACGTCCGGCAGTTGCCAGGATGAGGGGATCGCCCAGTCGTACCAGTGAGGCACGGGCTCCGCAGGCAACGCGGTTTCGACCTCGGAAGAAGCGGCGAGGCCCGCAGCCTCGTCCTTCGGCTCGTCGCCGGTTGCCGCCTTGGTTTCCACGGCCGACTCGCCTGATGCTGGGACGAGCGGAGAGGGAGTCTCCTCGACGGGAGGAGTCCGGCGAATATCGAGATACTCTTCGGCGCGCGCGCTCCATACACCCACGGTAGTCAGTAAGGCCATCGCCACCAACGGCCACGCCAACAGGATACGAAATCGGTGAAATGCGAACGACTGCGACACGATGGTCCTCTACTGCCAACGGGCAGGTGCCAACAGGCGGTCATCTCGCACCGACGTGAAGAGGACTCTTACCCAGCCGCAATTGTCAGCCGGAACAGCCCGTGTTCAGCAGTGGCAGGGCGACGCCGATGCCAGCATCTTCGATGAAAAGCGGGTGGACTTATAGCAAAACGCGGCGCGGCGAGGCAAGGGAGGTTTAGACGCCGCGATGCAAGGCCATGACCTGCTGCCGGAATCTGGCTCGGCGGCGCAAGAAAATGTCGACTTCGGCCCGTGTCAGGGCACTCTCGACAGTGAATTCGCCTGTACCACTCCCCCAACTGAGGGAACGCAGTAAGACGCGTCGTGGCGGCAAGGCATCCCGACTGGGAAGACCGGGCAGTTGCGTCGGGCCATCAGCGGACCGGTCGGGCGTCCTTCCCCCCAGGCAGGCGGCGCGATCGTCCGAGAACGGTGCGCCGCGCCGCACATTCGCTCGGGCCGCGGCCCACGTCAGGAGCAACGGCGAGGCATGATGCGCGGATGAGGGGGAAACTGGGCGGGCGGCAGCTCCTGCCCGGTTTCCTGCGCCCACGCCTCCCGCTCTTCCTGTGAGGCGTAATAGCGCAGCCATGTCTCGGGCTCGTCATCTCCGTCGAGACAATGCCAATGCAGGTAGTTCTTGGGGACGTCGATCTTTTTCTCGGGTGACGGAAGGATGTCGCGGATCAGCAGGCAATACAATTCCCGATCCGAGAGGTGATCGGTGAAATCCAGGACGATTCGCTTGCCGTAAAGCTTATCGATCGTGGCCCACAGTAGTTCGTGCAACTGCTGATCATGCAATCCATCGGGCTGTGGCAGGACCAGTTCCGGCTCAAACCACTTGCTGAGCGGCAAGACGGGAGCCCGCTCCCAGGCCAGAATGGAGGCCAGATATTCGTTCTCGGACGGCGTACTCATCCGGCGCATGTTCACCAGATCGATCGATTCGTCGAGAAACGGTTCCAGCTCGTCGCGCAGCCGTGCATTGAGCAGCAGCTGGTCGACATCGTCGGACGTTGTACGGGGATCTTCCGACATCGTTCGCACACCTGTACTGACAAACGTATAGAACGGGTATCCTGACCGAGACTCAGTGAGCTCGCTCAAATCTCGACTGTACCAGCAATTCGCGCGGTCGCAAGAGTTCGCCGCCTCGAAAGAAGGCCATCGGGGAAAGTTCCCGCCCAGGGCCTCGACATGATCGATACGATCGCCAAAGTGTATGTCGGGCAGCGAGCAAGATCGGGAACTGCCGTCATCCGTGCCGGCTTTCGCAGACCCTGGAGAGCAGCTTGCCAAGGCCGCGCATGGCCCGCCGCGCATGGCCCGAACCAGACGGTGCGCGAGGCAGGCAGGATGGCGCCGCACGTCTATTTCGCCGTGCCGAGGGGACGGAGCCATGGTGGCAGCGAGCGATGCGCACGACAGCCAGATGGCCGTTTCGTCAAGGCGGCGGCCGATTCGCGCCATCTCGTTCGATCTGGGCGATTTTCTCGAGCCGCCGAGCGTGGCGGCCGCCTTCAAATTGCGTATCCAACCAGATCTCGATCAGACGGTCGATATTCCGCTGGCCCAACAAGTCACCCGCCAGGCAGAGGACGTTCACGTCGTTATGGCGGCGGCTGATTTCGGCTGTCACGGCATCATTGCAGGTGGCGGCCCGCACGCCGTGGAATTTATTGGCCGTAATCGACATGCCGATCCCGGTGCCGCACACGAGGATCCCCCGATCCACGTCGCCTCGCGAGACCTTGCCCGCCACCTCACTGGCAATGTCAGGGTAGTCGACGCACTGATCGTTATTGGTTCCCTCATCCACGATGTCGTGCCCCAGCCGCGCCAGCAGTTCCGTCAGGCGTCGCTTGACTTCCAGGCCACGATGGTCATTCCCCACCGAAATCCGCATGTTGCTCTATCCTCCCAAGCCGTCCGCAGCGAGGATACTGTCAAGATCCAGTCCCTCAATGTGCGGTGTCAGAAACTCATCAATCTGGTCCGCACACTTGCGGTAAATCTCCACGGTGCCGCCAATGGGATCCGCGACATCGCCCTGCGCGCCCCCAGCACAATCGTGCGCGACGCGGCACCGGGCCACTGCGCAAGAATCGCGTCGCGATGACCGCGCGTCATCGTGAAGATGACATCGGCGAAACGCACTAATCGATCGCTCAACGGCTGACTCTCGTGCCGGCTGAGATCAATCCCTCGGTCACTCATCACGCGAATCGCGTCGTGGCTGGCGCAGCCACCGGACATGGCAGCGATTCCAGCTGACATGACCAACAGCCCGCACTCCTCCAATTGATCCGCCGTCCGCCCCAATCGCACAGCCAGTCGCTGCTGCATCAGGTGGGCTGCCATGGGACTGCGACAGGTGTTGCCGGTGCAGACGAACAGCACAATGTAACTCGCCAGTCTCTTGAGCGTTGTATGGTTCAGCACACCAGCCCGCAACAACTCCCACCGATTACCGCGCACGCGGACCACGGACGACGGCTGAGCAAACTTGCACTGCCCGTCGTCCAGCACTAACGCGACCTTCTCGCCCAACGACTCCAGAGCTTGCTGCGCCGTGAGGGAATCCGCCGCGCCCGACACATTGGCGCTCGTCAACGCCAGCGGCCCCGCCGACAGACGCAGCACCGACAGGATCAGCGGGTGGGCTGGGACCCGTAGTCCCACGGTGCCGGCGGGAACCACGACATCACGCACCATGGGGGGCAGCTGCCGCGTGGCACTGTCGGGATGCTGGTCATCCAACACCAGCGTGATGGGTCCCGGCCAACACCGCCGCGCCAATCGCTGTCCCAGGGGCGAGATTCCCGGCACGAAGTCGAGTGCGTCTTCGGCACTCTTGATGGCCAGCGTCAGCGGATGATTCTGTTGGCGTCCTTTCGCCTCTAACAACCGGCGCACGGCTTCTTCGTTCAGTGCGCTGGCCGCTACACCGTACACCGTTTCGGTGGGAAATATCACCAACTGCCCTTCCGCCAGCGCCTCCACAGCCCGGTGGACCACATCACGCTGGTCCTCCACGTTGGCTAGGTCAATTACCACGGCGGACATGTATTCACAACCTATCTAGCGTTGGAGCCCTGGCCTGGGGAGCGTCATCCGAAATCTGCCAGACAGCCCATCACAACCCGTGAACTCGACGTAATTCATGACTATAAAGGTTGTTGCGCCGCACGGTCAAGTGGTTCTCCCAGTGTCGCAAGGGACCGGTCCGTGGAGATTTGGGAGGCCCTTGCGCGGCTGGTTCACCCGCATATTGTCGAAACCAGCTCAACGTTGCTCCGCGCGTCGACTCCCACTCCGGAGGATGCACATCAGCTTCTCCCCCGTCGACAGGTCAGGATGGGTGACTGCCTGACAAACAATCATCAGTCATTCACTATCCATTATTGCGGTGCTTCCCAACCGTCAACTCCCCGAGTCCCCAGATCCGCAGTCAAGGGCTCGGGCACGGGGAGAAATGCGTACCCTGCCAAGAGAATTGGACACTTGGTCGTGTCGCGACGTGAAATGGGCCACGCTCAGGTGCCCGCCCCACGGTTGACCAAAGCACCTACTTCGGGCCGTGTGATCTTCGTACAATCAGAAAATGCGTACGGCGGCATTCCAAGTCGTTTTCCGGCCGGACGCTGCCAGAACCGGTCAGATCACCGGCCGCTCGTGGAGGACTTGCTCAGCCGCTGCGCCGGCGGCCAGCCGCGGTTCTCCGCTGGCCAGGATCCGGCCCAGATTCCCCGTGGAACGTGTGTTCCTTCCCCCTACTCAGAAATCAGAGTCGGCATGCTCTTGCGAGCTCGTATTATCTTAGCAGTTCAACGCCCGGTTCTGACTTGGATCACGGTATGCGCGGTGGGCGCGAGTGTGCCCCTGTTGTGCGGGTGTCTGAGCAACCCTCTGCCGCCGGGCGTTCCAGACCTGGTGTGGGGACGCCGCGGCATCTCGGCCGGACGATTGCAGAAGCCGCGCGCGATGACCATCGACGCTCAGGATCAAATCTACGTCGTGGACATTACCGGGCGCGTACAGGTCTTCACGGACGACGGCGAATACTTACGAGGATGGCGAACTCCGGACATCACCAACGGTAAGCCATGCGGATTGAGTATTGATCGGGACGGCAACTTACTGGTGGCCGACACGCATTACTTCCGGATCCTGTTCTACACGCCGCAAGGCGAATGGCTGGAGCAGCGGACGATTGGCGGCACAGTGGGCAACGGGCCGGGCGAATTCGGCTTTGTCACCGACGTGGTGCAGGATTCGCATGGCTGCTATTACGTGGCCGAATACGGGGAATTCGACCGCATCCAGAAATTCACGCGGGAGGGAAAATACCTGTTCGAATGGGGTGGCCGTGGTCGCGATCCGGGACAGTTCAGTCGTCCACAGTGCCTGGCGATCGATGCCGAGGACCAGATCTGGGTGGCGGACGCCTGCAATCACCGCATCCAGGTTTTTGATGCACTGGGGGATCAGGCCCGGTTGGTGCGCTGGTGGGGTGAAGCGGGTGCTGCCCCGGGCGAATTGAGCTATCCCTATGGACTGGTACTGGACGGCAATGACCATTTGTACGTCTGCGAGTTGGGAAACCACCGGGTCCAGAAATTCACGCTCGATGGCCGGTCGCTGGGCTGCTGGGGCACCGGCGGACGAGAGTCGGGCCAACTCAGCAACCCGTGGGCCCTGGTGTTGGACAGTCAGCAGCGGATTCACGTCCTGGACACGTACAACCATCGTGTCCAGCGGTTGAGTTTCTGAAGCGGGCCCCGCGACGGGGGTTACGGATGCGGATGGGAAAGGAACGTTGCCCCGGGTAAACTGGATCGACGCGGGTGGGTCAACCCGGGGGGGAGACGAAAGCGGGTTATGAGGAATCTGTTACTGGGCTTCGACCGCCCCGAATTCCTGTGGCTGCTCCTGCTGCTACCGGTGTTCTGGGCGCTGAGTTTCCGATCCCTGGCGTCGTTGGGCCACCTGCGGCGACTCCTGGCGATTGGCCTGCGGACGCTGGTGGCGGCGTTGTTCATCTGCGCTCTGGCGGAAATCCAACTGCAGCGCATCAGCGACAAGGTAACGGTCATTTATCTGCTGGACCAGTCCGAGAGCATCCCGCACGCCAAGCGGGAGCTGATGCGCGACTATGTCGTTCAGCAAGTCCAATCGCACCGCGACGCTCGGCGCGAGGACCGCGCCGGCGTGATTGTGTTTGGCCGCGAGGCGGCGATTGAAGTCCCCCCGTTCGACGACGACGTGCCGGACACCGGCTCCTTTGAAACACTGCTGGAACGCCGAGACGCGACCAATCTGGAAAGCGCGTTGAAGCTGGCCCAGGCGGCATTCCCCGAAGACACCGCCAAGCGGATCGTGATCGTCACCGATGGCAACGAGAATATTGGGAACGCGGCTTCGGTGGCGCCCACGCTGGCCAGCAACGGGATCGGCATTGACGTGGTCCCGGTGCGACTGAGCACGCGGGCCGAAGTGGCGGTGGAGAAGATCACGATTCCGGCCGACGTCCGCCGCGGGACCCCGTTCGAAGTGCGCACGGTGTTGAACAACTTCATGGAACCGACGGCGGACGGGCCGACGAAAACCGTGCGTGGCCGACTGCGTCTCACCCGCAGTCTGGGAGGAAGAGAGGAGTTGATCGGTGAAGATCCGGTGGAGCTGCCGCCCGGCAAAACCGTGCTGGGGTTTCGCCATAGCATCGACAAGCCCGCCATCTATACCTATCAGGCCGTGTTCGTCCCCGACGATCCGCGGGACGACTTGATGCCACAGAACAATCAGGCATCCGCCTTCACTTATGTGCGCGGGAAAGGACGCGTCCTGCTGATCGAAGACAGTGACCAGCGCGGCGAGTTCGATTACCTGGTGGAACGTCTGCGGCTGATGAACCTGGAGATCGATGTCCAGGCGAGTAATCAGCTCTTCAACAGCCTGCACGAGTTGCAGGGATACGACTGCGTCATCCTCGCCAACGTGCCGCGGAGCAGTGGTGACGATGCAAATAGCGTGACGAGTTTTCGTGACGATCAGATTTCGATGCTGGTCCGCAATACGCAACAGATGGGAGCCGGTCTCATCATGTTAGGTGGTCCCAGCAGTTTCGGCGCCGGCGGCTGGGCCAACACGGAATTGGAGGTCGCCATGCCGGTCGATTTTCAGATCAAGAACGCGGAGATTCAGGCCGTAGGCGCGTTGGTTTTAATGATGCACGCCTCGGAATTAGCCGAGGGGAATCACTGGCAGAAAGTCGTGGCGCGGGAGGCGATCCAAGCCTTGGGACCGATGGACTATTGCGGGCTGATCCACTGGGACAATTTCGGGCAAAACACGTGGCTCTGGGGGGGCAGACAGGGATTGATCCGCACCAGCGGCCAGCGCAAGCAGATGCTGGCTCTGCTGGGTCGCATGAGTCCGGGGGACATGCCCGACTTTGAACCTGCCATGAAGATGTCGCTGGCGGCCTTCAACAGCGTCCCCGCCGCCGTCAAGCACATGATTGTCATCAGCGATGGCGATCCCGCTCCGCCGTTCGCGGCAACCGTCAACCTATTCGTGCAAGCGGGCGTCAAGATTACGACGGTGGCGGTGGGAACGCATGGACCGGCCGGCAGCACGCCACTGCAGTCGCTCGCCTCGACCACCGGCGGCCAATACTACGTGGTGAAGGACCCGAAGGTGCTCCCGAGGATTTATCAGCGCAAAGCGCGGCGCGTGGCACGGCCCTTGGTCAAGGACCTGGACAACGTCGCTCCGCGCGTGGTATATCCGCACGAGATGCTGGCAGGAATCGAAGGTCCGCTGCCGCCGATCAAGGGTATGGTCCTGACAACGGTTAAGGACAACCCGCTGGTCGAGGTGGCCATCCGGTCCCCCATCCCGACCGAATCCCGCAACTCGACCGTCGTGGCGGCGTGGACCTATGGACTGGGGCGGACGGCTGTCGTGACGACGGATGCGGGGCACCGCTGGGCTTCCGCCTGGACCGAATGGGAGAATTACGACAAGTTCTACAGCCAGTTGGTCCGCTGGGCGATGCGGCCGTCGAGCGACCGCGGCAAGTACACCGTGGCCACCGACGTGCGGGATGGCAAAGTCCGCGTGGTGATCACGGCATTGGACGAACACGACGAGTTCCGAAATTTCCTGGAGATGACGGGATCCGCGGTCGGGCCCGACTTGACGCCTCTCGATTTCCAGATCAGGCAGCTGGCGTCGGGACGCTATGTCGGGGAATTTGCGGCGGATCGGGCCGGCAGTTATCTTTTGACCATCGTCCCTCATCCCGGTGAAGCGCCGCTGTTAAGCGGCGTCAACGTGCCGTATTCGGCCGAGTTTCGCGATCGCGACACGAACGTCGGCTTGCTGCAGAATCTCGTCTCCCTCCGGCCGGCCGGCGGCGAGCCGGGCGTGTTGGCCGACGCGGATCTGGATCCTGCCAACCTCGACCAACTGTTAATCCTCAACCCGTTCCGGGAGGATTTGCCGAAAGCGGTCAGTATCCGCGACATTTGGCCCCTGCTCCTGCTGCTGTCGGCGTGTGTGTTCCTGGCGGACGTGTTTGTGCGACGCGTGACGGTCACGGCAGACTGGATCCTGCCTGCCTATCGTTGGGTGGTGGAGAAAATCCGCCCTCGGGAACCTGACCAGCAGGTGGAGGAGCGATTGGAGCGGTTGCGGAGTACCAAGGCGGAACTGGCGCAGAGCATCGATCAGCGGCGCGCCGCAACGCGCTTCGAACCGCAAATCGACGACGAGCAGGGAGATCCGGAGACTCGCGACGCGGACCGCGTACTGGATGACGCGGCCGCCGCGTCACGTTCCTCGGCACGGCCCCAGAAGCCGAAGGAAAAGCCACCGGTCGATCAATCGGAGGCGGACTCCTACACGGCTCGGCTGCTGGAGGCCAAACGATTGGCTCGTCTGGAACATGAGAAGAAACACAAGCAGGATTGAGGCGTCTCCAGCAGCACTGACTCAGCGCGGACGGCAGCCGCATCGGTTCCCGCTGGCAAATCGAGTGGGTTTGTGGGATAGTTCTGGTGTCATCGCAACGACGTGCACATGCGCGAGGCGGCGGCAGGCTGCGCCCAGAAGATAACACCTGGTAATCCGATGTTGCAGCTGCGCACGGTGGGCGCGTGTTATCCAAGAAAACTCTATTGGCGGCCGGGGAGCACCCATGAGCGTTGGCGAATCACTGCAGAAACAAGCCGAGGAGTTCCGGGCCCGATACCACGCGGTCCACGACCAGATTCGTCGTGTTATCGTGGGACACGACGAGATCGTGCACGGCGTCCTGACCTGCCTGTTTGTCGGCGGCCACTGTCTGCTGGAAGGTGTGCCCGGACTGGGTAAGACGCTTCTGGTGCGCACCTTGGCCCAGACGCTGGAATTGCATTTCAATCGCATACAATTCACGCCGGACTTGATGCCAGCCGACATTCTGGGAACCAACATGGTGATGGAGGCCCCGGACGGCAAGCGGATCTTCGAATTTCAGCGCGGCCCGATCTTCACGCAAATCTGCCTGGCTGACGAGATCAACCGAGCCACTCCCAAGACGCAGTCAGCACTGCTCGAGACCATGCAGGAAGGTACGGTGACCATCGGCGGTGTTCGCTACGAACTACAGCAGCCGTTTTTTGTCATGGCCACCCAGAACCCGATCGAGCAGGAGGGGACGTATCCGCTCCCGGAAGCCCAGGTCGACCGGTTTTTCTTCAAACTGATTGTCGGATATTCCAATCGTGAGGAACTGGCCACCATCATCGATCGGACCACCAGAGGTCTCCACGTGGAACCGGCCAAGGTCATGGACGGAGGGGAGATACAACGTTGGCAGCGGTTGATCCGCGAAGTCATCCTGGCTCAGCACGTGCAGGACTACATCGTGCGACTCTGCCTGGCCACGCACCCGGCGGGGGACTTCGCACTGCCCATTACCAATCAGTACCTGCAGTGGGGGAGCAGTCCGCGCAGCGCCCAGACACTGGCGTTGGCCGCCAAGGTGCGGGCCTTGCTCGAGGGCCGCTACAACGTGAGTTTTGAGGACATCCGCCGCGTGTTTCTCCCCGCCATGCGGCATCGAGTGATTTTGAACTTCGAGGCCCAAGCCGAGGGAATCGACACCGACCAAGTCCTGCTCGAAATCCTGGAACAAGTTTCCGAGAAAGGGGATCAAGCCCGCCCTGTCACCACGGCTGCCGTCGGGTCGGTTAACCGCCTAGCACGCCGCGCGCTTGCCGCCATACCCGCGATCAAGGATCATCCCCCGTACCATTATCAGTGTTTGTGGCTTCATGAATTCCGTTCCGCCGTCGTCCAACCTGCTGTCTCCCGAACTCCTGGCGAGGCTAGAACGCCTGGAACTGGTGAGCCGCAAGATCTTCCGCGGCCGCTTGAAAGGGGAGCGACGCAGTCGGCGCAAGGGCCAGAGTGTCGAGTTCGCGGACTTCCGCAGCTACGTGGCCGGTGATGACCTGCGGTTCATGGACTGGAACCTCTACGCTCGGCTTGACAAGCTGTTTCTGAAGCTCTTCTTGGAGGAAGAGGACCTGCATTTCTTCGCGCTGCTGGATGCCAGTCTCTCGATGAATTTCGGCGATCCGACCAAGCTGCACTACGCCAAGCAGTTGGCAGCGGCACTGGGATTCGTGGGGCTGGTCCGCGCCGACCGCGTGAAGATCGAAGCGCTATCGGCCTCGCGGCACGTCCAAGGTCCGGTGTTGCGCGGTCGTCGCAGCTTGTGGCGAATGCTGCAATACCTGGAGGAGTTGGCGGCTGGAGAGAATGTATCGCTCGCTGACGGCGTGAGAAACTTCTGTCTCCGCAGCAGCGGCAAGGGTATTCTCGTGCTGCTGACGGACCTGATGGACAAGGCCGGCTACGAGCACGCGCTGCGCACCTTGGTGGCTCAGCAGATGGATGTCTTCGTGATTCACATTCTGTCGCCGGAGGAACTTGATCCGGAGCTCAAGGGTGATCTGCGGCTGATCGATTGCGAGGACGGGGATGTCGCGGAAATCACGGTCAGCCGCCCCTTGTTGGACCGCTACAAACGCACGCTGGCCAACTTCATCGACGGCGCCCGCCACTATTGCACGCGCCGCGGCATGACGTACATGCTGGCCAGTACGGCCGTCCCGGTCGAAGAGATGGTCACCAAGTACCTGCGGCAGCGGGGATTGGTGCGATGAGTGTGCTCAACACACTATGGTGGTGGCAGTGGGTGGCGCTGGGGTGCATCCCACTGGCCATCATTCTGCTCTACTTCCTGAAATTGAAACGTCAGCCGTGGGAGGTCCCGAGCACTTTCCTGTGGAGCCGCACCATCGAGGATCTCCACGTCAATACGATCTGGCAACGGTTGCGCCGCAATCTGTTGCTGTTGCTGCAACTGATCCTGGTCGCCCTGATCATCCTGGCGTTGCTCCGCCCGGGCTGGCGCGGCCAGGAACTGGCCGACGAACGGTTCGTCCTGCTGATCGACAACTCGGCCAGCATGTCCTCTCGCGACGAGCCGCCGACACGACTGGAGCGGGCCAAGCAGCAAGCATTGGAAATCGTCGCGCAGATGAAGGCCGGCAACTCGGCCATGGTCATTTCCTTCTCCGACTCGGCCCAGGTCGTACAGACGTACACGGAGAGCCGGCGCGCCTTGCGCCGACAGATCGAGGCGATCGCACCCACCTCCCGCGGCACCGACCTGACCGACGCATTGCGGGCGGCTGCCGGCCTGGCTAATCCCGGCTTGACTCGGCTGCAAGACAATCAAGCCGTGGAAGAAGCCTTGCCCGCCACGATGTATATCTTCAGCGACGGGGGATTTCCGTCCGTGTCGGACTTCTCCCTCGGCAATCTCGAGCCGGTGTTCGTTCCCTGCGGGCAGCCCGACGCCGACAACGTTGGCATCGTCGCCTTTGCCACCGACCGCAACCCGGAAAACCCCCAGCGGATGCAGGCGTTTTCCAGCGTCGCGAATTTTGGCAGCGAGCCGGTCACCGTGCTGCTGGAACTGTTCATCGACGACGTGTCGGTCGATCTCGTGGAACAGACGATCGACGCCGGCCAAGAGAAGGGTTGGCATTTCGAATTGCCCGACCTGGACGAGGCCATGCTGAAACTCGTCATGCAGCATGACGATTGCCTGCCCCTCGACAACGTCGCCTATGCAGCCATCAATCGCCCTCGCCCGGCACAGGTGCTGCTCGTCACTCCCGGTGACGAGACACTCCGCGTCGCACTGCAAACACAACAGATTACCGACATCGCGGAAGTCGCATTCGCCGATCCCGCCGTGCTGGCCGACGCGACCCACCAATCCCACGTGGCCACCGGCGCGTACGACCTGATCATCTATGACCGCTGTCAGCCGCAGAGCATGCCCCAAGCGAATACGTTGTTTCTCGATGCCCTCCCCCCCGGAGATACCTGGCAGCGGGGCCCGGCCGACGGCCCTCCCACCATTATTGACATTGATCGAGTCCACCCGCTGACACAGCTTGTGGATATGAACTATGTCCAGATTGCGGAAGGACACAAGCTTACACCGCCGCTGGGAAGCACGGTCCTCTTCGATTCCGCCATCGGACCGATGTTCGCGATCGGCCCCCGGGAAGGATTCGAGGATGCCGTCGTGGGCTTTCCACTCTTGACCAGCGACAACGGCCAGACCGTTCCCAACACGACCTGGCCCCTGCGACCGAGCTTTCCGGTCTTCATCTATAACGTCGTCCGGTACCTGGGAGGCAGCCACGGCGCCGCGGGTGTCCTGAACGCCCATCCGGGTACGCCTCTCACATTCCGCTCCCCCTCCAACGCCGACACCTTGACGGTCGTCTTGCCGGACGGAAAAACAAGGCAGCTGCAACCCGACGGGCACCGCGTGTTCGTGTTCGCCGAAAGTGATGCCGTCGGCGTCTACACGGTGCAACACGACGGCAGCAATCTCGTGCAACGGTTCGTGGTGAACCTGTTCGATTCGCGCGAAAGCAATATTCGCCCGCGCCCCATGCTCGAACTGGGACACGCAACCGTAACCGCTTCGTCACAGATGCAGCCGACACGCCGCGAATTGTGGAAGTGGATCGTGCTCCTCGGCCTGCTCATCCTCGCACTGGAATGGTACATCTACAATCGCCGCGTCTACCTGTGAGGCAGGCAGCCGGGAATTGGGGAGGACGGCAGGGGGACGCTGCCGCCGTCACGGGTCCTGCGGGACGCGTTGGTTAAGACTTGCGGGACGCATTCGATTCTGCTTCGTAACGATCCAACGCGGCGATGATACGTTCGACATCGTAGACACAACCGCCCCACGTCCCCCCTCCCAGACGCTGCAGGGCGGCCCACAGCCGCGTATCGTCTGGCAGTGCAGTATCGGGACGGAGCGACGGGTGTGGCGTGCGTTGGTCCAGCATGCAAGTTCCCTCGGCGACGGAAGTCTCACACCCGACCGTACCCACCATGTCGACCGTTCCGAGCAGCTGGTTTCGGTCGACCTCAATACGGATCAGATCACCGTCCCGCAGTTTCGAGATGGGCCCCCCTGCCAGCGCTTCAGGGCCGACGTGGCCGACGCAGGCGCCGGTACTGACGCCGGAGAATCTCGCATCGGTGACCACCGCCACGTCACGGCCCCACGGCAGATATTTGAGGGCGGAAGTGAGCTGATAGGTTTCTTCCATACCTGAGCCGAGCGGTCCGCGCCCGAGGAGGACCAGCACATCGCCAGACTTGATGGACGACGGGCCCTGGTCCTTGATGGCGGCAATGGCCGCTCGTTCGCTCGTGAATACGCGTGCCGGTCCGAGCTTGCGATACACGCCGTCCGCGTCGACCACGGCGGGATCAATGGACGTGGCTTTGATCACCGAACCCTGCGGGCAAACGTTGCCGACAGGGAAACAGACGGTGCTCGTCAATCCTCTGCGCCGAGCCGCGTCGGGGGACATGATCACCTCATCCGCATCGATACCGTCTCGTTGGAGCAGGAGTTGGCGGAGCACGCGGCGGCGCTGGCTCCCCTGCCACCAATCCAGCACTTCGCCCAGCGTCTGACCCGTCGCCGTCAATACACCAAGATGGAGGAGGCCGAGTTGGCGGAGGTGCAGCATGATTTCGGGAACGCCACCAGCCAGAAAGACGCGCACGGTCGGATGGTTCGCCGGCCCGTTGGGGAGCACGTCCACCAGCCTCGGGACACTCCGATTCACTTCCATCCAATCGTGTACGGTGGGCCGCTGCAGGCCCGCGGCATGGGCGATGGCGGGAATGTGCAGCAGGAGATTCGTGGAACCCCCACAGGCAGCGTGGACCACCATGGCATTGCGCAGCGACTCCACGGTCAGAATGTCCTGCAGCCGAATGCCGCGCTGTTCCAAATGCAGCAGTGCGACCGCGCTTTGGCGGGCCAGCTCCAGCCAAATCGGCTGACCGCTGGGTGCCAGTGCCGAATGGGGCAGGGCGAGTCCCAACGCCTCGGCCACCACTTGGGATGTGGCCGCCGTCCCCATGAACTGGCACCCGCCACCGGGCGAAGCACACGCCGTGCATCCGGCCCGCGCCGCCTCTTCCAACGTGATCTCGCCGCGCGCGTACCGGGCACCGATGGTCTGCACTTTGGCGGCGTCTTCGCCCACCACGGGCGGCAGCGTCACCCCGCCCGGCACCAAGACGCTGGGTAACTGCGGCATACCGGCCAGCGCCATCATCATGGCCGGCAAGCCCTTGTCGCACGTCGCGATCCCCAACACGCCCTGACGCATGGGCAATGAACGAATCAGACGGCGAAGGACCACCGCGGCATCGTTCCGATACGGCAAACTGTCAAACATGCCGGTCGTACCCTGCGTCCGCCCGTCGCACGGATCGGAACAGTAGGCGGCGAACGGCAGTCCCCCCAACTCCTTGATTCGTTCGGCAGCGGCCTGGACCAACAAGCCCACCTCCCAGTGTCCCGTGTGGTAGCCCAGCGCCGCCGGCGTGCCATCCGGTCGCCGCAACCCTCCCTGCGTACTCAAAATCAAATACTGAGGCGCCAAGAGCTCTTCCGGGGACCACCCCATCGCGGCGTTCTGCGTCAGCCCGAACAGATCGCCGCTGGGCCACTCCCGCAACATGTGATCGGTTAGTGGCAGCGAACCCTGGGGACCGTCAGCCTTGGTCTGCACATCCCACAACGCGGTATCGCGACATTCCAACAATGCGTCCAGGCTGCCGCGAGGCGTCTGACCTTCCTTCATGATATCGGCTTCCCCTTGAAATTCGATGTCGTTCACACTCCCCTACGCCAGCGATCCGAAGCGGAGCGCGGCGAGATGTCGAGCAGCCACCGGCCGCACACCACTTCCGCCGCATCGGCGTCGCAGACACGCTCATCCGCTGCTCATTCATCCACCGCACCAATCGCGGCCGCGAGCCACCAGCGAGCCAGCGTGGTCAACAGCAGCGGCAGCGCAATCGACACCCCCATGGCCAACGGCAGCCAGGCATGCTGAGCAGCGTACGTCCCGAACACGGAGTAGGCCAACGCAATCCCCAGGTTGCTCGCCAGTAGCGCCGGCAAAAACCTCTTCCACGACAATCCGTGAATTCCCAGCAGCAATATGCTCGCCTCGGCAAACACCGGAACCCCCCGCGCCAGGATCAATGCCAACGGCCCGTAGCGATCGCTGGCGTTCTTGAGTCGCTGGACGTCGCCGGGACTGCTCAGCCAACGAGACACCGGCGGGCCGAACCAGCGGGCCAGCGCAAATCCGATCGCCGCTCCCACGTTCATGCCTAGCCACGAAACCAGGGTTCCCCACCAGACGCCCAGCGCCCCGCCGCCAAACGTGCTCACCAGACTGGACGGAACGGGGAGCAGAATGTCGGTGGTCAGCAATCCCGCCACGACAGCCGCGACGATGAGCTCCGATTTGGGGTGCTCTGCCCAGGCGGCAAACCACCCCTCCAACACCCCACCCAGCAGAAGAAACGGCACAATCGGCACGAGCAACACGAGGCAGATGACCAGCAGAGGGCGCACAACGGTCCGCATCGCAACAACTCCGGTGGCACACACCGGTTCCTTCACCAATTCAATCAAGCCTCCAGGGCATCCACGATCGCCACTTCGACTCGCTGGAATTCACGTTCCTGCGACGGCCAGTCTGTCGCGAAGGCCGGCTTTCCGTCACCCTTTCACGGCGCCGCAGGAGCCGCGCCATCCGCCATCCGCCATCCCCCTACTCCATCCGCCAAAGACTCTGCACAGAGCCGTCACCGAGCAGCCTGCCCAACGTTTGACTCTCGTAATGTGCGAACTACCGTTCACTATCGTCGAGAAGCACCACCTGTTTGAGACGCGCAACCTCTGAGACGCCAAGCCGGAGCAGCCTCTCCTCCCCAGCTCGCCTCCTCTGCATGGGCACCTGAGATCGGCACTATGACTGCTGTTTACACTGGCCTCGCCCTCGCGATCATCAGTCTAACATTCACACTCCGTTCGGCCAGCCACCCTCTCGTAACACTATCGAACGAGCGGCACGGCACGGCAGCGAACCTTCCCCACGTGCAGCGGCTCGACGTCACCCCCCCCCCACTTCAACGGACATTCGATGCTACGCTGCCCAACTTCATCGAGCAGCCGACACCCGTGCTGAAGATCATCCACCCCACGATCCATCCCGGTGACAAAGAACTCGACGGTCCATGGCTGCGGCACCCCGCCCCGGCCACTCGGAATTAGCGGGCCGCCACGGACCATGTCACCGCGGAGAACAGGGGTGGCCCGCGCGTCCGATACGCGGCAGGAAGCGGTGACTGCGACGCCGGCGGGACGATCGTTCACATCACGTCAATGCTCTTGACGACTGAACCGCCGGAACGCCTGGCGGCGAATAGGCAGCGATCCGCCGCATCCATCAGGTCCTCGCACCGAGAGGAACGCGTGACAATCGCCAGGGTGGCCGCCCCTGCACTACACGTGATCATCGTGTCGACTTCACCCCGATCAAGCAACCACATCGGCATGGCGTCGAGGAATGTGCGGGCCAGCCTGACCGCCTGCTGCCGATCGCATTCCGGCAGTACGACGGCACATCGCGTATCGCTCACCAGTACGCACTCGCAGAGTACATCCGACAACTGCTCTGCGGCATGCTTGATAGCCGCCATCAACCGGCCTGTCCGATCGGGACCTTGCATGACGAGCAGATGATCGTAATCGTCGACCTCCAACAGCACCAGGCTCAGTTCACACTGTTGGTTGCGACAGGCCGCCATCGCCCGTTGGAGCCGCCCCAGCAGCCCGGGATCGGAAGTGCGGTCATGGCGATGTGACGCGCTGCCCGCGCCACCGGCCGACTTGCAGGGAACGGGCGCCGAGACCGGCTTGCCCGCGGCGCAGTTCGCGCGCGACGAAACCGACTGGGTCAGGTCCAGATAATTCTGCGCATAGACATCCAACGCGTTGTGCAACGCCTCCTGCTCGCGCCGGACCAAACTCCCGCAGCCCCCCCCCACCATGTCAGGCAGGGCGTCGAGCGCCGCTTCCGACATCTGTTGATGCGCCCGCGACATGATGTCGCGAAACGACTCCTCCTGATCCACGCGAACCGAAAACATGTTCGCCATCAACGCGACTTGCTCCTGCAGTTTGTCCAACAACTGGTCAATCTGCTCGACCGTAATACCTCGGTAACGCGAACTGGCTGCCAGCAACTCGGACATCCGTTGGTGACATCCATTGACGATGATCGAAGCAATCAACGTGGCCAGGTGCAGTATCTGCGGCAGCTCCGCGTCATTCCCAGATAACGCCGCGATTCGCTCGCTGTCGTGCGGGACCGATACCGCCTGGACGATCATCGCGGGAAGACGCCAATGGTCGAGCAATCGTGCGCTGAGGATCGCATGATCAAAACCCAGCGTCTCGGCCTCCAAAGCAGTCAGGTCCGCACCTTGCTCGTGCACACTGTTGAGGAAGTTGATGTACGACTCGCCGAGCTCGTTCACCAGTACCAGTATGCCGATCTCCTGCAGCAGACCGGCAATGAACGCCTCATCACCCGCTTTGTGCCAGAAGGTCTTGGACAGCTCCCGCGCCGCCACCGCCTTGACCAACGTGAACTGCCAGAATCGTTGCAAGGTCTCGCCTTCGACACCCGCATACAATCCCTTGGGAAGACTGAAGCCGAGTACCAACAGCTTCAATGGCTTGACCCCCAACAAGGTCAACGCCTGCGTCAGATCCGAGACTTCCCGGCTCAAGCCAAACATCGAGCTGTTGACCACGCGCAGCAGTTTGGCGGTCAGTGCCGGATCACGCTCCACACACTCGCGCAGCGCCGCCGCGTCCACGTCGGGGCGACCCGTTAGCTCGAGAACCTCCATCGCCACGGCAGGCAGGGAATAGAGGGAACTGGCTCGCTCGACAAACTGCTGCAGGACGTTGTTTCTGACAACCTGTGCCGGCATGGGTCGGGGATTCCTTCCTTCGGGGGGGATTCCTGGAGGTCTTCGACATTCGGGGGATGGGAGTCCACAACAGGAAGTGTAGCTCACAAACGACAGCCAACGGGCGAGCTCCAGCGATCACACCCCCCATTGATTGCAGTTCACCTGGCATCGAGTATCCGCGGGTCGCGTGCGCCGGTGGCCGTGAAAGCGGGAGCCGTACGGAAAGACCGTTTTATCGGGAATTTGTTTGACATCCGCTGTCAGCTGACCTAGGGTTGTTCCGTATGCCAAGCGGTAGGCAAACGCCTCTACTGCGGCGAGTTTTTGGCGTATCATCCGTTCGCTCACAGGATCGGCCATGATTCAAGACGCAATGGCCCAGCTGCAACCCGTGGAATCGGAATCCGATCGCCGCCATTCGATCCTGATTGTGGACGACGATCAGGCCCAGGTGGAAGTGCTATCGAACCGTCTTCAGAAGCAGGGATTCACCACGGTTTTGGCTTACGAAGGCCGCACAGGCCTGCGCAAAGCGCGGGAACACCGGCCTGACCTGGTCCTGCTCGACCTGCGACTGCCCGATCTGGATGGTTTCACCGTTTGCGAAGAGCTGGTTGACTCGCCCGAGACGTGCCACATTCCGATCATCATCGTCAGCGGGTCAGACCGAGCGGACGTTGTACGGACATCCAGGGCAGCGGGCTGCGAGTTCTTTGTGCGTAAGCCGTACGATCCGAACGTGCTGCTGACGCTCATCGAGCACGCCTTGAAACGCGACTTCGACCAGTGGACGCTTTAGTTTTCGGTCCCGTTGAGCGAACTGGCTCGGCGCGCCTGCGCGACGCCCGCTGAGGGGAACACCAGCCGACTCTTGGCAGGCTGGCTGGAGCGGGTCACTTCTTCCCGCGTGGCGTGGCGGCAAAAGATCGTTGTCCACGCCCTTGTCCCCGGACTGGCAGCCATGTTAGACTGGCGACTTGCCTTTTTGTGGGGGCACACCGCTGTTTGTCTAAACACGCCTTGCATGTGGAGACCCGGAGTGGGTACGAAGAAGACTGGTAAGGGTCGGCGCAAAATCGGACGCAAGAAACGCCGTATGCGCGCGAAAATCCGCCACCGTAAGAAGTAGCCTGGTTCCGGGTCCATTTCCTTGCCCCTCGCCTCGGCATACCGGTGACATGCGTGACCGGTATGCTGCGCATTGCGCAGCATGGTTGCCGAAGTCAATCCTCTGCGTGAGGCCGTCTGGGTTGTCGGAGAGCACCGGTGGCTGCGGCGGGCGGCGAGGTGCAGCGTGCCTCCTGGAACTCCGACACTAGTGCGGCCGGATTCCATTGCCTGGCGCCGTCCCTCAGGGGCACGCCTGGGACGATGCCGCGTCGTCGAACCCGGCAATCACAGCGTCCACAGGACTCCCAGCTCCGAACGCCAGCAGTCGCTCGAAACCGGCGTTTCTTTTGCGGTAGATAGCGCCGTCCACTGGCGAACGGCTGTCTTGATTGGAGCCGGTGGCAAACAAGCCGGCGTGAGCGAGACAACCGTGGATGTTGCGGATCGCCCGCCGGAGATCACCGGCGGTGAAGTAAGCAGGGTTGAAAATGTTCATGGCGCGCACAAGATCAAATCGCTGCTCCATCGGCTGAAGGACATCGCACCGTTGGAACTCGAAGTCGGATTCGTGCTCCAACAACTGCTGGCACTCAGGGTGCAGCAAGCGAATGGTGGTCTGACAGATCTCCGGGTGGCCGGCGCAATAGCGGTCCCACAGTCGTTGGCAGGAAGTCCACTGCAACCAGCGGCGGATGAGTCCATTGATCGGATAGACGAATTCGTTTTCGCGCTTCTGCAGGTTGAAGACGAACGGGGGACAGACGACCTGCAGCCATTCGCGGGTGATCGGATCCAGCACCAGTGTCAGTCGTGCGCCCGCCTGGCGAATCACCAGCAAATCGGGGGCGAAGTCCGAGGCGACATATTGCAGGCGGTGGCCGCAGGACGCCTTGAGCAAACGATAGAAATCGACGGCGGTAATGCCGTTCGAGACGGCCACGTCATGCACGCGGTACGGATCGCGTCCCACTTGTGCCAGGCGAATCAGTCGTACCAACTCGCGGTCGAACTCCTGGAATCGGGCACGATAGGTTCGCTTGAATATCCGGTTCGTACCGGCAAACCGGCAGAGCACGAGTTCGAGTAACGGATCCCGATCAGGCGACACCAGACAGCTGACTTCCGGATAGAGCGTCACCGCCACGAACTTGCGACGACCGCGTCTGGTGTCCAGATCGCTTGGATGCAGATCCCGCACGCGACAGACACCAAACTTGATCATGCTGACCTACCTCCATGTACCGTGACGCGGTCATCCCTCGCTGGGTTCGTGGACGGCCGGATTATGATCGAAAGCCTGGATTCGCGGCAAGATCGATCCACGGGTCAGCCCGCGTGGCGAGCCGTCCAGTCGATGCCTGACAGGGCGGCGAGGGCAAGCTGCAGCGCATGGGTGCCATTGCGAGCGTGTCCTTGGGCCGCCAGGGCCAGATAGAGCTGCTGGGCCAGCGCCAGACCGGGGAGCGCGAGTCCCAGGCGATTCGCTTCGTCCAATGCGATCCCCATGTCTTTGATGAAATGCTCGACATAGAATCCGGGATCGAAATCGTCGGCAATAATGCGGGGACCGAGATGCGACAACGACCAACTCCCCGCTGCTCCCGAACCAACCGACTGCAGCACGGTGTTCAGATCGAGCCCCGCTCGAAAGGCATACAGCAGTCCTTCGCAGACACCCACCATATTCGCGGCAATCAGGATCTGATTCACCATTTTCGTATGCTGACCGGCTCCCGGGCCACCCTGGTACACGACCGTCTTACCCATCGCTTGCCAGCAGGGCTGCAGTGCTTCGACAATCATCCGGTCGCCGCCGATCATGATCGAGAGCCGGGCTTCGCGAGCCCCCACATCGCCCCCGGAAACCGGTGCATCAACACTGTGCACACCGCGCTGGGATGCCGCCTGAGCAATCTCCCTGGCCAACGAGGGCTGGCTGGTCGTCATATCGACGAGCACAGTTCCCGGTTTGGAGCCCGCCAGTGTACCCTCAGCGCTCAGGATGACCTGGCGCACATCACTCGGGAATCCGACCATCGAGAAGACGACGTCGCTGCGGGCCGCCACCCCCCGCGGGCTGTCTGCCCACGCCGCACCGCGTCCGAGCAGGGGCTCGGCCTTGGACCGCGTGCGCGAATGAACCGTCAGCTCGAATCCACAGTCCATCAGGTGGCCGCACATGCTCGCCCCCATGACTCCCGTGCCAATCCAACCGATCTTCGTTTGCCCCGGCACGATGCCGCTCATCGACATGTTGCATCCCTCCGCACGAGAAAAGACAATTTGACGCTGACCAGTTGACGCAGGATCGGCCTTCACGCGGCAGTTGGCCGCCGGATTCGGGCGCTGTTCAACAGCTCAGGTCGCTGTGGCGGGAAGACCAGCGAGGAAACCGTCGGCCGTGCCGTGGCGATCGACACGCGGCCGCGCATTTACCAGCGATGGTGCGGCGGGGACAGAATCTCGCTCAGCAATACCGCCTGGCGAACCGTATTGGGGTTCTTGAGCATCGCGACAATGTCGGCGGCGGCCGTCGCTCCGCTCTCGCCCGCAGGATCGAACACCTCGGAGGACTCGATCTCATCATGTCCGACATCCGACAGCGTGCCGACTTGATGATCGAACTTCTGCTGAAGATGTGCCTCCATGGCCTCGTCGGCCAACCCGACCTCTTCTCCCAATTGCTCCGCTCGCCTTTCGAATCCCGAGGTATCGACGCGTGACTGAACCAGACTGGGGATCACGACCGCCTCGACAACGGGAGACGACACCGGCGGGCGTTGGGGGGTGGCTGGCGAGCGCGGCGGTTGCGTCTGGGGACGAGCCGGCGGGGGCTTCGGCTGTGCCGGCTTCTGACGCTGGGCTCGGCGCTGTGCAGCTTGCCGCAGAAAAGCTTCCAAATCGTCAGCCATGAGACCACTCGCTTTCCAGTCGCAGTATACCGCGTGCCGCATTGTCACGGCGCCAACAGTCCCGCTGCTGCGCGGAGACTCCGCTAGGCGGGAGCCTTAGTCCGCGTCATGCCGGTGCCGGCGATCGAGCGCCGCATATCCGTGTCCGCTTGAATATTGCGTAAGCGGTAATAGTCCATAATTCCGAGCTTCCCCGAGCGGAACGCGTCCGCCATCGCCTTGGGCACCTCGGCTTCCGCCTCCACCAGACGAGCTCGACTCTCTTCAATCGTGGCAATCTTCTCCTGCTCAGCCGCCGCCGCCATCGCACGACGTCCTTCGGCCTTGGCCCGCGCGACCCGCGTATCCGCTTCCGCCTGATCCGCCTGCAGACGCGCACCGATGTTCTCGCCGACATCAATGTCCGCGATGTCAATCGAGACAATCTCGAACGCCGTCTGGGAATCCAGCCGCTTGGCCAACACGGCCTTCGAAATCAGGTCGGGGTTCTCGAGCACTTGCGCATGCGTTTCCGCCGAGCCGATGGCACTCACAATACCCTCGCCTACGCGCGCAATAATCGTTTCCTCCGTCGCACCACCGATCAGTTGCTGCAAGTTGGCTCGCACCGTGACACGCGCTTTGACCTTCAACTGAATCCCGTTCTTCGCCACGGCATCCAACGAGTCCTTGGTCGACCCCTTCGCGGGACAATCGATCACCTTGGGATACACGCTGGTCTGGACCGATTCCAGCACGTTGCGGCCCGCCAGATCAATGGCGGTCGCCTCGCGAAACGTCAGCTGGATCGTTTTCGCCTTCCGGGCGGCAATCAACGCTCGAATCACCAGCGGGACATTGCCGCCCGCCAGATAGTGGGCTTCGAGCGCTTTGCTGGTCAACCCTAGATCGTCACCCAATCCCGCCTGCACCGCCATGATCTTGCTGCGGACAATCACTTTGGGGCTGACTTTTCGGAAGGACATGCCGAGCAGATCCAGGAATCCGATGCCTGCCTTGGTCAGAAATGACTGGATCCACAAGCGGAAATAGGCGGCAAACACCCCGAACACCACCAACACGACGACCGCCGCCACAAGGCCTGCCAGTATCAACACCGTCGTCATGGGGCTCTGAGCCAGCAGCGTCATCGTCATGATGGAATTTCCTGCATTCTGGGGGCGCAACGAGGTGAACGGATAGATCGCCAGTCGTTCCTGTACCCCTTTAGAGCGGCGTTGTCAAGCCAGTGGGTCCTCAAATGGATCGATTCCCAACGAATCAAGGGGGGTCGAGAGCACATCGTCGGCGGTCTCCTCTTGAGCCCCCTCGGCATTGGTCAGGAGCCGTACGACAAGGCGCTGGGTGTTCACGTCGACGACTTTGACCTTTTGGCCTTTGTCAATCGCCGTACCAATGCTCACGGCATCATAGACTCGTTCATCAATCTTCACATCGCCGCTGGGCAACAAGTGGGTCTTCGCCACGCCAACCTTGCCGATCATTCGATCGCGCAGGTGATACTCCTCGGTGTCTGGCAGCACTTCGTCTTCACTCTCCGGCCGCTTGATCAGAATCAGCCGGCCGATCGGCGTATGCGGCCACCATCTGATCGCCATGGCCACAACCACAGGAACCAGCAAGGTGGCTCCGACCAGCATCAGCGCCCCGGCCATCGTCCCCTCGGAAAACGCAACGGCCACGGAAGCCACGACGGCCGCCGCCGCCAGCACGCTGAGGATGCCACCCGAGGGAATGAAGACCTCCAGGAAGATCAGCAACAATCCCACCAACAACAACACAAAGGGCCAGAAAAACGCTTCCATCTTTCGTTCAGCTCTCGTCCAAAGGTTCCACCAGCACGCGATTACCAAGGACCTGGACCACGTGCACCGGCGTATCTCGGGGAACCAGGATTCCGTCACTGATGACATTCACCACGTCATCGCCGAAACGCGCTTTTCCCGAAGGGGTTAATTGAGTTGTCGTCATGCCGCGTTTGCCCTGCAGATACCCCCAGTCAACCATGGCCTCGAGCTGCCCCAGTTCCACATCTTCCGATGGCGGCGAAAGCACCAGACGGCCGAACAGCCGTGACTCGACCAGAAAATGCCGCATGAACCACAATGCGGCAAAGATGCCACCGCAGGCCGCCAGCATACTGAACAGCGAGCCGGGGACCTGGTCCAGCTGATACGTGTTGCGGGGGAACACGAACGTCTGACTGGCCAGGATGATCGACAGCAGGACCATCACCCCGCCCCCCACACCGAATACACCAAAACCGGGAATGACAAAAATTTCCAAGGCAATGCAGGTCAATCCCCCGGCAAACAGAACCAGCTCCAGCCAACCTGCCGTGCCGTTGAGGAACTGGCACCAGAAAAACAGCAGGAAGGAGACTCCCGAGATGAACCCCGCCACGCCCAATCCGGGAGTGGACGCCTCGCTGATCAAGGCAAAGAAGGCAATGAACAACAGCGTGCGTCCAAACCATGGCTGGGATGCCAAACGCTCAATCCCGCTCACCACGGCATTGCGCTGGGCGATCGTGATCTCGCCGCGCAGATTGAAATGCTGGAGCGCCGCTTCGAAACTGTCGGCCGTGTCGGCCACCAGGCCTAGTTCCTTCGCCTGCGTCCCGGCGATCCCATCACTGAGCTTCAGCTCGGCCTCTTGTTTCCACTGCGCGGGCTCCTGCTGCTGCTGCAACTCCTCCTCACAGAAGTAGCGCACGGTCCCGGTCCCTTCCAGCCGGTAGCGAAACACCTTCAGCTGTGGATCGACCAGCCCCACCAGCAGCGACCAATCACGATTCCTCGCCTGCGCCACGGTCTGGATGATGGCCCGCAAATCGCTGAGCTCCCCTCCTTCAATATTCGTATCGCCGGGTCCGCCCAGGATCGCCCCTTCGCGGACATACGTCTCGTCGGCCATCAGTGCGACCAGAGCCGCCACACTGCGCGCTTCGGCCTCGACATAAGCCACGCTGCGCAGCTGTTTCGAATCCAGTTCTGCCAGCAAGTTGACCAACCGTAACGCGGCAGCAGCGGGCCCTCCCGGACTGTCCACCCACAGGCACACTAAATTGGCAGTCTGCTCCTGCTGCACATCGCGCACAGCCCGCACGACGTCGTCCACACTGCGCGGTACCAGTCGTCCGCGGACGTCGATGCGAACCGCGGTCCAGGCCTGCTCGATGGCCACATCGTCGCGTATCGCGTCAGGGGCGATCTGCAACGCCTCGGCCAGTTCCTTGCGATCCGCTGCCAGATGGCTGGCGAAACCGAATTTCAGCCGCATCTCCTGGCCTGAGATCACGGCCAATTCGCCGGCCGGAACAATCGTGCTCTCCTTCCAGACCTGGGCGTCCTTGCGCAGCGACTCCAACTCCTCTTGCAGGACATAACTCGTCCCGCCGCCGACGAGCTGCACCTCGATGACTTCCAGGCCGGGCTCGAGCATCCCCAGCACAATGGGCACCGGGATCGTCCGCCGACGAGCCGCGATTTCCTGGTAGGCTGCCCGCATGGTGGCATCCACCGACGACTCGCCCCGCCCCGCCGCGCCAAACTGAGCATCCGGACTGATCACAATCTCCTCGCAGGCCAATACGGGGAGTACTGCGTGTCCTTCGAGCGACGCGGGAACATACGCGACCGTGCGCACACGGCTGAATCGATCACTGGCAATGAAGCGGGCCAGACTTAATGCCCGCTCAAATTCGCTCCGGCCCGCTGATTTCGCATCGCCGGGCTGAAATTCGAAAATGACGATCGCTCGCTGGTCGCTCGAGGGGAGCGATTTCAGCGCCTTGTCAGCCGCCGCCATGACCTGCTGGTCCGCCGAGCCGGTCAGCGGCAACCCGACCGGAATCAGCACGGCGGCGGGTGATGTGAGCGTGGCCGGCGATCCCTGACCCGCCGGTGGCTCCCCCCGCTCCTGATCGGCCCCGCGAGCCGCCATCAACACGGCAGCCGTGCCGGCCAGTAGCCAGGCGATTGTGCGAGAAGACTTCATAGGTTCGCCCCATCACATCATCAGACCCGTCAGACTCGGCTTGCCGAATCAAACTGACTCGAAAACCCAATTACTGCTTCGTTTCGCCAGCTCGATCCAGAGACCGGACGATTGTGCCCGGCTGCCGCATCCCACCCGAGTGGTGGCGGGCACCCACCGGGCGACCCCATCATCGCTGCGTACTAGTGATTCTGATTCAGGCGGGGGATGTTGGGGTTTCCAACGCTATTTCGCGTAAGACCCCCTTCGTCCCGCGGACCACCGGGAAATCTATGCGTATTATAGGGCCCGGAAAAGAGAGGGAGAAGCCACAGCGGCCGACGCTCGCTCCAGAAGGGGGTGGCTGCGCACCGGCGGTCATGCTGCCGGCCGCGGAGCGTCCGGACCGTCGCCGACGCGGTCAAAATCGTCCGTCGCCCCGCGTTGTAAGGGCCTAGCGTCGCACTGCACCCGGCACGCTCCCGAGATATTCCGGGCACCGCGTCCGGGTACCTGCGGCGAGTGTGTGGATGAGAAGCCGGCGAGCGAAGTCTGCGAAGGGCCAACCGCAAATGCGATCAGCGCCGCGGATCGGCTTCGGTGGCCGTTTGTGCCGTCGACGCCGCACCCTCAGGCGGTGCCACGGATTGGTTCCACTTGCGCACTTCCTTTTTCCACCCCGCCGGCGGCGCCGGTTCGTAGAACTCGCGATGGAATATGTTCAACTGCTCAGCCAGGATGCTGAAATTGACTTCGCGACTCGCGAACTCGTACGTCGTGCGTGAGGCGGCGTTGCCCTGCTCGAACAACACCATCGCTTTCGGCAAGAAGTCGGTCTCATCGATGATCACGTGGATCATCTTGAAGTTGGCGGCGTCCTGCTGCGTACGCGGGACGGCCTCCAACCAATACTCTTTCTTCCCTTTCGGCGTGATGGCGTGGATCCAGAATCGGCGTTTGATGTCCTCCGCCTTGGCGTTGAATAAAAATGGCAAGGGACCGTTGCCGATCGACTGGCCACGCATCTCCGGTGGCAACTCGGTCTGCACGAGTCGCTTCTGAGTATGGTCAAATTGCCACACCCAGTGACCGTCACAGACCCAGTGCTCAAACATGTCAGCTGGCGCATCTTCGAACGTCGGTTTGCCGCCGTTTTGCTTGGGCGCCTGGTATTGCTGCAGCTTCTCGACACGAAACAGACCTTTGTCTGGCGCCGAGTACATCACTTGGCCTTCACTATACGTTTTGAACGTGTCTTGGGGACCGAACACGGGGTCATATTCCCAACGCCGGAAAGCACATCGATACCTTTTCACCTGGCTGCTCTTATATTCCCAGTACTGCAGGACCTGGTCGACGTATTGCTCGTGGGCCGGCGGCAACGGGATCCAGGACGGCTGCATGGACGGTGCGGGGGCCTGCGGCAACCCATTTCCTGCCGCGGCAGGAGCGCTCGAACTGCTCAGAGCGGCCGTCCCACCCCGAGCCACCTGCTGGGCCGGGCCGGCGACCTGCTGAGCATCGAGCGGCCGGGCCGCCAGGAGAACGCCCGCCAGGAAACCGAGCAGAGTGATCGGAAAAAGGTTTTTCCAGGTCATCGTAAGTCCTTTGTCGTCTGGAACGCGGGCCGTAGAGTCTGGGGAAAATGCAGCAATGGCGCAATGCGACAGGCACTGCTCCACAGAATTCGGCTGGGATTCTAGCAAGAACCTTTTCCGGACCCTAGGCCGGAATTTTGGTCCCCTGCGACCCGCAGCTGCTACAGGCCGGCGGCCTGTCCGATGATCTCGCGGAAACGCGATTCGGGAATTCCCACGGCCTGCGGCAGCTCTTTGAGCAGATCCTGCCGCGCCGCACTGAGGTCCCCGCCCGCGGTGGCCGCCAAGAAAGCGTGTCGCACCAGCAGTTCCTTGTCTGCTTCGGAGAGCTGTTGTGCGACGTGGCTGATATAGGCCAGCAGATCCATGTTCCCCTGCCGCACGGCCGCTGCTTCGCGCAGGAGCTGCTCGGCCGAAATGTCCGGCTGGTCTTGCTGCTGGGTGAATTCGCGTACCGCAGAGAGTTCCGCCACCGTCACGTCCTCGTCGGCAGCGACGATGATGACCAGCACTCGTCGTATCATCTCGATCGTGGCGTTGCGCTGCATGGCGCGGATCTGATCCGCGGTCAAGTTGGCCAACTGCGTGTCAAACGTGCGTCGACAGGTGCTGCATTCCAGGAACTCCGCCGTCAACTGCAGGGGAATCAACGGAATGAAGTAGAGCGTCAGGAACTCACGTTTTCGGCGATGACGGAACGAACATTGCTGCTGACAAGAGGGACAATGAAAGTCCCCTTTGCTCTTGGTGTATGTCAGCTGTGTCGTCCCGATAATGATCATCTCATCACCTCACAGCACGGCATATCGGCAACCGCAACTCCCCTCACTCGCGATTCGGAGCCACCCAGGACCCGGCCCCACAGGCAGCCGCGGCCGCCCCGCTCAGCGATCCTCCGCATCGCACATGGCGTCGTATGCCAGAGCATGCCGACCCCGAGTAAATGGGCCGGTTATGTCTGTTTCTCTTGTTCCAGGTAGGTGTAGCCATTGAGTGAGTCTTCGTAGAATTTCATGCACCGGCCAGCTTCGGCATAGTCGAGGCGTCCTTGCTGGACAGCCCGTTCGACCGCGCCCTGCAGACGGTTGATCAGCTCCACGCGGTGAAACTGGACATAATCGAGGACCTCCGTCACCGTGTCCCCCTTAATCATCGAATTGAGCACGACTTCTCCGCTGTCCGTCACATTCACATGCACGGCATTCGTGTCGCCGAACAAGTTGTGCAAGTCCCCCAGAATCTCCTGGTACGCGCCGATGAGAAACGCGCCCAGAACGTAAGGCTGATCGTCGAGCGGGTGAAGCGGCAAGGTTCGCTTGATGTCCCGCCGATCGATGAAGTGGTCCACTTTTCCGTCCGAGTCGCAGGTGATGTCCGCCAGGATGGCCGAGCGTGTCGGCTTCTCGTTCAATCGGTGAATGGGGAGCACCGGAAAAAGCTGTTTGATCGCCCAACTGTCGGGTAATGACTGAAACAGCGAAAAATTGCAGAAGTACGTGTCGCACAGCAAACGGTCCAATTCCGTCAACTCTTCCGGGACATAGTCCATTCCCTCAAACATACTGCGAATCCGGAAGCAGATGCCCCAGAACAGATTCTCGGCAGCTCCGCGCTCCTCCAACGACAAATGACCCGTGCTGAAGAGCGTAATCGCGGTGTCCAGCCACTGCTGGGCGTCGTGGAACGACTCGAGCACATTGCGGGGCTTGAGTTCGTCAAGCGTGTGTTGCAGGTCGCGAATCGGCTGCGCCACCTCGTCGCCAGACCCCTGATCGTGCGAGGCGCTGGTGTCGTGTCGAATGACACCCAGCACGTTGAACAGCAGGGCACTGTGGTAAGCCACCACCGCGCGACCGCTCTCGGAAATGATATGCGGATGCGGTACGCCAGCGTCGTCGCACACCGTCTGAATGTGGTACACGACGTCGTTGCCGTATTCCTGCAGTGTGTAGTTGACGCTCGACGCGAAATCGGTCTGCGAACCGTCGTAATCGATCCCCAGCCCCCCGCCGACATCCAGGTACTCCAGCCCCGCACCACAGTGCACCAGGTTGGCATAGATGCGAGTCGCTTCCATCAGCGCATTCTTCACGTGGCGAATATTCGTGATCTGACTGCCGAGATGAAAGTGGAGCAACTTGAGACAGTCGGCCATGTCGTGCTCTCGCAGCGTCTCGAGTATCGACAGGATCTCGTTGACGGTCAGTCCGAATTTTGAGCGGTACCCCCCGGACATCTGCCACCGGCCAGACCCGCGGGCGGCTAACTTGGCTCGAACCCCAATGCGGGGCCGCACGCCGACTTGCCGCGCGTGTCGCAGAATCAATGCCAAATCGGTGTATTTCTCGATTACCGGGATGACCTTGCGACCCATCTTCTGAGCCAACATGGCCATCTCGACAAACTCATTGTCCTTGAAACCATTGCAGATGATCGGCGCATCCGCATCGGTCATCGCCACCACCGCCAGTAACTCCGGTTTGCTGCCGGCCTCCAAACCAAAACCAAACCGGCCGCCGTACTTCACAATCTCCTCGACCACCTGCCGCTGTGGGTTGACTTTCACCGGGTAGACAAAAGAATAGCCACCCTTGTAGTCATATTCCTTGATCGCGCGGTCAAAGGCGTTGTGAATCTCCTCGATGCGGTCCTTCAGGATCCCGCTGAAACGGACGAGGATCGGCAGATCTATACCCCGTATTTGCAGTCGATCCGCCAGTTCCTTCAAGTCGATCGTGCAATGGGGATCACGATTGGGGTGAACCATCAGATGGCCATCCGATCGGACGCTGAAATAGCCGTTGCCCCAGCGAGTGACGTCGTACAGTTCACTCGCATCGTCAGCGGTCCAACGGTCCACCACATCATTGAGCATCGTGACGACCCTCCAAGTCGCTTGAGATTCACCTTCGACTACTCGACCCGAGTGCGGCATATCCCGCTCCCGGCACGAACGCCCAATAATACTCGACGTTCGCCGATTACCAAACCGCGCCACCGCGAAATCCGCCAGAACCTGGGCAGCAAACGTGGCGCAAATGCAGTAAAGTGATCCCAGGCTAGCTCGCCTGCCGCGGTGCGCCAGGGGGGGTAAAGCAGCCCCAGCGGGACTGGAATCACGACCGCGCGACGCGTTAGGTCCGAACCTGCGACGCTGGAGGGTCGGTGCGCTGTCGGACCGTCGTGCCGATGCAGCCTAGTCGCAGGTGGCCCGGTGAGCCCGGCCTGTGGGCGGCCCGCTCTCGGTCCGGCCACGACACAAATCGGTAAACGTTACAGGCGGCGCGAAGTGGTGCGGTTCGCACACGATGACTTCCACGGTGCGGCGGGACTTCGGTGGGCCCAGGCCCGGTCGAGCGTCCGCGTCCCCACGGTGAATCGGGGCCGGAAAACATGAACTTGAGGTCAATGCCTTGAATACGCAACTCAGCGCAACCATGGACTTGCGATGGCTGGCAAGTTTTCCCGCCAGTTGCCTGCACGCGGCCGAGGCGATGGCACACGGGCAGCTGATTGCCGATGCCCGCATGGCGGAAGCCATTGCCGAACCGGCGCAGATACTGCGGCAGACGATCGTGGCGGGGGGGCTTCCGCGGACTCAGTTCTGGCGCAATCTGCTGGGCCTGTCCGAGACGGCGGAAGGCAGTGTGCAGCTGGCCGAACGCGCCGTGGCCAAGACGGTGGGAGCCGCGCGTGGTGAGTCACTGGTTTCGTCACTCGCGGCGGCGATCTCCGGCGTGGAGTTGGCGGTTCGTCAAGCGCTGCCCAATATGCTGGAGGAACTGGCGTTGCGCATCCGTCCGCTGCGCGAGCAATACGAAGGGCATGGACCGGGGTTGCTGCGTAGTATCGCCAGGTGGACCGACCCACGCATGATTGCCCCTAGCGCTCAGGTGATTCTCGTCCACCCGTCCATGGGCGGAGGAGGCTCGGCACACCTGGCGTACAACAACGTCCTGATTGAAGCGGTCCTCACCAACCCGGTGCCCCAGTTGCCGGAATTCCTGCGGCTGGCTTGGCTCCTGTCACAACTGAGCCTCGATCTGCCGGTCTTCAGTGAGACAATCCATGGCAAGCGGTTGCCGCACGTGGCGGAACTGGCGATGATCCCGGTCACGCTGCAGGCTGCAGAGGAGTTGGATCTGCTGACACTCACTTCCGACATGATCGATATGGCGTTGAATTGCTGGAACGTCGTGACACCTCCCGATGCTGACCCGGTTGATATCCTGTGGCGTTGGTGGGGCACTTATCTGGAGACACGGCCGCGCTGGGATATCGCCTTCACCGCATTGGACCGCATGTTCGGCTGATTATGCCCACGAGAGGAGACGAATGATGGCCACGTTCAGCGTAATTCTCGCTGCCGCCGGCAGAAGCAGCCGGTTCCATGACAAACACTACAAGAAACCCTTTGCACCGCTGGCGGATCGCGCCGTGTGGCTTCACTCAGCCGAGCGGTTTTTGAATCGGGAGGACGTGAAACAGCTGATCCTGGTCATCAACCCGGAAGACAGCGAGTCGTTCAACGCGAAATTCGCCGCCAATGTCGCCATCCTCGGGATCGAGCTTGTCCACGGTGGCGCGGAGCGTAGTGATTCGATCGCCAACGCCCTGGCCCGTGTGCGCTCGGACGCCGATTTCGTCGCGATCCATGATGCGGCTCGCCCCTGCTTGGCCAACGAGTGGATCGACAACGTGTTCGCGGCTGCCGAGAAGTCGGGAGCGGCGATTCTGGCGATCCCCGTCACCAGCACGCTCAAACGCCTGGATAGCGGCCACCGGATCATGGAAACCGTGCCGCGCGCGAATCTCTGGGCGGCCCAGACGCCGCAGGTGTTTCGCCGCCAGTGGCTGTTGGATGCCTACGCACAACGAGGCGATTACGCAGCCACGGACGATGCCGAGCTGGTGGAACGCGCCGGGCACGCCGTAACCGTGGTTCCCGGCTCTCCGATCAACCTGAAAATCACGACCCGGGAAGACTTGAATTTTGCCGCACAAGCGCTCGAAGCGCTCCCCAAACCGAAACTGCTGGGACCCGCTCATCCGTTCGCCGACGATGATCTGTGGCGGTGAACCAGCGTCCCTGGAACACTGTCTCCCTGGGAAGAGCCCCCACGCTGCGGACCCAGACAACCACAACCTCTTGAGTGCAATCCATGACCGACTCACTGACCGACATCTATGCGGACCTGACTTGGCGCGGCCTGATTCACCAGGTGACGGATGCGGAGCACGTGTCCAGCTTTCTGGCGAGCAGCCACCGCGTGGTCTACGCGGGGTTCGACCCGACGGCCGACAGTCTGCACATCGGCCACTTCCTCCCGTTGATGACGCTCCGCCGCTTTCAGCGGGCCGGGCACCGCCCGATCGCCTTGGTGGGGGGCGCCACGGGGATGATCGGTGATCCCAGCGGCAAGAGCGAGGAACGCAATCTGCTGTCCGTCGACGCGCTGCGGGCCAACGTGGCCGCCATGGAAATCCAGATGCGTCAACTGCTCGATTTCGACGCCGGCCCTCAGTCCGCGATCCTCGTGAATAACTACGATTGGATGGCCAAGTTCGGATACCTCGAGTTCCTCCGCGACATCGGCAAGAATTTCCCGGTCAACGTCATGCTCGGCAAAGACTCGGTCCGCAGCCGGCTGGAACGCACGGATTCGGGACTGAGTTACACCGAGTTCAGCTACATGCTGCTGCAGGCCTACGATTTCGTGCAGCTGCACCGGGAGTATGGCTGCGAGTTGCAGGTGGGCGGCAGCGACCAATGGGGCAATATCACGGCCGGCATCGATCTGGCGCGCCGCCTGCATGGCGTGCAGCTATATGGCCTCACACTGCCATTGCTGACCAAATCGGACGGCGCCAAGATGGGAAAAACCGAATCGGGTGCCATCTGGCTATCCGCCGACAGAACCAGTCCGTATGCCTTCTACCAGTACTGGATCAACGTCTCCGACGAGGACGCCGGCCGCTGCCTCCGAGTGCTCACCGAATTGGACCGTGACGAAATCGAGGCCCTCGATCAGTCCCGGCAAGACGAACCCCACCAACGCAGCAGCCAGCGCCGACTGGCTCAGGCTCTCACGCAACTGATCCACGGCAGCGGCGGCCTGGCCGCCGCCGAGAGGGCGACCCAGGTCTTCTTCGGCGCCGAAATTGACCACCTGACCGATCGCGAGTTGTTGGAGATCTTCGTGGATGTTCCAAGTCGGGAGATTCCGCTCCAAAGCTTGACCGGGGAGGGGCTAAGCCTGATCGAGGCCTTCGTATTGGCTGGCCTGGCCAACACCAACGGCGAAGCGCGCCGCGCCATCGAGCAGGGAGGAGCGTACGTTAACAACCGGCGACGGACCGACCTGGCCGATCGACTGACCACCGCCGACCTGGCCGGTGAAACGGTCGCCGTGCTGCGACGCGGGAAGAAACAATACGGACTGCTGCGATTCCAGCGTTGACGCTTCTCCGCGATCTGACTACGATCCTGTTGCCGCCCGCAAGGGGCGTTTTCGTCTTCGTTTTGCAGCGTCGTATTCTCGGAGCGGTCGTTTTTGGGTCGACGATTCTTCAGGATTTCTGAGATTCTTCAGGGCCTTTGAGAAAATTCTTCGGGGCCTTTGACGCCAACACGCACGTTGCGCGTCCAGCGGAACGTCGCTGGCCAGCATGTCGCGACTGCGCGTCAAACCGAACCGTTTCAGGCCAATATCCCCATCTTCGGCAGTCAGTTGAACGGAACCAAGCGTGGGTAGGCGATTGCGAGTGGCCGCTGCCGTGACCGTTGTTGGCATCTGTGCTGTCGGTGGCGCTCTGCTGGGATTGCGTCTGGCCTTGCAGCAGACACCCGATTTCTACCGGGTTGCCGTCGCCGCTCCGGTCGCCGAACAGGAAGCTGCGGGGAGACAATTCGAACGCAACGTGCTGGCGCTGCACAATGACCTGCAGCTGAGCGGCCAGTGGACGCGAGTCTTTTCGGCGGCCGAAATCAACGGCTGGCTGGCCGTGGACCTGCCGAGCAAGTTTCCCCAGTTGCTGCCCGAGGCCATCCACGATCCACGCGTGGAACTGACACCGCAACGATTGCAGGTCGCTTTTCGCTACGAAACCCCTCAGTTGACTACCGTCGTCAGTCTGTCACTGGAAGTGCAGTTGGCGGACGAACCCAATACGCTGGCCGTCCGCATCCGGCAGGCCCAGGCCGGCTGGGTCCCCCTCCCACTGAAGGACTTCCTGGATCAACTGAGTGACGCCGCCACGCGGGCGGATCTGAACTTGCGTTGGGCACAGCGCGATGGCGACCCCGTCGCCTTGATCACGATTCCTCGCGATCAGGATGAAAGCGGAAGCGACAGTTTCACTCTCCAGTCCATCGTAATCCGCAACGACGAACTAGTACTATCAGGCCATACTGGAGAGTCGCCCACGGACCACGGGGCCGAGTCGGCCGCCACGCCCGAATCCGATACGAGCAACGGTCAATCGGACACGAAATGAGCCGTCCAGCGCGCCGTTTGCTGATCCTCCAGTCGCAAAGACAACTGCCCGGTCCACCGTTGTCCACTCAGCTGCACGGTCCACTGATCGGGACGCTCGCACGTGATCTCGTAATCCCCCGCATCCCACCGCGAAACGGTTCCTCGATTCCGCGAAACGGGGCCGACGTAATCCAAGTAGTCGCAGCGATGATCGGCCAGCCGCTCTGCTTCCACGTCGAGATCCGCCGAGGGAAGCTGGCACACGGCCCAGGTTCGCAAGCGCGTGCCATATTCAAACATCAGGTCCCAGTGCGCGGGGCGGTCCGCGCCGGGTGGAGTCTCGTGTCGCAGCACAACAAAACGGGGCATCTTGATTCAGCCTCTGGCAGCATCCCGGGCTGTCGGCTGCCCAACGCAGCGAAACGTCGGCCTCGGCCAGCGGCGTACATCGCCACGAGGGGACCATGCGACGCCTCGCACGCTGGCGCGTCGGGCCCTATTGATTGAATACCGTCGTCGTCTCTTGGACCGTAATGCCCTGGGGTGAGAGCCGACTCGTGACGATCACTTTCAACACCTGTTCTCCGGGAAACTGGCCGGTGGCCTCGAGGCGAAATGGCGGCAGCGTTTCGCCGGGCGCATCTCGCGAATCGGGTTGACCTGAACCGTGCGGCCGTCGGGGCTCAAGTTGCGTCGGTCGCCAGGGCCGCTGAGCGAACCGAACTTCAGTCCGGCGGGCAGTTCCACGCTTAAGACCACATCCTGATCGGCCACGGAACGGTTGTTCTTGATGGTAATCACATAGGCGGTTCCTTCGCCGATCTTGATCGGATCCCCGAACTCGGAAATATCGACGATCAACTGGCCGGTGGCGAGCGCCGCCGCGTCGGGCAGGGCGTTTCCCGGCAGCAGGCGGCCGGGCCCCCCCGCGTCGGCTGGCGGACCGCTGGCCGGCAGAATTCGCACGACCGCTTGAGCCACTTCCGATACGTTTTCGGCAGTCGTCACCGTCACCCGACTCGTTGCGGCCTCGGCCGATTGGCGGCAGAGACAGAGGACCACCCGCGTAACGGCTTCGCCGGGCATTAACTGCGGCACGATCCACATCAGCTGCCCGGCGGCGAGAGCGGCGGGATCCCACCCCTGTGTCGATTCTCGTGGTTCCAACTGCGCATCAAAGGAATCGGTAATCCGCACGTTAGTCAGCGGTATGTTCCCGGCATTGGCGACCCGCGTCGTGAACTGGACACTCTCTCCCACTCGGCTTTCGCCCGCCGCCGACTTGACGACCTCCAACCGAGGCTCAGGCGTGACTTCGGGTGCCGTGGCCGTGAGACAGGCTTGTTTCTGGGCATACTGCCCCCCCGGCGCTGACTTCCAGGATATGGCAGATCTGCCCCGCTCGCCGTACGAAGAACCCCACCGCAAAAACTTCCGTCTTGCCGGGCTCCAGCCGGCCAATCGACTTCTGAATCGGACTCGGCAAACCGTCCGCCTGCTCCAAAGCGGCGTCAAACCGGTCCGTGATGGAGATATTGTCCAATGCTTCGTCACCCGCATTGGTGACCTCCACCCGAAACTGAATCCGCTCGCCGACCTTCGCCGTCTGAGGTCCCGAAACGTTCAAGAGCAACGACGGGCGCGAGATCTGCGTGTCCACAAATGCCTCGGCCTGCAGACCCTCAGCACTGGCGGCCTGGAAAGCATACCGCACCGCGCCCCCCGCGTCGGCCCGCGTGTTGACTTCGATCACCTGGACGGACTTCGGGGCCAAATCCCCTAAACGCCACTCAGCACGGTTGCCAAACACCTGCGCGGAGGGACTGCTGCTGACAAACGTCAGACTCGGCGGCAACACGTCGCGAACCACCACGTCGCGCGACGTAATGTCACCCGGGTTATGGATCTCTAACCGATAGTTCAGTGTCGAACCGACCGTCCCCACCTGTGGTCCGGCCGCCTGCAACGCCAACCCCGGAGCACTCCAGGAAATCGACGTGTAACCTTCGCCCAGCTGCGTGCGCGGCGCATCACTGTTGGGGTCTGCCGGCCGAATAACCTGGATCCGCACTTGCGTCACACCCGGCAGATTCGTGGTGGGCTGCAGCGCCGCACCCGCCAGTCCGTTTTCGTCCGTCCTGACTTCCACCGCCGTGGCTCCCCCGGGACCCAAGACCGCCGGCGTGCCGCCAGCGATTTCGTAACGGACGACGAAGCCGACGACCGGAGCACCAGTCGCCGTCCGCTTCACGCTGGTCGACAGATTATAAGTCTGTCCCGCGGCAACGGCCGCCGGACTGGGAAAAGCCCACTGAGCGTCGACCCAGTAGATCGTGGCCGACTGACGACGTTGGGGCCAAGTCGCTCCTTTCGATGCGACCGCCGTAATGTAGCTCGTCCCCTCGCTGGCAGAGGTGAGACTGACCCAGCATTGACCCTTCCGCTGGATGATGTCGTCCGTCACGCTGGGCGTGCCACGGGTCACCGCCAGACTGCGTGTGGAAGTGCGTGTAATCGCATAGTCCGAACTCAACTTCTTCGAACGACACCAGATACCGTCCTGATCGCTCACCTCCACGAACTGGCCAACACTATCCTGGGACAACATCCACTCAATCGGCTGTTGCGTGATCAGATAACCGTCCTCGCCACATAAGCCCCCCACCAGCACCACTTCACTTCCCACCGGTGCAATCATGCGGGTCGGATTGATCGAGATCCTGCCAGGCACGCCTTTCTGCGGCGGTCTCGGTTGAAGCGTGGCGGAGGGACCCATTGGCACGTTAGCCCCTGGTGGCGGACAAGGGGGCGGTTCCGGGCACGGCTCGGGCGTTAACGGCTCAACCCAGGCCGGCTTGGGAAAGAAACAGCTTTCTGTCTGGCAACGCGAATCGCTCGGCGCGGCCAGCCGCATCGTGTCGCTGGACGAAAATATCCGCGCTCCTGTCGGATCGATGGCCGGTACCTGCAGTTGCTGACAGCCCGCGAGCGCGAGAAAAATCGCCGCCAGTAGTCCCGCGCCGATCCGTGTTGTCTTTTCCCTGTCGCACATGATCGACCACTGCCTTCATCCGTCCCACGAGGTCCCAGAATTTCCCCCGCAAACGTAGCACGCCAATTGGCAACATGTGGCGTCTTTTCCACGTTGCATGGTGCCGAAAGTCAACGAAACTCCGGAAACCTGCCCGATCGTAACGCGTGAAACGATTGCGCAGCTTGATCGGCACATGCGCCGAGCCACCCGTCAGACCAAACGGGCCAAGAGCATGGGGGTCAGAGGATCGGCCCAGAGGATGAGCGGCGCGGCCAGGTCCACCTGGATCGCCGCTGAACCGTTCCCGACGCGGGCAAAACGCGATTCCTGACGCGCAGCACCAAGTTCGCTCAGGAGATCCCGTCCCCTGGTCACGACTTCGATGCGTTCGATCCGAGAATTCAGCGCACGAATTCCACAGTCCTACGCGGAGTTGCCAGCCGCACAGCGAGGATTCGCTCGGCCGCGGGCGGACCGCCTTCAGTTGCGGGTGGAAAAGATCCCGGTCGCGTACCAGATGCCATTGCGACCGCGTTTCATGTCGTAGCCATAGTATTTATGGGGCGTCTGCACGGCACTCCAATGCCCAGAGGATTGACGCCAGCTATGGACGACATCGATGGCCGCGGCGAGCAGACCTTTTCCCGGCCAACTTTCGGCACACACTTCCTGCGCCAACAGGCCGCCCGGCAAGCGACTCGAGATCCGCTGGAAACGCGACTCCCAGTTGTGATGTCCTTGATTCGTGATGCGCGCCTGATGAAGCGAATGGCTCTCGGTTTCCTTGGCCAGCGCGGCGAGGAATGTACCGTCCGTGCTGGAAGGCCCCTCCGGATGAATCCGGACAGCCAGGATCAAGGTCCGCTGTGTCAGCGAGGCGGACGGCAGACTCAACAGAGCGGTCAGATAGCGGGATGTCATGGCCCCGGGCAAACTCAGTGGATAGACACTTACCACATGCCCATAGTACTCGTTCTTCGGATCCTCAAAGTCAATAATGGCCACCCCAGCTTGCCCCTGCAGTTCAGCGAACGCCGAGTGTTGCATCAACTGAATCTCGCTTCCTCCCACCATCGCTCGCTGTGACGTCGCGATGCGCACCAAAATATGTTTCTTCACATGCGGGCGTAATTTCGCATCCGTTGTCAACTTCTGATACAGCGTGTCTTTGTCCTTCGGCAGCGCGTCACGATGGAAGTAAACCAGCAACATGCGACGATCTTGCTTGGCCACTTTCATGGCCTCGGCATAGTTTTCAAACCAGACCGGCGGTGTGTTGGCCACTGCCGCTGGACTCGCTTGCATCAATACCCCACAACAAACCGTGATAACGCCACTTAACATTTCTTTACCGCTCCTTCCGAAATATCCGAGGCGGCCGGGCCGCCAACCACGCACCAGCATCGCCACCTGCCCGCCCATCCCCAGCGTTCACACTCGACACGCCATCGATGAACTCTTCGCACGCTGCGACACTCACTAACCGTTCACACCCGCACGTCGTTGTGAGGACGCGTTCCGCTGCAGCTCACCCGTGAGCCGACTAAGCTGGAACCGCCATCGTGCACCGACGCCCTCTCAGCACCCCCGACCCCTTGGCACCCCAGACTCCGTCGAGTATCTCGCACCCCGACCGCGGACGGCGGATGCCCGCCACAAGCGAGGCGCGAAGGCCAGAAAACGGAAAGGCTGTGACCTTCAGAGAGGACGATGATGCGAGACACCGCTGCGGGAGCAGCGGGTCCTAGCCTTCCAGGCCCGATATCTCCAACACAAATAGGTTCGCCGCTGGCAAAGGGGATTGTCAAGACGGGGTATTTCAGCAATGTTTATGAATCGCGAAATAACTGCGGGTTGCGCACCTTGCACATCCAGACAAATCAGTGGAAGATAGGTAAGAAAAGATGGGTTTGCGAGGGGATACTATATACCCCTAAAATACTACTACCGATTCTCGTCCTATCGAGGTAAGCGGTGCGACCGTGCTGTTCGCCGCGGCCCATGGGCGTCGAGCGTGCCGCCAGTCACGGCGGCTCCCAATCGCGGCGGCCCTCAGCAATAGCGGGTGCGTAGCAGCACAAGCGGAAAATGGATGGACCGAACCCGAGGCTTGGCCTGCCAGGAGAACCAACATGCGGCACAACCGATCCCGTGATTCGATGGCAATGCGCTCTGTTTTGATGATGGCGGTGCTGACGCTTCCCCTGACGGCAACTGCGGACCCCTCAGCGCCGGCACCGCACGCATCGGGGCCTGATCTGGCGGCGATGGCGTTGGCGGCGAAAGCACAGTTTCGGCCCGTTCCTGGCGACCGCGTGGCACAAGCCAGACAGCGGCTGGAACAAGCGCGGCGGCAGCTGTCGGACTACCTTGCCACCGGAACCGCCGAAAATGCCCGACGTTGGCAGGAATACCTCCATTGGGATGCGATGTCGGCCGAACTGGCCAAGTCCGCGGAGATCGACGGGAATCAGTTGGGACAGATAGCCGCGCGTTACTATCGCGACTTCCCCAGTCTGGAGCATCCGCGATTCGCCGCCATGCGTGCTGCGTTGCTCGAATATCGCACCGCACTCGCCATGGCCGGCGATCGCGAACTGGCTGAGAAATACACGGCCCGCCTCGATGAACTGTCCCGGCATCTGGTGCAATTCGATCAGCAACCGACGATGGAAACGAGTCAACAGATTGGCCGATTGGTGGGATGGTTAGAGAGTGCCGGCCAGGCGCCCGAATTAGTCGCGTCCATCCGGGCCCGCTACTGGCGTCCCAATCTCTACGCTGCCGTGTCACAACGGATGGTCAGCGCCGGGATCGGCAGCGACATCACGGAGACGTCGGACGTCAGGGATTGCATTCTCGGTACTTCCATTATTGGAACGGCCAACATGCAGGGACGCACCCAGGCGCGGTTGATCGACAACCCGGACAGCGCCACGATCCAGCTCTTGTTGACCGGCACCGTCCACTCGGACAACGTCGGCTACAACCGGGGCGTGCAGATTTTCAGTCAGGGCGACACGCGCGTCGAGGCCACCAAACTGATCTACCTGGATGCCAACGGCATGTCGTCCGACACCGCCCAAGCGTGTTGTGACACCGACAGTACGATCAGCTGCATTGCGGCTCGCTCGTGCCTCATCGAACGGGTGGCCTGGAAGAAGGCCGGCCGCAGCAAGAGCACTGCCGAGCAAATTGGTTCGCGGCATGCCGAGCGACAGATCGAAGATCGAGTGGATCAGCGCCGATGGAACTGCTGCAGACCGCTCGCGCCGATTACCAGGAGAAATTCCGCAAGCCGCTGCTGCGGCGCGACGAGTTCCCGCAGGAACTGAAGTTTCGCACCGCCAAGGGCTGGCTCGAAGTCATCTGGCGGCAAGCGAACGCCACGCAGCTGGCGGCGCCCAATCAGCCTGCGCCGCTGCTGGAGAACAACGACGTGGCGGTGCAACTACACGAGTCTTTCGTGAGCAATTTCTCCCGCGCCATGTTGGGCGGGATGCGTCTGACCGGCGAGAAACTGGTCGAAATTCTCGAAAAAAACAAACTGGAGGTTCCCGAGGCATTAAAACCCTCGGACGACAAAGAACCCTGGGCCATCACCTTTGCCTCGACCGATCCCGTCAATGCGACATTCTCCAACAGCACCATCCGCTTCGCCATCCGCGGGCGGCAATTCGAGCTGGGCGAACGAGTCGTCAAGAACACACTCGAAATGTCCGCGGTCTACCACCTCGAGAAGACGCCGACCGGAGCTCACTTGACCCGCCAAGGGGACGTGTCTGTCGAGTATCTGGGCATGCGCGGTCAATTGCCCGCCGATCTGATCATCGTGCGCACCGTCATGCGTCAGAAGTTCGAAGCACTGTTCGCTCCCGAATTCACCACCACCGGTATTGAATTGCCGGGACGCTGGGACAAAGGGGGTCTGCTTCACCTGCAGCAGATGGCCGCGGACGGTGGCTGGCTGAACCTCGCCTGGATTCAGGCGGACAGCCCGTCCGGGGGTGATGCCCCGGCGGTGGCACAGGCCAGGTGAATCGCCGCGGGACTGAGCGATTCGGCATCGAGTCATGGTGGCCCTGCGCGCCGCTTACCGGTGGCGCCGGGTTTCACCGCCACCGTCTCGCTCGCCGCGCTGCGCCACCCGCTTTGCAGCCGGGCTGGCGCCGGCCGCACGCCCCCGTCCGCACCCGAATGGGAGCCCTTTCCAGCCGACCACCCAAGTCGTCGGTACGCTGACAGACCTCGGCCAGACCTCGGCGCCGCCACGCAACGCGGGGCTTTGCTGCGGCAAGTTGTATGACGTATAAGAAAAGCTGTGCTCCACGGGTTTCGTTCGCTCTGATTCGCCGCGTCCACCGACTGGCCGCTGCCCATGACGATTGTTCGACCTCACGTCGCGTCGCAGAAAAAGCAGAATACGGAAGCTGAAAAGCCATGGAAAAATGGGTAGTGATTGAATTCGACTGCCTTCCCCTCCGCAGCATCGTCCGCTGGGACGCGCCGCTCGACGCGTCGCCAAAATACGAACAGTTCCTGCGGCGTCTCAAACAGTCCGCTGAGAAGCACGGCCTGCATAACTCCTATTTCCTCCACAATGCCCATTGCCTCTATCGCCTGACCAACAACCCCGAAATTGGCATGCTCGACTTCCGTTTCCACGGAGTCATCTTGACCGATCAGGAAGATCGTCGTACTAGAGGGAGCGATTTAGAAGTTGAGTTGATTCGCGAGACCTGCCCCTGGCTGACTGAACCAGTCGTAGCATGGTTTCGCGAGACGGTGGCGAGAGCCGTGGAACTGGAGTTCGACCGGTATATTGAGGCGGGTGATCTGGCCCGCACGCAGCAGCGCATTGAACAACTGCAGGCGACCAGCGACGATCAAGCCGGTTTCCTCGGCATGTTTCTCTAGCGTGGCGAGCATACTGGGCTACTCTTCACAGTCGCTCCTTCTCACCTGCCGCGACAGTACTCCCTTGAAACGGAGCTCGTCTGATTGTCGTGGTCAACTCGCACTGGCTCGGTCCCGTCCTGGACGATTAAGTAAGACAGTGAATATGCGACCGCTTTATCGCCTGCACACGCAAGATAAACTTTGCCGATTATGCGGATTCGTCAAAGTTTACCGCCTGCGTCGACGATAGAAACGACACCGATTGCGCCATTGCAGGGCTTGCGCTCGCCGCATCCATGCAAGCGGCAGCGCTCGGTCAGGGGGGGATTACACAGAGTTCTGACTTGCGCCGCCGCCAGGCAGCGGCGCGGATGGATGTATTGCTCTCGTGACTGTTTGCGTGTGCCGTGGTGAACCAGACCTTGTTAGGGAACGTCAATCGATGAACCGGCCATCCAATCGCCTGGTTGCTCTGCTGCTGACGATGCTCGTGACTACGACCGGGTGTCATCCCACGCAACCATTCTATCTGCATGAAGACGGCGATCTGTCGCACTATCTGGCGACCGCGACGGAGATGGAGAATCCGGACATTGAGCAGGTGTCGTTGGAAGAGGTGACGCAGGCCCGGCCGCCCTTGACGCTCAGCGACACGCTATTCGATCATTTCCGCGACGCGACACTGGAAGAATGCGTCACGATTGCGTTACAGAACAGCAAAGTCATCCGCAATCTTGGTTCGCTCACGCAGTTCACGATTGCTGACGGCCTGGTGGGGCGCACGGCAGCATCGACCACGGTCTACGATCCGGCCGTGTTCGAATCCGATCCGCAATTCGGCACCGAGGCGGCCTTGTCGGAGTTCGACGCCCAGTTCACCACGAATGTGTTTTGGGAGGCCACGGACCGTCCGCAGAATTCCTCCTTCCCGGGGCTGTTCACCAACCAATTCCGACGGGACGTTGGCCAGTTCGATGCCGGCATTTCCAAGCGAACCGCCAGTGGTACGACCTATACGGTACGCAATCAGACAATCTACGACGACAACAACAACCCGAGTCGCGAGCTACCGAGTGACTGGTACACGGCTTTCGACGTGGAAGCGACTCAACCACTTCTGCGGAACCTCGGACCGCAGGTGAATCGAGCACCGGTGATCCTGGCGCGTATTCGAGTCGACATTTCGCTGGCCGATTTCGAGTCGGCGGTCCGGAACATGGTCCAGGACCTGGAAAACTCGTATTGGGATCTGCACTTTGCCTATCGTTTCCTGGAAACCGCCAAAACCGGTCGGGACAGCGCCCTGGTAACCTGGCGAAATCAATATGAGCTGCAAGAAGGAGGAGCGGGAACTGCGCAGCAGGAAGCGCAATCTCGCGAACAGTACTTCTTCTTTCGGGCGCAAATGGAAACCGCTCTGCGCGATCTGCTGGCGGCCGAGAACCGCCTGCGTTGGTTAATGGGATTGTCGGCCACGGACGGCGAGTTGCTCCGCCCCATCGATCGTCCCACCTTGGCTCGCCTGCAGTTCGATTGGGCGGCAGTCCATTCCGAAGCGTTGGTGCGCAGTGCTGAATTGCGACGGCAACGTTGGTCGGTCAAGCAGCGCGAGACCGAAATGATTCTGGCTCGCAATCAACTGCTCCCCCAACTGGATCTTGTGGCCCGTTATCGCTGGCTGGGCATGGGTGACGAATTGATCGTCTCGCCTCGCCGCGGCATCAATTACCTGAACGACGTCACCGGTTTGCCACAGTCAGGATCCGTGGCATGGGATAATCTGACAGAAGGCAAGTACCAGGAGTTTCGTTTCGGCTTGCAGTTCACGCCACCCCGTATTGGAGCGCGTCAGGAGTTGGCAGGAGTCCGCAACGCGGAGTTGAGTTTGACGCGCGAGAAAGCTCGCCTGGAGGACATGGAACTGAATGTCTCCCACCTGCTCACCGCCGCCATTCAGACCCTGGATTTCCACTACGTCAATGCCGAAACACACTTCAATCGCTGGGCGGCGGCCGAAAAGGAAGTGGAAGCACTGACGGCGTTGGTCAAAGGCGGCAAGGGAACGGTCGACTTGGTCCTCGACGGCCAGCGGCGCCGAGCGAGCGCCCAGGCCGACTTCTATCGGGCCATCGTGGAATACAACAAAGCCATTGCCCAAGTACACTTCCGCAAAGGCTCGTTGCTGGAATACAACAATATCACGCTGGCCGAGGGGCCGTGGCCCAAAAAGGCCTACTGGGACGCATTGGGACAGGCTCGCGAGCGAGATGCCAGCTACTATCTCGACTACGGCGCGACGCGGCCGCGCGTCATCAGCCAAGGTCCGGTCGATCAAGGTGGCAACGCCGGCCTGATCGAGGAACTGGAGCCGGGCACCCTGGACATGGAATCGATTCCGACACCCGCCCCGGGCGCGCCACCTTCGGACCTGCCGATCGACGAGCCGATGGACCTTGAGCCGATGGACCTTGAGCCGATGGACCTTGGTCCCACCACCGCAACTCCGTCCGGGTCCATCTTCCAAGGCCCATCACTGGGCTTGGAAGATGATGCCCCACCGCAGTTGCTCCAGCAGCCGGGTGACCGCCAGGCCACCCGGACGTTTGTCGGCGATCGAGTACGGCAGGCGGACTACACCGCTCCTGCTCGACGCTAGACGCCAGCAGCTATTTCAGCTGTTCCAGCGCTTGACTGGCCGCGTCCCGCACGGCGGTACTGCTATCTTCCTGGGCTTCCTGGAGTGCCGGGATGGCGGACTTCGCCGTCTCCCCCATTTCTCCCAACATGTAAGCAGCTTCAATCCGCACGTGTTCGCGGACATCGGTCAGGGCCCTGGTAAGCAGGGGAACAGCCTTCTGCTGTAAACGAACGTCATCAGGCGCGATCTTCAGCGACGCCCAGACGCTGGCAGTCCGCAGAAACTCATCCTCGCTGTCCATCAGTTTCGCCAACGCGGGCAGGGCCGCTTGAGCACCGGGACCGATCTTACCCAACGCGTAGCAGGCAGCATGCCGGACATCCGCGTCCTGATCGGCCAATTTGGACACGATCTTGTCAGTGGCTGGGGCAGCCGCTGCACCCACGGCTCCCAATACAAACAACGATTCGGCGCACAAGGTGGCGTCGTCATCATCCAAGGTGGCCGTTACCGCGGGAATCGCCTCGGCGGCATCGGGACCAACCCGGATCAGTATTTGCAGGGCGAAGAATCGCAGCGGTCGTTTCTCCTCCAGCGATCGGATACAGGGCGGCACCACCTTCTTGCCCAGGGTGGCCAGCGCCTCGACAATCGGCATGATCCGGTCGGGGTTACTGTCCTGCAATCCCTGCAAGGCCGCGCGGAACGCGGGGAGCATCAATTCCTGCGGCACGGCCGGATCGGCCAGCGCTCGGGCTGCCGCCACGCGCACGTTGGAATCGTCTGACTCCAAGGCGTCCAACACATTCTTGACCGCCTTACGCAAAAGAGGTGTCTTGCCTTGGGAGATGCGCAACAGCGCCCAGGCACTCTCCACTTTCAGAAACGGATCCTGGCTGTCGAGCGCCTTGCCAATGGACTCACGAGCCGCGGCCGAGTCGCCGATCATTCCCAGGGCATACGCTGCGGCATAGCGCACGCTGGCCTCCTCGTCGTTGTCGAGCACTTTGCTGATATCGCCCGCCAGCGGCTTGGCCGCCGGGCCAATCTCGCCCAGCGCGACCAAGACCTGCATGCGGACCTCGGGATCCTTGTGCGTCAGCAACTTCCCCAGCGCGGGGACGGCGGCCTGCGCTTTGCGCGCCGATTTCCGCCAGAGTCAAGGCAGCCCAATAACAGGCGGCGTCGTCTTTCAGCGCCTCGCACAGTCCTGGCACCGCCGCTTCACCGGCCTCGGCCAACGTCATCACGGCCGCCGCGGCATCGGTCGGCGTGGCGGCCTGGAGGATTTTCGACATGTTCGACAGGAGCAGTTCGCGAGGAGCCTGCACTTCCCGCAGCGAATCGCGGGCCTCCCGCCGGACAGCGGGATCTTTGTCCGTTATCAGCTCCATGAGCGGAACCGCCGCCCCGACGGCCTCCGGACCGATCGCACCCAGCGAATGAGCGACATAGGCTCGCAGTCTCGCATCGTCCGTTTTCAGCGCCTCGATCAGGGCCGGAACCGCGTCCTTCGCTCCCGCACCGATTGCGCCGAGAGCAATTGCCGCCGAGCAGCGCAACGGGGCGTTATCGGGTGACTGCAACGCCTCGATCAACTCGGGCACCGCTGACTCGGCGGCTGCACCCAGCACACTCAGTTTTTGGCAAGCATCGACGCGGGCCTCTGTTTGGGGTGATTTCAGCGCCTTGGCCAATTCGGCCACACTGTCGTCCTGGGCCGCTGCCGCCGAGGCAAAGAGCAGCCCACACGCCGTCACGGCGACTACACTAATCGTTCGCATCTTATGTTCCTCTGAAGAATCTGCCCGGAAAAACCCTGGCAAACTGTGATGAGAATCTCAACCCACTCGCTCAACGGGAGTTAGCCGGCGAGTTGTGCTTCATATTCCAATTGTCTCAGGAAAGAATTGGTGCTGGAAAACACCTGCGGAGGAATGTCCCTGATCTGTCCCCTCAACTCCGCCTGCAGATCGCGGATACTCTTGCGAATCGCCTGCAACTGCTCGAAATCAACCCTCCCCGCCGCATTGGCACGATCGGCGAATAACGCATCCAGCGACTCCCGATAGGTGGCGAAGGACGCGGTTTGAAGCACCTGCGGCCACGTGATCTTGCCCGACACGGGGTCGAGTTCGGCGGGACTCAACCGTTTCGGCGTCGCATCTTTCGCCAGTCGAAATAGCTGCTCCGAGGTAGGACGCGGTTTCGAAGTCGCATCCTTATAGTCTTTGTTGTACCGCTTCATTTCGAAATAGGTCTTGGTCGCCTTCAGACGATTGTCAATGTACTGCGACCGAGCCTCTTCGACATTCTTGGCCGCGGCCGAATTCATCAGATTCGCGGCACCAGCCGAGCGCACAACGTCGGCAAACCCACGCTGGTAGCCCTCCGCGGCGGTCGATGAATGGTAACGGCCCCAATCTCCCCCCCACTGCGCGCGGGCGGCACCAACGGCCAGTAACATGCCGAAGACAGCGAGGATTGGCAGGACTCTCATTTTCTCTCTCTCCTATATTCCCCTCAGACCCCTGTGATCTACTTAGACTATCCCTGCAGACGAATCCACAAAAACGATCGCCATATTATTTTGGTGCACCGGGCTCCCCTACGCAATCGAATACCTGCCAAAATATCCACGCCTTCACGTCGATTGGTACGCGGACGGGGGTCGCCAGAGAAAACCGACCGGTCGCACCGCTCCGCCACTCAAGATGGCCTGGTTAGCCTTGCCCCCCGCCGGCTGGCTGGGGATGGCAGCGACCGTGCCGAATGTGCCAGTGCTTCTGTATCCACCGGATGATGCGGTTGCGGCGCCACACAAGTCAGCCACTGGTTCTACCCTACCATGCCATCCGTTGCCGTGAGAGAATATCTCGGCATTGGCCCGAGAATCCGCTGTTGGGAGGTCCCATGTTTCTCAGTTTTGACGGTGTGGACGGCGTGGGAAAGTCTACCCAGATCCGACTTTTCTGCGATTGGCTGCAAGAACAGGGGCACCGCGTGGTGACCTGCCGCGATCCAGGCAGTACACCCCTGGGTGAAGCACTGCGCAAAATTGTGTTGGAGGCCGTGGCAACGCCCATTCATCGGACCAGTGAGATGTTGCTCTACATGGCGGCTCGCGCACAGCTGGTCGAACAGGTGGTGCGGCCGGCCCTGGCGGCCGGCAACACCGTCGTGTCCGATCGCTTCCTGCTGGCCAACGTGGTGTACCAGGGATACGCGGGCGGCCTCGACGTGGACCAACTGTGGCAAGTGGGCCGGGTGGCAACCGGTGACTTGCATCCCGACCTGACCATCCTCCTGGACATGGATGTGGCCTCCGCCGGACAACGCATGGACCGGGCGCCGGATCGGATGGAAGCACAGGGTTTGGAGTATCTCCAGCGTGTGCGGGAAGGATTCCTGACCGAGTCACGCCTCCATCACGAAACCATCCTCGTGATCAACGCGGACCAGCCCATCGACCACGTGCAAACGGATATCCGGTCGGCCGTCACGCACTGGCTGCAGACCCTGAGACCCGCTGCGGAGTGAAGCTTTATGCTGCCCACCATCTCGATGTTGCCCACGATCCTTGGACACGATCATGTTCTCGATCGCTTTCGCCGCAGCCTGCGGCAGGGTCGACTAGCCAGTACGTTCCTGTTCCTGGGCTTGCCGGGCATCGGGAAACGCAGCGTCTCGTTCCATTTGGCTCAGTGCCTGCTCTGCGAAACCACCCCCCCCGAACAGCTCGTCGCCTGTGGAAACTGCCCGGGATGCCAACAGGTCGCCGCGCTGACTCATCCTGATCTGATTTTCATTCAGAAGCCCGCTGACAAGAGCTTTATTCCCGTGGAGTTTTTTATCGGCGACCGAGAGCATCGGATGCGGGAAGGACTCTGTCACGACATCGCCCTCAAACCGTTTCGCGGTGGACGCAAAATCGCCATCATCGATGATGCGGACTACCTCAATCAGGAGGGAGCCAACTGCCTGCTGAAGACGTTGGAAGAACCCCCGCCCCAGTCGGTAATCATCCTGATCGGAACCAGCGAGCAACGCCAACTCCCCACCATTCGCTCCCGCTGCCAGATCGTCCGTTTTGCTCCCCTCTCTGAGCGACACGTCGCCGAATTGCTGCAGCGGCACAGTTCCCTCGAGCCGGCCCAGATCGACACCGTCGCCAAGCGCGCCGACGGCAGCCTGAGCCGGGCCTTGGAGTTGTCCGATACCGAACTGGAAGATGCTCGACGCGACATGCTCCAGCAACTCAGCCAGAGTGATTTTGATGCTGTGGCCTTGGCTAAATATGTGAACGACTTCGTGGAAGCAGCCGGCAAAGAATCGCCGCCGCGCCGCGCGCGATTACGGCAGGTCGTGCAGGCTGCTGCCGACTATTACCGGCAGCTGATGCGCCAAACGGCCCAGGCCGACCCTAGCGGTGACAAGATGACTGATGAGATTGTCGCTGCAGCGATGCGCCACTGGAACCACAACTCGCCCCTGGCGGGTGCGTGTGTCGATCGATGCCTCGATGCCCTCACACAGATTGAAGCCAACGCCAATCTCGCCACCCTGATCGCGACCTGGCTCGACGACCTGGCACAATTGACACTGCGCGCCACCACCCCCCGCCGCTGAACTCGCGAGTCCTTGCAAGCGCCGACATCCGCGGAAATCCAGATCTACTCAGCCGGCTGCTGGATATGACCCGCCGAAAAGGGTGGCATCCATCTCGCACACTGACTTGGGGCACCTGAGACCGGTCCCCATGGTTCGCCTGACACAGGCGAGCCATATCGACGTGCTTCCTCGCGGCGGTTATTGCCGGACTGCTGAACAGTCAGGGAGATCCGAATGTCGGATAGGCGGTGTTTCTGACTTCGGATGTGGTGCCCGGCAATGCTCGCCCATGGCGCGACTTCCCCATTCGGCACGCCTCTCAGACTGGTCGCTCCCGATATGCTCTGGATTTGGATTCGTCGTCCGGCTCGCCCTGCAGCGTCAGTACCAATTGGCGACCGGAGGCGTGGTCACGGTGCTCACACAAATAGATCCCCTGCCACGTCCCCACCGCCAATCGACCGCCACTGACCGGGATCATCAGCGAATTGCCCATGAGCGAAGACTTGATGTGGGCCGGCATGTCGTCCGCCCCCTCAAGAGAGTGGCGGTAGTTCGTTGAAACGGGTGCGGCGACCGAGAGCCACGACTCCAGATCGGCCCGCACGTCCGGATCGGCGTTTTCATTGAGGGTCAGCGAGGCCGACGTGTGCTGCAGAAAAACATGGAGCAACCCGATGCGCAGGGCGGTGAGTTCCGGGAGCGCGGCAATCACGTGCCGTGTTATGAGGTGCAAGCCGCGTCGTTGAGCGGGGAGCGTCAGATGATGCTGATACCAGACCATTCATTTCTCCTGAGTGCCGCGAGGGTATTATCGACCGACGACCGACGACCGACGACCGACGATCAGCGGGGCAGTTCGTCGTCCCCGGGAGCCTCTTCAGCGAACATATTTTGGGATTTTTCGGGAAATTTTCCCGGTCGACAAAGTGTCCAAAAGGCACAGCACGAAAACCGCGAGAGGGGCCAATACCACGCCTTTTGGGGTTGCGACGACTTCTTGAGAGTGGACGTGCGGTATGGCCCAGGGAGGCCGCCGCAGCTGGCACCTCCCCCCCACTGCACCTTCCACTACTTCACCGTCGTCCGGTAAGGTAACTTGGAATTCCCTTATCGGCAACTCAGTGGCAACCATTGCTCAGCAGTCCGATGAGTGACGAAAACGGCTGCGGGCCAGCATCATGCTAGCAACTGGGAGATGGCAGTTTATGCCGTCAGAGCTTTCCTAACCGATGAAAATTCGGCGATCGATTCGATGCATCCGCCGACCCCAGTTGATTCACGCCGAGGCCTGAAAACCTCGTCAAAAAAAGCTTGACATTCGTTTTCGCCAGTGAATAATCACATGCTTTGAGTTTGGTGCGGCTCTCGTTTGTCGCCTACTGCTTCCTCCCGCCAAGCGGTTTCCGGTGACGCGTAGCGCATTCATAGCTTAATGATACAGCCGGTTTGACGATCATTGGTCCGGCCGATCTTCTAGCAGGTGGTCCAGCTTCGCTGATGGCAGCGATGAATGTGTATCACCGTCGTGTCGTTGGAGAGCTAGAGTCTCAGCTGGTGATTTACACTTCTCGCGGAGGGTTAGATTCGATGCATAAAGTGAACAACGTGTTTGAGGCAATTCTCAAGTACGGCCACGATGAGGACTTCACCCCGGCGGTGGAGTCCGAACAATTCCGACCCACGGATGCCCCGGCGGGCTCCCAGGCAAAGATCGACGAACTGCGCCGTCGCGTCGAACTTGGCTTGCCACTCTGGCACGAAGATGACCGCCATGACTACAGCGGTTTGACCGGCGCCGTGCGTCCTCGCGATTAACCCGCCCACAAGCGACTGCGCGAGAGCTTCTGCAGGCTACCGTGACGAAGTCGTCAGCCACTCGATCACGCCTGCAAGCCCACTGCGGAATAACCTGCCAACAGGCAGTTGTCATAGAATGAGCCCGGTCGCAACACCGGGCTCAGTGTTTTTTCGGAGCCCGGTCGCAACACCGGGCTCAGTGTTTTTTCGGAGCCCGGTCGCAACACCGGGCTCGGTGTTTTTTCGGAGCCCGGTCGCAACACCGGGCTCGGTGAACAGGCGAAGCGAAACAACCAGGGTGACTGCCGCCTAACGCGGCCGCTGGCCGCGACCGAACAGGCATTCCGAGATCCGGCACTCGAATTTGTTCGCGTATTGGTGTTTCGGATTTCGGATCCAGGACACGCGAGCGCCGTACGCGTATGCCATTGGTCTGGAAACCGTCTGGCCAGGGCACCGGAAGGCCACGCTAATCGTTAGGGCGGCCACTGCGACTGTTGCAGAGCCTATCCTTCCGGTGGCGAAGCGGCTTTCTTCGCTGCGGCTTCTTCCAAGGCGGCCTTTTCTGCCTGGAGTTTTTCCAGCGCTAACTGCAACTGGGCGGCTTGAGCCTGAGCCGCATCAGCGGCTTCTTTCATGGGCGCCAGTTGCTTGGCCAGCTCTGCGGATTCTCTGGCGGCGCTGGCCTGGCGGGTAGCGGCGTCGGTCTGCGCCTTCTGCAGAGCGGCTTCTGCCTCGGGGATTTGCTTCTCGATCGCTTGCTGTTGCGTACGAGCTTGCACCAACGCCGCCTTCATCTGGTCGGACTTGACGGTCGCCAATTCCAGCGCTTTCTGTGCTTCTTCCACGGCCCGCTGGGCCTCTCCGGCGGCCGCCTCGGCCGCACTGACCTGGTTGGCCTGGGCAGCGAGTTCCGCCTTGGCTTTCTCCACCACCTGGCTGGCTTGCATCGTGTTGGCCTCGGCGGCGGCCACGTCAGCTGTGATCTTGGCGGCGGATTCGTTGACTTGTTGCTGGGCCGACGCGAGTACCTCCGCGGCTTTCGCGGCCACGTCGCGTGCCGCTTGCAGCTCTTGCTCGCGGGCCGTGATGCGCATGGCGATCGTCGGCGGATTGGCTGACAAGTGGGTAACTTCCTTGGCATCCGCTGCTTCCCACACTCGCACTTCGCCCGACCAGTCGCCCGCCACCACGCGCTGTCCATCATGGCTGAAGGTCACGCGCAGAGCCGGTTCGTTGAATGCGGGAAAGGTCTGCAGCGGCTGGAGCCCGGGGTCCCACAGCTTGGCGGTGCGATCCTGGCCGGCGGTGACCAGTCTCGCGTCGTGCGTGAACGCGATGGCGTTGACACCGTCGCCATGGGCGTTCGCCCGGCCGGTCTGCGTGCCGTTGTTCATTTCCCACAGTCGGATCGTGCCGTCCAGCGAAGCGCTGGCCAGCGCGTTCGAATCGGAGCGCCAGTCGATGTCGGTCACGCCAGCCGTATGGCCTTTCAGTTCCAAATACTCGCGCGCTGTTTCGGCTTCCCACACGAACAATCCATTCGAGCGATCGGCCGTCGCCAGCAGCACGCCATCGGGGCTGAACCGAACCGCATAGATCCAATCGGTGTGTTTGCGAATTTCGTGCAGCATCTCGCCCGTTTCCGTCGAGAAGATGCGGACGAGCTTTCCCGGACCGCCCAGGGCCACGCGCGTCAAATCGTTGTTGATATCGGCGGTCAGTACCGCGTCCAGTTCATCACCGACCTTCACCAACCGTTCTCCGGTCCGCACGTCGAAGAGCACAGCGGACCCTGCAGCCCCACCGCGTCCCCCGCCGGCCAGCAATTTGGACCCGTCGCGGCTGAACCGCAGCGAGTAGGCAATCCCTTCGGGAAACTCCAAGACCCCCAGCAATTCGCCACTATCGGAGCTGTAGAGCAGGATCTGCCGCTGTCCTGCCACGGCCACCAGCGGTGCCCAAGGACTGGCGGCCAAGGCGGCAATCGCCCCGGCCCGCGGGGTCGCGACAAACGGTTCGCGGGGAACGGATTCCGGCATCGCCGCCGGTCCCTCCGGCTTGCCGGTTGCCGAGGTGACGGCCAGATTGAGTGTCTTTTTCTTCTTCGGCTCGGCCGTGGCGCCGGAATTCTCCAGCAGCCCCCCGTCGATCCATTGGCGAATGATCGTCAGCTTCGCTTCCGGCAGCTGATCCTGCCCTGGCGGCATGAAAGGCTCTTCTTCGTGGGAAACCAGCATCCAGAGCCGCGAAGCATCCAGATCCTGATCGATCACCACCTCACCACTGCTCCCCCCCTCGATCAACTTGGCATAGCTATCGAGCGTCAGGCCTCCCTTGGCCCCGTTCTGATTATGACAACTGAAACAGTGCTCCCGCAGAATCGGGCGAACATGATCATCGTAGGTGATTTTGGCAGCTGCCGACTCGGCAGCATCGTCGGCCAGGGCCGTCCCGCAGAAAACCGCGCACAGCGCGGTGGCAAAGATCAACGGTTGCATCAGGCGTTGGTTCATAATGGCTTCCCGATCTCGTGCGCGAGCTGCTTTCGCGCAGGTGGTAACCGCAGCGTGGTCGTCGCGGGCCCCGGACTTCGCGCGATGTCAAGGGCGATTGGCTCCCGGGCACTCACGGCTGGTGCGTCATGCACTTTTTTTTTCCCACAAGGCCACTAACTGCCGACAAACGGGTGCGGCGACATTAGTGGTTGAACACGAATTCGCGGGCGTTCAGCACGGACCAGAAGATGTCCTCCAAGCCCAGTTGCGGATCACCCGCTTCCTGCACAAGTCGCGTCAATTTCTCCAATTCCGTCGCCGTCGGCTGACGGGTGAGCGTGCGGATATAAATCGTCTCGATCACCTGCTCCGGTGACTTCCCCTCGCTCAGCCACTTCTGGATCAAACCTCCTTGGCTGACCTTTTCCTGGACCGTGGGACCGTTCAGCATGTGTAGTGCTTGTGACAGGCTGGGCGAAGTACTGACCTCCGAAACACTGCAGGTATTGCGCAGCGCGTCCGAAGGTGGTCAGGAAGTAATTGCTGGTCTGCCCGTCCGCGATCTGCACCGCACGAGCCCCCAACGGCAGACCGCGAAACTTGTCCTGCGTCGCCGTCACCTGGCTGATGCAATCGAGCAGCATTTCGGCGCGAATCCGCCGCGGATTGGCGTGGGCATAGTTCCGTTCGTCCAGCATATTCGATTCATTGCGATTGACGCTGCGTTGGTATGCTTGCGAATTACAGATATCACGGACCAGCTGCTTGAAGTCGTATTTGTACTCGTTCAGCTTGCGTCCCAATTCGGCAAACAACTCCGGGTTGCTGGCCGGATTGCTGATGCGAATATCGTCAACCGGATCGACGATCCCGACGCCCAGGAAGTGCTGCCAGATACGATTCGCAACGCTCGTGGAGAACAGGGGATTCTCTGGAGAGGTCAGCCAATGGGCCATCACGGCACGGCGATCCCGACCCTGCAGGTCGGGTGTGTCACCGCCGAGAAACTTCGGCGACATGGCCTGGTTCGTCACCGGATGCTGCACCTCGCCGCCACCGCTGTTGAACACGATCGTCTCGCGGTAGTCCTCCCCTTGCTTGCGGCCAATTTGGCTGAAGAACGCGGCAAAACTGTAGTAATCGTTCATCGTCCAACGATCGAACGGGTGGTTATGGCATTGAGCACACTGCGTCCGAATCCCCATGAAAACCTGGGCCACATTCTCGGCTGTCTTCAGCGTGTCACGTTCTATCTGATAGAAGTTCGTCGAGGGGTTCTTGAACGTCCCCCCGCTGGCGCTCAACAGCTCACGCACCAATTGGTCGAGGGGCACTCCACTGGCAATCTTGTTCGTCAACCAATTGCTGTAGAGGAACATCGCCTTGTAGCTGACTTCGTTGCTTGATTTGACCATCAGCAGCTCGGCCCACTTCATGGCCCAAATTTCGGCAAACTCCTTCCGCTCTAACAGCGTATCGATCAGTTTCGCACGTTTTGCCGGATCGGCATCGGCCACGAACGCGTGATATTGCTCTTCGGTCGGTAACTGACCGGTAATATCCAGCGTCACGCGCCGCAGAAACTCCTCGTCGGTGCAGATTTCACTGGGGAGAATCCGCAGTCGATTCAGCTTGGCTCCCACGTACTGGTCGATGTAGTTGCCGGTCACAACCGGCGGGGCGTACTGCACATCCCTGGGCAGCACCAGGACCTGGCTTCCCACCGTCACCGTGGCGAAGCGTGCGGTCACGAAGGCCTCGCCGCGCGCCGCCGCCTCGACCAAGCCACCCTTGGAAATGGCTGCCGAATTGCTGTTGTTCGAATCGAAAACCGCCAGCCCGGTCACATCCCGATCGGTGCCGTCACTGTAGCGTGCCCGCGCGATGAACTGCTGCTGCGATTTCTCTCCCTCAATGACGGCCGACGGTGGATAAAGGTCCACGCCGACTACCGCGGGAGGCTCCCCGGCATCATCTGGAGCACCGGACTGCAGCCACCTGAGAAGCGTCTGGCCGTAGTCACTCTCCATCTCGAACAACTTGCCGCCGGTGTGCGGCACTTCACCGATAGCCTTCTCGATCAACAAGCTGCTCGTGGGCATCGCCAGATTGATGCGACGGACGCCGATTTCGCGGGTCAGACGAAAGTAATCTCCCCGCGGATCGTACCCAAAGAGGGACAGTCGAAAGCCATCCTTACCCCGAGCCGATCCGTGACAGCTCCCCGTATTACATCCCGCGCGGAGGAAAATCGGCATGATATCCATCTGGAAACTGATGGGACGTTCGCCCTGCGCATTGGCGACCTCTACCGTCGCAGTCGCCGTCAGGCCGCCGAATGTCGCCTCGAGCGACGTGACCCCGTCGGCCTGGGGAACGAGCGTGTAGTCTTCAATGGCGGCAAGCTGGGGATCTTTCAGTACCGTGCTGGCCGTCTTGGTCACGTCCAGCGTGATGCCATCGTCGCGCGTCGCAACGACGACAAACGGCTGCCCATCCGACTGGCTTGTCATGTGAATGTCCGGCGGATAAATCGCCAGGCTTGTTATTTGCGACTCGGCCCGCAACGAGCCGGCACTCGCGGCCGCGATGACCAACGCGAACAGGCTACATCGAGTTCGGAATATCGTCTTCACAGAAACCTCCAGGGCGGAGCGAAAAGGTATGTCGTCCACCCTCGTTCCAGCCGGTCACGTCACGGAACCGGCGGAACCGAGAGCGGCAACTCAATGGCTCGATCAGGGCTGTTTGCCCCCCGCGTTCTTCTCCCGCTCGAGCCGCAACTGTTCGAGCCGAGTCAGGCGTTTCTCGGGAGGCGCTTCCGGCGCCGCAGGCGGCGGTTCCGGTTGGGGCGGGGGAACCGGAGCGTCGGCCTTGGGGGGCAACGGCTCGTCAATACGCAGTTCTCCCGATCCCAAGGTGTGGACAATCGGCTCCCCGTTTTGCGTCAGAATCGCCTGGCAAACCAACGTCTGGTTCTTGCCCGGTCGCGCATCGGCCTCTACCTTCACTTTGAACACCAGTTCCTTGGTGTCCTGGTTGAATTCCAATGGACGCGGGTCGACCAACGCCGTCTTCGCGGGCAACCCTAACAGTTCGACCGTCGCCGTCCCGGCGAAATCGCGTTTCTTCGTGACCAGCACCAGCACGTCGGCTTCCTGACCCAACTCGGCCGCCGACTTTTCAATGGCCAGATCGACGAAAATGTCGGCGATCTCCAGTTGGGCTTGCTGCGACGCCACGTCGATGTTGCCATTTCCCGCCTGCGACTGCCCCAGCACGATGAGCGGCCACTGGCCAATCGCGGCACTGCTGTTGGCCGTCAACGGGATCACGGCCTCCTGCTGGCCGGCCGGTATCGAAACCGAACCGGACGATCCGATGCCCGGAGGATTGTAGAGCAGGTAGACCGCGATCGGCTCGTTGAATCCCTCTTGGCGTTTGGCCACCACTTTCAGTTGCATGGCACCGTTGCGCACGATCGGCACCTGTGGCTGGACGATTTCAATGCTAAAAGGCGCCTCCTGGGTCACGGCCACCGCCGCTCTCGTCGCATCGTGCCCCCAGACATCCACGTTGTTCTGACCGCGCACCAGCATGGTGCGCTGCTGCAGGTGCCCCACCACGCTCACGTTCGGGTCCACCGGACGTCCGATCAGATCCGCCAACGCTCCACCACGGGGCGCATCGGCCGCGGCGGATAGCAGCACCGGCACGCCAGTCGCATCCGCTGCCATCGTCACCGGCTCGGCAATCATCCCGGCCGGCAAGCCCTCCCACGCCAGCGTCAAGGCCCCACCGAAATCGGTCCGGGCAGCGTTCACCATGACGGCCATGCGATTATTGCGCGGCACGCTGACCGTCACCGGCACATACTGAATCCGCTCAGGCAGACTTAACGTCAGCGCTGGAACAACCGGCGACACTTCCAAGCGGTAAACGAAATCGGGAGCTCCGTCCGACAGCTGATCGCGGATGACCAGGCGATATTCATCATCCTCCGGTGCCTGGAAACGGAGATAGCTGTCCGGACCTCCGCTATCATCATTGCCTCCCACGCCGGCACCGTTGGAGCGAGTGATGTCGAGCACGGAATCGAGTGGCGAGCGAATGGTCTGGCGGGCGAACACTCGCACATCATAAGTCTCCCCTTTCTTGGCCGAGAACTTATAGACGTCGACGTCCCCGGGTCGTTCAATCGAACCGTTCAGGGCTGCCGGCGCCGTGAAAGCCGTCGCGCTGTCACCCCCATCGTTCGGCTCGGCCTCCAGCACATTCGTCAGGTCGTTGACGCGGATCCGCAGCGGCGATGGTGCGATGCCATGCTCGTCCTCCGCAAACAGCTCGTATTCCGCCCCCGAGCCGGTGGGAATGGTGATCGCAGTCGCCCACTCCCCCAACGCGTCGCCAATCCACTTGACCTGCAGTGTCTCCCCCGCTCGACCGCCGGCCGGCAACACGGCCGTGGGCCGCGGAAACGCACCGACATGCAGCCGATACCTGCAAATGTCGCTGCCTCCGTAAGAACTCTCTCGGACTTCGATGACGTATTGGCCATCCTCGGGTGCCACGACGCAACAGAGGCCATCTTGTCGCAAGAGCGCCGCATCATCGCAGCGCGCCAATTCAAACCGCTCGCGGTCCAACACGGCCACGAACGGATCGAAAAAGGTGCCGTTGTTGGGGGGCACTCCCAATCGAACCCCCTCCAGCTCGACCGATATCCGCTCCCCCTTCCTGGCCGCCACCAGAAAGTAATCCACGTCTTCATTCTGCACCACACCGTTGACCGTGCACCCCAACTCGATCGACTGAGGCTTGGCAAACTCGCTATTGGGCTCAACTTCCTGCACTTCGGGTAACACCCCGACGCTCAGTGTCTGCAGATTGCTGATTCCCGTCGCCGTCCTCACCCGCACGCCGTGCAGGCCGAGCGGGCAGTCCGCGGCGATCGCCAACTTGATCTCCACCTGGTTATCGCCGGTTGGCTTGAGTTCCTTGACTTCGATCCCCGTCCGGTACAGCAGCAGCGACTCGGCATCTCCCAGCCGCGCACCGCCGACCTGCGCAACGACCTCGGTACCGCGCTGAAAGCCATACGGCTGCAGCGAACTCAACTCGGGATCCGCTGCCATGACGCTACGCAGCGTCAGACAAGTCACGGCCAACACCACGAGCAAAACACGCAGCGAACAGTCGGAGTGCGAACAACGCATGGGAACCTCACGGACGGGAATGATACGGAGCAATCAGCAGCAGCACGGCGTCAATCGGCGGCGGCGACCGCTCGCAGGCAAAATCATGACCAACCACAATCCCTCACACCAAGTGGCCAACCAGACGGGACAAGTCAGCCGCGCCGGCTAGGCGATCAGTTTGTCCAATACGTTTCCGTCATCGACGATCTCGATCGGACGATCCCCAGGGGCCATCAGCTCGCTGTCGGCCACAATACCCATTTGATGGTACATCGTCGTCGCCAAGTCCGCCGGGCTGACCGGATCGCTCTCCGGCTCGGAAGCCGTGGCGTTCGAGGCCCCATAGATCATGCCTCCCTTGATCCCTCCCCCGGCCAACAAGACGCTGAAGACCTTGGGCCAGTGATCCCTCCCCGCAGTCTGATTGATCTTCGGCGTACGCCCGAATTCACTCGATACCATCACCAGCGTCTTGGACAACAGTCCCCGCTGATCCAGGTCACGCAACAACATCGCCAACGCCTGGTCCAACGCCGGCATCTGACCGCGCATGCCGCCGGTAATCTGGTTATGCATATCCCAGCTGCCGTACGTCAGCGTCACCATTCGCACCCCCGCCTCGACCAGCCGCCGGGCCATGAGCATGCGTTGACCAGCTTCGTTGCGTCCGTACTGGTCCCGCAACGCCGCGTCCTCTTTGTCCAAATCAAACGCTTCCCGCGCTGCGGGGCGCTCACCAGGCTGTAGGCCCTTTCGTAGAACGTATTCATGGCCTTCACACTGTCCGACTTGTCCTTGGCCACGAAATAGTCGTTCACGGCCTCCAACGCCGATCGGCGGCGGGAAAACCGCGCTTCGTCCACGCCGCTCGGCAGATTCAAATCCCGGACCTGGAATCCGCCCGCTGCCGGATCCGCGCCCAAACTGAACGGGGCGAAACTGGAACTCAAATATCCGCAGCTCGCAAACTCATTGGGCTGGTTCGGGATGCACACATACGGCGGCAGGTTGTTCCGCGGCCCATACTCGTGGCTCACCACGCTCCCAAAACAAGGGTATTGCAGCGCCGGACTCGGCTTGTAACCCGTAAACATATTGTGCGTGCCCCGCTCGTGAGCCGCTTCGCCGTGCGTCAACGAACGAATGATCGCAAACTTGTCCGCGATCTGGGCCAACTGCGGCAACGTCTCGCTCAATACCTCGCCCGTGTTCGTCTTGATGCTCCCCAACTCGCCGCGGTACTCGATCGGCGAAAACGGCTTGGGATCGAAAGTCTCTTGATGGGCGATGCCCCCCGGCAGGAAAATGTGGATGACACTCTCCGCCTTGGCCTCCAGGAAGTCGTATCGCTTCTGCTCAGCCGCCGCCTGACGCATCGATAAGAAATCGGCCAGTGTTAATCCGAGCCCGCCGAGCGCTCCCACCGTCAAAAAATCGCGGCGACTAATTGGATTTCCGTGACATCGCATCTGCCTTCGCCTCCCCCGGCTGTGGACGCTAAAACCGCACCATTCACTGCGCATTGAAAAAACGCCGGACAAAACAGCGCGTGGCTGACGCCGCCAAAACACCGCTGCCGGCGGTATAGATAACACAGATTACCCCGACTTATCACCCCTGCACTGGCGCCGTCACACAATCATGGCACCCAAAACCGCCACCAGTTACTGTTCTTATTCCGGGGTGAAAACGCCGCATAAAATCGGCGATGATTTTTTTGGAAGGTAGGTACGTTGGCAGGTGAACCACAGTAGGCCGCGAACTCTCTTCGCTGCACCACGTCACGGCTCAGCAAAAAGAAAAGTCGCAAAAAAAGCTCTTTCACGCACGCAACAACCGACTCCGATGCATTGCGATTGAGAATAACGCGGCAATTGACATTTGTCAAAGATATCACTTGCCAGAGACTTCATTGTCCCGCCACGCCGTTTGTCAAGTCGCCCGGCCACAAGATGCGGTCCGCCGGGCGTGTCGCCACCACCAAAAGGCTATCCCCGCTTCCCCCGGCGCAGCAGGCGCCATCCGATAGAAAAAATGCTCTGAATCTCGAATCCTGAACGTGGGGAAGCAGCGAGTCGATGCTGCCGCGTAGGGCGGTGCGCCGCGCTCAACCTTGAAAAAGATAGGCCGGGATCATCTCCCGGCCTATCCGTGAGCACGTTATGTCCGATCATCCGACACGCGAAGATGTGCCAACCCTGCGAAGTGCCAAGCCTGCGGTGCCGCTGCCGTGGATCAAGACTCGGCTGCCGGCGCTGCCAGAGACGAACGACCGCGACCGCCAGGACACCTCGCGCCGGCCACGCCCCTGGCCGCCATCAGGGTAACGCCAACGGCACCGGTTCGCCCTGGGCGTGCGGTTCCAACTCCTCACGCAACACCAATACGTCGCGCGGCGCCTCGATCCCTAACCGCACTTTGTCACCCGAAACGCGGACCACCGTCACAACGATGGAGTCACCGAGTCGAATTCGTTCACTTTCCCTCCGTGATAACACGAGCATATGGCAAACCTCCCTGTTGGTGTTCAAGTGAATACTAGTGGAATTATGTACATGCACTTGCGGCATGTCAAGACCTGTGCCCCGAGAATGAGTACCCGACGATAATTTAGTCGTCCGGCACACCGTAGCCGCTCGGTGGTGACTGCCAGCTCACGCACTGCCCGTGAGGTACCTGGCAGGCAGGTCATTCCAAATCCTGGTGGGTTCCATTCCCCTCGCTTGTTCGGTCGCAGGCCGTTTCCGCGCCTAACGGGTTCCTGATTTTGTTTGCCCCGGGCCGTCCACTCCTTCAACGCGATCACGTCTCGGAGGGAAATGCGACCTCTGGCAGCGGAAATCACATCCTAATTGAGCGAAATAAAGCGAGATCAAACGGAGTTTCGCAGGTGGCCGCTTCACGCGACCACTCCGCTTACTGCTGCAGTTGGCCGGACTTACGCCGGCACCAAGCTCGGTGCCTGGGTCAGCTGCGATTTCTGCACGCGCTGTCCGGTGGCACTGTAAAACAAAACGGAATTGCGATCCGTTTCCCAAATCGCCGTAAATTTCACGGCGCGCGGGCCGTGCAAGCAGAAGTACAGGCCGCACGGCTTCCCGCCGCGTACCAAAATCCGCTCCGTCATCGAGAAAGCATTGACTTCTAACTCATTGTTCTTACAGATCGTTTCATGGACATATGCACGGAGATCGTCGAGGTCGTTGATTCGTGGGGAATCATCCAACATGGTGGGTGGTGGCTCCTTGTTGGGATGGGACTATTGAGAGACTTGGCCTTGTGGGGGAAGACCAGTCAAAGTAGATAATCTGTCAGCAGAAAATACTATCGGCAATATAGGGAGAATAATTTGTCGCGATCTGACCAGGCCGAAACGAAATCGGAGATACTCGGAAGGCTGTAGCGATTCAAGTCCACAAGGCCTTCTGGCAGCGACCGACTACTGGCCCACCGGCTCGTCCGCGTAACGCTGGAAGGCCTCGGCGATCCCTCCCTGTTTCTCGTCTCCCCGGTGCAAAACGACTCGATAATACAGGTCAAACGATTCGCCGGCCGCCAGTGTCAAGGCACCGTCCGCGGTGTCTGAACCAAGAAAATCGTGCCATCCGAACGGATTGGCGGCGAACAGTCCATAGGTCCGCACGTGCCAGAAGGTCGGGTATCTCAGGCTGCGCGGGTGATTCAGGATGGCAATCCCCACGGTCTCGCCATCCACGGGGCCCGAGTAGTCGACCCAGGCAGCGCGCTTCCCCCAGGCCTCGTCATTCGTTTGGCCCTGGCTGTTGATGATCCGCCCCCCTTTGTTCAACTCGACCCGCATCGAACCGGCGACACGCAGGCCGAAACTCCCTTCTTTCGTATCGCCAAACACCACCTTGTCGGCGGCCGCTGTCACTCGCACCTCGAAGTCAATCCACCGGACGTCCCGCGAGGCACCGAACTTCATGGTGCGCACATCCCGGCAGACCACGCTGCCGTCAGGGTTCTTCCAGTCGTTGGCGGTCCGAATGACAGCCACCTCGCCCTCCGCCAGCTGCAGATACTCGCGGTGCTCAATCGTCCCATGCGCCCCCTGTTCGTCCCAGAAACTGACGCCATTCACGTCGCCGTGATCGAACCAGAATGAACGTTGGTGGATATGGTCCTTCTTCTCGTCGCCGGTCGCCTCGCGCAGGGGATATCCGCGAGTCATTTCTTTGCCTGACGGCCCGACGATCGGCCACAGAACGGGCTTGGCACCCGACTTCTGCAGATAACGCGTCATGAACTGCCCATCGCATTTCACCGTAACCCCGTCATCGTTTTTTTCCAGCGTGAACTGGGCGCCTGTCAGCCAACCAGGGGTCAAGCTCAGAAAGATCGCAACGGCAGCGAGGCAGCGGGTCATGTGAGAGGCTCCTGTCAGGTGGAGAGCACGGGGGGGTAGGCAGCCTGGCGAAAGCCGCTGCACGTCCCTCCCATGTTACCCCCCTCAGACCCACTCACCAAGTATCCGGCAAACGAGCAGTGGCCGGAAGATCGCCGATCGTACGCCGCGACGGCGACGGGGCGGACCGCGACTAGAACCCGATCGAGCAGGGTATGTGCCGTCCGCTGCGTGACGACTCGTAAATGGTGTCCAGCAATTGCAGCGTGGCCAGGGAGGTGCGTGCCGCCGTCCGGCAGCGGTCGCGGGAACCGGCCATCGCATCGACCCAATCGCGGACCAATGCCACGCCGTTGCGACCGCCGTAGCCAGGCGTGTCGTCCGGTGGGACGCAAAAGGTCTCTTCCATGGCATACCACTGCGGCTGCGGTCCGTGGATTTCCAAAACACCGCTCGTCCCGGGACGAGCCGGATGCCAGTCGACCCACCGCTGGCTGCCACGCACGGTCCAGCGGCAGGATCCGGCCCAACGTGGGAGCCAGTAACCACCGGTGAAGGACACGATCGCACCTCCTTCCAGTTCGAGAATCACGGCACCACCATCTTCCACTTCCACCGCCGTCGCGCCGAAGACCCCCGTCCGCGCCATGACACCGACAATTCGCTGCCCGGTGACATGCATCAACAGGTCCAGGTAGTGGCATCCCAGCCAGTTGAAGAACCCGGCACCCGACACAGCCGAATCGAAAAGATAATGGGCCGGATCGCGTCTCCGAACGTCACTGGTGACGAACGTCATTTCCACGTTGATCAGCTTGCCAAAACGCCCCGCGCGGACCATGGAGCGGAGGCGATTGGCAGCCTCGTCGTACCGCCACAGATAGGCGTGCTGATACACCACCCCACACTGTTCCACGGCATCCACCACCGGTTGAAAAGCGCAGGCCGAAGCGGCCACGGGTTTCTCGGCCAACACGTGCTTGCCGGCACGTGCCAGTTGGACGATGGCCTGGGGACCCTCGTTGTTCGGCAGACAAACCAGCGCGGCATCAAAGGCGTCCCAATCGAGCAACTCTCCGGTCGACTCGAAATGCGGCAGATCGCCAAAGCGTTCCTCCAGACTGCAAGTGGCACCGCCCAAGCCCGTAACGAGGGCCACCAAAGCGACTTCCTCTGGGAAATTGCCCAGCAGATCACGCCAGCCGGCGCCGTGCGGATGATCGACTCCCATGAACGCGACACGCAGCAAGTTGGTCATCGGGACGATTCCTGTTGCTCGAGAGATGTGGCCACATGGCGAGTGGGCCAAGTAAGGCCCGTCAGCACGCGCGGCGGCGAACGATCCAACCAACCGAGCAGGGGAGCCGTGACAAAGGTGGCCAGCAGCGAACACGGCATAATCCAAGTGTAGCTAAGATCCGGCCAGGTCCCACTGACCAGACCCCAATTTTCGAGCAAGGAGCTGACCTGCTGCCAATACCCCAGCAGAATACTCGTGAGCAGCCCCACTCCGGTCGCCGCCAACAGGGCCCGCTGCTGAATGCGGGGCAGGAAAATGCCAATCAAAAACATGCCTCCCAGCGGCCCGGTGATGGCGTTGAAGGTGCGGGGAATGGCTCCCATGATCCCCCAGCCCGTGGGCAGGAAACTGAGGACATACGCCGCGCACGTAATCAGTGTACCGGAGATCAACGTGATCACCTTGGCCGATCGCACGTGACTCGCATCGGCAACGCTCGCCGGCCCGCCGGCCAGATCATGCGCGGGCCCCGACGAATCGCGCCCGGGACAAACGCGACGCGGGTGCAACTCCAACGCCACAACGGTCGCAATCGAATTGAGTCCCGAGTCGACGCTCGACATCGCCGCCGCGAGCAGGGCCGTGACCAAACCGCCGCAAAACCCGATCGGCAGGTGGTGCAGCGCGAACATGGGGAAGATCAGGTCTCGCTCTTTCTCGGGATCAAGCTGACCATCAATCGACACGCCCGGCTGCGTGTAATAGTACAGCACGGACAAACCGACACACACGAGCATCAGACTGATGGCGACGTTGACGACGGCACTGGTCAGAAAACTGCGGCGAGCCGCCGAGACATCGCGTGTGCTGAAGTAACGCTGCACCGTCATCTGATTGGAACTGTGAATACAGATATGCCACACAGCCATATTGACGGCCACCGTGACCACCGTGGCTCGCACCGTCGGATCCCAACTGAACAGGGGGATCGCGGCCGACTGCCCAACACTGGCGACGTAATCGCTGGTGGCGCGCAGCCAGTCCGGAAGCCAACTGCCGGTCGTCAGCGCGATGTAGGCAATCGTGACGGCGCCTCCCGCGACAAGCAGTGCCACTTGGATCACGTCGGTCCAAATGACCACCCGCAAACCACCGAGCATTGTATAGGTGGTGGCCACAATACCGACCGTGAAGATCACGCCCCACAGCGGAATCCCGGCCAGTTGCTCCACCACCTGGGACAAGACCAGGACGACGAAACCCATCCACAACACGACCATGGCGACGAACAAGCCCGCACCCGTGCGGCGGGAGGCTCGCCCAAAACGGTGCTCCAGGTATTCGTAGGCCGAAGTGAAGCGAAACCGCATCATGAACGGAATGAATATGCTCCAGATCAACACGGTCTCGACGACAATGCCGACCATTTTCCCCACCACGTGCGTCACGCCCGATTTCCAGACTTCCCCTGGCTCGGCCAAATACGTGATGCTGGAAAGCATGGAGGCGACGATGCTCAGACCCACAGCCCACCACGGCATACGCCGGCCCACCAGAAAATAGTCATCATCGGTAGTGCTCTTGCGAGCCCAGTGAATACCTAGCGCGAGCATCCCGGTCAGGTAGGCAACGATGACCGCATAGTCAGGCCAAGCGAGCGACATGCAATGTTCCTCTCATCGGCACACGGGACATGATCGACTGGCGGCGGCAATCCCCGGCCGGCTGCCACCGGGTTTATCCCGGTGGGGCCACAACTGGCCCGCTACCAGCACGCCATATCGCCCTGTCGGTCGCGTCCCCCACGCACCATCGCACCGGCTCCGCGTCGCGACCGAATCAAGCCGCGGCCTGTTTCGGCCTCGGCGACCGGTCGATCGTCATCCCAGCGCGGAACTCGGCCGGCACCATTCGCGTCTCACTGGCCGTGGCCGGCCAGTCGTCAGTCCGCCGGGATCGACCCGGTGGGGCTGCAGGTCCGGGCGGAACAGTCATGGAAGGAGGCCCGCGTCGATACGGCGGACAGTTCCCTGTCGCATCGCGTGCCAAATCCGAATCCACCCTCGAAGAGCATCAGGATTGTCGAGATCCCGCCGTCTGTCCAGGGCGGCGGAGGGTTGCCGCCCCCGTGGTCAGGTGGGTCCACGCCACATCACGCCGAGGGGAGCTGGAGATCTGGGAGGACTTTAACGGTTTTATGGAAATCTGACTGCGGGTGCTCGGGCCTAGTACGTATTTCGCGGAAGTGGTTGCATGGATCTTCCCGATAGGAAGGAATGTAACGAATACTATAGCGGGTACCGGCCACGCCCCGAGGGGCTGGGAGCAGATCTTGGTCCGTTGCGCGTGCGGACGGGCGTGGCAGGTGCCCAGAGAAGGAACCGGGGTCCGCTCTCGCCGGAAGCAGTGCCACGGGCCGCAGGCCGCTGGCAGACCACGACTCTCCGGGAAAATCCCGCAAGCGTCCGTACGGAGCCCATGACGCAAGGAAGCCAAAATGAATAAGTTACTGTGTTCTCCCGCGACGGCAATGATGGCGGTCGCGCTGCTGGCGATGAACGCCGGATCCGCCACAGCCCAGTCACCGATAACCCAGTCACCGATAACCCAGTCACCGATAACCCAGTCACCGATAACCCAGTCACCGATAACCTTGGCCAACGCCAGCTCGCGCAGCGTGCTGCTCCCCCCCTTGTTGGATACGTCACGCAGTGCCGCGGCCGCTGATCTCTGGGCAGAACCGGAATCGCCGGCCGACATGGGCCTGGAGGCCCCACCAGCGGCAGTATGTGCTTCGTGTGACGCCGCGTGCGGCGACTGGTGCTCGCCCCGCTGGTACGGACAGGTGGATATGCTGTTCTGGTGGGCGAAGGGGAACAATGTGCCGGCGTTGGTCAGCACGAGTCCGGATGGGACAGCGCGGCCGGACGCGGGTGTCCTTGGTCGCCCGGGCACCGAGGTGTTGCATGGTGGCGGGAGCATTGATGGCAATTACCGCCCGGGGCTGCGTTTCGTGCTTGGCTATTGGCTCGACGACTGCCAGACGCTCGGCGTGGATGCAACGTGGTTTTCGTTGGGCGATGGTGCGAACAGCGGAAACTACTACGCCCAGTCCGTGGGGACTCCCTTGAGCCCGATCCTGGCCCGTCCGTTTTTCAACGTGCTGTCGGGCCAGCAGGATTCGCAATTGGTGGCGTTTCCCAACGTCGTGGAAGGGGACATTCAGGTAGCGACCAGCAGCGAAATGCACTCGCTCTCCGTCCTGCTGCGTCGCAATGTCTGGCAAGAGTGTCGCAACCGCATCGACCTGGTGGGCGGTTATCGGTACTTCCGTTACCGGGAAGGCCTGTCGATCCACGAGCATCTGAACGTGACCGAACCGGGCGGCGGTGTGGCGGTGGGAACCACCTTTGATATCCTGGATGTGTTTTCGACGGAAAACGACTTCCATGGTGGGGAGCTCGGGCTCTCGACGGTATTTGATCGCGGCAACTGGTCGCTCGATGTGCTGACCAAGGTGGCCCTGGGGAACATGCACCAGAACGTTAACATCGACGGCGTCAACGTTGTCGCACCTCCCAACCAGGCGCCGTTGCCCGGACACGGCGGATTCCTCGCCCTGTCGACGAACATGGGGGGCTACAATCGCAACGAGTTCGCCGTCCTCCCCGAGCTGGACATGAACCTGCGGTACTGCGTCAGCGAACGCTTATCGCTGGCCTTGGGTTACTCGCTGCTGTGGATCACCAATGTCCAGCGTAGCGGCGATCAAATCGACGTGGGAGTCAACGTTTCCCAATTACCTGCCAATGGCAACACCCTGATCGGCGATCCTCGACCGGCCCCACAGCTGGCCGATACCACCATGTGGGTACAGGGCATCAATTTGGGCCTGGTGTGGGAGTATTAGCTCAAAGGGTCAGCCCGCCGGCCGCTAACCGATTTCACACCGCGTATAGACCTCTCTGTTGGCCAAGCCAGCCGCTCCCTGAAGCAAACGCCCCTTTCGGCGGCCAGGGGCATGCTGGTGCGGCTTCACCGGACACATGAAATGCCCTCCTTGCCGTCTGAGCATGAAGGGACTTGACACACGACCAGCGAAACGACAGCAGCCCCGGCCCGAGATTCAGCGGACCGGGGTTGTTTGTTTCCGCGGCGGTAGTCGCCGGACACGCGATCGTCAGATGGATGTGCTCTGGTCATCGTCCGCTTCGTGCCAGGCCGGTCCTCGATGCAGCCGGGACACGCGGTTCTGCCACGCACCGACCCGCGACCTCGCTGACCAACGTCCGGCGGTCTGACTACATGCCAACGTCGTCGCGATTGTCTTCAGCACCGCGGCGATGCAAATAGAGTTTGATGGGGACCTCGCCAAAGCTCAGTTGATCCCTCAGCACACCGAGCAGATATCGGCGATAGTCGGGCGAGAACGCCTTCGGCATGTTACACATCAGAATGATCGTGGGGGGCTGCGTACCCACTTGCGTGGCGTAGTAGACCTTCGGTCGCCGGTTCTTGTGCAGGGGGGGCGCATGATGTTCGATGGCACTGCGCACGATACGATTCAGCTCGCCGGTGTTGACTCGTTGACGCGATTGCTTGAAGAGCATCTGAGTGTGGTTGAGCAAGGCTTTCATATTCTTGCCAACCTGGCCGGTCACGAACGCAATAGGGGCGTACTGCATGGTCCGGAAATGGTCGCGTATGTAATGCACCCACCGTTCGGTCGGCATGTGGTCGACCATCAAATCCCACTTATTGACGACGAACACGCATGGCTTGTACTGATCGGTAATATAGTCGCACAGCTGCTTGTCGACTCGGCTGATCCGCTGGGAAGCATCGAACATCATCAGCACCACATCCGCGCGGCGGATGCTGCGTTGAGCCCGGTGAAGACCGTAGAATTCGAGATCGGTGCGGATGCTCTTCGTCTTTCGCAGTCCCGGCGTGTCAATGGCAAGGAACGACTTGCCATCCAATTCGAACCGCACGTCGATACTATCCCGCGTGGTACCGGGCACCTCGCTGACAATAATCCGATCGGCATTGGTCAGGGTATTGATGAATGTGCTCTTGCCCACGTTGCGACGGCCGACCAGGGTAACTTTCATCTCCGGCTCGCCAGCGTGCTCATCTTCGGTGGCCGCGGGCAGCCGCTCCAGGATCAGTCTCAGCAGCGCATCCTTGTTCTTGCCCTGATGCACGCTGATTTTCAGCAGCTTTCCCAGTCCCAGCCGGTAGAATTCGTCTGCCTCGGGCTCCTGTTTCACGTCGTCGGTTTTATTGGCCAGGCAGATGATGGGGCAGTCCACGCCGCGCAGCCGTTGGGCCACGAGTTCGTCCAGCGGCGTGATGCCGCTGCGGGTGTCGACCACGAACAAGATAACGTCCGCCGAATCGATGGCCGCCGTGATCTGCGCTTCCACTTCCCGCGTCAGGTTGTCAACGTCCTCGATGCCGATCCCCCCCGTATCAATCAGCTCAAAATACCGGTTTTCAACTTCCACCAGTTGGCACAGCCGATCGCGAGTCACTCCGGCAACGTCATCCACAATCGCGATCCGCCGCCCGGCAACCCAATTGAAGACGCTGGATTTGCCGACGTTTGGCCGACCGACGATAACTACTTGTGGAATGGTCATGGTGTCCCATGATAGTCGAGGTGCGAGCAGCACGACAGATCCAGTCGCCAGACGGCTGGGAAACGTCTATACTCGCCTAGTGCCCAAGGAGGTGACTCCGCGTCAAGGCCGGTGCGGCGGGGAGGTGTATCGCAGTGGCCGCCCGGGTGGTCGCGTCCCCTGAATCGACCACCCAAGCAGCGTGCGCCGGGACGCCGGATTTTTTCCTGAGGATGCCGCGTCCCGGACTCGGTCAGATGTCGCGGAGTGAGCCTGTTATGGATCCCCTGCAATACGTCCAGTTGCGAAAACTACTGCTGCAGCGTCTGCAGAGCCTCCAACAGGCCGGTGTCATGGACCTGCCGCGCCCGCAATACGTGGCCCCCGCGCGCGGCGGCGCCGCCCACTCCGCTCCGGGAACCGTCGTTGGCCAGTGAACCGCCAGGACTGGAGCATTCGCCGCACAAGGAACCAGCCGTGCCCCGCCGTTCGCCGCCGCCCGATGTCCCGCCTGCTCAGCCCTCACAACCGCCATCTGCTGACCCAGCGACAGCGACGTCGCCGCCCTCGCGGGAGGAGCGAACCGCCGCTCTCGAGGCGATCTGCCGTGACGTGGCGGCATGCCGGCGCTGCCACGAATTGGCGACAACGCGTACCCAGACAGTGTTCGGAGTGGGAAATCCACTGGCCCGTCTGGTCATGCTGGGCGAGGCACCCGGGGCCGATGAAGACCGCCAAGGGGAACCGTTCGTGGGACGCGCCGGACAACTACTCACCAAAATCCTGGACGCCTGCACGCTCCAACGCGACGATGTGTACATCCTGAATATCCTGAAGTGCCGTCCCCCGGGAAATCGTACTCCGTTGCCCGCAGAAGCCGCCAACTGCCGTGAATACCTGCTGCGGCAACTGCGGACCATTAGTCCCGAGTTCATCTGTTGCCTCGGTGCGGTGGCCGCCCAGAATCTGCTCGAAACCACCACCCCCATCGGGCAACTGCGGGGCAAAATCCACCATTTCGGGAGTATCAAGGTGGTGGCCACGTATCACCCCGCCTACTTGCTGAGAAACCCGCAAGCGAAGCGAGCGACCTGGGATGACATGAAGCTGCTGATGTCCGAAATGGGTATCGAGATTCCGTAACGCGGAACCGGGCCCGCCACCCTGGCCGAAACGGTGTGGTACACTTGTCCAGTAGGTACCTCGGCTCCGTCCGGGGTTTGTGGATCGCTCCTCGCTTGAAGTGTGTCATGACTGCCCGATGCTCATTGATTCCTCTGCCAGACAAGCTGCCAGGTATTTGTGGGACGATCCTGGGCCTGTTGGCAATCGCCACCGTCTCCTGTTCCGATTCCGCGATACCGCCGCGGAGCGACCAGGCGGAACAGCGAATCAGCGTTGACGCCAATCTGGCAAGACTCCCGTCGGCGATCGACAGCGCCGCACGGTACCTGGCCACGAACTGTGACGAGCAAGGACGGTTCACCTATCGCATCCAGCTGGACTCGGACGACGAAGATGGCTCGCAGTACAACGTCCTGCGTCATGCCGGGGCCGTCTATGCGTTGGCTCAGTATTGCCAGGGCCGGCCCGATCCGCAGGTGCGCACGGCAATGCTCCGCGCCGCGACCTTTCTTCGGCGGCAGTGTATCGCTCCGGTTGCCGGAAATCCGAATCTGTTGGCCGTCTGGTCCGAACCGGCTATCACCGGCAAAGACGAGCCGAGACAGGCCAAACTGGGGGGCGCCGGACTAGCGCTCGTCGCGTTGCTTTCGGTGGAACAGATCGAGCCTGACTTCACTCCCCTCGACGAACTGCGCGGACTCGGCCGATTCCTGGTATTCATGCAGAAGAGCGATGGAAGCTTCTATTCGAAGTTCTTCCCCGAAAGTGGTCGCAGCGACGCCTGGCAGTCGATGTATTATCCTGGTGAAGCGACCCTCGGCCTGCTCATGCTGCACGAGCACGACCCGGCTCCGCAGTGGTGGCACACGTCCACCAAAGCACTCCAAGATCTGGCGCGCCGCGGCGCGGAGCAGAAACCGACGCTGCCGGATCAGTGGTTCCTGCTCAGCGTCGAGCGATGGTGGCCACAGGCCGCTGCGCAGTCAGATCCCGCGTCGCGCGAGCGTATCTTAGAGCACCTGCGCAGACTGTGCCGCGACATGATCAGCGACCAACAGGGACAGTTGGGCGTGCCGCCGATTCGAGGCTGTTATACCCCCGAAGGACGCAGTTGTCCGTCCGCCACACGTCTGGAAGGACTCCTGGCAGCCCTCGCCGTCCTGCCGCCGGAAGATGAACAACTGCGGCAGGAAATTCGTCGGTCTGTTCAATTGGGCCTGCAGTTCCTGCTCCGCTGCCAGCGCGACGTCGAGCCGCACTTGGGGGCGGTCACTCGTGTCGTACCCGGCTTCGTCGCCGTCCAACTGAGCGCAGCCGAGAAAAAGCGAGCCGGAGAGGTGCGGATCGATTATGTGCAGCATGCTCTGTCGGCCATGCTTGCCTATGAACGTCTGTTTTCGTCACCGGTGGCTGTGGCCGATACCCACACACCGAAAGCGAGCGAAACGGATTGAGAGTCCCCCGACGCGGCCAGTCTCAGCCGAATCCGCCAAGGCTTCCCACGGACGGCCCGCTTCTGGGCCGGTCCGCTGAGCCCCGGGCACGCTCCGTTGCCGGCGACTCGCGAACATCACCCTTCCGCTGCCCGGCGCAACTCGTAGGCCGTGTGTTGCCGGCCGGACTTGACCAGTTCCAGGGCACTACGTGCGGCGAATTCCGTCGCGAACTCTCCCGCGCGGTCGGCATGCAGTGGACCGGCATGGGCATGCAACAGGTATCGCAGTGTCAGGGGCGATTCCTGCGTGGTTAACAGCGGGTTGCTCATGCAGGCCGAGGCGATCATCCACCCGTCTTCGCGGACATGCCAACGCGTCGGATAGCCGGGATTAGTGGGGTGATCGAAATACGTGATGCCTTCCACGACAGCCGCCGTTGGGCTGCCCGTGTAGCCGCTGTAGTCCACCCAGCGCGCCGGTTGGCCAAAGATCGCCGGCTCGCCCTGCCGCCCCTCGCTGTCGGTGATCGTCCCTCCGCCAAAATAGGCCGATATGCCCTTGGCCACGCGGACCCCCAGAAACCCGAAGTTCGATTGGCGAAATTCCAATCGCTGCGATATCGGCAGGAAGGAGAACTGGATTTCCACAGTCGTTTCACGTTCCATAACCGGCCGCACGGCAACCATCACCTGTTGCTCCACCAGACACCGCGGATCGTGGCCGTCAAACCAACCCAACTGGATCGCTAGTCGGGCTTCGTCATCGCCGTCTTCGTAGCAGAGCCACTGCGATTGCCGAATCCGAGCCCCGGAAGTGTCGCTCCAGAAGTCGTTTCCCGCCACATCGTGGTGTGCAAACCAGATGCCCCGATGATGGTCGTGGTCCGGCGCGCCGGGATGTCCCATACGAATCAACGATGATCCCGCAGGACCGATCAGCGGATAGAAGAAAGGACGCGGATACGCTGGACCCCAATGCCAGCGCAACCGCTCCTCGCCGTCCAGCTGTATCGAGACCTGATGATCCGGCAACGGAATAACCTGGCAGCGAACCGGCCCGCTCTCATGCGACATAGTTCAGCTCCTCAAAAAAGCCGCCTCGCGGCGACCACGGCCGCTCGATGGACGCCGAGCCTGGGCTCCCGTGCCAGCCTCGGCGTTCGACTTGGTTGTGCCGCGGCGCACATTCGTCTTCTTCACGCAGCCCACAGATGCATTCGTGGCCGACGCGCCGCGAATCATCACTTCGACGGGGCGTTTGCCAATGTCGTCACATCACGATCGGGAATCGGGCGGTCGGCGGCCCAGTAAATGCCATTTCGCAACAGACGCGTGAAGTCAGGCAAAGTGAAATCCCGCGGGTGCCCCAGCGAAGTGAAAAACACGCGATTGCCGCTCGCAGGCCGATTGGTCCAGGCAATCGGTTCATGCGGCGTCTTGTCGGCGACACGCCCCGCCATCAGCTGTGTCGTGGAGGCGGCCAGCGGAAGCACGCGGTAGAGGGAGCTGAACACGCGCCATTCACCTGAGCCCATGCCGTGCAGGATCGGATGGTCGCTCGCCTGCTCGACGACCCACACGTAACTCGTCTTGTCTTCGCCATAATGGTTCTCATAGTGGCAACCAAGAATCTGCTGGTCAAACTCCGGCCACTCGGACAACTCCGCCGGCGGACCCTCGTTCCTCAAACAGAACGCATGACACGAAGTGCGCAGCGCCACCAGCGGCTTGCCTTGTGCTACGTAATCCCGGATCAGAGCCAATTGGTCAGGCGGCAAGAGACGTCGGCGGATCGATAGCAGGATGACATCGGCCGTTTTCAGGGCCGCGAGTCCCGGGATGCCTTGGCCGTCACTCTCGCTGCCAAAGAGGAGCGTGACACGGAAATCCTGCTCCAGATTCGCCTTGGCAAATGGGGGCAACGTCTGGTCCGTTTTATACTCCCCTTCCGCAATGACGATGACCAGGTGCGGTTTCGCCGGACCGGCCACCGGCTCTTCCGCCGCCCCCAGCCCCGGACATGCCAGCCACGCCGCGAACGCCCACCAACAAGATAAGTTGAGTTCTTTCATCAGGTTCTCCGAATGACAACGGCCGTCCCGACACCATGACGTTCTCCGCTCAGCACGCGTCACGCTCAGCGACCATTGTACCCGGTCGAATCACTAACGGCAGGACGGCTTACTGGTCCGCCAGACTGGCCGGCCGGCCATAGGACGGCAGCGACTCGGCAAGCTGCTTGGCCGCCCTCAACTCCATCGCTGTGACACGGTGCGATCGACTGCCAAGCGTCCGCGGAAACTGGACCTTGGAGAGCATGGGCCAAGGCACATCGTTGGCGACGTGCCACGCGGCCAACTGGGCCACAGACTGCTGGGCCACAGACTGCTGGGCCACAGACTGATTCACGCCCTGCTTGGCGAACTGATCGAGCAGTTCGTGGACCGTGGGGCGACTGTTCAGGTCCGGCAAAGGGCACAGCTGATACGGAATGCGACTGTGGGGATCGGGCTTGCCGAATTCGAGACAGAAGCACGGGATCTGCGTCTGGAGCATCTTTCGAGGAGCCAGCATCCAATACCGCGGCCCATCCTGAGCAGGCTTCTCCCCGCCTGGCCCCTGAGCGCCCTCGCGCTGTGCGACTGCTCCCCCGGACCAGGGACCGCCAAAACTGCCGCCGAGCCCCTGCGAACCTCCCTGGCCATAGCCGTTGGCCAGACTCATCGGCGCCCGTCCCGCTTGCATCGCCTGGACTGCTTGCAGCCGCGCCGTCGGTACGGCGGCAAACGTGGCCGGCAGCTCGATCCTCAACGGTATCTGCGTGTTGTTGCGGACCCGCACTGTCAGTGCCGTATAGCTCTGTGGCACTACGGCGACTTCGATCTTTCCGTCACGCATCGCCGCGAACAACTCGACCGTTTCCGGCTCAACTTGCGGTTGTTCAGTCCGCTCCGCCTTGCCCGCATCCTCGCGTTTCCTTTCGCCGCACCAACCGGGCAGCACAAGGATGGCCATTGCCAGGAACACTGACCCACCAGTTATTCTCGTGACGTTCATCGCACGCCCTCGCCTATCTTCGAAAATCAATTTCGTCAGCCCGTTAGCCCGCAAATCCGCGTTTGCTGTTGACCGCGTCACAGTCCGTCAGCGACCGCACGGCAAACCAACCAGATCCGATCGACGACCGCCGCGTCGTACACGCTCGTTCGGAAATCGCTCCCCCACTGTCTTCCATTCTGGCGACCTGTCCGAGCGGGACAAGCCGGAACACCCCAGTCCCACGCAATCGGCTAAACGACAGGAGTTGACCATACCGTCTCACGAAATGGCGCGTTTGGCGATGCCGCAATCCAGTACCCCGTGGCGACGCGACAGCACCCGGTGGAGGTCTCGTGCCGCACACGACTCGGCACGCTTCCATATTGTTGGCAGCCAACTCGCCCACGAGAAGAGACATTTTTCTTACGGACTTCGCGGAATCCGACGAATCGGGCAGTTCTCCAGACTCGATCGGCCGTCCCGCGTGTGAACGGCACCACCCGCATGGCTGCTGAGACCGCATGGCAAGGTGAACGCCGGACGGGCTGGGGCCATGCCTCGCCAGAGGGGCACAATTGCACGGCCAACGGATTCTGACGTACTCCCCAGGTACGCCGTCAGCGTTTGGCGGTGAGTTCGCCGGCTGCTGCGTCCACGACCAGTCGCGCCGATTGTATCGCTCACGACGGGTCTGGATTTCCGACTCCTGATTCCTTCCGACGTTCGTGGCCAAATACTTGTCCTATCATTGTGAGGGGGTCACACCGACATGATTTGCGAAACCGAACAGATTGTTGAACTGTGCCTGCAAGAGGCGATGGCCGAAGAACAGGAACGCCGCAGGTTGCATCGAAAGCCGTTTCTACGGCAAGCAGAAATCGTTGTGGCGGCCAGCTCGAGCATCAGCTATCCAGCCTTCTGCCGCGACATATCGCGGAGCGGCATCGGACTGTTACACGAGCAACCACTGGAAATCGGCGGCGAATTCGCGCTGAAGATTCCCTTGTTGGGCTACCATCTCGAACTGCATTGCACCACCCAATGGTGTTCGTGCCTGGGCGAGTGCCGCTATTTCAGCGGCAGCGGATTCCGCTGCGCTTCGACGCCGCAATCCCTGTTCCTGCTGTCCGCCGTGATGGGGGAGAAGCTCAATCGACGCGTGCACCGACGATTTCCGCTGTTCCGTCCCGCGGAACTGGAGGACGCGAACGGCAAGAAAACGGCTGGGTTCAGCCGGGATGTGTCGCGCAGCGGGCTCGGCTTCGTGCATCGAGATCCCGTCGCGCCGGGCCACACGGTGGTGTCACTCGAGTCCTCCGCCGGCGCGACCATCGTATCGACGGTCAATATCGACAGGTGTGTGGGAATTGGCCATGGATGGTATTCGAGCGCCGGTCGGTTCTCAGAGGAATTATCCACAGGGTATTAGTAGTCGTCGGTGCGGGACGTCGTTTCGTCTTGAGCCACCGCCGGCCCTGCACAGAATCCCAAACGAATTCGAATGACCGAAACGGGGAAGGACGGAAAACGGAGGAAGGGAGGAAGGGAGGAAGGGAAAACGGAGGATGCCGCCGCATGCCCCGTGAAAATCTGCTGGCGGCCCATGACTGTGGTTTTGTCGGCAGCGGAGGTTTTGATTTTTAGATTTCGAATTTATTTAGGATTTCGAATTTGGGATTTCGGATTTCCTGTTGAGTTGTGGCCGAACGCCAAGTTAAGCCACTACCACCGGTGACATCTCCGTCCGAGGCTTCCCTAGGACTTGGCGCAGCGCGAAATGCGCGAAGAGCGACTGCGGAGCCAATCATGCTCCTTTGCTCCCGTCATCTTCGCTCCAGGATGCTGGAACGGCAATCAGCTATCTCAGCGGTTTGAGATGCGTGAAGGGCTCGCGGTCGGGCAGCTGATCCCAGGCCAGTCGTTCATCCGCCGCTGGCACGTAGCGAGGTTCCTCGCCCAGTTCCTGCAGGACGATGTTGCGTGCTAACGGGATGCCGACGGTCTTGAAGAACGCCAAGTGGCGATTGAAGCCTTGACGACCAAAGCCGCAGTCGGTCGAGAGCACCAGTTTGTCGGCGGGAATGTGTTGCAGGCAACGGCGGACCCGCTCGGCAACCACATCAGGAAAGTCGGCCTGGAGGCTGCGGTGGCTGACGACTCCCACAGCAATCTTCTTCTTGAGCCGACCTTTGTAGGAGGAAAATAGTGACAGTTCTTTAAAGTTGTTCTCGGTTGCTTCAATCGTCCAAACATCTCCCTTGAGCCGTTCCAGATAAATCTCCATGGAGTTTGCGTAGGACTCGTCACTGAACACCTTCTGCATGTTGGGATTGCCCCAGCAGGTGTGAATCCATAGCTCGACGTCGTCCAATCCTTCGACCTCGCGATTGAACGCGTCAACCAGGAAGTCGAGCAACTCCTTCTGGTCGGGGTTGTAGCGCGCCATGAAATGCAGCGTCGGTTCTTCGACTTGAATCACCTGACAGCCGGAGGCAGCCAGTTGACGCAACTCGTAGTTCATCGCCTCGGCCATGTCCCAAATCAACTGCTTCTTGTCGTCCAGATCGTATTGCGGTGTGTGGCTGTCAAGGAAAAATGCCAGCACTTGCGCCGAGCAAGTTCCGAATTTGATTTGCTTGCCGGTGGTTACCGCAGCCTGCTGGGCAATGCGCCAGATCTTGGCATACTCGAGCGGGTTCTTCGGGTCGTGCTCTACCTTGCCGACCACGCGGGGCCACCGCCACGCTTTGTAGATCGAGTCGAGCATGGTGCCGACCGGATAGGAGAGCAGCGGCGAACGTGTCTTTTCCGTTTGCAGCTCCTCGTGCTCCAAACCCTTCCAGCGTTGCAGCGGATAGTGGTGCCAAGAACGACCTGCCACATCCTCGTCGAGGTGATAGTCGCCGGTGGTGAGAATGTCCAGGCCCGCCCGCGCCTGGTCGGCCGCGACGATTTCGTGAGCATCGGTGAACTGCTCGCGAAACCATGGATCCATCATGGCTGAATCCAGAGGCCGGCCCCACATGTTGGCAGTGTACCACCGCGGCCGCGGCCAGGAACCTGTGACTGTCGCAGGCAGCAGAAGGTCTTTCGTCGCAGTAAACGCCATCCCAATGTCTCCTATGCTCAACGCTAGCCTGAAGAAGTGACGCGACACCGACGCACCGTTGGTCCCGCCCGTGCCAGCGTAGCAGACTGCAAATGCCATCGGCAAGGGTCCACAGCACTAATTCGGGGGGTGAACTGGGGATCGCGGCCGTTGGCAAGAAAATAAGCAATGCAAGCGGCCCCGGCCCGGTCTTCGGGGCAACCTGCGAACTCAACGGGATAGTCGTCCACGACGGGCCGAGCCGCCGCGCAAGTCGTCGCCGCGCGCAAGTCGTCGCTACGCGGCAAATGGTAGCTACGCTCGCGCAGAGCGTGGGGGAGATCGCCTTACGCCTACCAGCCGCCCCCCGCGGTCTACGCGACCGCAGCTACGGCCGCCCCTCGCGGTCTACGCGACCGCAGCTACGGTGATGCCCCCGCGGCATAGCTACGCTTGCCTGAACCGTACTTTGGGCAACTTAAACCTTTATCTGCCAAAAACTAAGCCCTTCGACGTCATCGCCGAAGGGCTCATTTTAAGAAAAGTCGGGGCGAAAGGATTCGAACCTTCGACCCCCTGCTCCCAAAGCAGGTGCGCTAGCCAGGCTGCGCTACGCCCCGAACGGTTGTGTTATCCGCAGCATGCCAAGCAGGCTCGCGGAAGTGCTTAATGCTAACGACGAGCGGACTGCTTGACAATGCCTCCTGCAGCCATCGCGAGTTCACTCTGCCCGACCATCAGCCGAGGCGTCTTTGGGGCGTCGCGTGTACGTCGGTCAAGAGCGTGCGGAGCCGCTCGAATTCCTCGTGACTCGTGAATTGAATGACGATCTTCCCCCGGCCTTTGGCGTTTTGACGGATGTCAATCTTGGTACCCAACGCAGTACGCAGTTCCTGTTCTAGAGACGCAACCTGGTCGTTGCGGGTTCGCGCGCGGGCAGCCACTTGAGCGCCGCTGACCACCTTCAGCGGCTCTTGGTCCTCGTGGGTGATCCGGTCGCTAACCTGCCGCTCGATCTCCCGCACACTCCATCCCTGTTCCCGTGCCTGCTCGGCAAAAACGATCTGCATCCGTTCGTCCCCCAACGGCAACAACGCTCGAGCGTGCCCGGCTGACAGATCTCCCTTGCGGACGGCATCCGTGATCGGACCGGGAAGTTCCAACAGACGCATCAGATTAGCGATCGTCGAACGATCGATCTTCAGACGGTTCGCCAGTTCCTCCTGCGCACACTGGTGCTGATCGAGATACCTTTTGAAGGAGAGGGCTTTTTCGATCGGATTGAGATCTTTGCGCTGCAGATTCTCCACAATGGCCAGTTCCGCCACCAAGCGATCATCCGCCTCGCGCAGCCGTGCGGGAATCGTCGACCAGCCAGCCTGAATGGCGGCCCGCAAACGGCGCTCACCCGAAATCAATTGATATCGTTCGCCCACGCGCCGCACGAGCACGGGCTGGAGCATGTCGTGCTCCTTGAGGCTCTCGGCCAGCGAGGCAATCTCGACGTCGCCGAAGTCACGCCGCGGCTGAAATGGGTTGTCGTCGATCTCGTAGACACTCAAACGCAGCAACTCCCCGTCCTGCGGTACCGCGGCATCTGCTGGCACCGCCACCTCTACAGCAGGGGGCTGCGGCGACTGGAAGGCCTGATCGACGGCACGGCGGTCGGCGGCCCCGAACTCCACGGCCCCTTCGTCAGTTGTTCCCAGCAAGGCAGCCAGTCCACGTCCCAGGCGTCGATCTTTACTCACGTTCCAAGACCTCCATGCAAAGTTCTATGTACGCGCGGGCTCCCCGAGCCCGCGGCGCGTAGTCAATCACTGATTTGCCATGACTCGGCGCTTCCGACACGGCAGTATCGCGCGGGATCACCGTATCGAACACGATGTCCCCAAAAAAGTCGCGCACCTCGGTATCCACCTCGTGGGTCAGTTCCAACGTCGCGTCGTACATCGTCAGCAGGATCCCGCCGAACTCCAAGCGGCCGGGTCTCGTCTTCATGACCTCGCGGATGACATGGATCATCTGTGTCAGCCCCTCCATGGCGAAATACTCGCACTGGATCGGCATCAAGACCTCGGTCGACGCGGATAAGGCAGCCCGCGTCAGGTGCCCCAGGGAAGGTGGACAGTCGATCAATACGAAATCAAATGCCGACATGCCGTGCGCCAGATGCTGTTCCAGCATCGACGCTTCTTCGGCGTCATTGGCCAATTGCGTTACATCCTGAAAACTGCGACAGCCGGGCAACAGTTGGAGGTTGGGGGTGTCGGTATCACACAGCGACTCACGCAGCGGCCGCCGCTGCACCAGGCTGTGACGTGCCGTCGGCTGGCGTCCCAATCCGGAGGTGGCGTTACACTGGGGATCCAGATCGACCAGCAGCGTGCGACAATCGGCCTTGGCCAACGCCGCCGCCAAATTCAGCGCGGTCGTGGTCTTACCCACACCTCCCTTCTGATTGGCGACGCACAGAACCCTGGCCACCCACATGCCTCCCTTCACGATGCCACCCACGCCTCGGCCGATCCGAACAATCCGCTGAGCGACCCCAATCCCGCGGGGCCCCTGCTGGCTGCATCACTTGCCAAGTCGGACCACGGATTCTAATCCGACCACGCCTTGCGAGGAAACGGCAGTTTGTTGCGCTGTCAATCCGCAAGAAAGGAGCACTCGCCAAGGGTCTGCCGAAGTGTTTCACGTGAAACAATTCCAGTCGGGCAAGAAAAGTGTTTCACGTGAAACATAACGATGCGGCCGCTGAGCACCGAGGAGCCGGTGGATGAACTGTCGAGCGGCAATTCGCTACGGGGCGATGGCCCCTCGATGGCGGCACCTGCAGCCACTCAGCGCGCTGCACCGCCCGCACTCCCGTCTGCCACAGACCGTCAGCCCGAAGTGTTTCACGTGAAACAATTCCAGTTGGGCAAGAAAAGTGTTTCACGTGAAACATAACGATGCGGCCGCTAGCACCGAGGAGCCGGTGGATGAACTGTCGAGCGGCAATTCGCTACGGGGCGATGGCCCCTCGATGGCGGCACCTGCAGCCACTCAGCGCGCTGCACCGCCCGCACTCCCGTCTGCCACAGACCGTCAGCCCGAAGTGTTTCACGTGAAACAATTCCAGTCAGGCAAGAAAAGTGTTTCACGTGAAACATAACGATGCGGCCGCTGAGCACCGAGGAGCCGGTGGATAAACTGTCGAGCGGCAATTTGCTACCGGGCGATGGCCCCTGCGATGGCGGCACCTGCAGCCACTCAGTGCGCTGCACCGCCCGCACTCCCGTCAGGCCGCGAACCGTCAGCCCCGAAAGTGTTTCACGTGAAACAATGCCGGTCGGGCAGGAAAAGTGTTTCACGTGAAACAATATGATTATTCCAACGGGTTGATCACCAGACCGCTGAGGAGTTTGGGGTAGAAGTAAGTGCTCTTGGCCGGCATGCGTTCGGCATGCTGGCTGATCGACTGGATTTGATCAAGCGTCGCGGGCATGACCAGCGCAGCCAGAGGGAAAGGCGTCCCATCGTCGTCGCCTTGCTGCAGCCCGTCGATGACTTCGTCGACCAGGTGGACGTACTTGGGCTTGGGCAAATCCCCGGCCTCCAACAGTGTGTCGATGACCAATCGATGCAGAATGGCCACACCCAATCCCTGCCAATCAGCGCTATGCTCGGCCGCAACCTGGGCCATGCGCTGCTGGCCAACGTCGGTCAGGCGGGCCAGGATCCAGCGTCTGTCGGCGGCTGCGAACAACCCCAGGGTACCCTGATTTCCCTCCACCTCAATCGACTCCCACGCGTGCATCGTCGATTCGATCCCGGGCTCCAACACCTCCGTGGTGAAGCAGGTCGCGAGCCGGTCGACCAACTGGCTGGCGGTCATCGCGGGCAATCCGCGAAAGAGGCGATGCGTGGGAAGCACGATCATGCCCGGGTCGCTCATGCTGATACACATCATGAGCACGAAATTCACTGGATCGCTGGGATCCAGAGGCCTCGCGGTGGCGACCAGGTCGCGGTAGTTGCAGGCGGTTTCGTAACGATGGTGACCGTCGGCCACGAAGACCGGCTTCGGGCCCAGAGCAGCCGCCACGTCGGCGATCACCCTGACGTCGCTGACTGTCCAGAGCCGATGCACGACGCCCAGGTGATCGGTGGCCTCTAAGGGGGTCTGTCCCACGATCGCCGCTTCAAGCAGCGATTGCACCTGGTTGGTCGCATCAGGATAGATGCCGAAGATCTGGCTCAGATTCGCTCGACATGCCTGAGTCAGTTTCAAGCGGTCAGCCTTGGCCGCCGCGTGAGTCTCCTCATGCGGATAAATCGTCCCTTCGCCAAACCGCTCCAATCGCACTCGCCCCATGAACCCGCGGCGAGTGAACTGGCTGCCGGCATACTCGAACGATTGATGGTAGACGTATAACGCCGGATTGGGGTCGAGCTGCAGCAAACCCTCACCCACCCAATTATTGAGAAAACGGGCTGCCCGTGCGTAACGAGTATCGTCCGACGGATCACCCGGCTCGCGGCGGTTAAGTATCAGTCGAATGACGTTGGCCGGGTGCTTCTCGTAAAGCGAATTCTGCAGGTCGCCGTCAATCACGTCGTAGGGCGGCGCAACCACATCACTCAGCGCGCCAACGTGCCCCAGATCGTAACGTAAGCCGCGAAAGGCGTGGAGTTCAGGCATGTGAGTGAAGAACCGTTTGACGTAGGAGTTTGGCAAAAGTGGGTCAAGAGGCACAACGGGAAGCAACCGTGTCAGGAACCGGACCGCGGAAACTACACATTCCGCCACGGCCTCGAGGCCACGTCAGGAGCTACGGCTGGCGCATTGCCATAGCCTGGAATGGGGTTGGTGGCGGGGGTCGAGCTGCGCGAGCCCCCGGCCACCCCAATTCTCAGCCTCGACATAGCGCTCGTGCTCAGCGGATATCCGCCTCACAAGGCGTTCCAGTATCGTGCAGCATTTTCTTGGGATTTTCGCTTTGCCGTCACGTGCCATGGCGTGCACGCGCCGACAACGCCGAATCCTTCTACGGTCAATACCGGTAGTAGTCTGGTTTAAAGGGCCCTTCCACCGGCACTCCCAGGTACTCGGATTGCTTTGGCGTCAGCTTGGTCAGTTTGACCCCCAACTGCTGGATGTGCAGCCGCGCCACTTCCTCGTCCAGCCGCTTGGGCAGGACGTGCACACCGACTTCGTATTTCTCCGGCTCGGTCCATAAGGCCAATTGAGCCAGCACCTGATTGGTGAACGAGCTGGACATGACGAAGGACGGATGTCCGGTCGCGCAACCAAGATTCACCAACCGCCCCTCGGCCAACAGAATAATCGAATGGCCGTCGGGGAAAGTGAACCGGTCCACCTGGGGCTTGATCTCCTCGCGCTCAATGCCTTGCTGGGCCGTGAGCCAGGCCACATCGATCTCCAAGTCGAAATGGCCGATGTTGCAGACGATTGCATCGTTGGGCATCCGCTGCATATGCGTTCCAAGGATGACGTCGCGATTGCCCGTGGCGGTCACAAAGATGTTGCCGATCGGTGCCGCTTCCTCCATCGTCATCACTTGAAAACCCTCCATCGCCGCTTGCAGAGCGTTGATGGGATCAATCTCGGTAATAATCACTCGAGCGCCGTAGCGCTGCAGCGAATGAGCGCACCCCTTGCCGACATCGCCGTACCCGCACACCACGGCGACCTTGCCCGCGATCATGATGTCCGTCGCCCGCTTGATGCCGTCCGCCAACGATTCGCGACAACCATAGAGATTGTCGAACTTGCTCTTGGTCACGGAATCATTCACGTTGATCGCCGGCACCTTCAACTCGCCGCGCTCGTGCATCTGATAGAGCCGATGGACGCCGGTCGTCGTCTCTTCCGAAAGGCCGCGAATACCTGGCAGTAACTCCGGGTATTGCTGGTGCACCATGGCGGTCAGGTCGCCACCGTCATCCAGGATCAGGTCCAACTGCTTGCCGTCGGGAAAGAACAGGGTCTGCTCGATGCACCAATCGAAGTCCTTCGTGTTCATCCCCTTCCAGGCGTAAACCGGTATGCCCGCCGCGGCGATCGCGGCGGCCGCATGGTCCTGCGTCGAGAAAATGTTGCAACTGCTCCATTGCACCTGCGCTCCCAATTCGATCAGCGTTTCGATCAGGACCGCCGTCTGGATCGTCATGTGCAGGCAGCCCGCGATATGGGCACCGGCGAGCGGCTTGCTGGGACCATATTTCTGCCGTAACGCCATGAGTCCCGGCATTTCGTTTTCGGCTAACATGATCTCCCGCCGTCCCCAATCGCCCAGCGACAGATCTTTCACTTTGTACGGCAATTTCTTCGTTTCCGCTTGCGCCACTGCAATCCCCCCTCCCAAAACGAACATTCACGCCGCTCAGTGCGCCGTCGGCCACCAACAACATTAGAGCGGTCGTGATTGACCCTGCAACACGTCGTACCAGCCATCAAGTCGAGACAGCCTGCGACTTAATCGTGGCACCAAAGGCAGTATCATAGGGCGCAGCATGCACCAGTGGCAACCGGCACACGGGGGCGCCCCAGCCACAGCCATGGGGGACGACAGCGAGCTCCGATTCCGGCGCCAAGCGGTCGCCCCGGCCAGCGGTCCCGTGTGGACCGACCGCTGTGTGGAGAGGGCCGCAAATCACCAGCCGTAGACGGTCAATTTCCGGCCGCGATGCCGGCCGCCGCCATTGCGTCGGAGCCTCACCGCTGCTTTCCCCACTTGGCTGGACTTTGCCATGAACGCCGGTAGTTTACCCATACCACCCAGAATACAGACCTCCCATACACCCCAGTTTATGCTCCGGTAAAGGCTCTCTTGGCCGCCGCGACAAACGACTGCATCTTGTGCCTGTCCTTGCGACCCGGACTCGACTCAACCCCGCCAGCCACATCCACGGCATCCGGCCGCGTCTCTCGGATCACTCGCTCAACATTCTCAGGCGTCAATCCGCCAGCAAGTACGGTCAACATGCCGCCACCCACGCAACCTAACCTTCCTACTGCTTTCAAATCCACCAGACTCCCCGTTCCTCCATATTTACCCTGTTGATAGGCGTCAAGCAGGATCGCCGAGGGGAGCGTGGAGAGACGACCGCAGCTGGCGAGGTAGTCGCAGACCGAGGATTCACTGCCTTCGCGCAGCCGAAAGGCCCGGATCACTCGACGCGGCAACAATTCCGCCAAGCATTCCGCTGGCTCATCGCCATGGAGCTGAATGAAGTGCAACGGGAGCGAGTCTGCCACCTCCGTCATTTCCAATATTGGAGCATTCACGAACACGCCAACCACTGCCACTTGATCCGCGACCGCCGCGACAATTCGCTCGGCCAGATCGCGTGCGATACAGCGGGGACTGGGTGGGTAGAAATTCAACCCAATCGCATCCGCCCCGGCGTCCCTAGCCGAGCGGGCATCATCCACCGTGGTGATCCCACAGATTTTTACCTGAAACACAGCCTGCTACTCCACTTCACGCCGTCCCATTCCGCATTCCGGCACAACCGCTACAACCGGCACATTTTAGCTCACGTCGTTCCGGAATCGAGGTCGATGAAGAAAGTCGTGGAGTTGCCCAATCGCGCCGGGTGGCTGCGCGTCCCTGGGCTGGCAGCGAATTCGTCCCTCAGGGCATCCCAGGGGGCGAGCCGCTCCAGTTCATTCCACTGTACGATCGGAAGATTCGGCTGTGCCATGATCAGACGCAAAATATCTCAGTCCGCCACGACGGCTGTGGCTGCGGAAACGCCGCCTGGAACACTCCCGCGACTGTACTCACCCACAGTTGTGGCGCTCGCGGTGTTTTTCATTGGCCTGACGATCTGGCGGGTACCGGTGGTCGGATATATTACAACCTGCGAGATGGAGTTTCCGCGAGCCACGACGGCGATTTCCCCTTCCGACCCGACGCCCGCCATTGCTCACAGTTTACTGGCAGAGGAGATCATGCGGCAGCAGGTGGCGGACGCGGTCCGGGAGGCCAATCGACAGTATGGCGCCGAGCGAGGCGGCCAGGCGGAAGCAGGGATTACCGACGAACAGATTCGCTCGATCCGGCAGCGATTAAACGTGACCACGAGCGGGGGACCGGGAGGGGCCACACGGGTGGAGCTGCTGTTCGAGGGAGCGGAGCCGAACTGGTCGCTGGCCCTGGTCGACAATCTGGCCCGAAACATGCTGATAACTCACGCCACGACGCCTGATTTGCGCAGCTCCGCCGCCCGACAAATCCGCGGGGCGAAATGGCGGGTGGATCAACTGCGGCATTACGAACGGAAAGCCCGCTTTGATGTGGAGGAAGCGGTGAACGCCTATTTGGAGCTGAGGTCGGAGGGGACGGTGCTGACGGCCGATCGGGCGGCCCCGGTGACCCCAACGGGCGTCGCGCCGGCCGTATCGAGCGCACCGCAGCCGCAGCTGAATTCGGAATGGGAACAGCTGCAGGACGAGTTTGCACAACTCACCACGGAATTAACCGACCTTCTCCAGACCGTCACTCCCAACCACCCTCGCGTCCGAGATGTGACGCTGCAGATGGAAGAGATCCGACGGCAGTTAGAGTCGACGTCCCAATTCCAGGACGCTCCTGCGTCAAATTCGCAGGCGGCCGCGACGGCGTGGCCTGAGACGCCCGCGGGGGCCGTCGCTGGTACGGGACTCGCCGCAACTGGTGGGCCGGTAGCGGCGGCAACGGCGACCGAAGTCTCGTTGGAGACGCGTCCGGGGGCGGAGCACTGGGCAGCCGCCGCCGGCTACCAGCACTTGCGCGAACGATACGACCATGCGATTCGCGAGCGTGAGCAGGCCGAGCGGGAATGGTCCACAATGCTCGCAAAACAGCAAACGGCCATTGGCAGTAGTCCCGCCAAGATCGGACGTATCATTCGCCCCGCTTCGCTTGTGCGGCAAGTTGGTGGGCGGCCTTCAAACGGTTGCGTGCTGCTGATCGGCCTGACCGCGATCCTCTGCGGCGCGGCGGTCCGTTGGGGGGGAGACGCCGTGGCGGGTCCGCCGCGAGTCAGCACGGTGGACGACCTGCAGCAGACGCTGTCAATTCCCGTGGTGGGGCAGATTTCGATCGACCCGATGCCGGTCCACATGCGCCGACGGTGCAGGTGGAGCCGAGCGGTACGGTGGAGTACGCGAGGCTGCGAGTTGGCATTGGGTGCGATGGTGCTGCTGTTCCTGCTGAGTGCGGTAAGCGGTGGTCCCGCCTATGCGGAACTGATGGATAATCCGTTGGGCGCCTTTGTCAACCGGGTGGCTGAATCGGTTCTTGCGTTGTTTCGATGAGGCGCGTCCGCGAACCACGGCCGGTCGAACTGCGGGTCGGTGCCAGTCGGGGATCTGTCAGGGAGGTCGGCGGATAACGGCCGTGACGGGGACTGAAGCCGTCGCGGCGCAAATGCCGATGTAATCGCAGTGCGTAACGATTACAGCAATTCTCGCGGATGTTCTTTGGGGGGTACTTTGGGCGATGTACGAGTCGTTTTTCGAGTTTGCGGCCCGGCCGTTTCTGGCCTCCCCGATCGCCGATCGGTATTATCCGGCGGCAGCGATTGAACACGCACGCGCGACCATTACAAGGTGCCTCGACGGCGGTCAGGGACTGGCCGTCATTCTCGGGGCGGCCGGGACAGGCAAGTCGACGCTCTGCCAGGTGCTGGCCCGGCAAATGCAAGACAAGTTCCGCATCGCGACACTGGCAAGTGCCCGTTTATGCACCCGCCGAGCGCTGTTGCAGAACATCTTGTTTGAACTGAAACTCCCCTACCGCGATCGCGAGGAAGGTGAATTGCGTCTGGCACTGATGGATTATTTGGAGCCGAGCGACGAATGCCCGCGTGGCATTGTGCTGGTGGTCGACGAGGCGCACACGTTGCCGCTGCTGCTGCTTGAGGAGATTCGGATGCTCACGAATCTGGTCCGTGACGGTCAGCCCCGCGTGCGCGTGGTGTTGGCGGCGGGCCTGGTACTGGACGAACGCCTGGCGAGCCCCCGGTTGGAGTCGCTCAATCAGCGGATCGCGGCCCGCTGCTACCTGCAGTCGATGAATCGAGACGAGACGGCCGGATATGTCTGTGCCCAACTCCGCGCCGTGGGGGGACAGCCCGAACGGGTCTTCACTGCCGATGCGTACCCCGCTGTGTATCGCGCCACGGACGGCATTCCCCGGCTCGTCAACCAACTGTGCGATCACGTGCTGATCCTGGCCGCCATCGGCCACCACGCACCGATTGGCGCCGCAGGGATCGAAGAAGCATGGGCCGATCTGCAGCAACTCCCGTCCCCCTGGACCGGCCATGAAGCGGCGGCAGGAAACACGCCGAGTAGCACGGTGGTGGAGTTCGGCGAACTGGATGACGAACTGCCGGCCCCGCTGGCAGAGGACGAGAACGCCCCCGAAGTCCAAGCGGCGGAAGTCGAACCGGTCGTCGAGCAAATGACCACCAGCCTCGATCGGATTGAAACGGGGATTGCCGCGTTATCACGCGATGATACCCCGCCCGAAACGCCCGCCTACGAGGCCGAGCAGGAGTCGCAATTCCGCCCGATGAACAATCAACCCGAAATCGAATTGGTGTTTCACCACGCCCACAATCCATTCGGCGAGCGATTCGAAGCGGAAGAAGTGATCGTTGATCCATTCGCGTCGTTGGAGGCTCTCGGCGGCTCGTTTGGCGCACGGCCGAATCTCGAGCAGATCAACTCGACGATCCCCTTCTGTGCCACGGACACGCCCACGACTCTCGGACGACGGACTAGCGGTCAAGGTTGCGCCGCCACGCCGCTGTCGGACAGTACCCAGGATGCCAACCTGGCAGCCATACGCGATGCGTTGGAGAACGTGGATCCGCTCCCCGGGGACGATCGGGATCTGCTGGAAATCCAGGACGAGATGGATGCGGATCGACGGTGTGCGATCGCCATGTCCCAGCAACCACCCCGCCGCAGGGAATATCGGCAGTTATTCGCCCAACTGCGACGCAAATGAGCGCCGCGTGAGCACGGTCACATCAGGGCAGGAAACCCGGGAATAGACGAAGTATGATCTCTCCAGAACCTCTTTCGGACACGGCCACCCTGTTGGCCGGACAGTCCACCGACTATGAGCGTCTGCTGGCCGATGGCCCGCAGGATCCCCGTGTGAATCGGCAGTTTCGCCGACTCGCTGACAATATCATCAAAGAACTCCCGGCCAACGAAGGGGGCACGCTGCTGTTCACCGGAGTTGGTTCGAGCTGCCACATTGCGGACGTCGCCGGGTATGTGGCCCGACAACTCTCCTTGCAGCCGGACGTGACCGTCACGCTCGTGGACGCCGATCCGGATCTCCGGACATTGAGCCAGCGATTTGACGCGACCGATGACGACGGACTGGCCGAAGTGCTGCAGGAAAAGCTGCCGGTCGCGGCCGCAGTCGTGCCGACGGTTGTCAAAAACATCAGGTTTCTTCCCTTCGGAACACGACTCGGTGCGCGACAGCCAGCCACGAGTCAACAAGTCAAATCCTTGCTCGCCAACCTCCGCAGCCTCTCCCGATACGTGGTGGTCGCAACCGGCACGGAACAGCATTTATTGCGCGCTTTGATCAGTCGCCACAGCGATGGAACCTACCTGGTGGTACAACTGGGAATGGCCGACCGACAGCGGACTACCGAACTCGCCGGCCATCTCACGGCTTCGGGAGCAAGACTGCTGGGCTGCGTGGCCACCGGCGTGGATTGACGGCCCTGGGCTTGTCGTGCGATTCACGGTGGCAGACCCCGGAAAAAAACGCTCGCCACTGTCGCTCCGGCGCCAATCATCGACCTCGGCGGGGCAATGCCGCGCAGCCAGCCCCGTCATGAGCGTGGTTTATTGGCAGAGCCCGTAACTCTCCGTCTCCCTGCCCTCAGGGGGGAGTCATGGCGAGTCCTGCGGGGACCTCGAATGGGTCTGTATCATCAGGCGTCGCTCGAGCGTCACCACACTGATGACCAAACCGTGGATCCGCATCGGAGCCGGTCGCACCGCACGCCCCCTACCGTGGCGAGGTCGGCGCGGCGGGCAGCAGCATGGCCAGGTGGGTGCCGCGAGCGGTCTTACGACCAAGAGCCCGCCCCAGGCTCGAACGCCGCCCCTCATCGTGCGGGGGAAAACCGGTTTTCGGCCCAACTGAGACCAGGCCTGCTCGCAGATTCCCCGGCGCCGACCGCTTGATCAGACTCGCTACGGCAGACATGATGTTAAAACAGTCTTCGCGATGCCCATGCACACTGTTAGGGTAGACCAGACGTTGCCGAGCCGCCATGAACTCATCGACTCTCAATACCCCTACCGGCGGGCGGTCCGCGCAGCCCGAACCACATAGTCTCCCTCCTGCTGGCTCCCACCGCATGACTGCTCGCGAGAGAATTCTAGTCACGATCGCCACCTACAACGAGATGGAGAATCTCCCGGACGTCGTCCGGGGGGTGCAACGCGTCTTGCCCGAGGCCGACCTGTTGATTGTGGATGACAATTCACCGGATGGGACCGGGCAGTGGGTGGCGGAACAGGCCCGGACGGACGCGCGTATTCATGGCCTGCATCGGCCGCACAAGATGGGGCTGGGGAGCGCGACGGTCGCGGCGCTGCGGTATGCCGTGGAGCAACACTATACCTACGTGGTGGCGCTCGACGCCGATGGCAGTCACGATCCGCAGTACATCCCGGCCATGTTGAGCAAGATCCGTGGTCCGCGTGGCGCCGGCCCCGACATCGTCATCGGCTCGCGATATGTTGCCGGCGGGGGGACATCGGGCTGGCCGCTGCATCGCCGGTTGATGAGTCGAGCGGTCAATGGCTTTGCCCGCGTCATGTTGGGACTCCCCGTGCGTGATTGCAGCGGTGCCTTTCGAGTCACGCGCGTCGCGGTGCTCGAGCAAGTCGACTTGGCGTCTTTTCGCAGCCAGGGCTATTCACTTTTTGAAGAATTGCTGTGGCGTTTCAAACAGGCCTCAGCGCGGTTTGAGGAAATCCCCATTGTGTTCTCCAACCGTACCCGCGGTAAGTCGAAGATCAGCGCCCGCGAATCGATCTCCGCTGTCTGGATGCTGACCCGACTGGGGATGCGCAACTGGCTGAGCATTGGCTGACTTGTCGCGACTTCCAGCCAAGAGTCGGCCACCGCCCCTCAGGGCCACCCGTCTTCCCAAGGAGGCGGCCAGGCGGCAAATAGCTCGTCCCGTGCGTCACCCTCGGCTACCTGGTGGCGCGTGGCAGGAACCAGCCGGCGCGGCACAATCGGCGGCGCGTCTTGCGGAAAGCCCACCAGTGCACCCTGCGCGAACGAACTGGCCGCGCGACCGTGGCGAGCCGCCGCTGCCGACCCGATAGTCGTGGCGAGCGCCGCGTCGACGAAAACACGAGAGGATTCGCCACTGGACGACCCCACCGGGGACCGGAATAATCCCTCTCCTTCCGCTTCCCCCAAGACCGCATCATTCAGCTGGCTGATGATCAGCAACACATCGCGCGGTGACACGCTGTCGTCACCCGACACGTCGAGCAACGGCGGCACCATCCCACCGGCTGGCGGAACGGCGAGTCGGCGCGCACCAGCGGTATTCAAGTTATCGATGACGAGCAGCACATCGACGGGTGACACAATATCGTCACCATTTACGTCGGCGGGAGTCCAGGGATTGTGCCACGGGTGATCGAGAAAGTCGAGCACCAATACCGTCGCCGTGGCGGCGTTGGAGACCATCCCGTTGCTGTCCATCACTTGGTACTCGAACGCGTCGATCCCTCGAAAACCCTCCGCCGGCTCGTAAGAATACGTGCCAGGCTTGTCGTTCCACGGTGCCAGACGGCCGTGTGAGGGGGACGTCAAGATGACTACACTTCCCGCATCGATCATCGCGCCGGCGACTTCATCGTTGGCCACCACGTCAATGACGATTCCCGTGGCGAGGTGGGTGGCCACGATATCCCTGTGGGCAATCGGCGGTGGTGTCGCTTCATCTCGTGGATATTGGAAGTCGAGAGCCACGTTGCTGCGGTCGATCACGAACTCGTCGCTGACCAGCATCGTGGGCAGCGTCTCACCCGTGGCGAACCCGCGATAGGTGCCAGGAGGCAATTGCACCTGGTAGCCCCCCGCCGACATGCTGGTAACCTGAAACGTCCCTCCCGTTCCCTCAAACGTGAGCGTCACTTGACCGTATCCGCTGCCACTGCGATACCAGGGCGAGCCGTCGATCTGTTCGAATACGGCGCCCACCACGTACGCGTCACCAGCCACCATCGGCTGGCCCAAGTCCTGCGTCACCACCAAGGGACCGACCTTGCTCGAGGAATCGTCGCCCACGTTCGTAATCGCGATGCCGATGTGTTGAAAGGACGCGTTGAGCAGACGATCGCGATGACCGGGCGGATCTTGGATTCCATAAGGACCGGCCCCCCAGTCGATCACGAATCCTCCGTGAGCCTCGAGATTGGAGCGGGGATAGGCGTAGATATTCTCACCCCAGCGGCGCCAGTTGTAGCCCGCCTCGCGCATGCGTTCGCCAGGATCTGCCTGTCCCGGAAACTGGTGCTGCTGGTCGTCGTTTCGGATCATGGCGGCGTTGTGCACGTGCGCCGATGCGAAAAGTGCTTCGCTCCAAGCCAACGGCGGCACGGCAGCCAAACCAGTCCACTGCCGAGCCAAGGCACTTCCGCTGACTCCCCAATACTCCAACTCCTGCTCGATGTAGCGCTCGGGCGATGAAATGGGATTGAGCCGATCAACCAGTCGAGTCAATTCACCCTGGGGGTCGGTGCGGAAACGATTCACCAGCTGCAACATCTCCTGCTCCAGCCCGGTCGGGTCAATGGCCAGCAAGATGCGGGGTTCCAGCTGTTCCACCCGCAGACAAAGCGGCCGGCAGGGACTCCCGGCGAACGATTTGCGCAACCGCCGCTCGGCTCGGTACGCAACCTGCAAACCAGCAATGAACGATACCCGGGTCCGGCGTGGCAACACGAGGACTCCCTGCGGGTCCAGCCGCAATTTCGGGCTCTGACTGAGCCGTTGAAGGGAAGAACGGGGCGTGCAGGTCCCCGCTCGAATGGATGGGGCAGTTTACCGCGATTGGTAAAGAGCGCCAAGTTGGCGATCCGGGCAATCCCCCCCCCTGTCCGGTGGCGCACGACAACCACTCAGCTAGGTATCGCACGGCGTTCATCTGCCCGACTGGTGAAATTGGCGAACAGGAGTACCTGGCCTATAAAACAGAGACGCTCCAAGAAAACGGCTTCCGGTAAGTCGAGCCCTTGGCGGCGACCGAGTCGGTATGTGTCGGGTCGGTACGGACATTGGTGGGTTGTGTAACCCAATTCGATAAGGAGTCGCGAAAATGGGTCGGTGCAAAACCATGTGGGCGATGGCGACAATTTTGGCCGTGTGTTGGACCAACGTTGGCTCGACAACGGTAAGGGGGGACGACAAACCGACTGCCGATAAGAAGGACGCATCCATCGGCATCGGCGACAAGGCTCCCGATTTCAAGGCCCAGACAGTCGATGGAAAGGCGATCACGCTGGGGGATACCAAGGGCCACAAGGCAGTGGTTATTTGTTTCACCTGCAACGGATGCCCCGTCGCTCGAGCCTACGAAGATCGATTTATCGAGTTCAACAAAAAATACGCCGACAAGGGCATCAAATTCATCGCGATCAACGTCAACAAGGGGGAGTCGCTGCAGGACATGCAGCGTCGTGCTGAGGAAAAAGACTTCAACTTCCCGTATGCCTACGACGAGAGCCGCGAATCTGCCAGGAATTATGGTGCTCGCGTAACACCGCATCTGTTCATTTTGGACGCGGACGGCATCGTGGCATACATTGGTGCCTTTGATGACAACATGAATGCGAAAGACGTCAAGGAGCACTACGTCGCCGATGCGATTGAGGCTCTGTTGACGGGCGAAAAGCCCAAGGTGACCGAGACGAAGGCCGTCGGCTGCGGGATCAAGATGTAGCCGGATCTTGTGAGGGGCAGGACGGCAGCCGAGCGACGAGCAGGCCGATCATTGGCCTGCTCCCGTCGATTTGCATTGTGTCATTCGGATGCCAGTCGGCTTCCGCAAATGGCGGCCAGCGCGGAACGTCCGCAGCGGGTGCCAAGCCGTAATTTTTTTTCGACCCTCTGTCTGCCCGGTAAGCCGCATGGCACGTCGATCCACACATCCCCTGCGTATTGTATTGACCATATTTTGGTTATCGTTGCCCGTTGTGTTGACGGGGTGTTCGCCGGGCAAGCCCGCCAACGGCACCGCGGTCGGTCCTGCTGCGAACCGCGGCCCGACCTCGGTGGCATCGGCCGCTGCCACCGACACGAGCGAACCCTGGTCCGAGAGTGAAGGCGTCACGTTGCGGACGGCCGACACGCAGGTGTTTCAGCAGGTTCTCCACGAGCACCAGGGCCAAGTTGTGCTGGTGGATTTTTGGGCCACTTGGTGTATCTCCTGCAAGAAAAACTTTCCGAAAATCGTGGGGTACGGAGCGAAGTACAAGGACGCGGGACTGACCATCGTCTCGGTCAGCATCGATGACCCTGCTGCGCAGGAAGAGGCCCTGCGGTTTCTGAAGTCGATCAAGGCAAACCACATTAATTTGATCAGCAAGTGGGGAGCAGGTACCGAATCAGCCGAGCGGTTCGATTTCAGCGGCGAAGTCCCCTTCTATCGCCTGTACGATCGCCAGGGCCAACTGAAATACGAATTCAGCGCGAATGCCCAGTTGACGAGAAACATGGAGCCGCTCGAGCAGATCGAGACGCGGATCCAGGAACTGCTGCACGAGCCTGCCAGTTGACAGTCCGAGAATCGGGCGAATCGCTGCAGATCCCTGCAGGTTGAGGGGTCCGCCGCGTGCATGCTCCACGAGGACTCAGGACAATCGCCGCCCAGCGACACCCAGTGGACGTTCCTGCGGTGCAGTGCTGCGGCGGTGTTGGTCCGCCGCAGATTATTCCGGGAACAGGGTCGTCGACAGGTATCGCTCGCCGAGATCGGGCAGCAGCACCACGATCAATTTCCCTTTGTTCTCAGGGCGTCGGGCCACGTGCAGGGCTGCCCACGCGGCAGCGCCGGAACTGATCCCACAGAAGATGCCTTCGCAGGTGGCCAACCGTCTGGCGGTTTCCGCCGCGTCTTCGTCGCGCACCTGCACGACTTCATCGATGATGTCCACATTCAGGACGTCGGGAATGAAACCAGCGCCAATCCCTTGAATGGTGTGTTTACCCGGTTTCAGTTCCTGTCCGGCTTTCTTCTGCGTGATCACGGGACTGTTGGCCGGTTCCACGGCAATCGACTTCATGGCTGGCTTGCGCGACTTGATCACTTCGGAGACGCCGGTGATCGTCCCGCCGGTTCCCACGCCGGACACGAAGATGTCGATCTTGCCCTCCGTATCGCGCCAGATTTCTTCGGCGGTTGTCTGACGGTGGACTGCGGGGTTGGCCGGGTTCTTGAATTGCTGCGGCATGAAGTACTGGTGGTCGGATTCCGCCAATTCCGTGGCCCGCCGCACAGCACCGGGCATGCCTTCGGCAGCCGGCGTCAGGATGATCTCGGCGCCCAGCGCCTTGAGCAAGCGGCGCCGCTCGATCGTCATGCTTTCGGGCATGGTCACCTTCAGGTGATAACCTCGAGCCGCGCAGACGTATGCCAGGCCGATGCCGGTATTGCCGCTGGTTGGTTCGATAATCACGGTCTGTTTGCCGATCTTCCCGTCACGTTCGGCCGCGTCAATCATCGCTCGGCCAATGCGGTCCTTCACGCTCCACAAGGGATTCATATTTTCGATCTTCGCCACCACCGTCGCGGCACACCCTTCGGCGACATGGCGTAGTCTGATGAGCGGAGTGTTTCCAATGCACTGAGTGATATCGTCGTAAATGCCTCTGGGTTGGCCCATGGACATAACTAGCCTTTCACATGAAAGTTGATCGTGGAATTGCAGAGGTGGAAACCTGGCACCATCGTCTCCTGACCTGCCGGGGGGGCAAGAACCGGCGGAGTATAGCAGAGTGGCCGGAAGCGGGTCAACGCAAAGCAATGATAAGCCGACCACCTGGAGAGGCAAGGAGGGTAAATGGGTCGCGGCGTGTGAGTCTGTCTCGTGGCGGCGACACCGCCTGGCGAGACGCTCCCGGACGGTCAGCGTGGCAGCGGTGCGGCGGGACCGCGTGGCGGTGACAGGGCGACAGGCGATTCGCTTCAGAAGGCCGTTTCCCAGCCACCCTGTTGGGCGATCGCCTGATCGATCGCCATGGCGGCCTCGAGCGTTTCGCCAATGGCGGCCACAATGCGCCGGTATCGCTGCTGCTCGCACGGCAGGAGTCGCCGCCCCCGCCGGTCTTTCAACCACTTGCGGCACACCTGGTATGTGCCGACGCGATAGTCCCAGATCGCGCGGGAGACGGGCCCCACCTTGGCCTCGGCGTTGAGCCAAATCGAGGCCTCGTGGTACTTCGGATGTCCCGGTGCCAACAGGCTGGCCTGCTGCTCGGTGGTTTCCGCGCCACCTGCGTTACCCGCGTCGCGGTGACGCAGCAGGTGTACGTCGACCAGTTTGGCGCCCCAGCCGGCCAGGGCGCGAAACAGACGCGGGTCGCGGGGGATGAACAAGCGGGGAAAATCGACGCGCAGAGCATCCGCAAACCGCTCTCGGAAGCTCCGCGCGTGAAAGAGGGCGTAGGCGTGAAAAAAGAGGTCGCGCGGACCGAATGTGTCGTCGCCCACGCCGGTGGACGGCCAGTCCCAACGTAGTCCCAGCCGCTCTTCACAATACCGAATGTACTCGTCTCTCAGATTGGGACGCGAGGCAGTCGCGGCGGAACTCGCCGGGACGTGGCCCCACACCTCCGCCGGCGCGTCGGGCAGTGAAGCACTCGGCAGAAAGAGCGGAAAGACCGACTCGCTGCCGCGATTGTCGGATCGAATCAAGCCATCGATGGCAATGGTGTCGGTGACCCAGAAATAGTTGCAGGGAAGCGCCGGCGGTGTTTGACGGCGCGCGACGATGGCGAGATTGTCATCGCCGGCGAGCTGGTTCATCACGTTGCTGCGCGGCCAGTCGATCATCCACGGAGTCCAGTAGATCGCTCGGCGATCAAACGGACGGTACAGGCAGGGACGGATGTGGCGGTCCCAGTCGGGATCATCGTGCAGTCTTTGGCGGGCCGCCGACAGACTCCATCCGCGCGTGTCTCCCGCGAGGTATTTGTGCGAGCGACGGGAGCCGAAAAACCGCGTTCGAATCGTCTCGTCCGGAACCTGGAGGTTGCGCAACAACTCCATCCGCTCCCGGAGTTCCGTCTCGTCAAAGGCAATCACCAGCCCATCGCGAGCCGTCACGGCGGCGGTACTATGAACCGGCATGACCGTATCCAGACGATGGCCGAGCCGGTAATCGGCTCGATGGTCGGCGTTCTTCGGTACCAGAAAGAAATAGGGTGCTTGCGGCCGCACGGTCGCCAGCTCGAGCGAACTGGCGACCTGGTGGGCGAGTCGCCCCAGTTTGTCTCGTCGTGTCCCCCACAGATCGGCGTGTCGAATACGCGACTCGTGCGGGCCACCCAGCACACCCCGGCGCAGCAGACTGACGGCAACTCCCTGCCCGATGTCAAAGACCGAGTCATCCTGACGGCCGTCCGGTCCCCCTTCGCCATTTCGTTTGTTGCCGTGCAGGTCGACCAGCGTCATGCGGGGAAACGTCCCGATCAGCTGCTCGCGCATGCCGCGAAAGGTCGCATTGTCGAGGAACCCGTGATTGGTGATCAGCGCGACCATCCCGGCCCCGGCCACTTCGATTTTCCAGTGTGCAAACCGCATGAATTTGACGTAGTCGTCTTCCAGCCAGTGCTTCCGTTCGCCCAGCGGCTGGCCTTCGGCGAGGAAATAGTTGGCCACGCTTTGATCTGTCCCCGGTGCGCACCCGCGCAACAACTGTCGCATCCAAGCATGGCGATTGTCCGAAACACCGGAAAAGGGTGGATTCCCCAGGATCACCGTGAAGGGACTGTCGGCCGACTGGAGCTGCGCCGCCGGACCGACCTGGGGCTGCCGCAACGTGTTGGCCAGATAGAGATGCAGCTGGCCGGGCTGTTCGAATCGGTAACCGGTTTCCGCTAACAGAGCGGTCATCGACAGCTGCGCGATCACCAGCGCCGGCAGCATGAGTTCCTGGCCCCAGACTTGCTGCAGCAGGTGGCCGGCCACATACTCATTCCACTGCTCGGCCCACTGCTCGGCGGCGACGGCTCGCTGGCCCGACGCCTCCACCCGCGTCCCCGCGAGGAACCGCTGATACATGAGCGAGACGGTTTCCAGCAGAAACGCACCGGTCCCCATGGCCGGGTCCAGCACTTTCACAAACGGCCTTCCCGCATGCGGGAGGATCGTCTGGGACGCCGCCTGGGACCGCCGTTGCACGTCCTGCCAGGTCCCGCCGTCGGCGATTCCAGCGTCGAGATGGAACTCGTCGCGCAGGAGTTCATCCACACTGCGGACGACGAACGAGACCAGCGGTTGGGGAGTGTAGAAGACGCCCTGCCGGCGCCGTGCAGCGCAATCGTACGCGTGCAGGAATTGCTCGTAGAAATAGACCGCCGTGCCACTCAATCGCGACGCGGCCGAGCCGTCATGCGCCGGTAACCCGCTCCGCTCGCGCCGCACGCACTGCGCGATGTCTTGCGCTGCCGCCACCACGACTCTCGAGTGGCTGCCACGGGCAGTCCCGGGCGCCGCAAGCTGCAAAACGCTCTGCAATAACGGGTCGGCTTGGGTCAGGAGCCACTGCCGCGCCCGGGGAGTCACTTCGGCTGTCGGGAAGACGCCCCATCCAAAGCAGCCGCAAGTCACCGCTTGGGCCACGGCATCGGCAAATGCTCGGCGGTCATCGCTCCCCGTCTGCAGCGAGAATTGCTCCGCGAGCCGCCGCCAGTGGGGACAAGATGCCGGCGGGGACAACTCCTCGAAGAGCACGTCCCGCAAATGCGCGGTCCGTGCCGCCAGCTGTGCCCAGGTATCGTATGGCATCGGCAGCGGTCGTTCCTTCCTCGCAGTTCGATTCCAGATGCGCTCTCCCCAAGACTCGACGTGATGGATGCCCGCCCGCACGACCATCCACCTCCCGTGCACGCGTTACGGCACGACGACAATCTTGCCGGCCAGCGTGCCGGCCTTGGACAACGTGTTGTCTTCTTGCAGCTGATGCGCTGCGGCGGTTTCGCTGAGAGGAAAAACACGGGCAATGTTCGCGTTGAGCTGGCCGGACGCCAGCCAGCGATTCATGTCGTCAGCACATCTTCGCAGTTCGTCGGGACTGGCCTTGAACATGACGAAGCCGTGAAGCGAGCAGCCTTTGACGTAGAACGGCCCGACCGGAAAACTGGGGCGCGCATCGCGTCCCGCCATCAGGATGATCCGCCCGCGATCAGCCAGATAGCTCACGATTTCGTCGAAGTCGGGTTCCCGCAGTGTTTCCCAGAACAGATTCACACCGGCCGGTGCAAACGCCGCCACCGCCTCCCGCACGTCCTGCGTCCGGTAATTCACCGCCACGTCCGCGCCCAACTCGAGACACTGGGCGACCTTCTCATCGCTTCCGCCAGTCGCCAAGACCCGGGCGCCCACCGAGCGCGCCATCTGGACCACCATGGAGCCAACGCCCCCCGTCCCGCCACGTACGAACAGACTCTGCCCGGCCTCTAGTTGGCCCTCGCGAAACAGTCCGAGGTGAGCAGTCAGACCGACCAGCGCCGAAGCGGCTGCCGTCTGGTCGTCCACTCCATCCGGCGTGGGGTAGAGCCAGCATTCGTCCACCGCACAATACTCGGCAAAGGTACCCTGGCGCCCCACCAGACCTTGATTCGACCCCCAGACGCGGTCGCCCGGCCGAAAACGGCTCACATCCGGCCCCACCGACTCGACAACCCCGGCGAGGTCACAGCCGACAATGAACGGCCGAGGCAACGCCCAGTAGTCGGCGCCGTTGCGGAGATACGTGTCGATCGGATTCACGGCGGCGGCCGTGACACGCACCAGCACCTGTCCGCCGAGCGGTTTCGGACAAGGCAGGTCGCCATAGACGATGCAACTCGGTGGACCAGGCTGTTCGATGTAGGCGGCCTTCATTTCACGTGGCTCCCGTGCAAGACATTGGCCGTGCCAAGCGCACCTACCAGCGCGGACGAGGTTCGGCCAGGAAGTACTCCCCCGCGCGGCGTGACCAGCGTCGGGTGCCACGTCGGGGATCCGACCGAGAGTCTACCGCGTTAGCCGCGCGAGGGGAACTGGCTCGACGTCCCCCCAGCCGTCCAGTCCGCCCAGCGCAGCGCGGGCCGCTGGGCACATCACGCCATCGGACACGGTCATGCCGCGGTCCGCAAGCGACGCTCACTCGACGCGCTCGCCGCGTCGAAATTCACCAGTTCGCGGATCGCATAGTGCTGCTTGTGTTGGCTGCCGTAGTAGATTCTCGCACTGACTTCGCCCAGCAATCCCAGACTGAAGAACTGGATCGACGTCATCATTGCGAAGACCGTCAGCAAGAGGAGCGGATTGCCCGTCATGTCGATCTGTCCCAGCCATTTCATGGCCACTGTGCCACACATTGCCAGAACGCTCAGCAGCGAGAACCCGAAGCCAATGAACCCGAACAGTTTCATCGGACTGGGGAAGTACGACAGAATGTACTTGACCGTCATGAGGTCCAGCACCACACGCAGCGTGCGCGAGATGCCGTATTTGGTCAGACCGTGTCGCCGAGCGTGATGTCGTGTCACGACTTCGGCGCAGCGGGCACCCCGGGCGTGAGCCAGAATGGGGATGAAACGGTGCATTTCCCCGTACAGCTCCAGCTCACAGGCAATTTCCCGGCGGATCGCCTTGAGCGTGCAACCGAGATCGTGAATCGGGAAGCCGGTGACGCGGGAGATCAACCGATTCGCCAACTGCGAGGGAAGACGGCGATTGAGCCAGGGGTCCTGGCGGTCCTTTCGCCAACCGTGGACCAGATCGTATCCTTCGTCAATCTTCTCGAGCATCATGCCAATGTCGTGCGGATCGTTCTGCAGATCCCCGTCCATCGTGACGATCGTCTCGCCCGCCGCCAACTCGATCCCGGCCTGCATGGCAGCGGTCTGGCCGAAGTTCCTGCGGAATCGCACGAGCTTGACACGGGGATCGCGTCGCGCAAGTTGCACGAGCTGTTCGAAGCTACCATCCCGTGAACCGTCGTCCACCAACAGTATTTCGTAAGAACGTCCTAACTCAGACAACGCGCGGCTCACCTGATCGTACAGCAGCGGAATATTCTCCCGCTCGTTGTAAATCGGAATGACGACCGAAACGTCCACGGCAAGTTCTCTCAATTCCATGCGTCGGGGCCTTACCGTCTGGGGCTGGCGAAGTCGTGACGAACTGGATCGCGCCGCATCGCGGCACACGGATGGGGCGTGAGTTTAGGATAACGCCACAGGGCCGACAACAGCATTTTCCCGGGCCCGCTGACGGACCCGGAGCGGGGAAACACCGACGACCGCAGGATTTCGCTGCACGGTCCCCGGCCGGGAAACACCACAACAATAACGCTCGCCGAGTTCCCGAGTTCCCGAGTTCCGCGGGGCGGTGCTTGCTCTTGGTCCGCGTGCCGCAATTCTCTACAATCGCGCGGTTTTCGATTTTTCCCGTTTGGATGGAGCCGGTGATGATGTGCAGTCCTGGACGAGTCCGCGGCATTTTGCCGCTGAGCACTGCTGGCAGGCTTCCTCGGTCCCCTGTTCCATGACGCGGCCCAAGGGGAACTGCCGCCCGGCACGTATGAGCATAGCACACCCGAAATGAGGCAGGACGCGGAACTCCGCGACGTGTTCTTCCTCGATTCGGACCAGGGCTGGGCGGTGGGAGACCGGGGAGTGGTACTGCACACGGAAAACGGCGGGCGCCACTGGCAGATGCAGTGCGTGGCCGATACCGGCCAGCTCGAGTCCGTGCATTTTGTCGACTCGCACAACGGGTGGGTGGTGGGCGGTATTGTCCATCCCTACACCCATCGCACCAGTTGTATCGTGCATCGCACACAGGACGGCGGGCGGAGCTGGACACCCGTCACGGGACTCACGCTGCCGGCACTGAAATACGTCCGGTTTCTCAATGCCCAACAAGGTTGGGCCATTGGCAATAAGTCGGCCCTGTATCCCACGGGGATCTTTCGTACCGAAGACGGCGGACGTAGCTGGGTGACTTTGCCTGCCGCGACAACCGGCAACTGGACGACGGCGGACTTCCGCGATTTCGCTCATGGTGCGGTAGCCGGCTTCGATGGCGCTTTGGCTGTCGTCTCGGCGCCGAATGTCGCGGCGTCCAACACACCGGGGCTGGGCCAACGTCCGCTGCGGGCCATGAAGTTGCCGGACGGCCGCAACGGCTGGCTGGTAGGAGACGGAGGGTTGGTCATGCAGACCAACGATGCCGGTCTGACGTGGCAGAATCCTGTGGCCCCGTTGCCGCCCGGAGTCAAAGAGATCTTTGATTTCCACACGGTATCGGTTGCGGGCGAGCAGGTCTGGATCGCCGGGGCGCCAGGCACGCTGATTATCCATTCGCCCGATGCGGGGAGGTCATGGGAATTGCTGCGAACGGACCAGCAGTTGCCCATTCAAGCCTTGACGTTTGTGGATCCTGAGCGCGGCTGGGCGGTCGGGTCCCTGGGAACGATCCTCGCCACCCGCGACGGCGGTCGCACGTGGCGGCGTCAGCGTAGCGGCGGTACCCGCGTTGCCCTGTTGGGGATCTTCAGTGAATCACATCGCGTTCCGTTGGAGCTGTTTGCCCAGCAATCGGGCGACGAGGGCTATCTCGGTTTCGTGGAGATCTTGAACCGGCGCGATATCGAGATTCCGTCGCTGGACGATGCCGCCGGTGAAGATGCCTGCCAGGCGGCGTTGTCCATCGTCGGCGCTTGCGGTGCCGGACAATCGTGGCGGTTTCCGCTGCGCCAGGAGGGACTCCGTTTCAACTCATCGGAGTTGATTGGCATCTGGGACCGCGCGAACGATGGCCGCGGTGTCGCGTTGTTGGAGGAACTGGTGGTCCGCAAGATCCGGCAGTGGCGGCCTGAAGTTCTGGTGACGGAGGCAGCCAGCCCGCATAGCACGCATCCGCTCTCCTACGTCATCAACCAGTTGATCCAAACAGCGGTGGCAAACGCGGCGGATGCCACGTGGCACCCGGACCATGCCACCATCGCCGGCCTGCCACCATGGTCGGTCAAGAAAGTCTTTTGTGTGGCGGCGGAAGATGATCCGGCCACGGTCACGCTCAACACTTCTCAGCTCGCCCCACGGCTGGGGCGCAGCCTGGCGGAGCAGGCAGCCGACGGTTACGCGCTGGTTTGTTCCGATTACGAGAAGAGCCCTGTGACGCTCGGTTTTCGGCTGCTGCACGACCAGTTGCCGCAAGCTTCCGGCCGGAAAGACATTTTCAGCGGCATCTATCTGCAGCCCGGCGGAGAGGCCAGACGCCCGACCGGCCAACCGGCCGCGGGCAATTTGGAAACGCTCATGCGGACGGCCCAGAAACGTCGTAACATGGAACGGCTGTTCGAAGTGACCTCGGGTGCTTCCTCCAATGCGGCGGCCTGGCTGGGCCAGGTGGAGGACATGACGAAATCCATGAGCGAACTGAGTGGCGGGCAGATCCTGTACCAGTTGGGACAGCGGTATCGCCAGGCGGGTCGACTGGAGTTGGCCGCTCAGTCGCTGGAACAACTGGTTCAGCGCTATCCACGCCATCCGTTGGCCGAAAGCGCCTTGGTTTGGCTGGTACAGTATTACGCCAGCACGGAGATCGGCTGGCAACTGCGCCGCGAGACGCAGTATAGTGCACAAGTGGCGGGCGCCACGGTCCTGGAGGCCCGCGAGGCCTCCAGTGTCCAACAGGCCGATTATCAGTCAGCGGTCACCAGCCCCGCCGCAGTGGGCGCGGTCCGAAGCGGCCTGCAGACGGCCGGCCGCGACACGACTGCCAGCGCCGGAATCGCTCCGGCCGACCGAGCCCACCAGGCCCTGAATTTTGCCAAGATCATCCAACTCGGCCGTCCTGAGTTGTTTGCCGAGCCCTGGGTCCAGTTTCCCATGGCCGTGGCCTATCGGGCCACCGGGTTGCCCCGCGATGCGGAGCGGTTTTATCACCGATTGTCTTCCTCGTCGGTGCCGCTGGATTGGGAGCGATGTGCCAAAGCCGAGTTGTGGTTGCCGCACGGACGCGGTCTGCCACCGAAGACCACTTATGTGTGCAAACAGGCCACCTCGCGCCCCACCTGGACGGCCGGCTGGACGACGACATGTGGCAAACCGCCGAGCATTTGGTGTTGACCAGTGCCCAACACGACGACAGCGAGTGGCCGGCTGCCGCCATGGTGACTTATGACGACCAGTTCCTGTATCTGGCCGCGAGCTGCCGCAAAGTCCCGGGACGGACGTATGCGGAAAGCCCGGGGCCTCGTCCGCGCGACCCCGATCTCACCGACCAGGACCGCGTCGAGTTCCACTTCGATCTGGATCGTGACTACACGTCGTTTTATCGCTTGACCGTGGACCATCGTGGCTGGACGGGTGAATGTTGCGTGGGAAATCTCCATTGGAATCCGACCTGGTACGTGGCCGCTGCGACCACCATCGACGACTGGACCATAGAAGCGGCAATTCCCCTCAACGAATTGGCGCCGGCCAATCCTGGCAGGAACGATGCCTGGGTTATCGGCGTGCAGCGGATCGCCCCCGGCGTCGGCATCCAGTCGTTTACCAAGCCGGCCGCCGTCGAACTGCGCGGTGAGGGATTGGCCCTGCTGATGTTTCAATAAGCCGGCCACGAGTCAGCCCACTTGTGCGTGCCGGAGTGCAACACCGGACACGCGGCGCGTTAGAATCGCGTGACCGGGTCACGTACCAAGGTCACAGCTCGACAACCCCAGCGACACCTCCCCCAGCCCCCACATCCCTCAGCCCCTGGGTCCAAGCCGGCATCGCCATGACATACCTTGTTGGAACGGATGAAGCGGGCTACGGGCCGAATCTGGGGCCGCTGGTCATCGCCGGCACACTGTGGCACGTTCCGGTGGGGGTGGAAGGGGACGACCTCTACGAGCGGATACCCGGTATTCGCGCTGCGGGCCGCCGCCAGGCAGCGGTCGAGCCAAGTCTGGTGATTGGCGATTCCAAGTCTCTGTATAGTCCCGCGTCCGGACTCGCAGCATTGGAACGCGGCGTGTTTGCGGCGCTGAACGTGGCCCCGGCGGCCGTGTCGCTGGGGCCGGCAACTCAGTGGCGCACGCTGCTTGAGCGGTGCGATGCCGCGTGCGGTGAGTCGCTTGACTCGATAGCCTGGTACCAGCGCTTTGAGCGGAGTTTGCCGGCGGCGATTTCCGCGCACGAGGCCGCGACGGCTCAGCAGCTCTTGGCCACAGGATTGAACGACGCGGGGGTGTCCTTATTGGGTGTGACCGCCAAGTTGATCTTTCCTGAACAGTTCAATGAAGCGGTGGCTTCGTGTGGCAGCAAAGGGACCGCCCTCTCGCACTGGACCTTGCAGATGGTGGACCAGTTGATCCGGCCCCTCGACGAGTCCGCCATTTTGGTTCAATGCGACAAGCACGGGGCACGCAATCGCTATGGGGCCGTATTGCAGCACGTGTTTCCGGCAGATTGGATCGAGGTGCGGGAAGAATCAAGACTGCAGAGCGTCTATCGCTGGGGTCCGGCCACGCGCCGAGTGGAGATTCGGTTTGTGGCCAAAGCAGAACGGTTCATGCCCGCCGCCCTGGCCTCCATGACCGCGAAGTACTTGCGCGAGATGGCCATGTTGGCGTTCAACGAGTACTGGCAGCAGCAGGTTCCAGGTTTGAAACCGACGGCCGGCTATCCGTTGGATGCGCAACGGTTTCGCCAGCAGATCGCCGAGAAACAACGCCAGCTGGGCATTCCCGACCGGGTACTCTGGCGTCAGCGGTAGCATCGATCGGCACCGCGGCACGGCTGCGCCCCAGGAGGGTTGTCGCCGAGGATGGGCACTCGTACACTGAGGGCGTACCGTGCGGCGCTGTGACATTGACCGACACGCTCAAGAGGGTGGTCGGTGCGGGTGGTGGATCCCCACTGTCCCGACGTACAACCGCGGGGGGCCGCGGCGCACATCTTCCCAACGCAATTGCGGGCGTGGCTTACGATTATGGCATCCGACGACGAACAACAGATCTATCAGGAGCATATCCTCGATCATTACGAGGACCCGTACCATCGCGGCCACTGCCAGCAGGCGACCCACGCGCACGAAGACGATAACCCATTGTGCGGGGATGTGATCCGAGTCGAAATGCAGATTGGCAGCGATGGGCGGATTGTCTCGGCCTGGTTTGACGGGGATGGCTGCTGCATCAGTCAGGCGTCCGCCTCAATGCTGATGGAACAGATTGAGGGCAAGACGGTCGACGAAGTAAAACGCATGACAGCGCCGGACATGCTGCAACTGTTCGGAGTGCGATTGACCCCTAATCGACAGAAATGCTGCCTCCTATCCTGGCGGGTAGTCCAGGCCGCAGTGCATTCACCCATTGATGAGCCATGTAGCGCGAGCGATAGGGATGCCGGCGCGGGGCATTCACACTAGCGCGCATCCGCGGGAGACAGACTGGCGTGGCAACGACCGAAACACTACCGCTCGACCCGGAAGCACTGCGGGCGGACTTTCCGATTCTGGCCACCGTGCTTCACGGTGACAAGCCGCTCGTCTACTTCGACAACGCGGCCACGACCCAGCGTCCCCGCCAGGTGATCGAGACCCTGGTGGAGGCCTATGAACGCCATTACGCCAACGTGCATCGGGGCATCCATTGGTTGAGTGAGCAGAGTACCGACTTGTACGAGGAGTCCCGGGAAGCGGTGCGGCGCTTCATCAACGCCGCCCAGCGTCATGAGATCATCTTCACGACGGGGGCCACGGCATCGATTAACCTGGTGGCACGCAGCTGGGGTGATTCCCAGGTGCGAGCGGGAGACGAGATTCTCCTGTCCGAAATGGAGCACCACTCGAATATCGTTCCCTGGCAGCAATTGGCTGAGCGGACGGGATGCCGCGTGCGATTTGCGCCCATTACGGACGACGGCTGCCTGGATGTGGCTGCCTGGCAGCAGTTGATTGGCGAGCGGACCCGGATGGTCGCGATCACGGCGGTCTCCAACGTCCTGGGAACCGTGAACCCGATCCAGGAACTGGTGGAACGAGCACACCAGGCGGGGGCCCTGGTGTTGGTCGATGCGGCGCAGAGCATACCGCATAGCTGCTCGGACGTGCAGGCGTGGGGCGCCGACTTCGTCGCCTTCAGCGGCCATAAGATGCTCGGTCCCTCCGGTGTCGGCGTGTTATACGGTCGCGAGAATCTGCTCGACGCGATGCCACCCTTCCTGGGTGGCGGCAGTATGATTCGTCGGGTTACCCTCGACGGATTTGAACCGGCCGACTTGCCGGCCAAGTTCGAGGCCGGCACGCCGCCCATTGTCCCCGCGCTGGGATTGGCCAGTGCGATTGAGTACCTCGAGCAGATCGGGTTGGAGAAGATCGAGCGGTATGAAGCGATCCTCACGACGCGAGCGCACGAAGTTCTCGAGACGGTCGGCGAACTGCGTCTGCTCGGTCCCTCCCCGGACAAAAAAGCGGGCATCGTCAGTTTCGTCATGCATGGCATTCACGCTCACGACGTCGCTCAGATCCTGGATCAGCAGGGATTGGCGATTCGGGCCGGGCATCACTGCGCCATGCCGCTTCACAAACGGCTGGGAGTCACCGCGAGTAATCGGGCAAGTTTTTACTTCTACAACACGCTGTCGGAAATCGAACAGTTGGGGCTGGCCCTGGAAACGGCCAAGAGCGTGTTTCGTCGCCGGGGAAAACACTGACCCCGAGCCCCCCCTTCGCGAGTAGGGTGCGAAGAAAAGGGGACGCGGCCGAGAGGGCCTGATCGTGCGTCTGTCCTGCTTTCGCGAGAGTGGCAAATCGAGCGCCGGCGCGTCCACTTTGCTCCACCCGTGTATCACTTCACGGTTCGTTCCTGCTGGCATTTCTGCCAGAATTCCTGGACCACCCGGCGTTCCGAGAGCCGGGGATGGGCGTGTGGGCGCCGATCGAGGATTTGCTGCTGCGCTTGGGCAGGCGTAAGTCCCTTGGCGGCCATCAAATAACACAGCACAATCGTACCGCTGCGAGCACGCCCTGCCTTGCAGTGGACATACACTCCCCGGTTCCGGGAGATTTGCTGCCGCATGAACGCGACCGCCTGCTCGACGCTGTCCAACGACGGGGGCGTGAAGTCGATGGTGGGCACGCGCAGCTGCTCGATTCCCGCGCGGCGGTAGGCCTGCACCGGGCCGCCATATTCTTCGCACGTATTGACCACCGCGCCGATCCCGGCCCGTTGCATGGCGGGAACATCCGCTGCAAAGGGGAAAGCGCCCATAAAGACGTCGGCATCGATCTGGTCCCACCATCGTCGCACGTGCAACACACGCGCCAACAGGTAGTTCCAGCCTAGTGTGGGGAGGAATAGCAGCCGAGCGATCAGGCGTCGCGCGGTCATCATCGCGGGGGCTGAGGAAGTGTCGGGCATGATCGCGCCAAGGATGGTCTCAGTCTGTGACCTGCGCGATCGTGCGCACAGGCTCGAAATCCGGATGCGGTGGCGGCCGGCGGCCGCTCCCCAACAAATTGTCAATTGTAGAACGTCGCCCCGGACAGAGCGAGGGACTGGAGGAGCTGCGTGGGGTACATCCGCTTCCCCAAGGGCGCCAACTGCTGCAGCAGGTCGACGACGGTGGCGGCCCCCAGGCTGTCAGCCCAGAACAGTAACCCGCCACGGCTCGGGGGAAACGCCAAACCGAACAACGTGCCGACATCCACATCACGTACGTCGCTCACCACTCCATCTTCAATTGCTCGCGTTGCCTCCACCAACATCGGCAGGAACAACCGCAGGGTAATTTCCTCCGATGTGAATCGTTGAGTGCGCCGCAGATAGGGAGCCAGGATCGGCAGGAGTTCATCATCGAACTGGCCGGGACTCTCCGGCGTCGCGTACCGATAGAACCCTCGTCCAGACTTCTGCCCCAACCGCCCTCGTTTGACCAACGCTGGCAAGACGGGAGTCAGTGCCGTGCGATCAGGAAAAGCTTCCCACAACGTCCGACCGGCCCACATGGCGGTATCGATACCAATCAAGTCGAACAGCTCAATCGGACCGTTCGCCATGCCGAACTGTCGCGCCGCCTCATCGATATGGAGCAATTGAGCCCCCTGGCAGACCATTTCCAAGGCCTCGTTCAGGTAGGGCAGCAGCAGGCGATTGACCAGGAATCCCGGGCTGTCGCGGACCACGATCGGGAGTTTCCCGATCTGCACCACGTATTGGACCGCCGCGGCAAGCGTCGTCGCGGATGTCTGCTCTCCGCACACGATCTCGACCAGTCGGCGATGGGCAACTGGATTGCAGAAATGCAGGCCGCAAAACCGCGATGGATCGGGCAGTGACGCGGCCAATGCGTTAATCCGAATGGTCGAGGTATTCGTGGCGAGAATCCCCGCAGGCGCCAGACCGGTGGCCAGCTGGGACAAGATTCGCTGCTTCACCTCGCGGTTCTCGACCACGGATTCGATCACCAGATCAGCCTTCGACAGATCATCCAGATACCGACACGCCGCGAGCAAATCTGCTGCAGGCTGGAGAGGGACGCGGTTGAGGGTGGGTCCCCCTCGCATCCGTTGCATCTCGGATCGAATCGCCATCACGGCTCGATCGACAGCCGTGTTGGCGGCGTCGTAGATCTGCACCGCGATGCCGTGTTTCACGTTGGCCGCGGCAATCCCCGCGCCCATAATCCCGGCTCCGCAAATCCCCACGCGGGCAATCGGGGCTGGGGGCAAATCGGCGGCCCACTGGGCGGGACGCTGGGCAGCCAGCGTCGCCAGCTGCTCGGCATTTCTCCCGCCCCGCTGCTGGGCAGCCGAATCCCAGACGGGGAGTTCGAAGGCGACATAGGGCTGTTTGTCGGGCATGAGGGCGGTTTTCCCTTCTGGGGGTGGTGGCGAGTCAGTTCCGTCGGCTTGGCGCCACCGCTACGCTCGAGGATGCATGCTAACGTGCATCGAAGACCGTGCAAAGCCGACGGATGGCAACTCGCTTCCGGGAGGGTATACTGCCCAGACCAGCCGCGGTCGCAATGCGGCCCCCACGTCAGAACTCGAAATGCGACGGAGAAGCTTTGCCATGACCCGCCTGAAGAATCTTCCCAAATTCGTTGCGATGGCGTTGCTCCTGTTGATCTGTGCCGATTATGTGGTTAGGCTCAAAGCCGATGAGGCGGAACCGGCCAAGCAGCTGGTCCGTCTGGTAATTGATTACGGTGATGGCGTTCAAAAGCACTTTACCGAGTTGGCATGGCACGATGAGATGACTGTGCTGGACGCGTTGACCGCCGCCCAGAAGCATCCCCGCGGCATCCGGATCAAGTATCGCAGCCAGGGAGCGACCGCATTCCTGACCAAGATCGATGATTTGGAGAACGAGGGGGGCGACCGTAACTGGGTCTACCGCGTCAACGACAAATTTGCGGACAAGAGTTTCGCGGTGTTCACCCTGAAACCGGGGGATACCGTCTTGTGGAAATTCGGCGAATACCGATAGAATTGGGGCGTTTGGCCCCGCTTTCTGCTTCACTTACCGATGAACGGGACGATGCATATGTCAAGCGAACGCTTTGCACAGAGAGTGTTGACGAGAACCAGTAACGCTGATGTGGTGCCGAACTCAGGGGCTGCAGATCGCGATTGGATTCATGAGGTGGTGACCTTCGTGGCTTTGGTGGGGAGTGGCGTGGCACTGCGGCTGTCCTGCCAAGATCTGCCCAATTTCGCGCCCGTTGCCGCCATGGCGTTGTTCGCCGGTTACTACTTCCGCAGCCGGCTGGTAGCGTTGTGCGTGCCACTGCTGGTCATGGCCATCAGCGATTGGTTCGTGGGCGGATATGATTGGGCCATGATGGTGCTGGTCTACGGGATGCTGGCCTTACCAGTGGCTTTCAGCGGCTGGCTGCGCAGCGCGTTCGCGTTGCGCAATCTGCGTCCCTCGCAGACCGCCGCGTCCTGGGCAGGGTTGGTCACCTCCGGTTTGGTGTCGTCCCTGCTGTTCTTCGCGGTGACCAATTTCGGTGTCTGGTGCCGATACGGTACCTATGAGCAGAGCTTGGCCGGATTGATTCACTGCTATGTGGCCGCGATTCCTTTCTTCCGCTACACACTCGCGGGCGACATGTTCTTCTCGGTGGTCCTCTTCGGCACGTATGCGTTGGCTTTGTCTTTCGGACGTAGTCGCGCCTGGGCGTCTCAAGCGAGCTAAGCGCCGCGGCGGACGACAGCCGAGCCAAGGGTTGAAGGTTAGGAACGGGGCAGCAAGAAATCAATCGAGGGCCGCGCTGAGCGCGGCCCTCGTTGCGATTTGGCCGGAGCTGGCATCCGGTGCGGTCAGTCTTTCTTGGCCGGCGTCGCACCACCAGGCAGGTCCGCGCCTGGCAGGTCGCCGGCTCCGGAGGCTGCATCCTCCGCCTTGGGTGCCTTTGGCAGGAGCGTTTCCAGCTTCAGTGTCTTGGCGCGGACTTCGGTCAACATTTCGTTGAGTCCGTCATCCGTCTTGTCGGTAGCCGCGATCAGATCGTCGAGCGCGACGACGATCTCGGCGATCTTGGCCTTCTGCTGTTCATCCGTCGCCAATTGCCCGAGGGAGCCGAGCGTGGAAACGGCGGCAACCGATGAGCCGACGGTGGAACGGGGCGGTTCTCCGCGAATTCCGAGTTGGACACAGTAGATGGGCAGCTTGAGCCGACGACGCACGTTTTCCATCAGATCTTCGAGCTCATCGCTGACGGGCTTACGTGTGGAACCACTGCCACCCATGCCCGGGTAACCACCGCTTCCCATACCGGGATAGCCGCCGTCACCCATGCCGGGAAAACTGTCGGTTCCCCCCATCCCAGGAGAGCCGCCGCTCCCCATGCCCATGCCCGCCCCCATGCCCATGCCCGCCCCCATGCCCATGCCCGCCCCCATGCCCATATCCATGCCCGGATAACCCCCACCGCCACGCGACTTGCTGGTCTTGGCCTCCAATCGCTTCTGTTGTTCCTTCGCCCATGCATCTTCATTGCGACAGGCAAAGGCAGCCAGGGCTCCCAGCTTCTGCGCGGCCGCCACGACATCAATCCCGGTCACGTCCGTGTAGCTGAGTTCGCTCAAGGCACGCGCCGCCGCGCAGCGCAGCGACAGCGGTTCCGAGGCATCGTCGACCACCGCCACGAAGGTGTTGAAAATCGCTTGCCCGTCCCCCACCTGGCCCAACGCAGCAAGGCAGTTGACGCCACGGCAACGCATCCACGTGTGACCATCCTGCGTGCGGCCGGGGGCCGGCGTTTTTTCTTCCACGAGCGTCTTCATCAACGCGGCAACTTCCGCTTTCTTGGCGTCCGGGATCGGCTGGTCCTGACCGCGCTGCCGCACCAAGCGCACGTGTCGCTCCATTCCCAGCATGGCAGCGATGCGAACGACGTCGATCTGGTCCGCCTTCTTGTACTCATCCAACATCAAGTCAAACGCGCGAGCCAGACGCACGGCAGGAAAACGATCCGTGCCGACCAGCCGGGTTTCCGTCTGGTTCAGCGCACCGATGATCAGCATGGCGTTTAATTTCACGGCGGGGTGGTAATTCCCCGCGATGCGCTTGCTCGCTTCGTCGAACGCCAGATCCACGAGAAACTGATGCGTGGCCTGGTCTCCATACGTGGCGACATTTTCCAGGTCCTTGTTCAACAGACCGTCGCGGTGCTCCCGCACATCGCCCAGGTGTTCCTGGGAAGCCATGGCCGGGAACAGATACTTGCGGTACCAGTTTTCGACCGCCGCACGGCTGTTGGCCAGGCTGGAACGCCCCAGCATCACCTGATCCTTGAGGTTTTTCTGAGCGTTAACGTCTTTCTGCTCAGCGTAGGCCGGGTCAATGGCGTCCCAGGTATAGGCTGGAGCAGCAGCGGCCTGAGCCCTGACCGGGCGGCCCTGGCTCAGCACCAGCAGCACGATACAGGTCGCGGTGCTTACCGGACGCAGTATCGAGGGGAGCAGCAACGAATGACGAAATCCCAACATGTATCACGCCTCCCTCTCGTCAGAACTGGCGTGCAACGCCCTTAACTTGGCGATTGCGCGGAATTGACGGAGTTGTCACGAAGACTTTGCCACGAAGACGACAGAATCGAATCCTCTTTTTTGGATCAGCCCAGCCTAAGCAGCGCTGCTGGCCACCCAGGAAGTGAAATCCGGGTGAACGACGAGCCGGCACGAGCCTCTGTCCCCAACCCTAAGTGCTGTGGCGAACTGCCTTTTGCGGCCGCCAATGTCCTTCCCCTCTCTAGACTACTCGTGAGGGACCTCAATTGTCAACTTAAGCAAGGACGGTGGGCTGCCCAAAGTGTCCTTGAGCGGCACCCGCTGCGTTTTCGATCCGGTGGCGTCGGCTCGGTGCAAGTGTCCTGACCTGAACCAGTTGGGCGGTGGCCGGGCCAGCCGTGGCGTGGCGTGTCGCAGGGGTGGGGACATTTGACAGCTGGCGGGATGAGGCTTATGCTCTGATGCTGATTCCGAGAGGATTCCTGGCCCCGGTGCCGCCGGGTGTGGCGTGGCTGTGGCCCGTCCCTCGCTTTCCCTGTGTGGTGTGGGGCGGCCGACTCCGGCTGTCTCAACGCCCTCGCCGAGCAACCGCCACTGGCTTGGCAGGCATTTGAGTGACGCGTCGAAGTCGCCCCCTGGTCCCGTCGCCTCGTTCGCTCCCCGGTCTTCCCACCGAGGGCCTCCGCTGGTTGGTCCGCTTCCGACGCCCTCGCATAACAGAGTGGTTCCAATGACGATGCTCTATGATGATCCCGTTTTCCGGCGGCACGCCACACGCGCGCATCCGGAATGCCCGGATCGGGTCACCCAGATCTCCGCTCGCCTGGCCGAAAACGGTCTGGCGTCGCGCTGCATGCGACCAACGTGGGAGACGGTCGACCGGAAAACACTGGGGCTCGTGCATGATCTGCGTTACGTCGACAGCGTGCAGCGTTTCGCGGACTGCGGCGGCGGGTACATCGAGACGGACACATCGGTCAGCACCGAATCGTACCTCGTCGCTCGCTCCGCTGTGGGGGCCGTGGTCGATGCGACGCGACGCGTCGTCGGTGGCCCCGACAACCAGGCGCTCTGCCTCGTGCGCCCGCCCGGCCACCACGCGGTGCGGACATCGGCTATGGGGTTCTGCCTGTTTAACAATATTGCGATCGGAGCGCGCACGGCGACGGGTGAGCTGGAAATGGATCGCGTGCTGATCGTAGACTGGGATGTCCATCACGGCAACGGCACGCAGGAAGCATTCTGGCGCGACGAGCAAGTTGGCTTGCTGTCGATCCATCGCAGCCCGTTTTATCCGGGCACGGGCGATGAAGATGAGACGGGAGCCGGTCCGGGAGTCGGCACGACCCGGAATATTCCCGTCACGTATGGCACGTCGCGGGAGGAATACATCGCTCGTTTTACGCACGGACTGCACGCACTGGCCGAGCGACTGCGTCCGCAGCTGGTCATGATCAGTGCCGGATTTGACCCCCACGCGCGTGATCCCGTCGGCTCGCTCGGACTGGAAGACGAGGACTTTGTCACACTGACCGATCTGGTGCTGGATGTCGCGGAGGTGCACGCCGCAGGCCGCGTGGTGAGTGTGCTCGAGGGAGGCTACCACCTGGACGTGCTGCCAGGCTCGGTCGCCGCGCACCTCGTCACGATGCTCGATCGCCAGACGCCGGGGTGAGCCCGCCAATAACGGGCGCAAAGGGTCCCCGATCGGGCGCAGCACCGGACACCGCAGGCCAGCGTGTCCCTGCCTCCCCCACGCTTCGGCGACAGCCGTCGCGGTCAGCAGTCCCGGTCACTTCGTGTCGATGGGAATGACTCCGTCCCAGGCGACCGGTGGCATGCGATTGTGCTGGGCAATGAACACCGTGAGAAAGTCTTTGACACGGTCTTCGGCCGGAACTTGATGCAGCCATTGGAAAGCGGTTTCCCAGTCGCGAGACTGGAGCGCGTCCAAGGCGGTCTCATAGGCCTCGATGTGCTTGTCGGTCAGCTGTGGGAAGACGGCGGCCGGGGGGAGCAGCTCGCTCACCTCCACCGATCCCTCCATGCCGTACGGCCGGACCCGTGCGACGCGGCGCACGCGGGCCACGTCCGGAGAGACGCCGGCGCGCACGCGGCGGGACGTCTCCTCGTCAATCAAGATCGGCGCGCGCAAGACCTTGGTCATCGTCTCCAGACGCGAGGCGAGATTGACGACCGGCCCGAAGACGGTCACCTTCACCTGGTCGACCGTGCCGATCTTGCCGGCCACCGCCGGTCCTGTCGCCAAGCCGATCCCAGCCCGGAAGTCGATTAACGGATGATCGTCCCGCAGCGCAGCCGCCGCAAACTCTTCGCGAATGGACAAGGCCGCCCGGCAGGCACGCTCGATCGCGGCGGGATCCTCCAACGGCCAGCCCCAAAATCCCATCGCCGCATCGCCGTGAAAATCCCCCACCACTCCCCCTTCTTTCAGAATGTGGTGAGTCATGACCCCCAAGGCACGACTGACGCGATGAAGCAGCCCCAGCAGGTCACCGGCGTCCCGTTCCGACCGTCGCGAAAAACCGCGCAAGTCGCAGAACAACACCGAAACCTCTGCCTGACGGGGAGCCAACACCAGTTCGGGATCCTGGCCCGCCAACGCGTCCAACACGACCGGCGAGAAGAACTGGCGGAGTGATGCCTGATGCTGCTCGAGCAATCGCACATCCCGCAGATTGTGCAAGGTCGTCGCCGCCAGCTCGGCAAACTTCAACTCGTCCTGCAGTTCTTCCGTGCGGCGGTGAGGGGGACCCGGGTGAAGCTGGGCATCAAAACGCCCACATACGTAGATGGCCCAACCGGGACACGCACGCCCCAGCACCGGCGTGCAGAATGCCCAATCCATGTCGTTCTGCTCGCCAAAGGTCGCCGACACATGGCCGGGATTGCGGTCCCAAATACTGGCCACGCTCTTGCCACTCTCGACGGCGTTGCGAATCAGTCGACCGCTGGGGGAGAATTCGCCCTGCTCTTCGGTGCGTCGATCCCAATGCAGCACGTTGACCTGCGATGAGTCGCCGGCCGCGACCGCCACGATCGCCGCGGCGGTCGCCCGCGGAATGCCGGTCAAGATCAGACTGATCAGTCGCAGCGACAATTCGCCGTCAGTGGCCGCCCCCGAAATCACTTCGGGAAGTCGACTCAACACCTCGATCCGCTGATCCGCATCGCGGAAATTCAGGCTCTGCAAATAATCCGGACTGTAGGCCTGCTCGCTGGCGCCGGGCGGTGAATCCAGCGTCACGTTCACCCGCTCATCGGACAGCGTAAACGTGGTCCCACCAATCACGAAATGCTCACCCGTCCGCACCGCGAACACGTCCTGCACCTGGCCCCGGAAGTAGATGGGGTTGCGGCCGCAGTCGAGCCGGATGATCCGCAGCGTGTCATTGGTCCAGATGACCTGCGCGTGGCGACGCGAAATCTGCGGGTCCCAGGGAATGTCCCATCCCCCCCCCGCGCGGCCCAGCACCATCGGGATGTGGGCAATCAACGCTCGGCGCCAACGATGGCGCGGATCGGCGCCCTGTGCGATCAGGTCGGGCATGCTCTCGGCCGCTCAATTCTTTCGTTGGTTAGGTGTGTCGCCCCAGTCGGCTGCGGTACCGAGCGCTCACGCGTTCCAGTAATTGGCGTTCCTCGGAAGTCAGACTGCCCATGCCGTGCGCATGGAGGCGAGTGAGAATTTCATCCACTTGCCGCTCGTCTTCCTCTTCCCGGTCCTCCGGATGCGACGGATCTTCCCTCACCGCCGAACTCGGCAACCACTGCTCCGACACGCAGGGCGCGCTGGATGACGCGTCTTCCGCCGCGGTGGCCGACCAAAGGTCTTCCAGCTGCGTGTTATCCACTTCGACAGATTCCGCCTCGCCCACGCCCTCCACGTCGCGCCGTGCGCTCACCAGCAGGACGACCCCCAGCAGCAACAAGGCGAACGCGATGGGATACACCGGATCGGTGTTCTCTTTCCACAGGACCAACGCCGCCGTCATGATGGCCGTCGATAATGCCATGGCAATCCAGAAGACCGTTTCAGCTACCCGCCGGCGGCTCCAGTCGGGACGCACACCGGATATCGCCGACCGCAGTGCTCGGCCACCGTCAAAGGGATAGGCGGGGAGTGAATTGAACAGAAACAGGAGCCAGTTGATCCACAGGCAAAGCTTGAGTCCTTGCTCTATCAGCGGTGAACTCTGTGCCGACCAACCCGGCACCAGCGGGTTGAGCAGTTGCAGCAATTCAATCTGCGGAAACCACACGCGGAGCATGAAGGCGCAGACCAGGCAGACCAGCAGGTTTGCCAGCGGCCCAGCAATCAGGCAGGCGAATTCACCCTTGGCCGCCGTCCCCCACTCGGATAACCCACCGAGCGGGCCCAGCACGAGCGTCGCGGGCTCCATGCCATAGCGGCGAGCGACCCACCAGTGGCTCCACTCGTGCAGCAACACGCTGCCAAATAACAGGGCGAGAGCCGCCAGCGCAACCCCGAACAGACTGCCCCCGTCACGAGCCGTCGTGACACCCGACGAAAGGTAAAACGTCGCGATCGCAAACACGACGAAAAAAAAGTGCAAGCGGACCGCCGGGATCCCCCACCGACCAAGACTAATGCTCCAGCGAAAGGGGTCACGCATGCCGGTTCCCCCCAGTGATATGATCTCGAGCGAAATACACTGCCGTTGACCTGTTCAAACGTCGCACCATCGCCAGCACATTCTCTGCCGTCACACAAATCCAAGGGCGGTTGCAGCAAGGAAACGTCGACCTTGCGGCGACCTCGGTCCTGGCCCATTCATGCCTCCACCGGTGGCCAGCATTGTGATCCAGGCCGCTGGGGGCGTTTGACCCGGACTTCCTGACCCGGCCGTACGGCCACCCCACCGGCACAGCGTGCTGCTTGCCACAGGGTCGGCACACTCCATCAACCCGCTGAAAATCGCCGCAGCTCTCCCCCCGCTTACCCTCTACTACGCGGGCTCTCCACGAGGGTTCAACCACGGACACAGCCCCAGCCACTACCTGTCAACATACAATAGCGTGACAAGCCGAGCAATTACCGAGACGCCGCCGAGCCGATCACCGAGCCGACGCAGTCCAGCTCGGCAGAGGAAAGCGCCGGGTTACGACAGAGAATGCGAGCCAGCAAGTCGGGGGAACCACCTTCCCCCGCCGGCCGCTCGCGGTGCCAATCGCGGTCGGTCGGAACCCAGTAATCGTCCGCCGGCCAAGGACCAAATGGGTTGTATCCCAGAGCGCGAATCAGCTTACTGGAATCCATCGTGACGTCGCCCGCACGCGGCGGCATGGGGCCCGCTTCGTGCCGCAAGCACCCCATGAGATGACGCGCATCATAGCCCCCCACGCGGTTGATGATCTGCGCGATTTCGAACAAACTCAGCCGCCGTGGTCCACCGGCGTGAAACAACCCGCTCAGTCCGCTGGCCAACACCCGCTCGCAAGCCAGATTGAGGCAATCCGTGTATTTCGGCGTTCGCACCTCGTCATAAAAGAGTGTCGCCGGCTTTCCCTTATGAAAGCGAGATTGGATCCAATCAATCGCCCCCGCATGGCCGTTAAAGCTGATGCCCATCGGGAGCGAAATGCGCAGTATGCACGCCTCGCTACGCTCGGCTAAAATCACCTGCTCCGCTTCCCACATCGTCTTGCCGTATATGGTCACCGGGTCCGGTAGGTCCTCCTCCACGTGTCCGCCGCCAGGTCTGCCCGAAAAGACCAGATCCACGGACATGTGCACAAAACGCGTGTTCGTCCCCTGCATGACCTGCAGCAGATTCTTCGCGCTGGCGACGTTCACCCGCTCAGCCAGCGCCGGAGCACACTCGCATGACTTCAGCTTGCAGGTCCCCTCGCAATTCAGAACGGATGCGAAGCGGTACCGCTCAAACAGGCTCGCTACGCTGTCGTAGTCGTGCAGTTCGCACGGCTCGATGCCGTGTCCGCGGAGCGGCCAATTGTTCGTTCGGCGCGTGCCAATCACCTGCCCCTTGTATTTCTGGCGAAAGTAGTGGAACGCATTGTAACCCGCCACACCGGCAATGCCGGTGATCAGTAACGGTAGCGGGAGGGTCTGAGTCGAGATCATGAAAACACGGCGCCTCGCAAGACATTCCGCGGCAAGAGTCGGGTAATCGAAAAGCCCGGCAGGAGTGGCTTCACTTGCACGCGCACCTCAGGCACCGCAACATTACCCCATGACCACCATCTCCACAAACCCCATACCGGCTTCTCCTCATCCCCCTCACGATCCGATGCCTACGCCAAGAAAAACACTTCAACCGGGGGGGGGAAAGCATGACCTGCCATGGTCCTGCACCCGCGGATTGCCTGGCACTCGTTCCGCAAATTCCACCTAGTCAGGGGGAATCGAGCGCCGCGCCGCGCGCCGGCAAGCCACTCTTTTTGGTGGTCCAGCAAGAACTGGTATGCATCTTGCTCCGTATGAGGGCATGACCGAGTGGCCGCTGAAAAATGGGAAAATACCTGGGCGGACGTCGAACAATGTTGAGAAGAAGCAACGGTATGACTCAAAAAAACAGCGTTTGACGCCTGGCAGGTCTGGTGGCATGATTCGGCAGTCGAAAAGAGTCTGGTAGTGGTTGTGCGGGAAGGATCGATGATGCGGTTTAGCCGGGCGGATAGGCCGAGGCGAATCGCGCCAATTTAGTGACACTTTCCGGCTTTGTGTTTATCCTGAACTGTTGAACCTTTTCCAACTGTGGACCATTGCCGAATCCGGTGCAATCTGGTGGCCTATGCTGACGGTGGCAGAGTGCGGCGGTACCGCCGCCTCGACTGAAGCCGCGCGGCCAGGCAATCCACCCAGAAGTATGGCATTTCGTTGACTTTCTATCGGGACAGAATTCCAGTGAAGAAGCATTCGCATTACCGAAAGAGCCGTCGATCTTTGCGTAGTCTGCGTGAGTTGTTCTTCGGAACTCGTGCTGCTGGGCGAGAGACGCACCGCAGCTGTGCCATCCGGTTGGAATCGCTCGAGGGGCGGCTCCTGCTGGCCGGCGACCTGGGAGCGGAGTTGTATCCGTCGTCAGGCAGTCTGGACAACCTGGAAGGTTCGGCTGCCGGGAGCGAGACATCGAGTGCCACCGCCGGAAATCTGACAGAATCGATGGCGGAAGGTGAAGAGACCACGGCACCCGACCTGGTCGCGTTTGCCAAGGCGTTGGCGGCCAAGGAAGGGGTGACCTACTTCGCGGCCGCGTGGTGCCCGGCCTGCACGACGCAGAAACAGCTGTTTGAAGATGGCGCCGATTTCCTGCCGTTTGTCGAGGTGACGAATCCGGACCGCACGCTCAATGCGACCGGCATCGCCGAGAACATCACTTCGTTTCCGACCTGGGAATTTCCCGACGGGACTCGGGAAGTCGGAGCGCTATCCCTGGCGGTGATTTCCCAGCGGTCGGGCGTGGCAATTCCGAATTCCAATAGCCCATCCATAGCGCCGATCAGCGACAAGATCGTACTGAACGGATCGCCGCTGCATGTCGGGCTCGACGGCTACGATCCCAACGGCGGCCCTTTGACCTATACGGTGGTGAGCAGCAACCCGGCAATCGTGCAGCCCACGGTGTTGACCGGCAACCGGAGCGCGAAGATCAGTGTCTCAGGCTGGGGCGACATGGTCTTTCAGTTGTTCGAGCAGCAGGTGCCGGATGCGACCGGACGTTTCATAACGCTGGCCCAGTCCGGGTTCTACGATGCGGCGAACAATAATCCCGATATCACCTTCCATCGCGTCATCAATAGTTTCATGCTGCAATTCGGCGATCCGACGGGGACGGGAGCGGGTGGATCGAGCCTGGGTGACTTTCCGGATGATTTTCACCCCGACCTCCAGCACAACACCAAGGGCGCATTGTCGTGGGCCAAATCGGGCGACGACACCAACGATTCCCAGGTGTTCATCACCGATGTGCCGACGCGACATCTCGACTTCAATCATTCGTACTTCGGGCAATTGACCGAAGGCGACAAGGTGCGTGACGCGATCACGGCGACGGCGACCGACAGCAGTGACCGCCCGCTAGTGGCCGTGAACATCTCGTCGGTGAGCATTTTCAACGACACGGAAAACGGCATGCTCATGCTCAAGGCGCTTCCAGGGGCGACGGGCACGGCCGACATCACGGTGACGGTGACGGACCAGGACGGACACCAGTTTGTCGAAACGTTCCAGGTAACGGTGCAGGCAGACACGAGCAATGGTGGACCATTTCTGGAAGATATTCCCGCCGTCCAGACCACGATGAACACGGCGGCCGTCATCCAGTTGGCGGCCATGGATGTCGAGGGGGATGCGGTCACGTACGGCGCCGTCAAGTCCGGCACGGTGGCTTACACGTTTTCCGCGAACAGTCAGACGGGATTGGTCACCGTCACGCCCCCCACCGGTTTCCTTGGCACCATGCAACTGCTGGTGTATGTGCGTCCGGCGACGACCTCCGACACGAGTGACGTCTATGACACGCAACTGGTGAGCATCGTGGTGACGCCCAACGCTCCGCTGGCCGTCGACTTGAACGCTGCCAGCGACACGGGGACTTCCGACACGGACAATCTGACTAAGGCGACGGATCTGCAGTTCACCGTGAGTGGGGTGACCAGTGGAGCGTTGGTCCGTCTGCACCGCGGCGACACGGTGATTGGCCAGGCCACGGCCAGCGGCACGAGTGTCGTGATACCCACCACCAGCCTGTCCGGGCTGGCCGACGGCACCTATGGCGTCTTCGCCACGCAGGTTGTTAACAGCGTGGAGAGCCCGGTGTCACCGACCTTGAACGTCACGCTCGACAGGACCGCTCCGCCAGAATTCACGTCGACTCCGCCGACGACGGCCACCGTGGGCGCATTGCTCGCCTATGACGCGGGGAATCCCGCGGAGGGGACGGCCGGCACCACGTACTCACTGATCGGTGCTCCCAGCGGCGTGACGCTCGACCCCTCGACTGGCGCCATGAGCTGGACGCCTGGCGTGGCACAACTGGGCAGCCGGGCCTTTTCCGTGGCGATTACCGATGCCGCCGGCAACTCGCGGGCGCAAGCACTGGACATCAACGTGCAATCCAGCGCCTTGGTTTCTTTTCGTGTGGACGTGACGGATCTCAGCGGGACACCGATCTCGTCGATCGATGTCGGAGGCGAGTTTGAAGTGCGCGTCTACGTATCGGACGTGGCCGCCGATCCGCACGGCGTGTTTGCCGCGTTCGTCGATCTGCTGTACGACCAACAACGGGTGGCCGTCGATGGCGTGATCAGTTTTGGGAGCGATTATCCGAACAACCGCGTCGGCAGTCTCTCGACATCAGGCCTCGTGGACGAAGTGGGAGCGATAGCCGCGTTCAGTGAACTCGGGGGCGACGAATACCTCTTGTTCAAACTGCCGATGCAGGCGATCTTCTCCGGAGATGCGCTGTTCCAAAGCGAAGCCGCGGATGACCTCCCCGACCATGAACTGCTCCGCTACGGCGGCGATTTTGAAGTGCTCCCCGATGAGGTCATCTACGGCTCCAAGACCCTGACCATCAACCCGGCGTTTGGTGCCAACAACGACGTTTTTAATGTCAACGAAGACAGTACCGGCACTTCGCTCGACGTACTGGCGAATGACGAGGTGGTCCAAGGATCCGGCAGTGGATTGACCATTGTGGCAGTCGGCACAACGAACCACGGGGGAAGCGTCCAGATCGCCCCGGACGGGAAGAGTGTGATTTACACTCCGGCCGCCAATTTCTTCGGAGAGGAAACGTTCACTTACTCGGTCGGCGACAATACGGGAACCGATTCGGCGAGCGTCACAGTGCAGGTGATGCCGGTCAACGACGATCCGACCGCCGTCGATGACTCGTTTGTGGTTGCGGAGGACGCCCTCAACTTCTCGTTGAATGTGCTGGCTAACGACTTGATGACGCCCGACACCGGTGAAACACTGGTCGTGTTGAGCTTCTCGACGCCTTCGGCCGGAGGCTCGCTGACGATCACCGCGGAACGGGACCGTTTACTCTACACACCGGCCGCCAATTTCTTCGGCACGGAGACCTTCACCTATATCGTCAGCGATGGGAACGGGGGAACCAATGAGGGTTCCGTGTCCGTCACCGTGACAGAGGCGAATGATCCCCCCGAAGCGACCAACGATCTGTTCACGGTCACCGAGGACAGCACCGGCAATTCGTTCACCGTACTGGCCAACGATACCACGGCCGGCGATCCCAACGAATCCCTGTCGATCGTCGAGGTTTCGGCCGCCGAGCACGGGGGCACGGTGACGATCGCCGCCGACAAGCTGTCACTCCTCTACACCCCCGCCGCGAATTTCTTCGGCACCGAACGATTCACCTACAAAATCACCGACGGCAATGGAGGTTTTGCGGAAGCCACGGTCGTCGTGACCGTCCAAGGAACCAACGATCCGCCTACGTCTGTCAACGACGCGGTCAGCGTTGTGCGAGGTTCGAGCGGCAACGTACTGAACGTCTTGGCCAACGACACTTCGGCGCCCGATGCCGCCGAAGTGCTTAAGGTGAAGTCTGTCGGCACAACGTCGTCGGGCGGGACCGTCACGATCAAGAGCGACGGGTCAGCGGTTCTCTATTCGCCGCCGGCCACCTTCACCGGCACTGACACCTTCACCTACACGATCGAGGATCCCTCCGGTGCGACCTCCCAGGCGACCGTGACGGTGACCGTGCAGCAGTACATTCCCAGCAAACTCTCCGGCTATGTCTACCTGGACGTGGACAACGACGGCGTGAGACGCGCGAGCCATGCGCCGGTGGGGGGCGTGGTCATCACGCTGCGCGGCACCGATATGTTCAACGTGGCCGTCGAGTTGCAGCAGACAACGGATGCATTCGGGTTCTACCAGTTCGTGAACCTGGTACCGGGCAGCTACCAGGTGATCGAGACACAGCCACAGTTTCTCACTGACGGGATCGATAGCGCCGCGGGTCAGCTGTATCCCGCCGGGACCGACACTTTGCCCATCCAGCTCGCTCAAGATACGGACATCACCAACTACAATTTTGGCGAACGAGGACGAGTGGCGAGCCACATTACGGTGTTCGATTTCTTTGCTTCCACGCCGCGTGATTCGGTGCTGATGTCGGCCAATTCCACGGGCACGGGACAGTGGTACGCGGTCGAAGGTGGCTGGTCGCACGCCAAATCGATGACGGTCGCCATGCAGCAGAGCATGTTGTCTGCGCAGCTGAATGTCACGACCACGGAAGCGCAGCAGTACTCCACCACGCTCGATTTCCACTCTCCCCAGCACGTCCAGCTGCTGGCTGCCTCCGGCAACAGCCGCCTGCTCCGCGTGGTCGGAAGTCCGGTGGTGCTCTTCCCAGGCGCCGATTGTGCCTCGTCCTGCTCCGCCAGCTCGGGAGAAGGAGAACCGGTGTCGCCGATCGGCGCCGCCGGACAGGCTGAGGGCGAAGCTGTCGCCCCGCAGCTCAACCTCACGCCCTACCTGGTGTCAGAGAGCTTCGATGTCTCCGAGAGCTTCGATTCCGTGCCGCTGAGCCTCCTCAGCCCGCTTTACCAGCCGTTGCTGGCCGACGCGGAAGGTGAAGCGAACGTGCTCATGGCCCCCACTCCCGCCGATGGTTACCTGGCCACCGATCGACTGATGGCTGAACTGTCCTGGGGAACGTCGACGACGGGCGACTTCCTGCAGCAGGAGGCGGGGTTGTCGGAGCAGGATGAAGAAGTGTTCCTGTTGAGCGTCGACCAGTTTATGGCTCACCTTCTCGACGGCGGATTTTTTGAAGTGTGAGACGCGTGAGACGCACAGCGTCGAGCGGAAGGAGTGACGGCGGACGTCTGGTCACTCCTACCGCTCCAATTGCCATCCCTCGTCGGGCCATCCCTCGTCAGGGTCCGCCAGGTCCTGGACCGGCATGGCGCAAGTGCAGTGTCTCCGTCGAGTAGGGGAGTTGCGTGGCTGGGTTGGGGGGCCCGCTTCGCGCGACCCCAGCCACCCCCATTCTCAGCGTGGGCAACACACTAGTGGCGGACGCGGCTGATCAGACCTTCGCCGGCCGTATCGATACCCTTCAGACGCGAACGAAGCGCTTCCCGGTTGGGAGCGTAATCCAACGCAACTTCCCGATGGACCTGTTCCTTCTCGACCAGCTCGTGCAGGGACTGCGTGAAGTCCCGCATGCCCTCGTCGCGGCAGGCATGCAGAATCGCCGGAATATCGCCGTCTTCCTCGTGCAGGATCTTCTCCTTGACGATGGAATTGTTCAGCAGCACTTCCGTGGCCGGGAATCGCTTGCCGTTCTCGATCCCCGGCAGCAGACGTTGCACCATGATCGCCTTGAGACTGTTGGCGAGTGAGGAACGAATGAAGGCATGTTCCTCCCGGGGAAAGAACTCCAGGATGCGGGAGAACGTCTGCTCGGCATCATTGCAGTGAATCGAGCCCATGACGAGGTGTCCCGTCTCCGCCGCCTGAATCGCCGCCAGCATGGTCTCCCGGTCGCGCAATTCCCCGATCATGATGCAATCCGGGTCTTGACGCACCACGAAGCGGAGAGCCAGCGCGAAATCAGCCACATCAATGCCGATTTCGCGTTGCGAGATGATGCACTTCTGCGGCTGGAATGCATATTCGATCGGATCTTCGATCGTGATCACGTGCATCGTACGATGCCCATTGATGAACTTGAGCATGGCAGCGAGTGTCGAACTCTTGCCGCTCCCCGTCACACCGCTGACCAAAATCAGGCCTTCCAGGCAGTTCATGATCGTCTTTTCATAGACGGGTGGGAGATTCAGTTCCTCGAAGTTCGGGATGCGACTCTGCACGCGTCGCAGCGCGGCATGCATTTCCCCTTCGGAACGAAAAGCGTTCACCCGGAAGCGATCACCGCCGGGAGATCGTGCCGCGAAATCGACGCCCCCCTTGTCGTCGTACATCTCGCGTTTGCCGGGCGGCATCAGCTCGGCCATCATCTCTTCCACATAGGCCGAATCCGGCAGTTCTGGTGAATCAACCCGCCGCAGATGACCACCGATGCGCACCGTCGGCGGATATCCGACCTTGAGGTGCAGGTCCGACGCCTGGTTCGCGCTCACAAACGCCAGGAGCTTCTGAATCTCCTCGCGAGGTGGAAGTAACGCTTGCATAACCTGTCTCCCATGTGTTTCCTCATGCTGCTCGATCCGATCACTCCGATTCCTGCTACTGTGTTCCATGGTTGATCTGGCCCGCCCCCCACGTGCCACGAGCGGCCGACGGTCATTGTACCATTGCAACCACCCCCGGCCCTAGAGGCACCAAACGCTCGACCGGCAGGAAATGCAACACCGGCGTCCTGCCGCCCTGACGGCCACTGGAAGTCCACCCAGTGGAGACACCACGCCCGGGCTGGAGGAACCAGAGTCAGAAACAGGGGAGGACCGTGGAGGGAGAAGGGAGGAGGGAGGAGGGAGGAGGGAACAGACCATGAAAGAACGCCGAACACTCGCCCGGCGATGTTCGACAGGGGCCGGTTTTGGGAAAGAGCTGGCAGCCGGCGCTCTGGAGAGGGTCCTGGAGGCCTTCGGCTGTCGGCTTCTGCATTCGTTTCGATGTTGGCCGGTAAGACCGCCACCGTTCACCGCCTCTGGCCGTAAACGGTTTTCGCACCTCGTACTCTTAACGCGGCCCGCGGCCGCAACCAATCAGGAAATCCGAAATACTAAATTCGAAATCTCAAACAAATTCGAAATCCCAAGATTAAGACCTTCGCTGCCGACAAAACCACAGTCATGGGCACAAACAGATTCCCACCACCGGGAATGCTATTGGAGGTTCCTTCCTCCGTCCTTGCCCGTTTTTGTCATTAGTATTTCTGTCTTTCCAATTTGTTTGGGATTTGCTGCTTCGGATTTCGGATTTTTAACATGCGCAGCGGTGCGCGCATCCTACACGCAAAAACTTTACTCGTACTCTTACTCCCCACCGTCGTCGAGTCGCAAAATCGGTAGTGCGGCCCGAAGAGGATGGAGATGACGAGTAAGATGGTGGTTCAGAGCAGCCGTTCTACATCGATGGGCGGCCAGCGGCCGCGGCAAGAAGCAGAGATTGTTCCCGCCATCCTTGGGGCATCCATCCAGGATGCGCTCACAGGTCGAACGGGTCTGGTCGCCGCGGCAGGATCGCGGCCACTGCTACCAGATCCATTGCACACCGAAACTGAGACCGTGGACGTGGTAACTCGAGTCCCGTCCGAGGAATGCCGGTCGCGGCTCACCGACCAGCGTGCCGCCAATCTGCGTCGTGTTGAGGGACAGGTCGATCTGATCGCCCGGCATCGCCACGTGATTCCAGTACAGAAACGAATAGCCGAAAGTCAGATCGATACAGTCGGTCATGTGATAGGCCAGGTTGAGACCGATCTCAGGAGATACGACAAACGAGTTGCGTTCGTACGAGCCGATGTTAGTGCCTAACGCCAGTAAGCCTTGATCGCTGAAGACGGGGTTCTCGCCCGGCACGGTGGTGACCGTCCGACCAGCGATTCGCGTCCGCTGATTCATGGTCCCCAACCCGACCTTGGCCAGCAGACTCCAGGTGACATTACCCCGGTCCATGTCTCCCCAAAAGCCAATTTCCCCCGCGTGGTAACGGTTCTGGCAATCGAAGTCGTCACTATTCTGGATCACCGTTCCAAAGGGAATCGAGCCTTCCTGCCGCACGGATGTGCGTGTGGAGAATATCGTCAGATCGGTGTCAAGCGTGGCAAACTGGTAGCCGGCGATCAGGTCTACGCGACGGCGACCATCCTGGTAGAAGAGTCGGCGATAGAATACATCACCGCCACTCACGCGGGAGGTATCCCGCACCGCGATCGCTCCGGTCGTGAATGTCGGAAAGGCCACGACATCCGCATCCTGCTGGGCGAGCGTCACGTTGTAGAAAGGTCGCGCCAACACCGGATTGATGTCGCTGTCGATGTCGTAGTGAGCCGTGCTCTCACCCAACGCATACAGACGCGCGCCGGCTCCGGAAAACTGGCACGCATCAAACCACGCGCCAAACGTCAGTCGACCACCCGGTCGAGCGTCTCCCCCCTGCGATTCCGTGGCATAGAGAACCTGCGTATCGGGCAGTCCCAAAACACCCGCGTCGGTCGCCGCCACCGTAGACGGGCTGGTCGTGACCAACGGAGGCAAATCCTGCCCGCCACGCCACCACAACAGGAACTCAAACGAACCCCAATAGCTCCAGCCCGGCCCGCAGATGCTCCCGCAACCGGTGCCGCATTGGTCATCCCAACCTGGCGTTGTGCAGTCACCCGTCCCAACCTCCAACGACTCCATCCCCGGTACACCCTCCACCGCGAACTCCTCGATCGGTTCCTGATAGGTGACCGGGCGCAGCAGCGAATGACCGCGCACCGACGTTCGGAATTCCGCCCCCCAACTCGATGCTGTGATGATCGAGACCACCAACAGCGCTATCCCGCAAATCACTGCGTAGGGCGTACGTCGCGACATCGATCTCAAACCTCGCGAAAAAAACACCTGAAGGGGAGTAGCAGCCCCCGTGGCCACTGCCGGGCTCGCGTGCCGCCAGGTGGCACTAACCCCGCATACCCGATGCAGAAAAACGTCTACTCTCTTTGTCGGCTGTAACGGTTGTGCCGGTTAAGAAAACTCGGAGAGATCTATCGACTTTGACGATTGTGCGTTTTTTGATCCTTGAAGCAGCCGGAACCGGCATGTTAAAATAGGCAACACAGCGGCGTTTTGATTGTGAGCAAGGATCTCGCGGCACTCAGCGTGCTGCGTGCCACCCCCCAGCCGCTGACGCCCCTGCCATCCGTTTGGGGACTGCTTAATCACACCTCGGTTCTCCCCGAACCGCGTCATACCCTACCTGAGTGTTTTTCTTGAGGAGACACGTCATGCTGAAGATTCGTCTACTGGTCGTCGGTGTGTTGCTGGTGATGCTCGCTGGGAATGCGGCAAGTGCCGGCGTATTTGGCCTGGGACAGCGGCGTTGGGAACGGCGCAAGGCTGAGTTGCGAGCGGAGTTGACGAGTGACTTGGCGAACAAAATGGACCAGGATTTGGCCCGCGAAGTGGAGGCGATCACAGCTCAGCTGACGACGGCGGCGCAGGAGCAAGTGAAGATTGAATCGGACAAGCTGCAGCAGCAAGTCGATCAGGCCCTGGCACAGCTGCGCGAAGAGGCCTCGCAGCTGATCGCGACCGAAGCTGACCAACTCGACAAGAAGATCGCTGGGCAAGTCGAACAACTCAAACAACAATCCCAAGAGCTTGTGCGAGCTGAGGCGAGCAAATTGAAAGAGCAAACGGATCGGGAAGTCACCCAGCTCAACGCGAAATTCGCCGAGCAATCACAGGCCTACAAGAGCACCATCGACCAGGAAATCGCCAAACTGCCCGCACTCATTTCAGAGCAAGTTGAGAAGTCCTTGCAGCAGCAGCAGGCCCAGAAAGTCGAGGCGGCGCCTGCGCCCACGCCGGATCAGCCGCAGCCGGCCGACAAGAACGAGCAACAGAAGAATGAGCCCTCGGATGTCAGTGCGGCACCGCCCAGTGCGTTGCCAAGCAAGGAGGTGGAGTTGACAGAATCCGCCGGGGATCAGACGACCGAGTGAGCCGAGCAGCCCATTGGCTCGGCCCCAGGTCCCAGGGGCACTGCAGCGGCGGGCTTGTCCCGCCGCTCGTGCTTCCGATCGCCGGCCGCGGCGGCTCGCGGTATTTGGGACCGCCGTACCCCTGAGTCACACCACTCGATTTTCGCCGACTCGATTTCGGCCGCACCGAGCGATCGGCGTGCTGCTCATTTCTTGCCCAGCCGCCGTTGTTGCTGAAAGAACTCGGTGAGTATGTGTCCGCACTGGCCGGCTAAAACGCCCGACACCACCTGACATCGATGGTTCAGTCGCTCGTCGTCCAGCAAGTGGTACAGCGAATTGACGGCCCCGGCTTTCACATCGGTGGCACCGTAGACGACCAGCGGGATACGAGCCTGCAGGATCGCACCGGCACACATCGGGCACGGCTCCAGGGTGGCGTAGAGCGTACAGCCTTCGAGCCGCCAATCCTGCAGCGCCTCGGCGGCCTGGGTAATGGCGATCATTTCCGCGTGCGCGGTCGGATCGCGCAGCTGTTCCCGCTGATTGTGCGCCGCGGCTATCACGCGTTGGCCGCGCACAATGACGACCCCCACCGGTACTTCGTTTTCCTCCAGCGCAGCACGGGCCTCTTGCATGGCCAGTCGCATGAAACGCTCGTGCAAGTTCTCCGAGCCCGGTGGTAAGTCGTCAGAAATCATATCACTCACTTCTCTGTTTCCGGCGGCAGTTCACGTAATTCGATTTTGCGCAGGCCGGCCCGCGTGATGAAACTGGCGATGCCCAGCGGTTCCGACAAAAACACTTCCGAACGGGTCGTCAGCGTTCGGCCCTTGAGGTCCAGATCGACCACCGGCTTGTCATCGATCCAGGCGTTCAGATGATCCTTGCGCACTTGCACCCGGATCCGGTACCACTTTTTCGAGTCGAATTTCATGAACTTCGTCGTTTCGTTCTCCGACGCATCGTCCCGATTGATACACGAAATGCCGACGACGGCTCCACCCCAGCCGCCAACTACCAGGCTGCAGTACGACTCGTTAACCGGGAAAGTGATCGTGCCGAAGAAGTCGTTCCCGTCGATCCGCATGGCCTCCATCCGAATTTCGTAGTCGCACTTGGGAGCCTTTTCGGTATAGGTGATCCCGGTCAGGAAGCTCCCCATTCCCATGTCAATCATTCCATCCCGTACTACCACCTCTCCCTCCCCCCCGAAACCGGTAATCTTCCACCCCTTCAGCGACTCGCCGTCAAACAGCGGTCGCCAAGCGGGCTCTGCCGGTTTCGTTTCGCCCGCTTCCTTGTCCTGGCTGGTGTCGGGTTTCGCGGCGTTATGGTCCTGGGCAGGCACCTCAACCGGGGCCGGCCATGTGAGCGCGATGAGGGTCAGGCCAATCCACAGCCCCGACAGCGGCCTGGAGCGGTCCGGGCTCGTGCCTCCGGGATAACTTGCCCGTACGGCAAATCGGGGAAAATGGCCGGTTGTGAACTGCGGGCGGAACGTCATGAGGTGGGTACTCCCAGCGAGCGGAAAACGGTGAAAACCCGGAACACTGGCCACGGGAGCCAATTGGTCCGGCGGATAACGTAGGCTATTCTAACGAGGCGCGGCCTCCAGCGAAAATGAGCTACCCCTGGCGGGCAGTTTCTGTACCGCATTGGGACGCGCGAGTTGCCGGCGGGTTTTTCGGATTATCGGGTTTTCGGATTTTCGGATTTCCCGATTTTTCGTGCGTGCTGCCTGCCGGTGGATCGACGGACCGCCCCGGTAGGCGGGCGTTGGGCCAATCCGGCCGGCGAGCAACGATCACCACACCGGCAACCTGCTCGACCCGCAGTCGACCTCCAACCTGTCCGCTGACTTCCATGAGCGATGATCACCACATGAACGATGTTCGATCCACTTTCTGGCCGAGACTGGCCACCGGCCTGCTGATCCTGTACTGGGTCGGCCTGCTCATTGGCACACACGCTCCGAGATTGCCGGTCAACATGCCCGGCGGAAGCGACAAAGTGGCCCATTTCTCGGCCTTTGTCGGGCTGGCCTTCCTGCTCAGTTGGGCCTGGACGACGCGTCGCCCTTTCCTTCCCACCGGTGCCATCTTCGCGTTTGGCGTGGGGGTTCTTTATGGCACCTTGGATGAGTTGACGCAACGCCTTGTACCTGGCCGATCGTGTGAACTCGCTGATCTGCTGGCGGATGCCATGGGTGCCCTGGCCGGCACACTGTTATTCTGCGGACTCGACCTGGCCTATCGCCACATGCGCCAACTCGGCTCGCCGGCGCGGCGAAAACCGTGAAGGATGACGGTTCAGCGGCGTGGGACCACGGTTCAGCAGCGGCCCACAGTGTGGCTCTCAACCCTCCGTCACTCATGCTGTCAGTAGAGCGTTCCATGTAGCCGGTAATGCCGCACCGGAAGGCCCTTGCCCGCCGAAACAGAGTGTTTGCCGCAGGTAGCAGCTGACTTGGCCACCTTAGAGGGCCACCTTAGAGGGCCACCTTAGAGGAGACACCAAGAGGCTGTTCCGGCGCGAAATCGGCAGGTAGCGGCGGGCGGGCTTACACTGCGAGCTAATAATTCGGTGTCGGGGGGCGAAAATGCTCGATCTTGACCGTCTGAAACCAATCGATCGTCTTTTTGAGCCCCTCGCTCAACGGTACAGTCGGCGTCCACTGCAGGTATTTCTCGGCCAGTGAAATGTCGGGGCGACGACGCGTGGGATCATCGGTGGGGAGCGGCTCAAAGACGATTTTGGACCGGCTGCCGGTCATCGCCAGAACCATCTCCGCCAGCTGACCGATCGTAAACTCGACCGGATTTCCCAGATTCAACGGGCCGATGATCTCGGTCTGATTCATCATCCTGATGAGTCCTTCGACCAGATCGTCCCGATAACAGAACGACCGAGTCTGGGAACCGTCGCCGAAAATGGTGATGTCTTCCCCGGCGAGCGCCTGCCGGATGAAGTTCGAGACGACGCGTCCATCAAAGGGATGCATGCGGGGACCGTAGGTGTTGAAGATCCGGACAATCCGAATATCGACACCGTTCATGCGATGGTAATCCATGAATAGTGTTTCCGCCGCTCGCTTTCCTTCGTCATAGCAGGCTCGTGGTCCAATGGGATTCACGTTGCCGCGGTAATCTTCGCGCTGCGGATGTACCTCCGGATCACCATAGACTTCGCTGGTAGATGCCTGGAGCACGCGCGCGCGACAGCGTTTGGCCATTCCCAGCGTATTGATGGCGCCGAGTACCGATGTCTTGACGGTTTTGATCGGGTTGAACTGATAATGCCCCGGCGCGGCCGGACAGGCCAGATTGTAGATCTGATCGACTTCCAGCCAGACCGGCGTCGTCACATCGTGCCGAATCAATTCAAAATTGGGGCTGTCCAGCAGATGGGCCACGTTACTCTTCTGGCTGGTGAAAAAATTATCCAGACAGATGACGTCATGCCCCGCACTGACCATTCGCTCGCACAAATGGGACCCCAGGAATCCAGCCCCTCCCGTTACGAGAATTCGATGAATTGTTGACACGCTCGTCATTCGCCTTTGTCTAGGTGTGGATGCGTGGTTGCCCATCGCGGCGATGGCAACGGACCGGGACGATTATCGAAAGACCCAACAACGACTCGCAGGGCCGACCGGGGACCCGTCGACGGCCGATCCAAAGCCCTGGCCGGTCGCCGCGCGACTCTGGCGACAGAATACGCTTCCATGTCCCCGGCGGCAACCGACTAACCAACTGGCGAACCGCCCGTCGTTGGCCAGCTGACGCGCCGGCTGGCTGCCGCGGCAGACAACCACAATCCAGCAGCCCCCCATGATAGCGTCCCGACACAGTGCTCCTCGTCCGGGAATCTGCCGTCCGGCGCGCCGGCCGTGCTTAGCCCCTGATCGTTCGCGACCAGCCAACGTTGGTTGTTCAGCCAGAGCGAAGGGGGCCCCGCAACAAACGTGAACCCACCTGAGGGACACCAACCGGCACTGGCGGGAGATAGGCAAACTAGGGAACGATGGCATCCATCTTGCGCTGTTGTGCTGCGGAGATAGGACTGTCCAGGCACCAGCTGGATTGCAGTGGACACAGATGGCAGAGTTGCGATATCCTGCCGTCGCTCTTCAGGCGCCGAGTTCGCCAGGGTTCCCGTTTTTCGGCAAGGATGCTCGCTATGCGATCTGTCACACGCGCGACTGCAACGATTGTTTTCTCTTTCCTGCTGTACCTGGCCGGGCCCAGTTTCGCTCAGGAATTCCGCATCGAAACGGATGTCTTTCTGGACGATCAGAAAGAGCCGCAAGTGGAGACGCTCACCATTTTCACCGAGGGAGTCGTCTACGATTTCTTATTGACCGGTGTGGAAGAGATCACGCTGTTTGATCGCGAGCGTAATCGCCTCGTATTGATGGACACGAAGCGGAAAGTGAAGACGGAATTGACGATGGATAGCATGTTGTCTTTCGTTGCCCAAATGAAATCGCAACTGAACGACGCGCAGCGGGAGTTTTTGTTGGGTGAAGACAAGGAGGCGGTCACCGACGATGATGGCTGGCTGAAGCTGGCCAATGATCGAGTAACCTATCGGGCGGAAGGTATTGAGCCGAAAGAGAAATCGGCCGTGCTCGAATATCAGCAGTTTGCTGACTGGTACGCTCGGCTTAACGCCATGCGCGGCAATCTGCCGCCGTTTCTCCGCATTCGCATGAACTCCGAGATCGCCAAGAGGGGGCTGATTCCAAAAACGATCGAACGCACCATGGTGCTAGACACGCGGGGCCTGACGGACAAGAGGCAGGTCTTGCGGAGCCAACATTTGGCGAACTGGCGACTGTCAAACACCGACCGAAAGCAAATCGATCGTGCGGGAACCTACTTGGCCACCTATCCCACGGTGACATTTCGCGAGTACATGCAACTGCCTGGCGACGAGCCAAGCGACGGGCGAACGGCGAAGAACGATGAGTAACTACGAACGATCGCGTCTGCGTTTCAGCTGGTAACATACAAACGACCACAGGCCGGCGAAATGATAACTGCTGTCCACATAGTGCTCGACCACATAGAAGGCAAAGTAATAAGCCCTGGCAAAACACCATACGGTAAGTGCCAGCAGCAAGGCTACTTTCCCCGTCGGATGCTCCAGCCACAACAGCAGTGAGGCCAGGACCCCTCCGGTAACAAACAGTACTCCCTTGGCATAGATGAGTCGCGGATTCGTGAGATCGGCCATCGCAGACACCTCTCAGGCTCGTTTGCGGCGGTCACCTGCGTGATTCATTCGCCTTGACACTCTGGGCAGTTCTTGGGACACTCCCGCGCCCTGATGACAAGGCTCCGTGCCCATGAGTGTCCAAATGCCAGCAACGAGAAGGATTCGAAGCATATGAAAAGCACAGTCTGGATTTTAGCAGCCGTGCTCACTGTTGGATCAATTTGCGGCTGTGGAGGGAAAGAGAAGAAAGAAAGTTCGAACGTAACGTCGGCCGCCGAGAACGCGCCCGCCGCCTCCCAGCCCAGCAGCGATCAAGTCACCGTCAAGTCCTCGACTCCCCAAGAGGCGGTGACGGAGTTCCTCGACTCCTTACGGAGCGGGAACGATAAGACGGCCGAAGCATTGCTGACCAGCAAGGCAAGGGAGGAAACAGCAGCCCATGACATGGTCGTTGCGCCGCCCGGCGCCCCCAATGCCACCTACTCGATCGGGCGAGTGCAGCATCCAGACGGCCAGGACGATGCCGCCTATGTGAGCTGTACGTGGTCTGAGAAGAATGGGACTGATGAGGCTTCGTATGAAGTCGTCTGGATTCTCCGTAAAGAAACGCCGGGTTGGCGAATCGCCGGCATGGCCACTCAATTGACCGACGCTGAAGAGCCAGTATTTCTCAATTTTGAAGACCTGTCCCAACTGGCATCGGAGCTTGAGAGCGCCGAACGCGAGGCGGAAGTGGCCAATCGCCCGCAGACAACTCCACCAGCCCAGACCGCGGACAACCCCACAGTGCGTTAGCGCGGGACAGACGGCGACGGTCCGCCGACTCAAGCACACTACCGGGGACCGAACACTTCGTTGTTCGGCCCCGCCGCGTGAACAGCCGCAAAGCCCCTCGGCGATCAGCGATTCCCCCCGTCTGCTCTGACCAGCCCGCCGATTTCAGCCAGCCCCCGCCGCCCTGAGCACATCTCTGCTTGCTCGCGACGAAGTCCCCCTCTTCCCCGGCCTTCAGCTGGCACGCGGACCCCGCGTCCGTCTTCCAGTCGGCCACAACTCTTGGCCTGCGCTTGAATCTGGGGCGCGTGGCATGGGCAGTGCCCGGTGCCAGCCCCGGGTTTCGCCGCAGACAATACACTAGTTGCCACACTAGTTGCCATCGTCCCAGCCATCGCGACTTGCTGCCAAGCAAGGCGGCTGCCTCGCGAGGGCGACAGCATGTGCCCAGCCACCTGTCGTCGGAATGACCAGGGTTAACGGTGAACCAAAGGCCATACTACTTCTTCTCTAATTAATCCGTAAACCGTTCAATAACAATATCTTGGCGGTCATTAACAGCCCTCGAAACGGGCTCCCCGCCGATCGATCTAAAGTCGCTTCAGTCGCCACTAGAATAATTCGTGATGGCCGCCTCGCCCCCCTCTTGACAGCCGCTAAATTCAACCAAAGCCTCGCAGACTAACATACAGCATGCTTGACAACGGCCTGAGTCATGTTACCCTATCGACCTAGTCTCTATGACTCGCGCATTTTTCGTAAGCCGCAAAGTTTCTATTTTTTTGGGGGGAAACGAGGCTTGCGGGAAAAAGCGGGACGGAGATGAGATCGCCGGATGCTCCCGTGCGACTCGGTGCTTTGGCGTCCGATGGTGGAGCGGTCTGTGCGGTCGGCAACGTCAGTTTCCGATTCAGTACTATCTTTGGAGGGCTCGGAATGCATCGTGTTTGTGTGTATGGCATCGCGCTGTTCTTCGCGATCGCCGGTTCTGCCCTGATGGGCGGTGAGAAGCAGGCGCTGGCTGGCCACGGCTGCCACGGTTGTCAAGGCGCAGTAGCGTGTGGCGGAGCGGCTGATTGCGGCGTGGCCGCCGTCAGCTCCGGCCGATGTGCCGGTCGCGTTCGTCACGCTTGTGCCGGTCGCACCCGTCGTGGCGGTGGCTGCGAAGGCCAACGTCTGCTGGGTCGTCGTCGTGGCGGCGGGCGGCAGTCAGCGGATTGCTGCGGGCAGCCGGTCAGCTGCTGCGATACGGTTGGGGTGGATGGCTGTGGCGTTGCCGCTGAGGCGACTCCCCACGAAGCCACTCCCGAAACGCCGCCAACTGAGGAGCCGGGCGGCGAGGCGCCGGTCGAAGAAGGCGCTGTTCAATAGTCCTGGATGCGTTTCGCCCCGTGCGCGGGTCGAAGACCTTCCGACGTCAACATAACTTGCTGATAACCTGGCTGCTTCCCTGTTGGCATCCACTTGTCAGTAAGCGCAAAAAATAGAGACCGGGCTTCCCAGGATGCCCGGTCTTTTCTTTTGCGCGGCAAGAGCGTGGGACAAGGACGGAGAGTAAAGTTTTCGCGTGTAGGATGCGCGCACGGTGCGTGCATGTTTGGAACAAAATCCGAAATTCGAAGCACAGAAAAGTGGGAGAAAGGGAGGAAGGGAGGAAGGAGAAGGGAAAACGGAGGACGCAATGGCATGCTGCTGGTGAGAATCTGCTGGGGGCCCGCCCGCGGCCGTTTTGCCGGCAGCGAAGGTTTTCATCTTGGGATTTCGAATTTGTTTGGGATTTCGATATTGGGATTTCGGATTTCCCGTTTTGGTTGCGGCCGCAGGCCGCGTTAAGAGTAAGAGTAAGACGTCAGCCCCGCCCCTTCCTCCCTTCCTCCCTTCCTCCCTTCCTCCCTATCCTCCCATCCTCCCATCCTCCCTTCCTCCCATCCTCCCATCCTCCCATCCTCCCATCCTCCCTTCCTCCCTTCCTCCCTTCCTTCCTTCCTCCGTAGGATTGCGGCGGCATGCCGCGCTAGGAGTAAGAGTAAGAGCGCCAGAGGGGTGGCGAATTGATTGTGGTGGTCCGTGCGGCCGGTGGGTCGTGTCATGGCCCGGCTTTTCCAGTTGCCCCGAACTCTTCAGTGACTCTGGTCTAGCCGGGGTTGTTGGCCCAGCAGGGCTCGCATTTCCTTCCAGCAGCGAGTGTTGGCCACATCGTGTCTGGTCAAGCCTCCACGGCGGGCCTGCAAGACGCCATACCTCATCACATCAAGCCCTGCCGTGCTGTGCGCGTCGGTGGAGATGACAATCGGGATTCCCAACTGTTTGGCGGCAGCGCAATGCAGGTCGTCCAGATCGAGCCTGGACGGATTTGCATTGAGCTCCAGCATTTTGCCGTGCTGGTGCGCCGCCTGCAGCACTTGTTCCATATCCACCTCGTACGGATCGCGTCGATTAATGAGGCGGCCCGTCGGATGCGCTAAGGCCGACACGTAGGGGTGCTCCAAGGCCCCCACGATTCGCTCGGTAATCTGACTGCGCGACTGCCGTTGGCCGTAATGCACGCTGGCCACCACCCAGTCGGCCTGAGCCAAGACGTCGTCGGGCAGATCCAACCCGCCTTTCTCGAGGATATCCACTTCGATTCCCTTGAGTATGGTGAAGTCGGGCTGCAGCCTCGCATTGAGCGTGTCGATCTCGGACCATTGCTGCAGCAATCGTCGCGGGTCGAGCCCACGCGCCATCGACACGCGTTGGGAATGATCGGTGATCGCCACGTACTTGAGCCCTCGCGCAAGCGCGGCGTCGACCATTTCGGCCAACGAAGCCAAGCCGTCCGTCTCGGTAGTGTGCATGTGCAAGTCACCTTGCACATCGGATTCGCGGATCAAGTCGGGCAAGGTTCCCGCATCGGCCCACTGAAACTCCTGCCGCGCCTCGCGCAACTCAGGCGGAATAACGGGCAGATTCAAGGTCGCGTAGACGCTTTGCTCGGAATCGCCCGCCAGATACTCTTGCGAGTCGCCCGCCACGCGGAAGACGCCATATTCGTTGATCTTCAACCCGCGTTGCTTCGCGCGGCCGCGCAAAACGACATTGTGCTCTTTCGAACCCGTGAAATATTGTAGCGCCGCGCCAAACGATTCGCGCGGCACCACGCGCACATCAATCTGCAGGCCGGACGCCATGCGCACCGACATTTTGGTGTCGCCCCGCCCGATCGTCTCGACAACACCCGCAAATCCAGCCAGACGGTCCATCACCTGGTTGTGATCGGTCGAGTCGACCAGGATGTCGAGATCCCCCACCGTTTCCTTGCCTCGCCGGTAGCTGCCCGCGAACTCCAGTTGCCGGACGGCGGTGAGCGGCCGCAGCCATTCGCGCAGCGCGGCCACAATCTGATCGGCTTCCGCCCAGTAGATACGCTGGCCGGCCGCCTCGGCCACGTGCATGCCTTTCAGAATCGCCTCTTCCGTCTTGGCGCCAAATCCCTTGAGTACACGCACTTGCTGCTGCTCGCATGCCTGTTTCAACTGTTCCAGTGTGACAATCCCCAGTTCACGGTGCAGTAACGCCGCTTTCTTCGGACCGAGACCGGGGATCCGCAGCAGCGTCAGGACACTTTCGGGAATCTCCTCTAACAGCGTTTCCAACTGGGGCAGGGAACCGGTCTGCACGAGCGTCACGCATTTCTCCGCCACGGCCTTGCCGATCCCGTCGATGTCGGTCAACTGATCCGGATTCTCTGCCACCAGATGTGCCACCGATTGCGACAAGTTGCGGATCGCACGCGAGCCATTGCGATACGCTCGAATGCGAAATGCGTTGGCTCCCTGGAATTCCAGGAGGTCGGCCAATTGCTCGAGCACGGCCGCCATCTGCGCATTGCTCAACATCACGCGATCCTCACGATTCGTCCCGGTTCTCGCCACCATCAGTCCTGTCCATATCGGCGGCCCGTCGTGCGGCCACAACCGGCCCCCGCATCGCGCTGTCAGATATGCAGTTCAACCACGTCCTTGTCGTGCAGCACATAGTCACCCTTCACAAACGTCCCGTCATGAACGTGACTTCCCCAGACCCGCGCGTTCTTGAGACTGGTGGCAAAGTCCTTGTGGATCAATTCGGCCACCTCCAGCAGCGTCCCACCCCGATGAATAGTATAGGGCCGATCGAAGTCGGGTTGTTTCTGATTGGGCAGCTTGGTGTACACCCGAATGACGTCCATGGTCTGGTACACGGCGTCGCGCAAGGCCTCCAGCCCCTGGCCGTGCTGGGCTGAAATCACGTATTCGGGGAACTCGAATGCAGCAAACTCGTGCAGCAGGGCATACCGGTCCTGCGACTCGAGCGCATCGATTTTGTTCGGCACCAGAAAAGTCCTCGTGTAAGCCAAACCCACATCGTTTTCGTCGAGATACGAAGTGGTGGCCAGCCGCGTTCTGGTTTCATTCAACTTGTCGACGACTCCCAGCACGTCCTCGATGCCATCGTCATTTCCCAGATCGGCCAGCAGCAGGACCAGGTCCGCGCCTCGAATCAATCCCACCGTGACCGGGTCCAGTACATCCTTCGTGATGGGTGGTGTGTCAATGAGCTGGACCATGACATCTTCCCACGGCATCATACCGGGAATCGGTTCGCGCGTGGTAAAGGGGTAGGGCGCCACTTCGGGAGTGGCCCGCGTGAGATGTGCCAACAGCGAGCTCTTGCCGACATTGGGAGCTCCGATAATCACAGCCCGTCCCGCGCCTTGTCGCGGGATCCGTGCCACGCCACTCCGCTTGCCTCCCGTCGCGTGATGCTGGTCCAGCTCCTTCTTCACCTTGCTGATCTTCTGTTTCAACTCGGCCTGCAGTCGATCGGTTCCCTTGTGTTTGGGCATCTCGCGCAGCATCGCCTGCAAGCACTCGAGTTCCTCCTCGGGAGTCGACGCGCGACGATACGCTGCTTCCGCCTTCAGATATTGCGGCGTGAGATTGGCAGGCATGGCAACCACCAGATGAGTTGAGTTTTCCGTTGGATCCGGATGATCAACGTACACGGCGCGTCGGCAAAACACCCGCTCCGATGGATCCGCTTCCACTCGCCACAATTCGCTCGGCATGCACCAGTCCGCTGGGCACGCACCGCATGTGGCGCCATTAGATGTGAGTTTAGTGCGATTTGAGGATCTGCCTAGCGCCCGCTCGGCCATTTCCCGCGGAAATCCGCCGGCTCCCTAGACTCCCAGACATGCTGGCAGCCGCACGGCCACACGGGAACGGCTCAGCCGAGCGCAGCGCATTGCCCAGACCGGCAAGCCCCCTGGCTGCTATCGTGCGATGCTGATCCAACCGCTCTCGTCCAGCTCGCCCCGATGTTGTCGCGGGGCCGCGGTCGTTTTCGGCATCGGCCGGCGCCCCTGGCTCGACGTCTTTGGCCAGGTGATAGTTGTCACGGCCCACGTGTGGTCGGAACGCAGGACGGCCACTTGATCTCGCGGGTTGAGCAACTGCGGGGCGGTCGGTTCCTCTTCGATGCGTGTCGGGGTGGCCTCGGGATCGGGAACCGGAGTCGGACGCGGCTGTACCGGCTCCACGGCGGGGTTTCCCAAAACGGGCAGCGGAACCGTCTTGTTGAGGATGGTTTGGGTCCCCGCGTCCGGGTTGGCAGTGGCAGCTTGGGGCACGGCATTGTCGGCTGTCGCGGCCCCAGAACCCCACATCGACGAAGACATGGGCTGCGGGGCGCTGACCCCACTGCTGGCGTCCCCGTATCCCGGAACCAGACTCGGACGCGTTTCGGCCGGTTCCGGTCCCGCGGCCCCAGGCACCCCGGTGGCCGGCGGCGCTGCCGCGGGCGATGGAAATGCCGGAGGAGCGAGCGTGGGAGTCGTCGAGGGAGCGGTCGGCAGAGCCGAACCGGGAATACCTGAAGGGGGTATCGTCGCCGGCCCCGGAGCATAGTAGGGTGGCACGGCGGGAGTCGGTGCCAGGCTCGGTGTCAGACTGGGCACTCCACAACCGCAACTGTCCGAAGTCACGACACATTGCGTCATGCACGGATTCGGGCAGCAAGGGTTGACCGCCGCCGGCGGTGGATCACACTGCCCCAATAAACGCCCGAAAAAGCCGCACCGCTGGCGCTCGGGTTGCCAAGCATAGGTTGTGCAAGCCTTCATGACCGTCACGGGACAGCCGGTGATCGGATCGGCCGACGTGATCGGGCGGTAGCGCGTCACCGGTATCTGCTTCCAGGTGGTACGGTAGGATGCGCGAGGCACCGGCTCATACACGGGAACCGCAGGCGGGGCGGCGTTGCCACCGAAACACGACGTGAGCCGGTCCCAACAACTTCTGCGCGGCGGTTCGCACGCCACGCTCACGGGATTGCAGACGTCCGCGGGAACCTGATACACAACGGTTGGCTCGCAGCAGGCCGAGGGCGCGGCGACGCGGTACGCAACCGTGCTTTGACCGCATGACGACGCGTAGGAAGCGGACGGCGTGCCGCCGTAGTAAACCTGAGACGGGACGGTCTGTGCACCGGGGTAGTAGGTTTGCGTCGACCCGTAATAGGCCACTACCTGGCCGCTCGACGGCGGCGATTCTCCAAAGAGCCAGCTCAGAATCTGGTCTCCCTGGGCCGGACTGACCACTACGAGACTCTCGCCCGCCAAGAACAAGGCGACGGCGCATGCCTGCCGAAACCGCATAAACATCTTATTGCTCCGCTTGACGCAATTCGGGAAGACCCTCGGTCGTCCGGAACGGACTTTGAGCAGGGACTCAACTGTTCAGGATCGCGCCGAGTTGGTCGATTCTCCACCGCCCAACGGCGAATTCGGGCAGCGTGCTGGCCAACGCTCTTGTCGGCGAGCGTCTGGCAAACCAGTTTTTCCGTGCCCCGCTGGCGGCACTCTGAAGGCGACCAACTGGCCAGCGCAACTTGCGCGATGTTCGCTCGTCGAGCCGCCCTGGCATCAGCGCACAATGGGTCTGCTGAATGGTAGGTCACACGCTCAGGCAGGTTAACTGAAAGTAGCGGGAATTTTCCAATCTCAGCCAACCGCGCACCTGTCGTGGCGTTTAAGGAATATTTGCTACGCGCGCAAAGTTGGCGGATTTCTTCAAGATAGCCGTCTGGGAAAACCGGGACTTGCCCATCCGGCGTCTCCCACGCCGCTCCCAGCAGGAAATGTCGGCGTTTAGCGATCGTGCCGGCGCGATTCGTACAAGTCATAGAGACTGAAGAACACTTCCCTCACGTTGCCTTGCCATCGCCGGTAGGTACGGCGGACATCGTCGCTTGCCACGGCGTCAGCCGGCTGGCCGACAGGCTGGCCGTGGCCGTCGCCCGGGCCAGCGTCCGCGTGGTCCCCCAGCAACTGCTGGACCAGTTGCTGCACGGTCGCCAAGGAGCAATGCGTGCTGTACAACGGCGGCAGTCCGGCATCGCGATGACTCGTGACCAGCAAACCGGCGCGCGACCGGCGACAGCATCGTTTCAGTCTGGTTCGCGCCCACCAGCCAAGCTGCTCATAGCCGTCGATAATCACCAGACTGTGCGCGCCCCAGGCCGTGCGGCGCCGCCACACCGCGGACGGGAGATGTCGCTGGCCGGCCTTCAGCGTGCACCAGACCAGGTCGAGTCGATCCGGCGGCGGGCAAGCCGCCAGCGTATGCAGCAGCGTCGTCTTGCCGGAGCCGTGGGGACCGACGATCTGCCCCCACCCGCCGCTGAGCCCGCCAACGCTGCCACAATTGTTCGGCATCCTCACCCAAGGGAAACTGGTACACCAGCGCTCCTGGTCGCACGTAGCGCGTCGAAAACGGATTGCGTCGCTGCACTTCCATCACGTCGGGTCACTCAAGTTCGTCGAGTTCCTCCGCCGGCTTCGACTCAGACGCATCCTCGATCACGATCGCTTGGGCCGGCGGCACATTTCCCAGCACGAACGTCTGTTCGAAAAACACCTCCTTGCCGCGTCGCAGGAACGCCCGCACACGCACGCACCAGCGGATCTTCACCGTCACGCCCATGTACGTGAGGGGACTGTTGGGAAGCACCGTAGTCAGTTTCCGCAAGGCTCGCAGGTCGCGTCCCTCCACGTCGCCCGGGACCAGACGCTCAAAGAAATGCACGGCGAGATCTTCGTCACCCTTCCCCTCCGTATGCCACAACACGGAAGCCTCCAACGCTTGCACCTCCTTCGCGTCCACGGCGTCCAACTGATACTCGCACTGCAGTGCTTCACCCGGACAGAAGTGACGATGCTGATCACGGATGCGAATACTGATTAGCGGTTCCATTAGCGTGTCTCCCGGGGAGACTCGTATGGATACACCACGAGCGGGAAGCACCGTTCAAAGACCGGCCATGATTGCGCCTGGCTGCGCGCTACCAGCATCCAGTGGACCGCGTTGTGCTTGGCCCGGAACGAGTGCATGATGTTCTTCGGAATGATGAACTCGCATTCGCGCTCAAACGCCTTGCTCGGCTCGATCCGGAAATTCTCCTCGACAAACACCTGCTGACGAAACACGCGGCAACGCTCCGTGCGAATATCGGTCCCCTGGCGAAAGGTGGTTTCTTCATCACAGACCAAAGCCAGTTCCAGCGACCGCATGTTGAGCCGGCCCGCCTGCGATAGAAATAACCGGTATCCGCAACCCGGCACGAGAGGATGATCCGAGATCTCCACGTTCGTCGGGCCAATCCCCGTGTTCAACAGCATCTGCTGAAAGAAGTAGTAGGTGGCCCAGATCCCGATCAGCAAGAACGGCAACACGAAAACGGTCAGGAGCCAGTCGGGCCGGTGGGATAAATAGCTCCTCACCGCCACCATCACGAGCACGGCCGTAATGCTATTCCACACCAGAAAGAACGCCGTGGCCGCAAACAGGACCCAGGGACCCGCGTGCGTCACCGGCAGGCGATAGGCCAGCCGAATTCCCGGGCTGTTGGTGAGGTTGGCGTCCCGCGGAATCGTCGGGAACTCACGCTGCGAGGAAAGCGTCTCGCTGATCAAATCAATGTCGGCCGCGCGCAGCGCGATCGCACTCCGCCGTTCCGCCGATGTGCCGACCTGCAGTACCGTGTAGACCACCCCGCTGCCGCCAATCAAAGTGAACGACACCATCACCAGCACCATCAACCAGAAGCCGAACCCGGGTTGGTAGAGCTGCGGGGTGGCGGCGAAGACCCGCGACACAACCAGATAGGCCAACGACAGGGCCCCCAACAGAAACAGCACGCCAAAAAACAGAGCTTCCCCCAGGCCACCGACGAATTGTGAGCCGGTGCGCCGATCACCTCGTTTCTTCTCCCAAAGCCGAAAAATGCGGGCCACAGTCGCTACTTTCAGGGAAGCATGACGTGCAGAACAGGGCGGGAATAACCTCCGCAGCCCGTCGCGCCCTCGCAAGAGCTGATTCGCGCGCGCACACCACAGCCGTCGGGCAGGGATACATTCCCAGCTCAGAATCGATTTCTTCCCAGGTCCGCCCCATTCTACTGACCGCTTGACGGAACTGTAGCAGCCTGACAGGAATTTGGTCAGATTCCAGCTCGCTATGCGGGCCGCCCAAACCGGTTCGGGCGTGGGCCGCACGCGGCCAGAGTAACGCCGCAGATGGGCAGCGGCGGCGGATTCCCCTGCACGCGAGAATCGACCAAGTCCGCACGTCCCATCGCCGCATGCCCCCATCCGGAAATCGCCCGCACGGCACTCCGCCGCCCGGGCAGATCGGCGGGCATCGTTTCGATCCCCTGAATTGCCGGCCTGTACGCTGGCCCCGAATGCTGCACCAGCGGATTTCGGTGTGGGGCAACGCCTGGTTCCCCACTTCACGCAATCCCTCGTGGGCGCCTCGGCTCCGCCACGCTCACGCAGTCCGGCAATGCTCGCGGCGAAAACCGATCTTCTCCAAAGAAGCGTAGACTTCTTCCAGAGTCTTCTCGCCAAAATTCGAAATGCCCAGCAGATCGGCGCGCGTGCAGTGGAGCAAATCCTTTACGGTGAAGATGCCGCGCTCTTCCAGACAATTGGTCGTGCGAACGCTGAGGCCGATTTCCGCCGTGCTCATCTCCAATCGTTGATGAAGAATACGCGTCTCTTCCGCAGCTCGGCTCAATGGAATGCGGGTTCCCATGGGTCGTCCCTCTCCCTAAATGAAAACCGGTTCGTCAAAAAGTCCTTACGACGAGCCCCAGCAGCCCCAGACAATGTGGCCCGTCGAGGGTTGGGCAACAGTATAACCATCCACGACGATCCCGCTGCCAGCCGGATGGAAAAAATCCGGAAAAAAGCCGCGATGCTGAGCACCGGCAGACCCTTGGAAGGGGGCTGACGGGGCGCCGCGTAAATCACGTATAATGACCGCTCGGCAACCGGCCTCCGGCTCCGCGCGAAGATCACTTGCAGGGGCTTCCCGACTCGCCCGGCTGGCGGCCAGGAAGCTCGCGGCGACACGCGCACGGCGCCGGCTCGGCGGTGATTTTCCCCTGGGAATCGCCCGCGACCTGGGAACGACCCCACAGGCCGAGTCGCGTTCTGTGGCGAGACGGGTCAGCGAGACGGCGGCGTGCCGCTCGAGCGTTCTGCAGATGGATTCACACAGCCTCATCTGGTACGGAGATTCATGGAGACCAAACGAACCAGCGAGGAACGTCCCAAGGGCTTGGCATCTCACACCCGAGCGGACCGGCAGGATCTCCTGTCGTCCCTGACCGAGTCGCAGCAAGAGGCAGTGCGGCACCTGGATGGTCCGCAGCTGATCCTGGCCGGCCCAGGCAGCGGCAAGACAAGGGTGGTGACCCATCGCATCGCCTACCTGCTGCAACAGGGGATCCCCGACTACCACATCGTGGCTCTCACCTTCACCAACAAGGCGGCCGACGAGATGCGTCAGCGAGTGGCACGCCTGTCCGCCGGCAGTCGTGTCTGGCTGGGCACCTTTCACCGTTTCTGCGCACAGCAACTGCGTCGTTACGCAGCGCTGGTCGGCATGCGGGAGAATTTCTCGATCTACGACACGGACGACAGCTTGAAGTTGATGCGCGAGGCGATCGAGGACGCCAAGGTCGAGTTGATTCACGAAACGCCCTCCCGCATCGCCGCCGCGATCGGCTGGGCCAAGAACGACCTGATCACGGCTGAGCACTACTGCGCGGCACCGGGCGACCCGCTCGGCGCGATCGTACAGCGGGTGTATCCCCACTATCAACGGCGACTGCTGGCAGCCAATGCCGTCGATTTCGACGACCTGCTGATGCACATCGCGGTCTTGTTGCGCGAGAACGACGATCTGCGTCAGACGTTGGACGCCCAGTATCGTTACATCATGGTCGACGAATATCAGGACACGAACCTGGCTCAATACGCCATCGTTCGCGCGCTGTCGGTCGATTACCCCAATCTCTCCGTCACGGGTGACCCCGATCAATCCATCTACGGCTGGCGCGGCGCGACGATCCGCAACATTCTGGAGTTCGAACGGGACTTTCCCCGCGTCCAGGTGGTGAAATTAGAAGAGAATTTCCGCAGCACGCCGAACATTCTTCACGCGGCGGATCAGTTGATCACCAACAACATCCACCGCAAAGCCAAGACACTTTACACGGGCAAGCCCGCCGGGAAACCGGTGCGCATCGTCGTGTATCCCACCGGCCGGCAGGAAGCCGACGCCATTGCGGCACGCATTGCCAATGAAGTGTCAAGTGGTCAGCGGCGTCCGAAGGACTACGCCATTTTCTATCGCATGAATGCCCTGTCGCGCACGATCGAACGGGCCTTCCGATCGGTGGGACTCCCTTATCAGATCGTACGAGGCCTGGAGTTCTACCAGCGCAAGGAAATCAAGGATATTCTGGCGTACTTGCAGCTGTTGAATAATCCCGTCAACGACGTGGCTTTTCTGCGGATCGTCAACACGCCTCCACGGAAGATCGGCAAGACGACGATTCAGCGGCTGAAGCACCATGCGCGACACGGCAGACTGACGTTGTTCGAGGCCGCGCGGCAAGCCGGGCTAATCGAGTCCTTGCCGAAACGGACGGCAGTGGAAGTGGCCAGATTCGTGGCCATGATGGACGAAATGCACCTGGCGGGCGGCGAGACAGTGGAGGAAGTGATTGGCAGAATCATGCACTTCACCGGCTACCGAGATTGGCTCGCAGCCGCCGACACGGAAGAAGACCAGCAGCGGATCGAGAATATCGACGAGTTGCTGTCCGACGCGCGCGAGTTCGATGAGTCGCGTGGCGAGGAGGGTGGCGTGGAAGCATTTCTGGAACAAGCTTCTCTGGTGGCCGACGTCGATGACTGGGAAACGGAAACAGACTGTGTGACGATGATGACACTGCATGCCGCCAAGGGACTGGAGTTTCCCGTCGTTTTCATCGTGGCCGTCGAGGATGACATGCTCCCGCACAAGCGGAGCAAGGACAGCCCGGAGGAACTGGAGGAGGAACGCCGTCTGCTATTCGTCGGCATCACGCGCGCCCGAGAGGAACTGCAGCTGAGTGCAGCCCAGCAGCGAAGTGTGCGTGGCCAACTCGATAATGTGGTCACCAGCCCGTTCCTGATGGAATTGCCGCGCGAGGAAATGGAGGTGCTCGGACAGCTCGGCTACTTTGGAACCGACCATGCACAAGTTGCTCCGGATGAGGACTGGTGCGACGACGCCTGGCCGGACGACGAGTGGGAGCACACGGATTTTTCGCCGGCCGAGGACCTGGAGTTCGACGAGGATGCCGAGCCGCGTCGGGTCCGCCGATCACCGAAGAAGAAGCGTCCCGCCACAGGTCGGGCGAAAACAAGATCAGAGCCGGTCCACCCGTTTGTCACGGCGGCCGATCTGGCCGGTTCGGCCGACAACGCCGCCAAGGTCCCACCCGAGTCGTTTCGGCATGGGATGGTCGTTATTCACCCCGAGTATGGAATCGGCAAGATCGTTGCCTTGGGGGGCAGCGGCCCCAAACGGTCGGCGACCGTGCAATTCGCTGGTGTCGCCGGCGCGCGCAAGTTTCGGCTGGCGTTCAGTCCGCTGCGCCCGGTTCGCAGTTGATGGCCCACACACGAATCCCTCGCTGAAGCTCCCGTCGAACAACCGATGTGGATGACTGATCGCTCATGACTCATGCCTATACCAAGATCGGCCCCTTGAAATCGCCGCAGATGCTGCGGGAACGGTTGATCCAGCTGGACATTCCCCTGCCGGTCGACGACGAGATCCTGACAGCCGACCAAGGCTCGCCGCTGAGCCAGCCGTTCGTCATCGGCCCGTTTACGGTCGGTAATCGGTGGTGCATACATCCGATGGAAGGATGGGACGCCCAGGAGGATGGTTCGCCTACCGAATTGACTTTCCGCCGCTGGGAGAACTTCGGAAGAAGTGGTGCGAAATTGATTTGGGGAGGCGAGGCCGCGGCCGTCCAGGGCGACGGTCGGGCCAATCCTAACCAACTGCTCGCCACGGCTCACAACCGCCACGGTTTGGCGCAGCTGCTCGCGCGCCTGCGCACGACTCACCGCGCCTGCTGCGGAACCACGGATGATCTCCTGGTCGGGCTGCAACTGACGCACTCGGGTCGCTTCAGTCGGCCCCAGGCAAAACAGCTCGAGCCGCGGATCGCTTATCATCATCCCTTGCTCGACGGCCGATTCGGCATCTCGCCAGACGATGACAGCGTCGTCTGGACAGACAGTGACCTGGAACACCTCGTCGACGCCTATATGTCTGCCGCGCGAATCGCGTACGACGTCGGGTTCCAGTTTGTCGACGTCAAGGCTTGTCACGGATACCTGCTCCATGAGTTTCTCAGCGCGCGATGTCGGCCGGGGAGATTTGGCGGCGATTATGCCGGCCGCACGCGGCTGCTCAAGACGATCGTCGCCCGCATTCGCGGCGAGCTGCCGGACCTGCTGGTGGGCGTACGCGTGAGTGTCTTCGATACGATCCCGTACCAGCACGGGGCCACCTGCGGCGAGCCGCTCCCCTTCCGCGACCTGCTTCCTTACGAGTTCGGCTTCGGCGTTGACGTGTCCAATCCACTCGAGATGGATTTGACGGAGCCCATCCGGCTCTTGGACGAACTGCGTGAATTGGGCGTGGCCGCAGCCAACCTCACGTGTGGCAGTCCTTACTACAATCCACATATCCAACGGCCGGCGATGTTCCCGCCTAGCGATGGATATCCCCCCCCCGAAGATCCCCTGCGCGGTGTCCAGCGCCTGATCATGGCCGCTCGCCGGTGCAAGGAATCGGTGCCCGGATTGCCCATGGTGGGGACCGGCTATACCTATTTGCAGGACTTCCTCCCCCACGTCGCCCAAGCCGTGGTGCGTCAGGGGTGGATCGATGCGGTGGGGATCGGCCGGATGGTCTTGTCGTACCCGGAACTGCCGATGGATTGCCTCACGCGAGGAGTTACCCAGCGAAAGAAGATCTGTCGTACGTTCAGCGACTGCACCACCGCTCCACGTAACGGGCTGGTGTCCGGCTGTTACCCGTTGGACGATCATTACCGGACTTCGCCCGCAGCCGAGGCACTCAAGAGGGTCAAAGCCAAGGAGAACAAGGAAAAGATGTGAACCCGCGGAGTGGTGAGCGGGTGCGGAACTCGCGCCTCAAGCCCGTTTTTTTCCGTTGCCGTGGGTAACTGAGATGGAGAAGGCCCAGCAGCAACTACAGCCGCAGCCATTGACCGAATTGGCGCGGCGTCTGGAGCAGATGAACGGCTTCGTCGAAGTGCTGGCAGAACTGCGAGCGGGACGCCAGGGGACCTTCGATGGAGCTGCCGGATCGTCGTGCGCGCTGCTGTCCGTCAGCCTGGCCCATCATGCGCCCGGTCCCCTGGTCGTCGTCTGCTGCACGGAAGATGCCGCCGACGCCATGGCCCAGGACCTGCAGCTGTTCGCGGGCGGGTCACCGCTCCGCTTTCCCGCCTGGGAATCGGCGCCGGACGAACGCAGTGTTCACGACGACATCTACGGCGAACGCCTCAGTACGCTCAAGCAATTGCGCGGGTGGTGCAAGCCAGCGGAAGTGGCTCGACCGGTCTCGCGCGCCCCAGCGTCCGCCACCTCCCCCCTCCCTCCGTCACCTCCCCAGCCAACACTCGACCGTGTCGTGATCGCCAGCGTACAGAGCCTCATGCAGCCGGCTCCCGATCGGCAGACGATCGACGAAAGCACGCGACACCTGGTCGTCGGTGAACCGCTCGATGCCCAACAGTTATGCAACTGGTTGGTCCGCCACCAGTTTCACGCCACCTCGGCGGTCCAGTTGCCGGGCGAATTCTCGGCTCGCGGCGGCATTATCGATCTGTTCGCCGCCGACTGGAACGAGCCGGTGAGGATCGAGTTGTTCGGCGACGAAATCGCATCCCTTCGCCGCTTTGACGTGGCCCACCAGCGGAGCACGGCAACTCTCGAACGCGTTGAAATCACGGTCCTCCTGCCGAACACGGGGAGCCGTGCGCCGCTGACACACCATGTGCCAGCCGATACCTGGTTCCTGTTGGTCGAGCCGCAACAGATCGCCGCCGAGGCAGACCGCTATTACCAGCGGCTGGAGTCGACCGATGGTTTTCTGGACCAGCGAGCGGTCCAGCGGGCGGTCGCCGCCTTCCCCTTGGCCACGGTGGCGTCGATCACTCCTTCCGCCCTCGGGCCCGTCTGCCAGCTGGCAGTTGAGTCGGTGGAGCGGTTCAGCGGTGAAATCGCCAAGGTGCGAGACGAACTGGATCGGTCTGGCGCGGACCACGAAATCTATCTGTTGGCCCACACCGAGGCGGAACTGCAGCGACTGGGCGAAATCTTCGCTCCCACCCAACTCATGCAGGCGGGGCGGTTGCATCGCGTGGTGGGGAAACTCAGTCGCGGCTTTCGCCTGGTGCGCGACCGCATCATCTTGATCAGCGGCTCGGAGTTGTTTCAACGCAGCGAACTGCGTCGCACATCACGTCGCCGCTTGGGCAAAGTGATCGACAGCTTCCTCGACCTGCGCGAAGGCGACCTCGTCGTCCACTTGGCCCACGGGATCGGCCGCTACCGTGGCATCCAGATGATCGACAAGCAGGGTCACGCCGAGGAGCATTTGCAGATCGAGTTTCACGGCGGGACCAAAATCTACGTTCCCGCCATGCGGATCGGACTGGTTCAAAAATATGTCGGAGGGACCAAGAGCCGACCGCCGTTAGCTCGGATCGGCGGCAAGTCGTGGGTCCGTCAACGGGCCGCCGCCGAGGCGGCCGTGACCGATATGGCCGCCGAAATGCTCGAAATGCAGGCCGAGCGTCAGATGCGGCCAGGAATCCCCTTTGCCGCTGACTCCGAATGGCAGCAGGAATTCGACACATCGTTTCCCTATCAGGAGACAGAAGACCAGTTGGCATCCATTGCGGCCATCAAGGCGGACATGCTCCAGCCCCGCCCCATGGATCGGTTGCTGTGCGGCGACGTGGGCTTTGGCAAGACCGAAGTCGCCATGCGGGCCGCCTTCAAGGCCGTGGATAACGGCTATCAGGTGGCCATCCTCGTCCCCACCACCATTCTCGCCGAACAACATTACCGCACGTTTCAGCAGCGAATGGCCGAATTTCCCTTCGAAATCTCGCGCCTCAGCCGCTTCTGTTCCGCCACGGAGCAGCGCCAGATCGTCGAGCGTCTGGCGCTGGGACAGGTCGATATCGTCATCGGCACGCATCGCCTGGCCTCCGCCGATGTGGAATTCTACAACCTGGGATTGGTCATCATTGATGAAGAACAGCGGTTCGGAGTGGAGGTCAAGGAACGACTGAAACGGTTGCGCAGCACCGTCGATATCCTGACCCTCACGGCCACTCCCATCCCCCGCACACTGCACATGTCGCTGGTCGGCGTCCGCGATATCTCCAACCTGGAAACACCTCCCGAAGACCGGCTGGCGGTCGAAACGCGGGTGACCCGCTTCGATCCGCAGATCATCCGCCACGCTGTGCTCCGTGAATTGAACCGTGGCGGACAGATCTTCTTCGTGCACAACCGCGTTCACGATATCGAACAAGTCGCCCAGCGCCTCCAGTTCATTGTTCCCGAGGCCACGCTTCGTATCGGCCACGGTCAAATGCCCGAATCGGACCTCGAGCAGGTGATGATCGATTTCGTCGATCACCAGTTTGATATCCTGCTGGCCACCACCATCGTGGAAAGCGGCCTGGATATTCCCAACGCGAATACGATCTTCGTGGACGAGGCGAATCGCTACGGCTTGGCCGACCTGCACCAGCTCCGCGGTCGCGTGGGACGCTACAAACACCATGCCTACTGTTATCTGCTGGTCGACCCCGGCGCAAGCCTGACACCCAATGCCGCCCGACGCCTGCGCGCATTGAAGAGTTCAGCGACATGGGCGCCGGCTTTGCCATTGCCATGCGAGACCTCGAGATCCGCGGAGCGGGAAACTTGTTGGGTACGCAACAGAGCGGACATATTTCGGCCGTGGGGTACGAGTTGTACTGCGAACTCCTGGAGGCTGCCGTACGCCGTCTCAAGCAGCTGCCGCCACCAGTCACGGTGGACGTTCACGTAAACCTGCCCGGCACCGCCTACTTCCCGGCCGGCTATGTGTCCGATCGCCGATTCAAGATCGACCTGTACCGGCGACTGGTCCGAGTCCACAGCGTCGACCAGTTGGCCGAATTCCGACAGGAATTGTGGGACCGATTTGGTCCTCCGCCACCGCCCGTCGAGCGGCTGTTGGAGTTGGCGGAGCTGCGGATTGACGCGGCAATCTGGCAGGTGTCGGTAATTTACGTGGAACAGCAGTACCTGGTTTTCCGCTATGCCAACCGCTCGCGAATCGAGCAATTGGCACGACTCGGCGGGAGTCGTTTGCGAATCGTCGATGATTCGACGGCGTATCTGCCTGCTGAGCAAGAGGTTAGTGACCCCGGCCGAATTCTGGCTCTGGCGAAATCGGTGTTGCGACCAGTCGCCTAAGCTGTCTATAATCCCGCCCCGCGCCAGAAAGCGCGCGATGTTCCGATTGGACACTCCCAACGGTCCTCCTCTGCCTAGTCCGAGAAAGGTGTCCCGTGGTTCGTTCTCCCATTCGCTCCTTGGTCGGCCCCGTCTGCGTGTTGTGCGTCTTGCTGGGCCGTATGGTGTCCGGCGAAACCGGCGATGAGCCGGCTGTCGCGCCCTTGTCCCCGACAATCACCAAACTGGCGAACACGCCGACGGAGTTGGTGGCTACGGTCGGAGATCAAATGATCCTGGCAGGAGACCTGCTTCCCACCATCGACCAGATGCTGAAAGACTACGTAGACAAGTTGCCGCCCGAGCAATTCCAGCAGCAACGGGCCTTGTTTGTCCAGCAGATGCTCCCCCGGAAGATCGAATCCAAGCTGGTGATCCTGGACTTCTACCGCACCATTCCCGCGGACAAACAAAAAGAGGTGCTGGAGAACATCAACAAGCAGGTGGAAAAGGAATTCTACGATGGTCACGTCGTGACCGTGCAGAAGCAGTTGGAGGTGGAGTCTCTCACGCAGCTCGATATCAAGCTGCGATCGTTTGGGTCCAGCATCGAAAAACAGAAGACCGATTTCCGCGAACAGATGATCGCTCAGACGATTATCGGTCAGAAGATCAACCGGACGCCCGAAATCACACATGATCAGCTGTTGGAGTATTATCGCCAGCACGGTACCGACTACGATGTGCGAGCCCGTGCTCGGTGGGAGAAACTGACGGTTCGGTTCGACAAGTTCCCGGACAAGGCGGCAGCCGAGCGGGCGATTGTGGAAATGGGCAACCAGGTGCTGCGGGGAGCCGACTTCGCGGCCGTGGCGAAGAAACTGTCCCAAGGAACCAACGCCGCGGATGGCGGATACCATGACTGGACCACCAAAGGCAGCTTGGTGTCCGAAGTCATCGATCAAGCCATTTTCACGCTCCCAGCTTATCGACTCAGTCAGATTCTGGAAGACGAGCAAGGTTTTCATATTGTGCGAGTACTGGAGCGCGAGGAGGCGGGCCGGATCGAGTTCGTGGATGCTCAGGACGAAATCCGCGAGAAACTGCAGGAAGAGGATCGCAAGCGTCAAATCCGGGACTATATCAAGAAGCTCCGTGACGTGACCTTCGTCTGGACGATCTTCGACGATAGTCCGCAGTTCGCCGGTTCCTTCGGCACCCCCTCGCAATGAGCGCGGTCATCGCCGCATTCGTTCCGGAATTCCCCAAGGCTGCATGAACGAGCGAGACAAACCCATTTCGGATCCATCGCGCGACGCTGCGGACCAGCGACCCGGCCTGCGCCGTAACGTGGAACTCAAAGCCCGGCTGGCCTCGCTGGACACGGCGCGCGAGGTGGCTCGCCGAGTGGCGACGAGTCGACTCGGCATCCAGCACCAGACCGACACCTATTTCCACTGTCCGCATGGCCGACTCAAATTGCGGGAGATGGCGGACGACGGCGTGCAACTGATCTGGTATGCGAGAAGCGATCAGGCGGAAGCGCGCCACAGCGAGTACTATCTGCTGGACGTGGCTGACGGGAACCTGGCGAAAAACCTGTTGACCGCCGCACTGGGCGTGCGCCGGACGGTGATCAAGCGGCGCGAGATTTTTCTCTATCGCAACGTCCGCATTCATCTGGACGACGTGGTGGACCTCGGCTCGTTTCTGGAATTCGAAGCCGTGATGGCACCGCGGCAAGACCTGGCCGAAGGCCACGCTCAACTTGCCTGGTTGTGCGAGCAATTCGGCATCACCGCCAGCTGCATTCTGCCCAGCTCCTACGGTGATATGCTCTGAACCGGCGGCGTTCCTCTCCAACTGGCGGAGCGTGCCAAACTTGTCGAAAATATCTTCACTCAGCGCACCGACGATCCAATCATTGTCTTTCACGGAATCGCCCCCGCTGAGATAATCGCGGCCTGCCTCTCCGTCCAGTTCGTCGTCGGCCAAACCGCCCTCGAGACGGTCGTCGCCAACGCCAACCAATAGCAGATCGTGGCCGGCGTTTCCGAACAGCTAGTCGTTTCCCACCCCACGACGATAGCGGGAATTCTGTCTGCGGCGAGGTCAGGGGGACCTGAAAACCGCTCGAACTTCCGGTAGGCTGGTGGTGTCAGAGTCAGAAGCCGTCAATGTGTTCCTGGCAGCGCGCAGTAGTGCATGCCGGCAGGCGACGTGTCGCCGGATCAAGCTGTCAATATCGGGAGTTGGCCTATGGCGGATCGCGTGCCGGATGATGCTCGGTCGCGTGAAGAGCGAGTGGATGAGGCGGTCGCGGATTACTTGCTGCGCGTCGATCACGGCGAGCAAGTGGATCTGGCGGCGTTTCTCCAGCAGCATGACGATCTGCGCGAGGACCTCGAACGATTCCTTCACAATCTGCGCGATGTCAACCGACTGGCCGGCGTGCCGCAGCAGCATGACCAACAGCCCCTTGCCCTACTCTCTTCGCACGTGGAGTCAGTGGCAGGCGACACTCCCCCCATCCTCGCCGACAGTACGCCGGACACCGCGCACGGTGAGCCGCCAGGTGATCCGCGAGAAAAAGAGGGCCTTCCCGAGCGAATCGGCCGGTTTGTCATCCAGCGGCAATTGGGCCAGGGCGGGTTCGGGGCGGTCTATCTGGTACACGATCCCGAGCTGAATCGGCTCGTGGCGCTGAAGGTACCGAAGGCCGAACGGTGTGCCACGCACGAAGATGTCGAATCGTTGCTGCGCGAAGCCCGCTCCGCCGCGCAGCTCCATCATCCGGGCATCGTCACGATTTTCGACGTCGGCCGGGACGGTCCCCATGTTTTCATCGTCCAGCAGTATATTCCGGGCGCGGATCTGGCAAGCCATCTGAAGACTCGGACATTCACGCTGGAGCAGATTGTCGCGCTGGTAGCGAGTGTGGCGGAGGCGATCGCCTTTGCCCACCAGCAGGGATTCGTGCACCGCGACCTGAAGCCCGGGAATATCCTGCTGGATGACAAGGGCCGTCCACATGTGGTCGACTTCGGTCTAGCCGTTCACGAGAGTGCTCAGCGGCAGTGCCGAGGGGAGCGTTCCGGCACGCCGGCCTACATGTCACCCGAGCAGGTGCGGGGCGAAACGCATCGGTTGGACGGCCGCAGTGATATCTGGAGTCTGGGTGTCATTCTGTATCAGCTGCTGACGGGCCGGCAACCCTTCCGCGGCGACTCGCGTCAGGAGCTATTTGAGGAGATCGAGCACCGCGAACCCCGGCCACCCCGGCAGGTGCAACCGGACCTGCCGGCCGAACTGGAACGTATCTGCCTGAAGGCCATCAACAAGTCGATCGCAGACCGCTATACGACGGCCGGCGACATGGCAGCCGACCTGCGCACGTTCCGGGCCGATGGCAGCCGCTCAGCAACGGATGTGGGCATCGCACCGGTGTCGCCAGCACAACGACGTCGTTGGCGTTATGGTCTGGTGGGCGGAGTTGCTCTCAGCGTCCTGCTGGCCGCTCTGCTGTTTTTCGCCCACGCAAGATCGCAGCGACCTCCACTCCCGCCGGGGCCCGACCTGCAAGCCGAGCCGCTGCGAGTGCTCGACTTCCACGTCAGCTACATCCGCAGCGAGCCGGATGGCGACCGGCCTGCTGGTTTCGTGGGACGCACTGTGTGGCAGACGCGTCAGGGGGATGCGGTGCGGTTGGCGGCCAAGTTCTCTCGGCCGGCGTACGCCTATCTGCTCGCGTTACGGGCCGACGGCCACGTGGACTTATGCTGGCCCGCCGACGCAACGCTGCCGCCGCCACCGGCCCGAGAGGCGACATACCCGCCGCCGACCGAACCAAACGTCATGTACGGCCTGGACGAGGGCGCCGGCTTATGGGCGTTCCTGGTCCTGGCATCTGACTCCCCGCTGCCGGCCTATCAAGACTGGTCGCAGTCGCGAGGGCCACCACCGTGGACATCGGCGCCCGGCAGTCCGGGCGCCGTGTGGCGATTGTCGGCCGACGGCGTCGACCAGTTGACTGCCGCGGCCGAGTCAGTGCGGGGCAAGGGTCGCGTGTATCGCGGCGCCGAGCCACTCGTTGAAATAATGAAGTGGTGGAAGGCCGACTCAACGGGTTACGCGCTGGAGGGCATTGCCTTCACGGCCCAACCGCGGCGCGAGCCCCACCCCCGCTAACTCATTACATAGTGCAGTGTTGTTCGATATCCAATAGGTAATGCCATGAAGATGCGTGCCGCCAGTTTGTGTTTCTGCGCCATGATAACGGCCAGCGAAGTGGCTCTGGGGCTGCTCCACGGCGCTAAGCCGCCGGACGAAGTGGCCCAGGACCCGCCGCGTGCCGGCGCGCCGTATCAGCGACTGCTGAAGGGAGACGACGCCCAGGAGGTGGCGACGCTCGAGGCCAAAGTCATCAGTCTCCAGCATGAGGGCAAATTCGCCGCAGCCGTCACTCCTGCCGAACAAATCGTGGCCATTCGTTTGCGAGTCCAGGGCCAGGACCACTGGGAAACGACTGACGCGCGGCAGACACTCGACCTCTGTCGCCACCTCGCAGCCCTGTCACGCGACGACCAGGATGATTATCTCGCCGCGCTGAAATTAGTAGATGAGGCATTGGGGCTGGAGGAGAAAGGTCAGGTTCAAGAGGCTGAGCCCCTTCTTCGCAGGACGCTGGAAATCCGCAGCCGCGTATTGGGTGAGGACCACCCGAATACGGTCGCAAGCTGCAACAACTTGGCCGCCAATCTACACTCTCAGGGCAGGTATGCTGACGCCGAAGCGCTCTTTCGAAAATCGCTGCAAGATTGGCGGCGGGTGCTCGGCGATTACGACGTTAGTACGGCCCTTGCACACAACAACTTAGCCAGCAGCCTGGAATCGCAGCGCAAGTTCGCCGAGGCTGAGCCGCTTTTCCGCAAATCGCTTGAAATCCGCCGCCATACGCTCGGTGAGGACCACCCAGATACGGCCGATAGTTACAGGAACCTAGCCCACGATCTGAAGTTGCAGGCCAGGTACAACGAGGCCCAGCCATTGTACCGCAGAGCTCTGGAAATCCGGCGCGAGCTGCGCGAGGACGACCCGATCACGTCCGTATTCTACAACGATTTGGCCAGCTGCCTGGTGGCACAGGACAAATACGCCGAGGCGGAATCGCTATTCCGCAAAGCTCTGGAAATCCGGCGTGTGCTGGGCGAGGACGACCCGATCACATCCGCATACTACGGCAACTTGGCCAGCTGTCTGGTAGCACAAGACAAGTACGGCGAGGCCGAGTCGCTCCTTCGCAAATCGCTGGAGATCTCCCTCCGTGTAAAAGGAAAAGACCATCCCGACACTGCCATCACCTACAATATCTTGGCCCAATATCTGGACTCACAGTGCAAGCATGCGGAGGCTGAACCGCTCTTTCGCAACACATTAGATATCCTTCAAAGCGTTCAGGGAGAAGACCACCGAAACACTGGCATCGCCTACGCCGTTCTCGCCGACAATCTGAGTTCGCAAAGCAGATGCGCCGAGGCTGAACTGCTTTATCGCAAAGCGTTGAGTATCCTGCGGCACTCGCAAGGAGAGGATCACCCGGATACCGGGGGCGCCTACAATAATCTGGCGGGCAATCTGGACTTTCAGGGTAGGCACGGCGAGGCCGAGGCGCTCTTTCGCAAAGCGTTGGAGACCGCCCTCCGCGTGGTGGGCGAGGACCATTCGTTCGCCGCCAGCAGCTACAGCAACTTGGGCAGCAATCTGGCGTTACAGGACAGGCACGCCGAGGCCGAGCCGCTCCTTCGCAAAGCGTTGGATATCCGCCTCCGTCTTAGTGGCGAGGACCATTGGGAAACGGCCCGCAGCTACAGCAACTTGGCGGAGTGTTTGACGTCGCAGGCCAAATATGGCGAGGCCGAGTCGCTCCTCGGCAAAGCGATGGAAATCAGCCGTCTCGCTTTTGGTGAGTACCACACGCTCACGGCCACCTGTTACAACAACGCGGGCCTCCATCTGCATTCCCAGAGAAAGCACGCCGCAGCCGAACCTTTCTTTCGCAAGGCCCTGGCAATCCACCGCCGCTTACAGGGTGAGGATCATGCGGATGTGGCCAACAGCTACAACAACTTGACCGCCAACCTACACGTTCAAGGCAAGTACGGTGAGGCCGCGAGGCTCTTGGTGCAGGCCGCCGCAACATTCGAAGCTGTTCGACTCAAAGTGGCGACTCGCGGACTGGACCGGGCGAGTTATGGTGCCAAGTCATCTCCGTACCCGGCGCTCGCATGCCTGCACGCCAGACTCCAGATGCCCATCGCCGCCTGGGTCGCCGCCGAAACGGATCTGGCTCGCGGACTGGCTGACGAGCTGGCCACACAACGAGACAGCTCGTTGACTGAAGAAGAACAACAGCAGAAGGACACGATCAACGACCAAATTGGCCGCTTGCAGCCCCGCATCCTGCAACTAGTGACCAAGCTTGAATCAACAGACTCCGAACGCGACGAGCTGGCCAAGCTGCTATCCGAACGGGCTGCGGCCGAGCACCAATTGAACAACCTCGCCGCCACCTTGAGCCAGCGTGAGGTTGCAGGGCTGGCAGCCATTCAAGCCGCTATCCCCGACAGTACTGCGCTGGTTCTGTGGATCGACGTTAGTGGTTTTGGGAGTATCGAGGAGCACTGGGGATGCGTAGTGCGTTCCAGCGGCGAGCCGACGTGGGAACGATTGCCGGGTACGAGAACTCGGCAACAAGATGAGAATGGCTCGCCTGAGAGCGAGACCCAGCCGGATTGGACCGACGATGACACGGCGCTGACCCATAAGTTCCGCGATGCGCTCGCCTCCAGCACCGCGTCCGCCGCGGAGATTGAAGAGCTTGCCCAATCGCTGCACGATCAACGCATTGCGCCACTGGCTCCGCATCTGGTCGGAGTCAAGACGCTGTATGTCGTGGCCGTCAGTCAAATGGCCGGTATCCCGGTTGAGTTGCTCACCGATCGGTACACGATCTGCTATGTGCCTTCCGGCACATTCCTGGCCCGGCTCAAAGATCGAACGCCAGCTGGCGGCTCAGCACTGCTCGCACTGGGCGATCCGATCTTCAACAGACCTGGTTCATCACCGAGCGGTCCCGGGCCGCTGCCACCGAGCGGCCTGCTGATCACCGTGGTGGCGCCCGACAGTCCCGCCGCAGCAGCTCAGCTGCAACCGCGCGACGTGCTGCTCTCCTACGGCGGTGTGAAACTCACGTCGGTCGAGACATTGAGCGACGCGATCGCCACCCAGGCGCAGACCGAGGCTCAAGAAATCCCGCTCACGGTGTGGCGCGAAGATGCCCCGCAGCCGTTCACTCGCACTGTGCCGCCCGGCCGGCTTGGTGTGGTGCTCGACCAGCAACCGGCGCCGCAGGCCATCGCCAACCGCCGCCAGATCGATGCGATGCTGTTGGCCACGCGCGGCGGCGAGTGGAACGACCTGACCGGCACGCGCTATGAAGTTGCGCAGATCGCCCGGCTGTTTGGCGGCGAAACGCTCACGCTGTTGGACTCGGCGGCCAGTGAACAATCGCTGGATGAACTCCGCAAGAGGGACGAGCTGTCGAAGTTCCGCTATCTGCACCTGGCCACGCACGGCGCGGCGAACAACGTGCCGCGCGTTCGAGTCGACGTTGATCCTGTCGCAACATGCGCTGCCCGATGCGACGCTGCCGGAACTTGGCGAACCGTTGCTCGACGGTCAACTGTCCGCCCGAGAAGTGCTGGAGTACTGGCGGTTGGACGCGGACCTGGTAACCCTGTCGGCCTGCGAGACGGCGGTCGGCCGCGCGGCGGGGGGCGACGGGCTGCTGGGCTTTGCCCAGGCCTTTCTGACGGTCGGCAGTCGGTCGGTCTGCCTGAGCTTGTGGAAGGTAAACGACTGGGCCACGGCGCTGTTGATGACGCGGTTCTACGAGAACCTGTTGGGCCGGCGCACCGGCCTGGCGGGCCCACTGCCCAAGGCGGCGGCACTGGCCGAAGCGAAGCAGTGGCTGCGCGAACTGCCGCTGGCCGAGGCAACGCACCGAGTAGCTGCGCTGACCGGTGGCGTCGAGCGCGGCACGGGTCGCGTCGAGCGGCCGACGCGGGAGGGCGATTTGCCCGTCGTGTCGCAACCGCCCAAGCTGGCGGATCCGCATCCCTTCGCCCACCCGCGCTTCTGGGCCGCGTTCGTCCTGATCGGCGATCCCGGCTAATGTACTTCTGTGACGACTTTACGTTCGCGCCGGCGCGGCCAATACCCCCCGGCAAGCTTCAGCCCGGGCCACATTACGGGCCGTATCCGCCGGGAGTCCACTGGAGTCCCATGGCACCGAACTGGCCGGAAGTCTGCTGCTGATAGTTGCGCATGGCGCGGTCCGACTGGTACTGAGCCTGCTCGATCGCCCTCTGCCGCGCGTAATCGGCCTGGGCGGCACGCCGCGCGGCAGCACCCCAGTCGTTGTAGGCGGGAGCGCTGGTCTGGCGACCCGCGGTCGACCAGGTGCGTCCGCCGTAGTCCCCTGATGGTCGCGGCACACCGATCGGCACACGCACTCCGATTTCGCGCTGCTCGTCGCGATCTTCCTCCACGGGACCGGCCAACTGGCCGGTCTCCGGCTCAGGTTCCGCCGCGTCCGTTGCGGACGAACGCGACTGCTGGACTTCGTCGGCGAATCGCTGCCAAGAATGCCAGCCTTCCCCATCGGCCGAGTCGACGGACTCCACCGTGGCAACCTGGTCGGAGGGCTCGGACTCCGGTTCCTCGACCGCGTCGGCGGCACTTGGCCATCCCCAGAACTTGTCGCATCCCCAAGGCAAGGCGGTATCCGATTTCGTATCGGCGACCTTAGCAACGCCAACGGGCGCCGTATTGGGTCGTACCGAACCGATACCAAGAACCGTCCCCAGAAACCCCGTTGCCAATGCGACGCAGCCGCAACCGACGATGGCACGCAACTGCATAGCGTGATCGGGCCGAACGGGAGGTGGCTGGACGGTGGTCGACCGTCGCTTCCACGCGCGATATGCCACCATGTACGCGAGACACTGCCCGATCGCCTGGACCAGGAAGAGCAGCTCGCGGGCCAACCGAACTGCGGCACACTGCGCCGTGGCAATCAGAGCCGCGGGGGGCCACAACCTGACCGGCGAGTCGGCGACCGCGTGGAAGGGGGCCGATCCTGGCGACACGATCTGGCGAGGCGGCGGTTGGCCTGGTCCGATACTCCGGCCCTCGCTTGCCTCGTCAGCAAACGACTGCCCGGTGAGCGCACAGATTCGCACTACCGCCGCTCGTCGCAGTCGTGACAACTCACAACAGTAGGCCGGAAATCGCCGCCCCCACATTCGCCGCAGAGCGTTACATCGCACTTCGCAGGCATTGAGCCATTGTCGCCTCTTCACGGCCATGAACCGTCGCAATTGGTCGTACTGTTTTGCTGCCATGATGGATTCCTTTGCTCCCAACTTCTTTTCTACTCAATTTGAATTAAATAACGGCCGACACGTACGACCCAATGACGGGCGCGTCCGCAGCCGAGGGACGGGGCACCCGACGCGGCTCCCTTGCGGAGGGCGCATGCCCCCGGCAAACATGCTGCGGCGATCCGTCGCGCGCGTCTGCCTCTGCCATTCAAGGCGAGTTTTCCGGCAACATAAGGCGCGCGAAAAGCCCCGTGGAATTGCACGGCCCGAGGACACAAGAAAAAACCGTGATTCGAACTCCGAAACACGCTGCGGCGCCACACCCCCAAATGGCCAATATCAGAACGAAAGACACGGGAAATCGCCCAGCCGCCGCGTTGATAGTAGGCGGACCGCGAGCTGTTCATCGCGGAATACCCAGAGGTAGCCGATGGATTGCGAGCCTTCTTCGCCGATTACGACGCGCCCCAATCGGCGGCGGGACGCACGGAGCCCGACCAACCGCGCCCGGCCGGCGATCCCGGCACACCGCTCGGCGCGGTCCAGTACTTCGGCGATTACCAACTGCTGCGGGAACTCGGCCGGGGCGGCATGGGGCAGTCTACCTCGCACGGCAATCGTCGCTGTGCCGGTTGGTGGCCGTGAAGATGATCCTGGAAAAATACCTGGACAGCCTCGATAGCGTCGAACGGTTTCGGCGCGAGGCCGAGGCGGCCGCCAATCTGCAGAATGCGTTCGGATGTCGGGGAAGTGGTCAGCGGAGAGTTACTGCAACACTGGCTCCGCTCGCGATCCGTGCTTCTTGAGGTTGGTTGAGTACTCGACGCTCGCTCAGCCAGTGCCACCCGACGCCAATCTGCAGAATGCGTTCGGATGTCGGGGAAGTGGTCAGCGGAGAGTTACTGCAACACTGGCTCCGCTCGCGATCCGTGCTTCTTGAGGTTGGTTGAGTACTCGACGCTCGCTCAGCCAGTGCCACCCGACCGTTGTGGTGCGCATTACGTTGGGGGAGTAAGAGTAAGAGTAAGAACAAAAGGGTGTGACAAGCTCGCCGCAGTACGTGTCGCCTCGTCCACAATGATCATTGCGAGCACCGGCACACCCTACCGCACCCCTACTACCGCTACCGCACTAGCAGTTAGGGCTCACGGCGTAGGGTGGCACTGGCTTCGCCAGTGTGGCAGCGAATCCCCGTTCTGCCGCGCGGGATAATGGGTGATAGTGAACTGCCGTTCCACGCGCTAATCGATTAATCGCCTGAGCGTCGGCTTTGATATCATAGTCCGTGATGTGGCAACTTGCTTCCGCACTGGCACCGCCCCAGGGCCAGCCAAATGCCGCCGCGACGGGTGATTCTCTATTCCGCGCAACTTTTCGGATTTCTTTCGGATACTCGCGCCCGATCTCGTGTGGAAACTCGCCCTATTCAAATGGCCTGGGCGATGAGTTAGCGGCTGGTACGGCCCAAACCTCTGTGGTAGAACAGTCGGCGTTTGTGTTGGCCGTCATTTCGCGGTTTCTGCCGCGGGGTTGCGTGTGATCAAGGAAGTAGCGAAACCGTCACGATCTCAATCGACTATGGTTGCGACAGCTGTGGCAATTCCGGATTTATGCCTGATCGACGGCTCGCTTTGCCGCGAGATAATACCGCGCGATTCTTGTGAGAGCATTGGCAAACCTATTTTTTGCAGGGAGTATCAGCCGTGATTCATCATCGCGGGACAACAACCGTCGGCCGTGCGATTCTCTTCGCGTTGACCGTACTATTGGCGTTCGGTGCCCTGAGCGGTTCTTCAGCCGCCGCACTGCAACACGTCAGTTCACCGGACCCGGCTGCCGGCGGCAGATGGGCGTTAATTATTGGCGTCAACGACTATATCCAGTTGAGCGACCTGAAATACTGCCAGCGCGATGTGGAGGCCCTGCGTCAGACGCTCGTGACAGCCGGGTTTGCGTCGGATCACATTTTCTTCCTGTCGCATGGTGTCCAGGACACGAAGTATTTGCCGCTGCAGAAGAACATCCAACAGCAGCTGAGAGTCGTGCTCGACATGGCCGAAAAGGATGACATGGTGCTCGTCTGCTTCGGCGGCCACGCGGTGAACGTCGATGGCCACTCGTATCTCTGTCCGATGGAGGGGGACCTGAATGACCCCGCGGGCACCATGATTCCTGTGGATGATGTGGTCGAGCGACTCGCTCGTTGCGGGGCAGCTCAGAAAATGTTGTGGTTGGATATTTGTCGCGGTAACCCTCTCCCGGACGGTAACGAGCAAGAGTATGCCAGGAGTCGGGAGGGGATCTTCCGTTCGCTGGCCGATCCGCCGGCCGGCGTGCTGGTGATGACCAGTTGCGGGGAAGGCCAGGTCTCGTATGAAGAGGATGACTTGCAGCATGGTGTGTTCATGCACTATCTGCTGGAAGGGCTGGCAGGCAAGGCGGACGAACCGCCCGGGGACCGGAACCGACGTGTTTCCCTGATGGAACTGTACAAGTACACCAATGTGAAGACGAAGATCGATATCGCTCGTCGCCATGTCGACTCGCAGACGCCGAGGCTGTTCGGACAACTCGCCAACGATTTCGATATCGTTCCGCACGGAGGGCCCCCGCTGGCCATTGCGCCGTTCGACGCGGAGCAAGCGAAGAGGCACCAGCGAGACTGGGCTGAACACCTGCAGATTGAACCCGAGCTGACGAATTCTCTCGGCATGAAGTTCGTGCTCGTCCCGCCGGGCGAGTTTCTGATGGGAACGAAAGAGCCGGCGGACGATCTCGTCCAGTTGTTTCCAGGTGAAACGATGGACATCTTCCGTGACGAATATCCGCAGCACGGGGTGCGGCTCTCGCGGGCATTTTTCCTCGGGCAATGCGAAGTTGCCGTGGGAGCATTCCGAGAGTTTATCGACGCGACGGAATATCAGACTTCGGCCGATCGCCAATTGCCGCCGGAGAATCCCACGGAAGCGAGATCCACGGAGGACGAAGGATCTTGGAGAACTGCACCAGATGTCGGAGATGACTATCCCGTGACTCGCGTCAGCCGCGAGGATGCCCTGGCTTTTTGTCGCTGGCTGAGCCAGCGGGAGGACGCCGTCTACCGTTTGCCCACCGAAGCGGAATGGGAATTCGCCTGCCGCGCCGGAACCGTGACGCGATACTGGACGGGCGATGATCCCGAGTCACTGGCGCAGGCAGCGAATGTTCCCAATGCTGCTTCGAGCGATCAGAATGGTGGCAACTACGTGTTCGAGTTGTACTCAGGCAGTCCGAAGATGGGCAGAAATGGATGGTGGACCATAGAATGCTCTCCGGGGGACTCCATTAGCTTTCATGTTGCCGATGTCGGCGGAGTACCAACGTGGGGAATTCGCAGTCAGCAACCTGGGGGCAATGCGTTTCAATCCGATGTTGAGATCAAGAACGCGGCTCGTAACACCAAGTCGACACTCAATGTACGGATAGGAAAGGAGCGCTGGGATGTGGCTGCCGGTAACAGTATGCGGCTCACCCCCAAGGACATGAAGGCGACCAATCGAATTGAGGGTGAAGATGGCTACGCTGGACTGGCGCCGATCGGGAAGCTCCGCCCCAATCCTTTCGGTTTCCACGATATGCATGGAAATGTATTTGAGTGGTGTCAAGGCGGCTTCCGGGATTACGGTGATCACGAACCGGTCGTGATCGATCCGGTGGGGCCCATGGCCGTGGGCCCATTCGCCGTGCGTGGCGGCTGCCATTTGTGACGGATTGCCCTCCAGCGATCCGCGTGTCGGATCCCCAGCAAGTCCTCTGAAAGCTATGGCCGGAACATTGGTTTTCGAATCGTGAAAGAAGTGACTGCCACAACGCACCTTGGTGACTAGTGCCAGCCGTCTGCGAGAATCACGACGCTCAGTTCTCGAGCGATTCACGCGCCCGATTTCGTCGCCAGAACCGCCCTATTGTAGCGGACAGCAATCTGAATGGAGTGAGAAGGCGGGCCTCAAGGCCGCCACCTAAGCGATCGGCTCATATCAGAAGGGTGAGCAACCGATGTTCGGCTATTGGACGCGAGAGTCCGCGGGCAAGCATCCACGCCCTGCCTGGAAGTGGCTTGGTCACATCGCCCATCTCGTCTCGGGCGTGACCCTACCAGCCCACGTCTTGCTCTCGGATCATCGTGACGGCGAGGAATATGAGTCTTACATGGATCGTGCCGTCCTAACGCGTTGGCCCGCGCGGTTGGATGTGATGCCGCCCACCTATTCGTCACTCAACGACCTGTTCCACAAGACAGCCGAGTTCACCGATAACTATGATAGCGACCGAGTCAATGGACGCGCGGACGCCGACGGTCCTCGTGTCGCACGGACGTGCAACGGCAAACTCACGACCGCAGACTGCGCGAAATTCGCGGATGTGCTCTATCCTCGCGCGATTCTGGCCGTCGAGTCCCTGATCAAGATGAACATCGACAAAGTGCGGCCCACGCTTGTTGCCTGACATGGCGGATTTCTAACCGCTAGACCTCTGAGGAACGCGTTACACGGTGATGCGGCTCCGTACGCCCAACGCGTCCCACACCATAGCCCGGAGTCAGGCGCGCTTCGCGGCACCACCCCCGGTACATGCTCGTCTGGTCAGGCCGCGCCATGGTCGATGGACGCCTCGATACTGATTCCGGGTTTTTCCTCAGCCACACAACTGCCAAGAATCCGGATGATTCTCGCGCCCTCTTTCGTCCGCTGCATCGCCTTGAAAGTTGGAGGGTCACACAGGCCGACCCGTTCGAGCCACTTGTGTGCCTTGTCTCGCAACAACGCAAGGGAGCAACACATGACCAATCGCAGGCACTTCCTGGCGACTCACACCGATCGCGGCCGCAACGACGGTTCTGGGGTTCAGCGTCATGCTGGACGCCACCGCCGAAGGAACACAGCCGAAACGGTATAAACTCGCCGTCGTCAACGCGGTGGGGCCTGGGGCCACGCCGTTGCGATCGCCGCCTCAACGACGGTTCTGGAGTTCGCATTCCTTCGCAACGCCGCCACCCAAGCGACTCAATGGTGTCGTGGGCGGGGGATGATCGTCAGTCACGTCGCGATACGAGTATACTAGCGGTGGAATTTCCTGAGACGCAAACAACCACGGGAATAATCGAGATGTCTGAAGCTCACGACGAAGAGAACCCGGATCGGCTGGATGAGGTGCTGGCCGAGTATATGCAGCGAACGGACCGCGGAGAGGTGGTGGACCGCCAACAGTTCATCGCGGAACATCCGGAGGTGGCCGACGGGTTGCGATCCTTCTTCGCCGATTATGATGCCATCCAATCGGCGGCGGAACGCACGGAGCCCGACCCACCGCAGCCGGCCCGCGATCCCGGCACACCGCTCGGCGCGGTCCAGTACTTCGGCGATTACCAGTTGCTGCGGGAACTCGGCCGGGGCGGCATGGGCGTAGTCTATCTCGCACGGCAATCGTCACTGTGCCGCCTGGTCGCCGTCAAGATGATCCTGGGAAAATACCTGGACAGCCTCGATAGCGTCGAACGGTTTCGGCGCGAGGCCGAGGCCGCCGCCAATCTGCAGCATCCGGGCATTGTGGCCATTCACGAGATCGGCCAGCACGAGGGCCAGCACTACTTCTCCATGGACTATATCGTCGGCCGCAACCTGGCAGAGCTGATCCGTGATAACCCGCTCGCGGCGCGGCAGGCCGCCACGTATGTCAAGAAAGTGGCCGCCGCGGTGCATTATGCGCACGAGCGAGGTACGATCCATCGCGACCTGAAACCGTCGAACATCCTGGTGGACGAACAGGACGAACCGCACGTCACCGACTTCGGACTGGCGAAGCGGATCGAGGGGGATGCGAGTCTGACGGGCGACGAGCATGCCCTGGGCACGCCCAGTTACATGCCCCCCGAGCAGGCGGAATCGCGGCGCGGTGAAGTGGGCCCCCAGAGCGACATCTATTCTTTGGGAGCCACACTCTATGACCTGTTGACCGGCCGACCGCCGTTTCGCGGCGACAACCGACTGGCGACGCTGCAACTGGTCAGCAAGTCCGAACCGGTGCCGCCCCGGATGCTCAACCCGGCGATCCCCCGCGATCTGGAAACGATCTGCCTGAAGTGCCTCGAAAAAACACCCGCCAGACGTTACGCGACGGCCGCCGACCTGGCGCGAGAGCTCGAGCGGTACCTGCACGGCGAACCGATCCTGGCCCGCCCGGTCACGCGCGTCGAGCGATTCTGGCGGTGGTGCCGGCGAGAGCCTGTGATCGCGTTACTCTCTGCGTGCGTGTTGGTGACTCTGTTGGCGGGAATGATCGTTTCCTGGCACTTCGCGGCGAATGCCGCGGCACGTGCCCGGGAAGCGTTCTTCGAAAGTGATCGCGCGAATTCCCTGGCCACGACCGCGGAAAACAGATTGCATCTTGCTCAGCGCCGTGCCTATCATCTTCAGCTCGCGCGGGCAAGCGATCTGTCGCGGCGTGACCCGGGTAAATCCCTCGAACTGCTGGAGGATCAAGAACTCTGCCCTCCGCAGCTGCGTGACTTCGCCTGGGGATTTTTTCATCGAACCTCGGCCAAGAAACTTCTGCATCTCCAGGCCCATCAAGGTGGAATCGTTTTCACTGCCATCTCACCTGATGTCCGTTGGTTTATCACGGCTGGCACGGACAGACGGATTAAGATCTGGAACCTATCCAGCCAACAAGTCCTGCGGGAGATCCCGGACCTGCCTGGCGATATCATCAGCGGTTGCCTTTCACCGGACGGTGCGCGAATGGCCTTGATTTTCAACGACGCGACCATTCGCTGCTTCAGCATCCCGGACGGCGCCGACGCGGGTACGTTTCGGGGCGCACAGGGACAGGCATCGGCCATCGCCATTTCCCCAGATGGGCATTGGCTGGCCGCCGGCGGCGCGCAAGCGGTCGTGGAGGTGTGGGACTTCACCTCCGGTCAGTTGCATACGACCCTGACGGGACTCACCAAACCGGTCTGTGCATTGGCTTTTGCACAAATGGAAAGCGACTCTTCGCAGGTGCCGGCCGTGGGCTTCCCGGTGGCGAACTGATGGTGTGGAATATGGCGAGTGGCGAAATGGTCTTCTCCGCAACTGGCCTTCCGTATGGAGTGGAGGGACTTGTGCCTCTCGACGGCGGCCAGAAGTGCGTCATTGGTGATCTATTGGGCACACTCTTTGTCTTGGATGGGACAAGAGACTTGGAAGATGGCCGCAAATTCGAGCTTCTACATGGAGGCGGCAGTACGGTCCGCGCGATGGCGGGCAATCCGCAGGCCTCGCTGCTGGCGACCGCAGCATGGTTTGGCGACGTGCGATTGGCTCTGCGGCACGAACGCCATGTCATGATCTGGAATATGAAGACCCTGCAACTCGAGACGTACTTGCCTGGCCTGAGTCAGGTTCCCTGTGCGCTCGCATTCAGTTCCGACGGAAGACTCCTCGCGACTGGCGATGAAAGCGGAGTGGCGGAAATCTGGTTGGTGGGCAGCGATCGTGCTGAAGCCTCGCTGCAGGAATTGGGGCATGTCGAGAGACTTCGATTCGACGACCAAGGCAAAACGCTTACGATCCGCACCCGGTTGGGTGAAAACGAGTCGGATCGCACGTGGGATTGGGCTTCAGGAAAACCGCTGAACCATGACGCTCCGCAGGGCCCCCGAGTTCAATGCCGGATCGTGGATGGAAAGGCGTCACTGACACTGCGGGATTCCGGACAGCCAATTGTCGAACGTGACGGTACCCGGGCGGAAGTTTCACCTGACGGAAAGTACCTGGCCCTATCGGACACGCGGCACGTCGTAGAAATCAGACGCTCCGCGCAGGATCCGGCACCTCGAGAATTCGCCATAGACCGATGCAGCGATTCACCGTACAGCGATTCGCCTGAGTTCGCAATGGCGCCCAATGGTAGGTATCTGGCCGGTGTGACTGCCGACAACAAGGTGGTCGTGTGGGATACAACTCGTAACGAGATCGTACGTACGTTCGCGCACGATGAGCTGCGCGAACCGCGAGATCTGCAATTCGCGCCCGACAGCCAGTCGCTCTTCGTGCGCGGCGGCGGGTTGTTTGTGTGCGAAATGGACAACTCGAGCGGGACGATGCGGACACTGGACTTCCCGGACAGCGGCGGCGTTGGCGCTCTGGCCGTCTCTCCGGACTCGCGCACGTTGGCCGTCGGGCTGTGGACGATAGGACAGGGACAGGGACAGGATGACCCTCTCGCCGAGATCCACATCATTGACCTTCGCTCCGAGCGCGACCCGATGAGACTGCCTGGCCATAAAGGAAAGGTGTCGGCGCTCGAATTCTCACACGATGGCCAGTTGCTGCTGTCCACGGGAGGCGACGAGTACGTTAAGTGGTTTGACAGCAGCAACTGGACGGAGCAAGCCAAATACCCGTGGCTGGCAAAAGCGGACAAGCCAGCTGGAGACGATTGGTCTCCCCCATATCTGCACATGTTCGCATGGGACGACCTGACCAAATCAATCCTCTTTGTGCGAGACGGTGGACTGTTCGTGTGGATGAAGGATCGGGATACCGAGCCGATTCAGCTATCCAGTTCGGAATCGCGAGTAGATGGCATCGCGATATCCCCGGACGGTCGAACGGTGGCGGCCGCATCCGCGGATGGAAGCGTCACACTGTGGGACGTGTCGACGCGAACCAGACGCGCCATTCTCTCGGGATATGAACAACGGCACTCAGGCTTCGGGATCGAATTCTCGCCCGACAGCGCTCACCTGGTCACTTCGGGCCCCAACAGGGAACTTCACATCTGGGATGTCGCAACCGGGAAGCCACTCTCCACACTGCAGGGCGAGATGCTGCGGTTCTTGCCAAGCGGAGGCGTGGCCGTGTCCAAGTACCGGCTGAAGACCGACATTTACGACGCCAACACCGGCGTTGTAAGAGAATCGTTGGAAGCGAACCGGTTCGTGTTCTCCCCCAATTCGCGACTTGCCGCGGCGGTCACTTACTCGCAGCACGTGATGATCTGGGATCTTGTTGCCCAACGGGAAGTCGCTAGGTTGCCCGCGCACGAGAAAGGCGCAAGTCAACTTACCTTCTCTCCTGACAACCAGATCTTGCTGACGGTCGATGATGGGCGATTCGCCCAGTTGTGGGATGCGGCGACAGGGGAGCTGAAGTATCGCGTCGAACTGCCCCATGAACGTGTCCTGGCCCAGGCATTCTCGCCGGATGGTACCCTGTTGGCGGTGGCAGGTGAGCAGAAGGGGTATCGCGATCCAGCGGACATCGTTCTGCTGGATGTTGCCTCCGGCAAGTCCCACGCGACTCTGAGTGGACACGCCCCATTCGCCGTGTTATCGCTGGCCTTCTCGCCCGATGGAAAAACGTTGGCCTCGGGCGGATACGACTTCACGGTGCGTCTGTGGGATCCGGTCACGGGTCAAGAACTGGATACGCTGACGGGACATGAAGGCAGTGTGTTCGACTTGGCGTTTTCTCCGGATGGGTCGGTGCTCGCGTCGGGCAGTTACGACACGACCGTCCGGTTCTGGACCGCCGGTAGCAACGCCACGTCGCTCACGCCGTGGACATTCTCGCGACAGCCCGCTGATCCGAGCGTCCCAGCCGCAGCAGCTACGGATACGGTCGCTCCATCGCCCTCGATCGAGGAGCCTGCTGTTGAGCCGGTGCCTCACGACGGCCGGCTGTTGCTCGATCCATCGGCAACGTTCGATGAAGCGAGAATCCTGCAGCAGTTGCCCACCGCCAGAAAACTCGCCACGGAAGCTGCGACATCAAGCTGGTCCCCTGACGGTAAACAGATTGTCTTCGGTCGACTGCCCTTCGGCAGCGGGCTGCAGATCCTAACCGTGGAAAGCGGCACCGTCACCCAACTGCTGGAGACCGGCAAAGATCCCGCCTGGGCGCCCGGCGAGGGCCGCTGGATCGCCTACGTCGAGGGCGATAGTACTTCACTGGCTGGTACCGTCTGCCTGGTCGAGCCCAGCGGCGCAAACCGCCGCAGCGTTGGTCGCGGCGGGTTTCCCGTCTGGTCCGCGGACGGGAAAACACTCTTCTTCTGTGATGCCGACGACCGGAAGATCAAATCGGTCGATGCCGCGAGCGAGGAATTGAGCGTCGCCGAGATCTTCGGCATGCCATGGTCGCACTGTCCCAGCGTTTCCCCAAATGGGGCGCAAGTGTCATATGTTGCGGAAGGTGAACTTCGGATCAGCAGCAGCAGTAGCCCGGGGGAACAACCGCTGGCGGTGCCGCTGCCCACCGCCGGATTCTACTTCCACAGCTGGTCTCCCGATGGGAAGCGGATCGCACTGGGCAGCTGCTACGGCTCAGACGCCAGTGATTTTGGACTCTGGATTTTTCATCCGGAAACACAGCAGTACCGCGAAATCGCGCGCGGTCCGATCACCATGCCCGCCTGGTCTCCAGACGGTCAGTTCCTCTCGTTCGACCTGCGGGACGGCCAACGACACGAGATTTGGATGGTGAAGACGAACGACCTTGCGCCCATGGCTGAGGAAGATGCTCCCTAGACGGTGGTGTTGCCCCGAACAGGGATCGGCACATTGCGATGAGCGAAGGTTCTTTGCTCGCCAATTCACGTGTTTCGTGACGAGCTGACCGTCAGCGATATCTGCGCGCCAGGATTATCTATCCGGCAACGCGACATTTCGAAATATTTCGCAGACCGAGCGCCCCGTTTTGACGTCGCGTCCGCCTGTATCCGTAGTGCCGGTATGCAACTTCTACTCGTGGAATTCGGCTCTGCTGGCTGCGGGGACGATGTCCCAGAGCGACAGGTTGCACGTTGTTCCGGATGCGAGCCACAAACATCAGGAGTTTATCCATGCGATGCGCAGCACAACCAGGCCGATCTTCGGCGCTACCTGCAACGATCTGGCTGGTCCCGTGGGCACTGGCCGTCGGAATCGGCGTCGCGGGTGACGTTGCCCCCGCCACAGCGTCTGGCGAAATCCAGCCCCAGGTGATGAAGTCGCATTGCTTCGTCGTGAAAGATGCTGCTGGGAGGGAACGGGCGATCCTGGGTTTCCAGGGAGGTGCGGGGACTCAGGCGCAACGCGCCAATCCCGCATTGCGGCTTCTGGCCGCCAACGGTCAGGTGCGGTTCGAAATGGGTCTAAGCGATACGGAGGAGGCCGGTTTTCTGCACATGTTGCGAGCGGACGGCACCCATGGCCTGACCCTGCTGAGCGGCAAGGATGGCAGCTCCGTGACGTTTGAGCACCAAGGAAAGCAGCAGCCGGCGATTGTGCTGGAAACCTGGCGCGAGCCAAGCGGACAGGGAGAAGGTGGCCTCATCGAGCTGTTCAACCCGCGGGGCATTCCGCAAGTGGGCGTGGCCGTCTGGCCGGACGATGGTCCCGGAATGCGGTTGTACGATCCCGAGGGTCGGCCGTTCGAGCCGGGCAGTCCGCCCGCGGTGACCCCGCCCGTTCGGCCTCAGCCAAGCTTTCCGGTGCCGGCCACAGGAGCCAAGCGTACGGCCGGCGAATCCCCCGCAAAGAACACGGAGTATCCGGTCATCGAGGCTGAGGCTTTTCAGCTCGTCGATGACCAGGACCGGGTGCGTGCGGTCTTCGCACAGGCGGAGGACGCAGGAAGCCATAGCGTGTTCCTCCTCTTTTTCGACGTCGACGGCGGTGCCCGAGCCGGGATGTTCTTTCGCCAAGGGGATGACATGGCCAAATTGGCCTTCAACGATGAGCGCGGGCAGGAAACGCTCGGCGTCAGCGTATCTCCCGACGGCAGCGGCCTCTTCCTGTTTACCTCGAACCCAAACAAGGAGATCGGAGCGACGGTGGTCAATACAAGAGATCAGGAAGGCGTCTCGACCACCGTGGGCCTGTGCGGTTCCGACGGTCGAGGCCGAGTGATTTTCGGCGAACATCGTGGACGCGGCACGCTCGGCGCCTGGGATCGGTCAGGCGACAAGACGCTGTTGGTCATCGAATGAAGTTGGCACCGCCAAGCCAGGACGTTTCGATACCTCATCAATCAGGAAGGACTCAACCATGAACGCTCTTCACGTCTGCTTACCCATCTCCACGTGTCGGTCTCGGACTCGCCACGGTGCTCTCTTGTGCATCGGCACTGCGGCGGCAATATCGGTCCTGCTCACGCTGGGGACTCGCGTAAAAGGTGATGACACGCCCACCCCGATCCCCGAACGAACGGAAGCCAAGGCCTTTCTCGTGAAAGACACGAGCGGACATCTCTGGGGCATCTTCGGAATGGGTGTTCAGGACGAACCAGAACCGATGCTCAAGCTCCACCCGAATAGCGAGTCGGGCATCCTGATCACATTGTTCGACACGCCGACCACTCCACGCCAAGTGGTCCTCGACATGAAGGTGGGAGAGCAGTACATGCAGCTTGGCAACAACGACAAGTGGGGCTCGTTCCTGCACTTAACGGACTCGGCGGGCAGACTGCGTCTTGTGTTTTCCACCAGAGCGCAAACGGCTTTGGGGGGCGACGCCGCCAGGTGGGGTAACGACCCCTGGCCTGTTATGTACGCCATGAGCGCGACAGGCACTCCCCGAGCATTGTTCGCGGCCACGCCCAAGGGCGGCGTGTGCGAAGTATTTGACAACCGCAACCGGATCGTCTTCCGGCATGGAGTGGGCGCTCGCGACGTACGAGCCGACTCGCCAACACCGTCGTACATTGCGCCCCCGTCCGGCAACCCGGTCGGCGTCCCGCCGCGAATCGGTAACTGGGACTACAACACCTACGGCGGCGCCCAAAGTCAACAGCAGCAACGAAAGTAGCGAGGCCAACAGATTTTGCCAGAACGCAAGGACGACGGCAAACGGCAAGAACGAAGGAGACTCGAGCCAGATACGTATTTACCAGCGGTTTCGCACAGTTCGAGGCATGGAATGCAACACATGCTAGGGCGGACCAATGGTGGATGCGTTGCAGGGAATCAACCGTCGAGAGCGCGGAAAAGCTGAAAAGATGCTCGGAAGAACCGCAAGAATACTGGCAATATCCGGGCCTTTTACCTGAATAGGGCCGCGTAACGGCACGATGCCTCCAAAGGGGGTTCCACGACACCAACATCGTAACATGAAAGGGGACGAAAATGACCATGCGACTCTTGGCAACTGGGCTACTCGCGCTCTTGACGGTTTCGGCAGCCCTGGGGGAGAACTTCGTTAGCAGGACCATTGAGGGACACAATGCAATTTTTGCCTGTATCGCTGTGTCCCCAGGCGGTGACGTCCTGGCCTCAGGCGGTGAGGCCGGCACTATCAAGCTCTGGGATTATCCAACGGGACGGGAAATCAGAACGCTCAAGGGACATAAGGATTGGGTTACGTCCGTGGCATTCTCGGCTGACGGAAAGACCCTGGCCTCGGCCAGTCGAGACAGGACGATCATTCTTTGGAATGTCCTGTCGGGAGAAAAAATCGGTACGCTTAACGGACACACGCGTTTCGTTTTGTCCGTGGCCTTTTCCCCGGATGGAAAGGTGGTGGCCTCCGGTGGTGACGACGGCAGAATCAACCTGTGGGACGTCCAGACGGGAACTCGATTACGGACATATGGGAGCCAGAATGTCAATTGCATAACCTTCACATCCGATGGTGGATTAATGGCCGCCGGAAGTGATGGCGGGTCGATTGGTCTTTGGGATCGTCATACGGGCGAAAAAATCCAGACGCTTGATGGACAAGGAGGCCACTGGACCAGCGTCAATTCCGTCGCCTTTTCGCCAGACGGAAAAACGCTGGCCATTGGCGGGTGCTTGGGTCAGGTCGTGCTTGTCCGTGTCCAGACCGGCCGTGTAATTCGATCACTTGAGGTAGATCGGGATGGAGATAGCATCGAGTCAGTGGCATTTTCACCTGATGGGAAGATCCTTGGCTCGGGAATTGGAACATCCCGTCAAATGCTACGCAGACGCGGGTACCAGGGGGATCACAGGAAACGAGTGAACAGGTCCTGTCTCAGCGGACACGAGCGATCCGCCCGCCATATGCTCTCGTCAGCCCTCTTGTTAGAATGTGAGGCCGGTCGACGTCGAGTTGACGTGTGTCCAATCTTACTCTTTGTTCCTCCCCGCCCTGCAGGTTACCCCCCATGGCCGCAAGCGAACCGTCGATTGAAGCACTCATCGCGCACGCTCAAACGGATCGTGCGGCCCTGGGACAATTGCTCGAGCGGTATCGCGCGTTCTTGATGTTGGTTGCTCGACAGCAAATCGGCCCGCGACTGGCGGTCCGCAGTGACGCGTCCGATATCGCGCAAGAGACGATGCTGGAAGCCCATCAAGCCTTCGCCAGATTCCGCGGCGCCAGTGAGCCGGAATTTTCCGAATGGATCCAGGAGATCCACCGCCGCAATCTGAAGGACGCGGTGCAGAAGCACGTCTTCGCGGCAAAGCGATGTATCGACAAGGAGCGGCCGATGGCGGACATGAACGGGTCGGCTACCCTACCGATCTGGGAACCCGCCGCCGATCAGACGTCGCCCAGCCAACGGTGCGTGAAAGGGGAGAAAGCCTTGCGGCTGGCCGAGGCCGTGGAAGGGTTGCCTGAAATGCAGCGAGAGGCAGTCCGCTTGAGGCATCTGCAAGGTTGGCACCTCGACGAAATCGCCCAGCACTTGGACCGTTCGCCGACCGCCACCGCCGGCCTGCTCAAACGGGGAATCGCCGCATTGCGTGAGACCATGTCCGGCGAAACATGGCTGTGACCCGTTTCCTGGCTACCGCCTTGGGTGAACACTCTCTGGCGACCTCTTGCGGGCTCTTCGGACGTGGTGCCTAATGGTCGCGATATCTGCTTGTCCCAGAAGCACCGCAGGGGGGAGATCGCATGGCAGGGGGAACGTCGGGCGAGGGCCGCGACCGCGACCGCGAGGAGCCGATTGACGAAGCGCTGGCCGATTATCTGCAGCGCGTTGACGCAGGCGAACAGATCGATCCCGAGGCGTTTATCGCCCAGTATCCGGAGCTGGAAGGAAGTCTGCGCGAGTTTTTCAATAATCTGCGCGGGGTTAACCTGCTGGTCGCAGCCGCCCCAGGCAACGACGATCCGTCGGAGAAGGGGCCCCTTCGCGATCCCTCGCCCCCTTCGCAGCGCGATACGGATTCGCTGTTGGCCTCCGACGCGCCGGAAACGGACCACCCGCGAGAGACGGATCGTGATCAGCCCGAACCGATACGCGAGCGGATCGGCCGCTTTCAGATCGAGCGTCTGCTGGGAAGCGGCGGATTTGGGTCCGTGTACCTGGCCCGCGATATGCGACTCGATCGGCAAGTCGCGCTCAAGGTCCCGCGTGCTGGGCGGTTTTCCACGCCACGGGAGATCGAGCGTCTGATGGAGGAAGCGCGAGCCGCCGCACAGCTCAATCATCCGGGGCTCGTGACGATCCACGACGTCGGTCGGGACGGCCAGCGGGTGTTCATCGTGCAGGCGTACATCGCCGGCACGGACCTGGGCGATCACTTGAAACGAGCATCCTTGCCGCTCGAGGAGATAGCCGAGTTGACGGCGCAGGTGGCGGAGGCAATGTCCTATGCTCACCAGAAGGGGTTCGTGCATCGGGACCTGAAGCCGGGCAACATCCTGCTGGACGAACACGGGCGGCCGCATGTGGCGGACTTCGGGCTGGCCGTCCACGAGACGCTGCAGCGGCGGCGCAAGGGGGAACGCTCGGGTACCCCGGCCTATATGTCGCCCGAGCAGGTGCGTGGCGAGACGCATCGGTTGGACGGCCGCAGCGATATCTGGAGCCTGGGCGTGATGCTCTACGAAATGCTCAGCGGACGACGGCCGTTTGCGGGAGCCACCACCCCCGAACTGTTTGACGAGATCGAGCATCGGGATCCCCGTCCACCCCGTCAGACCTGTCCGCACGTGCCGACGGAACTGGAACGGATCTGTTTGAAATGTCTCGCCAAGCGGGCCGTGGATCGCTACTCGAGTGCCACGGATCTGGTGGTCGATCTGCGCCAGTGGCTGGCCGAGCAGCGGGACCGGCAGCCGCAGGTGGCGGCCGGCACACCGGGCCGGATCGTCCCGAAAGGACTGCGCAGTTTCGACGCGGAGGACGCAGATTTCTACTTGGACCTGCTGCCTGGCCCCCGGGATCGAGACGGCTTGCCGGAGAGTATTCGGTTCTGGAAGACGCGGATCGAGTCGACCGATGCCGAGGGGACGTTCAGCGTGGGGCTGATCTACGGCCCCAGCGGCTGTGGCAAATCGTCCTTGATCAAGGCGGGCCTGCTGCCGCGCTTGGCCAACCATGTCGTGCCGGTGTACCTGGAGGCGGCCCCCGCGGATACGGAACTCCGCTTACTCCAAGGATTGCGCCGCCGTTTTACCGCCATTCCCCCGGAGTTGACGCTGCCGGAAGTCCTGGCCGGAATCCGGGAAGGATCGTGGGTTCCGGAGCGCACGAAAGTGTGCGTGGTGCTGGACCAGTTCGAGCAGTGGCTGCACGCCCGGCGCGGCGACCAGGACACGCAGTTGGTCCAGGCGCTGCGGCACTGCGATGGCGTGCGGCTCCAATGCGTCGTGTTGGTACGGGACGACTTCTGGTTGGCCGCCAGCCGTTTCTCGCGCACCGTGGAAGTCGAGTTCCTGCCGGGCAAGAACTCGGCCTTGGTCGACCTGTTCGACCCCTGCCATGCGCACCACGTGTTGGCCGCCTTCGGACGCGCGTACGGCCGACTGCCCGAGGGAGCGGTGGAGCTAACGGCGGAACAGCAGCAGTTCCTGGATCGGGCCGTCGCAGGCCTTGCGCTGGACGGCAAAATCATCTGCGTGCGTCTGGCGCTGTTCGCGGACATGCTCAAGGGCAAGCCCTGGACCACTGCCACACTCGCGCAGGTCGGCGGCACCGAGGGGCTGGGCGTGACGTTCCTGGAGGAGACCTTCAGCAGTTCCACCGCACCCGCCGCGCACCGGCATCACCAGCGGGCAGCGCAGTCAGTCCTGAAAACGCTCCTCCCCGAGGCCGGCAGCGACATCAAGGGGAGCCGGCAATCCTACGAGGCGTTGCTCGACGCTTCGGGTTACTCCCACCGGCCCGACGATTTCCGCGAACTGATCCGGATCCTGGACAGCGAGATCCGGCTGATCACGCCGACTGATCCCGAGGGAATGGAGACGGGAGAAGAGAGAAGTGAGAAGGGAGAACCGCGAACGCACAGCCGGCAGGATTCTGATCCTTCCCGCGTCACTCTTCTCGCTTCTCCCTTCTCACTTCATTACTACCAACTCACCCACGACTATCTGGTGCCGTCGCTCCGCGACTGGCTCACACGTAAACAGAAAGAAACCTGTAGCGGTCGAGCGGAACTGCAATTGGCGGAGCGTTCTGCCCTGTGGAACACCAAGCCGGAGAACCAACAGTTGCCATCCTGGTGGGAGGACCTCAGCATCCGCTGGCTGACTGATCACGGAAAGTGGACCGAGCCGCAGCGGCGGATGATGCGACGTTCCCGACGGGTCTATGGCCTGCGAGCTGCGCTGGCCGCGTCGTTGATCTTGGTGCTGCTCTGGAGTGGATTCGAGATTTACGGGCGCTTTCAGGCCGACAAAGTCCTGGCGGCCGATCCCGCGACCCTGCCGAGCGCCCTCGCACAGCTGTCTCCCTGGCAGATATGGGCCCGACAATACGTGCGGTCGGTTGCCCAGCGCGAGGATCCGGGTGCCGCCGAACGGCGCGAGCAGCTCCATGCGCGTCTCGCGTATGCCGACGCGACCGGCACGTACGACCCAAGAATTCTCGATGCACTGTACCAATGTGATACGCGATACGTGAGTGTTGTCCGGGACGTGCTTGAGCCTCATCGTGAGCAGGTGACTTCCTCGCTCTGGGACACGCTGCACAATACGTCGCAGCCGGACAATCAGCGCTTTCGCGCTGGCGTGGCGTTGGCCCAGTACGCGCCGGATTCGGAGCACTGGTCGGCTCCCGATTTCGCGTTCCTGGCCCGCCAGTTGGTCATGGAGAATCCGATCCATCAGCCGCTTTTGTGGCCGAGCCTGCAGCCCGTGTCGCGGCGGCTGATTCCGGAGCTGGAGAAGCTGTTTGCCTACCCTGGACTACCGGAAACACAGCAGATCGGGGCGGCCAACGCCCTGGCGGTGTATTGCCGTGACGATGGTCACCGGCTGGCCCGGCTACTGGCCGACGCGACTCCCGGGCAGTACAAGACCCTATTCCCCCTCGTTTCGGACTGGTCCGACGGAACGGTGAAGAGCGTCCTATCCGAACTTGTCGACGCGCGGCCGACCGAAGACCTTACGCAGCAGGAACGCGTGGCATTGGGTCGACAGCGTGCCGGTGCGGCCATCAGCCTGCTGCGACTGGGAGAGGTGAAAAAGAGTCACGGTGCCTTTGACATTCAGGACGACCCGGAATCGCTCACCCAGTTTGTGCACCGCTGTCGGGACCGGGAGGTGCAGGCCAACGAACTCGTGAGCAGTCTGCAACAGACCAACGACGTGCGCAGCCGATTTGCCCTCTTGCTGGCACTGGGTGACTACCCGCTTACCGCAATCGATGACTCCCGACGTGACTCGCTGGTAAGAGAATTGGTCGAGTCCTACGCGGAGGATCCCAGTTCAGCCATCCACGGAGCCACCGGTTGGCTGCTACGGCAATGGGGCTTTGCCGAGGAGGTGACCAAGGTGGACCACACACCGTTGCCGTATGACGAGACGGGCCAACGTGAGTGGTTTGTCAGGGAGATTCCACCACAACCCACTGACGTGACGGGGGCCACTCCGGGCCCCGTGGGCGGCCCCATGATGTCGGCGTCGAAACTCCACTTCACCTTCGTCGTGTTTCAGCCCGACAAGATTCTGATGGGTTCGCCCGAAGGCGAGGACGGTCGCCAGGCCGACGAGCGACAGCACCAGGTCCAGCTGACGCGGCCGCTGGCGGTGAGCATGCACGAAGTCACGTGGCAACAATATGACCCTGTGGATCGTGGACAGACGCATGCTGCCCAGGAGCGTCGATTCGAGAGGAACCTCGGACCCACTGATCCGGCATTCGGTGTCAACTGGTTTGAGGCCGTCGAATATTGTCGTTGGTTGACGCTCCAGTCTCAGCTGTCGGAAGCAGACCAATGCTATGACGATCCGCAGTCGCTGCCCAAGGATGCGGAGGGCAACCCGCAATACCCGAGGGTCCGCTTGGATCGACGAGGTTTTCGGCTGCCGACGGAGGCGGAATGGGAGTACGTGTGTCGGTTCGGGATGACTGCGGCGTACAGTTTTGGCAACGATCCGGGGTTGTTGCCGTACTACGGGTGGTTTCTAGACAACGCGGAGCAGTGGTCGCATGCCGTGGGGCAACTGCGTCCCAATGCGCGGGGCTTGTTCGACATCCACGGGAACTTGTACGAGTGGTGCCACGATTGGTATGAATCCGGGTTGTCCGCGCGTGCCGTGGACCCGATCGGTGCGGAAGGTGGCTCGTCCCGGGTGCTCCGTGGCGGCAGCTGGGACTACCCTGCGGCGTATTTGCGGACGGTGTTCCGCAACCACAACCTGCCGGCGCCGCACGAACGACACCGGGTTTCGGCTGGCCCTGAGTCCGTCTGGAGAGTCCAGTTCCGCGGAGCAGGGGCACGAACCAGGTGCGGAGCCAGCGGGCCGAGGTACGGAGGGAGCGTCTGCGGAGCAGCGGGCGGAAATGCCGTAGCCTGCGGGCGGAGCGGCGATTGAAACAACAGCGCTGCGAATGCAGGGGGCTACGAGAAGGCTGGGGCGTGCGACCAGACGGTGAGCAAGCAGTTGCCCTATACCGCCATCGCTTCGACTACACGTCGCTGAGCACCAGCGAGTAGGACTTGGTGAAGAGGTGCTCGCTGCTGGTGCTGAACGAGGAGCACGGGGCCACTGTGCGGAACACCCGCCCGCCACAACAGTACGCAGGTCCGTCACCACTCGATACAGGAGCTGAAACATGAAGCCAGCTGCCACATGCATCGTGTTTGCCCTTCTCGCCGCAGGCTGGACGGGGCCGCCTCTGCCCGCAGACGAAGACCCACCGAACTGGCATATCGAAATCGTGCTCAAGAATCTGGCGGAGAAGAAGTACACGCTCCCTGCCGGCGACTACGTCCTGCTCGCTCGGCAGCCGCTGGGCATCGTCGCCGAGACGATTGTCTATGAGCTGGATGCCGAGAAGGTGGTCCGTGTGCCCGGAACCCACGCTGACACGAAAATCGACCGCCAGCCGCTCTCGAAGATGAAGGCAAAACTCGTCCGCGAGGTCGTTTCCATCGACTCAGTGCGGTCCCTCCCGCGAGACAGCGGGCATTACGGCCTCGACGGTACCGCTTTCGTGGCGATCGTCCGCCTGTCACACCGCACCAAGATGATTGGTCATTGGTCTCCGGACGCTCCGGCCGTAGATTTACTTGCTGCGATGCTCGATCGCGAGATACAAACATGGCGGGACGGTCAAAGAAAGCCGGATCGCCCTTAGCGGCTGACAGGCGAAGAGCGCCGCCGTGAACGCGACATCTGCACGCAAGTACATCGTTCGCGAAGGAGAGATCGGTACCTATCATGGCTGGTCACGCTGTGCGAGAGCGCGTCTTCCTCTGCGGCTACGATCGTCCAATTCGACGATCGTCTGCTCTGACACGAGCAACGGCCCCCTCGCCATGGCCAAGTCAAACGCCTGCCGCGGCACCGAACGCGGGAGCAACACGGCACTGACAACCACGCCCTTGGACGAGCCGGGTCTGCACGTCGCCTTGGCCCGCTGGGGGATCAATCCGGAAGTGTGGCTGGCGCAGTTCCAGCAGCTGGATCGCCAGCGCATGCGGGCGTTGGGCACGGCCGAGCGGGTCTTGCGCCGGACCCGGGAGGTGGCCCGGCAGCGGTTCCACGGCATCTCCCACTGTCGGGCCGTGTTTGCCGCGGTGCCGTCCGACGGTTTCGCATGACCGTGCTAACGCGCACTTGATTCCCCGTCGGGTGCCAGCCCGATTCGACTTGACGAGCTTGCCTGTGATCGTCAGGTCTGGCTTGCGGTCCGCGCCCACACAACGTCCGAGAGTCAACTGCCACGCCCGTTGTGTCACGGTGTGTCGGGAACCGACGCGCTGGTCGACCGCCTGTAATCTCCCGCTCCCGCGCACCCCCACGTCGTGCCCTCACCGCCCCGCGGCACGGCCACTTCGAAAAGTGACTGTCTGAGTTCTACCTCGGATTCTGAAGGAGACGGTGAAGTTGGCCGGTTACGAGGGACCACTCCGGCAGATCACGATCGCAGACCTGGGTCATGAGGAACCGCCGTTGCTGCTGACAAATCAGCTCCGGCGGTCTGCCACGAAGCCGGAAGGCTACACCTGCCTGAACCTGACTGTATAGCTGACTCCTTGTTTCACGAGACTCGCATCCCAGATCTGCAGGACATAGGTGCCGCCCTGACCTTGAGGCACCGTATACCTGACGATTTGGGAACCTTGCTTAACACCGAGGACACTTTGGCCTCTAGAGTTGTACAGCGTGAATGCCGGCACAAAACTAGAAGCGTTGATGCGGAAAGTGTACGTGACACCTCCCTTCAGTTTCACCTTGAATTGATCCTTTTCGAGGGGAGTTGTGAGTTTGTCGCTGGCGGTGGTCGCCGGTGGCAGGTTTTTCGCGTCCGGGCTGAACGGCGCGCTGATTCGCTCCAGACCGACGTGATAGGTTCCGGTCTTCAATAGACTCTGGTCTTGGATCTGGAGGATGTACTTGCCGGTGTGCTGGAGGTCGAAAGACCGGTCTACCGTACCGGTCATGATGCCGTTACCGACGATGTTGCCCTGGGGATCGAACAGCACGGCATTGTTGTTGATGCCGGAGCACGTAATCGCCAACTGGATCTTTTGGCCCGCGACGCCTTCGATGACATACTGGTCTTTCTGCAATGGCCCGGTGATGCTGCCGGACACCACTTTACCGAACGTAAGATCGTGTTTGGCGTCCAGGCTGGCGCGCTGATTCGCTCCAGACCGACGTGATAGGTTCCGGTCTTCAATAGACTCTGGTCTTGGATCTGGAGAATGTACTTGCCGGTGTGCTGGAGGTCGAAAGACCGGTCTACCGTACCGGTCATGATGCCGTTACCGACGATGTTGCCCTGGGGATCGAACAGCACGGCATTGTTGTTGATGCCGGAGCACGTAATCGCCAACTGGATCCTTTGGCCCGCGACGCCTTCGATGACATACTGGTCTTTCTGCAATGGCCCGGTGATGCTGCCGGACACCACTTTGCCGAACGTAAGATTGTGTCTGGCGTCCAGGCTGGGCGAACTGATTCGCTCCAGACCAAGCCTGTAGTCACCGCCTCCCGTACTTGGTTTGGCTTGAACCTTGACGGAGTATTTCCCGTCCATCGTCAGCGTGTAACCCTTATTCCCGCTGCCCTCATTTAGCCCGTTGGAATATATCTTTCCGTCTGGGCCGTACAGGTGGAATTGCAGAGGCGATTGCAAGCTTAACCACGCCAACTCAGTTTTGTCACCACGCTTTGCGTCGAAGTACCAAGTATCGATTTCGCCGGACTTGACATTTCCCTTCCCCACTCCCCCGTATTTCAATTCGGTATTATCGCCCTGCAACGACGATACCTGAAAGAGCGGCGATTGGTTTGCCGCGAGCGACCCCATGGTTGTCGAAGGAAGCTGGGGACCAAACACGGCTGCGCCGGACGCTTCCGGGCCCACAGCCTCGGGAATAGACGACAACCACGGGGACGCCGACATGAGAGTCCGCGACTCCAAAGTCTCGAGTTGTAGACGGCGACTTGATCGTTTGCTGGGAGACATGGGAACCTCCTCGAAAGTGTGGTGCTGGCTGGCCTGACAAGGCCCCGTCTTGTGATTCTGCCATTCAGGTGCCTTCGTTTTATCTGGCACCCTGTTGCAATAGGCGATCATCCGTCCGAAACGAGGCGCGCATTCCACTGGAAAGGAACGAAATCCGTGGACCACTGGTCGCCGCTTTCTTGGGCGAGTCCGCCATATCCAGTGAATGGCGAGCCCGGTGGGCGGAATTCCCGGTGGGTATGGGCAGCCGCACGAATCGAACAGAAGCATACCGTGATCGTCGTTTGGCAAGACCGCCAGACCCACCTGCGGGATACCCCGGGCATGGAAGAACGCGATGCGTGGAGGGCCGTGCCGTCCACGCGATCGAAGGCGATTTCCATGGACGAGCGCGCGGCGGCGAGTCGCGGCAACCCCAGGTAGGCCCTCGGGAACTCGTCCCCATGTTGGCTCGCGTCCTGAAGGAACGTCAAGGTCCCGCCAGTGTAATTCGGGAATCTTACATCCTATCGGCCCTTGGGGAAGCAAATGGACGGGCCTTTCTGCCCGTCGGTCGTTTCGGAGTAATCGGCGCCTTTCCAAGACCCGACGATGAGGCCCGCCACCGCTTGCATTACCGCTTTCGCCTGGCTTCTACCGGCGGGACTCGACAATCGTGTGGCCAACTCGTCGCAAAAGTCGCTCAGATCAACCGAGTAACGGTACATATCATCCGCACCCCTTGCTGTTCGGGCCGTGTCAAATCCAGTTCCGGGGTGCCTTGAACAAACAGGACAAACTCGACATCCAGACCTCGTGCGCCCCACGCTGACCAGCTAAAGGGACTCGCCTTGCAGCCGTCAACAGCCGGGAATGAGATTCCAGAGCCCCGGGTCGCCGCGTTTCGCGGCGCACCCGGGGTTATCGGTTTCGATCCATCCGATACGCCGAAGGCGTTTCACAAGGGTACCGTCTCACCAGGGCTCAGGACAAACGGACCGTCGTCGTGGTCAGCTGTCAAAACCCTTCGGGGTATCGTGGCCGGTGGTTGCCCGTCTCCCAGGGTGGCGAGGCTGCGCCGCTGACCCAGGGCTGCGGAATGTAACCGCTTCACGGCACAGAGGTGGTCGGCCCAAGCGACTTGATTTGGCAACGGTACAGATTTGGCAACGGCAACCAGCTCAGACTAATCCGGCCTTTCACCTTCCCACGTCCGGCTTACAAGATAGCGAACGCGATCTGAGGCTTTTCCATCAGAGCAATCTTCAGCCGTTAGTCGTCATTGAGAATCGTCCCGCGTCCGACCTTCTTGCCGGCAGTGAGTATTGCGTTCGTTGCGGAAGTCAATTTCACGGTGAAATCCTCGTCCGGTTCGCGTTTCTTGTCGCCCCGGACCAAGATGACGATCGTCCCCTTTGTCTGTCCCTTGGGGATGGTCACGCTGAGCTGCGTCGGCTTGTCATAGTCCTTGTCGGCCAGCTTGGCGGTGCCAGCGGCGATCTGAAAGGTAACTGTGACGTCGGCGGTGGTGGGGGCCGAGAGCGTCACGGGGAACTCGAACTTGGTCAGCCCGCTATTCCCTTCCCGTTTGGTGACATGACCGATCGACACGCTGGGCGGATCGTCGTTGAGGATGGTCCCCTTCGCGATCGCCTTGCTCGTGTCAATCGTGCCGTTGGTCGCCGAAACCAGCTTAACGGTGAAATCCTCGTTCTGCTCCAATTTGGTATCGCCACGCACCGAGATCACAATCGTCCCCTTGGTCTGTCCCTTGGGGATGGTCACGCTGAGGTGCGTCGGTTTGTCATAGTCCTTGTCGGCCAGCTTGGCGGTGCCAGCGGCGATCTGAAAGGTGACTGTGACGTCGGCGATGGTGGGGGCCGAGAGCGTCACGGGGAACTCGAACCTGGTCAGCCCGCTATTCCCTTCCGGCTTGGTGACATGACCGATCGACACGCTGGGCGGATCGTCATTGAGGATGGTCCCCTTCGCGATCGCCATGCTCGTGTTAATCGTGCCGTTGGTCGCCGAAACCAGCTTAACGGTGAAATCCTCATTCTGCTCCAATTTGGTATCGCCCCGCACCGAGATCACGATCGTCCCCTTGGTCTGTCCCTTGGGGATGGTCACGCTGAGGTTCGTCGGCTTGTCATAGTCCTTGTCGGTCAGCTTGGCGGTACCATCGGCGACCTGAAAGGTAACTGTGACGTCGGCGGTGGGGGGGGCCGAGAGCGTCACGGGGAACTCGAACCTGGTCAGCCCGCTATTCCCTTCCGGCTTGGTGACAGGACCGATCGACACGCTGGGCGGATCGTCATTGAGGATGGTCCCCTTCGCGATCGCCTTGCTCGTGTTAATCGCGCCGTTGGTCGCGGAGACCAGCTTGACCGTGAAATCCTCGTTCTGTTCCGGTTTCGTGTCGCCGCGAACCAAGATCACGATCGTCCCCTTGGTCTGTCCCTTGGGGATGGTCACCGTGAGGCTCGTCGGCTTATCATAGTCCTTGTCGGCCAGCTTGGCGGATCCGTCCAGGACCCGGTAGCCAACCGTCACATCGACGGTTGGTGCCGCCGACAGAGTGACGGGAAACACGAACGTCGTTGTGCCGCTATTCCCTTCTGGCAACGTCACGCCACTAATCGATACCAAGGCTGCGGGCCCCGCATTGGCACTGAGGGCGACACTCGCGACCGGACGGGCGGCGTCATTCGACGAGATGCCCAATGACGTCGACTTCGGACCGGTGGTTTCCGCGCAGAGTCCGATGTTGACGTCGTACGTCGCCTTCGGAGGAACCACGACTGGCATCGGCACGGCGATAGCGGGAGCAAAAAAGTCGGTGGATTGACCCGTCGAGATGCTGTGGAGAACCAACGGTTGATATCCGGTGTTGGTGATCGTGACGACCCGCCCGGTGGTTTTCCTGAGCCAGGACATTGCCGAACGCGACACTAGCCGACGAGAGGACGAGGGTGGGCTTCATTTCCGTTGGGCTGCCAACCACCAGATCCAGCAAGTAGCCTCCTGTGGACGCCCCACCCTGCGGAGCCAGCGGCGAAGCGACCTGCCGGTCCGCGACGGCGAGGTAGTATGAACCGGTGGATTTCAGTGCGATCCCGTTCAACGCCGCCACACCCGTTGATCCGCCGTCATTCGCGGCGATCACGGTCTTTCTGTCGGGTCCGAACAGCCAGAGCTTGGATTTCAAACCGGGATCCGTGGAAACACAGGACGAACTCAACACTTGCCCCGCGACCGCGTCAATACGGAAGAAATCCACATCGTTGTTTCGTTCAATCGCCGTCCGAATCGACGCCGGGCGAGGCGTCGCTGCCACAATCAGACGCGATGTGCCGATTGAATCTCCCCAATCCGCCGACACATTCTCCCTGGCAACCCCGTTTCCTCCGTTCGGCCCTGGCAAGGTCTGCAGGAAGCGATGCCATTTCCCTGCGAACCAAGGCAACTCCATGAACGAGTCGCAGTACTCATCCGCCACCGACACGCCCTGGATCGGCAGGTATATGGACAGCCCATGGGCGGCAGGTGAACCCGTTCGTTCGAGCACCAAGCTCGCTCCAACTTTTAGCGCTGATACAATCTTCTGTGACAGTTTCACGAGTTCGGAACTGCCATCCAAGGTGCCGACCTCACCAGGCACTCGCTCCATGAAACTGTACAGATCGGTATTGTCGTACCCGTAACTCATTGAACCGGCGGCGGCTTTGGACAGTCCAATCCAAATGGGTGTGTCGCCGTTCGATGACCGCGACGGTATTGCCATCGCCGCGTCGACAAACTGGTCGAGCAACGTCTGTAACTTAGCGTATTCCGACACGGCAATCGCCGATACGTCACCCGTAGTTCCAGGCGCAGTGGCGATGATCCTGCGTACCAGGGACTCAGAAGAGACCTTTGGCTGAGCTGCGAGCTCATCGAGCCATTTCCGCCGACAACAACGAAGGAGCAACAAGGTCGAAAAAGAGATTGTTTCTTCCAACGTCCACAGTTGACTGGGACGCCAGATAGTAGTCGGCATGTCCCGGAAGCGCGGCGACAATTTCCGCCGACTGCGTCAAGCAGTTATTGCTCATCATTACGATATCAAAGTCAAACTCGGGATCACCGGACGCAATCGCATCCAGTGCGAACGCGAATTCACTTGGAGTAATGCGATCAGACAGCGGCTTACCCACCAAAGGTACGGCTCCTTCAAATGCGGGTCCTCAGACGAATCGTCCATACCGAAACCACCCCATCCTGCGCCGTGGCCGCTCATGACGAGCATATAGCGTTTGGCCGGTGCGGCCCTTTTCCCGTATTCGACAAACCGGACGAGTGTGTCCGGATTCCCCGTGTTTTGCTCCCCCCAGGAAACGAATGCAGTGCTGACGCCTTCGGAGCCGTCGTATACGAGCTTGCCAACACCCGTGTCCGTCCAGTTCCCGAGTGGGAACGATTTCGGCACGCTGCCATAGGGGTCCTCTGACCGGTCGAGCATCATCACCACGTTGATGCCCACGGACGCGAGGTCGACGTTTTCGAGATAACCGAGATCCTTGATGATGGCGTGTTCGGTGTTCGCATCGCCGGCTGCGTACCAGAGGATGGTCCATTCATCCTCCTGGGTTGCCAGGTCGATGGTGGGAGGCAGCGGCGGAGGCGCGCGATTGACTGTTCGTCCGTCCCCTTTGCACCACGAATCGGATGGCTGCCCCCGCGCCACCAATTCCGCCCACGGGACCCGGTTGTGACTTCCCGTTTACGAGGACGATGCCCCGTTTCCCTCCGTCGCCCCCTTTTCCGCCACGTGCCTGCGCTGTGCCAGAATAGCCGATACCGCCCTCTCCGCCTGATCCACCGTCGCACTCATATTCGGTGTACGCAAATCCTCCCGCATTTCCATAAACGCTAATCACGCCGCCTGCGCCGCCTCGCCGCCAGTCCCTCCATTGACAGAGCTCTGCGTTCCGCTGGCCCCTTGACCGCCGTACCCTCCGTTAGCTTCGAAGTCCGAGAAGTCCATCTTCGATCCCTGCACCAGGATACTCCCCCCCACGCCCCCCATGCCGCCCGCACCCTGAGCAGGGATGCCCATGGCGGGTCCGCCGTTCGCCGTGACATCGGTGAGCGTGAGATCGCCATGCGGAAACCGCAGCTCGACCTGCCCACCGGCCCCGCCTGCCCCACCGTTATTGCCCCAACCTCCGTCGGCCTCGACGCTAACGGGAGTGGCACCAAAGCCATAGCTTGTGTAGAAAGCGATCCGACCTCCTGAGAGACCCGTGTTGTCCGGAGCCGAAAGGTCGGCGTCCACGTGGTGGTAGGTTGGACTAACCGCTAAGACAGGCAACAAGGGATGGAATCAAGAAATAGCGGCTCACCAGCGTAGATCGTCACTTCAGGAACCTTACTGTCATCAAAGACCCCGATGATCTGCGCATTGAAAACGTACTGCGCGTAGATCACGACCTTTCCGTGGACCGTGATCTCGGCCGGATCGTCTCTCTGCCGACTTGGCGGAAGTGATACGTTCCTGCGATGAGATCGGTCGAACCGACCAGGTCAGGACGCTGAGCGTTGATTTCCTTGTCGCTGCCGCCGTCGAAATTCCAATTGAAGCGGACGTCCACGGATCCGCCATCGCCACCCTTCCGTGTAGTGCTGGAATCCCCGTACCAATCGCTGCCGTTCGCTTCAATCACGACGGACAGTAGTTCTCGTCGTTCGAGAGGCTCAAAGACCAACCGTCGCGAACCAACACCCCGCAACCCGCGGTTCTTGAACCATCCCTTGCGTTTCATGTCCGTCTCCTTTGAGTCTTTTTGGGCGAATGTCGAGACGCGGATACAAGACGATCTGGCCGGGCCTTCATGTCCACCGCCGCAGTTGGGTTTCGATTCGCTAGATGCGGCCTGCCATTGCTGACGGGCCTTGGCTTGGCTGCAGTATGTCCGGCCGTGGTCAGACGCTGACAACTCGCCGCCGTGTATATGGGCGTAAGAGCGTCCGGCTCGTGGCGCAAAATCTGGAATAATTTCTGGGGCAGCCTGCCAAGACCCAAACTGACCCGAAGATGATCTGTGTGCGCGAGTTTTCCAACCTTCCTCCACGGCGCGGAAGTTGATGGTCAATGGATTTTCGACACCGCGCGCCCCAAATGCCGCGTCAGCTCGCCTTTAACCGTAGGCTTGGAAAGATGCCCGGGAAAACGGATTTCGCTGTGTGTTGGCCCGGCAACAGGCCGCCAGTACGACAAATCGCGCGGTGACACCTCCGCGAGAAGGCAAGGCAGGGAAGCGACGAAGGTGAACGAAATAATGTTCGACGGCCGCGACCAGTAACCGGCGAGGAGGAAACGATGCGATTTCACCTGAGAAGCAAGGAACACAGCAAGAGGAGACAGGGGCTGCGAGACAGCGTTCGCAAGCTGCGGCTGGAGCGACTCGAGTCTCGCGTCGTCCTTTCCTCGGGTGCGATGTGCGGTGGCTTGGATGCCGAAGAATGCCCTGGGGTGGAGCCGCTTTCGTCCACCGCCTTGTTCGGCGCGGCGACATTGTCGCTGCCCGGCGTGGACACCTCTGACCTCGGCGCGGTCGACTCGACCGCCTGGCCGCGTGGATACCACAACGACGCCAAGCCCACAGACGTCAATGGCGATGGCGTGGTTACGACCCTTGACGCTCTGTTGCTGTTCGACAAGCTCAATCTGCGAGATGATGGCGCCGGGGCACCCGGCGACAGCAGTCAAGGCGCGGGGGAAGCGGCTGACAACCCGGTGGGGTCCACGGCGGTTCACTGGGACGTCCACGAGGACGGCCACTTGACACCACGAGATGTGCTGTTGGTGATCGATGAGTTGAACCGGCAAGCCGTGGCGCGCGGCGCTCGAGGTCACTATACCAGCCGCTCGGCCGCTGCCTCAACCTGTCGCCAATGTACCGTCGCCCGATGCCGTCCAGGTGCAAACAACGACGAATGACGGGGGCATGAGCGTCCAGCTGCCAAGCTTTGTCAGCTTGGGCAACTGGGGACGAGACACGCAAGAGGGGAACACCTTCTTCGTCGATGTGCCCCGTTGGATGCCGTTCGTTCCCACCGACGCTGATATCCGGATTGTCGCCGCGCATCAGCCGACCAAGGCTCATGTCACGCTAACGTTTCTTCACACGGGATATCGCGTGATCGATTGGGGACACGTGACGCGTCAGGACAAGACATTCATCGTCGCACCCCATATCGAAGTCTTTTCCGGTGTTGTTGGCAACGCGGCCACCCATGCATCTCACGATTACGAACTCGGCAACTTGCAACCCGGAGACTACACGTTCCAATGCATGGCCCTTGGCCAGCTAGTCCAGCTCGTCAGGTTTACGGTCGCCGACAGCGCATCTCCGGGGTGACGACCGCCTGCCCGATTCGACCGACATGTCTTGTCTCGTGCGAAATCCGGTCGGGCGACTGGGGTCGAACTGCCCGAAGAAAGCGTTTCATACCCAATTCGGCAGAGCCGGCAGTCCGCCGCCAAGCGTATGTGGAGCGTTCATGTCACTGGAGGTGATCTGCCGCCACGTCGGCACGGCATTGCCCGACTGCGTTCTCGGGAGTTCCTCCCAGCGACGTGGCCCAAGGGCGCACCTGCCCTGCCGAGTACTGCGAAGGGAATCCACTTCGGCGAACCGACACCCCGGCCGCAGCCTTGGTGGTGAGTTGCGGCGGCGGTAGAATGGTGACCGAACCGCCGCTGCGGCCGCAGCGGTGTCTGCGCCCCTAGCTGGATCTTGGGCAACCTGTACATGAATAAATCGATCACGGCGGAATTGCTGGCCAGGTACTTCCGGGTGCTGGAAGAAGGTGCTCGGAGCGCGGGGGACTGGGAGTTCCTCGAAGAGGCGCTGGAGCGCGATCCGGACCTGGCGCAGGAGACTGCCTGCGGGAGGGCTGCCTCTGCGTCTATTGCTGCGTCAGCAATCGCTCCCGGGACTGTTCGCGCTGCTGGCCCAACACGGGGCGGAACACGATATCCTGACGGCGTCCGCGGCGACGAATGTGGAGGTTGTGGACCGCCTGCTGCAGCAGGGTCCACATCTCGTCCACGAGACGGATGAAGAGGGCAACACGCCTCTGCATTGGGCCTGTGTGCAGCGGGGTTACTCCCCGCAGCCGTGCGACACGGTAGGCCTCGTCCAACGCCTGGTGGCAGCCGGTGGCGACGTCAACGCGCGGAACGCGCAGGGCCTCACCCCGCTCGATCGAAGCATCCTGGATGGCGGTGGTGAGGCATGTGAAGTACTGATCGAATACGGCGCCACGCCCAGTGTGCTGCTGGGCGTCGTGTCGGAGGATTACGAGCTGCTGGACGCCATTCTGGACAATGAGCCTGATCAAGTCCACTGGCGCGAAGGGCGTAGCGGCCAGAGCTTGTTGCACGTGGCTGTCCAGTGGGAATGCGAGCCGCGCATGTTCGATTACCTGATAGCTCGTGGAGCGCGCGCGGAGCTCGAAACTCGATTTGGTCGAGCGGGCAAGACGCCACTGTTGCTGGCTATCTGCAGCGGTCATTCGGAAGCGGCAGAGGCCCTGATCATGCTGGGGGCGAATGTCCACGCGCGGCAGCAGCGCCCCCGCCCTGGGTTGTGGAACTGCAGCGCGCTGGAACTGGCTATCAGCGGTGACCGTGTGGGCCTCGCCGAAATGCTGATCGCGCGTGGTGCCGACGCGGGCCAGCTCGCGTCGCACGGGAGGACCTTGCTGTGCCTGGCCAGCAGCGAAGAGATGACCGAGCTGCTGGTGCGTTCCGGTATCGATCTGAGCCAACGTGACCACAACGGACAATCACCGCTGGATCATGCGATCGAGGAAGGTCGTCTGGACGTGGCCAGGGCGCTGATCCGGCACGGTGCCGAGGCGGGGTTCTTTGAGCATGTGGCGTTGGGGGAATGCGATCGAGTGCGTGCGATACTGGACCGTCAACCCGAACTGATTCGCGCTTATCGCCGGCCACCATCGGATGCGCCGGCGTCTCCTCCGACAGAAGACTCCCTCGAGCTACCCTGGGGATCGCTCGGTGGTACCGTCTTGCACTATGCCGCGAAATCCGGATCGCTCAACATGGTCCGACTGTTGCTGGATCGCGGCGCCGATGTGAACGCGGCCACCGAACCGGGAAAGTGGACACCGCTGCACGACGCCACGTACTATACCATCTATCGAGACTTGCGGTATGGCGAGAAAATTATCCGTTTGCTCGTCGAAGCCGGCGCGGACCTCCATGCCCGTACCTGGGGCGGCTACCGCCCGTTGGACATTGCGGATTACTTGTCCTTCTGCGACCGGTCCGCCGAAATCTTCGACTTGCTGATGGCGTTGGAGCGACAGCACGGTGCGGGGGCCGAGCGGCGTCAAGGCCAGGAGAGAGGGAGTTCTGGTGAGCCGCATTGAATCGGCTGGCCGCAATCTTGTGTGAGGATTGCACACGGGCCGGCGCCATATCCGCCAGCATAGGAAGTTTGTCTCGTCGTGGAAGATTGTTTATTTTTTTTTAGTAGGTTATTTTATGGATCGGGCTTCTATTCTGCCTCTCCCTGCCCTGATCTGTCGGGGCGTCCTGCTCTCCACCGCCCCGACCCGGCCCCCCCCCATTCCGGCCACGAATCCGCCTGCCCCCCCCCTCCTCCGCCACCCCCCGATCCCGCGGTCTCCGCCTCCCCCTCCCCCCCGCCCGCCCCCGCCGTCCCGTGCCCCTCTTCCCCATAGTGCCGAGAGCGGCAAGCCTGCAAGAGGCTGCTCGGTGTCATGCCACTTCTGAAACAGGCTGCGCAAAGTCAGGCAGACGATAACCGAAACGACTCACGGACGTGCAATGGGGGTCAACACCAGACGGCAAACCACGAAGCCAGGCAGACATGAAGAATCCCTCACGTCCTATCCTCCTGGCTGGACAGCGCCACTGCACCTCCGGCGGGCATGTCCCAACTGCGCCTCGTACTGGTCGCATCGGCGGTCGACCTGGACAGCCAACGAGACCATCCTCGACCGACGGCGTGAAAATCCTCGGATTGAGGCCCAGGCTAGGCCTTCGGTGCTTGCAGGTCCACATACTCGAGACGCAGGTCCGCGAAGCAAATGACCAGTTCCGGCCCGTCCGCGAACAACAGGCGATGCTCGAACCCGCCGTCCGCCAGCCGTTCGATCTCGTGGTAGCGAGATCCCTTCCATACAGAGAGGTCGGCCCGCCATCCGCGACATGGATAGACATCAGGCCGCTATAAGTCATCGTGAATCGACGCGGGACCTGACCGCCGGGTTTCCAAGGATCGACTTTGCCCCACCCTCCGGTCCTGAGATTCTCCCACAAACTCGCGCCCACGTTTCCATCATGTCTCGCCTTGTACATCAGGGCTGCTTGCCAGCAACGATGGGCAGGCCGCGACAGGCGTGTTATGGACCGTTCCCGGTCGGCGGACGCGGTGACGTCGCTGGGACGAAGGAGCCCCGTTGTGTCGGTTTCCCGTTCTTATTCACACCAGAGTGGAGATTCGCACCATGTTTCAGCGCTTCGGAATTCGCCGTCACAAACACGGCACCAGCAAACGCAAAACCACAAACCGCAGACTCGGCTCCGAGGGCCTGGAAGGTCGAACAATGATGTCGGCGACGCCCATGTCGCTCGGCGCTGCAACGGACATTCCTGCGGCGGAGTTTGAGGGCCTGGCACAGCAGGAGGCGGCCGAACTGCGGAATCTGGCGGCAATGGGCAGCACCGCTGCGGCCGCCAGCATGAGTCCCCCCAAAGCCCACGTCGACGCTCGGGGCACCCTGGTCATCCAGGGCTGCAAGGGGGACGACCGAGTCGAACTGGTAGCCAACCGCGGGGTGCAAGTCGCCTATACCCACTACGTCAACGGCATTAACATCGTCTACGAACAGAAGTTCAATGGCGTCAAGAGTATCGTCTTCTTGGCGTACAACGGCAACAATACGTTGTACAACAACACTGCGGTGCCCTGCCAGGCGGTCGGGGGAGCGGCCGTCGACCAGTTCTTCGGTGGAGGCAGAGCCGACGTATTCTTCGGCCTGGGGGGCAACGACGTGCTCGACGGCCGAGCGGGTAGCGACCGGCTGTGCGGCGGAACGGGGAACGACACGCTGATAGCAGGTGGCGGCGCCGAGGACGAGAAGACAACCGTGAACCTGTTGAAAGGCGGCGCGGACCATGACAAGCTCTTTGGCAGCATCGGCTTCGACAAGATGTACGGCAACGGCGGCAACGACATTTTGCAGGACGGCTTAGGTCATGGGTATCTGCACGGCGGTGCCGGAGACGATGTCCTGTTCGGCTTCGACTATCCAGGGGCAACTCGAAAGCTCGAGATCCACGGCGGGCGCGGCGACAACACCCTGATCGTGAAGCCGGGCGTTTATCCGCCGAAGCTGTTGACTTGCAACGACTACCACAATGACGACATCTTCCTGCCCAAGAACCAGCGGTTGAAGACCCTGGATCGGGCCGCCTTGAATGAACTGCTGTCCTGACGGTGGGAGAACGGGCAAAGCTCAAGGGGGCAACCAGGCCCCCTCGTTGTGACGATTGTGACGCGAGGCGACGACGGTCTCGGTACTGCTTGTGGTTCGCCGGTTCGTAAGTTCTTATAGAGTGTGCGACCTCGGTGGACGAGGCGCGGCGATTGTACCGTGAGGATCAGCAATTCTCCAAGACAAAGGACAAGGGGGGGCAATGAATGGGGAGCAATTTCAACGACAAAACACGAGCGACGAGCAATCCGGATGCTCAGAGTGCCAGGGACAACTACTTCTCGATGGCTTGACATCACTATCCGATAACATGGCCGAAGCGCTGGGGAAGCGCTGCGGTGACCTTTCACTCGCCGGTCTGACTGAATTGTCCGATGTTGCTGCAGAGGCATTGTCCAAGCACCAAGGGTGGCTCCGCCTCGACGGTCTCGCCATGCTGTCGGAGGTGACAGCCCGAACGCTGGCACAGCACCGCGGCGACCTCTGTCTCAACGGCTTGACCGTGATTTCCGATTCAACCGCAGCGATACTGGCGCGACATGACGGAAGCCTGTGCCTCAATGGCCTGCTGACGCTGTCGGAGGGGGCGGCAGCGGCGCTGGCTGAGCACCAAGGCCCCGGTCTCTACCTCAACGGACTCGCAGCGTTTCCTGATGCCGTTGCCGCGGCGCTGTCGACGTATCAAGCAGTTGACCTCTCCTTGGATGGCCTGACGACGCTGTCAGAGCGAGCAGCGGCAGCCCTTGCGGAATGCCGCGCAGTCTTGTCTCTTGGCGGGCTAGAGTCGCTTTCCGACGCGGCTGCAGAAGCTCTCGGAAGACGGCCGGAATACTTCGACTGGGGTCCGGCCGTGATTGAAGCAACGGTTTTGTCGGATGCTGTGGAAGCGGTACTAGCCAGAAAGCGCAAAGCATAGTGTGTTCACTGCTTCGACCGCTGGACGAAAGACTGCCAGGTGAGCGGCACGATCGACCACGTGTGGGGAGGACGGCTCGGTGAACAACCTGGACAACGCCTACGCGTTGTGGTTTACTGCAAGGCACTCGACGATCCCCTCCAACGGCTTTGCACCCCAAGCTTACCGAGGACGCCATGCGCTGCGATCTCATTCGATGGATTCTCGTTGCGGTTGTCGGCATGGTGTGCGGCGCGGCGCCGGTGCCGTCAATCGCCGCCGAGTTCTACGTCTCCCCAGGCGGCTCCGATGACTGGTCGGGTACGCAACCCGATCCGAATGCGGAACGAACCGACGGTCCGTTCGCCTCGCTCGCCGCGCGCGGGACGCGATCCGCCAGCTGAAAGCCGCTGAAGGACTGCGGCAGCCGATCCGTGTCCATCTCCAGAGCGGAGAGTATGCCGTCTCCGAACCGCTGGTCTTCGAGCCGCGGGATTCCGGTACGCAGCAGTGCCCGATCACCTACGTCGGCGATGAGAACCAGCGGCCGGTCATCTCCGGCGGCCGACGGATCGCCGGCTGGCAGCAGCAAGGCGACCGCTGGGTCGCGCATCTCCCAGAAGTGCAAACTGGCCAATGGTCGTTTGCCGCGCTGTGGGTCAACGGCCAGCGCCGGACCCGAGCGCGCATGCCGAACGATGACTATTTCCGCACCGCCGGCCAGGCGCCGCCCATCACCGACCCGAACACCGGCCAGCCGTCCTCCAGCGCCCGATTGGCGTTTCGCTTCAGGCCAGGTGACATCCCGCCGTTTGCCAACCTCGATGAAGCCATCGTCGTCGTGTACCAGTCCTGGGAGGTTGGCCACCAGCGGATTGCGTCCGTGGACGAGGCGAAGCGCGTGGTCACCTTCCGCAGTCCACTACCGTGGGCTTTCGATCACTGGGGCGGCAACGTCCGCTACTTCGTCGAGAACGCGCCGGAAGCCTTGGATGCGCCCGGCGAGTGGCATTTGGACCGAAGAACCGGTCTCCTTTCGTACATCCCGTTTCCCGAGGAGGATCTGACGGAGGCGACCGTCATCGCCCCCGTCGCGAAGCAGTTGATTCTACTCAGGGGCAAGCCGGCGGAAAACGAATTCGTATCCCACCTGCGGTTCGAGAACCTGCGCCTGCTGCATACCGACTGGGAGGTGCCGCCGCAGGGTCATGCTTCGATCCAGGCGGCCTGTGATTTTCCCGGCGCAATCGAGGCTCTCGGAGCGCGGAATTGTGCCGTCGAGGGCTGCGAACTGGCGCACCTGGGCACGTACGGCGCGTGGCTGCGGTTCGGCTGTCAGGACAACTTGCTCGCCCGCAACGAAATCTACGACCTGGGCGCCGGCGGCGTGCGACTGGGCGAGCAGAGCGACCCGCGCACCGAGCCCGAAACCGCCCAGCGCAACACCGTCGACAACAACCTGATTTACGACGGCGGCAAGATCGACCCCGGCGCCGTCGGCATCTGGATCGGCCGGACCAGCCACAACCGGGTCTCGCACAACGAAATCTGCGACCTGTACTACACGGGCATCTCCGTCGGCTGGAGTTGGGGATACGCCCCGAGCAGCGCCCATCACAACGTGATCGAGTTCAACCACATCCACAATATCGGCCGAGGAGTGCTCGGAGACATGGGGGGCATCTACTGCCTGGGAGATTCCCCGGGAACGGTCGTGCGCAACAATCTGGTGCATGACGTTTACGACTTCGGGACGGGCTCACTGGCGATCTACACCGACGAAGGGAGCACCGGAATCCTGATCGAGAACAACATCGGCTACGGCACCACGTACGCCAACTTCCACCAGCACTACGGGCGGGAGAATATCGTCCGCAACAACATCTGGGCATTCGGCCGGGATCATCAACTGAGCCGTGCTCGTCAGGAGGACCATATCTCGTTCACGTTCGAGCGGAACATCGTGTACTTCGACAACGGCAAGCTGCTCAAAGGCGGCTGGACGAACGACCGGTTCACGATGGACCAGAACCTGTACTGGGACACGTCGCGTCCGGACGGCGACATCCGCTTCGCTGAGGCGACGTTTGCGGAGTGGCAGGCACGCGGTCACGACCGGAATTCGCTGATCGCCGATCCCCACTTCGTGGACGCGGCCAACTTCGACTTCCGCCTGCAGCCCGATTCTCCCGCTTTCCAACTCGGTTTCGTCCCGATCGACGCGAGCCGGATCGGCCTGTACGGCGACCCGCGGTGGGTGCATGCCCCGCGGCGGATCAAGCGGCAAGTGTACGTGCCCCAGCCGCGTCCGGAACCGCAGCCGACAACGATTCAGGACGATTTCGAGGAGGCCTTGGCGGGTATGTTGCCGGAAGGCCCGACCGTGAGCGTGGAGAGCGTGGGCAACATCCTGGTGACCGACGAACTGGCTGCGCAGGGAAAGCAGTGCCTGAAATTCGTCGACGCGCCCGGCCAGACGTACAGCTTCAACCCGCACCTGTGGTATTCGCCGCACTTGGCGGCCGGCCCGGTTCGAGGGAGCTTCGATGTGCGAATCGAACCCGGCGCGATCGGACATTTCGAGTGGCGCCAGTACGAAGGCGGCTCCTATCGCATCGGACCTTCGCTGCGGATCGAGGGCGACGGAAAGCTGCTGTCCGGCGGCCAGCACATCGGCACGGTACCGCTGAGCCAGTGGCTGCACATCGAAATCACCTGCCGGCTCGGCGACAACGCCGAGGGAAAATGGACACTGCGATATGGTCCCCTCGGCGGGACACTCAGCCAACTCGAACTGCCGTGCGATCCCAACTTCCGCCGGCTCGACTGGGCCGGCTTCATCGCCGACGCAGCCGTGGCCGCCGTGTTCTATGTGGACAACCTCCAGATCGTGCCGAGCGAATCGCCGTGATCGATCCAGTTGGGCCCATGGCCGCGGGCCCATTCGCCGTGCGTGGCGGCTGCCATTTGTGACGGATTGCCCTCCAGCGATCCGCGTGCCGGATCCCCAGCAAGTCCTCTGAAAGCTATGGCCGGAACATTGGTTTTCGAATCGTGAAAGAAGTGAGTGCCACAACGCAACTCGCGGGGTCTCGCTTCTGGAACCGGTGACAGACGCAAGGGGCGAGCCGCAGCTGTTGCGATTGTCTGTTCGGGCAACTCGCGATTTCCTACGGCAACACTCCGGTAACACTGGAGCGATGGGACTGCCAAAGATGCCTCAAGGCTCCAGCTATGGAACCACGTGCCGAGAAGCGCGCGTGCAAACGAAGTCGTCTGCTTGACGCAACGGCTCAATTGGGATCACCGATCAGAATGAAAGCGGCCCAGTAGCGGGGGTGGGAAAAGGGCTGCGTGACCGTCGTTGCCGATTGTTCGGTGGCGGGGACGGCCGGCCTCATCGGTCTGTCCTTGCGGCGACTCGCACGTACGACCCCGTCGGTGGCCGCCGCCGTCAGTTGCAGGACTTGATCGGTGGAAAGCTCACGCAACCAGCGTTTCGCCTCGGCCAGAGCCGCCGCTTTCGGCATCGGCTCTGCCAGGCCGGGACGCTTGCCAAGCATGTTCTCGTAGAAACGGGTCATCAGCAGAGCCGTCGCTGAATCGTCCACTTTCCACAAGCTCAGACACACGGCGCGACTGCCGGCGGCGAGAAACGCCTGCGCGAAACCCAAGTGTCCGTCCCCGCCTCCCGGCCGACCCAAGGCGGTGTCGCATGCCGAAAGTGTTACCAGCTCCGCCTGCAGACTATAGAACTCCAACACCTCCCTGGCCGAAAGTTGTCCATTCACAACCGGTTCTCCTGCGCGAAGCCGCGGTGTTTCCGGCAGAGCGTCCAGGGACAGAATCAGCACCGACTCCATTGCCCGCACGTTGTTCGCCTCGCCATGCGTGGCGAAATGGAGATAGCGGTAGGTCGACAGTTCACCCTTCCTGCGCAACTCGTCCAGTGATTGTTCGCTGGCTGCCGAGTCCAGCAGCACACTGCACTTGTCTCCAAACAGGCGGGCCAGTTGAGTCACTTCGACCCGTGTGCCCGGCAACTCGTCCCATGCTCCTCCGCCCAGGGCCCGCAGCATGGCGTCGGCTTGGCGGCGATTGGCAAACGCCTGCGGGGCGGGATCTTTTTCCAAGACGACACCCAGATCCCCCCCCTGCACGGTCCGCGTGAACTCCACCCCGTCGCGCCATACTGTCAGCGGAATCTCCGGCGTTTGTGACTGCTCGGCGATCGCCGTGGCCAACTGTGTCGGCGAAACGAGTTGCACGCCGGCATACGTCAGCAGTACGTCGCCGCGTTGGAGCTGGGCAGCGGCGGCAGCACCACCTGGGGCCATCGAGGTGATCAGTAGTCCACCCGGTGGTGAGAGTCCGGGTTCGTTCGATGGTTTGTCGGGACGGTGAAAGATCGGATCGCCCAGTGCCAGCAGCGTCGACCCCGTCGGTGGGGACTTGTCTTGCGAACGCGCCAGAAATGTACCCGACGGCACATAGCTGATCGTGTAGGCGTCGGTCAGCAAATCGATCGGGATGCCGGCCATCATATTGACCGCCACAACGTACAGCGTCTTCACGCCGTGCAGGTGCGGAGCAAGTGGAGCGAGGCGTTGGCGATGGAGCGCCTGAGCCAGATCGTGGATCTCGGCCGCAGTTGCCGTTTCCGAACGCACAGCCGCACCGAGTTCCGCGGGCAGAGCCGAGTCGTCAGCGGTCCACGCCGCTGCAGTATTCGCACCTGGTAATCGCTCCCAAGCCGGCTCTCCCGTGGGACGGACCACGCAGCCCCAGTGCTCCTTCACACCCCCTCCGCGACTCGCCGCGTCGACCCACATGACCAGCGCCGCGTCGGCCGGAATCGCCGCTTGTACGGCGGCCAGCGGTGCCAGTTCCCGCTGGCTCAGTGCGACCGCCAGCCGCGTCAACTGGTTTTCGCCTTCACGACGGGCGGTCTGAAGTCTGGCCAGTTCCTCGCTTTCAGCAGCACTCGGCGTCTGCTTGGACATGAGTTCCAGGATTCGCGGTTGCAGTTGACTCAACCGAGCGCTGAACTCAGTCCGCAATTCCTGCTCCTCGGACGTCAGTGTCGCGTTACGGCGGGAGGCCAATTCGTCATTCAATCCGCGAGCCAGATTTCGCTCGGCCGCCTCCCATGCCGCTACTGGTGCCTGGAGTCTCGCGTGGATCGCCGCGAGCAGCTCGCACGGCGAGTGCTCACCAATCACGGAACGATCGAGTGCTTGGCTGGACATAGTCAGACGGGCCGCTTCGTACGAGGAGGCTGCGCGAACCAGCCATTCCACGGCCTCCGTGTACTTCGCTTGAGCCGTCAAGTCGCAGGCCAAGTTGGTGTAACCCGTAAGAGTGAATGCATGTTGTTCCCCGAGCAGCTCAACTAAGAGATCGACAGCCTCTTGAGACAGCAGTTCAGCGGCGGCGTATTTGCCTTGAGCAGCCAGATTGGTGGCCATGTCGTTGTAGCTGGCCGCGACATCGGGATGCCTTTCTCCGTGCAGCATGAGGCGGAGGACTAGAGCCTCTTGAAACAGAGGCTGAGCTTCGGCGTACTTTCGCAGACCGAGCAGGTTGGCGGCCAACGCGTGGTAACTGCCTGCCGTCAGCGGGTGACTCTTGCCGAAGAGTTCGAGTCGGAGATCGAGGGCCTGTTGAAACAACGGCTGGGCTTCCGCATACTGCCGCTGGGCTTGCAGATTCATGGCCAAGTTGAAGTAGCTCGACGTCGTGGCAGCGTCTTTCTCTCCGCAAAGTTCGCGGTAGAGACCAAGGACCTTCTCCAAAAGCACTTGCGCTTCGGCGTATTTTCCCTGAGCGAATAGGTTGGTAGCCAGGTTGTTATAGTTGTCCGCGGTGTCCTGGTGCCTCTCGCCAAAGAGGTCGAGATCCACATCGACGGCCTTCTGGAGGAGCAACTGGGCTTCGGAGTACCTGCCTTGATTGCGCAAGTTGCTCCCGAGACTACTGTAACTGCTGGATGTCTCGGGGTGCTTCTCGCCAAACAGTTCGAGCCTGATATCCAGGGCCTGCTGGAAGAACGGCTGAGCTGCGCTCGGATTTCCGAGCGCCTCGAGACTGTGAGCCACGTTTTCGTAGCATAACGCGGTCCGGCGGTTCTTCTCTCCGAAAATCTCGAGGCAGATAACAAGGGCCTGCTGGTAATGCGACTTGGCTGCGGAGTATTCTCCAAGAATGGCATGACAGCCGGCCAGATTATTATGATTCCTGGCGGTGTTGGCGTGTTTCTCGCCATACAGCTCACGCTCGAGATCCAAGACCTTCTTCAAGTGCCGTAGTTCTTCGGCGAATTTCCCCTGCTCGTGCAATGCACTCGCAGTATTCTCCGCATCCTCCGCCTCCTGATAAGCCGCAATGCCCTTTTCCCCCTTCGCCACGAGCAGTTCCAGCGTCTGGACCTGCCGGCGAGCAGCTGCCGTCTGCCCGTGCTTATCCCCTCGTTGCGATCGCCACCACGCGAGCAACTCCTTGGCTTTCACGCTCGCTTGCACCGCGTCCTTGTTTTCCAGCAGCTGATCGATCTCCGCCTGCAACTGCGCGGCTTTCCGAGCCCCTTCATCGATGTCTGCTTGGGGATGCGCAGGTGACGCGGCCGAAGTCGGCAGATCGTCCGCCGGTATGAGACCGCTGAAACTAGTAAAGACTAAGGCAGCGGCGAAGGAGATATCCCACCAGGATCGAGACCGGTCTGGCATCTTTTGGCTCTCCACGGCAAGTGACACCAATACTGTCGCCAACGTACCTGACAAGTACAGCGCCGACAAGATATCCCAACCGAGCCGGACTGACGTCTCGCTAATGCTGACCTGAAGAGGAGGAGGCGGGGGCAAACCCCAAGTGATTGGTCTCGCAGCATCGGACGTCCTGACGAGGCCGGCGGCAAGTATACGTGGAACGGAATGCATTCCGTTTGCGCAGCATCCACCGCTCTCCATTCCCTTTGACGTGCAGCGGCGAATTCCGTTTCACATCACGCGCCCACAGCGCGGGGATCACACCGACTGACTCGTCAGGCAACATCTTGGACTACGCCACGAAGTTTCGGCCGCTTGACGGCAGTGACCGGGAACAAGTAGATCTGACGACAGAAATCTCGCGCGATCGCGTCATCGTCGGTCGTTTGATACGCCCCCGGCGTCACCGCTCTTGCACAATGCCCAACATCGACCATTCTCTGGCGATCTTGCGCCCCACGTGCCTGAGGTTGGCACTTCGACGGAATCGGACTCAGAGTCATCACGGTAAGGCCACGCAATTGCGCCGGGGCTCCCCCCGCAAATCGCATCAGCGGGCGACCAGATGACAGAAGTCCACACGGCAAGTCACATTCACCAGACACCCCAGACCACGCAAATAACACCTCGCAAACATCGCATATACCCCTACTTCACCAATGAAAACAATCCCACCGGATCGTTTGAGGAAGCTTAGAGAAAGCGTCCGATAACCAATCCGGTACGTCCTAGTCTGTCCCGAACGGACTTGCTCACTGGAGGCGGAGGTGGAAGTGCTCCTGACATTCAACGCGAACAACGCGAATCCGCACAGCTGTTGGTGGCTGCTCGGTATACCCGTGATGCTGGCTCTGCTGGGCTCGCCCAACCGGGTGGACGGTGACGCGACATTCGCCGTCAGCTCGCAGCGGACCATCCAGGTGCCAGCCGATGGCCCCCGCACGCATGCGGCAGTCATCACCGCGCTCAGTATTCAGCCACAGGGCAACCTGGTGGCGGCCGCCGGGGACGACCACGTGATCCGGCTGTGGAATCTGCAGGACGGGTCCCTGGAGCAGCGTCTGGTCGGCCACAGCGACTGGATTCGCGCCATCGCTTTCTCACCCTGCGGCAAGACGCTCGTTTCGTCGGGCAATGACCGCCACGTCTATCTGTGGGACGTGGCGACGGGAACGCTCTTGAAGACGCTGGCGGTCCATGACCATGCCGTCGACGTTGTCGCGTTCAGCCATTCCGGTCGATGGGTGGCCACGGCGGGTTTTGAAAGCGAGTTGTGCATTATTGACACCACGGGTGCTGCCACGCGTCGGACATTGGAGTGCGTCTGCCGGGACATGCGTGCGATCGCCATCTCGGACGATGATCGCTATGTGGCCGCCGGCGGTCGGGACGGAGTGATCAGGATCTGGGACTTGCCGAGCAACACGTTGATTCGCGAGGCGACGGCACACCAGCAGCGCATTCGTTCGATGACCTTTTCGCAAGAGGGGAATCAGCTGATTTCGGGGGGGAGGATCGGGTCGTGCGGATCTGGAATTGGAGCACGGACGATCAGGTTTACGAATTGCCGCGGTCGCGTGCGAAGATCATGACCTTGGTTACGTGTGGCCCGCAGGTGTTGGCCACGGCTGGCAGCGACAACACGATTCATCTGTGGAACTTATCGACACGCCAGCAGCTCGGAAAGCTCACCGGACACACGGGCTCGGTGGCGGCTCTGGCGTACCAGAACGGCACCTTGGTATCGGGCGGGTTTGACACGCAACTGCGCGTGTGGATCGTTCCCCAGCAAGTGGACGCGGGGATCCGATCCGCCCACAACGTGAAATAGCAGCGTCGCCGCGTCGCGGACGGAGTTAATCGCCAATACCACGCTGCTCGCGCACAGGGGGGCAGGCAGTGGGCAGCAGGCACAGGGCAGCAGGGAGGCTAATCGTGGGACTGTTCTCCAGATTTCTATCGAGTCGGGCACATCGCAAGGAAGTCGCCAGGCAGCGCAACCTGGCCGAGCGGCAGCACCAACGGCGTTGCATGTTCGAGACGATGGAACCACGGCGCATGTTATCCGCCAACCCGCTCGTGCTCGGCACCGTCTACATCGAGGAGGACATCGGATCGGACGTGCACGGCGACCGATTCGAGTTGACGTTTGCCGGCGGTGCCGCCGGCACCGAACTCACTCGGCTGGTCATCAGCGGGGATCAGGGGACACCCGGGTTCAGCGTCGGAGATGTTTTCTTCGACACCGAACACAGCGGGCTCGGCGCCGACAATGCGGCCGGCTTTCAGGTCGAGCAGTTGATCTCGAGCAATCCCAACGCTCGCGTCGAGGCACATGTCATTGACGGGCAGACGCTGTTGACGCTCGACTTTCACGGTTTCCGGGCGGGGGACAAACTGATCTTCTCCATCGACGTTGACGAGGTGGAGTATCTGGATCCGGCGGTCACGGATCTTGAGATCATCAACGAAGGTTTCGACCCGATCACATCGGGAGTGGAATTCCAGGGTTCGCAACTGACCGCGTATTTCTCGGCACCGCACTACCAGGACGCGGTGGGAGACTCGCTGTTCTGGAATCGCTATGACAACGCCCGCATCAAGAGCGGGCTGGACCTGCCCGAGGACAACGTCGGCGGCAAACGCGACCGCACGACCGGCGCGTTCATGGATGTGCGGCAGCAGGTCGATCCGGCCTCAATCAGTGGCTACGTCTATGCGGACAACAGCAATGATGGCGTGCGCAATCCCGGCGAACAGGGTTTATCGGGCGTGACCGTGCAGATCATACCGCTCGACACCCTCGAAGCCCAGCAAACCGTCACTGTCGTCACGAACGCCAACGGGTACTACGAAGCGATCAACTTGTCGCCCGGCACGTACCGGGTGGTGGAAGTCGACCAACCGGCCGGCTATCTCGACGGCCTCGATGCGGCGGGGACGGTCAATGGCGAGGTCCGAGGCGCGGCGGTCAATCCGGGCGACCGCATTGAAGACATTTTTCTCGGCGGAGGCACGCGCGGGATCGAATACAATTTCGGCGAGATCCTGCCGGCGTCGCTCGAAGGGAGCGTGCATCTGTCGGACAGTGACGGGAATTGCTACGGCAGCGGCGTCATTTGCGAGCCATTGTCGGGCGTCACCATTCATCTGCTCGATCGCTCGGGGAACATCGTCGCTGGCACCGTCACCGACGAGTCGGGTAACTATCGGTTCTCGGGGTTGTTACCAGGCGTCTATAGCGTGATCGAGTTCACACCCGCCGGACTGATCGACGCCGGCGCGCAAGCGGGGCTGGTAGGGGGACAGGTTCGTGGCGAGGTCCTCGATGCGAACACGATCGTGAATGTTGCCTTGCAGGCGGGTGACGACGGTGTCGAGTACGACTTCTGCGAACATCTTCCCGCTCAGATCGCGGGCTACGTCTATCACGACCACAACGACAACGGCGTGCGCGAAACGGGCGAAGAGGCGATCGCGGGAGTCACTGTCCGATTGTTCGATCAGGACGGCCACCAGGTCGGTATCGTCCAGACTGACGGCCAAGGGTATTACGAGTTTACGGGTTTACTGGCCGGGAAGTACCAGATCCGGGAAAGCCAACCGACCAGTTGGCTGGATGGCAAGGACAGCATTGGACGCGTCGATGGATTGCCGTCAGGTAGCGTCTCGGCCAACGACACGATCAGCGATGCCGTGCTGCGGTGGGGCTCCCACGCTGTGGATTACAACTTCGGCGAGTTGCTCCCCGGGTCCCTCCAAGGTGTGGTGTATGCCGACCTGGATCGCGACTGCGTCTTCGATCCAACTGAGAATCCGCTGGCGAACGTGAAGATCGAATTGCTCAGCGCCACCGGCGTGGTACTGGCCACCACGTACACGGACAGCCGCGGAGAATACTCGTTCCAGGACCTGGCACCCGGCATCTACGGAGTGCGGGAAACGCAACCGGCCGGCTATTTCCAAGGGAGCCAGCAGGCCGGCTCGCACGGCGGCGATGACTCGGTCCCCGATCTGATTACGAAAATTCCCGTGGGCTCAGACCAGCATCTGGTGCACTACGATTTCTGTGAGATTCTGCCCGGGAACATCTCCGGCATCGTGTATGTCGATCCCAATCAGAACGAGGTGCACGAGCCAGACGAGCAGCTGCTGGCAGGCGTCACGGTACAACTGCTCGACCCAGACGGCCAGGTGGTGGCGACCACGACCACGAATAACGTCGGCTACTATGAGTTCCTGAACCTGCGTCCGGGTACGTATGGCGTGCACGAATGGCAGCCGACCGATTATTTCCACGGCGGTCAGCAGGCTGGATCGAAGGGCGGGGATGCCACCGCCGCCGATTTGATTACAGCCATCGTGATTGAGGCTGGCGAGCATCTGGTGGAGTACAACTTCTCGGAGATTCCGCCCAGCAGCATTCAAGGGTCGGTGTATGTGTCGACCAGCGGATCGTGCAGCGTGGCGCCCGACCGCCCCATCGCGGGCGTGTTGATTGAACTGGTGGATAGCCAAGGCACGCTGGTCGGTACCACGCGGACCGACGCGGCAGGCCATTATCTGTTTGATGGGCTGCGACCTGGGGAATACTCGCTGCGGGAAACGCAGCCTGCCGGATACTTTCAGGGGGGACAGTGTGTCGGCACCGGGGACGGCAATGTACTGGTAGCTGACTTGATTGGCGAAATCCACATCGGCGCAGGCGTGGATCTGCTGCGTTACGACTTCTACGAACTCCCCCCCGCAACACTCTCGGGCTACGTGTTCCAGGATGGCCCCACGATTGTCACGCCCGATGGCGCCCTCCCGGATAACGTTACGGATATTCGCGATGGTACGCGCACGAGCGATGATAAGCCGATTGCCGGGGTTGTGATCGAGCTGCGTCATGGAATCACGGGACTGCCGATCATGGCCGACCAGGCACTCGCCGGTTTCTATCCCGACGGTGCGATCGTCACGCGCACCGATGCCAGTGGTTTCTACCAGTTCCATGGCCTGCCGGCCGGAATCTACGCGGTGTACCAGGTCCACCCTACACAGTACATTGACGGCATCGACACCGCGGGCACGACCAGCGGAATACCGTTCAATCTGCACTTTTATCAGGCGAACCCCTCCGATCCGCTCTTGGGTGGGATGATTCTGACGCTGGCCAAGGATCCGGCCGACGATGCCATTGTGCGCATCCCGCTGATGGCCGGCCAAATGTCCGCGGAAAACAACTTCAGCGAACTGCTCGTTACGCGCACGCCGATTCCGCCGGTGCCGCCTCCACCCACGCCTTCGCTCTACAGCCCATACACTCTGCTCGCGCCGCCCGGCGTGCCTTTGTTGGCGACGTCCCCCGATGCTCCTCGAGCGATTCCCGACATTCCTTTGTTCGGCTCGGCCAGCGAGCTGGACATGACCTGGCACCTGAGCATCGTGGATGGCGGTTTGCCGCGCGGTGGTGATCCGCACGCCAATGCCTTGGATGGCGTCTGGCGAACCGTGGCCTACCTGGACCACTCGCAGTGGATTTCCGTGACGGCCAACCACGGCTACTGGACGCTCCCGGAAGGCATGCTGCGTGACATGGGTAATCCCCAGGACGGCATCGTGTTCGGGATTCCGGGTGCCATTCCGGTCAGTGGCGATTTCAACGGCGACGGCGTTTCCGAGGTCGGGTTCTACTTCGAGGGCGAGTGGTTCATCGACATTAACGGAAATGGCCGGTGGGATGAAGAAGACCTGTGGGCCAAACTAGGCACGGTCGAGGACCTGCCGGTCGTCGGTGACTGGGACGGAGACGGAAAAGATGACATCGGAGTGTTCGGGCCCGAATGGCGCGGCGACGAACGCGCTGTGAAAGCGGAACCGGGGCTGCCGGACCCCCAAAACGTCTATCGACACTCGCTTGCCCAACAGGACAACATTCCCAAGAACCTGCCACCCGAACCAGCCGAGGCAACCGACGGACGGCGAGTGCTGAAACATACGGCCGACGGTAACCCGCGACTGGACGTCATTGATCACGTGTTCCGCTTCGGAATTTCCAAGGACCTGCCGATCGCCGGTGACTGGAATGGAGACGGTATTCGATCGGTCGGCGTGTTCCGCAGTGGCACGTGGTACCTGGACCTCGATGGCGACGGACAGCACACCGAACGGGATCTGATCGTATCGTACGGTGAAGATGGCGATCTGCCGGCGGTCGGCGATTTCAACGGCGATGGAATCGACGAAATCGGCGTATATCGGCAAGGCACGTGGATGTTGGACACGAACGGCAATCACGAACTCGACGCCCATGACGAGGTCTTCCGCATGGGGGATGCCGATGCCAAACCGGTTGTCGGAGACTGGAACGGTGACGGCACCGATGACCCAGCCGTGTATCGAGAAGCAAGCTGAAAAATCTTCGGTCCAAGGCTGCGGGAAACCCGCTGCTCCCAGCTCGCTTGCGGTGAGAAAGAACTGCGCGCTGGGAGCCATCACGCCGCGCGGCAACGCGTGCCGCTTAGCTTCGCTTCAGCTGTTCGGCCTCCACTTCAAGCTTGTTGATTTCCGCTTCTAAACGCTCGACTTCCCCCGGCTCGTCGTTCTGCTTCTTGGACCCCGCCAACTGCTGGCGCAGCACCTGCAGCCGCTGGTGAAGCACATCAAGTTTTTTCTTGATTTTTTTGTCCATGGCAATCCTGTCGGAAGCAAGGGAAAACAGACGAAACGATCGGCCCCAGTACGCTGGACGGGCCAGTACGCTCACCCGCGACACGTCCATCGTAACAGAATCGCGGCTGGGGGGCAGCAGCGATCCGACAGAGCGAAAAATCGCCCCTGCGCGGGCCAGGAAGCGAGCCCGAGGATCCCAGCTGGTTGCTGCCAGATCCCGCACCGCAATGCATGGCCGTGCTCCGGCATCCGCACCACGCTGGCAGGACAGGAATCGGTCTCGCCCCCATATATGGCACATGCGAGAACGTACCCCATGGCTCCCGGGGCAATGGTTAATGGTCAATGGCGAATAGTGAATTATTAACGGTTAACGTCTCAATGCGGCACGAACGAAAGTGAATGGTGAAAAGTGCACGGCGCATGCCTGTCGCGTTCAGGTCCCGTACCAACTCCGTTGGCTCACCATTGACCATTGACTTCCCAGCCAAGCGTAGGGGCGGCTATCTCTGCCCGGCCAGCCATCGCGAAGTGCTTCCTCGCGGCAGTTACGACGCAACCAATGCGCGGCACGGGTTCACCGGTCCGTCAGCGCGCGGGCCAACTGAAGAGCCTCGTGGTGTGAGGTGATACGACCTTCCAACTGCGCATCGCGCACCTCTTCCAGCAGCCGGCGGAATTGCGGACCGGCGACAAACCCCGCCTGACGCAGGTCATCGCCAGTGATCAGTGGAGGAGGATTCAGCTGCGCGGAGGGGAGCTGCAATTTGGCTCGACAGAAGGCAATCTCCGCAGGACCTTCCTGCAATTGGCCAGCAACAGCGTCAGCCAGCGTGACAAGTTCTTCGACACCCCGTTCCAGGAGGATCCGTTGGAGTTTCGGCCAGGGCAGGGTCGAAGCGCGACGAACGAGTGGTTCATGAGCGACCAACCAGGCCGCTCCCTTGTGTTCGTAACTCGACAACTTCCAGCGTGCACAGACCTGGTCGATTGTTTCCTCGGGTTGCGCCGCAACGCGGCAGATTCCCCACAGCAACGCGGCCAGGGCGACGCGAAACGTCGGCTGGGACAGTCGATCGAGGATACCGACCGTGTTCTGCCAGAGCTCGGAAGGAACGCGAACCTGCCGTAACGCGTCGGTGTGGAACAACAGGCGGGACTCCGGCAGGATAACCTCCAACAGGTTTGTCTCCCACAGCAGTCGCGCGGCGGCGGCACGATTGGGGTGCAGCAGCATCTTGCGCAGCTCGGTGGCAATGCGTTCGGCACTGACCACCTGAATATTAGCTGCCTCCTGCTGCACGGCCGCCAGAGTGTCAGGATCGATGTGGAAGCGATAGGTAGTGGCGAAGCGAACGGCGCGGAGCATGCGCAGTTTGTCTTCGGCAATCCGCTCGAACGGATTTCCGATGGCGCGGACAATACCCAATTCGAGATCCCGGCGTCCGTCGACGTAATCAATCACCTGCTCGACAAGGGGGTCGAAGAACAACCCGTTCATGGTGAAATCACGCCGCTGTGCATCTTCCCGTGCAGTGCTAAACGAGACGTGGTCGGGATGTCGCCCATCGCTATAGGTGGCATCGCAGCGGAAGGTCGCCACTTCGACCTGCCCCTGTTCTCTCCGGCCGCGCACGGTGATCACTCCGAACACCGCCCCGATGGCCAGCGTGCGGCGATGTCCAAAACAGGCGCGCACCTGCTCCGGCGTGGCGTTCGTCGCCACGTCATAGTCGCTCGGGTGCAGCCCCAGCAGTTCGTCGCGTACGCAGCCACCCGCCCACAGGGCTTCGAACCCGGCGTCGCGCAGCTGGCGGACCACCCACAACGCGAATTGTCGAGCGTTTTCGGGGGTCACATACGGAGCCATCGGTAATCTCGCTACCACGAGCAGGTTGGGAATGCTGCCAAACTGAACCAGGCCATGGTGGACCGCTGGACCTGCAAGCAGTCCGCAATAGGTTAGACCGTAGGGCCCCGGATTTCCACTCCATATCCAGCGGCAGCATCTACGTTGCATGAGCCTACTGCTTCTCGATTACACAAAACGGGGCCGAAATGCTGCCTGCCTTGGGAAAACCCGCGCCCGCTTACGGGACGACTCGGTGTTTGTCCGACTCGATCCAGCCGCGTCTGCGCATCGCAGAGAGAGTGATGGCCACAAGTATCGGTCGCGAGCGAGTGACAGACCGCTACAACCCGCCGAGCCCCGATAAATACCAGCTCGAGACTGTGTCATAAACCCCCGCGCCCACGAACTTGAGGGGACTTTGATTTCCGAGACGGCAATTTGGGACAAATGCACACCCTGGTGTATATACGCCATGCCATCACCCCTCTACAGAAGGGATTGGACGACTTTCTCGGCCACCGCATCAATCGATCGTGATGATGCCCTGTGTGCGACATTGACAGATGCTGCCGAGGTGCAGGAGGGCTAAGATAAGGAACGCGGAGCGGCACAACAAAGGAAGGATTGATGATAAGCCGCTTAATTTCACGCGCAGCACTGATGAGGCCTTCGACAAGTGTAATCGGTAGTTTTGGACAGGCTGAAGGCGACGTAGGTAGCATTGCCACTCGATCCAGAAACAGCATGAGGATTAACATGACTCTCTCCAGGACCAGCCGTCGCAAGTTCCTGAAACAGACCCTGTTCGTCTCCGCCGCCGCAGTAACGACGCCCTATTTCGTGCCTCGCCACGTACTCGGCTTCGCCGGCACGCCCGGCGCCAACGAGCAGGTTGTCGTGGGGGTCATCGGCGTGGGCGTACGTGGAAAGCAACTCATCCGCAACATCAAGCATCTGCCCGGCAAAGGCCGCGTCGCAGCGATTTGCGATTGCGACGCCCGGAAGATCGCCGAAACCGTCCAAGAGCATCGCGCCGACTGGAAGTGCTATGAAGATTACCGCCGACTGATCGAACAGCAGGACCTCGACGGAGTGATGATCTGCACGCCGCATCATCAGCACGTGCTGCCCGCCATGCTGGCTTGCCAGGCCGGGTTAGACGTGTACGTGGAGAAGCCCTTGTCGAATTACGTGAACGAGGGGCGGGCCTTGGTCAAGGCAGCCCGCAAGTACGGGCGTGTGGTGCAAACGGGAAGCCAACAGCGGACCATGGAGATGAACCGCTTCGCGTGCGAACTCGTGCGCGACGGCGGCATCGGCAAAGTGAAAGTGGTCGAGGCCGTTTGCTTTGGCGGACCGATGCTGTATCCGAAAGAGGGACTTTCTGAAGAGCCTATTCCGGCGGGCTTCAATTGGGATCTGTTTCAAGGTCCCGCGCCGGTTCATCCGTACAATCGGCTTCTCGCGGCGCATTGGTCGGAGAATCTCGGCGGTTGCTGGACCAATTGGCGCGACTATTCGGCGCGGGAACGGACATGATGGCCCACTCGTTGGACATGGTTCAGTATGCCATGGGGGCCGACGAATCGGGCCCGGTCGAGTTCTGGCCCGTGGAGGGAAAAGGCATGAGCGCCAGGATCGACTTTCGTTATGCCAACGGCATCATGGTGCAATCGAAATACGAGGCTTACAAGGAGCCGCAACGTGGGCCGCTGTTGGGCGGCATCTTCATTGGGGATCGTTGTAAGATCGAGATCAACCGCAACAAGTTTACGACCAATCCGCCGGACTTCATAAAGAACCCGCCCGACCCGAAGCTGGCGGAAAAGTGGGAAGGCGACGGGTGGGTCGCCCAGGGCCATATCGAGAACTGGTTTGACTGCATCAAGTCGCGGGCCATCCCCACGGCCGACGTGGAGATCGGCCATCGTACCGTAACGGTCGGCCATCTGATCAACATCGCGCGCGAGGTGGGCCGAAAGCTGCGATGGGACCCGGAGAGAGAGCTGGTTGTTGATGACCCAGAGGCGAATGCTTTGCTCGATCGACCGCGCCGCAAGGGCTGGGAGTTGCCCCAAGTCGATTGAGATACAAGGCAGAAGTCCCTCGCTTGACGCAATTCGCATTCATACGAACCGGCTGATCAGGAGTCACCGATTGACAAAGAAAGCCATGAACACTGCGAAGCCGTAATTGACTCGCCCTGTCGAGCACCTGGACATCAGGCAGTTCGAGATCGACAAACCGACCGAGGAAGAAAAGAATGCGGCCACGCCCGAGCACTTGGTGGCCATGTACCACGCCGCCGACCCGGCCCACCGACCAGAGGGGCCGGGCTACAATGCGGCCGACTGGTGGCGGGCATTCCTCATGCTGGCCGATACCACCGACTGGCGGGTCGGGGAGATTCTGAGGTTGCGGCGGTCCCGCGTGGACCTGGAGACTGGCAGGGTCACCCTGAAGGCGAGCGAAACGAAGGGCAAGCGGCCCGTGGGAATTGAACTGGAACCCGTGGTGGTCGACCACCTGCGAAAGCTGCCTGGATTTTCGGAACGACTGTTCCACATCGACCTGGACCGGAGATTTCTCTACGCGGAGTATGCCAAGATCCAGAAAGCGGCAGAGATTCACTTGGAGTGTGACGAGGACCACGAGCACACGGAAGCCTGTGACCTGTACTCGTTCCACGACCTGCGGCGGGGATTCGCCACCGAGAACGCGCTGAACCTCCAACCGCTGGACCTAAAGCACCTCATGCGGCACAAGGATAGGAAGACCTCCAGGGGGTACATCAGCATGGCCCAAGCTCTGGCAGGGCGGCGACCCAAGGTCAAAGTGCCCGACATATCGGCAAAACCGGCAGTTGCCGCATCGTAGTGGCGAGTAGAATCGTGCCGAGACAAGAATTGAGTGTTGGGGCCCTTGGCGCATGAGAGCGTTTGACGTAACCTGTTGTCTCGCAACACATGCGGGTGTGGCGGAATTGGCAGACGCGCAGGATTCAGGTTCCTGTGCCCGTTAAGGGCGTGGAGGTTCAACTCCTCTCACCCGCACTTGGCCGGTCAAGGACTTACGTCGATTGGCACGGACTCAGTTTCGTCGGGTTGGCTGGCAACTGTATCTAGGTACTCTGCCAGCGGATCCGTTTCTTGGGCGGCATCACTCTTAAGGTTGCACCGCTGCGTGGTGGATAGCTCCCGGTACCGCATGATCGACTGCAGCAGCAGCGGAGGGATTCCAGCGGTAGCGGTAGGGTGTGACAAGCTCGCCTGATAACGCGTTGCCTTGGTGATGGCTCAGAAGGCGAGCGCCGGCACACCAACATACGTGCTGTTCCTGGCAACTGTCGTAGCCGGTCAACGAACTGCCGCCACCGTTGGTTGCCGACGTTCTGACGCCCGAGGTGCACGCTATTGTGCCGCACGCATTCTGGTGTGCCGGCGCTCGCCGAACTCATCACCGATCGTGGAAAGCGTGACCCGGCGAGCTTGCCACACCCTACGGCCACGGCTACGGCTACTCTTGAGTTGCTTGGCGGTCCACAACAGCAGCTTCACGTAGTCGGCCAGTCCACACACCGGCATTCGCGCTGGCATTTGTCGATACGCACGTCGTTCGCTGCCGAGCAGCAATCTACATTTGTCGGATTGGGGACGGGCCGCTGAGGCGGTCTGGATCTTTCGTACCGGCTGGGCTGTCGCCCTAACATGTTGGCTGGCAGGCACCTGGGGCCGGTCCGGAGCCCGTCATCGCAAGAACTTCCGGAAAGTTTACAAATTTTCTAAAGCCCGCAATTTGACACGCTCGCAATCTGACATAGGTTTCAAGTGCGGCAGGAAATCAATCAGATGGTTACCGAGCCGTGCGAACAGCCGCTGCGAGTGACAAGATCCTTTCGGAACTCTCCGGGATCACGAGCAGTGTGCCGAGCGCGAATGTGTAGCCTCACATCCTCGATAAAGGCAAACCGGCCGCAAGACCGGAAACGCAAAGCTGCGGGTCGCGTCGCCCAGCGAAGCGATAGCCGAGCTGCCGAATGGGTGCAGATCGTCACACCACGCATGGCATGGTAAACGACCGGACACCAGATCGGGTGAAGGGGAAGGGGCAAAGATTTGTTTGTCGAGAATTCGAGCCAGCGCGTGCGAAGAGACCTCACTGAGATGGACAACCGCGCCGAGCCGAATTCGTAACGTACCTTTTCACATAGGTCAGGCCTGCAGCCGACGACAGTGAACTCGCGGCTGCTGGACGATCCAGAATCTGGAGGAAGTAATGAAGTATCTAGCTCAGAAAGTGCAACGTTTCCTCGTATCGGAAGACGGCCCCACAGCAGTCGAGTACGCCGTGATGCTGGCATTGATCATCATTGTGTGCTTGGCAGCGATTGGACAAATCGGCACGAATGCCAACGCCACCTTCAACTCAGTTGCTGGCCAGCTGGGTGGCACCAGCTAATTGAGGCGGGGACGCCGCCGACAATTGGATGGACTGTGACGTAAACCCCCTGCGGTGCTTTTCGAAGCGCCGCGGGGGGATTTTGCGGATAAAGAGCGAGTGAGAAAGCCGCCCGACAGAGCATGAGGAGCCTGACGATGTATTCCTTGTTTCCCGGAGACGCGGTGGCCGGTGCGCTGGAAATGGTGTGCTACTCTTTCACCATAGTGGCAGCCGTGATCAGTTGCCTGCTGAGTCTGCGGTTCTGACCCCGGCAGTCGTCCAGAGATGACGTGCGGGAGAGATACCGCGGAGCGCAACGAGTGCTGCCAAGAGCCAGTGCTGCCAGGAACACGAATACACGCGGAGGTAAACTGACGATGGATACGCTTACAGCATTCGCAGCTTCAGTTGGTGAACATTGGGCCGTGTGGACCGTCACGCTGTTCTTGATCGTGGCGGCCGTCATCGACGGCTATGAACTCAAGGTCCCCAATTGGCTGACCTTTCCCATGATCATCAGCGGGTGGATCTACAGTGCTTGTGCCGGAGATCCCTGGTGGATCGGCCTGGGCTGGAGCATGGTGGGCATGGCGGTGGGGCTGTTGCTGTTGATGCCAGCGTATGCCATTGGTGGCATGGGTGCCGGTGACGTGAAATTACTGGCGGGTGTCGGGGCCTGGGTTCACGCCACACACACGTTTTACGCGTTTTGTGTAACGGCCATAGTGGGGGCAGTGCTGGCGGTGGCGATGGTCCTGGTTCGACGCGCTTGGCGCAAGCACGCCAACCAGTTCTGGCTGATTTTGAGCGAGATCTTTCTGATCCGCGACCCAAATCAGCTCGCTCAGATAGCCGCAGAGCGGAAAAGTTCGATGCTGCTGCTCCCCTATGGGATTCCGATTGCCATCGGATCAATTGCCTATTTTGCCTGGATGGGGATGCTGATATGACCGCCAAGCCACGACGAAATAGAGAAAGCAGCCAAGCAAGGCTTACTTGCGAACCTACAGAGAATGCACCGACATTGACGCTTCGTGCGCGGAAATTGGATAAAGTCTACCGATCGTACCGAAAGAAACGACGAGGCGCGGCGGCGGTCGAGTTCGCGATTGTTGCCCCGGTCTTCTTCCTGCTGGTTTTCGGGATGATTGAGTACGGGCGCATGGTGATGGTCCAGCAGGTCATCACCAATGCCTCGCGAGAAGGAGCGCGTGTTGGGGTATTGGACGGTTCCGACCACCAGGACGTGGTGGACATCGTCACGCAGTATCTGACCAGCGGCTCGATTCAGGGAGCGAACATAACGGTTACTCCGACGAATCCGGAAGACGCTGAGTTTGGAGATCCTGTGACCGTAACGGTCGATATCCCTTTTAGTCAAGTGAGCTGGCTGCCATCGCCAATGTATCTTGGGGGAACAACGCTTTCGGCCACGACTGTCATGCGTCGCGAGAGCGTTCAGTAGGGCGACGCGTAGCCGGTGCGGACCGGCTGACGCGGCCGAGATGGTGTGCGGAGTGGACGCCAGAGCAACGTGATTGGGCAGAGGAAACACAATGCGTGCGAAATCAATGGTACTGATCTTGATCGCGCTGGGGTGCGGTCTGGTCGCCTCGATCGCCATCAGTCAAGTGATGGAGCGGGGAGCGAATTCCGGCAACGCCATGTTGGAGACCGTTCAGATCTACGTGGCGAGCGCGGACATTGACGCCAACGACCAATTGTCAGCTTCCAACGTGCGCGTGGAAGACTGGCCGAAATCCAAAGTTCCGGAAGGAGCGACGGTCAATTTCGACGAGATTGCGGAGCGGTTTGCCCGGGTCCGGTTTTACGAAGGCGAACCGATCCTGCAGGCCAAGCTGGCCAACGGGATTGATGGTCCCGCGATCAAGATCCCAGAGGGTTTTCGCGTCTGCAGCCTCAAAGTACAGATGGACACGGCGGTTTCCGGGCTGGTGAACCCTGGCGATCGCGTCGACATTTTTGGATACTTCCGCAAGAATCAGGACGTTCCGAAAACGGGAACTCGCGAGATCCTGCGTAATGTGCGGGTGTTCGCCGTCAACTCGGAAACCGAACAAGAAACGGATCCGGAGGGGAAGCAGATCGCCGCCAAGACAGTCTCGGTGCTGGTCCCTTATGAGCAGGTGGCCAAGCTGATGTTAGCTACCGAATTGGGCACTCTGCGGCTGGCGCTGCGGCGTCCCAACGAGACGATCGAATCGGCCAGTGCGGAGAATGCGAACATCGAATCTTTGTTTGGCGGTCGGTCGGAAGATGCCGACAACGATTCGAATGAAAGCAGTCCGCCCTCCTCCCAACTGGCATCCGCTGCCGGGGGATTTGCGAAGTTCCTGTCTGGCTTGAAGAACACCAACACGGCGCTGCCGGCGGCATCGATGTCCACGGACACGCAACCGACCGGGCCCGTCTGGGAAATGACCGTGTTGACGCCCGACGGGGGCATGCAGTTCACCTGGGACCATGAGCAGGGGATGCCCCAACAGGGCATGTCGGTATCCACGATGCCAGCCGCAACAGCGGCGTCCGGGTCCTTGCCGCCTGCCAATGCACTCAGGCCGGCCCCCGCTACGGAGCCAGATACGAACACGAACCACACAGACGCTGATGGAGTGTCGCCGGCGGAGCCGCCGGTGGCGGAGCCGCAGCAAGACACGGCGCCGGATGAGCAGAATTCGGCCACAGACAATCCAATCTCGGACGACTAGTGGTGCCACACGGCTCACGTCACTCAGAGAGACGGAAGATCGGAGCGTAGGACGACGCGGTACTACGCTGGACGATAACGAGCGACTCGCGTGCCACCGGGCGACGCTGGTTGGATCCACGTTGGGAAGATCGCTGGAGCCAGGGGGCAGACCTCGGGTGACGCGGTTTCGGTGCGGCGGGAATGGGTGCCCGCTTTACGGATGACCTTAGAGCGTTTCGTAGACGACGCAAGGAAGTACACGGATGTCCAAACAACGCTGGGCGGCAGCGTCCGCCATCGTCGGCCTCGTTTCCGCATGGGCCCTCTTTGTTTTTTCGCTTTCTCCGGCGCAAGGGCAGGACTCGCCACCCGCTGTCCAGGACTTGCCGGCACAGCCGGTCACGTTCAGCATCAACGGCCCTACCCAACGCTTGGAAATGGTCATTGCGACCAGCCGTATTCTGACGTTGGAATACAAGATTCCGCGGTTGCTGGTCAACAACCCGGAAATCGTGCGGGCGACCCCCATTTCGCCAAATCAGGTTCAGTTGTCGGCGCTGCATGCCGGTGTCACGCAGTTGAACGTGTGGGATGAAAACAAGAATCTCTACACGGTCGACGTGGTCGTAACGCCCGACGGCCGCCAGCTGCAGATGCTGATCCAGTCTGAGTTCCCGGACGCGAACGTGCGGGTTCGACCACTCTCCAACAGCGTCTATCTGTCCGGATATGTCCCGAGCCCGTCGATGGTGCACAGCATCGTCCGGATTGCGGAAGACTATTATCCGAACGTCGTGAACAACTTGACGATCGGGGGAGTCCAGCAGATCCTGCTCAAAACGAAAGTCATGGAGGTCTCTCGCACCAAGCTGCGTCAAGCCGGTTTCGACTGGGCCTATTTGGACGGCCAGGACTTCGTGATTCAGTCGGTCAGTGGCCTGTTGACGGGAGGCACGACTCCCTCGTCCGTGTTTGCCACCACGGGTGACACCGTCCGGTTTGGGATTGTGGACGGGAATCGGGCGTTTTACGGGTTCATCGATGCTCTGCGTCAGAATAACTTGATCAAGGTCCTGGCCGAACCGCAGATGGTCACGGTCAGCGGGCGTCCGGCCAGTTTCAATTCGGGGGGTGAATTCCCGATCATTGTGCCGCAGAGTCTCGGCACGGTATCGATCGAGTATCGTCAATACGGCACCCGAGTCGACTTCGTGCCGATCGTGCTGGGCAACGGAAATCTGCGGCTGGAAGTCCGCCCGCAGGTGAGCGAAATCGACCCCTCGCGCAGTGTGGTGATCAACGAACTGAGCGTCCCCGCCTTACGCACTCGGTGGGTCGACACGGCCGTGGAAATGAAAGCGGGACAAACCCTGGCCTTGGCCGGTTTGATCCAACAGCGCGTGGAATCCCAGAACCGCGGCATACCGTGGCTGGCCGACATTCCCTGGTTTGGCGTCCCCTTCCGCCGCGTGGCGGAGACAACCAACGAAGTGGAACTGCTGATCATGGTGACGCCGGAGTTCATCGAAGCCAGCGATCCCGAAGAACTGCCACAGTGTGGACCGGGTGAAGCCACCACGTCGCCCAATGATGTGGAGTTCTATTACCGCGGCTATATCGAAGTGCCCAAGTGCTGCACCGACGGTGATTGCCCACAATGCCAGGAAGGCGTCGGTCCCACGGAAATGGTGGTGCCCGAACAGGTCGCTCCGCAGTCGGCTCCGTTCATGGAAGGGGCTCCCTACGATCAGGCGGCGAGACGGTCCCAGGGTTCCGCGGCCGTGTCGGCCCAGCGAACAACCAGGCCGGCCGCTGCCGCCGCACGAGCCGCCAAGAAGCCGGCTCTGATCGGTCCCGTCGGCTACGATGCCTTGAAGTAACCGCTGCCCGGAGTCCTTGCTCTGTCGGTCAGAACATCCGCTCAGCAGAAAGCCTTGCCATCATGACGAATGTTCTTCGCCTGGCTATCGTCGATCCCAATGACCATACCCGGGAGTCGCTCAAAACGATGCTCCTGGGTATGGACATGTGCTGGCTCGAAGCCGAGTCATCCCGATACGAGTTCTTTGTCGACATTGTCAGACAAACGAATCCGGATATCGGCGTGATTGGGATCGACACCGACCCGGGGAAAGCCCTGACGCTGATTCAGAACCTGCGGGAGTCCACGCCCGAGTGCAGTATCCTGGTGGTGAGCAGCAGCTCGGACGGCCAGTTGATTTTGAAAGCCATGCGAGCCGGCGCGAAGGAGTTCCTCACGCAGCCCGTCGGGATCGAAGAGTTGGTACTGGCTCTCGAACGCATTGGCTCAGTCCGCCACGGGGGTGCGGCCGGCCGCGTTCGCGGATGCCGCATGCTGGCGGTGGCCGGCGCTACCGGCGGCGTGGGATCGACCAGCCTGGCGGTGAATCTCGGATGCATCCTGGCCTCCAACGAGGCCAATTCCGTGGCGCTGATCGACCTCGATCTCTCGCTCGGAGACGCCGACGTGTTCTTGGACACCATTCCCGACTACACGCTGGTCGATGTGGTGCAGAATATCGCGCGGCTCGATTTCCAGCTATTGAAACGATCGATGACGAAGCACTCATCCGGGCTCTATTTGCTCCCCCGCCCGGTCCAGCTGCAAGACATCTCGATGGTCACTCCGGAAGGGTTGCAGCGGGTGTTCGGGCTGCTCAAGGCCACCTTCTCTCACGTGCTGATTGATCTCTCGAAGGCCTACAATCGCATCGACATGACGGCCCTCGAAACCGCTCATCAGGTCCTGCTTGTCACGCAGCTTGACCTCCCCTGTCTCCGCAACGTGGTCCGCCTGATGATGTCCTTTGAAGCGGTCGAGGGTCTCAAGGAGAAGGTCCACGTGGTGGTCAATCGCGTCGGACTCGACAACGGGCACATCAGCCTGAAGAAGGCCAAGGAGACCATTGGGCGCGACATCTATTGGCGTCTCCCCAACGACTATCGGGTGATGGTCGAAATGCGCAACAACGGCGTGCCGCTGATTGAACAGGCTCCTCGCGCCGGCATCACGCAGTCGCTCGTCGCCCTCGCGGAAGAGCTCTCTGGCGAGGAGAAGTCGACGGAGGAATCGGAGCCCGACGGCCGAGGTCGCTGGCTCAACTTCTGGGGCAAGAACAAGACGAAGAGCTAAGCGAGCGGGCCCCTGGCGTCCCGCGTTTGTCGGCGCGCCATCTTCACGGCGTTGGCCGCTGGCCCGGTCCCCAGGGCCGGCGTGGCGTCCCCCCCACCTCCCTCCCGCGGGCAATCCAGCCGGCTGCCCGCTGGGCGGCGCCCGGCCCCTCTGCGGCTCCCCCGAATCCGCTGATCGACGTCCCTCCCCACCGGCAGAATCGGCATCAGCGGCGCCACCCGGCCACAACAAACCGAGCGGACGGTACCAGGCCGGCGATCCCGCACCGCGTCGGGAACGATTGCGCGGGCAATTCGTTTTAAGCAGGTCCTCGCGTCGCGAACTGCCGTTGGCGAGTGAGTCAACCGGCGGGCAGCTTCCAAAGGTGAGCTATGATTTCACTGACGCCACGAGTCTAACGTTTCACGCGGTTATGCTCGGGCGGAGGACAGCCAGACGCGAGCCCCCGTCGAGATGCCGCCGGCTCGCTCCCGCAATTCCCCGAGAGCTCTTTCACGCAGACGGAAAGCAAGATGCCTAGCCCAGCCACCCCATTGCGATCAGCCGACACGGCTCGCGCCGAGGAGTTTGACAAACTCAAACGCCGCATCCACAGCAAGCTCGTCGACAAACTGGATTTGACGAAGGTCAGCGAACTCGAAGGAGAAGTGCTGCGCCGCGAGATTCGTTTGGTTGTCGAGCACCTGTGCGACACCGAAGAGACCTTCCTCAATCGTAATGAACGGGAACGTTTGATCGAGGAAGTGCTGGACGAGACGTTCGGTCTGGGGCCGCTGGAAATGCTCCTCAAAGACCACTCGATCAGCGACATCCTGATCAACGGCCCGAAGAACATCTATGTCGAGCGACGTGGCAAGATGGAGCGGTCCAGCGTGGAATTCCGCGACAACGCCCACCTGCTGCAGATCATCGACCGCATCGTGTCGAACGTTGGACGACGCGTGGATGAAGTCTGCCCGATGGTCGACGCGCGCCTGTCGGACGGATCGCGTTTCAACGCGATCATTCCTCCGTTGGCCTTGGATGGAGCGGCAGTTTCCATTCGCCGCTTCGGTTCCAATCCGCTCAAGCTGGAAGACCTGCTCAACTACAAAGCGTTCACACCCGAGATGGTGATGCTGTTGGAGGGGGCCATCAAGGCCCGCTTGAACATCATTATCTCGGGCGGTACCGGTTCGGGCAAAACAACGTTGCTCAACACGCTGTCCAGCTTCATATCGAACTCCGACCGTATCGTGACCATCGAGGACGCGGCCGAACTGCAATTGCAGCAGGAGCACGTCGTGCGACTCGAAACGCGGCCTCCCAATATTGAAGGGAAGGGAGCGATCACCGCCACCGACCTGGTCCGCAACGCACTGCGCATGCGACCTGAACGGATCATCATCGGCGAATGCCGTGGCGGTGAAACACTCGACATGCTGCAGGCCATGAACACGGGCCACGACGGTTCGCTGACCACGATTCACGCGAACTCACCCCGTGACGGCATCGCCCGCATGGAAACCATGATCATGATGACCGGCTTCGATATGCCGATCAAGGCGATGCGGCAACAGATCGCCAGCGCGGTGGATCTGATTATCCAAGCCAACCGCCTGCAAGGTGGAACCCGCCGCGTGACCTATATCACGGAAGTGGTCGGCATGGAGCAGGAGACGGTGATCATGCAAGACATTTATAAATACAACCAGCTGGGAATCGACGAGAGCGGCCGGGCACGAGGGCAATTTGAAGCCAGTGGAATTCGTCCGAGCTTCATGGACCGCCTGGAAGCTGCCGGTGTGCGCCTGCCCGCCAGTGCCTTTCGCCAACGGGTCATGATGGTGGATTGACGTGGCGATCTGGTCGCTGGGGCCGGTGCGCACGCCTGTCGCGCCCGGCGCACGACCACCGCTGACACACAGAGAGTTGGCCGCCGCCAGGCGGTGGCCACACACAAATGACTGAATGGGACAGCCATGTTAACAATGATTGTGATCGTCGCGTCGTTTATTGGTGTCGCCGCTTTGGTGGGCGGAGTGACCTTGATTTTCCGCGGCGATGCCTCCAGCGAGATCGAGGATCGTCTGGACGTGTTCGCCGGCAATAAGAGCGCCACGGGGTCACGCAATTTCGCCGAAGCGGAATCGAGCCTGCTCTCGTCCCCCCTCGACGAAACCAAGGGGGTCCTGGAGCGGGCCCTGTCACGCATCGGCAACCTGCGCAAACTGCTGGAACAGGCCGATTCGAGCATGGACTTCTCGAAGTTCATCCTGGTCTCGGCCGGCATGGCCGGAATCGGGGCCGCCGCCTGCCTGCTGGTGCCGGCCATCCCCAGTGTCCTGGCGCCGATCGCCGCCCCCTGCTGCGGCATGCTGCCGCTGCTCTGGATCCTGTTCAAAAAGCGCTCGCGACTCAAGAAATTCGGCCGGCAGATGCCTGAAGCCCTGGAGCTGATCAGCCGCGCATTGCGGGCCGGACATAGCCTGGCCAGCGGCATCAACCTGGTGGCTGAAGAAATGTCCGATCCGATCCGCAAGGAATTCCACCGCTGCTATGAATCCCAGAACCTCGGCGTGCCGCTGGAAGACGCGCTGGAAGACATGACCAATCGTGTTCCCAACCTGGACCTGCGGTTCTTTGTCACCGCCATCGTCCTGCAACGGCAGACCGGCGGCGATCTGGCCGAAATCCTCGATAAGATCGGCTCACTGATCCGCGAACGATTCAAGATCTGGGGACAGATTCAAGCTCTGACGGGCGAAGGCCGCCTGTCCGGCATCGTGTTGCTGGCACTGCCGCCGACACTGTTCGTGGTCATGTACTACATGAATCCCGACTACTGCTCGGTTCTGTTCACCGACCCCATGGGCCATAAGATGCTGGCGGCCGCCGTGGTCATGCAGATTTTTGGCGCCCTGGTGATCAAGAAGATTATTAGCATCAAGGTCTGAGCTTTGCACACTCGCGAGAGGAAGCGGCTTGACCGTCACACTCGCCAACCAGTCACGAGTACCTCACCCATGTCGACAATGCTGATTGCCTTCTCCGGCTCGTCATTACTCCTGCCGATCCTGGCATTTGCCCTGTTCGGGTCCGCCGCCTGGCTGCTGATGGACATCTTGTCCTCGCGCGAATCGGCCGCCGAGCAGCGTCTGGACGAATTCCGGGATCCGAATCTGCGCCGCCGCAAGGAGGCGGAGGTGAGCAAGCGAGGCTTGTCGGCCGGGAATATCACCCGCATGCTCTCCAAGGCCTCGCCGGCCTTGGCCAAGCCGCTGCAGCCCAAGAACGAAAGCGACGTCGGCAAACTCAAGCTGCGTCTGGCCCAAGCGGGGTTTCGCAGCGAAGCGGCGCCCTCGCTGTTCCTGAGCATGAAATTCGCCATGCTCATCGGAGGGCTCTTCTTCGGCGGCGGTGCCGTGATGCTGATAGCACACCTCAACGGCGCATCGATCTTCGGCCACAAGAACATGTTCAAGTGCATTTTCATCGCCGGTATTATGTTCTACCTGCCGGAACTCGTTTTGATGTGGATGACCAAGACCCGCAAAGAACGGATCTTCCTCGGACTCCCCGATGCCCTCGACTTGCTCGTCGTGTGCGTCGAAGCCGGCCTGGGCCTCGATCAGGCCATGCGCCGGGTGTCAGAGGAAATGCACAAATCGCACCCCGTCATCGCCGAGGAATTCGGACTCTGCAACCTGCACCTGCAAATGGGACGAGGCCGAGCCCAAGTGCTGCAGGATCTGGGACAACGCAGCGGCGTGGATGACCTGCGGTCGCTGGCCTCCATCTTGATACAAGCCGATAAGTTCGGCTCCAGTATCGCCCAGGCACTGCGGGTCCAAAGCGACTCCATGCGCACGCGACGACGGCAGATCGCCGAGGAAAAGGCCGCCAAGACGGCCGTCAAACTCATCTTCCCCCTGGTGTTGTTCATCTTCCCCGGGATCTTCGTCGTGCTCGTCGGCCCCGCCGCCATCACCATGGTCCGCGAAATGTTCCCCATCATGACCGGTCGCTGAGCGGTGACCGCGCCGCGAGATACCCGCCAGCCGCGACGCCGCTGGCACACGCAGTCGCAACCATACCCACACCTGCGAGCCCCAGGGACCCGTGCCGACTCGGCAATAAAGGGCGCAAGCTGGGCAATCTTTGCGGGCAACGCTCCCAGGTCCCTCAGTTCCACCAGACGGCCAGCCGATAAGTGGTGGAAGAGGAATCACCACCTCGCGCGCGCTACTGGGAACAGCACTCCGCGTAAGGTGGGATTGTGTGCGTGGACGCGGTCGTCCAGGATCGCGATTCTGTGTAGATCTTTCAGCTCGTGGGCGAAACGAGCGATATCGCGTCCCCGCCAAGGGGCGCAGCCGCGGGGGACAGGAACATGCGACGTATTGTGCTGGTATTTGGATTGGGGCTGACATTGTGGCTGCAGAGCGGTACGACATCCGCTGACTGGTACACCGTGAAAGCCAAATGGAGTTGCTTCTGGGATCGCGTGCACCTCGATTGGCACCGCAACAACGCCTGGCCAGAACCTTTCAATCAGGTGGACAAACAGGCTACGCGGATGCCCATTGAGATCATGACCGATCGGGGTTGGCAACTGCAGAACACGATTCCCAATGAGCTGTTTGACAGCGAAACGCAGGAATTGACACGTGCCGGCGAACTGAAGGTGCAGTGGATTCTCACCCAGATGCCGACACGGCGGCGAACGGTCTTCGTGCTGCGGGGCAAAACGGCCGAGATCACCGAAACGCGGATCAAATCGGTTGAGAACGCCGCGCTGGAAGTCGTCGGCGAGACGGCCTCGAACATGATCGCCGTGACCGACCTGATTCCACGCGGTGGATCGGGTGCTTACTACGAACGCGTCAGCGCCGGATATGAGTCCTCGATGCCGCCTCCGCGACTCCCTGAAATGACCGAAACCGGCGGGGAAGGCGGAGAGTAGTGCAGCTGGCTAGAGGGGCGCGGCACATCGCGAGTTGATGGGTGCGGAACGGGTATCTCTCGGGCAGGCATGTCCCCAAACTGACATCCTGCCTGACAGAACCGCGGCTTCCCAAGACCTTTGCAGCGCGTGCCATGGCTCGACGATCTCAGCCCGCTCGCCAGTCGATCCGAACCGCGAGCGGGCAACATGGCCAATGGCCATTCGCAGAACCGAGATTAGGCGGGGGTCGAATCACCACCTTCACGGCGGCAGCAGCGGGATGCGGAACGCGTGAAGCGCGGTAACAGAGGGAATTGCGGTTGTCCCGGGTAGCTTCATCACGAGGTCGAATTGACGGCAGCAGATGAGGGGCCGGCCAGCGCGCTGCCAATAGGTGGCGCCAATAGGTGGCACTGGTTCCTCTCCTTTGCTTGTTTGACCTTCAGTGGCGGCAGGGGGATGACCGATCTTTAAGTCTGAAGATACGCGAACTTGTCAACAGATGGCGCGGGGGGCGACAGCGGAAGTCTCATTTGCCCCGCCGTGTCCAAGCTACGCTCAAGGAGGTGCGGGGTGGACATGCGGCGATTTCTCATCGTGGGACTGGTATCGTGTTCGTTGCCCTGGGTGGGCTGCACTTCGAAGTCCGCTACAAACCAACTGCAGCCGAGTTCGGGGCCTGCCTTGAGCAAGTCTTCCGCAACGGCCCCCTTCCATGACCCCAGATACCAGAAACTGGTGAACGAGGTCGAACGGAAGTCGGACGAGTCGCCGTCGACCACCCAAAAGATCGGCTCGGCGGTCAAGAAAGCATCCTCGTCGGTCGCCAGTGCCCTGACGCTGAAGCCGAAAGTCGACAAAGGTGACGATCCCGTGTCGCTGGATAACATGCCCGACAAGATCGATGTCGACGTCTATTATCAAGCGGGGCGCATGGCCGACAGCAGCGGCAACGCCGAAATCGCCATCAAGCAGTACAAACGTGCGTTGCAGGAAGACGCCAATCACATTCCGTCCCTGATCAGTATGGCACGTCTCTACGACCGGCAGGACAACTTCCAGGAAGCCGAACGACTCTACCGACGAGCCATTAAGGCCGAGCCCGAGAACGCCATGGCCTATAATGATCTCGGTCTGTGCATGGCCCGCAACGATCATGCTGAAGAGTCCCTCGCCGCCTTGCGACAGGCGGTAAAGCTGGAGCCAAAACGCAAGTTGTACCGCAACAACCTGGCGACGGTGTTGGTGGACATGGGTCGCACTGAGGAAGCCCTGAGCGAACTTGCGACCGCCCACCCGACGGCCGTGGCACATTACAACTTGGGCTACCTGCTCCACGAGAAAGGCAACCAGGAGGAAGCTCGGCGACAATTCGCGTTGGCTTACGAAGCCGATAAGTCGCTCGCCATGGCCCAACAGATGCTGGCACAACTGGGGGGACAAGCCAAGTCGCCAGCCGCCCCGGCGGACAAGGTGCGCTACCGCGTTGACGACGCCCTGGCGGAAACGCGGGGAGTCGCGTCACCGTCCGGCCCGCGAGTCACGCCGGTCGCCATGGTGCTCTCGCCGACCGACCTGCGACGCATTCCTCCGACTGATTCGAAGACCGGAGACTCGTCCGTGAAGCCGCCGACGGTTCGCCTGCACGAACCGGTACCGCTGGGCAGCGAGAGCCAAACTGAACCGTCCGCGGCACCGACTTTGATGTCGCCGAGCGACAGCGGCATGCACTTGCCTGTGCCCACCAAATCGGGCGGCGTCGTGCCGGGTGATGACGACGCGGACCTCCCCACTCCCCAACTGCTCCATGAAGTCGCTCAGCACGTGAACTGACCGACTGCGATGGCGCGCTCATCAGGCCCCCGCCGGGGAAACCCGGTGGGCGAGCCGGTCGCTGCCGGGACATCGCGCCCGGCGGGGCCCGCGGCGGCAGTCCGCTGGACACCGCCGTTTCTCAAGTTGGCGGCGAGCCTGCTTTTCACACGATTTTCGCTCGCCTAGAATGGACCCGCCAAACGTGCCAACCGCGTCGCGCGCCGCTCGCGTTGCCGGCTTCCCGCATCAGAGTCCATCGCAGCAAGGAGAGAACTGTGGGTATTGATACCAAAACGTACGTGGCGTTGAGCGTCGTGATGTTCCTGGAGTACGCCATCTGGGGTGCCTGGGCACCGGTCTTGGCCGCGCGACTGTTGGGTCCGCTCAAGATGAACGGCAAACAAACCGGTTGGATCTACGCCACACTCCCCCTGGCCTGCATTTTTTCGCCCTGGATCGCCGGCTGGATCGGTGATCAATATATCAGCAATAAATGGCTGCTCATCGCCGCGCACGCCGCGGGTGCGGTCCTCTTGTTCCTGGCTGCCAGACAGACCCAGTTCAAGCCGCTGTTGATCATCATGCTGCTGTACTCACTTTGCTTCGCAGCCACCATGCCACTCGTGAACGCTGTGCTCTTCGCAGGAACGGCCGACATCGCCGATGCGGCGGTCAAGATTGCCACCCAAACCAAGGTCTTCATCTGGGCCCCCGTCGCCTGGGCGCTCATTGGTTGGACTCTGACCGGCTGGCGCATGACCCGCAAAGAGCAGGGTGATGGGTCTGATTGTCTGTACTTTGCGGCTGGCCTGTCCGCACTGATGGTTGTGGGATGCTTCCTGCTCACCGCTGCACAGCCCGAAGGCAAGGGGCTTCCGATTAAGGAGACACTGGAAAACCTTGGCGACATGAACTTCCTGCTGTTTATCCTCGTTAGCATGGTCGTCGCCGGCCTGATGCAGTTCTACTTCCTCGGCTCGGCACAGTTCATGCAAGACAGCGGAATCTCCAGCAAGCACGTCCCAGCTTCCATGGCGCTGGCCCAAATCGCGCAGGCCGTTGCTACGTTCTTCCTGCTGGGCTACTTCCTGACCGATATCGGATTCAAGTGGACATTGGTGATCGGCGCCGGGTGTTGGGTTCTGCTGTACGCGATCTATGTGATCGGGAAACCTCAAGCTCTTATCGTCGTCGCGCAACCGCTGCATGGTTTTGCATACGTCTTCTTCATCATCGTCGGGCAGGTGTTTGCGGAAAGCGTGGCGGGAGCGGATAACCGCACAACTATGCAGGCACTAATGTTCGCCGCGACCACCGGCATCGGTCTCTTTTTCGGAACTCAGTTCGCGGGGATCATCATGGATAAGAACTCGGACAAGGGCAAGTTCCAGTGGTCCAAGATATGGGTGTGGCCCGCAGTGATTGCGTTGGCGGGCCTGCTGTTGCTGGCCGCTATGTTCCAGGATCCACCAGCCAAACAAGACGCTCCGGCACAGACCACCGAAACGGTTGCACTCGACACGCCTGCTCCGTAGTGCCCGCTACTGGACCTGGGACCTGCACGCGATTGTCGGTCTTTCTGTTGTCCCGCGGCGTGAACTCAGTTCACGCCGCGGCGACGGCAAACGGGCGAGGACGAAATTCCAGATGTATTTGGCGAATTGGGCGGGACGCCCATTTTTGTGATCACGGCAGACTGAAAGAGTACCCGATGACTGTTGCTGAAGTTGACTCGCGTGGCCCTGAACGTAGAGCACGTGACGAACGAATCGCTGCAGAGCCTCCGCTGCCGCCTCCTGAGTTGGCACCGGATGCTGAGCCGTTGTCGATGGAATCGCGTCAATGCCGCCGCACGCACCCTATTGCCATCGCGGGGATCGTCGAGAATGGGATGGTGCGTCCCGTCGATCCCGGGGTGAAATTGCCCGAACACGCACGCGTCATTATCGTCGCGTCGGAAGCGACATGACCAACACGAGACCCTGCGCTGCACACTCCGCGGACTGGTGATCAACGCCCAGCAGATCGAGGGCTGAGCATCAGGGCAACAGATCGAGCTTCAACTTGCGAATCTCGTGTAGGGGAATCATGAGGTGCCGCGGATCGTCGAGCAAGGAGCGAAAACCAAACTTGAGATAGAACCGGCGGGCTGGTTCGTCGATGGCATCCACTTCGACGGCTCGGATTCCGACCTGATCGGAAATGTGCATCGCTCTTCGCAGGGCGTCCACCAATAATGATGCCCCCAGCCCTTGCCCCTGTGCTGCCCTGTCCACAGCCAGACGACCAAGCAGTACGACGGGAACGTCGAGTCGTGGCAGCCCTTTCGACTCCGTGTCAGGCAAGTCCTCGTACAGCACTCGATGAGTCGAGAGGGCGTAATACCCACAGACAACCACTTCACCGGGGCGAGTTGCCGCAAACGTGCGAGACAAACCCCGCCGGTCAAACTGCCCCGCTCGATTCTTCAGCCATTCATTGAGGCTGGGCTGACCACAGTCGAATGCCGAGCGGTCGTGCGTTCGATGCAAACGTTGAATCATCCACGCGGGCATCAGCCGACCTGCTTCTTGTACCGCTTTGCCGCCTTGACGAGTGCAGCGTTGGGCTTCGTCGATTCGTCGTCAAGCATATCGGCGAACAGTTGGCGGTCCCGCTCGGTGAGGCGAGTGACCTGTTCCTCGTGAAGGATACGGCGGGAGACCTGAACCAGCGTGGAGATCGCGAAGTCACTGACGGTTTGCCCGGTCTGTGCGGCAGCATCCTCAATGGTCTTTTTGAGTTCGCTGTTTAAGCGAAAATTCAACCGGGCATCGCTTTTGGTGTCAGGCACGACCAATCTCTCCTCAAATGTACGTCTAATAGACATACAAATGTATGGCATTATGCTGTACATGTCAAGGCGGTCATGTCGGTTCGCGGCCAGACTTCGTTCCCTTCTTTCAGAATCCTTGATCCCCGCTCCTCCCGGCTTCCGCTGATCGATCCAGGCGAAGGTATCCGTAGTCATCTCCTCAAAAGGCCTGATCTGGAAATCCCTACAAGGACAAGATTACGGTGGACCGAAAAGACAGGGACCACTTCCTGTACTCGGTCAGTACGGAGCCCGGCGTGGATGGGAAGTTCACATTCCGGCGGGTACGGGACGAACAGGCTGTCGCCCCGGCCGATGAGCACCTGAAAGACTTGGAGGACCTTGTTGGAAATTGGGTCGCCGAGGAGGCGTTGAACCAGGATATGCCGGGAATTGCCCAGAAAGGTGACAGGCTGCCCAGACAGGGGGGATTGAGTCAAATGCAATCCAGCGCGGCGGCTGTCGCGGCCGGTTCGAGTACCACTTTGCCAGCCAGATCGTGAGAAATATCGCTGGATTTTCGAGAGCCAGAAGAGACTGCCGCCACAAAAAAAGCCATAAACCATTACGATTTATGGCTTCATGGGAGTGGAGGATAGGGGGCTCGAACCCCTGACCTCTTGAATGCCATTCAAGCGCTCTCCCAACTGAGCTAATCCCCCAAACGACTTACCTCCCGGTCACCGAAGGCATCTTCCCGCCATCCATCCAAAGACGTATCGTGTTCAGCGACCATGGGGCCAGCGAAGAATTCGAACATTAACAGCGAGTCCGGCCAGTGTCAAGGACGGCTCGCTGTTACGCCGCTGAATCGCCGCGATTCCGCCATCCGGGAAGGTAACGGAACCGTGGTGGGGCCGCACTGCGGCTCGAGCCAGCGCGGCCTGCCGGTGATCTTCGGCTCGGCTCCTTTGGCAAGTCACTGAATCAGAGCGGCCCACCCCGGATGGTGCCGATGGCTCGTACCGTAAAGGCAGCTCCCGTCTTGAAGAAAAAGGTCTTGCTCACCGCTGCGAAATTCGGCGTGCCGATCGCGATTATCGCTTGGCTGCTCTCGAGCATTCCGGCGGAGCAATTCCACGAACTACGGCAACGACCCAAGAACTGGCCGCTGCTGCTTGCCGCGCTGGTGATCGTGTTCGTCGCCGTGTCGCTCACGTTCTTGCGCTGGCATATCCTGGTGCGAGCCCTGCGTCTCCGCTTCCGGTTGATCGACGCCTTTCGACTTGGGTTCCTCGGCTATCTCTTCAATTTCATCTCCGCCGGCTCGGTGGGGGGCGATGTGTTTCGGGCCTTTTTCATTGCCCGCGAACAGCCTGGCCGCCGCGCCGAAGCCGTTGCGACGGTGATCGTCGATCGGATCATCGGGCTCTATGCGTTGCTGCTGCTGACCAGCGGCGTGATCGTCTGCACGAATACCCCCCCTACGAGCGTGGAACTGTCGGCGTTAAGCCGTGCGACGATCCTGCTGACCGCGGCCGGCGGCGTCGGAATCCTGATGCTACTGATACCCGGCTTCACGAGCGGCGCATTGTCCGAGTTCCTCACCGGCCTTCCCAAGATCGGCCAGACGCTCGGACAGTTGATCACAGCCGTCCGCATCTACCGCAAACGCTGGCCAACCGTCATCGCGGCGGTCTTGATGAGCGTCTTCACGCACGCCCTCTTTGCGCTGGCGTTCTTCCTGATCTCGACGGCATTATTTCGACAGGTCCCGACCCTGCGCGAGCACATGATCATCGTCCCGCTGGGGATGGTTGCCGGTGCCGTGCCGTTCTTGCCGGGAGGGTTAGGCGTCTTCGAACTGGCCATCCGCGAACTGTATCGCATTGTCCCGGCCGCCGCCAATGTCGATGTGTCGGGCGTCCTGGTGGCGTTGGTCTACCGCTTGATGACCATTCTGGTGGCCGCCATCGGCATGCTCGTGTACTGGTCCAGTCGCAGCGAAGTGCGTCAGGTACTCGAAGACGTGGAACACGATCGAGACGCGTCCGTATAGCGGACGGCAGAAGACGCCGTCGCAGCCGGTTCGCCCCACAGCGAATTTCGCCCCCGCGGCATCACTGATTCACGACCACCTCACCGCCATCGCGGACGATCTTGGGTGCCGTGTTGTCGAGTAAGTCGCACCCGATCAATTGGGCGTGCGAAGCCCCTTCAGCCCGCACCTGCGCAGCGCCGTTATTACCGACCAGGCACGATTCGAGCACGACGCGCGAAGCACCCCCAATCGAGATACCGCTGCGTCCGTTGCCCCGACAATTTAATCCACTGAGCGTCGTACGGCGGACTCCGTCATGAGCATTGACGCCGTCGAGCTGAAACCCTTGGATCACCAGATCCTTGATGAGGACATCACGCACCTCGTACAAGGTGATCCCCGCCTGCAGATCCGCGAACGCCAGATCATACGCCTGCGGCAAGCGGTTCTCCTCCACACAGAAATAAAGGTGCCCCTCAAACATGCACCAGGCCAGCGGCTGCAGGTCCTTGATCTCCTCGCGACGTGTCACTTTCTGCCGCTCCGCGGGCTTGGCATCCAAGTAGAGCATCTGAAAGCTCATCTTGGGCGGCCGGTAACGAAAGATGGCCCCCTCATAGTGCGACCAGCCGTCAATGGGGACCCGCATCGTTCCGTCCAACACAGCGCCGTTGCCAATCAACTCGAACGGCGAATCGGGTACACCACTCTGGCGGCCGCCCTGCAGCGTGATGCTCTCGCGATAGGCCTCTCCCGTGTTGATCAGGATGACACGGTCGGCCTTCTGCGTCGACTGCAGCGCGCGCGTGATCGATCGAAACGGACCGATCTTATCCCCCACCGGGTCCGGAGCGCTGCCATCGTTGCGATCGTCTCCCACGACGTTGTTGACATAGATGTCTCGGGCCCCACAAGGGGCCGCCGAGAGTACAATGAAAACGAGCAGGACGAGAGATCGAAATGGCATGACAACAGTTCTCCCTTCGGGGCATTCGGATCCGAAAACGGCTGCCGAGAATTGCCCGACAAGCACGATCCGCCGCGCCGGGGGGGATTTTGCCGAAACAAGTGGCTCGCGTCAAGCAGAAGTACGCGCGAAAACACAAAAAAGAGAGAAAATAGATAACTTTCAAAACCTCAGTGAAAGCCTCCTCAACATGCCACTGCCCCACAAGGGGGTAGTGGAGGGAGCGGCACCGCCATGCTCGTCACGATCAACCACGCACAAATCGAACTCCTGTCCGGCGATATTACGGACCAACACGTCGACGCGATCGTCAATGCCGCCAACTCTCGATTGGCCGGCGGAGGGGGAGTGGACGGCGCCATCCATCGCTGCGGCGGCCCCACAATCATGCTCGCCACTGAGCGACAGTTTCCCGATGGATGCCCGACCGGTTCAGCCGTCCTGACCGAAGCAGGCGAGTTGGCCGCCAAGTACGTTATCCATGCCGTCGGACCGATCTGGAACGGTGGACAACAGCGGGAGCCGGAGTCGCTTGCGAGCGCTTACCGGCGCTGCCTGGAACTGGCTGTCGAACACGACTGCCAGAGTATCGCGTTCCCTTCGCTCAGTACCGGCGCCTACGGCTACCCGCTGGATAAGGCGGCGGAAGTGGCGTGGCAAACCGTGACGCAGTTTCTTCAGAACCACGGGCGACCTCAACTGGTCCGGTTCGTACTTTTTGGCCCCCAAGCCCTGCAGACATTCTCGAGCGTGGCACAACGACTCCATGCCAACGCCCCATAGAGGCCCACATGAGCAGCACGATAATGCGATGTTCCAGCGTGACCTCAGTGCCTGGCGCTCGGTGCCTGCCTTTTTCGGATCTGGTGTGACCGAAGTGCCCGGACGCCACGCCAGATCGCCGAATCCTCGCCGAGCAGCTCAGCTGGGACGGTCGACCGTTTCAGACTTGTGCCTGGTCACAGCTTAGCTTGAGGTCGGAGTGGCTGGGGTCTCGCCTGGCTCGCTCCCAGCCACCCTGCCGTCACCCCCACCACAGAGTTATTTTATGACTTTCTTGTCAAAAATCGTCTTCTGCGCGGCCCACCTGGTTGACTCGCTGCGATTTTTACGACAATTTATACATTTAAATATGCGACTATTATCGCAACCCTGATTCGGCTCGATCGCAACTACTAAGCGCGGAGAGTCAACACGATGATCCGCAGCTCTGCTTTCCGAACATTCCTGCAAACGCTGCACGCGAGAGGATGAACGTCATGGCCACGGCAATGTTGAGGGAACCGGCGACAAGATCGAGAGGCAAATCGGTGCTGTCGGTCGAGCGGACCAAGGGCTATCGCTGGAAGCATGTTGCTCCCGAGCGGGTACAACAGGCGCTGGACCAGCGGATCGAGTACATTGCGGGCGACTGGTCGCGGCTGTCGGAGCGCGAGCACACGTGTGATGCCAAACCGGAACCCCGTCGCTTGTCGGCCGACGAAGAAGCCGGGTTGTTCCGACGGATGAACTATCTCAAGCATCGTGCCGATCGTTTGAGACATACCATTTCGAAGGACAATTGCCCCCCCGACACACTCGATGCCATTGAGCGGTTGCTGGACGAGTCGACACGATTGCGAAACTACCTGATCCAGGTCTTTTCCAAGTTGGCCGCCTCCGTCGCTCGGCAATACGCGAACAGCGAATTCCGCGTCGATGAACTGCTGTCCGAGGCTCACCTGACACTGTTGCGTTGCGTGGAAATCTTCGACACCGAGAGGGGCTATCGTTTCAGCACGTATGCGACCAACGCGATCCGCCACAATCTAAATCGGTATATTTCCCGCCAGCACAAGCTGCGTCAGTCGACCCGCGAGTACGTGGCGACGGATGGAATCCCGGCTCCCGAAGGCGACAACCCGCGAAATCGCGAGCGCGAATATTCGGATCGCATTACGCGGATCACCAAGTGGATTCGCCAACTCGACTCGCGCGAGCAGACGATTGTCAAGTCGCGTTTCGGACTGACACAGGCTCCCGAGAAGGTCACGCTTCAGTCGCTGGCAGACCAGCTTGGTTTGTCCCGCGAGCGAATCCGTCAGTTAGAGATTCGAGCTCTGGAGAAGCTGCGTGCACTGGCTCACCAGGCATCTCTGGACTTGGAATGCTGAGTTGCGGCGGACCGCGGACGCGCTGTCGATCCCCCTTCCATCAGTCCTGTGCGACCACATGGGAGACGAGTGTACCGATCTGATCAATCTGGGCTTCAATCTTATCACCCGGTTTGAGGTAGGTACCGCTGGTACTTCCCACGCCCGCCGGTGTCCCGGTGGCGATAAGATCCCCTGGCTCGAGCGTGACAAAGGAAGAGATAAACTCGATGACCGCCGCCACGGGAAAGATTTGATGGGCGGTGGAGGAATCTTGTTTCAGCTGGCCATTTACATGCAACCGCATGGCCAGCTGCTGTGGATCGACGATTGACTCGGCAGACGCGACACACGGACCGCATGGGCAAAAGCTATCGTGCCACTTGCCGTGCAGCCAATCAAAGAACTCATCGTTCTCACGCGGGCGGCGGCCGGGATTCGGATGGAACTCGCGGTTCGAGATGTCGTTGATCACCGTATAGCCCGCCACGTACTGCAGCGCTGCGGACTCCACGGCGCCGCGGCAACGTTGCCCGATCACCACGGCCAGTTCCAGTTCCCAATCGATGGCGGCGGGGGATAGGGCCGGAATCACCACGTTGCGTCCCGGACTGGTCAAAGTCGTCGAGGCCGGTTTCATGAACACATAGGGAAAGGTCGCGGCTCGTTCGACGGCGACACCTCCCCCCTCCTCGATATGTTTTGCGTAGTTGCCGGCCAACAGGAACAACTTATTGGGGCGCGGAATGGGGACCAGTAATTCCACCTGGTCCAAGGCGACCCGCGACTGGGAATTGAGTCCGTTTCCCTGCCGCTGTACCCACCCTTCCAGCTTCCGAGCGGCTTCGTAGGCCATGCCGTGTGGCAAGAGTGCCAACAAATCGTCACCTTCTGGCAGCGTCAAGGTCTGGTGCGTCGTCTCCGCGTATTGGCGGGCGGCCGCCAACACAGGGACCACACAATCGTCGCGATAGAATCCGACCGCCACGCCGCTCTGAGTGCGAAATCGGCACAAACGCATGACCAGCTCCCCTGTTATCTGCGGCGACTCCGCCGCCAGCCAAATCAAATATGTAAGACCGCGACTGCATCCAAGGACTCTACCGCAGTGACATACCGGTTGCAACGGCGCCCCCCAGCATTCGGCCAGGTGACGGGCCCACCGGGTACGACGCGGAACACCCGATCCGCCGCCGGATCCCTGGGAGAACGTGCGGAATTGGAGCGACGCGTGCACGACCTGCACGCCGCTGCCGAAAACCGGACGGCCGTCGGCCGGCAGGACGTGGCGGAGCGGCTGCGGAAAGAAGCGGATGAGAGGGAACGGCTGCTGCAACCACCTCGCGGCCCCAATGGCAATCTTCACCAGGATTCGATGAAGGTGATGCATCGCGAATCCACCGCTCTTAACCAGCGTCTCCACGAGCTAAACCGGCGACGGCCGGCATCGACTGAAACCGGGCGGCCGGCTCGCCCGTAGCGCCGGCGAATCGGCCGCTGACCTGGCCGTTGCGTGGGACAACACCATCCGTGTGGAGGCGGCCGCCGTCTCTGTGCTGCGGCTGCCTCGGTTGAACCCCAAACCCAGGCGCCTCACCGCGCGCCGCGAAATACCCATCCATAGAGGGGATATATTCACGATTGCTTGACAGTCTGCGGGTACTTGTGCGAAGTTGGACATCGTGCAGGGGCTCTGACCAAAAAGGACCGACGCTCGTCAATTCCTCCGTTAGCCTCGACGCCGACATTGCCGGTGGCGAGGTTTCTCGCACGGCTGTATGCCGGTCGCCCCAGGCCGACGAATGCGTCGAGACAGGTGGCGAACGGGATTTCCAGGACTGCAAGAGGGTGGTTCCGCGGGCTCACGCGAGGCGGGCGTTGGGACAGAGAGGAGTACATGTCGTGCTGCAATTGTCTCCGAATTTCTTGAGACGTGCTGTTCTTTTGTCATGTGCGGCATTACCCGGCTGCCTGGTATCAGGAGCGATCCTGGCAGTGTCGGCCGTCACTGCCGACGAGCCGTCCGAGTCAATCGCTGCCTACTTGCAGGCGGGCGAATTCGCGCCCGCATTGCGATTGGCGCGTGCCAGCCAGGATGTTGAACAGCGAGATCGTTGGCTCGGGCAGATTGCCCTGGCCCAGGCCGACATTGGTGCTCGGCGCGCATCGATATCGACGTTGCTGGACCTGCAGAGCGATGCGGCCCGCAGCCAGATCGTGCAGCAGATGAACGAGCGCCCGATCGGAGCGGGAGGCGGGGCTGCCTATGCCGACTTCGACACGTTGATCGATCTGATCACTTCCACGATCGCCCCGGACAGTTGGGACGAAGTAGGAGGAGCCGGCGCGATCGAGCCTTTTCCGACAGGGGTCTTTGTCGACGCATCGGGGGTGATGAAGCGATTGAGTCCGGCCCGCTACTCGCCGCTGCTGGCGGACGCTCGCCGCGAAGCCATGCTGGATTCCGGCAACCGGCAGGTGCGTCGCGCGTCGGGACTCCGGAAGGTCTCTCTCGTACGGCTCGAACGAGAGGTTCAGCTCCGGGCGGCATTTGGTCGCTCGCCGGACGAACCCATGCGTGCGCTCGCCGGCATATACCGCATCAAGCACATGTTTGTCTATCCTGAAACGGGGGACATCGTGCTGGCCGGGCCTGCCGGCGACTGGCGCACCGACGCTGAAGGTCGGGTCGTAAACGTCGAAACGGGCGTGCCCGTTCTACAGTTGGATGATCTCGTCGCGGTGCTGCGTAATGCCACGGAAGCGGACGGCAGGTTTGGCTGCGCGATCAAACCTCGTCAGGAGAACCTGGCCGCGGCCAAGTCGTTTGCGGATTCGTGGCGCGACAAGAAAGTGAAACGCGGCCAACGCGCCAACTGGCTGTCCGAACTGCGCAGTGCGCTGGGCAAGCAGGATATTGAAGTCTGGGGAATGGATGCACGTAGTCACGCCGCCCGCGTGCTGATCGAGGCCGACCATCACATGAAGCTGATCGGCATGGGGCTGGAGGAAGGTACGCTTGGTGTGGAAAGCTATTTGGATGCGGTCAAGCGGACGTCACCTGACGCCCCCCCCGCCATGAACGTCTTGCGTTGGTGGTTCACACTCAACTATGACGGCGTGCGGACCAATGCGGATCGCAACGCCTTTGAGCTCGACGGACCGGGCGTGCGAGTGCTCAGCGAGAATGAACTGCTGACCGAGAAAGGCGAACGCATCCATACAGGAAAATCGGACCTATTGAACGCGGAATTCGCACGCGGATTCACTCGACAGTTTGATACGCTCGCCGCGAAATATCCCGTGTATGCGGAATTGCGCAATATCTTCGATCTCGCCTTGCTCGCCGGCATTATCCGATCCGAAGATCTGCCTTCTCGCGTCGACTGGCACGTGACGCACTTCGGCGACGGCCAGGCATACCAGCTGACACTCGGTCCGACGCCGCGGGAAGTTGAGAGTATTATTAACGCGGTGGAGGTAGACCATTCGCAGTTCATCGTCGGCGTCAGTGGTGGCGTGTCGGTGGACACAGGCCAATTGATCGCGCCCGAATCCATCGAGGTCGATGATTACGGACTGATGGACGCGGCACGCGGTTCGGCGGCCCCCGTCCTCTCGCAGTTGCCCCGCGACGCCTGGTGGTGGGATTAGTCGCTGCACACGGGGTTGGCGCACCGACTGCCAATCCGTGGATCCATTGGTGACCGGGCCCCGGCCACGTCGCGAGTTGCCTGCCTGTCGCCTTGACAGCGGAGCCTCGGGCGACCCAGCGGCTGCGGCATGATCCGGGGCTAACGCCGCAGCAATTGCGTGCGGATGGCAGCCACCTGCTCAGCCCGCGCCAGTGGTTCCGCATGCGGATCAAAATCGACGTTCTGTTCACAGATCCGCGTCAACTGCCGGCCGGCGGCCAGCCGGCACTGAGGATCATCATCATCCATCAGGGCGAGCCAGATGCGTTTGTCATTGGCCAACCAAGTGGCCACGCGCCGCGGCGTATCGCTCGTGTTGCTGGTGATCACCCGTCGGATCTGTTGGATGCGTAGTCGCTGTTCGGCATCAAGATTCTGCGGGTCCAGTTCGTTCAGGAGGCCCAAGAGGCGTTGGCCGCGAGACACCAATTCGCGGTCCGCGCGCTGACGCGCACGAAAGTCCGGGTGCGACAACTGTGCCACCAACAACCTGACCTCGGCCAGCGAAGTTGCCGGCTCCCAGGGGGAAACGTGCAGCAAGGTCTCGCGAATTTCGTTGGCCTCATCCGCCACCGGCCATTCCGGACGCACCCTTCGCATGACACCGACCAGGTGCTCGCGGCACACTTCGGGATGAACAATCGCCAGGTGCCACAGGCTGGATGCTCGATACGTGCACGCCGGCATCTCTCCCTCGGAAACCGCCAGCGACACATCCTCGCCCGGTCGTTGCACATAAACCGTGGCAAACAACCGGCCGTCTGTCGCACGGCGTGTCCACCGAATCTCGACATCATCGCGGCGCACGACACGAACCGCCAGTTGCCATGACTCGCTCGCCGCCACGTACTGCAATGAAATCAGACCGCGGTCGATCGACACCGTCAGACTCTCCGTGGCACCGCACGGAAGGTCACGCTCGGCTCGTTGCCGATCCTGTTTGGTCCGAATCGTGGTCGCCATGAGCCGTCCCATGGCCACGTCGAAACGAACCCAATTCCGATCTGAAATGAGGAGATCCGAAGAGTTGATCTCGTCGCCAGATGAACTACTCAGAGTCGTGAGCGTCAGTCCGATTGCGGTGATCAGGGCATCGTGTCGCCACATTACTGCAACCCTGCCATGGCTGGGAACCACAGCCCGAGGAAGCCGTCGCCTCTGCACCTCACGTCGCCACAAATCGTCTCTCGCGCCGACGCGGCTCTCGCTGCGGTTCGTGCTCCAAATGGACGAAAGGGTCGGTGACCAGGCCGCGACTCGGTCCGCTGACCGGCGCCCCATGACAGGTCCCGGTCGTCGAACGAGGTGCGAAGCAGGCGACAGGAGCGGGCGAACCAAAGCCAACAGAACGGCGGATGGCATTGGTTGGCGGCCCAGTCAGCTACTAGCCTTCGCCACCAAGGTCCGCAGATGTTATCGGAAAGTCTCGAGAGATGGCAGGTCGGTTTCTTATCGAATTGCGGGAAATACGTCCTCTTGTAGCAGAAAACCCGCAGCGGTGAGGAAGCTGTGTGGAGCTCTCCTGGGACGAACGCCGCAGCACGGCCCGCCGCACAATATCGATTTCTCTTCTGGCAGATACCGCAACAGAAGAAGAGCTGCCACAATCGTGTCACTCTTCCAGCAGGTCCAGATCTTCATCCAGTCCCACGGTCTCGATGGCCACGGTGCCCTGTCGCGAGCCTGGCAGCACAAACAGGACAGCGAGATCGGACCGGCTGTGGCAATACGTGCGCGTCGCAGCGACTCCCATGACAAAAAACGCGGTCGCCAGGGCATCGGCTTCCGCGGCTGAAGGAGCCAGGACGGTTGCCGAGAGAACACCCTCTGCCGGAACACCGGTGCGCGGGTCGAGTACATGCCCGTAACGGCGCCCTTGATGATAAAAGAACTGCTGTCCCGATCCCGATGTTCCCACAGCCCTATCACGCACACTCAGTTCGACCAACCTCCGCTCCGGTCTCAGAGGATGACGCACTGCCACGCGCCAGGGCGACGATTCGCCCCGGTCACTTCGACACCCGCGCGCAAGATGCTGCTTTGGCCCCCGTGAATCAAGCAGTCGGAAACGCCGGCCGCATCCAGCACTTCCGCGCACCGATCCAGTGCATAGCCTTTGCCGACGCTGCCGAGATTCAACTCCATGCCAGGTCGAGTGAATCGAATTGTCATCTGGTCGCCGTCCAGTTGGAGAAACCGGCCGCCAACTCGCAGCAACGTGGCAGTGATCTCTTCCTGGTCGGGGAATCGTCCTTGACGTGTGTAGAATCCCCACAATTTGACGAGTGGGCCGGCCGTAATATCGAAGGCTCCAGCGGTAGCCACATTCCACTGGACGCACCGGCTGAGCAAGTCAAATAGTCTCGGCTCAACACCTGTCGCCTGCTGGCTGGCCGTCTGATTGAGCCGCACAATCTCGCTGTGATCGCGATACACAGTCATTTGATCCTCGAGCGCGTCGACGAGATCCAGTGACTGAGTCGCTGCTTCGACGGCCCCCGCATATTGGCCTGGGTTGAGGAAAACCTGGAATTCGCACGCCATGGCGCGACGGCCAACCTGCAGCAGGTAGTCCGGTGTTTCGCCGCGCCGCCGCGCGCCGGCAGCCGGATCGCCAGTCGGCAGCACCTCGGCGCTCGCCCCCCACTGCAGTTCCTGCAATGCATCGAGTGCCGCCGTCCCCTTGAGAAACTGACGCCGACTTGACTTTCGTCCAGAATCCATCTGTTTGATTTCTCTCCTAACGCGGCCAGTGGCCGCAACCAAACGGGAAATCCGAAATCCCAATATCGAAATCCAAAACAAATTCGAAATCCAAAATTCGAAATCCAAAACCTCCGCTGCCGGCAAAACGGCCGCGGGCGGGCCCCAAGCAGATTCTCACCACCAGCATGCCATTGCGCCCTCCGGTTTCCCTTCCTCCCTTCTTCCTTTTCTCCCACTTTTCTGTGCTTCGAATTTCGGATTTTGTTCCAAGCATGCGCAGACCGTCGCGCATGTTACCGACTAACACTCTGAACCGATCACCGAGGACATCACGCGGGACCGTCCACGATCTCCGCCACCCCATTCTGCCCCGCCATCTGACGCCGCAACCGAACGCCGCAACCGAACGACGCCTCTAGCAGCAAGTGTATCAAACAGCCGGCGAATGACGAAGGACACCCACGCGGCGCCGGCAGGAAGGCGAGGCAATCTCGCTTTCGATTCACAACTTGCCCTCGCCCACCGTTCGGCCAATAATCAGATCGATTGGGATTCGTTGTCGCCAGGGGAATCCGATGTCCATGAAACGCCTGTTGGGATCGGTGTGGATTGCGATTGCCTGCATCTTGCCGGCGCTGGACGCCTGGGGACAATCCCCGCCCAAGAGGAAATACCCTCGTGCCGAATTCCCGCGATTCAATCGCGAAGAGGTTGATCGCGTGTTCTTTGACGACGTCTTCAGCCACCTGGTAGGGGCACGACCGAAGCGTGACGCGGCAGCGACTGCGGGCCTGCCCACACCGGCTGCGGCGAATTCGGGTCGTGAGGCGGTACCGGCCTCGGTGCCGTTCGCCTGGTCTCAAGTCATTTCGTCCTTGACGATCGAGGATGAAATCAAGTCGCTCAAGCTCGACCTGGATCGCGTGGTTACGACGCCCAGCGAATTTGCCGGTCGCGGCTACAAGGCGGCCCGACTGGACTTTTCCCTGTTGACGGTGTTGTTTGCCATCATCGACGAATATGACACGGACGTCCGCTGGAAAGAGAGCGCAGCCCAGGCACGTTACGCCTTTGCACGCACGGCGGCAAATCTGAAAGCCGGCGGCTCCATTCAGGTCTACAACGAATCGAAGCTGCGGAAACAAGACCTGGATGATCTGGTGCGCGGTGCAAAACTGGCGGCCCGGGAGAGTGGCGTCGAGACCACTGGGGAGGGGCTCGTCGATCGCGCACCATTGATGCAAGTGCTGGAAACGCGACTGGAAGCCCATCTCAAGCAGTGGACGGCGGCCGCCACCGAGTTCCGCGCCGAGTCGGACAAGATTCGCCATGAAGCGGAACTCGTGGCCGCCATCGGGATGGTTCTGTTGAGCGGAGGGATGGATGACGCGGACGACGCGGAGTACCGGCGATTCGCCGAGTCGCTTAAGCAAGGCGGGAGGCGGATGGCGGAAGCGGCGAAATCGCTGGATGAATCGGCCGCTCGCCAGGCAATGACGGAGATCAGCCGATCGTGCACGGATTGTCATGAGGGCTATCGGTAAGCGGAATCTCGCCATCGAAGACGTGCCACCAGCAGGCCCAGCCAGGCGAAGTCCTTACGAACTGGCATCACTGCGCGGTCGCAGCGGCACACAGATCGGTTTCTCGCCGTCGCTGCCGTCCCCCCCCCTGATTTCGATCTTCTCGTCGTCGCGAAGCAGCTCATACGGCTTGCCGGTAAGAGGGTTGATCCACATCGGATCGACCGGGTCACCCGTGACCTCCTTCAAGGCGATCACCCATGCTTCGCACCGGGCTCGATCCAGCGCCTGCTCGCGCTGCCCAGCGGCCAGGTTCACCAGCAGGACGTGAGCGGCGAAGAGCGGGTAGCGGGGCGTATTTTGCACGGCTGCCAGCTGATCAGGGATGGCCTCCAGGGTCGAAACGCGTTCGTAATACGGCTTCCTACAGCCATCAATGACGCGGCGCATGGTGCTGAGATAAAACCACTCATCGTCGTCCAAGGACAACATGACCGCATCGGCAAACGACTGCAGATTCCCGTCCTTCTTCAGCCCTTCGATCTCCTCTTGCGTCAGAATGCTCAACAGCTGGCCGGAACGCACCATTTCGTACGCGTGTAATCCCAGGGCGCGATCCCCTAGCCAGGCGTCCGCGTCGGGTGGCCAGAGCTCCAGTTGCGATTCCAGGATCGTCCGCAGTTCCCGCTGCATCACTCGTGTGCACCGTTGCTGCTCGACGAGCGCCGCCACAACCTGCAACGCCTCGGCCCGCAGTCGCCCGGCCGTCAGTCGAGCGGTCACATGCTTGACAAGGGCCAAACGAGCATCGATCCGCAACATGCTTCGCAGCGGCAGGAGCACGCTCTCCGGCGTACCCGTGGCCAGAAACTCCGCAGCCTGAAGGCCTTCCAGGCGATGTGCCAGCCGGGCATGGTCCAGGATCGTGAGATCGGCGAGCAGGCCAGCCGATAGTGAAATGCGAAACTGATAATCATCACGCCCCAAGGCCGCCCGGTAGCCTTCCGACTGACGACTGTATCGCTCGCGCAACTCCCGACCCTTCTGCATGTCGATCCCGTTCATCCGCAGTCCGTCCTGGGGATAGAAGCGCGACAGTCGCTGCAGGGTCAGCCGCAACGCTTGGGGATCCAAGATCTCGTTCAATTCCCGCAACGCGCTTTCCACCCCCGCAGCGGATGAGCCATTCGACGGCCGTCCATAGGCCGACTCCTCCAGCAATTGTGGTGTGGCCTGCTCCGCCAATAGTCGCGCCAACTCGTCGCGGAGCTCGGCGTGATGTGTCTCCCGCAGATACGGCAGCGCTGCCAGGTCGAGCTTCTGCGGCTCTTCTCGCTGACGGTCGCAACCGATCCAGAGGCCCAGCATCGCCACGACGCCACAGGCGCCGGTCAGGCAGGAACAACGGGCCATGAAGCACCTCCATTGCGCACGGTGAACGAGTCGATTCCGTCAGTTTCCGACGCCATCACCCACACATGCTAATCCGCAACGGCCGCTGGGGGAAAGAGCAATCGAATCGGCCAGCCCGTGGCGGGTGCGAACGAGTCATTCCCCGCACCGCCTCGCCATGCACATCCCAACCGCGAGCGCTCATTTCCGGCGGAACGTCCGCGGTGGCGCCAACAAGGGCTCCAAATCAACCAACTCGGCCAAGCCTGCTTCGGCCAGCTGCGCCCCGACACGTAGGCGCCCGGCCGGACCCATGTCATCAACCGCTTGTACGGCAAGCCAAACAACTTCGCCAGCAGCTGATCCATGTCCTGCTCCAGACTTCCGAAATGGCGCGCCCATTCGGTCGCCTCGGGCAACTGAACGTGTTCCTCGCTCTGCCACTTCATCGGATGAAACAAGAACACGCTGTAACGCGTGACGATCCGGCGACAACACGCGGCAAACGGCCACAAGGCGGCAGACGAGCACTCTCCGGTCACGACCCCTGTCACCTGCAATCCACGCAGTCGAATCAGCGACATGAGCGAGATGGCACTATAAGCGCTACCACCCGGCGAATTGATGTAAAGCGTACAAACCGATCCGGCGGGAATCCCCAACAGCTTCTCGTAAACATCCGATTCATTTTCCGAGAGGTCTCCTAGCAAGGCGATTTCCAGCGGACCTTCTTCCTCTTCAGTTGTGCCATCGCGATTTGGATCGTTCATCGTCTCGGAAACACCTTATACTAATCCGCGGAAAGACAGATGCCGCACGGAGTTACCCAACCGGGTGGCAGTTCGCTGGTAGAGCCGGATTGGCGAGCCGCAACAAGCACATCAGGATAACGAACGTCTCGGGAAACTGCGAGTCGAATCGGAAAAGCAGACTGGTCGAAAGTGGCGTCCCCGGCCCGCACAACCGACAGACTCGTCACATTCCAACCAGCAGCTCCAACACACGGGCGTCCCGTGTCGGAGGAAGTCAGGCGCAGCGGAGTCCGACAAAACTTCACATGCGTCAAATCCTTTGTATAATTGGGGTTATCAAGAATGGCAGCAGGTTCGTGCGGCGAGTCAGTGGAGCGTCGCATGGGACGTCGTGACCGACGCTTCCTCCCTCGGCGCCCGTCGCTGACACCAAGCGGCCGGATCACCAACCTGATGTAAGGATGCACGCGGGGATTTTTGACCGACATGGGTGGTGGCTGCGTTGGCGGAGCGCGAGGGGACGCCGCGTCGCTCAGCCCGCCGACGAGGCAATATCGGGACCTGCCGCAGTTGTGCAGGACACGGCACCCTATAATCCGCATTGCGTTTGGACTTTTACATGGGTATCAAGTTTCGCTGCCAAAGCTGTGACAAGAAGTTGCACGTCAAAGCGTTTCTGGCTGGTAAACGTGGTGTGTGCCCCTTCTGCGGCGCGAAAGTCCGCATCCCCAAAGAGAGTCAACCGACGCGAGCGAGCGGATCGAGCGATGGGGGACTCGACGGGTCGACGATGGCAGCCGACCACGAAGGGAGCCAGCCGGAAACAGCGGTGAAGCAGTCGAGTGTTGCCGCGGCCAAATCGTCCACTGCCAAGACCGCAACCCGGCCCGCGGCATCCGCGCCGCGTCCCGCAGCGGATCCAATTACCGAAGCCCCGGACGCGGTCTGGTACGTGCGTCCTCCCAGCGGCGGACAGTATGGACCGGCCGACGGCGACATCATGCGGCGCTGGCTGGAGGAAGGACGCGTGGGGGCTGACTCCCTGGTCTGGCGCGAGGGATGGCCCGATTGGAAGATCGCAGCTTCCGCCTTTCCCACGCTGCGGCAGGCCTCCTCCCAGCTCGTGGAAACGGGAACCACGAAGTCTCCGGTGGAATCGCCGGAAGATCCCTTCGCTGGGATTGACAAGCGACCCGTTGATAAACGACCCGTTACCCGCTTGGGGACGACTCGCTCGGCCAAGCGGACGATGGGACGCAGCGTGGCCATCGTTGTGTCGTTGTCCGTGATCTGCGTCGCCCTGCTGGTGGCACTCTACCTGGTGCTGCGCAATCAAGGCTGACGAGCTTGCCGAGGCGACCTGTCCCCGCTATGCTCGCCGCCGCTCGCCATAATCTCAGGTGCCACGCGGACCTGCCTGCAATTTGCCCCTGGCTCGACCTGACCCGTGCCGTGCCGTACTTGCAACAATCCACCGCCTCTGCTGAAATGCAGCATCGTGTTTCTGTGTCAGCCATATCTTGCATAAGAGACTGGTATCGTGATCGTAGGAATTCCCAAAGAGATCAAACGGGACGAGTACCGCGTCGCCATGCTTCCGGTGGGTGTTGAGGAAATGGTCCGTGCCGGCCATCGGGTTCTGATCGAACGGGGAGCCGGTTTGGGCTCGGGCCTGCCCGACCACGAGTATGTGCGAGCCGGCGCGGAGGTGGCGGATGCACCGGCCGACATATTCGCCCAGGCGGACATGATTGTCAAAGTCAAGGAACCGCAAGCCTCCGAATGGCCGATGTTGCGCAGTGGACAGCTGTTGTTCACCTACTTTCACTTCGCGGCGAGCCTGGAGTTGACCACGGCCATGATCGACTCCGGAACGACCTGTATCGCCTACGAAACCCTGGAAGACAAGCACGGCCGCCTGCCACTCTTGACACCGATGAGCGAAGTGGCGGGACGGATGAGCATTCAGGAAGGGGCGAAATACCTGGAAAGGCCGCAGATGGGGCGCGGCATTCTGCTAGGGGGCGTGCCTGGGGTCGCCCCGGCTCACATCACGATTCTCGGGGGCGGCGTCGTCGGCGCCAACGCAGCCAAGATTGCCGCCGGCTTCCAGGCCGACGTGGCCATCCTGGACATTAATGTCGACCGCCTGCGATACCTGGACGACATCATGCCCGCCAATGTAAACTGCCTGTTCAGCGACCGCCACGTCATTCGCGAAGAGTTGCGATTGGCCGACCTGGTCATTGGGGCGGTGCTGATCCCGGGAGCCAAAGCACCTTGCTTGATCGGCCGGGAAGAGCTCCGCATCATGAAACCCGGCAGCGTCATCATCGATGTGGCGATCGATCAGGGAGGAAGCGTCGAGACCAGCCGTCCGACGACTCACAGCGATCCCACCTTCATCGAAGAGGAAGTTGTGCACTACTGTGTCGCCAACATGCCGGGCGCCGTGGGACGAACCAGCACATTTGCCCTCTGCAACGTAACGCTCCCCTGGGCTCTGAAGATCGCCAACCTGGGACTCGAGGCCTCGGCCAGAAAATACTGTCCCATTGCCTCGGCCGTCAATATTCACAACGGCCGTGTCTCAAATCAGGCGGTCGCATCCACTTTCGATCTGCATTACGTTCCGTTGGAATGCTGACACAAGAGTCACAGCGGCGTGTGGAGCACGCAGGCGTGGACTCTGTTCGCCGCAACGCGAAAGATAGATAGCAGGTACTGACCCATCACGAGACCCGCTTGCCCACCAGCGGCCGGCGGCAATTTCACAGGACGAATGCGCGGCAGGGTGTTGGCCGGCATTCCGGACACCTTACTCGAGGAGGATTCACTCATGGACAGCACACCGCGACCACTGGTCGGTATTTTAATGGGGAGCGACAGTGATTGGCCCAAGATCCGGGCCGCCAAAACGGCACTGGACGAGTTCGACGTGCCGTGTGAAGTGCACGTCATGAGTGCCCATCGCACGCCGGCGGCGGTCCAGGATTACGCCACCACGGCGCGCCAACGAGGCGTCTGCGTGATTATTGCGGCGGCGGGGGGCGCCGCCCATCTGGCCGGGGTCGTGGCCGCCCATACCACCTTGCCCGTCATCGGACTGCCCGTTCCTACGCCGGAACTGGGCGGTCTCGATTCCCTCCTCTCCACGGTCCAAATGCCGGGGGACGTGCCGGTGGCCTCCATGGCGGTCGGCATGGGAGGGGCACGTAACGCCGGCTTGTTCGCGGTGCAGATCCTGGCCGTCGCGGATATCACGCTCGCCGCCAAACTCGCCGAATTCAAACAAACACTGGCCGACAAGGTCGCCGCCAAAGACGCTCGGCTGCAGGAGACTCTTCAAGACGATGCCAAGTAACCGCTGGGAGACCCTCCGGTGGGAAGGGAGCACCGACGGGCGACTCGTTCTGTTGGACCAGACACTTCTGCCGACACGGGTTGAGCCTTGTATCTGCAACTCCGCCGAAGATGTCTGGCAAGCGATCCGACGGTTAAGCGTACGGGGGGCGCCGGCCATCGGGATCGCCGCGGCCTATGGCGTCGTGCTGGGACTGCGGCAAGCAATCTCCGACGACCCAGCCTCCTGTGCCGGACAACTGGAGCGGGTCATCCGCTATCTCGAGTCCAGTCGACCGACCGCCGTCAACCTCTTCTGGGCGCTGCAGCGCATGCGAAATCGAGCGACTCCGCTGCTGGCCACCACGCCGGCGGCCGAGGTCCTGGCCACGCTGCTACAGGAGGCCCGCGACATCCATGACGCGGATCGAGCCATGTGCCGCGCCATTGGCCAATTCGGCGCAACACTACTGGAAGATGGCATGGGAGTGCTGACACACTGCAATGCCGGTTGGCTTGCCACCTCCGAATACGGTACGGCATTGGCCGTGATCTACGCCGCACAGGACGCAGGCAAGCGGATACACGTCTACGCCGACGAAACACGCCCCTTGCTGCAAGGTGCCCGCTTGACCGCCTGGGAACTAATGCAGCGAGGCGTCGACGTTACCTTGATCTGCGACAACATGGCCGCCCAAGTCATGCGCGAGGGACGCGTGCAGGCCGTCATCACCGGCGCCGACCGGATCACCGCCAACGGCGACACGGCCAACAAGATCGGCACCTATGGCGTCGCGCTGCTGGCCGTCGCACACAACATCCCGTTCTATGTCGCCGCCCCCAGCTCCACCTTCGACCTCGCTTTGTCGCAGGGCGATCAAATTCCCATCGAACAACGGCCCGCCGACGAAATCACCTGCGGCTGGGGTTGGCGGACCGCGCCCGAAGGCGTGCCAGTCTATAACCCCGCCTTCGATGTCACCCCCGCTCGCCTCATTACGGCCATCATCACCGAGCGGGGCATCCTCGCCCCCGTCAACGCCCATCGTATTGGTGAGTTACTGGGACGGGGCGGGGAATACGAGTGAAGTTTTCGCGTGTAGGATGCGCACACCGTGCGCGCATGTTTGGAGCAAAATCCGAAATTCGCAGCACAGAAAAGTGGGAGAAAGGGAAGGAGGGAGGAAGGGAGGAATGGAAAACGGAGGACGCAATGGCATGCTGCTGGTGAGAATCTGCTGGGGGCCCGCCCGCGGAGGTTTTGGATTTCGAATTTTGGATTTCGAATTTGTTTGGGATTTGAATATTGGGATTTCGGATTTTCTGTTTTGGTTGCGGCCGCGGGCCGCGTTAAGAATAAGAGTAAGAAAAAAAGGCCGAGTCGGTAGTGGCGTACCGACTCGACCTTCGCGGACCAAGCGGGAGTTTGCTTGATTCGCCTCGCGTTGTTCCCGGCTGGCGGAACGAGTAGGAGCTCGCCCCACTCAATCCAGCCTAAATGTCATAATAGAGGCAGAACTCGTATGGATGAGGCCGCAGTCGCATCGCATCGACCTCATTCGCTCGCTTGTAGCTGATCCAGGTCGAAATAACGTCCTCGGTGAACACGTCGCCCTTGAGCAGGAATTCGTGATCGGCCGCCAGGGCATCCAGGGCCACCTCCAGCGATGCGGGCGTCTTGGGCACCTTCGCCGCCTCTTCCGGAGGCAGGTCGTAAATGTCCTTGTCCATCGGATCGCCCGGATTGATCTTGTTCTGAATGCCGTCGATCACCGCCATCAGCATGGCGGAAAAGGCCAGGTACGGATTGCAGCTCGGATCGGGGCAGCGGAACTCGACACGCTTCGCCTTGGGACTGGGGCTGTACATCGGAATTCGAATGGACGCCGAACGATTCCGCTGCGAGTAAGCCAGGTTGACCGGTGCTTCGTAACCCGGAACCAACCGCTTGTAGCTGTTGGTCGTCGGATTGGAAAAGGCCAGGATGGAGGGAGCGTGGGCGAGCAGACCGCCAATCGCGTGCATCGCCATCTCACTCATTCCCGCGTAGGAGCTTCCCGCAAACAACGGCTCGCCTTCCTTCCACAACGAGATATGGGTGTGCATGCCCGAGCCGTTGTCGCCAAACAGAGGCTTGGGCATGAAGGTCACCGTCTTGTTGTGGCGAGTGGCGACGTTCTTAATGATGTACTTGTACATCAGCAGCTTGTCCGCCATCTGGACCAGCTTGTCGAACCGCAAGTCGATTTCCGACTGACCCGCGGTACCGACCTCATGGTGCTGGGCTTCCACGTCCAGGCCGCACTCAATCAGTGTCTGCATCATCTCGTTGCGCAGATTCATCAACTGGTCGGCCGGAGGGACGGGGAAGTAACCCTCTTTGTACCGCAGTTTGTAGCCGAGATTCGGATTCTCTACCCGGCCGCGATTCCATTGACCTTCAATGCTGTCAATGTGGAAATAGGATTCGTGCTGATTCTGGTCATAGCGAATGTCGTCAAAGATGAAGAACTCCGCCTCCGGACCAAAAAACGCCGTGTCGGCAATCCCCGTGCTCTTCAGATGATTGACCGCTTTGCGAGCTACGTTGCGCGGATCCCGCGAGTAGTCCTCCCGCGTAATGGGATCCTGAATGTTGCAGATCATGACCAGTGTCGGCAACTCGGTGAACGGGTCCAGAAAAGCCGTTTCCGGCTGAGGAACGACCAGCATGTCACTCTCGTGAATTCCCTGCCAGCCGCGAATGCTCGAACCGTCAAACCCCAGACCATCCTCAAAAACGTCCTCATCCAATTTGGTCACCGGGATTGTGAAGTGTTGCCACAATCCCGGAAAATCCATAAACCTCATGTCAACCGCCTTGACATCCTTTTCACGACACAGAGCCAGAACTTCTTTTGGAGTCACTTCGTCTCCCCTTTCGAGTACTACAGAAACCAGAAGGATTCAATACGTCGGCCCTCGACTGCGCCTGCCGACATTCCGCCACTCTCCATCTACTGCCGCCGGCGACTTCGGCCGAAAGCTCTCGCATTCCTCAAAGCGTGCACATCTCCGGCCCCCACCACGCCGGACTGGCCCGTGAGCCCTTTACCGCATGGGTGCGTGCTCGTCAGAGCTGACAGAAGGCTTTCTTTCGCAGTGAAATCGCGTGTCCATCCACGTGCTAGAAACAATGTCCTCCCTCTAAACGCGGCCGCTGGCCGCAACCAAACAGGAAATCCGAAATCCCAATATCGAAATCCCAAACAAATTCGAAATCCAAAACTCAACCGCAGAAACCTCCGCTGCCGGCAAAACCGCAGTCACGGACCACAAGCAGGTCTTCACCACGGGGCATGTCACGGAGGTTCCGTGCTCCGTCCTGCTTCGTTTCTGTCCTTGGTATTTCTGTCCTTGGAATTGGTTTGGGATCTGGCACGTCGAATTTCGGATTCTCTTCCCAACCTGCGATCTCGCAGCGCACAGGCTACAGCCTAAGACCCTGGCCAATCATCCATCCTGCTGTGGCGATTCGCTCCATCGGCCACACTCGGCGTGGCCAACTAGGCCCCCGGTGCCCCATCCTGGACACCGATCCCGCCCTGTCCCGCCCTCCTATGCAATCCGAGCGCCAATGGACCAGCGGGAAGCAGCTCCAAGACAACGTTAACCCTTACACGGAAATGAGTTGCAGAATTTTCAGCAGTTTCAAACAGGACTCGTCAAACGCCGCTAGTGCCTACTGCACGGGCATTGAGTGGTTAGTTTCTGAGCATCTGCTCCCGCCGCGACTGCCATCGACACATCAACGCCAGAAAGGCCGGCACCAGCACAGGCCGCACGACAAAGGTGTCGATCAAGACCCCCAGGGCCAACGCAAAGCCCATCTCCACGATGGCTCGCAGGGCCCCGGAAGGAGCGTGCATGCTCCCCATCAGCCAGGTGGGCAAGAAGGACGCCCAACTCGCACTCGTCATGGAGATGAACGTACCGGCCATAATGATGCCGCAGCTGGTGATGATGCCGCCCGTGCGCACCACCGCCCGTCGCAATCCGGCAAACGGTCCGAATCGCGATTGCTCTTCAAACACCCGGGTGGCCAGGTAAACGTTGTAATCCTGCCCGACCGCCACGAGGATGACGAACAGGAAGAGTGGCACTTTCCAGTCGAGTCCGTGGTACGTATCACCGTAGGCGACGGCAAAGAACAGCATGGTGACGCCCATGGTCACGTAGTAGCTGAAGAGCACCGTCAGCATCATGTACAGGCAGACCACCGGCCTCCGCAAAATGGCCAGCAACACAATCAGGACCGCCAGCACGACAAGGATCTGGATCCTCACGTTATCGCGGCGAGTCACCGAGCGGAGATCGCGAATGGCGGCCGTCGTGCCGGCCAAAGCGTATCGCGAGTGGGACCAGAATGTCCCCGTCTGCTCGCTCAGTTCCCGCAGTTTTCGCTCCACATTGTCGACCACTTCGATGGCCTGCAGCGAAAACGGATCGTGTTCCAAAATCACTTCAAAGCGAGCGACATTTCCGGCGAGCTGCGGCGTTTGAGCCACGAAGATGGCTTTCGTCCGCGGGTGGGCGCGCAGACGCGCAGCGTCCGTCCCCGTTCGCTCAGAATACCTGGTTTTTCCCCGGGAGCGTATTCGCCCAACGGGTCCTCCGCGCTGCGTACCGTGCGAACGCCTGGCACATGCAGCAGATCGGACAGGTGACGGATCTGCTCGCGCCCCGACGGTGTCTCGAACTGCGCGGCCTCCTTGTGGACCAGCACGCTGACCGGTCCACTCTCCCCCACCGGAAAATGGTCCCGCAGCACCTCGGCCCCCTGCTTGCTCGGACAACTCGGCGGCAATTCGCTGAGAAAATCATACGTGACGTCGCCAACGTGCCACAGGCCATAACAGGCCAGTGGCAGCAGCAGCACGACCGAGACAATCAGTATGGTCCCAGGCCTCGTCACAATGTTACGTGCCACAAAATGCCACACGAAAGAAGAGAGGCCGTGCGAACCACTACGGGTACCCGTCACGCCTCCCGCCGTTGGTGCCGTCCGCTGTCCAGTCGAGCGAAAAGGCCAGAACATCATCGGTCCAAGTCCGGTCATAATTGCCGGAGTCAATGTCATGCAGGTGAACAACGTAATCGCCAGGCAGAGTCCGATTACCGGCCCGCTGTAGCAGAACTTGCCGAACTCGGCGAAAAACATCATCCCCAATCCCAGCACCGTTGTCAGCGCACTGGCCGCCAAGGCATCACCGACGTTTGTCAAGGCGGCAGCCACGGCTTGTTCGTGAGGCAATCCGGCACTCAACTCCTCTTTGTACCGCGATATCAGGAACAAACAGTAGTCGGTTCCCGCTCCGAACAAAATCACGACCACGAAGATCTTCGTCGTCGAGAAAACCTTGAGCGTCCACCAGTCAAAACCGGGCACCTGGTTGAGCAGCGTCAATAACGCCACCAGACTCGTCGACACCACCAGCGACGCGAGGATCGTCACCACGGGAACGGCCACCAACAACGGCGCTCGGTAAACCAGGGCCAGGATGAGAACGACCAGCAAGATCGTGAATACTTCCGTGTTCTTGATACTGCTGGCGGCCGATCGCAACAGATCGGCACCTACCGCCGCCGAACCCGATTGGAGAATCAGCAAGCCGGGCGGCGCCACTCCAACAGACGTTCCCTCACCGGTTTCAGCGCGGATTCGATCTCCCCGAGCACGCGTATGTTGTCGACCGCCATGAATTCATTGGTCAACTGCAGTACCACCAGCCGAACACAGCGGTCACGACTGGCAAGCTTGTCGCCGAAGTAACTCTCGCGCCACGTCCACGCGTCCACGAGCGGCAGGTCGGCCGCGCCGGAGGGCACGACCTCATCACCGGCATCTGCCAGCGACTTGTCCAGGTCGATGGCAATGGCCCGATGCTTCCGCGCTGACTCCGGATCACCGAGCAACGCATCGAGCAGTGCACGATTGTGGTAGACTTGAGCGAGTCGCGGAGGGCGACTGACCGCGGCCGCCGCATCCGCGGCCACCCGCGCGTCCCAATAGTCCGCCAGCTTCTCGTCCATCAGCAAAGCGTCCTGCAATGCTTCGTCCGCCTGCTGGGTGGCATTTACGAACCGTTGATGCACTTCCTCCGCGGCCGCAATCTCGTTCTCACCACGCAGGCTCGTCTCCTGCTGCGAGAGTCTTCTGGCTTCCGCCAGCCGAGTCGCACCAAAGAGATCCTTCAAACGCCGCCCCACATCGTAGGCAACTTGAATGTCGTCGTTCGTCAACGGCTCATCTTGACGAGCGATCGCAATCACGACCTGGCTGCGGCCCCGCTGCCAGGGAAACGCCTCGGTCATCCACTGTTCACCCACGACACTCGGCATCTGGGGCGGAAGATAGGCGAAATCACCGTCGTGCGTGATGTTTTCCCAGCGGGGCGCAATGAGCCGCAGACCGAACGCGGCAATCAGCCACAGCACGACCACCAACAGCCAATGCCGTGTCACAAAGTGAGCCAGGCGAACAAACATGGTCCAATCGATTACGACCTGCAGCTAAGAGACTCCGACCCATCATTATCCCGGAGGAAACAGACGACCGCGCCCGCCCGCCAGGGCCGTGACGGAGTCGCGAGACGTACGGCGCGGCACGGAGTTCGCCGGTCCAGGACGACTCGACGATGAGAAAGGCCACCCGACGATTACCCCCAAGATCGACTCCCAAACTGTAACAGCAAACGGCTGCTCGTCCAAGCAGGCGAACCATCCGCTGGGAGTGCTCGCAGCCAGGCTGGACCGGCATCTGGCACGGCCATCGACGCCACGCTACACAGGCCACCTGAACGAGCCACGGTTTTTCACCTGCAGCATCTCTCGCCCAGCGTCGCGGCCCCCCCCACGCGGCCAGGATAAAGCCGCGGCTCGCTCGTCAGCCATCACGCCTCAGCTGAGGTTCATTCTGCCAGCGTCTCACTTGTTTCGCCGAACCTGAAGGTTGCCCGATTGATGGGCAATCTGCAGTGCCGCTGCCAACGTCGCGTCACTTTCCACGGCAGGTACTTCCCCGGCGCCGGTCGGCCGCGCCACAACATGCTGCCCGCTGATCGGCACGACCACATCGGGAGTCACGCCATGGTGGCTGATCTCCAGACCGCTGGGCGAGTAGAACTTGGCCGTCGTCAGTCGGATGCCCGCCTTGTAGCGACTCAGCGGAAAAATGCCCTGCACGCTCCCCTTACCGTAACTTCGCTGACCCACCACGGTGCCTCGGCGAAGGTCGTGCATCGCGCCGGCGAAGATCTCACTCGCGCTGGCCGAATCGCCGTCAATCAGCACGATCAGTGGAACTCGCCAGGTCCCCACCTCGTGCGCCTGGTAGTCGAAGTCCTCGCGAGCGCTGCGGCCCCGCGTCGAGACAATCGTCCCGGCCGTCACAAACTTGTCGGCAACTTCCACGGACGCGTTCAAGAGACCACCGGGATTGCCCCGCAGGTCCATGATCAGCGTCCGCATCCCCTGCCGGTGTAAACTCCAGAGAGCATTATCGACGTCGCGGCTGGTGGTTTTCTGAAAGCTGGTCAGCTTCAAGTATGCCACACCGTTGGCGGAATCAATCAGCTTGATATCCTGAACACTCGGCACGTCCACGCGCCGGCGTTGGACTCGCACGCGGCGCAGTCGGCCGTCCGTCGCTTGCAGCACGACCTCGACATGACTCAGCTCGGGCCCTTTCAGCATGTCGGCCGCCGCGTCCGTCGAGACTTCACGAGTCGACTTGCCGTCCACTTCCACGATCCGATCACTGATGACAATACCGGCTTGTTCCGCCGGGCCGCCGGGAATCACGTTGACGATCAGCAGCGTATCGTTGTCGGCCTTGAGCTCGATGCCGAGCCCGACGAAATTCCCCTCGATCTGCGAAAACACTTCGTCTAACTGGTCACCCGTCAGGTAGGACGAATAGAGGTCGAGGGACGATGCGGCGGCGCACGTGAACTCGAGCACGGCCGCCTGAGGAACGATGCCCAGGTCGCGGGCCGCCAGACGCGAGATCGCGGCGACCGCTTCGGCCGCGTCCTGCCGACTCTGGATGCGCCTGAAATCGGTCGTCGATCGGACGTCCCTCAGAAACGTGTCGCCCACATTCGTCGAGACAGGCAGCGGAAACCGATCCACGAACGCAGGCTCGCTGGGACCAATCTGCAAGTTCACCACCCCCTGGTAGACAAGCTGTCCCCAGGGCGCGTCATTCACATGGTATGTCTCGATTTTCAGCAGTACTTCGGCATACAGATCCAACGCCTGCGACTCACTCAAAGTCGCCAGGGAAGCGATGAAACTCTTGTCCGAGTAACGGCGGGCAATGTCCAGGTGAGTGCGGACAATGGTCAGCCGCTGCTGCAACTCGCGACAATCGGCATGATTGCGCAGAGCGTTTTCATAATGCGTCAACGCCTCGCTCCAGCGGTGTTCACGCTCCAACTCCTGCCCCTGGCCGAGAACTTCGTCCAGCGCCGACTGGGCGGCCAATGCGGCGGCCGGAATCCGCACCTGTGCCTGCGACAACGTGGGACAACACCACGCGGCGACCAGGAGCAGCAGGAGAGTCAACGTACGCGCCAATAAGAGAGCTCTTCGCATCATTCGGTCCATCGGGGCTTGGCGGGAGGGTACGAGTGAGCCGCGTGTTCCGCAGAGTGCCGAGCGACTACGGAGCCGCCGGCCATCCGCACGAACGCCATTCGCGCGCACATGGATCTCGCACTAGTTGTGGTTAGTCTGGCCGAACGAATTAAGAGACGGAGCGTCGGCCAAAAAGAATATAGAACGCGTTTTGCCCACGGTCAAAAAAACGAGCCAAGTCGTCGGCAATCCAAATCACGCAACCGTCATAGATGGATCGCGCTGTGCGTTTTGAAACGATTCGCCGCGTTGTACTGACTGCGGCTCGCTCGGCTCGCCCCGCTTCCTGCTGCGAGAAGCCCGTCGTGGGCCAACTATCCTCAGGGCGTCGAGGAATCCTATACCGGCGCTCCACGGCAGTCAAAAAAAGCCCGCCAGCTGGATCCCTGGCCGGCGCGGCGCGATAAGATGCGCAAGCCACAGGCAAAGAGTACGACGCCGCACACCTGGCCGCATTGTCCACACCAGGTGTCCCCTCACCAGGTGTCTAGGTTCGAAACGCCCGCCGCACAGGCACCTCGACTAGACCTTCACCCGCCGCCCTTTGATGACCGACTCCGTCTGCTTGTGGGCCAGAATGATGGCGTCACGAGCCAGGTCGCCACCCAAGATGGGCGACGGCACGCCGGTGCGCACAGCCTTCACGACTTCCTTGATCTCGGCCACGAACGGTGAGATTTCATCATGCTCCCCCAACGCCGGAGTCAGCACCTTGCCGCGCGGATCCAGTACCGTGAACGGCATCAACAGCTTTCCTTCCCCCCCCAGCACTGCCAGATCGTACAACAGCGTGGCCTTCTCCAGATGAATTTCGAATCCGTGGGTAAAAGTCCTCCCCTGTTGATTGATCACGCCCGACGTCGCACTGACTACCAATCGAGGGTCCGCGAATTCGAACATCGTGTTGCAGTACTCGACCACCTCGCCACGCGTTCGTCCCTGGCTGATCAGCGATTTCGGCATGCCGAACAAGTAGCGGATCAAATGGGCGTCATGAATGTGCAAATCGAGCAAGGGGCCGCCACATCCGTGGGGGTCGTAGAAGTCCCTGAGCCACAGCGGATCGGAAATCACTCGCTTGAAACTGCCACCGATCAGACTGCCGTACTTACCGCCGCTGATCAACTTGCGAGCACAGGCATACTCGGGGAACATCGGCAGCACATGACCGATCATGATCAGTCGATCGGCCAACTGCGCCGCACGCACCATCCGTTGGCAATCGGCCACCGTCAGCGACATCGGCTTTTCGCACAGGACGTGCTTGCCGGCGCCGAGCGCCTTCACGGCGGCATTGGCATGTGCGGAAGGAGGTAGACAAATATCAATCACATCCAAGGTCGGATCCGCTACCAATTCATCCAGGTTGTCATAACAACTGAGGCTCGAAACGTCGACCAATTCCCCGCGGGCCCGAAATTCCCCTGGATGTCGCGCCAATCCCCTCCCAACCGTTTCTTGTTCTGCTCGCAAATGGCCGCCACCTTCACACCCGCCACACGCCGGTAAGCCAAGTAGTGAATCCACCCCATGAAACCAATGCCGGCAATCCCGATCTTCATCATGATGACGATCCGTAAGCAAAATGAATGAATGAACCGCCCGGTCCGCTACTTCACGACCGCGACAAATCGCCCGTAAGCTTCGTCCCACGGATCAGGATCCGTCGGAACAAACTCGTTCATGGGAAAACTGGCGCGGATCACTTCACGCGCTTCCGCAATCGAGCCCACATCGCCACTCGCCACGGCTTGCATCATGACATTGCCGATCGCCGTTGCTTCAATCGGCCCCGTGACGACGCGACGATTGCAGGCATCCGCGGTCATCTGGCAGAGCAACTCATTCTGCGTGCCCCCTCCCACAATGTGGATCGTCTCCAAGGGACCCTCGATCAGTTGCTCCAACCAACCCACCACCATGCGATAACGCATGGCGAGGCTCTCCAACGCGCAGCGAACCACGGCACCGTCACTCTCGGGCACCGACTGACCCGTCTCTTCACAGAATCCGCGCAGTGATTCCGGCATGTTGTCCGGCGCCACAAACCGCACGTCATCCGGATTGACCAGCGAGACCAGCGGCTTGGCTGCCTGGGCCGCCTGTGTCAACTGGCTCCAATCATATTGGCGGCCTCCACGCTGCCACACCGCACGACACTGCTGGATCAACCAGAGGCCGGCGATGTTCTTGAGCAGACGAATCGTGCCGCCGACTCCCCCTTCATTGGTGAAGTTCAACTCACGACATTTGTCGGTCACCACCGGACCGGGGACTTCGACACCCATCAACGACCAGGTGCCGCTGCTGATATAACACCAGTCCGGCCTCTTGCCCGGCGTGCTCTTGGCAGGTACCGCCATGACCGCACTGGCCGTGTCGTGCGTGCCCGGCAAGACGACCTGGATCCCCGCGGCGCCGATTTCATTGGCCACGCTGCTCTGGAGCGGCCCCAGTTGGGTCCCCGGCGGCGAGACCCGGCCCAGCAGACGACCCGGTAGTCCAAAACGCTCCAGCAACGGATAGGCCCAATTGTTCTGCCGCGGGTCAAAAAACTGGGTCGTCGTCGCGTCCGTATATTCGTTCGACTTCTCCCCACTTAACAGCCAATGAAACAAGTCGGGCATCATCAACAGGGATTCGGCGGCATCCAGCATCGGGGATGCCTGCCGCTGCATGGCGAAGAGCTGAAACAGCGTATTGAATTGCATGAACTGCAGGCCAGTCTGCGTAAAGATCTCCTCGCGACTGACAACCCCGAACGCCTCCTCCAGGATCCCTTCCGTGCGGCGATCGCGGTAGTGAACCGGATTGCCCAGCAATTCGTCTTGGCCGTTGAGCAGTCCAAAATCGACTCCCCAGGTATCCACTCCAACCGAAACGATACGGTCGCCGTATTTCGCACAGGCCCCGCGCAGCCCCTCTTTGATGTGCCCCCACTGGTTGAGCAGATCCCAATACAGTCGGTCGCCAGCCAACACGCCGCCGTTCTCAAACCGACTGACTTCCTCCAGCTTCAGCCGCTGGCCCGTGAATTCGCCCGCCACCACGCGACCGCTGGAAGCCCCCAGATCGACCGCCAAATAAACCTGCGTACCTTTCGCCATGACAATAGGCCCTCTGGATCCGCTGAACTCCCCATGCTGCAGGCGAGCTGCGCTCCCCGCGTTCCCGTATGCAATCGACGCACGACTCCCTCACTCGAGTGATGGTGACGTGCTGACGAGCGACCGTCAAGTACCGGTCAGCGCTCACCGGCGGGACGGGTGGCAGCGGGAAGGCCGCGGCGGGGCGACAATCACGGCCCGCCGCGACGTGCAGAGTACCTGTCTGGCCATGCGGTCATGCGGTCACCGTGAGCGCATGGTTGCGATCCGAAATCCGAAGGACGAAATCCCCCACAAATTCGAATGACAGAAACGGGGGAGAACGGAAATCGGAGAACGGAACAAATATCTGGAATAACGCTCAACTGTCGCGCGACGATGTCAGGTGTTGGCTCCTGTCGGTATCACGGCCAACGATATTCGGCTCTCGGATTCTTCGTGTTTTCGGATTTTTCCAATTGCCGAGTTTCCGAGTTTCCGAGTTTCCGAGTTTGGCTGCGGTGAGCCGGCGGCGTTGAGGATCGTGGCCGGCTCATCACATCGCACGGGGCTGCGACATGCCACAGCCCCCGGCGTCCGCAGCTATTTCGCGATTAACTCGACGTTTCGAAACTCGATTTCGTCGCCTTCCGCCGTCAGGCAGATGCTGCCCGCAGCGACGTCACAACGGGTGGCCCGATTGACCACTTCGCCGTTGATCCTGAGCGTTACCTCCGCCCCTCGCGCGGTAATCTCGTATTGATTCCAGGCGCCCCCCGGTTTCTCCACGGCGGAAGATTTGGCGACGTTGACCAGCTTGCCGAACTGTTCGTGCTGCAAAGACTTCGACCGCTCGGCCGGGCCTTCCAGCTGGAACCCATCCAAACCCCAGAAGTCGCCGGCCTGTCCGGCATTGATCTGAGCCTCCAGACTGCGCGGCCAGATCTTGTGGGGCCCCGTCGTACGTATCAACACTCCTCCACTCCCCGCCTTCTTTCCCGCCGGCCAACGCCACTCCAACCGCAACACAAAATCCGAGTACTCTTTCTCGGTGTAAAGGTAACCTTTGGGGGTTCCCCGACAGCTTAGCACGCCATCTTTGAATTGCCAAACGGCACCGCACTGCGTCGCGGGCTCTGCACAGAAGAATTTCCAACCCTCCAGCATGCCGTCTCTGTTCTGGGTCGTGATCAACGGCATCGGTTTCTCGTCACTTCCCGCGACGATCTGGAAGGTATTGGGCTGGTCACTCCGGAGTGTCAACGGCAGCTTCACCATCTTGCCGTCGGCCGTCGTCACCGTCGCGATGTAATCACCGAGGAATCCGCGAAACGCGGCACATCCCTCGGCATCCGTTGTGACCTGCAGCCGCGTCCACCATTGATTCTTCACCAATTCCAGCAGTGCGTTGTAAGCCGGCTTAGGCTGCAGATCCTCGTTGATCAATCCGGCGGGGGCTCCCTGCCACGCGTAGCGATCGGCGAAGTCCCACCAGGTGATGGCCTTGACCGCCGGGTGCGAAAACAACATCGTGTAAATGCGTTGGACCTCCCGGGCCTGCGTCGCTTCCCCCTCCGGCGTCGAATCCCACGTCTCGCCTCCCTTGCGCCGCTCCCAACCTGGCACACCGGAGAGCACCGTCATTTCCGTGAAATGGAGCGGCACGTTAAACGGCGCAAACCGATCACACACTTTCCAGATCTGCTGGTTGTTCCAGACCCCGCCATGCATGTGGCTCTGGATGCCGATCACGTCGTAGGGCCTCGCAGCCGCCTGCCTGGCCATCGCCTCGATCAATTGCACGTATTGGACATCCGTTCGATAGTCGTTGATCAACAGTGTCGCATCCGCATTGGCGGCTCGCGCCGCCTGGAAGCACTCGTCGACGAACACCACGCGACCCGTCTCGTCCCACATCTTGGTCATTTTGGGCGCTCGCTGCTTGAGCTCGTCACGTTCGAAGTGAGTCGCCTCGTTCACGACGTCCCACATATCGATCAGATTTCGAAAGCGACTCACGCAATCGGTAATTCGCGCCAGCTGAAGTTGCTTGATCTCCGCTGAATCGTCAGGCAACCATCGCGGTTCGAAATAGTTCCAGGCCAGGGGATGTCCCTTGGTCGTGATGCCGTGATCCTGGCACCAGCGGGCCACTTCCTCGGTGTAGGCGTGGTTGGGCTGGTCCTGGCGCGGTTCGTAACTCGGCCAATAGAACGCGAGCGTGGCAAAGTTGAAGAGTTCCGCAAATTGTCGCCGATACGCCGCCTCGTCCGCCTCGTTCGGGAACTTGCCAAACGCAAAGAAATTGCAGCCGAACAGAAAGGCGTGTCGAGTCTGTTGCAGGGAAATCTGGACGTCCGCCAGACGCTGGCCCGCTTCATCCACGACCACCATCGTCGCGTCCGCCTTGCGATGCTGCTCGATCCGCTGGGCAGCTCCCTGCAGCAACTCGTCTTCCGGTTCCGCTGCGAACATCCCACTTGCCAGACACCAGCCAGCCACGGCCAGCCAGGGGAGCATCGTCCGATTGAGTCGAGCGTACATAGTCGGTCCTTTCTCGTTAGCGAGCCGGTGCGAGACACAGGGAAGCGCCACGTTATCGGCGCCAGCGGGGAGGAATGCGTGCGGCCATTATCTCCGATTGACCGGCCTGTCACAACATGGACTGCCGATCCGCAGCGGCAGACTCGTCTCCCGTCGTGTCTGGCATGTCCCCAGATCCCCAAATGTGGGATGGCGATTGGCGCCGATGGGGATAGCAGGGAGAATAGGAGGTGAATCCGCCCTCGTTTCCCCTTTCGTTCTTAATTGCCTTCCCGTAGCCAGCAAGGATATCGCTCATGCAACGGCGGTTGACATACGTGACGTCGCTGTGGGCCCTGTGCGCCTGGATCGGCACTGCGGGGCTTTCGGCGGAGGACGATTCCAGCAGTCTGCTCCTGTCGCCGGCCGCGGCCCAGCGTCCACTTGCGCATTGGACATTCGATGACGCGGACCGAGCGGTCATAGCCGCCACCACGGGTGACGCGGCGTTGCAGATCCGTGCGGATGTACCGCGTGTACTGGGCGTGCTGGGCAACGCCCTGGACCTCTCCGGCGCGCACCAACTGCAGACGGTCCCCGTCGCCGTGGGCGGGAGCCTGCCGCAGATTGCTTTTTCGGCCTGGGTCCGGCCGATCGATCTGTCGGGCTATCGAGAAATCTACCGGCAGGAGTGTCCCGAGCGGATTCTGTTTTCCTTCCAGGGGGATGGCACCATTCTCTCGTTGGGCCTGAACATCGGCGGTTACCTCGAGTGCGATGCACCGCTCGACCCCTCGCAGGTGGTTGACGGCGCCTGGCACCATGCCGCCGCCTCGTTCGACGGCCAAACCATGCGTGTCTATTTCGACGGCCGAGAGATTGGTCATTTGCAGCGCCCCGGCATCATTACCACCAATCCGCAGGTGCCGGCGTTTATCGGCTCCAGCGGTGGCGTGGGCGAGCATTTTCAAGGTGGCCTGGATGACTTGTGCGTCTACGGCGCAGCACTTGATGCGAGCCACATTGCGGGGCTCTACCAACATGGCGTCGGCGCTTTGACAGCGCGGTTCGCGGAATACGAAAAGAAGCTCGCCGATGTCTACCGACCCGCCATGACATTCTCTCAATCACTGGCGAACATCCGTCAGGTGATGGCGACTGAGAAGCTCGCCGCAGATCGCGATTTCCTGGGGCTGCTGTTGATGCGTCTGCGAGCCGACTTCCCGCAGCAGTGCGCGGATTTCGTGCGCGTCACCGGCACCAGTCCACTGCAGTACCTGACCGCCGGCAGCCACGAATCAATGGCGGAGCTGGTTGGACGATATGTGGAAATGATGCAGGAGTACAAACCACTCACCCCTACTCAGGTCGCCCGGCTGACAACCCCGCAGCAACGGGACTGGGAGGAGGTCGACAAGATTGCGAAGCAATACGCGGCGCTGCGTGCCGCCCAGGAGTCGGGAGAGGATGCGGCACAATGGATCGAACTGTTGCTCGCGGCTGCACGGCATACCGAGCAGCGTCCTTATGTTTCGGAGGCCGTAGCGCCCTATCGCACTCCAACCACTCCTCTTACGCGGGACCTGACTCCGGAAGAAGCCCGCGAGACCTTGCGTCGTGACTGGCTCCATCAGGTTGATGGCCAACCGGACAAGGAACGGATCCTGCGAGAGATCGCTTGGACGCGGCAGTTGGCCAGTCGTGTGGCGGCCGGCGCAAAGTCCCCCGGCGAACTGGCCGACCACCTCTCCTCGCTCGATGCCCTGCAGGGTCAAGCTGAACAGTTGCCGGCGGCGGATGCGGAACTCTATTTCCGCGTTCGCGAAGTCAAGCGTGCCATTGTCTTCAAAAACCCGGCGATCGATTTTGACAGCGTGCTGTTCGTGGACATGCCATTTCCCGACGGAAGCGAGTGGCCACACGAAACACGGCATCGATTGGGCTACATGGCGGTTCCCGGCGCACGGCTAATGGTGCTGGAAGGGCTTTCCCCGGCCGGACATTTGCGACAGTTGATGCCGCAGCAACCGCTGCACGGGTCCTTCTGGCGTCCCGATCTCTCCTTTGATGGCCAACAGGTCCTCTTCTGTTTTAAACCGCACAACGAAAAGGCATTTCATCTGTACGAAATCAATCTCGACGGCACCGGATTGGTACAGCTGACCGACGGTCCCTACGACGATCTCGATCCGATCTACCTGCCGGACGGCCGGCATCTCATGTTCTCGACCACGCGGGGGCACACTTATGTGCGTTGCATGCCACCCACTAACGCCTACGTCCTGGCGCGCTGTGATGCGGACGGCAAGAATATCTATCTCGTCTCACGCAACAATGAACCCGACTATCTCCCCTCAGTTATGGAGGACGGACGAGTCATCTATACGCGGTGGGAATACACCGACAAGCCGCTGTGGCGTGCTCAAGGACTGTGGACCGTGAACCCGGACGGCACGCAGGTCAACACGCTGTGGGGAAACCAGAGTGTCTGGCCCGACCTGCTGAAAGACGCGCGGCAGATCCCCGGCAGCCGCCGCATCATGTTTACCGGCAGCGCTCACCACAACTGGTTCTCCGGTTCCGTCGGGATCATTGACCCGGTCCGCGGGTTCAACTTCCCGGACGGACTGACCAAGGTGACGGCCGACGTTGCCTGGCCCGAATCGGGCAACGGGCCCGTGGACCCGATGGAATCCCCGCACTATCACTCCAGCGGTGACTATCCCGCCTACTATTCGCCGCTGCCGTTGAACGACACGGATTTTCTCGTGTCCGCCAACCGCGGTGGCAAGTTCCTGCTCTACTGGATGGATGTCGAGGGGAATCGGGAGCTGATCTATGAAGGTACGCACAATATTTTCCATGCCCTCCCCGTACGCCCTCGCCCCCTTCCTCCGTTGATCACCGACCGCGTGGCCTGGCCCAAGCGGTCCGAGCAGCTGCAGCGTCAGTTTGGGGTGATCTTCAGCGGCGACGTGTATCAAGGCGCTCCCGAGCAACTGCGAGGCAAGGCGAGGTTCTTGCGAGTGCTCAATATCGAGCCCAAGACCTACACGGATTGGCACAAACGTCCCTACCTTTCCACCGGACCGGTCGTTTCGGCCGTGCAATCGGAAGGTGTCAAACGCATTCTCGGCACTGTCGAAATCGAGTCCGATGGCTCGGTCGCCTTCGTGGCTCCGGCGGGCATGGCTTTGCACTTTCAGTTGCTCGACGAGCAGCATCGCGCACTGCAGACGATGCGCAGCTTCACCGGTGTCATGCCGGGCGAACAGCGCGGCTGTCTCGGCTGCCATGAAAGTCACAGTCGAACTCCCCAGTACGGAGGCAAAGCTCTCGCACTCACCAAAGAGCCGCAAGAGATCGCGCCACCCCCATGGGGCGAGGAATCGATCAGCTATACTCGCTTCGTCCGCCCGGTGTTGGATCAGTATTGTGCCAGCTGCCACGAAGGAAATGGGGAAGCCCGCCAGGTGCTCGACTTCACGCCGCGAGTCAGCTTCCTTTTCTTCGACGAGTCGTATCTGATTCTGACCGGACGGCCAAGCTGGGGAGCGCCTTACGTCAAGCCCCCACAGGCCGAGCCCGGGTTGGGAGCGGCCAATACGCTGATGGTGGAAGGCTACGACCAGCGCGATCCGGCAGCCTATCGCACGCCGCCACCGATGACGTACCTCTCTTATAACAGCCCCCTGATCGATCTCGCGTCGTCCGGTAAACACTATGATGTCCGCGTCGATCCGCTCTCGTTGCACAAACTGATCGCCTGGGTCGACACCATGTGTCCCTACCGCGGCAGTGAGGAAGTGCGAGAACTGGAGGATCCCGACTTCCAAGGTATCGACTGGCTGTCGGTCCGTCCCCGAATCAAGACGGCTCCCACGATCGTTCGACCCGGACCCGTGGACTAAAAAATGACGACTCAGAAATATAACGTTGGCATTTTCCACTGCGACGGCCGAAGCACGAAATACGGAGCATACTTGCTCCGTGCGCCGTTACCGCTACACTCAATCACCGCTCGAGTCACGAATTCCCCAACACCGTCGTTCACTCTCTGTCAATGACGCCCTAGCATCATGATGACGGCTCCTGACATCTCCGCCGCCCGACAACGCATTGCCGCTGCTTACGACCCGCAACTGGTCCGCCAGGCGGGACATCGCCTGATCGATCAACTGGCCGAGCATTTTCAGGCGGCCCAAGCCTCTCAGGGAGATGTCCTGCCGTGGCGCGAGCCCACGCAAAACGTCCTGGATGCCGCGCATTGCCTGGACCAGTATCGGGCGAATCCGCTGCGCCGGGACGAGGTGGTCGATCAATTCACCACGCTTGTGGCATTGATGCTCCAACGCGGTCACAATCTGCACGACCCGCGGTACATCGGCCATCAGGTCCCGGCCTCGGTACCGCTGGCCAGCCTGTTCGACACCGTGGGCTGTGCCACGAATCAGCCGATGACGATCTACGATATGGGGCCTTGGGCCACCGCCGCCGAATGGGCCCTGGTCGAACGGTTGGGACAGCAGATCGGCTGGGACTCGGGACAGTTTGCCGGTCTGGTGACTCACGGCGGTTCGCTGGCCAACCTGACCGCGCTGCTGACGGCCCGCAACGTGGCACTCCCCGCATCCTGGCCAGCGGGGCTCGCAACCACACCGTCTCCGCCCGTCCTGGTTGTGCATGCCGATACACACTACAGCGTCGGTCGCTCGGCAGGAGTGTTGGGATTGGGCACGAGCCAAGTGCTGCGTGTCGCTCTGGATGACCGGCGGCGAATGGATCCCAACCGGTTGGACGATACGCTGCGCGATTGCCGGCAGGCCAATCGACCGGTCGTGGCCGTGGTCGCCTGCTCCTGCTCCACACCCATCGGAGCCTTCGACCCATTGCCCGAAATTGCCGACGTCTGCCAACGTTACGGAGTCTGGCTGCACGTCGACGCGGCGCATGGCGGAAGCGCTTGTCTGAGCCCCACTCATCGACATCTGGTGGAGGGACTTTCGCAAGCCGACAGCCTTGTGTGGGACGCGCATAAAATGCTCTTCATGCCCGCCCTCTGTGCCTTCGTGTTCTACCGGAACAGGGAGCATCGATTCGAGGCGTTTCGCCAGGAAGCCCCCTACCTCTTCGACCCCGCCGCCCCCGGCTTGGCGGAGTTCGACGGCGGACTGCGTACGGTTGAGTGCACCAAGCGAGCAGCCGCCTTCGGACTGTGGGGAATCTGGTGTCTCTACGGCCCACAGTTCTTCGCCGATCTGATCGATGTCACTTTCGCCCTGGGACAGGTGTTCTTTGAGAAACTGACTGCCGCCCCCGATTTCCAACCCCTGCATCAGCCGCAGTGCAACATCGTGGTATTCCGCTACTTGCCCGAGTCGCTGCGGGACGCGCCGGACGAAGAATTGGGTAGTTTCCAGTTGGAACTGCGTCGACGGGTGATCCAATCGGGTGAATTCTATATCGTCTCGACGAAACTGGACGGTGTGGGGGCTCTACGCACCACGATCATCAACCCATTGACCACGCCCGATCACCTGGACCAGTTGCTCGACTCCCTGCGTCGCCACGGCAGTGAACTGCTCGCCGGCAAGACGCCGTAAAGCCAGGGCATCGGCGCGGCGGCGATGACTGCCCCCCCCAGCTCTTACTCTTACTCTTACTCTTACTCTTACTCTTACTCTTACTCTTAACGCCTCTTACTCCTAACGCGGCCTGCGGCCGCCACCAAAACGGGAAATCCGAAATCCCAATATCGAAATCCCAAACAAATTCGAAATCCATAATTCGAAATCCAAAGCCTCCGCTGCCGGCAAAACGGCCGCGGGCGGGCCCCCAGCAGATTCTCACCAGCAGCATGCCATTGCGTCCTCCCTTCTTCCCTTCCTCCCTTCTTCCTTTTCTCCCTTCCTCCCTTCTTCCCTCATCGTCGTCGATGGTGGAACGTTTTCCCTGGCGAGCTGGTCACCCCCGTCGGCTCGTACCGCCACATCTACGCCAGCTCTTCCAGCGTTTCCCAGCGCTGATAGGCGGCTGCCAGTTGCGATTCCAGCGATTTTAACCGGGTTTGTTCGGCAGCGATGTCGTCCCCCGGCCGACGATAATATTCGCTCTGAGCCATCGCCGCATGCAGCTGACCGATTTCAATCTCCAGCCGCTCGATCAGCGCGGGAAGCCCGGCCAGCTCCTGCTGTTCCTTGAAGGAAAGACGCCGCTTACGGTCAGCCGAGGCGGACGAGCTGCCACGCTCCCGCTGCCGCGTCGACCGATCCTCTCGTGGTTCCGCGGACTCTGCTTCGCGCGCCTGACGAGCTCGTTGCCAGTCGTCGTAGCCGCCGTCATATTCGCGCACGGTGCCGTCTTCAAAGACGATCGTGCTGGTCACGATATTATTGAGAAACGCTCGGTCGTGGCTGACCAACAGGACCGTTCCGGCGAATTCCCCCAGGCGTTCTTCCAGCAGTTCGAGCGTTTCCGTATCGAGGTCGTTTGTTGGTTCGTCCAACACGATCACGTTGGCCGGTTTCGCAAACAGGCGTGCCAGGAGGACTCGGTTCCGTTCGCCACCGGACAGGAATTTGACCTGCATCCGCGCACGTTCGGGTGTGAAGAGGAAATCCTGGAGGTAGCCGAGCACGTGACGCGGCTGGCCGGCAACTCGCACGGTGTCATAACCGTGCCCGACATTCTGTTGCACTGTCGCCTCGTCATCCAGTTGATCGCGGAGCTGATCGAAGTAGGCAATCTGCAGATTGGTTCCCAGCCGGACCGTCCCCTTGTCGGGCGTCAGTTCCCCGAGCAGGATGCGGAGCAGCGTTGTCTTTCCCGCGCCGTTAGGGCCGACAATGCCGACCTTGTCGCCGCGCATGACGAGCGTCGAAAAATCTCGCACGATTTGCCGATCGGGAAAGTTGAACGAGATATCTTCGACGGCCGCCACCAAGCTGCCGCTCCGCTGTCCTTCCTCGATGCGCAAGGCGACGCGGCCCTGTTTTTTCCGCCGCTCCTGATGCTCGCGGCGCATCTTCTCCAGGACTCGCACACGCCCCTCGTTGCGGGTGCGGCGGGCCTTGATCCCCTGGCGGATCCAGGTCTCTTCCTGGGCCAGCTTCCTGTCAAACTCGGCGTTCTGCTTCTCCTCGGCGGCCAGCGCCATTTCCTTGCGCCGCAGGAACGTGTCGTAATCGCACGACCAATCGAAGAGTCGACCACCGTCGATCTCCAGAATCCGCGTGGCCAAACGGCGCAGGAACATGCGATCGTGAGTCACGAAAAACAAGGTCGACTCCCAGCGGAGCAGAAATTCCTCCAGCCAGGTGATCGTCGCGATATCCAGGTGGTTCGTCGGCTCGTCCAGCAGCAATACTTGCGGGTCTGAAACGAGCGTGCGGGCCAGCAACGTGCGGCGTTTCATCCCCGACGAAAGTACCTCGAATAGCTCGTCCCCCCGCAGTCCGGTGCGCGACAGCATCTGCTTCACGCGTTGCTCGGCTTTCCACGGCTCCAGATCGCCGGCCAGGAGGCTCGGCTGCAAGGGACCGGCCACCACGTCCGCCACCCTCCCGTGAATGTCCTGCGGCACATGCTGGGGCAAGAGGGCCACACGCGTCCCTGGCGCCAACACCAGGTCGCCCAGGTCCGGTTCCACATCGCCACAGAGAATCCGCATGAACGTCGTCTTCCCGGATCCGTTGCGACCCAGCAACCCGATGCGTTCGCCCGGCTCGATCCGGCAATCGACGCGGTCCAGCAGCGGCGGGCCGCGAAATCCTATGCTCAGCTGGTTGATCGTGATCTGGGCCATATTCCGTGCGCCGGCTCAGCAGACCGGATAGGTAGTCGGTTTCTTCATGCGTCGCGGTTCAGCCGCCAAGGAGTCGGGCCACTCCCCTCGTGGCAGACATGCCGCTGGTCACTGGCGAATTGCGTTTCCTCCCGCGCGGAATGCCCCCTGGAGCCTCCACTACGCGGTTGTGACCGCCCCCACCAAACCAGACCAGCATATGGGTCGCTTGCCCAATTGGGAATGGGCTGTCCCATGCACCGGCACCGGCCAACTGTAAAGACTGTCGTGGCACCGCGAACCCGAGCCCCACAGGCGGTGTCCCCCTGATGGTAACGCGACTAGCTTTCTTGAACGGAGCCCGCTGCCACGGTCTTGCCGAGCGGCACATTCTGAAAGGAGGCCGACGATGGTTGTCCCCCCGCATCACAGTCGATCGTCGGGCCTGCGCTTCGTTCGCCTCTAATTCCCTCCGGCACCGGCCATGCTGACCGGCAGCCGATGGTGCCGTCGGATGGGTTCGGTCTGGTTCGACGCCCGCAAGAGTTCGCAGTTGCATAACGAAGCACCCGGGGCGTACAAAGATATTCACAGCGTGATGCGCGCTCAGAGAGACCTGAGGCGTATCCTGCGTGAATTGCGACCGCTTCTGGCCTCCAAGGGATGAAAGTGAGAAACCAGCTATGAATAGTCGCCAATTGCTCAAACTCGGCGTCCCCCCGGACTGCGTGAAAGATGCTATCCTGGCCATTCACAAGATGACCCAGTCCGCGGCGATCAAAGGGAAAGCGATCAAGGTGCGCATCGCCGCCGTCCTCGACGACCCGGCTGCGTACACGGCCGACGAGCATCTGGGCGAGTTTGCCCGGGCCGTGCTGCAAGATCGCTCGTTTGTGCCTGTCGAACCGGTGTCGTATCGGACTTGGGGCGAGGAGGATATCGACGAGCAATCACACGCTCAGATGCGTCAGGCGTGCAGCGTGCCAGTCGCCGTCGGCGCCGCTCTGATGCCCGATGCCCACGTCGGGTACGGACTGCCCATCGGCGGTGTGCTGGCCTGCGAGAATGCGGTGATCCCGTACGCGGTGGGAGTTGATATCGCCTGCCGCATGAAGCTCTCCGTGCTCGATACGCCCGCTGAGTCGATCGACACTCGGTTCGAAGCATACCGGCAGGCCCTGGAACGAGGTACATGTTTCGGCGTGGGCGGCGAGTACAAGAAACCCCAATCGCATGTTGTGATGGATCAGGACTGGTCGATCTCGCGCGTGACGCGCGAACTGAAGGACAAGGCCTGGAGGCAGTTGGGCACCTCCGGATCGGGAAACCACTTTGCCGAATTCGGGATCCTGACGCTCGAGGCGGCCGACACGGAAATCGGCCTGGAGGCCGGCACGTACGTGGCCTTATTGAGCCACAGCGGCAGTCGCGGCACGGGTGCCGCCGTCTGCTCGACCTACAGCACGATCGCTCGAGCCAAGCTGCCGTCGCGATACGAGCAACTGGGACAACTCGCATGGCTGGATCTCGATAGCCAGGAAGGCCAGGAATATTGGCGGGCGATGAACCTGATGGGCGACTATGCGGCGGCCAATCACGACATCATTCATCGCCAGGTCGCCAAGCTGCTGGGGGCCCACATCATTGCCGGCGTGGAAAACCATCACAATTTCGCCTGGAAAGAAACCCATGGCGGTCGGGATGTTATCGTGCATCGTAAAGGGGCTACACCAGCCGGCACGGGACAGTTGGGCGTGATTCCCGGTTCCATGGCGGATCCGGCCTTCGTGGTGCGAGGTCGCGGTAATCCGGCCTCGCTCAATTCCGCATCCCATGGCGCTGGTCGCCGGATGTCCCGCAAGAAAGCCCGCGATACTTTCAACTTCAAGGCCGTGCGAAACGATTTGGCCCGGAAAGGAGTACGCGTCTTGTCGGCCGGTTCGGACGAGGTCCCCGGTGTCTATAAAGACATCCGCGAAGTCATGCGACAGCAAGCCGACCTGGTCGCCGTGGTAGCCCGCTTTGACCCAAAAATCGTCAAGATGTGCGATGATGGCAGCCGCGCCGAAGACTGAACCCCACCACCGGAAAGCGTGAAATCCTCGTCCATCCCCTGGGGCAATCCGGGACGGGATCAAAAAGGGGTCAGGACTCTTTTTCGGGGCCCGGCGGTCGGTGGAATGGACCCAACCAGGAATGTCAGACCGGCTATGGACTGGTCGATCTCTACGCCGACGGTTCATTCCGCAGTCCGAACGTCACCTTTCCCTGGAAGCCGCGTGAGTGAATGATCGGGCTGAACCAACGTGCTGGTTGCCCTGAGCTTACCGTTGGCATGGGCGGAGCTGTGATCCAACACGAACGGCCCGACGTGCTTGTCGAGGTGGAGTGCAATAAGGTATGCGGTGCGGACTGGCATTCATCTGCCAGATCCTCGAAGGGATCCTGGTGACAACTCGCGACGTATTCGTGGATTACCTGGTGACCGAGTCGGCTCTGTACGCGGGCCAGTTCGCGGGCAGCCCGGGATGACGGCGCTGGCTGATTTCTCTTTGACCGGTAACACTCGGTTAATAGCGCGGTGCAATAATGCCATCGTTTGCGACCCAGCGGTCGGCTTGAGGAACTACGACACGCCGAGCGGCTACCTGCATCAGAACTACACGGATTCTGCGGCGACCGGCACGGCGCTGGACACGGGCCGGAAGACGTGCAATCACGCCTTGAACTGGGGGAACGTGCTGCGTTCACTCGACGCGGGCCACGGCATGTTGCTGCAAATGGTATGCGCGCGACGGCCTCGACAAGGAAAGAGTGTTCGAGCTCCCGAGCATGATTTGCTATTCCAAGAAGACCCACTCGCTGTGCCTGTCGAATCGCGATTTCTACAGTCGCCGCGGATACAACATGTGTGCCAAGGCGAACTTCGTTTATTACCGCTGGGATGGAAGCACCAGTTTTTGCGGGGAACGGCACACGGTCGACTGCAACGACCCAGTGCGCGCGGTGCGTGACGCCGTTCAACAGATGCGCGCCGGATTGGTGCCGACCGCGTGTCGACTGTGCCAGTACCTGCCTCCCCACCTGTTCAAGAAGACGGTAGAAGACCATCGCGAGCAACTGAATTAGCCTGGGGCAGCTCGCCCAACCACGCCCGGATATCGCCCAGGGCTGCCGCGGCTTCCGGCAAGTAGCCGTGCAGCAGCGGAAACGCGTGGCAGAGCCCGGGCCAGAGCACCGCTCGGGTCGGGACACCACTGCTCGACAGGGCTGACGCCAGTCGCTGGCTGTCGTCGCGCAGCACCTCGTCCTGGCTGGCCACGACGTAGGTGGGAGGGAAGTAGTCGCGACGATCCCAGGTCCAATCGAGGCTGTCCGGGCCCGCGTGTTTCCGGGCCAGCGCGCAGAGCCAAGCGAGAAGGTCCACGTCGACAAGCGGGTCACGCGAGCGGTTTTCGGCCAGCGAGGGTGCGGTCAAGTTCACGTCCAGCAGCGGTGACAAGAGCACGACCGCGGCCGGAGGCCGGATCTCCGTCTTTCGCAGGCGCTGCAACAACCGATCCGCCAACAGCCCGCCGGCCGAATCTGAAGGAGCAGACATTCTGCTCAAAGCCATGAAGGAGCAGAAGAGCAGACACTCTGCTCAAAGCGGTTCCCCTCTGCTCAAAGCGGATTCCCGGTGGCGGTTAGAGGCCTGCATATTGGGTTGCGCGCGAAGCGAATGGGTGGCACTGGGCTCGGCGGTGCGAAGTGGAGAATGCATGAAGGAGCAGACATTCTGCTCAAAGCGGTTCCCCTCTGCTCAAAGCGGATTCCCGGTGGCGGTTAGAGGCCTGCATATTGGGTTGCGCGCGAAGCGAATGGGTGGCACTGGGCTCGGCGGTGCGAAGTGGAGAATGAACAGGGCGAGGTTAGTGCCACGCCAACGGCGAATGCACGCTGTCGGCGCGCACGGCGAGCGCGCGGACGTGGGCAGGCAAAGATATTGATCGCCGGTCAAGCGAGCGGCGTGGGCATTACGCAAACAGCCGGCGGCAAGCGCACACGGAGCACAAGGAGCACACAAGGAGCAGACACCCTGCTCCTTGTGGATTCGGGGTGGCGGCTGGAGGCCTGCAGTTTCGTTTGCGCGAAACGAATGGGTGGCAATCGGCTCGGCGGTGCGACGAAGAGGATGAACACGACGGGGTTGGTGCGACGCCAGCGGCGAATGCACGCTGTCGGTGCGCATAGCGAGCGCGGCGGAAGTGGGTGGTCACAAATTCTGATCAACGATCAAGCGAGCGGCATCAGCATTACGCAAACAGTCGGCGGCAAGCGGACATCCCCTTCAGGCAACGGCGTCCCATCCGCCGGGCTACTTCGGCCAGGGCGGCGGGCGAACCGACGGCGTGGCAGAAGACGCTCTCGTAACGCTGGAATGTATCGAGCCAAGCCTCCTCGTTCACATCCATATAATCCAACAACGTCTCCACGTCCTTGGGCACCGTACTGCGCTGGCCACTACGCAGTTGCCGAGCGGTCCACTCCAGCAACCGCAAGTAACTCTCCAGCGAGATCGGCAGCAGCCCCAGATCCGATGCACGGCGACCCCAGCGGGAGGTGAGCGCGATCGTCTCGTCCTCCAACGTCCCTTCACGCAGGGTCAGCTCTCCCAGCCAGCCATCCGCTCGATTCGGACTGTTGGAACGCTCCTCTTGCGCCATGATCCGCTGATAGGCCGACGTGTAGCGGGACGAGCGCAACGAAACGGCTTCGCCGGCCTTGATGAGGTTTAAGTCCATATACAACGCACAGACCAACATGCCGGCGAAACCGACACATTCCCGGCACTTGAAGCGAGACTCGAAGAACCGGCCAGTGCAGTCGTCTTCTTGATTGGCGCGGCGGGCAATGTTTTCGCACAGGATTCCCATGAACCAGGATATGTTGCTCAGCCGACGCCGCAACTGCTTGATCCGCTTCTTGTCCCGCACGACCTGTTCGATGCGTTTGTCGCTGACTTGCGGCAGTTCGTCCGACATGCACTTGGCGATCTTCATGGCGGTCAGGTAGCGGCGGGCCACCTCGTGGGGCGACCAGCGGCGAGCCACATCGGGCCGCGAGCGGAGCATCAGGTGCAGATGGTTGCTCAGTTCCGCGTGGAATTCGACTTCGATGGCGAACAGCCCGGCGAGCTGTTCTTCCCGGACCAGGATCCAATCGCGGCGATGGGAGAAGTCGCGGCCGGTCAAGGCGTCCCGGCCACAGAGAAAGGCGCGGCGCACGCAACGGGCGCGGCAGTGATAGACGGCTCGGCGATCACGACCCAACAATTTACGACGAGCGTAGGCGACCATGAGGCAATCCCTCCGTGTGCGGGCAGTGCCCGTAGCACCCGCGGCCGCTGAGGGCCCTGTGGGGACGCTCGGGAAACACTGCGCAAGAGAAAGTGATTGCCCGCCTTTCGCTCGCCAGAACTGCCGTTATCTTACCTATTCCCGCGCCGCATGCAAGACCCGCCGCAGTGGGGTGTCGGTGACATACGTATGTCACCGCATAATCGATGATGGCACCGCTCAGCATGCTCGGCCTGCGGCCGTGGACGATCGTCGGAGGGCCCGCAGTGGGAACGGCAAGCAGGGGGGAAGCAGAGCAGGGGGGAAGCAGGGTGTCTGCTCCTTGGGGCCCTTGGGGCCCTGCTCCTTGGGGCCCGGGCAGCATGCAAGACCCGCCGCAGCGGGGTATCGATGACATACGTATGTCACAGCATAAGCGATGATGTCACCGCTAGAATTTTCGGCCTGCGACAAGGGACGATCGTCGGAGGGCCCGCGGCGGGGCTGGAAAGCCGGGGGAAAGCAGGGTGTCTGCTCCTTGGGGCGATGCCGACGTAGGTGAAATGGCTTTCGTGGAGTCCCCTTCGCTCTCACCTGATGGCGGCGAAGTTGGGCGGGATGTCGGTGAAACTTGTTCCTGTCTAGCAGCAGCGTTGCTACCTCGCCGTCCTGACGCACATCGGACCGATACGTTCTCCTGTCGCCGTTAACCGCGGCGACCAGACTTTCTTCCCGTTGCCGATCCGCCTGACCATCAAACTGACTTTTCGTCCACCGGACACGGTACGATGCCATCCTCACTTGGCCGTGCCGATCATTCCAAATTCGGCGGGCAGTCTCGCAGAGTTGTTTCGCAAGCGAACACTTGGACGCTCCACACTCACCTTGATGAACTACCCAGAGAGTCACCCGCCGAATTCACGATTGCCGAGAAGTCCCACACAAAGACGTTTTTCGAGCTCGTGGCGGACACGTATTTTCCGCCCGCGCCAAAGCGGAAACCACACATGCGGTCGGCGTTGACGGGAAGCTCGCAAATTGACCGCGCGTAAATAACGGACCACACACTCAACCACGACTGTGCTTGCGCACGCGGGGAGCCCACTCTGCAGCCGACCAAGTACTGTCCATCTGGTGAGATCGCTCCCGACAAATAGTCGGAGGCACCGCCTATCCCGTAGTATCGCTGGCTCGATTGAGCCACTTTGAGTCTGTCGCCCTTCGTTGAGAATACGACCCAGGAGTGTTGGGAATTTGTGAAGGGCATTATCAGTAGGAGTGGGTCCGTCGCAGGGCCGGCTCCCGAAAAGAATGGCAGGCAACCCGCGGACAACTCGACTGGCGATTCGGCCAGTGTCTCAAAATTCATGTTCATGAGCACATGCCGATACACATTCTTCCGTTTCACCAACGCTACGATCCGACCTGTCTCACGGTCACCGCACATGCGAGCATGAGAAATGAGTGAACCGTTCCGACGAGGTGCAGGCGAAATGGCAGCAACTCGCGGAGTGGGCGTAATCTCTACCCGTACCCAGCGTCCGCTCTTGCCCCGTTCTCTTCCTCCAGGCTCCGGCTCAATTGAAGCGGTCAGGAAAAACGTCCCATCATCAGACAGCCAAAAACCATCTCGACATCCCGTGGTTCCGAGGTCCAGCACGTGTTGATCCGCTCGGTGGGCTTCATGGCCGTCGAGGACCCGTGAAACGACTATTGAGCCATCATCACTGAACCAGGAGTAGAACTGCCCGTCGGGTGTGATACTTCTTCGGTGATCGCCCGTGGGCATACGCGCAGGCGCGAGTGTTCGGCGGGCTGCGATCTGACGAGACGAGAGATCGATCAACTGGAGTTCGGCAGGCCATGCGCGAGTGCCGTCGAAACTCTGCGCATTCGTTGGTGTGATGACAACGCAGTACTTCCCATCTGCGCTGACCTGAGATTCCGCGCCAATTGCTGGGACCGGGACAACGAGCAATGGGTCCTGAGCCTGTCCGCCTGTCCGCAACATGCAGCCAAGCAGCAGTGTAGCCGCGGCACATGCAAAGCGGCGAGAAAACCTGCAGCGAGTGCAACCGTGTGCCAATTGTGTTCTACGCACACTCGCTAGCGGCAGGCGCGACCCCGTATTACTACGGATCCGGCTTGCCTTCGATAGTTCCTTGCAGCTGTGGTACACGCTTGGCCTCCGGTCAGCCATTATCGAACCCAATGAACATTGAAATGAATCGCACGGTTGATCGCAAGCGGTTCACCGCTAACGTCGGCCCAGAACAGACGCGATTGGGCCGGGAACTTTCTGGTATAAACGGCGACGTGACGGCCTAGCCCGAGCAGTAGTAGCATCCAAAACCGAGTGTCAGGCTATCCCCCTCTCCCTGGCCGGCTTCCTCAGGGATGTGGTTCACATCGGTATCAAAAAGGCGGCAGGACTTTTTGTTGGGACCGGCCGCCACGGCGATCGTAGCTCCGGCACGTGCGGCCCGCGCGATATCGCGTTGGCCCCGGCAGCCGCGTGAGTAACGATCCGCCGGCATTCGGCAACGGTCTATCCTCATTCGTCCTTATCCCGCCAGCAGGTGCGGCAGTACGCCTGATCGGTGGCGAACACAGCGATGGGCGGACTTTCCGGATCGAACGACTCGGGCACGCCACTCCAGCTCGGCGTTCCCCGCCGCGCCCACCGCATGTGGACACGCCACTCGACCCCTTTCCCGCTGCCGCAATCGCGGTATTGCTCAGGATTTCGACCAGCGGGCGGTCCCAATCGTGTGTCTCCCGACAGGTCTCGCACGTGACCAAGTGCAGTTCCAAGCGGCGCGCATCCTCGGGCGACGATCGTCCTCGTCAGAGTTGAGCCAGGGCCCATTCGCACTCTGCGGGTCACTCAACGTTCATTGTCAGTTCCGCCCAACAGCCGGCGTAGTCGGTCCCGGCCGGGGGGCCAGTCGCATATTCAGGTTGGCGCGGGGTACATCCAGGATCGCTTCGATTTGAGCGATTGATCGATAGAGGATCACGGGAAAGACGCGTCTTCCATTTCCTGGTTCGGATGCCTGGAAGGGGTGTCGTTGTCGAGCGGTCCGTCGCGGCGGCGGGTATTTCGATCGATGGCGGGCAGAGAGTGGTGGTGGTTCGCGTTCGATCGCAACTCTGAGTTTGCGGGAGTGACGGGAGCGAATGCGTCGGGTAGATTGGTGATCGAAGTCCGCCTGCGCATAATAACCAGCAGCCGGGGTTATCTGGGGGCCGGGAGACAACACATGATGAGCATGGCTTGGCGACGGACGTTGACGCTCTGCTGTGGGATTTGGGTGGCCGCGACGGGGGGAATGGCGGCCGAGGCACCGACACAGGGCCTGGTGCTCCACCTGGATGCCGCGCAATGCAGCGCGAACGCTGTCGAGGCGAGCGGACCGCTGGCGCGCTGGGAGGACCTTTCCAGCACAGGGAATGATCTCGCGCAAAGCGAGCCGTCCCGGCGACCCGTCGTGGTGCCAGAAGTTCTCAACGGTCTGCCCGTCGTGCGGTTCTCGGGTGAAGAGTACCTCGACGGTCCGGCGGCACTGCCTGAGGGGACCGCCAGCTTCACGATGGCGGCGGTTTGGCGCAGGAGCGACGCGCGGGGTGGTCAGGTGATCTGCGAGCAGGCCGATGACGGTCCGGGCCGTCGAGCGAGTCTCTTGAGCGTCAACGACCGTTACGGCTTCAACGGCCAGAACAACGATCAGCACGATCTGCTGCACTATCGGCCCGGCCTCTTCGCGATCTCGGTGATGACGCTCGAAGACTCGGGACTCGTCCGCCTTTGGCATAACGACGAAAGGGGGGCCGGCGGAGCTTGTGGCCCGATCTCGCGGCCACTGCAGAACACCGGCGCGCGGCGGTTTCGCGTCGGCGCCAAAATCACGGCGGACATCGAACAGCTGGTGGGAGAGATCGCCGAGATCCTGGTCTACGACCGCGTGCTGGACTTCGCCGAGATCAAGGCAATGAACGAGTATCTTGGAGCGAAGTGGGGCCTCGGCCAGGCTGACGAGGAAGGCCGGAAGGTCGTCCACACCATTTCGCTCGAACAGATGGACGCGGGCCCGGACCACACCTCGCAAGTACCGCAATACACGTTTGCATCGACGCTGGCGGAGCAGGAAGCTCAGCTGCGCGACAATCCGATGCTGGCGCGTTTCCGTGAGTCACGCGCACGCCTGGCCGCGGATCCGCACCGCCCGCTCTACCACTTCACCAGCCCGGAGAGCAGCTTGAACGATCCGAACGGATTGTGCTTCTGGCAGGGGCGCTGGCATCTCTTCTACCAAGGCTATCCCCCCGAGGATCCACGTCAGCATTGGGGCCACGCGGTGAGCGACGACCTGATCCGCTGGCGCGATCTCCCTTACGCCATCTACCCGCATCCGGAAGAGTGCTGTTTCTCGGGTTCCACCTTGGTCGAGGATGATCGCGTGATCGCCATGTATCACGGGACGAAGGTCGGCAATATGGTCGCGGTATCGAGCGACCCGTTACTGCTCAATTGGGAGAAGGTAACCGGCAAGGCCGTCATTCCGATGCGATTGCCCAACGGCACCTGGCCGACCTACGGCGTGTTCGATCCGTGTATCTGGAAACAAGGCGAGTTCTACTATTCGCTCTCCGCGGGCTCGCTTCCCGGACCCGGGAACCAACGCGTACGGGCGGACTTCCTGCTCCGCTCATCCGACCTGACTTCCTGGGAGTATCTGCATCCGCTGGTCGAATACGATCCGTACGGACTGGTCGGCGACGACGGGGCGTGCCCCTATTTCTGGCCGATCGGAGACAAGCACATTCTGCTGCATTTCAGCCACATGAGTGGCGGAAAGTACGTGCTGGGAGATTACGACACGGAGCGTCAGCGTCTCGTGGTGACCGGCGGCGGGCAATTCAATTTTGGTCCGGCGTGGCCCGCCGGCGTGCACGCGCCCTCGGCGGCGCCGGACGGTCAGGGGGGCGTGATCGTGATCTTCAACATGAACGCCGCGAAACCCACTCCCGGCTGGGACCAGATCATGTCCCTTCCACGCAAATTGACGCTCGGCCCGGACGGAGACCTGCTCCAGGAGCCCGCCGGTGACTTCGCGTCTCTGCGCGGAGAACGCCTGGCGATCGGAGAAACACCGCTGCCCGCGAATCGCGAAGTAGTGCTGGAAAGCGCGCGAGGTTCGAGCATGGAGCTGCTGCTGGAGGTGGATCCGCGCGGTGCCCCAACCGTGGATCTGAACGTGTTTCGCTCGCCGGACGGCCAGGAGCGCACGCGGATTTCGCTGTATCCGCAGCGCGGATTCCATTATGGAGGTCGCGGCGGCCGCCCGGGGAACGATACGATCGTGTCTCTCGATACGTCCTGTTCATCGATCTCACCGGACGTGATGTCGCGACCGCCCGAAAACGCGCCGGTGTACATACCCGACGGCGAGCCCATTCGACTACACGTGTTCCTCGATCGCAGCATCCTGGAGGTGTTTGTCAACGGTCGGCAGTGCGTTGCCGCGCGCGTGTATCCGGGACGAGAGGACAGTCTGGGGATCTCGCTGCAGTCCCACGGACGGGATGCGGTCCTGCGATCGCTCGAGGCTTGGCCGATGCGCGCGGCGTTGTGAGAACCGCTGGACTAATCGGCAGTGTGGTCTTCTTGCTGATAATGTCTCCATGCAGCGCGAACAAAAACGCAAAACGAAGAAGGCAAAGTGAAAAGTAAAAAGTAAAGAATGCGCGGCGCGATCAGGTCCCTTGACAACTCTGTTGGCTCACCGTTCACCATGGTCCGGGACACCAGGCGGTATGTCCTCGAATGCGCCAAGCACGGAGGCGCGACAGATTCCTGATGTTGCGGGGCGGGTCATTTGCGACACACGGCTCAATAGATAACGGCTGCGAAGGTCCGTACGACCAAAACAACCGCTACACGCTCCGTCCCAAGAACTCCCACGTCGAACATCGCCCCGTGACGTTCCAGCTTCCTCCCTTCCTCCCTTCCCCATCCTCCGCCTGCGTTACGACTTCTCTTCCGTCGCCTCCCGCCCACGGATCTTCGCAATCGCTTCCGTCACATCCTGTTGCACGAGTTTGTAGAAGTCCAATTTGCGCAGCAGACGCATCCGATCGACACTCTTGCGAGTCCCGATGTCGCCAAGCAACTGTACCGTAGCCTGGGTGATCAGAAAATCGGACGGGCGAACCAGTTCCAGGACTACATCTTCAGCTGACGAACCAAAACTACGCAGGCAATCGGCCGCATCTTTCCGCAGCACGGGATTACTGATGAACAACTGCGTGACCGGCTCGATCGTTTGTTCGTCGTGCAATTTGGTCAGCGCCTGCAGAGCATCCACTTGGATGAGGCGATTTTCGTCCTGTAGCAATCCGGTGAAAATGGGGGCACTGTAGGTCGATCCCCAAATAATCAGCAGTGGAATCGCGGCGCGGCGCACGTCGGTCTCCACATCGGCGTCTTCGACCACATCGCGAATCGTGCGAGCAATCTCCTTTCGCAAATCCGCATCGCCGATATCGCTCACTTGTATCTCCGCCAGCCGCTTGATGGCCTGACGCATATCCGCCGACTCGCCAAGGCGCAGCAGATCCACATTGGCCTGGTAGTACTCCGCCTGACCAGGGTCGCTGGCCGCCGCCAGAATCTCCGGTTTTCGTTTGGCCAGTTCGGCACGCCGTAGAGCCTTCTCATGATCCTCCGGCTTCACAGTTTGCGGTTGACCTCCCGGCGGCGAAGCGCCCGGGAAGCCCGGCCCGCCAGCACCTGGGTACCCACTCATGCCCGATCCCATACTGCCCGATCCCAAACCGCCCGGTCCCATACTGCCCGGTCCCATACTGCCCGGATAGCCACTTCCCAGGGGGCGACCACCCATCGGACCAGCGCCCGGATACCCACTGCCGTAGGGACCGCTGCCCGCAATACCACTCCGCCCAGGGACCATGCTGCCAGGGCCCATTCGGCCAGGGCCCATGCTGCCAGGGCCCATGCTGCCGGGGACGCCCGGATAGCCGCTCATACCCGAGCCTGGTGGCGAACCGGGATAGCCACTACCGGGTCCCATACCGCCGGATCCCATGCTACCCGGATAGCCGCTCATACCCGAGCCTGGCGGTGAACCGGGATAGCCGCTACCGGGTCCCATACCGCCGGATCCCATGCCGCTCGGATAGCCGCTCATACCCGAGCCCGGTGGTGAACCGGGATAGCCACTACCGGGTCCCATGCCACTCGATGGACCACCGGAGCCCAACCCCGCAATGCTGCCGGGATAGGCGGGCGGATTGCCCATTGATCCCGGCGCGCCGGATCCTAGTCCACCGGGCGCTGACGAGGGGCCGCCTCCGTTCCAGGAATAGGCCGGCATCGTGAAGCCCGGCCGCGAGATTGTCTGCAGCGATTTCTCCATCTTCCCGACATTCGCCTGGGCACTCGGCCCAAAATCCATCCCCAGTGCAAACAGGAGGTATGAGTCGTCAATCATCAGATACCCTAGACCTTGCATGGGGCGAGTCTGGCCAGCGTGCGTGAAATCACCGCTGAACTCAACGCGCACGGCGGGAATGCCATTGACCGTGGTGGGAGGGCCGACCTGATGCTGAAAACCGCTGCATTTCGACCTCAGTGCCATGAACCCCGCTTGCACCGCCGAGGACCAATCGGGCTCGCGTTGGGAAATATCCTGGTGATGAGGGCCGAACGAGAGAATGATCCCCGGCTCCGATTTCCCAAATCGTGGGCCACGGAACATGATCTTCGTTTCACTGGGTGTGCTGGTCGATTTGCTGTCGAGTTCAAATTTTTCGGGCGGCCGCAGTCGGTACGGTCCCGCCGAAGTCTCTTCTCCCAGCTCGCCCCAGGATTTGCCAATCACGCCCTGCAAGCCAGCCGAATCGCAACCGACGAATGGCGCAATACCCAGCAGCAAGACCGCGGTTACGGGTAGTGGCCGATACATGAGAATCTCCCTCGCAGCTGGAATGGCGGAACCGCCGCAGACGACCATGGATTCGCCCCCTCAGTCTAACCCACATGCATGACCGGACACAACTTACTGAGCGCGTCCCGCCACCCGGCGAAAACCACCATTTTCTAGCACGTCTGCAGCGTTTCGCAAACGTCATCGTGCCACAATAACCGAGAGGCTTGGCGCGACAAAGAAACTATCGATTGTCGGCATCGAGGGAGCATTCCATTTCTGTTCCGCTCGCTCCGGCAGCCCCGCCGGGTTCACCCCGGCGGACTGAGGACTGGCCAGCTACTGCAAGCGAAACGCAGCATGTGCCGGCCGAGCCCAGCATCGGGAGACACAACAGCGACTTGCCGAGGCCGAAACGGGCCGCGGCTTGATCCGGTCGCGCAGGCCCGCCGGTGTGTAGGTACGCCCGAGGACGCGACCGACAGGGTGTCCTGGCGTGGTGGTAGCTGGCCAGTTGTGGCTCCACCGGAATAAATCCGGTGGAAGCCCGCCAAGACCGATTGCGGCACGCTCTCTGTTGTGGCTCCACCGGAATAAATCCGGTGGAAGCCCGCCAAGACCGATTGCGGCACGCTCTCTGACGAACCGGTCCTCCGCCGGCACAAGGCCGAAGGTGCACAAAACTCCTGGGCATGGCAACCCGCAATACCGTGTCCAAGACCCGACTTATCGGCAACTGAGCCTGGGTTCAGGACACGGCGGCACATCGGAGTCCGGCATACATGCCTCGCTCCCCTCGTGGTCTGTCAACGCCAAAAAAAACCGCGGTGGCTGGGGTCGAGCGAAGCGAGCCCCCAGCCACCCAACCCCCGTTCTTTGGCGTGACCCTGCCGTCGTCAGCTCGGCCGCTGTTGCGCGGGTCGCCAGACCGGTAGTGGTGTGTGCTGCGATATCCGTTTAGAATCTCGGACGGTAGGTTACGCGTCCTAGGTAGCCGACACAATCGCGCCGAAACGGCCGACGTGACAGAACATACAGCACCCCCAGCACCCCGTTTTTTTTGAAGAAGTTGTCATGAAGATCATTCGTCACTTGAATCAGACGGGTACGCCCGAATTTGCCTGCCAGCAGCCCGATGGCTCGGCAACGAGAATCGTGGGCGACATCTATGGGGCCTATCGCGACAGCGCCGAACCGGTTACGGTCGGCAAACTGTTGGCGCCTGTCGCTCCCGCCGCAATCCTCTGCATCGGTCTGAACTATCGCAAGCATGCGGAAGAAGGGGGTGCACAGATCCCCGAACGACCCGTCTTGTTCATGAAAATGCCCTCCACCGTGCAGAACCCTGGTGACCCGATTCTGTTGCCACGGCATTTGGCGAGCACACAAGTGGACTATGAGTGTGAACTGGCTGTCGTCATCGGCAAGCCGTGTAAGAATGTCCCGCGCAGCAAGGCGCTCGATTATGTGCTCGGCTACTGCTGCGCCAACGACGTGAGCGCTCGCGACTGGCAAATCCAGTGGGGTGGCAGTCAATGGTGTCGCGGCAAGACGTTTGACACTTTCTGCCCGCTCGGTCCCTGCCTGGTCACCACCGACGATATTCCCAATCCCAATCAACTCGGCATCAAAACCACGCTGAACGGCCAGACGATGCAAGACTGGAGAACCGATGACATGATCTTCGACGTTCCGGCACTGATCGAATTTCTCAGCGGCAGCACGAAGCTCGCTCCTGGCACGGTCATCCTTACCGGCACGCCGCACGGCGTCGGATTCGCTCGCAAACCTCCGGTATTTCTGCGAGCAGGTGACACGATCACGATCGAGATCGAGCGGATCGGAGCGTTGACCAATCCAGTCGTGGAGGAATCGGTCGTGGAGGAATCGTAAGAGCGGCGGCAGCGTAAGAGGACACCACCGACATCAGGTCGTTGCCAACCGCCAACGATTTCTCGCCAGCGGCATAAGGCAGATTGGTTGCGAGACGCCGCTCGAACCGGCCTGGACTTCACCTGACAGTCCTGTGCAAAGTCGACCCGAACCTGTGTGCCATCGCCGTGAATTCACACCCCACGGCGGGTATTGTAAACTGACATCGCCAATTGCTGGCAGTCCACCACCATTCGTCCTTCTGCGGAGACCATGAAGTGCAGCGCCTTGCTTTGATTTCGTCGCTCCTCCTGTTCCTCCTCTCATACGTCGCTGCCGCGAGCCATGCCGAGGACTGGCCAAGATTCCGCGGCGCCGGCGGCACCGGTGTGAATGACTCCCAGGGACTACCCAGCGAAATCGGTCCGGAGGCGCACGTCCTGTGGAAGATCGAGAGCGATGCCGGCAGCTCGTCGCCGATCATCGTGAATGGCAAGCTCTTCCTGACGTCCTTTGTGGACACGAACCGCAACATCGAGTGCCGGGATGCGGCGACAGGAGAATTGTTGTGGAAGCAGACGGTGGTTCAAGTCCGCGATGAAACCACCAACCAGCTCAACGGTCCGGCTACCTGCACACCGGCCGCGGACGGCGAGAATATCGTGGTCTTCTTTCCAGACACCGCTTTGCTCTGTTATTCGCCACAAGGTGAATTGAAATGGCGAACAGAGGTGGGCCCCTACCACAGCATGCATGGCATTGCCAGTTCGCCGATCATCGCCGACGGCAAGGTCTTGTTATTGGTGGATCAGCTGCGAGATTCCCACTTGGCCGCTTACGACCTGCAGAGCGGCGTGCAGCTTTGGAAGGTTGACCGCGTCAACGGACTGACGGGAGGCTACTCGACTCCCACAGTGCTGCACGGCATCGACGGTCCGCCATTGGTGCTGACGACCGGGCCGGGAGGCCTGATTGCCTACGATCTCTCGACAGGGAAGTCGTTGTTTTCCGTGCCGGGAATTTCCAACGCGCCGGTCACTCTCCCGCTGGTCCTCGACAGACGAGTCTTTGTTTGCGAGCCGGTCGGGGAAGCGATGCCGATCAGCATGTTGCTCCCGACCTACGACCAGAACAAGGATGGCAAGCTGTCGTTCCAGGAAGCGGGCAAAGATGTCGCCATACTTCGCCTGCTGGAGCGGATCGAGCGGGAGTGGGGCAACGGAGACGAAGTGGTTGAGACAGCGGAATGGGACAAGGCCTTTCAGAGCTTCGTCAACAACGGCGGACTGGTCGCGGTGGATGTGGCGGGAGCGGGCGAATCATGCACGGGAAAGGTCGCCTGGAACTATCGGAAAGAAGTTCCTTACATCGCTTCCCCCATCGTCCACGACGGATTGCTCTATCTGGTCGACAATGGGGGACTTGTCACGATCATCGCTCCGGGCGACGGAACGATGATTTCGAAGAAGCGACTGCGGAAGGGGGGCAAGCAGTTCTACGCCTCACCCGTTGCCGCAGACGGCAAGATCATTCTCCTGGACACGGCGGGCCAGTTGACCGTCTTGAGTGCGAGCGAGCCCTGGGAAGAGCTGTCTACCGCCAGCCTCGGCGAAGCGTGTATCGCCACGCCGGCCATTGCCGACGGGCGCATTCATGTGCGCACGAAGAGTCACCTGTACTGTTTCGGTAACGCCCCCTGACGACAACGCGTTGCGACAGGGCTCCGCGCAGCCTCCCTGGGCGAGCCGAATGCTCAACGCTGCACGACGGTGATTTTCACCTCGACTTGACTGCCGCCGCGCAACACTTCCATGGTCACGGTCTGTCCCGGCTCGAGTTGTTTCAGGACTTCGGAGTACCCCCGCAGGTCGGTGATCTTCCGCTCTCCGATGCGGACGATCACGTCACCCGGTTGCAGGCCGGCTTTCGCCGCCGGCGAATCCGGCGTGAGTGACTCGATTTTGACACCCTCTCCCTGGTAATCGAACGCCGGCACGGTGCCGACGAGCACTCGGCGCCCGGCGGCCTGTGGTGTCGCGGACGCCGCGGCCGGTGTACCGGCGGCAGGCATACGCGTGGTTAACGGCTCGTCTCGCTGCAGCATGTACACCACTGCTTCCTTGACAAAGGCTGCCACTTTCACCAGACCGGCGGCATCGATTTTGTCGACCGTGTCACTCGGGCGATGGTAATCGCCATGAGCGCCGGTGAATATCTGCACGGCGGGAACCCCTTTCTCGATGAAGCTCATCTGGTCCGACGCTTCGCCCCCTCCCGGCACAATCTGGTTCGGAATACCGGTGACGAAACCGCAGCCGCGGAATATGTGCTGCCACTCATCCGCCGTCGCCGCGGCATGGATGGCCACCTTGCCGTCCAGGAGTCGCCCGACGGTATCCAGGTTGATCGCACCCCGCATCCCGCTGACCGGCAGGCTGGGATGCTCCACATAGTATTGCGAGCCCCGGCGGCCACACTCTTCCGCCGAAAAGGCCACGCACACGAGCGTCCGCGCTCCTCCTCCTTCGGCTGCCAGATTGCGGGCCAATTCCAGCATGACCGCTACCCCACTGGCATTGTCGTCGGCCCCCGGATGCAATTGTCCCTGGAAATCGGCACGAGCATCCGGCCAGCCCAGGCCCAGGTGATCGTAATGGGCTCCGAGGACGACAGACTGCCCCTGCCAATCCTGCCGCTTGCCCGGCAGAATGCCAATCACGTTGCTGGTCTGGACCGGCGTGCCATCCGGCCCCTGCTGGACGGTGAACGGCTGAAACCACGTGCCGTCGACGCCACCCGGCTGCAAACCAATCTCCGCCATTTGTTGCGCGATGTACTCGGCAGCCTGCTGCAATCCGCTGCTCCCCAAGCCGCGTCCTTCCCGCTCGGGAGCCGCCAGCCAGGTCACATGCTGCATCAGCGTTTGGCTGGAAAACACCGGGGGCAGTTCGGCTAGTGCCGGACGCTCTTCGGGCGGCAAGGGGGACAGCGGCAAGCTGCGATCCGCGCGCAGATCAACCGCCAGAGGCGAGCCTTCGGTGCTCCACTGCCCTTTCACGACATTCGTCGGCTCGTCACCTTCGAAGCCGAGGTACGAGTATTTTCCGTAATGGGGCAGCTTCCGGGCCACACCGGCAAATGCCGCATCCGGCTCGACCATCAACAGCCCCACCGCTTTCTCAATATTCCCCGGGTGGCGGCGGATGATGACCACGCAGTGATTCGCCAGGGGCAGACGCGCGTCACCCAACTGAATCGAATCGCCATCACCGCTGGCCGCTTCGTTCGGCCCCCCGGCGATCAGGGAGGCAGCAAAGCGGTTTTCGCGTCCGAGAATCCAGATACTCTGCCCGGCCGGCAGATCCCCTAACTCAGAATCCTCGATTAGATCGATCGCATGCGAGTCGCTCGTCCACGCCGCCACCAGCTGGCGATAGGCGTTTCTCTTCGACTCACTGGCGGCCGCTGGGAGTACAGCCAGGATCTGCGGCTCTCCAAAGATCTGGCCCAGCGAGGACGGAGTCTCTCGTGGATCGAGCAGCCGGAACAGATCGAACATCGGATCGACCGTCAGCGATACCGGAGTCGCATGGACGGGGATCGAAAACGCCTGGCTCGGCTGCGCAGTACTCACGACGCTCGTGACCGGACCTTGTTCGGTCTGCACCGTGATCGGCACGTCCAAGGTGTAAGGCGGGTCCTGTTGAATCTGCTTCAGCACGCCGTCCACGGCCAGGCCGTCGGCAGTCTGCTTGACCGACACCTGTTCGACAGCCAAGGCCGGTGCGCCGATGCGTTCGAGCCACTGTTGGAAGAACCCTTTCAAGTCGCGCTGTGAGGCCGCCTCGAACTCCTGCCGTAGATCGGTGAAGCCGGCTCGTTTGCCGCGGAATTTGCGGTACAACCCGACGAGCGACTGGCGAAACGCGTCGTCACCCAGCTGGCGGCGCAGCATATGATTCATCATCAAGGCCTTGCCATAGCCAACCGCTTCCGTCGCCGCACTGTGCCGTTCGTGGAATTGGTTCAAGGGAAAATCTCGCCCCTCCTGGACGTAATTGCGGTATTTCTGCAAGGTGGTGCGACGGTACTCCGCGCCGGCACCTCGCTGTTCCTGTATCAGATGATCGGCCAGGTAGGCGGTCAGTCCTTCACACCAGTTCCCACTCGCGTAGTCCACGAAAACCGAATTGCCCCACCAATTGTGCAGGATTTCGTGGGGATAGGACGAGGTCAAGATAAACGGAAACCGAATCACTTGCGGCCCGAGCAACGTGAACGATGGCATGCCATACCCGGTCTCCCAGAAGTTCTCGACCAAGGCGAATTTGCCATAGGGATAGGGCCCGATCAGCGCACGATACATTTCCAGATAGCGGGCCGTCGCGTCGAGATACTGGCGTGCCAAGGATTCGTCCTGCTCGTGCAAATACACCAATGCCTCAACCGCTCCCGCCGCATCGCTGTAGCGGTGCAGCGGTCCGCCAACCAGGTAGACTTGCTCCATGAAACCACCCGATTCCCACTGGGCGATCCCCTGCGCACTGCGCGAAGTGCCGTTCCCCTGGCTGATCACGTGCCAGTCGGCGGGCAGCTGCACGTCGACGGTGAACTGGATCAGTCGATCGTCGAACTGAGGAATCCAGGCGCTGCCGCCATCCAGATAAACTCCTTCCGGACCGATGATCCCGGCTGTCTGGCGGAAGCCCCGCGTGTACTCCTCCTTTTGTGCGGACAGCTCGTGTCGAATGATCCCCTCGTAGGTCAGCTCCAGCACACCGTCCGGTGCCGCAGCGGCCAGCCGGTAGTACCGCCTGCCCAGCGGCTGGTCCTTTTCCACCGGCTCGACGGCCGGCGTGCTGGCCGTGATCGTCAGTGCCTCGTGGAGCGCGAATTCGGTTCCCGCCTGACAGAGCGTCTCCGGGAGGTTGATGCGATCGCGAACCTGCAAAGACGCGGACTCAGGCGCCAGCGTAACTGCCAGGGCATGTCGCAGTGGCAGGTCAGTGGCCGCCGTGGGAACTGCCTCGAGCGGCACGTGCCGACCGCCCAGCCCGGGCAACCAGTGGACGGTCAGCTGGTTGCGGAGCGGACGAACGGCGGCCTCGAGCACTCGCATCCAGTCGGCATCGGCGCAGAAAGCCGCCGGCACAATCAGAATATTCTTGCGATTCTCGGACTGCAGCTTCTGCAGCACGTTGAGCAGCGAACGTTCCTCGCTGCCGGTCGCGATTCGCACGCGGTGAAAACGGCTTCGGCTGGCCAGCGGGTCGTTCGCTTCGATCGCCAACCAGGCCTCGCGCTGTGCCGCGGGAGTGTCGTCCCTGACGACAATGACCGTCGTTCCGCCGAACGGCCCGGGACAGGAGGGAAGAGCGTTAGCGGCGGCAAACGACTGGGGACGAATCTCCGTGGAAATCGCGGATACGTCACTCGCCTCGGGCGGCCGCGTCACGACGGCAATGGAATTCCTCGCGTCGCCGGCCAGCCACCGCGCGTGCAAGCGGGCCCAGTGTCGCGCGCGGGGAGAGTCGGGATCCACAAGCAGGTAGCGGCGGGGCCCACCGGCGGCGGTGTTTGCCCCCAACCCCAAGGCCTCGCGAATCGAGTTCTCCGCTTGTGACTCCCGCTGCCACGGATCGTCCGTTCGCAACACCATTTGGCTTGCCAGACCGACCTTGCTGTATTGCTCCAGCTCGCTCGTCCACCACTGCTGGTCGTCGGGACTCCCCATGACCTGCAGCGATTTCGCGGGAGGGGTGAGGTCGCCGTAGGCTTCGGGAAGTGGCAGTGGGAAATCCTTGAGCTTCACATACAGACTTGGATCAATCGCCACGCCCCGCAGATCCATGCGGTCGGACAAGAGGGAAACCGCTGCCGCAACCGTGCCGCCAGTGCCTTCGCCGGCCAGGCAGACACGTGCGGGATCAATGGGGTAATACCGCATGACATAGCCCCAGATACGTTCCGTGGCCGCCGCCATATTACTGAGGTCGGATGCGAACGAATCGGACCAGAACCAGCGGCCGCCGACCACCAAGTCACTCTGCGTTTCGCGATAGGGTGACTCCACAACCACGATCGCCGCTTCGCTTCCCAGGCAGTCTCTCCACAGATCGAGCCCATCGGACGATGTGAATCCGTCGTCGCAAAACCAGATCAACAGAGGCACTCGCTGCTGTTGCGAGGCTGTCGCGGGAACGTGCAGGCGATAGCTGACTTCCTGCTGGGTGTAGACCGACCACATCCCTTCGTTCAAGTCCGTGGCCCTGGCTTCCGCAAAGACGACGAAATCGGCCACCGGCTCGCCTTCCAACTCCACAACGGCAGGGTTCAACGCCGGCACAATGGAGACCGTCTTGATGATGGCCTCGGGCTGGCGCTGCTTCAGCTGATGAACGGTGCCGTCCCAGTATGCGGAATGGAACCCGCCGTTGACGTGCAAGACGAGGTTTCCCGGATGTGCCGCCAGCGCCTCGGCACACGCTTCCCCCATGGAGTTATCCCAGAGCGACTGGGCCGAAAAGAGCCGCGAATCGGCGTCCGTCGGTCCCATCATGCCGCTATGACCGCGTACGGCGTTGTCCACACGCTTCCAATAGGCCTCGGTGTTGGGAAAGAACTGCCGCGGTACAAACTGCCGCTCATCCGCTGTCAGATTCTTCACAGCCTCGGCACCCTGCATGCTGAATTTTCCACGCAAGGAGCGCGGGAAATTCGCTGCGACCACCGGCCGGCCGGCGACCTTCGCCCGTTCGATTAACGGTCGATAGGCGGTCGAGTAGTTTTCCCACGGTCGACTCTGGGCCAGAAACGTCGCCTCGTCGATGCGTCCGGCCAAATAGTCATCCACGAGACGCTGCACATCTCGCTCGAACATCTCCATGGCCAGCACGACCTGATTCTGTTTGCGTTGCAGCAATCCTTCGTAGACAGCCAATTCCAGACGGTGTGTCGTTTCATCGGTATGCGTTTCGCCCAGAAACACCACGTCGGCAGTGGCCAGAACTTCCAGCATCGCATCCAAAGGCACGGCCTGGCCCGTCTTGCCGTCACGGACCACCACGGCCTCGTGAATGGGTGGCGCGGCCCAGCGAGGTCGTTCTTCGCCCCTTCCCGCACCCGCCAGTGCGAACAGACATGCCAGCGACAAGAATGCGCCAACCGACGAACCAAAACCCGTAAACGATCGAATCATGTGACGAAGATCTCCATCGCTTGGACTGCTCCCCCAGAATCCGCACCATTCCCGCGCACCGCCGCCCGAGAGACTTCCGACCTGCAGGGACAGCCTCTTGATTGTGGCTCAAACCTCGCGGACTGGCAACCTGCGGCCCATGGCTGCGGTCTTGCCGGCCGCGGGGGTTTCGAGCTCTTGTCAATTGAGTTTGCCTGGAATTTCGATCTTCGAATCTCGAATTCCCTGTTGGTTTGTGGCCCGAAGGCCACGTTAACGCGAGCTGAATCCGAAGTATTTTTCCAGCCCCATGAACACGATGTGAACGGCAATGACGCACAGCACCATACCCATCAATCGTTCCGTGGCCACCACCCCTCGCCGACCCAGCAGGTGAGCCAGTTGGTGACCGACCAACAGCGTCAACAGGCAGGCGAACCACGCCAGCAGGACGGCAGCCAGCGCCGACGGCAGGCCGATCGCATTCGTCTTGGGGGAAGTGAACAGCATCACGACCGCAATCGCGCTGGGACCCGCCAGCAGCGGCACCGCCAGCGGCACAAGAAACGGCTCGCCGCCAAATTCCTCCTCACCCATCAGTCCCCCACGCACCGGGAAGATCATGCGGAGCGAGATCAAGAAGATCACGATTCCACCCGCAATCTCCAGTTCGGGACCGTGGATCCCCAGCACGTTCAGCAACGGTCGCCCGAGAAACAAAAAGAACACCAGCACACCCAACGCAAACAGACTTTCACGCAGGATGACCCAGGACCGCCGTGGGGCAGGAGTGTCCTTCAACAGCGTAATCAAGAGCGGAGTATTCCCCACCGGATCGAGAATCAAGTAGAGCATCACCGCCGCCGTCCAGATGGTCATTGTCCTATCCCGGTAGAGTGGTTCGGAGACAGTAGGCGCCCGAACAAGTCGAACGTCGGCCACCGCCGCACTGCCGCAACGGCCTCGTGCACAAGGGGATCAATCTTGGCGGCCGGCCGCACTCCATCGGCGGCGTAAGTGTTGTTGAACAGCACCGCCCAACAAAGTCCGTCCGCACGCGCGACAAGCAGCGTGGAGGTTCCCGGCAGTCCGCCGGTATGCCAGATATTGCATTGTTCATTAGCCTTGCTCGAAGCGTCCTCCCCGCTTGTCTCGCCCCCTCGGATCGGGCGAACCTGCCAGCCCAAGCCGTAAAACGCATCCCGGGGCTCACCCTGAGCATCGTGCCCGGCATCACCCGGCGGACATGCGATCATCTCGCGGTACAGGGCTGCGGACAGCAGGCCCGCTTTCTCATACCGTTGCACCTGCGAGGCGAAGCGGACCAGGTCCACGGCCGAAGCGGTCCAACCACCGTGGGCATCCATCCCCTCCAGGTACCAGGAACCGTATTGGCACGGGACTTTCTCGCGCGGCGCCAGACCAGCCGGTGACGACCCGAACACCAGTTCACCCGTCTCGTCACCCCGTGTGTAGTACTTCACCTCCCCTGCAAACCGCTCTGCCAGCCGCGAACGTCCGATGCGCATGTCGTGAATCCCCAGCGGACAGAGCAGTTGTCGTCGCACCGCCGCCTCGTAAGGCTCGCCGCAAAGATGCTCGATGACGCGTCCCAGCAGACAGTAACCGAAATTGGAATAGACCGAACGCTCACCAGGGTCGAAATCCAACGGCCGGCCCAACATGAACGAGACAATGTCATCCGGTTTGGGAGGCGGCTCGATCCCCAGACTCGCCGCAATCTCCAACGAGCGAAACATCGGATCCATCGACCGGTCCCGATCCCAACCGCCTCGATGTTGCAGCAGGTGCCGCACGGTAATCTGCCGCCAACGCGAATCCGTCTCCAGCCCCCGTGGCGGATGGACCCCGTTTGAAAGATGGACCCCGTTTGAAAGATGTACACTGTGCGGCAGGATCTCGCATACCAGGTCATCCAATTGCAGTCGCCCCTGATCGATCAGCTGCAGCACGGCGACGGCCGTGATCGGCTTGGAAATGCTCGCGATGCGAAACAGCGAACCGGGCTGCACCGGTTCACGCCGCTCAACGTCCGAGAAACCGAATCCGCGAGCATAGACGAGACGCCCGTCCTTGCTGACCGCCAATGACGCTCCAGCAAGGGCGTTGTCACGCATGAACGTGCGCATCAAGTTGTCGAGACTCCCCAGCTCCTCACACACCTCTCCCGTCTCCGGCAAGCCATCTGGCACACCTGCCACTGTGTCGTCCCCGCCATGCGACACGCATGCCCGCCATAAGAAAACGGCAACCGACAGATACGCGGCAGCTCGAAAGATCGTTTCGCTCAATCCAGAAAGCGTCATCGGAAACTGACCCCAGTACTGCTGCCTTGCCAGCCGCGCACAAGGTTGACTTGCATGCCAAGGGGAGAACGAGCCCCAGGTGCGGGCAACGCTCGCCTGCCAAAGAGAACCACAGTGCTCCACCAGAAGAAATTCACGCCCGGTCGCCGCCACCGCCAACCAAGCCGCTAGCCCGGAATAATGATCAGTCGCGGCGCAAAACAGAAGATCGGGATCAGTGTCGCGCAGCATCCGATGATCGTTCGCGCGCGCCCCAACGTCATGTTGTCATTGCTCGTGGGGGGATGGTCCGGGCCAATGAACAGCACCAGCAGAATCATCAAGGACCAGCGCCATTGGCCAAACGCCAAGACCATGAACACCGCCAGCACCACCAATCCGCGCGCCACCCAATGGGCCTTCTTGCCGAACAGCGTGTACATGACGTGGCCACCGTCCAACTGGCTCACCGGGAGCATGTTCAATCCCGTGATCAAGAAACCAACCCAACCGGCCATGAAATACGAATTCAACTGACTGTAATAAATGAGCTTGCCGGGCTCGTATCCGGGAGGCTGAAGATAGTGCAATCCAATTCGCGTAAGCAGCGGCAGGTCTAACGCAAACGGACCGTATCCCGGATGCGTCAGATCGATCTGCACAATGCCAATCCACATGATCGGTATCGCCACCACCAATCCGGCGAGCGGACCGGCTAAGCCTATGTCAAACAACTCCCTTCGATCAGCCCGCAGACCGTCCATGCCAATGACCGCCCCCATGGTCCCAATCGGCGAAATGGGAAAGGGTATGAAATACGGAAGACTGGCAGGCACGTGATAACGCAACGTGGCAATGAAATGCCCCATTTCGTGCGCCAACAATATCGTTAGCAGACAGCCCGTGTAGATCAGACCGTCTAGCCAATGGGCCAATAGCACTTGCCGTACCGTACCGATTTCCGGGAAGGGATACCAGTCATTGACGCCAACCCAAAACGTCGACAGACACGTGGCCAAAAATAGAATCAACGGCAAACGGATCCTGCGGCGGCGCACCGGACGATCGGGCGGCAGTGCATCGTGTGATTCTTTCCGCTCGTCTCCCTGCTCGACCCGGACAGGGTCCACAAAGACCGACGACGCCCCCAGGTCCCGCTCCGCTTGACGGTGTAAACAAAGTTCGTCCACGTCCGGTCCGGGAACAGCGAATGGCCCGAGCGGACCGCCACCCCCCTCTGTGGACGGGAGATCCTTCGGTGGCAAGACAGACTTCGGGTCAGGATTGGGAGTGTCACTCATGCTGCTCAGCATAGCATTCCGCCGATCGGGTTATAACCCTCTGAATTCTGCGCGGTCATGGATGCAACGACCGCTCGAAATGACGTGGTGACGTGGCACGAGCAGGTCAACTGCCCTTCACCTGTAACTCCATTTCTGGTATTTACCTCCACCCGAACTGGCAGAGCGCAGCGGTTTTGCGCTATTGCACATGCCAGGGGCTCGGAAATTCGGCCTAGCGAGTGGCGGTCCGAGCCCATTTTCAACGGTTTCAGGATTCGTTGGGACGAGTGCCATGAAACGCCTGATTGTTCGCCTTTCCGTAGTCGGTGCCGTCTTGGCGCTGGGCGGTGCCGCCATTGCCTACCGTGTGCTCTCCAAGCCGGGCGATGCTCCGGCAGCGGACGGCGAGCAGATCGTCGCGGCCGCGCAATCGCCGGCACTCCCACCTGCTCCCATTCGCGCAGAGAAGGAACCGGCATCCGAACCACCCCGGGCGCTGCAGCCCCCCCCCTCGTCGGCGTTCGAGCATGCCAACACGCTCAGAACGGTCAGCCATGAAACCGATCCGGCGAGAGCTGACGTCGGTGACAGCGAAGACGGCACCGAATCCGCCGACCTGATTCCGACGGCCGACCCGACCGACGCGACGGCGGGCTACAACACGAATTTTCCAGTCGCCGCGCCGTCATATGGCGCCGAGGCCGAAGATGGCTCCGCAACCCGCTCCGGCTCGACATTTCCGGCCCCCGCGACCGGCACGTCGGCGGGAGATGATTCGTATGGTTCTGCCTCCGGGTTGCCGGCCGCGCCCACGTACGGCGCCGATTATGCGATCGGCTCGGCGGGTGACAGAGTGTCGCCAGGCAATCCGTCCGAAGCGAGCGGCGGCCCGCTGCCACCGAACGCGGGAATTCCCCCTGGCTCCGTCACTGGCGGCGGGACGAACCCAAGTGGCGGCACATCGCGATTAGGGGCACCGTCTTTCGATTCGCCGGCCGACGAGCCCGTCACCAGAACCTCGCCGCCGGCTCCAACTGCGGGTCTTGGAAATACGGCCCGCGGGGCGGGATCAGCGGAACGCTCACTGGCAGATCAGGAACCGGATGCGAATGCGATGGTGACGCGGCAACCATCCGCGGCAAGTTCCGCCGGCGCACAGAGGCTCGACAGCAGCGGAGCTCCCGCCAACGTATTGGCGGCGGGGGCGGCAATCGGCGCCACAGCCGCTGGTTTAGCTAATTCACGACCGGGTGCCACGTCGAATCCGGCTGTCAATGCCGAGCGGTCAACGTTCACTCCCGACAGTCCGCTGGCGGGCGTTAGCGCACCACCGCCTGCCAGTTACCCAACGACGGATGCGACGGGCACCACGGCCGCGGGGGCCAGGACCTCTGCCCAGCCGGTAGCCCCTCCCCAAGACAACGCATCCCTCAGTGCCACGGGCGGATACGCTGCGGCAACAACAGCTCCCGACTACTCCGCGGCAGGTTCCGCCGCCACTTCTTCCGCGCCCTACGGTGCTGGAGGCGGCGAAACGCTGGCCGCATCGGACGCCGGCTCCCCAATATTGCTGGCCTCGGATTTGCCGGGGGATCGGCAGTTGGAAGGCCAACAGACTCCGGCGATTCTGATCGAGAAGATGGCCCCCGAAGAAATCCAAGTCGACCGCCAAGCCACCTTTCAGGTGCGCGTCCGCAACGCCGGCAATGCCGTGGCTCACAACGTCGTGGTGGTCGATCGAGTGCCGCGTGGAACTCAGTTTGTCGATGCCGTTCCACCGGTCACTCCCACCGCCGACGGGACACTCGCCTGGCAATTGGCAACCGTCAAGCCGGGGGAAGAAATCGTACTGTCGATCAACTTGATGCCGAAAGTGGCTGGCGAGATTGGCAGCGTGGCCCAGGCCACGTTCCAGGCTCAAGCGTCCGTCCGCGCCATTTGCACCAAGCCGGAACTGAAACTGGATGTGACGTTTCCCTCGGAAATCCTCATTGGCCAACCCGCCACTCTCGATATCACCGTCACCAACACCGGCAACGGAGCGGCTGAGAAAGTTGTCATCGAAGAAGATGTCCCCGAGGGGTTTGCACATGCTGCCGGTCGACAACTGGAGCAGGAGATCGGCACTCTACGCCCCCAGGAATCGCGCCGCTTGACACTGATCCTGGATACGACCCAGCCGGGCAGCTACGAGAATCACTTGAGCGTGCGCGGTGAAGGGAATCTGTATGACGAAGACATTCGCCAGATCCACGTGACTTCACCCCAGCTGCAGCTTGCCATGCAGGGCCCAACGCTCCGCTACCTCGATCGCCAGGCCACATACACCGTGCACCTGGCCAACCCCGGTACCGCCACGGCTCGGAACGTCGAACTCGTCACCTACCTGCCCAAAGGCATGAAGTACGTCACGAGCGATAACCAAGGTCAATACGATTCCCAATCCCATGCGGTCTACTGGAGTCTGGAAGAACTGCCGGCGGATAAGCAGGGCGAGGTCCATTTCACCATACTGCCGATTGAGCCGGGCACCCACAAGCTGAAAACGGATGGACGGGCCGAACTGGGACTGAAACAGGTCTGCGAACACGAAATCACCGTGGAAGGCTTGGCGGAACTTGCGTTCAGTGTCTCCGACGTGGCTGATCCGATCGAAGTCGGGAGCGATACGGCTTATGAAATTCGCGTCCAGAACAAAGGCTCCAAGCCCGATACCGACATTCAGTTGCTGGCCGAATTGCCCGAAGGGGTCATACCCTCCACCGGTGACGGACCGACAGCGGGCACCATTGAAGGACAACGGGTCGTCTTCGCGCCATTAGCTCGCCTGGGCCCGAACGAGGAGGCCGTCTTCAAGATCCATGCGCGCGGTGCGGTGATCGGCGATCATGTCATCCGCGTGCAAGTGCGCAGCGCCGAATTGCGAGTCCCCGTCACGAAGGAAGAAATCACACGCGTTTACTCCGACAAGTGAGATCTGGCTTTCGTCACGGGTCCCTTGCCCAGGCCGAGAATTGGCCTGTTCGCGGCACCCCAGCCCGCGCAGCCCCGCTTTCGCGGCACACACGAGAGCTTCCCTCCCGCCATCGCCCGATCGTGGTGACATCGCCCTTTCTCCCGGCCTGCTTGTCCCGAGCGTGATCGGCCCCTTAAAATTGCCGGTGTTGACATCCCCATGTCCGAGGATCACCGCACCGATGCCGTTTCACATTACCTGCGTTTGCGGGCGGTTAACGGTTGTGCCTGACGAGGCGAGTGGACAGACCCTGTTCTGCTCCCGCTGTAACCGGGAACTGACGATTCCCGCTGTGGACGCTCCACAACCACCGCCAGCTCCTCCCCCGGCACCGGCCACCGACGAGGACACGGACGAACCGTGGATCGTCGTGGAAACCCAGGTGTCGCCTCGACGCCACAAGTCGCTCAGCCGCGAATCGCAGGATGTGACCTGGATCGCCGCGGCTCTGTCCGTGATCGGCCTGCTGAGTGTCGTGCCGATTGTCGTCGCCCACTGGGAAACAGTTGCGCAGCAGGTTTCTCCCGTGCGAGAACGTTGGGCGCTGGCCATTCTGCTGCTGGCCATCCTGCATGTAGTCTATGTCCTCTACCTGGTCCAGCTCCCCGATTGGAGTTGTGTCTGGGTGGTGTCTCTGTTCTTGCTACTGGTCACCACCCTCTACGCCACAGTGCTCGGCGTTCGCCTACTGGCCCCGGCCGGCAACCGTATCATGGTCTTGCTGGAACTGGACGGCAATCAGTTCTCCTCCAAGCAGGAAGCAGGCTGGTGCTTCCTGATGATCCTGGTCACCGGCGTCACAAGCTATCTGGCCGGGCGAGTCGGTACCCAATGGTACCGGCGCGAGTCGCAACGCTCGAGGGGCGAGGCCTGAGGCACGACTCACCGGGAACGACTCGCCGGACAGCCTGAAAGCTGTCTCGCCGCATTCGAGGACGTACCGCAAGGCTGGCGGGCCGATGGACAATGGTGAATGGTTATTGGTGCATGACGAGCCAACGAAGTTGCTCAGCAACCTGATCGCGACAAACACGCGCCGTTCTCTTCTTCCCTTCTTCCCTTCTTCCCTTCTTCCCTTCTTCCCTTTTTCCCTTCTTCCCTTTCCACTTTCGCTCGCGCATTATCGAGACATTTACCGTTAACCATTCACCATTCACCAATTACCATTATCTTCCCAGCCGTGGACGAGTCCTCAACATCTGTCAGGCCAGCCGTATCGACGTTCATCCTCGCGATGGCTGCTGCCCGGCTGCTGCGCCGTCACGAACAGTGCCGACCGAGACTGCCCATCGCCAGCTTCACGCCTCGTCCTCACAGTGAACTCAGTTTCTGGAAATTCAGTGAGATACCTTGCATTGGCAGCACGCCGTAGATACCTCGCGTGAAGACCAGTTCGATGAAGTCATCGGTCCGCAGCAATTGGCTCTTGGGTACCACCACGATGTCACTATCGCGGACCCACACTTCATCGGCGGGGCAGGGTCGCTCACCCAACAGGGCGCCGCGCAGATCGAGTTTTGTGGCGATCAGGCGCCAGTCGTCCGTGCGCCGAAACACGACGATTTGGCGGAGATTTCCCCCGTTGTTCCAGCCGCCGGCAAGAGCGATCGCCTGCATGGCGGTGGTCGGGGCTTCCAGCGTGTAGCGCCCGGGCTGACGCACTTCACCTACCACGTAGACATAGCGTGCGGCGCGGCGGAACAGACGCGGAGTCACTCCGATGCCATCGACAATATGGCTGTATCGCTCGTCAATTTCTTCCTTCAATTCCTCGAGTGTCAGGCCTTGCGCCGGCACCGAGCCAATCGCGGGCAGCTGGATCGTCCCTTCCGGAGTCACTTGCGACTGCTGGGACTGACCACCGGTCGGTCCAAAACGGCTGTCCACTGCCGAACGGAGGTCTTCCAGCCGCGTGTTCACCTGGACCGGGGTCACGGTAATCGCCGGCACTTTGTAGTACTTCTTGTAGCGTTCCTCGAGTTCGTCGCGCAACTCGGTGACGGTCCGGCGGGCGGCTCGTATCTGTCCCAGCATGCGCAGGGTGATCATTCCATCTGGCTGAATCACGAGGTCACGATCGAGTGTCGGGTCGATCAGCGACTCGACCCGCACATGATCTCCCACATTCAACTCGTACGGCTGGTTACTCTCCACTCGGGTCAAGCGATAGATGAACTCCACATCATCTCCGACGCGGAGCCGGTATTCAGGAACATGGACATCCCGAAACGGCCCGACGTATTCGCCTTGCGCCAACACTTCCCAGGGGATGGGACGCCGCGAATCCCAACCCGCTTCACCGCACGCGTTGCAGCCGTTACAGTCGACACCAACCAGGCAGCGAGTTTGGCAGAGCTGCTGCAGTTTTGCGTGTCCTTGGGCGTCGAGCACTTCGACCCACTCGATCGGCGGCCGTCGTCCCGCTGACTGCTGGACTTCCTCCAGTGACGCGGTCGTCTGCGTGCCGGTCTCGCAACTCCCGAGCGAAGTGACGTTGGGTTTGGGGGCCGTGGGCACGTCCGATGGTCGGTTTCCGCCGCCGGCCAGCGCCATTAAATAGAGCGTAACCGTCGCGGCGGCGGCAAGCACCGCCGATCGAAGGGAACGCCCTGGACGCAGGTATGTGTTGAGTCGTTCGAATCGCAGTGGCACAGCGTTGTCCTTATCTCTGTCACCTGTCGGCGAGTACCGTTTCGTCTTTGGTAGTCCCACGGTGCGTAGTAGTCAATCCACTGGCGTCAGCGCCGAGCGACCCGGCTTCCTGCTGGTTCAAGGCATCGACGCGGGCGCTACTTGCGAGAATGTCTTGGAGTCCACCCACTGCACCGAATCCGCGCGCCCCAATCGGTGGTCACCCGGTTGGCGGGCAGCCATGAGCTCGTATTGCTGGTACGCCTGTTGTGCCAGTTCCGCTTCTCCTAATCGCTGGTGGACCACCGCGATGTTGTGCCAGATCTCAGGTTCGTGCCGCAGCGACAAGGCGTGCTGCAGGACTCGGCGGGCATCTTCCCATTGGCCAAACCGCGCCAATAACACCCCCAGTTCGTTGGCGGCTTTCACATTGGCGGCATCCACCAGCAGGGCGGCCTGATGCAGCGTCAGGGCAGTCGGAAGGCAGAGCGTCTGCGTCTCCAGTTTGGCGTGGTCCATCACCGTGTAGATGCGTGCCAGGCCGTACAGGGCATAGGACGCGGCCGGAAGATTGCCGCCGGCCAACGCAAACTGCTCCTGGGAATACTCGAGATAGCGCTGCTGCGCGGACAACGGCGTGAGTCGCTCGAGGTGCTCATCCTTCAGCACGGTGGTGCGGTGTCCACTGACAACCTGCGCCAGATTCAATTCACTTTCCAGCCGCGAGCCTCGCGGCGAAAAATCGCTCGCCTCCTGCAAGGTGCGCATGGCATGTCCCAGCGCCTCACTGTGCGTCCTCACACCTAATTGGGCGTCGAGTGCTTGAGTGATAATCCGCAGGGCCTTGATCATCTCCGCGCGAGCAGCGAAATAGGCGCCCCGCGACGCCAGATCTTCAGCCCGTCGCGAGAGCGTACCGACACGGCGTGTGATGACGTCGAATGTCACGTCGTGGGCCTTCACGAGCACGGCGCCGGCTGGTGCCGGCGGCGCTATCGGCACGGCCACCGGCGACCAGGCTCGCGGAGCCGCAGCCCTATCCGTCGGCGGACCCGCACGCAGTTCCGCCGGGGCCGGTTCACTCCGTGGGCTGTCGACCGGCACTGACGTGGAGCCTCCAGCCGGCGCGGGATCGCTGCCACCGACCCGACTCGACACGCTGGATTCGTCCGGCAGTTGGAATTCGCTCTGCGAACCGACTTCGTCGGACGGCGGACACAAGTCCCCCTCGGCGGCAAATAGCGGAGGTGACAGCTGCCGGGCATGCTCGGCCTGCTCGCCCGTCTCCTCCACCACGGGTGGCAGAGGGCGCAGTTCGTCCTCGACCGGCCCTGTCGCATTCAGTTCAGGAGCAGTCAGGGTAGCCGGTTCTTCGCCGGGCGGGACAGGCTGAGGTCCCGACAGGTCGCTCGCATCATCGTCGCTCGGAGCGGTTTCTGCGTCCGCGTCACCCCGCTGCTCGGGAGCCTCACCGGACAACGGCGGTGCTGCGACAGCATCGCCCTCGATGGCCGGAACCTCAGCAGTAGGCGCGTCCAAAGTCGGTAATGTGGTGGTGGCGGCCGTGTCAGACGGGGACGGCAACTGCTCGATCGGCTGCATCGCCGACGAATCATCGGACTGCGGCCAGTCGGGTGGGGGCGACACTGTCTCGACTCCGCCCCTCTCCTCCGGAAACGAATCATCGCCCCGACGTGCCGTCTCGGCCGCTTCCACCTGACCCACCGCGCCGTCCGATTCCGTCGCGGCCGATGGCAGCCGGCGGAGCGCCCCCAAAATATCCGACGCGGCGCCTTGCGACTGATCCGTTTCCGACGCAGCGGGCAGCCCGTCCACCTCGGGAAGCCGCCGCAGTGCCGCAGTCTCCTGCGCTGAAGACGGGTTGTTGAGTGACCGGTCCAAGTCGCCTGGCGGATCAGTGGCGGCATCCAGTTGTTCGTCCACATCCGGTGGTGGCGGAAGCTGCGACAGGTCGGCAGCGACTTCGTTCGAGACGCGGGAGTCCGTCTCCTGGCAGGGCTCACCGTCCGCTGCACGGTCGATGTCGAGGATCTTGCCGGGATCGATTTGCGGCAAGCGGCGCGGCGCGTGAGACGAAGGGAACGCCGCGTCACGATCGGGAACCATCCGTACAATCGGCTCCCGCTCGAGCAACAGCGGCTCACCGACGCCGATCGCACTCTCGACCAACGGCAGCGGCGGCGGAGCGAACAGATGCGAGGCTGGCACCACTCCACTGCCAACCGTCGAGGGGCTTCTGGTGCGCAGGGCCAACGCCGACGATTCCGCAGCCGAGTGGACGTTCGACGAGCCATCTCCGCGCGTCTGGGCGGGTGACGACGAGAGGTCCGAACAGGCGGGTAGCAGCAGAGCGCCCATCGCAACCCCGACCCAAACGAATCCGTGTCTGCGTGGAGAACGATCCATCGATACCTTCCGTGACAGTCAGACTCCTCGAGCGCAGCACCGTTCCTGCGCGCTATTCTCACCGTAACCGCTCATCGTCGCGGCAGGTGGCGGGCAATCAACCAAACCAAACGGAACCCCAGTCAGGTGGCCACGGGAAGCTTTACAGCCGTCAAAGCCGTCGCCAGCTGAACTGCATAATCCGCAGTGGCGGCATCGGCGGCACGGGCCGTTTCCTGGGAATAATCGCTACGCTCGGCAAAGAAACGTGCCCTTGCACGGCGCAGCCCAGGGCCCGCTCACGGTGAATCGGCCCGTTCGGCGGCTGTCAGCCTGGAGTCGGCTGAGACCGTTTCAGCGGCGGTGGGCTCAGGCTTCTTTCCGGGCGCCAGCCCGGCTGCCACCCACAATTCCTGAAACGTCGCTTTCGCTTGCCGCACGATCACATCCCGCGTCATGCCGGTGAATCGCGAGGGGTGGGGATAAAGGGTCACCGGTCCCGCATAGTCAACCTCGACCAGATGCCGCACCACCGCCCCACAATCAATCAGGCCGCCATCTCCGGGCAGGTACCGCTCCTGGTCCGCGATCTTGGCCAGATCCGCCTCGGGACGAATATCGGCAAGTCGGACGCTGGCAATCTGTTCGCCAGACAACTGCAGCAAGTCCGCCAGGGAACCGCCACCGACCAGCCAGTTCCAGGTGTCCAGCACCAGTCCCACACTGGGATTGCCGATGGTCTTGATCAACGTCAGCAGCGCTTCCGCCTCGTGAATGAACGGATAATCATGGCCCTTCCAATGGCAGGGAGCGGCGAGCACGGTCAACCCCAGCTTGATGTTCTGCTCGGCCAACACATTGGCCACCGCCCCGAGCCGCGTGCGGTGCATTTCGAAGTTTTCATGATATGGCCGAGCGTCGCTGGCCGGATTGACGGTCGCTACGCAACAGGACGCGTGGAGCGAACCAGCGATCGCGGCAACCTCTTTCAGCTGCAACAGTGCGCTACGAAATGCCGACTCCTCACCCGTGAAATCAATGGGGAGCGGAAACTCCCCGACCTGCACATTGGCACTGACCATGAATCGGACCGCCTGCTCCACTCCGCTCGTTCGCGCCCGTTTCACGATGGCCGCGAGATCCACGTCCAATCCGCGAAAGCCGTAGGTCAGAGCCAATTCTATCAGTTCACTTTGGCGCCCGGAGATGCCCAGCGCGGCAGCGTCAAGATTGCGATACATATACGTCCCCCACTTATTACGGGACGGGTCGGCGGCGAAAAATCCGACCTATCCCTCTGCATGCTAATGAATTACGCAGTATGGCAAATGGAGGTCAAATCTCCTAGGGGGCGGCACACGCCATCGGCCGCCGCCCGCTTCCCCCGTGCTCGCGACAGGTGCGGTGCCTCGAATCGCGCGGACAATACCGCTGGCCATCTCCTCCGCATCGGTGATGCAATCGCTACAATTGACTCGCGCACAGCCGATTCGAGCGGGGCGGGAGCGGCGACGCCGAGCTGCGGCCTGGGCGAGCTGACGTAGAGTTGAGCTCAGCCTGGCGCGGGACGCGCATGGGTGCCAGGCGAATTCCGCCGGCTTACGACTCCAAGCAAACTGTCGACGACGCCGAAGCGCCGTGTCACGATCAAGGGGAACGCCCGATGCAACTTGCCCTCTGGCACATTTTGATTCTGGCTGTTGTGCAGGGCTTCACGGAGTTCCTGCCGATCAGTTCGAGTGGACATCTGGTCGTTCTCTCCGCGTTCATTGCCGCGGGCAATCCGGAGCATCTGGATGTGGCCGATCTGAATGTCGTGCTGCACATCGGCACCCTGTTCTCGATCGTCGTGTTCTACTGGCAGCGCATCTGGCGACTGCTGGGTGTGGATCGGCGCGTCATTCGCCCGCTGATCATTGGCACGATCCCGGCGGTGGTCATCGGCCTGACCGTAAAGATCGCATGCGAGCAGTTGGTCGAGAGCGCCCTGCTCGCCGGTTTGATGCTGCCGGTCACCGGACTCATCCTGCTGTGGGCCCTGCATGGGATGAAGGGACAGCGGGAGTACACCGAGCTGACCGATCGCGAGGCTCTCTGGATCGGGTTGAGCCAGGCGGCCGCCATCCTGCCGGGCCTGTCGCGCAGTGGCACGACGATTTCCACGGGCCTGAAACTGGGGCTCAAACCGCAAGCCGCCGCCACCTTCTCGTTCCTGCTGGCGATCCCCGCCATTGCCGGCGCGGGATTGCTGACCACGATCTCATTGGCCACCAAGACGGGGCTCACCACACCGTGGCAGCACTTGCTGATCGGCGGGATTGTGTCGTTCGCCGTCGGGCTGCTGGCGCTCCACTGGCTGATTAACTGGCTGGAGCGTGGTCGGCTGAGGCTGTTCGCCTGGTGGTGCATCCCGTTGGGGATCGCGGTGACGATCTGGCAGCTCTGGACGCTGCTGTGAGCTGGCGGCGGACGAACTGGGCAACCAGCTGGCGCCCCGCGGGGCGTTTCGCACCGCGTCACGAATTTCCGAATCCTGGCGCTGCGGCAATTGGCCTTTCGCTCATCTGCCGATAGAATAGGGGAGTGTCAAGCGTTGCTTGTGGAAATAGGGGACGTTTTTTTGGGGGGCGAAATTGGATTCGACCGGATAGGTTGAAGTGGTAGTGGCGTGTCGTGGTTGGTCAGTAGGCCACGTTAAAAGCTGACCACAAATTTATTTGCCGAGGAAAACCTCGCTCTAGCCGCCTAGCAACAGGTAGCTCCGACTGCGGACCTTAACCGGAGAGGTTCAAAAGTTGGTTGTCAAATCCGGTTCGTCGTCGGTCATGTCGAGCACGCTGACGGCCAAATAAAGTTCTCGGCTAGCCTCACAAGAACCCGGTCGCCAGGGGTCCTGCGGGGCGAAAACTCAAAGAGACGACTACACACGTAGAAGCTTCCATGGAAATGTCTCGGGACGCGGGTTCGATTCCCGCCGCCTCCACTAACACGGCCACCGCAAGGTGGCTCGAAGCAAACTGACCCGCTGGCTCACCCCAGCGGGTCTTTGCATTTCTACGCGGTATTTCGGGGCTTTTTCGTATCGCCAAACTTCGATGGCGTCGAAACCACGGGACGCGCTCGCGCCCCGCCGCCACCCGAAAAGGCTCAAATCAGGGCCAAAGGCTCAAAACCACGGGACTCACCCCAAACGAGTCCCGTGCTCGAAAATGCCGAAAAACATTGAACTTTTGCGATCTTGAACCGCCGGAAGGTTTGGGCGGAAATGTCATAGGCAGCGGGATGAAAAACCTGGCCAGCGCTTCCCGAGGTGATGAGCAGCCCTCGCCCCTGCAAAATTCATTGGTTAATACTCGATCCTTAGAAGCACCACCGATAGTCCTAGCCCGCACACATTTTGGTCTACTGCAACTACAGTGGCAGCCGCACGATATCGTGGGGGTGTCCCAGTCCCGCTCGCTTATGCTTGCAAATGCTAATCGGCTCCTCGTGATCTTTGCGGGATGTGGCTATTTCAAAGCCAGTCAATCAGCCAGAACCCGATCGATGGAGGTCTGAAGCGCTGCCATGACGACGCCCCCTCAGCGCCGGATATTTCCGGACGCCGTCCTGCGAGCTAGTATCCACCTGAGGGTAACGCCCACGACATTCGACGGGCCGCGGCACACCGATCTGCAACTCTCAAGAAAGCCCTTAAAGCGTCTTGAGGCCGCTCAAGGGCATAAATTCTGCCTCGCTGCATTTTGGAGGATGAGGCGCAAGCAGACGGTCCCGCCGGCCCTTTCGGCCTGCTGAATGATCTACAATGAGATTTATTTCCAGGCGCCTGCGCCTGAGAATGACTAGTTACCCTACTGAAGAAATCGCAAGCGAGTCGAGGAAATGGCGATGCTAACACATGATGATCGCAAAGAACTCGACTTCCAGAAGCTTGGTCCGGTACTTGAGTCACTTGTGAATTCCGATCGAATATCTGATGAAGAACGGCATGCAATTGAATTGTGCGCTCGTGCTGCGGTGGATCTACTTTCTATCGAGCACGAACACTCGCGGCAAGAATTCTACAACCGTCCTGACATCATTCGCGTCGAATCGCATTGCATCGACCGCTGGTTAAAGGAGAATCAGAATGCCGCGGCAGGCGTGTCTGTTCTCACCCACGGTCGCTGGTATGTGTCGTCCTATGCGTCGAATGGTAAACTACAGCTAACCTCGATCGATCCTCCGTGGCCATTCTTTCCGGATGACCCCGAGTGAGAGGGTAACCAGCGCGTGCACCGGAGAACGCGAGCTGGGCGATTAGGCCATAAGAAACTTTCCCGCGCGTTCCCGGTGACGCGTGACGTTCGGCAGACAAGCCCTGCCTGCAGGAAGTCGTAATGAACGAGAATCCGTATCACCCTCCCAACGCAAGTGACGTTTGTGCGCCCAGTCGAGGGCCAAGGCTTCGATTGCATCCACTGGGGCTTATCATCGTAGCGGTTGCGGTGTTCTTTATTCACGCCCTCGCCACCAAGGTTCCGGCAGGTACACTCCGGATTGTCGGATCACCGTGGCTGGCTGCCGCACTCTCGTTGGCGTCGATTTCTTTGCTCGTTATCTGTACTGTCTTTATCCAGCAATGCCGGCGCCTCAACGGACGTTCGGAATTGACGTACCTGTTAGCGCCGGTCGCAATGTTTGTTTATTTTGTTTTTCGCGTCGTAGCGGGATGATGGCCCGGAATGGCGGTGACCGTCGGTCTCTTAATCTCATGTAGGTGCGGGTGCCAAATGAAAATCGTTGCCGTATTAGTCGTCGGCGTCCAGCTACTCTTCGGCCATGCGGCCGACCTTTCCGCAGATGAAGAGACTCCCACCGAAAAGCGCGAACTGGTGGCTACTGTGCTGGGAACCCCGATCTATCAGTTCACGCCCGCAGATGCTGCGACAAAGCGAAAAGAACTGTCCGGGCAGGACTACGAGCGGTGGCTGCGGGAATACCGTGCTCAACACTTCCTCTCTCATATCACGGGGCGTGTTCTGAGTGATTATGCCATTCGTGAGAAGCTCAGCCCGAACGATGACGAAATCGAAGCTGTCATAGCCGCCACCGTTCGTAAGTATCCCGGCAACTTCCGAACAGACGAGAAATCTCTCAAAGACTTGGGATGGCGAATCTTCTGCCTTCGGGCATCATCGAGTGAGTGGAGGACGGCCAAAGCGCTGCATGAAAAATACGGCGGACGAGTTGGCGTTAGTTCTTTCGGCGGGCACATGTCATTTGAGGGCAGGAACGCGGTTCTCAAAGGATACTCGGCTGCTGGGGACATCAAGTTTCACAATGAGGAATTGGAAAGGGCATTTTGGGAAAAGACCCGAGACGAACGATTCTCGGATGTCACCCTACAACCCGAGAGGGTCGCACAACACTTCGCCGTGTCTCCATGGGAACGGTGGATTGAAGAACAGGCTCGAAAGGACGCTGAAACGAACGACAAGCTGAGAGCTGAGTCGAAATAGCGCAGCCGAACAAAGCCATGCACGCCGAGCACGCGATCGGCCGTTTCTAACATGGAGGCTTACTCGCGCGTGCCGGGTGATGGCCGACGTTCGTCGGCAAAATCGCAGCCTGAGAATTTGTCTCCAACAACTTCCAATTTTGGAGCAAGAAATCCGAATACAACTCAAGACGCCGATATTCCGATCCTGGAGACCTTGAATGAGCACAGAGAAGACTTCACTCCCACTCGACCGACTTGCGTTAACGCTTTCGCTTGCGGGCGTTTTGCTCGGAATCGCGGTTTCGATGGTAGGGCGTGTTTACGAACAAAATTTCACGATGCATGGATATGGTGTGTTTGTCGCGTTCTCGATCGCGGCAATTGTCCTTGGAGCGATTACCCGCAATTCCGCAATCGGAAAGACGGCCCTGATCACATCCACTATACTGCTGATTGGATCGATTGGCATTCTTGGATAGGAGGGAGATCTCCCCCGCTGTGAAAACTCGCACCGGAGTACCGCAGCGCGATCGACCACGCTACTTTCATCTTTCACCAATTAAGCCGACGAACCAAAAAATGCACCCGAGTTTCCGATCGGGCGTTTTCTGAAGTCAAAGTCACTTGGCCGCAACCGCGTGATTTTGATCGTTCGTTGGGAAAACCGAGCTCACCTGAGATGCACCCACAAAGCTTTGACCAAGCACTGCCAGTATCTTTTGAATGCCCGGCTCTCATGGAATCCAAGAAATGACTTACGAAATAGTCGGTATGTTGATGCTGGCATTCTTCGCTGTCTCCATGCTCTACCCGTGGCATCCTTCTTGGCCTAAGGCAAGATGGCTCGTCCACATGCCACTGGTATTGCTACCGCTATGGGCGTGGTACGAAACGCTGATGCCACGCACGATGAATATCCGGTTCGATCTATTGTTCATCATTGGTGCAATGCGACTATTGTTCATGGTGTACGTTGTGCGCTTAATCCTGTTTTGGTGGCTACTCCATCGCAAGAACAAAAAAACAACCCTATCAGCAATCGGCTCACCGAATTGAGGACACGCTGACGGCGAACAAAACGCCAACGAACAGACGCTGCACCCGAGTTGCCGACGACGGGTTTTTGAAATGGAAGCTTTCTCGCGGCAACCGGGTTAGCGTAGTCATTATCGGAACCAATTGAGACGATCGCGGAATGACAAAACAAATCCCACGAATCGGGCCTCTAACTTTTGGAGCAACGCTTGGATCCGCTATCGGGTTTGTACTTGCCTTGATTGGGCTTGTTTCACTCAAAGCGGGCACGATCGCGGAGAACGACAATTCGGTCCTATATGTGTCTTTTAACGCCGCGACATTCGGACTTGTGCTGGGTCTTTTCGCCGAATTCTTGCTGAATCATTCGGCAGTTGCTGCCAGACCATTCGTACGGCACATCCTCAGGCCAGTAACATTCTGTTCGCTACCGTACATTGTGATTGCAGTGTCGCTTGACTACTTCGGCTACGATAAACTAATGAGTGGATTCGGTTTCTGGTTTTGCGTGGTCGTTGTGCCGGTTCTCGGAATTGCAGTAGCCTGTCTTCGCCAAATTTGTCCTGGGTTCGATCAACGATTTACCTCAACCGCCCCGAAAAAAATCCAGATCCGATAACAATCGCATGCAACGGAGCCGGCGGTCGGGCCGGTCTTGAAATCAACGCGTCTCGCGCCGGCCAGCTGATGCGTGTTGTTAGCTGTCGATGGCCATCGGTGGTCATACCGAAACCGTTGTCTGAATCCGCGAGGAGCATCGAATGACAGACCTTTCTTTCATCACCGTTCTTCTCGGGCTATGTGCCATTGCCTCCTCGGGATGCGATCAGCCTGCGCCGCTTAAGCCTCTGATCTCGAAGCTGGAAGAACCGGGCGCCAGGACCGTGAGCATCCGCCTTGGCAGTGAAGTTGGTGTAAAGGTTGGAGATGTTTTCGATGTTTACCGAGAGAACAAGCCGTTTGGCACACTCAAAATCACCGCGGTTGAGCCTGATCAGTCGACAGCAACCATTTCGGAAACTCGCGGCGCTCAGAAGCTCGAAACGGGGGATGTCGTCATTCGAGAAGTTACTTTACAGTTCCTGAGAAAGCTGGAATCGAACTCAAAAGTTGCGACCCCGGCCGAAACGGGGCGTGCGTTCGCTGAGGCGGATATTGGCAGCGGCATCAACAGAATTCTGTACTACGGCAAACCCTGGAGTGACGGAAAACCTCTGATCGATGACGAAACCGGCTATCCAGTGACCGTGATTTCTGGCTGTATCGTGACAAAAGCGTTTACGCTTTTGGTCGAGGAATACAATCTGGCCATGAGGGAGCACTTCCGAAAAAAGAAGTGAACAGCTACCAAATCGCTCAACCGGAGCGGCGGTTGGGTGTGTATTTTGAGATTCCACATCGCTGGCCGCCGCCCGGTTAGCTCAAGCGTTCGGCGGGGAGAAATGAGCGATGAGGAACATTGTCTACGTCGGAATCATGTGTGCGGGCGCGTCGCTCGCTGCGATTTCGTTTCCTCTTGCCTTTGGTCAATTACCAGTCACACGGGGCGGCCCGAACATTGAATCGGTCAAACCACGCCAGCCTGGTGGTGTTGTCAGCGATCAGCTCGGAGTGTATCGGACCATTGAGGGCTTCAGGCTTGAGGGCGGCAAGGTCGAGAGCGGGACGCTTCTTGTGGATACCGTCGATGGGAAGAAACTCGATAAGCCGATAACGCTCGTGATCCGTGGCGCTGTCGTTGTCGACCATAACCTTCAACCGGCCAGCCTCAGCCTTCCTGCAAAACAACGCTGCATACTCAAGGGATTCGAGTCGGGAGAAATGATCGGTGTTCCACCGGCTGTCTCGGCAGCAGCCGAAGAACAAGGATGGAAGGAAGTGCCTGTTAGCCAGGCGGTGTGGCGCTGGCGTCCGTACTTCGTCGCTCTCGTGGTTGTGGAGCCGAAGGACTTAGAGCTCCGTAAGCGGTAGGGCCGAAATCGGGTAAGGACTGCCATCGCTGACCGTCCTCCCCACACCACCGTACATGCGGGCCCGCATACGGCGGTTCAGCGAAGATGAGCAAGTTCCGCCCATAATGTCTTTAGACTCAAGACTCCTTGAGTTGCTATGCGTGTCGCTCGCCGATTGGAATCGGATGACTGCTAACCGCGATACACTGGTTGCTATTTTGGCACAGCATCTTGCATCGTATCGCGACTGTCACGCCGGACGTTGCGGACGGCTTCATTTTCGCCCCTGATGGGACTTTCATCGGTGAATGATATTTCTCAATTCCGATTGAAGCCAAGCGATGACAATCGGTTTTGAACAGCCTTTTTATTGCAGCCAGCTCCGCATCACGCAGAGGCCAAAATTCGTCGCTGCTCCTCCCAAGATACTGGGATTCCCTTGCGAAAATCTCGCAGGCTGATGTCTGCGAACGCCTGACCTGCCAGGATCGATTCCACGATATCCGGCGCAAGCGAGGTCAGCTGCAGCATTCGCCCGACGTAGCTGCGGTCGACGCCTTGCTCTTTGGCGATGTCCTCGAGGTCTTCGAATTGCCCCGATTCCAGTTGCTCCTGCCATGCGTACGCTTTGGCTAGGGCAGTCAGCAGCGCGTTGTTCGGGACCGCAGCTTCAATGGAATCCGATTCGATATTGTCAGCCAAGATCATCTGCCGGCCATTGCGGCGATAGAACCTGACGGGAACGGAAACCACCACCTTGCCACCATCCCGGCGAACGGTGATCTTGCTTTCCGACACCGCGAACGCGGGTTCAAGGTTCTCGGGGCTGAGATCATCCTCAAGTGGTTGGTCAGATTTGTTCGGTTTGGTTCGTTTCGTATTAGCCATTTGTTCGCTCGCTCATCGGTGTCAACTCGTCGACGATTTTTTCAATCCCATTAGCCCGAAAATGAATGTCCACGCAGTGCTTGGAAACAGTGACCGATTCAACGAGCAGCTCCAGAACGCGAGATTGCTCTTCGGGGTAAAGGACTTCCCAGACCGGATCGAGTTGTTGTAGCGCTTTGGTGACTTCGGATAGCTCAACGGCTCGTGTGGAATTCGGGACCGATTCCAGCCCACGAATGGAATCACCAAGTAGTTTCATTTCTCCGTTGATACGTTTGAGTTCCGCTTGAACGAACGGGCCCTCAGGATCGTTGAGATTCAAGAGAGACCGGGCCGCCTGTTCCGCCTGGTGGCGACGTCCGCGTAGTTCTTCAAGACGCGATACCGTCGTCGCATCCGGGCCACTTTGCGAACCGGCGCAAACCTCGCGGAACGTGTGGGCAATCACGTCAGGGTGGCGAAGAAGCGATCGAAGTTGTTCGACGACGATCTTTTCCAGTTCGCCCGCGGGCAGCGATGGTAGTGAGCACTTCTTGTAGCCCGACTTTACCTTCTTGGAACAGGTGTAGTACCGATACTCTCGTCCGTGGTTGTTCGTCCACGCGGGTAGAACCAGGCTGCCGCACTCGCCGCAGTAAACCAGACGACGCAACATGGCGAATCGTGTCGCCTGATGTTCGTGGGTGTAGGTTCGGTTGGCAGCGAGAATCTTGCGGACCTGCTCAAACAGGTCTTCCGCAATAATCGCTTGATGCTCCGCTTGGTAACTGACACCCTTGTGAACGATTCGGCCGATGTACTTCGCGTCGGTGAGAATATTGTAGACGCTGCGACCCGAGTAGAGATTTCCACCAAAGGTCTTGCCGGTCTTGGTGTTGTAGACCTTGGAACGAATCCCCTCGCCGTTCAGCGTATCAGCGATCTTTTGGCAGGACTGGAGCTGCACGGCCAACTTGAAGATACGCCGCACCAGCTTGGCTTCGTCTTCGTTGATGGCGTATCGCCGGTCGACGATGTCAATCCCGAGCTTGGGTTGCCCCCCGATGTACTTGCCTTGTCGGGCCGTGAGCAGCTTCTTGTCGCGGATGCGCTCGCCAATGATTTCCCGTTCGAATTGGGCGAATGAAAGAAGTATGTTGAGCGTCAGCCGCCCCATCGACGTGGTCGTATTGAACTGCTGCGTGACCGAGACAAACGAGACCTGGTATTCGTCGAACAAGGCTATGAGCCTTGAAAAGTCCAACAGCGATCGGCTCAAGCGGTCGACCTTGTAGACGACCACGCAATCGATTTTTCCGGCGCGGATGTCGTCGATCAACGCGTTGAGGGCCGGCCGGTCCATGTTTCCGCCGGAGAACCCGCCATCGTCGTAGCGGGCTGGCAACAACTTCCAGCCTTCGTGTACCTGCGACTGAACGTAGGCTTCGGCGGCGGCACGCTGGGCGTCGAGCGAGTTGAAATCCTGATCGAGGCCCTCTTCATGGCTTTTGCGGCTGTAGATCGCGCAGCGGATCTTCTTTTTGTCACTGATCATTTAGGGCCGCCTTTCGTGCTGCTGGGTTGCAAGCCGAAAAAGCGACGACCGCCGCGATGAGTGCCCGTGATCGAGCGAGCGATCGCGCTGAGGCTGCGATACTTCTTGCCCTGGAAAAGGAAGCCATCCTCTTGGACAATCACTTCGTATCGCTCGCCGTGCCAATCTCGCAGCAGCCTCGTCCCCGACTGCAACGAGGTCTTTTCCCGTACCGTTTTCGTTTCGGTCTGTTTTGGGTTCTCCGCCCAGCTTGCCAGTTTCTCCCGAGTCGCCTTCGACAAGCCTCCCAAGGTCAGTTCCTGCACCCGGTACGCGAGGCGACGGACCAGATACTGCTTTGACAGGTTGGCTGGATCGCTGCCGAAAAGATCCAACCATTTCTGCGAAGCTCGTTCAGCGACATCCGCTGAATCTCATTGATCTGGCGGAGCACGCTGTGACCTGCCTCGCCTGATTGTTTCTGTTTCTCAACCATTCTTGTCCTCCATAGAAAACGTGAGCCAATCTCGAACACGGGGACACAGTGAGCCTCGTTTTGGAGGAAAGATCAAGGCTCTTTCGAGCAACTCTGGGGCTCTTTCGTTGAAGATTCCTGACCGGAAGATGCGGCGTCCAGGAGCCGGATCATGCCTTTTGCGAGAATGCTGGCCAGTTCGCAGATTCGCTCATCGCGACTCATTTCGGCGGGGTCGGTCAATTTCGTCATGGTCGCGTCCGTAGAAACGCCCACAACGAGTTCCGCTTCGCGGTCGCATCGCCGTCAGACAACAGGAAAAGGGTGTTCGCCTATTTCTGAACTACCCGGTGGCGACCCGTGCTGACGGATTCCAGGCAATTTTTCCGCCCGGCGAAAGCCTGCATTTAAACGCAAGCACATGTAGCCCGACTAGAATCGGAGCAACGCCAGCCCTGTCCCCAGGCGTTCTCCGCCAGCGCCTGGCGTTGAAGATCCGCGAGATTAACGATTTAGGTGCGGAACCTTCAACCGATCGCCGGCACTCACACCCTGCGAAAGCAGCATCCAATATGGAAGAAGTTCGCGGAAAAGCGTGTACTCCGCTCATCTACTTAAGTTCGAAACCTTCCTTGACTTCCTTGAGTATTGCATTGACGCTAGCGATCGAGTCCGAATTGGGTGCAGTATTGCCGTCACCTAGCTCAACTCGCACGCGGAACACTAGCGGCATGTTGGACTTGTTTTTTATTTCCAACAATTGCGGTATCAAATCGGCTAGGTCTTGAACCTCAGACGGTTCCAGTTCTGCCTGCGCCACAAGTGTCTTTGATCCGGCGGTAGGACCTCCGCCAAAACTGCCACTAGTACCCGCGCCTGTAGCGCCGGCCCCGCCGGCAGCAGCAGCAGTCGTAGCGACCTTGATTTTCACCGTTTGTGCGGCCGGCATTTCGCACGGCCAAGCGGCTGAGCCTTCATCGAGTGTGATGAATCGCGCTTGAAGTGAGCCACCGATGACATCCCGCACCGTCTTCCAGGGCAGCGTATGTCCCGCCTGTTGAGATAGCGCCGTGGCAATAGCTAAAGCGTTCGAAGCTTCATCCTTCCATGCATTCGGCAATGTTTCCGGTAGGATTGCAGCGGCGGCGATGTTTGTCGGCGGAATTCTCAAATTAGCTGCTGGGGTCAAAACGCCCGCGGGAATGGGCTCGGCCAATAGGCTCGCTGGCCCCGAAAGCAGCCAAACCTTGCCGTCGACTACGGCTTGGCCGATGGCCGCTTCGACGACATGGGCTGACGCCTTGGGAATCGGCACCGGCTCGCTAAACCCGCCCTTATCGACCTGGACCACCTTGGTGCCGTTGAAGTAGTCCATCACATTTTGGACCGTGATTTCGTCAGCAGCCCAGAGGTCAGGGAGCGCTTTAGCCGCGAGGAGGTCGCCCGCGATTTCCCCAAGCTCGGCAGCTTCGGGCAGCACGAGTTCCATCGCAGGGTCATTCAGGGCGGCGGCGTCTGGCCGCGTACGCCACCACGTGCGGAATGTGCGGTCGGGCCGGGTGAGCTTGAGGACGAATGTCCCCTGCACGCAACCTTCGACCAGCGTTTCCACAATGGCTTGGGACTTGAGCATCTTCGGCAAGTGCGGCAATTGTGCGAACGCCCCGGCCAAATCCTTAACACGCCGAATGGTTTCGCCCCCTTTCCACAGGCTATACGGACCACCTGGCAAAAGTGCTTCCGCCGTGATCGCAGTGTCCTGTACACGCGAACTTGTGTTCTTCTTTATCGTCTCGAAGTGTGGTTCGTCGCTGACAGTGATTTTGAATGCATGCACATCGTCATCCTTCGAAACGGTGACGACGATGCAGTACGCCTGGCGAATTGACTCGGGCACGCGCGCTTTGGCCTTGTCGATGTAGAGCTTTAACGTCTGCAACCGCGCAACATCGACCGATCCCTTCTGCTGCCTTTCCTCGTCATTCTTCGGCGTCAAATCGTCCAGTACCTTTTCCCATGCCATGTGATCGAGCACGCGGGCCTCTGCTGCGCTAAGCCCATCCTTGGATGGCGCGAGCAGCAAGACCGCATTGCGGAACACTCGCGGCTTATCCGGTCCACTCGTTTCGTCGAGGATTCGTTTTGCTTCGGGACTGGGCTTGCCGGAATCGGAGGCGGCGCTGGGCAACAGCACCCCGTAGTGAAACAGCCCGTCGTCTTCGATGTCCTTCGGCTTCGTTGGCAGCGTGTGAACACGCACCCCCGATGCCGAGGCACCGCTGGTCAATGTCTTCAACTTACCAATCTCTTCAATGAGCCTCGCTTTGACCACGTCAGGTTGAATATGCGACGCGGCGGCCGACTGCATCTGATTCAGGTTCGGTCGGTTACCGAGCCGCCACTCCGGTCGCAGCTGGTTTTCCTTCTCCGGCTTGTGCTCGTCATCCAACCACGAGCTATTATTCGACCACCGAACTAGGCCTTTCTCCAACTCGATCTTGTCCGGTCGGCAAGGGCCGATCAGCAGAAATAGATCACGGGTCTTTGCGCTGCGACCAGTTGGCTGCGAGTGCAAAAAAGTCGCTATCACCGCTTGTTCGATCTCACGCAGTTTCAATCCAATCGACTCGGACTGTACCTGTTTCGCTGCGGCCAATTCGTTTTCCAAAATTCCAGTCCAACGCGTCGCTTGGCCATCGGAGACAATAGTGTTCGCGATTGAAACCAACTCGCGGGCCGCTTCAGATAGCCCATCTTGTTTCTGCTCATTCAAGAATACGCCTGGACCAACCAAGGGACTATCATCCCATTTTTCTGCCTCACGTAGTGCCAAAGCGAAGGTGCGTAATACACCGCGAGTCTTCTGAAACCGTTCAATGCCTGACGCCCACTTGGAATAGAACACTTCCGTCAATTCTGGATGGAATGGAAAGCTTTTTATGTAGCGTTCCTCGGCTGCGGACCCTTGTTTGGCTGTCTGGTCATCAAGATTAGAAATCCCTTTGATCGCCGCGATGACGTGTTGCGGCCAGGTTCCGCGATGTTTCACAGACTCGGGATCAAACAGACGACGTCGAAGTACCTCAGCCACGTCGTCCTTCTCAACTGGTTGAACTACCGCATCTTGTTGCCGCATGAAAATGTTTTTAAGTTCCGCAAGGATTAGTTTACCAAGCTGGTCAGCTTCGTCCTCTGGTCGCGTTGACAGCAACGATGCGACGATGCAACACCGCTCGACTTTGGCGGTAGCCTGCGTCAGGCACTGAAAGAAAGCAGTCAAGTAATCCAGCCACCCTCGATCCGCATGCACCTTCACTTTTGCATACATCAAAACCTCATCGAGTAGGATGAGCGTACCGAGATTGGCCTTTAACGGAATCGAAAGCAGGTCTGTTAGCGTGTTTTCTGCAGGCGGTGTGCTGCGCTCTTCTGCCTTCCCTTCGGAATGCATCACTTTTAACCCATCATCGCCAGCGATTTGGTATGCCAACACGCTCCAAGGCTGCTTTAATCGGCGCACCTTGCCATCGGGACCACGCACTTCCATCCCTGTTTCAACGTCGAGTTTGTCGAAGCACAATGCCGCAACCCGGAGTCTGGCCGATCGCCTTCGGTTTCGCGGGCGTGACGCAATGTTATCGCGTGTGAGTTCGCTTGCCGTTCTGCATCTTGGCACCAATATGATTGCTAATGCTTTCGAGTAGCGAACGTTCATTGTCCGATGAAAGCTCAATGAGCGATTGCACCACCCGCTTGAACAACTCGTTGCGGCGCAGAGCATGCTGATCAAGGAATTCATCGACCTTTTGCACATCGCCGTCCTTCCAGAGGTGCATTAGACGGTGGACGCGGTCGATCAACGGTACAGCTTTTCCCGCAGGTGCCTCATGCCCCATGTTTTTATTGCCGCCGCTGATTCCAAGGCTTGAGCTTCACCTTACTGCCACCGCCGGCATCTTCTGCGGGTTCGTCATCTCCTTCAGAATCACCATCGTCGCTTTCGGCAATATCATCCTCTGAAGAGTCTCCGCCAGCATGAATCAGAATGTCCCATAACTTGTCTAGTTCAGCGTCTGTCAAGCCGCAGGCGGTTGCATAAAGTATGCATGCACCAACCGGCGCGTCGTCCAGACCAAAGTCGTGGCGGTGCAATAGGTAGTAGGCTGATACCTCGTCCAAACGATCCGCGGCGGACATATCCGCGCCTTGCTCTCCGGTCAGCACCTGACCCACTATGTAATCGACTACCATGCGGCGAACGTGATTAAGGAACTCTCCTACCCCCATAACTTCTCCTGGGGCGTTGGCTTTGCGTACTACAGGGTGTTTGCTATAGGCCTCCATCGCTGGCCCCGTCGCGGCCCAAACGAAGTCAGGCCCACGAATCCCTGCGTCCCAAAACTCTCGTAACTTCGCCGCGATGTTGGATCGCATTTCCTCAAGGACCTTGTTGTCCCAACCTGGCCTGACGGCGTCAGAACGCTTTCTGCAAACAAGCCAGACTGACGAAGCCAACGCCGCAGAAGAAATTCCCCTTGTCCTACTCGGTTGCTCGGTCTGGATTGGCCAGCTGCCGTCTACGACAAATCCCGAGCGAATCAGTGAGGCGACAAGGGTCTCCCAAGCATCCGGTTGCTTATTTGCAAAAACGATGACCATGCGACCATCCGGAGCTAGACTATCGGCGCACCGACGAAAAACCTTCGTCATTCCATCTTCATATGCTTTTTTCGATGCAACACAGTCACCGTTGTGTCGGGTATCGTCGTCAATCAGTTCACCGTCTTCCGTTCCCGCATCCCACTTAGGACTCAAACGCTCCCGCATCGCTTCTTCGAAAGACGGTCCAATGTGAAGCCCAACGCGCCGGAGCCAAACGTAGAACCAGTCCATCAAGTCGGAGTACGGTATGGCATCGTAATATGGTGGGTCGGTAACGATGATGTCAGCAAGAGGAAGTGGCTTTGTGGACGATGCGCGTTGTACAATCGGTTCCGGCAATCCAGCCGGCAACATGCAAAGCGTATCAACGCCCGTTGCAATTCGGTCAAGGCATTTGATGTAGCTTCCCGCCATCTTTCCAATTGGATTGCCCTCTGCAAAATCCCAGGTGATCTGGATCGCAAATCGCACTAAAGCATGGTTTATGGTTGGAACATCGATCTTCCATTGAACATTTACATTTGCAAAATCCACTAACCGATCGAATCCACAAGTAAGATACGCGGTAATCGCTTCACGCCACGTTTCGTTGTATCCATTCTGGCTGACCGTTGTGTGTGCATCGAGCGTGCCCATTGCGATTGTGGCTAAGGCCAATCGTTGTCGATCTGTGAAAAGATCACGCCATTGGGTCATCCCATATGAATGCAGCGAAAACGCCCGAGCTGCCTTTCGTCCTCCGCCTGCCGGAGTTGCTTCCGTTAGATCGCCATCCGGTAAATGGCTCATGGCGGCGGCTACATCCCTGGAAGCCGATGCCACCGATGCAAATTCTAGATTCGTTAAGGGCCGAAACTCTTTTGACTTCTGTCCATCAACGGCAACGACAATCGGGATATGACTACTGCGCCCGGCCCTCGTTTCCACTCTGATGTCACCAGATGTCATGATGGCTGGACAGCAAGGGCATTTGACTCCCGCCTTTGACATGGTGCCAGCACCGATTCGTTTGTCGTGTTCACGTTTTTGTGCTGCATTTCCGCCTTGGCTTGGAACATTATTTTCAACTCCGAATACTACGGTTGTGCGATCGCTTGACGGCTCTACAGTAAGCAGAATTCTCGAACGGTTGCCGCTCTTTTTTTTGCACAACCATCGAGTCTTGAGAAGCGGGACCGTAGCGCGACAGTTTTTGCATTTCACCGTTCGTGCCCACAGGTAGGCGACCGTTGGCTTTTCAATCCAGCGTGGGTTCCGTTTATCTTCCAAATATTCTGTTGTGAATTCCGCATTCAGGGCATCAATGTCAGCAATTCCATCCTCGGTGAGCGGCACGAGACGCATTGGTTGGTGTTCATAAGCAACGAGATCTTTCTTGATGGGCTCGAAGTCGGCATAGGTCGGATAGTATTGCGCCAACTCGCGACGTGCCTTGCTAACTACCCACTGGCCCCAAGCGCGGACATGCCAAGCTACGTCCGCACAAAGTTCGTTTGCTCTGTCGACGTCATCCATCTGAAACTGAAAGCTCTCTTGATTAGTTACCACCTGAGCTACATGGATGATAGCGGTTATCGAGCGCTCGGGCTGGGTGGCTTTCCCAGCAAGACGAGCATCTCCGTTGGCTGGTCACACGAATGGGACAAGCTGCCTGTCTTGCGCCGCTTCTCGTTCGCGCCGCATGTGAATCCGAGCGATGACAAGATGCCCGTGGAGCTCATCGGTCCGGTCGATGTGCCCGGAGGCAACGGCCCAAGCAACGGGATGTATGCCTTGCAGAAAGCACTGAAGCAGCGCATCGCGGAGGGACTCGAATGGCTCTCCATCAAATCGCTGCCGGTCAGCAAAGGCGCGCTGCCCTGGTTCTGGCATTGGGATGACCGCCGCTACGCGATGTGGTGGGACGCCGAAGGTCAGCCATTCGTGCAGGGGCCAAACTTGCTGTTTACCAACTCCGGTTCGCCACGCATCGATCGCGAGGAGTGCGCCCTGCTCGACGCGACCAACTGCCGGGCGATGTTCTGCCACAGCGAGTGGTATCACGACCTTATCGCCAAGCACCGAGGTCCTGCCAACCAGTCGCCGATCGTGCGCTGGCCCTACCCCATCGATCCGTGGCCCGGCGAACCACTGCCGGACGAATACGACCTGCTGATCTACGCCAAAAACGGCCATCGGCCCCAACTGCTAGAGCACCTGGCCGAACTCTTCCCTCGGCACATTCAGATTCATTACGGTCGCTACCGCCGTGAGGAACTATTCGAGGCGGCTCGCCGATCGCGAGCTTGTGCCTACCTGGCCGACGATGATCACGGCCCGCTCGCGCTCCAGGAGATCCTCCTCGCAGGATGTCCCACGGTTGGCGTCCGCACTGGCGCATCGTTCGTTCGCGACGGTGTGACTGGCTACGTGGTCGATCGACTGCCTCCAGGTCGGCAGTGCGTCGAGAACGACGCAGACCAACTTGCGCTGGCGGTTTACCTCGACGCCGTTGATCGAGCCCAGAATCTGGACCACCACGCCGTCCGGGCTGCAGCTGAGCAGGAGTTCAGCTCGGATGCGATTGTCGAAGGAGTGATCGCCGCACTGGATCCGATTCGAGCACTTGCTCGCTGACCCACACGTCCAGACATGCTTTTTTCTCGGGAGATCACGAACCGTGTGACCAATTCTGTCACAGCCGCGGTCGAGTCCGATTCCTGTTTCAGCGCAGTTGGTCATGGTCAAAATCTCCGCATGAGAATGGCCACAGCTCGCGGTGGGGGCTGGGGTAGGTTTGTGGCCGAGCGCGGCCTCTATTGTTTACCTACCGGGCGGAGGTTCGAGTTGACGGGAGACTTTTCTCATGTGAGATACGTGGCATGCGATCTGGCATATAAACTATCTACCTGGCCCAAAGTTTGAAGTTGACTTTAGATAGAGGTCATCACAATCCCGGTTCGTTTCGACTTCAGGTCATTCGTGCAGAAAGTCGCAAATAACCACTTTGTCGTCAGAAACTGTTTCTGAACTTTCTCTGCGATCCGTAGAGTTTCTTGTCTCGACTAAGGCGATGGCGGACTGGTATCGAACAGTATTGAGCCCGATTGGCAGCAACCGAGTTTTCCTTTTCCCTATCCAGATAGGCAGCAGTGGCGATTTTTGGGATACTGATTTTAACAATCACTACGTTAAGATTTTCCATGTGACAGGCCGAGGAGCACTGCAGGATGAGCATACAGGCAATTGTTGCGTCGGCGACGTTTGCAGTCGTCTTTGGAATCGTGTCAACTGTTTCGATTGCAGCCGACGGTTCGAAAGGGAAACCAAATATTCTGCTCATCGTCGCAGACGACATGGGCTATTCCGACCTCGGTTGCTTCGGTGGAGAGATCAACACTCCGAATATTGACGCTCTCGCGGCGAGGGGATTGCGGGCGACGAACTTCTACGTTGCTCCCAGTTGCTCTCCCTCGCGGTCGATGCTGCTAACCGGGACAGACAATCACATTGCCGGGATCGGCAACATGGCCGAGTGGACTGGTCCATCACAGAGAGGTAGTCCAGGTTACGAAGGTTATCTGAATTCCCGTGTCGTTACCGTTGCCTCGCTCCTACGTGATGCCGGCTACCACACCTATATGGCCGGCAAGTGGCACTTGGGTGAGAAGCACGAGCAGTGGCCGGCGGCGCGGGGGTTCGAGCGGGATTTCACGTTGCTTCAAGGAGCAGGTAGCCACTGGTCTGACATGATGGGTCTACTCCCCTCGGAACCGAAAGTGACCTACACGCGCAATGGCGAGCGAGTGAGCGAACTGCCGGGCGACTATTATTCGTCGAAGGATTTGACCGACTTCATCATCGAGTGCATCGGCGAGAATCCTCCGAATGACAAGCCGTTCTTCGCCTATCTCGCCTACCAGGCTCCGCACGGCCCACTGGCCGTTCCCGATGAATGGAGAGACAAGTACAAGGGCCAATACGATCGGGGATTTGATTCAATTCGCGAGGAACGACTGGCCCGGCAGAAGAAACTGGGGATAGTCGGCAAGGACGTGGTCACGTTTCCACGGCTGCCGAACATCTCCGCGTGGGAAAAGCTGACCGACGAACAGCGACGCAAGGCCGCCCGCAAGATGGAACTCTACGCGGCCATGATCGAGTACATGGACGACCAGATCGGCCGGTTGATCGACTACCTGAAAAAGACCGGTAAGTTCGACAACACCCTGATCGTCTTCATTTCGGACAACGGCGCGGCCGGCGAGGACATGGCCGAGTTGGTCGCCAAGCTGGCCCCCACCGCAAAAGACTGGTTCGACAAGACCTTCGACAACCGCGTGGAAAACTGGGGCAAACCTGGTTCTTGCATGGAGTACGGCCCTTCCTGGGCCCAGGTCAGCAGCGTACCTTTCCGCCTGTTTAAAGGCGTTGAGGCGGAGGGTGGCATTCGTGCGCCCCTCATCGTGAGCGGCCCCAACGTCAGGCACGAGGGTACCATCAATCACTCCGTCCTACACGTCATGGACCTCTTGCCAACATTTTTGGAGTCGGCTGGTGTCGAACATCCTGCGAAGCGCGACGGATTAAAGTTCGCGTTACCGCAGGGAAAGTCGATGTGGCCTTTGCTCGCCGGCAAAGAGCAGGCGACTCGCACAGATGCCGACTGGCTCGGCTGGGAATTGTTTGGCAACCGGGCAATCCGGCAAGGTGATTGGAAACTCTTGTATTTATTGAAGGCGGCTGGGGGCACGGGAGATTGGCAACTGTTCAATCTCCGTGACGACCCCGCAGAGTTGCATGACCTTTCCGCGAAGTACCCCGATAAACGCAAGGACCTGCTCAAATTGTGGGATGAATACGTGAAGACAAACGTAGTGATTGTTTCGGATGCCGGTCCCTACGCGCCACGTAAACCTTGATTTGAACTGGAGACGCTACCAATGAAAATGCATCAAGTCAGCGATCACTGCTTCGCAGCGATTAATGAGAAGAACCGGGTTTGCGACGCCAATTCCGGACTCATCAACTGTGGCGGGGGCGTGGTCATCGATACCCAGTCAGACTTGGGACACGCCCAACAGATGATCGGGATGTTCAGCAAGGTCTGGCCTGCCATGCCGCAGCGTGTGATCAACACACATGAAGACGCCGACCATGTTTGGGGCATCCCAGAAACTTTTGGCATAATTGAGCTGTCACACACTAGGAGGACATGAGTTTGAAATTCCCCATAATCCATGCGGACGAACGAGGCGAGACGCACTTCGGCGTGCAGGACATACCGGCGCGTGAGCTTGCAGTTGGTCCACCGCCGAACCCCACGGGGCAGATGAGCGACTTCGGAGCGGTTACGTCCATGAGTGTTATCGCATTCCCCGCAGGGACGGAGGCGCCGGCCCACAACGCCCCTCAGCCCTATGTCGTCATCGTGCTCTCGGGCGAGGGGGAAGTGGTGACCAGCGATGGAGAATCGCGGCGATTCCACGCAGGCGACTTGCTTCTCTGCAATGACCTCACTGGCAAGGGGCATGTGACTCGAGCGGTCAATGATTTGGTACTGGCGTTCGTCAATCGGACAAAATCCTGAAAAATTTGCAGGAAGTTAAACAACACATACAAGGGAGAGCATGGCTATGACACATCAGGTTAAGACACTGGCAAATGCCGCTACAGGTCTCAAGTTCACGGAAAGTCCGCGGTGGCACAATGGGAAGCTTTGGTTTATCGACATCCACGACAAGCGAATCAAGTCGGTGGACCTATCCGGTTCTGTCGCAACGGAGCTGGAACTGCCGTTCATACCAAACGCTTTCGGACTCGCCCCGGACGGAAGGGTCGTGGTGGGGGATGCATTTCAACGCCGGATTTACTGCGGAACCAATGCATCCCTGCAACAGTTGGCCGACATCAGCGATCTCACCACCTTTTGCTTGAGCGACGGCATCGTGGACGCCAAAGGCAGGCTGTACGTGGGGGACATCGGCTACAATTTTGTCGATCCGACAGCCACACCGGTCGAAACCTGCGTGATAGTCCTCGTCGATCCGACGGGTCGAAAATCCTTGGTCGCCGACAAACTCTTTTTCCCGAACGGCATGGTGATCACCCCCGATGGACAAACACTAATCGTCGGCGAGACACTGGGCCATCGCCTGACCGCCTTCGACATTCAAGAGGACGGCACTCTTAGCAACCGGCGAGTCTGGGCGCAATTGCCTCCGTCCGTCGGGCCCGACGGCATCTGCCTCGATGCTGAGGGGGCCGTGTGGTGCGCCAACCCCGAGGGCACGGACAGTGTCGTGCGGGTGCGTGAAGGCGGAGAGATTACGGAGCGGATCAGGGTGGACACCCACGCGTATGCCGTGATGCTGGGTGGGCCGGAGCGGAAGCACCTTTTTATCAGCACATCAGCGTCACACGATCCGGCGGAAATCCAAAGAAAACCGAGCGCGAGCTTCCAAGTTGTTGAAGTGGATGTTCCCGGTGCAGGGATTCCCTGAGATGGCGTTAACTTTGAAACCATTGGAATAGTTACACAGGCAAATGGAATCGACGGATACTCATGTTCGGATTCAAGTACTTCCGAGAGGACGACTATGACTCAGCCTGAACAGATTTCCGATCAAAACAATCGAGCAGCTACCGGCGAGAGGGATACGACTGCAGCCCTTGTGGAAACACAGATGAAGATCGCTAGAGGTCTGACGATCCACGGTCTTGTCGCTGGTGTTACCATCGCCCCTGGCGTGCCGCTCATCGTCGTGAACCTCGCACCAAGCAACGAATAGATGCGTTGGGTGGTTGTGTGCTGCGCTGCCATTACGGGGCCCCAAACGTAACTCAAACCTGCGACAGGCAGATTATCAAAGGGCAGCACTGTTGCGAGTCCACGAAACCGCCTCCATTTGATCGGGTTCCGCAACCCGTCTCGAACGAAACAGGGCCCGTTGGTTCATGCCAGCGGGCCTTGGTCGTTTGGTGCACGTATAGCGGGATTTGCGTGGTTCGGCGTCGTTGGGCGCGATGAAATCGCGGGACTCCCCCCCCGCCCAACAAGCCCCAAGAGTCTCGAACCGGCCCAGAAGTCTCGAAATCGCGTGATACACCCCAAGTGAGTCCCGCGATGGAAGTCTTGTGAAATCAGCAGGTTGCGGAAACCGCGTTTTTTCCAGTTGGGCGTCCTCTGCCAGTGTGCAGCCGCTTCCAAACCGCGTCCCGCGTATCATGGGTTTGGACCTGCTCCAATTGGAGATTCTTGTGACCGCTCTGACCACAAATCGCAGAAAGTCGTTGGTTCGTTGAAAACAAAGAGAGAGTGATGGCGACCGAAGCTTACTTTGAGACGCGGCAACAAATCGAGGGCATCTATAGTGCCGATTCTCGACGTGTGTTTGCGTCACTTGTACGACTTCTGCGTGACTTTGATTTGGCTGAGGAGGCGACTCACGAAGCGTTCACCGCAGCCATTGAACGTTGGCCGGTTGAAGGAATTCCTGCCAACCCGCGAGCGTGGCTTGTATCTACCGGTCGGTTCAAGGCGATTGATGCTCTGCGACGACGCGGGAAGTTCGATGAGATGCAACTCGAAGTCGCTGAGCGGCAGGACGAGATCGCTCATGCCAATGCATCGCGTGCGAAATTGGCGATCGAGGATGACCGGTTGCGGCTAATCTTCACCTGTTGTCACCCGGCGATTGATCCGAAAGTTCAAGTGCCACTGACGCTGCGGGAAGTCTGCGGATTGACGACGGAAGAGATCGCGAGTGCGTTTCTCACGTCGCCCGCGACAATGGCTCAGCGGATTGTGCGGGGGAAGGCGAAGATTCGTGATGCGGGGATTCCGTTCTCGATTCCATCACACGAAGGCCTTCCCGAGCGGCTCGATGCCGTGCTGTCGGTGATCTATTTGGTCTTCAATGAAGGGTACTCCGCTTCGACGGGGGACTCGCTGACTCGGGCAGATATCTCTGGTGAGGCGATTCGTCTGGGACGATTGCTGGTTGAGTTACTGCCCGATCCAGAAGCACTCGGATTGCTGGCACTCATGTTGTTGCAGGAATCGCGGCGGCTCACGCGAGTCGATGCCAATGGCGACATCGTGTTGCTGGAGGATCAGGATCGCTCGCGCTGGAGTCGCGAGTACATCAACGAAGGATTGCAGCTCGTCTTCCGCCTGATGAGTTCGAGGCGAGTCGGCGTCTACTCGCTTCAAGCTGCCATCGCTGCGGAACACGCGCGAGCGCCAACGGCATCAGCGACCGACTGGCGGCAAATCACGGCGCTCTACGATGATTTGCTCGATATCAATCCATCGCCGATCATTGAACTCAATCGAGCCGTCGCAGTCGCAATGCGAGACGGTCCCGAAGTGGGGCTGAGCCTGATCCAATCACTCCTCGATTGTGGTGAATTGACGGAGTACCACTTGTCCCACGCGGCGATGGCCGACCTTTATCGGCGAAGCGGTCGGTATCCAGAAGCCCGTGCCGCATATGAGCAAGCATTGGCGATGGCTCAGCAGGAGCCGGAGCGAAGGTTCCTTCGCAGGCGGATTCAGAAACTGGAACAGGCGTAGGTCGCGACTCCGTACCGACCGTATCCGTCAGGGTTGTAGATTTGTTCCATCGAATTGCAGACCAGCAGCGACAAAGCCCCCGCCTACCAGGGACTTACGTCGATCTGACGGAAATGTGAAAAAATCTGTCCGCGTCGTCGATTCGGTCATTTCCCATTCGACTATTGGGTGAAAGACGGGAATGGCCCGGCCGGTTCAGTATACACAATCAGCAGTCGCAGGAGTTGGAAATGAAGGTCGCGGTCTTTGTCAAAGCCACGAAGAGTTCGGAAGCGGGGACGTTGCCCAGCGAGCAGTTGCTGGCGGACATGGGGAGGTACAACGAAGCTCTCGTCAACGCCGGAATCATGAAGGCGGGCGAAGGGTTGAAGCCGAGTTTGCTGGGTGCTCGTGTTCGATTCAGTGGAGCAAATCGCACGGTCACCAAAGGACCGTTCGCCGAGACAAACGAATTGGTCGCTGGCTTTTGGATGTGGGAAGTCGCCTCGATGGAGGAAGCGATCGAGTGGGTCAAGAAATGTCCGAATCCGATGGACGATGACTCGGATATCGAAATTCGTCCGTGCTTCGGCATCGAAGACTTCGCGGCGAGCGACCCGACGGGCCAGTTGGCTCACGACGAGAGAGTTCTGTGCGAACGGATCGAAGCGATGTCCGACGACGAAGCTGCGATTCGACGGCTCGTCTCGAAGTGGTCAGCGGCACTCGAAGCGAAGGACTTGGACGGCATCGTCGCCGACTATGCCGACGATGCCGTTCTGTTCGATGCAATCCCGCCATACAAGGTTGTTGGCAAGGACGCGATTCGTCAGGTATGGGCCAATTGCCTGCCGTACTTCCCGGAGCAGTTCAAGTCCGAGCACCCAGGCGCCCACGTTGGAGCTGTCGAAGTCCGCGAGGTGTTTGATCTCGGATCGATGGCGACTGTTGGCAAATCACACTGAACGGAGGACCTCATGAACCCGGAAATCGCTGCCTACAACGAGAGTCTCGAGGAAGGCGATCAGACGATTTGCGATCTGCTGGCCAGCGAAATCGACCGTGGGCTGCCAAAATCAGAGAGCAAGATTTGGCACGCACATCCCGTCTGGTTTCTGGACGGCAATCCGATCGTCGGATACAGCAAGCAGAAGCGGGGGATCCGACTAATGTTCTGGAGCGGCGCGGACTTTGATGAGCCGGGACTCGATGTCAGAGGCCAGAAGTTCAAAGATGCATCCGTCTTCTTCAACGACCAGACTGAAATCAAGAAGGCCGTCCTTCGACGCTGGCTGAAGGAATCCCAGTCGATTCAATGGGACTACAAAAACATTGTCAGGCGGAAGGGCAAGCTGGTCCGGCTGACGGATTCTTAGATTCGCAGACTTAAGCAAAGTGAGATCCATTCACTTAACGCAACTGACGCAACTTTCATCACACTACTCCATCAGGAACCCACGATGTCCATCGCCTCAATCACCCCGTATCTCTTCTTCTCAGGTCGCTGCGAGGAAGCTCTGAGGTTCTACGAGCAAGCTCTCGGTGCAAAGATCGAAATGATCATGCGACACAACGAAAGCCCCGAACCCGCTCCGCCGGGAATGCTTCAGCCGGGCTTCGAGACAAAGGTGATGCACGCCTCGTTGACGATTGACGGAATCCGCTTGATGGCCTCTGACGGTTGCGACGACAAGTCGAAAATGGAAGGCGTTCAATTGGCCATCTCCGTCGCGACAGAAGCGGAAGCTCACCAGGCGTTCAACTCCCTCACGAACGGCGGCAATGTCGCGATGCCGCTCACCGAGACTTTTTGGTCCCCCTGCTTCGGCATGGTCGCCGACAAATTCAACATCACCTGGATGATCATGGTCCCCGGTGAGCAGCAATGAGGGGTGCGGTCAACGGCGCCGCGACGAGGACTGGCTGCAGGTTCCGCCCGAAAATGTGCCCAAGAGCAATTTCGCCGAGTGGCATATCACGTACCGCTGCGACCTGGCCTGCACGAACTGCAATCGGCTGTGTTTCTTGCCGCCTACGACACCCGACATGGCGCTCGAGGGCGCGCGGGAGTTTGTGCGGCAGGGCGCGCATGGATCAAGCGTCCCCGTTGCGGAACCTGAAGGAATCGAATGTGGATATCGGCTTGGGCTGCGCCGAGTGACGAGCGGGGAGGCTCGGAAAGGAAGCCCCACTGTGAGTTGTCCGCAAGCGCGCCGCTTGTCGTCCCGCTGGCGCAGATGGCGATAAACGGCCTCCACCGCTTCTTCCTGATATTCGGCACGTACATCAGGCAGGATGGCGAGTGTGCCGAAAGCCTGCGGGTCGCAGCGGTCGTATCGCGCACTGTTCCCGTTAACGGACGGTGCGAGATTGAGCCCGCCCCGTGTTCATGGGACAAATCGCCTGGCCCATGTGGACAAAAATGTACACACTTAGTGCGATGTGTGTGCGTTGTTATCCACAGTGGTCAACGGAGGCCCGCTTCCATGGCTTCCCCTACGGATGCAGCCCGACAGATATTCCATCAGCACGGCGGGACGCTGCGCGCGTGCGAGGCACTCGCCGCTGGGAGCATCCGCGCACCCTCTATGCCAGGCGAAATGCCGGGGAACTGAAACGGCTCGGATGGGGCGTTTATCGGCTCGCCAAGCTGCCACCACTGAGCGATCCCGATCTGGCCACTGTGGCCAAGCGAGTCCCGCCGGGTGTCGTTTGCCTGAACTCGGCACTGGCCTACCATGAGCTGGCGACACAGATTCCTCATGAGGTCCAGTTGGCACTGCCACGCACGGCTCGCTCACCGGTGCTCACACATCCGCCATTGCGTGTCTTTTGCTTTTCCCCCGCGGCATTGAGTGCGGGTATCGAAAGACGCGAGATCGACAGCGTGTCGGTCCGGATCTATGGCCCGGAGAAAACGCTGGCGGACTGCTTCAAGTTCCGTAATACAATCGGACTCGACGTTGCTCTCGAAACGCGACGCGCGTACCCGTGCGCCAATTCGTGAAATACGACAAAGGGGTGGCGATAGGAGTCCCCCACGTGCGTCTTGACGCTGAGCGACATGAACGATTGTGGGTCCCTTGGAATCGTGTAGCCGCGGTCGAATAGCCAAGACCGTTCAGGGTGATACGAGAGGTCCACCTCCTCCTGGTTCTCGATCCAGATGGCGTTGTGTTCCTGCATGTTGCACACCGCCAAGGCCGGGGTGGCCAGCTTGATCCGGTAGAGTTCCCACCCCAAATGCTCCAACGTTGTGGCCGTCTGTTCGGGGTATTGCTGGGGCACGTCGCGATTGATGTAAAGCGTCCACCCTTCCAGATTGCGGACCTCAAAGCGGTCTTCAGTGCTCGGCTGCCTGGCAGCTTTTTCGGCCGGGGCAGCGTGGGCGGGAAGGACTTGGCCGATTGGACCGGGCAAACAGGCGCTGAGAGTGGTCAGGCCCGCAGCCAAAATGAAAGCGCGTCGCTTCATGGTAATAAGCGGTTCCTGCCTTGATTTTCCTTCACTGGCGGCGTGCCTGAGTCTCCGCACCACTGATGCGAACATCTTCGACGTAGCTTGCGAATATGCTCCGGCGTGGTGCCACAACAGCCGCCCACAATTTGCGTCGGCCAAGTTTGAGCATATTGCAGGTAACGATCCGGGTCCACGGCGTCCGTGTTGATCCAGCCTTGCGCCTCGTCGGCATAGCCAATGTTACCATAGGCAATGAGCGGAAAATCGGGGCCACAGATCGCCCGCAATTCGGCCAGTGGCTTAGCCAGGGTGTGAGCCGGGCCGCAGTTCACGCCCAGGGCCTTCACCCCCAACGGCAACAAAACGCCGGCGGCAACCGCCACCGACTCGCCAGAGAGGATTCGGCCTTCGCGGTCGCATACAAAGCTGACCCAAGTGGGCCGGCCGGTGATCGTCGCCAGTTGGGCCGCAATGACGGCTTCCCGAATTGAATTCATCGTCTCGATCAACAGCAGGTCAACGCCCGCTTCCACGAGATGATGGATGCGCTCAGAGTGCTCGGCGCGGCATTCGTCATCGGGCGGTACCAGGTCGGGGCGATAACAATCTTCGAGTGGGGCCACCGAGCCGGCCACTTGAGCAGGTTGACCAAATTCAGCGACAGCCTCGTGGGCGGTCGCCACCGCGCGACTCGTCAATTCGCGCGCGGTGTGCGATTTGCCAGCCAGCGCGCGGCGATGGGTGCGAAAGGTGTTGGCGGTGAGGATGTCCGCGCCCGCGTTCAAATAGTCCAGATGTACCTGGCGCAACACATTCAACCCGGCATCCGTGGTGAGCGCATTCGCCGACCACATTGGTAAGCCGGTATCCACCCTGCGCCGGTTCAATTCCGTGCCGGTTGCGCCGTCAAGCAAGAGAAGTTCACTATTCATCATTCACCAATTCCCGTTCACCGAAGGATTGTCATGAAGGCCGTGGTGCTCATGGTCGGTTTTCCGCGCAGCGCTCCTGGAGATTGATGGCCACTCCCGGCAAGAACGCATCCACGCAGACCGTTCGCCCAGCAAACCCGCACACTCATCATACCTTCCATTTCTCCCGGTAGCGTAGCACCAACTCTTCGAACGCCGCAGCATTGTCGGCGCGCACCTGCAGCATCAACCGCACATCGGGATCACGCAGTTCGTAGTTTTGGGCGGACGAATCATCAAGCGTCAAGGTGAGTTCCTCGCCCTGGTTTCTCTGCCATGATACGACTCACTTCGACTGCGCCATGCCGATGCCGTCGCGGCAAGCCGAAGTTCTCAGCGGCATAGCGTTCCGGCCCGGAGTTGTGTTCGAAACCGAAACGGTGCTGGTACATCCCGCTCAATAGCCCTGCGCGGGACGGTGAGCAGACGCAGTGCGTCGCGTAGCCGTCGGTAAACCGCACGCCGTGGGTGGCCAGGCTGTCGATGTGCGGCGTGGGAATGTCCGTGCAGCCATTGACGCCGATGTTCCACAACTCGTCTCAAACCACTTAAGGCCCGCTGACCAGAACTTTTAAGCTGTCATCACGCCGCTAGCATCGGGTCGTTTGGAGCACTGAACGTCGAGACTTTCGGATGATAAACTGTTGCTTTGCAGATACATACGGAGTTCGTGGGGATCCGGAGGCGACAGCCACCATTTTGGGTAAAGTGTTCGAGCGATTCGCTGAGTATAGCCCCGTGACCGTGATGATGCGGGGGATCATGGAATACGTGGTTCCGCCGGAGCGGCTGGATGAGATTTTCCGTGAGCAAGCCCGGGAGCAATACGAGGACGAGTTGTTGTTTTCGTCCGCCGTGCACGTCTTGGCATTGGCGGTTACAGGTGTCCGTAAGTCGGTGAACGCTGCATACAAGGCGGAGTGTGAGAACCTTCAGGTTTCGGTCGTCTCGGTTTACAACAAGCTCAAAGGCACGGAGATTCAGGTATCCCGCGAAATCGTGCGGGACACAGCCACCAGGCTGGTTTCCGTGATCGATGCATTGAAGACTCGTGGGACTCCGCTGTTGCCTGGCTATCGCACGAAGATCTTGGACGGGAACCACTTGGCTGCTACGGAACATCGGATCAAAGAAACACGCACCACCAATAGCGCTCCCTTGCCAGGCAAAGCTCTGGTCGTCTTGGAGCCGGAATTGCGGTTGATGACCGACGTGTTTCCTTGTGAAGACGGCCACGCCCAAGAGCGTCGATTGCTGGATCAAGTGCTGGCGACGGTTTGCCCGGATGATCTTTGGATAGCTGACCGGAATTTCTGCACCACGGACTTCTTGTTTGAGATTGACCATCGTGACGCAGCGTTCCTCATCCGGCAGCACGGCTTGACGTTGACAGACAAGCAATTGTGTGGGCGGAAGCGCAAAATCGGCCGCTGCGATGGCGGGATGGTCTACGAGCAGACACTTCGCATTAGCAACCGCAATGCCTCGGAGGGGGAATCCACCGAAATGGAGCTTCGCCGGATCACCGTGAAGCTCGATGGCTCGACCCGAGACGGCGATCGGGAAATTCATATCTTGACCAATCTGCCTGAGGAAGCTGCCGATGCCACTATCATTGCGGAGTTGTACCGGAAACGCTGGAAAATCGAAAACGCCTTCCAGGAATTGGGGCAAGCACTTCATGGCGAGATCAACACGCTTTGCTACCCCAAGGCAGCGTTGCTGGCGTTTTGCATCGCGTTGTACACATACAACGTATTGAGCGTGTTGAAGCATGCAATGCGCACGGTGTATAAGGATGCCGCTGCGATTGACCGCATTTCTGGATACTACTTGGCAGCGGAGATCTCTGCAGCGTATTTCGGTATGATGATCGCCATTCCTGCCGACAAGTGGACGAAAGCTTTTGCTCATCTCACACCACGGCAGCTTGCTACCATCCTCAAACAACTCGCCGCAAACATTCGACTCGACCAATTCCTCAAGAACATACGTGGCCCCAAGAAGCCGCCGCCAAAGCGAAAGAGCGCGAAGAATGCTCCTCACGTGTCCACGAAACGCCTTCTTGACCAACGAAAACAAAAAACCTCCCCCCGATAGCTTGTTTGTGACAGCTTAAAAGCCCTGGGCCCGCTGACTCATCTCAGCGGGCCTTGTCAGTTTTCGTGCACGTATAGCAGAATTTCTGCGATTTCGCGCGACGCGGTGGCGAAATCGCGGGATACACCCCTCCGCCAAATTGCCTCGCAAAGTCTCGATCTGACCCCGAAGTCTCAGAACCGTGAGATACACCCCAAGTGTATCCCGGCGTCGCATGTGCAGAATGTGCCTGCGTTTACGATGATCGTCCTTCTTGCGGTTTCACCGTGCAACATCTATGCTGTTGTGCGTCAAAAAATGGAACCGCTAGGTGTATCCCGCGACGACGCTCAGGCTTCTTAGGGATTCAGCCAGTCCTGCCTCTGTTGCGCCCAGTCGAGGCTGAAGCCCTTGAGGAGTCTCCTGAGACTGAGACCGTCGGGCTCGTTCCCGTCCAGAATCAGTTCGACGATTCCGGCGGACAGGGACGTGAGCCGCAGGAGGTGACCGGCGTACGAGCGGTCCACGTCATGGGCTGCCGCGAATTCTTCGAGACTGGCGTACTGGCCGGATTCGAGTTGCTCCTGCCAGCGATAGGCCTTGGTCACGGCCGACACGAGCGAACTGGTCACTTGGCGGTCGGGCGATCGCAACCACGTTGCCACAAAGGTCCTCGTTTTCGGTTCTTTTGGGGGGCGTCGGTCGCCTTGTTTTGGAGATCTGTGAGCACACGATATTATCATGTTCGGTTTTTCCGGCGCGCGCAGAACTCGTAATAGGAGGTTTGTGCGTGAAGGCTTCATGCGAACCCGACACTGAAGAGTTGTTGAATCGTGCCAGTGGCGGAGACCCTGCGGCGGTCGCGGTTCTGCTGCAACGACACCGTGACCGGCTCAAGCGAATGGTGGCCATCCACATGGACAATTGCGCCGCCGCCCGGTTCGATCCATCGGATGTGGTGCCGGACGCGCTGGTCGACGCCCAGCGGGAATTGGCGGCCTACTTGCGGGACCGGCCTTTGCCGTTCTATCCGTGGCTTCGCCAGCTGACCTGGGAACAACTCCTCCGATACCACCGCCGGCACCTCCACGCGCAAATGCGCAGCGTCAAGCGCGAGCAGGATCCTGGTGACGAAATGCCCGACCTTGCGCGACGTCAGCTGGCCGACTATCTGGTCGAGAGTATGACCAGTCCCAGCGTGCGGGTCGTGCGTGATGTCCACGTCTACCAGCCGAATGTAAGCGTCGTGGACCAACGCCGTGGCCTGGAGCGTCTGCCCCGGCTTTTCTTGGGCCATTCTCTCAGCGGCCAGCTTCCGAAGCTCGTCATACACCAGAGGCATCAAATCCTTGGCCGCAGCGGGGTCGCCTGCTTCAATCTTGCCGAGAATACGTGTAACGTCGCACATGGCCATGCTCGCGATGGAAAAACCGCCCGCCAGCGATTGTAGCACGTCACGTAGCCCGTACTGCCATCAATTCCCAGAGATAGTCATATGAACTGTGCCAGATGGCAGTAGATCCGGACGGCAACCCCAGCGTGCAGGAGATCGCATGCCAAGCACGGGAAGCTAACGAGCGGAATCCTTCGGCGTCTTCCTTGCCTCGGAATCACTCCGGCAGCAGTACTGCAACATCGCTGTGCAGGGCCACCAGCCCCTCATCCAGCGTGAGTAGCTTTGCGCGATTGCGTCGCGCTAATTCCGCCAGCCAAGCGTCCGTCACCTGTTTGGGTCCGCTGAGCGACTGATAGGCGACCTGCCGGTATGAGAAGCCATCGTTCCAGAAGACGTGGCACGGATGAGATTCGAGAACGGCGAGCGTCCGCCACGCAGCGGCAGCACTCTTGTCCGAGGCGTACATCATATGCAGACGAAGCAACGTTCCCTGAGTCGTGGCACACGTGGCAAAGGAGTCATCCGTACTGCTTCGAGCAGTCATCCACTGTTTGACTCGGGCGTGGTGAACGTGCCCCTCGAGCACGAGAGCGGTAAGCACGTTGCCGTCGAATAGCCACGTCATATCGTGTCCATCTCGCAGCGATATACATCCTCGGAGGTGAACGTCTGGCTACACTTCACCGACGGCAAACCCGTCCCAGGGTCGATGGTCAGATGCGGTGGAGCTTGCTCCGGCGGTCGGGACTCCAACGGGCCGCGGCTCAGTAGGGCCTGACGCAGGGCTTGGTTCACCACCGCACTCACGGTGGAGTGGTGCTGGCGGGCCAGCGATTCGGCCACGGCATACACATCGCTTTCGAGATCGATCGTCTTAGCCATCCACCCATTATTCTGCCGCTTACTCATTCGGTCAACGGCTGATTGCGACGACCAGAGAACCACTGCGGGTACGATCACAGGGGTCGACTGGGTAGCTGAGCTGTTAATTGCGTGCGTCGCGGAATGCGTCGGTGTGCGGAAACCCTTTGACGTACGTCTCGGGACGCGGGTTCAATTCCCGCCGCCTCCATTTGATCGGGTTCCGCAACCCGTCTCGATCCACACAGGGCCTGCCGGTGAGAACTGGCGGGCCTTGCTCGTTTGGTGCACGTATTGCGGGATTTGCGAGGGTTGGCGTCGCCGGCCAGCCCCGAAATCGCGTGACGCGGTGGCCGGCCCACGAGGTCCGAAAAGTCTCGAACTGGCCCAAGAGTCTCAGAATCGCGTGACACACCCCAACTGCGTCCCGCGATGCAAGTCCAGTGAAAACAACAGGTTGCGGAAAGCGACTTTTTTGCAGTTTCACGTCCTCTGCCAGTAGACAGTCGCATGACAACCCGTGTCTCGTCGCCTTTACTCAGTTCTGTTTGATCGGTTCCCCGTTTGCCTGTGAAGGGCCGCTCCCCACGGAACCCTGAACGTGGCTCAACCTGCAGAATACCATTTGACGGCACCGAACTGGGGTCGAACACAATCTGCTGAAGACGTGGTACCAGCATGAGATTCGCCGGCACCTACCCCTTTACAGCGAGTCACAATTTCAACTTGCCATCCTCCACATCGGTCCTGCCATCGATGATCACGGTGGCGTTTACGATCGGGAAGAGAAGCCGCCGGTTGCAGTGTTCTTTCCGCTTGACGAATCGTTGACTCAGGTGTTAATCACCACCATGCCTGCTTCATCAATGAGACCGTAGCCAGCCCCATTTTCCTCGACAACTCGATGCGCCGGGTTCACCCCGATCGAGATGCCGAAGATGACGTTCTGAGTCACTTCGTGGGCGGCCATCATTTCCTCGAACTGCTTTGCGCCTTGCTCCGCCTGAAAGTCCGTGATCATCCCCCTCTTGAATTCGAACCACACACCCGTGAGCGGGTTCGCCAGATCAGCGCATTGAGCTGCGACGAGGCCCTACTGTGAAACGACGAGCCGCACGTGGCCACGCAGATGCTCCGCATTGTGCGGTCAGGTTACTTACCGGCGGCATCGACTCGCTTGAGCACGATTACCTTTCCATCGGGTTGACTGATGCCATCCTCCTTCACATTAATATCTTGAAGAGTATGCGTGTCCCCTTTCACCATGAAGACTCTGTCTGATGACACGACTTTACCTTCGCCATCCACGCCAGAAAAATGCAATACCCAATTGTCGCCCTGCTTCTCCCACTCTCCCGAGCCATGACCGCCGGAAGTGTCACACCACCACTGCACGATCTTCTTTGTCTTTGGGTTCCACGCTGCAAACTGCTTGCCCGCAGACACTTGCTTGCCGTTCAGCGTGCCGACCCATTCCCACTGAATGAACTTATCATCAAGCGCCCAGAAGATTTTGATCTGCGCTTGCCATTTGTCGCCCTTCTTCACATACTCCGAATCTTCTTCGATGGTGCCGCCCATTTCCCAGACGCCGATGAACGGCCCGAGCACTTTCAGTTCCTCGTGATGCGGCGTTGCAGTCGCCTGCCCGAGCATCAGGGATGCCGTGACGAGTGTATAGAAACTGACCATTGTGAAGTCTCCTGTAAAAGAATGTGTTACAGCATCAACTTATCCAACGGGACGACACACAAAGCCAAGAAACATCTGTTGGCCTGAACACGACAGACGTACCCGCCGTCACGTCTTTACATAGCCACCTCCCGCTTCTTCCAGGTCCCGTAGTAGCTGGTCGTCTTACCAGCGGGCAGTTCGCCCGTCGCCTGATGTTCCATGCCGTCCGCAGTCTTCGTTATGCGACCATTGTACTTGAGTAGACCGGCGGTCGGAGATGTGGCCGCGCCAACAAGTTCCCGCCCGTTGTCAGAGACGATTTACTTGGCCTCTGCACCCGTGCTGTCGAATTAGCGAATTTGACTGTCGCCATTATGTGGTCTTGGTTCTTGATCTGCAATCAGCTGCAGCCAATGCCAGTCCTGGATGTGGGCCGATCGGCGGTTTCTCTGACAAGACGCGAGGTCGGTGGCGGCTGCTGCCGGGTGGTGCGACTTCCCTCCCATGAAATCTGTCCACGAATCCGGAAGCCGACATGCGGTGCAAAGAGAACGCGTGACCACGGGCCAATAATCAGGCACTCGTGCCGGACCCCATCTAAGCACGCACCCTGGCAACGCTACCTTGGTCCGACCATGCCAATGGCAAGTCTTTCTGCAAACGCCGGAGGCTGACGCCTTCCGGCTCATCCCCGTTCAGAATCGCTTCCACGACGTCGGGCGCAAGCGAAGTCAACCGCATAATGCGACCGACGTAAGTGCGATCGACACCGTTGACCGTGATCGAGATGCTCACTCACGAGATGCAGGAGCATCTGCGGGCCGCCCGCGACCATGCGGTGGATGCGCTGGATCGAACTGGTACGCCGCAGTTACTCCCGCGGCCGTCACGAGACTTGTTGGCCAGGAAAGTAGGCGTGCACAAATCCCGGGTGACGCGGGCGTTTCAAGATACGGAGGCACGAGAACTTCGCTTCCTGTGGGACCTGGCGGCAGACCTGGATCGGATCCTGGAGCGGAGCCGCTAAAGGGCAACCGGTAAGCCGCCAGCCGGCAGTAAATATTTCGACGACGGCCTGATGGAACTTGAATTCGCCGATGGGAACGATGCCTGCGCTTCCATGGACAGAGCGACAGGGCGTCTTTGCAGGACGCGGAGGATTTATTCCCCGTTCGATGCACTGGCCTCACGCGCGAGCTGACACACGAGACGGCTCCATGCACGCCCTGGCGAGTTCTGATCAGAACGATGGCGCTAACGGACAGCTGCTCCAGATCGAAGGTGCTCAGGTGGATATGATCTACGCGCCAACAAGATGCGGCTGCCCAAGCCGACGGCGACGGCCAAAGCGAACCGGAAACACGGGCTTAAACGACTCGGTCGATGTGACCGAAGTGGGGTCACAGCACGAGAAAGGGATCGACAGTCGCGCGCCGAAATGACTCAGGTGTTGTCGTCATTGAGTTGCGAACGGTTGTACCCGTGACGACACGTGTCATACACTCCCGCGAGCAAGCGCGACACAGCTTGTCGGCGTTATTCCGACATCTCGTCCACATTCAAGATAGCCGTTCGTGTGGGTTGCTCATCACTCAGCCACGCAAGTTGGTCCCATCGTGAGGCTGCAGTGGCCGTGACCTGTATTTAGGACCTTATCACTTTTGCGGAGATGATAGTCGCCGACGACGTCAAAGACCTCGATACGATTGGCGAACGTGGAGCCGACCAGCAACTTGTCGCCCTCGGGTGTGAACTCGATGCCCTGCAAAGAACCGCTAGCGTCCATGTGATAGAGGAGGCGAGGCGGAACGGAGGCGATGTCGAGAATCGCAATGCTGTTCTTGTTCAACCCGATATACCCAAGGCAAGTTGCCACCGCCATCTTTCCGTTCGGGTGAAAGGCAAAGCTCTCCGTTCCGTGGGCTACCTGCTTGATCACCGCGTTGACTACCGGCGGGTCTTGGGTGAGATCAACGACCAAAACATCGGTTAACCGCCCCGAGCTCGGGGAAGAGTCCTGGCAAACAAGGGCTTTCCTCCCATCGGGGCTTACGCGAAGGATACCTGTGTTGGGTGTTAGCTGCGTGTCGACCCCCTCCTGAATGCGGACCGCGATTCGATGGCTTACTGCTTGGGGCGTACAAGTGTACCAGTCGACAGTCGCCACCCGATCGGAGGTTGCCCAGTTTCCGTGCGTTGCGATGATCCGATCGCCGCGGGGTGTGATCCAGAAGCAGGGATGCCCCCGATCGTGTCGACTCCGGGAAACTTCGACCAGCTTACCCTTCTCGATGCGGAAGACGTAGAAGTATACCGACGCGCCCACCACGAAGTGCTCTCCGTCAGGGTGCGGCAGGACATGGGTAGGCTGGTCATCGAACAACACACGGTCTACCACACGAAACTCTGGCGATGCTAGGTCGATCATCGACACCATATTCGACCGCGGCGGCGCGAGCTCCTGCTTCGCCATGTCTTCGGGCCTGATGTCGGCATTTGTCAGCGGCTGGCCTTCAGGATACCGGAGTGGGCCCCATGACTCCGGCTGGCACCCGTGGTTGGCAATAAGTCCGAAGCGGCCATCTCCGGAAATCGCCATCGTTGGCGTTCCCGCAATGGTACAGGGGACCGTCCCGTAAACCGTCTTCGATGTCGGGGGGCGGTCGGGCCAGAGGCGAATCACGGTGAAGGAATCCGGCGTTTTCATTTCGTAGTCGATCAGGCCCTCGGGAGTCCTTCGCCAGAGTATGTCCGAAACGCCTTCGTTCGCGCTAAGTAAGGTCACCGGATTCTTGGTTGTAATGAACGGCAGCTCTACAGGAGAAGATTGACCTGGATTCTGGGCGTCCGCCTCCCCACACAGAACCAAGGCCGCAGCAGACAGCAACAAACAACTCCACCTATCAAACATTGTTTCGTCTCCCGTGGTACCGATTTCATCTTCAGGCCAGACCACCGGCACGCAGTCAACCTGATGACGCTTGGCGCGTTGCGAACGACCGCGTTCCTGCCCAATGTAGCCGGCCGCAAGCGGAAACCGCAACGGTACCTCGCTTGCGCACAGGACAAAACGACTTGAGTCACGAACGCAGAACCTCGCCAGGGCCTATCCTGAGGGCCGCAATCAACCCGCTTCGGTCCGAAACACCGACGCAGATCCTCGGCAAGACCCTTGCGCTCAGGCCTGACAAACATCCGCACGCGGCTGTGTTTCGCATCAGATTCGCGAGGTCCGCCAGGGTCGCGAGGAACCGGGTGCCATCGGACCATTAGCGAGTCCCGGCATGCACACGCATCTGGGCGCTGCGTTCCTCCCGCACGATGCCCCCGTACTGAGCGATCGCCAGAACGGTGACGCCTGTCGCACTGGGTGCAATCATCCTGGCCCGACCCCTCGGTTGCAGCAGCTTCGACTTGCTGCAACGGCAACCGGCCAAAATACGAGAAGTAACTCCTTGCCGCATCGCGTCTTGCGCCTTGCGGCATTTTTTGTTGCAGCATTTCGTGCAACTCCGCCGGCGGGTGAACGCGGTGCAACGGGCACCGCAGCAGTTCACATCGCAAGCGGAGATTGCACCATGCAACGACCCCACATTGATGCCCGTTCCGACTCCCCCAGCCCTGCTCACATCGCAGCAGGCAACGGTGTCGATCTCGGTCGCGAACTGACCGGGGGTTTCGCCGCCGGTCTGATCCGGGAGAAGGCCCGACAGATCGTTCGTCGGGCCGGCTTCAGCAAGAGCGACATGGAAGACGTGCAACAACGGCTCATTGAACATGTCCTGGAAAATGTCGCGGCGTTCGACCCGGCGCAGGGCCACTTCAATGTCTTCGTGAAGACCGTCGTCGAACGATATACGGTCAACATCCTGCGCGACGCCCGCGCGGCGAGCCGTACCGAACGGGCGTGTGGAAGGTCTCCGACGACACGCTCACCGCCGCGCAACGGGAAAACGAAGCAGCCATCGAACGACTGAAACGGTGTGGGGAGACCGGCGTGTGGCCCACGGGCTACGAAGAATGCCGTGTTTTCGATTTCGTCTGACCGAGCGACGGGCGGTTGGTGTGGCGGGCTGCGGAGATGCAACCAGTTTAAAGGAGCCGATTCGGCCGCCTTCCGCCCGCGCTTCTCGACCCAACAACGAAAGGACCTGCTCATGGGAATGATGCAACAGATGCAGAGCGGCCGGTCATCAGCACCGCCCCGGATCCTGGTTTACGGTACCGAAGGGATCGGCAAATCGACGCTCGCGGCCGGCACTCCGCATCCCATCTTCGTTCAGACGGAAGACGGACTGGGCGAAATCAGCTGCCACAAATTTCCGCTGGCTCGATCGTTTGCCGATGTGCAGACCGCACTCACCGAACTGCATACGGAGCAACACGACTACCCGACTCTCGCAGGCCGCATGTCATGTGGCGGACGTGGTCGACGCGGCGGGGCGGCCTCGTTTGCGACACACGGTCGTGTGCGCACATCTGCAGGCAATCTCGACCGAAATCAGCGGCTGCCTGCCAAGCGATTCGGGATTCACGCATCGTGATCGCGCGGGAAAAAGACCGAACAGAGCTTCGGCTTGACGAATTCGAAGCCGACGTTCGTGATTGAGAACAAGGGCGGCGATCGTGGCTTGACCCGTGAGAGTGCGCCCAACAACGCGGTAGCCCTCCCAGCAGAAGTGGTCACGCCATCTGTCGACACGGGGATGAAACAACGAAACCTCTTGATCCGTGCCTGGAGCGCCTGCCGAGACACGGTCGGATTTGTGCAGATTGCAGCTGGGGCAGGCCCAAGCGAGGTTGTCGAAATCCGAGCTACCACCACGACACCGCGGAACAATGTGCTCGACGTGGAATGTCGCACCCTGTAACGACTAGTGCATCTGACAGTATTCGCAGCGCCCTCCGGCGCGAAGCTCCACCTGTACTTCCATGAGGCTCCAGGACGTCATTTCGGGGGACGTCCCAATAAATGCAGCGCACCCAGCACACGAGCGACAGTCGCTCGCTAAGCTCCACCAAGGCCTCCAGTTCTGCACGTTCCGTATCGGTCAACAAGCCCTCATTGTTGCGGTCCATGAGTGCCTGCAACCGTTGGTCGGCACGAGGGGGCAGACGCAGGTTCCCCTGCGAAGTGCATCGCGGTCAAGCCCCGCGAGTCTGGCGACGCCAAATGAATCGGAGCGTTCTTCGATGAATTCCCAGAGGCCGTGGGCGATCCGGATGAAGGTCCAGCGGAGGCACGCCGCACTAGTCCTGTCATGCTGCACGCGCAACTGGTTGTGAGTTCATCGCGGAGGGAACTGAGAATCCACAGCCCGCGTTGCTCGGCCTCGGCGTCCGCCAGTTTGGATTGTTTCTCGAGCACCACGCCCAGATTGCTGTACACAATGGCCAGGCACTTCTGGTCCTCGGCCTTCCCGGGCAACCCGCTGGCCAGCGGTTCCAGGAGTTCTCGCACAGCCTGGAATACGGCCAGGGCTTCGGCTTGTCTTTCCATGCCATATCTATCCAAGGGCGGCTCGGTTTCGCAGATCATTGCAGACTCGAAGACTGGCGTCGGAATCGAACCGCCTATCCTGCCTCGCCACGCACCCCCCAACCCAGGCCTCGCTCGGACGTCGGAATTTGCGTGCTCGACCGGCCACACCGGCAGTCGACCAATCCTTTTGTGGAACCATTCTCGTGGTTGAGACGTCTGTTCTTGGGGTCTTCATCGCACACTCCTCGGAACCATCACAATGAACCGTACGATTACCCTGCTGGCCGCAACCGCTGTTCTTTGGGCGTGCCCTCTGCTTGCGGATTATACCTTCGAAAACAAGGGAACTTGGCCGAAGGACTGGCCCAAGGAAATGGAATCGCTTCGCCAGCAATCTCGGTCCCTGGAGGGTCCGATGGTGCTGTTGCTGCACTACGCCATCCCGTTCACAAGGCGAGAAGAGTTCGAGTCCGCATGGCCGCACATCCTGAAAGTCAAGAGCAAGGGGGCACCCATCGTCCTGAGACGAGGCCCGAGCTTCTGGTTGGGCAAAGAGGCGAACGCCGGTGTATGTATCCACACCCCACCCCAAGGCGAAGCTCCCATCACTGGAGATCAGGTCACGGGCGGTCGCTGGGAACAGACGATCTACATCGAGCTTATTGTGGATGGCGAGATCGTTGATCTGAACCGCATTCCTCTTCCCGCCGACACGCCGATTATTGACGAGCGGTTCAAGGACAACCCAAAGAAATGATGCACCTTCGTGGCCATCAGTGCGGGTTCAGATATGAATAAGTACGATGGCAATGGTTCGGCTGCATAAGCGATTGCTCGAAATTGCCTGACGGGTGCTTCACAGGAGATGCTGAGTCCTGTCCCTTGTGTACGCCTACGCCCCTGTGCGGTGCCAGTTCACAGTCGTCCGTGCTAAACCATGATTGAACAGAGAACCGGCTGCCGACGCCAAGAGAGCAGGAGAGTGGAGTAAGGAGAGCCTAAGAGGATTCACTCCGCCTTTCTCCACTCGCCTGCGGTCTCCTTTCCACTTTCTAATCTCTTGCCCCGTCCGAAGCGTTGCAGCATGATGTAGAGGCATGCCGGCGCGGGCCAGCTTCTCGGCGATCTTCAGCTTGCCGAGCCCGGGTTAATTCGTTGTCTGGCTCGGTGAGCGGGCCGAACACGGAATTTTCACCATCCCCGCGCAACGGGTCGCGTTGCAGTTGCCGCAGTCACTCCCACGCGGCGTCGGCGTATTTCAGTACATCCCACGCCTGAACAAGTGCGTGAGCAAACCCCGTTTCCGGCGTTTGTATCGGCACCCCGGCCAATGCGACGCGCACTTCGCGTGAGCCGGCCGCAATCGTCGCCGTAGTTACCGTGCGATTGCGGTCAGCCAGTCGCTGCCAGGTTGCCAATCGCATGGGATACGCGAGGACCGTGGTAATTTGGGCGGCATCGCGCGTGGCCGCATAAGCCAACGCTTGGTGAACATCGTGGCGGTGTTCAGATTGAAGCTCCTCGCCCAGTTCCGCCCAGCGGTGATCGTCCAGTTCTTCAAAATGTGCTTTGTACTTCGAATCGATGATCCAGACTCGCTGTCCCTGTTCCACAACCAGATCAGGCACGAGGCTCGACAGGCTCCGAACGCCCCGGTGTTCCCACCGTATGGGCACGAGCGTTTCGTGGTTGCGGCCCGACCGTACTCGCCCTCCGAATCCATGCGCCCAGAGTCGCGCCAGATGCTCTACCCAGCGCTCGAACATCTCGTACATGGGCAGACACCAGGAGAGCCCATCGGTTTCTGCCGTGCCGGCCAGTCCTCGTTCGTCAATGACCCATCCGAGTGCCTGAAGACCGCGTTTCAAAGCCACTGGCGGCAACTCTGTGGACATCATCAGCCGATCAATGTCAGACCGCCCGGGGGCAATTGGCTTTGCGTCCGACAACTGCTGCAGCAGTTCGCGGGCATGCTCCGCAAGCCGGCGTGCGATAGGGTCGACGTCCGCCCAGCCCACAAGCGAACGATGAACGGCTTGGATTCCCCACCGCAGCATGCCACGCAGTACTTGGTCAGGCCCCAATTCGGGAAATCGACACGGAAGACGATGGAACATGCCCCGTCCCAGATTCCTGGCATATTGGCCCCAGAGAATCTGCCCGCGGGGCGATTCTCGCACTTCCTCGCACCATCGAAAGCCACGCGTCAATTCGTCCAGCAAAGCGCGAAAGCGTCGGAGAATGGGTCCAGCCAAGACCCAAGGCGGAACCTCTTTGGCGGCACCGGGCACAAGTGGCAACGCGAGTAACTGAGGCGACGCCGTCCAGCCGATCTGGTGAAGTAACGGCCCAATGTCATTCCAGCCAAATCTCGGCTGTACGACGACCCCTCCGATGATCTTGCGAGTTATTGGCGAACGCAGCGGCACGGCGCCAATCGTTCCGCCCGGACGCAGCTGCAAGTTGATTCGATCGGAGTCAGCAACCAGACTCGGGGTGACGTCAAGGGCCGCGAAGGAGGGTTGGTTGGCCGACAGGAAGTTCTGCGCGAAAAGATTCCAGGAGCGATCACGTCCCTGAATGTCGAATTGTTCCACTTCAAGTCGGAGAGGACTGCCCTGGTCAGCCATGCGAATCAACTGGGTCGTTCGCCTCTGCCAGTCGGGAAGCGATCGTTGCTGCGATGATCTCTTACGCTTGCCCATCGCGCACAACCTCTCCCTGCAGCCAGTCGATATACGCCTCCAACTCTGTTTCGCAAGGCCCGAGGCGGCCCTCCAACAAGTACTCTTCCAGTAAAGGAATGAGTTCGTACCGCATGCGACGCTTGAACTGCTGCTCATCGCCCGCCAGGAAGTACGCGTGACCAGGCATCAGCACAAGTGCATCGTTGGGAGCGAATTGTGCGAAAATGTCCTGCAGTCTGCCGAGGGCATCCGTCGCCACGTCGATGCCCTGGGACCGCACGACATCCAGGTCGGGCCACATGTCAACGAAGGCGAAACGACGACGCACAGCAAGGTCAAGGATCGCAATCGATCGGTCGGCGCTGTTCATCGTGCCGAGGAGATACAGCCCCTGTGGAATGGACAATGTGCTTGTGCCGTCTTCCAACGCTTGGGGCAAATGAACGGATCGAGACTTTCCTTCCGCGATTTCCTTGGCTTCGAAGAGATATATCGCCTCTCCCAGGACCCTCCCCAGATCGCCCCGATTGATCTCGTCGATCACCAGCACAAAGTCCTGTTCCTGGGCGTCCTTGACGGCGGCCGCCAGCCAACCGGAGCGCACCCGAAAGCGAAGTGACTGCTCGTCCACGTCGGGGCTGATTCCCGCTACAAACGACTCGTAGGTCACGGCTGGGTGAAATTGTACGGTGCGTCCGTGGCCTGCGAAGTCCTGAGCCATGATCTCGTCGGCCATGCGGGTCTTTCCCGTGCCCGGCGGCCCTTGAAGGACGACGAACCGCCGTTCGCGCAGCAATTGAACGACTTCTGGCTTCTCTGTCTTGGGAAACAAATGACGCCGCAGGTTGTTCTTTAGATCGTCGATTTCGCGGGCAGCCGCCTTCAAGGGTTGCCAGCGTCGCTCCCAGGCATAGAGATCCAGAAACGCGGCAACCACTGGCCTGGCCGCTGCTACGTCCGTGGGGACCACCACAGCGGCATAGATGTAGGGACCATACCGTTCGATTACGGCGCTAAAACGTGCAAACTGTTCCTGCACGACAAGTGGCATGTCTTGGATTAGATTCGTGGGGTCGCGTTTGACCCAAGCAGGAACATTGCAGTCGCGATCGAGATACCTCGCCAAGGCTCGCAAGTGCCGAGCATGGCCAGGTCGCCCAAGTATTGGCTCGTCAGGTGCGAGGCCTCGCGTCCCACAAACGAAGGTGAGCAGCGAGCAAGCCGGTCCCGCGTCATCCTCGGGTATTGGAAACCAAATCAGCGACATCCCACCATAGACGCCGCTTGTCGGATTGTCGGGATGTAGAAGACCCGCGAACGGAACGTTGCGATCGCCTGCCATCAGTGCCACGCGTTTGTCGTATGGCGAGTTCGCCCTGTATCGTTCTCCAAAAACGGCGCTAATCGCAGCTTCCGTCGCTTTGGCCACGGTGTCTGAGCTGTCGCTCAAGCCCATGGCGACCACTCCTGCAAGTTCATCCATTGACATGGCACTTCTGTGATTTAATCCCACGACACTTCGGTGTGGCAGACGATCTGACGTGTTTCCGTCATGAGCACTGCCTTGAAGACTCAGTCGAGGGCTTCGGGTTGTTAGCTCGCACGCGTGATCCAGAATATCCGACTTGGCCAGGCAGGGGAACCGAGCAGGCCAAGAACAGCAGTTTCGCAGGTTCAGTGGATTGATTACGCAGGCTGACCAGGTTTCCAAACGGACAGGTTCGCTCGTCGCCGCTCCACCATGTTGTCCGAAAGACTGCCAGCGCCCGTAGACACGGCGGGCTGGAATACCGACAATGGTCAACGGTTGTGAAGTACACCAAGAGTCTACGGGATTCCGGCATGGCGGATTCTCCTTTTCTGGCAATACCGCAGACCGAATGGATCGCGTCCAATGCACGAGCATTCGCGATTCGGGATCGCTATCCCGTCAGTCCGGGGCACGCACTTGTCATACCTCGGCGTCTAGTGGCAACCTGGTTAGTGGCCATTCAAGAGACGGACAAAAAGCGAACAATAGAAGCGTGGTCTATTCGGCTGCGATCCAGCCTCGCTGATGGCCCAGGTTGCGGACTTTGCCGCTGAGCACGGCTTGGGCCAGCAGGCGGGACGCGTAGGGCCCTGGCGAATGCCAAATTGGCGACTTACGTCGCGGATGTAGACGACCCCGTCCTGCGCGCGGACGAAAGCGGCTGCGTCACGCCAGCGGCCGGGGCTGGGGATGTCGTCGTCGGTCAGCGGGATGACACCGGTGACGCCCAGGTCGTCACGCAGTTCGATTGCGCCGTCCCATAGCGTAATCCGCAGTTTTCCGACACGTCGACGCTCCCGTCGCAATGTGATCCGCTTGACGGTCTGCCGAATCGCGAATGACAGCTTTTCGCGATCGGCCTCCTGCAGTCGCCCCAAGAGATCGTCGAGTCGGCCCAAGATCGCCAAGGCCTCGGGCGACGGAGCGTGGTCCCCGCGTGCTCGCTGCAATTGCTCCTTCACATGCGATTCCTGTTCGCGCCAACCGGCGAGCAAACGTGATATCCCGGGCAGGTCCTCGCGACTGGCCAGGGCCAGGTTCTCGGTGCCGCGCTCGATCTTGGCCCGCAGGTCGGCCAACTGCGATTCATACCGTCCGACGTGCACTTCTTGTTTCCTCGTACGGCGACTGATCTCGCTGCGAATGGCGCGCTTGGTCCGCTCGTTAGACATGAACTGCTGGAGCTTGGCCAGCACCGCCTGTTCGATCGTGTCGGCGTGGAACGATGGCCGATCGGATTCGTCCGGGTGTTCCTGGAAGTAATGCGGAGACAGACCGTAGTATCTCCGCACGAACTTCCGTCCCGTGTGGCCCGTTGTTTAGCCCTGCAATCGGTGCCCTCCGTCAGCCAAGTACAAAATGCCGGTGAGCAGGTAGCGACCCGGTGTCGGCGCTTTCGGGGCGCGGTACTTGCGGCGAATGCCCGCTGCGCCCGTTCGAAGGCTGCGTGGCTGACCAGCGGCTCGTGTGCTTCTTCGCGAACGGCCACCCCGTCGTCCTGCACGCTGCGGAACTTGCCACGGCGTTCCCGTCCCGCCGTGATTCGCCCGGCGTAGGTCGGGTTGGACACCGTGCGACGCACGGCCGTCGCATTGAACGGCTTGCCAAACATGGTCGTAAACCCGCCTCGGTTCAAATCTCTGGCGATCGATCCATAGCTCGCACCGTCACCTACCGACTCGAACATGATGCGCACGGCCTCGACGGCCCGCTGGTCGCTGGCGGGCACGAGCCGCGTTGACCAATGCAATGGCTTGCGGAAGAGTTCGTGACAGGAAACACGCACGCACGACGCGACCCGTCTCGTCCAGAATCTCCCGATCATAGCCGAACAACGCTCCGCCCTGTTTCTGTCCTTTGCTGATGGCCAGTCGCTTGCCGCTGACCACGCGATCCGCCAATTTCAGGGACTCTTCCCGAGCTCCATACTGATCCACGATGGCTGTGATCACGCCACCGAGATTACTGAAGTCGAGTTCGCCGCGTTGGAAGGTCACGATCTTCACGCCGGTGTCACGCAGCAGTTTCCAATGTACCATCGCATCGAAAACATCCTCGCGGGACATGCGGCTCTGTTCCGAGAGCAGCACGGCACGAAACGCACCCGCCTTTGCGTCGGTCAACAGATTCTGAAAGTCTTTTCGCTTGCTCGATTCGGTGCCGGTCAGTCCGCGGTCTTCGTACCACTTGACAATTTGATAACCTAAACGCTCTGCCAAGGCCTGAATGTCCTGACGTTGCCGGGCCGGGCTGTCCTGCTGCTGATCGCTGCTCATGCGGATGTAGCCTACCGCAGGCTTGTGTTTGTCGTTCATCACAGTTCCTCTCTTTCTGTTCAGATGCCCATTGTCGTTGCCACCGCGAACTGGCCGCCGCGCGGTGCGCGTCTGTAAGCGCCGTGCCAACCGGCGATCGACCGATATAGCCGGCACTTGGCCGCGATCTCGCGACGCGCCGGCAGGTACTCGAGCGTCCCATTGCTGGCCCGTCGCCAGCGGCCTCGATCTCTCCATTTGCCTGCCGCTTGCCATTGACGCACCAAGGGGGCGAGTTCGGTTTGTTCGTACATGGTTCTGGCTCCGTGTGAGGTTGGTGTTTCCCGCGAGCGGCCCGTCCGCAAGCGGGAAGTCACACAGGAGCCAGCTGTGTGCGCAGGAAGCAAGGCGTGGGCGGCGAGAAACGGGGACCGATCTACGGTCCCGCCGTAGAACGAGGCCCCAAGCGGGGCCTCGTGGGCGATCGAGGGGCCTTGGGGGCCGTGCGGGCTACCGGCGGGAGGCCAGGGCGAACTGGCCGCGCGCGACCTTCTTGAACCGCGCCGCTTTGCCCTGGGTGTTGATCTCCCGCAGGACCGAGGCGTGGATGCGGTGGCAAACCCGATTACGTGCTACAATCGCCCAGCGGGCGGTTTCTCACGAGCGAGCATTGGCCATGTGCGACGTCACACGCATCCTCGGCAAGATTGAAGCGGGCGATCCGTTGGCCGCCGAGCAGTTACTGACGCTGATTTACGATGAACTACGGAAGCTGGCGGCTGAGAAAATGGCCCAGGAAAATCCCGGGCAGACGCTTCAGGCGACGGCGTTGGTGCACGAGGCGTATATCCGGCTGGTGGACGCCGATGCAGGTCCAGCACTGGAATAGCCGAGGCCATTTCTTCGCGGCGGCAGCGGAGGCCATGCGGCGGATACTCGTCGACCGGGCTCGGGAGAAAAGTGCAGAAAAACGTGGCGGCGACTTGCAGCGAGTGGAACTCGATGAACGCTTGGTGGGTGATGGCGGGCCCGGCAACGTCCTGGAATTGCACGAGGCGCTCACGACACTCGAAGAACACGATGTCGATGCCGCAAAACTTGTGAAACTCCGGTTCTTCGCCGGGTTAACGCACGACGGAAGCTGCGGAAGCCATGGGAATCAGCCGACGAGTGGCGGACCGTCTCTGGATGCTGACGCCAGGACCTGGCTTTACCGCCAGATTTCGGGCGTCTGACCGTTTTTGCTCTGTTTTCCGATTTTTCACGTGCAGCTTGCTCCCAGATTCCGCACTGTTAGTAGGCGAGGATTTCTTCGTGGGAGCAAGTTCATGTGGAATTGGAACGTCAAAGCCAACGAGATTTTCCTGGAAGCCCTCGAATACGAGCCGGCGGAGAAACGCCGTGACTATCTCGACCGAGGCCTGTGGGACCGGCGCGGAGCTGCGTGCCGAGGTGGAGTCGCTTCTGGAAGCCCGGCAACACCTTAGTGGATTCCTGGAATCCCCCGCCGTCGCGTTGGCGGCCACGGCGGACGTGTCGTACCTCGCGGAACTCCCCGGCACCCAGATCGGTCCCTACAAGTTGCTGGAGCAGATTGGCGAAGGCGGCATGGGCATCGTGTACGTGGCCTCGCAGAAAGAGCCCCTCCGCCGCAAGGTGGCCCTGAAGATCATCAAGCCGGGCATGGACACGCGCGAGGTGGTGGCGCGGTTCGAGGCCGAACGCCAAGCCCTGGCCCTGATGGATCATCCCAATATCGCCAAGGTGTTCGACGCCGGTGCGACCGACGCGGGTCGACCGTACTTTGCGATGGAATTGGTCAAAGGGACGCCGATCACCGAGTACTGCGATCGCGCGCAACTCTCGACGCGCGAGCGGCTGGCGTTGTTCGTCACGCTCTGCCACGGCGTGCAGCACGCCCATCAGAAGGGCGTGATCCACCGCGATCTGAAGCCCAGTAACTTGCTGGTGGAAGTGCATGACGTCCGGCCAGTACCCAAGATCATCGACTTTGGCATCGCCAAAGCCGTGGGCCAGCAACTGACCGAGAAGACGTTCCACACCGCCCAGAGTCAGATGGTGGGCACGCCGCTGTACATGAGCCCCGAGCAGGCCGGTCAAAGCAACAAGGACGTCGATACGCGCAGCGACATCTATTCGCTGGGCGTGCTGCTCTACGAACTGCTCACGGGCTCCACGCCGTTTGAAAAGGACACGCTCCGCACTGCCGGTGTGGATGAGATGCGGCGGATCATTCGCGAAGTCGAGCCACCGCGACCGAGTGCGCGGGTCAGCACGCTGCAGGCAGCCGATCTGTCGACGATTTCCGAGCGCCGTCACATTGAGCCCCGCAAGCTCAGCCAGCAACTGCGCGGCGACCTGGACTGGATCGTGATGAAGGCGATGGACAAGGACCGCGATCGGCGGTACGAATCGGCCAGCGCCTTGGCGACGGACGTGCAACGGTACCTGGACGATGAACCGGTCCAGGCCCGGCCGCCATCGTTGGCTCACCATGCGGCGAAATGGGTTCGCCGCCATCGGCCGCTGGTCTGGTCCACAGCGGTCGTGTTGGCCATGGCCGCTCTGGCCGGTGGGGCTCTGTTCGTGGACCAACTATCGGCGAGCCGCGCAGTTGGAACGAGATGCCGGAGAGCACTTGGCAGCGGCCACCGCGTTTCTCGGTTCAGGAAACTACACCGCCGCCGATCGTGAGTGGGCCGATGCCCGAGGACACTTGGAGGCGGCTGGGTATCGGCAGGGGCCGCTCCAGGAGAAGATGGCCGGGTTGGCCTTGCCCATTGCGGCCATCAGGCGGTTTCGAGGAGTTCCAGACACTACGTCAGCGCATCCATTCCGAGATGTACGCGTTGGACCGCGACATCCTCGATCAAGCCCAGACGCATTGCCGCGCGGCCCTCGATCTGTTCGGAGTGTTCGAGGCCGAACCCTGGAAATCGCAAGCGGCCTTCCAGATCCTCGACACCGAGCGTCAAGCGATGCTCGACGAAGGAGCGGTCGAACTCCTCTTCGTCTGGGCGCGGCTGGAGATGGGCAAGAGCGACTCGCCACAGCCCGCAGCCGAGCGCACCGCCGGGTACCACCGGGCAATCGAGGCCCTGGGGAAGATCGAGAGCTTCCATCCGCCTATCCCCGCAGTGATCCTCTGGATGGCCGACTGCTGGGAAGCGATCGGCGACCAGCAGGCGTCCGCCGAGGCCCGCACACGAGCCGAGTCGCTGCATCCCACGTCCGCGACCGATCATTACCTGCTCGGTGAGTACCACGCGCAGCACGGCCAGCAGGATCAGGCCTTGGCCAGCTACTGGCAAGCGCTCGCGCGGCAGCCCGATCATTACCTGTCCCTCTTGGCTGCGGGCGTGGCGCTGGGCGAACTGCAGAAGTACGAGTCCGCCGAAGACCATGCTCACGGGCGCCATCGCCATGAATCCGCATACCGTGATCGCGTATGTGAAACGGGCCACGGCCCGGCGGGAGCAAAGCAAGATCGTCTTGGCCATGGCCGACATCGAAGAGGCGAAGAAACTGGACCCGGAACTCGCCGACGCTCTGCTCCGGCGGGCCGAGGATTACCGAGCGAACTATCCAATTCGACAAGGCCCTGGTCGATTACAGCGAAGCGATCCGGCTCGACCCGCGAGACGCCTCGGCCTTCGGAGAGCGGAGCTTGGTCTACCTCGTCAAGGCGATCTGGAGAAGGCCCTGGCCGACTGCAACGAGTCTCTCCGACTCGATCCCGAGTACGTCCGGAGCTATACGACCTGCGGGCCGAGATCTACAGCCTACAGGGCGACTTCGCAGAGGCCTTGGCCGACTGCAACGAGGTCATTCGCCTCGACCCGACGTTCGGCTGGGGCTATCTCCGTCGCGGCATGGATCTACGCCACTCAAGGCGTGAATTGGACAAAGCCCTCGCCGATTTCGAACGAAGCCATCGCGCCTTGAGCCGAAGAACCCCATGGTTTTCTGTGCTCGCGGCGCGATTCTACCGGTCTCGCCAGGAGAACGGAAAAGGCCCTGGCCGATTTCGACGAAGCGATTCGGCTCGATCCGAAACATTGGACCTGGGTCTTCTCGTATCTTGAGCGAGCCTCGCTTTACGCGTGACAGAGGGGACTTCGACTAGGGCCCTCGCCGACTTCGACGAAGCGATCCGCATCGCCCCGCAGTATCTCCAAGGCTTACACGGCCGAGCCGATTTTCACAATAGCCGAGGGGACTTCGACAAGGCCCTGGCCGACTACAACGAAGCGATTCGGCTCGCCCCGAATTCAACCTGGGCGTTGGCCTCACGCGGAAATGTGTACGCCTCTCAGGGTGTGGTGGACAAGGCCCTGGCCGACTGCAACGAGGCCATCCGGCTCGATCCGAAACTCGTACACGCTTATTTGTGTCGCGCCAACGCTTACAGGACGAAGGGCGATTTCGACAAGGCGCTGGACGATGTAAACCAAGCGATTCGAATTGACCCACAGTACTCCTGGGCGTACGACGTGCGAGGGCGTATGTACGAGGCCAGAGGTGAACTTGAACGGGCGCTGGCCGACTACAGTGAAGCGATCCGGCTCCGACCCGAAAGACCCCTCGGGATGGTCTGGAACGCGCTGGCGTCCATCGCAAACGAAGTGATTTTGACAAGGCTTTGGCCGACTACAACGAAGCGATCCGACTCGATCCGAAAAATGGCAATCGGTATGTCGAACGGGGTGGCTTCTTTCTCGACCGTCGCGAGTTCGAAAAGGCGGCAGCGGACTACGATCGGGCTGCGGAACTGCCCGGCATTGGACTGGCACTGCTACAAACGGCGGGCCGTAGTCCATTTCGAGTTGCAGCACTACGACAAGGCGCTCGAGAGCATCGCCAAGGCCGTCGAGTTGAATCCGGGCGACGCCAGTAATCTCCTGTGGATTTCACCGGCTCAGGTGGCGAAATGCCCCGATGAGCGTCTGCGTCAAGGGCTCCTGGAATTGGCCGACAAGGCGATTGAGAAGACCGAGGGGAAACGCCGGAGTCTACGCGGCTCGAGGAGTCGCTTCGGCTCGCATTCGGGCATCAGGAGGAGGCACTCGCCCGATTTTCGCAAGGCCGTTGAGTTGAAATCCGGACGACGCATTTATCTGGTATCAATGTGCCATTGGACAGTTGGCGGCGGGACGCGCTGGACGACTACCGCCAGGACTGCGGCGAAATGCTCCAGCGGTTCGGCCAAACCGACAAGGTCACCGACGCCCATTGGACAGCCTGGGCCTGCGCCCTGGCACCGGACGCTACCAAGGATTGGGCGACGGCCGTCGCGCTGGCCGAGAAGGCGGTCCAGAGCGATCCCAAGTTCGTGATGTACATGAACACGTTGGGCGCAGTGCTCTATCCGCGCCGGGCGGTTCGACGAAGCGCTCGCACGTCTCTCGGAGGCCGATGCCTCTGGTCCAGGAACCGAGCGAGGCGATCATGTCGCCACCCGCCTACACTTGGTTCTTCCTGGCCATGACGCAGCAGCGCCTCGGACATGCCGAAGAGGCGAAGCAGTGGCTCGACAAGGCCGTGGCCTGGACCGACAAGATCCTCGCCGAGGCCGACCAAGGCACTGCAGACCTTTCCTGGAACCGCCGCCTAACGCTCAAGCTCTTGCGCGACGAAGCCACCGCTCTGCTGGGCGCGATACCGCCGACTGTCGAACCAGCACCCGAACCTGCGGCGAAAGTCGAGGAGGCGCAGGAATTGCCCAAGTCCACGCCAGCACCCGAGGCACCGAAAGAAGAGGAGAAACCGCAGTGACGTAGCACGCGACGGATTCCTGTATCAAGAAGTAAAAACGCCCGGTGAGGTCCCAAGGCAGCAACCAGAGTCCTCACCGGGCCAGACATCTCCCGAGCGGCTCGTTCTGCGCGCTCCAGGGCGATGACATTTGTGTTTGCATTATAGCCCATTTGAAACTTCACGACTGACCATTACGCAAAGGAACGTACGATGCCCCACACGCACCTCTCTCAGTCCAAATCGCGTCGAGATCTGGCTGCCTCACTGACGCGGCTCCCGCACTCGCAAACACGCCCGACTCCGCCACCGGCGTCTGCAGGCCGAACGGTTGGAAGATCGCCAGATGTTGGCGACGATTTCCGGCACAGTGTTCAATGACCTCAACGCGGACGGAGTCGAAGAACACCGGCGAGTCGGGCCAGAGCGGCTGGACCGTCTACCTCGATGCCGACGGCAACGGCCAACTCGGCACCGGCGAAACCTCCACGACCACGGCTGCCGACGGCAGCTACAGTTTCGACGGCTTGGCCGCAGGCACCTACACCGTGGCCGAGGTCCTGCAGCTCGGGCTGGCGGCAGACGTCTCCGGTGGGGAGCGTTCCGAGTATCGAACGCGTGAACGTCGCCAACGACGGCACGCAGGGAGACAACGAATCTCGTGGGCATCGTATGAGCGCCGACGGCCGCTACGTAGCGTTCTCCTCTTCCGCCAGCAACCTCGTCCCCGACGATACCAATGGAACCTATGACATCTTCGTGTATGATCGCCAGACGAACATGATCGAGCGAATAGCCTCGCTGCCGACGGCACCACAGAAGGAAACGCCTCATCGATGTACCCTTCGATCAGCGCCGACGGCCGCTATGTGGCTTTCAATTCTGCCGCCAGCAACCTCGTCCCCGACGATACCAATGGGGTAGCCGATGTCTTCGTGTATGACCGCGTGGCACAAACAATCGAGCAAGTCAACGCGTCCTAACGGCACGCAAAACAATACTGGCGCCTCGATCAGCGCCGACGGCCGTTACGTAGGATTTTCCTCTTCCGCCAACAATCTCGTCCCGGGTGATACCAACGGGATCGACGATGCCTTCGTGTATGATCGCCAGGGAGGCACCATCGTGCGGATCAGCGTTGCTTCGGACGGCACGCAAGGAAACGGCTACTCCTCTGGCTGTCAGATAAGCGCCGACGGCAACTTCGCGTCGTTCTCCTCTTCCGCCAACAATCTCGTCCCCGGCGACACCAACGGAACGTTGGACATCTTCGTGTATGATCGCCAGACGGACACAATCGAGCGAATCAGCGTTGCTTCGGACGGCACGCAAGCAAACAGCCAGTCTACCGGCGGCTCGATGAGCGCCAATGGTCGCTTTGTGGGATTTGCTTCTTCCGCCAGCAACCTCGTCCCCGGTGATACCAATGGGACCAACGATGCCTTTGTGTATGATCGCCAGACGGACACAATTCAGCGGGTCAGTCTCGCTTCCGACGGTACGCAAGCGAACAGCCAGTCGATGGCCCCCTCGATCAGCAGCGACGGTCGCTTTGTGGGATTTTCCTCTTGGGCCAGTAATCTTGTCCCTAACGACACCAATGGCGTGAGCGACATCTTTGTGTATGACCGCGCAGACGCAAACGACCCAGCGAGTGAGCATGGCTGCGAACGGTGCGCAAGCAAACAGCCAGTCGAACGGCGGCTCGTTAAGCGCCGACGGCCGCTCCGTGGCGTTTAGCTCTTTCGCCAGCAATCTCGTATCCGGTGACACCAATGGATTCATGGACGCCTTCGTCACCGCGAACCCCTTCGCACCCGTGGCGGGGAGCCATGTCGTCGCGTTGGCAGATGGCCAAATCGTTTCAGGCATCAACTTCGGCAACACCTCACTCGCCACCAAGTTCTATGTCGTCAACGATGCCTCGCTAAATCGCACCTATGAGTACAACGCCAACGGCACCTCGGTCGAGACGTACGGCCTCAACAGTGGCAACACCGCTCCGCGTGGCGCGGCCAGTACGATTGCGGGCGACAAGACCTGGGTCGTCGATGCCAACCGCAAGGTGTACGTCTACGATGCGGAAGTGGCGCACTGCTCGGATCCTGGACTGCGGGTACGCTGAGCACCAAGGCCGTCGTGGAGGGCATCGCCACCAACGGTACCGACGTGTGGATCGTGGACGCCTACAGCGACAAGGTCTACAAGTACGCTGGGGCCGCGACGCGCCTCTCCAGCAGTCAGAACGCCACCAGCAGTTTCAGTCTGAACAGTGCCAACAAGAGTCCCAAAGACATCGTCACCAACGGAGTAAACCTGTGGGTCGTCAACGACTCCACGACAGACAAAGTGTTCAAGTACACTGCCGCTGGTGCGCTGGTCAATAGTTGGACCATCAGCACCGCCGGTGCGACCAGCCCGACCGGCATCACGATTGATCCTGCCAACGTCAGCAACATCTGGATTGTGGACAACGGGACCGACCGCGTGTATCAGTACAACGCGGCTGCGACGTTTGCCAACGGCAGCAGCCATGCGGCCGACGTATCCTTCGCCCTGGCCGCTGGCAACACCAACCCGCAAGGCATCGCCGATCCGCCCGCTCCGAGTAGCCTGCTGACGACTGAGACGCCGATACCCTCCGAGCCCGTCTCCGCAAAAGCAACCCTGCGTGGCAACGACGCGGCCTTGGCCAGCCTGTATTACGAGCCGCTGAAGAAGGTCCGAGTCGATACCGTGCCGCGGAGTGAATCACGCACCGTGGAATCCCACACCCGTGATCTCAGCTACACCGTGGGTGCGGCAACAAACCGTGCCACGAACGACTGCTTGGCCAATGACCATCACCACACGGAAGTGGACGACCTGTTCGCCGAGTGGGACTCCGACCCGCTCGAACTGTTGAGTCTGGCCGACCTCGGGATGTAGTCCCCCGAGTGCTCGCTCGTAACACGAACTGCCACACACCACGCCGCCGGGTCCCACACGCCCGGCGGCTTTTGAATTGGTTCGCACGGCGTGGGCCGTCAATCACATGGGTGTCTCAGCGACCCACGCGAACTGTCAGGCCCCGGCGAATCACGAGTCAGGCCCAGCGTCCCCGATATGGCTACGTTGCGGTATGCCGTGCCGACCAAGCCATCCTTTGACGGAACACTGCCTGCCGTGGTATTCTTGATTCAACTGAACATAGGAGCAGATCACATGCAAATTGAGCTTCCACCCGAATTGGAGCCGTTCGTTGAGCAAGAATTTGCCACAGGACGATACGCCACGCGCGAAGAGATAGTTGTCCAAGCACTTTGCTGGCTCCGCGACGAGCGGCACGAAGCCGTCTCCGGTATTAAGCAGGGCCTGGATGATGCAGCCGCTGGTCGAACGCAGTCGGTCGCAGATGCATTCGCCGATATCAGGAAGGAATTCGGAGTCCGGGAAACGGAATGACATATCCCGTAATTGTCACTCAAAGGGCCAAGAACGACCTGCGGCATTTCTTTGCCGTCGCAGCTGAGCACGCTCCGGAGACCGCAGTTCGGTGGCTCAACAGATTTGAAGCAGCTCTCCAGACTCTGTCCACGAATCCGACGCGTTGTCCGCTGGCACCAGAGAACGATCTGGTTGATCCACCGGTTTATCAGTTCTTGTTCGGTAAACGCACTGCACGGTACCGAGCGATCTTCACTATCGAAGGAAACCGCGTTCTTGTTCTTCACATTCGACGCGGCACGATGGACAAAGCCGCCGAATCGGATTTGTTTGGATAGCGGTGTCGAGTGGGTTCCGCACAGACAACCAAGTCGGCCTTCGAATACGCCTAGCTGACGTTGCTCCTAGCGTGGTCCCGACAAACCTATGCCCGAGATGAGACTCGCTAGCAATGGACCGATACGTGGCGTTTCCAATTTACCCCGAGCCGCCGGGTCGCCAGCCCGACGGCTCCATGAAGGTAACCAGATTGTCAAAGAGCGATGCGCGGACGCGCAGCCTCGTCCGGTTAGCGGATCAGTCGTCTGATCGTGGTCAGGCCTGCCGCATCTGTTTCTCGAGCCGGTCGCGGCGCTTCGTCAGTTCGTCGTGTGCCTTTTCCACACGTTGAGCATCCCGCCTGCGAGCCGCAGCGTCTTTTTCGATCTGTGCCGCCTTCTCGCGATACTGCCGGGCGTAGCCGGGGTCCAGTTGCCGCTCGGCGCGGTCCTGCTCCGCCAGGGCCTGCTTCTCCAGGTGGCTGGCCTGATCGAGCAGGTCGTGGCGGTCGGTGCTCAGGCGAATGAGCTCGGCATCCACGTCCTCCAGTTCGCGCCGCAGCTCGGCGTCCTCGCATTCAGTGACCAGCTTGGCCTCGGCGTCCTGCGCTTCGCGAATGGCTCGATCGACTTCGCTGCGTCGCTCATACAGTGGTCGTGTCGCCTCGTCGTGCGCGGTTTCAGCTTCCTCCAGCACGCGATCGGCCGCTGCGATCTGCGCATCGAGCTGGGCCCGCTCCTTGTGCAGGGCTGGGAGGCGCTCCAAGGCGTCCTTGTACCCCAGGCGTCGCATCAGACGCTCGCTGTCTCGCTGCAGGTCCTCGACCGTCTTGCCGCTGTCGGTCAGCAGCCGTTCGACCTCCTCGACCTCGGGCTCCGTCTGGTGGGCGACCGCTTCCACCAACTGCTGGTAGCCGGTAAGCGCCGTCCGTTCGCGCTGCCGCTGACGACCAATGATCTTGTCGAAAAAGGATCGCGTACTCATGTCTGAACTCCTTCCGGTGGCAGATACAACTGATGATGACGCGCGACGTCGTGCTGCCAAAGCGCGGTGAACGCGGCCGGCGGCTCGATGGCGAGAATTTCCTGGAACTTCAAATGACGCAGCTGCCCTGGCTCATCGCCCAGGGCACGCTGGTAGGACGTGGCGGGATACAGGCCGTAGCTGCGGCCCGCACAGATTACGTTGGGGCAGATCTCCACGCCGGCCTGCTCGGCGCGATAAGCCAGGTGCAGGCAGGTGCGGATGAAGACATGGTCGTGACCGTCATAGGCCGGGACGTCCACGGGCTGCGGCTCATGGCTGGCGTAGGCGACCGTGAGTGCATCACACTTGATCCGCATCGGGTCGGCGTCGGCGTGCCACTCCGCGTGATGCGTGGGCCGTTCCACAATGTGGGCCAGCTCATGCAACACCGTGGCCAGGATGATGTACTCGACATCGTCGGGATGGTGGCCCTGCCGAATGGCATCTGCATTGATCACCATCGCCGGCCCGCGGCCCCGATATTCCTCCAGGTACTCGCGGACAAACAGATCGAGGCTCAGGCACGTGAGGCCATGCTGGTCGTCGGCGAAACCCAATTCGGCCAAGCGCGACTGCGGAACGATGTAGAGCGGCAGGTTCGCCAGTTCCTGCGTTGCCACCACGCGGCACAACCGCTCGGCCCGCTGCCACAGATCGGCGCTGTCGTCGCACAGGAGGCCGAGGGAAGCGGCTTGTATTCCCCGCCGTCATCGTCGAGGAAGTAGCACTCGGCGTGCTGGTTGAGCAGCCCGGCCAGCTCGTGCGACGAGAGAATCGGGGAAATGGTCTGATCCCGCACGACCACGAGTTGGTCAATCCGGTTGAAGCAATTGCCCGCGCGCAGCAGATGCTCGGTCATCTGGCCCATGGTGTCGGCCACGGGCGTCACTCGCGAATCGATGTGAATGACGGGCCGCGTCGTGTGCTCCAGGCCGTGGGACTCCGCCGGTTCGGTCGGTCGAGGAGGCGTGACCATGGCCACGGTGCGTCGCTGGATCTTCTCGAGCTGGGAGGCCCGCACGTCGTAGGCGGCGTTCTCCCAGGTGATGTCAAAATACTTTCGGCCTCGCTCAGCAAATTTGCCGACCGATGCGACGCGCGACCACACCTCGTCGGCCGCGATGCCGTGGCGGAGGGCATAACAGCAGACGGCGAAATCCGTCTCGGAGCGCGCCCCCGGCGGTACGATCGCACAGGCGGCGATCAGTTCGGCCAATTTGTCGGCTTTGGTCGGAGTGAGTTTACGAGGAGTCGGAAGCGGCATGGCAGCGACCTTGCTTTGCCGCTCCGACTCCTGCGACGCCTTGGCGAATCGGCCGAAGGTGTCCAGATCGTAGTTTCGCAGGGGATCGCATAGTACGAGTCTGGCCAGTGTTGGCTCCCTGCCGTTGCGCTGGTCCTTGCGATTGAACGTCCCCGGCAGACGCAACAGTCGGCTGAGGTCCGTGGTGTGGTCGCCTCCCAGGGCATCCGCGATGCCCGCCAGGATGTCCTGAATCCGCTGCGCCTGCGGGCTGATCTTGGACACGTGCCGTCGCTGGTCGAGGTAGATGCGATCTTCGCCATCGAATATAAACCGGCGCGGCTTCTTGCGGCCGTCGGCCGTCAGCGACCACTCCGTTTCCACGGGCGGCGGTTCGCCAGCATCTTCGATGACAAAGGACTTACTGAGTAGCCAGTAGAAATGCACGCCGTGACCGCTGTTGACGATCGCGGTCGGCTCAGGGACCTCCTTCTGTCGGCAGCGTGCGACCACGTCATCGGCCGTGAAGTTGACGGCGATGCTTCCCAGAAAAATACTGGGCATGTGTGCGTCGCTGCCACAGATGGTAGCGACGAAACGCTTGCGTATCGCGGTTGCGTCACCGAAGATATGCGGCGAGTACGCCACCCAGACGCGACAAATCGCGGGACAGAGAGTTGTTAGTCAAAAGTCCGCCTCTTGAACGGCGTTTTTTGATGCGGACGCACAAGAGCAGGCCGCCCTCCTCGAGCTGGTTAACGTTGCGAAGCAGTATCTGGATGCGACACTCAGGCCAAAACCGGACGGGTACAACGTGGGGTTTAATGCAGGGGAGGCTGCCGGGCAAACTGTAATGCACCTGCACGTGCATGTAATACCTCGCTACGTTGGCGATGTAGATGATCCAACTGGCGGCGTGCGGCACGTGATCCCTGAGAAGGCGAATTACCTTCGTGGTCCGGACAAGCCAGCAGTCCGCTCAAGGCCTGAGCAACGTGAGAGCGGTTTACGGCTTAGCACGGGGCACCCCGATTCCCCGTTGTGGGAGCAGTTGTCGTGGCGAATTGCGGGAGCGACGTCCGTCGATATTCTCGCTTCGTTTGTGCAATTGTCCGGTCTGGATGTAATTGAGTCACGCGTGTTCGATGCCGTTCAAAACGGTGCGCATATCCGAATACTGGTCAGTGACTATCTGTGCATCTCGGATGCGCGGGCACTCGAACGACTTTCTGGTTGGTGTGACTCGGCGATCGAAGAAGAATCCCCCGGGGCCCTCTCAGCTCGCTTGATCGAAGTCGATCGATTACCGGACAAACCAGCCTCCTTTCATCCAAAGTCCTGGTACATTTCCGATGACCGGGGTGGTCTGTTGTCTGTCGGAAGCAGCAATCTCTCGTCGGCCGCGTTGGAAACTGGTGTCGAATGGAATCTCTTATCAACCGACGTGAATTCCGCGTCGCATTCCCAGTTTGCGGCTGACTTTGCCCGATTGTGGACACGGGCTTCGCCTCTGACATCCGAGCTCATCGATCGTTACGCGAGCAAAGCGAAGGAGTTTCGCCGAGTACATTTTCTTCCGGAGGCAGCCGATTCACGGGAGGTATTCGCTCCGCGCCCATGGCAGATTGTGGCCCTTGAATCGCTGCAGCGAATCCGCGAGGCTGGTTACCGAAGGGCGCTTGTTGCTGTCGCGACTGGGATGGGGAAGACCTGGCTGGCTGCCTTCGACGCGCGACAATTCGGCCGCAGGATTGAATACCGCCCGCGTGTGCTTATCGTCGCCCACCGAGCACACATTCTCGCTCAGGCGGAGGCGGCATTGTCGCAGGTCCTGGATCCGGAATTCGGCGAGGCCAAAACTGCCTGGTACATTGGAGAGCGAAGTGACCTTTCCGGACAGCTTGTAGTGGCGTCTATTCAGAAGCTGTCGCGTCCGGAAGGCTTAGAGCGATTGTCCGAAGAGCGGTTTGACTACGTCGTGATCGACGAAGTCCATCACGCGCACGCGCCGAGTTACCGCAGAGTGCTCGCCAGAATCCAGGCGGATTTCATTCTGGGTCTGACGGCTACTCCGGAACGCACCGATGGAGTGGACGTCGCCAGTATTTTCGACGACAACCTCGCACATCACGCGACCATCGGCGACGGGATCGCAGAGGAGTCGCTTGTTCCGTTCCACTACATCGGAATCAAGGATACGGTTGATTTTCGCCAGATCCCCTGGCGAAACGGCCGTTTCGAACTGGAAGAGCTTGAACGCCGTGTGGCGCGCAGCGAACGCATGGACCGACTTTGGACAACAATGCAGCAGCATCCGGCCGATCGGACGATCGTATTCTGTTGTTCCCGGCGGCATGCAGTGTTTGCCCGAGACTGGTTGCGTGCCAAGGGCGTTACCGCCGCAGCCGTCTTCTCGGGTGGAGGTGACAGCTGTGGTGAATCCCTCGAGCTGTTGCGACGCGGGAGACTGCAGGCACTCTGTGTCGTAGACATGTTCAACGAGGGTCTGGATATTCCCGCCGTGGATCGGGTGGTCATGCTGAGGCCCACCGAATCCAAAGTCGTTTTCCTGCAGCAACTTGGTCGCGGACTACGAGCTATCGAAGGCAAGTCCCGCCTGCTTGTTATCGACTTTGTGGGCAATCACCGGATCTTTGCCCAGCGTCTCATTCACCTCCTGTCACTGACTGGAGAAGAAGCCGGGTGGAAGGGTCTGAAAGAGTGGTTGAAGGGAGCCCCTCCTCAGCTCCCCGAGGGATGCTTGCTGGATGTCGAAATCGCGGCACGCGACCTGCTGAAGGAATTCATTCCCGAAGGGGCCAAGGCGGGGATCGAGGCTTATCGTGCGATTCGGGATGAACTTGGCCGGCGCCCTACGGCATCGGAACTCTTGAGTCGAGGATATTTGCCCAAGGCGGTCAGTAAGGCCGCCGGCGACTGGTTTGCTTTTGTTGATAGCGAAGGGGACTTGAGTGATAGCGAACGCGAGGTGGTTGAGACGTTTCGTGACTGGCTCAGGACTGTTGAAACGACGAGCCTGAACAAGTCATACAAAATGGTCGTTCTGCGAATGCTGTTAGACCAGAGTGCACTGTTCGTGGGGACCGACTTGCGATCTTTTGGCCGGCAGTGTCGCCGGTTCATGCAGGACCATCCAGTCCTGAGGCGGGATCTCGAGGGAGATCGACACGCGATCGATCACGAACGTGCGGACGACGAAACGTGGACTGCCTGGTGGATCAAATGGCCGATCAGTCGCTGGCTGGACAAGCAGAATGGCTTCAGTTGGTTTCGGAGAAACGGCGACCACTTCGAGTACGGACCCGAGTGTTCGGAACGGTTGCAGCCTATCCTCGAGTCACTGACTGAAGAACTGGTCGACTGGCGGCTTGCCACCTATTCAAAGAGTCACGGCTTCGTTGATGTGGCAGGCCTTCCAGCGCGGTAGAATCACCGACGGGCGAGTCCTTGCGCGAGGCAATCACCATGTCCGACGTTACCCATTACCTCTCGCAGGTGAACGACGGAGATCCGTCCACGGCCGACCAATTGCTTACGCTTGTCTATGAAGAGCTGCGTAAGATGGCCGCCGCCAAGATGGCCCGGGAGAAGCCAGGCCAGACCCTGCAACCGACGGCGCTGGTGCACGAGGCGTACCTGCGACTCATGGGTGAGCATCGCCAGGAGCCATGGCGTGGACGGCGTCCGTTCTTTGCGGCCGCAGCGGAAGCGATGCGGCGGATCCTCGTGGAGAATGCACGCCGTAAGAAGAGCCTGAAGCGGGGCGGCGGTCAACGTACGAACGTCGAGATCGAGCTCATCGAGGCCACTAGGCCGCCGCAGGAGATTCTTGCGCGAGGTCGCCGTACACGCATTGTGCGTGGGCGGTATGACGCGGCCGTCACGAGCGATGACAATCGTCGCCACTGGGCCAACGCGGATGGTCTATCAGCCAATGCCGCCAACAGCGCCGAGGTACGGCGTATCCTGCGCAACCGGGCGCGCTATGAGGTGTCGAATAACAGTTACGCGCGGGGGATCGTGTTAACGCTCGCTCACGACGTCGTCGGAACGGGACCCCGCCTGCAACTGCTGACTGCCGACGCTGAGTCCAACCGACGAATCGAGCAGACGTTTATGCAGTGGGCCAAAGCCGTCGGTCTGCCTGACAAGCTGCGCACGATGCGCATGGCACGGGCGACCGACGGCGAACCGTATCGCAATCTGACTCGCCCCGTGCAGTCTGGTGCGCGGGAGCATTGAGCGGGCTTCGACCAAACGAAGGCTCCCCCCGGCCCATTGGCTGAGAGTCCGAGGACATCCCTCGCGCCGTCAATGCGACGACAGCGATTGGCCGCTCTCGCCAACGGAACCTGCACCAGGTGGATGTGACCTGGTGGAGTTCGCGACTCGCCAATTCTCGCCTGGGCGGGCGCGACCTGAGCAGTTTCCGCACCTCCCCTTGCGCGCTTGGGTCGATTTCACCTGTGCGCGCAACGGCACCATGCCCACCGGGGACGGGCGTGCCGTGATCTAACCTCAAGCGCCCTCGCACAACTGACTGACGGCACGGCCTGAGTGTAGAAGACTGTAGGCAAGTACGATTTCGTCTAGGCTGGTTGTTCCCCACGAGCTATCCGGCCATAACCCCGCAGTCGCTGGTTCGCATCCCGTCTTCTCAACTTGAAACCCCCGTTTCGAAATCGCCAGACCGTGGGGTTATATGGAAGGCCGACGCCGAGAGTCGTCGGCCTTTTCGCGTTCTAGGGCCTGTTGTGCCAACGACTTGCGCCGAGGGTGTCCACACGCGGCTCTCGGTCCGCCATTCGCGCGCGACACGCACCTTCCCATTCACCACCGCCACTCCACGCCATTTCCGGCCAAGACTCTCGCCACTCTCATAGTCTCGCGCCGTCCGGGTTATGAGGGAGTTGCGAGCGCAAATCGGTCGCAACCCCTGCACATTCTGCATCTCCACAGTTCCGCGAACAACGACCGCTGCCCAAACATTCGCAGCGACAACGCAGCGCCTGGTGCTCGTCAACTGGTACTCCGCAATCCGCTTCAACTACTCGGAGTACATTATTTCGCGGCGAGAAACGCCGGGCATGTTCACCGCACTGTGGAAAAATCCCCTATTGCCCCCAAATATCGGCTCATCGTTCTCGCTTTCGCGTTCTCTGACCGCGAATCAGTCAGTCAACCAATAGAACGAACGTGCCGGAATAGCGACCGTCTCGTCATCCGCCACAATGCTCCTTCCCGAGTAAAGATCTTTCATCAGATGCTGCTGAAAGAAACCGCACGAACTGAACACATCGACATTCAGAGATTGTGGCTCGTCGCCAAAATTGCCGACGACCAAAACCCGATTTCGGTTGTTGTGCGGATCGGTACGGGAAAACACGAGCAGGTGAGGGTTGTCTGTGCTCAACATGCGGCGGTTGTCGATGTCTGCGAAGACCACCGTCTCCTTACGCAACGCGATCAACTTCTTCAGTGCGCTGAATATCCGGTGCTCTACCGTACCGCTCTGATGGCGTCTTTCCGCCTTTTCCCACTCGAAGCGTGAACGATGCAGCCAGCGATTGTCGTCGCTTTTCGTTGGGTCTGCGAGGTACTCCAGGCTGTTGAGCATGCCGATCGCGTCGCCATAGTAGAGCAGTGGAATTCCCCCGAACGCCAGGATCATGCTGTGCAGCAGCACGATGGTCTTGATCGAAGCCTCGATCGCGTCTTCATCCTGCCTTTCGAGTGCGGTTTCGAGCCCCACCAAAGAGGCGAGAGAACCCGATATGCGTGCATCGCCGGTCTTGGGGTTTTCTCCGAACGGCTGGCCTCGCGCCGGTGATTCCGGATGCTTACCTGTGAAATAGTCGACCAGGAAGCGACGGTGTTGCGCTGGTTCATATCCCGACATCCTGACATCGTTATCATCGAATCCCAGGCCAATGTCGTCGTGGCAGCGAACATAGTTGAGCCATGTCGCACGTTCGAGTTTATTCGGCAAGTTCTCAATTCCGCGATTAAGCAGGACGGCGTTCCTCGTTGCCACGGCATCCCAGAGCAATGCCATGAGCGTGGCATTGTAGGCAATTTCGCACTCCTTGGCATTGATCGCATCCTCACCGAAGTACTTCGCGATTTCACTCGGAGCGACGATGGCCTCCGCGATGAACAACACGCCCGGCGCCGTCACCTGGCAGCAGTCCTTCAGAAGCTGCAGCAACAGGTGTGCTTCGCGCTCGTTCTGGCAAGAACTGCCCAACTTCTTCCACAGGAACGCCACTGCATCCAGGCGCAGGATGTCCGCACCTCTGTTCGCCCAGAACAGGATAATATCGATCATTTCGATCAGCACAGCCGGATTGTGATAGTTCAGATCCCACTGGTAGTCGTGGAATACCGTCATCACCCACTTGCCCATTTCCTCATCCCACGTGAAGTTTCCGGGCGAAGTGGCCGGAAACACCTCGGGCATGGTCTCTTCGTAAATATCCGGGATCTCCCTGTCATCGAAGACGTAATAGTAGTCCTGATAGGCTTTCTCACCCTGACGGGCTCGTCGCGCCCATTCGTGTTCATTCGAAGTGTGATTGACAACGACGTCGAGCGCCAGCAGCATGTCTCGCCTCCTGAGCGTGGCGGCCAGCGCTTCGACGTCCTCGGTTGTTCCGCAATGGGGATCGATCTTGCGGAAGTCGCGTACTGCGTAGCCGCCGTCGCTGCGACCTGGCGGGCAGTCGAGCATTGGCATGATGTGCAGCATGTTGACGCCAAGTTCTTGCAGGTAAGGCAGCTTGGCACGCAAGCCTTGCACATCTCCAGCGAAGCGGTCACAGTACATCGCCATGCCGACCCACTTCTGGCTCAGAAACCAATTGAAGTTCTTTTCGCGTTCGAGGTCTGACGTCCGCAGTTGCGGTGCCCGCTCGATGTAGCGGAGCGCGAGTGTCTCGACCAGACGAACGAGTTGTGCTTTGACATCGGAGCGTTCACCATACAGGAGGTGAAACAGCGAGTGGATTGCGAAGAAATTTGCGCCGAGGCGCGTGTAGAAATGTCTCAGCCGACGCTTCTCGATTTCCGGTTTCAGCTCGATGAGTATCTCGTTTAGCAGTGCGTGGGAAGCTTGTTCGTACATTAGCCACCTTCCGATTGATGCCGTTCGAGCAGCCAGGCTGCGATTTCTGGCCAGAAATGCGCGGCGCCTTCCAGGATGCCCGCGCTGTAGTTGCCGTTCATACCGAGGTAGTCACCCTTGGCGATGTAGAGCGCAGCCGAGTCTGTGTGAGCAACCTGCCTTTTCACGTCGATGTCGGCATTGGCCACCACCACAGAAGGGATTTCGCTTAGCAAAACGTCCAGGTCATTGCCACTGTCGCCGGCAAAAACTGTGTTCCTGCGCGGGAAGCCCTTGCGCTGCATCAGGAAGCGGATGGCGTGCAGTTTGTTGGCACTGGCCGGCAGGATGTCGAGCAACCCGCATTGAGCTGCATCGTCGATACTCCAGATCAAGTTCGCTTCGATCCCGGCCCGTTCTAGTCGCGCATTGATCTCGCTGCCCAAGTTCCGTACGTCCGTTTCCAGTGAAACATAGTAGCTGATCTTGTGCCGGTTCTGCCTTTCCTGTTCCTGCAATCGCAACGCGTCGCACCCGCTCAACAACTCACGCAACTCGCCGGGCATGAATCCACGCCAATCCTGCGCGATCCGCGTGTCCCACTCGCGCCATCGTCGCCAGTCGTTCGTGTCGGCCCGATACAGCGTTGAGCCGACATCGGCAATCACGTAATTCGGTTGTGGCAGCCGGTATTCGGCGATAGCCTGCTCGATAAAAGCTCGGTGCCGGCCCGTCACGTAGGCGAGCGAAATTCCGGGGCGACTCACCAACTGTGAGAATCGCTCCCTGGCCCTTGGTGATTCAGGCTGTGCGCCGTTCGGAATAAGGGTCCGATCAAGGTCGGTGCAAAGCAGGAATCGCGTCACGTGGCTAGGTTTTCCTTTCCATCGGCAAGGAACTGGTAATGGTCCATCGCCTCGAGAATTCCGGCGGCATGTGGTTGTTCCGCAAAGTAGATCTTCTCACCGCTGGCCAGTTCGGACAGTTCTTCGCGATGACGGTTATCCCCCACGGCACCCAGCGTATTTCCCCGCAACATGTCCGCATCGGCTCCGGTGACCCCGGCAACCAGTGTTCTTTCCAGAGAGAAACCTAATTGTTCGGCACACCAGCGGAGCGCAAGCCCTTTGGAGGCGCGGAGGGGAAGAACGTCCAGGAATTGCCCAAAGGAAAAGACGGCATTGACCCGCTGCTCGTTGCGCTGGAGCGTCTGACGGACAGCCTGGATGTCGGCCACGACCGGGTCGACGAAATAGCTGATTTTGTAGGCGCTCTGATGGTCTTTCGGCTGCATCGTGAGTCCCGGTGTCTCGCGCAGGATGTCACGCACCGCTTGTGGGATCCACAGATGGTTGATGTGACGCTCCCACACCACGTCTTGGGTCAGATTCGGCGCGTAGTAGATCTCGGTACCCTGGCTACAAATCAACACGTCGGGCTGAGGAATGCTGTATTCGCGCAACGTGGCCAAGACGTCGTCAAGGTGGCGGCCGGTCGCAATGCCGAAGATGATCGACCTACGATGAGCTTGCATAGTCCGCAAAAACTCCGCCAATGACTCACGATCGCCGGTTAAGTTCAAATCGAGACTGGTGAAGATCGCTCGATCACGAAACATGACTGGCTTGCGAGTCAGCTGCATTCTGGATATCGACTCAGCCCTTTCCACGAGCGGCCGGATGACGGTCAGATACTGCTCCACATGTGCCTGCCACGAATAGTGCCGGCGCACACCTCGAATCCCATTCTGGGAGAAACGCCGTCGTTGCAGCTTGTCGGTGAGCGTCTTCAAAAGTGTTTCCGCCATCGTCGCCTTGTCGAGTGGATTGATCAGATAGCCATTCTTACAATTCTTGATGATATCCTTCGGTCCTCCATCGTCAGTGGCCACGATCGGCAGGCCGCAAGCCGCCGCTTCAATCAACGTTAAGCCAAACGGCTCGGTGAGCGCAGGATTGACGAATACTCCGCGAGAAGCCGCCGCAAGGCGATAGAGTTGGGCGACCTCCTCGGGACGATGATGCTTCGGATACGCCACTTTGCCGTACAGATCGTACCTGTCGATGGCGAGCAGTATTTCATTCAAGACCGTTTTTGTGACATTTTCCATATCGTGAATGTCGTCGCGATTGCCCGCCACAAGCACCAGATTCGCAGCTTGCTGCAACGCCGGTGATTCACCGTATGCCTCAATCAACGAGACGAGATTCTTCTTCGGGTCTGGTCGCGACAGCGCCAGGATGATCGGCTTGTTGGGATGGGTCAAGAATCGGCCGATTTGCTTCGCGATTTCACTGCCTTTATCGCTTCCCCGGGGCGGGAAGAGCTTGGACAGATCCGTGCCCGGCGGAATCACTCGCATGCAGGTGGGTTGGTAGAAGTCGTAAAGTCCATATTGCAGTTCGATCTCCTGCTGCGTGCTGGTGATGACCAGTTGGGCAGCCCCCAACGTGGTTTCCTCTGCGTCGATACGGCGCGAGATGTTATAGGTCTCTTCGATTTCGCTGCGTTGGACACCACTTGCCAGCAGCTGCTTGCGCTTGGTCCGCCCAAGCGAGTGGCCGGTATGCACTAGCGGAATCCCGAGCTGGTGTGAGAGTCGCACGCCCACATATCCCGCATCCGCGTAATGACTGTGGATCACATCCGGAACACGTCCTTGACCTTTGATGTACGTGAGGGCGTTATCGGAAAAGTTCTCCAGCGAATCCCACAAAGTCTCCTTGCGGAGGTACTTCGGTTCGCCACATTCGATCCGCACGATACGGGCCTTTTCAGACAGCGACTCGAAGGGTTCCGCATAGTCGGGACTGACCTGAGCGTCGAGGACACGTCGCGTCAGCAAATCCACTTTCTCGACATCGGCGCGCTCGCTCAAGGCACGAGCAAGCTCCACGACGTACTTGACTTGGCCGCCAGTGTCCGCATCACGTCCCAACTCCAGCTCGTGACCACGAACTAACCCGTGTACGCTGATGAGCACAATGTACAAGGGCGACTTGGCTGCCGGGGGTTGCTTTTTCATGTGCTTGACTCCTCCGCGAATGGCCTGGCAAAACTGGCATGAAGAGACTTGGCCTTGAGGTGCGTTAAACAGGCGGACAAGGCGCCACGTTGCCCGGGCCCGCAAACTAACCCTAGCGTCGACTCTGCAGGACGCCGCCGTCTTGCCGTCGCGATTGAACCGCAAGCGTAATCGGTGTCACTCCAATAACGAACCGGAGTGAAGGAAATGACAAGAAGTCACGTGCCGGTGCTACGTTTTTACGAACAGCCTTGGCGACGACGCACACTTCGCCGCCGACTCACCGTCCGGTCACACCCCAGAGGCTATCGAAACCACCTGTCCTTGTCAACACAGTAGAGCCTGACAGGGCTTCGCCCGCTCATGCTGCCTGACCTCGCCATTGCTCTGTTTTTCTCCGCGTCCGCATCTCAACTCTGGTTACTTCCTACCTGGACGACGCCAAAGTGTGGTTTTGGTATATTGCAGCTTCGTGTGAGAAACGTCGTAAGTCATCATCTTCCAGTTCACAATGGCGGCGCCCCATCGTGCCGCGTGTCACGTGCAAGGAGGCCATTTGTTGTCAACGCTGCTGATGTCAAGGAGAAGCGCATGGTGAATTCGGCTCCCATTAGCCACAGCCGACATCAATTCGGAACCGCGCCAGTATTCCTGACTGCCATCTCAACGATTCTCGGTGCGGTATTGTTTCTGCGATTCGGCTATGCAGTGGGCAACATCGGCTTTCTCGGCACCATCGCGATCATACTGCTCGGCCATGCGGTGACCATTCCCACAGCTATGGCTATTGCGGAAATCGCCACGAATCAACGGGTTCACGGTGGCGGAGAATACTACATCATGTCCCGGTCGTTTGGCACAC
>CAWDIM010000025.1:0-21881 GCA_963802295.1 uncultured Planctomycetota bacterium | reverse complement strand
CGTGGGGGCCGAACCCTGGGCTTTGGGGTGCCACCACGTTGTGGTGAAAACCCTCCGAGTGTACGCCGCGTCGCCATGAAAACCGTCCCGGTGCACGTTGTGTCACCGCGGTGGCATAGGGCGTGTTCGCCACAACGTGGCGGCCAGCCAATATGATGCGCAACGTTGGCATTTCATCGCCGCAACCTGGTGGCAACCCAAAGCCCAACGTGTGCATCTCTTCACCACAACGTGGTGGCACTCCAAAGCCCAGGGTACGGCTCCTCGGCCCCGCGGGCCGGGGAGCCGTACCCTGGGGCGGCGACGATTCGGCGCCGGCAACCCCAACGGGGTTGAACAAAATGCGGTCGCCCCACATAACACGGCCCGATTCGTCCCCGGGTTGGAATGGGGCACGGGCATGAGGTGACGCGTTCGGATGGGGCCACGTCGGTCTTGTCGCACCCCGTTGGGGTGCATGCTCGACGCCGCACGCCACCCCAGGGTTCGGCCCCCACGCCTTGCGGCGTGGGGGCCGAACCCTGGGCTTTGGGGTGCCACCACGTTGTGGTGAAGAGCTCCGTGGGCCGGGGGAGCCGTACCCTGGGGCGGCGACGATTCGACGATCACAACGGGGAACGGAGTTTGACAAATGGCGGCGTCTCATGCAACGTGGCCAGAATCGTGCGGGGAAAATGACGATTGCGCACAACGTCGTCGCTGACCGCGATTCACCACTGGCGGCAAAGAGGATCTTTCCCGGTCGGATCTCAACGTGACCATCGACACAGAATAAACCCACTATTCCGGGTGGTGAAGACAGACGATCCGCCTCGCGAAATGGGTGGAGGGTCGACCTTCTGCCCTCTTACGAGCCCGTATTCGACTAGCCCCTTATCGACTGCGGCTCCCATATCGCGCTGGGCTGGTTGGGATCGGACTTTCGCCAGGACCGATGTTCTGGCGGTGATTGTCAGGTTTGCAGCTCGAAACGCGAACAGACTTAAGATACTGATGTATTCTACTGGTTATTATGCGTAATGCGTACGCGCCGACAGGTTGTGAGACGACGGATGTACCCTAGCGCGCTCAAAAATGCCGTTTTGGTCGGCAGCTTTGCTGCAGCGATCTTGGTATGCGCAGCACGCGAACGGTGCCATCGTGCTTTGCGACGGCAGCGCAAACGTTCATCGCTGTGTCCTGGTGGACGATTTGTCATTGTGGCTCGGCACAGGTGCGGAAGGTTCCGTTGCTGGATCGCCGGTATCGTACGGGTTTGCGATCGAACTGGAACCGAGTACCCAACAGGCACCCGATTGTCCCCACGAGGACGAAACTGAGGTCGATCTTTCGGGGGCCATGGGTTCAGACACTGCCTCGCTGTCACAGGTCAACGGCTCAGGCGTTGGCGGGATGGCGTTTACGGACTGTCTTGAGTCCCCTGTGTTCGAGACGCCACGGGCAACTCTCTCGCCAGAATCCAAGTTGACGCTCCCACGAGCACCGATCTGGCGATGGTTCCGACCACCACGAATTGGACTGTAGTGCGGTACTCGACTGCCAACGATGGCAGGATCTGTCTACATCCAATTATTTTTCAAGGAACCTAATCACATGAAGAAAGTGGCAGTTTTTTTGGCTGTGGCCGGTATGGTCGCTGGACTAGCGTCAACCGCCTCAGCATCCTACGTTCTGAATGGCGAGACAGTCAAAATCACGAGTGGCGATTATCGAACCGGCAATGGCGGCCCCTTCCGGCTCACCGTCCAGGAGGACACGAGCAGGACGTTTGAGACGTTCTGTCTCGAGTACGGCGAACACATCACTCTAGGTAATGTTTATAGCGTGACCGTTGATGATGCTGCCATCGGGGGTGGCGCTGGTGCGGTCAATGGCCGTGATCCGCTTTCAGTCGGCACAGCCAAGCTCTACATCGACTGGCGATCTGACAAGCTTGACGAAATCTTCACGGGCGTAAACGGGTTCTCATACTCCAGCGCCGAGGCGAATCAGCAGGTGCAAATGGTGATCTGGACGTTCGAGAACGAGTACACCGGATCGCTTACCGACTTAGGTAATTTGATCAGGGATTACTACGACGATGACCTGAGCGAATACACTGGCGACGCCGTAAAGGTCGCCAACCTGTACACGACGGACGCCACGGGAACCGTGCACGCCCAAAGCCAGCTCACGCTCATGTCGGTGCCCGAGCCGGCGGCAGTTGCCGTCTGGTCGGTGCTCGGCCTGATCGGTGCGGCTTTAGTGCGCCGCCGTCGCAATCGCAAGTAACGTTGCCTGAATATCTCGGGACACTATCACCGGCCGTCAGCTCATACTGGCGGCCGGTGTTTTTTGTTCCTCGATGCAGCGGCAACAGCCAATTAAATGGCAACGAGACGACAATGGCGGTGTGCTGCAAAGACCTGACGCACGAAACGCCACATCGCGCAATTCCGCGTCACCGATTCCGCCCCCCCTCGGCACCCCACCGCCCGAGACGGCCCTCTGCTATTTCGGCACGTCCAGCAGTAACTCGCCGCTACCGTTGGGCGCTCCAAGATCGCGGACGAAATCGCGTCCCACCGCGGTGTTGGTGAAATCAAGGCTAGGGTCCAGTGCGAGTGCCTGGGCGCGGTCCTGCGTCCCCAGCTCCAGCTTTCCCATCCGTTGGCGAGCTTGCGCACGACTCCAGTACGCCGATGCCAGATCGGGCTCGATCTCAATGGCCCGACTGAAATCGGCTTCGGCCTTGTCATTCCATTTCAATCGCAAACAGGCTTGGCCACGCATCAGTAGTGCGGCGGAATCGAGCGGGTTGAGACGCAGCACCTGATCAAAATCGTCGACCGCCTGCGAGCACCGCAGCATTTCCATAAAAGCGCTGCCACGCAAACGGTAATTGTCCGAACAGGGATCCGTCTCAATACAATCGGTCAGCTGCTGGATCGCATCGTCGTATCGTCCAAGACGCAGTAGCACGATGGCCCGCAACTGCAGGAAATTCGAGTCGTCACCTGAAAGCTCTTTATATCGGTCGAAATCTGCCAGCGCTGCTTCATAGTCCTTAACGGCCACGTACGCTTCGCCCCGTTTGGAGTAGTACCTGCCCATGTCAGATGCGTCGCGAATCGCAGCTGAATAGGACGCTATGGCGGCCCGATATTCCTGCTTCTCGTTCGCTTGATCACCTCGTTGCTCGTGCTCGCTGCCGGGCTCCGAACAACCGATTATTGAGACTGTAAGTGCCATGGCCAGATGGCCTGGCAAAGTGCGCCAGAGTTGGCGACGTGAATTGCGCAAAGACGTCATAGTGCGTTACCCCCATATTCTGGAGAAACGTCCGTGCTGGTGCGACAGAACCGAATTCTGCGGATTGGAGCGGGAAATGTATTTCTGCGTCGAATCGGTCGACGGTGATGGAAATAGAGAACGGGTGGATACTGCAGGAACGGAATGAATTCCGTTCTACGGTTATGGAAATGGAACGGGGTGGATGCTGCAGGAACGGAATGAATTCCGTGCTACGGTTACGGAAACGGAACGGGGTGGATGCTGCAGGAACGGAATGAATTCCGTGCTACGGTTATGGAAATGGAACGGGGTGGATACTGCAGGAACGGAATGAATTCCGTTCTACGGTTATGGAAATGGAACGGGGTGGATGCTGCAGGAACGGAATGAATTCCGTTCTACGGATGATTTGGCGACACAAAAACGCACCGGCCGAAGCCGGTGCGTTCTCGCGTTCATCATTCGCCAGCTCGCGCCAACTTGATCAGCTCTTCCTGCGCTTGGATCGTGACCGATGGATGCCAACACCAAAGGTCAGGCCAAGCACCGTCCACACGAAAATGGCCGCCGGTTCAGGAACTGCCTGGGACAGTAGCGTGATTTGCGCCTGCAAATCGAGACTACCGTTGGCAAAGAGCCTGGCCGTGTCCAGGAAAGTGACGGCATAGGTCACCCCGTCGGCGCTCATAACAATCGGCGTGTTGTCAAAATTGACATCCACGAAATCAATTACTCGCACACCGTCACGCCAGCTCCAACTGAATTCGAGCGCGGCATCGGGACGGCCAACACTGCCAAACGACGCTGCCGGGTCTGGTGGCTCGACCTGCAGATTCACATTGAATCTATCGTTGTTATCCAATAGATCCCACACATCCAAACCAAAGTCAGATGTGTTGAACGTGCCGTATGTGAATGCATCAGTCGTTTCGCCAACTTCGATGCTATCGAGCACGAGCGGGGTTGCGGCCGGCGTAACGGACCACTTAAACGCCTCGTTCGCACCCACCAGATTCGTAAACTCAGCGCCAGTGATCGAGAACTGTACAGCCGCGTCAGCGCGGTCTGTCAACATTCCCACCACAAAACCGGCACAAACGAGAATCAAAACACGCAATTTTGTATTCAAGTGAATACTCCCTCCATAGATTAACAGCTAATACCAACCAACAGGAAACTAGTATCCCATGGTTCAGCGCTGTTTCGGAGGGCGTTCCAGACCGCGAAGATGGGCTTGGAGCATCAAGCGCTCGCCAGACTGTGCCAACCAAACCACAAGTTGACCGAGCGCGACGTGCGAAGGCAACGCACCCAAGCAGGGCACGCTGCTCGAAGTAGAAGCACCAATCGAAGACGGTGCCATGTCCGACGGATGATTCGAGTCGGCCCGAATGTACTCCGGCGTCTCGGTGACCGGCGAGCAGTCGACATCAGCTGCAATACTCTCGAAGTACGCGACGTCGGGCACTTCCAACAGAATGACGCTAGCCGCAGCCGAACTCGAAAACACGACCACCGTCAGCGCCGCGACGACCGCAGCACTCAACAAGTGGCATGTTCGGTTCAGAGCTAACATCCGTACTCCCCTATTTACCTGCCTACCTCGTGGAATTAGACGCCAATTCCGAGCGAAAGTCAATACCTGGAGACCACCCAACTGGCCGCAGCAACCGTTGCCGGGGAGCCGAGTGCGGGAACCGCGACGTCAATTTCCCAACCTCCAGACCACTCTCAACCCAACCCTCGCGCATCGGGGGAACCCCAGCCGTGCCATATATCCCAGCCATTGCCTCAGCGAGAAATCGCAATTCCAGAATAATGCCGACAAGACGGTTGACGATGGCCGTTTTGCAGTTATATTGAACCCATTGAAATGGGGGGGGGCAGGACAGCTTGCTTTGGCCGTAATTTCCGGTGCCGCTTCCTTCGGATTTGATGGTTGATTTATGCAACCTTTGGGTTAGGTCATGACAACCCACCGGGACGGAGTGCGCACCGCTCTGGCCCTCCTGTCTTTCAGCTCTCTCAAATCCAGCGCACGCCTTGGGCTGCCGTTTCTCAATCACCTGCATCGATTGCAGACCCGATTTGACGCTGCCTTCCAGCCCACTTTAGATCCAGCTTCCGACCGACTCGGCCGAATCCCAAAGTCTTGTAGCCGACGCAGTTTCAGGTATGCATAAGCCAGTTTCCAGAGGTCGCCGCGGCAAGGACCACGAACACCGCCGACGACCGGCATCGTCGTCTGAGGGATCGAATCACCGATCCAACGCGCATCCAAACTGCGTGTCGCCGGAAGATAATGCACTGCTCACCACCAGTCGTTGGACTTTGGCGGCAGCTGCCGGCCTTCTCTCCGCTGCATTTCTATGGTCGTATTGGCCGACGCTCGTGGCACTGGTGCGGGCGTGGGACACACAACCGGATTACTCGCACGGGTTCTTCGTTGTTCCGTTGGCGATCTACTTCCTGTGGGACCGTCGTGACCAGTTTCCGGGCCTCTCCTTGTATCACCGGCTCTGGCCTGGAGTCGCTTTGCTGTGCGCTGCGGCAACCATGCGATTTGCCGCCGCGCAATATTTTCTGCAGCCCATCGATGGCTGGTCGATTCTGCTTTGGGCGGCGGGCATCGCCTGGCTCCTGGGTGGCTGGCGTTGGCTCCGTTGGAGTCTGCCATCGATCGCCTTTCTGTTGTTCATGATACCACTCCCGTTCCGTGTGGAACGCTGGTTGAGCAATCCGCTGCAGTCAATTGCCGCCAAGCTGAGCGGTTGGGCGCTACAGTGTTTTGGCCTGCCGGCATTGACGGAAGGCAACACGATTCTGCTCCGCGAGCAGACGCTGGAGGTCGAGCAGGCATGTTCCGGCTTACGGATTTTTGTCGGGATCGCGGCACTCGCCTTTGCCTACATGGTGCTGACCCGCCGAAGCTGGTGGGAAAAAATAGTGCTGGCGGCCAGTGTGCTGCCAATCGCGCTGATCGCGAATTCAGCGCGTATCGTGTTCACGGGGTTGTTGCAGGAATACGCGTCCGATGAACTGGCCAGTCGATTTTCGCACGACCTCGCTGGCTGGCTAATGCTTCCGCTGGCAGCGTTGATGTTTGCCGTTACCCTCTGGTACATCGACAAACTTCTTCCTCGCACGGAACAGTTGGACGTGCGCGGCATGATCAGGCAGTCCGCCCTCGCGCCCCCAACCGGCAATGGACCGATGAATTGAGCCCCCCGGCTCACTACGTTTAGACAGGTACTCGACAATGGACCGTAGAATTCCTTCCAACGCAGCAATCGGTAGTCCCCACGGCCGCAGCACGAAGAACGAGGGGATCAGCCCGACGCTTGTATTACATGCTGCACGTCGATGGTGGAAGGTTGCCGCCCCGATAGCCATTCTTTTTGGCGCCGCCGGGGCCGCCGCGGTCTGGCTGCTGTTCGAAATGCAGTATACCGCCTCGGCCATCATCCGCATTGAAACGAACCGGTTCTATATTGCCTTCCCTTCCCCGCCCAGTCCGCCAGCGCGTTTTATCGAGACACAACGGGAACTGCTGCACAGCCCGATGGTACTCAATCCCTTGCTGAGTCAACCGGAAATCCTGCAGCAGAAGGAGATTCGCGAAGCCGAAAACCCGCTGGCACATATCCAGAAAGCGCTCAAGGTAAACGCCGTTGGGGAATCCGACCTGTTTCGCATCGAGTATACCTGCTCGGCAGCGGCGGACGCGACAACGATGGTCAACGCGGCTGTCGAGTCGTACCTGAAATACCAGTCTACCTTTGAAGGCAAGCGAAACGACGGCGTGATAGCTTTGCTGGAAGGCGAACTGGAGAAACATCGGAAGAATGTCGAGCGTCTGCGCGACAATGTGCGAGTGCTGTCGGAAGAGGCCAATGTAGTACCGTCATTCCTTCAGCAGAATCAGCCCGCTCAGAACCCAGCAGCCGACCCAATCGCACAAATTCAAGCAAGTCTCACGGAGGCGGAAGTCCAAGAAATACTGCTGCAAGCCGATATCCAGTACGCAGAAGCCGAGAATGCACTGGCGGTGGCGATTCCCGACGAGGTGGTAAACTCTCGCGTGGATCAAGAGCTGCTTGAGCAACGCAACCGACTGGAGGAGCAGCGACGAGAGCTGGAAACACTCGCGGATCGATTCCAAGACGGCAGCAACAATCCAATCTACCGCCAATACCTGTCGCGTGTTGAGCAAGAGGAGAAGGCACTGGCCAAATTGCGCAGCGAAATGAAGATTCGAATCGGCGCGGAATTGCGATCTCAATTGCAGACAAGCCGCGCTATCGACATCGAATCGTTGAAGTCTCAACTCGCACGCGAACAAGCGACGATCAAAACACTCAAGGGGAAACTCACTGCCGCGTTAGGCGAGAATACCAAATCAGTCGGGAATCAGCTAGAACTGGATTTCGCGAACCGAGAACTGCAACAAGCCGAGGACGTCTATGACGTTCTGCAGACGCGCATCACGCAGATCAAGACCGAACGGAATGCTCCCACGTGGATCACACTGGAAAGCGAAGCGAAAATTCCCCTTTCCCCGGTGAAACCGCTCCCTTTCAAGGAAATGTTCCTCGTTTTTCTCGTGGCGTCCTGCATCCCGTTCGGACTTGCCACGGGCTGGGAGTATTTGCTCAAACGCGTCAATGCCACCCACGAGATCGAACAGATTGGGGGCCTGACCGTCGTCGGAGAAATTGTCTCGTTGCCACGAATCGGCTATAGCCAACGGTCGCAGAAGCGACTGGCCTACGGACGTCATCTTTTCGAAGAGAGCGTCGATGGCCTGACAACCTATTTGGTATTGTCCCAGGCGCATCACGATATGCGGGTACTGGCGATCGCCAGTGCGGTCAGTTCCGAGGGCAAGACAAGTGTGGCCACCGAATTGGCAATCAGCATTGCCAAGTCGACCGGTCGCCCAACCTTGCTGATTGACGGAGACATGCGGGCACCGGACGTACATCGGATTTTCGAAGTCCCGCTGAGTCCCGGCTTGGCCGAAGTGCTGGCCGACGAGTCCGACCTGGCTGCTGCCGTCGTCGGAACCGATTGCCAACATCTGGACCTGCTGCCGGCGGGCTTTCTCGAATCGAGCCCCCACCGTTTACTCAATAACGATGCGTTTGCTCGCGTCCTCGAAGCGGCCAAAGCGAACTACAGGTACATTATCGTCGACACGCCGCCGGTCCTGGCAGCCAGTGAGGCCCTGCTGTTGGCCAGGCAATCCGACGCGGTTCTGTTGTGCGCCATGCGAGATCGCACTCGGCTGGGACAATTGCAGGGAGCCCACTCCCGCCTGGCAAGCGCCGGGGTGAACTCGATTGGAGTCGTCATGAGCGGCGTCCCCACGCACCACTATGCCAGCCGGTACGGAAGCTATTCGTACAAGAACACAACGCGACATATCTGAGGATAACAGGGATCTTAGGGCTGGGGAAAAACAACTTCGGTGTCTTCCGATTTCCGCCGGGCTTGCCCCGGCCGGGATCACAACTGGCCAGCTACCAGCGAGTCGACTCGTCTCTTACTTTCCCTTCCCACTCGCGCGTTATTATGGGGTGTGTGGGGACCGGTGAAAGCACGGCGGAATGGGGTTCCGAGCCTTCTGCGCAGACCGCCCCCTTTCCCCCAAGAGCTGCTGATTGTGATGGATGTGAGAAGAATGCGCGACGAGTCCTTTGTCACTCGCGGTAGGTCATTTCCAGGTGGGCATGTGCTGGTGGTGGCATCCAACTGCGCGGCTGTGGACCGATGCGTGTCGGATAGGATGCGGGTAACCTCCAGCGGGCAATTCGCGCGGACAAGGTGGACCAGAAGTTAGCGACGGCTTTGGCCAACTTGACAACGAGACGACTTCCGTGCTTCACGACGCGTCCACCAGCTTTCAATACGCAGTCACGAAACCGAACCAGGTCCCAACTGCCGTGATGAGCGGCCTCCAATTCCGACCGCAGGAAAGATGACAAGTTGAAGGCCAAGAGGGCCATGACCAAGTTCACGTCATTCTTCCAGCAATCCTGTTGAGAAAGATGAGGTCCCAAGACGGTATTGAATTCCCCTAAGCGATCTTCGAAGGTGCCACGCTGGCGATAGTGCTGCAGAATGTCCCATCCCGAACGCGTGCTCCTGGGGTGGTTCGTGAGCAAGAAGAAATAGCGGGGCATGTCAAAAAGAAGGCCCTGGGAATCGGGTTCATCGACGATGACTAAAATCAAACGTTGGGAGTGTTTCCAAGCGTCTGCTTGATATTGCCCCAATTCAATGACCCGCTCATACCCGTTCTTCGGTGGTCGTCCTGCAGGCCGCGTGAGGTGCGGTTCGGCTAGGGCCTCCAACCGCGGATTGGCCTTGATTCGGCCGAGAAAACGCACATGATCGTCGGTCAAGGGATCCATGATCTCACCCGTGACAAAGCCTGCATCCAGACGAAAGTCGAAGTAGCGGCAGATCTGGCGAACTCGCGCGACGAGGGCTTGCATGAAGGGCAGACTGTCATCGGCGGTGTAGGCATTGCCGGGCCGCAATTGCGCCGCGATGAAGCCGTTCCCCAAACGGCTCCCAGGCCGCGCCGCATCATACTTGCCGTCGACGCAGATGCTGGCCACCAGCGGATGATAGATCTTGGCACCGTAGTGGCCATTGTAGGCCGCGCCGCTTTGCGCCCGTGAACTTCGATGGGAAAACTATCCACATCAATGGTCGCGCGGAGGACACGCCGCTGCGGTCCCGCAGAGAGAAAATAGCGACTGACCGATTCGAACAATCCGTCGCGAAACTTCTCGCGATTATCTTCGTGAGCCAGAATGGAGAGGAGACGCGACTGTGTCGGTTGACTGGCGAGACGCTCGTCGATGACGTCATCACCACGCCGATCCCAGACTGCCATTTTGAAGGCCGGATCATGGGCAAGGCGGTCCGCATCGTCCTGTACCGAATACCCCAGCGCCATCGCGAACAGGCGTTCACGCAGGAGTTCCGTCAGCGTATACCGGATCCTATCTTCACGACGCGGATCAAACAGTTGGTTGGCCAGATACTCGGTCAACCCAAGCTGATGATCAGCCTCACGCAACAGGATCGCGCCGCCATCTGTAGTGATCCGCTCGTCCTTGCTCTCCACCTTGACGGAACGGTTGAATGTCGGCTCAAATAACCAAGATTGGTTTTCACCCATCGCGTGATTCCTCCGTGTAAAGGGATGTGTTTGTTTCACCCATATATGTTTGGGATTTTTTTCATTTCGTGCTTGGGATTTCGAGTTTCTATTCTAAACATACCCACTACACAATATACGACTAACACGCTAATACAGCACATTCTCGTTCGTTTAATCCAACCCGCTTAGCGGCTTTTCATGCTTCGACGAAAACAATACCCCCGATCAGCTGATATGCGAAAAGACACGCCACGGGATCTCGCCTCCCGGCGATCAGTCAATGTTCCTCTACTGGTCGCCTCCGTGATCGTCGTCGTCGTGGGATTCGGTGCGCGATATTTTTGGCGCAGAGTTCCAGGCAGGGAAGGCCGCCCAGACACTCCTTGCCCAGGCCAAGGTGCTCGAGGAGGAGTCGGATTTCTCGGCGGCCGCAAGTTATCTGTTTCGCTATACGCGGCTGCAGCCTGACGACACGGCCGCGATGTCGCATCTGGCCAGAGTCTACGATCAAAGTGTCGAAAACCAAGATCAGCTGGCGCGATCTATCGAACTCTATTACCTGGCCCTGGGAGTTGCAGCACCGGACGAGCAAATTGGTTTGAGACAGTCCTTGACCAAATCGCTGATCAAGCAGCGCCGGTTTTTTGAAGCCGAAACGGAAGCCAAAAAGCTCCTTGCTCAGTTGGATGGAAACCGTACGCCAACGGACCCAGCGAGCGCCACCGATACTACGAGGTTCGAGGCAGCCAAGCTGTTGGCGTTGGCCACCTACGGTCGCTACAAGTCGGACAGTGACCAGTCAGCCATCGGTTCGGGTACTGGCCAGGCAGAGGAAGGGGAAGGGAAAAATGAAGTTCAGCCGGTTCCAATTACTGCTGCCTTGGTCCCCGCCTTCCGGGACGCGTTGGCCTTGAACATGGACCCCCAACTGGCGGGCATTCTCGCCACTATCTATCGCGATGAGCCCGCATTGAGCGTATGGGACGAGAAGATCAAGAAGGAAGACCAAGGGCCGGCCAACCGTCTGACCCTCGCGGACCGGAATCTGGCAGCCGATGATCTGATGGCTACGTTGGTTCAAGAAATTCCGAACGATCCAGCTGCCTGGCTGGTACGATTTTCGTATCGCGTGAAGCACGATCTGCCGGGCGCATCCGAAGACTTGCAGACCGCATTGCAGCTTGGCCGTGACGATCTCGCCGTACAATTAGCAGCCGCGCACTATGAACGGAGCCTTGCTGGAAAGCTTGTCACCGCTGGGAGTTCGTCGAACACCGGGCAGGACGTTGCGGCCGACCCAGGTGCGCCGGCAGCCCCCGCATCCGCCAATGTCACGATGTCGACAGAGGCTCGCGCACATCTGGAACAATCACGCGAACATTATCGGTACATTATTGAGAAAATCGACGCCAAGAACGAATCAGCCTACGCCGGCTGGGGCGCGGTTTCCGCGGCGCTGGGGGATACGACGGAGGCAATTGCGATCTGGCGTCGTGGACTTGAGGCGATCAAAGAGGGGAGCCTCTTAATCGACTGGCAAATGGCTGAAGTTCTCCTGGCCAGTGAGGATCTGACGGGCGAAGACGCCGTAATCGGGCGAATTGAAGAACAACTGAAACGACTCGAGTCCCGCGCTAATCGCCAGCTGCTGGCTCCGCTGAAACGATCCGTCGCCTTAATGCGAGCCCGGTGGCTGGTGAGCCAGAGGCAGTTTTCCGATGCACTTCCACTGTTGCGCAGTGTGCTTGCCGGCTCGGCGACATCGGAAAGCGAGAGCACCGAGACATACCGTGCATACATGCTTGTCGGCTCGTGCTGCAAGGCACTCGGACAGTGGGATGAAGCGGCGATAGCCTACGAAAATGCGGCGGCCGTTCGCAAACAGGAATCCACAACGTGCGTTCTGGCTGCATCCGCGTGGGAAACCGCCGGGGCCATTGACAACGCGATCGCGCTCTATCGGCGGGCGTTAGTATTGGGCGCGTCGCCCATCACGAACTTGCACCTGGCGCGAACGCTACTCGAGAAACAAAGAACGGTCCCTCAAGCAGCACGCGATTGGACCGAATTCGATTCCGTGCTGCAAAACGTCCAATCGCTCAAGACCACCCAGGAGTTCCCCGAGAGCTGGAAAATCGACTTGCTGGCAGCGGACTACCGACTGATCCGAGCGGCGGAACAGAACGAACGCGATCAGGGAGTGAATCAGGCACTCGAAATCGTCCGGGCGGCCGAACGGCAACATGAGAATTCCGCACCGCTGATGGAACGACTGGTTGGGCTGTACGAAGAGTTGGGCTGTGGAGCGGATGCCGAGCGAGCTTTGCAGCGTTTCGAGGATTTGACACCTGACAAGACAGAAACGTGCGTCCTGCGGTCGCGACTGCTGGTGCAGCGCAAACAATTCGACGCGGCCCGCCAACTGCTGGAGAGCAGGTCGGCCACGGCTCCCAGCGGCGACGTCGTATCGATCAAGAAAATGCTCGCGCAGATTGCTCTGCTCCAAAACGATTCGAAGGCGGCCAATCAGATTCTCGAACAGCTCTGGAAAGACCATCCCGAGGACCTGTCGATCGCCCAGATGCGCGCGGAAAGCGCGATGCAACAACAGGACTTCGAAACAGCGAGTGTCTGGGAATCGCGATTTTCAAAGAATGTGCCGGGCCTTCAGTCCGCGGGCAGTTGTTTCAAAGTCCGCCGGATTCTCGGCCGAATTGCCGACTGCCACACAAGCCGCACGCGACGGCAAGCTGTTGGAGGCCGCCAACGAACTGAATCGCCTGAAAGGCCTGCGCCCGAATTGGTCCGTGGTCCATTTTCTCGAGGGGCAACTGGAACAGAGTCGGGGCCGTTTTCGACCGGCCGCCGACGCTTATCAACGAGCATTGAAACTCGGCGATCGTCGGCTGGTCGTTTACGAGGGTCTAATCACCGCTCTGTATCAGAACAACGAATTCAAGAAAGCGGACGAGTACCTGGCGGAACTGGGGGATGCCATCGCGTCGTCAAGCCAGCTTTCATCCGTGGCGCTCAACGTCGCCGTGCAACTGAACGAGCCGAAACGCGGCGTTGAAGTCGCGCGCCAAGCGGCCGCGCAACGCCCCGACGACGTGATGGCTCGCATCTGGTATGGCCAAATGCTACGGCTCGACGCACAGCATGACGAAGCCGAAACGGTCCTCCGCGAGGCAACGAAACTGGCTCCCCAAGATGCCCGGACCTGGAATGCGCTGTTTACCGCCTACGTGCGAACGGGGAAACCTGACGAAGCACGCACAACACTCCAGGACATGGCCGACAACGCCACACTGACGGAAGCTCAACGAGCGTTCGTCCTGGCCCAGGGCTATGAACTGCTCGAGGATCGCGAGAACGCCGAGACGCATTATCTTGACGCCGTCCAAAAGAGACCCGGCGAATATTCGCGTCAAGATGCGGCTGGCATCCTTCTACCTGGACGACAATCGAGATCGCGCGATTGCCTTGCTCGAGAACGTGCTGCGGGTTGAGCCGAACTACGGCGAAGCACGACGAACACTGGCCGCGTTACTGGCGGCGCAAGGGGGCGACCGGCAGTGGCAACGAGCATGCGAACTGCTCCAGGGCACCCACGCCGATGACGCTGCGAGCGTCCCTGATCGTCGGCTCCAGGCCGTGCTCCTCTCGCAGCGAGGCGGTCCAGAGAACCTGACGGCGGCCCGCGAGATCCTGGAGAAACTCGTCGAGTCCGACACGGCCGTGCCGGCAGATCGACTGCTGCTCGCCAATCTGTGGGATCAAGAGGGTAATGAGCGCGCGGCTCGGGCTCAATACCGCGCCTTGGTCGCACTTCCCACGGCGGATACGAAAGCGATTGCCGCATATGTCGATTTCCTGCTGCGTCACAAAGATCTGGAAAACTCGCAGCTTTGGCTCAGATAAGCTGCAGGAAAAATCGGCCGGTGCCTTGGATCTCGAAACCCTGCAACTGCACTCCCGTTTGCTGTTTGCCCAGAACAAGTCAGCCGAGATCATCACGCTGGTCGACCCGGCGGCGGAGCAGTTTCTGGCATCGATCTCGAACAGCGATACCGCTCGAAAAGCACAACTCGCGGCCGCGGTCGCGACACTGTACACGCAATGCGAGCAGTATTGCGGCAGCCGAAAAATGGTGCCGCCAATTGCGTGACCTGGACCCGAAACAGTTCGCGCCGCTGGCAATCTGCCTGGCCCGCCAGAACCGTGTCGAGGAGGCTGTTGATCTCTGCATTGAGGCTGCCAAGGTGTTCGATACCGCCGTGCCGGCTGTCGTCCTCGCGAGCGTTCTGTCACCGGTAACGCCACAACCGGCGATTTCGAGCGAGCGGAACTGATTCTTCAGGCCGCCCAACAGAAGTATGGTAACAATGCGGACGTGCTACTGGCACTGTCCGAATGTGAAAGTCGTTCAAAACCGCACCGAGGACGCCATTCCATTGCTTCAAAAGGCCGTTGAGCTGGATCCGAAAGAACGTCGTCGCCTTGAACAACCTGGCGACGATCATGTCCGAACAGCCCAGCCCTTCGCGGAAAGGCGCTCGAGTATATCGACCGGGCCATCGCGATCACCGGGCCCCGCGCGGACCTCTACGATACGAAGGGAACGATCTACGTCTACGAAAACAGGGCCAGCGAGGCCGTCCCGTTGCTCGAGTTCGCGGCCGGCAGCAGCGACGCGGATCCACGATACCAGTTCCATCTGGCAGTCGCCTACAAGGAAGTCGGCGAAAACCGAAGAAGCTGCCAGCCAGCTTCACAACAATCCGTCGACCGGAAACTGACCGACCAGTACATGACCGAAGCCGATCACCAGCTCCTCTCCGAAATGCAGGACCTCTTGAAACAAACCCAATGACGCGCAGCAGCACTTGCCATCGCCTTCGTTCTCGCGATTCTTGTGACCATCGTGCCGGCCGTCATCCACGGACGCGTCAGCGGCCGCTGGGGAGTACCCGAAGGCATCGGCCGCAGCCGAGAACACTTGAGGCACTTCCCGACGACTTCGGCGACTGGAAGACGTTGAGATCGAGTGACCTGCCCGACAATGCGCTGAACTTGCTCGATTGCTTCGGATATATCAATCGCATCTACACCCACCGAGTCAACCGGTCAGGTGTTGAGCGTCTTTGTACTGGTCGGACCGCCCGCGACAAACAGCCGAACATACACCCGGACATCTGCTATTCCAGTCGCGATTACACCATCATTCAAAAGCCGCAGGAAACGAGCATCCCCATCGAAGGCCATGGCTCTGACGAATTCTGGACCATGACTTTCCGGTCGAAAGGCCTCGACGGAGGTCTGCAACGTGTCTACTACGCGTGGTCCGACGGTCGAACGTGGCGGGCCGACAAGAACCCACAAGTACGCTTCCCGGGTCGACCGTACCTGTACAAGATCCAGGTGGCCGCCCACGTGCCAGCCTAATACACATTTCGACAAGAAGATGAACCGTCGTCCGGTCTTTTCTGACCGACTTCCTCCCCGTCCTTCAGAAACATATGGTTCCGCGACCTGCATTCACACAGCCACGCGTCCGATTCAAGCCGTTCTCGCAGGCAGTCGTCGAAGGTCCACACGCGACACGACTTCTCGGTACCGTGACAAGATCGCTGCCGTAATCTGAATGACGAACGGTTCTCCCCATGGCAAACCAGCGTCACGAGAATCGACACTCACCACGCCATTCATTGCCCCTTGTCGAAGGAACGCGACAATGACCAGTATTCAAACCGACATTGCCCTCGAAGATCTATCACCTGAATCGGTGTTCGCACAGATCCTGTCGGCAGCACGACAGTGTCGCGGTGTCCAGCTACCTGTTGGGTGACAATTGGGCGGAACGAGTCTTCGCCGCGATTCTCCTGGTACCCGTCTTGCCCGTCATCGGCGTGCTCGTCCTGCTGATCCGTTTGACTTCGCCGGGCCCGGGAATCTTTCGCCAGGAGCGAGTGGGAAGTAACGGCAAGACTTACACGATGTTCAAGCTGCGGTCGATGCACTGTGAGGCCGAGTCGCAAACGGGTCGCGGTTTGGTCGACACCGGGCGATCCGCGGACAACACGTATTGGCGACCTTTCTCCGCAAAGCTCACCTGGACGAACTGCCTCAGCTACTCAACGTCGTGAGGGGCGAGATGAGCCTGGTCGGACCGCGACCGGAGCGTCCGGAATTTGTGCGTGTACTGGAGGAAGAAATCCCCGGTTACTGTGAACGGCTTCGCGTGCTTGCCCGGTGTCACCGGCCTGGCCCAAGTCAATTTGCCGCCCGACAGCGGCATCGACAGCGTCCGCCGCAAGCTGCGGCTCGATGTCGAGTACATCAAGACCGCAGATCTTGTTGCTCGATTTTCAAATTATCCTGTGCACATTCTTGAAGATGTTCTTCATTCCGGGCAATGTTCGCGATCCGGACTAACCGGTGTTGACCGCAGCGATGCCTACGTGAAATCCGTTCTTCTCTATCCGAAGTAGCCCTTACGCCCGATCAGTTGGGCAAGCACGAAAACAACGGTCACGCTCATGCGGACCGGCTCGCCCAACAAACCCAAGTAGCGGCTGTTTATCGGCAGCGATCGGGTACTGTTAGTATCTTCGTTGGCCGATTCCGTCGACTACACGAACAGCGCCCGGCGGCATCTGCGATTCGGTCATCCGACGCTTTAGTCGAACACAGCACGCGTCGTCGATCACTTCTCCGACCAAGGCCCCCACGATGCACGCCAATCAGGTTTCAGCCACGGCGAGATTCGCACCACGCGCCCCCTCCCTGGGCCCCATGCTCAACGCCTTCACCGTCGACGTGGAAGACTACTACCAGGTCTCGGCCTTCGAAGATCAAATCGATCGTAACAAATGGCCCAGCTATCCGTCGCGCGTGGTCAACAACACTCAGCGGCTGCTTGACTTGCTCGACAAGCACGAACAAGGCGACGTTTTTCGTTCTCGGCTGGACCGCCGCGAATTTCCGCACCTGGTCGAGGAGATTCGCGATCGCGGCCACGAAATCGGCTCGCACAGTTTCTGGCATCGACTGGTCTACCAGCAGACACCGGACGAATTCCGGATCGATCTACGGGACTCGCTCAAGGCGATCGAAGACGCGTCTGGCGTGCGCGTGACGTGTTACCGCGCCCCCAGTTTTTCGATTACGAAGCGATCGCAGTGGGCATTGGAAATCCTGGCCGAAGAGGGGATCGAAGTCGATTCGAGTATCTACCCGATCTATCACGATCGTTACGGCATGCCCGATTCCGAGCCTCGAATCCACCGACGGGAAACCAAATCCGGATCGATCCTCGAGTTCCCGCCCGCGGTCCTGCAGACCCGCTTCTGGAACATCCCCGTATCGGGCGGCGGCTATTTTCGACTCTACCCGTACCGACTCACGGTCGGCTGCATGAAAAGATCCATCGCCGCCGACAGCCGTACATGTTCTACGTCCACCCCTGGGAGATCGATGCAGAACAGCCGAGATTGCCGAGCAGTTCACGCGTCCGAAACGTGGCGTCACCGAGTGAACTTGAAGTCCACGTTTGCGAAATTGGATTTGCTGCTACGGCACTGTCGATTTGGAACGCTGCGCGAATCAATTCTCGCCTACGCGGCCCGCTGTTCGATAAAACCGAACCACGACGCGAGCACACGCGCGAAATCACTGCGACGAGCAAGCTCACATCCATTCGTCGCTGACGAGCGATTCGCATTCTGCGAAGCGTCCGTCCATTCCTAACCGCAGACTCGATGCGACGACATGGACTGCGTACGACTTGCAGCAGCCTGGGAAGGCGGGGAGTTGGTTCCTGTGTCATTTGTTCTCTAGATTCTTCTGGAACTCATCGTCGCTGCGGCAGTTCTTTTGTCGAACGCTTGCTTTCTAATTCAACGTAGCCTTTGTGTAGCGGTGCTTGCCATGTTGCTCATTGCTACGAAGATCACCAGTCGAACGAAATCCAGACCTGTCACCTATTTGCGATAGATATTGCGATATCGCTTATGGCCACGAGTAACCAAGTCAACCCATGAACCATGAGAGACGTCCCCTGAAGGACACGAATCGTAGTGCAGACATTCCGGTCGTCGTCCATTTGACCGCGTCCCGGTTCTACGGTGCCGGAACGTCAGATGCTGGAACTCGGTTGCGAGCTCAGGTCGACACATCGATCGGTATATGTGACTTTTTCTGAAGGTGGACACTGTCGCGATTTTGTTGCGACGACACAAGCTGAAGGATTCGATGCCTTTGCTCTCAAGAGCGACTTCCCTCGTCTCGTCAGTGCATTGAGCGAATTGACACAGGTCGTCCAGGCAACCGGTGCTTCCGTGTTGTGCCCTCATGGTTACAAGTCAAATATTCTCGGACTGGCTGTCGCACGACGCCTTCGGCGTCCCAATCGTGTCGGTTTCTCACGGTTGGACCGGCGGTACCCGACGGGTCAAATTGTATGAACGATTGGATCGCATGGCATTCGTTGGATGGATCGAGTTGTGTGGCTGTCTCTGCGGCGCAAGCGGAGAAAGTTCGAAGAATTGGCGTGTCAGATCGGAAGGTACAAGTCATCCACGATGCGGTACGTCCGGAGCGGTTCTCGACGCCCCGTTGGCCTATACCGCACGCAGTTGGAACAGTTTTTCCCCTCACCACCAGAATTGATCGTTGGCAGCGGCGGGAACTAAGCCCCGAAAAAGGATTTCGAGTCTTTGTCGAGGCCGCGGCAGAGGTTCGCGGCGGGTTCGAAACGTTGGCTTTGTGATCTTTGGCGACGGTGACTTGCGGGAAGCGATAAAGGGGCAGATCGATTCACTCGGACTATCCGATCGATGCCGCCTGGCGGGGTTCCGCAAGGACTTTGACCAGTTTCTCGCCATGCCTCGATCTTTTTGTGCAATCGTCGTTCACGGAAGGATTGCCGAACGTGCTCTTGGAATCGGCGGTGGCGGGATGTTCCCATCGTTGCTACTGATGTGGGTGGCACAGCGGAAATCGTGGAAGATGGCGTCACCGGGTACCTTGTACCTTCCGGAGATGCGATTTCACTGGCAAATCGAATAGCTGCGCTGCTTCCAGATCATTCCACCAGAAACCATGTCGCATTGGCCAGGCAGACCGAGTAGGGCAGCTATTCACATTCGCCCATCAGGCACGATTGTATCAGCGACTGTTCGCTCAGCTTTCGCCGGAACGTACCGACCAACACTCTGACCTCCTACCAACGGCCATGCTCAGATCCGCGATCTTCCTTGCTTCGAAACCGTCCAGAGTTTCCCCACCGTTCGCGTCTGTTTTATCATCGACAGAGCTTGGCTATGGCCGGTACCGAACTGCAACTTATTCGGCTCATCCAGAAGTTTGATCGCATAAAGTGACTCCGTATCTGTGCTTGCTGGATGGTCGAAGTGAACACTCGCAGAACACTTGAACCCGACAACTGTCCGAGTGATGCGTCTCGGCGTGAGTTCCTTACATCACCCAACAACAATCGCCCGCGTCTCGGCAGTTCGCGCGATTCTTGCGGCACGAAGGGATTGATATTGTACAAACGCACTTTCCCGACAGCACGTATTTCGGGGTCGCGGTAGCGCGTCTTGCCGGAGTCCAGTGCGTCGTGCAAACGAAAGAGACCTCGGTTACTGGATGCGGTCCAGTGGATCGCTGGCTTGGCTGGGTGTACAGCCGAGTGGTCGACGTGACGCTGGCCAACTCCGAGGCGTGCCGACTGGCTGCAATCGAACAGGAACGAGCGCCGGCTGATTCTATTGTCGTCCTGGAAAACGGACTTGAGCTTGGGCCGTTCACGGTGGTCCCCTCACGGGGAACAACTTCGCCCAATCAGCCTCGTCGCGTGGGCATGGTGGCGAACTTGCGACCCGAAAAGGGGCCCGACGTATTTGTGCGGGCGGCCGCGGCGCTGGTCGCCAAGTCACATCCAGATGTGCTTTTTGAGATGGCCGGAACGGGAGACGACGCGTCCATCTTCGTCTCGCTGAGGAATGCGGCATTCGGGACCACATTCGCCTCCTGGGGCGTGTCAGCGACATCGCCGATTTCCTAAGTCAACTCGACGTCGCCGTGCTCACATCTCGTTCAGAAGGTTTTTCAAACGCCCTGTTAGAGTATATGGCGGCTGCACGGCCGATTGTCGCGACAGCCGTCGGTGGAAATGTCGAGTTGATTCGACACGATTGCGAAGGGATACTGGTGCCACCAGACGATCCACCTGCGATAGCCAGGGCGATCGTGCGTTTGCTGCAGGACGCGGCCTTGGCCCGCGACTTGGTACAGCAGCGCGGAGCGCGTCGTGCAGCACAACAGCCTGGAGGCGGCATGCCATCGTTACGAAAACCTCTACACGAATTTGCTGCGACGCCCCTGCACCGTGCATGCTGACAGACGAGCTACCTGTTGGCAACAATGGCGGGAAGAGCGACTAGACGTTTCTCAAGCCGACATCACAACTGATTCGAGACAGTACAGGAGGTCCTGACTTTTCAATGAGTTGGTAAGTCGTCAACATGGACTCAGGAACGAAGTTGAAGCGGTGATCACGTTGCCTGCGAACATGGCCGACGATTCAGAATCGTTGCGGCGCCAGTGAGTACAGCCGGTTGATAATAGACCGCCACTGGGGAAGCCTTTGTGATAATCTTCTGTTTTTGGCTGTGTCTGGGCACGATAGCGTTTGTGTACGTCGGGTATCCGCTTGTGCTGGCGGGAGCCGGGTGCTTATTGCGACGATCACCCCGAAAAGATGATGTACAACCGACGGTGAGCATCTTGATTTCAGCTTACAACGAGGAATCGCATATCGGCGAGACCGTGGCCAACAAGCTGGCGTTGGACTATCCGCCGGACAAGAGAGAGATCATTGTTGTTTCAGACGCCTCAACCGATCGGACGGAAAAGATTGTTCAAGAATATGACAACAAGGCGTGCGTCTGATTGTGCAGAAGGAACGAGGTGGAAAGACGGCCGCGCTGAATATCGCCGCCAAGCCGCGACTGGCGAGATTCTGGTATTCTCGGACGCCAACTCACTATATCGAAAGGACGCGCTGACAAATCTGGTGCGGAATTTTGCGGACAAGGAAGTCGGCTACGTTACAGGCAGGATGATGTACGTGGATGAAACCGGATCGTTGGTAGGATCAGGATGTAGTCTCTACATGCGATATGAGAACATGCTGCGCCGGTGTGAGACCCGCACGAGTTCTGTGATTGGTGTAGATGGGGGTGTGGATGCTGTCCGGGCTTGTTTGTATGAACCGATGGACCCAGATGCGCTGCCAGACTTCGTTCTTCCACTAAGAGTGATCGCGCGAGGCTATCGCGTTGTGTACGAAAGTGAGGCCATTCTGATGGAAAGGGCGCTCACGAGCGTGGAGGACGAGTGGAAGATGCGGGTGCGTCGCGATCAA
>CAWDIM010000024.1:0-43277 GCA_963802295.1 uncultured Planctomycetota bacterium | reverse complement strand
TCAGTTCCTGCCTGGGCACGCTGAACGGACGGCACCATCTTCTGAAAGACGGCCGCATGGAGGCCTATAACATCTATGGGCTGACGGACCTTCCGGCCGCCGACCTCCGGGCGTCTGAACCGCTCCTGGAATTCTCCCCCGGCGATTGTGGACCTGAACGGCTGCCTGAGCACCGGCTGCGACCAGAAGCAGAAGGCCTATGTGATGACCCGAAAGTCGGAGCAGCTGACTTTCGGGCTGAACGGCTCCGAAGAGAACCCGATACTAAATCCTTGCTTCATCATCCGAGGTTGGGGCGGACCTGCGCCCGCCCGCCTGATAATCGACGGCCAGGCCCAGGTTCCCAGCCCTGATTTCAGGCAGGGGATTATCCGAGACACCGACGGCACGGAAACGATGATCGTCTGGGTCAGGCAACGATCTTTCCAACCGGTGAAATTTGCCATTTACTGAGAAGACATCGTCATCCGTCCGGCGTGTCTGCCAGCGTTCGTTGTTCGATCGGAAGAAAGGTCACGCATGATGACTGATGGAATCCTGAGGCGGGAGCCCGGGACCACGGAATGGACGAGCTACCGGCGTCTGGTCACGGCTTTGCATCATCGGGAACCGGATCGTGTCCCGTTCGACCTCGGTGGCTCGATGGTCACCGGCATCAATGTCCGCGCGCTGACAGCACTGCGCCAAATGCTCGGCCTGCCCGGCGAAGCCCAAGTCCTGGATCGAGTCACGCAGATGGCCGAGACCGGGGACGACGTGCGCGATCGCCTCAGGGTAGATGTGCGAAGCGTCCGACCGAACGCCCCGGGCCGGGCCGGACTGGCCCGGGACCTCGGCTGGGTCAGCGATCACGACCGCTTGATCGACGAGTTCGGAATCGGCTGGCAAATGCCCAGGCACGGGGGGCATTACTATGACCTCTACCTCAGCCCCCTGGCGGACTGCCGGACCGTGTCCGATATCGAGCGTTACCCCTGGCCCGACGCGCTCGATCCGGCCCGCTTCGAAGGCTTCGAGCAGCGCGTCAATCAAGTGGTCGAACAGGAGCGCCGCGGCGTGGTCGTCGAGCGGATGCATGCGGGCATGTGGGAACATGCCATGTGGATGCGGGGGTATGAGCAGTTTTTCATGGATATGGCCACGGATCCCGCGATCGTCCATGCCATCATGTCCAAGGAACTCGAGATCAAGATGGCCTATTGGGGCCGGGTACTCGACCGACTCGACGGGCACACCCTCTTCCTCTCGACCGCCGATGATCTGGGCACGCAGTTGGGCCCGCTGGTCTCCGTGGCGATGTACAGGGACCTGATCTGGCCTTACCACTGCCGGCTCTTCCAGTTCCTCAAGAGCCGGGCCCGGACCGAGATCTTCATCTTCTTCCATTGCGACGGAGCGATCTGGGATTTCGTCCCGCTCTTGATCGAGGCCGGCGTTGACATCCTCAATCCCTGGCAGGTCAACTGCAAGGGGATGGATGATACGATACGGCCTTTATGGTGAGACATGATTCTTGCCCCCTGGCGGCTTTGCGGGACGACGACCGTGCCCTGATGCGGTCGGGATACTCATGAGCTGCGAAGCTACCCGCCGCCGCGCTAACCACCATCCGTATGGGTGCCAGTTTTCCTCCCCGTCTCCGCGCAAGCCGAGCCGTGTGGGTCATCTTTTCGACTGCGCAATGCGGTGAGTTCCCCGCGGTTCGGAAATCGGTTCGGGGGCGTGCCCCAACTGGAGCAGGTCTGTCAGACCTGAGCGCGCAACGGACCGTGCGAGGAAACGGCTTGGGTGTGCGCGACCGCCGTTCTTGTGTCCGGCGAAGTGCGGCCGATTCAGGCCACCGCCGGCACGGTCGCAGAGCGACTTGGGAGCGTCTGCAGGTCAGTGGTGTATCAAGGTCATGTGCTCAGGTAGGCAGCTCTGTGGTGGGGTCGGGTGCTGTGTAAAAAGCCTCGGCTCCAACGAAAGACTGCGGCGCGGGTGGGACGGCACAGCGCGGTGATGAGCTTGGCCAACCAACTCGCCCCTTCGCTCGTCGCCTGACCGCTCAGACCAGGTCGGCAAGGCCTACAATCGCTTCTGGCACCTTCCGGGTCGCAAACCCTGATCTTCGGCCATGGGCGATCAGGCCGTAATCGCCTTCCGCCGACCGCCATGGCGGATCCGCAGTCCTTCCAAAGAGTGGATTCGCTGGAAATCTGTGAAATCGCAACTCGCGGGATTGAAAACTGCGAGGGGGGGGTAATCTGGGAAGCTGTGGTGATCGCTTTCACTATCGACCGCGCGTCTGCGCGAGCGGAAGTAGCCGAAGTGGAAGACCGCCGCGCTTACCGTTTTCCCGATTACGCACCCGTGATTTATTGAGGAGCCGACCTGTGAAGACGTATCGATGTGTGAGTGTGATGGCAGCGTTGTTGCTGGTGGTAACGGCCAGTGTGGCGTGTGCTGATTTGATAACTCCTTCTGGCCTCCAGCCCGGCGACGAGTTCCGTTTTGTGTTTGTCACCAGTACTGGCATTGACCCCAGTTCAGCTTGGTACGGAGCTGGAGGATATATCGAAAACTACGATGCCTTCGTCAGTCAATCGGCCACGGCTGCCGGTCTCACGACTTATGGCGGATCTGACGTGTCTTGGATGGCGCTCGCGTCTGCTTCAATTACCGGCAAGAACGCTAATGAGAGAATCGGCACAGACTCGCCTGCCCTGTACCTTGTCTCGGGCGATAAGGTCGCAGATGGTGGATTGGATCTTTGGGATGGTACCATTGATCACGCCATCAATGTGACAGAGCTAGGTACCACATACAACGGTAACGTCTGGACGGGTACGCACTATAACGGAGTGGGAATTCATCGTTTGGGAGGTACCTACGTTCAGTATGGTCTTTCGACGGATGTTGATGGCGACTGGATGTTCTACGCCTACACGGGTGCGTTAGGCCCTTTACCAATCTATGCTGTGTCCTCCGTTGTCACGGCTGTTCCTGAGCCAGCTAGCATCTGGTTGATGCTCTGTGGTGGGTTAGCCGGTTTGCTGTGGTGGAAACGCCGCAAGTAGCACCCTCTTTCCTTTTACCCCTTATCTTCCGCGCCGGCGGCATTACCGCCGGCGTGCGAGTTGAATTATTGCTGGCGCGCGCATCGTGATGAGCAGGTGACGGCGTCGGTCGTGCTGGTCACGTGGTACGACTGCGGCGAGTAGCTGGTCGAAAGGCGCACGGCGGGTTGCACGCTTAACGGGCCACGAGTCCCTCCCAAGGGATGCGTGGCTCGTGTGTGTTTTGGGGATAAGCTGACGGGGACCTCTTGCCTTTGTCCGGGTCGGATTGGGATCTGGAAGCGGTGCGCTTCTGCGCTGAGCGAGGTCCCTTGGGGTTTGGGGTGGTGTGTCTTGGACCCAAGAGGGTCGTCGCCGGGACGACGCCAAGGTTCTTCGGACGTTCCGTTCAAACCACCGTTTTTCGGGACCTGGTGCCACGCCCACGAGCGAGCGCTCGTCACCCCCTCCGAAGCAACAAGCGGCAATGCGCCAACTGCAGCAGGTCACATCCATTGCGCCAAGCCAAGCTTGGGAGAGGAGGACGAGATGTAATCTGCAACTCTGAAACCTTTCATCGGAACCTTGCGGGTGGAAAGCCCGTCCAGTAGAGCCTGACCAGCAACTGGAAGCGAGTCTTGCGTCGAGTTGGGGTAACTCGCTCGGCGAAGCGTAGACAGCGAGTCCGGAAGCCATGCTATTGAGCGTCGAAAGACCCCCTCGTGGGAGCCTCTGTCGTTGGATGAGCAGGGGCCACGCTGCTGCACTGTATGGTCTGGTGCATGCAGTCCTGCCGGCGTCGGATTGGAACATGTGCAAACGGACAATGGTGGTTCCCCAGGAACTTGGGAGAACCCTGTTCGCTCCTCGGCGAATTCCCGGCTGGAGATACCGGGTCACCAACTCCAGGCTCTGGCGGCGCACTCGCCCGCCAGAGAGCGAAAGCAACGAGTGCATCCGAGGTACCGCCAAGCGAAGGAAACGAAGTGCGGCGGGATGGCGGCAGGGCGTCGCAGCACCCTCATAGTACTGACGAAGCCGGGGAACTGGTCCCGCAGGACCCGGTGGAGGGAAGGAAAAACCGAAAGGGGGTGCCTGCTGTTGGACCCTGGGCCGGGAAATACGTCCGAGGCTTCGTACTTGGAATCACGTATCACCGTCACGACCCAGGATAGCAGACCGGGCTTGCAGCTTGCTGCGAGGCGAATCCATCATCAGAGGAACCGTGTGCGCTAATGTGTGCACGCACGGGTCTGTGGGAGCCCTGGGTGAGCAATCACCCAGGGCCACCCGGCCCTGGTGCAGATTCCGCTTGGGGAGAGCGGCCGATCGGTGTCATCGAAGTGATGGCGCAGGGGGCCATTCTCGGGCACCGGCCGGACCGACCATAACGAGGGCCTATATCGAGTCGCAAGGTGTTCAGGTGGCGCACTCCCGAGTCGCCAACGCCTCCGCGCCGAACTGCACAGGAGGACGTGTCCCGTATTAGTCGTACCCGACCCGAATCACGCGACATATCGGCTAAATCAACGGAGAATCCGCAATCGGATAGCGGTCAAGGGTACCGCACAGCGATGTAGGTTCGTTACGGCCTGGCGCCGGACCTGCTCAAACACGCGGTCCCAACCTCGCTGGTGAGCAGGACCCCCACCACCTGCCCGCATTGTGGCAGCAGAGCGGCATGGCATGTCGGCAGTCGACTCGCGCCCGTAGCACGCAAGAGAGAGGTCGACCTGTCGAAGGGCAACGGACCGACTGTCCGTGGCCCTTCCAGCACGAAAAGCGTGATACAGAACTTGATCTAGAATGCTTGGGTACGCAACCAACGCCAAAGAACTTATGGAAGATTTGGAAAGCGGCCGGCCAAGATAGAATGCGTCGTAAGCGATTGCCGGAAAAGAAATTAGGGCGACGGAAGGAAGAGACTCCCTGTTGAATTAAAAGTCCGTTGCTCTACCGACTGAGCTACATCCTCAAGTATTTGTGGCAAAACAACTTAGCATTTGCCATCAGGTTGCTTGTGATACAGGATTCCACACCCTTGGCGGGGATTTATCCAGAATCATTCACCAACCGCTACATGCTACAGGGCAAGGAGTTAGCGATCAACTGGGCTTGAACGCGTGCTCCCTCAATGGATGGGTATGCGCGGAGACCTAAGAAGAATTAGTCCTTTGCTCTTGCCGTACGGCGCACGCTGGGCCATGCTTCGGCGACATCTTTCCATGGGAGAAACGAGGGAGTGCTCGAGACCGACCGACAACGAATCAATACTCCTTTGGCCCCGAAGGTATGGGGCAAGCCGACGAACAGCATTCACTTCTCGTCCGAATCGTGCGGTTGGCGGCCAATCCCGAAACGTTCTACGTAACCTGAGTAGGGCCCAGAGAGCCGCCGTGGAGGATGCTGTGGGCCTAAGCAGCAGATCGCAGGTTCGACCAGGGCCAAGCGTCTTGACATTTGAGTTGTTGCGAGCGGCGCAGTGCGCGAGGGCGCCGAACAGCGTTGACGAGCCACAGAGGGCTGTGTATTGTATTTGATGATAAATGCGTCTGAAGAATAATACATGAAATGGAGGACACAGCGTGTCTGCCGCCCTCGGCGACCTGGAAACGCAGCTGTTTGCCTACGTCCAACTGCGGCGACGCCAGGTGCTAAGCGGCTCGGAGGTGGCCCGGGCGCTGGGACTGTCGCCCACGCAGGCTCGCAGTCTCCTGGGCCGACTGGCCCGCCGCCGCCTGGTGGCACGGGTGCGGCGAGACCTCTATCTGCTGCCCCTGCGGCTCCCGCCCGGAGGCCGTTGGAGCCCCAGCGAGTTCCTTGCGCTGGCCGCGCTCATGGCCGATCGGCAAGCGGACTATCAGATCTGCGGACCGGCAGCGTTCCACCGCTACGGTTGGGACACGCAGGTTCCGCAGCGGCTCGATGTGTACAACACGGCGACCTCGGGAATTCGGCAGATTGGAGCAGCGACCTTTTGCCTGATTCAAGTCGCTCCGGAGCGGCTCGGCGGTACCGAGGTGGTTCCTACGCCCGACGGTGTGGACGCGGTATATTCATCACGTGCGCGGAGCCTGGTCGACGCGCTTTACGATTGGTCGCGATTCGGCAGTCTGCCGCGCGCCTATGACTGGATCCGTGCGGACCTCAAGCAGGATCCGCGGATGGCAGCCAAGATCACGACGGCGGCCGTCGCGTTCGGAAACACGGGAACGATGCGACGCCTGGGCAAACTCCTCGAACTCGAAAGAGTTTCGGAGCGGCTGTTGAGAAAGCTGGAGGCCCAGCTCGCGCCGACTACCGCCCTCATCCCCTGGTGCCCCACGCGGCTGAAGCGCGGAACGGTCGATCGCCGCTGGGGAGTGTTGTTCAATGGCTGATCGGCCGATTGGTTATCACGAGGACGCCGAGCTGTTTCGCGACGCGCTGCGATTCACGGCCGCGGAGACGTCGTTTAGCGAACGGCTCATCGAGAAGGATTACTTCTGCTCCGTCGCGTTGGCCGACCTGGCAGCTGCTCAACTCTCTCTGGCGTTCAAGGGCGGCACCTGCCTCAGCAAGGTTCACGGTTCTTTCTATCGGTTGAGCGAGGACCTTGATTTCGGCATAGCCACACCAGTGGGTGCGAGTCGCAGCGAGCGCAGCCGGCTGATCGTACCCCTGAAGTCTCATATAAGTGGGATCGAGCGACGGTCAGAAGTGTTTCGGGTCTCTGAGCCGCTGCGCGGCTCCAACAGCTCAACCCAGTACGCAGCGCGGCTCGCCTATCGGTCACACACGCGTCGCTGACCGCGTACTCGCCAGTCCACGGAGTTGGGGTGACGAAGCCAGGCAAGAAACCAGACGCTCTCAATAGCGCCCCTGCAAGGCGGCGCAGGCCTCCGATCTCCGCGCCCAGGTGGCGATGGCCTTCATCAAGAGCATGTATGCGATTGAGAAGCGGATCCGCCAGCGCAAGGCGCGCGAGTGGGCCGACCTGTCGATCGACGAGCGCGCTGAGCGCGTGCGGCAGGTGCGCCAGGCAGAGACCGTTCCCTTGCTGCACAACTTCGGTGTCTGGCTGCGACAGACCAGTGGCAACGTGCTGCCCAAGAGTGAGCTGGGCGAAGCGATTCGTTACACGCTCAATCAATGGGACGCGCTGCAGGTGTTCACGACCTGTGGGCTGCTGGACGCCGACCACAACGAGGCCGAACGGAGCCACCGCGGCATCGCCATCGGCCGCAAGAATTGGCGCATGGTTGGCAGCGATCGCGGCGGCGAGGCAGCCGCGATCCACTTCAGCTTCATCGCTTCCTGCCAGATGAACCACGTCGAGCCGTTCGCGTATCTGGTCGACGTCTTGCGCCGACTGCCCCACACGCCCCGCGAGCAGCTTGTCGACCTGCTGCCCCACCGCTGGAAGCCTTCCACGGTCCCACCCGTCACTCCGGCGGACTAGGCGGCCAACGCCTGACACACACCCGCCGACGGGCCTCTGGCTCGCAAGAGCTGGTTGGCGCCTTCACGCCCTCCCCCTGGGCCGCCGAGTGGCACGCAATCCGCCGGACGTTTACGGGCATGGGAGCAAGCACCGGCGGCCCTGGAGCTGGGCAAGTGTCGACGAATCTCGAGACAGTAGTGACCAATTACCTTCGTGCATGGGCAGCAGCGTTGGGGCGCGGGAGGCGTACTCCGCCACGGTGAAGAAATGGGAGCAATGGGGCAATGGATTGGCCCTTGACGAAATCGGTCGCAAGGAAATCCGAGAGTTTCTTGATTGGGTGCACGATCGCGCGGTCGCGCAGGGTGGATCGAATCCCGGTCGCACGGCGAATAAGGCTCGCGAACACCTCCGAGCCGTCATGGCCGGGGCCTGCGAACAGGGGGGCGACCGGAACGCACACTACGGCCGCGCAACAATCTGCTTCCGAAGACTTGCCAATTTCACGAAGCACGGCAAAGGCCATGTACCGACGCTCGGTTCGATCCGCAATGCACTTTAATCTGGCGCCATGTCCATCCCGTTAGAAATGAGAGTGGCTTAGGCCCGATTTCGTGTCGAGTGTCTGAAACAGCGGCCATCGACTACGTCTCAGATGTATTGAGCCTCATGTTGTGCTGCCGGAAAAAGGCTATCGCGCCGAATAGACCTGCAAAGACCACTAGTACGAAGCTCGAAGGCTCCGGAACGGGGGAGTACCTAAAGGAGTCGAATCCAATATTGCAGTCTGCGTACTTGTTATCACCATCCCATTCGTCAATTACTATCCGGGCAATGCGGTCGCCGCCGGACGTCGTCACGCCCCAAAAATCAGCCCCTCCGGGTTCCGTTACTGCGGGTGAAGGATCCGAAATCGGAAGAGACCCTCGATAAATCCTGACGTCGGCTTCGTTATAGACGCTGATGTCCGTGCGAGATACTCCATCCTGGGACTGTGAAAGGTGATCAAAGCCAAAGGCCATCAACGGTTGCGCGAAAACCAATTCCAGATCATCATTTTCTATTAGGCTATCTGGTCCAGGCCCCAACCTAATACCCCCCGGTGAAAGCACATTCTGGCCCGACGTTGAGAAGAGCTTATTGTTAGTTGTGTCGGTAACGTTTGTAAATCCATCAGGTGTATAGGTGTCATTGGCGTTGACAACAAGCAACGGGGCGCTGCCTACTCGAGGTAGGAAAGTAATCCCGAGGATCGTTGCCCCGCCAATATCCGTACCAATCGCGATGTTATCAAAATCAATCGTGACAGGCGGGGAACCCGCTGCTGCATTGAATCCTGCTAGACCATTGTTCAACTCCACATTGAAGATCGTCACATCAGCATTCGCGGGCCGCGCCGTAAACAACACAGACAAGCACACTAGAACACCTACGCGAAACAATCGAAGCATCGTCAGTTCTCCTGCACAAACACATTGGTCGCCAGCCCTACGCATAGGTATGGCACATCTTAACTCTTCGCACTACTTGAAATGCTCCTCGGCATCGCAAACCAATTCCTTCAAAACGCCATCGACTGGTGAATACTCAGAGATCCATTGCCTCACACTTCGAAAGCACACAAGAGCTTCTTCCGGTCGGTTCAGGTGCCATAAGGCTAGGCTGCGCGTGAGAAGACAGAGAGCGGAGTGTTCGTCGCTCGCTTCCGTCAGTCCCTCTGTGCTGAGCAGTATTTGCTCAAACTGCGATAGCCGCAAACATGCGAGAACCAGCGTCGCCTCATAGGCCATACTATCCGGTTTGCTGCCCACCGCATCTCGTGCTAGCGCTATTGCTCGTTGCGCGTCGCGTAATTGCGACTCCCGACTCGACACCAAGAGTCGTGCTAACTGATTCTTGACGCCGGGGATCGGCGATATTTCCAGAGACCGACAATAGGAGTCGTATGCTGCAGTTTCTTGCCCCTCGGCACAGAGCAGGTTACCGAGATCACCGAGCATAGCCGCCAGCCGCAATCGATGGTTCTTCTCCCCAGGGCATTCCGCTATCAGCGCAGAATACAAGTCTATCCCATGCTGCATCTCACCTCGAACGAACTGTCGGTACTCGGCAGCGGGAAAATCGTAGCGCAGTTTGTGAGCGTAGAGACCGTGACGCTGCGCAATAGTCTCGCGTATGCTCGGGTCTTCGGGAAACCGTTCACATGTCTCACGCCCGATCTTCAATGCTTGGTCAAAAGCGGCTTGTGCTTCATCGAAACTCTTCAACAGCAAGTGATCTTCGCCCCGCATCCACCAAGCTCCAATCAATTCGACATACAGTGCTTTCTTACCCGGCTGCTCAACGATGAGCCCCTGTAGCAGGTCGATGGTTCGAGTCAACGCCGCAATACTCGCCTCAAGTTGTCTGCCAGATTGCAGGGAGCGGGCCAGATTGCGGGAATGCCGTGCCAGGTATTCAGCGTATTCTTCGACATGCGGATTTGCATGAACGAGTTCTTCACCGTTGTCAACAGCTTGGCGGAGGTATTCGATGGCAGCATCGTTCTCGCCCTTATCTTGCAGGGCGTTTCCGAGATTGTTCTGGTAACTCGCAAGGTGTAGCCGATACAGGGTGACCTCAGGGTGCTGTGATACAAGGGCACTTAGAATAGCAACTGCCGAACGCGCCGACGTTTCGGCGCCATCCACGTCGCGTTGCGACCGCAGCAGCATCGCCAGATTTCCATGCCCCACTGCCAAAGTGTCTCGATAATCTGGAATGTTGGGAAAATCGTCCACCAACTTCGTTAAGGCTGTAATATGTGCGCGATAGGCAACCGTCGCTTCATCGATTCGCCCGTTCTTGCCGAGGACCATGGCGAGGTTGTTCTGCGAGGAGGCCCAATACTCCCGAATATCCCTGTCATCCGGCGTCTCACTGACCAAAGTCTGAAATAAGTCGATCGCCCTTCGCGTGTTGCGCTCTGCTGTCGATAAGTCAGATGTCTGAAAGTGCAGGCCACCAAGATTGAAAAGAGTCACGGCGAGATCACGCCGATGCGATGCACTTGCTTCGCGCTCCACGATTGTCTCTTGAATCGCAAGTGCCTGGCGATACGCCTCTTCTGCCCCAGAAAAGCGGCTTTGGTCGTTGAGAATCCGACCCACAAACTGGTACGTATTGCCTTTCACATCTTGCAGCTGACCGTGATCTACCGCGTGGTTCTCAATCGGTTGAAGGGCTTTGAGAGCTTTCTCATACTCACTGTGGGCTGCCCCGAATTTCCCTTGTACGCGTAAGACGTGGCCGAGAGCATTGTGTGCGCGAGCAAGGCCCAAGGAATAGGCAGGCGGGACGTTTCCGGCTGCGATCAAGCATTCAAACAACCCGATTGCGCGGTGGAGCGACGCTTGACTTTCGGCGTACTCTCCGATCTCGTTCGAGAGCTGCCCAAGTTGTGCATATCCATTCGCTATCTCCGCCCAAATCGCGGGATCTTCAGGATTCTGCCTGGCAATATTCTCCAACAGCTCAACGGCCCGCTTGGTCATTTCGGAACGCACAACCTGCATTTGGGGAACGTCTCTTAGTCGCTCGCGGGCCAATCGATCTAGCATGTCATTGACAGCCTGCAGGGCAATCGTCAGATTGGCTTCAGCCCTCGTTCTTTGAGTGTCGGCGAGTTCAAAGGCACGCTGCGCTATGTTTCGCTGCCGCGCGATCAGAAAGTTGCTCAATAACAGGCCCACGATTGACAACAAGGCGATAGAACTGAGGGCGAAGGCCGCCGATTGATGTCGTCTCGTCCACTTGAATACTCGTTGCACGAGGGTGGGTGATCGAGCCGCAACCGGGCGATGCTCGAGAAAACAACGTAGATCACTGGCAAAGTGAGCTGCCGTGGCGTAGCGATCCGACGGTTGTTTGGCCATCGCTTTCAGGACGATTGTCTCCAAATCTCGTGGAATCGTCCCGTTCAGATGACGCGGCCGCACCGGTTCCTGCAGCTCAACACGGCGTAACAATGCCTGCCTATCATTTCCCGGAAAGGCCGGTTCCAGCGTCAACAACTCATATAAGGTTGCACCCAGCGAGTAGATATCGGTGCCGCTGGCAATCAGTCCCACGTTGCCCGTCGCTTGCTCTGGGCTCATGTAACGCAGCGTGCCGATAATATCTCCGGAGATACTGATACCAGCATCCTGTTGTAGCTGAGCTAGGCCGAAATCCGTTATCCACAGCTTGCCGTCCGCATCCAGTAACAGATTCGCCGGCTTGATGTCGCGATGAACAATGCCATGTTCGTGGGCGTGCTGTAGTGCCTCCGCAGCGTGCAGCCCCAACCGTGCCACACCGCGAAAGAAGGCCATACTGCTGAGATCGGCTCGGCTCGTTGCCATCGATGCATGCCCAATGGCTCGTGTGTCGCAGAAAGCCGCGTCGTGCGAATCCCCGCCCCGGCACGAAGCAATGCTGACTTGGCCAGGAGACGCGGTATGTTGGATCTCCGTAGCGCATGCGTCTTCTCCCGCCCTGGCCAGCACCATTAGTTGTTCGTATGCACCTGTGTCTTGGTCAGGACTCTGAGCGACATCACAGGCCTCTTTGTTGGAGGCTGCTTTATTCGCCCGTCCTTCCAACGTGCGGAGATCCTCGACGACTTCAGCGAGCGACTTGCCATTGATCAGCTGCATGGCGTAAAAGTGTACACCGCGGTGGCAGCCGACGCCGTAAACAGGAACGATGTTCTGGTGATGCAGAACCGCAGCCGCCCGAGCTTCATTCTTGAACCTTTGCAGCTGCCTCTCGCTGAGCATCGCAGCAAAGGGGAGTACTTTCAAAGCAACCAGTCTGCCGAGCGAAATCTGCTCGGCCTCGTAGATAATTCCCATGCCACCACGGCCAATTTCTCGGATAATCCGATAGTCTCCCATTGGCGCGGTTAACGGCTCGTCCGGGGGGGCGTGCTCATCGCCCAGCACCCCATCTCCCAATTCAGCGAGTACTCTAAGTGTTGGCAGTACACGCGCCAGCTGGTCGGCGTACTGGGGGTGCGTCCGATACAGCTCGGCCTCATCGACAGGCTGTCCTTGGCGGCAGCGCGTGCTGATCTCCTCAATGAGTTTGACCAGCACCTGATCTGTTTCGGAGGCATCATGCGGTAATTGCATCGTTCACTACCAGCGCATCTCTGGGGCACCCCAAAGTCAATCTCCCGTACACCTATGCGTATCCGTGACCGCAACTGAATATTTCCTCTACGATGTGTTCTGACACGGACGGCTCCCTCATTGTGCCGGATCTAAACCCTCACTGAACTCGACCAACTCGTGCAGTCGCTGAATCGCGCGAAAATGGCGTGTGCTGACGGCTTCTTCACTTATGTTCAGCAGACTAGCGATTTCCCGAGTGTTCATCTGCTCGAGATATCGCAGCTCGAGAACTTCCCGATCATGCGGTCTCAGCAGCTGCAGTGCGCCTCGCACGCGCCGCCGCGCCTCTTCGCGAACGGCCCGAACCACAGGACCGGTGATGTTCCCGGCGAGACGGTCAACGAACATACGTTCGGAATCACCTGCTGCGTGTTTTCGATGTACTTCCCGAGCCACGGATCTTCTCTCGGCTCCTACGTGCTGACGGTAGAGCTGCGCGAGTCGTTGCCATGCCAAAAAACGAAGCCATACGTGAAATGGTACATCTGATTTCCTGAAGTACTCGGCAAGACGTTTGTGCGCCTCCATGAGTGTGTCTTGCACGACATCGGACGGGTCAAAGCGTGCCGATACTCTTGGGTCTATGCGGGTTCTGACCATCCGCATTAGGCCTGGTCGGCTGGATTCCAGCAGTTGGTTGATGGCTGAATCATCGCCCCCGGCCACTCGCAACAACAATTGCTCCGTATCCGACATGTCGTCCTACTCCAATGTCCATTACTGCCATGAATCGTCAGAGCTTACAGCAATTACACGGGATTCGGCAAAATTTGCGCGATTGGACAGGCAGGGCGAGAAAGCTGAACAAACCAGTAACCACATGTCCATGCTTCGACATGATGACCAACCACGTCGCCCTCGCGCAATTAATTGCGGGTCTCTTCCTCACCAGAATATTCTGTCCGCAGACGCCCTGCTACGGAGCATTTGAAATAACACATTGACGACGTGGCAAACGCAGAGTGGTCGCCAGTACCAGGGGAGACGGCGTTCCCAGACGACTTTTCGGAAGCTGATTACGCACGTGTCCTATGCTCCCTAGGTTGCCCCCCACCCCCCACACAGAGGCAATTGCGAAAAAACGGGCAATTGTCCTGTGCGCTGTTGTTGGCGACCGCAGTATTAAGCCTGGGCCGCCTATGCAATGAGATCGAAAACGACGCCTTGTTACCTCGCTCTCCCCACTCCTCAGCAAAGCTGCCGAGCGATCAGCAGCGCAACAAGACGCCACATTTGAGCCACTGCTGCCACGAACCCTCCGGGAAGTATGTCCGCCTAACGCACCATCATGAGAATGTGAGGAATTCACAATGTCTGTGCCAACGCCAAGACGCCGAGTCCTCAAGCCGCAACGCAACCGACGTAATCGACGTCCCCTCCTGGAGACGCTCGAACCAAGAATGCTGCTTGCCACGATCCAGGGAACGTTGTTTGAGGACCTCAACGGTGATGGAGTTCGAACTCCCGAGGACCCCGCCCTGCAGATGCCTGGCATTACCGTTTTCCTGGACCAGAACCAGAACGGCGTGCTGGAAACTGGCGAAGATTCAAGGACCACAGACGCTAACGGATACTACGAGTTCACCGGACTGCCGGTCGGCGATTATACGGTGGCCCAGTTGGTACCAGCCGATTGGCTGCAGACCACGCCAACGCCGGCGGCAGCGTCAAGCCAATTGGGTAGTGTGCTGGAGAACTACGATTTGTCCGCTTACACGGACTATCCTTGTGGACTTGCCCGCAACGAGGACACTGGGACGCTGTACCTGGTGGTGAACGGGACGGGAATCTACCCGATAGATCCCGCCACCGGCAGCGCGCCTGCCGGCTCTACCGGTTTCGCACTGCCCACACCTTACACCTGGGACATTACCATCGACAATGCGGGGAACTTCTGGGGTACGGACGGTTCCGCCAACCTGATCGTTCAATTCCGGCAGTCGCTGACTGATTCGACCCAGTCCGAAGTCCTGCAACAGTTCCCGATTCCATATACCGATGTCTCAGATCCCTATCCGGTGGGCGTTGCTTGGGACAGCACGGATAGCACGATCTGGGTGCTCGACCGCCTGACTGAAAAGGTATATCACATCAGTCCCAGTGACGGCTCCCTGCTGCCGGAGGCATTCGATGCGCCTGGGTCCGAGGGAACGCTGTTTGGTCTGACGTTTGATGGCGCACATTTGTGGACGAACCGGTGGGATGACGGCGGCGCTGCAAACCGCACCTATGAATTTGAGCGCAGTGGCCAGTTGCTGAGGTCATTCGCCCCGCCGTTTGCGCATACGGGTCATGCCACCGGTATAGTTTTCGGCGGAACGAATGAAGAGGGCAAAGAGTCGCTGTGGATTGCCCAACGTTATGACGAACGTTTATTCCAGGTTGACATCACTACGCCGGGAGCCCACTCCGTTACATTGGAATCGTCAGAAGACACACGAATCTGTGACTTCGGTGACTTTCGACTCGCAACAATCTCGGGCACGGTATTCGAAGATCTCGATCAAGATGGTGAGCGAGATCCTGGGGAAGTCGGTTTGCAGGGATGGCAGGTGTTTTTGGATGTCAACGATGACGGACAGGCGGCGATCTGGGAAGACACTGTGTTGACCGACGAGAATGGGAACTTCCAGATAGCGCACGTAGCTCCGGGAGATTATCCCGCGAGGTTAATTCAGCGTGAGCCTGGCTGGTTGAACACTTCGGCGAATACCTTACCCCTAACGATTGAACAGTCGAGCGGGCAATCCCTTTCCATCGTCTACGGACAGTATCTCGGCGGTGTGGGACCCTACGGTGGCGAAATCGCTGCCAGCGAGGACACTGTCGGTGTGAACCTGGACGGCGGGCAAGTCATCGCATCGGACGCCGTGGGGAATTTCGCGATCACATGGCCTGCTAATGGTCCTCAGGATCCCGACGGGCTCGGCGTATATGTACGCGTATTCGACGCGTATGGCACGCCGCGCACCGGCGATATCCTCGTGAATCAGTCGACAGCGGGAGATCAAACCGCACCTTCGATCGCCATGGCAGATGACGGACATTTCGTGGTCGTTTGGAATGACGCATGCGCGAGGGGCTGGTCCTTGCTCGCCTGTTCGACGCGGACGGCACCGCGACCGGAAACGAAGTCGTCGTCTTCAGCGACAGTAAGAGAAACAGTGCGGGCCCGATCACCGTCGGCATGGATGCCGTCGGCAACTTCGCTGTGCTGGTATACGCCGAACAAAAGTACTACGATCGAGTGGGCCGACTGATCATCAAGAACGAAGTCTACGAAGTCCGACGCTTTGATCATGACGGGAACGCGTTAGGGGCCCCCATTACCGCAGGAACGAAGTGGCTCAACCGGGTGAACATGGCCATGGATCGCAGTGGGATGTTCCTTCTTGTAGGAACGGAGCCGGCCAGCTCCGTGTGGGTTCAGCAATATCACCCTGACGGTACTGTGGCAAGCCCGAAACTGGTCGCTGGAACAATCCCTGGCTATACGGTTCCGCGTGTGGACCTTGGCAAGGACGGTGGCCATTTCATCGTCACATGGCTCGAGGATCTCGGCGGATCCGAACTCGCTCGCCTCGGTACCGCCGGCGTCTGGACGACCTCCGTCTTTGCGATTGAAGGAGGTGTCGTCGGGATTGATCAAGACGGTGGCAGTGTCATTCTGTCCTCGGTGAACGCTTACGGACTCAGTTCCGACTTACTCGCCACTTGCTATGACTCGAGTGGAAACGCGATCGCCGAGTCGTTTGTGGTTAATACCACACCGGGTGGACAGAGCACAAAGAACAGCAGTACGCCTGTCTGGATTGAGATGACGAAAGATCACGGTTTTGTCGTCGCATGGCCCGTCGAAGATGGCTATGGCGACATTGCCTCTGCGCCCACTTACCAGGGCGTTGTGGCACAAGTTTACGTTGACTTGGCGGTGGGTAATCGTGCGCCGGCGGCATCAGACGATCTCGTCGACACAACCGAAGACACGCCCGTCGTCATCAGCATGGAGTACTTGTTGGTCAACGATTCCGACGCGGAAGGCGACCCGCTCTCGGTATCTGATTACTCGCAGGCCCTTCATGGAACGGTTGCCGACAACGGCGACGGAACGCTTCTGTATACTCCGCACGCAAACTACAGCGGCAGCGACTCCTTCACGTACGTGGTCAGCGACGGACGCGGAGGAACCGGCACTGCCAGCGTGTTGATGACTGTCAATCCCGTGAACGACGCCCCAACGGCCACAAACGACTCGGCCACAACCATGCCAAACCAACCGGTCGCAATCAATGTGCTGGGGAACGATTTCGACGTGGACGGGAACGCGTTGAACGTGACTTCGTACACTAACCCAGCAAATGGTTCCGTGAGTAACCTGGGAGATGGCTTGCTGCAGTACACGCCCAATTCGGGCTTCACCGGCGGCGATTCGTTCACCTACACGATCAGCGATGGCCAGGGTAGTACGGACACAGCCACGGTTTCCATTTCCGTTCAGACTGTGTCCAACATGCATGTCGGTGACCTGGACGGATCCGCCAGGTGGGTCAATACGAAGAAATGGACGGCCACGGTGATCGCCAACGTGCTCGATGGAGCGGGCCTGCCTGTTGCCAACGCCACTGTCCAAGGTACGTGGAGCAACGGTGCAACGAGTACTGCAGTCACCAACAGTGTGGGACAAGCGACGCTCCTGAGCGGCAATATAGCCAGCAGTATCAATAGCGTCACGTTCACAGTGACCAACATCACGCACGCGTCGTTCCAGTACGCTCCGGGCAGCAACACGGATCCCGACGGCGACAGTAATGGCACGGTGATCACAGTGGCCAAGCCGGCCGCCCTCTTGGCCGCCAACAGTGCCAGGGGCTTTGTTCCCGCAGCCGACCTGACCGAAGATGTGGCCCAGGCCGCCGTAAGTGAAGCTCTGGTGCTGTGGTCGCAGCAGTTTGTGACACTTCTCCCACCAGACGTGCACATCCAAGTGGCAGACATCCCAACGGGATTCCTGGGCTGGGCCTCGGGCAATACGATCACTTTGGATGTGAACGCGGACGGCGCGGGCTGGTACACCGATCCTGGTGCACCCACCGCAGGCCGCGTGGACCTGCTCACCGTGGTCAGCCACGAGATCGGCCACGTACTGGGTTATGGCCACAGTGACGGCGCAGGTGACCTCATGTACAAGACGCTAACACCAGGCACGCGGCGTTTGCCGGGAGGCACGCCGGTGACCATGGCGGCTCTCTCGGACTCGACGCTCGTCGCATCGGCCGTGCTACCTGAGCGGCTGGATGTATCGGTCAATGACCTGGTCGATCATCCGCTCCTCGCGAACGAAGTATCATGCAATGACGGCGCTGATAGCGACCTATGGATGCTTCCGCTGGTCACAGCGGACTACGCCGCGCAGTCGCAACGCACGTCGGACACGGTACGAGCCCGGATCGTCAAGACGATTGCCGATGCAGAAGCTGCACTGCTCGACGACGAGTTGTTGGAACTGATCGCCGTGAGCCAGCAGTAGACGCTGGAATGAGGATTGACAAGTTTCACGCCCCAGCCCGGTCACCACGCCGCGCTGGGGCGTGTTCATGTTGATGTTGAACGCTTTTCAGCTGCCGCATCGATATTCACCGACTCCCGCACTCTCCCCAACACCCCAATGACTCGGTCTGCGATGTGATTGGCCTCGAATTCCTCCGCAGCCCGACGCCGTACATCCGCCCGCTCCATCGCCTGAGCCTGCTCGATGGTGTCCAGGAACACCGCCAGCGCCCGCTCGTCATCGTCCGTTTCCACGCATTGTCGTCCAGGAGGCAATCGGTCCACGAGTACTCCCGTTTCGCCCGACTTTACGAACGACGCACCGGCCTGGACGCCCACAGTTAGGCAGCCGGCAAGCAGGATTTGCTGCAAGGCCAGCGGCTCGTGATCATCGGAGGTTACGATTCGGCGGCGCGGGACCCTGCTGAAGTCTCCATCACCGTCGTTTCCTGCGAGGGTCTATCCCACCCGGGTCTGACAGACCAACTGCACCTTTCGCATGTCGCCAATCTGATTTGGCGGCGAACTGGACGGCGCACCGATGGCCGTGTCATTTTGACGGCGCAGGGTTCGCAGCTTCGCGCGCACCGGGGGATGTGACCTGTGCGCAAGAAAGCCGCAGGTGGGCGCGTCTGTGGGGGCGACGAATGGCACCTAGCTTAAGGAAGGCGACCATACGCCTTAAATCATAGAACGCACCTCGGTCCGTGTTGATTCAAGCATCGGCCAACGAGCGTGGCTCTTCGGCGAGCAGCTGGAGGATGGCATCTTCAGCCGCGGCGGGATCGTCTGGTGCGAGGAATCCGCGATGAGCCCAGTGGTACTGCCTTCTGCGGCGTCCCCCGCCCCGCCTCCAATCACCGCCCAGTGAAATATCGCGCCTGCCGCCGATTACTTGATAGTCACGAAGCTCGTCGATTCCATACCATTCGAGAGGGCTCGTGGCGCGATTGGGTATGCTTCGGTCGCCCCATGTCAGTCCATGCAGGACCAGCGCGCGGCGCGACGTTACCGCGTAGACAGTGTCTCGCATCCAGCGACGACACCAATAGGGTGTTGCCAGATAGTGCATGGCGATGCCAGCAAAACCTGCCGTAATCGCTGCGGCAAAATAGGCGCCGGGTTCACCGGTCTGGATGGCGACCCACAAGAAGAAGGTCAAGCCGCCGAGACCGGGCACACACAGCACCGCACCGAAAACCACTCCCGCGGCCATCTCATTCCACAGCTTTCGATACACCGGAATCCCGATCCAATACAATTTCTCGCCCATTTCAAGAAGAGGTTCGACTCGTTGCCGCAGGTGATGATCAGACGGCACGTGAGCGATCGGGACTCGCCGGGCCGCTGTCTCGCGTCGAATGCTCTCGGCTTTGAACACTTCGTACAGCCGCGTCGCGTTGTGCAGTTCCCCGATTCGCAGCTTGATCCGCTCACCGCCGCGAAGGCGGATTTCCTTCCATGATCCCCATTCCGCTGCGTGCGATGGCGGACGGTGTGTCGAGATGAGTTCCATGTCTTCGATCAATTGCTGATGCACGGTGTGCGAGAACAACCTGCCGTAGTGCAACACGCCCCGGTCCAGGCGAAACCAACGAACGCATCCCATCCAATAGTGCGGGACGAAGAAATAGAACCCGACCGCACAAAGTGTGAGCAGCAAGCCACCGAGTATGGCAAACACCCACTGATTCGAAATCTTGAAAGGATGAAATGCCACACCAAGTAAGAACACGCTGACTACCGCAATCGCAGCCAACACGCAAGTTATCAGAAGTTGACCTGACAATGTCACGGCAACCGCGCGACGATTGAGACATCCGTGCAGCGAGTCATCGCTCGCGCTCGCAAACCGTCTCAATTTGTCGGCAAGTTCGCGGGCATTCGCCAGGTGTTCAAGTTCCAGATACAGCGTCGTCCCGTCTGACAGCCAGACATCCACGTGCCGGTCGTTAAATGCCCAATCGCCCACTACGCCGTCCATGGTCAGCGGAAATCGTCGAGTTCTGCGCCCCAATCGGGAAAAGGTAAGTTCATTCTCCGTCAGACGGAATCGTGTCACGATGCCGGCAGAGCGTACAACGAATTGCACCAGACTCATTGTGCCGGCCAAGAGGGCGAAGCCGGCCACGATGTATTTCTCGCGGAAGTCCGCAAGCAGCGACCATGCCGCGATCGTCGGCGCAGCAAGTAGAAGTGCCGTCGAATAGGAACGCGAAATCAGAAACGACGGCCACGAGATCTTACCGTCAAGCACTGTCATATGGGCCTCCGGAGACCGCCGAAATAGCGACAACGCTCGAATCGCAACGCAGTATTGTTTCCGTGCTGTGGATGTAGGTCAATCGTCGGTTGGACGGCTCCGAAACCTCTGTGCTTGATCGGACCCGATTCCGATGACAAGTTGGGGGTGTGGGCGGCCAATCGCGAGATGTTCGTTAAACCTGGTCAGGGCCCCGAGAGCCACTTTGGTTGTCCTTCCGGCACAAAAAATCGCGATACAGTCCTGCCACCGAATGCAATTCGCAGTTTGCCGTTTTGCGCGTCGGTGTTGTCGACCTGTGCAGGTTCGGACTCCCCCACACTCGGTCAGGGAACCTCGTCAGCGCGCCGCCGTTATGACGACAGTGGCAAACGGGCTTTCCGCCGTTTTGTGAATTCGGTCGACGTGACCCGAGTGATTTGGCAAACCGCCTTCCCGCTCGTCGTAAGGGCGACCTGTGCGAGTTGCAGCCGGACCCCGGCCCCGGGGGCGGGTCTACCGTAAATCGGTGCGTTATCAACACGTCCGGTGGTACTGTGGAACACCTGAACTAGCGTTCGGTCCCTTCGAACACGTAAAGGAAAATGGAACCCGGCGGCAGCCCGTTCTCACTTCCGCCGGAGCGGGCGTCGACTGCAAAGGTCCCGTCGCGCAATGTGCCCGGCGCGATTTCTATGGACTCCGGCGTGATCGTCAGCTGTTCTCGGTTCGAGGCGCGGGGATCGCCGCTGAGCTTGTGTAAGGTGATCTTCCCGGTTGAACGGAACGGAAGGCGCAGAGTGACCGACGTATGGCCATCGCCGTAATCCTTGCCGTCGTGTCGGCCGTCGAGGGTCCGCGAGACGACGAAGACTGACCAGCGATCTCCGTTGCGCATCACGTAGGCACCGGCCAGCGGGTGCTGTTCGCCATCCCAGGCGATCGTCGGCACGCGCTTCGTCTCGACCGCCATCAGGTCGCCCGAGGCGTGACGGTTGCGCATCGCCAGGGCCAGCCAGCCCGGACTGGGGCGAAAGCCGTCCCAGAACGGCGTGTGACTGCTCCAGTACAATCCTTGGGCGTAGCCGAGGTAGTTTTGGTAGGTCCAGCCGTAAGCATAGCTGCGCATCCAGGCGTCCAGGGCCGCCACCGCCATGGCAAGTGACTTACCGTACTTCTCGTTAACCAGCTTCTGCTCGGGTGAGTCTTGGCCAGGCAGGGCGTAGCCGCTGGGGCCACCCTCGTAGGCAACGATGTCGAACTCGTGATGGCTTGTGGCCAATGCGTCGCGGGCCTGGCCCATCTTGATCTGGCTCGCCTCGGGCCCGGCCAGGAACCCCAACAGCGTGGCCTGAACACCATGGTCGTCGAAGGCCGCTCCCGAGGCGTCGCCAGTCTCCCACTTCGGCCCCACGTAGTTGGCGTGGCCCAGGGCCATGGCGCCCGGACAGGTCTGCATGGCCTCTTCCCCGTAGCCGCGCACGCGACCGTCGCGTTCCACGCTGCCGTCGTAACCCGCCCCCAGGCAAAAGCGGATCTTGTCGTCCAGCTTCTCCGATTTCCAGTAGGGGCTGCCCTTCATCTCCTCGATCAGGTACTGGCAGAACAGTCCGTATTCAGGTCCTCCCTGCCAGATCGCGCCGTGACGACCGAAGCCCAGCCAGTCTTCGAAGTGCCCGTTGTGCCAGGTCTCGTTGCCAAACTCGACGAGGATCTCGTCGAACTCGTGGGTCCAGGGCGTGCCTACGCCGCGTTGTCGATAGCGGCGATAGGCCCACGGTTTCGACAGCTGCGTGTCATGTTCGGGATCATACGGCGCGGCCAGATATTCAACCAGGTTCCGCCAGTCCTGCTCATCGTGGAGAATGTGTTGGAGAACCAGCCAGGGACGCATCCGCTCGGGGGGCGAGTTGCCGGTGGCCAAGTCGAACATTAGCCCCATGGGCAAGGTCATGTCCATCGTCGCTTCGACGCCCGTGCGCCAATCGGGACGGACTTGCGAATTGGCATGCCAGCTGAGGATCGAGTCCATGGTGGCGTCACGGGCGAGGAACCAGATCCGATGGGCACCCTTCGCACCTGCGGTGGGCTGGGATACCAGCAGCTCCTCCATCACCGTGGCGTTGGGTACGTACGGCTTCTTCGTGTCTTCGGGTCGATCGACGCGGTAGATGCGGCAGTTATCCATCCAGAGTATGCCCGGTCCCTGGAAAGCGAACGCATGGCCAAAATGCCAATCCTCGCTCGGCCTCGCGGGGCCCTGGAAGTCGTAGACGTACTGCTTCCATTGGCCATCGACGTGGAAAGTGTGTTCGATGTCGGGGTAGGCGGGGCCGTAGGAAAAGGTCACGGCACCGTCGTCGGCGAACCCCTCTTGGCGGAGCCACACTTCAAGGCGATAGTTCCTGGCGGGCTCGAGTTGCCCGTACCAGATCGATTCGCCGCCGCGTTGCGTGCCGATGAAAACGAACTGACTGATCCGCTGTCGTCCCTCGGCCGCCGTGACTCGCATGCAGGTCTCGCCCGGGTCGACTAACTCCGTCGGCAACGGCTGGGGATGCGGCACCTGCGAGAACGATACGCCCCGCTGGTCGCCGTTCCAGTACCAGGCGGGGGCGTCGAACGGGTTGCCGATGCCGCGGACTCGTGGATTGACGTATTTCATGTCGAAGTTGTCAAACCGCTTCGTGACGACCACGTAATCCCATTTGCGCAGCTTGGGGGCGTCGTCGGGAAGATAGACTCGCTGCATTTGCTGAGCACGGGGCGCCGTCGAGCGTTTGAGGCGGTAGGCGAGGACATCCTTCGAAGCACTCGACTTCCAGGAAATCGTCACACAGCCATCACCGACCGTGGTGCGCAGTTCCGTCGGCGGCGGCGGACCGGCATCCGCTGATTCGTCGGCCCCAGACGCGGCAGGCTGCTCCGCCAACGAGGGATTGATCACGTACGCCCGCGTGTCGGAACGCCCTTGAGCGTCGGTTACCTTCAACTGGAACGCGGAGTCGGTAACCATCTTCTCAGCCACGCCGCGAATCGACCCGGTGGCCAGATCGAGCTGCAGTCCCGCGGGCAACGTCCCCACGACTTCCCAGCGAAACGGAGCCGCTCCGCCACAGAGCTTAGGTGTGTACTCGAAACCACTCCCGGCCTGCACCGGTGGCAACTTGTCGTCGTCGCCCGGAATCAGAATGTGCGGGGGGCCCGCTGCGCCGGCTTGCGGCGTCGCGTGGACCTCGCCCGGCATCTCCGATTCGCGGCCGCGAGCGTCGACCGCCACCACCGTGTACCAATAGGTCCGACCGTTTTCCAGTCCCGCCGCGTCCGTCACCTGCAGATTGCCGTGGCGAATCCAGGCGTTGGGGTGCGGAGCGCAGTAGACGTTGGCGACCCAGCCGCCATCGGGAAGACCGGGACTTCCCTCGGGCAGGATCCTGGTTTTGCCGACCAGCTGGACATGATCAGCCTTCTCGATGTCAAGATAATCGTCCCGCTCTGGCAGGGGACGGTTGCCTCGGTCGACCAGTCGATAGATCCGCACATCGGCACCACTCAGGAAACCGCTGGCCCATAAGTCCCACCAGCTGGTGCCAGGCCCGTCGATCTCGAACCAGTTCGGGCCGCACTTCGTGACGCGGTGCAGGTTTCGCCAGTTGACCGGTTCGTTACCGGCGTTACGGACGAAGTTGTTGGCCGCCCACTCGACTGCGCCACAACCTCCCCAGCCGTTGGCACCCAACGCCGGTACCTTGACGGCGGGGCGGAGCACCTTTGTCGTGACAACGAACTCGGCCGCCGACTCGGCATCGGCCGCGGCGATTCGATCCCCCACCGGCGAAGCCCACGTCCCCATGCAGATGAACAGCAGCACGAGAAGATCGACCGGAAACTTGTTGTGCATGATCTCTCCTATTCAACCCTATTCTGGCGGTGGCCGACCACGTAATTCTGCCGCCGGGGAAGCGCCGTCAAAATCGTCAGGATGGCGACTCCGGCGGGATAACACGCAGCCGAAGCAGTCGTGAATTGTCGTGGTGAAGTGTCGACAAGTCAATCACTTGCGGCAGTTCGTCTCCGGGTGCACTGCGGCATTATGCCGACGGCGTAACGCTCAGACGGCCAGACGAGTGGGCCTTCTAAGTCACGATAGGCCTTCTTCCCGCGGCGATCTGCGTCATCTCCCAGGGAAGGCGTGATGAGAAAACAAGCAAACCGGCAATGGCTTTCGGATGGGCGGCACGAGGACGGTGTGATGTTACTGCGACCCGATCAACGCCAGGCTGACTACAGGTCTCGTACTTCAATCGCCGTCTGAACGGCGCCGCTCGCAACTCTGTCGGCCGGCGGGCTCGCCGATTGACGATGTCTGAGGCGGAACCTGCTTCGGTCGCAAATGTGACCCGGCGGGGTGCTGTTTCGCAGAATCACTTTGATTTGTCAGGTGACTTCGGACCCATTCGCTATGGGCAGGCGAAATGATGACAGCCGCGATTTGGCCATCTGCCTGGCGGATCGAGGAGGGCGTGACATGTGTCGCCAAGGCCGAGACCGTTATTGACGCAGGATGATCGGTTTGGCGGACCCGAGCAGGTGACGGCGTCCAGATTCGTATTCGATTAGGTTGGAGTTCCTGAGCAAGAATGCCAATTGGAAATGTCGTGAGAATCGGGAAAACCGGGCGAATCTGGCAATTCTCGGAACTTTGTGCGTTCTTCGGTCTTCTAACCAGCCAGGAGGAGTCGTCACGAGCTCCTCGTCGCTCGTCGACCGGCAGCGAGCATCGCGATCCGCGAAGCCGCGTCTTGCCCGTGCTCGCTCAAGGATGGTCGGACCGACGTCGACGAAACGTTATTTTTTTAACGTAAGGCATCTTGCGGCTACGCCAGTTAGCGTTAATAATTTAACGGAGTGGGAATGGTCGGTTCCGGGTCCCGCTTGTGAACTATCTGTCTGCAGGAACGCACGATGCCACAACCATCCGAATTGAGTCGCCGCGAGCGACAGATCATGGACGCCGTTTTCCTGCTGGGGAAGGCGACAGTGAATCAGGTTGTCGAAGCGATTCCCTCACCGCCGACCGCCATGGCGGTACGCCGGATGATGCATATCCTGGAAGAAAAAGGGCATCTGCGACGGCGGGGGAGTGGTCGGGAGGTGGTCTATGTTCCTCGCGAATCCAAGGGCAAGGCCGGCCGCAGTGCACTGGAAAACGTCATCGCGACCTTCTTCGGCGGATCGCTGGAAGAAGCACTCGCCGCGCATCTGCATTCACGGAAGGATGCGGTGACCCCCGCTGAGCGTGAGCGGCTGATCGCGTTAATCGAACAGGCAAAGCAGGAGGGGCGCTAGGATGAATCGCACATTTCCTGCCATCGTGGCGTTGTTCGGTACATCGAGCCTGTTGTTGGTCGATTCGGCCATTAAGGGGTTCCTGATTCTACTGACGGCGACTGTTGCGGCCGTGCTGCTGAGGCGTGACTCGGCAGCGACTCGCCACCTCGTTTGGCTGGTGGCGATTGTCGCGATGCTGATTATCCCGGTGTTTTCCGCTCTGTTGCCGCAGTGGCGGGTGCTCCCCGCGTGGGCGGGGATACCACACGAATCTCCTGCGGTGCAGGTGCCGATTCCCGCCGCGGCGATGCCTCGACGAGTGACTGCTGCAGATCGCGTGGACGTGATTCTCCGTCGCAAGTGGAGGACCCTCCGCAAGTGGCCATCCGTCTGGGGTTGGAGCGGTTGGTTCACAGCCTGAGTGTGTCGCATCGGAGGTCTTACCCGAGCCCGTTGAAACGAGTGGGAGCTGGAATTGGAATTGGAATTGGAATTGGAAAAACGCCTTGCCGCTGTTCTGGGCCCTTGGATTTTGCCTGCTGATGCTGCGGCTGCTCGATTGCGCGATGGGTGCTTTGGAATATGGAATGTCGCGGGACAGTGATCAGATCTGTCGCCGCACGGGAGCACTGCTGGTACGGCTCAAGAGGCTACATCCAACTCAGCCATTGTTGCTGGGTTTCAAGCCGCGTGTCGCCAGCTTGGGGTCCGTCAGCGTATCCGTTTGTTGATCCACCCCGAGCGAACGATTCCGGTCGTTTGGGGCATTGTTCGTTTTCGGTTACTGCTGCCGGAGGCGGCTCGGCATTGGAGTGACGAGCAGCTGCGATCGGTGTTGCTGCACGAACTTGCACACGTCAAGCGTCATGACACGGTGGTGCAACTGCTGGCGCAGATCGCTTGTGCACTGCACTGGTTTAATCCGCTTGTCTGGTTCGCCGCTTCGCGTCTGCATGTGGAACGCGAGCGCGCCTGCGATGATCTCGTGCTTTCCAACGGCATACACGCGTCGGCCTATGCCGAGCATTTGCTCAACGTTGCGACAAAGCTGACTCCTGACCGCTGGACGTCCGCTTGCGGGCTGACGATGGCAGGCAGCTTGCCACTCCAAGGACGGCTGCAGGCCATCCTCAGCGATCGACTCAACCGCCGCAAAGTGTCCACAACGATCGGGGCGCTGGCGCTCCTGATCGGGGCCAGTATCGCCATTCCGATTGCCATGCTCAGAGCAGCGGCGGATGAGCACCATGCCGAGCCGAAAGACGCCATATCCAAGCCCCTCTTTGGAAGCTGGAAGACCAGCGCGCGCAGCGATGGCAGGATCCCCGGCGGTCGCATTGGGGAGATGGCAGCCTCGCTGAAAACGTACATGGATTTGAATGCCGGCACCGAGGCAGCCACCAGGTGCGAAGCGGTATTCAAGCGATGCGATGCCACCCACGATTGGACTTTGGCCGAGGCGGCGACCCTGCTGGATGAGATCGAAGCTGTCGCGCCCTCGCGTGCCCAATGGGCGATGCGGACGAACATCGAGCGCACGATCCATCCCGGCAAGCCGCTGCCTGACCAGCTCAAGGATGCGCCCTGGGGCCAGCCCGCGGCCAGTGGTCTGCGCATCGCCTGGCTGCTCGAGCCCCGCGCCGAGACCCACCCGCTCGACAGCGTGTTGAAGTCCCGCGTGCTCTTTCACAACACCGGCAAGACTCTCGTCTGCTTTGCCACCGAGGACTGGATTCAAACTGGCGGGCACCAGGCGAAGGATGCAAACGGCAAGGAGATCCGCGTCTGGTCGGTCGAGCGCGAGGGGCTGCGCACGCGCATGATTTTCCGCCTCGCTCCGGGCGCGTATGCCGAAGTGGAGGGACACGGCATCGGGGTCGGTTCGCACGAGACATCGTCCGAGAAGAGCATTTATCAAGTCGGCTGCTGGATCGAGGCGAAGGAAGGCGACGGTGTGACCTTCACGCCGGGGAAAGTGCCCGTTTCCTTCGCGACTTGGCAGAACAACGAAGGTCGGAAGGATTCCACCACCGTGTGGAATGAAATGATCGCCGCCCGGGTAGCCCAGGAAGGCCCCTGGCCAACCACCGTGGCGGATCGGGAGTTGCTGATCAAGCGCGTGACCCAGGATCTCGGCATCGCGCTCCCCTATCATCTATCCAAAGTGGAACTGCCAAACGACAACTCTCCGGACTGCCTGGCGAAACTCACGGCCCGCCTGCAGGAAGCCGGCAGGTCCATCCCCTTTGCCGGGGAGTTGTCCGGTGGTGAAACGAAGTTCCGCGTCATCGCCGCCGAGTCACAGCAGGAAGCGGCGGCGGAGGAGGCCTTCACGGCCTGGGGCGAGGAGCTTTCCGGTCTGCAAGCGGGCGTGGGCTTCCATCCCGGTGAGAAGCGGGCCTACAGCCACGGGGAAACGGTCCGCCTGGCCATCAGGATTCGCAACGTTGGCAACAAAGAGGTCAAGTTCCAGTACCTCCGCCAGTTTTTCGCCGAAACCCCGCCCGCCGTGACGGACGGCAACGGAAAGCCGGTCCCGCTCGAAGGACTCCCCGACGCTTTTGGGACTCACATCCCGAAGGAAGTGAAGTTGGAACCGGGGAAGGAATTCGAGCTTTACGAATTGAACCTTAGACTCAGACCGGAGAGTGAGGTCGGCGTCGCCCCCTCACCGAAGGAGGGATCCGAAGCGTCAGTTCCGAGGATTTGGGCGTCGGGGAAGGTCAGCGTTCAGTACGGGCGGATTTTTGGAGATTCTTCGTCGGGGCAACTCAAGCTCGACCCTGCTCTGAGCGAGCTCGCCACCGGGAAGTTGGAACTCGAAATCGAGCCCGCTGCGCAGGTGCAGCAGCAGGATTCGCAGAGGTCGAAAGGCGGGCGCAGCTCAAGCCCGCCACGCAACAGAAGCTGAAATGGGGCGAACCGGTGAATGGGCTGCGGATGGCGCTGGCGTGGCCGCCGACGCTTGGCGAGCCGGGGATGGGCGAGGCGGAGGAGTTCTATCTCGTGGTGCAGAATGTGTCGGAGACGGCGGTGAGGCTCGCTGCGGGCGACGACGCGCCGAATCCGCGCCGACTAATGATGTGGGTGCAGCAAAAGGGACTGCTCCGAAAACTAGATTTCAGCAAGATCGCAGAAGTGGAGGAAACCCGCTACGAAGGCGACGAAGCCGCCGAGGCTCCCATCCCCGCCGACGTCCGCGAGGCAGTCCGCGCCGCGCTCGCCGTGCCCGAGGTGACGACGCACATCGAGAAGCCGCTGCCGCCGGCAGCAACACCGCCACCGGCCACACCGGCGCAGACGAGAAGTCGAAAGACGCGGATGCGCGATCAAGCCCGAATCCCTTCTCGGGTTTTGGAGAGGCACGCTCAATGGTGAAGCGATCAGCGTTTCGTTTCATCGTCCGCCGGTTGATACCGACGTTCAATGCGACATCTATTTCGGCGAAGCGACCATCGGGGCGCTGATGGCCTTCACCATCGCGCCGGACGGGAAGTCAGTGACGCTGGCGACTTGGGGCCAGGGAGGCGGCGAGTATGGACGACTCACTCCCGGAGAAGCACGAACGCTTGAACTTGAACTCGCCGGGAAGCAGGCGAAGCCGGGCAAAGCCATCCTCAAACGCGACGCGGACGAGCCAACCGGTGAGCCGCAGCAGGAAGAACCGCGTGCGCTTTTTGGCGAGTGGAAGAAATCCGCCTACGCGAATGGCAAAATCCCCGGCGCGCTGATCGGGAAACTCGCCGACGAGGTGCGGAAGTATGCGACGGCCCATCCCAATCTACACAGCGGGCAGCAACTCCCGAAACTTCTCCCGCGCTTCGATGCCTCGCGCGACTGGACACCGGCGGAGGCCGTCTCGCTGTTGAATGATGTCGCGTATTATTCGACCGGGCCCATCGAGGCGATATTGGCGCAGCCGTCGGACGCGCTGTGGAAAACAAAGACACGCTTCGAAATCATGCCGGTCCAAATCGTGAACTGGAGCGAAGCGAAGGACGGCCTGCGAATCGGGATGCGCGTGGCGGAAGGGGAATGGCGCGTCGGCGGCAAGGTGCGCATCGAGCTGTGGCTGCACAATGCAGGCGCGAAGGATGTTTCGTTCAACGCGAATCCGGGGCGAGCGGACGTGGGGCTGATGGTCGCGGCGCAGGATTCCGAAGGCGGGGACCATTGGGCTGACGGTGGAAACATCAGCCTCATCGCCACGCGGCTGCACTGCACGCTCCCGGCTGGGTTCGTCGCGAAGGTGAAAGATTTCGAGCTGTCATTCGACGCACCGGACAACAAGGAGCTGGCCTGGATGCAGCCGAAGTTCCGGGACCTGAAGCCCGGCAACTACCAGCTGCGCTGCACATGGGCCGACGCGGCTCCGACGGTTTCCGGCGCTGGCGACTGGACGGGCGACCTCACGGCGCCGGAGCTGGATTTCACGCTCGCCGCCCTGGATGCACTGGCAACGAAAGCGGATGCGGATGCCGTGAAATTACCCGACGAGGAATACGCGAAGGATGGCTTCCCGCTGGAGGACCTGAATGGCGAGGGCGTGATGTGGAACGGGGAAGAAGACGGGCTGTCGCTCGGCTGCCGGATCACCGGCGATGAGTGGCGCATTTCGGGGAAGGAATTGAAGGTCGAGCTGTGGGTGCGCAATGCCGGCAAGGAGGATGTGAAATTCCAAATCCTCCGCCGCACTGACGAGGGCCTGCGCGTGAAGCTGACCGGCACGGATGGCGAGGAGCACGTCGCGAGGATGGTCCCAAACGATCTCCTGCTGTTCGGGATAAAGCATCACCTGTCCCCGGGGCAATGCATCAAAGTGAACGACTTTTCCGTGGGGCTCGTGCCGCCGGAGAGGAATGCGCTTGACAGCAACGGACTGCAATTTGCCGTACCACCCGGCTGGTACCAACTCGTGTGCGAAGTGGAAGTGCCGGGCTTTACCGCGAAGCGCGGCGACGGCCGGCAAACCGTGCCCGGTGCAGGCGAGTGGACAGGCACGATCACGACCAGGAGCTTGAATGTGGAGGTGGTCGCGCAGATGCGCCGCCGCCGAAACCGCGCGTCGAGTGGGCGAATGTGGACGTCAGCAAAGACGGTGAGATTTCTCTCAATCGGAAAAAGATGACGCTGGATGAACTGAAAGCGAAGGCGACGCAGCATGTTGCTGACTGGCGGATCCTCATCGATGCCGACGAAGACGTGCCCTACGCGACGGTCGTGAAGGTGGCGGATGCATTACGCGGGGCCGGTGCGAATTTTTCCTACCACGATGGGCGAATGGGCGATGCGAAGCTGCGGGTCGCGAATCTCCAGGCGAGTTTCAAGTTCGACGAAACGCATCGGTTTTCCATGTGCCGACCGAGCGAGCATCCGCAGTGGTTCACGGTCAGCTGGCCAGAGGAGGGCGAGCGGCCCAACTGCTGGCTGCGAACATTTCCCAATGTGAGCGATGAGAGATCGCGGAAAGTGGGCCGTGGCGTGGGAACCGGGCACGGACGTGCTGTGGTGGGTGGACGACACGGACATCGGGAAAATGACGCTGACGGATCCGGCTCGCGTGATCGTGGATCGCGAAGGGCGCACGAATAATTTCTCGCGCGACTTCGGGCTGCCGGAGGAGGTGAAGACGGAGTTTCGGCGGCTCGGTTTCGTGATCGGGCGCGACAAGACGCCGGGGCTCGAAAATGCCATCGGCGGCAACACCGGTGGGCAGAGCATCGTGTCGGCGCAGGTCGGGAATTGGATCATCAATGGCACCGTGACGGACGCGGGCGGCAAGCCGCTCGAAGGTGTGCCGGTGCGCGTCCGCACTCAATTGACGCCGACGCTGGACATCGCCACCGCGAAGACGGACGCGCAGGGAATATACAGGGTGGCCTTCCCGCTCGACCTCACCACGCTGGCGGCCTTCCGTGGTGTGTGGGCTGAGCCGGTGCTGGAAGGATTCATCGAGCGCGACCTGGCGAAGTCCGGGGAGTTCAACGTGCTGCTCCACGCGGGTGAGAAGCCGAGGCGTCCCGGCGATGAAGACGCACCCTATGTCGGCCCGGAAATCCACGCACCCGGCCCGATCTCACGATTCGCCGAGCGCGATCTCTTGCCCAGCCAGCCTGGCGTCGTTCCGGGCAATCCGGGAGTCGCGGATTTCGTGATGCTCAAGGCGGGCGAAATCATCGGCGAAATTGTCACCGCCGACGGCAAGCCCGCACCGCCGCACTGGATCGCTGCCGCCACGCCCGACCAGCGAAGGGGTTACAACTTGGCGATTGAGAAGAGCGACGCGGATGGCCGTTTCCGGCTGAAAGGAATCCCTCCAAACAAGCCGCTCATTGTCACCACGAATCCCGATGGCAAGCCGGGAGAGACGAGCAAGTCCGGAGAGGAGAAGTTTGAGCAAGCAGGTCCGCACATAATCCGGATCATTCTCCCCGCCGACGGGAGCGGGAAGGGGCCGTTGAAAGTCGAGCGCCCCGTGGCGAACGCCAGGATTCTGCCGATGCCGAATGCGCCGGGCGATGACTAACCGGTGACGACTCAGGTGATCAATGCATGGAACGCGTCAAGGGATTTCCGGCAATTTGAGTTAGCGGTCAACAGCACAGCCTGACGGTCAACAGCGACTCGCCCGGTCCGGGCATCGCCAACGCCAGACCGACGAAGAAAACCGTCAGCGGCAGGTAGTGGGGATGGAAAACGTACCATCTCGCCTGGCTCCATGCCCAGGCCGCGCTGGCCAATCCGCAAAGCCAGGCAGTCAACATCGACCAGCGAGCCCATTGCAGGGCGTCCCACCCGGAACGGTGTAACAAAGCAGTCACGGGTGCTCCCTTGGGCGATTTGAGATAACCACTCGTCTGATCAAAGCGAAGCACAACGCCCCTGCCAGCGCTGGCAGCAGACCATGGATGGCCAGCGCGATCGCCGATGCAACCGGATATTCCGCACCCCCCTCGAAAAGCATATACATGATGAGGCCAAAGAACAGGCCGAAGGCCGCAGCGAATGGCCGGCGACATAGTGATGCTACTATGAGCGTCAACACGCAAGAACCGATCTGTAGATAGAGCGGCCAACTGACAACAAAGGGATCTGCATTGCCGCGTACCGTCCATCGGATTCCGAAGAGACCCGCTCCAGCCGCAGCTGCCATCGCAAACGCCGGGACAGGCTGCAGTCGCGACGTCCATTGTCGCGAGGTCGAAGGTGGTGGGACTATGTGCGTTTCCTTCATGATCTCACCGACTCTCCATTGTCGCCAGATGAGCCGTACGGGGCCGATATCTTCGGTGTCATCGTCATCAGCAGGCGAGCCAGTTGGGCTATGCTCAATTGACTCCGTGTGACCGCTCATCTCCACCACGAGTGGTCCCACGGTCAACGCGAGCAATGTGTCTGCGGCATCAAACAGGCAGTACACTTCGATCGCGTCTCTCCTACCGTGGGCGGTTTTCCGTCTGCCCCAACTCCTTCCTCCACCGGCGGCGCCGGCTGCGCGCTCCCATGGTTCCTGGGCACCTTGAGCCAGCGCAGCCACCCGCGCTGGTTTATGCCACCATGCGGTGAGGTTGGTTTGTCGCCGCGAATCGCAGGAGGGCCGATCACACCGTAATGTGCTGGCGAACCCCACTCTTCTGCGAATCGCAAACAGGGTCGCGGGCCTCGCAAGACGCGGAGCATGGGACGGCGGGCCACGTCATTCGTCGCTGATGCGTGGTCGCCAATGACTCTGTACATCAAGCCGCTTCGGTTGTGTGTGGATGTGCCTCATGCCTGATCCCGTTGCTTTGCGAGGCCTGAAGTCGTACTCCAGATTCAGTTCCCGCGCGATGGCACGTGCGACCGCTTCGGCATCTTGTTCCACATCCTTGTCACCAAAACGAATGACTTTCCAGCCCAGGGATTCCAGATGCCTTTGCCGTTTCAGATCGTTCTTCACGACGTTGTCGTGATAGCCACCGTCAACTTCGACAACCAACATCTGGTGCGGGCACGCAAAGTCCACGACCCATGGCTCAAGCGGATATTGGCGTCGAAACTTCAGACCGCACAATTGTTTCGCTCGCAACACTCTCCACAACAAGCCCTCGGAGACCGTTTGTGTCGTGCGCAACGATCGTGCTCGCTCATTCGATTCCCGGTTCGGCTCGCGTTCCGTCATGTGCCATCCCAACATACCTTCGATTTTCGGTGCGACTCGATGACCCTATTGTACCCACTTCGGACCGGCCGCCAAACATCGACCACCGCATGCCTCTGCAGGGGCGGGCGAGTGCCTCGCGTCAAAGGGTGAATGAGAGGCGATCCGGCACACAATCGCACTGTTCCCGCCGCTGTGGTGAAGCTGGTCCCAAACCGCCGCCGCCAACACGCGCGTCAGAGTCCCAGCCAGCGCCGCACGGCGTCTTCGACTTGAGCAAAGTGTTCCGCGCTCAAGCCGCCCAGTCGGCGCACCAGCTTGGCATGGGGAACGGTGACGAGGTTCTGCGCGTCAAACACGCCTCGTTTCAGGAATCTCACGGGAATCGCGACCTCAAACGCTGACTCTCGTGGACTAGTTGTGTGCGCCACCAGCGTCACCAACGCCCGATCGTTCGGACCCGTGGCCGGAATGCTAACCACCAAGCATGGACGGATCTTCGCGGCCAGCCCGAGGTCCACCAACCATACGTCGCCACGGCTCAGTTCAGGCATCCTCCCTCTCCCTCTCATCCAGTTCGAGGAAGAGGTCCTCGGCTGCAGCGGTCAGCGCATCTTCTTCGAGATCGCCTGGCTCGTCCTGTAGGACGCGGCGCAGTACTTCGGCCGCAGCAACGCGACGCTCAGCGTCCGACAGAGCATCGAATGCATTCAACAGTTCGTTTACAGGTTCCGTCATCCCCGGCCCTCTCAGAAGCCACTGGTCGTCAGTCCTCCCCCCCCACCCATTATAGTCCGCACGCGGCAAGAGTGGGCAATACCTGCTCATCGCAATGCGTGCGCACGGCAAAAATTCAACGCGCAGGCCGGCGGCAAAGCCGCCGGCGCGGAAGATAACGGGTAAAAGGGAGAAAGGAAAAAGGGTGCTACTTGCGGCGTCTCCACCAGTACATACCGGCCAACCCACCGCATAACATCAACCAGATGCTAGCTGGCTCAGGAACACTTGCCACACGGAATCCGATGTAGAGGCTCTCGAACGTCGGGAGGCTGTTGTTGCGGTCGGAGGCCAGCAAGCCGTCGGAAATGAAGTTCCAAGAGCCGCCCCGCACACCACGCGTCGGAGACGGGCGAAAGCTGTGGCCGGAAACGAGATGAAACAGCGGTCGCGGGTGGAGCGACCCGAGTCGAGCGCGGCTCGCCGATCGAGACGACGACGCTGCAACTCACGTCGCAACTCGTTACAAGCACCGATCCTGCACGTAGGAACGCCGACGTCTTTTAGTGCCCGCCTTGCGAGTCATCCCACGGCCTCTGCATCGGATCCGAGCGTGCGACGTGCTGACCGCGCGCGATCGAGGGGGATTCACGCTCCAGGAAATTGCCGCGACCGTCTATGGAGGAGTAGCGAGCGCTCTATCGGTCGCAACCCCTGCACGAATTCGCCGAAACGTCGCCCCGTGTGGTGCGTGGGAGTCCCCGCGCACTGAATTCTCGGGGGAGAGCCTGGCTGGTTTTGCCTAACCGCGTGGTAGAATCACCGCCGGGCGTCCTTCCGATTGCGAGCATGGCCATGTCCGACGTTACACGCATTCTGGGCGAGATTGAATCGGGCGAGCCTCAGGCGGCCGAGGAGTTGCTGCCGTTGGTCTATGAGGAACTGCGGAAGCTGGCGGCGGAAAGGATGACCCGGGAGAAACCGGGGCCGACTCTGCAGGCCACGGCGCTGGTGCACGAGGCCTACCTTCGGCCGGTGGGCGCGGAAAAGGCTCAGCATTGGGATTCGCGATACCACTTCTTCGCTGCCGCCGCCGAGGCCATGTGGCGAATCGTGGTCGCATGACGCGACGAATGGCGTGGGGCACGCGGTTTGGCTGGCTACCGCGCAGCGTGAAGGGCGCGTCGTAGTCTCGCGCAGCGGGATTCCTATGCGTCCTGAGACTTCAGTTTTTCGATGTGCTGCATCAGTTCATCCTCGTCCGCCATCCCGCAGAAATAGAAGCAGATCATTTCATACGTGCGGAGCGTGGGTTTCTTACCCGTCCAGAGAGCAATCAACAGGCACGCGATGATGGCGCAGTACGTCTGAATCTCGATGCCGTTCTGGTTGTGGCTCAACAGGTGGCGACAGCCCAAGATATGTTTGAAGAACCGAAAAAATATCTCAATCGACCAGCGACTGGAAAACACCAGACCGACCACCTCGGCGGGGACGTCCAGTAGATTCGTGCCGATTCTCAGGATGCCATCGCTGTCGACGCCACTCGATCCACCCCGGTACTTGCCACGACTGGTGTGCGGATTGCTGCGGATGCAGATCACGCGGATCACGTGGTCCGGGCAACTGCCCGTGGAACTCGGCGAAAAGCGCACGATCTCATCGCTGATGATCTCACCGAGTTGGGCGTCGTTGTTTCGATATCGTTCTTCGATCGTTTCCCAAGTGCTGTTGTCTCGCAGTCGGCAAACGTAACTGCTCTGGGCGGCGACCATCTTGTTGAAGAGCGTGAACTTCGCGTAGCCTCGGTCCATCACGTAGAGTCGGTCGGATTCAATGACCGTCTCCAGCACAGCGCGCTCATCGCACGCACCTCCCCCGTTGGGGGTCGCGTCGATGCGCGTCGGAACTCCCCGCAGGACTTCGAAGTACGTGTGCAAACGCCACTTGACCATCCCGCTGCCGGTGTTGGCTTTGCGCCACGACGCCTCCATGATCTTCGGCAGCGCCGCGATCACGGACCCATCGACCAGTGTGATCGTATGTTGGATGTCCGACAGTCGCGCGTCGTGCGCCAGCGGCCGAAGCTGCGCCCCCAGTTCGGAGATGATTTCTTTCAGCGGTTCCGCTTCAAAGACACTGGTGGCTTCGGAGAGCGATCCCAGCGACGCACGCGCACAGCCCAGCTTTCATTGGACCTTCTTGAGTTCACTCGCTTGCTGAATGCCTCGCAGCGAGGTCACGATGGGATTGAACAGGTAGAGCAGCAATAGTAGGCAGTACTGATCGTAATGCAGCACGCGATTGCCAGCTCGATCACGCTGACAACCCTGATCATGCAGTCGCTCCAGCAGCGGCGCTAGCTTGTTGAAGTATGCTAACCCCGTGATGTCCGACTCTTGGATCTTCTGTTGCTTGACATGCTTGCTCTTCATGCCCATAAAATGACACATCCGCCGATCGCTAGTTAGCCCAATCTGGAAAAAATGGCGGCTCAGCAAATCCCGTGCCGAACGGTATTGAGTCCTGACCCTTTTTTCTTCTCAAGGACCAACCGGCCTATGAGTTCCCGACCGGCCAGCCGAACATGCGAGTGCTGGCCCGGAAGATGCCCCACCGCCCGGAGTGGCTGATTACTGCCTGGGCCTCTGATGGTGTGGAGCGGCCAGTGACGGTGGAGATTCCTGAGCTCGGGTCGGTGACCCTGCAGGCGCGGGCTATCGGCAGCGTGTACGTCGCGACCCTGACGGATAGCAGACAGGTTCTCCAGCAAGTGGATGCTGGATGACTTGCTGCGCACCGGCCTTCGGCTGGGCATTTCACGTGGCAAGCCTCTTCAAGTAGAGCGTATCCCAAGTCTCCCAACCTTCTTTATTCGTGCCAAGAAGAAATCGGTCGAGGATCGACGTGGCATCTCCGCGGGGGCGGCAACGGCTCACGACATTGACGAGCTCCCAACCCTCATTGCCGGCTGCTGTTAGGAATGCCCACACTTCCGGACAGGTTTGCAGAGCCTCTTCGGTGTCTGGAGAACTTGTGCCCTGCCATTCCCCATTGACGAAAGTGACTCGACTCCCCTGCGATGTGCAGACTCGATACTCGATCTTTGGTTGCATGGTTAATCGTGGTCTCTTGCCTAACTTGCCTATCGAAAGTTTCTGCCGATCATCCGAAGGCCCCCCATTTGCGGGCTAACGCTCGGGCAGCGAATTGCCGTCAGTCGAATTGTAGGAGCTGATTGCACGGTTGTCACGCCTTTCACGGCGAGTAGGGCAATTTATCTCCCTGGCGCTCAATCGCAGTCGTCTACGGGAGAAAACTCTGGACGGGTTCCGTCGAATCGTAACATGTATCGTAGTATCCCGTGAGTATTCCAGAAAAAACAGGTAGAGTCACGGCTTACTGCGTGGTAACTTCATTCAGACTGCATGGAAACTTCATTCAAAGTGACCAGAGATTAGGAGTTTCAGATGTCCAAGACCAATCCCCAGACAGTCAAGGCCGTCGCGATGACCGCCCCGGGCAAGATGGAGAGGCGGAGCTACCCCTATCCGCAGATTGACGCCGATTCAGCGATTCTCCAGGTCGAGATGACCGGCGTGTGCGGCACGGACAAACATATTTTTAAGGGAGAAGCCTCTGAGATACGAGGCAAGTCGATCTTTCCTTACATCGGTGGACACGAGGTGATCGGCACGATCGTCGAGATCGGCGAGAACGCGGCACGGACCATGGATTTCGACCACCAGCCGCTCAAAGTCGGCGACCGGGTGGCGCTGGCGGTCGAGGTGAACTGCGGCGAATGCTGGTACTGTCGGCACCACTACAACAACACGACGTGCGAAAACCAGGTGATGGCCTACGGGATCCATCCGAACGCGGACACGGTTCCCTATCTTCGCGGCGGGTTTGCCGAGTACATGTACATCATGCCGGGCACGTCGCTGTTCAAGATTCCGGAGGAGCTGCCGACGGACGTGGCGGTGTTCGTGGAGGAGTTCGCTGTCGCTTACCATTCGCTGGCCAGGGCCACAGGGCCCTTTGCGGCGGTGGGCGAGGGATTCGGGCCGGGAGATTCGGTGGCCGTCTTGGGCAATGGGCCTTTGGGATTGCTGCACGGCATCATGGCCAGTATTCACGGCGCCGGACTGCGCGTCGCCACCGACCTTGCCGATCTCCGACTCGCCAAGGCCCGGGAGCTGTACGCCGACGTCACTATCAACGCCTCAACGACTTCCGCTGCGGAGAGAATTCAGCAAGTGAAGCAGATCACGGAAGGCGTCGGGCCCGACCTCGTAATCGAATCGGCCGGGGAACCGGAGGTCTTCCTCGAGGCGCTCGAAATGGTGCGGAAGGGCGGAACCGTCATCGAGGTGGGCAACTGGGTCGACACCGGCAAGACGGTGCCGCTGAACGTCATGCGGCATGTGGCGTCGAAGAACGTCCACATCCATTCGGTCTTTCACTGCGGGACCAACTGGCGGCCGATTTTGAAACTCTTGCAGAAGTATCGCGAGGTCTATCCGTTCGACTCCCTGATTTCGCACCGGATGAGCCTCGACGAATTGGCGTCCGACATGGCGATCGTGACGAAGCCGAACGAGTGCATCAAGGTCCAGGTCGTGCCCCAGGTGACTTGAGCCGTCATGTATCGTGGATGGGCCCGGTCAGTCAAGCATCTCCAAGTGGCGCCACGATTACCAGCGGGAGTTTCAGGAACGCGCAGACTGGTGCGTGCACTAAGCGGTGATTCAAGAGTGTGAATTGCATTTCCATGCCTGGAGCCGGGCTGGACGCCAACCGAACACCCATCCATCCATCCATCGATAGCGAGGGTAAACCATGAATCGAACCTTCTTGCAGCTGACGTCGTCGCTGATTCTGCTGTCGTGCACTCTGCTCAGCGGGTTGCGGAGACGGTTCTCCGACGACTTCGGCCGCGAAACCGCAGGTAGCCGTCGTCATCTCGACCCTGAACAACCCGTGGTTCGTGGTGTTGGGAGAGACGGCCCGTGACCGAGCGATCGAATTGGGATATGAAGCGACGCTGTTCGATTCCCAGAACGACACCTCCAAGGAAGCCGCGCATTTCGACAACATCATTGCGGCGGGGTACTCGGCGATTCTGTTCAATCCCACTGACGCGGACGGATCGGTCGCCAACGTCCTGCGGGCCAATGACGCCGGCATCCCGGTCTTCTGTATCGACCGCGAGATCAACTCCACCGATGCCGCGACCGCTCAGTTACTGTCCGACAACTATTCGGGCACCGTTGCGCTCGGGGAGTACTTCGTCCAGCAAGTTGGCGAAGAAGGCAAGTACGTCGAACTGCTGGGACTGGTGGGCGACAACAATACGTGGAACCGCTCCAAAGGGTTTCACAGTGTCGTCGACCGGTACAAAGGCTTGGAAATGGTCGCCCAGCAATCGGCGGACTTTGACCGTAACAAAGCGCTGGAGGTGACGGAATCCATCCTGCAATCGCACGATCGGATCGACGCCATCTTCTGCGGCAACGACGCAATGGCGATGGGAGCTTATCAAGCTCTGTTGGGAGCCGGCAAAGCGGAACAGGTGAAGGTGTTTGGCTACGACGGCTCCGAGGACGTTGTCCAATCCATTGCCGAAGGCAAGATCGTCGCCACGGTCATGCAGTATCCCAAGCTGATGGCTCGCACTGCGGCCGAATACGCGGACGAGTACATCCGCCACGGCAAGCGGGATTTTCAGCAGAAGATCCCGGTGAACGTCGACCTGGTGTCGGCGGAGAATATTGACCAGTTCACGGCCTACGGAAAGAGGGACTGACCGTGTCACGCCGGAGAGTAGTCATCTGGTGCGGTGTCGCCATCGGCGCTGCGGTTCTCTGGTGTTTCTTCCCGCCGTTTCGGATCAAGCGGTTCGGCGATGCGGGAGACGCACGCCCGGCTTCCGTCAGTACATCGGCCGCCGTCAACGTTGCCGACTACGCAGAAGAGTTTTGGAACGACCGGCTGCCCGGCGCCTTCGGCAAGGCCGTTGACATCGAAGACCTGTTCGCGGCCGTCGACCGCGATGCGGGTCAGGCACGAAGCACATTCGGGCGGCGGGTTGGACTCGGCGGGGCGTGTTTCCTCTTCATCCGCGGCACGGGCCAGGTCGAGGAAGCGGCGGCCGACTACTGTACGCTGAAGATCGGTGAAGGGCCACGACGCGTGCGCATCCGCACGGGAGTCGTCGTGGGGAATACCGTACGGGATGCCACGGGCCTGGTCGACGTGAACCAGTTCGCCAACTCTCAGGACTTCAACAACGTGTCCGCCGAGTTGAACGGGCGGGTGGAAGCCAACGTCATCGCTCCTGTCCGCGAGCGGCTCCGCGTCGGGGCTCGCGTCCGGTTCGTCGGCTGCGTGCAGGTGAGCGGCGATGGTGACTTCGATGCGCTCCGCCTGGTTCCCGTACACCTCGACATCCAAGACGCCGAGGTGCAGCCATGACGGCCGCTCCCGGGCAGCATCCCGTGCTCGAGGCGCGGTCCATCGTGAAACGCTTTCCGGGCGTGCTGGCCCTGGATCGAGTCGACCTTCAGATCGACGCTGGCGAGGTTCACGGCTTGATCGGCGAAAACGGGGCCGGTAAGTCAACGCTCATGCACATACTCGCCGGTGCCCAACAGCCGGATGAAGGGGAAATGCTGCTGGATGGCCGGTGCGTCCAGTTCGCGAATCCCCGCGAGGCTTTGGATCGAGGGATATCGATCGTTTATCAGGAACTGAATCTGATCCCCTACCTGACGGTCGCCGAGAATATCTTTCTGGGACGCGAATTGCAGTCGGCGATCGGGTTGATCGACTCGAAGCAGCAGAACCGCCGCTGCACCGCTCTGCTCGCCCCGCTTGATCCCACGATCGACCCGCGAGCAGAGGTCAACAGCCTTCGCGTCGGGCAGCAGCAGATCGTCGAAGTCGCCAAGGCGTTGAACTGCCGGGCTCGCGTGATTTTCATGGATGAGCCGACGTCGGCCATCAGTGACCAGGAGATCGAAGTGCTGTTCCGTTTGATCGAGTCACTGAAACGGGATGGCCTCGCGATCGTCTACGTGTCGCACAAGCTGGATGAACTGCTCCGCATCACCGACCGCATCACCGTGTTGCGCGACGGCCGCCTGGTCAAGACGCTGCCGACCCGCGAGACGAACCACGACGCGATCGTGCGTTTGATGGTCGGACGGCAATTGAGCGAGATGTTCGTTCACACGGCGACGAAACCGCAGGGCAAACGGCTTCGCGTCAGCGACCTGTCGCAGAAGTCGGCCACGTCCAATTTCCCGCGGGTCGACGGCGTATCGTTCTCGGTTGAGGGGGGTGAAGTCTTGGGTATCTTCGGCTTGATGGGGGCCGGCCGTACGGAGTTGCTGGAGTCGGTATTCGGGCTGCGGCCAAAACGGACGACCGGTACGGTCTTTGTGGACGGCCGGCAATGCGCGATCCGTTGTCCGAGCGATGCCATGCGGCACGGGATCGGGCTGGTCCCGGAGGACCGAAAGCAAGACGGGCTCGTGCTGGAGATGAGCGTCGAACAGAACATCAGCCTTGCGAGCCTCAAACAGATGCAACGCGGGTTGTTGTTGAGCAGTCGTGTTGAACGGGCGCATGCCGAGCAGTACGTCGGCCGGTTCGCGATCCGCACACCTTCCGTACGACAAACAGTGCGAAATCTCAGTGGCGGGAATCAGCAGAAGGTCGTGCTTGCCAAGGTGTTGAGTTCTCAACCGCGCGTGCTGCTGCTCGACGAACCAACCCGCGGCATCGACGTCAACGCCAAACGCGAAATCTACCGCCTGATCGACGAACTGAAGCGGCAGGGCCTGGCGATTGCGGTGGTGAGTTCCGAGTTGCCCGAACTGCTGGGAATTGCCGATCGAATCATGGTGCTGTGCGAAGGCCGTAAGACGGCGGAATTCGACCGGAGCGAGGCGAACGAGGAAGCCATCATGCGGGCCGCCGTTCCAGGAGTCCTTGAACATGCATAACCTGGCAAGAGACATTTGGCGACGTTCCAGCAAGTTCCAGTCCCTGCTGGTGCTCCTGTTGATGGTGGCTGCCATGGCGGCCCTGTCCGACCGCTTCTTCACGGCCGCCAACGGCTGGAACATCATGCGGCAGATATCCGTCAACCTCTGCCTGTCGATCGGCATGACGATGGTGATTCTCGCCGGCGGCATCGACCTGTCCGTGGGCTCGATCCTGGCGCTGGCCGGCGCTGTCACGGCGGGGCTCATCAAACACCCATGGCCGATTGCGTGGCTGGGCGTGGAACTGGAGTTTACGGTTCACGGTGCCATGCTGGCTGGATTGCTCGTCGGTCTGTTCCTGGGATGGTTCAACGGGCAAATGATCACGCGGGTGCGCATTCCTCCCTTTGTCGCGACCCTCGGCATGCTCAGCATTGCCCGCGGCTTGACGATGCTCTGGACCAAGGGGTTTCCCATTACCGGACTGGGACGGCAGTTTGCCGTGATCGGCACGGGCACGGCGCTTGGCGTACCCGTTCCCGTTTGGATATCGGCATGTCTGGTCGTCCTGTTTGTGGTGGTAAGCAAGAAGATGCGGTTCGGCCGGTACATCTACGCCGTGGGAGGCAACGAACGCACGGCGAAACTGT
>CAWDIM010000023.1:0-742557 GCA_963802295.1 uncultured Planctomycetota bacterium | reverse complement strand
TCTTTGTAAGGTTCGCGAGCAGGTGCCGTTGTTCGCCCACTTCTAGCTTGGACCATAGCACGCAATAGACAATATCTTGGTCATCGCCATGGTATGCCGCGACATCCGCGGGACCCAAGCCGTCACGCGCCGTCTCGGATTCGGGCGGCGGTAGGTGATTGAAGTTTCGATCATACTCGAAGAGGAACGGTTGACCATCGCGGACCCACACTGCTGCCACGCACCGATCGCCGTCATGTACAAACGGCCTGACTCGTGTTGGTCGATAGCCGCTGCCCCTTAGAGTGTCAACGACACTCAGGAACGTACTCCACGGCATGTCACAACAGAAGGCATACCTCTCTTTCAACTCACCGTGGGCTTGTCTGATTGCCTGTGCTGCCGCGGTATCGACCGGTGCCCATAGTGGATCGATGGGCAGGTCGGTCCAGGGTGCTTGTTCCCCATTTCCAGACTCAGAGGCAGGCCCATCCTGCAGCATTTCTGATGCAAGTGATTCATCGTTAAGATAAATTGCTACCGTAGCGAGACGAGTCTTCAGTTCCCAATCCTTGTTGACTGTGGCCGCAGCGGCGGCACGCTTCAATTCAGCAAGTGACGCTTCGCGGTCGCTCAGCAAGGCGTCCACGAGATTATCAACTTCGGTGGCCGGAAGGTCCGAGACGGAATTCAAGAACAACGCTCGGTCCACTTGCCCGAAGCCGGCGAGCGCGCAGGCATAAGCCAGTTTGGCGCGACCGTCTATCGTGTTCAAGAAGTTACGTTCCAGTAATGTCATGACACTCTCGCGAGGCAGTGTTCTTAGGTCGGCGATCGCCGCGGGCACAACCGATCCTCGGCTCCGCCCCATCGCCGCGACGGCCACCTGCACTCGTTCTTCCAGGCGGCGGGATTCCGCCTGTGAGATAGTCAACCAAACGCATAGTGCGATCAATGTGATTCCCAGCAGACTTGCGCCAAACCGCACGACGTGCATATTCCGCGAACACCGCATCATTCGCCGCTGAGATGTGGTCCACATCTTCCGGTTGGAGAAACAGCGGATGAACACATCCTCCCACAACGATGGTAGCTGTTGGTTCTCGGGCTTTGCGGCCCACATAGCGGCACGCTCCGCCAGTTTCAGCTCGGCCCGGCCTCGCCGAGTTTCCTTTTGTTTACGCGTGAGCCAGGTACGTAGCGACGGAATAAGGTAATCGTGCGTGAGCTGGTAATACTTCTCGGTAGCGGCAAGGTGCGAGGCGGATGTAGCAGGTGACTCGCCGCCAACCGCTGTGTCGTTCCGATCCATGTCCTCGCCAATTGGAACCGTGGGTGTGATCAGGCGGAGCTCGCTGTCGAGGATGCGAATCAGTTCTGCGAAGTTGTCGGGACGCTGAACGTAGCCGGAAGCGTTCAGCAACTCTTGGTATGACTTCCGTTTTCCCCTGATGTCACTGTTGGCCTCGGGCAGCAGCGCTCTCAACACTGCCTGCAAATGCTGTCGATGTCGACGATGTGCAGCAGGAGCGGTTGAACTGTCAAAAGTGTCGTCGAGGAATGTCACCCCCAAACCCTGGGTTCCACCCACCTGGGACAGTGTCGCGGACGTCCACGGCTTGCCCTTGAGCATATATGCGAACAAGGCGAGTCGTACACAAATGACCTTGCCTTCCTGCGCGAGCCCCTCGATCGCTTTGTCCAGGAACTCCTCTTGTTTCTCGGACAACGCAACAATGCCTTCAGGCAGTCGTGAGTAGGCACGCCCAAAGGCGGCCATTACGGCGCGGGCGTGAAGTGGATCGAAGAGATCGACGGCTGAAGAGTTGTGATTCTCAATGACGGGAACTTCCATGTCACGCATAAATCGTGTGGCGGCCATCCAGAAGTCGTCCCGCACCATCACGATAGCCTGTAATCGACTGCCATCGCAGTGCCGTAGGGCTTGCACGAGTTGCGTATCCTGTTCGGCACTTCGCGCGTGCAGCCATTGCTCGAACTGGTCGATTATCAGGCATATCTTCGTGCCTGCTGGAACCCACTTCCCCTCGCGAATCCCAGCCAGCACATCGGGTAGCCACAGCTCGTGGGGTATCGTCGGGAACCGTCGGCGCAGACGCGCGAGTAGTTCCTCTTCCGTGTCACTCGACGTGGCTTCCATGTTCACGGGCACGACGTGTGAGGCGAGCCGCGGCAGCAGGCCGGCTTTGATCTTCGAACGCCGAGCAGACGCGATCGATCTCCTGTTGCTCGGGAATCGGCAGCGACTCATCGAAGGATTCGTAGTGTTCCTGCATGCGTGTTCCACCGCTCTTGCAAATGGCGAGAACGAAGCTACGACGATTCCTATTTCACGAAGTCCGAAATCGAGCAATGCGCTGACATCGACGTCGCGGACGAGATTCTAACACTTTTGGCGGTGAGACGGCAAATCCCGTGTCCTCGTGGAGTCGTTTCGGAATCAATATCCCATGCGAATCGCGGAGCGGCGTGGGCGGGACCGGACAGTATTCTCGTGCCGTCAGTCGCGCAGGTGACGGGTTCCGAAGGCCATTTGCTAGGGAGGTATCTGGAGCACGAGCGAACAGGTCGCCCGGCTTTTCGGGGACGTAGAGCCAGCAAAGCTCGCGAGATCGTCCCGGTCACTTGTCTATGGAGGAGAGTTCCATGGTACGACGTCACATCTTCAGCCAAATTAGTCGTCGGGGCATGCATGTCAGCATGTGGGGGGCCGCCACGGTGTTGGTTTTGGCCGGTATCACCCGGGCTCAACCACCTGTGCCAGCTGGCCAAACAAGGGTGGAAACTCAGGGGTTTGGGTTCAGTATTGCGACGCCTTCGGGGAGCATGAACCTGTGGAAAACCGACCCTTGGGATCGTCCGCCTGTAGGTTACTTTCCCCGACCCGTAGGACCGGTTGGGCCAGGTTTCGCCTTTTACCCGCCGGGACCGAGGTATGCGCCTGTTCCGTTGCTGCCGCCTGGCTACCGACCGTTTCCACCCCCGATGATGATGGGACCGCCGCTTCCGCCTGTCTACCGACCGTTTCCGCCCCCGATGATGATCGGACCGCCGCTTCCGCCGACCGTCATCGTCGGGCCCTTTGGCCCAGCGGTCGTCATTCCACTCAAGGAACGACTGCGATAATGGCACGTACATGAACGACGAACGCAATGGGTGAGATGCTGTCGCCCGGGACCGAGCAATGCGAAATGCCGAAATGCACAATTCGGCCATTCCACCTTGGTCCCGGGCGTCGAGCTATTCAAGATTGCTGCTCCAAGCTAATGCGCCGGTTCCTGAAACGGTAAATCACAACTTCGCGACACGGAAGACTCTTGTGGAGCGGTATACATACAAGCAGCCCACAGAAGCCTTGCTGCGTCCCCATCTGCCTACAGTGGTCGTCGCTCACGGTTTCCATGCCGAGTTCTCAGCACAAAGGAATCATTTTACTGTGTGGCCGCACGGAACCGATGCTGAAACGAGTTGTTGATCAACAACTCAGGCCATACTATTCGCGACTTGAAGAAAGAGGCTGTTCTCAACGTGCTCTAGCTGTTTGATGGCTTTTCCAACGGCAGTGTCAAGGCACCGAATTTGCTTGGTTAGGCAGCTTCAACCTCTAAGCTCCGGAGATTGACTTTCGTACGTAAGCCACTGCATCCTTCATAATAGATGAAGTCATCATCAAAGTTCATAATCTGAGGACAGCAGAGCACTCCAGAGTCGATTGTGCAAGAAGAATGTGCGGAATACACCCGCAATCCTTCAACCTCGCGATCCCGGAGAATAAGACGGTGTTTGCTGTTGAATATCGGCTGTGCGCATGCGGCAAAGATATCCTGCTCGTCACATTCAAAGTGCCCGACGCTCACTACTTTTCTCTCAAGAGCATCCACCCAATAGACGTTCCCATTCAGGTAGACCATTGCCAGAGCAGAGTTAGGAAAGACCTCTACATGCTTGCACACGACGACCGTGCCAGTGTGTTCAAGCCATGATTGTCTGGTTAGGTTGCCAGTCAGGCAATTCTCACGGCGGAGTCCGCCGACGTCAAACATGCCGATCCAGGATTGACTGCACGAAAGATCGAACCGAATGGACTGAACCTGTTCGCCATGGACCAGCTCTTCCATATGCGTTCCTTGCTGAGTACACCCATCTTCGCTGCGGCAGGGTGTGGCGCAGAACGATATCGTGTCGGATTCACAGTCCGGCGAGTCGACCCATTTGATCGTCAGCATCGATCCTTCCTCGCGGTTTGTGGGGCGAAATTACTGTTCCTGTCCTTTCAGCCACAGGTCGCGAATAATTCGTAGTTTGCGTTCCACCGAAGTCACGCTGACCGTGAGCTGTTTCGCGATTTCGACGTTCGTGTAACACTGCAGTTTTCCGATCGCGATTCTCCGCAGATTCTCGTCAGGCAACATAGCGAGAAGTCGACGATACGACTCCCAGCACTGAGCGGCAAATTCCGGTGTCGGCTCGCGACCTGGCAACTGACCAATGCCTGGAGCATCGCTGCTCAGTAGCGCGCAGTCCCCGCCCAGCACGGATTCGCCGCGAACCTGCCCACCGCCACGTTTGTCGGCCTGCTGCTGGCGGCGCAGACCAATGGCCTTGCGTTCGGTGAGCATGACGAGCACTTGCCACAGGTCTTCGCGGTCATCTAGCCGCGCGAAGCGTCCCTCTTCCACGCCGCACAGGAAGTCATGGAAGGCTGATAACACGACATCCTCTTCGTCGATTACGCGGCGTGGCAGGTCGCCGAGCTTGCGACTGGCCAACCGCAGGAGCCGCTCCAGGTAGCGTTGCCAGAGTTGCTTGGCGGCCGAACGGTCTCCGGCCTGGAGTTGTTCCAGCCACTGAGTAACGGAATGGGCGGCAGATGACGATGAGTTGGCGTGTTCGTTCATGGCCGTGATTTTACAGCTGCCGCGGGGGCGAAGCAAATGGCGCGATGCCGGCCATTTCTCGAACCAGAATTCCGACCGGCCTCGAGCCCATTGGCAATACGCGATGGCCCAATCGCCACAGTGGTTCGGGGGTCGGTTGTTCGACAATCCAATGCGCATTACCGACAAAGGGCCGATCTCAACAGGGACCGTTTGCATCAGCAATCGCGGGGCCTGTGCAATCGGAGGCGTCCTCAGAGATGGATCCCTCGATGACAATTCGACGAACTGTGTTGGTCGGCGCGAATGAAACTACAATCCTGCAATGTTTTGGGGCGCGACCACACTGTTCGCGACAGGAAGTGCCGAACAGATCGCGAATCTTTTCAAGTGGCTCGTCGGTCTACTTTTGCCTAGAAACTGTGAAGTGATGGCAACCTCCCGAAAGGCACCACTGTCTGTCGAGGCAATTCGCGACGCCCTGGCCAAGGGATTGGGGCGAGCGTACTTGCACGGACGTAATCATGGCATCGCCGGAGTCGAGGATGAACTTCGACCTGCATGTCTGAACGGTCTTGTCTTCGAGCCGTTCATCGAAGGGACATGGGAAAACTAGCTGTTCACAATCCTCAAACGCAGTGGAGGATTGAAGTATTTCTGCGGAGGCGTCGTGCAGTGACTCCGAAAAGCACACTCGGAAAACACGTCGGATTCTGACTTTTCACAACTGATCGCGCGGACGGCGCTCATTGCCAAGGCCGGGAACAAAGGCGCATACCGGTTAGTGTACGTGAAGTTCACGGAACAACTCTTCGGCCCCCCTGAGGAGAGGCGTTTGAGATCATCGAACTGGATGGCCTGGCAGGATTAACACACGTCGCAGAAGGGGATTTGAGAAGCTAAATTTGAGAAAAGCACTCACTTCGGCCCATTTGGCGGAGTGAATGCGGGATACCTATTCCACATCCAGACGCTTAACGCGGCGATTCCGGGAGAGACGATAGGCAGCATCAAGAGGGCGTTGTTTAAGCGGCCCTCCAAGAACTGGTGTTATTTGCCGCGACAGAAACGATCCTACAGCCTCCCATGGAACTTCTCAATCTGCTCCTGAGGAAGTACGTGGTCCAATTCAAGTGTCGATTTCGAGGATTCCCAGACGACGCACGAACTCCACGACATCCTGCGGGCCACAAAAGCTGTCACGCACGGACTCGCGATGTAGGCGGCCCTTGCGAGCAAGATGCAGATACTTCGCTAAGGGCGAGCTGCCAATACAAGCGGCGTAACAACTTCCTTGGTTCTTCGTTGACAAGAGATCGTAATCGCTGTTGCATTGCCGGAGTCGAGCTAATACCCGGCTGTGTTCCCGCAAGGTCTCGTCGATAAGACGTGATACGGCACGCTCGGCCGCCTGCAGCAGTCCAATGACATGTTCCCGTCGATCGGGCTCCACCAAGCCGAGATGACTTTGTTGGTCATGTGCAATGGCCTCCGCTGACGTCCACGAAAGCAGGGTGATGTGTTTCTGTGGCCGGTTAAGCTGCCCGGTCCCGATGGCCGTCCAAACGACTGGAACGCATCGGCGCTTGCCGCCGCCCAATTGGCCGAGACCCGTTGGGTCAGAATGGCTGCCAACATGGGAGCCGGTTTATACGACACGTTCGTAGCCTCTGGCGAGCTGGCCGACCCCGAGTGGCCGGAACTGTCGTTTCACGAGATCTTGCGATTGTCGTTCAAGGATCGGTTCATCGATTCGGCCGATCATCCCGTCCTGCGAAGCCTGAGGGGTGAGGCATGACGGGCGACCCGTTGCGACATTACCGCCAGGTGTGGAGCGTGGACTTTGAGTTTCACGCACCACCTGGCGAGTTGCCGGACGTAATTTGCATGGTGGGCCGCGAGTACCGCTCTGGCCGGCTGATTAGGCTTTGGTCTGATGAGCTGGCCGAGCTGCGGGAGCCGCCATTTCCAATCGGTCCCGATTGCTTGTTTGTGGCGTACTACGCATCGGCTGAGTTTGGATGCTTCCGGCAACTGGGCTGGCCGATGCCTGCCAGGATACTGGACCTGTTCACCGAGTTTCGCAACGCGACCAATGGCCTACCCGTCCCCTGCGGCAACGGCCTACTCGGCGCGTTGGCCTACTATGGTCTCGGCGCGATCGGTGCGGCTGAGAAGTCCGACATGAGAGACCTGGCAATCCGCGGTGGTCCGTTCTCGCTGACCGAGCAAGTGGCGCTGTTGAACTACTGCCAGAGTGACGTCGATTCTCTGGTGCGATTGCTGCCGGCCATGCTGCCGGAGATCGATCTACCCCGGGCGCTGTTGCGTGGCCGCTACATGGCTGCCGTAGCTGCGATGGAACATACCGGCACACCAATAGACGTTGAGACGCTGGACTCGCTACGGGCGAACTGGGGGCGTCTCAAAGGACGTTTGACGCGGGCCATTGATCGGGACTTTGGCGTATACGTGGCTGGTGGACGGTACCGCACCAACGGGAAAACGGCGTTGGGTCAAGAGATCCTGGCGATTGCGGCCGAGGTGGGTTGCCATCCGTACTACGTCCAGCAAGCCGCCCGACACGTTCACGCATCTCGGGTGGAGTTTGTCCGAGAGATCCAAGAGGCCGAGCGGGCGGCGCGGCGGAAGACCGGATTGACGGTCGGTGCCATCGCCCGGTGGGAAGACGCCGGCAAAGATCATTCGAGCTGGCATGGTCTCGATGTGTTGGCGATAGAACTGGCGAGCGAGTATCCGGCATTGGGGATCGGGCGGGGGTATTCGTCCGATGATATGTACGACGATACGGACCATGCTGCGATACTCTGGGATCGACTGCGGGAGCCGACCGCGAGGTTACCCAAACAAGCCGACCCTGAGATTCTCAGCGAGACGGCGCACCAAGTGAACGACGCGCCGGCCGAACTGCCGGACGATACCCCCATGAGTTTCTCGGCCGAGCGGTTTGCTCAATGGTTGATTGCGGCCGGCATACCTTGGCAACGATTGGATTCGGGGGCGTTGGATCTCTCAGACGATTGCTTTCGTGAAATGGCCAAGACTCATCCGCAAGTGGCGCCCTTGCGGGAGCTGCGGCATACCCTCGGCGAGATGCGACTGTTCGAGGATCTGGCCGTTGGATCGGATAGGCGAAACCGTTGTCTGCTGTCACCATTTCGAGCCCGCAGTAGCCGCAATGCACCGTCAAATGCAAAGTGCATCTTCGGACCGTCTTGCTGGCTCCGCAGTCTGATTCAACCTGCACCTGACGGGATGAGCGATCAAAATGCTTGGATTGCTTAGTTCGAGTTTTGCAGATTTTGGGGGGTAAATTGATATCGGCCTCCGTGCCCGTTTCGGGGTAGGTTGGGATTATCACACAAGTCCCAAACCCCAAGGCAAGGAGGCCGATGCCGTGGAACTTATCCCAGGATTCGTTTCGTTGCTAGTGGAGTTCCGTGAGGTTTTCAATGTTCAGTCGTTCCCAATTTTCGTGGAGTTGATGACAGGGTGGGTCCTTTGGGGTGCGGTGGTCCCGGAAGTTCCGCCCCAACGTGCTGAAACAGCTAATGCGTCACTCCAGTATTCAAACCACGATGGATTTCTACAGCGGGGAGGATGAGGAGGCTGTAGCGGCGGAGGTGTGGTCGCTCTCAGGTAACAGTTCAGGTAACAGTGCCCCCGAAGAGACCGAGCCAGCGGAGGGGACGCAGCGGAGAAAACCCCGTAAATCACGGGGTTTGAGAGCGGAGGGCACGGGGCTCGAACCCGCAACCCCTTACGGGGCACCTCATTTCCAATGAGGCCGCTAGCCATTCGCTTACCCTCCAAAGGCAGGCCATGGCAGGTGGCTGATCTCTACTATCGTAGCTCAAGGGCCGGAAAATCCAAAGATGATCCGGCAGAATTGTCAGACCTTGGTCGCTCAGCGCGACCTGAGCGCCCGGCTGCGGGAATCGGTCGGCTGGGTGATCGGCTGCCGGCGCCACGATGCCGCAGCGGCCCCCGGGCAGCTCGGCCTCCCCCACGCCTCAGTCCAAGACCTTCACGCCGCTGATCAACTTGATGAACTCATCGTTCGTCTTGAAACGACCGAGCTGTTTGGTCAGCTGCTCCATCGCATCCACATGATGCATGGAAGTCAAGGTGCGTCGCAACATGGTGACCGCGTGCAGCGTTTCGTGGCTCAACAAGAGCTCCTCACGCCGCGTGCCAGACTGCGAAATGTCGATCGCCGGCCAGACTCGCCGGTCGGCCAACTTGCGGTCCAAGACCAGCTCCATGTTGCCCGTTCCCTTGAACTCCTGGAAGATCAGCTCGTCCATGCGGCTTCCCGTGTCGATCAGCGCGGTGCCGACGACGGTCAGGGATCCCCCTTCCTCGAACGCGCGGGCCGTGGCGAAGAGTTTCTTGGGGATGTCCATCGCCTTGATGTCCACGCCGCCGCTCATCGTACGCCCGGTATTGCCTACCCACTTGTTGAACGCGCGCGCCAGCCGCGTAATCGAGTCGAGCAGCAGGAAGACGTCCTGTCCCATCTCGGCCAACCGCCGACAGCGTTCCACAATCAACTGGCTCAGCCGCACGTGGCTCTCCACGTCCTGATCCAGGCTGCTCGCGACCACTTCGCCGTTGACGTTACGGCGCATGTCGGTCACTTCCTCCGGACGCTCGTCAATCAGCAGCACGATCAGCTTCAGATTCGGATGGTTGGTCGACACACCCTGGCTGATATGTTGCAGCATGATGGTCTTGCCGGTCCGGGGCGGGGCCACGATCAGGGCGCGCTGGCCCTTACCCAGGGGCGTGAGCAGGTCCATGACCCGAGTCGTCAGCGGCTGCGGGCCGGTCTCCAGCCGCAGCCATTGTTCCGGATTGATCGGCGTCAACTCGTCGAACGACTTGACGTTGACGTATTCTTCCGGCTTGATCCCGTCGACTTCGGTGATTTCCCGCAGGCGGGGACCCGTTTGCTTCCGGGCTTGCTGCACCATCCCGTGGATCATCAGTCCCGGTCGCAGCCGGTATTTCTCGATCATCGTCCCCGGGACAAAGGGATCGGTTCGTTCGCGCGAGTAGTTGTTTCCGGGACTGCGCAGGAAACCGTACCCGTTGGGGTGCAGTTCGAGCAAACCGAAGCCGGGCTCCAGTGGAGCATCCAGGTTTTCGGCCGGCTCCACGTCCGGACTGCGCCGGACCACATCCGATGGTCGGCGGCGACGACGTGGTCGCCCGTTGTTGTTGGGTCCTCTTCCTGAGGGGTGTCCCGAATTGGGCTTTCCTCGCTGTTTCTTTTTCCCCATGACTCACCTAGAAGGTACCTGCTTGGGCTTGGACAATGCCAGCCGGTCGGCTCGGTATCTCTCCAAGAACACTAATAGAATCTCCGCAGGGCAGGCGTGCCATGCGAGGTAAGGCGGAACCGAGGATCTGCCTGATCCCAAGCCCGCAAAACGCCATAAAAACGCAGTGGATGTCAGGACTCAGAATGGCCACGCACCCGACGCCTTGTCAGAAGCGGGTAGCCCTTGGCCGACCAGAGTAATGCTTCTATCGCGAGATCACGACTTGCCGCTCATGCGACAAGACACCATTCCGCGCTGCACGCTGAAAGCTTCTCGATTCCATGCCGGCTGCCTCACGAAGCAGGCAACCGCAAATCATTGTCACGGTCCAGCAAACCAGTACAACCGTCAGAGGATCTCCGCACCGATTAGCTGAGGAAGCACTCGAGAAGCGCCACCCCTCCGATTAAGCTTCACTTGGTCGCAGACAAAGTCGCTTATCCGAAGAGTGCCCGATTACAAATGCCTGGGCAAGCAGCGCCTACAATGCATGACAGAAGTCTGCTAACTAACGGCATCATACTCATCTCTTCGTCCCTGTCAAGCGATTGCTGCAACCAATCCAGACAAAATAGCGAGTTTTTTCCGAATGCCGGGCCGGTACCAAGGCACGCCACGCTCGATTCCCCCGTCTGGAAAAATCTGCCTATCCCTCATTTTTTCTGTAAACCGCACGACCGGATTTCCGATAAGGGACGGTAGTGTCCAGTGGTCTGTACCCAAGAGAGAAGAGACAGGAAGGTCGGCCAATGCGTGGGGCGCAACGGATAGCACTGACAGCAATTTTATCCCTAGCCAGTTCGACTCTCTGGGCGCAAAGCCATGTACCCTGGGTCTCCACCTGGGCGGAAGCCAGCGCGCTGGCGCAACGGCATCAGCGGCTGGTGCTGATCCACTTTCTCAGCAACAACTGCCCCCCGTGTGTCAAGCTGGAGCGGTCGGTCTTCAATCAGCCGGAAGTGATCCGGGCGATGACTGCCGGCTACGTTCCGCTGCGCGTGAATGTGGACGAGAACGACGAACTGGCCCGGTTCTACCGAGTGGAACGGTGGCCGACGGACGTCATTGTCACGGCTCAAGGCGCCGAGGTTTATCGGGGTGCCAGTCCGATGGACCCGAATCGCTACGTTGCCACGCTGGACCAGGTTGCCTCTCACACCCGAATTGGCGTGCCCTTTGCCGGCAGCCCAAGTACGGACATCGCGATGACGTCTCCCAATGACGTGCCGCACCAAGAGGCCTTGAATCGTGCTTCCTCCTTCCCGGTCGATGCCACGGCCGGACCGAGCGGCAGCTACGCACCTCCCACGCTGCCGGGTGGCATGCCCTATGGCGGCGCGAATACCGCCGGCGTCAATCGCCAGGTGGGCGGCGGCTTGCCAGAGCAGGGGGGGGCGGCTGCTCACGCCGCGGCCGGCAATCGGCCACCTGCTCCGTCCTATATGATGAATCAGTACGCGACGGAGGCGGCCGGTCAGGCCGCGCCGCAGGCGCGACCGGCCGAGCAGCGTGCCTCGTACACGTCACCCTACGGTGGCGAATTTCAGCCACCGTCGACATCACCGTCAGCGCCGGCACCTGTCGATCGCAACGGTGCGCCGCAATCGGTCGGGAATCCATACGTCGCCGGACTGCCGACGCAGGGCGGGCTGGGACTATCGCCGAGCGGCGCTGGTCTGCCGGGCTCGTCGGGCGTCGCCGCTGCTGCGCCCGCCCCAGGGCAAACGGCACCCCTGCAGCCGTCTCCCGCACCGTCTCAGGCACCGAGCGGTGCGACGACGGGACCGCCGACGGTGGCGATGGAGGGCTACTGCAGTGTGACGTTGTTGGAACAAGAGAAGTGGGTAAAAGGGGACTCCAAATGGGGTGCCGTGCACCGGGGACGCGTTTATTTGTTCGCAGGTCCCGAGCAACAGCAGCGATTTCTGGCGGACTATGACCGGTACGCACCCGCGCTTTCGGGTTACGACTGCACCAAGTATGCCGAGCAGGGGGCGTTGGTGGATGGCAAACGGGCTCACGGGGTCTTCTACCGCGGGCAGATTTTCCTGTTCGCCGATGAAGCGGCGCTGCAGACTTTCTGGAGTTCCCCGGAACACTATGTTCCGTGCGTGCGAGCCGAGCAACAGCGGCAAGCGGCGCGGCCGGGGGGCGTCCAGCGTTAGGGCCGCCTGTCAGCGGCCAAAGGGGAGCCAGCGATGCCCCTGGGCGAGTGCGATCCCGAGGGCCATCAGGCAGAGTCCCAGCAACGCGTGAAAGATGCGCGTGCCCGTGCGTCCCAGGGCTCGCTGGAGCAACTGGGCCGTGCGACCGGAGTAGTACCAATGCCAGTTGGCGCCGGCGCACGCCAGCAGAAACAAGCCCGCTGCCACGGCCACTCCCCCGACGAACAGATCTTCATGACTGCGGATCATGAGTCAGGTGCCTCCCAGTCCCGAGCCCGCTCGACCGCCCGCTGCCATCGTTGGGTCATGGCGGCTCGCTGTTGCTGGTCCATCCGCGGTGTGAATTCGCGATCCAGCGACCAGTTGTTGACAACATCACCGACATTGGACCAATAGCCCACGGCCAGTCCCGCCAGGTAGGCGGCCCCCAGCGCCGTGGTTTCGGCCACCACGGGCCTGCGGACGGTCACGTCAAGGATGTTGGACTGGAACTGCATCAGGTCGTTGTTGACGGAAGCGCCGCCATCCACGTTCAACACGCTCAACGGCACGTGCGCATCACGGCGCATGGCGCCGAGCAGGTCACTGGTCTGCATCGCCATCGATTCAATGGCCGCGCGGGCGAGGTGTCCGGCGGTGGTGCCGCGCGTGATGCCAAAGACCGCGCCGCGGGCGTAGGGATCCCAATGTGGGGCGCCGAGTCCGACAAAGGCGGGGACGAACACGACTCCACCGCTGTCGGGGACCGAGGCCGACAACTGCTCGATATCGGATGACTTCTTGATCAGGCCGAGTCCGTCGCGCAGCCACTGCACGACCGCTCCGGCAATGAACACCGAGCCTTCCAGGCAGTAGTCGACTTTGCCGTTGACGGACCAGCCGACGGTGGTGAGTAAATTATTCTGAGACATGACGGGCTGTTGGCCGGTGTTGAGCAGGAGGAAGCAGCCGGTGCCATAGGTGTTCTTGGCCATGCCTGGCTGGAAGCATGCTTGTCCAAACGTCGCGGCTTGCTGATCACCCGCATCGCCGGCGATGGGAATCGCCCGGCCCAACAGGGTCGGGACAGCTTCCCCATAGACGTGACTCGACGGCAGCACGGCGGGGAGCATCGCCCGCGGCACGCCGAGGATTTTCAGCAGTTCGTCATCCCACTCGAGTGTGTGCAAGTTGAACAGCAGTGTGCGGCTGGCATTGCTCACGTCGGTCACGTGGCACTTTCCGTTGGTCAATCGCCAGATCAGGAATGAATCGATGGTTCCCAGCAGCACTTCGCCTCGCTCGGCGCGACCGCGCAGGCCGGGGAGTTTGTCGAGGAGATACGTGACCTTCGTGCCGGAGAAATACGGATCGATGAGCAGGCCGGTCTTTGCACGGATCACGTCCCCCACACCTTCTGCCGTCAGTCGTTCACACACTCCGTTGCTCACGCGACTCTGCCAGACAATGGCATTGTGAACTGGCCGGCCGGTGTCGCGTTCCCACACGACGATCGTCTCGCGCTGATTCGTCACTCCCAGCGCAGCAATCTGACTGGCGTCCACTTGGGCCGACGCGAGTGCCTCGCGAGCGACCGTCAGCTGGCTGTCCCAGATCGCCTCGGGGTCATGCTCCACCTCACCGGGTCCGGGGAGGATTTGCGGGAACTCCCGCTGAGACGCCGCCACGATATTCCCCTGGTGGTTGAACACGATCGCTCGGCTCGACGTCGTCCCCTGGTCCAAGGCGAGGATGTACCTGGTCATCGTGATCGCTCCTGCGTCCTATTTCAACTGTATCATTTCGCCGCCAAGCAGTTCCCGGTCCGCACCGGGGGATGGGGGGCACCGGGGGCCGTTTGATGGCCGTTGGTGCGCATCCTATCAGCGCCGGCATCGCGCGTTCGCGAGTCCATGATCCCGGAGCACCAGTGGGGCACTCGACCGCGACCGGCCCAGGAAACGCCTGCGTGTCACGAGTGCTCGGCAAACGCCGTGCGCAGCAGTTGCAGGCTCTTGGGGATCGCGGTCCGATAATCTTCCTTGCCTTCAAACTCCAGCGAGACGTACCCACGGTAGTTGTGGCGCCGCAGCATCTTGGCGATGCGCGGATAATCCAGATCGAGCGTATACCAGGTGCCGCCGCCAAAGTAGGTTTTGGCTTGGACGTAAGCGGTAAACGGCGCGAGTGCTTCGAGATGGTCGTAGGGCTCTTCCAGGAAATTGCCCGTGTCCATCAGCGCCGCCAGCCAGGGAGAATCCACGGCCTTGATGATGCGCAGCAGGGCGTCCACCGTGCGGCTCAGGCCCCAGTGATTTTCCAGCGCCAACAGCACTCCCCGCTTCTCGGCCAGTGGCAGGCAAGCCTCCAGGCTCTCGATCACCCATTGAAAAGCCTCGTCGTCCGAGCGTCCCTCGGGGGTCGGTTCCACTCCTCGCTGCGCCATCAGTTCGTCGAAACTCTTGATCGTTCCCCAGCGTCCCGTGTTGACGCGGATCGTGGGGATCCCGAGTGCGTAAGCGATTTCAATGCACTCGAGCGTGTGGTCGATATTCTGCTGCCGCCGAGCTTTGTCCGGAAAGACAAAGCCCTGGTGGGTCGACATGCCGCACAGCGCAATGCCGCCCAACAGGGCGCGTCGTTTCAGTTGCTGCAGGTACGCGTTATCGGTCTGGGCCATCTGTACGTGCAGGATTTCCACAGCGTCGAAGCCCATCTGGGACGCCAAGTCGATACACGTGTCGATGGGGAGCTTCAGGTCGTCCTGGAAACGCCAGAACGAGTAGGTCGAAACGGCAATTGGCTGTCGACGCGGCACGCCAGGCTGCGCTGCTGGCGGATCCTCCGCCGTGGCCAGACGGGGTGAAACCTGACCGGCGCCCAGGGCGGCGGCCGCGAGGGCTGTCTGCTGAAGAAATCGGCGGCGAGTCGGTGTCGGCATGTCAGAACTCACACAACAAAGGGCCTCATCCTGGGTCGCGTTGCAGTGGGGACGCGGCGGAAAGTCGAATCCCGAAGCACCAGCTATCAGGCCAATTCAGTCGAAGGAAATGAGTCGCCTTGGCCGCGGCACAAACGGGACAAGTCCCGTTCTACGGAGGACGCCGGCCGCTCGCCAGTGGCCTCTCAGTGCATTTCCACGTCACAAGTGCCCAAACCGGGCCGGTAAAAATTGAATTGCACGTTCGGATGATCGGCCAACAAGCTCATCGGGACCGCGGCATCGGGCAATCGTTTCGAGATCATCAACGAGGTGAGTCGCATACCGAAGGGATTGTCGTGACAGCCCGCTTGCCAGATCGACACCTTCTCGGCCTTCCAGGTTTCGACGGGGCCGACCGTGGCCGCCTGGGTCGGCACCAGCGAAATGTTGCCGCCACCGGACGTGCGTGCGTTTTGCATCACGGTCATGGGGTGCAGATCGACAATGCGTGTTCCCAGCCGGCGGTACTCAGCCGGCGTGGGGGGCGTATCCTGGTATTTTCCTTCGCGACGCAGGGGGTCGTTAAAAGCCCAGTGCTTGACGTCTCCTTGACCTCCCTGCATCACGACGCAGCGGGCCTGATCATAGGTCGCGCTGTAGGCGGCCAGATCGCCAACCGGGAAATGCAGATTGCACGCCCGCATCCGGTAGCGGCTCGTCAATCCGGTGGAAACAGAGTTCCAGATCGGCTTTGGCGAACGACAGCGGATGCTCGACGCTGACCGCCTGACCATCGAGGACCCATTCGTCCATGCCCCAGAAATGAGCGTCGAGGGATGTCAGGTCCAGTTGCAGGGCATTGACCAACCGAGCGACGAGCGGCAGTTGCTCTGTCGGCCCGATCGGCCCGCAGATGCCGGCGGGATTGTCGGGCGTCGATTGTTTCCAGGCCTCCACGTACTCCAGTGCTTCCGCCAGGTAAAACTCCTCAATCGTGTCGTACATGACCACGGCGAAACCGTCGCGCGATAGCTGTTCCAGGTCGCGCGGGGTCAGTCGCGAGGCATCATTGACCAGTTCGCTGTCAAGCGTCGTATAGTCCCACCACCCAGGGGCCACACAGCTGAGCTTTCTCATGGCGATTCTCCCTTCTGCCGTAACCTAGTGAGTCGTGCGTCAGCCGTCGCGGGACGGATGAACTGCACTCAGGACGCCGCAGGCCCGCTCGAACCGTGCCGCCGGGGAACCTGCCACAAGAGAATCCTACCAGACTGCGGCACGACAATGAACGGTGGCACGACAATGAATTGGGCGACGGTCCCCCAATTCGGCAACGCCAGGTGCCGGGCGGCCCGGCGTTGAGTCAGCCGAACGATCTCGCGGGGTGCGGAGGATACCGGGAGATGCGCGATCGAGGTTGGTTCACGCCGCGTGCGCCGCGGATTCCGCCGCGGGGAAGATGGAGCCACGGTCAGGGTCGCTCAGCTCCCGTCCAAGGTGCGCTGCAGGTAGCCAACTTGAGCACGGACGTTTTCCATGTCGGGGTTCACCTGCAGTGCCCATTGGAACCATTCGAGCGCGGCCACGGCATCGAACATTTCCAGGTAGCAGTGTCCCATGCCGACCGCGGCCGCGAAGTGGTATGGATTCCGCTGGATCGTCTGCCGGCAATCGCGGACCGATTCGCTGAATCGCTCCATCTGGTAATAAGCGATGGCGCGCTGATTCCAGGCTTCGGCGAATCCATCGGCCTGCTGAATCAGTTGGCTCGCTTCGCGTGCAGCTTCCGGGAAGCGGCCGCAATTGTTCAATCGCATGATGAATTGCAGCCGATGCTGCTGGTGAGCGGACCCGTCCCGGCACCAGAGCTCTCGGATGCTGTTTTCCGCCAGCAAGCGGACGACACGATCTTCATCGTGCAGCGCGAGCCCCAGCACATTGTTGCTCTCGAAGCCACCGAGAAAGCCGACGGCCAGGACGGCGGCCCGGCGCGTCGTGTGAGTGCCGAAAGCAGCAAGTCGCGCCAACGTTCCCAGCGTATAATGCTTGGCCACGTTCGAAACGAAGTGTGCCGATGTTTCATCGGTCAGGTAAGATTTATAGAAGGCATCGAGTAAGGGAGCCTGTGATGAATCTTCGCTCACGCGAAATGTCTCCCATCGTGATTATTTGTCATCTGCCGCAGGGGTCTTCAACCTGAGCAAGGGGTCCGGTCAATGCGATCAGACCGATTGCAACGCGCTCGGCGACTCGCTGGGCGTCCCCTGCAATTCGAGTGTAATTGGCCGTTTCACATTCCACAACGGTTGGGTGGTCGCGCGGCGAGAACTTGCCTTCCCTGGCCCGGCTTGGGATGTCAAAATAGACGGTCAGGGGAGGATTGTCACGTCGGTAGGATTTGAGATATGAAGAGACTGGGTAGCTTGCTGATTCTGGTGGGCCTGCCTGTATTGCTCAGCGGGTGGTCTGCGCCCGGCCTTTGGGGAGCAGGCCCCCCGGTGGAAGACCGGCGCGGCTTTTCAACGGGCTTTGTCCACGCAGTTTGGCGTGATCGACTGGCCTGCCGGGAGTCCCGCGCGCGAGGTCCTGCAAAGGCTCTCACAGTTGCAGGGGGTGGCGATTTTGGTCGATCGTCGCCTTGATCCCGACACGTCGATCCAACTGACGGCGAGTGACATCACCTTGGCTCAGCTCCTGACACGGGTTGCCGATCAGTGTGCGGCCGTGGTTTCCCACGTCGACTGTGTGGTCTATATCGGGCCCCGCGACAGCACGGCGAATTTGCCGCAGGTGGCGCGGCAGCGGAGTCGGGAGGTGCGTGCCATGCCGAGTGCGGCCGAAGCGAAGTTTTCCGTTGCGCGAAGTTGGCAATGGGAGGAACTGTCGGAGCCGCGCGAGTTGCTGCGGCAACTGGCCCAAGAAGCGAACATACAGATCGAGGGACTCGACACCGTCCCACACGATCTGTGGCCCGCGGCCGATCTTCCGCCGCTCAGTTGGACGGATCGCATGACGCTCGTACTGGCCGGATTCTCTTTGACGTTCGAGTGGACCGACGATGTTGATCGCGTGCGACTCGTACCGTGGCCCACGCAAACGATGGTGGCACGTGCTTATCCGGTGACTCTCTCGCAAGTGAACCTGGACCAGTTGGCCGCGCAATTCCCCCACGCGCGAATCGAGCCCACGGCCGGCGGCATTCAGTTGCATGGCACGCAGGAGGAACATGACCGCCTGCAGCAGCTCTTGCGGCAGCGTGCCGCTGGAACTCGAGCGTCGAGCCGTGGCGGGACGACCGTGCATACCTTGCGTGTCAGCCAGCAACCGATTGGTGCCATTCTGAAAACGCTCGCACAGAAACTCGAACTCCGGTTTGAGTTCGCTCCCAATGCGACGGAATCCTTGGAGACACGTGTCTCGTTTGACGTGCGTGAAGTACCTCTCGACAAGCTGCTCGACGCCACACTTGCTCCCGCCGGCCTGACGCACCGCCGTGACGGAGAAGTGATTCGCATAGAAAGATTGTGAGGCGTGAGGGGTGAGACGCCGTTTCGGGGGCGGGCCATGACAGGTCAGTCAGGGTGGCCGTACGCACGGCGCAATCGTTGAAAAGCGAAGGGGCTCGTCCTGGACGTCGCGGCTGACCGATGGTCGGCGGGGGCCTGAAGATTGACTTGCGGCTATCGACGAGCTACGTAATTACGGTGGGGTTGCTCCGCGGTTCGGCGCGCGCCGTGCCGGGACTGCGACGTGCAATCGGTACCATCGTCCGAACCTGTTTGGCGGCTGCGATCGCGGTTTCCCGCATCTGTGATATTACAGCCGGGACCTGCGGAGTCTGTTTCGTGCCGGCTGGGGATTTCGGATGTCTGCCTCGCCAAGTGTGCCGGGAGAGTGCCCTTGCAGCGCGGGCGCGGCAAACTTGGGGACGGATGGCCAAAGGCATATAGCCAAGCGAGAACAACCATGACGCAGGTGCCGACTGACAACGCGCGGACTCCGTCCGCTGCCGAGCACGTTCGGGGTCGCGGGGGCGAGACGGTCCAGATGAATCCGGCGATTCTTGGGCAGGCAGCCAACACGAACCCGGAAGCGGATGCCATTCGACAATTGGATCTGGCGTCCGCCATGCTGGGAGAGGCTGTGACGTACGGCGAGCCAGCGCCGCGTGGAGCGGGAGTCGGCGAAGGAGCGGGACGCGGGGAGCCGACGATCGAAGAGTACATGGCGGCACTGATCGCCCGCACGAAAAACGTCCGCGCGGGCGATGCCCCGGAGCTGGCGGAGGACTGCATCGAGGCGGCTCGTTCCGCAGCGGCTCGTTCCACCGTCGCCCGTCGCGAAGCGGCCTTTGCCGCTGGGGGACGCGTGACCTCTTCCACGTCCGACACCGCCATCGTGGCCGAAGTGGAAGCCATCGCCCAACAGCAGTGGAAGCAGACGTCGCCACCCGAATGTCGCGATGCGATCTCGGAACTGCGCGATCTGGCCAACATCAGTGCGCGATCATCCTTCAATGTCCACCGTGGTCAGCAATTGGTGTACGAGATGCACAATAAGCTGACGGTTTCGCTGGTGGCGTTGGTCGTCTCGTTCGCATTGACGACCCTGTCAAGCAGCATGCAATCGCCCGCGTATTTCGCCGCGGTGGCGGCTCTGATCGTCGCCATGGCCTGGACGGTGAAGTACTTCCAGCTGGGGCGGCAACTCGCCGGCCTCTGCCTGCGGCCCACCACGGACGAAAACTGGTTGCCGTGAGGTTTCCGTGGCGAGCAGGGGCGGCGGGCTTTCGCGTGGCTGACGCGGCATCCCGCTGGTGTGCCTGGGGAAATGGGACGTCTGAACCGCTGTGGCGAACAAACGGGCGGAGTGGTTCGCCGACGTGAGTGGGGATGGGAGGGAGCGTGTCGGTCACAGGCGTTACAGGCGGAAGACTCCCCTGGGGTACGTGCCTGTCGCGGTGGGATTAGCGGCTGTGACGCGTTTTGCATTCGGTCGGGTCCTGCGAGTTGCCCGCAATGTCGGTGGAATAACGCTTGAACCTAGCGCACGGGCATTCTTCAATTCGTCGGAATTCAACAGCCGACACCATCAATGACGCTCGTCCTCGTCGACTATCGCGGTCAGGATGACCGGTGGAAGCTTATCGCGGGGCACGGAAGAGCTCGTGGAACGGAGTCGATGTCTGCAGCACGGAATGTTGCCAATGAGAATCTGCATGCTATTGGGTGCCTCCCTGCTCGGGAGCATGGCCACCATCGCGTTGGGCCAGGACAGTCCAGGGGCAATCGCGATGGATCAGGCGTTTGCGGCGGGCCCGGTTTATCTCGGAACGCCGGCCGGCTATCCCGTGGCCAACCGCTCGTGTGAAGGCGACTGCCAGGTTCCCTGGGGTACGTATTCGCAGGGGTACTTGTGGGAGAATTACTGCACGGAGAAGCGGGCGTGTCGCAGCGGGGAGGTATGCCGGCCCCAGACGGGACAAACGGCCCTCTTCCAGCCAGCCCGGCCCGGCCATGTGTCCTGTGCCACCCGGAGTGATCGACGCAGCGCAGCCAGGCACCGCACCCTGGAGCGCGAGCGGATCATCTGCTTTGATTTGTTCTTCGAACTCCTCGGCTGGAATCAGTGTTCGTGCTGTGTCCATTCCCACTCGCGGGGAAGCCGCCAGCAGGGAGAAGCGTGCTGCGATCAGCTGCCCGATTCGCTGCCGCCAATTCCGGTGCAGGAAGACGAACCGCACGAAGCTACGCCGCCGCAAGCCGATCGCGAGGTGCCTGACGATGGGCAACAAGGCGCGCCCGAACCGGCGCCAGAGGCGGCGATCCCTCCGATCGTAGAACCCGGCGCGCAGGTGATTCCCCCCGCAGCCGAACCGGCGGACGAAGCCAGCCCGCCGCCGCTTGACGACGCTCCGCCGGCCGTCCCTCGCAACATGCTTCCCCCAACCGAACCGGCGCCGGAAGGGGGAGAGCCGAGCGAGCCCCCCAGGATTGACCCTTCCCTGTCAAGTACGCCGCTCCATGGGATGGTCAAGGTTCTGGTTGCCGAACGATTGAGCGATTACGTCAAGACCCGCTGACGGCGACGTGGCAAGATTCCTGCATCGCGCGGGCAGCGGCAGCGTCTTACCTTCTGCGGGGCAACTTGCGGAGTCGGTGGCCTGTCCTGGATTGAGCTTGGCCAGTGGCCGCGTCAGGGCTGGTCTGGCGGAGTCAATTCCCAACCGTGGCGAGTGACGTGGAATTCGTACGTCCCGCGCGACAGTGTGCGCTGGACATTGGCGAAATCGCCTCCCGGGTGGAATTGAATCACCCAACTGTCAGCGGGTGGGAACTGATGGGCTTCCCCGGGCTGCAGCTCCACCAGGCGACGATCGATCAGAAAGCGGATAACGCCGTTGTTCTGCTGCGGGTTAACCAGCGTCAGACCGGTGTTGGGGGCGAGGGGAGGTTCTGGTAACGGCGGTCCTGCGTTGGTTTCGGAGGTGGCCGCCGGCACCGTGTCCGGGTGATTCGCCATCGGTGGTCCGGATACCTCGTCGAGCGAAGGTATGGCCTGGACGTTTTCGGGTTGGCGGTCCGCCGGTGCAGTACCCGGGGGACGAGTCTCTTCGCGCGTCAGATACGGCGCCGACTGCAGCCAGTCTTGGAACAGCTGGTTCGCAGCATGCTGCCAGTCGCCTTCCGCCGCCGGTTGCTGGCCCGCCCGCGCGGAGACGTCCTGAGCGAGTTCTGACGGCAGGTAATCGGCCATGGTCTGGAGAAACGAGAGGGTGGAATTGGTCGCGACGGACAAGTCCGTTTGGCCGCGGCCACCGATCTGATTGACAGCAACAGAGGCGGTACCCGCCGCCGGATCGGCCGGATGAATGCCCTGTACATCAACCTCCGGTTGCGCGTCTGCCGCACCCAGCGCAGGCGCACGATCCACTTCAGCGGTCGATCCACTTGGCTGAGCCACGGCTTGTGCGATGGCCTGATTGGGTGGACCCATGGGCACCCGCAACACCATCACGGTGTTCATCAGGATGACCACCACCAGCAGGGTTCGATAGCCAAGAAGTCGCTTCGCTTGTGCTTTCAGCTCGCCACTTTGAATGAACTCGTACATCGCAGTGCGGACATGGAGAAATGGTTGGCCGGCGAAACGTCGCTCGGCGATCGTTGGTGGGGCTCGCGGAACGAAGCGAGGAACTTGCCAACGTATGCAGTGCCCCGATTCCCACGGTCCCGGACGGCGCGTCGCCATCTAGAAATGTATACCTTGTGCGGGGCTCGATGATGCTCAGTGCGGGAAGGTGAGCTCGAATAGTGCATGACAGAACGGGTATTCCGGGCTTAGGACCGTTACAACCCGCGCCACTGCCACGCAGTCTCGCGGGTGTCGGTCACGAGAGTTCCCTGCGCAGTTCACCGGAGATCGATTGCTCGATTTTGCCGCGAAAAGCCAAGGCGGCAAAGGGGAGGTTGCCGTTGAGCCGGGCCAGACGATCCTCGATGGTCAGGATACCGTCGATTTTGAAGCCGTAGGTCTTGAGTGAGAAGGTCAGTACGTTGTCGTCCCAATCGCCTTGCACTTCGGTCACGAAACCGCTGTATTGTTCTCGTACTTGGTCGAGCAGTTTTTTCAGACGCGTGGTTGCCTCTTGCTGGCCGAGCTGATGCTCGACTTCCGTGCTGAAACTTGGCATGGTCCCATCCCTTTTGCCGAATGCCGGAGTGTGGGAGTTCAAATCGCGATCGAGCTGGGTGGATACGTCACGGCCAGCGTCTGCATGACGACATTCTGGACGCAAACCGGGAAATGGACAAGCCGCCCCGTCCCCCCCGGCGTGAGGAATCGGTCGACAATCGCAGCGTGACACCGATCCTGACTAGATCGATGTTCCCGAATCGGCAGACGCCCCCATCCTGGGGCTAAGGGGAGAACTTCGCCGTACACCAAAGGTGACGGCCCATGTTCCTCTGGCTGACCCGTCAAAAGTCGCTCTGGTCGTCGCCATCGTCGTACGTGCGACGGTCATTCGGATGCCAGAGCGGCAAACCCTGACTGACTCGCTTGGACAAAATGGCCAGCTTCTCATGGGTACCCGGCAGTGCCCGGGTCGGGTCGTATTCAGCGCTTTCGTGCTCGTCTGGCTCAAAATCCCAAATGCCCAACTTGATTGCATCAAGAACCGATTGAGGCACCGTATTGCTCCCTTTTGTGCAATGAAGATGAGACTACGAATGCAAATACGAAAACGATCGAAATTGCTTTCGTGAATGCCGACGGCACTAGGTGCGGCCGCCAGCTGAGAGGACTGGCAATGTGGCAGTACCGAATTCGCAAGACTGTAGCGCCCGATTCGATAACCAGCTCTCGGTCCCTTCGTATGTCGCGTATCACCGAGATGCCAGCAGTGTAGGTTGCTGATGTAGAAACCAAGTATCAGGCTCCTCCCACGGGAAGTCAAGCGAATGACGGAAAATCGCGGTAATCGGCCGCCCGCATGGTCGTAGTGCGCTACGTCACTTCCAGCGGTCTACCCAATCCGCTCCGCAGAGTCCCTGGCTTCGCGGTTCCGAGCTTCGCATCAGGCGCGAAATCAGGGCGGTCGCGACGGGAAACTGGTATACGGGCATACGGGCAAACTGGCATATGAGCCAAGACAGGGAACCACCCGCTGGTCCGCGTTCGAGCACGACTCGCCCGCACCCCCTGACGGCTGCGGCAGCGAACGGCGATGCACGACGTTTTCGCGCGACCGGACCGCGTCTGTCGAGGACCTGCCCCACATTACCGGGTACGACATCCGTCTGGCGTGTTACGAGGAGTGTGCGACATCAAGGCGTCCGAAAATTCGCTGACACGTGATTGTTGCACTGCTGCAACACGCGCGCCATCACAAACGGCGCCCCGCACGGCCACGAAATCCGGCGCCAGGGATTGGATTGTCAGCAGATCTGCCAGGCCGAGGGAGCCGGCCAGCACGACCAGTTGTCCGGCATCCCGAGCCTGTTTCGTCAGCGGCGTCAGACGATCGACCGGGAGATGATCGAACAGCCGGGTGCCGTCTTTGCGACAGGTATCCCACAGCACGGCGCGGCATCCAAGTTGTTGAGCATGGTAGAGGACCTCCAGCGGAGAGGGCGCGGCAACCTGTTGCCAATCGGCGTAGATGACCGCGACAGGGGCGACTGCGGGACGCAGATGTTGGGTTACTTGTCGCCACCGGTCAACCCAATCGGGCAACCAACGGCAGCCGGCCAAGCCGACTTTGGCGAAGTCGACCGATGGCAGGTTGCGCAAGCGGACGGGGAGTTCCGCGTCGGTCAGCTCGCCCAATGCCACGCTGACCGGCACTCGCCGCTGCACGCACCGTACCACTTCGTCCCAGCGATCAGCGGGAGCGGCCCCCAGTGAACCGTACAGCGGTTCCTTGACATCAATGACGGCGGCACCTCCGTCAAGTGCTGCACGAGCCTCTTGACCATCCCGCACACTGACCAATAACTGTGTCACAACCCGACCACCTCGACAGCAAGTTAGGACGCCGTCCGCTTTTCCGCTTTTCCGCATCGCGATCCACGCACCCCACGAGTGGGCAACTGGAGAATCCCATGCCTGCAGTACTGCAACTTCGTCCGACTTCAAATCACCGGCTGTTCAGGGCTGGCTGGCCCGGCCTTGTTGGGAGTCGCTGACTCGCCCAGGACGACGTGCGAGACGGCATCACCTGGCGTGACGACCGGCAGGGGGCTGCAGTTCATGCTGCATGGTTCCCTGTAACTGTATCAAATGCGGCGCCGCTCCCCCAGTGTCTACCACCGGAGCAGTGTCTACCACCGAGCAGTGTCTACCACCGGAGCAGTGTCTACCTCAGGAGCAGTGTCTACCTCAGGAGCAGTGTCTACCACCGGAGCAGTGTCTACCTCAGGAGCAGTGTCTACCTCAGGAGGAAAGGGCCGCCTGAGTCGACGAGTCTGACAACCGGGTCCTGGCAAAAACGGATGAGGTGGACTATCATGGCCGCCGGATTGACGTGTGCGTCCGACACTAGGGGTGAGGCCAGGGCAACGCTGAGGCTCGACCGGCACGTTTGGTCGGTGGGACTTGGGAGAGCCGTGCTGATCGAAGTGGAAGGAAAGGGGATTGCCCAGCGAGCGGTCAGCGAGCGGACTGTCTGCTGAAGCTGTGATGTGGCCGACTGGACGAAGGTGCTGGAGTGATCGAGCGCTGGAGCAGCGGCGGGCGGGAGGCAGCACGCAGGAGGGGTGATTCGAAGGGATCTGTAAGGTCACAAGGACACACGTGAAGTACGAATATCTAGCCACCGATCAGGCGCTGAGCCAATTCTGCAGCGACATTGCAGATGCGCCGCGTATTGCGTTCGACACGGAATTTGTTTCCGAGGATCGTTATTTCCCGGAGCTGTGTCTGATTCAAGTGGCCGCCAAAGGCCTGTGGGCGATCATCGACCCCTTGGTGGTGCCGGATACCCAGCCCTTCTGGAATCTGCTGTCCGCACCCGGCCACCTGACGATCGTGCATGCGGGCGCGAGGAATTCCGGTTTTGCCGTCGTGCGATTGGCGATCGTCCCACGAATTGGTTTGACACGCAAATTGCCTCGGGCTTGATCGGACTCGACTATCCGGCGTCTTATAGCACGCTGCTCCAAAAGCTGTTGGGCAAGTCACTGGGGAAGGGTGAGACGCGGACGAACTGGCGCCGACGGCCCTTGAGTAAGCGACAGTTGGAGTACGCGGTGCAGGACGTCAGCTACCTGGAGCCGCTGTATGAGCAGATCACGGCTCAGCTGGATCAGAAGCAGCGTCAGTCCTGGCTGCAAGAGGAGCTGGCCGCCTGGCAAGATGATTTGGAGCAGGAGGAATACACCGAGCGCTGGCGGCGGGTATCGGGGATCTCTGGTCTATCGCGTCGGCAATTGGCCATCTTGTACGAGATCTGGAAATGGCGTGACGCCCAGGCGCGCGCGCGAGATCTGCCGCCGCGTCGCGTGTTGCGTGATGACCTGTTGGTCGAGTTGGCTCGCCGCGGGTCGGCGGACGTGCAGTATATTCGCGCGCTGCGGGGCATGGACTGGCGGAAGCAGCAGCGAGCGATTCCCGAGATTGCCAGTTGTATTTCCCGCGGATTGCAGGTACCAGACGAAGCATGTCCCAGCACCGGGACGAAGTCGCCGCGCCCGCAATTCACGCTGCTGGGCCAGTTTCTCGCGACGGCGGTCAGCAGCATGGCGAGGGCTGCCGACGTGGCGCCGGGTCTAATCGGCTCGGTGCAGGACGTACGCGATCTGATTGCCCACCACATGGGGTATGGCGGTGACGAAATCCCGGCCCTGGCCAAGGGCTGGCGGGCCGATGTCGTCGGTCAGGTCATCAACCGCCTGCTGGACGGCCAATTAGCCATTCGCATTACGGATCCGAACTCCAACGAGCCTCTCTCGTTTGAACCGCGCGGTTAATCCCTGTCGGGGGAACCACGGAAAGTGACTTCGTGTGAGCCCGGTGGGCGATGAAAGCGCTGCGGGACCTTCCTTTCATTCGTGGGCGGCACGCGGCGCCGTCGGTTAGCGTCGCGCCGGTGTCGGTTCGCCACCGCTCCGATCGGCCGATTGCGGCGGAGCGGGGGATCCTGCCGGCGCACCGTAGAAGCGCGTATTCTCTTCGGCCACCAGCTTGGTCTCGGGATCGCCGCACGTCAATTCGGCTCGGAAGCGGAGGTTGCCTCCCTGTGCGGCGCGGGCCGTGATTTTCAGGCTCACCTGTCCGCCGGCCGGAATTTTCTCGATGGGATCGAAGATCACCTGTCCCGGCACGATCTCCGAGCGATGCCCTGTCGCCGCCGACGGCTCGACGCCCTCGGAAAACTGTGCGACGAGCGAGACGTTCGTTGCTTCCTTGGAACCCCGATTCATCACCTGGATTTCGTAGACGACGTCGGTGCCGATCTGTACCGGCCCTGGGGGATCGTTGACGACCAGCTTGAGGTCCGCGATTGCCTCGACCGTGGTGGTGGCGGTGTCGGATGCGATCAGGCTGTCGATTCCCTCGCTGTTTCCAGATTGGAGGCGGGCGACCAGTTGATTTTGTCCGCTGGCCGACAAGTCACATTGCATGCTGTAGACGCGTTCGGCACCGGGGCTGAGATCGCCGATCCGCCACCGCGGCTGTTCGATGGTGATGGGTTTCTTGTCGACGCCGATTCCGTTCTTGGCGCCGGCGGGGAGTTCGATCTGCATGACGACTCCTTCGGCCACGGCATCACCCTGATTCGCCACGCGGATTTGATACGCGGCGGTCGTCCCCGCGAACAGCAGTTGGGGAGCGGTGATCTGGACGGCCAGGGTGGCACGACGGACGCGGACTTCATGAGCGGCTTGCGCCTGCAGTTCACTGTCGCCACGCGCCACGGCTTGAATCTGCATGGCCCCTGCCTGGTTGGCGGTGAGTTCCAACTCCAGTGTGCGGCTTTCTCCGGCAGCCAACGTGCCGACGGTGTTGGGCTGACTGCTGGCACCCGTGGCATCAATGTTGACAGTCACGTTTTCCGCCGGGCCGTTGCCGGGGTTGCTGAGCTTGACTTTGAACACTTTGGTTTCGCCAAACCGCATTTCCACGGGGCCCTCCACGCTCACCGCCAATTGCGGTTGCTGCACTTCGATTTGAGCCGAGAGAGAAGCGGGGCGATAAGTCCAGTCGACACGCAGGTCCACCGGGCGGCTCTCGGTCGCTTTCAGGCTGATCGCCAATTCCTGCTGCGAGCTGGCGGTAACTTGCTCCATGCTCCACACGACTTGTCGGACACCGGCGGGGTCCGTCTGTTCTTCGGCGGTTCCGAGCCGGGCTTGAGCGAGAACGATCTGGACCGAACTGGGCACCGAGGCGGTGACGATGACGCGCTGGGCCGCCACCGGTCCGTCATTGACCAGTCGAATACGGTAGAGGGCCTCTTTGCCGACCGAGATCGCCTTGGGGCCCTCCGTTTCGATCCGCAGTGCCGGTCCTTGCTCGCTGAGCGCGAGACTGCGGTTGCCAACCGTGGCCGAATCGCTCTGGAAGGCGGACGAACCCTCGAAGGCCGGGGGCTGCGCACGCCACCGACGGGCCGTGCGCCGCGACGAATCGAGCTCTTCTCCCGTGTCACTGAAAGCGTCCCCCAAGCCCTCGTGAGTTGGGGTCGCCGACTCGCTCTGGAGTGGCTGACCTGCTTCCACGAGCGGGGCCGGCGCATCCTGATTGCGACGCCGAACCAACACGGACGGGAGGTCGGGTGCCGTGGTCGACTCGGCCGATTCGGCGGCCTCCGACAATTCCGGGCTCTCGGTCAGTGGGGCTGGTGCGGCCGGACTGACGCTGCCGCGACTGGACGTGCGACGCGAAGATGTGCCGTAGTCCGTCGTCACGTTGCCGCGAATGGCCTTCAACCGATCAGCCAAATTCGTGGGGCTGTTCTGGGCCAGTTCAAAAAGCGCCGGCGCAGTCATGCCCGGTTGATTCTCCGAAGAGCGAGCTGGCACAACGCCTCCCGCAGCAGGATCTGTGCCTTGAGCGGATACCATGCCCGGCAAGCACATAGTTGTGATCGTGAGCCAAGCGAGTAACGAGACTTTTCGGAGCATGATCCTGATCCTGATTCAGTGTCACGTTTTGACAACGGTCACGCCGCTGGTTCGCGGAATCACCTGGTCACACATGTTTACAGTAAGGGCGCGCAGACTGTATCGGACAGAACGAGCTTGCCGGTCCATAAAACTTTCCCGAAAAAAGTGAGTGGAGGACATGGGGTGTTTGCGGTATTTATCTTGATGCCGTGGCTGCCCGATTTTCCAGCTATTACCACCGAGGGTCAGCGTGTCTTGGCGTTTCTTCGAGTCCGTCCACAAGTGGAAATTGGTGATGTGGGTGGAATGAAGTGTGTTGCCCATAGGATCCTGACATGGTCAACGTGATGGCGTTAATGTGATAGTGGATTGCTCCTGCTGGCCGCAGACAGGGCGTTACCGGTGTGATCTCAATCCTCACTGGTGAAGCGCGGGAGTTGTCCACGTTTACGGGATGCGCTTCATGATGAAGGATGACAGCCGCCAAATTTCCGCAGCAGACCCCACTGTCATCAAGTTCTTTGTCTTGCCAAGTCGAATAAATACACAGCGTAGGCAATAAACCCCGTTGTGGACCCCTCAAGAGTCGGGCACGAAACGGGTTCAGACGTTGGTTGAACCAACTGGCATTCTGGGAACTAGGGGGGAGAAGATGGCTAGGATCAGAGTAATCATCGCGGCCGTTGCGCTGCTGGCGTGGGGAGGGACCTGTGGCCAAGCCCAGGAAGGTGGTGCGGTCTACGACTCGAATATGTCTTATGCGACTGGGCCGGCCTACAACATGGAATCTCATTCTCTGCCGGCAGAGCTGGCCGAGGACATCGCGACCGTGACTGCCGCGCCGATGCTGGGGCCGACCCCCGTGTCCCAGGTCGGCATTTTGAGGGACTGGCTGGAACCCGCTGGGTGGTTGAGTGATTACGGCATTCGGACATTTGGTTGGGTGGAAGGCGGGCACACCTTTGCATCAGCCGGGCCTGGATTATTGTCGGTGCAGCCTCGGCAGAACCGATTCGGTGACGAGTTCCTCATGAACCAACTGGGGCTCGTGATGCAGAAACCGCTGTCGCAGGATGAGTTCGATGTGGGCTTCAATATCCGGTATTTCGCGGGCGCTGATGCGGCTTTGGGCCAACCCAAGGGAGGCATTGATGACCCGCCGAGTAATGATCGGTTCAGTCACGATTTCCGTGACTTGTACGTGTCGGCGCACGTGCCCATTCTGACTGAGGGTGGGATGGACGTGAAGGTGGGGCGCATGAACACGATCATTGGCTACAACGGGTTCTTGGCACCCTACCGACCGTTCTACTCCAGTGACTATCAGTTCTTCTATTCCCAGGATGGAGCGTTCACTGGTTTCCTGACCAATCTGCACGTGACGGACCAATTGGACGTGTGGAACGGAATGAGTTTTGGTGCGAATACCTTCTTCACCAAGCGTAGCAGCAATTCGCTCAACTACATCGGCCAGGTGAATTACTGGTTGACGATGGAGAAGCGCACACGGTTAACGGCGTCGCTGCACTGCGGGCCGGATGCCATTTTTGCCGCTCCCGGGATGGGGGGAGACTTTGACACGATCGTCGAATTACGGGCTGTCCACAACTGGAGTGACGCGTTCACCCAAGTCGTCCAGTCGAACATGGGTTGGGCCAGCGACACGCCGGTTGGCACCGGTTCCTGGTATGGAGTGTACACCATCGGCATCGTCCATCTGACGTGCGCGTGGGACGTGATGGCGCGTGGCGATTGGTTCCGCGATGTGGAAGGAACCAGGACTGGTTTCGACGCCAATTACACGGCGGTCACGCTCGGGCTGAACTGGCATCCGAACGACTGGTTTGAATTTCGCCCGGAGATTCGTGGCGACTGGGCCGACCAACCGGCGTTCGGCAATGGCGGCGTCGGCACGGACAACAATCAGCTGACCGCCGCCCTGAGTTTTCTCGTCAAGTTCTAAGGGAAGAATCCCGCGGCGCGCGTCCCGAAATGTCACTCTGGCCGCTGGCGATCATCGCCAGCGGGAGGCGCGGGCGGACGAGAGGTGAGTCGAGAACCATGGTGGGATGCAGACCGCCCGACCTGAGCGACCGGGGTCGGGCGTGGGGGCCAAGCGTGTACCATGTGAGGATTTGCAGCGCGGCGACAACCCATGGAGTGGTGACAGACGTCGGGTGACCGTACCAGCGGTCAGCGAGCCAGAGGTCGCCCCACATCGGCTTGTTCTGCCTCCCACAAGCCCATCACGTTTCCCTCGATTGCCGCGGAGATGTCGTTGAGGGGTAGATGACTGAGGTTTTTCTCCACGAAAGGATTCTCCAACTCCACCCCTAGCTCGTCGAGCGAGAGAAGCGGGTAGGCCACGAGCATAGTGACCAGCGGAATCAGCCAATCGCTATTGAATCGATGCAGGAGGGTCAAGGGCAGCGTCAGCAGGAACAGCATCAGGAAATGCCGAATCTTGATGGAATAGGCCCGCGGCATGGGTGTATTGAGGATTCGCTCGCAGCCCCCGAAATTGTCGATCAACAAAGCTCGCTCTCGATCGATCTGCAGAAACGCGAACCGATCCATCCCCCACTTGTCACACGCTTCGCGGAGCAGTTCGGCCAGTCGCAGCGCCACGAACGCGGGCATGTGCTGGGCGGCCGCGATCTGCTCCATCATTTCCGAGCCGACCAGATTGAGGACGTCGGACGAGGGGCGTTCGCCCCGCAAGGCGTGACGGGCGATGTGGGGATAGCTGGCGGCCAGTCGTGCCACCTTCTCCTGCCAACGCGGATCACGCGGGCCGTAAGCGAGGGTGCTGATCGCGAAATTGCGTGACCGATCCACAAATCCTCCCCAGAGTTTACGGGCTTCCCACCACCGCTCGTACCCCGCGTTCGTGCGGAACACCAGGAGGACTCCCAACGCAGCCCCGGCGAATTCGAACGGAGTGAGATCGAGCTGGAAGCGGATTTGAAACCGCCATTCCAGCAGCCTCGCCACGGCACAGACCCCGGCGGCGAGGAGCCCAAAGAGCACGACCTGAGGCAGAACTTGGGGGACAATCGACCCGTCGAGCGCCAATGCCTCGCGCCAGAAACCCTGCCGGGTTTGATTACTCATGGCCCTTACCTTCGGTGCCTAGAAAAATTGATGTGCGCTTGGAGTGTTAACCTGGAACATGCGGGCAACGTGCGCGCATGCTCGAAATCCGAAGCAGCAAATACCAAACATATTCGACTGACAGAAAAAAGGGAGAAAGGGAGAAACGGAGAAAGGGAGAAGGGGAAAGGGAGAAAGGGAGATATAGTATGCCCAGTGATGAGGATCTGCTTGTGGCCCATGACTGTGGTTTTGCCGGCAGCGGAGTGTTCTTTTGTGGGGGTTTTGGAATTCGAAGTACTTTAAGTTTTCGATATTCGAATTTCGGATTTCGGTTGTGGCCGCGGGCCGCGTTAAGCACTTAGAAGTAGAGCTGGCATCTCAGCGCAAACATCTCGGCGCTCTTCTGCAATTGGCCTGGGCGGTATTGGACGGGATCGCCGAACTGGCCGTTCAACCAGAGAAAGTAGAATTTGATGTAGTCATTCCAATACCAATTAACGCCAACCTCCGTGGTGAGGGCCGAGTTGGACCAGATCGTTGGGTCCGCGAATCCAGCCGTGAAGACCTCCTCGCCGAGGCGGAGTTGACTGACGCGTGCGATCGGTTCCACCGCTCCGATCCCGCGCTGTTCATCTTTGGCAAGCGGCACTAACGGCCGCAGCGGCTTGACCCTCGTCCGCCGCTCGACCTGCTCCCCCGTCAGGAAATAGCCGGTCATGACGTAGAAGCCCGAAAACGGTACTCGGTCGGAACTGGGGCGGCCCGCGGACGCGTATTCGCCGAATCCGTATTGCCACTCACCGATGACCGAGAGACCTCCGGAAAAATAGGCTGCGTGGACCGAGCCAAGCAAGCGTTCGCCCCGCTCCATCACGTCCGGATTGAGGACCAGGAATGGGACCGTGGCAATTCCCGGAACGTTGGCATCGGGCGAGCCCGCGCCGATCCGAAACGTCACCGGCACCGGCGACTGGTCCTGGTTGCCATACGCCGTCGAGGCGCCCAGGTTCAGGTTATCCGCAAAAGAAAGAAGCTCCGAATTCTGAAACGGCCGGACGTTGAGATACCCCACGAAGTCCACGTTCTGATTGAGATTCTGAAACGAATTGCGCGACCCGTTGAAGGCGCCAGCCGCATAGTCGAGCCGTTTGTCCAACAAATATCCCCACGCCATCGCGCCGATCTGTCGGTTCAAGCTGAGGTTGGTGGTGAACAGCGAACGTTCGGTGGTCAGCAACCAGTAGTTGGAGATCGCGTACTGATCGTAGGGCAGCGGAGTGAAGAAGCGGCCAATGCGAAATTTGAGACGGTCGTCGAAATGGAAGTTGATGAAGGCGTTCAGCAGATTGATGTTGTTCACGCCGCGGTTGATCGCCAGCTCATACTCGATCAGCTTTGTGATGTCACCATTAAAGAAGAATCGTTGCCGGGGCAGCAGGAAACCGCTGTTGGCGGGGACTTGATCCGCCCGTGACCAGACCCGCGCTTCGATCTGTGACTCGTAGTGGATTTGGAGCCGAAAGCGCTCGTCCTGGGATTGCAGCTGGAAACCGGGGCCGAAAATCGTCTCTTGCGGCACGGCTCGGGGACTGGTGACATCCAAGTCAAAGTAGTCCGGAACCGATTCGTCGATAACGGGAAGGGGTTCCGCGTCGTCCGACGCTTCGCCCTCCGCCGCTGGCAAGACCGCTTCGTCGTCACCTGGCGCCGGGTCCACTGGGCTCGAGCGGTCGCTCAATCGACGCGACAATTCTTCCAGTTGGCTGAACAGTCGATTCGTCTGGTCCGCGTGTTCTTTCTTGATCTGCGCCAGTTCTTCGGTAACCCGTTTGTTCGCTGCTTCCGCAGCGTGCAGTCGTTCCTCCAGACTCTCTTGCGAGGCGGTCTGGCGAGGTAATGAGCTGCGCTGATCTTGCGCCGTGGCTGCCGCAGGTGATTGAGGACACGCTGTGGAACAGCAGAGGGAAGCGGTTAAGACGCTGACGAGCGTGAAAAACGCTCCCCAGGCGGGGCCAAAAGGTAGCTGCCCTCGCATTTCCTGTCCCTCCGTCAGCGTAACGATCATGTCCTCTGCGCCAGACGCGGGTTCGATCCGCCGGGCACGCAGGTGTTTTCGGCCAGCCGAGACGTGCCAAGTCCGGACGTTCTGGGCCCGTACGCCCGTTGATCTTGCGGAACAACAGCTGGCAAATCACTCCTGGTATGTTTGGCAATTCCGGTAATTCAACACCGCCGTGCGTCACCAGCCCCCTTCATTCACCAACCGAGGCTGTTCTTTGTGTATCCGCGGGGGACGATCACTGCCCAAATGAGGTGGCCACTGCCGCCTGCTGACGAATCGATGCAATCAACGCACCACATTAGCTTGCCGGGCGATTTGACCAAAACAGCGACTACGTCTCCCAAGATTTGTGAGGCGTGAAAACGTCGCGTGGTCCGCCAGTGGGGGACTCCGCGAAACCTGGGTGTCTGCTGAGTCCCGAAGCGTACGGATTGCTCCTTCAATGTTTGCCGCAAAGTATTTACTATTGGGCACGTGGCGAGTCAATACCTGTATTGCGCGGGGCGAGAGTGCCCCAGGTGCGAAGGTCAGTCAACGATGAATGAAATTTCACGACGGACGAAAATCGAGGCGATGCTGGCGAACGAGCCGCGCGACACGTTTCTGCGTTACAGCTTGGCGATGGAATTACAGAAGGAGGGAGCCTGGGACGACAGCCTCAGGGCTTTCCAGGACCTGATGAACGACGAGCCGGCGCATGTGCCGTCGTTCTTCATGGGTAGTCAGCTGCTGATGCGGATGCAGCGTCTGGAGGAGGCTCGGGCGACGCTGCGCAGCGGGATCGAGCAAGCACGCAGCCAGGGTGATCATCACGCCGCCGCCGAGATGGCCGAGTTCCTGATGGCGTTGGGGACGGACATAGTTGGGGACTGACGTCGTCAGTGCATCGGGTCGGATAATTGCCACCTCTGGACAGGAAGCCGGTTGCTCGTACGCTGGTGGTGCCGACCTCATCGCCGTCGCTGGGTCCGTCCCAGGGATACCTGTCGTGGTAGCCTGCCAGGGGGGGCGGCAGCGGTACGAATTCACTCCACACTGTCTGTCGAAAGCGAGCCTGAGTAGATGACCAGCACCACTCCCGAGTTCATTTACTTCGATCTGGGCAACGTGTTACTGACTTTTGACCATCGGACGGCCTGCGAGCAGGTGGGGCGACTCGTTTCGCTGCCCGCTTCCCGCATTCAGGACCTGCTGTTTGCCAGTGGTCTGCAGGATCGTTACGAGCAAGGCGAATGCACGAGTCAGGAGTTCTATGAGGAGTTTTGTCGCAGCTCCCGCACGCGCCCCGACTACGATGCATTTCAGTGGGCGAACAGCGACATGTTCACACTCAATGTCCCGATCATTCCGATCGTGGGTCACTTGAGGGCAGCCGGTTATCCGTTGGGGATTCTCTCCAATACGTGTGAAGCACACTGGCAACACGTGGCGGGCGGCCGGTTTGGCGCGATCACTTACTTCTTCCAGGTGGAAGTGCTCAGCTACCGATTGCGGTGTAGCAAACCGGGCCCGGACATCTATCGGGCCGCGGCCGAGCGGGCGGGACAGGAGCCGGGCAAGGTCTTTTTTGTCGATGACCGCCTGGAGAACGTGGTGGGGGCCTGCCGCGCCGGTTTGGATGCGGTGCAGTATCGCGACCCGCAGCAATTGGCTGCCGACCTGCGGGGCAGGGGAGTGCGTTTCAACTACTGACTCCAGCACGCCCTCGTCCGGCGACGAGGGGGCTGATCGTTGGCCGAGCGTGATTCGCTCAGGCCAGTCCGTTGCGCAAGCCGCCGACGACGATGGACGCGTTGTGTCCCCCGAAACCAAAGCTGTTGCTCATGGCCGTCTTGACCTTCCGCTCCCGCGGTTGATTCGGGGTATAGTCCAGATCACATCCAGGGTCGGGGTTGGTCAGGTTAATCGTGGGCGGAATGATGTGGTGCAGCAGCGACTGGATCGTCACCACGAGTTCAATACCCCCACTGGCTCCCAGGGTATGCCCCAGCTGACTCTTGGTACTGGAAATACTGAGGGATTTGGCGTGGTCTTGAAACACCGTTTTGAGCGCCAGCGTTTCTGCCTTGTCACCCAGGGGCGTGCTCGTTCCATGCGCATTGACGTAGTCGATATCGGTCGGCTGAAGACCGGCATCCCGCAGCGCATTGGACATGGCCCGCGCGGCGCCCGTTCCGTTTTCATCGGGTTGCGTGATGTGACCGGCATCGGAACTGACCCCGGCGCCATACAGTTCGCAGTAAATGCGTGCGCCACGCGCCTTGGCGTGCTCCAGTTCTTCGAAGACGAGCAGTCCAGCGCCTTCGCTGAACACAAAACCATCCCGCTCGGCATCGAACGGGCGGCTCGCACCTTGCGGGTCATCATTGCGCATCGAGAGCGCTTTGATATTCTGGAAGGCGGCCAAGCCCATGCGCGTCATGGCAGCTTCCGTACCCCCCGTGATCATCACGTCGGCTCCGCCATCCTGGATTAATTTCAACGCGTCACACATGGCGTTGGTGGCGCTGGCGCAGGCGGTGGCCACGGCATAATTCGGGCCGCGAAAGCCGAACTCAATCGAGAGCACGCTGCCGGCCGCATTGAGCATCATTTTCGGGACCGTAAACGCGGAAACGCGGTCGGGTCCCTTGGTCATCAGACGACTCATCTGCACTTCGATTTCGCCAAGTCCGCCGATGCCCGATCCCAGGATCACACCGCACCGGTCAGAGTCTTCGTGGGAGAGATCGAGGCCGGAGTCACGAATCGCGTCCGTGCCAGCGACCAACGCGAATTGCGTAAAGCGATCGACACGCTTGGCATCCTTCGAGTCCATGTACTCGCTGGGATCCCAATCGTAGATGTCTCCCCCGATCTTGACTTTCAAGTCGGAGACGTCAAATAAACGCACCAGGTGGACACCGCTCTCGCCTTCGAGGATCTTTCGCCAAAGATCCTCGACTTTGCAGCTGATGGCGGTTACAACTCCCAGCCCGGTGACGACGACACGTCGTTTCATGCTCAGGAATTCACTCACTAAGAGGAGGACTGGGCTTTGTCAATAAAATCAATCGCCTCGCCGACTTTTTGGATCTTCTCGGCCGCGTCGTCAGGGATATTGATGTCGAACTCTTCTTCCAGTTCCATGACCAGTTCGACAGTATCCAGCGAGTCGGCTCCCAGATCGTTAACGAAGTGGGTGTCTCGAGTGATCTTCTCTTTGTCGACCCCAAGTTGCTCTGCCACGATTTCGATTACGCGTTCTTCAACAGATGCCACGTGCATCATCCTCCTTTGATTTGGACCCAACGACCCCAGGGGGCCAAGCATTTTCTCGACTGTAATAGGGTTTGCCGCCCAGGTACTCACGCAATTAGAACCAAGAAGATAGAGGATTTCCATAAGACAGGTCAAGATGCGATTGATTCCCGTCCCAGGTTCCTGCTGCTACTGCACTCAACTCCACCCAACTTGCGGGTGGCTTAGCCCGTCATGCCACCATCCACGGTCAACACACAACCGGTCACGTAGGCTGCTGGCGGACTGGCCAGAAACAGCACCGCCGCCGCCACTTCCGACGGTTTGCCGAGTCGGCGAGCGGGTATGTGCTTCTTGGCCTCATCCAACAACGCATCACCCAGCGTCTTGGTCATGTCGCTTTCAATGAATCCGGGGGCCACCGCATTGACCGTCACATTCCGCTTGGCCAATTCGCGACTCAAACTGCGGGTCAGCCCGATCAAACCCGCCTTGGAGGCCGAGTAGTTCGTCTGACCTGCATTGCCAATCAACCCGGAAACACTGCTAATATTGATAATCCGGCCGTAGCGGGCCCGCATCATAACGCGAGCGGCCGCTCGAGAAAACAGGAACGCGCCACGCAAATTCGTCTCGATGACATCATCCCACTCGGCATCGCTCATGCGGGGCAGCAGCGTGTCGCGTGTGATGCCCGCGTTATTCACCAGAATATCCAGTCGGCCATGCTGCTCCAGCACGGCATCCACGAGCTTGTCCACGCTGGCACCGTCCTTGACGTCGCAACTGCTCGCCTCGGCTCGCCCCCCCCGCCCCTGGATGGCCGCCACGGTCTGAGCCAGCTTTTCGGCATTCCGCGCGACACAGATCACCACTGCGCCATTGGCTGCCAATTCCATGGCCATGGCCGCACCGAGTCCTTGGCTGGCGCCGGTGACGATGGCTACTTGTCCGCCGAGGTCGGCCCGCAGGCCGGTAGTCGCTACTTCACTCATGGTCTCGTTCAATCAATGTCTAGATAAATGGGGTCGGCCAATTGCTCATCCGCGAGCGGTTGGCACCAGGTTGCCGATTTCACGGCCCTGCCGCCGTGCCTTGGGGTTCCTTCTTCTCTGTTCTGCCAGCTTTGTGTCTTGTCGTGTTTCTTTTTCGTCGTGAGTCCCGGTCCCCACTTTTCTCGACTCCGCCACGGACAAACCGGCGGGTCAGCTCGTCAGCTCCCTCGGAGGAGCATTGGCTGCGCCGCTCAGGCGGAAACGCTGTCGCAAGGCACCTTACGGTCGATTCGCTTGAGTAATCCTCGCAGTACGCGCCCCGGGCCAATCTCGTAGAAATGCTGGATATTCTGGTTGAGCAGGTAGCGGACGGAGTCTTCCCAGCGGACGGGGGAGACGACTTGCTGGATCAGCAAATGTCGGATCTCTTCGGGGTCGTCGTGTGCCTGGGCGTCGACGTTCGACACCACGGGAATCCGGGGGCGACGCAGCGGGGCAGTGGCCAGCGCGTCGGCCAGTTCCTGTACCGCCGACCGCATCAGATCAGTGTGGAAGGCGCCGGCCACTGCCAGTGGGACGGCCTTCATCGCGCCGCACGACTCCGCCATCTCCGCCGCTCGTTCACATGCCGTCGCGTGCCCCGAGACCACAATATTTCCCGGGCACAGCCGATTCGCTACCTGCAGGATCTCGCCTTCCCGCCGCGCTTCGATACACAACTGCTCCACTTTGTCCAATTCCAGTCCGAGGATGCTCACCATGCCGCTGGCGGCCGCGTCGGATGCCGCTTGCATGGCCGCGCCACGGATCTGCACGACTTTCAAGGCCGTTTCAAATTCCATGACTCCCGCAAAGACCAGGGCGGTGTATTCGCCCAGGCTCAGCCCCGCTGTGGCCGCACACGATTCCACAATGGCCGGCGACTCGAGCTTGAGGGATTCCAACGCTGCCAGGCTGGTTACGAACAGCGCCGGCTGGCTAATCACCGTGGAATCGAGCTCTTGTTCGGGACCCTCAAAGCAGATTCTCGCCAGATCGTAACCCAGCAGGTCGGCCGCTCGGTCGTAAAGCCGTCGTGCTGCCGCCAGGGTCTCTGCCAACTGGCGTCCCATGCCCACCGTTTGGGCACCCTGACCCGGAAACAGAAAGGCAATCTTGTTCATGCCGAGACCTTTCAGTTGCGGTGTTGGACCAGTTGCCAAAAAGGAGTCTGCCAAAAAAGAGTCTGCCAACAGGAGGTGGTGGATCCATCAAGGGCGATCGTACTCACAGCAGGTGCACTCACAGCGCGCGTGACCATTCGCCGCCAGATCCACCGTGCGCAGTGGCCAGCACAACCGCCAACCCAGTTGCGACGCTGCCAGGATCCGCTCGCCCCAAACGCCAGTGGTGACCAGAAATCGCCGCTAGGATTCGGCGATTTCGACGACCTGACGGCCCATGTAATGGCCGCAGGTCGGGCACACGACATGGGTCGGCACCGACGTGCTGCACTTCGGGCAAAACGTCAGCTGGCTGGGTTTCTTGGCATTGTGCGAACGACGTTTGCCGGTTCGTGAATTCGAATGTTTACGTTTGGGAACGGCCATTTGACTACCTCAAAACAGGCTCCGGCCTCTGGACACAACCTGTTTTACGACAACTTCTTTCGAACAGGTGACAAGCTGATCATCGTAGAAATCGCCGCCAGGGCTGTCAAGCGGACCAAACGCGGGTTTGGAGCCGCGGTGGGCCAGGCTGGCGGCGGTTGGCCACGCGAATTGTCAGCCACGAGGGGACCGTTCGGCCTGAGCCCGCGGGGAGGCGGCCCGGCTGCCTGCCCCTGGCAGAACAGGCTGTTCAGAACAGGCGTCGATCGGGGGGGGGCAACTGCAGGTGTTGGTAGGCCAGCGGAGTGACGACTCGTCCACGCGGCGTGCGCACGAGGTATTCGCTGCGCAGCAGGAACGGTTCCACTTCGTCCTCCAGCGTGTCGGGTGACGTATTCATCGTGTGGGCAATCGCCTCCACGCCGGCCGGACCACCCGCAAAGACGCGGATCAACGTTTCCAGGTAGCGCCGGTCCTGGCTGTCCAGTCCCGCCGCGTCAATGCCGGCCATATCCAGGGCATCGCAGGCGACCTGCCGCGTGATCTGCCCGTCGCTGCGGCTCGTGGCGTAGTCGCGAACCCACCGCAGTCGGTTGTTCGCCACACGGGGGGTCGAACGGCTGCGCTGGGCGATCTCTTCGGCGCTGGCGCGATCGATCGGCACCCGTAGTTTCTTGGCATTTCGCAAGACGAGCGTGGTCAGTTCGTCGTTGGTGTAGAAGCCCAGGTGCTCACGCAGGTGGAACCGATCCCGCAGCGGTCCCGACAGCATGCCGGCACGGGTCGTCGCGCCGATCAGCGTAAATGGCTTGAGCCACAAATTGTGGGTGCGCGCATTGACCCCATCCCCCAGCACAATGTCGATCCGGAAATCTTCCATCGCCGTGTACAGGTATTCTTCCACGGCGCGGGGCAGGCGGTGGATTTCGTCAATGAACAGCACCGATCGCTCCTCCGCGTTGGTCAAGTAGGGCACCAGGTCCTTGGGGGCTTTCAGCACGGGCCCGCTGGTCAGCTGCGTCGTCACTCCCAGTTCGTGCGGAATGCAGATGGCGAACGTGGTCTTACCCAGGCCCGGCGGGCCATCGAATAACACGTGGCCCAAGGCCTCCCCGCGCTTGCGAGTTGCATCGATGGCGATCCGCAGGCGTTCGCACACCTCGACCTGGCCAATCATGTCCTGCATGCGCTGCGGACGAAGATCGCGATCCGGGTCGTCATTGTCTCCTCCGGAGCTTCCTACGATAGGTTCGCGTACCATATGCCAGACTCGGTTGGTGGGCACTTCTTGACAATTCGACAAAACGAACTGCTGACAAAACGAACTGCTCCCAGTTCCAGGGGCTCGCGTCACTCCCCTGTTCGAACGTTCGCTTCGTACACGGCATGCAGCAACGCATCGACGTCCTTGAATCGCTGTTTCGTGGCCAAGGTCTCGTCCAGCAGCCGACGGGCTTCGGATTCGGTGTGCCCCAATTGCGTGAGCAGCAGGAAGGTATCTTCCACCACGTTGTGTTCGACCTGTTCGGTCGCTGTCTCGTCGCGGGCCGCAATCAGGGCGAATTTGCACATTTTGCGGCGGAGCTTGGCGATAATCCGTTCGGCCATGGCCGGACCGATGCCGGGGAGCGTCGCCAGTCCCTTGGCATCCTGGTCCGCAATCAGTGCCGCGACGTCGCGCACGGGGCGGACCATGGCTCGCAACGCTTTCCTGGCTCCCACACCATCCACGGAGCAGAACATTTCGAAGAACTCACGTTCCACTTCGGTCAGGAATCCGACGAGGCGAGGGGTCAGCCGCCCGTGGGCCGGGTTTCCTTCCAGGTAGTGGATGGTGTGCAAGCTGACCTCGCGGCCAATCTGGTTCTGCAACTGCCGCCTGACGAAATCCGGGATCAGCACCTGGTAGTCAAACGCTCCCGCCACCAGTGTCGCGATGTCATCCTGAACGGCCGCAAGGGCACCTCTGATGCGCGTGATCAACGGAGATCCACCTTATTCTTTTCCATGAACATATGACACAAAGCAATCGCCATCGCATCGGCCACGTCGGGGGGGTCGGGCGGCTGGAGCAGGGCAAACTCGTGAAACACCGCCAGCTGAACCTGGCCCTTCGACGCTCGGCCGCTACCGGTCAGCATCTTCTTGACCTGGGTGGCAGCATAATGCCGCAGGGGGATTTCGGCCATGGCCGCAGTCAGGCAAATGACACCCCGGGCATGACCCATCAGGATGGCGGTACGGGGACGTTCGTAGTGACTGTACAACTCCTCCACCGCCATCACACGCGGCAGAAACGCCGCGATTACCTCCCGCACACCCGTGTGGATTTCCAGCAGGCGGCTTTCCAGCGAACCCTTGGCCCGGCTGCGGACCACACCGGCTTCGCACAGCACCGGCCTGGTCGCCGACCACTCCAGAACCGCATATCCGGTCGTGTTCAGGCCAGGGTCAATCCCCAGGACGCGTGTGTTATTGGTCATTGGTCACTAGTCATTCCTCACTCGACGCGCCAGCCGGTGCCGCCTTTGCGATCTTCCAGCACGACCCCCATTGCGCTCAGCGCGTCACGAATCCGATCGGCTGTGGCAAAGTCTTTGTTCTTGCGGGCGGCAGCCCGCAGTTCGATTACCAATGCCATCAGTGGGGCCACCAGGCCGTCGTCGGCCTCCTGCGACTTTTTCGCAACCGGCTGCCGGAACAATCCCAGCAGTGCGGTGAGTTCGCGCAGCGTGCTGGCTCCACGGAGCAAGGCGGCAATTCCCGCCGAGTTGCTGGGGGACGAGTCTTCCAGCTTGCTTTGATCCACGAACTTGTTGAGCAGTCGGGCCAACTCGAACAACTCGCTGATGGCCGCTCCGGTGTTGAAATCGTCATCCATCTTATCGAGAAAGGCGTGGCGGCAGCGGTGTACTTCCTGCAGGAAAGCGTCCGTGCCGGGCTCGAAGGCACCGGCTGCCCGCGTCCGGGCGATGGGGAGGTCGTGGAAGCTCTGCCCGCTGACGCGTGTCAGGCGTTCGAAGAACCGTTCGAATGCCTCCAGCGCGGCCGACGATTCCTGCAACGCCTCATCGCTGAACAATACCGTGCTGCGATAATGGGTGCGGAGCAAGAAGAATCGCATCTGCTGGCCGCCAAACCGCTCGATCATGGCCGCCAATCCGCCGGCGCCGGCGGAGCGGCTTTCCTTTTGGGCGGTCGCCTGCTGGATCTGTTCGAGTGTCAGCGGAGCCGAAGTCAACGGTTCGGCGGCGGCATCGGTGGGCTGGCGTTCGCCGCGTCCCCCGATTTTGCCGGCGGCAGCTCGCTTGAGCAGGCCGTTGTGCAGCCAGTATTTCGCCATCGGCTGGCTATGGCAGCACTCACTTTGGGCGATTTCGTTCTCATGATGAGGGAAGATCAGGTCCAATCCACCGCCGTGAATGTCAAAGGTGTTTCCGAGCAGGCTGCGGGCCATGGCCGAACATTCAATGTGCCAACCGGGTCGACCCTGGCCCCAGGGGCTGTCCCAGGCCGGTTCGCCTGGCTTGGCGGATTTCCAGAGCGCGAAGTCGGCGGCGGAGCGTTTCTTGGCGGCGGCCTCGCCCCCCTCGCCCTGCAGCGAGTCAATGGTGCGGTTGGTCAGCTTGCCGTATTCCGGGTCCCGTGCCACATCGAAGAACACGTCTCCATTCGCCTCGTAGGCAAAACCTCGGTCTATCAGCGCTTGAGTGATCGCAATGATGTCGCCCATCGATTCCGTGGCTTTCGGCATCTTGTCGATCTGGTCGACCCCCAAACCAGCCAGATTCTTCAGGTAGTCTTCCGTGTTCTCTCGCGCCACGTCGGCCATCGAGATACCGCGCTCGCGAGATTTCTTGATCAACTTGTCGTCGACGTCCGTGATATTGACGACCCACGTGACTTCGTAGCCCGAGTGGACCAGGTAGCGCTTGATCGTGTCAAAAATCACGGGGCCCACCATGTGCCCGATGTGCGCCCGATCGTACACGGTGGGGCCGCACAGATAGATGCCGACTTTTCCGGGCTGAACCGGTTCAAACGTCTCTTTGGAGCGAGTCAGCGTGTTGTAAACGCGAAGAGCCATGTTGCTGTCACCATCATGTATCGGAGGATAGGGAGTTCCACTGCGTGTTACTTCTCTGGTCCGGTTGGGAACGACCGGGTCGGGTCGTGAGCCCTCGAGCTGTGGCGGCGCCGCTGGCGCGGCGTCCGCCCGCGGGGCGTGACACGGTGGCCCAACGCCGTTACGGGGGCAGTTCCGCGGCCGCGTCGTGGGCTGCCACCTCGTCCCTGCCAAGCAGGACGACGCACTGGGCCGAGATCGCTTCCTCTCGACCAATAGGTCCCACCTCTTCGCCCGTTTTAGCTTTCAGGCCCACCGAATCGGCTGCGATCTCCAGGATCTCGGCGATTCGCTGGCGGATGTGCCGCTTGTAGACCCCTAGTTTGGGACGCTGGGCGAAGACGATGCAGTCGAGATTCCGCACATGATAACCGGCTTGCCGAACCTGCTGGTATGCCAGTCTGAGCATTTCCGCGGAATCCCGGCCGCGATTGACCGGCTGGGTATCCGGAAAGAGGTCCCCGATGTCCCCGGCGGCAATGGCCCCCAACAGCGCATCGGTCACCGCATGCAGCAAGGCATCCGCGTCGCTGTGTCCTAGCAGCTGTGCATCGTGCGGGATATCGATGCCGCCCAGGCGCAGTGGGCCACCCTTGACCAGCCGATGCGTGTCGTGTCCTATGCCAATGCGGTTGAGAATCGTAACCACTCCCTGGGAGGTCGCGGAGCGTGTGAGCCCGTGGCCCGCGTCCAACGGCCGCGCGGCCAAACGGCGGGACGATTATAGCTCAAAGTGCCACTCTTCACACCCGTGCCCCGTGCACCCACGCCCTGCGCACCCGTGGCCGCGGCTCCGACGCCGGCCAGGCTGCGGTTCTTGCCGGTTCGTGGCGGGAGCGACACCCGATCCCTGGCCGGCGGGAACCATCGCACCAGCATGTCGCTGGACGGGCCCCGCTGGACGGGCCCGCTGGACGGCGCAACATGGTCGTGTAAACGCTCGCCACACCGGCTCCGAATGACGACTTGGGGCCGAGCCTATCTGCCCCGCAGCCCTCCCCCTATAATCCACCCATCATGGCCACGATCGAGATCGAGAAACTGTCGAAGTCGTACGTTGTCTACCAGAAGCCCGAGGGCCTGCGAGCGTCGCTGCGTGGACTTGTGCGGCGCGAGTACCGCCAGGTGGAAGCGGTGCGGGAGATCGACTTGACCGTCGAGCAGGGGGAGTTTGTGGCTTTTCTGGGTCCCAACGGGGCCGGCAAAACCACCACCCTGAAACTCCTGTCGGGCGTCATTACCCCCTCGGGCGGCGGGGCGCGGGTCATGGGGTTCGTCCCGTGGAAACGCGAAAACGCCTACCGCCGCCGCTTCGCGCTGGTCATGGGGCAGAAGAACCAGCTCTGGTGGGACCTCCCGGCGCAGGAGTCCTTTCGGCTGCACCAACAGATCTACCGCATTGATCCGGCCGCCTACCAGTCGATGCTCGATGAACTGACCGCCTTGCTCGACGTTCGCACGTTGCTGCAGCAACCGGTTCGCGAGCTGTCGCTCGGCGAACGCATGAAGATGGAGTTGATCGCCGCGCTGCTCCACTCCCCCGAAGTGCTGTTTCTCGACGAGCCCACCATCGGTCTGGACGTGGTGGCACAACACAATATTCAGCGGTTCCTGAAATACTATCAACAGAAACGCCGCATCACGATCCTCTTGACCAGCCACTATATGAAGGATGTCACGGCATTGTGCCAGCGAGTCGTGATCATCGCTCACGGCCGTATCCAATACGACGGTTCGCTCAGCGGCATCGTCGATCGATTCAGCGGCCACAAAGTCATCACGCTCCAACTGGCCGAGGAACAAGAGACCAGCGGCCTGCATCGTTACGGCACGGTGCTCGAAATCGAACCCCCCAAAGCCCGCTTGCTGATCGAGCGACGGCTTGTCCCCGGCGTCATGGCCGCGATCCTCGCTGCCTATGCCGTGGAAGATGTTGCCGTGGAAGATCCGCCCTTGGAGGATGTCATCGCCGACGTTTTCACTCAGGTGCGGGAAGAGTGAGGCGTGCGGCTGGCGGTCTCCGGCTCACAGCTTTGTCGCCTCCAGCCGCTGCCCAGCCAAAGTGCGCCGAGGCGCCAGCGGCCCGACCCGCGTGTGACTAATGACTAATGACTAATGTTTAATGACCAATGACCAATGACAAGTGATTGAAGATGTTTGCGCGTGCAACCTGCTGGTGGACGATCTTGCGCATCGCCCTGGAAGAACGACTGGTGTACCGGGGCGATTTTGCCCTCGGAACGCTCATGCGGTTCTTGCCGATTGTCACGCAGATATTTCTCTGGTGGGCGGTGTTCGATACGATTGGAGGCGGTTCCCGCGACCGGGCTCGCATCGTCGGCTACTCGTTTTCCAATATGGTGGCCTATTATCTCCTGACCATGGTGGCGCGGGCGTTTTCGAGCATGCCGGGGCTGGCGTCGGGGATCGCCCTGCAGATTCGCAACGGAGAGATCAAGAAGTTCTTGATCCAACCGATCGACTTGCTCAGCTTCCTATTGCTCAACCGAATTGCGCACAAGCTGGCTTACTATTCGGTGGCAACCCTGCCATTTGCCTTGGTGTTTTTTCTCTGCCGCGACTATTTCGGCGGATGGCCCGCCTGGCCGACTCTGCTCGATTTCGTCCTGACTCTGTTGCTGGCGTTCCTGCTGGGATTCTTCCTGGAGATGACGATCGGGCTGATCGGCTTCTGGTTCCTGGAGGTCAGTTCGCTGCTCTTCATTTACATGCTGTTCAGTTTCTTTCTGTCCGGTCACATGTTTCCGCTCGATCTGCTCCCCGAGCCCTGGAATCAGCTGGTCGACATGCTGCCGCTGAAGTACCTGGCCTACTATCCGGCGGCGGTTTTTCTGGGTAAGGTGCCGCGGGCGGAGTTCATTCAGGGGCTCTGGATCGAACTGGCGTGGATTGTGTTTTTCGCCTCTTCGGCCTTTGTCATGTACCGTCGGGGTGTCCGGCGTTACAGCGGATTTGGAGGATAGCGGCCGATGCGGAATCATCCCTCCTACCTCCACGTGTTCCTGACATTCGCCCGCAACAGCCTGGTGCGGGACATCATGTTTCGTACCAATTTCGTATTGCAGACCATCTCGTCGATTTCGTGGACCTTGATGAACGTCGGTTTCTACGTGATCGTCTTTCACCACACTCCCTTGATTGGGCTGGAGAGCGGTTGGGGGAAGTTCGAGTTTTTCATATTCCTGGCGACAACTTGGATCGTCAACAGTTTTGTGCAAGCCTTCTTCATGCCCAATGCGGAGGAGTTCAGCGAGTTGATTCGCAGTGGGAATCTGGATTTTGCGCTGCTCAAGCCGATTGATACGCAGTTCCTGATTTCGTTCCAGAAGGTGGACTGGTCTTCCTTGGCCAACTTCGCGGCCGGCATGGTGCTGTTGGTGATTGCCCTCTGGCAATTGACGAATCGGCCCGAGAACCCGTTGGTGGTAACGCCCTGGATGCCGGCATTGTACGTGCTCTATATCCTGTGCGGGGTCGCGATCTTGTACAGTTTGATGATTGCGTTGGCTTCCACGAGCATCTGGTTGGGACGCAACCAGACGCTGTACGATTTCTGGTTTTACATCACCAACTTCGCTCGCTATCCGATGGAGATCTACAATCGCGGTTGGGGCGTGCCGTTGTGGGGGCTCTTTACGTTTGTGATCCCGGTGCTGGTGGTCGTCAACGTGCCGGCCCGTATCCTGGCTCAACCGTTGCACCCGCGCAGCAGTCTCAGCTGGCCCTTGGCGTTGTTCACGCTGGCCGCCACGGTGCTGAGCCTGCTGGCATCACGGTGGGTCTTTCAGCGAGCGTTGGGGAGTTATCGCAGCGCCAGCAGTTGAGCGGGGCGCGGCGTCGAGGAGCATGTCTGACGGTGTCCAACAGAATTGCCATGTGGCGGGATTATTTGCGGCTCGTTCGCCTACCCAACGTCTTCACGGCGGTCGCCGACGTGACGATGGGGTACTTGTTCGTACAGCGTTCGCTCCACCCGCCGCTTGTGTTCGTATGTCTGCTGGTGGCGTCCGTATTGATGTACATGTCGGGCATGGTCCTGAATGACGTGTGGGATGTCGAGCAGGATCGCCGCGAGAGGCCGGGCAGGCCGATTGCCGCAGGGCGGGTACGGCTCGAGTCGGCGCGGCGTATCGGTTTCGGTCTCTTGATCGGCGGTGCGTTGGGGGGGTGGGCTGCTGGTTATCTGGGCTTGGTGGCCGGTGCGCTCCCCTGGCGCAGCGGTCTCGTAGCCACGCTGCTGGCGGTCATGATTGTGCTGTACGACGCGCAGCTCAAGAGAACTCCCTGGGGGCCGCTGGGGATGGGAACGTGCCGGGCGCTCAACGTCTTGTTGGGAATGGCGGTCGCCGCGCCGGTTGTGGGGACCGAGGTTGTGTGGGGATACACGACCGCCCAACTACTCGTCGCCGCGGGGATCGGCGTGTACATCGCGGGAGTGACCTGGTTTGCCCGCCGCGAGGCGGCGCACAGTCACCGTGGTCAGCTCGCCGCCGCCACGGTCGTGTTGGCCGGCGGGATAGGCGTGTTGGGGATCGTGTACCGCACGCTTCCCGCCGACGCGTCCAAAACATTGGCTCAAGAGTCGACTTGGTTTTTGTTGTTGGGATTGCTGGCGTTTACGATTGTGCGCCGCTGCTGTATGGCGATCGCCGAGCCGACGCCGCACCGGGTGCAAATGGCGGTCAAGCACGCCATCTGGTCGCTCATCGTGCTCGACGCGGCGGTGGCGCTGTTGGTCAGCACGCCTGGCTGGGCGCTGGCCATTGTGGCCCTGCTGGTGCCAACCGTGCTGCTGGGCCAGTGGATTGAATCGACCTGAGGATGCCGGCCTGGCTGCCAACCGTTTTTACGCCGGCAAAGCCGCCGTTTCCGCCCGGTCAGCCGCGGCATGAAGCACACGCCCTTGTCGGCGGACACTTGTCAGCGGACGAGGGGCATGCTGGTGCGGCATTCGCGGCTACATGGTACGCTCAGCTTGCTGGGCAATGATCAACCTGTTGGGAGATGGCGGTCATGGAAGCAAACTTGGTCTTCTTGTCGATCCCGGCTCTGCGGGAGCAGGATCTGGAGTACCTGCCGAGATTAACGTCGGCGATGGCTGAGCGGGCGGTGCTGGTTCCCAGTTTTCCCTGCGTCACCTGGCCGGTTCAGGCCAACATGCTGACCGGAGTGTTACCGGAGGAGCATGGCGTGGTGGCCAACGGGTTCTATTGGCGTGAATCCCAGACCGTCGAAATGTGGACTGCCCCGAACGACCGGATTGAGCGGCCGCAGGTGTGGGACGTCTTGCATCGGCAGGTGCCGTCCTGCACGTCGGCGGCCTGGTTCCCGATGCTCAGTAAGGGATGTGGTGCCGACCACATCTGCATGCCGGCTCCGGTACACAATCCCGACGGCTCGGAATCGTTGTGGTGCTATACGCGTCCCAGCGAGTTGTACGGTGAGCTGCGCGACGTGTTGGGGCACTTTCCCCTCCAGCACTTCTGGGGCCCGCTGGCCAATATTCGCTCCACGGCCTGGATTGCCGCTTCGGCGGTGCTTGCAGCCGAGCGGTACCAACCCGGCTTCTTCTACATCTACCTGCCTCACCTGGATTATGCCTCCCAGAGGAGCGGACCTGACAGCCCGGCCGCGCAACAGGCACTGGCGGAACTGGACGACGTGATTGGGCGGCTCGTCGAGGGCCTGGACGCTGCCTACGGTGGGCGATCGCTCGCCTGGCTGGCGGCCAGTGAATATGCTGTGACGGCGGTCGATCACGTCTGTTACCCCAACCGCCGACTGCGTGAGGCAGGGCTCTTGGCCATCCAGCGGGACGGCGGGCAGGAACAGTTGGATCTGCGCGAGCCAGGCCTGGGCGCTGGTCGACCATCAGTTTTCACATGTTTTTGTCGGTGACGAAGATCCAGCCGTGGCCCGTCAAGTCGCGAGCCTGTTTGCCCAGGAGCCGGGAATTGCGGAGGTATTGGTCGGGGCGGAACGCGCCAAATACGGCCTGGACCATCCCCGCTCGGGAGACGTGATCTTGATCTCGCAGTCCGACAGCTGGCAGGCTTACTACTGGTGGCTGGACGACTGCCTGGCACCGGCCTATGCACGGACCGTCGACATTCATCGCAAGCCGGGCTACGATCCGGTCGAGTTGTTTTGGGACCCCGTGAGCAAGAGCGTGCCGCTGGATGCTTCCCTGGTGCGTGGTTCGCACGGCGCGCCGGCCAGGGATCGGGGGCAACACGGCGTGTTGCTTGGATCAGAGCCCGGTCTGTTTTCGGAGCCTTCGCTCCGCGATGTGGACGTCGCGGGATTGGTGTTACGTTTCTTCGGCGTGGAGTGACGCCACGCGTCCCGGCCGCAGTTGCGTGAATGAGGGCACGGGTGCCGGCACGATCGCGCCCGACGGTTGTCGCTTGCGGCTGTCGAGGATCCTCCGGTTCCGAATGCAGCGATGGGACGGAATGTGCCGTTGGCCATTCCGAAAACCGGGTCGGGAAAGTGGATTACAGCGGGTTTTCCGACTTGCCAGGAAGTTGCCGGCCACTCCGCGCACTAGATTTCTGAAAAGGAGGTGGGAGCGGTCGTGATGGCTGGCCTGCAAGAGACACTGAGACTGTTGACGGAGACGGCGAACGAAGCCGCCGTGCCGGTGTTGCTGGCTGCGCTCGACGCCCCCGATCCCGTAATCCACGAAGGTGCCCTGACGGCCATTTTGGGAAGACGCCGCGGCGGAGGGGCCAAGGCACTGGTGCAGCGTTGGAGTCGACTGAGCGAACGCTGGAAGCAGCAGATTGCTCGACATCCACGCCGGATCGCCGCCGCCGTGCGCGATGCCGTGCTGAGCTCGGACGGGGAGCTGTGTGCCAATGGTTGCGAAGCGATTTTGGCCATTCGCGAGTTCGATCTGATTCCGGCCCTCGTCACCTCGCTGGAAGAGCCTGACAACCCCTATGCGGCGATGGTCGGTGAGACGCTCGTGTCGCTCTGCGAGTTGCTGCAGGAGGAGGTTTCCGGTCCGCGGGAGAACCAGCGGATGCGGGAGCCGGCACGTGTCTGCCAGCAGATTTTGCCGAGCCTGGAACGCGCGGTCGATCGCTACGAGCAACATCATCGCCGCGAAGTGATGGAGGCATTTCTGATGCTGACCAATCACGAGAACGCGATGTTGAAGCGAGTACTTTGCGAGCCGCGGCATCCGGCTTACCTGGCTCTCACGGAAATCCTGGGGAGCAGCTCGCGGATCGCGATCATGCGACTGGTCCTGAATCTGCTCGAATCCCGGTTTGCTCCCTCCATCGCGCTGCAGGTGGTCGCCCATCGCTGCGATCTCCCTTTCATTCGCCAATTGCTGCAGCGGCTGGCCAATGCCGCGTCGAACGGGCTGGTGTGCAGTCTGCGACGGGTGGACGCGATCACCTGGTTGACGGGGGATCTGGAGATCCTCGACGCGCTGAGCGAATCAGAGCAGGAGACGGCCGTGCAGTTGGTGATGGCGTCGAACATCAATCGCCTGCAAGCCTTCCAAGCGATCAAGTACTTGATGGAAAATGGCCGTGTCGGCGGTCGCCGGGCCGCCGCCGCCGCGCTGGCCGAATTCGGGGGCGCTGAAGCGAATCGGCTGGTCCTGGACGGACTCCACGACCCGGATCCGCATGTCCAGGCCAACGTGGTGGTGCAACTGCGTGAACGGGGTATCCCGGGAGCCATTTCACGACTGATCCAGCTGTTGGACAGTCGTCACGAGGTGGTCGCGAAAGCCGCCCAGTTGTGTCTGGGCGAGTTCAATTTCAACCGCTACATTTCCGTGTTCGACATGATGGAAGATGATATTCGTCGCAGTACCGGCTTGCTGGTGATGCGAATCGATGCGACCGCTGTCGACCAATTGGCCGAGGAGTTGAAAGCGCGGACCCGCACTCGCCGACTCCGCGGACTCGAAGTGGCGATGGCCATGGATGCCGTGCATCACCTGGAAGGGTTGATTATCGGACTGCTCAAGGACGACGATCATTTCGTCCGCTCCGAAGCCGCTCGGACCCTGGCCTACTGCAACTCAGCCGTCGCTCAGCAGGCGCTGCGCGAGGCGTTGATGGATCGGAGCGTGGTGGTGCGGGAAGCGGCCGAACAATCCCTCCGCAAACTCTCGGAGGCAGGCCGAGTGACGACGGCCGGTACCTTCGCGGCGGCTGTCCGCCATGCCGAGTGCAATCCGTTGATACAGAATCCGCAGGGAACCTGACCGTAGCACGTTCACGGCCGACCGCTGGTTGTCCGCAATCGTCGAGGCCAAACAACTGGCGGGGGAGATGGGGGAAAGCGTGGACCACACACACTACATGCGAGGGATGCTCGGACTGGCCGCCGCGGACGGCGATCGCTGGAGTACGTTTGCCGGGCAATTTCGGGACGGGGGGAGTCAGGTCTCCATCACATCACTGGTGGTGCTGGGTGTGGTCGTTCTGCTCGCGGTCATCGTGTTGTGGAAAGTCGCCCGCGTAATGGCCCTCCGCGACGGCCAGAGCTACCACAATCCAACGCGGCTCTTCCATGATCTGTGCCGCCTGCACGGACTCGATTTCCCCAGTCGCAAGCTGCTGTGGCGCCTGGCGAAAATCCGCCAGCTGGAGCACCCCGCTCGGCTGTTTCTGGAACCGACCTGGTTCGATGCTGCTCAGGTCCCGGCGACGCTGCAGCCGTTTCGGAGCCAGTTGGCCGAACTCAAGCAGCGGCTGTTCACCGCTCCGCACAGTCCCAGCTAGTGCGCTGTCACCGCTTCCAGTGGTGGCCGGAGCCGACGCCGGCCACGCTGATTCTCCGCTTTCCCCGTGTATTCGGGGGGATGATGTCCAGTGGGGACGGTTGCCCAGGATCGTGCCACGCGATTTAAAAGGCGCCGTCCGTGCCGCGGGGCGGCGATCGCTTACGGAACTCTGTGCCGTCTGCCGGCTGCTCGGCGGCCTCGGTCTTGGCGCCGGGGTAGCCGCGGCCTTGCCCGATCCCAGCGTGATCGTCTTCACGTCCGCACGCCACCCCATCAGGTTTAGCAGCTTTTCAGGGCTCAGCCGATCGACGCCAATTTCAACCGCCGCTTTCAGCTTCGCTTCAAAGTCGTCTTTCTGAGCCTGATCGACTTCGCCCGTGACAGACTCGGCCCGATTCTCGCCTTGCACCACGTAATTCGTCTGCACCGTCACCGTATCGTCGACGATGCCACCGTTGAGTTCGATCAATTGGGTCAACAAGTCGATATCGTTGCGTCCGCTCCCCGAGATGTCGATCACGCCGGCGATCGCAAAGTGGATGCGTTGCCCCGGCGACCAGGCGGGCGTGAAGACCAGATCACCAGGCATGATGATGTTCGAGAGCTGGTCTTCCAGGATCCGGCACATCGCCATATGCTCGCCCAGAATCTGGATGACCTCGATCCGCCCCTTCGGCTTGGCTTGCATGACACCGGTTGTTCCCTTGTCGAAAATACTGAACGTCTGCTGCACATTCAGGTTGTCGGCCGAGCCGACGTCGATGTAGAGGACCCCCTCCTGCTGATTGATCGATGTGACCACGGCATCGGGTACTTCAAAGGACGTCTTGTCGATGTTCTTGAACTTATTGCGGAAGTCGTCAATGATCGTCGACATATCGCCGATCCGTTTGACGGACGCCTTCTGCTGTTCCTCCATCTGCGTGTTGAGTTCGACGATCCGGTTGTCCTTCTCGGTGATCTGGCCGGCAATTCCCTCCATGGTCTTGCGGACCTCCCCCAGATCTTTGGTGAACTTCTCGCGTTCCGCGGCCAGTTCGTCGCGAGCTTGCTGTTGGCCGTCCTGGTATTGCTTCACCAGCTCGGCCGTCGACTTCTCCAGATCCGCCTTCTGCTGGGTAAGCTGATTCTCGCTGCGCCGCAAATCGAGCAGCTGTTGGTTCAAGTCGCGAATGCGGGAGAGCAGGAATTCGGGGAGCGATTCGTAGTTGCGGGCCGTCGTCGTCTCTTGCTCGGCAGGTCCGAACAGCATCATGTTGTTCTGGAAATTGCGACGCATCGCGACCAGCGCCGGGTCGTCGCCATCGCCCCCCGGGATGTTCGCCAAAGCATCGGCAATCTGATTCCAAGACTTGCCCTGACCGGAAATCATGTATGTCAATGTCTGTGCCGTGTTCAGGGCCTTGTCTCGATCCGACGTGACCGTCGCCAGATCTTTCGTGGCCTTGTCTGCCTTGTCGAGTTGGGTCTGCGCCTTGCTGTAGAAGACGTACGATACCAAACACAACCCGACGGTGAGCATGACCAACAGGATGAGTGCGATGTGAAGGCCTTGGTTCTCTCGCGACGCCATACTGAAGACTCCTGAAGTGGCGGAATTCCGCAATAACGGGATCGGCAACTGAGTTGCTTGTTGCCAGTCTGGATTTCGATAAGATGCCCCGGCAGCTTCGTGGAGACCACACTACCAAGCCCTCCCAGTGGGAGAACTCGTCGCAGTGCGGGGATCCGGTGCGAACAATCTCTGCTAAACTGCTTCTGCTAAACTGCTATGGGGCAAGAACCTAGGTCGAGTGTAAACACGACTCGATGGACTGTCAATAAAATCAGTAAGTCAGGGGAGCTGGAAAGGGTGGGAAAAAGGGCCGCCTGGTGCGGTCGTGTCGGCCAAGGTTGTTGGTGTGCGGTGCCTTTGGGGGGGGGGGCTGCATGCGGACGCCCCTCCTTGCGACAGCGGCTGGCAGGCCTGCGGTGGGGCGAACTGCTGTGTCGTCGGCGCGATGTGTCGGCGATGTCCGACGTCGGCTGCTCCGAGCACCGGCTCGGATGGGACCGGCTCGGAGTTTTCTGGGGAAGAGTGCCGAGCGGGGTTTCGGTGGCTGGGTCCAGCGGATCTTGCCCAGATATTTTTTGCGGAATTTCGGATGTCGGATTCCTGGATGTCGGATTCCTGTCCTTGTATGTGTGCGGCCGGTGGGGGCGTCAGGCGAGGGTGATTTTGATGGACGACAGAGCACGCCAGCAGAGACTAGCCGGTTTCGAAGACGAGGAATTGCCGGCCGAGCCGGAGCGGACGACGCGTGACAGTGTCAGCGAGCAGTCGGCGCAGCAGGCCCGCGACCACGGCCGGGAGATCCGGTTGGACGGTAAGAGCGTATACGTGCTGGACGCCCACTCGCTGATCTATCAAGTTTTCCACGCGTTACCCGAGATGAGCGGTCCGGCGGGCCAGCCGGTGGGTGCGATTTACGGTTTTTTGCGGGATATCGTCGATATTTTGGAGCGGCGGAAGCCGGACTATCTGCTGTGCGCGTTCGATCCGCCAGGAAGAACATTTCGTCACGATATCTACGAGCCGTACAAGGCGAATCGTGCGCCGATGCCGGACGATTTGCGGCCGCAGATCCCGAATATTCAGCGGTTTCTCGCGGCGCTGGCGATTCCCGTGTTGGCGGTGCCAGGATACGAAGCGGACGACGTGCTGGCGGCGGTGGCCTGGCAGGCTCAGCAGCGAGGGGGCGAGTGTTTCCTGGTGACCAGCGACAAGGACTGCCGGCAGCTGATCAACGACCAGGTCAAGCTATACAACATCCGCAAGAACGAAGTCGTCGATGCGGCCGCCGTACAGGAGCAGTGGGGGATTCGGCCGGAGCAGGTCGTGGATTTCCAGGCCATGTGGGGCGATTCCACCGACAACATTCCGGGGATTCCCGGTATCGGGCCGAAGACGGCCGCCCAGTTGCTGGGCCAGTATCAGACACTCGAAGGAGTGTTTCAGCACGTGGACGAAATCTCGAGTGCCCGGCAGCGGGAGAGCATCCTCCTGAGCCGGGAAACGGCGCTGATGAGTCGCCAGTTGGTGCGTCTCGCGCGTGACACGCCGGTGTCAGTCGATTGGGAGGTCTCGCATGTGGGGGGGATGGACAGGGAGGTGGTCCTGGCGTTGTGTGCGGAATTTGGTTTTCAGGGGCTGCGTGAGCGTCTGGTCGGTTTGTCGGTGACGGACGCGCCGGCGGTCTGGCAGGGCCGTTACGAACTGGTGGCCAGCGCGACGGCGCTGGCGGACCTGGTGACGCAGCTGGGCCGGCAACCTCGCGTGGCGGTGGACACGGAGACGACGTCGGCACATGCGCGGTGGGCCGAAATCGTGGGATATTCGTTTGCCTGGCAGCCAGGTCACGCCGTGTACGTGCCGGTGCGTGCTCCGGCGAACGATCCGCAACTGGATGCCGTGGCGGCGCGCGAGGCGCTGCGGCCGGTTCTGGAAGACGAACGGATCCAGAAGGTCGGACAGAATCTGAAATACGACATGATCGTGCTGCGGGGGGCCGGAGTGCGACTGCGGGGCGTGGCGTTCGACACGTTAGTGGCCGATTATCTGCTGGCGCCGGGCGAGCGGAGTCACGGCATGGACGATCTGGCGAAGCGGTATTTGAACCACGACACGATCAAGATCGAGCAGTTGATCGGGACGGGCAAGCAACAGCGGCGGATGGACCAGGTCCCGGTGGCCTTGGTCACCTCGTACGCGGCGGAAGATGCCGATGTACCCTGGCGTTTGGCCGACATCCTGGCCACGCGGCTGGCCGAAGAAGGGCTGGACGAACTTTTTCACACGTTGGAAATGCCGCTGATCGAAGTGCTGGCGGAAATGGAGTTCAACGGCATCAAGGTGGATGTCCCGCTGTTGAGACGCTTGAGTGAGCAGTATGGCCGACGGATGGCGGAATTGGAGCGTGAGATCTACGAGTTGGCGGGGGGCGAGTTCAATGTCGACTCGCCCAGACAGCTGGCGAGGATTTTGTTTCAGCAGTTGGGTCTGCCGGTGGTCAAGAAGACCAAGACCGGGCCGAGTACGGACGTGAGCGTGCTGAGCGAATTGGCTGCTCAACACCCGCTGCCGGCCCGCATCATCGAGTACCGCCAGCAGGCGAAACTCAAGAGCACTTATGTGGATGCCTTACCGGCGCTGGTGCATCCCGTCACCCAGCGCGTCCACACATCATTCAAGCAGGACGTGGCGGCCACCGGGCGTCTCAGTTCGACCGACCCCAATCTCCAGAACATTCCGGTCCGCACCAGTGATGGCCGCGAAATCCGAGCGGCCTTCATTCCGGGCGCCGCGGACTGGCAGTTGTTGTGTGCCGATTACTCGCAGATTGAACTGCGCGTGCTGGCACACTTCTCGCGGGACGAAGCGTTGGTCCGCGCCTTTGCCGAAGATCGAGATATTCACACGGAGGTTGCCGGTGTGGTCGGCGGTGTAAGTCTCGCGGCGGTGACACCGGACATGCGTCGGGCCGCGAAGGCGATCAACTTCGGCGTGATTTACGGCCAGAGTGCGTTTGGACTGGCGAAGTCGCTGGGGATCGAAAAAGGGGCGGCAGCCACGTTTATTGACGCCTACTTCGCTCGCTATCCGGGGGTCGAGCGGTTTATGGAGCAAGTGCTGGCGGAGTGCCGAAAGACGGGATATGTTGGTACCGCCCTGGGGCGTCGGCGTGCCATCCGAGGAGTGCGCGACCCCGCGCAGCGTGAGGGATCTCGTCAGCGGAACATGCCCGAACGTATTGCCATCAACACGGTCATTCAGGGATCGGCCGCGGATCTGATCAAGCAGGCCATGATTCGCGTTCATCACCGCTTGCAGCGGGAGCCGTTGCAGGCGCGGCTGTTGTTGCAGATCCACGACGAACTGGTGTTTGAAGCGCCGGCGGCCGAGCTGGACAAGCTGGCCGCGTTAGTGGTGGAGGAAATGACATCCGTGGGCGACCTGTCCGTGCCCCTGAAGGTGGATGTCAAAACGGGTGCCAATTGGGCCCAGTGCGAGCCGCGGGTGTGAGGAGGCGGGTGTGAGGGGCATCGCCGAGGAAGCGGCGAGGTTAGTGGGGGGGTGGTTTTTCTGTGGGCAGGTCCTTTGGGTGACTTTACTGACGCGCTGGCCACTGCCATGGTAGTGATTGGAATTACGGGCGGCATTGCCGCGGGCAAGTCGTTTGTCACGCGGGAGCTGGGTCGCCGAGGGGCCGCGGTTCTCGATGCCGATCGCATCGGCCATGCGGTGTTGCGGCTGCCGGAAGTGAAGATCGCGCTCTTGCGGCGGTGGGGAAAAGCTGTCTTTGAAGATCGCGGCGTAGCCGCTGGCCTGTCGGGTGAAAGGCCGACGGGGGGGTCCGCGGCGGAACGAGCGTCTGCCGCAGCGCGCGTGCCGGCCAGGAAACGAGGGAAGGTGATAACTGGGTGTGTGGCCGGCAGGTGGATCGAGCGGCGGTGGCGGGCCGAGTTTTTGCCCCTCCACCGGCTGGTCCATGCGAACTCTCCTTCCTGGAGAGTCTGACCCATCCACGGATTGCCGCGCGGATGGCTCGCCGGCTGGACCGCTGGCGTCGCGGCGGCCAATATGTGGCTGCCGTGGTGGATGCTCCGGTGTTGTATAAGGCGGGTTGGGACGTGTACTGTGACTCGATTCTGTTTGTGGATGCTCCGTGGGAAGTGCGAGCCAAGCGTGCCGCCGACCGCGGGTGGTCGCTTGAGCAGCTGCGACGGCGACAGGCCATGCAGCCGAGTCTCGAGTGGCAGCGAGAACGGGCCGACGTGGTCATTGAGAATGGCTCAGCGGCGGAGCAGACGACTGAGCAAATTGAGAGGTTCTGGCAAAGTCTGCTCCAGGCATCGGGGAAATAGCGGGCGTTTCCCCGCTATTTTTCTCGAACCGCCCTTCACGTGGAGGCGGGAAACTTGATAATGAGGGAGATGGATACCTCTGATCCAGCCCCTCTCAGACGTTGTCCGTGCTGGCGCCGTGGCGTCTGCCGTGTGGTGGCAGCACTGCCTGCTGTCCGGACACGGTGACCTTGGCCGTCCGGAAGCGGTCTCGTCCTGGCATCCAATCCTTCATGCTAATACCATGACCCACCGCCGCGCACCGTCTGCGTGCTCGGCCCCAGCGCCCATCAGGAGCTTCCCTTGCCATGAGCAACTCGAATTCGAATCGCTCCGACCCCCGCGGCGATCGCCGCAAGAGCACCCTTCGACGGCGTCCGGAAACCAACACGCAATCCTCCGACGAAAAACCGGCGGGTGAAGATCCGTATGTGTACGACGAGGAAGCCAACGGGCCGCTGTCGTTGGCGGAAGAATTGGCCGACGAGGCGGATCGCGGCGTAAAAGACGAGACGAACGACCGCTACGAGAAGATCAAGCAGGGGGAAATCCACATTGCTGAGCTGCAGAAGCTGAGCATGTCCGAGTTGATCGAGGAAGCTCGGCGGGAAAACGTCACGGACGTTGCCGGCATGAAGAAGCAGGATCTGATCTTCCGCATCTTGAAAGAGCGCGTGAAGATGAACGGCCTCATGTACGGGGAGGGGACCCTGGAGATTCTGCCGGATGGATTCGGCTTCCTCCGCAGTCCCGACTACCATTATCTGTCCTGTCCCGACGACATCTACGTTTCGCCCAGTCAGATCCGCCGCTTTGGCCTGCAAACGGGTTCGACCGTGTCGGGGCAGATTCGTCCGCCCAAGGAGAACGAACGCTACTTTGCGCTGTTGCGTGTCGAGGCGATCAACTATCAGGACCCCAACCTGATGGCGGACAAGGTCCAGTTCGACAATCTGACTCCGCTGCACCCCGACACGCGCATTGTCATGGAGACGGAGGCGGCCGAGGTAGCCACGCGGGTGGTCGACTTGATGTCGCCGATCGGATTTGGTCAACGCGGTTTGATCGTCAGTCCGCCGCGGGCTGGCAAGACGATTCTGTTGCAGAAAATGGCCCGCTCGGTCTTGAAAAACTACCCGGAAGCGTACGTGATCATGCTGTTGATCGACGAACGGCCGGAAGAAGTGACCGACATGGAGCGGGAGGTCAAAGGGACCAACTGTGAAGTCATCAGCTCGACCTTTGACGAACCCTCTTCGCGTCACGTGCAGGTTTCGGAGATGGTGATCGAGAAGGCGAAGCGGATGGTGGAATACGGGACGGACGTGGTCATTTTCCTCGATTCCATCACGCGACTGGCGCGGGCCTGGAACGCCGAATGCCCGCAGTCGGGCAAGATCCTCTCGGGTGGCCTGGATGCCAACGCGTTGCAGAACCCCAAGCGGTTCTTTGGCTCGGCCCGCAAAGTGGAGGAGGGGGGGTCCCTGACCATCTTGGCCACGGCCCTGGTCGACACGGGGAGCAAGATGGATGAAGTGATCTTCGAGGAATTCAAGGGAACGGGCAATTTGGAGATCCTGCTGGATCGCAAGCTGGTCGACCGCCGCATCTGGCCGGCGATCGACATCAACCGCAGTGGCACGCGCCGCGAGGAGATGTTGATGGATCCCGAGGAGTACCGGCGGGTATGTGTGTTGCGGCGTGTGCTGAGCGAAATGAACTCGCCCGACGCCATGGAGCTGTTGGTCACCCGCTTGCAGAAGACGAGAACCAACGCCGAATTCCTGATGAGTATGAACATGAACGGCTAGGACGCCGGCCGGCGGCTACGAAGCGATATTTCCCCATTCGTGTCCAGGACTGGTTCCCATGCCCAATCATTTTGACTCGCCGCCGACATCCCTCGCGGACGTGCGATTTGCCCTTGTTGTGGCGCGCTACAATCAGACGATTACCGACAGGCTGCTGGCGGGAGCCGTGGAGACGTTGACGTCGCGGGGCGTGAGTGATACGGCCATCGACGTGGCGCGGGTGCCGGGCGCTGGGAACTGCCGCTGATCGCGCAGCGCCTGGCGCGGAGTGGCGACTATGCCGCCGTGATTTGCCTGGGAGCGGTAATTCGGGGCGAAACGACCCACGATCAGCACATCAATCGGCAAGTCAGTATTTCGCTCGGGCAGATTGCTTTGCAGTATGGTCTGCCCGTGCTGTTTGGCGTGCTTACCTGTAACACGATGGAACAGGCGATCCATCGTGCGGGAGGCAATGTCGGCAACAAGGGGAGCGAATGTGCGCAAGCGGCGTTGGAAATGGTGCAGCTGCTGCGGGCTCTGCCCTGAACCGCGAAGCGTAGCGGGGCACGCTGCCCGCGCTCGCCGCCAGGATTTTCCCCTCCCTCACCTCCTTCACAATTTGGTACGACCACCCCCATGTCGCGACGTAGTCGAGCTCGAGAAGTTGTCCTCCAAGTGTTGTACGAAGACGACATGAATCCCAGTCACAGCCTGGTCGCGTCGGACGAGTTCCTCCGCCGCCGACTCCACAACGCGCAGGAACTGATGGAATTCGCCAGTTCCCTGGTGGCCGGCGTGCGGCGCAACCGCCGCGAATTGGATCAAATGCTGGCCGAGCGCGCCAAGAATTGGAGTCTCAAACGGATGGCCGTCACCGATCGCAATGTGCTGCGACTGGGCGCCTACGAGATCCTCTTTACGGATACTCCCGATCGCGTGGCCATCAACGAAGCAGTCGATTTGGCTAAACGCTTCGGTACGCAGCAATCCGCGCAGTTCGTGAACGGGATTCTCGACCGGTTTCTCAAGGAGGCGCAAGGGGATACCGAGGAGGTGAGCGGGTAACCGGGGCGGAGGGAGATGCAGGGAGCCAGCGAGCGTCGCGATCGGTCTGACGGGCCGTCCGGCGATCTGCCGGGAGCAGCGGGACGCGACGATTGCGCTGTGGGGATCCCGCTGTGGGGATCCCGCTGTGGGGATGAAGTCAAGTTGTGCCGCCCGGGAGCGGCTGGGGAATCTGCTCACGCATTCATAAGTCAGCTGAATTACCATGGCATTTTTTGATCGCTTCAAGCAGGACGGCGGCGACGAGCAGCCGACCCGCGGACTGTTGGCCCGCTTTCGACAGGGGCTCAAGAAGACCTCCGACCTGCTCAATACGGACATTCGCGACCTGTTCAAACGCGACGGCGAGCTGGTGGACGAGGAATTTCTGGACAAGCTCTTCGCCATCCTCGTGAAGACGGATATGGGCGGCGGTCCCGCCGGCGAGATCCGTGATCGCGTGCAAAGTGAATGCCGTGGTCGCGTGGTGCAGCTGGAGGAGGTGCTGGCGTCGGTCAAAGCCTCGTTACGTGAATTGATGGCGCAGGACCAACAGCCGATCCAGTTTGCCACGGATGGTCCGACGGTCATTCTGGTGGTGGGTGTGAATGGCTCGGGCAAGACCACCTCGATTGCCAAGCTGGCCTACATGTTTGCGGCCGAGGGCCGCCGCGTTGTCTTGGGAGCCGGTGACACATTCCGCGCGGCGGCGGTCGAGCAGTTGACGATCTGGGCGCAGCGGATTGGCGCTGAGATGGTCACCGGCAAGTCAGGAAGCGATCCGGCCAGTGTGGCCTATCAGGCGGTCGAGCGGGCCATTCAGACGGGTGCCGATATCTGCATCATCGATACCGCTGGACGGCTGCAAACGCAGGTCAACCTGATGCAGCAATTGGACAAGATTCGCCGGGTTGTCGGCAATCTGATTCCCGCCGCACCGCACGAAGTGCTCCTGGTGCTGGATGCGACGGCCGGCCAGAACGGGATCAGCCAGGCGAAGGGGTTCTCGGATGCTGCCGGGTGTACCGGTATCGTGCTGGCCAAGCTGGATGGCACTGCCAAAGGGGGCGTCGTCATTCCGATTCGCAAGCAATTCACCCTGCCCGTGAAGTATGTGGGGCTGGGCGAGACCGCCGCCGACCTGGCGCTGTTCGATGTCGATCGATTCGTGCAAGCGCTCTTCTCGGACGAAGACAGCGAGCGGAACTAAGGGCGTCCAGCCCGCCGCATTGCCGGCCGCCACCGCGACGCTGCTCGATGGCGGTGTCGCTGTTCCGACTCGCTGGACGCTGTTGCCGGCGGGTTGCTTCACGGACAATTTTGTCGCATGCCGTGGCGCTGATGTGTGTGGCTCGTCTGCCATCGGTGGACACATTGCACAAAGCCGCTCAGCGGCTCCCGGACCCGCCGGCTGGCGAGCCCACTGCCCGCTGAACCAGGTCTCTCAGGGGGCCGCGTTGCCACTTCTGATTAGCCGCCCAAAGGTCGGCAGTCTTTTCCCAGGCGTTAGGGTTTAACAATCCGTAGGTTGGCTCCAACTCGGACACGGCAAACCGCGATCATTGCGTTAAATCAACGGCCCGGCGGCAGTCGAATAGAAACATTGGCATTCAAAACTACCAATGCGGTGCCCGGCGTTCGCGCCTGCCCGATGTTGGTGTTGCCGGAGAATCACCCACACACGTTCTGCCCAAGTGTGTGTCACGCACACATGCCTGCCTCAGCCCCACCCAAGCATCCATTTGCGGAGTACTGAAGATGAAAGCCAGCTACGGTGCGTTTGCCGCCATGCTGAGTTGTGCGCTTGTCGCGAACTCGGCGCTCGGCCAGACGCTGAAACACCCTACGTCGGTGCGCCCGGCGTCACTATCCAACGATAGTTACTACGGTTACTACTACGGTGACGACGAACAGGCCTCTCCCAGCGATGCGGCCGTCGAACCTGAGGCGGCTGAACCACCAGCCGTAGAGCCCCAGCCGGCTGAACCGGCCGAGCCGGCCGCGTCAGGATGCACTAGCTGCGATCCTTGTGGTAGCGTCTCGTGCGACAGCTGCTGCGATTCGTGCTACCTGTTTGGCGGTTCCGAGCCCTTCAAGCTGTTTAAGAAATCACGCGGCGGCATCAATGCCGGCTTTTGGACCCAGTTTGGTTATCACACCGAGGGTGCCAACGGGTTCGGTACGGGCCTGATGAACAGTTATCCCAACAACCTCCAGTTGCACCAACAGTGGTTCTTCTTGGAGAAGGCTGTCGACACCGGCGGCTGTGGCGTGGACTGGGGATTCCGTGTGGATTATCTGTACGGTACCGATGCGCCCGACACCCAGGCTTTCGGTGGCCAACTGAACGACTGGGATTTTGGTTGGTGGTACGGTCCCGATGCCAATGGCTACGGTAGCGCCATTCCGCAGGCGTATGCCGAAGTGGGGATCAATGATCTGAAAGCAAGGATCGGCCACTTCTTTACGATTGTCGGCTACGAAGTCGTGCCGGCGACCGGCAATTTCTTCTATTCTCATTCGTTTGAATTTTATATTTCTGAGCCGTTCACCCACACCGGTGTGTTGCTTGACTACGCGTTGACTGACGACATCACGGTCACCGGTGGTTGGACTGCCGGCTGGAACACGGGTTTCACGGCCAATGGCGGCACCTGCTTCCTCGGCGGCATTAGCCTGCAACTGACCGACAACGCGAAGCTCGCCTACACGACTTCGTGGGGTGATGCGGGCTTCGACGATCGGTTCGGCATTCCGGGGAGTGACCCGAACGGCTATTTCCACACGATTCTGTTCACATGGGATATCAACGACAACTGGACCTACGTCTTCCAGAACAACTACTGCGACAATGATCGGTTGGAGCAATCGCCGAAAGACGAAATCAGTTGGAACAACTACCTGTTCTACACCATCAACGACTGCTGGAAGGTCGGCGCTCGGTTCGAGTACTTCAAGGATCCACGCATTCCCGTGCGGCAGACGACGAGCAATGCCACAAACGAAGTGTATGACTTCACCATCGGCTTGAATTACAGGCCCATGGCCAACGTGGTGGTGCGTCCCGAATTGCGATGGGACGACTTCCATCGGGATTCCGGACTGCAGGACACGTTCCTGTTCGGGATCGACACCGTGATCACCTACTAAACGACATGGCCGTGTCCGGTGCGGGCACGAGCTAACAGATTTGCTAGAAAATAGACGCCGCTCAGAGGTCTTCTGAGCGGCGTTTGTAGTTCTTGCCCGGCCGCGTCCAGCGAGATGGGGTGAAGTTGGGATGAGCGTGGGGGGCCGATCGGTCATTCGGGGAAGGACTCTCAGGGGAAACAGCAGAACGCTGCCACCTCCCGCAGACTGTCGCTCGGCAGACCTCCGAGCGACCATGTGGTCGGATCGCGCCGAGCCGCGTTTTCGTAGGCCGTGAGTTGCCCAACTGCGCATCCGCTGGTGCATGATAAACGTGCAGTGGCTTGGATGGCTGGACCGATGACTGGACCTGGCGGGTATTTCACTAATTGATGATTGAGTGCGTAACTCTCTTCAGGACAATTGGTTCGGTTGTTCTTGGTAAGTCGACGTCGGATTATCGAAGGAGACTTGGCACGTTGATTGCATTGCGGTAGGGCGGGTATCGAGCAAGCGAACAGGCCAGCGGCTTGTCACGGCGAGTGGGAAAGCCGAACGGAGATATTTTTTTTGACGCGTTGCGTGGGGTCCTCACGCGTCGGCCCGTCTTTTTATTTAGAACACCTGTGGGTTTGGGTGTATTTCGCTCAGCCAGAAGGATGCCCCAACGGCCCCGGGTAGGTGAACGCCTCGCCTGCCCGGGCCGGGGGTGTCTCTGCTGCTTGGCCGACTGCCGCGGTCGTCACGGCCTTATGCCGCCAGGATTCGCGGCCAAGTGCAGCAGGAACATGGCGGGCTGCCGAGGCCTCTCCGTCGCGATCCGGTGAGACAGCGCGGGTTTTCGGCAACCAAGGTCCTCCCGTTTCCCGCCTGCCATCTGATGCCGTCGGTGGCTGGCCAGACGAATCTCCGTGCTATTGGCGACCGCAGGCGACGTGAGAGGGTCAGTTTGGCTGCGGAGGGCGGGATCAGCAGCGATCTTGCGAGTCCGCACCGTTGTGGCTAGATTCTACCTGGCGGTCGTCATTCCGCATTTGGATACTTCAGGATTGGGTCCCACCATGAAACTGATCATCGCGATCATCCAACCGAGTCGGCTGGAAGCGGTCAAGGCGGCGTTAACCGAGGTCGAAGTGTTTCGCTTGACCGTCATGGATTGTCAGGGGTTCGGACGCCAAAAGGGGCAGACCGAGGTCTATCGCGGCCATGAGTTCACGATCAATCTACTGCGCAAAGTCCAGCTGCAGATCGCGGTGAACGAAGAATTCGTCGAACCAACGATCAATGCCATTCTGAAAGGTGGTCGGACGGGGGAGAAGGGAGAGGTTGGCGACGGCAAGATCTTCGTGCTCCCCATGGAAGACTGTCTGCGGATCCGCACGGGCGAACGCGGGCCCGAAGCCATCTGAGCACCGCGCATTGCACAATCGGCCCCATCGTCCGACTCAGGGATCGAAGGCTTCCGTGAATGGACTGCGCCCCCGCGGCATCCATTTCGCCATGGCGATGCCCAGGAAGTACAGAAAGCAGAGGGGCAAAGCCATCAGGATCATGCTCATCGGGTCGGCGGGTGTGAGGAACATCGAGATGACGAAGATGACCAGTACCGCGATCCGCCATTTCTCGATATAGGACTTGAGCGTGAAGATGCCAATGCGGTTCAGGAAGAACATCACCAGAGGCAGCTGAAACGCGATGCCAAAGCCGAGGGGCATGATAAGCACAAACCCAATCCACTCACTGATTCGCAGATCGGTCTGGATGTCCAACGCTCGATTGAACTGGAACAAGAAGTTCAGCACGTATTGGAACACGACGAAGAAAGCCAGTGCCGCGCCGGCCCAGAAGAGCGCCAAGCTGATGGGGAGGAACACATACACGTATTTCTTCTCGTGAGGATACAGCCCCGCGGCGATAAACGACCAGATCTGCCAGAAAATGTAGGGACTCGCCAACAGCATCCCGGTGACGAAACCGGCTTTGACCCAGATCATGAACGGCTCCTGGGCGCTTAAGGACTGCACGTCGGTGCGGGCTCGTCGCCAGATGCGGGTCTTGACCATTCTGGGATTCGGTAAAGGCAGCGGCATATGCACGACATCCGACTCGGCGGAAATGTCCTGGAATTGATTCCCGCTGTTGGCGGCGATCCGCTCCAACTCCGCCTGTTCCAGGTAGGCTTCTTCAAATAGCAACCGCTCGCGCTTCATGAAGTCCTTCACGGTGTCCGGGACGTTTTCACGGTAAATCTCGGTCAGCTGCTCCTCGGCCAGCAGTTCATAGTGTTCATCGAGCGCCGACTTGAGCGGCACGGTTGTCCAGCGCACAACGTATTTGGCGATGCACAGGCCGACGATGAAACCGACGACCAGGCCGATCAGCGATCGGAAGAGCACCACGCGGAGTTCGTCCAGGTGCTCGCCAAAGGTCATCGTGGTGCCTTCGAAGAGATCTTCATTGGGAGTCTTCGGCATTGGTACGGTCCCCTGTCAGTTAGATCTTCGTCAGTCAGATCTGTGTCAGTCTGATACTTGCCGGCGACGGTCGCGGTGAAGCAAGCGAAGAATCGCATCATGCGCACCCGGGAATGGCCGCGGACGGCCAGCGCCGACCACGACACTCCCGATCACGGTTGCTGCCACAACAAAGATGCTGCGCAAGCCGCCAAAGTGACGCAGAGCAATGAGAAATCGTACGGAGGGAAGCTGCCGTACCAGGTGAGTTGGTCGCCGTGCCGTAGCACACACGACCGCACGTTATGATAACAGGCCCGCCGCGGGTCGGCAAGCGACAGCTCGCGGGCACCTTGTCGGCAGATACCCGACCGCAGGCCGCTAGTGGGGCAGGGCGAGGCGTGGTCAGTCGCCCCCCCTTCAGCCCCACCCCTCTGGCCTCCTCCGCTGGGCCGGTGGGCCGGTAGCAAGAGGGCTGGTCTACACTACAATGCGATCATGAACGCGAACTACCCGCTGCGGTTTCAGCCCGTGTTACGCCGCTACCTGTGGGGAGGACGGCGCCTGGAAACGCTGTTGGGAAAGCCGTTGCCCGAGGGGGACGACTATGCCGAAAGTTGGGAGCTGGCCGATCACGGCGAGGACCAGACGGTGGTCAGCACGGGGCCGTTGAGTGGTACGACTTTGCGCAGCCTGGTCACACAATGGGGGCCCTCGCTACTGGGTCGCCACTTTCCCCAAGCTCAGTTTCCTCTTCTGTTCAAATTCCTGGATGCCCACCGCAGCCTGTCCGTACAGGTACATCCCAACGATGAGCAGGCTGCACGGCTGACGCCACCTGACCGGGGCAAGACGGAGGCGTGGGTGGTGCTCCACGCCGACCCTGGAAGCCGAATCTACGCCGGCTTGAAGCCGGGTGTCGATCGCCAGGCGTTGCGCGACTCCTCGGTGCGCGGAACCTTGAGTGAGTGCCTGCACTCTTTCGAGCCCGCAGCCGGGGATTGCCTGCTGATTCCCGCCGGCTCAGTCCATGCTCTGGGGGCCGGGTTGGTCGTGGCGGAGGTTCAGCAGTCGAGCGATACCACCTTTCGTTTGGACGATTGGGGACGCGTTGGGCCGGACGGGCAGCCGCGACAGCTACACGTGGAGCAGGCCCTGTCGGTGATCGATTTCGAGGGTGGGCCCCGAGCACCCTCCGCGCCCCTCCCAACCGCCGTCCATTACGTGGAGCGGCTGGTGACCTGTGACAAATTCATCGTCGATCGCTGGCGGTTCTCGGCGCGTCGCTCGCTGGGGGGCGATAATCGTTGCCACATTCTGGTGCCGCTGGTCGGCACGCTGACGGTCGAGCGGGACGCCTGTCCCTCGCCATTGGGTCTCGGCCAGACAGTGCTGCTGCCAGCGGCGGCCGGGTCTGTTCGGTTGGAACCCCAAGGTGTGGTGACGATGCTCGACATCTACTTGCCCGATGAATACGCTCAATCGGGTCCCCCCCAATTTGCCTGATCCGACTGGCCCCCACGCACATCCGTTGAAGCTTCTCCAGAGCAGGCACTTTGGCGTCATCTCTCGGGGGCATGCTCAAGATCCCCCGCGCCCGAGTCGATGCTGTCGATGATAGCATGTGGCCACGTGCCACTCGTTTTGGTCCGCGGTATTCGCCTTCTGCTGAAGAACTTGGGAGCCTATAATCCGCCCCCCGTCGGTCGCCACACCATCGGAGAAAGGCGGCCCGCTGGCCGGTTGCCGTCGTTGAGGCCCCGGCATGGACAGGTGTCGGCACGCCCCCTGCGACGCGGCTGAGAACCGCCTCGATTGCCGTTCTTGAGGTGTGGAAGCGCGTCGGTTGCGGATGGCCTTGATTGGCACGCGGTCCACGGCGGCAGGCTGGAAGTGTCGAGGGGTGAAGCACAGACAAGGTGGATGAACATGAAGAATGCATGGAAAGTAGCCGCGATCCCCTTGTTGCTGGTTGGCCTGTCGGGTTGTCGGTCGGACCGATCGCTCCTGCAACCTCCAGGTTCGATGGAGAAGCAGCGGCATGACGCGACGGTGTTCGATCCGTACGCGGACAACGAAATCGGTCCGGAGGTCGTGGGAGGTCGCCCCAAGGACTTTCAACAGCCGCTCCCCGACGCGGACCGCAGCCGCTTGTTCCGCAAATTCTATAATCCTTTCTGACCGCTCAGGGGGTAGTGGTTTTCCTCCGCGGACGTCCGCGGGAATCCACTTCATCGCTCGTCTGTCGCAGCCTTCCCGCCGTGGGCAGGGGCCTCCTGCACGATTAGGTGGCGACGTCTGGGACGGTAGCTGGCAAACCGCTATGATAAGTCAGTGCTCGTTCCTCCGCTGGGCGGACGGAAGCTCGTGGCCGGGATGCTCTCTGCGTTCGTCGATTGAGGGCAGGACGAGCCGACGCGGACGCGGTTCGCACGGGAGGAGATGTGAGCAATTCCAGTTGGAGCGACCATCTCCGCGCTCACAGGCATTCACTGGCTGTCGTCGTGCCCGCTTGTCGTCGATCCCGAAGTGCGTCCAGTCCGGCGGGCTCATTGGCCAGTTTCACAGCTTGCCGCCGAGGAAGCACGGCTTGCCGGCGAGGAAACAACATCAAGTGATTAGCCGATGAGTGGTGGTCAGTTATTCAGCGGGTACTATTGTCTATCGTCTTTTCGTGATCACACCAACGGTCGTTCCGATGGCGAGCGTCTGCTGGCTCCACCCCTTTCATGACGTGGGTTCAATCGATGTCTCCCAAGTATTCACGCGGTAAGTCGCAGCAGGGTGAGGTGGCCGGGAAGCCTCGGCAGGCGTCCGGGGAACGACTCCAGAAGGTCTTGGCTGCTGCTGGAGTGGCCAGTCGGCGGGAGTGCGAGACACTGATTCTCGAGGGGCGCGTCGAGGTGGACCGTCAGACGGTCTCGGTCCTCGGCACGCGAGTGGATCCGCAGCAACAGGAGATTCGCGTTGATGGGACGGTGCTGGCCAAGCCCCGCCATGTCTATTACCTGGTGAACAAGCCGATGGGCGTGGTATCGACCAATCGGGATCCGGAAGGACGGGCCCGCGTCGTCGATCTGGTGCCGTCCGACAAACGGCTCTTCGCGATTGGGCGACTGGATCGGTACAGTGAGGGTTTGATCATCCTGACGAACGATGGTGAGTTGACCAACCAGTTGACGCATCCGCGCTATGGAATTGCCAAGACCTACCGCGCCAAGGTAGTCGGTTTTCCGACGGCGGAGACCCTGGAGCAACTGCGTAAAGGGGTTCATTTGGCCGAAGGGATGGCGCAGGTCGCATCGCTGACGGTTCGCGGTCGATATCCGCGGGGATCGGATCTGGAGATCGTGCTGACCGAGGGGCGCAATCGAGAGATCCGGCGGATTCTGGCCAAAGTCGGTCACAAGGTCCAGCAGTTGCGTCGCACGGCCATCGGTCCGATACGTTTGGGCCAACTCCAGCCCGGTGAATATCGTCTGATGACCTTCGACGAGGTTCGTCAATTGCGGCGTGCCGTACAACGACTCGGGTCACAAGACGCAGGGGGCGAATCGGGAGGGGTCCCACGCGGTAAGTTGCCGGTGTCGCGAACCCGCTCGGTGCGCGCGGCTCAGGCCCCTGCCAGGGCCGGCAAGGCACCGGGAAAACGTGGTGGTCGGCCCGCGTATGGGAAAGGGGCCGCCCGCGGAGTCGCGGCCGACGCCAAACGAAAAACGCCCAAGAAACCACAGAAACCCACTCAGCCCACCCCACACGTGGCCGGGGACCGGCCAGGTACCGTGCTGGACTATGATCAGCCCGCGCCGGTGAAAAGTACGACTCGCGCGGCTCGGCCTTACAAGAAAACTGTCGGGAAGGGCCGGACGGGGGCGTCCGCAACGCGCCGACCCGGCGCTAAAGCAGCTCGCAAAGGGAAGCGTCGCTGATGTGCAACCCGCTCCATGCTCACTACTACGCCGATGCGGCACTCCTGCGGCAGGTGGACATTGTGGAGAATGTCGCGGTGGCGCGCGACACGTGGCGAGTTCGCTTTCAATGTGACGAGATGGCGGAGCGGATGGTGCCGGGCCAGTTCCTCATGGTGCGGCTGGCCGGCTGCGCTGATCCGTTGATTGGCCGCCCGCTGGCCGTGTACGACATCGTCGCTGACGGCGCTGGTGGGCCCGCCGTGATCGACCTGATCTACCACGTGAAGGGAAAGTTCACGACCCGGCTCGCGAGTTGCCTGCCGGGACAGTTGCTGTCGGTATGGGGGCCGTTGGGGAATGGTTTTCCGCCGCTGGCCTGCGACCATCTGATCATGGTTGCCGGCGGCGTCGGACAGACTCCGTTCTTGACCCTGGCCAGGGAGCATTTGGGGCTCCAGAGGTTTGGCGTGCCACCCCGAGTGGTTCCCGTCGTACCCCGCGTTACGCTCTGTTTCGGCGCGCAGTCTGCGGACCTGCAGGCCGGGGTGGACGATTTTCAGGCACTCGGCATCGATGTGCAGCTGGCGACCGACGATGGCTCGCGGGGCCATCATGGCTTCGTCACCGAGTTGCTCGAACCGATTCTGGTCGAACGTGCGGCCGGCGCGTGCATTGTCAGCTGCGGACCGGTAGCGATGATGCAGCGAACCGCCGCGATGGCGGCCCGCTTTGCCGTCCCCTGCTATGTCTCGCTGGAAACACCCATGGCCTGCGGTATTGGAATCTGCTTCACCTGTGTGGCCAAGATCCGCGATGATGCCGGCGACTGGGATTACCGACGCACGTGCGTAGAAGGTCCCGTGTTCGAGGCAGCCAGGATCGATTGGTCCTGACGCGGCCCGGAGATCGACAGCCACGGGCCACTGCCCAATGCCACGGGCCACTGCCCAATGCGCTGCCGTAAACGAACGCATGTCGCGTCGGGGATCAGGGATTACGGTGCAGCGGATGGCACTCTGCGAACGGGCTGAAGTCCGTTCGCCGTGCGAATGACCTATTCGGGAGCCGTCTCAGAGCTGGCTGCCGTGGCGCCGCCCTTGGCAGTTCGAATGAGCTTCTGCAAACGGGACTTCGTACGGGCAGCCGCGTTGAAATGCACCAACTTGCGGGCGGCGGCACGATCCAGCTGACGATTCAGCTGGCGACAAAGTGCTTCCGCCTTGTCGATTTCTCCCGCCTTAACCGTTTCGCGCACGCGACGCAGCTGAGTTCGCAACGCGGTGCGAGCAGATCGGTTGCGGAGACGAAGAACCTCACTCTGGCGAAGCCGTTTCTTCGCGCTCTTGGTGTTTGGCATGGCTGAACTGATTCCTGAATTGCGGGATTGGGCTGCTCTCTTTTTGTCTATCTCTTTACGCAGTAATAGGTTGCGTGTTCAGGTGCCGTTTTGTCGGAGTTCCTGAAAATCGCGGACCAGCTTGCTACGGAGTTAACGGGTCGTTGGAGAATCCATCTTTATGGCGAATCGAATCGATTTTGTCTAGGTGTCGGGGCAAGTCTTTGTAATCCGGGGCATCCTGGGCCAGGCGTCGCAGATGGCCGGCGGCTTTCCCGAATTCGTGCAGTTGCAGGGCCAGCACGCCGGCACGATAGAGTGCCAGTCTTTCGATGTCGTTCAAGGAGGGCTTGTGGGAAACGGCGCGAGCGGCATGTTCGTAACATGCTAGCGCCGCGGTGAACTGCCGTTGATACTGTCGACATTCTCCCAATTCGACTGCCACTTCGCACTCTGTCGAGCCGTCTGGCGGGATCTCCTCCAGCCAACGGCATGCTTCCACGTAGTTTCCCATCTGCTTCAGGCTGCGAGCCAATTTGAGTTTCCAGGCGTGATCCGTGGGATAGCGGCGACTGCGCGCGCCGAATATGTCGATCTCGCGCCGATCCAGATCTGCCTGCAAATCGTCCACCAATTGCAGAGCCGACGGACTCGGGTCCGCAGCGGCGCGCCGGCGGCCCAGTTCGAGTCGCTGCCGCGCCAACTCCAGGTTCAGATCCTCCAGCCTCTCGCGCAGTCGCGTGTCCCCGGGACACGCTTGGATGCTGTGCTGCAGCAGCTGGGCGGCGGCATTCGTGTGGCCCTGGCACATCAGCGATTGGGTCAGTGACAGCACGGCGTTGGCATCCGACGGATCTATTGGGGAGGGGAGGGGAGTTGAGTCGGTGGTAGTGGTGGAAGGTGGGAGGACGCTCTCATACCCCCGCCGCGCCTCGCTGGCCGAGCGATCATCCCGTGCCAACTCGATCACGCGTTCCCAGCAATGTCGTGCTTGCTCGAACAAACCCAAGCGACTGAACGATTCTGCGCAGCGGCGCTGGACACTCAGGTCGCTCACATGTGTCGTGCTCGCCAAACTCCAGTAGCGTACCGCCACGTCGGTATGGCCCATCTGCAGGCTTGCCTCACCCAGACCGCACAGAGCGTGTCGATCGGCAGGGCGGATCGCGAGCAGTTTCAGCCCGATCCGTGTCCGCCGCCGCCAATCGGCCGACCGCGCGGCAAATTCGAACAGGATGCGGTACCAGACGCTACGCCACCACCCGCGTGCAGGTCCGAGACGTTGCAGGACCTGCAGCCAGGTCTCGACGAACATCAGATTGCCGGGATCCGCCAGAACGCACTGGAGAAGCAGTTGGCGGGCTGCCGCGAGATCGGGATGACGCTGCGAACACAGCGCCGCCGCGCGCTGGTACCTCGCCGTTAAGTCACGCGAGGTCGGCGGATATTCGTCAGTGTCGTGAGTCATCGTGCAGTCACCGATTTGATCACCAACTCGGCCGGTGGGCATCCGTCGGGCTCACTCGCCGCCTGAGTGATGATGGTGGAGTGGCGCGAAACGGAGAAATCAGGGGCCTCAGCAAGTGGTCGCACTGTGGTCGCACCTGTCCGAACCGGTCCTGTTTCGCTCGCTGGCAGGTGGACCGGTCCCACTACTACTGCCGAATCGCTGGTTTCCTTGGCTGGTTTTCCTGGTCGCGTCTCGCCGCCAAGGCATCGTGCCTTGCGGAAACCGTGGACACTCGGTACCAATTGTAGCGGAGAGTCCAGGTCAGTCTCGAGTGGCTGCGGGCCGAACCCCGCCCGGGTGAGAATCGATTCATGTCCCAGAAAAGGTCTGCCGGCCGTGGAAAAGTGTATCTGGTGGGAGCCGGACCGGGTGCCCCGGGGTTGATTACGCTGCGCGGGGTCGAGCTATTGCGGCGGGCGGACGTGGTACTCTACGACTACCTGGTTAACCCTCGGATCCTGCAGCACGCTCCGTCGCACGCCGACTGTATCTGCTTGGGACGGCATGGCGCCACGCGCATCTGGTCGCAAACCGAGATCAATGCCGAGATGGTCGCACTGGCCAGCCGGGGCCGGACAGTGGTGCGACTCAAGGGAGGAGATCCGGCGGTGTTTGCTCGCAGTGCCGAAGAAATTGAGACGCTGGCGCGGCACGGCATCCCGTTCGAGATTGTGCCGGGGATTACGGCAGCGCTGGCGGCCGGGAGCTACGCGGGAATACCGATCACGCACCGCGAACATGCCTCGGCCGTGGCACTGGTCACCGGCCATGAAATCGGGTCCAAGACAGCTCCCCAGCTGGATTATGCCAGCTTGGCGCGATTCCCGGGGACGCTCGTGGTGTATATGGGAGCGACCACTGCCCTGACGTGGACGCGGGCCTTCATCGACCAGGGCATGTCTCCGGAAACGCCGGCCATGATCGTGCGTCGCTGCAGCTTGCCGAATCAGCAGTCGGTCCGCTGTACGTTGAGCGAAGTGGCGGAACACTTCACCGGCCCTCAGCGGATGCGGCCCCCAGTGGTGGTCATGCTGGGCGCCGTGGCCGCACTGCCGCCGCAGTGGGCCTGGTTCGAGCAGCGGCCGCTGTTCGGCCAGAAAATCCTTGTGACGCGGCCGGCACATCAGGCCACCGAGTTGAGCGAACTGCTGGAAGATGCCGGCGGCGAGGTGCTGCTGCAACCAGCCATCGCGATTCGCGAACCGTCAGCTTGGATGCCGGTCGATGCGGCCCTCTCCCGGCTCGACCAGTTTCAATGGCTGGTCTTCTCCAGCGCCAATGGAGTCCACTCGCTGCTGCAGCGGCTGGCGGTGATCGGTCGTGATTTGCGGGCCCTCGGGGCCATCCGCCTGGCCGCCATCGGTCCTGCGACGGCAGCTGCCTTGCAAACCTACCACCTGCGCGCCGATCAACAGCCCGCACGCTACCAGGCCGAGGACCTGGCCGAACTGCTCGCCGCCGAGGCGCTCGGAAAACACTTCCTGCTGGCGCGAGCCAGTCGCGGTCGCGAAGTGCTGGCCGAGCGACTGACGGCCGCCGGAGGCAAGGTAACGCAGATCGTCGTCTACGAGAGCGTCGACGTCAGTACGCCCGAGCCCGATATCGCGGCTGCCATGTGCCAAGGTGACATTCACTGGACGACCGTCACCAGTTCCGCTATCGCCCGCTCCCTGCACCAGCTGTTCGCCCGCGATCTGGCCAAGACGCGGCTGGCCAGCATCAGTCCGATCACGTCAGCCACGCTGCGCGAGTTGGGGTGGGAGCCCACCGTGGAGGCCCGCGAGGCGACCATGTCCGGCGTAGTGGAAGCCATTCTGTCGTGCGAGATTTGAGGCTGCAGGCTCGAGGAAGCAGACCAAGCATGATGTTGCGCCCTTGCGCGTCCGCGCCCTCGCGGGCGAACACGCGGCGACTGCGGCCTGCCGGGCCACGGTCTGCTCGAGTCTGCTGCGCCGGCCTCTGCTGCGCCGGTCCCAGGCAATGATCTCGACTCGGCGCAGTCAGCTACCAGCCGGCACATCGTCGTAGAATCGAGCATCTTCCGCCTGAGAGCAGTGCCACCCGCGACGGGTCGGTCTCCAGCCCGCCGCCTCACCGCTGATAGATGGGCAAATAGGCTCTGTCGAGTTGGAGCATGATCAGGTTACAGGAAGTCACGTAGACGGGGGCGATGTTGCCGATCCAGCTCCCGTCACTCTTCTGCTCACTGACGATCCGCGCGTACAGCTTGTCGCGAAAAGGCTCCCATTCCTCGAGCCCTTGCCGATAGACAACTTGGGCATAATACAAGTATGTGTAATGCCAATGCCCGAAAGAATGGACGGCATCGCCAATGGTGTGCAGGTTCTTGTTGCAGTAGTCGAGCATGGCCGGCACGTGATCGCTGTCGTAGTCGCCGGCATTGTAGAGCGCGGCCAATGCGGCCGCCGTGATCGCCGGACGCGAACTCCCCCGATTCGTCGAGCTGTAGGAGATCCCTCCGTCAGGGTTCTTGCAGCCGTAAATGTACTTCTTCGCCTGTTCGATCACCTCGGCGGGCACGGCGATACCGGCGTTGCGACATCCTCGGAGCCCTTGGACCTGAGTGATGGTCGTCGAACCTTCGTCAAAATTGTTCCCGTCCTTGGCACTGACGTAACCCCAACCGCCCGAGCGCGTTTGGGCCTGTCCACTGAATTCGACCGCCTTGACCAGCGTCCGAACCAACTCGTCTCGGCGGTCAGCATCTTCCTCCTCACCCAAGACTTGAGAAAGAAACAGCATGGCGAAGCCGTGCCCATACGTGTAGCGGTTGTCGAGTGTCGGATCACCAATCAGACCGTTGGAACGACTTTTCGACATCAGATAATCCACCGTCCGCCGAATGTTGCGGGCGTGGGGACCCTGCGTGGTGGTCGAGCCGGAACAGATCAGTGCAGTGCCAGCCAACGCAGCCATCGCCGTGGGGTACATGTTGGCACCCCAATGCCCCAGAGAGGACTGCGACCGGCCCAGCCACTGGAGTCCCTGCGCCATCGATTTTTCCCAACTCGGATTTCGCTGGGCGGCGGTTGCTTCGCGAGTGGGGAACGCGGCTAGGGCCGCTCCTCCCGCATAGGCTGCCATTGTCCGCAGCGCGCTGCGACGAGACACTCTGTGATCCATAGTCCGCTCCTCCAACAGTCCGTTTCTTACCGAATTCAAGGCCCATACCCTTGTGGCAGTTCCAGGCGGCTCGCTCAGCCCAGACGTAACGATGAAGTGCACTGCAAGACCGTTCGTACAGGTCGGTAGGACGGGCAAGAACGTCCCGTGCCCAGGAATTCGCCCGACGGCCGCTAGAGGCTATCGTCACCGTTGCGGATCCACCGAGCTACACTAAACGAATCCCGCCCTGCCACGAAATCCGGCACCCGGCTCTCCCCAGAAGTATACAGCGAAGACCAAGTCTTGCCCTGCTCAACAGATCCTGAAAAGAAATACGCTTCCTGATCGGATCAATAGCCATGCATGCGATGGTTGTTTTGAGGGGAGCCTGGCAGCCACGCTGCGAGGTCGGTCGCGAATACTCCCGGCCGGTCCCGCTCTTCCCAATCGCCGGCTGGCTGGGGCTCGTTCGGCCAATCGTGGTGTGGAGAGCGCTGGCTGGCTGTAGACTGGGTAGCGCAAACCACACGCCACTCAACTGAAGACCCTGTCAGAATAAGGGAACTGGGGTACTTGATAACGGAGTCACAAACCAGTCAATCCTGCTCTCGCAATGTCGACCAGCTAAGAAAACCCAGGCCGACGGCACACGCGACGAACATAATGTCCATGAAGACGCTAATCCGCTTGAACGGGAATGCTACCGCAAGGTCGAGCAAGAAGAGCACGAGTATGAGAATGGCAATCACCATTCCCGTCATACAAAGAACCTTGGGCATGCGGAGCGTCCTTGAGAGGTGAACAGCTTGACCCACAATAGATTTCCCTGAATTGATACTCCAGCTAGTATAATTCATCATTTCTAGCTGTCATCCGCCCATTTGATTTCACTTTGGCGAAGATTGCCAGGAATTCGTGTCGCCGACGTCCCTATCGGTGGCACCGGTTATAACGACCGAATCGACCTGATTCTGAACGCCTGCATCGCTCCAAACCCAGGTCATCCGGGACCGCAATCTCGCATCACCCAGACAGAAGAGTCCCTTAGGATAACCCACGCCGGACCGTTTTTCATCAGGGTGACCGACAAATGCCTGACGACCTCTCGAACGAACTGCCTTGGCTGGAACTGCGCCGTCAGATGCCCGTCGCCGCTCGATATGCCTATTTAGACCACGCTGCAGTGGCACCACTTACAGCTCCAGCGAGGGATGCGGTCATTCAATGGAGCCATGCGGCGGCCGATTCCGGCGATCTGCACTGGTCCACTTGGGCCGAGCAAGTGCGCAATGTGCGTCTCCTTTGTTCGTCGCTGATTGGAACCGACTCCGAGAATCTGGCTTTTGTCCCGAACACGACGGCGGGGATTGGTTTGGTAGCGGAAGGTCTACCCTGGCGACCTGGTGACAACGTCGTGACGCTTGCCAACGAGTTTCCTTCCAACTTGTATCCCTGGATGAACTTACGCGATCGTGGTGTCGAAACACGCCTGGTGAAAGCAGAGCGTGGCCGCGTCGACATGGAGCAGATTCTGGAGCGTTGTGACGCGCGGACCAGGTTAATCTCCGTGAGTTGGGTGGGGTATGCCAGCGGCTGGCGGTTGGACGTCGATTGGGTTGTCCGGCGGGCCCACGAACGTGGCATTCTGGTGCTGTTGGATGCGATCCAGGGGCTGGGAGTTTTTCCGTTGAACGTGGCCGACACACCGGTCGACTTCCTGGCCGCCGATGGCCACAAGTGGATGCTCGGGCCGGAGGGGGCCGGCATTTTTTACATTCGGCCCCAGCATTTGGACCTGCTGCATCCGATCGGTGTGGGCTGGAACAGCGTGGTGCAGGCCAGCGAATTCGATCGGATCGATTTTCATCTACGCCCTACGGCAAGGCGTTTTGAAGGGGGTTCGCAGAACATGGTGGGCGTGATGGCCTTGGGGGCCAGTCTGCAGCTGCTTGAGAGTGCCGGGCTGGCGTCGGGTGAATCGGCGATCGCCGAGCGGGTCTTGGCCATCACCGACTATGCGTGTGAACGCTTGCAGGAAGTCGGGGCTTGTGTGTTGAGTCATCGGGAGGGAGAGCGGCGAAGCGGCATTGTGACGTTTCAGGTACCCGGTCAGGACCCCGACCAGTTGCGGCGAGCGTGTCTGCAAGCGGGAGTGGTGGTGAGTTGCCGAGGCGGCGGGGTGCGCATCAGCCCCCATGCGTACGCCAATCGTGACGACATCGAGCGGTTGATCGAGGTGATCCGGCCGGCGGTGGCCTGAACGCATGCCGGAGTCGTTTTATCTTATCTGCTCGGTTTCGCGATAGGGAGCGGTTGGCGCTCCCTTGATCCTGATGTACAGTCCGCGCCCGATGTGGGATACTGCGAGGGCCAGTTGTCGCATGGCCATTGGCTGTCGATCTTTCCCCAGGGGTCGGTGGCCGGAGAGGACCAGTGGGACGGTTGTGAATGCCGGTCGTCGTCGTTCGCATCAAAGGGGCAAAGGGGCCCGGATTCCCCACTCTGTTGCGGCGGTGATGTGATGGACACGCGTCGAGCTGGGATTGACTGGTGGGTCCGGGTCCGTGACTTGGTCCCCGGAGAGTTGACGACGAGACAAAAATCACCCTGTTTGGCCAGTGACACTGGTGGACAGTCGGTGCAATGCTGCAGGAGGTTCTGCCAGATGGAGACGAACCAGTTGCGACTGGCGGTCTATACCGGGTCGTTCGATCCGATCACGTTGGGGCATCTGAATGTGATCCGCCGGGCTTCGCGGCTGGTGGACCGATTGATTGTCGGGGTGGGTATCAACACCGAGAAGCAGCCGCTATATCCCGCGGACGAACGCGTCGCGATGATCCGGCGAGTGACGGCCGATTGTCGCAACGTGGAGGTCCGCACGTTTATGGGTCTCGCGGTCGAGTTTGTGCGGGAATGCGACGCGAAGGTGATGATTCGCGGCATCCGGCCGCTGACCGACGTTGCGGCGGAGTTCACCATGTTGTTGGCGAACCGCCATTTGGCGGACGACGTGGAGACGATCTTCCTCATGGCGGACGAGGACTTGGCTCACGTCTCGAGCAGTCTGATCAAGCAGATCACGCCCGTGACGACCGATGCCATGCTGGCTCGCTTTGTGCCGGCCGAGATCATTCCGGACATACGGGCCAGGATTGCCGCACCGGCTAACCGAATGACTGAGGACGACTGACCCTTTGTCCTTTGTACCTGCCGACCTGACGTGACTACTGACACCGGACGCGTGGCGGTCAATTCTTCTCGAGGTCATCGTTGCCGTCGCGTTTGCGCAGGTGGCGCTGCAGGTAATTGGCTCGTTCGATGTTCCGGTCCGCGGTATCGAGTTCCACGCCGCGGAGTTTCTGGAGATGGGCAGGCTGTGTGTGGATAAACAGCTTGTTGATCGTGGGGATTTCGAGATCGTGGATCAGCCCCAGGTTGATGCCCATCCGCACGCTCGAGAGCAGGTGCATGGTTTCTTCACTACTGATCGTCTGGGCGGTGCAGAGGATTCCGTAGGCGCGGCTCACGCGATCATGCAGGTCTTTCTGGCTTTCCTTGACCAGGAATTCTCGCGCGCGCCGCTCGTAGTCGATCAACACCGGAACGACATCGCGGATCTGGGCAATCAGTTCCTGTTCGCTGCGCCCGAGTGTGATCTGGTTGCTGATCTGGTAGAAATCTCCCATAGCCTGGGAGCCTTCTCCGTAGAGTCCGCGGACGGCCAAGCTGATTTTGTGCAGGCTGCGGAAGACCTTCTCGATCTGCCGTGTAATGACCAGGGCAGGCAGGTGCATCATGACGCTCACTCGCATGCCGGTCCCGACATTCGTGGGGCAGGCGGTCAGGTAGCCCCACTGCTGGTGGAAAGCGTACGTCACACGGCGTTCGACCAGGTTGTCGATATGGTCGATCTGTTCCCAGGCCGCTTGCAGGTCGAGTCCGCTGTGCATGACTTGAATCCGCAGATGATCCTCTTCATTGACCATCAAGCTGAACTTCTCGTGCGGGTCAATGGCCACGGCCCGAGCGCCTTCCGCTTCGGAGTGCTCGCGGCTGATCAGTTGGCGCTCGACCAGAAACTGGCGATCGACATCGTCCAGCGAGGCGACGTCGACATAGGTCAAGCTGGACCATTCCCCGACTTCCTTGATCCGGTCGCGCAGGGTGCGCTCGATCTGTGACCGGTCCTGATCGGTGCACTTGCGGATAAAGGGGAATTCGGCCAGGTTTCGCGCCAGGCGAATGCGGCTGCTGATGACGATATCGGACTCTGGTCCCGAGCCACGCAACCACTCGCCACACTTTCCTGCCAGTTCCTCGAGCTTCACGTTCGGTTCTCAATCTTTCCGGGGGGGAATCTTTTTTGCATGGGGGGGGCGGCGGCGAACTACTTCTCGTGCTGTTTCTCGAGTTGGCGAATCTCGTCGCGGATCGCCGAGGCTTTTTCGTAGTCTTCTCGCTCCACGGCTTCTTTCATTTCACGACGCAGTTGAATCAAACGGGTCTGGTGATCCGTGCCATGGACACCGTGCTGTGGGCGCTTTCCGACATGCTCGGTGGCGCCATGGATATTCATGATCAGCGGTTCCAGCTCTTGGCTGAAGCAGACGTAGTCGTGGGGGCAGCCGAGTCGTCCGGCATGCCGGAATTCATAAAACGTCACACCGCACATGGGGCAGGCACGCTGATCCAGTTTTGCCAATTCCTCGGCGGTCTGACCGACCTTCAACTGCTGGGCCAATACGCCCGCCAGGCTGGGCGAGGCTTCTTCCGGTTCATCGGATTGGGTGAGATACAGCCGAGCGTGTTCTTCGCAGAAGTGCAGTTCCACCGGCTCATCGCCGGTCAATTCCGTGATGTGGAAGGTAGCGGGTTTTTCGCAGTATTGGCACTTCATGGTCGCAAGTCCGTCCCAGGAAAAAGCAGCGCGTCGGCCCGCGGGAGCAGAGTGGGCCGGCCGAAAGCGAAGCGGAGGCATCTGCGGATCAGAGCGAAAAAGCTGCCTGGATTCTATCAGTCGTCCTCAGACTGTCAAGGTTGGTAGCGGTTCCTGCACCGCAGCGCAAATTCTTTGCCAACCATAAGATAGTACGCTTGCCGCGGTGGCCGTTGTGGCGGCGGCGGCTCGCTGTTAAGCTGTGCATGCCCCCCCTGTTTTGGCGAACCGGTGCTGCGCTTGTGGCGAGGTGAAGATGGGTACCGCAGCCGCCGCGGCAGTCTCTGCCAAGTGTCTGGCGGGGTCACGGTCCTCTTTCACGGTATCTGCGGTGCGCGACATGATGACCCACACTCCCGACTTTCAGACTTTCGAATCCCTGTGCGGCACCTACGATCTGATCCCCGTTTATCGGCGGCTGGTGAGCGACACGATGACGCCTGTAACGGCCTTCCATCGGCTCGATGATGGCGGGAGTGCCTGCCTGTTTGAAAGCGTGATTGGGGGTGAGAAGGTCGGTCGCTACAGCTTTCTGGCGGCCGGTCCCTACATGCAATTGCTGGCCCATGGCGACCGTGTCACCATCATGAAGGGGGATGCCGGCGAGACGGTGACGGCGCCTGATCCGCTCGAGTTACTGCGGAGCCAGTTGAATCAGGTGCGGGCGGCGCACTTTCCCGAACTGCCCCCCTTTGCCGGCGGAGCGGTCGGCTATGCCGGGTACGACGTGGTGCGTTACGTCGAGAAGCTCCCTCAGGCGCCGCAGGACGATCGGCACCTGCCCGACCTGGCGTTTGGATTTTACGATCGCATGGTGGTGTTTGATCACGTCAATAAGACGATGTTTGTGATCGCCACCGCTCACCTCCGGCAGCACCCTGGCAACGCGCTGGCCGCATATCGCGAGGCCCAGCAGAGTGTCGATCGGATGGTCGAACGGCTCTCGTCCCCGCAGACCAATCTCTGCTGCAGCGATATCCGCCTGGACGGTGAGGTGTCCCTGGCCTATCGAGCCAACTTCGAGCCGGAGGAATTCCAGCGGGCGGTGGAAAAGTGCGTGGATTACATCCGCGCCGGCGACATTTTTCAGGTGGTCCTGAGCCAGCGTCTGCAATTGGAGATCCACAGCGACCCCTTCGAAATCTATCGTACCTTGCGGATCGTCAATCCGAGTCCCTTCATGTTCTTCTTGCGTTGTCCCGGCGTGACGCTCGTCGGCAGTTCACCCGAGATCATGTGCCGCGTCGTGGACGGGAAAGTGACCGTTCGTCCGCTGGCCGGTACGCGCCAACGTGGGGCGGACGAGGAGGAAGACCGGCGGCTGGCGGAAGAGTTGTTGGCGGATCCCAAGGAACGCGCCGAACATGTGATGCTGGTCGACCTGGGGCGGAACGACGTGGGGCGTGTGGCACGCTTCGGGACGGTCGAAATTTCGGACGTCATGGTGATCGAGCGTTACAGTCACGTGATGCATATCACGTCCAACGTGACCGGCATGCTGCACGACGGGAAGGATGCCTTCGATGCGCTGCGCGCCTGCCTGCCTGCCGGCACTGTTTCCGGCGCGCCGAAAGTGCGGGCCATGGAGATCATTGACGAACTGGAACCGCATCGCCGGGGGCCCTACGCCGGGGCCGTCGGGTACATCGACTACAGTGGCAATATGGACACCTGTATTGCTCTGCGCACGATCGTGATTCAGAACAATCAGGCGTATGTGCAAGCGGGGGCGGGGATTGTGGCCGACAGCGTACCGCTGGGCGAATACCAGGAGACACTCAACAAGGCACGCGGACTGCTCAAAGCCATTGAGATAACGGAGCGCCGCGACGCCGCGAAGGGCCAGCTATCCCGCGCCAACCGCCCGGAAGACGAGCAGACTGGGCTGTCTCGCAGCGAGGATGCGGAACCATGATCTACGTGGTGGCGACAATTTGCACGCAACCCGGTCAGCGCGACGAAGTGCTCCGGCAGTTCGCTCGGATCGTGCCGCTGGTGCGGGCCGAGTGGGGGTGTCTCGCCTACTCTCCCACCATCGATGTCGAGACGAATCTCAACACCCAAGTCGATCCGCGCGACGACGTGATCACGGTGGTCGAGCAATGGGAGAGTCTGGAGGCCCTGGAGGCGCACTTGATCGCTCCGCACATGATCGAACATCGTGCGCACGTCAAGACGCTCGTCACCGCCGTCTCGCTCCGCGTGCTCGAACCGGCTTGACCGGCGGGAAATCGGTCTGCCGGTAGATACTTTTCCTGGCCAGGGCAAACCCCTACACTGGTAGTTGCCAACTGGCCGGACACCCTAGCGCGGCCAGGCGGGCGGTGACTTTCAGTGGAAACTCTCTTCTGGGGCGATGAAACACGCATGGTTTCTTCCGGCATGAGTCGGCAACGTGGAAGTCGAGCCGCGTCAGTCGGGTGGCTGCTCGCAGCGCTATCGGCCGCGATGCTGTTCGTTTCGATTCCGGGGTGTGGTGGCTGCCGCAGCGCGGACGACAACGCCCTGACCGAGGAACAGAAGAAGAAAGAAGAGGCCGCGAAGAAGAAGGCGAAGAAACCTGAGTTTGTGTTTCGCGATCTGGAAACACTTCCTTCGGAAGGCACGGCGAGCCAGAACTTCGTGAAGCCGGGACACGCGGTGACAGCCTGGGTGTCGGCATTGGCCAACTACGAGGACCTGCGCGCCGAACTCGAAACGTACGTGTCGGACGTCTCCAATCGGCCGATTCCGGTGGGCGATACGCGGTATCACATCGTGATGTCCCGTCCGGCGGTGTTGCCCAAAGGGCAAGAGAAGTTCCTGGAATCGACCTTCTTCATCCCAGTCGAGACGGCGAAAGACTCCAGCAATGTGTTCCTGCAGCACAAGCTGAAGGCAGTCCGCGGTGGGCGTATGCTGCACGAAAATGCCCAGATTGCGCGGCAGATGCCCTTCTATCAACACACGTTTGTGGTGCTGAGCAAGAACCCGAATGCTTTTGGGTACCTCAAGCAGATCGAATCGATTAGTCCGTCCCATGACGAGTTGCTCGACGAAGAGAGCCGGCAGATTTTCTATCGGGTGGTGTTGCCTTCGATCGAACAGCGTGTGCCGCTGCCCTCCCATCCGTTTTCCTGGACCACGATAGCCTACCTGCTGTGGGACGGCCTGCCACCGGGCGACATGACTCCCGATCAGCAGGCTGCCATGGTGGATTGGCTGCACTGGGGAGGGCAATTGATTGTCAGTGGGCCCGGTTCACTCGAGCCACTGGCAGGGAGTTTCCTGGAGCCGTACTTGCCGGCGACAGGGGAGAGTGCGGTGGCACTGGGCCCCTCCGACTTCGCGGCGCTCAATCAAGCCTGGTCGTTGACCCCCAAGGGGACCTCCACGCGGTTGACCCTCAATGTGCAGGAAACGTCGCCGCTTGTCGGTGTGCGGCTGGTGCCTCGGCCGGGTGGTGAACTGATGGAAGAGACCGGCGGTCTGGTGGCGGAACGCCGGGTGGGACGGGGACGCGTGGTGGTGACCGCGTTTTCCTTGGCGAGTCCCGATGTGGTGAATTGGGGGAGTTTCGACAGTTTCTTCAACGCCTGCATTCTCCGGCGACCGTCGCGGATATTCACCGCCAGCCGGCTGGGCGCTCTGCAGAGCGATTGGTTTGGCCTGGGCACGCCGCGTGTGGATCCACGGATTTTGACCGCCACTCGCTACTTCACTCGCGACGTCGGGCTGAACCGAGACGTGGGGCTGGCGGAGACGAGCGTCCGGGAGCCGGACTGGCACCTGGACGGAGCCGAGCCGAACACCGTGTCCGGTCTGGGGGGGTGGAATGACAAGAGCGGCGCCTCGAGTACGGCGCACGGGACGTTGCAGGCCGCGGCAGGCATCTCGATTCCCAAAGCGAGTTTTGTCCTCGGCGTGCTGGTCGTCTATCTTTTCGTCTTGGTGCCGGTCAACTGGGGCGTCTTTCGCCTGCTGGGGCGAGTGGAGTGGGCTTGGATCGCGGCACCCGTTATTGCCATCGTGGGGGCGATCGCCGTGATCCGTTTGGCGCAACTCGATATCGGCTTTGTGCGCAGCCGGACGGAGATCGGCGTCCTGGAGGTGCACGGCGGATATCCCCGCGCGCATCTGACTCGGTACATCGCGCTCTATTCGTCGCTGTCGTCCAATTACGAATTGTGTTTCGAGGACACGTCGGCCCTCGCGCGGCCATTTCCACCGACCGAATCACCCGACCGCAGCTGGCCGGTCACCTTTCGACGCGATCGGGATGTGCGATTGAGTGGGTTTCAAGTGCGCTCGAATTCCACCGGCTTCGTCCATGGCGAGCAGATGATTGACTTGGGGGGAGCGATCGAGTTGGTTGGCGAACGGCCCCTCCAGTGGCAGATTCAAAACGGCAGCGAGTTGAATTTGCGAAGTGTCGGAGTCATGTATCGCGGGCCTGGTGGGGCGGTGTTCACCAGTTGGCTGGATCGACTGCCGTCCAAGACCACGGCGGGACTTACGTTCCAACCTTCCGTCGACAATCGGCCGTGGTTGCCGCAGTGGGACCAGAGGGCGGAGAACGCGGCCGACACGAGCGACCCCGCAGCCGATTTGAAGGATCTGACCGAACTGGCGGCGCTCGGCACGCTTCTGCGAACCGGCGAGGTGCGGATGGTTGGTTGGTCGGACGGTCTGGTGCCCGGCTTGACGATTTCTCCGAGTGCCTCCCAGACCAAAGCTCGCAGTGTCGTGTTGGCGCACCTGCGTCAAGGCTCGCTGCCGCTACCGGCCCCGGACCAGAACCTGCCGGCCGATGTGCCGAAGGTGGTCGCCGCGGAGGATGCTCTCGACAGTGGTCTGAACACTCTTCCTGAAGCGACGGAGAATCCGAGTTCTAATGATTGAGCTCATCGATTTCGGCAAGGACTATGGTGATTTTACGGCGGTCTACCAGCTCAATCTGAAGATTGAAGCGGGTGACATGTTCGGCTTCATCGGGCCTAACGGTGCCGGCAAGAGCACGACGATTCGCTTCCTCGCCACGCTTCTCAAGGCGACGCGGGGCGAGGGAATCGTCAACGGGCACAGTGTGACCGAGGACCCGCTGGGTGTGCGCCAAAGCGTCGGCTACATGCCCGACAACTTCGGTGTCTACGACGGCATGCGGGTCTGGGAGTTCCTCGACTTCTTCGCCGTGGCGTACCGTATCAAGCGAGTGCAGCGCAAGAAGGTCATCGCCGACGTGCTCGAGTTATTGGACTTGGGGCACAAGCGAGATGACTTCGTGAACGGCTTGTCGCGGGGCATGAAGCAACGACTTTGTCTGGCCAAAACGTTGGTTCACGATCCCCCCGTGTTGATTCTCGATGAACCGGCTCAGCGGACTCGACCCGCGCGCCGCGTGGAAGTCAAAGCGCTGCTCAAGGAGCTGCGCCGAATGGGCAAGACGATTCTCATTTCGAGCCACATCCTCACGGAATTGGCCGACTGCTGCACGTCGATCGGGATCATCGAACGGGGACAACTGCTCATGCACGGCCCGATTGAAGACGTGTACCGTCGCATTCGACGCAATCGCCTGGTGGTGGTGCGCTTCCTGGGGACCATGGAGGCCGGACTGTCGATTATCCGCAGCTACCCCCATTTGCGGGATCTCCAGGTCGACAATCACTCGGCGACACTGGAACTGGAAACGGACGATGCCGGTGTGGCCGAGTTGCTGCGGCAATTGGTCGCCGCCCAGGTGGGCGTGCGCAGCTACAGCGAGAAGGAACCGACGTTGGAAGACGTCTTTATGCTGGTGACTCAGGGGCTGGTCACGTGACGCTCGGCGTGCCAGCCGCGGATCGTCCAGCAGCACATCGACGGCCGGCGGCAGGGACGCTCCAAAGCCCCCGACTTTCCCGAGGTGAAACCGGTCCAGGCGGTTCCGCCCTACGTTTCGCCCCCCGTGGCCGCCATGATCCAGGTCCAGTACCTGTGTGGCATGCGCCCGGGGGAAGTGACGATCATGCGGCGCTGCAACAGCGACACCTCGGACGAGATCTGGATTTACTCCCTCGCACGGCACAAGAAGAAGCATCGCGGGCCAACTCATGAGGACAATCTCGCCTGGGCGTGCTATCTCTGCAATCTCCTGAAAGGGAGCGATATCGCCTCCGTCGATATGGAGACGGGGCAAATCATGCGACTCTTCAACCCGCGAGTGGACCATTGGCCTGAGCACTTCCGTTACCGGGCGGTAGTGAGGCGTGTCTGGCGCTCCTCCTGTACCTTGCGGACCCAGCAGCTGAGGCAGCGACAGTCCTCGTCCCGGCCGCAGGTGCCGGCGATGTCGCGATAGGGTGAGGGCTGGATGGCTCCCTGCACGAGCTGCTGCATTTTGCGGTACTCCGGCTCGTCGGTCCCGCGCCACCCTCCCTGGTCGATCGCGACCTGGCCCCAGCCGCCGGCGGCCAAGGCCAGGGGCGCCTGGAGGATGCGGCTTTCCTCGGGGATCGCCACGTTGACCAGCGCCGCGAACGGTTGCGCAGCCCAGCTGTCGCCGAACCGGCGACGGATGTGGCGCGCGCAAAGCCTGTTCACCCTGGGGATCGGGGCGCCGCCATTCATCCTTGTTCCACGAATAGGTGCCGTAGAGCGGCGCGTTGAGGTCGAGCCAGTCGAAAATGCGCTGGCGGCTTTGCGGATCCAGTTCGACGCCCTCGTGGCCCGCTATCAGCAGCTGGGCCAGCGTGCCGCCGTGAGCGAAATAGTCGCGTGGCTCGCTATACCAGGTTTCGCCGCCGTACTGAGCGATTTTCACGTGGGGACCGCTGAGAGCCAGCGAGGCGTAAGCGGTGCTCGGGAGCAGTTGCCAGTAGGCCTTGGCGACGTTTTCGTCGGTCGCGTCGAAGCTGCCGAGTGCATTGATCGCGCTCGGCTCCTGTTGCAGGCCGTGGCACTCGATGCAATAGCGGTCGAGCACCGGTTGCACGGTCTTGGCAAAGCTGAAACCACCCGGATATTGCGGGCCGGCCGGCGGCTCCAATGGCAGCGTCGCCGGCGCGGCGGGTGGCGTCTGCATCGTCGTCGGGCTGGCATTGCGGGGCTCGTGACAGCCGACACAACCGACTCGCTCGCCCGGTTGCAGGTGGGTGAACGTTCGCATCGTCATCACCGCCATGCCGTCCTGATCCAGGGCCTGGAATTGCAGCGGTACGCCAGCCGGGGCCTCGAACGCTACGGAACCGTTCTCGTCGACCGGCACCGTGCCCAGGATCCGCTTCAGTACGTCGAATGTCACGGCGCCGGAAAACGGCACGCGTTGTGTCGGTTGGGGGATCAACTGGTTGACTCGCAGACGCCGGATCGTCCCGCGCGCAATGCCCTGGGTACTCTGATAGACATCCTGCAGGTAGAAGACCCCTGTGGCCGCCGTCGAGTCAGTCACTTGCGATGGCAACACGGGCGGCGTTGGTCGCGGCACCAGCGGCATCGGTTCGAAACACGAGATCTCGGGATCGCGATAGATCAGCTCGCGGCCGCCCAGCGAATCGACCAGATAGATGCCGAACGCGTCGTGCCGCGGCACGTGCGCCATGGATGCCGGGTACGGATGGGGAGAGAACGCGGCCAGGAACAGGTCGCTGTGCAGTGGATAGGGGCTGGCGAAGCTGACCAGCGAAGAGGGTTCCGATTCCGGAAAGGTCGCCTCCGGTGTCACACGCGTGATGGCCTGCAGGCCATCCGGGGCGATCTGGCGGTCGACCAGAATCAACGAGCCGGCGTGCATCGTGTGGTGGCCGGCCGTCGTGGCGATGATCTTGCGCGACCCGGGAATCGGACGGGCTTCGCAGATGCGGCACGGATTCGGTGTGTAATTGCCAAAATAGTGTTCGGCCGCCGTGCCGTCGGGCCGGATGGTCCACAGGCCGAGCGTGGGGATGACCGGGCGGTTGATGTAGTCCCAACGCGTCCAGAGAATCTGTCCGTCGGGCATGACGGCCGGATCCCATTCATTGGCCTCGCCGAACGAGAGCTGACGAATGTGCGAACCGTCGGCATCGCAGCGATACAGGAGGTACGTCGGACAATAGCGATCGCCAGTATGGCAGCGCACCCCTCCTTGGTTCCGCGTCGAGATGAACGCAATGCCGCCATCGGGCAAGTAACACGGATCGTAATCCTCTTGCATCACGGTCATCCGGCCACCGGCCCCCGCCAGCGGATCCGAGTCGGTGCCGGTGATCTGCCGCAAGCCGGTGCCGTCGGCGCGGATCTCGTACAGGAAGAACTGCCACTGGTCGCGGGGAGGCGAGTGATCAGCGTAGGCGAACACGATCCGCTGGCCATCAAATGCCACGTCGGCGTGCATCGCGCAGCCGGGCGGAAGCTGGTCCGCCAGCAGCACTGTCTCGGCGGGCCGGTCGGCCTTCCAGTTATCGAGGACCACCAACCCCGGGCTCGTGTTGTTGTTGACTGCGTAGTAGTTGTCGCCCGGAGCGCTGAGCAGAGGAGGAGATCGTTTGCTCACCAGCAAGCGGTCGAAATCGAGCGCCGGGTGGGAAAAGACGATGCTGCGCCGCAGGTCGACGACCTGGGCAAAGAGCGCTCTTGCGGTGGCGGAAGCCAAGTCATCGGTACACGCCGCGATGCGCGCTTCGAGGGCCTCCAGCGCCGCAGCCAGCTCTGGCCGGAGTGCGGTCCGCTCACGAATTCCAGCGTCTTGCGGGCCAGTGCCAGTCGTTCGCGGGCCTGCGCCAGATAATACGCGCCGGAGGCGGCATCCCCGGTCGGGGCGTAGTCGTTCCAGATCCCGTCGCGCCGCTCCATCTCCATTTCGATCTGTGATTGCCGATCGCGGAAATCCCGGGCCACGAGATCCCACAACGCTTCCTGCACTTGCCGACACTCGTTGGCACGAACGAAGATGGGCCGGCAGTCAACCGCCGCGCAGGGTGGCAGCTCCATCTGGCTCTGGTAGCAGACATCCACTTCCAACCGCTCATACTTTCCGTCCAGTGGGAAGCTGACTTCGCCCAGCGACAAGGCGAAACCCCGCAGGGTCTGATCGTCGACCTGGATTTCCGTAGCGACCGCCTCGCCGACCTCGACCGTTTCGGCGATTGTCGTGCCACCCAACTCCAATTCGACAGCGTGACCCTGTTTGTCGAACAGTCGGGGTCGCAGGAAGTGCGCCGACCCGTGCTCGGGATAGCGACCGAGCGTGGCGAAGTACAATCGCTCAACCCCCTCGATGTTGAACTCCAGTCGCAGCGGCGGCGCATCGGCTGTAAGCCGGATCAGCGCCGGGCGGAAGCCACGCGGCGCACCGCCGCGGTCCTGTGCGACGGTCGCTTGGAACGTGGCCTTCAAGGACGCACGCATGCTCGCATGCCAGGTGTCTTGCCGCACGTAGACCGGGGCCATCGGCAGCGGCGCGGGGTCTTCCAGCGCGGCCAGATAGCTCAGTTGGGAATCGAGAAAGATCTGTCGCGGCGGTTCCGCACCATGGGCCGGCCAGCCGCAGACGACCCACGACAGCAGCAGCAACGTTACCCGTACCGTGCCTGGCAAATGGGGATGCGACGCTGATCTCATCATTCGGGAGCTCCTTCGGTTTCCACCTGATCGCCGCCGGCCTCCGTCGCGCGGGTTGCTCGCTGGGCGCCGCGCGAGTCGCCGGTCGGGCCTATTTCGGCAATGCCAGATTGCTGTTCCACACACAGTGCGTCGATACCCAAGATCCGTCCGGTCTGCGTTGGAGGATGAACATGCCTTTGCCGTCCTCCTTGAGCGGTTCGACGTTGGTACCAGGTTTGGGTGTGCCCTGGTAAGTGTAATTGACGCGTGCGAACGCCATATTTCCCTCGACCCTGATTTCCTCGGCCGACATCGTCTCCACGGATTGGTAGTACTCGAATAACGGCCGGTTATGTTCCATGCAGTCGGCAATCCCCTTGCGCACGGGGGCATTGGGAGGCAACCACACAACATCCTCGGTCCAGAAGGCGCGGTATCCTGCTAAGTCGCCCGCCGTGACGGTGGTACAATACCGCTCCAACCAGGCCTGGATGTCTTGCACATCGGTCTGCGTGTCCGACGCCGCGGCGACCGCCGGCTCACAGGGTCGACCGGAGATGCTGGCGGCCAACGCCAACAGGGACGACAACACCAGAATCGTGACGAGGCATTTCATGAGGAGTCTCCTGTGTGTGGCTAAGGTCGCGGGACACCGAATTGGAACAGCACGTTGCGAAGCAGTGTCTGAAACTGGGGATCGACCGACAGTCCCCAGCCGGCTCCCAAGGACCCCGCGTGAAAAACGCGACCCCCTTGCGGCCGCTCCCAGTAGATCATGTGACAGGCCACTCCGTCTACCAGTCGGACCGGGCGGAAGAAATAGTCGAACGCGGCGGCATGGGGCTGTTTGCCTTCGGCCAGCGTGACGATGCCCGCCGGTTCCTCGGGCAACGTTGCGCCGGGGGGCAAATCGACGGTCAGTTCCCGGAGCAGGCTCAATCGCACATCGGGCTCATGGCCAACGGCCTTGGGAGGGCCACCGTCCGGGGCGCCGCCGAAAGATGTCCCCTTGGCCAAACCGACCGGCTCGGGAGACTGGAACAGGACATGATCCGGTGCGGTGACTTCGTACAGCGTGTTGCTCTCGGCGCCCCAGAACCCCAAGCTATCCAGGCCGATGAGTTTCCAGGCGGGGTAGCCGCATTCGCGTGCGAGGCTGCCACGCCGACCATCCTGGCTGTGCCAGATTTCTCCCACACTGCAACCGGGGCGTCCGCCGGGGAACGCTCCCAATTTGCGGCATTCCATGATCGTCCCCTCCTCGTTGAAGCTGACCCGCCAGCAAATCGAGTTCCCCGAGAGGACCACGACGTTGCCCCCTTTGCAGAGATAGCGGTCGACGGCCTCAAAAGCCTCGCCCGACCAGTATTCGCTGTGGCCATTGATCAACACGACCTGGTACCCGTCGAGCACGGCGGGGTTGCGGTGCACGTCCAGGTCACCGACCATGTCGTACTCGTAGCCATTCTGTTCCAGCCAGACCAACGCGAATCGCTCGGCCCGCATCAGGTGGCTGTACCCGACGCTTTCGGCGCTGTAGAGCACGTACGGGCCGGCATTGGGCCAGGGGGTGTGAACGCCCACCTTGTAGGCCGGTTGGCCCGCTTGATGGTCTCGGTACATGCAATAGGCTGGCGGCTCCCCCGCGCTGTTGACGATGCCTCCGCAATCCCAGAAGCAATGCAGCGTCGGTGGCGCGACCGCGAAGGGCGTGGCTCGGTAGGCCAGCCAGGTATTCGTGGCCGCGATCACAAGGATGGGGGCCTTCGCTGCGGTCGCTTCCCGTTTGACCACGAACGTCGCGTCGTACAACCGCGGTTGGCCGTCCATCGTGTAACGGAACCGGCCAACATAAAGACCGGGCTTCGCGGTCTTGGGAATCGCATACTCGTGGGTGACACTCCACTGGCAGTCGTGCAAGTCGTCGGTGGCAAACCGCAGAGCGTGGCCTCGCTGGGGATCCTGGGTCGGCTCATACTGACTGAAGCGGGGTACCTGGTTGCCGTCGAAACTCGGCCCGCCGATCATCCACGTCGCCGAATTGATGATGTGGCCATGACGACCGTATGGCGAGCTGTCGGACACGCGGTCGCCCCGTTCTTCCGCCAGTGGCCAACAGGCCAACACGCCGGCGCCGGTGGCCGGCGTGAGTCCCTGATCGCGATAGCGGGTCGCGACCTCCGAGGCCGAGACGGCTCGGTCGTAGATCACCGGCATGGCCAGATCGCCATCCAAGATATTCACGGCCGGCCCGTCGTGCCCGCACGCGCCCAGCCACAGCGGTGCTGTTCCGGCTTGGACCGGCCCCGCAAACGCCTCTTGCGCGACCAGTTGACCGTTGACCCAGAGCGACTTCGTGGTGCCGTCCCATGTGCCGACCACATGTTGCCACTGGCGATGTGCGAGCACCGGGCCGCTCATCGCTCGCTCGGGCCGATACTCCCCCCCGTCGCTCAGATAGAATTGCACGCGACCTTCGCCGTCGATACCGAGTCCATAACCGCAAGCCGTCGGGTAGTTGTGTTGTCCCACGAGTGACTGCCAGCCGTTGAGTCGCCAGGGCCGAACCCAGCACTCCAGCGTCAACGCCGGGAGTGATTGGCCGGCCGGTAAACCGGTCGGCACATGGATAAACGAGCCTGGGTGAATCGACTGCTGAATCGGTGGCGCCTCGGGAAACGCGAACAATACCTCGTCGCCGGCCGGGTTGTCCACCTCGTGTCCCAATCGGCAGATCGAGAGTTCATACGGCGCCGTGCTGGACACACGCAGGTGCAGGGTATCTCCGGCCGAAATGATCTTTTCGGAATAGGCGTGCAGACCCTGCAGTTGCATGGCTCGCGGTACGGGGGAGTGCTCCGCCGCACAAGCAAAGGCCGGGCAGAGCCCCACCGCAGCCAGGATCAATGTCATTACTCTCATGGTGTGATTCTCCCAATCTGCAGCTGTCGGAATGTTGTTGGCATGGTACCACATAGGACCACCGGACAGGATGAGTGCCGCAGCTATGGCTCGGGCCCCCCCCCGTCCACGCGGGGCTGAGCCAGCAGCTGCCGGCGGCCTTCTCGGATCGCTTCGAGCATCGTGACGTAGTCAGGATCGGTGGTATCGACAAACAGTGCCGAGTCGTCGGCGAAGCGCTCTGTTGGGACGCCGCGGCCGCCGGCGGGGGGACTCAAGTGTGCCGACAAGGCCGGACTCCACTCGGGATGAGTGAAGTTGATCCAGGCGTATCGGCCGTCCCAAATTTCATCGTGGTCGTTCGGATCAGGAAACGCCTCGTGGCAGCCGGCGCAGCGTCGGTTGTACACCTCGAGAAACCGCGTGGCAAACCAAGCGGAGTCGCGGCCGGTTGCGCAGTCCGTACACAGGTCGCGACCGCCGGGCGAGTGCGGTCGGCTGGCGGAATAATCGGCATAGTATGGGACGTTGGCGTCGATCCAGGTGTAGATCCGCTGCCGATCCTCCCAGGACACCGGCTGGCCACAGTGTTCCGGTACGAAATACTCGCCGATGCGGCTGACGTGAGAGCCCGACCACTCTGGACGATTCGTCCCGGTTGGTGATCGACGAAGCCAGTAGAAGTGCACCAATGGCCGGCCGCGGGCCGATTCCTGCGACAGCATCTGGCCGGTGGTCAGGTTGTGTTGGCGGTAGGCGCGACTGCGCCCCAGCAGATTGTCGTAGGCCATGTTGAACAGGCGAGTCTTGTCGCCCGACAGGTCGCAGCCGCCGTCGGGACGCGGTCCGCTGTGACAGCGTGTGCAGTGCCGATCAAGCACTGGCTGCACGACGGTCACGAAATCGATCAGTCCCTGATCCGTCCAGGGGGGAGGGACGCAAGGGGTCGGCGGCCGGCGAGCCGCCAGCGGCAGCGGCGACGATACGGCGGGCGCGGCGTTGCGCGGCTCGTGACATCCGATGCAGCCGCGCACTTCGCCCGGCATGATCTGGATCGACGACGTCTGACGTTGGAGTTCTCGGCCCTCGGCGTCCAGCACCTGGAGGTAGATCTCTCGCAGCGCGGGCAGCTCGAAGTGCGCCGAGCCATCCGGCTCGATCGGCACGCGGCCCCAGCAGCGCTTCGCATAGTAGGTGCCGTAGCCCATCACGGGCGACTGGTCGTAAGCCCGCCGGGCTACTTCCCGCGTCTTGGGCAGCTGCTCCATGATCTGCAGGTACTTGGCCTGTCCTCGGGCAATCCCTGACAACCCCTGATAGACATCGGCGACGAGGGCCGTCCCCCACTGATTCTCCCGGCTGCCGCAATTCGCTGCCGGGTGCTGCGCGGGGGCTGTGGCAAAGACCGTGTGCGGTCGCAGCCATAAAGGACTGTACGATCCCATCTCGGGATCGGAATACAACGCAATCCGGTTCCCGCAGAGATCCAGCAGATACAGGTCGAAACGTTGTGAGGCGTCACCGGCGTAGGATACCAGGAAGAGAAAGTCGCTGACGGGAAACGGATCGCGGTAGGCCGGACGGGCAGCGTCGAGCCAGAGGCCGGCGCGGGCTTCCAACTCGTGGGCCACCGAGGTGTCCGAGTGATCCGCACCGCCGCGCAGATCCTGATCACGCAGCGCCAGTTCAAGCAACCGGCCATCATCCACGTCGTGGAAACTCATGCCATCCGCGTGGGGCGTCGGATCGCCCACATGGAACGACTCGTCGGTCAGCCAGGCGAAGCCGTGGTCGCGCGCGGCCTCGGGCCCGCGCCGATTCGTTACCAACCCGATCGCCCCGTGCGGCCAACCGGTGGGAGGGGCAAACGTGGCGATCACGACATCGTCGTGTCCGGGGACCGGGCGGGCCTGCCAGAAGATGCCCACTTCTCGGATCGTGTTGCCAAAGAAGAGCTGAAACTGCCTGCCGTCAGGCCGCTGGGTCCAGAGCCCCTGGCGATATTCCAGGTCCCGATCGACGTACTCCCAGCGAGTAAACGCGATGCGCCCGTCGGGCAGCAGGCTGGGCGAGAAATCGGCCAGCGTATTCTGGCTCACACACCGCGCATGGTCGCCGTCGCGCTGCATGACCCACAGGTTGGAACGTGGACCGGGCTCGGAAGCCAATCGCCCGCCACCACGCGTGGAAATGCACAACAGGGTTCCGTCCGGCAGTGCCACCGGACTAACGTCATGGTGCGTCGGATCGCGGCTGATCCGCTTCAAGCCCTGACCGTCGACGCCGATTTCATGGAGTTGCCAGCAGGGCTCGCCGCGGCGGCGAAACGAGAAGAAGAGGGTGGCGGCATCCAGCGAGAGACTCATGTCGAAGATGCAGCCTTCCGGATCCTCGAAGATCGTGCGGGCCCGTTCCGCCGTGCGAGCCGGATCGTACACGCGGATACTGCACCCCCAGCGGAGCGGCACACTCTGCTCAATGGCACACCCCGCCATGCGCGGCCGTGACAACGGATGACGTGTGAAAAAAGCGACCGGCCCCAGACTGACGGCTTGCTCGGCCAGGAAATGTCGCACTTCGGCGGCCGTTTCCGCGTCCGGCGCGCCCGATAACTGACCGGTATGAAAAACGGCCAGCTGGGACAGGAACTGCTCGCCCGCTGGCGACAGCCGTTGGTGCCCGGCCCGCTCAGCCGGCATTTCCCGTGCGTTCGACGCCGAGTGTCCGTCGTCCATGCGACAACCCAGTACGCGCAGCACGGCCGGTCGCGGCTCCCAGAATACACGCGTATCGCTACCCGCCGGGGCAGCGACGACACTGCCGGCCGATAAAACCCCAGCCGCGAGGAACGTTGCGCGTGTCGTCCAGCTGACCATTCCGGGCCCTCACCGTTTCAGTCACCCAGTCCTCTGGAACGTCAGTAGCTCATATCCGCCGCTCCAGATCAACTACCCGTTCAGCGCGGATGTCCCTAAGAACTGGCATGGCAGCACAGTCTGAGAGCACCGGCGCCGGAAACTCCCCGAGGGGATGCGAGGATCGATTCTGGTCCAGCGGGCGTCGCCCAGGCCAGCCAGCACGTGGTGCGAAACGTGGCAGGAGTCACGTTCAGGCGATCAGTGGCGCGGGGGGATCCTCCCTGGACTGCTCCCATTCGCGACGCACCTCGCGCAGTCCATAGGCGCACATTTCGAATGCCAGGCCAAGCCGTTCGAGCAGTTCGGAGGGCGGGGTCTCCTCGTCCGGCGTGCGAATCGAGCTGGCCATCAGGTAGGCGTGTTTTCCTTGCAGGCAGTATTCCCCGAACGGATCGATGACGGCATCGTTGTGTGCGCGCCGCAGATGCTCGGGAAACAACCCGGCCCAGAAGAGGGTGAAGTCGCCGACGCAGCGAAGCAGCCGTCGCCGAGCGCCACCGATTCGTGTCTCGGCTTCCGTCAGCATGCGCTGCAGTTCCCTCGTTGCCTGGCCCCTCTCGGTTCCCACCGGCTGCAGTTGGTCGACCCGCACCGATTGCACGAGCAATCCGCTGAGATAATCGATCAGGGGCGGATCAACGATCCCCAGCTTGACCTCGAAGGTTTGTTCGGCAAGTCCCGAGAAGAACCGTTGAAGCGTCGTTATTCGCTGCTCTGCTCGCATGGCGCACCTCCCTAGAAACTCTACCGCGCAGAGCTCGATGGTAAAGTGTCAGGGCGAAGAAATTTGCCGCCAAGCTGGCTGCGCAGGAGCGTTTAGCTTCCTGTTCGATCGCGTACCATAACGGGCCGCAGCGACACTCAGGGGGTTGTCGGCGAATCGACCGAGCGGATGGCGGCAATCAACTGAGCGACGTAATCGCGCACGTCCCGCAGCACGTCCTGGCGATGGCGATGGGCCGCTTCAGCCACCCGGCGGACGATCGCCGAGCCGACAATCAACCCGTCGGCCACTGGGGCCAGTCGGCGCACGTGCTCGGGCTGACTGATGCCGAACCCAATACAGATGGGCAGTTCCGTCTGTTCGCGCAGACTGGCCACATTGTCGACGAGTTCCGGTGGCAACTCGGTTCGCTCGCCGGTGATACCCGTGACCGACACGTAGTAGAGAAAGCCGGTGGACAATTCGGCGATTTTCAAGGCTCGCGCGCGGGGAGTGGTGGGAGTGACTAGCTGGATCAAGCTGAAGTCTTCGCGGCGGCAGATGTCGGCGAGCGGACCCGATTCATCGACCAGCAAGTCGGGGACAATCGCTCCCGCAAAGCCGGCTCGCTTGGCGCGAGTGACGTAGGTCTGCAATCCTTGCCGGTAAATGATGGCGTAGCTGACCATCGTCACCACCGGCATCGTCAGGCCGCTCAGAGTTTCCGCGGCACTGCCGAATACCTGCTCCAGCTTCAGGCCGTGATCGAGCGCTCGGGTGAACGACGCCTGCACCACCGGGCCATCGGCAATCGGATCGCTGTACGGGATCCCCAACTCGCACATGTCGCAGCCGGCGGAGGCTAGTTCGCGCAACAGGGCGGCGGTGAACGGCATATCGGGATCGCCCGCGGTGATGAAGGGCATGAAGGCCTTCCGGCCGCTGGCTCGCAGTCGCTGGAACATCTGGTCGATGGCGGACATGGCGGTAGAACCTGTCAATCAAAAGGCCTGCTGACTGCCGGAGTTACGATGATGCTCACGCAAGCGAGCGATTTCCGCGGCATCTTTGTCGCCGCGGCCCGACAGGCAGACGACCACCGTCTGATCCGGACGCATCGTGGCAGCTTGCTGTACCGCCTTGGCGACGGCGTGGGACGATTCGAGTGCCGGGAGAATGCCTTCGTAGCGTGCGAGCAGATCGAATGCTTCGAGCGCCTCTTGATCCGTACAGTGGACGTAACCGACGCGCTGGATATCTTTCCAGTAACTATGTTCGGGGCCCACGCCGGGGTAGTCCAGACCGGCCGACACGCTGTGGACGTCGCACGTCTGCCCGTCATCATCCTGCATGACATAGCTGAAGCTGCCGTGAAGCACGCCGGGCCGCCCGAAACTGAGTGGCGAGGCGTGTTGGCCCGGCTGGTCACCCCGGCCCCCCGCTTCGACACCCATCAGACGCACCTCCGAGCCGGCCACGAACGGATAGAACATGCCCGCCGCGTTGCTCCCGCCACCGACACAAGCCACCACCAGATCGGGCAGACGTCCGATCTGCTGGCGCGACTGCTCCATCGTCTCGCGTCCGATTACCGACTGAAAGTCGCGCACGATGCGCGGAAAGGGATGCGGGCCGACGACGGAACCGAGGATGTAGTGGGTATGCTCGACGCTGGACATCCAGTCGCGCATGGCTTCGTTAATCGCATCGCGGAGCGTTCGCGATCCACTGCTTACCGGTCGCACTTCGGCCCCCAGCAACCGCATGCTGAAGACATTCGGGGCCTGTCGCCGAATGTCCTCTTCGCCCATATACACGACGCAGGGGAGACCGAAGCGAGCGCAGGCGGTGGCGGTGGCCACGCCATGTTGGCCCGCCCCCGTCTCGGCAATCACGCGCCGCTTCCCCATGCGGATGGTCAGCAACGCCTGCCCCAGCGTGTTGTTGATCTTGTGGGCGCCCGTGTGATTCAGGTCTTCACGCTTCAGCCAAAGCTGAGCCCCACCGGTCTGCTCGGTGAGCCGCTGGGCGAAATAGAGTGGCGAAGGACGACCAACGTAATGACGCAGCAGTTCCCGCAGTTCCCCCTGAAACCGCTCGTCGCGACGAGCCAATTCATACTGTGCGGACAACTCTTCCAAAGCGCGAGTGAGCGTTTCCGGGACATACCGCCCGCCGTACGGGCCGAAACGGCCATGTGAGTCCGGCACCTCCGCCGAGTCGGACTGCTTCGCTGCTGCCATGTCCTTGCTCATGCCGCACCACACCTGTCTGGTCAGTGATTGCTTTCTACGTGGGGAATTCACCATTTTCGGGGGCCGCCGCGGGATGGTCAAGGGAGCCTTGGTGTGGCGAGCGGTGGGGCGGCGCGGCAGGCACGGCTGGCTGCCCCGGCCAGATCCCGCTGGCCAGATCCCGAATCCTACGGCGGGGCAGGGGGGGGCGGGGCGAGCGCGTCCTCGAGTCGTTGCCGGATCTGGTTGCGCATGTCCTGGCTGTGGATCTTGTGCCCGCGCGCGTCCGTGACATAGAAGGCGTCGACGACCTGATCGAGAAACGTGCCGATCTTGGCCACATGCACGGCGAGTCCCAATTCGAACAGGGTGCGGGCAATGGAGTAGAGCAGGCCGCGGCGATCATAGGTGAAAATCGTGATGATCGTGAACCGGTCCGAGGTCGAGTCGTCGAAGCGGACGCGGGTGGGCATGCCCGCGTAGTGAGCGGCGGGGGTCCCTTTGTCGGATTTCCACACGCGGCGAAAAGCCGGCAGCTTGTCGGCGTCCACCGTCAACGCTCGGACCAGCGCCTGGCAGACTTCGTCGGTCCGTTCCACCGGCGGTTCTCCCGCGTAGTCGGTGTCTTCCACGTAGAACCGATCGAGCACGAGGCCGTCGGCCAAGGTGTGGATTTCGGCCGAGAGAATTTGCAGGCCCTTGCCGGTCAACGCGCCGGTCAGTTTATGAAAGATCCCGGGTGTGACCGATTCGTGGGTGCCGATCATGTAGTTCGAAACTTTCCGGTCCTCGGAATAGCGGAACCAGGCGAGCGCCTCTTGGGGACCGACCTGCCGGAGCTGCTGCAGCACCTCGTGGATCCGCGCGGGGGAATGCTCAGCAGGTAACTGGCGGGCATTTCGCCAATTTGCTGGTCCCACCACGCATCGTCCTCCGTGCTTCCCGCCAACTGCCGCACGCTCGCCCGCCGCTGCCGCGATTCCTGCTCGGCATTCTGGGAAGCGTCCTCGCCGGTCAGGTTCCGCCGCGTGCGGAAGTAGAGTTCGGTGAGCAGTTCCAGCTTCCAGTCGTTGAGCACCTTGGGGCCTACGGCCGCCAGGTCCGCGCAGGAGAGAATGTAGAGCATCTGCAAGACGTCCGTCGTACCGACTTCGCGCGCCAGTCGCAGCACGACAGACTCGTCGTGGGTATCTTCGCGAAACGCCATATGCGACATCAGGAGATGCTTACTGACCAGGAAACGCAACGTTTCCGCCTCGTTCTCCGGCAGGTTCAGACGCCGGGCCGTCTCGACGGCAATCAAGGCGCCCACCTCGCTGTGGTCGCCGTCATAGCCTTTGCCCAGGTCGTGGACCAACAGGGCCAGGTGCAAGAGCCGCTTGCTCCGCAAGTCGCGATAGGCGTCTCCGATGGGCCGCGCGTCGTGCAAGAACGCCGTGGCCGCTTCCACCGCTCGTATCGAGTGCTCGTCGACCGTGTACTTGTGATAGTCGTTGAATTGCATCAGGTACCGGGCATGCTGCATGGCCGGTATGATCTGCTCCAGCACACGCAGTTGATGCAGGCGGCGCAGCAGGTCGGCCAGCCGCCCCGGCTGGCTCATCAGCGACAGGAATCGGCTGACCGCTTCCCGCGAGATCTGCTGAACCGGGCGCTGTGCCATGGCGGTGCGAATCGTCTCCCAGGTCCGATGGTCGATCCGTTTGCCATACATGTTGGCCAGATCCATCAACCGCAGCACTTCGGCCAGATCGCTGCGCACCTTGGCCAGGCCACGCCGCGTGGCGCTGATGTGAACGGGGCCAACGCGAAAATCGTCCTCCACGCGGTGGCTGAACAAAGGTGCCACGGCCGACATGATCGCCGACCGCGCTCGCACACTGTTGATGAAACTAGAAGAAATGTAACGGATGTCTCCCGAATGCTCGAAGTAGTCGCGCATGAAGCGTTCGACCGGCAGCAGGCTGTTCAATTTTTCGTAGCGGTAAAGCGTCGATAACCGGACTTGCTCATCGCGCGTCAGGACGTCCTGGCTCTTGCCGGCGTAGAAGTGCATTTCGTTCCGCAGTTTGAGCAGGAATTCGTGTGCCTGCACCAGTCGCAGGCGATCGAGGTTCGTCAGGACACCGGTCCGCTCCAGGTTTTCCAGGTCGGTTTCCCCGTAGCGGGTGAACCCGATCCAGCGCACCGTCTGGACGTCGCGGAGGCCCCCTCGCGAACGCTTAATGTTGGGTTCCAGCAGATAGGGCGTTTCCCCGTACTGGCGACGTTCCTGCCGCCGACTCTCCACAATCGTCGAGACCAGCCAACGCCATCGTCGCCGAGCCGCATGACGATACATGATCATGAATCGTTCGAATAGTCGCTCACTGCCGCCCAAGAATCGGGACTCGGCCAATGACGTCAAAATGCTGGCGTCTTTCATGCCGAGCACACAGGCTTCACGCGGCGTGCGCATGCTGAAACCCAGGGTGAGCCCCGCGTCGCAGATGTCGCGAGTCAGGTGCTTGGCCAATTCCACGGCGCGATGTTGCGCGTGGGGATTCGACACGAGCATCAGATCCACGTCAGAGAAGGGAGCCACATCGCGTCGCCCGTAGCCGCCGTTGGCCACCAGGGCGACTTCCCCATCCAACTCCGCATGACCCGCGTCCACCAACGCCGCCCGGTAAAGCCCCAACACGATTTCGTCGAGCAGATCGGCCAGATGAGCGCAGACCTGGATCCCGGGTGACCCCCGATCGTGCTGCTCTTTGATCTTCTCACGTCCGCTGGCAAGCCGCTCGCGGGCGACGTAGACGGCCGGACGTAGTCGAGGAACGTTAGGCATAGGTTGTGTGTGAAGTCGAAGTTGTGAGCGTCCGCGCCCGGCCCGCAGCCCCGGGCCAGCCCAGGCACGCCAGGAGCCTACAGCGCTTCCTCGCCCGTCTCCCCGGTGCGAATCCGGATCGCGTCGAGCAGTTCGCTGATGAATAATTTGCCGTCCCCGATCTCACCGGTCTGAGCGCTGCGCAGAATCGTGTCGACAACCGTCTGCAGCCCTGCATCGGGACAGACGACCTCAATCTTCACTTTGGGAACGAAGTCGACGGCGTATTCCGTGCCGCGGTATCGCTCCGTGTGTCCCTTCTGACGCCCGAATCCGCGCACTTCCGACACCGTCATGCCGTGAATCCCCTGCTCGGCCATGGCGTTCTTCACGTCCTCCAGTTTGAAGTGACGGATGATGGCTTCCACTTTCTTCATTGTTCGACTCTCCCTTTCCAGCAACAAGGCCTCTCAGAGATCCAGTCTGTATCACCACCAGCGGGCTAAATGAAGATATAACCTTCCTCACCATGTTCACTCAAATCGAGTCCTTGGATTTCCTGCTGTTGGGTCACTCGCAGTCCCATAGTGGCATCGAGGACCTTCAGCAGGACGAAGGTCACCGCGGCGGCCAGGACCCAGGTAATGGCCACGGCCACCAATTGTCCCACGAAAATCCGTACGTTCCCCTCGATCAATCCCAGCGGCAGGCCATTGTCGATTTCCCCCCAGCACGCCCGCGTGGCAAATACGCCCGTCAAGATCGCACCCAATGTACCACCCACGCCGTGCACGCCGAAGGCATCCAAGGAGTCGTCGTAACCGAGTCGGTTCTTGAGGCCCGTGCAGGCAAGGCAGCAAACGACCCCGGCGGTCGCACCCATGACCAGGGCCGGCATGGGATTGACGAAGCCGGCGGCCGGTGTGATGCAGACCAGACCCGCCACGGCGCCCGAGCAGGCACCGAGCACCGTCGGCTTGCCGCGGGTCATCCACTCGAAACAAGCCCAGGCAACAGCCCCCGCCGCCGCCGAAAAATGCGTCACCGCAAACGCACTCGACGTCAAGCCGTCCGACGCTAATTCGCTCCCCGCATTGAACCCGAACCAGCCGACCCAGAGCATGGCGGCACCCAGCGCCGTGTACGTGAGGTTGTGCGGCGGCATCGGTTCGCTGCGGAAGCCGAGCCGGCGGCCGATCAACAACGCGCAGACCAGCGCCGAGACGCCAGAACTGATGTGCACTACGGTGCCGCCCGCAAAGTCCAAGGCGCCCCCCGCGATCCCCGCTCCCGTGCCCGCCTGCATGTCGGCCGTGGTCACGAATCCCAATAGGCCGCCGTCCCACACCCAGTGGCACAAGGGGCAATAGACCAGCGTCCCCCACAACACCGTGAAGACGACCATCGTGCTGAACTTCATCCGCTCGGCAAACGCACCGCAAATCAGTGCCGGAGTTATTATGAAAAACATCCCCTGAAACAGCATGTGGGTGAGCAGGGGAATCGCGACCGAGGTCCCTTCGGCCCACATCGGAGTGTGTGGACTTGCTGTCGCCGCGTCCCATGATCGAGCGACACCATTCATCCCCACATGTTCCAGGTTGCCAAACCACGGGTTGTCGCCGCCAAAGGCCAGGGAATAACCGTAGAGTGCCCAGATCACGGTCATCAGTCCCATCAGGAAGATGCACTGCATCATGACGCCCAGCACGTTCTTCTTGCGGACCAGACCACTGTAGAACATCGCCAGTCCCGGCGCGGTCATGAACAACACCAAGGCGCAGGAGACCAGCATCCAGCTGTTGTGTCCCGCCAGAGCCGCTTCCTCCGCCAGCTTCCGCACCTCGTCCAAACGCGCTTCCATCGTCGTGGACGCCGCTGCCAGTGTGGTTTCAGTGGTCGCCTGAGCGTGCACGCTGCTCCCCACGCCGCAGAGCATGATGATCAACGCGAGGGCTGCGTGGCGGGCACTTAGCGGCTTCATAGTTGCCTTCCTGTCGGGTGTGTTGCACGAGTGTTTCAGATGGCCTCGCAAACGCCAACGGCCGCCGACCCAGGAACCATCGAGGCTGGCCGACTGGCCAGGCGTCACAGTCCGGGCACACCTCAGCCGGGTGACACAGAAGAGTCGGAGCGGCCGCTGCGATAAGCTGTTCAATCAGCAGGAGCGTACGCGGAACGGCGCTGGATAGCAATGGGGGAAACGCCGGGCGTCGCCACCGCGCGGCTGGCCCTGAAACAAATCGCCGGCACGTGAAGGAGGTGGAACAATTTTGTCACTTTCTAGCCCCTGCCACGCCTCCCGTCGCGATGGATCGGCGACCATCATGCTTCCTTCTGCCAACCCACGTCCGGCACGTCGGCGCGGGCATTGAGAACTCGCGGCAAGACAAACAACAGGTCGCCGAGTCGGTTGAGATAGCGAACGATGGGAGTCTGAAGGCTCTCAAGACCCCCGCCGCCACGGGAGCACTCGAGTCCCACCACGCGGCGTTCCGCCCGCCGGCACACCGTGCGCGCTACATGCAGCAGCGCCGCGGATCGGACGCCACCCGGGAGAATGAACTGCTGCAAAGGTAAAACCTGTGCATCGTACGTGTCGATGTCACGCTCGAGTTGCTCCACGTGTCGTTGCGTGGTCAGACCCATTCCGGCGGCCGCGGCACCCGCGGTGGCGCGACTGGGAGTGGCCAGATCGGCTCCGACACCAAACAGTTCGTGCTGGATACGATGCAACAGGTCATCAATGTCGCGGGACAACGATTCCGCTCGCGCCAATCCAATCTGCGCGTTGAGTTCGTCGACCGCTCCACACGCCTCGACGTGTGGGTCGTCTTTGAAGACTCGCGGGCCACAACAGAGATTCGTTTTGCCGTCGTCGCCCTTTTTCGTGTAGAGTTTCACGCTGCTGGCTCCCGGCCGGCGGGTTGAGCGGTGATGGTCACGCACTTTCCGCTGGCAATTCCCGATGACTTCATGCGACGGCCCACCCCGTAACCAAGGCACTGAAACAGCTCCAGGGGGACCCCCGGCGCCATAATCGCGCTGAAAACGCCGGTCCCGAGCTGGTGTTCCGTGCCGGCATGCCCCGGGGAGTACCGCGGCGGTCTGCCACCGTATCGTCGCGGACCGCTCCAAGAAGTGCAATCGGTCGCTATAATAAACGGCGACATTTCTCGCGCCCCGCTGAATTTGACTCGACGGCTATCTCGCTTATAGATTGAAGCGTGATCATTCCGAATGGTGTTTGGCGACTGGCAGGGGACGGACTGGTGAAAGTTCGAGCCGTGGCTCGAGTTAGTGCACGTTCCCACCTTGTCGGTTTGTTTTTTTTGAGGAGTTTCCCCGGTGAAAAGTTCACTCCAGCCGATGCACGATCGGTCGGGCGTCGGCGCGTTTCTGTTCCCCGTCCTGCTGCTGACAATGCTCCCTTCGTTGGCGCGGGGCCAGGCATCGATCGAACCGCAGTTTCTCAGCAACATTCGCCAGGTGACCGCGGATTTCGAAAAGGCTGGTGAGGGTTATTTTTCGCCCGACTGCCAGACGATCGTGTTCCAGGCGATCCGACGCGAATATCCCTTCTACCAGATTTATACTCAGCCGCTGGAAGGTGGCACACCCAAACTGATCAGCACCGGACGTGGCATGACGACCTGCTCGTATTTCTCGCCCGACGGGAAGCAGATCCTGTTTGCCTCGAGCCATCTGAGTCCCGATCTGGCTGCCATTGAGGCGAAGGAGCGGCAATTGCAGGAAGAGGAAAAAAAGGCGGGGACCCGCCGTCGCTACTCCTGGCCGTTCGATCCGTACATGGACATCTACGTCTGCGATCTCGACGGCCAGAATCGCAGCCAATTGACCTCGGAATACGGCTACGATGCGGAAGGTGCTTATTCGTCCGATGGAAAATTGATTGCCTACTGTCACGTGGAAGAACCGCCAGCGGACGCGGCTGGCGATGCCGCCACGCTGCGAAATCCCGACATCTACGTGATGAATGCGGATGGCAGCGGCAAGCGACGAATTACTTCGGCACCCGGCTATGACGGCGGGCCGTTCATCTCGCCCGACGGCCAGTGGATCGTCTTCCGAACCGATCGGAAAGTGGCCGAGCATTTGCAGATTCACGTCATTGGCGTCGATGGCAACAACGAAGTGGAAGTGACCGCTCAACCCAACAACGTGAACTGGGGACCGTACTGGCATCCGACCAAGCCGTTTCTGATCTGGGCGGGAGCGGATCACAGCGATCCCAACGCGCGGCCGAACTACGATCTGTTCCTGATGCGCTATGAGATCAAGGACGGTAAATTCGTCACCGGACCAATCACCCGAGTGACCGATTCGCCGAGCGCCGATGTGCTGCCCGTCTTCTCGCCCGATGGGACCAAACTGATGTGGACCAGTACCCGGACCGCCGATCATACCAGCCAGCTGTTCATTGCCGACTTCAAACTGCCCGACTAGGCTGCGTTTTGCGAAGGGACGGCAGCGGAGCGGAAAAACTGGCCTGGGTTCGCATCAGGCACTGCGGGTCTCGGGCGGCCGGGTTCGGGCAACGCGAGCCCCCAGGCGTTCGGTGAGCCTGCTGCGGTCACGGTCGGTTCTGCTGGCGAATCTGTTTCCGAATCACCCTGGCACGAGGCCCCTGCGGATACGTCCGTCAAGAACTGAGTTGCTCAGTTCCGCCGTAGCTACGCTCGCGCAGAGCGTGGGGGAGTCGCCAGAGAGATTACATCGGGGCACCATTATGTGACACACATATGTCACATGTGCAACTGCCGACCAAGGGGCTGATGCGTGGCAACCAATAGCCGGTACTGAAACAGACGGATGTGGCGCGCAGCGGTAGTAGCGGTAGGGTGTGACAAGCTCGCCTGATACCGCGTTGCCTTGGTGATGGCTCAGAAGGCGAGCGCCGGCACACCAGCATACGAGCTGTTCCTGGCCACTGTCGTAGCCGGTCAACGAAATGCCGCCACCGCTGGTTGCCGACGTTCTGACGCCCGAGGTGCACGCTATTGTGCCGCACGCATGCTGGTGTGCCGGCGCTCGCCGAAATCGTCACCGCTCGTGGAAAGCGTGACCCGGCGAGCTTGTCACACCCTACCGCTATCGTACCGGCTACAGCGCTTGCCGCCACCGCTGGTTGCCGACGTTCTGACGCCCGAGGTGCACGCTATTGTGCCGCACGCATGCTGGTGTCGCCGGTCGCACGCTCGCACGAAATCGTCACCGCTCGTGGAAAGCGTGACCCGGCGAGCTTGTCACACCCATACCGCTACATACCCGTTATCTCTTCACCAGCCGCGAATTCGACACCGCCACAGATCTACAATACAATCGCGCCCGCTGGTACGATGCACAGGTAGGCAGTTGGCTCAGCGAAGATCCGCTGGGGTTCGCGGCGGGCGATGCGAATGTCGGAAGGTATGTAGGAAATCAGATTAGTGGGGCCACGGCTGTCACTATCCGCGCTAGTCAGCTGAGAGAGTGTCGGATGCTCTGTCGTGGTCGTCGCTGCGAGGAGCGATGGCGCGGGCTACGGTGGGAACCACGTAACGGGTCTCGCGGCAGCCGTAGGTGGAGCAGCAGCCGTTATACTGCCAGCAGTCGAGATGATGCGGGGTCCGGCAGCGGCGGCAGAAGACCATCTCGGCGCGAATCTCTTCGCCACAGATCTGGCAAATGGGGTCCTCGATCGGTTGGGCTTCGTCGCTGCGGCCGAGGAATTCGATCCCTTCGCTGCGGGTGAGCATGGCCTGGTCAAACAGTTCCAGGCACAGCTGGGTGAACTGCTCAAGGTCTTCGTTGCGACGCAGCTGCGCGGGGGACTCGACGATCATCCGGCCATTGCGGATCGAGAAGCTGACATAAGGGCAGTCGAGCGTCTGACAGAGCTTGTTAATCTGCCATCGCACTCCGTCACTCAGCAGACGCCGCACCTCTTCGACCCGGTGTCCCATCACTTGATATCGTCGCGTGAAATCTTCGTCCCCCACGGGGACCCCGGACATGTCATGACCTGACAAGCTGCGAGCCCAGGGGGAACGTGTCTCGACCCGCACATCGGTTTTCGCGTCGGGCCATTGCAGATGGGCCTGGGTGGTCTTGTAGGTTCCCCGTTTCGGACCCGCAGTGATACTGACCCAGGTGGGACCGTAGCGGAAGCGGACGCTGGGCCGGCGAAAAACCCCACCACTCTGGTACGCTCCGCCAAACCGCGAGGTCAGCAGCTGAAAGGAGCGGCGACGACCCTGCGGTCCCCAGCCGACTCCGAAGCCGCTGAGCAGCAACACGATGAACCCAAAAACCAAAAGCGCGACAAAGCACTCCACGCGTAGCATCTCCCTCAATCATCGCCAATATAGAGAATGTCGTCATCGTCGCCACGGTCAGGACGTCGAGGACGGTACCGGGGTGGTGGCTGCGGTGGGGTCGGCGTGTCCTCGCCGATGAACAATACCTCGCCACCGCCCTGCGGTCGCGGACGCGGTGGAGTCCCCCGCCGCTGGTAGCGGATCACGTTGGCTCCGGCGGGGGGCATTCTGTCGCGGAGGATTCGCGCGTCGACCGGCAGCGTCAAATGGTTCGGTTTCTCCACCCAACTCTTGGCCGAGAAGTTCGTGGCCCGATCCAAGTTCATGTAGGCCATGCGCGTCACATCCCACAAACGCTCGCAGACCGCGTCGAGCGTCACCGTTTCGTCCCAGGGGAGCCCGACGTCGCGCAGGTGAATGAAGCCGCTGAACGAGACATTCGGATGGAAAATCGGCGTGACCCACCGCAGGTCGGGAGGCAGACTCGGATAAGAAAACGGCAATCGCATTTCGATTTCATGCAGCTCGAGAAACTCCACGTCGCAGCGAGGTGACATATCGCGGGCCAGCCCTTTCCCGCGAAACTTCAGGCAATAGCGATCGGGAGGGTCACCGGTGGTGTCGAAGTCGAAGATGGAACTGCACTGGCGCAGCGCGGTTAACGTGGCCAAGTCCGCTCGCAGGCGATCTTCTCGTTGTTCATGTTCCACGTGCACGCTCCTTGTCCGTTAGGTCCTCGTTGGCACCGGCCACTGTCCTGGGCTGCGGCAGGACCGGGAAAGGACATGTCTCACTGGCCAGACACTTCGTCGGTCCCCCGGTCAGGTTCACGATCTTCGTCGTCCGGCCTGGGGGCGTAGATGGTGAAGAGCCACGCCACGACTCCTAACAGTACGATGGCGCCTCCCGTCAAGTACCACTTCCAAGTCTTCACCCACTCCCAGACGATCCCTTCCGCCCCTGCTTCGTCTTCCTGTTCTTCGTGAACTTTCAATTGATCTTTCAATTCGGAGATTTTCACGCGCGCCGCGGCCCGATCCTCTTTCAGCCGATCGATCATGGCCAGCAGTTCGGCCGTCCGCTTCTGCAGCGCCTCCTGGTCACGAGCCGCTTTGGCCTGGGAATTTTCCAGCTCGCGAATAAGCGTGTTTTGTCCGCGCGTCGTCGATCGGAGTTCTTCGTTTGTCTGACGCTGTTCTTCCAGTGTTTGCACGACGCCGTCGGGAGCGATGTTCAGCTTGCCGATCACCTGATCCAACAGCTTGCGCTGCTCCGCCAACTCGTAAGCCTCGGTCTGCGTTGGGGAAGCCTGGGCCACTTCCGCCGGGCCCACCATCCGCCAGGCGATCAGGGCCCACGCAATCAGGGCCAGGACCAGGAACTGCATCATGAGCATGCCCAGGACGGCGACCGACAGCCAGGTTTGACGTGCTTCGGCAATGTTCACGACAGGGGCCGGATAGGCGCCGGGGAGTCCACTGTAACGAGGGTCATTGGGCATGACTGTCTTCCCCTCCAGTTGCGCGGCATAGAATTCCAGTTCGGGCAATCGGAAACGTGATCCGGTCAAATAGAAGCCGCGCGTGGCACGCGTCTGTCGCGGGCTCTGCCGGCCCCATTGAAAGAAAGCTCGCTCCGACTGACAGGGATCAATAACCAGCGCTACGTCCAACGGTTTATTGAAAAAATGGTCACAAATGAACGTGTCCATTCCCGAAAGAAACACTCCCCATCCCGGATGTGTGTGGTACCAGCCGACGATCTGCGTGCCCTCGGGAAACTGGTCGCGCTTGCGAGTGATATCGCTCCACGTTTCATGCGTGAATTTGAAGCTCCCCTTGGTGGCTTCGTAATGTTCCGCCCGCAAGCTGTCCGTAATCACGACGAAGGCGTGGCCGTCCTGGTCCTCAAACTGCCCCCCCAGCAGCACGCCCCCCAGTTCCACATTGGTATTGGAGGAGGCGTGTGCCTCCATGTCCCGCATCACGTCCACATCCACATAGACGGGCAGGTCATCCTGGTCCGGCGACGCGTAGGCAACCACCGCGTAGTGCCGATTCTGGTCAGGACGCATCTGCCGCTGGGGCAGCGTTTCCTCCACGTCACCAAAATGGATGTCGCCGTCCATACTGCTCGCTAACTACTTAACGCGGCTGCCGGCCGCAACCTCAACAGGAAAGCCGAAATCCCCATCTCGAAAACCGAAACCAATTCGAAATCCAACACCCGAAAAAACTCAAAAAACTCAAAACCTCCGCCGCCGACCCCCGGAAGGTCTCCGGGCCGTCATTGCGGTCGGTCAGCGCCGAGCAGCACCACGTGCTCGCTCTCGCCCGACACGACGCGCACCATGTCATAAGGTGGAATTCCCAACTCCGAGAGTCGAGCTTGCGCCAACTCCTGGCCCGCTTCCACTGCGTGTACGATCTGGGGACTGGCGATCTGACCGCACGTGCCGCAGATGGCATCCCGGTGGCCGACTTTCTGCAGCGGCCGCATGATCGCCCGACGCGCGCCGCACGGCGCGCAATCGATCGAAACTACCAGGTCCCTGTCCAGCTCGATGCGGCTTGTCGCCAAGTCGAGTTCCAGTGCCCGACAGGTCTGCTCCAGCAGATCGGCGGCGGTGTCGCTCTCTGCCCGTAGCGGCAAGTCCAGGGGCTCGGGATACGTCTCATGGCTCATGCAATCGTCACGTGGCTGGAACCGACTGGAGTAGAAGTTGTTGGCCACGCCGTTGTAAATCATGGCGGTCCCCGACTCGACCGGCAGGCCGTGGATCAGCTTCAAGGCCTCCTGCGTTTGCAGGCCGCCGATCATGGAGGAGATCGTGGGAGCCGTGGGGACTTTGCCGGCCTGCAGATCTTCCTGTCGCAAGAGGGGGCAACTGTACCGCAAATTGATCAGTCGGTAGTCGTTCTCCGTCATCGCGCATTCGTAACAGGCTCCAGTGGGCGGCGTGAAGACCTTGACCACGCCACTGATCTCCTGGATCCCGCCGTCAATCCACGGCGTACCGACTCGCCAGCAACAACGGTTCACCCACAACCGAGCTTCGCGATTGTCGAGACAACCAATCACCACGTCCATGTCACGAAACAGCCCCAGGCCAATATCGGTGATCACGTTGGCCAGCATCGGGATGACCCTCGTATCCGGGTTCATGTCCCGCAACGCCTCCGCCGCCGCCTCTGCCTTGGGGCGTCCACAGTCGCGGTGCCGAAAGAGCACCGAACGGGTCAGATTCGACTGCTCAATGTGATCGAAGTCGACCAGGTAAACCGTACCCACGCCCAGCAGCGCCAGGTTCTTCAGCACTTCGTTACCCAGCGCCCCGGCCCCGACCACCAGGATTCGTGAAGCCGCCAGCTTGTCTTGGTCCCACCAGGCAATGAGTCGCAGCCGTGAGTAGCGATCGTCATCGTCGATTACCAGTGTTTCGTCGGTCATTGATTCATGGTCACTTGTCTTGGTCAGTTGTCACTTGTCCGCTGTCTGCCGGTCCTCTTGACGCTTCCCTCAGGGTTTTGGTGGGCCATCGCGGAGGCAGACAAAGCCGCAGTCGACGACATGTTCGCCGAGCCACTGGAAGAAGCCGAACTCCTGCCGCACGGGATCGACCACCATGGCGACTTGCCATGGCTCGGGGAAGAAATGGCGATGGATGAACAGGTCGTAGCCCGAGAGGAATACCCCCAAATTGGGATGGGTATGGTGCCATCCCACAATCAGCTCGTTCGGAAACCGGGCACCGATATCGCGCGTCATCGCAGCCCAGGTCTCGTGCGTAAAAGTCAACGAAGCAGCTTGGGAACGCGCATCCACCGCCTCCAGGAAGTGACGCACTTCGACATAAAGGGAGTCGTCGCGATGGTAACCGCCCAACAGAAAACCACCCAGTTCGCGCCGCAGATCCTGCTCGGAATAGTCCAGGATCTGTTCCAGGACCGGCTCATGAACGTACACCCGGACGGCTGTCTTGTGCAGTTTGCCCAGCACGCAAACGTCGCGCGAGCCATGTTCATCCGGACAGCGTTTGGGTACAGGCTGTAACATGCACATCAATCCAAGAACATAATGTCTTGGTCTTCCGGATCAACGTCGTCCGGATCAACCACTTCCGCGTTGATGATCTCGTCGTCTTGGTCGTCGATGATCATGACCTCGGGAGTCCCCGTGGGAAGGGGGCGAGCGGTAATTGCGGGCGCCGGTGGACGCGGTTTCGCTGCGTGCGACACATCGCCAGTCCCAGTTCTGGCCAGGCGATCTCGGATCGGGCGGATGTCGAGCGGCAGCCGGAACGTGTCCTGCGACTTCGCCCACAATGCGGCTTCCCGGTTATAGGGGCTATCCACGTCGTAGTTTTGATAGCGAATCATGTCCCAGAGCATTCCGCACAATTCGTCCAGGCTCAGACTCGGTACCCAGTGGGTGCCGTAACCGCCCAAGCAGACCACGCCGCTCGCCGAAATGTTGGGATGGAAAATGGGGGACCCCCATCGGATCTCCGGCATCATGCGAGGATAGGAGGCACCCAGCACGATCCGCACTTCGTGCAACTCTCGTATCAGCACGCCGGAATTCGCAGCGGCCCGCCAAAGCCCCTTGCCATAAAACCTGACCAGGTAATTGTCAGCCGGTTCTCCGCCGATATCAAAATCAATGATCGAACTCTCGCTGCGGAGTTGCTCCATCGATTTCCGATCATTTCGCAGCCGACGGGTACGGGGCGACTCGCGCATGGAACTCACTGCTCTCAAGCTACCTGGGGGGACAAACGCCGCGCTGACTTTCCGTTCATTCCTGAGAACTCACCTGGGCCACGCCAACAAAGGTCAGGCGGGACAGCGTTTTCTACTCGATGCCCAGCGCTGCTAGTATCGGTTGCCGGATGTGTTGTCCGCAAGATGACGCGCCGTTGATCTGGCCGGCAGCCCCGTCGCGAACGGGACGCCCCATTGCGTTACCCGGCTGCACACCCATTAGGGATGAAAGGGAGCAGCCATCGTCCAGGCGGCGGTCGGACACGGTACCAGCGCCACGAAGCAGTGCCAGCTGCCCTCCAGTCCCCCCCGGAGCATCGGCAGCGCGTCACGCAACGAGAACGCCACACTCCGACCACTGCCTGTATCACCTCCCAGGCTCGCGCCGGCTCACCGGTTCCCCGCCACAATCTCGGGATAGACAATCAAGTGATCGCCTTCACCGACCTGAGCGTCCATGAGCGTCTGGTCCTCACGCAATCGCTTCCCCCCTCCTTGTGATCCAGGCTATAACTCATTGGCTGACCGTCCGGACCCATCACGGGGAGATTCATTTTGGTAATGATGTTGGGCAAGATGCGACGAACCGTCACGGTGTCGGCAATGACGGCATCCACGCTCTTGGCGCCCGTCTGATCCAGGAAGGTCACGCGCGTCCCTCGTCGCCCCTCGCTCGAACCTTGTCCAGCCATACTGATACTCCGTGTGCTTCGAACCGTGTGTGCAATCCCGACGGCGTGCGCCGAGTCAAAACTGGGGAACCTAAACCGTCGCCCATTCGCCCGAAAGCGGCGCCGCGTCCACGAGTATGGGGGGGACGGGAAGATTTGCGGTCCTGTCAGCGTATTCGCTCGCAATCTCGATATCTTAGACCGGCCACCGGACGATTCCAAGGAGTTGGTGCCCCACGGGAGAACGGTTTTTCACTCCGTCAACTCGCGTCATTTACCGAGGCTCGTACTCCAATACGCGGATTTTCAACTGATTGATCACCGGGATCACGCTCAGCAGCGCGACATCGGTTCCCTCACCCCCAAGGTTGGAATGGGATATTTTCACATGCGCCGCCCCGATCCCTCCCTGGCCCAGCGTAGCGTCGAGTGGAATCCAGCGGCCTTCGACCCAGGCTTCATTCCACATGTGGAAGGCGAAGCCCTGATCCAACGGCGAATAGACGAGTCCCACCACTACCCGCGCGGGAATCGCTTGGGCTCGGCAAAGCGCCGCCAACAGCACCGCATGCTCCGTACAATCGCCCTCCAGCGAACGGGCCACGTCGGCCGCCGTTGCAAACGCCTGACCGAAATTCTTGCGGCGGATGGCGGCGTGGACCCATTTCTCCAGGGCCACGCATTTCTCCCAGGCTCCCGTCTGCGTGCCTACCGCTTCCCGCGCCAATTTTTCGATCTGGGGATCGTCCGCTTCGATCATGCTGTTCGGCTCTGAGTCCCCCGGCCCCGCCGGTGCCTCCACTACTGCAGTCGTCGGACTGTGGGGACGCACCGCCAGGACGGTGAGCCGAGCGGTATGCTGGTCGAGCGGTTCGACAATCTGCGAAGCGCCCGAGACAAACAGCTGAGCGACGTCCGCGTGGGGGACCGCAATTTCATAGACCGCTTTGGTGAGCTGATGGGGATGGGGCAGGGGAGCGGAGATACGCACCACCGAGTCCTTTCCCAGGTCGTAATCGCCCGCAGCTCCCGGTGCCTGGGCGACCTCCCGGGTGGTGCGGATGATCGTCTGCTGGAGTTGGGGAATGGTGTTTTTCAGAATCTGACCATGCTCATCGGTCCAGCAGATGCAATCGATCGTCACCCCACCCAGCTGGATGGTCTGCGTGATTTTCAGCAGCTGTTCGGTGGTGTTGACGAGCGCCACAGGCTCGACGGCCTCCGCAGTCAGCTTGCTGGTGACCAGTTCAACGCCGGTCAGCCAAGGCATCAGAAAGGTCAGTTCGCGCTTCTCTGCCGGTTGCATCGGTTGGCCCGCCAAGGACTGTTCGACGGCGAAAAAGCCTCCGTGCGATGGCTTCCACGGCATTGTGCGCCGGACTTGTCCCCCTTTTGTCGAAACGACCAGACTAAGCTCTCCGTCGCGCGATTCCCCCTGGACCGTGATCGGAGTGGGGCCGGCGCGTGTTTCGACTCGGAAGGAACGGACTTGGCCCGACTCGCTCTCCCACGATTCCACGTGCATTTGGGACTTGGCGACCTGTTCGAAACGAACAACTTCCGTCTCCATCCAACTGTTTGCCTTGACCAAGGTTTCGCCCTGGCGTGAAACCTTCTCCATGACGGTGTGGCTGAAGCCGATCTTCGAGTCGCGCTGGAAGACCGCGTCCCAAGTCTCGAGGAACTTGTGACCTGCGGAGGGAGGCGGCTGGGGGTCGCCGGCTGTCATCGAGTCACGCGGTGAAGCATTGGCCGAGGGGGCGGGAGGCGGCCCAGCTACCTGGCCGCAGCCAAGTCCGCTCAGCGCCAGCGCGACCAAGAGCAGCGAGTTGAGCACACCCGGCAGGGTAGACCACGCTGAGGGCATGCTGAGACGTTCCCTGTTCCAAAAACAGACAGATGCCGGCATCAATAGCCCCCTCCTGCATTTTGTGGCTTCGTCACGCTCCCCGTGTCAGACGTGGAGTATAGCAGGAAAAGGCGGTACATGATGAGTGAGGCCTGCTCTGTGATGAGCAAAACACCGCTGTGCCGTCCCCTCGCTGCTCCTCAGGCAGTGGGGTGGTCCTGTTCCGACAAATCGGTAGAAATCACCTTGATCGATCGTGCCAGAGGCTGCCGGTATCCACGCTTTTCACCAGATTGTGCGCTGCGCGAGAGGCGAGTGCTAGACTTTGTTTAGACGGGGGTCTGCGGGGGCCGACAAGAGCCCGAGTCAGTGGAATCGCGGAGCGGAAGGAGGGCATAAGAGGGCCCCCAGCACCACGTCGAGCAGGTTGTGACGGTTGTATCGACGACCGCCCAACGTGCCGAAACGGCTGTCAATTTCGCATGAGGCTGACCGTTAGAAAGCGTGACCTAGATTAGTTCAGGATGATGAATTCCCGGCGGAGCCGCCTTGACGACAACATGATGATGCCAGTTGCTGGAAGAGATAGAGGTCAACGATGGGCTTCCTGAAGCGATTTTTCCGAAACGTGCTTCACGAGGGGATGCCGACCCCGCGAACGAGCAGTTTTGAACACCTGACCGAGGATGAGCTCGAGGCTCACTTGGGTGTTCAGCGTTACGGTAAATTCTGGCTGACCGACGCCGTGCGCCCTTCCTATGATCTGCAAGTCGTCCCTCAGCAGGGCTTCCGTCGTGATGTGTACCAGGACGAAGAGAGTCGCGCACGGGTCCCCGTGCTGATGGCCTCCGCTTCGCGCGATGCCTTGTTCGAACTGTTCCTCGATCTGCTCGATCCGCTGGGAAGCGAAGTGGATGTTGTGCTGGAAACCAGCCATGACCACAGTAGCGGCGGACATGTTGACCTGTACCGCGAACATATCGACATGCCGGTACTCAAGAGCATTCTGTGGGAATATGAAGAGATGCTGCTGAACGACGGTTGCACCGGTATCGCCGTTCTCAATCCGTCTGTGCCGCAGGAAGTCCAGTTTGACGAGCACAAGATGCTGATCGTCTATGGCGACCCGCTGACTCCGTTCGAAACGGTGTTCGAGGCACGTAACGTGTGGAACATTCAGGACATGAAGTTCATCACCGAAGCGGAACACGTGCACTCGTCGAGTGAACGATTTTCCCGCCTGTTTGATGAGATCAAGGTCGACCTGGGAATGGATGGTACCTACGCGTGACGCGTCACGGCTAATGTGCTTTCTTCCCCCTAGTTTTCCACCACGGCCTAGGCCGACGAACCGTTACCTGATCCGGAAGTCAGTCACAGCACTGCCGAACTTGTTCCCTTTCTTGTCCTCGATGGTCAATTCGAGCGTGTAGGAACCGGGCGCGATTTCCTTGGGCATCTGCACCGAGTAGGGGATGAAGTAATCGCGGCGATGGTTGCGGCTGCGGTCGCGGTTGGGGGGAAACGTGCGCGATACGATGACTCGTTGCTGCTGGTCCAGGATTTCGTAACGACCGTGCAAGTCCGTCTCGTAGCTCGGGTACCGCGGCGCTGAACTGGTTTCGCGACGCGTGGACCGGCGATTCTCCACGTCGCTACTCCTGTTCGCGATTTCTTCGACAGCGAAGTTCTCGACCTCAACATACAGCAGTACTTCGCGACCGGGCTCCAAGGCATACGCATCACATTCCACGAAGTCTCCGTAGCCGAGCACACTGGTACAAAATGCCAGATTGACCAGTCGCAGCGGGCCCAGTGTGGATAATGTCGAAATTCCTTTTTGGAGATGTTCGGCTGCCACATCAACTCGCTGCCGCAATTTGGGGAGTTCCTCGCGATTCAGCAGGGTGCCCAGTCCCATGACCGTTTGACGCCAAAACTCCAGCTGCTGCTCGTCCATCCCCTCTAGTGTGGAGAGGGCCCGCTCGGGATCATCGGCCGCCAGTTGCAGCAGGCTCAGGCAGGCGCGCAGGCGAGACGCGTCGATTTCGTCCAGTGAATCGCTCGCCAGATCCTGCTGCAGCCGAGCGATTGACTGGCGGAGCTGTTTCTGCCACGAAAGGTCGCCCTGGTCCGGTACCGATTCGGCGGGCGGCCGTGTTTCGGCGTCCCCACTCGGCCGGTTGGCAGCCGCTGCCGACCCGCCGTCGCTGACCACTGGGCTCGCGGCTGGCGGCGGAGGTTGCGTGGGGGATGAAATCGACGTGCCGCCCTGCGCTGTCGAACCAGCCGTTTGCGTGTTGATCATCGACAGTGCGCTGGACGATGTGTCGGGTGTTGTTGCCGCTGGTGCCGTGGCCGCTGGTGACGGCTGCGAGTTGTTCTGCCCGATTCCCGGCGGGGTGGTGCCAGACTCCTCCGCACGGATGGCGGGGCCGTGGGGGATGTCCGCGATGTCCGACGCCGCTTCATACGTCTCGCTACGGTTGTCAATCGTTCTGGGGATCAAGTAACCCGTATCGGCCGAAAGTGGCCGGTCGCTGCTGGTCGTCGGTGGCCGGGTCTGGTCACTCCGTGGGTCGTCTTTCGAGGATCCGTTGAGTTGCGCTAAGGCGAGCGCCGCGAGAAATGACCGATCCTGAGCGGGAGCATTGCGAATGGCTTGTTCAAATTGGTCGGCCAACACGGGGGAAAATCCCTTGGCGAGCGCCGTTTCGCGAATCAAGGCCGCTTCGGCACAGGCCATTCTCGGCGGAGTCTCCTCCGCGTCGGAATCGGTCGCTTGGCTCTCACCTGCCGTGCCCTCTTGAGCCGGCGGGGAGGACTGGAACAGCGCAGGCGTGGCACACCCTCCCCAGATGAGGATGCTGGGAATCAGCCAGGCGATAATGAAACCGTTAACACGCATGTGTCTGGAGCGAGCTAAGGCGAGTGGGACCAGACGGTACGAAGAGGGCCGAATGGTAGGAAATGCCGCCCAACGCCGCAAGACGAAACTCATGCTGAGCAACCGCGCAATCACTGAGGAAAATGGGGAGGTTGCCGTGTTGCGGAAAACGGCGGAGAATGGGGGCATCGCTCTGGATGGCCGCCCGCTAGTTGCGTTGCCGTTGGCGTGCTTCGGCCAGCTGTGGTGCGGCGTGGCCGGTGTCGCGCCTGCTTCGTTTCGTGTGGGGCTCGCGGCTGATACTCTCTTCACACAGCCCGCTTTCATCCCGCGAAGTGCGCGGCGGCCAGCCGCTTTTCACGGTCTGTCGGCAACGATCTCCGGTTTCACAAACGCCTGCTGCATGTCGTACGGTAGTCGCCGCACGACGGTGCCGTCGGCGTTGGCGAAGTAGAGTCGCGAAATGGACTCTTTATCCGGATTCCCGTCGGCCCAGATAACGGCGAAAGGGGAGTCGGGGGGCGCGTTCCAGACGGGACGCACGTAGGTGTGATTGCGCGGACTGTCGGCTGTCACGTCGCGCAGTTTCGCCCAGGTTTCTCCTTCGTTGCGGCTGGTCCACAACGCGAGTTCGCCGCCGCAACCCCAACGCTGTGGACCACGCTCGGTGGGGCCCATAATCCGCCACGATCCATCCGGTTCGACCCAGAGCGGACCGGTATCGTAGTTGTGCGTCGAGTCCGTCACGAGGTGCACCCGCCACTGTCCATTCTTGTAGTGCAGCACTTCCCAGGTGCGTGGGTCGCCCTGCGGGCCAGCTCGGTGATCCGACGATGTCACGATCAGGATGAGGGGGTTCCCCTGTGGATCCAACGTGATGCTGTTGAGATAGACCAAGCGCCGATCGCGAGAATAGGCTTTCACCAGCGCCGGGTTTTGCGGATTGACCAGCGGCGGTGTAATGGTCATGCCGTCGACCGTCTGCCACGTCTTGCCCATGTCACGAGTTTCGAGGTAGTAGAGATCGGTCCGCGTGTCGGGTGTTCCTCCGGGGTGGCGATTGAACGCCGTCACGATCCGGCCATCGCGTTGAAACGACGTCTGATACTGTCCTTCCATGCCGGCCAGTTTCTGATCGGCCCCGCGGGCCCCGTCGCTGCCGCGGACATTCCAGTAAAGTTCTCGGACACCGGTGTATTTCGTGAACAGTTCGAGAATGCCCTGGCCGGCGACTGCATGTGGCTGCGGATAGCAGATTTCATCGGCAGAGATGAACTGGAAGCGATCGATGTCAAATGGTCGGACACTTCGATAGACGATGCCTGGACGTGCACGACCGCGGCCGGCCACATAGACCCAAATGAACCCGTCCGCGTCGATGGCCAACGATGAGTTGTCATGCGGGTCGTCGACCCCCAATTTGTCGTGAATGATGGTGGGGCGTGGCACGAGGTCCTTTTCGTGGTCGTAGTACGAGACCATGTTGTAGAGATGACGTTTTCCTTCTTTCGACCCTCCGTAGCAGAAGAACGTCTTGTTCACTTGCGGTGCATACAGGGCAATCGGGACATGTTTTGCCGTATAGGTGCCCAGCCCACCTGAGTACTTGTCACCATAATCCCAGTACTTCGTCGCGGAGCTGCGAGCCGCCGCGGCATCCGAGTATTGTCCCAAGGTGAACCAGATGCCTCGATACCCGTCGTCCTTGGCCTTGAGGGTTGCTCCGGCGAACATCTGATCGAGCCAGGCGGGCGACAGCTCCTGCTTCGGCTGGAACGCGTCGCTCGATACATAGTGCATCAGGCTCTGGCGGAACTGGCGGGCGGCCGGGCGTTGGTCGAGGTGGTTGGTCAGGTCGTAGCCGCAGACCAGTAGCGAACCGGCGTCCACTTTCGCTTCAAACACCTGCCCCAACAGCGTGTTGAAATGAAAGTCGGGGACCGGTTGCACCAGTGGACGAAACCCTGCCGGTGCGCCGGTCAAATCGAAAGTCGTCGCGTCTGTGCACAGCTCTTGCCAAAGCCAGTCGCTGTGGCCGCGATTGGGAAACCGAGCCAGCGCGGGATGTGCCGGGTCGCAGACGATCCCCAGGGACGAGTATGCATTGCCCCACCAACCCGCCGACCAGTAGACCGACGCGAAGCCGGTTTGCGCGGTGCGGTCGCTCTGGGTGCCGTGCGCGAGCCAGAGGACTTTGGCCCCTCCGGCGAGCGTGTCGAGCGTGGCCTCGTCGAGAACTCGCGTGACCAGCACTCCCGGCGGGTCCGCTGCGGGTTCGGCTGCGGGGACTGACCAGAGATGCCAGCGATTCGTCACGTCCCCCAGACTCACCGAGAGTGTCAGTGCCGTGGCGACGGACAGTTCCTTCAGGCTCGCCTCGATCCGCTGCACGGGAGTGACTCTCCCGGGCATCACGTCCGCGACCGCGCACTGTCCGGTTGCGACAGCAGTACCGGCAGCCGTGGTGATGCCCCACGACAATTCTCCCGCAAGTGTCCCCGCTTCGTAATGGGCGATCGATATCTCCGCCCGCAAGGACTCCTGATTCGTCCAGACGAATTTGGGAAAGCGGGCCAGCAGCGTCGTGGGAGCGTTCCACATACGCACATCGCCGACGGATACTGCTCCCTTGGATTCCCAGAAGGGATCGAGCAGACCGACCAACGCCTCGCTCTGACCGGTGAAGTCGTTGAGCATCAGCAACTGGTATCCCGCGAGGCCGGGGGTGCGCACCATGGCCTCGTGCTCGGCCTTGTACTGGATCGATTGAAAAGCCGCCGATGCGCGGAACAGTTCGGGCGTTTGGTCCGCCAGGCCGTGGGCGACCAGTGAGCGCCGATGACGCTCGAGATTCAACGGCAACAGGGGGCCGGTGAATTTCGGCAGCAGGCGGTCGTAGTCGGGGAAAACGGGACGCTGGCCCGTTTCATGAGAGATCACCGGTTTGTCGGACGCGTCGACGGCCGGGCTGAAATCCCAATCGGTACTCGCCGGGCCGACTCCGCGGGCCGCGGCATCCCCACACCGGTGCGTGATCCAGTAATCGTCGACGTCCAGGCAGCGGCGGGCGCAACATCCACTATAGAGCCGGCGCGGATCAGACTGTCTGATCTCCTGCACCAATTTGCTGACGACGTCCCAATCTGTCTGCGCCATGCCGAATTCGTTGCCAATGGTGAACATGACAAACGAGGGATGGTTGCCGTACGCTGCTGAGATACGCTGCATTTCCGATCGCAAGTACGCCACGACGTCGGGATCGTGGCCGATCCCTGGGGGGTGCGTGACCGTTTCCACCACCCAGTCGTCCACCCACGCCGGCGTTTCGGCCAGCAGGTAGAGTCCGAGTTGATCCGCGGCCTCAAATGCGGCGTCCGGCGGGCACCAGGTGTGGAAGCGTACATGGTTGAACCCGTATTGCTTGATCGTTCCCAGAATCCGTTTCCACTCGGCCAAGCTCATCGGTGGATGGCCGGTGCGAGGATAATTGCAGCAATCGAGCGTGCCACGCAGGAATATCCGCTGGCCGTTCACCTGGATATCTTTCCCCACTCGTTGGATGTGCCGAAAGCCAAACAGCGCCGAGCATTCGTCATAGTGCTCGCCCGATTCGCAGGTGGCCACCACCCGGTAACGCGCGGTGTGAAATTCATCCCACGGCTGGGCCGGCGCGTCCAGTGCCAGGTGCACATCTTGCATGCTGGTGCCTGGCGGGCAGTCGAGCGATACCCGCGACTCGGCCAAGACTCTTGTCGAGTGCTCCTCATAAAGCCGCGCGTGCAATGCCGCAGATTGGCGTGTGCCGGTCGCGTTGTTCAACTGCACGACACATCGCACGCTTTGCCGATTCGCGGCCGGGTAGGCGGCCACCTGTTGGACGGAAAATGGAGCGGCGTGGAGCAACTCGAGCGTGCCGATCAACCCGTTCCAGCACGACTGTGTCTCCGGGCCATAAGCATGCGTAATCGTCGAGATGTTGTGGATCAGGCGATTGTCGACGCGCACCGTGATGCGATGTGGTCCGGGACTGAGCACCCCTAAGTCGTGCCGGTGTTCCGCCACCAGACTGTCACATGTGCCCGCCGCCTGCCCGTCGATCCAGACGTCGGTTTGCCACATGGCTCGTTCCAGCCGCAGCGTGAGCGGGGCGTTCTGCCAGGCCGTCGGAATGGTCACCGTCCGCTCGTACCAGACCGGGCCCACGAACAGATGACGACGCACCAGGTACCCCTGCTCGTCCGCCCGCAGCGACTCCTTGACACCCGGGAATCGCGTGGTCGCGGGGTAGGGGCAATCGTAACGCAGCTCCCGCAGGTTCAAGCTGTAGCCGAGTCCGGCGAGATCGGTCGTGCCTGGCAACTGGATCGTCGTGTCACCTGCCAGGGGCGCTGCCGCCCATCGTTCGCCCAGACCCTCGTCTTCCGGGTCCAGACGCACCTGCCACGGACCGGATAGATCGATCGTCTCACGCGCTCCGAGCGACGATACCGTTGACAGGACCAGGCAGCAGCCGCATACGCAAAGTAGTATCGTCCGGGGCATGTGTGCGTCTCCGCGGGGTTGCCATCTGAATGCGGTGATGGTGAAGTCCCCTGAGTGTAGCAAATGCACGGCATCAGTGGCTGACGCGCGGCGGCGCGAGGTGTTTGTCGAGACGAAAGATGAGGTGTTCCAGCGCGATGCGGGCCATGTCGGGTGACGAGTGGGATCCTTTCAGGGCCAAGTCGGTGGCCAAGAGCCACTGGTTCAACTGGCCAGCTCGCTCGCGGCCCATCTGCTTCATCTGCTCTTCCGCTTTGCGCATCGCATCTTGTTGCCACTTAAAGAATCCCGCCTGCTCCAACGCCTCAGGCAATCGCATGCGTTCCCGCCGTCGCTCGGCACGCTGAAAAATCCGTGTGGCTGCCGCAAACCGCCGCAGCGACCAACTGATGGGGCCAAACAACGCGTTGGGGTGTTCGCCGCTCAATAACAAGCGATCCAACTGCTGGATCGCTTCCGCACTGTCGCCCGACAATGCCGCGTCAAGCAAATCCCAAGCCGTCTTGGCACGCCACCCGCCAGCGACTTCCTGCACCAGTTTCTCGTTCACCTTGCCGCTCTTGTCCGTATACAGCGCCAATTTCGCCAATTCCTGGTCGAGCAGCCCCAACTCGGGACCGATCAGCTCCAATAACAGTACGGCGGCGTTCTTGGCCAAATGTACCGCATGGCGACTCTTGCCCCATTCGACGAGCCAGCTGATGAGCCGTTGCTGATCGAGCGATTTCTGCTTGCCACGCGCCACCTGCGGCAAGCGGCACTCGACCTGCAAGCCGAGTTTGTCGACCAGCTTGTACAGCTTGGTGTTGGCGGCCCATTTGCTGACTTCCAGGATCATCGCGCCGTGCTGCTGAGGTTGCTCGACGTAATCCTCCAGCCGCGTTCGGTTGTCCGTCACGAACGTATCTGCGTCTTCCACCAAAGCGACCCGCAGGCCCGACGGATTGAACAGGGAAACGGTGTACAGTTCGTCGTGAATATCGCGCCAGGCCGTCGAGCCACCGTCAAAGACCGCTATCGGCAGGTCCTCATCCGGCCCCGCAAGCGCCTTCATGCGCCGGATGGCCAGTCGCTTCAAGAATGGTTCATCGCCAAAGACGACTTGTACGTGCGCCAGGGGCGGCGACTGCGCGAGATAATCGAAGACGTGATAGGTTGCTGCCATGCTCTTTCGCTCACGGTGAATCGAACCGCCACCATTCTCGCAGCAAATCAAAGGCCCGTGAAGAGGTCCGCCAATAAAAAAGGGGTCAGGACTCTTTTTTGCGAAAAGAGTCCTGACCCCTTTTTGGAAATTCGGCAATGGCGGCGTGGTGCGGCACTATCTATACTGCGGCAACAGTCCGTTGAAACGCACCCATTAAGTTGTGGAGAATGAGACGATGAGCCAACAGCATCGAACATCCAGACGTGCCGCACTCAAGACGGTAGGCGTTGCCGCACTGTGGGGTGTCGGCGCGAGTCATGTACCGGTCCTGTCCGCATCCGAACCACCACCGCAACCCACCGACGTGCGAAAGCAGATCTTTGCGAAGGTGTGGGATACACCACTCATCGATACACACGAACACTTGTGTGATGAACAGGATCGCCTGCCACCGGCCGGTGCCGCGATGGGACCGGACGACTGGACGGTGTTGCTGTCGGGATATCTCGGATCGGATCTGTTGACCGCCGGGATGCCGAGTGACGCCCATGGCAAGTTCTTTGCCAAGGGTCCGTCCCCAGCCGAGAAGTGGCAGCTCTTGGAGCCGTATTGGCCGGCGGTGAAGAACACTGGGTACGCACAGGCGGCGCGGATCTCCCTGCGGGAGCTCTACGGCGTCCACGATCTTTCGGCCGCTACCCTCGAATTAATCCAGGCCGGCTACGAAAAAGTGCGGCAGCCGGGATTCTACCAGCGCATTCTCCGCGACCTCGGCAAGATCGAGTCCTGCCAGGTCAACTCGTTCGGATCGGGATTCCGCCAGTCGACGTTGCCCACATTGCTAATGCAGGACATCAGTATCGTGGGCATGTACGTGGGACCCGACCTGGAAGGGTTTGGGAAACCGACCGGGATCACGGTCACTGAGTTGTCCGATTGGCATCGGGTGATCGACTGGTGGTTTGCGACATACGGCACCTACGCCGTCGCGGTCAAGTCGCAGGACGCCTATCGCCGTGACATTGACTACCAGCCGGTTCCGGCCGAGAAGGTGGCGGAGATTTTCCGGAGGAAAGTCGAAGGCCAGAGTGTGGAGCCGGCCGAGCAAAAGGCTCTCGAGGACCACCTGTTCTGGTACGCTGCGCAGCAGGCCACGACGCATCAGCTCCCGGTGAAACTGCACACCGGCTACTACGCGGGGCAGAACGGGATGCCGCTGTCGCGTCTGATCCACAATGCGGGATCTGCCTGCGAACTCTGCCGCCACGCACCCGATACGCCGTTCGTGTTCATGCACATCTGCTATCCGTACTACGAAGAGCTGCTGGCCGTTGCCAAGCACTGGACCAACGCCCTGGTGGACATGTGCTGGTCATGGATCATCAATCCCGTGGCGGCCAAGGACTTCCTGAAGAAGTACCTCGTCACCGCTCCGGCCAATAAGATCCTCACGTTTGGCGGTGACTATCTCTATGTCGAGCAGGTCCTCGGACACGCGATCATCGCTCGACAGGGCATCGCCTTGGCGCTGAGTGAACTGGTTGAGGAGGGATGGCTGAGTCTGGATGACGCGTTGGAGTTGGTTGATCCGATCATGCACGGTAATGCTCGACGCATTTTCCGCCTGAGCGAAAAGGAACAGACGTTACGCAAAGTGCCATGGCTGTAGAGAGCTTGTGCCAGGCCATGAATCGCTGTATGAGCCACCCGCAGTTCCAGGTGACACGGCTGTGAATACGAGACCTATCGCGACCTACACGGAGCGTCTGCTGGAAGTTCGGCGGGAGTTCGCCCTGTACGAAGATCGGGTCGTCGTGCAAGCGCGCTGGTACCTGAATCGGAAGTACGAGCACGTCGTGAAGCTGACGTCGCTGAAGCCCGAGTGTCAGCGGCTCACGATCCGGTACCGGATGTACCGCTATTCCAGCTGGGCGCTGGCCGCCGGCGCGGTGGTGCTGGCGGTGTCATGTTACGCGAATCAGGGCGAAGCGTTGTCGATCGTCGGGTGGCTGGCGCTGGGCGTCACGATCTTTGGGACGGTCTGCATGGCTCTCACGTACCGAAATCGGCGCATCCGGTTTGTGCGTTTTCAGTCCCGGTCCGGCCGTGCCGGACTCGACGTCAGTGGTGCCGGGAATGCCCCGGCGGTGTTCGAAGAGTTCGTAGCGCAGGTCCGACGCCAGCTTGTGTAGAAAAGTGGCCTGACCCCGGTTAGTCCTGAACCCGTTTCGTCTTTCGACAGTGCGATGGGCCCTCCAAAATGTAGTACCGGCAGTGGATAAATAGAGCGGTCTTGGGCAAGGAGATGCGAATACGGATGCGCATTGTTTTCAGCTGGTGTCTGCTGCGCGTGAATGTCGTGCTATTTGCTTTTCTCTTGCCGGTATTCCTGAACCACCGCGATCAACTAGCCTGGTCGCGCCGCACACTGGCTCCGCATCTTTCGCACCGCGGCGATTTCGTCCTCAGGGCGATCACCGCTGCGGGCACCGAATTCCAGTTCTGAAACAGTCACCGCGGAGAGACCGACGCCATGACCCGCCTGCTGGGCGTCACGGCAATGCTGCACCAGAACCAACGCTTTCTCGCGTGGACCGGTTCGACGCGCGGCCGATTTGAGCCCGCGGATCAAACGGTCGGCTGCTCCAGTCTGGCATCATCTCCCGGTACATTGGTCCAGCGGCTTTCGGGGGGGGCGGGAAAGTTGGATAGCGCCCTCCGTCTATCGGGCTGTAGCGGGCTTCGGCTTCGACGGCCACGGCAGCGATGCCCAGCATGGAGAAGATGCGCAATCTGACCAGCATGGAAATTCCTCACGTCGGCCCGCGCTGTGCCCGCGTCGTGCACGGTCCACGGTCTCCCCGTTGGGGCCACCCCGCAATGCCTTTTTCCCTCCGCCAGCCGGCAGATCCGGTAGGTTCCGGGAGTGCGGGTCGGGGTGGCCGCCGTGTTTGCAGTTGGAGGATGCGGGCGGGACGGTTCAGATGTCCGATCAGCCGTCGTGACACTCCCGCGTGCTTGGTGGTAGTATGTTGCTCGAGTTGACCGGGGGTGGTTGGCGGCGAGCGAGGCCATGTTCCGCCGCGCCGGTGCTTGGCGCCCCACGGCACATCACACGATGGAGAGGCGCATGGCGAGTCAGGATATGCAGAAATCGTTGTTTCAGAAAGCAGAGCGAGTTATGCCCGAGGCACCAAAGTATGTCAAGCCGATCAAATGGCATGGCGGCAAACACTATCTGGCTGAATGGATTGTTGACCAGATGCCCCCGCATCTCCACTATGTAGAGCCCTACTTCGGTGGAGGATCGGTCCTGCTGGCTCGTAATCCGGATCACAATTGGATGCGCAGCGAACCGCTCCCTTCGTACTTGAAAGGGTGCAGTGAAGTGGTGAACGATCTGAACGGCGAGCTGACGAACTTCTGGAACGTACTTCGGGAGGAGGAGCTTTTTCGGCAATTCATGAGAACCATCGAGGCCACCCCGGTCAGTCAGACAGTGTGGGAAGAGGCGGGGCGACCGGGTGAGTCGCAGGTTGATCGGGCGGTGCGGTTTTTCATTCGAGCCAGGCAGTCGCGCCAGGGGCTCGGCAAATGTTTCGCCACCTTGTCCCGCAATCGAACGCGGCGCAAGATGCAGGAATCCGTGTCCGCGTGGTTGTCCGCCATCGACGGGCTGGCGGACGTGCACCAGCGTCTGCGCCGCGTCGTCGTCCTTAACGACGACGCCTGCAAAGTGATCCGCCAACAGGACGGCGACACGACGCATTTCTACTGCGATCCTCCCTACTGGGGGCCGGAACGATCGAACGCCGGTGAATACGGTGAATTCGAGATGGTGGAGCAGCAGCACCAGGAACTGTTGGAGACGCTGGCCAACGTCAAGGGCACTTTCCAGCTCTCCGGATACCACAACCCGCTGTACGACGACTTCCGCGCTCGGCAGGGCTGGCGGTGTGCCGAACGGCGGATCGACAACAAGGCCAGCAACGCCGCCGAAAAGGAGATCAAGACCGAGTGCCTGTGGATGAACTACGACCCGCCCGGATCATGAAACGGGGCTCGGTATCTCGGTCCAGCGACTTTCGGTGGCTGGGAAGAACTGGGCCAGATTCCCTCCATCGGCCAGACGAGAGTTGCCGGGCCACCTCAACAAGCTCACTCTTCAGCGCCGGTCCACACACGTGTCGTTCCAGCGGGAGCCAGGAACTTCGCGACGACCTGTGGTCCACTCCCAACGGCCTCTGGGAGCCTGTCCAGCAAGACCTGAAGCGGGACCTGGCGTACTCGTTGCCGGACACGACAAGCAGGGGATCGATATATTCTTGGCCACTTCATGCCGTGCCCGGAACCTTGTCTTACGCGGTGGAAGGATCACCGTCAGGGTCCGCCACGGGGGAGTTTTCTCCTTCACCGCGTCCCTCCCTCCCATTGCCACTTGGCGGGTCGTCCGCCGTAACCACGGTCGACCTCCAAATCGAACGGATGAGATGAAGACGACGTTCGACTGTCACCCTGAGGCGCGTGACGCGCCAACCGGGGCTTGCAGGGCAGGGGAGAAGGCGGCACGACCGAAGACGCGTGTGCCGCGTGTCGGCATATTCGTTTGCTCCGCCGGGCCGTCAGTCCTTCGGTTTGAGCAGGCCGCGTTTGGTCTTGTGCGTCGGATGACGTGCGTAGAGCACGAGCACAGTGGGTTCGTCGGTGGGCGACTTCAATTCGCACACGCCGGGAAACAGGAGCGGATGGTCGTCGTCGATGATATTGCGCATGTCGTGCAGGCGATAACCACTCTGTTCGGCGGCGTGTTCATCGTCGTGATAACACTGAAGTGCCCCATCCGATCGTTCAAAGAGCGACGGAGACCACAAGCCCATGCGTGTACCCGTGACCGATTTGACCGTCGAGTGTGGCTGCCACGTCCGGCCCTCGTCCCGGCTGATCGCGACCTCAATGCGATAGACATGGTCTTTGTCCGCCAGATCGCGGTCGAAATAGTAGTCGAAGTTGTGACGATAGACGAACAGCAGTTCACCGTTGCGACGCTGCAGGAACGTGCCGTCTCCCAAATCCACCTTGGGGGTCGGATCCCGAACGATCTCGCCGCGCAGTTCCCACGTCTGGCCGAGATCCCGGCTGCCAAAGCACTCAATGACGGCCCCGCTCGGGCTCAATCGGACCGTGCTGGCCGCCAGAATGTCGCCACAGGCCAACTGGATCGGCGCCTTGGCCCCCGGACCTTCGCGGGATTCGGTATCCCACACGATTTCCCCACCCATGGCTGTCACGACTGCGAGCGACCAGGCGATCGAGTTCATTATCCGCTCCTTCAGGTGTGTCCACCTCGCCAGCAGGCATGATACGTTTGTGATACGATATGACGTACGAGTTTAGCTGAAAGGAGCGTTGACCATGAGAGCGCGTCACGTGGGCTTGGCGTTACTGGCCGGTTCGATCGTATGTGTGCTGTCGCTGGCGGCCCGAGCGCAGGTTCCTCCGCACGAGGTGCAGAAGATCCGCAAGGCGGCCCAGGAAGTCACGCCGCGAATTGCGCCGCAGAGACCCCGCACGGTGCTGATCTGGAACACGCCCCCGTCACTCATGGACAAAGACCCGCACAAAGGCTACTGCATTCCGTTTGGCGAAGAGGGATTGCGGGCGCTGGGCGAGGTCAGCGGTGCCTTCCAGCCGGTCGTCAGCGACGACATCGTCATGTACACTCCGGAGAACATCCGGCAGTTCGACGCAATCGTGTTGAACAATGCCTCGGGTGCCTGGATCACCCCCACTGCCGCGGACATGGAGAAGGAGGCGCTCCAGGAAATCGGCGCCGATGCGGCGGCAGTCGAGGCCGTGTTGCGACAGAGCTTCCTGGACTATCTCCAGCAGGGCGGGGGTGTGGTCTGCCTGCACTTCGCGATCGCGGCCAACTCGCACTGGCCCGAGTTCAGGGAAGTGTTTGGCGCGAAATTTACGGGACATCCGTGGACGGAGGAAGTAGGTGTGCTGGTGGAGGAACCCGATCATCCGCTGGTGGCGGCTTTTGGCGGAAAAGACTTCCGACTGACCGACGAGATCTACGAGTACGGGCCGCCCTATGACCGCACGAAGCTGCGCGTAATCATGTCACTCGATCCGTCCCGCACGAATATGGGCGTCCAATGGATCAACCGGAAGGACAACGATTTTGCGCTCACGTGGGTGAAGCCTTACGGTAAGGGGCGAATCTTCAACACGTCGTTCGGCCACATGGCCAACCTCTATTCGAATCCACAAGTGCTCCAGTTCTATCTGGATGCGATCCAGTTTGCGACCGGCGATCTGGCAGCGCCGATGACGCCGCGGACTAGTCGCCCCGTGCGACCGATACCAGGCACCGGGCCCGCACCGGGTCAGGAACCGGGATTCGTCTCGCTCTTCAATGGCCAGACGCTTGACGGTTGGCAGGGGGATCGGGCCATCTGGTCGGTCCGTGACGGCGCGATCACCGGCCAGACCACGGCCGACACGAACCTGAGCGAGAACAACTTCCTGGTCTGGAAGGACGAGGTACAGGACTTCGAACTCCGGGTGAAATTCCGTCTGGAGAACGGCAACTCCGGGATTTATTTCCGTGTCCGCAAGCGTCCGGCGGGCGACACGCAGGGGGATCCGTTCGTGGGCACGCAAGCGGATTTCGATACCTCCGGCCGCTGGACCGGTGTGATCATGGAATACTTGCTCCGCGATGTGCTCGCCGAACGCGGACAGCAAGTGGCCATCGACGAGGCGGGCCAGAAGCAGGTGACCGGTTCAGTCGGTGACCGGGCAGAGTTGCTGAAGGCCGTCAAGGACGGGGACTGGAACGATTACACCATTGTGGCGCAGAAGGGACACATCGTGCTGAAGATCAACGGTGTGACGATGTGCGAACTGGACGATGGCGACCCGAAGCGATTGGCCCGAGGTTGGCTTGCGCTGCAGGTGCATGTGGGCGAACCGATGGTGGTGCAGTTCAAAGACATTTACCTGCGCAGTCTGTAATCGAACACGTCGCACGCGACACCTGGATATGGCACAATGCATATCGAAGGCGTAGACTTGTACTTGGTCGCGGATGATCCGGATACTGGCGATCTGATCGTCTTGCACGAATGGATATTCTGAACGAACCAGGACGGAACCGCTATGTACCGGAGTGGCGGTGGTCAGCGTTTTTCGGAAAATCGTGGCCGCTGCACTAGCTGAGCGCAACGCAATACGAAGAGCTGTCGGCATCCCCGATGCTGACGCGGAATAGCAAAGCGTTGCACGCGCGGAATCAAAAAGGGTTCAGGATTATCTTCAGCCGGAAAAGATTCCTAGTGCTTTGTCACAGCTTAATTTGGGGATTGGGTGGCCGAGGTCAAGCGCAGCGAACCCCTGGAAATCAGCGATCTGGGGGCTCACTGCGCTCGACCCCAGGCACCCCAATATTTAGCTGTGACAAAGCACTAGCAGGAAAAGAGTCCTGACCCCTTTTTGATCTCTTTTTGAGTCTTTTTGAGTCAGCCACGTCGCGGGTGGCGGAAGGCTTCGCGGTCGAGTTCCTGCACGGGGAGGATGCCGCGAATGCGCGCTTTGGGAGCCAGGCCGTCGACCAGCACCGGTTCGCTGGTCTGGTCGCTCGTGACGTTACCGGCGGCGTCGCGCACCTCCAATCGCAAGAAGACGCTCGGCGGCAACTGCGGATCGGCGGTCCAGGCGAACTGTCCCGTATTGGGGAGTGATGATGCGACGGCGGTCCAGGGGCCTTCGGCCGATTCGCTGAACGACAGGGTCACGGGATGAGCGTCCAGCAATTGATCGGTGGCCTGCCACTGAATGAGCAGTTTGCCGGTTTGGGCTCCGTCGCCGTAGGTGGCTGACGTGAGTTGAGCGGTGGGTGGTGTCGTATCGACGCCCACCCACACGTCGGCCAGATCACCGGTCCTGGGCTTGCGCCCGGACATGCCGTTGCGGCCGACCACGACCACGTGAAAGCCGAAGATCCCATCTTGTTCCACGACGACATCAAAGGGGCTTTGCAGATCGTCATCCGTGCCCCAGAGTCGCCAGGTACGTCCGCCGTCCGGGGTGGCCCACAACTGCACTTCCGCCACGCCCGCCGGTCCCACGGCATCCACATCGTAGTCGAGTCGAAATCGCGGCGAATTGGTCATCTGCGGCCGTTCGCCCGCGGGCAGCAGATGGGCGACATCGAAGGAGGCCGCGCCTGCGGTATCCATCGCGGGCGAGACTGGTTGCCCGCCGGCACTCGGTGCCGCCGACAGGGCATTGTCAGAGGGTGGCACTGCGGCCGCGGCCGATGCGTTCCCCTCCAGATTGGCGGGATTGGCCGGACCACCGATCAATTCACCACTCTGCGCAGCGGTCGGCTGTGCCGGCGTGGCAGTGCGAGATGCTGGAAAGGCCGCGTTGGCGCGATCCGGCAGCGCGGTCGATTGTGCCGCGAATCCGGTGGTGCCGCTGCTGGCCGCGTTATCTTGCTCAGCGACTGGCAGTCGGCTGTCGCTCGCATCTCCCCAGTCCGACGCGAGGCTGCCGAACCGGCTATCGCCGGGTTGATGATCGCTGGGCCAGGGCACCGCGCCTTCGCTGCGCTGCCCCTGACGGGCAAACGGATCGGCGGGCCGCGGCGGCGGTCCGCCGGCCGCGGCCGCTCGTTGTGTGACGAGCGAGGGGAGGAGCAGGCGGCGATTAACCACGCCCAGGTTGCCGGCGCGATCGCGCACTTCCGCCCGGATATTGATCGTCGGCGACTGTGTCTCGGGCCACCACGTCATCTGGCTTTGATACTGGGTACGCACGACATTGTCGTCGGGACGCTGCACCGCGACCGGTTTCCACGGCTCGGCAACTCCTTCCTGATATTCGACTTTCAGGGACGAGGCCAGCAGATTCTGGTCGAAGACTTGCCACGACGTGATGACCTCGCCCCCTTCACCCGGCCGGGCCGTGAATTCGAGTTGCGGAGGGACCGTATCGACAACGACTCGCAGTTCGGGTTGCAGGGGGCCCTGGGATTGAGCCTGCTGGGCTCCGTCGAGCGTGCGAGAGGAGAACCAATATTCTCTATCACCTTGAGCGCGAAACGTGAATTGGCGTGTGCTGGGAGCTTGTCGCGAGTGGAGTTGCCAGGTGGTTCCCTGGTCGACGGATACATAAAGATGCACCTCGACCGGCTGAACGACTCGGCGGTCGACCGTAAAGGGAATCGCGAAGACCGTTTGACGCGTGGCGAAAAGGGGCAGTGGTGCACCGCCGGAGGGTGCGGCGGCGGGGCCCGCGTATCCCGGACCGGAATATCCCGGCTGTGACTGTGCCTCGCGGGGGGAGATACTCTGGAGGATCGTCAGGACACACGCCAGCGCCGCACAGATCGGCACGGTGCGGATCCGCATGATGGCCAGGCCAATTCGTCTGCTGCGCATCCTTGCGTCCCCATGTTCGGCGGTGATTCCCGTCCTGGACGGGGCGTTTCCGACGACCTGATGACTCGCAGCCACCTGCGACCATCGGCGAGCAGACACCCCCTGGTCTGGTATCGGTCGTACCGGTTCGGTAACTTGAACGGCCCCCTTGTCGTTCCCGTCTCATAGCGAGCTTTGTGCGTGAAATTCAACACACCTTTCCGGCAACAGACTCGAATGCCAGCACCGAGCGAGCCGACGCCACCGGGCTCCACGACGCGCTCCCGCTTGGCCGGCACGCTGTCCTGGGCAACGTGTGTATTGCTGTGCTGTAGCCTCGGCGGCCTGCTGGGACGTATCTGGTGGATGCTGGACCTGACGAGCCACTTTCGCATTCAGTATCTGGCGGTGAGCGGTCTGCTGCTGCTGGTCGCGGTGGTGCTGCGCCGATGGATAGTGCTGTTGCCCCTGTCTGTCTGTGTGATCGTTAATCTTTGCCTGATTTACCCGTATTACGTCGGGCGGCCAGCGGAGGTATTGCCAGGGAAAAGCGTGCGGGTCATGGCGATGAACGTCAACGCGGGAAACAGGCGGAGTCAAGCGGTGCGTGAGATCATTGCCGACTGCCGTCCGGATGTGTTGTTCGTCTTGGAGTACAACGAGTTCTGGCGAGAGGCCTTAGCACCGCTGGAGTCAACCTATCGGTACCGGCGACAAGTTCCCCAGGACGACAATTTCGGGATCGCGGTGTACAGCCAAACGCCATGGGCACAGGCCGAAGTATTTCGGTTGCCGGGCGGAGGTGTGCCGGCGATTGAAGTGAAGTTGGTGCTGTCGGAGCAGACGTTAACGCTCGTGGGGGCTCACGTCCTGCCGCCGGTGTCCGCAGCCGCCAGCGGTGTGCGCAACAAACAATTGGCGGCGTTGGCCCAACGCATGGCGAGCACTGTGGGGCCCTGCGCGCTGTTGGGGGATCTCAACTGTACGCCCTGGTCTCCCCATTTTCGGCAGCTGCTGGAAGTAGGGTTACTGAGGGACAGCGGGCGCGGTTATGGGGTCCGGGGGACGTGGCCCCTGCAGTTGCCGGTATTCATGATTCCGATTGACCACTGCCTCGTCTCGGCGGGGCTAGGGGTGGTGGACCGAGCGGTGACGGTCGACTACGGGTCGGACCACTGCGGACTTGTCGTCGATTTGGCGGCGCCGGTGCGAACCGCCGAGCAATGACCCGCGTATGGTTGTTATCAGCCGGTGAGTGAGGTGTCCATGGGGGGGCGTTCAGGTTGCAAGGGCCGGTGAGCGGCTGGTGACAGACCCCCTCTGACTCGCTATCTGCCGAAGCGTCGGTGGAGGCTGGCCGGGGGCAGGGACTTGGCGGCAGAGGGAAAAGCCGCGGCACGGCAGGGATTGGATGTCCAGTCCGTAAGTTCCAGTTTCAGCGTGAGTTAGGCATTGTGGACTGGAAATTCTGGACTTGTTCTGTCCAATGTGCATAATATTCGACATATTCTCATCAGCGAACCCTTGAGCCCGCGTGGCATCTCCATTGCTCGACGTCCAACCATGCAGGAATTTCTCACCACAACGACTGCGAAGGCAGTGCTTTGGGTAGCCGTTCTGATGGTCATGCTGACGGTGGGTTACTACATGCTGCGAAGGTTTCGGGATCGCATCGACGACGACCGGCAAACAGCAAGCGACCTGCTGACGAATTTCCGAGAAATGCACCACGAGGGTGACATCAGCGAGACGGAATTCCGAACAATAAAGACTGTGCTGGGGCGCAAGCTCCAAGAGGAGTTGAAGGAACCGAGTAGCGATGATGGGTCGACCTCCGGGTGACTCAGCGGATCATCGCGATTTCGCGGAATGTGCCGGTCAAACCTTCAGCATGACTCAGGGCCTGGGAGGCCATGGGCACAGCGACAACCGTGGATTTGGCAGCTCGACGAATCGCGGACAGGGAAGCCCCAAAAGGGCCTGGGCACAGTAAGAAGTACGAAGCAGCCCTTTCGGCCGGATCGAGCGACACCGAGGAAGTAGAGCCTGATACGATGGCGGCAGGACGAAGTGACTGTCGTCTTCGACGATCCGAAAGGAGTGATTATGCCCGCGGGAAAAGACTCGGGCGGAGGCCGACGTAGCAGCGGCACAACGAAGAAGAACGCCTTCTGTTCGTTCTGCCGCAAGAGCTACCGAGATGTGGGACCGCTGGTCGAAGGACCAGGGGATGTCTACATCTGCGGCGAGTGTATCGATCTTTGCCAATCGATTCTGGAACAGGAACAGCGTCGCAGGGGCTCGACCAAGAAACTATTTAAGGAGATTCCGACACCGCGCGAGATTGTGAAGCAGCTGGATGAGTACGTGATCGGGCAGGCCGGCGCGAAGAAAGTGTTGGCCGTGGCCGTTCACAATCATTACAAGCGTCTGTCCTTGGGCTGGGAAGGCTCGGACGTGGAAATCGAGAAGTCCAACATCTTGCTCTTGGGTCCTACCGGGTCCGGCAAGACGCTGTTGGCACGCACGCTGGCGCGGGTCTTAAACGTCCCCTTTGCCATTGGCGATGCGACGACTCTGACCGAAGCCGGCTATGTCGGCGAGGATGTGGAAAACCTGTTGCTCAAACTGCTGCATGCTGCCGATTTCGATCTGGAAGCAGCGCAACGGGGAGTGCTGTACATCGACGAGATCGACAAGATCGGCAAGACCAGCCAGAACGTGTCGATCACGCGCGATGTTTCTGGGGAAGGCGTGCAGCAGGCCTTGCTGAAAATGCTCGAAGGGACCGTGGCCAATGTGCCGCCGCAAGGGGGGCGCAAGCATCCCGAGCAGCAGTACATTCAGATGGACACGACGAACATCCTGTTCATCTGCGGCGGCACGTTTGTCGGTATTGAAGACATCATCGGCAAACGGATGGGCAAGCCGACGATGGGTTTTGGGCAACGCAGTGCCGTCGAGAAGAAGTCCGATCCCGGGAAATTACTGCCGCACGTGACGACCGACGACGTGTTGCACTACGGGCTGATTCCGGAACTGGTCGGACGCTTGCCCGTGATCAGTGCGCTCACACCGCTCGACGAAGACGGTTTGACGCGCGTGTTGACCGAACCGCGAAACGCGTTGGTGAAACAGTATCAGACACTCTTTGAAATGGAGAACTGCGAGCTTAGTTTCACCGAAACGGCTCTCCGGCGAATTGCCCACCGCGCCCTGACGAAGGGGACGGGGGCGCGTGGATTGCGGAGTATTATTGAGGAAGTAATGTTGGACATCATGTATGAGTTGCCCGAGCAGACGCCGGGGAGCGCCTATGTGGTGAACGACGACGTGGTGGACGGTCGCGAAAAACTCTTCAAGATGCCCGAACCGCGCACCAAGAGCGCGTAAGGAACCAGTGACGAGCAGCCAGGATTAACCACGCTGAAGCGAAGCCCGGTCAGAACGCCGTCCTGACCGGGCTTTTCTATTTGAGGCAGGCCCCGCTGTCGGTCGACCCGCCACGGTTCAGCGGGCCCGCCCACCGGCTCCACCCTGTGACAGCAGTCGGGACAGTTTCAGCTACGCGCCAACTTGCGGAGGACCTCGATGCCCCGCGCCAAAGTGTCATTGGAGGCCGCGTAGGAAATCCGAAAATGCGTGTCGCGTTGGCTGAATACCTTACCGGGAATAATCAACAGGTTGTTGTCGATGGCTTTCTTGCTGAATTCAGTCCCCGTGCCCCAAGGGGTCTTGGGGAACACATAGAAGGCGCCGCTGGGGCCGGCCATCTCATACAGATCAGCGAGTCCTTCGACGATCATGTCCCGTTTCTTGTGATACGCGTCGATGTGCTCCTGGATGTCCACATCCATCGCCACCGCGCCAGCCCATTGCACGGGCTGCGGTGCGCAGACAAACGTGTACTGCTGGACTTTGACCATCGTGTCGATGACCTCCGCCGGGCCGTGGACGAATCCTAGTCGCCAGCCGGTCATCGCGTAGTTCTTGGAAAAGCCATCAATGACAATCGTCCGTTCGTTGAACTGAGCGGGTGACTCGAACGGCGCGTCATAGCAGAACTGGCTGTAAAGTTCATCCGAGATCAGAGCGACATTATGTTGGCGAGCCAATTCAGCCAGAGCGCGGACGACCTTGAGCGAAGCGGTCGCGCCGGTGGGATTGGCGGGGCTGTTGAGCAGGATCAATTTGGTGTTCTTCGTGATCGCGTTGGCCACCTGATCCACGGGGATCTGGAAATCGGGGTAGGTCGAGATCAATACCGGCGTGCCGCCCACGAGTCGCGTCAACGATTCGTACATCACGAAGTAAGGCTCGAAAATGATCACTTCGTCGCCAGGATTGACCAGCGAGAGGAGCGCCAGTACCAGACCGCCACTGGTGCCGGATGAAACGAATACTTTGCGGTCCGCGTGCCCATATTGCTCGTCGACACGCCCCTGCAGTTTCTCGCGCAGCACCGGCATGCCTTGCGTCAGCGCATAGTTGTTCTTGCCCGACTGGATCGCCTCGATGCAGGCGGCCCGTACCGGTGCGGGCACATCATAGTCCGGTTGGCCAATCGACAGGTCGATCGGCGACTGCATTTTGCCGGCCAATTCAAACACCTTGCGGATGCCGCTGCTGTCGAACGAGCGGGTCCGCTGAGCGATCCACGAGTCGGTCATACGATTTCCATTCTGCTAGATACTGAAGGCGGCCACTGGCCGCAACCAAAACCGGAAATTCGAAATCCTAAACAAATTCGAAAGATAAAAAACTCAAGAGAAAAAACCTCCGCTGCCGGCAAAACCACAGTCACGGGCCGCTAGTAGATTCTCACTACTGGGCATGCTACTGGATGTTCCAGCCTCCGTCCTTAAGCGTTTTTGTCAGTAGTATTTCTGTCATTCGAATCTGTCTGGGATTTTTTTCATATCGTGCTTCGGAATTCGAATTTCTATCCAAACATGCGCGCACCGTGTGCAGATGGTACCGACTAACACTCGAAATGCACAGTCGAGCAACATCACCTTCCGGACACGGCGGCGCGGAGGACAGCCTTCGCGCGCGGCGACCGTAGACTGCAGCGCAGACCATCATGGTGACGGCACGAGCCCGAAAATGCAAGAACGGCTGGATTTCTACGCGGTTTGAGGGGTCCGTGCTTGTCGGCGAGCGGTTTTCGCCGGGACCTGGGACCGCCAGGTCACGGTTGACTCAACGCGGAGGGATGGCCGAGCATCGCCACGCATCTTCGTCGCCACCCAGCAACGGAAGGGACGGGAATGCCGAGGGTGTAACGGCCCTGGGGCAGGACTCTCTCGGCGCGGTCACGGTTAGCGGACGCGGCAGGTGAAGCGGATCACGCCCCCTTGCGTGACCTTCATTGGTTCCGTGATTTCCCACCGCAACGTCAACGACTCACCTTGGTTCTGCGAGGCGGAGAAGTTGGCCTTGAGCGAGCACGATTGGCTGTCTTCGACATACTCCAGTCGCGTGGTCAAGTTGTCGATGACCGTCACATTGCCGATCACCTGATCGCCCACGTTTTCGAATTGCAGCGTGAACTCGACCGTCTCGCCGGGGCGTGCTTCTTTGCGCGAGGCCATCTTACAGACTTGCAGGCGTGGTTTGCCTTCCAGCGAGTAGACATGGACGTCCTGGGCGGCGGCCACCGACACGTCTTCATGCGTGGCGATATTGTCGATCACAACCTGCACGGCCGCATCGTGGCTCCAGACGACCGCCGCTTGGATCAACTGCGTCAGACGTGCCTTTTCGGAATTATCCATCATCGCTCGATGGATGTCGGTGAAGTCTTCGTAGGGAATCACGCTGCCGTGCGTTCCCACCAGGCCCTCACGATTATCCAAGCCGATCGATGGTGTGCGTTCGCGAATACCACTCGGCGCGGCCGTCCCGAGATTCAAGCCGGGCTGGACCGGCTGCACCTTGGTGGTGGCGATCTGCACATCGCCCAGGCCTTCGATCGGAACGGGCAGATCGACACCGGCGATGCGGTCGAGGTAATCGTGCTGCAGGGCACCGTAGACTTTGCGCACCGAGGCAAACCGCGGGGCATACAGGCAGACGCGATTGCTCGGCTCGACGTGAGTTTCTCCCGCGATGGTGTCGTAATGGACGACGGTATCTTCCAGTGCCAGCCCGTCCAGGCTCCAGTCCTTGTTGACCTGTACCGAGGGGAGTCTGTCGCCGCCATCGCACAGGTATTCATCCTCCGGCCAAGGGCAGGGGAGTCCGGGCGGGGTCCACGGTCCACACGGTATTCCGCCAGGGCACGATGGCTCGGGCTGACACATCAGGGGCTGAGGATAGCAGGACGGTGGATAGACCCTTTGGGTGTAGCATGGCGGCGGATACGGCGCGGGACAGTACTGGCCGTACGCCGACGAATCTGCTGGCGTCGTGCCGGCAGGGTAGGGGAGGGGCGTCGGCATCGGCGAGACTTGCACCATGGTCTGAGCGGCGCTGGCCGGTGGCGGTTGCACGAACATGGCGCCGTCAGCTGGCAGCACTGCCGGCATGACCGGAGTGGTATGCCCCGCTCGCAATACGCTCGACGACGGCACCTGCGAGGCCGGCACTTCCCGGTTCTGATCCGACAACGATTGGCTCGCCGGCACATCCGCCGGCAGGCTGCTCGGCGCGGCGGCCAGCAACGAGGCTGAGGCGGTGGCGGTGCTGGAGTTCGGCTGTGGCAACGCCGATTGCGGGACGCGCGCGATCTGTGAATCCATGCCCCGGCATGAGCAGAGTATCACGACGGCCGCGGCGATCAGCAGCCAGTGACCCGCGTCCCGGACCGGAGGGGCGGTGGCAACGTAGGATTCAAGACGCGTCATCGGTTCACTCCCACACCAGTCTGGCGTGTTTGAGCGGTGCTGCGGGGCAAGTGTCGTCCCGTCCCGGTTCCCAGCCCCGCGTTCGTTTCGCTGGGCTCGGCCGACGGATCGGGGGCCTGCGTGGGCTCGTCCATCAACACTTCGGGAAATCGCATCCAGGGCGGAGAATCGAACAGGAAGCGGCCGGTGGCGGGATCCAGTTCCGGCACCCGCGAACCAATCCGCAGGATGGCCATGGGGCGGCCCAGGCCGTCGGCGACTTCCAGTGGATCCTGGCCCGGGCCAACCTCGAAATAACGCTGTTGCGCCGGATCCTCGCGACGGGGCAGGGCGGTGCGAGGGTCTTCCAGGTAAATCACGCGAATCACGAACTGACCTCGCAACGCCAACTCCAACTCCTCGCGCGTCAGTTCAATCGGAATGGGAAACCGCGTCTCCGAGCCTTGGGGCGGATAGAGGCGATTGATGATCTCAATACTGGGAAAAAGCTCCTGCCCCTCTTGGAAGGGGATATTGGTGACCTTGAGTCGATACACGCTGCCGATCAGCAGGCCGGCTTTGAGCGGCGCCGGTTGCGGCGGTTCAAACGTGCCATCTATGGCCAGCGCCAGTTGCGTACCCCGCGGCGCCGAAATCTCGACCGACTGGTAATAGCCGGGCAACGGGCCGCCCCGCATCAACTGTGCCTGTCCGATTGAGCCGGGAGGCATATCGGCACGCTGAAAATAGTGATAGGGCCGATAGATGGCTGTGCCTGCCCCCGGGAGATCGGTACGCGGGATTCCCAGCGGGGCAGGGGGCGTGAGCGCCGTACTGCTCATCACCGGATCGGATGGGGCCGGACCGGATTGAGCCATCGCCGTTGATGCGCAGGTCAGCACGACCAGCAGTGCCCAGCAAGTGTGTTCTGGAACCATGTTGGTCACTCTCCCCGGCTTGCCGGTTCCTCGTCCTTGAGTTCTCGCGACATCTATCGTCCGCCCGGAGCCGCGACGGATGAGCGGTTGTTGCTCGGGGCGCTGGAAGACTGCTGAAAGAGGTGTAGGTATAGAGGTGCTGGTCGAACTGGCTGCCACATCTCTCATGGTGAAAAAACGCGGGAGGCGACTCTGGTTGCCGACGCCGGAAGATCTGGTTCTTCGCCGGGCGACGGGAGTCGCCTCCCACCGACATACTCAAATTACCGTACGCACTGGTCAGCGTCGTGAATCGTCTGACCGTAACGAATCGGTGGATAGATGCTCTGTTCCAGGACGCGCATTCGCGTGGGCGGCGCCGGATAGCTGTAGCCAGGCTGCTGGCGAACGTTGATCTTGAAACTGTGAGCCGGTTCGGGAATATGGTTATGCGTGCGGTTCGTCATCACGTGTTTCTGGAGCCCGGCAGGGACTCCAAGCGGAACATGCGGCGGACCGGGCAATCCGATCGGCGTACCTGAAATCGGCATGCCATATTGCGGCACGGTGACGCCCGACAAGTACGAGGGGACGTTGCCGTACGGAACAGCGCCGCCGGGCAGCAGGCCGGTTCCGGGCGGGCAGCCACGCTGGCAGTTATCACCGTACGGGCTGCAAGCACCCAGCATACCGCCACCCATGGCGGCACTCGCCTGCATGACTCCGCCCTGTCCATCGCTGATGCCGCCGGGGACTTCCAGGTCCTTATTGCCCATGCGGATGATGGCCAGGATGGATCCTCGGCGATCGGCTTCCACAATCGGATCAATACCTGGATCGAGTCGGGTGCTGACCAATGTCTCGACACCTGCCAGGGCCAGTTCCTGGAATTCCGGATCGGGCAGATAGATGACTTTCGTGACGAAGTTGCCGGCCGCCACCTGATCGAAATCTTCTTCGGTGAACTGGATGGGAATGGCATTATGCGCCAAATACGCTTCGGTGCGTGGAGTTACGGGTCCGATCTCCAGTGTCGGGTATCGTTCGACCCCTTCGCGTCCTTCGATGTTGGCGATCTTCAAGCGGTAAATCCCGCCCGTGGGAAACGTGGACCGGCCGGGTACCACCAAGGGCTCGGAGTCGAAATAGCCGACTCCACCGACATCCCAGGCCACCATCAAGCTCTCGGGTCGCGAGAACAAGATTTGGACCGTGGGGGGCGCGGCGGGCATCATCATGCCGCAGCCGGCCATCGGGTCGCCCATGGGCATGCCCATCGGCCCCCCCATCGGTCCCCCCATCATCATTGCCGTGTTGATCACGGGGGCCGGAGGCGGAGCGAGGACTCCCGGGCCGGGACCACCGACACCAGGCCCGGGCTCCATGAGCCGCTCGGCTGGCGGCAGATTGTACGATCTCGTATGAGCACACCCCACCGCGGTCGCGGCGATGGCGATGAGCATGATCCAACGCGACATGCTGGTCTTCATAATATCCCCCCTACGCGGCGTTCTGGCCCGGCGAACGATTAAAATGGGCCTGAGCTGCTGGTGACTCCTAGCTGGTCTGATCGGAATGAGTGTGGACGGTACAGGACTCCACGGGCACTAACCTCGGCTTGCGTTGTCCTTTTGGCGTGGACACCACCTCGCCTGCCACCCTAAAATGGCCCGCCCAGGCTGGTCCCGCTCGTGCTGCGACCTGGACCACGCCACCGCACGTTCCGGTGGCTGCGCCAGGACGCTGGGTCATCCCGCGCAAGCTGTGCGGGAAAAAACGTCTCTGTGGGTTTTTGATCGGCGTGATACAACGAGTTTCTTTGGCAAAACCAACACAACCGCACCATGAACCACATGTTGCCCATACTCTCAGTGGCTATCGGCCTGCTTGCCGCGATTCCCTTAGCTGCGGGGCAATCGTCGCAAGTTGTTTATGGTAGAGAGGTTGTGTCAGATGAGCCGGGTCTGGGGGCGGTTTCGCCGGGGGCCACCACCAGCGGTACGCCGACGGGACAAGAACTTGTCGCTCAAGCGGTCCAGGCCTTGCTCTTGCGCGCTGGGATCGAAGCTAAAACGCGTCAGCGCGTGAATATCTTCGACCAACAGCTAGTCGGTTCAGGAATGTATTTGCAGCTCGCCCAGGGCCCGAAACTCCTGCTGCAACTCGATCTGAAACTGCGGCTGGGAGATCAGCCATCTAGTCTGCGGCAAATCAGCGACGGTGATTTCCTCTGGATATTGCAGTATCAGGCCGATCAAACCAGCGTGTCACGCGTTAACCTGCGTCGGCTGCGGGATGCGGCCGCCCGGGCGGAACCGACCATTGTTCCGCCATCATTCTGGATGGCCCTCGGAGGTGTCCCGCGGCTTCTGTCTCAGCTGGAAGAGAATTTCCAGTTTCGCACCCCTCAGCCGCTTATGGTTGCCAAACTCCCGGTATGGAGCGTGGAAGGGGAGTGGAAGCCAGAAGTGCTGGCACGCCTGCTGCCGGACCAGAAAGACGATATTCTGGCCGGACGCGGTGCCCACCTCGAAGCACTGCCGCAACATCTCCCACACGGCGTCACGTTGATCCTCGGACGTGATCAGATAATCCCCTTGTTTCCCTATAGTTTCTCCTTCTATCGCGACGAATCGACTGAGGGGAACGCCACGCCACGCCGCGTTCCCCTCGTTACTTGGGAACTGTTCGAAGTCCGTACGCGAACCGACCTGGACCCCAGTCAATTCGAGTTTCGCCCCAATGATCAGCAGGTCAAGGAACGGACCGACGAGTATATCGAGCGACTGCAAGCCGCTGCCAAGATACTCAAGTCGTCCTCCGCGCCGGGACGCTGAGTCGGAGAACGGAAGACCGGTTCATCAGAGAGCGTGTCGCGATCTGCCGGGGAGTGGTCGAGAAACGGCTACGAACCGGACAGCAGCACACGGACACCGCGGGCGGTCACCTTGATCCGCGCGGCGACTTGGGGCACGGTACGGACTCTTACTCTTACTCTTACTCTTACTCTTACTCTTACTCTTACTCTTACTCTTACTCTCCCGCCCTCCAAGCCAGATCTACGGCAGTCGATTCAGGCCGGTGGGCCGGGCGCCGAGCGGTCGCATGGTACGAAGAGGAGTAAAGTTTTCGCGTGTAGGATGCGCACCGTGCGCGCATGTTTAAAATCCGAAATCCGAAGCCGCAAATCCCAAACAAATTCGAATGACAGAAATACTAATGACAAAAACGGGCCAGGACGGAGGAAGGAACCTTCAATAGCATTCCCGGTGGTGGGAATCTGTTTGTGCCCATGACTGTGGTTTTGTCGGCAGCGAAGGTTTTCATCTTGGAATTTCGAATTTGTTTGAGATTTCGAATTGAGGATTTCGGATTTCCTGATTGGTTGCGGCCGCGGGCCGCGTAAGGCGTAAGAGTTCTATGATCATTGAAAATAGGGAACGCGCAATAGCTGCCATGGTTACACTGACATTGGAAACACGCGTGAATCATCCGGGCTGGCCAGCTACCATCACACCAGGGCCCTCTGTCGGCCGCGTCCTCGGGGGGACCGACACATCGGCGGGCCTTGGCGACTGCGGCTGAGCCGCAGCCCGTGTCGGCCTCGACAAGTCGCCGAACATTCAATGCAGGTGAAAGGCGGCGTTGGTGGTCAGTACTTTCAGCTGCCCGTGGCGGTAGCGCATGATATTCACGCCGCCGTTGTCCTGCTCGATCCCGCGTGCTTTGGCCAAGGGTACGTGCAGCAGGTGGGCTCAGCAGCACGCGATTCACGACGTTGTGCCCCACGACGAGAATCACTTGCCCCACGTGGTCCCGCATCAACTGCTCCACGGCGGGCATCACACGCTGTAGTACTTCGCGGAGGTTTTCGCCGCCGGCGTAACCGTGGGTCGCCGGATCGGTCACAAACTGCAGGTACGCAGCGGGTTCCTCCCGCTCGATATCGACCCACGAGCGACCCTCCCAGGTCCCCACGTCGACTTCGTGTAAGGCCGGAATCGGCGTGGGAATCAGGCTGTGTGGCCTCGCGATGATGCCAGCCGTCTCGACGGCGCGGAGCAGAGGGCTGCTGAAGGCGGCGACGATCGGCTGGTCTTGCAGCAGCCGTCCGGTTCGCTCGGCTTGTGCCCGTCCCTCATCCGACAGAGCCGCATCGTCCCCCACTCCCTGGATCTTCGGCGGCCGTGCCAGGTTGTTGAGCGTGGCGGCATGGCGTACCAGAAACATGATGCACGAATCGGATGAGGCGGTGTACGGCATGCGGGAGGATCACCTTATGGGTCATTTGTCGTTCGTCATTTTGCCGGTGCCTGATCGAACAAGCCGCTCGCGGGCATGTACCAGACGCGGGAAGACGCGTGAATGTCCTTACTTCCACTTCAGGTCATCGCGACAATGCACGAGTCTGGCGGCGGCCTGGATGGCGGCCACCATCGACTCGCACTGGGCCTTGCCTTGCCAGGCCAGGTCGTAGGCGGTCCCGTGCGCGACACTGGTGCGAATCACAGGCAGGCCGAGCGTAATATTGACCGCTTGATGCATCGTCAACAGCTTCAGCGCGATATGCCCTTGGTCGTGATACATGGCCACCACGGCGTCAAACTCACCGCTCGCCGCTCGCGACAATAACGTGTCAGCGGGGTACGGGCCGTGCAAATCGAGTCCCTCCGCACAGCCCTGCTCCACGGCCGGTCGGATCAATTGCTGTTCCTCGTCGCCGAATAAACCTGCTTCACCAGCGTGGGGATTCAGCGCGCAGACGCCGATGCGGGGAGGTCGTGGGATGCCTTCGGCTCGCAGCATGGCTCGCGTCACCACATCGGCCAGTCGCGCAGTCTGCAGGATTCGCTCGCTCGAAAGCAATCCAAACACATCGCGCAGGGCGACGTGCAGTGTGACGTGAGCCACCCCCAGGCCGCCGTGCTGTGTGTCGGGCCCGCGACGGGCCAGGTAGAGCATCATGGCCACGTCGCGCACCGAGCAGAGATCGGCCAGCAGTTCCGTGTGTCCGGGATAATCGTGTCCGGCGGCGGCCAGGGCTTCTTTGTTCAGCGGAGCCGTGACCATCGCGTCGACTTGCCCGGCCAGCGCCAGTCGGCAGGCTGCAGTGACAGCTTGATAGGCCGCTTCGCCACCGCGCGCATCAACGCGCCCGGGGGGGAGTTGCAGCACTTCCGGGCCGCAACAGGCCAGGCAGGGCATGGTATCGGCCCGCGACGGACAGCTGCCTACCTGCTCGATCTCCACCACCTCGACCGGCACCTTCACCAAGCGCGCTGCGCGGCGCATGAGCTCCGGATGCCCCAGCACCACCGCGCGGCAGATTGTGTGCAGTTCCGCGCGTGGCCAAGCCTTCGCAATCGTCTCAGGACCCACGCCGGTCGGGTCGCCCATCGTTATCGCCAGTAGTGGTTTCATGGCGGTCATTCTAGGGGGCGACGGGCAAAGTGGTCCAGACGGCAGGACGTGTCATGTTGCCGCCGCTGGGCGCGGCTTGAGACCCGCGCGAAGACGATGTACGATGACGGCGTGAAATGTTCGAAGACGGGTCCATCCGATAACGGGTCCATCCGATAACGGGTCCATCCGATAACGGGCCATCCGATAACGGGTCCATCCGATAACGGGTCCATCCGATAACGGGTCCATCCGATAACGGGGCAGACCATCGACAGTCCTGATTGGATGCTGGAAAGTTGCGGGCATGAAAGCATGTGTTCAGCGCGTGAGCGAATCTCAAGTCCGCGTGGATGGAGCAGTTGTGGGGGAGATCGATCGTGGTTTGCTCGTGCTGCTGGGCGTGGGGCATGCCGATACGCAGCGTGATGCGGAGTACCTGGCTGCCAAGCTGGTCGGGCTGCGCATCTTCGAAGACGAACAAGGTAAAATGAACCGTTCGTTGGACGAAGTGCGGGGCGCGATGCTGGTGGTCAGCCAATTCACGCTCTGGGGCGATTGTCGCAAAGGAAGACGTCCCAGCTTCGTCGATGCCGCTCCACCAGAACTCGCCGAGCGTCTCTACAATCACTTCTGCGAAGAGGTCCAGCGACTGGGGGTTCACGTGGCGCGAGGAGTGTTTCGCGCACATGGAGGTAAGGCTGACGAATGACGGGCCCGTGACATTCAATGTCGACAGCAAGTGCTAACGGAATAAAGCGTCCTGAGCATCTGATGCTTGCTGATCGACCTTCTCTTCTAACTGGCGCGCAGTGTGGACCACGGTCGGGTGATGCTCGTCCAGGTACTTCATGAGTGTCGGGTCGCCCCAAGCAAGCAATGAAAGAATAATCAGCTTGCCATACGTCGAGACGTTGGGCCAGGCGCCTTGTGTTGACCACAGTTTCAGCGCGCTGCCGAACGATTTCTTAAGACGCACGCCGCGGAAGTCGACACTGTAAAGTTCGTCCAGGGCCAGGTGGACCAGAAAACCGGTGACCGCCGCCGCTGCCCAGTAGACCCGCAGCTGCAAATGCTGATGGTCGGTGATCAAGAACGCCAGCAGCCCCACCGATGCCGCCGCCGGCAGACTGTGCCACATACCGCGGTGAACCGTGTAGCGACGAAACAGTTCAGCCACTCCGAATCGCGTGCCTATGTAGATCAGGGCACAGGCCAACACAATCGTCTCACGTGACCAGCCCATCGACTGAAAGCGACTGATCAGCAGCATCGGCACAAATGCCGAAATGAAAGCCACCGATTCGCGGTACGGGACGCCACTGTCGCTGTCCAAGTCCGGCAGGATTCCCGACACACTGCAGAGCCCGGTGGCGAGCAGGCACGATTGAGGCGGAATCCCGTAGCTGTAACCAGCCGCCCCAACGCCAACTCCGGCGAGTGTGGAACAAGTAATGTGTGTTTTGAAATCGGCCATCGTTGCTGCTTCCTTGCTGAGACCTGTGGGGGCTGTGCGTGGTGCCTCCCCCTGCTCCGTTCCCTCCCCTGTCAGGTGCCAGACTGTAGTCGATTTCGCAGTGCGGTGCCAAGAGCGATTCGTGGAGCATGCCGGTGAAGATTGCTCAGCAGGTCGCTCATCTTCGCTCGCTCCACGCGCCACGCTATACTGGCGCAGCCCGTGCCGGGGCGGGGCCGAGGCAGCTGGCTTGAGCTCGAAAGATGACGGGCCGCACGTCTGTCCCTCTTCCTCGCCGAAAAGCGGGCACTGGTGTGACGCGAGCGTGGTGACTGCTGAGCATAATGGTGGAATCGCTTTGGCCCCCTGACCGAGCCTTGCAGCGGAGCGGCGCGGATGACTGTAGATACTTACGACATCGTCATGCTAGCAGTGCTGGTGATCGCGACCGCCTTCGGCGCCTATAAGGGGCTGGCCTGGCAGGTGGCCTCGCTGGCCGCGATCTTTGTCAGCTATGTCGTGGCCTACCAGTTTCGTCACACTTTCGCGGCCTGGATGCCAGTCGCAGCTCCTTGGAGCGTATTCCTGGCGATGCTCCTCTTGTTCATGCTCAGTTCGCTGGGAATCTGGATCGTTTTCCAATGGGTGTCGAAGCTGATTGATCGCGTGAAGCTGAAGGAGTTCGACCGGCAGGTGGGGGCCATATTTGGTTTCGTCAAGGGCGTGGTGTTGTGTGTCATCATCACGTTATTTGCGGTGACGCTGCTGGGTCAGACGCAGTGCGAGGCGATAGTCAATTCGCGATCTGGCTATTATATCGCGGTGTTGTTGAGCAAGTCGCAGGCTCTGATGCCGGAGGAAATCAATGACGTGCTGGGGCCGTATTTGCACGCGTTGGATGATCGGTTGGAGAGCGGGGCGGCGGGTGCCGATGGGCAGGGGGGGAGTGCCGGCGTGGAGGCGGACGGCGACCGGTCGGGCATGCCGGCGAACATCCCGTACTGAGGCTCGAGGCAGGGTCCCAAAGCGACGATGGTGAGCGACGCTCTCAGCGGCCAGGGGGCGTTTCGCTGCCGGGCAGGCGATCCCGGCAGGCGGATGGAGAAGGGGCGAATTTCCCGAGGAAAATGGGTCTTTAACCGAACATAAGAAACATTATCGGACGTTGCAAGGAGGTCGCATTCCCCGCCCGGGCGGCGTTTTTTCCTGGCTGGGCGACGATCCTTTGTGAGTGCCTGAACCATGTCGGGCAATGGCCGCTGACGACCGCGACGGACGCCGCTGGGCACAGTTTGCAGCGCCGGGAAAACGGCGCGGCGCGCACGACTTCTCGACAAAAAAACGCCTTCCGCGCGACCGGTTTACAGACGCGTTTTTGGGCGACCGAGGCACTCTTTTTTTGGCGCATGGGGTGCCTGGTCCGAGTCGGGTTCCGGCCGTGAGATCAAATCGTGGCAGGGGGCCTCGTGCGGCCCCAGCGAATCAGCTCGCCTCCCCGGGTGTCGTGCGCTTGACAGAGAAAAGGAGAAAGGGAGAAAGGGAGAAAGGGAGACGCGTTAGCAGGCCGCAGGGTGAGAATCTGCCGGCGGATCATGACTGTGGTTTTGCCGACAGCGGAGGCACTTTTCTGGGGGGGATTTCGAGTTTTGGATTTCATATTTGTTTAGGTATTCGAATTTAGGATGTCGAATTTCCTGTTTGGTTGCGGCCGCAGGCCGCGTTAAGTATTCGATACCAAAGAAAAGAGCCGCTCTCGTGCAAGAGCGGCTCGCATGGTGATGTCGGAGCGTCAGACGTCTACTTCACGAGTTTCAGTGGGCGGCTATCGGCGATCGCTCGGAACACTTCAAACAGGCCTTCACGATAGGCGGCCACGCTTTGGCCCCCCGGGATGTTGAAGTGTCGCGATTCGGTGATTTCCGCCACCGACTCCATCAGGTCAGTATCGGCGCCGGCACCCAGGCTGATGGCCACGATCGGGTAGTGCAAGGCGGCGGCCGCATTGGCTTCCGTGATCACGCTGTTGTAGGCCGCGTTGATGTCGTAGTACCCATTGTGCCAGTTCGCTTGACCATCCGTCATGAGCACGATCATCTTGAAAGCGCCGACCCGGCCATTGTTTTCGAGTTCCAGTCGACCGGATTTCATGCCGGCACCAATGTTGGTGTAGTCGTGATAGTGACCGGCCTGTCGTTGGCGAGCGGTCTGTGCCACCAGGTCGAAGTTCTCCGTCAGTCCGACCTCTACTGTGGCGTTTCCGTCGGCCGCGTCGTACACGACCAGTGCCATCCGGTCGTTAGTGTCCACCTCTTGGACGTAGTCCATGAACACGTCCACGGCGTCCTTGACTGAGGTGACGGGCTGAGCGCTGACCTTCCACAAGTCAGGTGTGCGGGCGTAAGCCGATTGCTGTTCCAGCCAGTAGTTGATCAGGTTGGCGTAGCCGAACTTATAGCGGAAGCCCGCGTTCGTGTTGGTGCTGTTTGATCGGCCGTAGTCGATGAAGCTATTCCAGCTGCCGGACGGATATGGGTACGCAACGGTGTCCAACCCGAGGGCTGTCTTGATGGTACTGCGAATCGTGGTAGAGCTGAAGTCGAATGGCTCGCCATAGTTGTACCCCTCGTAACTGAGGTTGTCGCCCGACTTGACCCACGCACGGTAGATGACCTTGCCGTTGTAGGAGAACGTGCCGGTCTTGGCGGACAGGCCGCTGAACGTCCTGGTGGAATTGTCGGAGAACTTCAGTACGACATTTTCGAGGTTCAGCGTGGATGTGACGTAGACCTGGTTGTAGCGATACTCGACCGTGATCTGCGGTTTCGACGCGTCGGCTGGCGGTTGGCCATTCACGGTGATGTATTGCGGTTGGAACTGCATGTTGCCGTAAACCGGCGAACCGAGTTCTTGATACATCGTCTGCAGGCCGCCCATGATGGCCTCACTGCCGAAAGTGCTGATGGACTTGAGTTCGCTGTCGTCATTCATCGAACCCGAGAAGTCGAGCACCACGACGATATCGCGGGGCTGGTACATGGCGATCGCGTGCGCTTCGACAGAGAAAGTATCCTTTCCCAAGGCCCGGGCGAAGAAGAACGGCAGATTGGGATACCGCATCGAGACGGAGATCGTGGAGGGGAGCTGGTCCGTCGGTTCGACTTGTCCGGTTTCCGCGTTCCAGTTCCCCCACAGGATGTCATAGTCGTGGGCGTGTTCGGCCAGGAACTGGGCAGTCAGTTGCACCAGATCGTCATTCGTATTGATGGAATGGGGTTGCCCCACGGGATTGCGGACGAGGTACTCGATGACCGATTCGTTAGCCACCTCAGTTCCCTCGATCAATCCCGCGGCACCAGCCAAGGCGGCCGCGTCGACCGAGCGGTCCAGCTGCGCCTGCATCGTATACATGTAGCCGGTATCGATGGTGAGTGCGAGAATGGACAGCATGACGATCATCAGGAAGGCCGCGAGAACGATAATCGATCCACGCCGGCGAGATAGTCTCCGCCGCCCGGCAGCGAACTTCTGGAGACTGCAAAGCAAGGAAGCACGCATGGCTATACTCCGCCGCAAGAGCAAAAACAGGATATTGGCGAACGCTATGTTTCAGATGAGTGATCCGCATGAAATACGGCTCAACTAAAGCATAGGTCACTCGTGGGCGATGTGTTCGCTCGGCAGGCGAAGATTTTTCTAGATTTCTCCGGAGGACCCGGCGTTCGCAGGGCATGCAGCGACGATTGTGCCGGAGATGGCGTTGAGTGACGGCTGAGTGTCACTCGCGGGCGATGCGATGTCTGGCCAGAATCGGTTTCGCAAATCCTGGCCGCGGACTCCCCTGCCTCGCCCGCGTCATCGAATCAAAGGTGGTGAGCACGAGCACGGCTTTGGCAAGTCGGCTGACCAAGTTGCCCCCAGGTGCTGGCCGGCTTGCCGAGTTCCCGAGCCAGCTCAGCGGAGCCGGCTCGGGGCAGACTGCGTGTGTTGGGTCATCCCTGACGAAATCAAACGGCTGGGCGGCGGGACCGACTGCCCGTGACAACCCGACCAATCACACCGGGCGATCGCGGCCGACCGCCACCCAGCCCGTCGAAGTTGGCGGTCTTCAGTGCACGAGTTTCAAGGGACGATTGTCCGCAATATCTCGGAAGACCTGGTACAAACCATCGCGGTAGGCCGACACCGACGCGCCACCCGGCACATTGAATGTCCGCGACTTGGTGATCTCGGCCACCTGGTCCATCAGGCTCACGTCGGCGTTAGCCCCCAAGCTGATGGTCACAATCGGGAAGTTCAGGTTAGCGGCGGCATTGGCTTCCGAAATCACGTGGTTGACCGCCGCCGTCGTATCGTACACGCCGTTGTGCCAGTTGGCATTGCCATCGGTCATGAGCACGATCATTTTGAAGGCGCCCAGGCGACCGTTCTGCTCGAGTTCTTGCCGAGCGGACTGCATGCCGGCGCCGATGTTCGTGTAGTTGTGATAGTGTCCCGCCTGGCGATGGCTGGTCAGATCGGAAACCAGTGCCAAGTTGGTGGTCAACGGCGTTTCCACGATGGCGTTGCCATCGGGCCCGTCGTAGACGACCAACGCCAGTCGATCATTGGTGTCGACCGCCTGGATGTAGTCCATGAACACGGCCACGGCGTCCTTGACCGCCGTGACTGGTTGGGCACTCACCTTCCACAGATCGGGTGTCTGATAAGAGGCGGGCTGCTGTTCCAGCCAGTAAGCGATCAAGTTCGCATAACCGAACTTGTACTTGAAGCCCGCATTCGCGTTGGTGCTGTTGGACCGGCCGTAGTCAATGAAACTCTCCCAGCTTCCCGAGGGATACGGATACGTCACGCCGACCAGTCCGAGTTCCCGCTTGATGGTGCTGCGGATCGTGGTCGAGCTGAAGTCGAACGGTTCGCCGTAGAGGTACCCTTCGCCGCTGAGGTTGTCGCCCGACTTGACCCACGCGCGGTAAATGGCCTTGCCGTTGTAGGCGAAGGTGCCCGTGGTACCCGACAGGCCGCTAAAGGTCCTGGTCGTATTGTCCGAGAATTTCAACACCACGTTCTCGAGATTCAGGGTCGACGTGACGTAGACGGCGTTGTAGCGATATTCCACGGTGATCTGTGGCTGCGAGGCATCCGCCGGCGGTTGGCCCTCGACCGTGATGTACTGCGGCGCGAACTGCATGTCGCCATACTGAGGCGCACCCAGTTCGGTGTGAATCTGCTGCAGATTGGCCATCACGTTGTCGAAACCGAGCTTGGCGATCGCCTGGAGTTCACTGTCGTCATTCATCGAACCGGAGAAGTCCAGGACCAGCGCGATGTCGCGCGGCTGATACATCGCAACGGCCTGCGATTCGATGGAGAAACTCCCCTTCCCCAGCACTCGTCCGAAGAAGAGCGGCAAGTTCGGATACGACATCGTCACAGCCACCGCCGACGGGTACTGCGCGACCGGTTCCAGCTGCCCGCTGACGGGATTCCAGTTGCCGATCTGCACCTGATAGTCATTGCCGTGATCGGCCAGGAATTGAGCGGTGAATTCGGCCAGCCGATCATTGGTGACGGCACCTTCGGAATTCCCCACAGGATTACGGACCAGGTACTCGACAACCTTGTCACTGGCCTCGTCGGTTCCTTTCACCAGCGAGGCCGCGCCGGCTAGTGCCGCGGCATCCACCGACCGATCCAATTCGGTTTGCATCGTGTACATGTATCCCGTGTCAATGCTGAGGGCCAGCAGCCCCATTAACACGATCATCATGATGGCTGTCAGCACGATGATCGCTCCACGTCGTCGCTTCGCGGTACGACGCGCGGGGTCACGGTGCCCAGTCTGATTACAGACTTGCTTGCGCATGGCTAAACTCCTGGCAAAGATGAGAAGCGACGACGAGACCGAGATAAGACTTGGGTTGTCCGCGATGCGCGTGAGGTCTAACTAAAACATAGCATACATCTGGCCGTTGCAAGTGACATTTTCTTCACTCGCCGGCCAGCGGTACCCAGGCGGTCGTGTGGAGGTGGGCTGGGGGCTCACACGGGGAGGCTGGAAGGGGGATCTTCCGCCCCGGCAGCGTCTTCCAGGAAGACTCCCATGCGCCGGAATTTCTCGTACCGCTGCTGCAACAAGCTGGGAGTGTCGATGGCCAGCAGTTCCCGCAGGGTCTTGACGAGATAGAGTTTGAGTCGGGTCGCCATCTGGTGCGGATCGCGATGCGCACCCCCCAGCGGTTCTTGGATGACGGTATCGACGATGCCGAATTGGAGCAGGTCTTTGGACGTGAATCGCAGCGCACCGGCCGCCTTCTCGGCATACTCATGGCTCTTCCACAGAATTCCGGCACAGCCTTCGGGGCTAATGACGGAATAGTAAGCATGTTGCAAAACGGCAACACGGTCCCCTACCCCGATTCCGAGTGCCCCGCCGCTTCCCCCTTCACCAATCACCACACAGATGATGGGCGTGCCCAGTCGCGACATGTCATGCATGTTTTCGGCAATGGCCCACGCTTGTCCCCGCTCTTCGGCGCCAATTCCCGGATACGCGCCAGGCGTGTCGATGAAGCAGATCACCGGCAAGCCGAACTTCGCCGCCAGTCGCATCTTCGCCATGGCTTTGCGGTAGCCTTCGGGATGAGCGCATCCGAAATAGCACGCGGTGCGCTCCTTGTAGGTCCGCCCTTTTTCATGTCCGATGACCAGTACTTTTTTCTGATCCAGTTTGGCAAAACCGACCAACACGGCACGATCATCTCCGAAGAGCCGATCGCCGTGCAATTCGATAAACTCGTCAAAAACCAGTCCCAGATAGTCGCTGGAGTGCGGACGATCTTTGTGCCGCGCAACCTGGACGGTTTCCCACGGAGTCAGGCGGTCGTAGACATCCTTCATCGTCTCGGCCAGTTCTCGACGCAGGCGGCGAATCTCCTCTTCCGCTCCTGGTTTCTCGCCGGCGGATTGCAGCAACTGCTGCAATCGCACTTCCAATTCGTAGATCGGTTGCTCGAAGGCCAAGCCTGGTTTGGGTGTTTCCATGGCGTCTTGCGGGCTGTTGGTGTCTCTGTGGATGGAATAAAAACGGTCTGTGGCCTGGCGTTGGTCACCGCTGCCGTTCGACCACCGGAGGCCCCCTGGACGGATCCGCGGCGAACTTCGCGTGTCGGTCAGGCGGGCAGGTCTTCTCCCGCTTCCGACGGCGGCCGTGGTGCCGATCGAAAGATGCGGATGGCGTGGAAAAGCCGCAGGAATTCGGCCATCGATTGCGGCCGTTGCGCAGGATCTTTCGCCATCATCATGCTGACCAGATCGCTGAAATCGGGTGTGAGGTTCTTATTGGCGGCCGCCACCATGGGAACGGCGGCGACCAGATGTTTTCGCAATAAGTCCTCCGGACTGACCCCTGTGAACGGCAATTTGGCGCACGCCAATTCGTAGAGCGTGCACCCGAAACTGTAAATGTCCGCGCGGGCGTCCAAGGACTTACCCCGGATCTGCTCGGGGGCCATGTAGCTGCGCGTTCCTTGCACCTTGGAGCGTCCGGGAAATAACTTACTCAGCCCGGTGCGAATGCGGTGAGCCAGGGCGAAGTCAATCAACTTGACCTCGCCCTGTTCGTTGACCAGGAAATTGTCCGGTTTGATGTCGCGATGCACCCACCCCTTCTCGTGCAGATGTTGCAGTCCCGCAGCCGCGTCGATAATGATCTGTTGAGTCATATAGGCGAAGGAGTCGAGTCCCTGACGAATCAGCATCTTGACGTTCTTTCCGGGATGATATTCCATCACGAGGAAGGCGATGGAACGATCGATTCCGAAATCGTACATTTCGATCACGTTGGCGTGATGCAGCTGCTGCCCGACCTCCAACTCGTGCCTCAGGTAGCCCACCTCTTCCTTGTTCGCCCGCACCTCCGGCTGCAGGTACTTGATGGCCACCCGTTTCCCGTCCCGAATGGCCTCCCACACCTGACAGCTTGCCCCGGCGCGAATGAGTCGTACCATACGATAAGGACCGAGAAAATCACGACCGCTAACCACGGATTCGCTTTCATTACAGGAGCAGCATCGGGATCACCGGCCTGCACCGGATTGCCTCCCAGGGGACAGCACCAGTGCGTGCGCAAACCCAATACGCAGGCCAAGGTGCGTACAGTCTAATCAAAGCCCCCCGTTGGCGAAAGGTCTACCTCGTGTGGGGGTGTGTCCGGCAGTTAATGGGCGAGCATGCGCTGGTAGAGAGCCCGCAGTTGGCTGGCCATCTCTTCATGCCGGAACTGATTGGTGAAGCGTGCGCGACCCGCCTGGCCGAAACGCTGCCGTTTGTCCGCATCTTGTGCCAGATCCACGATGGCGTCCGCCAACGGCTGGACACTGCGCGGTGCCAGCAAGTGGCCGGTCACGCCGGGGAGCACGACTTCCCGCGCTCCGTCTATGTCGTAACTAATGACCGGTTTGCCGGCAATGAGTGCCTGGGGGAGTGCGCGCGCCAGGCCCTCCCGCAGACTGGCGTGGACCAGCATATCCATGGCCCCCATCAGCGGCGCGATTCTCTCGGGACTGACCAGGCCGGTGAAATGGAAATGATCGCACAGCCCTGCCCCGGCGATCTGCCGCTGCAGCTCCGGCCGCAGAATCCCATCCCCCACCAACAGAAAATGGACGTGTGGGCAGCGGCGGACGACGTCGACGGCCGCCTGCACCACGAACTCGTGGCCCTTCAGGTGGAAGAGCCGCGCGATCTTGCCGACCACAATCTGGTGATCGGCAAAGCCCAATTCTCGCCGCACGGAGTCGCGGAGCGTGTCGGCCTCTAGAAAGGGCGTCACGTCCATGCCGCTATAGACCGTCGAGAATTTTTCGCGGGGCGCCACTCCGGCGGCCACCAGCAGATCGGTCATGGCGTCGGCCACACTGACGAGATGATGACACCGCCGGGCCGCATAGGTTTCACACCACTGAAAGAATCGCCGTGCCGCTGGGCTCTGATAATCGTGAAATGGCGCCCCATGGACAGTATGGACCACGGCCGGCACCTGCAACGACCAGGCAGCCATGCGTCCCAGCATCCCCGCTTTGGCACTGTGTGTGTGGACGACATCGGGGCGGTAAACTCGTAGCACTCGTTTCAGTTCACGATAACACCGGGCGTCATGCCAGGGATGAATCGGACGTAGCAGCGATGGAAGCAGCTTCACGGTGACGTCCCCTGCCCCGTCCCGCGCCAGCAGATCGCCCTCGGGACCCAGGGCCGGCCCCGTCACTAACAACGTCTCGTCGCCATACAGACGTACCGCGTCCTTGCAGCAGAGAAGCGTATTCTCCTGCGCTCCCCCGACAATCATGCGTGTAATGATGTGAGCGATTCGCATGCTTTCCCGCCGTCGGCCCTTTCCGATTCCAATCCCGCGCACCCGTTACCTGACGTGGCCATCCGCCGCCGCCATCAATGTCGCTGCTCCCCGGCCCCGGCTCCTCCATATCGCACCCCCATGAGCGTGAGGCCGCCAGCGGGAGCCGTGGGGCCGGCACACGCACGATCTTGAGCACCCAGCACCGCTTGCATCCACGCCGCGGGCTGCTCTCCACGACCGACCAGCACGAGCGACCCGACAATGTTGCGGACCATGTTGTAGAGGAATCCGTCCGCCTCGATTTCGATCAAAATACTCTCCGCGGCATCTCGCGGTACCCGTCGCACGGTCAGTTCGCTCACCGTGCGAACGCTTGTCTTGCGCGGTGCGCCGGCCGCTTCGAAGCTGCGAAAGTCATGTCTTCCCACGAGGCACAGGGCGCCGGCTTGCATGCCGTCAACGTCCAGTGGTTGAGGAACGTACCACGCATAAGCCCGCTGGAACAGGTCCCGGTTTGTGCCGTCCTGGATGATGTACCGATACCGTTTGCTCACCGCACACCGAATGGCGTGAAAGTCGTCCGCCGCTTCACGCACCTCTCTTACGTAGATGTCATCCGGAGTGTTTGCGTTGAGAGCTCGGCAGAGAACCTCCGGGGCCAGTCGCGTCGAGCACCGGAAGCTGGCCACCTGTCCCCACGCGTGGACTCCTGCATCGGTCCGCCCACTCCCGATAATCCGCACCGCAGTGCCCACGATGCGCAGCAACGCGGCTTCCAAAACACCTTGCACGGTCGAGACGCCGGGCTGTGTCTGCCAGCCGCAGTAAGCGGTTCCGTCGTAAGCCACGGTCATCCGATAACATTGCATGGCCGCCGGCCAAACGGCGCACCTGCTCTCTTCTGATTTCATTACGCACCCGTGCCAGCAAGGACCACCTTCACGGGCAGTCGAGTAACGGTTCCGCCGAGCTACCCCGGGTACCACTGGACGCTGCCAGGGCCATTGTCGACAGGGCCCTTGTCGCGCCCCCCTCTCGCCGAGCCAGTCCCGTTCTCGCAACAGAGCAACCCCGGACCCCCGAACGCTCAGCAGCCCGAACGCTCCAGCAGCCCGAACGCTCCAGCAGCCCGAGCGGTACCCTGTTCGCAGCCGCTTCCATGCGCACGTTGCCCCGGACACACCAGCAGAGCAAACCGCTGTCAGACGCGAGATCCGGAGAAATCCGCCCGATGTGTACGTCCACACAACTCCCCGCGGACGCTACGCCTGCGATCCAGGTAGCCTCCCAGTATAAAGATCCAGCAATCATCTGTGCAACCGGCGGCGGCCCGCGTCGGGGGCAACTCCGCCAACACACGGATTCGCGGTTCGCTCGGGCGGGAAGCCGGAGATCGCCAACGCAAGGCCGCTCTCGGCAAGCGGACTCCCAACGGTCCTCCGCTGCGAGCGCGGCAGACCGCTGTGCGTCGTGGAAGGAAGTCTGAATGGTGCAGTGCGCCGCTGCGCGCAAGGAAAAAGCCCTCGGGTAGGTCCGCCACCCGAGGGCTCGATAATCAATCACCGGTTCGCGGCCCGTTAGCGAGCCGTCGCCACCTTGTCAATGTTGAAGTCGAACGTCATTTCACGCTGTTCGCCCGCTCGCAACGTAATCATTTCTTCCTTCGTCCGATCCTCGCCGTTGTCCTTCACGACCACGCGAACCAGGTAGTTCGACCAGGTCTGTCCATCGGCCAACTTGGTTGTGCGGAACGTACGCACCGTCCCATTGCCCTGGGTGGCGTTGCCGGCCAAGTAAACCTTGGCATCGGCCGGAACGTTGATTGTCAGGGCCGTCTCCATTGGCGGTGCCGCGTTCATGTCAAAGGCCAACTGGGCCTGCTGGCCAGCGCGCAGTTGTACCGTCTTCGTCTGTATCGTCGGCGTGCCGTTCACCATCACCTCGGCCTTGACCTCGTAGGTGTAGTCAAAACCCGGAGTCAAGTTGCGGGACACGTAGCGACGCAGACTTCCGGTGCTGCGGGTCGGAATTCCGTTGACCAGCACCCGCGCGTTTTGCGGCACGTCGACCGTTAGCAGAGCGCGATCGCGCGTCAACGAGGTTTGCTTCTCGGGAAGAGTACCGTTGGGGTCGTTCGCCGGAGGCGTGGCTGGAGTCGGCATGCCCGGCTGTTGGTCGGGAACGATTGTTGGCTCGCCGTACTGAATTCCTGATTCGATTCCACCACACCCGCAGTCGTCGAGCGGATCTCCGCACCACGAACAGCAGGAGGGGGCCACCCAGCAAGTATTGCTGCCCCAATAGTAGCCGTAGTGGTGAGCGCGGATCCGATAAGACAGCCGCGACAACAAACCACAGCCCCGAACGCGATAACAAGGATCGTAGCAGGCGTCAAAACACGGTGTGTAACAGGGCGTATAACAACCCGTGCCGCAGCCTCCCCATCCCCCAGCATAATAGCTGTAATTGTAGCTGTAGCCGGCCCAACCATAGTACGGAGCGCCACAGTATCCACGATAGTGCCAACCCGCGTCGGCCTGTGTGCTGACCATCAAAATGCTGGTTACCACGGCGACGCACATCAGAACCCGTACGATCAATCGATTCATCAGTTTGCTCCCCTACACGAGACCGGCGGGAAGTGCTTCCCACGCCCGCGGCCACAAGTCACTGAAGGTACAATACTTACAATACACACATCTGGACAACTTGCCGCCCGCTCCAATCGCTTCTCACGCTCCGGCAGGTTGCAGTTAGCTCGGTGGGGGGGATTCGGGGTATCCCAACGCAGATACCGAGCTAGTCTAGCAAGCGTAGCATGCAATTCAAGCAAGCTGCGCTGGATTTCTGGCTCAAGTAGGGTAGAGCGGTTGGGGGCTTTGACCTCTTTAAATGCTTTTGTGGAGCAGGGAGCCGTAGCCGATCGGAGCCGTTGCGTCAGCGGTCGGCTGCTTGGACACTGACCTGATCGAAACTGATTTTTCCGACAGCTCCGAAGAGCCCGATCCGCAAGATCGCTTCCCGCGCTGAGGGGGGGACCCGAATGGTCTCGGTCTCTTGCCGCCAGTCGGCTGTCCCGCGGAACGATCCGATCGAGCGAGGAGGTGACTGCTGGCGGTTCTCGTCAAAGAAAGTGACGATGATGGCCGGCCGCTGATCTTCGTTCTGGCCTGGACCGATCCCCTCGCATTTGACCCAAGCCGATATCGTCAGGCGGGAGACTTCGCGGCCGTCGACCGGGAATCCCTGCATCACCCACCCAGGTTTGCCCGGCTCGTCGTTCTCGATCGTGAGATAATACTCACCTTCGGGGGCCTTGATGTCGCGAATATGTGTCGCCTGTCGCTGGTAGTACCAGTCCGGAATGAAGCCCGTTTCAAGAGCCGGCTTCTCGAATCCGCCGTTGGCCAACCGCGGGTTCCGCGGGTCTGGCTGCACCTTGCGTGCCTCTTCCGCCGCTCCGGTCATCGGCACAAACAGAGTCGGACGAAGTGCCTCTTGTTCCAGTTTTCCATCCCGTTTGCGCATCACGTACAGCGTTTGCTGATAACGTTCTCCCACCGGGATTACCAGTCGCCCTCCCTCTTTCAGTTGGTCGATCAGCGGTTGGGGTACGTTTTCGGGGGAGCAGGTCACGATGATCTTGTCGAAGGGCGCGTGCTCGGACCAACCTTTGAATCCATCGCCGATCTTGACGTGCACGTTCGTGTAACGCAGTTTTTCCAGCGTGATTTGGGCGGTTCGTCCCAGAGGCTCCACGATCTCAATCGTGTACACGTCCCGGACGAGTGGGCTGAGGACGGCGGCCTGATAGCCGCTACCGGTGCCGATTTCCAGCACGCGGTCGGTCGGTTGCGGATCGAGTGCTTCCGTCATGAAGGCGACGATAAACGGCGACGAGATCGTCTGTTGATCGCCGATCGGCAGAGACATGTCCTCGTAGGCCTGTTTGCGCCACTGGCGTGCGACGAATTCATGCCGCGGGGTTTGGAGCATTGCTTCGATCACGCGTTTGTTGGCGACCCCCGCCTCGACGACGGCTGTCTCGACCATTTTCTTGCGCGCGGCATCGAGTTGGGATCGAGTCTGAGCTTGGCAGGTCACGGGACACCACCAGGCGGCAGCGGTCCAGGCCTGGATGATGACGAGGGCCAGGGAGCCCATCGGGCGTGGTGTGATTCGAACCATGGTCATCACCGATATGGGGTGGCGAAGGATCGTATCCGTGGGGAATGTCCACCGCGTCCAGGAGGAGGGTGGTGTCAATATTTTACGCTGGAAATTCGAGGCACCGAATACCAGACGACTTCGAAAGACGGACTTTCGACTTCCCGAGACTTGTTCCGGCCAGCGGTGGCGTTAGATCTTGGTCCCCATTCCTTTCGTCAGGGCCATGAAAGCCGACTCCAGGTTCACTTCTTCTTCGCTGAACAGCTTGACCTGATATCCTGCCGACACCAGTGCAGTGGGCAAGTCGCTGTACTCCTCCACGCCTTTGTGGAGTGTGACCACGATCTTGTGGTGGTCGAGTCGCACGGTTTCCACGGAGGGAGCCTGCTCGAGCAGTTTGGCCGCTCCATCGGTGTCGCCTACGACGCGCACGTGCAGCACGATTTGATCGCGCACCTGGCGCAGCACTTCGGCCACCGCGGCGTTCACGGTCATCACACCTTTGTCGATGATCCCGATCTTATTGCAGATGTCGGCCAGCTCGGGCAGGATATGGCTGGAGACGATAATGGTCTTGCCCATTTCGCCCAGGCGGCGGAGTAGATTGCGCATTTCGATACGGGCACGGGGATCCAGACCGCTTAACGGTTCATCGAGCAAGAGGACTTGTGGATCGTGCAGCAGGACACGGGCCAGTCCCAGACGTTGCGTTTGCCCGCGGGAGAGTGTATTGGCGTAAGCATCTCGCTTGAAATCCAGGTCGACGATCGCCAGTTTTTCGTCGCAGACGCGCCGTCGCTCGGGGCCGGTGATTCGGTAGGCGGCCGCGAAAAATTCCAAATACTCGATCACCTTCATGTCGTCGTAGACGCCGAAGAAATCGGGCATGTAGCCGACCAGACGACGGATTTCCTTCGGCTGCGTGTAGATGGAATTTCCGCAAACATAGGCCTCGCCCCAGGTCGGGTTCAGCAGCGTGGCGATGATTCTCATCGTCGTGGTCTTGCCGGCTCCGTTGGGACCGATGAAACCGAAGAGATCCCCTTCATCGAGATCCAGTTCGATGGACTGGATAGCGAACAGGTCGCCGTATTTCTTGGTCAGATCGTGTGTCTTGATCACAGTCAGTTCTTTCGGTTGTGCTGGTTTCGAGTCGTTCGCCGCTCATCGTCCGGCGAACCGCTCCGCGGGTATCCGAGGGTCCATGCGTAGCTACCGCGCGGTAGCCACCGGTCAGTGGCTCTTCCGTTCAGTGGTCGTGATTGATCAGGGGCGGCTTGCGGCCAGTGGCTCCTCGACGTCATTGGCCACGGTCACGGGGAGCAAGATTCGATAAAAGGTCCAGTGTTGGTCGGGATGTTTGCCGCCGGTCGCCGCTGGCGTCGTTTCGACGGCCGGTTGTCCTGCACCATTGTTCTCGATCGTCAGGCGGCTGGCCGGCAGTTTGCTGCGACCCACCAGGATGGCTTTCCCGTCGCGCAGGTGACGGCTCAAATCGACGTAGCCCTGAAAGCCATGAGAGAGACGTGTGTAAGCGCGGCCGCCCGCCGCCGAGTAGAACATCAGCAGCTCCACAATGCGTGGTGTGTTGGACAAGTCGTCGCGGCTCCATTGCGAGCCTTCGTCGTGCGAGCCGATGACGCGCCGGTCCTGCAACTGCCAACTCAGGTCAAACGGAGGGGCTTTGCCCAGGCGGACCGTTTCGCCCGGAGCCAGGCGTCCTTCCAGCGGATAGGCCCAATTTTCGAAGTAGACCCAGGCGTTGGACAGCTCTACCTGCAGCGGATTGGTCACCGTCCCCTGCAACGGTTCCTGCTTGCTGGTCGTCAGCTGGCCCGTCTCTCCCACTTCGCAGCTCACTTCCCAGCGGGCGCATAGTCCTTTGGTGGACGCGGTGTGAATGGGAAGCGATTCGATCCGCTTCCTTTCCAGCGGTTCCGCCGCCATCTGGTAGTTGACCTGGTACTCGTCGCTCAACACGTCCACAGTTGCCGTGGTGTTCATGCCCCCCAGACCCGTACCGGGAAGTCCCAGCCAAGAGAGCAGCACCTGCGCTCGCTGGCCCTCCGTCTTCAAGGCGGGGATCGGAGTGACATCGACATTGAGTGTCGACGTGCGCGGATTGTAGAGACTGGCCCAGGTGGTACCACGCACCCATTGTCCAGCCGGGTCGACATCCACGACATCAACCTGGTTCAGTTGCAGCCGCGAGCCTTTCCACAGCCCGGACAGCCAAATGGCGACGCCGCAAAACAGCAGCACGGTCAACGGAAACGTAATCCACGTCCAGTGAAATCGTTGGATCTTACGCAGACCGAAGAAATCCAGGGGACCAAGTACGAGAATGTAGAGGATCAGCAACCCCGCGACCCACGAGAATTGGACCAGCGTCACACCAGGAAACTGATCGAGTGCCGCGCGGAGCTGGCCGGACATGTCGTCGAAGCCGACGTGTGTCATCTGCCCCAGACTCTCGTCGCCGATGGCCGAATCCTCTTCGTCCGAACGCGTTTGCAGCAGCTTGGCCAGCAGTCGAGCTCGCGACGGCCAAGTCGACAGAGGGGGCAGATCGAGATCCAACGCGACGTAGGTGACTTCGCCAAAGCCGAGCGGGAACCGCATGATAAGTGCTCGATCATCGGTGCCGCCGGCGCCTTCGTAACATGCCACGCGCCCACGCAGTTGAGAGTAGACGGCCAGCGGTGACGGATTATCGGTCTGTACACGCTCGGCGGCGCGGGCGAAATTCTCCAGCCCCGACGCTTTCCAGTACTCGTCCAACTCGACAAACTCGCCAGGACGCAGCGGGTGAAATCGATGCGCTTCGTGGAATATTTCGGGAGCGCGACGGCCGGCGGCCAGGACGAGTCGCCCCCCCAGCCGTAGCCAATGCAGCAGCGCTTCGTACTGGGCGTCGTCCAGCACCTCCAACGGAGTCTTGCTGCCAGCGGCTACCAGCAGTACGTTCACTCCCTCGTAACCATACCACTGGTCGGGAAACGCGGCGGGATCCGTGAGCGTGCTCGCGACCAGCTTTTCGTCTCGCATGCGAGCGAAGAGCACTGCCGCTTCCTCGACCTGGACATCGGTCCCCAGCGTGACCACCCAATGCCAGGTGGCAGGGAGTGGCGCAGCGTGCGGGAGCACTTGCTCGTCCACGATCTGCCCCTCCCGATCGCGGATGATCCCGCGAATGTCCCCGTCGATTCTCCCCAATTTGACGTACCGCCAGCCCCTCCATTGTCCGCCGGCGGGGGCCTCGATCCAGGCCGTGGCTCCGTCCCGGAAACGCGTGGCAAGGTCGTCGCCGTCGGGCGCGGCAAACTCGAAATGGCCCGTAAAACCTTCCCGCCCGCCGTCAATCGTGACATGCACGGGAGTCCAGAAGCCCAGCTTGAACTTCCCGCCCAGACCGATGTCCATGCTGGCAATGCGGGGCGGCCCTTCGGCGCCGACCGCCGCCGAGACCATCGGATCGGCGACCCCCAGCAGGGATAACAGTGCGACCAGAAGGCAATGTCGAGCAGTCAAGTGGGGGGAAACCTTGTGTCGTTGGGGATCGGGCCAAGAGGTGTCAGGCCCTGGATGAGCAGGCGCAGACGCGAGGCAACACGAGCCGCTTTGCTTTCCAGCATAATCGCGAAGCCGAGTTCTTTGAATGTCAGGTGACTGGCGTGGATGGTTTTTCATGAGCGCTACCTGGTTGTCCAGACATGCCACTTCGACGGCCGGAAACCGGTGACGAGGACAAGTATGCCGCCACGGCAACTGTCACGGTTTGCCCGAGTCCGAGCAGTGGCACACAAACTGACCGCAGCCCGGACACCCCTCCCCGTACTTGCGACGCACGGCTTCCGACAGGTCGACACCAGCCACATTCGCAATCGTCGTCAGCCAGGCCAGGACATCGGCGAACTCTCCCATCCGATCCTCGTGACTGCCGCTCCGGAGGGCGGCGGCCAACTCCCCCACTTCCTCCATCAGCCACATAAATGTCCCATCCACACCCCGGGCCAGGTCTTTGCGCAAATACATGTCGCGGATCAACTGCTGGAAATCCGCCAGGGTAATGTTCGGTCGAGGTTCAGTCATGGCACTCGAGTCTCGTACTGCCGCGAGCCAGATTCTCTCTATATCCAGTATCCGGTTGGATAAGAGTCTACTGGATCGTGGGCCCCTTGTCGCGGCGGTCGATGGCCCTGTCGTCGATGGCCCCGCGTCGTTGGCCCAGTATAGGTAACTACGAACAACCGTCTGCTTTGTTCCGCGGGGGGACAGAAAAAGGTGGCTGCCGGTCAGCTGGGGGCGACCGGCCGGAGGGCCCCACTCCTGGCGTCCCCCAGTCGGCCAGCTTTCGACGGCGCGGACTGCCGGCACCTCGCACCTGTGAGCCGTCCAGCCGGTTTCACCAGCGCCAGGGGGGGCCGCCTTTCGCTGGCCGGACCCCGGGACTCGACTCGGCCCCGCCAGCTGACCGCCGCGCACGTGGGATGCGTAACATTCAACGCGGCCGGTGGCCGCAACCAAACAGGAAATCCGAAATCCCAAGATCGAAATCCGAAACAAATTCGAAATCCAAAACTCAAGAACAGAAACCTCCGCTGCCGGCAAAACCACAGTCATGGGCCACCAGCAGCACGCCATTCTGTCCTCCGTTTTCCCTTCTTCCTCCTTTTCTCCTTTTCTCCTTTTCTCCCACTTTTCTGTGCTTTGCAGGTCGGACTTTTTTTCCAAGCCTACGTTCACCCAGCGCGCGAGTCACGGTCTGAAGCTCTAAGCGGTTTCTTCGGCCACGTGCTGCATCTGATCGAGCTGAACGACACTGCGCAGCTGTTCCTTCTCCAGGTACTCCCGCCCGTACTTCACGTTGATGTGATCCCAGGGCAGCAAGTCGCCGACTTCGTACGGCTGGTGCAATACCTGTTGAACATCCAGGCCGGCATCCGCGAAGGCCGTCCACCACCGCGCGGCGCAAAGTTGCTCGGACCAACTGTCCATCCGTGCGCCACGTCGCCAGGCGAGTTCCAGGGCATGAGCCACGCGACGGTCCCCACGGCTGATCACACCCTCCAGCATGCTCGTTTCGATATCGTGCCGTTTGAGCAACACGCTGCGGAGGGACTTCCGCTGCCAGAGATGTTCATGCGCCCACTGGAAGTACTCGCGCGTCTGCATGGCATTCCATTGGTAGGGAGTGTGAGCCTTCGGCACGAAGTTCGACACGCTGGCCGTGACCTTGGCCAGGCGTCCACGCTCTTCTTTGCCAATCCGGGATATCGTCTCGGACATCTCGATGATCCCATCCAGATCGGTGGGGCGTTCACCCGGCAGACCGCACATGAAATAGAGTTTCACACTCTCGAAATTGTTGCGAAAGGCCGCCCGGCAGCCTTCAAACAGATCGTCGTTCTTGATCCGCTTTCGAATCTGCTGCCGCATGTCGTCGCGGGCCACTTCGGGCGCCAGGGTCAGACTGGAGCGACGCCGGTTGCCCACCAGCTGGGCGATCGAGCGCAGCTGCTCGTTGACACGCAGGCTGGGGACCGAGATGTTGACCCCCAGCGGACCCAGGACCTCTTTGAGCCGCGTCACCAGTTCCTCAAAGTGCGGATAGTCGCTTGAGGAGAGTGAGAGGATCGAGACTTCGTTGAAGCCGGTGTTGTGATAGCTCTCCAGCGCTGCCCGGACAATCGTATCCACGCTGCGAATGCGCAGTGGTCGCTTGATCACCGTGCTCTGGCAGAAGCGGCATTGCCAGGGGCAGCCGCGCATGATCTCCAGCGAGATCCGATCGTGGACGCACTCCACGAAAGGGACTAGCGGCTTGGTCGGCAGCGGCGTCCCTTCGAAATCGCTCAACAGCGCCGGCCGAATCGTTTCGGGCACCTCCGGCCTGAGTCGGGTCATCGCCACGAATCGCCCGCCGCGGTACTGCGGCTCATAGAACCGCGGTACGTAGCAGTACGGAAGGCTGGCGGCCAACTGCAACAGCATCGACTCCCGCTCCGCCTCCCCTCCCCTCCCCTTCCCTCCCCTACCTGCCTCGCGAGCATCCTGTTTCAGTTGCCGCCAGAGATCGCAAATCCGGGGGAGACTCTCTTCGCCATCACCTGTGACGAACACGTCGACAAACGGGGCGAGTGGTTCGGGGTTCTGAGCGCAGGGGCCTCCGGCAATCACCAACGGATGCTCCAGCGTCCGCTCGGTTGCATGGAGCGGGATTCCCCCCAAGTCCAACATGGTCAGGATATTGGGCATGGACAGTTCGTATTGCAGCGAGAATCCCAATACGTCGAATTGATCGATCGGTGTGAACGTCTCGAGACTGTACAGGGGCACCTTGTGCTCCCGCAACGCCCGTTCCATATCCAACCAGGGCGCGAAAACTCGCTCGCAAGCCCAGTCTTCCCGCGCGTTCATCAGCGAGTAGAGCACTTGAAAACCGTGATGGCTCGTCCCAATCGTGTACAGATCGGGGAACGCCAGGCAGACTCGACCCCGTCCCTCCTCCCGCGGCTTCCGCACGATGTTCAGTTCACCCCCCAGATACTGGGCCGGCATCTGCACACCCGGCAGTACATGCTGCACCAGGTAGTCCTTCAGCTCTTGATTGATCAGTTCTTGATGCATTACCGGCATGACTCCGTTTTTCGGTCGTTATTCCAGGACGCCTTGACTTCCCCGCCGCGGTCCGCCACAACGTAACTCGTGACGAGACGACCCGCTCCCACAGCAGACGGTCGCACGATCTGACGCCGCGTCGCGTCGGCGTGGAGGCGATGTCGTCGGCGTGGAGGCGATGCTCCGTTACAGCGATGCTCCGTTACAACAAGGGGATGCAGTCCCCGAATGCACACCGCATGCCTGACCAGGGTGACGCGAAATCATGTCTGATTATACGACGGTGGCCAAAGTCGGCGAGATTCCCGCAGGTCAAGGGAGGGCCTTTCTCGTGGGAGACAGAATGGTAGCGGTTTTTAATGATGGCGGCCAGTATTACGCCATCGACGACTGCTGCCCGCATATGGGGGCGTCGCTGGCCGAAGGCGTCCTGCAAGAGGGGGTGGTCGCCTGCCCCTGGCACGATTGGCGGTTCTGCGTCCATGACGGAACCTGGTGCGACAACCGTCGCATCAAGATCGACCGCTTCGACGTCCGCGTCGAAGGTGACGAGATTCAGGTTCGCGCCGCGGCGGGAGGCCAGAGCCCTGAGGAATGAAAACGCTCACGCGGCAAACTCCGCGTTCCGCATTTGGATTTCGGATTTCCTATTTGGTTGTGGCCGCAGGCCGCGTTAAGTTTTCGAGTTTAGGATTTCGAATTTCCTGACTGGTGGCGACCGCCGGCCGCCTTAAGACAGCGACACGGTTCCCCCCGGATCAAGCACCACCGGTTCGGCTTGCGTCTGGTTCCGAACTTGTTCGGCCCAAGCTCGGGCGTCCTGCTCGATGGGTGGCCAAGTGTTGTAGTGGTTCGGGATGACTCGCTTGGGTGCGATCAACTGGATCGCCGCGATCGAGTCTTCCGGCCCCATGGTGAACAAGTCGCCAATCGGCAGCACCGCCAGATCCACGCCGCCGCTGCCGATCAACTTCATGTCCGAGAAAAGTGCCGTGTCACAGGCGAAGTAAATCGTCCCGTCGGCAGTCGTGAGCAGGAACCCGCCAGGATTGCCGCCGTCGGATCCGTCGGGCAATTGTGAACTGTGAAAGGCCACCGTCATCTTGAGAGTACCGAAGGGGAGTGTGACTTTGCCCCCCAGGTTCATCCCCAGCGTGTTGGCGACCTGATGCTTGCTGCTCAACCACTGAGCAATCTCGAAATTGGCGACCACCGTTGCGCCGGTGCGATGGGCGATGTCCGCGACGTCCGCCACATGATCAAAGTGCCCGTGGGACACCAATATGTAGTGGGCGTCCACCTCCGCCGCACGCACCGGCGCGGAGGGTGAATCATTGAGGAAAGGATCCAACAGCACGATGGTCTCGCCGATGCGCAGCGACCAACTGCCGTGTCCCAGCCAGGTCAGTTCTGTGGCCATGATGCATCTCCTTTCGATCGTTTCTCGCGGAACCATAATCCTAAATCGAACCGTGGCGACGGTCGCCACCGCCCCGCGCACCACGCTGGCGTTATGCACATGAGCATGGCTGTCATCCCACGCTGCCGCCACTGCTTTCCCACGTTCCTTTCAGTGCCGCCATTCATCCAACTCAAGTGCGGCCGCTGGCCCTCACCAAGCAGAAGTTCGAAATCCGAAGAAAGTCCAACGTCTCCACCGCCATTTCCAAAGCACCCGCTACACGCCAAGACCTGTAATCGCCACGTGAGGGTTGAACGGCCTTCCGTTCTCCGTTCTCCTAACGCGGCCCGCGGCCGCAACCAATCAGGAAATCCGAAATCCTAAATTCGAAATCTCAAACAAATTCGAAATCCCAAAATGAAAACCTCCGCTGCCGACAAAACCACAGTCATGGGCCACAAGCAGATTCCCACCACCGGGAATGCTATTGGAGGTTCCGTCCTCCGTCCTTAAGCTTTTTTGTCATTAGTATTTCTGTCATTCGAATTTGTTTGGGATTTGCTGCTTCGGATTTCGGATTTCAAACATGTGCGCACGGTGCGCGCATGTTACCGACTAACACTCTACTGGCCTTGGTCCAGAATCCGATTCATGTTCTTCTTGTAGGCTTCGACGCCGGGTTGGCCATAAGGATTGATTCCCAGCAGCCGGCCTTCCACGACGGTTGCCAGCATCATCATCTGGAAGAATTGGCCGAGGGAAAATTCGTCGATCTTTGGTAGATGGATATCGGCGGTCGCGCGTCCTCCCTCGCGATAGGCCTGATTCGTCCCGGCGATCGCGGCGGTCATGATTTCGGGCAACGTCTTGTCGGCGTGTTTGTTCAGGCCGTCCTGATTCAGTTCGCTGTGGCCGACCGGCAGCGGATCGGTGCGCCAGCGGTCGACGATCAAGTTGGTATGGAGCTTGTCGAGTCGACCTTCCTGGTGTTGTTGCGCTCGGGAATGCAGGTCGCGCGTGTTGACAGCGGTAATGGGCGTGGCTCCCAGCTGTTCTTTCCCCAGGCTTTCGGCCAGCAACTGGTCGTACCACAGCCCAACCGCTTCCAGGGCTTTCGACCACACGGAGAGCACGCGGATCGTGGCGCCGCGTTGTTGTTCCATCAGGTGGCACACGCCCACGTATTGCAGCACGGTGTTCTCCGACACGGGAGCCGTGCGGAAGTGTTCGTTCATGTCCGCCGCGCCCTCGAGCAATCGGCGCACATCCAGTCCCAGGACGGCGGCCGGCAGCAGTCCGACCGGCGAAAGTATCGAGAATCGTCCCCCTACTCCGTCCGGCACGGTAAAGACTTCGGGGCACTGCAGGGCTTGGGCCAGATCGAACAGCTTACCGCTCTTGCCGGTCACCGGCACGACCAGCTGCCGGAGCATTTCCGCGTCGCCGCCGCAGGACCGCCGCAAGGCCGTCAGGAACTGGCGCAGGGCGACGGCGGTCTCCAGCGTTCCGCCGCTCTTGCTGATCACCACAATCCCCCATCGCTGATCGACGGTAGTGGCGCGCGGCGAGCCCCCCAGGAGACTCAGCAGCCCTTGCGTCGCATCGTTGTCGACGTTGTTTCCTTCAAAATACACCCTGGGACGACTGCCCCGCTGGGCCCGATCGAGTTCATTAAAATAGGGTTGACAGCAAGCATCCATCAACGCCCGAGCACCCATGTACGAGCCGCCAATTCCCAGCACGACCACTCGGTCCGCCAGTTCCCCCAACCGCCTGGCCGTCTGCAAAATACGCCCCAACTCGCTCGTCTCCGGCGCCTGGCGATACTCGGCGAGGATCTTCTCGGGTAGCGGAAAGAAACCGGCATCCAGCGGCTGTTTGCCTGCGGGGATCGAGCCCGGCTGGGCAAACTCGCGGGTGTCTGTTTCCACGACTTCCCGCCAGGCCTGTTCCAGCTTGGGGCTGAGTTCCTGCAGGTCCTGCGAGGATATCCCCGTTCTTTCCAGGAAGACGCCCGTCGGGTCGTAGCTGATGCGTAAGTCGTTGGCGGTCATGGCTCTTGTCCCTCTTATCCCTCTTCGTGGCTCGTTGGCACCCCGGCTGATGTCCGGCGACGGACCACGCTCCAAGATGCTTAAGTTCTCCGCCGGCGACAAACGCTGCATCCCGACTGGGGCGAACGTGTCGCGGCGGACCGGTACGCCACCGTTCTAGCCCACCAGGGGCGAATCTTCCAGCCGTCGACCACCAGAGCTGCCCGGCGCGGACGGTCGCCTGCGGGATCAAAAAACGGGCTGTCGGCCGCTTGTGCAGACGGATCATTGTGTTAACACATGGAATATTCTTGTAACCTGATCCTCCAAAGGAAGCACACAAAGATGGATATTCAAGAACTGACCCGCCAGCTTCACATCAAGAATGACTCGAAAATCGTGATGCTCGTCGCCGATGGACTGGGGGGCCTGCCCAGGACGCCCGATGGTCCCACCGAGTTGGAGGCCGCGCGGACGCCGAATCTGGATCAATTGGCCGTGCGGGGTGTGCAGGGAGCTAGTATTCCGGTGCTGCCAGGCATCACTCCTGGGAGTGGGCCCGGGCACCTGGGCTTGTTCGGTTACGATCCGCTGAAATACGTGATCGGTCGCGGTGCCTTAGAGGCGACCGGCGTTGGGTTTGAACTGCAGGCCGAGGATGTGGCGGTTCGCTGCAACTTCTGTACGCTCGACAAAGCAGGCAACATCTCCGACCGCCGCGCGGGCCGGATCGCCACGCAGGAGAGTGCCCCGCTGGCGATATCCCTCCGCAAGATTGCCCTGCCGGGTATCGAGTTGTTTGTCGAGCCGGTGAAGGAGCATCGATTTGTGGTGGTTTTCCGCGGCGAGGGACTGGGGGGGCATGTGGCCGATACCGATCCCCAGGTGACCGGCCGCCCACCGTTGGATCCGGTAGCGAGCGAACCGGAGAGCGAGAAGACGGCGGAGATCTCCATCGAGTTCCTGCGACAGGCTCGCCAGTTGCTGGCCGGGCACGCCAAGGCCAACTTCCTCACCATGCGGGGGTTCGCCTCCAAGCCGCATTTGCCACCCTATCAGGAGGTATACGGCCTCCGCGCGGCGGCTATCGCGGTGTACCCCATGTATAAGGGATTGGCACGTTTGGTCGGTATGGATGTCGTGGGCCAGGCGACGACGCTGGACGAACAGATTGATTTGTTGCAGCAGCACTGGGCAGACTACGATTTCTTCTTCATCCATTTCAAATACACCGACAGTACCGGCGAAGACGGCAACTTCGATATGAAAGTGGAGCGTACGGAGCAGTTTGACGCGATCATCCCCCGCGTCACGGCACTCCAGCCCGATGTGCTGATCGTGACCGGTGATCACAGCACTCCGGCCTACCTGCAGAGTCACAGTTGGCATCCCGTTCCGACCCTGCTGGTCTCGAACTGCTGCCGGCCCGATACCTGCCAGACGTTTGGCGAACGCCAGTGCGTGACCGGCGGTCTGGGGCAGTTCGAAGCCAAGTACTTGATGTCACTGGCTTTGGCCAATGCCGGTCGGCTGGGTAAGTACGGCGCATAGTCTAAGTGATGGGGCGCACTGTTCCGGGGTGATGAAGGGAAGGCGGAGACCGGAAGAGGGCGAACGAAGACCGGATCGAAGGATGGAAAATCCGGGAAATGTCACAGGGCGATGAGCGGCGTGTGCCTTGTATCGGGAGTCGTGGTCTAACGAGGCCTTTGGATGTGACGTGTGCAGCATGCTGAGTCGGGAGGCTCCCTGTGCGGCCCCTGACTGCAGTTGCGCCGGCCTCGGCGGTTGTTTCTTGACATTCTGTCATGTGAGTCTGTTTGAGAGTTCGAATTTCGGAATTCGGATTTCCGAGTTTGGTGGCGGCCGCCGGCCCTGTAGGGACCGCAGCGGCCGCGGGCCTGGTTTCATCCGATGGACGGAGTTGGTCGGGGCCCATGCAGCAGAAACTGAAACTCGCGTTTTCCCTCCTTCTGCCTCATGTCGAGAGCGACGAGGATCAGTGCCTGGAGCGACTTGTCGAGTTGGTGCGCACCCACAAGGGGATTGAGGAAGCCCATGTGGACCGCGATGATGTCGCGCCGCGATTGTGCCTGCACTACGACGCCAATCTTGTGTCGATGCCGATGGTGCGCCGCTGGGCGGAGCTGGCGGGGGCGGAAATCAGCGATCGCTACCGCCACGAAACGCTACGGATCACCGGTATGGACTGCGGCGACTGCGCGGCGAGTATCGAGCACTTGCTGGGCCGGCTTGCGGGCGTCGTGGCCGTTTCGGTCATCGCCATCCGTGAATTGTGCGAGGAGTACGGCGCAGTGGCGATGGTCGGCGACGGCGTGAATGACGCGCCTGCGCTGGCGCTCGCTTCGGTAGGAATTGCCATGGGGGCTTCGGGAAGCGATGTGGCATTGGAAACCGCCGACGTGGCGTTGATGTCCGACGATTTGTCGCGGCTCCCCTTTGCCGTTGCGCTGAGCCGCCAGACGCGGCGCATCATTCGCCAGAATCTGGTGATCGCCCTGGGAGTTATTCTGGCCCTGATACCCGTCTCCTTGATGGGCCTGGCAGGAATTGGCGTGGCCATTGTGTTCCATGAGGGAAGCACGCTGCTGGTGGTGGCGAACGCCCTGCGATTGCTGCGCTTCGAGATGCGCCCAGAGGATGCTCCTTGGTAGGGTGTCGCAGGCTGCAATAGCGACACACCCGGAGTGCCACGCGCCAACCACTGCGTGCGAAGCAGCGGCAGTGAAGTGTCGAGGAACACGCCCCCCGCGAAAACACGGGAAAGAAGGGTGAAATTAACGAGATGCACTCAGCCCTCGGTGACGGTTCAGCGGTTCAGTAGTAGCGATTGCGAAATAGAACATGGGTAATGGTGAATGGGTAATGGTGAATGGTGAATTATTTCAATACCGTTCGAAGAAGATCCTCAAGGGCAAAGTGCAAAGTGCAAAGTGAAAAGTGAAAATCGTGCGAAGTGCGCAATGTTCCGCACGTAATTGTCGCGAACGGTATCCCGCACCGCTTCCGCCACGTAATTCACCATGCACCCTTAATCATTGTTCGTGGCGAACGGTATCCGGCACCGCTTCTTTCCCGGCATTCACCATTACCCATTCACCATTACCCATTACCCATTGTTCGTGGCGAACGTGCTCGCAACCGTCAAGGGGTCGCGAGAGGAATCTCCCTGGCCAGCGGGGCGGTGTCGCCAAGGGGGCTGAAACGATACGGCCATTGTTGCGCGCGGAGCGGTCAGCTCTTTGCGCCGCGGCGTTTCTTTTTGGCGAGCCGTCGCTTCAGGACGTCTTTATGCAGACGCACCACGGCTTGGTCGAAGTTGGCGTTGGCCTCTCCCTGAATTTTCCCCTTGTCCTGTTTGCGAAGCGGGAACGTCACCAGGTAGAGACCGACCTCCAGTTCGGAGGAGCGAAACTGAGGTTCCCAGAAATCGGACGCGACGCTGCCAAAACGCTCGGCCAAATAACGCGTGGCCAAGCCGCTGAAACCGCCGCAGGCCAGTTGCAGTTCATCGACCGGCGGCCGATAGGCGTAGAAGACAAACGCCACGTCGCACACGCCGTCTTCGCAGGGGCAGCACGCCCAGCTTCCGTCTTCCGTTTCATAGTAAATGCCGGGTGTTTCCGGGGCTTCACGCTTCGACAATTGCGTGCCGCCGCAGAGCGATTCGGGCGTCGGGTCGTGGGCTCGGTAGCGGAAGTAGAAAGGGCAGCGACGCTGGCGTGGAAGTGTGACCTGGTCTTGTGTCTGAAAGGGCGTGGCGGAAAAGATGTCCCCGAGCAGCACTTCCAGCACACCGTTGACTTTGACGCTTCCCAAGGTGATCAAGGCAGCAGAATCGCCCGATCGCCGAAACGTCTCGTAAATGTCGGCGGCACGCGCTTGGCCGTCGGTGCGTGTCTGCCAATTGTCACTATCGCGCGCCCGTACCCGGCACGGCGCCGGCACGAGATGCGGATCAACGAAGACGCGCTGCGCCGCGGCATGGTCGGCTTGTTCCGATTGTGGCACATCGAGCGCAGACACCATCGACAACAAGACTCCCTGCAGATGGGAATCGTTGGCCATGACGTAGTCGTTGTCGGGCCACTCGGGGTGCCGTCGGGTGGCCAGGCAGAATTCGAGCCGCGTGCGGTCAGCCAGCATCTTCCAGAACCCGTCTCGCTGCTTGCCAAATAGCGCTGCCGGAAGGATGTCCGGACTGACGTGCTTGTGTTTGATCAAATAGTCGCAGATGCGCCCCAGAGCATCCAGTGACACGTATTTGGCATTACTGCGCAGCAGTGCCGCGATCGTGTGCCGCTCGAGGCCCGTTGCCTGGGCAATTTCCTGAATCACTCCCCGCCGTTGCATCTCTTCGCTGACGAATCGTCCCAACTGGATCGTGATCTTCATCGCCATTCCTCTTTGTTGCCAGGTCTCGTTGGAAGGATGCCGAGCGTGAACGAATCGCGAGTCAAAGCGGCAGGATCGCGCAGGATCGGCATGATGCGAAACCGCGATCTCGGGGCGCAGGTGCCGTCGACCTGCTCGTCCGTTGTGAAAGAACCCCACCGCCAGCATACCGTGTGCGGACCAAAGTTGCCACGTATTCTGCTCGCGCGCCACACGATTTCGTTTCTCAGCGGGTCCCGAGTGCACTGTCGGCGCCGCAGCGATAGTGTCCCGCCGCTGCTCGTTCGTTGCGTGGAGTGTCTCGGCGTGTGCGTCAGGGCATGTGGCAGAAAGACAGGCATGGCCAGGGTCGTGATTCCCACGCCGCGCCCCCCGGGGCCATCCATGTGCCACGCGCGCTGCGCACCAGTGCTCGCCGCCGCAAGTGCGTGTCGGGAGTCTTCGAGACCGCGGCGTGACGCGGGTGGAGTGTGGGAGGGCCACGGGGCGGGGGCGATGTCGGCGGATGCCTGGCGGCGCGACATGGTGACGGTCGCGGCGGGGACAGCTGGTGCCGCTGCGAGCGTGGTTCGCGCCGCAATGCATCGATTGTCGATGTCTTTTCGCAGATGTGTCAATGGAGGAACATCCTCCATAAGAAAAGGGTAGCCGATGTCGTCTATTATTCCCGAATCGGGCCGTGGCGGGCGAAGTCGCTTCCAAAGAGGAACGCGGTCGTCGCAGTAGAGTTGTGTCGTACCTGGCAGAAAGTCTTGTATAACAGTGTCTTACAGCGATCAATCTGAATCTCGCCCGGGTGAAGTGTGTCGCGGATGTGATGACGCCCGCGGGAGGGTGTTTTGAACACCACTGACCAATCCGGCCGGCGACCTCGTTCGCAATGGAGCGCAGGATTCCGGAAAAAAAGCTTGCAAAGAGCCCGCCCCTTCTGTTTAAATGCGTGCGATGGCGACGATCAATGCTCCGCCGCCGGTTGTTCTTGCTGGGACATTGTTCGCGGAACGGTCATCGAATCCACCTTAACCCACAGGGTGTTTCATTATGCGAGATTATCCAACGAACATTATTCCGCCGATATCCCATGCCCTCTTCAATCCCGCGATCAAGTCCGTTCACGATGAGAGGCTGTCCAGCGAAATCGCTGCGTACTTCGTGAACGGGATGAGCCACTTCGCGAAGACATTGCAGATTTCCCATGGCGAGATCGTGGTGCGCGTGCACCATGGATTTCCGACCAATATTGAAGTTCGTATCCGGCACAACTTTTCCGCAGTTAGTGCCGCGCTGTTTGACACGGCCGAATCGCATTCGCGATACAAAGACGCGATCGGAGTGTTGGAGAGTTCGGCGGGTTGTTTGGCGCCGCCGCACATTGCGAGTCTACTGGAGGATGTCTGTTGGCCGCATGTGCGTCTGGCGAAGTTAGACTACGGTACGGTTCGTGTTCCGCTGCGGAAAACAGCCGCTTCGAACGTTGTTGTCTCGGCGGAAGAGCGTGTGAAGGCGACGAGTATGCTCGCGATCGGCAACGCTCTGTACCGGCAGCCGGAAAAAATTTCAGTTTGAGGCTGAGCCCGCCGCGAATCGATTGCTAACATGATTTCGAAGGAGCTGCCGCCGACGTCCGGCTACGATCGAAATGCACGGGGCGCGAAAGCCCGGCGCGTTCGAGGCGAGTGGAGTTGATGGCTCGGCACTCTTGACAACCTATAAAATTCGATTCAATCGACGCTGAACAAACGGCGAGATTGACGAGACGCCAATCGCGCAGGGGCGACCTGCGGAGCTGGTATTCGTCAACTCGCCGTTTTTTTTTTGGCCTGTGCACCGGGGGATCCAACCAGTGGTGTTCGGCATGCCAGGGATGCCCGGCGATGTGCGCCGGGTGGCACGTGGAAGCGGGGCGGAGCCAGGGCCGCCTCCCCTGCCGAGCACGACCGTGGACGCGGCGGCGAACGGGCGGCGGCGTGGTGACGAGGGGCAGCAAGCGGCGTGCGAAATGTCGGCGAAGTGGCTCGATTTGGCGAGGAGCAGCAGCCCATGTCCATTCTCTATGTAAAGCGCAAGCAGGGGGACTGGTCCCCGCGATATCTCGCTGTAGACGGCTGCGCCGACGAGCTTGAGCTGGCCAGTGTGGCCGATGCGATGCCGGTCGCGCCATCGTGGGCCGCCGCCGTCGCCATTCGCCGTGTGACGAAGCTGCCGCGTGAAACCTGGGCGTTGATCACCAGTCCCCAAGCGCAGGTGCGTCTCAACGGAATGGCGGTTCTGCTGGGACTGGTCGTGTTGGCGGACCGTGACGAGATTGTGGTGACCGACGCGATCAGTCCACAGGGGCGGCGTTTCTACTTTTCGTCGCAGAGCGTCGTGCGGGTCGAGGCGGCCCCGGCCGGGCTGCTGAGCTGTCCTCGCTGCAAGTTGCCGATTGATGCCCAGTCGCCGGCCGTGCGCTGTCCCCGTTGCCGCGTCTGGCACCACCAGCTTGCCGATCGGGAATGTTGGACGTATGCCGACCGGTGCGCGGCTTGCCACGACCAGGACACTTCGCTCAGTGGTGAATTGCGTTGGACACCCGAGGAGATGTAGCGATGCGACAGCCCGACACGACCACGCCATCGGTGACGCGGACCAAGCGGATCACGCTGGTCGGCTGCGGCGCCATTGGTTCACCGGCCGCTCCGCTGTTGGGAAAGCTGCCGCAAGTGAGTCAGCTCCAACTGATAGACGGCGACACTTACACGGAAGGAAATGTGCCATTTCAAGCGATTGGGATCTCCGAGGTGGGGCGTCCGAAAGCCTGGGGTTTGGCGCGGCGCGTGCAGCAGCAGTGTCCTGGCGTCGCGGTGTCGGCCATCCCGCGCTGGATCGAGAACGTGCCGCTCGGTTGGCTGCATAGCGACGTGATCGTGGCCTGTGTTGATTCGCGGCGTGCCCGCTGCATCATCAACGAATGCGCCTGGCGGCTCAATATACCTTGGATCGATTCGGGTGTGGATGCCGCGGGGTGGCTGGCGCGCGCAATCGTCTATCGACCGGGTGCCGGCCGCGCATGTCTGCTATGTGGCTGGACTGACGCTGATTTTGCGAGCATCGAACAGTCGTATCCGTGCCTGGCGGGCGCTCACGCCGTGGCTGCCACGCGCGCTCCAGCCAGCCTGGGGAGCATTGCGGCAGGCCTGCTGGCTACGCAGTGCCAGCTTCTCTTGTCCGGTGCGCTGCAGGACGAGGATTATGGCCGGCAGGTGTTGTGGGATTGCCGGCACCATCGCTGTCTGGTGACCAGCTATCGCCCCCATCCCCACTGCCGTTTCGATCACGACGTCTGGCAGATCGAAACACCGATCCTGCCGCGGCACATGTCCACACTCGGAGATCTGCTCCAATCGCTTCGCGGCTACCTGCAGGCCGACCTGCAGGCGATCCGCGTGGTCGGGCAGAGTTTTGTCCAGCGGCTGATGTGCCCGGCCTGTCGCGCCGAGCGCGCGCAACGCATCCATCTGTCGCGCGGACTCACGCCCGGTCGGTTGCGCTGCCGCAAGTGCGGCGCCGCGATGGTGGCTGCCGGCTTTGACACGACGGATTGGTTGACACCCAGCACATTGAGCCGCCGGCGCCTGCAGCAGTCCTTGTCGAGCATCGGTCTGTTGATGGGCGACGTCCTGGCGGTGCAGACTTCCGACGGCTGGCGATACGTCGAGTGGGTGGACGAGCGACATGACTGGAGCGACGCCCCGGCCGAGCACGACACTAGCTGCGTTGGGCGGGCGCGATCGGCTACCGAGCGAGTGACAGAGATGGGGAGGGAAACGCGATGAACGACCCGATCTGGATTTCTTATCTGCGGGACCAAGAAGACAAGGGTCGGGAACTCGCCGCAGCCAGCGACATTCTCACGCTCGAGCCGTTCCCGTTGCCCACGGGGCCGCCGACCCATTATCGGGTCCGCTTTGTCTGTACTGGAGTGGTGTGCCACGAGGACGGTCTGATCGCACCGCAGGAGGGTGAATTTGTTGTCGGGATTGCGTTCGCCCACGATCATCTGCGTTACGTCGACCCGCTGCGCGTCGTGACGTGGCTGGGACCGTGGAACGTCGTAGCGCCGAATATTCTCCCCCCTCTGATGTGTGTGGGGCATGTCTTGCCCGGCATCGGACTGGTCGATCTCTGCTATCAGGTCTACGACATCATTACCTTCAACAACTGGTCGTCGGCGGATGCCTTAAATGGCTTCGGAGCCCAATGGGCCCGTGCATCTCAGCATCTTTTCCCGGTGGATCGGCGCCCGCTACGGCGCCGCGTTCCGCGCAACGTCCGTCGTTCGCCAAGAGGTGACGCATGAACTCCGCTGATTTGGATGAAACACGTCGCGCAGCGATTTTGCAGATCGTGCAGGCACAGGGTGTGCCCCTGGCAGCCATCGGACCGCGGTCTTGGGAGCTGTCCGACTTCGCGACGCAGTCACGCTTCGTGACGATGACCATGCATGGCGGGTGGCTGCATTTCGAATCGGGCCGCCGCATACCACGCTGTGGAAAACTGCCCGGATCGCGTCGGGCACACCAGATGTTGCGGTGCAACGCGACGTTACCCGGCTGCCTGAATTACTGCGTCGGCCTGCGCAGGGCCAAAGTCATGTTGGGCGGCGACTTTCCGGTGGATCGCGAACACGTTGATGAGGATGAATTGCCGTCGCAGGTGCGGGCAGCGTGCGCAGCGTTTTGCGCTGCGTTGGATCGCCCGGCGCTGCGAGACTTCCGCCGTCGGCGCATCGCTCGAGGGCTGTCAGGCCCCACTGTGCGTTGATCACGAAACGGGTGAGGCGACGCGGGCACTCTGTGACGCCACGGGCTGGGCGCATATCGAGCGGGGAAGCGGCCAGTTGGCGATCACGCTCGAGGTGCCAGGCCAGTTTTGTCAAGCTCATGCATATCAAGTGGAAGGCCACGAATTTCGCCTGGCAACCACGTTGGAAATACCCGACGAGCTATCGCCTTCGTCGCATCACGCCGTGGGGGTCTTTTTGCTTACGGCCTGCCGCCTGGTTCGCATGGCGCGGGTTGGCGTCGTGCCCTGTGCCCAAGGGGCCGAGTACCGATGGGAGGTCGCGTGGCCGAGTTTCCCCTCTCCCGTGCAGTTTCATTCCGGGTTGGCGGCGCTCTCCATCGCCTGTCGCCTGACCGTGCGAGAGCTCCAGGCGCTCTGTGATGAATCGATAGCCGGCACGTATCTGCGGCTACGAGCGTGTTCGTGTCAGTGAGTGTGTGTCTTGTGTGATTGCAGAAGGAGATCGATTGATGACGCGCGAGTTGGAGTTGAAGGAGGCATTCTCATTCTTCGTGGAGGATGTCTCTGGCCATCACAAAGTGAAAGCCGCCGGCGTATCGCCAGATATGACGGTGGGCGAACTGGTTCAAGGGCTGATTCCCCGACTGGGACTTCCTGCGACGGCGGACGACCGGCCCGTTTCCTACCATCTGCGCGATGGTGCGGGGCGCAATCTGCATGCCAGCGAAATCGTCGGTGATGTCCTTGAGCCAGGCGAGAGTGTCGTTCTTCAGCCGAACATCATGGCCGGCTAGGGAGATGCGCAGGGAGGGGGGTGCCCCGTGGGGTACCCTCCTCCTGCTCCCCTTTTCGCGGCGCACTTTTTCGGGGGACCCCCATGACCACCGCAGTCAAAGGTTACCAGCTGCAGCTGGAGCTACATCACGATGATCCAGATGTGTCGTCCGCAGATCGTCTGGTGGCGTCCCGGCAGCTCAGCAATGTCGACTTGGTGCCGATCATCGAATGTGCAAAGTGGGACGAGGTGTTGCGCAACCCACGGCTCCCGATTGTGTTGGACCATGCCCACTGGGTGCTCGAACCTTCCTGGGACGCGGTCCGGGGGCGTCCGTATATTGACGGTGTCCAGGTGGCTTACGGTGGAGGGGGGCACCCGTCGACGCAAACGGTCATTCCTCTTTCGTACTTTCAGGCCACGGCCAAGTCCGTGGTTGCGGAACTTGTGGCCACTGGACACTTGGTGGCGGGTGACAAGTGTCGATGTCGCGTGGCGGCTCAGGCGTGCGACGAACCGTCGCTCATCGCCGGCGAGGGTGAAACGGACGCGTTTTCCGTGGAGCCGGTGGTGGAACCGCTCGCCGTGAAGGAGGCCGACATCAGCGACTTTCTCCGGCGGTCCACTGCCGCCGATGGCTGGCACGAAAACAGCATGCCGGTGTTCGTGCCCCCGAGCGTGTTGCGCGAGATGCAGCAGCAGACGCGCGAGGCGGGCCCGGTCGAGACGGGCGGGGTGCTGATCGGTCACGTCTGTTTCGACCGCTGCATACCGGAGATATTTCTGGAGATTACCGCTCAGATTCCCGCCGTGCACGCTCAGCAGGAACTCATGAGTTTGGGATTGACACCCGAAACGTGGTCGGGTGTCGACGCGGCGAAAGTGCTCCGTGCGTTGGGGGAAGTGCACCTGGGCTGGTGGCATTCCCATCCATCCAAGGCCTGGTGCCAGGACTGTCCCGAAGAGAAACGCCGCACCTGCCGGCTCGGACGCGACTTCTTTTCCGCGCAGGATATCGCGGTACACCGTTGCTGCTTCCCCCGCGCCTTCAGCGTGGCGCTGGTGGTGACCGACAGCGAGTCGAAGGGGCTCTCCACGGTCATGTATGGCTGGCGCGCCGCGGCGGTCCACCGCCGCGGATTTCAACTGCTCAACGATGGATAGCGATGGGCATGGATGTGATGCGAGTAACGAGTTTCCCGTGCACGGTATGTTCCGGCACGGGCCAGAGGGAGGCCGATTCCCGCGGGGAGATCAAACCGAGGAGGAGAGAATGTTACATCCCGACATCGTGGCCAAATTGCGGGCCGCCACCGAAATGGGGCCGCAATCGCCGCCGTTGAGCGAACGTCTGCGACTGTTAATGGATATCCGCTCGTCGGCACCGCAAGCCTTCAGCGAAATCGACCAACATCTCGTGACACACATCGACCGGATCAATCTGGGATTGTCCGAGGCTCGCGAGAATCTGGAGGCCCTGCATGCCGAGAACCAGCGGCTGACGCGACCGCCGTGGCAGATCGCGGTGTTCCGCCATGCGATTCCCGAACTGCAGCAGGCCGTCGTCTGGTACAACGGCGTGCCGCGTGCCGTCACGTTGGCTGCCGACACCGACATGAGCGAGTTTTCGCGCGGCGAGGATGTGTTCTTGAACAGTGAGTTGAACCTGTTGGTGGGGCGTGCTCCGTGGGGTAATTCGCGCGTCGGGGAGACAGGCGAGTTCGTGCGTCGCATGGACGACGGCCGGCTCGTGCTGCGCTGGCGAGACGATGAGATCGTGGTCGAGGCGAGCCAAGACCTGGACCAGACGCCGCTGAAAGAGGGTGACTTGCTCCGCTGGCAGCGCGACAGCTTCCTGGCTCTGGAGCGGATCGAGCGGACGGTTACCCGCCGCTACTTCCAGGATGATGTGCCGGACGTCCCGGAATCGGCGGTGGGCGGCCAGCATGCGGCCCTGGAAGCGATCAAGGCGGCGTTGTTGACCGTGTTGGTTGCGCCCGAGAAAGCGACCGATTACGGGCTCGAACGCCGACAGTCGATCTTGCTGGTCGGACCGCCCGGCTGCGGCAAGACGCTGATGGCGCGCGTGGCGGCGGCGGCGATTCAGCGCATCAGCGGACGTAAATGCCACTTCGCGGTCGTGAAACCGTCGGAGTGGGAAGATCCCTACGTGGGGCAAACGCAGGCCAATATTCGCAGCTGTTTCGAGGCCCTGCGGAAGAAGGCCGAGGAAGGCTACGACGTCGTGCTGTTCCTCGACGAGATTGAAGCCGAGGGTCGCATCCGGGGCAATGTCATGGGCCATCACTCGGATAAGTTCATTGCCGCCCTCCTGGCGGAACTGGACGGATTCACGCAACGCGGTGGGGTGGCCATCATCTCGGCCACGAATCGCAAGGACCTGATCGATCCGGCGCTGCTGGAACGCCTGTCGGATGTGGAAGTGCACGTGCCCCGCCCCAATCATGCCGCGGCGAAGGAGATCTTCCGCGTTCACTTGGGCGAAGACCTCCCGTTCAGTCCGAACGGTGCGGCCGCTGCGCGACACCCGCCATGAAGTCATCGAGGTGGCACTGTCGCGGATCTACGGTCCCAACGCCGACAATCAGCTGAGCACCATCAAGTTCCGCGACGGGTCGCAGCGCACGGTGAGTGCCGGCGAGTTGATGAGCGGTCGGGTGATCGAGCAGATCTGTCGTTCGGTGCGGCAGCGGGCCTTCCTGCGAGACGTGACCAGCAACGAACGGGGAATTCAAGTGCCCGATATCGAAGAGGCGGTGGCCGACGTCATTGATCGCCTGGCGACAACTCTCTCGCAGCAAAACGTCCGCTCGTATCTTACGAACCTGCCGCAAGACAAGGACATCATCAGTGTCCAACCGATGACACGCCGCGTGCCGCGTGCTCATCGATATCTGAATCGGGAAGAACCGAATCCGCTCACCTCCAACCTGGGAGTCTGATGTGAGAAATGACAATTGCCATCGCGCGGGCCCGCCGGTCCGTGCCGCGGAGGAACAAGTCGCCAAAATCATCGGCGCGGACGCCGAGTTCGGCAATTTTCTGGAGAGTCCGCGGGCGGCGCGCACGGGACAATTGGCGTCCAGGATGCTCGTCCGCGAAGTGGACGGGATTGCCCGGAACTACGTCAATCTGGCGCAGGATTCCTGCCGCAAGTACCTACCGTGTAATGGTGGCTCGGCGTATATCGACCTCAATCATGCCGAATTCCCGATTCCCGAGGTAACCAGCGCACGCGACTTTGTGGCCGTGTGGCATGCCACGCTGTTGATCGCTCGAAAAGCGATGATGGACGCTGCCGAACACCTGGCCGCGGATGAACGCCTGCGCGTGCTGATCAACAACAGTGACGGACTGGGGCACTCCTATGGCAGTCACTGCAATGTACTGATCACCCGCCGGGCCTTCGACAATATCTTCCACCGGAAACTGCATTATCAGCTTTTCCTGGCCGCCTATCAGGCTTCCAGCATCGTCATGACGGGACAAGGAAAAGTGGGCGCGGAAAACGGTGCTCCACCGGTCGACTATCAGATCTCGCAGCGTGCCGATTTCTTCGAAACGCTCAGCGGTCTGCAGACCACGTATCATCGCCCGCTTGTCAATACACGCGATGAACCACTCTGCGGCCCGTTTTCCGGTCCCGATGTGACCGTGCCGGAATTGGCCAGGCTGCACGTCATTTTCTACGACAGCAATCTCTGTCACGTGGCCTGCTTTGTCAAAATCGGAGTTCTGCAGATAATTACCGCCATGATCGAAGCTCAATGGGTCAACGCCAGTCTGATTCTGGATGATCCTGTCGATGCCGTGGTGCGTTGGAGCCATGACCCGACCTTGCAGCAACGGGCGCGACTGGCCAACGGACGCTGCCTGACCGCGGTCGAGCACCAGCAGTTGCTGCACGAGGATGCGAGCCGCTTCGTGGCCGAAGGAGGGTGCAAGGGGATCGTGCCTGAAGCCGAGGTGATCATCGAGAAATGGGGTGAATTGCTCGAACAACTGGCCGCACGCGACTTCGCCGCCCTGGCCGGTTCGCTCGATTGGGTCCTCAAGCTGGCCAGTCTGCAGCGTGCCATGGCCAATCACCCGCGACTGCAGTGGTCTTCACCAGAACTGAAATTGCTCGATCACTTGTACAGCAGTCTGGATCCTGCCGACGGACTCTACTGGCTTCACCAACGAGCTGGAGTGGTCGAGCAGATGGTGACGGGGGGCGACATCGAGCGATTCGTGCACACGCCCCCCACCGATACTCGGGCCTATACCCGCGCCATGCTGTTACGCGTGGCCGGGGCCGATCGAATTAACAACATCGACTGGGATCGCATGACGTTTCGCCTGGCCGGAGTACACGGTTGTGCGACCTATCGCGTGCTCTGGATGCCCGATCCGCGCCGTTTGACCAAACAGGAAACGTGTCATCTGTTTCGGCCAGGAGCGACGTTGGAGGAGATCGTCGATCAGCTCGCAGATCTCGTTTCGAGTTCCAACTCGGCGGCGGATACTTGTCAGGGTTCAAACAAGGAACCCATGCAGGCTGCGCCCCAGTGAACGCGAGGTAGCCATGGACACGCGATGCGCGACGCTCGGCCAATGCCCCCCCTGCCCCCGCCGGGCTTGCCCCGGTGGAGCACGGACTGGCCAGCAACGGCAAGCCCAATGCCCCCCCTGCCCCCGCCGGGCTTGCCCCGGTGGAGCACGGACTGGTGAGCTACGGCAAGCCCAATGCCCCCCCTGCCCCCGCCGGGCTTGCCCCGGTGGAGCACGGACTGGCCAGCTACGGCCAGCCCAATGCCCCCCCTGCCCCCGCCGGGCTCGCCCCGGTGGAGCACGGACTGGTGAGCTACGGCAAGCCCAATGCCCCCCCTGCCCCCGCCGGGCTTGCCCCGGTGGAGCATGGACTGGCCAGCTACGGCAAGCCCAATGCCCCCCCTGCCCCCGCCGGGCTCGTCCCGGCGGAGCACGGACTGGTGAGCTACGGCAAGCCCAATGCCCCCCCTGCCCCCGCCGGGCTCGCCCCGGTGGAGCATGGACTGGTGAGCTACGGCAAGCCCAATGCCCCCCCTGCCCCCGCCGGGCTCGCCCCGGCGGAGCACGGACTGGTGAGCTACGGCAAGCCCAATGCCCCCCCTGCCCCCGCCGGGCTCGCCCCGGCGGAGCACGGACTGGCCAGCTACGGCCAGCCCAATGCGCCCCCTGCCCCCGCCGGGCTTGCCCCGGTGGAGCACGGACTGGCCAGCTACGGCCAGCCCAATGCCCCCCCTGCCCCCGCCGGGCTTGCCCCGGTGGAGCACGGACTGGCCAGCTACGGCCAGCCCAATGCCCCCCCTGCCCCCGCCGGGCTTGCCCCGGTGGAGCACGGACTGGTGAGCTACGGCAAGCCCAATGCCCCCCTGCCCCCGCCGGGCTCGCCCCGGTGGAGCAACGACTGGCCAGCTACAGCCGCACACATTCACCTCGCACTCCCATCGCCCGCTCGGCGAAGGGGGCGCATGTCCGTTAGATGTAGGTCGATGTCCCTCTGGGACAGTCCCGAGGGCGCAATTCACAACGAGAAGGAGGAATGGTCAATGAACATGTTGCAACGAGAGAGACGGCGCGAGGAAACGCGAGAGCGTGCGACGGGAGAGCCGACTGGAAGCGGAGTCACCAATGCGCTGCAGGCCGGCCAGGATTTCTATAGCGCGGTGGACGACGCGATCAACAATGCGATGAGTTCGAATTCCGAACTCTTCAACGCCCAAATCGAACAGGACAACGGGGAGTAGCCGTTGTTGAGAGCCGGCAGGGAGGAACGGCCATCCGGCGCGGAAATCCGCCAGCGAGAAGCGGCCTCCCGGCCGTGTAAGGAGGAACGCTCATGCCGAAGACGATTCGTTCCATTTTCGGTCTCGAATTCGAGATGTCATTCACTGCGTTGAATGACAAAGGCGAACGCATCAGTCCGGGACGCGTCTTGCAGAAGTTCATGAGCGTGGCGGCGGCGCGGTTTGCCAATCTGCCGGCGCACGACTCCTCGGGGATCTTTCTGAGCAACGGGGGGCGGCTCTATCTCGACTGTGGCAAGCCGGAGATCACGACGCCGGAGGTGACGACCCCGACAGATGCCTGCCGCTACTCGCGAGCGGGTGAGGAGATCCTGCTGGATATCAGCCGAGCCGTCACGCGGGAAGTGCAGCCGGTCAAGGAGATCATCCTTTCTCGCAACAACGTCAGTTATGGCGGGAGCTGCAATGCATGGGCTTGCCACGAGTCCTACGGACATAGAGGTGAGTCCAGCATGGCCCCCCATTTCATTCCGCACGCGGTCAGTCGGATCATTTATACCGGTGCCGGCGGATTCGACAGTTGTACCCATGGATTGCAGTTCCTGATTTCTCCCCGCGTGGCCCATATACGTTGTGCTGTGTCGGACAATACGCAGCGCAATCGAGGCATTTACAACACGAAGGATGAATCGCTCAGCCAAGGTGGGTACCACCGTCTGCATGTCATCTGCGGCGAACACGTTTCATCGATCCGCTCGCAATGGCTGAAAATGGCTACCACCGCCGTTGTCGTTGCGATGATGGAAGCCGGGATGCGACCTGGTGAAGGATTGGTGCTGGCCAATCCGGTCCAGGCCATGAGATCATTCGCCGAAGATGTGACGCTGACCGCGACGAGCACTACCACGACTGGCCAATCGGTGACGGCTTGGGAGATCCAACATCGGCTGCTGGAGAAGGCGAAGCGGTTGCAGGTCCGGGGACCGCTGGAAACCTGGCTGCCGACTTGTCTGCAATTGTGGGAGCAGACGCTGGAGCGGCTCCAGCGCGGGCCCACCGCCGTTGCCCGAACGCTCGACTGGGCCATTAAGCTCGACCTGTTCCAGGACTTTGCGCGGCGGCGCGGCATGGAGTGGGACCGATTTGGCCAGTGGAACAGGCTGCTGGGGCGACTGGATACGTTCCCGTTAACCGCAGGGGAGCCATTCGATTACCTGCCGTATGTTCCCATGAGTTTCGCGCGTCTTACGGAAGAGTCCCGCGAGTATCAACGACTGGCGCGGAAACTGGGGCTCGACTGGAGCGAATTGGAACTTGTTCTGAAGTTGCGCCACGAGTTGTTCGAGCTGGATGCGCGATTTGGCGAGTTGGGGGAGCGTGGAATCTTCAATTCACTCGATGCCCGCGGCCATCTTGACCATCTGGTCGACGGGGTAGAGAACGTTCAGCAGGCGATGATCGATCCGCCGCGCGACGGGCGAGCGCGGTTGCGCGGCGAGGCGATCCAACGCCTGGCCGGCAGCCAGTCGCAGGGGGCGTGCGAATGGAACGCCGTGTGGGACTACGCCAATTTCCGCATGCTCGATCTGTCCGATCCCTTTGCCAGTGAGGAGTCGTGGATTCCGCTGGCGCGGCCCAGCGATACGGAAGCGGGTTCGTCGCATCGTCGCGCTCACCAGGCTTTCGAGCATGCCGTCCTGATGTACGATCGGGGTGACTATGAGTCGGCACATCGGATGATACGGATGGTGATCGACCATGGTGATCTGTTACAGGCTCAAGCCTTCCGGAATTGCCACCTCTTCCTGGCCTGGATCCAGGCCCGCCGCGGGTTCACCGACGGTGTCGCGTGGCTGGACCTGATCTTCCGGGGCGTGAGTGAGACGCTCTCGATGATTGGCGATTACCTGATCATCTATCGCTTTCAAGGCCTGGTCCCCGGTCCGCCGTTCCGGCAGTGGTGCGACAAGGGGCTGCAGTTGCTCTCGGCATCTCCGTGCCACGCCCCCAAGGACATTGTCGCCGTCCGTTGTTCGCACGCCTACGATTTGTTGTGTCGAGGCCGAGCCGATGAAGCCTGGACTGCCTATCAGGACGGTGTCCCACCCGACTGGTTGCCGCTGCTCCACCAGCGTTTTGCCGCGCGGATCCTGGTCGAGAAAGCCGAGACGCTGCGCAGGTTAGGACGCACTGACGAGACGCTGGCACTGTTGGAGGAGGCTCAGAGCATCCAGACACACGGCAGTTACTCGGGCGATATCGCTGACCTGACGTTGACGGTCAGAGCCAAGACCGTGGCGGTGCGCGGGGATGTTTCCGAGGCCTGGCGCATCCTCCAGGAAGCCGCGCGGATCCAACGCAGCAGCGCTAACGTGAGCGGGGAGATGCGCACCTTGCTGCTGCTGGCTCGTCTGCACTCGCCAGCAGTTCCGGACCAAGTGGACTTCGGGCTGGACGACCTGCGCGAACGCATTGTACAGATTTGGAGAAGTCGCACCGCGCTGCTGGAATGCCCCCTGGCTCGCGGTATTCTCGCCGATTGGTCTCGCTGGGTGGCTGGCGAGTGGCGCAAGGCGAGAGCGGTGGCGATCCATTCTGGGGGCTGTGAGGATCCCCCCGCCGTGTCCTCACGCACGATTCAACATCGATGTGTGGCAGTGGACGTCAGCGGGTCGAGTGGTGGTGAGTGGGGCTTTGCTTCGGTTTTGACCGAGCCAGTGTCGCCCCCTTGGGGTAGCACCGGCAGTGACACAATATCGTCGATGCGGCTGCAGGGTTCTACCGCTGCTGGCAGCCGGGTGTTGGTCCGACTGCCTGGCCGCAGGAGCAGGCCGCACCCGTGGTCGGCACGCACTTCAGGTTGGCACACGAGGGGCATTTGATGACCGGTGGGCACTTGTAGCAATAGTCGTCGCAACCGAAGCAGCAGATTCGCTTCGGACACGGTTCGCATTTGCTGCCATAGTCATCGCACTCGAAACAACGCACACGCGGCACGCACGGCATCGGCTTGGCACAGTAATCGTCGCAACACGTCTTCCGCACACACTGCGGCCAACACCAATCCAGGCAGAATATCTTATTCCATTCGACTGCCTCGGCCGGCGAACTGACCAGCAGGCAAACGATTCCCACCAGTAGGAAGGCTCTGCAATTCATGATCCGATGCTCCTGCGCGGTTGGCGGCTGGTCGAGTTTCGCGTGTCGGGGAGGCTTGGGGTGTCGGGCTGGACGCGCATCGCAGGTATCGTGGATGGCCGGCGCAGTGCTTGGCCAACTTCGCTCCGCACTCCCCCGTGCGGCGATACGAATCGCAACCACTCGGGATGGTCAGATTCTCGAGCACGCGCGGGGGGCGCGGCTGATTCCCGGGCGAACATTGTCGTGGCGGTGATCAACTAACTGGCGGCTCCCTCCACGTCGGCGGGCTGGGGGGCTTCCTCGGGAACCGCCATGGCCGGTGTCGATTCGGCAGGCGCCGCGACATCGGTGACCATCGGCACATAGCCGTTGCGGATTTCCCAGCCGCCACCGAGGGATTTATAGATGGCAATCAAGGCGCGGGACACGTCACCTTGTGTCTGGGCGTAACGGTCCTGGTCCTGGACCAGCAACGTCTGCAGGTTAAACACGCGGTTGAAGTCGGTCGCCCCTTCGCGATATTGGAGTGTCACGATTTCCACAGAGCGCTGTGAAGCCGCCACGGCATCCCGTGTGTCGATCAGCCGTTCCTGGGATTTCAGGAATGCGTAGATGGCGGTCTCCGACTCTTGGTTGGCGGTCAGCACCGTTTGTTGATAGTCATAGGCGAGTTGCTGGAAGAGGGCATCCTGGATGCGGATATTGTTGACCAGGCGACCGTAGTTCAAGATGTCCCAGTTGAAGCCGGGGCCAATCAGGCCGGCACTGCTGGCTTGCGAAAAGAGATCCTTGAAACGTTCCGAATCGACTCGCATGTTTCCCGTGATGGAAAAATGAGGGTACAAATCAGCGATGGCGACGCCGATCAGCGCGGATTGAGCGGCGACGCGCCGTTCGGCTGCGCGAATGTCTGGCCGGCGACGCAGCAGATCTGCCGGGACTCCGACCGCCACTTCAGGCGGAGCCACGGGGATTTTGCTATCACCCAATTCGGTCGACAGGTCTTGTGTGGGCAGCCCCAGTAGCGTGCAGAGTCGATTATTGGCCGCGCGGACCTGGGCTTCGAACAAGGGAACCAGCTGCTCCGTGTTCTTCAAGTTCGCTTGCGCCTGCGTCACATCCAACTCGCTGACTCGCCCGCCATCGAATTGCGCTTGGGCGATTCCCAGTGAACCCTTCTGTATCTCGACGTTGGACGTGGCATACGCCAGCTGTTGCTGGTACGTGCGATACTCCACATAGGTCGAAGCCGTTTCCGCCAACAGGCTGACGAGTATGGCGTCGTAGTCTTCGATGGAGGCGTCCAAATTGGCGTCGGCCGATTCAATGCCGCGACGGAATTTACCCCACACGTCCAGTTCCCAATAGGCATCGAACCCCGTCGACCAGGTGCTGAAATCACGTTTGATCGGCAGTCCCTTTCCAATCAACTGACCGAGACCAGCGGTGGTCGTGCTGATCTGGGCACGCTGGTAGGAACCGAAATTCTCCTGCAACTGGGGGAACAAGCCGCCCACCATGACACCACGCTGAGCCCGTGCCACGAGCACTCGCATGCCCGCCGATCGCAACGACAGGTTCTCTTCGTAAACCCCCTGGACCAACTGGTTCAGGACGGGATCATTGAACACCTCCCACCACATCGGATTGTCGGGTAACTCGGTGGCGACCTTTTCGTTGTAGGTCTCCATCCACGCATCCGACACAGGGGCCGCCGGTCGATAATACTCCGGACCCACTTTGAATCCGTTGTGGACCCAGTCCTTCATCGTGCCGCATCCCGTCAAACCTGCGAACGACACGGCGAAAAGGACAACCAAGGCGTTAATGGACCGCAGTGCGCCGGGTGCGCCGGCGCAACGCGCTGCATGATCGCACAGCAACTTATCCCTGAGCCGGTTGGACATTGGCAGATTTCCCCCTGTTGCGGTGTGTGGCACCGGGAGTCTCGAATCGGAGTGTCTGACTGGCTGAGCTGACTAGCCGGCAGGAGAATGGCGGAGTTTTCGGCATTTTCGGCAGGATCCGCGCGCACGGAACAACGCGAACCAATGGTATAATCGGCATTCCGCAACCGAGCATTTGACATATTCGCTACATCATCTCCGCGCGAGCCCCATTTGCGGGTGGGGTGGACGCGTCCCTCGGTCGGCCTTTCGACCTGCCGGCATCGGGCTCGCGCATGTTACCGACCAACACTCGACGCTTTGTCCGGGACGGTGCCTGGAAGAAGGGGCCCTTGCGGGGCAGGGATGAGGGACCAGAAGATCGGATGACAGAAATGCGGTGCCGAGCGTTTCCTGGGTTCCCCGCAGTGCCACGAATTCGCTGCGCGCCGCACGTGCACGCAAGACTCCAAATTCACGACATCACGGGACTCGTCGTGCCGCGATCCAGTCGGTACAACATAGCTGCCCGATATAGCTGACTGCCTGCCTGTCCCACCCGATTTCGAGGAGTCTGCACCATGCGTTTCGCCGTCGCGGCAGTTTTGTTCGTGGGCCTCTCGGGCGTGACCTCGCCGCTTTACTGTGCGCTGCAGGCCCCCTCTTCACGGCATCCTCGGGCCGCGATTCTCGACGCGTCGGGGCTGCCCGTGCTCGGTCAGGCTTCGTCAACCCAGGTCATGCAGCAGATCTGTGCGGGAGCAGGTGTCGAAGCCGAGTTGGTCTCGGCCCAACAGCTGGCGGATCGGAGCGTGCTGACGAACGATCGGTTCGATCTGCTGATCATCCCCTGCGGACGGACGTTTCCTGCCGCCGCGCGGGAGACGCTGATCGAATACCTGCGATCGGGCGGCAAGCTGGTGACGACCGGTGGGCATGCGTTTGAAGATCTCGTACGCCAAGTCGACGGAGAGTGGCTACGGGAACGAGAGGTCGTCGAGTCCAAGCTGAGCGAGGCGACGCGCAAAGAGGAGTCACTGGTCCCGCAGGGCGATTTTGAAGACCTGGCCGAAATTCCGCTCGGCGACGACCGGATTGACGCTCGTTGGCATCGGACGGGGAACCACTCGATCATCTCGACGGAATCGCCCTTCGAAGGGGCGCAATGTGCAAGCGTGACGCTCAACACTGCCGATGAACAGGCCAGCGGCGGGTTTTTTGCCATGGTGCCGGTCACGCCGGGACGAACCTACCTGGCGTCGGGCCATGTGCGGACGCGTGACTTGGCCGGCCCGGGGATTGCGTACCTGTCGGTTTACCAGTTGAACGAGCAGGGCGAGATGGTGGAGTTTCGCGATTTCGCCGCCGTGCGCCAGTCGGCCGATTGGCAGCGGTATGAATACCAGTTCGTACCGCGTGCCGAGGTAACCCACATCCGCCTGCAGGCGGGACTGTATCGCAAGAACGGCACCGCGTCGTTTGACGATCTGCGTCTGCTCGATCTCCACGACGCACGCTTCTTGCCGATCAACACTTCGTGTGGCGAGCCGGGTGACGGGCTGAAGGTCTCGCCCCAGCAACTGGGGATCTTCGATCCGTCCTATCCGCTCAAACGGGCCGTGTGCGCGAGGACAGCCGGCGGTCAGGAGATCGTCGACGTGCAGGTCGAGGTGAGGGAATCGCTGCAGGGCTGGGCCGCGTCGGGAGTCGTTGGTTACGATCAGGCTCGGTGGATTCCCTTGCTGGAGACATTCGACCGATATGGCCGGGGGCGAGGCCCCGCCGGCGCATTGCTGTTGAACTATGGCGGTTACTATGCCGGTTCGTGCTGGGCCTATTTCGGTCTGGAAAACGTCGACCTGTTCGCCGATCCGCATGGTCCGCCGGCGCAGTTGCTGCAGCAGACAATCGGTTTCCTGGTGCGCGGGACTTTTCTGCACAATCTGCACGCTGACGCCGCCTTATATCAGATCGGTGACACGGTGCGAGTGTCGGTGCAGGCTTCGAACCACGGCCGCCTGGATCAAGCGGTGGAGGTGACTGTTCGCTGGCCGGGCCCTGCGGACGGGCAATCGGCGTCGCTGCAGCGACTGGTCACCAGCGGAAAGACCGAGCAGTTTGAGCTGGAACTCCCCTCCCCTGCCCCGCCGGGATCGATCTGCCGTGTGGAAGCGGTCTTGGCGTGCGACGGCCAGGTCATCGATTCCATGGAATCGGGGATCGTCATCCAACGCCCGGACGTGATGGCCGCTGGTCCGGTGCTGCGGTTCCAAGACAACTACTTCACCCTCAACCGCCGCCCGTTGTTTCTCTTTGGCACCGATACCTATGCCCGCACGTACATGTCGGCCGCCGAGCACCCCGGGACCTGGCAGCAGGAACTGCTGGCCGCGCGCGATATGGGCATGAATCTGTACGAGAATCTGCAGTATCAGCGCCCCCAACACCAGATGAGCGACAGTGACTGGCGGAAGTTCCTGGCGATGGCCCAGTTGACTCAACAGCAACAGTTGGTCTTCATGCCGGGTATGCTGATCGGGCACAACACGGCGATCGGCACCGAGTTGCGGCAGGAACAGAGTGCCTTATGCCGGGAATACGCCCGCCGCCTGCGGCAGGTGCCCGGGTTGCTGTATTACATCAATGGTGATTATCAACTGAATCCCGCGGAACATGTAGCCGAAATGACGCGGGGTTGGCAACAGTGGCTCGAAGTCCGCTATGGGGACATCGATCGCTTGCGCGGTGCCTGGCAACCGCTGGAGGCTCCTTCCTCATTTCACGACATCGCCTTTCCCCCTCCTTACACGGGCCGTTGGGACGATGTCGCCGCGATCGACCTCGTGCAATTCAAGACAGAGCTCACGAGAGACTGGAATCGCTCGCACGTGACCGCGGTGCGCAGTGAGGATGCGGAGCACCCGATCACCTCGGAGTACTACTCTCAACCGTCCGATGGCATTGATGTCCGCTTGACGATCGGCGGCCAGGACGTGTCGAACATCGGTTACTTTGACGAACCGGATGTCGATATCGATCGTTTGCCGACCCGGATCCGTTTCGCCGACTTGCGGATGCGCGGGCAGGGAGTCAGTCTGGGTGAATATGGAGTGAAAACGCATCCCGCCTGGACGCTCTCCAATGGTGCCACGCACTATCACATACGCCGCACCGAAGAGCAGCAGCGTCGGTTGTTCACGGCGGTGGCCCACTACGGGCTCGGGTTGGGGTGCTCCAAAATCCAGAACTGGTGCCTGCGCGATGGACAAGCTTGGGTCTTTCCCTGGGGAATCTTCTATCCGAATCAACTGGTGCCCAAGGATGTGGCTTACGTCCATCGCAACCTCTCCCTGCTGTGGCGCACCGTCGCACCTCGATACGAGCCCCCACGACTCGTAGTCGGTCTGGCGGGTCACCTTCGCTTGGGCAATGATGCGGACGTCGGAGCGCAAGTCGCCTATCGCACCTTCGCCGATCTGATGGCGCTGCATCTACCCTTTGGCTGTCTCGACGACGACGATTTCGGCCAGCTGGACTCGGCCACACAGTTCGTTATCTATCCCTCACCCTTCGCGCTGAGCGACGCGGCTTTCGAGCAGTTGCGGCAATGGGTGGAGCGAGGAGGTACTTTGCTCGTCACGGGGGATGTTTCCTATGATACCACGCGGCAACGAACGCGTACTGATCGCATGAGACTCCTGGCCGGCGTGCAGGCGACCGACGTGCGTTATCCGAATATCCGCCGTGACAAAGCGAGAGATTGTCCCGCCGTCTGGCAGCTTGCCGGTTTGTCGCCAGGACCCATTCGACCGTGTGTCGATCTGATACCCCACGAGGCGGAGGTCCTGGGACGTGATGATCGTGAACAAGCCGTGCTGGTTCGCCACCAGGTCGGACAGGGCGTCGTCTACTATTGCAGCGATCCACTGGAATTGGCGACGGACTCGCCAACAAGCCAGTTGCGGCGTCAGCTCTATCAAGCCGTTGCGACGGCCGCCGGACTGCGGCCACTCATCGCGGAGGACCTGCCTTGGTTGCACGTCATGTCGCAGCCAACTCGCAGCGGGACGGCCATGGTCGTCTACAACACGCAATCGCACGCGGGAACGGCCGACGCGAAAATCCCGACGCCAGCCGGCCCGGTTCACCTGACAACACGCAACGGCTGGCCGGGCGCCGTCGTGACGACACACGACGGAGCTGTCGTGTTGGCCAATGCCTTCGGGAACGTGACCGCCGCGGAAGGGGTGGTCTTTCAGGGAGCAGGGCAACACGGCTTGCTGTCGCTCGATGCTGCCGATCTGCGACGGTCGCAAGCCATGCTGCTGACCCCCTTCGATGAAGGTCACGTCGTCTTGCCGGCACGCGACGGCATCTACGAAGCAGTGGTGGGCGAATTCGTGGATGGGTGCTGGAGGACTTTCGAGGTGTTGGCCCTGGCGGGGGAAGAGTGGAGGATCGAGATCGATGCCGATCGTGCCACAGCGTTGATTCTGATCTGTCAGCCTGAGCAACGAGCGGGTTGGGAAACTCATCTTTCGCAGATGGTCACTCGCCCTCACGACTGGGAAGGATACTGAACGGAGTCTTTCGATCCCGGCACGCCTGGTTCAAAGCAAGCGGGAATCCGCCGCGGCGGCTCCCAAACCCATTCGCATGACAGGAAGTTGTGATGGGGCCACCGCCGGCGATGTCCGACGGTGGGGCTTAACGGTTCGTTTCAGGTCCCGCGTACACAGCGACCAATAACGCAGAGACGGTGACCATCAGGAGTGATTATCAGGGCAGTCGTTAAGTACTTCCGTAACGTCGGCCGGCTTGGCGACGAACCGATACCCGGCATCGCGAATGGTGAGAAAGTGTCGCGGGTTGGCAGGGTCGGGTTCGAAGGCTTTGCGGAGTCGGCGGATGAACTGATCGGGGGCGCGTGTCTGCACGCTGCCAGGCATTCCCCAGACGTTCTCCAGCAGTTCGTGCCGGGGGATGACACGTCCCTCGTGGCGAATGAAATACTGCAGCAACTTCATTTCCAACTGGGTCATGCGAATCGGCGACCCGTTACTGGTCACCTCGAACGTGGCGAAATCGATCTTGGCGTGGCCGAATTCGTATTTTTCGATGGCGGATGCCGAGTCGCTACGGGGGTGATAGTGCGTCAGCAGATTGCGGACGCGGCTGATCAACTCGTCCAGCTCAAAGGGCTTGGTCATGTACTGGTTCGTGCCGACATCGAAGCCCCGCTTGCGGTCTTCCGAGAGTGTCCGAGCGCTGAGGATCAGTACCGGCCGATCCCAACTCTGGTCGCGCAGCGTCTGACAGACGGCATAGCCACTCATTCCCGGCAGCATCAGGTCGAGAATCAGCAGGTCAATGCCCGTCGGATCCTGCTCGACCAGATTCAGCGCCGAAGCGCCGTCGCCGACGTGGGTGACCCGATAGCCTTCGGCTTCCAGGTTGAACTTGATGCCGACAGCCAGATGCTGTTCATCCTCGACAATCAGAATGTGCTGCTCGGACATTATGTAACCTCCGTCTGGCTCGTTGCTGACATATCCCGGGCGAGCTGAGCAGGCGGTTTCTCCATTCTCTTCAACGGCAAGACAACTTCAAAGGTGGTACCGGGTCCCCCGTCGCGGTCTTTCACACGGATCTTGCCGTGCAGTCGTCGAACCAAGGTGTGAACGATATGCAGTCCCAGCCCCAGGCCGGGGGTTTCGCGTTCGAGTTCCTCACCGCGGCGAAAGAAGCGTCCAAAGATCTTTCGTCGCATGTCGTGGGGGATTCCCTTTCCATTGTCGGAAATTCGCACCACACACTTTTCGTCGGCGGTGCGCTGGGCAGTCACCTCGACCACAGGGTCGTCATGAGCATACTTGACCGCATTATCGATCAGGTTGCGAAAGACCAGGTCGATATCGACGGCACGAGCCTCGACGACGCAGGATTCCGCGTCCAGGCGGACAATGGCCCGCGGAACACGGTATCGAAGACAGACCCCTTCGACACAATGGGCGAGAATCTGCGCCACATCGATGTCCTCCACATCGGCATCCACCACCCGATGCTCCAGACGCGCCGCGTCGAGCAGATGGTTGATCAACGTATCGAGGCGGTCAACGTCGTCGAGCATGAACTGGACGAAATCAGCTTGTTCCTGCGGACTGACCTGGCGTCTGCCCAGCGTCTGCAAGTAGAGCTTGAGGGAGGCCAGCGGCGACTTCAATTCGTGCGTGACGCTATCGATGAAATTCGATTGGCGACGATTCAAGTTGATCGCCTCCACCGACAGTGTCAGGTACATCACGACGCCGACCAGTACGAAAGCCAGAAATGCCGTTCCGACCGACAGCAAGGTCCAGTAGAGCGGGGCCCACCGGCTGTCGGACGAGGCGCCGAAAGCCGACAGCAGCACCCAGCCGACCGTCAGCGCGATGACCGAGACGATCATCAGTACGCCCAGGGTGATCGGGAGCTTGAGAGAGCGACGTTCGAACATAGTCCGGCCAGCAGCAGCATGAGAAGGAAACGCGGCCTGCCTTGATCGGCTCGACCGCGCGAAACACCGGGAGGCAACACCACGCCTACGGCGGCACCACCAGCGAGGTGGCGCGGTATCGCGCCAAGCTGCCTGTGCGGAGAGTCCCGGGCAACTCGCGACCCGGGCCGGCGGTTTGCATCCAGCGTGGCTCGCTCGGCGACCGGCCGGAGGAGGAAAACCGCGACCATCCGCCTCAGCGGGCCGCTACTGTGCTAGTTTCCACGGCCGAGAGCAAATACGCAACCACATCTTCGGCCGAATAGCCGATCGCATCCGGCGAGGGAAGCAAGCGGGCCACCTCCCGCACGTCATCACCGCTGGTCACGAGCGGCTTCTCTTGCCCGTCCTGCTTTCGGACCTGACCCAAGTCAATATTCGCCATCAGCGCGTTACAGACGCACTTCTTACCGCACGTTTCCTCTTGCTTGCCACCCTTGCGCAGGTAGGCCTCGACCGGCTCGGCGCCACATCGCCAACCGATCGTGCCGTCATCCTGCTTGTACGCGTGCCGCAGGTAACCCAAATCGCAGATGCGACGCCGCTCCACATACACCTCTTCCTGCGACAACGATCCGGCCAGTTCGACGACTTTGAACGGAAACCCCGTGGGCGAAGCTACAGGATCGGTCTTCACCTGCAAGACGTTCGCGCGGCTCAACTGGATTACCCGTCGCCGCATCTCCTCAGGCAAGCCGGACTGATCACAGTAGGCGAACGCGGTTCCCACCTGGACCCCGGTCGCGCCGGCCTCGAGCGCCTCCAGGACTCGTTGCGGACTGGCATACGAACCGGCCAGCCAGAAGGGACGCTCCAACGCCGCTATCGCCGCCAGATCGGCCACGTCCCGTTCGCCGTAAATCGGTTCCCCACGCTCATTCAATTGCAGCGGGCCACGCGGCGGCGCATTATGACCACCCGCCGTGGGGCCTTCCACCACAAAACCGTCGACGTGGCCCGTGGCCTTGCGCGCCAACATGTTCGCCAACGTGGCTGAGGAAATAATGGCCAGGAACTTGGGCCGATCCAGCCAGGGAATGCGTCCCCCACAGTACGCTACCGGATCGAACCGCGTGGCATGCCGCTCGGCTGAGCCTGCGCCTTCGACATACACCGGCAATTCGACCGCGACTCCTTCGGCCAGTTGGTCAAGGATGCCGGGAATCGCGCGAGGAATTCCGGCTCCCATCAGGACGTAGTCGACGCCCGCCAACATGGCACCAAAAATCGACGGCAATGTCGGTAACTGGATCTTCTCCAGGTAGTTGATTCCAACGATCCCTTCATGCTCCTCGCGAGCCAGGTAGACTTCGACAAAATTGCCCATCACCATCAAATCGAGATGGTCCCGCGACGGCTCGAGCGACGGCATGGGGATCGGGCGAAACGGTTGCGCAGCCTCCCGGCCCCCTTCAATGAAATAGCGATCCAGAATCCGGTTGGCGATATCCGGTAGTGGAAACTCAGCCATCGCCCGACGCAAATGCCCTTCCGGGTCGCCCATCTGCAGGCGACGGGCCAAGACCACGTCCAACGCCGTCCCGGACACGACCCCCATCTGTCCGGTCTGAGCGACAGCTCGCGCCAGACGCCACCCCGAAACCGCCACCCCCATCCCGCCTTGAATGATGATTGGCTCTGGTCGGCTCGACATATCAACACTTCCCCAAAGAGTGGAAAGAACGCGCACAGTAAGGTTGCGGGAAGCCCCATCCTTGCGGCAGCGCTTGAGTGGCGTCCCGGACAAGATTCCCTATGCAATACACTACCCGAACCGAGCCGCCAAACCATCAGGAGTGTGGTAATTGTTCTGTAAAACCCCGCCAATCCTTGTCGCCCCGAGCCGTTGCCCCCGCCTTTTGCTCCGAAATACCGTAATTGGCGTAAGTAGCAAAGAATACGAAGTTCGCCAGCCCGGCAAAGTCGCTTGGGTCACAAGCCGGGCGTCGCGCAGTATTTCGCAGTCTTGACACCCGATTGTTGTAGGCTTGCTCAGCTGTTAGGGGGGTGGCGAGCGGTCGCGCTGAGCAATCTTCGGCACGACCATTGGTTCCAGGGAGAGTCTCAACCGCCAGCTTGCTGGAATTCAACGTCTCGGTCTGTCTGCCGTGATCCCACTGGTCTTGCCTGGCGCGCGGCTTGCGAACCGTTACAAGAATCGGGAGAATCGCAATGAGTGTCAGTCGAGAACAGCGGCGGCGTTACGCTTTGAAACACAACGTTGGACAAGCTGATCAAGAGTGAAGCATGATTGCCTTTGTCTTGGGGTTGCTGATTCTGGTGGGTGGGTACTTCATTTATGGGAGGCTCATCGAATCGGCGATCGTCCCTGACCCGCAGCGGGTCACGCCGGCGGTTCGGCTGGCGGACGGCGTCGACTATATCGTGATGCCGACGTGGCGCGTGTACCTCGTACAGCTTCTCAACATCGCCGGTTTGGGGCCGGTCTTTGGCCCGATCATGGGAGCGTTGTGGGGTCCACAGGTGTTTCTGTGGATCGTGTTTGGCTGCGTGTTGGGGGGCGCGGTCCACGACTTCCTCGTGGGGGCCATGTCGATCCGCAATGATGGCGCGGGCTTGCCCGATCTGATCAGCCACTATCTGGGGAACACGACCCGGCATATCGCGACCATCTTCATTCTCGTACTCATGTTGTTGGTGGGGACCGTGTTCGTAAAGGGTCCCGCATTGTTGCTGGTCGATCTGCTGCCTGCCGAGCAGGTTGGCAATTGGTTCAGCCCGGCCGTCGCGTCGTGGCTCCAGTCGGACTATTTTGGCATTGGCATCACCGTTTGGTTATGGCTGGTGATGCTGATGATCTACGTCTACTACGTGTTGGCCACGCTGCTGCCGATCGACGCGATCATTGGCCGGGTTTACCCGATCTTTGCCATCGCGCTGTTGGTCATGGTGACAGGCCTGGCATACGCCTTGTTAAGTGGGAATATTCCCATGCCCGCCTTCACGCTGGACAATCTGCACCCCAAGCACGTGGCAGCCTGGCCGATCATATTCATTACGGTCAGTTGTGGTGCGGTGAGCGGCTTTCATGCGACGCAGAGCCCACTGATGGCGCGCTGTTTGAAAAGCGAGACACAAATGCGTTTCGTGTTCTATGGCGCCATGATTTCGGAAGGGGTGATTGCCTTGATCTGGGCGGCCGTGGCCCAGGGGTTCTATGGTGGCAGCGAGGGTCTGGCGGCAAAATTGGCTCCGGGTGCGGCGGGTCCGGGTGGTGTCGTGCACGAAACTTGCGTGGCAGCGATGGGCGTTTTCGGCGGAGCACTAGCTATTTTGGGTGTCGTGGTGCTGCCGATCACGTCGGGAGACACCGCCTTTCGCGTCGGCCGGATCATCCTGGGTGACTATTTCCACTTGCCGCAGCAGCGGATCCTCAATCGGTACCTGCTGGCTTGTCCTCTGTTCGCGATTTCCCTGGCGCTGAATTTCGTCCACTTCGACATTATTTGGCGGTACTTTGGCTGGGCTAACCAGACGCTGGCCGCAGTTGCGTTGTGGGCTGGGGCTGTCTTCCTGGCTCGTCGACGTCGACGTTGGTGGATTGCATTTGTGCCGGCGGTCTTCATGACCGTGGTGACGGCCACTTACATCCTGGTGGAGGATGTCGGCTTTGGCATGAGCCACGGCTGGGGCACCGTGTTGGGAGTGGGAGTTGGTGTAGTGTCCGCGCTCGTGTTTCTGCTGCTTCTTCCCAGGTTCCCGTGGGAGGAAGACAAGCCCGCCGTGACCCCGCATCCGAGCGAGATGGAACGCTCGACCGACTCGCTGGCCTGCTGACTTCGGTCCCGGCCACCAGCGTTGCGCAGACAACGGGAAGCCTTCTGGGCTGCCAATAGGTCGGGTTTTGCACGCTGTGTTGCGGTGTCGTCCCTGGTCCGTGTTGCGGAGGGAGTGCGATGATGGTGGGATTCCTGCTGCTCATATCGGCGATCTCGGTTCGACCCACCTACGAGCCGCACGCGCCCATCATCATCCAGAATCAGCCCACCTCGCCGGACAACCCGCTGGTCATCGAGGGCTACGAGATCTCGAATCCTGACGGCCCCGGTATCCAGGTTCGAGACACCGATTACGTCATCATCCGCAATAACTATCTCCATGACTGCGGCACGAAGGTCTCCGAGCAGCGGCAGCAGCTCGTGAAAGAAACGGGCGATGCCCGAAACGGGATGCTCGACAAGCCGTTTGAGACGGGGGCCATCCTCGTCTTTGACGCCAAGGGAACTGTCCAGATCGCGGGCAACGAGGTGCGCAACAACGACTATGGCATCATGGTTCAGGGGCATCGGTTCCGAGCCCAGAGCGTCTCGGTCCGCGACAACAAAGTCCAAGACAATCACCGGGCTGCCTTCATCTGTGTAGGGGAGGCTGACCGGGTGGACATCCATGACAACTTCGTTCGGGACAACGGCCTGAACGTGTTCTATGACAACGAAGGATTGGTCCGGGCAATGCAAAAGGGGGAGGATTTTGGCGACGGTCGCGCACAGGGCATCCTCACGAAGGACTGCCACAACGTCCGGATCTTCCAGAACACGGTCATCAACTCGGTGAGCGATGGCATCGGCATCATGAACCGGGGTCTCACGTTTGACGAGAACCACCGGCTGAAGTTCGACCCGGACTACGAGAAGCATCTGGTTCGCGACATCGAGATCTTCGACAACCTGATCGAGCGAAACGGCGAGCAGGGAATCTGGATCACATCAGCCAAGCGGGGCAAGGTCTATCGCAATCAGGTGCTGGCCAACGCACACCGTCCAGGCGAAACGGGCGGCAGCACCGGCATCCATCTGGAAGGAGATGTGTCCGAGTTTGAGATCTCCGACAACGAGATTGCCTGGAACGACATCTTCGGCATCGGCATTATCTGTTCGTCCAACAACACGATTCGTGGCAACGACATCCATCACAATGGAGACGGAGGTATCGGGTGGAACGATGCAGTTAATGTCGAAACGCGGCCTTCCGCCCACAACGTCATCGAGGGCAACAGCATCCACGACAACCGCGTAGCGGCGTTCGTTGTGTGGGGCGAGACGCTGGGAAGAACCATCCTGAAGGGCAACGAGGTGGCTAACAACGGCGGCATCCCGGTCCATTTCGAGTTCTACGACGACTACGACGTGCGGACTCACCTGGAGGACTGGCAGTTCGACGGCGAGGGCGTGATTTTCCAGCTGACTTCAGACGAGCAAGAGGCCATGTTCGAGACTGACAAGCCCCCGATTGAGCAGCGTGGCGATGAGGGGAAGGTCTTCCTATGGGGCCTGTTCGTGGCAGCGGGTTTGCTTCTGGCCATGCTCGCCATTGCGTGGGTGTATCGCAAGGTTCCACCCAACTCATCCTCGGCTTGAACGTCGAAAGCGTCTCGCCCTGCGCCCGATTTGTGGCAGGTCCGGGGGCAGGCTGAACGTGGATCTGGGGAGCCAACGCAATGCAGATTACCAGAGGCGGCGAGGCGATTGCCACGGTGGCAAGGCTCTTGCTCGCTTCCGTAACGCGGTAGGTACAAGATGGCTCCGCTGCAAATACACAGAGCGATTGCCACACGTCGGGAGGGCCACGTCACTACTCTCATGACTTCCACTCATCGCGTGTCCGGCAACCGGCCGTCGTCAATAGTAAAAAGCCCTGGGTGCTTCGTACCTCAGCGACCGTAAATCCTTGGAGGCGAAAGATAAATGAAGCGATCCCTTGTCCACCACCGAGACGAAACGCAGCCTCTGGACTGTCCGTTCGGCCATGTTCAGCGGATCGTGACCGGCGGCGAAGGGGGCGTGGCGAATGTGCATGTCGTCAAGATCACGAAGGGGAGTCCCCACGTTCACACCGGTTACGACGAGGTGTATTTTGTCTTGTCCGGTTCGGGGGCGATTACGCTGGGCCCGGATACATACCCACTGCGGCCGGGCTCCGTGGTGGTGCTGCCGGCCGGAGTGCGGCACTCACTGGACGCCGATCCGGGACAAGAACTGGAGTTCGTGATTTTCGGGACGCCCCCCCTGACGATGGACGACGAGCGAGCCAGGCCGGTGAAGGCATAGCACCTGTGGCGAGGAGTAGTTGTGACCCTATGAACAGCGTGGCCGGACTTGTCCCGCTTGGGACAGCCAATATCGTACCGGCGAGCCAGATGTTCGCTCGGGCGTTTCAAGACGATCCCCTGTTGGCGTATCTGATCCCCGATTCCGCCAAGCGACGATACCTGTCGCCTCGAATGTATCGTTGTGCTCTGCGGTACGGATTCCATTACGGCCAAGTCCTGGCGACCTCCGCAAACTTGGAAGGTGTGACGATTTGGCTGCCACCCGAGGCGGCCCATGGCTCCTTGCTCATGATGCTCCGAGCGGGCCTGCTTTCTCTGTCCTTCATGATTGGGCCGCAATTCGTAGTACGATTCCTCTCCTTCTACCAACACCTGGACCGTCTGCGACAGGAGTACACGCCGCTGCCTCATTGGTACTTACAGTTGCTTGGCGTCGATCCTGCGCACCAAGGGCGAGGCCACGCCACGGCCCTGCTGACTCCGATGCTCGCCCAACTCGACCATGAGCGATGGTCATGTTGTCTGGACACGATGAACGGCGACAACGTGGCGTTCTACGAGCATTTCGGCTTCCGGGTCGTCGCCCGGAGCTTGCTCCCGAACACCAAGATTGGCCTCTGGTTGATGGCACGAGGGAGTTGAAGGCAGGCGTCGCGCACGCGGATGACTCCCACGTGAACCACACGTGAACCACACGTGAACCAGACACACTGCTCCTGATGTGAACCAGACACACTGCTCCTGATGGATTTTCGGTGATGTGAACCAGACACTCTGCTCCTGATGGATTTTCGGTGGCCGTTGGAGGTCCCCAGTTTGAGTTGCCCGCGAGGCGAACGGGTGGCAATGGGCTCGGTCGTGCGAAGAAGAGCATGAACGGCGCAGGGTTGGTGCGACGCCAGCGTTGAATGCACGCTATCGGCGCGCACGGCGAGCGCGGCGGAAGTGGGCGGACAACAATATTGTTCGACGATCAAGCGACTTGCATGAGCATTACGCAAACAGTCGGCGGCAAGCGGACATCCCCTTCAGGCAACGGCGTCTCATCCGCCGGGCTACTTCGGCCATGGCCGCGGGCGGACCGATGGCGTGGTTTCGGGAGCAGTTTCGGGAGCAGACACTCTGCTCCTGATGGATTCTCGGTGGCCGTTGGCGGGCCCCGGATTGAGTTGCCCGCGAGGCGAATGAGTGGCAATCGACTCGGCGGTGCGAAGAAGAGCATGAACAGGGCGGGGTTGGCGCGACCCCAGCGACGATTGCACGCTGTCGGCGCGCACGGCGAGCGCGGCGGATGTGGGCGGTCAACAATTTTGATCGACGATCAAGCGAGCGGCGTGGGCATTACGCAAACAGCCGACGGCAGGCGGACATCCCTTTCAGGCAGCGGCGGCCCATCCGCCGGGCTACTTCGGCCAGGGCGGCGGGCGAACCGACGGCGTGACAGAAGACGCTCTCGTAACGCTCGAACGTATCAAGCCAGGCCTCCTCGTTCACATCCATATAATCCAACAACGTCTCGACGTCCTTGGGCACGGTACCGCGCTGGCCACTGCGCAGTTGCCGAGCGGTCCACTCCAGCAACCGCAGGTAACTCTCCAGCGATATCGGCAGCAGCCCCAGATCGGACGCACGGCGACCCCAGCGGGATGTGAGCGCGATCGTCTCGTCCTCCAACGTCCCTTCACGCAGGGTCAGCTCTCCCAGCCAGCCATCCGCTCGATTCGGACTGTTGGAACGCTCCTCTTGCGCCATGATCCGCTGATAGGCCGACGTGTAGCGGGACGAGCGCAACGAAACGGCTTCACCGGCCTTGATGAGGTTTAAGTCCATATACAACGCACAGACCAACATGCCGGCGAATCCGACACATTCCCGGCACTTGAAGCGAGACTCGAAGAACCGGCCAGTACATTCGTCTTCTTGATTGGCGCGGCGGGCAATGTTTTCGCACAGGATTCCCATAAACCAGGATATGTTGCTCAGCCGACGCCGCAACTGCTTGATCCGCTTCTTGTCCCGCACGACCTGTTCGATGCGTTTGTCGCTGACTTGCGGCAGTTCGTCCGACATGCACTTGGCGATCTTCATGGCGGTCAAGTAGCGGCGGGCCACCTCGTGGGGCGACCAGCGGCGGGCCACATCGGGCCGCGAGCGGAGCATCAGATGCAGATGGTTGCTCAGTTCCGCGTGGAATTCGACTTCGATGGCGAACAGCCCGGCGAGCTGTTCTTCCCGGACCAGGATCCAATCGCGGCGATGGGAGAAGTCGCGGCCGGTCAGGGCGTCCCGGCCACAGAGAAAGGCGCGGCGCACGCAACGGGCGCGGCAGTGATAGACGGCTCGGCGATCACGACCCAACAATTTACGACGAGCGTAGGCGACCATGAGGCAATCCCTCCGTGTGCGGGCAGTGCCCGTAGCACCCGCGGCCGCTGACGGCCCCGTGGGGACGCTCGGGAAACACTGCGCAAGTGAAAGTGATTGCCCGCCTTTCGCTCGCCAGAACTGCCGTTATCTTACCTGATCCCATGCCGCATGCAAGACCCGCTGCCGCAGGGTAACGATGCCATACATATGTCACAGTTCAAGCGGTGATGGCACCGCTGAGCATGTTCGGCGTGCGGCCATGGACGATCGTCGGAGGGCCCGCTGTGGAAACGGAACGCAGGGGGAAAGCAGGGTGTCTGCTCCTCGGTTTGCTCCTCGGTTGCTCCTCGCTGCTTGCTCCTCGCTTGCTCGTAGCTACGCTCGCGCAGAGCGTGGGGGAATCGCCATCCGTACTGCCAGTTCCCCCGCGGTCTACGCGACCGCAGCTAATGCGCCTGTGAAGGCGTTTGATCAGAAGGGTGAAAGTCCCTTTCAGGCCAGACGTTACCGGCCTGTAGTCGATAGTGGTAACTGCGTTTCCGTGAGGAAAGGTGGAGAGCAACCTGAGACGAATGACCAGTCCGTAACGAAAGTGAACTCGATTCGGCCAAGCCTGTCGGGGAGGATCCTAGCAATTTCCGAACCCTGGACCGTGCGACGGGTAAATCCCTCGATCCTCTGGATCTCCCCGTGGGATAGACACGGCCAGCCACGACGCTGTAGTAACGGGTGAAAGCGAGCGGGGCGAAATGGCAGTCAGGTGGTTGGAGATGGAACGGTCAGAAGGTCAAACGAGATAAGCAGGGAGAGCTGCCGGATGATAGGACGCGGACTACGAACCGTTAGCGAAGCAGTGGGGGACGCTGCTCACACAATGGCCCTGGCCCGCCCGAGGCGTATCGCCCTTGGAACGGGAACCAATCCCAACGATACCGGGATCGTCGGATGATGCGCACCGGCAGAAGTCAGAGCACCCATAGTAGCGAGGAAACCGTGCAGCAAAACGCGGTGGAGCCAAGGGGTGCAGGAAGGTAGATGCAGATGACCAAACCCACGAACAGTCAGACCCCGACCAACAAGGGACGGGCCAACAAGCCGGTGACAGTGCCGTTCGCGGCTACCCCGACCGGCGAGCCGCCGGACATTCGGCAATGGGCTCATCGGACAGTCTGGTCAGAACGCATGTTGACGACACTTTGGGAAAACAAAGTGAAGGGAGGAAAATGGCACACGCTGCCCGACTGACGAATGTACACATATGCTGTCTTCTGCAAATGTTGAGCTGAGATCTTGTCTGTCATGACGCATCTCCTGTTCGAATGACAGTGGTTGAGTTGTCGATGAAGTTGCACGGAGATGGTCCTCGATCATGTTCGCGATCAAGGTAGCCAGTTGATACGAATCGATATCCGTGAGCAGCAAGCGGGGACGAGTGAACTCTGGAGACACGGTAACTCCTCCTTGCGTTGCGCCTCGCGATCGTCCATCGTGCGCAGACGGCGAGCGCATGACCGGCCAAGCGGTCGAATTCGGCTCCCAAAGGTGAGTGGAAGTACGTTGCCAGCAATACGGTGTTTTTCGATTTCACGGGTCAACCTCGTTTTTCGAGATGCAATGCGACAGTTCAACGATCGACAAGAGGGATTCGAGCTGGAGAAAGCGTGGCACAACAGCGGCATCGCGATACACATCAGGCCGCGGTTGATCCGTCCAGTGTCGTGGCACGGCGAACGTGCCTGACTCTGAATCTTTGAGAACTAGGTATTCCACGCCACGCACGCAACGTGACTTCAGAACCGCGAACTGCTTCCCGCGCAAAGGATGGAACGGATGTGTGATCTCCACCGAGCCCGAAGGCGCGTTGGAGTCATGTGCAGTTAGATGAGATCGTCCCGACCGTGCGTGATCGCATCGTGCAGAAGGCACTCGTCCACGTAATAGAACCGATCTTCGATGCTACGTTCCACGAACGCAGCTTTGGATTTCGACACGGTCGTGGATGTCACGAGGCCCTGAGATGCGCGGAAACCTTGCTGAACGAGGGCTACGTCTACGTCGTCGATACCGATCTGAAAGGATACTTCGACAGCATTCCGAAAGATCGTCTGCGGGAAAACCGCACGTCCGGTTCGGAGGGAGGGGAGGCTCAAGCCAATGAGCCTTCCCTACCTCTATCGGGCCGGTGGGGAATCAGGGTGTCAGAGTTTCGTTTGGCTGCGGGCAGCGGTCGCGTCAGGGAGTCTCGGGTTCTGATCTCACGGGCAATCCATGACCAGGACGGTTGGCGTACAGCAGCCAGTACACGACGGGCACGAGTACGAGTGTGAAGGCGGTGGAAACGAGCAGGCCGAAGATCAATGCCCAGGCGAGCCCGGAGAACACCGGGTCGAGTGTGATGGGCCAGGCTCCCAGCAACGAGGTACCGGCGGTGAGGAAGATCGGGCGGAACCGCACGGCGCCGCTCTTGATCAGCGCTTCTTTCAAATCACCGCCGCTGGCCAGTTCGGCGTGAATGAACTCGATCAACAAAATCGCGTTGCGGGTGGCGATGCCCGACAGCGCAATCATGCCGATCATGGCGGTGGCGGTGAAGAAGACGGGGTTGGGATATCCGCCGACCGGTACGTTACCGAGAATATTCAGCAGCCAGAATCCCGGCAGGATGCCGATGATCGTCAGCGGGATGGCGACCATCAACAGCAGCGGCATCGCGTAGCTTTTCGTTTCCCACACCAGCAGGATGTAGATCCCAAGCACCGCGGCGCCGAATGCCAGCCCCAGGTCGCGGAACACATCCAGCGTGATCTTCCATTCCCCCTCGCCCGCCCAGACGACGCGCAGACCGGCGGGAAGCGGATCGGATTTGAGTTGTTTCATGAAGCCCAAGACGGCATCTGCCGGCGGACGTCCTGCCGTATCGCCAAACACGTAGGCGACGCGCTGCAGGTTCTTGTGATAGATCGTCTTGTCCTCCCAGACCGTCTGGAACGAGCCCAGTTCGCCGATCTGAACGACATCTCCGGTGGCTGTCTTGACGCTCAGTCGCTCCAGATCGACCTGGCTGGAACGTTGTGTGCGGGGCAATTGCAGCACGATGCGCAGCGGCTGCAGTTCGCCGGGGGCGTGCAGAACACCGGCCCCGGAACTGTTGCGAGATCCCTCGCCCGGCACGTGCCCCGCAACGGCCAGTCGGACCGTGGCGGCGATCGTCTCGGCACTCACGCCGTGCAACGATGCTTTCTCTTTGTCGATGACGAAGACGTGCTTTTCCAAGTCTTCCTCCACCGAGTCATCGAGATCGACCACGCCGGTTTCCTGCTGCATGATCTGCCGCACAAATTTCGCGCCGGCCATCAGCGACTGGTAATCAGGCTGCGTTTCCCCGTAGATTTCGGCGACCAGTGTGCTGAAGACGGGGGGGCCAGGCGGGACCTCCACCAGCTTGATGTTGGCGTTCCAACGTTGGGCGATCTCCTGCAAGTCGTCGCGGATGCGCAGCAAGATTTCGTGGCTCTGCTGCTGCCGCTCTTCCTTCTCCAGCAGGTTGACGCGAATGTCACCCACATTGGCGCCCTCGCGCAAATAGTAGTGGCGGACCATGCCGTTAAAGTCGATGGGCGAGGCCGTGCCGGCGAATGTCAGGACTTCCGTCACTTCGGACACGCCGCGCAAATAGGTCGAGAAATCGGAGAGCACCGCGTCCGTTGTCTCCAAGGTCGTCCCTTCGGGCATGTCCACGACAATCTGAAACTCGTTCTTGTTGTCGAAGGGGAGCATCTTCAGTGGCACGCGGCCCGTGACCGCCAACAACGGGCAGACCGCCAACAGCACAACCACCAGCAGGACCAGCAGCCAGCCCAGTGCCTTCCGGTTGATGAACGGGCCGACCACCATGCTGTAGATTTTGAACGTCAGGCCCTGTTCCACCACAAAGGGCTTCTCTTCCTTGCCATAGACCGATTTCAAAATGTGGTAGCTGAGCCAGGGGGTAATGGTGAACGCCACCACCATGGACATGATCATCGCGATCGGCACGTTGAGCGCCATGGGACGCATGTAGGGTCCCATCATGCCGGTAATGAAGAAGAGGGGGAGAAAGGACACGATGACCGCCAGCGTGGCCAGAATAATCGGCGGGCGTACTTCGTTGACGGCCGTGAAGACCGCTTTGAGTGGCGGTTCCAGACGCATGCGAAAATGGCGGAAAATGTTCTCCACGTCGACAATCGGATCGTCGACCACCAGGCCGAGTGAGAGAATCAGCGCAAAGAGGGTCACACGATTGATCGTGTAACCGGCCAGCAGGTTCACCAGCAAGGTCAGCGCGAAGGTCAGCGGGACGGCGGTGGCCACCACGATCGCCTCACGCCAACCCAGCGTCAGGGCGATCAGCCCGACCACGATGATGACGGCCGACGTCAGTTCGCTGACCAACTCGTTGACTTTGTCGTTGGCTGTCTCGCCGTAGTTGCGAGTGATCAGCACGTGCATGTTGTCGGGGATGACCGTCTGCTGGAGGTCCGCCAGTTTGTCTTCGATCCGCCGCGCCAAATCGACGGCATTGGTTCCCTTCTGTTTGGCCAAGGCAATCGTGACCGCGGGGAAGTCGCTGCTGCGCGGCGGGTTCGATTCGGCGGCGGTGGGCTGGTATCCCGGCCCAAACGCGATGCGGGTGTAGGTCTTGGCTTCTTCCGGGCCATCCTCGATCCGGGCGACATCGCGCAAGTAGACCGGACGTCCCTCGTGAACCCCCACCACCAGCTTGCCCATTTCCTGCGCATCTTGCAGGAATGGTCCACTCTCGACCACCACCTGGCGATTGTTCCGCTGATAATCGCCCGCCGACATCGCCACGTTGGCGCCTTGCAGGACTCGATCGATTTCCAAAGCCGTCACGTGATAGGCCGTCATGCTCTCGGCGTCGAGCCAGACGGAGATCTGCCGGCGGCGACCGCCGACGATGTTCGTGCGGCCTGTATGCTGAACCGACTGTAATTCAATGCTCACCTGTTCCGCCACGCGGCGCAACTGGAAATCATCTCCTTGATCATTCCACAGCGTGACGTTGACAATCGGGACGTCATCGATCTCGATCGGTTTGACGATCCAGCCGGCCACGGTCGCGGGGGCCAGATCCTGGTTCATCGCGATCATGTTGTACAGCTTGATCAAGCTGTCTTCCCGGTCTTCACCCACGTAGAACCGGACCGTGACCACGGCCATCTCCGGACGTGACATGGAATAGACATACTCCACGCCGTCGATCTGGTAGAGCAGTCGTTCCAGGTTCGTGGCCACCTGCTTCTCGACCTCCGCGGCACTCGCCCCCGGCACGCGGATCATCACATCGGCCAACGGCACGACAATCTGCGGTTCCTCCTCGCGCGGAGTCACGACCAGCGCGACGATCCCAGCGATCAACGTGAGGAGAATGAACAGCAGGGACAGGTTGCCATGTAAGAAAACGGCTACGATCCGCGCCACAAGGCTCTCGTTCTGGTGCGTATTCATCGAGCTTCTCTACCTTCATGCCTTCATGTTGCGTGCGCATGTGATCGACAAAAGCTGTGATCGACGACTTGGACCACGCCACGGAGTCAAAGCCGCTTGGCGGCAAGGATCGGGGACAGGAAAATCGGCTGCTAAAATCACGAGCGATCGCGTCATCGTTCTTTCGTCGATCTGTCGCTCATCACTGCTCCTTCACGGCACGTTCAACATCGACAATGTGCTGTCGAGCTTACTCTCCAAGTGCCTAGCTCCGCTTCGTGGCGGCGGTTGATGCAGGGGGGAGAGCGACTTTCTCGTGGGGAGACAATCCCGAGAGGATTTCGATTCTCGCGTTCGCCAGCGGCTGGCCAGTGCTCACAAAACGGCGTTGCAACGTGCCGTCGGGCAATACCACATCGACCAACCGCAGCTGACCTACCGACTGTACCGCCGCGGCATCGACGACGACGCGGTCCAATTGATCGATCGGGAGGGAGAGTCTGCCAAACATGCCGATGTACAACCCCTGCAACTGGTCCTGGGGGAGTGCGACTTTCACGAGCAGCGACCGCGAATTGGCTTGTGCCCGCGGTACAATCTCGCGGACGGTGCCCGTCACGGCACGCCCCAGGGCATCAATCTGTACGCTCAGCTGCATGTCATTGCTGACAGTGCCCGCCAGACCTTCCCGCACGTTGGCATGCAATTCCAGTTCGTTCGGGTCGTGCACGGTGACGATTGGTTTGCCCGGCACCGCCAGATCACCGGGATCCATGTAACGATCGGCCACCACTCCCGCGGCCTGCGCTTTGATTTGGCAGTAGGTCAGTGTGATCTTGATGCGATTGGCTTGTTCCAGCACGGTCTGCAATTGAGCCTGTGTCATCTGGTAGGCGCCTACGATACGGTCGAGGTCTTCCTTCGTGACAGCCTTTTCGGCGAACATTCGCTGGTAACGCTCGTACTCCCGCTGCCGCACGGCCAGATCGGCCTCAATTCCCGCGGCCGATGCTTCCGCTTCGCGCAGTTGTGCCTGGACTTCACGGTCGTCCAGTACGCAGAGCAATTGTCCCACCTCGACGGCGTCGCCCGGGTTGACCAAGATTTCGTTGATCGTCGCCAGCATGCGGCTCGCGACATCCGCCTTGCGGCGTGGCTGGACCGTGCCGACCGCATTGACGTACTGGATGGTCTGTTGGGTTTCCACCGTCGAGGTGGCACGACTCCCCAGCAACGGGCGCTCGTAGGGCGTGCTGCCGGGCGGAGTCTTGTCGTGAAATGCGCCGGACATCCAAGCGATGATCAGGACCAGTGCTGCCAGGCTGGCGAGCAAGAGCAGCAGACGGAGAATCGAGCGAGTCAGGCGTGAAAGTGTTTGTTTCGCTGGCATGGCAGGTCATTCCTCGTGCCGGCATCGGGAGATCTGCCGGGCTGGATCCAGAGCTTTCCGCATTCTGCAGTGTTGATTAGCGTTGTCATACCAGACTCTGCCGGGAACACAAGCTTCCCCGCGTGAAGAAGTCGCGATTCGCGACGGCCGCGGTGGCTTCGCCATCGAGCCACTCGCGCGTGTGCAACGCCATGAAGAGGGACGCCTGGAGTGCTCGAATGGTTACAAGCGACATATCGCGCGAGCGCCGCTCGGTAGCGTGGGGCAGTCTTGGGGGAATGGGGCGGCTGGGAAGCGGGCGGCGAAGCCGCTCGAGTCGGCCCGAGCGGTGCGGGGCCGCGTGGCAGCTCGCCGGCTTGCCCGGACGTGCACGTGCCGCGTCCGGCCGAGTTGGATGGCGCCCCAATGACCGGCGCTCACATTCCCAGTGAATCCGCTCAGCCTGCCGACCGCCCGCTGCAGGGAAGCCCGTGCGATTTCCAGCTCCGCCTCCACATTGGCCCGACGCACGCGGGCGTTGGACAGGGCGACCTGCGAGTCAATCAACTCGGTGATGGACGCTGCCTGGCTGCGGTAGCGGACTTCGATCTCACGCAGACTCTCCGCCGCTTGCCCAATTGCCTGCGTGGCGACCTCGAGCCGTTGGCGAGCGTCGAGCAAATTCAGATGCGATTGACGCACGTCGAGTTCGATGTCCAGCATCAGCCGCTGCTCGCGGGCCCGGAGTTCCCGGACACGAGCCATCGCCTGCTCGACATCCCAGCAGGTGCGTCCGCCGTCAAAGAGATTCAGGGACACAATCAACCCTACGAAGTACGAATCGTTTCCGCTGGCGAAATCACGGGTGAACACGTCGTAGCTGGCCAGCGCATCAGCCGTCGGCCGCTTGCCGGCCTCGGCCACCAGTACCTGCTCATTCGCGGCCTGACGACGGCAGGCCAGCGAGGCCACTTCGGGGCGTAGGCTCTGTGCCTCGGCGATCGCCGACTCCAATTCATCCACCTCGTCGCCCCAGGGGGCCGGCGCGATCTGCTTGGGTAGCGGTTTCCTGGCGATGGCGGTGCCGGCTACGTTCTCCAGGATGGCCCACGCCAGTTCCCGCGAATTGCCGGCCGTGATCAACGCTTCCCGCACTTCCGCCAAGCGGACTTCCACCGAGAGAACGTCCGACTTGACGGCGGTTTCGTTGCGATATCGGCTTTCTACGATGTCCAAGTGCTGCTGCACCTGCTGCACCGCCTCTTGGCGGACCGCCAGCAGCGCGTCAGCCTGCAACAGCCGGTAGTAGGCCTCGGCCGAGTGAAACACGAGCTGGTTCTGCAGGGCGGCCAGGTTGTGGATGGAACTGCACCGCTGGGCGTCCGCGGCGTGGACCTCGTGTTGCCGTCGATGGCCCGCATAGATGTTCTGCTGCAGCAATAGCTCAGTCTGGAAGTTGTCCTTGCTGCCCGGATGATTGAAGTCGCCCGCCAGATTGAACTGCGCCTGGTTCAACTGGAACATGAACGCACGCACCGGATTGTTGGTGACTCCATAGTTTTCGCTGATCCCCAGCTTCGGATAAAACTCGGCTCGGGCTCGGCCCAGAGTCGCTTCCGCCGTGGCGATTTGTTCGGCCGCGGAATAGAGATCGGGGTTCGATTCGATGGTCACGGCAATGACTTCATCCAGCGTCAGCACGTCGTGCGGCTCGCTCGACATGACGATCGCGGGGCTGGGCGGTACCGTGGTCTCGTAGCGGGAGGCGTCCGATGCTGCGGCATCGGCTGACCCCTCTTGGAAGGATACGGTGCGAACCGCATCGGCCGCTCGTGTCCCGACGGTGTGGCTGGTCGCGGTCCCGGCGGTGGTGGCCGACCGGTCCACTGTGGATGCCGTGGGCGTCTTAATCGTCGCCGGCGGTACATGGGGAACTGAATGGCATCCCGATGCCGCCCAGAGGAGGAGGATTGTCCACGGCCATAGGTGACGATGGCGGGTCAACATAGATGACCGTCCTTCCGTTTGTATAATCGCACCCCAAAGAAGGGTGATGGCGAGCCGACTGCAGCCGGCGCGGTGTCTGTCGACTGGGCTGACTGGAATCAGTGGCCGGTGGCCGCTGGCTTCTGGTGCCTGGCAAGCTGCCTATGCGCGGCGGCGTGCCATGCGGAGGCGATTCGTCAATGCGTCACGGGCCCAGCCCACCCCAACCAACTGGCGGTGGAACGTCTGGAGTAGGCCTCGCGCGGGGAACGCCTGACGGAGGCAAATCGGTTTGGCAGTCGTCGGCACCCTCAGCTTCTTCGACCGAGTAGAAACGGAAAATCCAGACTCTTGATTACAGTTGGTACACTTTGCATGGTCGTCAAAGTCGCGCACATTCTCGCTCGGTGACCTTGTCTCCTCCATCTGGCTCGTCCGGGACAGTATCGGAGTGCTCGCAGCGCCGGGGGGCTGCCCGGTCGCCTGTCCGGGAGCTTGGTGGTGTTGCCGCAGGCCACGGGCGCTTCCCTGCTCTGCCGGCAATACGGGACTCTTCGCCACAATCGCCTCGTGGGCGGGCCACAACCTGGTGCAGGGTATGAATTGCCCCCCCTTGCTGGCACATTGACAGAGAGCGAGCTATGGTTGGTTACGACCTGCGTGCAGCGTGTCGCCGCATAGACCTTATTTATTGGGGGCCAGTGCGCCCAGCGTGGCATGCGGTTCGCTGGAGTTGCTTCCGACTGCGAGCCGCGCTGCGTAGCGACTTGAGCCAGTGTTAAGATAGGCAAATCGATGGACCTACTTGTTTCACACGTGATACTAAGTATTGTCGTTGGGACTGCGGGGTTCTGCGCCGGTTGGTGGTTGCACCTGCGAATGCCGGACAAACGGACTTTCGTTACCCACAATGATGAAGGGTTGATCCGCGAGTTGATGTCCAGCCTGCATGGGCTCTCGGTCCGGATGGCTGCCGACGTCGGTGAGCACAGCAGCCAAGTGGGCGCGGTCGACCGGGAACTGGCTCAAGTGCGCGGACAGAATTCGTCGAAGGTCAGCGAACTGGTCGACCGGTTAATCCACGCCAATCGCAGCGTGCAGACAAAGCTGACGGAGACAGAGGGCAAGCTCGACCAATTGTCTCAGAAAATGGAGTACCAAGCTTCCGAGGCGCGCACCGACGTGTTGACCGGGTTGGCGAATCGGCGAGCATTCCAAGAGGAGTCGGTATGCACGTTGGCCCGTTTCCGAGAGTCGGACGAGGTGTTTTCGCTGGTGATGATCGATATCGATCGATTCAAACAGGTCAATGACGTGCACGGTCACCCCTTCGGGGATGAAGTACTGCGCGGCGTGGGAGCCATTTTGCGAGAGAACATGCGGGGCCGCGATCTCGTTACGCGTTACGGTGGCGAAGAGTTTGCCATATTGATGCGCAATACGAGCTTGGCGGACGCTCGTCGCGGTGCCGAGAACGTGCGGGAGATTATCGAAAAGAAGCGTTTTCAATTCAGTGGCAAGTCGCTCAATCTGACCGTCAGTATGGGCGTCGGCGAGATTCAGCCGTTCGAGGATATGGCCGGGCTGTTGAAGCGGGCCGATCAAGCCATGTATGCCGCCAAGCATGCCGGGCGAAACCGCGTCTACTGGCACGATGGCACGTTGCCACACCCCCTCCGCGCACCGCAGCACCGGGCCGCGGAGGACAGGCTCGAACATCCCGTCTCCGAGGGTCCGCCAGCTTACGCCCCACCCACGCTGCTGGCCGTCAATCCCCCGTCCGTCATCGCGGCTGACACGCCGCCTGGTCTCGTCGAACAAAGCCGTGAGCTGGAGAGCGACGGCAGTCGGCGGAACGTCGGCGACATTGACATGGATGTGCTCAACAACCTGGGCAACAAGACGATATTCTGCCAGAGCGTCCATCGCCGGCTGGCCGAGTTCAAGCGTGGCGGTCCAGCATTCGCCACCGTTTTGCTGCGCGTCGACGGCGGCGAAGAAATTGCCCGGGTATATGGCGATGCTTCGTGCAAAATGGTGCTCGGGGTGGTCGCTCAGGCAATTCGTGAGCGACTGCGCGAAATGGACTTCGTCGCGCGCTACAATGACTTCACCTTCGGCATGGTCCTGCCCGAAGCTACGCTGCGCAACGCCATCTGTATTGGTGAACGATTGCGCAAGGCCATCAAAGAGACGGTCGTCGATGTGGACGGAAAGTCGCTCCGGTTCACGGTCAGTCTGGGCATCGTCGAATCCGCCGACGGCGACGAAATGGCCTCGCTGGTGGAACGGGCCCGCGGGCAGTTGGAACAGGCCCAGCAAAGTGGTGGGAATCGCACTGGTTTCGCGGCCGGTGCACTGGTCGCCTCGTAACCACGCGGCGGCGACGACGGCGCTGGACGGTCCTCCGCTGGATGTTCCGTCCCGCGGTTCGGATTGTCTTCTTCTTTTTTCTTCGTTCCGCGCTCCTGATCCTGGATCGAGGGCCGTGGCCCGCTCCCCTCTGCCCCCCCGGAGTGATTGAGATCGCTCAAGTTGCGCCGAGGCTCCCCTTTTGGGTGGTGTCGATCGGCCAGCGTCGTGGCCAGCGTACTGGGCAGCATCAATCCCTATAGCTTCTCTGGCTGGTTTGCTAGTCCCAGACGGAATGATCGGCAAACCCGCGCCCGGCGGAATCGCGCGAACGGCCCCTGTGCGCCCCAGGCGGGACTTCCAGCCGTCTTCTGCGGCACCGCCATACCCGCCCGGTGTCGGTCGACGGAGGGGCTGGTCTGACCCGACCAAAAGGCCCACTCGGCTTCTGTGTTTTGTGTGTAACTCGTTATTTGATAATGAATTATGGATAACCAGACTGCCCTCTAACCAGTCCGGCCTCGGTGCAGTGCATACCGACATTGGCGGCGGCCTCGAATGGTGTTAACGGTGGCCAACACGTTGCCACAGAACGACTTTACGCGAAGTGCGTGAACTCGCTTTTTCGTTGCAATAGGTTCCACAGCAATTACAATCCAATCTATGCGTGGCGCACGGTGTTCTTTTTTGTCTAGTTATCCCAGTTTCACCAGACACTTTGATTTGTCTTGCTTTGTGTCCACGTCTGCGGATCGGTCTGTGTTGAAGTTTGGGTGGTCTGGGGCTTATAGCGGGTATTTTCACACCTCCGGATACTCTCCGTGAGAGCAATGTTGGGTGTTTGTGAAGGGGTTGGTATATATGGCCATCCGGCGATCGCATAAGTTAAAGAAGTCGCGAACGAACCGTCGTATTTCGAGCCTGCGGGCGCAGCGGCGGAGTGAGCGCGGGTTGCGCATCGAGACGTTGGAAGACCGCCGATTGATGGCCATCGGGCCACAGTTAGTGGGGATCCAACCGAACATCGGTGAGTTGCTATCGCAGGGACAGGTGCGTGACACGGCGCCGTTGGAATTGAAGTTTCTCTTCAATTCAACTGCCAGCATCGACTCGGCTTCGCTCCCGACGGACGAGGCCAATCCTTCTCCGTTTGACAGCATTCAGATCACGCGGAGCGGATTGGACGGCACCTTCCAACGCGCTTCGGTATTCTCCGATTTCAACACCTTGGGGGCGGTGCAGATCGAGTTTGAGGCCAAAGCGGCCGGTCAGGCTGGGAGCTTGATCTCGATCGAGGTGTCCAAGGCGAATTTGGGGACGAGTCGCGTGCCGTCGCTGGACGTGCAGGGGAACGTGATCCAGGTCACGTTGAATTCGCGGGTGGGGAGTGAAACGCGGGCGTCGGATCTGATTGCGGCGATCAATACCAACGCGGCGACCAGCAGTCTGGTGACGGCGCGTTTGCGGAGCGGATCGACCATTACGAACATTTCGACGCCGGTGATCAACTATTCGCCGTTGGTCATGAACACGGCCAATGCGGCGTCGGCCACCTCCAATTTCAACGTCTCGGGTCTGCAGATCCAATTCGTGGCGGACGCGCCAGGCATGGCGAGCAACGGGGCCATGGTGCAGGTCACCAAGGCGAACCTGGGCCCGGGGATCTCGCCGACGGTCACGACCAGCGGCCAGACGATCAACATTACGCTCAACTCGAACGTAACGACCCCCACCACGGCGCAACAAGTGGTGGATGCGGTCAATGCTCATGCGCAGGCAGGCAGCATGGTCACGGCGTTCATTCGTGCGGGCGACGTGAACGCTGTCGTGGGGACGCGCACGATCAACTACTCTCCGATAGTCCTGACCGGCGCGAACGACGTGCGTATCGAGCCGGGGTATTTGGATTTCGGGGATTCGCAGCGCGAAGTGGTATTGCGGTTCAAGGACCACTTGCCGGACGACGTGTACATGATCGAAATTCTCGGCGGGGGTTTGACACCGCTGATGAACGTCAACGGTGAAGCGTTTAACGAGGGTGGCAATTTCCAGATGACCTTTGAGTTGGATCTGGGAGCGCAGATCATTGCGGTGGTGCCGCAGCCGATGATTCGCGACGCCGCGGGGAAGCTGGATCAGCGCCGCGATGTGATTGAGGTATATTTCAATGATGACGATCTCAACCCAGCCAGCGCCCAGGATCCGCTCTTCTATCAGTTGATTTACGTCAACGAGACGGTCAATAACGCCGACGACTCACTCCCGATCCGTCCGATCGCGGTCCAGTACAACCCCGAAACGGACATGGCGGTCCTGACCTTCGCGTCACCGCTCGAGCAATTGGCCGGTGCCGGGACCTATCGCTTGCGGATCGGCACGGACGAGGCTCAGCCGTTGGCGCCGGTCGCGGTGCCGATTGTCCAGGATCCGGGTTCGAGCTTTGACACCGCGATGGATCTCACCTCGCAGGATCTGGGGGCTCGGGGATTACTGTTGTCGACCGACATCATTTCCGGACTGTTTCCGCTCGATTATCCCGGCGGAGACGACGAGCCGGGGCATCGCGACATACCGTGGGTGGAAGACCACATCGAGGTCGGACTGCGCAATGACGAAGTGGAGGGAGATGCGACCCCGGGGATTACGACGTACTACTACAATTTCAAAGACGAGTACGGATTCGATCCTGACGGGCATGTGTTGCACAATGCGATCACGGATATCGAGAAGATACGGACCCGCGAAATTTTCGACATGTACGCCAACTATCTGGGCGTGAACTTCATCGAGTCGGCCACGAGCGGTTTCACGATTGTGACCGGTGACTTGCGGGCGGTATCGCCCACGGTTCCCACCGGCCCCGGCGGCGTGGCGGGGATTGCCGGCCGCGGGATGGCGGTGATGGATCTGCAGGATTTCCAGAACCCGGGGGACGATGAATTTGGTGGCCCCTGGTTCCAGACCGCGATGCACGAGATCGGGCACTTGTTGGGCATGTACCACACCTACGATCTGCCGCCCATCACGATCCAGGGGGACGAGGGTTCGCTTGCCTTTGGTCAGGCCGCCGAACCGGTGTTCCCCGGCGACCATGACATTGCGCATGGCGAGTTCTTGTACCGGCCGGAAAGCAACGACATCGATCTGTACCGATTTGAATTGGCCGATTCCGGTCTCTTCTCGGTCGAGACGTATGCCGAGCGGCTGAGCGATCCGAGCCTGCTCGATACGGTGTTGACACTGTACAAGGAGAACGCGAACGGCACCCGCGAGTTGATTTCGCGCAACGACGACTACTACAACAGTGACTCCCACATTCAGATGAACCTCGAGCCGGGGACCTATTTCGTGGGTGTCTCGTCGAGCGGCAATCTGGACTACGACGCGCAGGTAGAGGAGACCGGCGCGGGGGCGCAGCCAGGGCAATTATCAGCTGCGGTTGAATTTCCGACCGGCGGCCGACGTGACGATCGTGGATGCCACGGGCACCAAGCTGGACGGCGATGCCGACGGGGTCCCCGGGGGCGTCTACAACTTCTGGTTCCGGGCCGCCACGCCCAGCCTGGGCGGCAGTTCCTCGCAGCCGCGCACGATTTTCGTGGATAAAGCCGCCGCCACGTCGACAGGCGTGGAGACAGGTAACGGCTCGCTGGCCAAGCCGTTCGGCAAGATTCCTTCCGCCTTGGCGGCCGCGAAGCCGAACGACATCATTCGGTTAGTCGGGAACGGAGGCGCCGACGGAAACCTCACGACGCTGGGCGACAACGTGGCCTATCAGATCGGCTTCAGCCAGGTCGGTGGTCAGGCCTTGCAGGACGGCTCGACACTGGAGGTTCCCCGGGGCGTCACGATCATGATCGACGCCAACGCGGTGCTCAAGCTGCGCCGCGCTCGGATCGGCGTGGGGAGCTCGGCTCAAACGGTCGATCGCAGCGCCGGTGCCCTGCAGGTGTTGGGCACGCCACGGTTGCTCGACGCGACTGGGCACGTGATCAAGGACACCACGGGCCAGGCCATTGAAGGGAGTGTGTACTTCACTTCGTTGCACGACAAGGCGGTGGGGAAGGACTTCAACCCCGACCAGGCGCCTCCGGCGGCGCTGCCCGGCGATTGGGGGGGGGTGGTCTTCCGCAGCGATTTGGATATTGCCGATGCCAATCGGCTGGTCTACGGCCAGGAAGGGATCTTCATCAACTATGTCAACCACGCGCAAATGACCTTCGGTGGTGGCGAGGTGATGATCAACGGTATCTCGCAGATCGTCGCTCCGCTGCAGATGATCGACGAGCGTCCGACGCTGACTTTCAACACGATCCGCCGCAGCGCCAACATGGCCATGTCGGCCAACCCGGACAGTTTTGAAGAAGATAATTTCCACGCGCCGAAGTTCCAGGCGGTCTCCTTCACCTCGGATTACGACCGGGTGGGACCCGAGATCCATCACAACACGCTGGTCGAGAACTCGATGAACGGCTTGTTCATTCGCATTTCGACTCTGGCGGGGCAGGATCTCGAAACCCTGACCAAGTCGGCACGGTGGGACGACACGGACATCACGCACATCGTTTCCGAGAACTTGATCATTCAAGGGCAGCCGGGCGGTCCGATTCTGGAGGACGCCGCTCCGCCGGTGAATCTGGTCACGCTCGAGGCGGTGCCGGGTGGCACGCTGGCTCCGGGCCCCTACGAGTACAAGATTGTTTTCGTGGATGCCGACGGCAATGAAGGCCCCTCGTCCGATCCTACGGCCAGCGTCGTTGTCTCCGCGGTGACCGGTGCCGTCGTGCTGCGAAATCTCCCTCGGCTGAGCCCGACTGATCCGTTCCAATCGCGTCGGATATACCGCGCCGAGGTGGGTACCGGTCGCTACGATCTGGTGGCCCAGATCAATGCTGAAGATACCACGTTTGTCGATCTCGGCGGCGCGCTCGGTGGCGAGTTGCAGGAGTTCGTCCAGAGCATCCGCACGCGTTTGTCGGGGCGTCTGGCGGTCGATCCCGGGACCATTGTCAAATTGGACCGTTCCCGCATCGACGCCACGTTTGGCGCCAGTTCATCTCGGAAGGGCTCGACGGCAAGCCGATTGTCTACACCTCGTTGAGCGACGATCGGTATGGATCCGGGGGTACGTTCGACACGAATCTGCAGGCTGGCCAGACGACCGCCCAAGCGGGCAATTGGGGCGGCATTTACCTTGGCCATTTGAGTCGTGGCAACATTGACTTTTCGATCTTCGCGTTCGGCGGCGGCACGACCAGGATCGAAGGCACGTTTGCCGGATTCAACGTGGTGGAAATCCATCAGTCGGAAGTCCGGATCGCCAACAGTCAGTTCGAGTTCAACGCGGACGGCGAGGGAGGGCAATCGCCCGCCAACCGTTTCGGGCGTGGCGACAATGATAGCGCCGTGATTTTCATCCGCGGTGCTCAGCCGATCATTGTCTCCAACACCATGGTCAATAACCTCGGTGCCGTGATCAGCATCAACGCCAACGCGCTCAATGCGCTGGCTCAGAATGACCCGGGGCGGACCGTCGGTGCCATCAATATTGTATCGGGGGTGAACGACAATCAGGGTCCGTTGGTGCGCCAGAACCGGTTGGATGGCAACGCGATCAATGGCATGGTGGTCCGCGGCGCGACGCTCACGACGCAGGGTGTGTGGGATGACACGGACATGGTCCACGTCGTGTTCGATACGATGTACGTACCCGATTTCCACACCTATGGCGGCTTGCGGCTGGAAAGTAATCCGCAGGAAAGTCTGGTGGTAAAGTTGAGCGGGCCAACGGCGGGTTTCACCGCCACGGGGCGCGAGCTTGACATCACGGATCGCATTGGCGGTGCGCTGCAGATCGTGGGGCAGCCGCGGTTCCCGGTGGTCTTGACGTCTCTCTCGGATGATACCGTCGGTGCCGGCTTCACGCCGGACGGTTTGCCGCAGACCGACACCAACGGGGATGGCGCCACCACCGGACGTCTGCCGACCGGACCGGAGGTGAACAACGGCACGCTGATCGACAACGATGTGGCGGCGGGGATTCCCGGACAATTCGCGTTCGACGTGTTTGACGGTGGGTCGAGCGATTTCTTCAGCCGAGGGGGCATTTCCGCGCAGGGCAACACGCAGCTCTTCAGCGATGAAAACGTGATTTTCGATTTCACCAACTACGTCGACGTGGGGGGCAACGGTGCGGCCTTGAACCTGCGGAACAGCACCATCACGATGCCGGCCACCTTGATCGCCGACGATCTGGTGGTGAGCGAAGGGACCTTCCAAGGTGCCAACGGTACCGTCAACTGGCACGCCGAATCGCGGATGGACGATGGGCTGTCGATCGTCTACAACACGATTACGTTCACCAGTGCCCAGCCGCTGGGAAATCTGCAGTTCATCAATTATCTGGACGAAGACATTCTCTTCCCGAGCGATGACCTCCTCTATCTGACCGGCACGCCCGGCACCAACGACTTCCGAGCCTTCACGTTGGACGGCCCGGAGCGGGTCGGATTCAGCCAAGGCGGGTTCGTGGAGCCGGGGGCCGATCTGGTCAACGCCACCTACGACGGCTGGACCGCCGACCGATTCGCCCAGCTGCTCGTGGATATCGAAGGCCCCGGTACCACCTACACCATACCGGGCAATATCAACACGGCGAATCTGCTCCCCTTCAACGATCCGGAGCTGGGCCAGGTTTATGGCCTGTCCGACGTAACGACGGCGTTCGCCTGGTCCGTCGACCCGGCCGCCACGACCGCCAAGATCACCAGCTTCCTGGAACTCGTGCCACGCAATCCCGCCTCCGCTGGACAGGCGGGCGATTGGCGCAGCATCCGGTTGGACAAACTGAGCAACGATCGCAATGTGGACGTGGCGACTGAACGCGAGCCGCGCGATTCCACCACCGGTCCGGACAATAACCAGGATCCCAATAACGCCCAGTTCCTCGGCGCCATTGCCCCTCACGAAAAGGCGGGCGACGATACGTTGCGGCTGGGATTCGAAGTGCATGGGGTGATCAGTCAAACGGGCGACGTGGACGTCTACAGCTTCCGGGCCACCGCCGGCACGGAAGTCTGGTTGGACATCGACCGGACTTCGCAGAGTCTCGACACCGTTGTCGAACTGGTCGATGCGGATGGCAATATTATCGCCTTGTCCAACAACTCGTATTACGAAGAGATCGGTCAGGAATCGCTCTACAAAGACCCGCTGAAGATCTCACCCGAGATGGTGAACTCGCTCCGGAAGTCGGCGGCCGATTTCTATCCCGACAGTGCGATTGGCGAGCCCAAGGACCTGTACTCCATTAACCCGCGCGACGCCGGCCTGCGACTGATGCTCCCCGGATCCCAGGGGACCACCAATACGTATTACGTGCGCGTCCGCAGCAGCAGCGTGAAACCGGGTGACACGAACGTCGGCTTGCTCGACCCGGCCAAGCTGAATGACGGCCTGACGACGGGCATCTATCAGCTGCAGATCCGTTTGAGCGAAACGGACGAGGTCCCCGGTTCGACCGTTCAGTACGCCGACATCCGTTATGCCACCAACGGCATCGAGATTTTCGGGCAGCCAACCCATTCGCCGCTGACCGGCGAGGCATCGGAAGACGTGACGGACAACGATACGGCGGCGACCGCCCAGCCGATTGGCAACGTGCTGAACTCCGATCGCGGGGCGATCAGCGTGGCCGGCAATATCTCGAACCTGGCCGACGTGGATTTCTACCAGTTTGAGGTCACGTTCGATTCGATCCAGAACATCCAGGGATTCACCAATCCGGTGCAGCACCTGGCCACGATTTTGGACATCGACTATGCCGACGGCCTGGCTCGCGCCAATACGCGGATTTCAGTGTTCGATGCCAATGGCAACCTCGTGTTGCATGCGGCCGATTCGAATATCGCCGACGACCAACCGGCGGCGCTCAACGGCACGGATATGGACGATCTGAGCCGCGGTTCGGCGGGCACGTTGGATCCCTATATCGGCACGCAGGAGTTGCCGGTCGGCATCTATTACGTGGCGATTTCCTCGGACGCGCGCATTCCGGGCGAATTCGAGCAGTTCTATTCGCCGACGCCGGCCAACACCCTGTTCCGGCTGGAGCCGATTAGTTCGGTCGAGCGAATTGCGGAAGATCACATCAACACGAACTACGTCAGCACCAGTTCGCCGCCACAGATACCCGTGCTGTTCGACAACAGTACCGTGGTCCCCTATGCACTGGGAGACGTCGTGTTCTTCGTCAGTGGTGACATCGGCGGTGACAACAACAACCGCTTGTATACGGTCGATGCATTTACCGGGCGGGTGGAGACGGTCGTCCGGAACGACGCTACGAATACCGATATCACCCGGAACATCGAAGACATCGCCATGAAGCCGGATGGCACGCTGCATTCGTTCTCCGTGGACGAGTTCTATCCGTTTACCGCCGGTGAATCGGGGAACTATCTGCGGATCGACACGGGCAATGGTGCCGTTACGCAGGTCGGGGATGACGGGATCGATCTCTATCAAGTCAACGACAACGGCGACGGTGACGCGGCCACGCCGGCGGAATTGCAGGGCTACCAGTTCTACGCGATGACGTACGGGGATCCCAACGTCTACAACTCTGGCGGTCCGACGTACCTGTTCGCGGTGGGCGAACGGATTCCGGGTCCCGGTAACGACTACACCGAAAACGTGCTCTATCGATTCGACGCGGACACCGGCGTGGCGGTCAGTTTGTTCCAGAACCGCGACGGCTGCGGGAATGCCGGTGGCTGTCGGTTCCCGAACGCGGGGACTCAGATTGTCGAACGCGGCTATCTGGACACAACGGCCGATCCGTTAGGAAACGCCGACACGCAGTTGCTGTTGGTCGAGGCGACGCAGGTCGATCCGGCGACTGGCGCGACGACGTTCCGAATCACCGACGGTCTGCAGTTCAGTGTGGACCACGATGCGGATCCGTTGACGGCAGCCCTGGTTTTCGAATTCAACGCCGGCCCCGAAATCCGGGTCCGTCCGAACCCCGCCACGGGCGCGTTCGTGCGCGACGGGGACCAGTTCGAGATTGACGGAACGATCTATGTGTTCGACACCGGATCGGTCATCGCGATGAATGCGGTGAGCGGAAGTCAGATCCCCGACGGCACTCGGATCACCATCACCGACAACCAGCTGACGCCGGTCACGCGGACGTTTGAGTTCGACAAGAATAATATCGTCGCTCCGGGCAACGTGCGGATTGGGATCAGCAACGGCATGACGGCGGCGGCACTGATGACGGCGACAGTCAATGCCATCAATGGAGTGGCCGGCTTCAACGTGACTGCCGAGGTGCTGGCGGGCAACAATCGCATCACGTTGCGCGGTGAATCGGGGACGATTGGAGCCACTACCACGCTGCCCGCGATCGTGGCGATCGAGGGAACGCCGGGTGGTGTGGGTGACTACATTATTCCGATCGAAGAATCTTCCGATCTGGACGAGTTTGGCACCGCCTTGGTGACGACGTTTTCGGCGGTGCCGGGCGTGACGGCCGGCTGGGATGGTCAACGGGTCAACTTCAGCGGCGCACTGCTGGGTGATTTTTCGGAAATCGTCGCTCGGAACGTCTTCACGGACATGGGAAGCAGCGGCCTGACCGTCGGTAACGGGATTCCCTTCCTGGCCGAGGACACCGGGCAGGATTTAGCCCAGCGGGTGGCCACTGCGCTCAATACGTTCATGAACCTGCCGCAGAACGCGACGGTTTCGGATCGCACGGTCATTCTCGGCGGCGGCGCGGTTTTTGAATCGGCGGACAGTCCGCTGCGGATCGCCGGGGCGGCCCCGGGTGGCCGGATCACCGGGATCGCCTTCGTGGGCGGTACGATGTACGCGGTAACCGATACGGGCGGTCTGTTCCGGGTCACCAATCCGGGTGGGCGAAATGCCCAGGCCGTCTACATCCCCACGTCGGCCCAGGATCTGCAGGGCATCAACTTCCAGTCGCTCAGCGGTGGTCCGATCGCCACGGAAGATGGCCGCTACGAGAACATTCTGTTCGCCATGACCGGGAATGGGACCCTGTATGCCTTCGACACCTCTGGTCGGCTCCAACCGATGTTTGTCGATGGCGAGACGAGCATCGAGACGGGACTGACCGCGGTCAACGGTATCGCGTTCTCCACGCTGCAAGAGAATCCGTGGAGCATCGTCAATGGCGACCGGGCTCGCGCCTTTGATGCCGGGCACGGTCTGGAACTGACATTCGACCAGACTCGGTTCACGCCGGACTTCCGGGTGGATGGCACTTCCAGTCTTCATTTCGGACGTATCCGGGACGCCAACCTGGTGCCGATCACGTACGACTGGCCGGGTGGCGCTTCGGGCGCCATGGAGAGTAATTCGTTCAGCCTGGTCGGCTACAGGGCGGCGGACAAGCCGGTGCTCTACTTCAACTACTTCGCAGAAACGGAGCAGGAGAGTAGTGATCCGGCGACGCAGACGCCCATGCTGGACTCGCTGCGTGTCTTTATTGCCGACGCGAGTGGCCAGTGGGACCTGTTGGCGACCAACAACTCCTACACGCCGGACGAGTTAAGTTACCTGCCCAATCTGGTGCAGGAGGTGTACGACAACAATACCGGTTGGCGGCAGGTGCGGATCGAGCTGGACAATTATGCGGGTCTGGACAATCTGCAGTTGCGGATTGACTTTTCCACGGCCGGTGACATGAACGTGGGTGATCCCACCACCGTCGGTTCCGACCTGCGGATTGTGCCGGGTGCGGCGCTGAGTGACGGCGAGATTATTGATGTGGACGGCGTCGAGTTCGAGATGGACCTCGGCTACACGTTGGTTGTTCCCTCCGCGGCGACGATTCCAGATGGTCGTACCTTCCGCATCGACGATGGTGGGGCGAATGACATTACCTTCGAATTTGATTCGACGGGTGCGCTGGTCGATCCGACGCGCGTGGCGGTGCTGATCAATCCCGCCATGACCGCGGATGAGGTGGCGACGGTGATGGAGCAAGCCATTCTGGCGGCGTTTCCGCCAGGATTCCGCGCGATCAAAGTGGGGAACCGGATTAACATTCCGGATGCCGCGTTTGCCTCGGTTACGGGCAGTCCGCTGCAATTGATTGGTGCTCCGGGCACCGTCGGGCGGCCGGTTGTTGTCGATGCCAGCATGTTGGACACGCAGGTCCGGGACGTCATTCAGCAGGCCCTGGCGGACGAGTTCGCCAAGGGTGTCACGGAAGCGTTCAAGGTCCGTGACAACGTGGTCCGCGTCATCGGCCACACGGTCTTGGACTCCGGCCCGTTCGGGCTCACTGACTTCCTGCCCGGCGACTCATCGGGGAACTTCTTCAGCAATCTGCGGGGGCAGGACAACCGGTGGGAAGGCATTTACCTGGATGACTTCATAATCGGCTTCGCGGAACATGGCGAGATCGCCACGAACGCCGCTGGCAACAGCACATTTGTGGCTAACCCGGAAATGCTCCCCAACCAGATTCTCGCTGGTGCCTATCAGCTGGAAATTCGGCAGGGAGAGAAGTATGGCGAGTCATTGCAGGGTCCCAATCGTCTGGAACTGGTCCGCAGTTTCGACACCAATGGCAGACTATCTGAATCGTTCTCGTTGATTGCCCCGGCGGCCAACGAGATCAGCGATGGCCAGACGTTCACGTTGAGCGATGGTGTCAACTCGCTGACGTTCGAATTCGACGACGTGACGACCAACAACGGTGTCACGCCCGGCAACGTCGAGATCAATTTCAATCCCATGCTGCTCGACTTCACCACGGGCGACCGGCGGCCGCAGTCGGCCAGCGAGGTGGCCCAGTTGATTCGCAACGCGATCAACAGTCCAGCCTCGCAGGCGGTGCTGAAGATCACCGCCGCCCTGGCCGACGGTGCGACAGCCTCGACCCTTGCCACGAGCAATTCCGTGGTCAACCTGTTCGGCACTGTCGACGCCAACGTGATCCAGTCGAATCTCCGTGTCACCGGGACGACCACCGACGCGAACCAATTGCGGGATGCTATCCTGGGTGGCGTTTTCACGCCGGTGGGCGATGCCACCTTTGTCGGCGGCGCGGTGTCCGCTGGTTTCTTTGATGGCGGCACTCCGTCGATCGGAATCGCGTCGGGGATCGTGTTGACGACCGGCGATGCCCACTTCGTGGAAGGTCCCAACACGGATGACGGGTCGACCGGCTCCGCGTCGCTGTTGGGAGATCCCGACCTGGACACCTACTTCGCTCCGTTCGTGACCGAAGATTCGACCGTCCTGGAATTCTCGTTCCGGGTCGATACCCCCGGCGATCTGTATTTCGAGTTCGTGTTCTCGTCGGAGGAATACAACGAATTTGTCGATTCGATCTTCAACGATGTCTTCGCGTTCTTCGTGGACGGTGATAACATCGGATTCGTACCCGGAACATTCGATCCGGTGACGATCAACACGGTCAACGGTGGTGATCCTTACGGCACCGGTGGCGTCAACTCGCAGTATTACAACAATAACGATCGCGATGACGGCGGCCTGTATCTGCAGTCGTTCGGACACGACGGCTTCACCGACGTGTTCGTGGCCCGTGTGGACAATCTGTCGGTCGGCGTGCACACAATCAAGCTCGCCATCTCGGATGTCGGCGATACGGCCCTCGACAGTGCGGTCTTCATTCGGGCCTTCAACGCCACGGGTCCCGATCCGCGCACCTCCTTGGGCGGTATCACTTACAACGACAAGGGTGACAGCAATCTCGAGCGCGATCAGGGCCAGGTCGATTATCCATTCGAACACGATCTCGCGTTCGGCGGGCTATGGGGTGGTGGTCGATGCGGCCCCCCGCGACGCGGCGGAGAAATCCCATGCCGGGCCGGTCCGCGTGACCCAGAAGGTGAACGACCTGAATCTGGTACCGGGTGTCGTGCTGACCAATAACGTGATCACGCGCAACACGACCGGCGGTATTCTCTTCAGCGGCGACGAGAGCCTCGGTACCGTTGCTGATGGTCCCGTGCCGTTCGGCCGCGTGATTAACAACACGATTTACGGCGGCAACGTCGGAATTCGAGTCGAGAACAACGCGAGCCCGACGTTGCTGAATAACATCGTGGCCGACGCCAATGTGGGGATCAGCATCGACGCCTCGTCGTCATCGACGGTGGTGGGCGGAATGCTCTATGCCGGACCGGGGACGCCTTCGGCCACTGGCAACGTCGGTGATTTCCCCCTCTTCGTGCCGCTGAGCGACCAGCTGTTTGTCAACAAGGACCTGGACAACTTCTACCTCGCTCCCGGTGCCAAGGCGATTGACAGTTCTGTCGACTCGGTGCAGGATCGCACTTCGATGGTCACCGTGCGGCAGCCGCTGGGCATCGCCAATTCGCCGATTCTCGCCCCCGATCTGGACTTGTTTGGGCAGAGCCGCGTGGATGATCCGAGCGTCGCGTCGCCGTCCGGGCTGGGCGGTAATGTGTTCAAGGATCGCGGGGCCCTCGATCGCTCGGACTTCGCCGGTCCGTCCGCGTCGCTGATCAATCCTCGTGACAATGATGCCGTGGGCCTCGACGAGGATCCCGCGCACGACGTTTGTCGGTGTGCGGCAGCAGACTTTGTTCGACTTCTCGATCCAGTTGATCGACGGTATTGCTCCGAGCGATCAATCGAACGGTTCGGGTCCCGATCGCAATTCGGTCAATGCCCGTTCCGTGGCCGTGCTGAAAGATGGCGTGGCGTTGGAAGAGGGGGTCGACTTCCAGTTCGGCTACGACGCCACCAGCGGCATTATCCGCCTGACGCCACTGGCCGGCATCTGGGAACCTGATTACACGTATGAAATCCAGCTGCTGAATGTCGATACGCTGGTGATCACCGCGCCCGGTGGGCAGTCGATCATTGACGGCACGACGTTCACGGTCGCCGACGACCTGGGGGATGCGGCCACGTTTGAATTCGATAGCGGATTCGGACTGCAGGTTCCCACCGGCGGCGGCGCGGATCTGGTGGACGGAGCGACTTTCACGATCACCCAAGGGACCTTCACCAAGACCTTTGAGTTCGACAGCAATGGCGTTTCGCGTCCCAGCAATGTGAAAGTAGCCTTCACCGCCACCGACACGGTCGATCAGGTCGGTGCGGCCATCGCCACGGCGATTCGCGGTGCCGGTCTGGGGCTGAACGCCACCAGTTGGCGCAACGGATTCGTGCATGTCGGCGGCGACGAAGACACCGTGATCAATCCTGCCGCGTCCGGGTTGACCGTATCCGGTCTGCCGGGAGTCGTGACCGGTAACGAACCGGTCCAGTACGTCGCCCACGTTGATTTCACGGATGTCGATGTGGCTCGACGCATCGCCGACGCCATCAATGGCACGACGTTGGATGTCACGGCCGAAGCCCGGTTGGGCGAAGTCGTGCTGATTGGAGCGTTCAACGTCACGGGACTCATTACGACGCCCGTGGGAGCCATTCGAGATCTGGCCGGCAACATCTTGAAGGCGAATCGCAACGACGGATCGACCGCGTTTACCGTCACGCTGGGGGCCGGTCGCGATTGGGGTGATGCCCCCTCGCAATATCCGGTGCTGAAGAAGGACAACGGCGCTTCGCACGAAATCGTCGAAGGCTACCAAATGGGCAATACGATCTTTGCCACTTCCGACGGCGAACCTTCGGTGAACGCCAATCTGGACATTGGCGACGACGGTGTGATCTTCACGCCCTTGACCGCCGGCTACGCCAACGCCTTGAGCGTCACTGCCACCGGCATCACGGCCGACCGGCCCGGATTCCTGGACGCCTGGATCGATTTCAACAACGATGGCGATTGGAGTGACGCGGGTGAAAAGGTGTTCTCCAGCCAGCCGTTGGTGGAGGGAGCGAATTCGCTGCTGCTGCGGACGGTCAGCGGCGTCGGAAATGGGATTCCGGCGGATGTCGTCGGCACGCGCTACGCCCGCTTCCGTTTCAGCAGCACTGGAGGGCTTTCTCCGACCGGTGCCGCTTCCAACGGTGAGGTGGAGGATTACCAGATCACCATCAATGGGAACCCGTGGCACAATTACAACAACGAGTTCAGCACGAACGGAGACCCGTCCGTATCGCCAATCGACGTCTTGCTGATTATCCACATGCTGAACAACCCGTCGTCCAGCTACATCAACAACATCCCGGGTGATCCGAACTTCGGGCGGCTTTGGAATCCACCGCTTCCTGGTTTCGAACCGCCCCCCTACGTGGACGTTAATGGTGACGGTTACGTCTCTCCCATCGATGCCCTGCTGGTGATCGACTACCTGAACGGCGGTTCCGGTGAGGGTGAAGGCGAGGCGGAAGGGGAAGCGGGCAGTTATGGTCTGGCCGCCACCGACTCCGCTCATCCGCTGATCGGTACCGGCCTTGAAACGAGCCTGGTTGGCGGAGCGTGGTTGGCCGCTCCCGCGGCGACGACGTTATCCAACGCGGCCTGGCAATCGAATACGCTGGTCGCCGACGCTTCGGCGACTTCGCCGCTATCCACCGGGATCGCCAAGACGGCCGACGCCCTGGAGTTGCGGAGCCAGCTACTCGGTACCAGTTTCCGCGGTGAGGATCTGGAGGATCTGCTGGACGACTTGACTGGCGAACTGGATGAAGTACTGGCCCTGAGTGGCGCTCATGATGAGTATTTCGCCGACTACGACGTGTAGTGCGCAGCATTGCTTCGCTGACCAATGAGTTCCTCGATTTAGGGGGGGCGGCGTGCCAGACGCCGCCCCCCCGCTTGTTCGAGTGTTTGTCCATCACATGCGGGTACGGGAACCGCTTGTTCCAAATCCCAAATTCGAAGCACGAAATCTCAAACAAATTCGAATGACAGAAAAAAAGGGAGGAAGGGAGGAAGGGAGGAAGGGAGGACGCAGTAGCACGCTGCAGGGTGAGAATCTGCCGGCGGCGGACGTTGTGAGTTTTGGATTTCGAGTTTGTTTTGGTTTTGGATATGGGGAATTCGGATTTCCGGTTTGGCGGCGGCCCGGCGGGTGTGGCCGGACTACCGGAATAGGTCTCACATTTGCTGTCTTCTGTGCCCGAATCGGCTCTCTCGTGGTGGGCCGGAAGCCATTTTCTTGCCGCAAACGGGGGTTCTGACTATCATCAAGGGAGTCGTTGGGGAGGTGCCGACGCGAGGGCGGGCGGCTGCCGAGCGTCATGGTACAAGGCGATTTTTTTGAGGCAAGTAGATGCCGTTGCGACGAACCAGGCCGCGAGGCCGCCACACAGATCCCGCACGCCGTGCCGTCCGACAGGTTCGGTTCGAGCCCTTGGAGTCGCGCCGGTTGCTGACCGGCCTGCCGTATGGGGCCGTGGGGCAGGACACGGCCGAGTACATGCTGGGCAATGTGGTGGCCACCGTCGTGTTCTTCGAGTCGAACGGCACGATCGACGCCAACACCGAGAATTGGAACCCTCTGGTGCGTGACCAGCTGGGCAACGTTGTCTTCGACGACCAAGGGCGCACCATCAGCGCCAGTGGCGACAATCTGATTGAGGCGACGAAGGGCCGCGTTATCGAAGGGATGCAATGGTGGGAAGATGCGCTGGTCGAATTCTATGACGCGAATTACATCGATGTCGCCCCTATCCATTCGCTGAATTTCACGTTGGATTTCCAGTACGCTCATAATCCGGTTCCCACCGGCTATGAACCGATTTCGCGCAAGTCGCAGGATTACCCGCGATGGGTTTCCGATTTCCTGCGGCATGCCGGCTACTTGGCGACCGGGGCCGTTGACACCGACATTCGTACGTTCAATAACGCTCAGCGACTGGCCTACGAAGCCGACTGGGCCTTCACGATTTTCGTCGTCAATGACTACAATGACTCGGACCACTTGTTTGCGACCGGGAGTACTTTTTCCCAGGCGTTTTCGTTTGCGGGAGGTCGCTTTCTGATCTCGCCGGCCACTCGTCCTGCCAGCACTTTCGCTCATGAGACGGGACATATCTTCTATGCCCGCGACGAGTATCCGTCGAGCGGGGCTTCGTACACTGACCGCCGCGGGTATTACAACAGTCAGAATTGGAACGCCTGGAACAATCCCACGCCCGGTTTCGTGCAGCAGCCGAGTCTCATGAATGCCGGACTGGGCCTGCAGACGGCGTATGCGAATCACACAAGCTCGGACTCTTCGCTGGCCATGATCGGCTGGCAGGATACGGACGGCGATGGTGTGTTTGATGCGCTGGATGTCCCGTTGACGCTGATTGGTTCCGGATATTACGACCCGCTGCGGAAGGTCTATCGGTTCGTCGGATCGTCGGCGGTCCAGACACTTCCCAATATGAACTCGAGCGGGCGGGGCAACGATATCACCCTGAATGAAGTCAGCCAGTTGGTGTACTCCCTTGACGGCGGCACGACCTGGACGGTGTTCAGGAACTACAACTCTTACGAAGTTGCCATGGACGTCAGCATTCCCGTTGAGCCAGGGGACGAGATCCTGATTCGCACCCAGGCGGTCGATCCTCTCACGCACCAGATCGTGGTCACGTCAGAGGGAGTGTTCGCGGGCAGCACCTCGCTACCTTCTTCCGTCATCGAGGCCGGCATCACGGGCTTCGTCTGGTACGACAAGGATCTCAACGGCCAGTGGGATCTGTTTGAACGAGGTGTGCCAGGCTGGACGATGCAGCTGGTCGACGCCGCAGGTGTGCCTGTGCAGACGGCAGGGTATCTGGAACCGGATGCCTATCAGCATCAAGAAGTGCTCAACAGTGCGCTGGATGGGGTGACGCTCACGGCCGTGGGATACGACGTGAAGGATGGGCGCGTGGGGGCGTTGGACTCGAACGTCACCTCGACCGGCAGCAGAGTGTTCGGTCTGGTGAAGTATGGTATCGGCGACAGCTGGGTAACGGAGTGGACATCGTTAAGCCGAACACTCCGAATAGACTTCGACTCGCCCGTGACCTACCTCAGTCTCGATGCGATGGCAGCGGGAACGGAGGGGTTTGGGCGACTGGAAATCTACGACGCGGCGGGAAGAATGTTGCAGCGCTACTCGACCCAGTCGCTGCAGGGCGGGGATGTGGAGACCATGTGGCTGGGAACGCCGACGGCGCAGATTTCCTATGCCATGGCCTACGGCGGCGATAATACGAGCATCCTGCTGGATAACTTGCAGGTGGGGCCGAGTTCGAGCGTCGTGAGCGATCCGTTCGGGGCGTATGCGTTCTCCTATTTACCCGCCGGTCAGTATTACGTGCAGGGTCTGCCGACGGCGAATTGGGAGCCCTCTGATCCCGCATCGGGAGTTGTTGCGGTGACGGTAGCGGCCAATGGCGACATGCAGTGGTCTCCGGGCGCGGATCGCCCCAGTGACGTGGCGGCCAAGCCGAGTGCGATCGCGTCGCCGTGGCAGAATCTCATTCAGTTTGTGGACGTCAATGACGATTGGCGCGTCTCGCCCATTGACGCGTTGCTGCTGATCAACGAGCTCAACTTGCAAGGCAGTCGTGTGCTATCGCCTCCCGACGGCGATCAGCTACCGCCCCCCTATCTGGACGTGTCGGGAGATAATCGCCTGTCCCCCATCGACGTGCTCCTGGTCATTGACTACTTGAATGGCGGGAGCGGCGGTGCCACACCCACCGGCTCCGGCAGCGGGGGCGGTTCTGGAGAGAGCGGCACTGGCGAGGGTGAACTGGTGGCCTGGGTGGATATTGTAGCGCCGCGCGAGTCGCTTTTGCCGCGGCGGACCGCCGTGGGTGATGAAGGAGCATTCTCGGCCGCTCGACTGGCGTTTCCGGAGCATGTCATGGCGGATGCGGGACGCGTCGAACGGCTACGCGCAGCGGGTCCGCGAACGGGCCTCTGGGGCCATAAGTCGGCAGCCGAGTCGCCGGTAACAGGTTTGCTCGAAACGCCGGGACTGACGGACAACGGGTGGGACTGGTCGGCATGGGTGCCCGGCGCCCTGATCGGTGAAGTTGGCCGCAGCATGTCGAGACTGCGGAATGCGACAGCGAACGAGCCGGCGTGGCAGGCCAGTCAGGTAGCGTGGGAAGGCAGCGATCGAGGGGATTGGGCAGCGGGCACAGCGTGGCATGAGGGACGCGCGGACGCCGCATCGGACGAAGAAACCGTGACTCTGTTGGCGATGGAATTCGCGCACCGTCGCCTCGGCGATATTCACCTGGAGGATGGCAGCGGCGTGGACGCGATCACAGCCCCGTTTTTCCCCGACGCGATCTGAACTCCCCTCCCCTCCCCTCCCCTCCCCCATCCCATCCCATCCCATCCCTGCCCTGCCCTGCCCGGTCATTTCGGTGCATGGCGTGCGGTTGCGCCGATTTTTGGCCGGCAAGTTGCTCGCCTGTGGGCGGGCGATGTCATAGAATAGGGGTTCTTAGAACCGGGGTTGTTAGAATCGGAGCTCGTAGAATCGGGGCTCGTTCGCTCGAGAGTGTCGTGCGAAGTGGCAGGGCGATTGCGTTGGTAGCTCTGACCAGGGTGTTGGTGAGCATCCCCGGAGTGAGTCGTCTGATCTGGCTGGCGTCGGGGGGGAATCCAATTGTCTGATCTGCGGTCCACATCGTACCGGCGGAACATACGCACCGGCGCCGAGCGTCACGCTGAGCGGTCGGTCGTTGTCCGCCGTTATCGGCGGCTGATGGTGGAACCGCTCGAGCGGCGCCTGGTGCTGAGCGGTGGCGTGGCGGTGCCCGCCGTGCACGAGCCGGCGGAAGGGGAGTCGGCGACGCAGGTCCTGTTTCGGCTGGAAACCACCGATCTGGCGGGTACGCCGATTACGACCACTTCGCCCGGCAGTGATTTTTATCTGGCGGCGTGGGTCCGAGACGCCCGGGAAGTGGCGAGTTCGCCGGGAGTCTACGCGGCGTTTCTCGACGTGCTGTATGACAGCGATCTGCTCGCGACGGTCCCGTCCTTGTCGAACCCGTTGGGGTTCGACATCCAGTTCGGCGAGCATTACCAGAATGGCATGTCGGGACTGGCCACCGTGGCCGGATTGATCGACGAGGCGGGGGCTTTCCAAGTGGGTTTTTCGCCCTTGGGAGCTGGCGAGTTTCTGTTGTTTCGCGTACGGTTTTCCACCGTCGACGTCTCGCTGCACAATGACGTTTTCACGGGCATTGACGAAGACAGTGGCCCGATCGAGTTGGACGTGCTGGCGAATGATCAGCTGCCGCAAGGGAATGCCTTGTTTGAGGGCGATCTGGCCGATGCGCATCCCGCTCATGACGTGCTGTTGTTCCGTCCCCCTGCGGTGGTCTTGCCTGCCGCACAGGTTTTTCTTGGAACGGCTCTCGCGATTTCGACGGACAGTGGGAATGTCATCACCCATGTCAGTGTACCGTCGGCGGGAGGCCTCGCGCGAATATCCGATGATGGTGACCGCTTGATTTTCACACCGGCTCCCGATTTCTCGGGTGTCGCTACGTTCACTTACCGGGTGGGGGACGGTGATCCGGCGACCGTCACCGTTGTGGTCGAGCCTGTCAATGACGCACCGCTGGCGGTCAACGACGTCTATGACGTGGGCTATGAGGAGACACTTGAGGTAGATGCTCTGCACGGTGTCTTGGCCAACGACCACGACGCGGAAGGCGACGTACTTTCCGCGCACGTTGTCGATGAACCGGCACATGGCAGCGTGGTGTTGCATGCGGACGGCGGTTTCACATACGTGCCGCACGAGGGGTATCGGGGTCGCGATCAATTTACTTACGTGGCCGAGGATGGTGAGTTGCCTTCTCCCGCCGCCAGCGTGTTTGTGGACGTCGGGATGCCGCGGGTGAGTATCCGGCTCGAGGTGACCGATGCGGCGGGCCAGCGTGTGGATCGCCTGGCGGGTTCGGGGACGGTGCAGGTGCGGGCCTGGGTGCAGGACGTGCGCGGCGACAGCTACGCCGAGCGTGGCGTTTATGCGGCCTACCTCGACTTGCTGTACGACGCTCAACTTGCCCAGCCGCGGTTGGACGTGATGTGGCCGCGCGGTTTTGAAATTTATTTTGGGGAGGAGTTCTACGAACCGGGAAGTGGCAATGCGAGTGAACCGGGGGTCATCGATGAAGTGGGATCTTACAGCACTTCGTTTACACCGTTGGGAGCAGGTGAGTGGCTTCTGTTCGACATGCCGATGGATGTTCGCGGTCTGCGGTTGGCGGACGATGATTATGAGGTCAGTCTGCAGAGCCGTGGCAACGTGTTGGATGTGTTGACCAACGACCTGACGTTGACCTGGTCCACGGAGTTTGTGGCGGAGTCCGCGGACGTTTCGCCCGACCACGATGTGTTGTTATATGAGCCTGTGCAGGCGGTTTCGGTCGACCAGATTGTGTATGCCGGGGCGGCGCTTGAGTTAACGAATGAGGCGGCGTTGACGATTGTGGCGGTCAGTGCCACGGCTCAGGGAGCAGGCGTAGCCATCACGGCGGATCAGCGGCGGCTGTCGTACACGCCCCCGGCCGGTTTTGTCGGCACGGACACGTTCACCTACACCGTCTCCGACTCGCAGGGCGGGCTGGCGGAAGCTACGGTCATGGTCCAGGTGATTCCCAGTTGGCAGAACATCCGCAATCCGCTGGACGTGAATGCCGACATGCATATTTCGCCGATTGATGTGCTGCTGGTGATTAGCGACTTGAATCGACGCGGCGCGCGACCGTTGGTCGAGCCCTCGACGGGCCCGCCCTTTGTCGACGTGAACGGTGACGGCAGTGTATCGCCGATCGATGCTCTGTTGGTGATCAGTCACTTGAACCGGGGTGAAGGGGAAGGCGAAGCGGCAGAAGGGGCAGGGGAATCGCGACCGACCGTGGCCGATGACGGTGTGTCGGCAGGCGGCGGGGGGACCCCGCTGCCCGCGTTATCGACGGGAGCGAGCGTGTTCACGGACTCGCGGCGCGCCGGCCGGCTCGCGTCGCCCAAGCGGGTTTTGTCTGAGTCGTGGCAGGAGCAGCGGTGGGCCGAGCCGTTCGTTGCGGCGGGGAGTGTGGACGACTTCTTTCGCCAGTGGGCTGACCGCGGCGCCACGGTGCGCCAACGCTGGCTGCCGGACGATCTGCTAGAGCTGTGGGACGGCCCGACGTAGAACGGAATTTATTCCGTTCGCGCAGCATCCACGGCTCCCCACTTCCATCCTCCAGGACGGGCGCTTCCGTCGAATAACCTGCGCGCGTGCGCAGGCGCTACGTAGAACGGAATTCACTGCGTTCGCGCAGCATCCACGGCTCTCCACTTCCAGCCTCCAGGACGGGCGCTTCCGTCGAATAATCTGCGCGCGCGCGCAGGCGCTACGTAGAACGGAAGAACGGAATTCATTCCGTTCGCGCAGCATCCACGGCTCCCCATCTCCTTCGTCGTGCCCCGGCGCATCCCTTTCTCTTTAACGAACGCGGCCGCTGGGCCACAGCCAAACCGGAAATCCAAAATCCCCCGATCGAAAATCTACACCAATTCGAAAGCCAAGAACGCACGATCAAGAACTTCCGCTGTCGGCAAGACCACAGTCACGATCGGCCAGCAGCTTCTCACCATTGCGGCTGCCACACCAGGCGAAATCCCACGATCGCTGATCCGGGGGCGGTCCACGGCGCGGTTGCTTGAAGCGGGACGATGAGCGCCTCTCGGCGACGCGAAACGCGGGCAGGTAAAAAACGCTCCGGCGCGGCGCCTCATCGCCCCGATTCAAGAAAAATTTCGAGATTCCGTGAGGGATTTCACCACGCGTTTGCGATTCTCTTGGCATGTGGTGATGGCCTCTATAGAGATAATCACCAACGGTTGCCGAAACCCCTCACGGAATTTGGAGATTTTGTTGCGGCCGGTCGTTGCCGTTGCTAGAATGCCCGGCAACTGCCCAGGGTGTGCCGCGATTGGCTCATGGATACCAGTTGTGCCTCTTTACCAAGCCGCCTTCAGCGTCTCCGGAAGGAATCCCCAGCATGTCCGCATCCGGGTCGGTCAGCGAGTGGATCGAGGATCTCAAGAGGGGCGATGCCTCGGCCGTCGCACGTCTCTGGAATCGTTACCATCATCACCTGCTGCGGTTTGCCCGTCAGCGGCTCAACGGCGATGTGCGGCGGGTGGCGGATGAAGACGATCTGGTGGCGACGGCATTTGAGTCGTTTTATTATCGGGCGCTGGCCGGGGAGTATCCCCGTTTGTCGAGCCGTCAGCAGTTGTGGGCGCTGCTGCTGACCATCACCGACCGCAAGGCGGTGAACAATGTGCGTCAATGCATGGCACGCAAGCGGGGCGGGGGACGCGTGCGAGGGGAATCGACGTTCGGGGGGAGCGACTGCAGCGAGATGGAGAATGTGCTGGTGAGTATGGATGAAGGCAGTCCCGCCCCGGATGTGGCCGCCGCGCTGTCGGAGGCCTGGGAGCGGCTGGACGCCGACATGCAGCACATCGTCTGCCTGAAGATGGATGGATTCACCAATGACCAGATCGCGGAACGCTTGAATCGATCGCTGGCCACCGTTGAGCGTCGGCTGAAATTGCTGCGCGCCCAGTGGATCAAGGAGTTGTTGGGATGAGTCTCTTGCCACGAGATGACTCGCTGCCATTGGCCGATAGGGAGAGGATTGACCGGCTCTGCCTGCAATTCGAGGACGAGTGGTTGGCCGGCGGGCGGCCGGTGTTGGAGCCGTACGCGCGGCAGATCGAGATGCCGGCGCAGGGAGTGCTGCTGTACGAACTGTTGCAGATGGAGCTCGAGTATCGCCGTGGGCTCGGCGAGCAACCGCAACTCGACGACTATGTTCCCCGATTTCCGCGGCAGGCGGCCGAAATTCGCCAGGCTTTTCACGTGGCCTTCCAGCGGAAAGTCATGGCCCGTTTCACGCCGGGTGCCCGCATCGGGCGCTATGAAGTCCGCAGGATACTGGGGGCGGGTGCCTTTGCGGTCGTCTATCTGGCCTGGGATGTGGCACTGGAACGGGAAGTGGCCATCAAGGTTCCCCACCGCTTCCTGTTGAGTGACGATCGTGCGCGGCAGCGTTTTCTGGAGGAAGCGCGCACGATCGCCAGCCTGCGGCATCCGCGCATCGTGGCGCTCTACGATGCGGCCAAGTTGGAGGACGGGACCGTCTACCTCGTCATGCAGCATGTGGCCGGCAGCAGCTTGCGGGACGTGTTGCGCGCCCAACGACTGACGCCCGGTGAAGCGTGTGCGATTGCCGCCGGTGTGGCGGACGCCATGGCGGCAGCCCATTGCGCGGGCGTCTACCACCGCGATTTGAAGCCCGGCAATATTCTGTTGGATGAGCAGCGCGAGCCGCACGTCTGCGACTTCGGTCTGGCCGTGCAGATGACCAACCAGCGCGAACGGCGCGGCGAACGTGCCGGCACGCTATCCTATATGTCGCCCGAACTGTTGCGTGGTGAGTCGCACCTGTTGGATGGTCGCGCGGATATCTGGGCCTTGGGTGTGATCCTCTACGAAATGCTGACCGGCCGGGTTCCCTTCGAAAGCCCTGAACGCAAGGAACTCTGTGACGAGATCTTGCGCCGCGATCCCCGACCGCCGCGCCAACTGGACCCCCGCATCACGCGGTACCAGGAACGAATTTGCCTGCGTTGCCTGGCCAAACAGCCGGTCCACCGCTACGCGACTGCGGGCGACGTGGCCCACGACTTGCGGCGGGCCAGTGGTCCGCCGCGCGGCAGCGGTCTGCGGCCGCGCATCGCCGCGCTCGCCACAACCCTGTTGGTGGCCCTGATTGGTGGAGCCATCTGGCGGTGGCCCGGCTCAACCGTGTCCCCGGCCCCTCAGCCACTCTGCGGTGTCCTCGATCTGTTTGTGTGGGATCCGGAGGATCCGCTCCGGCAAGGAGTGTCGGTGGACGATGCGCGAGCCGTGCCGCTGCGCCGTGGCGATCGCCTGCGGCTGAGCGTGCGGTTGAACCAACCCGCATATATCTATCTGGTGTGGCTCGACACGCGGGCCGGCGTACTGCCCGTGTTTCCCTGGGAAGGCGGCCAATGGGAGCGGCGGCCACCGGAAGAAACCGCACGCACCGTCCTGACGCTCCCGACGCAGCAAGAGGCTGGGTGGCTGATGCAGACGCACCAGGATGGTATGGAAAGCGTATTGCTGTTGGTCCGCCGGTCCCCGCTGGACTCGCCTTTCGATCTGCAGTCGCTGCTTGGTCCCATTGCTCATGGTCAGCTGCCCCGCCGCGCGTCGGTGGCTTGGTTCCAGGATGGCCTGCCGCGGGGCGGGGCCAGCTCCGTTGCCGGCCGGCAGGATCGAGACCCGCAACTAGGTGGCACGGTCGGCATCTCCGATCCTCTGTTGCGGGTACAACGTGAGATGGCCGACGTGCTGCGGCCCCATTTCGAACTGGTACTGAGTGCAAGTCTGCCCGTGGCCGACGACTCGCCGGCAGAGAAGACCTCCTCGGATCGCCCGCACTTGTACCAACCGTGAAGGACCTGCCCATGCCCTGGAGACTGTCGCTCGCCGCGCATATGTTGGCCGCCCTCTGGGCGGTCGCCGCTGTACAGCTCGCGGCGTTTTCTCTCGCTGCCGTCGCCGCCGCCGAAGGGGCCGACGAAACCCCGACGGCCGCGCCAAGCGATCCGGCACATGACGCGCTGGTGCGCCGGCACGATGAACTGGTGCCCCAGATCAGAACGCTCTGGCAACAAGGCAAGGATCGCGAAGTCCTGACGCAATTGGAACAACTGCTGGCCCTCTATCAACAGATCTTCCCACCGGAAAAATTTCCCGATGGACATCCCCATATCGTCCTCTGCTACCGAGATCTCTGTCGCGTGACCGACACGTTGGGTGAAGAGGAGGCCCTCTGGCGCTACTGCCAAGACGGTCTGGCCATGTGTCGCCGACTCTTCCCCCGCGACAAATGCCCCCAAGGTAGCCCCGACCTCGCCCATATGCTCGCCAACGCCGGCAATGCCCTCATCCGCCAATGCCAGTATGCCGCGGCGCGGGAATACCTGATGGAGGCTGTTCGAGAGTATTCAGCGATCGAACAAAATGGGCAGCCATATTGTCAATCTGTGAATCTAATTCGCCTGTACCACCTGATTGCGAAGACGTTAGACAGAGAAGGCAGGCTCGTTGAGGTATGCAATTATACAGATTTAGCCCTGGAATTGGCTCGTCAGTATTCTTCGGAAGATGGCTTGTCCCCTGGCCAAGAGGAACTTGCAAATTGTCTATTGTTGCACGGACGTTCACTTAGAGACTTGAGTAGATATCGCGAGTCAATGCCGTTTTTATTGAATGCAATTGACGAATACCTTCACAGCTATCTGGTTTGTCGGACAGAATCCGCTCACCTTGGGCTGATCGACGCACTAGCGGAAATGGGGGCTCTTCAATTCCAGATGGGAAAATGTGCTGCCGCGAATCAGATGCTGAAACGAGCATATGACGAAGTTGGCACCCTGAATAAGGTATCGCATTCTGCATGTTCCCTTGAAGTGAAGATCCTTGGTCACCTGCTACGTCTCGCTCATGCCGAAGGTATGCAGCGAGATGTGGAACAGTATCGGTCTGAACTTGAAAACAAGCTTTGCCCTGGTCAACAAGACGATCCGATTCGAATCGACAGTGGCAGGCTAGTTGACAGCAATCTAGATATTGGCCTTTCATTTCTCCGATCGGGAAGAATAGAACTAGCTGAGAAGTATTTCCTATCCGCCAGAGAATTGGTACGCGGCGCGCATGTCGCGGGGCGTGGTCCTATCGATCTTCCAAGGACGGTATGCGTTGATTGTTATGTGGGGTGTTTCTACCAGACAACAGGTCAATACTATCGAGCTTACAAATGTTTTGCGGACGCAATGAAGAACGCCCGGCACGTCTTTGTTCGAGACAAGTATCCCAAAGGCCATGCGATACTCGCTATGGCGGTTGAACACATGGCAACGCACCTTTGGCATCTTGGAGAAACGGATGCTTCGGTGGCGTTGTTTCGTGAACTATGCGAGATGAACGATTCTCTTTATAAAGTGGACGACTATCCCAGAGGTCATAGGTTAGTAATGATTGCCCATGCCTCACTTGGACAATTACTGCTTCACGAACGTGCGTTTGATGAAGCGGCAGAGCACTTGAACAAAGCATTGGAAATGGCCTGTGCCGTCTACCCCGTCAGCGAGTATCCTGATGGACATGACGAGTTGTCGGATATTCAGCGAGACTTCGCACGCCTTGAGCTTGCGCGGGAGGTTCGATTCGGCCAATTTGTTATTTAAGAAAACTCTTCAGGGCTACGAGCACCGGTATTCGGCGATTTTTCCCGAGGGGCATATTAGGATTGCTTTGGCTCTGGGGGATCTAGGCCGTGAATCATGCGCCGCAGGGGATTACGAAGAAGCCGAGGAATATCACTTGCGGTCGCTTGAAATGCGCCGAAGGTTGTTTGGAGCCAAACAGTATCCAGATGGCCATCCGTCGATAGCCAATGCCCTTCGGGATTTGGGAATAGTCTGTTATTTCACTGGGCGACTTGAAGAGGCCTCTCGGCGGTTTGCAGAATCCGCACAAATTGAACACGCCATCGCTGATTCCTTCGCGTGCGATAGCTCTGAGGCATTGCTTCTTAACTTGGCAGCTCGCAAGTTTCAGTCCCTTGACTATCTCTTAAGCAGTTGGCACGGCGCGAATCAACCTGCTGGAATGGCCTATGAACTCGTTTGGCTGCGTCGGGGCTTTGTGCCGCAAAAGATCCAAAAACGTAATTATTTGTTTCGGAGGCTGGCGGCGAAAAGAGACAACACATTGACATTGGTTGACGAGTACATTGAACTGCGACGGGGCCTTGCTCGTACTCTTCTGGTATCCGGCGCACAGGATGATCCGATGCAATCGGTCAGACTGGACTCGGTTCTAGGAATCAATGTACAGATGCAAACGCTTGAGACTCGTTTGGCAGGCTTGCTCGACGGATTGGAGAATGATGGTCCAGGTAAGGATTCGTCACCGGCGCAGCTGTCTAAACTGCTGCCAGTAAACGCGGTGCTTGTTGATTTTGTGAAATACGCATGCCATCCAACGGACGTTGTCAGTGCGGCAAAGCCGGAACCGAAATCGGAACGCATGTTGGGGTTTGTTGTTGCGCGCGGCAGGCCGATCTCGTGTGTTGATCTGGGAGACGCGAGAAAAATCGAGCAGTTGGTAGCGGATTGGCGCCAGGCCGCACTGGACGATCGTGGCGACGATGATGGCGAAATGCTCCGCCGTGCGGTGTGGGACCCGGTTGCCGGACTTTTTCCGGCCGAAACGCACACCGTATACGTTGCTCCCGATGGGGCTCTCTCATTGGTGGCATGGGGTGCCCTCCCCTCCCCCGTTGCCGGGCTTCTGCTGATAGAAAAGTACGCGATTGCCACGGTGCCGCACGGACCTTTTCTGGTGGAACAACTTCGTCGCGAAGGGACACAAGAGAACCCGTCCGACCAGGTGCTCGTCGTGGGAGATATCGATTATGGAGTTCCGCCGGATGCCGCGACTGGACTCTCCGTTGGATTGAAGAGACTGAACTGGTTGCCACTTCAGGGAAGCGCGGCTGAAATGGCATCGGTGGCTGCAGCCGCGGGGGAACGAAAATGCCTGTCGCTCAGCGGGACCAACGCGACTCCGTTGCAGGTGATGGAGCAATTGCCTCAGGCCAGGTGTGCGCATTTCGCGACGCACGGGTTCTTCGTGGACAGTCAACTCGAAGCGTCGCTCGAACTGGCATCCGAACGATCCGAGGGCCGACGGCTCACGGTAAACCCCTCTCGATCCACGGTGTTGGCTCGCAACCCGTTTATCCGTTCCGGATTGGCACTCTCGGGAGCCAATCGACTTGGACCGCTGGACGAGCTGGGCGTCCCCTTGCGGGCAGAGGGGATTTTGACCGCCGAGGAAGTTGCGGCCTTGGACTGCAGACACCTGGAACTGGTCGTTCTCAGCGCGTGCGAGACGGGACGTGGCGACGTCATCCATGGTGATGGCGTGTTCAGTATTCAAACGGCCTTTCACGTTGCCGGTGCCCGTAATGTGATCGCCACGTTGTGGAAAGTTGACGATCAGGTCACGGCCGAGCTGATGAGGGAGTTCTATCGTCTGTTGTGGGATGAGGGCCTGAGTCCGCTCGAGGCCCTTCGCGCTTCGCAGTTGCACATGATGCGACTCACTGCCGCTCATCAGCCCGAACCACGCGGTCCCGAGTTGGCGGGGGTGGTGCCCTTGCCAAAGCCGGTCGAAAGAACGGCTGCATCGGCTCGTTGCCAGGTCCGGAAATGGGCCGGGTTCGTCCTGTCGGGACCGGGGTTCTGACTCTTCTTCTACGTTGTCACCTGTCCTGCCGTCGAGCGGCACGACAGACGGCCCACGCTGTCTATTCCGCTCCCATCTCGCCCGACAGCGGACCTGTCCCCTCATTGTGGTGATGATTCGCGAGGTACCCCGTCGGTGATGGAGGGGCTGCGCATTAAGGGGGGTGGTGTATTTGCCTTGTTAGGGGGTGTGGTTGTGCCGATTCTGCCCTTTAATCGTGACAAAAACGACGAAAAAGCCGTGTTATTCGGCATCTATTACGTTGAGCGCAAATTGTTTGCAACCATCCTGGATCGTGATTATTGTGGAAGATACATGTACCCGAAAGAAAATATTTCTCTTGTGTATTTTGTCCAGTTTACGCATGTTTTCTGACTGAAATGTGGGTTTGTCACCGCACTTCCAGGCTGCTTTCCGGGTAGGCAGGTCTGGAGTGACCCGTCTGACGTCAAACAAACCGGACAGGTAATTAGGGGTAAGCTGCGAATTATGGGAAGCCAAATGAACAAGCAATGCCGTCGCACAGAACGCCAGGGTAACAGTGTGGCTCGCCGCCGCGGCGCGCGCCCAAAGCGACTTTCGTCACGCCCGTTGTTCGCCGAACGACTTGAAGATCGACGGCTGCTCGCGCTGTTGGCTGATGGGACATATCACCACTCCTACCACAATTTTCTTACTCCGGCCGATGTGAGCAACGATCACTATATCTCGCCGCGAGACGCGTTGTTGGTGATCAGCGAGCTGAACAACGGCGGTTCGCGGCAATTGGCCGTGGGCGCCGAAGCGGACGCCGCCTCGGTGGTGGTGGGCAAAATCGACGTTAGCCGAGATAATCGTCGTTAAGTCCGACTGACGCATTGATGGTGATCACGGCGCTCAATGACGGCGAGGGAGCCGGCGAGAAATTGCAGTTTGGCATCCAGATTCTGGACGCGGCCGGCAACGTGCTGCCAGGCAATCGCGTGAAGGCGGGCGATGACTTCCGCATGCAGGTGACGGTACAGGACTTACGGCCCGGCGGCACGGGGCTTTTCTCGGCGTATGTTGATGTCGGCTACAGCAACAACATCGACAACTCGGAGGAGCTATTTACGTTGGGCGGGAACGACCCGAGCGAATTTCCTGACGACACTCCCGAGGGTCAGCTTACCTATAGTCGGTTGTTCAACTCTTTCTGGACCAAGGGCGATTTCTATCCGAACGGCGTTCCCACGGCTTTTCCTTGGCGATTCGGCACGGATCCGAACTGGCTGTCTGGCGACGGCGATATGACGCCGAACGAGTTCGATGAGATAGGCGGATTCGAGCCCTTCATATTTCCTCCGCTGCCACCCTTGGATCTGGGAAACAGCATTGCCACGTTGGCTTTCGTGCAGTTGACTGCGGAGCTACCCTTTGACGAGCCGGGCACGATCACTTTCCGGTCCAACCCGAAGGAAGGGACGGGGGACGTCGTATTCACCAACGACGTTTCGAATCCACCGCTGGTGACCGATATGTTGTTCGGTTCGGCTACGGTGCAGATCTATAAGCCCGTCTACGCGATCAACGATACCGTGGTGACGAACGAGGATACCGCGATCACCATCAGCGTCTTGTCGAACGACACCCTGGACAGTCTGACCACCGGGCCGTTGTCGGTAGCGAGTGTCGGATCGACGCTGCCGTCGCACGGCACTCTGCAGCGCAACGGCAACCAATTTACCTACACGCCGGCCTTGAACTACAACGGCAGCGACAGTTTCACGTACACGGCGATCGATGCGCAGGGGAATACCGACACGGCGGTTGTGTCGATCACGGTCAATGCCGTGAACGACAACCCGATCGCGGTCAACGATGGCGCGACGATGAACGAGGATACCGGCCCGTTGGAGATCTTGGTCCTGGCGAACGACACGCCGGGCGGAGGCTCCGACGAGAGCGGTCAGGTGCTGACGATTACCTCCATCACTCAGCCGGCTAACGGGACGGCGACGATTGTCTCGGGGAACAAGTCGGTCACGTACAAGCCGGCAGGCAATTTCTTTGGCAACGACAGTTTTACTTACACGATTTCCGACGGAGCCGGCGGAGTGGCCACGGCCAGCGTGTCGATCACGGTCCAGAACGTGAACGATGCTCCGACTGCCGTGGACGACACCTTCAACAACGTGCAGGAAGATGTCACGACTCCCTTGAACGTGCGTGCCAACGACACTATTGCTCCCGATGTCGGCGAAACGCTGACGATCACGGCGGTCAACCGGACCGACGGCACGCAGGCGGGCAAGACCGATCAAGGCGGCACGGTGTCGATTGTGGGCGGCCAGGTGAACTATCTGCCGCCGGCCAATTTCTTCGGCCAGGACCAGTTCCAATACACGATTTCGGACGGAGGTTTGACCGACACCGCGATTGTCACGGTCAACGTGGTCAACGTGAACGACGCTCCGATTGCGGCTGACGACAACCTGTTTGCCGACGAACGACTGGACGCTGTCGACCCGGGTACCGAGTTGCTGGTGCTGACGAACGACAAAGTGGGTCCGGACAACGAGATTCCCTTGGACACCATCACCATCGTGGCGGTGTCGACGCCCGACAAGGGGGGCACGGTCCAGATCATCAACAATGGTCAGAGCCTGCTGTATACACCCAAGACTGGCGAGGTAGATTTCGTCAACGAAACGTTCACCTACACCATTCGCGACAGCGGCGGGCTGGAGGATGTGGCCAACGTGATCGTGACGGTCGAACCGGTGGTGCGCCCACGAGCTCGGGACGATCAAGAGACGGTCCCGGAGGACGGCCAGGTTACCATTGCGGTGCAAGGGAACGACGTGTTTAACATCGGTTTCGACGCCTCGCTGTTTGATATTGTTGACGGCCAAGGCCCGTCGCACGGGACGGCGACCATTGACGGGAATTCGATCGTGTACAAGCCGGATGCCGACTACTTCGGCCCGGACTCGTTCCAGTACGTCATCGACGACGAATTTCCGGGCAGTGTGCCGAGCATCGGTACGGTGACCGTGAACGTCGGGTCGGTCAACGATGCTCCCGTCGCCAACGACGATCTGACGCTGGCTCCCATTCCGGAAGACCAGCAATCGACCGTGATCGTGTTGACCAATGATACGCCCGGTCCCGCCAATGAAACGGAAGCTATTTTTGTCAACGCGGTGGTGACGGGCCCCTCGCATGGCACGATTGTGAAGAGTGCCGACGAGAAGTCGTTCCTGTACACCCCGGCGGCCGATTACCACGGTCCCGATTCATTCACTTACACGGTGCGCGACGCGTTTGGGGCCGTGTCGAATCCCGCCACGGTGAACCTGACGGTCTTCAACGTCAATGACGCGCCGATTGCGGTCGACAACCTGGAGATGGTCAACGAGGACTCGGTTGACAATACCTTCAACGTCCTGTTGGACGACTTCGTGGGGCCGATCAACGAGAACGCGATCGACTCGATTTCGTTGCTCAGCGTCGGAACACCGTCGCAGGGTGGAACGGCTGTCATTGACGGCGACGTGGTGAAATATTCGCCGGCGGCCAATTTCTTCGGGGAAGAGACCTTCACCTACACGATCATCGATGAAGGTGGTTTGACCGATACCGCCACAGTGACGGTATTTGTGGCGGACGTGAACGACAAGCCGACGGCCGGCGATGACTCGCTGATGGCCCTCAAGAACTTCGAGAATCAAGTGCTCGACGTACTGGCCAACGATTCGGTGTTTCCCGATCGTCCGCAGGACGAGACACTGACCATCAAGGGGCTGCTCGATGCCAGTGACCAGGTCGTGGACTTCCTTGTTACGCCTCACGGCGAGGTCCGGGTGTCGGACGATCGGTTGACGTTGATTTACACGCCCGATACCGATTTTGAAACGGTTGGAAACGACTTTGACACCTTCCGTTACGTGGTCCAGGACGGCCGCGTCGACCTGCAGGGGAATCCGGGCGAGGATATCGGTGACGTGCAAATTGATGTGATTGATGCAGTGCCGAGCGACATTTCGGGCGTCATCTACATCGATGCCAATCGTGATGGCGTGCAACAACCGGTCGAACTCACTTTGGCGGGTGTCGAAGTGACATTGACCGGCACGAACATTCGTGGCGCGGCGGTAAACGTCAAGGTCAAGACGGATGCTGACGGCAAGTTCACGTTCGCAGGTATTCTGCCCAACGCCGAAGACGACACGGTTGGCTACTCCATCTCGGCCCAGACCCCGAAGTATCTGGACGACGGCCGCGAGTCGATTATCGACACATTGGTCGACGAGAACTATGATCCCGGTCATAACGGGAGCGATGTCTTTGCCGGCATTAACCTGGGTGTGTGGGGTACCGATCGCTCGACCGACAACTATGCGTTCGGCGAGGCCGGCCTGTCGAGCAGGTACATCAAGCTGACCCAGTACCTCGCGTCGACCCGCAAGGGGCTGATGCTCGGTTCTGATGGCGACGGCGAGACGTACTGGTTCTCGGTCCTCCAGGGCTGGGACGGCATCGAATCCGTGAGCTTCGAGTTTGCTGATCCGACGAAGCCGGAAGGGATGGCCAGCGCTTTGTTGACGGTCAAGGGCACCAATGGCCAGACCTATCAGAAGACGCTGTCGTACTTCAAGGACTACGACTTTGCTGGTGATCCGCGTGCCGACGGCTGTGTCATCTTCTTGAAGGGATCGGCGGCCGATTTCGGGTTCAACCTGGCCTATCATGACGGCGAGGGAGAGGGGCCGATGTCGCTGGATGCCGAGCAGTTGGAGTTGGTGGCTGCCGGTGATGGCACGCAATACGCACGAGGCGTGGACGTTGTGTTTGGCAGCGACGACTGGGCTTGACGCGGCCGAGCGACCTGGCGTACCTGAAAGACACACCTGAAACAGCAAAAGAACCCGGCTCTCCTGGGAGAGCCGGGTTCTTCACATACTCAGGCACCACATTCTCAGGCACTTTGGCGATGGTCTGCCAACGGCGCTGCAGCTCAGAACGTGAGCGTTGCACCGAGCGTCAAGCCATGCAGCCAGTATTCCGTGTCGCGGAGGGCGAAGGAAGGACGCGCTGGGCCGATCAACAGGCCGCCGCTGAATTGCGAGGGATTGAGCGTCGTGTCGATCTGATCGCCGGCAAATGCGACGTCGGACATCCAAATGGCGTTGTAGCCGACGGTCAGCCGCATCCAACTGCGGACTTCGTAGGCGGCCGTAATGCCTAATTCAGGGATCCAAGCCGTTTCATCGCGGGTATAGGTACCGATATTCGTGGGGAGCGCCAGCATACCGCCGTTGGTGACGGTGGGGGGATTGCCCGGCGTGGTGATGGTCTCCGAGCCGTTGATGCGGATCGTCTGACGCATGTTGCCAACGCTGAGTTTCGCCAGGCTGGTGAGCGTCCAGGCGCCCCGACGTACCTCGCTGACCATGCCGAACTCGCCGCCGTGGAATTCGTTCTTGGCGTCAAACATGTCGAGGACATCGATCGTCGTTCCCACCGGCACGCCGCTGGCCGGATCCAGGGACACGCCCAGGCTATGAACCGACAGGTCATCGTCGAGGCGGACGAAGTGATAACCACCCAGCATGTCCACGTGATAACCGCGTCCGGACAGGACGTTGGTCCGGAGATAGGCCTCAGCGCCCAAGACACTGCTGGAGGTCGAGACATTCATATTGGCTGCCAGCAGGCCGGGCGAGGCGACAATCAGCGCGTCTTCGGCGTCCAGCAGGATGTTATAAAAGGGCCGGGCCAGAAACGGGTTCCCGTCGGGTGACTCGGCGTAAAAAGTGGTCCGGTCGCCATCCAGGCCCCAGAACTTGGCTCCCATCCCCAGTGTCTCGCACTCGTCAAACCAGAAACCGAAATCGGTGCGGGCTCCGCCGGCCATGTTCGTTCCCACGCTCCCGTCGCCAAACAAGACGTTGGCCGCGGGGAGCACGCCGTTGTTGGGGGTAGTCGTAACCAACGCCGGCACCGACCGACCCCTGCCCCACCACATCAGGGCATCGAAGCTGGCCCACGCATGACGCGGGCGACACCGCAGGCAGGAGCAACCCGGATGGTGCTGCAGGCCCAGTCGCCGGCTGCTCAGCCAGCCATCCGTGCCGTCGGAGTCGCAGCAACCGGTACCGGCGACGTCATCACACGCTGCCGTGGCACAGCCGCTGTCACAGCTGGAATAACTCGCGGGAATTGCCGGATACTGGGGCCCCATTTGGGCTGAAGCCGCATTGCCGAGCAGTCCCCACATGGCCGCTGCGACCGCCACTATCGAAATACGTGCAATCATGATCAGTGCTCGCCGGCGTGATACGAAGGTTGACTGTCCTACTCTGTAGACATCGGTCGGCAAAGGCCCGAAGACCAGAATGACCGGCATGGGCCGCAAAGTGCCGCCAATTATCCCTGTTTTCCTGTTTTGTTCAGGTTGCGAGGTGAAACTCTCATACCCACCCGTTCTCCGAGTAAGGTCTGTTGTATGATTATTTCGGCAATTGCCTGAAATAGTGGTTAATCAAATGTTTCCGTGGACGACAGTTTGAACGGCTTTAGCGGCGGGCCCACGTCGCCGGCACGGGCGCGAATCCCGGCGGTCGCAAAATGTGACTTTCCTGGTAGAGTACATTCATACATGACGTGTGTTGCGACCTCGCCACTTCCAGATTAGGAGCCGACATGAGAGCTGTGACTGGGGCCAACTCGATCTATGTCTCTGCCATGTCATGGGGGCTGGGCCGTCACCATCCGCCACAACGGTGGTGGCAGCAAGTGGCGGAGATCGGCCAGCTGGAGAGTGAGTTGGAGTCGTTGGATGATCGAGCGCTGCGCAAGAGGAGTCTGTCGCTGCGTTTCCGGGCCAAGAGCGGCGAACAGCTGGGGGGGCTCGTCCCCGAGGGGTTTGCGCTCGTGCGCGAAGCGGCTCGTCGCGCGATCAATATGCGACATTTTGACGTGCAGATGATGGGCGGGATTACGCTGTTCCACGGGCGGATCGCCGAAATGGACACCGGCGAAGGGAAAACGCTCACCGCCACCCTCCCGATGTACTTGCACGCCCTGGCGGGAAAAGGTGCCCATCTGGCCACGGTCAACGACTACCTGGCGGCTCGCGACGCGCAGCTGATGGGACCGGTCTACGAGATGCTGGGACTGACGGTGGGGGTGATTCAGACTCCTGACCGACAGGACCAGCGGCGCAAAGCATACGCCTGCGATATCACCTACGGCACGGCCAAAGAGTTTGGATTCGATTTCCTCCGCGACCGTCTGTTGCTGAGGCGGATGGGGCGCACGCAGGACGATTTCCTGGGTGACGGAAGCAGCCAGCGGTGGGATGAATCGGGCGAACAGCCGGTCCAACGTCAGGCTCACTTCGCCTTGGTGGACGAGGCGGATAGCATTCTGATCGACGAGGCCCGGACTCCGCTGATTATCGGTTCTCTTGGCGAGAAGGCGCGCGAGCAGGTCATGGCGACCTTTCAATGGGCCGCCCAGCATGCTCCCAAGTACGAAGAGGACGAGCACTACGATTACGATCACGACACACGCAAGGTGGAGCTGACCACGGAAGGACGCCAGTTGATGCGGTCGTTGCCAGCTCCCGATATCCTGCGAGGTGTCGGGCTGATCGACCTCTACGAATACACGGAGCGGGCGATCAAGGTCTATCGCGATTTTCACTTGGACCGCCAATACGTGGTCCGCGACGGTGAAATCGTGATCGTCGACGAATTCACAGGGCGACTGGCGGAAGGAAGAAAGTGGCGCGATGGCATCCACCAGGCGATCGAGGCCAAGGAGCAGGTCGAGGTGACCGTCCCGACGGGACAGGCAGCGCGGATCACGATCCAGGACCTGTTCCTCCGCTACCGTTTTCTGGCCGGCATGACCGGCACCGCGATCACTTCGGCCCGGGAATTCCGCAAGATCTATCGGACGCCCGTCGTTCGGGTGCCGACCAATCGGCCGGTGCGGCGACAATCGCTACCGGTCAGCGTATTCGGCACGAGCGACCAGAAATGGACAGCCATTGTCCAGGAGGTTCGGCAGTTGCACGCCGCAGGTCGGCCCGTGTTGATCGGCACCCGGTCGATTGACAAATCAGAGATTCTTTCCCGTTTGCTCACCGCCGCGGGGATCGAGCACTGCGTGTTGAACGCGAACGAGATCGCCCAGGAGGCCGAGATTGTCGCCCTGGCCGGGCATCGTGGGAAAGTGACCGTCGCCACCAACATGGCCGGCCGCGGGACCGACATTAAACTTGAACCAGGCGTGGCGGAGTTGGGCGGGCTGCAGGTGATTGGTACGGAAATGCATGATGCCGCACGTATCGATCGACAACTCTACGGCCGCTGTGGACGGCAGGGAGATCCCGGTACGTATCGCCAGTATTTGGCTCTGGATGACGAGATCATCCGCAGTGGCTTGGGGCCGGGTTATGCCGACAAGGTCGAAGTGCTCGGCACCCGCGCCACGGGGCCGCTGAACCAGTACGCGAAGATGTTCCGACGGGCCCAGCGAAAGGTGGAACGACATCACCTCCGCGACCGAAATATGTTGCTGCACCACGAAAAAGAACGAAAGAAGATGCAGCGGGAAATGGGACAGGATCCGTTTCTGGACACGGCCGACTAGATCGACTCGCCCCGTGCCGCTGAATCCCGAGTTCCATGCCTCTGGCGGACCCGCGCGATTCGCTTTGCGGATGGGGGGGCCAGAAACGTTCACCAATTCTGCCCGCTCCCCTTGGGACGACGCCGGTTCGCGCCCGGCGACCAGTCCGGTCCGGCGAACATCGCTAGCGCGAGCCGTGTTTCTTCTGTTTTTTTGGGAAGAATTTCCGAAAACCGAGTCAGATTCAGGCCCTCCTCGACATATCTATCAATAAGGACAAGCGGCAAGACGTGCACATGGCTGACGTGCGTCAAGTACGACTTGTAAGCAAATGGTGTGGTCCAGCGATGCCAGTGACCTGCTGATTGCCCAACTGATCGGCGACGACCCGCAACAGGGGTTTTCGCTGCTGCTGCAACAGTACGGTGGTCGGATACGAGGCTACCTGAGGCAACGTTTTCCGTCATTGGATCCGGCCGACTTACACGATGTGATCACCGATGCCATGTTGGCCTTAGGGACGTCGTTTGACGCGTCACGCGGGACGCTGCCTGCCTGGTTCCTGCTGCTGGCTCATCAACAGGCCGTGCAATTGCTCCGGTCGCGACGCGCACACTTGGCCCACCGCGGTGGCGAGGAGGATGTGCAGCAGCTTGCTGGCGGCGCGGATCCCTTGGCCGCGTTGATTTCGGCCGAACGCGTGGCGCAGTTGCAGCGGGCGGTCGCTTCGCTCCCATGGCTGGAGCGATCGGTCGTGGAAGCGGATCTGGATGAAGGACGTGGCGTCGCCGCAGAGCACCTGGCCGAGCGACTGGACACTACCGTGGGGTCGATTTACGCGGCGCGTAAGCGAGCCCGACGCAAGTTGATCAGGGCCTGTGATTGGATACGAGATTTTTGGCAGGGCGAGGAAGGGGACCATGGGAAAACCGGATCGACATGATGACCAGTGGGATGCGCTGGTCGCTTGCTTGCGGCGAGTACGGGGTGACCGTGGCCTGACACTGGAGGACGCCCAGCGGTGTTTTGCGCTGGCTCCTGACGAACCCTTTACGGCGTGGGAAATTCGGGCGTTGGTGGCCATGGTAGTCGGTGGCCTGGCCTCGGCAGGGGAATTGGTCGAGCGGAACACCGCGACGGATCTGATATTCTCGGCCAACACGCTGGTGACGGCAGGCGACTGGTCTGGGCGATGCGATGTGGTGGGGTTGTACCCGCGGCAGCTGCGCGAGGATCTGGTGACCGACGTCAATTCCCTTTCCATCGACACGCGTCGCCTCCGTTATTCTCGAGCGACGGGCGACTTGCGGCTGGGCGGCGAGGTCACCAATTCCGTGGTGTTTGACGTTTGGACCGAATTCAACGCCCTGACAGAAGTATTCGGTTGTGACGAACGCGAGGGGGGCCTTTCGTGGGACGCTCGTCTCGAAGTGGCGGATTGGGAGACACTGCAGTGCGCGGTCTCTTCTCCCACATGGTATGACTTTGCGGGTTATGGCGACGAGGCAGTTGAGGAGCTACGGAGAAATTAGGGCTTCGGCCTCGACGGAATTTTTCTCGTGCCGCGATGACGGAAACAGTGCCGGCATGGCAGCTTGGGTAAGCTACGTTTCATTGCCTCCTGCGCTGATTGGATGCGATGGTGTGACGGAATCACGACTATTGACATCGCGTTTGTGTCGATAGTGATGCGGGCACGGCGGAAAGAACGCGGCCTGGATGCAGGCAGAAGCAGATGCCTGCCGAAGGAACCTGCCGTGAACGCCGATGGCTGTCCGGCCGGCTCGTCACGACGCGAGACGTCGAGTACGTTTTCGGGGCGTTTTGTGGCAGGCGACTGTTATGATGATGTCGTGCGCTCACCATGCAGGGTTGCAGCAGCCCGGTGGGAAGTCGTACAAAGACTGAGAGCGTCGAGGTAGTGTCACCGTCGAGGCACGGAACTCAGAGATATTTTCCAGCAAACTCCGGATCTTCCGTTCATGTCATCAGAACAATCCTCCGTGAACGCTCAGACCGTCGAACAGACGAAACAACAGATTCGCAGCTTGGTGGGCGAGATCGCTCAACTGTCCAAGAGCGACGTGGATGCTGAGGAGTACTACGCCGCTTTCATGCAGCGCATTGTCTCGGCCTTGGCGGCCGTGGGGGCGCCGTCTGGTTGCTGGGTGAAGCGAGCCGTCCGGAGCTGGCTTACCAGATCAACCTCAGCGAATCCCTGTTGCGGCCCGGTTCCGAGGATGCGACGCGTCATCTTCGTCTGCTGCACCACGTGGCTCGCACGGGTGAACCGCAGTTGGTGCCGCCGATGTCGGGAGCGGAAGGCGACGAAGCCGGGGGGAATCCGACGAGCTATCTGCTGGTGCTCGCTCCGCTGGTGAGCGACGGCGCGATGGAAGGCGTGATCGAGGTTTTTCAGCGTTCCGATTCCCAGCCGGCCACGCAGCGGGGGTATCTTCGTTTCCTGATTCAGATGTGTGAATTGGCCGGCGAGTGGCTCAAGTCGCGCAAGCTGAAGCATTTCAGCAATCGCCATTCGCTCTGGGCGCAGGCCGATCAGTTTGCCCGCATGGTGCACGAGAACCTCGACGTCCGCGAAACCGCTTATACGATTGTCAACGAAGGACGCCGGCTGATCGGGTGTGATCGTGTGAGCATCGCGATCAAACGAGGCCGAACCTGCAAGGTGGAGGCGGTGAGTGGTCAAGACACCCTCGAAAGTCGCTCGAACATCGTCACGTCTCTGGGGCGAGTGGCCACGCGGGTCGTGGCGACCGGCGAGTCGTTGTGGTACGAGGGGAACACGGAGGACTTGCCCCCCCAGGTCGAGGAGGCCATCGATGTCTACGTCGATGAATCCTATGCCAAGAACGTCATTGTGCTGCCGCTGCGCAAGCCGGGCGATCCGGAGGAAGCGACGCGGAGCGGCCGCAATCCCGGCATGATTGGCGAGGTGCACGTCGAGCGCGAGATCATCGGCGCCTTGATTGTGGAGCAGATCGAAACGGATCTGCCCCGCGAGATCCTCGAGCCTCGCATCGACCTGGTCTATGAGCACAGTACTCGCGCCTTATCCAACGCGCTGGATTACCACGGCATTTTCCTGCTGCCCATGTGGCGGGCGATCGGCAAATCCACGGTCCTGGTGAAGGGCCGCAATCTTCCCAAGACGTTACTGGTGGGGGGGGCCATCCTGGGAACGTTGCTGGCCCTGTTCTTGATTCCCACTGACTTCAATCTGAAAGCGGACGGCGTGCTGCAACCGATTGTCCGTCGCGATGTCTTCTTCGCCGTGGATGGGACGATCACCGAGGTGTTGGTGAAGAGTGATCAGTTGGTGAAGAAGGGGGATCCGCTGCTGCAGCTGGAGAATCACGATCTGGAGCAGGAGTGGCAGAAGGTCATTGGGCAGATCAGCGAAACGACCGAGAGGTTGGACAGTCTGCGTCGGTCCAAGCAGAATTCGGGTCTCAAACAGGCTGATCTGGCTCAGATCTCTGGCGAGTATCTACAGTTACTGGAACGGGACAAGAATTTGCGCGGACAGTTGGAGCTGATCGAAGAGAACCGCAAGAACCTGGTCGTGCGCAGTCCGATCGACGGCCAGATCCTGTTGCCTTGGGACGCCGAGCAATCGCTCAAGCATCGGCCGGTGGTGACTGGCCAACGGGTGATGACGGTGGCCGATCCGACCGGTGACTGGGAGTTGGAGCTGGCGATGCCCGAGCGGCGTATGGGGCATGTCCGCCAGGCACTCGACACGATCGGTCCCGACTTGAAAGTGAGTTACGTGTCAGCGGCTGATCCGCGTTCATCCAAGCCTGGGACGCTCAAAAAAGTCTACGGGATCACGCAGGTCAAGGGGGAGGACGGTCCGACGGTCAAGATGATCGTCGACATTGACGTGGCGGATCTTCTCAAGCCCAGTCCCGGCACCACGGTCACGGCCAAGGTCAAGTGTGGACGCTGCTCGCTGGGGTACAGCTGGTTCCACGAAGCCATTGAGTGGGTACAGAAACATATCATTTTCTAGGTCGAGACGTACGAATTGATTCGCTCTCTCGCATTGTTTGGATTTAACTGAGCGACAGACAGACAACTGTCACTCACACTCGGGAGTTAACGCAACATGAATGCCATGGCCACTCTGGTCGCCTCGCTACTGCTCGTCACGGGGCAAGCAGCGGAGCGCGCGGATTCCTCGGACGCCACCGCGGTCAAGCTGAGTAACTTCGTTGTCACGTTGATTTACGATGTCCGCGTGCCGGCACGTGAACCGGGGGTCTTGGTGGCCCTCGATGCGAAGAAAGGCCAGGTCGTCCAGAAGGACGAGATTCTCGGTCGCATCGACGACTCGGACGCGCAGATCCGCAAAGTGATCGCGGAGAGCGAACTCGCCGTGGCGGAGGCGAAGGCGGCCAGTAACGCCGACTATTTGGCGGCGCTGGCCACGATTGGCGTGGCCAAAGCGGAATTCGAAGGGTCGCGTGACATCAAGTCCCGTGTCCCCAACGCCGTCAGCGATTTCGAAGTGCGACGTCTGGAGCTGACCCAGACCAGGTCGGAATACCAGGCCGAAGTCGCCAAGGTGGAACACGAAGTCAATCAACTGACCCGCGGTGCCAAATCGGCTCAGCGTCAGGCGGTCGAGAACGAGATCAAGCGGCGACAGATCGAATGTCCCGTCAACGGGGTCGTGGTGGAACGCTATCACAACGAAGGTGAGTGGGCTCAGGCGGGCGAACCGCTCTACCGCGTCGTCCACATGGATCGTTTGCGAGTCGAGGGGATGCTCAACTCGGCCGATTTCATGCCGGAAGATGTTGCCGGGAGCCAAGTCAAGGTGCATGTGACCACTCCCGAGGGGAAAGAGCAATTCGATGCGATCATCGATTTCGTCAGCCCGGTGGTCGACCCGAGCGGAGAGTTCCTGATTCATGCCGAGTTTGATAACCCGCGCAAGCCCAACGGTCAGTGGACCGTGCGCCCCGGACTCGACGCCGAAGTCACCATTCTGCTGCAACGGAATAAGTCGCTCCGCGACAACCAGTAAATGCGATCTTTCTCCACCGCCGAAACCTTCCGTGAAGCATAGTCTCGATGGCCACTCTCGCTGACAGCTTGGTAAGCAGTGCTTCCCGCTCGCTCACGTTGCGGATGCGGCCCGACCTCACCGCGCGCCGACAGCGGTATCACGGCCAGTCGTTTTGGGTGGTGAAGGAGCCGATCGGGCTCAACTACTATCGATTCCACGAAGAAGAATACGCCATCCTCTGCATGCTCGACGGAGCGAGTAGTCTGGAGAGCATCAAGGAGAGGTTCGAGCAGGAGTTCACGCCACAGAAGATCACGTATCAAGACCTGCAGCAGTTTGTCGGGATGTTGCACCGCAGTGGTCTGGTGGTGGCCAACGCCATCGGCCAGGGACACCAGTTGAAAAAGCGGCGCGACGAGAAGAAGAAGAAAGAATTGCTGGGGAAACTCTCGAATGTCTTCGCTTTGCGGTGGCGCGGGATTGATCCGGAGTGGTTGCTCAATAAGATCTATCCGTTTACCGGCTGGTTTTTCGCGCGGCCGATGATCATTTTGAATCTCCTGCTCGCGATGTCGGCACTGTTGCTGATTGCCGTGCAGTTTGACGTGTTTCGAGCGCGGCTGCCCAGCTTTCACCAGTTCTTCGGGAACTGGCAGAACTGGCTGGTGATGGCCATCGTCATGGCGTTTGCCAAAGTCTTGCACGAGTTCGGCCACGGGCTCTCCTGCAAGCATTTTGGCGGCGAATGCCACGAGATGGGGTTCATGCTGCTGGTGTTCACCCCCGCGCTCTACTGCAATGTCTCCGATTCTTGGATGCTCCCGAGCAAGTGGCATCGCGCGTTTATCGGTGCGGCGGGCATGTACGTCGAGATGTTCTTGGCGGCGGTTGCCACATTCATCTGGTGGTTCACCGATCGCACGACATTGTTGAATCAGATCTGCCTGAGTCTGATGTTCATCTGTTCGGTGAGTACGATCTTATTCAACGGCAATCCGCTGTTGCGGTTTGACGGCTATTACATCTTGATGGACCTGATCGAGATTCCGAACCTGCGGCAGAAGTCGACGGAAGTGTTGAAGCGATTCATGGTCGGGCTCTGTCTGGGGATTGAACAGCAGGAGAACCCGTTCCTGCCTCAGCGCAACAAGTTCTTCTTCGGCCTCTACACGGTGGCGGCGGTGTTCTATCGCTGGATCGTTGTCTTTTCGATCTTGATGTTCTTGAACAAAGTGCTGGAGCCGTACGGGCTGAAGGTGATCGGCCGGTTGATTGGAGCCATGGGACTATTCGGTTTGGTGGTCCAGCCCATCTGGCAACTGGCCAAGTTTTTCTATATGCCGGGGAGGATGCACAAAGTGAAACGTCATCGTGTGATCGCGTCATTGGCGGTCGTGGCCGCCCTGGTCGGCATCTTCCTGTTCGTGCCGCTGCCTTTCCACGTGACATGCAATTTCGATGTGAAGCCGCGTGATGCCGCGACCGTCTACGCCGCCGTCAGCGGACGACTCACCGAGATCAAGGCTTTCCCCGGGCAGCAAGTGAAGGAAGGGGACGTGCTGGCACTGCTGGATAACGTGGGGTTGAAGCTGAACGTCCAGGCTCTGGAGGGGCAGCTGCGCGAGATGGAGGCGGAGATCAAGGTCCTGGAAAAACAGCAACGATTCGACGAGAGCGCTGGTTTGCGCATCAAAGAAGTGGATGAACAACGTCAGGCACTCCAACAGGTGCTGGCCGAACGCCAGCGGGAACTCGACAACCTGACCGTGAAGGCGCCGCTGTCGGGAACCGTGCTGCCGGTGGCCGATAAACCGGACCGGGAAATGCCTGACGGTCAGTTGCCCGGCTGGGTGGGGGGAGCCCTGGAACCGCGGAACCTGAATGCGGCCCTGGCGGCCAGTGATCGGATCTGTCAGATCGGGGACCCGCAACAACTCGTCGCGGAAATTATCGTCGACCAGGCGGACGTGGAATTGGTGCGGGCCGCGGCGGCGCAACGCGAACGCGATGGCGAACCGGGAGTTCCCGTTGTCCTCATGCTCGATTCCCTGCCCGGCCTGGATTTAAAGAGCACGGTCGAACGTGTGGCGCTGGCTGAACTGGTGGAAACGCCGATCGGCCTCTCCACGCACGCCGGCGGAGATGTCAATTCGGTGGCCGACCCGCAGACGGGGATGCCGCGACCCTTGAGCACTTCCTACCCGGCGATCGCCACGCTCCCCGATACGGGCGGCGCTGTGCAGTTGGGCATGCGTGGCAAAGCCAAGCTGTACACCGGCTGGCAACCCCTGGGCCGCCGCCTCTACCGCTTCGTGACTCGGACTTTCCACTTCGAACTGTAGAGAAGGAGTAAGCCAACCAAGGACGACCTGGTTCGCATTGTCTGGGAGAACGTGACTCGATCGTTCGAGTCCAGAATTTGTATCGTAGCGTTAACGCTCATTCGTTGTTCTGTTCGATGTGCTGAGATTCAGCAAAAAAAGGAGATCGTTGAATGGCCAAAACCGACAAGCCGGAAGAAGTCGCCGAAGGTACTACCGAGAACGCAGGTGAGCACCAACCACCGCAACAGCAGCGACAAGCGGTTCAGCAGCTGCAGGTCAATGACGCCAACGCCATCGCTCTGTACGCGAATTTCTGCCGCGTCACAGGCTCCCCGGAAGAATTGATCATCGACTTCGGACTCAATCCGCAGCCGGTCGGAGTCCCCAAGGACCCGATCGAGGTCAAGCAGCGGATTATCGTGAATTTCTTCACTGCCAAGCGCTTGCTGGCGGCACTGCAAATGTCCGTGCAAAGGCATGAGGCGGTGTTTGGCGTATTGGAGACCGACATTCAGAAGCGTCTGCGACCGCAAGTGGCAGCCCAGGTCCAGCAGGCCAGAAGCTAGAATTACTTTCTGCCCCCCGGTAGATTGTCAATCGCGATAGTCGAAACGGCCGAGCTCGCTGATGAGTTCGGCCGTTTCTCATTGCGCACCACGCCGCCGAATCCCTACGTAGAACGGAATTTATTCCGTTTGCGCAGCATCCAGGGCCTGCCACTTCCTGCGACGTAGAACGGAATTCATTCCGTTTGCGCAGCATCCAGGGCCTGCCACTTCCTTCGACGTAGAACGGAATTTATTCCGTTTGCGCAGCATCCATGGCAAGCCACTTCCTTCGACCTGGAACGGCAATTTCGTCTTGCAGCATATACGCGCACGGCGCAGATGTTATCGTGGAACTCACTGAGGACCGTCGCGGAGCACGCCGGAAAATCGAGGCCGCTGCGCGGCAGTGTCGGCGGAAAGAAATGGACGGATGACAAGATACAAGCACGCGAGGTCGTGTTTGGCAAAGGGGAATCCCATGGGACTGCAAGTGACGATTGACGAGTCGGTGCGGGAGCTGGCGGTGGGGTTGGTGGAAGCCACCGGCTTGACGATCGCCGCGGCGGACGGGGAACTGGTCGAGTACTGCCGCGAGTCGGTTCGGCGGACGGTGGCGGAGGGACCGCAGGGTGGCGACGAGCGGCGGCAGGCAGTGCGGCGACTGCTGCGTCTGGGCGGCTTCAAGCCGTCGGGACGCAGCAAGCCGGCCCAAGAGTATCTGTTGCGGGTCGCTCAGCAGGAGGAACAATGGCCGAACATTCTCAATGCCGTCGATGTGTTGAATGTGGTTTCCTTGCGCAGTGGCCTGCCCATCTCCATGATTGCGGTAGGTCGGCTCGGTTCTCCGCTCGTCATTCGCTATGGTTTGCCGGGGGAGTCCTTCGTCTTCAACCAGGCCGGTCAACTGCTCGATCTAGAGGGCCTGATCTGCATTTGTGGGCCAGAGGGGGAGCATTCAATACCCTTCGGCACACCCGTTAAGGACTCGCAATTGGCCAAAGTGACCGCCGCGGATGCTCACGTATTGGCCTGTATCTTCGCTCCCAGCTCCCTGTTGACGCCGGATGGGCTGCTCGAGTGGGTAAACGAGCTGGCCAGCGGACTGCGGAAATGGTGCAGCGTCGAGCGCGTCGACGCGCGACTGCTGCCCCCTGCCTGGTGATGCGAAGGAATCCCCGAGTGAAGAGCCGGCGTCCATCCCGATTCTACTCTTACTCTTACTCTTACTCTTAACGCGGCCTGCGGCCGCAACCAATCAGGAAATCCAAAATCCTAAATTCGAAATCCTAAACAAATTCGAAATCCCAAGATGAAAACCTTCGCTGCCGACAAAACCACAGTCACGGGCACAAGCAGATTCCCACCACCGGGAATGCTATTGGAGGTTCCGTCCTTCGTCCTGGCCCGTTTTTATCATTAGTATTTCTGTCATGCGAATTTGTTTGGGATTTGCTGCTTCGGATTTCAAACATGCGCACACGGTGCGCGCATCCTACACGCGAAAACTTTACTCCTACCCCGACGACCCCCGTTCGATCAACGGCAGGACGCGTTGCCGTGCACAATCGTCTTCATGACCTTTCTCTGTCTTGCGAATAGCTGAAGTCATCCTTTGCTAGAGGTTCACAAGGGATGCGAGCGAACCCCCAAGACAACGCTTTCAAACCTGAAGGCGCCGCGACGATCGGTCCAGCCGGGAGGCAACTTGGCCTGATGAGGTCTTGGCGCAGCAGATCGATTGCCGTTCGCGATCGGGTGGCTACTCGAGAGGTCGATCGCCGGAGGCGGCGTGTCGGTGCAAAGCCATAACCCTGCGGTCGCCAGTTCCCATCCTGGTCCCTCAACTTGAAAGCCCCGTTTCGAAATCGCGATACCGTGGGGTTATATGAGAGGTTGACGCCGAGAGTCGTCGGCCTTTTCGCGTTCTAGGGCCAGTTGTGGCAACGAGTTAGGGCGAGGCTATCTGCCCCCGGCTCTCGGTCCCCCACTGGCGCACGACTCACACCGGCGCCGTCACTGTGATCACCTGGCCTCATTTCCGCCCCAAACTCTCGCCACTCTGACAGTCTCGCGCCGCCCGGGTTATGGAGGAGTTGCGAGCGCTCAATCGGTCGCAACCCCTGCACCATATCGCCTGTCCAGTTGTGTGGGCACTGACCGAATCGCTCGTAGACGTTGCCTTGCTTGGCGAATCCATGCGCCTTCCATGTTGGTGTGACCCAACCCGGAGAATAGTACGAAATCTCGTATCGAGATCTCGAGCCATTAGGCGTGCTCCGCTTGTCGGTTGCGGCGCCATCCGCCAACTGTCTCTGTCCCAATCACCGCTGTAAAGCTCGGCGATCTTTCATGTGCGACTGTCATTATGCTCCGCCGGCTTGATTCATCCGGTTTTCCAACTCGGCTAGCACTCCGAGCATGTCCTCGAACTTCGCCGGCGCGGTGAGGTACATATCCCGCATTGCCTGATAGTCGCGCCGCAGTGCGGGCAACCGCTCAGGCGGCGGAGTAAGCCGGAACGTACCGGGCTTGGCTTGGTCGTAGTTTGCCCACGAACTGCCGAAGAACAAACCCTTCCACCGCACGACGCGGTCACGAACCGCATGCCGCTCTACCACTTTACTTGTTGTTGGATGCAATGCCAGCGCCGCCGTGTCGGCGTAATGCCGGGAGAAACGATCTGGCGTCGGTTTGTCGGCGGGCCGGTGGTATTCGGCATGCAGGATGGTCGCCTTCTCCCAGAAACTTCGCTCCACCTCGAGCGCAACTACTTCGCACTTCCAGTCGGGGAAAGCGGCGGGCAGCACTTCGGCTATCCAAGGCTGCACTGCGTGGCGTCCAACAGGTTGCTGGTCGGTCAACGAGCCAAACTCCAGCTTGACGGAACGCTTGAGGTACTCGAACCCGGCCGGCAGAGTCGAAGGGTAGTGGAAGTGCAGGACTGGCGAGAATGTCGCAGGATCAGACACATAATTGAACCAGGGCTGTTCACGCTGGCCGAGAATGCCGGCCACGGTCGCTTCCAGCACGGGTGCGATCCGGTTTTGTACGGCGGCACCACAAGCCGCTTCGGCCCTGGCCATCCACTGATTGGCCTGGTTCCGGCTGGTGCCAGCTTCTGGCAACTTGAGAAACGCTGGCGAAAGCGACAAGTCGACATCCTCCGAGAAGCGGTTAATGACACCAAAGACCTTCGACAACGACGTGCCACCCTTGAACACGAGACTGTCCGCGAATTCTGACTCGAAAAGGACACCAAGCAACCAGCAAACCCAGAAGTCTTTTTCCAGGATCACTGGGGACAGACTACGGCGAACGGCTGCCTGCTCCAGGTACAGGCGTCGTTCACCTTCAGGCAAAGCTAGGAACTTAAGCGTCACGCTTCCTCCGCCGCGAGTTCTCGGAAGATCGGGTGCATCCATGCTGGGGCAAGACGCAAGTCCTTCAGTAGCCCACGCCGTTCGTCGGCAGGAATTGTCCGTTTCAGATGCTCTCGCCTTTCCGGCGTCACATGCTCCTGGCCCAATTCGCGGAGTGCCTGGATGAGTAGGCCGCTGAGCCGCCCCGCCGCTTCCATGTTCTTCGGCGTTGTCCTGCGAAGCTGGATGGTGGTTGGGCCGATCTTGACCGTTCGTGTCGGGCCGTCAGTCAGGAATACCGCCTTGGCCGGAACCTGCTCGGAGAGTCCCAAGGCGTTTGCGGCATACGCGCCCGTTGGCTGAAGGCGGGTGCGGTCTCGTCCGGCCAGTGCGCGTGCAATATCCTCGACGGACGGCGCGAGTCGTCCCAGCACGGGATGTTCCAATGGGAAGTCGTACACGCCGCGAGCCAGCCGGCGGATGATTCCCTGTCGGGCCAGCCGGTGGAGGGCCACGTCCACGGCCTCCCGGCTGCCGATATTCACGAAATCGGCTGGGACGAAGACGGAACGTCGTCCACGACGACGAATGGCCGCAACTATCTTGGAATCAACAGATTGTGGTGACTTTTTCCTTCCGATCATGTAAGAAATAATAGCATCTGTTTCTTACAGAATCAAGGGCCGCACCTCGCACGACAAGTGAAGAGGGACAAGGACGAATGGCATGGTCGGCCGTAAGCGTTGACGGCAACGGCGTTATTGATGCTCCCTGTGATTACCGCACCAGCCAATCCGGTTCGGCCAGCTGTCACCTGTCAGATCAACTTCCCAGCCGGCGGACAGTTGGCACCTTGATTTCGAGCTGGGAAGATGAGGAGCAACGGTGACGCCGATGCGCTGGAGATCATCGCGTCATTCGACCGGAAGTCCGCAAAACGCTGCGGCCTGATCGTCCGGGCCGACGGCCAGGGGAACGGCACGCGGGTCTGGGCGGACGCCGGCGACAAGTTCGGCATCGAAGGACGGGCCAACACGCATTTCCTGAAGAAGGGCGATCCGGTTGAACTGCGCGTGTTCGTCTCGCAGCGGAACATCGCCCAACGATGGAAGTTTATCAAGCGTCTGGAAGACAGCCAGATGATTATTGTGGAAATGCATGCCCAGCGACCAGATCCGGGCGATGCTGGTATCAAAGCGACGGACACCTGCCCAGGTTGCCCTATTGCCCAGGGGAAATGTCCCGGTCCCTTTTCGGCTCCTCATCAAACAGGCACTGGAACAAGTTGTGGAGGCAGTCACCAGTCAATCGGTTTCCCGATGTCGTGCGTTATCCAGTCCCGCAGAAGATGGGTGTTAGGCCACTTCTTCCGGCAGGCATGGCACCCTTGCCGCAGTATGGCCCCACGCAGGAGTCCGGCAGTTTTTCTTCCGTTGAAGACGGGGGTCGGAATGCCTTGAAAAAAAGCCGACTCGGTGCGGTCATAGAGGCGACGCACGCGTCACGGCACTGGTTGGGCAAGCGGTCCACGACGCGCTGGCGGCCGAGAGCACGTGCAGGATGTCTGAGTGACCGACCTCCGATGTGGGGAGTGTCCGATTCAAGTCTCGCTGCTTGCCCAGCCGATACAAAACGCCAGTCTGTAAGCCTTTACCATGAGCCGGCCTGTGCCTATCATAGTGGAGCTGGTGGGGAAAGTCCGGCACAGTGAGTAACAGATGTCCGTTCGATCGTGGAGAACCCTGACGACCTTGCTGCAGGCAGCAATCCTGCTGGCGGTTACGATTGCGCCGCCCGGTATCCGGCACGCCCACTCCACTGGGGATGCTGCTGGTGGCCACCATCGGCATGGGTTGGCTGAGGGGCATGGCCACGTGCACGACAGCCGACGGCCACATGGTTCCCACGACGATTCCAGCAATGCCGAGATTGGCGAGAGCCCTGCGTGGCATTTGCACATTCACTTGCTTGGCTTCGACTTCACGCTCCCGCAACCCGTGTCGAACTCCAGCGGCAGCGAGTCTCCAGGGAATCTGGAACCAGTGGCTTTGGCACTGGGGCAGGACGTGTTGAGTGGTCAGGCAGCGCTGCCGGACCCGGTGAAGTGTTGCGAACCACCGTCAATGCACGCGTCCCCCCTGTTCGATGCCGCGCCCCTGCAGGTGGTCCTGCAGTCTGACCCACCTGTTACCTGCACACCTCTGTGTGACCGTGCGCGCCGAGAGCGAACTGGCGTGCTTCTGGCGTGATTCTAATTGCGCGCTCTGTCGTATGTTGATCTAGCCGACTTCGGTCCGCGCGCGTCTGAGATTTTCCAGAGAAAGTCCCGGCTTTTCGCGCGCAAACCCTCTCGCGTTTTACCATTTCCATTTCACAAGGAGCAGTTCTATGTCGACACGATTCTCTTGCGCGTTGCTGTTGGCTTTTGGCGTTGGTTGCTTGGGCACACTGTCTGGCTGCGGCCAGACCGAAAAGCAGGCGGCCAGTGGCGGTGGTGCACCCGTTGTGGACGGGAAAGATGACTACAACCCGCACGACGCCCCGATTACGGAAGAGCAGAAGGCGGAGCTGCGCGAACAGACGGCGAAGTTCGCGGATGCAGTAGCGACGCTCAAGCAGTTCCGCAACGAAGTGGAGCAGGAAACGGCGGCAGGCATTCCCGAGAACCCCTTTCAGGCCCACCAGGCATTGGACAGGGCGGATCTGGTTCTCCAGTGGCTACCGGAGATCGCCCGCAATTCCGGCATCGCGAAAGAGCATTGGGAGGCCGTCAACAATTCGGCCAATGAACTGAGAACATTCTTTGAGCAGGTCCACCAGAACATTGACAACAAGGAAGACCCGAATTTCGCGGCTGTCGCCGCTGCCATCGACCAAAAATTGGCCGGCCTCGAAGCGATTCCCAGTCCCTAGCTCGTGATGCATCTGACGAGCCTTCTGATGTGATCGTTGTGACCTCAAACGAACCGCGAGGAGCCCTTGCGATGTTATTGAGAAAGCACCTGGCGGCGATTCGCCTGCTTGCCGCATCGGCCCTCGTGGTCGGTATTGTCCAGGTTACCGTCGAGCGGGCAGTTGGGCATGAGAACCACGCGCCGCTGCCGACCAAAGGCGTGACGATTGCTGGCGATACGATCATGCTCTCGGACAAAGCTCGTGAGGCGATCGGACTGACGACGGAGAAGATCGAGTTTGGCGACATAGACCGTACGGTGACCGTCAGCGCACGGGTAGAACTGCCGTGGTATGCCCAGGCGATGATCACGTCCCTGGTGCCGGGCAAGATCGACGCGGTCTTGGTTCGGCCAGGTGAGACGGTCGTACCCGGTCAGGAGCTTGCGCGACTGGTCAGTACCGAGTTGGAGTCCCTCCAGCTCGACTTGTTGCAGGCCAAGACGCAACTCGAACTGGCCCATAAGCTGGTCGATCAACGCACGGCACTCGATCAGCAAGGGGTGATCGCCGGCAAATCACTGCTGGAATCACAGGCCCAGCTCAGCGGAGGTGTCAGCTGCGACTCAGATTGCCCGGCAGAAGCTCCTCGCGCTCGGCCTGGACGACGCTGCCGTGCAGCAAGTGGAACAGCGGGGCGGACCATTGCCTTATGTCCCCATCGTGAGCCCGGTTGGCGGCATGATTACGCACGCCGATGTCCGAATCGGGCAAACGGTGAGCCCGACTGACCACCTGTATCACGTGGTCAATCCGACGACGTTGTGGATTGTCGGCGAGGTACTGGAATCGGATGTCCGCCTGTTAGCCACGGGGCAAGAGGTCGAGGCTGGATTTGCCGCGCTTCCGGGCGAGTCCTTCCGTGGCCAGATCGACCACTTGCGGATGACAATGGATCCGCGGACGCGGACCCAGGCAGTGGTGATCACGATTGACAACTCAGAGGGGAAGCTGCGGCCCGGCATGTTCGGCCGAGTGCGGATTTCGGTACAGGTGGCCAAGGAATCGATCGTCTGCCCCCTGAATGCGGTGATTCGCAGCCGCACGGGCAACTACCTGTTGGTTCAGAGGATGCCGGGTAAGTACGAGAATCGCGGGGTGAAGTTGGGCCTCGGGGAGGACGGCCAGGTCGAGATTCTCGCAGGCGTTTTCCCGGGCGACCGAGTTGTGGTCGTAGGAAATTCGTTGCTCGCGGCCTTGCTTGGCAACGAGCACAAAGCGCGGGTTGATGAATCTGGTACCACCGATGGACCGGCAGAGGAGTCGCACCTGGGCGTTCTCACCGTGGCGCATGGCGCTGTCGAACTACCCACCGATCAACAAGCTCTGGCCACATCACAGGTGGAGGGACGCGTACGTCGCATCCTGGTGCAACCCACTCAACAGGTGACTCAGGGGCAAGTGCTCGCGGAGATCGACAGTCTTCAAGTGCGATCGGTTCAACTCGATCTACTGCAGGCACTTACTCAAGCCAGTCTCGTGGAGCAGCGGCTCAAACGGCTCGAGGAACTGCACGACCAGGGCGTGGTGGCGAAGCGGCAGCGATGGCAGCTGCAAAGCGAATTCGAATCTCTCTCGCTGAAGGCCGGGGGTTTGGAGCGAAAGTTGGTCTACTACGGACTGGGGCCAGACGCCGTCGAAAAACTCAAACAGGCCGACGTGCTGCAAATCGGCTCGCTGGCCGAGCTGGTCCAAGCGGTACCAGTGCGAGCGCCGGCCTCGGGTTGGATCGCCAGTTTTCACGTGGTACCGGGGCAAGTTGTCCATCCCGAGGAGCCTATGTTCGAGATCCACGATCACTCGAGCGTATGGGTTAAAGGTTTTGTGTACGAGCGAGACGCCAATCGCGTGCGTTTAGGTCAGCCGGTCCACGTGCACTTCGCGGCTTACCCCGATCTTGAGGCCAGCGGCAAGGTCGTCAGGATATCACCGTTGATGCACGAGACCATGCGCGTGCTGCCGGTCTGGGTCGAGGTGTCCAACCCGGACCAACTGCTTAGAAGCGGCATGCTGGCCCGGATGACGATCATGGACGAGTCGGCCGCCGAAGGAACTCCAGGGGATGTCGCCCGGCTGCACCCAATCGCCCCTACCAGGTAAATCGGCCGGACCTGCCGCAAACGGAGTCTGTCACCTGATGCTCAACCATATTATCGCCTTTTGCTTGAAGAATCGCGTGCTCGTGCTGGCGGTCACGGTGGTGCTGATCCTCTACGGCAGTCGGCAGGCGGCGGAGTTGCCGATCGACGTCTTCCCCAACCTCAATCGCCCCACGGTCACGATCATGGTCGAGGCCCACGGCCTGGCACCGGAAGAGGTTGAAACGCTCGTAACGTTTCCCATCGAATCGGCGATGAACGGGGCCAGCGATGTGCGCCGCGTACGGTCCGCCTCTGGTATCGGTCTTTCGATCGTGTGGGTCGAATTCGACTGGGGAACGGACATTTATGTCAACCGGCAGATCGTTACAGAAAAACTCCAACTCGTGCGCGAACGGCTGCCGGAAGAAGCCCGCCCCGTGATGGCTCCGATCAGTTCGATCATGGGCGAGATCATGCTCGTCGGTATGCGATCGACCGGCAGTACGACATCGATGGAGCTGCGGACCGTCGCCGACTGGGAAGTCCGCCAACGGCTCTTGGCGGTAGCCGGTGTCTCTCAGGTCAGTGTTATGGGCGGCGAGCTGAAGCAATACCAGGTACTCACGTCTCCCGAAATGTTGGCACGCCACGACGTGACGCTCGACGAGCTAACCTCAGCCGTCGAGAAATCGAACATCGTTACGGGGGGCGGCTTCCTGCTGAGCAAGACTCATGAATCCCTGATCCGCATTATCGGCCGCGCAACGACACTCGACGAAGTCGCCGATACGGTCGTCCGCGCCGGTGATCCGGTGCCCATCACGGTCCGCCAGGTGGCCGACGTCCGTTACGCCGGTCCAGTGCGCCGTGGTGACGCCAGTATCGAAGGCAATCGCTCGATCATTCTGTCCGTCCAGAAGCAGCCGGGCGCGGACACGCTGGTGCTGACCGAGATGATCGAACGCACGCTGGCCGACATCCAGAAACGACTCCCTAGTGATGTTGTGATCTCGACCGACATCTTCAAACAGGCGGACTTCATCGACTCGGCCATTGACAACGTCAAGGAAGCCATTCGTGACGGCGTGATCTGGGTCATCGTCGTGCTGTTCATCTTCCTGTGGAATCTGCGCACCAGCCTCATCACACTCACCGCCATTCCTCTCTCGATCATCATCACCGCACTGGCGTTCAGCTACTTCGGGATCTCGATCAATACCATGACGCTCGGCGGACTGGCGGTGGCCATCGGTGAACTGGTCGACGACTCGATTGTCGACATCGAGAACATCTTCCGGCGACTCAAGGAAAACCACCACAAGGCGACGCCCGACAAATCGCTCAAGGTCATCTTCCTGGCCTCGTGCGAAGTGCGTAACAGCATTGTGTATGCGACGCTGATCGTCGTGCTCGTCGTCTTCCCGCTTTTCTCCCTGGCCGGGTTGGAAGGCCGCATGTTCGCCCCCTTGGGACTGGCCTACTTGACGACACTGCTGGCGTCGCTGGTCGTGTCACTCACCGTGACGCCGGTGCTGGCCTCCTATCTGTTGCCCAGGGCCAACTTCCTCAAGAAAGAAGGGGACCCACTGTTGCTTCGTTGGCTCAAGAGAGCGGATACTGCGATCCTGCGGTTAACGCTGCGGCACAGCACCTGCGTGCTGGCGGCGGTGACCGTGTTGGTGCTGGTTTCGGTCTCCTGCATCGTCTGGATGGGTGGCGAATTCCTGCCCCGATTCAACGAGGGGTCACTCACCATCGCCGCCACGGCACCGCCGGGTGTGAGTATGGAAGAGTCCAACCGGATTGCCGGGCGAGTGGAGCGTATGCTGGCGGACATCCCCGAGGTGAAACATGTGTCGCGGCGCACCGGCCGCGCGGAATTGGACGAGCACGCCGAAAACGTGAACTTCTCGGAAATCGACGTCGGACTCATTCAGCCGGAACGCCCGAAGCCGGGCATCCACTACGCGGTGCTGCGTGCCATCCCCGGCCTGCACGGCTTCGGTGTCGACGTCGTGGGCCGGCCGCGCGACGAAGTGATGGCCGAGATCCGCGACATCGTGGCGGAGGTGCCCGGCGTCAAGGTGAACATTGGCCAACCGATTTCCCATCGACTGGATCACATGATGTCGGGTATCCGCTCGCAGATCGCCGTGAAACTCTATGGCCGGGACATTGAGGAGTTACGCGATCGGGGCCAGGACATTGCCGAAGTCATGACGGAGGTCCCTGGTGTGGTCGATTTGCAGATTGAGCCGCAGGTGGACATTCCTCAAGTTCGCGTGACCATTCGCCGTCAGGAAGCCGCTCGTTACGGGCTCGCCCCGGCCGACGTGGCCAAAGCCCTGGAGACGGCCCTCCAGGGCCGCACCGTCTCTCAGGTGCTGGAGAACCAACGTGTGTTCGACCTGGTCGTGTGGTTCGACGAGGAGGCACGCAACAACATCGACGCGATCCGCTCGACATTAATCAGCACATCGGACGGCTCGCGCGTCGCGCTCAGGACGGTGGCCGACGTTGTGGCGACCCAGGGCCCGAACACCATCAACCGAGAGAACGTGCAGCGGCGGATTGTCATGCAGTGCAATACGGCCGGGCGAGATCTGGTAAGTGTGGTTCAGGACATCCAGAGGGCGGTGGACGAAAAGATCAAGCCGATTCTCAAGGAGGGCTATGAGGTCGAATATGGTGGCCAGTTCGAAGCCCGCCAGGATGCCAATCGGCGGCTGCTTCTGTTGGGCAGCTTTGCCATTGCCGGCGTATTTCTGCTGCTCTATAAATGTCTCGCGTCTTGGCGAGCGGCCATCCAAGTGATGGTGAACATCCCGCTGGCCGCCATGGGGTCGATCGTCGCGCTGTTACTGGTCAACCGCCCGAGCGCCGATGCGCTGGCGGCAGTTTCGTGGTGGGAGGTTCCCGGAGTGTGGGTGGGAATGTCGGTCCTTTCGGTGGCCCACTGGGTCGGCTTCATCACCCTGATCGGCATCGTCAGCCGCAACGGCATCATGATGATTTCGCACTACATTCATCTGATGAAGTACGAGGGTGAAGTGTTCGGCGAACAAATGATCATCCGCGGCAGCCTGGAACGACTCGCTCCGGTGCTCATGACGGCGCTGACCACGATCATCGGCCTGGTGCCACTGGCCTTGGGAGCCGGGCAAACGGGAAAGGAGATCCTCCATCCATTGGCGATCGTGGTGATCGGCGGCTTGCTCAGTTCCACCTTGTTGGATCAGATTGTCACGCCGGCTCTGTTCTATAGGTTCGGTGGAAAGGTATACGAGAAGTCCGGCGAGGAGGACGACGCCGAAATTACCGGTCCATCGGCTCCGTTACATCTGGCGAAACAGTTTCAGTAGCACACTGACAACATTCGAATAGGAGATGAGTGTGAGCCCTTGGGAACACGATCACGCGTTCGGTCAGGATGAAAAGAAGCCAGGTGAGCTTCGCACTTTGATCGTCGTCTTACTCACCACGGCGACCATGGCCTTGGAAGTCGTCGCGGGGGTTGTCTACGGTTCCATGGCGCTGCTGGCCGACGGCCTGCACATGGCTTCGCATGCCACGGCGCTGGGCATCGCGATGGTAGCCTATGTCTACGCCCGCAAGTTCGCCCGCGATGAGCGGTTCGCCTTCGGGACGGGAAAAGTCAATTCCTTGGCCGGCTACTCTGGAGCAGTTCTACTGGCGCTCTTCGCGCTGCTGATGGCCTGGGAAAGCGTGGAGCGATTGATGGCTCCCGTCCCCATCGCCTTTAATCAAGCGATCTTGGTGGCTGTTGGGGGGCTCTTGGTCAACGGAGTTTCCGTGTGGATCCTGGGGGTCGAATCGCAGCACCGCCACGAACACGAGACCGATACTGGGGGCGGCGAGTTGCACCAACACCACCACCACCATCACGACCATCACGACCATGACCACAATCTCCGCTCCGCGTACCTGCACGTAATGGCGGACGCGTTGACGTCGCTCCTGGCCATCATTGCTCTGCTCGCCGGGAAATACCTTGGTTGGCATTGGCTGGACCCTCTGATGGGAATAGTCGGAGCTGTGCTTGTCGCCCGCTGGTCCGTTGGGCTGCTGAGACTCACAAGCCACGTCCTCCTCGATCGGCAGGGCCCACGCGATCTCCACGAATTGATTCGCCAATGCGTGGAGGAATTGGGCGACAAAGTTGTTGACCTGCATCTCTGGGCGATCGCACCCGGTAGGTACAGCCTCATTCTGTCGGTCGCCAGTGACCATCCCCGGTCGCCGGCGGAGTATCGAGAGCGGTTGCCCCATGGCGGCCGTTTGGCGCATATCACCATCGAGATATGGCCGATGCAGCACGAAGTGGCGTCCGCGCAATCTGCTCAAGATGGATAGCCCGGACAGCCGCGAAATGCTCAGTGTCAACTCGGACGGGCGGGTAACTCTGTGGGAATCACGGACTTTGGACAAACGGGAGTCGCTGGGGATGCTCGGGGGGGAAGCGAGGGGCCGGGATGTACGCCGACGGTCGACGGCGAACGGCTCTATATCTTGGGCGCGGGCGGCGAATTGGCTTGCCTGCAGGCTCAGGACGGACAGGTTATCTGGAGACGTAGCCTGACCGAGGATTTTGGCGGGCGGCGACCGATGTGGAGGTACAACGAGTCGCCGCTGGTGGATGGCGACAAGGTCATTTGCACCCCCGGTGCGCAGGATGCGATGTTGGTGGCCCTCAATAAACTGACCGGCGAAACGATCTGGAAGAGCCAGTTGCCGGGCGGTGCCGACAATGGCCCCGGTGGGTTCGGTAGTAATCCCGGCCGTGGGCCCGGCACCCCCAGTCGTCCCGGCAGTGGTTCGAGTGACGCCGTCACCGGAACCAAGGAACCCGGCCTGTTCACGGGCGAACATTATGGCATGAGCGATTTCTCCTGCAAGATTCCCAACGGCAAGTATCTCGCGAAGCTCTACGATGAACTTGTGACCCGCGACTTGCCCTGCATGCCGGGCCAACAAAAAAAACGGCTCGCCAAATATGGCGAGCCGTCGGTTGCCTTGCCCCCCAGAAGTTGATCGAACTCCTGTGGTGAGTTGGTGGTTTCCAGGTGCTGGCTGGCACGGTCCGTGCGCGGCACCTTTCCGAGCGGTGCTCGGAAATAACTGCTCGCTGAACCGTGTTTCCGTTTCCTGTCCTTCGTTTTCAGGTCCCTGCGCGCTGCGCCGGACGATGTCTGTTTCTCTTACGGTTACGCGTCCTCACCGTCAAGCAATGCTTCCAGCACGTCTTCGGCCAGCGTATCGAGCAGCGACTCCCAGTTCTGGCTCATCAGTTCGTCGACGTTTATGGTGGCCATACTCTGAGGCGTCTGCTCGCCAATCCTCTGCAGCCAGTCATCACTGGCCGCGGGGAGCGATGCCGGCGTGGTCGACGCGACAGGTGCCGATTCGGTGACGAGAATCGATCCAGATGGAACGACGATCACGGGTGCCAGCGCGAGTGTGTAATCGCCAGAGAGCAGGTCGCCCTGAGTGGGGCTGATACTGGTCACGCCGGCCATGTCACCTGCTTCACCCTCACCCTCACCCGCACTTTCCCCTGCGCCTGAGTTCAGGTAGGTGATTACCATCAACGCATCGATGGGTGACACCTTCTTGTCGTTATTGACATCCAGACGAGGGTTGACATTCCCCGAACCAGTTGGCTTGGAGCCGGACTTGTTCAGGTAGTCGACGACGAGCAGCACGTCGATGGGGGACACATGGCCGTCGGCGTTGACGTCCATGTCCTCACCTTCTCCATCGCTGGCATTCGGGTCGATAATCGTCAACGTGGACAGGCCGTAGTTGATATCCGCCGGGTCCACCTCGATGATCGGACTGAAATACACGGTATCGTGCTCTGGCGATTCTTCCGCGGGATTGGCGGAGAAAACCGCGTCACCGACGGAATTGGCGGTGAAGACAATCTGGCACAATTCCACGGGGCCGGAACCCAGGCCTTCTAACGGTGTGGAAAAGAACTGGAACCCGCCAACCTCGTCCAGAATGCCGGGGGTCTGGGCGTTACCGGAGGGACCGTTGGGATATTCGGGTGAGAAGGTGATATCGAAGCCCAGTGCGTTACCGGCATCAAACACCGGCAGTACCAGGCTCCGGTTATACAACAGGTCCATGAACGCTGCGAAAATTCCGGCGTCGGCCTCAGGCACGCCAGTCCGCAGGTCTTGCACCGACACGACCATGACGAAACGATCGCCCAGATTGACCTCGCTGATCGGCAGGCCGTCGAGATCCTCAAAACCAATGGAGAAATCAACCGTCAAGTCGGCCGGCGCCGGCGTGGCCAAGACCGTCGCGGTGGCCGTGCTCGTGCCATTCGCGTTGCTGATCGTGTAATTGAACTGGTCAAAGCGAGCGAAAGCGCCGCTGGGCGTGTAGGCAATGTAATCGTCCAGTGGATTGGCCGTGCCGTTGTTGTTGATTGTGGCGGTACCAAAGCTGGGAGCCGTGACCGAAATCAACTGCATCGTACCGAGGATGCCGGGGAGATCATTCACCAACACCTGCAACTGATTGGCGCCGGAACCGGGAGTGACTCGGAATGTGTCATCCACGGCTTGGGGAGCGATCAGCAGCGGCCGCACAAATACGCTTACCGACGCGGTGTCGGTCTTGCCGGTACCGTCATTGATGGTGTAGGTGAAGACTTCCACGGGTGGGCTGAACACGCCGAAATTCGGCGTGAAGACGACCGACAGTCCGCCAGGAGCAATGCTGACCGTGCCATGCTCGGGCTGCGTGACGCCGGTAATCGTCAGCGTGCCACTGGAACTGGGGAAGTCGTTGGACAGCACATCCAACGAATTGTTAATCGTATCCTGTTCGACCTCGAAGCTGTCCGGGTTGGCGACTGGTTCATCGGTGAGAATCAGCACGCTATGGTCTTCAACTTCGCCGGCGGACGATGGTCCGGTCGGACCCAGGTCGCGTTCCAGGCCGTATCGGAAGCGAGCGAACGAACCGCCGACCGTGGCAGTGGAAGGCACGGCGAAGGCGATGGTGTGAGTTCCCTCGCCGAGTCGCAGGTTGCTGACGATCTGCTCACCCGGGTCGTTCCAGTCGCCGTCCGCATTAAAGTCCATCCAGGCGTGCAGGTATCCCTTCGGAAAACCGGAAGTCGTCACGACCACATCGACGGTGGAAGTGCCTCCCGCGAACATCGGCCCGGAGATCAGCACACCGTCTTCGTCGTCGAGATTATTCAAGTCGTCGCCGGTGGCCGTGACGTTGGGCAGGCCGTTATTCTCGCCGTCGACGAGTTCCCCCAGCTGGAAGCCGACCAAGACACCGTGTGATGCGCCATTGTTGGCCAGTAGTGTTGGATAGGGGGCGGGAGCATCACCGTAATCGACGCTGGCCGCATTGCCGAAGTTGATGTTCGCCACCGTCGATGCCGGGATCACGTTCACGACGTGGTGACCCAAGAGCGGAAACGTGATTTCCCAGCCGGGATTGAGGACCTCGCGGATGTAGGTCTGCCCGGCGGGAATGCCGGTGATGACGTATTTGCCGTCCGCTCCCGTGATCGCCGCGGGCTCGCCCAACGCAATCATCCCGTCGTTGTTCAAGTCGGCGTAGATGTAGATACCGCCCATCCCCGGTTCATTCGTGTCCTTGATGCCGTCACCGTCCAGGTCTTTCCATTTCAATCCCGACACGCTGCCCGGATTCGGTCGGTTGCCGAAATCAATGTCGGTAATGGTCTCGCCACGCACGGTAAAAGTGATCTCATGGCTGCCGGTGATCGGATAGGTCAGCGTCCAATTCGGCTGCAGGACCTGTCGCACGGTGTACGTGCCGGGAGCGAGGAAATCGGCGATCGTGTAGTCCCCATCCACGTCCGTTACCGCCGAGGGCTCGTTGGCGTTCAGCACGCCGTTGTTGTTCAAGTCGATGTACACGGTCCAACCCGCGACACCCGTCTCGCCAGCGTCCTGCACCGCGTTCGCATTCAGGTCACGCCAAACAGTACCCTCTACCTGCGATGTGAAGATGTTGTCGAGGCAGTTGAACGCATTAAGCCGGCCGCCCGTCAATACGATTCCCTGCAGCCAGGGTAGCGGATCGACGTTGTCGAGGATCAGCTGCTTGGTTTCCATCACCGACAGTTCGGGAGCCAGACCGCGAATCAGGGCCGCCACTCCCGCCACGTGAGGCGACGCCATCGACGTCCCCTGGATGGAATTATAAGGCGTGAACGGGTCCACTCCCGGCGGCCATGTGCTGAGGATCGCTTCAAGGCTTCCTTCCGCTCCCTCTCCGCCAGGTGCTGCCAGGTCCACCGACATCTGTCCAAAGCTGGAGTAGTCCGCTTTCAAATCGAAGTGATTGGTAGCGGCTACCGAAATGATGCCGTCCAGATCGTAGCTGGCGGGATAGCTCGGCAACGTGTCGTTGTTGTTGTCATCATTGCCCGCTGCCGCCACAAAGAGAATGCCCGCGTCAATGTGTCGCGCGATCGCGTCGTATTCCGCGGCGGATGTGGGGCCGCCCGGTGAACCACCGTAACTGTTGTTGCTCACCAGGACGTTGACTCCAAACTCCTCACGCATCATGGTGGCATAGGAAATGCCGCCGACGATGGCCGCGATCGATCCACCCAGCGGTCCCTCCAAAGCGTTGATCGCCATCAGCTGGACGTCCCAGTTGACGCCGGTCACACCAATGTCGTTGTTTCCCTCGGCGCCGATCGTGCCGGCCACGTGCGTCCCGTGACCGTGGGTGTCCATCGGATTCGCGTTCAGAGCGGTGACTGCCGGCGCAATGCCGAAGACGTCATCGATATAGCCGTTACCGTCATTGTCGATACCGTCCCCAGCGATTTCGCCCGGGTTGCGCCACATGTTGTTCCGCAAGTCCACGTGCAAGTAGTCGACACCCGTGTCAATCACGGCCACCACGGTATCGGAAGTGCCCGTGAAAATATCCCACGCAGCTACAGCGTCAATATCCGAATCGGGAATGCCACCCGTCTGGCCGGTGTTGTGCAGGCCCCACTCATACACAAAGAGCGGATCGTTCGGATAGAGCTGGGGTTCGTAGAGGTAGTAGTTGGGCTCTACGCTCGTCACCTGTGGCTTGGATAGCCATTGGTTGGCGACACCATTGATATCGGCCGAGACCTGCGATGCCGGCAGTTGAATCAACGCCCAATCCAAGCCATAGAAGCTTTGGATCAGCGTTGCTCCTTCCTGCTGCAGAATCTGATTGCGCACGCTGGCCGAAGTGCCGGGAGCATATTCGATGAGCAATTGGCCCTGCACGTAGTTCGGGGTGTTCGCTTCACCCTCCGGACCACTGTCGACCGGTCCCATGCCATCCAGTCCCCCCACGACCGTCAGGAGGCAACGATTTTCCAGGGTTTCGACTCGCAGGCCTCGAGATCGGGACGATTGCTGGGCCAAGCGGCCTCGGTTTCTGCGGCTCTTACGCAAACTTCTTGACAGTCTTGACTTCACGGTCATAACCCCACTTGCAGCTGGATGAATTATCAAACGACGTGCACGACAGAATCGCAGATCTGATTAGTTTAAACCGCAGCGTAATTTGACGCTACATTTTGGCGCGCCTCGACAGCGTCCGTTCGCCACACAATCGCCTCACCAAAATACCAAATGCCCAAACGTCAAATGTTAAGATGTGGTAATTGGATAATTTCGGCAGAGTCAGTTAATTCGATCGTAATTGCCAGAAATTCCGTGTCAACCAAAACGTTGCTGCCCCGATTGGACGGCGGCGGCATGAAGTGCTCGCCGGCCCCTACAATCGCTCCAGCCGGATCCGGTGGAGGAAATCATCGTCCACTTAGGGGGGGGCAGGCGAATGCGGGGCTGGCGGGCCAGGCGGGCCAAAGACGAGCGGGCCAAGAAACGAGCCGCGGGCACCGCACAATGGACGTGCGGTGCCCGTTGGCGTGGGCTAGCTGTGGCTTGGGGAAGAGCCCTTACCACATGTATTCGAAGCCAGCGGTGAAGCCGTGATAAAGCGCGTCGCTGGTGTTATCGATGAACGGATGTCGGACGCCAACCACGAAGGGTGGTTCGGGATTGAAGTTCTCCGATGCCAAGGCAATCTGGTCCATCCACAGGAACATGTAACCGGTGCGGAACGTCCAGTGCTGGCTCAAACGCCAGAGGAGCGTCACGTTGGCATCGCCCAGAAATGCGGCACCGTCTTCGGTCATTTTTTCCTGCACGGGGTCACCGATCGAAAACGCATCGATGGTGGTCCGCTGCGTGGAGCGGTTGCCGTAGAGCCCGATTTTGGCCTCTGCGCCAATGCTCAAGCCGGGCATGATGCAGACCCACAGGTCGCCGCCCATTTGGGCTCCGGTCATGCTATTGGAGGTGCTCACCAGATAGTTCATCCAACCCGGATTTACGGGGGCGAATGTCAGGTAGTTGAAATCCTCCGACATGTACAGGTAACGGGCCCCGACGAGCCACGAGCCCTGGATGCGCGTGTTGGGACCCACAAATCGCTGACGGTAATTCAATTCGATCGTGTCGAACGACGAGGAGTATTCGATGCGTTGGACGGCCGCCCGGTCGGTGTCGGTAAAGCCGAAGGGGGGGGACAGTCCAAAATCGCTCATGATCGAGAAGAGGTCGCTTTCATTGTTGGTCGCTTCCGCTCTCGAAGCCCAATTGAAGGAACCGAGGTAGGTGGTTTCCAGTAGATTGCCCGCACCCAGCTGGACCGCGAAACTGGCACGGAATCCAGAGGCGTCGGAGAAATTCAACTGATCGCTCCCCAGCACTGGAATGCCATTGGGGCCTTCAGTGGCAAAAATGGTGGAAGTGCCGATTTCGTCCCGCTGCATCGTGACCCACTCGGCCGACGCGTCGTACCACCGCTGCGCCCCGCATCCGCCCGCACCGTAGGGCAGCAGCCACTGCAGCAATTTGACGTCAAAGTCGTCGCAGCCTGCCATGCAGGCTTCACAGCCATACCCGCCGCAGTATTGGCACGGCTGGCCGTTCATCGGATAGCCTTCCATGGGGTAGCCACCCGCGTCGCCCATGGGCATTGCGGGCGAGGGATTCAACTGCTGTGGTACGGCACCCTGAGCGGGGTCGTAGTAGGCTGCCGGCTGGTAACCATACGGCCCCGTAGGTGGCATCATGGCGCCCTGTGGCGGCAGCATCGGACCTTGTGGGGCGTACTGCGGCGGCATGGCTGCCGGCGGATACCCCCCCGCTGCCGCCTGCATCGCATCGTAGTGTTCCGGTGCATACTGAGGGGCGAATCTCGGCGCACTAGCGGTGGGCCCCAGCATATCGGGCTGCATCTGCGGCATGCCAGGATATCCCGCAGTTGCTGGTGCCGGACCCGGATACGGATACGACTGGGCCCGAGCTTCGTGACCGGCAATCAACACCGTAGTGATTGTCAGCACGCACAGTACCCACGACCTTTGGATTCTCATTGGTAAGTTCTCCGCGGCACGAATGCGAATTGTCAGGGCGCAACCGCCGGGCTGCTTGGCCGCTTGCAAAGGGCGATTAGTTTTGTGATTCGGTATGAGGCAACAGCGGGAAAACGCGTGGCTTGCGTTCACCCTTCCGATGTTTATGTGTCCTTGTCATGACCTATCGGTACGGCGCAATGGTTAGAACCAACACTTTCGGCGCTGCCGGAATACTTTGGATAATCGGCAAAGTTGTCCGCGAAGTTTGCGCGTTTCCTGGGATTCGGGGGGAAACCAGGCAAATGTTCCAAAGCCTCGCGATCTCCAGCGTGTTTTCTGTGAGAGAGGGAGGTGTAGGGTAAATGGGATGAGTGAGTGGTCGCCCGGTCGCGAAGCGCCCTGCATCGCCGGTGGCCACGGCCGGGATCGCCTGCATGGCACTTGCTCGGACCGCATTTCCGGTTACCTGGTCCGACGCTGCTCGCTGCCGCTTCGGTCGCCCGATTGCTTGCGAGACTCCAGTCCGCCTGCCAGAATTGAGGGGGCCATCCCAATCTGGATTGGCGTGACGAGGGGAATATCTCGACCTTGCCCCATGGCCCCTGTGCCAGGCGGCCCGGGATTGTCCAAGTCAATGTGAGTGGGAAATGTGACGGGCGGCGTCAGGGAGTTCGACATCGATGGCGGATACTGTGGAAGTGAAGACGCCGAGCGAGTTTCTGCAGCTGCTGGAGGAGAGTCGGATCCTGGACGCTGACCAGCTGCGTGTCGTGCGTGACATGCTGCCTGAGACGCCGACGAGCAGGATGCTGGCACGTCGATTGGTTGCGAAGGGCCTGTTGACTCGTTGGCAGGCGGGGCAGCTGCTGGTTGGCTGGTCCAAACTGCGGTTGGGCAACCATCGACTCCGCGGCCAAATTGGGCGTGGCGAGTATGGACGGGTATTTCTGGCGGAGCATATTCAGCTGAAACGCGAAGTGGCGATCAAGACTCTATCGAGGCGTTTTACTCAGCGCAGGGAGATTGTGGACCGGTTCTTAGAGGATGCTCGCCAGGTCGCGGCCCTGGACCATCGGAACCTGGTCCACGTGTTGGACATCGACAGTGACGACGATCAGTACTTCATGGTCATGGAGTACGTAACTGGGCGGGACTTGCGGCGGCGCGTCGCGGAGAACGGTCCGCTGCCGTGTTGGGAGGCGGCCGGTTACTTGGCGCAGGCGGCCGACGGATTGGCCCATGCACACGCGTTGGGTGTCATTCACCGCGATCTGCGACCCGAGAATTTGATGCTGGATGACAAAGGGGTCATCAAGATACTGGGATTGGGGGTTGGTCGGCTGGCGGCGAACTCCCGATCGCTGACAGACCCGGGAACGCCCGACGGGGGTAGTGGTGATGGCGTGTTCGATTATCGGTCTCCGGAACAGTGTCGCGGCGAGATCCAGGGTGATGTTCGCTCGGACATTTTTTCGCTGGGCGCGATCGCCCATTTTCTGCTGACCGGGCGGCCGCCACGGCAGGCATCGGCGGACGACGGACAAGGGAGAGTGACTCTCGCGGAAGAAGTCGACCTGGCGCATCTGCAACCTGGCATGCCGCCGTCGCTGGCTGCCATCGTGGCGAGGATGCTGGCGGTGGATCCGGCGTACCGTTTCGACTCGGCTCGCGTTGTTTCTCAGGCTTGCCGAGAGTGGCTCGCCGGCGAGGCCGGCGAGCCACTCTCGAGTGTGCCGGAACTGGGCCAACCTGTGGCCACCGGATCTCTACGGGCGACGGCCGTCCCGCCACCGATTCCGACAGGGCTCGACCCGACCGAGGCGGACGCCCCGTGGCGCGAGCTGGGAGCGTCGGCCGTTCCGCCAGTTGGTCCGCCAGCAGGTGAATCCGCCGCGTTGATGCCGCGCCGGTCGAACTTATTGGCCTCCCGCTACGCTCTGGGACTGGCCGCCCTGGCCGCCCTGGGTCTCGTGCTCGCCGCCGCCTACATCTGGTGGCCGGACGGTCAGGCTGAGGTGGTGATGTTGACCGGCACTCCCGCCGTGGCGGAAGCCAAGCCATCGGCGCCCAAGCTGCGTCCCCGTCGCCCGCCCGAGCGATCAACGGGCGCGGCGCCGGGCGGCCAGTTATCGGACGGGCAAGACGCAGGGGGCGGGGAGTCCCAGCCCGCGAGCGGGGCGGCCGAGGAAGGGGTCGGTGAACCCGCCAGCGCGACGGAGTCGCCCGACACGGCAGTTCCACCGGCGCCGCCCGCTGCCAAAACCGACTCGGACGCGGCCAAGACGGCCCCGTCGCCGATTCCCCCCAACCCGCCGCTGGATCCGACCAAGCCGCCCGCCGAAACGGCGACCGCTGTGCCGCCGGCGGCTGAGAATCCACTCCAGAACCTGCCTGCGGCGGTCGATCTGCCTGAACTTAGCGGCTTGGCTGCCGACGGTGGCCCCACCGAGTCCCTGCTGGCCCCGCTCGATACCAGTGCCAAAGATGTGTCACTGGTGTTGCTGGGGGGCGAGCATGCCGCGGGCAAGGCGGGGCAATTCGTCATGCAGGCGGCGACGGCCGACGAGCCGGGCTGTTGGAGGATCGACTTGATCGATGCCCGCGATGCGAATGTGCGGCAGGCGATTGGGCAGTTGCGGCTGCACGACGGTCACCTTCAGTTTCGGTGGGAGCCGGCTGCCGCGGCTCACGTTTTCGCCTCCCACTTGTGCAACTGTGTGGTGCGAATCAACGTGCCGGGCCATACCCACGACCTGCGTCTGCGCACAGCCCAACAGGTCACGCCCCTGATGGTGGATTTGACCCGCCCGGAAATCACCGAACGATGGCCGCTCAAGGCGCCTCCCGACGCGCAGTCGACGCGATTCATCGTAACGCGGCTCGAGCCGCCATTTCCCGCCGCTCACACGCTCGCTCCCGCCACACCGATCGTGGCGGACAACGAGAAGACGGTGGCCCTCTTTGGCGCGGATCCCTCCGAGCAAGTCCTGCTGCTCGAACTGGCTCCCCAACTCAAAACGGCCTTTCGGCTTGAGTGCAAGGCATTTTTTCAGCTGAATCCCAAACTGGATCGGATTCCCCTGACATCCAAGAAGTTGGAAACGGCGACCACCTTCGTGGCCAATCGGCAGGTCCAGCACAACCTCATGGCCCAGCAGCTGCGAACGGCCCTCACCCAAGTTCCCCCCACCGATCCCCGGCATCCGCAACTGTCCCAGAGCCTCCAGCAGGCGGAGGCCGAACTGGCGGAAACCAGCCAGGCGACCGGGCGTTTGACGGCGCTGGCGGACATCCGCCCCGCGCTGGCGGCCGGAGCGGCGATTCACTTTCGATTGTATTACCTGGCCGACGACTGTGAAGTCGATCTGCTGCGCAGCGGCCCGACTGCCGAGTGAGGTGCCGGCGCGGATGCGCGACACAGCGGCTTGATCCGTGGCTGTTCTGCGGTTGGCCCGTCACATCCGCCAGGAACATCGCCGATCTGGCTGGCCTGACAGAAATCGAGACGCCGGGCACGACCGGGCAGACAATGGGAAAGGGGGAAGGGAAAGACGACAGCTGCGAGGGGTACCGATCGCGACGCCTACACTCGATGCACTTTTCACTTTTCACTTCTGACTTCTGACTTCTGACTTTTCACTCAGCGTCTTCTCTCGAACGGCCGTCGGAACAGGAGCCGTTCACCACTCACCATTGAGCATTGTCCATTGAGCATTGTCCATTGTCCGGGGAACCATCGGGCACGTTTTCGAACGTGCCAAGCCAGGAGGTGCGAGACAGGTTTCTGCCTGGCCGACCGTCGGCTCGGAGCGGATGTGAGCGGGTATGGTAGTGATGGCGACAGTGGTGGTGGCGGCCGAATTTCGAATTTTATGCCGGAGGAGGTCCGGATTTCTCTTGTCACGCGGCGATTGATCTGCATAATTTTCGCAGAGTGTCCATCTTGCGGGCTTTTTCGGTTTCATGGATGGGTTCTCATGAAACCCGCAATGGAAGCAGTGACGTGGGTAAGAAACAAAAAAACGGTCAGGCGTTCGATCAGGCCAGCGCCCTGCCATATCGGATCCGCAAGGGTCAGCTGGAGTTCTGTCTGATCACCTCGACCGGCAAGCGTCGCTGGTGTTTTCCCAAGGGGTTGATCGACCCGGGTGAAACGGCGGTCGAGACCGCGCTGAAAGAGGCGGCGGAGGAAGCCGGTTTGCATGGCAAGATTTGCGGTCAGCCGTTGGGGAATTACCGCTATTTCAAGTGGGGTCGTTCGCTCAACGTCTTGGTCATGCTGATGCACGTCAGCGACACGGCGGATTTGTGGCAAGAATCGCAACTCCGCGATCGACGATGGGTCGAGAGCAAGGTGGCCGCGCGACTGCTCGCACGCCCCCAGTTGAAGCGATTCGTCGTGGCTGCCGCCAAGCGACTGGAGAACGGCAAGCGGAAGTGACCGGCCCCATGGTGTGTGTGGACCTTGTTGGGGCACGCCTGGTAAGCCACGGGCGAATCCCTGGAAACGTTGCTCCACCGACCGGTCCGGCGACTGCGCAAGGGCGCCTTGGACAAGCGGTGTCGGGAGGTCAAATGCCGCCGCGGCGGAGCGTTTGCCGGCCCCTTCTGAGCGGTATGGCAGGCAGGGAGCGAGGGACGCTGTGCCGCGCGGCGTTCCATCATTGCGGGCGAGTATGCTTGGCCAGCCAGGTCGAGTGTTCGTCTTGCCACGCCGCCACCCAGGGCCCGCACGAAGATGATTGCGAAAAGATATCGCAGGACAGGGGCAGCGTCCGCACTTATATTAGATGCTGGGTCAGGCGGCTGTCCGTACTTTTTTTGACCACGGGACGAGCGGGTGCTGTCAGGACGCTTCCTGGGCAGGTGTGAAGCGGCGGCGTGCCACTTGCCAGCGGCTGCATCATCTCATTCCTCCGCGGATCCGATGAACGCCTGTGGGCGATGCCGCGGATGGCCGCAGGACAACGAGCATTTGGCGATATTCGAACGATGAGAATCAGCACCATTCCGCACATCTACCGCAATGTCAGACGCTGGACGGAGATCCTCTCCGTGCTGAGCAAGTATGGGCTGGCGGATTGGTTGAGTCGCCTGAACATCGAAATGTTCAAGACGCAACTGAAGGGCAGTCGCGGCGAGGCACTCGCCTTGCAGACACCCGAAAAGCGAATCCGTCTGGCGCTGACTGAATTGGGGCCCACCTTCATCAAGCTGGGGCAATTGCTCAGCACACGTCCCGATTTGGTCGGTGTGCCGTTGGCTGACGAACTGACCCAGTTGCGGGATGACGTGCCGGCCGATGATCCGGCCACGGTGCGACGGACCATTGAGATCGAGTTGGGACAATCGGCGGACGAGATATTTGCCGAGTTCAATGATGTTCCGGTTGCCTCGGCGTCGATCGGGCAGGTACATCAAGCACGTTTGCGCACGGGAGAGAAAGTTGCGGTCAAGGTGCAGCATGCGGGGATCGAACGCAAGGTGCGCGAGGACCTGGACGTGCTGGCGGGGCTGGCGATCCTGGCGGAACGGATTCCCGAGTTCGCCCAATTTCGGCCGAAGGAAACGGTGGCCGAGATCGCGCGCATGTTGCGGCGCGAGCTCGATTTTGGTCGCGAGGAACGCAACCTGACCCAATTCGGGCTCTTCTTTGAGGACGAAACGACCGTCCGCATTCCCCAGCCCTTTACGGAATTCTGCACCCCTCGTGTGTTGACCATGGAGTGGATGGAGGGGCTGAAACTAGCCGATCAATCGGAGTTGATCAGCGCGGGATTTGACTTGGAGGAGATCGCCCGCCGCGGCGCCAATCTCTATTTGCAGATGATCTTTTCCTACGGCTGCTACCACGCGGACCCCCATCCGGGCAACATCACGCTGCTGCCCGGCAATGTCATTGGCTTGCTCGACTTCGGCATGGTTGGCCGTGTCCACGAGCGACTGCGGGAGAACATCGAGCAGATGTTGTTGGCGATCGTGCAAAACGACGTGCTCCTGCTGACTTCGTTGATTAAACGCGTGGGGTCGCTGCCAGCGGATTTGGACGAGGCCGGTTTGGGGGCTGACGTGGCCGATTTCGTGAGTGCCTATTCCACCCAGTCGCTCGATAAATTCGATCTGACCGGCGCTCTGAACGAGATGATCGAGATCATTCGGCGCTATCACATCGTGCTGCCTGGTCAGGCGGCCATGCTGATCAAAGTGCTGGTGACCCTCGAAGGTACCACGCGCATGCTTAGTCCGAGTTTCAGCATCATGGAGTTGATGCAACCGTTTCACCGCAAAATGCTCCTGCAGCGACTGTCGCCCAGGCGTCAATGGCGAAGGCTCCGACGCTTCCGGTTGGAGTTCGAGCAGCTCGTGGAAGTCTTGCCGCGGCGCATGATTGACATTCTCGAACAGGTTCAGACCGGGACGTTCGATGTCCATTTGGATCACCGTGGGCTGGGTCCCTCGGTCAATCGTCTGGTTTTGGGGATGTTGGCCAGTGCGCTGTTTCTCGGCTCGTCGCTCGTGTTAAGCCGGGAAGTCCCTCCCCTGCTCTTTCCGGAAGAGCCGTTTCTGGGGCTGCACCGACTGTCCCTGTTTGGCGTCACGGGGTGCTTCGTGGCGGTGTTGTTGGGACTGCGATTGCTGCGCGCCATCGGCAAGTCGGGGCACCTGGACCGTCGGGAGTGAATGGGCGTCGGACGGCTCGATAACCAATTGCCTGGGGGGGGACAGCAAAGCCTCGTGCCGGATCATCCGGCGGCGAATATCCGCCGAGGTGGGCTGGAGCGGGGACACCTCTTCGCAGTTTCGGGGCCGCGTCTGGATTGTATGCTGCTGGTTCGCAGCGGGTGTCAGGCAGTGCTTCAGGTCACTCGTAGACCCCGCCAGCCCCGCTTCGATGTTGGACGTTGCCCTGGACGCTTTCCGCCTCTAGCGCCCGGGACCATCGACCTTCGAGGTGGTTCTGAGCGAACAGCATAGAGAAACTTTAGATTCCTGCCGCCGGCTTTGTTAGCGGGCATAAGTCCATCTCAGGCAGCTCTGTCCGCCGGCTCCGCGGCGACTTGGCAGCCATGGCCAGAGAATTCGGCCAGCAGCAGTTCAATGCGGCGATTAAGCTCGTCCAACCGGTCGAGCACGTCATTTTGACGTGCATCCAGTTCGTCAAGCAACGTGGGGCGTGGTTGAAGGTCACCGGTCATCGTTGGTTCTATCTCCCGCTGTGGTATCTCTCCCCGGCATCGGCCAAGTAGTGCGGTGACCTTGCGTATCGTTCGTGAAGTACCGGTTGGGATGACCGGGGTGGCGCGGTAAATGGGAGTGAGTTTGCGGCGTTTGTCGCTGTCTTTCCCCCTTACTGGGGTACTACGGCGACATGCCGAGTGTGCCGTGGCGAAAGGACCGGGTCTCGCACGATTCCCGTGGATTGTCGGCGGTCGCGGTGCCCGGCCTAGCGACAATTGAATGATTGCGAGTCTGTTCCGCTGCCGATGGAACAAGGGCTGCCACGAGATGACTCGCCGTCAGGCTCTCCCTTCGAGTGGGGCGTTGGTCAACGACGCGGGTCGGGGCTCGTTTCGGGTCCTGCGAGCTGTCGGGGCCGGGCGAGGGCGGGGTGGGACGGCCTAGACAGTGTCTAGTGCGGTATATTAAACTACTTGACCCATCGTAATTTGTGGCAGATTCGCGAGGAAATGTGGTTACTGGCCCGCACCCAGATGAGGAGACAAAATGGTCCGACTGATCGTTCGGGACCGCGAGACGATTCAAGAGGCGGTTCGCCGCTTCCGAAAGCTCGTGGAGCGGAGTGGAATCAAGAAGGAAATGCGGCGTCGTGAGTATTACGAGAAGCCGAGTGAAATCAAGCGACGAGCTCGCCTGCGAGCTGAGCGACGATCCCGCCGCATACGTTTGCTTGCCCGCTGAGTTCTCTGCAACGCGGGTGTGTTTCAATCCATGACTCAAGTGCGGCGCTGTCGGTCCGCGCTGGGTCGCTTGCCAGCGGGGTAGGTGCGTACTGGCATGGCGGCCTGAAGATCCAAAGCGTGGACGCTTGGGTTGTGCGATCTCGCGTCGCTGTGCGATTCGGTACCCCATTCTGCCAGTGCCGTGTGGCACGTCTTGCCCGGCCCGCTGTGGCTTGAGCGGTTCTCAGACGTGCACTTTCTTGCCGGCGGCCTATAACACAACACAGCGGCGTCGTTGGTGGCCAAGTGACGGACGCGCCGGTTTTACGGTGCTCGCCGTGACGCTAATCGCCGTGGCACGGAGGTTCCGTGGGAGGCTTTGCCCGTGACGTGGCCTTCGGCCACAGCCACACTACGAAATCCGCAATCTGAATAACGTATTTCCCAACCAATCCAGCATCCGAATGTCTCCATGACCAAAACCGTCGGTACAAACCCATTCCCAAAACGCCAACGTCTGACACCACTCCCACTCTTTCTGGGTTCCGCGATTGTCGATTCTGTGTTCCCTCCTCCGATTTTCGTTTTCCTGTTTCCGCTTCCGTCCCCTGCTGCCGCAAGGAAGACCTCGCCATGACAGATGCCCTGAATCGATACAGTCAACGCATCACGCAGCCGCGCAGCCAAGGGGCGTCCCAGGCGATGCTTTTCGGCACGGGAATGTCGGATGACGACATGAGCAAGGCCCAGGTGGGGATTGCGAGTGTGTGGTTTGAGGGCAACACCTGCAACATGCACTTGAACGACCTGGCGTCGAAAGTCAAGCAAGCGGTGACCCAGGCCGGCTTGGTCGGCATGCGTTTCAACACGATTGGTGTCAGCGATGGGATTTCGATGGGAACGGACGGGATGAGTTACTCGCTGCAGTCACGCGACATCATCGCCGATTCGATTGAAACACTGATGGCTGCACATTGGTACGATGCCTTGGTGGCGCTGCCGGGCTGCGACAAGAACATGCCGGGGTGCGTGATCGCGATGGGGCGACTGAATCGACCATCACTGATGATCTATGGCGGGACGATTCGGGCCGGGCACTTGGGCGACCGAAAGCTCGACATCGTCTCGGCGTTTCAGTCGTACGGCGAGTACCTGGCGGGTGCGATTGACGACGACACCCGGCAGGAAATTGTCCGCCGTGCGTGTCCCGGGGCGGGAGCCTGTGGCGGCATGTACACGGCCAATACCATGGCGAGCGCGATTGAGGCGATGGGCATGTCGCTCCCCTACAGTTCGTCGACTCCCGCCGAGGATGCGGGGAAGATCGCGGAGTGTCTCCGAGCCGGCCAGGCAGTGCGTCATCTGCTGGAAATCGATCTCAAGCCGCGTGATATCATGACTCGCGAAGCGTTCGAGAACGCCATGGTGCTCGTGATGGCGTTGGGTGGATCGACCAATGCGGTATTGCACCTGATTGCCATGGCGCGGTGCGTCGACGTCCCGCTGTCGATCGATGATTTCCAGGCGGTGGCGGACCGCGTACCGATGCTGGCCGACCTGAAGCCGAGCGGGAAATATGTCGAGGAGGATCTGCATCAGGTCGGTGGGACGCCCGGGGTGATGAAGTTTCTGCTGCGGGAAGGGTTGCTCAACGGCCAGTGCCTGACCGTGACCGGCAAGACGATTGCCGAGAATCTCGAGCCGCTGCCCGACCTGGCGCCGAACCAGCAGATCGTGCGGCCGTTGAGCGATCCGATCAAACCCACCGGGCACATCCAGATCCTCAAAGGGAATCTGGCGCCCGGCGGAGCGGTGGCCAAGATTACCGGAAAAGAGGGGATGGTATTCAGCGGTCCGGCCCGCGTGTTTGATTCGGAAGAAGCCATGTTGCTGGCACTGGAAGAGCAACGGATTCAGAAGGGCGACGTGGTGGTGATTCGATACGAGGGCCCGCAGGGCGGGCCTGGGATGCCCGAGATGTTGACCCCCACATCCGCCATCATGGGGGCTGGTCTGGGCGCTGATGTGGCGCTGTTGACGGACGGACGCTTCTCTGGTGGATCCCATGGTTTCATCGTGGGACACATTACTCCCGAGGCCCAGGTGGGTGGGCCGCTGGGACTGGTGCACGATGGCGATGTGATCACTATCGATGCGGACAAGAACCGTATAGAAGTGGAACTGAGCGACACGGAGTTGGCGCAGAGGAGGGCAGACTTCACCCCTCCTCCATTCAAGTTCACTCGCGGTACACTGTACAAGTACATCAAGAACGTCAAGTCGGCCTCGGACGGTTGTGTGACCGACGAGTAGTCGAATGACTGGCCCTCGACCAGTGCGGAATGTTTCATGGGGCGACGCGTTTCCTTCCCGGCGGCGATGCTGTCAGCTGCGTTGGCAGTCGCCACACATCCCAGGCACTTCCTGGCCGCGGCCGTCTTCTCGCGGGTGGCCGTGCCGCGATCAGACTCCCCTCGCTCCGCGAGCCCGTCGCGCAACATCCACTGGATGTCGCGTGGCAGCACGTGCCTCGCGCTGGCCTGGGTGCTGTCCCTGCAGCAAGGGCTGTGCTGCCCTGCGGGTCCGGAACCGTCCTCCGGCTTGACGCGAGCAAGCTTGGACCAATCCCTGCGGTTGGGCCGAACCTTTCTGCTCAACAGCCAGCTGCCGGCGGGTGACTTTCGCTACCACGTCGATTTTGTCTCCGGTTCGACGGCGTCTGAACAGGCCGCCGTGCGGCAGGCGGGAGCGCTGTGGGGGCTGGCGCTGATTCACCAGGATCGGCCCACGGACGAGACGCGGCAAGCCCTCTTGCGGGGCATCGCATTCTTTGAACGCCATGCCGTGCTGGCTTCCTCCGGCGGCCGCTACATCCGGTTCCCCGGCACGGTGGAAGGAGACGGCGGCGCGGTTGCATTGGTAACGCTGTCACTGATCGAGTTTCTGCGCAGCGAACCGCCTGGCCAGCATCCGCAAGTGGGCGAGCAGTTGGGTGAGTATCTCCGTTTTCTCACCTCGCTGCGTCGGGCCGATCACCGCTTCTATCGCCATTACCTTCTGCACAGCGGCGAAGGGTGGGGGCAACCTTCGCCCTATTTCGACGGTGAGATTCTCCTGGCATTGGCCAAGGCGGCGAGGTACTTGGGTTATGCCGATCTCGGGCCGGACACCCTCCGCTCGGCAGACGCCATGTATGAAGCTTACGCCCTACGGCAACTGGCTGAATCGCTGGACGATCCCGACACCAAAGGCTTTTTCCCCTGGGGCTGCCTGGCGTTGGTGGAACTGCATGCGCTGGATCGAGCTGATCCGGCACGCCATGCGCACCGCGCTATCTCGCTGGCTCACTGGATGATCGACGTGCACCGGGTTGCCGGGCGGCGACGCAATACGGCCTACGCTCAAGAGGGGATCCTCAGCGCCTATCACCTGGCACGGGAGGTGGGTGACGTGGACGCCGCCGGCAAATTTCGCCGCATCATCGAGCAGGAGCTGAGCAGGTTGACCAGTTGGCAGGTGGGTGGTCCCCTCCCCTGCCCCTATCTCCAACGGCAGACCCAATATGACCCGAGTTGTGTGGGCGGAGTCCTGGGGGCTGACGAAAACCCCTGGCTGCGGATCGACACAACCCAACATCAGATGCATGCCGTGATCCTGGCACGCCGCTACGTGTGGACCGACGAATAGCCGCCTATTCCCTACCCAACTCAACTGCCTGGCTCAGATCGCGTCGGTCAACACGCTGCGGCAGTGTGGTCCGTGGCCGCCGATCTGGCTGGCGGCACCGTGGCATATTGCCGGAGGCCTGCCCGTCACGCGTTTGCACCGGGCTTGCCCCGGTGTGACGACAACTGGTCAGCTACAGTCGCGCGCCATGGACGCGTGCGGATTGCATGGGTAGCGGACCAGTTGTGGTCCCGCCGAGGCAAGCTCGGCGGAAACCGATGGCGTCGCGGCTTGCTGTAGCGGACCAGTTGTGGTCCCGCCGAGGCAAGCTCGGCGGAAACCGATGGCGTCGCGGCTTGCTGTAGCGGACCAGTTGTGGTCCCGCCGAGGCAAGCTCGGCGGAAACCGATGGCGTCGCGGCTTGCTGTAGCGGACCAGTTGTGGTCCCGCCGAGGCAAGCTCGGCGGAAACCGATGGTGTGGTCCCGCCGAGGCAAGCTCGGCGGAAACCGATGGCGTCGCGGTTTGCTGTAGCGGACCAGTTGTGGTCCCCCCGAGGCAAGCTCGGCGGAAACCGATGGCGTGGTCCCCCCGAGGCCAGCTCGGCGGCCACAGGTCTGCTTCAGAAAGTCACATTATGCTGCCTGTCGGCGCAATAGAACCTCTTGCCATTGGTAGCGCGATTGGCCCAGCAGCTGGGTGGCGGGAATGACGTAGCGGCCCAACTGTGCCAGTTCGTTCGCCTTGGGATGCTCGTTCGCGTCGCGCTGGCGGTGTCGAGAGATGACCAACAAAAAGTACCTTCCGGTCGTCGTCGCGCGGACTTGAAAGCGACCACGACGATCCACCCGGGCATAATCACCGCCGAGGCCCCGAAGCATCGTCACAGCGGGATGATCGTCCTGGGGAGCCGGCGCAGCCGGCTGCAGGCCGTCGGCGGCGATCTTCTCGTCCGGACGTCTGGCAACGGGGAGCAGGATGACGACGCTTCCTTCGTCGGGCAAGGCCGCGTCGGTGGCATCGTCGAACAAGATCGATCCCGTCACGGTGCAAGGCGAGTGCGTGGACAGTTCAGCGGACTGTATGCCCGAGCGACCGCCGACGATCAGGCCGAACACAAAAAAGGCCAACGCCACGACACCGAGCAGAAATCCTTGTGAGTAGAGCACGTAGCGGGGAATCGACACCCGCTGGGCAGACTCCGGGAGATGCTGCGAGTCGTGGGACGTATCGGCGTAGATCAGCTCGCGATCGTCACCCGGCTCGGTTCCCAATGCGGGAAAAGACTCGATCGGCCGCGGGGCGCCGGCGTCGCCGCCACCGGGTGCCTGAACGATTTCGCCGGGCGGTACACGGACCACCCTCCCGCACGTGGGGCACTTCACGTCCTGGCCCGCCTTGCGCGTAGTGACGCTCAGGCGTTGTTGGCAGTTCGAGCAGTGGAAACGGATTGGCATCTCAGCGTCCGCAGGCCTCGCGAAACAGTGGAAGAACCGCAGGTATGCCCTCTTGACTCTACCAGACCGTCACCCGCCAAACCAGTTGCGGGGAAATGCCGGGCGCGTCGGGCGGGCGACTAAAGAAAAGGCAGAACATCGCTCGCCAGCGTTTCGTTCGCCCCTGCAGAGCACTGGCTGATGTCGGGACAAATTACCTGAAGATTGGTTATATCGGGGGGGGTGGGTGCGAGATAGGCGGTGCGGTCTACTGAGAGTCACGATGACGAATCGCTGCGACGTTCGCCGCTCACCAGTGCCGCAATCCCCAGCACTCCCACGAGCAACAGGACGTCGGTGGCAATCAGCATGAGGCAAGCCATGGCGATCCACCACAGCACGGCGGCTCCCGTGGCATCGCTCGTGGCGGTGGCCAAGGCGTACCCGCCGACCAGCACGGCGAAAGCCACCAGCAGCACGAACTGGGTGAAGACGAGTATGAGCAGAGCACGTCGCAGCATGATGTAATCCTCAAAGTTTGCCTAATCGCGCCAATTTCGCTAATCCGAGCCCTGCTGTCAATGGTTGGCTGGGCGTGGCGGTGATGCTTCGAGGGAGATGCCACGCGTTGGGTGCAAATCGAGATAAGATCACGGCTTGTGTGGCTCGAACGTGATTGGTCCGTCAGGGATGACGGAGGCGGAATGGACATCTTCCGATGGCAGAGAGGGCACGCGGGATTCGTTGACTAATTGCCCCGGCCCGTCACAATTGAAGGTACTTGACGGTTGTTGGCCGCTGTTTGGGGGTTTGCCAAACGTGCGGGCCTGGGTGCCGGCGGCGACCCTTGCCGGCGTGGTTCTGCTCCCGCAGTTGCGGGCATCGGATGTGCCGGGCTTCGCGGATCCGCGAAGGTAGCTGTGCACGTCGTTTACCGAGGAAAGGGAACTCATGCAGCGTTCCTGCCGAATTCGCTGGCGCGGCATTGTCTGGCTATTGCTCTGGACCGTATTGGGGGCGGCCCGGCCCGATGTGGCGCGGGCCGAAGTTGTGACGCTCAAGAACGGCATGCAGTTGCAGGGCGCCCTGACGCGCGTCCAGTCGCTCAACCAGAACCCGCTGCTGGAATTCAAAGGAGGGGGCAACGTCGACGTTTCGAAGATCGTGCTGGTGGACGACAACTTGCGCCGCACGTTTGTATCGAGCAACAATGTGCGCACGGGAGGCCTGGCGGCGGAGACGGACATCAGCGAGGCCAAGATTCGGATTCCCAAGCGAGTGGCGCAGGTGTCCCGCCGCATTGCTGCCGTCGGTCCCATCATCGAGATCACTCCCTTCGATGAATTCGGCAATCGGACTTTCAGCATGCTAGGCCCCGATGGTCGCATTGACGTGGTGCAGGGTATCACCGAAGTGACACCGCTATACACCAAGGTCGAGGGCTTGCTGATCAAGAGCGCCTATGAGTGGGACATGAGGATCAACACCGCCTCCATACCCCGTGACATCCTGACCAAGATCTTGCTGCGGGCGATCGATCAGACGAATCCGGACGAGCGACTGCAGGTTGTGAAACTATATATACAAGCGGAACGCTATCGTGACGCGCTGGTGGAGTTGGACCGGGTAATGCAGGACTTCCCCGCCCTGAAAGATCTCGAGAAGGAACGGACTCGACTGCACCAGTTGGTCGCGACCGACCTGATTCGCGAAATCGAATTTCGGCGTGATGCGGGCCAGCACAGATTGGCTTACGCACTGCTCAAGAACTTTGACGGGAAGGACGTAGCTGGTGAGTTGCTGATCAAAGTCGGCGACCTGGTGGGTGAGTATGAGAAGACCTTCGAACGCGCGGAAACCGTCTTGAAGCAATTGGACGGCCACGTCAAGGAGTTGGCCGATCATCGCCAGGCAGAGCAGATTGCGGCGATCGCTCAGGAGATCCAGGCCGAATTGAACATCAACAACATGGAGCGACTGGCGGACTATATGCGACTGGTGGACGACGAGAAGCTCAAGGCGGATCAGAAGTTCGCATTGGCCGCCAGCGGCTGGTTATTGGGGAGTGGAGCGGGAATCGAAAACCTGGTGGACGCCTTGTCGCTGGTGCAGGTACGAGCGGTCGTGCGCGACTACTTGCGAAGCGAAAACGAGATTGAGCGGGAGGAGATTCTCCGGCGGCTGGGAGAACTGGAAGGCAGCTCTCCGGCGAATCTGGCCAAGATCATCGCCACGATGAAGCCGCCGATCGACACGCAGATTCCGACGGAAGGAGTCCCTGGACTACTGGAGCTGGTGATTCCTGGAATCGGGGAGGAACCGGAGTTCAAGTACTACGTGCAGGTTCCTCGCGAATATGATCCCTCTCGGCGGTATCCGTGTATCGTGACCATGCACGGAGCAGGAAGTTCGCCGCTCGATCAAATCGACTGGTGGGCTGGCCCCTACGACCAGGGGCGCGACACGCGGGTGGGACAGGCCACGCGACGTGGTTACTTCGTGATTGCGCCGGCCTGGGCCCAGAGCAACCAGACGAAGTACCAGTATTCCCTCCGCGAACATGCGGCTGTGCTGGGAGCCCTGCGCGATGCCTGCCGGCGGTTCAGTATCGACACGGATCGCGTGTTTCTCAGCGGGTATTCGATGGGGGGCGATGCAGCCTGGGATATCGGACTGGCTCATCCCGATCTGTGGGCCGGCGTGTTGCCGGTGGTGGCGACCGCTGACAAGTACGTCTCACGATATTCGGAAAACGCCAAGGGGCTCCCCATGTACTTCGTGGCGGGGCAGTTGGACAGCAACAAGATCGCGGACAATGCCATGGATCTGGACCGCTATCTGGAGCGCGCCGGATACGATGTGATGTACGTCGAATACAAGGGCCGCGGGCACGAGCATTTTCACGACGAGATTCTGCGGATGTTCGACTGGATGGGCCGCTACCGCCGCGATTTCGTGCGGAAAGAATTCGTCTGCACGTCGATGCGACCGTGGGACCAGTTCTTCTGGTGGGTGGAACTCGATGGCTTCCCCGATCGCTTTGTGGTCCTGCCCACCAACTGGCCACAGCCCAAGGCGAAAGACGCCGAAACCGATGCGAAAATCACGCAGGGTAACACGATTCGGATCACCACGCCGGCCACCGGCGTTACGGTGTGGCTGTCGCCGGAACTCGTCGATTTCAGTGCGAAATTGTCTTACAAGAACGATCGCATCGACGTTACCCCGAGTACCGAAGTCCTGCTGGAAGACGTCCGGACCCGCGGCGACCGCCAGCATCCGTTCTGGGCCAAGTACACGCCACCGACAGGGCGGCGGTAGACGGAAAACGGAGAAGGGAGAAATAGACGATCGCGGAACCGTGCCAGGGTCGGTGTGAGGCGGTGGCGGTGGTGGGAGAGAGCTGGAATCGTCCGTTTTGGGCAGGGAGGCGTTCGGGTGGCGAATCTGGCTGCCGCCAGCGGCTGCGTAAGGTGCTGGCCGCTCGTGGGATACTATGGATCGTGTGACGCGAGTGCAACGCGCGGCGCCGTGGGGGCAGCAACCGCTCGAGAGCCCCCCGGACCTCCAGTCTCGCATCTCAAGGGGGGCGTGTTGCGACGCTACCGCATTTCCTTGCTCAATAAGCAACCGGCCATGTACCAGCCATTTTCTTCGCTCTGGACGAACATGCCGGCGGGGCCGAGGTAGCGGCGGACCGCGTCGAACTCAGGCATCTTGGATCCGTCGATCTGTTGTTCGCGCAGAATACCCTTCTCGTCCGGTCCCAGGAAGCGGTTGAGCAGTTTGCCGAGGACGGTTTTGGCTTCGGGCATCTTTCCCTGTCGGATCAGTTCGTATGTGGGACGATATGACTCGTCCGTGCGGGCGAAAAAGCGGAAACTCGACGAGCCGGCGCCGATCTTCGCCAAGGCGTCTTGCACCTGCTGGTAATCGGCGGCGTCGGTCAACAGGTCCGTGCCGAGGGGGCGTTGCAGCAGTTCGACGATGAAGTCGACGTGGGTGGCCACGATCAGGTGCCCGTTCGCCACGGTGATGGCGGAATTCGGCAGGATCTTCTGCTCTTCGTCCTCATCTTCCTCCGCCGGACTGGGTGTGTTCCCCTCATCGAACGGATCGAAGATTTCGATGTCCCCGGCGATCTCGACATCGTCCACTTCGGCGGGCGTGTCGTCTTTGATGATCTCCCAGATCACGTGCCCCTCGAACTCGCGCTTCTCGGCGTCCGGATCAGCGTTGAACGCCTTGTCGATCGTCACGGAAACCGCTTCGGGATTCGTCAGTTCAATGGCCACCATCAGACGCTCACTGTCCGGTGTGATAGGGCGACGGCAATCGGAAATCAACGAGACCCGCTCCCCGAAGTGAGCGACCAGGTCTTTCCGCAGATCGACCTGTGGGCCGTCTTTGTCCTCGGCCAAGCCGACAATGATCTCCTCCATCAAATCATCCTTCTCACCCCCTCCAAGCAGATCATTGACCAACGTCTTGGCATACTCGAAGGCGTCAATCATCTTCCAGTTGAAGGAGAAGTAGGAACCTAGGTCGCGAGAAATGAACGGCTGCGGCAGCAGCGTATCCGTGTTGGGGAAGTTCAACATGCGGGCCGCCAGCGCGTAGCGAACCTTGATGCCACCCGCGGGGTCTTGCTGGATCGGTGGCGCGTACACCATCGTGCGATGCAGAATCTCTTCATCGCCGGTCGAGAGGGAGATGTGCCCGCCAATTCCCTTGACGGCGTCAAAGCCCTGGTGGGGCAGCACCTTCAGCAGATCGACGCCCTTTTTCTTGCGTCCCCCGGCGGCCACCCGCACTGTCTGGGCATAGCCAAACGGCTCAACGAACCAGCGTACATGGGGTACCGTGTTTCCCGCGTCCTTGGCACAGCGACTCATCGTGGTCTGGAAGGCCTCCAGTTTGGCCAGCGTGTCGTCCAGTTTGCCATCCAGGCCGGCCAGGACCTGTCGGCAGACACCCTGGTGATCGCAAGCGATCAGCAGGTTCTGGTGAATGACCAGGCACACTTCGACCAGCGGGCTGTCTTCCCGCTTCTTCGGCATCGTCACAACGGTCACGCTGACCCCGCCCAGCTTCGCCGTGCGCTCGGTCGCGCCCTGCTGCAGCAGGTTCTTCCGGGCTTTGCTGAGAGTCGCGGCAGCTTGTTCCAGATGGCCGGTCACATCGACCAGCAATACGGTCGCCTGCTGGTTGACATCATTGTCCGGTTGAACCGCCGCCACGCATAGCTCGCCGCCGTAAATGCCATCCAGGTCGTCCAGTGTCAGGCCCAGGCGAACACGCGTGGCACTCATCTTGCCTTTGATCTGGTCGCGCAAGTCATCGACGAACGGTTTCATCACCGGATCTTCCACCATGCGACCAATCTGCGTCTCGCTCCAGCGGTCACGCAGCACTTGCACGTCGGGAACCGATACGAAACCCTTTGTCGTGTTCGGCAATAAAGATTCACACGGTGGTGCGGCAATAGCGAAGGAGGCGAGGCATAGTGCCGTCAAGTGAGGAAGCAGTATGCAGTATTTGGCCACAAGTAGATCTCCTGGGCTGGCATGAGAACCGTCCACTGAGCAACCGACGCGCAGACGATCAGGATACAGTAGCTCAGTACTTATCGGCATCGGAGGACCGGAGCAAGATGTTTTACCGTCCCAAAGCCATCAACTTGCCAGGTCCGCTGGCGCCGACTGAAACCGCGATGATAAACGAAAGTGGGTGGGAGGGGAAAGGTGTGACGGTCAGGCGGTGATCGCTGCCTGGGGGGTATGGTGGCTCGCGAGAGGATTACGGCCTGGCCTGGCACGCCCACCAGTCGAGGGTGATCAGGTGCTTTCCTGCCATTACGGTGGGTGGGAGGCACACGCTGGCGGCCCGGCAACCACTACACTTCCACCCAGCCTCACAGGGTTGGTGGCGGGTTAGAACGCGGGGTAACCGCACCGCCCACGGACGCCAGCTGGGACAGAGGCCAGTGACATCGCCCCAGCGAAATCGTCTCTGGGGGCCTGCTGGACGCTGCCCGCTTGTGCCGCGATAATCGTTCGCATGCGGGCCTATCACCTGGAAAACCTGATTCATGATCCCATTCATGGGTATATCCCCTTTACCTCGGGAAGAGGGGTATCGACCGATGGCGTGACGGAGCGGGAGATCATCGATCACCCCTGGCTGCAGCGTCTGCGGCAGATTCACCAGCTGCAAACGGCCTGGTGGGTCTATCCCTCGGGTGAGCACACGCGATTTCAGCACGTGCTGGGAGCGATGCATCTGGCCAGTCGAGCCATCCAGACGCTGTACCCGAGCCTGCAGGAAGTCTGCCCGGACGTGCCGAGCGCAGGGTACGTCGAGTCGCTACTGCGCATGGCCGGCTTGCTGCACGATGTCGGTCATGGTCCTTTTGGCCATTTTTTTGACGAGCACTTCCTGCGCGGGTTTGGTTTAACCCACGAAACGCTGGGGGGGCACATTATCACCGGCCAGTTAGGAGAGCTGTTGCGTCAGCTGCGGGGTTGTCCGAATCAGCCGTTGCGAGAGGACGAGGAGTTGGATCCGCAGCAGATATCCTGGTTGATCATGCGTCCCCGCGAGGGTGACCAGCGGGATCAGCCGCGGTGGCTGGTCTTACTGCGCAGTTTACTCAGCGGCATTTACACGATTGATAACATGGACTTCGTGCTCCGCGATGCCTACATGTCGGGGTACAGCCAGCGTTCCTTCGACCTTGATCGGCTGCTGCATTACAGTTTTTTCACGCCCCACGGCTTGACGATCCACGACCGGGGGATGAATGCTTTGATGCGATTCATGGCGGTGCGTGCGGAGCTGTTTCGCTCGATTTACTTCCATCGAACCGTGCGGGCGGTCGATTTGACGCTGGCGGATTTGTTTGCGGACAGTCGGCAGCTGATTTTTCCGGGGAATCCGTTGGAGCATCTCGATCAATACCGGGACTTCACGGAATGGTCGTTGTTGGTGGACGTCTCGCGTTGGTACCGCAGTGCGGATTCGGTCCTGCGCGACCTGGGTGAGCGTTGGCAGCGCCTCTTGCAGCGTGAGATTCCCTGGAAGATGGTGGTGCAACGGACGCGGGTATTTGACGAGAGTGACGCCGAGCAGAGCAGCATTTTCAGTGATTCCCGCTTTGTCGAGCAGAAGATCCGCGATCAACTCGAGCCGCCGTTGCGGGAGTTACCGATCCGCGTCGACATTGCTCGACATTTAGAGCGTCCGCACACCAGGGGCCCCAGTGGTGGGCTGAACTATATGTACGATGCCCCGCGCGACGCGGTGCGGCCGTTGAATGCCAACGAGTTGTTTTCCCGTTTGCCGACGAGCCAACGCATCTGCCGGATCTATGCGCGGAGCGACGAGCATGCGGCCGCATTGGCCCAGGCGCTCGACACGCTGATCGGCGGCAGCACGGATGATCCCACCAACATGTAGCCGGGCGGCGTAACTCGGCGATGACCCCAGCGATCCGCGGAATGGCCTTTTTTGTTCCAACCAGCAACTATGTCACACCAGCATTACGAGAATCCCCTCATTACCCGTTACGCGTCGTCCGCCATGGCTGAGCTGTGGGGGGATCAGCGCAAACATAGTACGTGGCGTCGGCTCTGGGTCGCCCTGGCGGAAGCCCAGCAGGAGCTGGGACTGGACGTCCAGGATGGCCAGTTGGAGGAGATGCGGGCCCACGTCGACCAGATCGATTTTGACGCGGCTCAGCGGTACGAGCGAAAGCTGCGCCACGATGTGATGGCGCACATTCATGCGTTTGGCGATCAGTGTCCTGCGGCGCGGCCGATTATCCACCTGGGCGCGACCAGTTGCTATGTGACCGACAACACCGATTTGCTGCTGCTGCGCGAGTCGCTGCAGCTGATTCGCGATCGGCTCGTCACGGTCATCGACTGCTTGGCGCGATTCGCTGCCGCCCAGCGCGACACGGCCTGTCTTGGTTTCACGCATTTCCAGCCTGCTCAGCCGACGACGGTGGGCAAGCGGGCTTGCCTGTGGGCTTATGACCTCGTTCTGGATCTCGAGGAGGTCGAGCATCGGCTCGTCTCGCTCCGGGCGCGGAGCACCAAGGGGACGACCGGAACGCAGGCCAGCTTCTTGGAGTTGTTCGGCGGAAATCACGACAAGGTCCGCGAGTTGGAACGTCGGGTCGCGCGGAAAATGGGCTTTGAGCAGATCTATGCCGTGACCGGACAGACCTATTCGCGCAAGATCGATGGCCAGATCGTCGACGTGCTGTCGGGAATCGCCCAGAGTGGCCACAAGGCGGCCACCGATCTGCGTCTGCTGGCCGGTCGCAAGGAATTGGAGGAACCGTTCGAAAAGGACCAGATCGGTTCCTCGGCGATGGCCTACAAGCGCAATCCCATGCGCTCGGAGCGGATCTGTTCCCTGGCTCGGTTCGCGATCAGTCTTCAGTCGAGCCCGGCGCAGACGATGGCGACCCAGTGGCTGGAACGTACGCTCGACGACAGCGCCAATCGCCGATTGGTGATTCCCCAGGCTTTTCTGGCGGTGGACGCCATCCTGATCCTCTATCGCAACGTGGCGGCGGGGATGGTCGTGTATCCCCAGGTCATTGCCAGGCACCTGCGCGAAGAGCTCCCGTTCATGGCCTCCGAGAACATTCTCATGGCCGGCGTGGCAGCCGGGGGAGATCGGCAGGATTTGCACGAGCGGATCCGTCAGCACAGCCAGGCGGCCGCCGCCACCGTCAAGCAACTGGGAGGCGAGAACGACCTGCTCCAGCGGTTGGCTGGTGACGAGGCCTTTCGGGCCGTCGACCTGCAAGCCACACTCGATCCTACGCAGTTCGTCGGACGCGCGCCGCAACAAGTCGACGAGTTTCTGTGCGAAGTTGTGGAGCCGATTCGCCAGCGATACCGGGATCAGCTGGAGTCGGACGGCGAAGACGTGCGTTTCTGAGGCGTTTCTGAGACGCAGTCTGCCTCACAGCCGATCTTGCCTGCGGCGTTTAAGCTTGTGCTTCGATTGGCGACACGCCTCGCAGATCCCGGTGATGATCAGGCGATGACCGACGATGTGAAACCGATGCTGCAGGGCCACCCGATCGCGCAATGCCAGCAGCTCGTCGCTCTGAAATTCGATCAGCCGGTGGCAGCTCTGGCAGTAGAGATGATCGTGCTGTGGGTACCCGTAGTCATGCTCATAGACGGCACGACCATCCAGTTCGAACTTCCGCAACAGTCCCGCGTCTACGAACTCGGCCAACGTACGGTAGACGGTGGGGCGGCTGACGTAGTCCGGCTGGCCCTTGCGCGGCAGCTTTTCAATCAGCGCATCGGCGTCAAAATGATCGTGCTGGCTGAATACATATTCGACCAATACGCGACGCTGACCCGTGTTCCGCATGCCGCGGCTCTGGAGGTATTCCTCGAACCGCTCCAGGGGAGTGAGGGATACTTCAACACGGTCAAAAGAAAGGTCCTTGGGCATGGTGTCGATCAGGTCGTCGAAGGCTCAGCATAGCGACTGCCGTGGAACACCGGCGCGAGACTTGACGGGCCATCATTCCCACTACCGGCGGTCCCAGTCACGTGGAGAGAAAAAGCACTACCCGCTGATTGTAACCTCGACTGAGATCACCGTCCATGCGGGCCAAGATGAGCAGCGTGGGCCCGCATCGAAATGCGTCCATCAGACGCTGATTTCGTCCAACAAACGACCGAGGGCGATTTCCAGCTTATCGGGCGTCTCGTAGGTCCCCGCCTCGATCGCCGATCGAATCTCAGCGACCCGGTCCGCGCGGATGTCCGGAAGCTCCCGCGCCCGGCTGACCATGTCCGCTTCTCGTGAAATGTCCAATTGATCCGCTCCCGTCACGTAGCCGCTCTGCGCCGCAGGCTGCGGGGCCTGTGCGCGGTGAGGCGCATTGATCGACTGTGGGCCATGAACGTGTGTCGGTCCGTGAATTTGCATCGTTCGTCTCTCCCCCGAGGGCAAACGAACTCTTCGAGCGTGTTACCCGCACGTGCAGATAAGATCAGGTTACACCCGACGAGTCTCGTCCGCTAGTGTTCATCAAAGGAACAAGAGCGTGGGACGATTCCTAGAGATCCGTCCCCCAAATATAGGTCACTGCTTTCTCGTCGGCGTCGCATTCCGTGTCGAGGGAAATGCTTCCATTGCTGGCCGGGTGACATTCGCGAACGCAATCACGAAAGCACCCATTTTATCGGCCTCTCGACACCTGCTCGCCGACCCAATTCGTTCGGAAACTCTCTGTACCGTTAACAGACACCCCTTGCGCCTGTGCAATCTTTGTCGAATGACAGCGACATGGCATCTCAGTCCGAACGTGCGTGCGGGTTTCCGGCAACACCATGTTGCCCAGCCGCAACAGTGTTCAATAACTGAGTCATCGGTGCGGTGCATTCCGCCGATATCTGCCGTCGATCAGGACTCCGTTCCCCTTGTATGGGAAATGCTAATGGAAATGAGTGGCAGGCCTGTGGACCTCCTTGGTGACAGGACCAGCACATTCTCCCCTACGTACGCGACTCCCGTTTGGTTTACGCGCCTGGACCGTTTTTTTGCGCGGTGCCGCACCCCGACCGGATCCCCCGTGTGCACGCTTGCGGAGCGGGAGTATATGAGAAGATCTGACTCACCGACAAGATCAGTAATGCCCCCGGTCGCCTCCGGCTTACGTCAATTCAGTGTTCCGCAGTGGCCCGGCGGCGAGACTGTCGAGCATTCGTAAGCGGTGGTGACGCCCGCACTCCGACAGCCGGTCAACCAGTTTCGGGCCTGCCCACTTTGCCGAAACGCCCCATCGTCAACTGCCCGCAGCGTGACGAGGGCGGGCGCTGACTGACTCCTTATCCATTGCACACAGCCAATTTAGCCTTCCTGGCAGCCCGACAAGCGGCCGTTTCGAAAGCAGCGACGCCCACTCGTAGTACGGGCTCGTGAGAGTCGATTCAGTGGTAGTCTGGCGCGATCCGGACGACTGGCCTGGACACGCCGATCAGGCGGTGTTCTGCGAGAACTGCATGCGGGGTGAATTGGGGTGATTGGGATGGATGTGGCAGTTGACTGAGTGGCGGATCTTTGGCGCGATTCGTTCGATCGAGCGGGGGCTGTTGCGCCGCGGACGTTCCACCCGGCCCGCGGTTTGTCTCGCTTGCGACCCGTGCGCCTGCAGCTGACGGCAGGCCGCCGCGAGTCAACTTCCGATTCGTTGCCCAAGATCGGGCAGGTTGCCATCACAGGCTATCGCGAGCAGCGGACCTTCCCTGGCCACTCACCTCTTTGGGCCTGTCTTGCGACAGTTTTGCCGCCTCGCCGACCGCAGCCACCCTCAGGCCACCGCAAGGCTGCGCGAGGATGCGGCCTGGGCAGCCGGCGCCGACCGCTTTTCCTTGGAACAGGGTATTTTCTAACGAACAAAGCTCTCAAGAACCACCCGCCGGGGCCGAATGAGGAGTAGGCTTCCGTTTTGGATGCGAGTGTTGTCGGACGCAAATATTTCGTGACAATATCGCGGGGCCGACTACAAACCAGAGCTTGTCGCGCTACAATCCTCTGGCTGCCAAGCGGGACGCGGCACTTTTTTCGTGGTGACGGGTCCTGCCGGCGATGATCGTCCAGAGAACGCGCGAACTAATCCAGTCGCTCATTCGTCTTTCTTATCAGACCATGGGCTGCTGTAGAGTCCGCCATAGATCGAAACGCGGTGGACGGGAGGCCACCGCACTAGTGTCGCAGGGAAAAGCGACGGTTTTCCAATTGGAGGCAGTCGCAATGACCAATGATTCCGCACCTCAGGTAAAACTCGTCCTATGCGATCACGAAGGAACTGGCCGCATCACGGTTGAGTTGGAGCCATTCTTCGAATTCAGCTTCTGGCTGGCGGAAGAACTGCAGGACTTGATTGAACAGAACAAGCAATTTGTTCGGCCGCCCTCGGTCCGCAGTCTGACTCGCATCAGTCGCGACAGCTGAAGTCAGAAGTGCGACTGCCAGCACTTGGCGCTCCGATGAAGATGCCTCGCTGAAGGCTATCGACCACGATCAGCGTTCCAGCAGCCAGGCCGCGATCGCCATCCATTTTCCCGCGGCATCACCTTGGTAACTCGTGACCGCGGCGGGAGCGCCGGCTGCCTGGTAACTTGCGGCAATGGACTGCGGCAACTCTTTCCCCGCGTCGGCCAGCCAGAGGGGGCTGGGAGCCGCCAAGGCCAGGATACCGGGGAGATCGTGGTATTTCGCTCCCCCGGGGAGAAACATGGGATGGTGGAGGTCGCTCACGTCGGCGAAGCGGAAGCTGGCAGCGTCGACCGCCAGACGAGAGACCCGGCTGCCCGCCTGGGCACGTGCCAACGCCGCCCAGGGGCCGCCGTCTTCAACACCGACGAGGTCGATCCGGTCGGCCTCGAATTCACCCTGGCCGAACATGCCGATCACGGTCAGTAGATCGCGTGCTCTCTGCGCACAGAGCGACGGGGTGTATCCAAACGTGTAGGCGGCCGCTTCCCGCGGGTTTTCGACGCGGCGGGTCTGTGCCAGAGCTTTGCCGTCGGGGAGAAACTCACCCTGATACAACAGGTCGGCCGCGCACACGGCGACGCCGGCATCGAGCAGCCGTCGCGCCGCTGCCACCGGAGCGCCTTGCTCATCAAACAGATCGTCTTTGCCCGACGGCAGTGCCACGACGCAGACGTGGCGGCGCCATGTGGGTGGAGTCAGCAGTACGATGGGAAGCTGTTCATCGGTCCCCTCAGCCTGGCCGTCCTGGCTGGCGCCGATAGCCTCACGCGGCGGCAGTGCATACGTCAGCAGGCCCACGACTTCCTGGTACCCATCACGTTGCTTCCTCGAAACGTGGGTCAGCTTCAGGTCTTCTGACGCGGGCAGCTGGCGGCCGATAATGCCGCCGATTCCCGTCCCGATCACCTGCTGGTAACGCGCTAAGGAAGCGGCATCGGTCGGAAGGGCTGCACCGAGCTGGTTCTCCGCATCCTGCTCCCACCAGGCGAGCAATTGGCGTTCGAAATCGGGTCCCCCGGGTGGTTGCGGATGATCGTCATTCCACACCGTCATCTGCTCAGTCGACAGTCGGGGATAGTCTTCCTCGACGATCGGATCGGTGAAGCCCAGGGCGAGGTGTTTGTTGAACCAGCTATACATCGCCGCGCGGCTGACATAGTTGTAGTTGTGCCCGAAATGCAGCAGGGAGGTTAATCGCACGTTGTCGGGAGCGCCGGCTAACTGGTAGAGTTGCTGCAGTTGTGGAAAGCCCTTTGTCTGCATGTCGACGGTCCAGTCGTTGGCCGCCGTCATCGCCAGCGGTTTGGGAGCAAAGAGGGCCGCAATCTCGATGTTCCCGGTATCGACTCGCAGGCAACAGGCGTTCTCACACGTGCATCCGCCCTGCATCGCGGTCGAGACCATGACTGCCGGGAAGGCGACTTGCACGCGCGGGTCGATCGCGCTGAGTAGGAACGTCTGCGTGCCACCGCCGCTCGCCCCGGTGAGCCCGATGCGGTGGGGATCGACATCGCTGAGGCTGGTCAAGAAATCGAGCGCTCGAATCGAGTTATACGTCTGCAGGCCCATGGCCGACTGCAAACGCGACTCCGCCTGCGGGCTGAACAGGCCCCAGTTTTCGCGGCGGTTCATGTCAGGTCGCTGCTTGCTGAAGCCGTGGATGATCTCCTGGGAGATCTGCCGACTGTCGGCATAACCGATCATATCGTAGTGGAACACCACGCAACCCATGCGAGCGAGCTGCACGCAGCGCGATTGCAGCGGACTGCGACCGCCATCCTCAAATCGCTCGGCACCCTGCACGATCTGTGTTCGCACTTCGTCTGGACCACAATCCGTGAACCTGCCGTCAGCCCAGTGACCATGCGGGCAGAGGACGCCAGGCAGCTTGCCCGGTTTGCCTGTCGGGCGATACAGGTTGCCGGTGACGAAGAAGCCGGGCATGCTCTCGAAGTAGACCTTTTCGATCGTGTACGTCTCCTGATCGATCCGACCGTGAATCACGCTCTGCAGAGTCGTCTTGGTCGGCATCGGCCAGAGTCCCTGGGAGACCAGCAATTGGTGCCGCAGTGTGTCGGCACGCTGCTGCCAGGCCTCCAGGCTCCGTGGCACCTCGAACGGGAAATACCCGTTGAGATCCTTCAGCGGACCTAGTCGCACGTCGGCCGGGCGTGTTCCTGCGGGCAGCACTCGCGGGCCTGCGGCACGTACCGACTGGGGGCCCTCAAGCAGCGTGGATGCGATCAGCACGCAGCTGGTTGCGAAGAGGATACGACGTGCCCGGCCGGTGACAAGACAGTTGGTCATCGTAGATTCTCCCGGTGCGAAACACCAAGTTCGAGTGACATTGGGCATGGACGTCCCGCCGATTCCGCCATTTCCTGTTCTTCTTCCATTCAATTGAAGGTGTGCCGCGCCTGCTCAAGTTGCCTTGTGCAGGACGCCGGGCACCCCATTCAAAGCGTCCGCATCGCTCGGTACCGTTATAGAAGAACGGCAGGACCGTGGCTACTCCCTGAGCCTGGCGGTACCGCGCGGCCGGCCAGTTGCGGCAAAGACCATGGGGACAGGACGATGACTCATTCACGCACTTGGGACGCATGGCCCCACTGTGCCAGTTGCGGGCAGCTGCGTCAGACGGTGTGCCCGCACTGCGGGACGGCGGGTACCCGATTTCCGTTGGCCGAGTATCTGGCGGCGGGTGAGCCGCTGCGGGACAGTCGCCAGCCGCGGGCACAGGCGGACCACCCTGCCCAGGATATGAGGGATGCCATCAGCGGCGAGGAGCTGGCGGCGTTGGGGAGGCCGCAGGTCTGGCTCGTCTGCCCGCAGTGCGACGAGGCATTTGCCCCGCAGTTCTATCGCTACTGCCCGATCTGCGGCCTGGATGGCGGAGCGGGCCTGGAGCCGCCGCCAGCGGTCGCCGGTATGCTCCCCAACCGTGTGCTGCTGGTCATCGCCGGCTTGGTCATCCTGGGGGGGGTGCTGCTGCTCTATTTCTGGAGCTTGTTTCGGCACGACTGAGGGCGACTGGCCCGGAACGCGCCGGCCGAGTCCAGGGGCGAGCACCACAAGGCGAACCGGACGGGCGTCGAGCGACCACCGCACGACAGACGCCCGGCTCAGTCGAGTTCGGCGGGTCGCCAGAGATCGACAAGCCTGCCTCGCGTCTGTTCGGTCAGGTCGCCCCAGCCGGCGACATCGAGTTCCACATGGGCCAGGGCCCCAGTGGGCAAACCGACTTCCTGTCCAGTCAACTGCGCCAGCAGTTCTTCTGCGCCAGGATTGTGGCCCACGACCAGGACTCGTTGCACCTGTTCGGGTACGCGGCGGAGCACCAGAATGTACTGGCTCGGGGAAGCCAGATACAGGGAGCCGTCGAGTTCCAGGACGCCTTCGTAGGCGCAGGCCTCGGCGACGCTGGATGCCGTCTTGCGCTCGTTTGGCCGTGGAACTGACGATCAACTCCGGTGCCAGTTGCGACTCCCGCAGCCGCCTTCCGATCCGCGGCGCGTCACGTTTGCCGCGTTTGTTCAGCGGCCGATCGTGGTCGGCCAGGTCGTCGTCTTTCCAGCTCGATTTGGCGTGCCGCAGGATCAACAGTGTTTTCATCGTTTCACCTTCGTCTTGTCCGGTCCGACGTCGGCTTCCTCCCTGCCAGAATCCGCTGGGTCCGCTGGCGGTTAGTCACTCGTCACGGGTGCTCCGCTGGATCCGGCGGGGGACGACTTTCATCCTGGCTCGCTGCTCAAGACGTGGCATCGGGCGTCGATGCGGTTCAAAAACGGTACGTCGGGACTGTTCCGCTTGTCGCACGGCGGCGACGGATTTCTGGTAGAGCACTTCCTGGCTGCGGGTCCGCGTTTTCCTGTTCGCGGATTTGTCCCGCGCCAACGAGCCGTCGCTCTGCAACGTTGCACTCTTCGTGTTGTCCTTCAAGTAAGTCTCCAGCACGAATATCAGTCGCCGCTGGGCCGCGGGATCTTGCACCGGCACCAGCAATTCGACGCGGCGATCCAGATTGCGAGGCATCCAATCGGCACTGGAGATGAACACCCGCTCGTCACCGCCGTGATAGAAGTAGAAGATGCGGGCATGTTCGCGGAACCGGTCGACGATATTGATGACGCGGATGTTCTCACTGAGCCCCTTGACCCCCGGTTTCAGGCAACAGAGCCCGCAGACGATCAGCCGGATCTTGACCCCTTTTCGCGAGGCGTCGTACAACGCATCGATGATCTCTTTGTCTCCCAACGCATTGAGTTTGGCGGTGATGGCAGCCTGCTGGCCCTGCTCTTTGCGTTGGGCTTCCATCTGGATCATTTCGATCAATTTGCTGCGCAAGCCGATCGGCGCCGCGTCGATTTTGCGGAACCGCTGGGCGTAAGCTTGGCTGGTAACGGAGTTAAAAAAGTTTGTCGCGTCCGCTCCCAGCTCCTCATCACTGGTGAGCAAACTCACGTCGCTGAACAGGCGTGCGGTCACTTCGCTGTAATCGCCTGTCCCGAAGTGCACGTACCGTTGGATGCCTGTCGGTTCGCGGCGTACGATGATGCAGAGTTTGGCGTGGGTGCGGAGGCCTTGCAGACCATAGATGACCTGCACCGCCGACTGCTCGAGCCTCGTGGCCCACTCCATCTTCTGGGTATCTCGGAAGCGAGGTTTGAGTTCCAGGATGGCGGTCACATACTTGTCGTTTTCGGCGGCGCGAATCAAGGCTTCGACGATCGGGCTGTCCCGATCCGTGCCGTAAAGAGTCTGTTTGATGGCCACGACATCCGGATCTTCCGCCGCCTCCTCGATCAGACGGATGATGGGAAGGAAACTGTCATACGGGTGACAGAGCAAGACATCCTTGGCGGCGAGCGTGCCAAACATGCTGCTGGTCAGATCGATGTCGGGTGACGGTTGCGGGGGCCAGGCATCGTACTTCAATTTTTCAAAACCGGGCAGGTCGTGCAGTTGGGAGAAGGCGGCCAGGTCGAGTGGTCCGGAGGCGAGGTAAACGTTGTAGTCGGTAACGTGAGACGCCTGCTGGATGAACCGCAGGAATTCCTCACTGGCACGCTTGTCGATCTCCAGCCGCACGTAGTCGTTCACTCCGATCACCTGCTGCTCGGCTGGCAGTCGACCCAGCAGGTCGCCGGCGAGATCCTGGCGGACCGCGGCATCGGCGTGCCGGGTCAAGCGAAACGGCACGCACTCGAGCACTTCCTCGTGCGGAAACCACCGCTCGAGGAACATCGACACGGCATCTTCCAGCAACAGGTAGGCATAACCTCCCTCGGAATAGAGCGTCAGGAACCGATGAGTGGAGCCGCCGAAAGGCACGATCACGAAGCGATGCCCGTCGGCTGTCTTGAGCCGGGCACCGACGACCAGCACCTGGTTGGCCAGGGGGGGAAAGAGGTCGGGAGTGGGGGCCGCCAAGGGAGTGAGCACCGAGCAAATCTCGTTTTCAAAGACCTGTTCGACCATCCGCACCTGACGCTCCGACAGTTCGTTCGGCGCATAGCGCTGGATGCCTGCCACCGCCAACAGCTTTTCCAGCTCGTTGAAGCAGGTGTACTGGTCGACCGTCATGAGGCGCGTCCGCTGGCTGATGGCTGTGAGTTGAGCCGCCGGCGTCAGTCCCGCCAGATCGGGTTCCTGCCGATCCTGCTCGGCGAGCAACGTCAACGCTCCCACCCGCACCATGAAAAACTCGTCCAGGTGCAGCGCCGTGAGGGCCAGCGACCGCAGACGCTCGAGCAGCGGGACACTGTTGTCACTGGCCTCGTCCAGGAATCGCTGGTTGTATTCCAGCCAACTCAGTTCACGGTTCAGATAATTGGTTTTTTTTGATTTCATGCTGTCTGTGAAGCGGGCGCTGCGGAAGGAACGAATGAAGGAGCGTATCGGAACGGTCAGCGGGAGATTCGCAACAGGACGCGCAGTCCGAAGATCTCCTCGAACAGCGAACCGTTTTGTCGGAGTGCGAGTTGTTCGAGCGACAGGTCTTCCGCGCGAGGAATGGAAATGACCAGCCGCGAATCCTCCACGCTACAGGAAAAATCATGGATGCGCTGGCTGTGCGATTCGTCCAACGCGGCGGCGACGCGCAACAGGGCCGCCATCTTGGCCACCGCCACCCGTTCCTCGCGATTCAGCATGGCGTAGCCCTCGTGAGTTGGTTGTGGCGAAGCGCGACGGTGATAGCGAGCGACCAGAGCCACCAGTAACAGGTTGCGTTTGCCCAGGCCGAAGATCTCGCTGTTGCGAATCAGGTACATCGAATGCTTGTGCATCGATCGATTGCTGACGTAGGCTCCCACTTCGTGCAACAGGGCGGCTACGTGCAGCAGTGCTTCGTGACGCGGATCAAGCTGATGCTCACGCTGCAGCTGTTCAAACAGCCGCGATACCAGCCTTGCCACGTGGCACGCGTGTGCTTCGTCCACATTGTACTTGGCCCCCAGATTCAGAGCGGAACGAATAATCTGCTGACGAAACTCCTGCGTCCATACCTGGCCGACGGCCATCTCCTGCAGCAGGCCGTCCCGCAGATTCGTGTTGGTGACCAGAATGTTCTCGAGCGAAAAGGCCCGGGCCAGCATGACGTACGTCAGGAGCGCCGAACCGACCGTTTCCGCTTCCGGGAAACTCAAGTGATACCGGTGCACAATCCGGTCGTCGGACAGCGTGATTAAATGCGACGTGAACTCCTCCAACGCGGCCAGCGGAATCCGCGTCAATTGTTCCGGCTGCCAATCGGGCAGCAGTTGGCCCGCCGCAAACCGCATGTCGCCCCCCAGTCCGATCATGTTCACCGGGCCGTCACTGGGAATCCGGTCCCGGACTTCGTCCACCATCCGCTGAATCTGATTCTCCATGATCCGGCGCACCTTGTCAGAAGGCGCGTTATACCCTTCCAGCGACTTGCGCAGACGCAGCGAACCGAGCCGGAATGTGTCGGCGAACAATACGTTACCATGGTTCACCAACAATAACTCCGTGCTGCCCCCCCCCACCTCCGTGACAATCGTACGGGCATGCGCAAAGGCCTCATCCTGCAGGTAGGGCTGGACACCCAAGTACGTGACGCGGTTGACTTCCGCTTCATCGATCGGATCCACCTGCAAGCCGGTGGCAATGTAGACCCGGTCGATGAAGGCCAGGCGGTTGCGTGCTTCGCGGACCGCACTGGTGGCCACCACGCGGATGCTGTCCGGGTGCGTGATCTGGTACTCCTCCAGGATCTTGCGGTAACTCTTCAGCACTCGCACGCACTCTTCGATCGTCGATTTGCGGATGCCGCGATCGGAGAACGTGTCCTTGCCGAGACTAACCGCCTGGGTGAGCGTCTCGAGCGTGCGGACGCTCCCATCCTGGTCGATTTCGCCGATGGCCATGCGGATGGAAGTCGCACCAATGTCGACGACGGCGACCGGCTTGGCATGCGACCGAGGCCGCGTCGCGGGGTTGGGTGTCTTGGATTCCATGTGTCTGCTCGCACTTGGTTGCGTGACTCTTCGCGCTCGCTTCGCCGTCCGCTGCTGTCGCGCGATCGAAAGCTGGAGAGGTTGCGGAGAATTGCCGGCCGGCCGGTGCCGTGCCCCTCCCCTATTCCTGTCGGACGGCATGGCGCGTCCAGGCCGCAGCGCCCTTGACCGTGGCATAGTCTCCTAACTCGGCCGCCACCACCTTGAATGCGCCGACAAACGAGGGCATGACGCGATTCGTGGCGGCTTCGGTCACCTCCTCGACAAACAATTCCGGCATGGCTTCGACCAGGCCCCCCCCCAAGACGATCGTATCCGGGCAGATCAGGTGTACGAGATTGGCGACCGCGATGCCGATTTTGCAGGCCGCCGCCCGGATGATCTGCTCCACCACCCGATCCCCGGCCTTGATCGCGCTGGCTAACGCGCCACTGCGAATATTGGCGATGTCCGTGCCGGCCTGGGCACGCAAAGAGGGCGTTTCTCCTCGAAAGGCTGCCTTGGCGATCTCGGCCGATATGGCCAGGCGGCTGGCCTCCGTCTCCAGACAACCACGGCGTCCACAGCCACACAAATTCCCATCCGAGGTGACCTGGACGTGCCCGATTTCCATGGCCGACGTGTTCTTGCCCCGAATGATCTCCCCTTCGTATACGCAGCCCCCACCAATGCCGGTCCCCGGGAAGATCCCCAGCACGCAGCGAGCGCCGCGCGCGGCCCCCAATTGGTTTTCACCGTAAACCCCCGCATCCACGTCGTTCAGGATCTTGGCAGGGCAGGCAAACGCAGCTTCGAGCGTCTGCTGCAATTTGACGTTCTTCCAGCTCAGGTTGACCGCTTCCAGGACCACACCACGATCCAAATCGACCGGACCAGGGACCCCCACACCAATCCCTCCCAGTCGCTGAGGCGACACTCCCGCAGCTTCCAACACCTGCTGCACCGTCTGCACGATCCGGTCCACACCCACTTCGGCGCCTTCCTCGCCCCGCGTCCGCTTGCGTCGGCGTCCGAGGATCTCGAAGTTGTTGTCGAACACCGTCGCCAACATCTTCGTGCCCCCCAGGTCGAATCCCACCCAGCACAGATCTTCTTTCTTCACGTCTTTGGCGCCCATCAGATCCCTTTTTGTACACTCCGACTCCGTACCCCCCGACCGTACGTAATTCCACTCACCCTCTCAGAATAGCAAACCGTCGCGCCGCTGCGAATCAGAAGCGGCGGGAAATCTCCCGCAGTGGCATCCCGGGGAACGAAACTGCGTGGGCGGGGTAAGGGTGGCGAGCCGCGATCCGGGGGGGCAGCACAGCGGTCCGAGCGTGGGTCTCGGGAGGAAGTGCTGAGCGAACAGTGGGGGAGCGGTGACGCGTGAGAAGCGTCCGGCCCGCGGTGCCACAACGGCGTACGTCCAGGGGGCTCGGAGAGCCGCCTGGACGTACAAGGTGAAATCGCAGGTCCCGCCGGGGGCGCATCAGGTCCCAAACTCTGGGCGCCGTTTGCCCAGTTGAGCCTGCAGACGCTGCACAATGCTGCTGTGCATTTGGCTGACACGACTCTCGCTCAGATCGAGCGTTGCGCCGATTTCTTTCATGGTCAGCTCTTCATAGTAATAGAGGATAATAATCAGTCGTTCGTTGCGATTAAGGCCTTTGGTGACCAATCGCATCAGATCGTTCTTCTGGATCCGGCGCGTGGGGTCTTCCCCTTTTTTGTCTTCCAGAATATCGATTTCGCGAACGTCTTTATAGCTATCCGTCTCGTACCATTTCTTATTGAGACTGATCAAGTTGACGGCGTTGGCGTCGAGCATCATTTTTTCCAGTTCCTGGACGCTCAAGCCCATGTGTTCGGCCAGTTCGCGTTCGGTCGGCTGCCGACCGAGTTTGGCTTCCAGCGTTTTTGTCCCTTCGCCCAATTTGCTGGCTTTGGAGCGTACAAGTCGGGGGACCCAGTCCATGGTCCGCAGTTCGTCGAGCATGGCTCCACGGATGCGGGGGACGCAGTAGGTTTCGAATTTGACGCCGCGCGTGAGGTCGAATGCGTCGATCGCATCCATCAGTCCGAAGACCCCTGCCGAAATGAGATCATCCAGTTCGACGCCTTCCGGCAGTCGCGCCCAGATCCGCTCGCCGTTGTACTTCACCAGCGGCAGGTATCGTTCAACGAGCCTATTGCGCAGGTCCTTCTGGCTGCGATCCGCTTTATAGCGCCGCCAGATATCCTGGATGTCGTCCTGGTTTGCATCCCTGGTCGTTTCCTTGGGTGCAATGGTCGTGGCCATGCAATCCTCCGTGATCGGTAATGCCGTGAACGGCAGCTAACGCTTGAGTTCCGTCTCCCAGGCTCGCCGTGAGCGAGCTGCGAGCGATCAGTTGGCGGGCATCATGCCGTGCGAATTTGATCTGCTCACGGGGTGTTTCCCCGAAATCGTCGCCGCGCGGGTCCCTTCTTCGGCCCGCAACTGGCCGTGAAATTTGGTTTCGATTGCCTCGACAATCGTCCTTTCTGCAATGGAGCCGATGATATAGCCGATAAATGCAAAAGCGAACAATGCCAACGGTGCCGCCAACAGTGCCGCATCGACGTTGCCGCGTTGAAAGAGGCAGCGTGCCACGACGACGCCAAAGGCAATGGGACCAAGGATTCCCGCGTATGTGCGTCCCATGCATGACTCCTGGTAAGCCACGGCGGCGATCACCGCAGGCTCCGAGGCCGCAGAGTCCAGCTAACCGGTGCAAGTTAACGCCTGGTGGCGTAGTCTCACCTTAATTCACTATCGGACTTGCCGCAGCATCAGATTGAATCGAAATTCGTATGAAGTGCCGGTTTCTCCTCTCTTGTCGGACCACTCGTTTCTTTCCCGGACCCAGCTCGACAATTCCTGTCAACCCATCGACACCATCATCAGCAGTTCACGCCGCCGACTTGTTCGTGCCGACCGTCGCCGCCGCCAAGATGGCGGCCATGGCCTGCAGTGCTTCGGCGATCGGTCCGTTGGGCGCCGTCATGACGATCGATGTTCTTTCCACCAGCGTGCGAATGGCAGCGGCGTCGTTGGGAAGATACCCCAGCGATGTAACGTGCCGCTGCAGGAAACGACGTGCGGATTGCTCAATCCGGTGGAACACCTCGTCCGCCTCCGCCTGGCTGGCGGCTTTGTTGATGATCAATCGCACGGCCTCCGGCGCCGCGCCGCATCCCAACGCTGTCTTGATCGTGGCATAGCAGTCCATTACGGATACGCTGTCGGGAGTCGTGACCAGCACCACTTCATCGGCCGCGAGCCAGAAGCGGTGTACGGCGTCCACCGAAGCGCTCCCGACGTCCGTCAAGACGATGTCCGCGTGGCGACCGAGCGACTGGATTTGTTTGACCAGGCGATGCTGCGCATGTTGGCTGAAGGGGATCTCGTGGTCCGGTGCCCAGACACCCGGTACGACCAGGATCCCCCCCGGTCCCCGTTCCAGCACTTCGTGAATGTCTCGCCGCGCGGAGAGAATGTCCCCCACGTGTCCCCGCTCCGGCAGGTTACAGAGGGGAGCAATGTCGGCACGGTACAGGTCGGCGTCCACCAACACGACACGCAACCCCTGGTCGACCAGGGCCATGGCGATGTGAATGGCCAATGTGCTGACCCCGACGCCTCCCTTGCCTCCCGAGAAGACCACCAGCCGCGGGCAGGCACCGAGCATCCGCGACTTGTCGCGAGCGGCTTGAGAGACCAGATTTCTCAGTTCGGCAGCTTGATCAAACATGTGTGGTTCGCCCGTCGTGTTTCTGCCCATGGCCCGATGTCCTAAGGCTGCTGTTCCCAGGAGAGCATGGTGCGCGTCAAACGGCGCCGATCCGCCGGCTCAATGTCGTCCGGTACGTTCTGACCGTTGGTCACATAACTCAAGGGGAGTCCGCAGCTGCGCAGCAGGGGGATCAGGTTTCCCAAGCCCGTGGCTTCGTCCAGCTTGGTGAGCAGCAGGGAGGTGACCCCCACATCGGCGAATTGCTTGGCCGTCTTCTTCAAATTCTCGACGCTGTTGACACTGCTCAGCACCAGGTGAACCTCGTCAGCCTCGGCCTCCACCAGCATGCTTTTGAGTTCCTGGATCTTCACCTCGTCCCGCGGACTGCGGCCGGCGGTGTCCATCAGGATCAGGTCCAGGTCGGACAATCGTTGCACGGCCTGTCGCATTTCGCGCGGTGTGGAGACGACTTCCATCGGCAGATCAATGATATCGGCGTACGTTCGCAATTGTTCCACGGCGGCTATGCGGTACGTGTCGACCGTGATCAAGCCGACGCGGCGTCGATCCCGCAAGTGGAAGTTGCCGGCCAGCTTGGCTATCGTGGTTGTCTTTCCGACACCGGTTGGTCCGACCAGTGCCACCAGGCGGCGTTGGCCCGGTGTGACGCGGATCGGTCCGGTCACGTCGATTTCAGCTTCGATGAGCCGGGCCAGTCGTGCCCGCAGCAGGACCGTGTCCTCCAGGTCTCCGTTGGCCGAGCCCTGTCGCACCCGGTCGACCAGTTCCCGCGCCAGCTCCTCGCTCACCTCCGCGTCGATCAGGTCGGTGAAGAGCACAAACAGCGACTCGGGGAGCTCGTGGCTGCGCGATTGACCTTGCTGGCGACAGAGGTCTTCCACCAGCGACTGCAGGCTGTTGAGCTGGCACTTCAGGTCGTCGCGAAACTTGGAGCGGTAATCATGTTCATCAGCTGCCGGAATGCGCGGCGTCACGGCGGCAAAGGGCTGCTCCCGCTCGCGGTCCGCCGCCGGTCCGGGCACGGGATCGGGGAAGCGACTGGGCACATGCACGGTGGCTGATGCCGTGACCTCCACCTGGCGGAGGCCCATGAGACGGCTCAGCAACCCGCCACGTAGTTCCCGCGTATGCAGCACCGCCGCATGCGAACCGAGATCGGTGCGTATCAGTTGCAGAGCGTCCTGCAGCGACCGAGCGCGATATGTCTTGACATCCATGTCGTTTCCTTCCCACGCGAATGACTGCCAATCGTGTCAGGGTCCGCGGCTACGGCACGCTCCGCCCACGCGATGCGCCGGCGATGCGTCAACGCCCCACGGCCACCGCATCCGAAATGATCCCTACGGCTTCAATCCTGGTGTCGCGAGTAATTTCGTTGTAACTCAGTACATGCAAGTAGGGCAGATTGGACGAGGTCAGTTGTCTCAGTCCGGGACGAATCTGCGGGCTGACCAGAATCACCGGTGGCCGATGCTGCTGCCTCAGTTTCGCCACGCCGTCGGCGATGATGGCACAGGTGGTCTCCACTGCCTGAGGTGACATGCGGACAAACAAGCCACGCTCGTTGTGCTCAATGCCGGCCGCGATCCGATCTTCCAGGGAGGGATCGAGCGTAAGGACCAGCAGCCGGTTCTCCCCATCCCGATATCGCGCACAGAGGGTCCGCGCCAACCGATTCCGCACGTATTCCGTCAGCCAAATGGCATCCTTCGTGCGGGGAGCATAATCGCCCAGCGTTTCCAGGACAATGCCGAGCTGCCGAATCGGCACTTCTTCACGCAGCAACAGCTGCAATATCTGTTGCACTTCCCCCAGCTTCATCATGCCCGGTATCAGCTCGTCCACGACCGCCGGCGAAACCTTGCGCAGCTCATCTACCAGGTGTTTCGTCGCGTCGCGCGTCAAGAGCTCGTCGGCGTTCTTACGCACGACTTCCTGCAGATGAGTGGCGAGCACGGCGGCCGGATCGACCGGCGTGTACCCCAGCATTTCCGCGCGATCACGCATGCCCTGCTCGATCCAGACCGCGGGCTGCTGAAACGCCGGATCCCGCGTCTCCTCTCCCGGCACCTTGCCGCTGACCATGCCCGAGTCCATCGCCAATAGCCGGTCGGGATAGACCACCCCTTCCGCCACGGGGTTGTTCGCGATCTTGATGCGATACTGGTTCTCGGCCAGACGCATGTTGTCGCGAATCCGCACCTTGGGCAAAACAATCCCGATATCGCTGGCGACAGCCTGCCGGACGCCCGTGATGCGCGGCAACAGGTCTCCGCCCCGACTGGGATCGGCCAACCGGATCAGCCCGACACCAATCTCGATCTCCATCGGATCGACCGTCAAGTAGTCCTCAATCCGCTCCTCCGATTTCCGCGCCGCCGTCGCTTCGGCTTCGGCCGTCACACTCGCCTGGGCCGCTGACTGCCGCTTCTGTTTGTTGAGCAGGCCTGCCAACAGGAAGCAACTGGACCCGAGCAGCAGCAGCGGCACGCTCGGCAGGCCGGTGAACACCAAAATGCCCAGGAATCCGCCCGCCACCACCAATGCCTGGGGGCGTGAGAAAATCTGCTGAATGAAATCGTTCGGCATGTTCGATTTCTGCGTGCTGCGCGTCACCAGCAAGCCGGCAGCCAAAGAAATGAGAAATGCTGGAATCTGACTTACCAGGCCATCCCCGATCGTCAGTTTCGTAAACAGCTCGGCCGCCTGTCCGATCCCCATCCCGGCTTCGAACACACCAATCACGAGACCGCCGACAATGTTGATCATCGTGATGATGATGCCGGCGATCGCGTCTCCCCGCACAAACTTGCTGGCACCGTCCATGGCACCATAAAAATCCGCTTGTTGCGTGATCTCGCTGCGGCGACGTTGGGCCTCTTTCTCGTCAATCACCCCGGCATTCAAGTCCGCGTCAATCGCCATCTGCCGGCCCGGCATGCCGTCCAAGGCGAAACGAGCAGCCACTTCGCTGATTCGCGTCGCTCCCTTCGTGATCACGACAAATTGAATCACGATGATGATGACGAAGATGATCAGACCGACCACCAGCTTGTCGCCCGCTACGAACTCGCCAAAACTCCGGATCACTTCTCCGGCGGCTCCAAGTTGCTCCGTCTCGGCACGCGTGAGAATCAGTCGCGTCGAGGCAACGTTCAACACCAATCGACTCAAGGTCGTGGCCAAGAGTAGCGAAGGGAATATGCTGAACTCCAGCGGCGTCCGCACGTAGATGGTCGTCAATAAGACGATGACGGAAATGGTGACGTTGCCGGCCAGCAGGATGTCCATGAGAAACGATGGCATGGGAATCAAAATCACAAGTACACTTGTGATGATTCCAACCGGGAGAATCAGATCTCGCCATCGAGAAAGTCGTGACATCGCAGTATATTCGCGGAGGCTGTGACCAGAGCGCCTGTTAGCGTTCGAGAAGACTCAGATTTGCTGCCAGCTCCTAGCTGGAGAAGAGGGGCGGAGAGTACCGAAATGGACTGCCACTGTCCAGATCTGTTTGGGGAGTGTTTGGGGGGGCCTGGAGGCACGCCAAATCGCCCGTCCGGCTCAATTTCACGACGTTCTGCCACGCCCCGTAGTGCCAGCGAGCTGAGCTCAGCGAATGAGGCAGACTGTCCACCGCTGGCCGCGGTCGCCTGTCGAGCCCGCCGGCCTCGGCCTGCTGAGCATTTTGCCTGGCACCCGCACTCCCGCTGCCGTGTGCGCCGTGTGCGGCACGGTCGACCAACGGCTGACGACCGCTGGCCGCTGACACCTAACGGGCAGCCATCGCCTCCACGTTCGTGAGATAGTTTTCGATTCTCCGAAACGAGAAATTCTCCTGTTTGACAGCCAGGAAATCTTGATAACGCCGCTCGAACGCCTCGACGACAGAGGGATCGAAATGCCGGCCCGACGCTCGGACGATTGCCTCCCGCGCCTCATCGGCCGCCTGTTCGTCCTTGTAGACGCGTCGAGAGGTCATGGCGTCGAAGACGTCCGCGACGGCCACAATGCGTGCGGGGAGCGGGATATCGAGTCCCGCCAATCCGTCGGGATATCCGGTGCCATCAAATCGTTCGTGGTGCCAATGAGCGATATCCGCCGCCATCAATAGAAACTCGCCATAAATGGACTGTCGGGCGGCGGCCCGCAACGCTTCGGCTCCGATGACCGTGTGTCGCTTCATCACGTCGAATTCGTTCATATCCAAGCGGCCCGGTTTTCGCAGGATGCTGTCGGGCACACCCACTTTGCCGATATCGTGCAACGGAGTTGAGAGGGCGAAATCGCGCAGGAACGCCCCGCTGATCTGGCTGGTGTAGGGCCCCGACATCGCCAGTTCCTCAGCCAGGATCTGCGAATAGGCCCGCAGTCGTTCCAGATGTTCGCCCGTTTCCGCGTCGCGGGATTCCGCCAGCCGCTCGAGTGCGAAGACCATCACGTCTCGCGTGCCGAGGATCTCGTCGACCCGGGACTTCAGCTGCTCCGACAGCCGGGCGGACTGCACCTGCAGATCGTCACGACTGCTCGCCAGCTCTCGTTCACACCCGTGGATGATCTCCACCAGGCGAGCGGCGTCCCGTATGTGCTCCGCTTGACGCTCCCGCGTGACATCCAATTGGAGTGCCATTTGCCACTTTTCGGTGAGCGCGAGCACTGCTTGCTGCAGCGCCACGTCGGGAAATGGTTCACACAGGACGAGTAGCCGGTCCGTGAGGCCCAGCGACGTGGTCACCGCGTCGAGTGTACACGCCGAGTCCGGCACGCAGAGGATCGTCTGGATGCGCGTATCGGCGGCCCACAGGTCCTGAATTGCTGTCAGATAGCCTGACGGCGACGTGTCGGGTAGGCCAATGATCGCCAGTTCATACGGATAGTGACGCTGCGCTGTCGCTGCGACTTGCTGCAACGCGGTCACGCCATCGCCAGCCGACTCGCATCGAAAGCCAGGCGGTGCTGACGTGCCGCCGGTGCCCGGGCCGGCGAAGTCCTGCATCGCATGCACTGTTCCTGCTCTTTCAGCCCTGCGGCGGCAGTGTGCCGCAATCTCCGTCAAACGCCGGCGTCGATCGGCATTGTCGTCCACGATCAAAATGTTTCGGCAAGTGCTGCCAACTGAATTCGTCATCATTCAAGTTCCGCACACAACGATCGGAGTCGGTCTCGAGTTCGCGCGCAAAGGAAAGGGAGTGGGCGATCGGGTCGCCGCCAGCTACCCTGTGCATGGTGGCAAACGGCGGTGCTTCGCTGGTCGTGTGGAGCGGAGTCAAACGCGCTGGGGCCCCGGCCGGCGACGATCGGCGACACGACGTAGAGCCTGATGCTCCAGTGGACTTCGCGGCTGCCCCTCGCGAGCGGCGCTGCTGCTGGTGAGTTGTCCCCGGCAAAGTGGCCCCCAGCAACTATCCAATGGAAAAATAGCATTTCGTAGGATGCCATTTGGGGTAGCTACCGACTGGTTCCCGCAATTCTCGGGGGGTGTGTAAGGGTTCTTACAGCCTCTACCGTCGCCGGCCATCCCAGCTGGCCGGGCAAGTTCGCCACGGAAGTGGGATTTTCTGCGCGGGGGTGGGCGAAATGCCGAGACGGGTCGTCTTTTTGCCCATTTCCTGGCAACTCGCGGGGATGCTCCCCGTGTCGATCCAGCCCAGAGATGCTACAACCAGAAGGAGATGGAACCGATTGCTCATGGATCATGCTATGCCTTCTCTGCCGGAAACTTGTGATTCTCCCGTCGTACGCCGACGGCCCGCCAAGCCCCAGAAGTTGCACCCCTATCCGATTTGGTCTCCGCGTTTCTGGCACGGCATGCGCTTTGGCGACTGGATTGGACTATTGGTGGAGAATCGGTTTCGGATCCACCCGGCGCGGTGGGCGATGGTGTGTCTGATTTCCATGATTACGCCATTCAGCACGGTCATGTCGCGCGTCCAGCGGTTGCTCTACGGTCGGCGAATTGATGCCACAGAGTTGGAGCACCCGCCGCTGTTCATTATCGGGCACTGGCGCAGCGGTACGACTTTTCTGCACGAACTGATGGTGCTGGACGACCGCTTCACGTATCCGACCACGTACCAGTGTTTTGCTCCGTATCATTTCCTGCTGACCGAGTGGTTCCTGGCCCGATACTGTGGGTTTCTGCTGCCGCGGAAACGTCCGATGGACAACATGCTGGCTGGCTGGCAGCGTCCCCAGGAGGATGAGTTCGCTCTGTTGACGATGGGCCAACGCACGCCGTACCGGCGGATGGCCTTTCCGAACCGGGCGGCGGTTGATCTCGACTACTTGAATATGCAGGGGATACCGCCGGAGAGGCTACGGGATTGGAGCCAATCGCTGATCAGCTTTGTGCGCACGATTACCTTCCGGTACCCCAAACGCGTGATTCTCAAATCTCCGACGCACACGGGACGCGTGAAACTCCTGTCGGAGATGTTCCCCGCGCGCAGTTCATCCACATCTCGCGTCATCCTTATGCCCTGTTCCCGTCGACTCGGCGCTTGTGGCAGTCTCTTGATGCCGTCCAGGGTTGCCAGCTTCCGCAAGACGAACATCTGGATGAATACGTCTTCGAGTCATTGCGCCGCATGTACGATGGACTGGAGTCGCAGCGTGACGAACTCGACGCGGCACAGATCATCGATATTCGCTATGAGGACCTGGTGGCCGACCCGCTGGGAGTTGTCGGACGCGTCTATCAGCAGCTTGACCTGGGTGATTTCTCGCCGGTGAGGGAGAAGATGCAGGCCCATGTCGACAGCTTGAAAGACTATCAGACGAACCGTCACGAACTGGAACCCGCGCTGCGGAGGCAGATTCAAGACCAGTGGGCCGGCTACTTTCAACGCTACGGCTACTCGGACGAGGAGTGAGTCGACCAACCGTCTCGGATGTAGCTGCGGTCGCGCAGACCGCGGGAGAGCCCCCCGTAGCTGCGGTCGCGTAGACCGCGGGGGAGCTGGAGAGCGTACGGCGATTTCCCCCACGCTCTGCGCGAGCGTAGCTACGACGCCCCCCGTAGCTGCGGTCGCGTAGACCGCGGGGGAGCTGGAGAGCGTACGGCGATTTCCCCCACGCTCTGCGCGAGCGTAGCTACGACGCCCCCCGTAGCTGCGGTCGCGTAGACCGCGGGGGAGCTGGAGAGCGTACGGCGATTTCCCCCACGCTCTGCGCGAGCGTAGCTACGGCGCGCGTAGCTATTGGCCTAGGCGGCGTGCTGGCCGGGGAGTGTTTTGCCTTGCAGCTGGTAGACGTAACGGAGGATTTCGGCCACGGCCGCGTACTGCTCGGTCGGAATCGGTTTATTGACGTCGACGAATTTGTAGAGTGCCTGGGCCAGCGGTTTGCGTTCAATGACCGGAATGTTGTTTTCCAGCGCCAGCTGGCGGATGCGTTGGGCCAGGATGCCCGCTCCCTTGGCCACCACGATCGGTGCGGCCATGGTGGTCGGGTCGTATTGGATGGCGACGGCCAAGTGCGTGGGGTTGGTGACCACGAAGTCGGCGCGGGGGACCGAGGACTGCAGGCGATTCATCACCAGTTGTCGTTGCACCTGTCGACGGCGGGCGGCAATGTGCGGGTCGCCTTGCAGCATCTTCATTTCTTCCCGGACTTCCTGCGTCGTCATGCGCAGATCCTGCTCGAATTTCCACTTCTGAAAACCGTAATCGAAGATGGCCAGGATGAGCAGTGCGATGCCGATTTTGAGGCAGGTATTGACCAGAATTTCGAAGACCAGGCTGCCGATCTCTCGCACTTCGCGCGTGGCGATATCCACGATCACGTCGCTATAGTCCTGCAGGCACCAGCAGGCCACGGCCAGCACGATGGCGATCTTGAACAGTCCGAATCCGAGGCGAACGACGCTGGAGAGCGAGACGATTCGCTGAAAACCCTTATAGGGGTTGATACGACTGGCGTCGGGAGTCAGTTTCTGCGGCAGGAAGAGTGGACCGACCTGGGCCAAATGCGCGATGATTGCCAGCAGGAGCAACAGGCCGAAAATCGGGAGCAGGGCGTTGGCCAGTCCCGCCAGGGTCAGTTTCCACTGATAGGTCAGGAACTGCACGTCGGCCTGCAGCCAGGCCTCGCCCCCCAGTTGTTGTCGCGTGAGGAGGCTGAGATACCGCACCACCGTCTGCCCGCCGTACATGAGGATCACGGTGGCGCCGACCAGCAGCACGGCGGATGAAAGGTCCTGACTGCGCGCGACCTGCCCGTCCTCGCGCGCCTTCTGACGGCGATGCGGTGTCGCTTCCTGCGTCTTGTCGCCGAATTGCTCAGGCATGGCACCTTCCGCGGTTGTCGCCGGTCGGTTACGGCGGCGAGATGCCGAAGACCGGGCGGATCAAATCGATGGCCACCTGGCTCTGGTCCTCAAACAGACGGACCAGCACGCCCAATGACAGCAACATGGCCGAGAGCATGATGATCGAGTTGACGCTAAAGCCGATCGCCAGGATATTCAGCTGCGGCAGCGTGCGGCTGATCAGGCCCATGATGATGATGGTCAGCATCAGGGCGAGTATCATGGGGGCAGCGAGCTGCAGTCCGAGCGTAAAACTGTAAGTGGTGATCTCGACCAGCGCATCGAGCCACGGCATCGAGAAATGTGTCTGTCCGGGCGGCATCTGCTGGAAAATTTGAAAGAACGCGTCGAGCGTGTAGTGCAGTCCACCCGTGATGATGAAAACCGAGAGCATCAGCAGGTGCAGGAATTGGGAAAACACCGGCACGTTGGCGTCATAGTCCGGACTGGCAATCTCCGCCAGGCTCATCCCCGTCATCTGGCCCAGCACCTGACCGGTCAGCTCCAGGCCCGCCAGGTAGATCATCACGGCCAGCCCGACCGAAAGCCCCAACACGAATTCGCAGGCCAACAGGATCGCCAGTCGGAACAGGTTGCCGGGGTTTTCGATCGGCGTGTACCAGAGGAGCGGCGAGATGATCAGGGCGATCCCGATGGCCAGGAACGCGCGGACCCGCGCCGGGATGGAGTGCGAACCCCACACCGGTGCCACGGTCATCAGGCCGCTGACGCGCGTCAGCACCATGATGAAAACGAGGAGTTGGTTCGTGTAGACGTTGAGCAGGAAATCGATCATCCCTCTCACCCCCCCAGTACCGTCTGAGGGATATTCGTGATCAGGTTCTCCGAATACACCATCATCCGCTGGACCAGCCAGGGGAGACACATCAGCAACACGAGCACCATCATGACCACCTTGGGCACGAAGGCGATCGTCTGGTCCTGGATCTGCGTGAGTGCCTGGATGAGGCCAATCAACAGCCCCACCACGACTCCTACCACGAGTACCGGAGCTCCAATGATCAATGCGGTCGACAACGCCTCTCGTGCCAGATCAACGGCCGTTTGGCTGTCCATGTGCGCGCTCTACTTTCTGCTCTCAAGGCACTCAGTACAGGGGTCCAAAACTCTCCAGCAGCATGCCCACCACCAGACGCCATCCGTCGACCAGCACGAAGAGCATCAGCTTGAAGGGGAACGAGATCATGACCGGGGGCAACATCAACATGCCCATCGAAATGGTGACACTGGCCACCACAATGTCGAGGATCAGGAACGGAAGATAGATCTGAAAACCGATCAAGAATGCGATCTTCAATTCGCTCAACATGTAGGCGGGGAGCAACACCGGTAACGGGACGTCATCGAAGGTCTTGGGGGCCGGCGTGTCGGGGGGAAGATAGCGATAGAAGAGATGCACGTCATCCGTATTGCCCGCGGCCTCGATCTGTCGAGCCATGAAGCGTTTGATCGGCAGAGACCCCGCCTGCCAGGCTTCCTCCATGGTCATGTCGCTCTGCGGATCGGTATAAGGTCCGATGGCATGGTCATACACGTCTTTCCAGACCGGTGTCATGATCAACAACGTCATGAAGATGGCGAGTGATGTGATGACCTGGCTGGGAGGCAGTTGCTGAGTTCCCAGCGCTTGCCGCAATAGTCCCAGGACAACGATGATGCGCACGAAGCTGGTGGTCATCAAGAGAATGGCGGGAGCCAGGCTGAGGACCGTCAACAACAGCGTGACTTGCAGGGCCGAACTGAGACCTTCCGGGCTTGTCCACTGCCGGGGGCCCTCACCCAACAAGCTCTGCACCTGCGCGGGAATGGTTGACGATTGTTCCTGAGCCCAGCCGACGGAGGCCGCGGCAGACAGGAGCAGCCAAACGGCGGCGGCGACCAACAGCGGCCGGGCCCGCCTCCACGACGAGAATCGTGGCCGACGAGCCGGCGGCGATGGGCAACGAACCAGTGGGGGCTGAGGACGCGTCATAACATGTCTCGCAGAGACCAAGGCCCGAGGCCGGAAACCATCGAGCCGACACGGGGTGGAGTCCCGTTGGTCACTGATCCTTGTCAATAGAAAACGAATTACCTGCCGCCTCTCCTGCCCCCGGATCTACCTGTGACGAGGCTCGCCGGACGCGGCAAATGCCTGGTCCGGCGACGCGGCCCGCGCCGGGCGACCACGAGCGGCTGGCGGCGTCCCTAACTGGTGGAGGACTTGACGAAACGTTCCCGCAATGCTCCCCGGCTGGTTCTCCCGGCACAAGCCGACCAGCTGGTTCACCTCGTCCGTGTCCGTGATTTCGGCCAGCGTCTCGGCGCCGTCGGAGCTGACGGACACCAGCAGCAAGCGTTGGCCGAGCCGGATGAGTTGCAGATTGTGGCGGCTCGCGATCGGGGATCGCCCGAGCACTTCCAACACTTCCGACGGGAGAGTCGTCGAGGTCTTCGGGAATGCCCGCCGAGCCAGCCAGACGACAAAAAAGAACAGCCCCAAGACAATCGCCAGGCTGCTCAACACCACGCTCGTAATGTTGCCGCGAGCGGTTGCCACTCGGTCCAACGGTTGTCCCTTGTCGCGCTCGGCTGTCCGCCTGGCGGGCGGAATCGGGATCGCCCCGCCCACCGCCAAGCGGGGCGCGAGTTCCGTTCGCTTGACAAGCCACAGAGGCAGCCGCTCTCGGGCCAACTCGCTGTCAGATGTGACGCCGTCGCGCACGGCGAGCAGCGGGTCCTCGACGCGGCGATTGGACGGCAAAGCGTGCCGCTGTTGCGACCTTACAGTGCCCAGACTCTCATCGCCCCCTACCGAGCCACGCTGTGCCAGGCAGCTGACCAGTACGGCGGCGATCAGTGATAACGCGATCCGCGGCATCCTTGCCATTCCTTTTCGCTTTGTCTCAAGCTGATTCGCCGAAGCTGCCGATCAGGATGCGGGGCGATGCACACTCGTCCTGGCTCGGCTCACAACTCGGCAGGCGGCGAATACCCGCCGCCGACCCGCTCAGTCGAGTTCATCCCCGGATATCAATTCCGCAATCCGCACACAAAAATTGTCGTTAAGCACGAGGACTTCGCCCCGTGCGACCAGCCGACCGTTGACATAAACATCGACCGGGTCACCGGCCAGTTTGTCCAAGGGGACGACCGAGCCTTTGCGCAATTGGAGGACATCCTCCAAATACATGTGGGTGCGCCCAACTCGATCCGCATGTCGAGTTCCACATCGCGGAGCAACTCGAGTGATGCCCGTTCCGTCGTCGCCGGCGCGCCGCTCAGAGGCTTCAACGAGAAGGGGGACAACCCCGGCACACGGTTCTCGATCGGTTGATCCACCGACCGAATGGCCTCTTCAGCCTGATTCAACAGCAGCTGCAGATCACCGTCCATGTCGGACGTCGCATACCCGGTGTGGGGGTCCGGATGCGCAGGGGGTGGGGGACCAATCTCCACGGTCGGCCGCGGAGCCGGCGGCGGTTCACGCGGCGGTGCCGGGGAAGCGGCGGCACCGGCCGAGGCTTGGCGCAGCAGTTCCTCGATTTCGTCCTGGCCCAGATTGTCCGTGCCGTCTGTCATGGAGTTGCGCTTCGCAAAGACGGTCGGAGGCCCGGAGACTGCCGCTACAGTTCGACGAACGTGTAGTCGGCAAACACAACCGACCGTAACAGGGGTTTGCCAAACAAGGCGTTACTTTTCTCTAAAAATCGCCGTTTGATCAAGTCCAACCCGGCATCTTCCAGGGCACTTATTTCACTATCGCGGATTTCTTCGATAACCTGACTGCGAAAACGGTTCAGATTCCGCAGATATAGCGTGTTGAACTCGCCCTGATCACTTTCTGCCACCGTCCCCCACAAATGGAAGTCGGTGCGGAACGTGGACTCGTTGAGCAGGCGATGATTGGTGACGGTGAAAGCCCCCAGGTCTACCTCAACTGTCAAGACTTCCTTCTTTGCCTGGTCTCCCGCCGCGGCGTCCGGGTCGCTTTGAGCCCGTTGGGCGACCTGTTCGACGCGGGCCGCCACTTCATCAGCGCTGGGGAGCCAGAAGTAAGCGAACAAGCATTCGGCGATGACGATGGCGCCCATGAAGGCCGCGATCAACAGTCGGCCGAGCAAGGAGCCGCGTGGTTTGGGTGAAGGCGTTGGTTGTTCAGTGTCTGCCATGGCATCAATTCCTGGATCCAGTTTGTCGCGGTTGTGGGGTGCGACTTGTCACATATCAGGGAATACCGCCATCCGTGAATTGATTTTCGCGCTCCTTCTCCGTGCCCATCAGGTCGCTCACAGTTTCATCCAGCATGAAGACCTCGACACGCGGGTTTTCACGTTGGGCTTGGGGATCGGCACCCAGGTGCATCGGCTCATACGGCCCTGCGACCGCGATGCGGATGCGGCGGGGGTCGATCCCTTTTTCTGCGTCAAGTATTCATACGTATTCCAACATCGCTGATAGGCCAATTCCCAGTGGGTTTTGAAAGGGGAGTCCGCTGGGAGTGGCTTCTGCGAGGAATGTCCGCGGATTTCGATCTTCTGTGGCTGACCACCCAAGGGGGCAACGATTCCATCAAGATCGCGGCGCGCCTCGTCCGTCAACTGGGCCGAGGATTCGTCGAAGAAGACGACGATTCCGATATTGGTTTTTTCCCCTGGGCGAATGATGCGCACCCGCGGATGTTCCCCCACGGCCGCCTGGATCTTGTCACCCCCCTGCATCACGTTCATGCGACGGGCGCGTCCATCGTTGGCGACTTTCGCGATCGCGGCGTTACGGGGGTGTGACTGTCCCGGAGCAAAACTCTGCACGGAGGTGTCGTAGCCGAATCGTTTGGTCAGCGACTCGACCATGGCCTGGTACTTCTGTTCTTCCTTGATTTCGCTCATCGACACGAGCATGATGAAGAACGTCAACAGCAGGGACATCATGTCGCCAAAGGTGACCACCCACTCGGGAACGCCACCGCCGGCGTCCTCTTCTTGTACCAGTGCCATTGTCAGGCCGCCTCCTCGCGTGGACGGAGTTTGGGGGGGAGGAACGTGTTGAGTTTCTGTTCCACGACCCGCGGATTTTCGCCTGACTGGATGGCCATGATTCCCCGCACGACGATTTCCAGGCCGAGCATTTCCTGCTTATTGATGAATCCCAGCTTTTCCGCGAAGGGCATACAGACGACGTTGGCGACGATGGCGCCGTAGAGTGTGGTAATGAGGGCCACCGCCATGCCCGAACCGATTTTGGAGGGGTCGGACATGTCGCTGAGCATCATGATCAGGCCCATCAGCGTACCGATCATGCCGTAGGCCGGGGCGAATCTCGCCCCCTGATCCATCATCGATTTTCCGTCCCGATGACGCGTGGCCACGGCATCCATTTCGGTGCGCATGATGTCTTCGATGATCTCCGGTCGTGTGCCATCGACCGCCATCTGGATTCCCAACCGGATGAAGCTGTTCTGGACCTCGCCCAGCCGCGCTTCGAGTGCCAGCAGTCCGTCGCGGCGCGCCGTCTCGGCCAGGCTCACCAGTTGTTCGATCAGGTCCGGTACGTGTTCCGTCTTGTTCAGAAATACTTTCTTAGTGACCATGGGCGCCGTCAGGATACTCTTGAGCGGGAAACACATCAAAGTGGCGCCAAACGTGCCACCCAGTACCACCAGCACGGAGGGAATGTCGATAAATGCGCTGAATGGCGCACTTCCCATGGCGATCGAACCGATGACCAGTGCGGTGGCAATCAGAAATCCCACAAGACTCGAAATATCCATCGTTCCCTCGATCCGAACACTTGAGCGACGCCGTCACTCGCGTCGCCACGATTGCCCTAATCACGTAACTCACTTCGTCGTTGCTCGTGCGCCTCAAACATGTTTCGCGGCGCAGCCGACGGGAATGGTGCTCGTCGCGACAGCGGCCGGAATCAAGTGCTTGGTCTGTTGATACGTCAAAGCCCGCAATAACACTTCATCCATTGTTTCCGTTACCACCACGCGCTCGCCCGTTGTGAGGGTGATGAACGTATCCGGTCGTGCTTCCACGTACCGGATCAGCTCGGCGTTCAGGATAAACAGCTCGCCGTCCAAGCGGGTCAGCTTGATCATGCCAACCATCCTCTCGCTGCGCGGTGGCGCCCCTGCGGGGTCGCGGCCCTTGGAAAACATAGGCCATATCCGGCAGGTCGGGAGGGCGAAAATCGGCCCCCCGCCCGCTTTTTCCGCTGGTTCACCACGTTTGTTTACTCCTTCCGACTGGATCGTTACCGCCGCATATTCAGCAGATCGTCCAATAATTGCTGCGCGGTGGAGATGACCCGCGAATTGGCCCGGTACTGGGTGGATGCCAACAGCAGCGAAATGAGGTTCTCGCCTGTATCGGTATTGGATAATTCCAGGGCCCCGGCCACGATGCTCCCCAGGCCCAGTTCGCCCGGATTGCCTTCCACCGGCAGTCCCGAGTTGAAGCCGATGCCAAACATGTTCTCGCCCCGCTGCTCCAAACCGGTCGGGTTGGCGAATTGGGCCAGTCGGACTTGCCCCAGCGTGCGGGCGATGCCGTTGCTGAAGACGCCCATGATCTCGCCACCTTCCCCGATGCTGTAACTGGTCAGCGTGCCGACCGCGGAACCATCCTGCCGCGAAGCCGCCAGCTCGCTGCGCTCCGAGGCGAATCCAGATACCTGGGAGAAGTCCAGGTTGACGACTAGCGGGTTGAGCGACGGGATGTCATTGCGACCGATGGTGATCACCGGGTTGTTTGCCTCCACCAGATTCCCCTCACCGTCAAACGAGACCAGGCCGGTGCCTACCGCGATGGAATAATCCGGGCCCACCGGATCGTTGTCGCCCGAATCGGCGAACCAGCGATAGGTGGATGTCTGGCCATTACGAGATTCGAGCACGGTCGTCAGGCGGACGTCGAGCGGAATGCCGAGGGAATCGTAAACGATGAAATCAGACGAAGCACTTTGACCGGCCGCCGCCTGGACGCTGGAGAAGCCCAGATTGGGGGCGGTTGTCGTTCCATCGGCGTGCGTCAGCTGGAATCCCGACGAGGGGATACTCAGCGCATTGCCGGTGCCATTGTTGGAGACCATGCGGAGCCGCCCGTCGGCCGTCACCACGCCGCCCGGCGACAGCGTGCCTGATTCACCCGCAATGGTGTTGATCGAATTGGGGATGGTGATCGGATCACCCGCCACCGGTTTCTGGATGCCGGAAGCCAATTCCAGAAATCGGAGATAGTCGGCCACCGTGGTGGTGTCGGTAATGGTGAGCGACTTGGGGGTCAAGAGATTCCCCCCTTTGCGCCCCGTATACGTCAACTCGCCCGCCTCAAACAGATGGTCGTACTGCAGCCCATCGCGACGAACGATGTCGAGTAGATTGGTGGCGTTGTTGATTTTTGGGCCGTCCATGTCCAACGCCTGATGCGTGACGATTTCCGCGTCGCTCAGATGATCCGTATAGTTCGTTTCTCCCAAACCCGGCTGGAGACTGTCGACCAGGTAGTACTGGTCGGCATTGGTCGACAAGCTGCGATAGAGATTGATCGTGTCGTAGGTCGGGACGTCGGGTCCGGTGGGGGGGAAGGGAGGCAAGTTGTCGAGGTAGATCCGCCCATTCACGACGGGAGGTGGTGAGAGCAGTTCCGAGGGACGACTCTCGGGGACGCCCCCCGATCCCGAAAACGTAATCACGTAGTTGTAGATGCCGTTGAGGCTGGTACTGTCCAATTCGGGCTGGGTACTGATATCGTAGCTGGTGTCTTGAAAGGACGCCTGTCCCTGGGTGGCCGTGCCGACCAGTTGGTACGTGGGATTGGGGGCTCCTTGCAGCCGTCGATAGACGTTCACTTGATCGTACGTGGCGCTACCCGGTAAATCGGTCAAGGTGATGGCGTTGCTGTCGGAGGTCACGTCGACGACGGTGGTCGTTTCGGACCGCAGTGTCTCGGCGCCGGCGCTATCGACGAGCGTGAACACATACTCGTACCGATTACCGGCGTTGAACCCCGTCCCCGTATTGGAGGCGGTTGCTCCCACGCCGGTGGCATCGGGTCGGGGGGCGGTGCCGGCGGTCATGGTGTCGAGGTCCGGGCGCAGGTACTGACCGTCTCCCAGCACACTGCTTTGAATCACTTCCGCCGTCGTGGCGACGTCGCCGGTGGGAGTGAGATTGCCGTTGAGGTAGACGTTTTGCGTCGCCTGGGCCGCGGCGGCCGATCCCAAGGGAATGACCAGCGGGACGAGCGTGGTTTCCTGCAGTCGATAGAACTCATCGACGCCATAGCCCAGCAAGCGGTTCCCGGTGGCGGAGACGAGCTCATTCTCCGAATTCGTATTGAAGATACCGTTGCGGGTGAACAGCGGTTCCCCCTGCGGACCTTCGACGATAAAGAAGCCATCGCCCTGGATCGCCAGGTCCGACGGACTCGCACTGATCTCGATCGTTCCCTGGCTGAAGTCGGGGGTGATCCCCGCCACTTGCACGCCCAACCCGATCTGACGTGGGTTCGTGCCACCCGAATTTTCCGTGGGCAAAGAGCCTTGGCTGAGCGTTCTGAGGAATTGGTTGGCAAAGATCACGTCCGATGCCTTGAACCCGACGGTCTGCGAGTTGGCGAGGTTGTTTCCCGAGACGTCAATCTGAGTTTCCGCCGCGTGAAGACCTGTCAACGCCGTGGTCATCGCGGATGATAGTCCCATGTTCTTCCCCTTCCATGGCCATATTCTGAAACCAAAGCCACTCGGTGCTTCGGCTGGAAATCGAAACTTGTCCGGTCGACCGTCGACCGATTCCGTCAGGCCGGGAACCACCGCCGGAGGTTGGCATGCGGCGGTCACCAGCAGTCGGACCCGTGAGGGTCCTGCCCATGTATATTTATCCTTGACCCGTCCGGCTCGCTGTCACACGCTCACTCCCTCAGGGCTTATCAGGGCGAAACCGGGAGGATCTCGCGCACGTTTGGCAGCGACACGTCATTGTCACCGATGTGAATGCGTACGGCCCCGGCTCTCCCATCCTCGGCCGGAACGACCGTGACGCGATCCACTACGCCTTGCACGTTGGAGCCGGCGTCGGTCAAGGCGTTGACCTCTTTGCCGATCAGCGAACTGGCGGTGGTAAGATTCTGTCCTACCAGCACCGCGTCCAGGGTCGACGTCAGCTTGTCCGTGGCGCCGATCGATCGCATCTGGCCGATTTGCTGCAGCATCTCGCTGTTCTTCATCGGATCAAGCGGGTCTTGGTTCTGCAGTTCGGCAATCATGAGTTTCAGGAAGCTGTCGATGTCCACATCCTGCAGGCCACTGCTGCTGGATTGTGAGTTGGTCGATGAAGTACTGTTGCTGAGGGCTGATACGGCGGTCATATCTGCATGTCCTTGGGCAATGGTGGGCGGACTCTCGTCTGCCGCGTGACGATAGCGATCGGCATTTCGATTACGGCATTCAGATTACTACGTTCAGGTTTCCCGGGTGGATAAATTGTCGCATCTTGTTTGAGCGTTCTACGTCCCGCGTCGCGTCCACCGCTCCGTGACGTGTCGTATTGGCGGGCGGCGACTCGGTGGATTCGCGGAAATCGTGCGGCTGATGTTGGGAGTCTCCGGTGTCGCGCCGTGACACGTCAACCTCGAAGCTCTCCACTCGCAGGCCTTGTTCGGCCAGTCGTTCGCGCAACTGGGGGAGATTGTCCAGCAATACGGCGCGCGCCGTAGGTGTTTCGGTTTCGAGTCGGGCGGACAGGACTCCCTTGTGGAGGGTGACTTCCATCTGCACGGAGCCGAGTTCCGGGGGACTCAACCGCAAGCGAATCAAGCCGCCGCGTTGCGGGGCCGCTTCAATCGCCCGGGCCACGCGCTGGATCAAGCGTGTCTGATCGGCGTGCGACATTTCGCCGGCGGTATCGGGGCGGCTGCCGCCGCGTGGCAACAGATGGTCCGACAATCGCTCGGCCGCCGCGGCCGCGCGGGGATTGGGTTCCAGCACCGTTTTCGCTTGTGCGTCGCCGGTCTCCGCACGCGCCGCTTCATCCGCCATGGCGGCGGATGGGAGCGGCAGATCAGGGACTGAGTCGACAGCGTGGGCGGTCATGTCACCATTGGGCATCGCCGCGGGGGCCCGTGTGTTGGCGTCCGTCTTGTCGGTTTCGGCGGTGCGATGCGGGTCTGCGGATTTCCCCTGGTCCCGCTGTGCGGATGGCTTGCGGGACGCCTGTTTCGTGTCGGCAGGTGCTGATCCGCGCGGGTCTCCTTCGTGCGGCGCGGAAGCCTGCGCAGTCTCTTGTGGCGACGCGGCTGGGGCTTCGGCCGTCGGCTTGACTTGGGCATCGGCTGCCGGCGGCCGTGGCGGCGTCGCGCCGGCTACTGCGGCGCCGGTTGCCGGTGTCGTGGCGTCGGCCGACTTCACGGACTTCCCCGCGTGCGACTGTGCCGTTTCGCTCGCTGCCGTCTCGATCGGTAGCGTTGGCGGCAGGGTTGTCCCTGGAACCAACGTCGACTGACCGTCGGCGGCCGTGACTTGCGATGGGGGCTCGGCTCCGGCGGCCGGTTTCTCGCGCGATGTTTCTGAGTGTTCGGCGTCGGACGAGGGGGAATCGAGGGCGTGTGCCCCGCTGGATTTGTCCGCCTCGACGGCGGCGGCGGGAGGCTCTGTCGCCACGTCGTGTTCGGCCCTGTCGGGCCGTTCTGCGTCCCGTGCGGGAGGCGGCTGGGCGACGTCGGCGGCAGCCGGGGTGTCGGCATTGCGCGACTCGTCAATCGGCTCGCGCTCGGCGGTGTCAGCCTGTCGAGACGCCGCGATCGCAGGCGCGGGGGGAAGTGTCAGGTGCTCAGCGAACGTGTACTCGGCGTCGCCGCGCGACGCGGAGAAGCTGTCCAGCCGCGCCGTCTCCAGCCGCGCCGTGTCGCGGTCTCGCGGTCCGAAGTTGTCCCGTATCGGAAGGTCCATGATGCTTCACCCACCTCTTTGCTCTCGGGTTCGTCTACTGCGTGGGGCCGAACTGCTTCAGTTTGTCGCGCGCGTCTTCGATTTGCGAAACGGCCGGCTCGCCCAAACGGATGTTCTTGAGGATCTCGTACAACTTGTCGGCATCGGCCCCCTGTTTGAATTCGGCGATGATCTTCTTGCGTTTGTCGATGGCCATCTTCGTGAGAATCGTGACGACATCATCCAAGGCGTCGTCATCGAGCATTTTGAGGATCTGTTCCTTGGCCTGGTCGGGACGAATGGCTTCCAAGGTGCGTTGCAGTTCCCTCATCGACGTCGTTTGTTCGTCTTCTTCCAGTTCCCTCAGCTTGGACGCGTACGCTTTCTTCAGATCTTCGAAGCGAGCCGTCTCGATCTGCAGATGCGTCTCAATGGCGCCGAGTGAGGCGAGCCCTTTGGACACGGCCAGTTCCCTCAGATCGAGATCGAGGCTTTTGAGCATCTGCTGATCCAGTCTGGTCGCCGCCGAAGGTTGTTCCAGGTCGGGAGCCTGCGCTTCCCGAATCAATTCGCGTTGCATGGCCACCATGTCGACGCCGTGCAGGGAGGCCAGCACGCGGTAGAGTCGATCTTCATCCAGTGCGCCTTTGAACCACATGGCCCCGATGGCCGTGAGGAGGGCGATCACCGTGGCGATGCAGAAGTAGCTGAGCAGCGCGCCGAGGAAGGCGAAGATCTTCTTCACGACTCATTCCCTTTCCGCAACAAGCGTTGGCCCCGCAAGGCAATCTCGTCCATTTGACGCAGCTCGACCTTCTCCTCGGCTTGCTGGAATTCCAGTGCGTGCCGTTCCCGCAGTTTTTCCAGGATGCGCAGTTCGCGATCGGCCTCCACCAATACCTGCCGTCGTCGTTCGATTTCGACGGCGATCTTCTGGCGTTGTGCGGCAAGTTGCTGGAGTTGCGACGAGAGTATCAGTTCGTAGCGATGGACATTCAGCAGACTCTCCACTTCCACCCTGCCTGGTTCGGACTGGCAACGTGCCTGTCGCTTGGTTTCCGCGATCTCCTGGCGTGCTGCTTCCTGTCGCTCCTGCAGGATCTGGTCGGCTCGATAGGCGTGCGCCAAGTCCTCGCGGCAGCGGTCGCGGTGGGCTTCGCGAAGCTTCATCAGCGGCTGCAGGCGAAAGGTGAAACGAGTCATGGTGGTATCGCATTTCCTTGTCCGCGGTGCACGCGGCGACTAAGCTCGTGCAGCCTGCGGGGAGCGGGTATCAGACGTGGATTTGCTGGCCGCGCGGCACCGCGCGGCGAGTGCGACGAGCGACTTGCTGGCCGTTTCCGCATCCGCCGTTTCCTGCATGGCCTGGCGCAGAAACTGGTCAATTTCCGATTTCATGGCGATGGCCGCGTCGACCTGCGGATTGCTCCCGGCGCGATAGGCGCCGATCGAGATCAGGTCCTCGTGTTCGTGGTGCACGGCAATCAGCTCGCGGACTACCTGTGCGGCGTGCAAGTGCTCGGACGAGGCCAGGTCGGGCATCAGGCGGCTGATGCTGTTGAGCAGATCGATGGCGGGATAATGCCCGCGTCCGGCCAGTCGCCGCGAGAGCAGGACGTGGCCGTCCAGCAGCCCACGGACCGTGTCGCTGATCGGTTCGTTGGGATCGTCTCCTTCGACCAGGACATTGTAGAAGCCCGTAATACTCCCTTGGGAAGTGAGTCCGGCGCGTTCGACCAACCTGGGGAGCAGGGCGAAGACGCTGGGTGGATAGCCGCGTGTTGTCGGAGGTTCGCCCGCCGCCAGGCCGATTTCGCGTTGAGCCATCGCAAAACGAGTCAGGGAGTCCATCATCAGCAGCACGTGTCGGCCTTGCTCGCGAAAGTACTCGGCCACGGCGGTGGCGGTGAGTGCGGCTTGGACGCGCACCAGTGCCGGTTCGTCACTGGTCGCCACGACCACGACACTGCGCTGCAGGCCGGCCGGGCCCAGGTCCCGCTGCAGAAACTCGTTCACCTCGCGACCTCGTTCGCCGATCAACCCGATCACGTTGACATCAGCCGACGTGTTGCGGGCCATCATGCCCAAGGTCACGCTCTTGCCGACCCCCGATCCCGAGAAGATACCGATACGCTGCCCGCGACCGCAGCAGAGCATGGCATCGATAGCCCGGATACCGGTCGTCAGTCGCTGCTGGATCCGCGGTCGCTCGACCGCGGCGGGAGGTCGGCGATCGAGTCGTGTACGAGCCATCGAGCCTGAGGGGGGACCACCGTCCAAGGGCTGGCCATGCGCGTCGATCACGCGCCCCAACAGCCCCTCGCCCACACGGATATATCGTGCCGTACTGATCATGCGGACGCGATTGCCGCGTCGCACGCCCGCCACGCTGCCAAACGGGTAGACGATGGTCTTGTCGTCGCGAAAACCAATGACCTCACCGCGCAGCGGGCCGCCCGTCTGCCGTTCGATCTCGACCATGGCCCCGACGGGGGCGGGAAAACTGGCCACGGAGGTGGCCAGGCCGTCGGTGTGCACGACACTTCCCACCAGCGCGGTGGACATGATTTGCGGTAACAGATCGAGCAGGTCTTGAGTCATCGGTTTGTCGCAGGAAGGCGTTTTTGTTCAGCGTTTCACGGGGTAGCCACTTGGGGCAGCCGCTTGGGGCAGCCACTCAGGTCGTCAACTCCTCCTCAATGCGGGCCAGTTGGCTGGCCACCTGTTGGTCGATATGTCCGTAGTCGGTCAAGACGCGGCAGCCGCCGGCCGAGATGCTCGGTTCCGCGACGATGCTGGTGGGTGCGAGTTGCCCAAATTGTTCCCTGATCCGCTCGGACTTCTCGCCCAAAGCGGCGAAGTCGTCCGGGTTGAGTTGGAGGGTGATCGTATTGGCTCCGCTCGCCAGCTCCAATGCTTCGCGGATCCACTGTTGGGAAATGTGGGGCTGACGTGACAGCTCGCCCCGGATGACGCGTTCGGCCACGGCGACCACGACACGCACCATGTTCTGCTCCCACTGTTTGAGCCAGGCGGTCCGCAGTTGGGCGGTCGCGTTGATGGCCTGGCTGAGCGCGGGAGCGAGCGTCAGCCACCGCGTTTCGATTTCGGCCAACGCCGCTTTCTGGGCGGCGGTTTCCGCCGCCTGGCGTCCCTGTTGCTCAGCTTGTTGCAGGACCTTCCGCGCCTGCAGTTGCGCTTCGCGCACGATCTGCGCCGCCTGCTGTTTGACCGTGTCGAGGTAATGCGCGGCGGTCTGGGAGACGTCTTCCAGATTGTATTCCGCATGCTGCACGGTCGTGCCACTGGGAATCACTCGGCCAGCTTTAATCACAGTTGCCATAGTTGATTTTCAAGGGGAGTAATGAGCTATCAGGGTAGACTATGCGGCGACGGCGAAGCGTGGCTGCCCGGGGAGCACGATCTGTCCTTCATCGATCAGCTGCTGGGCAATGTCGGCCAGTTGCTGCTGGGCGCGCTGTACGTCATCCAAACGTAGCGGGCCGATCTGCTGGATGCGCCGGTCCAGTTGCGCTGCTTCGCGGCTGGGCAATTGTGCCAGGATCTGCCGTACGAAGTCGTGGCTGGCACCGGCCAATGCCAGGAGTGTCAGGTTGGGGCTGGAGCGCCGCAGGATCTGGGCCAGCGCCGCGTGATCGAGACCTTCCAGTTCCGAGAAGGTCACGCTGGTTCTGCGGCGCGGCGCCACCGCGTCGACAGGTGTACCGGCGGCGCGGGGGGGGAAGTCGCGATCGGCTGTGCCGGGCAGGCCGCTGGTCGCAGCGGCCTCGGCGGCGGGGGGAAGAGCGGATTGGCTGTCGGACACATGCAATCGCAGTTGGCGCACGAGGACGCGGTCATGCTGCGACAGTTCCGCAACGAGTCCTTGCCGTTGGTGAGTCGGCGCGTGTCGGAGAATGGCCTCCACGCTGGCCAACCCGGCCGCGGCAACTTCCTCCCGTTCTCCGCCATGCGCCAGCCGGGAGTGCATTTCGTGTGCCAGATCACGGATGACATCCGGGTGCGGAGCGGTCAGGCGGGCGATGCGCATCAAGGCTTCGCTTTGCCGTGCGCAAGGCAGACGCCCCAACACTGCCGCGGCCCGCGCAGGCTCGAGATGCGCGATGACGATGGCTGCTGTTTGCGGATGTTCGCCAGACAGCACGCACGCCAGCTTGTCCAGGTCGACCGCGTCCAGAAACGCGAAGGGGCCCGCCGTGGGATCGGCGTCGGCCACTCCGATCGGTGGCGGTGTCACGGCCGGTGGCTGCGCGAATTTGCGAGCCAGCTCGGGATCGACTTCCACGCCGGATGCCGCGTCCACATGTGACTGGGGGCCCTGCTGGACGAACGCCGCGATGACCTGCTGCTGTTCGCTCGGGTGGATCTCTCCCAGGTCCATGACAGCCTGGCGGACCAACGCCGCTTGTTCGGCGGACATTTCATCGAGCAGCGCATCAGCGCTGTGCGTATCCAGGCTGGCAATCAAGATGGCGGCTCGCCGGAGTGCTGCCTTGTTCATGCTGCGTCTCCAATCCAGGTGCGTAGCACGTTGGCGGCGGCGTCAGGGTCCTCCCGCACCATGGCGGTCAGTTCGTCGCGCAACGAACCTCCGGTGGTTCGCGTGCGGCGATGCAGAATCGCAGGTGCCTCTTCCTGCGCTTCTTCCTCTTCCTCTTGGGTGGTTTGCGGCGCGGCGGCCGGCGCGGCGGAGGCGGCGGCAGGAGTGGCCGAGCGAATCATGCTCCGCAGAAACAGCAGGCTGGTCACTCCCACGCCGAACAGGCCGAGTGTCTGCCAATTGTCCGCGAACCAGGCCAGCGTCGAGGCGGCCAGCGACGGCTCCTCCAGCGAAGGCACGGGCAAGTCGCCGTAAGTGCTGACCTCGACCTGTTTAAAGGGGCTGTCGCCGGCGGCCATCGGCGGGAGCACGTGGGCCACCTTGCTCTCGATCTGCTCCTTGATCATCGTCTCGAGGGGGCCCAGTTCCGCGTCCGAGGGCTCCTTCGGCTCTTCCCCCGGCGGCGTCGCGTTCTTCGGATCCTGCTTCCACAACTGCCGATAGTAACTGCGAGGAACCGAGACCGTGGCCGTCACCGTGGTGGGAACGAAGGGCGCTTTCCTGCGATTGGTCTGTTCGTGTCCGGTAATCGATCGCTGTTGTTCGCGGTTTTCGTCGGTGGAGGACTTCTGGCTGGCGGTCGTGGCCACCTCGCGCGGGACGTTGCCCGCCACTTCATTGGGCACGGCGCCGGGGCGGCCGCCCGGAGCCGGCCCGCTCTCGAGCGTCTTGCGATAGGTCTCGGATTCCAGCGGAATGGTCTGCGGGTCCACCGTGATCTTCGTCGATTCATGGGCCATGTCGGGGTCCATTTCCACGTTCACTCCCACGACGACGCCCGGGTACACCGACAGACAGTCGTAAATCTTGTTCTGATACGTCTGCTCGTACATCAGCTTCGCTTCGGCGTAGAGCTTGGATTCCTTCCCCAGCCCCTCCGTTTCGGGAAGATAGGTGTGCTGGCTATTCAGATCGGTCACCACGACATCGTCGGGGCGGATTCCCCACCAGCCGGCAGCCGTGGCGCGGATCACGTTGATGACGGCGGGATTGATCGGCCGGTTCCCTTTGCCGCTCGCCGCGATAACGGCTTTCCGCTGGATTTCCGGCGGAAAACTCCCCGTCTTGAATTCCCGATACTGGGCCGTGGCACGTTCGATGCCGGCGAGCGCCGAAATCACCTGGCCCAACCGCTGTTGTTCCGCGTGGCTGATGCGGAGCTTGGTGAGTTCGGACGGTTCCAGAAAGCTGCGGGTGTTGTTCAACGCGTCTTGAATCGCGGATTCGAAGTTCATCGGCACGAAATTTGATTTTTCCAGAGCCTGCAGGTACTGGACCTGCTTGCGCCCGGGATGCGCACCTGGTCCCCCACGATGTCGTAGTCGCTGAGATTCGCCACGGCGAACGCCTCTTCCATGGCACTCAATTCCGATTGGGCGAACTCCCGCCCGTCAAACAGGAACTTGTCGGCCGTATTGGCTTGAAAGACGAAGAGGTAGGTCAGGCTGACGACGATCATGATCAGCAGCATGCCGGCCGTGATCCGCGATCCAGGTGTCATGCCCTTGAACAGCTCGCCGAGCTGTCCATACGCTTTGTTCAAAAAGTCCATCCTTGGTGCTCCGTCCCATGCTTGAACTTCGGAGTGATTGTGACTTGTCAGTGTCCGCGGCCGGCAGGGCCCTGTGCCCAGACAGTCGGGGTAGCAGTCAGCAGCTCGTGTTCTGGGATTCCTTTCCGGGTGATTCTAAGTCTGTCTCTCCTCGCCGCTCAGATCCGCATGTCTTTCAGTTCCTGATACGCTTGCATCAGTTTGTTACGGATCTGCAACATCATGCGAAACGACATGTCGGCCTTCTGGATCGACGTCAGCACGGAGGCGGGGTCGACGTCGTCACCGGTCATCAGTTGTTGCACGGCTTGATCGGCCTGATACTGCATCGTGTTGACCTGGTCAATGCCGGAGAGCAGCAGGTCCTTGAACGATGCTTCACTGTTGCCGTCCAGTGCCGGCGGCGCCGGCGGTGCAGCGGGGAGCGACACGGCCGGAATCGGTACGCCTTGAATCGGGTTCATCACGTTTGGCTCTCACTTACGTTACATCAATAACACGTATCAGGAGCATGCTGCGCGGGAGGGTCGCCATGCTACTCGACGGGTGCCTGGAAGGCGGACCGTCAGCCGATAATCCGGAGTGACTGTTCCTGCATGTTCTTGGTGATTTCCATGATCCCCAGATTGGCCTCATAGGCGCGCGTCGCCACCAGGGAGTCGACGAACTCACTCATGATGTCCACGTTGGGATAGGCGACATATCCTTTCCATTTGCCGGTCTTGATGGCCAGCGGGTTGTTGGGTTGGTAACGATAATCGGGTTCCACGTTCTCCGTGCGGACTTCGCTGACCTTGACGCCGATGGCGCCGTCGCCGGTCTGCAGTTCTTCATCGGGCTGGAACACCACGAACCGTTGTTGGTACGGCTTGATCTCGCCTTGCTCATTACGCACGGACGACATGTTCGCCAGATTTCCCGCGATGGCATTGAGTCGAATCCGCTGCGCCACGAGGCCGCTGGTGCTGATGTCGAGAGCTGTCAACATGATGGTCAATCTCCCCAGGCGTCGGAGCTGTCTGCAACGAAGGGACAACGTTCGCAGACGGCCCACTTCCCTGCTGCGGCGAGCCACAGGTGCTGGTCAGGCCTGTGTCGCCAGGTTGATCTTAGACACGTTCGCTGATGGCGGTTTGGAGCAGCCGGAACTGACTGCTCATGATCGATACGGACAGATTGTGGAGGAACTGGTTCTTGGCCACTTCGGTGACTTGCTGCTCGATCCCGACGTCGCTGCCATCCAGGAACTGGATGTTCTTCATCGCATCGCGGACTTCCCGCATTTCGTCTCCCGGCTGGCTCTGTTTGAGATCGCCGGGCGAGGCGACCTCCCGGCGGCTCTCCCGCGTCTGGATCGCGTCCTTCAGGCGCGCCTGGAACGTTTCTACCGACAGGTCCCGGACGCGGTAGTCGGGGGTGTCGGCATTGGCGACATTGCCGGCCAGGACCTGGTGCCGGGCTTCGCTGAAGCTGATCACTTCCTGCAGGATGGGGAGCGTTGTCTTGTTGAACAGGGTGGGAAGCATGGGCTAACCCTCCACGAACGTGGGATGGCTGCCGCCTCGCGTCGGTAGGCCGGCGGGCGGACAGAGGTGCTGGATTGGCAAGCAGCAGGTAGCGTCGTCGGTGTTGGTGCGCCGTGCAGCGCGGCTTCTCGGTGGGTGGTGCAATGGCTGTGCAACCGGTGTGCCGGAGCCCGCGGGGGCCGCCGCCGCTGGCAGCCGTACACGGCATCCAGGGAGCGTTTGCCGCCTGATTTCGCGAGATTTAGTTGATTTTCCATCGGACGATTCTCCGGCCGCATCCCCTCCTCCGCGAAGGTGGATCGGCAAACTGTGCGGGTCGCCACCGGCAGAAAGTGCCGATTCACCCCTGACATCCCGCGGCTTGTCAGGCCGCCTTGGCAAACGCCTTGGCGCGGGGGCCATAGCCGTAGCCGCGCAACTTGTTGGCCAGCGTGCGAATCCCGATCCCCAGGGCCTGAGCGGTTTTCGCGCGATGCCCCTCGTAATGTTCCAGGGTGGCCTCGATGAGTCGACGTTCCATCACCTGCAGGCTCATGCCGACCTCAATACCGGCTTGCCGATCATGCTCCGCAAAGGTCGCCGCCCCGGGCATCTCGAGCAACCAGCAGCGCAGCTGATCGGCCGTGATCGTCTGTTGATTCCCCAGCACACTGGCCCGGGTCACGATATTCTCCAACTCGCGCACATTACCCGGCCAGTAGTGGCTGCGCATCAGGTCCATGGCGCTGGAATCCACGGGGGGCACGGGTTGCTCCAGACGCTGCGCAGCGCGTTGCAGGAAATACTCCACCAGCTCGGGGATGTCTTCCGGTCGTTGACGCAGCGGCGGCACCTGGAGGGGGACGACGGCGAGTCGGAAATAGAGATCTTGCCGAAACTGGCCGGCTTGCACTTCCTGATACAGATCGCGGTTGGTGGTCGCCAGCACGCGTACGTTGACGGACCGCGTGATGCTCGAGCCGACCCGTTCGAACGTTTTTTCCTGCAGGACCCGCAACAGTTTGGCCTGCAGCGGCAATTCGATTTCGCTGATTTCGTCCAGCAGGACGGTGCCGTGATCGGCCAATTCAAAGCGGCCGACGCGCGGCGCGTCAGCACCGGTAAATGCTCCGCGTTCGTGCCCGAACAGTTCGCTTTCCATCAACTGAGGCGAGAGTGCGGGGCAATTGAATCCGACGAGGGTGGCCGCAGCGCGCTTGCTGGTCAGGTGGATGTGGCGGGCGACGAGTTCCTTGCCGGTGCCGCTTTCACCAGTGATCAGCACGGTTTCGTCGGTGGGAGCCACTTGCTCGATGCGCTGCCGCAGCATCTGCATGGCTCGGCTCGATCCGATCATGGTGGCTCCCGTAGCCGACTGCCGGTGTGTCCCCGCGGCCGGTACGGCGGTGTGGGTCCGTGCCGCGTCTCCGTGCCGCAGTGCGCGGTCCACCAGTTGTTCCAGTTGATCGACGCCGAAGGGCTTTTCAATATAGTCGAAGGCACCGTGACGCATGGCATCGACAGCCGAGGCGACGGTGGCATGTGCCGTGACCATGACGATTTGTGCGTCCTGGGACCGCTCTTCGAGTGCGCGAATGAACTCCAGACCGCTCATGCCGGGCATTTTCAGATCGGTGATGATGACATCGGCCGACCAGCGATCGAGTTGCCGGAGTGCTTCGACGGCGCTGCTGCAACACCGCACGTCATGACCGGCATGTCGCAAGACATCCGCCATCGATTCCCGTGCGCTCGAATGGTCATCCACCACGAGCACGTGCCCGGTCACGGGAGAGACGTTGCCGTGGATGATCATGCTGCTGCCTCCATGCGGCGAAAGGGCAAGCGAATGGTGAAGGCGGCGCCCCCCTGGGGGCAGTTGTCGGCCGAGACGTCGCCGCCGTGAGCGGTGGCAATCCGCTCGACAATAGCCAGCCCCAGTCCGGTGCCGCCGCTCTTCGTGGTGAAGAACGGTTCAAACAGACGCGGTTGATCGTCGGTGACGAACCCGGGCCCGCTATCGGCAATCTCCAGTTCCACGCCGTGTCGGCCGTGGGTGCCGATCACCGCCAGTTCACCCCCGTGGGGCATGGCATCGAGTGCGTTGAGAAGGAGGTTCAGCATCGCCCGCCGCAGCATGTCCCGGTCGGCGCTGACGCTGAGCTGAGTGGGGATGTCCAGGTCGGCCGTGATGCCTTGGGCAGTGAATTGCGGTGCCAGGGCATCGCAGACCTCCTGCACCAACGGTTCCAAGCGGAAGGTCTGGCAGGAGGGGGGGCGGTTCGCGGTGAATTGAAGCAAGTCGTTCACGATGGTCTCCAGTGCAGTGAATCCCGCCGCGATCTTGTCCAGGATGGCCGACGTGCTGTCGGCTCCCTCGAGATGGCGGCGGAGCAAGCTGAGGTAGAGTGTGAGTGGGACAAGGCTGTTGCGGACTTCATGCGCGACGTGGGAAGCCATCTGGCCGAGATCGGCCAATCGGTTCTTCCGCGCAAGTTCCCGATTCTTGATCTCCAGTTCGTCGGTCAGCCGGCGTACCTCGCGCTGGAGCGTTTCGTGGGTCTGCTGCAGTCGATCGGTGGCAACATGCCAGGCGTCGAGTACGGCTTGCAGGTCCGGCTCACCGACCGGCTGCGTGTTGGTCAACGGCCTGGGAGGCCTGGTGAGAGTATCGAGCATAAACGGCTTCCGTGTTTCTGTGCCGATTTTCCCGTACACACGCCGCAGGGGCGTGTGACGCGACCTTTACGTTTCTGAACTCAGATCAAACAGGGAACGGGAGGGAGTCGGCGTGTTGATGTAGGCCCTGGTCGCCTCGGCCGACGAGTGGGTGTTCTGGAGCCGCGCCACCGCATCGTCACGGCGGCGTGCCATCTCCGCTTCGCTCTGTTTTTCCACCAGCATGATCTCTCCCAATAACGTCTCGCACCGCTCGGCCACCTGCCGGCATCGTTGGCGGTCCGCGGGATTGCGCCACGTGCGGGCATCGGGGTTCTGTTGACGAAACGGCTCCAGCCGTTTCTGTATCTTCTGCAGTTCCGCCAGCAATGTCTGCTTGGCGGACAGCAAGGTCAGCAGTCTCTGGATCTCGCCGTCGGTAATCAAATCCGACTGGCGACGCGAAAGATCGCGCAACTGCTCAAGTATGGCGAGTTTCTTGCCGATCAATTCAGCGAGCAAATCGGTTTCAAACCGGTCATCCACGCCCATCGTCCTCAGTAGTGTGATGTCGTTCCATCGATCAGGTGGACACAATCGTCGGGGACGATGTCCACTTGCGATCCGCCGCGCCGGATACGCACGCACGCCGGCGTCGGCCGGCTGCCATCGCCCCGTCGCGGTGCGCATCTGTCGCTCAAGTCCGCACTATCCCGCCGCCGCGGCGTTGCCCAGGCAGTGCTCACCGGCACAGCCGCGTGTTTCCCTGTCTGGCGTTATCCGCAGCTGCCGTTGGGCACCCCCTGTGCCTCGACGCGGTGCAGGTGCGATACCGTCAGGTGAATTCCGTTAGAGCTGGGAGAGCCACGCCAGCACGTCCCCCCACTGCTCTTGCGTGTATCTTGTCGTCTTCGTGAAGTCGGCGTCCGTTCGAATGCGGGACAAGACCGCCTGTGCTTGCCGCAGCGTACCACGCGCCTCGTCAGGAGCGTTCAGACGGCGATAACAGTTCGCTATCTGCATCAGCGCCTCCAACGCTTCCGGTTCGTGCTGGAAGCGATTCGTCGCGGCGGCATAGGCCGTCATCGCCTCGTCATAGGCTTCCATGTCGAACAGCGCATCGGCGTAGGCAAAATAGGTGTTGCGCAACATGGACTGTTCCACGGCCGACAGCTTGTCTTGCGTCTGCTTGGCAATCAACAGTTCCTGTAGTGCGTGATGGGCCGTCGCGGATTCACGGAGGTAGCCGCGCATTTGCTGGGTCAATGTGTTGCGACGTGACTGCGTCGGTTCGACGCGCAACGATTCACTCAGCACATCCGCGGACTGCCGGTACGCTTCGCCAACGCAGTAGCGGGCGTGCATGACGTCCTTGAGAAACAAGGCTTGCAGCGACTGCGTGTCCCGCTCGTGCCGCGTAATAGCCTGTCCCAGTGTGTCAATGGACTGTTGAAACAAGTCATGGGCCGCCAGGAGCTGCTGCAGTCCCGCCTGCCGTTGGTTCGGGTCACTTGCCTCGGCCAATGCCAGGCGGCCCTCCGTCGCGCGGATCAGGGCCTGGCGATACAGCAGTTTTCCCCGTTCGTATTGCGATTGCTTCCAGGGAATGCTGGTCGGTTCCAAGAGTGAATTGTCGAGGTTCTCGACCAGCAATGCCTCGGCTTTGTCCAACTCGCCGATCTCCTGGTACGCCTGGTTAGCCAGGATCCTTGCGCGATAGCTCTCGGGGTGTTTCGGGAAATACTCGATGCACTCGTCCAACGCCTGGATGGCCTCATGGAAGCGTCCTAATGCGAGGTAGGCTTCGCCAAGCCCGACCAGGCCGTGTGGAGACTGTTTTTTCGGCGCGTGGCGCAGGTACTCACGCAACAGCTCTATGGCCAGTTCGTAATTCTGCCCCCGCAGGAAGCAGCGGCCACTTTCCCACAAGTCGTCAGCGTAGTGGCGCGTGGCGAACCGCAATTGGGCCAGTTTCCGAAACTCCACGGCGGCCAGGCGGAAGCGACGGTGCGCTTCCGCTTGCGTTACCTCGGCTGTCGCCGCGTCTTGGGTGGCGGTGGTCGCCAGGAGCTGTTCCGCCCACGCTTGCTCTGTCTGGGCCCTCGCCTGAGTGACCTCGTCCGCCGGCAGGATCCTTTCCAACGCATCAGCCAGGGCGAGCGCCGACACGAAATCCTTGCTGCTCTGGAAGAGCCGCTGGCCCGCGATCAAACGCCCCCGCAAATCGTTCCACGATAACCATGGATTCTGGTAGGTGGAGGGGAGTCCCACGTCCTCAATTGCCTTGAGCCACAACTCCAGGGCCGCGTCGCCCCGACCCCGCTCCTGCGCCAACTCCGCTTCGGCCACCGTTGCCGCCAGCGCTTCCGGCGTGCGGTAGTGCATGCAACGGGCTCTCTCCAAAGCCTTGCTCGCCGCATCCACGTCCCCCAGTTTCCGGTGGCAGATGCCGAGCAAATACCGTGACTGCCGCGTCGATACGCCTAACAGGTCCTTGCTCTGCGCCCGCTGCAGTGCATCAATCGCTTGGCGGTACTTGTTCTGCCCCTCCGCGGTCACGTGGGCCGTGTCACCGGTACTCCCCTGCAGCGCGTCTCCTTCCTGGATCAGCAAACGCGCCTCGATGATCAACGCCTCGGAGTGAAGGGGAGAGTCTTCGTCGATCTGGTCCAACGCCGTGTGACAGGCGGCGGCATCATGTAAGCCCAGCAGAATCTCGCTCTGCCGCAGATAGGCTTCGTCAAGCTCGGCACGTGTCAAAGAGGGAGCTTCCAACCACAGGCGATTGAACGTCAAAGACCTGTTCAAGTCGGGTGGTGTGTCGCGCAAGTACGCAATACTCAACAGACGGTAGATCTCATAGGCCCGATCCTGTTGGTCGCTGGCGGCATCCAACAAAGGACGCAGACTCTCCGCATAGCTGCCGCTGTGAAACAGGCTCGTGGCCAGCAAATAGCGTCCTTCCTGGTCGCGACCCGGTGGGAAGCCCCGATCCCGTGCCTCCTCCAGATAGCGAGCAGCGACCAGATAAAGTGTCTGACGCTCTTGCACGGGACCCAATTCGCTCGCTTCGTGTGCCAACACGGCACCTTGCACAAACAACGGATAGCCAAGCTGGGAATAGTCGTTGCCGAGCTTCTTGCGCAAGCGATCCGCTAAATCCTTGGCCTGATCGTATTCTCCCGCGTCCAGGCGGTCCAAGGCCGCACCAATCGTCGCCTCACGGTCGGAGAAGATGCCCTGCGTCACCGCGTAATAGCCAATCGAACTGCCAGAAGCAACGATGATACCCGTACCGCAGACCAGCACGACGGACAGGAGCGGGTTCTGTCGTACACCTGCTGAGCATCCGCGCGGGAACGGCGACCAGGCGAGCGCCGAAAGACCTGCGCTGGCCGACCGGTGCGGGCGTCGGAGTTGTGTTTTCAGCAGATGACGATGACATAGCGAATTGACTTCCGTGTCAAATGGCTCCCGTCCATGAGGGAGAATCGCGGCGAGTTTGTACTCCAAAACTCCGCTGCCTGTCAATGTGGGTGCGCGACACCCCGACGCCCGGCGTTGCCGCGAGGACCGGAATTTTTCTGAGAATGGCCCCCTGCGCCTCCGCGGTGCGAATTCACGGAGCCGATCGTGGCCGCGGGACAAACGCTGCTGTGGGTGTGCCGCCCGTCGTGAAGATACCGTGAACTTGCTCGAACGAGCTCACGATGTGTCTCGGAGATGCAAAGAAATCCGTCTGGCGGCGGATGCCCGCTCCGATGGGGATCGGCCGGCATGACTCGCGGGAAACTCAGGCGTTCAATTGTCGTCGCCGCAATGGGGCGACAAGTCTTCGACCTCCGAGGAAGTCACCCCCGTCACCTGCTCCATGATCCACACGTTCATGTCGTGCAGCATCTGCGTATTGAGTTCGTCACCACAAGGGTACTGGCGCAAGGTCACATGCATGCCGGCCGCGTGGAACAGACGCAGTTCGTCACACGTCTTGTCAATCGGATAGACCAGTGACGAGCGGCCCTGTGCGATGAACAGCGGCAAGCGTCTGGCTTCATCCAGATGGACCAGCGGCGTATTTCCGGTCGGGAACGGTCCCCCCAGCGACAAGACACCGGCAAACCGATGCGGGTACTTCAGGCCCAAGCGAAACGCCATCGTACCGCCCCCCTGATAGCCCGCCAGGAACATGCGGTGATGCGCCACGTGAAACTTCTCGTTCACGACGTCGATACACTCGAAGACCGATTGCTCGGCGGCGCAAATGTCCGCATCGCACTGCGTCCATTGATAGCCGGGGCTGGCATCGTGCATGACGTGCGGCGCTCGTGGGCCGACCGAGACATAGTTGCGCATGCTGACTAACGGCATCACTCGCAATAACTGCCGCTCGTCGTCTCCCGGACCGTGTAACCAAACAACGAGCGGATAGGAGTAATTCGGTTCGTAATGCAGTGGCGCAAAAAGCGTGTAGTGGAGTCCGCGACGATTGGCTGTGCTCAGGATCGATTGTTCAACGTGAAGCGGCTGATGGGCCACCGCGGCCGCGCGGGAAGCCTTCAGGTGAAATCGATTCATGGTACGATGATTATTCAAGTGGTGGCACGTGAAGAGCAAGCCGACGAACGCATTGGTTCAGCCAATCGCTTCACGTGCTCAGCAATAGGTCGAGTTACAATTCCGTAGATTCTAGCCCATGTGGCCTGCCTTCGCGACCATCAGCCGCGACCTCCAGCTCTGGCCTGACGAGCGACAGTCGCTCGCCGGGAGCCGTCGGCCTGGCCATGTCGCCGCATCCAGGTACTCGTGCCGGGCCACTGGTGACGGGTTGTAAATCAGAGCGATCCGCCTGTCAATGTCACACGTTGGTGCGCCGGCTGGCGATCGCGTCGGGGCGGGGCAGACGAGTGCTGTCACTCTCCCCCCATCAGGTCGCCCATGCTGGTCACGAGTCCTTTCACGGCGTCCACACTTTTCTGAAAATCGGCGGATTCCTGGGCATTGAGTTCGAGTTCAATAATACGTTCCACACCTTGGGCTCCGAGAATGACCGGCACACCGACGTAGTAACCACCCACGCCGTATTCCTTGTCGCAGTAGGCGGAGCAGGGAATCAGTCGTTTCTTGTCGTGGACGATGGCAGCGACCATTTGAGCAGCCGCGGCTGCCGGTGCATAGTAGGCGCTGCCCGTCTTGAGCAAGTTCACGATTTCCGCACCACCTTGCCGCGTCCGCTCGATAATGTTCGCCAGGCGCGCATCATCCAGGAAGTGTGTGACGGGAATGCCACCCACGGTGGTGAAGCGTGGCATCGGCACCATCGTGTCTCCGTGGCCGCCCATCAACAGGGCGCGAATATCTTCCACGCTCACACCGAGTTCTTCCGCCAGAAACATGCGATAGCGCGCGGTATCCAGCACACCGGCTTGACCGACCACCCGCTGCGAAGGAAAACCGCTGACCTGAAACACCCGCTGGACCATGGCGTCCAGCGGGTTGCTGATCACGATGATAATGGAATTCGGGCAGGTTTGGATGATCTCGTGGGTCACGGACGTGACGATCTTGGCGTTGGTGGCCAACAAATCGTCGCGGCTCATGCCCGGTCGGCGCGGCAAGCCGGCCGTGATGACCACGACATCGCTGTCCTGGGTGATGTCGTAGCTCGTCGTTCCCACGATCTCCGCATCGGACCCGAGGATGGGGAGCGCTTGCATCAAGTCGAGCGCTTTGCCACGCGGCATATCGCCGGTGGCGGCGATATCCAGCAGCACGATATCCCCCAATTCCATCGCCGCGCACCAATGGGCCGTCGTGGCACCCACGTTTCCCGCACCCACAATCGTGATCTTCGCTCGGCCCATGTCTTGCACCTCCTTCATTGATTAGCTGAGCACATCAAGTCACACCAAAAACCGACTCCGCCTGACCTCTCGATGGAATATCGAATATGGGGTCCATGCGCGGCAAGTCAAGTAGGGGCACGAAATTAGGTCCGCTGCGCCGATCCCGCGCACCCCTTGAACCCGGCTGCCCCGCTCACTTGTCCGGCCGGTCAAGAGGCTCGAAATCAGGTGTTTCACCCTCCCCGAAGCGTTGCTGCAGCAGGACCACGCGGTGTTGGCGGTCCGATCGATTCATCCACAGAACGAACCCCCAAAGAGTGGCCAGCACCACGAGAAACCCTGCTCCCACCAGGAGTCCGGTCGAGTGGGGCACGCGCTTCCCGGGGGCCCGGGGAATCGGTTCGTGGAGCATCAGCATCGGGCTCAGTTGCCGCTGCCGCTCATCAAAGGACGCCACGTACGGGTTCGGATAGGCCCACAGCTTGAAGAAGAAGCCGGTCAGCCTGGCATCCTCGCTGATGCCGCTGCGACCGAGCAGCGGTTGCCATTGCTCAGGAAGCGTGAGGCAACAGCAGGTGAACGGAAAGGCGTTGCGATAGACCGGACCTTGGCTGCCCCCGCCGGCGTTACGCACCTCGACCGCCGCGTCCCCCACCGGCACCAACACATCGAGCTGATAATAATGATCGATGCCAAATCGGTGCGCGATATCCGCCTCATTCACCACGACGCGCGTGATGCGCTGCACCGTTCCGGTTGCCGTCAGCAAGTGGCCATGAGCCGATTCCGGATGTTGCAGGAGCGGCGCCAACTGTAACGGCACCGCCAGTTGAGTCAGTTGCTGAGGCTCGGCACGTGCCGCCGCCTGCAACAACGCATAAAAACACTCTCGTTCACTGGCACCGATCGGTAGGCCATTGCGAGGACGGACCGCGTCAAAGAGGCCTACGTCCATGCCGAGCTGGCCCAGCAGCACCTCGCTCTTGCCGATGCCCAGTGACGGATCAACGCGATCTGGCAACCAGGCAATGTTCGGAGCGGCGAATAACAGCTGTGGTTGATCGTCGCGGTTGGCTTCCCGTTTAATGAACATACCAGTCACTCGGCACCGTTCGTCCAGGGCTGTCCGGTCTTGCCAGGCTGCGGGAACGGTCCGTGTGCACACAAGCACACTGCCGCCGGATCCGCCTGCGTCCGCTTGCTCCAACGCGACACGCACCTGGTAGTAATGGTCGAACTCGAACAAGCCAGCCAAACGGGGACGCAGCGCCAGCCGAGTGATGCTGTGCGCACGGCCCGACAATAGATAGAACTCACCGCGTTGTGCCGCTGACTCAGCCAGCAGCTGGTCCCAGGCAACTTGCTTGTGCAGCCAACGCTCGATGTCCCTCAGCTCGATGTGGGGCATGCGAAAGAGGATCTTGACCAGCGCCTCTTCATCGACCGGCGAGATGGCCTGGCCATCGACGAACGCATTCCATTCGCTCGGTCCAATGTCCATCAGTTGCAGCAGCTGGCGAGGCGTCTGGAACGGATCGGACAAGAGACGGGGTCGAGTGGCCGTAGGGTTCTGGCCGGACGCCGCACTCGTGGGGCCAGGTTCCTGGGCCAGTGATCTCTCGACGGCGGGCGGCGGCGAGGGAGCGGCGTCCTGCGCGGTCGCCTGTGGTGCCGCCAACCCGCAGCTCAGGACGAGCCAGCCGGCAGCCATGACAGAGCCGCGCGGAAACGGGGCCGCTCGCTCTGCCCCCCACGATCGGCCCATCCACAGAGAATGGTCGCCAGCACCCAAGACTGAACGAAACCGGAGGACGGACAACGGATCAGGGAACATCCAACAGAAGCTCGCTGCACGCTCACGTGGCGAGGTCCGACGTTGGCTCGGATTGGGTGCTTCCGTACTGTTCATGTCGGCACTCGGAAGGTGAATTGGTTTCGCGATGCAGTTGTCTGGTACCTGTTTTGCGGGACGGGCGAAGGTCTGCGGGACGCTCGTTCTCTCCTGGCCTGGCAGCCGTCAACCTCGCCATATCGTGAGCCGGTGTCAGCGACGCGCATCGTCCTCCAGTAGTCAAGTACTCGCATCGTCCTCCGCGCGAGCCATCTCACGGAGTGTGTCGACGACACCCCTTTGCACCTGCGTCTGGTCAAATGACGGGAGAGTTGTGGGCGGTCGGGCTACCGAAGCCGCCGCGGGCTTTGACCAGCGACTGCTGCGATAGACCCAGGTGGCGATACCGGTGCCGAGTAACGCCATGGCCATCACCGCCACCGCAGCAGTCCAGGCGGAAATCCGCGCCGCCGGCGCGTTGCGCAGCGAGGCGGGGTGCGGGGCCCACTGTGTGATGCGGCCCAAGATCAACGGCGAAAGGTTCGCGCCGCCGGCTGAGGAATGCAGCCAACGCTTGAAGAAGAAGCCGGTCACCTCCACATCTTCATCGAGTTGACTCCCTCTCTCCGCGGATTCCCCTCGGCGAATCTCGGGAAATCCGGGCGGCAGCTCCACACAATACACCACCATCGGAGAACTGGTGCCGTGACCCGGCAGGATTCCCAGCACGATGTAGCCGGACGTGCCGAATCGCTGTTCTTGCGCGTCAACTCGATATCCCCACCGCACGGTGCCGGTGACCCTCACCAGACGTCCGCGGTATTCCGCCGGCTGGGAAAAGAGTTGGACAAACGAGAGTGGTCCTTCCGCTCTGGACAGGGCCGCCGGCGAGAGGGCCTGCAATTTCTCCCAGCAACGATCCCAGGCCTCGGAGTCCGCTGATCGGAGCGGCGTATTATCTTCGATCTGCGCCAGTGCCCGTTGATCGAATTGTCGCTGCAGGTCCGACACTTGAGCTGCCTGCTCGTCCGTCAACGGTTGCGACTCGCCCACCGCTGAGAGAGCAGCGGACCGCTGCTCCCAGATAGTCTTGGATGCCTGAATGATCTCCATGCTCAATCGCTTCTGGGCATCGGTCAGCAGCCCTTCGTCCTGGGCCACGGAGGCCCATGCACGAGTGTGATACGCATCCCAGAATTGACGTAAGCGTCCCATGAGTTCGCGCCAATCGGCTTGTTCGTTGCCGGTGAGCCGTTGGTCATGACGCTGCCGCCAAAGCCCGCGGCGCAACAGTTTCCGCTGGGATTCGGCCAGTTGCCGCAGCACGTGGTCCCAGCCATCCAGCTGTGCCATTTTCACGTTATCATCTTGCGGCTCCGATCCTCCATCGGCTTGTACCGAAATGCTCGTGCCACCACTTACCAACGGTTCGGCTGAGGATCGCTCGCCCGCGCCTGGCCGCGGTGGACGCGTGTCGACGTCCGTTGGCAGTCGCGTCTGCGGCCAAGCATGGTTACTGGCAGTGCCCTGCTGCGAGGTTGAGGACGAGCCACTGGGGAGTGCCTTGGTGTCGGCCGGAGACTCGCCTCCCTGCAGTTTCCACATCCATTGCCAGGTTTCCGGCTTGCGCGCATGGGACATGAGTGCCAACACACCCATGAACAGAAACAACAGGACGAGGATTTTCCATTGCACGCCACGCGCCAAGTAGTTGGGTGGCGGCCTGCGGCGGGGAGCCAAAATGGAATCTCGGTCGTCACGTCCAAACCGCATCATGTCGTTGGTTCCGGCACTTTCTGTTTTGCGTTGGGGAGCTCCCGCAATTCTGGAGCGTGATCGAATCCGACGTGGTGCTGCTGGATTCGCCGTTCGTCCAGTTGTCTTTCGTACGGGTGTCGTTCGTACGGGTGCTTTGTCACACCGATGATCTGCGCAGGCACTGGGCAGGCCCACTCCCTCCCAACCCCCAATTCACCCGTTCATGAAGCACTCAAGCTCTAGATTATCCAGTGTAGCGTACGTCCAGTATGGCGAACCGTCGGCCGTAGCTGCAATCCACGAGCGTGCATTTGCGCGGGCAGTTGGTGTCTGCTGGCCAAAGAGCCGACAGGAAGTTCGTGCTGGATGACACAAAACGACCGCCCCCCCGGGCACCTGGCCCCTGGCTGCCCAGTCCCAGGCAGGCAGTCAAGCGGCCGCACCACGAAGCTTTCGATCGTAACGCGGGACTTCGCCCGTGCCGAAACATACGCACCGAACATTCGATACGAAGTCCAAATCCGAAGACCTCCGCGACCGACACTCTCGGTGCGAGCCAGTGCCAGACATCGCCGGCAGGCCTCGAATGGCTCATCGCTGTTCTCAGAATTATTCCAGTCAGGCGAGCGCGTCTCCTGAATTCGGTGCTCCGGATTTCGACCTGTTTTGCACCGTCGTGCAGACCCCACACCCAAACCGATAATTAGTAGTCGATCACTGGTGATTAACTGCGCCGGGATGTGCGGCGAGCGCTTGCCAACGGATGCGGCTGCTGGTCGTGTCAGAGACCCGTTGTGAAGTCTGCCGGTCAGAGGCGATACTGTTCAGCTGCATGGGGGGAACGTCCTGACCTAAGAGGGTTGGTTGGAGATGTTGGGATTTGGTGGTAGCTTTTAGGAAACGTTCTCAAGTGGGGGGCGGTGTTGTATTGAGCGTGGTACTCGACCGCAGGTTGGCTGCCGAAAATTTTTGTGGTGTAACGACTTAAAGTTGTTTGCAGTCGTCTCGGATCGGCATTGGGCCACGGGTATCGAGGGGGGGGCGGATCGGGGTTTTGGCGGATCGGGAGCCGCGTAACTCATCTTGTTGCTTCAACTGTCGAATGCGCGGCATGGAGTCGCCGTGTTGATTTTCGGAATTCAGCGACGCGCTTGAATGAGGGGTGTCGAGTGGTCTCCAGATCGATCTGGGGCGCCACGAGTCGCCTCGTTCGGGGTTGGGGGCCTCGGCCGTCGTGGCCACCTTGTGGGAGGTGGTCGTGGGGGTCGTGGTGGTCGTGGTGGTCGTGGGGGCGGCAGGGTCCGCCTGGCTCACACTTTGGCGGCTCGGCGGGCCTCAGGGCCGGACAAGCAGGACAGCGCGGGCGGGCACAAAGACGCGGGGCGCGGCACAAACACCAATTCGATTACGAGGCCGATTGGCAGGGAGAGGGAAGGATCAACATGGTATCTGTTCGGTGGTCTGCCACGCTCCTGGGCTGTTGGGTCGGTGTGATGGTGGCGTTGATGGTGCCTGTTGGGGTCCGCGGTGAAGAGCCGGCGGATGCCTTTCTGGATGCCTTGCGTGACAGCGGTTACTACGATGCCGCGTTGATGTATTTGGAGCGACTGGATGGCAGTCCACTGGTTTCCGCGCAGTTTCAAGCGGAGCTGGCGTACCAGCGCGGGGTCACGTTGGTGCAGGCGGCGTCGGCGTTGCGCGATCGGGAAGTGCGGGAGCGCATGCTGAACGAAGCGAAGGAGAGCCTGGAGAAATTCCTCCGCGAGCAGCCGGAGAATCCGAAACGCTTGTTCGCTCGCCGGCAGTTCAGTCTCTTGTTGCGTCAGTGGGCGGCGATGAAGTTGGAGCAGGCGCAGCGCGGCAATGATGCGGCACTGATGCGGGAGGCAGCCCAGCTGTACGACGCTGCCAACCAGGCTTCGGTGCAAGCGACGACGGAGCTGCGCGACGAATTATCCAAGCTGCCCAAGGAGAGCGACGCGTCCACGGACAAGGAGGCTGTTGAGCACCGGGATTCACTCCGGGGTGAGTACTTGTTGGCGTTGTTGCGGGGAGCCGAGTCGTTGGAGGAGAAGGCGGATACCGAGCCGGCGGAATCACCGGCCCGCAAGGCGTTGCTGGAGCAAGCGGCGAAGAGCTACGAGGAAATGTACAAGAAGTATAGTGAGTATCTGGCCGGTCTGCGGGCGCGATTTTACCAGGCGCGTTGCGCGGCGAAATTGGGAGACTACAGCACGGCCTTGAAGATTCTGACCGAGGACTTGCTCAGTCAGACCGACACGCGACCCGCGTCCCGGCAGCTGAAGACTGAGGCTTTGCTCTTGGCCATGGACGGTTGGATGCAGGAGGCGACGAAGGAGTACGCCACCGTCATCAGCCAGGCGACGGCCTGGCTCGACACGCAGCACCCGGCTGAGGAGGAGAATCCCGACTGGATCCTGCTGCGTCTCAAGCTGCGCGGGCCCACAAACTCTACGCGGACCAGCTGGCGGAGAAGGACCCGCGCGACGATCAGATCAAGACGTCGCGCGAAGCGGCTCGGAAACTGGCGCGGGCGGTTTCGCGGATGGCGAGCGATTACCAGGAAGAGGGGCGGATGTTGTTGGCCGAGATTCCCGGCGGCGTGGCCGCTGCGCGGACGGATGAGAGGGAGCCGGCCAAGTCGTTTGAAGAGGCACGAACGCGGGGGACGGAAGCGATCGCGGAGATGCAGACGGCTCAGTTTTTTCTCGACAACGTACCGGAGCGGCTCGAGCGCGAGACGGACGAGCAGGTCAAGGCGGAGCTGCAGGGTCAGATCGCCGCGCAACAGGAAGCCGTCTCGGTGAAACGTCGCGAGGCCAGGGACAATCTGCTGTTGGCCTTAAGTTTCGCCGATGCGAACACGCCGCTGGAGGACCTCAACCTGGCGCGTCGTTTGCTTGCCTACCTCTACTATGCGGAGGGGGAGTACTACGATGCTGTGGTGATCGGCGAGTTCACCGGACGCACGTTTCCGGGGAGTACCGGGTCGCGCCAGGCGGCGCAAATTGCGCTGGCGGCCTACTTGAAACTGTACGAGGCCAGCTCGGCCGAGAACAAGGACTTCGAAACGGATCGCATTGTGTCGTTGGCCAATTACATTGTCGAGAGCTGGTCGGGCACGCCCGAGGCGGCGGAGGCCATCAACACCTTGATCCCGTTTCTGATTCGCCAGGGTCAGTTGGATAAGGCCCGCCAGTACGTGGAGAACATTCCGCCGAGTTCCGCGGAACGAGGCACGGCCGAGTTGCGGATTGGCGAAGCGCTGTGGCGCGATTACCTGTTTGGCATGAACCAGCTTCGCGAGTGGGAGAAAGAGGCACGCGAACCGGACGCCGACGCGGCCGAAATCCAGGCCCAAATTGCCGCGCGGAAACCGCAGCTGGAGGCTGCCAAGAAGACGGCGCTGGAGATCCTGGAAGCCGGGGTGGCACGCATGAAGGAGGCCGGATTGGTGAATGCCACCGTGCCCCGCGCCGTGCTCTCCTTGGCTCAGATCTATGTCGACAGCGACGAAGCGCCGAAGGCCATTGAATTGCTGGACGATCCCCAAGTCGGCGTTCTCCCCATGGTCGCACGCAATGATCCGGCCATCGACTCCCCTCGTTTGCGTGAACAAGCCTATAGTGTCGGCCTCAGCGCCATTGTGTCTGCCATGTCGAAGGTTACCAGTACCGATCAACGCACCGACCTGATTCAGCGCAGCCGAGAGATGATGCAGTCTCTCCGCACCGAAGTGGGGGATTCCGCCGAGAGCCAGCAGCGATTGGTCGACATTTTCTATCGTCTGGCCCGCGGGCTGGAAACCCAACTGAAACTGCTCGAAAAGCCCGAGGATCGCCGCGTCTTGTCGGAGGGGTTCAATACGTTTCTGGAGCAGGTCCGCGTCGAAGGGAAGGATCTGCGAGTGCTGAACTGGGTGGCGGAGTCCTTCCACAGCCTGGGCAAGGGACTGGCTGACGACGCGAATTCGACGGCAGCGGCGCACGCCTGTTTCCAGAACAGCGCCCGGACGTATGATCAGATCCTGGCGAACGCCGAGACGCTTGCCTTGACGCCCGAATTGACCCGCCAGATGAAGTTTCGCAAAGCGATCGCACTGCGCGATAGTGGCCAGTTCGACGAGGCCACCAAGATCTTCCTGGAGGTGCTGGCCCAAGATAACCGGCGGTTGGAATACCAGATGGAAGCGGCACGCACCTATCAATTGTGGGGCGATCAGCCTCAACAGGCGCTGAAGTTCGTCGACGCGATACGAGGGACGGGAGGGGACAAGAACGCTGCCGAGCAGACTGTTTGGGGATGGAGCCGCATCGCGAGGATAGCGCAGCGCGAAAAGCGGCTGCGGGATGCCTTTCACGAGGCGCGTTACAACTCGGCACTCTGTCACCATAAGTTATCGCTACGCCTGCGGCAGCCCGAGGATCGCCAGAAGTACCTGAACCTGGCCAAGAATGAGATCGTGTTCACCCAACGCCTGTTCCCGGATATGGGAGGGCAAGCGTGGTACGCCCAGTACGATGCGCTGCTGAAGAAGATCCAGCGGTCGTTGGGCGAGCAGGCAGACGGGTTGGAGAAGTCGGGCCGGAAGTGATGGGCAAGGGGGCGGGAAATCGCCAAAACGGGGATGGAGGAAGGGAGGAAGGGAGGAAGGGAGGAAGGGAGGAAGGGAGGAAGGGAGGAAGGGAGGAAGGGAGGAAGGGAGGGGAATTCGCATGGGGAGAGGCTGAGTACTTACTGGGTGTTTGTGGCGGACGAGTTGGCAGCGAGTGTTTTTTGGGCAAGTCCATGAGACATTCGGATTTCGAAATATCCTGTGGGGTGGCGGCCAGTGGCCGCGTGAGGGGAACACGGCATGAATCAGCGGCGAATCACGGGAGCGGGCGGATTACTGGTCTTGCTGGTCCTGGCATCGGTCGGCACGGGGCAGCAGTTTGACACGGTTTTCGGCGATCGTGGCACTCCCACATATGGCGAAATCACGGAAGTGACGCGGACGCAGATCTCGATTACCGCCAACAACGGCAAGAAGCTCTTTCCGGTCAACGAGATTCAGAAGGTCGCGTATAAGGGTGAGCCGCGGGAGTTGCGCAACGCTCGTGATGCGATCCTCAAAGGACAGCTGGAAGCCGCCCGTTCCGACTTGGAGAAGATCAGTACGGCCGATATTTCGCGGACCGAGATCATGCAGGACATTGAGTTCTATAAAGCGTACTGCGATGGGCGACTCGCGCTGGTGGGCGGCGGCGATAAGGCCGCTGCCGTCCGGGCGATGCGGGCTTTTGAGTCGAATCCAGCCAATCAGAATTCTTACCATTACTTCGCCGCCATGGAACTGCTGGGCGATCTGGCCGTGGCGTTGGCGAGTTACGAGAATGGCATCCTCTATTACGGCAAACTGGCCGAGTCACCCTGGCCCGACTATGCGATGCGGGCGATGGTGCTGCAGGCGAATGCCATGGTCGCCAGCGGCTTGTTGCCCGAAGCGCTCGAAAAAGTACGAAGAGGTGCTGGCGTCGAGCATGGATGACGTGCGGACTCGTGAACTGAAGCTGCGGGCCACGCTCGGCAAGGCCGTGTGCCTGGCCGAGACCGATCAGGCTCAGGCCGCCATCGACAGCGTGTTGAAGATCATCGCCGAGAATGATTCGCGGGAAAAGCCGCAGTTGTTCGCCCAGGCTTATAATGCCTTGGGGGTCTGTTATCGGAAGGCGGGAAAGCCGCAAGACGCCCTGTTGGCGTTCTTGCACGTCGACCTGCTGTTCAATCAGGATCCCGATGCACATGCCGAAGCCCTGTACTACTTGAGCGACTTATGGCGGGAAGTGAACAAATCGGAACGGGCGATTCGAGCACGCAGTCTGCTGGAAAACCGTTACTCGGGCAGCGCCTGGGCGAATCGAAAGTAACGAATTTGCGGACGATAGGAGGGGGCGGACCGAAAGCGTGCCTTTCCCTGCGGCATAGTTTACGGCCAGGGACGCGACCGATTAGAATGATCACGTAGGGCTGCACGGAACAGGTCCGCGGGAACAGATGGTCAGGACGGCTGGCAGGAACTGAGGAAGCCCCCGCGTGGACGAACCTCCTCCGCAATGTGAGCGGCCCCCCGACGGCTTCGTCGCGGGCAAACTTGTTGTTCTGGACTGGCACCAGGCGGCTTGGTGCCGGGTCACGTCTCCGCCTGCGTGGCGGATTGTTATACATACGCGATCGATGGCGATGTCGGTGGATTTGAAGTGGGAGAGAGTTATGCGGCAACGAGCCTGGTGTGGGTCACGCTTCGCGGCCCTTGGTTTCCTGGCGAATGGTTCCCTGGCGATGGCGATCCTGGCGTGCAGCGTGCTGGTTGGCGTGAGTGTCGGCGCTCCTGCGGTTGCGCTGGGGCAAGAGGAGGGGAAGAAGGATGAGGCGGCCGAAGTCGTGGCACCGGCGGACGTCGTCGATGCACCGGCGGACGTCGTCGATGCTCCGGCGGATCGATGCTCCGGCGCCTGACGCGGCACCTGCCCAGGCCGGCGGAGCCGCGGCGGCCGCACCTGCCGCCGCGGCGGAAGCCTCGTCAGCAGAAGAACGGAGCTACCTGTCGATCGGGCTGGAGGCGCTGGGCTGGACCTATGGACTGATTTTCCTGGGACTCTCGTTTACCCTCGTGGCACTGCTGGTCATGAACCTGTTGACCGTGCGCCGCGATAACGTCTGTCCGACCACGTTGGTCGATGGTTTTGAACGCCATTTGGACGAGAAGCAATACCAGGAGGCTTACGAGCTGGCCAAGAGCGACGATTCGTTCCTGGGGCAGGTCCTGTCGGCCGGCTTGGCCAAGCTCTCCTCCGGCTATCCGCAGGCCATCGAAGCGATGCAGGAGGTGGGGGAAGAAGAGAACATGAAGCTCGATCATCGCTTGAGTTACATGGCGCTGATCGGCACGATCAGCCCGATGGTGGGCCTGTTGGGCACGGTGCAGGGTATGATCGCATCGTTCCAGGTGATTGCCACCCGCACCGGCACGCCCCCCCCTTCCGAACTGGCTAAAGGTATTTCCACCGCTTTGTTCACGACATTGGTCGGGCTTTTCATCGCGATTCCCGCCATCGCCGCCTACAACATTCTGAAGAATCGTATCGCGCGCCTGGTGCTTGAAGTCGGCATCGTCAGTGAAGGGTTGATGGGGCGGTTCGAAAACGTTGGTCCCCGCAAGAAGTAGAAGTAACGGTGAGCCGTACAGGCGGAGACTGCCATGCGCATGCGAAAGAGGTCGGAGAGCAAGATCCTGGAGGGGGATCTGACTCCCATGATCGATATGACCTTCCAGTTGATTGCCTTCTTCATGGTGCTCATCAACTTCTCGCAAACCGAAACGGACCAGCAGATTCTGCTTCCCGAAAGCGTATTGGCCAAGCCGCCTGACCGGCCTTTCCAGTACCCGATCACGGTGCAGTTGACGAAGGACGGGCGGGTGCGGTACGGAGGACAGGAACTGGCCAATATGAATCGACTGCGGCCGTACCTGGTCAATGAGCGGTCCATTCTCAAGGGGCGCGACCGCCCCGTGTCCGATGCGACGGTCATCATCCGCGCTGATCGCGAGGCGAAGGCCGGTGTCGTGCAGAAGTTAATCCAGGTGTGTCAGGAAGAGGAATTTGAGAAGTTCGCGCTGCGCGCAAGGAAGAAATCGGTAATTAGCTTCCGCTGCTGGTGTCGTCGCGCACGATTGGCTTGGGATCCCTCATGCGAATTCGTCACATTGGTAAGACCGACGAGAAGATCGAACTGCAGATGACGCCGATGATCGACATCGTGTTTCAGCTGCTGATCTTCTTCATCATGTCGTTCAAAATCGTGGCTCAGGAAGGGGACTTCAATATCAAGATGCCGCTGGCCGCTCAGCAGGCGGGCATGCCGGAAGAAAGTCCGATTCTGACGATGCACATTCGACTGCTGGCGGACGCCAACGGCAACCTGCTCTCCTCGGGTGGCATCGTGGTCAACGGTGAAGTGGTGTTCAATACCTTGGATGATCTGCACAACTATGTGATCGGGATCGTGGGCGGCGACGAGCCGTCGGCGCGCGACGATGCGGAAGCCGAACTCGATTGTGACTACGACCTGCACTACACCTACGTGATCGAGGCGATTACGGCCGTCTCGGGTTATGTCGATCACGCCACCGGGCAGACTCAGCGGCTGATTGAGAAGATCAAGTTCACCCCTCCCCCCGCGTTGGTCCCCCAGTAGTCGTGTCTGCCAGATCGAGCCACGTCAGGCGCGCGGGTGGAATTGCTGGTGTACCTGCTTCAGCCGCGTCTGATCCACGTGAGTGTAGATCTGAGTCGTCGCGATGCTGGCATGTCCCAGCATCTCCTGCACCTGCCGCAGATCGGCTCCGCCCGCCAGCACGTGCGTAGCAAAACTGTGACGCAGTGTATGGGGGCTGATGGCTGCCGGTGCTCCGGACCGGGCTGCGTACTTCTTGACCAGTTCCCAGATCGCCTCTCGCCGCAACCTGCGCCCACGCCGCGACAGGAGCAGCCACGGCGGCAATTCGGCCGCGCGAGCGGCCAGCTGCGGCCGCTCCTGCTCCAGGTACCGCTGGATCGCCGCCACCGCCGGCTGGCCCAATGGCACCAATCGCTGTTTGTCTCCCTTCCCGTGGCACTTGCAGTACCGTTCGTCCAGGTGTACGTCCCGTGTCTTCAGGTGCGACATCTCCGAAGCGCGACAGCCGGTGGCGTAAAGCAGTTCCAATAGTGCCCGATCCCGGCGCCAGAACGGATCATCGTGGTTGGGGGACTCCAGAAATCGCGTGACCATCGCGGGAGACATGACTTCCGGGATTCGCTTCCAGAGCTTCTGGCTCCCCAGTAGTTCAGCCAGATTGTCGCTCAGTATGCCTTCCAGCTGCAAATAGCGGAAGTACATGCGCAACGCCACGATGTGACGCGCGATGCTCGACGGAGCCAGCTTGAAGGCATGCAGCCAGGCCACGAAGTCTGACAGGTCGGCAATCGTCAGATTGCGCAAGCTGCGGCCTTCCAGCCACTGCTGGAACCGACGAATGTCGCGTCGGTAGGCCAATAAGGTATTCTCCGACAGACGGCACTCGCCAGCGAGATACTCGATGAATGCCTCGGGATAGCGTCCGGTCGGTTGCTGGGGGGGATCGGATCGGGCCGTGAGCAGTCTGCGTTTGCGAGCCACCATACGGGATTGGTTCGGTGTGTCGCCAACACTTCCTGCAATCGAAATCCCCGCCGGGCGGTGACTACCAGGTCGTTCGGGGGTAAATCGGGTCGTCGGTAGCGGTCAGCGAGACTGTGCGGGGTGCGCCGCGCGTCGCTGAACCGGTCCCCTGCGGCGCCGCGAGACGACCGGTGGTTGGTGCCATCGCCAGGTTCCGCGGAATTCCGGCGTATTCCTGAGGGCACATCGGATGCCCGTCGCCGAATCACGCTCGGTCATTTAGAGTAAGAGGAAGATACTGAGTGGTATTGCGGCGGTGTCGACATCTTGATGCAGCACACGGACGGGAGTTGTCATGCAGCAGATTCTGATTGAGAAGCCCTATCAGTTTATCCCGCCTCACCGAGGGACGTGGTGGCCGACGATCATCCGCGATTGGAACCTGCACGGTCTCTGGTTGCGGCGTGCCGAGGGGGTCATGGGCTACGAGTTGCGAGGCGCGGATTACCTGCAGGAGTCGCTCCGCGCGGGGCATGGCATTCTGCTGACGCCGAACCATTGCCGCACCAGCGATCCGCTGGTCATGGGATGGTTGGCGCGGGACGTGCGTTGTCTGGTCTATGCGATGGCCAGTTGGCACTTGTTCGAGCAGAGTCGCTTCATGGGATGGGCGATTCACAAGATGGGGGGCTTCAGTGTTTACCGGGAGGGAGTGGATCGGCAGGCCATCAATGTTGCGATCGAGGTACTGGATTCGGCCGAGCGACCCTTGGTGATTTTTCCCGAAGGGGCCGTTTCGCGGACGAATGATCGGCTGCAAGCGATGTTGGACGGAGTCGCTTTCATTGCCCGCACGGCGGCCAAACGTCGTGCCAGGCGGCTCGCTGAGGGGAAGGTCGTCGTGCATCCGGTGGCGATCAAATATCTGTTTGGCGGCGATTTTGATCAGACGGCGGATCCGGTGCTGACGGAGATCGAGCGGCGGTTGAGTTGGCAACCGCAGCGGGATTTGCCAACCAATCAGCGGATTGCGCGAGTTGGATTGGCCCTGCTCAGCCTGAAGGAATTGGAGTTTTTCGGACGCACCTACGCCGACACGCTGGCGCAGCGAATGCAGCGGCTGATTGACGGGCTGCTCGCGCCGCTGGAGCAGGAGTGGTTTGGGGACATCTCGCGAGCGGCTGTCATACCGCGTGTCAAAGCACTGCGGATGAAGATCATGCCGGACATGGTACAGGGGCGCGTCGATGCCGCGGAGCGGGCCCGCCGCTGGCGGCAGCTCGCCAATGTCTATCTGGCTCAGCAAATCTCCAACTATCCACCCGACTACCTCGACCACCTGACGATTGACCGCATGCTGGAGACGATCGAACGGTTTGAAGAGGATCTGACCGACAAGGCTCGTGTGCACGGACACTTGCGAGCGGTGATCGAGGTGGGTTCGGCGATTGAAGTGAGTCCGCTGCGCCCGCGCGGCGTCGAAACCGATCCGCTGATGATCGAGATTGAAAGGGCCTTGCAGGGCATGCTCGATCGCCTGGCTGACGAATCGGCGGTTTATGCCGGGCCGAGTCCCGTGGCCGCGGGTCCCTGATCCGCTCTGCCCCCGTCGCTGGTGCCGGAACCAACGGTTGTGCCGTTCGTAGCGCCGGCGCGCCGGCTGCGATCGGCGGGCACCCGCTGGCCCGCTCTGGTCGCGTCTGATGATTTGCGCCATGACCTACGCTTGTGAAACGCGGCGCGTGTTGTGCCAACCTCGGAGTGTTCGAAAGCAGGTCGAGAATTCGGCGCGACCTGGCTTTGAACTGGCGTGCCGCGAGACGGAGGGGAGCGGCAGCGAGTTGATGGATCTTGGGGAAAGAGCAGCGCGGAGTGATTCGTCCCGCCGCACGACGTGTGGCCGGGCGAACCGGCCTGCCAGAGAGGTCACACCGTGATATCTGTCGTATTCGTCATCGGGATACTTAACCTCATGTTGGGGTTTGCGCTGGCCCTCATGCTGGAGAGGCAGATCACGATTCCCGTGCCACAACTGCGCTCCCGCGGTGGGGCGGACTCGGATGACGTGATTTTCGAACTACCGGCCGCGGCGGTCACATTGGCGGAGGTTCGCGAGGAACTCCCGGCTCGCTGGCTTGATTTGCTGGAGAACACCGGCCGGGAATTCAGCACATTCGTGGAAGCCTCCGTCGAGATTCTCAAGTTGGAGGTGGATGCCTACCGCGAGGACTTGCTGGATATCGAGGATCTGGTGCGCAGCGCTATCGCGAAGAAAAACCCCGACGCCATGCATGCCGCGTTACGGGAGTTGGTCGCTCTGAACGAAGAGTGGGGGTCGACCGAGTGCGAAGCACTGACGGTGCTGGCCGATCAGCGCCATCAGCTGGGAGAGTATGGTGTCATCGGAAAGCGACTGGAGGGAATACTGCTCGATCAATCCACACTGATCGACGACTGCTGCAAGTCGATCGTGAAACTCGATCTGAAACACGACGAGCAGGCCGCCGACAAGATCATTACGGACCTCGGAAATCTGGTCCGGATGGCGCACGAGTTGCGCGATGCGATACGCGAAGCCACCTTGATGATTATCTGCAATGAGAACCAGCTTGAGACATCCGATCGGCGCCAGCATTTCGACTCGCTGACGGGTCTGCAGAACCGCATGGGAGTGGAGCTGCTGTTCAGGAAGTGGTGGGGGGAGGATGTTGCGCGAAAACGGCAAGTCAGTGTCGCCTTGGTGGATATCGATCGCTTCGGTGAATTGAACAACCGGCTCAGCACACGCGTGGGTGATCGACTGCTCCACACCATGTCTCGTTATCTGGAGCAATTGACGGCCAATGACAACGGGCTGAACCGAGTGTTTCGCTACGGCGGCCAGAGTTTCTTTCTCTTCTTTGGCGACACGGGGCCCCGCAGCGCGGTCACGAACATGGAACGGATTCGCCAGACGATTGAGGCCGCGAAATTCGAATACAAGGGCGGGCAGCACTCGCTGACAATTCGTGCCGGCCTGACCGACGTGCGTCGCGATGACCAGACACTCACGCTGTTCGCACGGCTGGAAGAGCTGGTGGCCAATGCCCGGCGCGCGGGCGGAATCGCACCTGTCTGGAGGATGCGACGGGCAATGGCGTCATTCAGCCGGAAGCGAAGTCGGTGAAGAGCTGCGTGGTCAAAGTGGAATAACTGCCTGGACCACGCGCGCATGACCCGCCAGGTCGCGCACGGTCTTCCACCGAGCAAAGCGTCCGTCACGGTTCAGCAATGCGTGGACGGCCTGTTCCAGCATCGGGCTGATCTCGACCAGCAGCCAGCCTCCGGGTTTGAGTCGCCCCGCGGCGTGTGGAATCAGCCGTGCGAGCACCTCCAGGCCATCCTTGCCGGCGAGCAGAGCCTGGCGTGGTTCATACTCGCGCACGTCGCGCGGCAATTGAGCGTATTCCTCGTCGCTGACGTAAGGCGGATTGCTGACGACGAAATCGAACCAGACATCGTCGGGAACAGGCGTCAGCAGGTCCCCGTGGAGAAATTGCACTCGCTCCAGCACACCGTGTGAGCGGCAATTCTCGCGGGCCACCTCCAATGCCGCCGCGCTGATATCGGTCGCCCAGATCCGCGCCTGAGGAAGGAGTTTGCCGAAACAGGCGGCCAGGATCCCGCTGCCCGTTCCCACGTCGGCTATGACGAGCGATTCGCGCGGCGCTGACAGTTCCTTGACCAGGTCGGTGGCAGCCACAACCAGAAACTCGGTTTCGGGCCGCGGGATCAATACGTCGCGCGTGACGCGAAAATCGAGTGAGTAGAATTCGCGATGACCGGTCAAATATGCGACCGGCATCCCAGCCGCTCGCTGCCGAACCAGTTCGCGAAACTCGGCCCGCTGCGACTCCGACGGTTCTTCTTCGTAAGATGTGAAGAGCTCAATCCGCGGACATTTCCTGGCGTGTGCCAGGAGCAGCTGAGCGTCCAGCTGCGGGCTGTCCGAACCGTGCTGTTTCAGGAAGTCCGCCGTCCACTTCAGGAGCCGTCCGATCGTCCAAGGTTCGTGCGTACTCATGCGGATCTCCAGGCACTGGCCGGTCGTGTCACGCTTGCCGTCTCCTTGCAAGCCGCTGCGGGGAGTGACCGCCGCCGGGCGGTTCCCGATCGGCCGCTCAGTTCATGTCCGCGTCCATCGATTCCCGCAACTCGTCACGATCGTGGGCGATCAAGGCTTGCGTGATCGGATGCAAATCCCCGGCCAGGATCTGATCGAGTTTATGGAGCGTCAAGTTGATCCGATGATCCGTCACGCGGTTCTCGGGGAAATTGTACGTGCGAATGCGCTGGCTGCGATCTCCCGAACCGACCAGACTCTTCCGCTCGCTGGCACGCTTCTCGTGCTCGCGCTGCTGGAACAAATCGTAGATCCGCGACTTGAGCACGCGGAGCGCTTTGGCGAGGTTCTTGTGCTGGCTCTTTTCGTCCTGCATCGAGACGACGATTCCGGTTTCGTAATGCGTCAGTCGGATGGCGGAGGCCGTCTTGTTGACGTGTTGGCCCCCCGGCCCGCTGGCGTGGAAAATGTCCTTGCGATAGTCGTCCGGCTTCAAATCGACCTCGACATCTTCCGGCTCGGGGAGCACGGCCACGGTCGCCGCCGACGTGTGAATGCGTCCCTTCGCTTCCGTCTCGGGCACTCGCTGCACCCGGTGGCCACCGCTCTCGTACTGCAGTTCGCGATAGACCCCCTCCCCCTCAAATGCCAACGTCAGATCCTTGAAACCACCCAGTTCCGTCGGACTGGCGTCGAGCAGTTCCAGCTTCCAGCCGCGATCCTCCGCATACCGCTTGTACATCTCGAACAAGTTGCGGGCAAACAACGCCGCTTCGTCACCGCCGGTTCCGGCGCGAATCTCCATCACGCAACGCGTCCGATTGGCGTCTTCACCGCCAATCGTCATGTCGAGCAGATCGCTCCAGATCCTCTCGCGCCGTGCCACCTGCTCGGGCAACTCCAGCTCGGCCATCTCCCGCTCCTCGGGATCCTGGCTCTTGGCCATCTTCTTCAGCTCGCCGATCTCTCCGCTCAACTGCTTGAACGCCCGGTACTTCATGGCCAACTTCGCCAGTGAACCATGCTCGCGCGCCGCAGCGGCCATCCGGCTGGCATTGCTCATGACTTCCGGATCCATCATGGCACGCTCGAGTTGCTCGAAACGGGCTAGTTTTTCCTCAAGCATTTTTCGCATGGAATTTCCACCGCCTGCAGCTGTCTGGCTGCCCCGGTCCCGCCCCGCCGGGACACCACGTTTCCCCCGCTTGATTGATCCGTGTGGCGGTCGGTGGTCACCTGAGCAATGGGCCGCCGAATCGGGGTTCGGACAGACCGCCGCGCGGGAATCATCGTACTCCAGCGTGAGTTCCGCACCAAGGCTACTCGCGGCCCGATGGAGCAGTGGCGGCGATACCAAACGACGTGATCACCACCGGCCACCGCGAGACACAATGCCCCGACTCAGGTCGCTACCGATATCTGGGGAGCGCGCCTTCCAGCGCCGGCGCCAACTTGGCCGTTTCCACGCATGCCACTGGCTGACGTCAGCGAGGTCGCGGTGATCAACGGCCAGACCGCACCGAGTCTTGGCAAGCATGTCCCGTGGGATTTCTCCGACAATATCCGCTACCCGCGCTTCCGCAAAACCACGTGCAGATCCCGGCGAACTCCCTGGCAAGCGGACGCGCTGCGGCAGGGCCGCTTTCATGCTCGCGACAATCGCCACTGGACACTCTGCCGACAGCGGGAAACTCGACTACGATTTGGCCGCGGTCTTCTTCGTGCGCTGCAGACTGGCATAGGTACCTGCCGCGAACTTGGTCTGGAATTTCTCGATGCGTCCAGCCGTATCAACGTACTTGAGTTTCCCCGTATAGAACGGGTGGCAGGCGTTGCAGATGTCGACTTTCAACTCGGGACGGGTGCTGTGCGTCTTGAATTTGTTCCCACAGCCGCAGGTCACAAGCGTCTCGAAATATTCTGGATGAATACCTTCCTTCATTTCTTCAAGTTCCCGCAGCGAAAGGACTTAGCGTGTTTTTTGGCGACATTGGGAATCTCATAGTATAGCGATGCACCGCGGACACAACAAGGGTTGTCTACGCCCCTTTCCGCGCCAGGAAATGGTCCGCGCCGCGCTGCGGCTCCCGCCAAGTCACCCGCGTGAGGTGAGTTGCCCAGGGTCCTGTGGGGGTGACGTGACTGCGGCGAAGCCGATCGGCCATCCGCGTGTCGATGCATAACTGGCTGATCGGGTATGCCACCAGCGGGATGTTGTTAGAGCCTGGCTCCGTGCGTGAGCCGCCGCGGCTGCAGTCGGATACGTTCGGTGGCGGATTTATGACTGAACCCAGGCGGGGCCAGCGTCTAGGGGGCGGATAGGGCGAATCTCAACGCCCCTGACGATGACACGGATCACCCGCGGTCAGGTGCGAACCGACCTATCGCTCGAAGTCCTTTCCCGTTTAGAATTGTGGCTCGGCGTCGTGGTTGGCGAGCGTCGTCGGCGCTGGCCTGCGTCACTGCCAGGAGTGTCCCCTCCCCTGCCCTAATTACCGCGGAAGCAGCATGTTACGTTACTGGACCGCCGGCGAGTCGCACGGGAAAACGCTTGTGGCGTTGATTGACGGATTTCCCGCGGGAGTGGAACTCTCCACGGCCGGCATTGATGACGAGCTGCGACGGCGACAGGGGGGCTACGGCCGCGGTGGCCGGCAGCGAATTGAGACTGATCGGGTGGAGATTCTGACGGGAATCTGGCGCGGTACGTCGTTGGGAAGTCCGATCGCGCTGCAAGTGGTCAATAAGGACTACAAACTCGAGCGGATGGACGACCTGACACGTCCCCGTCCCGGCCATGGGGATTTGTCGGGAGCCATGAAGTACCTGGGGCCAGTGCGTGCGATTTTGGAGCGGGCCAGTGGCGCGAAACGGCCGTGCGGGTGGCCGCTGGGGCCCTGACGAAGCAGCTGCTGGCTCCCTTCGGTATCCGGGCCCTCGGGTATGTTGTCGAGTTGGGTGGCATTCGGGTGCAAGTGCCCCAAAGTAGTTGGGAAGAGCGGTTGGCATTGCGGCAGCAGAGCGAAGTGTATTGCTTGGATCCGCGTCGCGATGGGGAAATCAAGCAGCTGATCGATCAGACGGGTAAGGCGGGCGACACGTTGGGGGGGATCGTCGAAGTGTGTGTCGAAGGCCTGCCGTTTGGACTGGGAACGCATGCCCAGTGGGACCAGAAGCTAGATGGCCGGCTAGCGCAGGCCGTCATGGCGGTGCAGGCCATTAAGGGTGTGGAAATCGGACTCGGATTTGAAGCGGCTCGTCGCTGTGGTTCGCAGGTGCACGATCCGATCCAGTTCCGAGCCGACATGGCGAACGGGCCCACGCTGGGCTACCAACGACCCACCAACAACGCGGGCGGCTTGGAGGCTGGCATGACCAACGGCCAGCCACTAGTGGTCCGCGCGGCGATGAAACCGATCAGCACGTTGCGCAATCCGCTGGAGTCGATCAATCTCGACACGAAGGCGTCTGAAGCGGCGGAGTACGAGCGGAGTGACGTATGTGCGGTGTCCGCCGCGAGCGTGATTATTGAGAACGTGGTGGCTTTTGAAGTGGCGCGGGCCCTCACCGAGAAATTCGGCGGGGATAGTCTGCAGGAAATGCAGGCTCGGTGGGATCTGTTTCACGAGTTGGCGCGGCGGCGGTGAGCGTGCCCAGGAGGACCGACACACCTTCATTGGAGTCGGCGCGTACAAGGATGTATGCCATGCATTTTTTCCGGCGGCGTCGGTTGTGCCGTATGCTGTTTTGCGTTTGCTGTCTGTTTCCCACCGTGCTGGTGGGCGGCGCCGCGCTGATCGTGCACACGCCCGCCTATCAGACGGCCAGAACGACTGCCTGGCAGTCCAGCCTCGCCGCTCGACTCGGACTCGAGGTCCACCTGGACTCCGTCGAGTGGCATGCAGTGGATAGTTGCGTGGTGCGCGGGATCGAACTGCGCGACCCGGAATCGCACTTGTGGTTGGCTCGCGCTCGGTCGGCCAGTGTGACGCGATCGGCTGAGGGAGTGGTGGTGATACTGGGGCAGCCCGAAATTGACTTCGTGCACCTGCCTCGACTCGTCGAAGTTCTGCACGAGCACTTGCTGTTGCGCGGCGACGAGACGGACGAGACGTTTCAGCTGCTGGCTGCGACGCTGTCCCTGCAGCAGGGCCAACTGGCACAGTCGGTACTCGACGCACGGTTCGCCGTCGATGTGGGCCAGGAGGGGAGCGAGGCATTTGTCGAGTTTCGGCCGACTGGATCGGAAGAGGGGGACCAGGTGCGACTGCGCGTGGTTCGCAATCGTCAGCTCGATCCGCCGGCGACCGGCTGGGAATTGCACACCGGACCGACAGGGCTTCCCTGTCAATTGGCCACGGCCTGGTTGCCACAATTGGAGCAACTCGGCGGCGAGTGTACTTTTCAGGGCTCGGTGTGGTCGGAGCAGATCGGTTCGCAATGGGAAGCGGAGGTCTCCGGGGTCTTCTGCCAGTTGGACCTGGATCGCCTGATCACGAGCCGATTCAGGCAGAAGTTGAGTGGCATGTCGCAACTGACCGTGACACGCCTGATGATTCACCGCAATCGAGTCACAGAGGCCGCCGGGCAATTGTACTCGGCGGCCGGCGTCGTGAGTCAATCCGTCTTGGATGCGGCCGAGCGGTCTCTGGCCCTCACGCAGCATCCTCGTTCCGGTGGCGCAACGAATCTGCAATACCGCGAGCTGTCACTGCAATTCGCTCTGGATGCCAACGGTCTGGCGATCGCTCCGCAGCGTGAACCGGCACAAGACGGCAAGACAATACCGGTCCTGAGTGATTCGCACGGCGCGCTGTTGTCGCTGTCCGAGGCGGCACACGTCTCGCCGTTGGCGCTGGTGCAAATGCTGGCTCCCCAGACCGAGTTGCAAGTGCCGGCGTCCCGAGAGACCGCCGCGCTGCTGCAGGTTCTGCCGTTACCGGAAATCACGCCGACCAGCCGGGCAAGTGCCCGCCTGGAATCCTCGCCGCTGAGGTTCCAGCGCCGTTGAGGTTCGGGCGCCGTTGAGGTTCGGGCGCCGCTGAGGTCTGCCCGGCCGATCGCTCGTGCGGCACTCGATGCTCCCGTGCCAGCGGACGCCTGACACCGCCCGTTCCCGGTTCCGCGATTTGGGATGACGTGTTCCCTCGTTCCTCCTCCGTCTTCATGGTTCTCCCGTTTCCCCGAAAAATGTTCTCACCGACGCGGCGCATCAAGCCGTTCCCGTTGAGCGAGAGAAACTGATCCAGAGTTTCGTGGGGAGCATGCCGACCGCGATAATTGTCAGGTGGATCGCGACGACGATTCCCAGCGTCAGGAGTACTCCTTCGGTGAACCCGTATGAGTGCAGGCCGACTCCGAGTTCATTCACTCCAAACCAGGACCAGGCGGTGACGATATTGCCGACGATGGCCAAGACGGCCAGTCCGCGGTCACCCACCATACGGCCCCACATGGCGTGCAGTACTACGGCATTCCACAGCACGATGATCAACGCGCCGTTTTCTTTCGGGTCCCAGCCCCAGAACCGGCCCCACGAGTCATCTGCCCACAGGCCACCCAACACCGTGCCGAAAAAGCTGAAGAAGATCGCGAAACAGACGGTGCCGTAGATCATGCGACTGATGACCTTGGCAATGGCAGGCGACAAGGAGGGCGTGAGGACACCGCGTAGCACGTACACAATACCCAGCAGGCCGGCGAGGAAGGTCGCCGAGTATCCGCAAGTGATACAGGTAACATGCGTCGCCAGCCAGAAATTGGTGTCGAGCACGGCCACCAGCACGGTGAACGAATCACCCTTGAAGGAAATCACGGCGGTCGTGAGCAGGAAGGCAATCAAGAGCGATGCGAAGCCCGCGAAAGCCGCGACGGTGTTCGCCACGCCGATTTTCGAATACCGTTCGAGAATCAAGCCCAGGATGACGCATCCCCAACTGATGAACAACGCCGACGTATACAGGTTCGTGACGGGGGGACGCCCGGAGATATAGATCCGGCCGGTCAGTGCCAGGGTGTGGATCATCAGCGTAAAGAGCGTCAGCCAAGTGCACGTGCGCTGCAGGGGAAGGCTCCAGCCGAGCCACGAGAAGCACCCCACGACAAAGGCGATGAAGTAGAGAATCATCGCATAATAGAGCGGCGCAAATGGTTGAAGGCGGCTTCAAAGTCGGTCTTGCCGGATTTCCATTCCGCCGGCGGATGCTCGGCCAGGAGTTCATGGTAGGCGTTTACTTTCTGATTGAAGACCGCCGCGTTCTTCCCCTCCTCGTCATAGGCCGTCAAGACTTCCATCAGTGCCACGGTGGCCGGGTCCGGTTCCCCCGCCTGTAAGCCCTGGGAGGTGGCCAACCGTTGGGCGATCGCGTCAAACAGTGCGAAGGTGTAGGCTTTCCACACTCCTTTTCCGTTACCTGGCGGCACGGCCAGCGGTAGCGGATAATCGGCATATTGTTCCCGCCGATTCGCCTCGCGCGACAAGTCCTCACGCATCTGCTCCAGACGCAGTTGCGGCACGCGGAACGCTTCCCGCAGCATCAGGTAGAGATTCAGTTTGCGATCCAGTTCCAGGATCTTCTTGCTGTACAAGTCGCGCAGTTCGGGTGGCGTCTGCTCCGCTTTCCGGACCTGGGCATCGAAGTCGTCCAACCGGCTGCGGAAGTCGTCGATGGAATAGCGGAACCCTTGCCGGCGCTGCAGGCCCAGCGTATTGAGCACATCCAGGTTGTAGATGCGGAAAACCTCGTGCTTGGCCGCCGCTTCGGAGTCGGTAATCACATCGAGCAGCCAGCGGATGGCCGGTTGCTGCTGGCCATCTTCGTCACGGTACGTCTGCCGATCCGAGATGATCCGCAGGCAGTTGCGGGCCAGCGTATCGAAGGGCTTGATGCGTCCTTCGTACGTCACCGGTAATCGGCCAAAAGCCGCATAGTCGATGTCGGTCAGCGGCGCCGGCCGTTCGTACGCTTTGCTCGCCAGCCAACCGGCGCAGAGCAGGACGACGACCAGGGGCACCAACCAGGCGGCGCGGCCTGCTGGTTGCAACGCCACGGGTGCCTTGCCGAGATTCGGCTGCCGCGGCGCGGGCAGTTTTCCTGGCGGGGAACCGAAAATGGCAGAGTCCGCGAGTTGCGGTTCCGTTGTCCCCTCGGCTCGGCGGGTCAGAAATCGTCGGAGAGTCACCCAGAATTGGGCCAGCATTCCGACCGCCACCATCATGCAGGAGACATAGGGGATCCGCCAGCCGGTATTGGTCACGACCTGCAGGCCCGTGTACTCTTTCCCCGTGGCCGCATCCCGCCCGTAGTTGGATTGATAAAAGGTAGCGCCGGCGAAACGAAGCGGGTTGTTCATCCAGATGCGCACTCGCCGATCAACGTTGCGAGTGGAGTCGACCAGACGCAATTCGGAGGCATAGCTCTTCGCCGTCTGGGTACCCATGTAGACTTCCTGGCTCACATCCACCAGGTGCATCGAATAGGGTTTATAGTCGTGCCGGTAACGCAAGGTCAATTCGTAAACGCGCCCCCCCACGTCAATCTGTTCCGGCCGACCTCGCATCCATTGCTGCAACGACAGCAGATACACGCCCAGCGGCTGTCCGCTGCTCTTGTCCAGCAGGCGCAGGTAAGCCGCCGGTTGGTTGGAACGCCCCATCTTGTCGGTGCCCCCAATCGGCTCGACCTCCTCCGCGATCGACCGCAGGCCGTAACCGGCGGTCGCCAGGTTCTCGCCACCGGGTGTCGCAGGACGTTCCTGCGAGTTCTGCATGAATTGCAGCACCTCGATGTCAAATGGCAGCGGAGCATCCTGGACGACGTCGTTCGGCACGAGCCGCGATTCGGGGACCGCCACCACTTCGTCCTCCAGCTTGCTGGCCGGGTCCACGATGGCGAGCTCCAACTCGCTCGAATCCATGACGACATTGGCGGTCTGACCTTCGACGATCTGCATCTGGCCTTCCACGGCCCACACCCCGACGATCAGTTCGCCCAACATGAGCAGGCCGATGCCACTGTGCAACAGCACGATCCCCGCCCGCTTGCGAAAGATCAGAGCGCAGCCGATCAGCAGTACCACGCTGACCGCGGTGCATTGAGTCAACAGCCACAGAATCCGCAAGGACGGCCAGTCGGTGAAGAGCGTGAGTTGGCTGGCCGTCTGGCTCGAACCGGCCAGAATCACGGCAAGCGTCAGCGCGCTGCCTACCAACAGGGTGACCAGCCCCGCTGTTAATTGACTCCCTTTGCCCTGGATGCGGAAGCGGATCAGGTGAGCGGCCGTCAGATTCACAAACATGGCGAGCCCGATCAGCCAACCCTTGGGAAAGAAGAAGCCGACGCCCCAGGCAATGGGCTCCATGGTCGGGAAGAACGACCGCGGAAAGAAGATGCGGAAATCGATCCAGGCCAGCGCCGACGACAGCGCCCTATCCCAGGAATGAAAATCCATGCGGAAATAGTCGCCGACTACCTTCCAGATGTCTTTCTCCGTCTGTGCGAGTGTTCCGGCAAAGACAATGAAAATCGCCATCAGGAACAACACGACGGTTATCTTGAGCGAGGCGAGCGGAGTCAGCACCGCAACCATGCCATGCCAGATCGTCGAGCGCAACGAGGGCTGCGAATCAACTTCGGATGCGCCCGGCGCGTCCGGCGAGGATCTGTAGGCGGGAGTCTGAGCAGAAGAGATCTTAGTTGCCATTACCGGCTCCATCGTTGGCGCTGAATTGAAGCGTCTGCAGGAAATTGCGGAATGTCTCACGCTGGCCAAGAACCAATTGCCGATCACCCTTCATCTTGACGAACCACGTCTGGCCCGCTTGGAAGCCGATCCATCCGACAATGGCGTCCCCCGCTGCCTGAGTGTCCTCACCCACCGCTTCGGCGTAGGTTCCGCGAATGCCTTGCACCACCATCTCCTCGGTCTTGGTGGCGAAGTCCTTCTCCTCGAGGGGAGGGAGCCCCGCCTGCGTAAACCAGCGATTCACGTTGGCCAGCACCCCCCCCGCATCGCCTTTCAAGGGTGACACGGTGATCTGCGCCGTTGCACTGCCGTCACGAACTCCAAAGGCCAATACGCTGAACGAGACAGGTGGTTCATCCAACCAGCTGTCCGGCTTCTCGTATCGCAGTCCCGTTTTGGGCGTTTCGGTGGTCCGTTGCGGCCGCGCATTGGCCATTGCGCCGTTGGCCAGCTCACCACTCTCGTAATTGCCGACCAGGTTCACGAGTACCGCCGTGCCGCCAGCCAGCTTGAGCGTGGTCGTCTCTTTTTCCAGCTGGGCGATGTCGAGCGGTTTCACACGCATTTGCCGGCGCCAGCGGTTGACGTTATCGAGGATGTTGCTGGGCGAAGTGCTGGCGGGAAGGAGGATGATGGACACCTCCAACTTGCGGCCGTCGACCTCCACGCTGAGTCTGGCTGCTTCCTGGTTCGATCGCTCCTCTTCCTGCCACGATGCGGGAAGCGTCCACTGCGGCGGCGCGTCAGGCCCCGCGAACTGCAGAGACTCGACGAATTGGCGAAAGGCCGGCTCCTGTTGGGCGACCAGATTCAGCGGACCCGTCAATTTAAAACACCAGGTCTGCGACTCCCGCGGCACGATGGCTCCCAGCATTCGGTCGGCGGGTTGATCCGACGCGGTCGAGGCCAGTGGCTGTTCCTGGGCGTCGACGTGATTCGTGGCGAACAGTACGTCCGGTTTCGGGACTTTGTAGTGCCGCACCGGCTCCTTGGAGCCACAACCAAACTGGCTCACACAAGTTGCGGTGAGCATGACCAGCGGGATGCCCGCCGATAGCCAATTCCTGGCCGGAAGACGGAGGCGACGATTGACCCCGCTGCCGCTGCGACACGAGCGTACCATGATGACTCCAAGAATTCAGTTTTTGTGAAGATTGGCCAATGAGCGGGCCAACAGGCGGGCGCACCAAGGAGTGTACGGCGTCCTTGCCATACTCTCAGATTATAGCGCAACGGAGCAAATCTGTCATAGTCGGGCTCCCTCGCCCCCGGCGTGCACGACCTGGCCACCCCTCACGGCCACCTCTCACGGCAACCTCTCACGGTCGCCAGTAGGTCAGCCGAGTCGAATCCAATCGCGGAGCCGCATTTTATCCGTATTCGTCCCGGCAGGGCTACCTCGATTTGGCGGATACGACTCGAGAGAGACCTCCCGACTCGGACCTTGGCAGCACGCTCGTCGCGCAGCCCTCACTGGAACGCCGCGACGGCGAAAAAGCATTTCGCAATTCGAGAACGGCCCGGACGAGGGGAATTGTGGCCGAGCCGGCAAGTTCCACCCCGGGTAGCACTCGAGGTTGTCGCGCCGCCACTCCACCCGTCGCGCCTCGTCCCGCCTGAGAATGGGGGTGCCGCCGCCACGCGGCCAGTGCACTCAGACGGCCCATTCACGGCTCAGCACCGGCAGAGCCGCCGCGCCACTCAACCCCGAATACGAGTGGTGGCAATGCACCAGGAGTCTCCCCCCGCGGGCAGCCGCGCCGTTGGGGCGCGGCAAGATACCGTGGAACGTGGCGGCACGTCAGGAGGACCGGTGCCGCGACAGAACCCGAGCCGTGGTAGGGCTCTATTTCATGCCCAAGGCATCGACAATGCTGTTGGCCAAGCCGCTGGTTGTGGAAGCATCTCCATTCCAGGCCCACATGTTCCGGACGACGTCGGCCATCAACATGCCGGTCACGGACAGCAGCAGGACCACCAACAGTAGAGCCAGGATGTTCCAGACCGTATAAGCTGTCTCCGACGCTTCGGTCATGGCCATCGGGATGGCCCCGGCCACTGCGACGGCGCCGTCGATCGGCTCGAGCTGTACGTCGAGTCCCTCCGGCTCGTCGGGGACCAACATCGGTTCGGCACTGTCCAAAGCCACCGCGTCAGAGTCGCTTTCGAAGGCGCCGGAATCGTCCAGGGCAATCACCTGCGAACCGCTGTCCGACGATTCATCGCCGAGCATCTCGTCGGACGGCGACAAGAGAAATTCCTCGTCCTGCTGCAATTGCGTCGAATCGTCGGGGGAAGAATCGAGTTCATCCTCCAAGGAGATCATGTCCTCGTCTTCCGGCAGCTCGAGGGCCGCATTTTCTTCCAGCGACAGGCCGCTGTCAGAGGGATTGGCCACGCCAATACCACTGTCGTCCGATCCGACCTCCAAAGCACCGTCCTCGGAACTGCCGGAGTCGCCGAGAACCAGATGGTCGTCGGCCAGCCCGAGATCGCTGTCCTCGTCCAAGACCAATGCTTCGTCCGACTCGAAGTCCAGGTTGTCCGATAATGCCAACTCGTCACTCAGATCTTCCGAGTCGGCCAGTTTCAGTTCGTAGTCGTCCTCGTCTTTCTTCGCAGCGTCTTTCTTCGCAGCGCTTTCTGGCAGCGCTTTCTTGGCAGCGCCACCCTTGTGGGACGCGTTATCGACCAGCTTCAGGTCGCTGTCTTTGTCGGGCTCAGCATCCTCCTTGCCGATCACCGTGCTCGACGAATCGTGCTCGCTGTCTTTGGCCGGTTCCTCACTGATCAGGATCGACGAGTTTTCCAACTCGTCATCCGCGCCGTCCGCAGCATCGAGGTTGAGCAGCTGATCAAAATCGTCGCCACTGAACGACGCCGATCCGGAGAGATCCAGATCATCGCCGGCAGATATCTGCGAACTCAGCTCGCCGACCAACCGCTCCACCTCGGTTGGCTTGAACTTCCAGCTGGCCCCATCTTTGTAGCCATGAATCTTCCCGGCTTCTCGCAATTCCTGCAATCGCTCGGGAGTAATGCCCAACTGGGCCGCTGCTTCTTTCAGTTCGATGAATTTTCCGGCCATTGATCTTCGGGCTCCCTGAGAGCTAACGACAAGCGTGGGTAGGTTCCGCCTTCGCGCTGCCACTGGAGCCTGCAACCATCGCCGAAGGGACCGGCGCAGCTACTTCTGCTCCAACAGAGCGCGAATCTCGCGCGGTAACGGACGAACTCCGTTGAATTCTTCCATCAACAGATCCCAGTTCACGTTCCGCACACTCTTCAACTCGATCTCGCCGGTCGCTCGGTCGATGTGATACACACACATCACGCGCGTCTTGCCGTCGATCAAAGTGACTTGTGCCGGGCCTGTCGCCGTTTCCGACGAGAAGGCCATCAGGTCACCGACGGCCGCTACGGGCAGACGAGATGGAAGAACAGGTTGGGCCTGGGGCTGTTTCGGTGGCTGGCCATACGCCGACGGATCGAGCGTGGTAGCCAGAAACACCATGACTAGGACTGCCACAAAACTTAGTCCAAATGCCGCAAATCGCATAGTCTACCTACCTTCCGTGGAGCATTGCAGAAATTGGACCCTCAAACCCATTCTAAAAGGCCCAATTTCTGTTTCAAGTAGCTGATCGAACGAGCTTTCCACCTTTGACCGCTTTTGGCACGATTTGTATGTTCCAGTCGGCATAATCGCTTGCCCAGCAAAGTGGATCCCCTGGGAGTCCTGCAGCCCGGGATTTGGGGCACGACCATCGAGTTTCAGAAAGCCACCCTATTGGGTGCCTGACGGTGAGCCGCGGTCGTCGGTTCAGTTTACTGCAGGCTCGAATAACACGGCAATATCAGGTGTTTCCGCTGTGGCGAGGGTTGCGGGTCGCGTGGCCGGGACGTGCCTCTGCAGGTATGATGGCCTCGATCGGTAGGCGGCCGAGTCGACGAATCGCTCGACCGTTTTCGAGGAATGTTCTGCCACATGACAACCGCCAGGGGGAATTACCGTGTTCCGTGTCAGCTGCCAGATTGATTTTTGCTATGGGCACCGGCTGTTGAATTATTCAGGAAAATGTCGCTACCTGCACGGGCACAACGGCCGGGCGGTGATCTCCATCGTATCCGACAAACTGGACAGTCGCGGCATGGTATTGGACTTCACCGACATCAAACGGGAGGTGAGCAGTTGGATTGACGAGCACTTGGATCACCGCATGGTCCTCTGCGAAGAAGACCCCGTGGTGCCGCTGCTGCGGGAGATGGGTGAGCCGATGTTCTTGCTCCCCCACAATCCGACGGCGGAGAACATTGCCAAGCTCATTTCTGACGCGGCGACGGCCCGCGGTTTTCCGATCGAGTCGGTGAAGTTGTGGGAGACTCCGCGCTGTTATGCCACCTATGAAGGTGCGCAAAAAAAATAGTCCGGGCGGCCCACGAATGGACCAGGCGCCGGACTATCAATTCCCCCCTGGGATTGTCGGGTTGTGTCGTGTTGCGGTGTTTTTTTTTGTCATCCCGACAACGCAGAGATTTATCGGTTGCCTGAGGTCGTCGACTTTGGCAATCTTTTCCGTCTTTGCCACTTTTGACGGGATCATCCCCACTCCGCGCTGCGCGAACCGAGCGGGCTGCTGAGCACGAGATTCTCGCGAATTCACCGATTATGGCTCATTAATCTGTAACGGTCATACCGATTTTTTGGGCAGTGCGCGAGGTTCGCGTACCGCAATCAGGTTCTGCGCAGAGAAAGGAATCTCCTGTGACCCGCGAACGCAATTCTATGGTGGCCATGTTGGGGAGCTTGGGATGGCCGCTCATTCTGGGGCTCTCTGCCTGCACGCTATTTTACGGTGCGTATCATCAGGGCCTGTTGGGCTCGGAGTTCGTTTACCGCTATTTCGCCTCGCATCCGGTCTCCTATTTTGCGACCGGCATGTTTTTCGTCGGCTTGGCGGCCCTGCTCCTGAAATTGCTCAACGTCGCGGGCCAGTTCTGGGCCTTGCCGTCCATTGGTTTGGACGCGGATCGCTCGGTCTGTCTGCCGGTGGAGCAGTGCGGTGAGCTGCTGGACCAGCTGGAAGAGCTTCCCCGTGCGGCGCGGCGATCCTATTTCGGCCAACGGTTGCGTGAAGCCTTGGAGCATGTCGAACGGAAGGGGGCCGCCGACGCGTTGGACGAAGAGCTCAAGTATTTGGCCGACATGGACGAGGCGCGTCAGCAAGACAGTTATGCCCTGGTGCGGATCATCATCTGGGCCACGCCGATGCTGGGGTTTCTCGGCACGGTGGTCGGGATCACGCAGGCGCTCGGCGACCTCGATCCCAAAATGCTGGCGACCGCCATCCAGACCGCCATGGAGGGGCTGTTGGCTGGACTGTACGTGGCCTTTGACACCACGGCGTTGGCGTTGACGTTGTCGATCATCCTGATGTTCTTCCAGTTCTTTGTCGATCGCATGGAGACGCAGCTACTGTCGATTGTCGATCGGCGGATGAACGAGGATCTGGTCGGACGCTTCGAGACGGTGGGGAGTTCTCACGATCCGCACCTGGCGTCCATACAGCGCATGGCTCATGAAGTCATCCAGTCGAGCGACAAGTTGGTGGCCCGGCAATCACAGCTCTGGCAGCAGGCGATGGAGGCGGCGTATCAGCAGTGGTCGGACTCGGCGCAGAGTTCGGCGGAGCAGATTCAGCTGAGTCTGAGTGGGGCGCTGGATCAATCGTTGGGGAGTTTCGCCGAGCGGCTGGCGCGCACCGAGCGGGAATCGGCGGACCAGGTGCGGCAGCGGTGGGAGCAGTGGCAGACGGTGCTCTCGAACAACGCCCGCATCCTCCAGACGCAGCAACAGGAGCTGGTCAAGCAAGGGGAGGTCATGGCGCGAGTCGTGGAAGCCACGGGTGAAGTGATCAAACTTGAGACGTCGTTGAACCGGAATCTCAAGGCGTTGGCCGGTTCCCAGAATTTCGAGGACACCGTGATGAGCCTGGCGGCAGCCATCCATCTGCTCAACACGCGACTCGGGGCGAGCGACGTGCCGTCGCGCCGCATTGACCTGGAGCCGAACTCGTCGCAAGGTCGTGCCGCATGAAACGATTTCGCAGCCAGAAGAACGCGGTCAGCGTCTCCCTCTTTCCTTTTCTCGCCGTGCTGATCTGCACGATGGGAGCGCTGATTGTCTTGCTGGTGCTGGTCGTCCAACTGGCCCGCGTCAACGCAGCGGAAGACGCGCAGCAAGCGGATCTTCTGCCGCAGCCGGATGCCCGCCGGGTGGAGAAGGAGGACTACCAATGGCGGCGCGAACTGCTCCAGCAACAACGGACCAAGATCCAGGAGGAGGTGGCGGGCAAGCGGCTTGAGTTGAGTCATCTGGAGGAGCACATACGCGAATTGGAGCAGCGGTGGGAGGCTCTCCGCCAGGCGGCGACCGACCTGCAAATGAGTATGCGGGGCGAGAGCCAGGATCGAGCTGCCGCGGCGGACCAACTGCAGCAACTGCAGGAGGCCGTGCGGGTGGCCAAGGAAGAGCTGGACCAGGCGCAGGAAGCGGCTGCGGCCCGGCAACCGATGTACGCCATCGTTCCCTACGACGGGCCCCATGGCACGCATCGTCGTCCCATCTACATTGAATGCACGCAGGTGGGGGTCGTGATTCAGCCCGAGGGCGTTCCGCTGGCCGTCAGCGATTTTGAAGGCCCGCTGGGGCCCGGCAATCCGCTCGACGCGGCGCTCCGCGCAATCCGCGAATACTTGGCCCGCCTGGGCCCGCCCGGCTCGCAGGGCGAGCCCTATCCACTGCTGCTGGTGCGTCCGCGTGGAGTGGAGAGTTATGCCATGGCACGTTCGGCCATCCGCTCGTGGGATGACGAATTCGGCTATGAGTTGATTGACGAGACGATGCCCTTGAAGTACCCCGAGGCCGATCCCGCGCTCGCCCAGTTGCTGCACAAGGTCATCGCCGATGCCCGTTCGCGCCAGGCGATCCTGGCCGCCGCCATGCCCAGCCGATTTGATGAGAAGAAGGACATCGGATTCGTCGCCTCGCCGACGCGGGGTGGATTTCTCCCGCAAGGAGATGGTGCGGAACCGGCGGGGGATCGGACCGGCGGATTCGGACAAGGGGGTGACGACCGCTATAACGACGGCCGGGCGGCGGGAAGCGTCGCCGGCCAGGCCACGCCGCCGGATCGGCAAACCGTGGGTGGCCCACTGGAAAAAGGGAGTCCCGAGGGCCGCCCCGGCGCCAGTCTGGGGACCGGCTGCTCGCCCCTCGCCAAATCACGCGGCCAAAACTGGGGCTTGCCAGGCGCCAATGACCGAGCCACTGGAATCGTGCGGCCGATTCGCATCGCCTTGTTACCCGATCGGCTGATCATCCTGCCCGACCGGGGCGAGGCCAGGACGCCGGAAGTCGTGCTGATCGAGGGGAGCATGATGGACAACATCGACGGGTTTGTCGCCAAGGTCTGGGACCGGATTGAACAGTGGGGCATCGCCGTGGCCGGAGGCTACTGGAAACCTGTCCTGAAGGTACAGGTCGCCCAAGGAGCTGACGAGCGGTTTCAGGAACTTCAGACACTCTTGGACGGCAGCGGTCTTGAGGTACAGAGGAGCGGCCAGTGAGACGCACAACCAAAGCGCGACATCGACCCAGCGAACCGGGGCAGGACTCGTTCCTCGATATCGTGGCCAACCTGGTGGGAATTCTCATCATCCTGGTCATGATCGTGGGAGCACAGGCCAAAGACGCCATGCTGCAGGCCGATGTGACACCCGACGGCGTCGACCAGCAGGCGGTCGAGGAACAGAAGAACGCGCTGGCCGATGTCGGGCACGACCTGCAGGCCTTGCTCGACCGCGCCGAGAAACAGCAGGTTGAAATCGCTTATCGCCGCAGCGAACGCGACCGCATCCTGACGCTGATCACGACCATTGAACAGGATCTGGAAAAGCAACGCGGGGACTTGTCGCACGAGGCACAGCAAGCGCTGGAACTGCAGCGTCAGATCGCCGACGCGCGCCGCGCGGAGGAAAACCTGAAACTGAGCCGGGAGGCGGTCGAGCGGAGCACGGCTCCCGTGCAAGTCGTCATGCATCGTCCGACCCCGCTGGCCAAAACGGTCTTCGGGCGCGAAGTGCATTTTCAGATGCAGGGAGGTCGCGTCGTGTACGTGCCGCTGGAAGAACTGGTCGAGGAGTTCAAGACCGAAGCGAAGCAGAAGACCTGGAAGCTGCGGCAGGCGCCGAGCATTACGGAAACGGTCGGCCCCATTCGCGACTTCCGGCTCAAATACACGCTCAAACGTGAAACGCACAACATCGAGACGCGCGCCGGCACCGCCTATCAGGAACGCATCGAATTGGATCACTTCGTGCTCGTTCCCGTCCGCGACAACCTCGGTGAGACACTGGATGTGGCGCTGCAGCCCCAGTCGCAGTTCCGCTCCCTGCTCGGCTCCTTCAATCCGAATGACGCGACGGTGACGGTCTGGGTCTATCCCGACAGCTTTGATCAGTATCGGCAGCTGAAAGAAGAGCTCTTCAAGTTGGGCTTCCTCACCGCCAGCCGCCCGATGCCGGAGGGCCAGCCGATCAGCGGCTCACCCAACGGTACACGCTCCGCCGTCCAGTGACGGCAGTGCGTGGCGATGCGCCGCGGCGGACCGGCAGGCTCAGCCGAAGAACAGGTCGATGCAGCGGCGTATCAACGTGGCGGCCTCGGGAGCTTCCACGCACCCGGTCGCAAACTCGTCATACGGCACGCCGGCGATTCTCTCGACATATTCCGGATAGGCTCGTACTCGCTCCAAAAATGTGCGACGCGTCAACTCCGGGTGAAACTGCGTGCAGTACAGGGGCTTGCCCGGGATACAAAAAGCCTGATGCTCGACCCGTGGCGTGGAGGCCAGAAGCGTCGCGCCGCGCGGCAGTCGCTCCACGATATCCTGGTGCCCCACGTGCGCGACGAACTGCCGCGGCAAGCCGCCGAACACGGGGTCCCGGCAGCCCTCATCGGTGAGTCGAATGGTCTCCGTCCCCAATTCCGCGCGCTGCAGATCGGTGATGACGGCGCCCCCCAACGCCAACGCCATGGCCTGAAATCCCCAACAGGAAGCGAACGTCGGCTTCCCCCAATCATGGAGTTCCCGCATCGTTTCCAAGGCGGCCGGCAACCAGGTCCCCCCCGCCGCCACCGAATAATCGCCGCTCCCCCCCAGCAACACCATGTCCACGCTGTCCAACTGCGCGGGTCGGAACACCCTGCAGGATGTCGAAGACCCGCAGCTGCGGCCGATCGCAGCCCACCGCGCTGGCGAAGCAGTCGATTTCCTGGCCCCGGATCGGATCGTCGGCCTGGCGTACCTGCAGCAACAAGAAGCGAAGTCTGTCCAACATCAGGGGTTTGTCCAAGGCGAAACAGCGTAATGAAGTGACCGGACAGCTACCATGCGACGCGCACCGAAGTGTCTGCCTGAGCCCCCTCCAGGACTAACGCTCCATGGCGGATATCCCGCGGCGGGATCGAGTGGGTAATATCGACGAGCGTCGCCCGCGGATGAATCGTCAAGACGACGGCCTTCATCTGCGCAACGTAGGGACTCCCCTCGCCAAAGTCGGTCGTCAACGTGATCAGCTGAGTCTTCATCGCGGTCTAGCGTGTTAACCCGAAACATGCACCCATGTTTGGAAATCACTCCGAAATTCAAAACACGAAATGCATCAATCTCAAACAAATTCGAATGACAGGAAAACGGGAGAAAGGGAGAAAGGGAAAAAGGGAAAAAGGAGGACGCGGTAGCAAGCTGCATGGTGAAAATCTGCTTGTGGCCCGTGACTACGGTTTCTGCCGGCAGCGGAGGTTTTGGATTTTTGGATTTTTGGATTTCGAAATTGTCTGAGTTTTCGATATTCGGATGTCGGATTTCCTGATGGGTAGCGGCCAGCGGCCGAGTTACCGTTCTTGCTCGATCAGTCCCAGGCAGATTTCCCGCACGCGGGCCGGATTGGCGTTCGGGTTGCGCTTTCGCGCCTGGCCGATGAGGGCCCCGATGGCCTGCTGCTTCCCGTTCTTCACGTCCTGCACGATGTGGGGATTCGCGGCGAGCAACTCGCGGCACAACTCCACCACCTCGTCGCTTCCCACCTGTTGGATGCCGAGTGTCAGCTTGGCCTGCGCCAGCGGACTCCCGCTTTCGACCATCTGCTGAAACACGTCTTTGGCCCGCGATGTATCGAGTTGGCCTCCGCGGACCTCTGTCAGCAGCTCGGCCAGCGAAGAGGCGGAAACGGAGAAGTGGGCGAGTGGGATGCCACGTTCGTTCAGTGTCCGCAGGACGTCTTGCTGGATCCAGTTGCTGGCTCGTTTCGGGTCACCACACTGCCGGGCGACCGCCTCGAAGTAATCGACCAAGACGCGTCCCTGATTGACCAATACGTCGGCATCGTAGGGATCGAGCTGATAGGAGGTAGCCAGGCGCAGCCGCAGCGCGGCGGGCAACTCACCCAAGGTGCTCCGCACTCGCTCGACCTCCGCGGGCGAACTGCGGACGGGAACCAGATCGGGATCGGGGAAATAGCGATAGTCGCTCGATTCCTCCTTGTGGCGCTGGGCTCGCGTGACGAGCGCCTGGTCGTCCCAGCCGCGAGTCTGCTTGGGCACGTCACCCAGCTGCCGGCCTGTCGCTTGCCATACCTCATACTGCCGTTGGGCTTCGTACGCCAAGGCCCGCTCCACGGCCCGGAAGCTGTTCATGTTCTTGATTTCGACGATGGGCGTCGCCACGACGCCTGACGGTGTGTCGAGGTGCAGATTGACGTTGGCGTCGACGCGGAGGCTTCCCTCCTGCATGTTGCAGTCCGACACATCCAGATAAGTCAGGAGCAGTTTGAGCTCGGTCAAATACGCTTTGGCCTCCGCGGGCGAGCGCATGTCGGGATGACTGACGATTTCCAGCAGCGGAGTGCCGGTGCGGTTCAGATCGATGCGACTGTCCGCCTTGCCCGCCACTTCGTCGTGCATGCTCTTCCCCGCATCGTCTTCCAGGTGGGCGCGAATGATGCGCACTTTCCGGTCGGGAAACTCCCCCTTGGGGTCGCTGATCGCCAGGTAGCCGTCGCGTGACATCGGCAGATCGTATTGGCTGATCTGATACCCTTTGGGCAAGTCGGGGTAGTAGTAGTTCTTGCGGTCCCACTTCGTGAAGGAGGGGATCTCGCAGTGCAGGGCCAGCGCCGTTTTCAGGGCCAGATAATAGGCCTGGCGATTCATGACCGGCAGACTCCCCGGCATGCCGATACAGACCGGACAGGTTTGCGTGTTCGGGGGAGCGCCAAACTCGGTGCTGCACCGGCAGAACAGCTTGGAAAGGGTCTTGAGCTGAACGTGCACCTCCAGCCCGATCACCGTGGTGTAGGCATTGTCGCTCATGGCTGCGGCGGCTTCCTCGTGTGCCAATCGGTGTGCAGTTGGTAATGATGCGCCGCACGCAGCAGACGCGATTCCTGGAAGGCGGGGGCCAGTAACTGAACGCCGATCGGCAGCCCCGAGCGGGTGAATCCGCACGGCATCGACAAGCCGGCGATACCCGCCAGATTGGCGGTCACCGTGTACAGGTCTTCCAGGTACATCGACAGCGGATCGTTCACCTTCTCGCCCGCCCGGAACGCGGGTGACGGAGTCGTCGGGCCGATCAGCATGTCCACCTGTTGAAAGGCCGCGTCGAAGTCGTTGCGAATCAATCGCCGGACTTTCAAGGCCTTCAGGTAATACGCGTCATAATAGCCGGCGCTCAACGCATAGGTTCCCAGCATGATCCGCCGCTTGACCTCGGCCCCGAATCCTTCCGCGCGCGTCAGCCGATACATGCGCACAGCGCCGAGTCGATATCGTCTGGGGCAGCAGATCGACTTCGTTCGCGCTGCAAGTCGTGCAGCATCGTCTCTTCGTCGGTGCGATATCCGTAATGCACTCCATCATAGCGCGCCAGGTTGCTGGATGCCTCACAGGGAGCAATGACGTAATAGGTGGCAATCCCGTATTTGCTGTGCGGCAGCTCGACCTCACGCACGGCGCCGCCGAGTGACTGGAACACGCGAATGACCTCTTCCACCGCCGCGGCAATTTCCGGATCCAACCCCGCGCCGAAATGGTCCCGCACCACCCCCAACGTCGGCCGGCCGAACTCGGCCAGACACTCCTGGCGATAATGGGGCACGGCCAGATCGGCTGAGGTGGCATCGGACGGGTCGTGGCCGGCGATCGTTTCCAGCAGCAGCGCCGCATCCTCTGCCGTGCGACTCATGGGACCCGCCTGGTCCAGACTGCTGGCGAAGGCCACCAACCCGTAACGACTGACCCGGCCATAGGTGGGCTTGAGTCCGACGGTGCCGCAGAACGCCGCCGGCTGCCGGATCGAACCGCCGGTGTCCGTGCCAATGGCCCAGGGCACCATCCGCGCCGCAATCGCCGCCGCCGATCCGCCGCTCGACCCCCCCGGTACCCGCTGGCAGTCCCAGGGATTGCAGGTCTTGCCCAAGGCGGCGTTTTCGGTCGAGCCCCCCATGGCAAACTCGTCCATGTTCGTCTTGCCGATCAACACCGCCCCCGCCTGCCGCAGTCGCAGCACCACGGTGGCGTCATAGGGGGGAATGAAATCCGCCAGCATGCGCGAGCTGCAGGTCGTGCGCGTTCCCGCCGTGCAAAGCACATCCTTCAGCGCCACCGGCAGGCCATCCAGAGGACCGAGCGTGCGGCCCGCGGAACGCCGCTGGTCAGAGGCCCGCGCCGCTTCAAGAGCCCTCTCTTGATCGACCAATAGAAAGGCGCCAATCGTCCCGTCGTGGCGACTGATCTGGTCAAGACAACTGCGCGTGATGTCCCCGGAAGTGAATTGGCCTTGAGAGAGCCCGAGTGACAGCTGCGTCGCCGTAAGATCGGTTAAGGACATGACGTTTCACTCGTTCGTCACGCGAAATTACCGCGCTACGTGGAATCACTCACCGAGCACAGGTTGAGCCGAATGCGGGAGCAGGCCGCACGCCGGCCGACAGCCGACCACGCGGCTCCCGTCCGTGTTCCGCCCCCGCCAACAAAATAACTCGGCTGACAGCGCGCTTAATCGTCCCCCAGCACAGCCGGGACTCGATAGCATTCGTCGTCCCGCTTCGGCGCATTGGCCAAGGCCTGTTCGCGTGGCAGGCTGGGACGCACGATGTCGTCGGCAAATACGTTGTACAGGTCCAGGGCATGCGCCATGGGTTGAACGTCATCGGTCGCCAACTCACCCAGCTGCTGCACATAATCCACGATCTGGCCGAGTTGGAACGTCATCGCATCGACTTCCGCCGAACTCAACTGCAGACGAGCCAGCAGCGAGACCTTCTCGACGTCGGTGCGGATGAGACTCACGCTTTGGCCTTCACCTTCTCGGCAGCCGGCAGGTTGAACGGTCGCTGGCGAACGACTCGCTGGACGGCGCCGCTCCGCAAACACTGAGCACAGACGCGCGCTGTTCGATTGGTGCCGTTGGCGGTCGTGATCTTCACTCGCTGCAGGTTCGGTTTGAACTGCCGACGACTGATGCCGGTGACCTTGGTACCCACGCCGCCCAAGTACTTGGCCTTACCGCGTGTTTCCACGCTGTTGCCGACCTGAGTGCCCTTACCGCAGATTTCGCAAACCCGTGCCATGGGGTTCCTCTCACTCGCTGAAGCCTAAAGCGTTTAGGAAACCCTACAGTATAGCGTTCGGCAGTCGTGCTGCAACGCCACCTGGGAATCCCCCACGCTGCGGGTATCGGCACAGGCTGCGCTAAGCTGGGCTGGCGTGTGGCCGAGTGACGGTCAGGACTTCCTCCAAAACCCGCCGATTCGTGCCGATCCCCTCGCCATGGTAGATCGTGCGGTTGCCCTGCCAATCGGTGAAGGTGCCCCCCGCTTCCTCGAGAATCGGTTGCAGGGCCGCCGCGTCCCATACCCGCATACTGGGATCGACCATGACCTCGGCCCGCCCCGTCGCCACGAGCAGGTAGCCATAGCAGTCCCCCCAGGTGCGGGTGATGTAGGCCCGACGCTGCAGCTCTCGGAAAGCCTGCCAGGCATCTCGCTTCTCGTACAAGTCAATTTGGGAAGTCACAAACAGGCCGTCCGCCAGGCTCTCGCAGGACGACACGCGCGCAGCTGCAGGTGGCCTGGTGCCCTGGACATACCACGCCCCGCGGCCGACGCCGGCGTAAACACATTCGTCCAGCGGCGGAATGTAGATCACGCCCGCAATACTCCGCTGATTGAATTCCACGCCCACTAACGTTCCGTACAGAGGCACCCCACTGATGAACGCCGTGGTGCCGTCGATTGGATCGAGAATCCAGCGGTATCCGGACTCCCCTTCCCGCTGCCCAAATTCTTCACCCACGATGGCGTCGTCCGGAAACGCCCCCTCGATTTGCTCGCGCAATAACTTCTCCGCCTCGTGGTCCGCGATCGTTACCGGCGAGTCATCGTCCTTTCGCTGGACCGTGAAACGATCGCTGCGAAAGTACTTAAGTGTCAGCTGGCCGGCGTCGCGAGCTGCCTGTCGGGCGAGACTGAGACGCACGTCAAGTGCTTGGCTGTCTGGTGACATGTGTGTGACTTGGTGCCGTTTCTTATTCGGGCAACTCGGTAATCGACGGCGGCGTGAGGAGCTGGGATAACTTGATCGCCTCCAGCTGGCGGCGCGAGTTGTCGGTTACCTGCTGCAGGGCTTCCTGCAGGCGGGCCTGGGAATCCTGCGACAGGCCTTCGCTCAACGGCTCGCCCGTGTCCAACGGTCCCTCAATCGCTTCAATCACCTCCAACAAGGAGACTTCATCCGCCGGTCGCACCAGCGAATACCCGCCGTCCACACCGCGCGTCGAGCGGAGGATGCCGTGGGTGACAAGATTGCGCAAGATTTGAAGCAGAAATCGCTCTGGCATTTTACCTTCGGCGGCCAGCTGACTGCACGGTACGGGCGTCGAGGAATCGCTTTTGGCCAACTGGAGAGTGGCTCGCACTGCATAAGCGACTGTCCGTGATAGTTTCATCGTCGTAGCCCGCCTTTGTTACGACCAATACCCCGCTGAGCGAGGTTGAATGCCAGCCAAGGCCGTCCCATCCTGGCTGAGCAGGAACATCGTCCGTCTCCGATCTGCTGACGTGCAGTATATGCGAACGACTCCTGGTGCGCATACCCAAAGGCCGGATAAACGCCGGGGTATTCGCTGGCCGTTCCCGCAACGAGAACTGCCAACCGAGCGCCGAGCGATCCCGCTGCACGACGATGAGGCCACGTCCGACCGTCCAGTCACGTCGTCCGCACCGCGAATTAATCTATCAAAGTTATCTCAAATGTCAATTAGTCGGGTTGCCGTATTGCGTGCCACACCAAGAGGATAGCGCCGCAAACGAGACACGAGTCGGCCAGATTGAAGATAGGCCAGTCGAAGCCTATCGTATCGATCTTCAGGTGTAGCCAATCCCGCACGGCATAAACACGCTCTCCCGCTTCATGCCCCCGAATCCCCGCACTCCACGTCAGTCCATGCAGTCCCAGTCGATCGTAGAGATTTCCCAGAATACCTGCCATCACAAAGGCAAGCGCTATCGTCAGGTGAAAGTCCTGGGCCGCACGGGCCAGCAGCATCCACACCACGATCCCCACCGCAGCCAGTATGGAGAGAGTCGCGAAGGCCACAACTTGTCCCTGGCCCATGCCGAACAGCGCACCTTCGTTCAGGCTGGTTTCAAATCCGAAAATCTGGTCGATCAACCAAATCGGTGGTGCTGCTTCCCCCTGCTGGATCAGGGGATTTCCCAGCCGCCCGAAGATCCAGGTCTTGGTCCACAGGTCTATCGCACAGCCGCCCGCCGCGATCGTCAGGAACCACAAGTAGTGCTGCCACATACGATTGCGTACGGCGGCGCCGGCGGGGTTATCGTCGCTGGAATTCGTTGGCACATTTGATGCAATGAGGCGTGTAGGGGATGGCATTGAGACGCGCCTTGGGGATCCGGCCGGCACATTCGGTGCAGGAACCATACGTCCCTGACTCAATCCTTTCAAGGGCATCTTCGATCAGTTCCAGTGTCCCCTCATCGTTTTCCATCAAGCTCAGCGTAAACTCCTGCTCGAAGTTATCACTGCCAAGGTCGGCCATGTGAATCGGCATACTCGACAGATCACCGCTTGATTCCGTGCGGGTTCGATTCAAGGTGGCGTCTGCCATGGCACTGACGTCACCACGAAGCCGCGCTCGAAGCTGCAGCAGTTTTTCTTTGAAGGGTTGAGTATCCGGCGTCTTTTTCATTGTTGGTCGTCCCGTTTCGGCCTTGACAGCCGCCCCAAAATCCTCATGGTCCTGACGATGACGTGTGGGCCGACAATTTGCCCACAAATTCCAGTTCAAGCCAATCGATTCTGATTCGCTTTCGGCCCGTTGCGCGTGCCGCTAAATCCTATTACTGCAAAGGGTTAACTGGTAGCGGAAGCTCGTCTTCCCTAAAGACGTGCACAAGGTCGAGGAAGCCTCCGCAACTGATTTGGCTCGAACCTGCTTATTTTAGACATGGCACCCGCACCTGTCAAAGGTTGCCCCCCCCTACGGACATTAAGCTACAATTGCCAAGCCGATGGATGGGAGTCTCGTTGAGGGCCGTCGTGAAGCCGCAAACGTCGAGTGCAACTCGCCTTGTACCGTGCTGGGCCCTGGAATAGACTTACGCCGCATCGCCCCGACGGTTCGAAAAAAAAATCGGGGTGATCGGAGCGATGTCCATCCGACTCGCGGTAGTGCAGGCCGGGTTGGGGCTGGACGAGCCGTTTCCGATGGGAGCGTGTTATGGCGCACGGCAGCGGGCCAGCGGCAGCGGGCCTGACCGTCGAATCGGGTTCAAGGGCGGGGCCGTTTCAGGATTCAGGATTCCGGTTGAGGGCAAATTATCAGGTGAGGGCTGTCAGTTATTCCCGGGAGGGAGGCCGAGTCGCTGCCCATCATACGGCGGCGTCGCCACCGCCCTGATTTGGCTCGGCCCGCGCATGTTCAAACTCGAATGGGCGAATAATCTCGTGTCCGATACTCCTGTTGCATTCCAGCGATGTATGGCTCCCGAATGTGGGGCCACCTACTCGATCCAGGAAGTTCGGGTCGCCTGCGAGAAATGCGGTGATCTGCTCGATGTCGTTTACGATTGGGATCGCGCGGAGGTGCCCCGGTCGTTGAGAGAATTCGAGTCGTTGTGGTCCCAGCGACGGGACCCTGGCAGCTATAGCGGGGTGTGGCGATTTCACCGACTGTTTCCCTTTTGCCGGGTGGATCAGATCGTGACGGTGGGCGAGGGGCAGACGCTGTTTCAGTGTGCCGACGCGGTGGCCCCCTACGTCGGTCTGCAGCCGGGTTGTCTTTTCTTGCAGTACGAGGGCATGAACCCGTCGGGCAGTTTCAAAGACAACGGCATGTCCGCCGCGTTCACCCACGCCCGCATGACTGGTGCTCAACGGGCAGCCTGTGCCTCGACCGGCAACACCAGCGCCTCGCTCGCCATGTACTGCGCTGTGACGCGATTGATGAAGGCGGTGATCTTCATCGGGTCGGGAAAAATCTCCTATGGCAAGTTGTCTCAGGCGCTCGACTACGGGGCCCTGACGGTCCAGATCACGGGGGACTTTGATGATGCGATGGTCCGCGTGAAAGAAGTCTGCAATGACTTGGGGATCTACCTGGTCAACAGCATTAACCCGTTCCGGTTAGAGGGCCAGAAATCGATCATGTTTCGGGTCCTTGAGGCGTTGGCCTGGGAACCTCCCGACTGGATCGTGGTCCCTGGTGGAAACCTGGGAAATTCCAGCGCTTTCGGCAAAGCGTTCGCCGAACTCATGGAATTGGGTTTGATCCAGCGGGTGCCGCGCTTGGCCGTGATCAACGCGGCCGGCGCCGATACTCTTTACCAGCTCTACGACCGGCGGGGCATGCGCTGGAATCAGGGCCAGCCACAGATGAGCGTGGCCGAAGATTATGCTCGGCAACTCGATGCCGAACAGAAAAAGGCGTCGACGATTGCCAGTGCCATCGAAATCAACCGGCCGGTCAATTTCCGCAAATGCTTGCGCGCTCTGGAAACGTGCGATGGAGTGGTGCGCAGTGTCACCGACCAGGAGATTCTGGATGCGAAAGCCCAGGTGGGCGCCGGCGGCGTGGGGTGCGAGCCGGCCAGTGCCGCCAGCGTGGCCGGTGCCCGGCTATTGCGAGCCGAAGGCGTGATCGGTGCCGATGAGCGGGTGGTGTGCATCCTCACAGGGCATCAGCTGAAGGATCCGACCGCCACCGTCGCCTACCACACGACCGACCAGGATCAGTTCAATCAGGTGCTTGGCAGCCGCGGTGTTCGCCGCGCTTCCTTCGCCAACCGGGCGGTGGCCGTTCCCAACGATTTGGGAGAGATCATCAAGGCGATTCGCCTCTACAGCTGAGCGCGAAGGAACCGTCACGGATGGCTTGCCCGACTCTGTCCGGCAGTAGACAATGCTGGCCCATATGCCCCGCGACAAGGAGTAACCATCGTATGAGCGCGATCCGATTAGCCATTCAGGGTGCCGCCGGTCGGATGGGAAAACGGCTGGTCGCCCTGGCGGTTGCCGACCCTGAACTGTCGGTCGTGGCCGCCCTGGAATCGGCGGGACATCCCGATCTGGGCCGTGATGCGGGAACACTTGCCGGTGGGGAACCCCTTGGTGCGCTCGTGAGCTCGGCGCTGGGGGTCGAGGCGGACTGCCTGATCGACTTCTCCGTTCCCGATGCGCTACCGGGCGTTGTCGACATGTGTCGCCAGTACCGTATGCCGCTGGTGCTGGCCACGACCGGCTTGGCCGATATCCACAAGCGGCTTGTGGCGACCCTTGCGCGGGAAGTCCCTGTGGTATGGTCACCCAGCATGAGTCTTGCCGTCAACTTGACCATGAAGCTGGCGACCATGGCCGCCGAGGCTCTGCGGGATTGCCCGGGTGGCGCGGACGTGGAGATTATCGAGCGACATCATCGATTCAAGCAGGATGCTCCCAGCGGTACGGCGCTGCGTTTCGGCGAGTTGATCGCCGGCGCCATGGGCCAGACCGCTCAGGCACACGGTCGGTCCGGTCAGGTGGGGGCGCGGCCGCACGGTGAAATCGGTTACCATGCCGTACGGGTCGGAGACAACCCGGGAGAGCATACCATCGTTTTCGGAATGCTGGGGGAATCGATCGAACTGACCGTCCGCGCGTCCAATCGCGACTGCTACGCATTCGGCGCGCTGGCCGCCGCCAAGTTCCTCGTGCGACAGCCAGCGGGGATCTACACGATGGCTGACGTACTCGGACTGTGAAGCCTCGCTGCCGCGTGGTTCGCCGTCGCCGGCTCAAAATCGATCAACCGTCCACGACCGAACTGCCTTGACCTCGAGCCTCAAGCCTTGACCCCCCATGCGATCATGGAGCCACAGATGATGCCCAAACCTTATGCGATTGCCTGGCTGACGATGGTTGTTGCGCCGCTTGGACTCTCCGCTGAGGAGCCGGCCGGGAAGCAGCTGCCAAATGACGTCAAGATCGCGGCGGTGCAGCTACTGGGATATGACAAGACCGATTTGCCTCGCAGTGACCTGGACCCGGTTTCCGACGTAGTCCGCTACATCAAGAGAGCCGCATCTGATCAGGCTCAATTGATCGTGTTCCCGGAGTATCTCCTGGGCCGCATCACGGTTCCCGGCCCGGAGACCGAGCGGATTGCCCAAGCTGCGGCCGCGCACCGCATCTATGTGATCGTCGGTTGTTGGGAGGTCCACGGCGATTCCTCCTTTGCCAATACGGCGCTGTTGTTTGATCGCTCGGGCGCGATTGCGGGCAAGTATCACAAGGTTCACGCGGCGGTCGATCGATACGACGGCGAGCCTCCCTGGTCGCATCCACCCGCCGGCAAGGACACGGACTGGTTCCTGGCCAACGACCCGGAATGGCTCATGCAACGCGGCAACGATTTCCCCGTTTTCGAACTCGATTTTGGCCGCATCGGCGTGCTCACCTGCTACGACGGGTGGTTTCCGGAGTCCTTTCGCATCCTGTCGCTCAGGGGAGCCGAATTATTGGTCTGGATCAATGGCCGCCGCGGCGCGGTCGAGGATTTCGTTGTCCGCTCGGCCGCCTTCCAGAACGAAGTCGCCGTGGTGGCCACCAACCAGGCATATGGAGCGGGTGCGATCATCGCGCAGTGGCCCAGCGAGGTGCTGGCACAATGCACGGAAGCGAAAGAGAGCTACTTGACGGCCACGGTCAATCTGCAAAGGATCCGCCAGGCACGCCAGTTCAGCCGCAATACACAACAACGCCGGCCGGCGCTCTATCAGGAGATCGTCAAGCCGAACTGACAGCGATTGCCGGGGCTCGGACACACTGCCCGTACCCCCGGCCGCCTTGCGAGACTGCGGATGCGAAGCGTGCCGATACCGCCGCTCGCGCGCGCTGCACTCCCCGCCATCGTGCGCAAGAAATGGGAGCATTGTCATTCACCATTTTTCATTTTTCATTCACCCTGGTCCCGGACTCCGAGGGGTACGTTCGCCCGCGCATCAAGTAAGGGGGAGCGAGTTCTGTTGCTGCCTGTCCGGCGGGTCATGTGCGGCACATGGCTGAATCGGGACCCAGCTATTTCGGGGCGACGCCGCTGTGCGGCGAGGCCGACCTGGATTGTGACAGATTCGTGTCACTGTCGGAATGCGTGCCGGATCACGCCGATCGCATGGCAGGGGAGGCAGAGGGGATGATCGCCGAAGGCTGGATCGCGGTGAGTTCGTCTGGCGACAAGCTGGGCGGTATCCGGTGACGAGGTGGGACGGTCCCATCGCGTCAGTCCTGGGCCGCCAGCAGGACGGCGCCTTGGACGACGACGCTTTCGCCCAGTGCCGCGGGCTCGATCGAGTAGCTGCCGGCCAGCGGTGGGAACACATAGCGCGCTACTTCGCGCCGCACCGGAGCAAAGAAGAGCTGTTCGCCCATCAAGGACACGCCACCGCCGATGACGACCACTTCCGGTGCCAGTAGCGTAATGACTTGAGCAATCGCCCAACCCAGCACCTGGCAGGCATGGGTGAGTACGGACTGGGCGAGCGGATTGCCTTCGGCGGCCGCTTGGGCCACCAGACGCGCGGTCATCTGGTCCATGTTGCCGTCGCAGCGGTCGAGCAGGTCGGCGACGTACTCCTGATCGGCTACGCGGGCGTGGGCCAGTTTTCTCCGCAACTCACTCGCATCGAGCGACGGGTCTTGGGCATGCAGAGGCTGGAAGGGACGCATGATTTGCCCGGAGATGCGCTGTTGAGCGGCCGCGGAGATGCCCCAGCCACTCGCCAGCGACTCGACGGTCGCTTCGGGTTCATCGGCCAACAATCCCGGTCGCAAGTGACCGATCTCGCTGGCGGCCGGTCGACCCTCGCCCAGGAGCCTGCCGTTGAGGGAGAAGCCACCGCCCACTCCCGTTCCCACGGTCACGTAAAAGACACTGCGACGCCCCCGCCCGGCCCCGAATCGTGCTTCGGCCAGCGTCGCCGAGTCGCAGTCGTTGCCCAACGTTACGGGAAGACCAAAGGTGTCGCGGCACCAGTCGACCAGGTGGAAATTGTCCCAGCCGTGAATTTGATGACTCGTGATCACTCGCCCCTGGCTGGTGTCGACCGGTCCTCCAAACCCGATACCGATCCGTCGTACCGCGTGTGCAGCGATCAGCGGTCGGCCCAGTTGCTCGATCTGCCGCAGGATCCCCGCCGCCCCCTGCTCGCTCTGGATATCGGCCCGCGCCAATTCGATAAGCTCCGGCGAATTGCCGTCGCCAACGCCCAATTGCAGCTTCGTGCCGCCGATCTCAATCCCCAGGAACATGGGTGGGTCCTCCCCGCACCGTCTTGGATATCACGCCACTGCATATCGGCCGGCGTGATTGATGCGCGCGTGAACGTCGTTCAACACCCAGTGGAACAGGCAGAGATGAATGCTCTCGACCATCCCCATGTCAGTGAGCGCAACGTGCAGTCCATCCTGCTGCGCAGCCTTTAATTTACCGCCACTGTAACCGGTCAGGCCGAACGTGTGCAGGCCGTGCCGATTCGCCCAGTCGACGGCGTTCAGCACGTTGGGGCTGTTGCCCGAACCACTGATGGCAATCACGACATCGCCGGCACCGCCAAAGTTCATCAGCTGCTGCACGAAAATCTGATCGTACGACAAATCGTTGCCGACGGCCATAATCCAACCGACGTTGTCGGTCAGGCTCAAAACTTTCAAACGCCGGCGGCTTTCATCCTGCAATACACATTCCGGCAGCGTGCTCTTCCCCAGGTCCTCGCACATGTGACTGGCCGTCGTGCCCGAGCCGCCGTTGCCCATGATGAAGACGTAATGGCCGCTTTCCCAGGCGCGATAGATCAGATCTGCCCAACGAGCCAATGCCTCCTGGTCCACCCGTCCGATTTCATCCTGCAGCCGCTTCAGATACGCATCGGCCGCCAACTCGATACCCAACATGATCTGTGGCTCCCCCCCAACTAAAAATAGAACTGGCCGGCCACTCTCGTCGTCCGAATCCCCGTGCGGGTGGCCTGACGCGGCCGGCGGCCGCAACCAATCAGGAAATCCGACATCCTAAATACGAAATCTCAAACCAATTCGAAATCCCAAGACTAAAACCTCCGCTGCCGGCAAAACCACAGGCATGGGCCACAGGCAGATTCCCACCACCGGGAATGCTATTGGAGGTTCCGTCCTCCGTCCTTGCCCGTTTTTGTCATTCGCATTTCTGGCATGCGAATTTGTGCGGGATTTTTTTCGTTTCGTGCTTCGGATTTCGAATTTCTTACAGCCATGCGCTCACCGTGCGCAGTTGACAGCCCAACACTTTAACCCACGCGCACCGCGCGGGCATGCCGCCGATAACGCGCAAGATGAGGGCTTTCCGCTGGGACGCTTCAGTATGGCCGGTTTGTCCGGCCGGTAGAAGGCCACTGCCAGGAACATGACCAGCGCCGTCATGGCAAAAATCGGACTCCGTATCTGATAGTCGCCCGTTACCGGCCAGCGAATATTGGCCACGATGCGATCGAAGGCCCAGTAGACGAAGGCCGAGAGCATAATGCCGGTGAAATTGGCTTGGTTCATCACCCCGATCATACGCCCCTTTTGACCCTCGGGGGGGCGTGACTGCATGAAGACCTGCAGCGGTATGGCGTACATGCCGGCGCAGATTCCCAACGCGATCAGTACCGCGCACGAGCCGGGGAAACCGAGCAGATGCCCGTTGGTCGGTCCCGGTAACGATAACAACACGAGACTGGCTGTCAGTCCCCAGCCGCCGAGTCGCATGACGCCAAAGTCGACGCGACCATGTGACAGGCGCCCAGCCAACACCGAGCCCAATGCAATGCCGATGGCAATGCAGCCCAACAGAATGCTGGTCATCGAATTGCTCAGCCGCAGTTGATTCACCCCCAAGGAGTTCACGGCCTGATTGGCCACCCCGGCCACCAGCCAGAATATGCTCGAAGCCGCCAGGGCTCCCCACAGCGGTCGGTCGTGCCGCAGCATGCTCCGCGTTTCCGGCGGGACGGTCAGTGCCGAGAGGGTGAATTTCAGTTGCGGTACCGCCGCCGGCACCCAGCGAACCAACAGGGACGTGGCCGTACCGACCACGGCGATACCGACACAGAGGAACGAGCCGATCCAGAGTCGATGAGCCGTGTCGGTGATGAGTTTTCCATCCGCCACCGCCATGTCCAGCAGAAAACCTCCGGCTACCGCCCCGAAGATGATGGCCAGGAACGTGGTCATCGAGATGACGCCGTTGGCACGCGGCAAGTCGCCGGCCCGCAACATCTCCGGCAGGATGCCATACTTGCCGGGCCCGAAAAACGCACTCTGCGTCCCCATCAGGAACAGCACGACCAACAGACCGGGAAAACCCCACATCCCGAAGGCCAGAAAGGCCGCCACCCCCAGCAGCATGGCCACAATCTCAGCCGCTTTCGAGACGACAATGACCCACTGCTTGCTGTGTCGATCAGCCAGGTAGCCGGCATACCCTGAGAACAACACGAAGGGAGCCGAGAAGACAAACATCGCGGTCCACTGCAGATCCCGCTCCGCGACCTTCAACGCCAACAGAAGAATCAGCTGTTTGAACAGATTGTCGTTGAACGCGCCCAGGAACTGGGTGACGGTCATGCCCCAGAACGAACGGTCCTCATAGAGAGATGGCAACGACTCGACGTCGATGCGCGGTCCCGCCGCCGCTGGACTGTCAAGGTTCACGGGCGGCTGGTAACCTGCCTGCCATGGGTCGCTGGGGGAGTCATCCATGTTCATGATGGCCCTATTATGACCGATCCGCTCGCCAACCAACAAGGTGACTCCGTCCCGTACCGCTGACGGTGCCCCTGCGGTGGCGCCGCATTCCCGCCGGGACTCGCTCCGCCCCTGCTCCCCGAGTGGCGTGGGCGCCGAGGCCGCTCACTGGCGTGGTTCTTTGACGGGTTGCCTCCCTGCGCTCGGCACGCGGCGGCCACGGCCCTGACAACGGGACCTGCGGCCGACCTTTAATCCGCCGCCGAGGGCCGTAACTCGACTAATTCCGTCTCATCCGCCATTTTGCGAATATCCTCGGTGATTTTCATGGAGCAGTATTTCGGGCCGCACATGCTGCAGAAATGAGCGCTCTTGAAAGTGTCTTGCGGCAGCGTTTCATCGTGGTACGCGCGGGCCGTTTCGGGGTCGAGCGACAGGCGGAACTGCGTCTCCCAGTCGAACTCGAACCGCGCTTTGCTCAACGCATTGTCGCGGTCCTGCACGTGCGGACGCTTCCGCGCCACATCCGCTCCGTGCGCGGCAATCTTGTAGGCGATGACGCCTTGCCGCACGTCGTCATTGTTGGGCAGACCGAGATGCTCCTTCGGCGTGACGTAACAGAGCATGGCCGCGCCGTACCAACCCGCCATCGCCGCGCCAATCGCGCTGGTGATGTGGTCGTACCCCGGCGCAATGTCCGTAATCAACGGGCCCAATACGTAAAACGGCGCACCGTGGCAGATCTCAATCTGCTTCGTGATGTTCATCTCGATCTGATCCATCGGGATGTGCCCGGGACCTTCCACCATGACTTGCGTGCCGGCCGCCCAGCCCCGCTGCACCAGCTCCCCCAGCACCTCCAGTTCGGCGAACTGAGCCGGATCGCTGGCATCGGCAATCGAGCCCGGACGCATGCCGTCCCCCAGACTCCAGGTCACGTCGTACTGACGCATGATGGCGCACAAGTCCTCGAAGTGCGTGTAAAGCGGATTCTGCTGGCGGTGAGCCACCATCCATTTGGCAATCAGCGAACCGCCACGACTGACAATCCCCGTCACGCGACCGGTCGTCAGGTGCAGGTGCTCCAGCAACACGCCGCAATGGACCGTCATATAGTCCACGCCCTGCTGAGCCTGATGCTCGACCATGTCCAGGAAATGCTGAGGCTTCATGTCCTCGATGTCGCCCCCCAACTCCTCCAGCATCTGGTAGATCGGCACCGTCCCCACCGGCACGGGAGAATGGTCGATGATCATCTTGCGAATACGGTCGATGTCCTTGCCGGTCGATAAATCCATCACGGTGTCAGATCCGAAATGGACGGCTGTGTGCAGCTTCTCCATCTCGATCGACTCGTCCCCCGTCACCGCGGAATTGCCGATGTTGGCGTTGATCTTGCACCGCAACAGGATGCCGATTCCCAGCGGCCGCAACTGACCCGCCAAATGAATCTTGTTGGCGGGTATCACCAAACGCCCCAAGGCAATCTCCTGCCGAATCGCCTCCGGCTCGAAATGCTCGTCAGCAGCCACGATCTCCATTTCCGGCGTGATCGTGCCCGCGCGCGCCGCTTCAATTTGCGTCAGTGACATTGATTTCTCCGATCTATCAGGCGTAGGGCGTCGCCTGGCAACGGGACGAGGGTTTCTGCCAGTTCAAAGCGAACAGCCCCTTGTGAGCAACCACTGAGTCATGGTACCGGTCGACCCCCGTTTGTCAATCGCCGGGCTGGAGGCGTGAGACACGGCGGGGAGCCAAGAGGTTTGTGGACTGAGCGACATGCAGTGAGACCGCAGAGCGGGAACACGCACGGCGTGGAAGTCCCCACCCGAGACCTGCTCGGGCCGCCCGCCCCGCAGCCATAACCCCCATACCCCTACCCGCATTCTTACTCTTACTCTTACTCGTAATCTTACTCTTACTCGTAATCTTACTCTTACTCATACCCTCACCCCCCCTCCTTGAATCTCTGCCTCTTCCTCCTGGCGCAATCCCGATCTGCGCCCCACACGGACAAGGTGTGAGTTTTTTCTGCGTATTTCAGGCGTGCGTCGTGCGCGCAGGTCCGAGATTGGTTGCGGCCGGACACGTTTGGAGAGAGAGTACGAGTACGAGTAAGAGTACGAGTAAGAGTACGAGTAAGAGTAAGAGTAAGAGTAAGAGAATCGCTGGTTTTGGATGGGATTGGGGGGGGGCGGGGCTATTCATAACCCAGGTTTGGTCCGAGCCATTTTTCGGCTTCGGCGACGCTGATTCTCTTGCGGGACGCGTAGTGGACGACCTGATCGCGGGCCAGGCGGCCGATGGCGAAGTAGCGGGCTTGCGGGTGCGCGAAATAGAGACCACAGATGCTGGCCGCCGGGCGCATGGCCAGGGTCTCGGTCAGATGGACGGCAATGCGGGCTTCGGCATCCAACAGCTCAAAGAGCGTGCGTTTTTCGGTGTGATCGGGTTGAGCGGGATAGCCGGGTGCCGGGCGAATGCCGCGATACCGCTGGGCCAGCAGGTCCTCGCTGGAAAGCTGCTCGTCCGCGCCGTATCCCCATTCCCGGCGCACACGCTGATGCAACAGTTCTGCAAAGGCTTCGGCCAGTCGATCGGCCAGGGCCTTGACCATGATCGAGTTATAGTCGTCGTGGTCGGCTTCGTACTGGGCAGCCAATTCCTCGGCGCCGAGTCCGGCGGTGAGCACGAAACCGCCGAGATAGTCTTGGCAGCCGCTGTCGCGCGGAGCGACGTAGTCGGAGAGCGCGCGAAAGTCGTCCTGTCCCTTGCGTTCCCATTGCTGCCGCAGCGTGTGGAAGGTGCCGCGCTGGCAGGTGCGCTGCTCGTCGCCGAAAATCACGATGTCCTCGTCCTGCGACGCGGCCGGCCAGAGCCCGTAAACGGCGCGGGCACACAACAACCGCCGCTTCACGATCTCGTCCAAGAGTTGCCGCGCATGGGAATAGAGCTCACGCGCGGCCGGGCCGATGTGAGGATCATCCAGGATCCGCGGGAACTTGCCCTTCAGCTCCCAGGCCATGAAGAAGGGGGACCAGTCGATATAGGGTACGATTTCCGACAGGGGATAATTGTCCAGGACGCGATTTCCGAGAAACGACGGGGTCGCGATCGTGGCGGCGTCCCAGGTGGCCTGCCAGCGCCGCCGCCGAGCCTCCTCCAAGGGGACCAGCGTCAAGTGCTGCTTCGCGAACGAGTCGACCAGCTTCCGCTGATTGTCCCGGTTCTCCTGCACCAGGCCGGGACGCATGGCCGCGCTCGTCAGACGCTCCACCACCCCGGGACAGCGGGACGCGTCACGGACGTAAATGGTCGGACCCGAGTAGCGCGGCGCAATCCGCACCGCCGTGTGCCGCTCGCTCGTCGTGGCGCCACCAATGAGCAGCGGGATGTGCAGCCCCAGCCGCTCCATCTCACCGGCCACGTGCACCATCTCATCCAGACTCGGCGTAATCAGCCCCGACAGGCCGATGATGTCGGCACCCACTTCGGCAGCCGTCTGCAGGATCCGCTCGCAAGGGACCATGACCCCCAGGTCCAACACTTCGTAGTTGTTGCAGCCCAATACCACGCCCACGATGTTCTTGCCGATATCGTGCACGTCACCCTTGACCGTGGCCATCACCACCTTGCCCCGCGTCTGGCACGCGGTTGCCCCCCCCTGCTCTTTCTCCGCCTCCAGGTATGGCAACAGATAGGCGACGGCCTTCTTCATCACGCGCGCCGTCTTCACCACCTGCGGCAGAAACATCTTGCCGGCGGCGAACAGATCGCCGACCTGCTTCATGCCATTCATCAACGGGCCCTCGATGATCGAGAGGCTGCGGTCGTACTGCTGGCGCACTTCCTCCACATCTTCTTCAATGAACTTGTCGATCCCCTTGATCAGCGAGTAGGCCAATCGCCGCTCGACATGCTCCGCCCGCCAGGAAAGGTCCTCGGCCTTCTGGCGGACCTCCTGTCCCTTCACAGACTCGGCCGCTTCCAGCAGCCTCTCCGTGGCGTCGGGACGACGATTCCAGAGCACGTCTTCCACCCGCGTCAGCAGCTCGCGCGGGATCTCCTCATAAACCTCCAACTGCCCGGCATTGACGATTCCCATGTCCAGCCCGGCCTGAATGGCGTGGTACAGGAACGCCGAGTGCATCGCCTCACGCACGACATCGTTGCCGCGGAACGAAAACGAAACGTTGCTGATGCCCCCCGAGACCTTCACGGCGGGGAGCAGCCGTTTGATCTGCCGCGTGGCCTCGATGAAGTGGACGGCATAGTTGTCGTGTTCCTTGATCCCCGTGGCCACGGTCAAGACGTTCGGGTCGAAAATGATGTCTTCCGGCGGGAATCCCACCTGCTCGGTCAGTAGCTGATAGGCGCGTTGGCAGATCCGCACTTTGTCTTCAATCTCCACCGCCTGGCCCGACTCGTCGAAGGCCATCACCACCACCGCGGCTCCGTAACGTCGAATCAACTTGGCCCGCCGCAGGAACTCCTCCTCCCCGTCTTTCAAACTGATCGAGTTGACGATCGACTTGCCCTGCGTGCACTTCAGTCCCGCCTCCAGCACCGACCAACGCGAACTGTCGATCATGATCGGCACTCGGCTGATGTCGGGCTCCGCCGCAATCAGGTTTAAAAAACGAGTCATCATCGCCTCGCCGTCGAGCAACGCGTCGTCCATGTTCACGTCAAGGATGCTGGCCCCGGCGGCCACCTGCTCGTGCGCTATCGCGACCGCTTCGTCAAACCGCTCCTCGCGTATCAGCCGCGCGAACTTGCGCGAGCCGGTCACGTTGTTCCGCTCGCCAATCATCACGAAGTTCATGTCCGGCCGGAATGTCAACGGCTCCTGCCCGCTGAGTCGCGTAAGACGCTCCACCTGCGGCAGGCGACGCGGTGGGGCCCCCCGTACCAGTCGGGCAATCTCTTCGATGTATCGCGGGGTCGTGCCGCAACAGCCACCCACAATGTTCAACCAGCCGTTGTCGACGAATTCGCGAAGGGTGCCGGCCATGTCCCGCGGCGACAGGTCGAAGCCGCCGAACTCATTGGGCAGCCCCGCATTGGGATGACAGCTGAGATAAATCGGTGCGATCCGCGACAGCTCTTGCAGATAGGGACGCATCTGCTCCGGACCTAACGCACAGTTGATCCCGACGGCCAGCAGATCAAAAGGAGCCACGGAATTCCAAAAGGCTTCGATCGTCTGGCCCGACAACGTGCGCCCCGCCTGATCCGTGATGGTGACCGATGCCATCACCGGAAGTCGGACGTTGTGCTCGTCAAAATAACGCTCAATCGCGAACAGGCAGGCCTTCAGGTTCAACGTGTCAAAAGTGGTTTCCGGAAAGAGCAGGTCGACCCCGCCTTCGACTAACGCCGCCACCTGCTGGTAATAGGACTGCACGTGCTGATCAAAGGTCACCGCTCGATAGCCCGGATCCTCCACCTTGGGGGAAATCGACGCCGTCTTGGCGGTGGGACCGATCGAGCCCGCCACGAAGCGAGGCCGGTCGGGAGTGCGTGCCGTGAATTCGTCTGCCGCCTTCCGCGCACAGGCCGCTGCCGCCAGATTCAACTCGCGGACCATTTCCACCGGCAGTCGGAATTCTTCCATCCCAATCGGGCTGGACCCAAACGTGTTGGTTTCGATAATGTCCGCGCCCGCCTCCAGGTACTGACGATGAATGTGGGTCACTGCCGCGGGCTGCGTCAGACAGAGGATATCGACGAAATTCCGTAGCTCTTTGTGGTGCCCGGCCAGCCGCGTTCCACGCATACCGGCTTCGTCGATCCCCATGGCGAAGACCGTGGTTCCCATGGCTCCGTCAAGTACCAGGATTCGCTGGTTTAACAGGTTTGTCAGTTGTTCGCGTCTGTCTTGTGGCTGACCTGTATTCATGTTCACATGTTCGAGGGCGGTTCAGGAATGGTCAAGTGATGGTCTACGGGGAACCGGGGGCGGCGCGGGAATTGCGCACGTGTGCTCTAGAGACATCGGACTTGATATTTCCCGATTTCTTCAAATTGTGTAAGTTCCCCGGGTTTGCCGCCCTTTTCAGGCGATAAAGACTCGCTGAGACTCAAGATCCCTATAATCGGAACCGATAAGAGTCGTACGACGCAGAGCGCGGCCGGGCGGCCGTAGCGTTTTCGCATCGCTAGCTACATGGATGTCTGCGATGAATACAACCCTCCAGTCCGCTGACCCGCTCCAGAGCATTCGGCCTGCGCCGGCGATAGCACGCCGCAGTCCGGTGGCGGGAGTGACTGATTCTGACATTTACGGCGGCGAGAGACTGCCGGTCTTGGTTCGGCTGCCCGACTTGACACGAGCAGCGATTCTGCCGTTGCCCGCGGTCCTGGAGTCCACGTCGGGCGAGGCCGCCTGCAGCCAGTGCGATCCACCGCCGCCGGCTGAGCCCGTCCAGGAGCAGCAGCCTGACAGACGGCCGACTCGACAATTGCGGCAGCAGCGTCGCGTGCGGACCGTGACGCGACCACATGCGGGCAGTGAAACGGCAGGATGGCTGCGTGGACTTGGCCAGTTGGCGATGGCGGCGGTTCTGGCGGGTGTGTTGCTGGTGGTGGTCATCACCATCAAGCACTGGAACGCCGACAGCGCGAAGTCACAACCGGCCGTCGGCGTGCCGTTGGCCGAAACGCCGGAATTCGATTTCAGCGGACCGGTACTTGAGCCGGCCGTCAACACACAAGCCGAGCAAGGCTCGAGTCTGGGCTTGCCGGCGATGGGGAGTCAGGGTGGGACACTGCGTGGCGTGTTGCCAGCGGAGATTTCCTCGTCCTCTTTTTCGGGCGGGGTACAGCCGGCCGGAGGGATCACGATCGACTCGTCGCTGACGCGGGGGGGCGCCGCAGCGCTGGAGGTCCCGCGAGCTACGGCCTTCGCAAGTCCCGTCACGCCGATGTATCCCTCCACCGGCGTTGCGGAGCCGGTAACGATCTCGCCCCGGACAGCGTCGCCGGGGGCGGTTACGGCCGGCCAGGCCGCGGGTTGGAGTGAGACGATTTCGGTAGGGTCCGAACGCAATGCGGCCCGACCACTCGTCGGCCCGGCCAGCGAACGGCGATAACGATCACAGCACGACACACGCGACCACGACCAACGCAACGATAACAAACGGCCCGAATGTCCGTTTCGCATGGGGACCGAACCATGAATGCACTGGACCAAGCCTTCATCAAGGCCTTTGCCAAAGACCGAGCCCCGGCGACGACGCGGCAGCTGCCAAAGCTGCCCCGCACCGTGGTGCAACCCCCCGACGAAGACGTGCACTCCGTGGCGTTGGTGCTGCACAACCTGGATCAGCAGGGCCAACGCTTGCGCGTCGACCAGCCGACGGCGGATGCGCTGAGTATGGCCAGGTTGGCCGCTCACATGGTCTTTCCTTCCGTCCAACATGTGGAATCGTACCAGACGGAGGATGTGCAGGGGGCCGGGGCGACACACGTCATTTTTGAAGATCGCCTGGTGTCCCTCGAGGTGGCGGACGATCCACGGACCAGAACATTCACAAGCGAATTCGAAGCTGCCGAGGAACTGACCGAGCAGGCTATCGAGGCGCTTCCGGATCCAGAGGCCAACGTCAGCGCGTGCAGGGATGCTCACGAGGACACGGAAGTCCAGGCGTTGGCTCATACAGCCGAGGATGAGGATGACGGCGTGGCGTCCGTTGTCCCGCCAGACATGTCGCTGGCGGATGAGATTGAGGTGCGGTTGCAGGCTGAGTGCCAACCGCGGGTGCTGCTGGCGGTGCCAGCGTTGCAGGCACCTGAGCTGATGACGCTGGAACTGATGACATCCACCGCTGATCGGCTCGCCACCGGCTGCGCTGCCGTGTCTGCGGCGTGGACGGCCATCGAGATTGACGTGCCGCACGTAGACCTCGACTGGCTCGCGGCGGCTGTCGCCGACCGGGAAACGGCGTACGAGCCGTTGGAGAGCGATGAGCAAGCGGAGTCACCGGAGCTGGCTGCCGAGCAAATCGCCGTAGCCGCTTCAGCGCCGAGGGAACCGCTGGCCGAAGATATCGGTCTGCCAGCCGCCAACCAACTTGGGTCGGCGGAGCCAGAGCCCGCGCTGGCACCGGACGGCGAGCAGCGAAGGCTTGCGCCGTTCACACCGGCCTGGGAGGTGGACGCGTTTCGCTGGCCGGAGCTCTGCCTGCAGCTGGATCAGGAAACCGACGGCAAGCTCAGGCAATCTGGCGAAGAGCTGTTCGTGGCGACGGGGGACGGCCTCAAGATCCTGGCCGTGACCAGCGTTTCACGCCGCGAAGGACGCTCGACGCTCGCGTTGGCCTTGGCTCAGAATGCCGCCCGGGCGGGAAGTCACGTGGCCGTATTGGATGCCGATGCGAGCAACCCGGACTTGGCGCGCCAGCTCGGCTTGGAATCGCCGTGCGACTGGTACGACACCGCACGCCGCGGCCAGCCGCTCTGTGAAGCCGCCGTCATGTCTTTGGAGGATGGTGTCACGCTCTTTCCGTTGACGTGCCCCAACGCACAGTTGTCCGGCGTGCGGGATCAGGTGCTGGTACGCACGCTCGGCGAGATGAGTCGTTTCTTTGATTTGGTCGTGGTGGACCTCCCTCCCACTTCGGCCCTGTCAGCCGGCCCGGGAGCTGCTGATCTCCCCTGCTGCATTGACATGGCGGTCGTGGTCCGCAACCTCCAGACCACCGCGCAGGATCAGACGCTCGCGACCGTCTCGACGCTGCGCAACCTGGGTGTGCGAGCCGTGGGAATCATCGAGAATTTCGCTCCCTCACGCGATGCGGAGGAGCGTCGGTAGAGTGCCTCAAACATAACTGGCTGCCACGCAAAGGGCCTGCAACCCATGTACCAGTCACATTGGCAATTGGCCGCGAAGCCGTTCGAGAACACGGCCGATACGCGATTCTATTATCCGGCCGAGACGCACCAGGGCGCGTTGTTGAAATTGCGCTATGCCGTGGAAAACCGGCGTGGAGCGGCGCTGTTGTCCGGGGCCGCCGGTCTGGGGAAATCCTTGATCGTGCAGGCGCTGCTGCGACAGCTGAGCGACAGTTACGCGCCGCGCGTCCATCTGGTCTTTCCCCAAATGCCCCCCGATCAGCTGCTCGCCTATCTGGCCGAGTCGCTCTCGGGGAGCAGTTCCTCCCAATCGACCTGGCCCATCCAGCAGAGCATCCGCTGCATCGAAAAGACACTCGCCGAAAACGTCGACAAGGGACGCCACTGCGTCGTCGTAATCGATGAAGCACAAGATCTGGACGACAGCCGCACACTCGAAACGATCCGACTGCTGTTGAACTTCGAGCACAAGGCCGTGGCGGCCATGACCGTCCTGCTGGTTGGCCAACCGGCTCTGCTGCCCGTTCTCGATCGCATGCCCGAACTGGACGAGCGGCTGGCGGTCAAATGCCTGTTGCGGCGATTGTCGCTGGAAGAGACCATCAGTTATATTCACCATCGCTTACAGGCCGCCGGGGCACGGCAGGAGATCTTCGATGCCTCGGCGCTGGAAGCGGTGCACCATTTGTCGTGGGGAGTGCCGCGACGGATCAATCGCCTGTGTGACCTCGCGCTGTTGATCGGCTTTGCCGAAGAGCGATCCGCCATTGGACGCGAACAGATCGAGGCCGTCTCGGACGAACTCGTGGCCGTCGTGCCCGAGTAGCTCCCCCATGTCCGTGCGGTCTGGGTGCGCAGGCGCTGTCTGTGCCCGGCGGAACATGCTACAGCCGGCCTGTAGTGGGCCGGTCTATCGTGGCCGGGCCGCACCAAAGGGGGCCGCACCAAGGGCACCCAGAGCCATGACGGCAAGTGGGGCTCGGCGGCACCGCCATCAGATGCTCATCGAACGACCATCCGCTTGCTGTCTCACAGATCGGCCGGGGGCTGCGGGGGACCGCGGGGAGCTATTGAGTGAGATTTGTTGCGGCTACAATCTTGCCTGTGAGTGAACCCACGGATCCTGCTCAAGTCGATCTCTCCGCGCCTCGCCTCGCGTCGCTGCGCCAGTGCTGCTCTCTGGCTGCGATCCTGTTGCTGGGAGTTTTCCTGCGTGGTTGGCAGGCCACGGAGAGCCTCTGGTTGGACGAACTACACACTTCCTGGGTGGTCTCGAGCAAGTGGTCCGAGGTTGCCGGGCGTGCGGCCGCCGGCAATCAAAGCCCGCTGTATTTCTACCTGACATGGGGTGTGGCACGCCTGTGGGGACAGCATGAATGGACGTTGCGACTTCTTTCGCTCGTCGCCGGCACGGTTCTCATCGCGGCCACCGGGTTGCTGGTGCGATCCTGGACCGGTTCGGTGCTCTCGGGCCTGTTGGCGGCAGGGTTGGTGGCGATCAACCGGGATTGCATATTCTTTGCCCAGGAAGCGCGGCCGTATGCCTTGGTGCAGTTGTCGGCGTTAGTGCATGCCGGAATCTTTCTCCGCTTGCTGCACCAGCCCACGCTCCGGTGGCGAGCCGCCTTTGTCACGGGTGCCGTGTGGTTGTTCTATCTGCACTACACGACGTTTCTGTTTCTGCTGGCCGAAGCTGTCTGCCTGCTGATCCTGCTCCCCTGCCGGCGCTTTAAAATCGCCTATACGTTCCCTCAGGCGGTTCGTGACGCGCTCTTGATCGCTCTGCTGGTGGTACCGGCTTCTGCTCACCTGCTGTCGATTGCCCGACACCGCGACAATTGGGCTCGCATCGTCCAAGCCTGGCCACTTCCGTCTGCCGTGCAAGTGGCAGGGCTCGCCTATCTGCTGCTCCCCTGGATGGTTGTCGGAGTGAGCCGCTGGTGGGGACGGCGGATGCTGGGAAGCAGCCTGCTGTCACCGGCCGGCGTGTGTGCCGCCTGCTGGTTTGTGGTCCCCACGCTGATCGCCTGGCTCGCCACGCTCGTCCATATCGCGCCGCTCTGCCTGGGACGCTATTTGGTCGCGTCCCTGGTGGGCGCCATCGTGTTCGCCGCGATTTGTCACAGCGTCTGCGCTGATCGATGGTGTCGTTGGGGACTCGCGGGTTTCTTGATCGCCGCGACCGTCGTGAGCGGCGGCATTGCCGCCCAGTGGTACCGTGACGGTCGGTTTATCGGCGATCGGACGGAAGACTGGAAAGCGGCCATTCCCTGGCTCGATCAGCAGCTGCATGAGACCCCCTTGCCCGTATTCCTCTGTGCCGATTTATTGGAGGATTTGGCCCTGCAGCAGCGAGCCGGCGAGCAATTGGTGCAGTACTGCCTGTTTCCGCTCAACGGCATCTATCCCCTTCAGGCGGCATATGTGGCTCCCCTTCCCACAACCCGCAACGTGACTTTCTCAGCCTTGCAGCGTCAACTGGTGGCACAACGGCACGGCGCCTGGCTGGTGGTGCGGGCTGGTCCCCAGACCACCAGCAGTATCGTGACGTCGTTGCAGCAGAGTCTGCGACAGCAAGGCGCAGTGGCCAACGTGGCGCGGCAACAGCGTTTCGGCGGTGTGGCAGTCATTCAGCTGAGCATCGATTGAACGCCGGACTCACGATCTCACGGCATTGGATTGCGGTTGGCGGCCGCATCAGCCGTCTCTCTGGTCGGCGGTGCTGTAGAGATCCAGACTGGCTCGTCCGCCAATCAAGGCAAACAAGTCGCGGATTTGCGCGAAGCCGGCGGTCATCAGATATCCGGTGTCGCGTCCGAAACTCTTGGCGCCGAGAATGTAGAAGTTCGGTTCCGTCGTCACCAATCGCTCGGCCGCGTGGCGGGACGAGGGGGGCAGCAGCGGGGTGGCATACGTGCCGCGACTCTGGCTGACTCCCCACGGGCCGCCGGTGAGCGGGCATTCTTGTACCTGCAGTTCTTCGTAAAGCGATCGGTCCGGGCGGTGTCCGACGTTGGCCACGAGGCGATCGTACGCGATCGGTGCTGTGTCGGCGTCGAACGTGACGAGAAACTGCTGGTCCGCGGCGTCGAAGTCGATGGCTTCGATCCGCACGCCGGCCCGGTGGTTCAAACGCGGGTTGGTGGCGAGTGCCAGTTCGTTGCCGGCTTCCGCCAGTCGTTTCCACGGGGGACAAGCGTCGTAGGGGGCCAGAGAGATCGGACCCAGCGATGCCGCGCCGGGTGGAGTGTGGGTGACCCACGTCACCTCCGTCTGCGGAACACACTCGATCAGTTGGGCCAGCGCCACGATGGTTGCGGCCGCGGACAGATCGCTGCCCACCACCAGCACGCGGCGGCCTTCGTAGGCGGCACGCTCGGTCCCCAGGACATCGGGAATCCCGTATTCGATGCGAGATCCAACTCGTCGTTCGCCGCGCGCCGGCAAGCCGCCTGCGCCGCACCAGTTCGGGTGGCCGAAGACCCCTGTCGCGTCGATGACAATGTCCGCGGTGTAGCTCGCTTGGCTGCCGTCACCCTGTTCCACCAGCACCCGAAAGCCATCCTCGCTGCGTTGCGTATCGGTCGATTGCGTTTTGAGGAAGTGAGGGCGGGCCACTCCCAGGACCGTGACCCCGCACATTATGTGATCGGCCAATAAGTCGGACTGCGAGAGAGGCACGAGATATTGGTCCACCCATTGTCGGCCCGTCAGTCGTGCGTCGGGGGGAGCAACGCGATACCCGGGGTCCTGTGCCCGCAACGCTGCCAGACCCAGCGGTGTGCAGAGCTCGCCAAACGGGCTGAACATCTGCAGATGACCCCAGGCCAGCACGTGGGCCGCGACCTGCTCACGCTCCAGGATCAGCACATCGTAGCCCAAGTAACGAGCGTAAAGACCGGCCTCAATTCCGACCGGACCGGCTCCCAAGATGGCAATGGTGGCTGGCGTATCAATGGCCATTGAGCGCTCCGCGAGTAAGGCCCGATGTTGTTTCGACGAGTATCTTAGCCTGGGTTCGGCCGCCACCCAACCATCAACTGAGTCTTCGCGACCTACGTTGGAATTCGAATATCTCCATCCGCGTCAAACCACAATATCGATTCATCGAATCTGAAAAACACCCCTAGAAAAATATCTTTCAGAAGACAAAAAATCGAAAATCTTGCATGCCCACACAACTACCATGGTCGGCCCCCTAATCGAGCGGATGTTCGGCGCGTGCAAGTTGCGGTGATTCGGACATGCTGCGAGCTGGGGATTTCCGACGGGAGGCAACTCAGCCTGGTCTCCGGTGCGGAATCCCTTTGAGTGCGATGGGTTCCACCAGCCAATCGTCGTGATGATAGCGGAGTCACAGCCAAGGGGAAGTAGTCACGATGAGCGGCAGGTGCCCCCGGAGGATACGGGGAATCCGTGCTTGCCTTGGCCTGGCAGATGCGATGCGCCGGCCACGGGGTGCTGGTTGTTTGGGGTCGAGGCCAACTGCGATGGATCGTGGTCGGTTCATTCGTTGGACGTCGGCCGTACGCTGGCGGTCGAGTGGGAAGTGGCAATTTTTGGTGAACCGTGATAGGGTATGGTCCAGACGAAGGCAATTCTCAGCCGCTCGGAAACCGGCTGACTCAGCCATGTGGTTTGGTGACGCGGACTTTTGGCGGGAAGGGTCCAGCGTGCCACGCTCCGGACATGGTTTGTTCGTGGGTGACTTGCGTTAGCCGCGCCATGGGCTGGGGGGGATTTACGGTGCCCCGATCTTGGGCTCGAATATGGCAAAAATACTTCACGCCAACAAATTGCTCGAATATGTCAGGCGGAGCAGACTGGTGCCGGACGATCGACTTGATCAGGTCGTTGCGGAGCTGTCGGACCGTCACGCCGGGCAGTTGCCGGATGACGCCGAGGTCGTGGCGCAATTTCTCGTCGACCAGGATCTTGTCTCCCGTTGGCAGGCGGACAATCTGCTGCGGGGCAAGTACAAGGGCTATTTCCTGGGCAAATACAAGCTGCTGGGGTACCTGGGGAGCGGGGGCATGAGCTCGGTGTACCTGGCCGAGCACACCATGATGCGGCGCAAGCACGCCATCAAAGTGCTCCCCAAGAAACGCGTGGGGGACGCGTCGTACCTGGAGCGTTTTCGCCTGGAGGCCTTGGCCACGGCGGCACTCGACCATCCCAACATCGTGCGTGCCTATGATATCGACCAAGAGGGCGACGTCCACTATCTGGTCATGGAGTTCGTGCCGGGGCGGGACTTGCAGACGATCGTGAACAGCCAGGGCCCTTTGAGTTGCCAGGATGCCGCCCGTTACGTGGCGCAGGCCGCCCAGGGACTGCAGCACGCCCACGATGCCGGACTCATTCACCGCGACGTGAAACCGGCCAATCTGCTGCTCGACGATTCCGGGAGGATTAAGATCCTGGATCTCGGTCTGGCGCTCTTCTCGCGGGACGGCGAAGCGTCGCTGACGCTGATGCACAACGAAAACGTGCTGGGAACCGCCGACTACTTGGCGCCCGAGCAGGCTCTCAGTAGCCACGATGTCGATTCGCGTGCGGATATTTACGCACTCGGCTGTACGCTTTACTACTTGCTCACGGGGCACCCTCCGTTTCCCGAGGGGACACTGGCCCAACGGATTGCCAAGCACCAGACGAAGATGCCGCCGGATATCCGCCAGGATCGCCCCGACTGCCCGGCCACGCTGGTTCATGTCTGCTTGAAGATGATGCAGAAGGATCCGAAAGACCGTCAGCGGACCATGCGCGAGGTCGCCGAGGAACTGCAGGTCTGGTCGGCCACGCAATCTCCGGCAGTGGCCGCGGTGCAACGTGAAACTCCCCACGCGAAACCGTCCGCGACCCGGCCGGAAGGCGCTCCGACTGAGCAGCGCGATGTCGCCGCGGCAGCACATGAGGCGGTGCTGCAGCTAGCCACCGAAACGGGAGCGAATCCCCCCCCCGACGTCGCTGGCCGCGCTGCCAGCGCCGTGGATACCGTGACCGGGAACAAGCCCAAAACAGATCGTGGAGGCAGCGGCGGCCATTCAGTCGATATCGCGGCCGGCGCTGTGAAGGAAAGTGAAAGCGGGAGGCTCGAACTGGGTATCGAAGTGTTCGCCGGCGAGTCCAGCAGCCAGGGGACGAAAATGCTGTTGGAGGAACGGTGCGCCCGGCAGCAACGCCGCGACCGGTTCGTCCGCTGGATCTGGCTGATGGCCACCATCTTGTTTCTGACCCTCGTCCTGGTGATCCTGACCCTCTCGCTCTGGCAGCCCGACCACAGCCCGCCTCAGGAAGCCGGTCCCGACGGCCTTTCGCGGCCGCCTATCAACCCCCACCGGGGACGCTGAGCCCAGAATGCGACGGAGGAAGTGGGGCCACGAAATGTCCCCGCCATTCCCGCAAGCCCGTCAAGAGTCTCCCCAACACGTGAGTATCTCTAGTACTTACTCTTACTCTTACTCTTACTCTACTCTCTCTTGCATCCGCCGCTTCGCAGCTCGCTGAATCTCCGCTCCCGGCTCGCTTGGCGAGCGCTTCGAAGCGGTTGTGGGCAGGGGACTAAGAGAGACGAGCACGAGTACGAGTAAGAGTAAAGTTTTCGCGTGTAGGATGTGCGCACCGTGCGCATGTTTGGAACAAAATCCGAAATTCGAAGCACAGAAAAGTGGGAGAGAGGGAAGAAAGGAGGAAGGGAGGAAGGGAGGAAGGGAGGAAGGGAGGAAGGGAGGAAGGGAGGAAGGGAGGAAGGGAAAACGGAGGACGCAATGGCATGCTGCTGGTGAGAATCTGCTGGGGGCCCGCCCGCGGCCGTTTTGCCGGCAGCGGAGGTTTTGGATTTCGAATTTTGGATTTCGAATTGGTTTGGGATTTCGATATTGGGATTTCGGATTTCCCGTTTTGGTTGCGGCCACAGGCCGCGTTAAGAGTAAGAGTAAGAAAACAAACTCACGGTGACGCTTGGTGATTGTCGCCGCTGGCCAACAGACAGCTGCCTGTCTCTGGCATGTGGTCTCTCTGATGTTATCCCACTGTTCTGGATTCCCTGTCGCGCGGTATGGGGTGCCGATGACCCGACTTTGCGGCAACGCGAAAGGTGCAACAGGCCCGCAGATGATCCTGTCGCAACCCTGCCCATTGCGCGGCGCTGCGGCCAGAGCGGATTCTGAGTATTCCCCGACCAAGGCTGTACGTGTTTCAGGTTATTTGTCGTAAGTCGTTTCAGGGTCACTACTTAATTTATTCACTTGAATTATCCTGTGGATCGTCCTTAGCATGGAAGTTGGGCAGTGTGGGCAATAAATGGAGGTTTGCCGTGCTTGGTTGGATGGACGACGGGTCCTGTGGGTTCGCTGCGGCTGGGCCCGAATCAGACGGTACAGCAGGCGGGTAACGGACGAGATCGGAAAATCGGAGGAAAGTTCTGCGGCACTCGAGGCGCGCTGTTGGGCACCCGGCTGATGTGTGCCGCCCAGCGCTAACGGCGACGGTGGTATCATGTCCCAGCGATATCAATGCGGATCACGGCAGTGGAAAGCTCAGCGGCGATCGGCTGTTACGTCATCGCCACGCTCCAGACGCAGCTTTGCTCACGGCAAACGTGCGCGTGGGTCTGAGCGGTCGCAAAACCTGTTCCTGCCCCCCGAGGATTGGTACGAACCAGCGGAGGCGAAAGGGCCGCGGGGCTATCGCATGGTAGTGCAGGAACCGGGCGAGGGGTATCGTCATCCGGTCACCGCCGCGGAGGTTCGTGATCGACTGGCCCAGTTGCCGCCGAGCATGCTCGAACCGCTGGCGGTTCTGCAACTGAGCCGCATGACTCGCAAGAAGAAGACGGTGCCTTGCTACGGCATGCAATGGGGCAATGCCCTCTACCTGTACCCGATCGAAGAGTCGCTGATCGAGTACTTCACGCGTCCTCCCTTAGCGGCCGAGCGGCGAGAGTCGTCGATGTATGGCGGTCGCTGGGAGCAGACCAGCGATGGACTCTGGCGGCTGATTTGGACGGAGCAGACCATTCGCGACTTCTACCTGAACGGAATCCTGTTGCACGAACTCGGCCATCTGCTGGATGACCGCAACCGCAGTTACCGCGATCGGGAGCGGTATGCCGACTGGTTTGCGATCCAATACGGCTATCGGGCCAGTCGCGACGGTACCGCGCTGCCGCGGTCTGCCCAGAAGACGGAGCGTCGTCACGCCCGCGCGTAGAGTGCACCTACGTAAAACGGAATTTATTCCGTTTATGCAGCTCCCACGACACACCATTTCCCACGTAAACCGGAATTTATTCCGTTTATGCAGCGCCCACGACACACCATTTCTTTGTCGAACTAACGCCCGAAGTGCCTGCCGCGGCCGCTGGCCGCAAGCAAGACCGGACATCCGAAATCCCAATAGCGAAATCCCAAACAAATTCGAAATCCAAAATTCGAAATCCAAAACCTCCGCGGCCGGCAAAAACGGCCGCGGGCGGGCCCCCAGCAGATTCTCACCAGCTGCATGCCATTGCGCCCTCCGTTTTCCCTTCCTCCCTTCTTCCCTTCTTCCCTTGTCTCCCACTTTTCTGTGCTTCGAATTTCGGATCTTTTTCCAAACATGCGCGCACGTTACGGACTAACACTCCAGCGCGGCCGCTGGCCGTATTGAGTATTAAGTTGCCAGCGATCCGGGGGCACGTCGCCGGGACGGGCACCCCGGATAGAGGTCGGTAGTGCGTTGGGGGGGGCTGGCGAAACGGACGAAAGTCTGTTCGACGAGGGATGGATTTGCCTATAATCACGGCGGTGCGTCGGTGCTCCGGGGCTTCCCCCGCTGAGCGTCGGGTTGGAGGCACGATCAGGCCCGTTTCCCGTATTCCCTGTCGGAGTCCCTCATGCTCGGTTGTTCCCGGCGGTCTGGTTTGGTTCAGCTGGAACCCTTCGCTCTGAAGCGGCAGGCGTGGTGGCTTGTTGCGGTGGTGGCGGTCGGTTCGCCGCTGCTGGCGTCGCCGCCCGTTCGGGTGAAGGGGTCGCCGCCCACTGGCAGTGCGACGGTGCGGTTTTCGCGGGACCTGGCCGGAGTGCTGGCAGAGCACTGTGCCGGCTGTCACGGGAACGACGGGCAGATTCGCGCACAATTGAGCGTGACGTCCTTTACGTCACTCATGCGTGGTGGCGACAGTGGGCCGGCGGTGCTGCCGGGCAATGCCGCCGAGAGTCTGATCATCCAGAAGCTGAAGGGGACCGCCGCCGGGCAGCGGATGCCGCAGGGGAGCGATCCGTTGGCGAATGACTTGCTCGCCAAGTTCGAGACCTGGATTACCGAAGGGGCGCGCTTCGACGGTTCGGACCCCAATCAGTCGATTGCCGAACTCGCGGCAATATCTCAGGCGCTGGCTGCTTCGCATCAGAGGTTGCGGGCTGACCGAGCCAAGTTGGCCGAGGGGAACTGGCAGCTGGTAATGCCTGACGACGCGCCGCAACGTCTGGAGACGGAGAATTTTTTGCTGCTGGGGAATCTTGATGCGGCGCAGCTCCACGAATTCGCGGATCTGGCGGAGTCGCTGGTGCCGCGCGTCGCGAAGACGATTCGAGCACCTGCGGATCAGCCGTTGGTCAAAGGAGGCGTAACCCTCTTTGTATTCCGGAGCAGCTACGACTATGGCGAGTTCGGGCGCATGGTCGAGAAGCGGGAGCTGTCCCCGGCGGTGCACGCCCACTCGCGTTTTACGACGGTCGATGCCTATGCGGCGTTGCATGCCGGAAGACTCGAGCCCGACGATCTGGCAGCGAGTCTGGCACAGCAAATTGCCCGGCTCTACGTGGCCAGTCTCGGCGAGGCACCTGCCTGGTTTCGTGATGGCGTGGCCCAGGCCACGGCGGCACGGGTGGCGACGAGGAGCAAGCTGGTGGTTCGCTGGAATGACCGAGTCGGCGAAGCGTTCACCAGGATGCAGGCCCCCGACGATTTTCTCGCCGGCCGCGCGACCGCTGAGGATGCGACCGCCTTGGCTTATGGCTTCGCGCAGTTCCTGATGAGTGATTCGCGACGGTTTCAGAAACTGCTCGGTAGTCTCGTAGAGAAGGGCGATTTCGCGACCGCGTTCGGGCAGAGTTACGGAGCCGCGCCGGAGCAAGTTGCCGGGGTCTGGGCCGCTCGTGAGGCGAGCAGGTTGTCGCGGAAGAAAATCGCTCGCCAGCGGCCCGGGAGCTGAGTGGCGTCGCACCAGCCTGGCACGTGCTGGGAGGTCGAATTCCGCAGTTCATTCGAATGACCAAGGACCAATGTCGGACTCCGCAACCACTAACGGGGAGTGCAATCATGACATCCTGGACCAGGAACCAAGAGAGTCGTGAGCCGGCGGTGGCCGGGATGTTCTATCCGGCCCAGCCACGACGTATTGAACAGACGCTCAGCGAGTGGCTTACGTCGTCCAGCCCATCGCGAGAGACGTGGGGTGCGGCGCTGGTACCCCACGCCGGCTGGGTCTATTCCGGGCACATCGCGGCGCAGGTATTGTCTCGCATCGAAATGCCCGCGACGATTGTCGTGCTGTGCCCCAAGCATCATGCTGGAGGTGCAGAGTGCGCCGTGGCACCCTGGTCCCGCTGGCAGTTTCCCGGCGGGAGTGTCGAAGTCGACGTTGCGTTGAGCAAGCAGTTGGCTGACGAAGTGCCCGGACTGCAGTTGGACGACCTGCCGCATCGGCAGGAGCATGCGATCGAGGTCCAGTTGCCGCTGTTGGCGCGGCTGGCCCCGAAGAGCCGCATCGTGGGGATCACGATCGGACGCGTCGGTTTCCACCAGTGTCAGACGGTGGCGGCCGGCATCGCCTCGCTGCTGAAAGATCGGCTCAGTGAGATCCTCTGGGTGATCTCCAGCGACATGAATCACTTTGCCACTGACGCGGAGAACCGCCGTCTCGACGAACTGGCACTGGAAACGCTCGATCAGCTGGACCCGGAGGCTTTGTATGCGGTATGTCACCGGCATGGTATTTCGATGTGCGGCCTGCTCCCCGCGGTGATTGTGCTGTCGGTGCTGGGGCAGCTCGGCGCGCTGCACGAATCGCGGCGAGTGGCCTACACGACCAGCGCCGCGATCAGCGGGGACCGGCAGCGCGTGGTGGGCTATGCCGGCATGCTCTTTCGATGAGCCGCCAGACTGCGCGGGCCGGCTTGGCCCGCTAACGCGGCGACGGACGCAATGTCGCACACGGGTGCTGGGACCCTCAGCCATGGGCAGCGTTACGATACGCACGGGCCGAATGTCGCTGGCCAGCGATCGCCACACCGGGACAAGCCCGGTGGGGACGAAACGCGTGGGGCGGTGCCCGACTATTTGCCGGCCAGGATCAGATCGAGTCTTTTGCTTTGTTCCTCGATCGACAGCCCACCTGATCCTTCGATGGTCATCCAGCCCGTGTAGCCCACCGCGTCGAGTTCCTTCATGACCGAGGGCCAATTCACATCTCCTGCGCGGATGTCGACGAAACTGCCTCCCTGCGGCGACGCTCGATCGACCACGAAGTCCTTCACGTGGATCTTCACGATCGTCTTCCCGAGGGCCTGAATCCACTGTTCCGGCGTCGCGTACTTCACATGATTTCCGATGTCGAAGTACGTCTGCACCCAGGGACTGGCGAACGAATTGACGAAACTGGCGAACACATTTGGTTTGACCCACAGGTTGCTCCAGACGTTTTCCAGCGCGATGACCACGCCGGTTTTCTCGGCTACGGGGAGCAATTTGTCGAGTGCCTTGCGCGAGGTGTCGATCGCTTCATTCTGCGCTTTTATATACGGTTCGAAGCGGGCATTGTCGCCGGCGACAACGCGGCGGACGAAGCCGGTTTGCGGATCACAGTCGATTTCGAATTCCTCCGGCTTGGGGACGTCCACGTTGGCGAGCAGACGACAGGGGACCAGCAGCAGGGCCTCGGCGCCGTAAGCCTGGCAGGCCCGCAACGCCGTGTCGATCGAGGCGATGTCCTGCGCAACCTGATCGGCATCGGGGCTGTTGAAGTTGGTCCAGCCGCGTAGCACGCTGTGGATGCGCATCCCCAATTCGTCAGCCGTCTTTCGCTGCCGCGCAGCTTCTTCCGGCGTGGCGCTCCAGACGGTCGACTCAATGCCATCGAAACCGGCCGCCTTATGCGCCTCCAGCGTTTTCGCGTCTGGAGCACCGATCAACGATTTTTTGCGACGCGGCGCCGTGTCGGCTGCCGAGCCATATTGCGCAGCCAGCAGGGCGGTCGTGGCGGCGGCCGTGGTGGTCAGAAATTCACGTCGTGTTGTGCGGCGAGGCATCGGGTTCTCCTTCGAGGTCACGGGTCACTGGACATGATGATTTGGGTCAACCGCGTTGCGATGGCAATAGGTTTCTATTCTAATGGATCGGACAAGCGTTGAAGTGGGTTCCGGAGAAAAAGGACAAGACTAATGAGACACCCTGTTGTGGCGGCCAAGTGCCTGGTTGCGGTGATTGCTGTCATGGTATGCGTACCGGTTGTTGCCGCATTTGATTTGATCTCGCGCAAGACGGCGGAGGGGACTATCGTGGGTTATCAGGACACGCCGCTGATGCCCTGGACCGGCAATAAATACCACGTTCACGATCCCGATCGACCGATTCCCCCGGTTGTCATTCCGCGCCCCGTCGGCTCGCCGCTCCCCGCCGCTCCCGCTCCCAGCGATGCGACCGTCTTGTTCGACGGCAAGGACGTGGGCCGCTGGAAGCCCTCGTCGTGGGAGGTGCAAGACGGCGCTTTACAGGCCGGCCATGAATCTCTGGAGTCGAAGGAGGCGTTTGGGGACTGCCAGTTGCACGTCGAATTCGCCACGCCCACCGACGTGAGTGGCGAGTTCATGAATCGCGGCAACAGCGGAGTGCTCTTGATGGGGAAGTACGAGCTGCAGATTTTCGACTCGTGGCACGAACATCCCCAGCAGATCTATCCCGACGGGCAGGCCGCCTCCATTTACGGCCAGACGCCGCCGTTGGCAAATGCCTGCCTCCCGCCGGGCCAGTGGCAGTCGTTTGACATCGTCTTCACCGCTCCCGTTTTTGCGGATGGCAAGCTGGCGAAGGCGGCCACCGTCACCATGTATCACAATGGCGTTCTGGTTCATCTGGGCCAGGAGATCATGGGTGAGATGGCACATCGCCAGATCGTGCCATGCGCGCCGCACCCAGCCAAATTGCCGCTGGTGCTGCAGGGGCACGGCAGCGCGGTCCGCTTCCGCAATGTCTGGATACGACCGCTGAACTAAGAGTGCGATGCGAGGCCGTGTGCGCCCACAGTGCGCAGAAAAAAATGCGGCGTGTCCGAGTGAGCAAATCAGTGTTTTGTGACAACACTCCAGGACGCTCGCCGCATTGAGAGCAACCTACCACATTCTTGCCACGCCTGGCAACGACTTGCTGGAAAAAAAGGTCCGGCAATCAGTAGTAGGTGTAGTAGCCGTAACCGTAGCCGTAGGGTGTGACAAGCTCGCCGGCGCCGACGCCGCGACCATCCATCGACATTTCGGCGAGCGCCGGCACACCGCAATACGGCCAACCACCGGGCGTAGCCGTCCGTAGCCGTAGCCGTAGTGTGACAAGCTCGCCGGCGCACATCCTGCGACATCCAACGACATTTCGGCGAGCGCCGGCACACCGCAATACGGCCAACCACTGGGCGTAGCCGTCCGTAGCCGTAGCCGTAGTGTGACAAGCTCGCCGGCGCCGACGCCGCGACCATCCATCGACATTTCGGCGAGCGCCGGCACACCGCAATACGGTCAACCACCGCGTATTTCACCCCTCCGGACCTTTTCTTCCGAATTATTTGAGGGGTTTTTCACTCCAACGGTGATTGTACCAATAGGTCTCGTTCCGCAATCAACGAGATCCGGCAATTCCATGAATCCTTCACTTGTTGGCGACCGACCAACGCCCCGATTCTACGCGGTCGGCGGTGGCCACTCCAGATCGACTGCCGGATGCCTCTGCAGAGGTGGCCGACCGCTGTGCAATAATCGGTGGTTTGTCGAAGGCGAATCGAGTGCTTTACTCGATCGCCCACCAAGCATAGGCAAGGACAAACAATACCGCGAGCATTACAGCCCCAATTATGACGAAGAGAGCGGTTGCGAGGCTTACATTCGTACGCAGCCGAAGGAAGTCACGCCGTTCTTCTCGGGCTATGGCAGTGAGTTCCTGACTCAACGTGCCGGCGGCAAGTGCGCGGCTAAACCACAGGATAGGAGTGCTCACGAGGATCGCCACGAGTCCAACGAACGGAAGACGGGGCAAGAAACCGAATGCCTGTCCGACAGACACACCAACGCCTGTCACAAGCAATGCGATGCCGAGAACTCGCAGTACGCGACCGATGGTGAGTCGTGCTGCACTCATCTCACGAATCTCCGCAGGCCGCGGCCACAACATAGATCGCGTTATAGTCTGGACAGCGAGCTTTTCGACCGGCAAAGCTACGAGCCACGCGAAGCGTTCGTGCGCACCCTTGGCAAAGTGTCTCGATATGCATGCTACCAATCCACGTAAAGGCGCACTCCATCACTCTGGTGACACCTCGCCGTTCCATGTGTCGCCGTCGGCTCACGAAGCAGGGGAGTCATCGAAGGGTCGATTGTTGGGAAGTTTCGTGACACGCGGCACTTCATCGCTCAAAGGCAGTTGTACGCTTGATGGATGCTATTTATCTCGGGGGTGACGCAGCCACTCTTGCAGGGCTTCGCGAAGCGTCGGCAGTTGAAACGTGAATCCCTCATCTTTGAGCCGCCGGGAGATGGCGTAGCGACCATACAGTGCCAGTTCAGGATCGGTGCGCAAGAAAAACGCGCACCGATTCGCACCATCCATGCGAATGCCGGAAGGCCTATTGGCATGCGGATGGCGCGTCGCAGTTCACGCATGAACTCCACCTGAGATACTGGATGCGGCGCGGAAGCAATATAGACGCCCTGCATGGTCGGGTCGGTAAGTCCGCGCTCAAATAATCGATGCATGTCCACTTCATGAATCCAACTCATCCCCTGAGTTCCCTGGCCGACTTTGCCGCCGAGGCCCATCCGAGCCAACCATCCCAGCGTCGTGAGTGCTCCGCCGCCCGCCCCGCGATCATGCCCGAGGACGAAACTAGTTCGCAGAAGAACGCCCCGCTGCGAGGGCAACACGCTGGCATGAAAGGCTTCTTCCCACGCTCGGCCCACAAAGGGAGCCAGGCCGTAACCAAGGGCAGAGTCTTCGGTGCAAATAGTTGTCGGCGGATCTCCGTAGATGTGCGTGGTACTCATCTGTACCCAGGTGGGAGGCGGCGAGTCAATGCTGCGCAGCGCCTCACCCAGCACACGGGTGGTCTCAACTCGCGACCGCAAGATCTCATCCTGATGATCCGGCGTCTTGATGCAGTCCACACTTCGACCGGCGAGGTTCACTATTCCCGCCGCCCGGTTCAACTCGTCGCGCCATTCTCCGAGTGTCCGTCCGTCCCACGACCGATGTCGCCATGGCCCGGACACCTTGGGAACGCTACGGGAGAGAAGGACAATCGAAAAACCGCGTTCAGCGAGGTAATGGGCCAGCGAAATGCCAAGGAAGCCGCTGCCGCCCGCGATGACGATTCGATTATCTTCGAGTGAACCAGCCACGTTAGATAGTCTCCAGTAGCACAAGCTGCATTGTGAACCGGAAAACCTTTCCCTTTATTAACTGGTACAAAAAATCTCACTCAGATCTGGAAATCATATCGCCCGGCCGCCCAACATCGACCTTGGCATGCCTCTGGGGAGGCATGCGCCGGTCGAGCAGCAATCATTCTACCACCCTGCGTCGATTAGCCGGAGCTTGTCGAACGACGAAAGTCCTAATAGGCCTTGTAGTCCGTATACGGAAACTGCAGCTTGAGCGAGCCGACATCTTCGCTCGAGACCGTTTCCTTCGGAAGATAAACAGTCGTCCACCGCGGCAGTTCGCCAAGCTCACGTATGCCTTCCGCTGTCACCTGTGTGCCCAGGAGGGACAGTAAGTCGAGTTCTGGGGAGATGGGAAGAAAACGAAGCAAGTCATCCGACATATTTGTGTGACCCAGATAAAGCTTTTCCATCTTTCGCAGCTCCGTCCACGATCTTAGGACGCCAGGAGTCAGCCGTGCCCCCTTTAGGTCCAGGTAGCGAAGCTTGTGCAGCCGACCGAGCCTAACCAAACTCTCCTCGCTCAGTTCTGAACAGTCGTTTCCTTGGCAACGGGGGTTGATGGGGAGCAGCAACTGAAGATTCCGAAACTCCGTGATGCGGGTAACGTGATTGTCGCAGATCTCCGTTGTCGTATGCGTATAGTACACAGCAGTCGGGCCATCACTGAAGAAGTCCATTTGGAGAATCGAATCGGGTTCACCACGGTACGCAGTTCCGCGCCAATCCCCTGGAAAAGCAAAGGGATAGACATAGCTGACCACGACACCGTCACGGCGTATAGCATCTACCGCACGCTGCCGTTCTGTGGTCTCACTCCACAGAAAGGCCGCGCAGCATATCAGAGTGATAGCACACAAGAAACCCGTTAGTGAAAATTTCACACTGGCCTCACGTCATGCTGTGGACCGACCCGACCTGCTTCCTTCCGATGCTGCTGGAGTGTGCACCGCAATTCACAAAAAGGTGGATTGTTGGCACGGGCCATTGATCGACACTGTAATCACAAATCGCCCGTCTTCCCAAGACCACGCGTACGCCGTTTCACTCAACCCATGTGGACTCCCTACCCATCACGCGCCAACCTTGATCGTCTCGCTGCATTAGGGCGATGCCGCCACCATAGCCCTCTCGGCAGTAAATGACGGCAGTCTTGAAATCCTTGTGGAGGACGAGTAACCCGATCTCCGGATGAGTTGCGAAGTGCCAGCCGGTGCCCCAATGGCCGCGAATAATGTGCAACGACTGGTTGACGTAGCTCAGGCGTTCGCTGTACGGACCTTCGTCACATTCGTCTTCCCCGTTCGGCTCGTCCCAGTAAGAATCGGCAAGATCTGCGTCGTGCTTGCCAGTCAAATAGCGGGCCAGCACATCAACATGAAAGTCATCGACGTAGAGCACGTTCTTACCTTCTGCGTTGACATTGGGACGAAAATCGCTGATCGTGAGTTCGCTAATCGCAGGTCTGTTCCGCGCATGATCCTCGTAGTCTCCTAACTCTCGGCGGTAGTCGTCGGCAAGATCGCCGTCAACCAGTCGCACTTTGATCTCGTCCTGAACAATAAGGTATTTCGCCGTCTTCTGGGATGCCTCCGGGAGAAAGAACGGCGGAAACATCGCGTAAATCGCCTGCTCAAATGCTGGTTTCGATTGAAGCACCTCGGGGGCGATGCCTTGACGATCAGACTGCCAGCAGTTGAGGAACGATTGCAGTGGCGCCGGGTTCTTTGTCTGCTGACCGCGATCCAGAATCTGGGCCCACGCGGATTTGTCGGCGGCGTCTTTGGGAACAAGCGTTTCCTTCTCACCCTGCTCTTGGTACTCGGCGATCTTTATCAACGCGAGTCGCGCTGCGAAGGCCGGGTCGAAGCGAGGTCCCATCATACCTCCGAGAAATGTCGTGCCGACCTTCCGCGGATCCAGATCTTGAGGCTGGTCCTGAAGCAGTTGCTGCAACTGCGGGATGGCATCACGCAGATGCAACTCTCCGGCCACGATTGCACCCGTCTCCCGTAGCCGCGCATCAGCAGACTGTATGTACTCCATGGTCAATTCGGCCAAGCGTTTCCCGGCAAACGCTTTCAGGACCTCGCAGTCCTCGCGACTCATGTCGCAGTTGTTCGTCGCGAAAGAGTACCATTCACGATCAGTCAGCAATCCGTCTTCCAGCCAAAACGTATATGTGTCAATCCCAGCGAGGTGGATGAACAACGTTGTGTCTCCCGGACCAAAGTACAGCAGCGCACGCATGGAACCGTCGCCTAGCACAGCCGCACCGTATTCGGCAGTTGTCACGCCGGGCAATGGCGTTTCCGAAGTCAGAAGCTTCCGCACTTCGCCTTGTGCGCCGTAAATCACCAGGGGTACCGTGTCCAACTGCCCCCAATCGCCGACCGTAACGACATACTTACCTGAATCGGCGACCAATACCTTCGCCGGGGCGATGTTGTTGATGAGGTAGCGATTCCAGACGAGAGTCCGATCCGCGCCGGTTGTCCTGCTCAACTCAGCAAGGCACCAACCCTGCCGCGCCGGTTGCTTCTGATCCGGTGTGATGTGCAGCACATAGGCGCGATTGGCCGAGTAGTAATCGGCTTGCGTGGGGGTGGTCTCGGCCTGACTTGCGCAGATCAGGAATACTAACGCGCAAGCGATGTCGGTCAGCGGCATCGTAGCGTCCCTCCTCTATCGCGTCACCGAATGCGTCGGCGGAATACGTTCCTTTGTTGCCGGGCTCCGAACCGCCCGGCTTGGCCGCTCCTGACCCTGCGTCCTCCATCGCCCTCAATATGCCCCGCCCGGGTTTGCGGGTCAATTCGGAACCCGCCCGGCTACCCGATTTCGTCGGACTTTGGCAAACGGGTTATCCCATGCAAGTTCATTCTGCACGCAATATCTTTTCCATTTTTCGCCCTTTCGCCAATTCATCTACCAACTTATCCAGGTATCTGACCTTCTGCGTTAACGGATTTTCAATCTCTTCAACCCGATAGCCGCAGATTGCACCGGTGATAAGGTGTGCATTGGGGTTCAATGTGGCTAGCTGAAAAAATTGTTCAAAAGTCACATTGTCTTTGATGTGTTTCTCCAGCGTCTTTTCGTTGAAGCCCGTCAGCCAGCTGATCACTTGATGCAATTCTTCTTTGGTCCGGCCTTTCTTTTCAACCTTGGCAAGAATGTGTGGGTACACGAAAGCAAACGTCATTTTCGCAATTCGTTCATCGTGGTCGCTTCTGCGGTTCATGTTAGACTCATTGTTTTCGTGGCGCATCAGCTTCAAGGTATTCAGAATCCTTTGCGATAAGGGTCTCTCCGGCGAACACGTGTTCCCTGCTGACCCACCATCGCCAACCGCAACCAGGGGCCGTCCAAGCAATCCTTCGGTTTCCGTAGGCTTCAAGCAACGCCATCTTAACCGCTTCCGGCCCGGCCACTCCACATCGACCTTCGGATGCCTCTGGGGAGTTGGGTCCGGTCGATCCATTAATCGGTCGAATGATGAACACGATTGCCACATGCGCAACGTCATCGCTCTGTCCAGCGAAGGAGTTCGCCAAGATCCTGCTGCACTTGCCTAAGCCGACGGTTCATACGCGCGAGGTGGCGACTGAACGCCCACGCCAAGAGTGTGACGAGCGAGAACAGCATTACAACCGACCCAATAACTAAAATCAGGGCCTATACTCCGCAACTGGTAGTTCAGGTGTCAGGTCCAGCAGGAACGCAATGCCCCCAGCTACCATGAAAAGAAGGCAAAGGATCAGAAGGACGCCGTCGAGACACCCAATCAGGAATCGGCCTGTGGCGATCACCGCCAACGTTCCCCAGTTCCCTGGCTTCGTCATCAGACACTCCCGGTACCTTGCCGCCTCTCGTTAATCGGTCGATTTTCGGGCGCAACCGAATCTGTTGAGCCACTACGCCCTACCTCCCGCCGCCGCTAATCAGCAGTATCTCCTCATTCGACTGTTCCTTGTCGGCAGCACATGCCGTGCTCACCTCCATCGATGTGTCTGCAGTCGTTCCAGGATAGTGAACGGCTCGAAAAACGCGCATCGTTGGCTCAGCTAGAGCTACTACCGCTGTTGTGATACATAGCCCCACGCCAATCAGTTGCAGTCCGCCGTAATAGGGAAGTAACGCACAGCCCAACTGTGGATGGAGGTCCTCCAACGTCCTTACCCCGAGTGCAATCGACACCAACAGCACACTACTGATGACATTACCGAAGACAATCCACAACCAACATAGCTCGCGGCATTCCTTGCGTAGGAATGACCGGTAGTAAACGCCCTCAATCACGATGCTGACGGTGACAGCCACGCCTGCGAGTAGGAATAACCCTCCCTCCGACCGGACATTCCACACAAACATGGAAACCGGAATACCACCGATCAAACTGAGAACGTTAGCGCGAATCGACCGTATCAGCGGCCGCTGAACCACTCCTGCGCGGCAGACGAAAGGGCGCTCAACAAAGGAAACGAGCAAGGTTGGAAGCAGACCAAGAAACGGATCTAAGGACACTACGCCAGGCCAAACCCATACCCAACTGGCCAGCGAGTTGGCAAAAGCTGGCGCGGCGGGAATCAGGATGATAGCCGGTACCAACAACCAGCGAAGGGCGTTCCCTGTCCCCCTCAGCCAGTTCGGGTGCTCGGGTGCCGCTGCGGCTGCAATCATCGGGCTACCTTCTAGCTGCAAGTGATCTGCAAGGTCAGGTCAGACGTCCTCCGGCGCGTTGCCGGTGCGCCCCCATCCGTCCCTTCCAATATGGCCCGCCTTGCCCATCCCTGTCCATCAGCCCTGCCACCAGGTCATGGAGCTGCTGCAAAATCGGCGGATATTCAGGGCATCTTGGCGCGTCCATGTGCCAATTGTGCACGAGTGGCTTAAACGGTGAACCTGAAGTACCAATAATCGCTCCATTTGCTTCTGCCCACCCGATTCTCTGCCCTCACTCGCCACCGCCCCTCCCCCATGCCTACGAAGGAGACCGGGTAATGTGGAACTTCTGCAGTCTCCCGGAAAAGTGTGACAAAGCCATCGCCTTGAGCCGAACCGATCTCAATTTCGTACTTAATCGGGTAACGGCCTGATGAAGGCTTCCAACGCAAGTCAAGAAATCGGGGGTAATGGCTCCACCGAGAGTTGTCATTTGGCAGAAACAATCCAGGGATAGTCGGCACTCCGTCCTCTGAGAGCGGACCAGCAAAGGGTTGCCAGATATGCCGCACTGTGTGCGTGTGGTAGTGAATACCCAAAGAGAAATCGAAACTTCCCAAGGGCATTGCGGGCTGCGCAAAGTCAAGATGTCCGAAATTCCAATAGTAGCAGAACTCGCTGTACGTCTCACTGGTAGTGTCGCCCAGAGTGTCAAGAAATCGGGGATCTCTATCCTGGCGATAAAGGGGATTACCTAGAAGTGCGAGTACGTCATTCTGATGCATCCCGATTGTGACTTGTTCCCACTTTCGATAATCTGGCTGAATGAATTCGGGGTTCTTTTTCGACACATCTTTGCCAGCTGGTGAGCGGTCTGTCCGAGTTGGTAAACAAGGACTGCGGAATCGTCTCCTCTGGGCGTGTGCCGAAGTACTACATAGTCCACTCGCACCCGCCATCGCGAATAGAGAAAGAAATGTTCGACGAGTTGTCATCAGTTTGTCCTCCGTGATGTGCCTTCCATTCCCTGTGCCCGCCCCACAGTTCCTTCGTTTGATGAACGCCATCAACATTCAATTTTGCCGGTTGCCGCCCGACCGCTCCACATCGACCGGCGGATACTTCTGCGGAGTTGGGCTTGGTCGATTCGTTTATCGGTCCATTCTTTGAACAACACTACGCCGAGCGTGAATCAGTATTGCAGCCAGGGCTTGTCGTGCGGCCCGGACGAACGCAAAGACGCCCCACCACGACCAATCCCACCGCTATCAAAGCTGCATAACCAAACCAAGTTCCAGATACGATTCGCAGCACGACCCGATCATCACCGATCGCATAGAGCACCGAACTCAGGAATTGTGTTCCCCAATAGCCTTCCCTTACCTGAAAGCCGGGCCAACGATTTGCCTCGCCAGCATAGACCGCCTGATAGCCTGCGAGTCCCGCCGCGAGAACGAACGTGGCCTCAAGAGCGAATCTGAGCGAAAATTGTTGAAATCGTCGTGCCATCGGATTTATCGCTTGTTGACGCGACTGTCGCACACCCAAATCGGCGCAGCCGCGAACAAAAGCAGCAACGAACTCAAGCTGACACGGTGACTGTTCATGGGCGCGTCATGCTGCCTTCCTCTCGAAAATCGGTCGACTTGTGCTGGGACAGAACAACTGTGGCCCTTGAGGTTCCCGCAACGGCAAGTCCTGCTGAGCCAACGAAAACGTGCCGAACAGTGACACCAAAGAAGCATGGACGCAGGCGCAAACTGACGCATGGGTGCTCCTCTGCAGGAAGATCCTCTCGTTCCTCATAATGGTGGTGCGCTGCCACGAATTGACGCCGTTCTGCTTGTGGACACTCGTCCGCTCAACCGCTCCTGTCATGTCGCCCAATCCGAATGTAAGGCGGAACGACGGCCACCGCTCAATTCAGAATGGTCTGGAACAGCAAACCAGCGGATCAGATATCCTTCCTTTGTTGGTCACGTGCTAACGCCCCGATTCTACCCGGTCAGTGGCGGCCACTCCAGATCGACTGGCGGATGCCTCTGCAGAAATGTCCGAGAGCCGTGCAGTAAAGGGTGATTTCTCGAGTCGACCACAAACGTTTGGCCTTTGGAGACAACAACCGGGCATAGGCTTGCGGAAAGCTCGATGAACAAGGTGTCACCAAATACAGTGAAGCTCCTGCCTGATGACCAAGGTACGAAACTCTGTATCCCATCCCCCGACCGGATGATTGGCTCGCTCGGGTCAACCAACCGCTCATTGGTGCGGAAATCGCCGCGCTGCGAGCATGTGCCAGGCGGGGACTGTATTGCTTGCGTCTTAGGAAGCTGTTTAACCGCTCGGGCCCGCAGCCGCGTCCGACGATTCACCCACGAATTCTCCTGACGAGGCATTTTTTTTATTTTTCGTGCGGGGTTGGCCGCGCCGTTGGTGATTCATTGGTGGAGGCGCGCGGTATGTCAGCAGCTGCCCGCCAAGCCAGATTCGGGAAGACTCAACACGGGGGATGACAGGCCGCGCGCCACTGCGCGGGTAATGGTGGCGTGCGCGCGGCCGCCTGTTATGGACCATCACATGGGACGATCATTGCGTGTTAGCGACCGTGTGCCACCGTATGCTCGCTCGTCGCTCTCTGAAGCGGGGTGGCGAGCTCGTTCGCGAATTCATCCGACCGATTCCTGTAGCGCCTTTGTGCGCAGCTGTGACGAGGCGATTCGGCGGGTGGGGGTGATGCATGCCTTACCGCCGAGCGACCTGGACGACTTCGTGCAGGATGCCTGGTTGGCGGTGCTCAAGGCGTTGGACTGCGGCGGTTATGATCCTCGCCGTGGCCGCTGGAACGACTGGCTGTTCATCGTGGCGCGAAACCGAGCGATGACGTTTTTTCGTCGCCGCTCGCAGACGCAAAGCAGGGTGGTCCAGGTCCCGCTCGAACTGCTCGAAAGCCGTTGGTGCCAGGATCCCTCGTGGCTACTAGATCGCCGCTGCGATGTGGAGACGGTTCGCGGTGCCCTGGATGCGCTCCAGCAGCGAACGTCTCCCATGACCTATGCCGTCTTTTATTTACGGCAGATGAGACAATTCGGCGTGGAGCAAGTGGCGGCGACACTGAGTCTGACTCGCGAGCAAGTTCGTGTGTACGATCACCGGGCGCGGCGCAAGTTGGAGTCGATATTGATCGGCCACGGGTTCGTCTGAAGGTGCCGATTGAGTTCCGCGTTTGCCGGTGGGTGGGATCGTCGAACACATTGATGTCCAACGTGATGTCCCGCGGCGGCTGTGCGAAAGAACGAACAAAGCGTGCCAGGAACCAGTCCTCCGAGCGTGGAAAGAAGTGGTTGTTACTCCACCTCTTCGACACGCTGGGAGGCTCCAGAATTCCCGACTGCATGAATCATCCTGGTTCACGCTCCTGGACGTTCGAGAATGTTCGAACGGATCCCTATTCCGCATTCCGCATTTCCGTACCTTGGACCCGCTGCCCACTCGCCTCCGGACGCTTCCGCACGTCAGTCTGAAGTGTGATGGGCGATATGCGTGTAAGCCGCTACAGCTTCCATGGTTACCCTGACATCGGAAACGCGCGGGAATCATCCGGGCGAGCGAATACGGCAAGAGAAACCGGTAGTGCCTGCTGGCTTGTCCCACCAGCCGCCACCGGCAACGCCCTCCAGCCTCACGCTTCATCCTTCACGCTTCATCCCTCATCCCTCCAGCCTGTCCCCAGCTTGTGCGCCACGCGATTCGCCACATTTTTCCTGTAACGTTTGACACCTCCGCGCGATTTCAAGGGTGAAGCACCGCCACAGCACGCGCGACGGTCGCCGGCTCCACGGCGATCGTGGCGGTGTGATGGTGGCGGGGAGGGGACGGATCGCAGGAATCGTAGCAGGGAGTCCACAGGTGTCACAGAAATCGAGCCAGCGAGTCATGAGTAAGCGCGAGTCACGCAAATGGCGGCAGCGGCTGCGGCAGCGGCGGCGGGCGTTAGGAGAAGGGATCGTCGCGACCGGAAGCGGCCTGCGGCTGCGGAAGCGACGTGGTGTGGCGAGTCTGCGCCGCGGGGCGGGGCGGCGGGGCCGGCGCGCATGTCGGTTCGAGCCATTGGAGTCGCGGCAGATGCTGGCGATCAACGTGGTGGAGCCCCTTGGTCAGTGGGACATGTGGGAGGATGGTGACGACATGATCGTCGATCTGCGCCCCGTCTTCCGCTCGGACTGCGACCAGTCGCTCGCCTATGAAGTGGTGACCAATTCGCGAGCCGATCTGGTGGCGGCCCGGATCGACGAGTGGGCGTTGCGTTTGCAGGTGGCGGAGGATCAGGTGGGAGCCGCGGAGATTGTCATCCGCGCTGTGGGAGCGACGGATGCACTGGAGGCTCGCGACACACTTTCGCTGCACGTCGCGCCGGTGAATGACTGGCCTACGCTGGTAGCCGGTTTCTCGGAGATGAGGTTGCCGGAAGGGGGAACAGCGGTCATCGATTTGACCGAGCATTTCGCGGACCTGGAGCAGGAGGCCAGCGAGTTGACGTACTCGGCCGCGCCCTTCGAAGCGAGCTTTCCTGGCAATCCGGTGAGGACGGCGAGTATTCAACAAGGTGTCCTGACGTTGGAGTTGTCGCCCGACGGTTACGGTTATGCGCAATACGCGGTTCGCGCCGTGGACGACGAAGGGGCACAGGCCGCCACCACTCTCCTCGTCGTCGTTGACCCGGTCAACGACGCTCCGACAGCCACGCAGATGCCCGATCGGCATCACCGCGTCAGTGGCCCGCAGGCAGCTCCCTTGGTGGCCCTTGATCTGTGGTATCAGCACTACCTCGATGGAACGATCGACCTCTACTTCTGGGACGTGGAAGATGAAGTCTTTCTGCAGTATTCGGTGAGTGTGGACAACAGCTCGGTGTTTGACCTCCAGCCCCGGGTGGATTCACACAACTTCTTGCTCTATCGTCCCACCGCGCAGCCTGGGTTCCAGGGTTCGGCGGTCGTCACGATCACCGCCACGGATCGGGAGGGAGTCGAGGCGCGGTTGGCGGACGGCTCGCGGCCGGCCTTCACGGTGCACGTGAACAACCCGGCCGCGGCCGCCGGTGTGCCATGGGGAGGCAACGTTGCGGGCGACTGGTGCACTCCGACCAGTCCTGTCATGGGAGTCTCTGGAGATGGTCAGGCGAGTGGTGACCGACCGCCAAGCCAGGGACTTGATGCGGTGCACTCGGCTGCCTCGACAGCCCCTCCCACTGACAGCTGGCGACGAGACACGTTCGCGTCAGTCGGGTATCTGCCCGAGTCGTCTGCGTTGCCTCTCTCCCAGTCGTTGCTTGTGGGACCCCTTCCGCCTTCGCCGTCCACCGCCCCGCTGTTGGACAATGCCGCGCCCTTGGACAATACCCCCCTGGCCGATTACGTCTGGCCCGATCTGCCGATTTGGCCAGGCACTCCCGCCGATCCCGGCGTCACCGGTCCGATCGTGCCCGCACCCGGCAACCCCAGCGAAGATTGGCCGCTGCCGACCGAGCCCCCTCCGTGGCAACCCCACCCCGGCATTGGCTATCCGCTGCCTTTGCCCCTCCCCCAGCCTTCGCCGGGTTGGCCCGATCCCACGATGCCCCCGATCGTCCCGCCACCCTGGAATCACCCTCCTTTGCCGGTTCCTCCCGATCCCTTGCCGCCGCCACCGGGTGATCCTGGGGAAATTCCGCCCGGTCCGGGTGTGCCTGATCCGGGCTACCCCGACCCGCCGCCGCCGCCACCGGGTGATCCCGTGGAAATTCCGCCCGGCCCCGGCGTTCCCGACCCCGGCTACCCCGACCCCGGCGTTCCTGATCCCGGCGTTCCTGATCCCGGCGTTCCCGATCCGATTGACCCACCGCCGGCGCCGCCTCCCGGGACTGTCCCGGACCCCACGCAACCTCCGCCGGCGGGCAGCGGTCAAGGGACGATTGTGTTCGACCTGGACGCCCTCCGCTTTCGCGTGCCGGATGCCCTGGAGCGGGATCCGGGTGTGTTGGTGGCGCTGAATGACGACTTCGACGAGCAGAATCTGGCGGATGACCTGCTGTTTGTGGGACCCCACGGCACCGCCGTATCGGCTCTTGCCCGGGTGAGGGACAATCAACCCGATCGGATACCGGAGCAGGGTCGAGAGCATCACATCGCGGCCAGTTGGCAGATGAGCTGGCTCTCGGAGTCCGGCGAGAGCGATTGGCAGTGCACGATGGACGATGACGTGCGGCCGGCGATCGTCACGTCGAATGTGAAGGGTTCGGTGACCTTTGACGTGCCCGACCACACTAAGCTCTGGGTACCTGCCTGGGCACTGTACGGTGTCGATGCCGTGACCGGTGTGGCAGCTTCCTGGCGTACGGGGATGCGGTGGATCGAGGTGCGTGCGGGGGAATCGTATCGACTTGATTACGGACCTTGGAATGCCTTGACACCGCTGCAGCCAATGGCCATTCCGTTGGCCATCGAAGGGATGGAGTTGGGAAATGGCGAGCTTACCGCCACGTTTTCGCCGCAGGATGGTCGGGCGGCCGTCGAGGATGCGATGACGGTCCATGTCGTGGCCGTCGATCTGGACGTTGATTCCGATAACAATGATGCGTTGCGAATGCCCGCCCGCAGCATCCACGAAGAGGACATCGAAAACGACGTCCGAGTCGCGGGGAAACGCCTGCCAGTCAATGGCGACGACGTGGATCGCGACAACATCCCCGACTTCGTGGACGGCTACGATCTGGACGGCCAGTCCGGCATGTTATCCGGCGCACGTACGGATGATGATCGAATATCGGCCACGGAACAGCTGGGCTTCGTGCCCGTCGTGGTGGAACTGCTCGCACCGATCGATCCGCAGACAGCCTTGCTGCGATTCGTCTACAGTGGTTCCGATCCGGCTGCCGCGACCATTGCTGCGGATGCGTCTCGGGACATTGCCCAGGGCGCCTTGCGGCTGTGGACCGTGGACGAAATGCATGCCCGTCGCCCGCAATCAATCGGCGATCCGGTCAGTCCCGGGCACTACGTGGCGCCGCACGCCGCACCGAGCAGCGTGCTTCAAGCGGACCGTATGTATCGCGTCTCGCAGCTGACGGGCGGATCGGCGACCAGTCAGTTCACGCTGTACCTGGAAGGCGTGCGGGCCGGCCAATATACGCTGTCGATCGAAGTTGACCCGGACGGCGTGCCGCGACTGGTGACCGATGCCGGCGGTCAGCAGGTTCCTGAGTACGTCGATTTGTTCGAAGGATTCGTCCTGCACGACGTGATCCACGTGACGGTGGAGAGCGTCGTCGAGATCTCGGCCGTTAACGTCGTGGGAGGCGAATCGGATGCATCGCAACGCCCGGATCGCGCCGGCTGGGAGATCACTCGTGGCCCCGGAGATGTGGCCGGGGGATTGATGGTCTACTACCGACTGCTCTTCGATACGCAGCACGCGTACGCGGAGGACGCGGTCACCGCGCCGTCACGCTTTGACTTCCGCGCTTTCGAAGGCTCGCGTGCGGAGATCGGCTTGGCGGACGATCCCCTCACGCGAATTGGCAGTGCCTTCATCCCGGACGGCGAGTCAACGGTCACCTTGACCATCGAGCCGGAAGACGATGACGTCGTCGAATGGGATGAATGGGTATCGATCGAGCTGATTCCGTGGGATGAGTATCGGCAGATGCATGACGTGATTCAGGTGGCGACACCCAACGACGGGCTGCCCGTCGAGTACAGCACCTGGGCCTGGTGGGATTATCGCTCGCCGTACCGGCTGAAGGTCGATGCGGATCAGTTGCCGATCGATCACGTCGCCACGGTCGAGCTGTTGGATAATGACCAGGCCGTCAGCACGAGCTATCAGCAGCCGGATGTCGACAGCACGGACCTTGCATCCAACACGATTGGCTACGGGTTGCTGGAAGTTGATTTACGCGGCGGTCACGGGCACTTTGGTCTACCGACTTGGGCTCCGCGCTACCGCGAGGACGACAATCTATTTCCCATCGGGGAAGTCGTCCTGCGTCTCCCCGAAGAGACGGCGGCGGTCACGGCGCTGTCCGGCGTCTTCACAGTGGGTGGACTGGCCGGCGAGGAAACGGCGTACGAGGTGGCCGCTCTGCAGCCCTACCTGGCACCGAACCGGAGTCGTGAATTGCGCCTGGTGGTGCGCGGCCCGGAGGATCTCGTTTCGTTGTTGTCCACGGGGCATTACGATCACGACATTCGCTTGGCGGCCGTGGTGGGAGACAAGACTGTTACTCGCACGATCCGGGGAGCGACCGATATTGTCAATCGTGTGGACGACGCGTTGGGGACTGCTGAATTCGGCCAGCGTTGGACGCTGGACGAATTGGATCGGTTGGTGCCCGGGGATGGCATCAGCTCGGGAGGCGTGGGGCAACCCACCTCGCGATTGGCTCAACTCGGTGCGCGGACCGAGTCCGGCTTGGCGGTCGTGCACGGTGATAACGCGGTGACTTGGTTTCCGCTGGATAGCCTGGCGGGTGCCGGCCACGACACGTTGCCGCGACTGGTGGAGGTGAATGCGGGGGATGAAGGTCTCGTGCGGTTCTCCGATCCGCTGGCATGGGTCGGGTCCGGCGGTGATGGCGAGCATGCCTATCGTACGACGGCGGCCGGCCTGCAGGGGGACGAGGCGGAGGTGGTCTGGACATTCTCCGATGTCGTGCCCGATCGCATGTACCAGGTCTATGTCCACTGGGATGCGGCACCCACTCACGCCTCCAACGCCCACTACGAGGTCGCCGGCACACCGGTGGGCATGGTCGCATCACAGTTCTCGGTCGATCAGCGTTATGTGCCTGGCGAGCTGCAGTGGGATGGCCGTTCTTGGCGTAGCCTCGGCTTTTTCACTGCGCCGACCGCCGGAGATCCCCTGGAAGTCCGGCTGACCACGCGAGTCGACGAGTCCTCGTTCGCTGATGGATTGCTGTCGGCCGGGGCCGTGATGCTCGTCGATACATGGGAGGCGACATCGCCGTGCAGTTCGTTCTCATCGCTCGCGTGGAGCCCCGCGGGTGAGACAATCCGTCTGACGACCAAGTCGCGCGACGTCTATGAATTTGCCGCGAGCACCGGGTTGCTGCAGGAACTGCGGGACCGAAACGGGAATCGCACGCAGTATCATTACGTCGATGCGGACCAGGACGGGCGGCAAGATGAACTGGCGGAGATTGTGCGGCAGGGTGGCCTGCAGACGAGCTTTCAATATGTGAGCGGATTTCTGGCTGGAATCACCGACTTCGCCGGTTCCCAGACGCGTTGGCAGACGGTAGATGGCCTGGTCAGGCAAGTCACGCTGGTCGATCCGGGCCACGGCCTGGAAACGCCCGTGTATCGTTTCGCCTATGACCCGCAGGCCGGCCTGCTCTCCAGTGTCACCGATCCGCGCGGGAACTCCACGAACCTCCAGCGCGAGCCTGCTGCCCACCGAGTTCACACGATCGACAATCCGGACGGATATACGTGGAGTCTGGAAGCATACCTGGTGGACGGGCTGCAAGGCTCGCTGTACGCACCCGCAGCCGGCGGTATCGGTGCGCGCGAGGGAGACCTGGGGCTGATGCGGGAACCTCGCGCCACGTACGTGGATACACGCGCCGGCGTTTGGACCTACCAGCTGGATCCTTACGGTCTGCTCACGGCCGAGGCGCGGCCGGCAACAGCCGATTCGCCTCAGGCCGATGTCTGGTGCTGGCACCGCGACGAGCGGGGATTGGTGACTCGTATCGTGTTGCCCCCCGGCGGCGGTGGCGCCGCGTCATTGCCGACGATCACGATCCACCAGCAGTATGATGAGCGCGGGAACCTGCTGCAACGCACCCACGGCGATGGAACCTCTGAAGCGTGGACCTATGATGAAGTGTTCTCACAGGTCGAAACCTATCGCGATGCCCTGCAGCGTCTGGTTTCCTATGAGCTGGACGGACGCGGCAATGTGCTTCGTAAGACGGAGCATGAAGAACGTTTTGCGGATACCCCTGCGCGGCACACCGCTTATGCCTTTTCCGGCAAGCCGGACACCATCGATCAATTGCCGGGCGGTTTGGTGACCACCGAGGTGCGAGCGGCTGTCTCGTCGGATGCCGTGATGACGTTGACTGAGTATTTTGAAGTGGGACCGCATGTCGGACTCCCGTCAGCGGTTCATGAGGTGGCGAACGCGGCCGATCCGCGGGCCGTCGTCACGACCCGATTTCGCTATGATGACCGCCGCAATCTGGCGGAGCAGATTGACCCGCTGGGACGTAGTACCTTGTTCGTCCACGACCGACTCGGCCGGCTCCATCAGCAGATCGATCCACTCCCCGGGACAGGGGATCATGGTCAACCGGTGACCACGTTCCTGTACGACACGGTGGGAAACAATACCACGATGATCAACGCTCGTGGGGCGGTGACGCTGCGGGAGTTTGACGAGATGAATCGGATGGCGGCCGAAACGCTCCCCGCTCCCGGCGGGCACGCGGCGACGGATCAGGCACCGGCCAGTCACACTTACCTCTACGACGGCGAAGGAAATGTCGTGGCACAATGGGATCCCTACCATCGTCCGACGACCTACATGTATGACGCGCGCAATCAACTCATATCGATGATCCAGCCGGTTCCTGAAACCGGGATGGTGCCCCTGCCTTCCGGTATCGTTCAGCAGGCACCCGTCACCCTCTACACTTACGACGCCTGGGGAAATCTACGCACCTTGACCGATCCGCGTGGGGCGACGACCAGCTTTCAATACGACGCCTTTCAACGCCCGATTGTTGTGACGCAGCCGGTGCCGTCATCGATGCAGCCTGATGCTCCCGTGACACGATTCGTCTATGACGCCGCTGGTCAATTGCTGGAGAAGTTCGAGAGCGGGACGCGTGGATGGCGTGTGACCAGTTATGCTTATGACGACTTGGGACGACTGCGATTGCAGCAGCTACCCGCTGACACGTCGGGCGGGCGCCCGACTACCGCTTACTCGTATGACCTGCGGGATAACATGATTTCGGTCACCGAGCCTGGCGGCCATGTGACGAACCACCGTTACGATCAGCTGAACCAGTTGACCGACACGGTGCGACCCGACCCGGACGCCGCGGGACCGCTGGGGTACCCGACCACTCGCCGCGAGTACAATCTGGATGGCTCGCTGCGTCGTGAAACCACTTTCGACTCGGCTGATCCACTGCTCGCGGAAATCACTCAATATGAATACGACGCGCTGGGGCGAGTCACGCGGATTGTCCAGTCAGATCCCGACGGCAGCGGGCCGGGAATCGCTCCGGAAGTGAACTACCGGTATGACATCATGGGGAACTGCGTGAGTGAACGTGTACGCGCGAGTACGGACCGTTTCGTGACGCGGTCATTCCACTTCGACAATCGCGATCGACTCTGGATGACTCATTCACCCGTGACCGAGCAGGTCGCGACGGAAGTCGTCAGTGCGTTTGATCGAGTGGGAAACGAGGTGCTGCGACTGGAGAAGACGGAGGATCTCAACGGTGTGGCTCAATATCGTCGTTCGGATTCTGCATATGACAGTCTGGGGCGACGGATTGTGCAGATGGAGCCCGCGGCGGATGGGGGCGGTATTCGACCTGTCACCTACTTCGTTTACGATGCGGTGGGCAACGTTCGCTACCAGATCGACCCGGCGGGGAACCGGACCGAGTACCAGTTCGATACACTGAATCAAGTGGTGGCCGTGATCGAGCCCGCGACGGTGGATCACGCTTCGCCGATCACGCGGTTCGAATACACGGTGGCCGGAGATCTGCAGGCCGTGGTGGATCCGCTCGGACGTCGCACCGAATACGAATACGACGATTTGGGCCGAATGATCGTCCAGCGCAAGCCGATGATCGACGGTGAGGTACCGACCACTCAGTATGGTTACGACCTGCGTGGCAATGCGCTGTGGATCGCCGACTCGGATGGCAATGTCGTACAAATGCAGTACGATGCGCTCGATCGGCCCGTTCGCATTGTCGAGAATGCCTCCGTCCTGCAGCGATCGTATGACGGCTTGGGACGAGTGGCCCTGGAAGCCAACGCACTGGGAGAAGTGACTCGCTATGGCTATGACCTGCTCGGACGCCGTACCATCACTGCGCCGCCACATCCAGCGGGCCGAGATCTGCAGCAGCAGAGCGAGGATGATGACGACGCGAGTTTGGAGGGAAGCTGGTACGTTGCCGACGGCGGGTGGCGGAGCGGGTATCGGTATGCCGATCTGTCCGCTGACAATGATGCGCAAGCCACCTGGTGTATCTCGGAGTTGCAGCCTGGGGCGACCTACGAAGTGCTCCTGTCGTGGGATCCCGATGCCCGCAACACCGATCAGGCGGTGCTCACCTTGCGGGATGCCGATCGATTACTGGCGGATCCTCTGCCGATCGATCAGCGGAAAATCACCGGAGACGTGGTAGCCGGCGGTCGTGCTTGGCAGAGAATCGCCACTGTGACGCTCGCCAGCGAATCGCTGGAGTTGTCGTTGCAGAGCGGAGCATCAGCCGGCCGGTTGGTGGCGGATGGCGTGTGGATCGTGGAAGTTGGCGGCAACGCTTACACCAGCTACGATGCGCGCGGCAATATTGTTGCTCAATCCGATGCGCTGGGAAATGTGCAACAGTACACCTATGACGGGCATTCGAATCAGACCAGCGCGACCGACGAACAGGGCCACACGACGTACTTTCGCCACGATTTACTGGGGCACCAGATCGCGGTGATCGATCCCCTGGGAAATGCCACGAGCTATGAGTACGACGCGTTGGATCGCATGACCGCGGAGTGGATCGAGCAGGATGGAGTGTCGGCAGTCACCCGCTTCGAGTACGACCTAATGGGGAATTTGCAGCAGGTGGTTGACCGGATGGGACGCGTCCGGACAATGAGCTACGATGCACTGGGCCGTGCCAAGGATGAAGTGTGGTATGCGACGCTTGCCGACGCTCTCGAGGATGAGAACCGGCAGAATGCCATTCATCGCACCTATGACGCGGCGGGGCGATTGACCGCCGTGAGCGACAATGCAGGCTCGTACGAATATACGCTCGACGTGTTGAACCGAGTGGTTGAGACAACGGTTGATACGGCGTCGACTCCCTCGGTCGTCCTGCATAACGACTACTCTCGGCACGATGGTCTGCGTGATGCGTTAGCCACCCGCATCGGCGACGCAGATGACCTGGTGAATCGGTACTTCTACGACGCGCAGTCGCGATTGGCGAGGCTCGAGCAGACGGGACGGGGAGTGGACGAGAAACGGGTTGATATTCGCTACTCGCCGGTCGATCAGCTTGTCGGACTTCAACGGTACGCGGACCGGGCCGGTGGCGAACCGGTCGTCCGAACCGAGTATGAGTATGACAGTCAGGGGCGGCTCGTATCGCTGGCTCACCAGCAGGGAGCGGAATTGCTGGCCGCCTATGCCTGGCAGTTGGATACGGCCAATCGCGTTATTCAGGCCGAGTCGCTACTCGATGGCGTGACGCGCTATCAATACGATGCATCAAGTCAATTGGTGTCGGCCAGCCACGACAATCAGCCGGACGAATCGTTTGCGTATGACGAGAATGGCAATCGGGCGTCGGACGAGTATGTGATCGGCGAACGCAACCTGGTCACATCGGACGGCGACTTTCGGTACGAATACGATGCCGCAGGCAACCGAATCAAGCGAGTGGAGTTGGCGACCGGGAAAGTGACTCAATACCAGTGGGATGTACTCAATCGGCTGGTGGCAATTGTCGAGCGAGCTGGTGAAGGTGAGGAGGCGTCTCGCACAATCGAATATACGTACGATGTGTGGGGCCGCCGGATTGGCAAGTCGATTCAGCCAGCTGTTGGGCCCGAGCAGATCGAGGCCTTCGTATATGATGGGCAGGATATTCTTCTGCGGTTTACCCAAGGGAACCTGGCGAATCGGTATCTGCACGGCCCGGCCGTCGATCAGGTGCTGGCGGATGAACAGGTCGGAGAAGATGGTGACGCGAGTAGCGTGCTCTGGCCGCTAACGGACAATCTGGGAACGGTCCGAGACCTGGCAGTGTACGACGAATCTCGCGATGCCACCTCCATAGCTCAACACATCACGTACGGCGCATTTGGTAACATCGTTGCGGAAACTCAGGCTGCCGTGGACCACATCTTCGGTTTCACGGGACGGGAGACCGATCCCGAATCCGATATCTACTTCTACCGCGCGCGTTATTACGATCCCCGCCTCGGTCAGTTTCTCAGCGAAGATCCGCTTGGTTTCGATGCGGGCGACCCCAACCTACGGCGGTACGTCGAGAACAATCCCACGAACCGAGTTGATCCTACCGGCCTCTACGGCGACGATGTGCACTTCTACTTCAATTACTATCTGGCTCGCTACCTGGGGCTCGATCAGCCCTCGGGGTGGGTCAACTCCAATGGTCAGCCGATTTCCGAGGCCTATATCATCGCTTACTTCGCGACCCGCGTCGACTACGACGCATATTCGTGGCCGGTCGGTGCGGGAAAGCCGGTTCGCAGTCGGTTCCACTTCCCGGCTCCCGGAGCCTTTCAGGGAGTAACTCGCAACGATCCGCGCGTCTATGCGGCACTGCATGCAGTGGGCGCGACGGGTGATCTGGAAATGTTCGGAGTGTTGCTCCACATCTACCAGGACAGCTTCGCCCATGAAGGGCATGACAGTGCGACCGGACATGCGTCCGATAGAACCGCCGACGTACCCTATTACCACATGTTGCGGGACTTCGAGATGTCGATACGAGTTTACTACGAAATGGTCGATCTGCTGTTGGCTCGGCGCGGCGTTGTCGGAGGCGTCAACAGCCCGCAGGCGCAGACGCTGCTGACCGGGAGGAGCCTCGCCGGCTTCTGGACTCAGGTCGATACGGTGCTGACGCAGACACCGCGTGGGACAGCCGGGAGTACGCCGTATGCCAGACGCCTCGTCTGCTGGGAACAGCTGATTTTCAAGGACTTTAACCGGGCGACTCCCAGGTTCCTTGACAACGGGCCGGGATTGAGTAACGAGCTGACCAGGCGGTTTCGCGCGGTTGCCGAGCAAGTGCCGCAGTGGTACGGCAAGAGCTATAATCATCCGCGCCAATGGGGGCAATGGCAGCCGGTTCAGCCGGACGGCCCACCGCCGTGGAACACCAACGGAAACCTGAAATACCGCTTTCAGATGAACCCACAGTATCTTCCCCCGTATGGGCAACCAAAATACTGAGGTACCTTGGCATGAAGGGGTCCAAGTCGTTTTGCCAACAGCCGTATGACCCACCGCTGACACGGTCACAAGTGGTCAAGTCGCTGGTCTTGGCCACGCTGGTTGGCGGTGCGCTTTCGGCAGTCGCCGCCTTCGGGTGCATGGTGCTGGCCGGAGCCGGACATGGGGCGAATAGTCCGCTGTTTGTCTTCTTCGGACCAGTCTTCGCCTACTGGCAAGTGGTGCCTCGCGACAGTGCAAGATTTGCGCGTTTTCTGCTGCTGACTGTCGCGATTGCGTTCGTGTACTACTCTGTCTACGGCTTCTCTATTAGCCTCGGGCGTCTGTTCGGGCGTGGAAGATCAGCGTTGGCGCTAGTGCTTGTACTTCACTACTGTGGCGTCGCAATCTGTGCCCGGTCGGATAACTGGGATGGGCTGAGCAACATGGGAATTGTCGCCATGTTGTGGGGAGGTTTCCTCACGATGTTCATGGTGTGGTTGTTCTTTGCCTTGCACGTGTTGGTGATTCAATATGCCGACAGCCGTCTCCCTTATCGTTTCCGTTGGACGTGGCGGGCGATCACTGCCCTGTCCTGTGGTGCGGTCACCGCCGTCGCGTTCCAGATCTACATCATGACTGGAAGCGAATAGTATTGAGACAGACCTGTCATACTCTCAACATGCTGGAGTCGTGCCGCCGCTTGATCCCCGGAACAATACCTTTGCGCAGCCGTTGCGCCGGGATGGATGTCGGCCATCTGGGAGCACTTGACTCTAGCAGTGCCACGGCAGGTTGACACGTTCGACAGAACGGCGATCGGTGGTGGGATGATCACTGATGGGCGCCCTGCACCATTTTCGGGAAACGTAGTTTCATGGGAGCGGTGGGTGGCCGCCCCGCAAACGCGTGCCCCGTGAAAAAATCCCGTTGTCGACAGCGGAGTCTTGTTCCTGTCGCTGGTGCCGAATCGTACAATGGCTGGCTGGTTCTGTGCGAAGGAAGTGAGGCAAACATGATTCCGTATCGATGGGCGTCTGTATATACCGCTTTGGTGGCTGCCGTTGCTTGCCTGTCAGGGGCGTGGGGCGATTTATCGGCGGCGGAGTTGCGTCACGTCTTGTCGCTGGATGGAACGTGGCAGATTGCTCAAGGTTCACGGGACCAGCGGCCGGAGCGGTTCGAGGCCACGGTGCCTGTGCCGGGGTTGATCGATATGGCGCAGCCGGCGTTTGAGGAAGTCGGTACGCCGGCCGGCAACGCTTTGCGCCAGGCGTTCTGGTATCGTCGCACGTTCACGCTCGACGGACCGGTACCACCCTGTGCCCGACTCAGACTCGGCAAGTCGATGTTTGGCACGCAGGTGTTTGTCAACGGCCAGTTGGTGGGCGAGCACTGGCCGTGCTTTACGCCTGTCGAGTTTGATGTGCAACAATTGCTGCAACCGGCAGGCGAGCCGAACGAGGTGGTTGTCTGCGTGGGAGCGCACCGCACGCTGTTGCCCAAGGGCATGCCTGACGGGGCCGACTTCGAGAAGATCCGCTACACGCCGGGGATCTACGATTCTGTCGAGTTGATTCTGTCGGGACTGCCTCATGTGGTTAACGTGCAGGTGGTGCCGGACATCGAAGCGAGAGTGGCTCATGTCGTGGCGGAGATCGAGGGTCCCGCGGCCGGAGGAGGACGAGTCACGTGCGAAGTGCACGAAGCGAAATCGGGAAACGTGGTTGGTCAAGCCGAGGCCACGTACACGCCAGTGGACGGCAAGGCGACGGTACAACTGCGTGTGCCCATCGCCAATTGTCGCCTCTGGTCGCCGGAAGATCCGTTTCTCTACACGGCGACCCTGTCGACGACTGCCGACACGTACTGCACGCGATTTGGCATGCGGAGCTTTCGACTCGATGTCAAGACCGGTCGTGCTGTACTCAACGGGCGACCTTACCTGATGCGCGGGACGAACGTATGTGTGTACCGCTTCTTTGAGGATCCGCTGCGTGGCGATCGACCGTGGCGGGAAGAGTGGGTGCGACGGTTGCATCAGGCCTTTCGCGGTATGCACTGGAATTCCATTCGGTATTGCATCGGATTTCCACCGGAAATCTGGTATCGCATCGCGGATGAAGAAGGGTTTCTGATCCAGGACGAGTTCCCGATCTGGTACGGGGGCCAATGGCCCCAGGAATTGACGACCGACCGATTGGTCCCTGAGTATCGCGCCTGGATGCGGGCCCGGTGGAACCATCCCTGTGTGGTGATCTGGGACGCTCAGAATGAATCAGTGACCGATCAGATTGGGCCGGCCATCCGCATGTTGCGTAAGCTCGATTTGTCGGACCGCCCGTGGGATAACGGATGGTCGGCCGCCGATGCCGCGGGGGATGTCTATGAAGCGCATCCCTACGCTTTTTCCAACCCCGGTTTCCGCATGTCGGCGTTTGCGACGCTGCCCGGTCGTCCGGGCGAACCGGGTGCGCTGACCGGCAATCCTGCGCCCAATGCGGCGGAAAATCCCGTCATTATCAACGAGTACGGATGGTTGTGGCTCAATCGCGACGGTACTCCCACCACACTTACCAAGAAAGCCTACGAAGTGTTGTTGGGGCCGGATGCGACAACACAGCAGCGCCGCCACACTTACGCTCGGCTGCTGGCTGCCAAGACCGAATTCTGGCGTGGCCGGCGCGGCGTGGCTGGTGTGCTGCACTTCTGTGGCTTGGGATATTCGCGATCCGACGGCCAGACTAGCGATCATTTTCTGGACATCGAGCAGTTAACATTCGAGCCGAACTTTGCCAAGTACGTGCGCGATGCTTTCTCGCCCGTCGGTCTGATGCTGGACTTCTGGGAAGACGATTCCGCTGCCGGCGCTACCTGCGATGTGCCAATCGTCGTGATCAACGACACCTACGATGCGGTCCGAGGCACCGTCCGGCTGCGATTGATGGACGGCGATCATCCGCTCGCCGAAACCACCACTCCCTGCAGCGTGGAACCACTGGGCACCGGGAGAGTCGTTGTGCAGGTCCGTCTGCCGGATCGGACAGGTAAGTTTCTGTTGGTGGGAGAGTTGAGTGACGAAAGCGGTCGGACCGTGCACAGCTTGCGCGATGTGGTGGTGATGAGTGCCGAAGAACGTGAGGCACGCGACGGGATTGCGCCGAGAAACATGTCACCGCGTCGTCGAGTGTCACCGTCGGTTCCGATCACTTCCCGGCCAAAAACGCGGTCGATGGCGATATGACCACGCGGTGGTCGTCCGAATTCGCCGACCCGCAGTGGCTGGCGATCGACTTGGGGGAAGTGTTGCAGATATCACGCGTGCAGCTGGTGTGGGAAACGGCCGGCGGCAGGAGCTATGCGATCCAAGTGTCTGAGGATGGCCAGCACTGGAAAGACGTTTTCGCTACCACGGGCGGCAGCGGCGGCACGGAGAACATCTCATTCTCGCCGGTCTCGGCACGCTGGGTCCGCATGTTCGGCACACAACGTACAACTCCCTTCGGTTTTTCGCTGTGGGAGTTCCGAGTGTTTCGGTGATTTGGCGCGGCCTGGGAAATCCGCCGGTGCTGGAGGGGTTCATTGGCCGGGCGTCGACCACAGGTGATACCCGCTCTCGGACATGCGCGCAGGTTGCCCGTGAGGACTATGATTGGGCATTGCTACTGCCGTTTCGCCTCTCCCACGAACGGGCTCGGCGGCAACCAGAGCGGTGCGGCGGCTGTAGCTGGCCAGTCGGCGCTCCACTGGGGCAAGCCCAGTGGCGGCGGGGGTGGGGGCGCAGCGGATTCTGTAGCTGGACAGTCGGCGCTCCACTGGGGCAAGCCCAGTGGCGGCGGGGGTGGGGGCGCAGCGGATTCTGTAGCTGGACAGTCGGCGCTCCACTGGGGCAAGCCCAGTGGCGGTGGGCGTGGGCCCGTTGGTATCTTAACCGCCTGTCGAATCAAATGTTACGGGCTAACATTGTTACGGGCTGACACTCTAACACGCTAACCGAGGAGGAGCACAATGATTTCGTTCATGATTCGGCTCGCTGTATCGGCGTTAGTTATCTGCACGTCCTTCTCACTCGCCAGGGCTCAGATGGCTGGAGCACGCTTGGGTGTGGAAGATCATTCGGATCACGTCGATCGTCTGCCACAACTTGATCGCGACGTGGTCGAGAGTTTCATCGCGATCGACGGTCGGGCGGAAGTTCGCGTGCGGCCGACCCAGCTCCGCATCGTGTTGGCGGTGTCCAGTGAAGGTCCCACGGCGCAAGAGTGCCAGCGGATCGCGCAGGAGACCGTGGCGGGGCTCAAGAACCGTTGGTTGAAGTTGCAGATCCCTCCCGACAGCATCGTCGAGGATTTCATCGCCGTGTTACCAGTGCACGAATGGAATCTGGAGAAACGTGGCGATACCGAAGTGGGGGTGGAGCAGCGCGTGGGATTCCGTATGCAATCCAATATCCACCTTGCCTTGCCCAACGACGCGACCGCTCCCACGGCACTCAACGCGGCGTTCGAACAGGGCATCACCGACATCATCGCTTTCGACTACTGGAATGAGGAACTCGATGCAGCCAAAGTGCAGGCTCGTGAACTGGCCCTGCGAGCGGCTCGCAGCAAATCAGACACACTGCTCAAGGCCCTGTTCGAGATCCGTCCTGCCGTCATCAATGTCCAGGAGCAGACGACCGTTCGATACCCGGAGACTCTCTATCATTCGTTTGAGAACAGCTACCAGGAAGAAGTGACTCCGGCGTGGGTAAACAACCAGAGAAGCAACGTGCCATTTATTCGCGCCTATCGTCCTCGCAACACATACTATCGCGGCTTGGCGAGCGACGGAGATATCCAGTCGGTGGGCTTGCCCATGCATCCGGAGATCTTGGTGGTGTCGACCGTGCGCTTGTATTATGAGTCGCCGGCCGCCATTCGTTCAAAGAAGAAATGGTCGGTGGAGCCGCCCATTGAGCAGGAGCGAGAAGTTGTGCAGGGAATGTGAAGTTGTCTGGGACCGGCGAATTCGCGCTTTCGGATTGCTCGCTTTCCCTGTTGGGAGGCGGCCGCCGACCGCCGAAAGTGATCGTCATTGGAGCCCTTGACCGTCAAGCGGTTTCGATAGTCCCCCGGGGTGCTTTCCAGACCGAACCCGTAGCAGGGAGAAGAGAGAGATGTCGAAGTATTTCGTGCGCCGAGCTGAATGCGGTCACCACACGATTTTTCCGGGTGTCGATGTTTTCACGATGGCGGGCCAGAACGTCATGTTATCGCTGGTGGAATTGGCCCCCAAGTCCGTGGTCGAGGAACATAGTCACCCGCATGAGCAGCTGGGGATTCTGCTGGAAGGAGAGCTGACATTTACTATTGGTGACGAACAGCGAGTTTTGACGCCGGGTGACGCGTGGCGCATTCCGGGCGGCGTAGTCCATCGCGTCGCGGCCGGAGAGCACCCGGCCCGGGCCATCGACATCTTTCACCCGATCCGTGAGGAGTACCTCTGACGGCGTATGGGCCGGTGCCGATTCGAGCCGGTGGGCCACTTGCATTCGCGGCTTTGGGGGGCATAATGATCCCAGGCAGGTGATTCGCCACGGGTGCTTCTGGATCTGCGCATGGTGTCCGACGGGGCGCAGGGCCGGAGAGTGTGCGTAGCAGTTTTTTCGGCAAGCTCACGAACAATCGAGCCCTGATGACCCGTGAGGTCAGACGGGCTTTTTTTGTGTGGCGTGGAAAGTGAGACGCGTCCCTGTTTGGGGAGCTGGCTCGGCGATGTTCCAACAGCTACGAGCGCCGGTGTTGTACTCATGTTCGAGATGCTAGAGACGTTTGGAAGCAGGAGCTATTCGCCATGATTGTGGTGATGAAAAAAGGGGCTAACGCGACTCAGATTGCTCACATGGTTGAGCGTGTGGAGGAGATGGGATTGAAGGCCCATGTCATCCATGGAACGGAGCGAACCGTCATCGCTGCCATCGGCGACAAGCGCGAGTCCATGCGCGAGTCGCTCGAAAGCGGTCCAGGGGTAGCGGAAGTGGTTCCCATCTTAGCGCCCTACAAGGTGGCCAGTCGTGAGGTGAAGGCGGAGCCGACGATGGTACAGGTGCGGGATCTCTGCGTCGGCGCCGGCAAGCTGGGCGTGATCGCGGGTCCCTGCTCTGTCGAAGGGGAAGAGCAGATCGTCAAGACGGCCCGCCTGGTGCGAGCGGCTGGTGCGACGGGGTTGCGGGGGGGGGCCTTTAAGCCTCGCACCAGCCCTTACAGCTTTCAGGGGCTGAAGGAACGGGGCCTGGAATTATTGGCCGTGGCACGCGAAGAAACGGGACTGGCGATCGTCACGGAAGTAGTAGCCACCGAAGATGTCGACCTGGTCGCGAGCTACGCCGACGTGCTGCAGGTGGGGGCTCGCAACATGCAGAACTACCGGCTTCTCGAAGCGGTGGGAAATACCGACAAACCGGTGCTGCTCAAGCGTGGTCCGAGCGCCACGATGGACGAGCTGTTGCTGGCCGCCGAGTACGTATTGAACGAAGGCAATCCGAACGTCATGCTGTGCGAGCGGGGAATTCGCACCTTTGAGAACCACACGCGTTTCACACTGCCGCTGGCCAGTGTTGTCTATCTCCATCAGAAGACTCATCTGCCGGTCGTGGTCGATCCGAGCCACGGCACCGGGCACACGTATCTGGTGCCCGACATGGCGGCGGCGTCTGTCGCTGCCGGCGCTGACGGTCTGATGATCGAGGTGCATCCTGATCCCGAGCAGGCCATGAGTGATGGCTATCAATCGATGGACTTCGAGCAGTTTGCGGTCACCATGCAGAAGGTGCGGCGGGTAGCAGAAGCGGTCGGGAAAGAGTTGGCTCTGCCATCCGAAGACCGTTGACTGGGTTGCCGCGTCGGTGGAGGCAGTTGAAGCCGTCAGGCACCGGCGGGACTGACCGTTTCGGTGCCGCGGTGGGAGCCCTGCGCGGGGCTCAGTTGCAGGGCACGATTATTTCGTCGCGGGGGGGGCGGCATCAGGTCCCGTTTTGCGGTTGATGCGCAGCCAGTCGGCAAGCGCCCTTTGTGGCGGTTGAGGGAGCGATACGAGCAGGCAGCGGCTGGCTGGATCGGAGGTGATGACTCCCGTAGCGTCCGCCGCTGCAAAGTAGGGCTCTCCAATCTCTGCCTTGATCTCCTCGATCAACTTTCCCACTTCGGAACTCGACAGGTTCGTGACCGGATAGAGTACCAGCTCGGACTGACCGAGAATCGACTCTCGACTGCCAATCTGGATCGTCGTCGCATCCACCACGCGATAATCGAGCTGCAGCGGTGGCAGGAGATTGTCCAGCAGGCTATGCAGGGGCTGTTCGTCCAGGGAAAGTGTGGTCGTGCTGGACGGTCCCATGCCCAAGGCGGCGAGGGAGGGCCAATCGACCAGCAATCGCAAGCCGGTTTCCGTCGGCAGGCCGGTCTCTGTGGGCGGTCCAATCTCTCTCTGCAAATAGTCGAAGACAAGTCGCAGCGGGGTTGGTTCGGGGAAATTGGCGGCGACGGAGTTGTTCAGTTCACCGGCAGCCCGCACGAATGCCGGCGTCACGTCGCTCTGGCCCGGGGGCAAATCACCGCGCGGCATGAGGCCACGGGCGCAACGCAGTTGATCCAGAAACCGTGCGATCTGGAACTGAGCGGCCGCCGTCTGCAGCACTTCCAGCGACGTGTCCGTTTCCGTAAGTGTGGCTTCGCCCCCCGCATCGAGCCAGCTCTTCGCTTCGATCATCGACCGAATCTGCTCCCCCAGCGATTTCACCTCTTGTTCATTACCGGCCAGATCCGAGACATCATAGGTCCTGGAAATAGTTTCTTCGCCTCCTGCTCTCCGCGGAGTGATTAACAGCTGGTGTTGCCGAACCTCATACTCGAGTCCCAACGGCTCCAGGGCCGTCGTCAACAGCTCCCCGACCGTAACGCCTCGCAACTCAAACTCCACTTCCGATTCCGCGGTGACGCCGACGGTCAGCAGGAGGTCCATATCGAGGGTCACCGGCACGGTCGTAATATTGAAGATGAACTCCGCGAATGCTGCCAGCGTCGTCCGTTGTGGTGACCGAGCCGACTCGACGGCGACGATGGGAAAAGCCAGTTGGGCTGCCACAGCGGAGTCCTCGTCAGCCGTCGGTGGTCCGGAGCCCTCAGCCGCAGCGTCGTGCCCACTGTCCGGGGACGCACTGGGGGGCGGTTCGCTGGTCACCGATTCGGGCGCCTCCGGAGCCGACGGTGTCGACTCCGTGGCGATTTCGCCGGGTTCTTGGGGAGGGGCGAGGTCGGGTGGCAAGCCGGTGTCCGTCGCGGGCGCAGTCGCCGCCGCGTCAGTCTCGTGTGGGGTGTCGCCGGCCGGAACTGGAGCGGGCTCTTCGGGCTCGGCAATGGGCGGATTCGAGTCGATTGGGGGAGGCGGTGTTGCGCCCTCTGACGCCGGGTCCTGAGGCTGGGGCAACTGCGGGTCTGTCGGAGGGTGAGGGTCCGGTGACACGGCGGTTGTCGGGTCGTTCTGCGCCAGCGAGTCTGGCTCCGGCTCGTCCTGGGACCGACCGGAACTGAGCATCGCCACCACCGCCAACGCCAGGGCGATGCCGATGATGGCGGCTCCGCCGATCAGGATCCACTGTCGGTATTGACACCACAGGCCTGGACGTAAGTCCTCAGGCGGCGCGGGCGGTTGTTGGTGGGACGTTGGTTCGCGTGACAGGGTGCCGGCTGCCGCTTGTTTGGGCGGAGCGGGGGTGGCTGGTCTGCGCGGCGATTTGGTAACTGGGGCCTCGGGCGGCAGTTCGAAGTCCTCGCGGAACTTGAAAGTCCGACTTGGCTTAGGGTCGGGATTGGTCTGCGTGGGGGCTGGATTCGCCGCCGTGGAAACGCCGTGCGCCGCTGGGTTATTGAGTTCGGGAGCCGCCGTGGGCGTAGGGTTCGGCGTCTCCACCAGGACCATGCTCCCGCATTTCGGGCACGCCAGGATTTGTCCGAGTGCAGATTCGTCGCGGACTCGGAGCCGAGCCTGGCAGGTCGTACAGGTGATGGAGAATGGTTCCACAGCGTGCCATCCGTACCGCTTCTGCGAAATTCAATATCGCGGGTCGAACAGGCCACCCAACGCGGCAGCCGCTAACGCATACTATTCAGCTGTTGGCGAAGAGACGAGCCGCCCCTGCTTCGGCCAGGCGATCCCCGATTCGTGCCGCCGTCCGACTCGCCCTCCGACGCGTCAGCAAATTGTACCACGGGGTTCACTCGGGTAAAAACGATCTCGGCAACTTGTACCCGTTCCGCTGGGCCGCGTCGCGTGTTGTAATCAGCAGAACCTGCCTTTTCGGGTCGACCGCATCGGGTCCGATGACCCACACGAGCTTCTGGTCCGACTCGGATGGCTTAGTGACCGTCGTGACGGGATTGGCGCGAAGCACGAGGGCGGTGAGCACTTCGCCCAACGTCATGTCTGCTGCCTGGAAGTCGGAAATCTGTTGATTACGCGTAATCCCATTGAGTTGCAGGTCGTTTCCCATAATCTGGATTTCGAAGGGAAACGGCAGGCTCGGAAATTGTTCCCGGACCTCGGTGGCGAGGTCTCGCATGGCGAATTCCAGCGACTTCTGATCGAAACGCAAGCCGATGGGGGTATCGATCAACTCCTCGATGGTCTGCGGAACGCTCGGTGCAGCGGGTGAAACGGACACCTCCCCACCTGCATCGGGGCGGGCGTGCAGGAGCATTTCGGCCGAGAATACCAGGTTATGCGCTGCCTGGGCCGGCAGTGCCACGTTGACGATGGCCTGATCGTCTTCCACGCCCACACGAGTGTAACGGTGGAGAAAACGAACCATGCTGGGGAAACGCAGGGCGACGCGACGCCAATAAACGGACGGATAGATGTGTCCGAAGAACACTTCCATCTGTTCCGGGATTAGACCGATCCGGTCGCGGAGCGATTCCGCCAGGGCCAGACTGTCCTGATTCGCCTGGCCGACGGCTCTAAGTTCCAGGTAAAACGGTTCCGCGAAGTGCAAGCTGACGAGACCAGCTTTGGTGTCATCTCCCAGCAGCCAACTGGCTGCTTGCCGCAGACGTTGTCGATCTTCCGCCGCGTCTCCTGGCGGCTCTGGGTCTCCTGGCGGCTCTGGGTCTCCTGGCGGCTCTGGCACGAGTCTGTTGGTGACGAAATCAAGGACGAACAGGAGGGACACATGTCGATCGCCATCGGAGCTTTGCAGCAAGCGAGATAACTCGCGCCGCACGATGGCCGGGGCGCCTTGCTGTTCGATGACTTCACGAATCTGCGACTCGTTTCCCATCACGAACTGGGTGACGTCCGACGTGGGCGGGCTGTAGAACGTCCAACCGTGCGCTTGATAGTACCGCTGATCCTGGTAAAGCGTGGCGACGGGATTACCCCAGGCGGCCAGCAGGGATTCCAGCGTTTGCGGCTGGCGCAGCTGCACCTGCCAGAAGACCTGCGGGAGCGGTTCGCCATCATGCAGCGTCATCAGCAGCTGCGCGATTTGTTCGAGCGGGATGCCGATCACGGTTTCCCACGACTGTTGGGCCGCGGCGATGTCGGGACCAAGTGCTTGCCAGACCTGCTTCCCCGCTGGCGAAGCCATCAGGTCACCGGGGCGGGCGACGAGGATCAGTTGAGCGCCGGGGGGCACCCACCGAAGCTCGATCGGTGAACCGCGGGTGGGCGTCATCCACAGCAGCTGGCCGTCGTCGCTTCGCACGCTGTAACGCTGCGACCGGCCGGCAGTGCCGTCACCGGGCGAGGGTAACGGGACCGGCGGCTTGGCGGTGCCGATCGGTTCGCTCGGCGATTGGATGGCGGACCTCGTCGCATCCCGGCGGCCCAGCAAGGTTTCGCGTACGGACGGGTTCAGCAGGACAATGCTGGCTGCGACGATCAACAAGACTGCCGCGAAACTGCTCAGCAGCATGGCTTGTTTGCGGCGTGTCCGACGAGCTCGCCGCAACCGGGAAGCGGATTGGTAATGAGGAGTCGCGGGAATGACGCCGACGGCCGGTGGTGGTGGGACTTCGGTGGGGACAGCCCGTTCGATTTCCCTCGCCTCAGGTTCCCCTGTCAGTTGAGGAATTGCGAGGTATTGGATGGGGGGTTCGGCAATCGGGGGATGATCATCAGGCTCCGTCAGCAGTGGTGGCGGAGCGGGGGGAATCGCACGCGACTGTCCCAGGATTTCCTCGAAGGCGACCAGTGTGGCGGCGGTCGGGTCGGCCGGAGCCGTGCGCTCGTCGGCCACTGCGAACTGGGCCAGTTGTTGCGCGGCCACGGCGGCCGGGATTCGCTCGGCTGGGGCTTTCGCCAGCATGCCGGCGACCAGGTCGGCCAACCCTTGGGGGGCTATTCGCAGCGGCAGTGCAGCGGGGATTTCGGTGGCATGTCGTCGCAGCTTGTCGAGCGAATCGCCACCGGCAAACGGCGTCCGACCAGTCAGCAGTTCGTACAACGTGCAGCCGAGCGCATAAATATCGGTCGGTGGTCCCAAGGGTGTGCCGGGGTGCGCCAGTTCAGGTGCCAGATAATCGGCCTGGGCCAGTTGTGCGGGAGTCAGGCCGGGTTGCGACAATTCGGGCACCAGCGGAGGGTGGGTTGCATCGCGCAGAAGCTTCACCTCAGCGTGAGAATCGATCCAGATGTTGTGCGGCCGCACGTCGCCGTACACCTGGCGGTGCGCATGGAGTTCCGCCAGTCCCAGCGCGGCCAGGCGAACGATCCGGCAGGCCTGGCCGGTCGGCACTTGCTGCAGCACCTTCAGTTGCAGATCGAGCGAAGTGCCATCCAATCGTTCCAGCACGAGGAAACGGTAGCCGGTCAGGTCCTCGAGGGCGAAGACCCGCTGTAGCTGAGCATGGACGACGGGGCTGACGCGATGAACATACTGCCGAGCGACATGCCAGCGGCGGGGATCCTGGGCGATGCGGCTGGCGACGAATTTCAAGAACACCGGATGGTGGGAGAGCAGGTGGATGGCCTGGAAGATACCGGCAAGCCGTCCCCCGCGAATGCGATCCTGCACTTGGTAGTCGCCGTAGTAAAACGGTCCGGCTCGGCCACTCAATAGTACCCTGGCCTGATACGGAGTCACCATTTGCTGGCGGAGGAGCCACTGGGCCAAGGAGTTGGCCGAGAGCTGGCCGGTGCGGCCCCCGGCCTGCTCAAAGGCAATGCGGACCTGCTCCAATCGCTCGGACGGGAGCAAGCGGCTTTGTCTCAGCAGTTTCCACAGCTCCGCGGATGTGACTGGCATTACTGCAAAGGTTACTCGGTGGCGTCGTTACGAGACTATGAAGGAGCCTTCGGCAGGACGAGACACGAACATAGTTGGCTTGATTCCCGTTCGCTGCTGGTAGCCGGTGGCCAACAGGCGGGCCACGGACTCGACCGCATCGCAGCGCACGAGGCTGACCGTACAACCACCAAACCCGGCGCCGGTCATGCGAGAACCATAGATGCCTCCCTCAATTCCCACCCGCTGGGCCAATTCGACGAGCACATCGAGTTCCTCGCAACTGACCTGGTAATCGTCCTTGAGGGACTGGTGGCTGGCGTACATCAGCTCGCCGGTGCGGACCCAATCACCGCTGCGCACGGCGTCCGCGGCAGCCACCGTTCGTTCGATCTCGCCGATTACATGGCGTGCCCGTTGGGCCAGGATCGGCTCCATGGCCGCCTCCTGTTGCTGCAGGAGGGCCAGCGAACAGTCTCGCAACGAGGAAACGCCGAGGTGCCTGGCAGCGGCCTCACATTGTCCACGTCGTTCGGCGTATTCGCCCCCAGTCAGGGCGTGTTTAACGTTGGTGTTGGTGATCAGCACGCTGACCTCGTGGCCGTCCAACGGTACGAGTTCGGCCTCGGCGGAGCGGCAATCCAGCAGGATCAGGCGATCGGTGCGGCCCATCACCGAACTGAATTGGTCCATGATCCCGCAGGGTACACCGGCGTATTCGTGCTCCGCTTTCTGACACAGCAGCGCTTTGTCGACCGGGTCAAGTTGCTGGCCAGTCGCGGCCTCCACGAGGGTCGCGGTGGCCACCTCGAGCGCTGCACTGCTCGATAACCCGCCACCCACAGGGACGCTCGACTGAATCACGATATCCAGCGGGCCGGCATCCATCTTGCGGGCCCGGCACAAATCCAGGACGCCCCACACATAGCTGCTCCAACTCCCTTTGCCACTCGCCGGTCGCCCATCGACGGGCCAGGCTTCCTCCTGGCCCGACGTCAGGCTGTACAACCGATAGCCGGCCGGTGCGGCAGCCTTGGCAGCGGGGGCTCGGTCGGCAGCCAACACCACGTATCGTTCGATGGCCATCGGGAGGACGAAGCCATCGTTGTAGTCCGTATGTTCGCCGATCAGGTTGACGCGACCGGGAGCGGCGGTAATCCACTTGGGCAACCGGTCAAATCGTTGTTGAAACGCGTCGGTGGCCTGCTGCGCCAATTGCTGAATGCTCACATTGTCGTCGATCACGAGGTCTTTCTCCTGAATCTCCGCTGACCATGGCAGAATCTGGCAGTTCCTGTCACCTCGCGGCACCTTGACGGTCGGAAAATCGTCCCCCCAACAATGGAAACACGTCAGGCATCGCCGACCGGCTACTTAGTACGTTGGTTCGTGCTGGGGAAGTTCCACTGTCCCACGGGCCACTCCTTCGGCAACTTGCGGGATGATCGCCGCTGCCGCAATCGCATCGCTGCGCGTCACATCGAGATGTGTCACGGCGCGCACGAGTGTTGCGCCCACCGCCAACGTCCAGACACCGTGCGATTTGAGCGCGGCTGCGAATTGCCCCGCGGTCCCCAAGGCGGGAGCGACTTGAAAGATAATGATGTTCGTGTCCACGATATCGGGGGAGAGTGACAGGCCTGTGCTGCCCCGAATCGACTCGGCGATGATCTGGGCATTCGCATGATCCTCGGCCAACCGATCCCGGTGGCATTGTAATGCGTAGACGGCACCGGCCGCAATAATGCCCGCTTGCCGCATGCCGCCTCCAAACAATTTGCGGTGGCGACGCGCCTCCTGGATGAGCTCGCGGGAACCGGCCAGCGCCGAGCCGACCGGAGCTCCCAGCCCTTTGCTGAAACAGACGCTGATCGTATCGAATCCAGCGGCCCAATCGACCGCGGGAATCCCGCTGGCTACCACGGCATTAAATAGTCGTGCGCCGTCGAGATGGGTTCGCAGCCCGTTGTCATGGGCCCAACGACAGATGGCAGCCACGTGTTCATAGGGCTGGATGCGTCCCGCACCGCGGTTATGCGTATTCTCCAGGCAGACGAGACGCGTGCGAACCAGGTGCTCGTTCTCCGGACGTATCTGGCCGTGGAATTGCTCCGGTCGCAGCACACCGTATTCCCCTTCGAGCGTGCGGGCCACAATGCCGCTCAACTGAGCGAATGCTCCTTGCTCGTAATGGAATATGTGACACCCCGCCTCGCACAGCAGTTCATCTCCCGGCTTACAGTGGATCCGCACCGCCACCTGGTTGGTCATGGTACCCGACGGCATGAACAGCGCCGCTTCCTTCCCCAGGATCTCGGCCGTCATACGCTGCAGCCGATCGACTGTCGGATCCACATCAATGACGTCGTCTCCGACTTCGGCATTGGCCATGGCCCGACGCATTTCCGGAGTAGGTTGCGTGACGGTGTCGCTGCGGAGGTCGATCATGATGGCTGCTTTCTGTAGCGGGCTGTCGCTCAATAGGAGTCTGTTCGGCCAAGCGGAGATGCCAGCGGCCGGCACAAACAGGGTGCCTGCCCCACGTGCCTGCCCCACGTGCCTGCCCCACGGTGCCTGCCCTACGGTGGCCCGTGGAGCCGACAGACTTCTGGATGTTCTAGCAGGAATCGCCAGTTGATGGGAGCCGGCTAGATGAGCCGCCTGCAGCGCGACAAGGACCTGGCCTGTCATGGTTCGGGATGTTGGGCCCCCGATCCGTTTCCTGCCAGCAGCTCGATGGATGTCCGCCGGCGAGCTGGCAGGGCGGGACCTTGCAAGCCGTCGAGAACGCGAGGATCCAGCCTGCGCCGCGGCGGGGTGCGGGCTTCGCTCACTCACCAAGTGTCGCTAAACTGGAAAACTGGGTGAGACCCTCAGGGTAATATGGTGTTCCACGCGGTGATACTCGGGTCAGTGATATTCGGGGTGGGCCTGGAGTGGCGCAGGGCCGGGGTCATGACAAGAGATGATTGAGAAAATGACGCTAAAGATTACGCAGATTGACGCACGGTGTGACGACGTGGCCGCAGCGCTACAGCGTTTACGCGACAAGCTGAGCCCGCAGGGGAATGTGGTCAGTGAGCGGGGCCGTGCCAAGACGGTGGAGGTGTTCGGCCAAGCGCTGACGCCCGAGGAAGTCGTCGAGACGATTTGCGAGGATGTGCGCCGGCAAGGTCTGGCTGCCGTGTTGCGATACAGCGAGAGACTGGATGGAGCGCACATGACGGGCGAGTCGCTGCGCGTGCCGCAGTCGCGTCTGGAGGCGGCGCACCGTGAAGCGGAACCGCAGTTGCTGGAATCGATTCGCCGGGTTCGCGACAATATCCTGGAGTTTCAACGGGCGATCCTGCAGCGGGACGTGACGGTTCACCGTCCGGACGGCGTCTATCTGCAGCAACGCTACATCCCGCTGCGGCGAGCCGGGATTTGTGTTCCTGGCGGCGCGGCCGCGTACCCGTCCACCGTCCTGATGACGGCCGTGCCGGCCCAAGCCGCTGGCGTCGAGGAACTGGCGATCGTGGCGCCACCGACTCCGTTCGGTGCCGACAACCCCGACGTATTGGCCACCTGCCATGAACTGGGAATTCGCGAAGTGTATCGCGTCGGCGGGGCACAGGGAGTGGCAGCGCTCGCCTACGGCGTGGAAGGCCTGCCGGCCGTCGACAAGATCGTGGGACCGGGCAATCTGTTTGTGGCCTTGGCCAAACGACGCGTATTTGGCCAGGTCGATATTGACTCGATTGCGGGTCCGAGTGAGGTCGTAGTGATCGCGGACCAGACGACCGAACCACGGTTTACGGCCGCCGATCTGCTGGCGCAGGCCGAGCATTCGCCAGGAGCCGCGATTCTGATTACCTGGTGTCCGGAAGTGGTGCAGGCGACCTTGGCGGAATTGCAGCGACAGGTCGCGCGGCTCTCGCGGAGCGATCTGACGCGGCAGAGTCTTGAGGAATTCGGCACGCTGATCATTGTGCGAGACGCCGGCGAGGCGTGTGCGCTGACGGATGCCATAGCGCCGGAACATCTGCATATTGCCACTGCCAATGCCGCCGAATTGGCACGCGGCATTCGCAATGCCGGTGCGGCTTTTCTGGGAAACTACAGCCCGGTGGCGGTCGGGGACTACGCTGCCGGGCCATCGCACGTCCTGCCGACCAGCGGCACGGCACGATGGGCTGCCGGACTGACTGCCAACGATTTTTTGCGCGGCAGCAGCGTGATTCACTACACACGCGAGGGGTTACAGAGAGTGGCCGAGGATGTGCGGCGTCTGGCCGACAAGGAAGGCCTGACCGCTCACCGAGCAAGCGTGGATGTGCGTTTGCCGAATGGATGATGATCACCGCAGCACGCCGGCCCCGGAAGGCGAACGGGCCCCGGAAGGCGATCGCAGCGCGGCGACTGGCCGAAACCAGACTCGCGAATTCGAATTCGTTGGGGATTTGGTGCGTCGGATGGCGGATTTGCCGTCTGTACGCACCGCGGGCAGATGTTACAGAGCGAAAGTTACAGAGTGAAACTCGAATAGAAACGGGTAGCCGAGTACCATGACTTATGTTCGTTCCGCCATTGTGGCGATGAGTGGCTATGTTCCGGGGGAGCAGCCGGCACCGGGCAAATTCATCAAGCTGAACACGAATGAGAATCCGTATCCCCCCTCGCCTGCCGTGGTGCGTGCGATCCAGGAGGCGGCCGAACGCAGTCTGGTCCGGTATCCCGATCCGTTGGGAAACGCCTTTCGAATATCCGCCGCGGGTCTATTGGGCGTGCAGCCCGACTGGATTCTCTGTGGCAATGGCAGCGATGACATCCTGACGATCGTGACGCGAGCCTTCGTCGGGCAAGGGGAATTGCTCCGTTTGCCATACCCCAGTTACGTGCTCTACAAGACACTGGCGGAAATCCAGGGCGCGCGGGCGGAAGAAGTTCCTTTCAGGCGGGACTGGCTGCTGCCCGACGCCTTCGCTGCGGCCAGCGGCGATCTCAAGTTGGTGTTTTTGCCCAATCCGAACAGCCCGTCCGGGACGGTGTTGCCGGCGGAGCGGATTTTGGAGCTCGCCGAGCAGCTCCCCTGCCCCTTGCTGATCGACGAGGCGTACGCGGATTTCGCTCAATCGAACTGCCTGCACCTGGTGCAGCAGAACTCGAAAATCATGGTGTCGCGCACGTTGAGCAAGTCCTATGCGCTGGCCGGATTGCGGTTCGGGTACCTCGTCGCGCAGCCGCACGTCATAGCCGAGTTGATGAAGGTGAAGGATTCCTACAATTGCGATGCGTTGGCCATTGCCGGCGCGACGGCTGCGATCGGCGACCAGAATTGGCTCCGCGGAAACCGGGCTCGCGTGCTGGCGACCCGGGCGAGGATGGAAGCGGAGTTCCGCAGAATCGGATTTACCGTTGTGCCGTCCCAGGCAAATTTTGTCTGGTGCACGCATCCGGAACGACCGTTACAACCGCTTTACGAGAAGCTCAAAACCAGTCACGTTCTGGTCCGATACATGAACTATCCTCAGTGGGGCGAGGGATTACGGATCAGTGTGGGAACCGACGAGCAGATTGACGCGTGTGTGCACTTGTTGGAAGCCCTGAGCGTATGATTGAGTGTGAGTGGGAACCGGGAGTGCGGGGGGCAGTCGCCAAGCCGGGTTTTCGGGGCCACCCCACGGTTCGGCGGTAGCCTCGCCCTCTCGCATGCTGGTCCTGCTCACTAACCGGAAAGCTGCAGAGCGATGACACGAACGGCCAACATTAACCGGAAGACCGCTGAGACGGGCATTCAACTGTCGTTGGACCTGGATGTTGCGGCCGCTGCCGAAATCGACACGGGAGTCGGATTTCTCGATCATATGCTGGAACTGTTTGCGCCACGGTGCCTTCGGCCTGAAGGTGTCGGCCCAGGGGGATCTGCGCGTGGACCAGCATCATACGGTGGAAGATGTCGGCATTTGTCTGGGGCTGGCCTTGCGGGAGGCGCTGGGAGACAAGCAGGGGATTCGCCGCTATGGCCACTTCACGTTGCCGATGGAGGAGACGCTGGTCAGTGTGGCCATCGATCTGAGCGGTCGTTCGTTCCTCGTCTTCCAGGCTCCCCTCCCCACGCCGAAGATCGGTGATTTCGACAGCGAGCTAGTGGAGGACTTCTGGCAGGCCGTCGCCTCGCACGCGCTGTGTAACCTGCATGTCGTGCTCCACTATGGCCGCAACAGCCACCACATTGCCGAAGCGATTTTCAAGGCGGCGGCCCGGGCCTTGCGCATGGCGGTGGACCTCGACGCTCGTGTGCAAGGCGTGCCGAGCACCAAGGGCGTGCTGTGAACCAGGCTCGTTCCGGGGCCTGACACAGGGTGTAGGTGGAGTGGTGGAGTTCCATCCATCGGTCGGCAGGGGCAGCCCGTCTAGCGAATCTGGCTGAAGAACGCTCGTTCGACGAAACTGGTGTCGACCCAGCCTTCCACGAAATCCGAATGAGCCATGACTTTGCTGTGAAACGGCACGGTCGTCGCGATCCCCTCAATGCGCAGTTCGGAAAGTGCGCGCCGCATGCAGGTAATGGCTTCACTGCGCGTCGGTTGAAAGACAATCAGCTTGCCGATCATCGAATCGTAATACGATGGCACGGTGTACCCTTGGTAGACGTGCGAGTCCCAGCGTACTCCGGGCCCGCCGGGCGTGATCAGACGCGTGATGGTGCCGGGGCTGGGCTGGAAATTCGCCTCGGAATTCTCGGCGTTGATCCGGCATTCGATGGCGACTCCGTTAACCTTGACCGACTTCTGCTTGAAGGGGAGCGGTTCGCCGGCCGCCACGGCAATCTGGGTCTTGATCAGGTCAATGCCAGTCACCATTTCGGTCACCGGATGCTCGACTTGAATGCGGGCGTTGACTTCAATGAAGAAATAGTTGTTGTTCTGGTCAACGATGAACTCAACTGTGCCGGCGTTCGTGTATTCAGCTTTTTTGATCAGCCGCACGGCGGCGTCGCACATCTCGTTGCGGGTCTTGTCGGGCAGATTCGGCGCCGGGCTCTCTTCAATCAGTTTCTGGTGCCGGCGTTGCGTGGAGCAGTCGCGTTCCCAGAGGTGCACGACATTGCCGTGTTGATCGGCGATGATCTGGACCTCGACGTGTCGCGGTCGTTCGACATACTTCTCCAGATAGACGCCGGCGTTACCGAAAGCCGCCTGCGCTTCCACGCTGGCCTGGGACAGAGCGGCCTTGAGGGCCAGGTCGTTGGAAGCGACTCGCATGCCCTTCCCTCCCCCACCCGCCGTAGCTTTGACCAGTACCGGAAAGCCGATTTCGTGCGCTACTTTCAGGGCCGAGGATTCGTCTTCAATCAAGCCCTCACTACCGGGAACGATCGGGACCTTGGCTTCCTTGGCCAGTGCGCGGGCGCGGTTCTTGTCCCCCAGCAGGTTCATGGCATCGGGCGTGGGGCCGATGAAATCGATGTTGCAGCTGCGGCAGATCTCATTGAAATGAGCGTTTTCAGCCAGGAAGCCATACCCCGGGTGAATCGCCTCGACGTTTCCCACTTCCGCCGCGCTGATGACCTGATCGATTTTCAAATAGCTGTGGGCGCTCTTGGGAGGTCCCACGCAGTAGGACTCGTCCGCCAGTTCCAGATAGGCGGCGCCCCGATCGGCTTCGCTGAAAATCGCCACCGTCTCGATGCCCATTTCGCGGCAGGCACGAATCACGCGCAGGGCGATCTCACCTCGATTGGCTATCAATATTCTCTTGTACATGGGCAATTTCCGAACACACCAGCAGGTGTGCGAAAAGCGTGTTTCTCTAGCCAGACGCGCCCTGCCGCGCAAGTCCCGGACCTGCCGGCCGGCGCCCCACCCCGCCGGGTCGGAGTCGTCGCATCCGCGTTCGATTTCTCCCGACGTTCGCGTCGAGTGAAATGGGTGAAAGGACCTGCTTTCCTGTCAGGCTCGCGCCCCGTCCGCGAGCCGAGCCTCATGTCGCGCTCGTATCCACCTTGAACAGGGGACGACCAAAGTCCACCGGCTCCTCTTCATCAACCAGGACGGCGACGATCTTCCCACGCGTCTCGGCGGGAATTTCATTGAAGACCTTCATCGCTTCAATGATGCAAATCGTCGTCTCCGGCTGTATCATGTCGCCGATTTTGACAAAGGGCTCGGCGTTGGGGTTGGCGCGAGCGTAGAAAGTGCCCACCATCGGGCTCTTCACGATCACGATGTTCTCGTTGGCCGGTTCCACCGCCGCCGCCTGACCATACGTCGTAGTCTGGCCGGTTTGCGCGGGTAACGCCATGGCGGGCATTGCCGGTAGTGGAGCGTGAGCGACGGCTGGCGGCATTGCCATCGATTGGACGTAGGTGGTTTCAGCGCCCCGGCACAAGCGAATTCGCTGCTCGCTGTGGCGCAGGTCGATCTCGCGGAGATCGTGGCTCTCCATCAATTCCACCAAACGCCGAATACGATCGACGTCGAAGACATCGTCAGGCCGATTTTCCGAGTCCGACATGCGGGGCCTCCGGCTAAAGACTGCTGTGTCGCATGGGAGACGCTGCCAGTGCGATACGGTTGTGGGACAAATGCTCGGGCGACAACGGCCGGTCAGAAACATGACGCTTCGTCCGCCCTGAGGACCGTCCGCCACGGCACCGGTGTTGCTCCCGAAAAAGGAAACCGTCACCTTAGAGGAAAATTGTGGGTCGAGGCTAGGGGGGATGAAGCCGATTAAAGCCTGGGCGTCAGCTCACCACGCAACTCTCCAGCTCCTTCGGCAAGCTGCTCAATACCTCGTGCCCGTCGCGAGTCACCAGGATGTCATCTTCCAGTCGCACGCCGCCCCAATGGGGGAGGTATATGCCGGGCTCCACCGTGACCACCATGCCGGCCCGCAAGGGCTGCCGCTCTTGGGCTGCCAAACGGGGCGCCTCGTGAATCTCCAAACCGAATCCGTGGCCCAACCCGTGTCCAAAGTGCTTGCCAAAACCCGCCTCGCCGATCCAATCGCGCGCTGCCGCGTCCACGTCGCTCATCAAAACACCCGGGCGAATCGCCGCGATCGCCCGCTCCTGGGCCTGCAACACAACTCCATATACGCGTTCAAGTTTGGGCGAGATTCTACCGGTCACCAGAATACGCGTCAAGTCGCTGCGGTAGAGCCGCTTGGTGGCACCCCAATCGATCAGCAGCAGATCGCTTTCGCCGATCGGCTCGTCGGTGGGGACCGCATGAGGCAATGCCGCGCGGGCCCCCGCCGCGACAATCGACGGGAATCCACACCCGGCGCCACCGAACGTGCGAATGAGGTGTTCCAGTTCAAAGGCAATCTCCCGTTCCGTCTGCTCCCTGCGCAGCGCGGCCCGAATCACTCGAAAGGCCTTCTCCGCCAACGCGACGGCCTCGCGAATCTCCGCAATTTCTTCCTTGTCCTTGATCTCCCGCAGTTCTTCCACGAGCCCCACGCCCGGCAGTAACTCCACTTGTGGCAAGGCCTCGGTCAGTCGCCGGTGCAAGTGGAGCGTCATCGACGCGGCTTCCACGGCCAGTCGCCGGATGCGGGCCCGCTGGATCACCGACTCGACCACCGACACCAAGGTGGTGCTGGGACCGCGTAATTCCAGATCCAAGCCCGGACATTCCTCGCCGATCTGCTGCGTGTAGCGTGGATCGCTCAGCATCACCTCCACTCCATCTCCGAGCAGCAGGTAGCTGTCGTCGCCGGTGAATCCGGTCAAATAGGTCACGTTGGTGAAATTCGTGACCAGCATCGCTTCGGCTCCCACCTTCTTCACCGCTCGAGCCAGTCGCTGACGTCGTTGTGCAAAGCGTGTCATGGCGTTCCTATCACCGGTTATTATCCCAGCCCCCCCCTTATACTCTTACTCTTACTCTTACTCGTACTCTTACTCGTACTCGTACTCGTACTCCTAACGCGGCCTGCGGCCGCAACCAAAACGGAAAATCCGAAATCCCAATATCGAAATCCCAAACAAATTCGAAATCCAAAATTCGAAATCCAAAACCTCCGCTGCCGGCAAAACGGCCGCGGGCGGGCCCCCAGCAGATTCTCACCAGCAGCATGCCATTGCGTCCTCCGTTTTCCCTTCCTCCCTTCCTCCCTTCCTCCCTTTCTCCCACTTTTCTGTGCTTCGGATTTCGGATTGTAAACATGCGTGCACGGTGCGCACATCCTACACGCGAAAACTTTACTCGTACTCTTACTCGTACTCTTACCCCCCCCCCTTTCCCAGCCAATAAAATCGTGTGCACCGGGTCTTTCCTCCCGGCCGAACCTCTCCGAAAGCTCGACATGCCAGGTCAATTGATGTGGCCGGCTACCTAGACGTTCCCGTCGATGTGGCTCCGCGTGTGGCTGTCTCTGCCGACCGGTTGTTGCTCGCCGCTCTTCACTTGCCGGCGTCCGCACTGCCGCCCAGACCAGCCACCAGTATGGCGCAGGCAATCATGGCGAAGCAAATGCCGAAGCAGACGAGTACGCCGATGACATCGGTCGCTGTCGGTTTCTGAAACTCGAAGTCAGTGCCCGGAAACAGTTTTTTCCGTTCCATGGCCGCGGGGTCTGAGTAAGCGGAAACCAGGTTCCTTTCATCTTGTTGGCGATCGAATGTCACGGGCGTTTTCATTTTGGCATAGTAGCGGATCAGCGTGATTTCGTGGTTTCGAGTGGTGATCAGGCTCACTGCTATCATCACTAGAAACGGCAGGATGATCTTGGGGGGAAGTTCCAGTGTGCCGAGTGTCGCATTGCTGAGATTGCCGAGATCGACACCGAGGAGTTTGTAGAGGAGGAAGTCGAGTCGGAAGTTGCCGTATCCGATCAAGTAGGTATCGGGGTCGTATTCCAGGCGGACTTCCGTGGTCTCTTGCCGCTGGACTGCCACGCCGCGAGGCCGTCTGACGACGTCGACGCGCACGTTACCAAACGCATCCGCTGGTTTCACACCATCGCTCCAGAAGACACTTTCGCCGCCGCGGATGGTTTGGGTTGACAGCAGATCTCCGACGGCGATGGGCTCGGGTCGGGGCCCCAGCTGCGTCAGGGCTGCGGTGGGCGTGGCGGGGTCGGCCAGGACTTTGCTGGCGCGGTCCCAGGCTGCGATCTGTTCGTTGATGCGGCGGACATCCGACGGTGCGGCGGGTCGCTCAGCGGTTGTCTGGACGACGGGTGTCGTCGTGAGGAAGTGCGGGTTTTCCCGCAGTTGCGGCAGCACGAGTGGTGTCAGAAACGGCACCAGAAAAAACGCCAGGGCGCAAAAAGCCACGCTGCACCAGGCGGCTGTTGTGGTCGCTCGGCGCCAGTACATGCCGATCCAGAAGGGGGCAGCGAACAGTACCGGAAAGACCCACACCAGTTTAAGTTGCTCGAACACGTCCATTCTGGCCAGCGAGAAGGCGACGGAGCCACCGATGACCAGGCATCCCGTGATGCGACCCACCAGTACGTACTCCCGTTCCGTGGCGCGCGGGTTGATGTAGGGGGCATAGATGTTGCGTACGACCAGGGCCGAGCCGACGATCATGTAGGCATCAGCGGAACTCATCAGCGCCGCCAGCAGGCAGGCCAGCATCAGCCCGGTGAGTCCGGGGCCGAGCAGTTCACGGGAGGCAACTCCCCAGGTTTTTTGTGGATCTTGGAGCAGTTCGGCGCTGTCGGCGAAGAGTGCCAGGGCGATCAAGGCGGTAAAGGCCCAGCCGATCGTGCAGAATCGTTTGAGGAAATTACCCGCCACCAGTCCCACCCGCGCGTTCATTTCGGTCTTGGCCGAACCGCCGCCGGTGGCAATGAAATGCGGTTGGACCACGACGCCGACCAGGCTGATAATCACCACGGCCACGATGCGGTGCCACGGAAACTCACTCGCCGCACTCGATCCGGTAATGGTGAAATAGCTGTCCGGCAGTTGTTCGTGAATGATCCGAAAACCAGCCAGCAGCCCGTCCGTCTGAGGGTCGCCGAACCGCTCGACAAGTCTCGCCAACCCACAGGGAATCAACAGCACTGACAGCAGGATGATGCACGAGCCCTGCAGGAGGTCGGTGTAGTAAGCCGCCCGCAGGCCGCCGGCTACGCCATAGACCAGGACGACCAATCCGACGATGGGGACCAGCAGATACTCGATGCCAAGTTCGTGCTCGCCCCACGCAAACGAGGCGGTTCCCACCAGCGGTGCGGCCACCACGCCGATGGCCGAGAACATCATCGATCCGTAAACCATGAAGAAGAGGAGCCCGAACAGGCAGTAGGCCGCTCCCAGAAGACGCGACTCGTACCGCTCCACAAACCAGTCCCCCAGCGTCAGCAGCCGCATCCTGCGGTACCAAACGCCGGTGATCCAATAGAACGGCGTGACGAACAGCCACGCCATGATGCTCCACATGCCGCTCATGCCGCTGGTGAACGTGGTGCGGCCGATATTGACCGGATCGCTCGACCCCGTGCCTGCCCCGAACGCGGCGAAGGTCTGCAGCAGCTTGCCGAAGGAACGGCCCCCCATGAAGAAATCTTCCTGGACCTTGGTGCGCCGCGCGGTCCAGACGCCAATCACAATCAGGACTACAAAATAGCCGGCCAGTACTACGTAGTCCAACCAGTGCATCAGGAAATCTCCCGGGATTCAACGAGTCGGCGAGGCGCCGGTCCGCGACACGCCGCGCACCAGGTCCCCCATCCGCCGCACGACCGCGCGGTAGCGCTCGCCGAGCGGCCTCCATTGTATGCCGGTCGAGCGTGACTGCAAATCACGCCACTGATTCCTTCCCCCGGAGGGACTTGGTATGCTACGCAGTCAGTTTGGTGAGAACAATCGATCTTCAATCCAGGCGAGGAGGGATTGATCATGGTGACTGTCGAAACCTATCCGATGGCCGTGGTGATGTGCATCATCACAATGTTGTGCTGGGGGTCCTGGGCGAACATGCAGAAACTGGCCAGCAAGGAATGGCGTTTCCAACTGTTCTACTGGGATTACTGCATCGGTGTGCTGCTGCTGACATTACTGTTCGCTTTCACGCTGGGGAGCATGGGAACCGGCGGGCGAGGTTTTCTGGCGGATTTGCAGCAAGCGATGGCGCCCGATGCGGCGGGAGTCCACCAGGGCTATCAGTACATAGCATATGCCTTTGTGGGTGGTGTGGTCTTCAATATCGCCAACATTCTGCTGGTGGCGGCGATCGACATCGCGGGCATGGCCGTGGCCTTTCCGGTCGGGATCGGGTTGGCACTGGTCATCGGCGTCGTCACCACGTACTGGCAAAGGCCCAGCGGAGATCCGCTGTTCCTGTTTATCGGCGTGGCGTGTGTGGCGGCCGCCATTGTGCTCGACTCGCTCGCTTATCGCCGCCTTCCCTCGTCGGGTCAGAAGACGACCTGGAAGGGGATGGTCCTGTCGATTCTCTGCGGTATCCTCATGGGGCAGTTCTTTCAGTTTGTCGCGCGGTCGATGCCTGAGAAACTCACCGACCTGGGAGCCCCGGAAAATGCCGGCATGCTGACCCCCTACACGGCTCTCGTCTTCTTCGCGTTAGGGTTGTTTCTGTCCAGTTTCGTGTTCAATGTATTTGTGATGCGGAAGCCGTTCGTCGGCGAACCGGTGCCGCTGGGCGACTATTTCACGAAGGGAAACCTCCGTCTGCATATCGTCGGCATTCTGGGCGGCATGATCTGGGGTGTCGGGATGTCGTTTTCCATCATGGCAGGCGACAAGGCTGGCTATGCGATTTCCTACGGACTCGGGCAGGGAGCGACCATGGTCGCAGCGCTCTGGGGTGTGTTCATTTGGCGCGAGTTCAAAACGGCGTTGCCAGGGACCAACTCGCTGCTGGCACTGATGTTCGCGCTGTTTGTGGTCGGGTTGGGGCTGATCGTGTACGCGAATGTCGGATGAGCAGACGAATCGACACGTAAACCAGGCGAGGAGACCCGTTCGATGGCCAGTAAGATTGTCGTGGTGGGTAGTTCGAATACGGACATGATTCTGCAGATGGACCACATACCGCGTCCAGGCGAGACGATTCTGGGGGGCGAGTTCGCCATGGCCGCCGGTGGTAAGGGAGCGAATCAGGCGGTGGCCGCCGCGCGCGCGGCGGGCAAGTCGCCTTTTTGGCCCGTGTCGGCAACGACATGTTCGGCCAGCAGGCCATCGCTGGTTTTCAGCAGGATGGTATTGATGTGCGGCATGTGATCGCCGACCCGCAAGCGCCGTCGGGCGTCGCGCTGATCTTCGTCGCGGCCGACGGCGAGAACAGTATTGGTGTCGCCTCGGGGGCCAACGCCAGACTGTCGCCCCAGGATGTGCGGCAAGCTGCCCCGCTGATCGCCGCCGCCGATACGCTCGTCATGCAGCTCGAAACGCCACTCGAGACGGTGCTGGCCGCCGCCGAAATCGCGGCCGGCGCCAAGGTCACGGTCATTCTCAATCCTGCTCCCGCCCAGTCGCTGAGCGACGCGCTGCTGCGGCACGTGTCGATCCTCACGCCCAACGAGAGTGAAGCTCAGCTGTTGACCGGCATGGAGGTGACCGACGAACAGAGCGCCTGCGCGGGCGGCCGCGGCACTGCATGGCAAAGGAGTGGCTACGGTCATCGTCACACTGGGAGCACGGGGGGCGTTGGTGTCGGCCGGCGGACAGACGACACTGGTTCCCGCCATCCCGGTGACGCCCGTCGACACGACCGCGGCTGGTGACGTCTTCAACGGCGCTCTGGCGGTCGCTCTGTCCGAGGGCCAGGGGCTGTTGGACGCCGTCCGGTTTGCCTGTGCCGCAGCGGCGCTGTCGGTCACCAAACTGGGTGCTCAGCCATCCGCTCCCACGCGCCGGGATATCGAGTCCATGCTGGCGTCCTCGTAGACGGCGGCTCGCGAACCCCCTATCATTCCCCTGCCTGAGTGCGGCGGGGTTGGTCGAACAACGGGCGATTGCCGAAGTTGGCGATTGAGGGGCGAGGAACGAGTCTATATGGCTGTGGACAAGTCGGGAAATCGAGTCCGGCAGATGTTCGGCGCGATCGCTCCCAAGTACGATCGCATGAACCATCTGCTCTCCCTGAATGTGGACCGCTACTGGCGGTGGCAGACGGTGCGTCTGGTGCGCGCCGCAAGGGACCGATCCGATCCTCGATGTCTGTACCGGTACCGGCGATCTGGCGTTCGCCTTCCTGAAAAAAACCGGAGGAAAAGCGCCGATTGTGGCGGCCGACTTCTGCCGCGAAATGCTCGAAATCGGCCAGCGAAAGTCCGAGCGATCGGGCCACGCCCAACGCGTCACTTTTGTCGAGGCCGATACGCAGCACCTGCCGTTCCCAGCGAATACCTTCCAGGTCGTCAGCGTCGCATTTGGACTGCGCAACGTCGCCGACACCGATCAGGGGCTGCGCGAAATGACGCGTGTCTGCCGTCCGGAAGGTCGCGTCGCCGTGCTCGAATTCTCCCTGCCTCGCCGCCAGCCCATGAAGGCCCTTTACGGCTGGTATTTCCGTCACCTTCTCCCGCGGCTGGGACAGTGGCTTGCCCGTAATGATCACGAAGCCTATAGCTATCTGCCGGCCAGCGTGGGCGAGTTCCCGGAAGGACCGGCGCTGGTGTCGCGAATGGAAGCTGCCGGATTGCACGGCGTCAGGTACTATCCGCTCACCTTGGGTATCGCCACGCTGTACGTAGGCTTGAAATAGGCCCCAGCATGAAATGGGCCCCAGCAGTGGGGCGAGCATGAAGGAGTGATGGCAAGCATGTGGGTGCGTGTGCGGCGGATGCTCGAGATGATTCGATTCAGCCACACGATCTTCGCGCTGCCGTTTGCGCTGATGGCGACGGTCATGGCATGGCGCGTGCCGACGGCGTCGGGCGAGATGCTGGTACTGCGGCCGCGCGATCTGCTGGGGATCCTGGTCTGCATGGTTTGCGCGGAGTGCGGCCATGGCATTCAATCGTGTGGTGGACAAGGACCTCGACAGCCGCAATCCGCGGACCAGCACGCGGCACCTTCCCGCCGGCCTGCTGAGTGTGCCCAGTGTGGTGATGTTCACCTGCGTGACGGCGAGCGGATTTGTGCTGGGGACGCTGCTGTTCCTCCCCAATCGCTTGCCGTTGTTGTTGTCACTGCCGGTGCTGGCCTTCCTGGGCGGCTACAGCTACGCCAAACGGTTTACCGCGCTGGCTCACGTCTGGCTGGGCGCCGCGTTAATGCTCGCGCCGGTCTCCGCCTGGATTGCTGTGCGTGGTGCCGCGGTCATGGAGGATCCGCTGGACCTGCTGCCGGCCGGGGTTGTCGGACTCGCGGTGCTGGCATGGGTCACCGGCTTCGACATGATTTATGCCTGTCAAGACGTCGATTTTGACGTGGCCTCCAGGTTGCACAGTGCTCCCGTGCGGCACGGTGTTCCGGCGACTCTGCGGATGGCCGCCGCCAGCCATTTCGTGATGGTCGTCATCCTGTGCGGGCTTCCCTTTGTCGGTCAGGTGGGAGGGCCTCCGCTGGAATTGGGCGGGATCTACTGGCTCAGCCTCGCCGCCGTCGCCCTGCTGCTGCTCTACGAGCACTCACTCGTCCGTCCCGATGACCTCTCGCGCGTCAACTTGGCCTTCTTTCACGTCAACGCGCTGATCAGTATTGGACTGTTCCTGGTCGTGACGTTGGAATTGTTCCTGTAACACGCTCGGAGTGTTCGGTCCACGAGCGGTGCGGGAATGTTAAACGGAGCCGGCATGCGAGCATTTCCGTCGCGGATACCTTCGCCATCCGGCTGGCTGTTGTGGCCGGCCATCAGAAGAGCGAGAGCAGGGAGAGTGCGGGCGACAGACGATTGGCAAGGGACAAGTGACAGATTGATCCGATAGATTGCACTGGCCTTTTCCCCGTGGCAGGTGGAAAGATGTTACAGTTGCTCAGATGCGCGGCATGGTCCTCGGCGGCTCGCCGCGCAGGGAGGGTGTAATGGTAATGACGGGAGGGTGCAGAGCGATGTTGAGGATGGTATCGATCGTGACGTTGTGGCTGGCAGTGGTCGTGAGTGGTTGTTCGGAGCAGACGCAGGAGAAACTCGCACCGGCGGCCGGACAGAAAGGCCTATCGGCGGCAGCGGGTTCAGCCGTCGAGACGCCGGACAAATCCGCTCTGAAGGAACGGGAAACGGACTTGACCGTGGGCGCGAATCAGCCGCCGGCGGACGGTCCAGCGGCGTCGGCCGACGCCGCCACGTCGCCGACCACGCCGTCCGCGCAGCCCGAGGAATCCGCCGATTCGTCGCCATTACTCGATGCCGCCAGGCAGGCCGAAATCTCCACCTCGCTGGAACAGATGGCGAGCGAGGCGGCCGTCGAACGACGCGCCGCCGCGGATGCCTTGGGCGAACAAGGGGAAGCGGCCATTCCCTACATCGTATGGGGACTGCGGGAAGGTTCCGTTTCTCAGAAACGTGGGGCGGCGAACTACCTGATCGGTCGGGTCGGTGCCCGTGACGAGGAGGCCGTGAAAGCGCTCCTCGAAGCCTTGACCGCCGAGGATGTGGAATTGCAGCGGGCCGCCTTGCAGGCTGTCGAGCGGCTCCCGAACGAAATCTTGCAGCAGGCCCTGCCGGCACTCCAGTCGCTGGCGCAAGACCTGAGGGTCGGCGAGGTATATCGGAGCCGTGCCGTTCGAGCGATTGCCAGTTTGGGGCCGGTCGGCGCGCCCGCCATTCCCACCCTGATCGCGCTGGCCAAAGAGGGTGATGAGCTGAATCTGCGCCGAGCCTGCTATTTTGCGATGACAAAAGTGGCCTCCGCTTCCGTGGCGGAAACGTTCTTTCAGGAACAGCTGACAAGCGACGCGCCCGCTGACCTGCGCCGCTTGGCCGCCAAATGGTTGGGGACCGTGGCTCGCAGCGACGAGTCGCTGCAACGCTTGACTGATGCCTTTCGCGATGCCGACGAAGCGGTCCGCCTGGAAGCGGTCGATGCGTTGGTGGCGATTGGCCGGCCCGCCGTGCCGACGCTCATCCAGTCGTTGAATTCGGCCCACGTAGACGTACGGCGTTACGGCGTGCTGGCCCTCGGAAAGATGGGGGTTTTTGCCGCCGACGCCGCTGCCGCTCTGCAAGCCCGTTTGTCGGATCCGGACCAGCAGGTCCGCGAACTGGCCGCCGCCGCCTTGAAGCTCGTGCAGAGTCGTTAGAGTGCGTGGCTCGAGCCCGCGCCGGCCGACACCCGGGAACAATGGGTGCGGCCGGATGCCGATGCTGCCTCTCCCTGCCACGGCCGCGGCCCTGGGCATGGACAGCCTGTTAACGGCTGCCTACACTCGACGGTTCATCTGTAGATGCGTCGCTCTCACCGGGCCAGGACCCGCGGGCCGCGTGAAATGGAAGAGGATTCTCCGTCGCACGTCGAAGGAAATGGTCAGCGGTGGATGGTGCATGAACGGAATGAATTCCGTTCTACGTCGAAGGAAATGGTCAGCGGTGGATGGTGCATGAACGGAATGAATTCCGTTCTACGTCGAGGGAAATGGTCAGCGGTGGATGGTGCATGAACGGAATGAATTCCGTTCTACGTAGGGTTGCGGCGACTGGCCGCTTGTGGATTTCTAGCTTCGCGTCGGCAGTTTTGTGTTGCGCTGTGTTTCGCCAGTTGCGCCATCTCATTTCGGTGGCGCTCGGGGACAACGAAGATGCCTGGCCATTCTCATTCCGATGGATCGTTCAGTGGTATTCGTGCCAAAGTCGAGGCCGGCGAGCGGCTGACGTTGGACGACGGGCTGTATCTGATGCGGCCCGAAGTCTCTTTGCACGAAGTCGGACGGCTGGCCAACCTGGTGCGCGAACGGCTCAACGGCAATTTTGCCTACTACAACATCAATACGCATCTGAATCCCACCAACGTGTGCGTCTATCGGTGTACGTTTTGCGCCTTTCGGGCCGACTTGCGGGACCCGAAAGGGTACGTCATGAGTGACGAGCAGATACTGGCGCGCGGCCAGGAAGCAGTCGATAACGGTTGCACCGAAATGCACATCGTCGGCGGCTTGCACCATCAGAAGGGCTATGATTGGTACGTGAATATGGTCCGTTTGCTGCACGACGCCTACCCGCGTCTGCATTTGAAGGGGTGGACCGCCGTCGAAATCAACTGGTTCGAGCACCTGGCGAAGAAGCCGGTCCGCGCGATCTTGGAGGATCTGATCGAAGCGGGACTCGGGAGTATGCCGGGCGGCGGTGCGGAAATCTTCCATGCCGACGTGCGGCATCGGATTTGCGAGCACAAGTCGGATGCGACCAAATGGCTCGAGATCCATCGCACAGCGCATGAGTTGGGACTCCGCACGAACTGCACGATGCTCTACGGTCACCTCGAGAACGATTATCATCGACTGGATCACCTGATTCGATTGCGCGAGCTGCAGGATGATACGGGCGGGTTCCAGACGTTCGTCCCGCTGGCCTTCCACCCCGAGAATACCGGGCTGAGTCACCTTCCCAAGCCATCGTCGCTGACCGACCTGCGCGTGATGGCGGTGTCCCGCCTGATGCTCGACAACATCCCGCATATCAAGGCCTATTGGATCATGCTCGGCATCGGTACCGCTCAGGCGGCCTTGGCCTACGGAGCGGACGACCTGGATGGGACCGTCCGACACGAACTGATCTATCACGACGCTGGCGCGACGACGCCGGAAGTGTTGTCCACCGATGACATTTGCGCTCTGATCCGCGACACGGGTCGCGTGCCGGTGGAACGTGACACGCTCTACCGGCACATCGTGCGCCACGTCGACGATCCGCTCAGCTGGGAAGTGGGGAGTCCGATCAGCGGGTGAATCACCGCCGCTTGCCCCGTACTCTTACTCTTACTCTTAATCTTAATCTTACTCTTACTCTTACTCTCCTGCCCCTTCCCCGGCTTCGCGCAGCTCAACTCGCTCAACGCAACACCACGTCCAGTTGGCCTGGCGGAGTGTGAGTGCGAAGAAGAGTAAGAGTACGAGTAAAGTTTTCGCGTGTAGGATGCGCGCATGTTTGGAACAAAATCCGAAATTCGAAGCACAGAAAAGTGGGAGAAAGGGAGGAAGGGAGGAAGGGAGGAAGGGAAAACGGAGGACGCAATGGCATGCTGCTGGTGAGAATCTGCTTGGGGCCCGCCCGCGGCCGTTTTGCCGGCAGCGGAGGTTTTGGATTTCGAATTTTGGATTTCGAATTTGTTTGGGATTTCGATATTGGGATTTCGGATTTCCCGTTTTGGTTGCGGCCGCAGGCCGCGTTAAGAGTAAGAGTGGGGGGGCCCCCCGCTATGTGCGACCGAGCTGGTAGCGTGTTTCGCCACCCACGAGCACTCGCACGGCTCGACCCTTCAGCTCCCAGCCATCATAGGGAGTGTTGGAGCTCTTGGATTTGAAGTCACTGGCACACACTGTCCAGCGGACATCAGGATCGATAATCGTGACATCCGCATCGGCCCCCACCTTGAGCGTTCCCTTGGCGAGTCCCAGGGCCTGCGCCGGGTGGATGGTCATTTTGGCGATGGCCGCGGGCCAATCGAGATGCCCGGGCTCGATCAGGCAGGTGATGACCAGGGGGAGTGTTGTTTCCAGGTTGATCATGCCGAAGGGCGCTCGGTCGAGTTCCTGCAGTTTTTTTTCCGAGGCGCGAGGCGCGTGGCAGCTGGCGATGACATCGATCGTGCCGTCGGCCAGTCCGGCGATGCAGGCCTCCACGTGGTTTCGCGCGCGGAGCGGCGGATTGACTTTGCAGTTGGCATCGAACGTGCGGAGTGTTTCATCGGTCAGTGTGAAATGGGCGGGGCAGACCTCGGCCGTTACGCTCACGCCGCGGGACTTGTACCGCCGAATCAGATCGACACTGCCGGCGCTGGAAATATTCATCAGGTGCAGGCGGCCACCGGTGTATTCGGCCAGCCGCAGGTCGCGGGCCGTCATCACGTCCTCGGCATCTGCCGGCATTCCTGGCAGTCCCAGGACCATCGAGGTGAGCCCTTCGTGCATGATCCCGTCCTGCGACAGGTCCAGGACTTCGGGATGATTGAGGATCGGGACGTCGAACATCAAGCAGTATTCCAGTGCTCGACGCATCAGTTGCGTGTTGTGGATGGGGCGGTCGGCGTCGGTGAATCCCACCGCGCCGGATTCGACCAGGCTGCCGATCTCGGCCAATTCCTGGCCCTCCCGGTTCTTGCTCACGCAGGCCAGGACGAAGACGTGGCAGTTGCGCGCCTGCGCGGCCTTCTGACGCACAAATTCGACATTGGCCTGCGTGTCAATGGGCGGATCAGTGTTGGGGATGCAGGCCACACTGGTGAAGCCGCCGGCCAGTGCGGCGGCCGTCCCGGTCTCGATCGTTTCGTCTTCTTCGCAGCCCGGCTGACGCAGCTCGGTGTGCATGTCGATCAGACCGGGCGTGACGATCATGCCCCGCGCGTCAATCTGCTGGTCGTAGCCCGCGTCGGCGGCATCGAGCGATGCGATGCGACCCCCTTCAATCAGAATGTGAGTGACCCGGTCAAGCTGTTGGCTCGGGTCGATAACGCGTCCGTTCTCGATCAGTAGCGAAGGCATTGGCAATCTCTCATGCGAAACGGCTAACTGGATGTGCGCCGTTGTGGGGCGCGAAGCGAGCCGGAAATTGGAAGTCCGAAGCACCACCTACCCAACAAACTCGAACGAGCAGCATCTCACGGACAGAAACGGGACAGCGCGATAGCGGTGAACCACGGCGATTCAGCGCAGGCCGAGTTGTCTTGGTCAGTTGCGTGCCGAGTTTCATGCCTGTTTCGAATTCCGTGCTTCGAATTTCGGATTCGTTTCCAAACGAGCGCGCATGTTGCAGGTTAACACGCTCAGCGGCTCACTGGTCCCGCTGCCCGGCGCCGATTACCAACCACAACGCTGCCATCCGCACCGCCAGCCCGTTGGTCACCTGGTTGAGGATGACCGAGTGTGGGCCGTCGGCCACGTCGGGAGTGATTTCCACGCCGCGATTGATCGGCCCGGGAGCCATGATCAGGATGTCCTTCTTGGCTCGCATCATGCGATCGTGATTCATCGCGTAGAGCAACGCATATTCGCGAACCGAGGGGAAGGGACGCGTGTACTGGCGTTCGAATTGGATCCGCAGCAGGTTCAGTACGTCGCATCGTGGCAGGATATCATCCAGATTGTACGCCACCTCGACGCCAAACTGCTCCCAGCCGCGCGAGACCAACGTCGAAGGGCCACACACGATCACGTGAGCCCCGAGTTTCAGCAGACCCCAGATATTCGACCGGGCCGTGCGACTGTGGGCAATGTCGCCCACCAACGCGACCGTCAACCCCTTCAGATCACCGCGCGATTCGCGGATGGTCATGATGTCCAACAGTCCCTGGGTCGGATGCTCGTGTGTCCCGTCCCCGGCGTTGACGACGGCACATTGGACATATTTCGCCAACAGTAAGGGAGTCCCCGGTGTGCGATGCCGCATCACCATCGCGTCCACGTTCATGGCCTCGATGTTCTTCGCCGTGTCGATGAACGTCTCGCCCTTGGACAGACTACTGCTGGAGGCCGTGAAATCGACCACGTCCGCTCCCAGCCGTTTGGCCGCCAATCCGAAACTGGTACGCGTGCGAGTGGAATTCTCAAAGAACAGGTTCGCGGTCGTCTTCCCTTCCAGCAGCGGCAATTTCGTGCGACAGCCGTGCGTGGCCTGCTTGAACGCAAATGCCGTATCGAGCAACGTCGTCAGTTCCTCCACGGTCAGGCTTTCCAGATCAATCAAGTGCCGACGCGTCCAGGTCGCAGGGTGATTCATGAAGGTCGCAGTGTCCGTGCTCATCGCATCGTTCCTTGCTCGGCAATTACGTCTCGTTGCGGCTGATTCCTGGCCATGATGTCCCGCGGGGGCCTGCCGGCCCCGACAAGGAGGGCTCAGCCGGGGACGCTGGAACACACTTCCCTGCCCGACGCTGGATCCCGCCGTGCCCCTGGGGCGACGGGTCCGCCAGCCGCTCACCGCCGCCCAAGGTCAAACTGCCGCTGATTCTATCACTCACACGCACCTCTGCAAGCAGCGTCCTGACAGCATTGCTGACGCATGCTATTTTGTGGCCATGACGAAGCCGCCACTCATCCTGCTCCTGACCGACGACAGCCAACGCCGTGAGAAATGGCTGCAAGTCCTTGCCGAAGGGGCCATGGTCTGCACCCACCTCGCGTTGCTGCAGACTGGTGAAATGGAAGCCCCCGAATTGATCGTCACCGATCGACTTCCCATCACCCAGACGCTGGGACCGGCCAATGCACGCCTGGCCTGTGGCGAAATCGGTCTGGTGGGGATCGGTACGCAGGGCAGCGGAGATGTCGTGCTACCTGAGGAGTGCACCAGGCACGAGCTGCAATTGGCGTGTCGCCTGCTCGTGGAAATCGTGCGACTGCGGCGCCGGTTGGCGGAAGAATTGCACACGCAACGCGCCCTCCGCTCGCTGGCCTACCGCGATCCGCTGACCGGCCTGGCCAACCGGCGACAGTGGGACCAGGAGCTGGTCGCTCGGATGAAGCAACTGGCGGTGGACCCTCCCGTGGGTGCCACGGCCATCGTGCTGTTGGATCTGGATCACTTCAAACCGATCAACGATCGGCTGGGGCACGTGGCTGGCGATCTTGTGCTGCAGCGGGTCGCCCAGCGGCTGGCTGCCAATGTCGCGCAGCAGCATTTGGTGGCTCGGCTGGGGGGGGATGAATTCGGGATTCTGGTGCATGGCGTACTGGCCGCCGATGTGCCGGAGATTGTCGAGTCGATTCGAAGGGCCATCGAACACCGGCCTGAGGTGGGGGGGCCGGAAGAGCCGTGCGTGACAGCTAGTGCCGGGGTGGCTGTTTTGCTGCCGCCGTTGAGTCTGAGGCCGCTGGAAGTGACCACCATCGCCGATGCTGCCCTGCGAGAAGCCAAGCGGACAGGACGCTGCCGGGCGGTGGTGCGCCAAATCGATGGCACCCATTAGACGGTGCCACCCAATTAGCCAGGGAAGCGTTCTGCGGAGTTTTTGCGATTTGTATTCAAGTTGCGATTGGCCGGTGTCGATAACGCTGACTGTGACGGTCGGATAGTTTAGGGGAAGAAGGCTAAGATTGCCGATTAGGGTGGATTGCCTATCACCCACAGGATGTGCGACGAAAGGTGTCCCAGGATGGCGACAGCAAATCATTTCAGTACCGCATTACTCCCAGTCATCGGACTGCTGACCGTCACCGCCACGATCGGCTGCAGCACCTTGCAGGACCAGCCGGGAATGCCCTCGTCGGCGGATGCGACGGCCGCCCTGGTGACGGATCCCACGGTGGTTGTGCAGTTATGTCGGGACAAAGCCGAGCCCGAGTATCTCCGTGCGCCGCTCAAGAAGTCGATGTTGGTGCAGGACGCGCTGAAAGGTTCTGGCGCGATCCATCGTTTTCGCCGGATGGACATCACATTGGTGCGCACATCGCCGTCTGGCGAGAAGCTGCGTCTGCCGGTCGAATTCAGTCCCTCCACAAGGCGGGTCGTGGATGAGAACAACTATGCCATGCATGGCGGGGACCTGCTGGAAGTCACTGAAGATACTTCTACCTCGCTGGATCGCATGATCCAATCAGCGTTGCAGCCGTTGCGCCCGGTGATGCGCGGTTATCGCGACTGACGCGGCCGTCTGACGGCGAGACAGGCAGGCGGTGCTGAGCCGCGTTTTCCTGGCTTGCGGCCCAGTCTTGCGGCCCAGTTTTGCGGCCCAGTCTGCCGGCGGGCTCTTGCCTGGAAACCGCTACTGGGTGATCGCGGCGCCACGTCTCAGGTGGCGATCCGCCAACGGGACTTGAACCGCCAGATCATGGTGGCCAGCAGCGAGGTGCCCAACAGCGTCGTGAAGCCCGTGTATCCCGCCAGCAGCCACCAGTTACCTTGCTGCGCGGGCTCCAGCAGTTCCACCGAGGGCATATCGGTGATCAGGGGGACAGCGAACGCCGCCACGAACGGACTGGTCAGGCCGAAGGCTTCCATGTATTGGACGGCCTCGTGATCTGTGTAGAAGGTCTGGGCGAAGAAAATGGCCGCGACCGGTGCACAGAACAGGAGTATGATGATCAGGTACGTCGTCATCAGGCTGATCGACGTTTTCTGGAAAAACACGGAGCAGAAAAGCGCGATGAGTGCCGTGTTGAGGCACGTGAGGATCACGATCAGGAAATATGCGAACACGGCCGGGATGTTGTGCCAGTAGCTGTTAACCATGACGCAGGCCAGCAAGAGCGGCCACATGAGAAACATAGTCAGCACGCTGGAGACACGCAATCCGGCGCGCAGCTTTCCCGACAGGATTTGCCAGGGGGTGATGGCGGTGGTCAAGAGCAAATCGAGTGTCTGCCGTTCGCGCTCGCTCGTCACACTGCCGGCCGAAAAGACTGGCCCCACCAACATATTGAAGACGACGGCGTACGAAATGTACCAGGGAGCGTGTTGCGGCCAGATATAGAGGCAGGTAGCCATGAGGGGAATGGCCAGCAGCATGCTGACCTGGATGACGACCCTCAGCATCAGCGTTCCCTGACTGAATATCTCGCTGCGAATCTCCTTGTCGTAAACGGGATTCGTACCGTCTTCGAGCAGCGTTTCGCGTTTGGCCGGCGCAAACAGTTTATCGGGAAACTGGTCGCGTTGGATCACCAGGCCCACCACATGTTCCGCCTCCCGTTCCAGATCCACCACTTCCTTTCCTTCGCTTCCGACATCGGGCGGATGCAGTAGTCGTTGGCTCGTATTGAAAAACAGCACCAGGCAGACGGCCGTGGCCATCGCGGGGACCATCGTGACGGTCAAGCTGAGTCGCAGTGTGCCCAGGTCCTTGCTCAGAAACCAGAACAGGATGGCGGCCAATGCCAGGGGGAGAATCAGCAGATACGAGACGACCAGCGAGGCGGCGGTTCGTTGGAAGTAACTGCTGCAGGCGACCCCGATGGTGCCAAACGTGATCACCGACATGATCAGGCCGAGGTAGGCGGCGAACACCTCGTAGGGCGAGACGCCACCCAACGGGAGGCAGAGCATGATGATCGGCAGGGATGCGAAGATCAGAATGGCGAGATAGGCCAGCGACGCGATGAGCTTCCCCAGCACGATGGCCCCGGGACGCAGCGGACTGGCCAGCAACATCTCGTAGGTATGCCGTTCTTTCTCGCCCGTGATGGTCCCGGCGGCAAAACTGGGAGCCATCAACGATGCCAGGACGTACTGGCCCAGGAAGAACATGTCGACCAGTTTGCGGGCGTCCTCCGGCTGGGCTGACAGATCCAGTCGTTGATTCTGGGGCCAGGCCAGGTAGACCAGGGCGGCCAGAAATGCCTGGTACACCAGCATCAACACGAAACCACGGGACATGCGCAGATTGACAAGAAGCTCACGCTGCAGAACCGGGTTTTCGCGTAAGTACATGGCGTTCTGGCCGCAAAGGGAACATCGCTGCGTAAGTCACTCGCCTGCTAATAGCTGCGCGGCGTGACACGACCTTGGACCCGGCTGGGGAGTCCCTGGATGCGGAGGAATCCTTCGGCGTCCGTCTGATTGTACGAGCCGCCCCCTTCCATCGTGGCAATTCCCTCATCATACAGACTGTTCGGACTCCGGCGACTGTCCACCATGATATTGCCCTTGTACAGGTTCAGACGCACTTCACCGGTGGTGTGCTGCTGAGCAGTGCGAATGAACGCCTGCAAGGCATCGAACTTGGCGGCGTACCAGAATCCGTAATAGACCATTTCGGCCACTTCCGGCGCGAGCCGATCGCGCAGATGCATCAGATCGCGATCCATGGTCAGCTGTTCGACGTACATCAAGGCGGCGTAGAGTATCGTCATGCCCGGCGCTTCATACACGCCGCGGCTCTTCATCCCGACGAAGCGGTTTTCCACCATGTCGATGCGTCCGATCCCATGCCGGCCTCCGATCTTGTTCAGCTGGTCGACGATCTCAAACGAGCTGAGTCTCCGGCTGTTGACGCTGACCGGTATGCCGTGTTCGAAACCGATGGTGACCTGTTCCGCCTGGTCGGGAGCGTGCTGGGGTGACACGGTCATGCCGAAATCGACTGTTTCCACGCCGTTGACGGTCAGATCCTCGAGCTGTCCGGCCTCGTAGCTGATATGCAGGCAGTTTTCGTCGGAACTGTACGGCTTGGCGACCGAGGCCTTGACCGGGATGTCTTTCTGTTGGCAGAACGCGATCATCGCGCTGCGGCCAGGAAAGCGTTGGCGAAACGCCTCGATGCGCCAGGGGGCGATGACCTGAATGTCAGGCGCCAGGGCGTCGGCAGCCAGCTGAAAACGGCATTGGTCGTTCCCTTTCCCCGTGGCTCCGTGGGCAAAAGCGCCGGCACCTTCCGCACGGGCTATTTCCAGGCACTTCTTGGTGATCAGTGGCCGGGCGATGGAGGTTCCCAGCAGGTAAATGGACTCGTATTTGGCCTGCCATGCCAATACGGGAAAGGCGAAATCGCGACACAGCTCGTCGCGTACATCCACGATCCGCGCCGTGGCGGCGCCAGTCCGCTTGGCCTTGTCCAGGATCGCCTGGCGATCCTCACACGGCTGGCCCAGGTCGACGTACAGGCAATGCACATCGTAACCTTCCTCAAGCAGCCAGCCCAGAATCACGGACGTGTCGAGACCACCAGAATAGGCCAATACACAACTCTGCATCGGAGCGTTTTCCTCAGTACAAGCAGTTTTCAGCACCCCCCCAGCACAAGTCACTTATTGTTGCCGCCCACCGCTCGCGTGGCAAGGACTGGCTCGCCCGGGGGCGGCGGTGGGTAGAGGAGCGGACGTTTTGCGGCTAATATGGGCGGCATGGAACGACAACAGCTTGAAATCGAATCGTTGGTCCAGGACCTTTTGTCCGGCAAACTGACTGCGGAGGCCTTCGCCGACGCGTTGCGCCGGCCCGGTACGGCTGATCTGGGAGATGTCACGTTGGACCTTGACCGGCGCCGACGTTGCGGTTTTCCCGAGGTCGTCTACGGGGAAGGAAAGCCGGCCGAAACGCTCGTCAAAATCGTCCGACAGCTGCTGCATGATAGCATGACCGTGCTCGTGACGCGTGTGGCCGCGAATAAGGCGGAACGCTTGCTGGCCGAGTTCCCGCAGGGCAACTACAACGAAATCGGCAGGACCTTCCGCCTGGTTCCCGAGGCCGTAGAGGTCAAGACGGTCGGTCGAGTGGCGGTGATTACGGCGGGAACGAGTGATCTGCCCGTGGCCGAGGAGGCGCGCGAGACGGTCGAGTGGATGGGCGTGGAAGTGATCATGATCCACGACGTGGGGGTCGCCGGGCCGCATCGGCTCCCCATGCACATCGACAAACTGCGCAGCGTCGACGCCGTGGTGGTCGTCGCCGGACTCGAAGGTGCTCTGCCCAGTGTCGTGGGGGGGTACGTCGACTGCCCTGTGGTCGGCGTCCCGACAAGTGTCGGCTACGGGGCCAGTTTCGGTGGAGTTGCCGCGCTGCTCGGAATGCTCAACAGTTGTGCTGCCAATGTTACCGTCGTGAATATCGATGCCGGTTTCAAAGGGGGATATATCGCCGGTCTCATTGCGCACCGCCGCGCGGGCGGTGCGGCCGAGTGATGGAGTGATGGCGCGCTGCGGCCGGCGCGATGCTGCCTCAGCAACGGCCGTTGGCCACCAAAACGGGTGCCCGCCATAGAGCAACTTCGGCAGGCAGAATCGGCGAGAAACGCGGCCAACGAGGATGTCCGCCTGATCACGGCACCCGCGACCACAGGCCCCACGGACGAGTTCACGACTGACAACGCTGGCATGCCGCGACTGGCTCGCTACTGCCAGGCTGGATTCTGTCTCTTGCGAAGTTCGATATTCGTGCGCCGGTTTTGGGGCTGGCATGTTCGTGGCAACCAGGGCTCGAGTTAGCTGACACAGATGAATGGACGACAACACATACCGCGGCTGCCTGCTCGCGCGGCGGATAGTCACAAGGGAGACTACGGTCGTGCCCTGCTGATTGGCGGATCGTGCGGGATGACTGGCGCGATCGTGCTGTCGGGCTGCGCGGCTCTGCGCAGCGGCGCGGGACTTGTGACGCTGGCCGTCCCGGACGTTTGCCTGGCCACGGTGGCCGCAGCTCAGCCGTGCTACATGACCGTTCCCTTGCCGAGTGATGCCGACGGGCGCACGACTCTGCAGGCGGCCGAGACGCTCACGCGTTTAGCGAGCCGAGCGACGGCGGGGGCGTGTGGCCCCGGCTGGGGACGGAGTGCGGACCTGACCGAGTTGGCACGCACCATGTACACTTCGGTCAGCGTTCCAATGGTATTTGACGCGGATGCGTTGAACGCGTTGGCCGAGCATCCCCGGGGACTTGTGGCGCCGGGCGGCTGCCGCATTCTCACGCCGCACCCCGGCGAATTTGATCGGCTCTGTGGGGGAAAGCCGGCCGCCGGTGAAGCTCGCGCGCGGCGGGCCGTGGAACTGGCGGCGAGGCATACGATTGTCGTCGTTCTGAAAGGTCATCGGACGCTGATCACCGACGGCGTGCGGACCGAGTGCAACGAGACGGGCAATCCCGGCATGGCGACGGGCGGTGCCGGCGATGTCCTGACGGGCATTATCACCGCCCTGCTGTGTCAGGGCCTGGAGGGCTGGGAGGCGGCTCGCCTGGGGGTCCATATTCACGGTCTCGCCGGCGATCATGCCGCGCGGCGCTACTCGCAGATCGCCATGACCGCGCTGGATCTTGTTCATTGTCTGGGTGATGCGTGGCGCGAGTTTCAGGCGGACGATGGTGCCGCTGGTTGAACAACGGGCGTGGCGACCCCATAATGTCGCGTTTACCTTTGGGCGGCGTGCAACACATTGGTCGGATCTTGTGGCACCGGTTAAGTTGATCCGCAATCTGGACGAGTTTCCTGCGTCGCTTGAGCATGGCGCGGTGACGATTGGCAATTTTGACGGTGTGCACCGCGGGCATGCGCTGTTGCTGCAACGGCTCGTGGCGCGGGCACGCGATGTTAAAGGGCCCGCCATCGTGTTTACTTTCGACCCGCACCCCGCCCAACTGCTCTATCCCGAAGCGGTGCCACCCTCCTTGACCTGGACGCAGCGGAAAGCGGAATTGCTGGGCGAGCTGGGGGCCGTTGCCGTGGTGGCATTTGCGACGGATCGAGCGGTCTTGCGGATGTCCCCCAACGAGTTTTTTCAGACGATTGTCCGCGGGCACCTGAAAGCTCGCGCGATGGTGGAAGGTCCGAATTTCTTCTTCGGGCGTGACCGATCCGGCTCGATCGATACTCTGCGCACGCTGTGTCAGGAGGCGGAGATGGTACTGGACGTGGTACCACCCTTGCAGGTGGCTGGGCGATTCGTGTCGAGCAGCTGGATTCGCGAACTGATTCAGGCCGGGGATGTACGGCGAGCGGACGAACTGTTGACTCGTCCGTATCGTGTTCGAGGATGCATTGTGCAGGGCGCCGGGAGGGGAGCCAAAATCGGCTTTCCGACGGCCAATATCGACCCCGTCGGCATGGTATTGCCTCCCCTGGGCGTCTATGCGGGGAGGGCCATCGTCAACCACCGCTGTTACGCGGCTGCCGTGAATATCGGTCCGAATCCGACGTTCGGCGAGGAGCAGGTCAAGTTCGAAGTGCACCTAGTGGACTGCGATCAAGCGTTGTACGGCAGTCTGTTGGAACTCGATTTCCTGGATCGGCTCCGCGATATCCGCTCGTTTGACGATGTGGCGGCTCTGCGGCAACAGTTGGCGATGGACGTTCGTGCCGCCCGGCAGATTGCCAGTCCGCTGTGAGAGGGCGTGGCCCGTGGCGTCGTGGTGGCGTCCTCGCCGCGTCATTTACAACCGGTATCCGACACGCGGCCGCTGGCCGCAAGAAAAAAAAACGGAAATCCGAAATCCCGATCTCGAAAACCCACACAAATTCGAAATCCAAAACTGACACAAAAAAACCTCCGCGGTCGGCAAGACCGCAGTAAGGTGTTATCCATGACGACCGAACAGCACCCGATCGATTGGGCCTTGCTGCAGCCGACTCTCCGCACCGCGCAACGTTTCATTCTGACCAGCCATGTCCGTCCCGATTGCGACGCGTTGGGAAGCGAACTGGCCATGGCCGCGCTGTTGCGTGAACTGGGGAAAGACGTGCGCATTATCAACGGCGACTCGACGCCACCGCGTCTGGCCTTCGTGGACCCGCAGCGGCGCATCGAGGTCCTGGGGCAGGGAGTCGGTGCGAGTGAATTGGAGTGGTGCGACGTGATCATCGTGCTGGATACGAGTGCCTGGCGCCAGCTGGGGAGTATGGCCGAAGCGATCCGCGGCAGTTCCCGGCCCGTTGTCGTCATCGATCATCATGCGAGTGACGGCGAGTTGCCGGCGCTGTCGCTGAAGGATGCCGAGGTCGAGGCCACGGGGCGGCTGGTCTACGATCTGGCACGGTTTCTGGGTTGCCCTCTGACCTGCGAAATGGCCGACGCCTTGTTCGCTGCCATTGCCACCGACACCGGCTGGTTTCGCTTTCCCTCGACCACCGGTAGTACCTATCGCGTGGCCGCGGATTTGGTCGAAGCGGGAGCGCGGCCAGCCGAAATATTTCGCCAGTTATACGAACGTGACTCCGTGGGCCGTGCGAAGCTGCGGGGGCTTGTCCTGACGCGCCTGGTCACCGAATTGGCGGGCCGGCTTGCGCACACGCACGTGCGGGCGGAAGATTTTGCCAACACGGGGGCGGTGCCGAGCGAAACGGAGGATTTTGTGAACATGGCGTTGGCCATCGACGGTACGGACGTGGCGGTGATGCTGACGGAGCAGCCGGCGGGAACGGTCAAAGTCAGTTTGCGCAGTCGGGCCGTGGTCGACTGCAGCAGACTGACGGCAGCCTGGGGTGGGGGTGGCCACAAGGCGGCGGCGGGAGCCACGTTGACCGGTCCATTCGAGGTGGTCCAATTGCAGGTGCTCGAAGCAGTTCGCAACGCAATGCGGTAGCGTTGAAGTCTGGTATTGTGCCATCTGCGCACGGCGCGCATGTTCGGAAAGAAACTTGCAATCCGACGCACGAAATGCGAAAAATCCCGAACCATTTCGAATGACAGAAATACTAAGGTCGCTCAATACGTTATTCCGAAGGTCTGATTCCTGATGACTTGCGCGGTTGACGGTTAGTGCCCCAGCTCGATTTGCACGAAATCGCCAACTGCACCGTCCTTGATCGACGCGATCCGTACCCGTCCGCTATCCGTTACAATCCGTCGTCTTGCCAGTGACCAATCGCCATGGTCTTTGGAGCCATGCACGGGGACGGTGTTTCGGTCAGCGTTTCGGTCAGCCGACCGCCATGCCGTGCTTTGCTCGCCGAAGTCATTGCCGACCCCTCAACAGATGCTGGATGTCAAAATCCCAGAATTCTGGCACTCATTTGGGTTGCGGGTGAAGGCCCGCGTTAAGTACACTGGGGCCGTTTCACTGGGGGCCGCTCGCACGGTTCGCCGGGCCGCGTGTTGACGGTGCCCGAGAATGGTTGTTGGTGTCCGTGACAAACGGGCGCTGAACCCGTACAATCACGTTCTTCCTACGCGAGGATATCGCGTTACCATCGCTCGTTTCCGCCGAGCAGGCGGCTGCGGCCAGATCGACTTGGTTGCCGCACGCTGCCGAAGCGGCTGGAGGTGGGAGCGATTGGCAATGTTGAAATATCTCACCTGCCACGAACAACACACCTGATTGTCCGACGATTCCGCTTTTCGACCAGACAAATCGTCAGGCGGAGTCGGTAGGCCGAGTTTTCCCATCCGTTCCAAAATGTGTGAACGGATCGGAAAGTTCGTCCGACCGCCGCTCTATGGCGTGACTGCCCCAGCGGTATTGGACGCAGGCGACGGACACGGTATACCGGACCACAGCGACCGCTCATGACGCGGCGCGCGTGTATGTGGGTACTGGGTCTCAACGCAGGACCCCAGGACTTGTTCGTATCTGGAGACGCATCGATGGCTTGGCGTGCACTGGGATTGTGTGTTACGAGCACATTCGTATTGGGGCTTTTCGTATTGGGGCTTATTGATATCCAGACTGTCCGCGCGGAGGAATCGCGATTTGCGATGACGCACAGTCGCAGCCAGTATGTGCATTGGATTGATTTGTACGATGCGAAGGACAATCGCATCGACCCAACGGATCCCAAGGCGGCCCCCTATTCGCCCGTATACACTTGTGGCCGGTGTCACGACTACGCCGCCATCGCCCACGGCTTCCACTTCAATGCCATGGAGAAATTGCAGGAAGTGGGACGGCCGGGCGAGCCGTGGATTTGGACCGATACACGCACGGGCACGCAAATTCCTCTGTCGTACCGCAAGTGGCCCGGCACGTATGACCCGCGCGATCTAGGGATCAGCAGTTGGGATTTCGTGCTGAAGTTCGGCCGCCAGCTGCCGGGTGGGGGACCGGGTGCCGCGGGTGAGATCCCGGTGGTTAAGGCGGACGGCGAAGTGTCGGCTCGTGACGAGGAGCAGGAGCACGGTCCGCGGGCCGAAGACCCGCCAGGGGATGGTGCCGCGACCGCTGCTGCCGCAGCCCCACCCGACAACGGTCGCTGGGATCTGTCAGGAAAACTAGCTATCGATTGCATGCTGTGCCATAGCCAGGACCGCGCCTACAGTCCGGAAATCTGGTGGGATCAGATCTCCAAGCAGAATTTTGCGTGGGCTCCCGCCGCAGCGCTGGGGATCGCGGACATCGAGGGTGACGTATCCAAGATCAAGGACGCCGAGCCCGAGGAAGAGGAGCCTTCGGCGAAACCGGAGGGCGAAGCGACTGAGGGCCAGCAGCCGGCAGGGGAAGCGGCCGAGACGACTGCCCCGCCGCCGTCGGCAGACGGTCCGAAATTGCCCCAGACGACGTATCGGTCGCTCACGATGAACGCCGACAAGAAAGTCTTCTTTGACGTGGTTCGCAAGCCCTCCAACAATGCCTGCTATTACTGCCATACAACGCGCGTGGTGGGCGTCGGAGCGTCTCCCGAATGGACGCACGACGAGGACGTCCATTTGCGGGCGGGCATGTCCTGCTCGGATTGTCATCGCAACGATATTGGACATCACACGGTCCGCGGCTTCGAAGGCGAGCAGCGTGAGGATGGAGTGAATGTGACGACCTTGTCGTGTCGCGGATGCCACATGGGCGAGCAGGCCGACGCGGTGGCCGGCGGTCGCATGGGGGCTCCCAAACCGCTGCATCGTGGTCTGCCTCCCGTGCACCTCGAGCGACTGTCGTGTACGGCCTGCCATTCGGGGCCCCAACCCAGCCAGCAGGCGCTCCGCGTACAGACCGCCATGGCTCACGGCCTCGGACTCCCGACCCATCACCTGGACGTGGAAACCGAGCCGGGGATGGTGGCGCCCGTGATGATGCGCACCGACGACGTGCTGTATCCGCATCGCCTGGTGTGGCCGGCGTTCTGGGGCGAGCTGAAAGGGGATCGTGTCTTGCCGCTCCATCCCGACGCCGTCCAGGAGGCTCTGCGTCGTGTCCTGCGAGTTAAACGCAACGCAACGTTCACCGAGACGGTGGGCAAAGTCGAACTAACGGCGGAAGATAAGGTCGCCGCGCTGGGCGAAGAACGCGGAAAAGTCGCGGTCGCCGAGCTGACCAGCGAAGAAAAGGCCAAACTCAGTGACTTGGAAAAGTCGCGTGCCGTCGCCGGCTTCCGTGATAAACTGGCCGATGCGCTGAAAGAACTGCAGAAAATCATCAAGACCGAGGGGGCTCAGGGCGTCTACGTGTCCGGCGGACGGGCCTATCGACTGGGAGCCGGCGATCAGGTCGAGGATTTCACCAATCCAGCGGCTGATCCCTATGCCTGGAAACTGGCCCACGACGTCCGCCCGGCGCGTTGGTCGAGTGGCGTTACCGGATGTTTCGAGTGCCATGCCCCGGGGACAGCCATCTTCGACGGACAGGTGACGGCCCTGGGACCCGCACCCGACGCCGCACCCCCCACAGAGGAAATGGCCGAGTTGGCCGGCTACGATCGGGTGCAGATCGATGCCTGGAATCTGTCGTTCCAGGGACGCACCGCGTTCAAGTGGTTCGGGTTCGTATCGGCAGCTGTCGTGGCGGTGATTCTGCTGTCCTTCGTGCTGCTCGGTGTTAATGGGTTGTTCGGTCTGCTGCGCCGCAGTTAGTTGCTTGGCACTGCGACGAGCTAACCCGATAGTCACGTGATTTGCCTGGAGCCGTTCGATGTTCGCCGACTTGAGCACCAATATTTCGGATCTCCTGCTGCATCCCGGGAAGGCCTTTCCGACCGTCCTGTCCGTGGTGCTGCTCGCGACCGGTGGCGTGATCCTGCTGCACCTGGTCCTGGCCCTGATCGGTGGCAAAGCCACCAAGCGACGCCGACGCTTGAACTTGTGGGAACGCCTCGTCTACCTCGGGACATTACTGGGTGTGGCAGTGCTGGCCGTCACCTCGTTCTACTCCGTGCTCAGTCTCGGTGCGATGTCCGGATGGTGGCTGTTCGTCCATATGTTCGGCGCCGGAACGATGGTCGCCGTGCTGCCGCTGCTGGCCATCAACTGGGCTGGCCCTTCCCGTTTTGGGAAAGACCGAGCCGGAGAGAATGAAGAGACGTATGCGCCGCGGTTCTTCTGGATTCCCAAACTCATGTTCTGGCTGTTCTTGCTCAGCGGTTTGACCGTGGTGGTCACGATGCTGTTGAGCATGCTGCCGCTGTTTGGCACCGATGGCCTGCACAGCCTGCTGGACCTGCACCGCTATGCCGGCCTGATGGCGGTGGTCACCTTGGCTGTCCACTTCTACTGCCTGCTGCTGCAACGCGTCCAGCTGCGCTGATCGAGCGAGGCCTGGGGAGCTCGCCCCTTTACGCGACGCATTCCAGAGCGCATCTCATGGCTACCAGGACAATGGTGAGTGGTGAGTGGTGAATGACTCGAGTCCAGATGTGCAGAGTACCGATCGCGTTCACCACGTGCGGCGCACTTTTCACTTTTCACTTTTCGTTTGCCATTTTCCGTCTTCGTTCGTACGGCAGTGGAACACGAACCCGGATGATCCATGAGTGACCCGGGTTTCAAGCCCGTAAGAACGGTCAGCTTGATCCGCGCGGCGGTTTGGAGCACGGTGCTGGCGCCGAGACGGTTGGTCACCGCGGCGCGGCAGTTGGTTCCTTGGGCATTTGTTTCGCACTGGACCCGTCTTTCCCCAGCTTGACGTGGCATCTTGCCCGGGGGAGGTAATCTTGCCCCAGTTTACCTGGTGTCCAATGCTCTGGGGGCTCGAAACGTCAAGCGGGTTGGAAACGGTGTAGTCCACCGGCGGGAATCCCGATGATAGAGATTGGGGATTCCCGCAAAGTGCGACGGCTTGTTGTCTTGAAGTGAATGGCGAGAGCGTATGTGGTGTGGTGCCTGTCAGCAAGATGTTCCCGGAGTCGCGGCGTCCGCGAGCGACCCCTCCATTTGCTGCGCGCGATGCGGTAAGCCCGTACGCCGTTCTCTCTGGCTCAGTGGCCAACTCCAGACTTCGCCCTGTGAGCCCGAGAGGTCAGCGGAGTTGTTTTCGTCGGCGGCCGACAAGGTGCCATTCGAGGACCTGCCGGAATTCGTCGAATTGGAGGACTGGGAATTCGAAGAGACGATCCAGGAGGTACAGCGGCTGGTACGTAGCGTGACGCGGGTACCCGAACTTGGCTTGGCGAACCTGCCCCAACAGCGGACCGATGGCCCTCACCTCCGGCAACCGCTGGCATCGTCGCGTCGCTCGCCGAAGGATAACCCGCCCGCGATCTCGTCCGTTGGTCAGGCCACCACGTCTTTACCCTGGATATTGCTCGCCGTCGGTCTGGGAGTCTTCGTGTGTGGAGCCGCTTTGGTCGGCTTATCGCTGGTGAACCAGCGTCCCCAGTTGTGGCAATTGGGACTCCCCATGGTGCTGGGTGGCCAAGTGGCGATCTTGGCCGTCGTTATCTGGCAGCTCGACATCGCCTGGAACAGCCACCGGGCCACGTTCGTGGCGTTACATGCCATGGACGACCAGTTGCGGCGACTGCGAGAAGATTGGAGCCCCCGACAGCAGGGTGAAAAAGCGGACCCGTGCCCCTCGCATCCGGGCGTGGCGGAAGACGCGGGTGCGGATGTCCTGCTGGCCGACCTGAAACAACAGATCGACGTGCTATCCACACGCTTGGCGCACGACAAACACGCGGCATGAGTGGGCCGGCGCCCTTCAGATGTCAATCTCCGTGCCCGCTTTATCGGCCGGCGCAGCCACGGCGGGGACCGCAGCGGCGTCGAGCAACGGGGCCATGAACGCGGCACCCGCGCCTCCCAGTTCCATCGCCTTCTGCAAGAACTTCTGAGCCTGTTCGGTCTGACCGTCACAGAGCAGGGACATCCCGACCAGAAACAGCATGTCGCCATTGCCGGCTCGGTCGAGCGCTTCGCCCGAGAGTTGTTCTAAGTGAGCGATCTTGGCCAGTCGATTGTCCTTGTAGAGTTGGTCCAACTGGAAGTCGCCGCGCGACATGCCCGGGTCCAACTCGACTGCAATCCGCAAGGCCTTGGCCGCCAGTCGATACTGACTCACTGCGATCAAGGCGAATCCCTGACGATAGTACGCTTCTGCCAGATCTGGCGCGGCTTCAATCGCTGACTTGTATCGCTGCAGTGCTTCGTGACACCGCTGTTGCTCAAACAGGGCATCGCCGAATGCTACGAAGCGCCGAGCGAGCTGGCGAGCGGAATCGTTGCTCTTGCGCAGCTTGGGAGCGAATCGTTCCACCCTGTCTTCATCGTCAGCGGGTTCAGCTGGCACGGGCAAACCCGCAGCAGGTGGTATGGCCGGTGGTGCGACGACCCCGTCCCGCCGCACACCCAGAAACCGCTCCACCGCCAGCGGGCCGTAAGCCAGTTCCGCCGGCGTGAAAACCGGTGGTAAGTAGTACTCACCGTAGACGGCTGCCGAATCGAGGTAGATCCCCGTTGGGCCCCAATAAGGAAAGTCGAACGCGGGATAATAGGCTCCCACGCCAAACATCGGCCAGAAGAAGTTGCCGGGTGCCGCGCCCACGAACAGGTTGATCGAACTGCGGTGAGGCCAGCCGTACCCTCGCCGCATCGGGCCGCGCGGGGAATGCTGCGGCTCGCGCAAACCGGCTTCCGGGAGCCTGGTTCGCCGGTCCCGACAATACTCGATCGTAAGAACCCGGCCGGTCGGCATGGGCCGGATCAACGCAGACCAAGCCGATCAGCAGGACCCAGGAGAAGATCACGGCGGTACGGTTCATACATTGAACTCCCTCATGGCAAGAGGGCTCTCGTCGCGCTATCACCCCCACGGTGTGCTGTCACGCTCGTGACACCATCCGCTGGTCTTGATGATTCGAAGCGCAAATCAGAATGAGCCCGCCTTTCGCTGAAAGTTCCCCGCCAGAGATCATTATGTGTGCGAGCGGCTCTTTGAGCAAGCCTTTCGCCCCCCACGCACTAACGGCCAGCCCCCCTTTGCGGCCAGCCCCCCTTTGCGGCCAGCCGAGGAGCCGGGGCTACTCGAGTCACTGGAAATCTCCCAGCGCGGGGCGAAATATCGTGACGCCAAATCGAAGACTCGAGGTCCCGACAGCCACACCAAACCAATGCCGCCTGCCCGAAAAAAACCAGTTCACAATCACCAATGCGGCAGGACCCGGTAGCCGCCAGCTTCGGGCATCGTCGGGAGGCTCAACAACAACCCCTTTCGCCGCGGGAACTTTGTCGCACGAGTGTGCTTCATTCCGGGGTGCTGAGGTCTTCGCATGAGCCGGGCGCGAGGGCCGCTCCGGAATCGCCGCCCAGTAGCCAGAGACGCAGTAGCCAGAGACGCAGTAGCCAGAGACGCAGTAGCCAGAGACGCAGTGGCCAGAGACGCGGTCACGCCGTGGGACGCGGACGATCAAGTTGCCCCGTTAACCGCTCGACGTGCCGTGCCAATAATAAGACCAGCACCCACACCAGACCGAGATAGAAACCGGTTAATTCGCCCAGCAGGGTCCAGGACAGAAATCCCCAGAAATCGGGAGTCGTGGCCTGCAGATCCAAGGCCACTCCGGCAGCTCCCCAGGCCACGGCCCAACTGACCGCGACCGACAACACGTCCGTGACGGATTCAGGCGTGCGTCGACGCTGGTGCGAGGGGCGCAAAATCGCCGTCATCGCCACTCCACATCCCCAAAACAGCACGCTCAGGGAGCCTAGTTGCACGGTGATTCCCAGCCACATCGCGATCAGCGTTACGAGTAAGAGCAATTCGCCGGCTGTAAACTGGCTGGTTCCATCCGTTCGACGTCCCATACTTTTTCCACTCATCCTTGTGCTTGCCCCATACGCTTGCCCAGTGAGGGCCTATCTGAATTCGATCCACCAGTTCGGATGCCGGGACGCATCACAAACGATGTCATCCGTTGTCCCGGCCTATCCTGCCCCGCCGTCATTTGTGCGCGCAGAGTGAATCGCGCAAAGAAATCCTCGGCCCCGAAATAGCATTACCCCGATCAAGGCACGTGAGTTCCGATTTTCCCAACGGTGAAACCCAAACTCACCCGCCGGATTGGCAGTTTATTTTAACAGATTCTGCAATTCGTCAAGACACTCGTCAATCCTGACCCGCCGCTGCACTAGCGAATCGCGTTCTCGAATCGTCACCGTCTGGTCGGTCAATGTCTGGCCATCCACCGTAATGCAGAACGGAGTTCCCGCTTCATCTTGCCGGCGATAACGGCGGCCGACGGCCCCCTTCTCGTCGTAGAAGACGGGGAAATGGGCCTTCAGGGTGGAATAGATACTCTGGGCGACTTCAGGCATTCCATCCTTCTTCACCAGCGGAAAGACGGCCGCCTTGATCGGTGCCAGGCGCGGGTGAAGTCGCAGTACAGTTCGCGTCTGCAGCTGCCCGTTTTCGTCGGGAGCCTCGTCCTCCGTGTACGCTTCACACAGGAAAGCCAGCGTCGCTCGGTCGGCGCCGGCCGAAGGTTCGATGACGTGGGGCAGGAAACGTTCGCCGGTCAGGTCGTCGCGGTAGGTGAGGTCTTTACCGCTGCCACGCCATCGCGTTTTGCCGTCGGCGTCTTTCTCCAACTCCAAGGGACAGGTACTTGGGTCCAGTTTTCCTTCCATGTGGCTGCGCAGATCAAAATCGCCGCGATGGGCGATTCCCTCCAATTCGCCGTAATCCCCGGTCGGCAGGAACGGAAAGGCGTATTCGATGTCGGCCGTGCCCGTCGAATAGTGACTCAGTTCCTCCGGATCGTGCTCCCGCAATCGCAACCGCTCGCCAGACAGGCCCATGGTGGTGTACCACTGCATGCGGCGGTCGCGCCAAAACTGGTACCACTGCTTCGACTCGCTGGGATGGCAGAAGAACTCGATCTCCATCTGTTCGAATTCCCGCGACCGGAAGGTGAAGTTGCGGGGGGTGATCTCATTGCGAAAGCTCTTGCCGATCTGAGCGATGCCAAACGGAACTCGCACCCGCGTGCTATCCACCACATTCTTGAAGTTGACGAAGATTCCCTGAGCTGTCTCGGGGCGGAGAAAGGCGACACTCTCCTCACCCCCCAAAGCCCCGACGTAAGTCTTGAACATCAAGTTGAACTCGCGGGGTTCGGTGAGTGTTCCCACGTCCTTCGCATCTGGTCCAAGCACCGCCGACAGGTTTTCCACGTGCGGCAGGCTGACGAAGTCACCGTCCCACGACAATTGGTCCGCGTCCTTGGCCCGCAATTTGAAGAACTTCATGGCTCGGTGCTGCACATCGTCCTGTTCCTGGGACGTTTCCGCCACCGTGGCCACGAAGATGCGCTGGCCCTTCGCCTCTAACCACCGGCCGCGTACCTGATCGTACCGGTACCGCCGCTTCGACTCGCGGCAATCGACCATCTGGTCATGAAACAAGTCATAGTGCCCCGAACATTTCCAGACTTGCGGGTGCATGATGATGGTACAGTCGAGTCCCGTCATTTCGTAGGTCGAGGGGGCACCCGGGGCCTGCACCAACTCGTTGTGGCTGGTGACCATGTCGCGCCACCAGGCTTCTCGGACATTTCGCTTCAGCTCCACTCCCAGCGGACCGTAATCCCAAAACCCGTTGAGACCCCCGTAAATCTCGCTCGACTGGAATAAGAAACCGCGCCGGCGACACAGGGAGACCAGTTTGTCCATGTCCATCATCGAAACTCGTTAGCTGCCTACTGAGTGGAACGTCTGAAATTCGGGCCCGCGGGACGTCATGTATCGCAATGGAACCGGCCGGGCTGCCAAATCGTCCCCCTGGTGGCCGCTTGCGCTCGCAGCTTGGTGCGGTACCCGATGCATGACCCTGACAATGTACTAACCTGGGGGAATCGCGAAAGGGGGAATGGTGGTTCTCGAGACCCGTTGCGGCATCAGTGCAGTTGTTGCAGCATCATGTCAAATTGCCTCAGATCGGCCAGCAACAGGTCCGGTCCAGCATCCTCCAATTGCTCGAGGCTATGCCAGCCCGTGGCCACGGCGGCTGCCTTGGCGCCAATCGCCCGCGCGCACCGGATATCCAGCGGCGTGTCGCCAATCACCCACACCCGCTCGGATGACACGTCGCCATCGACGTGGGCCCGCGATGCCACCAGCGCCTCGCGAGCCACATCATCTCGGTCGACGTGCAGGTCCCCAAACCCGCCAAACGGGAAGAACTCGTCGAGCCCGTAGTGCTGCAATTTCAGCCGCGCGCCTGCGCAAATTGCCGGTTAGCAAGCCCGTCGCCACGTGGGGCTGCTGCGAAAGCTGATCGAGCAATTGCTCCACGCCGGGCAGGACTTCCCCGGGACGGCGAGGCAAATAGTGTTCGAGTCGCCGCAGGTAATCGACACGCAGCAGATGCCAATTGCCCGGCGTATCCTCGACCCCGTGCAACCGGCATAGATCACGGACGATCCCGCGGTCCGTGCAACCACTAAAAGGTACCTCTTGGGGATCGGGAATCCCAAACGTCTCGGAAAACGCTTCCATCAGGGCCTGCCCACCAGCCCCCCCGGTCTTGATCAGCGTCCCGTCGATGTCGAATAACAACACAAACACAGCAGCGATGACTCCTCAGGCTCGTCCGCGAATCCGGCGGAGCCAGCCTCCCACTCCACTCCCGGTACCTCTTGTTCTTTGGCTTCGTCATCCTAGACGATCCGCTGGCGAACCGGAATGCGGGCGGATTCCTCTCGCCCCCACCGCGGGACGAAACAGCGGGCCGCTTCCTGCGCGGTGCTACGATCGCTCGGCCCGCCGACGCCGATGCACCGCCGCGGTCGACGCGACGGACCCGCCGGCCGTGACCGCCCGCTGCTCGCCGCGCAGCACTCGCCGCTGCACCCCTCAGCTTGGTGCAGTCCCATCCGGAAATCCTCTGTGGACTGTCCCCGGCACTACGGCACAGCCGCCCACCCTTGGCGTTTTCTCCCACTTCTGGTAGAATCTCGCATGAGGTTTTGACTAGTCAAAAAGTCATTTCATTTCATTCCGTCACGCCAAACCGCCGCCCGGGCTCTTGCAGGCCTGAGCGTTGATCGATGTGAGCTGAGCGCCGTGGGCGCAGGATGGCGAACGGATCTGCCGTGTTTTGTCTCAGGATCGTGGCGAGCGGTGGCTGCTGCACAAACGGAATGAATTCCGTTTTACGTCGGTGGTGATGGCGAGCGGTGGCTGCTGCACAAACGGAGTGAATTCCGTTTTACGTAGGTGTTGAGGGTGAGTTTCGGCTGCTGCACAAACGGAATGAATTCCGTTTTACGTAGGTGGAGGGCGGTCAACCATGCATCCGGCTGTGAATCTAACCGTGGCGGTTGTGGTGTTGGCGGTAGCCTATTTGGTCTGGCGGCCCAAGGCCGGCTGGTGGTGGCGATGGCAGCAGCTGCGGAGCCAGCCCGAACGAGTGCTCATTGAGGACGCTTTGAAGCATCTCTACAACTGTCAGGAGTCGAGTTCAGCGGGGAGCGTGGCCAGCTTGGCGGGTGCCTTGGAGATCAGTCGGAATCGGGCATCGGAATTGGCGCAACAGCTCGAGTACCGTTCGCTCATGTCCACCGAACCGACCGGTTGGCAACTGACGGACGAAGGGCGGCGATACGCCTTGCAGGTCATTCGCACTCATCGGCTGTGGGAGCAGTACCTGGCGGAGCAAACGGGGATTGACGAGGGCGAGTGGCATGTGCGGGCGGACCGCGTCGAACACGAACTGACCTTGGATCAAGTCGACGCCTTGTCGGCTCGGATGGGGGACCCTGTGTTCGATCCGCACGGGGATCCGATCCCTTCGGCAGCCGGCACGGTGCAGTTGCCCGCGGGACAGCCATTGAGCTCGATTCCCGGCGGGACTCTGGTGCGCATCGTTCACATCGAGGATGAGCCCGAATCGGTTTATCGTCTGCTCTGCGATGCTCAGTTGAAGTCGGGCATGATGATGACCGTCGTCGGATCGACGGCCGACGGCATCGAGCTCGACACAGGCATGACCCACTGCTCACTCGCCCCGTTAGTCGCGGCCAATGTCACCGTGCAGCCGGTCCAGGGGAAGATTGCCGATCAAGTTTCGCTTCGCCGCTTGTCGACGCTTGCTTGTGGTGACGAGGCGCGAGTGACCGACATTTCACCGGCCTGTCGCGGCGTGGAGCGTCACCGGTTGCTTGACTTGGGATTGGTGCCGGGCACCGTCGTGAAGGCGGAGTTCGCCAGTCCGGCGCAAGACCCGATTGCGTACCGGGTACGTGGCGCGTTGATTGCCCTGCGCACCCAGCAAGCAGACATGATTCACATAACGGAACCCTGAGTCCAGTCGTCTCATGATGCCTGCTTCTGGCTGTTCGTCATTAAGAGTCGGTTATCATTCACTCAAGAATCGTCTATGACCAGTCACTCCTGTCAAGCTTGTCCGACTCACAATGCCGTGCAACTGGTGCGCATGGGCGTGCACGTGAGCAGTTCGGAGTTCGTCGTGGCGCTGGCCGGGAACCCCAACACGGGGAAGAGCACCGTCTTCAATGCGTTGACGGGGCTGCACCAACACACGGGCAACTGGCCGGGCAAGACGGTGACGCGAGCGGAAGGTGGTTTCCTGTACCAGGGTCGCAGCTACAAGCTGGTGGACTTGCCAGGAACGTATTCGCTGTTGGCGACCAGCACGGACGAAGAGATTGCCCGCGATTTCGTCCTCTTTGGGCAACCTGACGTGACTCTGGTGGTGGTCGACGCGACGCGGCTCGAACGAAATCTGAACCTGGCGCTGCAGGTGATGGAGATCACTGGTCGCGTGGTGGTGTGTTTGAATCTGATGGACGAAGCGAAGCAGCACGGTCTGGTCGTCGATGCGGCGGAGTTATCTCGCCGGCTGGGCGTGCCGGTGGTGGCAACGTCGGCACGGTTTGGGGAGGGGATTGCGGAATTGGTGCGTGTTATCGACGGTGTGGCGACCGGGCAGTTGTCGTCGACACCGGCGCGAGCGGACCTGCAGGCAGACGAGCTGGCGGCCGCCGTGAAGGAACTGCGTGGTTCCCTGGAACAGCTGATCCCGGGACTGCCGAATGGGGGTTGGGTCGCCATGCGTTTGCTCGACGGAGACCGCGGCATTGCGCAGGCAGTGCGCAGCGGTGAATTGGCTCAGCTTGCTCATTTCGCCGGCGATGCGGCGGCGGTGGAGACGCACGCTGTTGAGCAGGTGCGGGAGGCGGCCTACCAGAAGCAGTTGAAACGCGTTTTGGCCCAAGCCCAGCAACTGCGTTGGAGTATCGGGGCGCACGTGCACCAGTCCCTCACCGAGGAAACGTACGCGCGAGCGGCCGCCATTGCCGATGCGGTGGTGCGGCGGGACGAGCAGCTGCCGGCGCGGGGATGGGACCGGACGTTGGATCGACTGCTCACGAACCGGTGGACTGGTTTTCCGATCATGGTCGGCATGCTGGCCGTGGTCCTGTGGTTGACCGTGATCGGTTCCAATGTCCCTTCGCAGATGATCGCGTCGCTGCTGGTCGACACGATTCACCCGCTGTTGAAATCGGGGGCCACCTTGATCAGTCTCCCCTGGTGGCTCAGCGGCGTCTTGATCGACGGTTGCTACCTGTCGACGGCCTGGGTGGTGAGTGTGATGCTGCCGCCGATGGCGATTTTCTTCCCGCTCTTCAGCCTGCTCGAGGATTTCGGATATCTGCCCCGCGTGGCCTTTAATCTGGACAATCTCTTTCATCGCTGCGGCGCACACGGCAAACAAGCCTTGACGATGTGCATGGGGTTTGGCTGCAACGCGGCCGGCGTGGTGGCGGCACGCGTGATCGATAGTCCCCGGGAGCGGTTGATTGCCATCATTTCGAACAACTTCTCGCTCTGCAACGGACGCTGGCCCACGCAGATACTAATCGGGACGATCTTCGTCGGTGCCCTGGCCCCCGCCTACCTGACCGGGGTGGTGGCCACCCTGGCGGTCGTGTGCGTGGCGTTGCTGGGAGTCTCGATTACGTTCGTCGTGTCGTGGGCGCTGTCCCGCACCATGCTCCGCGGTGAACCGTCGACCTTTCATCTCGAACTGCCGCCCTATCGCCCCCCGCGCCTGTGGCAGACGCTCTACACATCGCTGATCGATCGCACGATCTTCGTGCTCTGGCGAGCGGTCCTGTTTGCCGTTCCCGCCGGCGCCGCGATATGGATCATTGCCAATGTGCAGGTGGCCGGCACTTCGCTGGCCGAGTGGATGATCACCGGCTTGAACCCGATCGGCCTGCTGATCGGGCTCAACGGCGTCATACTCGTCGCCTACATCGTGGCCATTCCCGCCAATGAAATCGTGATCCCCACCATCTTGATGCTGACCGTTCTGGGGGCGCGCGTATCGGGTATTGGGGAAGGTGCGGGAGTGATGTTCGAACTGGAATCGGTCAACGAGACAGGGAAACTGCTGCACGCCGGCGGATGGACGTTGCTCACGGGAGTCAACCTGATGCTGTTCAGCTTGTTGCACAACCCTTGTTCGACCACCATTTTTACCATCTGGAAAGAGACAGGGAGCGTTAAATGGACGGTGGTCGCCACGCTGCTCCCCCTGCTGCTCGGGTTCATCGCCTGCTTCTTCGTCGCGCAGGTCTGGTATCTGCTGACGATGTGATTCGCACGGCCAGCCCCCTTCGGCCATCAGTTGCTCGGGCGGCCGAGAATCGTGGCCGCCCTCAAGCAGCACAATCTGTGTTTGCCTTCTCGAACCGGTCTTGAACGAGCATGCCGCGCCAAACTGTGACGGTTACGGCGATTTCGTGCAATGGCCTGTTCAGCTTAACGGCACAGTTTTGGTTGAACCGATGAGTTTAGATGGTTCCTAACGCGGCCGCTGGCCGCAACCAAACCGGAAATCCGAAATCCCAAATTCGAAAACCTAAACAAATTCGAAAGATAAAAACTCAAGAGAAAAAACCTCCGCTGCCGGCAAAACCACAGTCCTGGGCCGCTGGCAGATTCTCACTCCTGGGCATGCTACTGGAGGTTCCAGCCTCCGTCCTTAAGCGTTTATGTCATGAGTATTTCTGTCATTCGAATTGGTTTGGGATTTTTTTCATTTCGTGCTTCGGATTCTGAATTTCTTTCCAAACATGCTCGCACCGTGCGCAGATGGTGCAACTTAAGACTCTAGAGCCGCAGGCTGGTGGTGACGTGCGTCATGAGGGCGCATGGAACATGGGCGATTCGTCGTCCGAGGAAACGACACGGAAGGGCCAAATCTGATGAGTCACCGCATATCTTGCACGAGCGTCCTGTGGCACACGGCCACGCTGGCAGCCCTCGTGGCGACGCCTCTCTCTGCCGGTGAGTCAGTGTCACGGGAATCCAGTCACGATCCCATCGCACACGCGCTGGTGGAGTACTCACTTTCGGACGGCACCGACGATCTCGATCTTTCCGGCGAGTTTCTCAGCAGTGGTGTTTCCGATTTGCTGGACGAGGAAAAGGTCGAACCCGGTCCCGCTGGTGGCTCTGGAGTGAAGTGCAACAGCGAAAAAGCGAAGGCTCTGCAGAAGAAGGTCGCGAGCGCTTACGGTGACATGTTCTACCTGAACAACTTCGACTATCTCTGCGACCCCTGCTACAACGACTCTCATTTAGGGGAAGTACTCAAGCGACGCGCGATCGGCGACTGGATTACTCTGGATGTCGGTGGCCAGTTTCGCATGCGTCAGCACGCTGAACGAAACATGCGTGGACTCGGCCTGACCGGTCTCGACGACGATTTCCTCCTCTATCGAACCCGCCTCTACACAAATGTGGAAGTCGGCAACTCGTTCCGCTTCTTTGCCGAAGGACTTGATGCCAATAGCGATTACGAAAACTACGCGCCCCGTTCGATCGAAGTCAATCGAATGGACATGTTGAACCTGTTCGGCGATCTCCGACTGCTCGATACGGATAGCGGCGAACTCTGGGCACGGGCCGGCCGCCAGGAACTGCAATATGGCAGACAGCGGCTGATTTCACCTCTCGATTGGGCTGATACGCGCCGTACGTTTGAGGGGTACAAGTTGTTCTGGAGCGGTGACGCTTGGGACGCCGACCTGTTTTACACTCGCCCGATTTACCCGAACGCCACTCACTTCGACCGACCCGACGACGATCGTGAGTTCATGGGGACGTTTTTGACCTACAAGCAGCTGAAGAACAACAAGCTCGACCTGTACTACCTGGCGTACAATAACAACTCGCCCCACGGCGGCGATTTCAACTACGACACGTTCGGCGCGAATCTGACGGGCAACTGGGATGTCTGGCTGTGGGACTTGGAGGCAGCCTATCAGAGCGGCAACTACGCCGGCCATCATCACGATGCCGGCATGTATACGGTGGGACTGGGACGCAATTTCGAGCGTGTGAAATGGAAGCCGACCGTGTGGGCCTATTACGACTGGGCCTCGGGCGACGACATCATCGGCAACGGGTTCGATCATCTGTTCCCGCTGGCCCATAAATGGCTCGGCTTGATGGACTTCTACGGTCGCCGCAATCTCGTGGACGCCAATGTGCTGCTGACATTCAGTCCGCACGAGCGATTGAAGCTGCTATGTTGGTACCACGTGTTTCACCTGCAGAATATCCACGATGTTCCCTATAGCGTCGTCATGACTCCATTCAATCCTGCCAATCCGCCCGGCAGTACGGATCTGGGGCAGGAGCTCGACACGATCGTCACCATTACCCTCACGCCGCGAACCGAGCTGCTCTTCGGCTACTCCCACTTCTTCGCCGGCGACTACTACTTCACGACGCCCGGCGTTCCGTATGCGGGAGATGCTTCGTTCTTCTACACCCAGCTGCACATTAACTTCTAAATGTGGTGGGGGGGGGGTGATCTGGGGCGATTCGTCCATCCAAAACAATCTGTCGTTGTTGCGACGCGTCGACTACAATAATGGTCGGTGCTTCGGGAGCAGGCGCAAACCGACGGATGGTGAGGAGGGGCGTTCGTGGAGAAAAGACTGACGATAACATCCCAAGAGGCACAGTCAGAAGCAGATCGCAAGTACTGGCGCGAGCGGACGCCCGAGGAACGACTGGATGCCGTCGAGCACCTCCGGCTGGAAGCGGGGAAGTTCCTCTATGAATATCCAACCCGACTTCGAAGACTTCTTACGATTACTCGAGACTCATCGAGTTGATTACATGATTATCGGTGGTTACGCCGTGGCGTTTCACGGTTTTCCACGTTTCACCAAGGATCTGGATGTCTTCTTCGATCCTACGCCTGAGAATGCAGTGCTCCTTCGTCAGGTGCTGATCGATTTCGGCTTTCGGGAAGCGAGTGTACCTCTCGAGTCATTGCAGACACCGGGTAACATGATTGTCATCGGAACGGCGCCGGTGCGGATCGACCTTGTCAGTCGCATCGACGGAGTGACTTTCGCGGACGCGAAGCCTCATGTTGTGCGCGGCCGCTATGGCACGGTCGACGTGACCTTCATCGGTCGCCAAGACCTGCTGTGCAACAAACGAGCGACCCCCCGCGCCAAGGACAAGGCCGATGTTGAGGAGTTGAGCTAGTCCCCGGCCGCGGTTCGAGCCGACAGCGCCGGGCCAGCGGCGCACGGTGAGCCCGGCGTCCTGATGCGACGTCAAGACGCCGTCCGAGAATGCGGCGATCTGCATGATCGCCCGGCGATCCCCTGAACCGGCTCCGTGAAGGCCAGATCGGATTGCGGGTGAGCGACAGTGCCGAACCGTACGACACTACGTGTATTGCGGAATCTTCATCAACTCGCCATCGCGCAGCGCGGAATGGTGAGCGACGATTCCCGCGACGGTCATATTGAGTGCCTTGGCGATGTCCACCAGTGGCTTGCGGTCCTCGAGGATCGACAGGACGAACTCGTTGCCCAAGTATCCGTGTGATCCGCCGTGTCCACCGGCATGGACGGTCGGCGGCAAGGGCGGACGCGCCAGGTCGGGAAGCTGCGTCTCCTGGCCCTGATAGCTCATGCCGATCATGGACCCCCGCTGACCGCGCACGCGCCCCACTTCACCGCCGAAGCCGGGCGTATCCCAGCTGACGCCCATCCGTGCCATGCCCCCTTCACTGGTACGCAACAACGCGATCTCCGTGCCGAACGGGTTCTGATAAGGGTTGTTGGCCGGCTGCAACTCCTCGCGTATGCTCGGCATCCCCATGCACGACACCTCGGTGAAACTTCCGCCGGTGACGCCGACGTAATAGGCGTTCGAGTGGGTCGGATATGATTGTGGCGGCAGGCCGATCCGCCATCCCTTGTAGGAGTCGATAATCGCGCATTCGTTGTGAAAATACTCACCCTCGGCATACACCAGTTTGCCAAACCCGCCGGCTTGATAGATCGCCCGCATGGCCGACAGATCCTCGTGAAAACAAGATGTTTCGAACATCATGTACTTCAACCCGGAAGTCTTGACCGCTTCATACAGCTGGTCGGCCGCCTCCAGGTCGAGCCAGACTGCCGGAACAGCCGTCGCCACGTGCTTGCCGTGCTTCAGCACTTCCATGCAGTGGCGGGCGTGACTGGGCGCATCGGTCGCCACGAAGATCGCTTCGATCGAGTCATCCTTGACCATTTCCTCCAGCGAGGGATACGTCTTGCTGCATTTGCACTCCTGGGCCAGCGCCTGGCAGCGATCGGGAAACAGATCGCTGACTGCCACTACCTCGACGTTGGGATGCACTTGCAGCGAGAACTGCGAGCCGAAACGGCAGACGCCGAAACCGACGATACCCATGCGAATCTTGCGATCGGAAATCGGTTTCCACTCCTTGCCCGGTTGCCCTGCCTGGGACGCTTCCTCAAACCCCTGAATCGGTTGCTCATCCGCTCGGCTCGTCGACGCCAGGTGCCACATGGCAGCACCGAGGCCAGCAGTCTTCAGGAAAGAACGACGGGAGGGGTCAGTTGCCATGGTGTGTGCTCCTTGTGTGATCGACAAGTCCAACTGGGATGAAATTATACGGCGTGAATTCGCCCACGTATTGTTGAACGAAAGGCGAACAAGCGAAAATACGACTGCGAAAAATGCAACGCGGCCGGCGGCCGCCACCAATCAGAAAATCCGAAATCCGAATCTCGAAAACCGAAACAAATTCGAAATCCAAAACTCCAGAACAAAAACCTCCGCTGCCGACAAAACCGCAGTCACGGGCCGCAAACAGCTTCTCACCGTTGACCATGCTGCATATTTTGAAATCCGGTCTTCTCCATAACCCAAACACCCGCTACGGGCATTTTCTTCAGAGAGCCAACGTCGAATATCGTGACGTGAGGGCCCAGCGATCTCCCATGCGATATCCCCCTCCTCCGAGTTTTCTGCTCACCCGTGTCCGTCATGTGCGAAGCAGTTGTTCAATCTCCGCGGCCACCTGCGGGATGGTCAAGTCGTCGGTGTCAATCTGCAGGTGCGCGATCCGCTGGTACAGCGGCGTGCGTCGAGCCAAGACTTCGGACACCTCGTCGGTAAAACTCTTCGTGCCCGTCAGTGAGGGGCGCTGCGTATCACCGGCGATACGCTGCAGAATCGTGTCGGTGGAAGCGGTCAGCCAGACGACCGTGCCGGCGCTGCGCAATACACCGAAATTCGCTTCTCGTTCGATGACACCACCGCCGCAATCGATGACCTGCCCATCCTGGTTGGCAAAGGTGCGGACCACCTGCTCCTCGAGATCGCGGAATCCGGGCCAGCCGACTTGCTGAACGATCTCCGGTATGCTTTTCCCGGCGAGTCGTTGAATCTCCTGGTCCAGCGAGACGACTCGCAGCGCGAAGGCGGCAGCCAGCTGCTCAGCCACCGCGCTCTTGCCGGTTCCCCGATATCCGACCAGCACGATGTTCATAACCGCTCTTCCACGATGTCCCGCATGATACCGCGGGGTGCCTGCTGGCCCGTCCACAACTCGAACTGGATATAGGCTTGTCCCAGGAACATCTCCAGCCCCAGGATGGTCTTGCAGCCGGCGTTTTCGGCATCCTGGATCAACTTCGTACGACGCGGATTATACACGGCATCGAACACCACCAGGCTGTCGCCCAGCAATTCGGGCGGAACAAGGCTCTGGTTTTCGTGGGGATGCATGCCGACCGGCGAGCAGTGCAGCAGGATGTCGGCCAGTTCCAATTCCGCTCGCAAGGATGCGGGAGTCACTTCGGCCCAGGACACGTGCGACCGCCCTTTCTGCTGTACGTCGTTAGCCAGCAGCTCCAGTTCCTGTTTGTCCACACCCAGGATGGCAAGGTTCTCGGGCGGAGCCGCGCGTGAAATGGTGACGGCGATGGCTCGCGCGGCGCCCCCCGACCCCAGCACCAGCGTGCGGCTTCCTTCGGGATCGGCGCCGGCTTCGCGCAAGGCCGCCAGCGCGCCAAGTCCGTCGGAATTGGAGCCGAAGAGCCGGCCGTCCTCGGCGACGACCGTGTTGATGCAACCGATAATCCGCGCCGTCTCGTCCACTTCGTCCATTCCTTCGAGCGCCGCGACCTTGTGCGGAATCGTGATGCTCAAGCCGCGATATCTCATCGCGCGAATGCCGTCGAGTGCCCGCAACAGCTGGCCCGGTTCCACGTCATGAGCGACATAGACAAAGGGCAAATGCCGCGCAGCAAACGCCGCGTTGTGAATCTCCGGTGATAGGGAATGTCCGACTGGATGGCCGAAAATCCCGCACACTTTCGTCTGGGCATCGATGGGCTGCATGATCCACTCCCTTTCACATGGGCGACTTGACGCCGTTATCGTACCACACTTCCGGCCACCTGTCGCATGTCCTGCCCGCTAGGTTCATTCCCCCAGCCGATACTGATCCATTTTCTTCCGCAGCGTCGTGCGATGGAGGCCCAGTATACGTGAGGAAGCGACCAGTTGCCCTGCTTGGCTGTCGAGGACGGCTTGCAGCACGGGAGGCTCGACCATGGCCAGCAGCTGTTCGTAGAGCTGTTCGACGTGGGCAGCATCTGCGAGCTGCGCAGAGGCCCACTGCTGCAGCAGCGTGTGGATGCGCGCCGGCAGGTTGGCGTGCGAAGCGGGGTGGGGTACGACGGACGAGGGTGCGCTGTCGGGAAGGTGTTCCGGCATGATGGTGCCACCGCGGGCCAGGATCGCCGCATGCTCAATGGCGTTGCGCAGCTCCCGCACGTTGCCGTGCCAAGGTCGACGTGCCAGCTCGCGACAGGCTTCGTCGGAGATCTGGCAGCGAGTGGCCTTGCCGACCGACAGGCCATCGAGAAAGAAATTGCATAACGGCGCAATGTCTTCGCGGCGTTGGCGTAACGGCGGCAAGGTGATGCGAAAGGCGGAGATGCGGAAGTAGAGATCGTGGCGAAAGGTCCCCTCCTGGACCCGCGACAAGAGGTCCTGATGCGTGGCAGAGATCACGCGGAAATTCGTCTTCACGGGGTCGTTCGCTCCCACCGGAGTCACTTCTCCGTGCTCGACGGCTCGGAGCAACTTGACCTGGATCGACAGGGGCATGTCGGCCACCTCGTCCAGGAACAACGTGCCGCCATCCGCTCGCACCAGGAGCCCGCTGCGCGCCTGCTCGGCGCCGGTGAAGGCGCCGCGCACGTGTCCAAACAGTTCGCTCTCGGCCAACGTGGTGCTGAGCGATGCGACATTAATCACCACAAACGGCTTTTCCGCGCGAGGGCTGTGTTTGTGGATGGCGCGGGCGGCCAGCTCTTTGCCCGTGCCGCTCTCGCCCTGCAATAGTACGGACGCGTCGGAGGCGGAGACCAGCGCGATCTGGTTGAACGCCTCTTGCATGGTCGGCGTCTTGCCAACGAAACCGTCCACCGCGGTGACGCCGCGCGGGGTGTCTACTCGCGGAGTGGCCAGCGCACGCTCCAATACCTGCTGGACGCGCTGCACGTCAAACGGTTTGACGATGTACTCGAACGCGCCCTGGCGAACGGCTTGCACGGCCGTCCGCAGGTCGCCGTAGGCAGTGATCACGATGATGGGGAGTTTTCCCAGCAACTGCCGAAACTGACTGATCGCCGTCAAGCCGTCCATGCCCGGCAGGCGGACGTCGAGGATGATCACGTCCGGCCTCTGCGTGCCGACCAGCTCCAAGGCCTGTTCGGCGGACGAGGCGACGAGCGCGGTGTGCCCCAGTTTGTCAGCCAGCCGGCTCAGGCCCCAGCAAATCGATTGTTCGTCGTCAACGATCAGTATGGTTGCCAATGTCTGTCCTTTCCACGGCCAGAGGGAGCTCCACCAGGAACTTCGTGGAGCCGTCGCCGGGCCCCGCTGCAGCGATCTGCGGCGAACCAGCGGAACGCTCCCAGCGTATCGAGCCCCGATGCTCGACCGCCACTTCCCGTGCCACCGCCAGCCCCAGTCCAATGCCGTCCTGTTTGCCCGTTACGAACGGTTCGAACAGCGTGGCCGCGATCTCGGCGGGGGGCCCGGCCCCCGTGTCCTCGATCGACAGCAAGACTCGCTCGGCCGCTTCCACGCGGACGATCACGCGCGCCTCTCCCGCCGATATATCCGCTCGACTGCCCGGCTCACCTTGCCGCGGCGTGTCCCAGGCCGCCGCCGCATCAAGGGCATTGGTCAGCAGATTCAGGACCATGTGTTCCAGCGCATCCGCATCGCCGCACACCCATACCGGTGCCTGCGGAATCTCCGCCAGCAGCTGCACGCCGATGTGGCGAGCCGCCGGACGCACGAGCGGCAGCAAGCCGCGGACCAACTCAGCAAAGTCGATGCGCTCGCGACGACGCTGCGAGGGGGATCCCAGGGAGAGGAATTTCGCCAGGTACTTCTCCATCAGCACGAGCTGGCGCATCGCCACGTCCAGACTCTCCAGGTCGGCCGCCGCGGGGCATTCGCTGCGATGGATATCGAGCGCCATACGGGCTCCCGTGGCCGAGTTGCGCAGTTGGTGCGCCAGCCCACCGCCCAGTTGAGCCAACAAACGGACCTGCTCCGTGCGACGAATCTGCTGCTCGTAATCAGACAGCGTCTCCGCCATGTGATTCACGGCCTCCGCCAGGTCACGGACTTCGTCACGACGAGCCGGTAGCGAAATCGGTTGGAAATCACCGTGAGCGATGCGGTTCACTTGCTCGTGCAGCCCCCGCAGCGGACGACTGACTCGTGACGCCGTGACGAGCGCCAGCAATGCCGACACGGCGATCGCTGCGCCGCCAATGCCCAGCGAAGGGAGCACGGCGCGGCGCCGCTCGCGCAGATAGACGTCTTCCGCATACAGGACGTGCAGTGCGTTGGCCGTGTGTGACGGACCCCGCGGACGCACCGCCACCGCTCCGTGAAACAGCCGCTCTCCACCAATCGAAATGGGCGCGACCAGCTGCAGCTCAGCCGGACTTGCCACCGCGTCCAAGGCCGACACTTGTGACGGACCCCAGTCGTGACGCGTCGTGGCCACCGTCGTTCCCGCGCCGTCTCGCAGCACGAAATCGGCGCCCGCCAGCCCCTTCATCTGGTTCAGGACGGCACTGGTCAGCGGAAAACTCGAGCGGGCCAGCGTTCCGGTCACGTCCTGGATGCGCTGGGCGATCTGCCGCTTCGTCTGACCTGCCGCCAGGACAGCCTCGAACGAGCTCATGCCGACCACGGTGCCGAGCATGACAAGTGTCACGGGGACCATGATCTGGTACTTCAGCGGCCATTTCATGCGATCCGCTCCGGGCGGTGGTAACGAGTCTTCAGGGGGTGACTATTTGATATGCAGCGTGCGCAGTTCATACGGATACATGTCGAGGCGGATGCGGCCGCCAGGAGCCTGCCACAACTCGCCGGTTACAGCGTCCGTCGGTTGGCCCGCAGGGAGCGTAATGGTGATGTCCGACTTGCTGTGAAGCGAGGTGTTAATCAGTGCCAGCCAGGTGCCGTGACCCGGCGCGTCGATTCTTCGCACCACCACCTCGCGGTCACTGGCGGCCTGGGGCACCAAACTGCTCGCCAACGCCGGCAAGGCCAGGAAATTGGCGTTGAAATTGCGGACGTATTGCGGAAACCCGCGGCCGAAATTGCCGCCGACCAGGTAGCCGATCAGCGTCGGATCGCCGTGGGCTACGGCCAACGCTTCACCCATCATGCAGTACGGCCCCGCGCGTTCCATGTCCGCCACGAAGTAGCCGAGCAATTCCTTGTCATGCTGGTCGAACAGCATGTTCTCGTTCAGCGCATAGTGGCGCACGATCGCCAGCCCGTCACGCGTACGAAATGCATCGAAGGTCTTGGGCGAGAGGACGGTGTAGTTGCGGTTGAATGCATGCGTGAGAAACACTCCTGAAGTGTCCTGGTAATGCCGCGGATCGTCGGCCGGGCGAGAATGCTGCACTTCCCAGCCGCCCCACGTCAGGCCCGCAGCGGTCAACGCCTGCAGATACAGGTCGTCTTCGACGACCTGTCGCACAGCCAGCGGGACCAGCGGGCTGCCCTTGTCCGAGAGTTGTTCCGGCTGCTGCACAATGGGTGTCCACAGGTCCAGTCGATCGGTGATGATGCGCGGTTCCCACGAGTCGAATGCGACGCCCGGTTCGGCGGGACAGCCCGTAAACAGGACAACGGCTTCAGGCACGCCATTGCCGCGCAAATAGTCTCGCACGGCGGAAAGGAATTCGCGTCGTTTGTACTGCCACCACTCCAGGTAGCGGGCATACTGCTGCTGGTCGGACTTGAGCAGATCACGAGTCACCGGCTGGTTGTCTCCTGCTTCCAGCGAGAAGCGGGCCAACGCCTTCTCCGCGAAACTGACTGGCAGCTGTCCGCGCGGGCGAAGCCAGATGCCCGCAAAGGGGGCTTGGCCCCGCAGGCGAACGACGGTCAGGTCGAGCATTTTCCGGAAGTCTTCCAGCGTGTCCGGATCCGTAATGTCGGCATTGGCCGATTCCACCCAGGTGATGTGCGTGTAGGCATCGTCGCGCGTGAGCGGTTTCGCGCGACGCTGTTCACCCAGCCCCTGGTAGCCTTTGCTGCCGGAGTATTCATAGTAGGGCAAAATGTCGAAACCGTAGGTGCCCATCAGCCCGACGATCTCGCCCCACAAGTCCTTGGTGGCGTCATCGAAGAACACCCAATCATGGCCCCCCTGTGGCGTGGGGTCCCAGTGCTGGCACGCGCCGAATTCCAGTAAGTCCTTGCTGTACGTGTTCATGCCCAGAAACCGCATCAGCTCGGCTTTGTAACGGTACCAGTCCAGTGGCCGGGTGATCCCCGGCTGATCCGTCTTTCGATCAATAATGCCATCAGCCATCTCTTCGCGCCAGAACAACCGGCGGCGCGGTAGTCCCTCGGGTGGGAGCCTCAGCGGCTGGGCCAGCTTGTCGGGATCGACGACTTCGTACAAGCGGATATGGCTGACGGCGGCCCCCTGCGATAGCGGCATGTTCTTGTCGGAAAACTGCGCGATGGTCACGTCGAATCCGTCCTCCGGTGCCAGCGGGCGGGGGAGCGGTCCGCGAAGGAGCCCTTTCTCCGGGAACCGGTCGTGCAGCCGAAACAGCAGCGACCAGGTTTGCCAGCTGCCGGACAAAGGGACATCGATCGATTCGCAAAGACTGTCGACGTACTTGGCGTGCAGGGCATCCCCCAGGGTCGTCCCGGTGTGAAAGCCTCGCGATGTTTCGTTGCCGGTGTTGATAACCACCATGCTGCGCGGCACATCTTCGGGATAATCGATCGCCAGCACGTACACCCCGCCGGGTCGGAGCAGTTTTAGTTTGCCGATGCGATAGGAAATATAAGCCGCTTCGCCCGAGGTCTTGGGGATGACGCGGGCGGCTCGCCCCAGAATGGTCTCGCACCGGCTGTTGCCGGCAGGCGATTCCGAAAAGCTGTGCCGCGGTTCGTGATTGGCGCAGACGATTTCGTCGACCAACGACAACGTGCCGTACGGTGGCATGTCGACCAGCGGTCGGCGCAACGCTTCCTCGCGCGCTTTCGTGAGCGCTGCTTCCCGCTCGGCCGCCTGCTTCGCCTCCTCGGCTTTCCTCGCGAGCAGTTCCTGGTACGCCGATTCAGTGTACTCGTAGACGGCCACTTCCGAGAAGTTCGCGCCGGGTGCCTTGCGAGTGATCCGCAGGTAGCGCGTGGTCACGTCGAGTTTGACTTCAGCCCAGGCCAGGTAGGCTCCGCAATCGTAAGTGGCCACCTCCTGCCACGCGCCGGGCTTGCCGGCACTGACCACTACCTCCCCTTGTCCGTTCGTGTCATACAACCAGATGCTCGACAAGTGTTTCTCCGCGCCCAGGTCCAAGTAGGCGCTGAACGGGAACTGAGTCCAATCCTTGGGATTCAGCTCCCAGGCCGTTGCGGGTTGGCCAGCCGGCGGTCCAATGATCTCGCCGCTGTTCGTCCACCAATCCGCGCGGATCCCCCACTTCCGCTTCGTTCGTTACCATCCGCGGACTCAAGTCGACCCGCACTTGCTGAGCGGACAATGGACTGGGTCTGCTCAGCAGAAACCAACAGGCAGCCGTCCATACCGGGGCGAGCCACATGGCGTGGCCCGCGCTCCGCAGATCCAGCAATCGGTTCACCAGGGAAACTCCTCGACCGCCCTTGCCCGATGATGTCCCGTCCACCGAGCAGAGCGTTGCGTTCTATCGCCGCACGCGTGGTGGCAGCACACCGCCGCCAGCTGACACCGCACAGCCGCGGCCACGCGGGATCGTGGCCCTGTGAGCGTTGGGAAAACAGAATTGGGAGAACACGGTGGGAACTTCAGCGCTCGATTCCCCCCCTCGCCTCGCGCAATTCCACAATGATAACGGCACCTGGCTTCAACGGAAACGACGCTGGAGCTGCCGTGGCCCAGGTGGCCAGACCTCGAGACTCGCTGCAGTCGTGGCTGTCGGACTCTACTATTCGCCGAGCCACATCGGCGTCAGCAGAAACGTGGAAGGGATGTCTTGCTGCCGTTTGCTTGCCAAGGTGTAGTCCGGCAAGTCCATATGGCCGGTGAACTGACAGCCAATCCGGAAGAATGTGTGCCCCCAACGTTCCAGCATGCTGGAATGCACAACGTGCGCGGTGAGGTACGTCAAATCCGGGGCTTCACCCACTGCGACGATCAACTCGCTGCTCTCAGGTAACGTCCGCCGATAGAAGGCGAACCCTTGGCTGGAGACGTCTACGCACCGCACCCCTTCAAATGCGTCGAGAGGGGGGATTACTCCGTTCGCGATCTCGGCTATCTGCTGCTCGATTCCGAACGAATAGCGGTGTAGCCGCCGATTCTCCGGATCGCTTGCCGGGGCGATTTGCCATTCGTTGACCGTCATTCGTGGGGGCCCTTGCCGAATGTGCCAGTTGTAACGCCGTCTTGACTAATGGAGTATTTGTGCCCCCCTCTGCAGATAACAATAGCCCTGGAAATCGGTGCGTCAAATAACTGACGCGATGACCGGCAGTACCTCATCCTCGCCCGGTAAAAAAGCAGGCTGCGGCGAGAGGTGGGCAGCCAACATAGGTGCTCATGGATCACGCAATGGGCCGCGCTGTCGGCGCTGACGAAGGAGCCGTCGCCATCAAGAAAAAGCGAAGGCCCGCGATTGCCAGGGAAACCTTCGAATGCCGACCGAAACTCAGACGGTTCGCTCGAATCCGAACCAGTCGCTAATCGCGTCGGCCCCTTTCAACCCGCGAGCCTTCTTATTCATGATTCACCGGTCGGATGTGCCGGGCAATGCACCGGGTGGGGGGAGGGTCGGGCCAGAGGCCGCCGAAGGGCACAACGCTGGTCCGCGCCCGGCGCTGCGGGCCTGGCCCCATGGCGACGACTGTGCCATTGTGGCGGTGCTGGGCCATTGTGGCGGTACTGGATCGGCTGAATGAGCCCGGCGTAAACGCCCTTACTCGTGCATTGCCAGAGAAGGAGGTTGTAACCCAGGACGCGGGACAGCCGGATTGTCCTTCGAAATTGTGTTCCCGGGGGGTTGGGCTTAGAGTTGCTGGTGTCCGTAGCTGGGCAATTTGCGGTGGCGCGCCACGCTATACCCCTTAAATCGTGAGCATGGCTCGGACGCGGCCCGTAGCTGCGGTCGCGTAGACCGCGGCCCGTAGCTGCGGTCGCGTAGACCGCGGGCCGTAGCTGCGGTCGCGTAGACCGCGGGCCGTAGCTGCGGTCGCGTAGACCGCGGGCCGTAGCTGCGGTCGCGTAGACCGCGGGCCGTAGCTGCGGTCGCGTAGACCGCGGGGGAGCTGGAAGGCGTATGGCGCTTCCCCCCACGCTCTGCGCGAGCATGGCTACGGATAATGGCGAGCATGGCTACGGATAATGGCGAGCATGGCTACGGATAATGGTGAGCATGGCCACGGATAATGGCGAGCATGCCTGCGACGCGGGCCGTAGCTGCGGTCGCGTAGACCGCGGGGGAGCTGGAAAACGTATGACGCTTCCCCCCTCGGGCTGAGCGTGCTGGATGCTGGTGGCCACCAGCCGCAACTCGTACCAAGCGGCACCCGGTTCGGTGTACCGCCGATAGTGCTGCGCATTCGTCAGCCGTCGGCAGGCCAGACCGTACTCCTCGGTCGATAGCGGCAGGGCTTCCAGCATGGCCTGGGCCGACACGAAGTCGTCCTCCGCCCCATCGTCCAGACGACGCTTCTGCAGGAGCCGATTGACGCAGTAACTGATTGGGTAATTTGGTGGGTCGTGGTGGCAGTCCGGGGGAATTCGTAGTCCATGACAGATCCCTTTTGTCTTGTTGTGACAGAACTGAAGATGCACGCCCGAGAGCTACATCTTGCCGTCCGCTGCTCTCGCCGCCTGAGCTTGTACCTAGCAAGCGTTTCACATGACCCGCCAACAAAGGATGCGGCGCAGACTCTCTTCGGGCCTGATCATCGTCCGGTCTGAGGCGATCCTTCGGCAGTGCAGCTACGGCGGGTTCGGCACCGTGGATATTGAGACGACGCAATGGCTGTTTTCATCGGTTGACCGTTGTGTTCTCGTGCCCGCTGCCGACATCTCACAGCGGTTTTCGGTGATGCTGTTGGCATGCAATGAGCAAGTCGATCTCATCGGTGTTCCCGCGAAGATTCCGTTGCTCGACGTGGCGCGTGTTCTGATGGAGAAGGGTGTCCGTGTTACGAAGGGCAAGACGGTTCCGGCGCAGTATCTGCGACCGTTGGACCTGCGTTTCACCTGGGGCTCGCTCATCGCAGGCAGCATGGTGTTCATCATCGGTCTGGTCGGCGCGGTTGAAGTGGCCGTTCAGCCGGTGGCTCACCTCGTCCGCTGAACTGAGGCGCGAATGGAGCCTGGTGCACGTCAGCCGCCCTGCCGGCGGCGCAAACGCCTGCCGGACCCGCTTGGCGATCAGGTGTAGACGCGGTTCGCGCTCTGGCCGCCTTTGTGGACCGTGACTCTGCCGCGGTAAGGCAGGCTTGCATGGGTCGGCACGATCTGGACCATCTGAAGGACGCTGTTCGCCAGACGCACCACGGTTGTCCCGATTTTCGCTTCCCCGGGAATCTGCCACTGGTAGTCGCCCGCGCCGAGCGGACTGGCCAATTGCGCCGGGATAACGTGCCAGCCGGCCGTGTCACTCAGCGTCAGGACGTTCCTGTTCCCCACGCCGGTCCAATTGGTCGGGCTGTGCTGTGGCGCCCGCCCGCTGAAGTACCCGGTCGCCTGCGAGGCCGGGCCGCCGACTTCCCGGAACTGAATCCCGCTGAACGACACATCCAGCGGGGTCAGCGTGATCTCCAGTTCCATCGCGACGCCGATCTCGCCGGGCCAGAGCGTCTCGACCTGGATCTCGCGCACCTTGCGGAACCGCAAAGATGGCCCGACCACAGTGAACCGGACCGAGGCCTGCTCCGTGCCGGCGCGCGCAGTCACGGTCTTGTTTCCAAGCGACAGGAACAGCGCATTGACTTCTCTGCCCTGCACGCTCGCGGGCATTGCGCCTTCGAGTGTCCACTGCGCCCGCTGACTGGCCCTGAGGGCGACGGGTTCGCCGATGCCGACCGTCATGCGTGTGTTCGGCGCGCCGCTTGGAGCCGGGAACACGGTTTCCGACGTGATGCTCAGAGGCATGATGACCGCTCCGCGTGAGGGTGGGGAACGAAATCCTAAGCATTTTACTCCCTGGCGGTTCACGATTGCAAGGCGATCCCCTTGCTTGAGTGACATTTGAGGGGCTTTCGTGCGGCCCGCTTGGGGAGTGCGCGGCTCGGCGTCACGCGGCGGGTACTAACGGAGCCATTGCGGACCCATCGAGCCGGCGAGGATCGCGCGCTTTGCGATGAGAGAATATGGCGGGACGCGGTCACATCCGGCCAGATTGGTGCTGGGTAGCGGAACCTATTGCCCAGTTGCCTTGTCCGCCCACAGACAGCCAAGCACGTTACGATGCCTGACCGGCAAATCTCGTCCAACGAACTTTTGCCGCCGGCTCAGCAGCAGGAAATCGACCCCCTGTGCGCGGCCTTTGAAGAGCAGTGGCGCGGTGTTGAGCAGCCCCGAATGGAGGATTTTCTCTCCAAGGTGGCCGTGCCACTGGCTGCCCGCCTGCTCAAGGAACTGGTGACTGCCGGAGTCGATCTGCGGCGGTCCTTCGGCGAGCGTTGGGCGGTGTGGGTAATGCCGCAGGTGCTTAGAGACTAGAGAGCTGATGCGGCACGAGTCCATCGAGACCACGATGAGATATGACGCGGGCCGGGACGCCCAGACGACAGCGGACGCGGTGTGGGTGGCCTACGGGGCGAAAAGGTAGCACTTTGGGTACTAGCGAGCAATCTTGCCGAGAATTGGCTTCTGCAGACTCGTCGCAAGTGCCCAGAGAATAACCGTTTAAGGAAGCTGGCCCCCAAGGATTTGAACCTTGACTAACTGATCCAGAGTCAGTCGTGCTACCGTTACACTAGGGGCCAGTAAGTTACTCTTAAGAGGTACTCACGTCGAATTCCGGGTTGTTGCCAACGCGGATTTTCCCGTCCCGCATCCAGCACTCACCGATCCTTTTGGCTGCCAGAGACACCATTTGGACTCGGAAGATAAGCGATGATACCAAAAATCGCTACCACCGGAAGCCCAAGTGAACGTCGGGTTCGTTAAGTTCGCCGAAGTTGCTTTCCACTCTCAAGGATACCGAGTGTTTCGCGTCCCCCACGTAAAACGGAATTCATTCCGTTTGTGCAGCACCCTCCAACTCCCCACTTCCCCCACGTAAAACGGAATTCATTCCGTTTATGCAGCGAATCTGGAATCTCGAATCACTTGCCCCGCTTTTTGGTTGTACGCCGATGGCCATCCAAAAAACAATCTTCGGCAGACGGCTCGCAACGCAGGGTCTGATAAACAGCCAGGCTAGTCTTCCGAGTGAGTCGAGCTGGCGATGCACGAGGGGGTAATGGCCATTTCGCAGCAGTGAATTAGGCCTCTCAGGTGCGACTCTTCCCGCGTGGGTCGCACAGCGGTTTGCCGATTGATCCGATTTCCGGAACTGGTATCGCACTTGCACCGCGCACGCGTTTAGCACAGACCGTGCCGACTGGCAGTCGTAGATTCAAGGTGTGTGGGGGGGACGGGGTGGTGAACAGCAGTGAATCAGTTGACGGTGTACCCCCGATGGAAATAGAATCGGCAGCAGACTGTTCCAGATGAGTGTTAACGGTTTGAGGACGCGGCTGATGGCCCATTTGTGTTCGCTGACCAATCCCAAAGGGATTCATCCGATAGCTTTCCGCGGCGACGAATTTGTCGTCGGACGGCATCCCGATTGCCAGTTGGTAATCGACATGGCGAGCATCAGTCGCAAGCACGCGAGTTTCCTCTTTGACGGGTCGGATTACTTCATCAAGGACCTGGAGAGCCGCAACAAGACGTACTTGAACGGCGCGGTAGTCGATCCGCATGCTCCTCCGCTGAGGCTGCGGGACGAAGATAAGGTCGGATTCTGTGATCTGGAGTTTGTATTTCGTTTGAGTGAGCCGCCGGCGCCGAACCAGGGCATATTGTTCGTGGATGACGACCTGGAATCGAGCAGTTCAACGATCATGTCGAAGGTGGGTGTTTCCTCGGGGTACGGCTCGGTGCAATTGACGGCGAGTCCCGAGGCGAAGCTGAACGCATTGCTGGAGATCAACCGCAGTTTAGGACGTGCCTTGGCCTTGGATGAAGTGCTGCCGCAGGTGCTCAACAGTCTGTTCAAGATTTTTGTGCAGGCGGATCGCGGGTTCATTGCCTTGCGCGGTCCGGACGGTACGTTGGTGCCTCGCTGGTCGCGCGCGTGGCGCGACGATGCGGCCGAGACAATTCGTGTGAGTCGCACGATCGTTAACAAGGTGATGGATACGCAGGAGGGGATCTTATCGGCCGACGTGATGTTGGACGAGGAGTTCAACAAAGCCCAGAGTATTGCTGATTTCCGCATTCGTTCCATGATGTGTGCGCCTCTGATCGACAGTCTGGGCAACTCCATGGGCGTGATGCAGATCGACACGGTTCGTCAGAGCAAGCGTTTCCAGCAAGAGGATCTGGAGGTGCTGTTGGCGGTGGCCAGCCAGGCTGGTATTGCGATCGACAATGCTCAGTTGCACGAATCGGCCTTGCGTCAACGCGTGGTCGAGCGTGACCTGGAGTTGGCCCATGAAGTCCAGCACGGATTTCTGCCCGAAAGTCGGCCGGACGTGCGGGGTTACGAGTTCTACGACTTCTATCGCCCTGCCAATCAGGTGGGGGGCGACTACTTTGACTACCTGCCGTTGGCTGATGGACGTATCGCGGTGATAGTGGCGGATGTGGTGGGTAAGGGAGTGGCTGCCGCTTTGTTGATGGCGAAGCTGTCGGCGGAGGCTCGGTTTTGCCTGGCATCGGCCGCGGACGCGGGGCATGCGGTCAGCATGTTGAACGATCGTTTATGCCGACTGCATCTCGATCGGTTTGTCACGGCGGTTCTGGTGATACTTGATCCTCCTGCGCATCAGGTGTCGGTGGCGAATGCCGGCCACATGTCGCCGATGTTACGTTCCAACAGCGGCCAGATAATCGAGCCTGGCGCCGACGAAGCCGGGTTGCCGCTGGGCATCATGGAGGGCATGGAGTACGCGACGACCACGGTGAAATTGACCAGTGGCGATTCAATGACGATGTACACGGACGGACTGAATGAAGCGGTCAACGAAGCGAACGAGTTCTATACGATCGATCGTATTCGGGCGCGGATCAGGGCCACGACCGGTTCGCCCGGCGTGTTGGGGCCCGCCGTGATCGACGATGTGTGCGAGTTCATTGGGCAGGGCTCGCAGAGCGACGACATGTGCCTGGTCACGTTTGGCCGTCTCTGAGGCTGCCAGCTACGTCAAAGTGTTAGTCGGTGACCTGCGCGGACGGTGCGCGCCTGTCAAAAAAAAAATCATTATTCGAAGCAGGCAATCTTAGACAAATGCGAATGGCGGGAGGAAGGGAGGAAGGGAGGAAGGGAGGAAGGGAGGAAGGGAGGAAGGGAGGAAGGGAGGAAGGGAGGAAGGGAGGAAGGGAGGAAGGGAGGAAGGGAGGAAGGGAGGAAGGGAGGACGCTGCCTGGTGAGAATTTGCTGGTGGCCCACGACTGTGGTTGTGCCGGCAGCGGAGGTTTTTCTCTTCAGTTTTGGATTTCGAACTGGTTTAGGTTTTCGAGATTGGGATTTCGGATTTCCTGTTTAGTGGTGTCCCAGCGCCGCGTCAGGGATAGCGGCCCTTCCACAGGATCCAGCCGCGGGTAGCGTCGCACGTGTCGCAGTCGCTGATCGGGTGTGCCCAGGTCCGCGGCTCACACGCCGGGCAAGACGTGCCGATCATCTCTGCCAGCGGCGCGATCGGTTCGGCCGCCTCGCTCGACGACTCGTCCCGCGCCAGTGCCGACCCGTTGCCGGTCAGGATCCAAATGTTGCGGTATTGAACCGGATTGCCATGATCTTGGAGCAGGATGGGTCCGTCCTCCGGACTTTCGGCCTTACCGGCGCCGGTTTGGCTGGGAATCAGCCGATCGCTGTGAATGGCGACACCGTTGTGGAAGACCGTGATTCTCGCGTCGGCGGTTTTGTTGCCCGCCGAGTCCCATCGCGACGCGGTGAAGTAGATATCATACGTTTGCCAGGCCAGGGGCGGAAAACTCATGTTCAGATCGGGGGTCTGTTGCCGGTATAATGCGCCGCAACCGTTGAAGACGGGAGTGAGTCCGAAGGAATCGAGGATCTGCACCTCGTAACGACGTTGGATGTAGACTCCGCTGTTGCCCCGCGCTTGATCGCGTGCCGCCGGCATATAGGGTGTCAGGAACTCGAGGTGCAGTTGGAAATCGTTCACCCGCAGTTGCGTGAGGGCACCGGCCGCCAGCAGGCCGTCGGGTGAAAGTTTCCCTTGGTCAAACGCGTCGGTACGACTGCCGTCGAACAACGTGATAGCGCCTGCGGGCGGTGCAGCGTCGAGCGTTGTGCTGATCCGCCGCACTTTCTTGACCTGTCCCACCTTGATTCCCGCGGAGTCGATAATCGTGCCGCGACCGGCCTGGATGATGATGGTGCCGCGCGGTCCCTGGAACGTCAGCACGTCCGACTGGCGCGCACCGTTCCAGGTGATAGTCGTTTCGCGGTCCCAATCGTTACCTGGCAGGCCATCTTGGAAGCCCATGGCGGAAAACTGACCGTTTCCGAGGGCGACAACCTGCAGGCCGAAACGGACGATCGTGCCGTCCACGGCGCGAACGTCACCCAGATATTCACCCTGGAAAAAATAATCGTCGTCGACGTCGGACAGCCGAGCGGCGATGACGGGACGTGGCGGCGATGCGGCGGGCGGCGGCGCATCGACTGACGCTGCCTGCCCGCTCATCAAAACCGCCGTCGTTGCCAAATAGACCCAAGCAGACATGCCGACTACTCCCAGTTGCCGTTGCGAGGTGCATGCAATCCGCGTCCCGGTACATTTCGGTACCCGCAGCACGGTTTTTCTTCAGCTTGCATCAAATGGGGAGTGACTGCAAGTGCGAGGGGGCAAGGCGGGCGAGGATTCGACGCTTCGGCTGTGAGGGGAGGCGTGGTGGATGGCGCGGGCCGGCCGTTACGCACGGCTCGGGTGGGAGGCTGGGGAGGAACGTTAGCGACGTCAGGCAGGCAGCGTCTGTTCGAACACGCCGCCCCAGCCCGCCACCACTCGACCACTCCCCTGCTCCACGGTGCGAGCGTTCCGTTTCTCGTTCCCGAACGGGATGCGTCAGGAGAGGTATTTGGAGCGGATTTCAGCCAGGAGAGGGAGCAGCGGTTTGGCTTGCGACGACGCGTCGAACAGGCCGGAACAGGGGAATTCATGCGGCTCGGCGTCGGTCAGCTGGTTCCAGATGATGCCGTGCAGCGCCGGTTTGGAAAGGAGCAGGGGGATGAGCTGGCTGGCCAGTTCTTGGCCGATGGCCGCTGTTCGGGGATGACTGGGAGAATGCGGCACGACGGCGGCGGGGCCCACGGCCTGGGGATCATCCTGGAACTGGCTCGGCATGGTCAGGTACACAAGCAGGGGAATCCCCAGCAGGCTCCAGCGGTCCAGGTGCCGACTGACGGCGAGCAGATCGCGCGGCAGGGTTCCGGCAGGCCAATATCCCCAGTTCATTTCCAATGCGACACCCGCCACACCCAGTTCCGCTCGCACCAGCGCGTCGGCGAAATGCAGGGGGGAGAGATCGAAATCCTGGGTGGACAAATATTCCGCCCACGGCTGGTCGAAGCTGATGACAACGGGTGTACGGGGGGCCGCGTGGCGCACCGCCTCGATACTCGCCACGGCCAGTCGCAGTCGTTGTTCTTCGGAGAAGTCCAGAGCGCCCGGAACATTCAGCCGCCCTGCGCAGACCCAGAGGTCGACCACCGCGTCAAACCGACCGACCACGGCCTGGATATGGCGAATGGCGTTTTCTTCGAAGGTCTCGTAGTCATCCTGCCAGTTCGAGGCACCGTCGGGAAGCGATAATGGGTCGAGTTGGATGAGCGGTCCGCCGATGATACGGAGGCCTTGATCCCGGCTCCACTGCAATTGCCGCTCCACACTTGACCATTGACGCGGTCCCTCCGAAGGCTGAATCTCTCGCCAGCGAAACGGAATGTTGACGGCGTGAAAGGCCGCCAGGAAATCGTCCGTCGCGCCCTGGGGCAGCGGCGTGGCATTGAGCTGGCTGACGAGAATCGACGGCAGCGCGCCCTTGGTTGCGGCCTGTTCGCAAAGATGTGTCGCCACCTGGCTCTGCGTGAGCTCGCGAATCGCCTCAGACGCGATGAGGATCGTCTGTTCGGCATCATCGGCCGCGGTTGACGAAGACGTGGTGGCACGAATGAAGGCCGAAGTCGCTTCCCGCAAGCGAGCCCGGATGTCCTGCGAAACAATCTGCCCTTGGGCTTCCATGTCAGCCACCAACGTCCGGACGCGATGAAGCGTGCCGCGGGCAAGTTCGGTGGCGAGATCGTAAGGCTGCTCACGTTCCATCAGCGTGCAGGTCGATAGCACGCGCTGGCCGATGCCCGGAATGTCCCAAGGAATGTAGAGATTCCCGGATTCGGAGATCGAGCGTTCCAGCGTCAAGACCGTGTTAGAGAAGTGATTGCAGCTGCGCCACGGGATGGCTTCCAGGCCGGCCAGGTAAGCCAACTCAACCGCGTGCGGGAGCAGCTTCTCCGGCGTTGGTGCGTAGAAACGCATCTGGCCCATGAACGATTCCTTGACCTTCGCCCAACAGTCCCACCACGAGGCGATCTAATAGTCGCCCCAGAAATTCAAGCGACACAGAAATTCAAGCGACACAGAAATTCAGGCGACACAGAAATTCAAGCGACACAGAAAACCAAGGGGATAGAGAATCGGCGACACCGATAATCACTGGCACCCGGACCAGCGACACCACAGAACCGACAGTCCCCCCCGGCCATGGACTATCGACGTTGGCGAGTGTACCACAGGCTGCTGCGATCGCCAACGGGATTCGCACTCCCGGCGAGCCGCCCCTGCCGCACCGGTGGCCGACGTGGGGGGCGGGCCACGATCCGAATCGGTGCCGCTCTCGACCCCCCGGGAATGCCTGCCGACGGAATCGCTCTGGCCGCTCTCAGCGGGCCTTCCCACCGTGGTTCGCCGACCCCCTGTTGACCCGCTGAGCCGCTTGGCTTTCTGCGCTGGTATACTCAGGCCCGACTGCCAACGGTCGGACGTGCCGCGGCCGGTGATTACCGGTCAGGGTCGGCTGTTCGGTCAGGGTCGGCTGTGCTGCTGACGTCGCCGCTCGATGCTCGCCTAACGCGGCCGGGCCTGTGGCGGACTTCGAGTGAGGGGATGACAACGGTGGCCCACATTTTTCCTGGCAGTCGGTAGCGCGGCTCAGGTGGGAGTGGGTCGCACTTGGGGCCTGCGTTTTGACGACGACGGATATCGACGGTGGGGAGGTTATTGTGCTATGAGCGAAGCGATGCTGCGAACATCAATCGAGGGACTGCCCGTACGACGAGGCAAAGTGCGCGACATGTATGACCTGGGTGACCAGTTGCTGATGGTAAGCACGGACCGTATCAGCGCCTTTGACTGGGTCTTGCCCAGCGGCATCCCGGACAAAGGGCGCGTCCTCACACAACTGAGTCAATTCTGGTTCCGGCAGCTCGAATCGCCCAATCACGTCATCTCGACCGAACTGGATCCGCAGTTGCTGCCGCGGGGTGTGGACATTGAATCGTTGCGGGGACGCAGCATGCTGGTCCGCAAGTGTCAGGTGGTTCCCATCGAATGCGTCGTGCGGGGGTACCTGGATGGATCGGGCTGGAAGGAATACCAACAGGCCGGCCAGGTCTGTGGGATTCCGCTGCCGGCGGGCATGGTGCAATGCGACCAGTTGCCCCAGCCGATTTTCACGCCCGCCACCAAGGAAGAAACGGGCCATGACATCAATATTTCCTTCGAGCAGATGATCTCGGTGACCGGTGCAGTAGCAGCCGAAGAGCTGCGTCGCCGCAGTATTGAGCTGTATGAGCAGGGCGCTGCCTGGGCGCGCGCGAAAGGGATTATTATCGCCGACACGAAGTTTGAGTGGGGATACTACGAAGGCGACTTGATCCTGATTGACGAAGCCCTGACTCCCGACAGTTCGCGATTCTGGCCCGCCGATCGGTACGAGCCGGGGCATGGACAACCGTCTTTTGACAAGCAGTTCGTGCGGGATTGGTTGAACGGGACCGATTGGGACAAGAACAGCGAGCCGCCGGCGCTGCCGGACGATGTCGTGGTCAAAACCCGCGAAAAGTATGTGGAAGCGTTGGAGCGGCTGACCGGTGCCCCGTTCGCCTGGAAGTGACTTTCCCCGCGTCCCTTGCGCGGCCGTCGAGAATGCCACTTGCCGTCTCGAGCCGGGGTACGCTCGGCAAGTTCCAGCGACCCATCCGTGTGGCGGCCGCTCTCGTCACGGCTTGCCGGGTTCCGCGGCTGGTGCCGGTGACGGCCCTGCTGAGGGCTGCGCCGGGTCGGGTGATGAGTTGCCCGCGCCGCCCGGTGCGCCTTCACTGGGGGCGCCTTCACTGGGTGCGCCTTCACTGGGGGCAGCGTCCGCCGCAGGGGGTGAGGGGGACGGCGTCTGGATCGGAGCCTGTCCGGCGAGCAAGCCAGCCCGCAAGAGGTTTCCGTACCGTTGAGGCGATTCATCGATCATGTAGAGTTGTCGGGCCTCGTCGATCTTCCCGATCGATTCGTAACAGCGACCTAGATTATAGCGTGCTCCATTGGTCCAAGGGCCGTCCGGGTAGCTGTCCAGGGTCCGCGTTTGGAGCCAGTTGACAGCCACCGGATAGTCTTGTTGTTCCATGTGGGTCAACCCCAGCCAATAGCTGGCGTGTTGCTTGGCTTCCACCTGCAGGCGTTTGATCTGTTCGATGCGGTGATTCCAATCCTCATCACTGACGCCACGAGGTCGTTCCAGCCCCATCGACTCTTGCACGCGTTTGGAATCGAGTTCCGCCAGGGCGGAGTCGGCCACGCGTGCCGCCTGGAAATGACCTGCGGCGCCCAGTTCGTCGCCTTGTTTTTGGAGGTGCCCCAAGAGGTACTGGCGGCGTCCCTTGACCAGCGGGCCGAGATTCTCGAAGACGCCCCGCTGCTGGAAGTCCTTCCATCGCAATGCCGGATCGCGCGAGCAGCGCCGAGTACGCTTGCTGATAGATGTTGGCTTCGAGCGGCACCTCCCACAACCGGACGTCCTGAATTCCCTGGCAGTCACGAAAGGCCTGCTTGAGTTCCTCGGGAGTTACGGTCAAGATCATCTGATCTTCGGCACTCAGATTCAGCTCCACCAGTCGCATGCGCTGCGAGAGGCTTTCTGGCGACGCGTCGAGCAACGCTACGATTTTGTCCAGGTCGGCTCGGCCCACTCGATACGTGTAATTCTCTCCGATGTTCAGCGTGTCGAGGAGGGTGGGATCGGCAATCACTTGCCTGAGCGTCGCGACTCCCTTCCCCGACCGGTCTGGGAGCGGCAGTCCCAGCTCCGAATCGAACAGATACAGTTCATTTTCGATCAGCACGGCGGGAAGCCATGGCTGTGCGCGTCCCGTCTTGCTGTCGATCGCGAGCATGGCCGCGTCGATGCGCATTTGCCGTAACAGCAGGATGAAGACACGCGCTCTCTGGTAGCTGTCCCCGTGTCCGTACATGAGGACGTGCCAGGGATAACTCTGGTAGCCTGGACCAGGGATGCCCAGCATCGCGGGCGGCCAAGAAGCTCTCTCGTCGTTTTCCGCACCCGCCACTGGTCCGGCGGCCGAGGTCTTCGGATACGGAAGCAGTTCGTCCAGTTGAATATTGCGGATGGTCCAATCGAACAGCGATCCAGCGAGCGCCAGGCTCTTGGTCGCCTTGGGCGAGAGTCCCGCGTCGGTCAGCCACTGGGCGAACGTCGGGGTGGGCAGCGTCGCCGGGGCGGACTTGGCAATGGCGTGCAGCCAGCGCGATTCTTCCAGGAGAAAAACGTCTCCCATGCGGAATTCCAGTTCAGCCAACGATTTATCGGAAAGAACCTGCTTGGTGGCCGGAGCGCGGCGCAGGGTATCGGGGAGCGTGTTGAGCAAAGGGCGATCAATCATCCACCGCGGATCGGCCGCCTCGTCGCGAATCCAGCGATTCAGGTGGTAATTGGCCTGGTTCGCCGACCCCTCCAGATTGTGCTCGTCGCGCATCTTCAGAAAATCAATCGCCGCGTCAAAATGATCCTGGTCGGGCTGCTTCGTTTCGGCCGCGATCAATTCCAGATCGGCCGTTGTCGTCCGTTCTCGGCAACCTGTCGCCGGCACCCAGGCCAACGCCAGCAGCATCCAGTGCACAGCGCGAGGCGACCTGCGACGGCCGCTGCAAGTTGCTCGCGAAGAGGTTTCGTGTGGGCCGGCGTTCGCGTTAAGCATGAGAGAATCCTGAGTTGTCTAGGTCACGTGCCATCTGTGCCCCGTGTGATCTGTGACCGGTGCTGTCTGTGACCGGTGCCAGCCACCGTGGCACGCCCGAGCCGACAGGTTCACGCACGGAGCTCCACCGTCTATCTGTACAAGTCTAACTACAGGTTGCCCGCCGGCATACTGTCCGCCAATTCCCGCAGCTTCACCAGCCGCTGGAGCAGTGCGGGGAAGGCGTCGAGGGGAATCATGTTGGGGCCGTCGCTCGGGGAAGCATCAGGATCGGGGTGCGTTTCGAAGAAGAGCCCATCGACTCCCACGGCCACGGCCGCCCGCGCCAGCGGCTCGACCATCGCTCGATTGCCCCCCGTCGACGCTCCCAGGGCGCCCGGTTCCTGCACGCTGTGCGTCGCGTCAAAAACCACCGGGACCCCCAGGGCCCGCATCTGCGGCAAGGCCCGCATGTCGTTCACCAGGCGGCCGTACCCGAAAAACGTGCCCCGTTCGCACAGCAGTATCCGCTGGCAACCGGCCACACACAATTTGTTGACCACATGCTGCATGTCCCCGGGCGCCATGAACTGGCCCTTCTTCACATTCACCGCCCGCCCCGTCTGGGCCGCGGCCACCAGCAGATCCGTCTGCCGAGCCAGGAAGGCCGGGATCTGTAATAACTCGCAAACTTCGGCCGCCCGCGCCGCCTGCCACGACTCGTGAATGTCCGTGGTGACCGGGATGTGAAACGACTCGCGCACGCGCTGCAGGATCGCCAACCCTGCGTCGAATCCGGGGCCCCGATAGGCGGCGGCGCTCGTGCGATTCGCCTTGTCGAACGACGCTTTGAAAATCAGGTTCACCGGCAGATCGCGGGTGGCAGCGGTCAGTCGTCGGGCAATCTCCATCGCCAGATCGACCGATTCCAGCACGCAGGGACCGGCAATCAATAAGAGACGGCAACCGGTGCCGCACCGATAGGAACCAATTTCAAGGGGGTTGTCTGCCACGTGTTTGGGTTGCCTGCTTGCCGTTGATGGAGTGAATTCGTCTCGTCTGCCATGCTCCCGCACGCTGCTGGCCGTCAATCGCGACCGGCCACTCGCGGCGGGTGTCGAAACCCACGGTATTGCGCCCACGATTCCGTCGCGATCAATCTTACGCGTGCCGGCAACGCGGTTATTTCGAGGGGGAGTGTTCCCCCAGGGTCCCCGTCCAGTTGGTAGGGGACATGCTCCGCCGATTCGATGCGTACGTGGCGCGTTTGCACATAACAGCAGTCTGGCCAAGCCAAATGCCGTCCGGCCACGACACCCCGGAGATACCTTAATCCGTGCCAGAGCGATCCTCTTCCAAAGCCGCAGACATCCAGCAAGCCGTCCGTGCCCACGGCATTGGGGACGAATCGCAGCCCCCCCGCATATCGGGGCAGGTTGATGATGAACAGCCAACGCGCGACAAAAGACATTCTACCCTCGCCACCTGCGGGAGTCGGCGCGGAAGGAGAGTCGCTCCATGGGGTGGGTGGCGATTCACACGAGACGCGTAGTTCCGGATATTGGTAGTTACGTATCGAGTCGACGATGGGTTTGACGTAGGAAAGATGACGGATATTGCCGGTTCGCCGCGCGTGTAGCCGCTGCACGACGTCCGCATCAAATCCACAGCCGGCCATCAGCAGGAAAACCCGGTTGCCGGCCAGGCCGGCATCCAGACGCACGGTGGCGCCGTGGGTAATGGCATGGCACAGCTGCACGGGCGCGACCAGCAGGCGGAGGTATTTTCCCAGCAGATTCTCAGTTCCCTGGGGGAGGATCGCAATCGGGGTATCGGCGTGCGTACGATTGACGACCGCTGCCACGGTGCCATCGCCGCCGGCCACGACAACCGCTCGCAAAGTGGGGTCGACACCTGGGGCGGTGCGCTCAGCCAGTCGGTCCAGGTCGGAGGTCGTCTCGACGTGCCAGCCGTCGGACCGCAGTCGGGCGCTCAATTCCTGCACCGCATCGCGATTCGCGCCGGAGCCGGCGGTTGGATTCACCACGATCAACACGTGGTGGGCCGTCGCGGGCAGATATTCGATTGGACGGGACATCGGGAATCCTCGGTTAGGGCCACGGCACTTCGGCACGAAATGTAGCATACCGACGTGATTTCAGCAGCAGGGACCCACTGGGGTGTCGCCGGTAAGCCGGTCGAGAGCTTGGCTGCTGCGATCTCTCCGCCGCGTCCGCCGTTGTCGCCCCCCTTGGTATCCGAGAAGTCCCGTCTGCGGGTGGTCGGGGCACTGCTGCAGGATGCCGCGTGTGTTCGGTTTTGCTGTATCGAAGAACGTCGCCGCGACCCGAAGCCCAAGTTCATTCTGGGGCACGCACGGATCTTGGTTTGTCAGTGGTAACATCTATTTATCAATAGGTTTAGGTATCTTGTTAGGGGCGTTCTGGAGGGCCCGCCAGGGATTTGGCACTGTTTTCGCGTATCGGTGGAGTGTGTCGCGGGGGGAGCGATCCCTGGGCGACACGCGAATCTGGCCCGTGGGACCTCTGGCGTGACAGTCCCGTAGTGGTTGCCTTGCCCCTGACCGTACGGTTTCGTCAACACGTCGTTGACGCGTCAGAGGTCCCGCTTTTTCTGTCGGTCCCCGCCGGTTGTTTGTTTGTTTTCACCGGGGGAGGGGTTCCGATATCCTGAGCAGCGGTCTCCTGGCACGAGTCGGCTTCTTTCACATCCGCTCTGGTGCGCCGGCGCAAAGTCGTGTCTATTTAGAGAGTTGGGTATCCGGCTCTTGACGCCTCGGCGTCGTTTTTCTACCGTATGAGTTTCTACGTGCGTCGCGATGCACGCTTGAGATGCCAGCGTAGCTTCAATTGGCAGAGCACCGCATTCGTAATGCGGGGGTTAAGGGTTCGACTCCCTTCGCTGGCTCTCTCTTATTCTTCGTGAGCCTCTGACTTGCCTTGATCTGGTGCGTGGGATGGGGAGAACCACTAAATGTCGCAAGGGTTGGAATTTGATCTGAAAGAAATCGTATTGTCCAACAGTACGTTTGGTCCCAGCGAGATCGAGCATTTGACCCGCGCCATCTCTGAGGACAGTGCGAAACTGGCGGTCCTCCGCGACTCGGTTGGTGAGTTAGAGCTGACCGAAAGCGTGACGCCGGCGATGGCCGTGCGGTTGGGGGTCTGCTATTACCTGTTGGGACGCATCCCGCGAGCCATCGAAACCCTGCGCAATTCGGACGGCAGCGCCTTGGCCCTCTTCTATACGGGGCGGTCGCTGTTTGCCAGCGGCGACTATGCCGGGGCGATTGCCAGCTACAATGCGGCCAAAGGAGCCGGGTACAACGGCGACCAATGTGCGTTGGCCATTTGCGAGGCACAGCGTTACATGGGCGATGCCGTGGGAGCGTTGGCCACGTTGGATAGTCTGTTCGGGGCCATCGAGCAAACCGCCGAGTACTTGTACCAGCGGGGCGCCACGGTAGCCGCCGTGGGTGGGAACCCGACGGAGGTGGTGGCGTTGTATGAGCGTGCCGTATCGGTGGAACCCAGGCATTGCGGTGGGCTGTTCGGATTGGCCCTGGAGAGTGATCGTCGCGGCGACGACGAAGCGGCTTTTCGCCTGTATGAACGGGCGGTTCGCGGATATCCGGCGCATGTCGGCGCTCTGTTGAATCTGGGGATCATGTGTGAAGACACACAGAAATACGAGCAGGCTCAGTCCTGCTATCGGCGGATTCTCGACAGCTTTCCCAATCACCCCCGCGCTCGGCTGTATTTCAAGGACGCGGTGGCTTCCAGTGACATGTTCTATGACGAAGAAGCCCAGAAACGCAACGATCGTCTGAACCAGGTGCTCAGTATCTCGGTCAATGACTTCGAGTTGTCGGTGCGCAGTCGAAACTGCCTGCAGAAGATGGGTATTCGGACGTTGGGCGACCTGACGCGCACGACCGAGCTGGAATTACTGGCCAGCAAGAATTTTGGTGAAACTTCGCTGGTGGAAATTCGCGACATGCTGTTATCCAAGGGATTGGATCTGGGTCAGTTTGCTCATCAGCGGCATGAGCCGGACGTGCCGATCGATGTGTCGCAGCTGCCGCCGGAGGGTCAGGCCGTTTTGGACCGTCCCATTTCGGATTTGAATCTGTCGGTACGTGCTCGCAAATGCATGGTCCGGCTGGGTATGACCACGATCGGCGAGTTGATTCGCAAGACGGGCGACGATTTGCTGGAGTGCAAGAACTTCGGTGTGACGAGCTTGAATGAAGTTCGTGAGAAACTGACCCAGCTGAGCCTCAAGTTGCGTGGCGACTGATGGCCGCCTCTGCCTTTTCCTTTCAACTGCGGCGAACCGAGCCAGGTTGTGGCGCGCGCCTCAGTACGTTGACGACAGCGCGGGGCGAGGTCCAGCTGCCGGCTTTCATGCCCGTAGGGACGCAAGCGACCGTGAAGGGCTTGACGGTCGAGATGGTGCGGCGCACGGGCGCCGAAATGGTCCTGGGCAACACCTACCACCTGGCGCTTCGGCCGGGGGCCGAGATTGTCGCCGAACTGGGCGGGCTGCACCGCTTCATGGGCTGGGATGGTCCGATTCTGACCGACAGTGGCGGTTTCCAGATCTTCAGTCTTGAGCGGCTGAACCGGGTCAGCGACGAGTCGGTCATTTTTCGCTCGCACATCGACGGCCGTATTTTGACGTTGCCCCCCGAACGTGCTGTCGAGATCCAAGCGACGCTGGGAAGCGACATTGCCATGGCCTTGGATCACGTGGTGGCGCTGCCCGCCGATGACGAGGCGGTGCGTGCTGCTTGCCAGCGGACGATCGTCTGGGCCCGACGCTGCCGGGATGCGGCGTCTCGTCACGATCAGACGCTCTTCTCGATCGTCCAGGGAGGGCTGAATCCGCGTCTGCGTCTATGGTGTGTCGAGCAGCTTGTGGAGATTGGCTTTCCCGGATACGCAATTGGGGGGCTGAGCGTGGGGGAAACGGCCGAGCAGATGTACGCCATGCTCGATGTCACCTGCCCTGCCCTGCCGGAAAACTGTCCCCGCTACTTGATGGGTGTGGGGCGTCCGCAGGATATTTTGCAGGCCGTCTGGCGGGGCGTCGACTTGTTTGACTGCGTGATGCCCACGCGCAACGGGCGCAACGCATTGGCCTTTACCGATCAGGGCCCGCTGCGGCTGCGCAATCAGTGTCACCGACGGGACGACCGGCCGTTGGAACCACAATGTCCGTGCTGTGCCTGCCGGCACAGTCGCGGGTACCTGCATCACTTGTTCAAGGCCGGCGAAATGCTGGGACCGATTCTGCTGACGATGCACAACCTGACGTACTACCAGCGTTTGATGAGGGAAATTCGTGAAGCGATTTGTGCGGGGGAGTTCCAGGCGTATTTTCTCCGCAAGATGGCGGGGTGGGGGGTTGCCGGCTGACGTTCGTTGGCGGTCGGTGTTCGCGGCGTGGCCGAGGGCGGCTCGACGCGCTCGCCGCCGGTCTCCCCCGCGGATTTCGCCTGGGGGCCCGCTGCTGCCCTTGCTCGTTGTGGCGCAAGGCCTTATGATAACTCCCTATTCCATCGGGAGTCGGCCCGGTCGCCTGTTGCCGTCGGGCCGTTTTCTGTTCCCAACGGCAGATCGACGTGCTCCGGTCGCGGCGGTTTCGCCGCCGGGAGTCGGCTGCGGAGAACGGTGGCCGAGCGAGCGAACAGGGCCGGCGTGGCGCACGCTCGGGTGGGGACGCACGGGCCACAACCACAGTGGCTCACAACCACAGTGGCTCACAACCACAGTGGCTCACAACCGCCACGCGGCGTCCGCAAGGTTCGGTCGGCTGAGCGAGCAACATCGTTGAGGGGGAAAGGGCCTGGCATGCCTCGATTTGTTGATGTGATGACCTGCCTCGTGCTTGCCCAAGGGGCTGAGGGGAATGCTCCGGCGCCAACCGGCTTGGGTCCGCTGGCCAACATGGTATTCCCTTTTCTGATGATCGGCGTGTTGTTCTACCTGCTGATGATTCGGCCGGAGCGTCGCAAGCGAGCCGAGCTGGCCGAGATGTTGCAGAATCTCAAGAAGAACGACCGCGTGGTGACGATCGGCGGTATTTTCGGTACCATCGTCACCGCCTCGAAAGAGTCGGATGAGGTCATCATTAAGGTGGACGAGAACACGAACGCCAAACTGCGCATGCAACGCAGCGCCATTGCCCGCGTTGTGAGCAGCGAGAGCGGTCCCGCAGTTCAGTAGTTTGGTCATTCACGTGCACACACGCGTAGATTGTCACGATTCACGTTTCCGGGAATTAGGAAGTTCCTGTTATGTTTGACTTCATGTACCTTCCCGTCCTGCTGGCTCAACAGCAGAGCACGTTTGCCGACAGCGCTTACAAGTTTGCCTACATCCTGGGCGTGATGGCGCTGATCCTCGTGCTACCGTTTATCCTCGGCACCTTCATCGCGCGCTCGTTGCGCATGCGAGGTTTCGAGTTCAAGATCGGCATTATTATCGCTGCCTTAACCTTGGCACTATTCATCTTGTTTCGTGCCTGGGACTGGGAAGACGGTCGATTTCGCATTCCGTTGGGAGTCGATTTGAAGGGGGGCGTCATCCTGATCTATGAGGTGGACACCTCGGTCGCCTCCGCGACGGATGCCGAGAAGCGGATGCAGGGTCCGGACACGGACATCAACATGGGAGACCTGGTGCAGGCGTTGACGAATCGCATCAACCCGAGTGGCACGAAAGAGATCGTGATTCGCCCCTATGGCGAACGCCAGGTGGAAATCATCATTCCGGAGGTGGATGCCCAGGAGGTCGAGCAGATCAAGAAGCAGATCGAGACGGCCGGTTCGCTGGAATTCCGGATTGTCGCCAACGCCCGCGACCACCGGGACATCATCGACGCCGCCCAGCTGCAATCGCAGGACCCCGATCCGGGCGCCGCCGGGATAAGTTCGTCAAACGCGGAACCGAAATTGTCGGACGCTGGGCCCAGGCGGCCAAGGAGAAGATGAAGGCCTATGAATTGGAGTCTTGCATCCTCCGCAATGAATCGACCGGACAAATCGTGACATTGCAGGATATTGGCCCGGTCGCCGGCAACCAGGAGTTGCTGGTCGATTACCTGCAGACTCACGGTATCGAGAATCTGGACGTGTTGCTGGCGTTGGATGATGGGTGCAATGTCACGGGCGATTACCTGGGGGTCGTTTCCGCGGGCAACGACGAGTACCTGCACCCGTGCGTTAATTTCCACCTGCGCGGCGAGGGGATCGCGAAATTCCGCCTCTTGACGAGCGAGAATCTGCCCGACGCGGATGCGGGATTCTATCGCCACTTGGGCATCATGCTCGACAATCGCCTGCTCTCCTTTCCCCGTTTGATCACCACGATCAGCGACAGTGGCCGGATCACCGGCAATTTCAAGAAGGAGGAAGTCGACTTCCTGGTGGGAATTCTCCGCGCCGGCCGCCTCCCCGCCACACTCAATCCGACACCGATCAGCGAAAATCAAATCGGCTCGATGTTGGGTGACGACACGATTCAAAAGGGCAAAGTCTCGATTGTCATTGCTCTCCTCGCCGTGCTCGTGTTCGTGGCCGTCTACTATCGTTTCTCGGGGCTGGTGGCCTGCCTTGCACTGATGCTGAACCTCGTGCTGGTGTTGGCCGTCATGGTGCTCCTCAACGCACCGCTGACCCTGCCCGGTTTGGCGGGTATTGTGCTGACGGTCGGCATGTCCGTGGACGCGAACGTGCTGATCTTCGAACGCATGCGTGAGGAAGTGCAACGCGGTGCCGCGCTGCGCATGGCCATTCGCAATGGATTTGCCCGAGCCACGACGACGATCGTCGACTCGAATATGACCACGATGATCTCCGCCCTGGTGCTCTACGCCATTGGGACAGATCAAATCCGCGGGTTTGCCGTGACGTTGATCCTCGGAATTATCATGAGTATGTTCACCGCGATCTTCTGTTCCCGCGTGGTGTTCGACATCGCTGAACGGCGGCAATGGATCACCCAACTGAAAATGATGAAGATACTCGGCTCCACGCACCTCGATTTTATCAGCAAGCAGTGGATCTGCATCGCCGGTTCGATCACCCTGATTGTTATCGGGTTGATCGCGGTCGTGGCGCGAGGTCAACGAATCTTCGACATCGACTTCACGGGAGGTGTTTCCGTGGTCATGGTGTTGGACGATTCGCTGCCGCCGGACGAAGTGCGAGGTCGTTTGATTGAGCATTTTAAGGGTTCGCAGCCGCCGATCACCTGTACCGTCAACACGGTGAGTGTTTCCGACCGGAAGGCGAACAGCGTATACAAGATCGATGCGAATATGGAGAGCGCATTGCAGCTGGAAGACTCCATTGAGCAGACGTTCCGCGATGCGGATGGCAAGAGCCTGCTGACGTCCTACAAGATGGAATTCAGCGACCTGGAAGAGAACGCTTCGCGCCCCGCCGCGGCGGGGCCCGCCATGGAAGCGCAAACTGCCGTCGAGGCGCCACCGGAAAGAGCCAAGGAAGCAGCGGCACCGGAGGCTCCAGCGGCACCGGAGGCCGCCGCGCCAGGGACTCCTGAGAGCAATGCAACTCCGGAGCCCGCCCCGGAGGTGAACAAGCCGGAGGCCGCCGCGCCATCGACGGACGCGGCTCCCGAGAACAAGTCGGAATCTGACGGGTCGACCAGCCAACGCACCGATCTGCCGGCGGACAACTTGTTCGCCGTGGCACAGGAAGGTCCTGCCGCGCCGCAGGAAGCGGGCGATGCTGCCGCCAAGCCAACCGAGCAGTCTGAGCCGTTAGCCTCGCCGCCGACAGATAGCCCAGCGAGCGGAGAATCCCCACCGTCCGCTGCCGACGTCCCGGCCGGTACACCGGCCGATATCGAGTTGCGGACAACCGCGCTGCTGACATTCGAAAATGAAATCAGCGCCTTGTCCTTGCGGGACAAAATCAAAACGGCCTACAACGAAGTGCACGCAGGGGCCGTCGCCGCAGGGGCTCCGGATGGCGCCGCCGGCGGGATGGATGTACCAGGTTTGCTGGTCGACACCGACACCGTTTTCGATTGGTCCCAGGACAGTGCCGTCACGCACAAGACTTGGTACATCAGCGTGCTTGGCTCCCAGTCGGACGTCGAACGCGTTCTCACACGCATGCGCGCCGATCTGGCTGATTCGCCCGTTTTTCCTTCTTCCAGCAAGGTCGGGGGACAGGTGGCTGGCGACACACGGACGCTGGCGATTGCCGCATTCATTGGCAGTCTCTTCGGAATTGTCGGCTACCTCTGGATACGCTTTCAACATGTCATGTTTGGGGTGGCAGCCGTCCTGGCACTGGTCCACGACGCCTTGATAACGCTGGGCGCCATTGCCTTGAGCGCTTACGTCACCAACTACTTGGGATTCCTGCAGATCGATGAGTTCAAAATCAACTTGTCAATTGTGGCTGCGATCCTAACGGTGATCGGTTATTCGGTGAACGATACCGTGGTGATTTTCGACCGCATTCGCGAAGTGCGGGGTAAGAGCCCCGATCTGACGCCCGGAATGATCAACTCGAGCATCAATCAGACGTTGAGTCGCACGTTGCTCACTTCGTTCACGACCCTGATTGTGGTCGTGATTCTATATGCTATGGGTGGTCAGGGAATTCACGGCTTCGCGTTCTGCTTGCTGGTGGGTGTGGTGGTCGGGACATACAGTTCTATCTACATCGCATCTCCCGTGTTGCTCTGGATGTTCAATCGAAACAAGGCCCTGAACTAGCACGGATGGGTGATGCTTCCCTCGCCCTGCAGGACGAGGGAAGCGGTGCCGGTAACGGCCGTAGCCGATGGTCTGATGTGACTTCTCCGCTCCTGTCGCACCGTAGCTGTTGCAGTCCGCCAGCGAGCAACGGCTGGCGGGCGCGAGAAGAGGATCGAAAGGGGCGGTTCAACGCGGCCCAAACCAGCGTGCCGCTCTCCCATCTCACGACCAGTTCGGTGCGGTTCTCACGTTGGCGTGGGTGGCCGCCCATTTCCACGCGCGGCCGTTCGGACGCCGCATCCCTCACTTCGCTGCATCGTTCGCACCCGTCCACCGGCACAATCATTACAACCCGGCCGTCGCGGTGTGATTCTTGATTGATTCCTTGCCGACGGCTGAAATTATTCCCGGCCGACAGCCGATTTCGATGATGTGAGAGTGTCGCTCTGCGCGACACCTTTCTTCCACGATTCGACTGGGGAGTGACAGGTTGAAGTCGGCGGCACACATCAGTGGCACCAGGCGACTGGCAATGGGGTTGAGCGTCATTGCCATGGGGTTGGTGTGCGCCTTTCCGTTTCGGCATCCCACGCGCGACAATGCAGTGGTCGTCGGTCCATTGATGGATCATTCGTCACCGCTCGACGAGGGAGTCCCGCTGCAGGTTCCTGGCCAACAGGCGTTGGAGAGTTTTCCGGCGTCGGCGCTCAGGCCGTTGCCGGTCACGCAGGAGCCGCCCGGCGAGTCGGAGACAGTGGCGGTCGAGGAACCTCTGCTGGTGGCCACGCAGCCTCCCAAGTTGCCGGATCAGTATCGCCCGCTGTTTCGCCCGGAGAACGTCGAACAACTCAACACGGGAGGTGTCGGGCAACCACCGGCCATGGACGTCCAGTCCACACGCAAACCCGTCAAGCAGCACACCATTCACGACGGTGACACGCTCGAGTCACTGGCACGTCGGTATTATGGCGACCCAGAGCGAGCCGGCGACATCTTGGAGGCGAATCGCGCCGTCTTGAGCGATCCCCAGGTGATGCCGATCGGCGTGAAGATCGTGATTCCCCGCCAGGGGGAAGATCATTCCGTGGCGGGTACTTCGCTCGACGCCGATGCCGCCGCCAGGATCCTCGTACCGCTGCCGGCGATTGGCCTGCGCCGCGGTCGCTAACGGTACCCCTGGCTCGGCGGATGAGTGTGAATGGACGGTGGTCCCTGGGAAAACCTGGTGCCTGGAGCGATATCCCAGCGGCGCCAGCGATTTACCGGTGCAGCGCGGCCGGTGCCTGCCGCTCGGCGGAGTTACTGGAGCGGGCTTGTACGGTCGGCCCACGGAAATCGCTCTTGCTGCCGCTTCAGCCGTTGATCCAGGAAGGCGGCGATCCAGCGATCGACGCCTGTGCCCGGCGTGTTGATCAGCGCAGTTGCCTGCAGCGATGTTTCAGCTGTGAAAAACGGCAAGGCTTGCACCGCTTCCGAGTTGTCAGCTCCCCAGGCCCGCTCAAACGCTTGATGAACGCGTTCGGCATCCTTCAGGACGGTCGACTCTTCGCCTCCCACCACCACGAGTGCGGACAGTTGGGCCAGGACACGCAGGTCCTTGAGCGCCGGATTGATGGTGGTTCCCTTGAACGAACGCTGGGGCGATATCAGCACCAACGCCTTGACGTCCTGTCCCATCTTGTAGCTGCGCAAGTTTGGCACGTTCCAGTCGTGGATCGCCCAGTTCAAAGCCAGGGACGCTCCGAAGCCGGTTCCCAGCACACCCAGCAGTTCGATATTCAGTTTCCCTGCATTGTTCTCCTTCAGCAGGAACGTCTTGGCGGCTTCGATATCCAGGATCATCGCCTCGATGGCCGGTCGTCGCATCTTGCCGCGGTCCAGTGGCGTGTCCGAGTTCTCCACCTGCACGCTGTTTCCGTGTCCACGCAGGTCGGGAACGAGTACCGCATACTCCATGCGCTGCAGGTAGAGTGCCAATTGGTGAAGCTCACCGCGCCGACTGTCCCAGTCGTGAACCAGGATGATGGGGACCGTCTGCTTGGTTTCGGGGCCTTTGTAGTAGGTACAGCGCAAGAAGACCCCGTCTTTGGTGGTCAGCGTCGTATCCTCGAATTTCTGCTCGGCGGGACCCTTGGCGGGGGCTTTTTTGGTTTGAGCCGCGGCCGGTTGAACGGTGAGTCCCCCTAGAGCGGATGCCAGCAGGGCCAGAACCGCGACATGCAGCGAGCGTGTCCATGACTCGTGGTATACAGGATGTTGGTGGCTCATGGTTCCTCCGGTGCTGGTCGCTCAAAAGAGCCCCTTCTTTCCCATCCTAGATTGCGTTCGCTCGCGGGTCAACGAATCCCGGACTCGCTGCTCACTTCGCCTGCGAACCGCTCCGGGCGGATCTTGTTCTACGATGATGTTCGATGTTCCATCGCGGCTTCGTCCGTTCGCGGTGGCGGGGCGTGGGCAGAGCCCGTGCCACCCGACCCGAATTCCAGGGTTGACACAGGACGGCCCCGCCAGTGGTTTACCCCCCCGCGTGGAGGGTTGGAAATCTGCCTTGTGTTCGTTTTCATTCGTCGCTATTCTCCGCCTCACTGCGGATCATATCCGATCCGATCGAGTTTTCTGTGCGCCCGATAAATGGAGTTATCATGCGCCGTCTACCAACACAGCAGACGTTGGCGTTGCTTGTCATTCTATTGGCCCCGCTCATGGCCTGCTCGACCGGCTGTGCCGTGCTCTACCAACTGGCGTACGGGGACGGCCCGAAAATTCCGGCGAAATATCAAGGCCTGAAAGGCCAGCGGGTGGCGGTTGTGTGCGTCATGAATCCGTCGACCTATGGCGATGCGGCGACCAGCACCATAGTCGCCGACCGAGTCGAGCGGATATTGCGGAGCAAGGTGGACGATATCGAAGTGGTACGGCAGGATGAAGTTGCGGACTGGATGGACACCAACAACTGGGATGAGAGCGATTTTGCCGAGATTGGTCGCGGGGTGAACGCCGACCTGGTGGTGGCCATTGACGTGGAGAACTTCAGCATCTTCGAAAGCCAGACGTTACTCAAAGGTCGCGCGGAAGTGACGACGACCGTGTACGACATCAAGCAGGACAACAGGGAGGTCTTTCGCACGACTGATCGCAACTTCACTTTCCCCACGTCACACTCGGTTCCGGTCATCTCCGGCGATCCGCGGGGCTTCCAGCGGACGTTCATTGAGTTGCTTGCCGGCCACATCGCGAAGAACTTCTACGACTATGACATGGCCGAGGACTTTGCGACGGACGGTGCGGCGTACGCGCACTAGCCAAGCCGCGAGTCTTGTGCCTGGGGGCGGGGGCGTCCCGGGTGTCACGTGTGCGACGGGTCGGTCGAGGCGAGCGAGGACGTCCCCAGCGCCTCCAGCTCTTCGGCCTCGTCTTCGCGCACGACGATCCGGCGGATCTCCGTCGCCTTTCCCGTGGCGGGATCCACGGTGACCAGTGTGGCACCGAGCCGGACATCATCCTTGGCGACCTGAAAGAAGGTTGGACGAAAAGTGATGGTGGTGTGCATGACGCGCTGGATGTCGCGTCCCAGGATGCTTTCGCACGGTCCGGTCATGCCGACATCTGATTGAAAGGCGGTGCCGTGTGGCAGGATCTGCTCGTCGGCGGTGGGGACGTGAGTGTGGGTGCCCAGCACGGCGCTGACACGGCCGTCGAGGTGGCGGGCCATCAGCTGTTTCTCGCTGGTCGCTTCGGCGTGGAAATCGAGCACGCGGACCCGCACCGACTCGGGGATCTCCTGCAGCAGTTCATCGGCGCGCGTCCAGGGACAATCGACCGGCCGCATGAAGAGTCGTCCCAGGAGGCTGAAGACGGCCGCCTCCACCCCGTTGGACCCGCGGACGATCGCCCAATCGCGCCCGGGCGCCGCCCGGGGATAGTTGGCTGGCTTCACAATATTCGATTCGCGTTTCAGGACGGAGTCGATTTCCCGTCGCCGGTAGATATGATCTCCCATCGTAATGCAGTCGACACCCGCGGCGATCAATTCTCCGTAGATTTTGGGTGTCAGCCCCGATCCTCCAGCGGCGTTTTCGGCGTTGGCAATCACCAGGTCGATCGACTCCTGCACGCGCAGGCCGCGTAGCACGGTCTGCACGATCTTCTTGCCCGGTTTTCCGACGATGTCACCGATCAGCAGGATTTTCACGTTAGCCACCAACCCATGGCAGAGGGAAAAGGCAGAATGCACAACAGGGGCCGCCACCGGGCTCACCGCGCCAGTTCGGTGAAACGTGATTCTCGCACCACGGTCACCTTGATTTCTCCGGGATAGGTCAACTGCTCTTCAAACGCTTTGGCAATGTCGCGGCAGATCTTGGCCGCCTTGGCATCATCCGTGTTCTTGCGCTGGCAATCACCCGCAATTCGCGTCCCGCTTGAATCGCAAAGGCCTGTTCCACGCCGGCGAAGCCGCTGGCAATCGACTCCAGCTCTTCCATCCGCTTGATGTAACGTTCGAGCGATTCACGACGCGCCCCGGGACGCGACGCGCTGCAGGCGTCCGCCGTCGCCACGAGCATTGTGTAGGGGTAATCCGTGACGATCTCGTCGTGATGCCCCAACGCGGCGTGCACGACTTCGGCAGACTCGCCGTGCCGCTTGAGCATGTCGGAGCCGATCTTGGGGTGCCCCCCTTCCAGTTCGTGATCCGCCGCCTTGCCAATGTCGTGCAACAGCCCGCAACGCCGCCCCACGTCGCCATCCAATCCGATCATCTCGGCCAACATGCCGGTCAAGAAGGCGACCTCAATACTGTGGCGGAGGACGTTCTGGCTGTAGCTGGTGCGGAAGTGCATCCGCCCCAGCATATAGAGGAGTCGTTCGTGCAGGCCGTGCACGTTCACCTCCTGCGCCGCTTCCTCCCCTTTCTTGCGGATGAACAGCTCGATTTCCTTGCCCGTTTCCGCCACCAGCTCCTCAATCCGCGACGGATGAATACGCCCGTCCGCAATCAATTTGTCGAGCGACTGGCGAGCGACTTCACGACGCACGGGATCGAAGCCGCTGACAATCACCACGCCCGGCGTGTCGTCGATGATGACATCCACGCCGGTGGCCTTTTCAAAGGCCCGGATGTTGCGCCCCTCGCGGCCGATGATGCGTCCCTTCATCTCGTCGTTCGGGATGTCCACGGTGCTCGTCGTGCTCTCCGCCGTGTGGGCGGCCGCATAGCGGTGCAAGGCCGTCAGGAGCATGTCTCGCGCCAAGGAGTCGCATTGCTCGGCGATCCGCTTTTCGTGCTTCAAAATGATCGAACCGGTTTCCTGAGCCAACTCGGTATCGAGCATCGACAAGAGTCGACGCTCGGCCTCGTCGCGCGTCAAGCCGCTCAGGTCGTGCAACGTCTGCCGCTGCATATCGAGCAGTTTGGCCAGCTCCTCATTGCGGCGGTTCGTATCCTCCAGTCGTTCCGTCAGACGGCGCTGTGTGTTCTCGACAATCCGCTCCTGCTTGCGGAGATCGTCCGTCTGCTGCTCAATCATCTCCTGCCGCTTATCGAGCAGACGCTCTCGTTCGCGCATTTCGTCGCGCAATTTGCCCAGCTCTTCTTCGGTCTTGGTCTTCTGCTGTAAGGCCCGCTCTTTGATCTCCAGTTCCGCTTCGCGCCGACGATTCGTGGCCTCGCGGTCGGCCCGCTCGAGAATCGTCCGCGCTTCGCTCTCCGCGTCCTTCTTCCGCAGCCGATCCAAGAACTTGACCACCGTGAAGGTGAGTGCCGCGGCAATCAGCGCGGTGATCACGACCGTGGTCGTGATGTCCAGCTCCGCAATTATGGGACTCGACACGTTTTGCTCCCCTGCTGGGAAAAACGTTGCGAGCGCAGAGATGGATCTCTCAGGAGACGACCAGTCCAGGGGGCTATCAACCAGGTTCCTGGGGTGTCGTGTCCGCGACCGATCCGCAGTGCGAGGCGCGAGACGCCCGCCGCCAAAGCGGCAAGCTCCAGTTCGGAAATGATGAGAAGCCCGCTGCGCTGCGCAGCTCTCCCCCGGTCAGTCCGCTCCCAAACGGTCCGTCAGACCGCCGCGGAACCGCAGACCAGAAGAAGCCCGATTTCCCAGCCGCCGACACACGATCGGCGAACGTATCGGCGCGCGAATGCTCATATGACCAGACTCCGCTCTCCCGTTGCCAAGCACCGTCCTGACAGGTCGCAGCCAACGGGCTGCGTCTGGGCGAACGGGTATTAGCTGCAGTTGGCTCCAGCGTCCACTGCCACCACACACATAACTCAGCATGAGCATCACGAAATACATCGCTTGGCCTGCTCTGTCTTAAGAGATCTGGTCCCGATGACTAGCTCCGGACTTCGTCCATCGTAATCGAACTGCACCATCTCGCGCGTCACGCACCGCCCTTGACGCCGCGCAAACGCTTCAAAAATGGTTTTCGGTGAACTTGTACACTGAAATCACCCCACCAGCTCAGCACCAAATCGGACTCGCCGGATGGGGGAAATTCGCTCTTTATGTTACCAAAGAATCCCAAGACTGCAACGGTTTGCCGACGTCGTTGCGGCAGGATTCCATTTTCCCAACATTCGATAAACGTTGTGGTTGCGACGATCAGGCCAGGATTTCCCCCCTATTCGGAAAGGTTGACCCACCCGCTGCCATTTCGCAAGCGTTTCGCACGCGACAGGTAGCTCGCGGCCACTCCTTCGGGTGGGTGTTCTCGGTGTCGCTCGCCCCGCTCACTGGGCTCAAAACCAGGATCGCACTACACTCAACAGCCTGTCGGTACTCATCAGCCAGCGGTTTCCTGCTCGGTGGCGGCCGCAGCTGCTCTACGGTGATTTCGCCCTCGTCCAGCACACAGACCGGATCCAGGGGAGGCGGTAACGTTCGATACGATGAACGCATTTCACGAATTTGAACGGCGGCTTTCAGAGGCGTGGCCTGCCACACTGTGGCGGGATGTGAGTGTCGTGGTGGCCGTTTCGGGAGGGGCCGACAGTGTCGCCCTTCTGCGAGCCCTGAGGGCGATCGGTCAGCAGCAACCGGGCTGTTTAGCCGTGGCGCATTACAACCATCGGTTAAGGGGAGAGGAATCGGAGGAGGACGAGCGGTTCATGCGCAGGTTGTGCGAGCACTTGAATCTGCCGCTGGAGGTGGGGCATGCCCCATCGGTCGGCGGCGGCGCGTCTGCCGGCGCGAGGCTCAGCTGCGTCGGCAGCGCTATCAGTTTCTCCGCCGTGTGGCCGATCACCGTGCCGCACGCTATGTTGCCTTGGCGCATACTGCCGACGATCAGGCCGAGACGGTTCTGCACCGGATTGTGCGCGGCACCGGTCTGGCCGGGCTGGCCGGTATTCCGGCCACGCGGCGGTTGAGTCAAATGACCACGATTATCAGGCCGCTGCTATCGGTCCCGCGGGTCAGCATTCGCGAGTACCTGGCGGATCGCCACCAAGCTTATCGCGAAGATTCTTCGAATCAGTCGTTGGCCTTCACACGTAATCGCATCCGCCACATGCTGCTGCCACAACTGGCGAGTGATTATAACCCGCAGGTAGCGCAGGCCCTGATTCGCTTGGGACAATTGGCTGGCGAAGCGCAGGAGGTGATTACTGCGCTGGTTACAGCCTTGCTCGAACGGTGCATGACCTACTGTTCGCCCGAGCTGGTGCGGCTCGACCGGTCCTTATTGTGGCAGCGCGAGCCATTTCTCGTCCGCGAATTGATGAAAGAAATCTGGCGGCTGCAGCATTGGCCGCGGCAAGATATGGGCGATGCGAAATGGCGGCAGCTCGGTCGTATGGTGCAGCACACAGCGGCGGGTCCGACGAGTGCGACGTTGCCGGGAAGCATCCAGGTCACCGTTGGCGAGGCGGTGATGGAATTGCGCCGCCGAGCCGACGCGGGGGACCGTCCTGTTCCCGGGGTGTGCCATCCGGCCCATGCGCCCTGACTTGACCCTGTTTTGACGAACGAGCCGGCCAGCGGGGGCGAGGGGTTTCTCGTTTGACGGTCTCGCCCCACGGCCGGTGCTCAGCGTCGAGTTCTATTGACGTCGATCGCCGACTCGGCCTACCATTCCGCGTCTCCTTGTTCCGCGAAGCAGGCTGCCCGCTTATGACACCCCGTTCAACACGATGGTACGTAATGCTGGGGATCATCGCATTGGCTTTTGTCTTGCGACTGGGGGCGGCCGTCTGGTGGCAACAGCGGTTGGGGGATCCGCAGGCGTTTGGGTTTCCCGACAGCGACGGCTATTGGGATTTAGGGCAGCGGCTGGCGGCTCAGCGCCCTGATGAATATGGCGGCCGCGAGTTCCGAGTCTTCCGCGCACCGGGTTATCCGGTGGTGCTCGCGGGCCTGTTCCGGTGCGCGGGCCTTGAGGTGCCGGTGATGTGGGCGCGTGGCGTCGGTGCGGGCCTGGGGACGCTGGCGGTCATGGGAGTGATGTGGTGGGCCGGCATGCTGTTTGACGGCCGCACCGGGGTCATCGCCGGCATGCTGGCGGCGATTTATCCCGGTGCGATTGGCATGAGCGTGTTCGTGTTGGCCGAGGCTTTGTTCTGTCCGCTGATGGTTTTGCAGCTTGCCTGTTGGACCGCCGCGACCCGGCAAAGTGCGACTGGGGGACAGGTGATGTGGGGGCTGATGGCCGGTGTTGCCTGCGGACTGGCCATCTTGACTCGTCCCAGCTGGCTGTTGTTTTTTCCATTTGCCTGGGGACTGGTAGTGCTGTTTTGCGGGGACCGGCGGCGGCAGGCACGGATCGGGTTGTGCCTGGTCGGCGCGATGTGTGCAACGCTGCTCCCGTGGTGGATTCGCAACGAACGCGCGGTCGGCCATTTCGTTCCGACGACCTTGCAGACGGGGGCGAGTCTGTACGACGGGTGGAACCCGGCCGCGACCGGCGCGAGCGACATGTATTTTTCGGATTCGTTCTATGCCGCGCAGAAAGCCGAGGATGCTGCGTCAGGGCGGACGTGGGACGGATTTGAGGTACGTTTGGACCGACGGCTGCGCGACGCGGCCGTTGCCTGGGCGAAAGCTCATCCGGGCCAAGTCCTCCAGTTAATGGGGAAGAAGTTTCTGCGGATGTGGAATCTGTGGCCCAATGCGACGGAATTTCGCAGTCCGTGGATGCAGCTGATCGTGGCAGCCGGCTTTGTTCCGCTGTTGGTGTTGGGGATCATCGGGGCATGGCAGTGGGGACGGCAAGGCTGGCCGTATGTGCTCTGCCTGCTGCCGGCGGTTTACTTCACGCTGTTGCACATGGTGTTTGTCAGTTCGATTCGATATCGGCAGCCGGCAATGTTGGTCTGGTTGATATTGTCGGCGGCGCTGATCGCTCGCTGGTCGAGCCGCCACGATTCCGGGCCGGTGACGGTTGGCCGGTGACGGGTTATGTTTCGCACTTTGGAGACGGGTGCGCTGGAACGACGGGTGCGCTGGAAAGGATTCCGGGCCATATGCAGGAGAAACGCGGACTACTGGCACGACTCGGCAGCCTCGTGCGTTGGCTGCTGTTGGCGGTGCTGGTGTGCGCCGCGGGGCTGGTCACTTGTCGCCAGTTGGTCATTGCCCAGTTGGACGAGCAGATCCGAGCGCGGGTGCAGGCAATGTTCGCGGACCATTACCGGGACATGGATGTTCGGATCCAGGCCGCCCGTCGGATCGAAGGGCAAGGCATCGAGCTGCGCGGATTCTCTCTGTCGGCTCACGGCGAGGAGTCGAACTACCAGGATCTGCTCCACATCGATGAGATGTTCCTGGAATGTTGCGCCGACCTGCGCGAGTTGCTCGGCGGCAAGCCGACGGTCAAGCGGGTGACGGTGCGCAGGATGCGGGTCCGAGCGACCTGTCATCGAAATGGCGTCTGGAATGCTGCCAGGTTGCTTCCCTTGCCCGCCTTTGGCGGTTCCGTACCGGCGATCGTGGTGGAGGACTCCACGCTCGAATTGCTCGATCTCTGCCGCCAATCGGGAGGGGCCTGGGTCCTGCGGAACATCAACCTGAGTGCTCAGACTCCGCACGCTGGCGCGGCGCGGGAGAATCAGTGGCAATTCAGCGGACATCTGCTGGGGGACCATTTCAAGCGGGTCAAGTTGCAGGGGAGCGTTGACACGCAGAAAGGGAGTTGGACGGCCTGGGGAACGATGGACGGTCTGGAAATGTCCGAGCGGCTGACCGACGCGCTGCCCAACGACGTGGCCCAGTACCTGTCGGTGTTGGCGACGCTGCGCGCCCGTGCTCACTTTGAGTTTCGAGTGGGGCATGAGCCGGGAGATGTCCAGCCGATTCGTTACGTGGTGCAGGGGCACCTCTCGGAAGGACGGGTGGATGATCCCCGCTTGCCGCTCTCGTTCACCGACCTGGAAGCGGACATTCATGCTGACAATCAGCAGCTGAGGATCGAGCATGTCACGGCCCGCAGTGGTCCGACGAGTCTGCAATTGACCTGTCACTGCCAGGGTTATCTCGGAGACTCGCCCCAACTGACGCTGTCGGCCAGCGTCAGTCAGTTACCGTTGGACGAGCGGCTTCACGGTGTGCTGCCCCTGCAGTTTCTGGACGAATGGGAGAAGTTTTTGCCTGCCGGCGTGGTCGATGCCCGGATCGACGTGCGGACGGTCGGCAACCAGTTTGTTCCGGATGTGACCGTGACGTGCCGCGATGTCTCGTTTGCCTACCACAAGTTTCCTCTTCGGCTGCAGCAGGGCAACGGCGTCTTGCAGCTCGTCGGAAATCGCGTGTCGGTGCGCGACTTCACGGCCGTGGCCGGCGGTCAGACGATTCACCTGTCGGCCGACTTTCAGAATCCCGGTCCGCACGCGACCGGTTGGCTGGATCTCCGCTCGGCCGGTCCCGTACCGGTGGACCACGAACTGATCGAGGCCATGACGCCGACGGGCCAGAAGATTGTGCGGTCGCTGCAGCCGACCGGCGGCGTCACCCTGGCCCGCGGACGAATTGAAAGGCGGACGCCCGACGAACTGCCGCACAGCCGGTGGGAGATCGAACTGGTCGACTGTTCGCTCCAATACGAGCGATTTCCTTATGCCATTCATAAGATCTCCGGGCGGCTGATTCTGGCCGACAATCGCTGGGAGTTTCAGGATCTGCGGGGGAGTCATGCCAGCAGTTACATTCTCTGCAGCGGCGGATGGGTTCCGGCCGCATCCGACATGCCGGGAGGCGAGTTGATCCTGAACTTCAAGTGTTGGGATGTCCCGCTGGACGATTCGTTGCGCAATGCCGTCGGAAAACTGCAGGCGGGCGCGGGCCGCTTCTGGGATAGCATGCGGCCGCGGGGGACGGTCGACCATGTGGCGATCTCGGTTCGCCACGACTCGCATGCCCAACACACCACCTTCGACGTGGCGGCCGAAAAGTGGCCCCCCGACCAGAATGTCGACGGGCGCAGCATTACCGTGCACCCGACTTGGTTTCCCTTGCGACTGGACGACTGCACGGGACTCGTGCATTTTTCCAACGGGGAGTTCCAGTTTCGGAACGTCACGGCCGTGCGCGGCAACTCGCGCGTGGAGTTGGCCGGCCAGGGGCGTGTATCACCTGACGAGAGTTGGGATGTGTCATTGACGCGAGTCACCGCCGATGCGCTGCCCGTCGACCACGAACTGATCGACGCGTTGCCCGAGCCCATGCGTCCGGCCGTGCGTCAGTTGAAGTACCGTGGTCTGATCAGTATCAACGGCAAGTCAAGTTTTCGCGGCGGAGCAGGCCAGCCGCTGACTGCCGACTGGGATCTGTTGCTGGATATCGACGACGGTGCGCTCGACAACCAGCTGAAACTGGAGCACGTCTATGGCGGCGTGCGTTTGATTGGAGAGAAGAAGGCACAGGGATTTCACAGCCGCGGCATCCTGGAAATCGACTCACTCGTCACGCGCGCCGTGCAGGTCTCCCAGTTGCAAGGGCCGTTCTGGATCGACGCGCGTCAACTGGTGGTTGGATCTCGCGTGTCGGTGGCGCAAGGCGGCAGTCCGCCACGACAGTTGACCGCCAAAGCGATGGGAGGTGACGTGACGCTGGACGCCCATCTGCTGTTCGACGACGAACTGCGATTCGCACTGGACGCGACCATGGCCAATGGCGATGTGGCCGACTTCTCACGCAGCATCCATTCGCAGCGCCACGATATCTCGGGGAAAGTCTTCGCCGTGCTCCATCTGGCCGGTACGGCCGCCGGCCTGCATACCCTGCAGGGGAACGGCCAGGTGCGGCTGCGCGAAGCCAATATCTATGAACTCCCCGTCATGGTTCAGCTGCTCAAGGTGCTCCGTCTGCGGCAACCGGACGCTACGGCGTTCACCAGCAGTGACGTGGATTTTCGTGTGCAAGACGAACTCCTGTTCCTCGACCGGATTGATTTCTCGGGCGATGCGATCAGTCTCAAAGGAAAAGGCCGCATCGACCTGAATCGCCAAATCAACCTGGACTTTTACGCGTTGTTGGGGCGTCATGAGTTCCAGTTGCCCGTCATTCGAACACTGCTGGCCGAAGCCAGCCGCAATATTCTGTCGATTCAAGTGGTGGGAGATATCGATGCTCCCCAAGTCAACAAGAAGCCCCTCCCCGAACTGGATGAGACCTTGCAGCGGCTCTTCCCCGAAACCGCCACGCGCACCGCCGCGCCGCTGCTCCCCTGGAGCAGCGGACGTTAGCCGCCGGCAGGCGGGGTTACACTTTGAGCTGAAAAAAAATCAACAAAATTCCCGAGACACCGAGCATCCGCGGACGACGAAATGAACGGTAGTACGGCCTGCGCGGGACCGCGCGGGACCGCGCCGGGCCGCTACAACCGGTGCAGACCAACAGCCAGAGAACCGCAGGAACGTCGCAGAACGAAGGAACCGATAGGGTAACTAGTGATTGTCGCCGCGGGGCGCTGACCAAACGCTAGTCGATTACCGGCGACGAGCGGAAAGAGGCCGCGGGAGGTGTCGAATGAGTATCGGACCGATGGGAATGATTGGCAGCGCCGCCGCGTCGCCACTGGCACAGGGCCAAGGGAGCGAAGTGCCGCGGGCGCAGCAGGCGACCGCGGAAAACGCCCGTCAGACGCAGCTCAACGAGAAGGCGGAGCAGGCTGCGGGCGTGGGACAGACGCAACAGGACGAGGAGGCCTCGGATCGCGATGCGGATGGTCGACGCCCGTGGGAATTGGGGCCTGAATCGCCGGACGATCAGGCGACCGATTCGGCGGCACACCCAGACGACTCGCTCCCGCAAAGTAAGGACCCGACCGGTCAATGCGGCCAGCAACTTGATTTGAGCGGCTGACGCGGCCCGGTTTCGGCACACCACGGGAACACCGCCGGTGGCCGCAAGCCAGTTCGGAACATCCTCCTTGGGCACTTCGTGCTTCGGGTTTGCATCTCAGCCACTCGTGCCCGGGGTCCGGCCGACGGCGGCATGTCAGCACGCCAGACCCGCGGTCGTCGCACTATTTGCGGTTTCTCGGCACGTACCAAGATGGGACCCTGCGAAAATCGCTCCCCGTGTTATAGACTGCTCAGGTAGGGGCGAAGTGAGACACGGAGAACGGAAAACGGGCCGTGCCGGCGGCACAGGCACGCATCGATGGGCTGCCCATGGCTGTGTCTATTGCCTTTTTCCGTGGGTTTGTTTCGTCGTGGGTGCTTCCGATGGCCGCCAGGAACAACGTGCCAGGATGGTGCTGAGCCGAATTCGTGGTCAACCAGCAACCTGTTATCAGAAAAAATGGAAGCGCGCGACGCGGTTGAGGCAGGTCGGCGCGGGGGGCGAGGAAGAACTCATGCGATTCACCAAGATGCACGGCGCGGGCAACGACTATATTTACGTCGACTGTTTTGCGACACCCCCGCCGTCCGACCCGGTCGCCTTGGCTCAACGGATCTCCGATCGACGGTTCGGCGTGGGCGGCGATGGGTTGATCTTGATCCACCCGTCCGACGTGGCCGATGCCCGGATGCAGATGTTTAACGCTGACGGTTCGCAAGCCGAGATGTGCGGCAACGGGATCCGTTGCGTGGCCAAATACGTGTACGACCATGGACTCTGCCGGTCGGAGGCTCTGCGGATCGAAACGGCGGCCGGCGTCTTGTCCTTGACGCTCCAACTCGCGGACGGCAAAGTCGAGCGGGTGCGGGTCGACATGGGACCTCCCATCCTGGAGGCGGCGCGGATCCCCACAACGCTCAGCGGTACTCCCGTGGTCAACCAGCCGCTGCAGATCGACGGCCTGACGCTGTCGGTTACGTGCGTGTCGATGGGGAACCCTCACTGCGTCGTGTTTGTCGACGAAGCGACTGACGAGCTGGTGCTGGGTTGGGGACCGAAGATCGAACGGGACGAGCGGTTTCCGGCACGGGTGAATGTGGAATTTGTCGAAGTCGTCTCGGGGAGCGTGGTGCGGCAACGCACCTGGGAACGGGGATCGGGAGAGACGTGGGCTTGCGGCACGGGGGCCAGTGCCGTGTGCGTGGCCGGAGTGCTGGCCGGACGTACCGAGCGCATGATCCTGAATCACTTGCGAGGTGGTGATCTCGAGCTGCAGTGGGACGAGGCGAGCAACCACGTATTCTTGACCGGCGGGGCCGTGGAAGTCTTTCAGGGCCAATGGCCAGACCCGGCATGATGTGGACTCTCCGCCGCGATCCATTTACGGTACACTTGCAGCGCGGTGGAATCCTCCTCTTGACTCAACTGAAACCGGGCCACGGATGAACGGCGCTTGAGTGCCATGCGGATCACAAATGACTACGTTATGAAGCTGGGAGGTCTCGCCATTACCGGCATTACCCGGCAGTGGATGAGGACGCTGGACTACCAGGGCGTCTTCTACGATCGCGATGTCGATCCCGCTTCGCCGCGTTTTCAGGGACCGGCCATCTTCCTCTTCTGGCACGAGTACATTCCGTTTTTGTTCTACCTGCGCGGGTACTGCCATGTGGCGATGCTGTTGAGCCGTCATCAGGACGCCGAGTGGTTGTCGCAGGCTGCTCGCCATATGGGGTTTGGCACGATTCGCGGTTCCACCAGTCGGGGTGGGGTGGCGGCTTTGCGTGAGCTCATGCGGACCAGCGCGACCATGAATCTGACCATTACTCCGGATGGACCGCGTGGCCCCCGTCGCCATCTGGCCGCCGGCTGCATCTACGCGTCATCGCGGCTGGGCATTCCCCTGGTGCCGGTCGGATTGGGGTACGACCGTCCGTGGCGGAGCCGTCAGGCTTGGGATCAGTTCGCCATCCCGCGTCCCTACTCCCGCGCGCGAGCCATTGCCGGTCCGAAAACCCAGATTCCCCCGGGCTTGGATCGAGAGGGCGTCGAGCATTATCGGCAGCGGGTCGAGCGGACGCTCAACTCGCTGACCACCTTCGCCGAGCAGTGGGCTGCATCGGGAGGGCGGGTGGAGGGACAGCAGTGTGTGACGCGACGGGGCGCGGCCAGTCGCTTCGACCGCTCTGTCGCGCCTTCGCCAACGCCCCCCCTCACCCCTGCTGATTGCGGTGACGAAGGTGCCCCCGGTTCACTGCGAATCGCCTGACGGCAGAAGGTGCTCTCGAGTCTCCAGCCTCCTTAACAGCAGGAAGGGCTCTTCGAATGAGGCGTGATGAAATGGCTGACCGATCGGGCGAGCCGGCCGAACAGACGCGGCCGGTCTCGGTCGCGGAGTTGACGGACAGGATCAAACAGGTGCTGGAGTCGACGATTCCGGCCGTCTGGGTCGTGGGCGAGATCAGCGATCTGGCTCGACCGCGGTCGGGGCACATCTACCTGACGCTCAAGGATGAACAATCACAGATCCGGGCCGTCGTCTGGCGCGGTGTGGCCAGTCGCCTGACGTTTGATCTGGAAGACGGGCAGCAGGTATTGTGCCATGGCGACATCGAAGTCTATGTGCCGCGCGGCACGTATCAGCTGGTGATCCGGCAGATGGAGCGGCGTGGCGTGGGAACGCTGCAACAACGACTTCGCGAATTACAGCAGCGATTGGCTGCCGAAGGGCTCTTCGATCCACGACACAAGCAGCCGTTACCGGAATTCCCTCGTCGCGTGGCGGTGGTCACCAGTCCTACCGGCGCGGCCATTCGCGACTTCCTCGAAGTGGTACGTCAGCGATGGCAGGGTGTGGACGTACTGATTGTGCCGACGCGCGTGCAAGGGGAAGGGGCCGCCGCCGAGATTGCCCGCGCGATTGACCTGGTCAACCGGTTGCTGCCGGCGCCGGACGTGCTGGTGGTGACACGCGGGGGAGGGAGCATGGAGGATCTGTGGTGCTTCAATGAGGAGCCGGTAGTGCGCGCGATTTTCGCTTCGCACATCCCGGTGGTTTCCGCTGTCGGGCACGAAATCGACGTGACTCTTTCCGATCTGGTGGCGGACGTGCGCGCGCTCACGCCGACCGAGGCGGCTCAACGCGTCGTCCCGTCGACGGCAGAGATCGCTGCGTCGCTCCAGCATTTCCATTCCCGCCTGCAGTCATCCTTGGGCTCGGTCGCCGCCACGGCGCGCGCGCGATTGGAGTCATTGGCCCAACGGCGTGTGTTCCAAAAACCCTTGGATTCCATCCGCGAATGGGAACGTCGCCTCGACGAATTGCAGGCTCGTGCCGCGCGCGGTGTGCGACAATCGTTGCGCGCGGGACAGCAACAAGTGCAAGCCAAAGCCAATCAGCTGGAGTCGCTCAGTCCCTTGGCGGTCCTGGCTCGCGGCTACAGCGTCACTCTCACCGCCCAGGACGGCGCGGTGGTACGAGATGCCGGTCGATTGCAGGTGGGGGATCTGCTCCGCACCCGCTATGGGACCGGTGAGTCCGTCAGTCGAGTGGAGTTGATTGAGGGGAGTGGCAGTTAGCGTGTTAGTCGATATCATGCGGGCGCGGTGAACGCTTGTTCGAAGTCCAAAATCGGACAAATCGGAAGAATCGGAAAAACGAAACACGAAATACGAAATACCACCCAACGAATCCGAATGACGGGAATCGGGGAGAAAGGGAGAAAGGGAGAAAGGGAGAAAGGGAGGAAGGGAGGAAGGGAGGAAGGGAGGAAGGGTCATACAGATCGAAGATTATGGACGTTGACTGCACCCTCACGTGGCGATGTCCGGCGAGCGCCGCGTGTCGCGTGTTTTGGTCAGTGAGGGATAGGGATTGAGCATTTGTTGTGGATTTCGAGACTCGGATTGCGAGTTTACCGTGGGATGGCGGCGGTTGGCCGCGTCAAGCGTATTTTGATGGGAGTAGGTGGGCGGGGATGCCCGCGGTGCGCGTCGAGCGTTAGTCCGGCCGGTACGGTCTTTGTGGAGAGAGGTGGAAGACATGGCAAAAAAGCAGGCGGAATCGGCCCAGGATCGCTCGGGCGAGCCCCTCTCGTTTGAACAGGCGTTGGACCGGCTCGAGAAGACTGTCGCGCGACTGGAAGGTGGCCAGTTGGGGCTCGACGACTCGCTCGCCCAATACGAACAGGGGATTAAATACCTGAAACACTGCTTCCGGCAATTGGAACGGGCGGAACGTAGGATTGAATTGCTGTCAGGCGTCGACGAGCAGGGCCGGGTGCGCAGCGAGCCCTTTGGCGAGTCAGACATGTCGCTGGAGGAGAAGCAGGCCGCGCGCAGCCGCCGTCGGTCGGGCGAGAGAGCGAGTCGGGATCGGGATGCCGACCCCGGAATGGACGATCCCGCCACCCTGTTTTAGAATGGGAGTCGGGCCGCGCGGGTTGGCGAAGCCCGCTCCATGTGGGGGTGCTGCGGCCGCTGGGGTTCTCCGAGCCAATTTCCACGTGGTCTGGCCCAGGAGCCAGGGGGCAGTGGCAGGATCTGGGGCTGCTGAACTCTCAGCGGTGCGAGCCGGACTCCGGGTGGGGCCCCAGTGGTTGTGCGTGAGCATCGAATACGAGCAAGTTGCCAGTCCATGACATCTGTATCTCAGCAGGTTTTCGCCGAATCCTCGCGCAAGTTGCGTGCCGCCATCGATCAGACGCTCGCTCAATACGCGACCTGTGACAGTGACTGTCCGGAGATTTTGGCGGCGGCCATTCGCCACAGCTTATTGGGGCCGGGCAAACGGCTGCGTCCGCTGCTGGTGTTAATGGCGTCGGCCGCGTGCGGTTGCGAGGAAGGGGAGGCGATGCCGGCCGCCTGTGCGGTGGAGATGGTTCACACGTACTCCCTGATTCATGACGACCTGCCGGCGATGGATGACGACGACTGGCGCCGCGGCCGCCCAAGTTGTCATGCGAAGTATGGCGAGGCGACGGCGATCTTGGCGGGGGATGCACTGTTGGCCTTGGCGTTTGAAGTGCTCGCGCGGGACGTGCGACCGCCCGAAGTGGCGGCGCGCTGCTGCGAGCAATTGGCCCGAGCGGCGGGGCCCAGTTCGCTGGTCGGTGGCCAGGTGGACGACCTCCAGGCGGAATTTCAGGGGGGCGACCTGACGATGCTGGAGTCGATTCATCGGCGCAAGACGGGTGCGATGATCAACGTATCGCTCCGGTTGGGTGGCCTGGTGGCCCGCGCCGGGGACGAACAACTGGCCGCCCTCGACACGTATGGCAGAAAGTTGGGACTGGCGTTCCAGATCCAGGACGACGTGTTGGATGTTCGGGGTGATGAGGCGTCGATGGGCAAACGGTTGGGAAAAGACTCGGCTCGCGGCAAGTTGACGTTTCCGTCGGTCTTGGGATTGGCGGAAAGTGAACAGCGGGCGGCGATCCTGGCGGAAGAAGCCTGCCGGGCCTTGGTTGTATTTCAGCAGCGCGCGGGACAGCTCGAAGCGCTGGCTCGTTACGTGATTCAAAGAACTCGGTAACCACCATGCATCCATTGCTTTCGCAAGTCGAATCGGCTGAGCAGCTGCAGCACATGTCGCTGGCCGAGTTGAGCCAGTTGGCGGAGGAGATTCGAGATGTGCTGTGCAACTTGCTGAGCACGCGCTCGGCCCATTTTGCCTCCAATCTGGGTGTGGTGGAGCTCTGCCTGGCACTGCACAGCGTGTTTGATTTCCGCCAGGACCGGCTGCTCTGGGATACGGGACACCAGATCTACCCGCACAAGCTCGTGACGGGCCGTTACAGCGAGTTTTCCACGATTCGCACCAAGGGGGGCTTGATGGGCTACCCCAATCCGGCTGAGAGTCCGTACGACCTGTTCATGACCGGGCATGCCGGGTGCAGCATCGCGACGCTGCTGGGCATCAGCGTGGGGGACCAGTTGGCGGGTGAGTCACAGCGCCATGCCGTGGCCGTGATTGGCGATGGAGCCTTTTCGTCCGGCATCGTGTTCGAGGCGATGAACAATGTTGGGGGACTGAAGAAGAATCTGTTGATGATTCTTAACGACAACAAGATGTCGATCTGTCCACGCGTGGGCGGCATGGCCAACTATCTGGATCGCTTGCGCACCAATCCGGTCTATACCGGTTTGAAAACGGAAGTCGTGAAGGCTTTGAACAAGATGCCGGTGTTGGGTGACCCGGCCGAACGGTTTCTGGCTCAGCTCAAAGAAGGGATCAAAGCCGGGTTGCACGGCGGGATGCTCTTTGAGGATTTGGGCTTTCGCTATATCGGTCCGATCGACGGTCACAACATCGCCCTGTTGCGCAAGTATCTGCAAATGGTACGGAAGATGAGCGATCCGGTGCTGCTGCATGTTGTGACGGAAAAGGGCCGGGGATTCCGCCCGGCCGAAGCTGATCCGGTGTTCTTCCACACGCCGCCGGTTTTCGTCGAGGAAGATGGCAAGGCGATCCTGCAGAAGGGGGGTGGTCGAGTTTATACGGATTGTGTGCGCGATGCGCTCGCCTCGCACATGCGTACGGACCCGCGGGTGGTGGTGCTGACGGCGGCGATGTGCCAAGGCAACAAGCTCGAACCAGTTCGGGAAGAGTTCCCTGATCGTTTTTTTGATACCGGTATTTGCGAGTCGCATACGGTGGCGTTTGCGGCCGGCCTGGCCAAGGCCGGCATGCGGCCGGTCGTGGACATTTACAGTACGTTTTTGCAGCGGGCCTACGACCAGATTTTTCAGGAAGTGGCGCTGCAGAAACTGCCGGTCGTCTTTACTCTGGATCGGGCTGGTTTGACGGGACCGGATGGTCCCACGCATCATGGCGTGTTCGATCTGGTCTATCTGCGGGCGTTTCCCGACTTGGTGGTCATGGCGCCGGGGGACGCGCACGACGTGGGACTGATGCTCGATTTCGCGTTGCACCATGCCGCGCCGTGTTCGATTCGCTATCCAAAAGCTTCTGCCGCCGCCGTCCCGCGCGATGTCGAGCCGTTGCAGTTGGGCCGCGCCGAAGTGCTTCGGTGGGGCGAAGACGGGGTCATTCTCTGTTGCGGTACACTGCTGCAGGATTGCCTGCAGGCCTCCAATACACTGCGCCAACAGGGCTTGGATGTCGGGGTGGTGAATGCGCGGTTCGTCAAACCGATCGATCGAGAGGTCATTCGCCGTGCCTTGACCGAGTGTTCGTTTGTGTTGACGGTCGAGGAAGGAACGGTGCTGGGGGGATTCGGCAGCGCTGTCCTGGAAGTGGCCAGCGACCTGGCTCTCGATGCCGGCAAAGTGCGCCGCATGGGGATTCCCGATCGCTTTATCGAACATGGTGAACGGGCTGAATTGCTCGCCGACTTGCGGCTCGATGCTCCCGGGATTGCCCAACTTTGTCGCGAGCTCTCTGCCCACTGGGATCATGCTGCTTGCGAACGCTCGACCGGCCTGTCGGGCGGCAACGAAACGAGCCAAACGTGAGCCATCGGATGCATACCGAAATCCGTGACGATGCGAAGCCCCCCCCGTGGCGAGGTCCCGGCAAACGGCCGATTCGCGTGCTATTGCTCGGTAACGGGCAGCTTCCCTCCGTGCTGGCCGAAGCGGATCGCTTGCGGCCCGTGATCCAACAGCATGCCGAGATCGTGGTCACGGACTTCGGGCATCAAGCGGACTTGAGCCACGCGGCAGCCGATTTCGCGGTCGTGCTGGGAGGTGACGGATCGATCCTGCACGCGGTGAAGCAGTTGGGGTTCAATCAGCTGCCGGTGCTGGGAGTGAATCTGGGAAAATTGGGGTTCCTGGCCGCGCTGACGCCCGAAGAATTCCTCGACGTCTTCCCCGATGTCTGCGCGGGAGAATGCCGCATTGTCGAACACTTGATGCTGAGCATGTTCCGTGCTGCGCGACGGTGCTGTCATCCATGAGGAGTTGGGGCTCAACGAGATGGCGATTCTGGGTGGTCCCCCCTTCGCGATGTTGGATATCGATCTTTACGTTGACTCAGTTTTGGCAACGACCTATAGTTGCGACGGTTTGATCATCAGCACACCGGTGGGTTCCACGGCCCACAGCCTCTCGGCGGGCGGTCCGATTCTCCGCAAGAGTCTGCAGGCATTCGTGATCTCACCCATTAGCCCGCACGCGTTGACGGTGCGGCCCGTGGTGGACCGGGCGGATCGCGTCTACGAAGTCGTGGTCCACCAGCCGCACGCATCGGCGTCGGTGGTTGTCGATGGTTGTGTGATTTGTGAGCTCAAGCCGAGCGACCGAGTGCGTATCTGCCGCGCGGACCCTCAATTCCTCATGATTGAGGTCGGCGGTCAGAATTATTATCGAACGTTGCGTGAAAAACTGGACTGGCGCGGTCATATCCGTCGTTGATCCGACGCTGTAACGGCGTTTCGTGAAGCGGACGGGGCGAGGGGATCTTCTCTCGTCAGCGCGCTCTTCTCTTCCACCGAGCACGGATGCACGAATCATGAAAGCAGATTCACGAAGGTTGGTTTTGTTCTCCGCGATTGGACTGTTGGCCCTTGGTGTTTCGTCGGTCCAGTCATGGGCGACCGACGAGCCGTTGTCGAGTGAGTTGGCGGCGGCCAAGAAGTGGGCGGCCGAGGAAACGCACCTTTTGCGCTACAAGTTCACCGCGGGGGAATCCATCACGTGGAAGGTGCGGCATCTGGGCACGACGGAGGCGACGGTCCGCGGCAATACGCAGACCTCCAAAATGCGCGCCCTTTCGACCAAGGAGTGGCAGGTGACGGATGTGGACGACGAGGGGAACACCACGTTTGTCTATTCGGTGGCCAATGTCGACATGTGGCAGAAGATCTCGGGACGGCCCGAGGTGAGTTACAACAGCGAGACGGACAAGACGCCACCGCGCGAGTATCTGCAGGTGGCCAAAAGTGTGGGGGTTCCCATTGCCACCGTCAAGGTCTCGCCCTCGGGCAAGGTGATCGAGCGTGACAAGGCGCCGGTCCAGGCGAATTCCGGATTGGGCGAGATCATCATGCCCTTGCCCGTCGAACCGGTGAAGGCTGGTGAGAGTTGGCATGTGGCGAACGAGATCCGAGTGCGCACCGAAAAGAATGGACGCGTCGAGCGGATCAAGACCCGCCTGGTTTATACGCTGCAAGCCGTGAAGACCGGCGTGGCCACGATTTCGGTCAGGACCGAGATTGTGACGCCCGTCGATGATCCGTCCATCAAGTCGCAACTGGTGCAGCAGTTGACCAATGGCGAAGTGAAGTTTGATGTGGATGCCGGCCGCGTCCTTTCGCAGCACGTAGACTGGGACGAGACGGTCGTAGGATTCAGCGGCGACGATAGTCTGATGAAATACCTGGCACGCTTCACGGAGGAGCTGGTCACGGCTGACGCGACGGCCGAGAAACCGGCCGAGGCGGAGATCCGCTGAAGCACTTTTCCGCTACGACACTATTGCCGTTCGCGCTGTCCGATTAGACTGAGCGGATGATCGGCACACGGCGTTGGTGTTCGCGCGCAGGGTTGGCGCTGTTCTTGATCTGCTTGGGGCTGCTCCTGGCCACGGCAGACCGTCGCCTGTTGTTGCTCAGCTCGCAATACACTGATTCTGAGCCTGGGGGCGTGTCTGGTCAGTCTCCCCGTCGGCACTCTGCTGGCGTTGATTCTTGCGCGCACCGACTTGCCGTTGCGGCGTGGTGCCTGGTTATTGTTAACCGCCCTGCTCTGCTTGCCGCTGTACCTTTATGCCACAGCTTGGGAGGCGGGGTTGGGGAAACTCGGCTGGCTCTCGCTCGCCGGCAATGCGATGGACGCGCCGTTGCTGCGCGGTTGGATCGCCGCCGTGTGGATTCAGGGCGTGTGGGGGATCCCTTGGGTGGCGCTGATCGTGGCCGCCGCAGTCCAGTTGAGCGAGCCGGAGTTGGAGGAAGGGGCGCTGTTGGATGCCGCCCCGTGGCGGGTCTTCTGTCGCGTCACGCTGCGACGTGCTAACCCTGGCCTGCTGGTGGCCGCCCTCTGGGTCGCTCTGGCAGCGGCCAGTGAGATGACGGTCACCGATCTCTATCAGATCCGCACGCTGGCGGAAGAGTTGTACACGGGATTCGCTCTGTCGACGGGGGAAGACGCGTCGTGGGGCGCGGGGACTGCCGTCCTGTTCACGTTGATGTTGACCGGAATCGCCCTGGTGATGTTGGATGGCGTGTTGGTGGCGGCCATCCACGTACCGGCTCGACCCGCCTATTGTTTTCGACTGGGATATTGGCGCTGGCCGGTTGCAGCGTTGGTGGCCGTGGCATTGCTGTTGCTGGTCGGAGTCCCGTTGAGCAATCTGGTATATCAGGCGGGCCTCGTCGTGGATCACGTGGATTCGCAGCCGGTGCGATACTGGTCCCTGCGCCGGTTTGCGGAACTGCTGGTTCCGTGGCCGGGCTCCCACCGCATTTCCGCGCTCTGGCAGTTCTCGACACAATTTCGTTGGACGTTGGTGATTGGCACTTCGGCCGCCACCTTGAGTACCGTTGGGGGGGCGCTACTGGGATGGTGTGCGCGGCGCGGAGGCTGGCGTGCGGTGCCGGCGGCCTTCGTCGCGGCACTCGGCCTGGCCACCATGGGACCACTCATTGGATTGGCGTTGGTGTGGTGCTTTACGCTCAGCGACGCGCACTGGCTCAGCTGGTGCTACAGTCGGACCATTTCCGCACCGGTGCTGGCAGCGGCTTGGCGAGCGGTATCGCTGCCGGTGTTGATCTGTTGGGTGGCGTTTGGCACGCTCCACAGCGAGACCATCGAATCGGCGGCACTCGACGGCGCCGGGCCGCTGGCACGCTGCCTGCACATGGGCGTGGCCCAGCGGCGGTCGGCCCTCTGGCTTGCCTGGCTGGTGGCGTTTGTGATTGCCAGTGGCGAGCTATCTGCCACTATCCTGGCGACGCCCCCTGGGCTGGAAACGATACCGATTCGCGTGTTTGGCCTCATCCACGCCGGGGTGGACAATCAGGTGGCCGCCGTGTGCCTGACCCATATCATCGGACTGGCAGTGATCGTCGCACTCGTGACGATTGTGAGGCCTGCCAAATGGCTGGCGAATATCGCCCACTGACGGCCGTGCGTTGTCGTGCCGGCCAGATTTGTGCTGCCGGACTGCCAGATTTGTGCGATAATGAAGCGGACCTGTCGCGGGCGTGCGTGGGCAGCGAATTCGGTTTGCCTGCCGGCGCAGGTGAGGACACGGCCGCCACCATGGCGGGCGGCATCCTCGCCGACGTCTGGGGGCGAATGACGGAGCAGCGTCGGACGGAGATGGGCGGCAGGCCAGGCGACGTCGTCGGACGCGAGAATCACCAGTGACAAATGAACCAGTGACCAGGTAACCAATGACAAGATAATGGGCCAGTAGCAGCTCCACGGACAGCAGACAGATGAGGATGGGCGATTTGACATACGCTTTCAGCAAGCAGTGGCTGCTCGTGGCGGGTCTGGGCATCGTGATGAACGCCTGGTGCGTGTCCGCGGCGACATGTGTGGAAAAGGTATCGCTCAGTCGTGACGGGCAAGAGCTTCATGTGGCCGGCAAAGTGCTGGTGGAAGCCCAAGACGGCGGCCTGCTGCTGCTGGCCCCCGACGGAGAATTGTGGATCGTTCAGCCCGAGGAGATGGTGCGCCGCGAAAGTGACCCGATTCCCTTTCAGCCGCTCACCGCTCAGGAAACTGCCCAGCGACTGCTGGAGGAACTCACGCCCGGTTTTCGCATCCATCAGACGGCGAATTATGTGATCTGCTATAACACGTCGGACGCCTATGCCCAGTGGTGCGGCGGACTCTATGAGCGGTTGTTTCGGGCATTTTACGGCTTCTGGAAGAACCGTGGTCTGGCACTGCACAAACCGGAATTTCCGCTCGTGGCACTCGTGTTCGACAATCAGGCTTCGTATGCCCGTTACGCGAAAAAAGAACTGGGAGATGCCACGGCATCGATTATCGGCTACTACAGCATGCGGTCCAATCGCGTGACAATGTACGATCTGACCGGAATCGACGGACGGCGGCAGCGGAGTGTCACTTCGGCGGCCCACATCAATCAGATTCTGTCCGAACCGGCGGCCGAACGGACCGTGGCCACGATCGTCCACGAAGCCACGCATCAATTAGCCTACAACAGTGGCCTGCAAACGCGGTACGCGGGCAATCCGACGTGGGTGAGCGAAGGGATTGCCGTCTATTTTGAAACGCCCGATCTGTCCAGTTCCAAAGGCTGGCGGAGCATCGGATCGGTCAATCGCCTGCATTTGCAGCAGTTTCAGAATTCGCTCAGCACGCGCGACCCCGATGCGCTGGTCTCGCTACTGACCGACGACGCCCGTTTTCGTGACCCAGGCACTGCTCCGGCTGCCTATGCCGAGGCGTGGGCGCTGAACTACTACCTGTTGCGCGTACACAACCAGGATTATGTCAACTACTTGCGGGGTCTGGCACAGCAGGAGCCGCTGAGCGAAGTGCCATCCGATCAGCGAATACTCCAGTTTCGCACGGCTTTCGGCCAGGAAGTCGAGCAATTGGACCGGGATTTTGTGCGTTACATGCGTCGCGTCCGTTAACTGTCGCGGCACGCTCCGGCGAGCGACGGCTGGGCAATGGGATGGGAGACGGTCGATGCTTGAGGGGGGGATTCCTGCTGACGGCCGATTTCGAAGGGATGTCCCCGCCAGCGGAATCCCTCAAGCCGTCTGGACTTTCCCTCACCGTGAGTTACAACAGACAATCGTGGCGGCCAGGCCGCTTCGCCAACCAAGCATACCTCGTTCACAACAGTCCTCGATTCCTGAGCACCGAAGGAGCCCACCATGTCCGAGCACGGCCCCCTTTCGAAAAACGGCCCCCTGTCGAGCAATCGCGTTGCCCAGCCCAGCTCGCGCCGCACCTTTCTCAAACAGTCCACGGCGGCGATCGTCGGTACTACTTTGGCTGCGACGTTGGTGAACCCGCGCATGGTGCATGCCGGTGGCAGCGATATCCTGAAAGTCGGCTTGATTGGCTGTGGCGGCCGCGGTTGCGGTGCCGCCGTCAATGCCATGAATGCGGAAGATAATGTGTGCCTGACCGCCCTGGCCGACCTGTTCCCCGACCATGTCGAGGCGGCCAAGAAGTCGATCAGTCAGGAGGTCGGTGCGAAGTATCAGGTAACTGATGATCAGTGCTTCGTCGGTTTCGATGCCTATCAGAAGCTTATCGATAGCGGAGTGGATGTGGTGCTCCTGGCGACAACTCCCCATTATCGACCCCAGCATCTGCGCGCGGCGGTCGAAGCGGGAAAGCACATCTTCTGCGAGAAGCCGGTGGCGGTCGATCCGGTGGGCGTGCGGAGCGTACTCGAATCAACCGAGCTGGCCAAGAAGAAAGGACTCAATATCGTCTCCGGGTTGTGTTGGCGGTATGACTTCGGTGTGCGTGAGACGATTGGCCGCATTAAAGATGGCGCTATCGGGAAAATTGTGGCGATCCACGAGAACTATCTCACCGGTACGCTCTGGCTGCGCCCACGCCAACCGGAGTGGAGCGAGATGGAGAACCAGAACCGCAATTGGTACTACTATACCTGGCTCTCCGGCGACCACATCGTCGAGCAGTTTGTGCATAGCCTCGACAAGGCCATGTGGCTGATGGATGACCAGCCACCCCAAAGTTGCTTCGGATTGGGAGGTCGTCAGGTGCGCACGCAGCCCGAGTTCGGCAATATTTACGACCACCACGCCGTTTGTTACGAGTGGGCCAATGGTGTGAAAGCCTTCGCCTACACACGTCAAATGGCTCGCTGCGCCGGTGACGTGGAAGATTATATCCTGGGCACGGAGGGGAAGGCCCAAGTCCTGATCAATGGCCAGAAGGGCGCGATTAACGGCCAGCCCGTCTTCAAGGGTGATAAGCCGGGTATGTACGAACAGGAGCATAAGGAACTCTTCGCCGCCATCCGAGCCGGTACTCCCATCAACAACGGTCGCTATATGGCGCTCAGCACCATGATGGCCATCATTGGTCGCGAGGCGTGCTACACCGGCGAAGTCCTCAATTGGGACGATGCCATCAACGCGGATGTGCGACTCGGCCCCACCACGTACGAATGGGGTGACGTCGAGGTGCCGGCCGTCGCTGTGCCGGGTGTCACTAAGTTTCTGCCGGGCTAATTCCCAGCTGCTTTGCCGGCTCGGCTGGCGATCGTCGACGAGGCTCTGACGCTGCCTGCGTGCTGCAGGAGCGCCGGAGCCGCGAGTACGACTGCCTGGCGTGTGGATTACCGAGCGGTTTCATTCGCTCGGCTCGTTCTGGTGCAGCCGATCTGCGGCGGTCGATGACGGCGGGCTCAGTACCAGAGCTGAACGCCGGCCACGAGACCGCCGATCTGCGCCGAGCCGACGTCAAAGTAATCGTAACCGGTGTAGAGTTCGACATTCTGGATGTTCACACCGGCGGTCGCGCGGGCATGGAACAGCCCGGCATGTCCGAGCCAGCCCCAATCGATCTCGGCCGAAAAGATCCAGGGTCTGGCAGGGAACCAATCGGCGGCATAGGTGAAGTTGAAGCCGAATTCGGTGTCGTCCCCCAGGGCAAGAAAATTCGTGCCGAGGCCGGTGCGCATCATGAGTTGTTCGCTCTCGGCGAAGCGAATTACGATGTTGAAGTCCCCGTTCCACAGTTCATCGTAGCGAGCGGTTTCCAGCCATTCGCGGCGATAATCGATGCTGGTATCGAGCCCGAAGCGGTTTCGGGATTCCCACAGCACACGTCCGCCATAGCGAGTCAAGCTGTCGAAATCATCCGCATACTCGCCGCGCACGCGCAGGGACCAGACAAACATGTCCTCCGATCTTGGCAGACGTGTTTCCCGCAGGATGAAGCCGGATCCGTCATGCTGGTAGGGATAGCAGGAGAGGTAGCTGACCGTGGAGTAATCGTCGCCGATGAGGACAGGTGGACCCCAGAAAGGCGCCGTGATGCCGTAGGCCACCCCCTGGACGAAGACCGTGCCAATCAGGTTCCAGAACGAGTTGTTCTCGCAATCGTCATACTCGTCGCAGTGACGTCGCGAACGGTCTCTCTTGTCATCCTCCTCCTTCGATTCCGATTCGTTCTGCACGTCTTGTCGCAGTTGCTGCAGGACACCCTGTCCTCGTGCGCTGCTCTCCGGTGCCAAGATCGCGAGAAACGCGAAGCATGCCAGGCATTGTGAACGGTACATGCGCTGCTCCCTTGGATGCTTGCGCGGCGCGGTCGTCCTCTCTCCTGCCTGAGGTGCGGCACCGCGGCGCGCAGCAACCCAGCTGGATCGGCGAGGACGATAGCGGCGTTCCCCACCTGGGTCAAGATCGGATGTGACGCCCCCGGCGCTGCCACCACCGTCGCGTCCCGCGGCCCCGCTGATGACCGGCGACCAACAGCCCCTGTCAGCCGGCGCGGATCTGCGATTCGACGCGCCGAATTGCTTCCTGGATGTTGCAGTTGCCGTGCGAGAGCAGGACGGGGTCGCCGGCCACCACCCAGCGGGAAACCTGCTTCTGCGCGGAAATCACCGTGCTGTGGCTGCGATGGCCGAAATACTCGCCGATTTCCGCATATGCCGCGCGCGTGTACTGACGGGCCAGCCACATGGCCAGCGCACGGGGCTGGCTGTACGCGCGGGCTTTGCAGGGCGACTGCAGGCTGAGCGGTTCGAGTCCGAACACGTCGCACACAGCGCGATCGATGTCGTTCAGTTGCACCACGCGCTGGGTGGCACGAAAAACATCCGCCAGCGCCGATTGAGCGAGATCCATGTCGATCGCTCGATTGTATGCCCGGCTGGTGGCCATGAGTTGGTGCAGAGCGCCTGTCAGTTGGCGTCCGTCACCATCCAGCCGATCAGCCATCAATTGCAGTACGTCCTCCGGAATCGTTACGGCCAGACGGTCGGCCAATTGTCGCAACAGTCGCAGACGCGTTTCGCTGTCCGCCGGTTCGATGCCACATACTAGGCCACCGGCAAAGCGGGCCGTCAGTTCGGGGCCGAAACGAGACAACTCGGACGGCGACCGATCCGCAGCCAACACCAACTGCCGCTGTCCGCGCAGTAACGAATCGATGGTATTCTGCAGTTCCACGAGCGTGGCACGCTTGCCGAGAAAGAACTGTACGTCGTCGATCAACAGCATATCGACGTCCCGATACTTGTGGCGAAAGCTGGGGAGGCCGCGCCCTTGTAACGCCTCTAAGAACATCGACGTGAACTGCTCCGCCGTCAGATACAGGACCCGGCGACGAGAGTTGCCCGTACGCACCGCCGACCAGATCCCCTCGAGCAAATGAGATTTGCCACAGCCCGTGGGGCCGAATAGAAACAGCGGCGACACACTCCCTGGTCGCTCCACGACCATCTCTGCCGCGGTCTGCGCCACGCGATTCCCCGCCCCTACGATGAAGTCGCTGAGTCGAGCGAAACGTCGTGTGCCGATCCCCGGTCCGGTTCCCTTACCAGGTTGGCCAGTCGACGCGTTGCCAAACGCCACATTCGCTACGCTCGCTGCTCGACCGCCTCGACGCTCGTCACTCGAAGACGCGGAATCGGCCGCCGTTAGTGTGTCTCCGGCAACCGCCAGCGAAGCATCCAGTAGGAAGTAGATCTCAAAAGGATCACCAATCAACTTCGCTGCCGCCGCCGAGAGTTCCGGCCGGAACTGACTCTGAAGCCGATCTAACGTGAACTGGTCTGCCGCAGAGACGTGCAACGATCGATCTGCCAGACGCAGCTGGACGCTGTCGCCAAACCAGAGATCAAACCGTTCTCGACCGACTTCACCAGCCACGGCATTCCGCACGGCTGAGTCGATGTCCCTATCGTGTTCTGTCACTTCCTGACGCATCCTCTGCGCAAACCACGATCGCCAATTACTACGCCAGCTAACTGTCGAGGTATCCGAACGTCGCGATAACGTCGGCTGTAGGCTGCAAGCGTTCGCAGCACAATCCATAAACAAGGTAAAGTCGTGCGAATGAACGAATTAGATCGCCGACAGAAGTCCCACTAGCTGTTTCTGTCCATCGGTGGTGGCGATTTTACGCGTGCTCAGCACTTCTGTAAAGAAGGGTCCCCAAAGTTTTCCCAACACGGCTTGGCCTGTCACGAAAACCTCGGGAAATCCGTCAGAACTTGGTGAGGAAATGTTGAGGATTCTTCCTCGTAGCTGGTGGAAAAAATGTCGGTCCCTGGTCGCATTCTAAACAGCTCACAGCGGCGTGTGGCCGAGTATTGGCGAATAGTGCGGGCAATCGCGGAATATCCATGAGATTCTCAGCCAATCCTGTGGCCAGTCGCCGACAATCATGGTCACGCGCTGATTGTGACTCGGTGTAACCCGCCGTGAGATTATAGATATTCGTCCCGCCTGTCTTCTCTAGCTAACGCTGCTTTACATTCGCAGGGTCCCGGGTGGGCTTGGCCTCTCGGACGAATACGCTGCGTTGATCCCACACGTCAAAGCCAGCGCTCTTGTAGACGTTTTGCGCCGGCCAGTTCGCGTCGTCAACGGCCAGCACCAATCGTGCGCGTCCTGCCCTGCGCACGATCCACTGAGCGAAGCGGGCAAGCTCGAGCCCCCAGCCTCGTCCTCGCACCTCAGGCACGACTCCCATATACATCAATTCAGCCTGATCGTGCTCCGGATGATCCGCCAATAGCACGCAGCCAACGTCTTGACCGCCATGCTGAGCGAAAACCCACCATTCAGGTCGGTAAACCCCTGTGCGGAGGTAACCGTTCATGACGTCAGGGGTCCCGCGTACGCCATCGAGATCCGAGCAATCGAGTGTATCGCGATACGTATGATCGATCAGCCTTTCCCACCGCCTGGTTTCTCCCCGCGTGGAGGGGGTGAATTGCAGTTCTGTTTGAGGCATTTCGTGCGGAGACGTATCGAGCATGCTGACCAGATAATTGAGGTCGGCCAGGTGATGGTAGCCGGCACGCGTCAGGCGCAGTGCGTTGGTCAGGTCGCGCAGCGGCAGCACGGCCTGGGCCATGACAACGCCGGCGGCATCCAGATGTCGGTCGACTGCCGACTGGAGTTGGCTCGCGGTATCTTCAGGTTCTCCGGGTGCAATGCAGGCGGGCCAGCAGAATGCCGTGCGGCCCGGCACGATCTGTCCCCAGGCAGCGCCGACGAAGTGCTGAGCTCGGCGGGCATGGAACAGTCCCCGCATATCGATTTGGCCGATTTGAGCAGCCTCGAGCAGACGCGAAACACGGGTCCGTCCAAGGCGTAGCAGTCGCAGCGCCTCAAGTCTTCGCGGCGGCGGTGTGGCTTCAATCGTGATCTCAGGTCGTTGCTCGGGCATTGCTCGAAGAGCATAAACAATTTGCTGAACTTCTACCAAGTCCTTCGAAAAAATCGGTGGGGAGGAATATAATATACGGTTGTGTGGATCCAAAAAGGGTGGTTTGGCCCGTATGTGTTCTCGTGAGCTCGGCGTTTTCCACGCCTGATGCGGCCGTGTAGAGCCGAGTTCGCGTTAAACTTCACAGCGGCGAAGGGCGTCTGCGGATGATGCGGTCAGCCGCATCCCGACGGACCATGAGGAGCCATGCTGGCCGTGAAAATCATCGAATATCGCGGAATGTCGCCCTGGCCGCCTGCTGGCAGGCGACGATCGACGGCGATTTCGCCCCCCTCGGAAAATATGTCGCGTGAGTGAGAGGTTTGCCATGACCGTGAAATTTTCAGCCATGTCGGGGTCGTTTGTTTTGCTGTGGGCCGGACTTCCTGCTGCCTGGGGTCAGGATGCGCTGAACGCACCGCAGCGAGTTCTCGATGATGCACCGGGGGCACAATCGGTGCTTCGCAAGAGTGATAGCGAGAGTGGCTATCTGGGATTATCCGTCGATTTGGTCGCGCCCGAGGGGAAGTCTGTTTTCATTACGTCGGTGGCCGACGGAGGTCCGGCCGCTCAGGCGGGGCTGCAGGCCAATGATGTGATTCTGGAGGTCAATCGACAGCCCATTGGCGGTCTGGAGGATTTGGACCGGGTGGTGCGGCGGCCGGTTGGTGCGAAGCTGGAATTCAGCGTGCGCCGCGATGGGGCCACGCAACGAGTGACCGTGACCATAGGCGAGCGTCCGAAGGTCGAGGAGCGAGTGGAGTCGACGGGCGGCCGGGAGCCGACGGTCGATGAATTGCCGCCGCCTCCACCTCCGGCCGCGGAAGCGCGACCTGAAATGCCGGGGGACGGTACGCCCGACGCTGCGGTACCACGCACCGATGGCGGCCCATCGATCGTGCAAGGTTCCCGTCCGATTCTGGGGATCGCCGTCGCCGATATTTCGGACATGACAAGGCGTCGCTTCGGCGTTACCGTCGACACGGGAGCCGTCATCTCGAACATCCATGAGGGAACACCCGCGGCACTGGCCGGTTTGCCTTTGGGTGGTGTCATCGTATCGATCAACGGCAAACGGATTGGATCGGCAAATGATATTGTCGAGATAGTTCAAGCATTTCGTCCGGGCGAGGAAGTGGAAGTCACCTATTTCGAGGGCGACCGCGTGGGACGCAAGAAGGTCCGCTTGGGACGCAGTGCTGTGGCCGTAGTGCCCGGCACGCCGCGAGCGTCAGAGGGCGATGCCGCAGTGCCGGCCGAACCACCGCTGAGACTTGGACGGCGTCGCGGCGAACGTCCGCTGCTCGACGCGCTGGAACGTACGCTCGACGCGGTGCTGCCCCCCACCCCGGAATCGTCGTCGGCTGAAAGTGCCGCGACTCCTCCACCGCCGACCCCGGGTGCCAGTACCCTCGACGCTCCCGCCACCGAGATGACGCCGCCACCTCCCCCCACGCCTGATGCCCCCGATGTTGAGTGGCCGGGGGTGGAGTTGGAGCCGCCGGCCGCGGAATTGCCCACTCCCTCGGGAAATGTCCAGCAGCTCGAAGAGCTGCGCCGTCAGGCACAGACCCTGCAGAAACAACTCGAGATACTGCTGAGACGTATCGAAGAGCTCGAAAAGAAAGAAACCCCGCCGCCACCGCCACCTGCTCCCGGCGGAGCAACTCGACGGTAGGCTGAAGGAGCGACGCTTGTGGCTGGAGCAGCGACGCTTGGGGAGTAGCTGGTCGTTGCCAGCCAGCCCCAAATTCCGGTGTTGACCAACCACTTGCGCCAGCCGCGAAGTTGTCTGCAGCGTGTGTCGATACGGTGAGTCGACAGGCTATGTGCTGGTCTTCCTGCGCGTCCATGGCCGCCGCCCATCGGCAGGCAACGGCTGCGGGGCCGCGGATTGGCAGCGAGCGCTCCGCACCAGGCCTCGCTGCCGTGTCCGGCACGATGATGCGGGGATTTCGACTATCACCCTTGCATAAGTTCAGTCCGTCGCGGCGATCAATTTATCGAAAGCCTGTTTCTGCTCGGCCAAGGCAGCCACGCGATCCGGCACTTTCGTGCGACACTCCAACAAGATCCAACCTGCATAGTCCATTGCCGCGAACAGCTCGAACAGCTTTGGGTAGGGATAATCGGTGACGTTGAGTTCACGCACGTGAACCGTATCACCAAGACGTTTCTTGACGAGGTTGAAGTTGTACTCCAGGCCTTCTCCCGCCAAATCCGTACCGTTGCAGTTCCAGCAGACACCCACGTTTGAATGGTCGGCAACATCCATGATGGTCTTGATGTTCGGCAGCTCATCGGTACCACTGCCGTGGACTTCCAGCCGGATCTTCTGGTTGTAATCGGCGCCATAGGCGGCGACCACATTCAACGCCCTGCCAATCTGCTGCAGTGTCTGCTCATGTGGCACCCCTGGCACGAATCCGTTCGGTTTGACTTTGACACCTGTGCCGCCGCAGTCGTGCATCAACTTGATGTATGCCTTTGTCAACTCGATGTTCTGCTTGACCTTCTCTGGTTCTTTCTCGTGGAACTGCGCGTTGGAGCCGTATCCGACCAGTTTCACGGGGCTGTCGGCGAATCGCTTTCGCACTTCGGATCGCTGATCCTGCGATAGCGTTGGCTCGACACCATGTTTGTGTTCGGTGCGCAGTTCCAGTCCCAGCACACCGCTCTGCGTGCAATTTGTGATCAGTGTGGGGAGGTCCCAATCCTCGCCCCACAGGTAAGTCACCAGCCCCAGTTGCATGTTGCTGGCGGCAAGGGGCGCCGCAGAACTTCTGGCTCAGCGGCAGCAGGGAAAGCGAGGTAGCGGCGGCACTCATCGAGAGAAATCGTCGGCGCGACATGCTCATGGCGAACCCTTTTGTTGCTGATTTCGGAGGAATGAATTGCAGAGACCGATTCGGATGGCGACGTTCACCCACCTTTTCGCGCTTTCGGATCGTGCCACGCTACGGAGTCGCGGCCAGGAGGTGCGCCGGTTGGAGGGGTGGCGTTATTTTAGCAGGGATTCGCGGTCATGTGGGGTGCCGATGGCGGCTTGTTGGAGAAACTGTGGCGATCACATCATTTCTGAGGCCCGTGCCAGGCGGTGCTTGAGCGGCCGTATGCCGCCCGTGTCGTGCGGGGATTTCGCCACCGACTGTTGGCACCGATCGTTGTTGTCCACCTTCCGGCGGATCACCTGGCCAAAGCATGGAAAGTCGAATTCAGACCATTTTACAGGGCTTTCACAGGCGGTATACTCATGGTCCTGATGTGCTGGAACACCGCCTCTCCTGCGCGACGAACTGAGGTGTGGAAGTTGATCGACGGTCGGCTCGTCGCAGGTTGCTGAGTCCGGTTGTGGCTGGCTATGTGGCGGACGGCGACGCGGATCGGGGAACGGATTGTGGCGCTCCGGCAAATCAGGCCGTTTACGCACTGGTAGCGCACTGTGACAAATGAGTGGCAGTCCGCGTTTCTACATTTTTTTGGCGCGGCCAGGCAGGTCGCGTGAGGAGGGACGTTTATGGCTTCTAATCTTCCCGATTATGTCGCGTCCGCCCAGCCGGTACCGCTGGCGAATCGCATGCCATGGTACAAGAGCACCGCGCAGACGTACGCCGGGATCATGCTCTGGTTCGTGTTTTGGGAAAGCGTGCCCAAGAGTGGCGCCACCACGGCCGGCGGGATTCTCGCGAACGGTCTTGGGGCTGCGCTGCTGGGTGTCATCATTGCGGCGTTGATCTGCCACTTCGCCAGCTACCTGGCGCCCGGTTTGATGGGAATGAAGACAGGACTGCCGCTGGCGGTGGTGGGGACCTCGACTTACGGTGTCAACGGCGGTTTCCTGATGCCGGGCTTTTTCATGGGGATCCTGCAATTCGGTTGGTTGGCGGTGAACTCCTACTTCTCGGCGAAGCTGCTGGCATGGTTGGCCGGACAACCGGAAGGTTCGGTGCTGCACCTGGCCATTGGTGTCGTGTGGGCTCTATTGGCTGCATTTGTGGGGCTCAAGGGGATCCAGTACGTGGCCAAGGTGGCCACGTTCCTCCCGCTGATTCCGCTGGCGATCCTGCTGATACTGGCCGCCAAGACGGCCTCGGGTATCGGGAATTTCAAGCCCGAGCAGTTGGGAGTGACAGCCGATCTCCAAATCAGTTCCTTTGAATTGATGCTGCTGGCCATTGCCAATATTGTGGGCTTCTTCGCCACGGCGGGAGCCGCCGGCGCCGATATTGCCTCGAGCAACCGCGACACGAGGGACGTGCAGTGGGGTGGATTCGTCGGCGTGATCGGCGCGACCATCTTCACGGGCTGCCTGGCCCTGCTGATCCTGGCCGGCACGTATGGCGCGGGCATTATGGAAGGCCAAGGCGCTGCCCTCACGGCGGATGAGAAGTTGATGCCGACGAAGCTGATGGAGTTCATCATGGGACCGGAAGTCGCCAAGATCTTCTGGCTGCTGCTGGCCATTGCCGCCTTCCCGCCGGCTTGCTTCAGTTCGCTGATCGCCGCCAATAGTTTCAAGAATACGCTGCCGAAGGTCAATCCTTTCATCTCGTGTGGGATCGGCACCGCTGGTTCCATTGCCTTGGTCCTCTCGGGCAAGGCGGGCGATGCGGCCGGCGTGTTTACGATCATCGGAGCTTCCTTTGGTCCGATCTGCGGCGCGATGACGGCCGATTACCTGCTGGCCGGACGCAAGTGGCCCGGCCCGCGCGGGATTCAACCTGGCCGGCTGGTTGTCGTGGGCGGTCGGGTTCGTGGTCGGCGCATGGAACGGTCTCTTTGGACCAGCGCTGGAACTCGATTTCCAAATGCCCTGTCCACCGGTCGCCGCCATCATCGTCGGCTTCGTCCTCTACATTGTCTTTGCCAAAGTCGGGCTTGTGAGCGAGACTCTGGAAATGCCGCCGGCCAAAAAGGCCTCTGCTTGATTTCCGGGGCTGAGACCAGTATCCGCTGAAGGACGCTGAAAAACTGCTAAGGACCGTCTCGCCAGAAGTGAGACGGTCCTTTTGCATCTGTTGCGGATACGCTGCTCCGGAGTCCCCTCACACGCCTGGGACAGGCTCAGCGTTGTCACGCTCGCAGCGAGCCATTGCGTCACACGGCACGCAAACTGACTGAGACCGCGAGCCATGCAGCAGGACCAAGGGCTCATGAAACTACCTCAGTCCTGCGCGCGCCAATTCATCGGGGCGGCCGTCGATCCGTTGGACGTTCTCCGGCGTGAGAAAGCGAGGGCCGCCGCCGGCGAGCGTGCCGAGTAGAATGCGGCATGATTTGACCAGCATCAGCGTGATGTTGATGACTTCCTGAGCACTGCTCCCCAAAGCGATCACGCCGTGGTTTTCCAGCAGCACGACGCGTGGGCTGCGGCGGTGACGGTCGACGAATTCTCGCAATCCCTGCTGCACCGCGTGGGCCAGCGGCAGTCCGGGATCGGTGTAGGGAACATAGACATACGACGATCCGAGCAGTACGATCTGGTCGGGAAAAATCGAGCCCCTGAACAGCTCGCGGCTGGCTGGTACGCTCAGCAGCGACACGGCCGGCGTGGGGTGCGTGTGGCCGACGAACTCGACGCCCTCGAGTTGCAGGCAGAGGGCGTGCAGAAACGTCTCGATCGACGGAGTGCGACCACCTTCGACAGTGGCCTCCGTGAGCAGTTGCTTCACCGCGCTGTCGGCGAGCGACGTGGCGGTCAAGGCGGCGAGGATCGGCTGGGTTCGGACTCGTACGAAGGTGGTCTGGTCGGCCTGCGCCAATTCCGTCCCCGAGGCTTTCACCCAGAACGAGTCCGGATCGGCGCTCACCGAAGTGTTTCCTTCGCCGAGGATAACCAGGTCACGTGTGGGATCTCCCAACGTGCGGGACATGTTGATCAATTGTTCCAGTTCGGGTGCCATCAGATTTTCTCCAGGACGCGTTGGCATAATTCGGGTGTGCCGGCCAGAAAGCGGTTGATGATCGTGCGCAGTTCGTCACGCGTGCGCCCCTCGAAACGAAACGTAATCGCGGGCTCGGTAATCGAGGCGCGCCCCAATGCCCAGGCACCATTGTCGTACTCGGCGCGGACTCCATCCATCCGGGTCACTTCGCCGCCACACAATTGGGCGATCGTTTCCAACGTGCTCTGCGGATCACCGTCAAACGCGATGCGCAAGTCGGGCGTGATGGCCGGCCAGCCAATTTCTCGCAGCCAATCGGCTAAGCGAGTCTGCCTGGCGGCCAGTAGATGCAGCACACATAGTGCCGTAAACAGGCCGTCGTCGCCACCTTCCAGGGCGCCGAAAAAATGATGGCCGCTGACTTCCACACCCAGTTCCGCCTGCAGTTCGAGCAGTTTGCGTTTGATGAACCCATGGCCGCTCGGCTGGGGAATCGCCCTGCCCCCCTGCTCTGCCACGGCTTGAGCCACCAGCGAGGCGCACTTCAGATCGTAGACCACTCGGCAACGCCCCAGGCAGTTCTTGATCAGGATCGCGGCAATCTGTTCGGGCCGAGCGATCGTTCCCTGATCGTCGACCAGGATGACGCGATCGCCGTCGCCGTCCAGGGCGAAGCCCAGCGCGGCTTGTGAGCGTCGCACGGCCTCCACAAGCTGTTGCAGATTGGCGTCGACCGCCGGGTTCGGATCTCGCCGCGCGAAGTCCTCATCCAGGTGGTCATCGACAGTTACGACATCATAGCCGGCCGCCTGCAAGATTCGCGGTGCCAGACCCGTAAAGGCCCCTCCCATCGTATCGACCGCGATTCGCGGCCCAGCGGAGTCTCTGTGCGCTCGAGAAAGGGAGGCAGGAGGATTTCGACGAGCGAGGCAATCGGTCACGAAGTGCTGCGAGAAGGCGATCACCCAGCGCTCGTAGTCCGCCAGGATATCTCGTTGTTGCAGAGGTCCCTGTGCGAAAGAAGTGCCCTGCGCCGTACAGCCACTCTCCAACTCGTGGACCAATGCCGGAACGGGGGGCCAGCCATCGACGATGAACTTGATGCCGTTGTATCGGCCCGGATTGTGTGACGCCGTGACAATCGCCAGATTGCGGCACTGAGCCGCTCGGGCGGCATATTGGACGACCGGCGTAGGGACCTGGCCGACGTCCTGGACGGCCATGCCGGCAGCCCGCAGCCCGCTGATCAAGGCTGCTTTGAGCGAAGGGGTGGAGCGGCGAAAGTCGCCGCCGACGATAATCGCCGACTGCCCCCGGACGTGGAGCATGTGGCCCAAGGAACCGCCAATCTGACGAGCATCCTCTGGATCCCACTCTTGACCAACGATGCCACGTACATCACAGGCTTTAAATATCGTCACCTTTCACCTCATACGTAGCCGCGTTGCCGCAGAGCGCTCAGAAATCGCTGATACGAGTCAGCCAGCGGTGCGACCCAGGCCGGGTGAGGCTCGATCGTGCGTCCACAGCGCACCATAGCGGCGATCGCTTGCTCGCAGCTGCCGAACGTAGGTGTGGCGGCCAGTACGGCCGCCCCCACGGCACAAGCGGCATTTTCCGGCACGGCATATTCTCGGCGGGTGACGCTGGCTCGAATCCGCAGCCAGCTGTCACTGGTCGCACCGCCGCCGGTGGCAAACACGGTGGGGCCGATGGGGAGTCCGAGTTGCTCGAATTGCTCGATCGCCATCCGCTCCAGATAGGCCACGGCTTCCATGCCCGCCGCGAATCGCCGTGCCGGGTCGTCGAGTTGGTCGAGTCCGAATCCGCGGGCGTGGGGACACGAGAAGGGAAATCGCTCACCTGATTTGATCAGAGGATAGACAATCTCGCCGGTGGGGACGTGCTCCACCGCCGCGCGCCCCAGTTGCTCCAGGTTGACGCCAGCGAACATCGCCTCGATCCAATCCCCTCCCGTACTCGAGGCCGCACCGGGCAGATAACCGCCGGCCGGGTGCCGATGATTGTAGATCGCTCCCGCCGGATCGACGATGGGACGTGTGGCAATGCCTTTGAACACCAGTGTCGTCCCCAGCGTGACATTCAACTCGCCAGGTCGACGAGCCCCTGAGGCCAGGCACCCTGCCGTGCCATCCGTACAGCCGGCCACCACCGGCGTTCCCACCGGCAGGCCCGTGCGTTGGGATGCGTGGTCGCCGACGACCCCGATGAGCGTCCCGGGCAACACGATGCGGGGGAACAGCTCGCGCGAGACGCCCAGTTCTTCGATCGCCGCCGGCCACGTGAGCGCTCCCGGATTCGCTCCGGTCTTGAGCGCCGTCGAGATATCGGTCACTTCGAAATTGCCCGTCAACAGTCCCACGATCCAATCGGTTTGATGGACAATTCGACGACACTGCTCGCGCAAGGCGGGCGTTTCGCGAAACAAATGCACGATCTTGGGCAAGGCAAAACTGGATGCGATCCGGATCCCATATTTGGCCAGCTCATCGTCAATGCACTCCGCCACGTCACGCGTCACTTCCACTGCGCGCTGGTCATTGTACATAACTCCCGCCGTCAGCGGTTGGTTCAGCGCGTCCAGCAGCAGGAACGTGCCGGATGTGGCATCCACGCAGACGCCCACTAAATCGAGATCGGCGCTCAGTTGCCCGACCAGTTGCTGCAGAGCCGTTTCGGCCGACCGCGTCCAACAGCGGGGATCCTGTTGCACGCGCGGACCGGTCACCGTTGTCGTACCAGCCGGAAAGCGGACTTCCGCAGAAACCAGCACATTGCCCGACAGATCGACCGCCAACGCTCTCACACCCCCCGTTCCCACGTCCACGCCAATGGCCACTTGCCGCTTGTTCATCCGAATGTCCTCGATTCCACCCCGCCCCCCCCCCAAGTCTCAACCTCACCTCACCAATTTCTTCTCTTACTCTTACTCTTACTCTTACTCTTACTCTTACTCCTGACGCGGGCTGCGCCCGCAACCAAAACGGGAAATCCGAAATCCCAATATCGAAATCCCAAACAAATTCGAAATCCAAAATTCGAAATTCAAAACCTCCGCTGCCGGCAAAACGGCCGCGGGCGGGCCCCCAGCAGATTCTCACCAGCAGCATGCCATTGCGTCCTCCGTTTTCCCTTCCTCCCTTCCTCCCTTCCTCCCTTCTTCCCACTTTTCTGTGCTTCGAATTTCGGATTTTGTTCCAAACATGCGCACAGCGCGCAGATCATACCGATTGACACGCTAGACAAACTCGCACGACAAAAATTCAAGAATCAAACTACGCCGCCGCCGCCGGCGCCATCACGAAGTGGCCGCTCAGCACGCCATTCGCGGATCGGTTTGCGGCGGACAATGCCAGCGATTATAACGGTTCCCATGTGTCATGCGATCCGCCTCACTCAGCAGCCAATGGGAGTATCTCACAATGCACAGAATGCTGCTCGCCACATGCTTACTTCTGGTGCCTGGGGGAGTGACGACCGTCCTGCGGGCTCAGGCCACGACACAGCAGCAACCGTCGCAGGAGCAACTCGAGAAATGGCTGCGGCAGTATCCCTTGGCGGACGCCGATGGGGATGGCGTATTGAGCGTTACGGAGGCCGAAGCGTACCGGCGGAAGCTGTTGGAGCAAAGAGCGCGGTCGGGCCGGCCAGCCACGGAGGCGTTTCGTTCGGAGTTCGCCTTTGCGACCATGTCGGACGGCGTGCGGATCGCGCTGGCGGTGGCGTATCCCACTGGATGCGATCCGCAGGAGGCGACGCACAAGTGGCCGGCGATCTTCGAGATGATGGGTTATCCCGATTCGACGACGCCCAGTTCGCCCCGCGATTTCGGGGGCCGTTACGTGACGGTGCGCGCTTCGGTGCGAGGCGCGGGCGCTTCGGGCGGTGCGATTGATGCCATCAGTCCGCGCAATGGCCGCGACGGATATGAGGTGATTGAGCAGTGGATTGTCCAGCAACCGTGGTCGAACGGACGCGTGGCGCTGCACGGACATTCGTGGGGTGGTTTGACGGGGTTCATGATTGCCGCCACGAATCCGCCTCACCTCAAAGCGGTCGCTGTCTCAGGGCTGTTCGATGACGTCTATCGAGATATCGGCTGTATTGGCGGCGTACGTAACTCAGGCTTCCCGGTCAGTTGGCTGGTCAATCTGTACAAGCCGACGGGGCCGTTTGACTCGGGGGAAGCGGCCATCGTCGCGCGAGGCCTGTCGCCCGGCGAGTATGAGAGCATTGTGGGCGCTCGTCCCCCCTGGGATCTGGAGCATGCGATCCTCTGGAAGTCGCTCCACAGTAACGAATACCAACCGGAGTTCGCGCAGGCATCGCCCGGCACGTTCGCCGCTGGGGTCCGCGCGCCGATTCACCTGATGCACGCCTACCAGGACGAGCAGACCGGACCCAGTGGAGTGTGGCTCTGGAACTACCTTCCAGAAGACGTCCCCAAACACCTGGTGCTCTCCAACGGCGATCATGGCGACGTGGGGCGTTTCCAGCGTCAGCGTCTGGAGTGGCTTGATTTCTGGACATTGCAGGACGGCCAGGGGGATCGGCCTGAATTCACCGATCGCACGCGGCGAGTCGAAGTTTATTTTGAAACGCCGGCTGAGTCGGGACAACTCAATCCGCCGCTCCAGGCGGCCGACTTCCCGCTGCCCGACACCCAATGGACACGATACTATCTGAGCCGCAACGGAACACTGGTCGCGGATCGCCCGGCCCTGGGAGAGTCGGAAGCGGATTCTTACGGCGTCGTTGTAGGGGCTGCGGATGAGGATATGGACGCTCTTGTGTACCTCCTGGAGTTCGACGAACCGACAGCGATTTGTGGTCCCATCGCCGCACAGCTCTGGATCACCTGCAGTACCATCGACACAGATCTGTTCGTGGCCGTGGCGGATGTCGATGCGGATGGGACCGCCCAATTGCTGCAACGCGGGCTGCTGCGTGCCTCCCACCGCGGCCTGGACCGGGACAAGTCCGATTGGGTGGATGTCAACGGCCAGCAGGTCCTGACTCGCCCCCGCCACCTGCACCAGGATGCCAAACCACTGGTTCCGGGGACGCCCTACCAATTGGACGTAGAGGTTTTCCCCGTCGGACACGTTTTTCGCCAGGGGCACAAGTTGGCAATGTGGATCAGTCAACCGCCGCATGGTGATCCAGTCACACGTCAGCGGAATGGCCAACCCTCCTACAGCTATGCATCGGACATGCCCCCCTCGACGGTGCGTCTCTTGCGCAGCCATGACCACCCGTCGAGCATCCTGTTGCCCCTCTTGCGCAAACTGCCGCCAATCGGTGATGTACCACCACCACCCGGCACGCAAGCGGGGGTCTTCGTGCGTTAGTCTCGCCACGACTCGGCCACGGTCGCGTCGCACGTTCGGAACTTGCGCTCGTCGATCAATTGCTTGTCGACAATCGTGTCCGATTTTGCGAGAATCAAGGGGCTGAACCAGCCCACAGGAGGCGGGACTTCAACTCACGCAGCGTGGCTATTACCGGCGGCTCGGATTCCGTTACAAGAGGTGCTCGCGTATGTCGTTGATCTATCGCATAAACATGTCGGACATGTCGGTCAGCGTGGAACAGCCCGGTGAGGAGTTGCGGGGGTTGGGAGGACGAGGGTTGACCAGTGCCATCGTCGCCCGGGAAGTTCCCGCCACGTGTCATCCGCTGTCGGCCGAGAACAAGCTGGTATTGGCCCCGGGCATCCTGACGGGGACCGGCGCGCCGTGTGCCGGTCGGCTGTCGGCCGGCGCGAAAAGCCCTTTGACGGGCACGATCAAAGAGGCCAATTCCGGGGGTATGGCCGCTCTGGCGCTCGCTGCGCTGGGCATCCAGGCAGTGATCATCGAGGGCCAGCCGTCGGTGAAACGACTGTACCGTCTGATTATTACATGCGACGGGATCGAAATTGAGGAAGTCGATTGCCTGGCCGGGTTGGGGAACTATGAGACCGTGGCACGTCAGTACGAACGTTTTGGCGAGAAGGTCGCTTGTATCAGCATCGGCCAAGCGGGGGAAATGAGATGTGCGAGCGCCAGTATCGCCGTGACCGACGTCGAGCATCGCCCGACGCGGCACTGTGGGCGTGGCGGCCTCGGTGCGGTGATGGGTTCCAAGGGAGTAAAGGTTATTGTGGTGGATCCGCAAGGCGGCCAACGCAATGAGCCCGCGAATCGACCGGCTTTCACGCAGGCTGTGCGGAAGTTCGCTGCGGCTTTGGGAAACCATCCCCTGTCGAAAGACACGCTCCCTACCTACGGGACCAATGCGCTGGCCAATGTGATCAACGAGGCGGGTGGCTACCCGACGCGAAACTTCAGCGCGGGGCAATTCGAAGGAACGGAAGCCATCAGCGGCGAACGACAGCATGACTTGATCGTCGAGCGGGATGGCGTGTTGGCCCACGCCTGCCACCGCGGATGCACGATCAAATGCTCGCGGATCTATCCGGACGAAAACGGTCAATTCCTGACCAAAGGTCCGGAATACGAAACCGTCTGGGCTCACGGCGCCAATTGCGGCATTGACTGCCTGGACTCCATTGCCAAGATGGATCGCATGGATGACGACCTGGGACTCGATACGATTGAGACCGGCGCGACGATTGCGGTGGCCATGGAGGCCGGACTCATTCCGTTCGGGGATGCTCCCGGTGCGCTCGGCCTGCTGGAAGAAGTACGCCAGGGGACTCCGCTCGGTCGACTTGTCGCGTCGGGGGCCGAGGTGCTGGGAAAAACATACGGCGTCAGCCGCATTCCCACCGTGAAAGGGCAATCGATGCCCGCCTACGATCCGCGCGATCAAGGGCATTGGTGTCACTTACGCGACGGCGACGCAAGGGGCGGATCATACGGCCGGCTACGCTATCACCGCGAACGTGCTGGGAGTGGGTGGCCGAGTCGATCCGCTCTCGCCCGACGGCCAGGTGGAACTCAGTCGCAATCTGCAGATCGCCACCGCGGCGATCGACGCGTCCGGCATGTGCCTGTTCATCGCTTTTGCGGTCCTCGACGACCCGCAAGCACTCGAAGGGCTCTGCGAACTGATGGGCGCACACATCGGAAAACCGTTCACCGTTGACCATCTTCTGCGCATGGGGAAGGACGTCTTGGTGCGCGAACGCGACTTTAACGCGCACGCCGGATTCACCGCGGCGGATGATCGACTCCCCGATTTTTTCAAAAACGAACCGCTCTCGCCACACAATGCCACCTTCGATGTGCCCGATGAGGAACTCGACAAAGTGTTCAATTTCAGCTAGCCAAAGAAGACTGTGTTTTGCCGGCAGCGAAGGTTTCTGGTCTTGAGTTCTGGATTTCGAATTCGTTTAGAGTGTTAGTCGGTAACATGCGCAGTGGCGATGTTTGGAACAAATCCGAAATTCGAAGCACAGAAAAGTGGGAGGAAGGGAGAAGGGAGGAAGGGAGGAGGAAGGGAAAACGGAGGACGCAATGGCATGCTGCTGGTGAGAATCTGCTGGGGCCCGCCCGCGGCCGTTTTGCCGGCAGCGAAGGTTTTGGATTTCGAATTTTGGATTTCGAATTTGTTTGGGATTTCGATATTGGGATTTCGGATTTTCCGTTTTGGTTGCGGCCACTGGCCGCGCTCGGACGGCGGGAAAAATGACTCCCGGATTCTGGCCCCCTCGCCCCTGCTTAGCCGCCGCCAATGGCGGGGAACACACCGACTGTCTCGCCCCCTGCCAAGGGGTGCGACGGCTCGACGAGCCGATTGTTGCAGAAGATAATCCTCGCCTGCTCGATCGGCACACCCAGTATGCCGAGCAACTGCTCGATCGTCTCACCCACCGCAATCTCGACGTTTACCGATGCTTGACCACCGATATGCTCGCGAAACGAAGCGTACAAGTTGACGGTTACTGCGGGCATCGTGGTGAACGGGCCTCCGGGTGTGCGCGAGCCGTTGAGTTGTCGTCACGGTGCGGTCGCCGGCGGGACTGCTCCCGTGGGATCGCCGACAGGGGGATCTCCCTACGATTCTGGCATAGCCTGTCGTCGGTGACAAGTTCACGTGGGGCACCGGCGGGGAACTGGGGAAGAAGCCCTGTCCGTGGCGGGCCGTTCACCTATAATTTCACTTTCCAACCCCGGCCGGAGCTGACCGGTTGTGCGCTTCCGAATATCTGGGTGACGGATCATCAACACGCGGACGGAGAGGCTCCTGTCGAGCCGAAAGGGTGGCGCTCGTGCACAACTCGGCACAAGCCTCGCCCTTTCGCGACGTGGTTGGAAATGCGCCGTAATTCGTTGTTTGGCAGTCTTGGGTGAAGGTCGGAGATGAGTCCATGTTGGAATCGGCGAACTGGAGTGAATTGCTGGAGGCGTTTGCGCGAGACGGTTTCATTCGCCTGAATGGGTTGTTCACGCCCGCGGAAGTGGAACTGCTCTACAAGATCTCGAAGGCGGATCGCGAGGTCATCAACGAATCGTACGGGCGCCGCGACGCGAGCGGCCAGACGACTCGATTGACGCTCCGCAACGATCTCGATGACTCGACGATCTATACTGCCATTGTCCGTTCGCGCCGCGTGGCCGGGACCATGGAACGACTATTGGGTGACGAAGTGTATCACTACCACCACAAAGTCATGTTGAAAGAGCCACGGGTCGGCGGCGCCTGGGAATGGCATCAGGACTACGGGTATTGGTACGACTTCGGCTGCCTGTTTCCCGACATGGCAAGTTGCCTGATCGCGATTGACCCGGCAAACCAGGCGAATGGATGTCTCCAAGTGCTTCCCGGGTCTCATCGAATCGGCCGAGTGAATCACACTCGGACGGGCGAGCAGGCGGGGGCCGATGCGGAGCGAGTGAAGGTGGCGATGGAACGCTTTCCCCTGCTGCACTGCGAAATGGGCCCCGGCGATGCGTTGTTCTTTCACGGCAATCTGCTCCATTGCTCGGCCCAGAACACGAGTGACAATCCGCGGTGGTCGTTGATCTGCTGCTACAACACCAAACACAACGATCCTTTCATCCAGCACGGCCGACATCCCAACTACAGTCGCCTGGAACAATGGGATGACGAGTGCGTACTGCGGATCGGGCGTCAGCAGTGGGAAGCCATGCAGTTGTCACAAAAAGAGTCCTGACCCCTTTTTCGCGCGGCGGCAGAGGATGGCGCGGACGCTGCCGGCGTGGGGCGTGATCAGCAGCGTGGCCGACTCGTCGCCCGCCCCTTTGAGTTGTTGGCGGAGGGTGTCCGGATCCAGCGGGACACCCCGCTTCTTGACCTCCAGTTGGCCGATCTGACGCGCTTGCAGCGCGCGACGCAGCTTGCGGATGTCGAACGGAAACACCTCGACCACGGCGAAGCACGACAATAGGGGATCCTCGATCAGTTGGTGCGACGTCAAGTAGGCGACGGTCGCGTCGACACCCAACAGGCCGTATCGCGCCGCCAGGGTGCCGGTGAGTTGAGCGGCCAGGACCGCCGCGTGCGGTTCGAACACGTACTCCGCGATGTGACTGGCCGTGTCAATATCGGCACCCGGCAGGCCGCACAGGCCACCGCCGTCCGAGTCGCCGTGATGCACCACCTGCGCCGAGTGTTGGCCGGGGTCACGCGCCAGTTCCCCAAACCACACCACCTGCTGCCGGCATTCCCGGCCGCTGCCGATCCACTGCCGTTCGGCCAACGCCGCCCAGTGCGGTGGGACCACGCTGGCTGGCGCCAGTTTGATGGCCCCGTGGCCGTGGCGGCGGCGCATTCCTTCGAGCGCGTCGAGCGACGGCTGCGAATCGGCCAAGCGGGTCGTACGCTGTCCCTCGCTCCGCCGATCGGGGTCAATGTGCCAGGCGGCGTAGTCCTCCAACGGAAAGGTCGTCGCGTCAGTCGTCGCAATGGTGGGCGATGCGAGGCCGATCGCCCGGCAGTTCGCTTCGGCCAGCAGTGCGTGGACCGGATCCGCGTCGACGCCGGTAACGCGAGCGGATTGAGCCAGGCCGAAGAGGTCGCCGCCGATGCCGCAACAGAGGTCGGCCAAGGCCTGGCGGCGCGGAAATCGAGCGGCTTTGTAGGCCGCGATCCACTGATCGGTCGCCTGCTCCAACGCGCGGGCAGTAAAGAACATGCGCTCGGCTGTCTCGAATTTCGCGGCGGCTCGGCGTCGCAGCTGAACCTGTTCCAGCAGCAGATGGGTGCGCGCGGCCGAAAACGACTGACGCAATTGCCTCGTCTGTGCCACCAGCGGCGTGGCGGAGCCTCGGAGATGCTCGAGCCAGGGTGCTGCTTCCTCGCTCACCAGCCAGCGATAGTCGTGCAGGAGATCCGTTGCCATACGGTCATTGTGACACGCCGGCGGCGAGCAAGCTACGGTCCACGAGTGCCGGGTCGCGGTGCGCCCCGCCGGCGGACTGTGCGGCCGGCTGGAGCCGGCGGACTGCGGCATGATCGGCGCTCTTGCCACGACCGGCGGTCCTGACGAAGATAGGAGGTATGTCTGATGCCGGCTACCTGCTGTCGATCTATCTGCATCTGGCCTCGGCCAGCCAGCGCCGTCGCCGTCCCCACGTGCGTGATCGACTATTGCTGATTGCGGGGGCGATCGCCTCCGAGATGGGGCTGGAGGACGTTGCCTCGTACTGCCGCCAACTGGTGCTGCGGCACAATCCTCGCCACCTGATTCGGCGGTGGCCGACCCTGGGGGCGGCGCTGGAACAAGAGGACTTTCGCAGCGTACTGAAACAGCTCAGGCGACGCTATCCGCAGGAGAAGGCCGAACGGATGCTGCAGATGCTGGGAATCGAATTGGGGAATGAACGGGCCGCGTACTACTCCGATCTCGAGTATGCCGCGGCGCTGCTGGGAGTGACCCCCGACGACTTGACCCAACAGCGCGGGGATGGCTGACGGTCTCCCGACGCACCCAGGGAACTCACCTTCGACGCGGGTACGAGCCCTGAGCCGGGAGCACGGCCACGCGGCGACTCGTGGTACCGTCGCCGCGACCGTGGCGGACGAATCCGCACAACTGTCAGAGTCGGACCCGCCCGTGTAGCACCTGCGGGGCTTGCACGCGACCTGCCCGTTCTCACGTCTGGGCAAGCTGCCCGAGCGATCCGGCGATCTCGCAAGTCGCGTCCGTCGGCAGCCGATCAAAGTCTCCAGAGAGAGGGGATGGCCATGCGCGGTGCAGGAGGAGCCCAGAGATGACCGAGCTGATTCGAAAGTTCGCGACGCCGTTGCTCCTGGTGCTCGCGTTCGTGGTGCCCTATGCCATGTTTGGCGACTCGACCGGACCGCTCCGCGAAAAAATCCAGTCGCTGCTGGCGAGCGATGTGGCAGAGATGCCGCAGATCGACGGTATCATGGATCCCGCGGTGAATCGCCTGCTGGCGCAACAGCAGCAGTACGCTCCGGCCGGCCAGGCGGCGGCGGGAACGCGCCTGACACCGACCATCAACCTCGAAGGCGTGCTGCGATTCGACGTGTCGCCGCGGTGGGTTCTGGACAGCTGGCCGCGCGTGTCGACCACACGCATCGATGGCCCGTTGGACGGACTGCGCGTGCCGCTCGTGACGGGCACCGGTCCCACGGATGTCGTCGGGTCGCTGACCTACTACTTCGATCAACACCAGCAGGTGCAGCGCATCGCGCTGGATGGCATTGTGGGGGACGAGCGAGCCGTGGTGGCGGTGGTGACGCGGATCTTTCAGCTGCAGCCGGAGCCGGCCGCCGGAACGGGCGTCTTCCTGGCGAAATGGAATGGCCAACCGACCAGTGCATTGCTGATTCACCGCATGCCGGTGGTGAGCGCCGAACACCCGCTGCAGAAATTCTCCTTCACGCTGGAACTGAACCGCCCCAGCAACTACTTCGGGTTAAGTCGGCAGCTGCAGAACGAACTGCAGCGCACCCACGCGGGAAAAAGGGGTCAGGACTCTTTTTAGACTTTTTGGACCCCCCCGCCGCGCACCGAAGCTGTCGAAATGTTCAGGCCGGCCCCAGTTCGAAAAGCTCGCAGTCCAGTCGCTGCTGTCCCATCCGGTAGTGATGCTTCAGGACGCCCCGCGACAGGAACCCCAGCTGCTGGAAGACGGCGCGCTTGCCTTTGTCCGCGGCTAACGCATAGACATGCTCCACCTGAAGTGGCTCGCGCCGGGCCAGGCACTGTTGGGCCAGTTCGCAAGTGTGGGCGATTCCTGACGAATGCAGGTAGACGTCGAACAATGCGATATGCGATTGATGGGCAAAGCCGCTGCGAATCAGGGCCGACGCTCCGACGATCGTGTGCCGATTCTCGACGACGTACACCGCGCCGCGACCTTGCGCTAGTGCCTGGGAGACGTCAATAAACGCCAACTCGGCCTCCAGTCCCGAACCGATCTGCTGCGCCCGATCCTTCAAGACATGATCGTGTTGGGCATTGTACAACAGGCAGTACTGCGGAAGGTCGGCTGGGGCCAGCGGTCTCATGTCCACTTCGGTGGGAGCAAACCAGTCGCGGAGGATCCTGTCCGAGCCATGAGGGCTGCGCATGTACCAGTCGCGATCGTGATACACCTGCTGCGTATAGAGGTTCTCGAATCCCGCTTCCTCGTAGAAGGGGAGCGAGTGGAGTGTGGACGTGAATAACTGCATCATCGCGCCGCCGCGAGAATGAAACTCGGTCATGGCCCGTCCCAGCAGTTGTCGGGCGATGCCGCGGCGACGGAAGTCGGGATCGGTCAGCACGTGGCCAACGAGTCCTAACCGCGGCGCATCCTGCGCGACCGTGTACCAGACGTTGCCGACCGTGCGCAAGCCGTCGCGGGCAGTGAAAAAGTGGTCTTCGACGCCTGCCACTTCTCCTCGTATGCGCCGGCGGATGTCTTCCACCCAGGGACTACCCTTGTGCTGCAGCATCGTCAAGAGATGTTCCGCGGCGTCATCGGGCAGGGGCGCCAGCCAATGCTCGATGACAAGTGTTTGCGAAGGTGTCATCGGAAGTGGTTCCTGTGGACTGATTCTGCACGTGGCCGGCAGCCACCACCAAATGTGGAAATGCGAGAGCCGAATAGCGAGTTTCGGATTGGGAACATGCGATGACCGAGTTCGCTTGTTATTGAGTGGAGGGCTCCAGCGGCGGCTGATCGACCTCATGCAAAGCGCCAGTAGATCCAGATCTGTACCAGGCAGATGACGATCGCCCAGAATCGCACGTTGCGCCACCAGGGAGGGCGGGATTTCGTTTGTCCAATCAAGCTGCGCGGCATGACGATCAGCCACAGCAAGACGAGTCCCAACGCGCCGACGAAGACCCATTTGCCGTCAAATATCGTCTCTCCCCACAGCATTCCCAGAAAGTGTGTCGCGTACGCCGGCGCCAGGGAGCTTGCTGATTGGCTGATCATTCGTGTGCTTCCTCGCTCGGAATCCAACAGACCAACCCGCGAAGCCGGTCTTCGTCAAACGGAGTGGTCAGCAGGCTGACCACGACCGTGCTGATCGTGGCCGCGGCAAACGACCACCAGGCCACCCAAAGAAACGAAGTTGTGCCGTCGTACCCCAGAACTTGCCGGTGGAACTGGACCAGGATGGCGGTGGCCGTACCGACCAGCATACCGACCAGGCCGCCCCACTGCGTGGTCCGGCGCCAGAGCATGCCAAGCAGCAAGAGGGCCAAGAGAGAACCCTGGAAGAAAGACAGAAATGTCTGAAACGCGTCAAACACCGACTCGAACCAGCGATCGACCAGGTAACTGGCGGCGGCCCCGAACACGACGAACAGCACCACCAACCAACGGCCCAGCACCAGGCACTGGCGGTCGGTGGCCTGGGGACGAATCAGCGGGCGATAGATGTCGTTGACCAGCATCGTACTCGCCGAGTTGACATACGAGTCGAGATTGGACAAGACGCCAGCCAGGAAGGCGCCGACGACCAATCCCAGCACGCCCGTCGGCAGGAGCTGGACAATCAGGTAGGGGAGAACCTGATTTCCGTCCCAGCCGTCGTTGGGAGTTGCAAGATTCCCATCCAAGAAAGGAGCCCCCAATTGGTCGCGAAACAGGGCCAGGGCGATCAGCCCGGGGATCACGAGCAACAGCGGGAAGAACATCTTGATGCCCGCACAGAGAATATACGCCGCGCAGCTTCGTTTTCGCTTCGCGTGCCGAAGTTCCGTTGCACAATGGCCTGATTGCCAATCCAATACGAGGGGCCGAGTACGAGGCAGAGGCCAAGAAATACCGCCGGCCAGGAATATTTGGGATGATCCGCCGGCGGAACGAGCGAGAAATGATGCGCTGTCCAGGGGAGCCCCGCGGATTCTATGGAATGCTGCATGGCGGACCAGCCTCCCGCCCGCTCCAAGCCAATCAGGCAGATCAGGGCCGCACCAACCATTAATACCGCGCACGAGAAGGCATCCGTGATGACGACTGCCTTGAGTCCGCCCACGGTGGTGTAGATGCCGACAATCAAGGCCGTGACACCCACCGAGAACCAGAATGGCCAGCCCAACAGCATGCGGAACATCGCGGCGGCGCTGACGAAAATCGTCCCCAGCGTGGCGACCATGAAGGCCGTCCAAACGATGGCGAAAAACGTCCGCACGTGCCGATTGTACCGACGTCCCAAGTACTCCGGGATGGTGTAGATCCCCGCCATCCAGAAGAACGGCATGAACAGAAAAGCAGCGATTAAGACGGCCAGGCTGCAACCGATGAAGTCGAAGTTCATCATCACGGCGCCGTATCGGTACGAGTCGCCCGCGACACCGATCATGTCCTTGGCGCCAATGTCGGAAACCACCAGCGACATGGCGACTGCCCACCATGGCAGCGATTTCCCCGCCAGGAAAAAATCCCGGGTCGACTTCACCCCGCGACCGACCCACAATCCCAGGCCAAGCACTGCCAGCAGATACAGCACTACCAAAGCCGCGTCGAGGAACTCGAGTCGGGCAATGTGCATGAGACATATTCCTTCGTTGTCACAACGAGCACAATCGGCAGCCGTTACCTCCACCACGCGTTTCGCCTCGGTTGGCACTGCCGTCTGGTGTTGCGACGCCCCGGCTCAGGGTAGCGGGAAGGTCTCGGCACCCCTCCCCTGCAGGAGTTCGAGTCAATGAAACAGGTGTTCGGCGTATTTCGCTTGGTGATCTAAGCTATTCGACTCGGATGCGATGTGCAAGACGCTGGCGACGGACTCACTCGGTCGCAAGGGCACTGGCCGCGGCAGACAACCGTGCCGGCGCGACGGCGATACGTCCGATGTTGTTCCTGCTCGCTTGATTTGCCCAGTGGAATTGGCACAATAGAAGGAGCCGGCACGTTGCGATGCTCCGTGCTTTGTGGCCGCTGGTCACGCAGATCGTAAATGAGTTCCTGACAGTGGCGAGCGGATATCGGTTCGCGGCCGACTCGAGTTGCCAGGATCTGCTGACTCGGCCAACACGGATCGCGCACACGACAGTCCAATCGGCGGCCTCCCAATCGATTGGGTGCCGGCCCTGCCTATTACGGCAGCCCACGCAGGGACGGGCGGGGCGGCCAACCGCATGATCCGCCAGGAGATGCTTCCGAATGCAAGTCAGATACTTGATGACGAGCGTGGTGATTCTGCTGAGCCTCGCATCGTGGGGCGCCGCGGACGGAATGGTCTATCAGCTGCCCGAAGACGGCGCCTGGGCCAAGTTCTCGCTCGAGGGTGTGTTCCTCGATCCCGACGAGCAGAAGATCGCCACGGATGCCAATATCACCGGGACGCTTACCATCAGCAGTGTGGGAACGGTCCAGCTGGAAGGCATCCCTTGCCGTTGGATTGAAATCACGATTGACGCCCAACGCGACGGCAAGGTATTCAAGGAAGTGGACAAGCTGCTGATCCCGGAAGCGGAACTGGGGGCCGGCAAGCAGCCCTTGGAGCACGTGCGTGACGCCTGGTATCTGCACTCGTCGATCGACGGTGGCAAGCCGCGCCGGATTGAAGATGTCCGCAAAATGGACGTGGTCTACATCCAACGGATTCGACCGATTCTCCATCCCCCGTTTGCCGGTGAAAAGAAACTGGACAAGGCGGTGGTCGACTGCAAACTCGGCAAAGTCGCATGCGAATGCACGACGGCCGAGGAAACCGAGAAGCATGAGGGGAGCGATATTCAATACCATTCCTCCTATACGATCTACCGCCACGACCAGGCACCGTTCGGTGTCGCCGCCTGGCAGGCAGTCAATCGAGTGCAACGCAGTGACGAGCTGCTCGGGACCATGAAGCTGCACGTGACGCTCATCGATTTCGGCAAGGATGCCAAGAGCAGTATTGCGGAGGGGCAGTAGACTGATTCCACTGCCGAGCAACTGACTTTCGCGGGGTGGCTGTGTGGGACGACGGAGCTGCTGACTATCTGAAGGATGCCACGAGCGCAGATGGAGAATCCGTATCAGCCCCCCGCCTACGTTCCGCCGGTCGTGACCGGGCTGAAGAAGAACAGCCCGGAGAATCTGCAGAAAGTCGCCTTCTGCCAAAGGGGAGTGATGCTCTGCCTGGCGGTGTATCTGCTGGCGACCGTGGCTGCGCCGCTGATCGCCGTCGTTGATACGGGGACTTCGCTGTTTCTGTGGAGAGGATCGCTGGTCACTCTGGTATTAGTCGACGTCTTGGTGGGGACCCTCTTTGTCTTTCGCCTTTCGACGCTCGTGTACGGGTTCGCGGCGGGACTCGTCATGGGGCTGCTGACCCTGATCCCCTGTTTCGGGCTGTTTCTGCTGGTACTCACCAATGGCATAGCCACGGCCACGTTGCGCAGAAACGGCATCCGCGTCGGCTTTCTGGGAGCGAGTCTCAGGCAGTTCAGCGCCGGTCCGCTGGACGAGTCGCAGTGAACCCGCTGGCGTGCGGCGGGGGTCCTGTCCGGGTGCCGCGAACGGCCCACGTGCACGTGGCGCCCCTATATGGCTGCTATCGCGCCCAACGTAAAATGAAGACCGGCCATCCTGAGGCCGGGCAAGGCGACTCGGACCGCCGCGCCGTGTACGGATGGGGTCGCCTGCCTATCGCTAACGACAATGGGATCGGGAATGCAGCATGACCAACAACGGATGACCAATAACTAATGACTAGTGAACAATGACTAGTGAACAATGACCAATCACCGATGACAGAGGAGCCGCCCATGGATCGTCGTACGTTTCTGCAAGCGAGTGCTGCCAGCTTGGCGCTCTCGGCAACCGCCGGGCATGCCGTGGCTTATGCGGACCAGAAGCCTGTGCGAGTGGGTTTGATCGGTGCGGGGTGGTACGGCAAGTGTGACTTGTTGCGGTTGATTCAAGTGGCGCCGGTGGAAGTGGTGTCGTTGTGCGATGTGGATCGCCGGATGCTGGCGGAGGCGGCCGAGTTGGTGGCTTCGCGGCAGCTGTCCAGGAAGACTCCTCGCACGTATGCCGACTATCGCGAGATGCTGGCCGAGAAGGATCTGGACCTAGTCCTGATCGCGACTCCCGACCACTGGCATGCGTTGCCCATGATTGCGGCGGTGGAAGCGGGGTGCGATGTCTACGTGCAGAAACCGATCGGCGTAGATGTCGTGGAGGGTCAGGCCATGTTGGCGGCGGCGCGCCGCACGCAACGGGTCGTGCAGGTGGGAACACAGCGCCGCAGCACACCGCACTTGATCGATGCCCGCGAGAACATTGTGAAGGCCGGCAAGCTTGGCCAGGTGGGGCTGGTAGAGATCTATTGTTACTACCACATGCGAGACCGGCGCAGCCTGCCCGACTTGGCGCCGCCCGACTATCTCGATTGGGACATGTGGACGGGACCGGCGCCGCTGCTCCCCTACAACGACATGGTCCATCCCCGCAAATGGCGAGCGTTTATGGAATACAGCAACGGCATTGTGGGGGACATGTGCATTCACATGTTCGACATGGTTCGCTGGTTTCTCGACCTTGGCTGGCCCAAGCGGATTTCTTCCACGGGTGGCATCTATGTCGACAAACAGAGTCGAGCGAATATTTCCGACACGCAGACGGCCACGTTCGATTACGGGGACTTGCAGGTTGTCTGGCAGCATCGAACGTGGGGGGATACGCCCGATCCTGACTATCCGTGGGGCGCCACGCTCTATGGCGACAAGGGAAAACTGCGGGCGAGCGTGATGGGGTACGACTTCCAAGCCCAGGGCGGCGAGACGATCAGCAAGAAGGTCGACTATGAGTTGGACCAGTATCCGGAAGATCGCACGGAGAAGGACTTGGAACGTCACGTGGCACCGGCGCTGCGTGGTCATATGAAGAACTTGCTGCAGTGCATCGACGATCGTAGCCGGCCGGTGGCTGACATCGAGCAGGGTCACATTTCGTCCGCCAGTTGCATCCTGGCCAACCTGGCGATGCAATTGGGGCGGTCGCTCGAATGGGATTCGGAGAAACAGGAAGTCGTGGGGGATGCCGAGGCCACGCGTCTGCTGCGCCGCCCCTATCGAACGCCCTGGATCCATCCCGAAGTGTGAGGGACGGAGCCCACGCGGCGGAGCTGTTGATGTCCGCCGCTGATTGCCGGGCGGCGGAGCTGTTGATGTCCGCCGCTGATTGCCGGACCTGCCGCGCCGGTGCTACAATCGCCCTTTGCCGGCAGCTACGGGCCGGGCCACCTGGAAAACAATCCTACGAACCTGGAGACCGCATCATGTCTCATCCACGCCGCCGGGCCGTGGCCGCTCTCGTCGTCATCGTCGTTGCCAGTTGGGGGCTGACCGGCCAGGCTGCGGAGACCGTCCCGCTGGCCTCTCTCGACATCTCCAAAATGTCCGCTGGGTGGGGACGACCGATTGCGAATCGGTCGATCCAGGACCAACCGATAACGATTGCGGGACAGCAGTATGATCATGGCGTGGGAACGCACGCTACGAGTTCGATGTGGATTAATCTCCAGGGCGGATCGACCCGGTTTACGGCGACGGTCGGCGTCGATGATGAAGTGGGAGCGGGGCGCGGAAGTGTCGAATTTCGTGTCATGGCGGACGACGAGATGCTGTTTCGCAGCGGTATCATGAAGGCCGGTGATGCCGCCAAGCAGGTGGATGTCGATCTGACCCTGAAGCAGACGCTGCTGTTGCTGGTCAAGAGTGCCGGTGACGGTGTGGACTATGACCACGGCAACTGGGCGAATGCCGAGTTTCAGGTGACGGGGAATGCGCCGGTGGCCGTGGACGTACCCCCCGCGGCCGAGGAACCGAAAGTGATCCTGACCCCCCAGCCAGGCCCGCGTCCGCAGGTCAACGGTCCGCGCTTGTTCGGCGCGCGGCCCGGCCGACCATTCATCTATCGCATCCCCTGCACCGGCACGCGTCCCATCCAGTTCGCGGTGGAAGGTTTGCCCCCGGGGCTCCAGCTTGATTCCGCCAGCGGCATTATCAGTGGCCATGTGCCGCAGCAAGCGGGGAGCTACGAGACGAAGCTGGTGGCGACCAATGCGGTGGGGGTCTGCCAGAAGCCATTCACGATCGTTGTCGGCGATACTCTGGCGCTGACGCCCCCGATGGGCTGGAACAGCTGGTACATCCACTACCTGCGCGTGACCGAACAGCATATGCGCTCGGCCGCCGACGTGATGATTTCTTCCGGGATGGCCGACCAGGGGTACATGTATGTCAACATCGATGACTGCTGGATGAAACGTAACAAGGACGAACCGTATCGCGATGCGGCGGGAGCGGTGTTGCCGAACGACAAGTTCCCGGACATCAAGGGGATGGTCGATTACATTCACAACAAGGGACTGCGCGCCGGTACCTATATTTCCCCAGGCCCCTGGACCTGTGCCGGATATGTCGGTTCGTACGAGCATGAAGAGATCGATGCCAGGAAGTTCGCCGAGTGGGGATTCGATTTCCTGAAATACGATTGGTGCTCCTACCAGAATGTCGCCACCGGTGAGGGACGCGAGCGATTTACCCGGCCCTACCAGAAAATGGGCGACATTCTCAAGGCACTCGATCGCGATGTCGTGTTCAACCTGTGCCAGTACGGCATGGATAGCGTCTGGCAGTGGGGAGGTGCAGTGGGGGGACACTGCTGGCGAACCACCGGTGACCTGGGGCTGGAGAGCGGTGACCTGCTCCCCGGTTTCTATTCCATTGGACTCTCTAACGCTCAGCATTGGAAGTATGCCAAGCCTGGGCAATGGAATGATCCCGATTACATCTTGATTGGTTGGGTGGGAGCTGCCAACGCACAGACCATCGGACATCCCACGTCCCTGTCGGGTAACGAACAATACTCGTACATGTCCATGTGGTCGCTGATGGCCGCGCCCTGATCTTCTCGGGAGACATGGAGAAGCTGGACGATTTCACGCTGAACATCCTCTGTAACTCGGAGGTGATCGACGTGGATCAAGACGCGCTCGGGCAACAGGCGCGGATCGTGCGGTACCAGGAGGAGAATAACTTGGTGCTGGCCAAACCACTGGAGGATGGTTCCCTGGCGGTGGGGTTATTCAACCTGGGCGAGAAAGCTCGCAAGCTGTCCGTGACCTGGAAGGAACTGCAGGTCGACGGACCTCAGCGGCCACGCGACTTGTGGCGGCAAACCGACCTGGGTGTCGTGGACAAACAGTTCGAGGCCGAGGTGGGTCGCCACGGCGTGTCCTTCGTGCGGTTGTGGCCGGCGCAGAAGTAAGGTTTCGCAGCCGCTTCGCCGCTGAAAAGTGCGTTTGTTTCGTGCAGCGGCTGACATGTCCGTTGGGGCGGCGAGCACGTCGCGTCAGCGATTGACCAGCAGGGTTGATGACACGTGCGTCAGACTCCCTCACGTGCCGGTTCAGCGTACCACGCGGCCCGAGGCAGAACCTTTCATGAGCGTCTCCACCTCGGCTCGCGTCACGTAATTCAGATCCCCGACCACGCTGTGGGCCAGGCAGGAAGCGGCCGCTGCGAACCGGATGGCCACGGCGGGTGACGAGAGCCCTGGGGAGTTGAAGGCGTACAGCAGGGCGGCCGCGAAAGCGTCTCCACCTCCGACGCGGTCAACGATATTCTTGATCTCGTACGGTCGGTACTTGCCCGATTCGCTCGGTGCGAAATGCGACTGCTGATCCGCGGCACAATAGAGCATGGCACCCCAGTTGTTGTGCGATGCGGAAATGCTCTCGCGCAGTGTGATGGCGACACGCCCAATGTTGGGAAATTGCCCCACGACTTGCTGTGCCACGTCCGGATATCGGTCGATCTCCAGTTGGCCCGCTTGCACATCCGTCTGGCCGGCGTGGATCTGCAATACGGCCGCGCAGTCTTCTTCGTTGGCGATCAGCACTTCGACGTGGGGAAGCAGTTTGCGCATGGTTCGCTCAGCCAAATCGCGCGGGGGCACTTGCGAGTCCCAACGCCACAATTTCTGTCGGAAATTCAGGTCACAGGAAACCGTCAGGCCGTGCGAGCGAGCTTCCGCCACCGCGCAGAAGACCACACGGGCCGCCGTCTCGCTGAGGGCGGGCGTGATTCCGGTCACGTGGAACCAGCAAGCATCCCGGAAAATGGCATCCCAGTCATAGGATTCACTCGGCGTCAAACCGACGGTGGACCCCTCACGATCGTAGAGCACCTGGCTGGGACGCTGGTTGGCACCCGGTTCGAGGAAGTACAGACCGAGTCGGCCCGTATCACTGCGAACAATATGCTCCGTAGCGACACCGAATCCGCGCAGCGCGTCAATACAGGCATCGGCGATCGCGTGGCGTGGCAGGGCCGAGACGAATTCGGCCTGCGCGCCCAACATCGCCAGGGAGACCGCCACATTCGCCTCCGCCCCGGCGAAGGAAACATCCAGCGGGCCGGGAATCGCCTGACGCAGACGCAGGAAGCCGGGGGGGGCCAAGCGGGCCATCATTTCACCGAAGGTCACGATCTTCATCACTGGGGCCCTCCATCCGAAGCCCAAGGAAGGGGAGGTTGTAGCAGACCAGTTGTGGCCCCGCCGGGATAAACCCGCCGGCAGCCGGTGGAAGGGGTGGTTGTTCTGGCGGACCAGTTGTGGCCCCGCCGGGATAAACCCGCCGGCAGCCGGTGGAAGGGGTTGTTGTTCTGGCGGACCAGTTGTGGCCCCGCCGGGATAAACCCGCCGGCAGCCGGTGGAAGGCGGAGGTTGCTCTGGCGGACCAGTTGTGGCCCCGCCGGGATAAACCCGCCGGCAGGAGATTGTCCACCCGCTTCTGAACTGGCAGATCGACAACCAGAGAATCGTCTCAGCTCAACGACTCCGTCGATTGTGCACCCCGCAAGCCTCGCACATCAAGCCTCCAGCAGGCCGGTGTCATTCGGATGTCATCGAGGGAGGCTCGTAGTCGAAGTCCTTCCATTTCATGGCCCGGCGGAACGGCTCGATGCGGAGCATGACTTCACCGTTGATGAACAGACGTACCGTGCCGTTGGTTTCGCTCACCACCACCGAAATCGCTTTGGTGACGCGACTGACCGCGGCTGCCGCCCAGTGGCGAGTCCCGAGTCCTTTGGAGAGGGTCAGGTTGGCGTGGGACGCGTCGACGATCTGACAAGCTCGTTCGACGCGGCCGTCAGCGGTGACGATGATGGCCCCGTCCAGCTGTGCGATCTCCTTCACGGCTTCGCGAATCCGCGGATCGCGCAGATCCCGCTCGGCTCGTTTGTGGCCACGGACGGGGTCAAAGCCGGCCGGATGACAGTATTGCAGGACCTTTCGCGTGTCCCCGATCACGAACAGGGTGCCCACCGGCTTCCCCTCGCGACCCTCTCGGCCGATTTCGACCGCCAGGTCCACGACACTCTTGAGGGTATCCAGCGGAACGCTCGTTTCCAATTGTCGCAAGTCGCGGGCGGTCAATTTGCCGAGGTGTTCTTCCAGGTGGATGTAACTGACGGAATCGATTTTGCCCGCCTCAAAACCGCTGTAGATGGCCGTCACGGCGGCACCCGGCTCCAGGATGTCGTCGGCCACCGCTTCCAAGAGTGCCTGCGTCAGTTTCTCGAAAACCGGAGCGCCGGGCATATTCACCAATACCGTCGCGAAGCCGGCTTCACGGGCGCCGGCCAGCGTTTCCTCGGAATCGGAGGTGATCAGGATCTTGGTCTGAATCGGTTTCTCTGTCAGCTTCTGCCATTCGGTGGGACCGTCCAGGACGACCAGCAGGGCATCCGCTTCCACGGTTGCCGCCAATTGGGCAGCCAGGTCAAAGAAATCGGCGAACTGCTTGTTGAACTTCTGAGGTTTCATTCCGCCGACCGGGGCAATTGTTGACGATGCATCGGGTAACACTACATGCAGCGGGCATGGAACGTTAGCATCGTAAGTAGTTTGTTCTAAAGAAGCAATCACTTCTGTGGCCGCCTTGCCAACAGGGCGCGTCGCTGGCCTGGTTTGTCGCCAAAAACACGTTCGTTGTACAAGGCCAGTGCCCGCAACGCGTGACCGCGGGGGCCGATCTCCGCTTCGTCTTTCCGAGTACTCAACATGGCGTTATTCAGGTAATCAACGGCCGCCACGATACGCGGGTCGGTCAGTTCCTCGGCGGGGAGCGAAAAGACCAGGAACTCGAGGATGTGTCCCGACGTCTGGATACGGCGTTCGAGATCACCCGAATCGTCGCGTTTCTGCAGCCAGCTGGTGCTGAAGCTGCCGTCTCGGTTCTGCAGCTTGATGATGTATTTGTGGTAGTTGTCGACGTATTTTTCCGCCCGCAGCCACTGCCCGTCCATCGGCTCGCCGCGCTTCCGACGGACCTGGGCCGCCATGCTGTACCCGATTAGCCGGTGAGTACCACCGCAGCAGGCACCGTTGATCGGTTGGGCCAACTCCTCCTTGATCAGCCGCGGGATGCTCCACTGCTCGCCCCATTTGCTCTTCCAGGTGGCATCCGACGGCAGATAGTGCGCCAGTCCAATCAGCTTGAAGGTCAATTCCGTCTTGGGACGGCAGGTCCATTTTTCGTACTCGATCAGGTCCTGTACGGTCAGGTCCTTCCCCTCGACACGCATGGGATAATCCGACTTGACGCGCGACAAGGCCAACATGGACAGCAGTTGGCCTTCGTGACCCTGGTATCCGGGGCCGTTGCGGGGGGCGACACGACCGTCCTCCAGCTGCAGGAGTTGCATGCCGCGGCACGGACGGTTGTAACACAACCAACCGATCGCATTGACCCGCTGATTGTCGGCGATCACTTCGGTGTCGATGCCAAACGCAATCAGCGAGTGCATCACGCCCCAGGGGCTCCGCTGGGTGATGTTCTCGGGACGCTGGTAGTATTGCGTCAGGCACAGCCGAATCCGGTCTCGCAGGCGGACCAACTGTGGACTGAACTGTTTGGGGGCGCGGCGGCGCAACCTGCTGCGGTTCGCTCGCGTCCTCGCCCGGTTCGCCTGCCGAGTCCGACTTTTCGGCCGACACCGGCGGTTTGGCGGCCGGTAGCTGGGCGTCCTCCGGCTGATCTTCCTGCTGATCCTGCTTCGCCGGCAGCGGAGCCGCATTCTCCTTATCGCGGGGCTCGAGGGGCTTGCCGTCAGCCGCCTTGAGAATTGCCGGCTCCTCCGTCCCCCCACTGTCCCCCGATGTGTCCGCCGATTGTGGCGCGTCCAGCAGGCTTTCCCCTTGTTCGGTCGCTGCCGAGGGAGCGCCAGGTCCGGTCAGCGTCATCGGCGGGGAAAGCGTCATTGGCGGGGAAAGCGTCATCGGCGGGGAAAGCGTCATCGGTCCGGCCGGAGGTGGATCCGATGTCGTCGGTTCCTGGGCCGGTCTGTTGAGCGTGGCTGTCCGGCGGCGACTCGAGACGATGGTGGTCGTAATCGGTTCATTGTCAGGTAGCTGACCCGTCAATTCCTGGTTCGGTACCGCCTTGGGCTGTTCGCTCGACTCTTGTGCGGCGACCGTGTTGAGCCAATCGGCCACGTTGATCCGCGTGGCAGCCCCAGGGGTCGGGGGAGTTGAGGTGGTGTGCGGTTCGGGTTGCCGCTTAGCCGGATCTGGGTGGTCAAGACGCGGGCCAGCGAGCTTCAGGGGGGCCATGTCGTGAGATCCGACTTCGCGTTCCCCTTGGTTGCCCGACGTCGCTGGTCCAATTCCTGCGTGGGGTGCCTGCAGCTGCGGTAACGCCGGCTGTGCCGGCAACGTCTGACCTCTCGCAGCCGTGGCGGCTTGGACGCGAGCCGCGATCGACCCGTGGGCCACCGACACATACGGTATGTAACCAAACAGCAACGTCAGCGCAATCGCATTCCAGAATCTCACGGCAATGTTCCTGCTGTGCGTTAATGCCAAGGGGAATTGGGACTCGAACGACGTGCCTCGTCGTAGCCCCGCTAACAGAGTCCCGCAAACGTACCAGGGCAACGATTGATATCGGTTGTAACGATCGTGTCAATCCACATTGGTACTGCGATTACGCGTCGCGGTGCCTTCAGGAAATCGGTGATGCCCGTGAGTCGCCCGAAACGCTCTTTCCTGTCTGTCGCAGACTATCCAGCTTGTGGACCAGCGATTCGTCACGCCGCAAATGAAACATGTTGGCGAGAACCACACGCAGTGGAGGGGCACGCCATAGCAGGGCGTGAAGTGGGGAACAACTCGTGGTCCCAGAACTCGAATTCCACATGCCGCCATTTGAAGCACACGGCGGCGGGAAACGCATGGGATGCGAGAGACGGTTCGCGCCGACCGATATCGACGATGCATGCCGGTTCGCGATTTCCGGTGACTGTTATTCCGAATCGGGGCGTTCAGAGCTGTCGGGTATTTCGTGCAGTGGACTTCGACTCTCGGCCGTCCTTTGCGCCCCCAGGATCCCCCACGCGCCGCGGGTGAATGCCGTTTACGCCGGTCGCCAGTCGCGATCAGAAGAGCTCCCAGAACCGTTCGGCCAGAGAGGGCGTATATTCGGGACCCGGATTCTGCCCTTGGGCGAACGTTTGCCAGGCATTCAGATCGTTGCCGTAGTTCTTGCCGCTCGCTTGTTTGAGTGACTCTACCGCCCGGTACTGCAGGGCCGGATCACGATCCTGCAGGGCGAGTCCGAGAGCCTGGTAGGCCAGTGGATCGGGGAATCTGCCCAGCTCGCGGGCCGCACCAATCCGCACGTCGAGGTCGGTGTCACTGCCCAGGACTTCGGCCAGTCGTTCGATGGCTTCCTTGTCGCTGCGTCGTCCCCAGGCGCGGCAGGCGGCAACTCGAACGCTGGAATCCTTGTCCTTGAGCGCAACGCGCAAGCCATCATTGGATTCGGGAACCGAGAAGGCTGCCAGCGTATCGACCGCGTTGGCCCGCAGTAGCGGGTTGTCGTGCGTTTCCAGAATGTGCTTCAGCTCGCCGCTCCAGTGCCGCTGTTGCTCGACTGACAGGCTCCCGGCGCTGGCTCGCAGTGCATCCACTTCTGCTGAGCTGCCGGTGCAGCGTCGGCTGATATGCCTCGTCCGCTCGCCATTGCTCACGCATTTTTGGATTGAGCGAAACCAGATAAGGGACTGGGCCATCAGCACATCCGACCAGAGCCACGAGTGGGACCAGGAGGAGGAACTGACACAGCTGATTTGAGTTGAATCTGTCCATAGTTCGACGGAACTTTCAACGAAAAGATGCGAAGGGAGCGACTCCCGTCTAGCGATGGGCCGGCGGACTATAGCAGAAGGATTTGCAGGGGCCTAGAGAGGTTTTGCGAAGTGTAACGGCGTGGGTGCGACCGATCTCAGTTTGCGGCGGCGGTCCTGGGCCGTTGCCATCCGTCGACGGCCAGCAGGATACCGCCGAAAAACATGGCCAGTCCGAACAGGGGGAATGTGAACATCATGATCATCAGCAACCCCATCCCGCAGAGGAAAATCACGGACACCACGAATCCGGTTCGGCTGCGGGTGAGCCGCCGCACGACGGCCATGACGATGGCCAGCGCCAGGGCGATGGCCGCGAGCCACAGCAGGTTCACGAGCCGTTGGCCTAATTCCCCTCGCAAAGGTCGTGCCGTGATGGTGACGTCACCCCGGGGGGTTGTAAAGTAGAACACCTGTCCACGCTCTGGCAGTTCGAAGTCGAGGCTGGCCAGGCCAGCCAGTCCCTGTTGTGGTGTTCCGGTGGAAGTCGTGAGATCGAGAAAATCCGCGTCCTGGTCACCTGCGGTGAACTGCGATTCCGTTTGGGGAGCCTGTTGTTGGCCCTGTTGCTGGCCACTTATTTCCTGGTCGTGCTCGGCCAGTTGCTGGATCTTGTCCATGTAGGCTCGATTCAGCTCGGACTTGGTTCCCAGCCCGCGCTGCAGGAGCCGGTCTGCCTCTTGCCCACCCCTCCCGCCCTCTTGGGAACCGGGCTGAGCCTGGAAAACCTGTTTGGCGGCATCCCCATCCTCGGGCATCTTCATTTGCTGCTGGACGCGGTACGACTCGGCCTGTTGGAGTCGTTTCTTGCTGAGGGGAGCGGCGAGGCCTTTCGCGTCGGCGGCAGGTTTCTCCGACTCGTCAGCGGGGGGCGGCTGCACTGCGCGCCCGAACCAATTCTGATCGAATTTCGTGGCGGCATCGACTCCCGGCGCCGCCGGTTCGGCTGGAGCGGGAGGCTGGACTTCCGCCGCGAAATTGCCTCCCAATCGAGTGACGCTGTTGCGAGAGAGACCATTTTGCTGTTGTTCGAAGAAGGTGTTGAGTCGTTCGCGGTTATCGGTGACCTGCACGTCCAGTTTCTCCAGTTCCTCGATCTCCTGCGTGGCCGCTTCCAGCACGCGGGCGTTGGAATAGAGATTCGAACGCAATTGCTCATTGGATTCTCCGCGTCCTCTGTCGCTCTGGAGTTGCTGCAGTTCCTCTCCGAGTCGTCCCACATTGTAGACGGCCCGCGATTTGGAGAATTCATTCGAGGCGCGAATGATCTGAGTCAGTTTTTCGACCTGCTGTGTCTGATAGGCGACGTAGCCGGCCACGAAATCCTCTTCGCCGCGCACGCGCGTGGCGGTGCCATCGAATTGATACCAGTGATAGTCTTCGGGCAGGTGCAATTTCACCTGGCTCAATTCGATGTGGATATTCTCGGTGCGGATGATGGGGAACTGCAGCGGTGCCAGCACGCCCAGCCCGTCGAACTTGCCGGCGTACTTCAACACGACCGGGTAATCGAGATCGCCTTCCGCGGTCTTGATCAGTGGAATGCGCAGCAGCGAATCATCGGTGGAACCGACGCTGCGGGCCGGTTTCACCGGTCGCCCTGCAACGTGTGCCGTCCACAGCTGGGCGTCACCAGGCAAGCGGATTTCCAGGTAAGGTTCGGTGCGATTATCGACCTTCAGCAGCATCGAAGCGCGGTACGCGCCGCTGGCGTCCAGGACGAGTTCGGTACGAGCCAGTCCGATCGTGGCGCCTGCCGTGCTGACCATCGCACGCTGTTTGGTCTGGTAGCCGAATTCGGCCGTAGCCCCCGTGTTGGTGGCCACATAGGCAGTGGCAAAATCGCCCCCCTGCAGGCGCGCGGCGAGTTGCTCCCACTGTCGCGATGGCCGGACCACCGCCTCCATTGCTGGCGTGCCGTCGATCACGATCTCGTCGCGCCCGGCGTTCTCCAACGTCACGTAGCGGCTGTTGACCGAACCGAGATCGATCAGCGGAAGGGGCGCCGTCTGTCGGCCCGGAGTAATCGCGCGGTCATTTTCGATCACGACCCGATAGTCGCCGGTGACGGCGTCCTGCAGGTCGAGTTGGACGCGCACGAAGTCCTCACCCGCGACGGGGGTGATCGACTTCTGACGCAGCCGCAACGCCGAGATGTTGGCGTCCTGCAGGCGCGCCGGCAGCCGGAAGGCGACCTGGCGTATGCCCGCTTCCTGGATGCGGAAGTCGAGCAGGATCGTTTCCTGAATCTCGCGATAGGTGACGCGCACGTTGGTCACGGTATTGCATACCACGCGCGGTTCGCGCGGAGTGACTTGGATCTTCCCCGCATACTGCTCGTTTTGATATTCCAGCGCCAGTCGCGCCAGTGGCCGTTGTTCGTCGTTCAGCCAGATGGCCACGCGATCCAACAGGACGTTCTGGCACTGCTGCAGTTCGGTGGCGCGCGCATCGAGCGACGGGTCGACTTGGACCGCGATCGTCCCGTGCTGTTGGCCCACGTTGAGTACTTCCAATCGTGGCAGATCGATCGCCTGGCTGGCCGTGTGGTCACTCAGCTTGCCGCGAATCGACAAGGGAAAGCTCCCGGTCTGGCCCGCCGAAAAGAACGCTCGCAACACAGGGCGATCGTTCAACGTGACCAAGGCCCAGTCCGTTAAGCCTCTGGCCGTCACCTGCTCCAGTTTCAGGTCCGCCGGGAGGGCCACTTCAACCGAGTAGATCGCCCGCTGCTGAGGGGACAACTCGATTTCGCTTTCCAGGGCCGATTCCGTTTCGCCGATGCGGAAAATCGTGCGCAATTGAGCCGCCAGACGCGGAGCGATCTGAGTAGCGGTCAGGTCCACGCGGAAGGGTGTTGCGTTGAACTCGTAGGCCTGGTAGTCGCGAATTCCCAAGGGACTTTGCAGTTCGCTCAACTGCGGATCCAACTGCTGGGTAATCGCCCCCCCATCGGTGCGCGAGACGCCGGCCGTTTCCGTTGTCTGCAGCTCCAGAATCGGGCTGCGGCGAATCTGCACCACGCCACGATGCAAGGCCGCGTCCGGTACCGACACAAACGGAGTGGTGAGTGCGTTCTGCGCCGCGGAGGCGACGGCTCCCCGATGCGAGAGATGAATCGTCATCTCTTCGTTCTGTTTGACGGCCTTGAGCAGTTCCACGGTCAGCAACACCTGGTCGCCATCCGGTTGCGTGTCCCAGCCGCGCACGTTCTTGCCGTCAACCTTCTCCACCAGGTATTCCGCCGGGACGGCCAGCCGAAAAGTGCCCCGCTCCGTCTGCCCAAACGTCAGGCTCACCTGCCAGGCGACACGAATCCCATCCTCCCGCACGTCAACCAGCGCCGCGGAAGTGGCCGTCAATGCCTGATCGACCGAACCGGGAGAGATCTTGCCACGCCACGTGATGTCGAGTCGACCACCCGGCTGCAACGTCGTCTCCAAAGTCTGGGAGTCGGCCAGAGTGGTTTCCGTCAACATCGTCTCGCCCAACGGTCGCCGGACGCTCGTCTGGGCAGTGGGAACCGTCAGTCGGACGGCCGTCGCCGCCGCATAAGGGATCGCTGCCCGCGCCGACCGCCAACCTCCTTGACGCGCGACCGCCACCCGTACCGTAAGTTCCAGCTGATGACGGCCTTTCCCCTCGACCAGTAATGTCAGCAGCGAATTCCCGTCGCTGGCCACCGGTGATTCGGCCTGCTGAGCTGCCGCTTGCTGGGGAGCCGGTTGAGGTTCAGGCTGCACCATGGTTGCTTTGAGCCGCGCCGGCTTTCCGTCCAGCAACGCCGCAGTGATCACGCCCCCCTGTAACGCCAGCGGTACGTCGACCGCCTCGTCCGTGAAAAGCTCGATATTCAGCGTGCCTTTCAGTATCATCTGGTCCTCATCGCCGAGCGCCGCTTCGTAGTGCGCTCCGGCAAACGAGAACTTCTGTTCCGCTTCCGCAAGGCCGATCTTCTGATCCGGATGAGCGAGATTCCAGAGTTCTACATAGCGTTGGTAGGGGACCAGCACCTTCGTGGCGCTGAGCACGCTGGCCCACTTCGTTCGCATCGTAGGGGATCACGATCGCATCTTCCGGGATCAAGACCGGCTTGTTGTCCTCCAACAGCGGCTTGAGTAATTCCGTGATATCCTGAGCCCGGACCGGCGAGGAGAACATCGATAAAGAGATGGCGGCGATCGCGATTGCCGATGCCGCGGCGGTGGTCGGAGCGATCAGCTTGCTGGTGAGCCAACGGTAGGATCGCGACATGACGGCAATCAAGACCCAGATCGGAATCAATGCCAACGCGGCCAAGAGAGCTTGTGCACAGACCTCCGCGAACTCCGTTGTGGGACCGCCCAGCAGCGGCAGGCCGCAGGCGACTAACGCCACGCTCACGACGAACCGGACACGCGTCCGCAGCGCCCGGCGACTCAACAACAGTCCCCAGACGAGGATACCCAGTGCGACGGCAGTCGCCAGCGAGTTCATGCGGTTCTGCTGAAACACGGTGATGTCCAACAGCGGATCGGTACCGAGACTTTGGAAAGCCAGTTTCTCGCCCGACTCGTCCAGGCGAATTTCCAGACCGCGCAGGCCCTGCAAGGCCCAGTATTTGCCAATCAGCGGGTCGACAGCCAGCTCGCCGGCACTGGCCAGCTCGCTGGACGAGAAACCCGCCTGCGGGGCCGTTGCCTGCTGCGGTGCCGGCTCTCCCGCCATCGTTTGCGACGTGCCGTCGGTGGCGGCTCTGTTACTTTGGTTGCCAGCCATGCCACTGCCGCCGCCACCCATGCCACCCATGCCGCCCACCATGCCCATGGCGGCGCTACCGCTGGGCGGTGGAACTGCGGCGCCGCCGCCGGTCGGCGGAGTGGCGGCGCGGCCTGACCCCATCATGCCAGGACTCATGCCGGGGTAGCCACCGGCAGCCGACCCCGCACCGTTGGGCTGGCCGCCGGGCATTCCCATGCCTGGGAGCGCGTAGTGTTGTGCCGCGGAAAGCTCGTTCTGGGCAGCCGCTCCCCCGGCAGCATCAAAGGACGAAACATCCAGCTGCTTCATCTCGGCGCCGGCCGCCTCGGACGCCGGCGCGTCACGCCATCGGGTCGAATCATCCAGCGAGAATGTGACGGGGCCGCTCGTGGGGGGCTGGCCAGCTGCGCGACTGCGCGACTCGTATTGGACGTCGTCCGCCATGAAGGTTGGACTGGGCAGTCTGGCGGCCACGCTGCGTTCTCGAGCCGCCAGCATCAACATCGGCGGTCCATGGATTCCTCCGCCGGCGGTCACCGCGGCTTTGGCCAACGCCTTGAGCGGTGACTCGGGCCGTCGCACATCGCTGGAGAACACTGTCCCTCGCACCCGTGACGCGCTGTAGCCCGTGGGCAGGTGGACATGCCAGACCAGATCGACTTGGGGTACCGGCGCACCCTGATCTTGTTCGTCCAACGCCAGCCAGAGTTGCGGTGCGTGGGTACTCACGTCGCCGAGCCAACGGAGATTCGCGATCGGCGTCTGGTACGCCACCTGCAAGTCTCGGTTCTCATCGGGGCTCTCGGTCTGCAGGCTCAAGAGGATCTGATCGCCGCGTCGCCGCGGCTTGATCGGCTTGCCATTGAGCGTTACAGACCAGAGTTCGGTATCTGCGGGCAACTGAATGGCCAGGAACGGCACTTTGGTCTGCAGCAGGTAGCGAGCGGACGATTGGCTGAGTCCGTCCGCCGAAATCAGCGTGACCAGTTCCGCACGCTTCACGATGGCCGCGGGCAACGGTCGCAACGCGCGACGCGTGACGTCGATCTGTACGTCTTCGCTATCGGCGGTCGACGCGAAGGAACCAAGCAGGCGCCGGCCCGGTGTGTACTGCGCCTCCACCAGCTCGCCGATATCCACGCGTCGCATGGCAGTCTGGATGTCGATATCGAGCGCCGGATCACCTTCAATTGCCACCATTTGCGTTTGGTAAGCGACGCCCGCCGCGCGCACCACGGGCAACACCAGATCTTGTGGCTCGGGATCGGCCAGTCGCTGCTCGAAATCCACGGCGAGTCGAACTGTGCCGATTTCGGCTTTGGCCAGCAATACCGTCCACAGGTTCTTGCCGTCCTGCGTAACGTGCGAGTACTCCTTCAGTTGAACGTTGTCCAATCCCCGGATCGAGAGTGTGGTGGGGGTCGCATCCGGGAGTTCCAGCTGCAGGCGGTGGGTATGTGCCCGCTCGACAATGAACACGACTTCGCAGTGAGCTACCAGCACGCCATCTTTGACCTGAAAGAAAGTATAGTTGCGACTCGAAATGCGCGGCTGCCGACGTTCCACGAGAATCTGCGCGCGGTAATCGTCGCCGGTGATCTGATACGTCAACTCGTTACTGGAGTCGGCCAAGCCAAACCTGCCACGTTCTTTCGAGTCGAGTGGGGTCAGGGCCTCGATGGTCTCCGGTTTGGCGACGAAATCTCCGTTGGCCTGGATCGCGATGGCTCCCGACGAATCGGTGGCCTGTTCGACGCGGACCCGGGGAAACTCCACCTGAAGGGAGTTCCAATCGCCGAGCCAGGTCGCGGAGCGATGGTGCGCCACGAAGAAGATCGTCTGACTTGTTCCCGGTTCAATACTCAGCGGCAGCTGAACGACATAGCGGGCGTTCTGCTGAGCTCGGTACCGGTCGAAAACGAGCGGCTGCTGATCGGCGCCATGGAGCAACTCGAGTTGCCAGTCGGCGGGGAGTTGAAACGCGAAGGCCGTGAGCTTGGTAGCTTGCGGCGTCAAGGTGAAACCACCGCGCAGCGTCTGCTGCTCTTCATCCAACGACAGCAGCAGATGCGTGGCCACCCGCAATTCATCTTGCGGGTCCTCCAAGGCGGCGGTCAGTGCGAACTGCTCTCCCGGCGCATAATACGCTGCAATCTGCCTGATAGCGGGCGCACCCGGCTCGGTTTCGAAGATCGAGGCCGGCAAGGCGTCGCGCAACACGCTGGTGTCGAGATGGATGAGATTGTCCGATTGCAAATCGAGGGGGCGCAGGCGAGATTCCGCCAGCAATCCCACCACGGCCACATGCCCGGCCACATCGCGCGGTTTCAACTGAGGCATCGTCCATTTGCCCAGCGTCACCGGCGCTCGACTGGCCGAAATGCTCAGCGTCTCGGTGCCGCGAACCGGCTCGCGCAGTGTTACCTCCAGCACCGCCTGCTCCGCTTCCTGGCGAATAATCCACTGCGCAAGCAGCGGAGATGTGACGCCCGTGACCTGAAAGCCCTCGGGCACGTCAAAGAGAAATCGATCGACCGCTCCATGGAGCACGTTCATGTTCGCGGTGATGTGCAGCCGTTCGTAAGAAGTGGTCAGCTCAGAGACGAGTACGCTGCGGGCGGCCACAACGCGACCCTGGCGCAGCCGGCGATTGTTCAGCGACATGACCAGCGCAAGTGGTTCGTTACTGAAGACCAGCTCAAACCGCGTCTGATCCGCCGCCTCGTCGTACTCGCGCCGCACGACGCTCGCGCCACTCTTGATTTCCACGTTGCCCGGAACCGCGACGGTCAGTTTCGCACTGCCGGCGCCGGGCAAGCGGAACTGCAGGCTCTGCTGAGCGGCCGCGACGATGACGGGACTGTGCAGTTCCAAGGCCAGTCGATGCAGGCCTTTTTCACGCAGGAAGAGCACCACCTGGGCGTCCCCGGTGAGTGCCAGGGGCGCTGTTGAGTCGTCCAGCATGGCACTGTGCAACGCCACTCCCTGCAGCGGTAACGGGATGGCGTGGAGGCCGGGTTCGAGTACCTCGATGTCGATCTGCCCGCGCGTCTTGGCCACGTTTTCCTGGATGGTCGTGTCATAAGCGGCGTTCAACAGCACGGCCCCGTGAGGTGCCTGCGTGGGGGGCTTCTGGGCCGCCTCGGCCAACAGCTGCTGGTATTCCTCGCGCGTCATGAAGACGCGTTCATTCGGCCCGTTGAGCAGGACAGGAAGGTCGTCAAACGGCACGTAAATCGTCCGCTGCACCTGAGGTGCCGGGGGTGCCGGGACGTCTTGTTCGGCAGCTGCGGCGGTTCGTGCCGCCCAGCAGCTGACGATTGCCACGAGTGCCGCCAGCCAGGTCCGCCGCAATGGGCCGCCGGCAGCACTCGCGCCGACTCCCTGACGGATGCCGTGGTGAAGTCTGTGTGTCACACTAAACATTGCCACGTCCTCCGTTGTCACCTGCCTCGTCGTTCCCTGCTGCGTCGTCCTGGGCGTCCTCGTCGACAGTGGCCGCTCCGGGCGGAGCGGGCCGGCTCGCGTCAACGACGGTCGGTTTGCCCTGGGCGGCTGCGGCATCCGCCGCGGCAGGTTCATCCGTCGTGGCCGATTCGCTCGTGCCGGCAAACGGACTTGACGCCGCCGCCGGACGATCCACGCGCCGCCATCGCATCTTGCTGATGTGTCCGATCAGCCAGAGCAGCACGAGCAGGGCGATGGCCGCCGGGAAGATGCTGTCGAAAATGCTCCGCGCCAGCTCGGGGGCGAATACGCCGATCAACAAGAGCACCGCGGTGATCGACAGCAGCAGCGCCAATTGCAGCCGCAACGAACGGCGAAACAAGGGAAGGCCCACCAACGCGACGAGTATTACGAGTGTCCCGTCAAACATCCTGCGGTCCATCGTCTGGAGCCGCAACGAACCATCCGGGGCGACCTCTGGACGCAGTGTTGAATAGACGAACCGCTGAGCCTTGCCGATCGGAAATGTCTTGGCTGAGTTGATCGCCGACGTGTTGGCGCCGGTCACCTCCTCAATCAGTTCTTCGTCACTCCGCGTGACGCCCTGATCGAAGATCGCCAGGCCCGTACCGGGCCGCTCGTCCGTCCATGGTCCGGCGCTGGAGAGTAGCACCCGCTTCTCCGGCAGATAACAGCAGACGACCACTCGCTGCACGGCGGGATCGTCGGGGAAGGATGGCAGATCCAGCTGATCCGGTGTTCCCTTGATGCTGTAACGAAGCTCCAACACGAAGGTCTTGTCGATGTCCTGGTCGGCCAGCGGCGCGGAAATCGTCGTCGCGGACTCTCGTTCGGCCGGGACCGGTTTGCCATTGATGCGTAACGGCTGGGCATCGAAGACCGCCTCTTCGTTCAACTGAATGGCCAGTCGCTGCCGTGCGCTCCCGATGCGGTACAGGGCCTGCACGGATAGTTCGCCCTGGCTGAGGGCTACGATGCGCACCAGACCCCGTTCAATACTGGTCAGCTTGCTGGTCTCCAATTCGTACCGTGTGGCACGAATCTGCAGCGACCAGTCCCCGACATAAGTGAACGCCATGGCCGCGTTGTCGACCTTGCCCTCGGGACGCACGTCGTTGTGCGGGTCAATCGGGATCAAACCCTGCGGCAGTCCGATCGGTTGGATATCGATCGATTCCGATTTGCTGATCACGATCTGCCCGCTCGCTCGATCGACTTCCAGCGGAATCAACCGGGGAATGGGGATGTCCAGGCTCTTGCCGATCCCCAGTTCGTCAATCTTCTGTTCCCAGGTCAAGTTGACTTCGGACGGGCCCAGCAGTTCGGCCACCGCGGCAAAGGCCCAGGGGGTGTAGCCCTCGGCCGCGTCTTCCGGTCGCGGGACGACGTCCTCCCGGCGCAGCGATTTGTTGGTACAGCGGATGTCGTTGATCAGGGATGTCGGGACATCGATGCGCAGCGATTTCACTCCGCTGTATTTCACATCGTAGAAGAGCGACACGTTGAATTTGACGACGCCCGAGTCGATTTCCGCCCGCAGCAGTTGCTCGACGGTCACCAGGGGACGCCGTCGCTCGGCCGTCACCGAAAACTCCGTCTTCCCTTTGGCGAAGGAGTAGGCCAGGACCGAGACCAGTTGCGGTGAACTGCGTTCGGCGGCGGCGATCTTCTGATACGCTTCGACAAGGGAAATGCTGCGCAGACCGTCGACCTTGGCAGGATTCACGCGCAGGCTTTCCGGCGCCGAGAGTACGACGGTTCCCTGGGAAAACTCGACATCGTCCGGATTCGCTCGCGGTAAGGGCAGTTCGATCGTCGAGGCGGCGCCGGTCGGCGTCAGGAGATTCGGGTCGCTCAAGGAACGTTGCAGCTGGACACTCAGGCCCACGTTGTCGAAGGCCCGCTGGGACAGATTGACGATCCAGGTTGTGCTGTCGTCAGCCACGCGATGGTGAGAATCGACCGCCGCCGGCTGAGCGTCGCCGATCGCCTTTCCGACAATGGAACGGACTTCAAATCCAGTGGGGATCTCCAGCCGCAACTGGAACAATCCGGCGTCCTTGATCTGATAGAGTCCCTGCCAGTTCAACGTCAGGCGATCGCTGGCAAGTTCCGCATCCACCAGTTCCGTGACCGAGATGCGGGGGAGCACTTTCTCGACGCGCAGAGCCAGTTCATAGGGCACGGCCCCATAGCGATAGGCGAATTCCCAGTTGGATTCACGCAGGCTCGGCGGCAAGTCGTTCTGATCCAGTTGCAGTAGTCCGGTGCGTTTCGTCGCCTCACCCTGCAGACCCTTCTCCAGCCGCGCCACGACAATGCCTTGCTGACGCCCCACGCCGATCGCTCGCACGACGGCCGCCGATACGTCGTAGGTCGACTGGGTGGCATCCGTGAACTCCTCGAGTTCCACCAGCAGAGACTGCTTGCCCTGCGTCGCTTCGAACAACTCGACACGAATCACCTGCTTCCCTTCCTGCAGCTCGAAGTTCCACGCCTTGACGTTGCGGTCGAAGACGTTCACCACTTTCTGGTTGGCCGGGACTTCGATCAGCAGTTGGTTCAGCGTGGCTCGTGAAATGTCGTAATCCAACTTGATGGCACTGCGGGCCACCCCTTCGGAGATCGTGAACTGCTGCTCGACCTGCACGGTGGCAAACGCCTCCAGCCCGCTGGCCCCTTCGGCTTTCGGGTTCCAGGTGATACGGACGGTGGGCGCGGCACCCACGAAGGCCAGTAAGTCGGTCTGTTTCGTTTCGCTGTCCACGGCGTCGGCCGGTGCGTGCGTGGCGGCTATCATCGGCTCGATCTGCACCGCCATGCCCGCTTCCGGCACGTGGATCTGCCAGCGGTTGATGGGTGCCTGCGGCGCTTCGAAACTCACACTGCTCTGGCCGGGAGTCTTGGTGAACGCGCGCGTGTATTCCAGTTTCAGCTCCAATTGCAGCGGCTGATCTCCCTGTTTCTGGTAGAGCAGCTGATGACCCGCTTCAGGATCGAACACCAGCCGGGCCGGCTGGCCGTTGATCAGGGCCGAGCGGATGGCGGCTTCGCGCAATCGCAATGGGATCTTCACCCAACCTTCCCCCAGGATCTCGAGCTGCAGTGTGGCACTGACGTTGACCACCTGGTCGGCAATCGTCGCCTCGTTTTCGATGGCATTGATCAGCGCATCGACGGGTCGTGTGGGCGGTTGTGCCGCTTTGGTCTGCTCGCGGGCCGCATGCCAGAGTGCCTGGAATTTCTCGTACGGCAGGTAGACCCCCCTCCCCTCTTTCTCAAACACCTGCTGCAGCTTGTCGTACGGAATGTAGATTTCCTGCTCGCGGATCGTATCATCGTTTGTCGCCGCTGCCGGCTGAGCCGCGGTTGGGGTGTTGTCCGCGTTCTCTTGCCCGGCCGACGTGCCGGCCAAACTCTGCCAGGCGGCAATCAGAACCAGCGCCAGAATCCTGTCTCGATGACTCATATAACCGACCTCTCGATCTGGAGATGCAGTGCGAATCCTTCGATTCGACGCCGTGCGGTGTGGAATGGTTCCCCGGTGTGCTAAAAAAAGTTACGTTGGCCGATCCGGCCAGTCCTTTCGGATTCTATCACGAACGGCCGCTGGGGGGACGGCGACCGGTGGGGTTGTTACGGACGTGTTACATGCGCGGGGGTAATGCCGGCTCTGTGTGTGGCCGGGCCTGGACACTCTTCGACGCGAAGCGGCCGACTGGCCGGATACCCGCTCGCGGGCTGCACGCCCGGCTGGGGTTGGTTGGGGGACATTCCCGGGGGGCCCCGAGACCCGCGCGGCGCCGGGCCGCCAGGGGTGACTGCCACGGACAATGAATGAATGAAAAAACGCTTCACGCGGCCCACAGCCGCAATCAAAACCGGAAATCCGAATATCGAAAACCTAAACAAACCCGAAATCCAAAACTCAAGAACAGCAACCTCCGCTGCCGGCAAAACCGCCGTCACGGGCCACCAGCAGATTCTCACCACTGAACATGCTATAGGATGTCCCTTCCTCCCTTCCTCCCTTCCTCCCTTCCTCCCTTCCTCCGTTCCTCCGTTCCTCCGTTCACCGTTTTCCATCCTCCCCCGTTTCTGTCATTCGATTTTGGACTTAGAATTTTTCTCACGTTGGTTGCGGCTGCCGGCCGCGTGAAGAAGAAAACGGTCGCCGCTGCCATCGTGCCCCTCGCCAGCGGTCGGCAAGGGCGAGTGCGAGCAGCCGGAAACTGGCAGCGGGAAGATCGCGTGGGAAGCCCCGTGGCGGGTTCTCCAGCTTCCGCTGGGCAGCGGCCAGTGAAACAGGCGGGAGTTCGATTGATTGCATTGGATGTGGGCGAGGAGTGAAGCATGAGCACAGCAGACCGGCAGCGTCATCGTTCGTGGGCGGAGCCTTGGAAGGTGAAAGTCGTGGAGTTGTTGAAGACCACCACGCGCGAGGAACGTGAACGGGCCATGGCCGAAGCCGGCTATAACACCTTTCTACTCCGGTCACGCGATGTGTACATCGACCTGCTGACCGATAGTGGCACCGGCGCTATGAGCGATCGGCAGTGGGCCGGCATGATGCTCGGCGACGAGGCCTATGCGGGTAGTGAAAACTACTTTCACCTGCAGGACGCGGTGCGCGAGTACTACGGATACCAATTCGTCGTGCCGACCCACCAGGGGCGCGGGGCCGAACACCTGCTGTCGCAAATGCTGATCGAAAGCGGCGACTGCGTGCCGGGGAATATGTACTTCACCACCACCCGACTGCATCAGGAACTGGCGGGCGGCCGTTTCGTCGACGTGATCAAGCCCGCCGCTCACGACCCCCAATCCACGGAGCCGTTCAAGGGTGATTTCGATCTGGCCGCGCTGAAGCGGCTGATTGACGAGGTCGGAGCCGAGCGAATTCCGTACGTCTGCGTTGGTGCCACCGTGAATATGGCCGGTGGCCAACCGATTTCGATGGCCAATATGAAGCAGGTTCACGCGCTGGCTCGGCGCCACGGTATCCGCGTCTTCCTGGACGCGACGCGGTGCGTCGAGAACGCCTATTTCATTCAGCAGCGTGAAGACGGCTATCAGCGCCGCAGCGTCGCGTCGATTCTACGAGAATTCTGTACCTACAGCGACGGCTGCACGATGAGCGGCAAGAAGGATGCACTGGTGAATATCGGCGGTTGGCTGGCCATGAACGACGAGCCGCTGTACGAAGAAGCTCGTAACCTGGTGGTCGTGTATGAGGGGCTGCATACGTACGGCGGTATGGCGGGACGCGACATGGAAGCCATGGCGCGAGGGATTGTCGAGTCGGTGCAGGATGATCACATCCGAGCTCGCGTAGGACAGGTAGAATACCTGGGCCAGAAGCTGCTCGATTGGGGAATTCCCGTCGTCACGCCCATCGGTGGCCATGCCGTATACCTGGATGCCAGACGATTCTATCCGCATATCCCGCAGAACGAATTCCCCGCCCAGATGCTGGCGGCCGAACTGTACATCGATTCGGGAGTGCGGGCCATGGAACGAGGAATCGTGTCGGCCGGCCGCGATCCCGAAACGGGCGACCACCGCTACCCCGCCCTGGAACTCGTCCGGCTGACCATTCCACGTCGCGTCTATACGCAAGCGCACATGGATGTCGCGGCGGAAACGGTCGCCGCCGTGTGGGACCAACGTGAAAACTCGCGCGGCTTGAAGCTGGTCTACGAACCGAAGTATCTGCGATTCTTCCAGGCTCGGTTCGAGCGACTGTGATCGGACTCAGTCACCCCTCACCCCTCACCCCTCACCCCTCACCCCCGCTTCTGGCTCCCGGGAAACGCTTGTTCTCCATCGGAAATGCTCAGTTCTGCCCGACCGATTCGACTGGTCGAAACGGGGGAGGGAGGAAGGGAGGAAGGGAGGAAGGGAGGAAGGGAGGAAGGGAGGAAGGGAGGAAGGGAGGAAGGGAGGAAGGGAGGAAGGAGGAGGAAGGGAGGAAGGGAGGAAGGGAGGAAGGGAGGAAGGGAGGAAGGGAGGGACATCCTATAGTATGTCCAGTGGTGAGAATTTGTTGGTGGCCCGCCCACCGCGGTTTTGCCGGCAGCTGAGGTTTCTGTTCTTGAGTTTTGGATTTCGACTTTGTTTAGGTTTTCGATATTCGGATTTCGGATTTTTTGTTTGGTTTGCGGCCAATCGCCGCGTGAGGAGATGTTTCATGCGATTTACTCGTTTTGCGATGGGCGTGCTGTTGGTCGTGTCCCTGGCCACCGTCCCCGCCCTGGCGGCGGAGAACGAATTGACAGCCCAAGAGAAGGCTCAAGGGTGGCTGTTGCTGTTCAATGGCACCGATCACGCGGGTTGGAAATGCGACAACGGAAAGCCGATTGCGACGCCCATCGAAGAGGGCTGCCTCGTTCCCTTCCAGTCGGGAGGGTACGTGATCATCTACGACCGGCCGTTTGGCGATTTTGTCCTCAAGTGTGATGTGCGGTGGGAAGAGCGGAACTGCAACTCCGGTGTCTTCTTCCGTGTCGAAAAACCGCTCGATCCCGTGAACACCGGCTTTGAGATTCAGGTGGCCGGAGGCAAGGGGGTCGGTAAGCACGCCTTTGGCGCGATCTACGATCTGGTCGCGACGAAAGAGAATGCGGGCAAAGAAACCGGACAGTGGAACTCCCTGGAGATCCGGTGCCAGGGGCCCGAGATCTCGGTGACACTCAACGGCCAGCGGGTGGCCAGCATGAACTGCGATGACTTCGCTGCCCCCGGAGTCTGTCCGGACGGCCAGCCACACAAGTATGAGCTGGGCGGCAAGCCGCGAGCTGTGAAGGACTTCGCGCGGTCCGGCTATCTTGGTTTTCAGGATCACGGCCACAAGGTCTGGTACCGCAACGTCAAGCTGCTGGAACTGAAGCCGTAGCCGGTATGGGCCCCCAGTGCGTGGGCCATCCGGAGCCAGGCTATTGCGTGTCGAGTCCGAACCGAGCGAGCAGTTTGCGGGGGGCGCCGATGTCGAGCACGTGAAGCTGTCCCACCCAGGGCTGGGCACTGGCCTTCACGAGTCCCGGTTTGGCTGCCACAAACGTGCAGGTGTGGTCGGCGCGAAACGTCTGCCGTGCCGCCGCGCCCGTATCGCAATCCAGTCCGCTCGGCACATCGATGGCCAATTTCCTGGCCCGTTGTGCGTTGAGCTGTTCAATGACTTCGCCGAGGGGGGCGCGCGGTTCACCCTCGGCGCCGGTTCCCAGCAGCGCGTCCACGATCCAATCGACTCCCGCCAAGTGCTCGGCCAACCAGGCCGGCCCGTGCGGCTCGGCGGAACAATGCAGGGCGAGCCCTGCCCGGAGGGCGATCTGGTAGTTGACCCCCGCGTCCCCCGAAAGCTGTGCCGGGTCCGACCAGAATAAGAGGCGAGCGGAGTATCCCCGCAAGTCGAGGTGCCTGGCGATGACCAGTCCGTCGCCGGCGTTGTTACCCTTGCCGCAGCAGATGGCCACCGGGCCCTGGATGCCGAGTTGGCACAGAACATCCGCACACCCCCGACCCGCGTTCTCCATTAACACGATTCCCGGCATGCCAAACTGCTCGATCGCACAACGATCGATTTCACGTATTACACTCCGGCTTAGTACGGGTACCTGCATCGATCTTCTCGCTTCGGCGTTTTGCTCGGGCAACGCATGGGACGAGGACGGAGACCACTTCTCTTCGGTCCACAACGTATTCTAGAATTGAACCGGTGGAAAGTCCCTGGCCCATATCCAAACCGCATCGAGGGAGCCCGCTTCAGATGCCTATTTATGAATACGTCTGCGCCAAATGTAAACACGAATTTGAAGCGCTGGTGCGCGGTGATGAGAATCCCGAGTGCCCGCAGTGCGGCGGCGGGCAGCTGAGTAAGCTGATCAGCGTGCCGTCCGCTCACAGTGGAGTAGGAGTGAATCCCCCCGGTTGCCCGAGCGAATGCCGGCCGCGCAGCGCCGCGCCGATGTGAGGGAGCGGTGGCTGCGGCATGCTCTAAACGACGAGCGTGCCGCACAGCTGCAGTTGCAGCTGTGGTGAGGCAAGGGGGCCGGAGTGTTAGTCGGTGGCTTGCGCGCGTTCGATCTTCGAGGCGCCTGATCCGAAACAGATTCGAATGATGGATATGGGGGAGGAAGGGAGGACGGGAGGAAGGGAGGAAGGGAGGAAGGGAGGACGGGAGGAAGGGAGGAAGGGAGGACGGGAGGAAGGGAGGAAGGGAGGACGGGAGGAAGGGAGGAAGGGAGGATCGTTCGCTCTGGTCATCGGGAGAGCAATGCGTCGTTTGGACTTTTTCTGGCACCATGCGACATCTCGAGACTGCCCTTCTGAAGTTGGGAAGTACATCGAGGACGATGCGCATGCGTATCTGTCGGTTGTTGGCCGTTGACGGCGGTTGTATCGGCCGCTGACGACTGGCGTCTTTCTTTCCGCTGAATTCGTCTCGGATTTCCTGCTTCGGATTTCCATCTTCCTGCTTGGCGACGATCGTCGGCTGCGTTCAACGCAAGAAACGCAAAGCGGCGGGGTACGTGGACGTATCCCGCCGCCTTGACGAGCCAATCGCTCCCGAGTTGCATGATTTGGGTTATGTGTTTAGGGGAACAGGTAAACACCACCGACCATGGCGCCTGCCTGCCAGAGTGCGCCTCGCACGCTCAACGGTATCGGCGGCACCAGCCACGGAGCACAACTGCCGGGCCGATAGTAGCCCAGTGCATATTGGCATTCCCAGGGTGGATGGATGCCCGCTTGATACGGCAACGTCACGAGGTTGACGAAGAAATGAGCTCCCGAAACAACGGGCTGACCGATGATGCCGGCCGAGTGGCCGTATCGCTCTAATTGGACTTCTTCGAAGTAGAGCGGTTTGTGACACAACGCGGATGCCTTCCAAGTCATCGTCGACGGCGCCCAGTTGCGGCCGGCGAACTGCTCGTCCCCAAACGTACATTCCGTCGGCACGCGCCACCACGCCGTCAGGAAGCAGAGGTCGTCGTCCGATAAATCGTCAAAGGGAATGCTCAAGCTCTGATTGTTCTCGTCGAGGACCAGCACGCGGCCATGTTTGATGTTCGTGAGCCGGCCCGTCCCCAAAGCATTGCCCTGACGGTCTCGCCAGGACCGGATCGGGGATTGGGCCAAGTCCTTGTTCCGCTCTTCCTCTTCCGTGTAGGGATTCAGTTCATCTGGCCGTAGACTGGGTGTGATATCAAGCGAGATTTTGGCGATGGCGTCCAGCTCCCATTTGCGTCGAGCGTCCATACACCGCTGTTCGTCCGCACAGCAGTTGCGCCGATTGTAGGTCCGCTCGCACGTCGGTTCGGCGGCCGGTTGCGGCGCGGCCCGCGATGGAATCGGATCGGGCGCCGGTAGCATCTGAGGTGCGGGGGCGGGATCGTCCTCCTGCCAGGTCTCGTTGGTGAGGGGCGCTGCCGGGGCTTCCTGCGCGAGCAACTGAGCGGTGGGCTCGACCGGCAATGGTGCCGGTGGCCGCTGAGCTCGCTGCGGTGCGTGCGAGCCGTCGTCGAACGGGTCGGCAAAAGCGTCCGGAATGGCCGCCGGCAAGTCCATGTCCGTGGCCACCACCTGGCGGACCGGATGGCTGCTGCCCGGGACGCCCGTCAACGTCACAATCTTGGTCGGCTCCGCACCGTCACCCGCCGGGAATCGTGTTTGAGCCACGCTCGGTGTGCGCCACCGGAGAACGGTCACCGGCGACTTCCCGGCGCGGATAGGTGCCCCCCCCATCCGCTTGTCTTCGTTTGCCAAGGGAGTGGCGATGGTCAGGTTGTGTTGAGCCGTTTCGCCCCGCGAGATCGATCCCTTGCGAACCCAGTTGAGTTGTCCCGCCGGCGCTGCGGTAACCGCTGATTGCGTGCCTGGCTCGTTCCCCTGAATCGCCGTATCGGCCAACACCCACGCCAGGATCCAGATGCCACTGACGATCAATGCCCCACGCAGCCGCGCGGCCCGCCACCCTGCCATGCGGCAACATCTAGCTGTTGTCGCCCCCCGTGTGGTATTCCGGACTGTAATTGGGTGATTCCTGAGTGATGGTGATGTCATGTGGATGACTCTCTCTCACGCTTGCCGGCGAGACTCTGATGAATTTTGCCTTCGTCCGCAAATCGTCAATGGTCCGCGAGCCGCAATATCCCATGCCGGCTCGTAAACCGCCCACTAACTGGTACACGTAATCGTCCAGTGGCCCCTTGAAGGGGACCCGCCCCTCGACCCCCTCAGGCACCAGTTTGCCGTTGTCCGGACTCTTCCCCGCTAGGTCGGCCTGCCGATACCGTTCGCTCGATCCCTTCACCATCGCGCCGATCGAACCCATACCGCGGTAGACCTTGAAGGTCCTCCCCTGATACAGAATCGTGCGACCTGGACTCTCGGCCAAACCGGCGAACAACCCGCCGATCATCACGCAATGGGCCCCGGCCGCAATCGCTTTGGTGATGTCTCCCGAGTATCGAATGCCTCCATCCGCGATGATCGGAATGCCGGTCTGCTTGGCTGCTTGAGCTGCTTCGTACACGGCAGTCACTTGCGGTACCCCAACTCCCGAGACCACCCGCGTGGTGCAAATGGATCCCGGACCAATTCCGACCTTGACTGCATCCGCTCCAGCGCTCAACAGGTCCTTGCATCCCTCCCTGGTTGCCACGTTCCCCGCAATGATGTCAATGTCCCATCTTCGCTTAATCTCACGCACGGTCTCGATCACGTTGGCCGAGTGCCCGTGAGCACTGTCCACAACCAGGACATCAACGTCTTTCTCAATAAGACTTTGCGCCCGGTCATAATCGAACACCCCGACCGCCGCTCCCACCCGTAACCTGCCCAGGTGATCCTTGCAGGCATTGGGGAACCGTTTCATCATGTCGATGTCTCTGATCGTGATGAGTCCGGTCAGTTTGTATGATTCGTCAACCAGCAAAAGTTTCTCCACCCTTTTTGCCGTTAAAATCCTCTCAGCTTGCTCAAGCGTTACATTTCCTGTCGCTGTGACCAAATTCTCACGCGTCATTACCTCTGATATGGGGACGGTGCTATCTTCCAGGAACCGAAGATCTCGCCGCGTGAGAATCCCGACCAGCCGGCCGTCCGCATGAGTGATCGGTACCCCCGAGACGTTGTGTAGCTCCATTACCTCGAGTGCCCTGGAAATTGGTTCTTCCGGGGGGATGGTAATGGGGTCCACGATGATCCCGTTGGCGCTGCGCTTCACTTTGTAGACCTCTTCCGTCTGGGCCGAGATCGACATGTTCTTGTGAATGACCCCGAGTCCACCCGATTTGGCCAAGGCGATCGCCATGGCTGATTCCGTCACCGTGTCCATGGGAGAACTGATCAACGGGATCTTGAGGTGAATGCGATGCGTCAAGCGAGTAGAGACATCGACTTGTGAGGGGACCACATCGCTATAGGCCGGTAGCAGCAGGACATCGTCGAAAGTGATAGCCGATTGGGTGATTTTTTCGTCCATGGTCTCTCGCGCCGCTCGATAAGGGGGGGGGTGCCAAGATAATCCCGCATTATGGCCGTCTGTCCGATGGTTGACAACTTGCCCCCCTCGTAAGTTTTCGCGTGCCTCGAGATGCCAAGCGTCGCTTGGCGGCGAGCACGTCAATAGGGAGAAGCAGGGGGCAGTGCCAGGACGGCTGAGAAGTAGATGCGCGGCGCCTGCCGCACCGAGAAAATTCGCCAGCGGGCCACCGAAGACTCACGTTGCGGAAAGTGAATCGGGCACAACGGAAATGCGGGGCACGGCAGACACCTTAGCGACGCCGAAACAGCCGCCTGACCCGGCCTGGCCCGTAACCGACCAGTTCCAGTTCCTTGCGACTGACTAACCTCCCACTGCCGTCCCGCTCTTCGATCAGTTGCGACACGAGCTCGCCAGGCACATCCAGGCAATTGACTTCGTGGATCGTCATCGTGCCGTCCGGCAACTTGATCTGCGTGGTCACCGACCAGGTACATTTAGTTTCGCCGAGGATATCCAAAGCTCGACCCAGTTCCGTGACCGTCACCGCCGTTTCCACAACCGTCCCGGGTGATTCCGTGTCGACGGAAGTGGTGACTCGCTTAAGCGTCTGGGGGGTTGTCGTGCGGCAATTGTACAACGTGCTTGTCTCGCGTTTAGTCCCCGCCTTGATTACCAGCGAAATCACCTGTACGGGGTACTCGGTGCCGTTGATGACAAGCGACTCCTCGCCCACTACCTTCGACGACTCGACCTCAGGCGCCACATCGCGTGTGATTTCCTGAGGGGCTGACGGGAACTCTCGCCCCGCTACTTCCACGGTCGACGAGACACACAGAGAAAACGAATGCGGACCGACACGCAGTACTCGTGTCCGGGCAATCGTCGTGCTTGATCGCTCGACTTCGCCGTGTACATCGTACGCATCCGTGCGAACTCGCACTTCCTTCCAAGCGCGGGCACCGAAACGAGCCCAGGCGTGCGTGTCCGTCGTCGGAATCCAGTCCCATTCCTGTCCCCAACCTGTGGTCGCGACGCACGCCAAGAACGCTGTCGTCACAAGGCCCGACCAACGCGGGGAGTAACTGAGCAGACGTGACATGGCCGGTCTGTGAAAAACGGGAGGTTGGGTTAGTTACGGAAAAACACGCTGCCCATTACCCTACGATAACGTAGCTCAGATTTACACCACCCATGAAGGTGGTTCGCATTGGTCTGTAAGTGGTAGTGTGGCGGACGATTGAATTAACATGGACCGAAACGGAGGGGGATGGAGAATGTCGGAGCGGAAGGAGGAAAGGAGGAAGGGAGAAAGGGAGGAAGGGAGGAAGGGAGGAAGGGAGGAAGGGAGGAAGGGAGGAGGAAAGGGGATACGCGTCTATTCAGATGTTTGCGGCGGGAAACCCGCCGGCTGGACGGCAGCCGTCCTCGCCCCTCTCTTGGTGCATTCGAGAACGTGCCCCTTGGTTCTGAAGAAAATGGTGAATGGTGATTGGTGAGCCAATAGAGATGTTTATGGGACGCGATCGCAACGATCCCGTGCCGTGCACGTTTCACTGTGCACTCTCGTTCGCACGGTATTGCAACATTATACGAGGGGCGTTTGCCAATGCGCCAGGAAACGGAGTGAAAGTCGATCTGCGCGAGCCTTGGCTGGTGGACGACGCGGGCACTACCGAGTCAAGTGTCGCTCTTGGCACCGAGGGCCTGCACGGCCTGCACGAGTTGAGCATCTTGCCGCGGGAACACGGTGCGTAGATCGAGCAGCAGGGAGTCGTTGTGGAGACGTCCGCACACGGCGGGGAAGCCATTGCGCAGGTTGGCGGCCAAGGTATCGATGTTGTCGTGGGCCGGTTTGAGTGCCACGCACCACGTGGGAATCTGCTGATTGGGCATGGAGCCTCCCCCGAGAAATGTCGAGTCTTGCACGGGTTCAGCACTGGCGATGGCCGGTGCCTGCGCCAGTTGGGGGGCGAGTCGTTCCGCGCGGTTTTTCAGGTTCTCAATCGGAGCGCTGAGCAGCATGAGCAACGGGACCGTCTGTTCCGCTTGTTCCGGGTCCTGGTACAAACGAAGTGTGGCCGCGAGTGCGGCGAGCGTGATTTTGTCAACCCGCAAGGCCCGCGCCAGGGGATGTTTGTTGATCTTCTGGATCCACTCGCGTTTACCGAGGATGATTCCACACTGCGGGCCGCCGAGCAGTTTGTCGCCACTGAAGAGCACCACATCGGCGCCCAGGCGAATACTATCTTGGGGACACGGTTCGCCGGCTACCCCATAACGGCTGAAATCCCACAGGGCGCCGGACCCGATATCGTCGATCACCAGTGCGTTGTGTTTTCTGGCCAGTGCCACCATTTCGCTCAAGGGTGTCTGTTCGCTGAAGCCCTGAATCACATAGTTGCTGGTGTGCACGTGCAACAGAGCGGCGGTATCCGGACCGATCGCCTGCTCGTAGTCGGCGATCCGCGTCTTGTTGGTGGTGCCGACCTCTCGCAGCCGGGCACCGCTGGTCTGCATGACCTCGGGGAGTCGGTAACTGCCGCCGATTTCCACCAATTGACCGCGCGACACAACGACCTCCCGATCGTTCGCCAACGCCGCGAGTGTGATCAGGGTGGCACCGGCATTGTTGTTGACCACCGTCGCGGCCTCGCATTGCGTGATGTTCTGCAGCAGTCGTTCGACGGCCACAGAGCGGGAGGATCTCTTTCCGGTCGCCAGATCGATTTCCACGCTGGCGTAATCACGGCTGATATCCGTCATGGCCGCAATCGCCTGTTCGGCCAGTGGTGCTCGTCCCAGCCCGGTGTGCAGCAGGATGCCGGTCGCGTTGATCACGGGACGCAGGGAGGGACGTTCTTCAGTGACGATCCATTGTGCGATGCGTTCCGCCAGTTCAGTGGGGGACGGGAGTCCCATTTCGGACGCGGCCGTTTGCACCTCCGTCCGCAGGTTGGCCAGAAAATCTCGCACGCCCGAAACCACCACGCTGCGACTCGCTCGATCCACCAGCTTGCGCAAAGGGGGGCTGTCGAGCAATTCGTTGACCGGGGGGATGTTACGCAGGACATTGGCCATAGTGTTGCGAAACCTCATCGTTCGAGAGTGTCACCGTTCATGCCGAGAGGCACACGAGTCACGCCACAAGTTTGTTCTTAAGTTCTGGATTTCGAATTTGTTCAGGTCTTCGTTATTGGGATTTCGGATTTCCTGCTTGGTTGCGGCCGCCGGCCGCGTTACGAGCCAGCGCCTGCCCTCACCATTTCCACAGCACTCGCTGCCAGCTCTTTCCGAAAATGCCAACGTCGAACATCGCCAGATGTTGGTTCCGCGATCCGCTATTCTATCATATCCTCCACGCTCCTCCGTTCTCCCTGACTCCCGTCCAGCAAACGCAGGTCCCCCTCGCGCCGGGTGAAGCCAATGCGATCCAAGTACTCGCAGTACGGAACGGCGTACTTGCGCGACGTATTGAGGATTTCGCGAATCTGGCTGACCGTCAACCCGGGACCCTCGGAAAGCGAGCGGCTGATCAGCTGCCGGCACTGGCGGTCTACCTCACGATGGACATAGTATTCCTCGGTGATCTGGACCAGATCGCCGCTGGCTGCCGCCAGGACGACGAGCTGCGGCACCGAGCTCTGGTTCTTGGCCGCTTGCTGTTGAAACTGTTTCACTGTCGGAGTTTCGAGGCCGGCGGCGCGATAGTCCTCAATCAACTTGGCCAGTAGTTTATGTTCATTTTGAGACAGTTTCGGCCCATGGCCGAGCAAGGCGATTCCCGAAGGTGTGATCTGGATCCGGTCGGTCTCGTGCAGCATCCTCAACGCCAGATCGAAGACGGCTTCTTCCAGATATTCGAACCCTTGGCGGATTTGCGTTCGGTCGAAGGCGGTGCGGAGCGGGTTTCGCTGGTGGGACTTTTCCAGCGTGGTGGCTATGCGCTGGCAGAGCTGTTCGAGGCACCGGCGATGAAACCGCAGCGTGCGGGTCGGCGAGACAACCACCTCGACCAACGTGCCGTTCTCCTGTAACGCAGCGGTCGCTCCCTGGATATCCACAAGGCCTGCCGTGGCGATCAGATCTTCGCTCCGCCAGTTGCGCAGCCCGGCGAAAAACAACGCCCCCGCGGCGCGGAGCAGCGGATCATTCGAGGTCAGATCCGCCAGCTTCTGCAACGTCTCCTCGTCGTGACGCGTCAGGCGACTGGCCAGTGGCACGAGTACGTGTCCTCCACCCATGGTCTGCATCGGCGATTCGCTACGCAGCACAAACGGCTGATTCCAGGTGGTGACCGCCTCACCGGCCAGAAACAGCTGGCAGAACGCCGGTTGCCCCGCTGCCACCTGATCGGTGTCGAGCAACACGATCGTGGCCAGTAACTCGGCCGTGCCAACATGAACCCGGATGCGACTGCGATTCTTGATGGGACGGGCCAGCGAAGTGACGGCGTGGAGACGGGCCGTGAGGAGTCGGCTGGGACGCAGGTGCCCGGCCGTGGCCAATTCGTGCCCGCGGCCAATCCGCTCGTGATGAACTCCCGCCAGATTGATCGCGGCACGCTGCCCGCGATGGACCTGAGTCGCCGTGCGGTCGTGGTTCTGCAGCCCACGCACGCGGACCCGCACCTCGCCCGGTTGGATCTCCAACTCGTCGCCCAATTGCACCGTTCCGCTGCTGATGCTCCCCGTAACGACGGTACCGTGTCCGGCGATCGTGAATGCACGGTCGATCGCCATGCGAAACGGTGCGACTCGCTCGTCCCGAGGCTGCCGCTGCATCACACGCTCGGCCGCACGCTGCAACTCGTTTCGCAACGACTCTATGCCGATACCCGCTGGTGCACTCGTTCGGACAATCGTCGCGCCTTCCAGAAACGACCCGGCCACCAGCTCGCAAATCTCCTCTTCCACCAACTCGATCCATTCCTGCTCGGCCAGGTCGCACTTGGTCAACGCGATGACACCCGACCGCAGATCGAGCAGTTTCAGAATGTCCAGATGCTCACGCGTCTGCGGCTTGATCGAGTCGTCCGCGGCCACCACCAGCATTGCCAGGTCCATGCCCGTGGCGCCGGCCAGCATGTTCCGCACGAATCGCTCGTGTCCCGGCACATCGACGATGCCCAGCCGGAAGGGACCGACACACAACTCGGCAAATCCCAGATCGATGGTGATCCCACGCTTCTTCTCTTCGGGCAAGCGATCCGTATCGACACCTGTCAGTGCGCGGATCAGCGAAGTCTTGCCGTGGTCAATGTGGCCCGCGGTTCCCAGAATCAGATCGGTCATCATGACCAATAATTGTAATGGCAGGGCCGCACTACGGAAGCCCGCCGGGGGGGGAGGCTGGAGCAGCGAGGCTTGCGGCTTGGGGCGCGCAGCGCGAAGGGACCGCGGGGCGCGGCCAAGAGGTGCCAGAAACTCACGGGCCGAAGGACTCAGCGGCACGTTTCATGGCGCAGAAGAACAGATACCCGCTGTGGGGCCGCTCCCGAACAAAGTCGAGTCTGACGTCGCCGCCAGACTTCGCATCACGAACTTCTGTCATGCGGGCTTGAATCAGACGCGCATCGTGCACGCAGGACGTGGACTGACACCTTCGTCAAGTCTTCGCACGCCCCTGCATTCCCGCGACGTTTCCAAGCCCTGGGCCGAAGCTTGCGTTGGGATTCAGAAACCGGGCCGATCCTGCGACAAAAAGTCGTTGATGGTCTTGGATTCTTTCGGTTTCTTTTTCTGGGGGAACCAGGAACTCAAACTGAAGTAGGATTTCTTCGGCGGCTTGCGAACGTTCGACGATACCGGCTTCTTGGGACTCTTGGTCCACGGCATCAACACGTCCTTGGACTTGCCGAAGAACGATTTGGTGCCTTGACTCATCTTATCCAACGTCGAGGGCTCGGGCTTTTTCTTCGCGGCATAGGACTTGTTGGATGTGGGACGCGGTAGGGACGGCCAGGATGGCGTACTGGGTTTGGCTGGTTCGTCGGAGTAGCTGCCGCGCACTCGCTCGCTGGCGGGTGCCTTTTTCTTGAAGGGATTCAAACTCGACATACTCCAGCCCTCGTCGGCCACGATGGGACTGACAACGGCCGTGACAATCCACAGGAAGAGGAGCCCGGTGGCCGAGACGGTTGCAATTCGTTTACTCAACTTGCGACTCCTATAGTGCAGAACAGCATGTCCCCGGCAGCACCGCACGGGGCTGGACTTCAAAAGGAACCACCGCTGGAGCTTCGTCAGTATCGCGCTCGCTGGTCACGAAAAGGCAACTCCAACGAACCAACGTTGCTCGCCGTGAGTGGGCGAAGACGAGTCGTAACGAAACCGCGCGAGAGGGGCCGGATTCGTGAAAAGTTGTCGGAGTGTCGCAAAACGAGCCGGCGGCGTCCAGATCAGTTTACGTGTTCCGGAGTTTGTTCTAACATATTATTGTGTATGATGTTGTGTGGGCTGCCGCCGGGCCGCGTCGGGATTGCCCCCGACCGCTGCACGGAGGATCGCGCGGCTGGGTACATTGTTAGAAGTAGCCGTTTTCCGTAGCATTGAGACCTGCCAGGGGGAGCGGTTTGGCGGCGGTACCGCGGAATGTGATGCTGGGGTTGATGCGATGGGGGTTAGGTTGGGGGTAGATTGGTTGCTGAGTGCGGGGCGTCCAGAGAACCGAAACCTGACGTAGGTTGGTTCGCAGTAGGCACGAAATCCACTATTTGCATGACCAAAACGACTCCACCTGATCCGTGTCCGCAATGCGGGCTGGCCAGGCGATTTCCCGTCCTTGTCGCTCAATTGTCTGGCCATTCGAATGTGTTTCGAACCGGTACGCATGAGGTATCGAAGACGGGCCCTGCCGCGTCCCAGTTGATTGCCGATTGCTATTCGTGTCCCCGAGTCGTGCCCAGGTATTTCTAAACGAACAACACTTGTCAGCAGGTGCAGTCAACCGCGTGATGGCCGATAAACAAATTGCCTTTGTTGGCGCAGGACAGATGGCCACGGCATTGGCCCGCGGTCTGGTCCGCGCCGATTTCTGTGCCGCATCTCGTATTCGGGTGCATGATCCCTCGCAGGAGGCGCTGTCGCGTTTTGCCGACGCGGTGGGGGCGATTCAATCGCTGGAAGGAAATCGGCAGGCGATTGAGCTGGCGGACATCGTGTTGTTGGCGGTCAAGCCGCAGCAGTTGCCAGGGGTAGCGGAGGAGATCCGGGGATCGTTAACGGCGGGGCAGCTGGTCGTTTCGATTGCCGCCGGCGTTACGCTGGCGAAGCTGTGCCAGTGGTTGGGGACCGAGCGTGTGGTCCGAGTGATGCCCAATACGCCGTGCCTGGTGGGAAAAGGAGTCTCTGCTTATTCCCTTGGGGCGGGGGCCACGCCGGCGGATGCCGAGGCCGTGCAACGGATGATGGGGAGCGTGGGCTTGGCGCTGCGAGTTGACGAGCCGCTGTTGGACTGTGTGACGGGGCTATCGGGGTCGGGGCCCGCCTATATTTACTTACTGATCGAGGCGCTCGCCGACGGTGGAGTGCGTGTCGGACTGCCTCGCCAAACGGCCTTGGCCTTGGCGGCTCACACCGTGCGCGGAGCGGCCGAGATGGTACTGGCCGAGGGAGAGCATCCGGCCGTGCTGAAGGACCGCGTGACCAGTCCGGGGGGAACCACGATCGTCGGCTTGCAGGTATTGGAACAACGAGGGACGCGCGCGGCGGTGATGGCGGCAGTGGTGGCCGCGACCGAACGCGCACGGGAAATGGGGCGAGGAGAATAGCGGCCAGGAGTCGGGGCGTACCACCTGCAATGTGGGGAACCTGCCTGGCCGCCCCCGCCTGCGGTCCCGGGGCGCCGAGCCGGTGCCGTGCGGGCGAAGGTGGCTGATACGAAAGCGTTTGGTGAGGAGTATTCATGGCATCGATAATGTGCCTGATCGACGACAAGTACGTGCCACTATACCGCGTCATCTGGGTGGCGGCCGTGCCGCATTTCTGTGGTTCTGACGAGTGCGTCTGTGAGGGACAGTACGAAGTCCGGCTGGAGCAAGATGAATCCGTGTGGGCTAACCGAGAGGAGCGGGATCGGTTGCTGGAGGCACTGGAGCAGTGGCAAGGCGGCTTGGGGACCGAACAGGATGAACAGGACGGCTGGCTGTGAGGCCGTCGATGGCCCCGCGCCCCGCGGGAAAGCGGTTCGCCGGTTGAGATCTCACTCTGTACGCATGTGTGCAGAGCGCGTGTCGCAGTGGACTGCTCGCCGTGCACGCGGGATGCTGTGGCGGAATTGCCGGTTCGCGTCGTGGGAAATAGAGAGTCGCGGATGCTGCTGGAACGGAATAAATTCCGTTTTACGTAGAGAGTCGCGGATACTGCTGGAACGGAATAAATTCCGTTCTACGTAGGGTGATCACAAGTCGATACTGGTTCGCCGGCGGCGTCACGCCGGTGACTTGGAGGGAGCGGAACATGTCCCTGTTTGAAAACGACGAATTCCGTTGGCGCGACACCTACTTCGTCTTGTTCCACGAGAAGGACCGGCCCTTAGCCGAGGGGACCCTGAAGTCTTTCGAGACGTTGGGACCGCGTTACGAGGTCAAGGATGTTCGCTGCGACGAACAAGGGCGTCTCGAATCGCTGACGCTCATCTCTCCCGACGATTTTGCCGCCATGGATATTTCCTACATATGCGGTGAAGAAGTTGAGGAACAGGTGCAGAGCTTGTCGAGTGAAATGGGTGTTGATCATGCGAGCAAGGAGGAAGTCAGGAAGCTCCATTTGTTGCAGGGCTGCACCGCGCGCTTCGACATCTACCATTTCGAGCAGGTTGTAGTTCCGGATGAAGACGACGACGAAAGTTTTCTCGATCCGGGAGCTTTGTTGATCGTACTGCAACGCCTGGCCGCACTCTGCCATGGCGTCGGTATCGATCCGCAAACGGGTACAGTCATCTAGCATTTTGGCGTGCGAGCAGGCTCCACAACCGATCGATTCTTCGACGATCCAGTGCTATGATTGTGCCTTGCTACATGCCGCACGCTTGTTCTTGCCACTGAATGGGTGAAATATGCAAGCCAAAGAGATTAAGCCGGGGGTGGTGGTCAACTATCAGGACGCACCCATTATGATCGAATCGATGAACGTGCAGTCCCCCTCGGCGCGGGGAGCTGCCACGCTCTATAAATTCCGGGGACGCAATCTGGTCTCCAAGCAGAAGATCGATATCACACTCAAAGGTGGCGAGTCACTTCCGATCGCGGACTTCGGTCGGCGGAGTGTGAAACTCATGTACTGCGATGCCACTCACGTCCACGTGATGGACCAGGAAGACTTCAATCAACTCAGTATCCCGCGGGAGTACGTTGAGCAGGAGATCGGGTTCATTACCGAGGACCTCGAGGGGATGCTGGCGCTGATCTACAACGACGAGTGCGTCGGATTGCAGCTTCCCACCGCTGTGGAACTGGCCATCAAGGAGTGTGATCCGGGAATCAAGGGAAATTCGGCGACTGGCCGCACCAAGCCGGCCCTGCTCGAAACCGGCATTACCGTCCAAGTTCCCGAGTATCTCAAGCAGGGCGAGCGGGTCAAAGTCGACACGCGAACGGGCGAGTACCTGTCGCGCGCTTGAGCATCCTGGCCGCGACTCGCCTGACCGTCTCAGCGTGCCACGTGCTCGCACGGTGCATGCGTGCCGACGATGGGCAGATTGCAGCGCCCGATCCGAAAAGTATTGCAGCGCCCCAGATTTCCCTGATAGAAACGAGAAGTCGGGGCAGCAGCCTGAGACTCCGCTATCGATCGGCGTCGGTCGACTGGACCCGCCGGATTTCTTTGCGGATTTCGCGCCGCAAGTTGTGTCATCGGTCTGATGGAGGCTCCCGCAATCTTATTTCGGGCAGCGAGAAGTGACCGCCAGGGGGCCGCGCCCAGCCCGCGGCTCACGGCTGCTAACGACTTCCCTCAAGCCAGTCGTTTTCCGATGAGCTCGACGATGGCCCGTTCGTCGGGGAATTCGCCGGTCGCCAATTTGGAATAGACCAGCTCGCCGTCAACACTCAACTCAAAACAGCCACCCCGTGAAGGTTCCAGGGCTAGGCTCTCCAATCGCTGCTTGTACTCAGTCAATATCTTGCTCGCCAAACTGACGGCTCGAGGTTCGTAGTTTCAGGCAGCGCAGTAGCGCAAATGAAGTTTCATTCCTTGGTTCCTTTCCGAATTCCACCGATTCGCCAGGCAGTGGGTCCGCAGCGTCACTTCGCCTGCTGCTTGCACGTCTTTTTCGCAGCGGACTTCGCTTTCACCTTAGCGGCAGGTTTCTTCGCGCTCGCCGTGGCAGCGCTCTTCTTCTTCTTCTTCGTCTTCGACTCTTTCTTGCCTCCAAAAGCGTTTTCCCATCCGCTGGCGTATTTCTGGTTTGTCCCTATGCGTGTAATCGTCACCGTGATTCACCTCCCAATTCCAAAAGTATACCTGGAGTCGTCGGCTGCGACGCGACTGTCTCTCGTCCCGCGAGCCGCAGTTTCCACTTGCCGTCGTAAACCCATTCTCACTCCACAGGCACCAACGCGTCAACACACCCGCTCCCATGAAGACTACATGATCTAATGGATAGTGCGAGGATGGTCAAGGGTCGGCGGTGGCACGTTCCCTCGCCAACCTGCTCTCGGGCGGAAACCGGGATATCCGAAGTCGTCTCGATCCTCCAGGCAATGACGTCCAGACAGGTACATGTGGATTTTCCACCCCCGCACAACATCGCCGGCTTGTGCAGCTCACTTCATCGTTTCAGTTTCTTATAACGGAATCGTTGCGGCGTGTTTTCGTCGATTCCCAAACGCTGCCGGCGTTGCTGTTCATAGGTTTCGAAATTGCCTTCGCACCAGTGGACGTACCCGTCTCCCTCAAACGCCAGGGTATGCGTGGCAATACGGTCGAGAAACCAGCGATCATGACTGATGACGACGACGCAGCCGGCGTAATTGAGAATGGCTTCTTCGAGTGCGCGGAGCGTGTCGACATCCAGATCATTGGTCGGTTCATCCAACAGGAGGACGTTGGAGCCGCGTCGCAGCAGCTTGGCCAGGTGGACGCGATTCCGCTCGCCGCCCGACAAGTTTCCCACCTTCTTTTCCTGATCGGGGCCCCGGAAATTGAAGCGGGATACGTAGGCCCGCGCGCTGATTTTGCGGCCGCCCATTTCCAGCGTCTCGTGCCCGCCCGAAATCTCCTGAAATACCGTGTGATCCGCTGCCAGAGCGTCCCGATTCTGATCGACATAGCCGAGTTCCACCGTGGGGCCGATGCGAATCTCGCCTCGCGAGGGCTGTTCCTGGCCGGTAATCATGCGAAAGAGCGTCGTTTTGCCCGCTCCATTGGGGCCGATGATCCCCACGATGCCACCCGGTGGCAAGCGGAAACTGAAATTCTCGATCAACGCCGTGTCGCCGAAGTTCTTGCTCACGTTCACCGCTTCCACGACCAGGTCTCCCAAGTGGCGACCGGGTGGAATCTGGATTTCGAACTCGTCCATGCGGTCTTCATACCCCTCGGCCGCCATCTGTTCGTACGCCTTGAGACGCGCCTTGCTCTTGGCTTGCCGTGCCCGCGGGGCCATGCGCACCCATTCCAGTTCCCGCTGCAGCGATTTCTGACGCGCCTGGGAACTCTTCTCTTCACGCTCCAGTCGCTCTTGTTTCTGTTCGAGCCAGGACGAGTAGTTCCCTTCCCAGGGTATGCCACGCCCGCGATCCAATTCGAGGATCCACTGGGCCACATTGTCCAGGAAGTAACGGTCGTGCGTGACGGCCACCACCGTTCCGTGGTATTCCCCTAAGTGACGCTCCAGCCATTGAACCGCCTCGGCGTCCAAGTGGTTCGTCGGCTCGTCCAACAGCAGCAGATCCGGTTTCTGCAACAGCAGTTTGCAGAGCGCCACGCGACGCCGTTCGCCACCCGAGAGCGTGAGGACGTCGGCGTCCTTCGCCGGCAAGTTCATCACATCCATGGCGATCTCGATTTCGTGGTCCAAATCCCACAGGTTCTCGGCGTCAATCCGGTCTTGCAGGCGAGCCATCTCGTCGCACAGCTTCTGCATCACGTTGTCATCCAACGGTTCCGCCAGCCGCAAGCTGATTTCGTTGTACCGGTCGACGACCGCGCGGCGCGGCGTGATCGCTTCCTGCAAGTTGCCCCACACGTCCAACGCCTCGGTTAACCGCGGCTCCTGCGACAAATAGCCGCGCGTGAAACCGTCGGTCAGCCGCGCTTCACCGTCAAACTGCGTGTCCTCGCCCGCCATGATCCGCAAGAGCGTGCTCTTCCCGGAGCCGTTGCGACCGAGCACCCCGATCTTCGCTCCCGGATAAAACGCCAGCCAGATATCCTTGAGCACCTCTTTCGTGGCGTGCTTCTTCGTGAGACTGGCAATCGTGAAAATGTACTGCTTGCCCATGCTGGTGGTCCTGCTCCAAACGTATGCTCAGTCGGCTGGCTGGCCAGCCGCTGATTGGAATCATCAACTTGCCGAGATCGTCAACTCCAACGCCCGCCAGCCGTTTTTCCCGCCTGTGAAGGCAGGTAAAGTCCATAAGCGATGGAGAGTGGGTTGACGGTGCCGCTTGTGACGGTTTTGCACTGCAATCCGAAAATCATGGTTGTACGCATTGCTCAACGCCGATGCGTAATACCGGCAAACTTCCGCGTACTTCACTTGCCAACCGCTCGCCAACAACGGTACCGAGCTTTCCGCGTGCTCGCCCCGCAACCGGAGTTGGAAAGAGCATCCGCGCACCTCGAGAACTCCGCCGTTCCCCACGGCGGAGTTCTTACCCGCAAAGGTGCCAGAAACCATCTCGCCCAAAAGGTTTCTGGCACTTTTTTTATTGCGTCTGCCAAGCTTGAGGCCCGAGGCTTGCCACGAATAAACGCAGCATAAGCCATTCCACAAGTGCTCGGACGGGGCCACTCTGTAGGTACTGCTCCTTGCGTAAGTCACTGCCAGCCCGCGCCGCGCAGGACCTGCTACCGATCGGCAAGGAACCCGTTTTTCTGCCGCGACAAGCGGGGGGCCGGAGCCGTTAGCACCTATGAGCTACCCCCAACCGCGCCCCTTATTCCCATTCAATTGTCGCCGGGGGTTTGGAACTGACGTCGAAACAGACGCGGTTGACGCCCTGAACCTCATTGATAATGCGCGTCGAGATGCGTGCCAAGACGTCGTAAGGCAAGCGGCTCCAGTCGGCTGTCATGAAGTCGTCCGTATCGACGCACCGGACGGCCACGGCATTCTCATAGGTGCGGGCATCTCCCATCACCCCGACGCTCTGCACGGGCAGCAGCACGGCGAAGGCTTGCGATGTCTCGCGATACAGTCCCGCAGCCTTGATCTCGCTGACGACAATCGCATCGGCCTCGCGCAACACGTCCAGGCGTTCGCGCGAGACTTCGCCCAGGCAGCGGACGGCCAGGCCGGGGCCCGGAAAGGGGTGTCGCCAGACAATATCGTCAGGCAGATCGAGCTCAGAGCCCAGTTTCCGCACCTCGTCCTTGAACAGGTCCCGCAACGGTTCGATCAGCTCAAAGCCCAGTTCCTCGGGCAGCCCGCCCACGTTGTGGTGCAGCTTGATGGTGGCTGCCGGACCATCGGCAGCCGCGCCACTTTCAATAACGTCGGGATAGAGCGTGCCTTGTGCCAGGAAGCGAGCATCGTTGATCTTCGCGGCTTCCGCTTTGAAGCAGTCGATAAAGCAGTGGCCGATGCGCCGGCGTTTCTCCTGCGGTTCCACGATCCCGCGCAGCTCCCGCAGAAACCGCTCTTCCGCCTGGACCACATGCAGGTCCGTCTTGAAGTGCTTGGTGAACTCGGCGATGACCGCTGCCTTTTCGTCCTTTCGCAACAGTCCGTTATCCACCAGGATGCACGACAACTGGGACCCGATGGCTTGATAGAGCAAGGCCGCCGTGACGGACGAGTCGACTCCCCCGGAAAGTCCGCAAATGACGCGCGAGACTCCCACCTGACGTCGAATCCGCTCGACCGTCTCCGCCGCGAAGTCTCCCAGTCGCCAGGTCCCCCGGCAATTGCACACAGACATCAGGAAATTCCGCAGCAACAATCCGCCCAATGGAGTGTGCGTCACTTCGGGATGGAACTGAAGTCCAAACACGTTGAGGCTGTGGTGCTTGACAGCCGCGATCGGACAGGTACGGGTGCTGGCCAGCGGCACGAACTCGTCCGCCACGGCCGTCACCTGATCTCCGTGACTCATCCACACGTCGATTTCTTCGGGCAGGCCGTCGAACAGCTCCGATTGGGCCGTGATGCGGCACTGCGCGGGACCGTATTCCCGCGTCGCCGCGCTGTCCACGCGTCCCCCCAGTGCCTGGCAGGCCAGCTGCATACCGTAACAGATGCCGAGAATGGGCAGGCCCAGCCGAAAGAGCTCGGGATCGCACTTGGGCGCGTCCCCCTGATACACGCTCGATGGTCCGCCCGACAGGATCAGGCCCTGGGGCGCGTGCTGCTGGATTTGCCGAGCGGAAATGTCGTGCCGCACAATCTCGCAAAACACGTGCTGTTCGCGCACCCGACGGGCGATCAGCTGCGCGTATTGCGAGCCAAAGTCGAGCACCAGCACGCGCTCTTTCGCCACCGGGCTGGGCCGAAGATCGGCCGATTCTGACAGGCTGCCCATGCACTTTACTCCTCTACCTAAATGTCGAGAGGAACGAGATACCCCGCGCGTCCCCATTGCCGTCGTGCCGCCGTGCCGCTCGCCCCGCGCCACCGTGAAGCCGCTGTCCGGCCGCTGCGCCCACCTGCCAGGCGAACGTGCGCTAAAGGGGATTGTGCCAAGGTGGGAACATTTCCTTGCACCCAATTCAAAACTCTACACACCCCCTCCGAAACCAATACGACGATCAAAATCCAAACGACCAACAGGAAACCGCTGAGCTGGATCCGCCGCGGCACACGGCGCTGCCGGCTCGAATCCCCGTTTTCCGCACCGGTCGTCTCAGGCATGCGAATGGAAACTGTCGCGGCGTGCTTCGGATCTCAGACGGCTGCCTCCCAAAATGCCTTCAGGTTCGAGCAACTCAACCTGGGTCCGACTCGCAGGTTCTGAGCGGACGAACGTCCCCGGCGGCGGTGAAATGCGAAAATGCGAAAATGAAAAATGCGAAAATGAAAAAAAAATGAAAAAAATCCCGCGCGACCATCGCTGCGGGATGAAGAGGTCGAATTATAAGTCCCTGGCCGGGAAACCTCCAGGGCCCCGTAGAGCCCGGACGCGATGGATGTAACGATTCTGCCGCCGTCGGTCCGTGAAAATCCGGTACATCCGGCGCAATTCGTTCTACGATAATGCTTTGCGTCAGTTACCTCGTTGAACTAACGAGCTGGTCCGACTATCATGAAACGCATGGATTGAGTGGCGGATGACGCAGTTTTTTACACGGAAGGTCGGCCCCCGTGGAGATCTTGCTGACAAACGATGACGGAATCTATGCGCCAGGCCTGGAGGCCTTGGAGCAGCAGATGCGCCAGTTGGGGAATGTCACGGTCGTCGCACCGGCCACGGAGCAGAGTGGCGTGGGGCATTCCATTACGTTTCTCAGTCCTCTCATCTGTAAAGAGGTGTACCAAGGGGATCGGCGGCGGGGTTGGGCGGTCGAAGGAAGTCCAGCCGACTGCGTTAAAATCGGCATCTTCGAGTTCTGCCCGCGACGCCCCGACCTGGTGGTGAGCGGTATCAACGGCGGGCTCAATGCGGGGATCAATGTGCTCTATTCGGGGACGGTTGCGGCTGCGATCGAAGGGGCTTTTTTCGGGATCACAAGTGTCGCCGTGTCGCTCGAATATGACGAGCACGCGGATTTCACGCGGGCGGCCGTCGTGGCCCGTACCGTGGTCGAGCAAATACTGCAACAGAAGGGGCCCGAGCCGCAGCTCTACAACTTGAATATTCCGACGGCTGCCATCCGTGGCCCAACGCGGCTGCGGGTCGTGCCGATGAGCATTGTTCGTTACGGCGAGAAGTTCATCAAACGCCAGGATCCGAAAGGACGCTCCTATTACTGGGCGTCGTCTGATCCGGCACCGCGGGCCACCAGCACCGAGACTGATCTCTCCGCACTGGAGCAGGGATTTGTCACGCTCTCGCCGCTGCAATACGATATGACGGATCGCTCGGCCATGACGGACATGCAGCAGTGGATCATGGACTTGGATCGTTAGACTGTCCCTGTTCGATCCTGATGCTCGCGGTTGGAAGGCTCCAGACACGTTGGTCCGGGATGAACAGGTTGGCCACCGGTAAAGGTGGCAAAAGGGAGAGATTGAACCATGCGTGGATTTGTCTTGTGCTGTGTGTGTGCGGGACTGCTGGCGGCGAGTCTGTTGAGCGGCTGCGCCCAAGAGAAGAAAATGCCGGAGCCGGGGCCGTCACCGACCCCGACGGAAATGGATCTGGCGACGATGCCCAAGCCACCCACACCCCCCGTGCTCAAGCAGCCTGAACTCCCCTATCCGCGCGGCGGGCGCTGGAAATTGCCGAAGGTGAGCAAGGCACGGTGATTAAGGAGCGTGAGGAACTGGAACGCGTGAAAGCTCAAGTGGGCGTGGGGGTCAAAGGGCGACGCTTGGACAACGAAGCGTTGGTCCAGTCGATTGTCACGCCCGCCCGCGCACTGTTCCGGACCCAGGAACGTGTCGTTTTCGAAATCCAGATTCCGCACGCTGTGAACCTGTTCGAAGCCGCCAACGGACGCAAGCCGAACTCACACGACGAGTTCATGCAGCAGATCGTGGAAGCGAACAACCTGAAGCTGCCGGAGCTGCCCGCCGGGCAGCGGTACGTCTACGATCCAACCGCTGGAGAACTGATGGTCGAACGGCCCGCCGAGTGATGGGGAAAGCTCGCTTGGCAGGCTGCGGTGGTGCCGGCCGGAAACAGGGTGATTCCGGACGCGGTGCGCATGCTGGTTTCTGTGTGACACGGGGGTGAGGTCGCCACGGATTCGTTTGCTGCCCCTCTTGATCGGTCTTTTCGACAGGCGTCCTCCCCATGACTTATCGAACAACTCTCGCGGCTTGGGCCGCTGCGCTGCTCGTCCCCTATGTGGCCCAGGGGGCGGATTGGATCACCGCGCCATCGTACTACACACACGATCCGTCGACGGGCCAACGCGTGGATCAGTACTCGCCCATCGGCCCGTTCTATACGTATGCGCGCCCCGATTTCCTGCGCAGTGGCTACCGGCATACGCGGAGCAGTATTCAGGCGGGCAATTCGGCGGATCACATGCACCTGGTCGAAGAATGGGGACGGCCCGTGCGACCCTATGGCGAATGGCGATTCCCGTTCCGACCCTATTCGGTTCCCTACGCGGATTGGGGACCGCCGTTTGCCGGCTTGGGAATCCAGACGCCGTTTCCCTGGCCGAACACCGGCGTCCCGAACGCCATGCCCGGTGAAGACGGTGGGCCCTACAGCCAGCAGCAGCCGCCGCCCTATTATGACGGTAGCTATCCGCTGTTTCGGACCCGTCCCCCCACTCCCTGGCCGCCCACGAACCGAAACCCTCGCCCACGCTCCGACCGCCACGACGGGCCCAGTAATGGCCGTCCCGGTAATGGCGGCTCTGGTAATGGCGGCTCTGGTAATGGCCGTCCCGGCGGTGGTGGGCATGGGGGTGGTGGCTACGGCGGTGGTGGCTACGGCGGTGGTGGCTACGGCGGTGGTGGCTAGGTCGTTAAGATGGATACCGAGATGGTGATCCGTGCTGCCAGACGCCGGGTGCTCGCGTTTCGCACGCCGGCCGTGTTGGCGCCTATCGCAGCGCGAGCCACTGCAGCCGGGCTACCGTGAGACGACATGGTCGCGGAATTCGAACGGCGAGTTCCGCTCTCGCCCAACGCTCGGCGAGTGTGCCACTCCCACCTAGCGATCCAAGCTCAGAATGGAGTTTTGTGGATCGTCGTGCGTATATTCCGCCACCCGCCACCGGTCATTCTCGAAGATCATCGTGACACGCACGAAACGCGGAACGCGCGGCGCGTAACCGGTCGCCTTGACTTCCACGTCCACAACCACATTGAAAGTGACCTCGGCTCTGGGAGGATGGGCGTTCTCGGCAATCACCACCTCGACGTTCCGTTTGATGTCGACGCGACGGAATTGGTATTGGGGGAATTCGTTCCTGGCTCGCGCGTAGACGTCCTGCGCCCCGGAATAGACATGCGAGAGAATCAACTCCAAGTCATTGGATTCGACATCCCGCGCGATCTGATCCAGCGTATCTTCTACTCTTTCCACATCGGTTTCGACCAGTTGCTCCAGAATCAGCAGACCGGCGGTCAAAGCAAAAACCGCCAACATGGCGTGGAACATCGCACGGTAGCTGGTTTGCCACCAGGCGAAACCGAGGAAGGCCACGCTCAGCACACCCAGGATGAGTATGTAGACCGGTTGTTCCAGGACCCACGTCATGTGCGTAAACCCCCGTAGGAAACGACCTGCCCCACGCGTCACCATACGTCCACGACGGGGGCCCTGCAAGCGGAATAAAGAATCTGGGGAGCTGCGAGACGCGGTGGGCCAGCCAACCAGGCACCGGCAATGAACCTGCTCAGTCGCCGGCGCGACAGTCCTCGTTCTTACTCTTACTCTTACTCTTAACGCGGCCTGCGGCCGCAACCAAAACGAAAAATCCGAAATCCCAATATCGAAATCTCAAACAAATTCGAAATCCAAAATTCGAAATCCAAAACCTCCGCTGCCGGCAAAACGGCCGCGGGCGGGCCCCCAGCAGATTCTCACCAGCAGCATGCCATTGCGTCCTCCGTTTTCCCTTCCTTCCTTCCTTCCTCCCTTCCTCCCTTTCTCCCTTTCTCCCTTTCTCCCACTTTTCTGTGCTTCGAATTTCGGATTTTGTTTCAAACATGCGCGCACCGTGCGCACATCCTACACGCGAAAACTTATCTCTTTCCCAGTCCGCCTGGCAGAAATGCCATGGACGGAATCCGGGGAGCACGGAAAACGGGAGTGTTTCCCCTTGTTCCTGGCACCGGCGCCGATCGTCGATGCCGTGCCCGGCGAGCCTTGCGCGGGGGGGAGGACTGAGCCGACGGCCGAACGGTTCAGGTGGTCCGTTCGGCCGCCATGAGGTGTTCCCAGAGAGGATTGACTCAGCGCTTGAACAGCGGTCCGCCGTAGCGCGCCGAGTCGCCCAATTCCTCTTCAATTCGCAACAACTGGTTGTACTTGGCCATGCGGTCAGTGCGCGATGCGGAACCGGTCTTGATCTGGCCGGTCGAGAGGGCCACGGCCAGGTCGGCGATGGTCGCGTCTTCCGTTTCGCCGCTGCGGTGACTGGTCACGGTTGTGTAGCCGTTGCGTTGAGCCAGCCGAATCGCATCGATCGTTTCGGTCATGGACCCGATCTGATTGACCTTGATCAGGATGCTGTTGGCGACGCCCGTATCGATGCCGCGCTGCAATCGTTCGGTGTTGGTGACAAACAGGTCGTCACCCACGATCTGGATCTTGCTACCCAGGGACTCGGTGAGCAGTTTCCAGCCGTCCCAGTCATCTTCGCTGCAGCCATCCTCGATCGAGACGATGGGGTACTTGTCGGCCCAGCTCTTGAGCAGTGTGACCATGCCCGCGGCGTCAATCGCTTTGCCGTCAATGGTGTATTTCTTCGTCTTCGCGTCGTACAGCTCAGTGGCGGCGACATCCAAGGCGATGAAAGCCTGTTTCCCGGCTTCGTAGCCGGCCTGGTTGATCGCTTCCATGATCAGATCCAGCGCTTCGGCATTGCTTCCCAGATCGGGGGCGAACCCCCCTTCATCACCTACCGACGTGTTGAGCTTCTTGGACTGCAGAACCTTCTTGAGCGAGTGGAACACTTCCACTCCGCACCGCAGCGCGTCCGAAAAACAGTCAAAGCCCAACGGCATGACCATGAATTCCTGCACGTCGACCGAGTTGTCGGCATGTTGTCCGCCGTTGACGATATTCATCATGGGAGCGGGGAGCAGGTTGGCTCCGACGCCGCCGAGATATCGATAGAGCGGTTGGTCCGTGTACTGAGCGGCCGCTTTCGCGACGGCCATCGACGCGCCGAGAATCGCGTTGGCTCCCAACTCTTTCTTGTTGGGCGTTCCGTCCAACTGAATCATCGCGGCGTCAACTTCCCCCTGTGCCAAACCATCCATCCCGATCAGGCAATCGGCGATCTTGTCGTTGACGTTGGCCACCGCCTTGAGTACGCCGCGTCCCAAATACAGCGACTTGTCGCCGTCCCGCAGCTCCCACGCTTCGTGGACACCGGTGCTGGCGCCACTCGGTACCGCTGCCCGTCCGGATGAACCATCACTGAGAGTGACTTCCACTTCGACGGTCGGATTCCCGCGACTGTCAAGAATCTGCCGGCCATGAACGGACGTGATAATGCTCATAGACTTGTTCCTGTGTGCAAATGTGTGTGTAAAGGTCCGTCGAGGCAGGGCCTCGAACTGAAATCATCGTTACTCCACCCGGCACGTCCCCCCCCGGGCAAAAACCAGCGGGGCACGGCGGTTTCGCGTGTGAGCCCGCCACGGTGGCGTGCGTGAGCAAGGGAACCATGACGATCGTGCAGCAGGACATACTCGATGGACTGCCGCCCATGCGTTGAACGCCGCTGCGGTCTAACGGTACAGGAGAGGCCTCGCTGGACGCTCAAGATCGGGCCGGTCGACCGGCGTCCAGGCGTCGTGCAACGTGTGCCAGGACTTTCGAATATTCTGCCCGATAAGGGCACTTCTGCCTAGGCGGCTGGTTCTCCCCACGGCCCGCTACCCGCCGTGGTTGCAGATTGTCTTGCGGGGGTCTACACTCGCCGATGCCGAGATGACCACAACGGCAATGGTCGGGTTTTACACGACCTGTCGGACTTGGTGGTGCCGAATCAGCCCCTGGCGCGCCAGGAGGCGGTACGAGGGTGGCACAGCTTACCGGCACTGCTTTTTTTGTTGAACTATTTTCGTTCGGTGCGACGCGCTGAACTCCCCTGCCGCCAAGATATTGGTGTTGAAGCTCGTGGCTTGTTAACGCTGAGAATCGGGGTGGCTGGGGTCGAGTGAAGCGAGCCCCCAGACACCCAGCCCCATTCTCAAGTGGCGGCGAAGTACGAGTGGCTTGCGTGGCGCATGGACGAAGGGGGCCCGCTTCCATGACTGAGCGGAAGAACGATCGGTGGCGGGCCCAGAGGGCGTAAGGATAGCACAGGAGAGTTGTAGACCCATGTTTACCGGACTAGTTGAACTTCGAGCGACCGTGCAGGCGCTGGTGTCGGATCCCCCTGGTGTGCGTCTCGTTGTCCTCGCCCCGGCGATTGCCCAGGAAACGAAGATCGGTGACAGTATTGCTGTGAACGGCTGCTGCCTGACGGTCGTGGAAGTATCGCCCACGACTTTCGGATTCGATGCCGGCGCGGAAACGCTCAGCCGTACGAATCTCGGAAGATTGACCACTGGCAGTTTCGTGAATCTGGAGCGTTCCTTGCGGTTGGGGGATCGCGTGGGTGGACACTTCGTGACCGGGCACATCGACGGCGTCGGCCATCTTGACCAGCGGATCGACGACCAGGATTGGTCCACGTTCTGGTTTCGCGTTCCCAAACCGCTCACGCGCCAGATGGCCAGCAAGGGTTCCGTGGCGGTGGATGGGGTGAGTCTGACACTGGTGGAAGTGGAAGAAGAGCGCTTCAGTGTCGCGCTGATTCCCCATACACTGGATGTGACGACGCTCGGGCCCATGCAGGTGGGCGACCCCGTCAATCTGGAAACCGATGTGCTGGCAAAATACGTCGAGCGTCAGTTGTATGGGGGCGAGCAGCAGCTGGCCGGCCCGTTTGCCAAATGGGGACAAGGTCAGGCAACCGCATGATGGGGCGATCGGTGTCGCGTCAGGATCTTGCGAGCCGGCGCCGGCGGCGTAGCTCAGTGGATTTCGCCACGGCATGCCGCTCTTTGGCACGGGCAGAGCTTGGTAGCTGAATTTTACTGTACCGGTGTTCCTGTACGGGTGTTCCTGTATGGACCGAGCCCCGTGGCACCGAAGGTGTTGTGATCGCGAACAGAATTGGCTTCCGAACCGGCGAAAGCTCGTACCCATGACCAACCGTCAAACCGTATCGTTTCTGATCCACCGATTCCGCGACGCCGGCATTCGGCCCGATACGCGGCACGGGCAGAATTTTCTCATCGATTTGAACCTGGTGCGACTGCTGGCGGATAGCGCTGGGCTGCAGCGGCGTGATGTCGTGTTGGAAGTGGGGACCGGGACCGGCTCGCTGACCGCCATGTTGGCGGCTGAGGCGGCGGCGGTGATAACGGTGGAGATCAGCCGGGAATTGCAGCAGTTGGCCAGCGAGGAGCTGGTCGACTGCGACAACGTCACGATGCTGCATATGGATGCTTTGAAGAACAAGAACCGGTTCCAGCCCGCGTTGCTCGAGACGATCGTTCAGCAAATGAATGTCGATCCCCATCGGCAGCTCAAACTGGTGGCGAATCTCCCCTACAATATTGCCACCCCCGTGATCTCGAATCTGCTGCTGATCGAGCCCGTGCCGGTGTCGATGACCGTTACGATTCAGAAGGAACTGGCCGATCGGATTGCCGCTCGGCCCAATACGAAGGACTACGGCGCGTTGAGTGTGTGGGTGCAGAGCCAGTGCCAGGTCGAAGTCGTTCGCATCTTGCCCCCGACCGTCTTCTGGCCGCAGCCGAAGATCCATTCGGCCATTCTTCATATTGTGTTGGACCCCGTGCGGCGCGCTGCTATCGGGGACCTCGCTTTCTTCCACACGTTCTCCCGCTCCCTGTTCTTGCATCGGCGCAAGTTCCTGCGCAGTGGGTTGCTGAGCGCCTTCAAGGAGCAACTTGACAAACCGGCGGTTGACGCCGTCATGGCGGACATGCAGTTGCAGCCCGATGCGCGCGCCGAACAGCTCGACGTGCCGCAGCTGTTGGATCTGTCGCAGCGGATCAGGCAGGCGCTGCCTGCGACTGGCGACCAGTCTGCCTGACACGGGGCTTGCCTGACCACGGGGCCAGATCGGGCGCGACAAGATTTCGCATTTCTCGCTGTCTCAACCTAATGTATTCCGCCGATCAGTTGTGGTAGGATGGAAGCGGCCGAGAACGCCCAGGGAATTCTGTCCGGCGTTGGCACCATCGTTTTTCCTGACGCCGCGATCGGCGCCGGTGACGGGAATATTGTTGGCCGGAGTATCCCGGAATATTACTGACGGACATGTTTTAGAGCAGCAGTCATGAAGTTCATTGAGATGACAGGCAAGTCGCTCAAGGCGATTGTGAAGGACGACGAACTACACGTCAGCGATCTGCCGGGTGCAGGTGTCAAGGACGAGACCGTCGTGCGAGTGAATCAGCATGGCGATATCGAAGTCCGCCTGCCGCACGGCTGGGATGTGATTGGTGGACTGCTCGGCAACTTTGAAGAACGGATCCACAAAGAGACCGGTATGGATTGGGCTTAGTGGACTGGGCTCTGAGTGGACTGGGCTCTGAGTGGGGTTTTTTGGGGAGGGGGGGCCACCCGGGCAAGCCGTCTTCCCTCTCGGGCTTGGTCAAGTCCGTTTCGGGGGGCCGTCACGACGCTCTGGCAGCTGACTACCACGCTGACTCTGGCCGCGGTACAATGCCGGCTATTGGCGAGTGATATTGCGGTGCGCAGCTGTTGGCTGTCGCGTAGCCACAGTGCCGGACAGCGAATCGTCGCAGGTTAATCCTGTCGGATCGTTCTGTTACGCAGCGGCTGCGCGGTTCTGTCCAACGCCAACGCTACTCCCAGATCATTTTCGGAAGTGCGTGCACGGCTGGTGCCGGCCGCGGTCTTCAAAATCGTTGAGCCGCATGTTAAACGTGCGGCTGGTGGGTTCGATTCCCATGCACTTCCGCCATTTCTTCCGCCGCGATCAGCGGCGATTCGCTGGATTTCGCACAAGTCACATACGGCTCAGTGATTGCGCTCGGCGTGTGCGATTCGCCGCGATTCCCGGCGTGCGCCGCTGCGCTCGATTCTGCGCCGTGAGTGCGCCGCTTTCTGCGCCGCCGTTGCCGGCCGCTCGTTCGTAGTCGGCGTCGGTCACCGTCCAATAGTGCTTCTGTGCCACGAGCGTACTGTGCCCCAACCACGCCGCGGCGACGTGCGACGGATACTCAGCCGCCAACTCCGTCGCCCGGCTCGCTCGCAGGTTGTGCGTGATCCGGGGCCAAGGGACCAGCCCGGCTCGCTCGATGATCCGCTTCAGTTGCGTGCGCAGGTTGGAGCCCTCGCGGTACCGCGTGATGACTGATTCGGTTCCCGGCTCGGCGGCATCGAATACGGCTTCCAGATAGGGCCGCAACTCCGGAAAGAGGGGTCTTCATCAGAAACTATGGGTGAATAGTTGAACGCTTTGATGGTTTGGCAATTGGATTTTTTGAGGCATGGCAGGGCAAAAGAATGATTTGGGTACCGGAAATGCGATCCAGGAGCGAAAACGCGGACGCCACACTCGGTTCATCCAGAAATGCGAACGGATCGTCCAACCGTTTCGCTGTGGCAACTTCATTGACCGCTCGCCACCCGTTTTCAGAGACCGAATTCAGATCGGGGTAAAACTCCCAAAATGCCGTGAAAGTAGGGGCGCCCGGGTCCTTCACTCCAATCACTCGTCCGAATACTTCTCCATTCCAGGTACTCCGATCCAGTTCCGCTTCGGCGGTCAAACAGTCCCGCACTCGTTTGGCCAAGCGGGCAGCATCCCTTAAGACTACTCAGCCCAATACTGACAGGTCCCGTAACACGCCCTTGTCGGCACATGCGGTGTTTCCCACGTCAAGAACGACAAAAGCCGCCGGGCGTATGGGACCCCGGCGGCGTGGTGTGTGGTAGTTCGTGTTTCGACAGAACATTCGGCAGACTAGATTCCGAGGTCTGGCAGACTCAGCAGTTCGAGCGGGTCGGAGTCCCACTGAGCGAAGAGATCGTCCACTTGGGTTTGCAGTTGTGGTTGTTGCAGGCCCAGCGCGAGGCAACCGCAATGCGGACGCTTCACTGATCGCTCGCACACTCGCAACCAACTGCCCGCCACTTCGCACGGTTGCAGAGTGGCGGGGCTGATGTACGTTGCGACGTGGAGCGAGGGCGTCTTTCACCGCTGAACGGCCAGCGACTCGCGCCACGCATTCACAGGTCCTTGCTGGGGCGACTAGGGTTTGGGAACTGGCGTTAGGAGAAAACACTTGAAGCTTCCATCAGCGAGTACGATGTCTCCGGACACGAGTCCGAATCGCGTGGCATCTACTCCGTTCGCCGTGGTGGCGATGCGGTCACTAAGATGCTTCAGATAAAACCCGTTGGTGTTCCGGCTGAACCATGTGGCTGTGTCCGAATCAGTGGGGTCGATTAGATCATCGAGTTTCACGAATTTCCAAGAGTCGTGGTAAAGGTAGCCGGGTAGGTTGCCATTTTGCACTAATAGATCGTCTGCGGAGTTGATGGATTTGGAAAATCCTTGGACACCTGACAGTATCTCGGGGGCGGTCCGGTAACGCATGGGACAGCGAGTGCGTTTGACCAAGGTCGTCCCGCCGATGGTCCCGGAGTCGTTAATGCCTTTTACGTCGGGTCTATCGACGCCAGAGAGGATTTCCACTGGCGTAGGCACACCCGTCGTGGTCCAACGGAATGCCCTGCCATCGCTCAACACCCCGGCGACTTGTGCCGCCCGGCCCCCCGTGACTGGATTGTTCATGCAAATCGTGCTCTCGTTAACGTACTGGCCGAGCAACGATACTGGAGTGCCGGCGGCAGGAATGACGAAAGCGTCCCAACGCACGTTCAGGTTCTCGTCCAGTACTAGGTACACTCCGGCGATATCGCCTTGCTCATTGATCGTCTTAGGAAACGAGGAGGGGGAGTTTCCAATTTCGGGTAACAGCTCGATCGTCCAGTCGTCTACATTCGTAGATAAATGAGTATCGAGCACGTATCCCCTGCGGTGGTAGATGTCCACCTCGCTTCCGTCAGGGAAGAGATAACCGACGATCACTCCCTGATCGTTGATGTCTGTGGCGGAGGCGATCACCCAGCCGTGTAAGATTCCACCAAAATCAAATAACTCCGACTGGTGTAGTTTCATCTCGCCGTGGATTTCGATCGCTGTGGTAGGGTCTGTCGATGCATCGATTGGAGCATCGTACAGGAAAGCATGAAGTTTAACAGCAGTGTCCTGCCGATATTCATATCCGACTCCCTCACCCCAATTGTTTGCACCATTGAGTCGCCCGGAACCTCCGGAGGCCAAATCCCAGAACTGGATCTGGTACAGGATGGACGTGGGATTCACCGGCGGTGGCGCAGGCTTCCCGGCCCAAGCCTGAGTGTTCAGCAGCACAGTCGCCCCGACCAGAGCGGCGGCGCAAACGAGGGTCCATTTCCAGTTCATCTTGTTCATGATTTTTTCCTTTGCCTGAGACACGGGAACGCGGGTAATATGGGTTCCATGATGCCCTGAGCGCGCACTACGAGCCGCTCGGGGGCTGCGGGGCCGGTGCGCGTTCTGCTTGGTGGCGAAACGCACCGGCCCTCTTTCTTCTTGGGGTCGATAGGTCCGTTCGGTCGGCTCACGCGGTAGTCATCGTAGGGTGTGCCAAGCTCGCCGCACCTAGTATCCCATCGTCCAGCGTCGGACCGGCGAGCGCGGGCACACCAACAGCGCCTGTCAGCGACACGATGCGGCGGGTTCTGGTGTGCCCGCGCTCGCGTTCATCGGTGGGATGATTCAACGCGTCGTCCGCGAGCTTGGCACACCCTACCACTACCACTACTCGGGATCTTGCTTTTCCAATTGACTAAGCCATAGGCGAAAGTCCTCGCGACTGCGGAGCGGGTCCAGGTCGGTATCTTTGGTGACGTTAGCCGCTTCGGCGGCGTTCTGGAAAAATCCAAGCGTTTGAGCTTGCCGTAACAACTCCACCGCGCGCACCGCGTCCCGCTCACGTTTTTCCGCATCCTGTTCATTAGCTGAAGCCAGCGAATACACACAGGCCGCGCTGTAGCAGTCCTCTCCGTCGGTGGGTTGTGGAGCGTCGGCGAAATTGGCTGGCAGCGCCTGCTGGAGTTTCTTCACCGCCGCACCTGGATTCACGCGCACCAAGTCCAACGCTATTTGCACGCGAAAGTGCCTCTCCAGGCCGACCTCCGGACCGAGGAACTGCAGGACATGCTCCCAGTCGTCGACCGCTTCGGCATAACGCCCGAGTCGTCGGAACGTCTCGGCCCGTTGCCAGTAGGCGTTCTGGAGGATGTCCGTTACCAGGACCAATTGCGGACTCTGCAATCGGATTGACTCCACGTCGTTGATCACGGCGGAGAGCAACTCAAGTGCCTCGGCATAGGCCTTTCGACGAATGAGCAGCTTCGCCAGGCTACAGCGGACGCTGTCCAGGGTCAGGACCGCCCCGGGTGAACCTGAGGTACTCGTGACCCGCTGCTGCAGCATCGCGACGGCGGCCCGATATTCGGTTTCCGCTTCTTCGAGTTTGTTCCGCGCTTGAAGCACACTGGCGAGCCGACTTCGGTTCTGGGCCAGTCCTTTGACGTAACTGTCGACGCGCGGAAACTCACTGGCCAGCGCCGTGGCGATGTCGAGCGATGCGCGGGCCGCTTCCTCGGACTCCTCCATGACGCCCAAGTTCCTGCAATACGACACTTCGTTCATACTGTGTGGCCGCCAGGTCGTACCGAGCCTGCGGCGAATTGCCGGTGAACTTGACGAGTGCTTCGCGTTGAGTCAGGGCCAGCTGTAACTCCGATTCGGCCTCCGCATACTTTCGCTGCATTTCGAACAAGCGCCCCAGATCGTTATGAATGAGGGCGACCAGTCGACGGCATTCCGGTTCATTCGGGGCTTTTTCGACCACCGCCTGTTGAGTCTGTGCGGCAGCGCGCAATTCGAGCTCCGCTTGGGCGAACTGGCCTGCATCGCGCAGTGCCAATCCGTAGTTGTACTGACTGCCGACTATCGACATCCTGAGTTCGGCCGATTCCGGGGAGGCCGCACTGAGCGTCTCGTAGAGCTTCCGGGCCGCCAAATGTTCGGCAGCGGCTTGCTCCGCTCGGCCTTGGTTCCAGTGGAGTAACCCCAGGTTGTTATGGCACTCCGCTAATTGATCTCGATACTCAGCATTCTCCGGATCGTCGGTGACCAAACGTTGATAAATATCTCGGGCTTGCTCGTAGTGCGTCTGAGCCGCCTGAGGTTCACCCATCTCCGCGCGCAGGACCGCCAACCGAAATTGGGCCTTTCCGAGCTCCCAACTCAATTCAGGATTGCTGGCCTGTTGCTTGACAAACTCTTCGTAGAAGGGGACGGCGCTCGCCAACAAGTCCCGCCGCAAGTCATGGAAATCGGACTGTTTCAGACGCGGCTCGGCCGCCACCTTGGTGATCGAATCCTCGACCGCCTTGCGCCAAATGGAAATTGACATCCGCCTCCCGCCGTGCCTGCTGTTCGCTCTGCCATCGCTCGTCGGCCAATTGTCGTGCGTGATTCGCCTCCATCGCCTGCCAGAGACTGACCACCGTGCCTGCAATTAAGGCCAGCGCGACCAAGGCACTGGTCACCAAGACGACCTTGTTGCGGCGGGCGAATTTCTTGAAGCGGTACGCGGCACTCGGCGGGCACGCCACGACCGCTTCGTCGTTCAGATAGTGCTGAACGTCGGCCGCCAAGGCGCTGGCTGATTCGTAGCGCCGCGCCGGTCCTTTTCCAGCGCCTGCATCACAATCCAGTCGAGTTCGCCGCGCACCAGGGCACTCAACTTGGCCGGGTCGATCTTCCGATTGGCCGCGACTGACGCGAGGATCTCGCTGCTGCTGAGCTTGGTGCTGGGTTTGGGGGGCTCTTCTTCGCGGATGATCCGCAGCATCTCGTCCCAGGCCGCCGAACGCAGTCGCCGCTTGTCAAACGGCGTATCGCCGGCGAGCAGTTCGTACAGCACGACCCCCAACGAATACACGTCGCTGCGCGTGTCGATGTCCAGTTGATTCGGCTGGGCTTGCTCGGGGCTCATGTATTCCAGCGTACCGACGATCTGCCCAAGGCCCGTGAACATGGTCTTCTCGGTCAACTTCTGGCTGATGGCCTTGGCCACGCCGAAGTCGATCACCTTGGGCACTGGGCGGCCGTCGTAGAGCGCGATCAGAATGTTGCTGGGCTTGATGTCCCGGTGGATGATGCCCTTCTGATGCGCATGCTGCACGGCCTGGCAAATGGGGATGAAGAGTTCCAGTCGTTCGCGCGCCGTCAAATGCTGCTGATCACAGAACTGGGTGACCGGAATGCCATGGATGAGTTCCATCACGAAGTAGGGCCGGCCACTGTCAGTCGTGCCCACATCGAAGACCTTGGCGATGTTCGGGTGGTCCATCATCGCCAACGCTTGGCGTTCGGCCTCGAACCTCGCGATCACCTGCTGTGTGTCCATGCCCGGTTTGATGATCTTCAGGGCCACCCGCCGTGCGACCGGCTCTTGCTGTTCGGCCAGGTAGACGACGCCCATGCCGCCTTCGCCAATCTTCTCCAGCAGCTTGTAGGGACCGATGCGGGTGCCGGGGCGTTCCACCGACTGCTGATCAAGGGTGGGGGATGGATCGCCGATCGCCAACGCCGGCTGCTCCAGGAAACTACCGGGTTCCACGTGGGCTCGGAGGAGAGCGCACACGCGGTTCCGCAGTTCCGGGTCTCCGGCACAAGCTTCGTCCAGCCGACGGTCCCAGTCGGTGGATGGAACCGTGCCGACCAGCTCCACGAAAATCTCTTTGGCTCGTTGCGGTTTTGAGGTCATTTGAGAACCCACTTAGCATGTGCTTCCAATAGTCAATGCGCCGTCGGCGACCCATTCGTCCGGAAAAAAATCAGAATTGTGGGCGGGGGCAAGCCTAGCCTTCGACCTCAGTGCGCAACCATGCCCGGGCATAAGCCCATTGCTCATAAGCATTTGTGCGCGAGATCCCGAGGGCCTCGGCTGCCTCGGAAATCGACATCCCGGTAAAGAACCGAAGCTTCACTAACGCGGCCGCGGAGGGATCCTCTCGCTCCAGCTTTTCGAGCGCTTCGTCAATGGCCAACAGCCGTTCGTCGGGCACTTCCGAGGCAAGATTGAGTTCGCCCGCATCCAACTGTACCCGGTCACCACCGCGCTTCAATCTGCGTCTGCGACGGACGCCCTCGATGATGATCCGCCGCATGGACTCGGCGGCGGCCGAAAAGAAGTGTCCACGCGAATCCCAGTGCTGGGCTTTGTCCACGTCCACCAGTCGGAGGTAGGCTTCGTGCACCAGCGCCGTGGCCTGCAGCGTCTGGCCCGGATTCTCCTGGGCCATTTTGGCGGCAGCCAGCTTCCGGAGTTCCTCGTAGACCAGCGGCAGCAGTTGCTCCGCCGCTTGGGGATCACCGGATTCGATTTGGGACAGGATACGGGTAACATCGCACATGGCCGTTTCTTCCCCCGAGAATCCACCCGTCCGCGATTGTATCACGCCGTACGGTTCACAACGCTACTGGCCCCCCAGCGATTGTGGCGGTGCCCCGGATCTGACGGGCCCCTCGGAGCTTCTGGGATCTTGGCCGACGGATTGGACATCACAATCTGTGATCTCCAATAGCTCTCCTACGCCGGCCCGGGCAAGCGGCCAAGGTAGTAGGGTGTGCCGAGCCCGCTGTGGGCGCTGGCACACCAACCAGCGCGATGACGCGTGACGGGAATCTGGTGTGCCTGCGCTCGCCTGCGGCGCGGTCGGACGAACAAACGTTTGACTGGCGAGCTTGGCACACCCTACAAAACTCACCCCGGCCTTCTCCTGCGTGCGGTAGAGGGAGCCAATCGACCAAGTCTGACTATGTCAGGAGACGCTCTGAGAGCTTCCTTGGGTTTGCCGAGACGTGGCAGGCTGACTGCCCTGTAAGCGTTGCCGAGCGCGGCGATTCAGTCGATCTACTTCGGCTCGGCTGTGTCCGCTGGTTCCGGGCGCTTACGCAGCGGTTCAGTGATGATGCGGTGGCCGGACTGTTTCTGATGCTCTGCGACGCGTCGCATCAGCTCATTGATGTCACCACCGCACTCATCGAGCATTGACGCGCGGATCGCATGGATTTCAGCAACAACCGGATCGTCGAAGATTGGTTCACGCATTGCCGGAAAACCCTTCTGGCGATAGCCATCATCGCATTCTACCGCACAGAACTACGGGGACCACAGGGCGATTGCCCATGACCGGTCCATTTCACAACACCGGAAACTGGCAAGCCCAGCGGGCCGTTTCGGCGTGGCGAGACCATTAACGGCTCGATTCAGCCGGCGGGAAGTGCGGCTCGGACCAGCGCCAAGATGCCCGCCTTGATGGGCTCGGGCAACTGCGGCCAAGCTGCGACAACGGCAGACAAGGCGGGGTCGAGGGGGGCCTCCGGTGCGCCGTGCGCCGGATTCTGCGCCGCTTTGGCGCGAACCGATTGAATTCGCCGCGTTTTCTGATGGGGTTCGATTCCCATGCACTTCCGCTGAGTTTCTGCCGTTCAGCACGTCTGTCCTCTGGGTGGCACACGTCGGTGAGAGTGCTGGTTCACTCTTTGGCCGATTCGCCGTTCGCCTCACCGCTGTCGGCGGGGGGGGCGGTCGGCTGCTCAGCTCCGCCAGCCGAGTCTTGGGACTCGTCGCCACTCGCCACAATCACTTCGCAATCCGGCAGCAGTTGCTTGAGTTGTGTCAGAGCCTCGGGCGAGACGTCGGTCTGCTGCAAGCGCAACTCCCGGATCATGCGCAGTTGTCTCAGCCCATCGAGGATGGCGGGAGTGACTTTCATATTGACCAGATCAACGAATTCGAGCGTTTCATTATTGGCCAGCGATGCCAGGCCTGCAGTACCCACGATCACATCGTTCAGTACCAGGATTCGCAGCTTGGGGTGGCCAGCCAGGCGAGCGATTCCCACGTCCGTGAAAGAATGTCCTTTCAGTTGCAGGCTCGCCAACTCCGTAATCTCCATCAGGAGGGGAATTCCATCATCGTTGAAGCCCGGTCCCTCGATCGTCAGCTCGTAGATCGCGGGGAGCCTCTTGAGCACTTGGAGATCCTCGTTCTTGGCCTGAGCGCCGGGGAGCGAAATGATCGCCAGCGGACCGGGACCTGAGAAGGCCCAGGCACGCTTGGCGCTGCCACCGAGTCGTTCAGCGAGTTCGATCACGGCAGCCTCGTCGGGAGTATTCTTAGGTTCCGGCGGCGGCCCGCCTGATCCTTTCTTACCCCCCGCGCCTCGCTTCTTTTTCCCCTCCCCCGCGTCGGAAGTGGTTGGCGGAGCCTTGGCCGATGAGGCGGCCGATAGGTTCTCGCCACCCCCAACCTGAGCGCTGGCCGTTTCGGTTTCACCATCCTCTTGGGGGCTGACCTTGGCCGGACCGGTCTTGGACCCTTCCCCGGTACCGGTCTGGCCACCACAGCCACTGAGGGCGACAGGAATCAACGAAATAACCGCAGTCACGAATGCCCACCGCACTTGTGTCATGCACATAGATGCCTCGTTTTCAACAGGATTTCGACCGAAAACTCGGCTGCGCTCCGCCGAGCTGCCTTGCGAGCCAGTGAGCCAATCTAAGTCCTTGCCGTGCCTGACGCAAGCAGCTCAACCGTACGCCAATCCAACTCCCTCCCGCCGACCCGCGGAGCGAACCAACGTCGCGGTTGAGCATTGACCCGCAGTGCTTCATATGGGGGGGGGTGTTGTGTTGGTTCAGCAAAGAGGTATCAATTAAATCAACTGTAGGGACGTTGTGTTCCGAAAGCGCGTCAAAAGACTGCAGTCGTCGATGACTCAACCCGATTTTGCGTGGTAGGCGGATGTCGCGGACTATCACCGTTGCGTCAGTTGTAAGAGTTTGACGATCGCGCAAGTAAATAGGTGTATTCGTCGCATTCGTCTCCGAACACCGGCCAGCCGGGGGTGGCTTCTGCCCTCCATGATGGCCCGTCAACAGGGAACGTCGACGCCTCGATGCTGGAGCTTGTACCACGGTGAATCTAGACCGCTTCTTTGCCCCCTTTATTCCGCCTCCGAATACCAACATCGTCGATGTCCTGGATTATTGGGCATCCGAGCGACCCGAGCAAATCGCGTTTTACTTCTCGGACGGAGAGGGGAATGACGAGCAGATCACGTACGCGCAGTTGCAGCAGTCTAGCCGCAGCATTGCCGTTGCACTGGTGCAACGCAACTTGCGCGGCAAACAAGCTTTGCTGATGTTTCCACCGGGGCTGGATTTCGTCAAGGCATTCTACGGCTGCATGTGTGCTGGTGTTGTCGCGGTCCCTGCCTTTACGCCCCGCCGTAACCGCAATGTGAAACGACTGCAGGCCATCTCGGACGATGCGCAGGCCCAGGTGGCGCTGACGGTCGCTGATGTGCGAGACCGCAGCGAAGGCATGCTGGACGAAACCCCGAACTTGAAAGAACTGGAGTGGTTGGCAGTCGATGAAATCCCGCTCGGTCAAGCTGACCAGTGGGTATCGCCTCGACTTCAGCCGGATCAACTGGCACTGCTGCAATACACGTCCGGTTCCACGGGGACACCGAAAGGGGTCATGCTCTCACACGGTAACATCATGTACAACGTGATGGCGATCGTGTATTCGTTTGAGCCGACACAGACAGGTTCTGGCATCACGTGGCTTCCCACCTACCACGACATGGGATTGGTCGGCGGTGTTCTTAAGCCGCTCTACTACGGCCGGCCCAATGTGCTGATGTCGCCGATGGCATTCCTGCAGAAACCCGTGCGCTGGTTGCGCGCTATGACGCAATACCGCGCCACGATCAGCGGTGGCCCCAACTTCGCCTACGACCTCTGTACCCAGAAGATTACCGACGAGGAAATGGTGGGGCTCGATCTGAGTAGCTGGCAGGTGGCCTTTAATGGGGCTGAGCCAATTCGACCGGCCACACTGGCAGCCTTCTGCGACCGGTTTGGCAGCGTTGGGTTCCGGCGGGAGACATTTCTGCCCTGCTACGGTATGGCCGAAACGACATTGATCGTGACCGGCGCGTATATGGATAAGGTGCCAAGGCTGGGGCGTTTTGACGGCAAAGCGCTCGATGAGCATCGTGTCGTGTCGGTGCCTGCCGGGCACGAGAACGAACGGTTGTTGGTCGGGTGCGGCCGTGTCCTGCCGGACGAAGAGGTGGCGATTGTGGAGCCGGAGACATGCGTGCGGCTGCCGCAGCATCAGGTGGGCGAAATCTGGGTCCGCAGTCCCAGCGTCGGGTTGGGCTATTGGAACAAGGAGCAAGCGACACGCGAGACGTTTCAGGCTCGGTTGGCTAATGGCGACGACAATGGTCAGTGTTATTTGCGAACCGGTGATTTGGGTTTCATCGGCGATGGTGAACTGTTTGTGACCGGTCGCCTCAAGGACTTGATCATTGTCCGCGGAGTGAATCGTTACCCGCAGGACATTGAGCACACCGTGGAGCAGTCGGACAACCGGCTGCAGACCGGGGCCGTGGGCGCTTTTGCGGTTGAGATGGGTGACCAGGAGCGGTTGATTATTGTGGCGGAAACAGACCGTCGCCGCCAAAAGGACTGGTCGGACGTGATCGAGAAAGTGCGGCGGGACGTGACGGCCGAGCATGAACTGCCCCCGGACGGCGTCGTGTTGGTCCGCTTTGGCTCGATTCCCAAGACGTCCAGTGGCAAGATCCAACGTGGTGCCTGTCGCCAGGACTTCCTGGACCACGAGCTGCAGGTGGTGGCTCAATGGTTCAGTTGGGAGCAGGGAGAAGCTCGCTCCGTGCACCCTCCGATGGAGGCAGTTGTGACGCCCAAGCCGAGGGCCGCTCGTGCCGCGCCGGCGGACCTGCCGCAACCGAACACGAAGATCGCTGCCGAGGTGATGGAGCACGTCCGGGTGATTGCCAAAGAGCGCGCCAGAATCTGACGCTCGACACCAATATCGTGGTCGACCTCGGACTCGATTCGCTTGAACGTTTGCAGATCGCGAACTCACTGGAGGAGACCTTTGGCGGAAGATTTCCGGAAGAGGCCTTGCAGCAGATCGAAACTTGTCGAGAAACGGCCCTGGCGATTGAAAAATATCTGGGGACGGAGCCGCGGATCCACGGCCGCTTCCGGTCGTCTCCCGACCAGCAACTGGGGGGTGAGATTCCTCCGGAAAGTTATGAATTCGCGCGGATGCCCGAGTACTTGAAGCTGCAGCAGACCAAGGCGATGCTCTCGGCGACGGGTGTTCCCAACCCGTTTTTCAGCGTGCACGAGTCGATTACGAACGACCGCACGGTCGTGGGGGGACGCGAGCTGATCAGCTTCGCCAGCTACAACTACCTCGGCATGTCTGGGGACCCGGTCGTGTCCCGGGCCGCCAAGGCCGCGATTGACCAATATGGCACGAGTGTTTCGGCCAGTCGTCTGGTATCGGGCGAGAAGCTCCTGCATGGGCAACTGGAGCGGGGGTTGGCCAGCTTTGTGGGAGTGGAGGACGCGATCTGTTTTGTGGGCGGGCATTCCACCAATGAGACCACGATCGGCCATCTGTTGGGTCCGGGTGATCTGATTGTCCACGATGCATTGGCACACAACAGCATTATTCAGGGGGCCATGTTGTCGGGCGCTCGGCGGCGTCCTTTCCCGCACAACGATTGGCAGGCACTCGATGCCCTGTTGCGGGAAATTCGCCACGATTATCGTCGCGTGCTGGTGGCCATCGAGGGGGTCTACAGCATGGACGGGGATTTCCCCGACGTGCCCGGCTTCATCGAAGTGAAACAGCGTCACAAGGCGCTGTTGATGATCGATGAGGCACACAGCGTGGGCACCATGGGGCCGCATGGCCGGGGGATCGGCGAGCATTTTGACATCGACGCGCGGACGGTCGATATCTGGATGGGCACGCTCAGTAAGTCGTTTGGCAGCTGTGGCGGCTATATTGCCGGCTGCAGGGAGTTGGTTGAGTACTTGAAATATACCGCGCCTGGTTTCGTGTTCAGCGTCGGGATGCCACCTTCCAACGCTGCTGCGGCGCTTGCTGCGTTGCGTTTGATCGAGGAAGAACCGGAACGCGTGGCACGCGTCCAGGCCCGTTCCAAGCAGTTCCTGCGGCTTGCCAGGCAGCGGGGCCTGAATACGGGCTTGAGCAACAATACACCGGTCGTGCCCATCATCGTCGGGAACTCGCTACACGCCTTGAAGCTGTCCCGTCGGTTGTTCGAACGAGGAATCAATGTGCAGCCAATCCTCTATCCGGCCGTGGAAGAGGAGGCTGCCCGCCTGCGCTTCTTCATCACTGCCTGCCATAGCGAAATGCAGATTGTGCAGACGGTTAACGCGGTGGCCGAAGAATTGGGGGCCATCGACTCAAAACACCTTAGCCCGCCGCAGGATCCGGAGCCGTCCGCACTTGCATCGCCTCCCGGTTCCGCGGCACATCATGCGGCGGGCGGCAGGTAGGTTTCCCCTGGAGGCGGAGGTTGGTGAGTGGATGATTGAGCAAGTGAAGATCGCTGCCACCGACCGGCACTGCAGGCCGCGGATGCCCTCCCCGCTTCACGCTCTGCCACCTTTGGTTGCCAATCACCGTGCGCTATTGCAATGAGATCGTTCGTTCTTAAAATGAACGTAGAGTTCGTACGTGGCTAAGAGTTCGTTAGTGACTGACTGTTTGTCAGTGACTGTTTGTCAGTGACTATTCGTTCGTGACTGGTTGGTCGCCGTGTGGTGCGAGTGGCATGGAGTTCGGCCAACCGTTTCTTCCCTCCAATTGGCGAGGAGCGCGTTTTGCTCACCGAATCAGAAGTCCAGCGCAGTTATCGACTGATCCTCAGGAAAGCAAGCACCGATCTGGATGCTTTTGACAAGGCAGAGGCTCTGCTCGACGAACTGCGACCGGAAAGCCCGCTACGCCATCGCCTTCTGAGTGAAATCGAGGAACTCCGCAAGCTCGCAGCATCCAAGACTTAGGAGTTGCTGCTCGCGGTCGTTCCTCTGTATTGCAGACGGCGTTTCCTCGGTGGCATGAGTGCCAATGAACGGGGCCTCCACAGTGATGGGAGGCCCGTGGGCGGCAGTCGTGTTTGTGTCTTGCACCGCTGCCGCGCTTCGTTGCTCTAGCCGATCCGGTTAGCGATTGAGCGTCACACCCATCGTGACGCCGTACATGATCACGTCCTGGCTGTTGTCGCGGGGGTCGATGCCGCGCCCAATTCCTTTGCCGAAGTCCAGGAATTCGAAACCGAAGCGGAGTGACAGGTCTCGCGTGATTCGGTAGGCGGCATCCACTCGTGCCTCCATCCCAAAGACAAACTCGGCGGCGTGACTGGCGGACCCGTTCTTGGTCATGACCACCGTGTCCGGCTGCGTGTCCTGTTGGGGCAGAGTACCGCCATAGATCGTGGTTTCTCGGTACAGAATGTTGTTCCAATTCTGGAAGTTCTGCAGGGCAAAGGCCTTCACATCGCCAGAGAAATTCCACCGGCGATAGTCCTTGTCCCAATGCATACCCAACTGGCCCCCCACCATGTCGTTGGTCACTCCGGCTTCCAGCGACGTGAGTTCCTCCGTCGTCGCCGTCAACGCGTCGATGGGCGGGATGCCGTCGGAAGGAACCGGGAATCCGTTGTCGTCGTAACGGGTGTACGTCTGTCGCTGATAGAAGTCGATGAATTTCACGTACCGAAAACCAGCGATGGGCTGCAGACGACCGCCGTGGTGCAGCGGCTTCCAGAGCCAGGTCCGATTCAACTCGACGCCCGTCAGATCCGCCACGTTGACGCTGTTGGTGACCAGGTAGTCGCGATCGCCCGTGAGTCGCAGATTGTTGTCGCGATTGGGCTGCAATGCCACACCGCCGGGCGACCCGTCGGTCATGAATCGGTTGATGCGTTCCGTCACGAATATGCTGTTCTCGTTCGGGCCGTCGATATGCCAGATGGTGCCGGACCACCCCTTGCTGTCATCGTCAACGAATCCCAGTTCAATGCGATTGCCCCACGTGAAGTCGCCCATCGTCTCGGAGAGCTGGTAGGCGTCATTGGGACGTTGAATGTTCATGTAGACGCGATCGTACGTGGCGAACCAGCCAGTCCGGTACTGGGGACCGCCACCGTAGGTGTCGATATCTCCCGGCGCAAAGAACTGGAAGTCGGACTCGATTGTCGGAAAGGCGAGTGGTTTAAACAGCTGCGCGTGCACACTTGACGCTAGCGCCAGAGCGATTACCAACGCCGCCAGCACGGACGTGAATCTAGTGATCGACATGGTTCCGTTCCACCTTCGGATATCGCGTTTAGTAGGCCACGCCAGAAATACGTCTGCGACGTGGGACCATTTCTCTTTGTGACGGTAGTATCGGATCTGCCTGTCGTAGAAGTTGAGTAAGAACGGTAAGCCTTGCCGAAATTCGGCAGGATTTGTCGATTCTGCCGGATTGCACGAGCCGTTTCGGTGAATTGTGCAGAATGGGCAAAGCTGGCATTGCTTCTTCCCCGCTTGCAGACGCCGATGTTGGGGTTTGCCGGATGAGAAAATGGCAACAGAGACTCTCGAATCAACGGTCATAACGTCTGTATGACTCGCCAGTTGATTCTGAAATCGGCAGTTCGGGACCGTTCGCAACGATCAAAGCGATCCTGCCGCGCCAGAAAGCGCAAAAAAGTGGCCTCCACAGGCGGGGCAGGTTCCTGGGAGGCCGAAACTCAGGTTAGAACGCCTGAGCGATCCTCACAGTATGATTGAATGAACTCCAAAATCAATACGCCACCGACGTATCAGCAATGGAAATTGTGGTAATTTTGGTTTGCCCACCAACAGCAGGTGCGAATATACTTCACCGGCCAGAGACGCGTACCGTTGTCGAGTGACCTCGCCCCCATCGGGCTCGCCCCGGTGGAGCCATGCCTGGTGTGCTACGGCGTCGAGTATGCTTGACAAGGCCCCCATCGGGCTTGCCCCGATGGAGCCATGCCTGGTGTGCTACGGCATCGAGTATGCTTGACAATGCCCCCATCGGGCTTGCCCCGATGGAGCCGTGCCTGGTGTGCTACGGCATCGAGTATGCTTGACAATGCCCCCATCGGGCTTGCCCCGATGGAGCCGTGCCTGGTGTGCTACGGCATCGAGTATGCTTGACAATGCCCCCATCGGGCTTGCCCCGATGGAGCCATGCCTGGTGTGCTACGGCGTCGAGTATGCTTGACAAGGCCCCCATCGGGCTTGCCCCGATGGAGCCATGCCTGGTGTGCTACGGCATCGAGTATGCTTGACAATGCCCCCATCGGGCTTGCCCCGATGGAGCCGTGCCTGGTGTGCTACGGCATCGAGTATGCTTGACAATGCCCCCATCGGGCTTGCCCCGATGGAGCCGTGCCTGGTGTGCTACGGCATCGAGTATGCTTGACAATGCCCCCATCGGGCTTGCCCCGATGGAGCCGTGCCTGGTGTGCTACGGCATCGAGTATGCTTGACAATGCCCCCATCGGGCTTGCCCCGATGGAGCCATGCCTGGTGTGCTACGGCGTCGAGTATGCTTGACAAGGCCCCCATCGGGCTTGCCCCGATGGAGCCGTGCCTGGTGTGCTACGGCATCGAGTATGCTTGACAATGCCCCCATCGGGCTTGCCCCGATGGAGCCGTGCCTGGTGTGCTACGGCATCGAGTATGCTTGACAATGCCCCCATCGGGCTTGCCCCGATGGAGCCCTGACGGGTGTCGGACCCAGCACCGCCGATTCACGCAACTGCTTCCACTATCACCGAAACCAGAGAAAAGAAATGAAGATGGATTTGCGTTCAGACCTGTTCTTGGCGTCCTTGTTGATGTTCCTGCTGGCCCCTTGTTCGACTGCCTCGCCCCAGCGCGGCGGCGCCCCGGGGACTGCCGAGCCCCCGGCAAAGGCGGGCACCGTCGCAGCCGACAGGGATGCGGCCAGCCCTGATGCCGTGGCTGGCTCCGCGGAGGAGCCGAAAGCGGCCGACAAGACCGACGACGGGCGCAAGGATAAGGGTGGCCAGGAAACGGCACAGTTCCTCCGAATTCGACGCGACAAGGACCAGCAGCCGATTGCGATGGAGACATCGATCACGCGGTACGTGGGCAAGAACCAACAAGGGGTGGACGTGGCAGTCGATCTGGTGGGCGCGGTGCATGTGGGTGAGGGCGAGTATTTCGAGCAATTGAACCAGCTATTCCGGTCCTATGATGCCGTGCTCTATGAATTGGTGGCTCCCGCGGGAACGCGGGTGGTGCCTGGGCAGAAGCGGACTTCGTCCCATCCCGTCGGTGTCCTGCAGAATGTCATGAAGAACGTGCTCAAGCTGGAATTCCAATTGGACCGCATTGACTACACTCGGCCGAACCTGGTGCATGCCGATATGTCCCCCGAGGAGTTTTCGCGGAGCATGAAGGATCGCGGCGAGAGTTTCCTGAAGATGTTCTTCCAGTTGATGGGACAGGCGATGACGATGCAGTCGGATCAGAAGAACGCGCCGAGCGATCTCGAGCTGCTCGTCGCACTCGTAGCCAAGGATCGCGCTAATCGGCTTAAGCGAATCATGGCCGAACAATTCGAAAATATGGAAGGGCAACTGTCGGCGATTGGCGGCCCGGACGGTTCTACGATCATCACCCAACGCAATAAGAAGGCTCTGGCGGTCCTGCGCGACGAACTGGGTCGAGGCAAGCATCGATTGGCTATCTTCTATGGTGCCGGTCATCTGTCCGACATGGCTCAACGGCTCGAAACGGAATTCGGTTTGCGACAGGAGAGTCAGCGATGGTTGGTCGCCTGGACGATTATTCCTCCTGTTCCTCCACCGGCAGCCGCTCTCGAGTCGGACGAGGCCGAGAGTTCCCCCTCGCCTTCGCCCGATGGTCGGTGACGTGTGAGCAGCGGATTTCCAGTCGAGGTGTAGGCGTCGAACGGCGCACGGCACGAAGAGCAGCGGATCGTGGGACGCTCACGTGGCGCTGTCAGGCGTGCGCCTCGTTTCGGTGGTTGTGATCATTGACGCATTTGCGTCATGGATTTGTTTGGGATCCGCGGCCTGTGGATTTCGAATGACAGAAACGGGGAAGGACGGAAAACGGCGAAACGGAGGAAGGGAGGAAGGGAGGAAGGGAGGAAGGGAGGAAGGGACATCGAATAGCATGTTCAGTGGTGAGAATCTGCTTGTGGCCCGTCCGTCGTGGTTTTGCTGGCAGCGGAAGTTTTGAGTTTTTGGATTTTGAATTTGTTTCGGATTTCGAATTTCAGGATTTCCTGTTTGGTTGCGGCTGCCGGTGGCACTCGCCATGCAGGTGTTTGGCGCGGATTCCGGTACGCGAATGTCGGATGTGGGGCAACGGTCTGCCGGCCCCGCCAGGGAGTTCCATGGAGCGTTTGAGCCGCGTTCTCCTCCCCTTCCTTTACACTCATGCGGTCATGCGCCATACTGGACCGCTTGTGGAGAGCATCGTGTACTCACACCGGGGCGTCGGCAGCCAGTGGAAATGGCTGGTGATGTTGAGCGTCGCATCGTCGGCGAGGTGCCATGCAGATTGAATCGCGCGCTGAATGCAGTGTTTCCTGGCGGTGACATCGACTGCCCCCAGTGTGCGACGGAGCGAACAGGAGGCCGCACGGATGGCAAACATATCGATGAATGAATTGACGACCTATCGATGGTCGTTCGAAGAAGACGTTCAGCAGTACGCGAAGGCTGGTTTTGACGCGCTGGCTGTCTGGCGGCACAAGCTGTCGGATTTCGGAGAGGAGAAGGGTGGCGAGTTGATCGCCGATTGCGGACTGCGTGTGTCGAGTCTGTTGTGGGCCGGCGGATTCACGGGCAGCGACGGCCGGTCCTTCAAGGAGAGCGTGGAAGATGCGCACGATGCGATTCGTCTGGCCGCCAGCTTGAAAGCCCCGTGCCTGATCGTGCACAGCGGACCCCGTGCCGGTCATACTCACAATCATGCCCGCCGCCTGCTCACCAACGCGTTGAAGGACTTGCTCCCCCACGCCGACCAGGCCGGGATTGCCCTCGCCTTGGAACCGATGCACCAGCAGATTGCCCACGAGTGGACCTTCCTGACCAGCATCGACGAGACGCTGGCTCTGATTCAAAGCGTGGATCACCCGCGGCTCAAAATCGCTTTCGATTCGTATTATTTCGGGCTGGACGAGCACGCGGTGCTCGGTCTCGCCAGTCTGGTGCCGCACCTGGCGATCGTTCAGTTGGGTGACGCTCGCTGTGTGCCCGAAGGAGAACAGGATCGGTGTCCCTTGGGAGCCGGGATCATCCCGTTGAGTAAGGTCGTGATGTCGCTCGCCGAGGCGGGCTATGATGGGTTCTACGAGATCAAACTGATGGGGCAGGAGATCGAGACGGCGGACTATGTCGAACTGCTCCGAACATCGCGACAGACGGTCACTCACCTGGTGAACGCGGCCGTGTGAGTCCCACCATCCTTTGTGGAGCTTGTCGTGCTCGTCGTCGATTCCCAAATTCAGATCCCGGTGGCTGACCTGCGGTTCACTTTCTCACGCAGCAGTGGGCCTGGCGGGCAAAACGTCAATAAGGTTAACTCCAAAGTCACGCTGCACTGGAATGTCGCCACCTCCCCCTCTTTGCCGGACGCGGTCCGCGAGCGGTTTCTGGCCCGCTATGGTCCGCGAATTACCGCTGCCGGGGAGATCGTGATCTACAGCCAGAGTAATCGTGATCAGAACCGCAACCGTCTGGATTGCCTGGAAAAGCTGCGGCAGTTGATACTCTCGGTGCGAAATCCCCCCCGCAGTCGGCGAGCCACCCGGCCATCCCGCGCCGTACGCGAGCGCCGCTTGCGGGAAAAACATCACACAGCCGACAAGAAACGCCAACGCGGACGCCCGTCGGGTCTGGAGTAGCTGGGGGGGCAATCGTGCCGCTGGCGTTATTCCGGCGGACGGGAACCCGCGCGGCGAAATTCTTCCGCCGCTCGGCCAATACTGCCCGCTCGCTGACGAATTACTTCGCAGTGCGCTGCCTTTTGCACGAGGCGCAGCGTTGGGCGGGTGACTTCTGCAGAAGGACGAGAAATCATGTTTGGCAAGCCCGAGTGGTTTCGTAAAAAGAATATTGGCTGGGGGCTGCGTCCTGTGTCGTGGAAGGGGTGGTTGTATGCGATGGCCTGGGCGGCGGTGATTTGCGTGCCCTTCATCCTCCTGGTGGCCAACCGTCAACTGATCGAATCGCTGGTCTGGGCGGTCGTTATGATGTTCGCGCTGTTGTGGGATGTGCAGCACGTCATGCGGGAACTGAAAAAAACTCGATTCGAAGATGCGGATGTATTGATCATTGACGAGGACACCGAACCAGACCCATCCCACTTCGCCACGCGATCGTACGACCTGCACGTGCGACGCTAGGGGCACGCCCCAAAGTCCGTTGCCGAACAGCGGACGCCAAGAAAAACGCTTCCAGCCGGCCCGGCTCAATGTGCATTCTGCCGGTCGGTGGCCGAACGCGATATGACGTGCCCCCCTTCCGATCGGCCCACTCGCGTCGGAATCCGCGGCCAATGACGAGCGCGGCGGCAGCGGCAACGCACGCCGTCCGTCTGCCCGCGTTCCGTACGCACGCGCCCCAACGCTGTCAAGCCGAGCCCTCTGGCGCCCCTGCTGCCGGTCCCCTGGCCCCGATCACCAGGCTGCTTTGCCTTCTCCGCGCGCCGCCGTCTGCTATAATCCAGCTATCACCAGGGGACGTCACGTTGAGGACATTCTTGGCTCGGCAGCGGCGGTCGCTGATATGCCAAATGGGGAGTCTTCGCGGTCCGCTGACGGCAGCTGCTCGATTGGGAAAGACGCTGCCTCAACGCTCGGCAGCAGATGGCAATCAAACAAGTGAGTGGCGATGGCAAGGGTCAAACACATCGATCATATCCTGCGCAATTGGGCCTATGATCCCACTGGCGTCAGTGCCCGCGTCTGTCAGGGCTCTGATAGCCGCGAGGTCCTGCAGATGCGCGTCGATATGGGGGTTCTGCAGCTCGAGGTCGAGGGACGTCCGGATGGCACGCGCCCCCACGGTTTCGATACCTATTTTGACTACCTGTTGAGCCGAGTGCTGCACGAGGGCGACGGATTCCAGTTGGACGACGATCAATGCATGGAAGTCGATCGGGAATTCGTGCAGTTCTATCATCGACGAGTCTGCTGGCTCAAACTGCAGCAGTACCGTGAGGCGGCAAGTGACGCCGACCACACCTTGTCGCTGATGGATTTCTGTGTCGAGCACGCGGCGGACGAAAACTGGGTCATATCGCACGAACAATACCGGCCGTATGTGCTCTTTCATAGAATCCAGGCGTCCGCGCTGGCGGAACTCAATGAGGGGGGGCCGGAAGCCGCGGTGCAAGAAATCAATCATGGCTTGGACCGAGTGCGGCAGTTGTTCGAAAGCCACGAAGTCGAAGAACGCTTTCAGGGCGATGAATTGGTCCAACGACTCGTCCGCCTCCGGGAATCACTCCGCGAGGAGTATCGCGTTGGCCGGACACTTCAGGAACAGCTCGCCGACGCAGTGGCCTCTGAGCAGTACGAACTGGCCGCGCGCTTACGCGACGAACTGGCTCGGCGCACCCAAGCCCAGTAGCCCAGCGGCCCAGTAGCCCAGTAGCCCAGTAGCCCAGTAGCCCAGTAGCCCAGTAGCCCAGTAGCCCAGCGGCGGCCCCTGGCAGGCCGAAATCGCTGCGGACGCATTGTCGTTCTTACACGCCATGGCAATCCGTACATGCCACCCACCCTGCCGCTGAGTCCGGTGTCTGTCGATAAGTCCTTGCGGGATAATCGGTTTGCGGTGATTCAGAAAAAATCTTGTCGATTTGGCACGCGGACTGCATGGAGTATCTCTCGTCACGTCGAGAGGTTCAGTTCTTTCCTCTGCTGACGACGACGCGGAATACTCAGGTTCGCTGACTCCCGTGATTCCTGTTGCAGGACACTCACGCGAGACGCCGGACCCCTCGTCTCACCGGCGGACTCGGCAGCATTTCAGGTACAAAGGAGTGTGCAATGCTAGTTCTGACACGCAAACTGCAGGAAAAGATCACGATCGGGCAGGATATTACGATTACCGTGCTGCGTCTGAAAGGCAATTCGGTCCGTATCGGTATCGACGCGCCACGCAATGTGCACGTCGTACGCGGTGAATTGTCGCGTCACGATCCGCCCCAGGACACTCCCTCGGACATTACCTTTGAACTTGGCCCACCCCGTGCCGCATCGTCCGAGCCGCCGCGTCCCGTCAGAGGGCTGGCTCCCTTGATGCGAGAGCTCGAACAACGGTGCCAGGTCTCGCAGTCGTTTCTCCTGACGGCGACGATCCCCACCCCCGCGGCCGCACAGTGACGTGGCCATGGACCCGCAGCGTTCCACAGGCATGGGACGCTGTGCGGGGCGGACATCGAAACACCCGACCCCGCCGTTGCCTATGCCACTGCGTGGGATACTCTTCCAGCCTGTCCTCGGCGCGGACCAGCGTAAGACAAACGGCGTGTAGCCCTACTCTTACTCCTAACGCGGCCCGCGGCCGCAACCAATCAGGAAATCCGAAATCCTCAATTCGAAATCTCAAACAAATTCGAAATCCAAAACCTCCGCTGCCGGCAAAACGGCCGCGGGCGGGCCCCCAGCAGATTCTCACCAGCAGCATGCCATTGCGTCCTCCGTTTTCCCTTCCTCCCTTCCTCCCTTCTTCCCTTTCTCCCTTCTTCTCTTTCTCCCACTTTTCTGTGCTTCGAATTTCGGATTTTGTTCCAAACATGTGCGCACCGTGCGCGCATCCTACACGCGAAAACTTTACTCTGCCGCCCTCCAAGCCAGATCTACGGCAGTGGACTCGGGCCGGTGGGCCAGGCGCCCAGCGGTCGCGCGGTACGAAGAAGAGTACGAGTACGAGTAAGAGTACGAGTAAGAGTAAGAGTAAGAGTAAGAGGAATGGGGAATGGGGAATGGGGAATGGGAAATGCGGAATGCGGAACGAGCAGCGAGGCGACGCGCGGGAGGATCGCTCGCATCTCGAGCCTGCGGCCTGGGAGAGAGAGCGTGCCGGAAGAGATTCCCCTGTCACACGCCGATTGTCCGCGACTCACTTCCTGAACCGCCCCAAGGCTTCACCTTGACTTCCCCATTCCGCATTCCGCATTCCGCATTCCGCATTCCCTATTCCGCCCCTCGCACCCGCTTCCCATCCATTCCATTCTTATTCGTACTCTTACTCGTACTCTTACTCGTACTCTTACTCGTACTCTTACTCGTACTCTTACTCGTACTCTTACTCGTACTCTTACTCGCCCGCCCTCCAAGCCGGATCTTCAGCCGACAATCCGCACCGATGGGCCGGGCGCCGAGCGGTACGAAGAGGAGTAAGAGTGAGAGTTCTGTGATCATGGGAAATAGGGAATGCGGAATAGGAAATGCGGAATGGGGAACGAGCAGCGAGGCGGCGCGCCGGAGGATCGTTCGCTGCGCGAGCCTGCGGCCTGGGAGAGAGAGCGTGCTGGAAGAGATTCCCCTGTCACACGCCGAATGTCCGCGACTCACTTCCCGAACCGCCCCTCAGGGTTCACCTTGACTTCCGCATTCCGCCCCTCGCACCCGCTTCCCATCGGGATCGGGACGCTTCCCCACGTCAGTACGGACGAGAAAAAGAGTCCTGACCCCTTTTTTGGTTCTCGGCCAGGTGTTGCAGCAGGATCCGACGCACTTCCAGGATGCTGCGGGGATGAGCGTGCACGGTGACGTGGTCGGCGTCGACCACCAGTTCTGAAGCGAAATCGCTCCGCTGGGCGCTTGCCAGCGACACGACGCCGTCACCCTCCTGCGAGAATTTGCTCATGAACCAATCGGGTTGAGTCACCCCGACGATGTTGTGATAGTCCGTCCAGGGCGCGCGCTGGGCCTGCAGCATGATCGGCAGCACGGGGGAATCGGGCGAGAGGGAGTCGATACTGGTCGAAATCGTCAACATATCGGTGTCACGGAAGAAGCCCGGATTCTCCAGGACGAGTCGCTGCGTAACCCACAGAAACTGAGTCGGGAGTTGGATCAGCTTGTGCGCCAAGTACCTCGTGTACTCGTTGGCAAAAGTGCTGCCGCGGTGCGGAGTGCCAATCGTGATCACGCGCTGAATCATCGGATTGGGATGGAAAAAGACGGTCTTGGCGACACGGTCCCGCAGCTCTTCGTCCGCTTTGAGTTCCTCAAAGGGATGTTCGCTGAGAATACTCCAGAATTCCTGGCCGCTTTCCAGCGTCTGCATCATCGAGACCAGGCCACCCATGCTGTGACCGACCAGTACCATATGCTCGAAGATCGGGTTCGTGTGGTGCGGATCCAGCGACTCACGCAGTTCGGTCAAGTCGTCGCGCAATTGGTTGGCGCTGATACCAGAACGGCTGTCCGGTCGGGTAGAGGTAGAACCAGAACTGGTAGTTGCTGCGGATCTCGGGGTAGGCCAGCAGGTCGTTGAACATCTCCATCCAGGTCATGGGGCTGGACCAGAGCCCGTGGACCATCAGCACCGGGATCTTATTCGGGTCGTACGGTTCGACCATGTACAGCCCTTCGACTGCCTCGGCACTCCCCGGCTTCAACAGCCCCAACGTCGCGACGATCGTCTCGTTGTTCTCTTTTCCCTTCTCGAGTTTGTAGCCCAACGCCGTGCTAATGTCGGTTTCCAGGGGGACCAGCCGATTCGCGACCATCGTGTTGGTCGAGTCGATGGGATCGAACAGCTCCAGGACACAGCGTCGAACCGCCCTGCCCTGCTCGTCCGGTTGTGCCGGGATGATTCGCAAGAACGCCGTCACGGGGAAACTCAGCGTGCGCGGATAGTATTTCTCGGCCGGCGAATTGGGATCGCCCGGTTTGCGAATGCCTAACATCGGAACACCGAGACCATAGCTGTGATGCTTGTTCTTGAGCCCGGTGATTTCAAAGTCCGACACGAACTCCAGGCGTTCGAACTCGTCCGCGTGCCAGGATCCACGCGTGACCACGTCGACCCGGATCTGCTCCGTACCCGTGTCGACCATCACGCTTTCACCCGGCAGGAGATCGCCGTTGCGCTGGACCAGACGCAGGGCAGCTTCGAGAGCTGTGTTATAGACATCGCACGCGCGACGAAACTGTGGATCATAGGGGTTGCGAAAGCCGTCGTACGACGCGTCGAAGAGAAAGTCGTAGGCATAGAAAGCCGCCGCTCCATAGAGATTCAAGGCCCGCGCATGATCCCCCATTGAGTCCGCCTTGTAAGCCGCAATGTACGCGAGCTCGGAAAACGCATGGATCTTGTCGGCCGTCGGCTCGCTCGTGATCTCCTGCTGCAGTTGCGTTAATGTGGCATCGGGATCCTTGTCGTGGACTTTCTCCAGGTCGTACCGCCGCAGTGTCTGGATCGTGCGCCCTGTCGGCTGCGGGCCCTTCCGTGAAAGGAGATTCAACGGGCCCTCCAGTGGGTTCTTCGGCACCTTGCGTACGCTCAGGTACTTCGTGCCCGCGCAGCCGCTGGTGACTCCCCCCATGGTCAACACCAGCAGGAATAGTGCTAGCACTTGGCGTCTGTTGGTCGGCACGAGCCAATCGATACGTGATTCGAGCTTCATGTTCCAATCACCGTCAGGTCGAACGACGAAAAAGAGAGAAGTTGGGCGACGACGCGGGCGGCGCAGCCGCGCACCTTCCGGCAGATTAGGCGGCGGACAATAGCGGCAATCCGGACCGTACGTCAATGCCGATGTGAAGACGTGCGTCGTGTGATCCGCTCGGCCGCCTACCCCAACAACCAACGAGCCAACGTGAAATAGATGAGCAGTGTCACCATGTCCGTGGATGCCAGAGCGATCGGGCCGGCGGCGACCTGCGGCTCTCGTCGGAAGTAACGCAGCAGGTTCGGCATCGCCACGCCAATGACCGCCGCACATGTCACGCCGCCTGTGATGCCCCCCAGCAAGCAGAAGACCACTCGCGCCTGACCGAGCCAAAGCAACGCTACTGTCGCCACCGCCACACCACTCGCTATCCCCAAGAAAAAGCCGGTCGCGACTTCTGACCGCAGTTTCTTCAGGATCGCCTGCATCGTCGGTTGCTTCCCTCGCAGGACCTGCAAAGCCAGGCTTACCGACTGGATGCTGACACTCTCGGCCAAGGCCAGCACGACTGGGATGAACAGCGCGAGCGCCACCGCCTTCTGCAGTTCCGCCTCAAACAACCCCGCCAGGAACGCTGCCAGGATGCCCCCAGCAATGTTGGCGAGCAACCACGGGAACCGACTGCGGAACGCTGCGAGGGGCGATGCTTTTTCGGCATCCGTGAGGTGGACGCCAATCAGCTGGAATAGCTCATCGTTCCCTTCCCTGCGGTCGATGTCGCTCAACTCGTCTGTGTACAGCTCGACGTCGACAATCCCCATGAGCCGGTGTTCTTCATCGATCACCGGGAACGCCAGCAGACGATGGAACATGAAGAACTCGCATGCCTCCAGGACCGTCGCCGCTCTGGGGATAGTAATGACCTCTCGCACCATAATGTCTCCTACCGGCTCGTCGGGCGAGTTCAGCAGCAACCGGCGAGTCGGTACGACCCCTCTCAGGCGGTTCTCTTCATCCACAACATAGAAGTAGATGATCCGGCCTTCCGGCGGCTTTTCCCGAATTGCCGCCAAGGCCTCTCCGATATTCTGGTTCATCAGAAGCCGAGCAAAGTCCGTCCGCATGTGTTCGGTAACAGGATCGTTCAGCCGATGTTCGATTGCGGTAGCACCTGTCATCACAATTCCGTTCCGTCAGCGTCGCGGTAATGCGACGTGCCGCACCCTGGATGGGCGACTGCCTCATAAAGATAGGATCCACGCCCTGGAGGATCGACAAAGGATTCTCCAGGACCCTATATTAACACCCGTCGCCGACAGGAGACCAGATCGTTGGGAACACGTACCAAGAGGAACAAGAGGAAATGGTCTGGAGGAAAAGTTTCTGCCTCGCTCCCGCGGGAATCCGTACGTGGAAACCGGACACGGTGCGGAGGAATATGGCGGGCTCATGTCATTGCGACACGGATATTTCGAGACGGTATTATCGAGACGGTGGGGACCGAGGGTGACGGGGAGGGGACCAGACGGGTGCCGGGCCTGATTCGTGGGCGTATGGGCACCATGCTGTGAAGCCCCAATCCGGCATGCAGCTCTGTTCTTGCAGCGATTGTCACAGGGGAGGTTGATCATGCATCTGTGTGTGCGAAGTGTTGCGGTTTCAGCGATGTTGCTGGCCACTTGGTTGCCGGCGGCTTGCTCGGGCCAGGGTGGCGGCGGGGATGGCGAGTACCGCAGTCTTACCGACAGCCGGGGCCGCAAGATCGAGGCCCGCGTGTTGGGCGTGGACGGCGATCAGGTGACCATCCAACGCCGCGACGGAAGACAATTCACCGTGCCGATCTCGACCTTCTCGCAGGCCGATCAAGACTTGCTCCGCCCGCCCGCCGCACCGAAGTCGGCCGCCGCGGCGACGAGCCGCGATTGGCCGCGGTTCCGCGGCCCCAGTGGCATGGGCACCTCGGATGGCACTGGCCTGCCGATTCAGTGGGATCAAAACTCGGGGATCGTGTGGAAGTCCGAGCTGCCAGGTGCCGGCGCTTCGAGTCCCATCACTTTCGGCGATCGCGTTTACCTGACCTGCTATACCGGCTATTTCGTTCCCGGGGAATCGGGCGGCAGTCTGGAGCAGCTCGAGCGGCATCTGATCGCCCTGCGGCTGGACGACGGTCGGCTGCTTTGGGACAAGGCCGTGGCCGCCAGACTGCCGGAAGAAGAACAGATTCGGGACCATGGCTTCGCAGCTAACTCGGTCGCAGTCGACGCGCAGCGGGTGTATGCGTTCTTCGGCAAGACAGGAGTGTTGGCCTTCGATCACGACGGTAATCAGCTCTGGCAGACCGACGTGGGCTCGAATACCAACGGTTGGGGTACCGCCGCCTCGCCGGTCTTGCACCAGGATCTCCTCTTCATCAACGCGAGCGTCGAAAGCGAGTCTCTGGTGGCGTTGGATCGGAGCACAGGCAAGGAGCAGTGGCGAGCCGATGGGATCCGCGAGTCCTGGAACACGCCCTTGGTGGTCACCGCCGCTTCCGGCCGGCAGGAGCTGATCGTCGCGTCGCAGGGGAGTGTGTTGGCGTTTGATCCCGCTTCGGGCCAGCCATTATGGTCGTGCCAGACCGACATTGGCTGGTATATGGTGCCCAGTGTCGTGGCGGCTGACGGAGTGATCTACTGCCTGGGAGGTCGCTCGGGGACCGCCGCACTGGCCGTCCGCGCCGGTGGCAGCGGCGACGTGACCGAGACGCATCGGTTGTGGACCAGCCAAAAGGGCTCCAACGTCTCCTCTCCCGTCTACCTGGATGGGCACCTGTACTGGGCACACGAGTCGCGCGAAATCGCCTACTGCGTCCAGGCCGCTACCGGTGAAGTCGTCTACGAACAGCGGCTCCATCGCGCCGGACAGTGCTATGCTTCGGCACTGTTGGCGGATGGTCGACTGTACTACTTGACTCGCGACGGCAAGACCTTCGTGCTGGCCGCCAAGCCCCAGTTCGAGCAATTGGCCGTCAATGACCTGTCCGACGGCAGCCTCTTTAACGGCAGCCCGGCCGTGGCCGGTAATCGCCTGCTGCTGCGTTCCGACAAGTTCCTCTACTGCATCGGTGTGAAATAGGCCGCCTAGGACGAAATGGATCGAAAAAGAGTCCTGACCCCTTTTTCACTTGGGAGGACGCTTTACAGGACCTCGCTACACGGTTATGCTCATCCACGTGGTAATACGATCGATTTCGTTTGTATGAACTTGAGCGAATAGGTCGGCTACTACCGTGGTACCAGGGAACAGAGGACCGAGCGAGGTTCAGCTCTTGGCCTCCGAGCCAGACGCCCCGGCGGTCCTTGGGCATCATTCACCCGCGCAGACGCCAGATCACGTATGCACATTCACGAAGCCGTGTTGTCAGGTTCGCCGGAGGGCATTGCCGTCTTGTGTGCGGGGGCCCTGGCAACCGCCGTCGGTACTGCGATCGGCTTGCGAAAACTGGATGACGAGCAAGTTCCGCGGGTGGCGGTGGTCACTTCTGCCTTCTTCGTTGTGTCGCTCATTCACGTGCCGCTGGGGGTGACCAGTGTGCATCTGGTGCTCAGCGCCCTGGTCGGGCTCGTGCTGGGGTGGGTGGCATTTCCAGCCTTGCTCGTGGCGCTCTTGCTGCAGGCGCTGATGTTTGGACACGGTGGATTGCTGGCGCTGGGAGTCAATACGCTGAGCATGGCGCTGCCGGCAGTGATCTGCTACCACGTGTTCGGTTCGTGGGTGGCGGCGCGGAACAAGGGAATCGCGTTCGCGGCAGGGTTGGCGGCCGGGGCATCGGCCATGTTGATGGGCGCTCTGTTGACCGCCACCGCGTTGTGGCTGGCGGGTGACGAATTTCAACTGTTGGCGTGGGCCGTGGTCGGCTTCCACTTGGCCGTGGCAATGGTCGAGGGCCTGATTACGGGGAGCGTCGTGTTGTTCCTCCGGCAGGTGCGGCCGGAATTGCTGACGCTCGCCTTACATGCGCCGTGTCATCATAGGTATTTGCCCGATGTGTAACTGCAGTTTCCGATTACGTCGGGGTTCAGGCCACGAGTCCGCTGTGACGCGTGCCGAGCGCCGGTCAGCGAACCCCGTGGCTCCTCCACTTACGTTCGCGCCACGCACACTGTTGTTCGCGGTCCTGCTGGGTGTGCTGGGTTGTGCCGCGCCCGCCGAAGCCCACAAGGTGTTCATCTTCGCAACCGTGCGGGGCAGACTTATTGAGGGCCAGGTTTACTACCAGGGGGGCGACCCGGCACAGGATTTGACTATTACGATCCTCGATCAGGATGACCGGGAACTGGGCAAAACCGTGTCGGACCAACTCGGCAAGTTTGCTTTCGAGCCGCGGTTTCGTGGTGACCATAAACTGGTCGCCAATGCCGGACTGGGCCACAAGGCAGTGCACGTGGTACCGGCAGAGGAACTGCCGTCGGATCTGCCCGCCAGTGCGCAGGAGGCGGGGCCCGGCGAGGCCGTGCCGGCGGCTACGACCGGCACCGATCGCCACCCTTCTCATGCCGATTCCGTATCGGGCGACGAGGTCGCTATACAGATCGAGTCGCTCAGTCAGCAGATCGCTGGCCTCAGGATGGATCTCGATAAATCGAGAGCTCAGTTGCGCTATCAGGATGTGCTGGGTGGCCTCGGCTATATTCTGGGCATCACCGGCCTGGTCTTTTACCTACTGGGAGCCCGGCGAAAGGAAAAGCAAGTCGTCACAGGCCGTTAATCCCGCGCCGATGATGTGCGCTCAACTGCTATGGTCCGCTCGTCCCACCGACCGTCCTTCCTCGGCCTGTCAACGCAGCCTGCGCGGGCCGCGCTGATTGACCGTGTCGATCCGCGAACTCGCATCGTGACGGCCCTTGCATTCTCGGTTGTGATTGCCGTCGCCCGGCACCTCGAGACCGTCGGGATCGCGCTGCTGCTTGCCGCCGCGGCGACCATCCTTACCAGTCTGCCAGTGCGAGTCATTCTCAAGCGATTGGCGCCCATCAATGTGTTCGCGCTGCTGCTGGTCGTGTTCTTGCCCTGGACGACGCGATCCGCGCCGGTCGTCCCGCATTCCGCGATCCAGTTTGGCAGCGAGGGGTTCCACCTGGCCGTGACCATCGCCGTGAAGGCCAACGCGATGGTACTGTGGATCGTGGTCCTGTTGGGTACCATGAACTTCATCACGCTGGGGCATGCACTGAGTCATCTGGGTGTGCCCGACAAGTTGACTCATTTGCTGCTCTTTACGGTCCGATATATTGACGTGCTTCACGGCGAATATCTGCGGCTGAGGACCGCCATGAAGACGCGCGGGTTCCGGCTGCGGAACTCCTCGCATACCTATCGGTGCTTCGGTTACCTCGTGGGGATGCTGCTGGTCCGCAGCCTGGATCGGTCGGAGCGTGTGTTGGCCGCCATGAAGTGCCGAGGGTTTCGGGGACGGTTCTACCTGCTGGACCACTTTGCGTTCTCGCGTCGGGATGTCTGGTTCCTCCTGGCCGCCTCCGCGATCCTGGTGCTGCTGGCCTTCGGGGAGTACTCATGAGCGATACGTTGGTTTGGTTGGATGAAGTCGATTTCTATTACGCCGCGGACCGCATGGTGTTGTCCGACTGCAGCTTCCGTTTGCAGCGGCATGACCGCGTCGGTCTGATCGGCCCCATCGGCAGCGGCAAGACATCCTTGCTCCGCCTGATTGTCGGTCTGGCACGCCCCTCTGCCGGCCGGATTGTGGTTTTCGATCAAAGCCGGACGCGGGAACGGGATTTTCACGAGGTACGTCAGCGCGTAGGGTACCTGTTTCAGGATCCCGATGACCAGCTCTTCTGCCCGACCGTGGCGGAGGACGTCGCCTTCGGCCCGCTGAATCTGGGGAAACCCCGCGCGGAGGTCCGGCAGATTGTCGCCGACACACTGGCCGAACTGGGATTGGCAGGGTACGAAAATCGAATTGCCTACCAACTCTCCGGAGGTGAAAAACGCCTCGTCGCCTTGGCCGGCGTGCTGGCGATGCGGCCCGAAGTGCTCCTCCTGGACGAACCGACCTCCGGCCTCGACGGTGCCGCCGCGGACCGCGTGATGGATATCCTCATGACCTTGCCCCAGGCGATGGTGATCGTCTCCCACGATCACACTCACCTGGCGCGGATCGCCACGACCTATCTGAGACTCTCGCAGGGACGACTCGAGCCGGCCAACTCGCAATAGCCCTCCGCGCCGCCCCGCAGACAAGTCCGCGCATCACCAGCTATCCCGATGCGGCATACCCGGGGCCGCGGTGACGAAAGATGGCCCGAGCTGCGGTCTGGTCCCCCAAACTCGACATGCGCCATAACTCCCGTGTCATCGTCCCCTTGCCGATCTCTCCTGTCGTCACCTCGCCTGCTGAACGCATGTGTGGAAAAGAATCCGCAATCCGAAGCACGAAATCCCAAACAAATTCGAATGACAGAAAAGAGGGAGGAAGGGAGGAAGGAGGAGGAGGAGGGAGGAAGGGAGGAAGGGAGGAAGGGAGGACGCCGTAACGTGCCCAGTGGTGAGAATCTGCTTGTGGCCCATGACGGTGGTTGTTCCGGCAGTGGCGGTTTTGAACCCGAAAAAGAGTCCTGACCCCTTTTTCACTCGAAGGTGAGCCAGCCCAGGGAGGCCGGTACGTGAAAGTCGGGCTCTGCGGTCTGGGGATCGACCCAGGCCATCCAGTCTTCCAACGGCCGCAGGACGTTCGAGCGGAGTTCGCAGTTCTGCAGGCTCGCTCGCTGCGCCGCCGGTTCGCCGCTGCGGTCGTGGCTGAATTCCGCGCGATACAAGCCGCAGCGGATCTGCACGCCCGGCCCCAGTCGCGGAAATCCCAGCGTCTCGAAACTCGCCAGTGGCATCCGCCCTTCCACTACGTAGCCTTGCTCCCGCAACGTGCCTCTGGTCTCCAGCCCAGGCCAACTCCACGTCGGATCGAATTGCCGATAATACCTGCCGCGGTAATCGTACGTCCGACCCAACGGGTCGACTTCGATCGCATAGTACTCCGACATCAGGTCGTCGCGGCTGAAGAACATCTCGACACGATCCTCCAGCACCACATCCCGCTTGTCGCCGAGCGTGTCAAGCAGGACGATATCTTCGTCAACCACGCGAAAGGTGAAGTAGAGAAACGCGTCGTCGTACAGCGCGCGAAACTCCGTCCACGGCCCAGCCGCTTGCTTCCACGGGAATGCAAAGCGGTTGTCGGGGGCAGCCCGCTCCCAGATGCCCTCGGCAGCCACACCGCCGATCCCCCACGCAATGTCCGAAACGTACCGGACCGCATAAGCCCGATCGCTTGGTGGCTGAGGCATTTGTCGATCCTTTGCCTGTCCTGTGGAGCGTTCTCACACGGGCCAATGGGCACGACGCCGGCCGTCATCCGCCCCCTTCGCCGCAACCCCCGGCCCTGTCTCTCGACACACAAATCCTACTCGCCGTCCCCCTCGCGGTGCAACGTGTGAGCTGAATTCTCGAGGAGTGGCTCTCCTTCTGGTTGCTTCAGCTGTATATTAACGCTGATGCGATCTCGGTACGTGACCGGCCACCGCAACCCAACCGGAAATCCGAAATCCCAAGATCGAAAACCGAGACAAATTCGAAATCCGAAACCCCCGCTGCCGGAAAAACCACCGTCATGATCCGCAAGCAGATTCTCACCACTGAGCATGCTACCGCGTCGTCCGTTTTCCCTTCCTCCCTTCCTCCCTTCTTCCCTTTCTCCCTCTTTTCTGTCATTCGAATTCGTCTGGAATTTCGTGCTATCGACTGACACTCTAAACGTATGAAAGGTGCAACATGATGGCGCCGCAACAACGAGCGACTCGCCGGTGTTTCCTGAGTTCCGCGGCGGCAACTGCTTGCGGGATGACGATGTTCAGCCTTCCAAGGCTCGGCGATCACTTGCTGGCTGCCGAGCCCGACTTTGCTTCGACCGAGCACTTCTGGTATCGCCTGCCAGCAGCCGGTCCCTATGTGGACACGCAGCGCGGCAACAAGGCGTTTGGATTCACCGACAAGGCCGTTGTGCTGTCGGAAGATAACGGCCGCACCTGGCCGTGCCAGCTCGAATTTCCCGCCGCACGCCAGATTACGTTCAGCCACATATTCGGCAACGGGAACATTCTCTTCAGCACCGGCGCACAACTGTATCTCAGCACCGACAATCTGCAGACGTGCCGGCCCATTACCGTGCAGGATGCGGACGGTCGCGATTACGTCCCGCACACGCCGCGCCACGCCGATTATGGTGGTTGGTACTTCCACCCGCTCTGCGGCGTCAACTCCTGGGATGTGAATGGCGTCGAGATGCTGGTATGGGGCAACTACTGCAATGTGGTGGGAGGCGCGACGCCCGTCAATATCTATTACTCGGTGGACGGTGGGGAGTCGGTGAGAATCGCTTACTCCTTCGGGCAGAATCCTGATTTTCGCGATGATGGCTCGCCCGGCGGTGGTACGACCGGCACGCTGTTGGGTGACGCGCGCAACCCAGTCATCTGCCGCCACATTCACTGCGTGGCATACAACCCGACCGAGAACGCCTTCTATGCCTGTACCGGCGACGGCGATAAGCCGCTGGGACTCGAATGCCATTGGCTCAGAGGTACCTATGACCCGGCCGGCGATACGTGGCAGTGGAAAGTTATCGTCTCGGAAAGTCTCAATACACGTTACAAATGCGGCGGCATCAACTTTGTGGATGGCCTCGCCTACTGGATCAGCGACGCCAACGGTCCCGAGCCGTGGGACCGCGGCATCTTTCGGTGTGCTCCGGCAGATATTCCCAATCGCTCGGCGCACACCATGCTGTTCAACCCGCAGTACGAATGTGCCAATATGATTATTCAGGACGGCGTGATCCTGGCCGCACACTACGCGACCGCCTCGCCGTACACTTTGGGAATTATCGTGTCCCCGGATCTGGGTACGACCTGGGCGCAATACGATCTGAAGGAATTCGGTCAACGTTCACCCGTCCGTTTCCACCGGAAATCCAGCGAGGGCTGGTTCCGAGTCGATTTGCGCAAGGGGTGGATCGATCGCGGAGAGGTGTTGTTCATCAAGCCAAAATAGTCGCGGTGACGCAGGACGAGACGCCTTGAGTGCGGGGGCGGCGCGGTCCGTGGGACTCGTGTCGCAGCGGTATCGTCAAGCCTGTTTCCGATCGCCCTGTCGGCCTGCCGCCTCAGGAAATGAACAGGTTCTTGGTGGCAAAGTTGGCGTCGCTGGTCAGGTGCACCCCGAGCCGGCGCAGGCCGGCCTCGTCGCCGGGCGTCGGAATGTGCGTCATGTGGACGTCGCAGCCCCGCAGTTCCTTCAGCTTCTCGACGCACAACTGCGCAGTCGGATTGGCGCCCACGCTGATGCCCAAGGCGATGAGTGTCTCTTCCAGGTCGAGACTGACGGTCTGCTGGCCGAGTATTTCCTTCTTCATTCTGGCGACGGACTCCACAATACTGGGTGCCAACAGATGGATCTCGTCCGGCACCTTCGCCAGGTGTTTCACGGCATTGATGACGAGACTACTGGCGGCGTGCATCAGCGGCGAGTTCTTCCCGGTCACGAGGCTGCCGTCCCGCAGCTTGATCGCCGCGCCACAGAAGATGCCCGCATTCCCCTTGCCTTGCCGTTGAGCCTCTTCGGCGGCCTGCCGGGCCGGCGTCACCGCCGGCAGGTCCTCGGGACTCAGGTCCAGCAACTCCAACAGTCGTTGCACGCGCTGAACCGTCCGCTCGTCCACCAGTCCCATGGCGTACTCGGACGCGTAGCGGAAATACCGCCGAATCACTTCGGCTCGCGAGGCGTCCTGAACGACCGCGTCCTGGACGATTCCGGAGGTCGCCCGATTGACGCCCATTTCCGTGGGTGAGCGATAGACGGGCTTGCCACCAGTAATCCGCTCCAGGATCTTCTGCAATACCGGATAGGCCTCCACGTCGCGGTTGTAATTGATGGCCGTCTCGCCATGTGCCTCCAAGTGGAACGGATCGATCATGTTGACGTCACCCAGGTCCGCCGTCGCGGCCTCGTACGCCACGTTCACCGGATGGCTGAGGGGCAGGTCCCAGATCGGAAACGTCTCGAACTTGGCGTATCCCGAACGGATGCCGTGGCGGTGGTCGTGGTATATTTGGCTCAGACAGGTCGCCAGCTTGCCGCTGCCGGGCCCGGGGCCCGTGACCACGACCAACGGATTCTCGGTGACCACGTACGGATTGACGCCATAACCTTCCGCACTGACGATCCGATCGACATTGGCCGGATAGCCCCTGGTCGGCGGGTGCGTGTAGACCGGGATATCGCGGCGCTCCAGTTTGTTTCGAAACTGCACCGCCCCCGGCTGGTCCTCGAATCGCGTGATGATCACCGCCCGCAGTTCGATGCCCCACTCCCGCAGGTCGTCGATCAGCTTCATGGCGTCCGCATCGTAGGTAATGCCGAAATCGGCCCGCATCTTCTTCCGCTCAATCGCGCCGGCATGGATGCAGAGCAGAATCTCCGCCTTGTCCTTGAGCTGAGTCAGCAGACGCATCTTCACATTCGGGTCGAATCCGGGCAGTACGCGGGCCGCATGGTAATCGAACAGCAGCTTGCCGCCGAATTCCAGGTACAGCTTGTTGCCGTATTGGCCCACGCGATCCAAGATGGCGCTTGTCTGTTCCCGTAAGTAAGCCGCGTTGTCAAAACCCATGACCTCCTGCTGCGACATTCGTTCGCTCCTCTGCCCGCGCCGCATCGGTCCATCCCGCCACAACCGCGGACACGCCGATCCCTCCGATCCCTCGAAAACACTTCCAGCACACCCAGGTTACCGTGAGGAACTGCCGGTGCATAGAACACAGCGCGCACCCCTGCTCCACCGCTCTCCTTGCCGTCATGCACGGTCACGTCCCCAACGCTCGAGCGAGCATCCCATCCGCGGCGATTAGCACACGAATCCACCGGCGTTGCTCCGCTGAACGGTGCGGAAGGTCATGCGCCCACCCGTTACCACTCCTCGGCCAGGATGCCGTGAAGGGTCGTGCCCGCCGGCACCGCCGGGCTGGAAATCCGCTCCGGGGTGTGCGACACTAACTCGAAGCTCGCACCCCTGGGGTACATGGTCTTCCCAACTTCACGCAGTCCCTGTGAGGGCCGGTTGCGGGTGCCACCGTCGATTTCATTCCTTTATCCATCCGCAAGGGTTTCCCCCGGATGACATGACGCACGCTGCATGTTCTGGTGATTGCCGTGGCGTCAGGTATCAGTCCACCGAGGAGGCGCGATGAACGGTGATACGACACGGCGTGAGTTTTTGGCCCTTACGGCGACGGCGGCTGCGGGATTGGCTTTCGGCTCGCCCGGACGCGCAGTCTTGGCCCAAGACCTGGCAGGTGGCAAGCTGCTGCATCGCATCGATTGCGCAGGAATATCCGCCGGACCAGTACTTCGGGCTCGGCGACGTGCAGGTCGTCGACAGTCCGATAGGACGCTATCGGGAAGCCCTGGGCGACCCGCCACGGGCGCGATTCGGTTACCGGTTCGCGATCGCCAACATCGGCCGGCCGCACGTGGCGGTGATCCGATATCCCGACGACAAACGCCGTTACATGTGTATCAATGACGGCACGTGCTACGACCTGACTACCGGTGTCTTCACAGGTTGGGCTCAGCCGATCAGCCATCAGATGCTCGAGCTGCGCCAAGTGTTCTGGCCGCGGTGGCGCGACTGCGGCATGGTTTTTATGACTTGGGGGGCGGGCGAACCGGCCGCTGTGGCATCGATCGAGATATACGAACTGCCCGACCTGCCGCCGCTCGACGTGCCCGGCGATCCGTGCGACGGCACGCGCCGCGAATTGGGCATTCAGTACGAAGATCCCTGCGGTACCGGCGGATCGGAAGGAGCCCTGACTTGCGACGAGTGGATCGACCGAGTGACGCGATACGCTCGTCACAGCGGGCAGAACCTGCTGGTCTATCCGCTGGCCTGGTACCACGGCCCGCTGTTCCCTTCGCAACGCGAGCCGGCCGGCGCCTTCGACTGGGTCGTGGCCCGCGATCGCAAACAGTATACCCGCTGGACCACCACACCGACTGACTGGTACGCCAAGCTGCTCGAACGGCTGAGCCAGGAAGGGTTGCTGTTCCAAGGCGCGATGACACTCATGCGACTCGGCAGCCTACTCGAGAAAATGAACATTGACCTCGCCGCCATCCAGGGTGGGGCCGCGACGTACAACAACATGCTCTGGAACGACTGCGTGCAATCCAGCACCAATGATTGGACGCCCATCTACAACGCTCGAAACTACAAGACGCTGACCGAGGACAACAGGGACAAGAGGCCGTTGGAGCCCTGGTCGCAGACTCCTTCGCGATTGGCGTATGGCGAGGTGGGCAACCCCGGCCACACCGGACCGATGTTCAACCCGCTGCACCCGACGGTCCAGCAGGCGATCCTTGGTTTCGTGCGAGAAATCGGCCAACGCTACGGCCGGTATCCCGCGTTCCAGGGCATTTCATTCAATATGTTCGCCGCGGCCATGCCCTGGTTCGGCTCGATCCGTTTTGGATACGACGATTACACGGTCGGGCTATTCCAGCAGGAGACCGGCAGGGAAGTGCCGGTTGACTCGCAGGTGGCGGATCGGTTCTCGAAACGCTACGAGTACTTGACCGGAACGTGCCGGCCGGCCTGGGTGGCCTGGCGCTGCCGCAAGATCCGGGAACTGTTCGGACACATCCGGCAGACGCTGGCCGAGGGGCGCGAAGACCTTCGCACAACGGTTACGCTGTGGGACGAAACCGTCGTCACCAACACGCTGGGCCACGATATGCCGCGACTTCAATTGCATGCACGCGATTCGATGCTGCAACTGTACCGTGACGCGGGCATCGACATCGATCTCTATCGCGATCAGCCGGGCCTGGAGGTCGATCGCGGCACGGCCGATTCGCGCGATCGCGGTGGTCACGGCAACGACGGCGTCGCGGCGCCGTTGGCGACACAGACAATGTATCGCGATTTCGCGTACCTCGATCAGCCGGCCATTGACGCCTGTGCGAAACTGGATCGGCCCGGCGCGTTTATTTTCAATTGTTGGGTGGAAGCCTGGGGCGACATGCGGTGGTTTCGGCCGGCGGACGACGATCCGAACGTGACTGAATTGGCGGTTATGGACGGTCGACCCGCCGAAGGCATATTCGGCATGAACTCGGCCTATCCGGAAGATGGCTTTTGGTGGGACAGCCAGTTGCGGATCACCCCCGGTTTTCAGGCGGGAGTGCATTTTCTGGAGCCTTACGCGCAGGCTGTCGCCGATCTCGACGCCTGTCGGATCACACGCGGCGGATTGTTTCTCGACAAGGCCCACAGCAGCCAGTTGCAGCAGTTCGCACGAGCGTATCGCGCGTTGCCCCGACGGAAGTTCACGACGGTCGGCTCCAGCACCGATCCGGTCGCCGTTCGCACGCTGCTCTGCGACAATCGGCGATACCTCTACGCCGTGAACCGGGATTATTACCCGGTGAGCGTCCAGCTGGAATTCAGCAGCCGACCGATGCAGGCGCAGGATCTGGCCGTCGGCCAGCAGCTGGCCGACGCTGACCTCGCCTCATTCGTGCTCGGTCCCTACGAGCTGCGGAGCTTCTCCGTCGAACCGCCGATCGAAGTCGTGCAGTTTCGCGTGACGCCGCCCGCGGCGATCGTGACGCAGCTGAGTGCCGCGGCGGAACAAACGCTGGCGGCCATCGCGCAGCTCCGGGCGTCCGGCCCACTCGTGCCCGGCATGGACGAACTCGAGCAGGGCCTGCGCGCCGCACTGGCCACCGGTCGGCTCGCCTGGTTGCGGCGAGCCCTCTCCAGCTACACCGCCCGAGCGTGCCACTGAAAAAAGAAGGGGTCAGGACTCTTTTTTCGCCACGCCCCTGTTTTGACAGGCCTCGATGGGATAGGATGACCGACCAGCCAGCCCCGTGTACAGCGAGTGTCCGACATGCCCAGACCCAAACGCGTGTGTCCAGCCGGCGAGGTGTTTCACGTGCTCAACCGCGCCGTGGCGCGATTGACGATCTTCGAAAAGCCCGATGATTACGCAGCCTTTATGCGGGTCGTCGAGGAAACGTGGCAGATCGTGCCGCTCCCCATTTTCGCGATGGTGGTTATGCCAAACCATTGGCACTTCGTGGTGCGTCCGGACGACGACGAGCAGGTGACGGAGTTCTTTCGCCGATTGACTGTGACCCACACCATGCGCTGGCACACGCACTACGAAACCGGCGGTACCGGACACCTCTATCAAGGACGATTCAAGTCGTTTCCAGTACAGAGCGATGAGTATTTGTTGACCGTGATGCGTTACGTGGAACGAAATCCGTTACGTGCGAATCTGGTGGAGCAGGCGGAGGACTGGCGGTGGGGATCGGCGTGGGCCCGCTGCCAGAAAGATCCCGCGGTCCGTACGTGGCTCGGCTCAATTTGCGATCCTGCCTTGCCACGCCAGTGGTGCGCCTGGGTGAACAAGCCGCAGACGGATGCCGAAGTGGCTGCGATACGCCACTGCATTGTGCGTGGCACTCCCTTCGGCAGCGATGCTTGGGTCCGCAGCAGCACTGTCCGGCTGGGGCTGGAAACCACCCTCCGCACGCGCGGTAGACCCCGAAAGATCCGCAATTAGCCCGGACTCACCGTTGAAACCTGAGACGAACCCGAAAAAGAGTCCTGACCCCTTTTTGGTTGCGCCGCAATGGCCGGTCAGAGATCCGCTCATCGAGGAAATCGTGGCCGCTGCCATGCGCGATGGTAGTTGGGGACGATACCAGGCCGAGTACAGTCGAAGACTCCTGCAGCAGCTGCGCGAATTGCATGACACGCAGTTCGTGCTGACTTGCTGCTCCGGAACGTTCGCCGTGGAACTGGCACTCCGGGCGCTGCCGGTTCGTGCGGGCGACGAGGTGATTCTGGCGGGCTACGATTTTCCGGGAAATTTTCGGGCTGTCGAAGCGGTCGGAGCCCTTCCCGTGCTCGTCGACATCGATCCGCAAACCTGGTCCCTCGATGCTGATCAGCTGCCGCCAGCGATCGGATCGAAGTCGTGCGCCGTCATCGTCTCGCATCTGCATGGCGGGTTGGCCAATATGAGGCGAATTACGGAGATCGCCCGTGAGCACCGCATCGGTGTGATTGAAGATGCCTGCCAGGCCCCGGGTGCCCGAGTGCAGAATCGCGTGGCAGGGACCTGGGGAGACGTCGGTGTGCTGAGCTTCGGAGGTAGTAAACTGCTGACCGCCGGACGCGGCGGTGCCGTGCTCACCAACAGTGCATCGGTGTACCAACGAGCCAAGATCTTTGGCGAACGAGGGAACGACGCATTTCCGCTGAGCGAACTGCAGTCCGCCGTGCTGTTGCCCCAGCTGCAGCAACTGGCGTCAAGAAATTCCCAGCGTGCAGAGAGCGTGCGATTGCTGCGGCAACTCTGCCAACCTCTTAGGCTGCTCCAAATCGTCGCGGACAGCGACCCAGAGAGTATGCCGAGCTACTACAAGGTCGCCTTCCGCTACGATCGCCAACACGCTCGTGGTGATCGCGACGAGTTCCTCGCAGCCGTGCAAGCCGAGGGAGTGGCGATGGGCCCGGGGTTCCGCGGCTTCTTCCGCCGCGGAGCAAAAAGGTGCCGCTTGACCGGTCCGCTGCCGCATTGCCTTGACGCCGCAGCCAATACCGCTTTGCTCCACCATCCCGCGCTGCTGCAAGGGGACGACTACGTCCAACGACTCGCCCAAGTGATTGCCCAAGTCGCCCACGCATTCGTCACGTCTTGATAGACGGACGTTGACTGCTGAGCACCATCTGCCATCAATGGAGTCGCTTCGAATGCCCCAGAAATGGTGTGTGCCATGCACCCGTTCGTTTCGCGCACCAGCACAAAAAAAGGCGGAGCTATCCCGAACACCGTTGCGGGAAGCGTGCTGGGAACCGGAAACCGCAGCATTCTGAGCCGCACCGAAGAAACCTGCTGCCAGAGCTCCAACAAACGTGGACGCCTGCGCCGCGAGCAGTCAAAGCTGTTGCGTTGGGCGAAATGCCCGCCGTCGCCCTAACTAACGCGCTCGATGCACCGCGCCGGTCGTCAGGAAAGCAAATGTCGGCAGACCAACCGCAGGAGTGACCAACGCAGCCTTCGCCTCGTGCTGAGTCTCGCCAGCATCGCTGGCGCTCTCATTGCGAGCCAGTTCACCGCGCACGATGCGCACATCCGCCGGAGCCTCAATTCCCAGAGAAATGCGGTTACCCGACACGCGGTTAACCACAATCGTGATGTTATCGCCGATCACGATCTTTTCGCCAATCTTGCGACTGAGAACTAACATGACTTTTCCTCCTTGAAATTCGAAGGCAATTGATGAAGATGGGTGACGCTACGTAATGCTAATCGCAGATCAGCCTCCCAATCCCTCACGCCGCTCGAAAACTTTCTGCAAAACTGCCAATTTGTCACGCCTTACCTTAATAGACACTTAATAAGCAAAGACGATGCCTAAATTCGCACAAATTTGTGAATATTTCTTGGATTTTTCTTAAGTGTATGCCGACAAGTCGCTTACGCCATGTGCGACACGCTCTGATGGCGCTCACCTTTTTGCCGGGATCTAGCTGAGCACGTCCCACACTGAGCAATTTTGTCTCAAAGCAGGACATTTTTGATCACCGCTGAGCTGTGCTATCTACGCCAGAAAATCACCGGTCGGCCGTTCGGTCCACGCTGCGGCACCCCGAGCTCAGCTCTTGACCAAGGCCCCTTGGCCCCGCAGCCGGACACTGTGACGCCATGCGAAAGGTCTTTTCAGCAAGTGACTTAGGGACAGTCGACGGCCTTCATGCCGCGAGCTGTTCGTTGAGCAAGTGGTCGCCCGCCGGACAGGTGGACAGAGCGGTAGTTTTCGGCAGCTTGCCCCCCATGTTAACCACATTGCAGCCGCGTCTGGTGGAAGTGGGGCGAGGTGTATTGAGTTTACAGGTTTAGCCAAGGCAACTAATCTAGAGAAGTAGCTGTAAATTGTTATCCCTCAATGGCTACCCCACCCAACCAAGGAGCATTCACGTGCTCAGCTCTTCTCTGCGCACCGTCTGCCTGGCATGCGGTGCATACTTGATTGTGTTGACGTCGGTGCCGGCTATTTGGGGGCAGGATGCCACGCCGCCGGTGCCGGAGGCGAAACCGGAAGCCGCTCAGACTGAGCCATCGCCGAGCGATGCGAAGCCGGAAGCTGCGAAGGTGGTGGAAGAGCCGAAGGCGGCACCGGAGCCCCAGCCGGCGCCGGCGCCGGAGCCGGCGGCTCCGCCGCCACAAGCCCCGCCGGTTCCCGCAGCCGCGCCGGTTCCCGCCGCCCCGCCGGAATTGCTGCCGTTTGACTACACCCAGCTGGCCCATCCCAACGTGGGGGACCAATTGGAACTGACGGACGAGCAGCGCGCGGCGGCCGCTCTGCTAGTCAATGAGCGGGCGACGCAGTTGGCCGGCGCGACGCCCGAGCAACGCAAGTCGGTGCTCGATGCCAGCGATCAGAAGCTGGCAGCGCTGTTGAACGAAGTGCAGCGGGCGAAGCTGGTGACACTGGCGGCCGAGCAGAAGCTGCGGTTCAGCTTCCGGTTTCAGAAATGGGACGACGTGCTGGATTGGTTCGCTCGGCAGGCTGGTTTGGCGCTGGTCATGGACCAACCGCCGCCGGGTGCTTTCACGTACAGCGACAACCGGTCCTATTCGCCGACCGAAGCGATCGATCTGCTCAACAGTGTGCTGTTGACGAAGGGCTTTTCGCTGATCCAGCGTGGGCGGATGCTGATCCTGGTCGATCTATCGCAAGATTTGCCCTTGAATTTGATTCCGCGTGTCGCGCCGGAAGAAATGTCCCAGCATGGCAAGTTCGAGATCATCAGCGTGCAGTTTCCGCTGGGTCGTCGGCCGGCGGATGGCGTGGAGAAGGAAATCAAGCCGCTGATGGGCAAGTACGGCAGCTGTGTGGCGTTGCCTCAGACCGGCCAGTTGCTGGTGACGGAAACGGCCGGCAAGATGCAAGCGATCAGCATCCTCATCGCCTCGATTCCTGAACCGCCATTGCCGAAAGAGGCCGAGAAGCCCAAGGAGAAGCCGGCCCCTCCTCCCCCGATACTTGGTGTGTATCCGGTGACGGTCATTAAGCCGGCGACGGCGGTCGAAACGCTTTCCATCCTCTTCCCCAACGCCAAATTCACGGTGGATGACAAGGCGGACCAGGTCATGGCCTATGCGACGCCCAACGACCAGGCGGGGATCAAGGCGGCGGTCGACCAGATGCAGTCGAATCGGCCAGCCGATCAACAGCCGCGTCTGGAGGTCTATCCCGTCGACACCCTTGCGGATGCGACACAACTGGTCGAGCAGTTGAAAGTGGTGGCTCCCGAAGCCCAGGCCACGTTCGATGAGACGCTGGGCCGCTTGCTCGTGTTTGCCGAGCCCAAGGATCAAGACGCGGTCAAGGAAGTGTTTCAGAAATTGGGCACGTCGATCGAGTCGGGCGCGCGGCAGGTGATGGTGTATCAACCGAAGCACTTTGATCCAACCGCCCTGGCGACTTTGATCAAGCAGCTTGCGCCGCGCGCCGACGTATCGACGGATGTCGCCTTGCGACGCGTGGTGGTCGGCGCGACGCCGGCGAATCAGACGATGATCAAATCGCTGGTGGACCAGCTGGATCAGGAATCGGCCATTGAGGACCAGCCGTTACTGCAGGTGTATCCGCTGGAGAAGCCCCTGGATGCGACGATCGTACCATCCCTGACGGCCCTTGTACCGGACGCGAAAGTGACCGTCAGTACGGACGGGCGACAGTTGCTGGTGATGGCGCGAGTCGTCGATCAGACGGTGATCAAGAAGATGGTTGAACAATGGAAGGAAGCCGCTCAGACGCTGGAAGAGCCGGCGCTGAAGATTTATCCGTTGGAGAAGGTCTTGACGGCCTCCGACGTCACCGCCATCAGCACGATGGTCCCCGGTGTGCAAGCGACCTTGTCGACCGATGGACGTCGCTTGACCGTGGTCGCGCGCGCGGCGGATCAAGAGGCGGTGAAGGCACTGGTGGACGAGTTGACGGCCGCGGCCGACCAACAGGCAAAGCCGGCTTTGAAAATTCACCCGTTGGGCAGCACGTTTACCGCCGCCGAAGTGGCCAATCTCCAGTCGCTGGTTCCCACCGCCAAGATCACGCTCTCCACGGATGGCCGGCAACTGAACGTCGTGGCGCTGGCGGATGACCAGCAGGAGATTGCCACGCTGATTCAGGAGTTGGACGAGGCGGCGGCCAAACGTGTCAAGCCGCAACTGACGATCTATTCGCTGACGCGAACGTTCGCCGCGGCGGATGTGGCGAACCTCCAGTCGCTGGTGCCTAACGCGAAGTTCACGCTGTCCACGAACGGTCGCGAATTGAACGTGTTGGCGTTGGCGGAGGAGCAGCAGGAAGTCGCGGCGCTGATCGAGGAGCTGGACGATGCGGCCGCTGATCGAGTCAAGCCGCGGCTGTCGATCTATCAGCTCAGCCGCACGTTTACCGCCGCCGACGTGACGAGTCTGCAAACGCTCGTGCCCGGCGCGACTGTCACGCTGTCCACGGACGGGCGCCAGTTAAACGTCCTGGCGTTGGATGAGCATCAGGCTGAGATTGAGAAGATCATCCAAGAGATGGACGAGGCGGCGGCCAAACGCGTCAAGCCGGAAATGGCGGTCTATCCGCTGGGCAAACCACTCAACCCCACGATTATGGCCACGCTCCAGACGCTGGTTCCCGAAGCCACGGTCTCGATGTCGGTTGACGGCAAGCAGTTGATCGTTGTGGCGCGAGCGGACGACCAGGCGGTGCTCAAGAAGACGCTGGATCAGATTGCCGTTTCCGCCGGTGGGGCGGGCGGGCAGCGACTGGAGATCTACCAGGTCAACGGTCTCTCGGCGGCCGAACTGCAGAATCTGCTGCAGCCGTTGGTGATCAGCGCGACGATTACCCTCGACGCGCCCCAAGATCGGCTGATCGTCTGGGGGCCCGAGCAGGAGCAGGCGGCGTTCGCCGACGTGGTGGCCAAATTGCAGCAGAATCCCCTGGCCGGTACCAAGCCGCTGCTGGAGTTCTATCCGCTGGAAGACGAATCGCTGCTCACCAAGTTCTCGTCGGTGCTCACCACCCTGGCTCCCACTGCCAAAGTCACCTGGGACGAGGAGGGGCAACGAGTGATGGTCGTCGCCACGCCGAAGGACCAGAAAATCGTGCAGGAGACGCTGCAGCAGATCACTCAGAATGCCCAGCCGGTCGAAAAACAGATTCTCCGGCTCTACACGCTCAATCCGGTGCAGCGGACCCGCTTTGAGGCCGTCCAGGTGGATGTGCTGAAGGACTTCCCCTCCGTGCGCGTGATCAAAGATCCGCAGACCGGCGAACTGGCGATTTGGGCCAAGGCGTCCCAGCACGAGAAGCTGGCCGAAGTGCTCGACCAGTTGAAGACGACCGGCGAGGGGACGGTGGTGCCGCTGCTGATCGCCTACCCGATCAACCGTGGCTCGGCCAAGGTCGTCCAGGAAATGCTCCTGCAGCTGTTCCCCACGACCAAGATCACGGTGGATGAAAAGTCTGATCGAGTCCTGGTCTACGCGGCGCTGAGCGAACATGGACGCATCAAGCAGACGATCGCTCAGCTGGATTCGGAGGCCACGCCCAACAATCAGGAAGAGATCCGCTCGTATGCGGTGGGGGATGTCGATCCGACCCCGATCTTGCCGATGCTGCAGAAGCTCGTGCCCGACATGCAATTGACGATCGACCTCAAGGCGCGCAAAGTCGTCGCTTCCGGCACCATTCGCGATCACGAGTCGCTGGCCAAGGCGATTGAGCAGTTTCGGGAGGTCGATCCGGCCGAGCGGCCGATTGTCAAAGCATATGCGATGCAGGGACGCTCGACCACCTCGCTCTTCTACATGCGCAGTGTACTGGCGGAAGTGGTTCCCGAAGCGGTCATCACCATCGATCCGCGTGGCGGGAGCATCGTCGCTTCGGGCAGCGCAGAGGATCACGAGAAGCTGAAGGCGGCGATTGAGGAAGTGGTCAAGCTGGATCAGGCGTCGAATCTGCAGCTGGAAACCTACACCACCGACAAGATCACGGCGACGCAAGCCATCACGACGCTCACTCAGGTCGTTCCCGACGCAAAAATTTCGGCCGGTGTCGATCCACGACAGATTGTGGTGTGGGCTTCGCCGGAAGATCAGGAGCGGGTCAAGGCGTCGCTGGCGAAACTGGAGGAATCGGCCGGCGGAGATGGTCAGCGCGTATTGCAGTTGCACCGCATTCGCCCTGCCGTGGGCGCTCAGATCGCCACCTTCATCGCACGTACGCTCCCCGACCTGCAGTTGCTCAGCGGCCAGGGGACCGATCGCCTGCTGGTGTGGGGGACTCCCAAAGATCAGACGCGTCTGCAGGAGTTGATCGAGCAGATGGACAGTGAATTGGGGCTCGACCAACAGCGGGAGATGAAGACCTACGAACTGGGTGAAGTCACTCCGACCGAGGCCCGCAGGGTACTCGACAGCGCCATTGGCCAGCTGGAATACGTCACCTCAACCGCCACCGATCGGCTCGTGATCTGGGCCGATGCGGCCACCCACGTGGAGGTGGCCAAGCTGCTGGAGGAACTGAAGAAAGCCGTCGCCACGCCCCAGCAGATGATCAAAGTGCACCGTTTCGAAGCCGACGAACTGGACGTCGCCACCGTCTACGCCGCACTGAGTCCGGCGGACATCAAGGGCCTCACGATCCAGGTGAACCCGGTCACCAACAGCTTGATCGTGCGCGGTCCGGCAGATCGACAAGTGGAATTGTCCGAGACCCTGGTGCATCTGGTCGATCAGCTTCCCACCGCCGAAAAGGCGACCGCCGAAGTCTACCGGCTGGATCGAGCCGATCCGTACGCCGCCAGCATCATGATCCGCTCGCTGCTGCCCGCGGTCCCCGTCGCCGTCGATGTGGCCAACCGGACGCTGGCTATCACGGCGGTCAAGAAAGACCACGTCAAGATCCGCGAAGTCCTGGATCAGCTCGACAGTAACGAAGGGGGCGATTTGACCGTCGAGACGTACATCATGAAGCGCGCCAACCCGACGGCTGTCATGGCCGCGATCCAGCCGGTCGTGCCCCGAGCGAAGATCAGCAGCGACATTTACAACAAAATGTTGATCGTGACGGCGACCGCCGAGGAGCATGAGCAGATCAAGGCCATTGTGGCACAGGCCGATGACCGGGGTGAAGGCGAGCAGTCCACAAAGGCGTATCCCCTGAAGTATGCCAACCCTTACACGATTTCCGTGGCCCTGCAAACGGTCGTTCCCGGCGCCACGGTGAGCGCCGATGCATTGAACAAAATGCTGATCGTCACCGCCTCGGCCAAAGACCACGAACGGATCCAAGCGGTGTTGGATCAGGCCGATATGCGCGGGGGAGGTGATCTCGAAACCAAAGCGTATGTGCTGCGCATGGCCAATCCCGCGACTATTTCGGTGGCGCTCAGCAGCGTCGTGCCGGATGCCAAGGTGAGTGCCGATGTCACCAATCAGATGCTGATCGTTACGGCGTCCAAGGAAGATCACGTGCGCGTGCAGACGATCGTGGATGAAGCCGATCGCAAGAGCGAAGGAGAGGTGACGACGGAAGTCTATGCGCTGAACTTCGCCAACCCGCTGGCGCTAAGCTACTCGATCAAGCCGATTGCCCCCAATGCGACATGCAGTCCCGATTCCACCAATAAGACGCTGATCGTGACTGCCACGGCCAAGGACCATGAGCGGATCAAGACGGTCATCGATCAGGCCGATAAACGCGGAGGCGGCGACCTGATCACGACGGCCTATTCGATGAAATGGGCGAACCCGGCGATAATCACGACCGCGCTGACAGCCGTCGTCCCGAACGCCACGATCAGTAGCGATGTGTACAACAAGATGCTCATCGTCACCGCCAACAAGGAAGATCACGCGAAGATCAAGGCGGTCATCGACCAGGCCGACAAACGAGGTGGCGGCGATCTGATCACCCGCACCTACACGCTCCAGACCGCCAACCCTTCCACGATCATGGTGGCTCTGCTGCCGATCGTCCCCGACGCGAAGGTCAGCAGTGACGTGGTGAACCGCATGCTGATCGTGACGGCTTCGGAAGAAGATCATCTGAAGATCGCCGCCATCGTGGATGATGCCGATCGCAAGTCAGAGGGCGACCGGACGACGGTCGTCTATGCCCTGAAGTGGGCCAACCCTTCCGCCCTCAGCTACTCCCTCTCTCCCATCGCTCCCTCCGCCACGGTCAGTCCTGATGTGACCAACAAGACGCTGATCGTCACGGCGACCGAGAAAGACCACGCGCGGATCAAAGCCGTTGTCGACCAGGCGGATCAACGGGGTGGCGGCGAACTGACCACCAAGGCCTATGTCCTCAAGTGGGCCTATCCCGCCACCGTCGCCGCGGCTCTGACCACGGTCGTGCCCGACGCGAAAGTCAGCCCCGACGTCTATAACAAGATGCTGATTGTCACGGCCAGTGACGAGGACCACACGCGGATCCAGGATGTGCTGGATCAGGCCGACCAGCGCGGCGGAGGAGAACTGACCACCAAGGCCTATCTGCTCAAATGGGCCAACCCCGCGATCATTGCCAGCTCGCTGACCACCGTCGTGCCCGACGCGAAGATCAGCAGCGACGTCTACAACAAGATGCTGCTCGTGACCGCCAACGCCGAAGACCATGTGAAGATCCAGGGCGTATTGGAGCAGGCCGACCAGTTGGGCGGGGGCGAGCTGACCACGAAGGCCTATCCGCTGAAATGGGCCAATCCGGCCATCATCGCCAGCTCGCTGACCACGGTCGTGCCCGACGCCAAAATCAGTACCGATGTCTACAACAAGATGCTGCTCGTCACGGCGAACGCCGAAGATCACAAAAAGATCCAGGGCGTACTCGATCAGGCTGACCAGCTGGGCGGCGGCGAACTGAGCACCAAAGCCTACTCGTTGAAATGGGCCTATCCAGCCACCGTGGCCGCCTCGCTGACCACGGTCGTGCCGAACGCGAAGATCAGCCCCGATGTCTACAACAAGTCGCTGATCGTCACCGCCAATGCGGACGACCACGAAAAGATCCAGGAAGTGCTCGAGCAGGTCGACCAACGGGGCGGCGGCGAGCTGACGACCAAGGCGTTTGTGCTGAAATGGGCCAATCCGGCCATCATCGCCACTTCGCTCACCACGGTCGTGCCCGATGCCAAGATCAGCAGCGACGTGTACAACAAGATGCTGCTCGTCACGGCGAATGCCGAGGATCTGAAGAAGATCGAGGCGATTATCGCTCAGGCCGATACGCTGGGCGGCGGCGATCTGACCACGAAAGCCTACCCGTTGAAATGGGCCTATGCGCCCACCGTGGCCACCTCGCTCGCAACCGTCGTCCCCGACGCGAAGATCAGCCCCGATACCTACAACAAGATGCTGATCGTCACCGCCAATGCGGACGACCACAAGAAGATCCAGGAAGTCCTCGATCAGGCCGACCAACGCGGCGGCGGTGAACAGACCACCAAGTCGTACGCCTTGAAATGGGCCAACGCCTCCACCATCTCCACAGCGCTGGCCTCCGTCGTGCCCGATGCCAAAATCAGCGCCGATCCGACCAATAAGATGCTGATCGTCACGGCCAACGTGGACGACCACACGAAGATCCAGGAGGTCGTCGACCAGGCCGATCGGCGCGGTGGAGGCGACTTGATTACCAAAACCTACGCTCTGCGGCGCACCAATCCGTCGACCATCATGACGGCGCTGACGCCCATCCTGCCCGATGCGCGCATGAGTGCCGATCCGACGAACCGCGTCCTGATTGTCACCGCCGCCGAAGAGGATCACGTGCGCGTCAAGACGATCGTCGATGAAACCGATAGCCGCGGCGGCGGGGAACTCGTGACCGAAGCCTATTCGCTCCAATGGGCCAATCCCGTCACGTTGGTGTCGGTGTTGAACCCGGTCGTCCCCGACGCCATTGTGAGCCCCGATGCCGCCAACAAGACCCTCGTCGTAACCGCCTCGGCCGCCGATCAGCTGCTGGTGAAAAAGGTGGTCGACCAGGCCGATCGACGCGGCGAAGGCGAAATGACCACGGAAGTCTACCTGCTGACACGCGCCAATCCGCTGTCGGTCCAACGCGCTTTAGAGCCGCTGGTACCCAACGCCACGATCGGCAGCGACGCCACCAGCAAGACCTTGATTATTTCCGCGCCGGCCGCGGAGCAGGAGAAAATCAAGAAGATCGTCGAACGGGCCGATCGGCGCGGCGAGGGAGACCTGATTACCAAGGTCTATCCGTTCAAACTGGCCAGCCCTACGACGGCGGCTACGGCCCTGCAGACGCTGATCCCCAATGCGTTGTTGAGCCCCGATGTGGCGACCAACACGCTGATCGTCACCGGATCGGCCGAGGACCACCAGCAGGTCGAACCGCTGGTCAGGGAACTCGATGTCGCGTCGCCCACCACCCGCGTGCTCAAACCCTACCACGTTCAGTATGCCGATCCGCAGCAGGTCTATACGTCGCTCACTCAACTGTTCCGCACGAATCGCGAAGTGAGCGTGGGATTCCAGGAAGATACCGGCATGATCCTGGTCTTCGCCACGGCCGTCGATCAGGACGAAGTTTCGCGGGCGATTGCCGATATCGACAAGGCCACGGCGGGACGTCCCAAAGCGACGCTCGAAGTCTACTCGCTCGAAGGATACGATGGCGATGCGGCCATCGCCAGCCTCACGGCTCTGCTGGCCGACGAGACGCCCAAGATCGAGCTGCAGATTGATGACAATAATAACCAGGTGCTGGCCATCGCCGAGCCGGTGCAGCACGAGATGATTCGCAAGGCACTCTCGCAGCTCACCCCGCAGCAGCGCGATGTGGAGGTCTATACTCTGCAACGAGTCGATCCCTATGCGGCTGAATCGGCGATCAGTACGTTGTTTGAGGATCTGCCTTTCGCGGCGCAGCCCTCGGTCGAAGCCGACCCGGATTCCCAACAACTGATCGTCCGCGCCACCAAGAGCCAGCTGGAGCGGATCAAGGTGCTGCTGGAAAAAATGGGCGAAGCGGCGGTGGAGCAGAGTACGCAGCAGTCCAGCTCCATGCTCCGCGTCATTCCGCTCTCCGGCAACGTCGACTCGACCCTGCGCGAGATCCAACGCATCTGGCCCCAAGTACGCGGCAACGAAATCCAGATCATCACCCCGCCGCGGCGACGGTTTCAGCCGGCTGAAGAAACGCCGGCACCCGACCAACCGGAGGCCTCTCCCCAACCGACCGGCCCTCCCGCTAATCAGACGCCGCCGGCGGGGAAAACGGATGTAACCCCGCCCGCGACCGAACCTGAGAAGCCTTCGCCGCCCCCCCCGCCCGCCAGTGATCCCCCGAGCGAGAAGGGGGCACAACTGACGGGTGCCACCGCAATGTTCGTCAGCGCGCAGTTTCCCCTCCCCACCGAGGAACCGGCCCCTACTGCTGAGACACCGACGGCTGAGACAGCGGCTGATTCACCCACGCCGCCAGCCGCCCCCGTGGCCGATCCTCCGCCCCCTGCCCAGGTCGATGCGGCCATGCCCCCGATCGTGGTCATCGCCACCGAAGGACGCTTGACCATCGCCTCACGCGATGTCGAAGCCCTGAATCAGTTTGAAGAGCTGATGACGACGCTCCAACGCGGACGACGCGTGGCGATCAACAATGGAAATTTCTCCATGTTCCTGCTGCAAAATGCCGCCGCCAAGGACCTCGCAACCACTCTCACCGAACTGTTTCGGCAAGGTTCACGCGGGTCGCGCGGCGACTTCGGATCGTTTCGTCGCCGATCGACTAATTTGATGGTCGTGGCCGACGAACGCATGAACGCGCTGCTCGTCTACGGCAGCGTGGCGGACCGAGCCGTTGTGGAACAAATGCTCGACGTGCTCGATTCCGTCGATATTCGCGATTCGCTCTCGGCCGAGCGACCCAGCATGATCCCGATCAAGAACCTGCCCGCCAATACCATCCTCACCGTGCTGACGTCGGTCTACAAAACGCAGCTCACCGCCCGCCGCAGCCTGCAGCCGGTGACCATCCCGCAAGGCATCTCGCCCGAAATGACCGCCATGCTGGAACTGCTCAACGCCACCGCGAATTCTCCCATCCTGACGCTCGACGCCGACGAAACAACGAACTCGATCGTCATGCGCGCGCCGCGACAACTGGGGGAAGAAATCGAAGCGTTCGTCACCGAACTGGATGAGCAGGCCAAGGACGGCGGCAAACGAAATATCAGCCTCGTCCCGCTCAAAGGTATGAATGCCGAACAAATTGAAGATGCCCTCCGCCTGCTGATGCGAGGCGGACGCTTTCGCCGCGGCGGCGGTTAGCCCGGATGATTCAGGAGTGACCCAGGGTTTCACGCCCGTAAAGGACGGTCACTTTTTTCTTACTCTTACTCTTACTCTTACTCTTACTCTTACTCTTACTCTTCTCTCCCGCCCTCCAAGCGCGATCTACCGGCAGCGGATGCGGGCCGGGTCCTCAGTCGCTGCGGGATGGGAAGAGGAGTAAAGTTTTCGCGTGTAGGATGCGCACACCGTGCGCATGTTTGGAACAAAATCCGAAATTCGAAGCACAGAAAGTGGGAGGGAGGAAGGGAGGAAGGGAGGAAGGGAGGAAGGGAGGAAGGGAGGAAGGGAGGAAGGGAGGAAGGGAAAACGGAGGACGCAATGGCATGCTGCTGGTGAGAATCTGCTTGGGGCCCGCCCGCGGCCGTTTTGCCGGCAGCGGAGGTTTTGGATTTCGATTTTGGGATTTCGAATTTGTTTGGGATTTCGATATTGGGATTTCGGGTTTTCCGTTTTGGTTGCGGCCGCAGGCCGCGTTAAGAGTAAGAGTTCTATGATCATTGGAAATAGGGAATGCGGAATAGGGAACGAGCAGAGAGGCGACGCGCAGAAGGATCGCTCGCATCTCGAGCCTGCGGCCTGGCAGAGAGAAGGAGGTGGCGGTGAACCGCCCCGAAGGGTTCACCAGGACTTCCGCATTCCGCATTCCCTATTGCCGCACCTCGCACCCGCGTCCCACCCGCATCCGGACGCTTCCCCACGTCAGTACGCAGTGCTTTGGGCATTATGCGTGTCAGCCGCGACAGCATCCACGGTGACACGGACAGCGGAAACACGCGTGAATAATCCGGGCCAGGCATTCACCATTGGCCACTGTCCAGGGAACCATCGGGTACGTTCCCGACTGAGCCAAGTAACGGGGCGCGATGGACTCCAGACCCGGTGGCCGCCGGTCGCGGCATGGCGTGTGTCGTCAAGTGTCGACGATGTGTTTGCAGACAAAAGGACGCGAGCGGACGGCCCCGGAGTCGATCTGCGTAAAATGTGTTTTTGCCTGGGCTTTCCACACCTCCCAGCATGTCAGGTAATCGCCAATAACCACCCTTGTGTGCTATCTATGTATAGCCATAGTGAGGTATTGCGGGCATAAGAAAGGTTGACGCGGCCGGTCTGATCGCCTATCATGTGACTCATAAAGGGAGTTTGATGCAAGCATAAGTTTGCATTGATTTGTTACCTACCTCACCTGCCCCACCCCACAAGCAAAGCCCACCTAACCTGAAGCGTAGAGCTTTCCTTAACTCAGTCGGTTCTAACCGCGTTTGGCTTGGACGCCCTGACATCCTGCCTTGTGTGCGCAACAGTCTTGAGCCGCTGAGCCAGACAATGATTGGTGTGCAACATGATAATCAATCAGCCGTCGACGATTGTGGACAGTGACGCTGCCGTTCCGTGTCTCACTCCCGACCAGTTGACCGTAGCGCGCGAGGCGCACACGGTGGAAGGGCGGTTTGACGGGGTGATGCAGCAGCTGGGCTGCCGCTCGGAGAATGAAGTCCTGGCGGCCGTCGCGCGCACATTAGGGCTCGACACGGTCAATTTAACGGAAGCGAAGCCCGATCTGCATTTGCTCGAGACGTTTCCGATCCGTCTGATCCACCGGTTTCACATCTTTCCGTTGTGGATGCATCGCGGTTCCCTGGTGTTGGCGATCAGCGACCCCTTCAACCTGCACGCGGTGGATTCGGTAAGCAGCCTGACGGGGCTGAGTGTGGCTCCGATGGTGGTTCCGGCGGAGGAGTTGAACAAGTTCATCAAGCGGCACCTGGGGGTGGGGGCCGAGACGATCGACGACATGGTGGCTGCGCAGCGGCTGCAGTTGGGCGATGTCGAAATGCTGGAGGAAGTGCAGTTTGACGGTTCGGAGGACGCCGAAGCGGCCCAGCAGGCCTCGGTGGTGCGGTTAGTCAACGAGATATTAACCGAGGCGATTGAGTGTCGGGCGAGCGACATTCACATTGAGGCGCAGGAAGCCGGTTTGAAGTTGCGTTACCGCGTGGATGGCGTTTTGCAGCGGCAGCCGACGCCGGCCGAGATGAATCGGTTTCAGGCGGCGATCGTCAGCCGCTTGAAGATCATGGCTCGGCTCAATATCGCCGAAAAGCGCGTGCCGCAGGACGGGCGGATCAAGCTGCGGGTGAAGGGGCGAGAGATCGACGTCCGCGTGTCGATCATCCCGATGTTGCATGGCGAGGGCGTTGTCATGCGAGTTCTGGACAAGGAGAGCCTCAACTTTTCCTTGCGTGGCATCGGCATGTCGGAGGCGATCTACCTGCAGTTCCAGAAGCTGATCCGCCTGCCGCACGGGATTGTCCTGGTCACGGGGCCTACCGGATCGGGGAAGACGACCACTCTGTACAGTGCCTTGAGCGAGATCAAGGACGAAGAGACGAAGATCATCACCACCGAGGATCCGATCGAGTATCAGCTGGAGGGAATCAACCAGATCCAGGTGCACACCAAAGTGGGCCTGACGTTTGCCGCCAGTCTGCGGAGTATACTTGCGTCACGATCCCGACGTCGTGCTGGTGGGTGAAATTCGCGACCTGGAAACCGCCGAGAACGCGGTGCAGGCATCGCTGACCGGTCACATGGTTTTCAGTACCCTGCACACGAATGACTCGGCCAGCGCCTTCATGCGACTGTGCGATATGGGGGTCGAGCCGTTTTTGGTGACCAGTACGGTGGAAGGCGTCATGGCCCAGCGTCTGGTGCGGCGACTGTGTGAAGAGTGCCGCGAGCCGTATGTCCCCAAACGGAAAGACATACCGGACGATTTCCCGATGGCCGAGCTGCTGGAGAAGGGGCGAAAAATCTATCGGCCACGCGGTTGCCGAGCGTGTCGGGATACAGGTTACCGCGGGCGTGTGGGAATCTACGAATTGTTGCTGGCCGATGATAAAATACGGGCATTGGCCAACGAACGCACACCCTCGAACCTGATCAAGAGGGCGGCGGTCGAAGCGGGGATGAGGACGCTGCGCTGCGACGGCTGGGACAAGGTCCTGGCCGGCGTAACATCCGCCGAGGAAGTATTGCGAGTCTCAAAAGAAGGTTGATGCGGTGGGTTCGGCCGGCCAGGTAGCTGGCAGTCGTCGCACCACCGGGACAAGCCCGGCGGGGGCGGTGGGTTCGGCGGGCCCAGGTAGCTGGCAGTCGTCGCTCCACCGGGACAAGCCCGGCGGGGGCGGTGGGTTCGGCGGGCCCAGGTAGCTGGCAGTCGTCGCTCCACCGGGACAAGCCCGGCGGGGGCGGTGGGTTCGGCGGGCCCAGGTAGCTGGCAGTCGTCGCTCCACCGGGACAAGCCCGGCGGGGGCGGTGGGTTCGGCGGGCCCAGGTAGCTGGCAGTCGTCGCTCCACCGGGACAAGCCCGGCGGGGGCGGTGGGTTCGGCGGGCCCAGGTAGCTGGCAGTCGTCGCTCCACCGGGACAAGCCCGGCGGAGGCGGTGGGTTCGGCGCGCCCAGGTAGCTGGCAGTCGTCGCTCCACCGGGACAAGCCCGGCGGGGGCGGTGGGTTCGGCCGGCCAGGTAGCTGGCAGTCGTCGCTCCACCGGGACAAGCCCGGCGGAGGCGGTGGGTTCGGCCCGCCCAGGTAGCTGGCAGTCGTCGCTCCACCGGGACAAGCCCGGCGGAGGCGGTGGGTTCGGCCGGCCAGGTAGCTGGCAGTCGTTTCATTTACTCAAAAGGGCTCGTATGCCGGATTTTGCCTACACTGCACGCAGTACGCAGGGTCAGGATTCGTCCGGTGTGATTTCGGCCGGGAATCGTCGGGAGGCGATCGCGCTGTTGGCGGAGCAGTCGTTGTTTCCGCTGCGGTTGGAAGCGAAAAGTGAAGGGAGTCAACGGCGTTGGCGGCCGGCCATGTTGCGGCGGCGGATCAAGAGCGAGGTGTTGGCGGATACCTTTACGCAGCTGTCCGATTTACTGGCCAACGGTGTCCCGCTGCTGGAGTCGCTGGACGTATTGGTCAAGCAGACGGTCGAGGAGCGGTTAGCGGAAGTGCTCAAGGACGTCCGCGCTCAGGTCGCGGACGGGACGGGATTGGACAGTGCCTTGGCCAGTCACCGCAGCGTCTTTTCACCGCTCGCGGTCAGCATGGTGCGAGCCGGGTTGGAGGGCGCCTTTTTGGAGGAAGCCCTGGAGCGGATATCGGGCTTTCTGCGTAAGCAGGAGGCGCTGCGCATGAAAGTCATCGGTTCGATGACCTACCCGGCCATCCTGGCGGTCGTCGGGGTGGGGGTAACCATCTTCCTGGTGATGTTCGTGGTTCCCATGTTCCAGGGGTTCTTCGATCGGCTGGAGCGATCCGGCACCGGCTTGCCTTTGGTCACGGTCATTCTGGTGTCCACCAGTCAATTTCTGGTGCGTTACGGTCTCTTTGTCGCGGCCGGAGTGGTGACGGTGGTGGTGTTCGTGCAGCGGTGGATGCGGACTTCCGCGGGACGCGATTGGACCGACCGCTGGAAGCTGAAGATTCCGGTGGCCGGCAAGATCTTCCATGATACGGCGGTGGCCCGCTTCTGCCGGGTGCTGGGGACCTTGTTGCGCAATGGCGTGCCGCTGCTCACCGCGCTGCGGATCAGTAGCGAATCAACGGGGAACCAGTTGTTGCAGAAGGCGGTCCTGCAGTCGGTCGAGACGATCTCGTCAGGAGATTCGTTGTCGCGCCCGCTGGCCGCCAGCGGTTTGATTCCGCCGCCGATCATGGCCATGATCAGTGTGGCGGAAGAGGCCAATACGTTGGATGTCGTTCTCGTACGGATCGCCGATCGCATCGATCAGCGGATCGAGCGGCAGTTGGATATGATGGTTCGCATGGTCGAACCGATGATGCTGCTGGTGATTGGCAGCATGGTGTTGTTCATTATCGTTGGCGTGTTGTTGCCGGTGTTCGATTTGAACGCCAGCATTGGTTGATATGGCAGAGGTCCGACAGGCAGCTTGTTCGATCCGGGAACACCCTGAGAGGCGGAAGTATTGGAGCACGAACGACGCCCGGGATTCGATTGACCAACTGGTCGTCGGGGCCTTTTCGGTGCTCGGAGTGAATCGAGCTGGTTCGAGCGGCACGCTGTTAGCTGGGCCGCTTGGGTTGGACGAAGGGGGCATTGCCCGCGGGTTGGCGCCTGCGGCACTCGGGACCCCAGGCAGGACTGTTATTACTTAGTTTTCGCGAGCCCAGTCATTCGCACACTGGATGTTCGCACAAAGGGGGAAATCAGATGTACCACAAACGACGCCGCCGGCAGGCATTCACCTTGCTCGAACTGATGATCGTCTTGGTCATTCTCGTGCTGCTATTCGCCATGGTTGGGCCCCGACTGTTGGGCTCGCAAAGAAAGGCGGACATCAAGGCGGCCACGACTCAGATTGGCAATCTGGAGTCGGCTTTGAACCTGTACGCGGTCGATATGCGCACCTTTCCTTCGACCGAAGACGGGCTGCAGGCTCTGATCGCGGCTCCCTCGGACGAACGAGCTGCCCGGAAATGGGACGGCCCGTACCTGGACGACGACGTGCTGCCCGTCGATCCGTGGGACAACGAATATGCTTATGAATATCCCCCTTCGCACAATCGGCGCGACTTCCCCGACATCTGGTCGATGGGACCGGACGGAGAAGCCGACACGGACGATGATATCGTCAACTGGCGGGCCGGGAGTGGCGAGGGCGGAGCTGAAGAGGGACCGCGCGACGAGGGCGCACCGCGTGACTCCGGACCGAGTCCCAGCGGCAGCGGTAGTGGCAGCGGCGGTGGCGGTAATCGTCCCAGCAGCGGTGGTGGTGGCGGCAGTAGTCCCAGTAAGGGAGCCGGCGGCGGCAACGCGAACCGCTGATCAAGACGCTCGGAGGGATCGTACGGAAGCGTGTCTCCATGGCTCACTCGTCATGCTGTCCCCAAACAGGAGTCGCGCGGCCGGCTCCTGCGGACCAGGTGACTATCGGTCGCGACTACGCTGCGTCTTCCGACTGTTTTTTTGACAGCAGGCCCACGTCATGCGGCGATTCACGCGTACTTGCCGGGTCAACGCCGGCGGCTTCACGCTGCTGGAATTGATGATCGTGCTCGCCCTGCTCGCCCTGCTCGTGGCGATTGCCTGGCCTTCGCTCAGCCGGCCGCTGTTGCGCAGCGCCACTCAACAGGCCGCCCGGCAGTTGGCGACCGATCTGGCTCGAGCGCGGCTCAACGCGATCGACACCCAGCGCACCATGGTGGTCCGGTACGAACCCGGAGCGGCGCGTTATACGATTGTGCCCGCTGATACGATTTCGGATACATCGCAGGCGAATTCGTCGCAGGGGACATTCGATGACGAGCTGACCGCCTTGGACGTGTCCGACGAATCGTCAACGCGGGAAGACCTGGAGATCACCGCCCAATTGCCGGAAGACGTGGTCTTTCAAGACCCCGCCGACGCGGCCGACGACGAGATACCCGCCGATTCGACACTCGGCAGACTGCTGTCGGACGAGCGGCAACAGACGGAAGAGGTGAAACCGTTGGTGCAGGATGACAAGGACGAGACGAACTGGTCTCACCCCATCCTGGTCTATCCCACCGGGCGTGCCGAGAACGCTCAGTTCGTGCTGCTCGGGCCGGATGGGTACCGGGTCACCGTGACGCTCCGCGGCTTGACCGGCGCGGTCACCATCGGTCCGCTGGCTCATGAACTGCGTACCACGGACGAGGCTGCCGGCCAGGAGATGCCCGCGACCGAGCCAGCACCGCCACCATTGCGACAGTCGCCTGAATCGGCGGATTTTTTCAGAAAGAATATCGAGTGAACGGCGCTACCGTTGCGCCGCGTCACTCAATGGTAAGAGATTACGCGAAGAGGGGGCTTTTCTTCGTGGCGCGAAATCGGCAACTCGCTGGTCCAAACAAGCACGAAGAGGCACTCCAATGACGACTATGATTCCTCCTGCACGGCTTCCGCGTTTGGCTCTGCTGCGGCGATCTCCCGCGTCCGTCGCTGCCGGTGCCGCCCTTCGATGTGGTCCGTTAGATCGACATTCGAAGGTCGGATTGGTACGTCGCCAGCCGCCGCGGGATGGTGCAGCGGTGCAGAGATCGCGAAACGGCCATCGAAGCGGTCGCCGCTCGCCCCGCCGCGGCATGTCGCTGATCGAAGTCATGTTGGCGACCGTCATGCTGCTGGGCTGCGTGATGGCTCTGTCCCGCGTCGCTTTTCTGGCGCGGCGACACGCCGTGGCGGCGGAAGACCGTACGCTGTCCCAAACCTACTGCCAGAACATCATGCAGGAACTGCTCGCCGGTATGCGGCCGCTCACCAACGTCTCGCCTGAATCGTTTGAAGGAGACGAGTGGGTGTATATGGTCGATGTGGAAAATCTAGACCAATCGCAACTGGTTCAAGTGACCGTGACCGTCGATCGACTCGATGACCCTGAAGGCACCGTGCCAACCGAAGATGAACTCAACGGTTATCGCCTGGTTCGCTGGCTCCGCTCTGGAGAAAATAAATCCGCCAGTGCCAGCGAAAAAACCCCCTCGGTATCGGAGCCTGAGTCAAGGAGTTCCGAGAACGTCGAAATGAGTGAAACCCGTTAATAGGATTACTCTTACTCTTACCTACTCGTACTCTTACTCGTACTCGTACTCTTACTCCTAACGCGGCCCGCGGCCGCAAGCAATCAGGAAATCCGAAATCCAAAATTCGAAATCTCAAACAAATTCGAAATCCCAAGATGAAAACCTTCGCTGCCGACAAAACCACAGTCATGGGCCACAAGCAGCTTCTCACCATGTATCACGCTCCTCCCTTCCTCCCTTCCTCCCTTCATCCCATATTTCTGTCATTCGAATTTGTTTGGGATTTGCTGCTTCGGATTTCAAACATGCGTGCACGGTGTGCGCATCCTACACGCGAAAACTTTACTCTTAATCCCAATCCGGTCGGCACTCGCAGTGAGTCAGTGAGCGGGAGAGTACGAGTAAGATTATGATTAAGATTAAGATTAAGAGTACGAGTAAGAGTAAGAGTAAGAGTAAGAGTAAGAGTTGCAGATAGACAGGCCGGTATAGCGATGACCAACCACCGAACCAAATCCTGGCGGGGCGCAACAGCGGGCTTCACGCTGCTCGAGATCCTGATTGCCGGGGTGTTGATGAGTGTTTTGATGGTGGGGGTCTGGTCGCTGTTTCGCAGTTGGGGAAACCTGTATGAGCGTGGTGAACGGCGAGTCCAGACTGCGCAGCTGGTCCGCTCGCTCTGCGATCAGTTTACCGACGATGTACGAGCGGTCGCGTACGTCGCGCCGCCACCGCGCCGCCCGAGTCGCGGGGAGGCGGGCGGTTCGCCGCGGCGTGGAGATCGCACCGGGTCGTCGGCCGGAGGGAACCTGGCCCTGGTCGGCGAAGCCAACTGGTTAGTATTGGAAGTGCTGCAGCCGCCTAATCCCTATGTTTCGCCCGCCAGCGCAGATGAGACGCGATCGGATGAAGATGCCGGCATGGCGCTGGCGGCACCTGAACTGCAACGCGTGATGTACTCGTTTGAACCGCCTGCCTCCCAACAGCTCGATAGCCTGTCGCCGATGGTCGCTGAAGCGGCCGAGCAGGACGATACCGAGTTGGTTGTGGGCGACGACGAAGAATCGGCGGAGCCGTTTGCCGGTCTGCTCCGGCTGGCTGTCGCCGTGGAACAATTCGATGCACTCGCGGCGGGTAATCTCGCCGCCGGCAATCGGGCGGACGAATCGACGGCTGCTTCCTTGGGACTGCGGGACGCCGTCTGGCAACTGCGCGAGCTGATCGTGGGACCCGCGGAATCGGACGGCTTGAGCGGTCGTGAACCCCCAGCCTCGCTTGGCCCACAAGACGAAGAAACGTCCGATGCGTCGGCCGGGATCCTCGAGCAGGATGCAGTGCCGGAAGTCGTTCGGCTCGAGTTCCGCTACTTTGACGGCGCGGCGTGGCGCTCCAGTTGGAACAGCCAGTCTGAAGGACGACTGCCGGTGGCGATGGAGTTGCGGTTCGAACTGAAGAAGCCCGAACCGCTCAAAGCCTCGACGAGCGGAGACGGTGAGACGGAGTTGGTTGAGGGTGCTGACCCCGCGGACTCCACCGACAGTTCCTTGCTCCCCGCAGATGCCGGTATCACCTCACCCAGTAACGCCGCCGCCGACTCCGTTGACTCCGATTACGAAGCCACACCCTACCATCGCTGCGTTGTGTACCTGGAACCCGCGCCTGAACAGCCCCCTGCGGAACCGTCCGACGAGCCGGTTCGCTGAGACGACATTGAGAGTGTTAGTCGGTAACATGCGCGCAGCGCGCGCATGCTTGGAACAAAATCCGAAATTCGAAGCACAGAAAAGTGGGAGAAAGGGAAGAAGGGAGGAAGGGAGGAAGGGAGGAAGGGAGGAAGGGAGGAAGGGAGGAGCGTGATACATGGTGAGAAGCTGCTTGTGGCCCATGACTGTGGTTTTGTCGGCAGCGAAGGTTTTCATCTTGGGATTTCGAATTTGTTTGAGATTTCGAATTTTGGATTTCGGATTTCCTGATTGGTTGCGGCCGCGGGCCGCGTTAGGATTAAGAGTAAGAGTAAGAGTAAGAGTAAGAGTAAGAGTTCACACAGACTGCAGTTTCTGTACATGCCAAGTAGCCAGTGACTAACGGCCGATGACCAATAACAAACCAAGACGCGGAGTGGTACTGATCGTAGTGACGGTGGTCATCCTATTGATCAGTCTGGCCGCCTTTGGTTTTCTGACTTCGATGCAGACCGAGAACAAGGCAGCGCGGGCTCGGGGCGACCAGATCCAGGCGCAGGCCGTCGCGGCTTCGGGACGCGAGTATCTGGCATCGATTCTCGAACTGCCGCGCAGCCAGCGGCCGGCGGGAGCCGAGTCGGAGGATTCGGCCGAGTTGTTCGGCAACGTGTTGGTGGACGCTGTGGAGGAGCAGCGCGACGATGGCGAGCGTGAAGGACGATTCTCGCTGCTCACGGCCAACGCAGCCGAGACGGCCGCCAGTCGCTGGCGGTTTGGCTACGAGAACGAGTCGGCCAAGATCAATCTCGGTCGGCTGTTGGATCGCGAGCGGCGCGAGCCCGGTGCGGCGCGCGAGGCGCTGTTGAACCTGCCGAACATGGACGATGCGACGGCCGATGCGATACTCGATTGGATCGATGCCGACGACGTGACTCGCGATGTGGGTGCCGAGCGGGAATATTATCAGGGTTTGAATCCCCCACGCCAACCCCGCAACGCGCTCCCCCCTTGCCTGGAGGAACTGCTGCTGGTGAAGGGCGTCACGCGGGAGAAACTGTTCGGGATGGATGTCAACGCGAACTATCGCATTGACCCGGCGGAAGAAGAGCTGGCGAAGCAGCAGGCAGAGATCGCCGCCGAGCGCACACACTCCTTGGTCGCGGTTCATAACGGTGCGCAGTGCGGAGCGGGACGAGACTTTTGACGGCGAGCCGCGAGTTCAGTTGAACCAGACCGATATGGGGAAGTTGCATCGCGAGCTGAGCGCGGCGCTCGAGCCCGCTTGGGCGAACTACATCGTGGCGTATCGCCAGTACGGTCCTTACAGCGGAGCGGGCGAGGGGGAGGATGCGAACAGCTTACTGATCGACGGTTCCCTACCCGCCTCGCGACGGATGCGTTCGCCGTTGGAACTGATCGACACGCGCGTCGGCATTCCGGATGCCGAGCAGAAGGTGACCGTCTATCTCAGCCCGCTCACGAGCGATCCCGGTGCGATGCGCGAGTATCTGCCGCGGCTGATGGACGCGGTAACGGTGGGGAGCGGTTCGCCGATCTTCGGCCGCATCAACGTGAATCTGGCACCCCGCGAAGTGCTCGCCGCACTCCCCGGAATCGACTCGTCCGTGGCCGATCGCATTGTCTCCAGTCGCTCGCTGCTTTCGTCACAGGATCCGGGCCGCCAGCACGCGGCCTGGCTGTTGGGGGAAGGGATCGTTGATCGCTCGACAATGATGCGTCTGGAATGGTACGTGACGGCCGGGGGGGATGTGGGCCGTGCCCAGATTATCGGTTATTACGATCAACGCAGTCCGATTGCGCGGTTCGAGACGGTGGTTGACGGTACCGATCGACCGGCTCGCCAAGTATACTACAAAGATCTTCGACGATTGGGACGCGGAGTGTTGGAGGACGTGATGAACGTCACGAGCACGCCATGAGAACGACCAGGAAAACGACTCTGTTTCGCAAACCGGTACTCGCCGTTCAATGGGACCGGTCGACGTTGGACTACGTACTGGCGGACCACAAGGGTGGCCACGTGCGGATTACGGCTGCGGGCTCCATTGCTTGCGATGACGAGGAGCAGCCGATCTCGCCGGGCGAAGTGCTGCGGCTCGAGCTGCTGCGGCTGGGCGTGCGGCGGGCAGACCTGGTCGTGGCGTTGGGCCGCGGCAGCGTCGATGTGATTCCGCTCCAACTGCCGCCGGCCGGGGACGACGAGCTGCCGACGTTGGTGGCCAACCAGGTGATGCGTGACGCCGGCGAGATCGCGGACACCGGGGTGGTGGACTTCGTCACCCTCCCCTGTGCACCGGATGAGCCGCGAACGGGGTTCGCCTTTGCCGTGGATGCCGCGACACTCCAGCAGGTTCTGGCCGAAGCCGCCATCGCGTCGCTCAAGCCCATTGCGGTCGTCTATCGCCCCCTCGCCTCGATCACTCTCTTGCGGCGCGCGGTACCGCAGTCGCGGCGGACGATGATCCTGGTCACGCTGCACGATCGCGAGGCCGATATCTCGATCGTGCGCGGCGGTGGACTCGTCTACACGCGTACTGCGCGACTGAGCGAAACCAGAAACGTCGGTGACATCGCGGCACAGCTGGCCCTGGAGATCCGCCGCTCGCTGGCCGCCGCCTCGCTCACGCCCGACGCCGAAGAACAACACCTCTACGTGTTCGGGGCGCTGCAAGAGACCGAGCAGCTGGTGACCGATCTGGCCGAAGAACTGTCGCTCCCGGCGTCCCTGTTGGATCCGCTGCGCGCGGAACATGTGGACGGCCCGACCCCCGACGCCGTTGGAAGATTGTCACCGCTGTTGGGCATGGTCTACGACCATTACGGTCAGTCGCATGCGACCGACTTCCTGCACCCCAAGCAGCCGCCACCACCTCCCAACTACGTGCGGCGAGTCGGTTCGTATGCGGCAGTGGTGTTGATCTTGGCGGCTGTGGGAGCGTATTTCCTGTGGGATGCTCGCGCGAAAGAAGCGGCCGAGATCGCGGAATTGAAGAGCAATCTCGCGAGTACGACGGCGCGACTGGAGAAGGTCCAACAGAAGCAGGCGGTGGTCGACGCGGTGTGGCAGTGGCAGACCGACAACGTCAATTGGCTTGATGAGCTATACGACTTGACGCGCCGCTTCCCCGATGGACGCGATGCCATGATCCGACGACTCTCTGCCCTGCCCGGCCGCACGGGAAACAGTGTGATTGAGTTGAGTGTCCACGTGCGCGATCCGCAAGTGATCACGCAACTGGGTGACGCTTTGCGAGACGACTTCCACGACGTGCGCAGCAAAGGCGTCTCGGAGCAGGCTGCATCGGCCGATTACCCGTGGCAGTTCGACACGACCATTACGTTGCGGCGGCGCGAAACCGAAGATTATCGCCAGCATGCGCCGGCGCCGCCTCCCGGTGGCGAGATCGCGTCGACCGCCACTAATCGCCCTGAATGACCTCTCGAGAGTCCGTTTGTCCGCCGTTCGTTACCCACGTAGGTTTGGCCATGAATACGAAACGAAATCGCTGGTTGCTCGCGGCCCTCTCCGCCGTGATTTTGTTCTTCGTCGGCGACCTGGGCTATCGGAAGTTCCTGGTGGGACCGAGACAGCAGAATGAACGACTGAAGGAACAGTTGGACAAGCGGATCAAAACTGCACAGCTCGAACTGAAGAAGGCCAAACAGGCGACGGAGCAACTCGAGCAGCTCGAACAGAAATCGCTCCCCTGGGATGCCGAAATGGCTCGCTCCCGCTACCAGGATTGGCTGCTGCAGCTGGCCAAGGAAGCCAAGCTGACGGGAACCAGTGTCGATTCCGGCGATCCTGTGGCGGTGACGCAGACCAGCCGCACGTCCAGGAAAGCCGTCGAGATCTATAAGCGGTTCTCGTTCTCGATTCGCGGCCGAGGCGACCTGCGACAGGTCACGAAGTTCCTCTATGACTTCTACCGCGCCGGGCATATACACAAAATTCGATCGATGTCCCTGAATCCCGTCGGAGGGGGCGAAGAGGTCGATTTCAATGCCTCGATCGAAGCCATTGCGCTGCCGAACGCCGACCGCGAGGCCGAGTTGACGACGCTCGTCTCCGAAGAACTGGCCATGCAAGATTCACGCGACTACCAGTTCATTGCCCGCCGGAATTTCTTCGGCCGGGGTGGTACGCAGACCGCCTGGAAGGAAATTTCACTCTCCGCCGTGACGACCGACGTGCGCGGATTGGGCGAGGCGTGGTTTAAGGTCGCCCAGGAACGAGACACACGCATCCTGCAGGTCGGGCAAGCTCTCAATATGTCGTCCTTTGACGTGCTCCTGGTCTCACTCGACGAGACCGGCGCGACGGTCAATGTCGACGGCCAACTCTACCGCCTCGCCATCGGCCAGACACTCGCCGACGCCGCTCAAGTAGCACAGCCGACAGCCGCCGCACCACCACCCGCCGGCTAGTTCGCCTCGCACGCAGCGCGTACTCTTACTCTTACTCTTAACGCGGCCTGCGGCCGCAACCAAACAGCAAATTCGAAATCCTAAATTCGAAATCTCAAACAAATTCGAAATCCCAAAATTAAAACCTCCGCTGCCGACAAAACGGCCGCGGGCGGGCCCCAAGCAGATTCTCACCAGCAGCATGCCATTGGCGTCCTCCGTTTGTCCCTTCCTCCCTTCTTCCCTTTCTCCCACTTTTCTGTGCTTCGAATTTCGGATTTTGTTCCAAACATGCGCGCACGGTGTGCGCATCCTACACGCGAAAACTTTACTCTTACTCTCCCGCCCTCCAAGCCAGATCTACGGCAGTGGACTCGGGCCGGTGGGCCCGGCGCCGAGCCGTCGCATGGTGCGAAGAGGAGTAAGAGTACGAGTTCTATGATCATGGGAAATAGGGAATGCGGAATGCGGAATGCGGGAATGCGGAATGCGGAATGCGGAATGCGGAATGCGGAATGCGGAATGCGGAATGCGGAATAGGGAACGCGGAATAGGGAATGAGCAGAGAGGCGACGCGCAGGAGGATCGCTCGCATCTCGAGCCTGCGGCCTGGCAGAGAGAAGGAGGTGGCGGTGAACCGCCCCGAAGGGTTCACCTTGACTTCCCCATTCCGCATTCCGCATTCCGCATTCCCTATTTCGCACCTCGCACCCGCTTTCCACCCGCATCCGAACGCTTCCCCACGTCAGTACGCAGTGCTTTGGGCAATATGCGTGTCAGCCGCGACAGCATCCACGGTTACACGGACAGCGGAAACACGCGTGAATAATCCGCCCCGCAGGGTTCACCTTGATTCTTCCGCATTCCCTATTCCGCATTCCCTGCACCTCGCATCCGCTTCCCACCCCGCATCCGGACGCTTCCCCACGTCAGTACGCAGTGCTCTGGGCAATATGCGTGTCAGCCGCGACAGCAGCCACGGTTACACGGACAGCGGAAACACGCGTGAATATTCCGCCCCGCAGGTTTCACCATGACTTCCGCATTCCCTATTCCGCATTCCCTGCACCTCGCATCCGCTTCCCACCCCGCATCCGGACGCTTCCCCACGTCAGTACGCAGTGCTCTGGGCATTATGCGTGTCAGCCGCGACAGCAGCCACGGTTACACGGACAGCGGAAACACGCGTGAATATTCCGCCCCGCAGGGTTCACCTTGATTTCCGCATTCCCTATTCCGCATTCCCTGCACCTCGCATCCGCTTCCCACCCGCATCCGAACGCTTCCCCACGTCAGTACGCAGTGCTTTGGGCAATATGCGTGTCATCCGCGACAGCAGCCACGGCTACACGGACAGCGGAAACACGCGTGAATATTCCGCCCCGCAGGGTTCACCTTGATTTCCGCATTCCGCATTCCGCATTCCCTATTCCGCATTCCCTGCACCTCGCACCCGCGTTCCACCCCGCATCCGGACGCTTCCCCACGTCAGTACGCAGTGCTCTGGGCAATATGCGTGTCAGCCGCGACAGCATCCACGGTTACACGGACATCGGAAACACGCGTGAATAATCCGGGCAAAAACTATGAGAACCGAAGCGCCTCCCTGGCTGTTCTTACTCTTGCTCCCTTCCTTCGCCGCACTGAATCACTGCCACACTCCATCGCCACGGCGTCATTGTTGCGTCATTCCGCCACGGGGCGTCTCTTCGCCGCCGCCGAGGCTGCTAGCACAAAACCTGGTGCGGTCAATTTCTAGCATTGACGCGTCTTGATGAATTGAATAACGTCCCCCCGCTTGTCGTGGCGCAGAGTTCTCATCGTGCGCCGGGATACACGGTCATTTCCATGACCTCCAATTCCATCACGTTAGGGACGCTGAAACGTGTTAAGGGTCCTGCTGTATCGCATTGCATTTGGCTCGCTGTGGCTTGCGCTCGTCGCAGGTCTGCCGACCGTGTCTGCTCGCGGACAGGGTGCAGGCAAGGCCGAGTATCAACTGTATCAATGCCAGCACAAAGCGGCTGCGGAAGTAGAGAAGCTCCTCAAGGACCTTTTACCTTCCGATCCGGGAGTGCACTTGGTCGTGGATACCACATCGAATACGCTCCTGCTGCGTGGCGGTCCGGAGGTGCAGCAGATTGCGAAGAGTCTACTGGAGCATGTGGATCGGCCGGCATCGACGGCGGTGCCGCGCGCCGAGAGCACGGCGCTCGTGAAGGTCTACCATTGTCCTGCCGAGCAGATGGACCGGTGGCTGGCCGCTGTGCGGGCCATCTGTGGCGATGCTCCCGGCGTGAAGATCACGGTCGCTCGAGAATCGAATCAGGTATTCATATTGGCGACGCCCGAGCTCCACGAGCACGTAGCGGCTCGCCTGGCGCAATCGTCGGGGGAATGGTCGACCGCGAATCCAGCAGGCGAAGCCGGGCAGCAGGAATCCGAGCCGGCGACGGGCACTCAGCAGTCTCCACGGCGACTGCCCGCTGCGCCGCGTTCTCCAGTCGGAAACCAGGCGCCTGCAGCGCCGCTGGCACAGGCACCCAGCAACGACATTGATCGACTACTGCATCTCAGGTCGCTGCCGGCATCCGAATTGGAGCAGCGTCTGATTGCCTTGTTTGGGCGGCGGCTACGAGCCACGCAGCGGGACGGCCGCGAAGTGCTGATATTACCGATCGACCAACAGCGTGCGATTGAATTCCAGTTAGATGGCGGCCGTAATCTGGTCCTGGTGCGTGGTCCTGAGGTGGTGGTGGAGCAATTCAGTGACCTGGTCGATGCCCTCGACGCCGGAGGACGTGCAGGCCGCCGGACAGAGGCCTTGCGGATCGAACGAACGGAACCGAGCAAGCTGCGGGAAGCGGTGGATGCGTATCGAGGGGGATCCTCCTCGACGGGTGATACGCCTGCGCCGACCGGGCAGCCGGCGGTCGGCGACCAGACCAATATTTCCCGGTCCGCCGGTGGTGTGCGGCTGGTGAACTACCTGTTCCAGCAGCAAGGTGGCGGGGTCGGTGGAGCGGCCGCGGCCGGTGACCTCGATTCGGCCGTCGTACCGAATGTCCCCGGGTTGGAGGACCTCGAGGTCCAAACGCTTCCCGATCTGGACGTCATCATTCTGCGTGGTCGTGATCAGGACGTGGAACAGCTGACGAAGATCATTCGGGAACTCGAGCGAATCAGTGCCGAGACCGTTCCCAAGATCCACATCTACTCGCTGCGGCACACGCAGGGTGACGCGGTCAAGGACATCGTGGACGAAGTGCAGACCGACCTGGTCGGCCGGCGTCAGGGTCGAGTCACGGTCACTCCGCTCGTCAAGCCCAATGCGCTGTTACTGATCGGCTGGGGCGAAGCGGTGGATGCGATTATTGAGTTGATCGCGAAGCTCGATCAACCGGTTCCACCCGAATCGCAGTTTGCGGTGTTCCCTTTGCAGCACGCCGTGGTCACGACGGTGCAACAGACGATCACGCAGTTCTTCGGCACTCGCACCGGACTCGGCCCGCGCGTGCAGACGGCCAGCGATACGCGTACGAACACTCTGATTGTCTATGCCGCGCCACGCGACATGGACGAAGTGAATCGACTGGTCAAGGAGCTGGACGTGCCGAAGAGCGGCGCGGTCAATCGCGCTCAGATCATTCGCTTGAACAACGCCCTGGCAACCGATATCGTCCTCACGCTGGAACAGGCGATCGCGGCGGCCCAGACGGGCCAGAGCGGGCGCAGTGCCGTGCTGGAATTGCTGGCCGTCGACGAGCAAGGACAGGAGGTCCTCCGGAGCGGCATGCTCAATGAAGTGAATATCACCCCCAATCCGCGCAACAACACCGTGATCGTCACCGCCCCGCCGGCCGCCATGGACCTGATCGAAGCCTTCATCGAACAGCTCGACACGCCGGGGGACCGCGCGCAAATCAAGGTGTTTCGCGTCCTCAATGGCGATGCCACGAATCTGGTCAGCATGCTGCGGTCTCTCATTCCGTCGCAAGCAGGCCAGTCGCTCGGCCCGCAACTCCCTTCGGCCCCCGACGAGGAGTCTCTGGCGCCGCTGCGGTTCTCCGTGGAAGTGCGCAGTAACAGTATCATCGCCGTCGGATCCGAAGGCGATTTGCGGATCGTCGAAGCGCTGCTCAATCGGTTGGATCAGAGCGAGTCGATGAACCGCCGCAACGCGGTCTACCTGCTGAAAAACTCACCCGCCAATGATGTGGCCACGTCGATTAACGAATATCTGCGCAGTCAGCGACAATTGGAGGCGGCTGAGCCGGGCCAGTCCAACCCGTTCCAGGACCTCGAACGTGAAGTGATCGTGGTGCCCGAACCGGTTGGAAATCGCCTGATCGTCAGCGCCACGCCGCGCTACTTCGATGAAATCACGCAGTTGATCGAAAAGCTCGATGAACCGCCACCCCAGGTTGTGATCCAGGTCCTGATCGCCGAGATCCTGCTGAATGACCGCGATGAACTGGGAGTGGAGCTGGGACTGCAAGATACCGTGCTGTTCGATCGTAGCCTGTTGGGCGATCTGCTGACCACCACGAGCTCCACGCAGATCTCCGATCCCAGCGGCATTCTCACCACGACTCAAGAGATCATCCAGGCGGCGTCCAATACGCCCGGTTACGATTTCAACAACAAGCCGATCGGGAACAGCGGCAGCGATTCATCGCTGTCCAATAGCAAGAAGATGGGGGGGCAGGCCCTGTCGAGTTTCGACCTGGGACGCATGAATACCGACGCGGGATTCGGCGGACTGGTGCTGGCTGCCAGCAGCCGCAATATCAGCATTCTGATCCGAGCGCTGCAGGAAGATCGATCGTTACGGATCCTCAGCCGACCACTGGTCCGCACACTCGACAACCAACCCGCTTTCATTCAGGTCGGCCAGCGCGTGCCCCGCATCGTCGGGTCGACGATGGGAGTGAACGGCCAGTCGAACAATATCGATCTGGAAAACGTCGGTCTGATCCTGGGCGTGACGCCGCGGATCAGTCCGGACGGCAACGTGGTCATGGAAATCGATGCCGAGAAATCCAAGGTCGGACCGGAAGAAGAAGGTATTCCGGTCGCCGTTTCCATGGATGGGACTATTATCCGCTCGCCGCGCGTCGATACCATCACCGCTCAAGCCACCGTCAGTGTGGCCGATGGCGAGACGGTTGTCCTGGGTGGCATGATCACGACCGAAAAAGAAACGATTGAACGCCGGGCCCCTTACCTGGCCGATATCCCCGTGCTGGGACACCTGTTCCGCTACGACTCGTCTGACGCGCGACGCACCGAGATGATCATCATTCTGACGCCCCGTGTGATTCGCAACCCCGAGGATGCCGAGCGGATCAAGCAGGCCGAGTTCGCTCGCATGAGCTGGTGTGCCGCCGACGTCTACGACCTGTATGGCGATATCGGCATCGACTTCCAGAACAACCTGCGCGTCCCGACCGATAACAGCGGCACCCAAATCATTTACCCGGATGCGAATCCGCGCGGAGATTTGCAGCCCACCCCGGCCCCACTGCCGGACGATATGCTGCCGGATGTGCCGGGCGTGGATCTGCCCAGCGATGCCGTGCCGGGTGTCGAGCGTCCCAATACCCTGCCGCGGCCCGTGCCGCCGCTTCCCCAAGGTGCCACACGCACCGACGGCCTGAACCCGGTACGCCCCGCCGACAATTGGCGAGATAACCTGCCGCCGCAGGCGGCCCGCACGCCGCCACCTGCACCTGCCGGAGCGGCCTACCCACTCACTAATTACCCGCCGCCCCACGCGAACAACGTGTGGAACCAGCCGGCCTCCTACGGACCTCAGCCACCACCATCCGTCCCGCGGTGATCGCGGGAATAAAAGCGAAATTCGAAGCACGGGGTCCCAGATAATCTTGAATGACAGAAAATATCAGGGAGGAAGGGAGGAAGGGAGGAAGGGAGGAAGGGAGGAAGGGAGGAAGGGAGGAAGGGAGGAAGGGAGGAAGGGAGGAAGGGAGGAAGGGAGGAAGGGAGGAAGGGAGGAAGCAGTAGCTTGCTGCGGGGTGAGAATCTGCTGGCGGCCGATGACTGTGGTTTTGCTGGCAGCGGAGGTTTTTTCTCTTGAGTTTTTGTCTTTCGAATTTGTTTAGGATTTCGAATTTCGAATTTCGGATTTCCAGTTGGGTGCGGCGGACGGCCGCAATGTGAGTAAGAGTAACGAGTACGAGTACGAGTAAGAGTAAGAGTAAGAGTAAGAGTAAGAAACAGCGGGACTCTTCAGGATGAACGGTCACGAAGTTGCCGGCGGTCGCGGGATGGGACTATTGCTGATGTTGGTGTTGTTGCTGACATTCGGCTGCACACCGCTCGACTTGCACATGCGTCTCCCCTGGCAGGAGGACGAAGAGGAACTGAACCGTCCGCGCAAGATCGTGGGATTCTGGTCGGACACGATCATGCATCAGCAGGGCCAATCGGGTGTGCGCGGATTTGGCGGCCGCGTCTTCTTCTACGGGGAAGATGATAACAAGCCGGTCGAGGTCGACGGTTCGCTCATCGTGTATGCGTTTGACGCCGAGCGTCATGACCCGGCGACGCAGGCACCCGAGAAGAAGTATGTGTTCACCGCCGACCAGCTACATGATCATTTCAGCGAATCGCGGATGGGCCCATCGTACAGCTTCTGGCTGCCGTGGGATGGAGTGCAAGGAGAGACCCGCAACCTGAGCTTGGTCGTGAGATTCGAGGGTACGGATGGGACCGTCGTGATCGCCGATCCCATCACCAAACTTTTGCCCGGCACGGGCGAATTGGCCCAACGCAAGGTGAAGGTCAGCCGCAGCAGCAGTTCCGAGGAAGTGCGTCCTGTGTCGTATCACGAGATCTCGCGTAATTCCGATCCGTCTTCCGTTCAGGGGACAGGACTTGAACAGCCACAAGCGATCGAAACCGATTCGATTGACCTGCCGCCAAGTTTCGTCAGACGAATTCAAGACAGCTCGGATGCTGCAGCAGCTAGTAGGACCGGGCCGATGAGTGGTTCCACTGGCCAGAACGTGTTGACTCGCGCGAGCCATGACTCAGCGTGGTCCACGCCTGACGCGGCGTTTGCCGATCCCGAATCAGCTGCAGCGAGTCTGCTGCCGGGCGCAGATTCGGGTTCACCACTAAGTCGTTACGGACCGCAGAGATTCCCGGCTCAAAAGCCAGTAGAACCTCTGCAAGGTCGCGGTCCTCTGCGGAGGGGACCTCACCCTGCAGGATGGCAGTCCGGTCTGCCACCCACACCGCGATACGGCTGGTCCCGCTCAACTGGGGCGAACGGGCCAGAGTATCCAACGCGTTGGACGCCAGAGAACCCGGCTCCAGCTGTGCCGCAGTAAAATCGATCTCCAGACGTGGCGAATACATCTGGCCGCGCGGCGCCGGCGCGAGCGGTTGGTTGAGGCTTTCAGAACGATCGACGCGCCGACGCAGTTCCTCTGTGGCGGGCGCCACACGCCCACGCGGGGTCGCCTGCAAGATGCCAATGAACCGCTGCAGCTCCCGTAAGTCCGGACCCACAAAATCGGTCGCGCGACGGTTCCTGCGAATGAACCGCTCGTTCCCCTGCAGCGTGCCGACATCCTCCTGGTCTTGAGCGAAACCGGGCGGCGCCTGCCGAGTCAAAGGACTTCCCGTCTGACGATTGCCAAACATCTGGCCCCACGCACCGTCGGTCGCCCCGCCCAGAATGAGCAGCGCACCGAGCAGCGTGATCAAAGATCGAATTCGCATGACAACACCTCAGACTCGCTTACCAGCACCACTGCCGGGTCATTCGCATAACGGCCTCCCTGCGGGTGGCGGAGGCTTGGTCCGCAAGCCTGGACGAATCACTTACCCCCAATACCCCCAAAACTCAACGTCGCGTTCGGCCACAACCAAATCGGAAATCCGAAATCCGAAATCCGAACAGCGAAGCCCTCACGCAGCCGCTGGCCGCAACCAAACCGGAAATTCGAAATCCTAAATTCGAAATCCTAAACAAATTCGAAAGACAAGAACTCAAGAGAAAAAACCTCCGCTGCCGGCAAAACCACAGTCATGGGCCGCTCAGCAGGTTCTCACTACTGGGCTGTCCCTCCTCCGTTTCCCCTCCTCCATTCTCCCCGGTTCTGCCGTTCGAAATCGTGTCAGGATTTCGGGATAATCGCGATGGCCTCCAATTCGCACAACAGGTCGGGTCGGCACACGCCGGCTTCCACGAACGTGTTGGGTAATCCAGATAAACCCCAGCGTTGCCAGATGTCAAGGAATATCGGCAAGTAATCGGCGCACTTCAGGTACGTGATCACCTGCACCACGTTGGCAAACGTGCTGTTGTGCGGGCGCAGCAGTTCACGCACGTTCACCAGCATCCGCTCGACCTGCTTCTGTACGTCGTCCAGGTGAACCGTGGCACCCTGCTCGTCGACACTGGCCGTTCCCGAGATGTACAGGACGGTCTTCTCGGGCAGTACCACCTTCATGCCGCGCGAGAAGGCCGAGCCGTACTCATCCGCCTCGTTCAAGGTGGGGGTGTGCATGACTTCGATGGCCACGCCTTCCGGATTCAATAGCGTGTACAAATCGAAGCTGCACATCGACTCGTTCGGGTAGAGCCCGGCGCGAATCCCGGTACTCGCCGGCAGTCGTGTCACATTGTGGCGTTCGAAAAACTCGTTGCGCGACAAATTGAACTCGGCATAATCGCGATCGATTTCATCCAGATAACACCAGGTGCGCAACACCTTGCGGAAATCACCGCCGTGCTGTTCCAGCATCGGGATGCTCTTGGCGAACATCAAGTCGGACTGTGTGCGGAAGTCGGTCGAAAACGCCCCGTTAGCGTTCGAGCCACTAATGTTGGTGATGTACAGGTGACGATGATCGCCAATCTGCACGATCTTCTTGGATGTCCGTGGCTCGATCTCCGGGAACGACTCGACGATCACACGACTATCGCCATTGGGGACAATCGCCTGCACCTGCATCTCAAAGGCCTGTTCCTTCCGGCAGGGTGGCTGGTTGATGTAACTGGTGGCGGGCAATTCGTCTCCCGTGACTCCCGCCTCGGCATACGCGTCCACCCGGACGTCCTGAAACGTCCGCATGTCGCTGACGATATCGCGGAAGAAGACGCGTTCCAGTACGACATCGGTCATTCTGGCACCGGCACCTTCCAGCAGTCGCGGCAAGCAGCCGTAAAACTTGGACGCCTGCTCGCGGGGCGAACCTTCCTGGATCATGGGTCCGCAGCGGACGAAGACCTCGAGGGTCTGCGGCGTCGTAATGACGACCGTCTCGCCACTGCAAACCCCGTCGCTCTGCATGCAACACTGGCATTCCCGCTTAGGTGTCAACAGCGATGCCATCAGTACCTCCGAAACATGAGCCTGAATGAATTCCTGCGCACGATGCGATTTCGTAGGGGCGGCCTTAGCTGAGCCCGCCTAAGGGCTCAGCCGAAGCGACCAACATCTCTTCACCGCGTTCTTAAACCTTGGCGGCTTCAGCTACGTAGCCGAGGCCTCCCAGGCCTCGGCTGCCCCCGAATCAACCACTTCTTTCGGGAACCACACTGCGCCAGCGGACAACGCGCACGTTATGATCTCGCCCACTCGCGGGCCGGACGAGCACGCCGGCGGCATCGGCCGCCGCTACCAGTGAAGTACCTCGGTAACCTCTAGTATGGTTTCAATGTCGCTCCACGTCGACCACCGTTCCACAAGTATGGCGAGATGGTCGTGTTGGGCGAACTGTAGCGTTCGTATCTGTCGCACCGCAGTGCCCCGAGGGACCCGTTCGGCTGCCCGAGTTCCGCTCGCGTGGCCCGAGTCCACGATCCGCCGGGACCTCACATTTCCGGGGGTCATGCGCTCGAAGACCACTGCTGCCTCGATGCCACGCGGCCAGGAAGCCCGGCGGACTGGGATTCGACAGGCCCACAAACGTAGGGGACTGGATCACCGGCGAAGCGGCCGAAAGCTGGCTTCGGACCAGATTGGGGTGTATCGGCAAAGTAGGGGGTGCTCCGTACTCGATCAAGGCCGGACGCTCTGCCGCTCGCCCGACAGCGTCCTCTGGGACGGTCAGCGGTCGGTTGCGCTGCGGCCGTCCTCTCGATTCCCGCTGCGACCGCAAACCAGACCGCCTCATGCCTTTACGCACCAAACACGTGGTGGTTCGCAAGCCCGGGGCCGAAATTGCCGGCACACTGGCCCTCGCCCTCTTGTGCCGCAGTCAATGGTTGGCATTCTTTGGGGCTGCCACGGCTCGTCCGGGCAAGCCGTTTTCTGCTGCCGCGTTCCACCCGCGAAAACCCTTACGCTTCCGTTCACCCCCGGCGACCAAACCCCGGCGGGCCCGGCGGCGTAGAGTATGTCCAGGTGCGCCCCCTCCAGCCGCCCTGAATCGAGCCGCCTAACGGACCAGACCAACAGACCAGACGGCCAGAAACCCGGGCGACCGGGGCACCCCGGCAATCGAATTTCGTGGCCATCGAGCGGTTGGCGGTAGCTCCCGCCTTGACCATAGTGGATGAGGCTGGCCCGACAGAAATCGACGCACCGTGCACGGCTCCGAAGTAAAGTGTCTTTGGCCAGTGGTGATTGACCAACGGATGGTTGTCCCATACCGTGCGAACGAAAGTGAAAAGGGAAAAGGGAAATGCCCATGACGAAAACGGGCAAGGACGAAGGACGGAACATCCCCTGGCATGCCCAGTGGCGAGAATCTGCTGGTGGCCCATGACTGTGGTTTTGCCGGCAGCGGAGGTTTTTTCTCTTGAGTTTTTGTCTTTCGAATTTGTTTAGGATTTCGAATTTAGGATTTCGACGAATTTCCAGTTTGGTTGCGGCCGCAGGCCGCGTTCACCATTCACCATTCCTCTTCGCAGCGATACACCAGTCCGCACCGCTGCGCAAGTCGATTGGATCATAAACCGCAGAAACAAACAGGGAGTAGAACTAGCGTGCTCAGCCATTATCGGAAACCCGCTCGGTCAGTCTCCTTGGCGTGGGGGCCTCACTGTTTGATGCTGGTCATGATCGCGGTCGGTGGCGTGTGTCTGACGGGGCTCGGCCGAACTGCCGGAGCGGACGAGCCTGCCGCGCTGCTCTTCTCGGACGTGTCGCGTGCCAGTGGCATCGATTTTGTGCACACGATTGGCGACGACAAGATGACGAACATTGTCGAAGCGACTGGCGTGGGATGCGCATTGTTCGACTTCGACGGCGACGGATGGCTCGATCTCTATCTGGTCAACGGCATGCACTTGGATGGGGTCAGCGACCCGGCATGTGCCAACAAGGAAACGCTGCGTCGGGCCACCGATCGGCTGTACCGCAATCGCGGCGACTGGACTTTTGAAGATGTTACCGACAAGGTCGGCATCCTGCCTGGCGGTTACGGAATTGGCGTGGCCGTAGGGGACTACGATAACGATGGTCGGCGGGACCTCTATGTGACCAATTACGGGCCCAATCGTCTGTATCGCAATCTGCCCAACGGGACATTCGAGGAAGTCGCGGCGCGAACCGGTGCCGCGGACGACCGTTTCGGGGTCGGTTGCCTGTTCCTGGATTACGATGGCGACTCGTTCCTCGACCTGTATGTCGGGAACTATTTGGACTATGTCCCCGACTTCAACACGAGCCGATCGTTTCCCGGTCCGACGGCCTACAAGGGACAGGTGAATCTGCTGCTGCGCAACGATGGCCGGGGTGCTTTTCTGGACGTGACGAAGGAGTCCGGAATGGCCGACTTTCCCGGCCACACGATGGGAGTGGGCATGTTCGACTTCAACGACGACGGCCGGTGGGACCTGTTCGTCGCGAACGATGCGACAGAGAATTTCTGCTTCGAGAACAAGGGTGACGGTAAATTCGAGGAGAACGCACTGTTGACCAACTTGGCTTACGGTGCCAACGGGGACGCCCGCGGCGCCATGGGGGCGGAGGTGGGCGATATCGATGGGGACGGCCGGTTCGATTTGTTCGTGCCCGATTTCACGCACACGTGTCTCTACATGAACCAAGGCGATGGGTTCTTCGACGATCGAGCTCATCGAGCTGGCATTGCCATTGTCTGCGGACACTATATCTCCTGGGGTGCCGCCCTCGTCGATCTGGATCTCGATACGGACCTGGATATCTATGTCGCCAATGGCGACGCGCGCGAGTTGCTGGCACAGGCGGATCTGGTCTTTGTGAACAATGGTCAGGGTGCGTTTGCCGAGGTGTCGCGCAGCAGTGGCCTGGCCGACCTGAAGCCCCGCGTCAGTCGCGGGGTGGCCGCCGGCGACCTGGACAACGACGGCGATTTAGACCTGGTCGTCACGAACCTGAATGACCATCCGGTACTGTTGCGCAACGACTCACCGCGCCAGGGACGCCACTATCTGATGCTCGATCTCGTGGGCCGCGAAGGAAGCAGTAATCGTGACGCAATGGGGGCCGTTGTTCGCTGTCACCTGAAGGATAAAGACGGAAAGACCAAAACGCTGCTGCGTCAACGCAGCTCCAGCGGCAGTTACATGTGCGTGCACGATCAGCGACTCCACTTCGGCTTGGGCACAGCCACTATCGTCTCCGAACTAGTGATCCGCTGGCCCGACGGAGAAGAGCAGACACTGCGGGATGTCAAGGTGGACCAGTTGCTGCAAGTCAGACAGGGTGAGTGACCGCCGTACGTCTAACTCTTACTCCGGTTGGGTGGCACTGGCTGAGCGAGCGTCGAGTGCTCAACCAACCTCAAGCCGTACGAACCGCGAGCGGAGCCAGTGTTGCAGCAACCCCCCGCTGTCCACTTCCCCGACATCCGACCGCATTCTGACTCGCTGTAGGTAAAAGGCGGATTGGGAGTACGAGTAAGAACAAGAAGCAAAGACCTACTGCTTCTCCACTTCCTCGACCCAGTCCTGGTGCAGCCGGACCATGCGTTGGACTTTCTCCGGGTGTTGCTCGCGCAAGTTGACTCGTTCCCCGCTGTCCTGAGTCAGGTCGACCAGGAACAGTTCATCACCTTGTTTTAAAGGCTCGGAATGGCTGGTGTCGTTCGGGTTGCCGAGCAGTTTCCAGGATCCTTCGCGCACGGACCATTGAGGTTGACCGTTGGTGCCGAGCCCCGACTGCCAGTGGAACACGTCATGCACCTCCGGCGCGTCTGCCCGGCGGATAATGTCGGCCAGGCTGTGCCCATCGATACGATGCGTGGGGGCCGGCACGCTGCACAGTTGGAGGATCGTCGGTAGCCAATCGACGGCGGTGCAGAGCTGGCCGCGCACTTCGCCCTGCGGGAGCGATTGGGGCCAGCTGATGATAGCCGGTACCCGCACGCCCCCTTCGAACAGACTGAACTTCGCTCCCCGATACGGGCCCGCATGGCCCCCGCCCTCGAACGTGCGAAGTTCCGTCGAGTGACCGTGATCCGACTGGAAAATGACCACGGTGTTACTGTCGAGCCCCAGTGAGCGGAGGTGATCGAGGACCTGTCCCACGCGTTCGTCCATCGTGGAAACGAATGCGGCGTACATGCTGCGCGGCTGCGGCAAGTCGGCGTAGTACAATCGCCACTTCTCGGTCGCCTGGAGCGGATAGTGGGGGATGTTGATGGCCCAGTAGAGAAAAAATGGCTGCTCGCGATGTTGGGACAGGAACTGCTTGCACCGCTGGACCATCAAGTCCGGAAAGTAGCTTCCCGGTGCCCACACCTCTCGCCCGTTCTCCCACAGGTCGTGCTGATTCGGTCCGCCCCAGTAGAAGAAGTGCGAGTAGTTGTCGATGCAGCCGCCCATGTGGCCGAATGAGTCGTCAAATCCCTGTCCGTTCGGCATCAGCTCAGGAGCGTAACCCAAATGCCACTTACCGACGTGGCCAGTCACGTACCCGGCCTGTTTCATCAGTTCAGCCAGCGTGATCTGCGCCGCGGGCATCCCCCCTTCCCCGGGCAGCGACCCGGCGTTCGTGGCCAGTTGAGCGCGTTGAGGATATCGGCCTGTCAGCAACGCCGCTCGCGACGGCGAACAGACCGGCGCTGCCGCATAGAACTGAGTGAACCGCACGCCGCGCTGAGCAAGACCGTCCAGGCAAGGAGTTGCCAGATCCTGCGCACCGTAGCAGTTCAAGTCGATCGAACCCTGGTCATCCGTGAGAATCAGTAAGACATTCGGCCGCTCATCCGCCCAGCCGTAGGATGAAGAAACCAACGCCGCCAGGGCGAGCGTACAACGCAAAATGTGGTGGTTATGAGCTGGCATCGTTATTTCACTCTTACTCTTACTCTTAATCTTACTCTTAATCTTAATCCCGATCCGCCCTCTATTCTCAGCGAGTCAGCACTGCGGGGAGAGACTATGATTAAGATTTTAGTTTTCGCGTGTAGGATGTGCGCACCGTGCGCATGTTTGAAATCCGAAATCCGAAGCAGCAAATCCCCAACAAATTCGCATGACAGAAATACTAACGCGGCCTGCGGCCGCAACCAAAACGGGAAATCCGAAATCCCAATATCGAAATCCCAAACAAATTCGAAATCCAAAATTCGAAATCCCAGACTAAAACCTCCGCTGCCGGCAAAACGGCCGCGGGCGGGACCCAAGCAGATTCTCACCAGCAGCATGCCATTGCGTCCTCCGTTTTCCCTTCCTCCCTTCCTCCCTTTCTCCCTTTCTCCCACTTTTCTGTGCTTCGAATTTCGGATTTTGTTCCAAACATACGCGCACCGTGCGCGCATGTTACCGACTAACACTTTAATAGCATTCCCGGTGGTGGGAATCTGTTTGTGGCGCATGACTGTGGTTTTGTCGGCAGCGAAGGTTTTGATCTTGGGATTTCGAATTTGTTTGAGATTTCGAATTTAGGATTTCGGATTTCCTGATTGGTTGCGGCCGCGGGCCGCGTTAGGATTAAGATGACGAGTACGAGACGGACGCGAAACCCCACCCTCTCCTTCTTCTCGCCCATCCATCTTAACGAAATCACTCACTCTTCACGCCTCGTCTCTGATTCTACCGAGTCGATCGGCCTGCCAGACTTGGCCGGTCTCCACGTCCAGTGCGGTCAGCCAGCCGCCGGCGAAGCAGCAGGTATCGATACAGATCAGATGTCCGAGATCGAGAATCTCTCCTTCGATTTGAGGCGTATGGCCGACGATGGCGGTTTTTCCCGAGCGGTGTCGGGGGGGCAGCACGGACGAGACGTGTGTCCAGAACAGGATCTGGTCCGGCTGGTCGGCCAGCTCCAGTTCGGCCAGATAGTTGGCATGCATGAACAGATGTCGGTCGGTTTCATGGTAGTGGCGGCATCCTTCGAGAAACTTGCGGTGCGAGTCCTCGACGGTCGTCAGATCGCCGGCGTAACTGGCGATCGTCTCCAGGCCACCGTAACGCTCCCAGATGCCCGAATCCAGTTCGCCACGCAGCACCGACAGCATCATGATTTCGTGATTGCCGAGCAAGGGGACGAGGCGGCAGTGTGGCTGCAGTGCGAGCAATTGGTCCACCACCCCACGACTGTCGGGCCCGCGATCGACATAGTCGCCGAGGGTCAAGATCGTGTCGTTGTCCAACGGCGAGATCGCATCCAACAGTGGCGCAGAGCGAGCGCACAGCCGTGAATATCTCCAATTGCAATCGTGCGGCTCATGCGAATTCGTCACAGTGGTTCGGGGCTCGGCTGCTCGCGCTCGACGTGTCCCGCCGGCTGGCCGACAACTGCTCAGTTCATGGAAGGATCGTCCGGAATCGGCTGGTTCCTAATGGTGGGTGAGATGATATCCAGCCCGATCCGGCGTGAGACTCGGTGCCATAATTCGTCGTAGTGCGAGAATACATCCTCGCGCGCTGCAGGTCCACTCAGCCAGCTGCCCGACTCCATTTCCTGGTCCAGCTGCCCTGCTCCCCAGCCGGAATAGCCGACGAACAGGCGGAACGGGCCCTGCGGGTGCGAAACGATCGCGATGATCGCTTCCTTGCTCGAGGCGAAGAACACGCCGTCCGCAATGTCCATTTCACACTGGGCGGGATCCGAGTGAATGGCGATCAAGGGCCCCGGCACCGGGCCCCCCACGTGCACCGGTTCACTAATGTCGCAGGGCGCCGGTGATACCAAATTCCAGAGGTCCGCGATCGTGTTGTTCGTCGGGCGGTTCAACACGACGCCAAAGGCCCCCTTCTCGTCGTGCTGGATCATCAACACGACGCTGCGATAAAAATTCGGGTCGGCCAAATGCGGAGAGGCAATCAGGAAATGTCCTCTTAATGACTTCATCCGAATGCTCCTGGCTCGAGGCCACGGGACTATCAGCGGCTGCCTCGCAGCTCATCCGCGACCAACCATCAATCTCGCCCGCTGACTGATTGTACTCCTGCCCAGCCGCCAGGCGAACCATATGCGGGAGCAGATTTTCGCGAGCCTACCGCCGCCGCGTTTCTCGGTTCGGTTCTTCACCACAACGTGGCAACCATCAAAAACCCAACGTGTGCGTGTCTTCACCACACCGTGGCCGCGATCCAAAACCGAACGTCGGCGTGTCTTCACCACAACGTGGCCGCGATCCAAAACCGAACGTCGGCGTGTCTTCACCACAACGTGGCCGCGATCCAAAACCGAACGTCGGCGTGTCTTCACCACAACGTGGTGGTACTCCAAAGCCCAGGGTGCGGCTCCACGGCCCCCGAGGGCCGTGGAGCCGTACCCTGGGGCGTCGACGATTGGGCGCCGGTACCCCAACGGGGTTGAACAAAATACGGTATCCGCACGCGGCACGGCCCGATTCGTCCTTGGGTTGAAATGGGGGGACGTGCGTGTGGTGACGTGTACGGATGGGGCCACGTCGGTCTTGTCGCACCCCTTCAGGGTGCATTTTCGGCGCCGCACGCTCCCCAGGGTTCGGCCCCACGCCTTGGGGCGTGGGTCCGAACCCTGGGCTTTGTTGTGCCACCACGTTGTGGTGAAAACCCTCGGGGTCGCGTGTGGCGATGATAACCGCCCCGGGTGCGCCGAGTTCCGGTGAACGCCGTCCGGTTGTGCGCCGCGTCGCCGTATAACGCGTTTTTGTGAACGTCGTGTCACCGCGCGGGCATCGGACGTTTTTGCCACACCGGTACGGCCATCGAAAACCGAACGGGTGCATGTCGTCACCACAACGTGGCGCGATCCAAAACCGAACGTTGGCGTGTCTTCACCACAACGTGGTGGTACCCCAAAGCCCAGGGTGCGGCTCCACGGCCCCCGAGGGCCGTGGAGCCGTACCCTGGGGCGTCGACGATTCGGGCGCCGGTACCCCAACGGGGTTGAACAAAATACGGTATCCGCACGCGGCACGGCCCGATTCGTCCTTGGGTTGAAATGGGGGGACGTGCGTGTGGTGACGTGGACGGATGGTGCCACGTCGGTCTTGTCGCACCCCTTCAGGGTGCATTTTCGGCGCCGCACGCGTCCCCAGGGTTCGGCCCCACGCCTTGGGGCGTGGGTCCGAACCCTGGGCTTTGTTATGCCACCACGTTGTGGTGAAAACCCTTCGTGTGCGCGTGCGATGTCGCCGTTGCTTATCGGTTCCGTTCGTTTCGCCGTATCGCTGTACTCTCCTCAACGGTTGCGTCACCACAACGTGGCGCGATCCAAAACCGAACGTCGGCGTGTCTTCACCACAACGTGGTGGCACTCCAAAGCCCAGGGTGCGGCTCCACGGCCCCCGAGGGCCGTGGAGCCGTACCCTGGGGCGTCGACGATTGGGCGCCGGTAACCCCAACGGGGTTGAACAAAATGCGGTATCCGCACGCGGCACGGCCCGATTCGTCCTTGGGTTGAAATGGGGGGACGTGCGTGTGGTGACGTGGACGGATGGGGCCACGTCGGTCTTGTCGCACCCCTTCAGGGTGCATTTTCGGCGCCGCACGCGTCCCCAGGGTTCGGCCCCACGCCTTGGGGCGTGGGTCCGAACCCTGGGCTTTGGTGTGCCACCACGTTGTGGTGAAAACCATCGGGGTGCGCGCCGTGTGGCGATGATAACCGCCCCGGGTGCGCGCGCCGAGTTCCGGTGAACGCCGTCCGGTTGTGCGCCGCGTCGCCGTATAACGCGTTTTTGTGAACGTCGTGTCACCGCGCGGGCATCGGACGTTTTTGCCACACCGGTACGGCCATCGAAAACCGAACGGGTGCATGTCATCACCACACCGTGGCGCGATCCAAAACCGAACGTTGGCGTGTCTTCACCACAACGTGGTGGTACTCCAAAGCCCAGGGTGCGGCTCCACGGCCCCCGAGGGCCGTGGAGCCGTACCCTGGGGCGTCGACGATTGGGCGCCGGCAACCCCAACGGGGTTGGACAAAATCCGGTATCCGCACGCGGCACGGCCCGATTCGTCCTTGGGTTGAAATGGGGGGCCGTGCGTGTGGTGACGTGGACGGATGGGGCCACGTCGGTCCTGTCGCACCCCTTCAGGGTGCATTTTCGGCGCCGCACGCGTCCCCAGGGTTCGGACCCACGCCTTGGGGCGTGGGTCCGAACCCTGGGCTTTGGGGTGCCACCACGTTGTGGTGAAGAGCCATGCGACCACGTTGTGGCGAAAATCCAGGCCACCACGTTGTGGTGAAGAGCCGCTGGGCTTCGTTGTGCCACCACGTTGTGGTGAAGGCCCGCTGCGTGCGCTCCGCGCTTCTCGATTCACGCCCGCCAGGTCTCTTCCCAGACACAGCCCGCCCAGGACCAGCCGACGCCGAAGGCCACCAGCATACTTCGCACGCCCGGCTGCAGTTTGCCCGCCGTTCGCAGCGAATCAATCACAATCGGAATCGTGGACGATACGGTATTGCCGCAATCTTTCAGGATGATCGGGGCACGATCTTCGGTCAGGTCCAGGCGATCAAATAGATAGGTCATCATCTTGAGCGTTGCCTGGTGCATCAGAAAGTACTGGATATCGTCACGCTGCAGATTGGTCGCTTGGAGGACCTGGTCGATCAACTGCGGGACGGCATCGACCGTGAACGTGATCAACGCCGGACCGTCCATATACAAGTCGCTTTCCCAACGCTGTCGATGACGGGGTTGGTGGGCGTGTTGAGCCGGTCGAGCGCCCCCTTGGTCATCAGCAGTGTATCCGCGCCGCTGCCGTCCGTGCCGTAGCGGAACCCCTTCAGGCTCGGCGCGTCGGCGGCCTCGATCAACGTGGCGGACGCGCCGTCGCCGAAAATCGTGCGGAGACTGCGATCTTCCGCATGAATGTACTTCGTGTAGGTCTCGGCGGTGATCAGCAAGATCCGACGTGCCGATTCGGTCCGAATCAGACCGTCGGCCAACGCGAGCCCATAGACATAGCCGGAACAGCCCAGATTGAAGTCCAATGCGCCGGCCGAGACGGGCAGCCCCAGTCGCTGTTGCATGAGGCAGGCGGTGGTGGGGAGCGGGTAGTCGGGAGTTTGAGTGCACAGCAGCAAGAAATCGATCGAGGCCGGGTCAATGTCGTGCTGCCGGAACAGTTTTTCGGCGGCCCGAACACCCAGATCCGAAGCGCATTCGTCAGGTGCCGCTATATGACGCTGAAATATCCCCGTCTTCTCGTAAATCCGCTCCAAGTCCCATTTCGGGTATTGTGCCTGAAGCTGATCGTTGGTCTCGATATGCTCGGGCAAGTGAATTGCGATCGGGCCAAGAGCTGCATATTTCACAACGAGTCGCCTTCTGCCGTATCTTCCGCAGGCTTCGTAAATTTCTAAAGCCAATGAAGCCAACACGATACACGCCGTTGCGTATCCGGTCAATTGGAACCGCCTGCTGCCCTTGACCCGCCGGACCAAACGGCTAAAATCGCCCCGCTTTTCTCTGGCCTGTCACTCTTGCCGGCGCCACGCAAAGGGAGAACGGGAGAACGGAAAAATGTCCCATCAGCCAACGGAACCACTGGTCGACATCCACTGCCATCTCCTCCCCGGGATCGATGACGGCTCGAAATCGTGGCGCGAGTCGCTGGACATGGCTCGGATCGCCGTCCACGACGGAATTCGTACCGTCATCGCCACTCCCCACCAGCTCGGTACATACTCCCACAATCAGGGGGAGCAGATCCGCCGAGTCACCGCTGAGCTGCAGCGGTATCTTGATCAGCATGAGGTGGGTCTGCGAGTGCTGCCGGGTGCGGATGTGCGAGTGGAGGCGGAGTTGGCGGACTATCTTAGCGGCGGCCAAGTCCTCACGCTCGGTGACCGCGGCAAACACGTGCTGCTGGAACTCCCCCACGAACTGTACTTCTCACTGGACGTCTGCTTGGAGCGTCTCGAACGGGTTTCCATCACGGGTATCCTCTCGCATCCGGAACGTAATCAGGGCCTGCTGCGAAAGCCAGAGGCGGTGGGCGAGCTGATTGAGCGAGGGTGCCTGATGCAGATCACCGCCGGCAGCCTGCTGGGCTCGTTCGGGCTCCGCTGCCAGCAGCTGGCCCAGCGGATGGTCGAGTCGGGTTGGGCTCACTTCGTGGCGACCGACGCACATGGCGTGAAAGCCCGTCGCCCGCTCCTCAGTCGCGCACTGGCCCGCGTCGCCGAAATCGCCGGCCATGAAGTCGCTTACCAACTGTGCTGCCTCAATCCGGCGCTGGTGGCAAACGGCAAAGATGTCTCGCCGCTCGTGAACCGCTCTGCCAAACGCAAATCCAAATCACGCTGGTTCGCCTGGCGCCAAGCGGGTTGAAGGGAGCAAGGGAGGAAGGGAAGAAGGGAGGAAGGGAGGAAGGGAGCAAGGGAAGAAGGGAGGAAGGGAAATCGAAACGCTGAGCGGTGAGAATATTCTTGACTGCGGTTTTGCCGACCGCTGAGTGTTTGTCTTGAATTCCTGTTATTCGAATTCGTTTCGACCTTCGGATTTTCTGTTTGACTGTGCAACACGCTGCGGGCGACTCGATCGCTCGATACTCTTGTCAACAGATCTTGATGTCCCCTATCACTGCCGCTACGTGCCTTTGACTCTTGGCTGCGTCCGGAGCGTCGCCTTAGGTGTTGGTCGGTATGGTCTGCGCACCGTGGACAGGTTGTCGAACGCAGTGGCTGTGTTACGTAAGGGAAGTGGTCGAGCGGTGGGTGGGGCACGAACGGAATGAATTCCGTTCTACGTAGGGGGAAGTGGTCGAGCGGTGGGTGGGGCATGAACGGAATGAATTCCGTTCTACGTAGGGGGAAGTGGTCGAGCGGTGGGTGGGGCATGAACGGAATGAATTCCGTTCTACGTAGGGGTACGATCATGAGCTTTGGAGCAGGTCATTTGTGATGGAGCGTTCGGCGACTTTCATTTCCGAATCCGCAGTCGATCACCATGTTCTGCGGCCTGACGCAGTACGTCGGTTCACGCCGTATTTCGCCGGCGTATTGGGCCAGCTGTTGCTGCTTGCGCTCTGCACCTGGGCCTCGGCCGCCAATTGGGTCGATTCGCAAGAGGCGGGCGATTTTCAGATTCGAGCGAATTTTTCGCTGGAAAAATTCCCCAACTTGGTGCCCGAACTACATCGATTGGATCGCGACCTGACGGCTATGTTGCAGGTCGAGTCGAAGAGCGAGACGGTCCACTTGCTGCTGTTTTCGGACCGGTCATCGTATCAGCGATACATGGATGAGTATTTTCGAGGAGTCCCTTCGCGCCGAGCACTGTTTATTAAGGGGTCGCAGCCGGGTTGGGTATTCGCCTACGTGAATCGGCATTTCGAAGTGGATGTGCGGCACGAGAGTACGCATGCACTGTTACACAGCCGACTGCCGCTGGTCCCGTTGTGGCTCGACGAGGGACTGGCCGAATACTTCGAAGTGCCGGCGGACGAGCGGGAGCAGGGCAATCCCCATCATTCCCCCACACGATGGTCGGCACGATTCTATCGCGGCGCGTCGTTAACCAAGCTCGAAGGTTTGCGCGATGTGCGGGAGATGGGAGATGCGGAGTATCGAGCCGCTTGGGCCTGGGTCCACTTCATGCTGCACGGACCGCCCGAGGCTCGCATCGTCCTGATCCAGTACCTGCGCGATATCCGCGACAATGTCCCGCCTGGCCAGCTGAGCGAACGACTGGCGGCAGCGATCCCCGACCTGGACCGAGCGTTCCTGAAGCATTTTCGCAGTCGGTAACCGGTTTCAGCACGGGTCTGTCCCAGGGAAACCACAAGTGGTCTGCTTCCCGGCTGTGCACACGGCAGGAAACGCCCGGCCTGCGAGGGCCGCGGCCCCAGCACAGCCGCGAAGACAATTCTTAATGGTGAATGGCGGTCGCAACCAAAACGGGAAATCCGAAATCCGAATGTCGAAAACCAAAACAAATTCAAAATTCGAAAATCAAAAAAAATCAAAAAAAATCAAAACCTCCGCTGCCGGCAAAACCGCAGTCATGCGCCGCCAACAGATCCTCACCGCTCAACATGTAATCCAGTTCCCCTTCCTCCCCCCTCCTTCCTCCCTTCCTCCCTTCCTCCCTTTCTCCGTTCCACCATGTTAACCACTCACCATTAACCATTAAGTCAGCCATCCGTCGACACGCGTCTCGGCCCTTCGGCCCTTTGGAGGGGTGGAGGGGTGTGATTTGCCCTTTCACCCTCTTGGTGATTGCGGTACTATCCGACCGCGAATTTCCGTTGTCGGATACCGACTTTCCGCTTCGCAATGCTCCCCCTGGCGGTGGCTCGGTTTTGAGGTTGGACATGGAGGGAAGGGAACATGAACGTTTCGCGCAAGGCACGATTTTTCGCCGTGCTACTGGCGACCCTCAATTGGATCGTTCCGGTGTCACAGGTCCAGGCACTCGATCCACCGGTGCGTAGCACGTCGGCGGCCGAGCAGAGCAGAGTCGTACATATAAATGACATTGCCTTGGCGGGCAGTGGCCAATTGAGCGGAATGGTGTTGAACCTGCACGGTCAGCCCACTGACGAGTTTGACGTGACCGCGGTCCAGGACGGTCGTCAGATTGCGAGCGTGACGCCCGACAAGCAGGGCCGATTCCACATCGACGGTCTGCATGGCGGCTTGTTCCAGGTAACAGCCGGCAGCAATGCGTATATCTGTCGCGGTTGGGCTGCGGGCACGGCGCCACCGATCGCTCGCCAACAGCTGCTGATTGTCCCTGAGGGGATTGTCCAGCGCGGGCAACGCCCCTTCAGCGACCTGTTCTTCGCCGATCCGGTCCTGATCGGCCTGGTGGTCGCGGCCGCCATCGCAATCCCCATCGCCATTCACAATTCGCGCAAAGACTCCCCTCCCGGCAGCTAATCAGCGAACAAGAACCACCAAATAACTTTTTTCTTACTCTTACT
>CAWDIM010000022.1:0-1161958 GCA_963802295.1 uncultured Planctomycetota bacterium | reverse complement strand
TCGATAACGATCAGATTCGAATAGGAGTCCCGCGCAATTCGGCAACGGTAGGTCTTGTCAACTTCATATGTTTGAGGTGGCATTCCGGTAAACAACTGTCGCTTCGATGTCACGTGAAACAGGGCAGTCCATCTTCCGCCAATCTGTACGTACCAGAGTAACTTGCGAACCCTACATCCTCCAACGTGTATGTGCCATCGGCGTTGATCGTTAAGGTCTCGTGCCCCTTAGTGAAGGCATTGTCCGACGTTGGGTAGTACCACACTCCCACGATGTCGTCGCTTTGGTGGCGGTGATGATCAATGTACCAAGCCGTCACCAATGCCACGAGGGCGATCAGCAGCAGAAATGAGGATAGGTGAATCGCATCCGGGAAACTCACTCATTCGACCATGCGCACGACAAATAGTACCCCCTCAACCTTTGGACACTATTTCATCAAAGGGTGGATTAATCGGAAGCTTCTGTCGCACATCTATCCGTATTCGCACGCTGGACTTCACCCTCCCCGTGGGAGGGTCGAAGGCGAGGAACGAGCCTTCGGGGAGGGCGGATGGCGGCTCGATCGGTGTTCCAACCACCCTCCCCGGAAACTCGCTTACGCTCGTTTCCGACCCTCCCAAGGGGAGGGTGAAGTTTCCTTTGCTACGTTCTCCTCTCACGGCAGCCACGGTGTTGCCATCAATCGTTTCTCAGGAAGTGGTTCTCCAAATCGACCGCAAAGTGTGAAATGTAATGGCCACTCCCAGCCACACTATGGCGACAACAAGCATTTCGTGCGAGGACTGCAGGTACGGAAAACTGTCGAATTGCCTTTCCGTTCCGTAGATAACCGGAGATGCTTCAGCGTCACACCACTCGATCAACCAGCTAATCGAAAGATATGCGGCGAGGAGCCAGCCCAGGTTAAGGCCAAGCAAGGCAAGCGTCTTTGCAGCGTGATACATTATTCAGTGTTGACCTTGCGCACATCCAAACGAACTCGTTTTTCGAGAATCCTTCGTTTTGTTGCCGCACGCCAAAAACCCCATTCTAATCCCTGCCGCCCGGCCACTCCACAGCGACCTCCATATGCCTCTGCCGGGTTAGGCCGCGCCTATTCGGAATAAGGTGGATTGATGGGGCGCCCTGGCAGCTCGTTCCAAACGTATTTGCAGCTTGGGAACTTCGTCGTCCCCTTTCACTTCTGTCTCCCCTCTCCCCCGGCAAGCAGCTTGCTGGGGGAGAGGGGAGCCAGAGTGTTCTTCGTTGCGCGACTGCATCGACCAAGCGAAGACGTATGTCTTCTGTCTTCCCACCATTCCTTCGATTTCCGCAGGCTTCCAACAACCCCATCTTAACCGTTTCCTGCCCGGCCGCTCCATATCGACCGTCGGATGCCTCTACAGAGTTAGGTCCCGATCGATTCCTCATACGGTGGTATTTCGGCGTGTCCGAGAAACCTCCACCGCCTCACGACTTGATGAGATTCTCAAGAGACACATGACGCTGGCCGCATCCAGTGCCGGACTGTCGCGACCCTTTGGCGTCGCCCGAGTATCTTCACCGCACCGGACGCCCCTTCCGCCCAACTGACACGCGATTGCTTATTGGCCCTCCTTCGCGTGAAGCCGTGTCCAGAGCTCCTGATCAATCGTATCGCTGATCGAGTCGACTGAGCCGTCCAGCTTTGCAGCGTTGACCAAGTGGACGTGTTGGCTGCGCGCAGTCGCTCCGAAGTTCGCGGGAATTGGCGAACTCATACAGGGCATGCCGAGACGGCGCAGTTCGTCTAACGAATACCGGAGTTCCAATATTGTACAGGAACAGATCCCGTCAAGCCCGCCCTCCACATCTTGGGACCTGTCGCATGAACGGCCGTGATGCTGGCCCCGATCATTCCGAGTGCCCATGTGCCACGCGGTACAATCGCGTCGATGCCGGCACGGATTTCGTCAATGGCGATCATATTGGACAAACCGGTGCGAAAGGCCTTAAAGCCGAAGGAGACATTGAAACCGCCAACGCCGCTCCCCCAAACCTTTGAGTTCGTGTTAATCAAGTCACTGGTGTCACTGTGAAATCCCTCCGGACAGTGAGGACTGAAAGCGAAACAAGGAGCGTTCGGTCCCATATTCATCGCGTAGTTGCCACGGGCATATGAATGGCCTTGCGTGTCGGCCAGCAAGGCGCGTTCATAGAACAGGTTGTTGAAGCCATCCGTCGGGCACTTCATCACAGACAAGCCGGTTGTGCGTGCGGCTCGATTAGAAGGATCATCCACGGGAAGCCGCAAGTTAAACGATTCGTGGACGGTTGACTGCTCCAGGTACGGTAGGAGCAGCATGACCCAGTTGGCCTGCAGGCGATCTGGTTCGTTTCCCGGCGAGATCCCCATGGCGACTCGGTCGAAGGTGCCGATCGGCAATAGCCCCGCACCATACGGTTCGCCCCGACCGGTCCAGATCATCGCGGGAGGCAGAACGCGATGTGCTGCCTCGTAATTCTGCAGCGCCAGGCCAATCTGCTTCAGATTGTTCACACACTGTAGTCTTCTGGCGGCTTCTCTTGTGGCCTGCACCGCCGGCAACAGAAGTGCCACCAGCACCCCAATAATGGAAATGACCACCAGCAACTCGACAAGCGTGAATGCCCTGGACGCTCTCGCAACCATTTTCGGTCTCCTACCACTTGAGGGTCGAGGTTGCCGACTGTTTCGTACCATCCACACGGAGACCGCGTCTGAACGAAGTGTTAGCGCGATCACGCGGTTGCCCGTCTTCGCTTAAGGAGCATTGCCGATACCACCAGACAAACGACCCCGCCGACCAAGTACCAGCCCCAGCGACCCCACCAACTTCGGCGAAACTTCGGCTCCGGAAGACCGTAGTGGCTCAAGTAGAACTCGTCCCCGGATACATCGTTGTCCACGGCCTCGAACGTCACCACCATTCGGCTAGTCGAGATCTTGTCCGTTTGTGTAACCAATCGCGTCATCTTGCGGGGAATCGGAAAACCGTTCAGCAATTCTCCAAATTCGTCGATGACCACGTGGTATACACCGCCATTGAACGCGGTGAAACGATACTCCTTCAGTGCCCAGGCATTTGCCGGATCACAGAGAAGGTATGCATCTGACAAGTATTCTTCTTTCACCCTCGTCGGGTCATCTACGAGACGCTCAAAATCGACCCGTACCAGTTCTTGTCCCTCCGAGATAACCCGTGGCAACCTTCGTGATCTTGAATGACGGACTTTCGACAAGCTGGGATACGCTCTCAGACATTACATACCAAGCGCAGAGTGGTGTTGCACGAGCTTCCAGTTCCTCCATTTAACGCGATCGTCATACCTTTGATCGGCACCTGGTTGTGTCACGAACTGGAGGCTGTAGCGATTGACCGAGGGAAGTCGTTCGATCAAAAACGCATACGTCGAGTTCTTCGCCATCACAAATTCAAGCCCTTGCCATAAACTCCGGACATGGCGGCACAATTCCCTCGAACAACACTTTCACGGATTCCGGACTTCCTCCTCGAACGGGTCTTTACCCACCTTCTTGAGCATCGTCGACACTTTATCGGAAACCGCCACGTAATCGAACGTCTGTTTCCACTTGACGCGGAATGACAATTGCTCGACTCTGCGATCCGTTTCCTTCACCGCAGCAAGAAAACGGCCGCGCAGCTCCCGATCATCGTCCTGTGCCATTAAGTTACCCGCTGCCAGAAGCCACAGGCACATCGCGTATCTCATGGCCTGGACAAGTCCATTCACTGCACGATCTCCATGAAGAACACGGGTGTTCGGGCCCCTGCAATGCGATGAATGATAGCCTCTGGGCCGCGCTGGCTGGAAGAGGAATTGAACGTGTGATGCAGAATCGCTATCGCGCAGGTTGACGAAACTGGAACCTGGGGGATCTACGAAAGCCGACTTCCACTCCGTGTTGCGGGCTCTACGAGTTCCAGAGGAGAATGAGAGAGGATCAACATCATGGCACGCGGTTGGTCCGGTCACCTGTCCGGCTCCCCGTTTGACTCTGATGTTGTGCCGCAGACCGATCTCGAATCCCCAACCAGCCAATCGAACCAGGAAACCTTCCTTAGTTGGCCCGTTCCACGCCACAATTCTACCCGGAACGGATCAGTCGTTCCACATCGACCGCCGGATGCCTCTGCGGAGGCAGGTCGGATCTGTTCGTCATACGGTGGTTATTTCGGACGCTCCGACGGAACTCAGGTCTGCGCTTGTTCGCGTCATCAGCTGTGGTCCTCGCACTCGCCTCCGATAAATCACGGCCAACCGTCCCTTTCCTGTGTTCGGATGACTCTCAGAGATGGTCCCTTGATGCGAAGGTGGTTTGCACCGTCGGGCGTTACGGTCTTGGTGTCCACCCAAACAATCTTCAGTGCCTTCATCTGTGGAAACTCATCCGACATAGCGATCTCTGTGACGGTGGTGTCCACGAGCCGCAAGTACTGCAGAGATGTGAGGTAACGGAGTTCCTTTAACCCGGCATCACCAATTGCCGTCCCACTAACATTCAAGGCTTCGAGTTCTTGGAGGTTCTTCAAATGGACGAGTCCAGCGTCGGTGATCTTCGTACCGCCCAGGTCAAGACGCTTCAAGCCGCATAAACTCGCCAGTGCGGGCATTCCATGGTCATCAAGACTGGTGTCAGAAAGGTCGAGTTCCCTTAACTGGTCAAGACCGGAAATATAGCGAATGTCGTCATTTGAAACGGTGCACTCGCGCAGGAACAACCGGCTCAGGCTTTGTCGGTGTTGCACCCAACGCAAATTTTGGCCCTGAAAACCCGATCCACCAACATCGAGGTCTTCGATGTTCGCAATCTTCAGGACCTTCAAGCACATGCCCGTCACCCCGCCGCAGCATCGAAGGTCTATTTCTCGGAGTCCGTGAACGCCAGCGAAGCACTCGACACCTTTGTCGGTGACTTGAGTATAGGCAAGCCCCAGAGTGTTGACCTGCATTTTCGACTCCCCGAACGGAATCAGGTCCTGATCGGTGACCTCGGTCATGAAGAAGTTGAGGTCACCCACAAAGCGGAGTTGAGTCGCGGCCGCAATGTCCTGTTCACAGACATACACGAAAGAGAGTGTGGATACACGGTAGAATTTGTCCTGGGGGACAAACACGCCCAGCCAACTAGGTGTGGCAGGTTCCGTCTCCACAATGCAGAAACTGCCTTCGGGTGTCCGTGAAAGCACGTCGCGAAGCACACCGTGCTGATGACAGTACTGTACTCGTTGCGCGGCTATCCAAGAGAATAGAAGCGCGCACGCAGCTACTAAAGCAAGCAACGAAAACAAACTGAAGCGAATTCGCAATCTCTTCAACTACGCGAACCTCATCATCTCCGGTCCAAAGGCGACAATCACGTTCAGCGATCATGTGTCAATGTAGCGATCCCTTCCGACGCCATCCACTGATCTCCGCGTACTTCTACGGGGTTGGCGGGTCGGCTCGTAATACGGTCGTATTTTGCAGCGCGGTCGGAGTGGTACGGCTATGCGAAACGTTGCGACGCCAGGCTACTGGGCGGCTGTCAGAGGGATATATTGGCCTGCCTCGTCACGTGCCGGTACCCACCCGGCTGTCGGCAATTCGCTATCGTACATCAGATCCACATCGAATGAGAAGTAGACCAAGTGGAACTGTTGATCGCTGATCTTCCGGTACACAAAGCCCCAGTCCTTGACGCAATACAACGAACGTAAGCGATCGCTTTCTTTGCGCAGACCTGATTCGAGTTGCCAGAACTCACTCTCGTCAGGCGTCCGACGCGCGGCATCGCGAAAGCACTCGACGTGGCTCGCCAAGGCGTTGAGCGCGGGTAGTTTCTCGTCTATTTCGCGGTAATGACGGCATACTCGCAGATGACTCGCTAATGGACAACCCGCAAACCACCAAGCGACTGCCGCGACCGTGATGGACAATGCCGCCAGAGCATTAACCAGTCGCTGCATCTGTGAATTCCATGCCGTGTAAACAAAGCAAGCGACACTGTAGATACCAGCGATGCAAATCAACACAGACAGGCATAGAAGCGGGATGACATCCCAAAGATTGTCTGACGAGTAGGTCAGGAACAAGCAGAGAATCATCAGCTCCAGCCCGATCAGTCCCAGGACTGTCCCGCCCAGATGGAACCGGTACCTGCGCCACAGCAGCCAAGAGGCGATAGCCGCAAGGAACATCGATGGGAATGTAATGACTCCCTTCGGCATCTCATAGAACCAGTCGATTCCGCTGGCGACCACCCCGAACATTATGCGCATTCCCCCTTCTCGCCCGATGGCATCCTCCGTGCCTCTACCTGGTACAACTTGGCGGTCCGTCTGCCACAGCCTGACTCTAGGTCAGCAAGAAACGGTCCTTTTATGAAACAGCTGGGCGATCGTCTCGCCGCAACGTACTACGGACGCGGCTAGTGTACCACGTCCTTCAACTGAGGCATCACCCGCTTCAATCTTGCAACCCCAGCATCGGTGACTGATGTGTCACTCAGATCCACCTTCCCAAGTTTTTTCAGACTCGCGAGACACTCGATTCCTTCATCCGTAACCTTGTTGGCGGTCAGGTTCAAATACTCAAGTTCGTTCAGGTTGACAAGATAACGCAGCCCTTGGTCGGTAATTCGTGTCTCCATGAGATCAAGCACACGGAGCGAAGTCATTTTTCCGATATTGATCAACGATTCGTCTTCAATCGGATTGAAGGCGAGATAGAGGTTGGTTAGTTGTGGAAGGCGAGCTAATGCACCAAGTCCATCCCCCCTAATCTCATTCCCAGACAGATTTAGCCACCGCAGATTGTGCAATCGGCGGAGATGCGGCATGGCCGCGTCAGAAATGGAAGTGGACTCCAAGTCTAGTCTTCGTAAACCGGCCAGCGACGCGAAGTATTTTGCTTGTTCATCCGCGAGGTACGTGTTAGCAAGCGAAAGGGTGCCCAACTGCCCGAGACCAGAAACCACTTTCAACGAGTCCGTATGAACAGGCCCCCACTCAATTGAAAGGTACGTCAGATCGGGCAAACTGGTCAGGTACCGGACGCCACGCAGATCAGTACCTTCGTCCTGTAAATCGAACTCCGCCCTCGTAATATCGGAGAATAGATTAGGACCGAAACAGTCATTAAGCCATTCAGGACCGGGTGGGTCGCTGTACCAGCTGATTGTGTTACCGTCGGGATCGTTCACATCACCATCGGATGTCGTCTCCCAATCGAACGCTACGTATCCGCCGCACTCCCGTATGCTATCTGCGATGGCTGACGTCCGCCCCGCACGCCTCACTTCACCGCCGAACCAAGTAGCAAAGAGCGCGGCGCAGAGCAGGAAGCCAAACAAGCTTGCCAAACGAAAGCGTGGCGCTTTTGCTCTCATTCTGACCTAAGCCTTGCGTCCTAGTTTCATTCTTAGGAATACCTTCGTTTGTTGTCGCATTCCAAAAACCTGATTCTACCCACTTCCGCCCGGCCACTCCACATCGGCCCTGCTATGCCTCTGGGGAGGTATGCGCCCGGCGAGCAAGGGTCGTTTAGTGAGACGTTTGGATCGGTCATCGAGAAATCTCGCACTGCGGCAACGCCTGTCGTAGCCTAGCAACTTGTTCGTCACTTACAGGTGTGCCGTTCAGGTCCAGTTCACGCAATTTCGCCATCACGAGGAGCGGTGACAGATTGCGGATGTCGGTTTCTATCAGGCACAAAACCTCCAATTTCGTCAGGCCTGCCAACGGTGATATGTCAGTGACTTCGATGTTCTCCACAGCTAGCCAGGTCAGTCTCGTCAGGTTGGCCAGCGTTGACAAATCCTTCATTGGTACATCGCTGAGGGCCAATGCCTTCAGATTCGTCATGTTCACAAGTGGAGACAAGTCATTGACCTGGGTTCCCACCACCCACAACTTTTCCAGCTTCGCAAGGCTCGCCAATGGAGAGAGATCGCTCACCCTCACATCACGCAAAACCAGCGTTTCGAGACTCGTCAAATTCTTCAAAAGGCACAGGCTGGTGATAGATGTCCCGCTCACCGACAGAGATTTCAGGTTCGGCAAGTTCGGCAAGGAAGAATGATCGCTTACTCTCACATCGTACAAAATCAACGTTTCCAAATCCGTCAGGCCCGTCAACGGTAATAGGTCGTGCACTTCCGTGCATTCCAAGTGAAGCAACTTTAGCCCGATAAGGTTCGCCAACGGCGACAGGTCCGTGATTGTCGTATTGGGTAACGTCGCACTCTTAACCGTCGCGAAATGGTCCACCCCAATCAGCTCGCGCAACCATTTGGGTCCAGGTGGTTCAGCTTTGGGGAATTCAACACCCATCGATGGTACAGCTCGAGGACCCACGTCGATTTCATAGCCGTATGTGACGTTCCCTCCCATCTCCTTCACCCAGGCTACCGCCTTCTTCTGCCGTTCTCCTCTTGTCACTATCATCCCGAGCCAGATGCACAGAACTGTCGTCGCCACGAACACCGTGCGAAGACTGAACCGGAACAGGCGTTTGAGTCGGGGGCGAGTCATTTGGGTCCCACTGTCATTGTCGCAGAATACGGTGGTGTGATGGATCTCCCAAAAACACGCGACCTCCTGGCTCGCCAGACCAACTCACTGCTACTCGTCAGCCACCCTGTAGACCGTCGCGATGGCTCTGCGGATTGAGTCTTCGGTAGCAGCGAACAGCCGTATCTCGCTATTCGCGACGAACCTCAGTAGCTCTCGGTCTTCGTGGGCGAGCGATTCTCTGCTGGCGAGTACCAATGTTCCTTCGTGCTCGGCCACGGGAATGACACAGTACCTCTTTGCCGTCTCTTCTGGAATCCGTAGCAGCGTCGAGGATGGTACACACAGGTCAACTTGCCCAATGCCGTCGCGCTGGCGGAATAACAACGAGAACTCTCGTGATTCGCCATCTGCATCGGCCGTTGCCGGTGTGGCTCCTCGTGCGAACACCGCGTGCAGTTCGCAGAAGTTCCTCTCTCTTCCATCTTCGTAGATGTGGAAGACCGCTCGCTTGTCACAGCCCTCGAATTCGCAGCGATCAAAACTCATTCTGCGTGTACTTCTGTTGGCAGATCGTCGATCGTGCTGTCCATCCACCAAGTCACCCGTCGGCACCAGCAGCAAACGTTCGTTTGCCGAAACGTGCCGACGGATCCATTCTACCCGCTCCTACCCCGCCACCCAACCTCGACCTCGGGATGCCTCTGCCGGGTTAGGCCGGTTCGATTCGCCATACGGTGGTATGATGACGCATCTCACGCCCCACGGGTTTCTGGGACAATCGCCGTAGTGTTGACGCACGACAAGACTGCGCTTCGGCACAGGACCGCCGTTTGAGCGGGGGTCTCAGGCGGCGAATTCAGCCTCTGTAGGGCCATTCAGGTGACCGGATTCAGCATCGCATATAACAGGCCCACCGCCATAATGACTGCGAGGGCAATCGCGAGCACGACTATGGCCCAGGATGCGACGGCGCAACCAATTGGCACGTCAGACGGCTTGTCAAAGAACTGAATCTCCTCCGTGGTCCTGGAAATCGGGCGACTATCCGCAGATGGCTTTGCTGGTCGGTGAACGTGTGTTTTCTGCTCAGCGTTCATTCCACAACCCCTCATTTCCATCAGCGGAACCTGGCACAACACAAACGCAAGAAGAATAGCGGCCAGGAGCAGTTCAAATACGGATGCCCTGCGCTGGACCGAGCCTTCGTTTGCCGGGACGCCCCGACACCCCAGTCTACCCGCTGCCGCCCGGCCACTCCACATCGACCACGGGATGGCTCTACGGGGGCATGTGTTCCGGTCGGCAGGAAAGGGTGATTTGATGGGACAGCCATGCTTCCCACAATCGAACCGCCAGAATGGCTGGTCCGCCATTACGTCACAATGAAGCGTTCATACTCACGCCCTACCGATCATATGAGATCTCAGTCTCTGGCAGGGCCGTTTGCAGTTCCTTGACTCCAGCTGCGGTTACGTGCGTATTGCATAAGGTGAGCGACTTCAGTCTCTTGAGGCCGCTCAACTGCGTTAGCCCCTCATCCGTGATCTGAGTCCCTGTCAGCCCTAACCAGTTTTCGAGATTCGTGAGGTTCTTCAGATGAACAAGACCAGCATCACTGATGTGCGTTCCATCGAGTATTAGCGCCCAGAGCTTGGTCAGGTCCTTGAGATGTTGCAGACCTTCGTCGGTTACGGACGTCTTCCACAAACCTAAAAACTTCAGGTTCGTCAAACCGCGTAGGTGGACCATTCCAGCGCTAGTGACGGCAGTATTCGTCAGAGTCAAGTTCTCCAGGTACGGGAGTCTCTCCAGATAGCTGAGATCGTTATCCGTGATCTTGGTATCAGACAGATTAACATAGACAACCCAATGCGGGCCGCTTGGGTCGCTGGGTACTGCTTTTGGATCGTACACGTTTGGAACGTCGGGATTTGGCCTTTGGTAATCATACAGGACCTTTCCACCCAACTTCTCGATCACAGCAACCGCGTCGGACTGTTCTTGCTGTTCATGAGCAGTCAGCTGATGGCGCGCACGATCCAACTTCGCCTCTGACTCACTCAATGCAGCCTTCTGGGATTGCACTTGAGATTCAAGTCGTCTCACGAGTTGGCGGAGATTGGCCACTTCTTGGCCATCGGCATTCACGTCTTGAGCCCCTGCCGTCGAGGCTCAGCAGCAAGAAGCACATGGCAGCGCGCAAATAGACACTCCTCATTGACGACTCCTTCGCTGGTCAAGGTAGAATTAATCGGTCAGGGTGGACCAAGTTCATGCTGCCGCAAACATGCGTGGCAGTGTTCGGTGGCTTGATCGACACCATTACACTGAGTCATCAATGAGTCGTATTATGACGAGTCCCAGGAACCTCGGCACTCCCACGAGTTGATGACACAATCCCTCTCACCACGCCACCAGGCGGTCACTCAGGGCTCATACTCGCCCGGTGTTTTCCCGTCTGCTGGCGACTTTGTACCCTGTTCTCTGTGCTTCGTGATAGGTTCTAGCACCCGCTGACAGACGCTGACCACTACAGACGGTTCTCATCGACGACCGTCACAATGGACACTCCTTCGTCCACAACAAATCCAAATGCAAAAACGCTGCCCTCTCGCTTGGCAGATACATAATCGTACCCGAAGGACAACTCACCATATTCGTGTAGGCCACAGATTGCACATCCAGTTTCGCGGAGACAACTTTCTGTGCGAGTCTGAAATTGTGCAAATATGCTCGTTGCGTACGTCGAAGGAACGGATAAGTGCATCCGGATTAGATGCCTGCTGTATCGCGGCGAAAACGTTGAAGAGCCGCTATCGGAATGCCAGTTGATGGGCGTGATGCTCAAGGTTTTACATTCCGACAACAACACCTTCTCGACGTACTCGGGAGTGAATGACACGATAAATGTCGATGGACGACTCGGGCGCAGCGTTACGAACAATGCGACGATTGCGCCGATTGCCACAACAAGTAGCATGAGCTTTCGAAAAGTGAACCTTGTGAATGAACGAGATTTCATGTACGCAGGTCTTTCACTCAATATCTTGCCAACCCTCGTGGAAATGGGGCTACCGTCAAGAGTTATGAAATTCCGCGTTTGCTCGATTGCGGTTATCGGAATTCGTTCGACTTCCGCTTCGGTCGCATGCCTCATGTTGGCCACCGGCCTCCCCATCGGATACACCAACTTCGCGGACCCTTGGCCGGGCCATGGGGCTGCGCCAGCAGCAAACGTTCGATTTCCGCAGGCTTCCAACAACCCCATCTTGACCGTTTCTTGCCAGACACTCCATATCGACCGGCGGATACCTCTGCGGAGTTAGGCTTGGTCAATTGGTTCATCGGTCGATTTTCGGCGAGTTCCAACAACCGCCGCCACTTCGATGAGTTGCTGGAACACATTACCAATAGCGTCTCCATTCCGACTCGACATAGGTCCGGAGTATCTCCATGATGCCCGCAAAGGTGGCGGCGTCCGTTGACACAAGTTCGTCGCCAGGATTGTAGGCGAACACATTACCGTCCTGTCCCTCGGGATCGACCTCGACGATGACTGCGTAAGCGCTCGAGGGAAGCTGATCGCGGAACGGCAACCTCTGAACTTCCTCCGCAAGCCTGACACGATCCAGCTCAGTCAGGGCCGACTCAATGGAACATGCACGGCGTTTCGAAGGATCGTCCGACTGAAATCGTAAGTCACCGAAGATCCGCCCGTCGCTGTGGATACCGCGCACGTACCAGCGTAGCCCCTCGCTGTTGTCCCGTTTCCAAAGTAAGCGATGCGTGATCATTGGTGCTCGGTGCGGATTGTGTGCTAAACGGTCATTGTTCGGCATCTCTCGGGCCTATCCGTAGTTGTCAGAGCCCCGCAGTGCTTGGACGAGATCAACAGATTAGCGAGAGCCGTTGGCGTTCATTCGTCGGCCCGGATCACCAGGATGCGTCCCATGCCCCGTTCGACCTTGATAAGCTTTCCCGACAGTACTGTCGGCGTGCGTTTGTCGAGCGCAATGGTCAGCTTCGCATTTGCCTTGCACTCGCCGTCTGTGATCGGTTCTGTAGACAAATCGCCCTGCCAAGTGATTATGGCCCGCGGCGGACAAAAGATCACATGAGTGACCTCACCGAAAGTGAAGGACCTGTACGCTACCAACAATTCGCACGCCTGTTTGTCTGAGAACTCCGGCGAAGGCGGGTCAAGGAAAGCGAGACTTGTTAAAAGAAAACTGCCGACTCCCTGGTACCAGCGCGACGCAACCACGGACCGCTCGTCGCCGCCCAATCCTATCTTCATCTCCAGATTGTCAAACACCTGGATACTCAGTCCCGACGGATCGTCCACGCTTCGTGCCGCATATTTGTCGGGCAATTCGTCGGTAACTCGGCCACTCATCCCGCCTCCGGGCGATCGGACGACAACAATCCAACCCCGCTGTGCCGCCGGTCCCTCGCGGACCTTTAGCTCATCTCCCCAGACACTCGCCCCCACCACGAGCACTGCGGTACATAGCATGGTCCGAATCATCGGCGTTACCTCCTACGCTTTTTACTGAGACGGTTCCGATTCACGGAGTACTGGCTATGGTCGTGGCCACAAGGTTTCTAGTGCGATCGTGCCACCACCAACAACAACAGTGGCATCGTCTGGCCCGTTGCCCTCGGGCCCAGATGCCACATGCCTTTGTTGGATTGAACTTGTGTCATTTCTACCCTGCATGCTCGTGGTTGTTCAGTTATCTGCCCGTGACTGTAGACGCCATTGCCGTATCAATAGTTCCGTCGCCACGGTACACCGGCCAGTATAGACTCGACTGGCCGCAGCTGAAGCTTGGCAGTATGAGTGGCTCCGCTACTCCACTTGCCTTCGGCCATTGGCAAATGTCGCTTCGGGGAGTGCACAGGCCCAATTACATGGCGCGAGCAAAGGTTCGTTTCTCGCCGCAATTCAAAAACCCACGCAGAGATGAGTTGTTGAACGTCGCTCTGGGGACACTGCCGGGGGAGCCAGGGCCACGGCGACCAACACCAACACCAAATCCTATTCTGACACAACGCCCTCATTCTAGTCCAACTGAGTCCCGGCAGCATCCACTGACTTCTCGTCCCCTCTACCGGGTCATGGGGCTGGGTCGGCAGCAAACGGTCGATGCTCTGCGCAGTCCGAGAAATCAAATCGACCTTCCAACGAGTGGTTGGGATTGAGTCACGATGCAACGAGAGCCGATCCTCGTGCGACTCATCAATTTAATGCAAGCTTGCCAAGACTACATCGGTATACCGAAAGCAAATGGTGGCAACTCGTGTCATTGCAGGCCACGCGTCAGGAGCTCGCGGATCGTTTGTGACTGGGTTTGAGTATCGGCTGGTTCATCGTCAAAGCGAAACGCGCGGATGCGGTCCGCCAAGTCAGAGCCCGGCTTCAATGTTGCCAGATACTCGTCCCAGCGCCAAGCCTTTTCCGCAGTCAGTCCCTGACGCCACAGGCAATATAAGAACAGTGAATTGTCGGCCAGCACGATTTTGCCGAAAAGCTTGGTTTGGACCTCGACTGCCGGTTCGGCCCATAAGGCGTACAGTAAATTTGGCAGTGATCCATGTTCCCCCTCGGCCCGACGCCCCTCGATCGACAGTTTCCACTCGACACGCCGCTTCTCGCCATTCCAACAACCGTTGGTCGCCATCGGTTCCCTATTCGTGGCCAGCGTGGCGGTAAGTCGATCGCCTCCACCGAACAGGCCACTGGGAAAAACGGCCGTTGCGGCTAGGTTGCCCATGATTTCGCGAGGATCGGGTGGGTCGGCATTGCGGTGTTCAGCCGGTGTTTGCTCCCATTTCGCGTTGAGTTCTCGATACTCTTCCGTCTCACGGAGATAGTTGCGCAGGGATTCATTGAGGTCATCGAAAGTGGATAGGCGGGTTAGCGAAGCAGGAATTGGTTGATCGCCCGCGATACCGATTTTCGTTGCCAATGTCCGCTGCACGAGTTCGATCAATAGGCCTGGCCGCTGCTGATTAGCCTGGTCGACCGCGTAGTCCCACTCGGGAACCTGCTGCGGTTTCACATAATTCCGCTCGACACAATACTGAATCATCCGGGCGACGACTTCCATCTCGCCTTGTTCGCGCGACGGATCTTCCCTTCCTTGAATCGACCGCTCGATATTCACGATTTCTGTAGCCTCCGCGTAGATTCCGAGGTTGATCAAGTCGCGGCGGAACAAGGTATCGAGGAACACGCGAACCTTGGGCAGTTCAGAGGCTTCGGCCAATTCGGATTCGGACCAACCGATCAGTAAATCGACCAGTCGATCGGCGGCCTTCCTGCGTCTCTCGAGGCTGGCGGCGATGTCGTCGTCGCCACGGACACGTTCGAGATAGCCAGTGATTGAGCCGAGCGAGGTCACCCATCGGGTGAACGTGCCAGCACCACCCAAATCATTGGGCGTTCGATCGGAGAAAATATTAGAGAAGGAGTGTTCTGGGCCATCGCCCTGCGGCACGTCGGCCTCGTAAACGGCGGCAATTCTGACGAGTTCTTCTTCGTCCAGCGGTCTCTTTTCGTTGCCCGTGGATTGTTGTGCCGACGTCGTGATTTTGCGTTGGAGTTTTCCGTCGGCAGGCTTCATTTCCAGTTCGTAATGTCGGGTGACACAACCCGCCAGCATCGCCGCGATGACCCAACCCCCAAGGGACAGGTGTCGGACGACAGAATGGATGCGGGAGGTAATCCAGGACATGATCGATCCTTGCCGGGTTCGCGAAAACTACGACTGAGATCATTGTAACCGACGTTCCGCTGTTTCTGCTCGCTTCGGCGCCGTTTGACCTATCCTACCCGAAAAAGTCTCGTCGCTTTCTAAGGCATCTTCTCTTTGACCAACGGTTCATAGCCTCGTCAACTAACCGACGGAGATCACCGCCAATCAATCGACGCTCCTCCGCAGAACTCCCCGTCCTCCGGCGCTGCTAAGGTACGGATTCTCCTTCCTGTTAGGTCGTAGACGTCGATCCGTGATTCAGGGGGGAAGACTGCGCCGCCAAGGGTTTTCCTCCATTTGTGGATCTGAATCGCCAAGTATTTGCCGTCAGGCGACCAGCACATATGCATAGGAAGGCCTATGGCATCGTTGCGGATAACTTCTTTGTGACCACTGCCATCGGAACTCATGACGCTCACGCTCCAGCGGGGGATAGTGCCTTGCCGCACTGCGTGAGACGGGTCGCTGTCTTCCTGGTACGTCTGATACGCAATCTTTGCGCTATCCGGCGAGATTCTTCCGTACCAGGATTCCGCTCCTTCAGGAGTCACTCGTCGAACGCCGGTACCATCGGGGTGCATGACGTATAGAGCAGACGGGAAATCCGGAATTGCCGCGCGTGGCTGCGTGCGTGGCGGTACGTATGTCAAGAGGAACTTACCATCGGCAGCCCAGTCCAGGACTTCGTGTGTATCGGGAATCGGCAATTTCGTTTGGCCAGGGCCATCGGCGTTCACCAACCACGCCTGCGTTCGCAGTACCGGCTGATTGTTGACGAGCTTGTAGCCACAAGTAGTGACAATAAGTCTCTTGCTATCCGGTGCCCACGTCAGGCTGCCGCCACCGTAAAATGAAAGAGAGACTTCCTTCGATGATCCGTCTAGCAGGCAAGTAATCCCTTCGTCCCGATAAGCCTGTGCTTCGTCCTGATAACGACCACGAAAATAGCCTGCCACATTCCCTGATGGTGAAATCCGTAGGCACTGCACGTAACCAAGAGGTATCGGCTCAACTCTCCAGTTACCTTCGTTCGGGTCAAAGGAGACTGTTTCCCACCGGGTTCCTTTATACCGGGTTCTCTCATTCCACACATCTCGCATCTCCGCCACATAGATGCGCCCGGCAACGAGTGCGCTGACGATGGATGGCCTAAAGATGCATCAGCTTCCCGATTCTCGTCATCTGCCAGTGGAAATGTGCAACCCAGTGACCAAACCACCAAAGCAAACACCAGGACTGCGTGGTGACCATTTGGCAAACGCGATACAGCAACTTGTGGTGTCATCAGTGATTCTCTTGAGTGGCGGCCGTATGCATGACCGCCCTGGCGAGCTACGGAAGGATCGCGCCGCCATAGTTCGTTCACTTGTGTGTAAGCCAGATTATTTGCCGTTCTTAGACGCTCCAGCGCCCTGATTCTACCGGGCCTGCTTTCCCGCAGCATCTAATGAATGACACCTCGGCCCCCCTGCCGGGTCGTGACGCAGTGTCGGCAACAAAGGGTCGATTGATAACACATCCAACAGCCCCAATCGATCAATCGACTTATGGTGCACGGTAACCAGCTACATCGAGGTCCTAATCAGAACGGCACGCGGTACCAACCCTTTTTCGGTTTATCGCTTTCGTATATGACTCTGTCCCCCATGAATATGGTCGGATCTACGTAATGCAGTTGGTATGAGTTAACGGTCATTCGCTCATAACGAATCTGGGTTGAAAAACCGTCCCAACGAACTGAGGGCATCTCTGGTAATTCGTTTTCTAGGGGACAGCGCCCCGTTTGCCGACGGAATTCTTCGACCGTGCTGATCGCTTGTGCGGTGGCACGGTTGTTGGCCGCATTATCCGTTCTTCGACGCCGGGTGATCGCAGCATTTCCGATGCCAGGAATCGTCACCGACCAAGCCACTAAGAGGGAGAGAAACACCAACGCAATACCCATTTGACGCCGCCAGAATCGACGTCTCCGAACTGCAAACCACACAGTTAGTCCTATCCCTAGGACGACCAGGAACTCGGCGAAGATGATTGCAGAGGAGCGGAATCCCATGAAGTCCTCTGCACCATCGTGTACCCAATCGATCGAGCAATTCAGCAAGATGTCGACACCGAGCAGGGTGGGGATGACTCCTCCGAAGTGCACGTTTGCCGTGCGCCATAGGAGCCATCCGGCTAGACAAACAGACAAATGCACCCCGAGGCCAATCGATCCAGTGAGCCTAACGATGCCGAGCGAAGCGGCTACGGCTCCAACTACCGCCAAGAGATACTTCAGCGAGTAGCGAATTGGTGCGATGTGTCGATCGCTCACAACTTGAGGTGCCTTCTTCACATCGGTATGCTCGCATCCCGAGCACTTGCACAGAAATAGACTGGCCCGGCGGACAGTATTATCAATGGTTCGATTATCGCTTCAGTTACCCCGGCAGTGGCATTCGAGCCCAACTCCCTATGGGTAAGTCCCATTTTGCCATCTCGGAAATCAAAGTGCCATCAACTCGTGGGAGCCGAGGTTTTTGACACAACCCCCGACCCCACTACGGAGTTACTTGCCTGTTCACATGGCATAATGTACCTTCTGACCTCTGACTGCAAACTCCCTCAAGTCGTTCTGTGATCGTCCCGTCGGTTCCCCAAATCGGCCAGACTTTGCCGGTCACAAGAACCGCCGCACACCCAAGCCGTATCCTTTCGCCTCCTTGCGCGCTCAGGTCTGACAGACCTGCTGCAGTTGAGGCACGTCGCCTGACTGATCTTCAACACCCCGGGACCTCATCATATCGCGCAGTCGATAGGATGACACCCGCGGCTCGGCTTTCGCGGTGACAGGGGGTGAACGAGGCACGCCGGCACAGACTTATCGTGCCTGCCGAGTTGAAATCGACGGTGGTGGGCGTCCGCTTGCGTTGCCGGACTCCTACTGCCGGCCGGCCGGACCGATTGTGGATGCTCGACTGCGGCATGCAGCGTTCCCCGCAGCCGCGGAGAACAATGCAAAGGCAAAAACCGTAGGTGGGCCGCAAGGCAGTTCCGGGAACCTTCTCAGGTGAGCCTGCCCTATCCCTGCCATTGCTTCGAAAGCGCGTGCCGACGATCGCGGCAGCGGGCGTTGGTGGTTCATACACTCCCGCGGCGGCAACTGACCGAGCATTCGTATCGGTGTTCTGCCGCCTCCGATTTCCGCCGAAGAACTCGGCGTGGATACGAAACCTCACGAATCGTCGAGAATTGCGCGGTTTTGTATTCAGTGCATAGGACGGAAACATGCGCAGCGAGGCGCCGATCAGACAGCAAATCCCCGGCCTCCCAGCTCCGATCTGTCCATCGATACCCAGGGAGTTCACTTCAATCGGCGCAGCGCACCTGAATCGGTGCCGTTACGCTGTCGCGCATTGGATCGCTGGGTACGAAACCCTCGAAAACCATAGGAAAAGGTGAGGTTTCGTATCCACGGGCCGAGGAAACGCCGCGGTTGGGATCACCCGTCAGATCGCGGCGATGTCACGGCAAGAACCGAGTCTCCTGTCCTGGCACAGCACGGCGACGCCTGATCGCCTGAGTAGCTCACTGCGCACGTTGACTACCACCACTACTTCTTCTTCTCGACAACCAGATTCAGGTCGTCGGATTTCTGTCCGTTGCGCGCTCACGTTCAGACCGCCCGCGCGATGTGTCTGCCCAGGATGAGCCGGTCATTCGGATTTGTCAGTCATCTACGGCTGCATACGCAAGTTGCATGAATTTCTCATTCCACTCGGCTTCGCCCGGAAACAGTTGACCAAGCGTGATTCCGACTATCTCTTCCTTCGGGTCGATGAAAAAGAACCCATGGAAGATCGACCCCCATCGCAGGGTGCCGGGCGAACCGGGACGCGGTTCGCCGTTCGGCCGCTGGACTGCGAAGCCCAGGCCGAAGTCGCTAGAGTCCCCGCAGAAGAACGAACGCGGAATCGCCACGTGTGGGCGAGTCACCTGCTCGATAGTCGTTCGACTCAGCAAACGACTGTCGCGATACTTACCTTCCTGGAGCACCATCTGGCAGAAGTGGAAATAGTCTTCAGCGGTTGAACAGAGTCCTCCGCCACCCGAATAGGAGACTTTCGGTCCGTCAAAGGGGTTTCGACTGCCGAGCAGGTACCCGGCGACCACTCGCTCTTCACTGTCCTCTGCCATGAGCACGTTATTCTCGCCACGTACGTAGAGTTGAGCGAGTCGAGAAGTATCGGCATCTTCAAGAAAGAAACCCGTGTCTTTCATCTCCAATGGGGTGAATAACCGCTCTTCGAAAAACTCGGCCAGCGTCTGACCCGAAACAACTTCCACAAGATAACCGAGGACATCAATGCTCATTCCGTAAAGAAACCCGCTGCCGGGCTGCTGCGCAAGTGGTATGCGAGCCAGGCGGACAATGTCTTCGCCAATCGGATCCTTGTCGGCGCTCAGTCCGCAGGCGATGCCGGCCTCGTGATAGCGACTTCCAACGACGTCATGATCTTGGTAAGCCAGCCCCGAATTGTGCGTCAGCAGATCGTAGATCGTGATCTCGCGCTGCGCCTCCTCAAGCGATCCGTCCGCCGCGACTACCTTCATGTCTTTGAATGCCGGAATGTAACGGCTCAGTGGGTCGGTAAGCTGGATCTTGCCCTCTTCATAGAGCATCATGACGGCCAAACTGGTCACGGGCTTCGTAAATGACGCGATGCGGAAGATCGTGTCAGTCCTCATCGGCACACCCTTTTCGCGATTTTGGTGTCCCGCAGCCTCCAAATAGACGATCTTGCCGCGCCGCGCGACCAAAGAAACCATGCCGACCAGATTTCCTTTCGTGATTTGGTTTTCAGCTTCGAGTGATATCTGTTGCAGCCTTTCGTTCGACATTCCCACGCTTTCCGGCGAATCAACCTGCTGCCCTCGTGCAGGTGAAGCGAGCAGCACTCCAACGATTAGTACGGAGAAAACTGAACGGCGTGAAATGAAGGTCATTTTGGAGCTCCTCAGAGTACGGCGTTTGCTACAAGCGACACGCGAAGCGTTTTGGCCATCGGACATAGCTTAGCACGGGTGCGGCGACGATTCATCCCGAGCCCAAGAGTCCGGGAGACCCGGCGTATTGTCAGGCGATTAACTCGACGGAAGCCATCTCCAGTAACGCCATTTAATGCCCGGCCGGGTAGTCGATGTCCCGGCTCGAAACACAGCGATTCGGCTTGGGTTATCGGAGTAGGCAGGCCGCCGACCTGTGGGTTTACGCAAGGCCTCCTTCCGGCAACGACGTGTTCGGCCACGTCCGCACCACGGGCGCGGTGAGTGAGCTTCTGTCGTAGATTGAGCACGCGGCTGGGAGAACTGGTTTGGGCATCGAGTGGGCCTGCTGACCTGTGACATCAAGGGCTGAGAAGACACAGTCGACTCCTGCTTCGCTCCGGCCCCTCCTCGGTCTTCGTGGACACGTTCGACGGCGCCTCGCTGCGGTTTACTTTACGAATCGTGGAGAAATGGCCAGCGCAGAGGGCGCATGCCCGGTGCAAAGCACAAACGGGCTGCGGTGGAGGTTCATGCCATCCACGTCGAATACCATGATATGGTTGGCCAATGTCGTCTGGACGAAGAGCTTCGACCCGTCAGCCGTGAATTCAATGCCCTCGGGCACGGCATCCACCGGAATGTGGTTCAGCACGCGGGCGGGGTGTGCCGTGAGGTCCACGGTGGCCAGATGGCTTGCCATCATGATATCAGGCCCCTTGTCCAGACAGCAGACCACCGCAAACCGGCCGCTGGGATGAAATGCCAAGCTCTCTAGCCCGTCTCCAACTTGGCGGATTCGCTGTGTGACGACCGGCCGCTCCGCACTCAAGTCCACAATCAGAACGTCATCCAACGTGCCCTTGCCACCAATTCCATAGTCGTGCAGCACCAGGGCCGTATTACCGTCTGGGCTGATCCGCGGCGAGAAGCCCCGCTCAATCGCTCCTACGCCTTCCCCGGCCTCGATACGGCAGAGATGTGTGATACTGTCCCCATCCAATTTAAACCAGTGAAGTTGAGTATCGGAAAGGGTCTCCTGGGCGGTGACCGTCACGGCGATGATGCGGTCGCCGCGTGGGCTCACGTCAAAGGAAAACACAGTGGACGGCGCATTCGCAGTGGCCATGAGCTTGAGCCGGTCCGCCTGCAAGGCGTACACGTGAAAGCCCGCGCCGACGCCAACGATGACCTTGCGGCCATCGGGGTGTAGATCGACCATCCACGGTTCCGCTGGGAGCGGCACCTGATCCACAACCCGCAGATCATCGGAGGCCAAGTCCACGACGCTCAGTACATTCTGCAAGTGCTCGGCCGGAACAGGTTGTTTGTCGCCTTTGACGATCCCCTCACCACGCCAACCGTGATTCGAGATGAAGCCGTACCGCCCGTCGCTCGTTATGGCGAGGTGCGGCGATCCGTGGATCGTCACCGGTACCTTTCCCGCCACAGTCTGCATGATGGGAGGGTGATCCGGGCCCAGGTGAACGACGGTGAACGAGTCGTCAACGCATTGTTGCTCGGCACCAGTGGCCGTGTGCAGGTAGCGTATTTCGCCGTCGTTACGCGCTGAGCAATGTCACGGGCTGGGCCGTCGTTAGGTGAGGGAGTTGGTCGAGGGTGGATCCCTGTTTCTGTGCAGGGCACTGTCCAGCGTCCACCAGGATCAGTAACTGGGCTACGACCAAGAGTCTGCTGCGAAATTGCATTGCGGTTGCCTCCAATGTTCAGGACAGCGGCTCGGATTGGGGCCGGCTCGAAACCCGCCTGTACGGGAGAATCGTGGTCCTCGAATCAACGTAATCAATTCGCGGGACACAAACCAGCGCAGGAAGGCAGGGACGCGGCCGGGCCAAGGCGGACGCACCTGATGGCGCGCGGGACTCGTCGCGTGGTTGCTGGCGCGTCGGCGGCTTGCTGCCGTAGTCGGCGAGTTTGAGGTGCGAAATGAAGTGGGCAAGGTTTTCGGGCGTAACCTCGTCGCTCAGCAGCACGTGCGTGTTGAGGCGGAAATTGGTGGGTGCCGCCATGCGCAATTCGATACCGGGAAAGACCCTCTTCTTCGCTTCGTCGGGATGGCGCTGGATGTATTCGCGCAGCGTCAGGTAGCCATCAAACGTCCAGTAATCCATGATGCAGAACGCGGCCACGTCCAAACCGCCCATCTTTTCCAGGATGGTCTTGCACGCGGCATCACGCTCGGTGGGGGTTTGCGCACTGAACTTCTGGCCCTGCCAGTGGAATGAGGCGGGAGTGTGAATGTGCAAATCCCATTTCTGCCAAATTGAGCCGGCTGAATTCATAACCCACCTCAAAGCGACGACCTTCACACCGGAACGAATCATAACGGTAGCACAGGCGGAAGAGCCTGGCCAGGGCGTTTAGGTTCGGTAAATTCTTGATTGCCCCAGAGTTCGGACGACTCGGGCGACGACTCGTGAATCGAGAGGAAAAGCTGCAATAGGACGAACGTGAAGAGAATTGCGGGCTCGTCCTCTCCCTGTCGGTGGGTATGGCAGACTTGACTTCAATCGGGAACCCTAGGAACGCGCCAATGACTCCGGCACGATCCTGCCGTGGCGAGAATGCGCCGCTGGTTCGTGCCGCCAGCAGGGGATCGACACCCAGTTCCAGGGACTTGCCGGGGGACGGCGCAAAGCTCTGTATGTACGCGCTGATGCGCACCGGGTGATGCCGTCCGTACCGCCGAGGCGCGTCGCATCGACCAGATCATGTGCGACGCCATGCAGGAGTTCACTGGCGCGGTCCCCGTGGCTTGCGAGTACGCTCTGACGACTCGCTGGTGCAAGTCGGCGGAAGCCACGTTTAACGAACAAGGGCGTCTGATTGTCTGGGAAGCACCCGTGAGTGAGCGAGGATGATCCGCAATGTTGCCACGTAAGGAAAACAAAGAGTCCATAATGCATCCCGATAGCTATCTGACCGTCAAACAGGTTGCCCAGCACCTCAACGTCAGCCCGTCCGTTGTCTACCAACTCCTTGATTCTGGCCGCCTTGCGTGCCATCGCATCGGTAAGGGACGTGGAACCATCCGCGTCAGTGCGGGGGACCTACTGCGTGAAAGACCGCCTCGGAACTCTGCCCACGGCCACAATCCACCCACAGATTCTGGCGAAGAGGCTGAATTGTTATTGAAAAAGAACGCAGACGGATCCATGTCTGCTGACGAACGCGGCGAACTTGAAGAATACGAGCGTCTTGAGCATCTCGGTCGAATGCTCAAAGCTCGCCTTCGTCAGAAGAAGAATTCCTGACTGCCAGGCCTTCGGCCGATCTGCGCCGACAAGTCATTCGACGAGCTGGCAACCGATGTGAGTATTGCCTCATTCACCAGGATGACGCCATCGCCAGCCACCAAACCGATCATGTGATTGCTGACAAGCATGGTGGCCCAACAACTCTGTCAAATCTCGCTCTGGCATGCATCCTCTGCAACATCCGTAAGCGCCGGGAATCACTGACGACTCGAAACGGGGTAGCGAGAGAGAACAACCGAAACGGGCGGTGCCGGAGAGAACTGCCAGGCACCGAAGAGTTTCGATGGTCGTGGCGCGCGGACGGATTCCGAAAAATCGGCTTGAAGAAGAGAGAAACGAGATTGAGAGGGCGCAGCCGAGCCAGGGTGCCGGAATGGTTAGATTTCCGCCGACGGACTGCTAAAGGTCCTGGGCCAGATCTTCAGCGGAGAGCGCCTCTCGGGCGGCGTGACGGATGTGCAAGATGCGAACATCGCTGCCGGTGATAGTAAAGAGCGCCCGGTAGACGCCGCTGCGGCGGCCGTAGAGGAGTTGGCGGATTCCGGGCTCGACCGCATCGTTCTCGGGCGCAAGTCCGCAGCGCTCCGGAGATTCGGTAAGGGAATTCAAGGCGTCCACAAATCCGTTGAACCAGCGGGCGGCCGCGCCGGGCGCACGCTCGCGAATCCATTCGTGGGCCGCGTCGAGATCCTCCAATGCGGGTGGTTGGATGATGAGTCGGTATTGTTTCATGCCTTGTGGGGAATCTTGTGCTTTTTGCGGAGGCGCTTAAACGCTTCCTCGGCGGGAATCCCCCATGTTTCGTGCGCCTCTTGCGCAACGCCCGACGACGTGACACATAACAACACAATACATGCCAAAACGAGCTTTGTGAGTCGAACCATTGTGGTTCTCCTAGGGATGTGGTTGGGTCACAAGCGGTTGGTCGTGATTCTCCAAGGCCAACTGGGAGATCGCAAGTACCGTTCTTTGAGCTGCGTTCATCGATGACAGTGCGGAGTCAGTCCCCCCACGAGTTCTTCTGCTGCAATGAGGAAGCCAACGATGAAACGGAGCAGCCCCCCCAAGGCGATGAAGTGGCATTTCGTTGTGAACTTTCTGTTGTGAATCCAAAGCGGACGCATGAACGCCAAGGCCAGTACTGCGCAGACTATGGCAGTGCTATATCGCACAGATGAGGCCGCGATCCAGCACTGCAGTTTCTGTCAGGTGGTAGAGCCACCCCCTAGTTGATGTCCCTCGACGCACAGATCGGAGAATTGGCTCGCGAAAGGAGCCAGCGACTTTTCGCTCCCGAAGATGTTTGCAGCCAGAGGCAGCCGGGCACGTTGGTGGCGAGCATGGGCGAAGCCGAACCCCCCGACGCTCCCTGGTCCTTGCGCGCACAGGTCATCCTCGACTCACACAGCACACCAGGCCCTGCACACGTGGGGCTTGGTGCGTTGGCCGGTGCGTCGGCGGACGTGAAAGCGAACGCCGCCGGCTCGTCTGGGCATGAGGGCCGTGAAGAGGCGCGACATTGCTCACAGTTGAAGGTGCTGCCGCTGACGAAACCGCATGCTCGCAAGCTGATCAAGCTTTGCCGGCAGGCACCGTATGGCAAGGGGACCGAAACGGTTGTCGATACCGATGTGCGTCGCGTTTGGGAACTCGATCCCGCTCAGTTCCAGTTGACGAATCCCAAGTGGGACGAGTTCATCGCTTCGATTGTTGACGACGTAAAGGAAACGTTGGGGCTGGGCAGGCAGAAGCTGGTGGCGCATTTGTACAGGTTATCCGGCTGACGCTGGGCGTCTACACGCATGCGGAATTGGCCGACCAGACGGCCGCTATCGGGGTACTTCCCGGTCCACCTATGGCAAAGACTGGTTAAGGCAGTCCCTTCCTCGATGCGTTACAATGGGACCGCCACTAACATTTGCGAGCTGTCCCATGAGCGATGTCACCCGCATCCTGTCGCAGATCAACGACGGCGATCCCCAGGCCGCCGAGCAACTGCTGCCGCTCGTGTACGAGGAGCTGCGGGCGTTGGCCGCCCAGAGGATGGCTCAAGAGACCCCAGGCCAGACCTTGCAGGCGACGGCGCTGGTCCACGAGGCCTACATTCGCCTGGTAGATGTCGAGAAAGCCCAGCATTGGGACAGCCGTGGGCACTTCTTTGCTGCTGCTGCTGAGGCGATGCGGCGAATCCTCGTTGAGAAAGCGCGTCGGAAGGGTCGCCTGAAGCGAGGTGGACATCAGCATCGAATTGACCTCGACAACGTGGAATTGACGTTTGTGGCCCCCGGCGACGACATCCTTGCCATCGATGAAGCGCTGACCCGGCTGGCGCAAGTACACCCAGAGAAAGCAGAACTCGTCAAGCTACGTTATTTCGCCGGGCTTACCGGTGATGACGCTGCCCACGCGCTGGGCATCTCACCGGCGACCGCCGACCGCCATTGGACTTTCGCTCGCGCGTGGCTGTACCGCGCGTTAGCGGCCGATGGCGACCTGTAGTTCCATGGCGTCGTTCGGAAATCTCCATTTTTTTCTGAGGCCGTCCAGTGCTGGATGGCGCATTAACTCTTAGAGGCCCTTCTGGGCGACGTCTCTTCAGGACCGGAAGCAATGGACGAAGAAGCAATTTTTCTCGAAGCCCTGCAAAGAGCCCCCCTTGCGGCGCGGATCGCGTTCCTGGACGACGCCTGTGCGGGCAACCCTTCGCTCCGGGAAGAGGTGGAGATGCTTCTCAAGGCTCACGAGAAAGCCGGGGGATTCCTTCAAGGCAAGCCTCCTGGACTTTGTCCCACCATCGACCAGCCTTCCCTGGAACGACCCGGCACCCGCATCGGCCCCTACAAGCTGCTGGAGAAGATTGGCGAAGGCGGCATGGGTGTCGTCTACATGGCCGAGCAGCAAGAGCCGGTCGCACGACGGGTGGCCCTGAAGATCATTAAGCCGGGGATGGACACACAGCAGGTGATCGCGCGGTTCGAGGCCGAACGCCAGGCGTTGGCGATGATGGACCACCCGAACATCGCCAAGGTCTTCGATGTGGGCACGACCGGACCCGCAAGCGGGTGCCCCGGCCGGCAATACTTCGTCATGGAACTCATCCATGGCATTCCGGTCACCCAGTTCTGTGACCAGCAGCATCTGACGGCTCGCGAGCGACTGGAACTCTTCATCCCCATCTGCCAGGCCGTCCAGCATGCGCATCAAAAGGGCATCATCCACCGGGACATCAAGCCCAGCAATATCCTGATCGCGCTCTACGACGGCCGCCCGGTGCCGAAGGTGATCGACTTCGGCGTGGCCAAGGCCGTCAGCCAGAAGTTGACTGAGAAGACCATGTTCACGGGCCTGGGGCAGATCGTCGGCACGCTGGAGTACATGAGCCCCGAGCAAGCCCAGCCGAATCAACTGGACATCGACACGCGCAGCGACGTGTATTCGCTGGGCGTCGTGCTCTACGAACTGCTCACCGGCGATACGCCGTTCGACAAACAACGGTTGCGGTCATCTGCCTGGGACGAAATGCTGCGGATTATCCGTGAAGAAGAGCCCCCCAAACCCAGCACGAAGCTCAGCAGCAGCGAGATCCTCGCGTCGGTCGCTGCCAATCGGAAGATCGACCCGACCAAATTGAGTGCCCTGGTGCGCGGGGAACTCGACTGGATCGTGATGCAGGCGCTGGAGAAGGACCGGGCGCGGCGCTACGAATCGGCCAGCGCCTTGGCGGCCGACGTTCAGCACTATCTGAACGACGAAGCGGTCGTGGCCTGCCCGCCGAGTACTGCGTACCGTTTCAAGAAATTCGCCCGCCGCAATCGGACAGCGTTGGTGACCAGTGCCTTGGTCGCGCTGGCCTTAATCGTAGGCACGACGGTCAGCGTCTGGCAGGCCTTCGAGGCGAATCACGCACGACAACTGGCCGACGAGCGATGGCAGAGCGAGCAGCAGGCGCGGCGGGAGGCGGACGCCAATTTTCAGTTGGCGCGCAAGGCGGTGGAGGATTCGATCACCAAGGTGGCGGCCGAGCCGCGCCTGCAACAGTCCGATTTCCATGACTTGCGGCGGGACTTGCTGGGAAGTGCTGTCCCGTTCTACGAGGAATTTGTCAAGCAGCAGACCACCAACCCTGAACTGACTTGGCAGCTGGCGCAGGCCCATTTTCGATTGGCGTTCCTGCGCAGAGATGGGCGAGCCTCAGGCGGCTCAAACGCACTATGAGCACGCCCGGGAGATTCATAAACGTTTGGTCGGCGACAATCCGGGCAATTTCGCGTATCAAGCTGGGTTGGCCCAGTGCCATAACAACCTGGGGTTACTCCACTGGAACCAAGGTCAAGCGGAACAAGCCGGTGCCGAACTTTTGGCATCCTGGAAGCTCTATGAGACGCTGAGTGCGGCATCCCCGAAATCGACATATCTCCGGATGGCGATGGTCGGCAGTCAATACAACTATGGGCTCGCGCTACGCGATGCAGGCCAGTTCGCCCAAGCAGAGCGAGAATTCCGCGCGGCCGCACAGACCCAACAGGCCCTGGTCGAGTCAGCCCCGAATGAACCGCGAGGCCGTCGATTGTCGGCCCTCATTCACAATGATCTGGGGCGATTATTCGCCATGCAGCGAAAGTACGTGGAGGCCGAATCGGAGTTGCAATTGGCCCTGACTCAACGCGAAGCACTTGTCAAGTTCACCGGCAATTCGCCGGAGTATCGGTCCGATCTGGCGGCCACACTGTATGAACGAAGTGTGGTTCTGCAGGAACTTGGACGTATGGAGGAGTCCGAGCAAGCCGCCCGCACATCACTCGACACCGCCGCGGCGCTGGCCGATGAGTTTCCGCGCGTCGACAGTTACGTCAAAGGACTGGCCCAGAACCGAGATCAGCTTGCCAGTGTGCTTCAATCGCGCAACAAACTCGCTGAAGCGGAAACCGAGTTTCGAGCAGCCGTCGCGACGATGCAGCAGCGGGTCACAAGCGCGTCAGGTTCACCCAAGGCGATCCTTACCCTGGACAGCGTCCGCTGCAATCTGGCGACGCTGCTCATCCGTCGAGAGGCCTATGCCGAGGCGCTTGCGTTGCTTTCCGCCGCGATCAACGACGTCGAGCCAATCCGATCACAGAGTCCGCAATTGGTCCTGGTGACGGACATCCTCCGGAATGCCTACTGGCAAAGGGCCGAGGTCTTCCGACGACTCGGGCGTTATGCCGAAGCGGTCGACGACTGGGAACATATCCTCCAGTTCCTCGGTCCGAATGCCGAACTGGAACGGTTCTTTCGCGTGCAAAAAGCGTTGGACTTGGTGCGTGCAGATCCAGGGGCGGCGGTGGAGGAACTCCAGCGCGCGCTGCCCGCCAACTTTGCAGACGCTCCCCAACCGAGCGACGGAGAGGACTTCTACAACGCGGCCTGTGCGTATTCGCTCGCATCAGCGAATGAACAGGATGCAGACAAACGTGAGCGTAATGCGGCGCGCGCGATCGAGTTATTACGGCAAGCCCAAACGGTTGGTTATTTTCAGGACGCCGCTAAGGCGGCTAATGTCCTCAAAGATACCGACCTGGACCCGATCCGCAATCGCGAGGACTTTCGCCTTTGGCTCAGTCAATTGGAAAAGCAAGCTACTGAGTAGGACGACGAGACCGTACCGTCAGTTGGAGACAAGAAGAGGGCCGGTGCGTTTCGCCACCAAGCAGAACGCGCACCGGCCCCGCAGGCCCCGAGCGGCTAGTAGTGCGCGCTCAGAGCGTTGATCGACTCATGTTACCCGTGCTCCCGTGTGTTACGCAAAGGAAGAAAATCATGAACAAGATGAATTGGAAATGGACTCTCGCGTGCGCCGCTGCTCTGGTCGGGGCAACCGTGCTCCTGGACGCTCAGGCCCGGGCCGGGAAGCCTGCGCCGCCACCGCCGATCCGCTACCAAATCAACTACTTTACCGCTCCGGGAGACGGACATTTCGGGCGCGTCAGGGCAATGAACAGTTCCTGCGTTATGGTGGGGAACTATCACCCGGCTACGCACACCGGCTACGCTTACGGATTCATCTACGATCAACGTGCGAATCCTACCCGCGCAATTGACCTGAATGATCTCGTTCAGATACCAGGAGAAATACCGGGGGCGCCGGTATGGTATATCGATGAAGGGTTTTCGATCAACGACCGTGGAGCACTCCTCGTCAGCGTCCAGAAGATACTCCACCACCTTACCACCGATCCGGAGTACCAAAGACGCGGGCTACTGATCGACACGACGGTGACGCCCTGGACGGCCACCTGGATTCCTGTCGTGCCACCACTGTGGAATCCAGACGAGACGCCGAAGATCTGTATCGGCCGGCAAATTAACAACAACGGCGATTTGCTGGGTGGGTACAGTGACGGTGGTACACAACACGGCGCTTTCCTTTACAACACGGGGCTTTATAGCGCCAGCGAACCCGAGACGCCTACCGTCCTGCCGTTCACAACCTCCTCGTATGTGGTCAGTAGTTTTAACGATCCCAGCCTGTACAGGCCGTTACAGGTCGTCGGCCGACTTGGAGATGCAAACGGCACTCCCTTTCGCTACACGCCTGAGTACGCGGATCTAGAGACATTTCCCGAACTGTCCAGCCCAGCGATTACGGGCATCAACGACTCCGGCGAGTTTTGTGGACGAATCTCTGTTCCCACGCAGAAGAACGTATCGAAGTATGTTCTTCGACCGTTTCGCTTTAACCCCGACTTGCAGGTGTCTCCGACGCTGCTGGGCAATGAATTGGAGCACGCCGGCCTGATTGGGGAAGATATTAACAATACGAGCGATGTGATGGCTGACGGCTTCGGCAAAATGTACCTGTTCCATAGCACGAAGGGTGCCCTCAATATGGACAATCTCGTGATTGGTACTACCGAAGAGGTGAATACCTGGCTGGCTCAGTATTTCAGCAGCGACCCTTACTTGACCGAACGGGACGCTACGGGTTTCCCATGGATCGGCTGCCGTTGCTCCGAGACACTCGGTTGCCTCTTGGTTCCGGCTAGGTAACCTGCACCAGCCCAGCACTGACCTATAAATGGTGGCGCGAGTAGGTAGGGTGTGCCAAGCTCGCCAAAGACGCGTTGTGTCATCCCGCAGATGCCGGCGAGCGCGGGCACACCAGCAGCAGTGGCACCGTGTCGCTGACAGCGCCGTTGGTGTGCCCGCGCTCGCCGGTCCGACGATGAATGATGGGGTACAAGGTACGGCGAGCTTGGCACACCCTACGATGACTAATTCAGGAGTTGGAAGAGAAGGACAAGCAGTAGGCCGACGGGACGGTCCTGTCGGCACAAGGTACAAAGAGGGCCGGTGCGTTTCGCCACCAAGCAGAACTCGCACCGGCCCCGCAGCCCCCGGGCGGCTCGTAGTGCGTGCTCAGGGCATCATGGAACCAATATTACCCGTGTTCCCGTCTGTTAGGCAAAGGAAAATAATCATGAACAAGATGAATTGGAAATGGACTCTCGTTTTCGCCGCCGCTCTGATCGGGACGACCGTGCTGCTGGACGCTGAGGCTTGGGCCGGGAAGCCTCGGACAGTAGACCCACCACCCCCCGGTGAATTCACTGCCAAATCAAGTACCAGATCCAGTTCTGGGATGCTCCCTCCGGGGTTTCGCGCAATTCATGGGACCAGAACAATCTGGCGAGATAGTCGGAAATTACTCATGCCGGACGGCACGGTCGCATGCATTCCTGTACGATCCCGCTGCAGCTGATCCTACCACCCGGCGATCATCCTACACGAGCAATTGGCCTGAATGACCTCGTTCAAGTACCGGTAGACGAGTACGAAACGAACAGATGGCGAATTTCGAACGCGTTTTCGGTCAATGACTGGGGAGCAATTTTGGTCACCATCGTGAAGAACGACCACCCCTATTCCTCTGACATTTACGGAACCATTGACCCGATTTCCAAGCGCGGGGGCTTCTGATCGACACGCGAGACGCTCCCGACGAAGCCGGCAAGTGGCCTGCGACCCCGATTTTGGTGCCGGAGTCTTTGGACCCGGTACCGACATTTTGCTATGGTCACCACATCAACAACAATGGCGATGTCCTGGGTGTGTTCAGAGGGCCGTTCGTGGACACTACACAAACTGCCGGCGCTTCCTTTACAACACGGAGCACTATGACGAAATTGCGAGCTGGAGCGGAACCCGCGGTCCTGCAGTTCGTAAGCGGAAATTCGCCAGCTGCTCAAATAGCAAATGTGCACGCTATTCAACTTAACAATCCCCATGATGGCGAGCTATTACAGATCGCCGGTCAGCTTGGAGATTCAACACGCACAGTCTTTCGCTACACGCCGGAGTTCCTGCACCTCGATAAGTTTCCCGAACTGTCCGCCGACGCGATTCGTGCTATCAACGGCCCCGGCGAGTTTTGTGGACGAATCTCTGTTCCCACGCAGAAGAACGTATCGAGGTATGTTCTTCGACCGTTTTCCTTTAACCCAGACTCTCTGCCGTCTCCGACGCTGACACTGATCGGGACCGAGAGCGAGGAATCCGGAAAGGTTGCGGCGGGTATCAATGGTTCCGGTGATTTAGTCCTGGATGGTAGTGGTGATCCATTCCATGATGGCATACTGCTCCGTCTGGTCGATCTAGTCATGGGCAATTTGGAGGATGTTGCGTATTTTCGTAGTGTGCGTTGGGGTGGAACGCTCGGTTAACTGAACCACGTGCAATAGGAACTAAGAGTTTCCCATGCATCAGCGTTTGGACGGAGGGATCGGATGCTTCCTGGTTCCGGTTGAATAACCTCGCTGTCGACGACTGTTGAGTTTCCCTAGACCTCGGGCGTAGTCGGTAGATGTGCCAAGCTCGCTGAAGACGCGTTTTGTCATCCCGCAGATGAAGCCGAGAGCGGTCACACCCTACGATGACTGTCGCAACACGAACTGCCAAACGACGCCGCCGGGTCTAACTCGCCCGACGGCGTGCTTCGTTCTTGCTGCTGGCTGCGAGACAAGTCCATACTCGACTCACACCTCACACCTGGCCCTGCACAAGTGGGGCTTGGTGCGTTGGCCGGTGCGTCGGCGGACGTGAAAGCGAACGCCGCCGGCTCGTCCGGGCATGAGGGCCGTAAAGAGGCGCGACATTGCTCAAAGTTGAAGGTGCTCTCCCCGGTGCTCTCTTCGCGTCGGGGTGTGCGCCGTGGTGCCATCAAACTGTCCGCTATTTGCATCGACAGTGCGCAATTTGCATCGAAGACAGCTACCCGGCGGGTGGCATAAAGCCCAAGGACGTCGGACCTTGCGCGACGGAAGGTGCCGGCAGAGCGGCACTTAGTGCGCGAGCGGAAAAATATCCCCGACAGGATTCGAACCGTTCCTGGGAAAAACCTTCGGCTCCGGAGGCCGGCTACCGGATCGCGTAAAGCCAAAGGTCGTCAAGCAGTTACGGCGAGGCGCGACGGGTGGGTGCTTCCCGTGGTGCTTCGCCGTGCGGCGGGCAGTTTTCTTGTCGGCAATCTTGTGCATACGACATTCGTCCGTAGACATTGTCGTCGATACGATGGATGCTGAATGTCCGACGGATGAGTCATTTTGTGGTTGGCCCCGGCATCGCATGATTGAGGCAGCACATGAGTCAAGAGCAAGAGAAGAATAGCGATGATCGGGTTGCCGAAGCGATCAACCGTCGCTCGCAGGAGTTGGATGACATCGAAATGACTTTGGCGATTGAATCGGCCGGAGTCGCGCAGGCCGTCGACGCGCTGCGCAAGGCGCTCGATAAAGTCGAAGATTGCCTCACCAACCGCCAGTACGAGGCGGTGGCCAATCTCGGTTACAGAGACGTTTCGTCCGAGTTCATCTTCCTGCAACGTACGATGGGCAGCCTCTTAACGGCAGCGCACAATCGACAGCGATTCATCGCCGACATCGCCGGTGAATCGCAATTGCCCTACGAGGTTGTTCAGCCGCTCGTCGAGGCCCAAGCTCGCAGCCGAGACGTTCGCTAGATGAGAGGAAGGAACAGAACCCGATTCGCCAATTCCTCCTCCTCACAACACTCGGCAATCAACTCGAGATCGGCGGTACACTGCCCGATGCTCATCCCTTGCTGATGTGCGAAAATCAAGCCAGGGAAAGGCCGGCCTTCGCTCTGCCACTGACGCACAATCCGCAGTAGATCCACATCTTGGGAAACCAACACACGCTGGAGTTCTCCCGCCCGTGCCAGCAGCACCTCGTCCGCGACTTCACGCGTGCCATCGCCTTGACTGGTCAGCACATCAATGCCGCGGTGCCGTAAGCCACCGGTAATTGCGGCGGGAACGTGCACGTCCATGTAGCAGCGAATGGCCACCTAACTGGCTTCCTTTCGGCGGCTCAACAAGGCGTCTCGCGAGAGTGGCGTCGGTGATCGATACATGTCTGCCTCGCGGGCCAGTTCACCCATCTGCGCGACGAGTTCGTCGTGGTGGTCGTAGAAATAAGTGAGTGCGGCGTAGACCTCTTCAGGCCGAAGGTCGGTGTGCTGACGCAGCAATTCTTCGGCCGACCACCCGTGGTGGTAGTGTTCCGCCGCCAGATGCAGCACCTTGTATCGCGTTCGCGCAATGCGTGCTGTTCCCTCATCGTCGAGCGAGAGGTGAGGATAGGATACGGTACTCATCACGAGAATCTCCGCACATGGAGGCCGATTTGTCGCGATTGTGAACTCATCCCAATGGCCGGCCACACGAAGTCGATGGGGCAGGGCTTGATCGGCGTAACCTCTGTCGATTGTACCTCGATACCTGCAATTGGTCCATTCGTCCGGTGCCGCCGGTAGAGTCATCCACCGTCGTCAAACCGTAGCACTCTCGTGTACTCCGGATGGACTCGATCTCCGCTGCACACAATGAGCACATGGTGGTCGGCACGACCCTCGCGTATGGCCTTGCGCAGCAGGGCAATCGTTGGACGGATGCGTTGGCCGTTGCGGGAGGCATCCTGCCCATAGGTCGACTTGCCGCGCATCACAGGGCGCATCTTCGGCATTTCCGAAGATGCGCAGGACGTCTCACGGCCATGGCAGGCAGTCAAGCCTCACTCTTGCCGAAGCTTACGAGAATGCTCACCCGCGGGCGTTCCACGCTCGCCGTGCATGAAATCGCGGATCGAAGCGTTGATGGCGGCAATATTGGTGGAAGATTCGGAGTCCGTGGGGTTCTGAAGCATCCACAGATTAAACAGCTCGGCCAACCCCAAATCATCGGCCTCACCTTTGGAGATCCGGTCCCGCACAAAAGCGCTGAAGTCCCTGAGATCGTCTTCTGCAGTAGACATGTTTGCACTCCGTGGATTTCCGGCCGGGGAAGTATCAGGAATGCACTAGGCGCGGAGCGCGGCAGCGAGCTCATCCCCGCGACTGTTGATCGTTCCCGTTCCGCCAATTCTACCACCGCCTGGAGCCACGAAGAACAGAGGCGCCCGCGGTTCCATATCGCCGCACGCAATTGCCGAACCTGGACATTCAGCCGCTGAGACACGCAGCCGTCAGCTCAGGCCTCGCCATACCGCAGCACCATCGTGTATTCGGGGGTGCGTGCGTCACCGCCCCGCACGATCAGCAGATGCGTGTCAGCACCGTTTTCCCGGAGCGCATGAAGGTGCTCTCCCCGGTGCTCTCGTCGCGTCGGGGTGTGCGCCGTGGTGCCATCAAACTGTCCGCTATTTGCATCGACAGTGCGCAATTTGCATCGAAGACAGCTACCCGGCAGGTGGCATAAAGCCCAAGGACGTCGGACCTTGCGCGACGGAAGGTGCCGGCAGAGCGGCACTTAGGGCGAGAGTGGAAAAGTATCCCTGGGTTGACACGTTTAGAACTTTGCTGCTTGAGCCAAGCCCCGATACTCGGCAAGTTCTACTGGAATGCTGCACCTGGACCTGACATCCTGTCATCCTGGTCGCCATTACTGTCGGCTTAGGTATCGGCCACCAGTGCAGGTTGCGTTTGAGCACGACTGGCTTCGGTCTTCGCCTCGGGTCGCCGCGAGCCACTCTCCGAACGCCTGCTGTCCCACCGCTCCGCCGCCGAGGTCTCCCACATCTCCACGGACACTGTGGGGCGGCCACGACGTCAACCATTCAAGTGGCCGCCTACGTGCAAGGTGCGTCTTTTGCGTTCGATGGGGCAGACGTCAACGGCGAGACATTGCTCGTTGCCAAGACTGAGCGTGCATTCACTCCGCGTCCGGTGCAACAAGGACCATTGAGTTCGGGTCGTCTCGGTCGACGCGCAATCGAACCCTTTCGACGTAGTCGGTGCCGGTTTCGTCCAGTTCGATGAGAGACCACCTGCTGTATTTGTTCGGGAGGTCGCGGACCCGCGTCTCGAACCTACCGGAGTTGTCGGCCTTGAGGATCACCGGTTGTAGGTTTGACCAGACAAGCTTGATCATTGCGTTCGCAAGCGGTTCGCCGTTCGCGCGTCGGACTTCGCCCCGCAGTTGGGCTCTGGGCGTCAACAGCAAAGGGTCAATCACTTGTTCCTCTTCGCCGGGCTTTAGATCGATCGAAGCACCCATTGGCGAAGGCGTTCGGGATCGAGGCGGCTTATAGTCGTAGTTCTCGCGAATCGAAGTCTCTGTATCGAGAATGCTCACGGAGATCGATGCACGACCAGGAAAGCCGGTGAGCGTAAATCTGCCATCCCCGTCCGTGGTCGCGAAATCGTGCGTCGATGGTTGTCCTTGTCTCCTCAACTAGCGTTGGCGCCCCTTCCAAATGGGCACATTGTACCAGTCCCTCCTGTGCAAACCATACGTCGACAGGGGTGAGGAATCCGCTCTTTGACCAGCAGTCTGGTTGTCCGCCGCTGGGATTCCATTCATGTTGCGGCACAGCTCGCGTCAATTACCCGTGAGCCTCGTATCAGGCGTGGCGGTGAAATCGACCCAAACGCGCAAGCAGATGACCCGCTTGACAATCGGGTCGTTCCTGCCCAAACACCGAACCGCCGTTTCCCAAGACTACTCAGGTGACATCCCCCGGTGCGCGCAAGCTGCGACCCCTGCGCCGTCGAAATGACGCGGCCATCGGTAGTGCCGTCCAGGTCACCGCCAAATCAGACTGAGGACACGCGAAAAGTGCGGCTGGTCTGTCAGACCTGGGTGGGATAGGCCCTCGCAGGAAGCGACGCAAGTGCAGGCCACTTGCACGCGCTGGCAACGTGCCGTTTCCTGCCAAGGTATATTTCACCCCGGCGGGCAACCGGACACCGTTGGAGCCGGCGGTCAATGCAACCGCTGTCGGGAAGCCATGCATGAAACGTGCAGCCGTCGTCAACGCTGCCGTAGGATAACGAGCCACCCAGCCCCTGCCCGCTCCGGCCGTGGAAGTGCGCAACGTGTGCCTGGCGTGAATCGCGTCGGGGTCGATGACCGCTGCAGCCGAAGCACCGAACGTTGGCGATCAGCGGGCGGCGGGATTGGACGTTGATTCCGAAATCGGCCCGTTCTGCCGCTCCACTGCATCGCTTTGTTCGGACTTGCATTGACGCGGCGGCAACGAGATGACATTGCGCTCGCGCGACTTAGTGTCGGCAATAATCCGATCCAGATCATTATCGAATCTCGCGGCTAGTTCGCGCTTGATTCGTAGGATCTCGTCGTTAATCGAGTCAGCGCTCATTGTCAATTCCCCAAGAGTTCATCGGGCGAACAGATTAGGGGTGGAACGTATCCGCAATCTCGGCATATCTGCTCGATTGTCGCCCTGGTTTCCGCGTTGGCGATATGCGTGAAGTTCAGCGTCACCAAGTATTGTATCCCGTTCACCGCCGCGATGGCAATATGCAGGGCGTCACGCGGTTCGGATGCGGGAATTCCATGCTCGAGCATCAGCATGTCTGCAAGTTCTCTTGCATTTGGCGAAACTGCGAGAATAGGGATGCCGGCTATCAAAGAAAGACGTTCCCATGCAGCGGGACTATCGCCGGCGGAACACTCGTCAACGACAATCTGAGACACGACCAATGTGTATCGATCACGGACAGCCCACCATCGTTGTGACGTGAGCTGGCGCGCGGCGACGAGAATGTCAGCCTGCTGTCGCGCAGCAATGTGCCCGATCACCGTTGTTTCGACATAAACTGTCGGATTGTTCATGATCCGTTAGGTCCGAACGACGAGGCGTCACCCGGCGGCGGCCAAGTGACTCTCCACTGTGATTCCTCCCCGATCCGCCGCTCGGCTGCACGCCTTACTTGTTCTGTTGCCAGTCTCTGCGGACGTCAGTGCGGATCAAACGTCAAAGCGGCGGGCTATTCCGCCTGCCACTGCTCGCCGATTATCGCTTGAATTTCATACCCGTCAAGCACTTGAACCGGGACCGAATACGTGCCGCCCAGCGGGATAGGCCGACCTGGATATTGCCCTCTTGAGGGTGGGATAGGCCGACCAGCTGTGTCGGCCTATCGCCACGCGACTCTCGGCGTCATTGCTTACCCAACGCCTTGTCACAAGAAGAGCTAAGCATCGCGTGTCGGGGTCACCACCCCGGCATAGTCCGACCGGCGCAGCTACGACCGATGCGTTCAAGCGACTGCCGCTTCGTGCACCGGTCGCCCCCACCGACGCGCCAAGCCCCTCCTCGGTTGCGCGCCCAGGTCACATCCACCTAGTGCAGTTTCGGCTGGGGAGAGCGGCCAATCGGTGTCGTCACAGTGACGGCGTTTGGGTTAATTCTCGGGCTACGGCCTGACCGGGCATAACGGGAGCCTTTATTTAGTCGCAAGGTGTTCAGATGGCGCACTCCTGAGTCGCCAACGCCTCCGCGCCGAACTGCACGGGAGGACGTGTCCCGTATTAGTCGTACCCGACCCGAATCACGCGACACATCGGCCAAAATCAACGGAGAATCCGCAATTGGATGGCGGGCAAGGCGGCAGCCGAGTTCTGCGGAACATCGCATCGCACCTGGCGCACGTGGGATGCCGGGTGCTTGGTACCGCGAAGGCTTCGTGCGTCTGTGAATCGACTCTGTCTGGTTTGACGATGCGGAACTTCATCGTGTCGGCGCAGAAGGCTTCCTCTTCCATTGACATCGCGTTCTTGTTTGTGGATTCTGCGGACGCATGCGTTGCTCGAGTCGCCGAACGTGTCCGAAAGGGTGGCCACAACGTCCCGGAATCAGATATTCGGCGCCGTTTCACGAGGTCGCTGGGAACCTTCTGGCGAATTTATCGCGAACTGGCCGATAACTGGGTATTGATTTATAATGAGATGACGACGATGCAAGACGTCGCGACTGGAGCTCGCGACCAAACCACTGTTCGGAATCAGGAACTCTACTCGACCTGTTTGGCACTTGTTGGTGAAACGCCATGATTCGGCCTCGATTGACTGCGGAGACTTATGCAACAATCGATGAGATTGTCCGTATGGGAAATCGTGCTGTCGCTAAGGCTCAAGAAGAAAGCAGGCGGCCAGGAGTTCCGAACGTCTACTCGATCAATGGCCGACTTTATGACGAAACATCCACCGGGGAACTCTCCACCGTAGACCCTTACTTCACAGAACAAACGGATGAACGCGAGCCGGAATAGGCCGGCAGGCTCGCTGCGCTCGGCAACGTCAACTCCCGGCTGCGTTATCCGAATCGTTATGCAGGATGGAGATAGTTGCGATGAGGCTGATTCGTTGGATCGCAGGTGGGGGAATCGCACTAGCCGTGTGCTTTGTCGTTGCACTTGCTGGCCAAGAACAACCAACCACGCCGATATCCAATGCAGGTGAATCGGCAACGTTCCAGGATCCTGCGGCACCACTCATCGCTTTGCCCACGACCTTCGCCTCCCGTCGCGAGAAAAAAGAGGTCAGGCTCGACAACACGGGATTTGCTGAAGTAGCAAATATCAACGGGCCTGGGTGCATCCGGCATGTCTGGTTTCTTACGATCAACAATCAGGACAAGCTGACTCTCGAGATCAAGGTCGATGGCGCGGAGGAACCGCAAGTTCGGGCACCACTGAGTTCATTCTTCGGTGTGATGCAGGACCGAGAGCCCTACTTTGTAGACTGCGCGGCCTTCGCCGTTTTGCCGAACCCTGAGGCGAGTAAGAAGGATGCGCTCATTCCGGGTACGCCAGGGTACAACCTGTTTCTTCCCATTCCGTTCAGCAAGTCCTGCCAAATTCTCGTTCGTGGCAATGAGGGTGCATTCTTGGGAACCGTCGTGGACTGGCACCGGTATGAGGCGGACACGCCATTAACGTCTTACCGTCTTCACGCCGAGCACAAGCGTTTCGCAACCACCCAGCCTCGGGGCGGTACCATCGAGATGGCAAGAGTCACTGGCAACGGCTTTCTCGCCGGCTTTGTGACCGGCTACATCCAGAAGAACAAGAGCGATATGGTCTTTCACACAGGAGGAATCAAGATTCGCCTCGACGAAGAGACGGATCCCTACACAATCGAAGGCAACAATGTCGAGGACGACTACGGATTCACGTGGGGATTCAACGACCATCAGACCCGTTGGATTGGATGCCCAAGCCACCAAAACCGTGGTCGAAACGATCAGGACGGCGTTTTCTATCGCTTCTTCGGCCCTGACCCAATCGCGTTTCGCTCGTCGATGACTTTCCTCGCGGGAAGTCGCGGAGACGACATGGAAACGGTTGTGTACTACTATAAGAAGATCAGCAAATGAATCTTCCGAGGAAGAAAAGGGGAGTGGTACCATCCCGCGTCCCAGGGCAGCGGTAACCCGCGCTGGTACCCGGGGCCGTACCGCGAGATAAATCTCGCGTTACGACGGAGGCCACCCCTTGCTGCTGCACAAAATCTCTTTTCGCCAGCCGTGCAAAACGCCATAATGGGCGGCACGATCCAATGGCGAGCCCAGTTGCCCGCGCATCCCACGGAGACGAAGTCCCGGTACTCCCGCCTACATGTCGCCCGAGCAGGCAAGAGGAGCAGCTCACGACGCCGATGCGCGCAGTGACGTTTACTCGCTGGGAGTGATCCTGTTTGAGCTGCTCACGGGCGAACTCCCGTTTCGGGGCAATGGCCGTACGGGCGGCCGCGACACGGCGCAAACACGGGCGCACGCGGCCTGCCGGCAACATGCGCGGAAATCGCGCAACAGAAGCGACCCAGATAATGTTGCGAGTTCTCCGAAACAGCGCTTGATGTGTTCCGCCTTCCATGGCTCATGTGTGTCAGCGGACGCGAGTTTCCCATATAGCGAACAACGGAGAAACAAAGATGGCCAACACAAACGACGCCCACAACTTCGACGTGGGCGACGACCTGGCGATCACAAAAGCAAGCCGCCGGGCTTCTGGAAGCGGAACCTGGGTTTCTGGCACGATCGCCGGTTACCGGTTCGATGCTTTGGTCTTTCCGGAGCATGCCGAGGACCCGGAATGGGAACTGGGCGACAGCCGGATCTCGAAGCTCTGGATCGCTCGGCTCAAGAACAAAGAAACGGTTTTCAATTGGGACCGCGGGTTGGATATGCCGGGCGCCTCGCCAAAGACGCAAGCAGTAGTGGATTCTCATGGATGATGTTCGGAACGGTTCATCGGCCGATCGCCACTCGATCCTCCCTTTCGCCAACATGGGGGCACATGAACCACCTGACAGAAGCCGTCGCAGGTTGGTTGCTCTGCTTTGCAGACACGATATAACAGCATCATGATCTCCAAGACTCTCTTTCCCCTTTTTCCGACAGGAGGATTGCCATGGTGTCCTCACTGATCTTGGCATCAACAATGGTGGCGGGGCAAACCGAGGCGACCGCGTCTTGTTGATAGGGGCGTAGCTTCATGGGTTCTCCAGACGCTGAATCTCGCGGTCGAGATACCAGCGGGCTTTCTTGAGATCCTCCAGCTGTTGCCCTTTATGCGCGGAGCGGGCCACGTACTTCACCACGTTTCCGAGATGGAAGCCGAGCTGCCAGGTCTCGATGGCATCGATCACCTCGATGCGACTGAATGTGTAGTGCGGTGGGTTGCTGACAGGGTCCGTCATCCGTGCAGTCTCAAGAGCGCAAATCCTTCCGCGAGTCGCTGAGCGAATGTGCGTCGTCTTTCTCGCGGCCTCTTCAGTTCTCGTCAGTTGGCCACCTCCTGCGCCGCTTCTTGCGTCCGACTGCAGTGATGATTGGGCACTCCCGAGGGGGTTTCCTCAAGTGGTTTTCCGCAGGAGACACAGTGATCTAACAGGTTCAACGACATCGTCATGATTCCAGTCTTCGTATCCTTACGGCGACTTTCCCACCCGATACAGGTTGTCGTTTCCAGGTGTCGAGATGCACGATCTGGCTGTCGTCGTGATAAGCCCCGCCGTGCGCGAGCGCGTCGAGCAGCGCTTTCTGAGTGTTATCCGCGTCGCGCCGTTTCCGATCCGGCGGAAACAAGTCAATCGTGACTTCCAATCTCGCCCCATCATCCCTGGCCACAAGTGCTCGTAGCACGCAAATTCTGGCGGCTTCTTGGGCCGGTGCCTAGCTGTCCCGCTACCGGCCAGGCTGGACACTCTGAGTAGCGGGCCAGCCGCGAGAGTCGGGCTGCGTGTGTCGATTTCCCGGTGGGCGAAGACAGACAAGATTCTGTGTGCGGCTGGGTTTCCTCGTACTCATGTTGACGATCGCGTATGACTCAAACCGTGTGGGAATATCCGGCGCGTCTCAAGTCTCGCCGCAACGGGTGACTGGCTGAGGAGTGATCGTTAAGACTTCAAGGTTGTCCTTCTGGGAGCCTGGAAGCGTTTGCTCGAATGTCGTATCCCGACAACACGCGCCGGTAAATCCGCACGTCGTCGAGTAGACCTTGGAAGTAAGAGCGATGGTCCAGTTCGTAGTTGCCGAGAACGAAGCGGCCATCCGTCGGCAAGAGAGCGCCTGGGCGGGACATGGTGCCGCACTCTTGGCCGTCCATGTAGAGTCGCATCGTGGTGCCGTCGAAGGTCGCGGCCAGATGCACCCATCGTCCAGTTGGCAGCGGCTCGTCACCGCTGAGGTGATGGCTCCAGTCCGTCTGCGGCACTTGGAAACAGGGTTTGCCACGCAGCACACCCAGGCGAAAACCGCTGGTGATGTTGTGGTGGAAAACACTGTTGACCAGCCACCGGTTGTCCTGCGCGGCCACGTCGGTTCGGACCCAGCACTCGACGGTAAACTTCTGGAGCTCGCCCAGCAGCGGACTGCTGGGGAGCAGCACACTGCCGCCATCGCAGACCAGAGCGGTACCTTCCCATCCCGCCGTACGCCGCGTCTTTTCCAGCCATCCGCCATTCCGATGGCCGGAATAATCGAGCGCCGTCGGACTGTCCTCCGGTTCATCAAACGTCCACCACGCGACCAGTCCGGCCGGCGCGGCCGCCTTCACGACCCGCTTCGAGAGGAGCCGTGCTTTTTGTTCGAGCGTTTCGAAATGAGCGCGGACTGCCGTGTCATACGGACCTCGCTGAATGTCTTCCGGCAGAAGGTCGAGATGTTCTTCTGGCGCGGTGGAGAAGACCCTGCGCACCGCATCGAGATAGCCGAAGCCATATTCTCGATAGGGCGCGAGATAGTGGCCTTCGCCCCATTCGTTCCAGTTGTCGAGCAGGAGCATGCGGCTGCCGAGTTGCTGCTGCGGCAAGGTGGCTGTGAACTCCTGGGCCTGCCGCAGCAGGGTTTCAAATTGCGGCGGAGGGATTTTCCAGATGGTCCCCTCATCCTGCCACCCGCTCCAGGCCTGGGACACGGTGACGACTTGCGGCAGGATGTTGAGTTCCTGGGTCTTGCGGATATACTCCATCTGTGTTTGGATGGCCCGCTCCGGCGTCGGGTTGTCGTGCACGTACCAGCAATAGGCAAACGTGTAATCGAGCCCCAGGCTTTTCATCAGCTCAAGATGTTTTGGATCGGTGCCGCGGTATTCGCCCAACAGATAGAGCCCGTCGAAACCCGACTCGCGGCACACCTGCCGCATCCGCGAGAATGCGTTGGCCACATTCGTCACGCCCCCCAGATCGTCAATGAGGAACTCCGGCCGATAGATGAACAACACCGGCTTGTTGTCCACCTTCAGGTAGCTGGGGTGCTGGAAGTAGTTCTCTATCCAATAAGGCAGCAGGTTCGTGAAGAGGTCTTGTTCGTCGGCCACGCCCGCTTGGCCACGCACCTGGTTTTCCCACATGAGCGTGAACTTCATCTTGCTCGCGAAGCGCGATTTAAATAGGGCGTCATGAATTGCGCTGCCAAACCGCGTCTTCACCGCGCCTCCCTGTTCGGTGCGATACCAGCAGTAAACGAAGAACGAGATGCCATGTTCGACGGCCCATTTGGTCTCCCAGTCAGACACCTCCGGATTCTCCTGCGAGTAGAATCCGAGCGCGGGTGTGCGTTCCGGATGCTTGAGGACGTTGAGCCACATCTGCGGCCTGTCCGCTTCCCACAGCGGACAATGGTGCGCGCCGACGAGCATGGACGTGGGAGCCGGTACCGGCTCGGGAATGTACGGTGGGGAGGACTTTTCCACGGGCGGGAGAAAGAGCATGCGCAGCGACTGATGTGCGACGGGGCTTCCGTCCATTGCCTTGAGTTCGAGGACCATATCCGCGGCCATGGGCTCGGCGGCTTCGAGACTCCAAGTCAGTCGCGACCATCCTTCCGATGATTCGACGCGGAGAGGCTTGGCCACGTTCGAATGCACGGCGCGGACTCCGGCCGGCAGTGAGAGGGTGACGTCCAATTCCACATCCTCAGCCCCCAGGCCTTCCAGATCCGCTGAAACCGACGCCGCGCGCCGTGCGCGAGCCAGCGGTTGGTCCGGCTGAAAACGGCGGATCGTCACCTGCGGCGTGGGAGTCTGGGACGCAGGCGCGAAGCTCGCGACGGACACGTTATCCAATGCCGGTGTTGTGGCGTTGAGCGCCTGAAACCGAATGAGGATGGTGGTGCCTGCCGGCACCTTCCCCGCGACGAGGCGCTGCGCGGGGCCGGCTGTGAGCTGGATGCGGCCAAGCGTCTCGCCATCGGCATCCGATATTTCCGCGCTCAACTCCGCTCCTTTGCCCCACTCGTCCGTGACATCCATGGTGAGCACCACATCGGCTGCCTGAGTGAGCGTTCCGACATTCTGTTCAAATACACCAAGCTGCGACACATTGCAGGTCGGCTGCTTTCCATCAGCTCCCGTGTGGACCGCGTAAAGAGGAGTTTTCGATGATGCCTGCCAACCGGCCGGAACTCCCTCGTACCACCCATGTCCACCGAATGGCTTGAGTTCGCTCAGGTCGCTGAAGTCGCCGTTGACGACATGTAACGGCTCCTGCGCGGCTGACGAACGTCCGCCAAGAACACAAAGTGACAACGAAAGGACTACGAGACTCTTCATGATGGGTCAACTTTCATCGGCAGAGTGGCTTCCCGTACGCGTTCACTACGACCAACAGGCAGGCGATCGCCATGTGCGTCATTCAGGTCAGTGGCAGGTAGATTACCCCGATCGACGGGCCGTTCGCACTGGCGATCATACAGCACGTCACATCCTGGAGCTATTGTATCGCGGCGGACGCTGACGGTCACGAGAGAGAATCTCGCTGCGTTGCGTGCGGCAGCGGTCCAGCGGTCCAGCGAATTTCGAGTGCCTCGCATCACGTAGCCGGTAGTGTACGACAGGCCTCTGCCTTATCGACTGTGGCTCGGACGACCCTCTGCGGATGGGCCAATCCCAGCTCGAGCCTCTGTTACCCAACCCCCAGAAGAACCCGCTCGGCTCTGTGGCTTCGCGCGGAGGGGAACGCGACTCCTTCTGCTCGAATCCTTCCACAACTACAAGCAGATGTGGCGGGGCACAGTTGCACGAGCGATCTTCACAGATCGACCGGCACCAAGGACGGCCGATGCCAAAGCCGAAGCGTAAGCTGACGACGGCACAAAGGCGGGCGTGCAGGGAACGCCTAAGGCAACCTGAACCGACCGCCGCGATGCTGTAGAATGCGCCAGCTGGAACGGAAAGTCCGGCGTTTCGTTGCGGCCACAGGGCTGTTGACGGATCACCGGCAATCAGGGCGGCCGGCCCGAGACGCCGTCAGGACAGGCTTGATGTCGCTACCAGGATCTTACCATTCAGTTTGAGGAGAGGGCTTCCCATGAGATTCCCGCCTGCACTGTATGTCCTGTGCTTTCTTGGGAGTTATGCGTTTGCGGAAGAAGGGCTTACCATTCGCGGCAATGTGGTGGCGGATTACCCCTTCGACGACAATGCAAATGACGCTTCCGGGCATGGTTGCGCTGGCACGCTGCACGGACAACCTTTTTTTGCCACGGGCAAAGTCGGCCAGAGCATCGTCTTGAATGGGGAACATGATTTCGTCGATTGCGGTCCTTGGCCGAGCGACTTGGCAAGGGAATTTACCATCGAGTGCTGGGTCAAACCGGCTGCCACGCAGAACACGTGCGCCGACCTCTTCGGCAATCATTTCCACGGCGCGTTGGGGATCGCCTTGGAACAGGACGGAGGGAACACCAACCAGTTTGCGGCACACTATGGGGCAGAGGGGGGCCGGTGGGTTTCCACCCGACCGGTGCGACTCGTCGCCGATCGATGGCAGCACGTGGCAGTCGTGAAGACCTCAGAAGAACTGCGGTTGTTCGTCAATGGGATACTGCTCGGATCCGCGCGTGACAGTGCTCCGGTAGCCGCCTCACCGCAGCCTTTTCGCATCGGCCAATCGCTGGGCCTCGATTCCCGGTGCTTTCGCGGTCAGATCGACGCGTTTCGCGTGCATCGCCAGGCGCTCGCGGAGTTCCGCGAGCAAGTGTCCGACGAAGACCGCTTGGAAACCATCATCGGCAACTTCGGTTTGACCGTCCGACCCTGTGTGGCATCGCGGATTTTCGATGGAGAACACGGGCCCGAATTCGAATTCAGTTACGATGCCCTGGACGTGCCACAAGCCGTCGAGCAAATCACGACTACCCTGGAGTGCGTCGATCTCGCGGGAAAGAACCATCCGATCGAACCGGTCACTCTGGACGCCAACGCTGGGTTCCGAGCGAAGGTTCGCTTGTCGCTGGACGCTGGGTTCTATCAGCTGACAGTCACGCCCACATTGCTGACGGGCGGGATGCAGCGCGCGCTGCCGCCGAGCTCGTGTTCGTTCGCCGTGCGCGCCGATGGAGGCGAGGGACCGTCATCCGCGCCGGCCGGTGAAGGCACATCCCGAAGCGGCGAGCAAATATTGCCCGCCCTCCTGGCCGCCGAGCCGACACGGGTGTTATCTCTGGATGGTGACAGTTGGCGGATCGCCGTGGACCCGACGAACGTGGGCCGGCAGGAAACGTGGTTTAACGCGCCGCGGCCCGAGGCCAAGGCGACCCGAGTGCCCTGGATCATCCAGGATGTGTTCCCCGCTTACCACGGTGTGGCGTGGTATTGGCGGGAGTTCGCGGCGCCACTCAATCCGCACCAGGACGGCCGTTACATCCTCCGGTTTGCGGCAGTGGACTACCTGGCTGAGGTGTACGTCAATGGTACGCTGGTCGGCCGCCACGAAGGAGCTGAAGATCCGTTTGAACTGGACGCGTCGGACATGATCCGGCCCGGCGCAAACAACGTGCTGGCCGTGCGCGTCCTCAATCCGACGCATGAGCCCATCGATGGGATTGCTCTGGCCGATACGCCGCGGAGTTGCAGGACGTATCCGATTGCACCCGGTGCGATTTACAACGTAGGCGGTATTGTGGACTCCGTGGATTTGTTGGTCGCGTCTGCCGTGCGCGTCGAGAATCTGTACGTGAAGCCCGACTGGAAGACAGGGCAACTGCGCCTCGAGGCAACTCTCCGCAATGCCTCGTCCAGGTCGTTAACGGCCCGAGTCCGCTTTGCCGTGGCACCCGCCGTCAACGGTGAAACCATCGATGTGGCAGTCATCGATCGCAAGTTGCCCCCTGGCAACACGGTAGTCCAAGGACAACTGCTTGTCGCACAACCGCGTTTATGGACGCTGGATGATCCGTATCTCTATCGCGTGACAAGCCACGTCACGGTCGCCGAATCGCCATCGTTCGATGAGAAGTCCACGCGTTGCGGCTTTCGCGATTTTCGATTCGAGAAAGATGCGTTTCGGTTGAACGGCCAGCGTATCTATCTCCAGGGGCGCTGATCCTGCCGCATTACCCGGTCGGATTCCGCTTGCCGCCGCGCGAAGACTATCTGCGACGCGACCTGTTGGCATGGAAGGCCATGGGACTGAACACCTGCCGCATCATCTGGGGTGGGCTGCGTGCCCGCGACCTGGATGTCTTCGATGAATTGGGAATCCTGGTCCAGCAGGAACACTACGGAGCGATCGCGATGGCCGACACGCCAGAGATGGCCGGCCGATTCGACCGGTCTATCGCAGGCGTGATTCGCCGGGACCGCAATCACCCGAGCATTGTCATCTGGTGCCTGCTCAACGAGATCAACGCCGGTCCTCAGCTTCGGCACGCCGCCGATTGTCTTCCGCTAGTGAAATTCCTGGACGATACGCGCGTCGTGTGGCTCAACAGCGGCGGCTTTGATCTGCAGCTTGCGCAAGGCTCGCTGAGCAATCCCGGGGGGACGGCTTGGGAGTATCTGATGGGCAGCGAACGGCCGGACGGTCCCGCCACCAGTCACGCCATGTCAGCCGGCCAGGCGGAGATCAAAGCCGACATCCATCCCTACCAACCTGTACCGCACACGGCCGTGGAAATCGATCGCATGAGGACGCTGGGCGCGATGGCCAAAGGCCGCAAGATCATGGTCAGCGAGATCGGCACCGGCTGTGCCGTCAACCTGCCCCGCTTGGCCCGGCACTATGAGCAGATGGGGGCCGAATACTCCGACGACGCCCGCTATTTCCGCGATAAGCTCGACCAGTTCCTCGTGGACTGGAAGAAATGGAATCTCGACCGCATCTGGACGCGCCCGAGGACTATTTTCTTGCGAGCGAGCTCAACATGCTGAAGTTGCGCCGCGAAGCCGGCAACGCTCTGCGCGCCAATCCCCATCTGGCCGGCTATTACTTCTGCGCCTGCCCGATTCCGACTTCAACGGGATTGGCTTGCTGAATTCCTTTCGCGAATTCAAGCCCGGCGTGGTGGACCTCCAGGCCGACCTCACTTCGCCGGTGCGTTGGTGCCTGTTCACCGAACCAGTCAACGTGTACAGCGGCTCGACGGTGAAACTCGCAGCCCTGCTGTCGAATCTCGATGCCTTGCGTGCCGGCGAATATCCGGTGCGAGTAGAAGTCATCGCGCCCGACGGTTTCCGGGTGTTTGAGGAACAACTCACACTGGATGTACCCGATCCGAGTGCGTCGGACGAACCGCCGCTGGTGCGGGAAGTGTTCTCACGCGAATTGCCGATCAGCGGCGCCACGGGAGACTACAAGTTCGTGGTCCAGTTCGAGCGAGGCGCCGCAGCGACCGGAGAGGAGAGCCATTTCAACGTCTTCGATCCTGCGGACATGCCGGCGGTGGACCGGGAGGTGACGCTGTGGGGCCAGGATGACGGGCTGGCAAAGTGGTTCGCCGAGCACAATATCCATACCCACCCTTACTCCGCACAAGCACCCGCCGGTCGCGAATTGATATTGGTTGGCAGCGGCGGCGGCGATGTGGCGGCCTTCCGCGAACTTGCCCAGCGCATTGCGCGCGGATCCACGGCCATCTTCCTGTCGCCGGCGGTGTTTGCGCTCGGCGACCGCCCGACGGCACTGGTGCCGTGCGTCAACAAAGGGACGATTGGCGTCATTGACTTTTGTGGCGGCTACTATCGCGGCGACACGTTCGCGCTGAGGCACCCCGTCTTCGACGGACTGCCCTCCGGCGGCATACTCGACTACACGGTCTACCGCAACATCATTCCACAGGGCGGCTGGGCCTGGAGTGGTTTGGATACGCCGGAGGATCTGCTCTGTGGCGGCATTCGTGCTCAATTCGGGTATCAATCGGGTATCCTGCTGGCCACCTATCGTCTGGGCGCCGGCCGCTTCGTCCTGAACACCCTGCGGATCCGCGAGAATCTCGGCACCGACCCCGTTGCGGAGCGCCTCGTACGCAACCTTCTCAACCATGCCGGCGGCGAATTGGACGAGCCCCCGGTGGAAGTGCCGCCCGATTTTGACACACTGCTGGAAACGATCGGATATTAACCAGAACCAGGGCCTCGCGACAGATCAGGCATCGCATCATGAACGTTCTCTTCGTTCTTCTCGCAACTCTCGCCACGCTCGATATCCATGTGGTTGCCGGTGATCCCCGGACGATGGTCAGTATCGCCAAGACTAACACCGGTGGCTTCCCGTTCGGGGGCGACGTGAGTACCTCCGGCAACTTCGCATTTCCAGCGCACTTGATTACAGGCCCCGTAGCCAGAAAGTGAGAACCACCGTGAAACCGAACCACTCACCCACCTCCCGTCGCGCCGCCCTGACGCAACTCGGCGCCGCCGGCGCTGGTCGGCTTGGCGTCGCTTGGTCGCGCGGCTGAGGCGGAACCAGCATCAACAGGCAGCATGTCATGCGGCCTCAACGTTCGCGATTGCGGTGCGGTGGGGGACGGCAGCACCGACGACACTGCCGCGTTTTCGCAGGCTCTTGACACGGTCGGCAAGGCTGGTGGCGGCATCGTGTTTGTGCCCACAGGCAACTACCGCATCCAAGGCCACCTGAGCGTGCCGGACAGCGCCTGCGACTTCACGGGCTTCGACCGGAACCATGTCCTGCTCGGCGCGAAGTCTAAAAGCACGCTCATCACGGGCACTCGTTTCCTGCGCGGGATGAAACTGAAAAACGAAGGGGGCGGCAAGGTCGAAACAGGCATGAACATTGACGAGTGAGTACATCCCCCGCGCTTTGTATACCTGTTGGCCACCGGCGCTGGCGTGATCCGCAAGAACAACAAGAAAGAACAACGACCCATGAAAGCCCTCGTCGCACTTGTTGTAATTCTCACCGCGTATGGCGGCAGCGGCTTCGCCGTCGAGACCGCCCATGTCACGTCAGCTACCGCGACTGTTGGGCCGCAACCCACTCTGACGCTCTCGCTTGACGGCGAGGACTGGCTGCTTGACACGGACCCCAAGAATGTGGGCCGCGCGGAACAGTGGTTCAACGCCCCGACGAAGGAGGCGAAACCGACCCGAGTGCCATGGATCATTCAAGAGGCGTTTCCGGCCTATCACGGTGTCGTTTGGTATTGGCACGATTTTGATGCGCCGACGAATCCGCATCCGGGCGGGTGCTATCTGCTTCGCTTCTGGCAAGTTGACTATATGGCGGAAGTGTGGCTCAACGGGGTGCGCGTGGGCGGGCATGAAGGCGGCGAAGGGGTATTCGTCCTGGATGTGACCGACGCCATCGTGCCGGGCAGGAACCGCATGGCGGTCCGCGTCCTCAATCCCACCAACGAACCCATCGAAGGCATCAAGCTCGCCGAAGTGCCCAGGCGCTGCAAAGTGATCCCGTTTGGCCCTGGCGCACTGTACAACGACGGCGGCATCGTCGACTCGGTCGAATTGCTCCTCACCCCAGCCGCCTATCTGACCGACCTGCACCTGGAACCCGACCCAACGACCGGATTCATCGGCATTCGCGCCACATGTCGTAATACGCTGCCCACCGCGACCCAAGCCCGGTTCGCGTTTTCCGTCGCGGCGGCGTCCGAGGGGGCAACCCTGCAAGCCGTCGATGTGGATCGCGAGCTGCCGCCCGGCGATACGCTCATCGAGATCAGCCTGCCAGTCAGTCAACGGCGGCTCTGGGAACTGAACGATCCGTATCTTTATCGCGTTACGGCGCGGGTGCAGGTGGGAAACGGCGAGTCCTTCGATGAGGGGTCCAGCCGTTGCGGATTCCGTGATTTCCGCTTCGAAAATGGTTACTTTCGACTGAACGGCAAGCGGCTGTTCCTGCGATCCTCGCACACCTCCACGCATTACCCGATCGGACAGCATTGGCCGCACGATCGTGATCTGGCCCGCCGCGATCTACTTTTGTCCAAGGCGATGGGTTTCAATGCGATCCGCTTCTTCTGCGCCGTGCCGACGCGCTACCAGCTTGACCTGTGCGATGAGTTGGGCCTGATGGCTTACGAGGAGTGCTACGCCGGTTGGCTGCTCCAGCCTTCGCCGAAGATGACCGAGCGTTTCGATCGCGCGATTACGGAGATGATCGTGCGTGATCGGAATCATCCCAGCGTGGTGATGTGGGGCTTGCTCAACGAAACATCCGAGGGGCCCGTCTTGAGTCACGCGGTTGACACACTGCCGCTGGTTCGCTCGCTGGACGGCTCCCGCGTGGTGATGCTCAACAGCGGCCTGTTCACTTTCGTCGGCAACACGATGGATGGCCTTTCCCTGTGGAAAGGCGAGGTGGGCCTAGAGCCGAACGTCACCTTCAACGGCAAGCAGGCGCCGATCCAAGCGGTCGGCGTTGTCTGGGCTCCGAACTGTTTGGCATTGCACCCCGGTCCAAACGGCGAGTATTGCGTGCTGCGTTGGACGGCTCCTGCCACCGGCGAGTACTCCGTAGCGGCCAGATTCACTGGAATTTCCGAACAGGCAAGCACCGATGTTCATGTGCTCCACCAGGGTCAATCGCTGTTCGACGGATTTGTTAATCTGCAGGGGCAAGGCAACGAATCAGCTTGCGAGAAAACGGTGTCGGCCAATACCGGCGATACCGTCGACTTTGCGGTGGGATGGGGCAACGGGCAGTACGGCGGCGACACCACAGCGATGGCTGCCACGATTCGCGCTGCGGTAGGCAGGACCTTCGATGCGGCCCGCGAGTTCTCGATCGAGAGAAACCCGCAGGACGCGTGGAGCTACGGTTACCTGCAACCAGGTCAGTCTCCCGATGCAGCGACGTTCAAGCCGTTCGCCAAGGGCGAGATCATCGGAGCGTCGAAAACATCGTTAGGCGCCCTGAGCAATCCTGGCTCGAAGGTGTGGGAAGATGTGCTCAGTGATCAGCACCCCTACAAGCGAGTGCCACATACGGCCGCGATCATCCGCGAGTTGCGCACGGCCAGCGACCAGCGTCGCCTCCCAGCCATAAGCACCGCTAACGAAACCGAAATGACCCGCGAGTCACTCCGTGCAAGCGACGGTGGCAAGCCGGTGTTCATTTCGGAATACGGCATTGGCAGCGGCGTGGACTTGGCCAACACAACACGGCACTTCGAGCAGCTCGGCGCCGAGCAACTCGAAGATGCACAGTGGTACAAGCAACGTTTGGACCAGTTCATGGTGGATTGGACTCGCTGGCGAATGACCGACACGTTCGCCAGCCCCGAGGATTTCTTTGCACAATGCCTGGCCAAGATGGGCAGGCAGCGGTTGCTGGGGCTAAACGCGATTCGCGCCAATCCCAATGTGGTTGGCCACAGCATGACTGGCACGGTCGACCAAGCGAATTGCGGTGAGGGCCTGTTTACGACCTTCCGTGACCTGAAACCTGGCACGATCGATAGCCTGTTCGATGGCTGGTACCCGCTGCGGTGGTGCTTGTTCGTCGAGCCGGTCAATGTATACCGCGGAACGAAGGTTCGGCTGGAGGCCGTACTGGCCAACGAGGATGTGTTGAGGCCGGGGGAGTATCCGGCGCGGATCCAGGTCGTTGGGCCTGCGGCCAAATGCGTCTTTGACCGCACCATCATGGTCAAGATTCCTGATCCCGAGGGCGAGCCTGAGCCGCCCTTCGCCCTGCCGATCTTTGCCGAGGACATCATGATCGACGGCCCCGCGGGAGAGTATCGCTTACTGGCCACATTCGAGCGCGGAGCAGCCGCCATGGGCCGAGCGACAGAGTTCTACGTAGCGGATTCCGCCGAATTGCCCAAGGTCGCAGCAGAAGTCGCCCTCTGGGGCGAAGATGCTCAGCTGTCCGGGTGGCTGAGCGATCACGGCATTCGCACGCGGCCCTTCGCATCGACCGCGCCGGCGGGGCGGGAGCTGGTTCTCGCAACAGGCACTCCACCGGCGCCAGGCGGCGCAGCGGCGTTCCGCGAGTTGGCTCAGCGCATCGCCCGGGGCTCCTCGGTTGTGTTCCTTTCACCGTCCGTCTTTGTCAAGGCAGATCAGCCTGCAGGCTGGGTACCCTTGACGAAGAAGGGCAGCCTGACGGCCTTGCCCTCCTGGCTCTACCACAAGGACGAATGGGCCAAGACGCATCCGATTTTCGACGGGCTGCCCGCCGGAGGCCTGATGGACTACACGTTCTACCGCGAGATCATCTCGGATGTCGCGTGGACGGGCCAGGACACGCCGGCGGAAGTGGTCGCTGGAGCGACGAACACCTCGATCGACTATTCGGCTGGTCTCACGGTTTCTGTCCACACCCTGGGCGCCGGCGAATTCATCTTGAACTCACTGCTGATTCGCGAGAACTTGGGACACCCGGTGGCCGACCGTTTGCTGCTGAACATGCTCCGATATGCAGCCCGCGGCTTGGACCAGCCGCTGGCCGATCTTCCGGCCGACTTCCAGCAGCAACTCAAAGCGATTGGATACGAATGAAACGACAACCAACCATGAAAACCACTCTGTCCGTCGCTCTCCTCGTCGCCGTGTTGACCACGAGCCTGGATGCTGCCGATTTGCTCATTGCGATGAGCGGCGGCGGAACCGTGGAACGTTACGAATCCGCCACCGGTCAGCACATGGGAACGTTCATCCACAGAATCGATCGGCCCAATGCGCTGGCCTTCGGACCGGACGGTGCGCTGTATGTGGCCACAGGGGCGGTTGGCGGAGCGGGAACGGCGGCATCGCGCGCTTTGATGGCAAAACGAATGCGGTGGTAGTGCCTGCGAGCGAGGTGACCACTCCAGTTGCGCTGGCTGTTTCTCCAGACGACCAACTCGTGTGCCCGAGTTACGGCAAGCAAAGCGTGACCGTATGGGACATTTCCGAAGAGATTCCCAAGCTGCTACGCACGATCACCGGCCCGGAAGTGCGCGACCCGGCGGACGTGGCCTTCACCACGCAGCCCTTCGACGCTCCGGCCCAGTTTGGAAATTTCGTGCCGCAGCCTTCCGACACTGGCCGCGACTGGACGCCGACGGGAACGACGATTTATAACCTCCGCGCCGATGCCGCGTTCCCCGTCGTCACCGAGTTCGGCCTGGATACCGAGGGCGGCGACCGCGCGAAGACCCAACTCCTGCGTGAGCCGATGCGGCTCGTTTTCACGCTCGCTGCCGGCGGGCAAGTCGATGCCTGGGATCTCCCGGCGAAACGACAGCTGGCGCAGGGCAAGGTGGAATATCAGTTCAGCCCGGCTGAGGGTGTCGATGCCCGCTGGTCGGTTTGGATGGACCAGCAGCTGTTGCGGATGAACCTCGCGTTCGACGGGGCCAGTGCCGGCCAGGTGACCAAGACCGAACTCCTCATCCCCTTCGACCCGCGCGCAATGGGCACCACGGTTCTCGCGGAGGAATGGGGCGCTGAGGGCTCTGTCAAGGCACCGCTCATTATCAGCGCGCTCGACATGGGACAATTGCGGCTCAGCGGCGCGGGCCGGGACGAGGCGCTCGCCTGCCGGTTCACCGGCAGCCGCTTGCACAAGCGGATCGATCTGCGCGTCGAGTTCCCTGGAGACGGCAAGGGCGAACGGAGCATCGTATTCGAGCCTGCGCGGTTGGAAAAGCCCAACGCCGCGATTCCCGACGCCGAATGGGCGAAGGTTCGCCGCGGGCTGATCTCCCTGCTCCAGATCACGCCGTTCATGCCGGCCTTCGAGGACGGCTCCGGGTGGCTCGGCTCGCCCGGCGGCATCCTCGGCAACAACGTCATCTCCGATCCCGTCTCCTGCAACATGGACCGCAACCTCCAGTGGCTCGCAGGCATGGGCGACAAGGCGGTCATCAGGGGCATCGACCCGGACCTATTTCCGCGACGCGCGCCAGCCGGGCTTCCTCCGCGACATCAAGACCGGGACCTCGCCGGACTTCCGCCACTGGACCCGGGGGACATGGCTGAGTTACGCGTCAAAGCCGTCGGCCCAGTTCTACACCAACGGCGTTCGCCCCTACCACCGCACGCCGCACATGGCAGACGTCGCGTTGCCGCGGTATCCTGGTCTCGCAGCACGAGGCCGAACTGAACTGCGGTTAAGAGCGGGATTCGCGCGGTCATGGCAACGGCTCTCCCGAAAGCTCGATGGAATGGAGAAGGGGTGACTGAACGGCGTTCGCGGCGGTTTCCAATGTGATGGTCACACGTGAGTATCGCGAAGGCGCCAGACTTGGCAGCGGGGCCACGTGATCGCCAGCGCGGATTTCGAAACGCTCCGTGGCGGCAATGGTCTTGAAATCATCGTTGGACGTCTCCACTTGCGCGGTGATCGAACCGTCGCCCAGCGCGGCATCGGTGCGGAGCGAGGCGAGTCGGACTGGCTGACCCCAATCACACGAAGTGGTTGTGTAGCGGCCGGACTGGGCGCCGAGCTTTGCAGGTGGAACGACGATATTGTCGGCGGTGAAAGAGAGTTCCTCGGGCCTCAACGCGGCGCGGTGGAGCGAGATCTCATCGAGAACTCCGTCGAAGGGAAAACCGCCCCCAAACGCGCCCAGCGTTAGCGGTGTGGTGGCCGTTGAGCGGCCGATTGCTGCGATAGCCCTTGGCTCGCCGTCCAGCCCACCATCCAGATAGACGGCGATCATCTGAGTCTGACGATCAAACACGGCCGCCGCATGGTGCCACTGGCCATCCGCGGCGACGGTCGCACCGGCCGCTTCGACGAACTGATTGCCGTCCTGCATGATCCATGCGGAAAGTCTGCCGGCCTTCACGCCCAGCGAATAGGCGCCTGGGCGCGCCGCGATGACTTGGTTTTCCTGTGAAGAGGTTTGAAACCAGGATTGGATCGTGAAGCTCTCGTCGGGCTCAAAAGCGAACGGCTCGACGTTGTCGACCATGATCTGAGCACCGGTCTGAAACTGTGCGGCGGCCCGTCGGCCGTGACGATCGACCGCCCGCAGTATCACATTTCCATTGAGCGTGCCGACTGCCTCGTAGGGACTGCCGTTCGCTACGGTATCGCCAGGTGCGTCATCGAGTTTCCACAAGCCGACCAGCGGCGAGGTCGGAACCCGCATCAACGCGATCCCTTGCCCGGGTCGGATGACAATTTCCGGCGTGGCGGTCCAACCGCGGCCCGTCCCAAAGCTGCGGTCGATGTCGAGGCCGGACTTCGGAGGGCAACCGGCAGTCACTCGCCATGTCAGTTCACGTGGCGGATGGAATGCCCGCCCCAGGTCTTCGATGTTCACTTGCCCCTCATCGATGGTTACTCTCTTGCGGACACCAAGATGGATAACCTCGACAGAGACTCGTTTCAGGGCCGTGGGCAGCGCTGGCCTCACTTCCAACGTGTCGTTTGTGTGCCGAATGCCGAGAATCCCTTGAACCAGTGCCGCTGGTACGACGATCGCATCGGAAAGATACGGTTCGTCGCTGGCGCCGAAGCCGATGCGTCCATCTTGCATCACCCAATTATTGCCGATGTAGCCGTGCGTGCCTGTCAGGCGAGTGCCGGCCGCAAAGCGGCACAGTCGATTCCACGCCCCTTCCGCATCGCCCGCGGCGCACCGCGCCATAATCTCCCAATAGGTCATGCACAGGAACGAGCCGCCGTTCATGTAGCTGCCAAAACCCTGGTTGACTGGATGCGTGTTCACGGTCGCGGGCACGGGCCAATAAGCAGACCGCGACGCCATGCCAGCGTATCCGTAGTCGCGTTCCAACTCGGAGATGCGACGATCCAGCGTGGCAAGCAACTGGCGGGCCTGCTCCGGCGCTGCAATGCCGAATGCTACCGGTGGGAACTGGCACAGGTCGGCGGCGTACGCGATCTTCGAACCGTCGGGTTGAAGCCAATCCACATACCGTGGACCACCCGGGGCATCCTCCCACCACAGCAGGCGGTTGATAGCGTCCTTGAGTCCTGCGGCCTCCTCTTCGCGAATGGCCGCCTCCGCAGCATTCCCGACCGCCCGTTCCAATTGAGCCAAGTCGCAGAGCGCTCGGTACAGGAACGCGTTGTGATAGGTGGTCACGCCGCTCGAGAGCATCGCATCGTAATACCAGTGGGCCGGCGTCAACGAAACAAGTCCCTCGGCGTTCCGGTTTCCGAGATACCAGTCAGCGGCCCGCCGATAGAACGGCAGTTGCTGCCGAACAAAGGCCAGGTCTCCCGAATACAGGTAATACGCCCGGCCACCGAGAATCTGGTTGATATTATCATCCGTGTAAGCGCCGCCCACCGCGCCGTGCCCTGCCGAGTTGTATCCGAACCGCGTCCGCCCCGGCTCGAATTCGGTACCCGTGATCATCGGCAGATTGTCGCGGAAGGCGCGAGGCAGGTCATGTGGCAGGAACGCGATTTGTTCCGGGCCCGGCGTCCCGGCCAGCATGGCCAAGCCCTTCATCCACGACGCGCCACCGTAATACCATCCATCCGGTTCGTTGCCGAAGTTGTAGTGGATCTGATCGTTGACACAGCCGCCATTGAAAAGCGAACCGTAGAACCTGCGTAAATCGCTGACGGTACCGCTGCTATCCTCAGCATGTATGGCCAATTGATGGCCGGTCGCAGCGCTGGGGACCGACGTGATTCGCAAGGTGGTCGTTTCCTGCTCACCGGCTTTGTAGATTCGCTTGGCGTCTGGAGACGACACGATACCCACTTCGCTCAACCAGCCAAAATGCCCCCGCCGGTAGAGATGCCCACCCTCAGCGGTCAGCCGCGGTTCGCACTCATGCTGCCACGCGGAGAACAGTTTCAGCACGGCCCAGCCGCCCGGCTCCGTGACCACCACGTTGTTCTCCAACGCCAGCTTGTATCCGAATCCGAACGCGGCCGGGCGGTAGAACGGATTGTGCCAACCCCGCAGTTTCTCAGGCGCGATCCAGAACGTCGTGGCAACCGAATTGGGTAGGATCGTGGATGGGTCGCCGTTGACCGGACGAGTGCTGAAGAACAGCGCCGGGGTTCCCGTGCTGGTCACGATCATGTCTCGCAGCCAGGTGCGCTCAACAGTCCAGACAAGATCATCGCCTTCGCTCGCCAGTCGCCAATCCTCGCGCGCCACCGGTTCGTGCGGCCCGTCGGTCAGCATGACCCCATGCAGCACGATGCCGTCCGCTGTTTCATCCACCGATTCTGGCATCCTGTTTCGGCTCTCGTACCGACGGCCGTTTTCATCCACGGCAAATGTCAACGCCTCGGTTCCCCAGTCAGGCACCCCGCGCAGCCAAGGCAGACCTCGCGGCGACAGGATCGATTTGGGTTCCAGAGTACTGTCGGCGCGGCGCAGTACAATCGCAACGACGCTTGGGTTGGCTGTGTCGATCACGACCCGGCCGATGGCACCCTCGATTACGACTTCAGCAGCCAGGACGTTCTGAGCCATCGCAGTCAAGATGACAAGAAACACAGAGGATGCTCTCATACAGGAATTCTCCGAACTTGCAGGGAATTGCCAATGGTGAGCGACCGGGGGTGCCATTGCGGTAGGCAGCGCGGTGCCAGCCACAAGCGCGACGAACACCACAGTCTGTGGGCATATTACCATTCGTCTACGTATTGTCCGCAACTGGCCATCGCGTGACAAACACTATTTCGATGGCGGCCTGGCAGAAAACGACGGCAGAAAAAGACGGCAGAAGAGTGCCGAATCGTGCCGGAAATTGCAGGTCACAGAAACGCAAGAAACCTTGAAAATGCCGTGGAATTCGTGGTTTCTTGAGTGGCGTCGCTGGAGCCAATTGGGCTACGGGGACCTGCTTTGTAAGTACTTGGAAAACAAGGCGTTGCGGCAAGTCGTGCACCAGACTGCCGACCAACCGTGAAGCGGTGAGGACTTTTGAGTCGGCCCCGATTCTCCCCGGGGTGGTTTTGCCTTACGGTGATGGTGAGGCATGATCAAAGCTGCCAACACGACTCACAGGAGCTTTTCCCGGAGAAGTACTATTATCTGGATCTGGCAGCTAAACGTGCTGCGAAACTGACCAGAGATCGTCCTGATTCCTCGTCGTCCCGTGCTGGAGAATCATCGCGTGTCCAACATGAAACTGCTTGCGGTGGCCGCCTTTCTGGCGGCGTGCGCATACGAACCGACTGTCGCTGGCGGCCAATGGCGACTGGTGCTCCGGGATGGTGCCACCGGCACCTTGGATCAGCAGATCGATGGGCAGCCACCGGAGGTGGCGAGCTGCCGCGTGCTGAAGACCAACGGCCTGGGAATGATGGACCTGATTTGGGAGGAGCCCTCGGTTGGCAAGGCAGACAAGACCTATCTTCTGAAAGTGCCGTACCGAACGGAAGATGCATCGGTGGCGAATCTGCTGCTGCTCCGCGCCACGAAGGAGCCGGAGGAGCTGCCGTCTCTCAAGTCGACGGCCGACGCATTCGCCGTGTGGACAGGGCAAAGTCTGGTTCGAAATGCTCCGCCGGGCCAATGGGACACGCGGATGGCAAGCTGGCGTGCCGAGCAGGAAGGGCCCTTCACTTTGCACGTGGTGGTGTACGGCAACCCGTGCACGATCTGGCTCGGAACACCGGCCGTCGAAAACCTGCGGACAGTGCGGCCGACGTTTCGTGACTACGCCGACCTGCATGACGAAACCGAGGTTCGCTCGATCCTCGCTCAGCGTCCGCCGGGCAGTGCGCGCATTGCCAACCACTTGGGTCGGCCGACTCTTTTGATCAACGAGCAGCCGGTATTGCCCACGGTGTACAAGGGGATCAATGCGACTCGCGAGTACGGCGACTACGCCGCATTCGCGGCGCATGGCGTGCACTTGGCCAACGTGGCCATCGCCACTGGTGACACCACGGGATACCGCCAATGCAATACCGATCCGGTATGGCTGGGCAAGGATCGCTTCGCGCTGGAGCAAATTGACGCCGCGCTGCTGCGCGCACTGCGGCGCAATCCCCAGGCCCAGCTCCTACTCGACATCCGCATCGACCCCTACAAGGATTGGGGCAAAGAGCATCCTGATGACATCGTGCAGAATGCGCGGCACGAGAGAGCCTACGCACCGAGTTCCTACGTCGGCAATTTCACGAGCGATGCCTCCCAGGTCGATCCGCCGGATAGTGGACGCTGGTGGTATCCCTCCTGGCAGTCGGAAGCCTGGTGCGCCGACTTAGAAGTTGTTTTTGCGCGGATTGCGGAGCACGTCCGCACCAGTCCGTTGGGCAAGTCCGTCGTCGGTTTCTTCATCACCGGGAACGATGACGGCCAGTTCGTCGTGCACTATCATGACCATTCGCCACCGACGCAACGAGCCTTTCGCGAGTGGCTTCGGCAGCGTTACGGTTCGGTCCAACAGCTGAACGCCGTGTGGAAGTCGGAGTATGCGGACTTCGATAGCATCCAGGTTCCGGAGCAGGAGTGGCGGCAGGACATCACGCACTATGCGCCGGGGCCGCAACCCGATTTTCGGCTGTTCAAGCAGCGTGACACTTGGCGGGTGCGGGAACGCCTGGCGGCTGTTCTGAAACGGGCCATCGACCGGCCGGTTGTCGTGTTGGCCTACGCCGCTCCATACCATCATGCCTTTGCGGATTCGCCCTCCATCGACGCGGTCGGCATGCAGCCCGATTACGCGCACCGCCGGCCCGGTTTTCCGCTGGCATTCAATCCTCTCACGCCGACGACCATCGGTAACAAGCTGCTGTTCAACGAATTGGACCTGCGGTCGACCACAGGTGAAGCCTGGCCCACGACGGAGTTGTATCTCGAGTGGGTCAGCGTGCCTCGGTCCAGCGAGGCTTGGCGACACACGCTGCGAAAAGTGGCTGGGTTTTCCCTGGCGGCGGGCTACGCCAACTGGTACTACGATATGGGGCAGTACTGGAATGACCCGGAAGTGCATCGCGAGATCGAGGCCGTACAGCAAGTGACAACCCGCTTGATGGAGATTCCCAAGAGCTCGTTTCGCGCCGATGTGTGTGCCGTCGTCACCGAGAACGACAAGCCGTTCCTGGCCAATGACGAAGCGGTCCTTCCCTACGATGAAGTCAACTTCCATCCGAGCTGGTTGCAGCTGGCAGCGAGTGGAGTGCCTTACGAGCGCCACCATCTGCGCGACATCCTGGAACGCAGTGAATTGCAGGACTTCAAAGTCTACCTCTTCCTGCACAATACGTATTTGTCTGTGGCCGAACGTCAGGCCATCGTACAGAAGCTGCAAAACAAGGGACGTACGATTGTGTGGGGGTACGGCACCGGCTACGTCAGCGAATCGGGAAAATCCACCGACGCGATGTCCGACTTGATCAGCATGCGGATCGAAACGTCGGAAGAGCCGGTGCATCGTACGATGGAGATCCAGATGCCCGGGATCCGTCCCTTCTGCGGCGGCGCGGAGATGTATTTCCAGATCTTCCAAGGGGGCCACCCGGGCCTCCAGGCATTCTGGGTCAACGATGCGCAGGCGACAACCCTGGCGATCTATGCCGAAACGTGCCAGGTCGCGATGGCCGAGAAGCGGATCGTCGGGACTGTGCCCGCAAGCACGGCGGCGGCTGCCGAGCCTGCCGAAAAGGAGCCGGCTGCCGGGTGGAAGTCGGTCTACGTGGCTGCGCCGCAGGGATTGAGCGATGATCTGCTCAATCGGATCGCACGCGAATCGGGCGCGTACGTGGCGGGACTGGCCGGCCACTACCTGTGTCTCAGCGGGGAATTCGCCTCGTTGCACGCGCTCAGGACCGGTTCGTACACATTGACACTGCCGCCAGGCCGCAGCAAAGTACTCGATGCCGACACGGGACAGGTACTCATGGAAGAAGCCACAGAGTTCACTTTCCCCGTGGTCGCACAGCAGACGTATTGGTTCGTCTTCCAGTGAGCCATCCCATGGGAACATTGTGGCCTGGGGGCGGTCGTGCCCGCGAAAGGGGCCGGGACAAGGGACTGCCGCGCCGGCGACGAGAATTTTCGGCCCGGCCCGATTCCCCGTTTCGCCAAGCGCGACCTCATACCCGGCCAGCCGGGCGCTTCGCCCGGCACGCCAGACCGGCCATAGCCACACTTCACGCATGCAGACTCCGCATGCTGCATGGCCGTCGTTAACCTGAATAGAAACAATGATCACGAATATGAGTCGAACATTGCTGTTGGTATTGGGTGTGAGCATTGCCGTAATCACGACACGGGTCTATGGCCAGCCGGATTCGAGCGGCAATCCGCGTTGGTTGCTGGTAACAACGGCCGAACTGGCTGGCGAGCTGGAGCCGCTGGTAGTACGTCGGCAACAGCAAGGGTTCGAGGTACTCAAGGTTTATCGAGACGTCCAACTGCGAAGGAGCGATTGGAATTCGCCGTCCATCCGGAACAAGATTTCAGAACTTAGCCGCGAACCCAATCGATCGACCTATGTGCTCTTAGTGGGAGATTGGAACGAACATAATGGACTCTCTTATCTGCCTCCAGCTACCGGTAAGCAAGGACGCATGCAGGGGTCGCCCACAGACCATGCATACGGTTTGCCAAATGAGAGCGGCGTGCCGACTATTGCAATCGGAAGGTTTCCTGCCAGCTCTGTTGAAGATGTGCGGCAGTTCGTGGCTAAGGTGACTCGCTACGAGGACCAAGCCATCGGACCGTGGACCAATCGTATGAATCTTTGGGTCGGGCACCCCGGTGGCAACTCGGCAATGGAGAAGCGACTCGGAGAAGCGATTGTTCAGTCGGCTGTCAGCAGAGGTATGAGCCGACTTAATTTGACATGGCAGGGGAATTGTCTGATTGATTTCCCCAATACACTCTACTCCGTCGATCGCAGAGCGTTTCGAGATCGCATGCAGGGCGACTTGGCACAGGGACAGACCTTTGCGATCTATGCGGGGCATTCGGCCGCAGAGGGGATCTGGTCTGAAGATCAGTTCGTTTTTTCGCGAGAAGAATGGGCGAGAGTCAATGTACAGTCTAGTCCAGGGGTAATTCTAACAACCGGCTGTTTTGCTTGTCAGATATCTGGGCGTAATGGCAACGGTTTTTTGGCAGAGTCGATGCATAACCCGCACGGGCCTGTGGCCTGTATGGGTGCCTATGCAGAGAGCTATGCTGTGCATGGGCAGTTGGCGCTGGATGCCTTTGTCGAATTGGTCGCTCGCCCACGCCCACCGATTCGACTGGGCGATTACTGGCTCTCCATCGCCGCGGGCATCGGCGGTGGAAAGATGGATGCGCTCACATTTTGGCTGTACGATCAGGCGGACGGAAGTCGAGGAGCAACACCGTTGGAGAAGCAGCGGTTGGAGCATCTTGAGATGTGGACGCTGCTCGGTGATCCTGCTCTGACGATCCCATTTCTTGAACCCATATTGGATGTCCATGTAGCGGCACAGATCGGCTCGTCTGAGGTTGTCGTCGAGTTCAACGTGCCGGAGGAGCTTGTTGGCGGCACATGCGAAACACAGATCCAGCTACGTCCGTCTACTGGCAAGGGAGAATCCCAACAAGTCAGACTGTCTCCGCCCATTGTCAACACTCGCACACTCGAATCGGGATCGCGATTCACCGGTACAATCTCAGGGCTTATGCCTCTCACCAGCGGGGAGCTGCGAGTGCGCGTGTTCGTACTCAAAGACGGTCATGGAGCACTTGGGGTTGCTTCGAAATCACTCACGCAGAATTGACGTGGTGGCTGCCAGGTCTGGGGCGTAATTGCAGTGTTCATACTCATCGGGCAATTGGAAAATGACCGTTCAACTTCTCGTGGCGACTTTCTAGGGAGCATGCCATGATCTGCCGATACGTTTGGCTTATTTGCCTTGCCGTCCTGTTCCTGCCGACCGCACTGTTCGCCTCCGGGGGAACGGACATCGTCGCCTCCCCGGGGCAACCTGCCCACGTGTTGGATACCTGGCCGGCCGGAGTCGATGCCTTGGTGAACGATCCCGTACGTACCAGCGGCTGGAATTCCTGGTTCAGTGAATGGCCGAACGATGTACGACAGTATGCGATGGAGGTCAAAACGACCGACGACCTGAATCGGCTAATCGAGAAGTTGGCCGCTGTCAAATCGAATGTCCGCCAGATTCACTTGTCCTGCCTTAAGGCTCCCAATCATCTGGGGTGGGTGACCAGCGCTCCGAAGGACAATAATATTCCCGTGATCTTCTCGATCGGAGACCAGTCCCAGATTGACAAGTGGTACAAACATGTCCGAAAACCGTTTGGTGTCATGGAGTTCACTGCCACGCCGGTCGCCGTCCCGCCAACGCTGACGATCTTTGTCCAAAACCAAGTCGTCGACCTCGACAAACTGAAGATTCCGGAGAGAATCGCTGTCTCTTCCGGATACGTCCCCACGGTGTTTCACCGCTCGAATACGACGATCGAAAAGAAACAGGAAGAAGAAGCCGCCAGGAAGCCGGCGGCCAAACCGCTCGATCTCGACGCCGCCTCGCAGACAGCATTCGATCGCATTGCGGAATTCCTGAAGAGACGGCAGGCCGATCTTCACGATCGTGAGGAGTCATTTCAATGAAGAGAACAGCCGCGATACTTGTTCGCGCTGATGATGCGACTGGATCTGTGTACCCAACCGAGTTTCAAGCAAGCGAGAATTCTGTGGAGGTATTTGTACTTGTTCGCGCGGATGCGGTACCGTTGATCGAATAGGATCAGGCATTCAACGCTTGGCGACGCTTTTGTCGGCCAAGCAGAATAGTCTAGTGCGGAGCTATGATTTCTCGCGTCTCGCGCAAGTGAAGGAAACGCCATTCGAACCGGGCAGCATCGACCATGTCCCGGCGCAATTCCGCGAGGCGTTGAAGGCCTCGCTCGATGTCCCGGGCGCTCCGGTGAAGCAACCCTAGCGTCCCACCGAAGAAGAAGACGGTCGCTCCAGCTTGAACGGCCCATTGATTCAACGATTGAAACACACACCGACGCATCGACCTGCAAACAGTAGCAACAGAAAGTCCACATGGAAAAAACACCCTTTTGCCCAGATTGCGGTGTCGAAATGGAAAGCGGCTTCATACCGGACCACTATGCACAGATAAAACGGAGCCATTGGCATCCTGGTCCGGGAACTGACACGACATTCACGGGCAATCTCCGGCTCGATCGCAATGTGATGATTCCGATTGTGGCCTTCCGCTGCCCACAATGCGGTCTCCTTAAACAATTCGCGCCCAAGTAGCATGCTGGTCGACTCGTGGATGTGGGAACTCATGCCAGATTACGGCGCGGGCTTGGGTCTGCCGAAGGACCAGGCATGTTCGGCGGTGAACTCGAGAGCCGCCCAGGGATCAGGTACCCCCCCCCAGCTGGTATAGATGATGCCAAGCGCTTGAGGGTTGTGTTTGTGGTGCTCGTAGAGTCCGGCCCAGCGCCGGGCGTTGGGAATGCGAAACCACGGGGAGCCGGTCGTTGCGAAACCCAACTCCATAAAGTAGGCCACCGACTGATCCAGCTGCACATCCAAATCAGAGGTGTCGTACCACCACACGTTGATGATGATGTCGCGCGGCAGCAGTTTCGCCGCCTCCGACGTGTCGAGATGCGGGCCGTTCTGATAGGGATTGAGGGCGTCGTCCCACACCATGATGCGGAGGTTGGGGTTGGCCGCCTTCGCAGAGGCGTAGATGCGTTTGATCGCGTCGGCAAACAGCTGTGCATTCGACAGATGCCGGTCCGCGCACCGCTGGTCCCGGTTGAAGAATCGCGGTTCGTCATGTCCGATGTGCAGATAGTCGGGGTTCAGTTTGTGCACAACCGTGGCGATGGATTTCCGCATGAATTGGTCGTAGAGCGGTTCAGACGGACAACAGGTGACGTCGTCCGGGGTGGCCTGATTGAAGGTGAGCAGCAGGGTGTCGCCGTCCTGGATGCGGCTGTTGCTCGTGAGAATGACCTGCATGGGGGCGCCGGATGCGAAGGGGTAACGCAACTTAGGAACCTCCAGCGTGTAGTCGCGTCCTTCTTCGTAGAGTGTGCCGTCGTCCTCACGCTCGACCTTCACCTGGCGCGGTCCGTGACCACCACATTCGCCAGCGGATGGGGGCTTTGCATCGGTACGGACTCAACGGCGTCAAACCACGCCGTGCCCACGGCGTCCTGCAGCCGCACATAGATACAGATGCGTTCGTATCCTGCGCGGGATGTGGAATCCTCGTTCTCCAGCGCGCCGCCCGGACGCGCAGGCCGCTGACCGCTCGTGTCAATGACGACGCTGCTGTCCTGCCAGTCGGTGGTCCCTCTGACATGCACGTTGTTCTGGCCGATCAGCGTTCCGGCACCCTGCACGTCGATGCCGTACACTTCCAGATACGCGCCGTCACCCTCCACCTCCTGGGTCTTGATTCTGCATTGGACGCGGTAGCGAGCGTTGGCCTGGACTGCCACTTCCTGCCCGGCCCGCACCGTCCCCTTGTTTGCCAAGGTCAGCTGCAACGCATGACCGCCGGCGGCATCGTTGCAGGCGATCACCTGCGCTTCGTCTGCGGTAGAGGGGTTCCAGCGTTTGTAGTATGTCTGCAACGTCCAGGCCTCCGACCCGGCTTGAAACGACGCGTTGGCGATGGTGAGCGGCGGCGGGAGGGTTGGATCGGGCGCGTGCACCCGCCCATCACGCACCGGCAAGGCCACACGCTGGATCAGTCTCGCCTCCACAGCGAGCGGCTCCCGTTCCAGCACGGCATGACCCCAACCCAGACTCTGCAACTCGGGCACGAAGTCAATGAAGTTGGCGCGGCATCGCGCCGCGAGCCGCTGAAACCGCGCACAGGTTTCGGGATTGTCCAAATCGTAGAGTCGGGGGTCTTCGAGTAGCAGCAGATTCAGCTTCAACGCCACAAACTGGTCAAAACGCGCTTCGGCCTGCTCCACACCGGGAACATAGGTGCCGCGCATCTGCTGATCGGGCCAGTCGCTGATCGTGACACAGGGAATGCCCTTCTCAGGGTCGGCCAGCAGGCCCAGCGAGATGAGGCCGTGGTGTATGCCGTGGGCCGTTTCCGCTGTGATGGTCGCGCCGTTACTGTCCACCTCCAGGACGTATGCTTCCCGACGGTTGCGATCCGGAATGGTAGCGGGCAGGGCGCCCAACACCAGTTTCAGGTTGCCATCCGGCGTGGAAGACAGGGACGTGTGCAACGCCTTGGACAGCCGTTCCAGCGCCGCCATGTTGGCGGGCAATGCCGCGTCGACGACCACACCACGTACCGCGCTCGCAGCAAGCCGACACTCCGCGCCGGACGTCCAGCGCATCTGCTGAGGCGTGGGCGTCAACTCCGGCAGCGCGGCGGTCGCGACACTGTACAAGGAACATGACAACAGAATCAGCGCCGACGAAACCGCGTGTGAATACATGATGCTCCTCCTCTTGTCTGGCAACGGCAAACGCATGGCCATTCTAACCTCTCAATCGCACAGTCTGAACACTCGTCACTCGGTTGTCCATGACGGTGCCGCAAAGCGCAGGGCACATTCCGACGGTTCATGACTATAAGCCCAGCGGCCGCGGCTATTATCACAAGCCGGGGAGCGAGACCCAGCTTGGACGTGATTATGTCTTCTCGTCTCCTGCACCGCTGTGGCCGTTCGGCTTTGGGTTGACCGACTCCTGTGGCTCAATCCCAGCGACAATCAGGGGGTGCGTTTCCTTATCGACGACGTTCGGGCCCAATCGCCTTGGGAGAATTGTTGTCAAGAGCATTAAGCGCAGTTCGCGAGCAGAAACAAGGTCTCAAGTCAAGCTGTTAACAGTGGGGAAGCACGGTACATGTCCAAACCAAAACGCAAACTGACTGCCGCCGCGAAGCGGGCACGCAAAGAACGCAAGAAGAACTTCATGATCATCTTCATCAACGGCAAGCAGAAACGCGTGCGCCGTCCCCAGCTGATCGAGGGCTTGCCGGTCGACGAGTTCATCGCGCGCAACGCCAACCCCATTTGGCTGCATCAGAACGAGATGTGGGAGCTCATGCCAAATGATGACGAGCACCTGCGATAGAGCCCGCCTGCGCTGAACTCGCTTCGTCGTACGAGAACCACTGATCAGCCACCGAGTGTCGCTGGAAGGGTGGCTCATTCGGGCTGCAATACTGCTTCGAGCATTTCGGCTAACTTGCTCGGGGACCGCCATCTCACTTGCGATTCTACTCGCCTGGGCAGTCTCACCAAAGCCAAAGGACCACTGGCGGTTGGCTCGACAACCTTGGAGCATCCCGCTGACGGCAGCACATCCAGTTGGCTAGTCACCCAAGAGTTCGCCCAAGTCTCCGTAATCGTAAGGAGGGCGTCTTCGAATTGCGATGACATCAACGGTCTTCGCGTCCTCGCTGACCACGTACACGATTCGCCAGTCGTCCATACGTAGCCGTCGCACCTCGACACCCGAGGCTTTGAAGTCGGTAACATCCAGTTCTTTGCTATGAGCCGGTCGAGGATCTTCAGCCAATCCGTCGATGGTATGTTTGACGCGTTGCCGCACGTGACCGGGCAACCGTTTGATCCGCCGGAACTCGTCCGGCAGGATGTGAACTGTGTACCGGGTCATTCCAGCTCTTTCCTGACATCGTCCCAGCGAAGCCACCCGGCCGCCTGCCGGTCATTTCCGGCGGCTTTCAACGCACGCTGAGCTTCCTTGGCGAGGCTCACGTCTTCGAGTGCCTCCAACCATTCCACCAAAGACTCCCAGTCGTCTGCATTCAACACGGCCAGCCGACGACCGTGCACAGTCACGAACTGTACGGACTGTAAGGCCTCGAGACCCGTCATGTGCTCATCTCCCCTATGTCCACTGCCATCAGCTTTGCCGAACCCAGGACGGACTCAGCTCGCCAAAAGAGACCTTGTCCATTCCCGAGCTATCTTGTGTCTTTCGCATTCATTGTATCCAGTTCGAAGTTGAGAGACAGTGGAACCTAGAATCTTCCCTGACTCAGCCGCGGCCCTGCGTTTAGGGGCGTAGCATGGCGACATGATTGGCGGCGATTCTGCCAGGGTCCCCGCGAAAGATGGTTTCCTGCAGCCGCTGCAGGGTTTGACTGCTGCGGATCTCGATCTTGCGGCAGACGCAGGTCGGGGCGCAGCGGCACGTACTTCTCGCCCGCCAGCGTCAACGTGAGTACCGGGCCGGGCTCGCCCTGCGGGATCAGGGAGTTGCGTCACTCAATGTCCTGCGGTGCGGCGGCGCCGGCCGACTCGCCGTAGAACCAGGCCGTATCGATGACGGCCACGCGGAGGTCGATCACGTCCTGCATCGCCCAGTTCGGCAAGTACTCGCAGGTCCAGTAGTTGAGGATGGCCTTGCCATCGCGGGTGAAGCGGCAGCCGGGATTGGAGAAGGCGTGCTGCGGATCGGTCTCGATGTCGCGAACATGCTGCCAGGTCTGCCCGTGGTCTTTCGACACGACGGCGGTCAGCGGGCTGCGCTTGCCGTAATGCGAGCGGAAGTCGGGGTCGAAGCTGTGGTTCCAGATCATGAGCAGATCACCCGTCGCGGGAATGCGGGTGAGTTCCGGGCAAGATTCGGGCGACGCCAGGCCGATGCTTTTCGGCTCGGACCAATGCACCCCGTCGTCAGTGGACTCGGAGAGGTGCAGCGTGCCGAGCTGATTGCGCATCACCATGAGGACGCGGCCGTCGCCCGCCTGCTCGACGTGCGGTTCCATCGCGCCGCGCTTCGGCAGCGTGAGTCGGGTGGCGGCCTCCATCCAGCTGCCGCCGTCGTCGTCGCTGTACAGGACGGTGGCGGCGTACTTGCCCCACGGGCCATGGTCGCCAGGCACGGCCGGACTCACGGGCAGCAGCAGACGACCGAAAGCCAGCCGCTTGACGGTCGCATTGCAGAGCGCGAAGTCTTTTCTCGCTGCGAATTCCGCCAGCGGGGAAAACGTCTTTCCCTCATCCGCCGACTTCCAGGCATGCAGCGTGTAGGAGTAGCTGCCGCCGATCTTGCCGTGCAGGCGATGGAATATCAGCAGGATGCCGTTGTCCTTCGCGCGGATGAGGTTCGGCGAATACACGTTCACATCGCCTGGCGCGGTATCGGTGATCACGCGATGTCCGTCCCAGGTCAGGCCGCCATCGGACGATTCGTGCGCCACCAGCCGCGTGGTGGCGAAGTCGCTGCCGTCACCGCCGAACTCCATCGAAACCAGCAGCAGCCGCCCGTCCGCCAGTTCGACGACATCCCCCTCGCTCTTGCGGGGCAGCTCCGGTGTGCTCTTGCTGACGGTGACAATGGTCTTCCCGCCCGCCGCGCCAGAGGAGGGTGATTTCGAGGGTTCGGTCTGCGCCTCAGTCGCGATGCTCAGCAGCAGGGTGATGAGGAGGGCGAAAATTTGTTTCATCATGTTCTCCCGGAAGAATCTGTTGGCAGTGCTGCTTTCGCGCCCATTCGTGGTTCAATTCCTGGGGCTGACGATCACTTCCTGGACGACGATGGCTTTGCGCCGCTCGCCACCGTGCTTGAAGTCGGTGTAGAGCGTCAGGAACCGGTGGGGGCCGGTGATAACCGTCTTGGTGTTGCTGTCGCTGACCGTGTCGCCGTACAGGGCGTCGACAGTCGCCGCGGGGCGGACTAGAGGAAAGGCAGCCTCAAAAGCCTCCCACGAAACATCTTCCTCCATCAGCGGACTGGAAAGCGTCGTCCGCCCTCCCGCCGGCGCAGGCGACGAAGCGCCGGGAATGTAAAGGTCGGCCAGCCCTGAGCGCGTCTTGATCCGCCGGTCGCACTCAAAACACCACAGGTCCCAGTTTCCGTCGATATAGTTCCGATTGGCTGGCAGCGGACAGGCTTGGGTATAGAGATACCAGCGGCCGTTGATCTGATAAAAGGCTGGCGTCGCAACGTGATAGATCGTTTCGTCGCTGTAGATGCCAGGCCACTGCGTCTGCAGTACCGTGTCAACATCCAATTGCTCCCAGCCCGCGTCTGGCTGGCGACTCACCGCCAGCAAAGGACGCCAGCGCTCGCCCCGGTTCGGTCCGCACTCGATGGAAAGCACATAGGTGTCCGCCACCTTGAAGATCTGGTGCCACTCGTAGTAGGCGTCCGGCGTCGAGGCAAACAGATGCCCCATCCCACGTGGATCGTCGTGGTGATACTGCCGGTGCCAAGTCTTGCCATCCGATGAGGTGGCCAGGCGGATTCCTGGCAGGACACCGTTCCGGCCTCGGTAGGAATAGTACATGTACCAACGCCACTCTCCCGTGGCGTCGCGCTCTCGCAATACGGCAGCCTGGGAAGACATGGTCTCGAAAAACGGCTCCGCAGGCTCGGGGGCCAATACGGGCGAGGAACCATGGCGTCGGATGGCAGCGGCGGTGATGCCGCAATAGCCGTCGTCCCCAGCCGGACAGATTGCCAACCCGATGCGGTTATGCGCGTCCACGACGTCCGTGCCGGAATAGTAGATATAGTATGCGTCCTCTTCCGGGACATAAAGCACGCAGTCCAGCCGGATGCTCTTGGAGTCCCAACCGCTGTCTGCGGGAACGAAGACCGGATTAGCCGGATCCTGATGCCAAGTGAAGGGGTCGCTCTTGAGCGCCCAGGCCTTGCCGACAAAGCACGTACTGCGGACTGACGCGGGCACACCCGAATAGAACATCACGAGCCTGCTTGGATCCTTCGGATTCTCCAGGATGCATGGTTCCTGAACCTGCTGCGACATCCAAGGCGCCGCGGTCCGGTCGATGAATCGTTCGCCTCTAACGCCCCCGCCGTCTCCGGCTCCGGCACCCGCCGTTGCTGATAGAGTGACCACCAAGCTCATCATCAGGAACGTCTTCACCTGTTCGTCAATAGTGTTGATTGCCATACCGACCTTCCTCTCTTGCCAAGTGGAGTCGACAGAATAGGCAAATATATCACGTCCCTGGTCGTATTGGTAACGCTGATAGTGCTCGTGGACGACATGGGCTTCGGCATACCCAGCGCCTTCGGCGGCGAGACCGACCAGTGGAATCCTACGATCGATGACGGGTGACCCGGGTCCCCACGCCCCACTATCCGGGCTACAACTTCATGAGCGACATGACCGACCGAGCCATCGCCAAACGGACTTCGTCGGGCAAGTGTACTCGACCGATGCATTACGCATGCTCTGATTACCCGGCATGAACGCCGGGCCGCTGCGGCCTGCGGCCGAAAAGGGTGGTGAACCGCCCTGAAGAAAATGCGCAGCATACTTGCGGCATATGCGTCATTCCACAAGCGGTCGACCGGCCATGTGATCTCAGTGGGCCACGCGTAGTCCGCTATGGCGGAGCGTGTTTTCGCCGATAGGCTTGTGGGTTCAGGCCGGTCGCTCGTCTGAAATAGCGCGAGAAATGGCGATCATCTTCATAGCCGACTAATCTCGCAATCTCATGAATCCGCAACTCGGTTGCGGTCAGCAGGCGCGAGATATGGGCAATTCTTGCGCTGGTCAGTTGTTTGATGATGGAGCAGCCCAACTCGGCATGAAACGCATCATTCAAGGTGCGGTGCGAAAGACGGGTCACTCGGACGATATCCGCTACTCGGATGGGACTGCCGGCGTTCTCGCGGATGAACCGCAGCGCTTTTCTCACATCGGCATGGCGAATCGTCAACACGTTGGTTGACTGACGGGAGGTGACCCCCGTTGCGTGCGCCATGATTCGCTGGCCAGACATGCGCGCGTCACCGTGGAGCATTCGGTCCAGCAAGACAGCCGCGTCATAACCCGCCTTCTCCGACGCCATCCTGACACTCGACAACGGTGGATTCTGCAATTCGCAGACGTACTGATCGTCATCGACTCCGATGACCGACACATCCTCCGGCACGCCGTAGCCAAGCACGTGACATGTTTCCACAATCGATGCGGCCCGGTCGTCATTAGCGCAGAGCACGCCGACCGGCTTGGGCAACGATTCGAGCCACTGTCTGATTCGGGGTTCTTCTTTCACCCAGGCTCCGGGCTGACGACTCCGCGGACGGTAGATCTCGACACGACAACCCGCCTCTTCCAACAACTCGCAGAAAGCCGAACAACGTTCCCGCGACCAACGGATACCGTTGTATCCACAAAAGGCGAAATCGCGATGCCCGAGTTCCAGCAGGTGCCGGGCCGCCAGTCGTCCCGCTTCCAAGTCCTCAGAGAGAATACAGGGGGCACGCCCGGAGTACTCGTTCACGTCGTACGCAATGAGCGGCACACGCAGGCTCGACAGTCCCTCGAGCTGCCCGACGGGACAGATGGCTCCATCCGGTTTCCAGGCTTTCAGCTCCTTCAAGTCGAGCCGGCGTTTCGATCCCAAATAACCATGCGGCTGGCGATAAAAGGTCCACGGGCCGTTCAACGCGGAGTAGCGAGCAATTCCTGACAATATCCCCCGATCGAATCCGCGGGTCGCTTCGAGCAAGAGAATGATTCTGGGCGAGTTCTGCATCGGCGATTTCGCGGGGGTGTGCAACAGGGAAACGTATTCGAGCAAGAACCAATTGTCAGGAGTCCGGACCGGGAGTGAGCCGCCGAGCCATTGCAGCCAGGGACACCCGACGCCTGCCTCCGTCCGCCAAAGATGGCGGTAATTCTGCCATGAATGGTGATGCTTTTCCAGCACTCCGCCGTAGAATGCGGTCTGAACGTGCTGACCGGGGGCCTACGGCAAACAGGTTCAGTTCCCGATCCAAGAGGCGCGCGGGATGGAAAACGGATCCATTTCGGCCATCGATACGGTCCTTGTGGTGGCCTGTCTGCTGGGGATCATGGCGACGATCCTGCTTATCGTCATGGGCATTTTGTACGCATTGCTCCATTAAACTCGCCGTTATCTAAACTCGCCGTTATCGCTGGGAAATGATCGATGGGAAGGCCGGCTGGTACAAAGGCAACTCCCTTACACCCTTACCGTGTGGCGCTGGCCGGCGGCTGGGGAGACCACAACTTCGTGAATTTCCTGGCCGATGGATACTGGTCGTTGTCCAGATTCAACCGACCGTGACTTTCCACGACCGATGTGGCATCTGTTCGAGCACTCGGCAGATTCTCCTGCAGAAGTACCCGCGGGGGATACCCGACGACGTCGACTGGTATCAGCTGGCGACGGAGCTTTACAACTGGGAGAACAACCAGCGCGGGTTCATGTCGTTCTCCCTGGTGCAGTTGGGACAGGCGTCCGCCAGCCTGGGCGAGGGTGAACTGGCCTACCATTGCCTGCGACACCTGGTGAACCGCTTCTGGCTGAACAATCTGGCCTCGATGCACAACCACCGTTCACTGCTGAACATGGACATCAGCGGGGGCATGCCGGCCGTGATCATCAAGATGCTCGTCGCTTCTGACGTCGGCAAGATTCAACTCCTGCCCGCCCTGCCCGCGGCCTGGCCCTCCGGCCGGATCGAAGGCGTAGCGTGCCGGGGTGCAATCGTGATCCAGAGCCTGCAATGGGACGGAAAACATCTTTCCGTCACAATGAGCTGCGTCAAGTCGCAGAAGATCATCTTGGAACTGCCCGCCGAAATTGCTCAGCTTTCCGTCACCGGCGATGCCGCGCAGGTAAGTCTGACGCAGCGGAACAACGAACGCCTGATCGCACTTTCGAGCGGTCAGAGGGTCGCCATGGTGATCACGCTGAAATAGCTGCGTTCGGATGGCGAATTCGGCAGGAGATGCTCACCACTAACAGGCGCAACGATCGCAGAGCCGAAATTGAGTCAACTGCGAACGGAAGATAGAAGATACCTGCAGGAAGACCAGTATTCCACTTGACGAAGGTTACCCATGATCATGGCCAAGAAATTGTACGTTTCATCGATCGTCGCGGCGGCGCTGTTCGCCTCTCTTCAGGTTCCGTCACTGGCGGTCGGGCCTGTCTCGGCAACGGGTAACCTCGACTTCACTCAGGGCGACAGGATCCCGAAGGGCGCGGATCACGACTGGAACCTCGGAGCCTCGGGCCTTCGCGCCCGCGGCTGGATGTTCAGCGACAAGTTGGTCACCACCGACGCGCGACAGATCGCGATTACGGAAGTGGAGAAGAATTCCCCCGCCGACGGAGTCCTCGCCGTCGGCGACGTGATTCTGGGCATTGGCGGTAAGCGGTTTTCTTCTGACCCGCGCACGGAAGGCGATACGTGAATCGATCCACGATCGTGCGGACGAAGTGGATCCCCAGCCCGCCAATCTGGCGGTGTTCCAACGGCAACGACGTGTCCGCGCCGGCCTGAGCCGTGGGGTCGAATGGCCGGCCATCGTCCTCGATCTCCAGCTGGAGCTCATCTTCGCGGCGCCACACACGCACTTCGATCGTATGGTCGGAATTGTCCGCATAGGCATAGGAGATGACATTGACCAGCCACTCTTCGAGTACCAGGTTGAGTTTCATCAGCAACGGCTCGGGAATCCCCCAGGCGTCTCCCAACTGGCGGATCCAGGTGGCCAATCGAGCAAGTTCGTCAAGTCGATTGCACATGCTCAGCCACTCGATCGTTCAGAGATCGCCGCCAAGACGCTGACGCGATCCGCAACCATTACCACCGCATACTTTACAGCGCCACCGACACCCCGCATGCCGGTCCTGCCGGAGCGGGCGATGAGGGCCATTTCCCAAGAGAGAAGTCCTGGCGTGTCTTGGTTCCTGCAGCGCCGTTACTCCTTGGGAAACAGCGCGGTGAACCGCCGCTTCTGTGGCTCGCCAGGCACGCTATCGGTGTGCGGGCCGCCGCGAGTGAAGACTTCGCGGAGGGCGTCGACGTATCCGAACCCGGCCAGGTTGGACGGCATCAGGAAATGCCCCTCGCCGAACTCGTTCCAGTTGGCCAGCATCAGCACGCGCCGTCCCAGCGATTCCTGCGGCAGCGTGGGCATGAACTCGTCCTTGGACCATTGGGCCAGAGCCCGATAGTCGGCCACCGAGGCCCAGCCGTTGCCCGGATCCTGGGTGCCGTCCCAAGGCGCCGTCTGCCAGCCCATGGAAATGCTGGGCAACATCTGGAAGCCCACCGCCGCCGCGGCATCGCGCTGGGCCAGGTTCTGCTGGCGCTGGCGGTTCACGTCGCCGGTGCCCCAGGTATAGGCGTAACAGTAGTCGATGCCCATGTCCTTCATCTTCTGCATCACGTCACGGTCGGCGCTGCGCAGCTCCATCAGCACGATCACTCCCGGAAAGCCCGCCTGCACACAGTCCTCGCGCAGCCGCTCGATCGCCTCGCGTGAGCCCTCCATGCCGCCGAAATCGCGGAGGAAGTAGTCGGGGTAGTAGATTGCCAGGACGGGCTTGCCGTCGATCTTCAGATAGCGGGGATCCTTAAAGAAGTACTCGATCCAGTAGGGAATGATGTGGTTCCGCCAATCGTCCGGATTCGTGTCCCCAGCACCCTGATTAGTGTACATGATGGTGAACTTTTTCAACCCGCTATAGCGGGCGTTGAACAGTCCGTCGCGAATCCCCTGTTCCAGGACTCCGTCCTTGATGGGATGGTTGACCGCATCGTTGGGCCGGTACCAGCAGTACTGTTCGAAGTCAATGCCGTGCTCGACTTGCCACTTGATTTCCCAGTCGGCCACTTCGGGGTTTCCCTCGTCGTACCAGCCCAAGAAGGGCTTGCGCCGATCGGCGAAGGGGTACACGTAGTCCCAGCCGGCGTAAGCGTCTCCGTCCTTCCACAAGGAGCAGCTTTGCACGCCGAGCAGATGATCACCGTTGCGGGCCACGCTTTGCGGAGCGGGAACGTAGTCTGGCGGATAATCGTGCCACGGGTAGACTCGCACGTCGTCGACCCACATCACGCTCGGGCCGGACATCGCGAAACGCACGGCGCGAAAGGCCTGGGCGGGCGGAGAAAAATCCGCGGGCGGGCCGACCGATTTGCCGTTGACGAAAATCTCCGCCTGGCCCGACTTCGGGTCCGCCACCACCTTGAAGGCATACCAGAGGTTGCCCCGGTAGTTCTCGACCAGCAGCACACGTTTACCATGAGGGTCGACGTAGCAGAGGTGTCCGTCGGCCGACACGATCTTGCCTGGCCGGTCGGAGTCGTCCGCAAGCTCGGCCGCCGCGCCGTCGCACTTCTCGGGCAGCAGCAGCTTGAATTCCCAAACGGTCTGGGCGCCTCGGGGATCAAACGACTTAGTCGCCACCGCTCCTTCGCTCAGCTTCAGGCTGAAGGCGTCCGGTCCGGACGCGCTGCGCAGCGTTTCCACGCGTGCAGGGCCCGGCGCGTCCCAATCGGACGGTGCCCGGCCCATGCCGCAGGTAGCGAACGTCTCGCACACCGCGTATCCTTTCGAGACCCGCACGAGGGGCAGAAACATCTCGCCCACCGAGGCGTCGCCGGTTTTGATGAGCACATAATCCAGGCTGCGAACCGGATGGGCGAAGGGAGCTGCCTGGGCCTTGAGTTCGCCGTCGACATAGATCGCGGCGGACTGCGCATCCAAGTCGGCGTCGATCCGCATGCCATATTCATGATTCGGTTCCAAGGGCACCAGCGGCAGCGATTGGCCCGCCGTCTCGCAGCTCAAGTGGCCATCGCGGGCGACGAGGCTCACGGCCACCTCATCCAGATCGCGGAGTTGCCACGCCGCACCCTCCAGGGGACCGGGCAGCATGAATCGCAATTCCATCGTGATCTTGCCTTCCGTCTGCCGCGCGATTCGCCGGCGGATGGTGACCGCGTGCTGGTCGCTGGTATCACACAGCTTGAACCAGTCCTTGTGGAAGGCGAAATCACCGGGAAAGAAGCCGCTGGGACTCGACTCCCAGGTGCCGCCCCGGTTGTCGGTCTCCCATCCGGTTAAGAGCGGGACCTGTTTCCAGATATACGGCCGGATCGCCCGGAACGTGCAATTCATCAGATACCCGCTGCGAACATCGCGAATCAGCGGTGCCGGCTGGGGTTCGGCGGCCGCGGCCCCGTTGAGTGACAACGCACTGCACAACAGGACGACAAGTAGGCGAATGGTCATGCATATCTCCCTGGTAGAAGTCTGGATAGCGCACAATGTTGCCGGGGTCACCACGGGGATTCGACGCGTGACGCGAGGGCATACCTCTTGGCTCAGCCAATTCAAGGTCTCGCGTTACACCTCCACATTCTATTTCCCAAGGGGAAGCAACTTGATGTTCTTGTACCAACATGGGCTGCCGTGGTCCTGCAGACCGATGTAGCCGTGACGCGGATGGTCCTTCCAGGCGGTGCCGGTGAACTTATGCGTGGAGCCATCGGGTCGCTTGTTGGGCTCATCCCACTGGTCGAGATCCATCCGTGTCACCAGCTCACCATTGAGTTCCACGCTGATGTCGGGACCGTCGCAGACGATCACTGCATGATTCCATTGCCCGGCTGGTTTCATGGCATTGCGGCAAGGTGCGACCAGGTCGTACAGGGCGCCTGTATCATGCAACCCCGCGCCGGTCGTATCGTCGATCGCCATCTCGATGCCGTTGAAGCCAACATCCTTGCCTGGCGCAACCGCAATCGGGAAGGTGCGCACGAAGATGCCGCTGTTGCAGCCCTGGGAAATCTTGAAGTCGAGCGACAGGATGAAATTGTCGTACTCCTTTTCCGGCACCATCATGTATGCGCCACAGCCATGCGGCTGAATGCTCCCGTCCTCGGCCGGCACCTTGCTGTCCTGCATGGTGCAGGTTTTCCAACCAGCGAGCGTTTTGCCGTCGAAGAGGAGTTGCCAACCGGCAGCCTGCTCCTCACGGCTCAGTGTGTTGTCGGGAGTGTCGAGGCGGCGCACACGAATGTTACGATAACGCACGAACTGGCCGGTCAGATTACCACCGCCGTGGACTTGTACTCCGATGCTGCCCGCATCTGGCAGGCGTTTTTCGGTGTCGGTCCAGTCCATGAACTTGACACCGTTGATCCATGTTTCGACTCTGGGAGGGTTGCCGGTGATACGGGCCTGGACCTGGTTCCAATCCTTCTTCCAGAGAGTCTTCCACTGCGCGGGAGTGACTGGGCAGGGGAAGGGGGCATGGTCGACGATAGTGATTTGGTCCGGTGTTTCGTGCGTCGCGAAATTTCGGGCGGCGAAACCGCCAATCCCCTCGCCGTAAACGCCCATCACGTTGCCGTTGTCATGGTAATCGATCATCGCCTGATAACACTTGCCGTCCTCGGTGCTGCGGAGGAACAAGCCGCTATCCGGGCCGTAGTCATTGCCGATCTCCATCGCGATCTCGAAATCGCCGAATTGTTCGTCGGTGAGCAGGATTCCGCCGTTGCCAGGCTTGTCTTGCGTGCCGGAGATCGCACCGTCCTTGACCACCCACGCTTTCGTCGTACCGTGCGGCGATTTGGCGCTGATATGCCAACCGGCAAGCGTCCGGCCATCAAAGATCGGAGCGAAATCAGAGCTGACCTGGGGGCAGGCGTTGGGTTTGTCTTGGGCCAAGACCATGGCAGTGCACGTGAATACGATGATGAATGTGCCGTGCGTGAGTCTCATCAGCAGTCCCTCCAGAGTTCGACGACAGGTCGTTGATCATGCTTGGGAAATAGTCGGTTGACCGCATTATATTGGTACCGAGCGAGCGCAGCCAATAAGCTTACCGTATTCACAGACGCGATTCGCGCGGCGGTCCAACGGCGATTCGTGCCGCCGGGAAGGGCTGGAAAAGGGAGAATAGGACGAGCAAGCTTACAGGCCATATCATCCTGGATTGATTCCGACAGAAGGTCTCGCGTCAGCGCTCGCCATCCTCGCCGCCAGGAGCCTGGGACCGGTGAGATCAACTACCGCCGGCTCGTCCAGTAACTCCACGACCGGAGCATGGCCGAGCGTCGCAAGTTCATCCTGCACAGCACGCCGGCGGCGGGTCCCCAAGAAAAGGAGCCTCGCCGGGGCCGTCAGCAGTCCGGTGAGCGGGCGAGCGGACGGCGGCCCGACCACTTGGTGGCTGGCAAGAATGGAAGCTACAATAAACCGCCATGACGGGGACGACTGTGTGCCGGGCAGTTGCCATTAGCCGTCGTGTGGGACCGTGCCGCGGTCCGTGCCACACGCGTCGACCACTCTCCGGCGTGAGCGCCACCAGAACTCGGCACGCGAGCAGACGAAAGGACTGATGATGATCCTGGATCGACTCGAACACGCCCACCTCTATCGTCCGGTAGCGGTCGACATCGCCAGGGCTTTGGATTACCTGCGGCAGACGGATCTCCGGGGATTGGCCGACGGCCGGCACGACCTTGACGGCGACCGGTTGTTCGCCATCGTGCAACGCTATCGGCCGAAACCGGCTGCGGAAGCCCGGTGGGAAGCACATCGGAAGTACATCGACGTACAGTATATTGTCGACGGGTGTGAACGAATGGGGTACACCTACCTGCGCAGTGAATTGGCGATTGAAACACCGTATGATGCGCAGAAGGACATCATTTTCTACCGGGCCCAGGGTGATCTGTTGGAGGTTCCCGCGGGGAGCTTTGTGATCTTCACGCCGCACGATCTTCACGCGCCCGGATTGACGAACGAGCGGCCCGAGGTAACCGGGCAGGTCTGCAAAGTCGTCGTCAAATGCCGCGTCAGCGAGTGACTGAGCAAGCGGAAGTATCGGACGCCCGGTGACAGGGTGGTGGTGCTGGAAAGATCATTCCCCGCGCCGAGGCGACTTACATCCCCACAACCAAAGTGCCGCCGGCTTCTTGAAGCTGGCAAGGTGCCCGTGTCGGCCGGTATGATTGACAGTCAGGCATATTTCTCCGGATGGCGCTGTTGAACCGCTTAACCGAGCGGCTACGATGCATGCCTGAAGAAGGAGATCCGGTTATGTCTACGCGACAGGGTATACGAACGGTCGTCCGTTTTGCGAGGAACATGGTGTTGGCGGCGTGGCTCGGTGGCTGCTGCCAGCACGCTTGTTTTGGGCAAATCAAGTTGGCCACCGACCGGCCCCAGCCGCACTCGCCGGAAGAGAGCGCCGGGATGATCCGCCTGCCCCAGGGCTTGCGCGTGGAGGTGGCGGCCAGCGAGCCGCTGCTGGCCGATCCGACCGATCTGGCCTTCGATGCTCAAGGCCGCATGTTTGTCTGTGAGTTGCACGGCTACAACCTGGAAGGCTATTACGACATACTCGAACTCAACAAGACCGGCGTGTTGGATACCCAGGTCTACCGCATCGACGCCAGCCGCGAGGCCCAGCAGCGGGCAGACAAGGACCAGTACGGCACAGTCAAGATGTTGGAGGATACCGACGGCGACGGACGGTTCGACAAGGTGACCGTGTGGGCCGATCGCTTGCCCTGTTGTTACGGCGTGGCGCCGGCCCTGGACGGCGTGATCGTCGCCTGTCCGCCGGATCTCATCTACCTGGGCGACGCTGACGGCGACGGACAGCCGGAGACTCGGACAGTGCTGGGCCAGACGGATAGCGGCCCGATGTGGGACCGGCCGAGCTGCCCGCGGTGGAACCTCGACAATTGGTACTACTGTGACGGCGGATTACGGTTCCGCGGTGACGGCAGCGTCGTGGAACCCGCTACCGGCACCGGTCAATTCGGCCAGACCACGACGGATTGGGGCGACCGATTTTTCATCGTGCAGGTCGAGCCGGTCCGCTATGTGGTACCCTTGCCGCATCATTACCTGGCCCGCAACCCTTACTATGGAGCGCAGGCCGACACGCAAAGCCTCCTCCCCTATAACGACGTGTACCCGATCAGCCAGCCTGACCCCTGGCGTTCGAAGCGGGGCGAGGATCCGGCGTGGCTGAAATTCTACGGCGAGGCCGAAGCCATTCCCAACGGCTTCATCACCTCGGCCTGCGGTCCACTGATCTACCGTGCGACGCTGCTGCCAAAGGAGTATTGGGGGAGTCACTTCTGTTGCGAGAACGCGCAGAACTTCATCCACCGCTGCCTGTTGGAGCGTGACGGCGCCGGATACCGGGTGGTGCGCCAGTCGGACCCACGGACGGAGTTCCTGGCTTCGGCCGAGCAATGGTTTCGGCCGATCAACTTGACGTTGGGTCCGGACGGGGCGATCTACATTGTCGACATGTATCGCGAGATCATCGAAGACTATTCCGCCATCCCTCGCTTCTTGCAGCAGCAGTATGTGGAATCGCTGATTGCCGGGCACGATCGAGGGCGGATCTTGCGGCTGACGGTCGAAGGAGCGCCGCCGCGCCGGCCGGTCAACCTCCGTCAGGCTTCCAGCGCGGAATTGGTGCGCGAACTGAGCAACGACAACGCGTGGTGGCGGGAGACGGCGCAGCGACTGCTGGTCGAACGCGGCGATCGGTCGGCTGTCGGGCCGCTCAGCATGCTGTTGCGCGCGGGACAGACTCCGCAGTCGCGGCTGCATGCCCTGTGTGCGCTCGATGGGCTCAACGCCCTCGCACCGCAGCTGATCGAACTGGCAATGGGCGATCCCCATTTCGCTGTGCGGACACACGCGGTACGTCTGGCCGAACCCTGGATCGAGCGGCCGGGGCCGTTGTTGGAGAAAGCGATCGCCTTGGCGGACGACCCGGATGCCAAAGTCCGCTTGCAGGTTGGCCTGAGCCTGGGACAAAGCGACGACCCGGCGGCGCTCGCGGCGCTGGCCGACCTGGCCGTCCGTTCGGGCGATGAACCGTGGATGAACGACGCCATCCTCAGCTCGGTGGCGATGACGGCGGACCAGCTGCTGGCAACGTTGGCGTCGCGGCCGGATGGAGTGGGCAAGGCACATCGGCTGCTCGCTCCCTTGGCGTCGATCGCCGGCGCTCGGCATGACGACGCTCAGATCGGACGCCTGCTGACCACGCTCGCGGCGGCACGGGGGGACGAGGCGGTCAGCATTCAAACCGCTGGCCTACAGGGCTTGGCCGAGGGGTTGCAGCGCGGACAGGCTCAGGTCCTCGTGTCTCCCACCGGGCAGGATGCGCTGCGGCAATTGTTGGCCAGCCGGGAAGGCGCAGTCGCCACACTGGCCATCCACGTGGCCGGTCTGGTCAAGCTGGCACAGTCGCGGGAAATGAAGGCCGCCTTTGACGCGGCGGCCGAAACCGCACTGGACGAGCACGCGGCCCTCTCCGATCGCCAGGGGGCCCTCGCACTGCTGTCCGCCGCACCCTTCGCGCAGTTGGCAGCGACTGCGGGAATCGTGCTCGACGCGCGGCAGCCTCTGGAAGTGCAACTCGCCGCCGTCGCTGCGCTCGCGTCGGCCGACACCCCGGAAGTGGCGCCCGTCCTGTTGGCGAATTGGTCCAGCTACACTCCCCAGGTCCAAGCCGCCGTCGTGGAGGCCATCTTCAGCCGCCAGAACCGATTGATCGGGCTGCTCGACGCGGCAGAGCAGGGGACGCTGTCGCTGTCCACTCTGGATGCCAACCGCTGCCAGCAATTGGAGCAACTTCCGGACGCCGCGATTCGCGGCCGGGCACAAGCGTTGTTGGCCAAGCAGCGCACGACCGCCAGCCGCACTGCGGTTCTGACCCGCTACCTGGAAGCGCTCACGTTGCCGCGCGATGCCGTCCGCGGCAAGAAGGTCTTTGAACTGCAATGCGTCAAGTGCCACAAGATTGGCGACCAGGGCTTCGAGGTGGGACCGGACCTGGCGGTGACCAAGACCCGAGCGGACGAGACGTTGATTGCCGACGTAATGGACCCGAGTTCAGTCCTCACGGTCGGCTATCGCAACTATAACGTGCTCACCGTCGACGGACGGATTTTCAACGGCGTGTTGACGGCCGAGACGGCGACCAGTGTCACGCTGCGCAAGGACGAAGGCGTCGAGCAGACGATCCTTCGCAAGGACATCGATGAAATGTCGGCTTCGCCGATCTCGATGATGCCGGAGGATCTGGAAAAAGTCGTCGCGCCGCAGGACGTCGCCGACCTGCTGGCCTTCTTGCGCCAGGCCTATACCTCGGCGCCGGCCAGTATCGAGCAGCCGCGGATTACGTTGTTCGAAGACCAGGCCTCCTTCGTCGAAGCGCTGCACGAAGGGAGCGGTACGGTTCGCCTTCACGCGCAAGATCCGTACTCGGGCCAGAGCTGTCTGGCAGTCACGCCTCCGCAACGATTCTCGCCGCGCATCCCCGACTGGGAATATCGTATCACCGAGAATCCCGGCCCGGGCGAGTTCCGCTACCTGCGATTCGCTTGGAAGTCGCGCGGTGACGGCATCATGCTGGAACTGGCCGCCGAGGGAGACTGGCCGCTGGCCCACGAAGCGATCCGCCGCTACTGCAGCGGCCGGAACACCTCCGGCTGGGCCGCGCGTCAGCTCGCCGCGGAGCCGCCGAGCGAATGGGTGGTGGTCACCTGCGATCTGTGGGAAGATTTTGGCAGCTTCACATTGACCGGCATGGCCCCGACCGCCATGGGGGGCGAAGCGTTTTTTGACCAGATCGAATTGGCCCGCTCGTTGGGTGACTTGGAATCGCAATAGCCAAGAGGAGGTAGACACATGCGGACCAGAACTGTTTACGCGTGCCTGTCGCTGGTCTTCCTGAGTGGCCTGGTTGGGGGAATGCTGGGGAGTGGCGCGCACGCTGCGACGCTCCTGCCGGCGGACCTGCCTTCGCGCGAGTGGCGCCAATTCGAGGCCGAGGGGTATTCGGCCCGCGTCTGTGGAGTCGTCTACAGGACCGATGCGCCACCGACCAACGGGATGCCCGTGGGCGGCGTGGACACTGGTTGCCTGGATCTGGAGGCCGACGGACTGCTCGGTTTTTGCACTCTGTTCAACAGTCACGTGCCGCGGCGCGGTCCGATCGGACTGCCATATCTGGGCGTTGCGACTGGCGGGCAGACGTGGGTGCTTTGCAAACCGCGAGCCGAGGCCGGGACGGGCCTCGTTTCCCTGAGCGAGTGGCAGCTTGACACGATCCTTGGCCCGCACCAGCGGCTGTGGGCGCCGGGGCCGGCTGCGCTGCCGGCGTGGTTTAAAAGCGTCGGAGAATTGCCCTACGACGTGCCGGCTGGGCGCGTGGCCTGTCACAGCCCCGCGGTGTTGCGGTGGACGAGTCCGGTGGAGGGCGAGCTGCGTATCGTGGGGGGGCTCTGGCTGACCCGTCATCTCGACCGACCGCAACTCTGGGAACTTCGCAAGTCGGGTGAACTGCTCACGTCCGGCAGGCTGGAGTGGGGTCCGACGTCGCAGGCCCCGCTTTCGCTGGCTGAGCGGCAACCGCGGCCAAGCGGCGTTGACGACCCACGTAACTCCAGGGGACACGATCGAGCTGGTCATCACCAATGCGTCGACTTTCGGCGACTACGTTGGCATCGACCTGCAACTGACGCTGGGCGATCGCGTCTGGGACGTCGCGGCCGACTGGAGCGACGCGCACAATCCCAACGACTGCTGGACGTATGATGCAGTCAGCCGGGAAGCCACGGTGGCGGGGCTGTTCGGCGGGGCCAGCCCGCTGCAGCCGGCGGAGGACATCCTCTACTGGGGGCATTATCCGGTAGCGGATATGGAGTTCCAGACTTCGGCGCCCATCGAGATCGGCCTGCGCGCCTGGTCCCCTTTCATCCCGGGCGATGTCAAGACTTCGATGCTGCCAGGAGCGGTCTTCGAAGTGCGGCTGCACAATCCGGACCAGACATCGCACTCAGGCACGGTGGTGATGAGCTTCCCAGGGCCGACGCGGGCCGAAGCGGGGGAGGGGAGTCTCGCCCGCCAGCGACTTAGTGGCACCGTCCAGGGGGTGGAGGTGCGGGGCAAGCTCGCCTCCTGGGCGTTGGCGGTTGAGCAGGATCATCACGTGCGGGTCGGCGGTGGTCTGAAGGGGAACCGGCGGGCCTGGGCCATGATCGGCGAGAGCCTCCCCGCGCCAGCCGAAGGCGATGCGAGCGCCACCCTCGCCGTGGACTTCGAGTTGCGCCCGGCGAGCGCCGCATCGTCCCGTTCCTGCTGGCCTGGTCGGCCCCGACGTGGAAAGGTGGCGGCACCAACTCTTCGGCCGTCGGCAACACGTTCACCCATATGTACTCGCGTGACTACCCCGACGCAAGTGTTACCGCCCAACTGTTGGCAAGCCGCAGGGAACGTCTTTTTCAGCGAGTGGCCGCCTGGCAGCAGGTTGTCTACTCGGAGGAACAGCTGCCTATCTGGCTGCGCGACTCGCTGATCAACGTGCTCTATATGCTGACCGAAGATAGCTATTGGGCGCAGAAAGGGGCATCACTTCCCGAGTGGGTAAACGAGGAAGACGGTCTGTTTGGAATGAACGAGTGCCCGCGCGGTTGTCCGCAGATCGAGTGTATCCCGTGCAGCTTTTATGGGAGCCTGCCCCTGACGTACTTTTTCCCCGAGCTGCAGCTCTCGACGATTCGCGGGTACCAGGGCTATCAAGGGACGAAGGGTGATCCGCCGTGGATCTTTGGCAGCAACACGGAGTTCGCCGGGCCCATATCCGGCCACAACTACCAAGCCTCCACCAACGGCATCTCCCTGGCCGGCATCGTGGACAGGTTTCTCATGTGCCGCGATACGCCGGATAAGAAGTATGCCCGAGAACTCTACCCGATGATGAAGAAGTGCCTGGAATGGCAGGTCCAGATCGGCGTTGACGGCAACCCGTCCTTCAACCTCGGCCAGCAGTTGCTGGCCATGCCCAACTTCGATGGCAACAAGGAGTGGTTCGAAGCCGATCACCCGGGGTGGTTCGGCGCCGTCGCGCACGTCGGCATCCTCCACATCGCTTTCTTGCGGATCATGGAGCGGATGGCGCACGACGTCGGTGACTCGGTCTTCGCGGAGCAATGTGCCGTGTGGACCAAGGCCGCTCAGGATGAGATGGAGAAGACCCTCTGGGACGAAAGGGGCTTCTACCTGAACTGCTACGATCCGGTCAAGGGCGAGAAGAACGAGATGGTGTTTGGCTACCAGCTGGACGGCCAGTGGGTCACGGACCACCACGGCTTGCCTTTCGCGGTCCCCCAAGCGCGGGTCAAGAGGGTCCTCGAGACCATTCAGAAGTTCAATATTGCGCTGACCAAATACGGCGCGGTGAACTACACCAACCCCGATGGATCTCCGATCCGCCAGGCCCGGCAAGGTACCTGGGACTACGGTGTTTACAGCTACTTCCCACCCGAACTGTTGATGCTGGCGATGACCTATATGTACGCGGGCGAGAGGGAATTCGGCCTCGAGCTGGCGCGCAAGTCCTGGCACAACCTCATCTGTCTGCAAGGCTATACGTGGGATATGCCCAACATCATGCGCGGCGACGTGGACACAGGCGAGCGAGTCTTCGGCAGCGACTACTATCAGGATATGATGCTGTGGAGCCTGCCGGCGGCTATGGAAGGCCGGAGCGTTGACGCTCCCTGCCAGCCGGGCGGCCTGGTGGACCGCATATTGCAGGCTGGCAAGGACGGTGGCTGAGACGGAAGGTAAACGCCGCGATGATCGGTGACAGTCGGAGCGGTGGGAGGAGTCGGAAAAAGCCTCACCGCTGAGTGCCTCTGCTCGTGGCGCGGCGGCCATCAACGGGCAACTTGGATGATCGCTGCGGCATGTTCCTGGTCATTTCCAGCTTCATCGCCTTGCCGTCGCGGGCCGGGGATTGTGGCGGCAATTCACGGTCTGGTGGGAGGATACTCCACTGTCTTCGTCGAGCCGACATGGTCGCGCAATTGGCTCCAATGGTGCCAGGCGGGGCGCATGCGACCTTCCGAGTACAGGGGGGCCTGGTCGGCGTAGTGGCGTGATTCGGGCCGCCGCGACTGGCCATACGGGACGATGCTCCAGGCCTCAATGGGATCGGTCAATTCGACGACGGTAGGAATCACCTGTCCGCCATTGAACACGAATCGTCCGGTCTCGTCGCGATTCTGCGTGCCGGTGGCCCGCAAGCATTCGAGACCTCCGAAGAACCCGACGTCGCCATCCAGGGGCAGATCCAGATCGCCGCGCCGCAATCGCAGCAGGTGTCCCCAGGGGACCAGCGGAGAGCCGAATCGCTGTATCAAGTCGTCTGCGGCAGCGCGCAGGGCCTTGACCGCGTCGAGTTGCTCGGCCTCCGTCCGCGGCGCGCCGTACGCTTCGTTCTCGCCGAACGCCTCGGGGTGGAGCTTGCTGTATTCCTCGCGCCAGAAGCGGATTGCCGTGGCGCCCACACTCTCCTTGCGGACATGGTAGTCCCACTGGCGCACCGCGTCGGCCATCATCTTCATGCTCAGACCGGGATCGTCCACCTGGTGTTTCTGGGCTTCGTAAGCCGCCAGGAGCGGGGGCGCCCAGATCGGTCCGGCCGGCGCGTAGGTGTCCAGCGCAAACGCGCGGGCCTGCTCGAGCGTCACGTTCTGCATCGTCGGCATGAACTCGAAACAGCGTCTACCGCGTCCGCGCCACGTGCGTCCGTCGGGCGCATAGTGTCCGCACACGACGCCAGGCGGAAAATCCTCCGCGCACAGCGTGTGGCCGTCGGTCACATAGTTGGCCGCCGTGTTGCAGCTCTGCAGCCAGCCGCTGAGCGGATCGTGCACTTGGGGCAAAGCATCGAACGCCACGCGACCCTGCCAGTTGCGCTGCGAACGCGTGCCATCATTGAGCAGCAGCATGTGGTAGGGGCCATCACCGCGCAGCGGGCATTGGCCTGTCTGGATGTAACCGAAATGGCCGTCGCGAGACGCGTAGGTCAGGTTCAACAAAGCCGCCTGGTCCATCCGCAACGCGTCGCGAATCTCCTGACTCGATTGGGCTCGATTCATGGCCAGCCACTGTTCCAGGCGGAGTGTGTCGCGAATGCCGCAGACCGCTCCCGCCAAGACACGCCCCTCTGACTCCACCACAATCGGACCATGGATGCTCTCCCGCATCGTGATGCTGCGCTGCTCGACCGCGCCGGAATCCGTTTTGACGTTGATCACGACTTCCCGCACCACCAGGTCCTGCCATCGGCCGTCGTACCAGTATTGGTTGGCATTGTCGGGGTTCGTCTTGAGTTCGAACACATCGGACGAATCGGCCCCGCCGGCAGTGCCGGCCCAGGCCACGCCGTCGGTGTATCCAAGTCCCACGACGGGTAAGCCGGGCAGCGCGAATCCGCCGGCTTGGAGACGTCCGGTATGTACGTGATACTCCCACCACGACGTCGAGCCCTGGGCCGGCCAATGCGGATCGAGAAACAAGATCGGGCGGCCCGTGGCCGTGCGGGTCGGACCGATGGCCCAGGTGCTCGACTGATTCGGGAAGTCGAGTTGCGGAGCCGGCTGTTGCAGACCGGCGTTCGCTTTGATTTGGACGATGCCGTGTGAGGGAGTCACATCGCTCCAGCGGAGCAGTGCGATCACCTGGACCGGTTCGGCTTCCAGCGCGTGGCGGCATTCGTCGGGATGGTCCCGCCGGTAGTCGTTGAGTCCGTGGCAGAAGGCTTGCAGGAACCGCCGCGTGCGCGGCGGGCTCTCGGCCCAGGTTCTTTCCGCCGTCTCGGGCACTCGCCACAACTGCATGATGCGGTCTGACTCGACCGCTCCCGCCCCCCACTGCTCGGCCCCGCGTCCGATACCGATGCGCAGGTTGTCGAAGACCTGCATACCCATGTCCTCGCATTGGGCCTGTGCGATGGCGTAGGCGGCGGCTTCCTCGGAGTCGGCAAAGACATGCGGAACACCGTAGACATCGCGATAGACCGTGGCCTGCAACGCGAAGGGGGGCACGGGCTGGGGCGGGTTCTTGCGGTACGGTTCGGCGGCCTGTTCAATCAGCGCGGCCACGGCAGCGAAAGCGGCCTCTCGGTCCCCGGCCTCGTACGCCTTCCGCGCGTCGGCCACCGTTTCGCGCAGACGATCCGCATCGCTCCCCAACCCGCCGACCGGCGCCAGGAGTGATTCGACGAACGTCACCCGCTCGCGCCACGTGACGTCGGTCACGCCGGCGCGGACACTCGCTTCCAGGTATTCGGCCACCAGGATCGGAATATCGTGCTGCAGCGGCACTCCCTGCTCGTCCGGCTTCTCTTCGAAACCAATCGCCCGCGCGTTCATGACCGCTTCCACTTCGGCCATCCGCCGCACCGTGCCATCGGGGTAGACCAGGCCCGACGCGCTGCGGAACTGGTCGCGTCCGATGATCAACTGCCAGACCGTGTAGCCGACCTTCAGCTCGCGCAGGACCGGAAGTGCCATTTCATAACTTGAGCCGGCGGCCGGATTGCAGCATTCCGAGACGATCCAAGGTTTGCCGGCCGCCCGGGCCTGGTTCTGAGTCCCCGTCAGGTCCTTGCGAAACGCCTCGACTCCCTTCGCATAGCTGTGACACGAGAGCACGTCCACCAGGTCGATCACGTCACGGTTGTCCCACGTGGCCACGCCTACGGTAATGGGGTGCGTGGCATCAAGTTTCTTCACCAAGGCACAATAATGCGCGACGAACGCGTCGATCAACGCCTTGCCCTCCGGGTTGGCCGCCAGATGCGTGGCCGTCGGCTCGTTCATCACATCCCACAAGGCAATCCGCCGGTCACCCACGTGCGCCGCAACCACGGCCGTCGCATACGCGTCCGACGCGGGCCACCACTGCTCGGCCATTCGGTCCGGACCGGGATTGGCGACCCAGATGTGGCGGCTCTCCAGGCTGGGCGCCACGCCGAAGCACGAGTCGAACAAAATGGGCATGACCTGGAGCCCATGCGCGTCGGCCGTCGCCAGGAAGTCCTCGAAACGCGTCAGGAACGCCTGTGGGTCGTGATGGTAGACCAGTGACTGGAGAAAGACCCGTACGCAGTTGAGTCCCAGCTGCCGGGCATAACCCAGTTCTCGATCGATGACCGCATGGTCGTAGTGCAGCCACATCTCGACGTCCGTGGCCGCGTACGATGCCACGTAATTCGCTCCGCGCATGGAACGAAAATCATCTTGCCGCCAATCCTGTGCGCGGAGAGCGAGTGGCAGCAACGCCGTCCAGAGACCGAGAACAGCTCCGGTCACATTCCACCGTGACAGCTCGATTCGACTCATGAGTGATCATCCGATTCAGTGGTGGTGATGGTCCGATTGTGGAGTTCAGCGTCTGATGCGCGTAGGATGTGCGCACCATGTGCGTCTGTTATCACATCTGAAATCCGAAGCGCCGAAAACTGAACAACAGACGAACGACGCAAGACTCCCCTGGCAAACTTTCATGCTGCAAAGTCTCTCGGCGTGGTGACTGCGGAGCCCCGGCGGCTCCCGAGTCAGATTGGCTCAGGGGATGTCGGGCACGGACAGCCCGGCGCGGCAGATAGACACTTGCTCCGTCTTTCGTCCGATGGCATAAACGCGCGGGACGGGGTCATGCCAGCCGCTCTGTATCTCGTCGAAACCCGCCTCGCGCATCATGCGCTCGAGGGCCGAGGGCGAGGGCCAGAACCAGTTCCAGCCCGAACGGTCGAGCCGCTCGCGACTGCCGGAAAGGTGCACCAGCGAGCCATCGAACCGGCACACCGGCTCCGCGACGTCGATCCCCGCGGACTCCACGAGGATAATCCCGCCCAACTTCAAGGCGTTCCACAGAATCCGTAACGCAACAACCGGGTCCGTCAGGTGATAGATCACGCCGGGGAAAAAGACGACGTCGAACCGCTCGCGAAACTCCGGCGCGTTGCAGGCGTAGATCGAGCGTGCCTGCACGTCGACGCGGTCATCCAGCCCGAACGACCGCGCCAGAAACGTAGCCATGTCCGCATACTTCCGCACCTCCTCGATCGCCGTTACGCGTGCACCGAGCGAGGTTAATGCCAGCGACGTGCCGCCGGTCCAGCAGCCGATATCGAAGACGTTTTTGCCGTCGAAAAACCCGGGCAGCACGCCGAACATCGCCGCATATTGAGCCAGTAGCTCGATGTGCCGATTCTTCATCAGGCCATCGAGCTTGAACGTACCGAAGTCGTGGTCATGTCCCCAAAAAAACTTGATGGAGTAATCTCGCTGGCGATCCACATCGTCCTCGGGGAATCCCTCGGACTGGGCATCCACCGAGCCCAGACGCGAGCGGATGTACTGTTCAAACTCCTCCGGACGAATCCCTTGCAGGTTCGCCGTGGTGAAAGTTCCGAAGCGTCGGCGGAGGTCCGCGAGTGCGGAATCATAGGCGGCCGAGCAGAAGGGGACGCGCGCGGATCTGGACGGGGACTCGGGTCGGGGAGCGCCCGTGAGCCTGTCAAGGAGATGCCTGAACATGTGCTGCCTCCTCATGAGTGTCTGCAGAGACGTCCAAGTGTACCGTGCCCCCCTCCCTCGTGCAAACATCCGCCGGATTCCTGGGAGGCAACGTAGCGGTCCGCCTGTTTCGATACAGACACCCTGGATCAGGCACCGAGCCGGTGCCATCATCCGTTGTTGCCGGAGCAATGCAGCGCCGTGCAGCCCTGCGGATGTTCATGGTCTGGCACGTTCGTTCTAGACTTCCGTCCCTCTTGATTTGAGTTGCCACATCGCTCATGCTCTTAGTGTTGCGTAGAGGGGGCGACCACGGTGACGGCCCGCCCCACATGGCTATCGTGCTCCTCCTAGACTCGCTGCACTGCGTGCAGTAGCACCCGCCCGCCTTCATTGATAAGATCATGAGCCAGAAAACCCTTGTCTTTGTGTTTGCATTTGCATTTGAAGCCGCGCTGACGTGCGTTTTGGCCGCGGCCGCCGAGAAAACTCCGCCGAACCTGAAACTCTCCGGCGATTGGCAAGTGCAGGTGACCCTACCGTCGCAGATGTCTGGCGTCGGGCAGCGACCGCGGACCACTACGCTTGAGGTTTCGCCACCGACCATCGTCACGGTCAAAGCGGAGAGGTACGATCGACTGCCGCTCTTTAATGCCAAGACGGCAGGCTGGGTGAAAGGTGCTCCGCTGCGCGGCGTCGCGGCGCAGGAGTGCACGAGTTTCGGTATGCTCGATCCGGCCAGTCTGGTGATTCGCACCGGGCCGGAGGCAGATGCCCCGCGACTGGAGCTGGGCCAGGATTATTTGGCGGACCTGGACTGGGGCACCGTCGGTCGGCTGCCCAACGGCGCTCTGAATGAGAATCAGGTTGTGTACGCCGACTACTGCCACGCGGCGTTGCGGATCGACTCGATTGTGTTAACGCGCGAGGGTCACGTCGAGTTGCGTCAAGGCGAACCGCACGTCGCCACGCCCGTGCCGCCAGTACTGGGGGACGGCGACCGTCTTCTGGCCAACGTGTTCTTGCCAGGCCGCATTGCGAAGCTTGAGCCGCAACACCTGTTCCCGATCCTGGAAACGGCCTTTCCTGAGCCCCCCAGGGTGTCGCCGTCGCCGGCCGAGTTGCTTTTACCCAAGACGCTGGAGAAACTTCGCGCCGGAAGCCCCGTGCGAATCCTGGCCTGGGGCGACAGCGTGACCGACGGGGGCTACTTGCCCGACGCCGAACACAACCGTTGGCAGGCTCAGTTCGTCACTGGCCTGCAGAAGCAGTTCCCTCAGGCGATGATCGAACTGCTGACCGAAGCCTGGGGCGGTCGTTCGACGGCGAGCTATCTGGCCGAGCCCGCGGGGAGTCCTCGCAACTATGACGACAAAGTGCTCGGGACGAAACCCGACTTGATCGTGTCCGAGTTCGTCAATGATGCGGGCCTGACGCCGGAGCAAGTCGAAGACCGCTACGGCAAGTTCCTGGCTGATTTCACCGCCATCGGCGCCGAGTGGATCATCCTCACTCCGCACTACGTCCGGCCCGACTGGATGGGTCTTTCCGCCCAGCGCGACATCGATGACGATCCGCGACCCTATGTGACCGGATTGCGCCAGTTTGCCGCCAAGCATCGAGTGGCTGTAGCCGACGCGTCGGTCCGCTGGGGCCGGCTCTGGCGGCAAGGCATTCCCTACAACACGTTGCACATGAACACGATCAACCACCCCAACGCGACCGGCATGCAGATCTTTGCCGACAGTCTCATGGCCCTCTTCCCATAACGCCGCTGTACCCCCTACGTAGAACGGAATTCATTCCGTTCCTGCAGCGTCAACCGTGCGACCACTCCCCCTACGTAGAACGGAATTCATTCCGTTCCTGCAGCGTCAACCGTGCGACCACTCCCCCTACGTAGAACGGAATTCATTCCGTTCCTGCAGCGTCAACCGTGCGACCACTCCCATGACCGTAATTCGGCTGTCATTCCGATCATCCTAACGCGGCCTGCGGCCGCAACCAAACAGGGAATTCGAAATCCTAAATTCGAAATCCTAAACAAATCCGAAATCCAAAAATCGAAATCCAAAACCTCTGCTGCCGGCAAAACGGCCGCGGGCGGGCCCCAAGCAGATTCTCACCAGCAGCATGCCACTGCGTCCTCCGTTTTCCCTTCTTCCCTTTCTTCCCTTTCTCCCCTATTTCTGTGCTTCGAATTTCGGATTTTGTTCCAAACATGTGCGCACCGTGCGCACATGTTACCGACTAACGCTCTAACCCCAGGTACAGGCGAATTTCGGACGGGTGGTGGTCGGAGACTTCAGGGATGTCTGGGAGCGGCGGTATCGGCCGGCGCAGCGTCGAAGGGATGCGCGACCGGCCAGGATGCGCGACTATCGTCCTGGTAGAGGCCAATTTTCTCCCACACAATGGGTTTGAAACCGATCTTCCAGGCGGGCGAGTCCGGGCGCAGGCGGAGGTCGAGTTGCTGGGGGTCGACCAGACGTGGATCCTCGCCGATCAGGTTCTGCTCGAAGCGAATGAAGGGACGTGCCTGGCCTTCAATGTCATCCCAGCGACCGCCCCAGGAGACGTTGCGTCGAAAGACGTTGCCTTTCGGCGCCATCGGTTCATCGTCCAAGACCGTCAGGAGCTGCGGGTAGCGGGTACTCCAGGGCGGCTGCTGATAGGGGATATCCTGCAGACGCTCGCGCAACATCGGTTCGATACCGGCACACCAGCCGAGGCCGCGCGCATCTACGTGGATCGCGGGATTACAGTCGATGAAGAGGTTATTCTCCACCAAGTTGTCGCGTCCGCCGCCAATGAACGCGGCGGCCGGCACCTGGTAGAAGACGTTGCCGTAGCAGTGCATCGACGAGAAGAGATCGTCCAGGTAGACACCGCAGCAACCGCGGCCCTGGAAGCCGTAGATGTGATGGATGAAATTATGGCGCAGCACGTGACCGCGCATGGTCCAGTCCTCATCAATGCCGGGCTGCGTATAGATGGCGCCGGCGTCATTGGCGTGCTCGACCACGTTGTGGATCTCGTTGTATTCCAGGAGGTGTTCCTGGCCGCAGAAGCTGATCGCCACGTGGGGGGCATGGTGGACCAGATTGTGTGACGCCCGGCAGCCCACACCGAACATCTCGATGCCCACCTTGTACATCGGGTTCCAGCGGCTGAAGTGGTGGATGTGGTTATTCTCAGCGAAGTGTTCCGCATGGGTGAGGGTACGTTTGTCGCCACCGTGCAGGACGATGCCGCCGTCACCCATCTGGTACATATCGCAGCCGACTACGCCGTGCCCTCTGCCACCCTCCACCCTCACGCCGAAGCTGCCGACGTTGCGGACGACGCATCCGACCACACGATTGCCCTCGCCGCCGGCCATGGTGATGGCCGTCCCCTGGCACCCTTCCAGGGTGAACCCCTGCAGCGTGACATGGGAGACGTCGTGCATGGTCACGACGCCAGGAACGAGCGAGACCATTACGTGGCCATCCTCCACCGGTTCTGGCGGCCACAGATAGAGAATGCCGGCCTGCCGGTCGAGGTACCACTCGCCCGGCTGATCCAGTTCGCAAAAAAGGTTGTAGGCATAGTACCACTGCCCTGGGCGCAACACGGCACCCCGGTTGTCCAGGGCGATCTCTCGCGTCGGGAGGTCGATAGTCGAGACCCGTAGACGCTGGTCGGCCCAATCCCAGAACCACCATCCGTGCAGCATCACGTCCGGTTCGTTCGCCCACCGCGCCGGACGATCCCCCTCGAAAGTGAAGCGGCCCGATGCGGTCCCGCGAGTACCGCGAACGTCGTAGTTCAGATCCGGCGTCGACCCAATGGTGGAGTAGCCCTCATTGGGCCAGCGCGCCAGTGTCATCGGCCTGTCGCGAAAGAAAACCTCCAGACCTGTTTCCGACGAGCCCCAGGCGGGCGCGCTCTTCATCTCGCTGTACTGGGTAATGCCGTGGGCGCGCAGGTCGGCCTGCCACACGTGCCCGCGTGCGGCCGAGTCGAGGCGCTGAAGTACCTGAGCGTCCGTGACGAGTTGCCAGCCGCGCAGCGTGCGGCCGCTCGCCAGGCGGACCGTGTCCCCCTTGCATGCCCGCCAGACGACAGGCGCGTCGGGCGTGCCGGAGTCTTCGATGCCCAACTCCAGGGGCCGGACCAACTCGTACGTGCCGGCATGCACCTCGATGGCCACACCTCCCTGGGGGAGCGGTCGCTGCAGAGCGCGTACCGCGTCACGGGCTCGCTCCAGGGTGGCAAAGGGCTGGCTGTCCGTGCCGGGGTTGGCGTCGCTTCCCGTGGGCGAGATGGTGAATATCGTGGCGGCCTGAACCGGCAGCGAGACAGACGCCAACAGCAGGCCGGCGGCCAACAAGGACCGATGATAGTGTTTCGCCATGGTGTCACTCGGGCCAGACTCGACGCGGCAGTCGCCCGGCAGTCCCTTCTATCGGTGGTTACAGGATCGATTCTTCTGACGCTCGACAGTTCACGGAGTTTCGCCGGGAGATCCAAGTACTTGGCGGGCCTCGCAAGACCTGATCTGCCGGACCCGTGGCCCCGATAGCTCTGTCCAAGGAGACAGACCGGGACTGGTTTCGCGGGTCAAGGATGTGGTACTCTCACGTGCCGCTTCGCGTCAGGTTAAGCCGTATCGACCTGTAAGACAAGCGACCGTCTGACCACGCTTGGCCACTGCGGCACGTAAGGCCTGGAAGACATCATGCTCCCGATGCAATGGACAAAGAAAGTCGGGCTGACAGAAAATTCATCCTCGCTGGGAAAACAAGTCATTTTGCCATTCGATTGTGCTGTCCCGCGGCCTTCATTCTGTCGCCGTCGGAAGCAGACGTAGATGGGTTTACCGATGTCGTTACGGTTGGACAAGGCGGAACCGATTTCCATAGCGGAACTTTGCCGGCGGTTGCGGCGAGTCTACGGGCGGGTCGAGTTTCCGGAGCGGATGCCGGTACTGGACGAACTGATCGCCACGATACTGTCGCAGAACACGACCGATGCCAACAGCGCGGCGGCGTTCGAGCAGTTGGTCCGCCGTTTTCCGGCGTGGGACATGGTGAGGCGGGCGCGGGTTGCGACGATTGCGCAGGCGATCCGGCCGGCCGGGCTTCAGCGGCAGAAGGCCGCGCGGATCAAGCAGATCCTGCAGGCACTGGCGAAGCGGCACGGTGGCCTGTCGCTGGAATTCCTGCGCCATCAGCCGCCTGGCGAGGCGCTGGCCTATCTGCGCAGCTTCCCGGGCGTTGGCCCGAAGACTGCGGCGTGCGTGCTGTTGTTCGCTTGTCGCCAGCGCGTGCTGCCTGTCGATACGCACGTCCATCGGCTGAGCGGGCGTCTTGGGCTGGTCCCGCGCCGGACAACGGCCGAGCGGGCCCACGAGCTGCTCGCCCGCATCGTCCCAGCGCGTCATGTGCTGGAATTCCACGTGCTGCTGATCCGCCATGGCCGGCGCGTCTGCCATGCCCGCCAGCCGCAGTGCTCCTTGTGCCCGCTGATCGACGCCTGTCCGGATGGACAGCGTCGACTGGCGACAGGCGAGTTCCGCGGCGACTGACGACCGAGGCGGGCGACGTGGCACGTTGTTTCCTCTGGCGGCGCGGCCGCAACGGGCTCAGCCGTGGCGGGACAGGAGGCTTGATATCTGCTCTAATCTAAACGAAGCTGATCTGATCTGCTTCGTGACCGCGGCATCCGGGCGGGGAACCATCCCTCGCGACGGGCAACGGTACGAGCTGATGTGCGAACCGCTTTCAGCAAGGAGAGACTGACCATGCACTGCGCGAAGTACACACGCCGGGGGTTTGTGAGGACGTCGGCCGCTGCGCTGGCTACAGGCCTGGGTGGTGCGTATTTCCTGCGACCCGCCCGCGCGACGGCGGATGTGGTATACGTCGAAACGCCGCTGCAGACGGACTTGAGCAAGATCGACTTCTCGCGCAGTGATCGGTTTCGTATCGGAGCGATCGGCCTTCGACACCAGGGTGCCGTCATCACCGAGAACGCATTGCCGCTGGGAGATGTCGTGGTGATGTGCGATGTGGACCGCAAGGTGGCCGAACTGGCTCGGCAGCGGTTGGGTGGCAAGGCTGACATTTGTGAGGACTACCGCCACGTGCTGGATCGGCACGATATCGACGCCGTAATGATTGCCGTGCCCGACCACTGGCACACGGCCATCGCCATTGCGGCCTGCCGGGCCGGCAAGGCGGTGTATTGCGAAAAGCCTCTGACGCTCACGATCGACGAAGGCAAACTGCTGTGCAAAGTCGTCCAGGAAACAGACGCGGTGTTCCAGGTGGGCACGTGGCAGCGCAGCGATTCCCGGTTTCGGTTGGCTTGTGAGATGGTCCGGCAGGGTCGCGTCGGCAAGCTTCGGAAAGTGACTGTCACGTTGGGCAAGAACACCACGGGCGGGCCCTTTGCGACGGAGCCGCCGCCGCGGCATCTCAATTGGAACCTCTGGCTCGGCCAGGCCCCGAGCGTGGAGTACTGCCCGCAAAGATGCCACAACAGATACCGTTTCTGGTCCGAGTATTCCGGCGGTCAAATGACCGACTGGGGTGCCCATCACGTCGATATCGCCCAGTGGGCCATGGGGATGCAGCACTCGGGCCCCGTGACGATCGACGGCCGAGGAGTGCTGCCCACTGTCCCGAACGGTTACAACGTGCCGATCGACTACGAGGCCACATTGGTCTATCCGGATGGGACCGTCATGGAGATTCGAGACACGGGCCGCGCCGGCATCCTGTTTGAAGGGGCCCTGGGGCGCATCTTCGTTAACCGCGGCATACTGGCCGGCAAGCCCGTCGAGCAACTCCAGGATAATCCCCTGCCCGAAACGGACTATCAACTGTATGCGCACGACGACGCTGAGCGTGCGCGAAAGGCGGCCGATGAAGAGTTCGAACTGGCGGGCAACTACCAGCCCATTGCCAACCACGTGGCGAATTTCTTCGATTGCGTTCGGACAAAGAACACGCCGATCTCGGATGTCGTCAGCCAACATCGTGCCGTCAGCACCTGCCATCTGGTCAATATCTCGATCCGCCTCGGTCGGCAGTTGGCATGGGATCCCGACCGAGAGTGTTGTGTGGGCGACGACGAAGCCAATCGGTACCTCGCACGCGAGCAGCGCCGGGGGTTTGAGATCCGTGCCTGACAGTTGATATCACATCGGGCACCGATGACCAGGATGGGTTGCTTGACTTCCGGGTAGCAAAATACTACCGTTGAAGTGCCAGGAACGAACCTATGGGTCAGCCAGTAGCTGTAGCTGTAGGGTGTGCCAAGCTCGCCGGGTCAAGCTCTCCACCGTCGACGACGATTTCGGCGAGCGCCGGCACACCAGAATGCGTTCGGCACAATATCGTGCACCACGGGCGTCAGAACGTCGGCAACCAGCGGTGGCAGCATTTCGTTGACCGGCTACGACAGTTGCCGGGATCAGCACGTATGCTGGTGTGCTGGCGCTCGCCTTCTGAGCCATCACCAAGGCAACGTGGTATCAGGCGAGCTTGTCACACCCTACCGCTACCGCTACTCGCCGGGTCAAGCTCTCCACCGTCGACGACGATTTCGGCGAGCGCCGGCACACCAGAATGCGTTCGGCACAATATCGTGCACCACGGGCGTCAGAACGTCGGCAACCAGCGGTGGCAGCATTTCGTTGACCGGCTACGACAGTTGCCGGGATCAGCACGTATGCTGGTGTGCCGGCGCTCGCCTTCTGAGCCATCACCAAGGCAACGTGGTATCAGGCGAGCTTGTCACACCCTACCGCTACCGCTACTCGCCGGGTCAAGCTCTCCACCGTCGACGACGATTTCGGCGAGCGCCGGCACACCAGAATGCGTTCGGCACAATATCGTGCACCTCCGGCGTCAGAACGTCGGCAACCAGCGGTGGCAGCATTTCGTTGACCGGCTACGACAGTTGCCGGGATCAGCACGTATGCTGGTGTGCCGGCGCTCGCCTTCTGAGCCATCACCAAGGCAACGCGGTATCAGGCGAGCTTGTCACACCCTACCGCTACTCCGACGATTGTCCATTGTCGCAGGCCGAGCATGCTGAGCGGTTGCATCATCGATTGTGCGGTGACATACGCATGTCATCGATACCCTGCTGTGGCGGGTCTTGCATGCGCCACGGAATCAGGTGAGAAAACGGCGGCTCTGGCGAGCGATAGGCGGGCAATCACTTGCACGCAGTGTTTCCCGAGCGTCCACGAAGACCAGACTGCTACTCTTGTGCTCCTCTTGCGGTCCTCGTGCGTCTTCCTTCATTCGTCAGCGTTCGCACAGCACGATGTTGGTCAGCGTACACTCGCCACCGTTCTTCAGGCCCCAGGCCAGACGATCGTCGTCGAATGGTCCGGTACGGAAGCTGTAAGCGTACCTCACGGGCCAGGACGTGTGCCGCTGCGTCCAACGAAAAAAGCCGGCTCCATCTTGACCGCCATCGCGACGGCCGGCCTGATCAGGGCCCACCGCCAGGTAGAAGTAGTCGCCCTGCCAGACCTGTGGCCGAGCAGCCCAATCAAACCAGACAGTGTAAACAGTGAGTGGTTTCAAGCGAACATGCCGCACGTCCGTTTCCGCGAAGACATGCCAGTCGTCGGGCAAGCGGACCTGCGAACGATCGCGCGAGCAGAAGATTCGGCTCTGTTCCAGCAGGGACGCCCCGTGAAGCAGTCGAACGTCACCCGCACTCACGCTCAGCCGCTGAATGGACCCTGGCGCAAGCTCGACCAGTCGGACCTGGTCCACGAGCATGGATCCGCCGCCGACGGCTTCCCAAATCAATCGGTGCTCTCCCTCGGAATCGGTGCAGACAAGCAGTGTCTTGCGGGCCGGCGGCTGTGCCGCTTTGTCGAACCAGCGGCACTCGGCCACGTGAGCACCCGAGGCTGACTTGGCGAACATACGGCAGTAACCCGGATCGGCGGCGTGCAGATCGGCCAGCGGGTCCGCGGTAACCTCGTAGCGGAAAGACACCAGGTATTGTCGGCCGGACGGCAGTGACCGGCGTGAGTGCCAGGACGAGCCCACTTGATCGAGCGTCTCAAAGTCGGACTCGGCGCCTGGGCTTGAAGGTGTCGCGTGTTGCCCCCCGGCGACAACGAAAACCGTACCGAGCAGGTACCGCCCCACGTCATCCCTCCCCGCGATACCCAGATTGATGGCCGGTTGACCGTCCGCTCCCACCATGGCAATCCGCAAATCGTATCGGCCCGGCGGCAACGTGGCCGGCAGAGAAAAGAGCGACGTCACGTCGTAAGTCTCTCCGGCCACAAACGACCGCTGGTCGAACTGGTCGTCGGTGTCAGACCAGATCGTGTCGTTCCCCTGCGTGAGGTAGACGGCCAGCGGAAATCGGCGATAGCAGCGACCCAGTGCGCGATTCTCCCAGCTCTGGCGGAGAGACAACGCTCCTCCCACCGGTATCTCATCCGTGTACGTGGCTTTTACCAGCACCAGCCGATGCCCCATCCACCGCTGACCCTTGAGTACCAGTGCTTGATCATCATTATAGAAATCGGTCGCTCCCATTGCGGCATACCAGCCGACCGCGCTGATGTAGTTCGGGTGATGACTAATCGCTTCATCCAGGGCGTTTTCCAGATAGTCGTCGCCCTCATGAGTGTCGGGAAAGCCGACGATGGACGGACCGCGAAAGTTCTGTTGGCGGCCAAAGAACTCCATGTACAACGGCTTGCGAAATTCCTGAAAGGTCGCCGCGATCAGCCGGCCATCGTATTGCTGCCGCACGGATCCACCGACGCCATGGCGGGACAGCGCGATGTCCGGAAACTGGTAGGCATAGTCGAAAACACTACGGTAGCGGTACTGTGCATACGTCGGCGGAAACAGTTCCAAGATCGAAGTGCCGGCCGGCAATAGCGGTTGGCCACTGTTATGCACGGTCTGCCATTCAGGGCTGCAGGAGAGGAACAGGAGATTTCGGCCGGCAGTTGCCTCGCGCCAGATATCGACCAGCCCACGTAGCGCTTGCACTCGCCGTTCGACATCCGCGTAATCGTAGCCCGAATGCCATTCGCCCCAGTTTCCGTAGGCCTGCAGGTTGATTGTCTCGATGCGCGGATCGCCGCAGAAGCGAGCGGCGAATACGCCCATGAACCGCTTTAACCGCTCGCGATAGAGCGGGTGGTTGTAGTCGGGGAAGAGCGTGCCTTCCGGCCGGCGAAACGAGGGGACTCCCTGCTCGAACAACCAGCGTGGGCAGCCCGGGTAATGCCCGAAATCATCCGTCGAGAAGCGCAGATGGATGGTCTTGCCCAGCGCCGACCAGGCTGCCACCGCCCGGTCGACCCATGACCAGTCGAAGATATCCGGCTGGGACTCGACGAGTTGCCAGGTGGACATTACCGCGACGTTGTCAAACCACTCATACGCCGTGCCATCGCGAACGTTTGCGACGGATGTCCCGGCGTCGATCTCGGCCGGTGTCGCATGGTCGATGAGCACCCAGCCCATCAGCGGGTTGTGGATCGGGCCGTTGTGTTCCAGCGGGTAGACCGTGGCCGCGGGGCAGCTCGCGGTCCACAGCATCCAGATGACACTCAGCAGGAAAGCCTTGACATGATCTGCCCTGCAGGGTGCCTGTCCGTCGCCCCCAAACCGGCGCCGCACATCAAGTATCGCGAACTTGGTGCGCAATGCGTCTGACACATCGGGACAGCCAGCAACTCGACACGCGTGACGCGAGATACGAAACGTATTCTCACATCCGGCATTCGCCCGACAGACCCAGGAATTCGCGTCCGCGACGCATCGGCGCCGAGGCCGATGGGACAGAGCCGTATTGCTCATTCGATGTTCGGACATCTGGGTCATTTCGGTTATCGTGCCAATTGTGTGTCTGGTGCTTCGAGCATTCGCTTTCGCGCAGCGAGAGGTTCCCCTCTTCGCACGTTCTCGTATGGACGGTCGGGGACGCCAGCGGCCGGACCGTCCCGCGTCTGCGCGAATTTCACTTGGCAGCGGACGGGTCTATTCGTCAAACACCGCACGGCCGTCGAGTATCGTCTGACGCACGGTGGCTTCGAATTGCGACTGCAACTGACAACGGCCCGCCCGCTCCAGCTCCAGCGCGACCACAGGCATCGCGTTGGGCCCCAGCATGTCCTCGCGCGGTTGTCGGGCCAGGCGCTCCGTACCCTCTTGGATGATCGCCAGTGCCTCACGATAGCGGTCATCGTTCTTGTCTGCAAATTGTGCCAGACACGGACTCAGTTCGGGCCGCGTAAAGTTCACCTGGGAACCGCACAGTTCGGTCCCCTCGATCTGCAAATGGTTCAGTTGCACGTGCGCCGCGGGCACCTTGTAAGGGAGTCCGGTCAGCTCAGCGAGCCGCGTCATCTGCTGGTCGTCCAGCGGGGCGCGGCCATAGACGTGGTCGCGGTACACGCTGTAGTAGGACCCGTAGTACGGCGCGTTCATGTCAATCCACGTCACAATCCGGTCGAAGCTTTCGCGGTCGAGTCTCACGTCCTCGTGACCTGCTCGCAGCACCTCAACCAGCCGGCTCCGATGCGAACCCCACGCGTACGCCGGCAGCACTTCCGGCGGGCCGTCGTGCACGGCCTTGATCAGCAGTTTCGGTCCCTCCGGTGGATCGGCAAACCAGCGCCGCGCCGACTTGCGGTGCAGTTCGAGGTAGGAGGTGTTGAACACCAGCCCGAGGTCGCCCGCGAGATTCAACTGCGTGCCCGCCGGCTGGCCGTAGTCGTGGCAGCGGACGCAGTGGCGGTCGAACACCGGCTGCACTTCCGTCAAGTAATTGAACTCGCGAGGCGGGCCGTACCACGGCTGGAGCTGACTTGGCTCGCGGAGCATCGCCAGTGGGACTCGGGCCGGCACCGTGGCCGCGGAGAGGCGATCCTCGTGGCAGCCGATGCAGCCGGCTCGCTCGCCGGGCTGCAGCATCGTCCCGCTGCGCATGGATTGCACCATCATCCCCTCGGCGTCGAGTGCCTGGAAGAAGAGGAACTTGTCGGCCGGCACCTCGAAATAGGCCGACCCGTCCGCCTCGACCGGCACGTCGCCGAGTATCCGTTTGTTGCTCGTACAGTTGTAATTCATCGCCGGCGCCTGGAAGGTGTCCATGTTCCACATCGGTCCTGTCCAATTGCGTTTCGGCGGCGCTTCGACGATTCGTAACGTCTTGATGGTGCCGCGCGGCACACGCTCCATGCCGGTGCCGCGATACACGTCGGCCACGAAAAACGTCCCTGTGCTCCGCGCGTAATCCACCTGCGGCGGGATAACCGGCGGACGTGGCCGAGGGGCGAGCGGCAGCGGGTCAAAACAACCGAGCGTCTCGCCACCGCCCGCCGACGGCGATGGGTCGGCAGCGTGCAGGAGGATCTCGTTGCCGAACGTGTCGAGCAGGAAGATGCCCGTCCGCTCACCCTGTCCGGTCATACGCGAACAGAGGAAGTACTTCCCCGCGCCTTGCCCGGTTGCCGGGTCGCTCAGCGGATACGGGTCTTCATACTTGATGGGCAGGAGCTGAACGCGTCAATCTGACCGACGACCGGATGGTGCGGATCCTGGCCCTGGCGATAGTCCATGCTGTTGCTTAGATAGGAACGGATGTCGTCGGGCCAACTGCGCACCACCGGCTCAGTGCCGTCCAGACCGCGTTGGCGGTCGAAGACCACCATGGCGCCCCAGGGCCGATCGTGGCACGAACTGAAGATCGCCACGCAGCGCAGCGAACCGGGAATGATCCGGGCATCGAAAATCGCGCCGGGCGACCAGGCGTTGTTGCCGTAGTAGAGTGCGTGTTGGGTGCCATCGGGATTCACCGTCCACAACCCGAACGACGGCCCGTAAGCGCGGTCCACGTATTCCCAACGATCATAGAGGATGCGCCCATCCGGCGTGACCGACGGGCGCGAGTCGAACAGGTTGTTGCGGCTGATCTGACGGATGTTGGAGCCGTCGGCGTGCATGACGAACAGGTTGCCCTGGATGTGCCGATTGCAGCCGCAGTATTTGATATCGCGCGTGCTCGAGAACACGATCTGGCCGTCGGGCAGATAGGCGGGATCGAGGTCCGTGTCAGGCGAACCCCGCGTCAGTTGCCGCAGATCGGTGCCATCGCTGTTCATCTCGTAGATGTGGTAGCTGTCCTGCGGATTGTGCCGCAGCGCGAACACGATCCGCGCGCCGTCGTAATGCACGTCCAGATCGCGCGCCACGCCGCTGGGCACCGTCAGCAACGTCCGCACCTGGCCCCCCCGACTGAAGTCCACCGTCTTGATCGCCGCGCCCACACGGAAGCTCTCGCCGCTGATTTCCCCGGGCTGGAAATCCGTGCCCGTGTTGTGGTGATCGGGCGCGTACTGCTGCCGCTCGATGAACACCACCGGTGAGCCGCTCACCAGCGGGTTCGCGACCAGCGCCTCGCGCAGCAACTGGTGAAACGCCGCGCGGCTGGAATCCGCGTCCGCTGCCAGCTGCTGCTCGATCAGGTCCAGCCGGCGGAGAAACTCGTCCCCCGACGGATAACGCGTGCCGAAATCGGCCATCAAATCGCGAATTGCCGCCCGCAATGTGGTCGGAGTCCCGCCGTCGATCGGCAGGGTTGCCCCCGGGTCGTTCGCCAAAGCCGCGGTTGGCCATACCACCGCCAGGACAAGCCATTTCATCAGTCGCTTCCTCCATCGAGCATCGCGATTGCCTCACACGTGCCCATTTTCGCCACGCTCAGTCCACGAGGTGACAAACCGCTTGCCGATGCGGTGAGTGACTGAGGCCGTTTGTGCCAAAGCGCGGGCCGATCACCAGCAGGCCACCGAAAGGATCGTCAAAGACCTCCAGTCAGCGGATGGCGAGTAGGCCCGCATGGCATGGCAGACGACCCGCGTTCCATGACCGGCAGGGCAATACTCCGACCCGATGCCAACGTTCCAGTGGAAATTGCCTGTACCGCGGATCGGTGATGCCGAGGTCGGCACCAGCCCCCTTCCAGATTCTCACCGACCACGGCATCCGGATCAAGGCCCGCCGCGGTCTACGCGCCCCCCGCGGTCTACGGGGGAGCGTCGTAGCGTCGCTCGCCGTCGTGGCCATGCTCGCGCAGAGCGTGGGGGAGATCACAGTTCGCAGTGGAAGGTGCGGCAGAACGAATTCCATAACCGACTGGCGAGGGTTCGCGAACCCGCGTCAATTCTCGCTCGGCCCGTGCCGCCTGCCAGCAGCGTGGCGTTGGTCAGTTCGAGCGGAACATTGGCCTGATAGGTATTGGATGGCCGTCGCGGCGCGCTGCCGGACTGGTGGTTGTCGCGCGGCAGCGTCTCGCGGGCGGCGGAATAGCTGGCGGGTGTCACGCGCAAGTCGGCGTGAGAGATCTGAGCGATATATCCGGTCAGCCTGCCGCCCCGCCACTGAGCCGGAAACAGCTCGACGGTCTGGCCCGCTGCCAGCGACTGAATGGCCGCTTCGTCGACGGCCAGGATGGCTTCGAGCTGCCCGGCATCGCCGATCCGGCAGACGGCCACGCCTTCCTGCAAGTAGGCCATCAAGTTCTCGTTCTGCAGCGGGTGCCCCGACCAGGCGGGGAGTGTCTCGGGGCTCTCGGACGGCGCGATCAACGGCGCCGGGAAGACATACCCATCGCACGGTGCGCGGATCGCGAGATGTTGCCGATCTTGACGACGTCGCTGGATCCGGCGATCCAGCGATTCGATCGACTGCGACACCTCCGCCGTCTCCAGCAGAGCCGTGTCGTTGTCATAGGCCTGCAACTGGAGGGCGGCCAGTTTGGATACCAACTGCTCACGCTCCCCCACTAGTCGCAAGATAGCCAGATCAATGTCGGCGTTTCCCAGCACTGCCAGAGATTGACCTTCACGCACGAACTGCCCCTCTTGTACATGAATTTCCAACAACGTGCCGGGGACATCGACGTAGGCCGGCGTGGCACCGCGCGGCTGGATGTGGAAGTCGCACGTCACGCAATAGGGCCAGGGCGTCATCAGGATTGCCGTCGCCAGAGCAGCCAGTAGCAGCAGAACAGCGGTCATGCGCAGTTTCTTCAATTGACGAACCCTCCCGGGTACACGCAGGAATCGTGCGAGCTGCCAAAGGGGAGCCAACAGCAGACCGTACAAGGAGACCACCACCAGCAGCTGGCCCACGACCTTCAACCCTTGCGGCTCAAATACCGTGTACAGGAACCAGAGGATGGATGCGACAACCACCCAGCGGTAGACTGAAGCGGCGACGGCATAGAGCATGAACAGCCATCGGCGGCGTGACGGCAAGAACGGATCGGGGCGGGGCGTGAGTCCCAGAAACCAGCCGCTCAACTTGCCCTGCACGGCGGCGGTGGATTTCTGCCGCAGGTTGGGTATCTCGAGCAGGTCCGACAGAATGAAGTAACCGTCGTAACGCAAGAGTGGATTGGCATTGAACAGCAGCGTGCTGACCGAACAGACAAACATGACGTCCAGGCACAGGTAGTGCAGCAGTCCCACATCGCTCAGCCACCACAGAAACGTACAGACGCCGGCCAGGACCAACTCGACGTACATGCCCGCCGCCCCGATTGCCGCGCGTCGCCATTTGCCGCGCACCATCCACGAGTCGGAAACGTTGCAGTAGAGGCAGGGAGTCAGCAACAGCAGCATCAGCCCCATCTCGTGGCACTCTCCCCCCAATCGCCGGCAGGCGAGTCCGTGCCCCAATTCGTGGAGTACCTTGGTGCCGGCCATCACGAGTGCCAGCAGCAGCCAGTTCTCGGCCGCGAAAAACGTGTGGAAGCCGGGGAGTCTCTCGAGGAAGACGTCGAATTCAGCGGCGACCAGCAGCAGCGCGGAGCAGATCAACAGCAGGCTGGCGACCAATGAGGGCCAGGAGAGGATCCAGCCGCACCACCGATTAAGCCACTGCAGCAGCCGATCCGGATTGATGCCGCCGAAGCGAATGCAGAGGATGTTGCTCCACGTCTCGTGCCGCTGCCGATGCCGACGTTGTCGCTGTCGTGCGAGCAGCTGTTCTCCTTGTGCCGCGGCGTCGGCCACCACGAGCGAACTCTGAAACAGCCGCGACGCGAAGGACTGGAGTTCGGCGAGGGCCAGTCGCTGCGGGGCGTACTGGCGAGCGAACCGACGCTGGATCTCGGCGGGACTTGTGCGGCCGTCGATCATCCGCAGAATCGAGTACTCCTCGGCCTCGAAACGATAGAACGTCAAGGTGAGCGGGTCTTTGACAATCCAGTAATTGCGACCCAGGTAGGTCTGCTGGTCGACGACCAGGTCGGATCGCACGCGCAGTCGTAAGGGGCGTTCGGAACTGTCGGTCATCATGTCGTGCGAGGGGATCATGCGATACACCGTCGTAAGCCGACTAGCGAGCGTTTCCGCGACTGTTACCCGGCCCGCCCGCACGGTTTGCCACGCTGGCCGGCGCTGTCTGGACCTGAATGGTCATCGATGCGGACATGCCGGGCCCGAGCAGCCAGAAGTTGTTCTGTTGACGGTTCTCCACTTCCGCGCGCACCCGGTAACGATCACCGGCCTGCACGAGCGGGCTGATGAACACGACTTTTCCCGGCAGCCGCACCGCCTCGTTCCGCGCTCGCTCGATCTCGACAAATACCGGCTGGTTCAATATTTCTTCCGGATTGAACTGGCGGACGTCCAGGAACCCTTCGACGCGTAACCGATCCAATCGAATGATGCGCAGTACCGGTTCGCCGGCGTCGACCCACTCGGCCTCATGCCGCAGGACGTCGAGCACGGTACCGGCAAAGGGAGCCACGATCTTACACCGCTCGATCTTATCTTCCGCCGCGGCGACCGCGGTGGTTTCCACATCGGCGGTCATGCCGGCGATTTTCTGTTCGAGACGACTGCGGTCGATCTGCAGTTTGGCACGTTGACTCGTCAGTTGCAGACGACGCAGTTCAGCGGTGGACACCGTTCCGGGCGAACGACGATTGATCTCCTCGCTCTGCGTGAATTCAGCGTCGGCGACTCCCAGAGACGCTTGTGCGAAGCGCACTTCAATGTCGTCTTGGGCCTTGGTCAGCGCGGCGCTGCGTTTGAGTTCAGCGGCCAGCTTCTCGAACTGGTTTCGCCGATCATCGATCCTGGCCAACAGCTGCCCCGGCTGCACCGCATCCCCCTCGCCGACAGCCAAGGCGACGATGGCACCGGTCTCCATGGCGGGCACCGGTACATCGTCGATCAGAAAGACCTGGCAATGCGGAATGAACGCTTGTCCGCCGCTGGGAGCCTGGCCCGCACCGGCATGGGCTGGCCCGGCGGGTGAGGGGCCACTGGCCGGCGTCCCCCCCACCGTGATGGCGGCCAGCAAGATCCAGGCAGATGAACTCAGCATGTTGCTTTTCCTCGCTTCCGCTACAGCCAGAACAGGACGCGACTTCGCAGCGTGTCGATCAGATCGTGGAACCAGGCGTAGCCCAACGACCGCTGACCGCAATGGACCTTGGCGACCACCGTGGCATCGGTGCGCAGCTGCGACACGGCCCCTTTGTCGATGGCCACGCGGATACGCACTGTACTGCCGTATTGCTCGCGAGCCACGGCGACAGGGTCGACGGCAACGAGTTGGCCCGCACACTGCTGGCCGGCTTGCGATGACAGGACGAATGTCACGGGCGGTCCCTGGTGACCGTCCACGACTCGGTCCAACACGTGGCCGATGTACCGTTCGGGAACGTACAACTCCAGTTCCCAGTTGGCTGCCGGATCCACGACCGCCATCAAGGCCTGACCTTTCTGGATCGGCCGGTGGAGTAGGTTGTCCCGCACATGCCACGTCACGACTTGCCCGTCACGGTCGGCGCGCACGACTAGTTGCTCCTCTTTCTGCCGCACCAGTTCCAATTGCCGCTCAATGCTCTCGGCCATCTGCTTTAATTGCAGTAGCTCGCCACTGAGTCGGTTCTGCTGGGAAATGTCCAGACGAGGATCATCCAACAGCGTCCGTTGCAGCGACAGGATCTGCTCGCGGGTGGCAATCTGCTTGCCAACCAGGGAGGTGATCTCGACCTCCAGGTCGGTGTTGCGCATCTCGGCCAGCACGTCACCCGACTTGACCGATTGGCCATGCTCGACCGGTACCCGAGTGATGACGCCATCCTCGCGGGCAAAGATGGTCCGTCGCAGCACCGGCTGCATCTTCCCGCGTGCGGGGATCGCGAAGTCCGTCTCGACAGTAATCAGGGTCATGGCGCAAGCGACGAGAAGCACGGCCGCGGCCAGAGTCTTGGAAAAATGGCGGCCGCCGAGTGCCTCACAGACCTTACCCAGCGCTCGCCACACGGGCAGCAGAAACAGCTGCTCGTACCGCAGGGCATTCTGCAACGCCCCGGCGCTGTGCCGGCAGAGCTGCCTGATCCGACGGTCCTGCTGTTCGGTGGGGACGGCCTCGATCAGCTGTTCGAAGATCAACACGCCAAACGGCTCGCTCTCACACGTCTGATCATCGCGTGGGGCCGAGGGCTGAAGTGGCAGAATCGCACAACGCTTGACGTGCGATATATCGACGTAGCGATTCCACTCCTTTTCGATTTGAGGCGGCAGGTCGTGATGATTCGATTCCAGAAAGACCGGTTCACGCCCCTTCATGACTCGGGATGCCAAACGTGCCAACTGTCGAACTTGTTCGGCTCGACGATCGACGTTGTCCAGCCCGCTGACCGTCTTCAGCCGGCATGCCCCGCCATGGCCCAGAGCCAGACTTACTCGCTCGACACCACAGAGCCGTCTCGCTTCATTGACCACTGCGAAGGCCGTTTCATCGACTCCCAACTGGCGATGGATCTCGCCGAGAAATCGTTCCAGTTCATCGGACCATTCTCGGTGCTCCGATAAGCGCCGCAGATACTCGCTCCGCAAATACCTCTCGGCCAATTCCCCTGTTTGCACGAGGTAACTCAGGTACCCCCGTTCCGTCGCCGGACCTCGATGGGGACGCTGTGACACTTCGATCAGCCCGACGACTCTCCCTTCGACCTGCAACGGAACCAATAGCAGCAGATAGTCGGATGCGTTGGCGAGTTCCGACGGCGAGGCCACCGTGTGCGGTGGAATGGCGATCGATTGCCTGGTGGCTATGACTCGTTGCAGTGTGGCCAGGTGCCCGTCGGTGGGGATTGATTCCGCTGGTGCCGTTGGCTGCGAATTCTCCGCACTGTATTGGCTGGCATGAATGCGGGCCGCGATTCGCAACCGACCCTGCTCTTCCACGGTCCAGACGGCCCCTCCTACCGAGGCCAGTGCCGTGGTGACCCGTCGCAGAAACTCGGCGAAATACTCGCCGTGGGGCAGCGTCTGCTGTGACAGGTCCGCGATCTCGCGCAGGATCTGACGCACCTCGCTCCGGGTGGCACTGACCAGTGCGGCGGAGATGGGCTCGCCGGGCAACGAAGTGTTGCCAAACGCCGATTCTGGTGGATCCGAGCGAAACTGGCGGGAACGGTCGATGGCCGAGCCGGTACTCATATTGTCGTGCACCCGTTGGAAGCCCGATTCCCACCGTGGACTGCGATTGGCCGTTCGCCAATCCCGCGCACGGGTTCCCGCCCCGCCGCGGCTAAGCTCTTTTATCGGCACAATCGGAAAAGCTTCGCCAGCTTAAATCAGCAGCGAAGATCCCTGGCAATTGGCGCTAAACAGGCAGTTTGGAACGTGACTGGCACAGGGGGGGTGCGTGTCCCTTACGGCGTCACCAGCAGCCACTGTTTTTCGAGCCGTGGCGTGGAAACGGTCGTCGCGGTACCCAATTGTTGTGCGAAGAGCGAGACGCGGAACTCCTCGAGCATCCAGCGAAACAGGATCAGTTGTGGGTCGACGGCGCCGCGTTGCCGATGGGATTCGCAACGTTGCAGGTACTGATCCAGCCACGGCTGCAGCTGGGCCATGCCTTGCGCGTCCCGAGCCTGTCCGCCCTGCGTCAGCTTTTCGATTCGATGGGCAGTTGCCGCGAGGTAGCGAGGGAAGTGTTGGAGCCACGTCCAGGTCGTGGAGGTCAAGAACCCGGTGGGGAGCAGCCGTGCCAGTTGCTGCCGCACATCTTCGGCAGCCGCGGGGAATCGGCTGGCGGGAAGTTTTTCCAGTGCCAGCCGCGCGGCGTGATAGGACTCGAACAACGGATAGACCAGCGTGGCGATTTGCTGGACAGCCAGGCTCGCACGCTCGGCGGCGTCTCCGAGTCTCTGGCGATAGTCAGCTTCACAGCGGGGCAATGCCTGATCGCCCAGAAATGCCCGGTCCGCAATCAGCAGTGCCAGTTGGGTATCCAGTTCGCGGCTGGTGATGAGCGACGCTGAGAGCAGTTTCACGTCACGCAGTCGGGGCAGCCAGGCGACATGGGCCTGCAGTGACTTGCGTTCAGCCAGGTAGTAGAGTCGCCGGATCCCGGCCCGCGACTCCAGTTCGGCTCGATCAAGCGTATCGAGCAGTCGCACGACGACGCGATCCTGCTGTTCGAGCACGGCGGGATAGGCCGACACGCGGACGCCACCGCGTTTGACGGTGACTTCCTTGGGCAAGTCGCCGAAGTCCCAATCCGAGGTGGGGGGGCGATCCCACGCCGAGTCATCGATGTGACCGGATGCACCTTCCGCTTGCGAGCCGAACGAATCGCGCAGCCGTTCGAGCGAATCGTCCACCGCCAGCGTGCTGCCGTCGTCGTCCACCACACGGACTTTCATGACGAGGTGTGGTGGGAGGCGATCGAGCTGGAAGGCATCGGCCGGCACGGTTTCCCCGCTGATCTGCTCGAGTGCCCTGGCCAGCGTGGGGAGGAAGGGACCTTCGCCGAACCTGAGTTGTTCGGCGGCCTGGCGTGCCATGTCGGGCGCGGGGACCAGGCAGCGTCGGATCGATTTGGGCAGCGATCGAATCAGGGCGGTGATCTTCTCTTCCAGTCGTCCGGGGACGAGCCAGTCGATTTGTTCCTTGGAAACCTGATTGATGGCGTGTTTGGGAACGGTCACCGTGACACCGTCCTGGGAATCGCCGGGGACGAAGCGGTAGCGTAGCGGGAAGCGGGCCTTGGTCAGTGCCATGTGATCGGGGAATTGCTTGGACGGATCATCATCCGCCGCCTCGGGAAGCAGATCTTCGCGTCGCATCCGCAGCGCCGACTGCTTGCCGTCGCCGGCGTTCCTGAGCCAGCTCTTCAAACGTTGCAGGTCCACGACGTGCGTGGGCAAGTGTTGGTCGTAGTACTGGTAAACAGCCTGCTGGCCGACGATCCAGTCACTCCGACGCTGTTTGGCCGCCAGGGCCTCGATTTCCTTCAACACGGCGCGATTGTGATCCAGCAGCGCGAGTTGCCCCGGCAGGTCTCCTTCGACCAGGCCATGCTGAATGAAGAGTTGCCGAGCGGTATCGGGATCGACCGGCCCCAACGGGACGCGGCGGCGGGGGACGATGAGCAGTCCGAAGAGCGACACGCGCTGGTAGACCATGGCCGATCCGGAGCGGCGATCCCAGTGCGGTTCGCTGTACGATTGGGAGACCAGATGGGCCGCCAGCGGTTCGATCCAATCGGGGTTGATGCGGGCCACGACACGGCAATAGCGGCGAGTCGTTTCGACCAGTTCCGCCGCCACGATCCATTTCGGTCGTTCCTGGAACAGTGCCGAGCCGGGCCACAGATGGAGCTTGTTTCCGCCGGCGCCGGTGTACTCGTAGGTGTCGCCGCGATAAGCGATCCCCGACAACAAACCGGTCAGCAGTGCCCGATGCACCGCATCGTAATCATCCCGGCGAGGGTGCAGTTTCCGCCCGCTTTCTTCCACGATCTGGCGCAGCTGGCGATAGATATCCGCCCATTCTCGCAGGCGATTGTACGAGAGGAAATTCTGGTGGCACGCCTTGCTCAGCTGGTTTCTGGAAAGCGTTTCCTTCAGGTGATGATAGAAGTCCCACAACTTGAGGAGGCTGAAGAAATCGGACGATGAGTCGGCATGCGGTGCATGGCACTGGTCCGCCAGCTGGGCCTTTTCGGCGGGCCGCTCGCGCGGGTCCTGGACCTCGAGCCCCGAGGCGATGATCAGCATTTCCTCCAGACACCCGTGGTCGTCGGCGGCCAGGATCATGCGACCCACTCGCGGATCGACGGGCCAGCGACTCAACTCCTGCCCGATGGCCGTGAGTTGTCGGTGGCGATCGATGGCCCCCAGTTCGAACAAGGTCTTGTAGCCATCGCGAATCGCGTCGGAACGCGGCGGATCGAGGAACGGGAACTCCTCGATGGCCCCCAGCTTCAACGCCATCGTCTGCAGAATCACCGATGCCAAATTCGTACGGCGAATCTCCGGCGTCGTGTACTTGTCGCGTGCCAGGTAGTCATCCTGGCTGTAGAGCCGGATACCGATCCCCGGGCCAATGCGACCGCACCGCCCCAGGCGTTGGTCGGCCGAGGCCTGCGACACGGATTCGATCGGCAGTCGCTGGACCTTGGAGCGTGGCGAGTAGCGGCTAATGCGCGCCGTGCCGGTATCCACTACGGCTCGAATGCCCGGCACGGTGAGCGATGATTCGGCGACGTTCGTGGCCAGCACGACTCGCTGGTGAGGATGGGGCGCGAACACGAGGTTCTGCTGATTGGCAGGCAGTCGTGCATACAGGGGGAGCAACTCGAGGGGACGTTGACGTCGCTGCGCATAGCGAGCCAGCACGGTGGCCGTTTCGCGAATGTCGCGTTCGGTCGGCAGAAACACCAGGATGTCGCCTCCCTGGTCCCGTGTCAGTTCTTCGACCGCCGACACGATCTGATCGCCCAGTTCCGGTTCCTCGCCCTCGTCATCGGCTTCCAGCGGCCGATAACGGACCTCCACCGGATAGCCGCGTCCGGACACTTCGACGATCGGCGCCGCCCCCTTGGCACTCGGAAAGTGCTCGCTGAAGCGAGCCGCGTCGATGGTGGCTGACGTGATCATCAAACGCAGTTCAGGCCGCCGAGGAAGCAGTCGCTTCAGATAGCCCAACAAGAAGTCGATATTGAGCGATCGTTCATGCGCTTCGTCCAGAATGATCGTGTCGTACTGATTCAGAAACCGATCGTGCTGTGTCTCGGCCAACAGGATGCCGTCCGTCATCAATTTCACATACGTTTCGCTGCGCGTGCGATCGGTAAACCGGATCTTGTAGCCGACTTCCTGACCCAATGGCGAACCGAGTTCCTCAGCCAGGCGGGTGGCAATGGAACGGGCCGCGAGGCGACGAGGCTGAGTGTGACCGATCGCCCCATCCACTCCCCGTCCCATTTCCAGGCAGATTTTTGGCAGTTGCGTTGATTTTCCCGACCCCGTTTCACCGCACACGATGATCACCGGATGGTCGCGCAGTGCCGCAGCAATCTCCGCGCGGCGAGCGTGAATCGGCAGCGACTCGTCGTAGGTGATCCGCGGCAAGCACCGCAGCCGTTCCTGGCGTCGCACAACCGATTGCTCGACTTGTGCGGCGATCTGTGCGAGTCGTGTGTCCAGCGTCTTCGCGTCGGCTCCCACCTGCTGCAACGAGCGCAATCGCTGGCGCAGACGAAACTGGTCGGGCATCATCGCCCGCTCAATGGCGGCGTTAATCTCATCAAATCGTGTGGAAAACATATTGTTTTTTGGACTTCGCTCAACAGTCGCCAGGGGCCGCACTCCACGTCTGGAAGTTTCCCAGCGGGAATCCCCTCACGCAGCAGGCTCGGCGGGAAAGCAGGGGGAATGCCCTTCACCAAGCCCTCTGCATCGCTCGTCGTAACCATAAGCTCCATCATCGTTTAACCCGCGGTTGCGGGGTCGGCGACGGTGCCACCGACCGCGGTAGCCTTGGCCCGCTCAACGGAACCTCAATCGTATTCGGTCTGTCCGGTGGGTCCAGGCGGCTTTGGCAAACGGCTTGGCGTGATTCGAGAGCCACCCAGAGGTCTGCGGGTTCGCGCTCGCTGGAGGCCCGTTTGCCATGGGACCGATGCGACTTCACTGAGTCGATGGGGAGTTGGCCTGGATTCATAGTCCCCAGAGGGTATACTGTAGGTCAAATCCGCGCGAGCGTTCTGGGCTGGGAGTGGCGAACCACGAGAATTCTCGGGCGGAAATCGAGCGGCAGCTCGAAGCATGGTTGTCGATCCTGTTGGCCTGCATGGGCTTGTTCCAAGACACGTTATCGCACCGGCGCCCGCGCCCGCCTGCACAGCGGTTTCACTCCGTTGTGTCCGCCTCTCGCGGAATCGTGTCTTTGATGCCCTATCGGCCAGTTCGGCGGAGTCCGTCAGGAATTCGGTCGCTTGGCACTCGACGTAATTCCGATCTTCCGTCGTCCGGCACCCTCATCGTTGCCAGGGCAGCCGTGAAGTAGCGGAGCGACCCTGCCCGCGCAGTCAGCGCGTTATCTTTCGTTTATCGTGAGTTGGATTCCTTGGTCGTTGCTTGTTGGGAGGTGTTTATGGTGAAAAAGGAGGAAGCCCTCGAAGTGGAGGGCACTGTTACACAAGCTCTTGCCAACACGAGGTTTCGCGTCCAATTGGACAGCGGAACCGAAGTGCTGGCACACGTGGCCGGAAAGATGCGGAAGCACTTCATCCGAATTGTGCCCGGTGACAAAGTTCGCGTGGAACTCTCGCCTTACGACTTGACCAAAGGTCGCATCACGTACCGCGAACGGTAGCACGAACGCCTTCCGTTAGTCCCACCCCCATCCGCAGTCCTGTCACGGCGAGCGAGATCGGTCGCACGTGGCCCGACTCTTCTCCTGGCAGATAACGCCATTGCAGGCACTTAGCCACGGGTGCTTGCCAGGTCTCTCCGTGCCGGGAGCGATAGCGATATGCTGATTCCTCCCGAGGGTATTCTGCGCAACAGACCGAGGGTCCTTGGGCTCCCGACCCTCGCGGAGACGGGAAATGGGGGGCACTGCGGCTGTTGATGTGCGGAAATGCACACCCACTAACTCCTCCCAAGTGGGGTGCGCGCGGGATTTCCAAAACTCAAGCGACTGCCGACGGGTATATCGGTGATAGGAGCCGTCGGTGGTGCGAATCGGTCCCAAACGTTGGCCTCCCGTTTCAACAGCACTCCGGTCTTCTTGATCCAAGCCCCCCCTATCATCCTGCCATTGAAGGAGAACAGTGTGGTGAAGAAGTTGATCCATTGTGTCTGGGGGCCGGTCTGGGCCGCTGTTCTGCTGGGTGCATTGATCGCGCCGGCCAGCTTGCCGGCGGATGAAGATGAGACTGTCAAGCCCGTGGTGGTTCTGTCGATCGCCAGCGTTGATCATCTGATGCATGACTTCGCTTATCTGACGAAGGTGGCTGGACGCGGCGAAATGGGCGGACAGCTCCAGCTTCTGGTCACGTCTTTCATTCAGGATTTTGACCGCACCAAGCCCGCCGGGGTCCTGATCACGATCGAGGAAGGCGTGCCGAAAGGAGTGGGGTTTCTACCCATTCCGGACGCGGATAAGGCACTTCGCGCCTTGAGGGAAAAGATTGGTGCCGAGGTGGATGACCTGGGGGGAGGCATCTACAAGCTGGCCATGGGCAAAGGGGCCTATCTGAAGCAGCAGGGAGAATGGTTGTTCTTCAGCGACAACCAACGGAACCTGGCTCGGCTACCCGCACATCCCGTGGCGATGCTTGGTGGACTCGAGAGCCAGTATGCCATGGCGGTGCGGTTCTATGTCGCGAACATCCCGCAGGGGGTGAAGGATGTCGCGGACTACGCGGTCCAGACGAAGATCGATACGCAGCTTAGTCCCAGTCAACTGGCGGATCCCGAGATCGACAAGGCCTTCCTCGACTCGTTGCGAGCGAGCCTCAAGAAGTCGGCCTCCACGCTCATTCACGACTCCGATCAAGTCACTATCGGCTGGGCTGTCGACGCCGAGAACCGGCGCACCTACATCGATCTGCAAGCTCAGGCTAAAGACGGTTCCACGCTGTCGCACCAGTTTGAATCCTTAACCGACAGCAGCTCGGCTTTCACGGGGTTTCTCCTCGATAATGCAGCAGTTGGCTTCCAGGGATCGTTGCGTCTGTCCGAGCAGGGACAGCACGAGATCGATGGCTTCCTGCAGTATGTCCGAAAGAAAATGATGAACGGCATGGCGGCTGATCCCAATACCCCGGAGGAAGTCAAGGAGATTGCCGGCAATGTAATGGACGTTGTCCAGCGGACGGTGCAACAGGGCAAAACGGATGTCGGCGCGACGCTGTTGCTGGCTCCCAAGTCGTTCCAGTTCGTGGCTGGGGTAAGAGTTGCGGACGGACATGCGTTAGCCGACGCCTTCCAGGGGATCTTCGAGTTGGCGAAGAATGAGCCTCACATGCCGGAAGTGAATTTCTTCGTGGAAAAACACCGTGACCTGGATCTCCATACTCTCGTGCTGCCGATCGCCGAAAGCGACGAGGAAGCACGGAAATTGCTCGGCGAGAACGTTGATATCACCATTGCCACGGGTCCCGAGAGTCTCTACTTCGCCCTTGGCAAAGGGAGCGACGCGTTGCTCAAGAACGTCGTGGATCGGTCCGTCGAGAATGGCGAGCAGAAAGTGGAACCGATCCACCTGCGGGTGGCACTCAAGCCGATCATGAGTTTCTTGGCCGGCGTCAACGTGGATGACCCGCAACAGCGCGCGATGGCCGAGGCGATGGAACAGGCCACCGGTGGAGATAGCATATTGCTGCTGTTGCAGCCGGTCGAGAACGGCGTGAGTTGCCGCCTGGAAATCGCGGAAGGCGTTCTGGAGCTGATGGGCAAAGTATCTCAGCAAGCCGATGGCCGGCGGTAAGCGGCTTGCCGCGTGGAGACCGGAGACCGGTGCCCGTTGTAGGCCCGGGGCGCAGTGTTCCGCAGTGTCTTCGTCGCGAGCGCGTGGGATCTGCCACGTGTCGATGCATCCTTCTCCCGATCCCCGCCACTGGTCCATCACGGCCGGGAATGGCCAACTTGACGTGGCACCATAGAGGCGGCGGCGGGAGGGTAGTTGACAAATGTACACTACTGACTAAGATAGGGGAAAATCCAGCTCCTGGAGGTCCTTGCGATGAATCCCCAGTCCGTGTCATTACCGCTTCTGTCACACACCTCCGCCTCGCCCCGCAACGGCCAGTTATTGCCGATTGGTGCCATACTGCCGGATGTTTTGCGGCGTTACGATCTGCTGCCGGCCGTCTCGGGCCGGGCCGACCGTTACCGGAGCGTCCATTCGTCCCCGTCGCTGGAGCCGGGCAGGACCACTTCGCTAGCTTCCGTCGATGGGATACCGTACTACTGATACGGTTTGCGTGCTGTCGCAACGCCACTTCGCCGGTGGGACGCCGCTCGCCGAGCGTCAGGGGCCGGTGTTTGGCCTGGGCCGGACCTGTCTGCGGTCAACCTGCTGAGTATTGCCGCGCGAACCGACATCCCTCAGGAACAATCAACCAGCACACTTGGTGCGCGGTGAGACCCATGCCCATTGAAACTGTCCCACGAGTTCTGCTCCGCACCGAGATCGCCGGGACGCCAGTCCGCGAGTTGGTCGAGCGGTTTGGCACGCCGACGTTTGTATACGACGCGGCCACGATCTTGCAGCGGATCGAGAGTTTACGGCAATTCGACGTGATTCGTTATGCCCAGAAGGCCTGCTCGAATCTGGCGATCCTGGATCTCATGCGTCGCCAGGGTGTCCTGGTGGACGCGGTCAGTGCCGGGGAAATCCAGCGTGCGTTGCGGGCCGGTTACCAGCCGGGGGGAAGCCCACCGCAGATCGTCTACACGGCCGATATTTTCGATCATGACTCGCTGCGAATGGTCCTCGAGCACGATCTCCATGTGAACTGTGGCTCGCCGGACATGATTGACCAACTCGGCCAGGTCGCTCCCGGGAAGAATATTTCCTTGCGGATTAACCCCGGATTCGGGCATGGCTTGAGCCAGAAGACCAATACGGGCGGCGAGCACTCCAAGCATGGTATCTGGCACGAGCAGTTGGAGGATTGCCTGGTGCGAGCCGATCGGCAGGGATTGGGCGTCACGGGCCTGCACATGCACATCGGATCCGGGACGGACATGGAACACCTGGCCCGCGTATGCGGTGCGATGCACCAGGCAGCCATGCGGGCCGGACGCAGTGTGACCTCGGTCAGCGCCGGTGGCGGTATTCCGATTCCGTATCGGGCCACTGAGCAGCATGTCGATTTGGACCGGTATTATCAGCAGTGGGACGCGCAGCGTCAGCTGCTGGAGGGATCTTTTGGTCATGCCGTGACGCTCGAAATCGAACCGGGAAGATACCTGTCGGCCGAGAGCGGTTATCTGATTTCCGAGATTCGGGCGGTGAAACGAACGGGAGCGAACGTCTTCTACCTGTTGGACGCGGGCTTCAATAATCTGGCTCGACCAGTCTTGTACGGGGCCTATCATCCGATGTCCGTCGTGCCGCGCGACGGAGACGTGCAGCGACCTGTGCATGACGTTGTCGTGGGTGGCCCGCTTTGCGAGTCCGGAGATATCTTCACGCAAGAGGAAGGGGGCTACGTCCGAACGCGGTCTCTGCCGGTGGCCTCGGTTGGCGATTGGCTGGTCATCGAATGTGCAGGCGCCTACGGTTTTGTGATGTCGTCCAATTACAACTCCAAGCCGTTGGCGGCGGAGGTATTGCTGCGTGACGGTGCGGCTCATGTGATTCGCGCTCGGCAGACCTACGAGGATCTCATGCGAAGCGAGTCGATACCACCCTAACGCGGCCTGCGGCCGCAACCAATCAGGAAATCCGAACTTTCAATCTCGAAAACCCAAACAAATTCGAAATCCAAACTCAAGAACAAAGATCTCCGCTGCCGGCAATACCGCGGTAACAGGCCACCAGCAGATTTCCACCATGGGGGCACGCTACCGCGTCCTCCGTTTTCCCTTTCTCCCTTTCTCCTTTTTTCCCTTATTTGTGTGATGCGAATTGGTTGGGGATTATTGGCAGTTCTGTGCTTCGAATTTCGGATTTTTCTCCAGTGGTCCGCCTGAGTGGCCGGGCACGGGGGAAACGAAAACAGGTGGCTAGAACATGACCGTGAAGCACAAGAGCATTCCGAAGGTAATCGCCGTGATCAATGCGGATCGTTGCACGGGGTGTGAGGCGTGCATTGCCGTCTGCCCCGTCGATTGCATCAAGCTGATCAACACCGACTTACGAGTGAAGGGAGCGCAGGCCTGGTGCGAGGTCGACATGCCGCAGTGCATTGGCTGTGCGTTGTGTGTACGCGTTCCACATCGGAAGTCGAATCCCTACGAGCTGAAGATTTGTCCCTGGGATGCTATTGAAATGGTACCGACCGAGTACCTTCCCCAAGCCGTGGCCGAGATCGGGGGCCCGCCGCCCTACGTGCGCGAGAATCAGCCGCGGCTGCTGGGCGTGGCCCAAGCACTGGCGGACGCGCGAGCCCTTCAACGCCGAGCCTCGTCGAAGTCCCCGTGATGTCCGTGATCTGCGGCCGGCGGGCAGCCTGAGTTACCGCCCGCGCCGCGGACGAATTCGTTCAGCTCGGTAGCTTCTGCAGTGTCTGCCGCAGGTAGCTGATGCTGTCGCGAGCGAGTGATTCGACACCGGGGGCGTAGTCGAAGACTTCCACTGAGACCCAACCGTCGTAGCCAATATCCTGCAGGGCTTGCAGAATGGGGAGGAAATCAATCTCTCCCATGCCAGGTCCACGACGATTGGCGTCGTTGGCGTGGAAATGTGCGAGCCATGGGGCGCAGCGGCGGATAATGTCCCCGATCGGCTCCCCTTCACTCGACATGGCCTTCACATCCAAGTGGAGTCGGCAATGGGGTGATCCCACCATGCCGATCAGTTCGCAGCCCAGGTCCGCTGTCAGCAGGAAATTGCCTTCTTCGGGGCCGAGCGGTTCGACGGCCAGCGTCACGCCGCACTCTGCCAGCACGGGAATTGCCTGACGGATCACGTCGGCGGCATACCGCATGGCCTGATCGACCGTCACACCCGGCAAGAGGTTACGTTGCTGGGGCGAGCCAAGGACCAGCACCGACCCGCCGAGATCGCGGCACAACCGAGCAAGTTCGCCGAGGTAAGCGCTGGTGTTCTGGCGAACGCGCGCGTCGGGCGAAGTCAGGTAGTAGCCCTGCGTGAAGGCCAGCAGCCAGTGAAGCCCCACCACTTCCAGGCCGGCCCGCGCGGCCAGTCCACGAATTTCGGCCCGCTGCTGCGCCGGAATATCGTAGGCGTTCTTGTTGATGGTGAAAGGCGCAAACTCCACGCCCGTATAGCCGCACTGTCGCGCAAAGGCGAGTGCCTTGTCCAGCGGCCAATCCTGAAACGTCTCGTTACAGATCGCGATTTTCATCGACTTGACTCACGCAAACAAAGGATTGTTCGGAGACCTTCCGTCGCGGTTGCTCGGAAGCATGGCCGGTGGCCGCGATCCGTCACCGCTGCGATGCGAACGTCGCAACGCTGCACCCGTCCATGCCATCCACCAGTATGCGCATAGTGAGCGCGCATCGTACAGTCCCGGGCGTCAGTCGATCCCCGGGAGCGGCTTCTGCCCGGAAGCAGGCTTGGCTGAGCGTCGCGTGAGACTACGCCTGTGATAAATGCGCTGCTCAAGCGTGCAGCCGTCCTGCGTACCGGGTGCACTCACCAACGGCTCGGGAGCCCCATGAAGTTGATCGCCAGGCGAAATGGCGCCGAATCGTTTGCGGATGCACTTGGCCCAGCCACTGGCGACACCATGTCAGGTATTCGTCGCCAGGTATTCCTCGTCAACGTGGGCTTCGTCGTACACATCGAACCTGTAGCCAATGTTGAACGGAGGGTCGGCAAAAGCGCGGTCAACGCTCTCCCGCGACATACGCCGCATTGCTTTGATACAGTCCTGTTTGTGAACCGCCCTGCTTGTGAACCGCCCTGTTTGTGAACCGCATTGATTTTTGGGGCCACGCCGCGAACGCTCCTCCCGAGTGAAACGTCCGACCCGGACATGGTTGTCCGCCAGCACGGCAGATATCGACCGCCCGTTGGGCCGGGGACGGCGTTATGGTACCAGGAACAGGCGGCAGATCAACCTGGCCCCCCCTATTTCGGAGCGGGCCCCGATTATCAGCACGGGCCGGACCGCCGGTTGGACGAGAGCGGCGAACCGGGACGAGCGGCGGGTTTTTCGGGAAAATATTGCACGGATTCGGTATCATGTCTGGGCAACCGGAGATCGCACCGGGTGCGCGGTGCCGCAGGCTCACGGGTCAGGGGCGTCACCGCGCTGACGGCGACTTGACTCGCTCAGGTGATTCGCGTGCCACATGCTGATCATTGCCGACGAGAGTCACTGCCGACGAGAGTCACTGACGGGCCAAACGAACGAGGTTACTTCCGCGAGCGCGGTACGACACCGCTGAGCACAATGAACACATGGTGGACCGTGCTGGCGGCGATCAGTCTGCTGATTGCCGTTGGGACCTACGTGCAAGTTACGTTGGGCAACCGCCGGATCGGCAAGTTGTCCGATCAGAATGCGGACGGGGTGGAACCATGGCCGTTTGTCTCCATCGTCGTGGCGGCTCGCAACGAACAGTCGAACATTGCAGCGGCGCTCCATTCGCTGCTCCACCTTGACTATGACCACTTTGAAGTGATTGTCGTGGACGACCGCTCGACAGACCAGACAGGCACGATACTGGACTCCCTGGCAGTGCGGAGCGAGCGATTGACTGTCGTACACGTCGCCACGCTGCCTGCCGGTTGGTTGGGAAAGAACCACGCACTCTGGTTCGGCGCTCAGCAGGCGCGAGGAACGTATCTGTTGTTCACCGACGCCGACGTCTTCATGGAGCCGACGACGCTCAAGCGATCGATATCCTATCTGCGGCGCGGCGGCGTTGATCACCTGACGTTGAGTCCTGATTGTGAGATGCCCAGTCTCATGTTGCAGGCATTTGTCCTGTTGTTTTTTAACCTGTTTGCCCTCTACACGCGGCCGTGGAAAGTGTCGGATCCGAAGAGTTCCGCATTCATTGGCATTGGTGCGTTCAACCTGGTGCGGCGCGAGGTGTACGAGGCGGTCGGAACGCATTGGACGATTGCCATGCGGCCGGACGACGACGTCAAACTGGGGAAGATCATCAAGCATGGCGGATATTGCCAGCGGATCCTCTCCGGCGCGGGGATGATTCGAGTGCCCTGGTACAGCTCGGTCGGGGAACTGGTGTCGGGAATGGAGAAAAACGCATTTTCGGGCGTTGATTATCGGATCACGATGGTCGTGCTGGCCACTGCCGCTCTGCTGGTCGTGGATGTCTGGCCGTTCTTCGCCATCTGGATCTTGGCAGGTCCGGCGCGTTATCTGTATCTGGCCACCGTCCTGACGCTGCTCGGCCATGCTCTGCAGACGGCTGTACAATTGCGGCAGTCGCGCTGGAGCTCGCTATTGTTTCCAGTGGCCGTAATGCTGATGATCTACATCCAGTGGCGCGCCATGTTATTGACATTTTGGAATGGTGGAATCCGTTGGCGAGACACGCATTATGCGCTGGCGGACCTGAAAGCCAACAAGATCTAGCGGGAGGAGTGGACATGAAGAGGGACTGGTCGAAGAATCGTCGGCTCATGGGTGTGTGTGCCTTGATCGTCATTTGCTGCGGATGGATCGTGGCGGGTTCGGCGCGGGCCGAGTCGTGGAAGGCGGGCGCGGCCAGTGTCAAGATCACGCCGGCGCGGTACATGTGGATGGCCGGCTACGCATCGCGCACGCATCCGGCGGACGGCACGTTTACGGACCTGTGGGCCCGGACCCTCGTGCTGGAAGATCTGGCAGGCAACCGGGGCGTGCTGATTTCCCTGGACCTGGTGGGCATGGATCGCGCGATGTCCGAGCCGCTGTGCCGGACCTTGGAATCTCGGTATGGTTTGAAGCGGGCGCAAGTGGCCCTCTGTTTCACGCATACGCACTCGGGACCGGTGGTGGGCAAGAGCCTGGAACCGCTCCACTACCGCCAGCTCGACGCGGAGCAACGGCAGTTAGTGGATCAATATGCCGAGCAGCTCGCGCAGCAGATCGTCCAATGTGTCGGTACCGCGATCGAGGACCTGCAGCCTTGCCGGCTCAGCTGGGGTTCGGACGAAGCGACATTCGCGGTGAATCGCCGAAACAACGCGGCCGCCGAAGTACCGCAATTAAGGGCCCGGCAGGCCTTGAAAGGGCCCGACGATCACGCCGTGCCGGTGTTGGCGGTGCACAGCGAGGAGGGGAGCTTGCGGGCCGTGGCTTTCGGTTATGCTTGTCATGCGACCGTGTTGGATACCTACAAGTGGTGCGGAGACTACCCGGGGTTCGCGGCGGCCCAGCTCGAGGAGCGCCACGCAGGCTGTGTGGCACTTTTCTGGGCCGGCTGTGGTGCCGATCAGAATCCACTGCCGCGGCGCGAGCTGCAGTTGGCTCAGGAGTACGGCCGCCAGCTGGCCGACGCGGTCTCACGCGTACTCGGTGGCGAAATGCAGCCGGTGGCCGGGCCGCTGGAGGTCGCGTATCGGGAAGTGCCGCTGGCGTTGGACAAGCTGCCTGGCGCAGAAGATTTGAAACAGGCGGCACTGTCGCAAGACCCTTACGCTCGCGCTCGCGCCGAGATGCTGCTGGCCCAGATCGCCGCTGGCGGCGGTCTGGCTCAGACATACCCCTACCCGGTCGCAGTCTGGCAGTTTGGCGACCAGCTCCAGTTCGTGCTGCTGGGTGGCGAAGTGGTGGTCGACTTTGCCATCCGGCTGAAACATGAATTCAAGGGTCCGCGCACCTGGGTGGCCGGTTACGCGAATGACGTGATGGCCTACATCCCTTCGGAACGCGTGCTGCGTGAACGAGGTTACGAAGGGACTGACGCGATGGTCTACTACGGGCTGCCCGCCCCCTGGGCTCCGGGCCTGGAGCAGCAGATTGTCGATGCGGTCCACCAGGCCACTCACGGCGAGGTGTCCCGCTAAATGGGAGTGGGACGATCGGAGTGAGGCGCTGACAAGCCGACAGCCGATGCGGTACGTCCTGCCGACGCTCAGTTCACGCGGAACAGTTGATTGATGGCGGGAAAGCCGTATTCCGCTCCCCCGGTCAGGATCCGCATGTTTTCCAGCGGGCGGGCTTCGCCGGCACCGTGAGTGTGCCCGCACAAAACGATCAGTTCCCGGGAGGGGAAATCGCGCATGATTTCCAGCAGTGCGTCGCCGACCGCTTTGCAGGTGAAATGGGGAGCCCACTCGTCATCCGAGATGCGGCCGTTGTACCAGCACGCCTCGCGCAGGGGCGGCACATGTGTCAGGAAGTAGACCACTTCATAACGATCCAGCGCGGCGGGAAGGGTGCGGCGGACGGCGGCGGCCGCTTCATCCCCCATGGCCTTGAGCACGGGCCAGCGGTCCTTTTTCCCCAGGCCGTGAAATTCGGCGATCAGTCGGTAGTCGTTCATCATGACCATCGACCGCTCGTAGTCTCCGATTCGCGCGTCGGCCCAGCCGTCATGGCCGACCAATCCGACCTGTGGCGTCACCTCTACTCGGCGCACGTCGGTCAAATACACCAGATTCTCTCGTTCGAGACATAAGTGGCGAATGTCCTCTCGCACCTGCGTGATTGAGCCGAAATAGAAGTCGTGGTTGCCCAGCACGAAGTACGTGGGGCGCTGAAAATGCTCATCCAAGACGGACAGATAGTGAACAATATCGCTCGCTTCGGCGATATCTCCGCCAATCAGAATGATGTCCGGCGCCGCATCCACGACCCGTTGGATGAACTCTCCCAGTCGCGTCGCGTCGACGAAGTTCAAGTGAATATCGGTCATCCAGGCGATACGTGTCATGATGTCAGTCAAAACCGCGGCCGATGCAATACAGCGTCTGGCGTCCGCGAATGTAGATATGGCTGTTGGAAATGGCGGGAGAGGCGATCGTCTGGTCGCGCAGCTCGTTCTCGACGAGCTTATCGAATTTGCTGGACGCCGAGATGATGGTACAACGTCCTTCGGTGTTCAGAAACATGACCCGCCCTTGCACATAGACAGGGGAGGCCTTGTATTGTCCAACCAGGCGTTTTTTCCACCGCTGGTTCCCCGTTTTGCTGTCGAAACAGCGCACAATCCCGTCGTCGGAGATCGTGAACAGCAGCAGCCGGTGACCGACCGGGCTGCATGAATCGGGCGTCCCCTGGTTGTCGCTCCAGAGGATCTTCCGCCGCTCGACTTCTCCCGGATGCTGCAGCAGGGAGACGGCGAACAAGTCGCCCCTCTGACCGCGCGTGGCGACAATCATTTCGTCGCTGATGGTCGGATTCGTGACGGTTCTGCCCCCCAACAGGTCCTTGAGAAACCAGATCTGCTTGCCGTCACGCGGATCATACGTATCCAGCTGGTTGCCCCCCATGACGATCAGACGTGGCTGTCCTCCCACATCGGCCAGCAAGGGAGTCGTGTAAGCGTCGCATCCTTCGGCGCGGGCACCGGTCATGCGCGGCGTGAACCAACGCATCTTGCCGGTGGCCAGTTCATGTGCCACGACGTAGCTCTTTGCCGGCTCGTCCCGCAGGTCGGCCAGTGAATCCTGCATACAGACGGAAATCACCAAGTCCTGGAAAATCACCGGACTATTAGCGTGGCCCCACCAGATCGTATAGGCTCCGTAATCCTGCTGCAGATTGCGTTTCCACAACTGTCCACCGTGATAGTCGTAGGCAGCCAGGTCGCCATTGCCGAAATGAGCGATAACGACCTCTCCATTGGTAACGGGCGACGGCGTGGCCAGGTTATGCAGTTCGTGAAACTTCTGGCTTTCCCGCGGCAACGCTTCGCGAGGTGCCGTCCCGGTCCCCACCTGCCGCGTCCAGATCAGCTTGCCGGACTGAGCACCAATATGCAGCAAGAGCAATTGCCCAGCATCCGTCTGACTGGTCACGAAGACAGATCGCTCCCACACAATTGGCGAACTGTTTCCCCACGGCGGAAGCGGGCACTTCCACGCGATGCCGCGATCCTCACCCCAGGCGATGGGCACCGACGCGTCCTGGCTGACACCGGTTCCTCGCGGCCCTCGCCACGCCGGCCAATGGTCGGCCTGCGAGTCGCGGGCCAGCATCAGACAGACAGCGATCGCCATGACCCCGATAACGCCTGACGTGCTTTTCCAAACCGAATTGGTCATCGGTCAACTCCATTACCAGCAGGCTCTCGGACCCGAAGGCTGTCGGCGGCCCGACCCATCTGGCAGCGCCGACCGACTGCGATTTCCCAGTATCCGCCGTTCACATTTCTGTCATTCGGATGAGTCTGGCATTTGGTACTTGGTATTAGAGTGTCAACCTGTAACATGCGCGCACGGTGCGCACATGTGGGGAGAAGAATCCGAAATGCGAAAGGCAAAGAAACCCAAACCAATTCGAACAACGGAAAAGAGGGAGAAAGGGAAGAAGGAAGAAAGGGAGAAAGGGCACACGGAGGACACGGTAGCAGGCCGCATGGTGAGAAGCTGTGTGCGGATCATGACTGCGGTTCTGCCAGCAGCGGAGGTATTTCCTCGAGTTTTTGTCATGCGAATTTGTTTGGGTTTTCGAGATTGGGATTTCGGATTTCCGGTTGGGTTGCGGCCGCAGGCCGCGTCAGGTGCTTGGTATTCGGTGTTTCGAATGTCGAATGTCGAGCTGGCGCGCAGCCAACGGACCTGTCAGCGAGGCGATCCCTCTTCATGATCGGGCGGAGTGGTCGGCGCCACCAGCCACTGACTCTCGCCAATCGCCACCACGTCACCCGGAAACAGTTTGCGTCCGCGACGCAATTCCGGGGCCCCATTCACGTCGACTTCGCCGGTCTGGATCATCATCTTGGCCTGGCCGCCCGTCCCGCAGATCCCCTGCAATTTCAGGAACTGGTCGAGGCGAATGAAATCCTGCCGCGGTGCGTCTGACATGGTCATTTCACTTCAAAGGTGGCTATCAGCGGATAGTGATCGCTCAGATCCCGTTCGGCTGGTGGGATCTGATAGTAAATATTCCAATGATCTTTGTCCGGTTGTTCCCCTCTCACGACGACGTCTTTCCGCAGCGCCATCGATCGAAACGTCAGGTCCGGCAGGTTGGGAGTATCTTCCATCATGCTGGGACTGACGAGGATCCGATCGAACTGTTTGCCGGGCAACAGGTGAGTGTCACCGGAATTGTCGGAGAGGTAGCAGTGCAAGTCAATCAAATCATCATTTGCGGCGGGAGTATCGAGTGCTCGGAGGATCCCGATCTCGCTGTTCGGGGGCGTTTCCGCGCAGGTTTCATCCGCATTGAAATCGCCCAGTACGACGACATTTTCGCCACGATTCAGCTCTTCTTCGATCCAGCGGCGTACCAGTCTTGCCTGGCGTTGCCGGATGGAAGCGCCGGCGGGCATGGCGCGAAAGTGGGCGGTGAGGACGGTCAGTGTCTGTCTGTTGACGCCCTCTCCCCAGGCGAACTTCGCCAGCAGGTGCTTCTGCACGTCGTAGAACTCCTTGCTCGCCCGCATCTCGTCCGTCTGCTCCCGGCGGCTGTACTCGACCAGTCCGTGCCTGTAGAGCAAAGCCACGTCCTGCTCCGTGTAGTAGTCGGTACCCTGAATGAAGGCAATTCGATAGTCGAGATCGTACTGCTTCTTCAGCTGAGTGGTCAGATAGAACAAGACCCGCTGATTTTCGACCTCCTGCAGAGCCAGAATGGTCGGCTGCAGCTTGGCCACGGCAGCGGCCACGCCATCGCGTTTCCATTCCCATTCAGCGCGGTTGGGCGCCGCCTGCTCCCGTGCCAGTTTCGCGTAGCTGTCGCCCGCGTACTCGTCAAAGAACCACTCCAGGTTCCACGTGGCGATCGTCACTTCGGTAGGTGGGGGCGCGGACTGGATGAGCGAACGGCTTGACAGCACGATCGCCACGGCGATCAACGCTCGTGCGCGTTCCCGAGTGCGTCTCATGGTTGCTTGCCTCCTTGGTCCAGCCTGATGCTGCGGCACGTGCCAGCCTTGTTCCAGCCACGTCGAGTGACGCGAACCCGCAACGCAGTCTACCAGTGCGGATGCCGGCCGACCACTGCAGATGTGTCGAGAATCGTCCCACTTTCGCTGCCCGCCACCCGGATGCTGAAAACTCGACTCCTCTCTTGACGTGGCCGCTGGCCGCAACCCAACCGGAAATCCGAAATCCCAATCTCGAAAACCCAAACCAATTCGAATGACAAAAACTCAAGAACAGAAACCTCCGCTGCCGGCAACACCGCAGCGGGCAGGCCACCAGCAGCATGCCATTCTGTCCTCCGTTTTCCCTTCTTCCCTTTCTCCCTTTCTCCCTTTCTCCCATATTTCTGTGATTCGACCTTGTTTGGGATTCTTTGCATTTCGCATTTCGCATTTCGCATTTCCTGTTTGGCTGTGGCCGCGGGCCACGTTAAGATTTGGTGAGCGTATATGCCAGCGCGGCCGATTAGGCGAGTCGACCGGTGAATGGGTGGCCAAGGAATCGGCGTTGAAACATCTCGTTATCACTTTCCATTGGCAGCATCTCCAAGGCTCGAAACATGACCGGCATCAGCCACTTCCGCAAAGGGATCATTCTGGCGGGCGGGTTCGGCCGCCGGCTGCACCCCGCTACGCTGCACATCAGCAAGCAGCTGCTGCCGGTCTTCGACAAGCCCATGATCTACTACCCGTTGTCGACATTAATGTTGGCCGGCATACGCGAATACCTGCTGATCTGCACGGCGCGTGATGTGACCGCCTACCGAGAGTTGCTGCGCGACGGCAGTCACCTCGGGCTCTCCATTGAATATGCGATCCAACCCCATCCCGACGGAATTGCACAGGCTTTTCTGATCGGACGCGAGTTCATCGCCATGGATCATGTGGCGCTGATACTCGGCGACAATCTTTTCTACGGTCAGGGGTTACAGGAAAAACTGGAACTGGCGACAAGTCGCTCGGCAGGTGCCACCGTCTTTCGTTACGCCGTGAAAGACCCACAGCGGTACGGGGTGATCGAGATGGACGAGCGGGGCCGACCCTGTGCGATTGTCGAGAAACCGACGCACCCCAATTCCCGGTACGCGCTGACAGGGATCTATTTCTACGACAATGAAGTGGTGCGCATTGCCGCCGGCCTGACCCCGTCGCAGCGCGGCGAACTGGAAATCACCGATGTCAATCGTCGCTATCTGGAGCGAGGCCGGTTGCATGTCGAGACGTTTGGCCGGGGGTTCGCCTGGCTCGACACGGGAACGGAAGTGGCGCTGCTGCAAGCTGCCAACTTCGTGGAGACCGTGCAACATCGACAGGGGCTGCGAATTGCCTGTGTCGAAGAGGTCGCCTATCGCAAGCAGTTCATATCACTCCAAGACTTGGCGCAATTGGCCGAACCGATGCAGAGTCCCTACGGCGATTACTTGCGGGAGATTGTGGTCGCTGAAAGCTGAAGGGGATTGCGTGAAGCCGGGACCCGTTTCTTGATGGATTCCCCGTAGCCGTCACGGGGGAGTACACACCGGCGGACCGGTAATGTTCCAGCAGGGCTCGGTCTTCGGCCGGCGTCTTCCCGCATCCCAGCCTCGGGTTCCAGCCTCGCGTCAGTCGACGCCGATGATGAAGACCGCAGGGTCCTTCCCGAGCGAGGTCTTTTTCGGGGGGCACATGGGCTACGTGCGGGCATGGGGCCACGGGGGCCGTTCACCGGGAGCTCTGGCGATGGTATGATGCATAGCGTTTGGTCCGAGCTTGTCTTTCTCGATGGCCCCCCTGGTGCGGAGATTTCAGCATGCATCGCTTCGTCGTTTTGTTGGCCCTCATTGGGGGCGCGCCTCAGCTCGCCTCGGCTCAAGACTCCATTCGCGACAGCGTTGTCAAGATCCACTGCACGCAGCGACTCCCCAACTTCCTGCAGCCTTGGGCCAAGGGCAACACCAACCAGATTTCGGGGACGGGAGCCATCATCGACGGGAATCGGATTCTCACCAATGCCCATGTCGTGTTGTATGCCAGTCAGATCCGGGTGCAGGCGGACCAGTCGACCGAACGGGTACCGGCCACCGTCGAGGCCATCGCTCCGGGCATCGATCTCGCCGTGTTGAAATTGAGCGATAACGGAATGTTCGAGAAACGACCGCCGCTGCAACTTGCCGAAGGCTTGCCGCACATCAAAGACACCGTCAATGCCTACGGGTTCCCGATCGGCGGGGAACAGATGTCGGTCACGGAAGGGATTATCTCCCGCGTCGAGTACACTCCGTTTGCGTTTGGTGCGCTCGGGCTGCGAATTCAAGTCGACGCGGCGTTGAATCCCGGGAACAGTGGTGGTCCCGCGATCGCCGGCGGAAAGATCGTCGGGCTGGTCGTCAGTACGATCCAGAACGCGGACAATATCGGCTACCTGATTCCCGCCGATGAGGTCCGGATGTTTTTGGACGACATCAAGGACGGCAAGTACGACGGTCAACCAACCTTGCCCGACCATCTGCAGACGGTCGAGAATGTGGCCCTGCGGACCCGACTGGGGCTCGCTGACGCCACCGGCGGTCTGATGGTCACGCGGCCCCATTCCGAGGATGCAGCGTATCCTTTGAAGGAATGGGATGTCATCACGCACATCGGCGAGGAAGCGATTGACAAGCAAGGGAATATTCGCGTGGGAGACGAGCTGAGGCTATCATTCCGCTACCTGATTCCCAAATTGGTCAAGGACGGCAAGGTACCCGTGACCATTTTTCGCGACGGCGCATCCAGCCAATTGGATTTACCGCTTAAGTACGATAGCGAACTGCTGATCCCGTATCTCATGGGGGCGTATCCGCCGCACTTCATTGTCGGACCGATGGTCTTCACGACCGCCTCCCAGGAGCTGTTGAGCGGCTTGGCGCGGGAGGCCAGGCCGCCCTCGCCGCGCGGCAGAACCCGCTGACCACTCGACGATTTGATCGCATCACGTGCCCTGGTGAAGAACTCGTGCTGCTGGGTGCCCGCGTGTTCACCAGCCCGCTCTCGGAAGGCTATGACCCGCAGAGCTTTGGCGTGGTCGCGCACGTAAATGACGTCAAGATCAATAACCTCGCCCACCTTGTCGAGACGATTCGCAAAGCGGAAGGAAAATTCATCGTCTTCAAGATCGCCGGAGCCTACGAAACGCTCGTCTTCGACCGGCAAGAACTGCTCGATTCGACCGACATGATATTGGAAGACGAGGGCATTCGCAGCCAGATGTCTGACGAGCTGCACACGATCTGGAATCCGCAATAGCCTGCCTGATGGCTCGGCATGGTTTGTCGAAGCGGGGCCCGCCCAAGTCGCTGCCCGCGGCGGGTCAATTGGTGGGAGGCTCTCCTTCGCCACGCACCGATTCCGAGGCGATCACGTCTTCGCCCGGTGCTCCGCTCAGCCAACGGACCTTGACGCGGTTGTCTGCCAAAACGTCGATTACCTCCGCTTCGTCCCAATGCGCCGGCCGCTGGGCGTGCAAACGGGCACCCGGTTTCACGGCGGGATCAAGGGCACTGGTGAGAATGTCGGAGGTGGAAGGGGGCAGAGCAGCCGAAGGTGGGGCTCCTGCCGACGCGTTGTCCGCCAACGCAGATTGGGGCGGTTGACTATCGTGGGCCACTCGATCCCGCTCCGCCTGGAGACTCGCCTGCATCTCGGCCGTCTCCACTTTCACCCTGTGGGCTCGGTAAACGAATAGTCCGGATACTGCCAACGCGGAAATTCCGCCGATGACCACGATCACACCCAGCACGACCGGCAACGTTACCAACGATCCTGAAACGTCTGGCTTCTCCCCCATCGTCTAACTTCTCCTGCGAACCGCGACATCATCCCAGGACATGAGGTGGTGTGACAACAGCCGATGACCTCCAGGTGTGAGCGTTCGTTGCCGCGAGCTGTCCCGTGACTGCCTGCCGCCAGCGACCCGCAGTGGGGCCACTCCGACAGGTTGATGCAAACCGCCGTGGCCCCGACACCGCTAACCGTCCAGTCTCGGATTATACTGACTCGACTGCGGGCAATATTCAGATTTGATGAGGTTTTTCGTATTTTGGTGGACGGCACCTGCCCAGCCAAGCACCTGCAGGCCCTCATCTGATGGGGATGCTGGCGAAACTGGGGGGGCCTGGAAGAAAATACCGACCAGCCACTCGCCACCGAAAGACCGAAGGGAAAGACCCTGGGGCAGGGAAACCTCGCGCCATATCTGCGCTACCCTGTCCTTGTATCCACGCTATTCTGACCGCAGCTAATCCGCTGGCTCTCGACGGTGACCGGCCATCGACCGTATCGGCATCCGGTCCGGTCACTCATTTTCCGCGACGATGACGAAATCGCCTTGGACTTCCGCGGGGATGCGGATGGGCTTGCGTGTCCGCAGGTTGATGAAGGCCCAGCGCGTTTCGGCGCGGGCCACGATGGTGCCGTCCGATTCGCGGACCATTTCGTATTTGCGGAGGGAGCTGACTCGCTGCATGTCAGCGACCCAGGTGCGAACGATCAGAATGTCTCCGCAATGGGCGGGTTGCAGGTACTCGATTTTGTGGGAACGAGCGACCCAGGCATAGGACGCGTCCCAATAGCGTTGGGAGGGCCAGCCTTGCGCCGTGCTGTGGGCGATCGCCGCGGCCTGCATCCAGTTCACATAGGAGGCATTGTTGGCATGCTGCAACTCGTCAATCTCTGCTTCGATCACCTGATGACGGTATTGGTAGATGGCCGGCATGATGTATTGGATTTCGATTTATAGTGTCATTCGGTAGCATCAGCGCACGCTGAGCGTATGTTTGAAACAAATCCGAAATTCGAAGCACGAAATGCAAAAAATCCCCAACAAATTCAAATGACAGAAATACCAATGACAAAAACGGGGCTGGACGGACCATCCAATAGCATGCCCAGTGTGGTGAGAATCAGCTTGTGGAAAATGACTGTGGCTTTGTCGGCAGCGGAGGTTTTTCCTCGAGTTTTTGTCATTCGAATTTGTTTGGGTTTTCGAGATTGGGATTTCGGATTTTCTGTTTGGTCGTGGCCGCCGGCCGCGTTAGGGGAGCCATGGTCTTGGCTACCGTGGCTGGCCCCACCTGGGGTCAGCGATTCAGGGGGAGACTCAGAGTGTACACGACGCTGACCAGTTTGCGAGAATACCTCCCTGGAATCCAATCCCACGGCAGTGGGGGCATCGCGTGCCCTCGCGAGTGTCTCGTGATACAATCAGAGGGTAACTGCCTCCTGTAGCGTTCCCCAAGCGAGCAGGTCTGTTTCGCACTCGCCAGCATTCAGCGGCAGCGGGAAACACCCGGCAACACGTCTACAACGACCCCAGGTAGTTCCGTTATTCGCGATGTGACGATAGCTCATGCCCGGTTTGGACGATGTGAGAGACCACTCTAATGGACGACGATCCGGTAACCCAATGGATTGAAGGCTTGAAAGCGGGCGACGACGTGGCGGTGGCGGGACTGTGGAATCGCTATTTCGATCGGCTGGTGCAGTTGGCGCGTCAGCGGCTGGGGAGCACGCCGCGGCGAGTTGCGGACGAGGAGGACGTGGCGGTCAGTGTGTTTCGATGTCTGTGTGCGGGGGCCGAGCACGGTCGGCTGGCGGAAATCGCTGACCGGGGGGATCTGTGGCGCGTTTTGGTGACCATGACATTGCGCAAGGCGATTGACCAGCAGCGGCGATTGGCCGGCAAGAAGCGGGGGTCCGGCCGGGTGCGTGGCGAATCGGTTTTCCTGCGCAAGTCGGGGGACGAGGGGACACCGGGTTTGCAGCAGTTCGGCGGTTCGATCCCCACGCCGCAGATGATGGCGATCATTGAAGAGGAAGGCCGGCGTCTACTCGACGCGTTGGAGGACGAGAAGTTGCGCCAGATCGCGCTCTGGAAATTGGAAGGATATACGAACGATGAAATCGCGGCCAAGCTCGAGCTGACGACACGCAGTATTGAGCGGAAGCTGCAGCGTATCCGCGAGAAGTGGTCGCAGGTTCTCGAGACATGACTGCCAATCAGCCCAAACCTGCGCCCGAATCGACTGCCGAGTCCGTAGCGACCTTGATAGATCGCGTCTGCGATCGGTTTGAGGCAGCCTGGAGGAAAGGCTCACAGCCCCGGATCGAGGACTATCTCAGTGCTGTCGAAGAGCCGCTCCGCTCGCAGCTCTTTGCGGAACTGCTGCTGTCCGATCTGGAATTCCGCTCGAACGGCGAGACGACGGTCGACACCAGTTGGTACTTGCCGCGTTTTCCCGACCGCGGGGAGCAAATCCGCGAAGTCATCGCACAGTTCTGGGAAGCGGCCTCGCGACGTCCCAGGGCGGAAGTCGACGTGGTCGCTCGGCAGGCTTGCGAGTCGCAAGAGGATGCGGGGGACGAGGCGAAGTTGAAGCAATGCGGCAACTATCAGCTGTTGCAGGAGGTGGCTCGCGGCGGGATGGGAATCGTCTTCAAGGCCTATGACACCAAGTTGCAGCGTACGGTGGCCTTGAAAATGATTCTCGACCGCAACCTGGCATCCAAGGAAGCCGTACGGAGGTTTTATGTCGAAGCCGAGACCGCGGCCGGACTGAATCATCCCGGGATTGTGCCGGTGTATGAAGTTGGATCGCATGCGGGGCACCACTATTACTCGATGGGTTTCGTCGAAGGTCCCACGCTCGCCAATGAGCTGCGACGTCGCCGGTATTCCATGCAGGAGTCTGCCCGCCTGGTCCTGGAACTGGCTCAGGCTGTGATCTATGCCCACGAACACGGTATCGTCCACCGAGATCTCACGCCACGCAATATTCTGCTGGCAAGTGGAGGGCAGCCGCAGATCGCCGATTTCGGCCTGGCCAAACGGACGGATCGTCCCAGTGAGCTGACGATGGACGGACAGATTATGGGCACGCCAGGTTACATGGCGCCGGAGCAAGCTGCCGGCGATGTCCAGAATCTCGGGCCGGCCGTGGATATCTACGCCCTGGGTGCGATTCTCTATCACCTGATCACCGGACATCCCCCTTTCCGTACGGCTGTTGATGCGCTGGTCTGTGTCCTGGAGCAGGAGCCGGTTCCCCCGCGAGCGATGAATCGTCGCGTACCGCGCGATCTGGACCTCATCTGCATGAAGTGTCTCAACAAGAGCCCGGCCGATCGTTATGCATCGGCGAAGCAGTTGGCCAGCGACCTGCAGAGTTACCTGGACGGCGAGTTGATTCAAGCGCGCCCCGCCAGTGTCCGGCGCCGCTTACAGCGTTGGGCGCGGCATCGACCGCGACTGGCCAGTGTGCTGGTCACGATGCTGGCCTTCTATATCCATCACTTGATTTCTCTGGCGACGGGAAACCCGGGCTCCCAAGGCAGATTTCACTGGGAAGCAACCGGCACCATGGCGCTGGTGTGCATGTACGCCTGGATTTATCAGGTCTTGTTGATGCGTCCGCACGCGAAACGATACATCCTTTATGCCTGGATCGGGACCGACATTCTGGTCTTCACACTGTTCCTGATCTTTTCCGTCCGGGATCCGCACAGTCCGCTGTTGGTGATCTACTTCTGCATGGTGGCCGGTGCCGCCTTGTCGTTCGATCGCTACCTGGTCTGGTTGGTAACCGCCGCCTGCATGCTGTCGTATTCAGTGGCTGTTTACGCGTCCAAGTGGTATACCCCCGCCCTGGGCCCTGTCCCACTGCGAGAGACGATCCCGGTGGCGATTGCCATGTTGACGATTGGCGTTATCCAGTACTACGTGCTCCGCTGCGCCCGCGTCGAACTGAACCTGACCAGTCGCAGCCAGTAGACGGGAGATTCCGCGCGCGCTGGGCCGACGTGTGTCGTTGTTAGAGTATTGGTCCGTACCCCTGCGCACGATCCACGCCCTCACCCTATCTACAGGAATGAAGAAACACTCTCATGACCAGCGCCCCCGAACTGCACAGGCAACTGCGCGAACTCGACTCGGCCGATCCGGACTATGCCATCCGCTTCGTCGATTTACTGTTGTCGGCCGCGAAAGGGCGCAGGCCAGCGACGTACATCTGCAGCCCGTCCGGGAAGGGCTCGACGCTCGCTGGCGTCTGGACGGAGTGCTGCAACCGTTGGGGGTCTTTCCGGCTGGCGATTCGGCGAACGTGGTGGCGCGTCTGAAAGTGCTCGCCGAACTACTTACCTATCGGACGGAAATCCCTCAGGAGGGGCGGATTCGCGAGCGGCGTGGCGAGATCGAAATGCGCGTCAGCACGTTTCCGACACTGCACGGCGAACGGGCGGTGGTTCGGCTGTTTGCCACTCAGCAACGTTTTCAGCAGTTGGAAGAACTGGGATTCCCCCCCGCGATGGAGCAATCGCTCATCCGTTTGCTGTGCGAGACCTCCGGCGCCCTGATCATCTCCGGACCGGCGGGCTGCGGCAAGACGACGACCGCCTATGCCTGCTTGCGTCAGCTGGTGCGCGCCTCCGACGGCGGCAAGTCGGTCGTTTCGCTGGAGGATCCGATCGAGGTGGCCGTGGCCGGAGTTGCCCAGTCGCAGGTGAACGGCCACGCCGGATTTGATTTGAGCGTCGGACTGCGCTCGTTGATGCGGCAAGACCCGGAGGCCATTCTGGTGGGAGAAATCCGCGACCGCGAAGCGGCCGAAATCGTCTTTCAAGCCGCGCTGACGGGACATATTGTGGTGACCACATTTCACGCGGCGAGCGCCGCGACCGCTGTCAGCCGACTTTCGGATATGGGAATTGAACCGTATCTGTTGCGCAGCGGAACGCTGGCAATTTTGAATCAGCGGCTCGCCAGGCAGCTCTGCTCCTGCGCTCGAGAAGTGACCGCGCAACACGAGTTATTGGGCTTGCAGGTCGAACGGGCCTGGGAAGCCGTGGGCTGCGAGAAATGCCGGCACACCGGGTATGTCGGGCGGCTGGTGATTGCCGAAATGCTCAAAGCCGATCATTCGGAATTGGGACGCGCGATTCTCTCGCGCAGCGCAGCCAGTCAGCTCGAACAACTCGCCGTGCAAAACGGCATGGTTACCTGCTGGCAACGTGCGCTGGAGGTGGTGGCAGAGGGCCGCACCAGTCCCAGCGAGCTGCGGCGCGTCTTCGGATTCGCCCCTACGTAGAACGGAATTCATTCCGTTCCCGCAGCATCCACCGCCCTACGTAGAACGGAATTCATTCCGTTCGCGCAGCATCCACCGCTCGCCATTTCCCACGACAACGAACGCCAATGCCGCTGGACAACATGCGCAAGGCACGCCGAGCCCCGGTCTCTCACACGGTGCGTACGACTCCGGGGCCAACGAACAGCAAGCGTGCCGATATGCGAGTGGCCGGCAGGTGGAACATGCCAGACACGGCGCGGCGATAGGCTTCGATTTGAGGTTGATAGTAAGCGACGAGTCGGTCGAGCCGTGCGTCGTCTTCGCGCGACGCGCTATCGGTCTTGTAATCAAGAATATCCGCCGCCAGCAGCTGTTGCCCGTCGTAGAGAAGGACCAGGCGATCGATGATTCCCGACAGCAATCGCCGCCCGTCGCGCACGGCGAATCGCCGCTCGTTGTGCAATTCAAGCCGCAGCGACTTGTCGGCCAGGTCGACTCCAATCGCTTGTCGCAGCGATGGTTCGCGTGGCGGCTGGTAGAAGTCGCGCCGCAGGTTGGCCGCAATCTCCGGCATGGCGAGCATCCGTTGAAACGCGTCCAACTGGTCGGCCATGTTCAGGCCGCCGCATCCGATGCGCGCGGCCACTTGCTGCCACAGTTCGCGCCGTGGTATCTCCTCGTCCAGCCAGGTGATCTGTTCGAACAGTGCGTGAATCAGAATACCGCGTGACGTGGCAACCGAGCTGTCCAGATCAAGCACTCGAGTGGCGGCGACCCGCGTGCCTCCTTCCAGCTGGGAAGGGGCGGTATGGTCCAGCTGCGCGGCGTCAGCCCGCGGCGCCAACTTGACGGCCGCAGGTTCCGGCTTCTCCAGGACGACGGTGGCTGTGACCGAGGGTGGTTGCTTTCGTTCGTACCAGTGCGGATCGCCACATTGGTACGCCGTGACCTCCGGGTCCAAACGCTGTCCGTCCGTGAGTGCCGCGCAGCAGGCCGGCCGGGGACTTGTGAAGGTTCTTCTCGTTGGCGGCCGAAGGCGCCACGATCATATACAGCGCATGGATGGCGCGCGTCAGTGCGACGTATAGCACACACATTGCTTCGTTGACGTCGCGGCGCGTGGATGTCTCAAACAGCTCTTGCAGGGAGGCCGGCAGCAACGACTGGATACTGGCATTACGGTACAGGCAGATCCGATCCACCGGCTCGGTCGGAGAGGGCTGGCCCACGACGCAGCTATCGGCCTGCCCCGTCAGCGAGACGTCCAGATCGGGCAGGACGACGATATCGAATTGCAGCCCTTTCGCCTGGTGCACGGTCATCACACGGACTTCCGCAGTCGTGGGATCAGCCACGCGTTCCCCTTCCACGTACAGCAGAAAGTCCGACATGCGCAGCGTGGCAATCTGATCGTAGCGATAAGCGAGCTGCACAAGCTGCCGCAGCCGGTTCTGATCGCGTCGATCGCAGCTTGATTCGAGCAGGCGGGCCCACTGGAGAATCGACGGCCCGTAGCCTTGCCGCAGCAATTGCGATCGCACGTCGTGGGCCAGGTCGAGCGTGCGACCTGGATGTGTGTGATCGATGTAGTCGATCTGCGGGCCGAGTGGCGAGCGCGCGACGTGGAAACGAGCCACGGTGTCGCCCGGGTGATCGGCCAACTTCAGGAGCGACAGCACAATCTGCACGGCCGGGGAATCGGTCAGCGGGTTACCCCCTTCTTCGCTGGCGGGGAGTCCCAACTGCCGGAGTTCGTAAATCACGTGCGCAACCACCTTGTTGCTGCGCACGAGGACTCCCACCTCGTAGCCGGGGGCCTGCTTGACCAACTCGGCAACGCGGCGAGCGACGTACTGGATCTTCGCCTCGTTCTTTCCTTCTTCTTCGCCCGATTCTCGCGCCGTGCACAGCTCGGCATACCCGCGCAAATTCACCTTGGCGGTGGTATGCTCCTGAAAATTCTGGCACCAGGCAGCCACGCCGGCCTCCAGCTTCTCGAGCTTCGTGTGGCGCGACATGTTCGTGAACAGACGGTTCACCGTGTCAATGACCGGCTGCGACGATCGGTAACTGGTGTTGATCGATTCATCGGTCAATCCCGGCAATTCCGTCTGCAAGGCGTCGAAGATCTCGGACAGCCCGCCGCGCCAGCCATAAATGGCCTGCTTGGCATCCCCCACGCAGAAGAAGGAAGGGACACAGCTGCGCGACGCTCGCGACTCGGCCGGTGCCGGTGCCGTGATGTACCGGGCAAACGGACGCAGCACGTACCATTGGGCCAGCGACGTATCCTGGAACTCATCCAGCAGCAGGTGGCGAACGGCCGTGTCGAGACGATATTGCTGCTGGTCGATGTTCCCCAGCGCGGTGCCGCGGGCCAATGTGCGCGTGATGTCCTCGAACCGCAAGGCGCGAGCTTTCCGTTTCAAATAGGTGTAGGCGGCGTGGAACTTGTCGAGCAACTGATACGTGGCTTCGGTCTGATCGGCCACCTGGTGCAACAGTATGCCCCGTGCGTGAGCAAGTAGTTGCTGGTAGAGGTCGATCGTTTCGGCTGGAATATCCTTCTTGTAGTAGGTCGTCTCGCCGTCGAGGATTTTGTGGGACAGCCCTTTGCCGATGAAGCGTTCCCAATCACCCTGCTCGGCCGCTTCGAGGTCGGTATCGCGAGCTTTGCCGGCCCGCGAATCCTCTGGCAGCGGTGCCGTGCGGAGCGCTGCGATCGCCGCGGTAAAAGACTCGTTCGTCAGCAATCGAGGTCGCGGTATGCACTGCCATGCGGCGGCATCCGTCTCGAGGTACAGGTCGTACAGGTTGTCGACGGTCGATTGAACCAGGTCGCTGATGGAACGAGTCGCCTCGCCTTTGGCCATCAGGTGGAGTAGTCGCTGGATCTCGCGACTCGTGTCTCCCTGCAACGTGAGTGTGATGGCTTCCCGCCGCAGGTACTTGTCGTGCAGTTGCTCCACGATGCGCCAGCCGGGCGGAAGTCCCAGTTCCAGACTGAAACTGCCGGCCAATTGCGCGAAGAAGGCATCCAGCGTGCAGACGCGCAGGCGATGCAGATGGTCCATCAGCAGCTTCAGCAACTCCAGGCACTTCTCGTGCGTCAAGCCGGGGAGTCGCAGTTCTTGGGACAGCTGCGCCAGCGGGGCCGGTTCCAGGGCTGCGGCTGCCAGCCGAACCACAACGCGATCGAGGATTTCTCCGGCCGCCTTGCGTGTGAAAGTGGTGGCGAGGATCTGGTCGGGGGCCACGCGGCTGTACAGCAGTTCCAGATAGCGATTCGACAGCCGAAACGTCTTGCCGGTGCCCGCCGAGGCGCGGATCAGGATGTGAGGATGGCTGGTCATGCTCGCCCCTCCCCCGCCGTGTCCGCCAGCCGCGGGCGAAACGCCTGCTCCTGGCAGATGGCCGCATACTCGGTCACCACTCCTGGTGCGGGTCGCGTCGGTGGCCAGAAGATGCCGGCCACAATATTCCCGGCCACCCGTCGAGCCTCGTCCAGGGTGCTTTCCAGCATGGCTTCATCCCAAGTTGCCATCGAGTCTCCGACCTTGTCGATCTCCTTGGGAAGATTGATATAGCCGAGTGCCGGCGGTCCGGTGACGTCGAGCGAGCGGGCCAGTTCGACGTAGAGGGGGAGTTGCAGGTCGAGCCAGCGGCCGGCTTTGAAATGCGTTTCCTGTGGCGAGCGGGCCCGATCGCCCGTCTTGTAATCGAAGATCGCCCACTTCCCCTCGCGACGATCGATCCGGTCGATCCGCCCTCGCAAGATCACGGACGTATCGGCGTCGATGTTCAGCCGCACCGGCTGCTGGCCGCCGGTGGTTTCGGTGTACACGATTTCCCATCCCTCCGCCGCTCGCCGCGCCTGCCACCGCGCAAATGCCTGCAGGCGCTGACGTGCTTGAACCAACTGCACCGCCACAGCCGGCAAATGCTCTGTGCCGTACCGCGATTTAATCAGTGCCTGCAGCGTGTGGTCGAGGAATCGCGAGATTTCTTCCGGGTCGGTGGAGAGGTGAATCGGCTCTTCACCGAACGGTCTCAGTACGTCGTGAATCAACGTCCCGAAGGCCGCCGGGCCCAGTTCCTCGGCCGTGTCGTCCATGCCCTGCAAGTCCAGCACGTGGCGCAAGTAGAATCGGTAGGGGCACTCCAGATAGGTCCGAAAAGCCGTCATGCTGATCGCCGTAATCGGGCTTGTCGGCGGCAGCGGCTGGGGCACGACAATGTTCGATGAACCAACCGCGCTGTCGAACGTCGGTATCCATCCGCCCGACGACGACCCCGGTTCCTGGGACGAGAAAAAGGCCCTGGCACGCTGGGCCATCGTGCGCAGGTCGGTGGCCAGCGCCAGGCGGCTGGGGGACAACGGGTTGTGGTCCGCCGTGAAACGACCGGCGACGAGCGTCAACTGTGCATGGGACGCCTGCAGGGCGCTCAGGGCATAGGCATCGCGGGCGTAACGTCGGCGGTTGTCCACCAGGTCCAGCTGTTGGCGCAGCGCGTTGGGGAGGAACAGATCCGAGTTGACCGAGGTCGGCACGTTTCCTTCGTTGAAGGCCGTGACAATCAATGCGGGGGCCGTGTCCAACGGCAATTCCAACCACCCCAGCAGTTCGATCTCTTCGTCCGGACGCGGCGATGGCAACTGTGCACTCTGGACTTGCGAGAGCAGCTGTCGAACGGCTTCCGCTGCCGAGAGGTGGGGAGCGATTTCGAGCGGGACCTGCTGCTGCAGGAGCAGCCCTTCACGCAGTTGTTCCAGGGCTTTGAGCGTGAAAAGCTCGTGTGTCTGATCGATGTCGAAAACTCGCGTGGCGTAGAACTCCCGCAATAGCCGCGCGATGAGTGGGGACCATTGGGGGAGCGGAAGCGGACCGCCGCGCAGCGGCTGCAACGCGTCGTGGACCGCCGCGACCACGCGCTGCAAAACCATCGTACTCTCGTCGTGGCCCAGCCATTGCCCCAGACGCGGTTGCAGATGCCGATTATAGTAGTCGTCCAGCGCCGTGAGCCAATCGTCGGTGAGACCGTGAGCTGCCAGCCAGCAAGTTAGATCAGGGTGACGAGCGAGAGCAGCGAAGTCCGGATATCGCTGGCGTTCCAGATAGTTGGCCACCGCGTCGAGCAGCCGATAGGGAGCGGTTTCGGACACTGTCTTGCCCACAATCCAGCGGGCGGGCAACTGGGATTGCTCCAGACGCCGCAGCAACTGCGGGACCAGCGATTCGTCCAACACGCCCACCACAATCTGATCGGCTCGATACCGGCCCTCGTAGGCGGCGATGCACCGCACGACTTCATCGGCCTGGTCGGCCGGACCCTCCACCGTATGGATCTGATGCGTGGCGACGTCGATCGGCACGTCTTGCCAGCCATCGGGTCGCAGACAACCATGCTCGTCAAAGCGGTCCGCCAACGCCGCTGGGGCGTGAACCAGAGCGGTCACGTGATCCGACACCTGGTCAAGCATACGGCGCATGGCCACATTCATGTCGGTGGTGGCGATCAGGATGATCTGTTTGTCGGTGTGACAGAGCCGATGCTCGATGGCATAGAGGCGCGCCGTCTGGAGATCCCACAGTTGGAGACGGTCAAGGATCTCCAAGTAGCGCTGCTGCACGCCGCTCAACAGTCGCCAACGATGCTCTTCTTGAAAGCCGGCGATCTGCCTGCCACGCTCGGCCACGTGCGCGAAATTCATGGCATCGGCAGCCAGTTCGCGGTGTTGCCGTTGCAGCAGAGCGCCCAGGTCCATCCAGCTGGCGTAATCCTCGTCATCGGGGAGACGCGGCACCAGCTGCCGGCACCGATCGCCGTCGGTCTCCTTGAGGGCCCGGACCCAGGCCAATTGCTGGACCAGATCGATGGCGAACGGACGCTTGGACTCGTAGAGATACTCCGGCAAGGTGCCGACCGTGCAATGTACGGGCGGGAGCAGGACAAGTGATTTCTGTTCGCAGAACAGGACCAGCAGTTCCGTCAGACGTCGCGCGGCCCGCCCACCGGGCAACGCCAGCACGACGTTGTCAAGATCCAGCGTGTTGCCGCGGCGAAAACGACTGGATAGATACTCCGCCACGGCCGGCAGCGCAGGCTCTCGCCAGTCCAGAAACGTCCGTGTAATCGACATGTGCTCAGATCCGTGGCTCTCGAACTCTCGATCTTCACTTGCCCGCCTGCCTCTCCCGGCATTGTCGCAAACTCCCTGCTGCAGGTCCATCCGGGACGCGCTGCCCCACGTCTTGCCCCACAGCGCCGCACACTGCACAGCTCCAACAACAGACGCGTCCGACGCGAGGGCCGGGGGGCACGCACGGGCAGCGCATTCTCACAGCTGACGCTTGACCGGCACCGATAGTGTGTGATTGACCGTGGCCTGGGGGGGCGCTAGACTGAACTCCGATGTGTCCAGTTATCTGCCGTGGAGAAAGGCCGATGGAACGCCCGGAAGCGAGGCACATGCTGGCGGAGCGGCTGAAGGAGTTGAATTGCCTGTATGCAATTTCCAAGGCCATTGATCGTCGCGACGCGAGCCTGCACGGCGTGTTGGGCGAGATTGTGTCGTTGGTGCCTCACGGTTGGCAGTATCCCGAAGTGGCCTGTGCCCGCATCGTGTTCAATGACTCGGTCTTCGAGTCGATTGCGGCGCACATCCTTGCGCGGCGCAATCGTCTCCGATCATTGCTCACGGAATTCCCGTCGGGCAGTTGGAGGTGGGATATACGCAGCCCTGTCCCGACCATGATGAAGGTCCGTTTCTGGTCGAGGAACGCAACCTGCTGAACGTGATCGCTCAGCGGATCGGGGAGATTGCCGAGAAGAAATGGGCCGAGACGCAGCTGATCGAGCACCAACAGCAGCTTCGTTCGCTGGCGGCACAATTGGTTTCGGTCGAAGCGCGGGAACGTCGGCGGCTGGCGCAAGAACTGCACGATCGGATTGGGCAGTATCTAGCCACGATCAAGATCAAATTGAGTGTGGTGCTGGGTTTGATTCCGGCAGGGGACGCGTTTCAGTTGGTGTCGGAGATCCGGCAGCTCCTCAGCCAGACGATCGAGGACACGCGGACGCTGACCTTTCAGATCAGTCCGCCCGTGCTGTACGAATTCGGACTCCCGGCGGCGCTGGAATGGCTGGCGGAACAGGCAGGGCGGCAGCACGGACTGGCGGTCGACTTCGCAGGGCCCGACAGCTGCCCGGATATGTGCGACGATGTGCGAGCGGTATTATTTCAGGCTGCGAGTGAACTGGTTGCGAACATCGTGCGCCATGCGGGCACCACCAACGCTCGGGTTTCCCTGACAGTAAACGATCAGCGGGCCGTTATCCGCGTGGAAGACGACGGGGTGGGGTTCGATGTCACCCGGTCGCGGGGGCAGATGCTCGCCAACAGCAGCTTCGGGCTCTTCAGCATCGCGGAACGGCTGCAGCAGCTGGGGGGGCAACTGGATATCGATTCCGCACCCGGCTCGGGCACTCGCGTGACACTCACCGTCCCGGCCCACAGTTTCTGAGTCTCGCTGGACGGAGTCGGCAATGGAAAGTTCCTGGTCAAGGCATCACGAGTAAATACTCCGCGGGGTAGTCTCCGATGACGATTCGCATCTTGATCGCGGACGATCACAAGATCGTCAGTGACGGCTTGAAGATGGTGATCGAGGCGCAGCAGGGGATGCAAGTCGTGGCCGTTGTCCACACGGGCCGCGAGGCGGTTCGGCAGGTGGCGGTGCTGAAATGCGATCTCGTCATCATGGACATTGCCATGCCCGACTTGAACGGCATCGATGCCACGAGGCAGATCCTGCACGATCGGCCGGACACCAAGGTCATTGCGCTCTCCATGCACGCGGACAAACGCTATGTGAGCGGGATGCTGGCCGCCGGCGTGCAGGGGTACCTGTTGAAGGACTGTGCGGCCGAGGAGTTGACGCGAGCCATCCAGGCGGTCATGCGCGGCCAGGTGTATCTGAGCCCCACGATCGCCGGTGTGGTTGTGGAACGGTTCAAGCAATCGCCCGCCGCGGGCGAGACTGGGCGACTCGACGATCTCACGGCGCGGGAGCGTGAGGTGCTGCAGCAACTGGCCGAGGGACGCTCGGCGCGGCAAGTGGCCGGTCGGTTGTGCGTCAGTATCAAGACCGTGGAAACTCACCGGCGGCAGATCATGGATAAACTCGCTATCCACAGCATCGCCGAGCTGACCAAGTACGCCATCCGCGAAGGATTGACTTCGCTGGAAGATTGAGCGGTTGGACGGTCTTTCTCGAGCTGCCGTTCCGCGCGCTGCCGTCACCAGCCGGATCGGTTCGGACGCCTTGCCGGGTCGCTTGGGCAGCCACGCCGATGGCGCACTCCGCTACTCCAATCGCTGAGACGGGGCAGCCGTTTGGAGTCGACAATTTCCACCTCTTCCGCGACAGAAATCCGCCTTTTCCCGATGGCGTGGCCCGCTGTCGCTTCGTCACAATCAACACGGTGTGGACCAAGCTGTGAGGCGGCGCAGCCGACTGGTGCGCGGCCTGCGGGAAGTGTTTGAGGGGAGAGGGACATGAACGGGGATATGTTCGGCAACCTGATGGAGTGGAGCCGTGTCATGGACCAACTCGACCTGTTGCAGACCGCCGAGCTGCTGGAGGACCAGCAACCTGGTTTGGCACGCATCTTGCGTTATCGCCGCAATTGGCGTCTGTGCCGGCGAGTGCTGCAGATGGTCTGCCGCATTCGCAGGCCCGCTGACGTGTTGATTGCGGAACTGTTGAATGTCCTGGTGGATACCGAGATGGATCACGAGTCGCGGATTCTAGCGGCGCGAGCTTTAGGCGGACTGCTTCCCTTGCGGCCACCGCGGGAGGAGACGCAGGTAGAGTACGATCCGCAGCGGGTGGTCACGACCATGTCCGACATGTGCCGGCAGCCGGGTCCTCCCGTGGTGATGGAAGCGGTGCACAACGCTCTCGCCCGAATTCAACGCCCTCGCACCAACACAACGCCAGGGTGTTCACACACGATCCCCGGAGGTCCCGACCAGGATCCCGGCAACGTTAGTTCTTGAAGCGTGGTGATTGGCTGAGGGGATGAAGGGGTGACACATGATCCTCGGAGTACCGGCGGAGATCCTGCATGACGAACGGCGTGTGGCGGCCACGCCGGAAACGGTGCGCGAACTGGTCGCTTTGGGCTACCAGGTGATCGTCGAGAAGGGGGCGGGTCTGGGTGTGTACGTGTCGGATGACGCGTATGAACAGGCGGGCGCCCGCGTCGAAACCGATCCGGCCGTCGTGTTTGGTTCCGCGGACATCGTGCTGAAGGTGAAGCAACCGTGCTTCAACACTCGCTTGAAACGGCATGAGGCCGAATTGCCTCGGCCCGGGACGGTGCTGATCGCATTTCTCCATCCTGCCTCGCCGAGCAGTCAGGAGATGGTGGCCATCCTGCGCGATCGCCGCATCACCGCGTTCACGATGGATGGAATTCCTCGCATCTCGCTGGCCCAGACCATGGATGCCTTGACGTCGATGAGCACGATCACGGGCTACAAGTCGGTGATTCATGCCGCAGCCAAGCTGCCGATATTCGTCCCCTTAGTCGGTACGGCCATTGGCGTCATCCAGCCGGCTCACTTTCTGGTGGTCGGCGTCGGCGTCGTAGGGTTGCAGGCAATTGCCACCGCCAAGCGGTTGGGTGGCGTCTGCTCGTGTGTCGATATCCGACGCGAAGCGCGGGAGATCAGCCGCAGTCTAGGAGCCACGGTGGCGGGCTTCGACATGCCGGACGAACTGGCACTTGGCGAAGGAGGATATGCCAGGAGTCTGCCGGACGAGTGGCTGGAAAAGGAACGCGCGTTGCTGGCCGGGCTGATGCCACAATCGGATGTCGTCATTCTCAGCGCGCTGGTGCCTAACGAGGAAGCTCCCGTCCTGGTCACGGAAGAAATGGTGGCGGCCATGAAGCCCGGATCGGTGATCGTCGACGTGGCGATCGACCAGGGGGGCAACTGTGCTCTCACGCAAGCGGGCGAGGAGGTTCAGGTGCGGCAGGTCCTGGTCAGCGGTATTCAGAATATTCCGGGCAGCATGGCGGTTCACGCAACGTGGCTGTATGCGAAGAACATGCTGGAATACCTCAAGAATTTGTGCAAGGCCGGACCTGGCCGAATTGACTGGAATGACGAAATCGCGCGTGCCTCGCTCGTGACGCGAGATGGCCAGATTCTCCATGCCGGTACGTTGAAGGCCATGCATGTCCACCAGGGCGACCGGCGGGCTCCGGGAGTGTCCGTGATATGACCGCATTGATCGTTCTGCTGTCGGTCTTCGTCATATCGTTGTGGCTGGGATATCTGTTGATCTCGCGTGTTCCGCCGCTGTTGCACACGCCCTTGATGTCGATGACCAATGCGATCTCGGCAGTCACCATTCTCGGCGCTGCTCCTCTATGCCCGGCCAGGCGATTGGCTGGCCTGGATCGTGGGGGTGCCGGCCGTGGCTCTGGCGGCTTTCAATGTCTTCGGCGGATTCACCATCACCGACCGGATGCTGCGTCTGCTTCGCAGGGATTAGTTGACCAGGAGTCCACTCGTGGCGATTGTTCTCGACATGGCTATCGTCGCCATGTGCTTTGTCGGTGTGGCCTGCTTTCGTTCGTTGCAGCGGGCACGTACCGGCAATCTATTGGCGGCGTTGGCGTTGGCCTTGGCCGGTCTGATCGTAGTGGTGCGGCACGACCTTCACGCGTGGCCGCTGGCGCTGTCAGCTCTGGTCGTGGGAGGGGGCATCGGCGGAGCGGTGACGCGCCGGGTTTCCATGATCCAGATCCCGGCCTTGGTGGCCTTTCAGAACGGCGCGGGCGGTGCGGCAGCCTGCCTGGTTTCCACCGTCGAAGTGATTCGCGGAACGACAGGGAATTGGAGCGTGGCCCAATGTGCCGGATGGCTGGGAATGGCAATGGGAGCGGCCACGTTTTCGGCGAGTATGGTGGCCGCAGGCAAGCTGGCAGGTTGGCTGACCCAGCGTCCCTCGGTGCTCCGCCGGCACGGTCTGGTGACGTTGCTGGTCAGCGTGCTGATTGGCGCATCGTGCTGGGCAATCGGTACTTTCCCGGAGGCGGTCATTGGGGGCGCGACCGTCATCGTCACCCTTTCGCTCATGCTGGGGATCCTGATCGCTATCCGCGTCGGCGGGGCCGACATGCCGGTGATGATCTCGTTCCTGAACGCCACAACGGGCCTGGCCGCCGCCTTGTGCGGCGTCGTGATGGACCACCTGTTCCTGGTCGCGTGCGGTGCCATGGTGGCAGCTTCCGGTGCAGTCCTGACTCAAATGATGTGCCGAGCGATGAATCGACATCTGGCCAGCGTGTTGTCCGGCATCTCGCTCGGCCGCGCGACGGTGGAGGTCGTGCCCGTGACCGAGGACCAGGCACTCGGGGACGAGCAGTGCCTGGTTGCCGACGACGACGAGCCGCCGCGCCGGCGCGATCCGTTGGACCGTGCGGTCGACCTGCTCACCGCTGCCCGGAGTGTCATCGTTGTGCCCGGGTACGGTATGGCGCTGGCCCAGGCCCAATTCGAAGTGGTCAAGTTAACCCGGCGTCTGAAAGAGCGCGGAGTCGAAGTCCGCTTCGCCGTCCATCCCGTGGCCGGACGCATGCCCGGTCACATGAACGTCGTGCTGGCCGAGGCGGAGGCTTGTTACGAAGACCTGGAAGAGATGCCCAGCGCGAACCGTCGGTTTCCCGCCATCGATCTGGCCCTCGTCGTGGGCGCCTGTGATGTGGTGAACCCGGCAGCACAGCAACGAGCCGGCACGCCCATTTCGGGCATGCCGATTCTGGAAGTGCACAAAACGCGTCATGTGATCGTCTGCAACCTGGACGACAAACCGGGCTACTCCGGCGTGGACAATCTCCTTTACCGGCAACCCCACGTTTGCCTGTTGCTGGGGGACGCCAAGGCGACGATAGCCCAACTGCTGGCCGGACTTCCCGACTGAGCCACACCTCTCACGATTGTCGCGACGTCTCCCATCGAGACTCCTGTGTGCGGGGGGATGAACCGCTTGACCGTTGCCTTTGGTGGGGATGGGCAGTAGAATCACCTGCAACTCACAATGGGGAGGCGGATCTCATGGCGATCATCACAATCAGTCGCGGCTCCTTCGCGGGTGGCACTGCCGTGGCCCACCAATTGGCTCAACAACTGGGTTACCCTTGTTTGGGCCGAGAGGAAGCGCTGGCCCTGGCGGCCCAGGACTACGGCATCGTAGAGGAGGAACTGCGGAAATCGCTGGATGAATCACCCCGTTTCTGGGAGGAGGTGCCCGGCAAGCGATTGGCCTACGTCAAGTGCCTCACCGCCGTACTGTTAGACCAGATTCAGAACGACAACCTGGTCTATCATGGAAACGTCGGACACCTGTTACTGTCGGGCCTCGATCGCGTGCTACGTGTGCGGGTGACTGCCGACCTCGAATATCGGATCGCCGCCGCCATGACTCAGGCGGGACTATCGCGGGACAAGGCCCTGGCCCACATCCAGCGGGCGGACGACGCTCGCAGTCGCTGGGCAAGGTTGCTCTACGGCGTGGATTGTGCGGATCCGCTGCAGTATGACGTCACGTTGAATCTCGGCCAGGTCGGCGTTGCCGGCGCCTGCACCATCATTGCCATCATGTCGGAAATGGAGGAATTCCGCGCCTCCGAACAGAGCCACAGGCAACTGGAGGATCTCCACCTGGGCTCACAGGTGTGGGCAGCCTTGGCCAAGAACCCGCTGACGCGCAGCGCCAGTATTCAGGTTGGCGCACATGGCGGCGAGATCTTGATCACCGGGAATGTGAACTCTCCGCGAGCCGTTGAGTTGATCCCACACATCGCTGGCGAAGTGCCGGGTGTGCGGAGCGTGTCCAGCCAGGCGGGAATGGGTACCGACTGGTATTGGTAGCGGCGATCGTGGTCGGTTCCGCGCCGCCCGCTTCTCTCAAGACGCTTGGCGAGACGTCCGTCGTTGCCTGATTCGGCAGCACAGGAACAAGGGAGAGAGTATCTGCTCAGCCCCCAGTCAACGTGCGCCAAAGGCGCGCACGTGCATTCCTTCCTCTCCCCCAACGGAAAGCAAGCGTTTTTCAACTCCGCTGAATCAGGCCGACTGCAGGCCTGCATGATCCGCGGGCTGGAACTCGTTTGAATCGTCGATCAACGGTCGGCCGGGGGCGAAATTTGCGGGCAATCGGTACGCGAGCAATTCGCCAAGTCCGCGCGATGGTTCACGCTCGATAGTGCCAATAAGCGTTCCCCGAGGTTCGGTTGGCAGAAGCGTACGTCAGAACAAGGAATCGGGACTGCGAAACAGTTGGCGGATCTCGTCGCTCGACAGGCTTCCGCTGCTGCGACGAATTTCCTTGCCGCCGGAGAAAAAGATAAACGTCGGGACGCGGCGTACCCCGAGCGACTTGACGCGATCGCCTTGGCGTGCCGCGTCCACCGTCTCGATCTGATACCCTTGGTTTCTCAGCTCAGCGACCGCTGGCCTGGTATTGCGGCAGGGGCCTCACCTGTCCATCGTGACGTAGATCAGATATCCATTCTCGGGACGCGGCGTCAGGTCGTCGATTATCGCGTCCTTGTTCATGGCCAGCACGGCGAAGATTGGTGCCAGAAACACCACGGCAATCAGAATGTGAGTTCGTGTGAGCATGGATTGAGTCACCCGCGGGGAGCAAGGAACATCGCTTTGCAACGGCACGTTGGCCCACTGGAATGTAGTATCGCGCGGCTCGATGCGACCACTTTTTCCAGAGGATGCTCCTCGGCCGCAGAGAGAAATCCTCCTCTGCCGCCCCTACAATCGCTACAGGACGATTTGGCGGCGATGGCACCGACTGTGGATGCTCTCTTTGGACCGCCCCCCGCGCGGCCTGGACTTCTCGGGGCGGTCCAAGACGTCGCGTAGAGTCTTAATCGCTACGATCTGCCCGTGTGCGCTAGTGATGGTCATCGCAATGGTCGTTCTACGTCCAGGAAAGTAGAGAGAGGTGGGTCCTGCATGAACGGAATGAATTCCGTTCTACGACAAAGCTGAAGGCTGGGCGGCACTCCCCAATCGTAAACCGGGCTCTGATACGTTCCGGACATTGCGCCGTCGGCGAGCGAGATCCGGTCGCCATAGTGGGCGAGGAACACAAAGTTCGTGGTCCAAGCTTCCGCAAAGGCCGTTCGGCGGAGGTTGAAATCCATGCCCCACAGCAGAGGCTGGCTGAGGACTGCTCCAGGGCACCTCATTCGATCTCGATCCACCTGACGTCCCACGGCTGGAATTGCAGCGGTACGTTGTCGAGATCATCCGAGCGGCCGAAATGGAGGACTTTGATGTTGTTGACCGTGGCGCCGGCATCGAGCGTCACAACTCGGCTACTCCGGCCGTCCACACCCGCCAGGTCCAGCCGCACCTCGACCGGCTCGGCTCCACCATCTGCGTAGCGCCAGATGATAACGTGTTTGTAGCCGTCGGCGTCGCCCGCGATCGCGCGGATGCCGTTCTGTTCGCCCTCCACGGCGTATCGCGGCCCGGCGAGCTGGCCGAGCAGGCGGAAGGCGAACCACGCCGGACGTACCCGGCCGTGGTGATCGAACAGTGCGCTGTATTGCGGCATCGTGTTCCACCAATGGGCCATGAAGCGACGCCCGGGGGGCGACATCCAGTCGAAGTCCGCGGGGTCCACAAAACAGTCCCGAATGTGGTAGTAGGCCGCCATGTCGAGCTTTGCCTCGGCAAACCGCCGCATGGTTTCGAGCACGAAACAGGGCTGGAAACCCGGGGCCAGGTTCGGACGCATCAAGTCCATATTCCACTCGGAAATATAGAGCTTGACGTCTTGAAGTTGGGGAAACTTCGCCAGCCGGGTGCGCTGCTTGGCGATGTTGGCGGCGTGCGCGTCGGGCGAGTCGGAGTAGAGGTGCCAGGAGATGAAATGGAGCGGCACGTGTTGGGTGGCACAGTGGGCGATAAGCCCCTCGATGAGGAAACTGTCCGCCGAGGCCACGGCGGGTCCGCCTACCTGCGCGTGCGGATCGCCCCGCAGTAATCCCGCCACGGTCCGAGTGTAGAACTGGTTGTAATCCTCCACATTCCGGAACAGGTGCGGCGTCCCGCCAGACTCGCCGATGTCGGGTTCATTGCAGACCTCCCACGCGGCGACCTCGAACTGTTGCTCTCGGCAGTGTTTCGCCAGCGCCTCGACGAGCCGTTCCCACTGCTCGTAATCGTTCGGATGCACGAGTAAATGGTCCACCTTGGGATAGAGGACCGGGGGCTTCATCGCCAAGGCCAGCGTGGGCCGAGCGCCGGTCGCGCGAACCGCTCGTAGTTCGCGATCGAGCTTCGTCCAGTCGTACCGGCCGTGCTCCGGGTAGATCCGGTAGTACTCACTGAGGAACAGCCGGATCGTTTGCGGGCGAAGCTGACGCAGTTCCTTGACGTGCGGCGCGATCATCTCATCGCCCTGCAATCCGCCCTGGCCGAGCGCGAGTGCCGGCATGTTCCACACGCCATCAGGTTCTGACAGATCAACCCGCAGCTGGACGGGTTCCCCGGCAGAGAGCGTGGATGCCAGCACGATCGCCAGCAGGGGAAGCGCGTGTCGGTGTGTCATGATGCTCCTTGATTCCTCCATCCGACGTGCCGGCGAGGTCGATACGTCGGGAATCCACCGCCCCCGGTCACTTCGAGTCATGCGCCGGCCCCGCGGGTCCGCGGCACTTCAGCGAGACCGGGGCAGACCGGCAACTTCCGCGCAGAAATTGAAAAAGGCCCGTTTCCGCTCGGAGCTGATGCCCCAGTTGACTGGCGGAGACTGATAGCCTTCGTCCATGCCTTCTCCCTTCCGGCGATAGTCGAACCAGCCCCACGAGACGTGCTCGGCCAGGGCGGCGGAGAAGTTGTTCGCCGGCTCGTCGAACTGTTCGTGATCGTCTTCGTTGAAGAGAATCGGCATCGGTCTGTAGCCGGACACGGCGCGGGTCTGCCGCACCATCGCCGTGATGCGGGCGGGGTCTTTCACCCCGTTCCCGTGCAGGAGCAGGAAATCGGAGGCGCGGACGACATTCTCCTGCGGCACAGTGCCGCCGCCGTAGCTGGTTCCCACCAGCAAACGCCGCCCCTCGCGCTCGGTCTGGCGGACGCGGGTGATGAGTTCGTGGATTCGAGCCGGGCGGAGGATTTCGTGGTCGTAAGCACTGACGTTCGTTTCGTTGTTGACCTCGACGAGAACGTTGCGCCAGCCACCGTCGAGCAGCCAGCGTGTGGCTTCGTCCGTCGCACGCACCACGGCGTCCTCGTCGGGCAGTCGTTGGTCTTGCCCAAAATAGAAGTAGCCGAGAATGATCACCATTCCCTGTTCATCCGCCGCATCGAGCACACGTCGCATCCGATCAGCGAACTCCGCTCGTATCGTCCCCTCCGCGGTGAAGGCGCCCGTCTCCCAGGCCTGTCGGCCCGAGTATCCCTCGGGTGAGCCGCCTTGAAAGTTCACGGTGACCGCGAGCAAGCCGTGCCGCTTCCATTGCGGCATCGCCGCGATAAACTCGCGCACATTGCGCTCCGCGTCCCATGTCCCGGTGTCCGCATAGGCCCATCGCCCGGACGTCTCGGGGTTCAGGTCATCGAAGGTCGCCTGCACCATGCGGCTGTTCAGCAGCAGGCCTTCGATGCGGTGCCCGTTCCACGAGCGCCCGGCGTAGGTTGGCTGGCCGTTGATGCAGAAGTCCTCGCCCACGATGCTCACCACCGTTTGCGCCAAGCTGGAACGTGGCGAGAATGTGCCGAGTTGGCACAGCAACGTTGCCAGGGCCAACCCAAGAATCCGATCGCTGCGCATGACAATCATGACACGTTGGCTCCTCTGCCGGCAAAACGAGGTGGTTGACCGTCTGGCCCGATTCTAGCCACTTCGCTGACCCCCGAACAGCAGGCGATCGGCTCGGTGGCTCGGTGGCTCGGTGGCTGGGTGGCTCGGTGGCTGGGGTCGAGCGAAGCGAGCCCCCAGCCACCCCAATTCTCAGCGCTGAGAAAGCACTGGTCACGGTCTTGGATTCGCGACGGATTGGATGTTTCGGATTCGGAATTTCTCTTTGGCATCGGCCGCGACTAGAGCATAGACTGGAGGCCGTGTCTGCCTCCCAGCCTGCCTTTGTCTCGAGGAAAGAGTTCGCTCCATGATGTCCCGTGTCGCCTTCGCCTGGATCGGACCACTGCTTGGCTCGATCGCAGTGGCCCAAATGCCGCTCGCCCCGTTTGACCAACAGGTTTCCCAGCAGTTGGAGCGGTTGGCGTCCCCCACGGCCCCGGTGCGCGCCGGTGCTGCCACTGCACTGGGGTTCCTCCGGGCCTATGCCGCCCAAGATGCCTTGATCGACGCGCTGCACGACCGTCATGCGGACGTCCGCCAGCAAGCGGCGCTGGCCTTGGCCTGGTGTGGAGGCCGCCGCGCGGTGACGCCACTCATCGCCGCCCTGCGGGATCGCGACTGGGTGACGCGGCAAGCGGCGCACGTTGCGCTGACCAATCTCACGGGACAGGAGTTCCCTTTCGACGCGTCGGCGCCACCGGCGGCGCGACAGGCTCAGATCGACGCCTGGAATAACTGGTCGTCGCGTCTGCGGGAGAACGATCCACCTGACGAGTTGTTGGCCATGTTGTCCGGCGCGCGCCGCCTGCTGCAGGCAGGTGCCGTCACGGCATCCACGACCTACAAGGGCCCTCCCGATGTGCTGCTCGATGGCCAGATCGGGCCTGCGTACTGGCAAACCAAGAACGTTGCCCCGCCACAATGGGTGACGATCGACATGGGCGAGCCCCGCAGTATCTCCCGCGTCGTGATCCACCAATACGGTGACCAATACGCGATGACTGGATACGAGCTGGCGTTGAGCTTGGACGGCTCGCAGTATGACGTGGTGCGTCAAGCAGAGGGGGTCACACCGACCGTGCTGGAAATCCGTTTTCCACAACGGGTTGCTCGCCACGTGCGGATTACCAGCCGGGGGTCGGTGAATCCCACGTATCCCACGACTTTTTTTGAGATCGAGATCGACGGCTTCCGGAATCCCGGCGCCGATGCCGTGTCGTCGCCCGAGTGGCGTTGGGAACGGGCCGTGCGGGCGCTGGGAGCACTGGGCGGCCGGGGTGCCAGCGAGGCGGTGATGGAGTGCCTGGGCGACGTTCCGTCCGAGCTGCCGCGCTATCGGCCGCTGGCGCGGGCGGCGATCCGAGCGGTGGGGCGATTGCGTGAAGAACGAGGCTTTCAACGACTCTTGAGCCTGTTGGATAATCCCATGTATGCCCGCCACGCGGCCGACGCGCTCGGTGACTTTGGCGACCCCCAGGCCGTGTCGGCACTGCTGGCCGCTTATCCCCGTTATGCCAAGCGATGCGACGGCACCGACCCCGTGGACGTACCGCGCGATGACGTGATGACATTTCCATCGGAAGACCGCATGTTGGAGACTCCTTACGCCATCAGCTATGCCCTCGGCCGGCTCCCTTGGGACGCCTCGGCGCGACAGCAACTGCGGCACCTGGCACCGCTGATCATGGCCAATCTGCCAGGCGACTATGACACCTTCCTGCTGTACGAACCCGAGGTACACCACCTGTTGACTCGCCACTTGATGGAGGGGAGCGGCCTGCGACAGGATGCTCTCGAGTGGGCCTTCACCCGCTTGGGACAGCCGCGTCGGATACCTGCGCTGGATGACTCGGTCGCGTGGCCGCAGTGGGATGCGTATCGGATGTCGACCTGGTTGCCCACCCTGTGTCATGATCCGGCCGATCTGCCCCGGCTGCTGGCCTTGTTGGAGCATGACGAAGGATGGGTACGTTTGAATGCGGCCAAGGCGATCGCCTGGTTGGGTGAGCGAGCGGCGATCGAACCGTTGGCCCGGATGCTGCGCGCGGCGAAGGCGGAGGCCGAGTTCGGCTACAGCGGCACGTTCAAGCATGAAGAGTACAATGACCCGGCGCCGCGCTGGCGAGAAGGCTTGATACGAGCGTTGGGCCTGCTGGGGGCCCACGAACACACCGACTTGATCGTCGCGATCCTGGACGATTGGCGGTCGGTGTTGGAAGTGCGGCGCGCCGCGGCGGATAGTCTCGCGGATTTAGGCAACGAGAAAGCGGTGGCCGCTTTGCGCCGGGCCGCGCTGCATCACGACTTCCACAGTATCCGGCATGTCGCGCGCGATGCCCTCCGCGTTCGAGGTGAGGACGTCGAAACGGTGGCCGACGACGGAGAAATTGCACTGCGTGTGGCGGGGAGCAGTGCGCGTCAGGCAGCGCCAGAGCATGCGCTTCCGAGCAGAGCGGCGGACGCGGCTTCGTCATCCGACCACTCGAGGCCTGACTCTCCCGACCTCGCCGAGCGATCCGCAATGTCCGCGAGCGAAGTGGAAGCCGTGGTCTTCATCCAAGGCAGCAACAACATCCCTAACACGCTCGGCACCGTGGAGCAGGCCGATCGTTGGCGGCAAACCTATGTCGTGACCGACTCGGGACCGGCCTATCGACCGGGCGACAACCTATTCGTGCTGCGCCCGCCGCAGCCCGATGGTGAGGTCGTTCCGCTGACCCGATTCCCGGACGGCTATGTGGCCGAGCCGGAAGTCTCCTGGGACGCGAAACACGTTCTCTTCACGCACCGCGGCCAGGACGATCCGTGGTGGCACATTTACCAGATCAACGTCGACGGCAGTGGGCTGAGGCAACTGACCCAGGGACCGTACCATCACGTCGGGCCGGCCTACTTGCCGGACGGGAGGATTGTCCTGGCCACGTCACGAGGGGGCATCCGCGATGAATATCATGGATATCCCTGCACCGCCTTGTGGGTGATGAATGCCGACGGCAGCGATCTGCACCCGATCTCCACCAACATCGGCCGGGACAATGAACCGGCCATCCTGCACGACGGACGGATCGTCTTCAGTCGCCTGGAAGTCTTCTATTCGCGGAACAAGACCGAGCTGACGTTGCATGCCATGCATCCCTGCGGCGCACAGGATGTCGTGCTCTATGGTCCTGAACGGCGCGTCTTCTGGCGCGACCTCGACCATGGTCCCAGGACACCGGCCGACGACCAGGAAGCCCCGTTGACGCACCGCGTGCTGCGGATGACGCAGCCGCAACCGATGCCCGACGGCCGCGGCATCCTCACGGTGACCCAGGGCGGTCTGACATTAATAGGCCCGCGGCGCGACGGCGAGACCATTATCTCGCCAGACAATCGCACGCGGTCCTACACGACACCCTACCCGCTGGAGGACGGCCGCATTCTATGCGCCTCGACGCTCAAAACACCGAATCGTGACGAAGTGGACCTCGGCTTGTACATCTTACATCCGGGCGATGGCCACTTAGAACTGATGTTCAACGATCCCGCGCGCGCCGAATTCGAGCCGCGGCCGATCCGAACCCGCCAACCGCCGGGCTTGCGCACTCCCGTGGCCCAGCGTCAAGCGTACAGCGGCCGCTTCTTCTGCGCTTCGGTCTTCAACACGCAGGAGGCCGACGTCCGCGAGCGCGGCAGATTGGTGCGGCTGATCGAAGGCGTTCCCATGGTCGCTCGCCACAGCACGCACACGAATCCCTGGGAAGTCTGGCAGAACCACGGCGGCACTTTCGCCCGCGTGTTGGGCGTGGCCCCTCTGGCGGCGGATGGTTCGTTCTTTGTCGAGGTGCCGGCCGACCGCCTGCTGCATTTTCAAGTGTTGGACAGCGACCGCCGCGTGCTGGGGAATCAACTGACCTGGATCTACCCTCGGCCGGGCGAAACGAAGTCGTGTGCCGGTTGCCACGAGAATCCTCATACCACGCCCCGCGATACCAACCCCATCGCCGCCCGCTATCGCCCCCTCTCGTTCCTGCCCAACGGTGATGAGTTCACCTACCGCGCGAAAGCCTGGTTCAAAGGGAGTCTCCCCTCGGAAATTGAGGAACGCACGCGAACCGTCCGGGCGGTCAATCTACTGGGACGTTGAGGGCGGCAGCGGTGTACTTCCTTCCGCCGGCTGATCCCACAACCGCCCGGGATCGTGGAGACGGCGCATTTCGGCCTGCAGGAGAGCTTCCATCTCCTGGAGCTTGTCGGCTAAACGGGGGTCGCCGGCCAGATTCACCTGGTGCGCGGCGGGCACGACGCCGGTGCGGGCCGTAACCTGCGGATCGTGATGCTGCCGAATGAACTCGTGCGGATTCTCCGCCAGATTGAACAGCTGCGTCTCGCGGACCGCACCATCCATCACGTCGTACTTGATGAGCTTCCAGTCTCCTTTCTTCACGCAGCGCATGCCCGGCTTGGTGCCACCGTTGTAGACGCCATAGAGCACGTCGCGGATGCTGGTCCGCCGGCCTTCGAGGACCGATTTGAAGCTGATGCCCTCGTTGCTGGCGGGGGGCGCGATACCCGCGAGATCACACAGTGTGGCGAGCACATCCAGCAGATAAATATTCCCCTCCACACGCGAGCCGGACTGGATGCCGGGCCCTTTGACGATAAACGGCACGCGCCACGTGTGCTGGTAAAGATTCTGCTTCCCCTGCAAGCCGTGGCGGCCGATGGCAATGCCGTGATCGGCCGTGTAAACGATATACGTGTTCGGCAATTCCCCCATGAGTTCCAGTTTCTGCAGCACGCGGCCTATCTGGATGTCGATGTTCTCGCTGCAGGCGAACTCGCGCCCCAGTTCATTGCGAATGGTGGCCTCGTCGCGGCGTTCCCACACTCCGCTGACGGCCACCTCATCGCGCAAATCGGGATGTCCATGATGAAAGGGATGTGCGGGCAGATAGTTCGGAGGGAGCACGGGTTGCTTGGGATTGAGGGGGGGTGGCGCGGCGCGGAACGTGTGATTGACCGCACCATACTTCAGCAGCAGTTCGGGAGTGCCATCCCGCTCGTCATGCGGATGGGAGAAGCCGAAGTAAACCAGGAACGGCTTGGTGTCCCGCCTCGCTTCACGCTCCGCGAGATAGTCCAGGACGCGGTCCGCATGCCACGCACTGCCCGTTTCCGGCGTGCCGCCCCGTTTGGTGGCGTCGTGACGAACCGTGAAGAGTTTGTTCGCGGCCTCGTAACTGTTGCCCTGTTTGCACGTGCGCATCGTGGCGTAACCGGCTCGGTTAAACACGGCCGGAATCGTGCTCTGCTCCACATCGGGGGGACAGAGTCCATTTTGCATCGCGCCGGGTGCGATCGGCAGATGCCAGACCGTGCGTCCGCTCATGATCATGTGCCGCGACGGCGTGCATACCGCGCCGCTGAACGAACCCATATGATACGCTCCGTCAAAGACCATCCCCTCAGCGGCGAGCCGGTCGATATTCGGCGTCTGTAGCGGTGACTGCGGGTTGTAGATTCGGAGGTCGAACGGCGACTGGTCATCCACCAGAATAAAGAGGATGTTAGGTCGATCGACGGCGTTGACGTCCGCGCCGCCAGCGAGCCACAGTAGGATGCCCAGGAGAGTGTAGAACAATCGGTTCGTCATGGTCCTTCCCCTCGGGCTTTGGTTTTGGCTTTGGCCTTCGCTTTGGCGCCGCCTGGCGGGTGCGTCGGGAGGGTCTTCTTCGCGAGTTCGATGAAGCCGTCCGTCTGACGCTGCCAGACCTGCTCCAGTTCGCTGACTTTGTCCGGCTGATGCTCAGCCAGGTTGTGCTGCTCGGCGCGGTCAGTCTTCAGGTCATACAATTCCCACGGATCACCGCGGGCGGCGACGAGCTTCCAGTCGCCGACCCGCACGGCGCGGTTGCCTTCGTGCAGCCACCACAAGCTGTCGCGGGGGATGACCACGTCGTGGGCCAACGCTCTCACGAGACTCTTGCCGGGCGGGGGCGGAACCGGTTCGCCCTCCCACTGCTTGGGCAACTCGATGCCCGCCAGTTCCAGCACCGTCGGGACAATGTCGATGACGTGCGCCGGCGTGCCACGCAATTCGTTCTTGGCGGTGATGCCGCGCGGCCATTGGACAATCAGCGGCGTACTGATGCCGCCTTCGTGAACCCACGTCTTGTGACGGCGAAAGGGCGTATTCGCCGCGCTCGAGAATCCTGGCCCGAGGCAGAGATAGGTGGCAGCGCTGCCAGGTTCGGCTTGTGAATCGTGGCCACCGTCACGCACCATGATCTCGGCGCTGGCTCCATTGTCGGAGGCGAAGAAGATCAGCGTGTTGTCATACGCGTCCATCGCCCTGAGCTGTGCCAGATAGCGGCCGATCTCCTGGTCCATCCGATCGACCATCGCCGCATGAATGGCCATCTTGGTGGCTTGAAAGCGACGCTGCTCGTCCGTCAGATCGCGCCACGGCAGCGGACGATTCACTTCGCCAGGCCCGAGCTTTTCCATCGCGTCGGGGAAGGCATAGGGGGGGCCAATGCCAGGCTCCAATGCCGACAACGGCGTGCTGACAAGACCCATTGTCCGCTGTCGTGAAAATCGAGCCTCCCGGATCGCCTCCCAGCCCGCGAGATACTTGTCGCGATACTTGGCGATGTCGTCGGGCAGGGCGTGCAGCGGAAAGTGTGGAGCGATGAACGGAAGATAATGGAAGAACGGTCTTTCAGCGTGGTTCGACGCGTGGTCCTTCAGACACTGGATGGCGTGATCCACGATCGCGATCGTCGCATAGTATCCCTTCTCGTCCGCCGGCACCTCCACCGGCACATCGTCGATCGAATTGCCGGCGGCGGAAAAGTAATTGCCCTGGTTCCGCATATCCAACGAGCGATCGAAACCGCTCCGCAGCACCGGGCCGTCGATGTGCCACTTGCCGCTGTGATAGCTGCGATAACCGGCCGGCTTCAACAGTTCCGGCAACAGCCGCGCCCAGGCTTGCCGCACGCCGTGGCCGCCCCCCCCCACTTCCGGCAACGCATCCCGGTGAATCTGCTGAGCGTAATAGCCCGATAACAACGCGCCACGCGTCGGCCAGCAGCGGGCCGTGTTGTAGAACTGCGTGAATCGCAGACCGTTGCGCGCCAGCGCGTCCAGATGCGGCGTTTCAATCTCCCCGCCGTAGCTGCCGATATCCGAGAACCCCAGATCGTCGGCCAGAATGACGACCACGTTCGGCCGCGGTGGGGACGCGGTGGTCGTGCCGGGACCGCCGACCATCGGCTCATCAGCCCCCTGCGCCCACGCAGTTCCCGTCAGACAACACACCAGCACCAAGTTCCAGGCGATCAGGACAGTCTGTCTCATGTCGGTCAGCGCCTCCCAATCAGAGCATGGGACATCTCGCGTCAGTAGAGTCCCATAAACGTAGCGTACACGTCAGCATTATCGCCGAATTCGCCCGGCAATGCCACTCCGAACACACCGCAGCCCCCGCACACCCGCACACGGAATATCAGCGGCGATTCACGGATCGAACTGCGCTCGAAAATGAGACGGTCGCGTTCACTTCCCGCTGCGGTCGCGCAGACCGCGGGGGAAGTGGTTGGACGCGGGGCGATGCGCCGACGCTCTACGCGAGCGTGGCTACGACGACGCGAGCGTGGCTACGACTGCGCGAGCGTGACGCACGAGCGAGATCAGTCACCCCGCGTCCCACCCCTGCAGCGGGCGATCCGACGATCGTCCCTGGTCGCATGACGAGCATGCGAGCGGTTTCATCATCGCTTGTGTGGTGACATATATACGTCATCACAACCCTGCGGCGGCGGGTATTGCATAGAGCGCGGGATCGGATAGGATAACGGCAGGTTTGGTGGAGGAAGTCCCGGCCAACTTCATCGCACTCGACCACGCCACTGGATAAGGGATTCCCCTCGGAAAGTGAACACTGCCATGAAGATATTTCTCGCCCTCAGCACATCCCTCTGCTTCGCGCTTGCGGCGAGTTCAATCGCTGCCGAGCCGGTGACATGCGCCGGTCCCAACATTGTCTATGTGCTCGCGGACCAATGGCGGGCGTCGGCGACCGGCTATGCGGGCGACTCGAACGTCAAGACGCCCCACCTCGACGCTCTGGCCAAAAAGGCGTTGAACTTTCGCAAGGCGGTTTCGGTGGCGCCCGTCTGCTCACCTCACCGCGCGGCGCTGATGACGGGACGCTACCCGACTTCGACCGGCATGTTCCTGAACGACGCTCATTTACCGGAGAGCGAACTGTGCATGGCGGAAATATTTCGGGAGGCGGGCTATGCCACGGCCTATATCGGCAAATGGCATCTCGACGGTCATGGTCGCGATGCGTACGTCCCGCCCGAGCGGCGGCAAGGCTGGGACTATTGGAAGGGAGCGGAGTGCGATCACAACTACAATCGCTCGCACTACTACTCAGGCAACTCGGATGTGAAGCGATTCTGGGAAGGCTACGACGCCTTCGCTCAGACGAAGGACGCCCAGCAATACCTCCGCGAGCATGAGCGAGGCGGGCAACCGTTCATTCTCTTCATCGCCTACGGCACTCCACACTTCCCCCACGATACGGCCCCAGCGGAGTTCCAGTCGCTCTATCCATCGGAGAAGATTCAGCTGCCGCCGAACGTGCCCGCTGCCATGCAATCCCTGGCGAAAAGAGAGGCGCAGGGGTACTACGCCCACTGCACCGCGCTGGACCAATGCGTCGGCGACTTGCTGGCCACGTTGGACGAGACCGAACTGGCGGCAAACACGGTATTCGTATTCACCTCGGACCACGGCGAGATGCTGGGCGCGCACGGCGTACCTCCTCTCCAGAAGCAGGTGTCCTGGAGCGAGGCGGCACTGGTGCCGCTGCTGCTGCGATTCCCCGCGGTCCATGGCCAGCAAGGGCGGGAGGTCAACATGCCGCTCACCACACCGGACATTCTGCCGACCCTGCTGGGACTGGCCGGTCTGGAGATCCCTTCCACTGTCGAGGGCGAGGATCTCTCGCCGCTGCTCCGCGCCGGGCGCGAGGCGGAGGACCGCGCCGCACTCTACATGGGCGTTGCGCCGTTCCTGCCTCGAGACTTCGCCCGGGAATACCGCGCCATCCGCACCAGTCGTTACACGTATGTCCGCAGTCTCGCAGGACCCTGGATGCTGTTCGACGACGAGCAGGATCCCTATCAGCTGGTCAATTTCGTTGGAAAGCCCGCATACGCGACACTCGTTCAGGAACTCGAGGCGCGGCTGCAACGGGAACTCAATCGCATCGGCGACGACTTCCGGCCGGGGGCGTCGTACGTGGCCCAGTGGGGCTACCAGATCGGACCGCACGGCAGTGTCCCCTACGATCGTCCCGATGCAGAACCACAAACGCCGCGGCGCGAACCGGACAAACGTTGAAGTTCCACCCGTAGCGGGGCCAGTTTCTCCGGCGCCCAGCACGCCTCAGAATGTGCGCGACGCTGACTCGCCAAGTCAGCACTGTATTCCGACTCCGGTCTTCCCGGAAAACCAGCGGCCGGCCACTGCTGCAGCCGCAGGGCCGGTCATGATGAAACTGCGGTTTCGGCCATTTGCCCTGAAGTCGCGGAGCGAACGAAAGCAGGGGGCGCCGCAATATGCACCAACCCGACGTCTCAACCGTGTTCGGCGCAGCCCCCGGCACCATGCGATTCACAAGTGGTTCCCGAGTCGACGATTTTCCGTGCCAGCCACGCCTCGGTGACTTCCCGCACGTGACCGCTACAACCACGCACGACCTGAATTCCATTCGCTTCCAGGATATTGACGGCACCGCCGCCCATATTTCCGGCCAGCATCACCGTGACCCCTCTGCTTGCCAGCTCTGGAATCACATCGGATTTGCAGCCACAGCCGGGCGGTGGAACCAAGGCCTCCTGAGACACGATCTGGTTGTTTTCGTCAACCGAAAAAATAGTGAAGCCCGCGCAATGTCCAAAATGGCCATCGACCTGAACTCCGTCTGTCGGCAAGGCAATTTTCACAATTATTCCCTCTATTCCCTCTCACTCAAACTCACATGATATAGGAAAAGCCGGTGTTCAAGAAAAACACCTGCTCCAGCTCGCACCGCACCACTCGACTCTAGTTAAACCTGCCGGCTAAAGGAAGGCCACTGAACGCCCGCGTCTGGTTCCTCGCTGTCGCTGTCCGAGTTTCCGTCCGAGTTTCCGCCCCGGGGACAGGGCGGATGCTCAAACGCGGCGGCGACTGCTACTCCCTGCCAGCTTGCCAACCGTTCCACCCACACGCGATGGAAGGTCGAACCAACGTCTGTTCCTGGCGGTGCGGCGCCCGTACCATTGACGGCGTCACTCTTGAATCCGTGTCAATACCTGTCCGGCCACCGCGACTTGTGGTACACCATGATCCGTGAATGAGAACTCTCCCAAGTGTGGGTTCACTGGGCGATTGGCGGGCTGAAATGGGGACCGAACCGCACCATGCCACCACCTGCTGACAAGGATCTTCTCGCCGGAGTGATCGAGGGTTTTTACGGAGCGCCGTGGACGCGTGCCGAGCGTCTCGCCTTGTTCGAGTGGATGGTGGCATGGAAACTGAACACCTACCTCTACGCGCCCAAGGACGATCTGAAGCATCGCGCCCGATGGCGGGAAGACTATTCGGCAGCGGAAGCGGAATTGCTCGCGGAATTGATCCGGGCCTGCCAATCGCGCGGCTTGCGTTTCATTTATGCATTGAGTCCGGGACTGGACATTCGCTACAGCCATGAGGCGGATTGGGCGTGCTTGCGGGCGCGTTTGGACCAGCTGCTGGGGCTCGGCTGCGAACATTTCGCGCTGTTGTTCGATGATATTCCCGACCGACTGCACCCGGAGGACCGTGAGCGTTGGGGATCCTTCGCCTCGGCGCAGTGCTGCGTGACCAACGCGATGTTTCAGTGGACGCGACGGCGACATTCGCACGGACGTTTTCTATTCTGTCCCACCCCGTATTGCGGGCGGATGGCGGAGCGTCAACTCGGTGGCGCGGGTTATCTGGAAACGGTGGGACGCGAACTCTCCGCGGACATCGAGGTGTGCTGGACCGGCCCGGAAATCATATCGCGGGAAATCACAGTCGCCCACGTACAGGAGCTGCAACGAATCCTGCGCCGCAAGCCGCTCATCTGGGACAATCTCCACGCCAACGATTACGACGGGCGACGGTTCTACTGCGGTCCCTATGCGGGGCGGCCGCCGGCATTGCGCGGCGAAGTCACCGGACTGCTCCACAATCCCAATAACGAGTTTCCGTTAAACTACGTGCCGCTCCGCACGCTGGGCGAATTCGTTCACTGCGAAGGAGCGTGGGATGCGCGCCGGGCGTATCTTTCGGCGATGGCCGGTTGGCTGCCATCGTTCAAGACGGCGGGCCGGGCGATCGCGCTGGAAGATCTGGTCCTGCTCGGAGATTGCTACTACCTGCCGTATGAGGAAGGGCCGGAGGCCGAGGCGCTGTATGAATCCGCGCGGCAGCTGTTTGCCGCCGATCCAACGGAGTGGACGAAGCGGCTTACCCCCTTCCGGGAGCAAGCCACGCGATTACGCAGTGTCTGCTCGCAAGTGGCGGAACTGTGCGAGCGACCGCTGTTTTACGCACTGGGCCGGCGCATTTGGGAACTGCGCGAGGAGCTGGATTTGATGCTCCACTGCGGCGCCCTCAAGGCGGAGGATCCTGCGGCGGCCTGCCGATCCGACTTTCATCTTCCTGGCACCTATCGCGGCGGCCTGGTGCCGCGGTTGCAGCGTCTGCTGCAACAAAACCCCGACGGCACGTTTACGCCTCGGGCGGTCAACGAAGCAAACCATTCTCGACCTGCATGCTCATCCAACCCATGAACAACTTCCGGATTCGCGCCGCCCGCGCTGACGATCAGGCGGGCGCCAATTACGTTTGTCTCAAGACCGGCGACCACGGCAAGGATGGCGAGCCATTCTATCGCGACGACCCGGACGCTCTGGCCCGGATCTTTGTCGGCCCCTACCTCGCCTTCGAGCCGGAATTGGGCCTGATCGTGGAGGACGACCAGGGGATCTGCGGCTACGCCTTCGCGGCGTTCGATTCGAGGGCGTTTTTCGCCCGTTACGAAGCCCAGTGGCGACCGAATCTCTGTGCCCGGTTTCCGATGCCACAAGGCGATCCTGCCGGCTGGACCCCGGCACAGACCGTCCATTCCTGGTATCATCATCCTGACTATTTCACTCCGGAGCCGTACGAAGTCTACCCCTCGCATATGCACATTGACCTGCTGGAGCGGGCGCGGGGCGGCGGATTGGGACGGCGGATGATGGAGCAGGTGATGGACAAGCTCCGCCGGCTTGGTTCTCCGGGCGGGCATCTGGGAGTCAGCGTGCTCAACACGCCGGCGTTGGGCTTCTATCAGAAGCTCGGCTTCCACGAGCTCATCCGGGTCGGCACGGCGACGGACGGCTGCATTTACCTGGGCAAGCGATTTTGAGACCGAGACGGAACCGGGCAATCATGACACAGCAACTTGCATTATTGGGCGGCACGCCCGTCCGGACGCGTCCCTTCACCGCGTGGCCCATCTTTGGCCAGGCGGACGAAGCCCGTCTGTTGCGCACGCTGCGCAGCGGCAAGTGGGGACGGTTGGACGGAAACGAAGTGGCCCAGTTCGAGCAGCGGTTCGCGGCAATGCACGGCTGCCGTCACGGCATCGCCACGGTCAACGGCACGGTTTCCCTGCGTCTCGCCCTGATGGCGGCCGGCCTGTGCGCCGAGGACGAAGTGATCATCCCGCCGTACACGTTCTTCTCGACCGCCTCGGCCGTGATTGAAGCGAACATGATTCCGGTGTTCGCCGACGTGGATCTCGCAACGTTCAATCTCGATCCCCGTGCCGTGGAAGCCGCCATCACGCCGCGCACCCGCGCCATCATTCCGGTTCATTTCGCGGGCCTGCCGGCGGACATGGAGGCCATCATGAAGATCGCGCGCAAGCGGAAACTGTTCGTCCTCGAGGACGCCGCGCACGCTCACGGCGCCACACACAGAAAAGGTCCTGCCGGCAGTCTCGGACACGTGGCATCCTTTTCCTTTCAATCCAGCAAGAATCTCACGAGCGGCGAAGGCGGCATCATTACGACCAACGACGACGAGCTGGCGGCCAGCTGCCGCTGCAGGCACAACTGCGGACGCGTTCCCACGGGTGTGTGGTATGAGCACCACGTCATCTCCGGCAACTATCGGCTGGGGGAATTTCAAGGGGCCGTACTCAACACCCAACTGGATCGATTGGAGGCACAGGCGAAAACCCGAGACCGCAACGGCCGCTATCTGGCGGAACGACTCGCCGCCCTGCCTGGGCTGCATCCGCAGAAACGTCCGGCGGCCTGCACGCGGCACAGTTATCACTTGTTCATGCTGCGAGTGGACGGCGCGCAGTTCGGCGCGCCGCGCACGCGGTCATCGCGGCACTGCAGGCCGAAGGCATCCCGTGTTCGCCGGGCTATGGCTTCTCGCTCCACCAACAGCCAATGTTCCGCCACCGTGCCTTCGGGCCCTACCTGCACCGCGCGGCGGCGAAGCTGGATTACAGCAGGGTGCAATGCCCGAATAGCGACCTGATCTGCCATGAGCAGGGGGTGTGGCTCGAACACGCCTTGCTACTCGGCAAACGCGCCGAAATGAATGACATCGCGCGGGCCTTCGAAAAACTTCACGACAATCGCTCCGCGCTTTCCGACTGGGCACGGCGTGCGCAAGCCAAAGCTGCGAGGGCCCATCGGTGAAAAACCTGACCGCGCTGCTCGACCGGTATGTGGTACCGCCGCTCACCGTATTAAGCGAGAACACCTACTTGTCCGCCATTCGCGCCGGCATGGTGTCGATCGTGCCGCTCACGATCATTGGCGGACTGTTCATGGTTGTTTCGTTTCTGCCCGTGAGCGGTTGGGACCAATTCATCGAGCCCTACTTGCCGTGGCTGCAAATCCCGGTCACGGCCACGTTCGGTCTGCTGGCCGTATTTGTCTGCTTCGGCATCGGGTATGACTTCGGCAGCGCGGCTGAAACAGGAGGCCATTGTCAGCGCCGGCATGGCGACGTTGGTCTTCCTGATGATCCAGCTCAAGCTCGAGGATCAGAGCTTCCACATGGACGGCCTCGGCTCGCAAGGCTTGTTCACGGCGATTCTCGTCGCGCTGGTGAGCGTGCGGGTGCAGAAATTCTTCACCGACCAGAACTGGGTCATCAAATTGCCCAGCCACGTCCCGGCCATCGTCTATGAGTCGTTTCTCTCCCTCATTCCGATGGTGTTTCTGGTGACGGTTTTCTGGCTCATCCGGTTCGTGCTCGGACTGGACATCAATCACCTCCTGCAAACTGCGTTCACGCCGCTGGTCTTCGCCCTGAACACGCTGCCGGGCATCCTCGTATTTGCGTTCCTCGTCACGCTGCTCTGGTCGGTGGGCATCAACGGCGACAACACCCTCGACGCCATTGTTGGCCCGATCTTCCTGCAGTACCTGGCGGCGAATGTGGAGGCCGCCTCGCTGGGCCAACCGCTCCCTTACGTGACCGCGCTCGGTTTCTTCACCAGTTTTGTGAACGTCGGCGGGACGGGGGCGACCATCGCGTTGGCGCTGGTGATGTGGAACTCCCGGGAGCCCAGCTATCGCCAGATCAGCCGCGTCTCGCTCCCCACGCAGGTCTTCGGGATCAACGAACCGATCTTCTTCGGTTTCCCCATCGTGCTGAATCCGATCTTCATGATTCCCTATGTCATGAACGCGTTGCTTCTCACCACCGGCTCTTTCCTGTTGATGGACTGGGGCGTGATCCAGAAGCCCTTTGTCGGCGTGCCGTGGACCACGCCACCGATCATCGGGCATTACCTTGTTTCCGGCGGTGACTGGAAGGCGGCGGTGTGGGGGGCGGTATCCATAGTGATTGCGATGGCGGTTTATTACCCGTTCGCCAAGGCGGCGGAAAAGCAACGTCTGGCGGCCGAAACCGCCGACCAATCGGCCTGTTAGTCGGTAACCTGCGCACGCCGTGCGCGCATGCTGGAAAACAGTCCGAAATGCGAAAGAAAGATCCCCAACAAATTCGCATGACGGATAAGAGGGAGGAAGGGAAGAAGGGAGAAAGGGAGAAACGGAGGAGACGGTAGCAGGCCCCCGTGGCGAGAAGCTGCTTGGGGCCCAGGACTGTAATTTTGCCGGCAGCGGAGGTTTTGGATTTTGCGTTTTGGATTTCGAATTTGTTTCGGTTTTCGAGATCGGGATTTCGGATTTCCGGTTTGGTGGCGGCCGCGAGCCGCGTCTGGCACGGAAACGACTATATCTGCGAGGATTCCCATGAAACGGTCACTTTGTGCGACCATTGCGGCTCTCTTATCAGTGGTTCTTCTGGGGCCACAACTGGCGGCCCAGGCTCCCGTGATTCGGCCCGCGGAGAACCTGATTGCGGAAGGGATCCCCGACATTCCCGCCGCACTGGCTGACGAGGTTCGTCGCTACACCGAATCGCGAAGTGCCCATTTCGTTAGTTGGCACCCTGAGAAAGTCGCCATGTTAATCGCGACTCGCTTTGGCAACACCAGCCAGATACATGAGTTGCGGATGCCCGGCGGAGCGCGTCGCCAGCTGACTTTTTTCAACGAACCGGTCGGAGTCGCGGAATGGGAACCCGAGACCGGAGACCATTTCCTGCTTTCGAAAGATGTCGGCGGCAATGAATTCAGGCAGATCTACCGCTTCGATACCGCCAGCGGCGACGTGACGCTGTTGACTGACGGTGGACGTTCGCAGAATGGCGGCTGGGTCTGGAACAGGGGCCGGGATCGAATCGCCTACTTATCGACTCGTCGAAACGGCGCCGACCGCGACCTGTGGCTCATGAATCCACTCGACAAATCCTCCGACACAGCGCTCGCCGAGTTGTCGGGGGGTGGCTGGAGCGCTCTGGACTGGTCCCCGGAGGATTCCAGCATCTTGATGGGCGAATATCTATCGGTCACCCAAAGCCATCTCTGGATGATCGATGTCGCAACTGGGGCGAAAACGAAACTGAATGACGACACGCAAGAAGTCTCTTACGAAGGTGGTCGCTTCAGCAAGGATGGTTCGGGCTTCTATTTGACGACCGACAAGGGGGGAGAATTCAAGCGATTGGCCTATTGGAGTCTCCCAACCAACAAGCTGGAACTGCTGACCGAACAGATCTCGTGGGATGTCGAGGGGTTTGATTTATCCAAGGACGGTCAGTCGATCTGTTTCGTCACGAACGAAGCCGGCGTATCGAGGGCTTATGTGCTGGACACGCAGACCCGCCAGTATCAGCAAATCGAGGGCTTGCCCAGCGGGGTGATCACGGGTGGTACGTGGCATGACAATAGCCGTGAAGTCGCCTTCTCGATCAGCTCGGCCCGTGCCACTTCAGACGTTTACACCTGGAACGCATCGACGAACCAGATCGCCCGCTGGACGGAAAGCGAACTGGGCGGACTGACCCCGGAGACGCTGGTCGAACCGCAGTTGATTCGCTGGCCGTCCTTTGATGGGCTGGAGATTTCCGGTTTCTATTATCCGGCTGCCAAGCAGTTCACCGGTCGCCGCCCGGTGATTATCAACATTCACGGCGGTCCCGAGGGGCAATCGCGTCCGGTTTTTCAGGGCCGAAACAACTTCTTCATGAACGAACTGGGCGTGGCGATGATTTTCCCCAACGTCCGTGGCTCAACCGGTTACGGCAAGACATTCGTCAAACTCGACAACGGCATCCGGCGCGAGGACTCCGTGAAAGACATCGCAGCACTGCTCGATTGGATTGCCGGGCAATCAGACCTCGATCCAGACCGCGTGATGGTGACGGGGGGCAGTTACGGTGGTTATATGACCTTGGCCGTCGCGACAAACTACAACGCTCGCATTCGCTGTTCGCTCGACGTGGTGGGAATTTCGCATTTCGCGACGTTTCTCAAGAACACCGAGAGCTACCGCCGCGATTTACGGCGTGTTGAATACGGCGACGAGCGCGACCCGGTACTCGCCGACTTCTTCGAGAAGATTGCCCCGCTGAATAACGCAGCGAGAATTACCAAGCCGCTGTTCGTTGTGCAGGGAGCCAATGATCCCCGCGTGCCCATGAGTGAAGCCGAGCAGATGGTCGCCAAGGTCAGACAGAACGGAGGCCCGGTCTGGTACCTGAATGCGAAGGACGAAGGTCACGGGTTCCGCAAGAAGACCAACGCCGATTTTCAGTTCTATGCCACGGTCATGTATGTGCGTCAGCACCTGCTGGACGGAAACTAGCTGGCATGACCGCGAGTTGGGGAGCCAGATCCGGAGGGCTCGGCTTTGCCGACGGGAACGTGACTGGGATTCATCAGAAAGAAATCAGAAAGAAAGGTTGGCTCGCAATGCATGCAGCGGCGGTGGTTTTTGACCTGGATGGCACGTTGCTCGACTCGCTGGCGGACATTGCCCAAGCGGCGAACACGATACTCGCATCCCATTCGTTTCCGACGCACGACGTGCCGGCCTACCGCTATTTCGTGGGAGACGGCGTGCGGCGACTGTTGCAGCGCATCGTACCGGAACTCCATGGCGATGATGTGCCGTTGATCGACCAGATGATCGCTGAGTTTAGCGAACACTATCGGCACAGTTGGAATGTCCAGTCGCGGCTGTATGACGGCGTGCCGGAATTGCTCGACGGGCTGATGGAACGAGATATCGCCATGGCTGTTCTGTCGAACAAGCCCCAAGAGGCGACGCGGCGGTGTGTGGATTATTTTCTGCCAACTTACCAGTTTGCCGCCGTATTGGGACAACAGGAGGACCGACCTCCCAAGCCCGACCCAACCGGGGCTCGCGAGATCCTGCAGTTGCTGCGCGTCGATCCGCGAGCATGTGTGTATTTAGGCGACAGCGCCGTCGACATGCAAACCGCTTGTGGAGCCGCCATGGTGCCCGTCGGTGCCGCCTGGGGATTTCGTGAAATCGAAGAACTCGAGCGGGCCGGCGCGAGCCGGATTATCCATCATCCTCGCGAGTTGCTCGAGCTGTTGGGGCACTGAGTGAGATGGCGTGCAGTGGGGGACACGGCGGTGCCTGCTCCCCACGGGCGAAGCAGGCCGACCATCCGCCAACCGGATCTCGTCAGTCGGCCCCCACCAGGAACTGCTGGTGCAACTGGGCGACAGCCGAGAGCGCGGACATCTCGGCGGCGTCCGCGGTGCGGCGAAGTCCGGCGAACACTTCGCCATATTCGCTCAGCGGATGCAGACCGAGATCCCAGCCGGCGCGGTAGTAGTACTGATACGCCTGGCGATGGTCGCCTCGGCGTTCCGCCTGCCGCGCCGATTCCAGCCAATAGACCTGTACTCGCCGACGCAGCGACTGGGGATCATTGTCGAGGAAGATGGCCAGGTAGGGGTCGCGGCGTTGCGAGGCCGACAGGTGCTCGGTCAATGTGGCAAGTCGGGAAGCGGCGAATTTTCCATAGCCTTCCTCGAACCAATGCGTGCGAAAACGCACCGTGTCGTCCGAGAACCACGAGGTCTGCAGGCCGGTCAGATAATGCTGCACGGCCAGCGTCCAAGCGCCTCGCCGCTCGGCAGCCCAGCCGGCCACATCAAAGGCCCAGCCCATGTCACTACGCTGCCGGATCACCAGTGTGGCCTCGCGTTCGGCGGCGTCCCAGTCTTGAGCCATCAAGTCCCGACCATCGGCGACGAGATACTGCCCCAATTGCTGATGCACAGCTGGCGGAATTTGACGCGTGTCGAACAGCCAACGCACAAAATCAGGCTCCCATGACACACCCAGCTGCTGCGCCAGCGACGGGGCACTCAGCGCTTTCAGCGGACTCTCCAGATGCCGGAGAATGCGGTCACGCCGCACCGCGAACTCGGCTACCCGCCAAGCGAGCAGCAGATCCCAGAGCGCGTCACAGTCGCCCACCGCGGGATGCTCAGACAGGTCCCAGAAGGGCTGCACGAGCGTCGAGCTTCCTGGCAACCGCTGCGACGCGTTGCGTGCCGAGCGAGCGTGTTGCGGAGTGACCCATGCTCGCGCCCACTCGGCAAACCGAAACACCTGGTCAGCGGGGAGGCTCTCTCCGGCCAAGCTGGGACGCTGCGGATGCAGCACGCGCAGGGCAGCATCATACAGCAGCGCTTCCGCCAGACTGGAACCGTAGGGGAGCCAGTCGCCGCCGCAGTGCGACCAGTGGACCAGTTCCGATATCGTTGAGTCCGGAGCAATCCGCAAGCAGAGCCAGTCTCCGTAATCATTGCCGATAATCGGCAGCGTATCGGGGAGCAGGAACCCGCCCCAAATCGCTCCAGGTTCCGGGTCCAGCAGTTGTTCGGGCGTCCTGGCCCGGCAGAATTCAGCCCCCCCGTCTTCCCGCCAGATCTGCTGGTCCAACCATGCCCGCACGTCGCGGGGAAGCCGCAGACGGTACCGCTGCTCAATTCGTTCGGACCAAGTACCGCTCATGGCGGAAATCGACTCGTATTGAGGGTAAACACGCGAACCAGGCGAGGGGACCGCGGATGGCTCCCAGGGCTGGGCGAGTAACGTCCGGCCCCCACCGCCTCGCCCCCACCGCTACGACCACGACGACACGGCTGGCAAGTTGCCATCTTTGCCAAGGGGAAGCTTACGGGGTTGCGTCAGAATCTCCAAGTCCGATCGACCGCCGGCTTGTTCAAAAAACACCTCCGAGCACTCCACCTCGGCTATCTTCAGGGTATTTTCGATCCACATGATCCGTGCAGCGGCGGGGGGTGTCAAACCGATCACCGACAAGGCCACATCCAGCAACTCCTGGTCCGTTTCGTAATCCAACGGAACCATGGCAGCGGTGGCATGACCACCGGTTAAGCAGTTCATTCGGGTGGCACGCACATCCATGCCGCGAATGACTTGGCTGCGACAGAACTCGGCCAGCCCCAACCCTGTGGCATTGCCAGCGGTGGCCGGGGTGAGCCCACGAATCGCCAAATACCGGATCTTGGGGAACTCGTCGTCACGCGCCGCGTGGTCCAGGTACTTGCGGCCCACCACATTAGTGTCGAGTCCGGCACCACTCACATCCTTGCCGATTTCGTCAATCAGCAGGAGGTCAGCTCGATCGAACGGCAATCTCGGCAGCCCTTGACGGGCCAGCAGCAACAGCTCCCGTTCCCGATTCTCGAAGTCGGGCGGGGCGACCGCCACAATGTTCGCCGTTTCGTCGTAAGCGTTCTCCACGATCGCCAGCCCGGCCAGGATGTGGCAGCGACTGACGACTTCCCGGGCAACGCTCCGCAGAATCTGCCCGAAACTGTAGTCCTGAATCGCTTGATGATAGACTAGCGCCCCGGCATGCTTGCCCAATCCAATGAGCATCATTTTCATCAAGCCACTTTCGACATCTCCCACGAATCGCGTGTGCGGCTTGATGCGGCCGCACACCAGCACGTGATCCGCCTCGTAAGCAAAGCGATCGAAATGGACCGGGAACCCTTCGGCAGCGTGGCAGACAATCACCGTTTCCATGCTGGCGCGGATCGGGCAGCCGCAGAACGATTCCGTGATGCCGTATCGTTCCAGCAACTGCCGCTGGCCCTCGGCCGTCCCTCCCCCGTGACTTCCCATGGCCGGCACAATGAACGGCTCGGCCCCCAATTGCCTGAGGCAGGCGATTGCGCTGCGCAGAATCACGGCAATATTCGCAATTCCCCGGCTGCCCGCCGTCACCGCCACGCGCTGGCCCGACTGGATCCACGACCCAAGTGGCAATCCCCCCAGCGCCGCCATGACCGCAGCCGGGACATCATCCACTCGCGGTCGCGGTAGATGCTGGCGAAGTCGAAACATGCGCGGATAGTCGGACATATTCATACTCAACCTAGAAAAAACTGCACGGTCCTGGAACACCTGGCGAGACGAACATGGCAAATCTGAAGCAACCCATTCCACTCAACCTCGGACGGCGAAACTTTCACTGACAGCAACTCGCGATTCGCTTTCTCCCCGCGATCTCCGCTGGTATCTCGGACGGGGTGTGTTGGCCATCGAGACAGAAAGGGGTCTGGGACATAGGGGATGTGCGTTTTGATTCGGATTGCCGCCTGCACCAGTTCCGGTCTGTTAGTGTAACGAAATGTCCCTGATTTTTCGCCATCCCAATGGCGAAGGCGACGCCACACAACGACCAGCGAGAGCACTGGGTGCCGGCCAAGCCCGGGAGGGCTGCGTGCGGCACGCGCCACCCCGCCATCGTACACAACGGTGTGCCGGCAATTATTCCGTGCCCATACCGCCGGAACAACCACACTCGAACATCCGGGGCCAGCGGAACTCGCGGATACGAATGGGCGGAGACGTTCGGGCGGAGACGGTGCGCCAAGACCGCGGGACCGGCCCTGGGGACCGCCCCACAAGAATCGACAGGCGGCGAGTTAGTCGATGGAAGGCAAGATGACGTCATCGAGCCAGAACCGCTTGAGTTCGCGCAACAACGCCAGAAACTTCTCGAAATTGACCGGCTTGGAAACGTACGCATCCACCTTGAGCGAGTCGCACTGCAGTCGATCCTCCTCGGCCTGGGAGGCAGTCATAATCACGACCGGGATGTCTTTGAGACCCTCGTGCGATTTGACGTCATTGAGCACTTCCAAGCCACTTTTCTTGGGGAGCATGAGATCCAGCAGAATCAGGTCGGGACGAGGCACTTGAGCGAATTTCCCCCGCTGGTAAATGAACTCCAGCGCCTCGTCGCCATCCCGCACCAACGTCAAACGATGGCGAAAACCACTCTGCCGCAAAGCGCCGATCGTCAAACGAGCATCCACCAACCCGTCCTCGACGAGCAGGATTTCCATCGGACGCCCAATGGCCGATTGGTTGCTCATACGTTCGCCCCAACGCGGCGGTGGACCGCCAGAAGAACCTGAGTTGCTGAACGGTTGCATACCGTGCGCAGTCTTCCGAAATTCGAGATCCGACACACACTCGCTACCCGCATTTCCAGACCTCCTGTGCGAAACGCATCGCACCAAACCGCCCTTCGCCCAGACGGGCGATTGAGGCACCTGCCGTCCTGTCATCAGATGTCGTCAGAACATTAACCCTTAACGCGGCCGGTGGCCGCAACCAATCAGGAAATCCGAAAACCTAGATTCGAAATCCTAAACAAATTCGAATGACAAAAACTCAAGCACAGAAACCTCCGCTGTCGGCAAAACCGCGGCGGGCGGGCCACCAGCAGATTCTCGCCACTGGGCAGGCTCTTGGATGTTCCGTCCTCCGTCCTTCCCCGTTCTTGTCATGGGTGAGTCTGTCGGCGATGTTCGATGTTGCTCTTTTCGATGTTGCTCTTTTCGATGTTGCTCTTTTCGATGTTGCTCTTTTCGATGTTGCTCTTTTTTCAGGGGGGGGGAGAATCGCTTGGATCACGTATTTTGAACATTGCGACATTTGGATGGTGAACGTGCCTCCGATTTCGATCTGCGGATTTCCGATTGTGGTTGCCGCCGCCGGTCGCGTTAAGGAGCTCTGTCACAAAGGACCTGTTGCGGGCGTTGGCGATCAGGATGTCGGATGTCGAGTGGCGGAACCGGGCGGTGGGAAGGGGCCGTGGGAGTGGGGCCGTGGGGGCCTCCCACACGGCGACTCAGTCCCCCACTCCGATATCCGAATCGTAGGCGTCCAGAATCAACTCGTTCTCGCGCTTCTCGTGCTGCTGGAGTCGATCGTAAAATTCTCCGAAACGCTCGACCACGCGGGTGCCGATCTGCGCAAGCATCCCGGCTCGGAAGATCCCATCCACTTCGTCCGCGAAATCGCGAATCAACTCGTAGAGCAACTGGTGCTCATCCCGCAGCTGATGCGCGGCGGCACTCAAACGCGGAGCCACGCGGATTGGATCATCAAAATAACCGTACGCTTCCTCCAGCGCGAAATGCATCGCCAACTGGTCGCGAAGTTCGGCGACCTGGTCAACAACCCGCCGCCCCTGCAATACGACGTGGTGCACGTCGCTACAGCGAAACTTCACTTCATCGAGCAGTCTCCAGAGGTCCAGATTGACCTCTTTGATCTCCTGCAGAAACGCTGCATTGACCGTCACCGTGGACGTCCTGCTTTCGGCAGTCATGGCGGATCTCCGCAAGTCATGCGATCAAACAGATTTCTTCGAGGGCCAACCTCACAATACCACTGCCGTGATTGAACTCGAAACGTCCACCACACGCGAGCGCTCCAAGCAGCCGACCGCATCGGTCGTTGTCGCTTTGGCACGCTATCTCCCAGGCGCCACCTCCGGGCACCACCTCCGGGCACCAGGGATCTTACTTGCACACTAAACCATCGCTGAGCGGCAGTCAAGCTTTCACCGTCGGACCGGACCCCTGCCCGGACAGTCAGCCAGGCAAGCACCGCGGCCCCGCCACACGCGGTCAGCCACCGGAACAGGTCAGCTGAAGAGGGAATAGCGAAAAATACACCAGAGGGCGGCCAATCCATCGCGCCAGCCGATTTTCTTGCCTTCCGCAAATGAACGACGCGCATAGTGAATGGGCCGCTCGTAGAACCGCACACGGCGTTTCCTCACCAACTTGAACGTCAACTCAATCTCAATCCCAAACCGTTTCTCGCGCAACGTCGGCACAATATCGTCCATTAATTCACTGCGAAACATTTTGTAACACGTCTCGACATCTGTGAACTTGTACCCGGAGGCAAGCATGGCAAAGAATGTAATCAGCTGGTTGGCGCCTTGGTGCCAGAGCGGTGATACCGGACGGTCATTGTGGATGAAGCGACTGCCGAAAACGACATCCGCCTCGTTTTCAATAATGGGTTGCAGCAGCAAACGAAAATCACGCGGATCGTACTCCAGATCCGCGTCTTGTATGACAATCACGTCCCCCTGGGCGGCCCCCAAGCCCGACTTGATCGCAGCCCCTTTCCCCCGATTCTGTTCGTGATAAATCACCTGGCAATCCGCGTTCTCTTCGAACCGTCGCAGGACGTCACGAGTTCCGTCCGTGCTGCCATCATCGACCAGGACCAGTTCAACCGGCAAGCCCGTGCCGCGCACTCGCGAAATCACTTCATCCACGGTCGTCGCTTCGTTGTACACCGGAATGATGACCGATAGCAGAAAGCCGGGAGGCAGTCGGTAGACACCCAATTGCCGGCACACATCTTCTCCCAGCAAGCGATGCAACAACTCCACGCGCTCGGCATTAATCCCGCGCTGGTCCCCCCTGGCAAACTGTTCGACGAGCCGCATCAGCAGCTCGCGCGACGCGTCATCAGAACCGGACAGAGCAGGTTTAAGATTGGATGTGTCGTCCACAGATGTTCTCATGTCTCAAGTTGTCAGAATTGCGAAATCAGCACGCTGCGATTGCATCCCTGGTCGCCAACGGCAGCACCGGGCCGCCCGCGGCAGAAACGCCGCACGAAATTGTACTGTTGCGAGCAGGTGCACCATACGTGGAGGTCGACCTGCTATTTTCAACAAACTGAAAAACTCGCCGCTAGGTTGCTTGACAATCCGTTTTGACTCGGCACAATGTGTCAGTTGTTAGATGAATTTACGAGAGTTCGTTAGCCCTCTTTTTCACCGCCGCGTGGTAGACTCCAACAGCGTGTGAATAAGTTGTTCAACCTGTCCCTGATCAAATGGTTGAAATAGAAGATCGCTTGAATCAATCGATGTCGCGCAGATCTTATGTGATAAGCGCGACAGCGGGCTTCATGAGCTCTCTGCTTGGACGTCACCGGCAAATAGTCCACTATTCACATCGGTTATTTGATCTCGCATAGGGGAGAATTCTTGGGGGGCGGCGATTGATCGGAGCGACTGTCGGCGGCCTTGGTCGTGGTTCGGAGGTCCCCCCCTGATTATTGTGTCCATAGCATCCAGCGCATGGACTGCGTAACTGATGCATTGGGCGACGTGGGACGATTGGATCAACTCCCGCGTCGCCCTTTTTTTGTCTCTGGTCAGACGCGCTACACCCACATTCCCGGCACGTGATTCCCGCTGCCGCAGCGATCTGATCGACCGATGATGGGCCCGCGAAATTGTGCGGCGGCAGACGCCGAGAACGGACCATGGCAGACTGTCTCATTGGACTCGGCTCCAATGTGGGTGATCGCATCGCCCACCTTGACGACTGCGTGACGCGACTTTGCGGTCACCCGCAAATCCACCGCGTGAGCGTCAGCAGGTATCGCGAAACCACACCGATCGGGGGACCACAGGGGCAAGGTCCATTTCTCAACGCTGCCGTCCGTGTCACTACGGAGCTAGCTCCCGACTCGCTGCTCGCGTGGACGAGGTGTGTCGAAAAAGCTCTTGGTCGTCAGCGCGCGGAGCGTTGGGGACCACGAGTGATCGATATCGACATTCTGCTTTACGATCAGCTCATATACGAGTCAGACACGCTGGTACTGCCACATCCACGCATGGCGGTGCGTCGATTCGTCCTGCAATCAGCCAGCGAAATCGCCGGTTACATGATCCATCCGCCGACCGGTTGGCCGCTTGCCCGATTACTGTCTCGCCTGGATGAACCGCCCTGCTACGTCGCGATCGCCAGCGCCAGCGGATCGGCGAGGACCGACCTGGCGGCGGCGGCCAGCGCGCGTGTGGAGGCGTTGGTATTATCGTCTGGCGCGCGTGTCGAATCGGCCATCGCTCGGCCGAACAACGGGTCCCCGCGATCCAACGTGCCGGCAGAGGACGTTGTGCAGCGAGAACTGGACTCCCTGTCCCGGCACCGGCAACTGCTCTCCACCGTCCGCACGTCGGCGTCCGCGCCGTCGTCTTTGATCTTGAGCGACTTCTGGCTGAACCAGACCTTGGCCGTGGCCAGCATCTGGCCGCCCGGCACTCACCGCGCACGACTCGAGCAAGCCTGCCAGAGAGCGTTGGCCGAAACACCTGAGCCGAAGTTTGTTCTGCTGCTGGACACGACCGCCGAAGGTGGGCCCGCGCATCGGACCGGAGACGTGCCCACCGCGCGCGACTGCGACCTCGACACCGCCATCACATCACTGGCCAGAGCATTGCGGCGTCAGGCAGCGAAACCTGGACAAGCACCGATCCTGTGCGTGAGGGACCGACAACTGGCGTTGGTCGAGCTGCTTGCCGCCATAGACGCGATGCGGTGAATATCGGAAAATCGTCGCAGCCGCGGGACCTGATCCCGAAGAGCAGGCAGCGTGGCAGGGAAGTTCCACTGGCGCGGCCGCCACACCGCCCGTCAGCAACGTCCCGGGCTTGGCGGACCGCGAACAGAAGTGGGTGACGGCGAGGAAAAGGGAACACCCCGGCACTGCCAGCACCGGCCGCCTTTACGGCAATTTCGCGGCACTGAACCAGACTCCCGAAACGGATTGATTGTCTCCAGCCAGCAAGAATAACATGCCTAACAATGACATCCTCGAGCCGCGATTGGCCAGTGAGCGTAAGGCGCTGCAGGCTGCGCTGCGTGCCGCGCGAACCGCGGGAAAGACGATCGGACTGGTGCCGACGATGGGAGCCCTGCATGCAGGGCACTTGAGCCTGGTGCGGCACAGTGTCGCCCAATGTGATTACACGGTGGCGACCATTTTCGTGAATCCGACTCAGTTCGGACCGCAAGAGGATTTTTCCCGTTATCCGCGCACGCTCTCAGCCGATCTGGCGTTATTGGCCGCGGAGCGAACGGATCTGGTGTTTTGTCCCTCGACCGACCAGATTTATCCGTCCGGGTTTTCCACCTTTGTCGAGCCACCTGACGTGGCGAGACCATGGGAGGGTGCTTGTCGCCCGAGCCATTTTCGGGGTGTCGCCACGGTAGTCCTCAAGCTCTTCAACCTCATCGCCGCCGATGTCGCCTTTTTCGGACAGAAGGACTATCAGCAGTCCCGTGTAATTCAGGACATGGCCCGCGACCTCGATCTTGGCGTGCGCATCGAAATCTGCCCGACGATCCGCGAACCGGATGGCCTGGCGATGAGTTCGCGCAACCGCTACATGAACATGCACGAGCGGACCTGCGCGCTGGGTCTTTCTCGCGCATTGGAACGCGTCGCCGCACTGGCTCAGCAGGGTCAGGACAACGCTGCTACACTGTGTGAAGTGATGCGCACCACGCTGCTCGAGAGCGGGGTCACGCGGATCGACTACGTGGCCCTGGTCGATCCCCAGACACTTGCCAGCGTCAGCCGTGTGACCGCCGACACGATGGCGCTGATTGCGGGACACGTCGGCAACACGCGTCTGATCGACAATCGCCGGATCGGGACATCCGCCGGCCACGGAGATAGATAGTCATTGGTGAATTGGGGTGCGATTCGCGCGTCCCACATAAGGAACACATGGTGCGATCGACGTTATTCTACATTCCTCACGCGGACCCCTGGTGGCAGATCCCGTTGTTCGGATTGGGATGGGGCCTGGCCCTGCTGGTTATCGCCGGTCTGATCGTGCTTGGCTGGTCTCTCCACAGACACGGCTGGAAGGCCGAGGTGTTGGGGGAGGTGCCGATGTTCTTGATCCTGGCGGCAGCCCTCTACTGGGTTGTGCCCTTGGTTGAGGAGCGAACGGCGGCGGGCGAATGGCTGGGAGTCCCGATCCGCGCCTACGGCATGATGATGTTGCTGGGGATCATTTGCGCCCTCTGGCTGCTGATCCACCAGGCAGGCCAAATGGGAGTGCCGGGCGAAGTCATGTTCTCGCTGGCCTTCTGGATGATATTGAGTGGCTTTCTGGGGGCTCGGCTGTTTTATGTCATCGAGTATTGGCACCAGTTTAAGGACCCCTCGTGGACGGCCACACTCAGCAATATCCTGAAGCTGACGGATGGTGGCCTGGTGGTCTACGGAAGCTTCATTGGTGCCGCTTCGGCAGCCTGTGTCTTTCTGCGACGGCATCGGCTTCCGCTCTTGGCGATTGCCGATCTGCTTGGGCCCAGCATGATGTTGGGCTTGGCGTTTGGTCGTATCGGATGTCTCATGAATGGCTGCTGCTGGGGTGGCATCTGCGATCACAGTTCGCTCGGCATCACGTTTCCACAGGGGAGTCCTCCCTACGTTGATCAAATCAAAAAAGGGACTTTGCTGGGCTTGCACATGGAACCACAGCCCGATGGCACATATCTCGTTCGGCAGGTGGATGCCGGAGGCAGAGCGGATCGGTACGGGCTCAAGGCGGGTGATCGTGTCGAACAGTTCGTGCTCCCGTCGGAAGAGGCACTGAGCCGTATGCGACATGGCGAGCAGGTGGATACGGCGTTGCTCGTGCTCCAACTGAGCGATGGCAGACGCGTCGACTGGGAATTCGGTCAACTTCCGCCGCGCAGTGCGGCGGTCTATCCAACGCAGATCCTGAGCTCCATCAATGCCGCGCTGATCGGTCTGTTCCTGTGGGCCTACTATCCGTTTCGGCGGCGGGACGGGGTCGTCGCGGCGCTCATGGTGTCGATCTATCCCGTCACGCGAATTCTGTTGGAAATAATCCGCACGGACGAGTCGAGCTTGCTCGAAATGAGTTTCAAGTTAACGATATCACAGGCGGTGAGCGGCTTGTTGCTGGCGGCCGTCTTGGGACTGTGGTGGTACGTCATGTCGCGTCCGCCGGGCAGCGCCCTGCCCAGGAAACCTGCCGGCCGGGCCGCCCCGACAGGCTGAGCAGTGGCCGTGCGGGGCTGACCGGCGGGCCTGTTTGAATGCCCAGACCGCATCAGCATCCGACGACAACCCCCACAAGATGGGTGCTTACCGGCAGCCATTTTTCGGGCCAGAATAATCCCGTTCCCGCAGGCAATAGACGCGGGTCTGGCGGATACAACACGACAGTGGCCACCAGGATCGGAAAAACAGGACCGTGCGAACGCCCCGAGCGGGACGATTCCACGTGACGGCGGAACTTTTTGAGCGAGCAGAGCGTCGCAATACAATGGAGCGGCTGTGAGCGACGACGCCCAGTTGATACACGAAACACTCTCCGGCAACCGCTTGGCATTTGGACAGTTGGTCCAGAAGTACCAGGGGCGGCTGTTCAATACGCTGCTGCACGTGGTCAGTTCGCGCGAAGAGGCGGAGGACGTTTGCCAGGAAGCTTTTGTGCAGGCCTTTGTCAAGTTGGAGACCTTTGGCGGCCGAAGCGCCTTTTATACGTGGCTCTACCGCATCGCCTTTAACGTCTCGGTCAGCCGGCGACGGCGGCGGCGAGCCGAAGTTTCGATGGATCAACATCGTGAACGGACTGGCGACGAGCCCCAGGACAGAGCTGAAGGACCGGGTGACCAGTTGTTGCGAGTCGAGCAGGTGCGGCAGGTGCGTGAAGCCATCGAGGCCTTGAGCGATGAATATCGAGCCATCTTGGTGTTGCGAGAAATGGAGGGCTGCTGTTACGAGACGATTGCGGACATCCTGGACTTGCCCATTGGCACCGTCCGCAGCCGCTTGCATCGAGCTCGACTGCAACTCCGCGAGCAACTGCAGGGGATCCTGCAGGAGAAACTGGCCGAGTAAGGTAAGAATGAGAGCAGACTGAAATTGGTGAAACGATGACATCCCCTTTCTCGGACGAACTGATTAGTGCTTACCTGGACGGTGAATTGACCGCCGAGGAGCAGGTGCGCGTCGAGAAACAGCTGCGCGAGGACGCCCAGCTGCGGCGGATGTGTGACGAGCTGCGTGCCTTGCGTTTCACTCTGCAGTCGCTCCCCGCGGCCGAGCCGGCGCAAGATCTGGCCGATCGGGTCCTGCGTCAAGCCGAACGTCGCATGCTCACCGGCGACGAAGCGACGGCTGGCACCATCACACCTCGTGCCACGGCCGACCAGGCTGGTTCCGAGAGGACTCCGCTGCTTCGCCGTTGGCGTGTTGCCGCCGGCGTCGCCGCGTCGCTCGCCGCCTTGCTCCTCTTAGCCCTCTGGCTCCCCGGACAACTCCCCCATGACCGCGCTGTGGCAGTCTCGGGGCCAGCTCCAGCCAACGCTCCGGCGACAGCGATGGACACGGATCGCGAGGAGCCTTTCCGGTCAACGGAGACGCTGGCCAACCAACTGGACGAACGCCTCCATGAGGCACCGGATGCACGATTCGGTACTGGCAGCGCCTCCGACCTGGGCGCCTCCAACCTGTCCCGCGCTGCCGACGACCGTGCCCACTCGCGTTTCATCGATCCGGCACTGCCAGGGGATGTGATGCTGAAAGCCGCTCCGTCCGGGGCGAATGGAATCCAAGCGGAAACGACTCCGGCTCCGTTACGGTCCTTGGAAGGTGGCGAAGCAGACGCCGATACGGCCTCGCCTGAACCATCGAATGAACCATCGTTCGGCAGGTCAGGCTCGGCAGCAAGCTCGGAGGAGAAGGCGTTTTCGGTCCCCCAACCGGCCGCAGCCCCACCCGAATCCGGCCGTGGACAGCAGGAAGGCACTCGCCACGTCGTGGCGGGCGCGGCAGTCGACCCAGCGGCGTCGAGCGGTAGTCCACAGCCGGGTGACACTACGGAGACACCACTGGCCACAGGCGACAGCCCCGACGACATGGGCCGCACGTTGACGCCGTTCACGAAAGAAGCCGACTCTTCGCCCGGGGATGTTGCCGCTAGCGCGGACATGCAGCAGGAATCACGCCAGGCTGTGACGCAACAGCTTGTCAGCGAATTCGACAAGAGCCAGTTACTGCTGGTTCAGGTCAGCATGCCGGTCGATGTGCGGCAGGATCCGTCGAATTGGTTCGACCTTGGGACTCAGGACGTGGTGCGGCTGGGCGAGAAACTAACGCAGGAGCTGGCTCTTCAACAGTCCGCCACGAATTATTACAGCGCACCCCAAGAGGGTATCGAGTCACTGGGCACGCAACTGGCCTATCCGGTGCGGGGAGTGATCCTGGTGGAAGGCTCCCCAGAACAGGTCCGTACGTCGCTCACCAGGCTCGTGGCGCAACCCGAAGTCCAGGTCCTCGCGACAAACACATCGCCGGAGCAATTGCGTGTGCTAAGTGTCGCGATGGACAACCTATCGCGTGGCCGCGAGCTCGCTCGGGATCTGAATGAGGTGGTCGCTCCCGGTACGGACACGGGGCCGGGCGCTGGGATGGGATTCGGCGGTGGAATGATGGGTGGCGGCGCAGGCGGCTATGGCGGGGCCAGTGGTGCTGGCATGCTGCCAGGACTTGGCGGTGCTGTGGGCGGCAGCGGCAATCTCGCAGGGCAGGGCGGGTATCCGGGCCTGGGAACCGGCGTACCCTCGACAGTGCCAGGTCAGGCTCCGCAAGACGCTCCCCGCGGTGGCGCCTTGGACGGGGGCCGGCGGGCGGGCGGAACGGACAGCGGCGCTACTGCCGACCAGTCCGCGAACGATAAGGCGGGGCTCCCGCTGCAGCGGTCCCAGCTGGCCGATCGGAAGGGGAATCCACCGCGGGAAGAAGGCCAGGTCGAAGACGAGTCACCCGGCGAACGGGCGAAGCAGTCGCAGTCGGGTGAACGTGTCGACGCGATACCGGCCCCCCCCGCCGCCAGCCGAGCGATGGAGGCCGGCGATCGTCCAGGAATGTCTCGCGGGGCGACCGGCAGGCGGAGCGCAGATGGTGTTGAATCGTCGCGTCTCGAATCGTCAAAGTCGCAAGAAACGGCCTCGACCGCTCCACAGCGGGCCGAGCGCGAGGTCGTCACCTACCTGTTTCGGCTCAAATCAGCGGTCGCCTCCCCGGCTCCGGCCGAGCCTTCCAAGCAACCATAGCGAGCATCCTTTTGGCTGCCAGCGTTGCCATCTGGCGCCTATCCACTATCATGCCGAGATTCCCGCGCTGGGAAGACTAGGCCCATCGATGTGAAGTGCCGGCTGAGCGAGTGCAGGGACAGCAGATCCCCCAGCGAGCAGCGCGACGTCGGCGATCACGGAGTTTTTTTCAATCGTGGAGATGCCGCAATGTCCGCTGACGTAACGATTCGGGTGCGTGATAACGGTCCGCTGTTGATCGAAGGTCCCATCAAGATTCTCGACGCCGACGGCAACGAGTTTCCGCGTGACGCCTCCAAGCCGGCCGTGGCACTGTGCCGCTGCGGTCATTCACAGAAGATTCCGTTTTGCGACGGAAGCCACAAGACTTGCGACTTTCAATCGAGCGTGCGTGTCACGAACTGACATTCGGCTGTGGCATTTCCGTTCGTCGACAAGTTTTCCCCATGGCAGATGCCTGCCGCCCTTGCCAGCAAGTGCTTAGCTCACCAAGCTTTCGTCGAATCTGAAAAAGACCCTGGTGAACGTCTTCCCCCGCTTGCTCAGCTTGGGCAGCCGAATAACGGCCAATCAATTTCTGGGAGAAAAGGAAGTCGTCTGATGGATTACGAGCCGCAGCCGGTTGTTTCGGATTCGGAAGTCGATGCGGTGGACCAGACATTGCTGGATACGGCAAGTCTGCCGTTTGTAGGGCGTTGGAACCAATTGGTCAGCAGTACCAATTGGGAAAAGGGACGCATCATCTATCAATGGCGCGAGGCCTTCATGGCTTCGCAGGTGCCGGCCACAGAATACTCGGACGAAGCCTGGAGTCGCCTCGTCGGTGGCGTGACCGGGCAGCACGTTGGCCGCCTGCGGCGTGTCTACCAGCGCTTCGCCCAAGTTTGCGAAGACTACCCTGGTTTGTACTGGAGCCATTTCCAGGCTGCACTGGATTGGGACGATGCCGAAATGTGGCTGGAAGGGGCCCTCCAGAACAACTGGTCCGTTTCGCAAATGCGTCACACGCGCTGGGACGCCATGGGAGCGGTGGAAGCTGACCAGCCGAGCGACGATGACATTGTGACCGGTGAACTGGACGAGGATTTCGAGCCGGCCACGAATCAGTCGCCCGGCGGCCCCGAGGTGAGTAGCACGTCGGACGTCCAATTCGGCCCTCGCGAGGAAGGACCCGATTTTGGCGATCACGATTCCGGGCAGGACACCGGTGCCACAACACAACCGGGAGCTGCCGTGTACGCGGACGACCTGGGGGAATCGACGGTGGAATTCGTCCGCCCCTTCGCCGACTTGAAAGACCTGCCGGATGATCTGGCCGAAGCCTTCGAGACATTCAAGCTCGCCATCCTGCACCACAAAATGAACGGCTGGGAAGAAATTGGTCGCGAAGACGTGCTGGCCAGCCTGGAAGCACTCAAACAACTGGTCATGGCCCCGTCGGAAGAAGGTGCGCCGTTTTAGCGAGGCGTGCGTCTCCAACCTTCAAGCGGCAGCTTCCGCCGTGCGCGGCACTGTCTGGTTCAATTCGTGCCCGAGGACTTCCGCGGCCAGGCATTGATAGTCTTCCGCGCCGTGCGATTTCGGCGCATAGTGCAGGATCGACTGGCCAAAACTTGGTGCTTCGGCCAGCCGGATATTGCGGCGGATCTTGGTCTGCAGGACTCTGGCCCCAGCCCAGCTGGTATTGGCCCGCGATTGCGCTTCAAAGAACTCTTCTACGTCCCGACAAACTTCCGCAGCCAGCCGAGTCCCCGATTCGTACATGCACATGACGACGCCGGCCAAACGCAATTGGGAATTGAGTCGCGCGGCCACGAGTTCGATGGTCTGCAGCAGTTTACTGAGGCCGTGCAGAGCGAGGAAATGGGGTTGCAGGGGGAGGAAGACTTCGTGGACGGTGGTCAGCGCGTTGAGCGTGAGGATGCCCAGCGAAGGGGGACAGTCGAGGACCAGGAAATCAAACGGCTCGGCATCCTGCCGCACATGATCGCGCAAGATCACTTCCCGCCCCACTTCGCCAGCCAGTTCCATTTCGGCGGCGGCGAGGTTCAGGTGCGCTGGAACCAGTGCGAGATGGTCGTCGATATTCTGGCGTACCTGGGCCAGCGTCGCTCGCCCGGCCAGCACGTCGTAGACAGACGCGTCGCTATCTGCCAGGGCGACGCCCAGGTGGAGTGAGGCATGGGCCTGCGGATCGAGATCGATCACGCAAACACGCTGTCCGGTGGCGGCAATGGCAGCCGAGAGGTTCACGGCTGTCGTTGTCTTGCCCACTCCACCCTTCTGGTTCATGATGGCGATGGAACGCATCGACGGAACTCCTTTTCCGATCCTGAGCCAAGCAGTGCTGGGGCGCTTCACCGGAACCCGGTCGCGGGCTCCGCAGCGGCCCCGGGCGCCGGGCCGGCCGAAAATATCTCCCTCGGCACAGCATCCGTGTGGGCCAGGATTATAGCGGATGGTGGTCTTCCCAGACCAGAGCTTTCTGGCACAGCCCCGCCGGTAGTTGGTGCGTCTGGCATTTTGCGATAAAAATGGGGAAACCGCTGAGCACAGGAGAGACCAACATGCGGGTGATTATCGAGCCGGATGCACTGGGAATTGCTCGTCGCGCGGCGGCCATCGTGGCCCAGTTGGTCCGTCGCAAACCACGCTGTGTGTTGGGTTTGGCGACCGGCAGCACCCCACAAGGGATGTACGGCGAGCTGATTCGAATGCACCAGGAGGAGGGGCTCGATTTCTCGCAAGTCGTCACGTTTAACCTGGATGAGTATGTGGGGCTTGGCCCCGACCACCCGCACAGCTACCGTTACTTTATGCAGGAAAGCCTGTTTGACAGCATCAATATCAAGCGGGAGAACACCCACGTTCCCGACGGACTGGCAACCTCTTTCGAGGCCTACTGCGAGCAGTACGAGCAGCAGATTCGGGATGTCGGGGGAATTGATTTGCAGATTCTGGGGATCGGCACGGATGGCCATATTGCCTTCAACGAGCCTGGCTCGTCGTTGGGGAGCCGCACGCGACTCAAATCGCTCACCAGCGAAACGGTCCGGGACAACGCACGTTTTTTTGGCAGCGACGAGCATGTGCCGCGACTAGCGATCACGGTCGGCGTCGGTACAATTTTGGAGTCCCGTCGTTGTCTGCTGTTGGCCAATGGATCTGCCAAGGCGCGTGCGATTCGCGACGCCGTGGAAGGGCCTGTGACGGCTCAAGTGACGGCTTCGGCTCTGCAACTGCATCGGGAAGTCTTGGTCATCGTGGATGAAGCGGCAGCGAGCCAATTGCAGCGGCACCGCTACTACGAAGAAGTGGAAAACGTTCAGCATCTGCTCGAAACCGGGAATTTGCGGGCGCTGGGTATCCGTCGAGCATCCCCAGAGCATCCATGACCGGAACTGCCGCGGGCCACCAAAGACTGGGCCACCAACACGACTGGGCCACCAACGACTGGGCCGCCAACGACTGGGCCGCCAACGACTGGGCCGCATAGAATCAGGAAACCACCCAACAACGACCGGAATGTATATGCGACAGATTGGCAGCCTCCCGAAAGAACGCGATGCTCAGCGGTTTGCCGCTTACCTTGTGACACAAGGTATTACCACGCAGGTGGAACCAGATACTCACGACTGGGCCATTTGGGTGCGGGACGAAAACAACGTGCAGCAGGCGCGCGAGCTGCTGGAGCAGTTCCGCGTTGATCCGAATGACCGTCGATACCAGGGCGCGGAACGGCAAGCCGAGGCGATCAGGCGTGAGGCGGCGCAACAGCGTGTGGCGGCACAGAAGAACGTCATCGAGATGCGCGGCCGGTGGGGGGTCGTGGCAGGGCAGCGAATTCCGTTAACCATGACGCTCATTGCACTGTCGGTACTGGTCACGTTCTTCGGTGAATTCGGCAAAGCGACCAAGGGGTTCGGGCGGACAATTAACGAACAATTGTTCTTCGTGGGGGCGGCCGATTACGTGGCCAGCCAAGGGAATCCGCTGGCCTCGGTGAGCAAAGGTGAATTGTGGCGGGCCGTGACTCCCATCTTCATTCACTTGACGGTGATTCACTTGGCCTTCAACATGATCTGGTTCTTCCAGCTTGGCCGCATGATCGAGACGCTGCGGGGAACCGCACGGTTGGCGATTTTCATTCTGCTCATCGCCGCTTTGTCGAGCCTGGCGCAGGCCATCGCGCCGAGTGACTGGGGGGGCACACCACGCTTCGGTGGAATGTCGGGTGTGGTTTACGGTCTGTTCGGATATGCCTGGATGAAGTCGCTTTTCGACACTCAGCCGGGATTTCAGCTGGGTCAAAGCACCGTGATCGTCATGCTGGGCTGGTTGTTCCTCTGCATGACGCCCGCCATTCCAGACGTGGCCAACGTTGCGCACGTTGTTGGTTTGGTCGTCGGCATCGCCGCCGGGTATCTCCCCACGTTGCTCAAACATTGACCGCCCTGCTCGTCACTCGACCAGTGACGTGGCGGCGCCGCACAACTCGCCGTTTACGAGTACAACATCGATTCCCGCATAGTGGAATCACTGACCTATTCCCACTATCGGCAAGGAGTCGCAATACCATGCCAGACAAATTTGACCCGTACCGCGAAGCACTGGTCGTCGAAACGGCAACCACTTGGCCGGCAGAGAGCGAAAGCCTGGATCCCGCCAAACGAACGGAGCTGGAACGGAGACTGCACGCCGACGCGGCCGCCTGCACCAACCTCGAGTACGTCCGCCTGCCAACCGGTTTCTGTCGCCACATTCAGGCGACGCCGGAGGATCTTGCGCGGGTGGCGGACTGAAGCGATGCGGATTGGGGAGCACGCGCTTGGTCCGATAAATTTCGTCCGCCATGCTTGTTCGCAGCGAGTGCCGGACGTTCCGGCTGCCGCGGTGGGGAAGCGATCAACCGACCTATTTCCTCCCCTTCTTGGCGACGCGACGCGGGCCATTATTGAGTGGGGAAAGATCCAACAACAGGATGACGCAGCCTTGAATACCACACACACCGTCCACGTTGAACTCGAGTCGCGCAGCTACGATATTCTGATCGGGTCCAGCATGCTCCGCGAGACCGCGGCAGAACTGGCCCAGCAACTCGGACTCTCGCACGCGGTGATTATCACCGACGACAACGTCGAAACGCCGCATGCCATTGCGGTCGCCGAGAGTCTCTCGGACGCCGGCGCGGCCGTCGATCTGATGGTGATTGCGGCGGGTGAGACCAGCAAATCCGTCGACATGGCGGAAATGCTGTGGCAGCGACTACTGGAGGCCAGTGCGGATCGCCGGACCGTCATCCTGGCCGTCGGAGGTGGCGTGATCGGCGACCTGGCCGGATTCGTCGCCGCGACCTATACGCGAGGGCTGCGTTTCGTCCAGATCCCCACCACCCTGATGGCGCAAGTCGACAGCAGTGTGGGGGGCAAGGTCGCGATCAATCTGCCGGCCGCCAAGAACATGGTGGGAGCTTTCTGGCAACCGGCCGGCGTGCTGATCGACACGCGAGTCCTGTCGACTTTGCCCCAGCGGGAATATCGATCCGGGTTGGGGGAAGTGGTCAAGTACGGTGTGATCCAGGACGCGGACTTCTTCTCTTATCTCGAGCAGCATGTCGACCAGATTCTGGCTCGCGATGACGAGGTACTGCGATATATTGTCGCACGCTGCTGCCAACTCAAGGCGGACGTCGTGCAGGAGGACGAACGGGAGGAAAGCGGGCGGCGGGCCATCCTGAACTACGGCCATACATTCGCTCACGCCCTGGAAACCGCGACCCGGTACCAACAGCTGCTGCACGGTGAAGCCGTCGCAATCGGCATGCTCTGTGCCGCGCGACTGGCTCAGTCACTGGACCTGGTCGATGCGGCATTCACGGCTCGTCAGCGAGACCTCTTGACCGCCTTTGCTCTGCCTGTCGATGTGCCGGCGGTCGATCTCCAAGTCGTTCTGGATGCCATGCAGCAGGACAAGAAAGTCGCTCACGGACGCCTGCGACTCGTGCTGCCGACAGAGATGGGCCATGTGGAACTCAAGGAACATGTCAGTGCCGACTTGATTCGAGCTGCGGTCATGGGGGAGGGAAGGTGACGGGGAAGGCCCCTTCCTGTGGCACGTCACACGCTGCCGCCCGTCGCGTCGCAGCGGGAACTTGCCCCCCTGCGGCCCCCAGGAAACCCTTGCTCAGCGGGCCAGACCGCCATCAATGACACACCCCTCCCTAGAGTGAGATGTTTTGTGAACCACCGCGGGAAGAGTTATATTGATGGCGATCCATCGGCTCGTCGATGTGTCGGATTCAACTCACACGGTAGTTGACCGTACCCTGACGCCGGCAGATCCGCACCAGCATGTCCGCAGTCCGCGGGGTCAGTCGGGATGGATGGATGTGCTGGCGGTTTGAGCATTCACCTTTCTACGTTGTTCAACACCTTGAGATCGGAAACCTCGACGAGGCGGATCGGGGCGTAGGGTGCCCCACGTCTCAGTGGCTCGGTATCATCCGTTGCACCCGGCGCGAAGTATCTCAGTCCATCGTTCGCAGGCGAGGCTGTCAAGTTGTCATCCGTTATCGATCCAGATACGATTGTCTACATCGTAGACGACGATCCGGCTGCTCGCGCGTCCGTCGCCGCATTGGCTGAATCCCGGGGCATGCGCACGATGGAATTCGCTTCGGCCGAGTCGTTCCTGGAGGTAGCTTGTGAAGACCTTCTGGGTTGTGTTGTTGTCGACGTGCGCATGAAGGGAATGTCAGGGCTGGAGTTGCAGGACACCTTGGCTCGTCGCAGTATTTCATTGCCGGTGATCGTCATCACCGGCTACGCCGATGTGCCGATGGCTGTCCGGGCGATGCAGGCCGGTGCCATCAGCTTCTTGACCAAGCCATGCAAGCCGGAGCAATTGTGGGACACGATTGCCGAAGCCCTGCAACGCTCACACAAGGACCGCCAAACCCGGGATCAGCGGTGTGCGATCCAGCGTCGCGTCGAGAGTCTCACGGAGGACGAACGAGCGGTTTTACATCGAGTGGTGGACGGTTTTCCCAACAAGCGTATTGCCAGAGACTTGGATATTGGGCTGCGAACCGTTGAGTTGCGGCGTTCGAGTGTCATGAAGAAGATGCAGGCCGAATCACTCGCGGAACTAGTGCAGATGGTGATTACCATCGGCTTCGGCGCCGACGAGCAGAACACAGCCAAGCCAAGGGCGTTCTGATCGGCGGCCGGTCGGGTGTTTCCTGGCAAACTCCCGATCTTGGACTGCAACATGGGCAGGTTCGTGCAGATTGCGGAGCGCGTCGGCATGTAGACGCGACAATCTGCACACTCACGCAACTGTGCGTTCGGTCGCTGTGCGCAGTGCCACTGTGCGCAGTGCTACTGTGCGCGGCGGCGTGAGTACCTGTAATCCTGCACTTGTGGGGACCTGCCTGTGAATCACCAGTCCATTTCCGTAGTCTGTGTCCAACAACAGCGCGATTTACGCGCCACGCTCATGCTCTGCTTGACCCCGGGCGTAGGACCGCGCACGCGGCAGGCATTGCTGGAGCGGTTTGCCGATGCGGAGGCCATCTTGTCTGCCTCGGCCGACCAGTTGCGACAGGTACCCGGCGTAGGGCCGGAAATCTCGGCTCGCATCCTCTCGGCCCGCCAACAGATCGATGTCGACAAAGAACTGCGCCTTTGCGAACGATCTGGCGTGGATATCATCACGCAGGCGGATCCGCGGTATCCACGCTTGCTGCACGAAATCCCCGACCCGCCCGGAGTGCTGTTTTGGCGTGGGGAAGCGCACGTGAATGATCAGCTCGCCGTGGCCATCGTCGGCACTCGGCACGCGACCCATTATGGTCTGCGACAAGCGGAGCGGCTGTCCGCCGGTTTGTCCCGCGCCGGCCTGACCATTGTCAGCGGTTTGGCGCGCGGTATCGACGCGGCGGCTCACCGAGCGGCATTGCGGGCCGGTGGACGGACCATCGCGGTGCTGGGAAGCGGTGTGTTGAATGTCTACCCGCCCGAGCATGCCGAACTCGCCGATGCGATTCGAGCGTCGGGATCGGTCATCAGCGAACTTCCCCCGCTGCAGAAGCCGATGAGTGGCACCTTTCCGCAACGGAATCGCTTGATCAGCGGGCTTTCCCTGGGGGTACTCGTGGTCGAGGCCGCCCACCGCAGCGGCGCGCTGATCTCGGCCTCCCACGCCGCCGTCCAGGGACGCGAGGTCTTCGCGGTACCCGGCCCAGCCGACAGTCGCACCTCGCGCGGCTGCCATCGTCTGATCCGCGACGGGGCCAAGTTGGTCGAGTCGGTGGAGGACGTGCTGGAAGAACTCGGACCGCTCGTCGAGGCCATCCCGCGACCGGATGGAAGCGTGCTCCGGCATCCGGCAGAACTCCAATTGAACGAGCAGGAACGCTTGGTGCTCCAGGCGATCCAGACAGAACCCACCCTGATCGACCAGGTCGCGAGATCGACACACTTGCCCGTCAACCGCGTACTGGCCACGGTCAGCGTGCTCGAGATCCGCCACTTGATTCGCCGCCTCAGCGGCAATATCGTCGTGCGCCTGTAGTCTCCGGATCGGGAACCGCGATCATCGACCCGTCGCCAGCCTGGCGCCACGGGTCGATGGGCAACGGCGGTTTCGACCGGACCGATTCGTGTGGCCGGAGAGCGGTCGATCGGTTGGAGTTCGACTTTGCGATCCCCAAGCTGCCGGACTTCGCGAGTGACGGGGCATCGGCAGTTGAAGCGAGCCTGTTGCCATCGCCTCGCTGATCCGGGCGAACCGGGTGGCGACCTGCAGGTGTGCGCCGGAAGATCGTAGGCCAGCGCACGACCGGTCCAGTTTTCCAGCAGCGCCGTTATTACCTGGAAAAGGCTCAACCGCCGCTGGCCCGCCTGACGCAGCCGGCACTTGAACAAGAAGTCAATAGACGCTTGATACTTTCAGGAGAAGATGATCGGCGCTCCCATGCCGGTGTGACGAAAAAGCTGTGGCGCGAGTTGGGAGCGGTGCGTGAGGACTGGATTCGACAAGAGTTCATCCGCTTGATGTGCGCTACCTGGAGCGCAACGGGCAGTGCAGTCATCTTCGCTATTGGCGCGGCGGGCAATGTTCTCGCACAGGATTCCCATAAACCAGGAAATATTGCTCAGCCGGCGCCGCAGTTGCTTGATCCGCTTCTTGTCCCGTACGACCTGTTCGATGCGTTTGTCGCTGACCTGCGGCAGGTCGTCCGACATGCATTTGGCGATCTTCAGGGGCGATCTTCATGGCGGTCAAGTAGCGGCGGGCCACATCGTGGGGCGACCAGCGGCGGGCCACACCGGCACGCTGTATACCTACAACACCTACGGCATCACGTCGGGCGACACCCTGCGATTTCCCTTGCCGGCCAACACCGCCGCGCTGGCCACCGGCCACTACGACTGGTCGATGGACGTGACGACGGTCTATGGCAGCTCCCCGGTCCACACCTTTACGGGGAGCCAGGACATGGTGAACCGCAACAGTTCGTCGGCCCCCTTCGGCCGCGGCTGGCAGCTTTCTGGACTCGACGCGCTGGCCGTGCAAGGCAACGGAGTGCTGCTGGTCCGCAGTGACGGCACCACCTTGTGGTTTGCCAGTAACGGCGCGGGGGGCTTTCTGCACGCCGAGGGGGACGGGACCTACTCGACGCTGCTACAGAACGCCAATCAGACCTATACGCTCTCGGACACCCACGGTAATCAGACCAATTTCTCCTCGGGTGGCCTGCTCACGTCGCGCGTGGACGCCAACGGCAACACGACCAGCTACAGCTACACCAGCGGGCTGCTCACCCAGATTACCGATCCCTACGGCCGCAGTACGACGCTCAGTTACACCAGTGGCCGGCTCAGTTCCGTGAGTGATTTTGCCGGGCGCAGCGGGACCTTGGCCTATGACGCCAGTGGCCGCTTGACCAGTATCACACAGCCCGATCCGGATGGCGGCGGTTCGCTCTCGGCGCCTGTTACGTCCTTCACCTACGATGCCACCACGCATTGCTTGACGCGGGTGACCAATGCGCTGTCGCAGAATACGAACTTTGCCTATGGCACGCACGGGCGATTAACGTCGATCACGCATCCCGACAATTCCGTGTGGAACTGGACTGGCCTGGAGACCGTGGGCCTGCCCACCGGCACCACCGGCAATACGATTTCCCGCGCCAACCCGACCGGCACGGGCCGGGACGCTCAAGGTATCGCGGGTACGTTTCGCACCGATCGCTTTGGCAATGTAACTCAATGGATCGATCCGTTGAGCCACAGTACGCTCACCGAGCGCAATGCCGATGGTCTGAGCGTGCGCATCACTCAGGCCGATCCGGATGGAACCGGTGGACCTCTTACCAGTCCCGTTACCGTGCTGGGTTACAATGCCGTTGGAGACCTGGTGTATCAAAGAAACCCAGATGGTTACTCCGCCACCTGGACCTATACCACGTCGCTGCATCGAGTGAGCACGGCCACCGACGTACTGAGTCACACCACGTCATTTTCCTATGACACGGCCGGAAATCTCACCAGCGCCACGGATGCGGCAGGGAAGACGACTTCGTATACCTATAACAGCCACGGTCTGCCGACCAGTGTGACTCTGCCGGATCCGGATGGCACGGGTCCGTTGTCGGCGGCGGTCACTTCCTTGGCCTACGACAGCTACGCTCGGCTGACGACACTAACGAATCCCGACAGTTCGACCCGCACATTGGGCTACAATGCGGCCGACAACATCACCAGCGATACCGACGAACTGGCCCACGCGGCCAGCTTCACCTATGATGCACTCGGACGGCTCACTAGTGAGACCGATCGCGCGGGCGCCGAAACCTCGTATGCCTACAACGCCGTCAACATTGTGCCGAACGCATTCTGGTGTGCCGGCGCTCGCCGAAATCGTCACCGATCGTGGAAAGCGTGACCCGGCGAGCTTGTCACACCCTACCGCTACTTATTGACGCAACTAACGTACCATCAAGGACTTGCGACGAGGCATTGCGCAATCCCCACCCTCTCCGGCATCGGCCAACGCAAGACGCGCGGCGACGGGAGGATGGTCGTGCAACAGCCACACCTCAAGCGGATGCGGACTCGGATCCGACTTGTTCAGTTTAGCCAGCTTGGTGAAGGCCGCACGATAGGCTGACGGATTACCGGTCACGCGCAGTGCGTACTGATCGCATGTCTGCTCGAATCGCCGGCTAACGGCATTGCGCAAGGGGCTCAACATCAGCGAACAGAGCGTGATCACGAAGAGTATCATCGGCAGCGCATAGACGGGCACGTGACGGTAGTCGAACGCGCCGATTCCCGGACCGACATCGTGCCCCGAGACCCACGCCACCAGGATGCGATCGCAGATATAGAAACTGGCAGCGCCAACGAACAATCCCATCCAGATCATCTTGGCGATGTGATGATAAACGTGATGCCCGATTTCATGGGCAAACACCACCTCGATTTCGTCGGGGGTGAAGTGGTCCAGCAGCGTATCGCCCAAGATGACCCGCCGCGTACGTCCCAGACCGGCCAGCAGAGCATTCGCTTTGACCGTCTCACTGCTCATCCTCATGCGGTAGACACCTTCGAGAGCGAGCGAGGTGCCGGCGGTCAGTCGCTGCAAGCGGTCCGCCAACGACTGATCATCCAATCGCTCGATCTTGTAGAAAAGGGGAAGAATCAGCACCGGGACAAACTGCCCCAGCAACACCGTCACGACGAACGTCGCCGCGGCGGCGACCAGCCACCACCAGTTCCCAACCCACCAGATGATGGCGAACAATCCCAGCACCATGGCCAGCCCAAAGGCGACCATCAACGCGTTTTGCAGCAAGTATCGCCACAACCAGCGCCCGAAACTCTGCCGGCTCATCTGATACCGGTGCTCCAAAATGAACCCGCTGTAGACCGACAGCGGGAACGAGACCAGATAGTGCACCATCATCGTGATCAAATAGAGCGCCGGCAAACGCATCCATGGGGACTCCAGCACCGTGTACGTTTGCAGCCCCCGGTCGATGGCCACGGCAAAGACAAACGCCATGGCCGCCAGGTAGACGACGTCGATGACCATATCGAGCAACGTGCACAGCAGTTCCCGCTTCCCGTAAGCCTGGGACTCGGACAACTCCTGGCTCGTCATGGCCTCGGCAGCCGCGGAACCATCGTCGGCGCCGGCGGGGATCGCAGCGTTTCCGGACTCTGGAGGATGCAGGTGGGGATCGGTCATCGACAAGTTACCCTGCTGGGCCGAGGCTGGCGGCGCGAGACGTACCGAGTGGGGCGGGTGGAGGTGTGGGCCGCAGGAAGGGAACCGTCGCAACACCACAGCGACCACGCTTCCACAAACGCGGCTACGCGTCCCACTTTGCACTTTTCACTTTGCACTTTGCACTTCCCTCCCTGCCGCTCGTGCTGCGCACCAGCAATCACGAATCGGCCGTCATTTCTGCTTCTCGAACAGGCTCTGCACCATCTTGGCTGCCATCTCGGGATTGTCTTGGGCGACCAGGTGGTCGATTTGGGCCTGTTTGACGCCCAACTTGACCAGGTGTCCGGCGAGTTGTTCCCAGAATTTCTTACGTTTCTTACCTTCTGACAGATAGAGCTCCGTGACGAGTTCCTGGGCTCTCTGCAGGGCGATCGTGTCGCGGTTATCGTAGTAATTCCGGATGATGTTCTGCTGGTATTTCGAGTAGTTCGTCACGGGATCCCTCGTCTCGCCTGGTGTCGTGCTGTAGTCACGGTCGCATGGCCGTGGGAGTAAAAAACGCGTTCCTTGGCACACCCGCGTTTTGGCCGGCGCAGCCACGGGTATCTCACTCATCGGCAGCACCGGCTCGTAAATTGATCATGGTGGCAGAAAAGGGAGATCCGGTAAAGATCTCCGACTGTAAGTGACGCGTTGGCCGAGGCCGGCAGCACCTCGCCAGGGTGGCGTTTTCCGCAACGGGGGGGCGTTCGCAGTGGGACTTTGGTGACGTGGCGGAAGGGAAGTCATATCCGGCCCGAGGACCGCTGACCGAGGCCGGCGGGACAGGCTTTGCGAGAGGAGGTGGAGGAGGTTGTCGATCCCCTCGACGGTCCGTTTGGCAGGAGCCCGGGGAACATGCGATTCCGATCGCCGGATCGGCGAGTCTGGACTCGCTCGAACAGCCTTGTTACGATGATTTCCCGGCAGGTGGAGTGTGGGAGCTGCGCTCGGCGGCCTTCACGGCCGCATCTTTTTCTCAGTGGCAGGGAACCGTGAAACAGGTCATCGCGATTGTCAAACCGTTTCTGGCGGAAAAGGTCTTGGAGAGTCTGCGGCGTGCGCCACTGGAGGCATTAATGGTCCAGGAGGTCAAAGGGTTTGGCCGCCAGAAGAGCTATCTGGATCAATACGGGGACAGCGAGTACTCGCAGGCCTTTCTGCCAAAAGTCGAGATCTCGTTGTGGGTGGAAGATACGCGTGCGGAGGAGATTCTGCGCAAGATCGTCGATGTGGCGAGGACCGGCCGGATCGGGGATGGCAAGATATTTGTCATGTCGATCGGCGCGCACCAGACGATCGATATCGCCGAGGGGCAGTGAGGAGCGCGACGTCATCATCACGCATCGCGGATGAAGGCGAAGGAGGCGGCGTCAAACAGCCGGTGGAAACAGTCGCGATTTCTCTGGCGCAGACGCCGGCAGTCGTCGACCAACTGCTGGGAGTTTCCCCAGCCGATGAGAAACGCCAGTTTCTCCAATTCCATCCGATCGGTCGGCAGATCGTGTCGGGCCGCGGTATTCATCAAGCGCAACCCCGACTCGACGCTGCGCAAGAACCGATATGACTGGCTGAGTTGACGGGCATCCGCGTCACTGAGCAAGCCGGCGCGGTTGAGCGATTCAATGGCGTCGAGCGTTCCGGGAGTCAAGACTTCCGGCATCTCACGGGCGTGCTTGAGCTGCAGCATCTGGACGATGAATTCGACGTCGACGGTGCCGCCGATTCCCCGTTTCAGATTGCGGTCCGAGGCGGTCTGTTGCATGCGAATTCGCATGCGGCGAATCTCCTCGGCGTTGGCTGGATGCCAGTCATTCTCGACAATGATGTTACGAATCAGCTGCATCGTGCGTGCCGCGGCTTCCGGCGCACCATAAACCGGGCGTGCTTTACACAGGGCCTGGCGTTCCCACAACTGGCCGCGGCCTTCCGCGAAATAGCGTTGGAGTTCCTCCAGGGAAACGGCCAGCGATCCGCTCTTGCCGGTCGGGCGCAACCGGGGGTCCAGGTCATACAACCGGCCGTGAGGCCCCATCTTGGTGACATCCTTGATGATCCGCTGACCCAACTGGCTGAAGAAGTGCTGGTTCGTCGTGACTTCACCGCGACGACCTCGTCGCTGATGTTCGGTCTGGCCGTCCACATCAAACAAGAAGATCACATCCAAGTCGCTATGGTAATTGGGTTCCCGCCCTCCGAGTTTCCCCATCGCCACAATCACCCACCCACACTCCTGCTTTTCGTCCTCGCCGCGAGCCATCAACGGCGTGCCGAATTTCTCGACCATTCGCGCGTATTGGCGCTGAGCGATCTGATGAAGGCAGACTTCCGCGATATCCGACAGGGCTCGATGGCAATCGCGCAGGTCCTCTTTTCCCAGAATATCGCGGACGCCGACGCACAGGTGCTGGAAACTCTTGAAACTGTGCAGAATCGGCTCAATATCCTCCGCTCCGCGACAGAGCGAGTTGAGTCCGTGGCGGAGCACTTCGTGAGTGGGCAACCGGTCCAACACGAGGGAATCCATCAGTTCGTCGATCATGCCTGGATTGCTGGTGAGGATGCCGGACAAGTAGGGGCTGGAGGCACAGAGTCGCACGTACAGTTTCAGGGACGGGGGATTGAAACTGAACAGCTCCCACAAAACCCCCTTGCCACCGAGGGACTCACTGACTTTGCTCAGATCGACCAGCGTGGTATCCGGATCGGGCGTCTCGGAGATCGCCTTCAAGAGATGCGGGGCGATCGAGGCGAGGAAATGCCGGCAGCGGCGCGTGGAGAGAAACGAAACGCGTTCCCGCGCCAACGCCATCAAGTTCTCGTAAGCGGCGGGGATATCCCGAAAACGATACCGGGCCAGGCAACTCTCCAGGCGCTCGTAGGGGGGATGCGGATCCAACACCAGGTCGGATTCCGGCGCGGCATCCGGATCGTCGCCGAACGCATCGTGCAGCAGGTGATCGAGGATCTTCCGGTTCAATTTCGTCCTGCTGCGCAGATCCCGCTTGAACTCGGCCAGTGCCGAATGACCGTCGGCATCGCTATAGCCGGTGCGGATCGCCAGCCGCCTCAGTTCCTTGTCGCTGTCGGGGATCGTGTGGGTTTTGAGGTCGAACATGATTTGCAGTCGATGTTCGATCTTGCGGAGGAACCGGTAGTTATCTTCGAGGATATTGCGTTCCTGCATCGTCAGGCAGCCGACTTTTTCCAGCCGCGTGATCGCTTGCAAGGTATGCCCCGTACGGATCTCGGGCAGATCGCCGCCATTGAGCAGTTGCAGGAACTGGATGGCGAACTCGATATCTCGTATCCCGCCTTCGCCCGTCTTGACGTTGCGTTCGCCCCCGCCTTCCACGTAAGCTCGTTTCTCGATGCGACGTTTCAGCGCCTTGATGCCGGCGATATCGGCACTCGTCAGATAGCGCCGATAGACCCACGGCTGCAGCTGCGTCAGGAAGAAATCGCCCAGATCGTGATCGCCCGCCACCACGCGAGCCTTCACGTAGGCCTGGCGCTCCCAGGTGCGACCCGACACGTCGTAATACCGCAAAGCGCTTTCACAATCGCGTACAGCCGGCCCCTGGTCGCCGTCGGGACGCAACCGCAAATCGACTCGGTAGGCGGTGCCAAAAATGGTCGGCTCGGTCAGCAGCTTCACGATCTGTTTGGCCAGCCGATCGAAGAACTCCCCGTTGGTGACCGACCGACTGCCGTCCGTTTTTCCTTCGCCGTCACTGATGAAGATCAGGTCAATGTCGCTGGAATAGTTCAACTCGAGGCCACCCAGCTTGCCCATGGCCAGGATCGCGAACCGAGCGCGTTGGCCGTTGGCGAGCCGCGGGCAGCCGCGTTTGGCCACCTGGAACCTCCACGCCGACTGGAAAGCCGCCTCGATAATCGCGTCAGCCAGGTAAGAGATCTGGGCCGTGACGGTTTCCAGATCCTGGCTGCGGACAATGTCACCATAGGCGATCCGCAGCATCTCTCGGTGACGAAAACCGCTGAGTATCTTCGTCACGACTCGGTCGTCATCCGTCGATATGACGTTGGTGCAGATGTCCTCGCGCAACGCGTCGCGCGAGACCGGCTGCCCCTCGGTGAGACGCAGCAAATCAAAGGCCTCCGGATCGCGCACCAGCCAGTCCGAGAGAAACTGGCTGGTCGAGAAGATCCGCAGCAAGGTGGGCAGCGCTTCCGCATCACGCTCGAACAGCGACCCCAGCGACAACGGGTTGCGGGCCGCCGCGATAAAGTGCTCCAAATTGTTTAGCGCCCGGTCCGGGTCACTCATGTGGGGCAAGAGCTGCTGCAGCTGACCACAGATGACTGCCAGCAAGTCGAGCGTCAGGCCCGTGCCGGCGATGGCCACCAGATTCGCGTTGGCGCGTACGGTATCCTCGACTCCCAAGGAACTGAACCAAGCCCTGGCGCGGTCGGGATGATCGAGAAATTCGAGGGCTCGCTCAATATCCATGAGTAACACGATTCGACAAGGTCAGATACTGGTAAATCACGGCGCGGGGTGCGACTTGACTCGGTCCCGCCAAGAGCACGCCCGACAGGCACACACTCCGATACTCGGGTACTCAACACCGCGCTTGGCACCCACAGGCATCGGCCCCGGCCTGGTTCGGCGCGAGCCAACGCGTGGCGCACATTCTCCGGCTGCTCTCCTATCATACCGAGAGAGGGCACGTGGGTGGAATAACCTCGTCGGTCCCGCGCGGCACCCCAGCGGCATTGCCGCGGCCACTCCCCGCCACGACAAAAATGTCGCTCCCTGCCAGGCGACTGCCGCTGCGGCAGTCTTGCGGGGGCCCGTGAGTCGCCGTGGCGGACACGACTGCCACAGATCCCCACGCTGTACCGGCAGCCTTGATCCGAGGTCGCAGTTCCCCGCTCGCGTCCGTGGTGGCGTGAGCGTGCCGCGCACGGGGAAGCGAGGCACTTTCGTGCGACGGACACGAACGCTGGAACCTGGCGGGTCCAGCGGCCCGGCAAATCGGCTAATCGTAAAAAAAACCCCGGCAACGCGAATTGCCGGGGTTTCCGTTTCGATGTGTGGCGGCGGATTGTGTGGCTGAACGCCGGAGCCAAGATTCCAACGTCCAAACGATTCAATCCAAGAAACCCACCAGTTCCTGACTACGGCTGGGCTGCTGCAGCTTGCGCACGGCCTTCGCCTCGATCTGGCGAATGCGTTCGCGGGTCACTTTGAAAATGTGCCCCACCTCCTCCAGCGTATAGCTGTAGCCATCACCCAATCCATACCGCAACTTGATGATCTCCCGTTCCCGGTAACTCAACGTCTTGAGCACCTTGTTGATGCGTCCCCGCAGCATTTCCTGCGAGGCTCCCGTGGCCGGGCTTTCCGCCGCCCCGTCGGGGAGTAGATCACCAAAATGGCTGTCCTCACTGTTGCCCACCGGTCGATCCAGGCTGATCGGGTAGCGACTCATCGCCAACACACGTCGCGCTTCGTCCACCGTCGTGGCAGCTCGCCGTGCCGTTTCTTCGAGCGTCGGTTCGCGTCCCAATTCCTGTAACAACTTGCGAGAGACATTGCGCACGCGAGACATGGTTTCGACCATATGCACTGGAATGCGAATGGTACGACTCTGATCCGCCACGGCGCGCGTGATGGCCTGACGAATCCACCAAGTGGCGTAGGTGCAGAACTTGAAGCCGCGACGGTATTCGAACTTGTCGACCGCCCGCATCAAACCGGCATTTCCTTCCTGGATCAGATCCAGGAAACTGAGCCCCCGGTTGCGATACTTCTTGGCAATCGACACGACCAATCGCAGGTTGCCCTCGGAGAGCTCCTGCTTCGCCTGCTGGTACTCGGTGTACACCTGCTTCAGGCAGGCCACACGATTCCGCATACTCAAAGGAGACTCTTGGGTCGCCAACAGAATACTGCGGTACTCGGCCAACAGCGGTTCCCGGTCGTTCGGCGCCACGCGATTCCGTTTCTGCTCGTCCAGCTGGACCTTCAATCGATCAACCCGACGACTGAAGTCCTCCAGCGTGCGAATCATCGGCTCGATCCGCTGGGTGCGCAATCCCAGTTCTTCCACCAGCCGCACGGCACGACGGCGACGTCGGCCCAGCCGGCGCCACGCGTTTCGGCGTCCCACCTTCGTCTGGGATTTGCCGAGCGCCACACGATAGTCGCGGCGATTGCGCCGCAACAGCACATCAAGGGTCGCCAAATTGTGTGGCAGCCGTCCCAGTATCTGGTCTTTCTCAAGGCGATCGGTCACAGAGACCTGCACGGTGCGGTCGAAGGGGAGCTCCCCTTGATGGACCCGCTTGAGAATTTTGTAGGCGGCCTGGATCACATAATCGCATTCCAGCAACTTGCTGCGAAAGCGACGGCGCGTGACCTCGATCTTCTTGGCCAGGCGAATCTCCTCTTGACGCGTCAATAAGGGGATTTCGCCCATCTGAGTCAGGTACATGCGAACCGGGTCATCCGACCACGATTCGCCCTCCTCCGCACCCAATAAATCCTCATCCACTGCCACTAAATCGGGCTCGTCATCCTGGTGTCCCGGTTCTTCAAGGTCGGTATCGTCATCATCGTCGGAAGCATCATCTTCCGCCAGCTTCTCAAAGTTCTCCTCATCATCCGGAGTTCGTGCTGCATCATCCTCGAATTCATCCAGGAGGGCGTCGTACAACTCAGTACTCCTACACTAAGTCCAACAAGCTGAGATAATCACCGGAATGGAAAGGTCGACAGCGGATGGCCACCCGGACACTCGCCATGATGTCTCGAGATACTTGTCGCGGGGCACGCCACTTTGCTTTTCGCCACCGCGCGCTCCCGGATACGCAACGCCTGCAAAAGAAACAGTTGCCCATCACATGGCACACGTGAGTCACGCAATTCTACCACCCACCGCTTGACTGTCGCCCTTTCGTGGATATTTGGTAAGAAATTACGTCTGGCAGGAAACAAGAACAAAAATGAAAACCACCCAGCTCGCTTATCTTACCAAGTCGGAGAGTACCATGGACGCAATGGGAAAGCAAGTTTCTTCGTCAATTCGGGGCGCAGGGCTATCACCGGCAAGAACTGGCCGCGTCTGTTGGCCACGGGTGGCGGTCGGCGAGTTTTCCCACGCCATCCCCCAGGCAGCTACAAACCGGCAGGCACCTTCGGCCGCTTTAAGGTCACTTGCGCACTGATCCACGGCCTCTCTTTGTTCCACGATCATGCCGCGTGCGGGGCTTGGACAGACCACAGGGTCGGGGCCACCAAGTTCAGAGCCACCTAGGTGGGCCCTCGGGTCGCGCCCCGCTGCCCGCTCGGCAAGACTGTAAATTCTACTGATGCCCGGCGAATCGTCCAGGGTTGGGAGGGGGAGGGCCATCGCAGCGCAAGCCGCTCCAGGCCTTGGCGGCCTGGGGGCCACGGCGGCAGCGGCCGACGGCGCACGACCGGGGGTGAGCCCGGGTGCCGCCACGCGTGCCGGGGACGGGCAAAGCTTGCCGACACACTGGGGAGGGATTAGCATACGGCTTTCCAGCAACTGTCCCTGCGCCGCGACTGAAGTGCGCCTGTAACGGAGCCCCCAGTGGGGTTGACGAATCATTATGGCAGAAACGGACTTAAAAGGCAGTGTGGCGTTGGTCACGGGTGGCAGTCTGGGCATCGGCCGAGCGACTTGTGTGGCGTTGGCGCGGGCCGGTGCGCAAGTTGCCGTGAATTACTGTTCCCACCAAGACGAGGCCGAGCAGGTTGTGCAAGCCATCCGCGACAGCGGTTCCCAGGCCATTCGCGTGCAGGCCGACGTCGCCGATCAGCAGGCCGTGGACCACATGGTAGCACAGGTCGTCGATCATTTCGGCAAACTGGACATTGCCATTGGCAATGCGGCATACAGCGATCGGGAGCCGTTCGTCGAGGCGAGCATGGAGGGGTTCCGGCGCACGATTGAAGTCACCATGTGGGGTGCTTTTTTTCTGACACGGGCAGCGGCCCGCGAAATGATCCGCCAGGGACATCCGGGCTCCATCGTCCTGGTCAGCTCTCCGCACGCCACCATTCCGGTGGCCGGCGCGATGGCCTATAACATGGCCAAGGCGGCGGTCGAAGCCATGGCCAAGACGGCGGCCCTGGAACTGGCTGAACAGCAGATTCGCGTGAATGTGATTCAGCCCGGCTGGATCGATACGCCAGGGGAGCGCAAATACGCCACCGAAGAAACCATGAAGCGGGCAGGACGCCGCATCCCGCTGGGTCGCCTGGGAACCCCGGAAGAAATCGCTCAATCGATTATGTTCCTCTGCGACCCACGCAACGAATACACGACCGGCGCTACACTGCTCGTGGACGGTGGCATCAGTTTGCCGTGGTGGGCCGGCGATGCCGTATCACCGAAGATGGACTGAACAGGCCGGCCAATCCACACGTATTGCTCCTGGATCAACGAACAAACTCATGAAATACCAACTCCCCTGCTCCTGCGGCAAATCGATCGCCATTGAAGTCAGCCAGGCTGGCCAGTTGGTGCATTGCAGTTGCGGCACCCAACTGGAAGTCCCCGCCATGCGTCTGATCCGGCAACTTAAGCCGGCCGGGGCGGATGTGCAGGTCCGGACCAAACCCGTGCGCCGCTGGTCTGTCGCGGCCCGTGTCCTCTTCACACTGGGCCTGGCTGTTGCCGTATTTGGCTTGTCGAGGGCGGCATATTTCCAGTTGGGTCGATCCAGCTTGGATACCCAAGAGGTCGCCTGGGATCGCACACTCGATTCGGATATCGCCAAACTCGCCAACATGAACCTGGAAGAAGCCTGGAAGAACTGGGAACTGGTGCGTGACTCGGGGATCGGGCCTTACCAGCCCCCCCCGTTCATCGTCTCACGCCTGGTCTCGACCTACCTGAAAAATTTCGTCCTGGCCTGGATCGGTATCGCGCTGGGCGGACTCGTAGCAGTCGGCGTCGCCTTGCTGCTCCCACGCAAAGTCGTAGCGTCCCCCGACAGACGGGCGCCTGACAGTCGGGCGCGCCGAACATAGCATCAACCGATCCACTCCGCCCGTTGCCGTTCGGTTGCCGCGATCCACTTGCTCGTCAGGCGGCTGCCGGCAGCCATGTGCAACACCTCTAACGTCTGCTTGTCGAGCACGACGAGCAAGCGTTTCCAGGCGGAACTCCCGACCAGCACCTGAGCGGCACGGGATTCAGCCATCTTCCAGGTCCGCCAGCGATCCAACCGGGGATAGGTATCGAGAATGCGAGCCAAGCCGGGATCCGCCTTGGAAACCGGTGCCAGCTGGCGACAAGCCGGACACTTCCCACCCGCCAATACGCGAGGGCTGACTCGCTGCTGACACATCGCACACTTCACCAGCAGCGACGCCAGGATCGCCTCACCGGTAATCGGGCAAGCCTGCAGGTACTCAGGCAATGCCAGCCGTCCCGATACGGCACACATCCGCAACTCACTCTCCAACACTCGACGCGACGACTCCGAGCATGTCGCAATCGCTTCGGCCACCGTGATCCGTCCATCGTCTGTCGCCGCCAGATGATACGACATACGGCCACTCAGCGGACACTGGTACTGCGGTGGGAGGACGCGTCGTGTAACCAACAACCGCCCCCAACCGGAAAAGGAAACCTCCACCGATTTCTGTCCGATGGAAAACGTGAGTTTCCCCTCGGCATACTTGCACCACACCAGCGTGGTGGCGATCAACTGCATGCCCTCGTCGCCCTGCAGTGCGTGGAATTGCTGCCGAGTCAGATTCGCCCAACGCTCGACAATGCTCGCTTCGATCCTCGGAGTCCGCCCCGGCCAGGCGGCCAGTTCCGCCAACCGCAAGTCCTCCCGCAACGTCGGATCAATGAGCTCGCCATCACCCGTGCCAAAACAATGAACCAACTGGCTCGCGCCGTCAGCGGCTCGCGTGTGACGATAAGTCAATCGCAGAAAGGGGCGGTCCCCCAAGCGGCAACCACCCAAATGCACATGGCCGCCATCAACCTTGAATTGCGCAAAGAGATGTTCGGCCAGCTCGTGGACACTGATGGGCTGATGAGCCGCGGTGGCGTGAACCGGGCGATCACCACCCTGTAACTCGTCGAGCAGCCAACGCATCAAAGGCGACTGCCAGGTCAACGGCTCGACGTTCGAACCGGTCCCGAAGTCGCAGGCCTGCTCTGCGCTAAACTGGAACTGTCGGCCAGCCAGGGGCGCATAGGGATGTTCGATCGCGTTGGGCAAGTTGCTCAACGGCTCCAAAATCTCCAACACATACACCCCACCATCCACGACCTTGGCATGCAGCCCCAAAGCCTCAAAGGCCCATAACACAAACTCCTGCGCCGAGTCGTCCAATGCATCCAACGATTTGTGATGTTCGGTGAAAGCCACGTTGGCCAACCTGTCTACGTACCATGAACCTAACGCGGCCGCCGGCCGCAACCAAAACGGGAAATCCGAAATCCCAATATGGAAATCCTAAACAAATTCGACGTCCAAAACCTTCGCTGCCGGCAACACCACCGTCATGGGCCACAGTCCGCCATGAACCTACCGCGCGCGCAGCACGAAAACAACATCCTCCGTGGTCGCACTAATTCGCGTCTCGGTGTTCAGGTTGTACGCAAAGTCATGCACCGCGGCAATTTCAAAAGCGGGGACTTTCCGCAGCAACCGCTGGAACTGCGGCCACGTGTAAGTGCGGAAAACGATCTCGTCCGTCAACCGGATATGCTTCGTCGGCGTGTATATGTCATACACCATTCCACAGTGCTCGGTGCGGCGCCGACGGTCCTGTTGCCGAGTCCAGAGCCGGGTATTGACCGCCAGATGGCCGCGCCGAGCCGACCAGCACTCCTCGTCCATGGCCTCACCGCGCGTCGGCGTCAAATGCAGTCCCAGGATGTACAGACCCCCCTTACGCAGGGAACCTGCCACCGCCGCCAAGTGCTTCTGCGCACTCGACTCGTCCGGCAAATGCCGAAAACTGTTGATCATGTTGAAGGCCGCATCCACACGCCGTGGCAAGCGGAAGTCGGTCATGTCCCCCACCCAGACAGAACGCGGCAATCCCTGACGCGCCAGTCGCCGGTTGCAGTAGTCGACGGCTCGCGCATTCAAGTCCAGGCCCGACACCTCATAACCAGCCTTCCCCAGTCGATAGAGAAGGCGACCGGTTCCGCACGCCGGCTCGAAAACACGCACGACCGGCCTGTGCGTGTAGCGGCCGAAGCTGGCACACAGAAAATCCAATTCCGCTTTCCAGTCCGATCCGTAAACAAGATCGTAGTAGCGGGGAAAATCATAAACATCGGCCCGGCGGATTTCCATTGCTTCATTGTTTCCTGTCAAAGATCTCCCGACAGCCTGAACCGGCAACCGCAGCAGGCCGCCGACAGGTGTCCGGGCCGCCGCAAGAGCGGTGCATCGTACCAGATTTGGGCCGACAAGTGGGCCGTTTCACCTCAACCCGCCCGTTGCACAGCCGAATCTCACAATTCGCCCAACGGCGCCCTGGCTTGGCACTGTGTCGCCTGCGAAAATGGACTTGGCAGGGGATCGACACGGACGACGAGGTTCGGCCATCGGCTTGGCCGGTCAAGCAGCGTGGCGAGCGCCGATGCGGGTCGTAACGGCGATACCGGTCGTCGTGCCGGAACCCTTGTGCGAATGGCAACTTACGTAGGCCATGCTGAGCCCGCTCAAGCTTGACATCCCATATCCCCCAGCTTATCATCGAGCCATGAGGTCCTATCCAGTAGCGCCCTTTTTCTCGACGGCAGTACGCGAATGATTCCTCTGCTCATCGGCATTTTCCTGATCATTCTCTTCATTGTGACCATGGTGCTTTCGGCTTCGGCCTGGCGGGGCTGGCACATCGCGGCGGCTTGCCTCACGTTTCTGGCAGCCGTCGGCCTGGTCATAGTGGCCTCGTTGTCACAGCGAACGCATTCGACGTGGATGAAACGCCATGCCGACGTGTCGCAGCAACTCACACAGGCTTCCCAAGAGGGCCTTCATCTGGAGATCGGTGATCCGACGATGGTCGAGCCACCGACCCCTTCCTTGAACGACACGCAACAGCGGCTCAACCGTTTGCTGTTGGATCGCGGTCGCGTGTGGCGTCAGTGCACTCCCAGTCCCCCGTATGGAACCAGTATTTCCGTTTCGACGGTACCGCCTACCGACACGGGACAACCGGGCGATCCCACGACAGCGAAGCCGCACGGGATCGATGCCAACACGATCGTGTATGCATTTCGCGAGAACGAGCGACAGTACCCCATCGCCTATCTGGGCGAGTTCCGAGTCGTGGAGGCCCAACCGACCAGCGTCACGCTGGAGTACACGCTACCGCTGGACGGTCAGCAAGCCACGCTAGTGAATGATCCCTCCGCGCGGTGGACGCTGTACGAAATGCTACCACTCGATTCTCATCGCATTTTTTCCAATCAGGACAACATTGATCGGAAGCTGGACGACACACCCAAGCCGGTCTTCGGTGAAATGAACGAACAGGAACTCCGCTCCATTTTTTCCTTGGTCACGGGGGTCGCTCCCGACGACGCGCTGCTCACGGCGATGATCGAATCGTATGTGAAGGATGGAAGCCCGGCCACCGATCAGGAATTGAGTGCCCATCCGGAGAACATCTGGCAGAAGCTGGAATTCGACAAGGAGCACAAAGAACGCGTCGACAGTAACAACCTCGACCCAGGTATCACCGGCAATTTCTTTGATCCGGAGGGTTACGCCGAAGTGACTCAACTGCGTAACGTTGACAGCGAGGCTTCCTTCCGCGTCAATGACATCGGCATCTTCCCGTATGGGTACGACGAGGACAAACGACTGGTCGATCAACTGACCTCCAGCGGGATCTGCCAGAAACTGGGCCCGGTTTACGTCCGATCGCTGCGAGACTACGAAGAGGCGTTTCACAGTATCCAGAACCGCTTCATCAAGCGGAATGAAGACGTTCGCCGCGCTCAGCGAGACATCGACAACCTGAACATGACCATCCGCAAGACGCAAGAGGAGATTGCGTATCGTCAGCAGGAGCGTGCCAAGTTGAAAGACGACGAAGCCGGCTTTACTCGCGACAAGGACAAAATGGACCAGTTGGTGGCTGCCTTGGAAACCCAGAAGACGACGCTCCGCGACGAACTCAAGGCGCTCTTCGAGACCAATCTGGCGTTGAGTGAACAATTGGCGCTCTTCAACGCCAAATTGACGGAAGAAATCAATCGGCGGGCGGCCAGCGTGGCAGCGCAGACCCCCTGAGATCGTCGTGCTCCCAAACGCCGCCACGTGCGCCGCGAACGTCGGCGCAGCGGGCAGGCGTTTCCCCTTCTTCCCCCCACGCCTCGCCACGTTCGCCCAGGAAGTAGGCCCACGACGCCGGCTCAGCGACGCGGGCTCAGCGACGCAGGCATGCCGGTGAATTCCAGTCTACGCACTCCCCACGGCTGGATGTTCCCTTTACGATATAGAGTCGGAGAGGTTAACCTTCCGGGGGACGTTGGCTGCGAATCGGCTGTGCTGGGCCCCAGCGAACCGACTCGCCCCGCCATCAGCTGGCATGCGCGGCCAGTGCGGCTCGGTCCCGGCGGGCCACGGCTTGCCAAACGATGGACGAAGACGAGCGATTATGGGTGTTTACGATCGCGATTATTTTCAGGACGACGATGGCCCACGTGGTTTCACGCTGGGTGGACGGCCACGCATGGTTGTCACGAATCTGGTGTTGGCGACCATCGCCGTGTTCGTGGTAAATCTCCTCTTGGCGGGCAAGCTCGACGAGTGGCTGGCGCTCCCAGCTGATCTCTATCGCCGACCCTGGCAAATCTACCAATTGCTCACCTACGGTTTCCTGCACGCGGACATCTGGCACATTGCCTTGAACATGTTCATGCTCTGGATGTTTGGTCGCGTCATAGAAGCCCGCCTGGGTCGTTTGGAGTTTCTGCTGTACTACCTGGCTGCGATTGTCGTATCAGGCCTGACGTGGCTGGTCCTGACCGATGTGTGGGCCATTTCACGAGGGGTGAACATTGATCCTCTGCGTCAGGTGGTGGGAGCATCGGGAGGAGTGACAGCGGTCTTCCTCGTGTTTGTCTTGTTCTACCCGCGGGAGACCGTTTACCTGTGGGGGCTCGTGGCGATCCCGGCCTGGCTCATCGGTGCGATCGTGATTGGCCAGGACCTCGTTCTCGCCGCCCTCGGCAAGTCTGGTAACACGGCTTGGCAGGCGCACATCGGAGGAGCGGCTTTCGCGTTTGTCTACTTGCGAATGCGTTGGAGATTGAGCCGGCTGCTACCTACCTCAGGTATGGCGAGCTGGAAGATCCCTGGTCGCGGTCCACGGCTGCGCGTTCACGATCCTGACGACGAGGGCGATGAGCTGGCAGCTGAAGCGGACCGGATTTTGGCCAAAGTGCATCGCGAGGGCGAGCAGAGTCTGAGCAACCGGGAACGTCGCATACTGGAGCGTTACAGTCGCCAGGTACGCGACAAACGCATTCGTTGATGAAGGGACCCCGATATGTGCACGCTCCGTTACCCTCAACGGCTTGAGTTCCGGACCATGGTGCTGGCCCTCGGCCTGCTGGTCCCCTGGCCTGGCTGGGGTGCCGCGCAGGGGGCGGACCAGCCAGCCGGCGCCGCAGATCCATCGATTGTGAAATTTGAATTCCTGTATGAAGAAGCAGAGTTTCCCAGTTGTCACGCTTCGACGCTGGCCTTTTGTGATGCGCAGCTGGTGGCTGCCTGGTTCGGCGGTACGGACGAAGGCAATGAGGACGTCGGGATCTGGCTGAGCCGCTGCGAGGCCTCGACATGGTCACGTCCGTTAGAAGTCGCCAACGGCAGCCAGTCCGACGGGAGTCGCTTTCCGTGCTGGAATCCGGTCCTCGTGAAGATCGATCGCGGCCCGCTGATCCTGTTCTACAAGGTAGGTCCCAAACCGTCGGCGTGGTGGGGCATGATGATGCAGTCGACCGACGCCGGTCGCACTTGGAGCGAACCGGTCCGCCTGCCGAACGACATTGCCGGTCCGATCAAGAACAAACCCCTCCTGTTGCCGGACGGTCGTTTACTGTGTGGGTCGAGCACGGAGGATCAGGGTTGGCGCATCCACATGGAATGGACCGCCGACCAAGGAACATCGTGGCAGCGCAGCGCAGCACTCAACGATGGCAAGACCCTGGGAGCCATTCAGCCGACGATTCTGCAACACGCCGGAGAGCGGCTGCAGATACTCTGTCGCAGCCGTGGTGTGGGCAAGATTGTCCAGGCCTGGTCCGACGACCTGGGAAAGAGCTGGAGTGGACTGGAACCCATCTCGCTCCCCAATCCGAACTCGGGACTGGACGCGGTCACGCTCCGCGACGGTCGCCAGGTGCTGGTCTACAATCACACGCGGCTCAGCCGCAGCCCCTTGAATGTGGCCATCTCGCCGGACGGCCAGCGGTGGTTTACCGGCGCCGCGTTGGAAACCGCACCAGGCGAGTACTCCTATCCCGCCGTCGTGCAAGGCCCAGATGGCCTGATCCACGTCACCTACACCTGGCAACGCCGCAAGATCCGCCACGTCGTGCTCGATCCCGCCAAGTTTCCGCAACAGGAAATCGTCGACGGCGTGTGGCCGCGTTAGAACGTCAAACCGGCTGCAGGGGATGGCGGGCGACGAGGGACCTTGCGCGGTCCCCGATCGGAAAATCGGACCAGCGGAAACGGGCAGGGAATGCGCCGGTCCGCCGTGCCCCTGCCTCGCAGGATCGCGTCAGTTGTGCAGAATGGGGTTTGCCTGCCAGTCGTTGTCCTGTTCGCGCGCCGACTCTTTGACGCGCGGCCGTCGCTCGCGGAGCCGTACGGCTTCGAGTCCCAGGTAATGGCCGCGCGATTGCTCGTTCTTGCCCACGCATTCGAGCCGCAGCTTGTATTCACCCGGGGCGGGCCAGAAATCGAGCAAGTGAAACTCCCACGGTGAGACGGTGTGGGAATATAGATCGAGGGGCGGGCCGATCTTGACGCCGTTGAGAGAGGCCTGATAGATGCCGTAATCGTCGGCTCGTGTCACGCTCAACACCAACCGACGCGGCTCTTTCTCTTGGATGGTGAACGGAATCTCAACCCAGGCATCTTCTGTGTGCGACGGTTTGTAGAACAGTTGTCCAGCGGGGTAGAATTCGAGGTTGTCCTGTACCTGGCAAGGCCCCTGGCCGTGGTACTGCGACTCGGTAAACTGCTTGCCCAGCGTGATCATGTCCAGATTGGGCAAGCGGCGCTGCTTGGCGTCGGGCACCGGTGGAGCGGGAGACGGTTGACCCGTCTGATACCAGAACGCGACACTCGCGAAGTCATCTTCGCGTTCGTTCCAGCTGTGTTGTTTCCCTTCCGGATTCTCGTCGGTGGAAATCCATCCCCAATGCTCGATCGTCACTTTGATCGATGTACTGAACACGATCGGGTCGTGAATGTGCCAGCGATAGGCGGAAGTGTGCCCACCCACAATTCCCCATTGATCGAAATAGGGGGTGCCGAAATAGGGGGTACTGGTTGTCTTCAACCCCCAGGCCGAAAGGAAGTAGTCTTCCGTCCCGGTCCCCCAGATCGACGCCTTCTCTTCGCCGTCGATGTAGATCTTCTCGTCCCCTTCTCCAAACCAGGAAGGACTACGTGTGCGCACGGACAACACGGTGCCAACATAGTGTCCCTTGCCTTGGGTCTCGAGCAGCACATAGTCCTGGCCCGACTCGACGGGATACTCTTGACGATAGCGAGCGTAGAAGTAGGGAGTATCGGGAGGGAGCGAGTCTTTCTTGATCCAGTCGATGTTGTAGTACAGCAGGTTCAGCGACTGTTCACTCTGATTCAAGACTTCCATGCGAATCGATTTACGAAACGGCATGTGCCAAAAGCAGTTGTATGAATCCCCATCCTCCACCGCGACCGGCTCGCTGATGACTTCCGTCCGTCTACCGAAACAGTTGGCGAAGAAGTCGCCGAAAGGAACTTCGATGGCGGGGGTCTCCTGGCCATCATAGTAGACTCGCAGGAGTATCTCCTGATGGTCTGCCGATCCCTGTGGAGCCCACGCTTGCCGCTCCGGCCCGAGGAAAGTAAACCACATGTGCGTCACGACACCGGGCCCCTGGGCATCCAACACGACTTTGGCGGCACCCGAGGGGACACGCGAATTGTCCGAGTTCCCGTGCAGATAGTCGCCATGCTCGTCCGCCGCCGTCGACGTGGAACGCATACTGCGCCCGTCCCGCGGTTTGGCCAGTTCCTCCATGGCCTGGCCGGTACAAACGCAAGCCATCGAGTGCAGGATGACACACTCTAGTGACAGAAGCAGCATCGAACGAGTGACTCGATTCAACATGAATAATCCCCTCAGCGGAAGTAGCGAGTGAGTGGTGCGCGAGTATAAGGGGGTTCGCCACCATGGTCAAGCACCGGCCGAAGAACCGGACCGGAAGCGCGCAGAACGGTCCGCGATAAGGGGCGCGGCAAGGGAATGGTCCGGCAGATAAGTACCGCAAGAGCACCCCTCAAGACCAAGCCAGCAAAGACGAAGCACTAGCAGTCCAGCAGGTCTTCGACAGGTACCGGCTCTCCGTAGAAGAACCCCTGGCTCAACTCAAAACCGAGCTGGAGACAGGTCTCGGCTTCGCCACGCGTTTCCATACCTTCCGCCAGCGGCTGAATCCCCAAATCGCAAGCCATCTGCACCAGACTGGCCAACATGCGCTGGCGGTGAGCCGGAGCATGGTCGATATCCCTGGTCAGCGCCAAGTCGAACTTCAAGACGTGTGGTGGAACCTCGATCAGCTCGATCAGTCGCGCCTGTCCCGATCCGAAATCGTCGTAAGCCAACAGGTAGCCCAGATCGTCCAGGGTGGAACGCAGCTCATGCATCAGCTTGGGACTGGTGACGGCTGCTTCGTGGATCTCGAGCGTCACCGGGAGCGTTGAAAACGTCTCGCGAATCTCCTGCAAAGACAGTTGCAGGACATCCAGATCGGACATCTCTGTCGGGTGCGTATTCAGGTACAGTCGCTTGGGATCCGGCAGACGACAGCTGGCCTCCAGACCAACCCGCCGGCAAAGTCGGCTCAGCTCACTCTCCAGGTTCAATTGCGAAGCGGCCTGGAACATGACATAGGGTGTCTTCAGTCCAAACAGATGGCTGCGCCCGAGCACTTCATAGCCTACCGTCCGACCGTCCTTGGAACTCACAATCGGTTGAAAGAACGGCACCACCGCTCGTTCGGTCATGAGCCGGTCGAACTGGATCAGGGCCATGGCGCGATCGCAGTTCTCACCCTGCAGCGTCTCGGAATCACTCCGCGTATCTTGTCGCTTGAGGCGAAAAACGACATTGGCAAACTGAATCAAATCGCCCTCATGCAGTCGCGACTCGACCGCAATACGGTGGCCATTAACGAACGTACCGTTCGTACTCTCCAGGTCCAGCAGCACCAGATGACTGTCTCGCTCAACAATCTCCGCGTGCAGATTCGAGACAGTGGGGCTGGGTATCCGAAACGACACGTCGGGGCGGCACGCCACGCGAAATGGCAGCGTGTTGATGGGGATGTCCCGCACCGGCTCGCCTTCGTCGACTTGCCCGATCAGGACCCACACCGACTGCGTCGATATTTCAACACTTGCGGTCATGTTGTTTCACAGCTGATACAAACGCGAGGGAGTCCCTGCCAAGCGAGACAGGCGGTCGTACAAAGACCTGCTCCCACTGCTCCCCATTTCCTCACCCTCTGCCCTGGAACGATCGTCCATGCCGCCTGGTGAACAGCAAGCCGTTTCAGTACCGACCCGGCCCACCCATCAGGACGCCCACGGTCCACAGGTTCGTTACGACATCGTCTCGGAGCGCTGGCTGAGGCACGAGGCCATTTCTACAGGTTCGCTCCCAACGCTGGATCTGTCCGCAAAGATGCGGAGACATAGAAAACATAGGCCGTAACAACCAAAATGTGAGCACCCCCCCAAGGGAACCATGGAAATTATCGCCAATCTGTCCTGGTAACGCCAAAAAACAGGCTTAAGCCGAACGACCCGTCCACATCCGGTCGGTCGCTTGAGTTTGCCCACAACACCGCTCAGAATAGTCCGACCTCGATTGGCCGACCGCTGGGGGCCACCAGCCACCGATGGTCCAGCCGAGAATACTGGTTGTTCCGATTCTGCGGAGGTAGCATCAATGCAGGACGTGCTTGAAGTCCAGACGACAACCGATCAGCCCATGGTGGCGGCTGCCCTGGCTCGCGAACTGGTCGCCGAACGATTGGCCGCGTGTGTCCAGATCAGCGGTCCCATCACGAGCACGTATCGCTGGCAAGGAAACATCGAAACGGCGGAGGAATGGCGCTGCTCGATCAAGACGTTGGAACGGTTATATCCGCTAGTGGAACGTCGCATCCGCGAGCTGCACACGTACGAGGAACCCGAGATCATCGCCGTCCACATCGCACAGGCGAGTCCCGGCTACGTGCGCTGGCTGCAGGCCCAGCTCGTCGACCCCGCGGATCAGATGTAAGGGACGGATCTGCTTTGCCGGCGGTCCTGGCCGACAGTTCCAGGCAGTTGCGGTCGAGGCCGACCAAGCCGGCGGTGTTGACTGGCGGCTGGTGACCCGATGTCCCCTGGTGTCGGACGGGCCCCAAACGCACCCAGGACGCCTATCACGAATGACCCGTAACAAGCACAGGCATTGCGAGCCACCCCATGTACAACGTAGACCTCCGGCTGCAGGGACGTGCCAAGGGACAGATTGACCGGCAGCGGATCAAATTGGCTGGCGAGTACTATGAGATTCTGCACCTCACACCCGATCAGCGAGTCGCCGCCATGGCGGTCGATTTCGAACTGGCCACGGCGCGCCTGCGACAGTTCCCGCGCATGTATGTGGAGCCGGATGGCGCATTCGTGTGGGTCGCGCAGCGGAACGAATCGCCGTGGCAATTGGAGGGCTGCCTGTACGACCGGGGGGATCGAGTGATGTATGTCGACGTGGCGGGCACCTGTCCTGTCGAGCGATTCGATCAGCTGCTGACTGGCTTTGGCTGGCCGGCATCCGAACTGGTCTTCCAGCTTCGGCAGTACGCAGTCTATTTGGACGAGCGAGAACTGCGCAGGTTTGCCGCCGCGCCGCCGGCATGACCATGACTGTCCGGGTCCCCCCCGGCATCGACACGCGAACGCAACACTCTTGCCCTCTGCGGCGAACCCTCTGCGGCGAACGAGGCCACCGGCCACGACACGATTGCGAGCGGCACCGGGGTTCGACGCGGACGGAGCCACTGGCAGGGGATGGACATTACGACGGGACCACGGGCTGACGGCCGACCGAGTAATACGTGAAACCGGCGGCGGCCATGCGTGGTGGGTGGTACAGATTCCGTCCGTCGAAGATCACCGGAGCCGTCATGCGTTTGCGCATTTCGGCGAAATTAGGATTGCGAAACGCACCCCATTCGGTGTTAATCGCCAAGGCGTCGGCACCCACCAAAACGTCCATCGGATATGCGCCGTAGAGCAGGCGGTCGCCGTAGACTTCCCGCACTTTCTGCATCGCCTCGGGATCGTGAACGTACAACCGGGCTCCCGCGTCCAGCAGTCGGTCGATGAGCACCAAGGACGGTGCTTCGCGCACGTCATCCGTGCGGGGCTTGAAGGCGAGCCCCCACACGGCGATGGTCTTATCGCGCAGGTTACCGGCGAAATGGGCCAGGATCTTGTCGACCAGCACCAGCTTCTGCCGGCTGTTGACGTGATCCACAGCGTCCAACATGCAAGGCTCGACTCCCACCGAGCGTGCCATCATCGACAGCGCTCGAACGTCCTGGGGAAAACAACTTCCGCCATATCCCACGCCGGGGAACAAGAAGGCGAAGCCGATGCGTTCATCGTGCCCGATTCCGCGGCGCACGTCATTGATGTCCGCCGCCATTCTCTCGCACAGATTCGCCATTTCATTGATGAAGCTGATTTTTGTCGAGAGGATCGCATTGGCCGCGTACTTAGTCATCTCCGCACTTTCGGGCGACATGACGAGAAAAGGTTTGTCGGTTCGCAGGAACGGTGCATACAACTCGCGCAGGAGCTCGGCCACTTCCGCGCGGCGAACGCCGACCACCACGCGGTCGGGAAACAGGAAGTCGTTGATGGCCGCACCTTCCTTGAGGAACTCGGGGTTGCTGGCCACATCGCACGCGCGGGCCATCTTCTTCTGCAAGCGATCGAGGACCTCGGCATGCGTTCCGACCGGAACCGTGCTTTTCACCACCACGACGGCGTCCGCCGACAGGTGTGGAGCCATTTGATCGACGACATTCCACAGTGCCGACAGATCAGCCGATCCATCCTCGGCCGGCGGCGTCCCGACCGCCAAGAAGACCAGCGTCGCCGATTTGATTCCGTCTTCCAGTCGCGTCGTGAAGTGCAGCCGGCCGGCGGCTGCGTTGCGCAGCACCATCTCCGACAAGCCGGGCTCATAGATGGGTACTTTTCCCTGCGACAGCTGCTCGATCTTGGCTTCATCAATATCAATACACGTGACTTCGTTGCCGCTATCGGCAAAGCAGGTACCTGTCACCAGGCCGACATAACCGGTTCCCACCATCGCAATTTTCATTGGACCGTCCCTCGCAGGCAGAAGTACAGCGTGAGCAGGCCGGACCCGAGACCCTGGGTTGGAGCGGGACCCGGCAGGTTCCCCCAAGTATGACATAAATCTCTCCGCCAGCCACACGGAGACGCGATTTCCGCCACCTCGGCCGCTCTCACTACGGTCGCGTCTGAAAGTAGGCCAGCGTGTCGGCGATGGTGCGCGACAGGGGAATGCGCGGGCTCCAGCCGGTGTCGCGCTGGAGGCGGGAAATATCGGCGATCGGATGCTGCCGAATCCCCGGCCTGCGCTGCACCACATCCGCCGGCCGACCGGTCAGCCGTACCAGTTGGTCAAAGACGTCACCGCTGCGCACCGCTACGCCACTCCCCACGTTGTAGACGCCGGCCGTCCCGCGGCACGCCAGCAGCAGTCGGTAGGCACGCACGACGTCGCGCACATCGCTCAGATCGATGTAACTGTCGAGCGAGACGACCTGGATGGGAGCATTCCCGGGCGCCGCGAACTGTTGTGCCCATTCGGGCAACATGAATTTCGGCAACTGGCGGGGGCCGGCGTGCTGAAACGCCCGCGCAATGATCACCTCCAGGCCGCTGGCGGCGGCCTCTTGGCAGATCCGCTCGGCCGCCAATTTCGTCTTCCCATACGCCCCGCTCGGTCCCAGCGCGGCTTCTTCGGTGACCAGGGATCGGTCCGGCGGCACCGGAGCATAGACGTGTGCGCTGCTGACCATCAGCACCCGGGGCGGGGGATCGAGGGATTGAGCCAGTTGCATGACGCTGCGAGTGCCCTCCACATTGACCGCCTGAGCCAAACCACTCGGCTCCGACTCGCCGCATTCCGCCGGCACACTGAGGGCGGCCAGATGATAGACACACTCGGGGGCAAACTGGCGCACCAACTGCCGCGTCTGGGCCGCGAGCGGCTGGGCGAGATCCCACTGGAACAGCGTCACCTGCTCACGGATCTCCTCGGCAATCGCGTCGCTCCACGGATCCTGAAAGGCACTCCCCGCCACCTGATCGCCCGCTTCCACCAGATGCTGCGTCAGATACTGGCCGACAAATCCCGTGATTCCCGTAATGAGCGCTCTCACTCGATCTCTCTCTTGACGCGATTGAGGTCGGATTCGACCATCATCTGCACCAACTGCTGAAACGACACTTGCGGTTCCCAGCCAAGGATGCTCCTGGCCTTACTGGAGTCTCCGCACAGTGTCGTCACCTCGGCCGGCCGCAGATACTTGGGATCGATCACGACGTGGTCTTCCCAGTGCAGGCCAACATGCTCGAAAGCGATGCGTGCGAAGTCGCGTACGGAGTGCTTCTCGCCGGTGGCCACCACATAGTCATCCGGCGTATCGTGACTGAGCATCATCCACATGGCGCGCACATAGTCGCCCGCGAACCCCCAGTCGCGCAGGGCGTCCAGATTGCCCAGCCGCAGTTCCTTTTGCAGTCCGAGCTTGATCCGAGCCACTCCGTCGGTGATTTTGCGCGTCACAAATTCCTTGCCGCGCAACGGGCTTTCGTGATTGAACAGGATGCCGCTGCAGGCAAAGATGTTGTAGCTTTCCCGGTAATTCACCGTGATCCAGTGACCATAGACCTTGGCCACGCCATAGGGACTGCGGGGCCAGAACGGTGTGTTCTCAGTCTGGGGCTCCTCGCGCACCGAACCGAACATCTCGCTGCTGCTCGCCTGATACATCCGGATGGAACGGTCGACGGTACGAATCGCTTCCAAGACGCGCGTCACACCCAGCGCTGTGAACTCGCCCGTCAGCAATGGCTGCTCGAAACTCGTCGGCACGAAACTCTGAGCCGCCAGATTGTACAACTCGTGCGGTCTCGTCAGATCGACCAGCCGGACCATGGAAAGCTGATCCAACAAATCGGCCTGGTGCAGTTCGATTCGATCCCGCAAATGGGCCACGCGTTCGAAATTCTCCGAGCTGGACCGGCGGACCATGCCATGGACTTCGTAGCCGCGTTTCAGCAGAAACTCAGCCAGGTAGGCTCCATCTTGCCCCGTAATGCCGGTGATCAACGCTCGTTTTGTCACGCCGAAGTCTCCTTCGCTCAATGTGCCGTCAGAAAAACACCATCACCTGCCACCGCCGCTGGGACGCTCGTCCATGCCGCACCCGAGACAATCAGGCCAGGCTACGACAGGTCCCCGGAAAAGGCCCCCCGGCGGTTACCGCCACTGGTCAACGGCCCACAGCGACCACCCTACCTCCGGCCCGTTCCCAACATCTCACTCGTCATTATCTCACTCGTCATTATCTCGTTCGTCATTATCTCGTTCGTCCGGCAGATCCGCAGGAGGCTCCGCATCGCCGTCCTCGCTCTGCCCCTGCTCCGATTCGTTCCACGCCCCTTCCTCCACGGCATCGTCCGGAACTTGATGCAGCGTCCCACCCCGCGGGCCTTCCCCGTAACGGCTGTCCGGCCCGGCCGGTTCGTCACCGCCCAGGCCATCCGGTTGCCGCAGCGCGTCCCCGCCCAACACGTCCCGGGAGACCGCGGGATTGGCAAGCTCCTCGTCGCCACCTTCTTCCTGAGGAACGCGCACGATCCCCGCCAACACGTCTTCCTCGTCGAGCGTCATGATGCGGACGCCTTGCGTGTTGCGGCCAATCGTGTTGATCTCGCGCACGGCAATACGCTGGATTTTGCCGCGAGCCGTCATCATCATCAGCTCGTCGTCGTCGTAGACTCGCGCGATGCCGATCACGCGGCCATTGCGACGCGTGGTCTTGATGTCTCGCAACCCCTTGCCTCCTCGTCTCTGTGTGCGGTAGCGGGCGGCGGACACCGCGTCATCCTCCGCTTCCTCTTGGGTCAGCGTACCGACGCCAAACGGCGTGCGTTTGCCATAGCCGTGCTCGCAGGTGGTCAGCAGGGTGGCCTCGGGATCCGCCACGACCATGCCGACCAGTTCATCTTCGGCCTGCAGGCTGATGCCCTTCACGCCGGAAGTGTTTCGCCCCATCGGACGGGCATCCGATTCGTGAAAGCGAATCGCCATGCCGTTGGCCGTCGCCAAGACAACTTCGTCCCCTGGCTTGGTGACCACGACGTCCACCAGCTCATCATCGTCGCGGAGCTTAATGGCAATGATCCCACCTTTTTTCGGGCGGCTGTACAGCTCCAAAGGTGTCTTTTTCACCAACCCTCTGCGCGTGGCCATCATCATGAAATGGCCCGGCAAGTCAAAGTCCCGCACCGCTCGGCAATCGGTGATCTTCTCGTCCCCTTCCAGGTTGAGCAGATTGACAATGGCCCGTCCGCGACTCTCCCGCCCCAGCTCCGGTAGCTCGTAGACTTTCTGCCAATAGACCTTGCCCTTGCTGGTGAAAAACAGCAGGTAGGCATGCGTACTGGCAATAAACAGATGCTCAATGGGATCTTCGTCCTCGGTCGAAGCGCCTTTGAGTCCCTTGCCGCCGCGCCGCTGAGCCCGATAGACACTGGCCGGCGTACGCTTGATGTACCCTCGATGGCTGATCGATACAACCATCGTCTCTTCCTTGATCAGGTCCTCCAAGTCGATACTGCCGATCTCTTCCCCGCTGATCTCCGTCCGCCGATCCTGACCGTACTTGCGGCGAATCTCCCGCAAATCATCCTTGACGACCCCCAGTATGTTCTGCTCATCGGAAAGCAGCTCCAGATGCGCAGTAATCTCTTCCAGCAGCTTGCTGTGCTCGTCCGACAAACGCTCCTGCTCCAGATTGACCAACTGCCCCAGCGTCATCCGCAGAATGGCGTCTGCCTGCACCGGGGTCAAGGAGTAACCGTCTGCCACGCCGCGTTCATCCTGGAAGATGGCGAACCCTCGGTCCCCCAGGGCCCGCTGCATCATGGCGGCCGGACACTCGACCCCCATCAGTCCGATCTTCGCTTCCGCCTGGGTCCGCGAATTGCGGATGATCCGAATGATCTGGTCAATGTTGGCCAGCGCCAACAGGAGGCCTTCCACGGTATGCTTGCGGCGGCGAGCTTTCGCCAGCAAGAACTGCGTGCGACGTCGAATCACCGTAATACGGTGACGAATGAACTCCTCCAGCAATGCCTTGAAGCTCATCTCGCGCGGCTTCCCGTCGACGAGCGCCAGGAAGATAATCGAGAAGGAATCTTGCAGCGGCGAGAATTGGTAGAGCTGATTCAAGACCACTTCGGGATCGGCGTCCCGTTTGATCTCGATCACCAGCCGCACCGGTTCCTTCAGATCGCTTTCATCACGAATCTCCGAGATTCCCTTGATGCGGCCTTGATGGACCAACGCCGCGATCTTCTCAATCACGCGATCGCGGAACTGCTGGTACGGCACCTCCGAGACGACGATCCGGCTACGTCCCTTGGTCCGCTCCTCAATCCGCGCCGCGCCCGAATGACGATCGTCGAGCGGCCCGTGTAGTAGCCCCTGCGGATGCCGCTGCGCCCGCAAATCACGCCCCCCGTCGGGAAATCGGGACCTTCGACAATGTCCATCAACTCGTCGATCGATACCCCCGGCTCCTCAATCACCCTGATCAGCGCGTCACAGACCTCGCGCAGATTGTGCGGCGGGATCGAGGTCGCCATCCCGACGGCAATGCCCTGCGCCCGTTCACCAGCAAGTTGGGGAACTTGGACGGCAACACAGTCGGTTCCGTCCGGCTCTCGTCATAGGTCGGCATGAAATCGACCGTATCGAGCTTCAGGTCCTCCAGTATCAGCCCGGCGACCGGCGAGAGTCGCGCTTCCGTGTATCGCATAGCGGCCGGCGGCAATCCCGCAATCGATCCGAAATTTCCCTGCTTGTCGATCAACACGTGGCCCATATTCCACTCCTGGGCCATGCGGACCAACGTCGGATAAATCACGCTCTCGCCATGCGGATGGTAATTGCCGCTCGTGTCACCAGAGATCTTCGCGCACTTGACGCGGCTCGCCCCGGGATGGAGATTCAAATCGTTCATCGCCACCAAGATGCGCCGCTGGGACGGCTTGAGGCCGTCGCGCACGTCGGGCAAGGCGCGGCTGACAATGACGCTCATCGCATAGGTCAGGTAGCTCCCCTTGAGCTCATCTTCAATCGGCAGATCGACGAGCCGCTCGCCGCCAGGCTTGCTGACACTCACGTCGTCATCATCGTCCGGCAGCGTCTCGTCAGGACCATCAGGTGGAAGTTCGTCGGAGGACAACGGAGCATCCTTTCTAACAAGACCTCAGTTCCCTGGGACCACAAAACCATGTCCCGAGGTGGGCTGTTAATGTAAACGAAGGGACCCACACGTGACGCGGCAGATGCTGCCGGCAAACCACAGAAATCGTCACGCAAAAGGGCGTTGAGCCAGCATCCGCCTCCCGCCCCCCGGGGCTCGTATTAGCACGGCGAAAGTATACCAGTTTGGATGCCTTGCCACAATGGGACGACTTGTCGCAAAGTCTTGCTACCAAGTGATTTGCAGGGGAAAACTTGAACTTGAAAGCCGGTTCCAAGACAGCTCGCGGCAGGAACCCGCCGCGACGCAATTAAAAAACGTTCGACCCCGCGTCGGAGGTCGAACGTCACTGGCTTCAGAAAACAGCTGTCTGTGCCCCCCGCCTTGCCACAAGGCTCGCCGAGCACAGAATACTTACCCCCACATCTGCGGCGCACCCGGTTTCAGGCGAGCCACCGGCAGTGCGGGACCCTCGGTCTGATAGATGTACGATGTCGTCGTGCCTGACTCCGCCTTCCACCAGGGGAAATTCCCCCACCTTCGCAGCTCCAAATAGAGCAACAAGCAGGCGATCAAGATGGCACAGGACGCGACGATTAACATTACCGTGTAGACGTTCAGCTGCTGTTTCTGAACGACGCCACGATCACGTGCATTAGCTGAATTTGGTTGCGACACGGTCACCCTTCCTCATTGTGCCTCTCTTGAAGTCCGGAATGATCTCCGCCACCGCACGGTCGGGAGATGTCTTCAACACAATCACCTTGCCCAAGTACGCTCCCTCACGATAGACATCCAGCTTGTGCCCAACCAGAATGCCATCATCCCCACCGACGGAAATCTCGATCAGATTCTTCTCGCCCACTTCGAGCACGACACCCTTCACATTCGGCGGGATCCGGTCCACGTCCGTCCGCACCGTACCATCCTGGCCGACATCCACATGCACCCCCAACTTGTCCATCGCGTCCCGCAAGGCCGCCAAGGCGTCCTGCAGCGGCTGCTGGCGATTTTCCAGCTCCGTCTTGACCCGCCGCATCTGATTGATCTCGTCAGTCAACGTCACCATGGCGGCGAATTTCGTGTCGGCATCCTGCTGCGCCGCACGAACGTTGTCACGCAGTGCCTTCACCTCCGCCGTGATGTTGGATAATTCGTTTTGAGCGGTCACCAAGGCACCGGCCGTCGTTCCTTCCGTCGCCGTCAGCTTCGCCAATTCCTGCTGCACACGCTCCAATTCCTCGGATCGCGCCTTGAGCTTCGTCTCCAAAGCCGCCAAGGCAAACCGCCGAGCCGCCTGCTCCAGATTGATCGCCGCCATCAGATCGGCTTGCCGCTCCTTGAGCTGACGATTCACTTCCAGCTGAGTATCCAGCTGCTGCTGCAGTCCAAGCGTTTCACCCGGTCCCGGACTCGGATTCGAAACCTTCTTCCGCCAGTTCACGTGAGTGGCGTATACCGAAATCGCCAATCCCAAAAAAAGTACGCTCATCATCACAATGAGCCCGGTAAAAATCTTGCCCAGCAGCGTCATGGCATGTTTTCCCTTAAGACAATCCGAACCACCACGAATGTGGCCTGCGAGCGATGGTGTTATACTCTCCACCAGATGGGGAAGTTCGTTGTGGAAACCGGCCGTACGAACCGAAATAACGACAGTGAAAGGACATAACGCGACGGCCAGTCCACTCAGTATAATTTCGCCGTTTTGCCGCTGTCAACGAACTGTAAGCAAAATTGGGGATCTAAGGTAAATAGATAAACCGGGGTCCGTTTAGACCCGGCTCAGTTACTTCCATGCCGGCAAGCACTTACATGCATCAGGCGGCAGTGAAAGGCACGTAAGAATAAGTCAGCAAAAGATTTGAGCCGCCTGTGGGTCGTAGCGATTGGGCCGTTTTCCAGGCCACCAGCCACACCCCTCAAGCCGCCCGCCACGACCTGCCGAAAGGGCGCACTGTCAAGCGACGCCGCTTCCCCGTTTCGCCGGCACTGCCGCGGCGCCCAGTGAGGGGTAAGGAACTAACGTGCCCGCCCTCGATGGCACACGCCGTCGAGTGCCAGAAGCAGGCAGAAAAGCACACAGATGAACCAGGGCGCGTCACCCCATTTCTCGTACCAGCTCGTGCGTCCGTCAGGCGTCACTTCGGCCAACAGCGTACCGGTGGCACGGCGAGGTCCTTGCGCCAGCACGGTGCCGTTGCCGTCAATCCAGGCAGAGAACCCCGTGTTGGCAGCCACCAGCAGCGGACGCCGCATCTCCACGGCACGAAAGATGGCGCAGCTGAGCTGCAGGTCCAGGATGCTCGATCCCCAGAACCAGCCATCGTTGGTCAAGTTGACCAGCACGTCGGGAGTCGCACCGCGCCGCGACAACTCAGCCACCTGCCGCCGGATTAGCTGCGGCATCGTGCTCTCAAAACAGATGCTGGGCGACATGCGCAGGCCCGCCACATCCCAGACGACCGGCTCGCTGCCGGCAGTCAACCCGTTGGGCATCGGGAACAGGTGGTAGAGTGCGGGAATAACGTCGCCAAACGGCACGTATTCGCCAAAAATCACGGGACGCATTTTGAAGTACCGTCCGACAATCTGAGCTTGCGGTGTGACCAGGATGGCCGTGTTGTAACGACGGGAAGGGAAGTCGCCAAACTGCCAAGTCGGCACGCCAAATATCCAACTCGTCGGCCGCTCCCGTGTGGCGATGGCACCATCTTCCGCCTCGTTCCAAAGGCGAACGCGCAGATTCACGTGTCGCTGAAAAATCCGCTGTACGTCCTCGATCGTGGCGCGGTTCCACGGCGCGTCGAGGACCGGCTCGCAGTCGTCCGCCACCAAGAGATCATCGATCGGGAACATGGTCTCGGGCCACAGAATCAGATCCAATGGCTGGTACTGCTCACACGCACCAACCGTCAGGTCGGTGTATTGATCGAGCGTCTCCCGAGGTCGTTCCGGGTTGTCCTCAAACACCGTGTCGATGGCACCTTGAATGATGGCCACTCGCACCGCCGGTCGGGCACGGCCGGGTGGAGTTTCCCGCAGCCGGTAACGACCATATCCGAGCGTCGCGGCGACGAGCACCGCCAGCAGCAGCAGCGGCGCGAGCCGCCAACCGCGCCGGGAGGTGGGCCACGCCGCGACAGCACCTGACGCCACACACATGATGACAAAACTGACGGTGTAGGGACCCAACAGGTCCGCGACCTGAATCACCAGCGGCTGATTCACCTGAGAATCGGCCAACAGAGCCACGGAGAACGCCAGCGGCCCGTAGCCGCGCGTCAGTTCCATGGCTGTCCAGACAACCGGTGCCGCGACAATCAACGGAACCCGCCAGCGATGATAGGCCACTCGCGCCACCGCCACGAACAGGGGCAGGTAAATTCCCAGATAACTGGCCAGGGCCACCAGGCCGATGTAGTTCGCCCAATGCGCCAAACGAATGCCTTGCAGCAACACCACCCAGTAGATCACCGAGGCCAGCCAGATGACGCAATACGGTCTGCGTCCCGGCAGCTGCTCGCGGCGAATCAACAACAGCCAGCAAAAAGGAGCCAGCCACCCCAACGGCCACCAACGGAGCGGAGGAAGTGATGCCCACAGCAATAATCCGCCGGCCAGGGCCAGTGCGAAAGTGGCCGTGGCCCCCGACCGAGCAAGCAACGCTGGCCGCCACCACAGCGCTGACCTCGGCGCGCCTTCCGGCGAGTCAGCAGATGGCTGACGCGATCCACGCTCGCGCCGACGTGCTTTTCGGTCCGGTCCCGTCGTCGACATAAGTGGCATCCGTGTATCTCAACAACCCTCGGTCAGGCAGCCGTTGTCTCCGTGCCAGCGCAGTGTAACGCTCGCCGCTACGAGACAAAAGACCAGCCCGCCAGCTCAGCCGCCACGCAAAGCCATCGACGAGCGATTTGTCGTGCGGAGGGGAATCGACGTCGCACGTGACATCTTCAGCCAGGACCAAAGAGACGGCAGCACTCAGCGGCTGAAGGGCTGGCGACTTCCTCCAGGTCCGCGCCAGAATGCTCGCGCGGGCGTCCGCGCTGATCATCGCGTGCCGGCCTGCTGCAGAAACCGCCTGAGCAATTCATGTCCACATTGCGTCAAGAAGCTCTCGGGATGAAACTGCCACCCCTCGACCGGATAGCGTTTGTGCCGCACCCCCATGATCTCACGCTCGCCAGATCGAGTATCGGCCCAGGCAGTGACTTCGAAATCCTGATGGACCGTTCCCGGTCGAATCACGAGGCTATGGTAGCGCGTCGCCACGAACGGATTGGGAAGACCGGCAAACAGTCCCTTGTCATCGTGATAGATCGAATCGGTCTTGCCGTGCATCAACTCCCGAGCGCGCTGAATCACCCCTCCCGTCGCTTGCCCAATCGATTGGTGCCCCAGGCAGACTCCCAGAATCGGCAGCTGCCCCACGAACCGTTGTATGCACTCGACAGAGACTCCCGCTTCCTTGGGTGTGCACGGGCCAGGCGAAATGATCAGATGACTGGGACGTTTCGCGTCAATCTCGTCCGTGGTAATACAGTCATTTCGATACACCTGAATGTCCAGCGACGCATCAATCTCGCCCAGTCGCTGCACCAGGTTGTAGGTGAACGAGTCGTAATTGTCGATGATCAGAATCATCCCATGCTACCGTATGCGTGGCGTTGGTTCGTGCGGCAAAGAGCGGTTCTCGGCAAGCTCTCGAACGCCGGGAAAAAGGGCCCCACCAGAAGCCGCCAGGAATGCCTCATCTTAGCTCCCCTTCCACCATGCCGACAGGGCCGGTCGGGTCGATTCGACGCCCCGCACGGCCAGGTCCGCCACTATCTGCACGAACCGCGTCCTGCACGCGACACCAGGTCTGTCGGCAGGATCCGTGTTCGAGGGAGAAAGGGAGAGGGAAGAAGGGAGGAAGGGAGGAAGGGAAAACGGAGGACGCAATGGCATGCTGCTGGTGAAAAGCTGCTGGTGGCCCGCCCGCCGCGGTTTGGCCGGCAGCGGAGGTTTTGGGTTTCGAATTCTGGATTTCGAATTTCCCGTTGTGGTTGTGGCGCAAAGACACGTCAGGAAATCGTGAGCCATGGATGCTGCAGCAACGGAATGAATTCCGTTCTACGTATCGCGCGAATCGGAGTCGGCACCACCCGCTTGCTGGCTGCGGACCGCGTGGAAGCGTTCCTCGGGCATGACCATGGAAGTAATTCGCAGGCCAAACTTGTCGCCAACCTTGACGGTCTCACCTTCCGCAATCCGGTGATCCCCCACCTCCAGGACCAGTGTCTCGTCGCACATCTTCTCGAACTGGAGAATCGAGCCGGGAACGAGATCCAGAATGTCACCGATCGCCAACTTCGTCTCGGCCAAAGTGACTGTCACCGGCACCTTGATTTTCAGCAGGCTGCGTGAATACGCCGGCAAACACTGCAGCCAGGAGCGCTGTGAACCGTTGCCGATCGAAACCGATGCTGAAGATTTGCTCATACGAATCTTGACCGTTGGGAACTGGAGCATCCCGTCACCCCGCGACCGCGCGATCAAGCGGAGTGAGGACAATCCATGTGTTGCTGGCGGATATCGGATCTTGCTGAGCACGTATCGAGTCGCTACCAATTCGACACACGGCTTTATTGTCGGCCCGCCAGTCGGCAAACTTGACCCCAACCGCACACTTTCGCCGACTACCCCATCGAAGGTTCCCAACGACGCTCGCGTCGAGCGTTCTTCCTCCCTTCCTCCCTTCCTCCCTTCCTCCCGTCCTCCCTTTCTCCCTTCCTCCCATGATTTCTGTCATGCAAATTGGTTTATGATTTCATGCTGCGGATTTCGAATTCTCTGCCGGTGCGCACTTGCGCAGGTTATCGACGAACAGACCGACCGCCGCTACGAAACGGCCAGCATTCTCTCTAATGCGACCAGTGACCACCTGGCGGTTTCGTCGTCGACGTGAATCGTATTGACCGGAGTACCGGCAGAGAGATTCTCCAGGCTCCAGCAAAGGTGTGCCAAGTCGATGCGATACATGGTCGCACACATGCAGATAATGGGTGAGAGAAAGTGAATTTCCAGTTGCGGAAATTCATTCTTCAGGCGCTGCACGAGGTGCAGTTCCGTGCCGATCGCCCACTTGCTGCCGGCCGGAGCATTTTTGATCGTGGTGATGATCTTTCCCGTGGAACCGGAGACATCCGCCAGATCGTTGACCTCTTGCGGACACTCCGGGTGAACCAGGATATTGATCCCAGCAATGCGCTCTCGCATCTGGTGCACATGTTCCGGGCGGAACACCTGATGGACGCTGCAATGCCCTTTCCAGAGGATTACTTTGCTTCGTCGGAAAGCCGCCTCGTCCTGGCCGCCGAGTTCTTCCGCATAGGGATCCCAGACCGGCATCTGAGCGTTCGGGATGCCCATCCGCAGCGACGTGTTGCGACCCAGATGCTGATCAGGAAAGAACAGCACGCGACTCGTCCTGGAAAAAGCCCATTGGAGGACCGCCTGCGCGTTACTGGAGGTACAGATGATACCGCCATGGCGACCGCAAAACGCCTTCAGGCTGGCGGCTGAGTTGATGTAAGTGACGGGAGTGATATCGTCCGTGTCGATGACGTCGCTCAACTCCTCCCAGGCCGCTTCGACCTGCTCGATGGCGGCCATGTCCGCCATCGAGCAGCCGGCGGCCAGATCGGGCAGAATCACTTGGACTCGCAGGCCCTCCCGCTCAGCCAATCGCTCGGGGCGGTTCGCCAGAATATCGGCGGTTTCGGCCATGAAATGCACACCACAGAAGACAATGTGGCGACACTGGCGGTGGGAAGCGGCCATTTTGCTGAGCTCATAGCTGTCGCCGCGCAGGTCACTCAACGCAATCACGTCATCCTGTTGGTAGTGGTGCCCCAGGATCAACAGTTCCGTTCCTAACCGCTCGCGCACGGCATTGACCCGCACGGTCAAGACCTCGTTGTCCAACGGCTTATAGTCGGCCAGGTTAAACCTGGGCGTGTGGTCGATCGTAGTACTCATCGCAGCCTTCGTTCTTGGGGGGAACAACAGGAAACCGAATCAGTCGCACGCGCCCCACGACGTGTGTCCGTCTGGCGGCGCACAGCAGCTTAGGCGGCCTCTCATCACGCGTCAACCATTACCTCTCGAGGCGGTTGCGGACCGCCCAGAAGGAAAGAAACCAGAAGGACAAATACCAGCGATGCGAAAGTCGAAATCCTGACGCGGCCGCTGACCGCAGCCCTCCGTCCGCCGTTCTCCGTCCTCTCCCGTTTCTGTCATCTGTATTTCTGTCACTCGCACTTGTCCAGGAATTGGTGCTGCGGATTTCCCTGTGCTTTGCGCGAGTGGGCAACTCCCTGTGGGCGTTTCACCCCTGCACGGCCCGAAACAAATGCCGCAGCTCCTCGTCGATATCCTCCGGGGACGCGACCGTCTGCGCGATCTCGCGGCGCAAACACTCGCGACATCGCTGGCGCAACCGGTGGACCGCCACTTTCACAGCACCCTCAGTGGTGCCCAACTGTTGAGCGATTTCGCGGTAGGGCACCGAACTGTCCCGACCACCGAGATAAATCTTGAGGGCTTCGAAGAGGTACAGCTTGCCCCCTTGTTCATATTCGGCGCGGAGCGACTCGACGGCCTTGCCCAACAGCGTCATGGCCCAGCGGCGTTCGAAGATCTTCTCCGGTGTCAAAGGATCGGCCGGCTCGCAATGATAACGTCGCTCACCCTCTGCCAGGTCGAGACAAATGGTGAGAGAGGCTCCTCCGCGTTTCTCCGCCTGCGCGTGCCGCCATTGATGGGCCAGGTAGTGGTTGAGGGACGCCAGCAAGAACGAGCGAAATCGGCCACGCGTCTGGTCGGCAGCCTGCAGCGAATCCTTCTCCAGCAGTTCAGCGAGGAACCCTTGTGTCAGGTCTTGGGCCTCGGCCGGCTGATGCCCGCGGCGCCGCAGGTAGGCGTAAAGCGGATACCAGTAGTCGCCACAGAGCTGCGCCAGAGCGTCGCGAGCTTCCTGAGGCGATCCCTGCCCCACCGCCGCGACCACACTCCAGTGGGTGGTGGCAAACCGACGATGGCTCGGTGCATCTGCCGGGTGATCGGAGTTGTCAGTCGCCATCGTTCAGCTCTCTGCTCAAAAAATGCGTGTGGCGGAACCCGCCAAGTTTCGGGCGCACACCCTGCGATTGCCACGTCCATGGTGATTCTCCAGCGGGCCCGGCTATTACTATTCGTAACTCGCCAACCACTGTTGGTCTAGCTGATGTTCAGCGAGTCGGCAGCGGTTTTGCGGTGGCGTTTCACCCAGGCACGTGCACATGACGCGGCGGGGGGCGGGGTGTCAGACAACGCGTCGCCTGGGCGGACGTTCCAACGTCCCAGCACAAAACTTCCCCGAAATCGTGTAACCTTTGGCACGATCTGGGCTAATAATGGACGTCGCGGCTTCTTTGCTCTGATTTGGAAGGAATTCACTGCCATGGCTGCTCCAGGTAAGTGCCCCCAATGTGGTGATCGTTTACCCGCGGATGTGCCGCACGGAGTTTGTCCCAAGTGCATGCTAGGGTTGGGTTTTGACGACCCTGTGGGGGAATCGGCGAGCGGCCAGCAGGCGACCCAGGAGCCGGGTAGCCGTTTCGTTCCGCCGACACCAAGCGAATTGGCGCATCATTTTCCTCAGCTGGACATCTTGGAATTGATCGGGCAGGGGGGGATGGGTGCCGTCTATCGGGCACGTCAGAAGGCCTTGGACCGCATCGTGGCCCTGAAGGTCTTGCCCCCGGAAGTCGGACGGGATCCGGCATTTGCCGAACGGTTTTCGCGTGAGGCCCGCGCGCTGGCACGCCTGACGCACCCCAACATTGTCATGATCTTCGACTTTGGCCAGTCGGAGGGGTTCTTCTACTTCCTCATGGAGTACGTCGATGGCGTGAATCTGCGCCAGTCGCTGCGAGCCGGCCGTTTGACCCCGCCACAAGCCCTGGCCATTGTCCCGCAGATTTGCGAGGCGCTGCAATACGCGCACGACGAGGCGATCGTCCATCGCGATATTAAGCCGGAAAATGTCTTGCTCGACAAACGGGGCAACGTGAAGATCGCCGACTTCGGCCTGGCGAAGTTGTTGGGACGCCCCGATGGCAATCTGACACTGACCGGTACCGGGCAGGTCATGGGTACGCCGCACTACATGGCACCGGAACAGCTGGAAAAGCCACTGGAGGTCGATCATCGAGCAGACATCTATTCGTTGGGAGTGGTGTTCTACGAGCTGTTGACGGGGGAACTGCCACTGGGTCGTTTCGCCCCTCCGTCGGAAAAATCGAACGTCTCGGCGGATCTCGACCAGGTCGTGTTGCGGACGCTCGAGAAAGAACCGAACCTACGCTACCAGCACGCCAGCGACGTCAAGACGGCGGTGCAGACGGTCGGCAACAGCCCCCATTCCGCACCGCAAACGGCTGGGACCGCCACGGTTCGCCTGGCCGAAGAAACGCGGCGACTGCGCGTGCCGTTTACCATCGTCGAGGTGTATGCCGGTTTCGCCAAGGCAACGGGCAGCATGCGGTTCACGGGCAATGCGATCGTCCTGGAATTCGAAGTGAAGGATGACGTTTTCGGGTATGTGAGGTCCGGGCTGAAGACCGCCACGATCCCACTTTCCGAGATCATCTCGTTTCAATTGGTGAGTGGTTGGTTGGGGTGGACGAACAACATCGAAATCATGACCGATCAGTTGCGGACCCTCCAGGACGTGCCGCGCAGTGAACAGGGGCGCGCCGAACTGCAGGTCGCCAAGAGAGATTTGCCGCTGGCCAGACGCCTGGTTGACACGGTGCGACGGGCGATGGGCATGGAGTCTTCCGACGCCACCGTGCCGAGCGATTCCGGGAGGCCTCCCATCATACGTCCGTTTGGCGAAGACGCGGAGGTCGTGCGAGCGGTGCGCGGGCCCTCGACCGGTCTGTTGGTGGTCGGGATGCTGGATGCCCTCGCACTGCTGTTGATGCCTCTGCTGTTGATCTTCTCATCTACGACTCAAGTTCCGGGCACCGAGCAGATCGTTTACCCAAACGCTCTCAGCGTGGAGATCCGGAATCCGAGGGAAGAGGGGCCACCAGGCTTTCGGGCTGTGGAGCGGGTACAGAGAATGCAGGTTGTCACGTCCCCGCGTCCCGCCCAATCTCAGGGCCGTCAAGCCAAGAGTGTCCTGCTGCTCGGTCTGCTGGTCTTGGCGAGCACACTCCCCTTGACCGTTGCCGTCGTGATCATTCTCGGGGCGGTCAAAATGAAACGACTGGACAGCTATGGCATGAGTGTCCTGGCCAACATTGCGGCGGTCATGCCCATACATCCCGGTTTCGTGCTCGGGCTTCCCGTTGGTATCTGGGGACTGCTGGTCCTTGGACGACGCGAAACCAAAGCGGCGTTTGAAACGAGAAAGTGGCGTGGCGCAACCGCTCTTGACCATGTCGGTCCGCCCGTCGGCAAGCCGTTGGGGGCTGCGAAACATCCTACGGCGTCTCCGGAGCATGCCGGCTCGGTCCGGATCGCGGGGATCGTCCTGGCGGTTCTCGGTGGATTCAACCTGCTGCTGACAAGCCTGATGTGTGCCGCTGTGCTGATGCTGGGAGCGATTCCCATCTGGGCTCTCGGCATGGCAATTATCCCGGTCTTGATCGGGTTGTTCCAAGTCAAAGGAGGACTCCACATCCTGCAGCACCGGTCGTACACGATCGCGGTGGTCGGAGCGATCGCGGCCATGCTCCCCTTTACCCCACTCTGGTTCGTCACGCTCCCCTTTGGTATCTGGGTGCTGATCGTGCTGCAGCGTGGGGAGTCTCGTCGGCTTTTTGACAACACCCCGCGGGAACAATGGGCCCCCGGAAAATGGAGTGATCTGCCGGCACAGGAGGGAGGCCGGGTATGGGTGTTTCCGTTTGGCTTGTTGCTGGCGGGACTCGTGGCTGGGGGCCTGGCCGCCGGCGTCGTCTTCTATTTGAGCCTCAAGCGTGAAGCCTCGCAGGCAGCGACCCCGCAGGTGCAGGAATCTGCCAGGGAAATCTTGATTGAAGAAATGCCACACCGCTTCGAGATCCCCAACCCGCCGGCACCACCGGTGGCGCCGATGGCCGAGGAAACGCCGCCGGGCTCGGGTGTCTGATCGCGCCGAGACCCCTGTGGCTTGCGCCGGCTCGGTCACCCCACCGACGGCAGCCTGAGGGCCTGCGGCCGGGGTCGGTTCAGCTGTGTCGTCGCACTACTTGGCATCCACACGACGGCAATAAGCGACGATGTCAGACACATCCTTGGGAAGAGCACCGGCGGGCTTCTGGGAAACCGTCGCGGGAGGCGGCGGGACAGGCGCGGACGGTTCCTTCGTCGTGGGAGCATCCGACGGCGTGTCCTGGGCCTGGGCTGGCGGAGCAGGTGCGGGCGGCGGTCCGCTGTGTCCGCGGGCAGCGGCCAGAATATCGGCCACGCTCATCGGCTGGGTATCCCGACCACTGGCAGGGCCCTTGGCCGGTGGAGCCGTTTTGGCCGGTGGGGCCGCCCCTGGGGTCGCGTCTTGCTGCTTCCTGCTGCGGCCCGCCTCCATCGCGTCACTAACGTTCGGCGCGCTCGACGATGACTTCGGTTTGCGCACGGCCGCCAGGATGTCGGCAACACTTAGCTCCTGGGAACCCGACTTGGCCTTCCCCTCATCTGTGGGCGGCACCGACTTTGGAGGAGGATGCGTTGGGGATTGGGCCGCGGGAGCCTTTCCGCGGGCAGCAGCCATGATATCGGCCACGCTCATGCTCTTGGGATCGACAACCGCTTTCGGCCCACTGGGCGTGGACTGGTCCGGCGACGGTTTCGAGACGGTCTTGCCGCGAGCCGCCGCCAGGATCTCGGATACGCTCAAATCCTTCGACGCGGTCGGCGGTTGAGGCTGGGCCGGTGCGGGGGGACGTTTCTCGGGCGCCGGTTCCTGCCGGCCCGTGGCAGCGACATTTTTGCCCCGCGCCGCAGCCAAAATATCCTCCACGCTCATTCCCGCTTTGGCCGCCGGCGCCGGCTTTTTCGCGGCAGGCTTTTCGGCCGGGGGTTCGTTCGACGCCGGCTTGGCCGCCGCGGCCTTTGCACGAGCGGCAGCGAGGATCTCATCCACGGACATCGCCGCCTCACCACGCGGGGCGCGGGGAGCCTTGGGCGCGGCCGGGGGAGCCTGACCAGCGGCCGCCGGGGCCCGGACTTCCGGCGCAGCGTCCCCGCCACTCGCCGCCGCTGCGGGGGCCGCAGCCTGGTCTGCGGTTACCCCGGCCGCCTTGGCTTTGCCCGCTTTCCGCTCCACCGGGACTTCCTTCGGCAAGGGCGCGTCAATCACCTTCAAGTAATCAATGTCGATATCAATCCAACCGATGTTGTTATTCCCGTCGAATTCGACCAGAGCCCGACCACTCATGTTGACCGTCTTGACCGTTCCGGTCAGACCGTCGAACCTGCGCAACTCGGGCCGCTGTGCATCCACCACCACGTAGCGATCGGTGTACTCTTGCTGTAGTTTCAGAATGTACTCAAAAACCATGTTCGACATCTGTCCTGAAAAGCTGGTACGAAATCGCACTTGGAAATCGGAAATCGAATATCGAATATCGAATATCAAAAATACGTCGACGATCGGAGAGCAGGTGCTGCCGAGCCGGAAAACCCTGCAGCCGGCCGCGAAACGTAACAAGCAGGTCGCAACGACTCGTCCGTGAGATCTGCGAGACCACGTTATGGTGTCGCTGTTTCGCCCAACAACCGGATTCTCCGACGACCGCACTGACTCGTATTCTCGCGGCCCAGAAGCCTGAAATCAAGGCCGCCCACTAGCCTGGAGCCCCATCCCAGGTGCACTGTAACTCATAACACCAGCGTTGGGTCCGCACCGCGTCGTCGACCACGGGACGGATCGCAATTCTGTCCTTCTGCAGGCTGACCACAGCCGTCTGACCGCCCTCGACCAGTTGCGGCAGCAGGCAACAGTGACAATTCCCCGACCTGGTGGACAGAGATGCGGGACCGTCACTGCAGTACCAAGGCACGAGTGGTATGTAAGTGCTCCCCAGTTGGTCGCCGCTGCCAGGATGACAGTGGCAGGCCACATCCAGCCGCACGATAGCGGTCGCTGGAAACGCTTCCACACACGCCGACCAGTGGCTCTTGCCAGCCATCCCCACCGACAGAGCGACCTGCACGCCATCCGCGCGTTTGTCCAAGACCAGCTGCTGCACGGGAGGACTTGGGGGGAACTGCTGGTTGTCATCTCCTTCCACCGATGCGAGGATTGGCAGCAAGCTGCGTCCATGCACCGCGAAGACCTGATGCAGCCAGCGTTGCCCTTGCCGGACAAACTCGATGCGCAAGCCGACGCCTTGCGGATTAATGGCCTCCAGCCGACGCGTCTCCAGCTCTTTCACCGTATCGCATCCATTTCAGAATAGCGGCTGGCTTGGTACGCTCCACCCGCAGCCAGACCTCCGGACTCAGTGCACTCGCTGTCCCGGCTCGGCCCCCTCGGCAACACCCAGCAGAAACACGTCGGCGCCCCCCGGTCCCGAGGCCAGGATCATGCCCTCGCTCGTGCCGAACTTCATTTTGCGGGGTGCCAGGTTGGCAGCCAGCACGACGAGGCGTCCCACCAACTCTGCGGGCTCCACCGCCTGCTTAATCCCGGCAAAGACCGTCCGCGTCACATTGCCGCCGAGGCTGACGGTGATCTTGAGGAGCTTGCGAGCTTCGGGCACATCTTCGGCCGCCAGCACGCGGGCAATCCGCAAATCGACTTTCGCGAAATCGTCAATCGTGCACTCGGCCGCGAGCGGCTCGTCAATCAATGCCTGGCTCGTCACTTCGGTCGCCGCCACCTGGTCGACGGTGCCGGGGGGTTGCGCTGCCGATTCGTGAGGACCCTGTTCCCGACTCTCTTCGATCATCTTCAATACGTCCTTTTTGTCTACGCGTTGTAACATGTGTGTAAACGGCGCAACCGGAGTACCCGTCAGTGGCACCTTGGATTCGTCCCACGCCTCGATCGTTTTGTGGAAGAGCTCCCCGGTCTGCTGGGCCAGCCGAGGCAGAACCGGCGCCAGATAGATTGCCAGCTGGCGAAACAGATTCAGCGCGACCGTGCAGACATCCTGCAGCTGCTGCGCTTTGCTCGCATCCTTGGCCAGCTTCCACGGCTCAGCCGACTCGACATACGGATTAGCCTGGTCGGCCAACTCCATGACCAAACGCATCGCACGGTTGTAGTCACCTTCTTCATACGCTGCCGCAATATCATCTCCCATGGCAGCCGCCCTGGCAAACAAGCCACCGTCAGCGGGGTAACTGGCCGACAAGCCGGTCGGCTGAGCGAATCGGGCGCAGCGACTGGCCAAATTGACGACCTTTCCCACCAGATCGGCATTCGCCTTGAAGACGAATTCGTCGAGGTTCATGTCGATATCATCCAGCCGCGATCCCAACTTCGAAGCGTAGTAGTACCGAAGATAGCTGGGATCCAGATGCCGGGCGTAGGTGGACGCCATGACAAAGGTCCCCTTCGATTTCGACATCTTCTCGCCGCCCACCGTGAGAAACCCGTGAATCCGCACCCGGGTAGGGAGTGAAAATCCCGACGACTTGAGCATGCCGGGCCAGAACAACGTGTGGAAGTAGGTGATGTCCTTGCCGATGAAGTGGTGGATCTCGACGTCCTCGCTGCGCCACCAATCGTCAAACCGCTCGCCATGCAAATCGCACCACTGCTTGGTCGAGGCCATGTACCCGATCGGTGCGTCGAACCAGACATACCAGTAGTTGCCGGGGCTGTCCGGGATTTCAAAGCCGAAATAGGGTGCCGGACGCGAGATGTCCCAATCGCGCAGTGGTTCGTGCAGGAAGTGGCCTTTCAGGTAGTTGGCCACCTCGGCCTGCAAATGCCTGCCCGACTGCGTCCACTCGGTGAGAAAATCGTGCAGTTTGTCCAGTTGCACGAACAAGTGTCGCTCGCTCCGCAGTTCGGGCTTGGCCCCCGAAAGGGTGCTGACGGGATCGATCAAATCGGTCGCTCGGTAAGTGCTGCCGCACTTGTCACAATTGTCCCCGTACTGCTCCGCGGCTCCACACTTGGGACATGTTCCTTTGACAAAGCGGTCCGCCAGAAACGTGCCGGCCTCGGGATCGTATAGTTGAGCGACGTCGTCTTCGACAATCAGGTCTTCCTGCCGCAAAGCCTGCCAGATTTCGCCACAAAGCTGGCGATTCTCTTCGCTGTTCGTACTGCCGTAATTGTCGAATTGGATATCGAACGCCTCGAAATCACGCACATGCGCCTGCTGCATCTCGGCGATCAGTTCCACTTCGCTGCGCGATTCCTGACGGGCGCGGATCATGATCGCCGTGCCGTGCGTATCGTCCGCACAGATGAAAATGCAGCGGTTACCGCGCAGCTTCTGAAAACGTACCCAGATGTCGGTCTGGATATACTCGACCAGGTGACCGATGTGGATCGGACCATTCGCATAAGGCAGGGCGGCAGTCACAAGCAATTTTCGCGGCGACATAAACACTCCATCCATCCGATCGAGGGGAATTGGCCTTCGGGGAGGCCAATACGCGATCGGGACATTGTAGTACAGACCTGCAACGTGCGCGAATGCGGGGGCCCCGGCAACGCGCAGCCACTTGACCGCCGATTCGCTCCGCGTCTCAAACACCCGGGGACGTCACCGGTGAACCTACCCGATCGACGCTCGGCCGTCGCGTCAGGTTCACGACAAATGCCGCCGCAGTCCGGGTTTTCGGGCGACCCGCCCCATCACTGGGGCCTGGTTTGCTCACAAAGCGATGACAATAGCTGGATCGCCAGCATTTCTGCCGGGCATGATGCCAGCCATGTGCCGGCCCCCTCCACACCGCGAGAGTGTGAAGGAAAAAAGACTCCGGCCGACGACATGCCGTGAGATGAGCCGTGAAGGGAAACCACTTTGGCAAGCACAACCCATTGGCGCTGTTCGCGTTAAGCGCGGCGCTGGCGCAGGAGCGGACGCGGCGCAAGGGGGACGAGACCGGGCGACCGGGCGACCGGGCGATTCGCAAAAACTGACCTTGTACGATTTGCCGTTCCTCGCCAAAGTGTGGCAGCCTCAGACCCAGGCTCAACATCCCGGCGGACGGTATTCAGCATGGAATCGCGGAATTTCGTCCTCGGCATGGCAATGCGTCGTGCCGGTCCAGCCGGACCCAAGACCCGCTTGCACATCGAATCCATGGAGGGAAACGATGGTGTCACTTCACGCCTTCGTACTGGCTGCCGCTGCGCTGACCGGCACCAGCGAGCTGGTGTTACTCGATTTCGGTGCGGATTGGTGCGCGCCCTGCCGCAGCATGGAGCCCACGATCCAACGACTGCAGGAGGCAGGCTTTCCGGTACGCCGAGTGAATGTGAACCAGAGCCCCGATCTGGCTCAACACTTCTCGGTTGGCCCGATTCCCTGCTTCGTACTGGTCAAGGATGGTCGCGAAATCGAACGCGTGGTCGGAGCGACCAGCTACGACCGACTCGTCCAGATGTTCCACCAGGCGAGCCAGGAAACTGCTGGGCCGGCAAGCGCGGCGGTCCGCGGGCAATCCCCCGATCAACCGGTCAGGGCTCCCATTCATCCGGCTGAGTTGGAATTGCCCCCGGCCAATATGGCCCCGGCAGACACTCGGCAGATCTTGCAGCCGCCCGCGCCTGCCGAGCGAATGACGGCACCGCAATCGGATTTTGTGCAACAACTGGCATTGCGGGCGACGGTGCGTCTGCGTGTTGTGGATGCAACCGGCCAATCCCACGGGACGGGCACGATCATCGATACTCATGGCGACGAAGCGCTGATTCTGACATGTGGACACATTTTCCGTGAATCGAACGGACGTGGCGAGATTCTTGTCGAAATGTTCGTCCCCGGCACGAAGGGCCCCATCCCCGGTCATCTGCTTTCGTATGAGTCCGAGAAACGGGATTTCGGCCTGGTGAGTTTTCGCCCCGACGTACCCGTCACTCCCGTGAGAGTGGCGTCTACCGATTGTCATCCCCGACCCGGTGATCCGATTTTCAGCGTCGGCTGTGATCATGCGCAAGCACCGACCGTCCGAGTCAGTACCATCTCGGCGATCGATCGCTATACGGGTCCACCCAACATTGAGATTCTCGGGCACCCAGTGGAAGGCCGCAGCGGCGGCGGATTGCTGACTGCCGAGGGACGCCTGATCGGCATCTGCAACGCGGCGGACATGCAAGAAGACCGGGGCATATTCGCCGCCTTGCCGACCATTCACTATGCCCTGACCAATCTGGGCCTGCAGCAGATCTACCTGGCTCAGACGCCGCTGCCGACCGCCACCTTGGAGGGTGCCCCGGGACGTGCCCCGACTGCCCAAAGTCTGCCCGTCCTGCCCGTCTCAGCGACCAGTCGCGAACCAGCCACGGCACCCCATGCGCCAGCGGCGGGAGACGAGATTATCTGTATTATCCGATCCGATGCCGACTCGGACGGGAACGGCCGAGTAATGATCGTGAAGAACCCGTCACCCGGGTTGCTGCAGTTGCTGGCCGCCGAATCGCAACTGCGCCGCGATCGGCAAGATCTCGGACCATTGCCTCCCGAGCGTCTGGACACCGTCCGGCTCCCCGCTGCCTCGCCCCCGTCCGATCCGATCATCCGGGCACAGCGATAACGACCACGGTGGCAATCGGGAGCGGTGGGCAGCCACAGACTCCGTTGTGCGACCTAGAGTTGGAAGAGGTGAATTTCAACTGCTGCGTCGAACAGGGGGGGGGCTGTCGTGTACAGCGCAACATTCGCGTTGACGGTCATAATCGTCATTGCTCTCACCAATCTGTTTCTCGGATTCGCCTCCGCAGTCTTGCTGGGACGGGGACCGAAACGATGGTCGGACGTCGACCGGGCCATCGTCCTGCAACCATTTCCCCTCGAACTGATCCTGCCCCGCCGCAGACAGAAGGTCGAGCGAATCGATATTCTTCCCGGGAAAACGCCGGTGGTGATTCCGGTCGCCTCCACTGCGCCGCGATCCGCCGGCGCCGCCAAGGCCACGGCCGCTTCCGCGAAGGAGCCGGCCACCGTCACCACTGCCGCAAATCAGGTCCGACCGGTCGCCGCGGCACCGATGAGCGCCAGCGAGTCCGCCACCAAGAGGTTCGTTCTTTCCACGGTCTCGCCGGCCCGCGTTGACGATCATGATCCGCCCGAAACGATCCTGAACCGGCAATTGGACGCTTGGCATGCTGGTGACTTGCGCGATGACGTTCCCAGTATGTCGGGCATCACCGTAGCGATCCGCGATGCGGAACTGGAGTCACCGACATTGTCGCGGCTGACCAACGAAATACGGACGAGGATCTCGCGGCAATTACGGAAAGACCGCCGCGTCCTCGAGGTCGCGGCCAACCAGTTCGCCTGGTTCTCGTGCGATGTGGCACCGGGCGATGCCCTGATGCCCATTGAGCGCATCCGTCAGATGCTCTGTAAAACCCGTTTCCACTGCCACGGCGACATCATCCACCTGACGATCACGGCGGGAGTCGTGACAGGTTCCGGAGTGTCCGACGCGGCAGACCTGATCAAGCGACTGCAGGCGGCCATGGCCAGCGCTCGGGAACAGGGAGACAGCCCCACCTACCTGGACAAAGGCCAAGGCCCCAAACCCGTCACGCCGTTCACGCTGGAAGTGGAAGAGACCGAGTGCGATCTGGCCGGCTAGAGCAAGTCGTACGATCACACCCTGCAATACATGTGGGGGCTTGAGGCGAGGAGGAACTTCGAATGCCGCTTAGGGAAGTCCAACACCAATTCGCACTTCAAACGTCCCACTGACCAGCACATTCGGCACGCGGCGCACGCCTGACATCGCCACGTGAGAGTGCAGCCGCCTCCCTCTGGCCCTCGCTTCTCCCCCGTTTCTGTCATTTGAAATTCCGTCCTGCGCGTTTGTTGGGGATTTCGTGCTGCAATTTCGGATTTCTTTCCAAACAGGCGTTCCCCGTGCGCAGGCGACCGACGAACACTTCAATGGTCCGCCACCAGCTCGAATATCGCCTCGACCTCGACGGTCATTCCGGATGGCAGAGATGTGGCCCCCACAGCACTGCGTGCTCCCACGCCCCCTTCCGGGCCAAACACAGCGACAAACAACTCGCTGCAGCCGTTAATGACAGCCGGTTGCTGCTGAAACTCGGGCACGCAGTTAACCAGGCCCAGCAATTTGACCAGCCGCTTCACGCGATTGAGACTTCCCAAGCCGCTGCGGAGCGTGGCCAACATGGCCAATCCGGTCTGTCGCGCAGCCGCGTAACCGGCCTGCTGGTCGACGTCCCGACCCACGCAACCCACCAGTAGTGTCCCGTCGCACTGGAGTGGTCCATGGCCGGACAGATAAGCCAGATTGCCCACCACAACCATCGGTCTGTAGACCCCCATCGGCTTGGGCGCGGGGGGCAATTGCAGCTGCAGGGCCTCGAATCGCGATTCGTGCTGCATCGTTTCACAGCTCATGGCACGTCCTCACGTCAATGCTGGAAATAGGGAGCGGACAGTGGGGCAGAAAGACCTGGTGCGCGGCAAACGCCTCCCAGAATACCGGTTCCGGTCTGCTACCGCCATAGATGGCACAACCGATGCGAGCCGTATTTGACGCACAATATTCTCTGGCATGGACAACCCTTGAGTCAGGCAAACTCAATCGCCGATGATTTCCTACGGTAGACATTTGACAGCTGCGTTCACGATGTGAGCATTGGGCGTCGGGCGATCCAGGTCCTGCGCAGGGACGAACCGGCCATCTTTTCGCCACGCCCTTGCCACGCTGTTCGCGACGCGGTTGGAGCACGTGTGGCGTTCACGGCGGCCAGCAACTTGCCGCCGGCAATGGAGGACCGCTGCACCGTTATGGAACTCACCTTGATCTCCTTCCCTCGCACATAGCAGGTGTCCAAGTGGATCTCTCCCTGAGCGTCGTATGGCCGGTGCACAACGCGCAACACACGCTGGCAGCCGATGTGCACAAACTGCTGGAAGTCCTCCCCGACATCACCTCGCGATTTGAAATCTTGATTGTGGACGACGGGTCCACCGATCAGACGGAAGAAATCGCTCACGAACTGTCGCTCCAATACCCCCAACTGCGCGTGACTCGCCATCAGACCCGCCGCGGGCCCTCGGCCGCCATCGAGACCGGGATGACGCAGACGACGGGGGATATGGTCTTTGTGCATGACGAGGCGACAGAAATCCGCACGTCCGAACTGCGGGCGCTGTGGGACATGCGTCACGACCGGCAACTGGTAATGGCCCGCGCACAAGCACCCCGGAAATCCCTCAGCCCACACCTGCTCGGGCGGCTCTCGACGTGGGGGGAGCAATTGCGTGCGGCTCGTGAAAGCACGTCCTCGGGGGGCCCGTCTCCGGGGGGAATTCAGATGATCCGCCGCGAAGCGGTCGAGGATCTGGAGCAAGTCGGTCTCCAGGATCCCCAGGTGCGAATCTGCCAGATGGCGGGCCCCAACTTCCTCACCGCGACATCGAACCCCGTCACGGCCTGAGCGAGTCACGGCCTGAGAGACCCCCGTCACATCCCGGAAAATCGGCACAATCCGGGAACTCTTTCCGCCCTCGGCGCGTCTAACTAACGTGTTTATCTGCTGCGCGAACCGGAACATGGCAGAAAGAGGACAGGCAAGATGGCAACCGTAGACTTCATGGCGATGCCGACCGATGTCGTCGCCACTGGCCCCGAAGGCCAGGATCCAAGCCCCACTCAGGGGCCTCGCATGCACCGCATTCGTACGGTGCGACTGCAACAAGGCGCGTCGCTGCGAAGCGTCGCACGCCAGTCGGGAGTTGACGTGCGACAACTGCGACTGCAGGAACAAGAGTCGACAGACGTGCGTCTGAGCGATCTTCGAAAGTGGCAAAAGGCCCTCGATGTCCCCCTGACCGAGTTGATTGTCGAGCCGGAGTCGGCGTTATCCCGACCGATCATGGAACGGGCTCGCATGGTGAAAATCATGAAGACCGTGGCCGCCATTCGCGAGCGGGCCGAGTCGGTGAAGATCCAACGGATGGCCCAAATGCTGGTGGAACAGCTGACCGAGGTCATGCCGGAACTGCAGGATGTGAATCCGTGGCACGAATTCGGTCAGCGCCGGGGCCTGGAAGAGTTCGGGCGGATTGTCGACCGTCCGATCTCCGACGATCTGCTACACCAGAATTCGTACGATTAGCCGTCGGCGCCACGCGTCACGCACACCCACCGCGAAACCCGGGCAGAGAGCCAGTGGCTCGTCACCTGGACCATACCAGCCGTCGCAACGAGTTGTAGAACTTCCTGTTGCGGCGGCTTTTCGCTGCGCAACGAGCGCTGACAATCCCCACGCCGAGACGACGCGATCCCACGAACGACCTGCCGGTCAACCCAGCAGTACGGCTTGATGCTGCCGGTGGCAGGCGACGACGACCTGATCGCGAGTCAGATCGGCTTCTTCGTTGGTCATCGTTCTCTCGGGTGACCGCAAGGTGATGGAAAACAGCAGCCTCTTCTTTCCTGCGCCATCCTTGTGGGGATCACGATAGACTTCCTGGAACTGCAGCGTTTCCAGCAACGGACCAGCCGCTTCGCGAATGGTCTGTTCCAACCGGGCCCACGCCAGTCCCTCGTCCACGATCAAGTTCAGATCCCGCGCGATGGCCGGATAATCGCTCAGCGGCCGCTGTTGGGGAATCAAGTTCGCCGCCGCCGCCAGGACGCCCAGATCCAGTTCCAACACGGCCGTCGCGCCGCGCAGGGAGAATTGCTTCAATCCGCCGGCATTCACCTGGCCCAGGAAGCCGAGCAATCGCCCCCCTAACTCCAGGCGACACTGCTGATTGCTCTCGAGCAACGGCAACTGCGTCGGGGACACGCCCAGTGTGGCGGGAATATGCAGGATTTCCAGGCACGACTCGACGACGCCCTTGAGGAAGTGGAATCCTCGGCCAGAAGTCACTCCCAGCGTCCAAGGTTCCCTCGGCAATCCGCTGGACTGTGAGAGGTACACACGCGCCGTCTCGAACAACTCGATCACGTCGTTGGCCACGGATTCGTTGACCCGCCGCACTTCCAGCAGACTGGGGATCAGACTCCTGCGCAGGGTGTCGGCGCCTTTGAGCATGGGAGTACTGCAGCGCAGGGGCGGAGCGTCGCTCCAGGGACTAAATGCCTCGCACCACGCCTGAGGCACAACACTGGCCGTCATCGCTTCATCGACTCCGGCCGCGGAAAGGCTGTGTCGTATCTTCTCCAGCACGCGATCCTCGTCCGTGCGGTGGGAAGGCGCCATGGGTACTCCCACATCTTCCGGAATCTTGTCGTATCCGTGGATGCGAGCCACTTCCTCGACCAGGTCAATTTCCCGCGTCAGATCACGCCGCCAGGTCGGCGGAATGACGACCACGGCCTGCTCATGACCTGGCACCTCGACGCCCCCCAGCGCAGTGAGAATTCGCCGTACCTCCTCCACGGGAACCGTGATTCCCAGGACCCGCGGCAACTGGCTCAGTCGCAGGGTGACAGGTGAACGGGGCTGACGCGGCGTTCCCACATCCAGCACTCCAGGCGCCAGCTGACCACCGGCCAACCGCAGGATCAGCTCGCAGCAGCGGCGACTCGCCCACTCCACGCCCACCGGATCCACTCCACGCTCGAACCGATACGACGAGGGACTGTGCAGCCCCAATCGGCGGGCCGTCGTGCGAATCGACAGTGGCGAAAACTCAGCCGACTCAATTAACAGATCCGTCGTCTGCTCGGCCACCTCCGAATTGACACTGCCCATAACACCAGCCAGCGCCACGCTGCGACGGGCGTCGGCAATCACGCACATGCCTGGCTCCAGACTGTACACGCGGTGATCGATGGCCTCGAACTCCTCCTTGTCGACGGCCGAACGGACGATAATCTCCGGACCCTGGAGCAGCTTCAAATCAAACACGTGCAACGGCTGACCACATTCCAGCATCACATAGTTGCTGACGTCCACCACATTGTTGATCACCGCCACCCCGACACTGTGCAAACGGTCGGCCAGCCAACTTGGGCTCGGGCCAATCTTCACTCCGCGGATGACGCGCGCCGTATACCGCGAGCACAGCTCCGGACAGCGGATCGAGACCTTGGCCAGATCGGTGACACTCGCACCGCCTGACACCGGTTGCGGATCGCCGTGGCATAAGGGGAGATTCCACAATACGGAAACCTCGCGCGCCACGCCGAGATGGCCCAAACAGTCCGGACGATTGCTGGTCACCTCCAGGTCGATTGCCAGATCGTCGCCAATCCGCTCGGTCGACTCGTGGTTGAGACCTGCCATGGCGAGCCGATGCTCCAACTCGGCAACATCCATCTCCAGCGCCACATACTCTTTCAGCCAATTCCAGGAGACTATCATCGTGCAGCTCGATCCACCGTCTGAAGGCTTGCGCAGCGTCCCATAGCGCGCGAGGCCGAACGCTCGGACCTCACATCAACATCTCGGACAGCTGCATTGGGAATATTCGAAGTTGTTTCGGATCTCGAGTTTTTTCGGACTTCGGACTTCGGACTTCGGACTTCGACGTCGCGGTATTCCTCCGGGGCACTCGACGATTCAGAACTGGTGCAGGAATCGCACATCGTTCTTGTAGAGGTCTCGAATATCCGTGATGTTGTGGCGTCGCATGCAAAGTCGCTCGATCCCCAGCCCGAATGCGAACCCCGTCACCTGCTCCGGATCGTAGCCGACCGACTGCAGCACATTCGGATCGACCATCCCGGCCCCGCCGAACTCGACCCATTGATTGTTCCAGCTGAAATCCGCTTCCACGCTCGGTTCGGTGAACGGGAAGAAGGAGGGTCGAAAACGAATGTGCACATCGCTCCCCAGATAGCTCGTGGCGAACATCCGCAAAACGCTCTTCAAGTCGGCCATCGTCACCTGCCGATCGATCAGCAGCCCTTCCATCTGGTGGAACATCGGGTAGTGCGTGGCGTCGGCGGTATCCGGCCGATACACACGTCCCAGGGAAATGACCCGCACGGGAGGGGGGACCTTTTCCATGACCCGAATCTGCACCGTGCTGGTCTGGCTCCGCAACAACAGCGTATCGCTGGAAACCCCCGCCACGGACAAGTAGAAATTATCCAGCGGATCGCGAGCAGGGTGCTCCAACGGAATGTTCAGGGCCTCGAAATTGTGCCACTCATCCTCGATCTCGGGCCCATCGGCCACCGAGAAGCCCAGCCGACCCATGATTCCTTTGAGTTCTTCAATGGTCTGCGTGATCGGGTGCAATCGGCCCCAACGCAGGGCATGGCCGGGCAACGTCGTGTCGAACAGCTTGGCTTTCCCTGGCTGCGGAGCCGCAGCGAGAGTCCCCAGCCGCTGCTGGGCTTCCGCGAGCACCTGTTCGATCTGGGCCTTCACCTCGTTCAAGCGCTTGCCGGCCAACGGACGGTCCTCGGGAACCACCTGTGCCATGCTCTTCTGAACAGCCTTGAAGCGACCCTTTTTGGCCCCCACATACTCGACCCGCGCCGCCTCGAGCGCAGCGGTGTCGGTCACCGCGTGGAACGCGGCTGTCGCGGATGCCACTAACTCGTCCAACTCCTGGAGAAATTCGGCCAGCGCCATACCTTCACCGCTCATCCAAGAAGTAAAAAAAAGAGACAGGCTTGCTCATCGCACCTGCCTCTTCGTTGGTTTGCCGTACTCCACTTCCGCACATTCGCGTGGAGGCATCGAGCCGCCTGCGGTCGGATCTCATCAGGTCCAGGCCGCGACAACCGAGCGCACCGCATCCGCCGTGACGCCGCGTCAGGCAGCCAGTTTCGCCTTCACTTGCTGCACGATCGCATCAAAGGCGGCAGGATCGTGAATCGCCAACTCCGATAGCGACTTGCGATCCAATTCCATCCCCGTCAGCGCCAAACCATGGATGAACTCGCTGTAACGCAGCCCACGCTCTCGCACGGCCGCATTGATACGCGTGATCCAGAGGCGACGAAAATCCCGCTTGCGCACTCGCCGGTCTCGAAATGCATAAGCACCAGCCCGCAAGAGCGTTTCCTTGGCCGACCGCAATAACCGACGGCGACCGCCCGTGTAACCCTTTGTGCGCCGATAAATGCGGCGCTTGGCTCGCGTACGAGCCGAACCTTTCGTCGTTCTCATCGCTTTGTTCCACCCATGTCCAGGGCGATCAGGCCTCCCCAACCAGCGGCGGTCGAAGACGTTTAATGTGCCCGTATACCCGGATAATCACCTCTTGTCAAAAAAAAGACCTTGGCCAACGGTTCTGGCGACTCGCACATCTCGCCACTGCAGCACGCTCGGATCGCAGCACTTCCAGTAACTCAACATCGCAGCCAACCCGGTCATCAGCCCCCCCGCCACGACACGGCTCACTAATAGCTGTTGTGATTCAGCGCCATTTGAATCGACTTCGTCATGCAATCATCGGTTGTCGTGGTACCACGCAAATTGCGTTTGCGCTTCGCCGATACGCGCGTCTGCAGGTGACTGGTGCCCGCCTGACGATGCTTGGCCTTGCCGCTCGCCGTCAACCGAAATCGCTTCTTCGTTCCCTTGTGGGTTTTCTGCTTGGGCATGTTCGGACCACTTTGCTCGTATTAGGTGCTGACAATCCCGATCGTGCGACGGTTCACGTAAACAGCACAACCTGCGATGCGGACCGCCCGACAACCGCCCGGACGTGACAAGGAAGACCCCGGCCAGCGGCCAGACAACGGGAGGAAGTTTCGGCTACGTGAAACCTCACATTCTAGGAACTCTCGAGCGTCTCGCAAAGGGCTCTTGAGAGAATTCGTAACCACTTTCTACACAGTAGTTTCCATGGCTGCCGCCTCCCCCGGCTCCATCCCGCCGTCCCGCCGCCCACCCCACCCAAGCCCCTTGTCCACGCTCCGCTCGACCCCCTCAGGCCCCTCCCGTCCCCGCCCCCCCTGGCCGCCGCCGCAGCCGGACATGCCCATCCAGGCCCCCGCGAGGCCTGTGGCCGCCGCCGTTCGCCCTGCTACAGTGTTACGGAACCCACTGCATCACCGGGCCGCTTCAGCCCTTCCCCTAACCAGCCCCCACCATCGGTTGTCCATGTCAGACTTGCCACCTCTACGAATCACCTACCTCACCCCCGGCGCGGCGGGCATGTATTGCGGCAGCTGCATGCACGACAATACGCTCGCCCGCGCCCTGTCACGGCTCGGGGTCGATGTGCAGCTCGTTCCTCTGTATACGCCGATCCAGACGGACGAAACCGACGTGACCGTCGATCAGGTGTTCTTCGGGGGCATCAATGTCTACCTGCAGCAACGCAGCGACCTGTTTCGCCGGCTCCCCAACGTGCTGGACAGAATTCTCGATTGGCCTCGCCTGCTGCGTTGGATTGGCTCGCGCGGCATCGAAACGGACGCCTCCCAGTTGGGGGACCTGGCGATTTCGATGCTGCGGGGTTCGGCTGGATTTCAGCGCAAAGAGGTGGCCAGACTCTGCCGGTGGCTGAGCAGCCAACCGGCACCGCATCTGATCAATTTGAGCAATGTGCTGATTGCCGGCTGCGTGCCCGACCTGCGAGCGGCGCTGGGGGTGCCGATCACCGTGACGCTGCAAGGAGATGACGTGTTCCTGGAAGCGCTTCCCAGCAAGTACCGCCGGGAGGCCCTGGAGCAGATTCGCCGACTCGCCAGCCACGTCGATGCATTCCTGGTTCACAGTCAGTACTACGCAGATTTCATGGCGGACTACCTGGGCGTACCCGGCGCGAAATTCCGCCGTATTCCCTTGGGTATCGACGTGGACGGCTACCCGCCACGACAGGCGACGGATACAGCCGGGGACGCTCCCGAGAAACCCCTTCACATTGGTTATCTGGCTCGACTGGCCCCCGAGAAGGGACTGCATATCCTGATCGACGCGTTCCTGCTGCTTCAACACGAGTCCGGGTTGCCGCCGATCCGCCTGCTCATCGCCGGCTGGCTCGGCAAGCGGCATCGCCAGTACGCTCAGACCCAGTTCGCCAAGCTGGAAAGCGCCGGACTAGGCGACTCGTTCGAGTATCTCGGAACCCTCAGCCGCGCGGAGAAAGTGGCGCTGTTGAGCCGACTCGACCTGTTCTCGGTCCCCGCGACATACGGAGAATCGAAAGGGCTCTACGTGCTGGAATCCCTCGCGGCGGGTACGCCTGTGGTCCAACCGAATCTGGGAGCCTTCCCCGAACTGCTGGCCCAAACCGGCGGAGGTCAGCTGATCGCCGCCAACGATCCCGCATCTCTCGCCCACGCCCTGCACCAATTGCTCCGCAATTCAGAACTGCGTCGCGAGCTCGGGCGAGTCGGGCAAGAAACGGTCCATCAGCGGTTCAATGCCCAGACGATGGCACAACAGACGCTCAGCGTCTGGCAGGATATCATAGCTGCCCAGCCAGCTCCCAGCCGATAGCATCTGGGAGCTGGTATCACCGGTAGTTGGCAGTACAGAATGGCGGTTGAGTGGCGACGTCACTTGGGCGCAATGGTACACATCATGCGCCGCCCGTGCTGCTGAGGAGGTGTCTCGACTTTGCCGAACTCGGCAAGCTCCTCAATGACATTCTCCATCACGCGCCGGCCCTCCTCAACATGAGCCATCTCACGTCCGCGGAAGATCACCGACACCTGCACTTTGTCCTTGTGCTTCAAGAAGCTCAAGGCTTGCTTGACCTTGAAACTGATGTCGTGTTCCCCCGTCTTGGGGCGCAGACGGATTTCCTTGGTCTTGGTGTGGTGAGTGTTCTGACTGGCTTTCTTTTTCTTCTCGTACTTGTACTTGCCGTAATCCATGATCCGGCAAACTGGTGGCCGTTCGTTGGGAGCCACTTCCACCAAATCCAAGTTGATATCAAATGCTCTGGCCATCGCCTCCTGCGTGGGCAAGATGCCCAGCTGCTGACCATCTTCGCCAATCACTCGTACGGGGGTCACTCGAATCTGTTCGTTGACCCGGGTCTGGATGCGGTCGATTGCTGTCACCCTTTCCTGCTGAACCCTGTGATAGACACTGTGATAGACACCGCACCGCGTCCGCAAAAACGCGCTGCGGCGGTTTCCTCCAAACAAACTGCCCTGCCTTCGTAACCAATGAGTATTGACAACCCGGACGCGGACCGTCAACTGGACTTTGGCAAAAATCAGCCCCTCTGAAATGGGGAATTTCCTCCCACAATCATAGGTTATTTCCGCCAGCATGAGCGGCCCGCCACGGAACGGCCGAGACCGGCTAATATTCGTTGCCCGAGTGGCGTTCTCCCAGCCCCGCATGGCCGCCGAAAGTCTGCCGGACGGTCCGGTCCGCGATTTCCTGCCGCAATTTATCGATCGCCGCCTCGACCTTCAGCGCCCCCAGATCGCCCTCAATCCGGTCGCGGACACTGACTTCCCCCTGTTCCATTTCCCGTCCGCCGACGACAAACATATAGGGAATCAGTTCCAATTGGGCGTCCCGGATCTTGGCTCCGATCTTCTCCGGCCGGTAATCGCCCGACGCGCGCAGGCCGGCCGCCAACAGCTGTTGTTCGACCTGGCGAGCGTACTCTTCGAACTTCTGGCTGACGACCAGCACGCGGACCTGTTCGGGAGCCAACCAGAGCGGGAAAGCGCCTGCAAAGTGCTCGATCAGAACTCCGGTGAACCGCTCGAGTGATCCCAGCGGCGCTCGATGGATCATGGCCGGACGATGAGGTCGGTTGTCGGCGCCAATGTACTCCAGATTGAACCGCTCCTCACTGGGCAGATTGTAGTCCAGCTGGACGGTCCCCAGCTGCCATTCCCGGCCGATACAATCCTTGACCACGAAATCGGCTTTGGGACCATAGAATGCCGCTTCGCCCGGCTCAATCTGCGCTTCAATCCCCAGGCTCTGGCAGACTTCGATCAACGACTGCTGAGCCTGTTCCCAGTTTTCCGCGTCCCCCACGTACTTGTCGCTCGCCGGATCACGGAATCCCAGCCGCACGCGATAATCCTTCAAGCCCAGGCAATCGAGGACAAACTGAGTCATCTCGATGCACCCGCGGAACTCACCAGGAACCTGCTCGTGAGTGCAGAAAATGTGCGCATCGTCCTGAGTGAAACCGCGGACGCGAGTCATCCCGGACAGCTCCCCGGATTGCTCGTACCGGTAGACCGTACCAAATTCGGCCAACCGCAACGGGAGATCACGGTAGCTGCGGGGCTTCGACTTGTAGATCATGATGTGGTGCGGACAGTTCATCGGTTTGAGCAGATACTGCTCTCCGTCTTCCAGGACGATGGGAGTGAACATGCTGTCCATGTAATAGGGATAGTGTCCTGAGGTCTTGTACAGCTCAATGCGTCCCACGTTGGGAGTGTAGACCGGCAGGTAGCCGCGGCGCTGCAGCTCGTCCTTGATGAAACTCTCCAGCACGCCGCGAATAATCGCCCCTTTCGGCAGCCAGAGAATCAGGCCCGCCCCGACTAACGGGCTGATGGCAAACAGATCCAATCGCTTCCCCAGCACGCGGTGGTCCCGCTTCTTGGCCTCTTCGACCAATTGCAGGTGCGCGTCGAGCTCTGGTTTGGTGAAGAAGGCGGTGCCATAGAGTCGCTGCAGTTGCTTGCGCGAGGCGTCCCCTTTCCAGTAGGCACCGGCGACCGACAGCAGCTTGAAGGCGCCGATCGCGCCGGCTGAAGGAACGTGCGGGCCGCGGCAGAGATCGAGGAATTCGCCCTGCCGATAGAACGACAGGTCCTGGTGTTCCGCCAACCCCTCCTGGATGTGCTCGACTTTGTACTGCTGCTGCAGGTCGCGACAGACCTCGAGGGCCTTGTCCCGCGACTGGACAATCCGCTCGAACGGTTCGTCCTGCTTGACGATTTTCGCCATCTCCGCTTCGATCGCCGGAAAATCCTCCTCGGACAGAGGTTTCTCCAGGTCGAAATCGTAGTAGTATCCACCCTCGACGGTGGGGCCAAACGCCAATTGGACTCCCTCGCGCAGACGCATCACGGCCCGCGCCATCACGTGCGCACAGGAATGCCGCATGACCGCGAGCGATTCCGGATTCTTCTTGGTGAGCAGACGGAGCGAGACTTCGCCGTCAGCGGGGAGCGGGTGGTCGAGGCCGACAATCGCGTCGTCCACCTCAGCCGCCAAAGCGGCCTTGGCCAGACCCGGCCCAATTTCGGCGGCGATTGCGCCTGGGGTGATCGGTTGTTCGTATTGTTTGGAGGTTCCGTCGGGTAGATTGACCTTCAGCATGAGATTGTGTGGATCCTACAGAGTCTTGCCGCGCGGAATGGCGTCGATACAGAGGACCACCAGCAATTCCCGCTTGGCTCATAGCGCGTAAACTACACCATAATGGACACTTCGGGCAAGGCTGGGTTCGCTCGCCGCCGCTCGGGCCGCCGCCAGACGAAGCGGAAGTCGCCCAGGCTTCAGCCCCCAGGCCCAACGATTACCAGCGGCCAGGGAACCTTGGCCACTGAACCGTGGCGGCTGATCCCTGGCCACGAAACGTCGGCAGGTTCCACTGAGGGGCCCCGCCGTCCGAGAAATCCTCGAAACAGCGCTTCCTTTGTCCCCTGAGATTCGCTAACTTAAATCGTCTCCACTATGTTGATTGTCTCCACTGCGGGCCGTTAGCTCAGTTGGTTAGAGCGCTTGCTCGACAAGCAAGAGGTCACTGGTTCGACTCCAGTACGGCCCACTCAGGCCCAAGCCGCAGCTCCCAGAGAGTTACGGCTTTTCTCTTGCGCCCCGCTGCGCAGCACCCTTGGATTGACAGTTCTTGTCACGCCAGGCACCACGGCGCAGCCCCCCCATCGGGCGATTCAAACTCGGATTTGAGCGTGACGACAATTGTGTTATAACCCGCGTCGTCGTCAATCTCGGCTGCTGGAAATCGCTCGAGGAGTCTTACATCGATGAAGTGGTCATGGGTTTTGGCGTCGTTGTTGGGCAGCATTCTGTGCGTCGTGGCTGGCACTGCCGTTGGCGATTTGGTCAGCAACGGCGACTTCTCCCTGGGAAACACCGGGTTTGGCAGCGACTATCAGTATGCCGCCACCAACGCGAGCAGTGAAACATCCTTTCGTCGCATACCGGCGAAAGCCGGCTGGAGCCAGTGGAAGATCACCGTGCCCACTGAAGAGCGTGAGCCCGACGAAGGGAAATATTCAGTCACCGCCACGCCGCAGGTGTGGCATCCGAAATTCGTAACGCCCTATTCAGCGGAACTGCCGGTGGGCAACAGCATGCTGGTGGTCAATGGGAGCGACGACATTTCGCACGGCGTCTGGTACCAGGATATTTTGGTGGCGGCTGACACGACCTACGACGTGTCGTTTTCCGCGGCGAGCCTCTTTCCTGACAACCCTTCCCAGCTTCAGTTCTTCGCTGGTGTGGATCCGAGCAATCGTTTCGCCATGCAACAGGTGGTGACGATCGAATTAACGGGTGCCACCGGTCCGGATGCCTGGATGACGGGCACCGGTCAATTCACTGCCCACGGCACCGGTATTGTAAGAGTATTCATCACTAACATGGTAACCGCGGCGACCGGGAACGATTTTGCGATCGACGATATCCGTGTTATCCAGGCCGTACCCGAGCCGTCCTCGCTCGCACTCTTGGGAATCGGTTCGGCAATCGCCGCCGGCGCCTGGGTGCGCCGCCGCAAGACGAAGCGTCGAGCAGGTGAGGCCTGACGCGCTTGGGCATGATCCAGAGCCGTGGCCCGGTCATTCGTCGTGAATGCTCTGCGCGTGCGGTCGGCAAACCGCCAACGCTTCCGGCCAATTTCTGTGTTCGAAGACTTCGGCCTCTGAGGGGCGAGGACTCACCGCTGAGTTCCCGCTCTGGGTTGTCGTCCGACAGTTGCTCAACCGCTGCTCCCTATTTGGTGACCGCCTCAGCCCCCTGTATTTGGCTCAACTTCTGCTGCCACTTGGCGGCCTCGTCGGGTTTGCGAAACGCGTCGACAAGGTACTGCGCAACCGCTTCGGCGCGGTGGCGCGCTCCCTCTTCATCCTCGCGTGCCTGCTGTTCTTGGTTCCGTGCCAATTCAGCTTCGTGCTGCTTGGCTGCCGAATCGGTCTGATTGATGAGCACCTCGAACACCGTAGCGTCGTGACTCGGCAACCGCAAGATATCCACGGCACCGTCGCCCGTCAGATCACAGCCCTGGCCGTTGTAAATGCCGTCGTTCGTGACAACGAACTCGGTCCAATGGCGATTATCGCTCTGATTGAGGAAGATCTCCACGGGAAACTGCGTGGCTGCTAACGCCTGGGCACGGCCCTTGTTGGTACCCGCCAGCACGTCGAAGTGACCGTCGCCGTCGAAATCGAAAACTTGCAGGGTGTGTACGGCAACGAGTTTGTCCGTAATGACATGTTCGATCCACGGGCCGTTGCCAGGATCGTCGGTACGATACCAGGAAACGGGATAGCCACTTCGTTCCGAGTGCGAAAGAAACACTTCGGCGCGACCATCATCGTCGATGTCCCGGCAAGAGACCTTGGTGGCATTCCGCGACCAGTCACCCGTTTGTGAATGCCATTTCTCGTCAATCGAACGAACCTTCCATTGGCCAGTCAGATCACCACCAGGATTCTCCACCCAGTAACCATTGACAGCCACATCCGGCTGGCCGTTGCCATTGATGTCCCCCACGTCCAGCCCCTCGTGCAGATTCGCAATGGCAAAGTCCTGCACCTTCGTCCATTGGTCGGACGCGTCCTGACGAAAGACCAGAAATCGGTTGCCCTCAAACGTGATGGCGACCAGGTCAACGCGACCGTCACCGTTGAAATCGGCCAGTTGCAGATCCTTAATGAACGCCGGCGCACGACCGATGGGGTGTGGCTTCCAAGCGTCGGCGGCCGGATTCCCTGCCGGCCGCGGGTTCTCATACCAGTAGATCTCCGTCGGAGCGTCCGCCTGCTTCCATTCCCCAGGGTGTGCCAATCCGAGTACATCCAACTGCCCGTCGTTGTTGATATCCGCGGCATCCAGCGCTCCGACGGCAAAGGGAAGGCCGTTAGGCGCCCGGTCGGCAATCAAGTGCGCGGTCCACGTCGTCGCATTCGCGCCGGTCTCGTACCAGCGCAGCGCACCTCCATGACCATTATTATCTTGCACCAGAATATCCGTCAGGCCGTCGTCATTGACGTCCCCCAAAACGCGTGCCCACAAGAGAATCGCCTCGGTGTCAATCGTACGAGTCTCGAACTGCAGAGGCGACTCGCCGCGTACAGCCGCGATTCCCGTGCACAGAATAGCCAGCACCCCAAGTGCCACAAGAAAGGGCACAGCGGCGTTGGGAATGCGTTGTGTGGATCGGTGGCATGGTGTCGTATCCTTGGCCGGGTCATCCTGATGGTTCGCGCCGCATGATCGTCTGTCGCAATCACCCAAACTCGCAGTCACGACAAATCGTGATCTCCATGAGGCATACGGCTCCCCCTTACAGCAAATGGTCGCCCGCGGACGAGCTGCGATTATGCCACGGCTGAAGCCGCCGTGTCCAGCATGCGAGACAGAAGCCCAGCAGAAGCAGGCACCCTGATTTCGGATCGCCGCACCTCCGCTGTGTCGCCAGGAATCAACGTCAGACCTTCCCGCGAGAAGTGCTGCGACGCGGACCGTAGCTGCGGTCGCGCAGACCGTAGCTGCGGTCGCGCGGACCGCGGGGGGCGGTGGATGACGTTCGGCGATGCTCCCCACGCTCTACGCGAGCGTGGCTACGGATTACGCGAGCGTGGCTACGGATTACGCGAGCGTGGCTACGGATTCGCGCGAGCGGGGCTACGGATTGTCTCGCACTTCCGCCACCTGCTACGATGTACAGCATAAGCGTCGTGTACTATGCGGTTGGCGAAGCGGGAACAACATCATGATGCGATTCCCTGCAGCGGTCCTGATCCTGATGGTGGCCACGGCGGTCGCTGGACGGACTGAGGCGGGATCACCCGCCAGCGCCTTTGAAAGCGACGCCGAACCAATGGCCCGAGGTCGGATCGACGAATTGGTCCTCGGCCGGCTGGAACAACTGGGGATCACTCCCGCGCGGGTCTGCTCCGACGGCGTCTTTGTGCGCCGGGCCTACCTGGACGTGATCGGCACTCTCCCGACCGCCGACGAGGCGCGACAGTTCTGGCAGGATGCGGATCCCGATAAACGCCGCAAGTTGATCGATCGCCTGCTGGATCGCGATGAGTTCGCTGACTACTGGGCCATGAAGTGGTGCGACCTGCTGCGGGTCAAGTCCGAGTTCCCCATCAAGCTTTGGCCCAACGCGGTGCAGGCCTATCATCGCTGGATTCACACGGCCGTCAAGGAGAACATGCCGTACGACCGTTTCGTCCGCGAGATGCTCACCCGCAGCGGCAGCAACTTCCGCGACCCGCAAGTGAACTTCTACCGCGCCGTGCAGAGCCGCGAGCCGCAGACGATCGCGCAGGCCGTTGCGCTTTCGTTCATGGGAGTGCGGCCGGAGAGTTGGCCGGAACAGCGTTGGGCGGGCATGGCCGTCTTCTTTTCGCAGATCGCATATAAGCCCACGATTGAATGGAAGGAAGAGATCATCCTGTTCGATCTCGAGAAGGCCCCCAGCCAGCCGGTTACGGAATTGCTCCGGGCGGCAGCCTTCCCCGACTCGGCCCCTGTCCAGCTGGCGCCGGGCGAGGATCCGCGCAAGGTGTTTGCCGATTGGCTGGTCAGTCCCCAGAACCCCTGGTTCACTCGGAACGTCGCCAACCGAGTCTGGTTCTGGCTGTTGGGCCGGGGAGTGATCGATCCGGCGGACGATATCCGGCCGGACAATGCACCCGCCAATCCCGAGCTGTTGGCCTTCCTCGAGCAGGACCTGATCGCGGCTCGCTACGACCTGAAGCACCTGTGCCGACAGATCCTCAACTCGACGACGTATCAAATGTCCTGCGTCCCCAGGAGCGACGATCCCCGGGCGGAGGCGAATTTCGCGCACTGCCCGCTCCGCCGGTTGGAGGCCGAGGTGCTGATCGACGCCCTGTGCCAGGTCACCGGCACGACCGAGCAATATTCCAGCATCATTCCGGAGCCGTACACCTTCATGCCCGAAGACCAGCGTGCCGTGGCCCTGGCCGACGCCAGCATCACCAGCCCGTTCCTGGAGAAGTTTGGGCGGTCGTCGCGCGACACCGGATTAGCGTCGGACCGAAACAACGTCCCCACCGCGGCGCAGCGGCTGCACATGCTGAACTCCAGCCATGTCCGGCAGAAGATGGAGACCAGCCCCAATCTGCAGGCCCTGCTCGCACCCGATCCCAAGAGGTCGGAGATCGTCGTCAAGTTATTGGCCCTGCTGGGGTCCGATTCCAAGAGGTCGGAGATCATCGTCGAGATCTATCTGACAATCCTCTCGCGAATGCCGACGCAGGAGGAGCTGCAAATCGCCAAGACGCACATGAAGGAGACCTGGGCTGACGGGGGCCCGCGAGACCTCTTTTGGGCGCTTATCAATAGTCCGGAGTTCTGCTATCGGCACTGAGGAGGCAGTCGGATCCCATGACCATCGCACATCCATCGTCGGACGGCACACCACGACCAGGCAACACGCCCCATCCGCGGCTCTCGCGCCGTGAGATCCTGCGATACGGCTTGTACGGCGCAGGGGCAACGCTCGTGGCCGGCCGCGCCGGACGGGCCGCCGAAGCCAAACCGGCCAAGGCCAAGTCGGTCATCCAGATCTGGCTGGCCGGTGGGCCATCGCACGTGGACACATTCGACCCCAAACCGGCCGCAGGCAACGACTATTGCGGGCCACTGAACAACCCGATCGCCACCAACGTGGACGGCATCCGCATCGGCGAGTTGCTCCCGTTGCTGGCCAAGCAGGCCGACAAGTACTCGCTCGTCCGCAGCATGACTCACGGCGACAACGGCCACGAGACGGCAGCCTATCTGACGCAGACCGGCCGGCGTCCCGGCGATCGGCTGGTGTACCCATGCGTCGGGGCAGTGGTCTCCCTGTTCCGAGGCTACGAGGCCGGCTACCAGGGGTTGATCCCACCCTACATCGTGCTTACCCAGTCGCAGGGACGATTTTCTGAAGCCGGTTTTCTGGGAGCGCGCCACATGCCGTTTGCCACGGGAGGCGACCCGGTGCAGCAGAAGTTCATGGTGGAAGGAGTCGTTTCTCCCGGCCTCAGCGACGATCAACAAGCGAAGCGGCGCGGACTGCTTCGCCAGCTCAATACCCTGGGGCGTGCCCTGGAAGACGATCCAGCACTCACGGTCTTCTATCAAGCGGAGGACCAAGCCTACGACATGATCCTGGGGGACGGCGCCAAGGCGTTCGATCTTTCCCAAGAGACCGATGAGGTGCGCCAACGCTACGACGTGAACTGGGGCACCTGGGTCTCCCGCACACGGTTCGGCCAGAGCTGCCTGGCGGCCAGGCGCCTGGTCCACGCGGCGTGCCCTACATCACCATCAACTTCGGCGGCTGGGATTCGCACACGGACAACTTCAAGGCCATGCGCCAATTGCTGCCCGATCTGGACACAGGACTGGCGACGCTCCTTGCCGAGTTGTCAGAGCACGGACTGTTGGACAGCACGATCGTCTGGTGTTGCGGCGAGTTCGGCCGCACGCCCAAGATCGACTGGGGACCGCCCTGGAACGGTGGCCGCAACCACTATGGCCAGGTCTTCTCGGCACTCGTCGCCGGCGGCGGATTCAAGGGGGGATGCGTCGTCGGTTCCTCGGATGCCAAAGGGGAAGAGGTCCAGGACCGCCCCGTCTATCCGTGCGACCTGCTCGGCAGCATTTATGAATTGATGGGAATCGATCCCGAGGGGCTGTTGTCCAATCCGCTGGGGCTGCCGCTGACCGTGACCCCTACCGCCGCCGACGGCATCCCGATGGCGGGACGGTTGCAGGAGATCATGTAAGAGACAATAGACTTGGGATTTTGGTCGGAGACGACTGTCTATTGCGCCTGGTCGAAGGACGAGGCATTTTGCCCAACGACTCGAATACTCAGCACGCGGAGGATCGCATGATCGGACCCCGGCAGTTCGTAGCCTGTGGGCTCTTGAGCATTTTAGCCTCTTTGTACATATCCAGTGCAGCGGCTCAGGAGCGACCACGAATTGGCTATGTCTTTCCGGCCGGCGGCCGACAGGGAACGACGTTTCTGGTGACGATCGGCGGGCAGTTTCTGGGTTCCTGGAGTGGCGACTATCAGATCGACGTCCTGCAGGCCCACTTCTCCGGGGACGGCATCCAGGCCACCGTGAGGAAGGACATCCGGCACCTGAACATGCAGGAAACGCAGGCACTGCAGGAAAAGCTCGACCAACTGCGGCAGGAATATTCCGATGATGCCGAGGCCTTGAAAAATATTTTCGAGGTCCACAAGCAGCTCACCAGAGCCCGCGCCGAGTTCATGCGAAGGGAGACGCAACCGGCCCTGGCCGACAGCGTCACGGTGGAGATTACCTTGGCTGCCGATGCCGAGCCCGGCCGGCGCGAACTGCGAGTCGAAACGCCGCGCGGGCTGTCCAACCCTCTGACTTTTCACATCGGCCAACTGCCTGAATTCGTCGAACAGGAATCGGAGCCGATTTTCGAACCGGAGGGTTTTCTGGAGGGCCGAGTTCGCTATTCACCCGAGACGGAGACGCCCATAACATTGCCGGTTGTGGTCAACGGGCAGATCATTCCGCGCGAACCATTCGCGCTTTGGTACTCGTCCACGCCGTTCACACCCGGCGCCGCGGATCGCTACCGTTTCACGGCTCGCCAAGGTCAGCAACTGGTCCTATCCGCCAGCGCCGGGGAGTCATTCCGTACCTGCCCGACGCGGTACCGGGTTGGTTCCAAGCCACTTTGGCGCTGTACGATGCCCAGGCAATACAAGTGGCTTTCGACGACGACTACCGCTTTCATCCCGATCCCGTGTTGTTCTTCCGAGTTCCCGCAGACGGAGAGTATGTGGTCGAGATCAAAGACGCGATCTATCGCGGGCGCCGGGATTTTGTCTATCGTATCACACTGGGCGAACAGCCCTACATCACCAGCGTTTTTCCCTTGGGTGCCCCGGCCGGGGCAGCCGCCACGGTACGCCTCACCGGCTGGAACTTGCCGACCGATACGCTGACGATCGACGCTCCGCATAGGGCGCCGGGGATCCACCCGCTGGCGGTGAGCAAGGGAGAGATGAGATCCAACACGATGCCGTTTTCTGTGGACACGCTGCCGGAATGCCGCGATACGGAACCTAACGATGCACCGCCCACTGCGCAGACCGTCACGCTCCCCGTGATCGTCAACGGGCAGATCGACCGGCCCGACGACTGGGACGTGTTCCGCTTCGCAGGCCGCGCAGGCCAGGAGATCGTGGCGGAAGTTTCCGCACGTCGGCTGGAGTCGCCGTTGGACAGTGTCTTGGAGTTGTTCGACGCGGCGGAGAAACGTCTGGCGTTCAATGACGACCATGAAGACAAGTTCGACGACCTGAGAACGCACCATGCGGACTCCCTGATCCGCCTTACGTTGCCGACAGACGGTGTGTATTCGATTCGCCTGGGCGACGCCCAGTGCCACGGTGGGCCGGAGTACGCGTATCGCCTGCGGCTGAGCGAACCGCAGCCCGATTTCGCGTTGCGAGTGGCGCCGTCTTGTATTCACGGGATCACCTGGCGGCTCAGCACGATGGCCGTGTATGCCCTGCGCCGGGACGGGTTTGACGGCGCGATCGCCTTGCGTTTCAAGGATGACCCCTTCGGGATTGCTCTGAGTGGCGGCGTGATCCCGGAGGGCCAAGACCAGATCCGCCTCACGTTGGCCACGGCGCCGCTGTTGTCGGCGGACCCGATCCGCCTGTGCCTCGAAGGCCATGCGATGATCAACGGGCAAGAGGTCGTGCATCCGGCCGCCCCGGCCGAGGAGATGACCCAGGCGTTCTTCTACAAGCATGTGGTTCCGGCCGGCGAGCTGATCGTCGTACCCGAGGACCGGGACCGCTATCGCGAAGAAGCCGCCCGCGCAGCCCAGGAGAACAGGCCGTTTCCACCGCCAGCGGCACAACGCTCGTTTCAAGCGCCGATGGAGATCCTGAGCGAGCAACCGGTGAGAATCCCGGCCGGCGGGACGGTGGAAGTGCAGATACGCCTGGGCTGGAATCGCGACGGTCAGATCCAAGTCGAGCTGAGCGATCCGCCGGACGGAATCACCGTCGACAGTGCCTCATGGACCGAGCAGGGACTGTCGCTCGTTCTCCGCGGCGACGCCGCCATGGCGAAGGCGAAGTTGAAAGGCAACCTGATGGCCAATGCCTTCCTCCAAACCACCGTCACCGAACCGGACGGCAAGACTCGCGAGGTTCGGAATCTCATCGGCCCGCTGCCAGCCCTGCCGTTCGAAATCGTCAAGCCGTAGCTCGCCACGTACCTGCCCCCCCTGGCGCCCTACCTGGGACCCGTGCGACAGCCGGGAGCGGTGCCTTGCATGCTTCTGGTGCCCCACACGCCCATGCCATTTCCATGTCAGTCAGCCCGATACGCGGCGGTGACTCACGGTGGCCGCCGAGCGTGGCCCGGCGGCATCAGCTAGTCGGCGAGCCCGCGCCAACCATCACTTTGTCCGTTTGAACGTTGCTTTCAGAATTGCCAGCTTCTGCTCTCCGACGCGTCGATCTGTCGCCACGTACTCGAAGCTATCACGATTCAGAATTGAGATGGTAACGTCGCCGTTTTCGACCTTCCCATCGGTGTGAATGAACTTAGCCTTGCCGCTAATTACCTTTCCCACGGGATCTCCGACCAGGTCGGCTGGCTCAGCATGGTACAAATGGACCAACTGGCCTCCATTCGCCAGGAAGGAGACCTCCTTCCACGCATTGGCAACGCGATCGAAGCCGGCGATCGCGTTGGAATCGGCCGTTCCATTCATCGTCGCCGAAAACAACATGCAAGCCTTTGTCGGGGCAAGTTGGCAGGACCACGTGCCCTCGTTTCCAGTGGCAATCCTCCCAACAGTTTCTCCTTCTGTGACTCGGACAGTCCAATCCCCCTGAAAATAGCTCTGCCAAAATGCCAGGTAGTGGTTGGCAGCAGGGCTTGCGTTCGTCTTCTCTTGAGGATATGCCACCCCGCAAGTGGCGATAACGGTAACGGCGGTGATGGCCAACACAGTTCGTCGCATGGTGTCTCCTCCAGATATATCGAGAAACGAAAGGGAAGTGAAAAGCCGCGCCCTACAAGGCGTACCGTCTGTCCAGGCGATGAGAATATCCCTGCGAATCAGTTTTGTGAACACATACCCCCTGATAGACAACGACTAACTCGGTACAGAATCTCGTGAGCGTTGACGGATATCTTGAGACTCGTGACAGCGAATGGCTGAGAATTCAGCGGAGGGCGCAGCAGATGTTGGCGACGGCCATTGAGGGGGAAGTGGCAGAGTGGCGGGAAAGTCATGATGATCTGAAGGATCGGAACGGGCACCGCCAAGTCGTCTGGAATAGGTATCTGCCGGAACGGAACATCACGACGAGAGTGGGAGATTTGCCGGTTCGTCAACCCCGTGCCCACGACCGTCGTCCGGAGAGGAGGCAAGGAGAAATGCACCTCGAAGATTTTGCCGCCGTACTTGCGGAAGACCGGTTCTTTCCCCCAGGACAGCGGCGACACGGTCCTCCACTTCCACAAACTTTTTGAATGCGGCCGCAGGCCGCGTTAAGATCTCGATATTCACCTTTCGAACGTCTCGTTTGCACGATTTGGTCGCTGCCATTGGCCGCGTTAGAGGAAGAACAATATGTCAATTCGAGAGACCCTGCTGACCCTGCCGCCAGTTTTGGCTCATCGACTCGCTCTCCTTCTAGTCACTGTTGTGGTGAGCCTGGCCACGTGCCACTGGTCCGTGGCACGGGCGCCTGACGAAGACGCCGGGAACCGAGCGGACCTGCCTGCCGATTCAGCCCGGTGCCTGGTCGGAGTCTACTATTTCGCCGGCTGGTGGGAGCCGTCTCCCAACAAATACGCTACGGGTGGCGAAGATTGGCGCAAGGACTATCCAGGCCGCATCCCGCTGCTGGGAGAATACAACGACCAACCGACAATGGACAAGGAGATCGTGGCAGCGGCACGATCGGGCGTCGATTTCTTTCAGATTCTCTGGTACCCGGTCGACGACATGCGCGATCGACTCAAGGCCGACGGACGTCCCGTCCCGCAGCACGTGGAACGAGTCAATGAAGGCCTGCGATTGTTCCTCGCATCCCCCGAGCAGCACCGACTCCGCTTTACTGTGGAATACGTGAACCACGATCCGTTTGGCATTCGGGACGATGCCGCGTGGGAGAAGACCTGTCGCATGTGGTGCGAGGTGATGCAGCATCCAAGCTACCTGCGAGTCGGAGGCCGGCCGGTCTTCAAGATCCACGGGTTGCACGCCTTTCGCATGCAGAACGGGGAAGATCCAGTCCAGGTGGCCAGTCGCGTGACTACGCTGCGCAACGTCGCTCGCCAGCTGGGACTTCCCGATCCCTTGATTGGTGCCGGAGTGTCACCGCTGGGAATCCCTCCCGCCGAGGCACTCGAACCGTTCGACTACGTGACGACCTACATGGAAATCCCGCAGCTCGAGCAGCGAGAGTCCCTTTATCCGTACGAAGATCTGCTGAGCCTGGCGCAAAAGGGGTGGGCGGACTATGCCCAACACTGTGCCAAGCTGTACATCCCCTATGTACCGGCCGGCTGGGACCCGCGTCCCTGGCGCGATCCGCGGCCCTCGTTTGAATTGCCCTCGCGTGCACAATGGAGAGCCGCTCTGCAGTCGGCCGCGGACGCGTTGGAGCAGCACCCCAACCTCGGCCTGCCGACGCCCGATGGACGCCAGAAGGTGCTGCTGATCTACGCGTGGAACGAGTTCGGCGAAGGGGGCATCGTCGCGCCCACACGTGGTGACGCCAACATGAAACTCGAAACGATCCAGCAGGTGTTTCGCGCCGCTCGGTAGGATGCTCCAGGCGAGCGGATCGGCAGCGGCGTGTCGGCACAATGCCCCGACCCGCAGCTCCGTCAACGCGGCCTCGATCGACGGTCGGGTGGCGGCCGCAAGTCCGCATGGCGGTCAAGTCTGCCGGTAAGTCTGGGGGATCGTCCCCCAGGCAGTTGCACAAATCCAATCCCCCATGCCTCGGTTTCTCCCCCCGAAAGACCCCTATCGCGATGCATGGGGAGTCGGAGGAGGTTACACTGAAGTGGAACAAATGCCGTGCCTCGCGGAACGGCCGTCTCACTCACGCATCGCTCCCCCCAGCAATACACCCATACACCAAACCCTGATGAGGAATCCGCCATGAGTCGTCCGCGTACAACCCGTCGTGACTTTCTGCGTACCGGTGCCGGCCTCGCCGCTGCCGCTGCCGTACCTTACACCTGGACCAGCAGCTACGCCAAAGCCCAAGACAAGAACGACCGACCGAACGTGGCATCCATTGGCGTGGGCGGCATGGGAACCGGTGACGGTCGGAGTGCTTCGCGGTTTGCCAACATGGTGGCCTGTGCGGACGTGGACCGAGATCACGCGGAGAAGTTCGCCGCCTGGGATCAGTTTGGCGGCAAGTGCGAGGTCTACACCGACTACCGCCAGGTTCTGGATCGCCCGGATGTTGATGTCGTCACCATCGGGACTCCTGACCATTGGCACACGAAGATCGTCATCGATGCCCTGCAGGCCGGGAAAGACGTACAGTGCCAGAAGCCCCTCACGCTGACCATTGATGAAGGCAAACAAATCTGCCACGTGGTCAAGCAATCTGGCAAGATCCTTCATGTCGGCACGCAACAGCGCAGCGAAGATCGGGCCATGTTCCTCAAGGCCATCGTGCTGGCACAGAGCGGGAGGCTCGGCGACAGACTGACGGCCACCTGCTCGATCGGCGGGGGACCTGCCGGTGGCCCGTGGCAAGCGACCGCTCCACCGGCCAGCCTCAACTGGGATTTCTGGCTGGGACAGGCTCCGTCAGTGCCCTATGTCTCCGAGCGTTGTCACGGCAATTTCCGCTGGTGGCTGGAGTACTCGGGCGGCAAGATGACCGACTGGGGGGCCCATCACATCGACATTGCCCAGTGGGGCCTCGGCTATACCAGCAGCGGTCCGAGCGAAATCGAGGGGACCGCGACATTCCCCGACGTATACCCAGCCGATTTCGATCCCGTCCAATTCTTCGCCGGGCAGCAGAAACTCAAGAACGGCTTCAATACCGCCCTGACGTTCAACATTCAGCTGACTTACCCCAACGGCAATACCATGATTGTGCAGGACGAGCCCGACAACGGTATCTGGTTCGAAGGGGATAAGGGAAAGATCTTCGTCAGTCGCGGCAGGCTGACCGGCAAACCCATCGAAGAGATCGAGCAATCCACAGCCGATACAGAATGGCTGGATCAGGAGGTCATTAAGCTCTACGGAGGCACGCAACCGGGCGATCACATGCGCCACTTCTTCGAGTGTCTCAAGCAGCGGAAGTTCACGATCTCCGACCCCTTCACTCACCATCGCACGATGACTTCGTGCCACCTGTGCAACATCGCGATACTGCTGAAACGCAAGCTGAAGTGGGATGCGGAAAAAGAAGACTTCGTCGACGATCCGCAAGCCAGCGCCCTGCGCAGTCGTCCGCAACGTGCGCCTTATGCGATCGATGCGTAAGGATACGAGCGAGAAGTAAAGGGATTGCCGGTCGACTGTCGTGGCCGTGATTTTGCCAGGCGTGCTCTCGCGGCCGGGTCGCTGAACAGTCACTTGAACAACCACCTCATGGAAGGAGCACGGGTCGTCATTTTTTGACGGCTTCCCAGAGGTTCGCTTTTGCGCCGGACTATGGCATAACCAGGAGAGGCGTTCTTGGCGCACACAACTTCTTGCAGGGTCGAAGGTCCCGATCTCGCTCAGCGAATCAAGCAACATCCGCTGGCCTGCGGCCAGGCGGTGCACATCGTCGCCTTGATCGCAGACGCACTGCATTATGCCCACACCCGAGACATCGTGCATCGAGACGCCAAGCCGGGCAACATTCTGTTGGAGCGCGACGAGCATCCTTGTGTGGCCGACTTCGGACTGGCACTGAAAGAAGCGGACCTGGGAACCGTGGCGACGCCAAGAAGTCGAGTCCACTTTGCGGCAGTGACGGGAGACAAGAAGATCGGATGACAGAAATACTGGGCTGCAAGTCCCTTTCGGGTCGTGACTTCGTCTGTTGCCGTACTCCTTATTCTTCCTTCCCTATTGACTGTGGTCGCCTATAACTGTCAAATCCCCGGCCGGGACGCGACGCTGCAATTGGCTGCGGCCACCAACCGCATTAAGATGAGGATGACGAAGGAGGAGACCAACGACATGCCCGACAGCCAGCAGACCACGAACCAGTCGTTTTATGACCGGATCAGTCAAGCGTATGACATGATCGCGGATGGAAATGAACACAAGGCTCGCGAAGCCGGCGAAAAGGCTCTTCAGTTGCAGCCGGGAGAGCGTGCGCTGGAAGTCGGTTTCGGCACCGGCAACAGCTTGATCAATCTGGCTCAAGCGGTCGGGGCCAATGGAGAGGTGTGCGGTATCGACGTTTCGCCCGGCATGCTGTCGGTCGCCCAGGGCAAACTCGCCGACAAAGGCCTGTCGGACCGCGTCCACTTGACCGTCGGTAACGCTCGCTCGCTCCCCTATGAGCAGAGCAGCTTCGATGCGGCATTCATGAGCTTTACCTTGGAGCTTTTCGCGCTGGAAGATATTCCCACCGTATTGGCGGAAATCCTGCGGGTCCTCAAGCCCGGTGGCCGATTCGCGGTGGTCTCGATGGCCACGGTCAGAAAAGGCGAACACGCCAGCATCCTGGAGAAAACCTACGTCTGGATGCACCAGCACTTCCCTCACATCGTCGATTGCCAGCCGATCGACGCGTCCCAGTTCCTGCGTGATGCCGGTTTTGACGTGCGTCAGGAATGGGAAATGGACATCTGGACCATGCCGGTTCGTGGAGTGGTCGGCTTCACGCCCGCTTAGGGTCGTGGGAAGAATAATCTTGGTATTTGATGCTCGGATATTTTCTAATTTTCTTTCCCCGCTTCCGCTGGGCTTGTCCCAGCGGAGCGACAACTGATCTGCTACCACAATTACCGCACGACCTCTGCTCCCCCACTTTCCTTCCCACTCGCAAAGCGAGTGGGAAGGAAAGTGGGGGAGGGGATTTTCGACCTCGCTGGTAGCTGGCCAGTTGTGATCCCGGCCGGGGCAAGCCCGGCGGAAATCGGAAAACACCGAAGTTGTTTTTCCCCCAGCCCTTAGTCGACTGATGGGGCAAAACCTGAGCATTTTGAGTCAAGTTCTAGCGACCAGCGCTCGGCGCGTTGACCGGACTGAACGGCAGTTCGAAATTGGTTCGAGGCCCTGGCTCGTTTTACTCCGTAACATGCGCACTGCTGTGCGCATGTTGGTGACACAGACTGCTCGATGGGGAACGAATAGGTTCTGTACTGGATGCTTGGATCATTTCTTCCGGCCGGCCACTTCAATACGGATTGGACGGCATCAGGTCCCACGCCTCCAGATTCGTGACGTGAGCCTCGCCGCCGTGGCAAACAGCTTCACGCCGAGGCTGTCTGGCCGCGACGGATAGATGCGCCGCATCACCGCCTGGCGATCGTTGGCAAACACTTCGACGACTGACTTGTCAACGAATATGCGCAGCTTGAGCGGTTCGTCCGCCTGCCAAGTTCAACGGACCCGCTTCGACACTCTTGGCCCCCTCCGTCAAGCTCGACTTGCCTGGTATCGATCGTCAGTTTCTTCTCCGTCGCATCGTAATAGACCAGCGTTTGCTTCGGCGCCGTCGGGAGAACAGCACACTTTGACACCATACTGCCGGGCATCGTTCGCACTGATCTCCAGACAAAGTTCGATGCTGTTGCCCTGCACGCCCTCCCAGGTCAACTCCGTGTCGGCCGCGACGACCAGACTGCGGGCTTCTCCTGCCGTTGTAACGCAGCAGCGTCAGCTCCGCGGGTGGACTCATCCGCAGCATGCCATCGTCACCGAGCGTCAGAACCCGCGGCAGACTCATGGTCCCCGACCAGCCGAAGTCCATGCGCGTGGCGAAGGCGGGGCCGTCGAAAATCCACGCCCACATGATCCGGCGCCCCTGGTCGTCCAACAGACTTTCGGCGCAAAGAACGAATTGTCCACCCAACTCATCTTTTCGTGAAACGTCGGATGGAACTGTTCATCCTTCCACTGGCCAAGGTAGTAGCGGCAGCCGAGCCGGTGGCTGATACAGAGCAGCATCCGCTGATCGCCTAGCCGAAAGAAGTCGGCACACGACACATCTTCGTTGATCGACACACCGTCCACGGTATGGGCCAGCAGATCGCCGACGTACTTCCACTCGCCTTCCAAGCGATCCGACTTCACTACGCCCGGCCGTTCTCCGCCAAATATGGCGTAGTAAGTGTCATCCTCCAGCCATCCGTAGGGATCCCAGGACCGATACGTGTCGTGATAGGGGTCACCCGGTTGGGTCTTGGGAGTGATCGGATTCGATGACAGTTTCTCCCACTGGTTCAACTCGTCATCCACCGCCACAGCCATCGCATTCCCTTGGCCCACCTGATGGTAGCACATGGTCGGTCGGCCGTCCTTATTGATGAAACAGTTGCCGCTGAACATGCCCGACACTAATCCGGTCGGATGATGCCGCCAGTGAACCAGATCGGTACTCGAGACGTGCCCCCAATTGTGACCTCGCTGGTCCTGGAAAATGTAGAAGAGATGGTAGCGTCCTTTCCAGAAGATCGCCCCGTTGGGATCGAACGGCATCGCTCGCCCTTCCGGCACGACGAAGTGGTAGCCGGGTCGATAGGGATCAGAGAGGAGTTTTTCACGCAGCGCTCGCGCTGCCTGATCGGCAACGTTCTGATCGGCAGAGGCAAGGTTCGCGTCGGGTGCCGCGTTGGACGCCAGCAGGAAGGCACCCGGCTGGGCGAGAATCAACTTGCCGTCCGCGATGCGTGCGTCGCCCAACAATGTCGTGACGGGAAATGTCTTCATCCGATCGGTCGCGCTCCCCTCCTCGAAATCCCACCAGGCCAGCGGCGCCGGTTCCGACGGCTGGTTCGGCCTCAAGGCAGCGACCTGCGCGGCATCGAGTGCCACGTCGTAAAGTCGCGCATCGTCAATCATGCCGGTGAAGAACCGGTTGTCGGGCTGGGCCCCCAAGTGCCGCAGTCCCAGCAACACCAGGCTGTCACGGCCGAATCGTTCCGAGCCGCTGGCGGTGTACTCCGCGCAACACTCGCCGTTGCGATAAATGCTGATCTGCTGGTCCCGATAGACAATGGCGATCTGCACCAACGTCGTGCTGTCGGCGACCTCCGCGGGCCAGGCCGCCTGGTCCTGTGGCGTGCGGTTGAAACCCTCACTTCCCGCCATCCACTTCGACATCGCCAGTTCGCCCAACACGATGGCGTCGAAGACGCCACCACTCTTTTCAATCGTCAGCACACTGCCGCCCCGCTGCGTCAGATTCGCGGGTGCCACCCACGCGACCAGCGTCTTGTTCGCGATTACCTGGTTCTCGGCCTCCTCTCCAAAGCAGAGCCCGGCCCAAAGAAACAATAAGGCTGCAACAACCCAGCTGGTACTTCGTCTGTGTCCGATCATCGCTTCATTTCCGTTGGCAAGAAACCGTTGTGGAATCAAGGACGCACATCTTCATCAAATCGATGCCTGCTCGCATTGTCTGGTCGCCTTCAACGTACCGCAAGAGTATCACGATGTCCAATGCCGTCTCCGAGGCAGAATCCCCTGCGCATTTGGCACGTCGCCCGTTTGTCGACGTTTGCTTTACACGAGGCTCCGATCGGTTAAGCTGTTAGGCGACCGCTGTCGACCACACCTGGAGAACTGTCACCAGACAGACCAAACGTGGCCCAGGACCCACAAACATGCGAGCACCGTGCGCAGCTGTTACACGTTCACCCTTTAGCGCGGTCCGACCGGCAGGTGCTCTTCCAAGTAATCCGTCATCAGCTGGCGCAGGTGTCGTGTCGTGTTGGTTCCTTCACGGATCGAGTGCGAGCGGTTGGGATAGGCCATCATCGAGAATCGCTTGTTATAGCGAATCAACTCGTTGATCAATTTCTCCACCGTCTGGTAGTGGCAGTTGTCATCGCCAGTACCGTGAATCAGCAGCAGGTTCCCTTTGAGTTGTCCTGCGAAATTGATCGCCGACCCCTGCAAGAACCCTTCCACGTTGTCTTCCGGCAGCCCCATGTAGCGTTCCTGATAAATCGAATCATAGTAGCGTTGATTCGGCACGGGAGCGACGGAGATCGCCGTCTGGTAGAGATCGGGATACTTGAAGATGGCGTTCAGGGTCATGGAACCTCCGCCACTCCACCCCCACACGCCCACTCGCTCCGGATCCAGATAGGGCCGTTCGCGCAACACGGCCTGCAGCGCGGCGGCCTGCTCCTTGGGCGCTAATATCCCGATCTGTTGGAAGACAGACTTGCGCCAGCTGCGGCCGCGCGGCGCCGGAGTCCCGCGGTTGTCGAAGCTCATCACCACATAGCCTTGCTGGGCGAGCATCAGGTGCCATAGGTAGTTCTCTCCACCCCAACGATCGAGCACCGTCTGCCCGGCCGGCTCGCCGTACACGTGGACCAGTAACGGATACTTCCTGGCGGCATCCAGGCGTGGAGGGAGAATGCACCAGCCGTCCAGTTGCACGCCGTCGCCGATGTCGACGCGAAAGAACTCCGTCGCCGTGCGGTCCAATTTATCGAAGTTCTGCCGTAGTTCGCCGTTCTCCTCCAGGACGCGGACCCGTGCATGTTCGGGCAGACCGACGATTTCCGTGCGCGGTGTGCGATCCCCCGCGGACGATGTCAGGATGGCCGCCCGCCCGTCGGGCGAAATGCTGTAGTCAAACCAGCCGGATTCACCCGGGGGAGTGATCCTGGTCAATCTCGTGCCATCCAGTTGAATGCGATACAAATACTGCTGGCATGCATTGTCGGGCGAGGCAAGGAAATAGAGGCATTGGTTCGTTTCATCTACCTTCAACAACCGAATCACATCGTACGCACCTGGCGTCACCAACTGCGGCTGGCCTTGCTCGCGATCCACCAGATAGACGTGCCTCCAACCGTCCCGCTCGCTGATCCACGTGAAGCGTGTTGACTGGTCGATCCAGAACATCTCGTCGTGGACATCGACCCACGCGTCGTCGTGTTCGGTCAACAGCGTCGTGACGTCGCCCGTCTGCGCATCGGCCAGCATGACACGCAGCGTATTCTGCCGCCGGTTGAGCTGCTGCAGGACAACGTGCCGCTGATCGATCCATTCCATCCGCGCAATATAGTTGTCACGGGCATCCCCGGGCACGTTTAACCAGCAGACGTCACCCCCGGCGGCCGACACCACTCCCACACGGCACGCTGAATTCCGTTGACCGACCTTCGGATAGGGAAACCAGCGCACCGTCGGATACAGCTCGTCGGTGTTGTTGACCAACGGGAATTGCGGCACTCCGCTGGTATCGAGTTGCCAGAAGGCGATCGATTGCCCGTCCGGGCTCCAACGCCATCCGTTGCGCAACGACAATTCCTCTTCATAGACCCAGTCGAACGTTCCGTTGATGATGTTCGGCGAGTCGGTTTGAGTAAGCTGCCGAATCTCGCGACTCACCAGATCCTCCACGTACAGATTGCGATCGCGCACGTAGGCCACGTGGCGGCCGGTCGGCGAGATCCCGGCGAACATGAGCGTCGCCGGCGCGACATCCCCCCCCAACTTCCGAAGTTCGTGACTGGAACGGTCCAACAACCAGTAGTCACCACGCGTATTCTGCCGCCATACGCGTTGGGAATTGGTATAGATCAGTAACAACGAACTGTCGGCCGACAGGCTATAGTCTTGCACTTGCAGGGCACGATCACTCCCCGGCGGCACCAGCCGCTCGGCCGGTACCAACACCTCGGACTGGTCACTGTCGCAAGCGTGGCGGACAATCGCCTCACCAACCTCCGTCGGTTTCTCCAGCACCGTATACGCCGCTCCAGCCGACAACCACTGGACTGAGACACTTGCCGCCCTGAATTCGCCGTTGCTGAAGATCCGATCGAGCGTCAACTGACCCTCGCCCGCGTCGATCTCCACAACTCCTCCACCCGCCTCGGCTCCGTGGGGGTGCGACACACCGACAACGCTCAGACACAAACACAACCAACACTGACACCAAGCCGATTTCCTCATCATCATGAGCTCTTTCGTCCCAACAAGGTGCATCGTCCACGGCAGCAAGACAGCTCCCGAATCAATGAACACGCTACGAAGCCAGCTGCCCTGCAAAGCAGAACAAATCGGCAGCACCGAAACCCTGGCCCGCGAAGCGACTCAGTTGCCAGCATGCGTGGAAGTCGCTCGGTTGTCAATTCCCGCCAACAGCCCCCGCTGGACCGATGCCGCCCCCCTGACACACGCCCGCGATGCGGACTCGCCCGACGACAAGTGCTTCCCCGCGCGAGAATATGACACCGTCCAGTCCCGACGCCAGATGCCGGCCACAACTCCACCCAGAAGGCGTAATTGCTCCACGCCGGAATTGACTCCTTGCACAACATGGGGCATCATGACCGGGAGAAGCCGAATGGCGCGTTCGGTTCGCTGTAAGTGGGCGACGGGGGGGTGCTGCATAAACGGAATAAATTCCGTTTTACGTAGGGGAAGGCGGAGGGAGTCATAATGAAACGGCGAGACTTCTTGAAGTGCTCGACCCTGGCGACGGGGTTCGCTATTGTTCCGCGCTGCGCGGTGGCCGGGAGTGGCGAAACACCGCCGAGCGAGAAGCTCAACCTCGGCTTCGTCGGTGTGGGGGGACGCGGCCGTGCAAACTTGGATGGCTTGAAACGTGAGAATTGTGTGGCCCTGTGCGACGTCGACCTGAAACAGGCCGCGAAATCCTTCAATGAATATCCGAACGCCAGGAAATATCGCGACTATCGCCAGATGCTCGATGAACTGTCTAATCAGCTCGATGCCGTCGTCGTGTCGACTCCTGATCACACGCACGCGGTAATCGCCAAGGCGGCAATGGAGCAGGGCAAACACGTTTATTGCGAGAAGCCGCTGGCACACAGCGTGGCAGAGGTTCGCGAACTGCGCCGAATCGCGACCAAGAACAACGTCGTGACTCAGTTGGGAAACCAAGGGCATTCGTTTGACCACATCCGGATGTTCTGCGAATGGATCTGGGACGGCGCCATCGGCAACGTGCACACCATTCACGCATCGCACGGCGGCCGCGCCGGTTCGTACTGCCAGATCGATCGACTGCCCAAGTTGCTGGAAGTGCACGAAGTCCCCGATACGCTCGACTGGGACCTCTGGATCGGTCCGGCGGCGATGCGGCCTTACAATCCCGTCTACTTGCCGGGCAAGTGGCGCGGCTGGCTCGATTTCGGCACCGGCTGCGTCGGCGACTGGATCTGTCATGTGATCGATCCGGTCTTCTGGGCGCTGGACCTGGGTGCTCCACAGTCCGTGGAGGCCAAGGTGGTGGGCTATTCACCAGCAGAACATGCGCAGGTCTACCCACGTGGCACCACGATCCACTACGAGTTTGCCGGCAATGACAAGCGGGGCCCAGTCAGTCTCTCTTGGTATGACGGCGATTGTGCGGCACCTGTCCCCCATGACCTGGACGTGGAAATGCCCATCCCGGGCGCCATCGTGCTGGGCGATCAGGGGGGCATCAAATACGGCAGCCATGGCGCCGGTGGCGCACGGCTCTTTCCCAAGGCGAAGATGGACGCCTACCAACGCCCCGAACCGACCCTTCCTCGTGTGCCTGACCATTATCGAGACTGGACCGCTGCGATCCGGACTCGGCAGCAGGCCGGATCGAATTTCGACTACGGCGGACCGCTTACCGAACTGGCTCTGCTGGCCGTCATCGCAATTCGCTATCCCGATACACGACTCGCCTGGGATGGTCCTGCCATGCGCTTCACGAACCACGAAGATGCCAACCAGTGGCTGACGCCCCACTTTCGCGAGGGGTGGACGCTCTAGAGTCACCTGACGCGGCCGGCGGCCACAACCAAACAGGAAACTCAAAATCCCAATATCGAAAACCTAAACAAATTCGAAAGCAAAAACTCGAAATCCGAAATCCGAAATCCAAAACCTCCGCAGCCCGCAAGACCACGGTCATGAGCCGTACACAAACTCTCACCACGCGAGCATGCTACCGCGTCCTCCGTATTCCCTTCCTCCCTTTCTCCCTTCCTCCCTTCCTCCCTTCCTCCCTTCCTCCCGATGTTGTGTGATGCGAATTTGTTTGGTATCTGGTCCTTCGGATTTCGGATTCGAGAAATGAAATATTGGAACTTGCGCGCCATGAGCGAGTATATTCGACTAACGGTAATTCCCTTTCCGGCCCTGACAGCGTTCTATTGAGGAGCAGACTGCGATGAATGCCACGAGACAAAACACGTTCGGAATTGCCTGGCTGGCGCTGACAGTTCTGACCTGCTGTTGGTTCGTCCCCAGCCCGGTCATCTCGCAGCAGCCGCTTGCTCTGCATCCGGACAACCCGCACTATTTTCTCTGGGGCGGCCAACCGACGCTGCTCATCACATCCGGCGAACACTACGGGGCACTGATGAATCTCGATTTCGACTATGCAGCCTACTTCGACGCGCTGGCTGCGGACAAACTGAATCTCACGCGGACGTTCAGCGGTGTGTACCGCGAGACGGCCGACTCGTTCAATATCACCGACAATACGCTCGCCCCCAAGCCGCTGCGATTTGTCTGCCCGTGGGCCCGCAGCGACAGGCCGGGGTACTTTGACGCCGGCAACAAGTTTGATCTGAGCAATTGGGACGAAGCCTATTTCCAGCGTCTGCACGACTTCATGCGGCACGCTCAATCGCGGGGCGTGGTTGTCGAGTTCAATTTATTCTGCCCGATGTACGACGACGCCATGTGGGCGGCCAGTCCCATGAATCCCGCCAACAACGTGAATGACGTACCCGCTTGTGACCGCGAAGAAGTCTACACGCTGAAGCATCCCAAGCTGCTCGAAGTGCAGTTGGCCGTCACACGCAAAATCGTCCAGGAACTCAACGGCTTTGACAATCTCTATTTCGAGATCTGTAATGAACCCTACTTCGGTGGAGTCACGATGCCGTGGCAACACCGCATCATCGAGGAAATCGTCCGCGCCGAGGACCGCCTGCCGCAACGCCATCTGATCTCCCTGAATATCGCCAACGGCCGGCAAAAAGTGGACGCTCCACACCCTCATGTATCGATCTACAATTTCCATTACTGCGTCCCCCCCGATACCGTGGCCATGAACTACGGCCTGAACAAGGTGATCGGCGAAAACGAAACGGGATTTCGTGGCCAGGAGGATTTGCTCTATCGCACCGAAGGCTGGAACTTCATCATCGCCGGCGGCGCGCTCTACAATAATCTCGATTACTCGTTTACTCCCCAGCATCCCGGCGGCACGTTTCTCGACTACAAATCGCCCGGCGGCGGCAGTCCGGCTCTGCGCAAGCAACTGTCCATCCTCCGCGACTTCATTCAGTCGTTCGACTTCATCCGTATGAAACCGGATGATACCGTTGTCGCGAACGTCCCGGATGGCATGGCAGCTCGAGCCATGGCCGAGCAGGGGAGGGCCTATGCGGTCTATCTGCACGTGAGCCTGCCCAAAGAACTGGACCTTGCGAAACTCGAACGACCCCGGCAAACCAGCCTGAACCTCAACCTGCCCGCAGGACGTTACCAGGCGGATTGGATCAATACCAAGAACGGAACCATCGAGAAGACCGAGACGTTCCAGCACGACGGCGGGGCGAAGAGCCTGGCGTCACCGGAATTCGTCGTGGATGTGGCACTGAGCGTTAAACATTCATGACGTGAGAAAGTGCGACAAAAACAAATTGGGGTGGCGGCAGGTCTCGGCGTGTGCCGAGCCGGCGTTGCCGCCACTCCCCACCACGTTCGCAACCATCTGAATCAGGGAGCTTCGCGATGCGCAGCAAGTTCACCATCCTGGCCGTATGGTGCCTCCTCGGCCCAGCGGCGGTGGCCCGGGGAGCACACCCGTCCGAGCAGGTCGACGCACCAGTCGTCGCACTGCGGACGATTACTCCCGCGCAGACTGACGCCGTCCTGTTCAATCCGGGCATGGGGTTGTACCTCGCCGGCGGCAGCCAACTCGGCTACCAGCCCGCCCCCGATGCCTGGATCTTCCAGATGGCCGACATCGTGTACTTCCGGCCCGTGTGGAGCGATCTGGAGGAAGAGGGGCCTGGCAGCGGATACGACGCTTACTTCCAGCCGATCTTTGATTTCTGGGCCAAGAAACTGGGGAAGCGAGTGGCCTTTCGCGTCATGTCCGAGAGCATGCATGCCGGGTGTGAATATGCCACACCGAAATGGGTCTTCGAACAGGGCGTGCCCGGGGTCCGTCACATAGGGCTGCGAAAACAGCAGCAGATCGATCCGGTCTTCTGGCACGAGAAGTACCTGCAGCTCTACTGCGAGTTCGTTGCGCGGCTGGGAGAATATCTGGACGGCCGTGAGGCTCTGGAATACATCGACATCGGTGGCATCGGCGAATGGGGTGAGATGCACCTGGGCCTGCACATCCCCGGACGCTGGACGACTGCCCAATTGGACGAAACCGGTTTCACCCCCGAAAAATATGTCGCCGCCTACCGCCAGATCATCGACGCGCACGCCCACGCGTTTCCTCACACACGAGTATTCCTGAACGTCGGCGACTACGCACAGATCAACGATTACGCTGCCTTGCGCGGTCTGCATTTCCGGCAGGATGGTCTGACCCCCCGCGGCCCCAGTGCGGACGTCGGCAACCGCTTCTTCCGCCCTTATGCACCACGCGGCGTTATCTGCAATTACGAGTTCCACAGTGGACTGGAAGCCATGCGGCAGCAGCATTGGGATCTCCGAACCACCGTCGATCGGGGCATGAGCGACCCGATTTCGTACTTAAACACGAACATCCTGGGTATGACTCAGTGGGAGAAGGCCGCACCCGACGTGAAGGAGCTGTTTCTGGATGCCGCGCGCAAGATCGGTTTTCGGTTCGTGCTGAACGAGATCCAGGTGCCTCAGCAGTTCCGCGTCCGGGAAAATCGGCCCGGTCGCCTGATCTTGGAGCATCAATGGACCAACGCCGGAGTAGCTCCCTGCTACGAAAGCTTGGCCCTCGAATTCACGCTCCACGACCAACAGGACAAGGTGGTGGCCAGCCAACTCTACTTCCCGGAAGTCTCCACCACACAGTGGAACCCGGGAAGCGTGACGGATCATCAGACGGTCATGCGCATCCCGCCGGGCATGCCGGCCGGTACCTACCGGCTGAAAGTTGCTATGCGTCTGCCGGAAAAACCAACGGTGAACATCCAGCTGGGAATCGCGGGCCGGGATGACGATGGCCGTTACCTGCTCGGCGAAATCCCGGCCGTGACGGCCACCGCGGATGACCTGGTGACTTTGCAGGAGGGATTCGAGCAGGCTGGTCCGGATTGGTCCGCCGGCCAGGGAATCAAGCTCGCCGTAGATCAGACCGAACAACATTCCGGGGGGGCGAGTCTGCGCGTCGAAGGAACTCAATCCGATGGTTGGAACTACGCGGCAGGCCGCCGTTCATTCGTCGTTTATCCCGGCAGCAAGTACCGCCTCACGTGCTGGATGAAGGTCGCCACTCTGCAACCCGCTTCGCTGCCTCCGTATTTCAAACTGGGCATCAACGACGGCCAGGGGAAATGGAGTACCAATATCACCACGAACTTGTACGACATGCACCGCGCCGGAGAGTGGCAGCAGTTATCGGCCATTGCCGAAACGCCGCTCAATGCAGCCACGGGGCAGTTTGCCGTCGAACGCGGTACGAACGAGTCACCAACCACCGTCAAGATCTGGCTCGATGATGTTCAACTCGAGCTGCTGGAAGGCCCCTGATGCTCGACAAGACGATTTCACGACGCAGTTGCCTGGCCGGTTGTCTTAGTGCCGCGGCAACATTGGCCTTGCCGCGTTCCACTTTCGGGCAATCTTCCGCGCAACCGTATCAGTTGACATTCATCCTGGCCGCGCTGCGCAACATCAACTATCAGGGCTATACCGAGATCTTTATGCATCCGGTGCCGCGTGGCGTTCCTATCCTGGAAACCACCGCCGCTATCACCGACGAAATTAACCGAGCTCGGCGGTACCTGAAAGACTGCCTGTCCGCCTCGTAGCTGGGCCCGCCAGGGCTCAGCTCGAAGCCGGGCGGTTTCAGCTACGCTGCGGAGCCCGCCCAGGGCTCCGAGGCAGGGCTTCAGGTTGCTGCATTCGGCTGAAGCCTCGGCGGCCTCAGCTACGCCTAGCGTCGCGCCGCCAGATACCCCCACACATAGGCGTTGGCGGCCATGGGCGTTTGCACTGTAAACTCGCACATGGAAGGATACCAGAAGACATCCCAGTAGGCGTCCAGCGCCGGCCATTGCTGCACGTCGGGATAGCAGTACTTGGCCACGAAATTCTGTGCCCAATTGTCTTTGTCCAGTGCGACATCCGTGGGACCGAACACGGTCAGGCCCGGTGGCGGTGGCTGATGCGTGATCCGCGAATCGATGTGCAGCGGATGCTGCGGGCTCTCGTGCCCCAGGCCGGTGGTGTAGCAGAGGTTGATCGGATTGGCCCCCGCGCCCAACTGACAGGCGAGTATGGCTCCTTTCAGGAATCGTTCGTCGCCGGTCAGCGCATGTGCCCGCACCAGGGAGACGCCATCCGGGGCCGAGAAAGCACCCCAGGCACCGGGCCGCCAAGGTTCTTTGGCAAAGTGAAAGCCCGTGCGCTGCGTGCTGTGCAAACGATCTTCGGCTTCACGCAGCAATGCTCCGCGGCAGTTTCGCAATACGTCCTCGTTGAGCCCGGGACGCTGCGTGCGCAAGTACACCCAGTTCGCTTCCCGCTGGTCATGACTCTGCCACACCGCCAAGTCGGCTTTCGCATCGGCGAACTTCGTCGTATCCAGAAAGACCCGTTGCCAGGGCTCGTCACCGGTCAGTCGAAACAGCTCGGCAGCCGCCAGATTGCGTTCATCACGCAGCTGGTTCTTCGCATTCTCTTTGATCTTCGACCAGTCTGCCGACTGCTGCAGGTCCTGATAATTCTTCTCTGCCCACGCCATAGCCCGCAAGCTGCTTTCCCGGTACGTGCCGGCAAGCGTCTGGTCGCGCGATTCCAAGAAGTACGCTGCCTGCGCGGCAACGCCGGCATAGATGTAAGCTCGACCAGATCCCAGGCGCGTAGGCCATCACGTCCAGCGATTCCTGCCAGCTTCCTTCACCATGACGTGGATGCTCGCTCGATTCGATACCGCCTCGAATGCCCCCCTCAGGCATCTGCATGCGCCGATAGCAATCGAGGTTGAAGAGCCCTTCATCGACGATATCGGGCAGTTGATTGCCCGATTCGGGTATGTTCAGGGTCAAGTTACCGAAATAGTCGGGAAACAAATCGGCCAGTTCAACTAGATAGCGTGTTACTATCAGATGTTGGATCCGGCGATCCCAATCGCCCGCGTCCATATACCCGCCCCAGGCATCCGAGACTTTCTGGTCCGTCTTGCCCTTCACGAGATTTCCGAAATTATCCTTGTCGGTCCCCAGCGCATTAATGCCGTTGGCGCTATCCATCAAAGGACAGGTCGAATGCCAGACGATGAGTCCGCCGTCGGGCGAGAAACATCGCGGGCGATCAAACGAGGTGTAGGGTGGCCCCAAGGCAATACCGCTTCGTTGGTGGTAGAACCCGCGAGCCGAGACGAAGAAAGCCTCCTGCCACGCCTTCTCTTTGATCTCGAATCGATACGAGCAGCCGACACCCGCAACGTACACGCGATACACACCCGGCTGGCAGCACTGGGAGAACTCCATCTCGTAAACGTCGACGCCGGAGTAGTTCTTCTTGTAGGCATCTTCATCCTTTTCACCAGCCGCCTTCGACAACTTCGTATTCCCCTCGAAGACCGTTTCACCGGTCCGATCATCGAGCAGTTCGAATTTCAATGCCGGCGAGTATTTCAGCGGCCCGCCGCTACCGAGCCAGCAGGAGAGAAACGCAGTCTTCACCGGATCGTCGCCGCGGAAACCGATCTGGCTCACATGCACCGCCTCGCTCCGTTGCGAGCGAGGATCGTGCCGGAAGGACTGGGACGGCAACTTGTCCCCTTGAAAGTCCAACCGATAACTTCGTCCCGGCTTGAGTGGCTTGGCGAATTTCAAGTAGAGCACATGTCGTGATGGAGCGAAGAAGCCCCACGCCTGCTGGCGACCAAAATCCGACGGTTTCGTTTTGCGATAGACGGCCACGGGAGCGGACGGCTGAGTGAAGTCGGTATCATCCGCGGACGACAGTGAGTAGCTCCCGGGATCATCCGCCCAGCGGGTATCGAGCGATTGGCCCTCGAGCGTGTCCGCGGTATAGACCAGTTTCTGTTGGCGGCCCACCAGCCAGCCGAGAAATTTCCCCTGGCGAAACACCTGCCGATCTTTCTCGTCACCGCGTATCTGATCTCCATCCTGCCGTTCATACGACACCTGCCGACCATATTCGATCCGACCCGCCTGGGCCGTGATCCCCAGCGTATCGGGAGCGACCGTGGCCAGGTGAATGATCTCGGGCGGTTGTCCTGCGGCCACTAGTGTCATCGAGCAGCAGAGTATCACCGATACAAACGGAAGACCGAGTCTGGAGATCATGGCGGATGGTCCCTTTCTGATCATATGGAGCGCGTCGCAACTCGCCTCAGCCTGATGCGTACGGCATAGTCCGTCAAGCACGGTTGCTTGCGGCCCGGCGACAGTGTTGAAGGACCGGAAAATACGGTCCGCGAGCCCTCTTCCGATTGTCAATTCGTTCGCCGTCGCATGGCGCAATCCCAACCCAACCATTGGCCCATGTAACGCCGATCTGGACGATCGCTCTCGGGTGACCGACTGTCAGCACGGCCTTGTCGGTCAGCTCTAGAACCAGCAGGTCGCGTAGGCTCAGCTTTGACTGGGTGACCAAACGGATGTGACCAGAGCTTACTAAGTTGATACGTGACAGACGTTTAGAGCGTGTTTGAGAAATCGAATCACCCTCCCGCAACGCGGGAGGGTCGGACGCGAAAGCGTCCGGGGAGGGCCAATACCCCTCTCCGGCCCTGACGGACCGACTCTCCCCAAGGGGAGAGTGAATTCCAAAACACGCTCTTCCCATCCTTCTAGCCAGGCCATTTTTCGCTGGAGAAATCCTCGTGGGGGAGTCTGTGCGGCGGTAGCGGCGAAGCGCCACGCACAATCATCGCATTCGCATGTTAGAATCAGGGGGTGGAAACGAGAGCCAGGGATTCTTAATGGACTAGATTGATGAACACGAGGACAATCACTGTCACGGCCGAACAACTCCTGGAGATGCCGGAAGACGGGAATCGATATGAGCTCATTTCGGGAGAGCTACGAATGATGTCGCCGGCGGGAGGACGCCACGGCCGCGTGGCCCACAACGTGGGACTCGTTTTGGGAATTCACGTCCGAAAAGAGAATCTGGGAGTTGTTTTTGCGGCAGAAACTGGCTTTCTGATTTCTCGCGATCCCGATACCGTCCGCGCCCCCGACGTGGCGTACGTCAGCAGCGCACGACTTGCTCAATTAGTTGAGGATGTCGGATATCTACCGTTGGCACCCGACCTGGCGGGAGAAGTGATTTCACCGAGTGATACCTTCTCGGAAGTCGAAGAGAAGGCCCTGGGCTGGCTTACTGCCGGGACACGCATGGTGCTGCTTATTGACCCAGGCACCAGGACGCTGCATGTTTATCGATCCGCCGAGAATATTGTCGTGCTCAACGAGCAGGCCGAAGTCGATGCCAGCGATGTCGTGCCTGGCTGGCGTTTCGCCGTAAGCGAATTGTTTCGGTAGCCGATGCACTGACGTACTTGTCGGGCGGGTCTCTAACGTGCGCTATTCTGCCGCGGTCGCTGCGTTGTGCGCGGCTGGTAGTGGTCGCGCGGATACGTACTTCGTAAACGGAATGAATTCCGTTTTACGTTGGGTCCTCGGAGTTGCCGGTCGAGAAGATATTGCCACTGCGAAAGGCGTCGGCCATGGCCAGTGGGACCTCTGCTTCGGCCATCACCAGGCGCGCACGATTCTCGGCCACCTTGGCCTTCATCTCCTGCTCCGCGGCCACCGCTTCCGCCCGCCGGCGCTCGGCTCGAGCCCGCGCGACCCGCGTATCCGCCTCGGCTTGATCAGCCTGCAGTCTTGCGCCAATATTCTCGCCCACGTCGATATCCGCAATGTCGATCGAGACGATGGCAAACGCCGTGTGAGCGTCCAGGCCGCGCGACAATACCGCTCGCGTGATCCGATCCGGGTTCTCCAGCACCTCCAAATGCGTGTTTGCCGAGCCGATCGAGGTGATAATGCCTTCACCCACCCGCGCGATCACCGTCTCTTCCGTCGCGCCGCCAATCAACTGCTCCAAATTCGTGCGCACCGTCACCCGCGCACGAATCCGCAGCTCGACGCCGTTGCGGGCAATTGCGCTGAGCGTCGTCTTGCCGCTGCGTCGCGGATCGGGACAGTCAATCACCTTCGGATGGACACTGGTGCGGACGGCATCCATCACGTCTCGACCCGCCAGATCGATCGCCGCCGCCCGGTCAAAATCGAGGTCGATGTCCGCTCGATGCGCCGCGATGATGGCATGGATCACGTTCATCACGTTGCCGCCAGCCAGGTAATGGGCCTCCAATCGAGCCGTACTGATGCCCGTGCTGCGATTGATGTCCAGACCCGCCTGAGCTGCCATGATCTTCGCCTGCACGATCACCCGCGGATTCACCTGCCGAAAACCCATCCCCACCAGACTCGTGAAACTCACGTCCGCGTCGGACATGAATGCCTGAAACCAAATCTTGCCATAAATGGGGACGAAAATGAGCAGCACCAGGATCACCATCACCGCGATGATCGCAAAGGCGTAGACGATGAACATCCACCACGCGAACTCGTTTCCCGCTTGACCTTGCTCAGCAAATTGACCCAGCAGAACCAGTAGCTGACCGATCATGAGTGAACCCCCATATGGCAATCCCGCCCCCACGTGTTTCGGCGACAGTATCCATAGAAAAATCTGGAGAAACTCGGCCAGCTCCCAGCGAGTGGTCAGGCCGCACTCCATCATGCCACGTTGAGCACCACGATGATATCCGATTCGACATGGCAAAGGTAGCTGTAAAACGGCCGCGCGAGACCGATTTCAGCGGCGCTCGCGCCCCCCACTACTCAATCCAACCGCCACCCAGCACTCGATCTCCGTCGAAACAGACAACCGCTTGGCCAGGAGCGACCCCAAAGCACGGTTCACGAAAAACCACCTGCAACCGCCCGTCCGGCAGTTGCGTGGCGGTGGCCGGAGCGGGTGGGGTGTTATAGCGGATCTTGGCCCGGCAGCGAATGGGACCCGCCGGGGGGGATGCCAGCCAATTCACGTCGGTCGCCGTCAGCGCCTGTTTCGCCAGCTCCGCCCGGCGGCCAATCACCACGTCGCGCGACTGCGGATCGATGCGGACCACGAAATAGGGTTCGCCCATCGCCACTCCCAGCCCTTTGCGCTGGCCGACCGTGAATCGCTCGATCCCCCGATGGTGTCCCACGATATCCCCATCGGTCGTCACAATTTTCCCACTCGTATCGCGGTCTCCGCACCGCGCTCGGACAAATTCATCGTGTTTGCCGGACGTCACGAAACAGATCTCCTGGCTGTCCCGCTTGTCGGCCACGCGCAGGCCAAGTTCAGTCGCCAGACGCCGGATTTCCAGCTTGTGAAACTGGCCCACCGGTAGCAGGATGCGCTGAAAACGCTCGCGACTGATCCCGAACAATACGTACGACTGGTCCTTGTCGTGGTCGACCCCACGGCACAACCACGGAGTACCGTCGGCCGCCAGTATGCAGCGCGCATAGTGGCCCGTGGCAACATACTCGGCGTCCACACTGTCGGCATATTCGAAGAGCTTGCCGAACTTGAGCCATTGATTGCAGACAATGCACGGATTTGGTGTCCGGCCATGCACGTATTGGTCCACGAAGTAATCGATGATCCGACGGAACTCGGCCTGGAAATTCAGGGCATAGAACGGGATATCCAGTTGGTCCGCGACTCGCCGAGCATCCTGGGCGTCCGCGGCGCTGCAACAGCCCTGCTTGTGATCCGCACGAGCGTGCGGATGGGACGACTCCCGACTGGGAAGCGGGCCGAGCACTCTCAGCGACGGGTGCGGTGAGGCTTCCGAGGCGCACGAGGCAACGGCCTGTTCACCATGCCGCATGAACACACCGATCACTTCATGCCCCTCTTGCAGCAGCAGATGGGCCGCCACGCTGCTGTCCACGCCACCCGACATTGCTAAGACGACTCGAGCCATGAGCAGACCCTCATGGGCCCCAATACACTGCTCGCGCGATGCTCCCAATCCGCAATTCGAAGCATCCAACACGAAACGAAATCAGACGATAGAAACTCCGCATCCTCCTCCAGTTTAGGCGTCTCGTCGGTCCGAGGGAACCGAGTGAGAGCGAGCGAGGCATTCCCCATCGCACAGGTGGACAGTATATTGCCCGCAGAGAGACATTTCGCAATCGCCATTCCGATCAGTCGCTCAGTTCGGCAACTGGGCCCGCCAGGGCTCGGATTTCGCCGCGACTATCTGGGGGTATTCCGCTGAAGCCTGGGGGCTTCACACACGGGGAAGCACGCATGGATTCGGAAATCGTTGACTTGGCGGAAGACATTCAAGACCGGATCGTCAAACTTCGAGACAGTCTTTGACTACGCCACTAAAAAGCAGCGGGTGGGAGAAATTGAGAACCGGATGGCGGTCCCGGGGTTCTGGGACAACCAGGAAACGGCCCAGCAGGTTGTTGGCGAGTTGAAGTCGCTCAAATCGCTGCTCGGCCCCCTGGAAGAGGCTCTGCGCGGTTCGGACGACTTGACCGCGCTGCTCGAAATGGCCGAGGAAGACGCCTCCATGGCTGCCGAAGTGGCGGGCGAAGTGCGCCGACTCGGCCGGCTGGTCTCCGACCTGGAACTCAAGGCGCTGCTGAACGGCCCTCACGACGACGCCGGTGCCCTGCTGACCGTCCATGCCCGAGACGGCGGCACCGATGCGAACGACTGGGCCGAAATGCTGCTGCGCATGTATATCCAGTGGGCTCAGCAGAACGATTACGGCGTGTCCATGTTGGACCGTAACGACAACGACGAGGCGGGGATCAACAGCGCCACAATCGCCATTCGCGGCCCCATGGCTTATGGATACCTGCGGGGCGAGACGGGCATCCACCGCTTGGTTCGCATCAGCCCGTTCAATGCCGAAGGGAAACGGCAAACCAGCTTTGCCGCCGTGGATGTTTCGCCCGAAATCTCCGATGCCGTGGAAATCGAAATCAACGAAGACGACGTGCGCGTCGATACGTTTCGAGCCAGCGGCGCCGGCGGCCAGCACGTCAATAAGACCGACAGTGCGATTCGCCTGACCCACGTGCCAACCGGGATCGTGGTCCAGTGCCAGAACGAGCGCAGCCAACACAAGAACCGATCTGCCGCCTGGAAAATGCTCCGCTCCCGCATGGCGCGCGTGGAAGAGGAACGGCGCGAAGCGGAACAAGCTCAGAAGTACAAAGACAAATCGCGAGTCGGGTTCGGCTCACAGATCCGCAACTACTTTCTCCATCCCGATCAACGCGTCAAGGACGTGCGCACCGGCTTTTCGGAAGGCAGCTTCCAGAAAGTCCTCGACGGCGGCATCGACGGGTTCCTCGATGCTTACTTGCGCTGGCGCGTGTCCAAGGAATAGCCAACGTCGCGCAACGCTCAGCCACCTTCGGCATTGGCACCGGCCACTGCCAGACGACGGTCCCGCGGGCGGCGACTCCCCGACGCGGCGTTCCCGAGTAGGCGGGCGACGTTCGCAGCCATGCGTTTCACGCCACTGCCCGGGTAGGTGGAAATGGAGACTCGCCTCACGTCGACCGAACCCCCTCTGTGGATCGGGGCAGGAAAGGGGAGCGGCTGGGGGAAGGAGAAAACCGAGGGCCGCTGCCGGAGACGGCAGTCGTAACGGCAACGTTTTGTCACAGCAGCACTTGGCGTCCGCGACTTGAGTCGCCCCGACCCCCAGGCGACTGCCCCACCAACCGACCAGAGATCGCCGCTCGTTTTCCTGACAGTGTTTTTGGATATTTTCCGGTTTTTTCCCGGGAAAAAACATCAAAACTATTGTCAAATTTCTCCGCCTGCTTGTTGCTAGGTTAGCCGGGCACTGCTATGTTCGCGGTTGAGTCGTTGGAACGCGACTCCAAATTGAATAAGGAGCAGATCCAGTCAGGCCAAAGAGGAGGCACGTCGAATGAGCATTTCACTGCGGAACGTCTTTTGTGTCGCTGCAATATTATTGACCGGGGCGACCGCCCCGCCAGCTGTCGCGGATATCGTGATCCCCGACGAACTTCAAGGTCAATATGGCGCACAATATCATCTGGTGTTCGTCACGTCCACGTTATACCAAACGACGAATAATACGGATATCGCCTACTACAATGACCAAGTCACGTGCGGCGGCCAACAATGGAACGATCACCGGCGACTGGGGAATTAGCTGGCGGATTATTGGCTCCACCGTGAACAGTCACCGCAGAGACGAACACGAACATGTCCGCACCCGTGTACCTGCTCAACGGAACGACCAAGGTAGCGACCGGCTATGATGATATGTGGGACGGGAGTCTGCTCGCGCCGATTAATGTCTCGGAAAACAATAACGCCGTTCGGACGGTAGCGCAGTCCTTACCGGTTCTGACGCTGACGGCGTTGCCTACCAAGGAACGGAACTTGGATCAGGTAGCGACAGAGCTCGGCCAATACCCGCTTAACGCAGATTCATCCTGGATTAACAGTGGTGACTCAACGTCCGGAACTTCTAGCTATCGCTACTATGCGATCAGCGAATTGCTGACGGTGCCTGTCCCCGAGCCGTCCTCCATTGCGATCTGGCTGGGGCTTGCGGGCATAGGACTGTTTGTCGGAATTCGTCGTCGCCAGGGCGCCAGTCGGGCAACCGGCTAGAGCAGGCGATTTGCCGTCCGGCCAAACGTACTGGACGGCCAAGTGAATGTGTTAGAAAGTTACATAGCAGCAACTCTCACCGGGCGGGGATGAAACGCACTTTCATTCCCGCTCTTTGCGTTGAGTAGTCCGCATCGGACTTATCTCTCGTCGCGATCTTTGCTGCAGGATCTTCGTTTGGTTGGTGCCACGCCACTTACCCGGCGGGCAGCTCATCCCAGGGAGGGCGCCAGAAGGGGAGGCGGGGGAAGAGGGCATCGGCCATGTCGAGTGCGACGTGGGTGGAAACGGTCAGCCGCCCCGCGTCGACCGCGTCGCGCACGTCGAGATGCCCGAGCAGCAACTGATTGACGTCGTACAACGAGCACTTCACGTAGCTACGTCCCAGCGCGCCGGGCGTCAGTTCGACATTCCGCCGACTGACCGACAGGCGGTACTTTTCGTTGTTGATCAGCAGTCCCAGCTGGCAGGGGCGGGGCAGTCCGGCCACCTTGGCTCGCTGCCCCAGATCGCGGCCGATCAGTTTGAGAAACCGGCGCGGCTTGAAGATATTCGCCATGAAGACCATACCCTGGTCGGCCTCGTGATGGCGGTAAACCGCCCCCGCCTGCACCAGCAGTTGATGCAACGGCTCTCGCGGCGCGGCATCGACGCGCACTTGCAGGAAGTCCTTTTCGATCGCATCTCCGCAGGCCCGGCCCAATAATTGAACGGACGCCTCGGGATGGTCCGGGGAACACATGATCTCGACGATCCGTCCTTCGCGCGCCGCGGCGTAACCGACGATCGGCGACAGCGAATCATCCAGTTCGAGTTTGTCGGGACCGTCGATGGCGACGTACACGCGATGGTTGCCGCCCCGCCCAACGAGCCAGCGCCAATAGGCGTCCGAGCGTACCAACGATCCGTAGGCGATGTGCGTGTTTTCGCCATAGAGCCGCTTGAGGGCGGCCAATTCGACATGCCGCCACAGCCGGATGTTGTACGGCTTGCGGCTGGTCGCCTTCCACACGGCTTCCTGCACCCCGGACCGCTCCGCTTCCCGGCCATGCAAATGCGAGAGAATCTCGCGCGGGCCGGCCGTCGAATAGCAGTGCCGCCCACACACGATCCAACCGCGACGCTGATAAAACCGCGGCAGGTTCGTGGCCAACAGTCCCAACACGGCGCCATCTCGCAGGAGGATTTTGCGGGCCGCGGCCAGCAGCGCGGTAGCACACCCGTGCCGGCGGTATTCGGGTAACGTCACCACGTCGGCAATCAGGCCCACCGGCAACACGAGGTGTCCAAAATGCATCTCGCGGTGCATGATCCGCAGGTGCGCCAAGATCTGGTTACCACTCTTGATCAAGAGTCGGTTGGCCGGTTCGTAGCTTGGCTCTTCCAGCTGTGCCTGGAATTCGGTCAACGACGGCTTCTGCAGCACCGACACCAGGAACCGATGAATCAGCGAATGATCGCCGGCGGTCGCCTGCCCCACGTGCCAGGTTGCTTGCGGGGCGATGCCGCCCCCGGTCGACACTGAATCGAAATGCGGATTGTGGCCTTTCCGGGCGTTATCGGCTTGGCGAGTCGCATCGTGGCCACTCGTGTCCTGCTCCAGCTCAAACTTAGACGGAATCGTGGATTTCATGAGTCAGAATCCCTTCCTCCTGGAGACTCACTGCACAACCACTCCCAGCACCGATATTGTGTGCTTGAGAAGATGCCCCGATGCATCGTTCGGCAACACCGCAGTTCTGCCAAACTCAAGAGTCACTGCCCCGCTGAACCCGCCACGAGCGCATGGTCACGGCCTAGAACGAGCGTTGACCAATCGCTAGCGCGAAGCTCACACTCACTAAGTTAAGGTTCTTGCGCGAAAGATCCAGTAGCCGATCGCGTAAACTGTCCGCGGGGAAAAGACAAAATGCATATTCCCGTGAATCGAGAATCGCTTGCTTACGTAGCGAGGCCCGCAGTTCGCGCGCTGCTGCACCAATTGCTGCTCACGCGCGTCCAGCAATTCGTAGAGCGATCGATTCGCGCGTTCAATGTGCTCGTGACGCTCGCGACGCCGGTGTGGCGGCACTTCCATGTCGATCCAGCGACGCTTCTCCGCCACGAACGACAACGTCTCCGGCGTTGGATCAATGTGCGATTCGGGATGATAACGCAATCCCCGCAGCAGGCGGTCTATCCGCTGCACATCGTGCGAATCCACCGTGACCTTGGGGACGGGGAGCTTCAAGGTCGCCGTGGCCACCAGATACTCGGGTGGATCCATCCCGAAGAAGCGCCGCACGATGGCATCCGTCACCTGGTCGTATTTGGCCCCCCCGATTCCGTGGATAAATATGTCGCTCAGCACAAGACGGGCAAACATGGTCGTGATCAGGGCTCGTGGCCGAAGGCGAATTCCCGCGGCATGCGCCTCGCTCAACTGCTGCACGCAGCGTTGCGCGTCCGAGTCGGCGGCCAGATCGAGCGTGACACGGATCTCTCGCCGGTCGCTCAAAATCACCTGCCGACCACAACGTCGTACAAAGGCGGGTCGCCGCACGGGATGACCGGTGCTCCAGAGCCAGAAAGGGACTTCCGTCCAGTCGTCGTGCCGCGCCAAATCGGGAACGGGGTGAGTGTGACTGCGGACCCGGTTGACGCGGCGGTATTCGGCCAGGCAAGCGTTGTGAACCTCCCGCAGCCGGGAGGCCTGCGCGAACAGGTGCGCGGCAAACCAGCGGAAGGGTCGGTCATCACAAACGACGCTCAGCGGCAGTTCCAGCGTCGACAACCCCCATTCCCCCTCTAGCACATGCCGTGCCTGAGCCAATGCACGTCCCAGATTGCCGTGCTGCCGCGCCGCCTGGATCGCACTTGGCCATAATTGTTGGATCAGCGGATGGCTCACCAGCGGCTTGATCCGGTCGCCGGCACGGCGTGCACAACTGGTAAACAGCGAGAGGTCCGCCACCCTGCGCTCCTCGTACGGAATCGGTTCGGCCGGTTGGTCAAAAGGCACGGACGAAACCACGGGATTCTCGACCGAGCCGCCGGGCACGCGGATCGACGTGCTGCGGACGGCATCATTGTCGATCAACAGGTTCACGGCCTGGGCACCGGTCCGACGGGCAAGCTGCGAGAGGACGAAGTTCTTGAACCACACCCCGGGATGCACCAGTTCCGGTTGATGTCCGGCCAGGATGAAGGGAGCGCGACTGTCCAACGGCCGGCAGGGGAGGTCGCGGTAACACCGAGTGAAGGACTGGGCCTGCTGTAACAGCCGTCGGCGCGACTCGGCGCGCAACTGGCCGAGCCGCAGCCCGCACACGTCGCCATCCGCCTCTTCGCGCCGGGCAATATTCTGCTGCAGAAAGCCGGCTTCGTCCGACAGCGGCGGGTCAAACAGGGCACCGCCGTCCGCGCGTGGAGCACGTAAAGGCCGATACGCCATGGAACTGGCCAGCTCGTTCATCCGGCGCCCCCATGGCAGGCCGGATTGACCGTCGCCGGACCCGTGATCTCCACGCTCTGCAAACTGCGCTGCAAGACCTCTCGATAGTACCGTAACCGCGTCTCTCCGTCGTCCAACATCCCGCCGAACGAGCGTTCCTCCTCCAAATAGATGAGTGGCACGGGCAGTTCCATGATGCGCAGTTTGCGGGCCACGGCCTGGACCCAGACCTCCAGCGGCATGGCATAACCGGTCTCGCGCAATTCGAGTTGCTGGAGCGCCGACACACGGTAGGCCTTAAATCCGCAAAAGGCATCGGTCAGCTGCAATCCCAGCAGCTGATTCAATTCGGCCGTGATCACTTGATTAATCCGCCACCGCTGGGCGGGAGGCTGGGTGTCACCCCGGTAGCGTTTCAAATAACGGCTCCCCGACACAATGTCGACGTCCGCGCAGGCAGCCACAAAACGGGGAATCCGTTGCGGTTCATGCTGCCCGTCACAATCGATCGTCACCAAGACTTCAAACCCGTGATCCGCCGCATACTGGAAGGCCGTGATCAGCGCGGCACCATACCCCCGATTCTGGGCGTGCGTTGCCAGGCGAACATCGCCCCGCGCAGCCAACAGACTTCCGGTGCCATCGGTCGAACCGTCGTCGACCACCAAGACCTCGGAGCTGTACCGCAACACTTCGTCGACGACTCGACTCACATGTCGCACTTCATTGAAGACCGGCAGCGCAGTCAGGAAGTTTGGAGCCATTTTGCAGATCTCGCCAACGTTATTTTTGGGGGCTAGGTTTCCCTGGCAACCAGCGCTTACCACCCCTGACCGTTCCCGACCGGGCATCTTGCCCGAGTCCCCACTCAACGTGATACCCTACTCGACACCCGGTGCCCGACACCAATCTGGCTCCCAGCGCCCGGTTGGGCCAGTCTTTGGGCCGCGTGTTGCCGGGGGGAAGCCTGCCGTGATTGTAGTTGGAGCTGCGGGCCGCGGCGAACTCGCGGTTCGACTATCTCTGCACGCCATGAGGTGCACCGTGCGCGCCCGGTACGCGCCCCTGCTCGTGGCTGCCGGCATCCTGGCCGTGTGGCTGCTCTTAGGCCGCCTTCTTAGGCCGCCTAGGGAACTCAATTTTAGGGACGGCGGGAACGGCGTCAACGCGACGCCCCACCAAACCGGGTGGCGAATCATTTGAATCAGCTGCGTGCAGGCAGTAGACTCACAGGCAGTAGACTGATCGCCAGCGAGCCGTGGCACCTGTTGGAGCCTGGACGGCTCATGCATTGGACCGGTGGGGAGACTCCTCCATGTGGAAGCGGTTCCAGGGATTTCTCACGAACTTCTGGGGCCCGGGACAGCTAGCCCGGGAAATTGCGGATCGCAAGCGGGCAGAGGAGGCGTTGTTGGCCTCCAAAGCAGCCTACGAATCGCTCGTGGAGAGTCTGCCGTTAAACGTCTTTCGCAAGGACCTGGATGGCCGCATCATCACGGCGAACCAGCGGTTTTGCGAATCGGTGGGGCGGTCTCTGGACGCGATCCTGGGCCGCACCGATCTCGATTTATTTCCCCCCGAGAACGCTCGCAAGTACCGCCAGGACGATTGCCACGTAATCGAGACGGGCAAGATGCTGGAGGACGTGGAAGAGAACTACGGTTCGGATAACCAGAAGCGTTACGTCCACGTGCTCAAGGCCCCGGCCCGCGACGCCAACGGCGCGATCATCGGCATCCAGGGAATGTTCTGGGACGTGACGGAGCGGGTCCAAGCCCAGAAGGACTTCGACCGGCTCTTTGCGGTGGCGCTCGACATGATGTGCGTGGCGGGCATCGACGGCTACTTTAAACGGGTCAATCCGGCCTTCGAGAAATCGTTGGGTTACGGGCCGGACGAGCTACTCGGCCATCCGGTTGTCGCGTTCGTGCATCCGGAAGACCGGCGGAGTATCGAGAGAGCGTTGGAGCGGCTTCGTCAGGGTGTCGACATGGTGGGATTCGAGAGCCGCTACAGCTGCAAGGACGGTTCGTATCGCTGGCTGGCCTGGACCTGCCCCGCGCCGGGATTCGGTGAGACACTGCTGTATGCCGTCGCGCGCGACACCACCGTGCGGAAGCAAGCCGAGTTGGAGCTGAACAAGGCCAAGGCGGCGGCGGAAGCGGCCAATCAAGCCAAGAGCGATTTCATGGCGAACATGAGCCACGAGATCCGGACCCCCTTGAATGCGATCATTGGCATGACCGAACTGGTGCTGGGCGATCGCATGCCACGCGACCGGCAAACGGAGTTTCTGCGAATGGTGCTCGAGTCGGGCGAGGCGCTGCTGGACGTCATCAACGACGTGCTGGATTTCTCGAAAGTCGAGGCGGGCAAGTTGCAGCTGGAACCCGAACCGTTTCGACTGCGCGACACCCTGGGTGACACCTTGCGATCACTGGCCATGCGCGTACGGCACGCAGAGCTGGAGATTGCCAGCGACATTCAATCCGATGTTCCCGACGTATTGATCGGTGATGCCGGGCGTCTGCGCCAGATCGTGGTGAATTTGATCGGCAACGCGCTCAAATTCACCGAGCAGGGCGAAATCGTGCTCGCCGTGCGGGTGGCCGCGCAGACAGACCACCATGTGGACCTGGAATTCGCCGTGCGTGACACGGGCATCGGCATTCCGGCGGCCAAGCTGGCCAGTATTTTCGAAGCGTTTGAGCAAGTCGACACGACACTCACCCGACGGTTCGGCGGTACCGGCTTGGGGTTGGCCATCTGCCGCAAACTCACCGAACTCATGGGCGGGCGGATCTGGGTGGAGAGCCAATTGGGGACAGGGAGCGTCTTCTATTTCACCGCTCGCTTCCCCTATTCGATCGGCGTGGACGGCTTGCAGGAAACGATTCCCGTCGAGCTGCAAGGGGTGCGCGTCTTGGTCGTGGACGACAATCATACGTCGCGCCGCATCCTGACCGAGATGCTCCGCAGCTGGGAACTGGTCCCCCTGGCGGTGGCCCGGGCTCGGTCCGCCTTGGAGAAATTGCAGGAGGCGACCAGCCAGCCAGCGGCCTTTGAACTGCTGCTGGCCGACATCAGCATGCCCGACATGGACGGCTTCACCCTGGTGGAACAGCTCCGCGACGATCCGCGGTGGGCCGACTTGCCGGTGATCCTGCTGACCTCGGCACACGTCGCGAACGAATTGGAGCAATGCGAGCGACTGCGCGTCTCGGCGCAGGTCGCCAAACCGGTCAAGCAATCGGACTTGCTGGACGCCATTACTCGCACGATCGGCGCCCGTCGGTCGCGGGCCGGGCGGCCGGCGGTCGCACCCACGAGCGTCTGCTCCTTGCCTCGCTTGCGGATCCTGCTGGCGGAAGACAGTCTGATGAATCAGAAGCTGGCGCTGGGCCTGCTGGAGAAAGACCACGACGTGACGGTGGTCAGTGACGGTCTCTCGGCGGTGAAGCTGGTGGAACAGGAGTCTTTCGAGGTCGTGTTGATGGACGTGCAGATGCCCATTATGGACGGGTTGGAGGCCACACGTGCGATTCGCGCGAGCGAGCGGGCGACGCAGCGTCACGTCCCCATCATTGCCATGACGGCTCACGCCATGAAAGGCGACCGTGAACGCTGTCTGGCCGCCGGCATGGATCACTACATTTCCAAGCCGATTCGCGCCGCGCGACTGTACGAAACACTGGCCGCCACCCTGGACGCCGTTTCCGCCGCGTCCGTGAAAGCTGGCGACGAAACTGCTGCGCGCGGCAACGGACAGGTTGTGGACTGGCACGAGGCGCTGCACAGCGTCAACGGCGATCGGCGATTGCTGCGTGATATCGTGGAAGCGTTTCTCGACGAGTCTCCGCGGTTATTGGCTACCATGCGTCGAGCGATTGAGAAGCGGGACGGGAAAACCTTGCAGCGAGCCGCCCACACACTGAAAGGTTCCACGGGTTACTTCGGGGCCACACACGCCTCGGAAATGGCCCTGCAGCTGGAAACCATGGGGAAGAAGAGCGACATGGCTCACGCCCACAATGCACTGGCGGATATGGAGCGGGAGATGGCCAAATTGACGCCGGTTCTGGTAGATTACATGCGTGGACGATTCGAAACACAACAGTGACCGGTGGGTCACGTACCTATCACGGAATCAGGTGAGCGGCATGACAAGCATACTGGTCGTAGATGACTCGGCAGTTGACCGCAGGATCGTCGGAGGATTACTCGCACAGCGTCCCGACTACCAGGTGTTCTATGCCGAGGACGGGACCGACGCGTTGCTGAAAATGGAGCGGCGGCGGCCGGATGTGGTGGTCACTGACTTGAACATGCCGCACAAGAACGGCCTGGAGCTGGTGCGGGCCATGCGTGTCCATTTCGGTGCCATCCCCGTCATCCTGATTACGGCCCAGGGCAGCGAGGAACTGGCCGTCGAAGCCTTGGAACATGGCGCCGCCAGCTACGTCCCCAAAGTCGTGCTCGCCGAGAAGCTGATCCCCACGATCGACGATGTACTGGCCGTCGTCCGCGCCAAACACACTTACGATCGTCTGGTCAGCAGCATCGATCGCACGGAATTTGATTTGACGCTGGAGAACGACCCGGCGTTGTTTGATCCGTTTGTGGAGCTGTTTCAACAGATCGTGCACGGCATGGGACTGTGCGACGATACCGACCATTTCCGCCTCGGCATGGCACTCAAGGAAGCCCTGCTCAACGCCCTCTATCGCGGAAACCTGGAGTTGAGTTTCGAGCAGACATCTGCCGGCTACGACGGGGCGCTCGACGAATCGCCTCTCCCTGGCCTGGAAGCCTTGCGGCAGCGTCCTGGCTATGCCGATCGCCGAATCCACGTCGCCGTCAGCATCAATCCGCAGCAGGCCGTGTTCGTCGTGCGGGATGACGGGAAGGGGTTCGATACCCGCAGTCTCCCCGCCAAGGGGGACCTGGGATCGCTCGACGCCCACTCCGGTCGCGGAATCGTGTTAATGCGAGCATTTCTGGATGAAGTCACCTACAATGATCGAGGGAATGAAGTCACCTTGATCAAACGTCGTAAGTAAACCACGACGCGACGCACCACTACCGACAGCCCCGCAGTCATTCGCTGCTCGGCCTGTACCTGCGGCCTAGCGGCAGTCCGCCGGCTGTGCAGGGGGACGGACAGATGGCGCGGGACTGAGACGCTGGATGCCGGTTACCTGCCGGCAGGCTCCGTACCGAGTCACCGATGCTGGGAGATGGAACCGATGTCGACCGTGCTGATCGTTGACGACTCAGCCATCGATCGCAGTTTGGCCGGGGGGCTGTTGCGAAAAGTGCCCGGCTTGCGGGTCGATTTCGCGGTCAACGGCTTGGACGCCTGGAAACGCCTGGCGATCCAACCGCCCGACCTGGTGCTGACCGACTTGATCATGCCCGAAATGGATGGCCTCGAGCTGGTGGCCAAGGTCGTCAGCCAGTACCCCCTGATACCGGTCATCCTGATGACGGGTCGAGGGAGCGAGGAGACGGCGGTCCGCGCGCTGAAATTGGGCGCCGCCAGCTATGTCCCCAAGAGCGTGCTCGCCTCGCTGCTGGTGGAAACGGTCGAAAACGTGCTGGAAGCCTCCCGCGAGGAACAATGTGAAATCCGCTTGATGGAGTGCCTCTCCCGCAGCGAAACCAGCTTCCAACTCGGCAACGATGCCTCGATGATCGGACCCCTCATCAATTACCTTCACCGCACGATCCGCGCCATCGGCTTGTGCGATCAGGCCAGTGGCATCCGCGTTTGTGTCGCGCTGGAAGAGGCCATCAACAACGCCTTGTTCCACGGCAACCTCGAGATCAGCTCCCAACTGCGCACCTCCGACTCGCGGGCCTATCAGCAGCTGGTCCATCAACGCAGCCAGGACTCGCCGTTTCGCGAACGCACGATTCAGGTGGAGGCGAGATTCACGAAGGAAGCTGCGACCTTCGTCGTGCGTGACGAAGGACCCGGGTTTGACCCCCAATCACTGCCCGATCCGACCGATCCGGAGAACTTGGAGAAGGCCAGCGGGCGCGGCCTGTTGCTCATGCGCACCTTCATGGATTCCGTGGAATTCAATGGCTCCGGCAATCAAGTGACCATGGTCAAGCGTGTCGAGCATTCGGACTTGCCTTAGCTTCCAACGTGGCTGGGCACGGCCATGGTCCGAATTCCGACGGACCAGCTCGACTCCTTGCCGGCAGCGCGGCGGGCCCAGGCGCCGGGAACCCAGGCTGGCTGTCCCGCTTCCGCCAGCCACATGCCGGACAGCCGCATCAGCTGTCCCGTTCGTGCCGCGGATATTGCGCCACCCGGGACGGCACACTTCACGCGATTCCCGTGCGGTACCCTTCCCGTTCGGTACCCCTGGGCCCTGGGGAGCCTCAACAGAACTGGATGGGATCGGCCTCGCTTTGACTGGCCCACACACTCACATCGGCGAATGCGGTCGCCAAGATATCCGCCAGCTGCTCGACGGCGAACCGCTCGCTGGCATAATGACCGGGCAGCAACAACGCCACCTCGGACGCCGCCGCCTCCAGGCAGGTGTGCAGATTCGTTTCACCCACCACCAGCACATCGCACTCGGCAGTTTTCGCCGCCTCCAGAAATACGCCTGCCGCGCCGCATGCGACAGCCACTCGCCGTACCAGCGTCTCGTGCCGGCCCACGCACTGGAGATGCGGGATGCCCAGGAACCCCTTCAGCCGTTCCGCCACCTGCCGCAACGGCACGGCAGGTTCCAGACGCCCAACTCGGCCACCCCCAGTCCCCTCCGGAGCACCTTCGATCGGCACCAGGGGCCTAATGTCCCGCAAGGCCAGACCCTCGGCCAACCGCTGATTAATCCCGGCAGCCGACGAATCGAACGCCGTGTGCGGACTGTAGATCGCCACGCGATGCGTCAACAACTCCCATAGCAAGCGGCCCGGCATCGCCGTCGTTACCAACCGCTTGATCGCGCGAAAGGGGAGGGGATGATGGGTTATCACCAGATCCGCTCGGCGTTGAATCGACTCCTCGGCACTCTGCGGAGTGATGGTCAGACAAGTCATCACGCGCTGCACTTCCGCCAACGGATCACCGGCCAACAAGCCGACATTGTCCCACTCTTCGGCCAACACCGACGGGGCGAACTGATCCAAAAAGTCGCACAGGTCCTGCAGTCTCGGCATGACCACTCCTTGTCGGTACACATCGCCCTACCGACATTCTCGTTGCCGCGTGAGTATACACCGGACCGAGTGTCGAGCGACCGTGTTATCGACCCCGGTGATTCCTCGTCGCCTGCCCGCGTGGGCACTTCCCGCACACGAACGCCGTGCCAAGCCGCCAGGGCGCCGCGGCGCGTCTTGCTTAACGGCCTTGGCAGCCGCAACTGCTCTGGGGAGCCGCCGGCGCCGAATAGGCCGCGGCAGCCGGCGCATAGTACGACGTGCTGGGAATCGACGGGGAATAGTAGGAGGTCGTGGGGGAATAATAGGAGGTCGTCGGAGCAGCCATCGTGCTCAGAGGCCGAAGATAAACGGTCGTGGCGGGAACCGTCGGCACGCGATAGGTGGTCGTCGCGCCGTAGTAGGCGGTGGTCGGCGGATAGTAAGCCGTCGTCGCAGGAACGTAGTACGTGGTTGTCGGCGAAACCCGATACGTCGTCACGACTGGAGCATAGTAGGAAATGGTCGCGTTGCCGGCCGGCGCACATGGCTGGCACATGCTCACCACCGGCGGAGTGCAGCAGGGTTGGGGCATGACGGGGGGAGATGCTGTGTAGCTGGGAACCGACCGATAAGGTGCCCACGAGGTGATTACCGGATTGGAAATAATCTGCGCGTCAGCCGCTGTGGCACAAACGGCCAACATGAGCCCGGTCATCGAATAGATTCGCAACATGCTTCATACTCCTCACGCGGCCACCGGCCACAACTTGGCAGAAAATCCGACATCCTCAATTCGAAATCCTAAACAAATTCGAAAAACAAAAACTCAAAAGAAAAAACCTCCGCTGCCGGCAACACCGCATGCCGGATCCGCACACAGCTTCTCACCACGGGAGCCTGCCACCGCGTCCTCCGTTTTCCCTTCCTCCCTTCCTCCCTTCCTCCCTTCCTCCCTTCCTCCCTTCCTCCCGATTTTATGTCATTCCAATTCGTCTGCTATTTGCTGCTTCGGATTTCTGATTTCCAACATGCCTAACACACTCAACAATACGTTGACTGTAGCAATGTGTGGCACGTTTGTCGTTGGTTGACTTGAGAAGATTTTGCCTTCTTCAGCGGTTGCTGCGGAATTCTCCACCCGCGGCCACATTACAAGCCACACAACCGTTAAAGTCGACACATAACAAGAGGACCCCCGCTGCGTCTACCGAACACAGCGGGGGTCCGAGTCTGACTGAATTCAATTGTTGTGATGTGGTAAAGAAGCCTGATTTCCGCGAACAAACAATCCCTGCACGCTGGGAGGACCAGACTCCATTCTGCTCCTCATCGGCTAGTCACCGGTGGATCAAGCATTCACGCCCCTCCGTATGCGAGCCACGAGGTTGAATCCATGCTGAGCATGTTTCTAACAGATCTCCGCCAAGAAACTCAACACGATTTTTGGAAAATTCTTGCCAATTGCGGGCAAGCGCAAAATCGCTGGCCTCCAGCCACCCCAGGCATGATAGCATCCACCCTGCTGGAGACCTATCGGCGGCGACACACGTAGTGGCCGCCAGACGCGTCGACCGTGACATGCGGCAGGCAATACTGCTTTGTTGGTGATGCGAACCTGGCACACGGAAATGTCCATCTGCCGGGCCCCGGCACTTGCTCTCAATGTCACCGGGGATGGAGATTTTCTTGCCCAGAGACGGCAGGGCCACTGGGCGCGCGAGTTCCCACCAGCCGCCGCTGTGTCACCTGGCGCCCTCAAGCCGCTGGCGCGAGCCAGCATGGCTCGGCGGGCTGTCAAACTGGTGAATTTCTGGCACAATGAAAAACTCGCCAGGCTGCCCATCGCCACCTGCTGCGGCCGTGCGGGGTGTTTACCACACCGTACTTGCCCGCCCCACGACCCGAGCAATTTTGGAGCAATCACAACATGGCTACTCATCCGATCGTCGTCATCCCGGGCGACGGCATTGGTCCCGAGGTCACGGTCGCCGTCCAACGCATACTGCAGGCCGCCCACGCACCGGTCGAATGGCTCACACGCCAGGCGGGCATCGCCGCTCTCGAGGCCCACGGCGAAGTGTTGCCCAAGGAGACCGTGGAACTGATTCGACGTGCTGGAGTAGCTCTGAAGGGACCCTGTACGACGCCGGTGGGGGAAGGTTTTACATCAGTGAACGTGCAACTGCGAAAACGCTTGAATCTCTACGCGGCAGTGCGCCCGGTGCGGAATCTCGAAGGGGTGCCGACGCGGTTCGACAAAGTCGATCTGATCATCATCCGCGAGAACACCGAGGGGCTCTACAGCGGCGTGGAAAACCAGGTAACGGACGACGTCGTGATGAGCATGAAAGTCGCCACGCAGACGGCTTGCCTGCGCATTGCTCGCTGGGCCTTTCGCTTCGCCACGCGGCGCAAGCTCCCCAAAATCACGGTCTTCCACAAAGCCAACATCATGAAATTGACCGATGGTCTGTTCTTGAAATGCGCTCGCCAGATCCACGAGCATGAGTACCCGAACATCGACTACCAGGAGTTGATTGTGGATGCCGGCTGCATGCGACTGGTGCAGGACCCCACCAAGTTCGACATTTTGCTGCTGGAAAACCTCTACGGTGACGTCGTCAGTGACCTGTGCGCCGGACTGGTGGGTGGTTTGGGAGTCGTACCGGGCGCCAATTACGGGGACGATCAGGCGGTCTTCGAAGCCGTCCATGGCTCCGCTCCCGATATCGCCGGCCAAGGGCTGGCCAATCCGCTGGCGCTGTTGATGTCCGCCGTCATGATGCTCAATTATCTGGCCGAGCAGAAAGGCGACCAGCAGTGCCGCGCGGCGGCAGCCGCCATCAAGAACGCCTACAATCTGGCCTTGAAAGAGGGCGCTCAAACGCGGGATCTGGGCGGCGACTTGGGAACCGAGGCGTTTACCGACGCGGTCATCCAACGTCTGACAAGTATTGCGTGAATTTGGCTGACACACCCCACGACTGGTGGGGGTATTGGGGAATCGGGCGGTTCGCTACACTACCGAGACTCTCCCTGGCGCTGGCACGGTCCACACCGGCCGGGACAAGACGCCGCGCCGCATCTCCATCCGAAAAAGGAATCGTCATGAAACGACTCGTGCTCAGTTTGTTGGTTGCCGTTGTTGTGACCTCGCCGTTAGCAGCACAAGCCCCCACCACTCCCGGCACCCCGGCTGCTCCACCGGCCCCCAAGACGGTCAAGGATCAAGCCAGCTACAGTATCGGGCTCAACATCGGCAGGAACTTGAAATCGGACGGCTTGGATGTCAACCCAGCCATGCTCGCCCGCGGCATCGTCGACGCGTTGACCGGTGCCAAGCCAGCCCTGAGTGATGCGGACGTCGCGGCCGCGTTGAAAGCATTCCAGCAGATGATGGAGGAGAGCCGTTCCAAGCAAGGAGACGCCGCGAAGAAGGAAGGGGTCGATTTCCTGGCCGCCAACGCCAAGAAGCCGGACGTGAAAACGCTCCCCAGCGGATTGCAGTACAAGGTCCTGAAAGCCGGCAACGGCCCGAGCCCCGTGGCCACCGATACGGTGAAGACCCACTACCACGGAACATTCCTCAACGGCGAAGTCTTCGACAGCTCCGTCGAGCGCGGCGAGCCGATCGAATTCCCGGTCAACGGAGTGATCAAAGGCTGGACAGAAGCGTTGCAGCTGATGAAGGTGGGCGACAAGTGGCAGCTGTTCATCCCGTCCGACCTGGCCTATGGCCCGGAAGGCCAAGGCCCGATTCCTCCCAATTCGGTCCTCGTCTTTGAAGTCGAGCTGCTGGGCGTCTCGAAGTAGCCGTTATGGACCACTTGAAAAGCGGCGATGCCCCACGGGCACCGCCGCTTTTTTTCGTGCTAGAATTCCCCAATCAGATCGCTGGCCGAGCGGGTCGTCAGGTGCAGATAGATGGGGCGGTCAATGTTCTCCCGAATCATGTGCACGGAACCATCCCCCAGCAGGAAGTGTGTCCCAGAAGGGTGCAAGCTGCTGAAGTTGTGGATGTAATGCTCCTCATCGTATTCGGAATTCGGCGGAAACTGGGCAATCCCCACCACGCGGGCCGGACCATGCTCGGCCCCCGCCACCGCACCCACCCACGTGGAATGCGACAGCTTGGACGTCCGTTCGCCAACCACCAGCGTCTGGCTCAAGCCGTCTTTAATGTCCGCCAACGTCACTCCCTGATTCAAAAAGAAAGTCCCGTCCCCACGGCATAAACCATCCGCACATACGTCGTGCATGTCCTGCGTGCCAAACATGCCGACATAGTTGGCAGTGGGCATTCGCAACGGAAAGTAATCGTGCTGCAGTGCGCCGGCGGCACCAGCACCGTGAGTATGGCCATCTTCGGCATGGTGCAGCTCGAACATCGACTCACCAATGTCCGAGGGACAACGCAACGTGGGCAGGTACGTCAAACGAGCCTGGTCGTTCAGCGGATGCGCGATCGGCAACTCGAATCGAATCATCCCCTCATACAGATTCAATTGCTCCATATAGGGAAGAATCGCGGCGCACCAACCCCACCCCGGTTCGCCCAGCCAGTGCGGTTGACCGGTCGCCAGATCATACCCTCGCCAACCGGCCGGCAATTGGCGGAATGTGTCATGATACATGTGTAAGGCAAGACCAACCTGCCTCATGTTGTTGCTGCATGACATGCGGCGGGCGGCTTCGCGAGCCGCCTGGACCGCTGGCAGCAACAGCGCGACAAGTATGCCAATTATGGCAATCACGACGAGTAGCTCGATTAATGTAAAGGCCTTACGCTGATTCATCGATGGATTTCCCCGGAGAAGTGGCCGATGGCTTCACTTGCTCGGCACAGAATGGCGCACTCACTGGCCGGCGGTCACTGACAATGCACAGCATTTCAGTCGCCCGTCCAACCGCACCATCCGTTCCCAAACGAAGTGCATGCCGTTGCCTGACAAGATATCGCACAGAGTGACACCGAGGGGCGAGAGTCCTTACCGCCAACGCGGCGAAAGGGGGACTCTTGGCCCATCACAAGAGGCGATCAGGCACACAGCGGAGGAGCGCGACTCTCGGAAGTCGCCAGCTGTGGGGCTACTCGAGCAAGCGGCGCACCCAGCACAACCGGTTCGGGACAATCACCGGATAGAGTGGCCGCCAGAGGAACAAATTCCACCAATTTCTTGGTCAGCTGAAATCGGCAGACGGTACAGTCGTCGTGATGATGCCGCGGATGTGGGACCGGCTGGCTCATCCGTCGCGCCGCGTCCGAAATCTCCCTGGTTTTCGTCACCCGCCCAAGGTAACTGCTGTGATGCCCGCATCCGCAATCCACCGCGCCGGGGACCATCGCCACGCCGGCAGCGTCCGCCCCCTGCAGATATCGCTGAGCCGTGTGGAGCCAAGCACCTGCCGAGGCGAGCACGTAGCTCACCAAGAGAACCGCTGCGGTGATTCGCCGCCGACGGGTCGTCATGCACCTGACTCTCCGAAAACCAGAAGCAACCAGGGCCTGCGTGGCAGTTTCAGTACACCGCAACACATGCCCGGAAACCGTAGTACCACACCGAATAGAGGGACTATTCGGTGCAATTCACCGGACGCGAAATGACAACCACATCATATTTCGCCGCACGGCGAACCGTCAAGGTCTAACCACTGCGCCCCCCTCATGCTGGACGGGTGACCCCCAGGTGGCCCCCCACGACGTTTCCACACGGCGTTTCCACACCACGCATCGGCCCAGCACGCCAACTGGTCGACACATGCTGGTTCCCCGACCACCTGCCCGACTCGACCTGCCCATAAAAGAGCATGTCCGCCAACAGGTCTACGTCGACCCGTTGGCGGACAATTTCTGTTTCAAGGGAGTCCGTACTTGTAGATACGCAGCGGCGTGGAATTTGGATCGCGCCTATTTTTTTTCGCCCATCAACTGCTCGATCGTCGGCTCCATCGCCGAAGCCCACAACTGATACCCCTCCTCATTGGGGTGGAGCAGGTCGGGCATGATCGACTTCGGCAACACCGCGTCTTGATCCAAGAACTGGCTGTTTACGTCGAGGAAAAACACCCGCTTGCCGTCCGCATACCCCTTGATGATCTCGTTCGCGGCATCGTTGATCTTCCGCAGGGGGTCATTGGCGTCGGCGCCGCGGGGGAAGATGGCCAGCACCAGGCATTTTGTATCGGGCAAGCGCTGCGCCAGTTCACCCAGGATGGCCTTGACCCCCAGTGCAATATGTTCGGGCTTGTCCTGGCGGTGTCCGGCATTGTTGGTACCGATCATGATCACCGCCAACTTCGGCGCAATGCCGTCCACGGCACCATGCTGTAATCGCCAAATCACCTGCTCGGTGCGATCCCCGCTGAACCCGATATTGAGAGCATGGCGTTTCGCATAATACTGGTCCCAGGACTTCTTTCCGCCACTCTCCCAGCCGTGTGTGATGGAATCGCCGATCATCAGCAGATCCACTCGCTGCATGGCGTCCTTTTCTTTCAGTTTCTCTTCGTGCCGTTTGCCCCACCAGGACTTGGCCCAATCAGCGGTTTGCACTTCGGGCTGCACAGCCAGGATATTGTCGGGCTCCCGCTGCGCCAGCACCAGTGTGGCAGGTAACAGTAACAATACTACGCAGACACTCTTGCAAAGCCGTCTCATAGATGCTCCTTTCGTGTTTCCATCAACCTCGCTGCAGTCTCAAACGTGTCACGTGCTTATGATAACATGCACTCGCCACCAACGCGTCACCCGACCCCTGTCACAGCCCGCCCTGTCACAGCCCGCCATGTCACAGCCAGGCTCGCCGGTGCGACGGGCCCTGCCAACGCGTTGAGCCGCGACTCTCATCCGGTCCGCGCCGGCGGTGCGGTGGCTGCCCAAACGTTTGGCCGGCGGCACTCAACTCCAGCGTCTGACGATGTCCCAGCGTCGGGCGGTGGTTCGGTTTCCCACCGGCCGAAGCCCGCCACCTTCCAAGGCACACTGGAGCTGGAGCAAGGTACCGCTGTTTCGGGCCCATTCTGCTGGCTCTGTCTAGTTGCTCTGACGCATGAAACTGCTACGTTACTGGCTGCTCAAGACTCGCCGGCTAGTTGCTCAGGCGTGCCAGCGAGCCGGCCCATATCTACTGGCGAAACGATATCTTCCGTGACGTTAAGGACGCGCAATTAATGGCCACCACGAAGTCGAGTCCATACAATCTGCGTTTCATTTGGATGATCTGCCTGGTGGCGGCGATGGGAGGACTGCTGTTCGGCTACGACTGGGTCGTCATTGGCGGTGCCAAGCCATTCTACGAACCTCATTTTGGCATTTCGGGGAACCGGTTTTATCAAGGTTGGGCGATCAACAGCGCGCTGGTTGGCTGCCTGTTTGGAGCGGCCATTGCCGGAGCGCTCAGCGATCGTCACGGGCGCAAACGCCTGCTGATTCTGGCCGGGTTTTTGTTCACGGTTTCCGCCGTCGGTACCGCCCTGGCGTGGGATTTTTTCTGGTTCAACACCTTCCGCTGGATCGGCGGACTGGGTATCGGCTTGGCGTCAAATCTGTCACCGATGTATATCGCGGAGATCTCGCCGGCCAAGGTGCGCGGGAAATTCGTCTCCATCCAGCAATTGACGATCGTCATTGGCATCCTCGCCGCGCAAATCATCAATTGGCAGATTGCCGATCCGGTACCCAAAGTCGACCAACTCCGCCTGCTCAATAGTAGTGAGAGCCAGATCCGGCAAATCCTTGGCCGGGAATTCGCCCTGGCCGAGGAGATGCAGCGGGCACAAGACCTGGCCGAGCCGGCGGCATTGGCGGAAGTAAAACGCAAGTTCCCGGCACTCTCGGTCGTCAACGTCCAGTCGACTGGCGCGATCGGACCGGAACAGCTCAGCAAAGCGAAAGAAGCCAAGGAAGCTGAGGACCGGCAGGTGATGGACACCTACCTGCTGGCGACCTGGAACGGACAACGCGGCTGGCGCTGGATGTTCGCCGCCGAAATCGTCTTCGCGGGGGCCTTTTTTCTGCTGATGTTCTTCGTGCCGGAGAGTCCTCGTTGGTTGGTGAAATACGGCCGTAATACCGAAGCCGAAGCGATCCTGGCCCGCGTCGGAGGTCCCGCTTACGCCAAGGCGGAAGTCGCCGACGTGCAAGACACACTGGCCAAGGAAGAGATCGCGAGGGTGCGGTTTTCCGATCTGCTGGAACCGAAACTGAGGAAGGTCATCGCCCTGGGCGTGGCCTTGGCGGTCCTGCAGCAATGGTGTGGGATCAACGTCATCTTCAACTATGCCCAGGAAGTCTTCTCCCAAGCCGGATACGGCGTTTCCGACATCATGCTCAATATCGTGATCACAGGTGTCGTGAATCTGGTCTTCACACTCGTGGCCCTCAACACCGTTGACCGCGTGGGAAGACGAGCGCTGATGCTGGTCGGTTTTGGCGGATTGGCGGCCATCTACGCCGTCCTGGGGGCAGGATTCTTCATGAAGAGCACCGGCGCGTACATGCTGATTCTGGTCGTGTCGGCGATCGCCTGCTACGCAATGTCGCTCGCGCCAGTCACCTGGGTGATCATGTCCGAGATGTTTCCCAACCGGATTCGAGGAGCGGCCATGTCGGTCGCCGTTTGCGCGCTGTGGGTCGCTTGCATCATTCTCGTGGCCACCTTTCCGTACCTCAATTTCTGGCTGAACGCTTCCGGCACCTTCTGGCTCTACGGGATTATCTGCGTCATTGGTTTCGTGGTCGTGCTCACTCGACTGCCGGAAACGAAGGGCAAGTCGTTGGAACAAATTGAACGGGATTGGGCCGACTGAGCGACAGGGCTGCCGCGATCGGGTAGAATTATGCCGGACGTTCAACTGCGCCCGGTTGGTCGAGAGACCACGCCGGGCTCGGGGTACGGCGGTACCTGCGCGTCCGCCGACCAGGTTGCTTGCCGGCCGCAACTTCGTCGGCTCCCCACGGAACCTGTTGACATCAGCGCGGCCGGCTCACCTGTTATCTCACCCACGACCACCTGCTTGATTTGGGGAGGGCGCATCACTATGACCAGGTTCAATCGCCGTCAGTTCCTCCAGCGTTCGCGCGACCTCGGGTTGGGTACCGCCACGTTCATGATCCTGAGCGACGCTCGGTCAGCACGTGCCACCCCGGCCAACGACAAGATCGTACTGGCCGCCGTCGGTTGCGGTGGACGCAGCGGAGGGTTGATCGAGGGGTTCCTGCAACGTGACGATTGCCAGTACGCCTACGCCTGCGATCCGGACACGCCACGCGCTCAAGAGAAGGCTGGCCTGATCGAGCGATTGCAGGGAACCGCGCCAAAGATCGTCGACGACTTTCGCCGGGCCCTGGAAGACAAGTCCGTCGACGCGATTGTCTCCGCGACCCCCGATCACTGGCATGCCCTGTCGACCGTCTGGGCCTGCCAGGCCGGCAAGGACGTCTATGTCGAGAAACCTCCCACACACGACTGCTGGGAAGGGCAGCAGATGCTCAAGGCGGCGCGCCGCTACGAGCGCATCGTGCAATGCGGCTTTCAGAACCGCAGCGCCCCGTACAATATCGCCGCCAAGCAATACCTCGCGGAAGGCAAACTCGGCACGATCCACCTCTGCCGGATCTATAACCAGAAGACACCCTGGGGCATGAATCCCAAAGTGCCCGACAGTGCGCCGCCGGCCGGCCTGAACTGGGATATCTGGAACGGACCCGCACCCGAACATCCCTACAACAGCGGCATGCATCAGTGCTGGCATCACCTGTGGCGCTACAGCGGTGGTGATATGGCCAACGACGCCAGTCACCAGATTGACCTCGCACGATGGCTGTTGGGCATCGAACTCCCCAAATCGGTCTACTCCACCGGCGGGCGGTATGCCACCGACCCCGAGACGCTCGTGGCCGAAACACCCGACACGCAGATCGCCCTGTATGACTACGATCGCCTGCTGGTCAGTTTTGAACTCACGCTCTACGGCGATTACATGCTGAAAACCGACCAGTATATTCGGGATAATGACCTGTTCCCGTACTGGATGCAGAACTCGACCCGCATCGAGATCTTCGGTTCGGAGGGCTTGATGATCGTCGGCCGGCATGGGGGCGGCTGGCAGGTGTTCACCCGACCAAAGGATCGCGAACCGGTGGTCAAAGACCAGATGTTCGGCCGGTTCCCCGACCCGGAACACAAGGAGAATTTCGTGCAGGCGATCCGCAGTCGCCAACTCCCGTCGGCCGACGTGCAGCAAGGACACGTCAGCTGCCTGCTGATCCACTATGCGAATATCAGTTACCGGCTGGGGGGACAAAAACTGGCGATCGATGCCGACTCGCAACAGGTCGTGGACAACCCGGAAGCGATGCAGTTGTTCCGGCGCAGTTACCGCAAGCCCTGGATCATCGAAGATCAGGTGTGAGCCGAAGTACGATGTACCGCGTTCGTGGCGTTACACGGTCGCCGCGTGAAGCAATCTCCCGTTTCTGTCAGGCCAGCCAAATCAACGTTCGTGCTCGCGGCAGTTGCTGACAGGCCGCGGCAGCGAAGTCATGGTGCCCGGGCAAGACTGAATCAGGCGGCTTCCACGATACTCTTCGCGCGCTCGAATCCGCCCAGATTGTACGCTTGTTTGAAGCCGTTCTTCCGCAGCAACTGCAGCGCCATGTTGCTGCGCATGCCGCTCTTGCAGTGCAACAACAGTGTTCCCGCCGGGAGTTGCTGCAGGCAATTGCTGAGATTCTCCAACGGCATGTTGATGGAACAAGCCAGACGCTTGTCCGCATACTCCTGGGGGCTGCGCACATCGATCACGGTCGCGCCCTGCTGTAAGAGTTGCTGAGCCACGTGCGGCTCCAGTGGTCGATGCCAGCGCACAAGCATACGGGCTACTCCTTCATAGATCCAAGACAAGGCACAGAAATGTGTCGCGATGACGATCGCCTGCAGGACGAGCAAGCAGCCCCCCACGATATATGCCGCAGTGGGCATCTCCAACAGAAACAGGCTGCCGGCCAAGACGTTCATCATGGCCGCGGACAGGCAGGCCAACCGGCGCTGCATCGGATTCGCGGGGATCTTCGCAGTGCCCAGCAGCGGACGGACTACGTGGTTGTACAACATGTCCATCGGATGCGTCGCGGGAAAAAAGAAGGCCCACATCCCCAAGGCCGCCACCCCAAACAACACCCACGGCTGCTGGGTGACCAGCCCATACAGCGCGATCAGAGCGCAGACGAAGGGAGTGAACCGCAGGCCCCACTCCATCTCGGTCAGCTCCTGCTGCGAATAGTTGGTATATCCCTGTTGCACGAGACTCCGCTGCTGAAACGAAAGTTTGCTGCTGTCCGACATATTGGCCACTCCTGAGCGTTAATGGGCACATTCAGCCGACCGACCACGATCGGTCGAGGTCGGTCGTCCAACTCACCGCCCGCGGCCCAACGCCGTCAAGCAGTGTATTATTGATATATCGAAATATATCGACATGTCAATATTAAATCGTCAGTTTTTCAGTGGGGAAATCCTGCCGACATGCGTGAAATGCCTCTATAGGGTGGTTAACTGCAACGCTAAGTGACTGGCAACTGCGCGTTGGGCGGCGGTCACCCGAACTCTCTGTTCCCGCCGGCCATCGAAGACGTACCCCACCGTGGTGGTCGGCCGCCATAGAACTCACAGCACTCGACAACGGCGTTTCCGTTGGAGATTCCTGCTGCAACGGCACGACCGACCAGCCGGTGTTATCCGTGTCAAAGGGTCCGCACGGGGAAACGCCATGGGATCGGGGATTACGCCATTCGGCAGTCGGGGTCAGCCGCAGCGTGCAGCGAAGTGGATCCTCGCTGCCAGGTGGGCGGGAGAGGATGAGGCGCGAGGGAGAAACGCGCTCTTTCCAGGCGGCTCGGTGGGGCACGCCAACCGCGGGGCGAGTCGTTCCCAGTGGGTTGCGATGCCGTGCCCCGCTGGATGCAGCTTGGGAACCACCAGGACTCTCAACACTGCCGACTCAAGGTCATCCGCTTGGCATCGGAGGCACTCAACTCATTGCATTGGCCGGTGCGGTTGCTGAGTCCCATCTCGGCAGCGGGGCCATTCCCTCCGACTTATTGAGTTGAGTCTCGAACATTTTGCGGTAGACTAACGTTCGCGGTGAGATGTGTTTCCTCACGGGCGTCGAGTGTCCCGTGTACGCGTCACAGTGAGGAACAAGCCATGACCCTCCGCTTCAAGATGACGACGATCGTGGTCGCCGTGCTGTTGATCGCGAACTCCCTGCTGTCATTTGTCACGCTGCGGTATCTCGGGTCGGTGTGGCTCGGTGAAGTCCAAACGCGTGTGCAGCGTAATTTGAACTCGGCGCGCGCCGCATACGACAAGCGAGTCGAACTGATTGCTGCTTTTCTGAAGGGTGCCGCGGGACCAGCGGCTAGTCAACGCGGTTGCCGGCACAACGGACGAGCTGCTTGAGATTGAAGCGCTGCTGACCGATATTCATCATGCCGGCAATGTGGATTTCGTGGCTTTGTTGGACCCGACTGGCCGTGTGACGTGTCGCGCGCACAGTACGCAGCATGGGGATGACTTGGCGCATGATCCACTGGTGAGCGTGGCCATCGGTCAGGGTCAATCGGTGATGGGCACTGCCGTACTCTCCCGCGATCGGCTCTTGGCCGAGGGAGGAGACCTGGCGGATCGTGCCCGCTTTCAGCTCGTTCCCACTCCGGCGGCTCGGCCCACCTCGGACATCCAACGACAGGATGGCATGGTGATCGCCGCGGTCGTGCCGGTGCGGAATGCCCAGGGGGAAGTGCGCGCCTATTTGTATGGCGGAAACTTGCTCAATCGCTCCTACGATCTCGTCGACGCCATAAAACGTGAAGTGTTCCCGAGCGAGTCGTACCAAGGTCGCGACATCGGCACGGTGACGATCTTTCAGGGCGATCTGCGCATCTCGACCAACGTCACGATGGAGGACGGCTCGCGGGCCGTCGGTACGCGGCTGAGCGATTCGGTGTGTGAAGCCGTGCTCGACCGCGGTGGCAAGTGGGCAGCTCCCGCCTTTGTGGTCAATGACTGGTACATCACCGCCTACGAGCCGATATTCGATCCGCTGGGCCGCGTGATCGGCGTGCTCTACGTGGGGTTGCTGCGGGCCCCGTTCGCGCACCAATTGAACATCATCACCGCCGTCTTCCTGGCCATCGTGCTGGGAACAACCGTGGCGAGCCTGACGCTTCTGTTCATTGCGACCGCCCTGGTCCTGCGTCCGGTGCGCCACGTGGTGGCGATGGCTCAGAAAGTGATTGGCGGGGATCTTACGGCCAGAGTTGGCATCCGGCCACCGGGCGAGATGGGGGTGCTCTGTCGCGCCGTGGACAGCATGGCCTATGCCGTGGCCGAGCGCGAGGAACTGCTGAGGCTGGCCACCCGGCAGCAGATCGGGCGCAGCGAGCAACTGGCTTCTGTGGGTCGATTGGCGGCGGGCGTGGCCCACGAGATCAACAATCCCCTGACGGGTGTGCTGGCCTTTGCCGACATGATGCGCGAGAAGGAGAACATGGACCAACAGGACCAGCAGGACCTGGAGTTGATCATCCGCGAAACGAAGCGGGTCCGTGAGATCGTGCGCGGTCTGTTGGATTTTGCGCGCGAGACCCCGTTTGTGCAGAAGCCCTTGGATATGAATGAGTTGATCCGCCAGACGCTGCGACTGCTGGGCAAACGCGAAGCGTTTCAGAACATCTTCATGGTGGAAGACCTCGGTGATCATCTGCCGCTGGTCAATGTCGACAAGAATCAACTCCAGCAGGTCATCCTGAATCTGACGCTCAACGCCTGTCAAGCCATGGCCGACGGCGGCACGCTGATGGTCGCCACTTCGACCGATAACGGTCGCGTCGTGGTCAAAGTCACGGACACCGGTTGCGGCATCCGACCGGAACAACTGGACAAGATCTTCGAACCGTTTTACACCACCAAACCGGTGGGGAAGGGGACCGGATTGGGGTTGAGCGTCAGTTATGGCATCCTGCAGCAGCACCAAGGCACGCTGGAGGTGGAAAGCGAACTCGGGATGGGTTCGACATTCATCGTCACCCTGCCGGCACTACCCGACGCGACCGCGTGCGATGGGCCCAGTGCGACGGAGAGGTCATGATGTCGTGGAAAATTCTCGTGTTGTCGAACGACGCCGCCACGGCCCAGCGATATCAGCGCATGCTCTGCGGGACGGGACATCATGTGCGCAGCGGCCGACTGGGGGCGGCGGACACCCACTCCGCGCGGGCCGGTGCCGTGGATGCGACGTTCGTCATTCTCACAAACCAGGAGATGGCACCCGTCGAACTCCTCCGGCGACTCAAGTCCGGGGGCAACACTTCACCGGTGGTCATCGTCAGCCGATCCGATACGCTCGAAACCGCGGTGGAAGCGATGCGTGAGGGAGCCGCCGATTTCCTTCACGAGCCGTGCACGGCCGAACAGTTATGCGAGGCCCTGCGCAGGCTGGAATCGGCTCCACCGGCGGCGGTCGTCGGCTCCGCGACCATCGAGGCGCCGGGAGCGGAGAATTTTCAAGGCATGATCGGACGATGCCCCGCGATGCGCGACGTATTCGCCCTCATCTCGCGCATCGCGCCATCCGATGCGACGGTGCTCGTCACGGGCGAGAGCGGGACGGGCAAGGAAATGGTGGTGCGGGCCATCCATCAACTCAGTCGCCGCCGCGACAATGCCTTTCTGGCATGTGATTGCACAGCGCTGGCACCGACCCTGCTGGAAAGCGAGTTATTCGGGCACGTGAAAGGCTCGTTCTCTGGCGCCATTGCCACGAAGAACGGCCTGTTTGAAGCGGCCCATCAGGGCACGCTGATGCTGGATGAAGTGTCGAATCTGAGCATGGAGACTCAGGGCAAGCTGCTCCGCGTCCTGGAAACACGGCAGATCCGCATGGTGGGCGACACGGCCGAGCGCGAGGTGGACATCCGACTGATCGCCACGACCAACCGCAGCCTGGCCGAAATGGTGAAGATCGGGGCGTTCCGGGCGGACCTCTATTATCGGTTGAATGTCGTGCCCGTCGCCCTCCCCCCGCTGCGCGAGCGAAAGGGGGACATCCCGCCACTGGCGCTGGCTTTCCTCGAGCAATTCTCGCGACGAATGGAGCTCGCGATGAGCGGGTTCGCACCCGAAGCCATGCGGCAACTGGAAGTCTATCCGTGGCCAGGCAACGTCCGTGAACTGCACAACATCGTGGAACGTTTGGCAGTCCTCTACGGCGGTACGCTAATTGAATTGGAGCACCTGCCGATGGAAGTCCGCGAGGCGCGAGTCGCGCTCTCCGCCACGGAACTACCCCGCAGCTGGGAGGACTGCAAGGAGCTGAAGAAACAGATCATCGACGACCTCGAATGTCGCTTTCTGACTGCCGCCCTCGATCGCTGCTCGCAAAACGTCACGCACGCGGCCGAGAGCGTGGGGATGCAGCGATCCAATTTCCACGCGCTACTGCGACACTATGGGCTGAAACCTGGTGCGGCGGGACCTGACGACTGACGAAGGCGGCTGCCTCAACTCTGCTGCGGTGTGTATGAAGAGTCATACATTGAAGCAAGTTTCATACGGCGATCCGCCTCGCCGTGCATGCCGACGCGCCGGCATTCTCGATCCGGCGGCCCCCACATCGGCCCGCTGTCCAACTCCGTTATCGCGTTATGTGCCACAGGGTTGCGTTCTGCCGCGTCGCATCTCGTCGTACCGCCGGCCGTGAACAGGATGTGCGTCAGACGTTTTGGCACGCGGATTGCCTAGGTAAGAAGACGAAACGATGTGTTGAGTCTGTGGGGAGCCACGGTGGACATCGGTCCATTTGAGCTTGGCGATGTTCTGCACGGCAAGGGGGAACGGGCCATGGTCGAAAATCATGCAATCTTGTTGGTCGACGACGAGGAAGTAATTTGCCACGCGTGTCGTCGGATTTTTTCGCGGCAAGGTTTCACCGTGGATTCCAACACGGACGCGCGGCAGGGACTGGCCATGGCCCTGGAAAAGGACTATGAGATCATCCTGCTCGATATCAAGATGCCCAATATGGACGGCATCCAGTTCCTGGAACAGCTGCGGACAAGCCGGCCGGAAGTGCCGGTCTTGATCATTACCGGGTACCCCAGTATTCCCAATGCCGCCGCGGCGATGCGTCTGGGCGCCTGTGATTATGTGACCAAGCCGTTCACGTCCGAGGAAATCACTTCGGCGGTCCAGCGAGTGTTGGCCACGCGGCGCATGCTCGACGGGAATGGCGAATCGGCGGAGGCGACCGCGTTGGAAATGTTTACCGCCGAGTCGCAGGTCCTGTTCTGGGGTGAGTCCTGGTTTCGCATGGAGATCGACGGGTCGGCGTGCGTCGGGGCGGTATTGCCGGGATTGCACGAGCGGCCGCCGACGGAAATACGTCTGCCGCGCATCGGCGAAGTTGTCTATCAGGGCCTGCCGATGGCCAGTCTCAAGGTACCCAACAAGCCGGCGATTCTCGTGGCCGCGCCGGTCTCGGGTGTGGTCATGGCCGTCAACGATTCACTCCCGAAACATCTGAATTGGCTCGCCTGCGACCCGTGTGGCACGGGCTGGATCGCTCACATCTGCTCGACGGAATACGACCGTGAAGCCGAGCAGTGCGGCCCGCGGCGGATCCTGCTGGCCAATGCGGACGCGTCATCCGCGCAAGAACAGGCAAAAAGACTGAAGGCGGTGGGCTGCGAGGTTCAGCTGGTCGCTGACCGCGAGGCACTACTCACGGCATTGAAGGACACGGAGGGACGCATCGTCTTGTTGGACGCCGTCTCCTTCGCGGACACCGGGCCGGATCTGGTGGGACTGATAAACCAACAAGCTCCAACGCTCCGGATCGTGGTGATCGCCGCGGCCGGCGATCCGCGGGAAGCCGCCTATCGCAAGCACAAGATTCTCTACTACGCCGTGGAACCGTTTGGCGACGGTGAATTGGCCGACATCCTGGCGGCGGCGTTCCAATCGCATGAACTGCCGTCGGCCACGGAGCGACAGAAAGGCCCATCCGAACCAATCAGCAGCGTGACGATCACCAATCGCAACGGTCACCACATCCAACTCCTGTCGGCTCCCGGCTTGCTGTGGCGGAATGAGGGATTGGGACAGTATCTGGGACAGCGGTTGCTGGCACAGATGCTCCCTGTGGTCATGACACCGGGAGTCGCGAACTTGAGCCCGGCGAACGTGCTGAAGAACGCCACAACTCACGATCGACTGATGGTACTCCTGGCGAAAGACAGTGGCCTGCTGCCAGGCGGCCTGGCCCGGGACACGAAGCCCGACTTTGGTATCGACCCGGGCGATGCCGCGGGTAAGGTCACCACGTTATCGGTCCAGCCGGACGCTATGGGAGGCCTCGTGGGCCTGGATGCTCGGACCACGTCTGCCTTGGCCGACCACATCGTGCGGGAGATGGTGGCCTACTGAGATGAGCGACATCGTGGATCACGCGTCCCGCAAAACTGCGGGCCGACGCGTGATCCGGACTGTCGCTCCGACACTGGCGACAAACGGACGGCGCACTTGCGAGGTGGGAGGGGAGCGGATGATCACGATGCCAACCAATGCCGGCACGGAACTATTGGAAAAGTTGGGCTTGACCGGGGACGGCACCTCACCGTTGGGTTGCATGCAATGCGGCCTGTGCGCGGCGAGTTGTCCCTTAGGTGAAGCGATGGAGTTTCCTCCGCGAAAACTCATCCTCCAGTTGTTGGCGGGAAATCTCGATTCCGTGCTGGCAAACCCTTCGCTGTGGATGTGCGTCGGCTGCTACACCTGTTCTCTCCGGTGTCCACGGGACATTGAATTAACGGACGGCTTGTGGCCGGCGCTACGCGACTGTTCGATGCAAGCGGGTTTCCAACCGCCGCCAGAGCTGCAGGAGACGTTTCAGAACCTGTTCAAGTACGGCAATACGCTCGGTAAGTCACCACGGCAGCGACTCGCTTGGGCCAAGGACCTGGACGTGCCGGTCTGGGACCTCTCGAAAGACCGCCGGAAAGTGGAGTTGTTGTGGCTGGTCGGCTGCTACCCATCGTATTACCCGCGGAATCAGGTCGTGACTCGAGCCTGGGCGCGGATCATGACGAAGCTGGGCGTCACGTGGGGCGTGCTCGGAGCGACGGAGAAGTCCGTCGGCGAATGCGAACGGTTGTTCGGCGAAGAAGGACTATTCGAAACACTTGTGGAGGAGAACCGCAAACTGCTGGATCAACAGGACTTCGAGAGCTTGATCACATTGGACCCCCACGCCTATCGCGCCTTGCAGGCGTTCTATCCACGGTTCGGCGCGTGGTATCCAGTGCAACACTACACGATGTTTCTGGCGCAGCGGTTACAGCAACTGCAGCCACTGATGGTCAAGCCGATTGAGGCCACGGTGACGTATCACGACAACTGCTGCGTCGGGCGGCGCTGCGAGTGCTATGATCCGCCGCGGTCGCTGCTGCAGTTGATCCCGGGGATCAAGTTGGTCGAAATGGATCGCCATCGCGACAACGCCTTGTGTTGCGGCGGCGGTGGCGGCGGCATGTGGCTCGATGCGCATATCGTGGCCCACGGCGGTCGCCGCCTGTCGGACGACCGAGTGCGGCAAGCCGCCGACACCGGGGCCGATGTGCTGGCCGTGTCTTGTCCCTACGAGCTGTCGCGATTCGAGGATGCCGCCAAGGTCGCGGGCGTCGATGATCGCCTGAAAGTCCGCGACATCATTGAACTGCTGGCCGAGTCAATGGAATTGGGTGAAGGGAGCGTCGCATGAACATCGTCGTGGTAGTCCGCCAGGTTCCGGACCTGATCGAAACACTGGATATCGACCCGACCGGGACCGCGCTCGACTGGGACAACGTTTCATTCATCGTCAACGAGTGCGACGATCATGCGCTCGAACAGGCGTTGCTGCTCAAGGAGGCGGGAGGTGGTACCGTGATCGTGGTGGCCCTGGACCGGGGCGACGTGGACAACACGTTGTACACCGCCGCCGCCAAGGGGGCTGAGCGAATTGTGAAGATCCCGGTGGAAGGGACGAGCAAGCTGTCGCCGCTGACGGCGGCCGCGCTGTACGCGAGCGTCATCCAGCCCCTGGCGGCAGACCTGGTGCTGGTCGGCGTCCAAGCGCACGACGAACTGGATGGCGTGCTGGCCACGGCGCTAGCCACCGCGCTCGCCCGCCCCTACGTGGGTGTCATCCGCGGTGTGCAACTCGGATCCGAGCCCGCCACGGTCGTGGCCTGCAAAGAGTTTCCTCGAGCGGTGAGAGCCCGGATGGTGGTGCAACTGCCCGCCGTGTTGGGAATCTTGGGGGCGGATCAGCCGCCTCGGTACGTCCCGGTGAGCCGGATCCGCGCCGCCATGAACGCGACGCGGTTGGAAGAGCCGGAAGTGGCGGCCACGACCTGCCCATCGCTCGTGTCCGTGCGCAAGCTGTATCCACCCGTGTCCGGGACTCACGCCGAGATGATCGCCGGATCAGAAACCGAAGTCGCGGACCGCATCGTGGACATTCTCCTGGAGAAAGGACTGTTATCATGAGCGCCCGAGATGTCCTGGTGGTGGCCGAAATTCAGCGCGATACGTTGGACGATATCACGCTGGAATTGCTGGCTGCGGCCCGCGGCCTGGCCACGGCGACGGGAGGCCAGGTAGTGTGCGTCGTTCTCAGCTCCGACGGAACACCGTTCACCGCAGCCCTCTCGGCCGCCGATCGCATCGTACTGGTCAACGACCCGCTCCTGGCAACCTTCTCGCCCGCACCCTATCTGACCGCGCTGCAGCAGGTGGTTGCCGCCGAGCAGCCGCGTGCGGTGCTGGTCCCCGGCACGTCCGTTGGATGGGACATCGCACCCCTGCTGGCCGGCAGTCTGCAGGCGCCGCTGGTGACCGGCTGCAGTTCAGTCCAACTCAGCGGTGCCGCCCTGGCAGCGAACGCCTCGTTTTGTGGCGGCAAGATGATGGCCGAAGTCCAGATCGACAAGTCGCCAGCGATCCTGCTGGTCATGCCAGGCAGCTGTCGACCAGCGACGCAAGGGGGCGCAGGGCAAGTCGAGATACGAGCGCTCGACCGCGCCCTTGGTGTCAGGCGCCGTGCGATTCCAGGATTGGGTGCTGCCCGAGGCGGGCGACGTCGATATCACGCAGCAAAACGTCCTGGTGGCTGTCGGACGGGGAATCCAGCAGGAAGACAACATTGAGCTGGCCGAGGAACTGGCACAAGCCCTGGATGGCGCGGTGTGCGCGTCGCGGCCCGTGGTCGATCAAGGCTGGCTCCCGGCCACCCGTCAGGTCGGCAAGTCGGGCATGACCGTCAAACCCAAGCTGTATCTGGCGTTGGGGATCAGCGGTGCACCCGAGCACTTGGAAGGCATGCAGGGTGCCGACCTGATCATCGCGGTGAACACCGACCCCAAGGCACCGATCTTCGATGCCGCGCATTACGGCACGCAGATCGATGCGTTGGATTTGTTACCGGCCCTTGTGGAGGCCGTGAACGCGAAGAAAGTCTAGAAGGAGATGGAGGATCCACGCACCAGCGTCACTGTCCGGCGGCATGTGGTTTCGCAATGACGGGATCGCCCGCGGACAGGCAAGCACAGCGACTGCGGACTGTGAGGACAAGCCTGCCATGGAATTCGCTCGGCCCATCATGTGGAACGTGCCGTTTTGGGCGGAGATTACGCTTTACGCGATGATCCCGCTCGTGATCGCCACATTCCTGGCGGGCACCGCCTGGCGTGTCCGAAAGTGGTTTGTCGGGCAGCCCGAACCCGGTGCTCCCACAATTCGTCAACAGCTGGGGCAAGGACTCCGTCCGCCGCTGCTTGCGGAACTGATCAAGACGACCGTCTTTCAATCGCGGCTCGCTCGCGACCGCTTCTCGCTGATCATGCATCAAGCGATCTTCTGGGGCATGCTCGTTCTGTTCATCGGCACGGCACTGGCCACGATCGATCAGGATTTCACCAACCTGCTGCTGGACTGGCAACTGCTCGGCGGACGTGTTTACCTGCTGTTTGAATTCCTGTTGGACGTGTTTGGAATCGTGTTGATCGTGGGAGTGGCCCTGGCCGCATACCGGCGTTACGTGTTGCGCCCCGCACGGCTGCAAGCCAAGCGGACCGGCGTGAGTCTCTGGGACGCGTTTCCACTGCTCACTTGCCTGCTGCTGATCGCCGTGACAGGTTTCTTGGTGGAAGGCCTGCGAATTGCGGCCGGGGCTCACCTGGAAGCTCAGATTGCTGCGCTGCCGGCCGAGGGCGAAGCGAGACTCGCCGAACTGGAGCGGCTGAAGTTGCGCGAACAGTTGCACATGGGCCCCGAGCGACAGCAAGCACAATTGGAGCGGATCGCGGCCGGGGAGCGGGTATTTCCCGCAGCGGTCGCGGCCCCCGTGGGCCACGCGCTGGCCCAGGTCATGGCGCCACTCTCGCCTGGTTCGATTCGACTGACGCATCAGTTGCTGTGGTGGTCGCATGCTCTGCTGGCGTTTGGATTGATTGTCGCCGTCCCCTTCACCAAGGCGTTTCACCTGGTCTCTTCGCCGGCCAATCTGTTGCTTCGCGTCCCGCAGCCAACAGGTGCCCTGCCTGTCTTTGTCGAGTCGGGTGTGCGGACCGTGCGCGATCTTACATGGCGACAACTGCTGCAGGTGGACGCGTGCACCTGGTGTGGCAAATGCCAGGAAGTCTGCCCGGGGTTCAATACAGGCTTTCCACTATCCCCACGCGATTTGGTACAAGGTGTCGGCTCGCAGTTGCTGCGGACCAGGTGGAAAGCCAAGGGAGAAGTGCAAGACCTGCACGGAAGCACGATTCCGGCGGCCGAGCTGTGGGCATGCTGCACGTGCCGCGCCTGCGAAGAGGTCTGCCCGGTGCGCGTGGAGCACCCGCGTCTGATCATCGACCTGCGTCGCCATCTCGTCGACCAGGGGCAAGTTGACGAGGGACTGCAGGATGCACTCATGAATTTCCAGCGGTACGGCAATTCGTTCGGACAGTCGGCTCGCAAACGCCCCGAGTGGACGAAATCCCTGGACTTTCCGCTGAAGGACGCGCGGAAGGAGGAAGTCGATTACCTCTGGTTCGTCGGCGACTACGCGTCGTACGACCCGCGGGCACGGGAGGTCACACGGACCCTTGCCAAAGTGCTGCGGCACGCCGGCCTCGACGTGGGCCTGCTGATGGACAAGGAACAGAACGCCGGCAACGACGTCCGTCGCATCGGCGAGGAAGGGCTGTTCGCCATGCTCCGAGAGAAGAACGTCAAGGAGCTCGACAAGGCGAAATTCCGCCGGATCCTCACCAGCGATCCGCACACCTACAACACACTGAAGAACGAGTACCAGGCCAACGGGCACGGCAGTGCCACCGATGCCGCGACGGCGCTGGCCGGCAAGACCGTATGGCATTACACGGAAGTGTTGGATGAATTGATACGTGAGGGCACGCTCCGGTTGACCACCCCGTACCACGGCGCCGTGACGTACCACGATCCGTGTTACCTGGGACGTTTCAACGGCGTGTACGAAGCGCCGCGGCGGATCCTGCGGGCGGTGGGAGCAGAACTCGTCGAAATGCCGCGTAATCGCGGCAACAGTTTCTGCTGCGGCGCGGGGGGGGACGCATCTGGATGAAGGACACTCCGGGAATCGAAGAGCGACCCGCCGAGAATCGCATCAAAGAGGCACTCGCATTGCCCGGCGTGCAATGCCTGGTCGTCGCCTGTCCCAAGGACCTGATCATGTTCCAGGACGCGGTGAAAACGGTGGGTGCGGAAGATCGGCTGCGCGTAGCCGACATCGGTGAATTGGTCTACGAAGCAATTGAAGTTCCGGTCGAAGCCACGACCATTACGGGGACGAACCATGACTGCACGCAGTAGTTCGTTGAGGATCGGCGTTTACGTCTGCCATTGCGGCAGCAACATCGCGGGCACGATCGACGTGGAGGCCTTGGCCGAATGGGCCGCCCGACTGCCCGGCGTGGTGCTATCCCGGCACTACAAATACATGTGTTCCGATCCCGGCCAGGAACTGGTCAAACGGGACATTCTGGAATTCAACCTCAACCGGATTGTCGTGGCAGCTTGTTCGCCCAACTTGCACGAACCGACGTTTCGTCGCGCGGCCGAGAACGCCGGCTTGAACCGCTTCCTGGTCCAAATGGCGAACATTCGCGAGCAGGTTTCGTGGGTCACCGACGACCGTGAAGCGGCCTATGTCAAAGCCCAGTCGCACCTGGCGGCGGCCATCCGCCGCGTCGCGGGGCATGAGCCTTTGCAGCGGCAATTCGTCCAGATTCGCCCCAGAGCGCTCGTCGTGGGCGGCGGCATCGCCGGGATCCAAGCCGCCTTGACCATGGCCGACGCGGGTAAAGACGTGATCCTGGTGGAACGCGAGCCCAGCATCGGCGGGCACATGGCCATGTTCGACAAGACATTCCCCACCCTGGACTGCGCCGCCTGCATTCTCACGCCCAAAATGACGGCGGTCAAACTGCACCCGAATATCAAACTCCTGACCTACTCGACTGTCGCGTCGGTGGAAGGCTCGGTCGGTGACTATCGCGTCAAGATCCGCCGGAAGCCGCGCTACATTGATGAGGATCTGTGCGTCGGCTGCATGATGTGTATCGAAGGCTGTGTCTTCACCCGGGCCCGCTTTCCCAATCCGTTCGATCAGGGCCTGGGCACGCGTAAACCGGTGTGGGTCCCCTTCGCTCAGGCCGTGCCCCCCGTTCCGGTCATTGACCCGGAAGTCTGCCTGGAGATCGCGCGCGGCAACTGCAAGAAAGGTTGTGTCGACGCCTGTGGCGAGCGCAATGCGATCCAGTTCGACCAGCAGGAAGTGGTGGAAGAGTATCAGGTCGGAACGATCATTATCGCCACCGGGTTCAAGACATTCGATCCGGCTGCGATTCCCTACTACGGCTACGGCAAGTACCCCCAGGTTTACACCAGCTTGGAGGTGGAACGACTGTTGAACGCCGGTGGGCCGACGGCCGGCAAACTAACGCTCCGCGACGGATCGACGCCCAAGCGTGTGGGTATCGTTCACTGCGTGGGGAGCCGTGACAGGAATTACCATCCCTACTGTTCCCGCGTCTGCTGCATGTATTCGTTGAAGCTGGCCCATTTGGTCCGCGAGAAGACCGGGGCGGAAGTGTACAACTGCTACATCGATATCCGCACACCGGGCAAGGGGTTTGAGGAATTCTACAACCGTGTGCAGAACGAAGGGGTGCATTTCATCCGTGGGAAAGTTGCGGATATCAGCCTGGCAGGCAATGGCGACGGCCAACTGACCATGCAAGTGGACGACACCTTGTTGGGATCCATTCGCAAACTCGACGTCGACATGGTCATTTTGGCCGTCGCCCTGGAGCCGCAGGGGGACGCCAACGAAGTGCGGCGCGCTTTCGGGATTTCGTGCTCGGCCGAAGGCTTCTTTCTGGAAAAGCACCCGAAACTGGCGCCGGTCAATACGGCCAACGATGGCGTGTTCCTGGCCGGCGCTTGTCAGGGCGCCAAGGACATCCCCGATACCGTGGCCCAGGCCGATGCCGCCGCCGCCAAGGCCCTGGCACTGATCGATGCCGGACAGGTCGAGCTGGAACCGAACACCGCGTGGATCGAGCCGAGCATGTGCTCGGGCTGCAGGACGTGCATCCTGCTGTGTCCCTATCAGGCGATCTTCCGCGATGACGAGCGGAATATCGCGGTCATCGATCAAACGCTCTGCAAGGGCTGTGGCACCTGCGTTGCGGCTTGCCCGTCCGGTGCCGCCAAGCAACATCTGTTTAGCGATGAACAAGTGGACGCCGAACTGGAAGGACTGATGAACTATGTCTGATTCCACTCCTCAACAGGCGGAACCGGTGTTTAACCCGCGCGTCGTGGCATTCATGTGCAATTGGTGCAGTTACACGGCTTCCGATCTGGCGGGTACGGCACGGATCAAATACTCGCCTTACGCCCGCATTGTGCGCGTGATGTGCAGCGGACGCGTTGACCCGACCTTTGTCCTCAAGGCATTTGCGCTGGGAGCCGACGGTGTGATGATCGCCGGGTGTCATCCCGGAGACTGCCACTACGTCGAACAGAATTACAAAACGATCCGCCGCGTCACGATGCTCCGCTTCTTTCTCGAACAGATGGGAATCGAGGGGGATCGCCTGCGGCTCGTCTGGGCATCGGCGGCTGAAGGACAGCACTTGGCGGAGTCGATCGATCTATTCGTGGCGGATATGCGACGGATAGGACCGCTCAACTGGTCCGCCAACTGGGAGGAAGCCGGGCGGCCGACGGACACCTGGGAGGAATTGGCGGAGAACCCCGCAGACGCGACGGAGGTCCTGGCATGAACAACGACAAGAAAGGGAAGTTGGCCTTGTATTGGGCGGCGTCCTGCGGCGGTTGCGAAATCGCCGTGCTGGCCCTCAATGAAAAAATCCTCGACGTGGCAGCCGCGTTCGACATCGTGTTCTGGCCCGTCGCCATCGATGCCAAAGTGCACGATGTCCAACAGATGGCCGATGGCGAAATCGATGTCTGCCTGTTTAACGGAGGCATCCGCACCAGCGAACAGGAATACATGGCAAACTTGCTGCGCAGGAAATCCAAAGTGCTCGTGGCGTTCGGCTCGTGCGCCCACGAAGGTTGCATCCCCGGACTGGCCAACTTGAGCGACCGCCGCAAGATCTTCGACACGGTGTACCATCAGACGCCCTCGACAGAGAATCCGGACCATGTCGAACCACAGTCCACCACCGCAATGCCCGAGGGTGATCTGTACCTGCCCGTCTTTTACGACACGCTCCGCACGCTCGGCCAGACCGTACGAGTCGATTACTACCTGCCCGGGTGTCCGCCGGAAGTCGAGCGGATCTGGGACGTCATCACGGCCATCGTCAGCGGCCAGCTTCCTCCCCCAGGCTCGGTCATCGGCGCCGACACGACCGTGTGCCAGGAGTGCAAGCTTGTGCGCGAGGAGAAGAAGATCAAGAAGTTCTATCGCACCTGGGAAATCGTGCCGGACGGCAAGACCTGCCTGCTCGAACAGGGGCTGCTGTGCTGTGGAATCGCCACGCGGGCGGGCTGCGGAGCCAAGTGCCCGCAAGTCAATTCCCCCTGCATCGGCTGCTACGGCCCCAACGCCGGCGCCCAGGACTTCGGAGCCCGACTGATGACGGCGCTGGCCTCCGTGATCGACTCGAACGATCCCGAGGAAATCGACCGGATCATTCGCGAAGGCATCCCTGATCCAGTGGGAAGTTTCTATCGCTTCAGCCTGGCCGGCAGCCAACTGCGACGCGGCAAACTGTCTGGCAACGGACACGGTAACCCACAACCGGCCAATACCGCACCAGCCGACGCGACTGCATAGATCGGGTTCGTCATGGTCAGTGCCCAACTCAAGCACGTGACAAGGGCATTTTTCTCGGAGATTGCATGATGTCTGTTGGAACAAAGAACCGTCGTGTTTCCATCGACCCGATCACGCGTCTGGAAGGACACGGCAAGATCGATATCTTCCTGACCGAGGAGGGTGAGGTTGCCAACTGCTATCTGCAGATTCCGGAACTGCGGGGCTTTGAGCAGTTTTGCGTGGGGCGGCCGGCAGAGGACATGCCGAACTTGACCTCGCGTATCTGCGGCGTCTGTCCCGAGGCGCACCACATGGCGGCTGCCAAGGCGCTCGATGCGGTCTTCCACGTCGATCCGCCCCCGGCCGCCAAGAAGCTGCGGGAACTGTTCTACAGTATCTTCTTTGCCACCGACCACACCACGCATTTCTACGCCTTGGGCGGCCCAGACTTCGTGATGGGCCCGACGGCGCCTGTCGCCCAGCGGAACATCCTTGGCATCGTGCACAAGGTGGGCATGGAAATCGCCGGCAAAGTGCTCAAGATGCGCCGCGACGGCCATCACTTGATTGAGATGATGGGGGGACGAAAAGTACACCCCAACTGGGGCCTGCCAGGTGGCGTCAGCCGCGGAATCAACGAAACACAACGGCGGGAAATCGAGCAACTCGGCCGCGATGCCATCGAATTCGGCAAGTTCTCGCTGCAGTTGTTCGACGATGTCGTCCTCAAGAACAGCGATTACTTGAAGTTGGTGACCGGCGATATTTACGTCCACCGGACCTACAACATGGGCACGGTCGACCGTAACAACTGTGTGACTTTCTACGATGGTCAGATTCGCGTCGTGGGACCCGACGGCGCCGAACACGCGAAGTACGATGCCGTCGATTATCGAGAGTACGTGGCGGAACGCGTCGAATCGTGGAGCTTTCTGAAATTCCCGTACCTCAAGAAAGTCGGCTGGAAAGGGTTCGTGGACGGAGTCGACTCCGGTGTCTATAAGGCGACGCCGTTGTCACGCTTGAACGCCGCAGACGGCATGGCCACACCGCTGGCCAACGCCGAATATCAGCGATTCTACGAGACGTTGGGCGGCAAACCGGTCGATCACACGCTGGCCACACATTGGGCGCGCTTGATCGAACTGCTGTACGCCGCCGAGCGGTGGGTCGAACTGGCCACCGATCCCGACATCACCAGTACCGAGTACCGTGTTCTTCCCACGCAAACACCTACTGAGGGCGTGGCATCGGTCGAAGCCCCGCGTGGCACACTCACGCACCACTACACCACCGACGAACGTGGCATCCTGACCAAGGTCAATTTGATCGTCGGGACAACCAACAATAACGCTCCGATTACCATGTCGGTCAAGAAGGCCGCCCAGAGCCTGATTCACAAAGGCCAGGAAGTCACCGAAGGTCTGCTGAACATGGTCGAAATGGCCTTCCGAGCTTATGACCCGTGCTTCGGCTGCGCCACCCACAACCTCCCTGGACAGATGCCGCTTGAGGTCACGCTGCGCGACCCGCGGGGCCGCGTTCTGCAACGACTCGCGCGCTAACCGGCAGATCGTCACCTGTCTTGGCCATGGGGACATGCGGACGTTGAATTCGTTGCGGATTTCCTCAACGTGGCGCTCGGCCATAGCCAATCAGGAAATTCGAAAGACAAAACCCAAAAGAAAAAACCTCCGCTGCCGGCAAAACCACAGTCATGCGCCGCCAGCAGATTCTCACCAGCAGATGCCATTCTGTCCTCCGTTTTCCCTCCCTCCCTTCCTCCGTTCCTCCCTTCCTCCCTCCCTCCCTTCCTCCCTTCCTCCCTTCCTCCCTTCTTCCCTTCCTCCCTTCCTCCCTTCCTCCCTAATCCCTGTCATCTGAATTTGAATGGATTTGTGTCATTCAGTGCTTCGGATTTCGCACTTCCTGTTTGGCTGCGGCCACGTCAGGCAATCCGCACGCGTAGCGATTCACCGTCGCCAGTAGTAGTGCCATTTGTACGGTAAGGACGTCCCTTTGCCGGCCGCCAGTTCCACGGTCCAGGTGAGGCGGCCGATGCCGTTCAAGTGGAACCAACCTGACGGCCAGCGGTACCATTGCCACCACGAGGGATAACCACCGACCAGTTGCCAACCTTCTTCCCGCACGTTCATCTTCACGACGGATCCGTCGGCACCCGCTTCATCGACGTTACCCAACACATAGCGAACGACTTCCAGCTTTACCGATTTGGCGCCGTAGTTGTGCAGGATAATTTCGCCGGTCAGATCGACCTTGTCATAGTTATCGCCGCCCCAATTGGCGGCATTCGGCGTGCGATTCGACTCGGCATCGTTCTTCACCACCGAGATATCCACGGCGGAGGTGATTTCGACATCCACGCGCGCCCCGACGGGCGTATAGGTCATCATGGCCTGGCCCAATGGTTGGCCGTTCTGCATGATTAACGCGGGGGCGGTGGTCAGTGGATATTTCGAGCGATTCGTCAACCGTGCCTGGTGCGCCGCTTTGGGAGCGCTGAGCAGTCTGGCCAATTCCTGTTGCTGGCCGCTGTCGAATTGTTGTGCCAACTCGGGCGGTGGGCTCATGTCCAGCTTCAGTGTGAAGACGTCTTCATAGGGAAGCTCGAATTCGACCACCGGCACAACCATCCGCTGTCCCTTCTTGAGCGACACGTCCTTGACCGTGAACACGAACAAATCCTCGCGTTTGTCCCCCGCGGACAGTTCCGGCCCCAAGTCCATCACCGGCCCGGACTCGGCCTGGACGCGCGGGCCACGATGCTCTCCCATCCGTGCCACTTGAGTCTGGATGGAATTCGACAGCATGAACGCCGTTTGCGACCCTTCCTGGAAGTAACTGGAGAGCTGCGATATTGTCTGCCCCAGGGCAATCGGATCCGTCGTATCCTTGAAGGCGAAATGAGGAACGCCAATTACAAGGTTGGCCGTGACATGCTGCAGGTCGACTGTTTCGTTGATCAGGGTCGCCTGCAATGTGACGTGTGCCTGACCCTGACCATCGCCAGATTCTCGAAATGAGCTACTGCCATCTATCGACTAATGCGCAGTATAGCTGCCGAAGCCCATCGGGCACGTAACAACTGCGTAACAAGAGTAAGACGAACGCGGGTGCATGGTTTATCGCGAAGCGATGGTCGAGACCAACGACAGGTCACCGTGTGGGGGAAGGGGAGACGCGCTCTTCAGCCGCGCCCACGTGCCAGCGAACGTCCCTCCGGCGCGAGTGGCTGGCGGAAGCGCAGGCGTGTCAACCGCGTTGCAATCGTGCGCCCGATCGGTTCTGATGGGAAAGAGACGCTACGTGACGCTACGTGGTCTCCTGCCTTAACCCACTGCGCGGCACACACTGAATTGCAGGCCTGGGGTGGCCGGCCGCGTCGGCACGAAGTCCCAGCGACGCCATTTGCCCGCGGGCTCCCCCGTTTCGAGAAAGGACACAGATCATGACTCGCCTGACATTCCTGCTTCTGGTTCTGCTGGGTGCCGCGGGACCCGCTGCATGGTCAGACGCTCAGGAAACCGGCTCGGACGATCTGCTGCAGGAGCGATTCTCCCAGTATGACCAGAACGGCGACGGCGTGCTGACGCCGGACGAAATTGATCCTCAGGCCCCGTTTGACAAGCTTGACGCTGATCGCGACGGCAAAGTGACTCTGGAGGAAGCGCGTCAGTTCATGCGGCGATTGGGTCTGGAGGCCGGTGCATCGGTCATCACGGAAACGATCGCTGCGCTGCAGGAGAGATTTCAAACCGACGCCGACATACCTCCCCGCCATCCGATCGGCCAGCGAGTTGCCCAGCGGTCCTTCCCATCCGTCTTCATGGCCTGGTCTCCCGCGACCAATCTGTCGCAGGAAGACCGGCTCGTGACGATGGCTCGCCACGACCTGGCGTTTGTTGGTGCGGCGAGTTTCGGTTTGCAGTGGAACAGTCGTCCCGAAGGACTCGCCGACGGCTTCCAGGCGTCGGGGATTCCGCGAGCGCGCGCCGTACGCGCCCAGCTTCAATCACTCAATCCCAACTTCATTCTATTGGCGGAAATCCGTTATCACGACGCGGGCGATCGATACCTCCCCGCGGATCATCCGTGGTGGAAACGCGACGCGCAAGGCGATCGCATCGTGGGCTGGGAGGAAGGGAACTACAAGTTACTGGACGTCTCCCATCCCGAACTGCATGCCCAGGTCGCCAGGCAGGCGGTGGCCGTGATGGAGACCGGCGTTTTTGACGGCGTCATGCTCGACTGGTGGGAGGACGATCCCGACCGGCTGGCACTCGTGCGGGAAGTCCGCCGCGCCATCGGTGACGAAGCCCTGATCCTGGTCAATGCCAACGACCGTCAGACTCCTCAGACGGCTCCTTACATCAACGGGTACTTCATGGAATGCTGGCGCAGCAAGACCCGAGAAGACTGGGACCGTATCGCGGCGACTCTGCGGTTTGCCGAAACACACCTGCGCGGACCGCGCATAAACTGTCTCGAGACCTGGTATGCCGAATCACGACAAGACCTGAACCGTATGCGCGCGACGACCTGTCTGGCCCTGACCCACAGCAACGGATACTGCCTCTTCTCGGATCCCAACGACCTGCCCGCACCCGATCATCTGCACGACTGGTATCCTTTTTGGGAGCGGCAGTTGGGCCAGCCGATGGGTGATGGCGAACTGCTGGGAGACGGTTCCGCACGACGCGAATTCCAGCACGGCACGGCCGTCTACAATCCGCTGGGAAACGCTCCGATGACGATCCGTTTCGACGAGCCTCGCCTGAGTCTGGCTACTGGCAAGACAGCCAGGCAGCATGTCGTGCCACCGTTGGATGGCGATATTTTTCTCAGCGGGCCGATCATTCGCAGCGGACTTGTCGATTGGAAGCTGCGGGAACGGGGTGCACACCTGATGGAGGATTTTCAGTTGGACAAGGTCGACACCAAACGATGGCGCATCTGGCATTCCAATCCCGAGCGGGTAACGATGGCGGTGACCAACGGCCGCTTGGCGATCCAAGGCCGCAACGAGATCGGACACAACGGACTCTGGCAGCTCGGAGCTCGCCGCTACAAGGACGTCTCGCTCGTGGCTCGCTTCGATATCCGTTCGACCGTGCCTCGTACGCACGACCTCTGCCTGCATCTCTGTGGTGGCGACATGCCGTGGAGTCCCGACCATTGGGTGGAAATGGCCGTCCAGGATCTGGGTGACGGGACCGTATTGTTCCGTCCAGCCGTTGCTGCTCAGCAAGACGAATTCCAGCAGTCCCAGAAGAGTCTGGTACTGCCTCGCGGTGGCGACGACGGATTTCTGGGACGCGTCTCGCTCGACGGAAGTGCCAATCTTTGCAGCCTGGAGGTGCGGGACTCGGACGGGAAGTGGCATCCCATCATCGATCCCACGCTGCTGCTGTTGCGCACCACTCATTGTGAAATCAAAATGCGAGGAGAAGGACTCGGCCAGCGAGATGCGGACTTCTCGAGCGAAGGCTGGTTCGATGACGTACGGATCTATCCGCGAGCCGCGTCGCATCCCATCCTGGTGAACTTGATCGATCGACAAGGCCGCCCGATCTATCGACGGCTGGGGGAGAGTTGGCCACCGCGGGTGCATGTCGAGGGGTTCGACCCGTCTCCACTGGCCGACCTGGTAGTGGAGCTCTGGACTGCCGATGGACAACAGCGAGTGGCTCGCATCCAGTCGAACAACTTCGGTTATTTCATGCTGCCCGTCGTGCATGAGTCGTGGGACGTGTTTCCCGTGGCTGCCAAGATCCGTTTGAGTTACCGCGATAAATCGCTCGGCGAAGTCGCGATTGAGTGCACGCAACTCGACGGCTTGTATCCGGACGACGTATATGACTTGATTGTGGAATGAGCGAGCCGTGACACCGGCTGCAACGCTTACGCGGCGGCCGTGTGTTCTTTTCTCGCTCGCCGCATGCTGCTGATCGCCGCTCCATTCATGGCGACCGGCAACGGCCGCGGCGAGCCGGAAGCACGCCGGCGAAGCGGCGAGCCGGTTGCTGGTGTGCCGGCGGTCGCCAGGACGATTGGGAAGTGGACGCCGTGTCGGGCGACCTTGTCACACCCTACGCTTTCTTTGCCGCGGCCGCGAAATCGCCGTGTCGTTACAAATCCTTTACAGTGCGAGTCGGTGCGCTGGTTTACAATGGAGATGGCCGCCCAGCGTTTTGTCACAGCACAGGATCGGGGTGGCACTGGCTCTGCCAATGTGTGGCACTGGCTCTGCCAGTGTGTGGCACTGGCTCTGCCAGTGGGTGGCACTGGCTCTGCCAGTGTACTGACGAGGGAGTTGGGGACTGGAAGGGACATGACCAGACGTTGCGTGTTTACGATAGAAGATGATCCAGCGATCCGACGCGGGATTGTCGATGCACTGGAATATGCCGGCTATGACGTGCTGCAGACGGGCAACGGCACGGAAGGTGCGCACTGGGCCGTGCATCGCGACTACGATCTGCTGTTATTGGATCTCGTCTTGCCGGGAACCGGGGGGCTGGAAATTCTGCATTTGGTCCGCGAGGCGCGACCGACGCTGCCGGTCATCATCCTGACGGCCCGGGGAGAAGAACGGGATCGCGTGGAGGGGCTGCGCAAGGGAGCGGACGATTACGTGGTGAAGCCTTTCAGCGTCAAGGAGCTGCTGGCACGCGTCGAAGCGGTGCTCCGGCGCACTCCCGAGCGACCATCAGACATTGACCGCGTGAGAGTGGCCAACGGCTGCGTTGATCTGGCTCGCCGCGAAGTTCGCTTCGATGATGGAATCCGCAGCGACTTGTCCGAGACCGAGGCGGAACTGTTGCGGTATCTCGTTCGCAACAGCGGCCGAGCCATCAGCCGGGACGAACTGCTCGGCAACGTGTGGCGCATCAGCCCGCAAGGCATCTCGACCCGCACGATCGATATGCATATTGCCCGCTTGCGCGAGAAGTTGCGGGATGATCCGACCGCTCCGCGCACCTTGCTGACGGTACGTGGCAAAGGCTACATGTTCGCCGCCCAGACGGAGAACGGAACCTAGAATAGCCTGCCCAGTGATGAGCAGCTGCTGGTGGCCCGCCCGCTGCGGTTCTGCCGGCAGCGGAGGTTTTGGATTTCGAATTTTGGATTTCGAATTTGTTTGGGATTTCGATATTGGGATTTCGGATTTCCCGTTTTGGTTGCGGCCAGCCGTCGCCTGGGGAGTCATGGCATTGAAGAACCTCTGGCAGATTTGGGCAGCTTTTGGACTCTGCCTGGCCATTGTGCTCACTGGCCTGGGCTGGCTGACAGTGTGCGCCATGGATCTTGATCGAGCCGAGCACGTGGCGCGCCGCGAGGCGGACGAGGCCCGTCGTCACACTCAGCTTCAGGAACGAATCGCCATGGCCTTGTGGCGCATGGACTGGATGCTGACCCCGCTGATCGCTCAGGAGGCAACACGACCGAGCATCTTCTATCGTTCGTTTCTGCCAGCCGCGGAAGGGAAAGGGGGGAAGGGAATGCGAGCGGATTCGGCCTCTCCGCTGCTCACGCAACCTCCGCGCTACGTCGTGTTGAATTTCGATGTCTCGGCCGACGGCAACTGGACATCTCCCCAGAGTCCGCCTGAGGCAGACGTCCCCATGGCACTTTCCGCGGGTGTCTCACGAGATACCCTTGCGGACAGCCTGCAGCATCTGACACAGCTGCGCGAGAGCGTCTCGTACCGGCAGCTCCTCAACATCCTGCCCGACTCGTTCCTTCCCTCGGTCAGCTTCGCCCAACCCGGATCGGGCACAGCCGATCCCGACGCGAGCATTGCCGTGCTGAACGAATTCGCTCAACAGGGTGATTACCAGCAGTCTGCCGGCCCCCAGCAACTGGAAGACAGTACGTCCCAACAACAGATGCCGGCCATGGCCACGCCCACTCAACAGGCCCCCTTCCCGGAGGCACCGCCGTCGCAGTCGGCGTCCCCGCCACAAACGGCTCTGCTGGAGCCAGAGAGTCCGACGCCGAGTGAAAACTATCGAACGGTCCAGTCTCGCGAACAGCAGGAGTGGCAACGGCGCAATCGCGGCATGCAAAGCGTGGCCCGCCAACAAATGCTCTCGAACTCGGTGTTCCTGCCGGCAGACCCGCTGCAGCGCGAGGGGGTCAGCCGACCCATCTGGATTGGCTCGAAGCTGGTCCTGGCGCGTCGCGTGGTAAGCGACGGCGAAGTGCGGATCCAAGGCTGCTGGTTCGACTGGCCCAAAATCGAAGCGCGGCTGAAACAGGAAATCGTCGACCTGTTCCCGAACATTGATTTGAAACCGGTCGGCAGTGGCGAGACGGTCCCACCCGGTCGGCTGCTGGCCACGTTGCCGGTCCAGCTGTCGCTGCCCGATTCCGTCACTGACGAGAACTCCGGCCAGCGGGCAGACGATCGTTCCAGCCTGTCGGCGATTCGCATCTCATTGCTCATCGCCTGGTGCTGTCTCTTGCTCGGCTGCCTGGCCGTCGCCATGATGTTGCGCAGCGTGTTGGCACTGAGCGAACGGCGAGCGTCCTTTGTCTCGGCCGTGACGCACGAACTGCGGTCGCCCTTAACAACCTTCCGCATGTATGCGGAAATGCTGGCCGAAGGCATGGTTCGTGACGAGACTCAACGAGCCAGGTACCTCGCCACGTTGCGCGCGGAAGCCGATCGACTTGCACACCTCGTCGACAACGTCCTGCAGTATGCCCGCCTGGAACGTGGTCGAAAGACCCGCCCCCGAGTGCGATTGGCATTGAAGACCCTGATGCAACAGACGACGGAACGACTGCCTCAACGAGCTCGCCAGGCCGGCATGGAACTGCACGAGACCATGGCACCGCAGGCTGCCGAGCAGATCGTGCTGACCGATCCGGGTGCCGTGGAACAGATTCTGTTCAACCTGGTCGACAACTCCTGCAAGTACGCGGCCAGTGCCACCGATCGTCGCATCCACCTCCACTGGTCCATTGGCAACCGAGTATTGCAGGTCCGAGTCACCGACCACGGGCCCGGCATCCAAGGAGCGCAGGCCAAACGACTGTTTCGTCCCTTCAGCAAGTCGGATCAGGAGGCGGCCCAGTCGGCACCCGGTGTTGGATTGGGCTTGGCGCTCTGTCAGCGTCTGGCGCGAGATCGGCGGACAACTTCACTACCATCCCGGCGACGGCGACGGAGCGGCCTTTCTGCTGGAATTGCCTCTGGTTTAGCCGCGGGCCTCAACCGATTGCTGAACTCGATTTCGACGTCGGCAACATGGGGCGTCTGCCATTACCGGCCGCGTCGAGCCATGCTCGCGATATCCGTAGCCATGCTCGCGCAGAGCGTGGGGGGAATCGCCATCCGTCCGCCAGCGCACCCGCGGAATTTATGGTTGATCCTACGCCACACGACATTCAGGCCAGGCTCTTGCCAACCGCCGTCATCACGAGTGAATTGTGCTTCACACCTTTGGTGGATTTGAGCATCGCGACCAGTTCGCGGATCCGCGATGCCTTTCCCTTCACGACAACGATCTCCAGGCAGTGGTCGTGGTCAAGATGTACATGCTGAGTAGATACGATGATCGATCCGAAATCGTGCTGCACATCCATCAACTGCTTGACGATGCCGCGGCGATGATGATCGTAGACCAGCGTAATCGACCCGGCCACCAGTTCATCCTTCGTCCACGCCCTTTCGTTCAAGCTGTTGCGCATAAGCGCTTTGATCGCTTCCGAACGCGTCGGATAGCCCTCTTCGTGCTGAAGCTGGTCAAAGCTCTCGAGCAGGCTGCTCTCGAGCGACATGCTGATCCGCACCAATTCCGACACGTGACACCTCCCCTAACGCGGCCTGCGGCCGCAACCAAACAGGAAATCCGAAATCCAAATATCGAAATCCCAAACAAATTCGACAGACGAAAACTCAAGAGATAAAAGTACCGCCGCCGGCAAAACCACAGTCATGATCCGCACACAGCTTCTCACCATGGGAGCCTGCTACCGCGTCCTCCGGGTTCCCATCCTCCCATCCTCCCATCCTCCCTTCCTCCCTTCCTCCCTTCCTCCCTTTCTCCGTTCTTCCCTTCCTCCCTTCCTTCCGATTTTCCGTCATTCGAATTCGTTGGGGACTTTTTTTGCATTTCCTGCTTCGAATTTCGGATTTCGGATTTTTCTTCAAACATGCGCGCACCGTGCGTGCATGTTACAGGTTAACACTCTGGTAGATCCCCCCTTGAGTTTCACGATACTGCGACGTGTGGCCCGGCAGAATCGCGAAAAAACCCGAACAAATGCCGAATGCAACTGCCTGCATGACCAAGACACTCGATCCGAACAACTCCATTTGACCCTTTCGTTTGAGGGACGGCTACCACCCTGGTAGACTATGAAACAGACCATGCTGGCCCGCGGGCCGCCGGCGGTGCTGGCCGCAGTCACCGTTGGGTGCTGCGACCCCGTACCGCCCTGTGCTACTGGGCTTTGCGCGCTTGGGCGGCTGTCCATTTCGAATCTTTCCGAAGTAGGGTGCGATCATGAAGAGACCTTCCGCGTCCCCGATGGTAACCTCGCTGTTATGCCTGTGGGGTGTGTTCGCGATCGAGCCGTGTCTGGGCCAAGAGGCGAGTAAAACGACAGACGGCGTGATCGTGCAGGACGACACCCAGAGCGGCATCATCCGCGTCAAGATTCCCGCCCAGGAGGGGAAAGTTGCCTGGGAAGACGTGTTACGAGCATTGTTGCGCGCCGGCAAATTGGAGGACAACGCTCTGAAAGACAGTTTTCCGTCCGGTTCTCTCGATCTGGAGCGCGCCTATAGCCAGTATGCTTTGCTGGCGATCAACGTGACGCTGGCACCGGACATCCGTATGGAAATCATCCCCAAGACACAACGCGAGCCAGCCTACCTGCTGGTGACGGCCAACAAAGATGCGCTCCAGGAGAAGGGGCGACGGATCAGTAAGAAGATTCGCAAGAGACTCGTGGGAGAAGAACTGCGAGAGGGTGAATTTGGTCTGCGGCTGAAGCCAGGATGGGAACAGGCTGCGGCCGGATTGCCGCTGGTGGTCGTGGTCCACGGATTCAACTCGTCGCCACAACGTTTCGAACCGCTGGCCAACGCGCTGCGTGAGGCAGGTCTGCCGAGTGCCACGTACAGTTATCCGGACGACCAGCCCATCGACGATTCCGCCGAGCAACTGGCGGCCGATCTGAAGAAGCTGGCCAAGGATTTTCCGCAGCGATCGGTGGCGCTGGTCACTCATTCCATGGGTGGACTGGTCGCCCGATCCGTGATCGAGCAACCCGATTTGGATGCGGGCAACGTGAAAAAGCTGATCATGGTCGCCCCTCCCACTCACGGCTCGCTGTTGGCTTACTTTGCTTTCGGCATCGACATTATCGACCAAATCGTCGATACGGACAGATCGAATGAAGTAACGCGGTTTTATGCCGCCGTCGAAGATGGATTGTCGGAGGCCAAGAACGATTTGAAACCCAACTCGCCGTTCCTGCGCCGACTCAGCGCCCGTGCGAGGAACCCTCAGGTGCATTACTCCATCATTCTGGGTACGGGTGGCCATTTGAACGAGGTTCAAGTGAATCGGTTGCGTGATGGTCTGCAGCTGGCCAAGAATGAAAGCAAGGTCGTCGGCCTTTTCGCCCCCCAGCTGGACGAGACGCTGGCGGATCTGGAGGAGGTCATTCGCGGCAAGGGGGATGGTGTCGTGGCGGTCAAGCGAGGGCGTCTCGAGGGAGTCACCGACACCCTGCTGGCCGACTTCTCGCATCTGGGAGTTTTGCAGACGACTGGTTCATTCGCCGATGACGAAGTCTTCCAAGCAGTGCTCGCCAGACTCAAGCCATAGTCGTCCCTTGCGCCGCCATCGTCGGGAGGAGCGTTGCAGCCTTCCCGCGGGTTGCGTGGGGCGCCCTGGCGCCGATAAACGCATGACGCGACTGGGTGTTCGCGGCGAGATCCCGGGGCCCCTCGCCCCCCGGACTTCTGGGCTCGCCCTTGCGGATAACCGCAAGGAGCCCGCCGCGAAAAACGCAATCCTTCGGGGTAGTGCTATCCCCGCAACCGTGTCGTTTCCGTGTCACAACCCCGTCGGACCACGATCGGTATTCGGAAAAAATGGCCTGAAGTGGCTCCGGCCCGGCGTTTTGGCTCTATGCAGATGGCGTCATATCGGCCAAAATGTGGGGCAAGGCCGACGGAGTAGACGCCAACGGAGTAGACGTCGGGTGTTTGACTGCCGCATGACTTGAGCGTACCTGAGCGTCTCTGGCCACGCCGGAGGTTCCAGGTCGGCGCGAGGGTCGGCAAGAGACACGCTACGGTTCCATGCTAGACTCGCGACAGGTGCGGCCCGCCGGAATTTCGGGCACGAACAGAAGATGCAAAGCTGATGGAGTGGGAGTACCGCACATACTGCGAGCTTATCTTCATCGCCATGGACCTTTTCTGAAGGCGCCATCGAGCAGCAGTTGTCGGTTCGTTGTGCAGGTGGATTGATTTGGATTCACAACACATTTTGTCGACGCACGGGCGCAGGCTGGCACGACTCGCGTAATGGCTCGCAGGTAAGGGGAAAACCTGCCATGCTCGGTATCGTGCGAAAGAACCGGTCGGTCCTGCTCGACAGGGGAGTCGCTTGGATCTGCCGACTTCTGTTGCTTGTCCGGGTGCTGGGCGTCAGGCAGCGGTAACGTCGTGCAATTCACTCAATCCCGTGGGACCGTCGAACGGTACGTGGAGCATGTCGGGTAGCCGGTATGGCCGCACCATGCTGCACCGCCGACCGCTGGCGGGCGAAGTTCATTTCGCGCAGCGGCGGATCTGACAAGCGTGAAGAACGGTGCAGCATATTGACGGTGGGCAGTGGTTGGTGGGCGGGGACAGGCGGCCCTCCACGTTCGAGCCGATAATTTAACTTGGATCAGAAATCATGCCAATGGCCGTCTTCCCGGCAATAACGGTGAACGGTCAGGCCTTGTTTCAGGTGAGGAGAAACCTTTCGTGGGAGATACACCAACATCGGGCGTTGTCGAGGCTTCAGAACAGGACTCAACGACCCAGGAAATGGTCCATGATGCGATTGTCCGGTGGCTCCGCGAAGAAGCCTCGATTCAAGTTGAGCAAGTCGACTATGACGCTCGGCTCTTTGAACTGGGAATCGACTCGCTGGGGGCCGCCACAATTGGCAACCAACTGGAGACCTTGACCGGCAAGACGATCAACCCGGACGTTCTTTACGAACTGGAGACGATCAACGAACTGGCAGCTCACCTGGACAGTCTGCGAGCCGCGTGTGCAGGTCGGCACGACAATCAGTCTGCCGCCACGGCCGTCATGGACAGCCGCCTGGCGGCGGCAGCCGAGGTACCGTCGAGCGGTGGCGAGCCGGGCCTGTTTCAACGTTACAACCAATTGAATCGGCGCGTGCGAAAACTGAAAGAAGAGGGGCGCTATTTCTTCGAACCGGAGATCTCGCAGCACGACGGGGCCTGGGTGGTGGCGGACGGCAAGCGGATGCTGATGCTCGGTTCTTACGAGTACCTGGGTCTGCTGGGGCATCCGCACTTGAAGAAGACGGCCACCGATACGATCGACATGTTTGGCACGGGCCATCACGGTGTGCGACTGCTGGCCGGCACCACGACGGTGCACCGGAAACTGGAGCGGAGACTGGCCAGATTCATGCAGGCGGAGGATTCGATTGTCTTCAGCAGCGGCTACGTGACCAACCTGGCCACGATCTCCACGTTGGTGGGACGAGGCGATTACGTGATCGGCGATCAGTGGAACCACGCCAGCATCATGGACGGTTGCCGCATGTCGGGGGCGACGTTTTGGGAATTCGCCCACAACGACATGGACTCGCTCGCCAACCTGCTCAGGAAGGCTGATGGAGGCCGCACGCTCGTGGTGGTCGATGCGGTCTTCAGCATGGACGGTGACATCATTGACTTGCCGTCCGTCATTCAGCTGTGCAAGGATCACGGCGCGTTGTTAATGGTGGACGAAGCCCACAGCTTGGGAGTATTGGGAGCGACAGGGCGTGGCGTGCAAGAGCATTTTGGCCTGGCGAGCGATGCCATTGACGTGAAGATGGGAACGCTTTCCAAGACATTTGCCGGTTGTGGCGGTTTCGTAGCGGCGCGCGAGGAGCTGACAACATTCCTGCGACACCATGCGCGGGGGTACATTTTCAGCGGCGCATTGCCGGCCGGACAAGCCAGCGTGGCCATCGCGGCGTTGGAGGTGCTCCAACGCGAACCGGAACTGGTGCAACGCTTGCAGCAGAATGTCAAACACTTTCTGTCGGGACTCCATGCCTTGGGCTTCGACACGGCCAAGAGCGTCACGCCGATCGTTCCGTTAATGACCAGAAATGACGAAATCACACTGGAAATGACCCGTATTTGCCGCTCCGAGGGCCTGTTGGTAATCCCGGTCTGCTACCCGGCCGTCCCGATGGATGCTCCGCGTTTGCGCAACTGCGTGTCGGCGATTCAGACGAGCGCCGAGATTGACTTCGCGCTGGACGTGCTGGCGCGGGCCGGTCGCATCACGGGACTCATTCCGTAAACCAACGGCCCTGCTGCTTTCCGCCCTCAGGGACCTTCCTGTCCTGCCGGCGCCGAGCTGGCGGAAAATCCGATATTTCCCCTGTCTCAGCGGTGAGCAGGGGGCGGCGGGCCGGAGCTTTGAGTTATAATGGACGCGTCCTACTGGACCCGCACACGGCGGCTGCCAGGGGCAACCGGCACGCCGTGGGCTGAGCGTTTCACGTGCAGCTCTCACGGTCGCACTGTTCGGAACACCGATCGTGCGTCGATCGCTCGGCACCCGCCGTGACCCGCTTGGTCCGTTTACCACACTCCGCGGGCATTGCGATCGCTCGTACTACCTACCTACACCCCCGTCCGAAGCCTACCTGAGAGGATGGATACCATGCACAGCCAGACACGAGTTACGCGCCGTCATTTCCTCAAGACATCTGCCGCCGGAGCGGCAGTACTTTCCGCCGGAGTCTGGAGCACATCGGCCCGGGGAGCGAGCCGAGCGGCGAATGAGAAACTGAATATCGCCTGCATCGGCACGGCGAATCGAGCGGCGGATGACATCGACGGACTGAAGAACGAGAACATTGTGGCGCTGGTCGATGTGGACAAGGACTATCTGAATCGCGCGGCAGCCAATTTTCCCAGCGCGCGGACCTACGCCGACTACCGAGAGATGCTGGAAAAAGAAGCGGGCAAAATCGATGCCGTCATGGTCGGCACGCCCGACCACCATCACGCCCCGGCCACCATTCGCGCGATTCGCGCCGGCTTGCACGTCTATTGCGAAAAGCCCCTCACACATACGGTGCAGGAAGCTCGGCTGGTCGCCGAAGCGGCGCGGCAGATGGGAGTGGCAACGCAACTGGGCACCCAGATCCACGCGGAAGGCAACTATCGCCGCGTCGTTGAGATCATCCAGGGGGGCACGATCGGCGATGTCACCGAAGTGCACGTGTGGGTCGGCAAAGGCTGGGGCGGCGGTGAACGTCCCGACGGCGGTCAGGTCCCGCCGGCAAACTTGAACTGGGACGTGTGGCTCGGCGCAGCTCCGGATCGTCCCTTCTGGCCCGGAATTTATCATCCGGCCAACTGGCGACGCTGGTGGGATTTCGGCCAGGGGACCCTCGGCGATATGGCCTGTCATTACATGGACCTTCCCTTCTGGGCACTGAAACTGCGCCATCCCACCCATTGCGAAGCGGAAGGTCCGGCGGTCCATCCGGAAACCTGCCCGCTGGGACTCGTCGTCCGCTACCAGTTCCCCCAGCGCGATGAACTCCCCCCCGTAAAACTCACCTGGTACGACGGCGACATGATTCCGCAGGAGGTCGCCGGCGAACGAGTTCCGGGCAACGGTGTCATGTTCGTGGGAACCGAAGGCAAGATGTTTGCCGATTATGGCCGCTATCGGCTCTTCCCTTCCGACAAGTTCGCCAATTTCACACCACCGGCCAAGTCCATTCCCGATTCGATCGGACACCACGTCGAATGGATCAAAGCCTGCAAAGAGGGCTCTCCCACCACCTGCAATTTCGATTATTCGGGCGCGCTTACCGAAGCCGTCCTGCTGGGCAACGTTGCCTATCGCGTCGGCAAACCGCTGGAGTGGGATGCCCAGAACTTGAAGGCCACCAATTGCCCCGCAGCCGACCAGTACATTAGCAAGGCCTACCGCGCAGGGTGGGAAGTCGCCTGATCGCAGTCAGCTCCTGGGCGCGCGGAAATGCGTTGTTGAACCACGCGGGATAGGCTTCCAGCTGTCGGCATACAAGACAGACTGGAAGCCTGTTTTCCGGAGAGACGCTACTGGCCGGCAACGAACTTCAATTGGATCGTGGTGTTGGGCAGCTTCTGCTGAAGCTGCTCGACCCCCGCGGCCGTCACCGCCGTGCGCGTGACCTTCAGATCCTTCAAGGCAGTCAGCGTGGCCAGGGTCTGCAGCCCAGCATCCGACAGAGCGGTTGAACCAAGGTGCAGGAAAGTCAGTTTCTTCATCCCTTCCAGGTAGGGAATCCCCGCGTCCGTCAGCTGCGTGTTATCCAGATTCAGTCGCTCCAAATTGACCAGTCCGGCCAGATGCTGGACACCGTCGTTGGTAATCGCCACACGCCAGAGATTCAAGTCCTTGAGCGAAGTCAGGTTGGCCAAAGGCACCATGCCATCGTCGAACACCTGGCTATTCTCACTCAAGTCGAGCTCCTCCAATGCTGACAGACCGGCCAGCTGCGACAGGCCCTGGCTCGTGACCTGAGTGGCCGAGATCCGCAGCTTCCTCAGCTTCGGAAATTGCTTCAAGTGCGTGAGTGCCTCGTCACCGATCAGCGTCCTTGCCAGGCAGAGCTCCTCCAAGTTACTGAGTCTTTCCAGCTGAGCCAATCCGACTTCACTGATCCACAAGTTGTCCAAGAGCAGGACTTTCAATCCGGTCAGGTTGGCCAGCGCGGCCAGCCCCTGGTCATCGACTGTGGTGGCACCGCTCTTGCCGTTGAGTTGCAGCGATTGCAGGCCGGTCAGCAGCGACAAGTGCGCAAGTCCCTCATTCCCGATCTTGCAGCCGCGCAAATCGAGGCTCCGCAATCCAGGGATCTTTCCCAACGTCGCCAGCCCAGCATCGGAAATGCCGGTCTCATTCAGCAGGACTGATTTGAGACGCGTGAGTCCCAACAGCTCATTAAGCGGCGCATCATCCATCGTCACTCCGCGAAAGCTGACTTCCACGACCAGGCCATCGTCATCCTTCTTGAGTCTTGCGCCAAGTTCCTGCAGCTTCGCCAACGACTGAGCGTCATCCTGGACATCGGCCGCCGACTTCGCGACTTTTTCCGCGACTGCCACCTTCTTGCTGTCATCCTCCGTCGGCCGCACCTCGGCCAGCGGCTGGTTGGCCGTTGATTGACTCTCTTGCTTGGACGACTTCTCTGTGGACGACTTCTCTGTGCGATGCGACTTCTCGGGCGGAGCACAGCTTCCGAGGACCAGCAGGCAGATGAACATGACGGGTCGGCAGAGGGTGCGATGCATGAGGGCGTTCCTTGGCCGGAGGGATTGTGCGGGGGAGATCAGCCGCCACTGGCTATCACGCCGGACGGTCTCTGAGTGACTTTAGTACAGCCAGGCTTCGGACTCAACCTCCGGTACCCCATCTGGGTACCATGGCACCCAGACCGACTCGAACGGCACGGCGGGCAGACGTGTGAATTCACAGTGCCAGCCCGCTTGCCGCGGCCAACCGATCTCACGCCGGACAAACCTTCCTCTTTGACCGGTCAGCCGCCCATGACCTTCAGCGCCAACCTATTGCGACTGTACGTCGTAGCACATCAGCACATCGTGCGAGCGCAAGTAGAGCTTGCCGTCATGGATCACCGGATGGGCCCAGGACGGGCCATCGCCCACGGCGGCTTGGAACGTACCCTTGAGGCGAAACTCGTCCGGATTCGCCTCGATCAACGCCACGACCGCATTCTTCTCATAGCGAAAGTAAAGATTGCCGTCCGCATACAAGACGGCCGCCGAACCGCCGGCTTTCGCCTGTCGCATCCAGTCCTTCTCCTTCCAGTGGATTTTCCCCGTCAGAAAATCAAGACATACCGGCGTGCCATTGTTCCGACCATCCCCACCGTAGATGCAGTCTCCCACTAACACAACACCCCCGTGGTGGTTTTCAAAATCTTCCGGCCCCAGGAAGTAGACCTCTTCGGCGTCGAAACTGTCACCGGCCTTGGTGAGCTTTAGCAGAGCACTCCCCGTGCCATAACTGGTCGTGACGAACACATGGTTGCCGCGTACGACTGGCGACGGAATATTGGCAACCTTATTCGCGATCTGGTTGTATCCCCACAAGAACTGGCCCGTATCGGCCGCCACGCCGATCGCTCCACGTCCCACAATCGTAATGTACTGGCGGACCCCATCCACGTCCGCCGCCACGATCGTCGTGTAACCGGCCCCATCCTTTCCCGCCGAGCCGATGTCCGGCATGGCGCTCTTCCAGATCAACTCCCCGGTAGTCTTGTTCAGTGCCACCATCACGGCATCCTGGACGCCGGGAGTGCAGACGACTTTGTCACCGTCCACCAAGGGGGACTCGCTCCACCGCCAGCCCGACATCATCTTGCCACCGAAGTCGCGCTGCAGATTCTTCTTCCACCTGAGCTCGCCGGTCGCCACGTCCAGGCAGACTAAATCACTGTCGGTCCCCAGAGCGTACAGCCGATCCCCGTCGATCGTGGGTGTACATCGCGAACCATCGTTGTGGGGCGGGCCAATCTTCGTCGACCAGACCTGCTCGTGCGTATTCAGGTCAAAGGCCGTCACAAACTGAGATTTCTCACCACCTTCCTCGCGATCCCCCATGGTGAACAGACGGCCATCGGCAATCGACACACTCGAAAAGCCGGTGCCACATCCGGTGATCTGCCAGAGCAGCGGGAGACCGTCGGCGGGGATCTCTTGACGCAACCCGGTTTCCGGGCAAATCCCCGTGCAATCCGGACCGCGGAAACGGGGCCAATCGGACTGAGCCACAGCGGATGTGGTCACGCACAGACTGCCAAACAGCAGTACCCAGCAGTAGGAGTTCCTCGACATCACTTCTTTTTCTCCCGGTTTTGGATCCACAATCAGCTTGCTTGCTCTCTCGCGGTAACCCCGACACCTCGTTGCGTCGAGTAGCCAACTCATCGATTGCCGTGCAAGATAGCGTGGCGACTCGTACCGGCCAAGGGTGGCAATCCGCAGGCTCCTCCCGCTCTTTCGATGCCCAACCGCCCGTGGGTTTCGTGTCCGTCGACCCAGTCGCACCCAAGGATCGCTCGATCACGACGAGAAATCCCCTGTTGTCGACCTTCCGCCAGGAGGGATAGGGCCACCGAAAGGCCGGCCGGCAGCGATAACCAGCGCCGGAAAGAACACGGAATACAGGACGATTCGCCGACTGCTGCGACGTCCATCGTCGCTCGTACGATGTCCCTCGCGCACGTGTCGACGGCGCTATCCGCTGGCCACGGACTATCCCTCGGACAGCGGCACACGAATTGACGCCGCACGCCCAGCGGCGGCGTCACGCGCTGCGCCGCCGACTTATTGATCTTCCCGCTGCTGCATCATGCGCACGCCGTCAAACCATTCGACCTTGCGAGTCTCCTTGTTCCAGCGACGCGTGCGATTCTTGAGCTCGTGCTTCATGGCATGACAGCTGGTACAGGTCTTCTTCTTGGCAGCCTCATCGGGATTCTGCGGCGGCTCCTTGTCGTCGAAGAACTTCCGGTGATCTTCTTCCGACTCGATCAATTCGCCCTTGTCGTGGCATTCGAGACAGAACAGGCCGACGCTGGAACGAGCGAAGATGACGTCCGGCGGAATCAGACTGTCCTCGTCCTCGCTGTGCTTATCCGAAATACCGTGGCAGGTTTCGCAGCCCACGCCTTCGCGCACGTGGACTTTCACCAGCTTCTCGGTTTCGTAATTGGCATGGCAGACGAGGCAGAAAGAGTTGTCCGCCGGCTCCTTCGACTCCAACTCCTTCCACGGCGCAAGGTTCTTGGTCCACTCGCCCCGCAGATCCTTCTCTTGCTGAGCACTATCGACAGCCGGCACAGGCTGAGGCTGCGCGGGCTGAGAGTCGGTGGCAGCCTTTTCCGTTTCGCCAGTCTCACCGCCGGCGAAACCGCGTTCGAGCGACACCAACAACACCGAGCCGAAAAACAACAACGCGCAACATGCCGCGGTCCAGCGTAGGGAGGTCATAAAGTCATTCATCTCCAGTTCCCCAGATCGCTGCGGCCACCTCGCCGGCCTGCCCCGCCGGCAGCGCGCCAGCAGGACACCAGAGAGTCGACCACGGATTCTGAGGCCATCTTCGGGTGGGAATCCAACGGGTGGAATCAGTCGCTGACAGGTTCAGCGACAACGGGTGCTCCATCGCGGGAACCGCTCTACTCTAAACGTATTCCCAGTCCTTCAGCCATTGATAGTCGGCCGGCAGCCGTGCCCACATGTCGCCCGTGGCGCGCTGTAGCTCCGCATGTTCGTCGGCCTGCAACTGACGAGGCTCCTTGATCGCCAACGCGACGTTGTCCACCTGGTGGGTGCTGATCAGGCCCGGGATGGGAGCCGTGATGGCCGGGTTGGCCAGAATGTAGCGCAGAGTCTGACGAGCCAGCTTATCATCTGCTTCAATGTGCGGACTATCCGGTGCTCCGTCACCCTGAAACAACGCATTGCTCGCAAACGGCTTGATCCCCAAGACGCCTACGTCGTGCTTGCGGATGACATCAAACAGGCTGTCCTCGGGAAGTTCCTTGGTCTTGGCCGTGTACGGCGTGCACAGCACTTCCATCTGTTCCGGATAGGTCTCAATGAGTTTCTTGGCCCACGGTCGATCGTGGGTCGAGAAGCCCGTGAATCGGCACAGGCCCTTCTGCTTGGCCGTCGCCAACGCTTCAATCATCGCATCCACGTCCTGCTGACTGTGCCTGCCGCCTCGCTCGAGCGCCATCAGGCGCCAGACGTCGGCATACTCGAGACCGCAGCGTTTCAGACCCTCCTCGAACAACTCCACCAAACGCTTCGCAGTGCAATTCGCTGGTTCACGCAACTCGCTGGCCGGATGCGAATAGCAGAGATACATCTGCTCGCGACGGCCACGCAACACGCGACAATAGGTCTCCGGTTCAGCATTGCCGGCGAAATCAATGCAGTTGATCCCCACCTCCATACAGCGCTCAACCACCTCCGCCCGGTTCTTCATGAACGCGCTGATGTCTTCCTTCTTGTCAGGACCCTCGTACGGATTGATCTCCGCCTCCGCACCGATCACCTTGTCGACCCGTTTCCAATGCCCGCCCAAGCAGACAGCGGACACCCAGAGCCCTGTCTTGCCGAGCCGCCGGTATTCCATTTCGGGATTGTAACTGCGCGTCTGCTTGATCTCGTCCGGGACGTCCGTCATCCCATACGTACTGGTCACCCTCATCCCCACCGTCACGGCCGTGGCAGCAGCAACGCCCGTCTTCACAAAATCTCGTCGAGTAACCCGATTCTCCGCCATGATCGCTCTCCACAACTTGGCACTCAGGTAGGTCAGGGGGCAGGACCGCCGCCCCCAAACCCGAGCTTCCGCTCGAGTCGTTCCAACCCGTTCCGCTGGTCGCCAGCTTGCGCCGATGCGCGAGACTCTGGACACTTCCAGCACCGTGAACGTGCAATCGCGTCGCACCCTATGCACGATTCTCAGGGGGGGGTTGGCCGGGCAGTCGGCATAACTGCCCTGATTATGGGCCACCGCCACCCGCAAGGTCAAGGAGAATCCAGAGAGCGGCGCGGTCCGGAAACCGGTTTGCACCTGCGACAAACCACGGAAGTTGGTATCCTGAGGCCCGGACAGCACGGATTGTCCACCCGACACGATGCCTCGTAGGGAACTGCCACGGGCCACGGCGAGCGACGGGTAGCACAAGCCTGGGACCGTGTCTCGATTTGGTTCGCAGTCCTACCTGACGTGGGCACAGGCCGCCAAGATGAGCCGGTTGCCGACTTCGATCGACGCGGTGCCAAGCGAAAACTGAGTGGAATTCACATGGAATGGGCCATGCTCCCGAGCATTCTCAACCAAGTTGTAAGCCCCATTCTGCGCGGCCCTGCGAGTTCCCACACCGCAGGACACCATCACATTGAGCCAGCTTCAGCGGCACTGTCGAGGGGCAGGCCAGTGGCGGCCCCGTGCACGTTTGATTCCCATGGCTCCGACTTCGACTGACGGAAAAGAGGGAGAAAGGGAAGAACGGAGGAAGGGAGGAAGGGAGGAAGGGAACACGGAGGACGCGGTAGCAGGCTCCCGTGGTGAGAAGCTGTGTGCGGATCATGACTGTGGTTTTGCCGGCAGCGGAGGTTTTTTCTCTGGAGTTTTTGGCTTTCGAATTTGTTTAGGATTTCGAAGTTAGGATTTCGAATTTCCTGTTTGGTTGCGGCCGCAGGCCGCGTTAAGGTTCAGCAGAATAGTGGTGTCTGGAAGGCACGGAAAATGGATTTTTCCCGACTAGTTCCCAAGCCGAGTCAGGTGGCGGTCTTCTTTTTCGCGGGAGTCGTACTGCTCTGCGAGACGGTACTGTTTCACACCACCAAGTTCGTGCTCGACTACATGCTGGCCACGACCGTCATCGGCTGTGCGGTGGCGGGGATCGGCTTGGGGGCGTTTCTGGCCAGCCGATTGCGGTGCCGGGAGGCTGATATCTTCGGGTGGTGCTGCGGTGGCACAACGCTCTGTCTCTATCTGGCCGCTTACGTCTTGTTGCAGTGTCCCAACCTGTTCTTGCTCCTGCCGGCCGTCGCCACCGTCTTCGTGTTTCCGAGCACTTTCATTGCCCGCACGTTTACCCGTCGCGACGCGGCCGGCGTGTATTTTTTCGACATGCTGGGAGCGGGAACAGCGGTGGTCCTGACGGTCGTTGCTTATCAATACCTGGATAGTGAAACCATCTATCTGGCGATTCTCACCGCAGTCCCGCTGGCCGGCGCGTTGTGGACCCCTTTCGCACCTGCTCGCCACAAACCGTTTCGCGGCGACTGGACACGCATCTCGGCCACCCTGGGACTACTACTGTTGAGCACTGTCGGAGGGACGCTGCTCTACCGGCAAATCAACTCCAATGCGCTCAATATCGTGCATCTCGTGAATCCCGACGCCCCCCATATTCCGGCGCAAAGCGTGCTCCGTCGGCCGAGTCGTCGCAGTATTACGACGACCTATGACAGTCTGGTCGGTCGCATCGACGCGATGCCCAAGGGGAATCGCGTCTTCGTCACTTACGATGGCTTCTTTAATGACAATTTCTACGACACCCGGCCGCGGGACTACCTGGAATTCGCCAAGCCGCACAAACTCCGCTTTCCATCGACCGACCGCCGCGTCGTTTACGGTCTGGTTCCCGAACCGCGGGCGTTCGTGATCGGCCCTGCCGCCACGGGCATCCTCAAAACGCTTCGCGAATGCACGCCGGTCGATCGCATCGAAGCCGTCGAAATCAATCCCGGCATTCTGCAGATCATGCTGCACGACTTCTTTGAAGCCAGCGGTCGCGCCTACGAACACGTGGATGTCCGGCTAGGAAATGCCCTGTCCGTGTTGCAGCGGTCCGAGAACAGATATGACATGATCACTTTGATCAACACCCACTCGTCACGTTGGATCGGTGCGCTGGGAGCACCTGACTATCTGCACACGCGCGAAAGTTATGATCTGTACCTGGACCATCTGACGGAAGACGGATACCTGCTGTTTGAAGAGCGTCCCGATACGCGGCAAGGCGAATTGGGGCTCAGACGCATGATCCTCACCCTCTACGACTGCTTGAAGCGACGAGGTGTCAAGGACCCGGCGGAGCACTTTTTCATCTGGGAGTACATGTCCAACCGGTACTTCCAAATGGGCCTGGAAGGCATCCAGCCGGGATCCGATATGTACTATGTTGGGATGGTTGTATCGCTCAAGCCGTGGGTGGGCCAACGCAAGCAAGATCTGCTCGATTGGTGCGACATCCAATGGCTCATCCAGCGGGACGAGCGGGGAGCGCCGGTCCATTATCCCTACGAACGGCGGCTGGAACCGTCGTACTTGAAGGGTCAGTACTACGGCGCTCGGTTCGGGCCGTTCTTCGACATGATCGAGAGGGGAGATTTCTCGCCGCTCGACAGCGATTTCGATGCCTCGATCGTGACGAACGACCGTCCGTTTCCGTCCTGTGCCACGCATTCGATCCCGGATATCGAACGACTGGTGCGGATCACATTCGCGGTCTGCTTCCTGCTGGGCGTTCTGTTTACCGTCGGCGCTCTGCAAGGTGTTCGGCACAAGTCGCGAATCAGTATGCTGGTGCTCTACAACATCGCGATTGGCGGCGCCTATTTTCTCGTCGAAATCATGCTGATCCAGGCCTATCAGAACGTGTTTCTGTCTCCCTCGGCATCGCTCGTACTCGTGTTGGGGGTGCTGTTGGTCGGTTCGGGGTGCGGCGGGTTGGCCTCGCGCCACCTGCCGCCGTGGCTGGCCACTTTGACATTAGGTCCGCTGTTGCTGCTCTCGCTCCGGGTACCGGCGTGGATCCTGCAACTGGGCTGGGACCCAACCGCGTCGTCCGCGCTCGCGGCGTTAGCGGTATTCGTGGTGGGGGCGAACATGGGAGTCTATTTTCCCAACGGCCTGCAATTGGCTCGCCGCTGGTCGCTGCGCGGCAAGATCCCGCATCTCTTTGCCATCAATTCCATCGCCGGCTCGCTGGCCACGGTCCTCTCGTTCTACCTGGCCGTCCGCGTCGGTTACACCTGGACGATCATCCTGGCGTTCTTGCTCTACCTGCTGGCCGCCGGCGCATATCGCCCAGTCCAGCGCGCGTCGCTTTCGTAGCGTGTGGTGTACAACGCCGTGATAGCCTTGCCAGTGGGCACGGCACACACTCGCGATGGGGCACCCCACAGCCCAGACAAGCGTTGCCCAACGGAGTCTTGCGAGAATCCGGCATCACAGCGCGTGGAACAGGCGCCAGCCCGTCAGTCAGGCGTGACGCCAGTTCCCCCGCACACCAACTAGTGTGATCGCGCAGATCAGGTCAATACACCTTGCCGGACGATCCAGATTGAACTTCCGCCAGACCTGCCGACGATCGCCCCAACCTCGATATAGCAACCTCGGCATGGCCCCTTTCGGCGCGGCCTACCTTTTTCGGCGCCGCACGTACCACATCAGGCCCACCCCACAACAAGAGAACAACACCCAACTGGCCGGCTCCGGAACAGCCTTGACGTTGAGATAAAAATGCTCACTATCGTTCCATCTACCATCCTCGACACCAGCTACCGCAAATTCCAGGTCGTATGTGTCTAATGGCGTGGCGGCATCCACGAACAGATCAAACGTGTATGAGGTCGTTGAACCGCTCCAAGAAATGCCGTCCATGCCGTTGCCGAAGTCTTTCGTGAAATACCCGCCTTGGTCAGTCCACGGATTGCCGGCGTCATTAGCTTCGCTGAAGATCAATTTGTTGTTTACATCGTTCATCACGCCGCCGCCATCCAGGCCGTTGAGCCTCACTGCGTACACGTTAGCGCCGTTCAGAACATCCAGCGAGAGAGTCACCGTGTTACCTTGCACGACATCGAAGTACTTGAGCGGACCGCGATCTGTTGCGGTACCCAGGTTAACAGCATCGAGATCGATCATCCCGTCGAAATTAGTGACCGCCATGGCGTCGGTTCTGCCAGTGCGGTGACAGCCAGCACAGTTGGCACCGCTGTCCGGCCACGCCTGCGCTTCATTCGCCGCGGCGAGCAAGAATCCGCAGCCGGCCAATAACAACAATCCGCCCCTCACGCGCTTTCTCATGGTGACTCCTTTGCGCAACTTGAACTTGGTACGCGAATGAAACCGACTCGCGCACGACACACAGCGTCCGCGATCGCCCAGCCTCAGTGAATACGCACCGTCCGCCAGCAGTTCCCCAACCGCTGTGATGCCGGGCGGCGACGCGGCACGCCCACAATGCGATTCGCGACGAAAACCGTCGGCGGCACTGTCTCCCTGCTGAGCACATCAACGAACATTCACTCCTTAGTTAGGAGTAGCATTGGAGCCCGAACCGCGCCACACAAATTACGGTTTCTCGGACTATTCGCCTCCAAGTCGAGGCCATGTCATTCGGGGAAGGAGAGGCTCGGGGAAGGAGAGGCCACGTCCAAGGCCTTCGATGCGGCGCGGAGGAGTCACGCTGACGGCAGAGTGGCTTGGAACGGACCGTGGCCTGGCGTTTGGGGCAGGGGCTTATACTCCTGGTGGGGGCGAACAAGGGAGGCAATTTTCCCGACGGCCTGCAGGTGGGAAGTCGATTCGAAGCGGCCGAGACAGCGTCTGTAAACGGCACGATCGGGGCTCACTTGCCCAGGAGACCTTTTGCTCGCCCCCGTCGACTCGGTTATGATGACCGACAGACGACCCGTCGGTGGCGGCATCATTTCCTGGTTCGTGGCCTGATGGGAGGCGACGGCGTTTGATTCAGCAGATGTACCAGCATTGCATGCTTTGCGAGCATCGTTGCGGCATAAACCGGCAGGCGGGAGAGCGGGGATTCTGCGCGGCAGACGAAGCGGCACGCGTCTGGCGATATTGGGTAGATTATGCGGAGGAGCGGCCACTGACCCCTTCGCTGCTGATTTACCTGTCTGGCTGCGATCTTCGTTGTGATTTCTGCATTTCCGAGTCGCAGGCTTTCGATCCGGCTCAGGGAGTCCTGCTTACGGCAGAGTGGCTCCAACGGACGGTTGCTTGGGGGGTAGGGCAGGGGGCGCGCACTCTACAGTGGATTGGTGGGGAGCCGACGATTCACGCGCCGGCGATATTGACGGCGATGGCAGGATGTCGAATTGACCTGCCGATCGTCTGGAAATCGGATTTCTACGGGACGCCCGCGGTGTGGGAACTGCTGGACGGCCGCGTGCACATTTACGTAGCCGACTTCAAATTCGGCAATGATGCCTGTGCAAAGAGAGTGGCGGGAGTGAGTCGCTACATGGAAGTGGTCACGAGAAATCTGCTGGACGTGGTGCAGCGAGGGCAGCTGTACGTTCGTCACTTGTTGTTGCCGGGGCATCAGGAGTGTTGTTGGCAGCCCATCCTGGCTTGGTTGTGCGAGCATTTGCCGGAGGTTCCGTTGAGTATTCGTGCTGGCTACTTACCACGCTGGCGAGCAGACCGGCATTCGGAGTTAACCAGACCGCTGGAGCCGGGAGAGGGACAACGAGCCGTGGAGTTGGCAACAAGCTATGGTTTGACCGTAATCGAGTGAGGGACTCATATGCCGAACATCACCCGCAACAACGACTCGCTTGTCTTGACGGAGCAAGACGTGGGGGGAATCAGCGAGATCACGATTCTGCCGGATGGGCGTGTTTACATATTGGGGCTTTCCGCTGCGGTGCTGGCGGTCATGCAGGAGGTAGGACTGGCGGGCGCAGCGCTGGCCGCATGTCAGGGTGGTGGCGAGAAGCCCGTTACGGGGCCCCGCACGGAGGACTCCGTATGAGTGATAGCTCGTCCAAGTCACGAGGTTCGCCCCCGCCCGCGGCACGGTTGACCGATTTGCAGGAGAAGACGCCCACCGCCCCGGCATCCGACCTGGTCACAGCCGCCTCGCCGGTCTCACGGCGACTTGACGCGCGCGAAGAATTGGACGTGTTGATTCGAGCACGATACGCAATTGTCTACGTAGTCAGCTGGGAGGAGGATCGTGTTGAGCGGTATTTGCGTGAGATCGTGGAACGCCGCAAAAAGAATTTGTTTGTATGGACCGTCACGCAGGGAATTACGAAGGCGGGCGCCGAACCGCAACGCTCGAAAGCGGGAGCGGGAAGCACTGCTGATCCACTGGCGGCTTTGGACAGCGTAATTCAGCACGTTGAACCGGCCGTCTATTTGTTCAAGGACTTCCATCACTTCACTTCCGACGACCGCTGCAACGTAACGGTTATTCGCCGGCTGCGTGATCTCGCACACCACTTGCGCGACACCTACAAGACGCTGGTGATCGTGGCTCCTAGTCTGCGCATCGCCGCGGACCTGGCCAAAGACGTCACGGTACTGGAGTTTGATCTGCCGGGTACCGATGATTTCGCTCGGTTGCTGGACCGGATCATCGATGACGTGAAGGACAACCCCAAGGTTCAGATCGAGCTGGCTCCGGCCGACCGCGAACGATTACTGCACGCCGCCCGCGGCTTAACGCTGAAGGAAGCCGAAAATGTGTTCGCCAAGACACTGGTGCTCGACGGAAGACTGAGCAGTGAGGACATTTCCGTCATATTCAGCGAAAAGCAGCAGATTATCAAGAAGAGCGGCCTGCTCGAGTATTACGAAGCGCAGGAGAATTTCAGCCACGTTGCCGGTTTGGAGAATCTCAAACAGTGGCTTATCAAGCGGCAGATTGCCTTCACCGAGCGTGCCGCCAAGTTCGGCCTGCCATCACCTCGCGGCGTCATGTTATTGGGGGTTCAGGGATGTGGCAAGAGCTTGTGTGCGAAGGCGGTTTCCAGTCTCTGGAATCTGCCTCTGTTGCGGTTTGACATTGGCCAGATGTTTTCCAGCCTGGTCGGTTCCAGCGAAGAGAATATTCGCCGCGCGATACAGACGGCAGAAAGCGTTGCACCGGCGATTCTGTGGATCGACGAGATTGACAAGGCCCTGGCCGGGTCGACCGGCGGTAGCGCCAGCGATGCAGGCACGTCCGCACGGGTATTCGGCACGCTGCTGACTTGGTTGTCGGAGAAGAAATCCGAAGTGTTTGTGATATGCACCGCTAACGACATCAGTCATCTGCCGCCCGAGCTGCTGCGAAAAGGACGACTGGACGAGATCTTCTTCGTGGATCTGCCCAACGAGCGTGAGCGGCGAGAGATCGCAGAAATCCACTTGCGCAAACGCGGACGCGACCCTGCTCACTTCGATCTTGACGAATTGGTGCGGTTGAGTGACGGATTCAGCGGCGCGGAGATCGAGGAAGCGATTATCTCCGCCTTGTTCGACGCTTTGAGCCACCAACGAAGAATTGAGTTCACCGTTTATCAGTACCAGCTTACGGGAGACCGTACCGCTGTCAAAGACAATGAGCGAACAGATGAACGTCCTGCGCAATTGGGCTGCCGGACGGGCCCGACCCGCCTCGGTCCTGCCCAAACCGCGAGAAGATGAAACGAGCCGCAAGATCGAATTCTAGCCGGCTCGCGCAACCAACCATGCCAGGTATTGCTCGTGACGGCGACGCGGCGGATGGAGGGATCAGCATGAGCTGGCCAGTAGGGTGCTCTCGGCGGGTCAGCGCGCTGACGGAAGGAAGTGCCGACCGGTCGGTGTGGCATCGTCCTGGGCGGCCAGGTGATGAGATCCTTGGCAACGGCACGGTGAGCCGGAAACGGTCCACGAATTTGGCTTCTTTCATGGGCGGCGGCCGCAGGCCGCGCCAGGAGGTAATCTCATGAGCACGGTAGTTGTTCTGGCCCCCATTATCGTGGGCAACTGGCCCTTGATCGCGGCCGCAGTCGGCGCCGCGGTCGGCACGATGGGCTTCGCCATTACCCGCCAAGGTGAATCGGGCGGGCGGAAGACCAGTACGGCCACCCGCGAAGAAATCGAAGTGGACAACAGCGAGATCCTCCCGTCGACGACGGGTATGGAAGAAGAACTGGTCGTGGAACGGGAGGGTGTGCAAGTGATCTTCTCCCGCGACGCGCGTGGTGCCTTGCGCCTCTGCGTGGAGGGCGAGGGCCACTCAAAACAGGAACTGCGACAGATCGGCCAGGAAGTGCTCGACCGAGTGACCCAACAGTACGTATACCATCGGGTGGTCACGGAATTGAAGGAACGCCACATGACCATCGTCGACGAAGAAGTGTCCGAAGACCGCACAGTCAGGATTCGCGTCCGCAGTTGGTAGGGCCCTTGTGGCAGGGCTCTTGGATGTTCCACTGCAGTGCACTTTCCTGTGACTGATTACGCTCAGAGAAAATCACCATGGCTCATGAAGAGTTGGAAATCGAGATTAGTCCCTCGGGCAAAGTTACGGCCCGTACGATCGGCATTAAGGGGCCGCGCTGCCTCGATGTGGCCGATTTGCTCGCCCGCATCGTCGGCCGCGAGGAAGCTCGCACGCTGACCACCGAATACTACGAGACAGACCAACAGACGACCAATCAGCAGCAGATTCACGAGCGGCGGCCTTAAGGCGCTGGCAGAGAGTAGATTGCGCGCGCCCCGCAGCGTGACCCAGCGCGTACGAAAAGAGCACCATGCAATGCCCCAGTTGCCAGTTTGAGAATATGCCGGGTGCGGTAACCTGCGGCCGATGTCGAGCTGCGCTGCAGTTGTCCGCCACCACAGTCGATGTGCACCCCCCCCGCGCCGGTCGATATGCCAAGCAATTGCGACGTTGGCTACCGGTGCCGTCATCTGCGTTTTTCCGCTGGCCAACGCTTGACCGACTTCGCGGCCGTCTGACACCAAGATATGCCTGGGACCGGCCAGCGACGGGCGTTTGGTTGCGGTTGGCCGTCCCCGGTTGGCCTCAGCGTTACCTCGGCCAACGGAAGCGAGGGCAAGTTTTCTGGTGGCTCTATGTCATTTTGTTGCTCGTGGCGCTCATTTCCCTGGGGACTACCGCCGGCGCATTGGCTGTCGGATTGGCCCTCTCGCTACACATCTCGAGTATCTGCGATATCTGTTGGTCGGCCGATCGCGACTGGCGCGTGGGTCTCAGCACGTCAGCGGCGATGATCGCCGTCGTGGGCGTCTCGCTTTACCTACCGGCCGTCTGGACGATGTCGAGGTTCGTGGGGGTCCGGCGCATCAATCTCACTGCCGGCCCACTGCGGGAGGGCGACGCCGTTGTCTATCATCGTGGCACCGCCCACGTTGGCGATGTGGTGGTGTATCGGATCCGGGACCATCAATTGGCCGCTCGCGGTAACGTCGGAGAGAACATCGCGTACTTCGTCCGGGGCGAGTACATTGACCGCATCGTGGCAGGGCCCGGACAGCTGGTCTTGTGGGAAGACCGTCACCTGCTCGTCGATGGGCACCCCTCTGCGTGGCAGCCCCTCAACCCCGGCGGCATCCCGGCCGACTTGAAATTCGTCGTTCCGGAAGGCTACTATGGGATTCTGCCAAGTACGCAGCCACAGGTTGCTCCCGTGTTCCCATCAGAAGTCTGGCAGGCGGTAAGTATCGTTCCGCGGCAGAGCATCGAGGGTGTGGTCGTCTTGCGACATCGCCCCCCCTGGCGCTGGGGAGGTTTGTAAACGGACGGACTATGCCTAGATTCGACAAGCTGGAATTCGACGACGGCGAGGAACAGGCAAGACGCCCGACCAGCCCGCCGGGACGCGTCGTGAGGCAACGGACTGGATGAAGCAGGCCCACCGCAGCGTTGCCGGGGGCTGTACGAAAATGCTCTGAAGCTCTATTCCCGTGCACTGGAAACGGACAAGACGCTGCGTGGCAGGTTGGGTCGGCCAGGTGCAGATGCTGGTGCTGCTGTGCGAATACCCGGAGGCTGAGCTGTGGGCCCGCAAGGCGCTCGAGCTGTTTCCAGTCTCACGGCGATTTGTTGGCCGCCCGCGGCCAGGCGTTCTGCCGGCTCCGCGACCTGAAACGAGCTCATGAGATGAGCGATGCATCGCTCAAGCAGTGCGGACAGTCCGCTTATCCCTGGGTTGTCCGCGGAGAATTGATGCTCGCCGCCAGGCAGGCCATCGATCAGCACTGTTTTGACAAGGCGCTGCAAATGAGCTCCGACTGGCTTGTCGCTGCCGAGATCGCTCTGGTGTATCTCTTCTATCGCAATCCAGGCCGAGCGTTGCTGCGTGCGAAAGCGGCGTGCGAGACGGCGCCCGACCAGGCTTTCGCCTGGCTGCTACAGGCCCGCTGCCAACACGCGTTGGGCCAGGATCAGCAGGCAAATCGCAGCCTGCAAACGTGCCTGCAATTGCATCCCGGCCATGAAGAAGCCAAGGAACTCCTGCTGACCGTCGAGCGTTCGCGGCTGTCGTCCGCCGTGCGCTGGCTGCGGGGTCTGTTCCGCGCTTGATGAAGGATGCAACATGGTGTGGACATTGGACAAAATCCTGCGAGGCGCTCGCAAACTGAACGCCAGTGACGTACATCTGGTACGCGGGATGGCACCCGTGGCCCGCATTAATGGCGAGATCCAGTTCATCCAAGGGGAACCGCTCGACGAAACCACACTCCGGAACATACTGGAAGATCTCCTGCCGCCGAAACAGCGAGAGGTCTTCGAGCAGCAGTGGAAACTCTGTTTTTCCCAGCATTTCGACGCGCGTGGGACGCTGCCGCACAAGTATCTACTACCATGCTGGCTGCCCCGAGATGGCCATTCGCTTGTGCGAAACGGAAATCCGTCCCGCAGACGTGCTTGGCCTGCCCCCCATTGTGGAGGAATTGACCAGGCAGCCAAACGGCTTGGTGATCATCACCGGTCCCACCGGTGTCGGCAAGACCACGACACTGAACTTCATGATTGATTCCATCAACCAGAATCGCCGCGCCAAGATCATTACGATTGAGGATCCGGTCGAATTCGTGCACCAGAACAACCGGAGCATCATCATCCAGCAGGAGGTCAGACGGACGTCAAGTCATTTCGCGACGGGCTCGTCCACGTGCTGCGATTGGATCCCGACGTGGTGGTCATCGGTGAGATGCGTGACTCTGGAAACCATCGAGACGGCGCTCACGGCCGCAGAGACCGGACACCTGGTGCTGGCCACGCTGCACACGCCGGACGCCGTACAAACGGTGCAACGGATCTATTCGGTCTTCCCCGCCGAACAACAGAATGCGATCGTCGTTCAGTTGGCCACCGTGCTTCGCGCCGTCATCGCTCAGAAACTGCTGCCGCGCGCCGACGGAACCGGTCGCCTGCTGGCCTGCGAAGTGCTCGTCACCACCCCCGCGGTGCGCACTCAGCTTCGCGAGCGCAAGGAGCACCAGTGCTACAACGAAATGCAGACCGGCAAGAAACATCAGATGCAGACCATGGACAATGCCTTGGTAGAACTCTACCAACGGGGCGAAATCACCTACGACATGGCGTTGACGCACTGCCGTGACGCCATTCAGCTGCGTCGCCGTACTGGTGACCAATCGTTGGAGAAGCCGACTCAAGACGAGGAACTTCAGCTGAGGCGAGGCAAGCGGTGAACCTCTCGTCCCCGCGCGGGATGCTCGTCCCCCGGTGTGCCGGCGCACAAGCGAACCGCTGCCGGCACACGTTCCCCATCCCCGATCCGAAATCCGAAACACCCAATACCAAACGTCTCCGCCTGACAGGATTCGAGGCCTCGCACACGGCTGGGATGACAATGGTAAATGGTGAATAGTGAACGATGCGCTGCGGTTCACAAGAAAATAGCCGGCAGAAAGGGCACCGCGCGTGATCCTATCTTGCGCCCGCCCACCGCGTCAGAGGAAAAGCAAAAACCAGCGCATCCAACCGTTCTCTGCCCTTTCCCTTCCTCCCTTCCTCCCTTCCTCCCTTCCTCCCTTCCTCCCTTCCTCCCTTCCTCCCTTCCTCCTTTCTCCGTTTCTCCGTTTCCCCCGCCCGTTAAAAATCTTCGGTGGACTTACGCAGACTGCGGGCGGTCTGGCGGAATTCGCTGATGTTCATCTCGCGCAGGAACACGAATCCACGAGCGCCGCGGATCAAGGCGCTGCTGTGTTCGGCGAACCAGGCGCGTCCCAGGCAGGTCTTGAGCATATGGTACTGTTCCACCTGGATCTGTTGCGCCAGTTCGCAGAAGGGCCCGTCGTGTGCATAACTGGGGAACGACGCCTCGCGTTGCGAGACGAACGTATTGAGAAAGGCACTCTCCATCACGGACAGCATATTGAGCGACACCGGCACATACACATTCGCTTCACTCGGATGGAACCGGAACCAGACATTGCGATACCCCCAGATGCGCAGGTCGCTGCGTCGATACTTGTCGACGTACCGATCGGTCGCATCGCTGATGGCCTGCAGCACCTTGTAATGCGTATCGGGACCGCTCGCTTCGGGGTCGAGCGCGCACGAGATGACATCCGGCTGCACCTCGTCCAGCAATTTCACAATGGGGGCCACGTCGCGGTCGACCGTCGGTTCGGGGACGAAGATATCTCCCGTGTAGAAGCCGAGTCGCAGGTGGCGAATGTGGGAACACTGCCAGCCAAAATAGCCCCACAGGGTTTCCGCCTCCCATTCGCGGCACATGCCTTTGAGCCGCTGGATCGCTTCCGGATCCTTGCGGCCGGGATAGACGCTCCCGAAATAATGTTTCAGCTCCGTCATCCGGTCGCGGATCGCCGCCAGGTTGTTTTCGTCATACACTTCCATCAGGTTGCGCAGCAGGCGTCGCGCGGCGCCTTCGGCCCGCATCTGATCGTTCCTGGATGCGATTCCGTCCAGATACTGCCAGATGTCCCGATTCCGCCCCTGCTGATTATCGATATCGAAATAGTCCTCCCGGTACAGGTCGCGAAACTCGGTCGATTGTATCCATCGCTCGAGCCCCTCGAGTTGCCGGAGCATGAAGCAGTTCGTGACGGCGGTGAAACCGCTGGTCAAGGTCACGAAATAGTGAATGTTGCTCGCATGCCGCATGTTCCGCACGATGTGGGGGAGGTAGCCGAGCATCAGATCGTCGTGATGCGGTTCTGTGTGCAGGAACCGCGTGTTCGTGCAGATGCCGCTCCCTCGTTCAATACACTGGACCAGGGTACTGTGCACCATTTGAGCCAGCTCGCCAAACGGTTGCTGCCGTCCATTGAGCACCTCGCACAACATCGGATCCTGCCGACCTTCCTGTTCGGTGAGCGTCAGCAAAGGTCTTTGTTTTTGCAGCGACAGATCGACCATCGCGCGCACGACCTGCTCGTCGGAAAAGTCCTTGGAGAGCACCATCAGGCTGACTTGCCGCTGCCGCAGTTTCTTGGCCGCTCCCAACGTGATATAGAAGCGGGCGTTCGGCAGGCAGCGCAGCGCACTGGCCGGAATCCGCACGCTCGCCGGTCCCTGCACCGCGTCGGCAATCACCGAGGCCTTGGCCTCGCCCGCGGCAATAATGATCGCCGCACAATCCGGATTGCAGGTGATCGTACCCAAGCCAATGGTGATCACCAGCCGCCGGCGCGAGACTTCCACTCCCCCCAGGTCGCCGGCCGCGGCAGCTTGTGTCTCATAGTTGGTAGCCATCAGCCGGGTGGTGGAATAATGGTCTGATCCGCGGATGTTGAAGCCGATATGTCCATCCGGGCCGATTCCGCCGAGGAAGAAACCGAGTCCTCCCAGCGCCCGGATCTCGTCTTCCCGCCGATGGCACCAATCGTCGATCCGCGAAATCACGTCCTGCTGCCATCGCTCCAGATCCGACTGCGGCCGCCGCGTGCGGAGCGACAAGTCGACCGTCGAATCGGGCCAGACCCACTCCAGCCGCTCGTCCGGTCGGATACCGATCTCGTTGCAGTTCATCAACAGGGCCTTCTCGGGACTCAAGCCCAGCCCTTCGATGTAGTACTTCCTGACATAGTGGAAGAAACTGTTCTTCTGTGTCGGCTGGATCGGGTAGAACTCGTCGATCTGCACGAAGTGCAGGCTCTGCATTTCCGGCTTGCGACTCGGGTCCACACCACTGCGTTCCAGCAGTGCCCGGGTCTCAGGTTCGTCCCAGGTCTTGGTGAGCCGATTGACCCATTTGATGAAATGCTCGGGGGTCTTGCCGGTCGGCAAGGACACGACGCCCCCGGGATGGTCTTGGACCCACTCCAGAAACCGCATGGCGATCAGCTGGCCTAACGCCGGGAAATTGCCGACCGTGATCACCGGAATCTTCTCTTCGGATGCGTAGAGTGAATCGAGCGGCGAGTTCTCGATCGCCTGCGACTCGACGGGAGTATATCGGGGATGCTCGTAGATGTTCATCTTCTTCCTCTTCGCCAGAAAAGACGCCTTCGCGCGGGCCCAAAGATCTGTGAGCCCAAAGATCTGTGGGTGCCGATCTGCCGGCATCCCTCGCACATCGCCAGATCCTCGCAGCGTCATGCACCGTCGGCTCACAGGGAATCCGTCGACTCGCGGCGTGTGCAGGCCAGCAGCTGCTCGATGTTGGGCAGATGCGGAGGATGCCAGACCCCTGGCATTCCTCCGTCACTCAAGTGTAATCCCCGCCCGCGCACCAGCCAAGTCGCCACCAGGCGAATCGCAAGTCGGTCGTCGACGACCCGGCCAGGACGGGTGCATCACCAACCACCGCCGCGACCACGATAGACCCCCGGCGTGATCCCCGTGTGGCGTTTGAAGGCGGTGACGAATTGAGCCGCCGTCTGGAATCCGACGATTCCCGCTACACTCGACAGTTTGTAGTCGGTCGCCTGCAGCAGCTGTTTGGCCCGTTCAATCCGCACCCGGTCGATTTCCGTCTTGGGACTGCGTCCCAGCAACCGCTGGAATTTCCGGTCCAAAGTGGTACGACTGACTGCCAGCTGCCTGGCCAGCACGTCAACAGACAGCCCCTCGCACGCATGCTCGCGAATGAAGCGCAGCGCGGCGGCCGTCTCGTCATCGGCGACCGCCAGGAAGTCGGATGAAAGTCGCGTCTGAATACCGCGGGGAGCGATCCAGACGGTCTCGTCCGGTGGCGGATGTCCGGCCATCAGGCGTTCCAGCAGCGACGCGCCCTCGAATCCCAGACGCCGCGTATCCGGTTCGACACTGCTCAGCGGTGGCACGGACAGGTCGCAGATCACCGGGTCATTATCGACGCCCAACACGGCCACCTGGTCGGGAACGGCCAGTCCCGCTTCGTCGCAGGCCGCCAGTACCTGCCGGCCACGCACGTCATTGCAGGCAAACACACCGACCGGTTTCGGCAGGCTGCGCAGCCAATTCACCACGCGCCGATCGCTCAGCTCTCCGCGCACCTCGCGCGCGATGACGTCGTCGATGTCACGCTCGGGGCCAGGCGTGCGATAGACGTGGACAGTCAAGCCTTGAGCTGCAGCCTGTGTCACAAACGCGTCACCGCGGTGGTCCGAGAACGTGACGCCTCGGTAGCCGCAATAGGCAAGGCTGCGAAAGCCACGCTCCAGGAAATGGCCGAGGGCCAATCTGCTGCATTCCGCCGGGTCGGTATCCATCAGAGCCCCGCCCGGAAGCCGGTAGACACCACGCAGATCGACGGTCGGGACCTGCCACCGCGCAATCGCCTTCGCGATGCGGTCGTTCTCCATGCGAGCAATGACGCCATCCGCCTGCCAGTGTTCCACCGACTTGGGGAGTGCCTCGCCTAGACTCCGTTCCACATGCAGCACACGCCACGTGGCGTGCGTGCGTACGTACGCCCCGACCCCACGAATGCAGCCGCGCCCGTAGGCGCGAGATGACTCGATCAACAACAGTACTCGTTTGGCGTGAGACATCGGGACTTCTGGACTTCACAGCGACACAACTCAACAACACAACGACATTCGTCACGCAGCACAGGATCCCCCGGCCGGCTCCCGAACGATGAACTCCAATGCAGTGCCAGGGAGCGATTCACGGTCGTTTCCCCACGGCTCTGGTGGGCCTGACCACGTTTCGGCCCGCTCGACAGCTGACGAAAAATGACAATCGACCGACGAAGTGTGGGAATGCTTTCGGCAGCCTGATCAGGTCAAATAGACTGTCAGACAGGTGACCGGCGTGCCGTCAGGTAACCGGCGTGCCGAGGAGGCGGCCGGCACCTGCCTCGAGCGTAACCAGACTCCATGTCCCAGGTTGGCTGAATGTGAAATAGGCTGAATGTGAACGACCAAAACGACAACACGACGGTATCCGCCTGGTTCGCATCGGTGTCGATCCCGACGTACGGAATTGGCGAGCCCGACCGCAATCCCATGTTCCTGGAGAAACGAGTCTACCAGGGGTCGAGCGGGGCGGTCTACCCGTTACCGGTCGTCGATCGCATCCTGGATGAAAAACACGACCAGGAGTACCGCGCCGCACTGCTGGAAAACGAATACCTGAAAATCATGATCCTCCCCGAACTCGGTGGCCGAGTTCAGATGGCGCTGGACAAGACCAATCAATATCATTTTGTCTATTACAACCGCGTCATCAAGCCGGCGCTCGTCGGCTTGGCCGGGCCCTGGATCAGCGGCGGTTTGGAGTTCAATTGGCCGCAACATCATCGTCCCAGCACTTTTCTGAGTGTGGACTGCGACATCGTCAAGAATCCGGATGGCTCGCAGACCATCTGGTGTTCCGAGATCGACCGCATGAGCGGCACGAAAGGCATGCACGGTTTCACGCTGTATCCCGGCAAGGCCTATCTGGAAATCAAAGTCCGACTGTTCAACCGGACGGCACTACCGCAGACATTCCTCTGGTGGGCCAACCCGGCAGTGCACGTCGACGAGCATCACCAATCGATCTTTCCACCCGATGTGCACGCCGTGATGGATCACGGCAAGCGCGACGTAAGCAGTTTCCCGATCGCGACGGGAACGTACTACAAGGTCAACTACGCTCCCGGGACCGACATTAGCCGTTACAGGAACATCCCGGTACCCACGTCCTATATGGCCTACCAAAGCAAATACGACTTTGTCGGCAGCTACGACCACGGGCGGCGGGCGGGCCTGCTCCATGTGGCCTCTCACCACATCTCGCCCGGCAAGAAGCAGTGGACGTGGGGCCATGGAGATTTTGGCCAGGCCTGGGACCGCGAACTGACGGACGAAGACGGCCCCTACATCGAGCTGATGTGCGGCGTGTTCACGGACAATCAACCCGACTTCTCCTGGCTGATGCCGGGCGAAGAACGAAGTTTCTCCCAGTTCTTTCTCCCCTACAAAGGAGTCGGAGCGATCAAGAACGCCACGCTGGATGCCGCGGTCGGCCTGGAAACGGCAGGGACCGGTGCCACGCTGCGCATCTACACAACCGCTGTTCAAACCAATTGTCGCGTCACGGTCCGCCGGGGCGAATCGGTTCTGCTGCAGGACGTCTTCGACAGCTCGCCACACGCGTGGTACGAACGGACGTTCCCGTGCGACAGCGCGGCCGACCAGGCAGATCTCTGCGTCACGGTCTGGGACCAGGCCAATCGCGAATTGGTCAGCTGGCAGGCAGACGCGGTCGAAGACCGGCCATTGCCCGCCCCCGCGCAGGCCATCGCCGCCGCGCGGGAACTGGACAGCGTGGAATCGCTGTTTCTGGCCGGCACGCACCTGGAGCAATATCGGCATGCCACGCGCGAACCGGCCGACTACTACCGCGAGGCCCTGCGACGCGACCCTGGCGACGCGCGCTGCAACAACGCCCTGGGCCGACTGTTGCTTCGTCGCGGGTGTTTTACCGAAGCGGAAACGCATTTCCGGCAGGCCATCGCGCGACTCACTCGTCATAATCCGAATCCGTACGATGGTGAACCTTACTACAATCTCGGACTGGCCTTGGTCGCGCAGCAGCGGTTCGACGAAGCCCAGGAGTCCTTTTTCAAGGCCACCTGGAATGCCGCCTGGCAGGAATCCGCGTTCTTCCAACTGGCCCGACTCGCCCTGCGCGGCGGCGATCACGCCACCGCTCGACAGCTCCTCGCTCAGTGTCTCGACCGCAATGCCGGCCATCATCAAGCGGTGCACCTGCAAGCCTACCTCGGCGTGTGCTCCCAACAGGCGACGGCGGCGCAGTCTGAGCTGCAGCAGGAACTCGCACGCGATCCGTTCAACACGGGCCTCCTGTTCGAACTGGCTCAGCTTTCCGATCCGTTCGCGCGGCTCTTTCAGCATCGCATGCGAGATGACTCGCACAATTATCTGGAACTGGCCATGGATTACGCGGCCGCCGGCCTTTACCAGCGAGCGGTGGCCGTGCTGGAGCAATATCTGGAGCGAGTCGCCCACCGCAGTGACACACCGCTGGTACACTACCACCTGGCCGACTACTACCGGCGGCTCGGCCACCTGGCCCAATACGAGTCGGCCGCGCGGCGGGCGGCCGAGCAGGCGAGCGACTACTGTTTCCCCAACCGGCTGGAATCGTTGGCGGTCCTGACCACTATCGCCGACCTCCAGGCCACCGATGCCAAGGCTCCCTATTACCTGGGTAATCTGTGGTTCGACAAGCGGCAATATGAGCGGGCTATCGCCTGCTGGGAGCGATCGCGCGACCTGGACCCGTCATTCCCCACCGTCTGGCGCAATCTGGGCCTGGCCTATTACAACAAACGGCACGATCCTGCCGCGGCCTGGCATGCGCTGCAGCAGGCCCATGCATTGGATGCTGCCGACGCGCGGATCCTTTACGAGTTGGACCAACTTGCCAAACGTCTCGGACACGATCCCAGTGAGCGTCTTACGCGTCTGGAACAGCATCCAGCGCTGATCGACAAGCGCGACGATCTCTATCTGGAACGGATCACCTTGCTCAACCAACTAGGGCACCACCAGAGCGCGTTGGACGCGATCCTCGCCCGCCGCTTCCACCCCTGGGAAGGAGGCGAAGGAAAAGTCCCGGCTCAGTTCGTACTGGCCATTACACAACTGGCGCGCTCCGCCATGGACGCGGGACGTTTCCCAGAGGCGATCGACTTGCTGCGGCAGACCCAGCAGTGGCCGAAAAACTTGGGAGAAGGAAAACTGGCCGGAATCCAAGAGAATAACATCTGCTACCTGCTGGGATGTGCCGCCTCACAGCTCGCACAGCGGTCCGCAGCCGAGCAGTGGTTTCAGCGAGCCAGCGTGGGATTGAGTGAACCAGCCTCAGCCCTGTACTACAACGACCAGCCGCCGGATATGATCTTCTATCAGGGCTTGGCCCTCGAAGCACTCGGCCAAAGAGAAGAAGCCGCACGCCGTTTCCAGCGACTGATCGACTACGGACAGCAGCACCTGGACGACCCGATTGAAATCGACTATTTCGCCGTCTCACTGCCGGACTTCCTGGTGTTCGACGATGACCTGAACCGCCGCAACGTGATCCACTGCCGATACATGATGGGCCTGGGACAGCTCGGCCTGGGAAATACAGCAGAGGCGACAGACCAGTTCGATCAGCTGCTGGCCCTGGACGTAAACCATCTGGGAGCGATCGTGCATCGCCGCCTGGCTCACGCGGCTGGCACGGGCCATGTACGCAACGGTGAAAACGGATAAGCTGATCCGTAGCGGAACCCGCCAGGATCGGCCGCCAGATAGCGAGGCCTCGGGCATGGTTCCACAGACCATGGTGAATGATTAATGGTGAATGATTAATGGTGAATGGTGAATTGCTAAGGGTTAATGATCCAGCAGGGTCGGTGAGAGATTGTCAGGCACTTCGTACGTGATGGCCGGCTGTCAGCTGACTGATGATGACTATGCGTCGTTCGCTATTGGCCATGGTTCTGGGATCGTTCTGGAGTGTGTCAGACGATAGGCGAGCATGGTCTCTGCCTATCCGGAATGTCATTAACTGCAAACGGACAAGTTGATAGAGGGATGCCACGATGATACACCGACTGCCCCATCTTGCTCTCCTGCTGACCACCGTAGTCGCTGGTGGTACCTTTGCTTCGTCCGTGGCGGCGGCCGATCGCATCGATTTGGCGGGGGCCTGGTCGCTGCGTCTGGACCCGGACGACCAGGGCATTACGCAACAGTGGTTCACGGCGGCGTTTCCCGAAACGGTGCAGCTGCCCGGCTCCCTGCAGGCTCAAGGTTTCGGTGACGTGCCGACCCTGGAAACGCACTGGACCGGCTCGATTCGGCCGGAAGTCATTTACATGCCCCGGTACACGCCCTATCGCGATCCGGCGAATTTCAAGATGCCGTTCTGGCTGCAACCGAAACGCTATTACATCGGCCCGGCCTGGTATCAGCGTCACGTCACGATTTCGTCCCCCTGGGAAGGCCAGCGTATCACGTTGCATCTCGAGCGCTGCCATTGGTTCACGCAGGTGTGGGTGGACGGCCAGCAGGCCGGCACGGGCGAGAGCCTGAGTGCCGCACATGAGTTCGACTTGACCAAGCTCCTTACTCCCGGAAAGCACACCCTGACAATCCGAGTGGATAATCGCCTGATCGTCGATGTGGGCGACAACTCGCACAGCGTCACCGATCACACGCAAACGAACTGGAACGGGATCATCGGCGACATTGAGTTGCGCGCGGGATCGCCCGTCTGGATCTCGGATGTGCAGGTCTACCCTGACACGATTCAGCGGATCGTCCAAGTCGCGGTACGCGTCGACAATCACACACTCAAGCCAGCGAACGTGCAGTTGGATCTATCCGCCTTCCAAGGGCAAACGCCGCTGGCGGCGGCCAGCACGCCGATGCTGGTGGAAGGCGAGTCAGCGGTACAGGTCATCACGCTGCCGATGGGAGAAGAGGTCAAGCTGTGGAGCGAACACGAACCCAACCTCTGCTTGTTAAAGGCATCGGTGACGGGCGTGGAAGCGTCGAGCGGGGTGACCGATCAGCGGAGCGTCCATTTCGGCATGCGTGACATCACCGTGCGGGGAACCGAGTTCCTGCTCAACGGCCAACCGATCATCTTCCGCGGCACGCTGGAATGCTGCATCTTTCCCCTGACGGGATTTCCCCCGACCGACGTCGATTCGTGGAAGCATGTGATACGTCAGTGCAAGGCGTTCGGCCTGAACCATATCCGCTTCCATTCCTGGTGCCCCCCCGAAGCAGCCTTCCAGGCCGCGGACGAACTGGGATTCTACTATCAGGTGGAGTGTGCTTCGTGGGCCAACGGAGGAGCGAGCGTGGGGGACGGCAAACCGCTGGATGAATGGCTGAACCGGGAAACAGATCGCATTCTGCAGGCCTATGGCAACCATCCTTCCTTCATCCTGTTGGCCTACGGCAACGAGCCGGCGGGGCCCGGCCCGCAGCACCAGGGGGAAGATTACCTCAGCCAATGGGTCAACCGCTACAAACAGAAGGCCGTGCGCCAATTGGTCACCTGTGCCTCCGGCTGGCCCTACCTCGCCGAGAGCCAGTTTCACGTCATGCACCACCCTCTGCGGCAACAGGGAGTGTTCAATAGCCAGCCGCCCGAGACAACCAAGGACTATCGCGCACAGGTGGCGAAATTCAATGTGCCGCTGATCAGTCACGAGACGGGCCAATGGTGCGTGTTTCCCAATCTGGAAGAAATGAAGCAGTACACGGGCGTGTTGGAGGCCAAGAACTTCGAGATCGTCCGCGACTTTCTCGAGCAGCACAAGCTGCTCGGCCAGGCCCAGGACTTTTTAATGGCATCCGGTGCTCTGCAAACGCTCCTGTACAAGGAGGAAATCGAGGTTCTGCTGCGGACGCCCGGCTTGGGTGGATTCCAACTGCTCGATCTGCACGACTTTCCCGGCCAGGGGACGGCCTTGATCGGTGTGCTCGACCCGTTTTGGAATCCCAAGCCATTCATCACAGCCGAGGCCTTTCGGAGATTTTGCGGACCGGTCGTCCCCCTGGCTCGACTGACGAGCCGTACGTGGACGAATGATCAGACGTTGACCGCCGACGTGGAAGTCTCGCAGTACGACAACACCGATCTACTCGACAGGACCGTCGTGTGGGCTCTTCGCACGGACCGTGGCCAATCGCTCTGCGAAGGGCGTTGGACGCAGGTGGATCTGCCACGCAATGGCTTGCGTCGAGTTGGCAGTCTGGAGTGTGCACTCGCCGGTGTAACCCAAGCCAGTCGGTTACGGCTGAGTGTCTCGATCGAAGGAACGCCCTACGGCAACGACTGGGACATCTGGGTCTATCCGAAAGAGGTGGAGACGGCTCCCGCCGACGATGTGCTCGTCGCCCAGCAGCTGGATGATGGCGTGCGTGAGCGCCTGCAGGCGGGGGGCAAAGTACTGCTGTTGCTCCCTCGTTATGCGATCGCGGGGGATACGTCCGGCTCCTTTGAGGCAGTCTTCTGGAATCGCCTCTGGTTCCCCACTCAACAGGTCCACACGCTCGGAATCCTGTGCGATCCGGGGCACCCGGCCCTGGAGGGATTTCCGACCGATTCACACAGTAACTGGCAATGGTGGGACCTGTGCAAGCAATCCAAGCCGGTGATCATGGATGATTTGCCGGAGGGACTTTCGCCGATCGTGCAGGTGATCGACGACTGGAACACCTGCCGCAAGCTTGGCCTGGTGTTCGAAGCAAAGGTTGGCAGCGGCAAGCTGCTTCTCTGCGGTATCGACCTGGAGAAAGACCTTGCCGCGCGCCCGGTCGCTCGTCAACTGCGATACAGTCTGCTCAGACACATGGCCAGTGACCGATTCGCTCCCGACACAGTCGTCCCGCTCGAAGCCCTTGAAGCCCTGCTGCGGCAACCGTCTCGGTTGCAGGAACTGGGTGCCGAAGTCACGGCCGACAGCCAGCAAGCGGGCTACGAAGCCGCGCTGGCGCTGGACGGAAACCCGGACACGATCTGGCATACGTCGTGGGGCGAGCAGGCAGCCGCGTATCCCCACGAGCTCGTGCTGGACCTGCAAAGCCCCCAATCGATCACCGGGCTGACCTACCTCCCTCGGCAGGACATGTCCAACGGCCGGATCGCCCAATATGCGATCCATACCAGCAGCGACGCCCGACAGTGGGGGGAACCCGTGGCCACGGGCCAATGGCCCGACGATGGCCAACTGAAGACGGTCCGCTTCCCCGCCGCCGTGACCGCCCGCTACGTGAAGCTCGTGGGGCTGTCGGAGGTGCGTGGCCAGACATTCGCTTCCGCCGCCGAACTGGACGTGATCCAGCAGTAGCGCTACGTTCCGGCGACTCGTCCCCCCGGGCGGCCGCAGCGGCCACCCGGTTCAGAGAAACGGGCGGCCAGCTATAATAGGACCTCGCATATCGTTCACCGCGGGAGAAAATCACCATGAAAAGCATCGCCCTGTTGTCCTTTGTTTTCGGAGTGTGCATGACGGCCCTTACTTACGCGGACAATCCGTTTCTGGAAGAGTGGACGACTCCGTTCGGAGTTCCACCGTTTGAGGCCATCCAACTGGAACACTACCAGGAGGCTTTCGAAGCGGGAATGAAGCAACAGCAACAGGAGATCCGCGCGATATACATGCGGCGGTCGACTCCGACATTTGAGAACACGATTGCCGAACTGGATCGCAGCGGTACGCTGTTGGACCGGGTCAACAACGTCTTCAATGCCATGGAATCATCGATGACGAACGAAGGGATCCAGGCATTGTCCAAGGAGATCGCACCCCGACTTTCACAGCACCGCGATGAGATTTTGTTGAACGAACTGCTGTTCCAGCGAGTAAAAGCGGTCCATGCAGCGAAGGACACGTTCGATCTGACGGCTGAGCAAAAAAAGCTGTTGGAGGAGACCTACAAGGACTTCGTGCGCGGCGGCGCCAACCTGCCCCCGGCCGAGAAGCAGCTGCTGAAGGACATCAACTCGCAACTGTCCGTGCTTGCGGTCAGGTTCGGCGAGAACATCCTGAAGGAAAACAACCGCTTTGAGCTGGTGATCGAGGACCAGGGGGACCTGGCAGGACTGCCCGACACCGTCATCGCCGCGGCGGCCGAAACGGGCACGGAGCGCGGCCACGATGGAAAATGGGTCTTCACGTTGCAGAAGCCGAGCCTGATTCCGTTCTTGCAGTATTCGCAGAAGCGCGAGTTGCGCGAGAAGATTTACCTGGGCTATATCAACCGTGGCAACCACGACGACGAGTTGGATACCAAGAAGATCCTGGCCGAGATGGCGGCCCTGCGTGTCCAGCGCCAAGTTGCTGGGATATCCCGCGCACGCGCACTACGTGCTGGAAGAGAATATGGCCAAGGTACCCGACAACGTCTACAAGCTGCTCAACGATGTGTGGCCACCGGCTCTCAAACGAGCCCAGGAAGAAGTTGCCGACATGCAGCAGATGATCGACGACGAAAACGGCGGCTTTAAACTCGCGTCCTGGGACTGGTGGTATTATGCCGAGCGTGTGAAGAAGGCGAAGTACGACCTGGATGAAGAAATGCTTCGTCCCTATTTCAAGCTGGAGAATGTCCGCGACGGTGCCTTTGATGTGGCGCATCGGCTGTTTGGACTCAACTTCAAACAGCGCGATGATATCCCCGTTTACCACGAAGACGTCACGGCATTTGAAGTCCAGGATGCGGATGGCACGCACATCGGCATTCTGTTTGTCGACTATTTTCCGCGAGCCAGCAAACGGGGCGGGGCCTGGATGAGCGAATTTCGGCAACAGCGCATACTCGATGGCAAGGACATTCGCCCGGTCATCTACAATGTCGGCAACTTCTCCAAGCCGACGGCCGACAAACCGTCGCTCCTCTCGCTGGAAGAAGTGGAAACATTATTCCACGAGTTCGGGCACGGCTTGCACGGATTGCTGTCGCAGTGCACCTACAAGACCCTGGCCGGTACCGAAGTGGCGCGTGACTTCGTCGAATTGCCCTCCCAGATCATGGAAAACTGGGCGATCGAACCGGCCGTCCTCAAGATGTACGCCCGGCACTACGAAACGGGCGAGCCGATGCCCGATGAGTTGATCGAGAAGATTCGCAATGCCCGCTTCTTTAACCAGGGATTTGCCACGACGGAATACCTGGCTGCTTCGTTTCTGGACATGGATTGGCATACCATGACTGAGCCGCAGCCTGGAATTGACGCGTTGCAATTCGAACAATCCAGCCTCGACAAGATCGGCCTGATACCCGAGATCATCGCGCGTTATCGCAGTCCCTACTTCCAGCACATCTTTTCGGGCGGCTACTCGGCGGGCTACTACGCCTACATGTGGGCGGAAGTGCTGGACGCCGATGCGTTCGAAGCCTTCCAGGAAACGGGGGATATCTTCCAGCCGCAAGTGGCCAAGTCGTTTCGGGACAACATCCTCTCGCGCGGCGGCACCGAAGATCCCATGGTGCTTTACCGGCAATTTCGCGGCAAAGAGCCAGGTATCGAACCGCTGCTGAAACGGCGCGGCCTGCAGTAGGCCCCACCCGGGACCACTTCCTCGGCTGCCGCTGGCCACGGCGAGGCAACCATTGTGAGGCAACCGACGTACACCGCGGAAGACAGCAGTGCGGCCTGGCCGCCGCAATGGTGGCGGACGGGTATGACAGCCCCCCCGCCATCTGGCAGAATAGCAGATACGGATCGGGCCGCCGCATCCGCGGACCGACGACCCCCAGCCGACTTTATCCATCGACCGTCCCCGCCACTGATCAAGGAGCACACCATGAGATTGATTCACACTCTGCCCGCATTCCTCCTCACACTCGCGCTGATGGCTGCCTGCTCCAGTTTCGTACAGGCTGAGAATCCCGTCTGGAAACCAATCGCCGACGGCAAGACGATCGCGGGCTGGCACAAGAACGGACTGGGCGACTGGACCGTCGAAGAGGGTGCTTACGTCGGGCGATCCAACAATGAAAAGCTCTACGGCCACCTGGTTTCCGACGACACGTTCCAGGACTTCACCGTTCGCTTCCAGTTCCAGTGCACCAGTGGCGACAGCGGTTTCTTCATCCGCACCAAGATGGAGGACCCCGACAAGACGCTAGGCCTGCAGGTCCAGGTCGGACCGTGCGGCAGCGGCACGGGAGGTATCTATGAAAGCTACGGCCGCGGTTGGTTGCAGCAGCCGACTCAGGAACAGGAAAAATCTTGTTATCGCGAGGGAACCTGGAACGAAATGATCATTTCGGCACACGGACCGCGTGTGACCGTCCACGTGAACGGTTTCAAGACCGCCGACCTGAACGACGACCAGATCAGCAAGCAAGCGGGGGTCTTCGCGCTGCAAATGCACAGCGGCGTCGTCAATCACACGATGTTCAAGGATCTGGCCATCCTGGACAAGGGCGAAATCGTTCCCAAGCGATTCCTCTATGACGCGGTCGAGCCGATCAAGTCCGCTGCCGATGGTTCCCTTTCGCTGGATGCCGCCGCCGGCCTCGGCGTCGGTCCGTCCATCACCTACATGCCCGAGTGGGGCGCTTTCGGATCCTTCACCGACAAGGACCGGATCCAATGGCCCATCGAGGCCACACAAGACCGCACTTATGACGTGTGGGCCGAGTGGTCTGTGGCGGACACCGAGGCGGGGAGTCCGTTCGTCTTTTCCGTGGGCGACCAGCAGATTTCCGGGAAGGTGGCTAAGACCGGCTCGTCAGAAACGTACCTGAAGGCGAAGATCGGCCAGTTGCGGGTCCCCGCCGGCGCCAGCACCGCGGTTCTGCGTGCGGATGGTGCGATCTCCGCAACGCCGGGCAACCTGCGTCAAATCAAGCTCGTCCCGCTGGCCAAGTGAATCCGACAGCGATCCCTGAACACCGCCGCCGGAGCCCTACGTAAAACGGAATTCATTCCGTTTATGCAGCATCCACGCCCCCCCATCCGCCACGACGCTCCACGGCCAATCGTGCTATCATCCGCGCGCCAGCGCGGATGATCTGGGCGAAGACGCGAAAACCTTGACACAGCGGCGGTGATGCTTCAATCTTCAGAATGTTCGCAGCGAGCACAGCCCTGCGGCTGTGGCATTGGGCACTGGCTCGCTACGTCATTGGCTCACTACGTCATTGGCTCGCTACGTCCGCCTGATCGCCCCATTCAGGGGCGGTCAGCGGCCACCTTGCACAAGGAGTCCTCGACCATGAGGCATCTTACTGGTTGGAGCTTGTTAGTAGTCCTGTTAGCCCTTTCGATCGCTCCGCTGGTCCATGCGCAAGACGCGCCTCCGGCGCCGGTCGGGGCCGATCCCGCAGCACAGGATGCCGAGATCGCCGGCTTGATCAAGGACCTCGACGCGAACCGTTTCTCCACGCGCCAAGACGCCTGCCGCAAATTGAAGGAACTGGGCAAGAACGCAATTCCCGCGTTGACGGAAGCCGCGCTGGGGACGAGCCGCGAAGCGTCGGGGCGGGCTATCGAGCTGCTGAAAGAGCATTTCGCGGCGGATGAGGGTGATTTGAAGGAAGAGGCGCGAGCGGCCTTACAGAAGTTGGCCGACAGCGACAAACAGTCCATTGCACGGCTGGCCAAGGATGCGCTCACACCCGCACAGGTGGAACCTGTCCAGCCCATGCTTCAACTTGGGCAAGGGCAGATTCAATTGCAGTTCCAGGTGGGGGGCAACCAGCAGGTGCAGGTTAAAACGGCCAATGGCGTCACGGACACCGAAGCCACAGAGAATGGCCGCTCGGTCCGGATCCACGAAGATCCCAAGAAAGGGATTACCGTGGACGTCACCGAAAAGAAGGACGGCCAGGACGTCTCGCGGAAGTACGAAGCGAAAGATGTGGCTGAGCTCAAGAGAAAGCATCCGGAAGCTCATAAGTTATACGAGAAATACAGCCAGGGAGGCGGCATTCAAATTCAGGCCATCCAATTCCCCGCCCTGCAGATGCAGCAGGTCCGAGCGGGATTACCCCTGCCGGTGCCGCCCGGCATGATCGATCCCAAGGAACTGTCCGACAAGCTGGAAAAAGTCTCTGATCAGCTCGACGAGACCCGCAAACTACTCGATCAACTCAAGGCGCAATCGCAGGAATCCGAGCCGCTCCAGAAGGCAATCGACCAACTGGAGAAAGCCCGCAAAGAACTGGAAGAGACCCGCGACAAACTGAAATAGCCTATTTGCTGATCACGGTGAACATGACGTGCCAGCCGCTGCCGCCACAGAGAGCGGCAGGCTGTTTTTCCGAGGGATCCAAAGGACCGATCTCGCCGGCATTGTAGCAGCCGAACAGCGGAACTGTCTTACCGATTGCCTGTTGGACGGCCGCCAGTTCCTCCTCGATGTCGGTCAGTTTGCTGCGTCGTCCGGCGCAGTTATAGGCCAGCACGGCCAGCGGTTGACTGCCGGCCTTGCTCAGTGCTTCCGCGGCTCCCTCGCCTGCCGAACGGATGACGGCCGCATTCTCTTTGGCCAGACGTCCCGACATGGCCACGCCAAAGTCGCCCGAGAGCATCACGGCTACCGCGCTGTCCTGATACATCTGGCCGCGGAAGTAGACATACGTCTGACCGGCGTTCTTGTTGGCCGAGCCACCCGTCATGGGAAACTCAGCCCCCACGACTCGCTGTACCCCTTCCACCAGAAACTGATTCTTCGGCGAATGAGCGTCGGGAATCAGAATCAACATTTTGTCCCGATCGGTGCGGTGCAGTTTCTCGCCCAACGAGCCTCCCGCGGCGTGCAACAGCCGTTTGATGTCTTCCTCGTGTTCATCGAAGGACAGCTTGGCGGTGCCCATCTCGGTTTCCAGGGCTGCTGATACGCCAATGCCATCGCCACCAATCCCCAGCAGACATACGGAGTCGAAATCGGTACACCCCTGCTGGGTGAACGAGCCATAGGTGGCGGCGCCGAAAACCAGATTCGGATCAAAGACACTGCAGATCCCCCGCAGCACTTTCTCCTTGTTCTCCTTATCCTCAAAACACTCAGACACGATCACCGCCTTAAGTGTCGCGCCCTGCATGGCCTTCTGCAGCGCCTCGGCTGCCTCCTTTCCCGCCGCCTCCGGATCCTCCTGCTGATCCTCCAGCATCACGACGCGCATGACGATCGGCCCAGCCGGATTGGCGACAGGAACATCCCAAGTTTTATTATCGTCCGCCCGTGCTGGACGCGCGGCCTGCAGCGAGAGCAGAGATGCCAGCATGGCGATCGCCAGCAGTGTGCGGTTCATCGTCAGGTCCTCCAAAAGCCCACACACCGAACAGACTGAAAATACCGTGCGTCACTGCGACTGGGTGATATGCAAAAACTGCAGTCGCTCACGCACCTCGTTGCATCGACGCTCGGAGCGGGGGAGAGAGTAAGAGTAAGAGTAAGAAATCAATTGCTCATCAGTATTTTGAGCTGCACATGCCCCATTCGACGCGGCAATCCATGGGGGGCCGGTCTCCCCATTGTGCTCCTTCCCAGCCGCTCCATGCAAGACTATTGCGTTGGGTTTCCCACAAACCCGCGGCTTCCCCCCAATCCCGAAGCCCTGTTCCATCCGGGTCGTGCACCAAGACGGACAGGTAGAACTCGCGTCCTTCGCTGGGCCTGATATGCTCGCGCACGATGGACAGCGGAAGACTGCATTCGTAGTGCGTCAGCGATCCACTGCGGCGAACCGCCACTTTGGCTTCTTCGTAGCGGAGGGCGTCGAGCGGACGCGGCTGACACACGTCGGCAAGCTTCTGTGCAGGTTGAGCAAGCAGGCAGCAGAGGCCATTCCCTTCCTGGTCTGCACAGATCAGGTATTCGAACCGACTGGCCAGCTCGTCCGCTGCCCGGCTTGTCCGGGTCCCCTGCGCGGCCAAGGAGATCTGCACGGCATCGAAGCACGGCGATTCTCCCCGCCGCATGTGCTTGGACTCCTCGACGGTCACCAGCAGTGAGAACTCCCGTCGATTCCAGTACGTGGCGATGGACGTCTGCTTGCCGTCGACAACCCACGTGACGGGAATCGCGTCTTTCCAGTCACTCGGATCGCCATCGATAGTCGGTTTGAAGAACGGGGCGCTGGCCACCACGATTTCCTGCCGACGCACGACTTCCCTGTCGCCGCTTCGTGCGGTCATCGCCACGCTGTACCGATTACCGGCATCTTCGCTCCCCTCGGCCAGCGAAAACGCCAGCCTCTTCTCCTGGCCCGCAGCGAGTTGCACCTCTTGCGACGCCGTGGCCAACCGCCATGAGGCCGGCCCGGCGATCGACACCTGACCGGCAAACGACTCGCCACCGGCATTGGCCACCCGTACATGCAGTATCGGCTGTGAACGAGGGAGTACCGTCAGGCTTTCGGCCCGCAGCAGCAGTGTCTCTTCCCCTCGCAGTTCTGACGAACCGAGCAGACTCCACACGACAACAAACGTGAACAAGGACCGTTTCATGGCATGGACCTCAGGCAACTGTCTCACTCGTAACAAGACTCGGGAGGGCGAGTCGCCTGCCGAGCCGATTCGCTTGCTGCCGTCTCTATTCCTTCTTCGCCAGGTATTTCTGGAACCAGGCAACTTGTTGTGCCATCGCTTTGGCAACGTCCGCGGGCACAAGGCCGTGTCCGGAATCCGGAAACACGACCAACTCCGTCGGAACCTGCTGCTCCTGAAACGCCTGGAAAATATCTTCGCTGTGCTTGATCGGCACCAGATCATCTTTCTTGCCGACGATCAACAGTGTCGGCGCGTCATCTTTGGTAACGTAGAGCAGTGGAGAGAATTTGGCTGCTTCCTTGATTTCCAGATCGAGCGCCGGGAATCCATTGTATGCAGGCAGATGCCCTTCGGCGCTCCAGACCATGATCCGCAAATCCGTCGGGGCAACATACGCCACGACGGCCTGCACTCGATCGCTCGTGGCCGACAGTGGATCATCCTTGTCTTCGCTCCCTTCGTCCCCGGCCGTCCCCAACATCAGCGACAGATGCCCGCCGGCGCTCATGCCAAACACGCCGAGACGATCGGGGTCAATGCCGTACTCGCTCGCATGGGCCCGAATGTACCGCACACTGCGCCGCACGTCCGACACCACTTCCGGAATCGAAAATTTCGGGCTGCTGCCGTGGCGTACCGAAAACACCGTGAAACCGGCCTCCAGCAGGGGCTTGAACAGGGGAATGGCGTTTGCCGGTGGACTCCATTTCGAATACCAACCGCCGCTGACCATGAACAACACACCTGCTCCATTGGCATCCTTCGCCGGCGTGTAGACATCGAACGTCAGCGCCATGCCGAACTTGTGGCCGTACACGACATCCGGCGTGATCGTCACGTCATCCGCACCGCCGGCCAGCGAAACAAATACCGCCAGTAAACAGAAACCACACACCGATAGCTTGCCAGTCATCGTCTTCCCCTTATCAACTTGCGGATGCCCTAACGCGGCCGGCGGCTGCAACAATCAGGAAATCCGAAATCCCAAATCCCAAATTCGAAATCCCAAACTCAAGCACAGAAACCTCCGCTCCCCGCAAAACCGCGGCGGGCAGACCACAAGCACATGCTCACCCCTGAGCATGCCATTCCGCGCCTCCTCCCTTCCTCCCTTCCTCCCTTCCTCCCTTCCTCCCTCCTCCCTCCTCCCTTCCTCCCTTCCTCCGTCCTCCACCCGCTTAGCGGCTCAAAAGGTCGCATGGCGTGGCGCCGACCCGCACGAGAACCACTCCTCCGGACGCACGCGATCGAGCGTCGCTTCTGCTTTGTGATGAAACGCGTTGGTACTCGAGCAGTACAGGTAATCCCTGCTGAATTCGGTCTTGCGCTCGATCACCTCGCGAATGGCTGCCAGAATGTACGCGAGTTCGTCGTCCGTCATGGTGGGGTGCAACGAAAGACGGACCCATCCCGGCTTCTCGGACAGATCGCCGTGATCGATCAGATCGGTGATGCGTTTGCTGCGGGTCGGGTCGACGTGCAGGAGATAGTGGCCGTACGTACCGGCACACGAGCATCCGCCACGCACCTGGACTCCGAAACAGTCGTTCAGCAGAGTGGTAACCAGGTTGTAGTGCATGCCTTCGACATAGAACGAGAGGATGCCCAATCGATCGTCCACCTGGTTGGCCAATAAGTGCAAACGGGGAATGCTGCGCAGCGCCGGCAGAGCGACTGCCAGCATCTCCGCCTCGCGCCGCAGCATGGCCTCGACTCCCATCTCCTCTTTCAGGCAGACGCACATCGCCGCCTTGATCGCTTGCAGAAAACCGGGTGTCCCACCATCTTCCCGCGCTTCCACGGAATTCACGAACCGGTGTCCACCCCACGGATTCGTCCAATCAACTGTCCCTCCTCCCGGCTCGTCCGGCACGCGCCGATGATAGAGACTGCGATCAAACACCAGCACTCCGGAAGTCCCGGGGCCACCCAGAAACTTGTGTGGACTGAAGTAGATGGCGTCCAACTGGCGAGCCGGCTCGGCCGGGTGCATGTCGATGTCGCAATAAGGTGCCGCGGCGGCAAAGTCCACGAAACAGTAACCACCATACTCATGCATGATGGCAGCCATCCGGTGATAGTCGGGGCGAATCCCCGTCACATTGGAGGCCGCCGTGAAAGAACCGATCTTCAGACGACGATGCCGGTATTGTTCCAACAGCGGATAAAGCCGCGCGGGGTCCACCAAGCCGGCCGGATCGGGCTCGATGATCACCACATCGGCAATCGTCTCGAGCCACGATGTCTGGTTCGAATGATGCTCCATGTGCGTCAAGAACACCACGGGCCGTTCTGGCTCCGGCAGCTTGATCTGGTTCTGATACGGCTCGCACACGCGCAGTCCGAGTATCCGCTGGAATTTGTTCACCACGGCCGTCATCCCGAATCCGGCGGTGATGATCACATCGTCCGGTCCCGCGTGGACGTGGCGTTTGATGATCTCGTGCGCATACTGGTAGGCACTGGTCATCGCCGCACCCGTGGCGGTATTCTCCGTGTGCGTGTTCCCCACGAATGGGCCGACGCGTTCGATCATGGCACGCTCGATCGGTGCATACAGCCGACCGCTGGCAATCCAGTCGGCATAAACGATCCGCTGCCTGCCAAAGGGAGACTCGAACGTCTGGTCAATTCCGATAATATTGTCGCGAAACCGCTGAAAACACTCAGCCATGAGAAGCCCTTCATGCGGCAGTCAGCTGCACCGGCCCAAAACACCTGTGCAGCCCAATATACACGGCCCCTGGGTGGACCAGCCAGCCACGTAGAAGCGGTAGCCAGCCCGGGATCACGGACGCTATAATGGGTGGCACGACAGCCTGACGCGCAGGTGTGGCGTGTGGTCGAAGCCGGGAAGCGAGCGGCGGGGGGAGAGGGAGTAAGGGAGGAAGGAGAGGGAGGAAGGGAAAACGGAGAACAGAATGGCATGCTGTTGGTGAGCATCTGCTGGTGGCCGGCCCGCCGTGGTTTTGCCGGCAGCGGAGGTTTCTGTGCTTGAGTTTGGGATTTCGAATTTGTTTGGGATTTCGAATTTGGGATTTCGGATTTCCTGATTGTTGCGGCCGCCGGCCGCGTTGGAAGTTGGAGTAAGAGTACGAGTAAGAGTACGAGTAAGAGTACGAGTAAGAGTATGATGCTGAGAGTGTGACGAGGTCGCCTACGAGAGCGTGGACTCGTCCGCAACGGGCGAACAGGATTGAAACGATGCACAGAGAATTCGGGATCGGGAAACGCGTCTTGGCATTTTGGCGCAGCGTCTTACTGGCGGGCGTAGCCGGCGGCTGTGTGGCCGGCATCGGCTGGACGGTGAGCGCATCCGACAACGAGTCCGAGAACGAGAATCTGGCACCGCAGGCCAGGATCGTGGCCGGCTCGCACTTCAATGATCAGTACGTCGGTCAATTCGTGGCCGACGGCAAGATCGCTTTGGCGATGAGCGGTGCCGACGCGGGAACGGCCTGGTGCGCCAAGGGGAATCAGCATCGACAAGGGGTGGAGCTGACGTTCACCTGGCCAGTGCCGGTGCAAATTGCCGAAGTGGTCTATTTTGGGCGCACGGCATTCGAGTGGGTAGAAAACTGGAAGGACTACGAATTGCGAGTCGACTCGCAAGCGGCAGCGCTCGTCCAGGGGGAACTGAAACCGGGGCACGGCCCGCAGCGGATTCGATTGCCCGAAGCCGTCACTGCCACAACACTGACACTGAAGTTTCTCAGCTCCTACGGCGGATCTAATCCGGGAGCAGCGGAAATCCAGGTGTTTTCGGCACCGCGACCCGACACCTATTTCGCTTCGTTCTCGCCCCCTGTCTATCCCAGACCGGCACCGGTGGTGCTGGAATCAACACTTCCCGAGAGCAGTGCACTGGCCCAGCGACTATCGGCCGGAGCGTTCGGGTTCACTCAACTGGTCCTGATTGAGCGTCACGCGGTCGATCCAAGCCACGTGTACACCTACCACGTGGAAGGCCAGCGGCCCGGTGGGGGGCTGTACGTGCTGGACCTCGCTCCTCCCGAACCACGGCTCAGACAACTGATCGACGCCTCCGCCGGCCTGGTCCTCGATGCCAACGTTTCGTACGACGGGAAGACGGTGCTGTTGAGCTGGAAGAAGACCATTCGGGACAGGCTGCAGCTCTACACGATCAATGTGGATGGAACGAATCTGACTCAACTGACAGACGACGACTCGAACAACCTGAACGCCTGCTGGCTTCCCGACGACTCGATTGCATTTCTGTCGGACAGGAAACCGGCTTTCGCCTATTGCTGGACATCCTCCACGCCGATCCTTTACCGCTGCGACCGAGACGGCAGCAACGTCCGTCGACTGTCGGCCAATTATCTCAATGACTTCACTCCGTCGGTCATGGGAGACGGGCGGATTCTCTACAGTCGCTGGGAGTATGTCGATCGACCGGCGATTCCGATCCAGAGCCTGTGGACCATCAATCCCGACGGCACAGGTTTGGGCGGACTGTTCGGGAACCGTGTGTTAAGTCCGGCCACATTCATGGAAGCCCACGACATTCCCGGCACGGGCCAGGTCCTGTGCGTCTTGACCTCGCATAACGGCCCCTGCCGCGGCGCGATCGGGATCATCGATCCACAGCGGGGTGCCAACGCTCAGGAGGCGATTCGCAACGTGACGCCGGAAGTTGATATGGGACTGGTCGACCGAGGCGATGGCAACCACATACGAGGTCCCTACGAAAGCCCACTACCGATCGACGATCAGTATTATCTCGTGACGTGCGCGGGTACGATTCTGCTGCGCGACTACGAGGGCACCGCCCAGACCACGATCTTGCGGCGGGGCGAGACGATGGGGTTCTATACGCCGCGTCCCATTATGGCGCGTCATCGCCCTCCCTTGCGATCTTCGGGATTCGACTTGTCCGATGGCCAGTGGGCATCCGTGCTGATCGAGGACGTCCGCAAGGGCCTCGAGTTGTGCGACGATTCGGTGCACATCGCGCAGATCGCGGTCGTCCAGGAAGTGGAAAAGAGCAAATTCGCCGATGTCGAGCGCCGCGCATTCGGGTTTCAGTTTCCCGTCGTTTCCTGTGGCGCGACCTATGCCCCCAAGAAGGTCTGGGGATACGCGCAGGTGGAAGCCGACGGATCGGCTCATTTCCTGGTCCCGCCGCAGGTGCCGATCTATTTCATGGCTCTTGATGAACATGGGCGAGCCATTCAGCGGATGCGATCCTTTACTCACTTGATGCCTGGCGAACGCCAGAGCTGTGTCGGCTGCCACGCAAATCGCAACTACGTCACTCCCCATACGACGGCCCGCCCCCTGGCGGCCAGGCGTCCCCCGCAGCCACTCACCGAACCGGAGTGGGGCGTGCGCGGGTTCAGCTACGCGCATATCGTGCAACCCGTCCTCGATCAATACTGCGTCGAATGCCATAACGCGGGGCAACGTGACGGCGGTGTGGACCTGAGTGGCGACAAGACCGACTTCTTCAATGTTTCCTACGAGACGCTGGCGCGGCAGGGCCAGCCGGGCCAGAACCCGTACACCAAATGGATCCCGACGTTCAACGGCCAGGAAGCGAACATTCTGGAGGTGACGCCGCTGCACTGGGGATCTCCCGCCAGTCGCCTGGCCGACATCGTACTCCAGGGACATCCTGACGCCGACGGCAAACCGCTGGTCCAGGTCGATGAGGTCAGCCAACGGCGCGTCTTCGCCTGGATCGACTTGAATGTGCCCTATTACGGCACGTCCGAGTCGAATCACCACGAACTGACTGGCTGCCGCCAAATGGTTCCGCCGGACCTGGAGCGGGTCTTGGCCGACGTCGCCAGTCGGCGCTGCGTCGCCTGCCACACCGAGTCGGCCGGTATTCCTCGCGACGAGTATGTGCGGATTACGAACGTCCACCACAACAGCTTTCTGATGGCACCGCTGGCCCAGGCAGCGGGAGGCAGTCAACGATGTGGCAAGGCGGTGTTTGCCTCCCAGGACGACCCCGACTACCGTGCCATTCTTGACACGTTCCAGTTGATCGACACTTTGTTGCAGACAGGTCCGCGGGAAGACATGGTCGAAACGGCCGGTTGCCCCGCCAACAGCTCTCTGCCGGAGACTCAATAGGTCTCGGTCTCCTCACCCTTGGTGGTTGGTCGCGAACTCGGCCAGGCGATACCGCCCCCAGGACCGATTCTGGGGGCTGACCGAGAATCACGTTAGCGCGGCCGGTGGCCGCAATCATAGTAGCAACCATCACCTGTCGAGCGCTGCGTCGGCGCATGTTGCAGGTGACAACTTCCACAGAACAAAGTCGCAGCAATTTCATGCCAACACCTTGTCACCGATTTGTCCGCCTGTGGGTTGTTTCTTGCTCGGCGCTATGCGCGGCCACCGCGGCGAATGCCGCCGATGGGCTGATCGCAACATCCCAGCCCGATTGGCCGCAGTGGCGCGGCATTCGACGCGACGCTATAGCGGACGAAAAGGGCCTGCTGCAGGCGTGGCCTGCCGGGGGTCCCAAGCTATTGTGGAAGATCAAGGGACTAGGGACTGGCTGGTCGTCGCCCATTGTCGTCGGCCAGCGGATTTTCATTACGGGCGATATCGACGACGACCTGGTCATTTTTGCCTTTGATCTGGCCGGCAGACCAATCTGGACGGCTAAGAACGGCCAAGCTTGGACGGGTTCCTACCCGGGCTCGCGCGCATGTTGCTGCTACTCGGCGGGCCGCCTGTATCATCTCAATGCCCACGGTCGACTCGTCTGTCTGGAGGCGGACACAGGCAACGAGGTCTGGAGCAGCGACATCTGCGAGCGTTTTGAAGCGAAGAACATCACGTGGGCACTGAGCGAATGCCTGCTGGTGGACGGCAGTCACGTGATCGTAACTCCCGGTGGCAAGCAGGCGTTGATGGCGGCCCTGGACACGGCCGATGGCAGCACGGTCTGGACGACTCCGGCGCTGGGCGACGACCTCACCTCCTACTCTTCTCCGATTCTCTTTCAGTTCGCCGATCGCCGAGTGATCGCCAACTGCAGCTCGGCGCACGGTTTTGCCGTCGATGCCGAGAACGGAGAACTGCTCTGGACCGTCCCTTTGAAAAACCCCCACAAGGTGAACGTGTCGACGCCGATCTACCACCACGGCTCGATCTTTTTCGTCACCCCCTACGCGGAAGAAGGGCGACTGTATCGCCTGCGCGTCGACGACCGCACGATGGTCGCGGACGAAGCCTGGCGATCACCACTCGATACGGTGACAGGATCCGGTGTCGTGGTCAACGATGTGCTGTATGCCGCCGGCTATCGCAAGAACAAATGGTGGATGGGCATCGATTGGCAGACAGGCGAAACCCGCTGCCAGTTGAAGGACCTCACCTCTGGCTCCGCGATTTTCGCCGATGGCCGGCTGTACTGCCTGGACGAGCGTGGGGCGGTGGGACTGCTGATCCCCGGCCCGGATCGCCTGGAGGTCGCCGGCCGATTCCAGCTGGTGCAAGAGCCTGTACAAGACGCTTGGACCCATCCCGTCCTGCTCCACGGCCGGCTCTTTTTGCGCTACCACGACTCCCTCTCTTGCTACGATGTGCGGCGCGGCGGCCCGTAAGCGACTTAATCAGGCCGATTTGCCGACCTGCCTGCAGCTGGCCAGCAGGTTAGCCGGGCGACTAGTGGTTTGGCCTGTCGGCATGGAATAAACTGAAACGAGTTGAAGCTGAAGCCGCCCAGGCATCGGCGAGCTGGGAGCGTGGACAAGTTGCCGCTCGGCCCTGGCGGGTCCAGCGATCAACGGACTTTGATGCCAATCTTTCCTTTTGGGGAGCCTGAACCCTGATGAACGCGCGCAAGAGTCAGCAGAATCTTGGTCAATCACGACGGCAGTTCTTGAGAAATACATCGTTGGGTCTGGCGGGCGTGGCGGCCTTTTCCCGTCTGCCACTCGTGCACGCCGCGCCGGCGGATACCGAAACCGAAATCCGCATCGGCCTGATCGGCTGCGGTGGGCGCGGAACGGGAGCCGCGCTGAACGCGATCGGGGCCGCCACGAAAGTGATTTATCCAGACAAGGGTTACCACACGGAAGATGTGGCGGACGGCGCCAAGGCTCAGCGCAAGGGGATCAAGGTGGTCGCGCTGGCCGATCTGTTTGAAGACCGGCTTGAGCGATGTAACAAGAACCTGGAAGGGGCGGGCATGGGAGTTGCCAAGGACCGCCAATTCACCGGATTCGATGCCTACAAAAAATTGCTGGAAGTTCCCGAAGTCAACTATGTGATCCAAGCCACCCCACCCCACTTCCGACCGGCACATTTGCTGGCCGCCATCGAAGCGGGAAAGCACGTCTTCATCGAGAAGCCTGCCGCTGTCGATGCGGCGGGCGTGAGACTCGTGATGCAGGCCGGCGAGCTGGCCAAACAGAAAGGCCTCGGTATCGTCGCCGGCACACAACGGCGCCACGAGCGCAAGTACCAGGAGACGATCAAACGCATCCGCGAGGGAGCGATCGGGGATATCATCTACGCCAAATGTTATTGGAACGGCGGCGAAATCTGGGTGATCGATCACGAACCGCAGTGGAGCGACATGGAGTGGCAGTTGCGCAACTGGAACTATTTCACGTGGCTGGCAGGCGACCACATTGTGGAACAGCATGTGCACAACCTGGACGTGATGAATTGGGCCTTGGGCGCTCATCCCGTCAGGGCCGTGTCGGGCCTCGGCGGACGCCAGGTCAGAACCGCTCCCAAGTTCGGCAATATTTTCGACCATTTTGCGGTCGAGTTCGAATACCCAGGTGGTGTTTCCATGTTCAGCCAATGCCGCCAGATCAATGACTGCAAGAACCTGGTGGAAGAGTTCGTGCAGGGTACCGAAGGGGTGAGCAACTGTCAGAACTACATACGCTCGCCGAAGAACGGGGACTTCAGTGTTCGCAAACCGCGCCGCAACGAGCCGCAGGATCTCCCCTACGATCAAGAGCATCAAGACTTGATCGAGAGTATCCAGGAGGGGAACCCGCTGAACGAAGCGCAAGCCGTGGCCGAAAGCACGCTGACCGGCATCATGGGCCGGGAAGCCTGCTACAGCGGCCAGGAGATTACCTGGGAAGATGCCTTGAACTCGCCGACTCGCCTGGGCCCCGAAGAGTATGCGTTCGGTCCGTATCCCACTCCGCCGGTGGCCTTGCCGGGGATCTACAAACTCTCCTAGCGGATACAGTACTTCGGTAAACTCAACTTGCATTCCAAGACGGAGCACACACGATGAACAAACGAGAATCCGCGCCGGTAAGTCGACGCCAAATGATCACGGGCACGATGGGAGCGGCGGCGGTCACGGCACTAGCGGCCGCGCCGGCCATGGCCCAGGCCTCTGGGGCCCCGACCTATGGCACCAAACCGCTCAAGGGGAAGAAGGTGCTGGTGGCCATCGGCGACTTCAGCGAGGGCCTGGAGACCTACTATATGATCTACCGGCTGATGGAAGAGGGGATTGAACCGGTGGTGGCCGCGGCCAGCGTGAAACAACTCCAAATGGTCGTGCACGACTTCGATCCACAATACACGAACTACACCGAGAAACTCGGCTATTTCATCCAGACCAACGCGGCCTACCAGGATGTCAAGGCCGCCGACTTCGATGCCTTGCTGATCCCCGGCGGCCGAGGGCCGGAAGAGGTCCGCCAGTACCCAGAGGCGCTGGCTGTCACGCGGCACTTCATCGACAAGAATCTGCCGGTGGGAGCCATGTGTCACGGCCCGCAGCTGATCTATGCGGCGTGCAGTGTGAAAGGGCGCCGGATGGCGGCGTATCCCGGAATCCGCGCCGACGTCGAGGCCGTGGGTGCCACGTTTGTTGACGAACCGGTCGTGGTCGACGGCAATCTGGTTACGTCACGCGGCTGGCCCGACCTGCCCCACTTCATGCCCGTCTTCCTGGAAGTCGTGGCTCGGGCGTGACGCGCCAAGACGATCCGCCGGCAAGCGGCTGAACCAGCACGATCCTGCACCACTAACCCGCCACAAGGAACCTGCCATGTTTCACTGGAAACTCTGTTCATGCGTCAGCATCGTGATCGTTCTTGCGCTCTCCTGCTGCGCGGCCGCGGAGGACGGTTTCGTCTCCCTGTTCGACGGCAAATCGCTCGACGGCTGGCACGTTCTGCCCGGCGGCAAGTGGGAAGTCAAGGACGGCATGATCATTGGAACCAGTCCCGCGTCGGAGAGCCGGCACGGCCTGCTGGTCAGTGACAAGACTTACACCGACTTCACGGTCCGTCTCAAGTTCCGCGTGGTGCAGGGAAACAGCGGCTTTTATTTCCGCAGCGAGCCGGTGGCGGACGCCGTCGGCGTGCATGGCTTTCAGGCCGAAGTGGACAATTCCCAATCGGTCGGAGGACTGTACGAAACGGGCGGCCGAGCCTGGGTCGCTCAACCAGATCCGGAGCTGATCAAGCGGATCTACCAGCCGGGCCAGTGGAACGAAATGAAGGTAACGGCCGCCGGTCGCCATACCACCGTTTCGGTCAACGGCCAGCAAGTTGTGGAACTGACCGATGACCCCGGTCGGACCAGCGGCATCCTGGCACTGCAACTGCATGGGGGCATGGATATGGAAGTGATGTTCAAGGACATTGAGATTTCTCCAGCCGATACCGATAAAAAAGTATCCGCCAATGGCTTCACACCGCTGTTTAACGGGAAAGATCTCACCGGCTGGAAGACCACTGGCAACTGGCAAGTGGAAGAGGACGGCGTCGTGTCCCTGCACCCTCGTGCAGGCGAAGAAGGCTGGCAGCGCTATGACGCCTACCTGACAACGGAACGCAAGTACAAGGACTTCGTTCTCGATCTGGAATTCAAGATCAACGAGGCGGGTAACTCGGGGGTCTTCTTGCGAGTTGGTGATCCGCTGAGCCAGGTCGACACGGGTTTCGAAGTGCAGATCCTGGATACGCATGGGCTGGAAAAACTCACCAATCACGATTGCGGCGGCGTGATCGGCGCCATGGCGGCTTCCAAGAACATGGCCAAGCCGGCGGGCCAATGGAATCGGTACATCATCACCTGCCAAGGTCACAACGTGAAAGTCGTGTTCAATGGTGAACAAGTGATTGACCTGGACCTGCGCGAATCACCCTTGAAGGACCGCGGGCTGGAAGGCCATATCGGCTTTCAAGACGAAGCCAAACGCGTCTGGTACCGCAACGTCCGCATCAAGGAACTCGCTGTCCCCGCCCCCTAAGGAGCGAGGATGGCGAATTTCCTGTTTGCTTGCGGCCGCCGGCGGTCGATGGCACGAGCGCGCTGCGGTTGGGAGATCGCGTGAAGTCTCGGCACGGCCACTGCCAGCGGCACCGCCGCCTTACAAGCCGGGGTCACGCAGCACGGCGCCGGTGTCGGCACTGGTGACCTGGGCGGCGTAGCGGGCCAGGTACCCGTAATTGATCTTGGCGTCGCGTGGTTGCCAGCGATCACGGCGAGCCTGCAGCTCGGCCTCCTCGACCAGCAGGCTGACTTGGCGGTTGGGGATATCGATCTCGATCCGATCCCCTGGTTGAACCAACGCAATAGGTCCGCCGGCAGCGGCTTCAGGACTGACGTGTCCGATGCAGGCTCCGCGCGTGCCGCCGCTGAACCGCCCGTCGGTGATCAGCGCCACGCATTCACCCAAACCGCGGCCCATGATGTTGGAGGTGGGAGCGAGCATTTCCTGCATCCCCGGCCCGCCACACGGACCCTCGTAGCGGATCACCACGACGTCACCCGCATTCACTTTGCCCTGGAGGATGCCTGCCGAGGCCTCTTCTTCCGACTCAAAAATCACAGCCGGCCCGGTGAACTTCATCATCGATGGCGCCACGCCGCCGGTCTTGATCACACAACCCTTGGGGGCGAGATTTCCAAACAAGATGGCCAGCCCGCCGCGGTCGCTATACGCGTTGGTGAGTGGTCGAATGACGTCATCATCTGTCACTTCGGCGTCCGAGATATTCTCGCCCAGTGTGTTGCCGGTGACGGTCAGGCAGTCCAGGTGCAAGGTGCCGGGTTTCTGGCTGATGGTCTTGAGAATCGCACTGATGCCGCCCGCGCGATCCACATCCTCGATATGGTAGTGGCCGGCCGGAGACACCTTGCAGATATGGGGCACGCGTTCGGCCACGTCGTTCAATACCCGCAACTCGAACTGACCGCCCGCTTCGTGGGCGATCGCCAAGGTATGCAGGACGGTGTTCGTCGATCCCCCCATCGCCATGTCCAGTGCGAAGGCGTTTTCAAACGCGTCCGGGGTGAGGATATCAGATGGTTTGATATCCCGTTTCACCAACTGGATCACGGCCTTCGCCGCTTCCCTGTACAGGTCGTCTCGCAGGGCATCGGTGGCCAGAATGGTCCCGTTACCCGGCAGCGCCATCCCGAGGGCTTCGCACAGGCAGTTCATGCTGTTGGCGGTGAACATACCGCTGCACGAGCCGCAAGTCGGGCAGGCGTGCTGTTCCAGCTCGGTCAGCTTCGCCTCGTCGATCTTCCCGGCAGAGAGCTGGCCGACCCCTTCAAATACGCTGATCAAGTCAATCGTCTTGCCGCTGGCAGGATCGACCCCCGCCCGCATCGGTCCCCCCGAAACGAACACCGTCGGAATGTTCACACGTGCCGCGGCCATCAGCATACCCGGCACGATCTTGTCGCAATTGGGGATGCAGATCATGCCGTCGAAGCAGTGGGCCCGCAGCATGGTTTCCACGCAGTCGGCAATCAGCTCGCGACTGGCCAGCGAGTACTTCATGCCAACATGTCCCATGGCGATCCCGTCGCAGACGCCAATCGTGTTGAATTCAAACGGAACCCCTCCCGCCTCGCGCACGGCCCGCCGGACCTTCGTCCCGACAACATCCAGGTGAGCATGGCCGGGAATGATCTGGTTGAAGCTGTTGGCAATCGCGATAAAGGGCTTGCGAAAATCCCCCTCGCCACGAATCACGCCGGTTGCTCGCAACAGACTGCGATGAGGGGCCCGAATGGCATCTTTCTTGATTGTGTCGCTGCGCATGGAAACACCACCTGCTTGGATTTGAAAACGACATATTGTAGCCGAAGCTGCCGATCCGCTGAATCCGGCGCTTGGTCCTGCAGTAATATGCCACTTTGAATGGCGAAAGGAAACAGAAATTCTGCCGGTGGAAAAACTCGGTGCCGGACCCGCCGTCACGAACCGTCGCCAACGGTTCGTGACGACCGCGAACTCCACCGATCCGCAATGTTATAGCAGCGGACTGAAGTCCGTTCCACGCAGGGCCAGCCTACTGCCTCAATACTCCTGGTCAATGGTAATACCGGGCTGCGGAACCGGGTACTTGCCGTTGGGACCGGGCTGCAACGGGGCAGGGGAGTCCGCTGTCAACTTGTCGAGCCCCGGAGCGAGTTCGTGCTTGTGGTTGAGCATCTCTTCATACGTGATCTTCTGACCGGTGTGGGCCGCCATTCGCCCCAACGAGCTGACCAGACTGGCTTCCGCGCCTCGGCGGGCTTCATTGTACGGCTTGTCTTGCCGAATCGCTTCCAACAGGTCTTCCCATTCCAGCTGGTAGGGATTCGGTTCGATGGGATCGGACCACTTCCAGACGACCTCCGACTTGTCGAGTTTCTGCGCCTTGAAGATAGCGGTGCCGGAGGGGACACCGGCATCCAACGAGATGATCGCTTGCCGCTTGCTGCCATGCACGTAACTGCCGAACTGGTCGTAACACTGGGGAATACAGCGGCCGTAGAGGAACAGTTTCGTGCCGTCGGCGAACGTGTATTCGACCGAATAGTTGTCGAAATTCTGGTCGACGTTGTCACCGCGGAAGTGGCGTCCGCCGGTCGCCTGGGCCTCCACCGGCCATTCGCCCTTCATCCAGCAGCATTCGTCGATGTTATGGATGTAGAAATCGTTGTAGCAGCCTCCGCTGGCCCAGATGTAACTGTGAAATCGCCGAATCTGGTATTCCAGATCGGACATATCGTCCGGCTTGGGCGGCGAGAGGAATGATCCGAGCGGACCGTGCATGCGGTAAGCTCGCAACGTCACAATATCGCCAATCTCCCCCCCCCTGATCCGTTCGTGCAATGCTTGGCGCACGCGGCAGTGCCGCCACATTAATCCCACCGCCACCTTCAAGTTCTTCTTCGTCGCCAGATCAGCCAAATCGATGATTCTGCGCGTCGTTGGTCCGTCAACCGTAACCGGCTTCTCCATGAAGACGTTCAAGTCTTTGTTGATCGCGTAGCCGAAATGCACCCACCGAAATGCCGGAGGAGTGGCGAAGATGGCGATGTCTCCGGGATTGAGGCAATCCATGGCCTGTTTGTAGGCATCATATCCCACGAACCTCCGGTCTTCAGGCAAGTCCAACTTGTCACCGAAGGCCTGCTTCAAACCTGCATAGCTCTGCGCCAGGCGATCGCCGAATACGTCCGCCATCGCCACCAACTTGACCGGTCCATTCTCTGCGGACAGCGCATTGGCGGCAGCACCGGTGCCACGCCCGCCACATCCGATTAACGCCACTTGTATCGTGTTGTTCTCGCTGGCGAATACGCGCGGCACCACCAGCCCTGCCAACGCGGAAACGGCGGCCACCCGCCCGGTGTCTTTCAAGAAACTACGTCGTGAATGGAATCGGCTGGACTTGTCGGTCATGGCAGGTAGGCTCCCACTAGGTGTGTTGTGTGGATCGTCACAGCGAAGGATTCGGCAGGTCCGGCAGGGATGACTCTGGAGCGTTTTGCCACGCACGGCTCCATCAGGCGAGTGAATGCGAGACAACGCCGTCAGCCATTTCCGCCAGGAACCGGACAGACAGCTCACTCGTCACCCACATTCGTGTGCCTGCCGGGTCCTTGGGTCGGCCGGCAGACCTCCCGCCGCAACCGCTGTACAATATTCACTTCTGATCATAACAAAACTCGAGGGCCGCTGCGCGGTTTAACAATCCCAGCGAGTCGTGTTGCTCGGTTGGTGACCTCGTTTGTCAGTCACTTTGTCCCGTACTCAGGGAGATGCGCGATGAGGCGAGAATGGGTGCTCTTGGTGGCGATCTGTGGCATGCTGGCCTGCTCACACAGCCTGCTGGCTCAACCGCCCGGAAGACAGGGCGGCCCCCCGCGCCAGGGTGGACCGCAGGGGCCGACGCCGCGGATGAACCCGATCCTGCGACTGTTCGATACCGATGCCGATGGCACGCTCTCGACTGCCGAAATTGAGAATGCCGCCGCCAAACTGAAGGCATTCGATGCGAGCCAAGATGGCCAGATTACACCCGACGAGCTACGTGAACTGATGCCGATGGGAGCTGGACGAGGGGGGGCCGGCGGCGGACAGTCGCCCTCAGGTGATCGTGGGCGTGGCGGGCGCGGCCCTGGCGGCCCAGGGGGCGGCGGCAGTGCGGCCACGAGCGATTTTCGCGCGACGCTCGTCCCCCGCAACGACTTCGAGAAGAAAATTGTGGCAGCGCTGGCCGAAATGCGAACCGGCCCCAGATTTGCCAATGTCGCGACGGATGACGGCCGTCTGCTGCGCATGCTGGCCGAGACGACTGGTGCCAAGACCGTCGTGGAGATTGGCACCTCGACCGGTGAGTCAGGTGTCTGGTTCGCGCTGGCGCTACGCACTACCGGCGGACATCTCTATACGCATGAGATCGATGAAGAGCGAGCCAAAACGGCCGCCGAGAACTTCAAGAAGGCTGGCGTCGATGACCTGATCACCATCGTCATGGGGGACGCTCACGAGACGGTTAAGCAGTACAAGGACCCCATCGACATCCTCTTCCTGGATGCCGACAAGGAAGGCTACATCGACTATCTGGAGAAACTGGTGCCGCTGCTGCGCCCAGGCGGTCTGATTATCGCTCATAACATGAACTCCCGGCAGGCGGATCCCGCCTACGTGAAGGCGATCACCACCAATCCGGACTTCGAGACGTTGTTTCTGTTGCCCGAAGGGACAGGCGTGAGCGTGACCATGAAGAAGCGCTAGCCCTCCTCGCGAACCCCCAAAGCCCACCATCCGGTGGGCTTCCCCCACCTCCCCCCCTTTTTCACCTACCACTTTGCATCCTCCCTTCCTCCCTTCCTCCCTTCCTCCCTTCCTCCCTTCCTCCCTTTTTCCCTTTTTCCCTTCCTCCCTTCAAGCGGCCGCGGCCTCTTGCACAAGCGTGCGAAGGGGGCCGGCGGCGGCTATACTGGGAGCACCATTGCCCACCCCCATTCACCCGCCCATGGCCTTATCCTACTAGACGAGAGCGACGAATGCCGTTTCGCAGCCTGATTGCCTGGCATCTTCTGCGCCTAGCGTTGTGTGGGTGTTTGTGGTTGGTATTTGACGGTGCCGCCAGCCACTCTGTCGCGAGTGGTGGAAGCGAACCTCAGACTCTGTTCTGCATCGGCACGCCGGACGGCTATGCCGCCGAATTCGGCCTGGCTCGCGACGGCGGTGGCTATGCCGCCTTTAGCGAGCGATTTCCTGCACCGGTGCACTTCGAGGTGGGCAAGGACTCGCCCACTGACTGGCCGTATATTCATCCTTCGTCACGTGACCAGTGGGCTGGTGGCCAACCGCACACGTATACCATCCAGTTCCCAGTTCCCTGTTCCGCGGAGATACCGCTGTATCTGGTCCTGGGCATTGTCGGGGCTCACGATAGCGAGCCATCACGCATCGCCGTGACGGTATCGGGTACCGAACTCGCCCCACAGACGGCTCCTCTGGGAGCCATGAACGTGCTGCAGGCACCTCGTGAACGGGGTGAGCCGAAGGTGATCATTTGCGACATTCCACCAGGCACTCTTCGGCAAGGGGACAACTGGGTAACGATTCGTTTGGAGGAAGGGAGTTGGATTCTGTACGACTATGTGGCCCTGCGCAACGTAGCGGCGCCTTGTGAGTTTCAGGCTGCCGCGCCACCAGACCTGGCTGCGGATTTCCGCGCCGGCCCGATGTCGGATGTCGAGGAGATCGTGTTCGCCGTGCGGCAGCGAGGCAAGGACGGCCACTGGTACGCGAACTTCGGCTACTATGCCAATAACGAGGTGGCGGAGAGCTATTTCGAGCGGCACGAGCGGAATGGACAGCGTGTGGCATATGGTGAAGGGGGAAGCTCTGCCGCCTGCACTTGGAAACCGGGAATCTCACAACGCTGCTGGACGATCCCCGTGGCGGCGTTCGCGATCCCGTGGTCAGCTATGACGCGCGGAAGATCTTGTTCTCGTACCGACCAGGAGATAGCAGCTATTACCATTTGTACGAGATCAACTGCGACGGATCCGCACTGCGTCAGCTGACCGATGGTCCGTACGACGACATCGAACCGTGCTACTTGCCGGATGACAGCATTGTATTCGTGTCGAGTCGCTGCCATCGCTGGGTCAACTGTTGGGTCACCCAGGTTGCGGTTCTGCACCGCTGCGACGCGGACGGCTCCGATATCCGAGCCATCTCGAGCAACGTGGAACACGATAACACGCCGTGGGTACTGCCCGACGGGCGGATCTTGTATCAGCGGTGGGAGTACGTGGATCGGTCGCAAGTGGACTATCACCACCTCTGGACCTCCAACCCGGACGGTACAGGCCAGATGGTCTATTACGGCAACATGCATCCGGGTGTGGTGATGATTGATGCCAAGCCGATTCCCAATTCCCAGCTGGTCATCGCCGTCTTCTCGCCGGGACACGGCGCCAATGAGCACGACGGGTATCTGGCGATCGTCGATCCGAGCAGGGGTCCCGACGAGCAGTCCCAGGCACTCGGTTTCTCCCGCGCGCCGCAGTTTCGCGACCCGTGGGCCTTTTCCGAAACGGCCTTCATGGCAGCCTGCGCCGCGGAGATCGTGCTGATGGATGAGCTGGGACAGGTGCAGGCGATCCATCGACTGAGCGACAGCGAGATCCGGGCGGGGCTGGAATGCCACGAACCACGCCCGTTGATCGTCAGAGCGCGAGAGCGACAGATTCCCGATCGGATCGATGTTGCGTGCGATACGGGGACCATGGTGTTGATGGACATTTACCGCGGCCGCAATCTGGCCGGTGTCAAACGGGGAGAGATCAGAAAATTATTGGTCATGGAGTCACTTCCCAAGCCGATCAACTACACCGGCGGCATGGATCCGCTCACCTATGGCGGCTCCTTCACCTTGGAGCGAGTGCTCGGCACCGTACCGGTGGAAGACGACGGGTCGGCACATATGGAACTGCCGGCACAGCGCAGTCTGTTCTTCATTGCGTTGGACGAACACGACCTGGCGGTGAAGCGAATGCAGAGTTTCCTGACGGTCCAACCGGGCGAAGTGACCGGCTGCGTCGGCTGCCATGAGCAACGGACGGAGACCTTTCTTCCGCCACAGAACGTCGAGGCGCTTCGACGCCCTGCGAGTCGCATCAAACCTTTCGCCGATTGTCCCGACGTGTTCGACTTTCCGCGCGATATCCAGCCGATACTCGACCAACTCTGTGTCGACTGCCATGGTTGCGACAAGACGGATCGTGGCGGTCCCTACGCCGCAGGGGTGCTGTTGACCGGCGACCATGGTCCGATGTTCTCTCACGCTTACTTTACGATGACCGTGCGTCGTCTGTTTACCGACAACCGGAACGAACCCAAGAGCAACCTCACTCCGCGGTCACTGGGATCGTCGGCGAGCCGCATTCTGACGATGCTCGACGGATCGCATTACGGTGCGCTCGCCGATCCGCTGCAGAAACAGCTCTTGCGACTCTGGATCGATGCGGGGGCTCCGTACCCCGGAACCTATGCGGCGTTGGGATGTGGAGCGATCGGCGGCTATCAAGAGAACAGCCTGGTGAATACCGACTTCGACTGGCCGACATCGATCGCCGGGTCGCGCGTGATCCAACGGCGGTGTGCGGCTTGCCACCAGGGAAATGACGTGCTGCCGCTGGCCTTGTCTGATGAGCGAGACGTATCGTTCTGGAGATTCAGCCTGGATGATCCGCGTCTGAAATTGTCACGGCACATCGTCTTCAATCTGACACGACCCGAGAAGTCGCTCCTGCTGCTGGCGCCGTTGGCCCAGCCGTCGGGCGGCTTGGGAAGTTGTCTACACGCGGACGGGACGCCGGCCGACGTGTTTGCGGACACCAACGACCCGGATTACTCAACCCTGCTGGAAATGGTGGCCGCCGGCAAGCGCGAACTGGCGAACATCAAGCGTTTCGATATGCCTGACTTTCAGCCAACCCCTCAGTATCTGCGCGAGATGCGGCGTTTCGGCATTCTGCCAGCCGAATTCCCCGACTCGGCCCCAGCCAACGGCTACGAACTGGACCAACAGTACTGGCAGTCACTCTGGTACCGGCCCGCGTCTGTTATTCCATGACATGCGCGCGGTGATCGCATGTTTGGAAAAAATTCGAAATTCGCAGCATAGAAATAGGGGAGGAAGGGAAGAAGGGAGGAAAGGAGGAAAGGAGGAAGGGAAAACGGAGGACAGCATGGCATGCGGCGGGTGAGAACCTGCTGGTGGCCCATGACTGTGGTTTTGCCGGCAGCGGAGGTTTTTTCTCTTGAGTTTTTGTCTTTCGAATTTGTTTAGGATTTCGATATTGGGATTTCGGATTTCCCGTTTTGGTTGGGGCCGCAGGCTGCGTTGAGCAGTGGGTTGCTGCACCGTCGGCACGCTAACGCGGGTTCAGACCGAAGCAATTCATTTCGGCTCACCCAGTATCAACTCGGCTACGACCGGCAGGTGATCCGATGGAAAGCGATCTTGCACGCGATCATCCAACGTGCGGTGCCGCTCGACCGTCGTGCCAGGCCGCGCGAAGATGAAGTCAATTCTGCGTTGTGGTACGATCTCACGAAACCCATTCCAGGTGGAATCAGGTCCGAGCGCCGGCTGCTGCGCGATTGACCTTGTGTCCACCAGGTTCGAAGCCGGCTGTTGGTCGTCTGCCGCGGTCATCATCTGATACGGTTTCTGCTCCGGCACACAGTTGAAGTCTCCCGTTACCACCACCGGCGGCTGGCCATCCAGCTGGCCGACGTACTTCCTGATCAGTGCCGCACCGTTTTGTCGCGCCAACTCGCCAACATGATCCAGGTGCGTGTTCAGCAGGCAGAATTCCCCGTCGGTCCGCCGATCCCGCAATCGAACGATCGTGACCAGCCGCGTGATCGCCGTATCCCATCCCTTACTCCCCGGCGTATCGGGCGTCTCCGACAGCCAATGCGTTTCCTGTTGGAGCAACTCGAAGCGATCTCGCCGATAAAACACGGGACAGAACTCGCCGGCTTCCTTGCCGTCATTTCGCCCCACACCATACCATGCAAACTCGGGCAGACGCTGCTCCAGATCCCGGATCTGGTCCAGCTGTGCTTCCTGGAGACCGGCAAGATCAGCGTTCGCACGGATCAAATCGGCTGCCATGTCGCGGCGGTGAGGCCATGCATTCGGGCCGTCACCGGGGTTGTTGTACCGAATATTGAACGTCATGACTCGTACAAGTTTCGACTCCGACTCGGTATCTTCCGCTTGGACACGAGCCACAGCGACCATCCACACACCGGAGAGAGCCAGCCATGTTGCCAGCTGTTTCGCCATATTCATTTTCATTCCCCTCCTGCCCGTGCGCACACGGGAGATTCAAAAACGGCCGCATCAGCCATTGCGGCACGCGAGCTCGCCCCCTCAATGTAGGCTCTCAGAACCTCAGGGGCAACGCCGCGAAACACGCCGATGGCGGCGATTTCAGCCCGCGGAGCTACGACGATCTTGCACAACGACGTGCTTTGTCACGATAATGGGTTGGAACATGCACTCGTGGTGCGCGCATGTTATCGACGAAGACTCCAGTTATTGTCCAAGGAACCCGTTCTGATGAGCGAGCATTCGTACTCCAGTCGTCGTCGAGCAGCATGTTTCACCCTGTGCTGTTTCTCCTGTTGGTGTTACGGCGCGGCGGTACTCATCAGCCTCGCGCTCGGCCACGACGCGCTCGCTGACCAGGAGGTCTACCTGAGTGACGATCAAGCGACCGGGCTGCTCCACCATCAGCAGCAATGGGGGGACTTTGGCCGCGACACGGCGGCGGCCCTCCCGGGGCGCCCGGATCCCCCATGCTCATCGGTGAAAAGACGTACCAGAAAGGTCTGGGACACCATGCCAACGGTGAAATCGTGGTCGAACTGGGTGGGCAGTACAGCCAACTGCAAGCCTGGATCGGTGTGCAGTGGCAGGGGGGCCAGCGGGGAAGCGTGGTCTTCCAGGTGCAAGTCGACGGAAAGACGCTCTTTCAGAGCCCGCCGATGTCCGATAGCGATCCGGCCCAAGAGCTGAACATTCCCTTAACCGGAGCGGAACAGTTGCGTCTGATTGCATTGGACGGCGGGGATGGTATCGCCTGTGACATGGCGAATTGGGCGGAGGCTCGGATCATCCGGCAGGAAGGTGTGCCGTTCTTCGGATTGGTCGCAACAAAGTTGGGCGACCAGCTTGTGTCGCCGGCCGGCGGCAGTTTCTGCGGCCTGTCGATCCTGGCCCAGCAGTCTGGTCCCCAGGTCGCGGTCATGGCGCCCGCCAACATGTTCTCGGTGGATGTCGGCCGCGGTGAGAGCGTGACGATGTCCGTTCCGGTGGGAGGATTCCGGGAGCCACTGCAGATCGTGGCGGATGTGACCATGCTGAGCGGCGAGGCCGTCGATGTGGAACTGGCGGTCGGCAACCAGCAGACTCGCCGCCGGCTCGCCGCCGGTGAATCGACTCAATTGAGTGTCTCCGCCAGTGATATCGTGCCCAACGATGACGGTACTCATGCATCGATCGCCTGTACGACGCTGGGGGTTGAGGGCGAAGCCTGCGTGCGATGGACCCGCGTGCAATATCAACTGGGCGACAACTCATGCGATGTTCCCCTGAGGTGGTCACAGCCAGTCGTATCGCTGCCACCTCCCGCCATGCCCGCACTGCGTCCTGCCATTGCGCAGGAGTTGATCGAATGGGACTGGCGGATGCAAGATGGTATCGGCACCGAGCGTCAATCCCGCAGCTGGGCCGAGGCCGTCGCGACACTGTTGGAACGTGGCGATTCGTTGCTGATCAACCTGGGGCGCGAATCGGTATCGCTGGGAGATCTGTCCCAGCAGTGGGAAGACCTCCGCACGCAATGGCAGCAGCTGTCGGCATCGTCCACCGCCAGTGATACGCAGTGGGAAGACTTGTGGCGCCGTGGCCATCTGTTGCGGCGTCGCATCGTGTTGGCCAACCCGCTGGCTGATACCGGGCCCTTGATGTTTGTCAAGCGAGTGCCATCTTGCTTCAGCCACCAATTGACGCAGTATTACGGCATGTGCGCCCGGCCGGGGGGGGGGATCTGCGTGCTGGATTTTCCAGGCGAATCGATGCAATGCCGCGAGCTGACACAATTGCCGCCCGGCAGTTACCAGCATCTCGACATTTCCTGGGACGGCGATCGCGCGATGTTCGCCTATTGTCCGGTGGAAACCGCGCCGGAGGATCGTACGGCCCATCCCGAGCGGCACTATAACCTGTTCGAGATGGCCATCGATGGCTCGGACCTGCATCAGGTCACGCACGGCCCCTACGATGATTTTTCGCCCCGTTATCTGCCGGACGGTAAGCTCCTGTTCATTTCCACGCGCCGCGGCGGCTACCATCGCTGCGGCGGCGGCCCCTGTCCGGTCTATACGCTGGCCACGGCCAACGCCGATGGCTCGGACGCGCGCCCCATTTCGTACCATGAGACGCACGAGTGGGACCCGGCCGTGCTCCACGATGGCCGAATCGTGTACACACGGTGGGACTATGTCGACCGGCACGCCGTACACTATCAGCAACTCTGGGCTTGTCGTCCGGATGGCAGCAATGTCACGGCCTATTATGGCAATAACACGCTGAATCCAGTCGGGGTCTGGGAAGCTCGCCCCATTCCGAATTCGGACCGGGTCATGGCCACGGCCGCGGCACATCATGCCATGACGGCCGGTTCGATTATCCTGTTGGATGTTTCCCAGGGCATTGACGGGCTGGATCCGATCACGCGCATCACACCCGATGCCCTGTTCCCGGAAAGCGAAGCGCCCGTTCAATCGTGGCACGCCCCCGCGGGCATTACCACTCCACCCGAGGTGCCGGTCGAAGCGCAACGTTGGCCCGGACACTGCTATCGCACGCCCTACCCACTATCCGAAGACTATTTCCTGGCTGCGTATAGCTACGAACCACTGATCGGCGAACCGAGTGCGAACGAGCCCAATATGTTCGGCCTCTATTTGATGGACCGATTTGGCAATAAGGAACTCATCTATCGCGATCTGAATATCAGCAGTCTGTGGCCGATGACCATGCGCGCTCGTCCACGCCCGCCGGTACTTCCGGCCTGTGAAGCTCCGGCAGACGTCGCCGAGGGAACCTTCTTCCTGCAGAACGTGTACGACAGTTGGCCGGCCCTGTCAGGCCCGGACAACGTCACCATCAAGCAACTGCGAATTCTGCAGGTCATGCTCAAGACCACACCGCATGCCAACAATCCCAAGGTCGGGTTGGCCAATGCCTCGCCGGGCAAACAAGTCCTGGGAACCGTCCCCGTGGAAGCGGATGGATCGGCCTATTTTCGCGCACCGGCCCGAGTGCCCTTGTCTTTCCAGGCCTTGGACGAACACGGCATGGCCGTGCAGACCATGCGGAGCCTGACCTATTTGCAGCCCGGGGAACAGACCAGCTGTGTCGGGTGTCACGAGCACCGCTGGAGCACGCCTCAGTCGCGTCCATCCGCATTGGCTCTGCAACGTGGAGCGTCTCACATCACGCCGGGTCCGGATGGTTCCAAGCCGCTGAGTTACCCACTGCTGGTGCAGGGAGTGCTGGATAAACACTGCGTCAGCTGCCATCGCGGCAGCGAAGCCGATGGCGGAATTGCCCTGGAAGGTGATCCACAGGGTGCCTTCAGTGTCTCCTATAACACGTTGGCCCCACTCGTTCCGTTCTCCGAATGGAAAGGCACACCGGCTGACAATTCCGAACCACTCACGCCGCCCAATCATTTCGGAGCACGTGCCAGCAAACTCATGCAATTGATCAGGCAGGGTCACGAAGGTGTCACGCTGCCCCCGGAGGATCTGGAGAGACTGATCACCTGGATGGATGCCAACGCACTCTTCTACGGCACATTCGACCCGCAAGATCAAGCGCGACAGCAGCGCGGTGAACGGATCGAAGGCCCGCCGTTGGAGTGAGTTCCGTCACACCTCTCGCCGTAATCGGACCCGCCAGGGTTCAGCGGGCCCCGAACTCAGCGGGCCCCGAGACGGTTGGTCACCACGGCGCGGCGGTGGGTTCCTTCGGCATTTGCTTCGCATTGGACCACCGAGTGCATGCCACTGCCGATCGAGCACTCCACGCTCAATCGCTCGCCGGCCTCGTCGAGTCGAGGTCGTGCAGCACCAGCATCCGCGCGGACCAGAGTAAGACAAACGGCGTGCAGCCCTACTCGTACTCTTACTCGTACTCCTAACGCGGCCTGCGGCCGCAACCAAAACGGAAAATCCGAAATCCCAATATCGAAATCCAAAAAAAAAATCGAAATCCAAAACCTCCGCTGCCGGCAAAACGGCCGCGGGCGGGCCACCAGCAGCATGCCATGCAGTCCTCCCTTCCTCCCTTCCTCCCTTCCTCTCCTTTCCTCCCTTCCTCCCACTTTTCTGTGCTTCGAATTTCGGATTGTGTTCCAAACATGCGCGCACCGTGCGCGCATCCCGCACGCGAAAGCTTTGCTCTCCCCCTCCAAGCCAGATCTACGGCCGTGGACTCGCACCGGTGGGAGGGGGCGCCGAGAGGTCGCGCGGTGGGAAGAGGAGTAAGAGTCCTATGATCACTGGAAATAGGGAATGCGGAATAGGGAATGCGGAATGCGGAACGAGTAGTGAGCGGAACGAGCAGTGAGGCGAAGCGCAGGAGGATCGTTCGCATCTCGAGCCTTCGGCCTGGGAGAGAGAAGGAGGCGGCGGTGAGGGGAGAACGCCGGACACGCAAGGGCGACGACTTGGCGCACCGACTGATAAGGACTTCATTCACCAGATGGGGATCTGCGAAAAAGCGTTGCGCGAGTCACAGTGCTGGCTCACGTTGCTCGCCTGCGCCGACCTGCTACCGCAATCCCGACTGTCGCCGTTGCTCGATGAGAGCGACGAATTGATCTCGATGATTGTCCAATCGATTGCCACCGCACAAACGGGCGAACAACAACCGTGAATCGTGCTGGAAGAGATCGCCCTGTCACATGCCGATTGTGAGCGACCCACTTCCTGAACCGCCCCTCTGGGTTCACCTTGACTTCCGCTTTCCCTATTCCCTATTCCGCATTCCCTATTCCGCACCTTCCACCCGCATCCGGACGCTTCCCCACGTCAGTACGGAGTGTTTTGGGCAATCTGCGTGTCAGCCGCTTTGGCTTCCATGGTTACACGGACATCGGAAACAAGCGTGGATAATCCGGACAAGCCTGAGCGGCTTCCGCTACATGTTGACTCGTCTCTCCTCCAAACAGATCGGCTCGGTCGATCCGCTACTCAGAAAGAACCCTCAGGGGGGAAAAATGCGGCGGGCCACCCCGATCAGGATGACCCGCCGCAGAGAAGCACCCTGACCGTTGGTCAGGTGGTTGTGGCTACTATTCTCTCAAGCTGCAACCCCGCCTGCCGCTGCCAACCGATTTCACGAGCGACGACGACGCAGGTGCCAGCCTCCCAGACAGACACCGGCGATGCCGATCAAGACCAAGGAACTCGGTTCGGGGACCGTCTGTATCCGTGCCACCCCATCGCCGATCAATTGATCGATTTGGTCGCGGTCCAACGGGAACGGCCACGTGTCATCCTGTACCTCGTCGTTATCGCTTGCTCGCAGCGGTGTCACTTCTCCGGCGATACTCCCGGCGGTGAATGAGAATGTGCCGGCCCATAGCCGATAGGTGTTGTCGGCGAACAATTCGCCAAACACAGGCACATCCGTCGTTGGCTCGACGAGTATCGCGTAGGTGCTAAACACGCTCTTCCTGGGGAGGTCGATGAAAGCGGGATTGTGTGCAATATCCGCGACCGTCAGTACTTTGGCCGGTTCCAACGGCTGCGGATCGTCTCCAAAAAACACGCCCAACCCCATACTGAACATCCCGAGACCATCTGCCGCATTGAGCAGGCTCTTGTCGCCCGCGCCAACCTTTTCCTCCAGGTAGACTTTCACATCCACCTTTTCGCCGGGATTCACTACATAGAGGTCCTTGTCAAAGACCCATTGGTAGGAGATCTCCGCCCGGGCCCTGTCCGCCACGGTCAGCGTCGCCGTGACCATAGCCAGACCCAACCCCACACGTACCAGCATTCGTCGCAAGCCCGATGTCATAAGTTGTCATCCTATGTATGAATGTACCAAGTCAATTCGTATCCGAGTCCGAGTCCGAGACTGCGAAACAACTGTTCCCTGTCGTGAGCTATGGCAAATCCAAGTATTTGCCAAGCTGACGTCGCAGGCTGCGCAAGTCACCCGAGTCGACATCGTCGTCACCCAGTTCGTCGAAGAACCACAAGTATGCCGGATCACTGCCGAGCAGCCCGTAGGTAGACCGGAACGTTCGCAGGTCACCACTGTCGACGTCACGGTCACCATTGGAATCGCCAAAGAGCCGGAAGAACTTATCCGCCGCGGCGGTTTCAGGGCGCCGAACACGTAGTCCCCACCCGCCGATCCGTCGTCATCACCATCCAACAGCGTGCCGAGTGCCGTAACTTTCGCGTCGTCAATCGTCAGTTCGTAGTTGCCGTCGGTCAGCGAGCGCGATGCATCTCCGACAACGACGGATGCTCCGTCCAAGAAGGACAAGGTGACGATCGATCCGAGCACGTTGACGTCCAAGGTCACGATTTCGCCGGTATCCAGGTTTCGCACGATGAACGCTCCATCCTGCACGTCGACATCGGCATTAAAGGACACGCGGATGTGCGTGACCTTCGAACGCTGACTGCTGCCGTCGTTAATGACAATCTGGTCGACTTTCAGCGTCTCGTTGTCGGCGATATCGACGGTCACATCGCCGATTGTGGCGCCGTCATAATCGGCATCCGCGCTGGAGGCCGAGAACGAGAGCGTACCGGTGTGAGCACCTTCCAGTTCCGCGTCGTCGAGAGCGCGGACGGTGATCGTCTGGGGCGTTGTCGCGCTGCCTGGCGAGAAAATGAGGTCGGCGGAGGAAGCGTAGGTCGCACCGCCATCAATGCTCACTTCCATCTCGGCGTCGGCAGTGACCGTGAGGGTGACATCGGCAGTCGGCTCGGCGCTGAGCATTACATCGAGTGCCGCCGTGGCGCCATCCTCCGAGACACTGACGTTCGTGGTGGGATCGATCACCACTCCGGGCCCCGCGCTGAAGTAGACCCGCAGGGTCGGACGCTCCTGTTCGACTGCAATCTCGGACGAGTGCATGGCCCATCCGTCGGTGCCGCCGACCCAGGGGAGGATGGCCCAACCGTTGTTATCGAGGCTGCCGCCGATCCACGCTTGCAGGTCGGCCGTAACATCGAACGAGTTGAATCCATACGGCACGTTCGGCGCCCGCGTGTCGTTGCCGGCTGCCGCGTTGTAGGTCGAGGCGGCCTCGACATCGTCCGCCTGGACACCCCCACCCAACGAATTCCACGTGTCGGTATCCGACCACGAAGTCAGCATCGTGTTGAAGCTGCCGCCGTCCCCCGTGGCGTTTGAACCGATCGACGCGAGGTCCAGAACTGCCGCATGGATCACCGCGCCAGGGGGGATCTGGGCCAATCCATTTCCGATAATGTCTTCGAACCGCAACAGGATCTGGTTCTCGTTGTTGTTGTCGGCGGCATCGCTCCAGAGTCGCGTCGTGTTCGAATGGTCGGTATTCGGCTGATTCTGCAACAGATATGTATCGACCGTGCCCGTATATCCATTCACACCTTGCCGGAAACTGGCTGACGAGACATCGCCGGGTATCCATTGGACATACAGCTGCGGTCGGTCAAGAGGATTCGCGGCCTCGGAGGGACTGAAGGCCCACCCGTCCGTATTGCCGTTCCAGCCTATCATGGCCCAGCCGTGGTTATCTTCGCCGTTGGCCCAGGCCTGAATGTCGTCCGTCACCCCGAAGAACACCGGGCCCGTCCCGGTAGCGCCGGTGCCCGAAGCGTCGTGTGCCTGGGATTCATAAGCCGACTTTGCTTCCGCATCGTCCTTCTGCACCCCGCCTTGGGTATTCCGGGGATCCACTCCGTTGGCGAACGTATTCCACGTTTCGGTTTCCGCATCCCAACTGGTCAGCATGCGATGCAACGTGCCGCCGTCCCCGGTATTGTTCGTATCCAGGATCAACGTAGCCGACAGAATCTGAGCTCCCACCGGTATCTGCCCGGGACCGGTGCCGATCAGGCTATCGAACCGCATGAGGACTTGCGAATTGACCAAACCGCCGTCGTAGTCGACCAGCAGCCCGTTTCCGTCGCCACCCACGGGGAGCGGTGTATCCGGAGCGAACTGGGCCAACTGGATGTCCGCCGTGCCGCCGTAGACACCATAACCCGCGTCGATGCCGTTCTGATAGCTGGCGACCTGAATCAGACTCAGTTGAACCGTCTTGCTGGCGATGCTGCTGGCCAGACCGCCATTGTCGACAACCACCACCTCGACCGTCCGAGGCGTTGTGTCGGGCGTGCTGCTCTCGTTGTAGAACATCACAGCTCGCAGCACGGCCTGTGCCGTCTGCGGGGTCGCCTCGGCGTTGAAGGTGATCACCAGTGGATCGACATGCGTGCCGCCGGCGAATGTTCCCACGACAACTCCGCCAAAGGTCACATTGCCGCCATCAATACCGACCTGTCCTGCGCTGGTGCCGTCGTTGCGGATCCCCAGGCGATCGTCCACGGTCCCGTTGGCGGCCAGGGTGACCGTCAGCGTGGCCGTATCAAAGTTCGTCGGATCGGTATCGCTGACAATCGCTCCGCCATCGATCCCCACGCCGCTGGTACCGATCGCATAACGAGCGTCACCACCGGGGAGCGTAACGAGCGGAGGCACGTTGTCGTTGTCGATATTCGTGACCGTTACATCGTCAGGATTCAACGACCGGTAATCGGCGTCCATCGTGAAGAAGTTGGTGGTCAGTGCGATTGTGTAGAGCACGTTATCATCATTAACGTCGCCGTCGTCCTGTCCGGTAACGGTCACAACCCGTGGTACATTCCAATTGGCGGAGGTGAAGGTGAGGCTTGCCGGACTCGCGATCCCTTCCACGGTATTGCTGGAAAGAATGTCGATGATCACGTTGGAGGTGGGTACCGTGTTCAGCACGACGGTGAACGTATCGCTGCCGCCGTCCTCGGTCGTCACCAATCCGCTCGTGGGGCTCACCGTTATGCCGGCGACGTCGTTATCCTCGTTGGTGAGCAAGACATCGGCAACGTCGTTGGCGGTCAACGCGTCGTACTCGGGGTCGGTTGACGATGGCGCGCCCGTCACGATCGTGTAGTTGACCGATCCATCGATGAAGAAGTCATCGACGCCGGTCACCGTCACGACCTGCGGGGTGCTCCAGTCAGCGACGGTAAAGGTCAGGCTCGCCGGACTCGGCGTTCCCTCGCCAGGATCACTGGACGTCAAACCGATCGTCACGTCAGCGGTGGGCTGGGTGTTCAGCACCACGGTAAAGACGGCTTGGGCACCACCTTCACTTGTGACCAAGCCTTTGCTCGGGACCACCGAAACGCCCGCGGTGTCATTGTCCACGTTGGTGACAGACACGGATTCGATGCTCATGCCATCGTACGCGGCGTAGTCGCTGACAGCCGTGCTCAGGATGCTGTACGCCACGGCCCCATCGGGATCCAGATCATCGACACCGGCCACTGTCACAATTTGCGGAATGTTCCAGTTGTCCGCCGTAAAGGTGAGGGTGCCAGGAGCCGCTACACCTTCTGTCTCATCATCCGACGCGACAGTGATCGTGACATCGGCCAGTGGTTTCGTATCGAGCACGATGGAAAACTCGGCCGTCCCCCCCGCTTCGCTGGTCACCAACTCCGAAGTCGGATTGACGGTGATACCGGGCGGAGTGAAGAAGACCCGCAATTCCGGCCGTTCATTCTGAACAGCGTCCGACGAGGCGATTCCCCAACCGTCCGTACCGTTCGCCCAGGGCAGGAATGCCCAGCCGTAGTTGGGCAGCGTCTGGCTGACCCACGCCTGGACGTCGACCGTTACGTCAAACGAATTGAAGCCCGCCTGCACGTTCGGGTATCGGGCGGGTACGCCCGCTTGTGCGTTGTAGGTGGCAGCGGCTTCGATGCCGTCGGTCTGGATGCCATCCACGAAGGAATCCCAAGTCGCCTCCCACGTATACCACGGTTTGAGCATGGCATGGAAGCTTCCGCCGTCTCCCTGAGCGTTGTTGATCGTGCTGGCCAAGACTAATTGGGCCGAGTGGACCTGCGAACCAACCGGGATTTGCCCATTGCCGTTACCGATGATGTTGTCGAACCACATCAGCACCTGATTCTCGTTGCCGGCATCGGGCGCGTCGACAAACATCCCCACGGCGAACTCCTGCGGAGTGCCGGGATCGGCCTGCAGCAGCACGGTATCGTAGGCACTCTGGTACTCGCCGAATTCGTCACTTTGCTGGAAACTGGCAATCTCGATGTCGCCCGGTATCCACTCGACGGTCAAGAGGGGCCGATCGTTCGGGTTCGATGCTTCACTGGGGCTGAAGGCCCAGCCGTCGGTAAGTAGTTCGAAACCGCCCAGGAACCAGCCATGATTCGTGTCGCCATCGGCCCACGCCTGCAGGTCTTTCGTCACGCCGATTTCCGTCACGCCCGTTCCGGTATCACCGCCGCCATCGACGGTTCCGACCTGGGAATCGTAGGCAATGCGCGCCTCCAGCCCGTCTGCCTGGACACCTGGAGTGGCGTTGCGGCCGTCGCTGTCGCTGCCGAACGAGTTCCACGTGTCGGCTTGCGAATCCCAAGGCAAGAGCATGCGATACATCCGGGCTCCGTCGCCTTGATTATTCGAATCGACGGTCAATGTGGCGGCCACGATTTTGGCACCGTAGGGAATCTGGCCGGGCTGATCACCGAAGAGATCGTCAAAACGCAGCAGGACTTGGTCCTCATTAGAGCCGCCGGCATCGGGCCAATCTACCAACAATCCGTTGGCATCCTGGCCAATTGGTTCGACCGTGTCCGGGAAGCTCTGATCCAACTGGACGTCATGGGCCCCCGCGTAGGTACCGTAGCCGTGGTCGACTCCCTGTTGGTACTTTGTCGAGCGAATCACAACCATATTGATGATCTTGGTCGCCACATTGCTCGTGCCACCATCGCCGTCCTCCACGACGAACTCGACGATTCGCGGCGCGAGCACCGGCGTGTCACTCTCGTTCTGGAACGTGATATTCCGCAATAGCGCCTGAGTGGCGACAGGCGTTGCTTCGGCATTGAAGGTGATGACCAACGGATTCGCTCCGCTGCCGCCGGCAAACACGCCAATTGTCGTTCCCCCGTATGTCACGAAACCACCCGTAACACCGATCTGACCGGCATCCGACCCCTGGTTGCGAATCGCTACACGGTCGTCGGAGGTGCCGTTGACGAGCGTGATCGTCATGTTGCCGGTATCGTAATCGCTGTTATCAAGGTCGGTGACGACCCCCAGACTGTCGATGGTAAAAGCGGGGTCGCCGATACCATAGCCAACTTCCGCGGCCCCGAGCACAATCTGCGGTTCGCTGTCCAAGTTCATCACGGCGACGTCATCGGGATCGATAAGTTCATAGAGTTCATCGCCCGCGGTCACTGTCGTCAGAATCGTGAAATCGATATCGCCATCGCCCGCCAAGTCATCGACGCCGGTCACTGTAATCACTTGCGGAACATTCCAGTCCGCCAGCGTGAACGTCAGGCTGGGCGCCGAGACAGTCCCTTCACTCGTATCGCTCGAACTGATCGCAACCACAACGTCCGCGATCGGCTGGCTGTTGAGTACGACAGTCAGGTCGGCCGTGACGCCCGTTTCCGTGACGACCAGTCCTGTAATCGGGTTAACGGAAAAACCGGCAGTGTCATTGTCAACATTCGTGACATTGACATCGTCGACGGGAAACGCGTCGTAATCCGGGTCCAAGCTGCCAACGGAAAATTCAATCACATATGCGACGTCGCCGTCGTCGACCTGATCATCCTGACCTGTGACCGTGACCATTTGCGGCGAATTCCAATTCTCCGCCGTGAACGTCACACTCGCCACATTGACCGCACCTTCACTCGGATTGCTCGACGTCATCTCCACAATCACGTCGGCGGCGGGTTGCTTGTTCAGAAAGATCGAGAACGCGACTTCCCCACCCGTCTCGGTCGTCACCAGATCAATAATGCCGTCGAGCGTGACGCCGGCCGCCTCATCATCCAAGTTGATGACCGACACATCGGCCGGGTCAATGCCGTCGTAATCTGCGTCGGCACTAGTCGCCGCGCCGGTGATGATGCTGTACGCCTGCGAACCGTCGGCCAGCGCATCGTCCACACCGGTCACCGTGACGATCTGTGGCACGTACCAATTGTCCTGCGTGAAGACCAGCTCAGACTTGTCCACCACGCCTTCGGCGGTATTGGAGGACGAGATAGGGATCGTCACGTCTCCACTCGGCTGGCGATCGAGCACGATGGCGACCGCATCGCTTTCACCGCCTTCGGTCGTCAACAAGCCAGCCGTTGGCGCGACGGTGATGCCGGCATCCTCGGGGCCCGGAATGAAGACAAAGGAGGCGACCGCGTTGGCGGCCTCGATGTTCTGCAACCCCATGCCGGCGATGTCTCGCGTCTGAATCAACCAGCCGATGCCGTCCGCTTGATAGGAGACGACATTGTCGACATTCAAGCCGGCACCCCCCTCGGCAGAGATAATCAACACTCCGTCGGCAGGCGTGTAACCCGGAATAGTCAGTCGGTAAGAGCCGGTGCCGGTGTGTTCGACATGAAAAGGACGGCTCTCTAACGCGTTGGTGCCGTCGCCCAGAAACTTACCCGATACGACGGTCTTCTCGGCGAGCGGCACGTAGGCAAACGCGACGCCGTCTCGCTCGTAGGCCGATGCGTCCGCTCCATTGTCCTTGTTGTAAATCAACCACGTGCCGTCCGCGTCCGTGCCGTCGTCGATGGCGCGGGCGAGCGAGTAATTGTCTTCGTTCTTCCCGCCATTCACGACCAGCACGCCGTCCGTGCGCGAGTCGATCCCGAACGGCCTCAGGTCAACCGTGTAGGTCCCGTCCGCATTGTCAATCAAGTGCGTTCCCAAGGTGAGCGAAGCATTTCCGGCGAAATTCGTCAGCTCACCGCCATTCGTGGTGTTCGAACCCCAACCGGCGTACCAATCGGAATAGGTGAAGTAGGCCGAAGCCAAGTTGATGTTGAATTCGTTTCCGGAAGGAGAGTCAAAAACGGGGAGGTAGTAGCCCGCCGCCGCGCCTTGAATCGCGACCGTGGCATAGCGGAGCCCCGAAGTGGCCGCGGGCTCGCCAAAGGGGGTATTGTTGCGGCCATTCTGTCGCACGCTCGAGATAATAATCCCGTTGGCCGGGTCATCGGTTGCTGCGGCGCCGATCTGCACGTTGAAGTCACCCCGATTGGAACCCTCGCGAATCTGGAAATCATTGAAGGCATAGGGCGCGGTAACCGTCACGGAGGTGGTGTTGTTGGCACCATCATGCTGCACGACGTCGATGTTCGCCGCGGCAATGGCGTGCAACGTCGCGTCGAGCACAATGCGACGCTCGAACTGCTCCATCAGCAGCTTGCGACCGCGATGCTCCCAGCGATTCTTGTCCGCACTACGCTTGCGACCACGCTGCTTGGTCAGGGTCCCGGTCGATGACTTGCGATATTTCGAAAACATCCGCGATGCTCCTTTAGAAGTTAGATCAAATCAGTGCGATCGTCTTCGTTGTAAGATCTATCAGGTCGAATTAATGTTCTTGTTTCGGATGAAGGAAAATGTTGTTGTGGATTAAGGAAGCTGTGTCTCCTCGTTCCCTTCGCGTGTCAAGAGACTCGCAACGATGCGAATGTCAACCGACTCGGCGACGAAGCGAACACTGCCGTCTCCCACGACCCCCATCGCTCCACCGGGATGAAAGGAGTAGATTTCGTTGTTGTTAGTGCAGTTCACGGCACAAGCACCTGGCGAACCGGTACCAGAGAAGTTGTAACCGTGAGTGATGTACTCGTTGTGCCGATTGGCCCAACCAGTACCCGACACGATCCGATCCGTCCGCTTGTGTCCAGCCAGCCATTCATACGGGCGTCCCGCATCCTCGAAAATCCACATGGTGTTCGACAGCCCATCCTTGATGTCCGCGAACCGCTGCACCTCATTCACTCGCATGACCCCGTAGGGATTCTGGTACGACGCATAGTCGATGACACGCAGCGCGTACAAAGCACGATTGATCGCATTGTCGACACCGTAGTCCGAAACCGCGGTCGTGACCGTGCCAAAGCCGCCATACGTCTGAGTGTCGACCCGATCGTGTTCCGGAGTCGTGGGACATTTGAAAACCGCCAGATTGGTTTCCCGCGCCACCCGGTTCTGGGGCGCTCGCCAGTCGCGGCGGAGATCGTACGCGTCGTAGACCGACAGTTGCTCCAGCCACGGAAGCAACAACACCGCCCATCCATGTTCCGTGTTCGTCGGGATGCGGAAGGACAGATGGGCATCCGTCACCGTGCCGCCCGCAATCGCACCTGGCGGCAGATACCGGTGCGTACTCTCGAAATTGTGCAGGGCTAAACCAATCTGCTTCAGATTGTTGCTGCACTGCATGCGACGACCGGCTTCGCGAGCGGCCTGCACGGCCGGCAACAATAATGCCACGAGAATCCCAATGATGGCAATCACAACCAACAGCTCAACCAACGTGAACGCCGATCGACGGCGTCCCAAGAAAAATCGCATCGTCTCCCCCCCTATGTCGCCGCCGCTTCCACAGCAGCAGCCATGCCTTCCGAAGCAATCCCGGACTCAGACTCTCCACGCACCTTGCGGGACTCGACGACTCCGCACGTCCGTCTCACCGCATACCGGCCACCCAAATCAGGCCGCTCATCGCAAGTCGATGCGCGGCAATCGCACCTCAGGAGCCTTCACAACGGCGGTCACCGGCGAGTCAATCGGGTTGGCCCACCGTCCCTGTAATCGATCCACCATCTCCGGCTCCGCATCGCCCGGATCGGCGTTCGGAACCGATTCGGGCCAGGTAATGGCCACCACATACTCACCCTCGGGTGCCCCGTCGCCGAACGGCGGAGCGGTAATCTCAAAGGTCCCGTCCTGGCCAACAATGCCGTGCGGATACCCGCGAGTCCACGTGACAGCCACACCGTCATTGCGGGGATGCAAAACAACCACCGCCCCCGACGCCGGCTGCTCTCCGAGAAACACCTCTCCCCGCACCGGCACGACCACTGACTTTTCATCTTTGCCACAACTCATGACGGTCGAAATCAGCAGAAGCAGCAGCAATCGGTAGCTGGTGGTCGATCGAACGCGGTACTGACCGGCATGCCTGACGCTTGTCGCGTTGATGTGCGACCGAGTCGGCGGGAACTGATTTAACATTGTGCACCTGACACATTGACTTTCCTGGGCGAGCAGTCTGCACCGCGCGAGATGTCCACGCATTGCCCCCAGCCTCGCCCCGCACCACATCCAGAATTTCCATTACTATCGTTACTTGGCCTGGAGTCTAAGGCACGCTTGTTAGCTCGCCGTGAGCGTACGCGCAACGTATCGTGACTTTGTCGTTAGATCGCGTAGGGGGAAATTGTTTGCCAAGCGCACACGTTTTCGCTCGTGGAGAACGAGCGATCGCTCACATCGCGTAAGAAAGTGAGACGACATGCCACGCGCGAAACATCAAGTCTGATGATGATATGCGCCGTTGGTTGCGTGCTGCGTTCTCTCACCCACTACCCGGCCTCTGAACACGGCTGGGACGGGCGACAAGCGAGTTGACAATCGTGCCTCAACAGGACTCCGTACTGGAGACGGAGTGAGCGACGAGCGTTGGGTGGGAGATTACGAAATGCCCGTCTGTCTCGCCCCGTCCTGCTGCCACCGAGCTTGCCGCGGTGGGACGACAACTGGCCAGCTACCAACGTTTCCACCGAGCTTGTCTCGGTGGGACGACAACTGGCCAGCTACCAACGTTGCCACCGAGCTTGTCTCGGTGGGACGACAACTGGCCAGCCACCAACGTTTCCACCGAGCTTGTCTCGGTGGGACGACAACTGGCCAGCTACCAACGTTTCCACCGAGCTTGCCGCGGTGGGACGACAACTGGCCAGCTACCAGCGTTGCCACCGAGCTTGTCTCGGTGGGACGACAACTGGCCAGCCACCAACGTTTCCACCGAGCTTGTCTCGGTGGGACGACAACTGGCCAGCTACCAACGTTGCCACCGAGCTTGTCTCGGTGGGACGACAACTGGCCAGCCACCAACGTTTCCACCGAGCTTGTCTCGGTGGGACGACAACTGGCCAGCCACCAACGTTTCCACCGAGCTTGTCTCGGTGGGACGACAACTGGCCAGCCTGCCACCAACGGTTTCCACCGAGCTTGTCTCGGTGGGACGACAACTGGCCAGCCACCAACGTTTCCACCGAGCTTGTCTCGGTGGGACGACAACTGGCCAGCTACCAGCGTTGCCACCGAGCTTGTCTCGGTGGGACGACAACTGGCCAGCTACAGGCAGGCGACTAATCGGAGAACAGAAACCGATACTCGGCGCGGAACATCTCGAGTTGTTTTTCCTGTTCGGTACTGAAGGCGCCCTGCGTCTGAGCGTACGTGTCCATCCAGGCGGCGAGTCGGCGCATGTCGTCGTCCGCCAGCGCGATCTGACTGTGCGTCGGATCGGTGCGCAGATATCGCAGCAGTTTGCTTTGCCGCGCGGGATTGTCACCCGGAATCGAAGCATCCCGTTCGAACACCAGCTTCGAAAGATCGTTGTCGCCATAGGTGATCAGCGTCTGCCAGGCGGACGGCGGAGTCAGATCGGTCCGAGCGGCGGCGGGATCGGCGGCGGACGGCTGATGGCATTCGACGCATTTCTGGTCGAGCACCGGTTGCACAAGCGTGTCGAATCGCAACGGCCAGGTCCCCGCCGGACCGAGTTGGATTCTGGAGGGACCTCGCCGCATCGCCAACAGGTTCTGCATGGTCGGCGTCGACTGGCGCGGTTCGTGACAGCCCACGCAGGACAGCGTTTGACCTGGCTGCACATAAACGAGACTGCGCATTGTCTGCAAGGCCATGTCGTCGGCGTCCAAAGCTTGAAAGAAGACGGACAGTCCCGAGGGAATCTGGAAATACGCCGAACCATCCTCTTCCACAGGGACACTCCCCAGCACGAATTTCCCTGTCTCCTCGTGGGACACACCGAGACTCGGCGAATTCATGTTCGGCTGCACTTTCGGTACGACACCGATAATCCGCAAACGCTTGACATCCCCGCGTTCAATCCCTGACAGTCCCTGATATACGTCCTGCAGCAGCAGACTTCCCACTTGTGGGCCGGACCAATCGACGGGACTGGAGTACACGGGTGGTGCGGGACGCGCTTTAATGGGTAGGGGTGTCATGCTCGAAATCCGGGCATCTCGGTGGAGCAGTTCGAGATTACCGAACGCGTCGCACAAATAAATGCCTTGTGCGCTGATCGGATTGCGATCATCCTCGTAACGACCATGCGGCGGCAGCGCATGATCACTCCAACTGACCAGGTAGAAATCTTCCGACAGCGGCCAGGGATTGGCGTAGAAGGAACCGACATTGCTTTCGGTCTCGGGGAAGGGGACTTCCGGCGTCAATCGACGGATCGGTTCCTCGCCTTCATTGCCCGCCGCCTGATCCAGCAGCACCAGCGTCCCGCCGGTAATCGAGTGATGTGCGGCGCCGGTGAATATGATCTTGCTCGAACCGGGGATCGAACGCGGCTCCAAAGTCGCCTGCGGGCGCACCGTGTAGTTGCCGTAAACCAACTGGGCGTTCGTACCGTCGGGATTGGAGGACCAGAGGCTGAAGAAGTGACCGTTGAAGCGATCGATATAATCCCAGCGGCAATAGAAGACCCGACCATCGCTGGAGATCGACGGAGTGTACTCGAACGTTTCAAAAGCCGACACCGGCCAGATGCGCAGGCCATCCGGGCTCACTGCGTGCATGGTGAAAACGGGGACCGGGCGATAATCATCCCCTCCGCAGCGCACGTAACTGTCGGGCAAATCGGCCGCCAACGTCTGCTGCGAGTTGGCCTGCGTACACTGCAGGAACTGCCCTTTTCGTGTCGACAGAAACAAGACATCTCCTGTCGGCAGGTATCGACCGTCGAAGTCATCGTATTTGCCTCGCGTCAACTGTCGTGACTCGCCGGTCTGGATGTCCATCTCGAACAAGTGATAGAACACGCTCTCGGGAACGTTGGCTTTGTCCCGCTTGTTCTTCTCATTCGCGATACTGGCATCGTAGCGGCTGTACGCAACAAGCACCTTGGCAGCATCGTACGACAAGTCCGGACGCAGGAAGTTGCCAGCGGCCCACGAGTCGGTGAGGCACCGCACGGTCCCCTGACCACCGCGGAAATCGTCCAGCACATAGATTCCGCCACCGGGTCGAGCCCACCAGCCGTAGTATTGATCGGAGAGATGGGGAAACATGGTGGGAGCCCGTTTCACGAACAGTATCTGATTGAAGTCGAGCAGTGGATTCGTGAAAGCCAGTTCCCGTATGATCTGGCGGACCCGAAAGTAGCTCGCTTTCCATTGTGACTCGGGTGTCTCGTCGTTCCACGCTGCCACCTCGCCGGCAACCGCCTGCAAACCGGCCGCGGGCCCCTGCGTGTCCACTCCGAGACGTTGCAGCGCGTCAGCCAGTCGCGCCCCACGCTCCAGCGATTGGTCCAGGATACGGGGCCAATCGAGCACCCAGGCCGTTTTCGTGTGCTTGACAGACCATTGGCTGACACTGCTTTGCGTCGCCGGTTTGTGCAATGCGACGTTCGCCTCATGGCCTCCCGCTTGAACCTCCACTTCATCCAAGTGGAAATAGACCTTGTCCGGCAACTGCAGACGCACATAACGCGCCGGCTTCCCGTCCAGCGGCACCACTAACGGACGCTTGTCCGGATAACCACCGAAGCTGGTGCCATCGTGGCCGTAAACCGTCGTGAATTCCTGGCCGTCGCTGGAAAACAACACTTGGATATGCGCCGCCCTCGCTTCAAAGCCGTCGCAACGGTTGTAGATCTTGATTCGGTCGATCGCCAGTTCGCTTCCCAGGTCGACCTGCCACCAGGGATGCTGCTCCATCTCGGTGTGGAAGCCCCATTGGCCGTTAATCACTCCGTCACAGCCACCCCGAGCGTCGTCCGTCGGCGTGGCGCCTGCAACGTTGGCGGCGGGCGAACCGTAACGCAATTGCGCCTGGATGAGCCAATCCTGTTCCAACTGCTCCTGCGTCACGGCCGGTGTGGAAACGTTCGGCGCGTCAGCACTGACGGGATGACAGACGAGGAAACAAGCCAGCACGACCATCCACAGCGCGGACGGACGGCCGAATCCTTTGCTTTCGATCATCAGCAGATTCCCTTGTTCATTACCAGTCGGCTTCGAATCGAGCCGGATATCGCCATACGAAAAGTACCCCTCGATTGTAACCGATCGCAGACTCCCGCACATCAGCAATGTCGACCCATCCTCGTCGTTCAGCCGCCGAGCAGCCCTTATCCGGCACACGCTCGCAGCTCTGCCGCCAACCGGTCCCGCTGGCCGCGCGATCGTCCTGATAACGCCGCCGTCGCTCGAGATTTCTGTCACCAGACCATGATTCCGCCGCTCAGCGGCTCTGACTTCCCGACATCGTCCACAACGTCGCCTGGAACAAGTGTTCGTCAGTCGGACCTGCCCACCGCGCACACCTGCCGTGGAATAGAATCGGCCGTTCGGCATCGGAGCGAATGGCGGGTGGCGGACGCGGCAGAATACGTGATAGCGTTCACGCCATCAGTGACCCACACAAACAATACTGCCATCTACCAGCGTCACCAGCATATTGCCGTTGGAACACACGGCGAGTCCTCCCAAACGCGGTTCCGCGGGCAGGTCCACTCGCCAGCGGACTTGACCGTCTTCTTTTTCGTATGCCGCCAATGCGCAGAGTGCTGTCCGATTCGCGCCGCGCTCGGTCATGACGACGGCGTTTCTTGCGACGACCAGCGCGAACAACTGCCGGCGGACCACGGGCCATCGGCTGGTCGACCTGAGCTGCCGCTCCACGACATTGAACACGCGGCCGATCAGATCGTACTGCCCCCATTTCTGCGGCGTCTCGCCCGGGATCTCCTTGTCCATGGATACCATCACATCGTGTGCCTCTCGCAGCCGCCGCTGTACTTCTGCCGTATTCCAGCCCAGCACATCGCCATAGCGTGACGTCGGCATGACAAACACTTCGTCATCCCACGCCGGCGGAATCGCACAGTAGCGGACCGGCGTGAACGCGGGGCTGAGAAAGCGTCCGCCGTCACCCAGTGTGCGAAAACTGAATTGAGCGGAAGAGACAACAGGCCCCTCACCGCTGTACAGCAGTCGCCCGCCATGCAGGAGAAACTGGTCAGCAAACACCATGATATCCTTGCCGGCAGGCTCGGGGGTCTGCGCCATGACCGCGTTCCACTCGGGGTCCCGGTTGGCCGGCCTGACCTGCGACTCGCCCGTCTTCAAGTCGAAAGAGACCGGTGCGACAACGTTGCCGGAAGCCAGCCAGAGACGGTCCTTGCCAATCGCGAGCGTGCCGAGCCGACGCCGCCTGCAGCTCAAACCGGTCATTGATCGGTAGGCCCGTGATTCCGTTGTGCCACCGCAACTGGCCTGTCCTCGCATCGAGCGCCACCACATGGGTACCGTCCCGAAACATGATCCCCGCCGCCGCGAAGGCGACTCCGTCATTCACGACCACTCCGCTGTTGACCGGCCACGTCGACGCCAGCCGGCCGTAGACCATAATGCGCCGTTCGACAGGCGCTACACGGAAACGCCACAGCAGCACGCCGCGCCCCGCATCGAGACAATAAACGTAACCGTCCCCCGATCCGACGAAGAGCCGCCCCTCCCAGACGGTCGGCGACGCCAACACGGGCCCCCCCGTTACGAACTGCCAGACCGATTCGCCGCTCTTGCCGTCTATGCACCGAACGATCCCATCGTCGCCGGCAGCAAAAACCCTCTCGCCAACGGCCACGGGTTGCGCCGGCAGAGCGCCGGGCGTGGCAGGTTCGCACCGCCACAGGACCTGTACCTGGTGTGGAATCGTCGCCGCAGTCGCCGCCGTCCGCCGCTGGTTGCCGCGATATTCAGGCCAATCGGTTGCCTGAACAGTCACCGCATCAGCCACCTCCGTCGTTTCGCCACGCTGCAGTTGCCGGTCCGTCACGCTCTGGCGATGAGCATCAAAATCGTGCGCCGGTCCAAGTGCCAAGTGGCCGAGCAGGGAGAGGTTGCAGTCGCACAACCACGGTCCGACGTAGAGCAAGCCATTGGCGGGGATCGCCCCGTCGTTACAGCCTGGTCGAGCCGTACGTTCCGCCGTGTAGATCCGTGTTTCGAAATCGTAGCGGCCCAGTCCCTCGCCACGACAGTAAAGCGCTTCCGGACTGCCGGTCATCCGAGCACAGGAACCCTTCCAGAAATTCAAGCTCTCCAGTGTGTCGCCGGTCGCCGGATCGATCACTTGCACGGCACCATCTCGTTGCACACCGCTGATCAACAATTGCCCATTCACGTAGACCATGTTGGGGTTGTTGTGAAACTTCCGCTTCGACCAGAGGAAGCGACCGTCCTCGATGGAAAATCCCAGCACGTTCAATCGCTTCTGCCCCTGCATGAACAGACCGACCGGCGTGGCCAGCAGCATGGAGGAAGTGCGAAACCCCGGAGTCCCTTGCAGCCCCTGGGCCTCGAGTTCGAGAAGCGCCAGGTGCTCTGGGTCTTCATTGGTCCACACTACCTCGCCCGATCGCCGGTCGAGACAAGTCAGCTTCTGGCCAGGAACATAATGGAAGAGCTTGTCGCCGAGGATTCCCATCGCGCGGGAATCCATACCAGGCTGTTCGTGACGCCATATCGAGCGGCTTGCCTGCAAATCGTACGCGACCAACGACTCGCCGAACCCCCAGCGGATCTGATGCTCTCCGCCCGGCGAGTAGTTCCGGTCGACCTGGTCCCAACCCCATCCACGCCCGTCGCTGTGCACCTGCAGTGTCTCGGCCGGCGGTTCATGTTCCCCAGCCAACGCATACAGAGTGTCGCCCACCTTCGCAATCCAGACCAGAGCCCCCTTGACCCCCGGCATCCGCAGACGCTCCAGCTCACCACCAGTTTCCGGATCGAGACAGAGAACCTGTTGGCCGTCAATCAAGTAAAAGACGTCCGCCGTAGCAATGAAGGCACTGCGGTGCACGAGATAACCTTCAGGTAACGGACGTTGCCAGAGTACGGTGCCGTTGTAGCCATTGCGAGCAACGAGTGTATTGAGCGTCGGAATCTCCCGATCATGATGGGCTATATGTCCGGACGCCACGAAGACGCGGCCCGCCGCCACCGTGCTGATCACCGGCATGGCGTGATAGTAGGGTACCCCGAGCCACTGCGTGAGGTATGGGGCCTTGATCGCCGTGTCGGTCGAAATCGGATTGTTGTCCGGCTCGTGGTACCAATGAGACCAATCGTCCGAACCCACCACTTCTCCCTTGCGCCATAGGTACCATCCATCGGCCTCTGCCATCTGATCGAAACCAGATTGTCTCAATGCCGATATCCGCTCGGTCTCTCCTCGCGACAGCACCCAGCCTCGAGGACGTACAACGCGTGCCATCTCGGAAACCGACACGCTCGAATCGCTCTTACCAATGACCAACAAATCGACGAAATGGTCCGCATAGGGAAGTGGCTCGCTCGGCAGGCACTCGAAAACAAGCCGGTTCCTGTCGTATCCTGCCTCACAACACACTTCCACGGCCGCCGTAATCAACGGGCGGTCTTCATCGAAGGCGTGAACCAGGAACTGACTTTGCCTGGCGATCCCCAGGGCCAGTTCGGCACCGTTACATTCCGGAACGGAGCAGATTCCTTTCGAGATGCCTGTCTTGGCCAGCAACGTTCCGACGGCGGATTGATCGGCCGCCAGGGATGCCTGGGAAGTCAATAGCACTGTCAGCATCCAGAACCGTACTTTGCACGTCGCGTTCATGCAGCACCTCCAAGGGTCTCACTGTCCGTCCTCGCACAACGTCCCCCGACGATAATTGGATTGCGCCGTGACGCGTCGCCAATTCACTCGATCACCAACGCGTCACCGGTGTCTTTCAGCTGGAAAAAGTGGGCGCGTTCCTTGCCACCCGAATTGGGCTGGTGGAGAGCCAACATGAGCCGGCCGTCAAAGGTGCGAAAGATCATGCCGTGCCCGCCGTCCGCTGCAAATAGCGGCGCGTCGATCTGCTGCCAGGGACCGGCAATCTTGCCCGATTGCGAAACGGCCATGCCGACAGCGTATTGCCGATCACCAAAACTGGACCAGATCATGAGCAACTTGCCGGAAGTCGTCCGATAGAGAAACGGTCCGTCGGTGACAAATCCATGTTGTGGGCTCCCCGGTTGACCGATGCCGCGCACCCAAGACGCGTCGGTTGCGCGAAACAATGTCGTGGGATTTCCCACCACATCCGACAGGTCATCCTTCAAGCGGATCAACTCCATCGTGCCGTCGGTGATCTGTACCCACTCGTGGCAGAATATCATCCACGGGATTTCATCCTCAACCCACAATGTGCCGTCCAACGCCATCCAGTCTGGGGGAGTATGTCCTTGATCCTGAAACGGCTCGAAAGGACCGATCGGAGAATCCGCCACCAGAATCTGCGTGCCGCGCTGGTTGAGCGTTGGTCTTCCCGCAACAGCTGGAAGAGTCTTGCGCGACGTGAACGTGACGAACAAGTAGTACTTGTCGCGAAATCGGTGCACCTCGGGAGCCCAGACCATCAGGTCGGCCCAGAACTTCTCCGGTATAACGAACACGCTCCGGGGTCCATGCCAACGTCGCAGGTCCTTGCTCGTGTAAACCTCCACGCCCCGCTGCTTGCCCGCATTGTCCGGACGATTGTCCATCTGCGCGTACATGTAGTACGTCTGGGTCGCATCGTCCGCCAACACAAACGGGTCCCGAATACGAATCTGAGCCAGGTCCAGTGCCTCGCCCGATTGTCCTTCTTCGGCATACGCGTCAGCGAACAGAAAAACAGCCGCCATGGCTGCCAGAAAAACGTGCCATAACGCGGTACGTCCTTTTCTCATAATCCAGCTCCCATCATCTGCCATCACGGTCGTAAACTCTTTCGGTATCTCCTCCTTCATGTCAGCCCGGGCAACCAAACGCAACCACCACACCCTGTCGTGGGGGTTATCGCGTCTCGCGCCGTGCTGAGCGAATTGTGGCGATCGGCTCCCAGGACCCCGGGGTGGGTCACCTGAGCGGGTCGAGACGTGTGGTGTCACAACGACAGTGCGGTTGGGTACGGAAGCGTTCGCTCAGCTGGTTTTCAGCCGTGGCCGCCACCCCGTCCCCTCGCAGGCCTGAACTTGGTTACAATGGTGTCGAGGCAAACTTGGTGCAGTATTGGGGCGCAACGGCGGCGCGTTTAGCCCGCGGGCGAGGACGCCGCAGTACCGATCGTTCCCCAGCTCTGCGTCCGTGGGCGGAACGCTTGACTAATGCGCACCGAGTGCAACGTGTTTGATTTTCTTGGCAGGGAAATGCACCCATCTTATTTTGGCAGATTTGAGGAGACAAAACATGCGACGCTGCATTCTGCTGGCGATGATGGCACTGGCTTGTTGCTGGTCCCTGAAAGTGAACGCCGACGAACAAAAGACGATCGAATTGTTCAATGGCAAGGACCTGTCGGGCTGGGAGTTCTTCCTCGTCGACCCGGATGTGAAAATGGAGGATGTCTGGAGCGTGAAGGATGGGCTGCTCGTGTGCAAGGGCGAGCCGACAGGATACCTGGCCACGAAACAAGAGTTCAAGAATTTCAAGCTGGTTGTCCAGTGGCGATGGCCGGCGGGGAAGGAACCGGGAAACAGCGGCGTATTGCTACGGATCACTGGCAAGCCGATGATGTTGCCCAAGTGCGTGGAAGCGCAGCTGAAGAGTGAGAGCGCCGGGGACATCTGGGCCTTTCAGGGCTTTCAGATTGCCAAGGACTCCGATCGTTTCCGCGCCGTGAAGAGTCCTGATATCGGCGATTTTATGGGCGTCGGAAAAATGAAGGGGAATGAAAACAAGCCGGGCGAGTGGAATACGTACGAAATCACACTTAACGGCGGCAACCTGACCCTGGAGGTGAACGGCCAGAAGCTGAATGAATGCTCGGGCTGTGACGAAGTCGCCGGCAAGATTGGCCTGCAATCGGAAGGGGGCGAGATCCAGTTTCGCTCCGTAACGCTCTCGCCCTTGGCCGACTGACATATATATCTGCCTACGTTCGCCAGGCTGTGGAGGCTGTGAGGGGAAGCGGTTCCCAGCTGCTCGCACGGCCTGGCGCGGGTAGCTACCGTTCTCGCGAACGTCACTACCGGCGAGGCTTCTCGGCGCAGGCAGACGGAATTCGCTTCCCGCTATTTGGCAGATTTCCCGCCCGGAGGAATGGACATGGTTGCGTGCCGCAGTATCCGTTCAGCGAAAATGGTAACGCTGTTCAGCTGGATTATCGTGTGGACCGCCATGTCACTCGGTTCGACCACGCCTTGCTGGTCGGAACAGTCGATGCGGGAACAGGTGGAAGCCGATTGGCTGCAGCAGGCAAGTCACTGGGCTGCTGCAGCCCAAGGCGTTTCCAAAACGGCAGGGGATGCCGCCGGCGCGGTCGACGGCGTGAAGAACGGAACTTACGCCTTTCACACCGGGCAAGAACCCAATCCGTGGTGGCAGGTCGATCTCGGTCAGCCCCGTGCGATAGCGCGCATCGTGGTATTCAATCGGCTCGACTATGCCCCTGGACTGCACAATGCCGATCAGCTGGTAATCTCCACGTCGGACGATGCTGTCCATTGGACAGTGCGGCACGAGAATACCGGCCAGCATTTTGGTGGCATCTCCGGTGCGCCGCCGCTGGATGTTCCCTTTGCGACTCCCGTTAGCGGGCGTTACGTGCGACTGCAGATCCCCAGCAGTGCACCCATTTTTCTGCACCTGGACGAAGTCGAGATATTTGGTCCGGAGGATCTCGAGAAAAATATTGCCTTGCGCTGCCCGGCGGATCAGAGCAGTGTCAGCCCCTGGTCGACCAACAAAGTGTCGCTCGACCCGGACACCGCGCTGCCGGCCCTCACCGCACAGATTGTGCAACAAGGGGGGAAACTGGCGGTCGATTTGCAGTCGCTCGGGATCGACACGCAGGAGAGCCAGCGGCAGTTGTCGCACGTAGCGGAGCAGTTGAAGGGATGGTCGGACACGACCAGTGTCCAGCAGAAACAACAGCTCTATTACTCAGCTCGCTGGATCGTGCGCCGCCTGGTCTTTCAGAACCCGCTGCTTGCGCCGCGAGAATTGCTCTTTGTGAAGCGGTTCACGCAGGAGACGTACCCCGATATCTGCCTGAACCACATGCCCTGGGTTTCTCGTCCCGGGGGAGACATCTGCACCCTGACGATCAGCGATGCCGAAAACGCGCCGACTGTTCGGACCATTCTTAACGGAGCGATCGGACCGGGACACGTGCATGGAGTGGATCTTGATTGGGATGCGCACAAAGTGGTGTTCGGCTATGCCCAGACCGAGAGCGATCAGCCCGTAGCAGGTTGGCTGGATCGCCAAACGAACTACGACCTGCGGCGCACCGTCGAACCGATTCACCTGTTCGAAGTCGATATCGACGGCCGGCACGTGCGGCAACTGACCGACTCGCAGTGGAGCGATCTCGACCCCACCTATCTCCCGAACGGAGACATTGCCTTCGTGTCGGAACGTTGCGGATGCAGCCTCCAATGCAACGAATTTGATAAAGACGAGACGTCCTGCAATATCTTTGTCATGCGGGGTGACGGTAGCAACATTCGGCGACTGAGCGCGTCGAAGGACGGCGATTACCTGCCGCACTGCCTGGACGACGGCACGATCGGCTACTGTCGCTGGGAGTACCAGGAGCGCGGGTGGGCCCATATCCAATCGATCTGGACGGTGCGTCCCGACGGCACGGGTGCGGATGCGTTGTTCAAGCAGCATTTGAACGACCCGTGGGCACTCGAAGATGTCCGCTCGATCCCGGGCACCGGCACGCGCAGGCTGGTCGCGATTGCCGCCGGTCACCATACGCTGGCCGCCGGTCCGATCGTGATCATCACGCCAACCGTGGGCATGAATGACTCGGCGGCGATCCGCATCGTGACTCCCGACGTACTGCCGCCGGAAGGTGGCATGTCCGGGACTCCCGTGCCGGAAGGTGGTGTGCGCGATGGTGGCGGCTTTTACATGACACCCTGGCCACTTTCCGAGAAGTACTTCCTCGCCTCGTATTCCTACAGCGACAAACAGAACGACCCCATCGGGTACGGGCTGTACCTGGTCGACGTGTTCGGCAACAAGGAGCTACTGTACCGAGACCCCGCCATCTCGAGCTTCGTGCCGATCCCTCTCGCCCCGCGTCCCAAGCCACTCAACATCACCGACATGACCGATCCGACGAAAGGAAGTGCGACCGTAGCGGTGGCGAATGTGGGGTACGGCGTGCCCGATATTGATCCGCAATCGATTCGTTACATTCGGATCTCGCAACGGTTGGTATGGCCTTACGACAACACGTCCGGGGGCCAGCGATACCACGAAGTGCCACACACCCAGGCCTTGGTACCCAACTGGACACCCGTCCGCGTCCTGGGAGAGGTGCCGGTGGAAAAGGATGGGAGTGCGAGTTTCGTGGTGCCGGCCGACACCGCCGTCTATTTTCAGCTGCTGGACGAGAACCACATGGAACTGCGCCGCATGCGATCGTTCATCAGTTTTCAACCGGGCGAAAAGCGGATGTGTGTCGGCTGTCACGAAACACGGGGAGTCGCTCCGGTAGCCCAGCAGTTTCCGCTGGCCTTGCTACGAGCCCCGTCCGATCCGCTGCCACCCCCATGGGGCCAGCAACCGATCAGTTTTCTCCGCGACGTCCAACCGATCTTCGACCGCCACTGCACACAGTGCCACAGCGGTTTGAAGCCGGCCGCTCAGCTCGATTTCTCTGGCGGACTGACGGCCAAAGGCGTGATCCCAGCGTTTGGCTCGAATCGAGCCTACGAGACCATTCGCGTCAACGAACTCGTTTCACGCTCCAATATCCACGACGATGCGCGTGTGACTCAGCCACTGCAGTTCGGATCGCACCGGAGCCGGCTGGTGCATGTGTTGCGCCACGGCGTCTGTGCCCCACGTGCCACGTTAAGCGAAGATGAGTGGCTGCGACTGGTGACCTGGATCGACGGCAACGCAACCTATCACGACCGATTCGTGAACAAGCGACAGGCAATCCCCGCCTACGATCTTCCGGCAGATGTGCAGTTGCTCAACGAGATTGAGGCTGTTCACACGCGGCGCTGCCAGGGATGCCACCAAGCGGCGGACGTGTCGAAACCGTATTGGATCGATCTTAATGCTCCGTCGAAGAGCCTTTTCCTGGCAGCGCCGTTGGCCAGGTCAGCCGGTGGGACCGAGAAGTGCGCCGCCGTTACGTACACCAGCACGTCGGATCCAGACTTCCAAGCCGTGCTCGGACTGCTCCAACGCGCTACCGAACGTGCCTGGGCCCAACCGCGCCGCGACCTGCAGTCGCTCCCCCCACCGTAATCCAACGATTCGCCGAACGCAGTGCCCCCGTGTAGCTACGCTCGCGCACTCGTAGCTAGTGTCTGTCCGAAAAAGTACTTTCGCCCATAAAAATCGGGAAAAAAATCAAAAAAACTCCCCGAAGACGCAAACCAGTTTGAGTGCTGGCGCGTATGAATTCTAGGAAAACGCCGAATTCACGCGATCATCTTCGAGGAGCAAAGGATGCGAAAGTCTTACTCAGAACAGCCGCGGTTGGATTGCAGTCCTGTCTCTCTCGTAGAGTTAAACCTCGACTGCCGCGACGAGATTATACCCATTCTCTTCGCGTTGCAACACATCTATGGTGACTGTGCAGCGCGCGCGAAGTCATGCAGCTCATTGCGGACGATGTCAACACCGATTCCCGTGCGGATCATGGACGCGAAGGTTTTGATTACTGGCAGATCCTTGTGCTGGCCGCCGTGCGTCTCGGCTGCAATTTTAATCTCGACCGTCTCCAGGATCTCGCCGAGAACCATCGGAAGTTGCGTCATATCATGGGAATTGGGGACTGGGACGATCAGACCTCATTCAAGTGGCGGCGGATCCGTGACAACTTGTGCTTGCTGACATCCGACACGCTCGCGCGGATTTCGGACCTCGTGGTGAAAGAAGGCCACAGCTTGGATCCGGAGGCCGCGAAAACCATTCGGGTCGATTCCTTCGTGGTGGAAACCAACATTCATTATCCCACCGAAAGCAGTCTGATCTGGGACGGTCTCCGAAAGATTATCGAACTGAGCACGTTGGTCGCCACCGATCTGGAGCTTCCCGGGTGGCGACAACACACGCATCTACGCAAGAAGATCAAGCATCTACATCGTGAGATTTCACGCGTCTCGGCGAGTAAGAACCCCAACTCCAAAAAGAAACAGAAGAAACTCTACGCGAAGCTGCTGAAACGCTCGGAGGCCATTCTCGAACGGGCTGAAAAACTCCTGGAAAGCGCCGCCACAGCCGACCTCACTAACCTGGTGCGAATCAACGATATCCGCGTATTTATCCAGCAAACTCGCCAGGTAGCGAGCACGGCGTATCGTCGCGTCATCCTGGGTGAAACTGAGGTCCCCAACGAAGACAAACTGTTCAGCATCTTTGAACCGCATACGCAACTCTATCGTCGCGGCAAGGCGGGCCAGGAGAATCAATTTGGCCGCCTGGCCATGATCTGCGAAGATGGCGCTGGGTTCATCACGCATCACTACTTGATGGGGCGCAACGAGCAAGACGTGGACGTGGCGGTCCCACAAACAAAGATCTTGCAAGAACGACTGCATGGTGCCATCGAACGAATCTCGTTTGACCGCGGATTCTATTCGGACGACAACGAGAGAGAACTGAAGGAATTGGTAGCGAATCCGTGCTTACCCAAGCGTGCTGTGAACGCGTTCGCCGAGCAGATGGAGAATGCCTCGGTCGAGTTTCGCGCGGCACGAAATCGCCACTCGGGAGTGGAGTCGGCCATCGGTGCATTACAATCCGGAAACGGGGCGAAGCGATGCCGCGACCGTACCGAGATCGGCTTTGAACGTTATCTGTGCTTAGCCATTCTAGGCCGCAACCTTCATGTCCTTGGCAAGATGCTGATCGCTCGGCAGTCGCCGGACAGTCTTGCCGGACAAAGCAAACGCAAAGCGGCAGCCTAGTCAATTGAATTGCATGACACTTACTTGTCATCCCGGCTAAGCGTACGCGCACATCGTCCGCTAACGTCAGCAATCCACCGTGGCGCACCCTCTTTCACTCTCTGTTCCCCATTTCTCGTCTCATCTTCACCGCTTCGGGTCTCGCTTTTCGGCCCTGATTCGCGATAAAATACCTTTTCCCGACAGACACTAGCTACGCTCGCGCAGAGCGTGGGGGAAATCGCCCTACGCTTTCCGGCGTCCCCCGCGGTCTACGCGACCGCAGCTACGTCCCCCCCCGCGGTCTACGCGACCGCAGCTACGGGGGTTCCACAACCAGTCGCAGCGGCGCAGCGGGTCTGACATTCACGGCCAGGCCTTCACTGAGCAGCTTGCCGGTCACCAACTGTGTCGCTCGGGCATCGACGTCCTTCACGCTGTACATGTGGGACTCATCCGGTTCCACGGTAAACCACTCCGGAACCGCGTTCATGCGCGGCCAGTCTTCACGCAGTCCCATGTACAGGCGATGCCGCGGGATATCGAACTGAAGACATCCCTGGTAGGGCTTGTCGCAACTCAGATACAGGCAGATCCCCTTACCACAAGGAGCGGCTCCCAAATGCAGTCCCGACTGCCAGGGCCGAGCGACAACGTTACGCGTGTGGAGCATGGCGTGAATGAGTACGGTCCGCACCGTATTCGCCTCGAGTTTGTGGGTTTCCCACAGCCGATCCGCCTGGACGTGGTCCACCAGCAGCGTGGCCATTTCGCGATCGGCCCACACAAACGCCTCGCTGACCGGAACACGGTGGAGCAGATAGAGTGCGCCTTCCACCGAATCGGCCACGTTATCCCGCGAAGGGTGGTCCCAATTGAAGTGCTGGTAGCGCGGCTTGAGCAGGTTGGCCATCGGTCGGCGCACGGCTTCCGCATAGCGCTGCTCTCCGAGTGCCAGGTCGTAGTCGAGGAACCCGACTAAATCGTATCCCCAGCCGTCGCGCAAGATCACTTCGTCATGCGGCCCGGCAGTCTCCTGCAGCGTGCCGACGATCACCCCGTCCGAATTGGTCCCTCTCCGCAAGATCTCGTCGAACATATACTGCAAATGAGGCTGGTACTGGCGACATTTTTCGGGATGCGCTGTCGAATCGACGGCCAACAGCAAGCCCAGACCACCGATGATTTCACAGCCGTGATCGGACAATCGCTCGGGAACGAATTTCCCTGGCAGGAGATAGTGGTCGGCCAATCGATGAGCCCATTGGAGATACTGTTCGTCGCCCGTCATGCTGAACAGTCGCGGCAGAAGCTGCAGCAATTCGCCATTGACTTCGATGTCGGTCGAGGGAATTTTGCCGTAGGGCGTGTCGACACTCGCATGTTTGAAGATATCGTCCACGATCCCGCGCATGCGATGGAACCACGGAGATTCTCGCCCGGTTATCTCCACGACTGGAATCAGTCCGTCCTTGGCGTATTCGCTGGCACCGAAGATCATACGGTCCAACGGCACGTCGATCTGCTGTTGCCGATCCATGTCATACGAGGTCGGCAGTCGATCCAGACGATTGCAGAGACGCTGTTCGGCCCGCAAGGCCTCGACCATCACCGTGTCGAGCACTTCCTTATCGGTGAAATAGGCGGCCCACACGTAGAAGGGATAACAATCGGCAGCCGTATCCCAATAGTTCCACTCGCTGCCGGTGGGACGAAACAACCCGGACGTCGGATCACGATCGCGCAAGCATCGCTCGTGCAGCCAACGCTGCACCTTGCTGAGTGCGATACCGGCGAAATGAGACGACCGTTCCGCCCGTTGCCAATCGGGCGATGTGGGAGCGGGATCCCACAACTTCCGCATCGGCTCGCTCAATTCGAATCCACTGAGTTCAGACCAGACGGCGGCTCCGTCACCTTGTCCACTCGGACTGCTCAATACGACAGGCAACGGCTTCACGTCCAACGCGGCACTGGATTGACCGACAATGCGGACCCCGGCCAGAAACGCCACAGGCCCGGGCCCTTTCCCGAAAAGTCTCACGGTCTGGCCGCCGCGCAAAGGACCCGTCGGCAGCGATACCCATGCATAGGGGATGGAACGCACCTCGGAAAGCATCCCTTCCTGCTGGCCGTCATGGAAATAGAGCGTCCGCTGCTGCGGTCCTTTCGACCCGAACAGCACTTCAAGGCGATCCTCGGGCGATACGTCGAGCGGCACGCTGACCTGCAACTCCCAGTGGGCCAACCAATAGTATTTCGTGCCGGCATATTCTTGCGGCCCGGATGTAAATAGAGTCTCCCCCGCCCCAGCCGCATTGACAGTTGCGACCAGGCTCAGCAGCATTGCGATGCGTCTCATGGTCAGCCTCGTCGATTCCTTGCCGAGCTAGATTGGATTGCGTGAAGTAGCCGATCTCGCGTCGCCCCACATCCTGAATTCGAATGCCGAAAGCCGAAACAAGCACAACACGCGACGTATTCGATAATCTACTCCAATTTGTCCGTGAAGTGAACGCACCGGCGGGAGTACAGCCCTTAGCCGGCGCCGTGTACGTCCGCTGCGATGACAGCCTGGGGAGACTTGTTCGCTGACTGGTGGGATGCTGATGAGAGGATGCGGAATCTGTTGCGGGCCTGCGACATTTGGATTTCGAATTGTGTATCATGCTCAATGGTAACAAGCTGTTTGCGGCTCGTGACGGCGGTTTTGTCGGCAGCGTTTTTTTGCAGTTTTGGATTTCGAATTTGCTTAGGTTTTCGAATTTGGGATTTCGGATTTCCTGATGGGTTGCGGCCGCAGGCCGCGTTTAGATTTCGATTTCGAATTTGAGGTTTCGGATTTCCGGTTTGGTTGTCGCCACCGGCCACATCAGTTACTTCTGTCCTGTTACATTGTCCGGAGGATTTCCCATGCATGGTCTCCCCCGCAACAACACACCGCGTCGCGCTCGGCTGGCACCTACACGACGGCCCCACGTAACGGACATGCGACTGGCGGCAATCGCGTGCGTATCGGTTATGGTCGCTGTTCATTCACATGCCGAGGCCGCCACGACACCATCGCGTCCGAACGTCGTGTTGATCATGACGGACGATCAGGGGAGCGGCGATTTCGGCGCCGCGGGAAATCGGGTCATTGAAACTCCGAATATCGATGCGATGGCCGGCCGCAGTGCCACGATGTCGACCTTCTACGTCAGCCCGGTCTGTTCACCGACGCGAGCCTGTCTGATGACGGGTCGCTACAACTACCGCACGCGATGTATCGATACGTGGCTCGGCCGTTCCATGATGGAGCCCAGCGAAACGACAGTCGCCGAAGTGCTGTCGCAGGCAGGGTACGCCACCGGCATTTTCGGCAAGTGGCACCTGGGCGACTGTTATCCGATGCGACCCATCGATCAGGGATTCGAGGAAGCATTAGTGCTGCGCGGCGGCGGTCTCGCACAGCCGTCCGAGCCGCGCGAGAACAACCGTCGATACACGAATCCGGTTCTGGTGCACAATGGCCGGCTCGTTCACACCCAAGGCTACTGCACGGATGTCTATTTTGATGCAGCCAGGCAGTTCATCGAAAAATCCCAGCGTGACCGGCGCAACTTCTTCGTCTATATTCCGACGAACGCTCCCCACGATCCTTTGCATGACGTACCGGAGGATCTCCGCCAGCACTACATGGCCAGGCAGGAACAACTCGCCACACTGATGGTGGACCAACCTCAGCAGGATCGTGTGGCCGAGGAAACTGACCGGTTGGCGCGCATTTGCGCGATGATCACGAACATTGACCAGAATGTCGGGCGACTCTTCGAGCACTTGGACCGCCTCGGTCTGAGGGAGAACACCTTGGTGATCTTCCTGGTGGACAACGGGCCCAACACTCGGCGTTATGTGGGTGATCGGCGTGGCATGAAGAGTGAAGTATATGACGGCGGCATTCGCTCGCCTCTCTGGCTGCATTGGCCCGCTCGGCTCAAGGCCGGCACGGCACGCAGCGAACCAGCGGCACATATCGACTTGATGCCCACGATCTTGGAGGCCTGTGGCGCAGAGCTTCCGCCAGGTGTCACACTCGATGGACGTAGCGTTCTCCCGCTGTTGGAAGGCCGGGAGGTCAACTGGCCGGATCGGACGCTCGTCCTCCAATCGCATCGCGGCGACATCCCCGTGCGGTATAACAATTTCATGATCCGGGACTCCCGCTGGAAACTACTCAATGCGAGCGGATTCGGCCGCGAACAACTGCCGGGCGACCCGAACTTCGAACTGTACGATATCGCCAGTGACCCGGGCGAGACACGCAATGTAGCCGCCGACCACCCCGACGTCACTCAGCGGCTCAAGGCCGCCTACGACCAGTGGTTCGACGACGTCTCCTCCACGCGCCCCGACAACTATGCTCCCCCGCGTATCTGGGTCGGCGCGCCTCAGGAGCCGGAAACCGTGCTCACTCGACAAGACTGGCGGGGCGGCACCTGGGCGCCTGAATCGATTGGCTACTGGGAACTGCACATCGCCGCGTCCGGGATGTACGACATCCGGTTTGAATTCGATTCCAAACCGACTGCCGGATCGCTCAGCGTGACGATGGCCGGCCAAAGCAAGACCTTGGAAGTCGCTCCGCAGGCGAACCGTTGCAGTCTCGCTGGCTGGCAATTGACGGCAGGCGACACGCAACTGCATGCGGTCCTTTCCCACGACGGAAAGCAGCACGGTGTGTATCAGGTCTTCGTGCAGAAGCAGTAACGGCACGGACCCACTGAGAGTAAGAGTAGAGTTTTCGCGTGTAGGATGCGCGCACGGTGCGCATGTTTGGAACAAAATCCGAAATTCGAAGCACAGAAAAGTGGGAGAAAGGGAGGAAGGGAGGAAGGGAAAACGGAGGACGCAATGGCATGCTGCTGGTGAGAATCTGCTTGGGGCCCGCCCGCGGCCGTTTTGCCGGCAGCGGAGGTTTTGGATTTCGAATTTGTTTGAGATTTCGAATTTTGGATTTCGGATTTCCTGATTGGTTGCGGCCGCAGGCCGCGTTAAGAGTAAGAGTAAGAAAACACTCTTGGGAATTGGGTCCTTATGGAAAGGAAGCGGGGGTCGCTATGCGACCCCCGCGGCAGGAACGATCTCGCCGGCGGCTCTCGACAGGTGCTCAGCCGCCGCGTGAATCAGCGTGTCACACTCCGTCCTGCGTTTCCGTTTCGCGTGGGCTGCGCGGCCCGCGTGGACCATCAGATCCTGGAGGTCCAAACCCTCGTGGACCGCGTCCCATGCCGCGTGGCCCCATTCCTTCTGGTCTCTCGGGTCCCCGATCGCGGGAACTCATGTCTCGCGGACCATCGCCTGGCGAGCGGTCATCTGCCGGAGTCATATCTGGCCGCGGTCCAGGTCGATTCCCGCGCGGTCCCCTGGCTCGCGGGGCTTGCTGAGCCCAGGGGGGGCCAGCCATCGAGCCGAATCGCCCGCCGCCGCGCAGGGCCTGAGGACCCCGTCCGGCGCCACGACCCTGGTGCATCCAAGGTGGTCCGCCCCCAGTTCGCGGACCCCACCCTCGACCCTGCATCATGGGACGGTGCATACCGCGTTGCATGCCCCACCACGGACCAGGTCCGTAGAACGCAGGACCCTGACGGCTTGGCTTGCCGTAACGTCCCATTGAGCGTGCTCCTGGCCCCCGACCCTGAGCCCATGCTCGCTGCGGACCACGTTGCCAGCCGGGACCTCGACCCTGCCATGCCTTGCCACCCGCCTGCGGACCGCGTCCCTGCCAAGCGAATCTTCCGCCCTGGCCCCAACCGCCCTGGCCCCAACCGCCCTGGCCCCAACCGCCCTGGCCCCAACCGCCCTGCCCCAACCGCCTCCCCCGAACTGGCCCCGCCTGGCCATCCGGTTTGGCCCGCTGAGCCGAGGGACCGCGCCCACGCCCAGCACCGCGTGGGCCACGCCAAACGGCGTCACCGGAGCGGAAATTGTCGCGTTGAGCCCACTGGCCGCCAGCTCGTCGGCCGGCTCCGTCCGGGGCGTAGCGGGGGCGTCGCGGACCCTCACCAGCACGACCGTCTGCGCCAGGTCGGCGACCGCGACGCTGCGAATCCGCGGCGGCACGGTCATCGGGACTTGGACTCTTGTCGGTCGCGCTGTCACTGTCGTTGGGCGAGCCGAAAGGGCGTGCCCCAGGCCCCGGCCCAAATCCCGGCCCAGCACCGGGTCCGAATCCACGTCCGAAACCGGGGCCCAAGCCTCGCCCGCCGCGACGCGTGTCAGCAGGACTCGATGCGGCGCTGCTCTCTTGGTCCTTTTTCTCGGTATCCGCCTCTTCTTTGGCCGGCGGACCGTCGCCTCGCCGTCGACCGGCGGCTTCACGACCTGGCCGAGCCAGGGCGGCCAGCTCGTCTTTGGTCACAACGGAATCGTTGTCTGCATCGGCGCGCGAAAGTCGAGCCCACGCCACTTCTGGGACTTCGTCTTTGGTCAGTTGCCCATCCTCGTTCTTGTCGAACTGCTGGAGGATGAATTGAGGATCGGGTGGTCCGCCACGTCCAGGTCCACCTCGCGCACCTCCGGGGGGCTGGGCATGGACTGAGGGAGCAGCCGCCAACCAGAGGCAGGCTGCCGCTCCAGCGGTGAGTCGAATAAAGCGGGAAGTGTTCATCATATTTCTCCTTACTTGTTCGCGTGATTCGCGTCGGAACTCCAGTACGATGTTCGCCGCCGGCATCGCATGATTACGGCGCTGTCGCGCCCAGTCATTCGGATGCCACTCGATGGGTGCCAGAAACGGAAATGTGGAACGCCAAACACTGACCGAGCCAGCGTCACCCACCTGTGGCCCTTTTCGCCGCCGGAGGATGGTCCTCGGCGGGGGCTCGCGGCAGGCCTTCAATACAAGTACCGAAAAGCGGCTACCAAAATCCACTGCCGAGCCAACGAAAACTTGCGACCACGCCCGAACGGAAACTCATTAGTGCTAGTTCACAGCCAGAAGTTGGGGTGGCACGGGGCTCGGCCAGCGCACTCACGAGGCTAATTCGCCCACTGGCGGAGCCCTGTGGCACCCGCCCCCATATCCACGCGTTGACAAGACATCAGACCACCGCGAAAGCGTGCGCGGGACTGACCGGTGAGTTGACGTAACTACTGACAAGCGAATGGTTAACCGCCAATGCCACGGGACTCAAGGTTCCCTTAACATATTGAGATATTTGGCCATATTGGGATATTAGGTAACGGACTTTTGCTCGTGCGGCGGCAGCCAAACCAACGTTCAGTGCTTACCGTTGGTCGGGAGCCGCTGGTCAGGGGGGCCCGTGACGGTAGGATGCCGAAGCGGTATCGGTGGACAAGCGGCGCCTGACGGCCATGGGGGGTGTTAAATCTCATAGCCCGCAGCTGGGTTGTTGGAACGCGTGAATATTTCGAGAGCAGACCTTGTGCTGCTGACGGTGAACCATGAGCACTGCCGAGGCGGTTTTCACGACGGAGTCGGGCTGTTACGACGACCTCGCCTTGCTGCGATCGGGCGGCGAGCGATCGCTGGCAGACCTGTTCTCGAAGTATCGTAGCCGTCTGGAGCGAATGGTCGAGTTCCGGCTGGACCCGCGGCTGCTGGGCCGTGTCGATCCGGCCGATGTCGTGCAGGAGGCCTATATTGAAGTCGCCCATCGGTTGGGCGACTATTTGGCGGCTCCCAACGTCACATTATTCGTGTGGCTGCGCCAGATCACCTGGCAGACCCTCTTGAATATCCACCGTCGGCATCTCGGCCAGAAGCGGAACGCCGGACAAGATATTTCGCTGCACGGTGTCCATCGAACTCAATCGGCGTCCTGTCCGCTAGTCGAGCAGTTGGCGGGCGACCTGACCTCGCCGAGCCAGGCGGCAATACGCAATGAACGCATGGCACTCCTGCAACAGGCTATCGAGAGCATGGATCAGATTGACCGAGAGATCCTGGCGCTGCGTCATTTCGAACAGCTCAGCAATATTGAGGTGGCCCAGATCCTGGGGATTAAGAACACCGCGGCCAGCAATCGGCATGTCCGAGCACTGAAGCGATTACGCGAATACCTGGACAAGTCTTCCACGCTGGGCAAAGCGTAGCGAGAGCATTGTCACAGCACAGAACGAGGGTTGGGTGGCCGGGCCGGGAATTCCGCGCGGTCGCTCCGGGCAGCCTGGGCCTGGCCGTTCCGTTACCGGCACATTCACCCTGATTCCGTGAATCGAACGAGAGAAGCAATGCGGGACACACACTTTGACAGTGATCAGCATCCCATCGATTCCCTGGCGGAAGAGTTCGCTCAGCGCTGCCGCAGTGGGGGTTGCCCGTCGATTACGCAGTATTCCCAGCAGTACCCCGAACTGGCGGACGAAATCAGGGAGGTTTTTCCCGCCATCGCGATGATGGAGCAGTTGAGCCGCAAGGAGGAGACCATCCGCGCCGATTCGCGCCGACTGGTGGAGATCAACCGTCACATGGTCGACCGGCTCGGCGACTATCGGATCGTGCGCGTCATCGGACGTGGCGGCATGGGAATCGTCTACGAAGCCGTACAGGAATCGTTGGGACGGACCGTGGCAGTGAAAGTCCTCACGGCCAACATTGTCAATCAGCCCAAGCACCTGAAGCGATTCGTGCGCGAGGCACAGGCTGCGGCGATGTTGCATCATACCAACATCGTACCGGTCTTCGGCGTCGGCCACGACAACGATCTGCACTATTACGTGATGCAGTACATCGACGGAGTGGGCTTCGATCAACTGATCGACCAGCGGCGTCGGCAAGCCGTCAACGGCACCGACGCGACGCCCGCGGAGTCTCGTGCCACGGCCCAGTCATCCGGCACGTCGCCGGCACCTCGCGGGTCGGCAGGCACTACGACAGGCACGCATTTTTCCTGGCGGCAGATCGCGGAATATGGCGTGCAAATCTCCCGCGCCGTCGATTACGCTCATCGCCAAGGCATTCTCCATCGCGACATAAAACCTGCCAACTTGCTCGTGGACACGCATGGCACCGTCTGGGTAACCGATTTTGGATTGGCCAAGGTTTTTGGTGACGAAGGCCTGACGCAGAGCGGGGATGTGTTTGGGACCGTGCGTTACATGGCCCCCGAGCAGTTCGAGGGGCGGTCGGATGAAGCCAGTGACATTTACAGTGTCGGCCTGACGCTGTATGAACTTGCCACGCTACAGCCCGCCTTCCGGGAAGAGGATACCAAGAAGTTAATGCTGCGTATCACTCAGCAAGGGGTGCCGCATCCCCGAGTGATCTCACCGTCCATCCCCCTTGACCTGGAGACAATCATCCTCAAAGCGTCTGCCTTCGACCCGCCACATCGCTACGCGACGGCGGGCGAGTTGGCGGAGGATCTGCGGCGTTTCCTGGACGGCGAACCGATCATCGCGCGCCGCACATCCACCCTGCGCAGAATGTGGCGTTGGAGTCGCCGTAATCCAGCGCTGGCCGCGTTGAGCGGACTGTCCCTTCTGTTGCTGCTGCTCGTGGCCATCGTGGCTTCGGTGGGCTACGTCCACGTCGATCAGGCCAGGGAGAAGGCCATCGGGCTGGCCACGCGCGAACGACGGCAATCGGAGGAACTCCGCGCGGCCAATCGGAAGGTCACCGAAGAGACCGAGCACGCGCGGAGAGAATTCCAGCGGGCGGAAGACAATCTGCAGTTGGCGATGCGTGCTTTTGATGATGTCATCGACCGCATTTCCGGTCGGGGTCTGCCGGAATCGCTGGAACTGGAGCTGAGTGAAGACAGTCCGCGTACATCCCCGGCCATTGCCACCGGCGATGATGCGGAGCTGCTGCAGAGCCTGCTGGCCTTCTATCAAGAGTTTGCCCAGCGCAATCAGGCGGACGCGGGGGTACAACTGGAAACGGCCAAAGCCCATCACTGCATCGGCGATATTCGGCAGCGTCTGGGACAGTATGACATGGCTGTCGCGGCGTACGGCGAGGCGCTGCGCATCTATCGAGGCATGGCCGACAAGGGAGCCCCGGATCTGCCACTGCTGCTGGCCATGGTGGAAGTGTCTAATCAGCGCGGGGTCACCCTGGCCAAAGCGGGGCGCACCCGTGATGCGATCGACGCACATCTGTTGGCCCGAGACATGTTGGCCAACCAGGAGACTTCGCGGACGCTCAGCAATGAATGCCGCTTCGCGCTGGCGGAAACCTACAATCATCTTGGTGCTATCCGGTCGCGCAACGACGCGACCGCGTTGCCGTTTATCACGCGAGGCGGTCCTGGCCGCAAGGGGGCGGGGGCCGGCGCCGGTCCCCTGCGCCTCAATGCCGCCTCCCGGATCGAGGACTACCACCAATCCGCGTTGGCCATCCTCGAACAGCTGCTCGCTCAAGATCCGACCAACGCTCAATATCGTCTGGCGCTGGCTCGCTGCCATCGCAACTGCCTGCCCCGGGTCTGGCGCGAAGGCCAGGCAGCTGAAGTCGCCACCAGCCTGCAAACGTCGGTCGCGATTCTCGAGCAACTGGCCGCCGACTTCCCCGCCACGCCTCGCTACTCCTTCGAATTGGCCGACGTCCTCTCGATCGACACCCCCGCATTGTGGGAGACCGATTTCGGCAAAGAGGGCCGGCAGCGACTCGAGCGGGCAGAACGCATCTCGCGCACACTCAACAGCACGTATCCCCATCAGCCGGAATACGAAATCCTGCACGCCAACGCACTCTATCGCCTCGGACTCATCCTCCGCCGGCACGGCCAGGCGGAACTGGCCATGGCCCACCTGGCCGAGGCCGCCAAGCGAATGCAGGAACTGTCGGAGCGTCTGCCCGACGTGCCGGTGTATGTCGCGTCCCTCAGCCAGATAACCGATGACCTGGGCACTTTGCAGAGAGAAGCGGGATTGCTGGACGAGTCGCGGGAGACCTTGGAAAACGGCATCTTGCACCTCGTTGCCACCTATGATCCCCAAGGAGACATGCGCACCGCGCGCCGTTGGGTCGCGACTCTCTATAGCAACCTCCATAGAACACTCGCCGCTGCCAGGCCCTGAACAACCCACTCCGGCATTCGCGGGCCATCAGCCGTGCTCCTGACAAGAACCACACCCATTTTTGACGAGAATCACACCTGGGCGCATCGCGAGACGGTACAGTCTGTGATAGCATGGTCGGCAGCGAAGGTCGTAGCGGGAACCGCCGTACATACGAATACGAGGCGTCCCGGCGAGAACCAGGACATTTTTTGGAGACGAGCCACGTTGGCCAGAGCGACACTCTTGGGACTGGATCGCGACGGTCCAGATCGCACCCAGGTCGCGGGCATAGCTCGTTCGTAATTCACGCGACGAGCGTGCAGCGGATACAGAACTGCAGCGTTTGGACGATCCAGCCATGGCGGCGGATTGTCGACAGCGCGGACGGACCACCGGACAACGTGGATTGCACGAGTCGGCCGTCGCCAACTGCTCTCGCCCGGCCGCTGACGAGCCGACCGGCCTGCCACACTTCCACCTGCCAACCGATAGGAGCGACTCTCATGCGCTGCCAACGTTCTGCTCGAGCATTCACCTTGATTGAACTGCTGGTCGTGATCGCCATTATTGGGATCCTGGTGGCGATGTTGTTGCCTGCTGTGCAGGCCGCTCGCGAGGCGGGGCGCCGCATGCGCTGCTCGAACAACTTGAAACAGCTCGGCTTGGCCATGCACCTGTATCACGATTCAAACAAATCCTTTCCACCGGGATTCATGGCCGTCAATCACATGGGAGAGATCTCGGGAGGGTGGGCCTGGGGAGTTTTCTTGATGCCCTTTATCGAGCAGTGTCCCTTGCAGGATCGGCTCAGCCCTTCCTATTACACGCTCTCGCAAGTGATCACCGATCCCGCACTGCTGCCGATGCTCCAAATGGACCTGTCGATCTTCCATTGCCCTTCCTCTCCGATGGAGAAACTGCGCGAGTTCAAAGGGGGCGGACAGCTGGTGGCCACGGCTAATTACACCTGTTGCCGGGGGTATTTCAATTACAGTGGCGGCGCACATTTGACGAAGGCCAACGACGGGGTCCTCTACGCATGCAGCGGCACGCGGATGACCGATATCCTGGACGGGACAAGTAACACGATTTGTCTGGGCGAGCGGACCGTGTTCCCGGCCAACGCCGGGACACCCGACAAATGGCCCTCCTGGTGCGGCCCGGGAGGCCTCGGTATCGGCAGCACCGTCAGTTCCTGCGTGTCGGTGCCGATCAATCATCCCACCAACATCCACGCTTTCAGCAGCCATCATCCCGGTGGCTCGATGTTCGTGTTCGGCGACGGAGCGGTCCATTTCCTGGCCGAGTCCATCGACTTTCGCAATGCCGGTATCGATGCCGGAAACGCCGGCAACCACAGCGATCTGTGCCGGGCGGCCGCCGCCAAACAAGTGGGACTCTACCAGCTGCTGGGAGTCCGGAACGACAATCAACCGGTCTCCACCGACTTCTGAACCTGCTCGTGCCATTGCTGGAGCTGCGCCGGAAGTTGATCGGCATGCGCCACGCCGGTGGTACCGATCTGCTGGATGGTGACGGACGCTACCAGATTGCCGATCAACGCGGCCTCGGGCAGCTCAGCGCCGGCACACAATGCCAGCACGGCGCCGGCGGTCGCGCTGTCGCCGGCCCCCGTTGGATCGATCTCTCCCTGCACGCGGACGCCAGGCACAAGTGTCCACTGCGGATCGCTCACCAACATCCCGGCGGCGCCGCGCGTCACGACAACCGGTGCGCCAGTCTGCTCGCGCATTTGCTGCGCCGCCTTGCGCAGCGCGTCGGGCGGCACTTCCTCGCCCGGCAGTGGATCACTCTTGCCAACCGCTTCAAATTGATTCGGCTTGATGATCACCTGCGAGAATTCGCGAATCCGCCGCCGGCTATCGGCCCAGAAGACGACCCGGGGAGTCTGCTGCGCCAGCTCGGAGATAGCCTGGCGCACACGCGCGGTGACGACCCCACAGTCAGCTTCTTCGACTTGATCCAGAATGATCACCGCATCGACTCGCTCCACCAGTTCCCGAAGTGAGCCGAGAATCGATTCCTCCAGCTGCGAACCAGTGCGCAGACGATTCTTCGTATCGTACCGTGGGTGCTCGGCCTGCAGACTCGCCAGGTGTGCCTCGCGCGGTTTGAGGTAGGTGGGAGTGTGACGATCGGACACAATGTGCAGGTGTGCTGTCTGACAATTCACATTCGTCAATTCCTTGCGCAGGTCATAAGCCTCGCCATCGTCGCCGGTGAAGCCGATGGCGTGCAGACAGCCCGCGCCCAATGCGGCCAGGTTGCAGACGATCGTGCCGGCTGCGCCCGGGCTGCAACGCACGGCCACCACCTGATGAGCCGTCAACCCGGTTTCGACGCTCATTTCCGCCAGTGCCGGATCAATATCAAGATATTTATCGAGAAAAAAGTCGCCGATCACGGCCACCCGGCACTGGCCGAAGCGGGCCGTTAGTTCGGCAAGCCTGGCTGGAGACAGCTGGACACTTTGCATCTGTCGTTCATACCTTCCCAAAAAACCGCGGTTCGTGCCGCGTCATCCCAGAGGTCACGGCTCACTGCGAACCGGTAGCTCGGGCACCGTCTTCCAACATGTGCATGAGTGTCAGCAGAAAGTCGCGATTGTCCGCGGCCAGGTATCGCATGGCACCACCCATGCGACTGAACGACTTGTTGTATCGCAGATAATAGGCGGGATTGTCCTCGGGAGGCTCGCCACCTCTCCAGTCCCAGTTCGACTCAGCGATATCACACACCAGCAGGTAATGGTGGTCGATGTGCTGATTGTGCTGAATCGCCACGTTCTGCGACATCGATAACGACTTCTCGAATATCATCGGGCTCATGACCGCCGACCCGATCGAGATATAGACGCCTCCCTCGAGCTGCCTCACGCTCTCGGCAAACGTCAGGAAATCCTGTTGAGCTGTGCGTCCCAAGCTGGCGCAATGATTCATCGGGTGATTGTAGATGATGTCGTGGCCAATCATCGGATGCCCGGTAAAGGGGATGCTCGCCTCAAATGCTCCTGCCTGAATACTGTACTGTTTCCACGGGTGGGGGACGGCCAGCCAGCCTTCATCCAGGTCAAAGCGACGCACGATGGACAACAGATCCGCAGCGGCCGCGGCTTGTTCGGGATCGCGCGGCAGGCCGACGAGCACCTCCTTTGCCAGCTGTTCCTGGGACGGAATAGTCAGCCCCTCGTTGTAGATCAGCGACCCCACCGATTCTCCGTAGCCGAGCCCTTCATAGGCCCCCACGTTAATCGCCAGATTGATCAGGAAACCCGTTTCCTGCCAGTTGCCGAATTTCCCGCTGCGGACCATCTCCTCGACGTTCTCACAACTCTTTCCCTGATAGGCAAACTCCCAGTCGTGGATGATCCCGGCGCCGTTCGTGGCCAGATGCGTAACCCATCGACCGCGCAGCAGCTGCAGGAAGACAGGCGCCAGACCGTTCTTGATTGCATGCGCTCCAAACGTCATCATGACCGGCCGGCCGGCTAGTCGAGCGGTCCGCACTCGCGCAGCGACTTCGGCAATGATCTTCATCGCCTCGTCGGTCATCGGTCGCGGCTGGGCCGAGGGCGAGACATGGTCGCGCTCGATATCCTTCTTGTTCTCACGAGCCGACAACGGCTCCATTCTCACTTTGAACCGGTCAAACTGCTGGTATGGCATGATTTGTGTCCCATCGTCCCACTAGAACAGATGCGCTGCGGGCTTCCGCTGTCGACCGTCAACCAGACGCGCATCGCCAGCCTGCAATCCGCTGGCACCCGTATCATAACTCTTTTTCGACTCTCCAGGCACTAAGCCCCGGGCGGTTTCGTGGCGCGGCACGTACCGCTGGCAGACCCCGGACTCCTCGCGCCCCGTGCCGGCGGACGACGGTCCGCGAGCACGGCCGCGCCGTCCTGAGGTGCGGCGGCCCTGATCCGGCAGCGCGGCATAGCGTAGTGCACTCGATTCCCGGCCAAGCCAATCCGGCGACATTTCTCGTGTAGACGGCACAATGTGTCCTGTCATAACGCGAATCTCCCGGCGACTGCGACACGCTTCAGCAACGGAACTCCCCAACCCGGTTGGACTTGGCCTGGAAACGGACTGCCGGAACCGGGATTTGCGTTCCGCCGAAAAGAAAGCTACTTCTTTCAATAGCACATCACTCTGTATTATCGACAAGCGGGCAGACTGATCGCGATTGGCGTCTGTGCGTGGCTCGTGGCCGTACGACAATGGCGGCACCGGGAATGGCGGCAGGACGCACAGACGTCGCAGGGGCGAGACAGGCGATAGTACTTTTCCTCGCGCAAAAGCCGGACGGTTTTCACGCCCGCGGGAAGGGCTGGGAAGACGGCTTGTCCTGACACGATTCTCGCCGATGATCAGCTCAGTGACACGATTTCTCAATTTTTTGCCAGGCGGACGACCCTGACGTCGACCGCGACCTGAGATCTCGAAACACAAGAACTGCTCGGACGCGACGTATCGGACATACAGAGCCCTGGCAGGGCATTGCCAAGACGGTCAACACTGACGGTCAATACTTGTTGAGACGGTTATTACAGACCAGTTTGGGGAACAACATCATGAACCAGAAGACGCACGCGCAAGATCAGGATGTTGACTTCTTCATCCAGTGCCTTCAACTTTGTCGTTCGGCAATGGATCAACTATGTCGATGCCGGGAATGCCGCAGCCACTGCTCGCCACTGAGCAGCATCTGCGAGACGTGTGGCACACAGGATCCCGTCCGGCTACCTTGGAAATGGACCGTGCTGGCCGGCGTTACCTGTGTCGCCCTCTTAGTGATCGGGGTCTGGATTACCTGATCCACCCCAGACTGACTATCCCGGAATTTCGACAAGTGACGAGCCGCCGGAGCGATCCGGCGGCTCGTCTGCACAGCAGGTGCGACGGCCAGGGCTCTGGTCCCAGCAACCAGCGACTGATTTGCATGCAGTGGCGATTCGTTTACACTGAATGCCATCACGCCTTGCAGGGAGAGCCATCTATGTCTGAGCGGTTTCCATCGTGGCGAGTTGCCATATCGTTGACCAGCCTGTTGTTGCTGGCGTTTCTCCGCCATAGCGTCAGCGGCGCCGACGTCGGCAGCTACTTCGTGCATGCGCCCGATGGCAGCCTCGTCAGAAGCCTCGGTGAAACGAGTGGAGCGGCGGCGGCTACGTTGCTCCCCAACGGCCTGAGCGTACAACGACAACTCGATTGGTCGCCAGGATCGGCCGTTCTTCTCGATCAAGAGTTCACTGGTCAATGAGACCAGCCAACCGATCGACGTGGGTACGTTGACAGCGGTTGATTGGACCTTCCCGATGAAGGGTGGCTACGATGCGTTCCACTACACACCGCTGACCCACCGCGACGACACCTGGTATGGCTCATCATACTGGACGGGACCCGATTGGACGCGGGTCGGCAAAGACTGGCATCACAGCGGCACCCAGACTTCCAGCATTCGGCGATTCGCGGTACCCCGGGACGGCCGGCTGGAAATTCGTGGACGCGTATTCAAGGCCGACACGAATGGCGGCGATGGCGTACGGCTGGAAATCCGTGTCGGCAGCGAAACGCGTTGGACCGCCGAACTCGAAGCCGGCGACAAGATCGGGCTGGAACCAGTCTTGTCGTTGGACGTGCGGCGCGGGGAAGCGATTCGGTTCATCGTGCATCGCCGCGGCGAGATAGGCTTTGACACGACCCATTGGGATCCACTCATTACCTACGACGACGGAACCGCATTCCAGGCGTCCCAGGGTTTTTCCACGCGGCAGCAAGGCGAGGGGGGCTGGTACTACGAAATGGAATCGGACGAGAGCGCCGGGGCCGGCACCAAGGAGAACCGCCCCGTAGTTCACGGCTTCCGTCCTGAAATGCTGTTGTTCCACCAGCACATTCAGCCCGCCCGGCCATTGGAGCTGGGACCCGCGGATTCGTTGCCGGCCTGGATCATTGCCGATCACACGGACTCCAGTGGCATCGTGCTGGCCCTGGCATGTGGCACGGCCGGCGAGCTTCGCTGCAACCTGGCCGAGGACGGCAGCCTGAGGGTCCAAGTGCTACCGGTGCGCAGCGACGATCCTCGCGTCCTGGCCCCTGGCCAGTCGCTCCCGCTCGCCGACATCCTGCTGTCCGCCTACCAAGGGTCGTGGCTCACAGGTGTGGCCGGACTGCAGCGCATGCTGGCCGACGAATCGGGAGTCGCTGCCGCGGCTACTCTCCGACAGGTCATGCGGGAAGCGACCCTCAACGCGGGACTGGCTGAGGCTGCAGCGCCTCTGGAGCTTGAGTTCCTGGCAATGGTGCAGCAAGACTGGCAGCAACAGGATCAATTGGAAGACCGCAGCGAATCCTACCTGCAATCGTCGCTTCAGCACATCGCTGGTACGAAGGCGCTGCTGGACACCTTGCGGCACGAACACACGTTGCCGCAACTGGCTTCGGCCGAGGCGGAACTCGCACGGCTGACGACTCGCGCTGCGGTGCCGGACCTGTCGTTGCGCGATCAGCGTCTGCTCTACGTGCAGGCGCGCGCACTGAAACGTCATATAGCGTTGGCAAATCCGCTCATGAACTTCGGCAGCCTGCTGCTGTGCAAACGAGTGCCGACATCCTACAGTCACCTGGTGATGCAATACTACGGCTGGCGGGCGCGGCCTGGCGGAGGTATTTTCGTCCTCGATCGTCCAGGATTCTCCCTCTCCTGCCGCGACTTGCTCGCCGGTCAACTGGCTGACGGGAGCGTACTGGAACCGCGTCTTTCCTACGACGGTACGAAGATCGTCTTCTCATTCGTTAAATGCCGCACCGACGGCGGCACTTGGGACCCGAACGTGATCGACAACAACACGGACGAAGGGTTCTACCATGTCTGGACCGTCAACGTCGACGGCACCAACCTGCGTCAGCTTACCAGCGGACCGTACGACGATCTCATGCCTTGCTGGCTCCCCGATGGTGGCATCGCCTTCAGCTCGACGCGGCGGCGTGGCTACGCGAGGTGTTTTGGCGGACAGTTCAGTCAGCGCTGGCACGTTTACACCATCCACCGCATGAACGACGACGGTACCGGCATTCGGCTCCTGTCGGCGCACGACACGAACGAGTGGTTTCCGACGGTCTCCAACACGGGGGACATTCTCTATAGTCGCTGGGATTACATCGATCGCGACGCCGTCACGCACCAGAACCTGTGGGCCATGCGTCCCGACGGCACCAATCCCATCGCCATCTGGGGAAATGCCACCAGTTCGCCCCATTGCAGTTTTCAGCTGCAGCCGATCCCGGGTTCCGAGAAGATCGTCTTCACCGCTTCCGCCCACCACTCGATCACCGGCGGCTCGCTTGCCCTGATCGACCCCAGCGTCGCCAACAACGGAGAAGAAGCGCTTACGCGTTTGACACCGGCCGTGCCCTTTCCGGAAGCCGAGAGCATGGACATCCGCGAGTACTACGCATCTCCGTGGCCGCTGTCCGAGAAGTACTTCCTGGTCGCCTACAGTCCGACGCCACTGGTCTGGGAACCGGGAGCCAACCTGCCCAACGCGCTGGGGATTTACCTGCTGGATGCCGCGGGGAACCGCGAGTTGATCTACCGCGATCCCGACATCGGCTGCACGAACCCGTGCCCACTGATGCCGCGTCCCACACCACCGATCGTGTCCAGCATGCTGGCTCCAGAGGCACCACCCGAGGGTGAAATGCTGTTGACCGACGTGTACCGGGGATTGGGAGACATCCCTCGCGGATCGATCAAACAGTTGCGCATTATCCAGATCTTTCCCAAGACGACCCATATCGGGGACCATCCCCGCGTGGGACTGGCTCGCGAAGAAAACGCGCGGGCCATCCTGGGAACGGTGAGGGTCGAGCCGGACGGTTCGGCGCGGTTTCTCGTCCCCGCCCTGAAACCGCTGCTCTTCCAGGCCCTGGACGAGCAGGGATTCGCGTATCAGACGATGCGCACCATCACCTACGTACAACCGGGCGAACAGGTCTCGTGCGCCGGTTGCCATGAAAGTCGGCATACGACACCCGCCAATCACGACGTGGCAGCCCTGCGGCGCCCGCCATCGGACATTGAGCCCGGTGCGTTGGGAGGAAGGCCCTTTTCCTTTGTGGAAGTCGTCCAACCGCTGTTGGATCAGCATTGTGTCCGCTGCCATGGACCGGAGAGGAAAGATGGAAACACGGATTTGCAGGGAACGCCACGCGACGGCTTTACACAGTCCTACTGGGCGCTCTGCGGCGACCGCGATTTCTGGGGCCCCGGGACGAATCCCGATAACGCCATGGCCGCACTCGTCCCGCGGTTCGGCGGCCGAAACCAGATTCAAATCACGGCCCCAGGCGGACAATATGGTGCGCGAGGCAGCCGCTTGATGAAGCTGCTCGCCGCCGGACACTATGACGCTCAACTCAGCCACGACGAACTGCGGCAACTGGCGGCCTGGATTGACTGCAATGCGATCTTCTACGGTACCTACCGACCCGAAGAACAGGCCAGGCAACTGCGCGGCGAGCGACTCGACATGCCCGACATTCAATGATGCGGCGGATGGCAGGCCGGCGAACGGCAATCCGGCAACGTGCCTCACGGTTCACTTCTGAGCGAAAGGTTTCTTTGATGAAAACGACGTGGCTCCCGTTTTGCGTGTCGGCGCTCGCCATGCTCTGCACTCCCTCTCCGCGTCTGCAGGGGCAACCACCGCCGCCAGCTGCCGATCGCCTCGAATTGGCCACCATCCGCACCGACCTCCAGACGGGATTCGCCAATGCCGGATGGAAATACGATCGCTACTCGGACCTGCCATCACTGGACGCCGGCAAGCGGATGGTGGTGGCCGATCTGCAAGGGCCGGGCATTATCCGACACATCCATACAACGCGCCATCAGAATCCGGCCGAAACCGCGCGTGGTGTCGTCCTGGAAATCTACTTCGACGAGTCAGAACAGCCGGCCGTCCATTGTCCTCTGGCCGACTTCTTCGGAGACGGCTGCAACGGAAAGAGCATGGATTTCTCCACACCCCTGATCGAATGCGCGCCGTGGAGCTACAACTGCTATATCCCCATGCCCTTCGCCACTCGCGCCAAGGTCGTGCTGCGCAACGACACCACCAAGGACATCATGAACTACAGCTATGTGGAATGGGAGCCACTTCCCCAGTGGCAGGAGTCGCTGGGCTATTTCCATGCGACGTGGAGCCATAAGCTCTTCCAATTGTCCAAGGACTCGCACATCGAATTCATCAATCTCCAGGGGGCAGGGCACATTCTGGGGCGCCAGTTCAGCGTTGCCACCGACGAACCGGGGTTTCGTGGTTTCAACATCGTGATGGAAGGCAACAATGAAGTGAGTATCGATGGACAGGAGCGAGCCATCGACTACCTCGGCACCGAAGACTCCTTCACATTCAGCTGGGGGTTTCAGAAGACCTTCGCGGGCCTGCGGGCCGGTATGCCCTTTGTCGCACCCGAAAACCCTTCGATGCTGTCGATCTATCGCTTCCACGACCACCAACCGATTCGCTTCCAGCGGCAACTTTCCTGGGCGATCAACTGGCGGGAAGAACACTTTTTCACGGCCCAACCCCTCTGGGCCCAGCGCGTCGCGGCCGACGGCTGCTGGGTGCAATACGACACCGTTTTCTATTGGTACCAGAATTCACCCGCCGGTTATCAGCACGAGCCGCTGCCGCCGCTCGAGAAACGACAGACCGTGCTGGCCAAATCGAGTGCTGCGGAAGCGAATCTCGACGAATTGATCAAGGCCGCGCCAGTGGATGAGCAACTTTCCAATGCATTTGAGGCGGAAGAGGATCTCAAGCGAGTACAGATCGCCGGTTGCTATGTCGGCACTCACCCGTTCTGGATCGATGTCCCCGCGCACAAGGGGGGACACCCCGGCAATCCGAATCCGGGCCGAAAGGGAATCCTGGCGGTTCACGCTCAGAGCGAGGTCGTCCCGGCTTTCGTCGTCCGCAAAGTGAATCTGCCAGCTGACAAGCCATGCAAACTGCGACTGGTGGTCAGCGGCGATCCGTACGAAGCGCCCGGCAAGAGCGATTTCCTGGTCACCGCCGGCCTGCACGACGGCCAGCAGTTTCATTGGTTCGCCACCGAAACGGTTGACGCGGGCAACCCACCTTCGGATGGCAATTGGCGAACGTTCGAGTATCCGCTTTCAGCCTTCGCCGGAAACACAGTCGCTCTGGTGGTCAAGGTTGCCTACGGTGGCCGCGTTGCCGTGTTCAACGAAGAAGCATTTTTTGACGAGATCAGTGTCGTCACCGAACAATAGAGCGGGAACCCGACGTGAGAACACCTCCCGCGGGCACTGACCGCAACACGACCTTGGTGATGGGTTATTGCCGCAGGCTGTCTGAGCACATCAAGCCGGTTTCGATGCACGAGAAAGACAGCGATCCGAAGCGAGCAGATAACCGGTGCCACATAACAAGTCCCCGGTGGCGACAGCTTGTTAACAGCGATAGACTTGATGCTGCGCACCACGACGGACATGGACCAATGCCCCCCTGATCAGTTGGGAGTGTTTCACATGACACGATTGCTGCTGATTGCGTTCACGATGGCCGGTTTGCTGTTCGCTCTCGCACCACGCAGTGCTGCCGACGACAAGCCGATCAAGGTGCTGATCATTGGCGGACAAAACAACCATGATTGGAAACAGTCCACTCCGTTCATGAAGGAACTGCTTGACAAAGCCGGCCACTTCCAAACCGTGGTCGACAACGCACCCCAACAGGGCGCCTCACAAGATGCTTGGGACGCCTGGCATCCCACATTCAAGGACTTCGACTGCGTGGTGCTCGACTACAACGGAGACATGTGGCCGGACGAGGTCACTCGTGCGTTTGTCGACTATATCCGTGGCGGCGGCGGAGCAGTCGTGATCCACGCCGCGAATAATTCCTTCACCGGCTGGAAGGAATATGAGCAAATGGTTGGCCTGCTGTGGCGCGATCCCAAATATGGTTACAGCCTGTATGTGGATGACGATGGCAAGGTCGTGCGGGTGGCACCAGGTGAGGGCCGCGGCATGGGACATGGCGGCCAATACGACTGGGTCATGACCACGCGTGACGCCAACCACCCCATTACCCAGGGCATGCCTCGGCTCTGGATGCACAAGAAGGACGAACTGTACCACGGTCAACGTGGTCCGGCAGAGGACGTGCATATTCTGCTCACCGCCTTCTCCGATCCCGCGCCGGGCAAGGGAGGCACCGGCAAGAACGAACCGATCGTCTGGTGGGTGCCCTACGGCCAAGGCAAAGTCGTGACCAATGTCATGGGACACGTCGGCAACCTCGAGCCGATGCAATGTGTCGGCTTCAAAGTGCTGCTCTACCGCAGTGTCGAGTGGGCGGCCACCGGTCAATGCAGCACGCCGATTCCCGACAATTTCCCAACCGCCGACGCGACCGTGGTCGAACAGTAGAGGCTTGATGCTTCATGTTTCATGTTTCATGTTTGCCGCTGCCGCTGACACTCGGCACAGGTGCCTTGGCCACAGCCACACGATCTGCCTAGGGATGGCCCACCACGATCGAGCCCCTGGCTCGTGCACCACCACCTACCGAAAAGGAAGCCACCATGCCCCGCCCGCTCGCCTTCACGCTGCTGCTCCTGACTCTCGCGATCCCGTCAATCCACGCAGAGGATCCCCCCATCAATCCCGTCCCCCGGTTTGCCAAGTCCCAACTGGTGTACACCTGGGACTTCGATAATGCTGCGCACGACTGGACTGCCGAGAATCAATGTTCGCTATCAGTCGGCGGCGGACAGCTCAATGTCGAGTCGGCTGGGGACGATCCCTTCTTCCACACACCGGTCGATCTGCTCGGTGGCCAGACCGTGGTGGAACTGCGTGTCCGCAGTCATGTCGGGGGCTTGGGTTCCGTTTTCTGGACAACCGATCAACTTCCCCAGCGAGGTGAAGACAAACGCGCTGATTTCGAACTGCCCGCTGATGGACAATGGCTTGTCACCAGAGCACGTTTCACGGCACCGGGGCGTCTCCGAGACCTGCGCATCGATCCAGGCACCAAACCGGGCTTGATCGAAATCGATTCGATCAAGGTGATTCACGAAGAACTCCATCCTCTCGCCTTCTTGTCGGTCCGGCAGGACGCTGGTGCCGTCCATTTTGAGATTGGAAACGATCGGGAAGAACCGATATCGTTCCAGGTTGCCGGCCAGACACACACCGTGAAAGGACAGCAATCACTCACCCTCGCACAGACCATTGCCGGCACGAGCCCCATTGAACGTGTGTCGCTCACCCTTGAGTGTCCTGACTGGCCGCCTGTCACGCGCAGTGCATGGGCCGTCAATCCGGACGCGCCCGGTCCATGGATTGAGAGGCAACTGGACGGTTTCACTCTCTCCGTAGCCCGGGACGGTTCCGTGGCATTCATCCGTCAGGGCACTGAATTGGTTACCGCACTGGCGCCGCTCGTGGCCTGCGACGATCAGATTCCGGTGCTGACACTCCAGGAGGGTTCGCCCGCCATTCGATTCCGCGGCGACACCGTCTCGCTGTCACTTGTTCCACAGGGCAACGAGCTGACTGTGGTTATCGAGAGCCAGCAAGCGTGTGAAGGGCCCGTCGTGCGCCCCTTGGGCCACTTGCAACAAGGGCTCTTCGCCGGCCTGGAATATCTGGGTAAGGGCGAGCGCAGCTCTTCATCACTCGACATCGAAACGCCCGAGCATATCCGCTTCGCGCCCGATCCATTGATGGTGACCATGCCGCTGATGGCGTTCGTCACGGACCGCGTGTCGGTCGCCCTGACATGGGACGACATGCAGCTACAACCGATCTATGCCACGCCCAACTTCTTTGACGGTTCCCACGATCATCGGATGGCACTGCGGGGCCAGACGATCCGCGCCACAATGCGTTTGGCCCACGATCCGCTGGAGGAGTCGATTGCCTGGCAAGTCAAGAAGAGCGGACTCCCCGACCTCCCCCCAGCGCCGCGCACCGCAGCGCAACAGAACGATATTTGCCTCGCAGCGCTCAACGGACCACTTCGAACCAGCGAGGGCTGGGGGCACTGTGCACAAGAGAGTTGGCCGCGACAACCGTTCGCCGACATGGCTTCAACGCTCTGGAGACTCAGCGGCGACGTAACGCCGTTCGACCGATATGCTTTCGGAGGCGCTCACGTTCCCAACGGCACCATCTACTTCGTCACCGGCAACGCTCAACAGTGGCTCGACACCTGTCGGCAACAAGTGCGAAACTACATCGAGCGTCAACAGCCGGATGGATCGTATCGCTACCGAGGCAAGTATGCGCGAGGTCATTTTGAAGACACTGCCAGCGGCGTGTGCGCCCTGCCGGCCGCACGACTGCTGGAATTCGCCTACGTCACCGGTGACAAAGAAGCGTTACAGGCCGGCCTGAAGACCCTGGAGTACATGAAGCGTTTCAATACCCCCCGCGGCGCTCAAGTCTGGGAATGTGCACTACATACCCCAGACCAATTGGCATCCGCTTACCTGGTATGGGCCTACGCCCGCGGCTACGAACTGACCGACAACCAAGAGTACCTCCAGCAAGCACGCAAATGGGCGCTCTCCGGACTTCCCTTCACTTACCTGTGGAGCCATTACCCGATCATGTGCTATGCGACTCCACCCGTTTACGGCGCCACGAATTGGGTCGCTCCCAACTGGATGGGTCTGCCGGTGCAATGGGTCGGAGGCGTTTATGCCTATGCCCTCACTCTGCTGGCGCCACATGAGAAATCGCTCGATTGGAATCACGTTGCCCGCGGCATCCTCGCCAGCGCTCAGCAGCAACAATATCCTGACGGGCCCCACATCGGCTTGCTCCCCGACTCGTTCCACATCCGGCTCCAGCGCCGCCAGCCGGCAGACATCAATCCCTGCGCACTGGTCAGCCTGCAAATGGCCGTCGATGGTGAAGTCGATTTTCTCCGCGTCGCGCGCGACGCCAACTGGGTTGTCGCGGCGCCGTTTCCGGTGACCATCCGCGATGACGCGGCACATATCGACGCCCAGCAAGGAGTCACCTATCAGGTGCTGGTCAACGGCACGAAGTTCGTCGAAGTGAAGTCCGCCGGGCACGATGTCGTGCCGTTGTCGATGTCCCCTCAGTAGCCATCGGGAACCAACTGCAGGAGTTGTGGAGTATTGAAAGCGGCCCCCCCACCCCGCGGCCGCACTCCCTACGTAGAACGGAATGAATTCCGTTTTACGTGGGTCAATAGTGGGGTGGGCGCTCGTCTTCGAACGACCGTTCCTCTTCGTCGGGTCCGGGTTCGCGGCGCAACGATGCTTTCATAACCGCCAGTTGACGCGACTGTTCATCCAGTCGGTCCTGGAGTCCGCAGACCACGTCATTCAGGCTCTTGAGCAGATGATCCGTATGCATCATCCATTCCTCCAGGGCCACCATGCGCTGCTGCAACTGGTGTTCCGCATTCGATTCAGCCATGGATATGTCCCACACTCCTGCCGTTTGGGGCAGTCCCCAGAAAGTCTCCCTCGCTGCCGTCGCCCATTTTCGCGGATGTGTGCCGCGGTCCACAAGGGGGACGGCGCGTCGACGCAAGGGAACGCGGCCCGCTCGCCGAAGCGTGGCTGCGCCGGCGGGACACATTTGAACCGCGCCACGTGGTACAATTCAGGCCGGCGATGGCAGTTCCCGCCTGCCGATCGCCGGCGTGCCCGTTCGTGCCACACCGCAAGTCATCCCGCAAGAAAGGTGAACCGCCATGCGTCACAACCATCTGCTGCTGTTCTGCCTCTGGACAACTGTCGCGGCGCTGCCGGCCGGCAACGGTCGCGGCGATGAAGCCGGCAAGGGATTCCAGCCCGAACTCGTGGCGGTGGAACTGGCATCCCACGAAGTGCGGCCGGGTGATCCGATTTCGTTCACACTGAAGTTTCGCAATGCGGGCACCGAGGTTGCGCCGGCGGACTATCACGTGTTCACCCACTTTGAAGCTCCGCAAAAGGGCTGCGAGAATATTGTCGTGCATGCCGACCATGTGCCGTCCGAGCCCACGACCTTGTGGTCTCCCAAGCAGCTGGTGATCGACGGGCCTTGCACGTATACGGTCCCGGCCAATGCCGCCGAGGGGACTTACTACATACATATCGGCCTGTACGACCAGGGGGGAACGGGAGCACGTCTGCTGGATGTCTATGCGGACGCGACGATCCGCGTCTCACGCTCCGCGCCTCCCATCAGCACATTGAGTCCGGAACCGCTTGCTCACGAGGAAGTGGAGCGGCGACGGCGGGCGGTAACCGAGCGGATTTCGCCGCAGGACCGCCGCGGCCTCGAAACTCGCGGTTGGCGATTCGACGTCGACCGCACCTGCGGCGCCTGGTCCCTGCTCGACAAGTCCAGCAACGTGCTGTGGACGTCAAACAGCGCTCAACCCCGTTTCGGCCGCCTCGTGCTGCAGAACGCCGAGCGGCGTCTGGTGTGGCGCATCGATCGGTTCGATGACGTTGTCTCGACACCGCGCAGCCTGCGGCTGGTCACGCAACCGACGGTTGACGGCCAGCCGACCGGCGTCACGGTCGTGCTCACCGTTACGCCTGTCGCCAATCTGGACGCACTGCAGCTGGCATACGTGGCACAATCCACCGGACCATGGCAAGTCGTATCGGCCCGACTGCTGGAAGAGGCCTTTCAAGTCACCGACAACGATGATGGCCGCATTTACGTGCCTCATCGTTTGGGCATTGAGCTGCCGGCCGAAAGTGGACTTCCGGGGAACCAGGTTTACACCACCTACGACAACCTCTCGATGGCAATGTGCGGCGCGGTCAAGCAACAGTCTGCGCTGCTGATCAGTTGGTTCGACGTCGATTCGCAATTGACCGTGCACAACACCTGGCCCGATTTGCCGTTGGTACCGGGGCGCCGCGCCCGCTCGATTTCACTGGAGCTGGACGGACCGAGCAACGGCTGCCTGATCCAGCCGCTGGGGAAGGGCGACTACGTGACGATTGCCAAAGCGTATCGGCCCATCGCCGAGAAAGCCGGTTGGCGGCGCACGTGGGCGCAGAAACGCAGCCAACAGCCCACCGTTGATCGGATGTTCGGCGCAGCGGATTTCAAGCCGTTCGTCTTTTCGCGAGTCTTGCCGAGTTCCGTGTTCAGTCGCGACGGGCGCGAGCAGACCTCTTTGGGATTCACTTTCGACGAGGCGGCCGCGTGCGCCGAGCATTGGCGCAACGACCTGCAGATCGACAAGGCCTTTGTCGTGTTGGCCGGCTGGATCAATGGCGGCTACGACGTGCGTCATCCCGACGTGCTCCCCGCCGCCCCCGAATGCGGTGGCAATGAGGAATTGGTCAAAGCGGCCGCACGCATCCGAGCCTGCGGCTATCTGTTCGGACTGCACGACAATTATCAAGACATGTACGAGGACGCGGCTTCCTTTGGGCAAGAGTGGCTGAACAAGGACAAGCAGGGCGTGTCCCGCAAAGGGGGCAACTGGAACGGCGGTCAAGCCTGGCAGGTCTGCGCGATCAAGCAGGTGGAACTGGCCGCGCGCAAGGAGACCAATCTGCCGGCCATTGCCCAACTGTTCGAGCCCAGCATCTACTTCATTGACACCGTGTTCGCCTGGCCGTTAGTCACCTGCGAGGATCCCGCACACCCGATGACGCGCCGCGATGACTTGATCTGGAAAGCCAACCTCTGCCTGCTGGCGAAAGAGCATTTCGGGCTGTTCGGCAGCGAGGAAGGACGCGAATGGTCGGTACCCTGTGCCGACTACCTGGAAGGCATTCTCTCTCATCAAACCGACGCTCGGCCGGGCGATATCATCCCGCTCTTCCCGCTCGTCTACAGCGATTGCGTGCAGATCATGACGCACCAGGGAGATCGGATCGGGGTTGGCGACGAAAAGAAAGTGGCCGATCACATCCTGTTGGCCGAAATGTTCCTCCCCAGTTTCGGCACACACCGCTACTGGCAGGCCCCCGAAACGCCTACGGTACCGATCGTGCCCCTCCCGCCGGTAGTCGAAAGCGGAAACAACCGGCAGCTTCACATCACCTACCGCTGGAAAGCTCTGCAGCCGGTCAAGGAAGATTACGGCGTTTTTGTGCATTTCACCAACCCGGGGGCGAGCAGGCCGGAAGATATTGCATTTCAGAACGACCACCAGCCAACCGTCCCCACATCCCAATGGAAGCCGGGCGAAGTTGTGGAGGATGGACCGTACACGGTCGAATTACCGGCCGATTTTGCCGGACAAGTGCGCATCCAGGTGGGAATGCTGCACGGCGGCGGCCGCCTGCTCCTGGCCGTTCCTACACGTCAACGGCAACGCTACACGGTTGGCACCCTGACAGTGACTGACACGGGTGTCGAAACAGAGCTGGTGCCCGACGAAGTGTCCCATGAACTCTGGTCGCGCGGCGACGATGGCTGGGGAGCACAACTTGGCCGGACCGATCGTGTCATTAAGAACGTCTGGGAAGTGCTCAGTCCCTTGAACGAGATCACCGCCGAAGTGCCGTTGGATCAGCACCGTTTCCTCACTCCCGACCGGCTGGTACAGCAAACACAGTTCGGAGACGTGACCATCACCGTGGCGTACGAGAAAGGTGCACAGCTGGGTGACAATGTAGTTCCGCCGTACGGGTTCATCGTCGAGAGTCCGCAGTTTCTGGCCTTTTGTGCGACACGCTTCAACGGCGTGGATTACACATCGCCCACTCTTTTCACCGTGCGCAGCCAGGACGCACAGCCACTACGGGAATCGAGCCAGGTGCGGATCTACCACGGCTTCGGCGATTCACGCGTGCGACTCTTCGACAAGGATTTCAGTGTGACCCAGGAAGCGGTGGTGTCCATCAAGTGACTTACGGACAGATACTGGACCACGAACCATGACTGCAACTCGACCGTGACGCTTGCAGTCGCCTGAACCGAGTAGTGGCGATTTCCTTCATGAAGCCGGAGCACCTATCATGACTCAGCAATACAACCGTCGGCAGTTCGTCGGAACACTAGGACTGGCCGCCACACTGACCCCCGCCTTGCACGCTGCGAGCAGACTTCCCGCGAGCGAACGAGTCCGCGTGGCGCTGATCGGATGTGGGGGACGAGGACGCGAGTTGCTGGATGTCTTTCTGCAGTACTCGGACGTCGATATCCCGATCGTGTGCGACGTGAACGAATCACGCATGGATCAGGCGGCTAAGCTGATAATGGAAAAGTCGGGAAACACTACGTGCGATCGCGCCGTCGACTATCAACGTGTCCTGGATCGGACCGACATCGATGCCGTGTTGATTGCCACGACCCAGCACTGGCACGGCCTGCCGTTCATCCACGCAGCGGGAGCAGGCAAGCACATTTACGTCGAGAAGCCACTCTCGCACACCGTGGCGGAGGGGCGAGCGATGGTGAATGCCGCCAAGAAGTCCGGTGTCCTGGCCATGATGGGCACTCAGCAGCGCAACTACCCTCACTACATCCAGGCTCAAGAAATCATTCGTTCCGGTCGACTCGGCAAGATCGCGCTGGTGGAGTGCTGGAACTATCACAACACGGGCAATCGCGTCGGACATCATCAGGATGCGGAAGTTCCCGCCGGACTGCATTGGGATCAGTGGCTGGGGCCGGCGCCCTACGTACCGTACAACCCCGGTCGCATGAACAACTCCTGGTGGTTCGATTACTCTGGCGGAATGCTCACCAACTGGGCCGTGCACCACATCGACATCATACTGTGGGCCATGCAGGTCGAATGGCCAGCGGAGATTGCCTGCCCGGGGGGCAAGTTCGTGGTGGACGACATGGCCGACACCCCCGACACCGTCGAAGCATCATGGAAATTCCCCGACTTCCTCATGCAATACTCGTATCGCGGCTTCAACAACTTCCACACCGTACAGAGTCGGCCGCAGAACCACGGCATCTGCTTCCACGGCAACCGAGCCACCATGGTTTTGGACCGCAGCGGCTATGAAATCTGGGAAGATCGCAATCCGGGAAAATCGGTCGAGACGCAAGCGCAATCCCCGCTACTGGCGCGACGGGAAACCCGGCAATGAAGTCGACGGACCGTGGCAGCGATTGTTCTTGGACTGCGTCAAGGAAAATAAGCGGCCCCCGATCGATCTGGAGGAAAGCCATCGAGCCACCGCCTGCTGCCACCTGGCCAACATCGCGTATTTGACCGGCAGCTCCTTCCGCTGGCAAGGCGATTCCGAGTCGATCCTCGCGAATGACGAAGCGACGGCACTGTTAAGCCGCCCGCGCCGAAAGGACTACGAACTGCCACGCTCGCTGTAAGCCTCCGTGATGGGATGGTGCGCGGAGGGGAACGTTGCGTGCCCCCCTGTCCGAAACACGCAATTCGGTGACTGTTCGGCGGCCGGCAGTAACGGCCGCAAGGAAGACTGTCGATATGGCTGGCCTGACAGAATGCGAAGCCCCGTGCACGATTTCGACGACCGTGGTGAAAGGCGAATGGTCAACGGTGAACGCTCCGCTATCACTCCTTTTTGCTTTCTCCTCGGATCACGTCACCGTAACTGACCAGCTGGATGCCCCGGCGTCGGATCACTTCCTTTACCCGCTCCGACGTGAAGGCCTGCGTGACTCCTTCCCGGTCTGTCGCCACATTCTCATACCCTTGGTGACCGATCGCACGCATCTCGGGAGTATCCGCCCCGGGATGCTCGACAATCAGCCACAATCCCGGCTGCAGGTTTTCGAGCAACTGCAGCGAGGTTCGTGATCTTCTGCTCCGCCGACAGGTCGCTGCCACTGAAATTGCCCGGCGACTTGGCCCCCGGCGCGCCGAGCGGTAACCGATACTCTTCGGCCAGCTTGCTGACCAGAACGCGTAGCTGCGGCGTACAGCTGGCTGTTCCCATATGACAGGACAAGTGGGTTACGTTGGGGAGCTTTTTCAAAGCCAGTTCGATCTGGGCCCGCAGTTCGCGCTCCACCTCCTCCAGTTTCGGGTCTGCCTGCAGAAAGCCAGTGCCGGGCGGGAAATCGTCTCGCTGGCTGGTCATCGGATAGAAGTGTCCCTGTTGGTCCACCAGGCTCGGCGCCTCAGTGAGCGGTCCCCACTTGATGTTCTCCCATTCGCTCGTCAGCGTCAAATGAACCCCGACGTCAATCCGCGGATTCTCGTTGAGCATTTTCGTCGCTTCATTGAACCACGGAGCGGCGACCATGACTTCCAGCGACGTGACAATACCTTCTTTGCAGCAGCGTATGCAGGCGACATTGGCGGTGTGCGATGATCCGATGTCGTCGCCGCGCACAATCAGCCGTATCGATTCGCCTTCACTGGCCACGGCAACTGCTCCCAACAGGCTCACGAACACGCCTGCCAACAGCCCGGCTGGAAGCGGTCGCTTACCAGACAATCGCATTTTGAAAAAACACCGTGCCAAAAACATGTGGCTCATCTCCTCACCCTTTCCTAACGGGGCCGCTGGCCGCAACCAAACAGGAAATTCGAAATCCTAAATTCAAAATTCTGAACTCCAGCAAAACTCAAGAGAAAAAACCTCCGCTGCCGGCAAAACCACAGTCACGCGCCACAAGCAGATTCTCACCAGCGGCATGCCATTCTATCCTCCCTTCCTCCCTTCCTCCCTTCCTCCCTTCCTCCCTTCCTCCCTTCTTCCCTTCTTCCCTTGTCGACGTGCAGAGTTGCCAGCCCACTACTCTGTTCGCCGCCCAACTCTGGTTGGTTCCACAGCGGATCATCACCCGCCGCTGAGCGGCCGGCGGGCGAATCGTTCACTGTCCCCGGGGAAGCAAGATGGCGACGACGCGTCCCCCCCACGCATTAGCCCCGTGCACGCCACTGGGTGACAGCGTCCCCAGGCCCAAAATGGGTCCCCGCAATGGAAAAACGGCCACGCAGCGTGTAGTATAGGCGGGTCGGTGCCACTGCTGGAGCGGGCCGCTGCTGGAGCGACTGGTGCGATGCTCCACTATACCACCTGGGTGCGTCCTTCGGTCTTCCCACAGGGATCGGGCTGTCGAGCAGTGATAGGCGATCGACGCGCCAGCGGAAGATTGAGGGGCGTTGACGGCCCCGCGATCCATCCTCCCCCCGCATTCATCTACTACCGGAGAGTACTCGATGCTAAGAAGCAATTTGTGGAAAATGACGGTGTTCGCCCTGGCTGTCACGCCGTTTCTGTTGACCTCGCCGGCTCGAGGGGAAACATGGACCCAGTTTCGCGGTTCCGATTATGGCAGGACCGCGGAGACCAACATTGCCGAATCATGGGATTCCAGTATCGTCCGCTGGAAGACCGAACTGCCCGGCCGAGGGGCTTCGAGTCCGGCAATCTTTGGGGATCGCATTTACCTGACCGCCTATACCGGTTACGGCATTGAAACAGAAAACCCCGGCGATGAAACGAAACTGGAGCGCCATCTGCTCTGTATTAATGCGGCGGACGGAAAGATCATCTGGCAGCAGTCCATCCCCGCCAAATCGGAGAAGAACGAGTTCACGCCATGGGCGGTGGCATTACATGGCTTCGCTTCCAGTACTCCCGCCGTCGATGACACGGGTGTATATGTCTTTCTTGGCGCGGCGGGGGTTCTCGCCTTCAATCACGATGGCGTCCAACTCTGGAAAACAAATTGCGGCACGGGCACTCATGTTTTTGGGGCCGGCTCGTCCCCCGTGTTGTACAAGCAGTTCGTCCTGGTCAACGCCAGCGTCGAATGCGGCGACCTGATTGCACTCAACAAGTCGGACGGCAGTGAAGCCTGGCGGCAGTCGGGCATCGCGGAATCGTGGAACACGCCGGCCGTGTACCAGGGTGCCAATGGCTCGCACGAAGTTGCCGTCACCATCAAAGGAAAGATCTTGGCCTTCAGTCCCGACACCGGCGAGCCGCTTTGGAGTTGCGACGGGATTCCGGACTACATCTGTCCCAGCATCGTGGTCCATGACGGCGTGCTGTTCGCCAGCGGTGGCCGGGCTTCACACACGGTGGCCATTCGGTCCGGCGGCTCTGGCGACATCACAGACACGCACAGACTCTGGGATATCGGCAAAGGTTCGAACGTGTCGTCAGCTGTCTACCATGACGGCCATCTCTACTGGGCTCAGGAAAAGAACGGCATCGTCTATTGCGCGGACGCTCAGACCGGCAAAGTGCTCTACGACGTACGCCTGAAGCCGACGTCGGGCCTGATCTATGCTTCACCGCTGCTGGCCAACGGCAATCTGTATTATGTGAGTCGCGAGAATGGCATCTACGTCGTGGCGGCCAAGCCTGAGTTTCAGCTGCTGGCGCACACCCAACTGGACGATGACAACAGCCTGTTCAATGCGTCTCCGGTACCCGTCGAAGGAGGCGGCGTGCTGCTGCGCAGTGACAGGTATCTTTATCGCCTCGACGGCCCCAAGCCGTAGGGTGCAGGATGTGACAACCCCGCCTGCGGCGACGTAGAACGGATGGTTGTTCTAGGTGGAAAGATATCGCGAGCGGTGGGTGCTGCACGAACGCAGTGAATTCCGTTCTACGTAGCGGGCGCGACGCGTCCGGCGGGTGCCTGCGCTCGCACAATGGAGTGCATTCCCTCGTCGCGGCGGACGAGTTCCACGTTCACGAACCCGGCCGCCTGCAGATCGGCAGCGATTTCGCCGAACGAATAGCTGTTGCCGCCTGGCGTGGCGGCGAGCATATTCACGGCAAACAAGGCTCCCGCTACCGGCGCGGTGCGGGACGCGTCGAGGACGATATCCCGAATGTAGATCCAACCACCCGGCTGGATGGCTGCGGCAATTCGCCCATAGAGCGTTCGGTTCTGCTCGGGCGAATTCTGGTGAATGATCGCGCTGACCCAGACCAGATCGGCACCTTTGGGTAAAGGATCGCTGTAGAAATCCCCTGGCACCAGCTCAACTCGCTGCCCGATGGGCGTGCCGGCAAGGCGTTGGCGAGCCAGCGGAATCACGTGCGGCAGATCGAAGATCATGGCGCGAGCTTGTGGTTGAGCGGTGAGCCAGGCGATCGTCCACGATCCTGACGCGCCACCGATGTCCAGCAGGCAGCGGAAGCCACCGGGGTTGATTTCCGGTACGAGAGTGCGCGACACGTCCCGGGACACGACGTGCATGGCGTGGATGAAAGCGGCCTGATCCGCCTCTTCTCCTCGCACGCTCGGTCCCACCACGGCGGGTACGCCCGACTGGACTGTCCAGGGAAGTCTCGCCCAGCGGCGCAGGCAGTTCGCCTGGTGGCGGAGCATGGCCACGACGCTCTGTGGCGAGTCTTCCCGTAACCAGAGGCCCAGATGTTCTGGCAGCGAGTATCGATCTCCACTTTTCTGCAATATCTGGAGGGCCGCCAAGGCGTCCAGCAGAATGGTGACTCCTCGCACATCACAGTCGGCGTCTCGAGCCAGTTCGGCCGCCGAGCGTGCGCCGTGGCCCAGTTTTCCGAACAGGTCCAAGTCCACACTCGCGGCCAGGATGCATGCTACCTGGTAGCCACGCATCATTTCCAACAACTGTTCACCGCTTTGAATTTCCATCGTATGACCACTATCCTTGCATCGCCTGATTGGGGGACGTCGGGACTTCACCTCTGACGTTCACACGGCCCCTCTGAACATATCCAAGCACTGCCGAGGGAGTACCCTCTTCTGGGGCCGCCATGGAACTCGTGTATCCATTCTGGCGGGACGCGTCTTGCCGGTGCGGCACCCATGCTGGCAGGGGGACTTCCACGGTATCCCATCTGTTTCTGGCGTGCAACCTGAGGGCGTCCATGGTAATCTAATAGCAAGTGGGAATCGTTGGGCAGAGAGTACCGCTTTAGTCTGGTTACACTCGCCTCGCGCCAACTGGCAGCAGCCACCACATCAGGCGGCCTGTCGGCCACTCCAGCCTCCTGCCTGAATCAGTCCTCCACCGTGATCGGGAATTCCAGCCGATGCCGCAGATCAAGGTTTCAAAGGTCGTTTACGGGCCTAGCCCCCGCAGGGTGAAGTTCGTCTGCCGACTCAGTATCGGGTTGGTACTGTTGGGTGCAGTGACGAGCGTAGAGGCCCAGAATGGCGCGAAACGAGCGGTGGCACCCGTTTTCGCCGAGGCCGTTCGGCAGCAGGACGTCGTCATCGGCCAGGCGTTTGTGGGCACGGTGACACCGACCCGCACGAGCGTGGTCGGGAGCCTGGTGGAAGGCCAGGTGGTGGAGTATTGCGGGCGAGAAGGGGATTACGTCCGGTGCGGGGACGTGCTCGCTCGCCTGCGTCTGACGAAGCTGCAGATTCAGTTGGCTGGTGCGCAGGCCACGCTGGCACTTCTCACGAGCCAATTGGAGGATCTGCGAGTTTCGCTTCCGATCGAGATCCGGCAGGCCCAGGCGCGCCAGCAAGCGGCGGATGCCTTGCAGGAATACGCCAGCCGTCAATACGAGCGAGGCAGGAACCTTGGCGCGAACACACCGGTCACGACAGCTGAGCTGGACGAACTGAAATCATCCGCGACCGCGGCGGTCAGCGTGCATGGCGAGCGGGTCGCGGCGTTGGAGCTGGCGGAACAGACGCTCCCCACGAAGATCACCCAGGCCGAGGCGCGCGTCCGAGTTCAGGAAGAGGCGATTCATGAACTCCAGGATGCGATCGATCAACATACGATCGTGGCACCCTTTGATGGTTATATTACGAAGGAACAAACGGAGGTCGGGCAGTGGATTACCAAGGGAGGTCCGGTCGCGGAGCTTGTCGAACTCAAGGAGGTGGATATCAATCTGCCGGTGCTCGAATCTCACATCGTCGAATTGCGGGCCCGCACGGCCGAAGCTCCTGGCACTCGGACCCTCAACATAGTCGTTGAGGCGTTGCGGGGTGAGGAGTTTTCGGGAGATGTCGTGGCGATTGTCCCGCAGGCCGACTATCAGTCGCGGACGTTTCCAGTGCGGGTGCGGGTGGAGAACCGGATGAGTCCCCACACGAATGCCATGATGCTCAAACCGGGGATGTTCGCACGCGTGGAGTTGCCCGTGCTCACGGTGAGTGGTGCCCTCATGATCCCCAAAGACGCTCTGGTTCTGGATCGGACGCCGCCGACGGTGTGGGTGGTGACTTCGCCCGATGAGGCACGCAACGGAATCGGTTCGAGCGTCCGTCCCGTGTCGGTGGAGATTGACGAGGAAGTGGCGGTTGGCAATTGGGTTCAGGTGGTAGGACCGGTGGGAACGGACGGCTCGCTGCCCCTCAAGGCAGGCGAACTGGTGATTACTGAAGGCAACGAGCGGGTGAATCCGCGGGCCCATGTGATCGTCACCAGCCGGCCAGCCACCGAATAGTCTGCTGAGCCCTTGGCGGGCTCGGCTGCGAGCGGCACTTCGCTGCCTGGAATGCGAAGCAACACATGCAACTGATAGAAGCGTTTGTCAATAACCCGGTCAAGGTCGCGGTCGGCGTGCTGATCGTGGCGCTGTTCGGTCTGATCGCATTATGGCGCATGCCGATGCAGTTGACTCCGGAGGTCGAGATCCCCAGGATCTCGATTCGTACGCGGTGGCCGGGAGCCAGTCCGGGTGAAGTTGAGCGGGAGATAATTCAGGAACAGGAAGAGCAGTTGCAGAGTGTGGAAGGCGTCACGAAGATGACGGCCGAATGCAGCGACTCGGCGGGCAACATCACGCTGGAGTTCAATGTCGGAACGGAGCTGAGTGAAGCGCTTCTCAAGGTCAATTCGCGACTCCAGCAGGTGCCCGAGTATCCGGAGGATGCGGACGAGCCGGTCATCAGCACATCGGACTCGAATGCCAGTCCGATCGCGTATTACATTCTGCGACCCTGGGTTGCCTCGTCCGAGCAGGTGGCCGATTTCCTGGTGGATAATCCCGACCTGAAGGAACTGCTCGAACCGGCTCGTCGAGCCCGGAACTCAGGGCTGCGCACTCAGCGATTGATGACGCTCGTGCACGATCATCCGGAGGTGGAGGAGCGGATTGCGACCCTCCTGCCGCCGCAGAACATAGCGGTGCCGGAGCTTCAGGATTTTGCCGAGGACTACATTGAATCGCGGTTTGAACGCGTGCCAGGCGTGTCGAACGCCGAAGTGCGTGGTGGTCGCGAAGAGGAAATGCAGGTCATTGTCAACCCGCAGCAGCTGGCCGCCAGGCGGCTGACGATGTATCAAATCCGGAACGCCTTGCGCGACGAGAATCGAGACATCTCGGCCGGCGACCTGTGGGAAGGCAAGCGTCGCTACATCGTCCGCACGCTCGGCAGATTCCGCAGTCCCGAACAGGTGGGCGACGTGATTGTCGGGCAAGGCGAAGAGGGGTCCCCCATCTACCTGCGGGATATCGCCCACATCGCGATGGGATTCAAGAAGCCGGCCGCATCTTCGCGCAACTTCGGCGTCGCCTGCCTGTCGATCAGCTGTGTGCGAGAAACCGGCGCTAATGTGCTGGAGGTGATGGAAGGACTCAGGCAGGTGTGCGATGCGCTGAATCGAGATCTGCTACACGATCGCGGCCTGGAATTGATACAGGTCTACGATGAGACCGACTACATTTATTCAGCGATCGATCTGGTGGTCTGGAATATCATTATCGGGTCGATTCTGACAGTGGGTGTGTTGCTGGTTTTTTTGCGGAGCGGACGCGCCACGCTGGTGATAACGTTGGCCATTCCGACGAGCATTGTCGGCACGTTCCTGATGCTCAGCTTAATGAATCGTTCGCTGAACGTGATTAGCCTGGCGGGACTGGCTTTCGCCGTGGGCATGCTGGTCGACAACGCTGTGGTGGTACTGGAGAACTGTTACAGGCATGCCCAGCTCGGCAATAGTCCATTTGTGGCCTCCGTGCGTGGCGCCAAGGAAGTGTGGGGAGCGGTCGTCGCGTCCACGCTCACGACCTTGGCCGTCTTCCTGCCGGTCCTGTTCGTGGAGGAGGAAGCGGGACAGCTCTTTCGAGATATCGCCCTGGCGATCAGCTCGGCCGTCGGCCTGTCCCTGCTCGTTTCGATCACGGTGATCCCAGCTGCGGCCGCCCGCTTGCTGAAAGGGGACCGGAACCCCGCGCAGCGTCAGGTCCGCGATCGTGCCGGCGCTCGCGGCAAGTCGCTCTTCGCACCACTGGATGCCTTTGGCCGATGGTTTGTCGAGCTGGTGGTCGGCATCAATCGATTCCTTCAGCGCCGCATCCTCTACCGAGTCGTCACGGTGATCGTGTTCGTGGGGACGGCCATTCTGTTCAGCTACCTCCTCAAGCCACAGGTCGAGTATCTTCCGCCGGGCAACCGGAATCAGGTCACGGCCATCATGCTCCCCCCACCTGGTTACAGCGTCGAAAGGTCGCTGGAATTCGGTAGCGATCTCGAGCAGGCGATTCGTCCTTACTGGGATATCGATCTGGATGACCCTCGTGTCAAGGACATGCCCTACCCGCCGATCAGCGACTATTTCTTTTTCGCTCGTGGTGCCCAGGTGTTCATGGGTCTGCGATCGGCGGACCAGCGGCGCACGGGCCAGCTGGTCGATCTGATTCAGAAGGTTACCGCCGACGCCCCGGGGACCATCACGCGTGCCTCGCAACGAAGCCTCTTTCCCCGCTCGTTGGGAACAGGGCGTAGTGTGGATATTGAGATTACCGGTCCCAAGCTGGAGTTGCTGGTCGAAGTTGGAAAGAGGATCTTCGACCAGGTGCCGCACGCCATCATGCTGACCAAAGATATCCCGCTGAGTGAAGTGGCTGAATCAGATGTTGTCCTGTCCCGCGATAACGAGCGCCAGATCGCCACGATCGTGAAAGAGACAGCCCGCGCGTTCCCGCAGCCGAGTCTCGATTTGAACAGTCCGGAGATTCACATCGTGCGCAAGACGAAGCGTGCCTCGGACATGGGGATGACGACCGCGGAATTGGGCTACACGGTCAACGCACTGGTCGACGGCGCTTACGCCTCGGATTACTACATTGGTGGCCGTAAGATCGACCTGTCGATTCTCGGCAATAATCGATTCTCCGCACGGACTCAGGACCTGCGAAGCCTCGAAATCGCGACGCCCAGCGGCGATCTGACTCGCTTGGATGGCCTGGCCGAACTCGTATTCGCCGGCGGGCCGGAGTCGATTGTGCACCGCGAGCGCCAGCGGGCCATCACGATCTCCGTCACGCCGCCACTCGAAATGCCCTTAGAGCAAGCCATCAACCTGATCGACCAAGAGATTATTCGTCCGGGGTACGAGACTGGGGATATTCCACCCGAATGCCAGATCAATCTGGCCGGTACCGCCGACAAATTGCTCGCCACGTGGAAGGCGCTCAGGTGGAATTTCCTGCTGGCGCTACTGGTCACCTATCTGTTGATGGCGGCCCTGTTTGAATCGTGGCTCTATCCCCTGGTCATCATCCTCACGGTCCCCTTGGGGGCGGTCGGTGGACTGCTGGGACTCGAACTGGTCAACCAATATTTAAGACTGCTTCCTTACTCCATACCCCAACAGCTCGATGTCCTCACCATGCTCGGCTTCGTGATCCTGATTGGCACGGTGGTCAACAATCCGATCCTGATCGTGCATCAGAGCATCAATCACATGCGCGAGGAAGGAATGACTCCCAATGAAGCGATCTTGGCCAGTGTGGGGTCGCGCATTCGGCCCATCTTCATGACCACGATCACCACGGTGCTGGGACTCTGTCCCTTAATCCTCTTTCCCGGCGCGGGAAGCGAGCTGTATCGAGGTCTGGGCGCCGTCGTATTGGGAGGGCTGGTGGTATCCACGTTGTTCACGCTGGTCCTGGTACCGACGCTTTTCAGCCTGATGCTGGAACTCAAGACGCGGGTCACTGGCCGGCGCAGGCGAGCCGCTCTGCCCGCTCATCATTTCCCCCACGTGGACGTCGAAGAGCCGGACACCGCGCTGGTCGAGTGAGCGGCAGTCGTCGGCCGCCCAAACAGCTGGTAACCCGCAAAAGGCCCTCCATCCCGACGAGATCTGTGATCGAAAGCCGCCACACGCTGCCACCGAGCTTGCCTCGGTGGAGCGACAACTGGCCTGCTACATTCACAACAACAGCACCCATACGTTTCCACCGAGCCTGTCTCGGTGGGTCGACAACTGGCCTGCTACCAACCAGCACACAACATTCGTTTCCACCGAGCTCGCCTCGGTGGCACGACAACTGACCTGCTACCAACCAGCACACAATACACGTTTCCACCGAGCTTGCCTCGGTGGGACGACAACTGACCTGCTACCAACCAGCACACAACACACGCTTCCACCGAGCTTGCCTCGGTGGGACGACAACTGACCTGCTACCAACCAGCACACATCACCCACACGTTTCCACCGAGCTCGCCTCGGTGGGACGACAACTGACCTGCTACCAACCAGCACACAACACACGCTTCCACCGAGCTCGCCTCGGTGGGACGACAACTGGCCTGCTACCAACCAGCACACAATACACGCTTCCACCGAGCTCGCCTCGGTGGGACGACAACTGGCCTGCTACCAGCGGCACGCATCCCCACGCTTCCACCGAGCTCGCCTCGGTGGGTCGACAACTGACCTGCTACATTCACACCAACATCATTCGATTCCGCACCCAGCGGAAATCAAGTTAGCGGCGCGTGGCGGGGTAGCGTGGCAGTTGGGATCCCACTGGGGCAAGCCCAGCGGAAATCAAGTTAGCGGCGCGTGGCGGGGTAGCGTGGCAGTTGAGATCCCACTGGGGCAAGCCCAGCGGAAATCAAGTTAGCGGCGCGTGGCGAGGTAGCGTGGCAGTTGGGATCCCACTGGGACAAGCCCAGCGGAAATCAAGTTAACGGCGCGTGGCGGGGTAGCGTGACAGTTGGGATCCCACTGGGGCAAGCCCAGCGGAAATCAAGTTAGCGGCGCGTGGCGGGGTAGCGTGGCAGTTGAGATCCCACTGGGACAAGCCCAGCGGAAATCAAGTTAACGGCGCGTGGCGAGGTAGCGTGACAGTTGGGATCCCACTGGGGCAAGCCCAGCGGAAATCAAGTTAGCGGCGCGCGGCGAGGTAGCGTGACAGTTGTGATCCCACTGGGACAAGCCCGGCGGAAATCACGTCAACGGCGCGGGGGAATTCGGCGACGGCAGCCACAGCTCGCTTGTCTTCGGCCAGCCGTTGCAGTAGAACCAATAGAGCAATGGACGCCAGTCCACGTTGTCGTGGTGGGCCATTGCGTATCGTCCCGCCATCGAAGACCCGATCGCCGACCACGCATTGACAGCGATTCCCTGGCACCCGAACCGCCTCACGTAGTGGGAGCAGCTGCTCCGACCAGAGTGAGGGACGCGGCGGTGCCGAGCATTCGCGGTATCGTTCTTCTCGCTCCCTGCAGCGCGGTCCCGCTCAAGGTCCTCCCAGATGCATCACCGCAACTTCGTACCCGCCGAGAGAGCACAGACCGAGGATGCCATGCTGAACAAACATATGATCTCGACTTTCGTGTTGACTAGTCTCCTGTTGGCCGGTCAGGCCGTATGTCAGGAAACCGCCGGTGATTCAGTCCCGTACAAGGCTCTGAAATGTCCTCCGCCAACACTGCAGTCCACTTGGGTGATTTCCCAGCGGGACGGCGCCAACCGCGAGGTGGCTCCTTACCTTTCCTCGTTAGGGCAAGGGGAAGGGGGAGTGGGGGTCATTACGTCACCTCCCTTTGTGGTGTCCGACCCTGCGATCACTTTCACGATCTGTGGGCACGATGGCCAGGGAGGGGGACAAGGCACCAACTACATTGCACTTGTCGATGCGAGAAAAGGTCAGGTTCTCAAGAAGACTGAGGCACCCGGAAACGATGCTCTGCAGCTGCGCGAGTGGGACGTGCGTGACCTGCAGGGGCAGGAAGTGCGAGTGGAAATCCACGACGGGAATCGTGGAGGGGCCTTCGCGTGGCTGGGCATCGGCACGATCAACGCTGCGGCGGCGCTGAAGGTGGATTTCAGCGTTGGCATGCCCGAAGGTTGGAATCGACCCGGACAGGAAGCCGCCGTACGCAATGACCTGGTCACGGACGGCATCCCCTTTCAGTGCAACGCGTCCATATACAGTCTGATCGGTGAAAAAGGGGACCTGGAAATTCCTTGTGGATTCACGGCCCAACGCATCTTCCTGCTCGGCTGCACCGTCGGTCTGGGCAAGCCGATGGGCGTGTATGGGGGCGTCGAACTACACTACCAATCCGGCACGGTCGATATCGTCCCGCTCATGCTCGGATTTACGCTCGACGGTCAAGACAAGATGCTCAGCCGAGCCAGGACCATGTGCCTGCACGCTTCGGGCAACCCGTTCCAATACTACCTGCCGATCACCTTGCGCGAAGAACCGCTTGCGATGGTCCGACTGGTAGCCAATCCGGCGCGCGGCCCGATCCCACAGATCACAGCCATCACGGTCCAGACGAATGCGGAAAGTGACACACTCACGCCGTTGCCGGCATCCACACTGCCGACGGCCCAACAGTCTTGGATTGCATCGCATTCGGTATCAGCCGCGTCGCTCGATCTGAAGAAGGTACAGGACGCGATTCGAACGGCTTACCGCTTGCCCGAGCCTGCCTTGTCCAACGTCCATTTCAAGAAGGTGACGATTGACTCCGCATTTCGCAGCGAGGGAGTTGCCGTCGCGGACTTGGACGGAGATGGTCATCTCGACATTGCCACCGGCAATCAATACTACGCGGGCCCCGACTGGAAGATGCGGCCCGTGATTGACGAGGGGAAGGTATTTCCGCTCAAGGGGTATAGCGACTCGTTCCTCTGTTTCGACGACGACCTGAATGGCGACGGAGCGATCGATTTGATCGTGGTGGGCTTCCCGGGTCAAACGACCTGCTGGCTGGAAAACCCGGGCCAGTCGGGCAACGCCTGGAAGAAACACGTGGCGATCGAGAACACGGGCAATGAGAGCCCCGACTACGTGGACGTCGACGGTGACGGGCGCCGCGAGCTGCTCTTTGTCAGTGGCAGCCGAGTTGCGGTGGCGCGGCCTGGCGCCGACCTGACGGCACCATGGACGATCACGCCGATTGCGGGGGCGACAGACCCGGGGGCGGGGCATGGCTTGGGAACCGGCGACATAAACGGTGATGGCCGCACGGATGTCGTGACACCCGATGGCTGGTGGGAGGGCCCCGCCACACCGACTCAGGAACCCTGGACGTTTCACAAGGCTCCCTTCTTCGGTGGCGCTCAGATGTGCGTCTGGGACTATGACGGCGATGGAGATAACGACGTGCTGGGGGCCAGCCCGCATGCGTACGGCATCGCGTGGACCGAGCAGACTGCCGATGGCTGGCAAACCCACACTATCGATGATACGGATTCCCAGACGCATGCCATCCACCTGGCGGACATCAATTGTGACGGCCTGATGGATTTCGTAACGGGCAAACGATTCTGGGCCCACAACGGGCACGATCCCGGCTCGTACGAACCCGTGAAGCTGTGCTGGTACGAAGCCACGCGCAAGGATGGCTCGACGGCATGGATCAAACACCAGATTGACGTCGGCAGCGGAGTCGGCCTGCACCTGCGCATCGTGGACGTCAATGAGGACAGCCTGTTGGACATCGTGACTTCCAACAAGAAAGGGGTCTACTACTTCGAGCAATTGCCCTGAGAAGTGAAAGAAGATCGAAATCAAGACCCGAGCATTCGACAAGCTAGAGAAGGATCAACAACCATGCGTACCTGTCGTTTTGTGACCGCCATCCTCATTCTTGTTGGGATCTGCTTGTGCACGTCGGTGCGAGCGGACGTGCGGTTGCCCAAGATCTTTGGCGATCACATGGTGCTGCAGCGCGACCAACCGATTCCCGTTTGGGGATGGGCGGCTGCCGGTGAGAGCATCAAGGTGACGTTGGGGACAGCCGAAGCAACCGCCATCGCGGGCGAGGATGGCACCTGGACCACGAGCCTGCCGGCTCAGCAGGCCGGCGATCCGCGCACGCTGACGGTGGCAGGGAAGAACACGATTACCCTATCCGACGTGCTGGTGGGGGAGGTCTGGGTGTGCTCGGGCCAATCGAACATGGAATGGGTCGTGAACGGTTGTGTCAATGCCGAGCAGGAGCGTGCCGCGGCAGACTATCCCATGATCCGCCACATCCAGATTCCCAAGCGTCCGGCCGGTTTTCCCCAAGTTGATGTGGACGCGCAGTGGACGGTCTGTGCACCGGCGACGGTCGGTAACTACACCGCTGTCGGCTATTTCTTTGGGCGCCATCTGCACCAGCAGCTCAATGTGCCGATCGGCCTGATCCATTCCTCCTGGGGTGGCACGCGGATCGAGCCATGGACGCCGCCGTGCGGATTTGCCGCGGTCTCGCCGCTCGCGGACATCCTGACACAGGTGCAGTTGACGGATCCCACGAACGCGGCCTATCGCCAGCGACTGACTGACTATTTAAAGTCACTGGAGAGTTGGCTGGATAAGGCCAAGACGGCCCTGACGACGACAGCACCTCTCGAACCGGCTCCCATCTACCCGCGGGAAATCCAACCGCTGACGGAACCCCAGCAACCCACGACACTCTACAACGGCATGATCAAACCGCTCGTGCCGTTTGCGATCCGGGGAGCGATCTGGTACCAGGGCGAGTCGAATCACACGGAAGGAATGTTGTATTGCGAGAAGATGAAGGCGTTGATCGGCGGGTGGCGCGAGGTGTGGAATCAGGGCGACTTCCCGTTCTACTACGTGCAGATCGCGCCGTTCGAATATGGCGACGAGAAAGCCACGGTCCTCCCCGTTTTCTGGGAAGCGCAAGCCAAAGCACTGGACATCCCCCACACGGGAATGGCTGTCATCCACGATGTCGGCGATCTGAAGGATATCCACCCGCGCAACAAGCAGGATGTCGGGAAGCGGCTGGCACTGATCGCGCTGGCGAAGACTTACGGGCAGAGCAGCGTGGTCTATTCCGGTCCGACCTACAAGTCGTTTACGGTTGAGGGGGACAAGCTCCGCGTCCAGTTCGACAACGTGGGAGGTGGCCTGGTTTCGCGTGACGGGAAGCCACTTACCTGGTTCGAGATCATTGGCGAAGAGACCGACTTCGTGCCCGCCACGGCCGACATTGACGGAGACTCCGTCGTGCTGTGGTCCCCCGAGGTGAAGAAGCCGGTCGCCCTGCGATTCGCCTGGCACAAGCTGGCCGAACCCAACCTGGCCAATCAGGCAGGGTTGCCCGCCGTGCAGTTTCGCGCCGGAGAAGTCCCTCCGCGGGACTGGCTGGCCCTGAAGGTTACGGAAGCCAAGGACTACCAGCTGGTGTACGACTTGAATCTGGCCAATCTGGGCAACGAGATGGCGTACGATGTCAACAATACCGCCGGCCTCAGCGGCGAGATCGATCGCATCGCTTACTTCCTGGAACTCCAGAAGCCAGGCGAGGGGACGACCTACGTGTATGCGTCGATGCCCGCATTCACACAGGACCTCACGCAGATCGGCGTTCCCACCGCGGCCAGCGGGGCGAATATTCAACAGACAATCAGCGACCTGACCGTCATCTCCAATGTCACGGGGATCGTCACCGGGACGCACTTGGACAGTGGCAACCTCGAATTCTGGCCCCACAATTACAGTGCCGTCAACGACAAGAAGATCCCGCAAGCGAGTGACAGTCTGTATGATTTCGGCGACAAGACCGAGCCTCCTGTAAACGGCTACGGTTGCATGCAGGTGCACAACTCGGCGGCCAAGCAGACGATCTTCGCGATCAATCACTGGAACGTCGGCAGCAGCGCCGATATCGGCATCGGCAACAGCGAGGGACAGACCCGCGATTGGACCTTTGTGGGAAATGCGGCATCGTACGAAGGCAAGCGACTGCGCGTGCTCGTGCGTCTGAAGTAACTGCCGCGACTGGCATACGAGGAAGTGAACCATGAGTGGCAGGCAGCCATCCTGGCGACGGTTTTCCCTGCCACTCATCCTGTTTCTTGGGTGCGGCCTGCCGCGGACCTGCCACACCATGGCGGCGGCTGCGGCGGCGGAGAGTCATATCCAGCTGGTGGGCGGCTTGCCAACGTTGATGATTGACGGGCAACCCCATAGCGGATTCTGCTATTCGACGTACGACACCAGTTCACCGAATCTCGAGCATCGCGCCGCACAGTTCGCGGCGGCCGGCTGTGACATCTTCAACTTCGTGGTGGAGATCAGCGGCTACGGCTATTCGCGCCCCTTGTGGCCACAGCGGGATCGCTGGGATTTTTCGGACCTGGACGATCGGGTCCGGCGGATCTTGGCGGCGGCGCCTCAGGCCCGACTGTGGCCGCGCATCTATATCGATGCGCCGGCCTGGTGGCGCGAGGAGAATCCTGGGGAAATGATGCTGTTGAGTAACGGCTCAACCAGCTTTGGCGAAATGCTGTTCGCGCTCCCTCGGCCGGCGGACTTTCCCTCCCTGGCTTCCGAAAAATGGCGCGGTGACATGCAGTTCGCCCTCCGCACCATCATCGAGCATATTGAACAATCCGACTACGGCGACCGCATCGTCGGTTATCAGCTCTCCGGCCAGAAGACGGAGGAGTGGTATCACTGGAGCATGAATTGCCCGCTGCTGGGAGATTACAGCACTCACATGCAGCAGGCTTTCCGAGCCTGGTTGCGCACGCGCTACGGCCAGGACCAGGCGCTGCGCGAGGCGTGGCAGCAAGGGAATGTCACGATCATGTCGGCCGAGATCCCCGGGCAGAGCGAGCGGCTGGGTGATCGCTCGCGCACCTTCCGCCAGATCCCTCGCGAGCAGCCGGTGATTGATTTCCACACGTTCTGGTCGGAAATCATGGCCGGCACAATCGAGGTGTTCGCGCGGACCGTCAAGGAAACGGTCGGAGAACCGAAAGTGGTCGGGGCGTTTTACGCGTACACCTTTGAGTTTGTCGATCTCGCCGAAGATGCCGGCCACCTCGCCCTGCACAAGATGCTGCGATCCCCATGGATCGACTTCATTATGGCGCCGTCGAGCTATTACAACCGGAACTTGCCCGGCCAGCCTTTCTTTCGCGCTCCGATCAAGTCATTAACCTTGCACGGCAAGCTGTTCTGGAACGACTTCGACCAGGTCAGCTACAAGTATTTTGAGAAACTGAAGGCGGACCCGAACCTGAAAACCTGGGAATACCAGATGGGGCTCACCACGACCCCCGAGGAGTTCGTCTGGATGAACTGCCGAGAGGTCGGCATGACACTCGCCAGCGGAGTGCAGACGGCTCATTTCGATATTCACGGCGGCTACTACGATGATCGGGCGATCATGGAAGGGGTCACACAACTGGGCAAGATCCGCCGCGATTCGCTGCTGCCAGCCGACCGGACATCCCCTGCGGAGATCCTGTTGCTCGTGGACGAAGATTCGCAGCATTATCTGCGCTTTCGCAATCCGGCCGAGCAACCCGGCACGCTCCTGCGCACGCTGCTGAGTGGCCAGTTGGCCGAAATGGGCATGGTCGCCCCTTATGATGCGGCCTTGCTGAGCGATCTGGAACAACTTGACACTCGTCCCTACAAACTGGCACTCGTGCTCAACGCGTTTCGACTCGATGATGCTCAACGCCAAACCCTGCAGCGGCAACTTGCCGACCTCAACAGGACTGTCATCTGGTTCTACGCGCCGGGGTATTTTGACCAGCGCGGCTCGGATCCGATGAACATCGGGCAGGTGACCGGCATCCAGGTGGTGGCCGGCGCGGCCCCGACGCTATCCGCCAAGGCGGTGATGCGCGGGGAGTTCTCCGACCTGGCGATAGAAATCCCTTTGCTGGACGCGGATCCCTTTGTCGTCGACGACGCGACCGTAGAGATTCTCGGGGTTCGCAGTGACGATTCGCGGCAGGTCGTGCTGGCACGACGACGGCTGGAGAAATGGACGTCCATCTACACGGCGGCGGCGCCGCTGCCGGCCGCACTGCTGAAACGCATTGCCGCGAATGCCGGGGTCCACATCTACAATTCAAATTCCTCCCACCTATTGTTTGCCAACCGGAATTATCTCATGCTGGGTACCGATGCTCGGGGTGGAGAAGCCGAGATTCGACTCCCCGCACCGGCGACTGTCGTCGATGCCATGAGCAACCAACTGGTGGGCCAGCAGGTCGACCATTTCCGAGTAATGCTGCGTCCCAAGGAAGTGCGGATCTTCACTCTCCGTTGAATGGTGGTGATATCATGACTCGTACTCTGCTCATCCTGCTGCTGATCTGCCCGTTGGCGTCGCTCCTCTCCGCCCAGGAACTGATCAACGTCAAGCCCAGCGACAATGGCCAGGCATTGGTGAACCCCGATATGGGGTGGACCATGCATTACTACTCGAACATTATCGCGAACTACGGTTCGAAGCTCGCACCGTCAGACACGCTGGACAATTTCCCCGGGCTCTCGACCGTCTATTTGCGGCTCCCTTGGTCGTTCCTGGAACCCAAGGAAGGGGAATTTGACTGGTCGGTCGTCGATACTCCGGCCCAACGGTGGATCGCCAAAGGCAAGCAGGTGGCGTTTCGCGTGAGTTGCAGTGAGAGTTGGATGCGATATGCCACTCCCCAGTGGGTGGAACAGGCAGGCGCACAGGGGCACAATTTCAAGGTCGGCACCGGGGTTGATCCGGACGGACCTTTTTGGGAACCGGTATACGATGATCCCGTGTTCCTCGCCAAGCTGGAGAACTTCTTGAAGGAGTTCGCTCGCCGCTACGATAACAACCCTCACGTGGCGTTCATTGACGTCGGTTCGTACGGTGTGTGGGGAGAAGGGCATTGCTGGGCGAGCACGAAAATTGAAGTGGATGATGCCGTCAAGCTGAAGCACATCGCGTTGCACTTGAAATATTTCCCGCGGACATTGCTTGCCGTGAGTGACGACTACATCGGTCCGGGGAATCGGGTCGCGCAACACGAGATCACTGACTATATGCTGGCACACGGAGTGACGTTGCGCGATGACAGTATCTGCGTTCAACCTCCTCCCAATTCCTGGTACCATGCCGAATTGGCTGGCCCCTTCTGGCCCAAGCTGCCCGTCGTGCTGGAACACGAGCACTACGGAGCATCGGTTGCCAGGAACGCCTGGGACGACGGTCGATTGCTGGAGCGTGCCGTGGAGGATTACCACGCGGCGTACATGTCCATTCACTGGTGGCCGGACGAGTTTCTCGAGAAGAACCGGGAGGCCATCGAGCGGATTAATCGCCGACTCGGCTATCGACTTCAGCTGCGAGAGATTTCCTGGCCGCGCGAAATTGCACTGGGCCAGCCCTTCACTGTCAAGGCAACTTGGGCAAACGCTGGCGTTGCACCTTGCTACCCCGGTGGCTACATGGCCGTGACCCTGAAAGATGAACAGGGGGGCATCGTATCGTTACATGTGCTAGATCATTTCAACCTGCGCGACCTGCAGATCGGCCCCCCCAATGAGGCCACTCCAGCCGAATGCTCCGGGACTTTCGCCGTGGCACAAGTTTATCTGGACGGTCCCCGGACGTTTGCGCGATCGGCGACGCCGGGCACTTTAGACGTATTTGTGTCCGTCGGGTCACTGGACGGGACACCCCGCATCGCTTTGCCGTTGGCGGACGATGACGGACAAAGACGCTACCGCATCGGCCAAATCACTGTGAAATAGTCGGAGGTTGAGCCTTCAGCAGCGCCCGTTTCGCGACCGTGCCCGCCGAGCCGTGCGGTGAGCCGGCGCCGCGCCGGGCCGACTCGAACGGGAATCCTGATGCACGACAGAAACCCGTCGACATCCCCCATCCTGGGCGGGGGACGCGATGAGAAGATGTAATGCCTGCGGGATGGACTGTGGGTGCCCCAGAAAACGGCAAGAAAAAAAGGGGACACCGGCGGCAGAACTCGTGCCCCGCCACACAACGTATTACAATAGAACCTTCCTTCCACCAGCAGCATAACCGCTTTGGCGGACACACCTGACCGGCGCGATTGCGGCACATGATCGATCGAGGAGCGTAGGTAACGATTCCGCACTGGACAGACGCTTGATCGCGGAGATGTCTCGCTGAGGTTCGATCACACGTACGACCAGCGTGTAGCATGAAGCGGGCACCGTAAGTTGGCTACTTCCCATTGGAGGGCGACCATTTGCCCAGAGACGGGTTGCCCAGAGACGGGACGGACGGTTCCCGAGCTGTGGATTACACATCAGAACAGGAGGCTTACACCATGACGATGCATCGACGAGGTTTTCTGTTGGGAACTGCGGCCGCCACGGCAGGCGTTGCGATCGCGTCCCCATCGTTGGCGGTAGATATCCCGGCTCCGCAGCAAGAGGCGGTCTTGAAGTTGTCGAGCCAGGTAGGTTTGATTCCGGGCGCCAGCCTGGACGAGAAATTGGCGAAACTGCAGTCCTGGGGCTTTGTGGGAGTCGAACCGAATGGGGACGTCGTCGGCCGGCAGCAGGAGTTCCTGGCGGCGGTTGCCAAGACCGACTTGAAGGTCAGCGCGATTTGCTGGGGTTCGAACTCCGGCAATCTGATCCATGAGGACGACGCGAAACGCAAGGAGGGGAGGGAGAACCTGAAGCAAGCCCTGGACGCCGCGGCGGCACTCAACAGCACCGGGGTGATATTCGTACCGGCCTTCAATCACGAGACGAAGCGCACGAACCAGGAGATCCGCAAGGTCTTGTTGGATGAATTCCCAGCGATTGGCGAATACGCGGTCAGCGTGAACTCACGGGTGCTGTTCGAACCGCTGAATCGTGGTGAAGCGTTTTTCCTGCGTCAACTGGCCGATGCGGCCTCGATCTGCCGCGACATCAACAGTCCCGGCATCCAGATGATGGGTGATTTCTATCACATGTACATCGAGGAAACGAGCGACTTGGGTGCGTTCATTTCCGCTGGGTCCTACCTGCACCACGTCCACCTGGCTTCCCGCATACGCGTTCTGCCCGGCCAAGACGAGCGGAGCTTTGTGGATGGATTTCGCGGCTTGAAGTTGATCGGATATCAGGACTTCTGCAGCTTGGAATGTGGCGTCAAGGGGGACGGGAACGTCGAGATTCCCAAGTCTGCCAAGTTCTTGCAGGAACAATGGGCACAGGCCTAGCTGGCTTGCGCACCAGACCGTGGCGCGGTTTCGCCAGCAGGCGACACTTCGCAGCTTTGACAGGACAGTTGTTGCTGACAAGGACCGTTAACACAGCTGTCACACTGATCGGTTTCTGGCAGGCAGTTGGCCCAGTGCCAAGCTGCCGCAGGGGAGGAGGGAGGCGAGCCAGTGCCACTGGCCCGTGTGGTACGAGAACCGCGACCGGCATGTGATCGGAATCGTGATTATCCGTAACTCTATTGACTTGGGAGTGAATATTCAGATGAGCAACAAGAAATTGGAATCACGTCGCAATTTCCTTCGGGGAACGACAGCGGTCGCGACAGGAGCCGCGTTGATGGGTGGCTTGAATTTGAGTCTGGCCCGCGCTGCGCATCCGGCGGGCAGCGATGAAATCAAGGTCGCACTGATCGGGTGTGGTGGCCGTGGAAATGGGGCTGCCACGGACAACACAAAAGCTTGTGTGAACACCAAGATCGTCGCGGTCGCCGACGCTTTTGAGAACAATGCCAAAGGAGCTGCCGAGCGGTTTGGCGTTTCCAAGGAAAAGACGTTCTGGGGTTTGGACTCCTTCAAGAAGGCGATCGATGCCGACGTCGACATGGTGATCTTGGCCACGCCACCGGGCTTCCGGCCACTCCACTACAAGGCAGCCATTACGGCCGGCAAGCACGTCTTCATGGAAAAACCTTGCTGTGTCGATGCTCCGGGCTATCGCAGCCTGCTCGAGACAAACGACATGGCCGACAAGAAAGGCCTGAAGGTCGGGGTGGGCCTGCAGCGTCATCACCAGCCGAGCTATGTCAACGGCATCGCGCAGATTCACAATGGCAAACTCGGCGATCTCGTGCTGCTACAGGCCTACTGGAATGGTGGCGGCATCTGGTGGCGCGATGGCAAAGAGGGCTGGACCGAGATGCAGAAGCAGGTCGACAATTGGTACCACTACTGCTGGCTCAGCGGCGACAACATTTGCGAGCAGCATGTGCACAACCTGGATGTCTGCAACTGGGCCAAGAACGCGCATCCGGTGGAAGCGAACGGCATGGGAGGTGACCAGCTGCGCCGCGCGCTCTACCCCCAGACTCAGATCTTCGACCACCATTTCGTCGAATACACCTATCCGGACGGCTCGAAGATGTACAGCCAATGCCGGCACGTGCGCGGCTGCTTCGAGCGAGTCGACGAACATGCGTACGGCACCAAGGGTGATGCCAGCATGCAGAGCGAAGGGAACGAGAAGGACCTGAACGGCGTCGAGTTCAAGTTCTCGAATCCTTACGAGCAGGAACACTTCGCACTGGTCGAGGCCATTCGCAACAACCTCCCCTACAATGAAGGCGGCTTTGGTGCCACCAGCAGCTTCACAGCGGTACTGGGCCGGATGGCGACCTATAGCGGCAGGGTCATCAAGTGGGACGAGGCCGTGGAAGAAGGGAAGTCGCTCGCTCCCGGTATCGAAGATTACACTTGGGAATCCCAGGCACCGATCCTGCCGAACGCTGAGGGGATTTACCCCGGTGCGATTCCGGGTGTCACGGATCCCTTCAACCCCTTCGGCTGATTAGCAGGCTGCAGGTCGAGTTGAATCACCCCCAGCGGGGACGCGGCGCGAGCTGCGTCCCCGTTTTCCCATGGCACTCGCGGCACCCTGGCACCGCCTCGCCTGCCTCGGCCAATCGTCGTGCTTCGGATTTCAAATGTGAACAGGCCCATGTGGTGCGCGCGTCATGCAGGTTGAGTATCTAGCCCGATCGATACGGCCACGCGCGGGCATCATTTCGAATCGACTTACGCTGTCGTCGCCTCAGGAGTGAGACCATGATCGCCCCCTCCCGTCTAATCTGGTGCAAGCTCGCTTCGTGCACGCTGGCCCTGCTGGCTGCCGCCACCAGCACTCTGACTTCTCGCAGCTCCATCGCCGATGAGCCGCAGGGGGTGCGCATATCCGAGCGGCCGCTGGTGATTCCTACCTACGAAATGGGTCCGGCCGATCCGAACCCGATGTTTTACATGAACGAGTCGTACCAGGGGGCGCAGAAACGAGTCTATCCCTATCCGCTGCAGGATCACCTGGTTCACCAGCGCAAGGATCAGACCTACACGTCTTTGTGGCTGGAAAACGAATACCTGAAAATCTGCGTGTTGCCTGAAATCGGCGGCCGCCTGTTTTCCGCCACGGACAAAACCAACGGTTACGATTTCTTCTATCAGCAGCATGTGATCAAGCCGGCTCTCATCGGCATGTTGGGCGCCTGGATCTCAGGGGGGGTCGAGTGGTGTGCCTTTCACCACCATCGCAACACGACGTTCATGACCGTCGATCACACGCTGGTCGAGAATCGCGACGGCAGCAAGACGATCTGGTTCGGCGAAACAGAGCGACGCCATCGCATGAAGTGGCTGATCGGCCTGACGCTCTATCCCGATCGTTCGTACGTGGAGACCTCCGTGACGTTCTTCAACCGCACGGCGCTGCCCCATTCCATCCTGTATTGGGCGAACGTGGCGGTTCATGTGAATGACGACTATCAAGTGATTTTCCCCCCCAGCGTGCAAGAGGCCACCTACCATTCCAAGATCGACTTCACCACCTGGCCCATCGCCCGAGGGAAATATCGCGGCTACGACTACACAGGCAAGGATATCAGCTGGTGGAAGAACTCGCCCGTCTCCAATTCCTTCTTCGCCTGGAACTTGCAGGAGGATTTCATGGGTGGGTACGACCATGGCCGCGACGCGGGGGTCGTGCACGTGGGGAATCATCATGTGGTGTGCGGAGCGAAACTGTGGGAATGGGGTACCGGCTCGGTGGGACGCGCGTGGGATAAAATCCTGACCGACGAAGATGGTCCGTACGCCGAACTCATGGTCGGCGCATTCTCCGACAACCAACCAGACTACAGCTGGATCAAGCCGCATGAGGTGAAGACCTTCAAGCACTACTGGTACCCCGTCCGCCAGATTGGCGGCTTCACAAACGCAAACCTGGAAGGGGCGGTCAACCTGCAACTGCGTGACAACCATACCGCTTTCGTGGGATTCCAGACAACCACACGACGCGCAGGGGCACGCGCCACGCTTTCATTGGGCGACACCATCCTGCTCCAAGAAACGATCGACATTGGGCCTGACTCGCCGTTCACTCGGGAAGTCTCGGTGCCGGCCGGCACCCAGGAGACCGAACTGCATGCCGCGCTCGTGGCGGCTGACGGCAGCGAGCTGGTTTCCTATCGGAAGACTGCTCTGCCACCCATCGACAAGCTCCCCGCTCCCGTCCAGGCTCCGCCCAAACCCGAGGATATTTCTTCCGTCGAGGAGTTGTATCTGACCGGCCTGCGCATCGAGCAGATTCACAATCCCCGTGTCGACCCCCTGGGCTATTACCAGGAAGCCTTGAAGCGGGATCCGGGCGACGCGCGCTGCAACATCATGGTCGGCATCAACTACAATCGCCGCGGCATGTATCAGCAAGCCGAACAGCATCTGCGTCTGGCAGTCGGGCGACTAACGCAGGACTACACTCGGTCGCGCGATGGTGAAGCGCATTTCCAGTTGGGTCTTGCCTTGCGCGGTCAGCAGCGCTACGGGGAAGCGTACGATCAGTTTTCTCGAGCGGCCTGGGATCAGGCCTTTCATGCGGCTGCCAGTTACGAACTGGCAACCCTTTCCAGCCGGCGGCAGGATTATCCGCAAGCACTGCAGCACATTCAGCAGTCGCTCCAAGCGAACGCTCTCGACACCAAGGCTCAGGCCCTGCACGCGGCCATTCTGCGCAAACTCGGCCGCCACTCCGAAGCTCAACAGACGGCCGCGCACGTACTGGTCGCGGATCCGCTCGATTTCTGGGCGCACAACGAGCTTGGCAGGTTGCAGGCCAGCCAGGACCCAGCCGCTTCGGCCGCGGCGCTGGCGAACCTCACTCGGCTGATGCGCGACGACGTCCAGGCGTACCTGGAACTGGCCAGCGACTACATGTATGTGGGGATGTGGGAGGAAGCGATGGAAGTGCTCGAGCGCCCCGTCGCCTCCCAGATGCGGCCGGCCGGCGTCTACCCGTTGGTCCATTACTACCTCGGCTACCTCCACCATCAGTTGGGTGACGCGGCCGTCGCCTCGAAGTGCTTTGCCCAAGGGGCAAGCATGCCCACCGATTACTGTTTCCCCTTCCGCCTGGAAACGGTCGATGTGCTCAACGCCGCCCTTTCCGTCAATCCAAACGATGCTCGCGCCGAGTACTACTTGGGCAATCTGCTCTTCGACCTGCAGCCCGAAACGGCCATGCAGCATTGGGAGACGTCGCGCCGCCTGGATGCCTCGCTGGCGATCGTTCATCGCAATGCCGGTTGGGCGGCATACCGCGTGAAGAACGATGTCGCCAAGGCGATTGACTGTTACGAGCGGGCCCTCGCCTGCGAAAAGATTGATGCCCGGCTGCTGCTGGAGTTGGACATGTTGTACGAAGCGGGGAATGTGGAGCCCGCCAGGCGGCTACAGGCGTTCCTGGCAAATCACCCCATCGTCATCCAACGCGAAGACAGTTTCCTGCGCGAGATCATGGTGCTGGTGCTGAACGGCAATTATGCTCGCGCCATCGATTACCTGGAAGACAATTTCTTCCACGCTCAAGAAGGACGCGACGAGATCCATGACGTGTACGTCGATGCCCACTTGCTGGAAGGATTACGCTCGCTGCAGGCACAGCAGCCGGCAGCCGCCCTGGAGCATTTCCGAAAGGCGGCGGAGTATCCGGAAAACCTCTCAGTCGGACGCCCCCAAGTCGACCCGCGGGCCCCCGAAGTCGCGTACTACACCGGACTGGCCCTGGAAGCTCAGGGGGACGCCGACAAAGCCCAATCCTTCTTCGCCCAGGCTGCCGATCAGCAAGAGACGCGGCGGTGGCCGGAAACACGCTTCTATCAGGCGTTGAGTATGCTGAAACTCGGACGGGCCGACGAAGCCATCAAGGTATTTGATGAACTGATCGACGCGGGCAAAAAACAGCTTGACGAGCGCGAAGCGGCGGACTTTTTCGCCAAGTTCGGACAACAGGCATCGCAGGCGAGCCGAAATGCCGCCGCCCATTATCGCATCGGACTCGGTCTGCTGGGAAAAGGAGACACGGCCGGAGCGAAAAACGAATTCGAACAGGCTGCCAAGTTGAACCTGAGTCATCCCTGGGCGCGATATCAATGCAGTGCCCTGGGCCAAAGCGATACGCCACCTCAATAGGGCATCTTTCCATGACGCACTGCTCTGTCTTCTTGACTGGGCCAGCGACACTGTTTCTCCTGTTGTCGTGCTCGTCCTGGCCTGCCGCGCCGTGCCTGGCTGATCCGCCAGCGGAATCGGCAGCCGGCTCGCAACAGGCGGCCATGACGGTGGATGAAATCTCGGCCCTTCAGTTCGGCCCCGAGAAAACGGGCCCCGAGAAAACGGGCCAGTGGCTGCCGTCTCGGGTGACGCTCGAGCCGGCCAAGTGGATCTGGCTCCCGTCGCAGCGGACGCTCCCCAATACGTTCGTACTGTTCCGCAAGGAAGTGACGCTCGATCAGCTTCCCGCGCGTGCGGTGGGATGGATCACCGCCGATAGCCGCTATCAACTCACGATCAATGGGCGGCGAGTCCAGTGGGGACCGGCTCCCTGTGATCCGCGTCAGTGGGATGTCGACCCGGTGGATATCACCGATCTTCTGCAGGTCGGCAAGAACGTCATCGGCGTGGAAGTCCTCTATTACGGGATCGGTGAAGGTACCTGGGCGGCCGGCAAACCGGGCTTGCTGTTTCACGTTGTCATCCAGACACGCGACCAACAGGTTGTTCAGGTTCTTTCCGACGATAGTTGGCAATGCTCCATCGATCGAGGCCATCGCCCCGCGCAGCCCAAACGCTGGTTCCTGCGATCGCTGCAGGAAGAGTTCGATGCGCGCAAGCACCCCTACGGTTGGAGCATGCCCGAGTTCGATCCGGACAGCAGCTGGATGCCCGCCATGCCACTCGACTGCCCGGCTGATAAGCCGCCCTCGTGCAGCTCTTACCAGACAACCGATTCGATTGACCGTGTGGCCGCTCAAGACGGTTCGTTGCGAGCTCGCCAGATTCCGCTGGTGCGCGAAGAGCCGGTGCCGGTCAAGTCCCTGCGCGATCAGGGTCGCGTGACATGGAAACGCGATCCGTCCGACTGGTTTGACTTCCGCGTGCCCGACAGCTTCGCGATTTCACGCGATAACGTCGCCATCGAATCGGCTGCCGGAAGCTGGCAACTGCCGCCGACAGCGGAACACGAAGGACTGTTTCTGACCTTCGACTTGTCCGAGCAGATCGTGGGCTTCCCCTATTTCGAAATCACGGCCCCGGCCGGCACGATTGTCGAGCTGATGACACAGGAGGCTCACGATCCGGACAAGACGGCCTGGATGGACAACCACTTCTACTCCTGGACACGCTTCATCTGCCGCGGCGGCCGGAACCAGTTCGCGGCTTTCGATTACGATTCACTCCGCTGGATCCAGCTGCACATTCGCGAAGCGAACGGACCGGTGGTGATTCGCAATGTCGGCGTGCTGCGCAGGCAATTTGACTGGCCGCACCAACCGCTCGTTCGCTGCAGCGATCCCGCGCTGCAACGATTGTTCGATGCTTCGATCAACACCCTCCGCAATTCGGCGATCGAGACGGTCGTCGACGGCATGGGCCGAGAGCGACAACAGTATAGCGGCGATGGCGGACACCAGTTGATCGCGATCCGGCAGGTGTTTGGCGAGTCCCGATTATCCCGCCGATTCTTGCGGACTTTCAGCGAAGGCATGACCACCGACGGCTATTTCCTCGACTGCTGGCCCGCCTACGATCGCCTGGCTCGGATCGCCCAGAAACAGGTTGACGCCGCCTATTGGGGACCCCTGTTGGATCATGGCATCGGCTTCAACTTCGATTGCTGGAAGCACTATCTCGAGACCGGTGATGGCGGGGCATTGGCCGAACCCTATCCACGCCTGATCCGTTTCGCCGAATATCTGCGAGGACTCCGCGGCGAAGAGGGCCTGTTGCCGGTCGAACAGTTGGGAATCCCGACCGTCTGGATCGATCACGATGCATATCGTCAGCAACGGCACAAGCAATGCGCCTTCAACCTCTATGCCGCGGCCATGTTTCAACACGCGCTGGCACCCATGGCCGACGTCATGGGAGAAGGGGATCGAGCAGCCGATATGCGCCAGTTCGGCGCGGAACTGCTGGAAGCCACCAGGCGACGTTTCTGGTCGGAGGAACATCTCCTGTTCGTCGACAATCTCCCCTGGCTGGCCGAAGAACAACAGATCCGTACCAGCGACCGGGCGCTGGCCACCAGCATCATGTTCGATCAGTGCCCCAACAGCCAATCCGCCGCGGCCGTCAACGAACTGGTGACGTGCCCCGATCATATGGGATACTCGTATCCCTGCAACGCACCCTGGCGATTCTGGGCGTTGGCCCAGGCCGGACAGATCGATGCCGTCTTGCACGATCTTCGCTCGCGCTGGGCCACCATGCAATCGGTCGTCGAGAACAACACGCTGCAGGAGACCTGGTCTGTCGCGCCCGATTCACACTTTCAGTGGAGCCACTGTGCCGTGGCGCCGCTCTTTGTCGTCGTGCAAGATATCGCCGGGATTCGTCCCACGCAGCCAGGTTTCGCACATTGCCAGATCCGACCGCAATTGGGCGACCTGCAGCACCTGGAACTGGACAGCTACACTCCCCACGGCCCGATTCACTTTGCAGCCACTTTGCAGGAGGATGGCCGGCACCTGCGATTGAGCATCCCACAGGGTGTCGCAGCCGAACTTGTGGTACCCGCCTCGCACGCTTCCGCCATTGCATTGCCTCCGCTAAAGCCCGACACCCCCGCAGGACTCAAGCGGTTTCTGTTGAGCAGCGACGCGGACAATGAAGTCGTACTGAAAACGGAGTGAATTCCGTTCTGCGTAGGGGGAAGTGGAACGGTGGAGGATGCTGCACGAACGGAATGAATTCCGTTTTACGTAGGGGGAAGTGGACGGTTGGAGGATGCTGCACGAACGGAATGAATTCCGTTCTACGTAGGGCACGCTAGGGTTTTTCCTGCAGCTTCCACACGACCACCTTGGGTTGATTCGTGAAGTCCAGCGTCTGCTGTAGACGCTGCATTGTTTCGTCAGGTGACTGCCGCAGCACACCTGCGAAAGTGATGAAGTGGCCGGCGGGGGGGCCTCCTTCGATGCCAACTCCCCCGGCTCCCGCGCCAGGACCGACGACAAATCGCGCGGCGACCTCGGGAGCAGCCATCCCCAACGCGAGCTTCTGCTGGTTCCACTTGATGGCCCAGTTGGCACGAGCTACCTTGACCTGGCCGGCGACGGCCTCCGCGTTACTCCCCACCGGTCCGGTCGTGCCGTCCGAAAACAGGTACGTTCCCGGACTGGGGCTGTCCGCTGCAAAGAGCTGTGGATCGTCGAAATCCCAGTAGTATCCCACAGGCTCGCTCAACACCACTTCCAACCACGACACACCACCAAACAGACTGATCGTCTTGACCATCTCGTGGGCATCCTCGCAGACATAACGGACGACCGCCGGTCCGCGCGCCGTGCAGGTGAGTTGATTGCGAGCCGCTCGATATTCTCCGCTCAAGTCCGCCAGTCCGGCCCAGCCGGTTTCTCCCGGGGTCGTCACGTCACGGTCATCCGCGTCCTTCACCTCACAGCGATAGATGTGTGCCCCTTCGCTACCCAACAGCAGTCTTAGCGCACCATTCTCCATACGTTTCAGTTGCTCGTCAGATTCGTCCGTTTTGGCGGCCGCCGCCAGCGGCTCGCCCGGCGCGGGCAACCCACAGTAAACCTGAATCTCGGCCGATGTATTCTGGGCAATCGGGCCGGGAACTACGAGAGTCAGGCGGTGCTTGGCGCTGTCGGCCACCTCGTCCCATTGAGCGAGAAGCTCCCGCGGTTCGCCCCCCTCGCGCAACCAGAAGGCCCGCAGCGGCAAGGTCGCCAGTTGGTCCGAGATTGCCACATCCACCTCCACAGGGAGTTCGTATCGATCGACATTTCCCGCCTCGACCGTGATCCCCAGACGATGCGTGGCAGTGGGCTCGAACCACTGCGCACCAGGTTTCAGCGCATCGGTCGATACGGCGTAAGGACGGGTCTGTCGCAGATAGGAAGTGGATGACGCCAGCCCCAACCCAGCCGGTGACGGAATCGCTTCCCCTTGCTCGGCCTTCAGGCGAGCATCCGTCAGGCGATCGCCAAGCGCCTGGTACCACATATCCATTTCGGCATAACGCTTCATCGTCCAGTCGAGCGCATACGGCTTGCTCTCACTGAGCCAGATCCGTTTGAATTCCTCCCCCAGATCGCGATGTGCTTGCCGGGTCTTCTGGACCAGCTGCTCCGCTTCCGTTACGCGTTTCACACGCTCGTCACGATCGCTCGCGTCGTACGCGGCGGCGTATGACTCGACGGCCCGCAATCCATCGAGCATCCGCTGACCGATCAATTCCATGCGCCGGGCACCAAGCAGGAACGCGTCGAGCAACGGAGCGTTCACCACGGCATCCCGCCGGCATGCTTCCAGATGCTCGATAGCCGGCTGGACGATGTCCAACAGGCGCTGAGCGGACTTGCGAGTGGCCGATGCGCCTTGACGCGGCAAGAAGTCATTCTGCCAGAAACGCGCATTCAGCATGGCTTGCATGCCAGGAAGACTGTGCGTCTTGGAAAGCAGCGCGATGGCTTGACCGAAATGATCTCCCGGTTCGCCAAACAATACACCTCCCACGCGACGATTGAAATCTTCCAAGCTCGTAGCCGATGCGTTCCAGGCACATTCCGCTCCCCACGCGTAACCGTGCCACTTGTATCCCTGCAGCGCTTCGCCATCATCCTCCCAGGCGGTGTTGAGCATTCCCAATGCTCCATGCTTGACCCCGTCGCGCACGAAGTTCTGAATGTTTGTTGTGGTGACGGCGAAGTCGGGCAGTATCCGGCTCCAATTGCTGATCCCTGGACAGACAAAGAACTCGTAGCCGGATTCCTTGAACGGCAAGATCTGATGCTCGAAACTCGCGTTGGGCCCGTAGCCCCACGTCAACATCACCGTATCCTTGGGAATCTGCTCCAGCTTGTCCGGATGCTGCAGAATGATATCCCCCCACATCATCATCCGCTTGTCGTATTTTTCCTTGAGCAAATCGTGGACGCGGCGGATGTGTCGCACGTACACTCCACCGACGCCGATCTCGTCGGCCAAGGCCTTCGACGGCCCGGTCCCCAGACCCTCTGTCTCATCGCAACAGACGTTGAACATGGGGAAAGGCAGCAGCGGGCACTCCTCCGAGTACAGATCATCCAACAACCGGTAACTCTCCTCGTTCGTCGGGCAGAGCAGATAGCTGGTTTCACGCAGCGCAGCATATTCCGGATGCTTGAGAATCCCCGTGAAGTGGCCGAATGACTGTTGGTTGCCGAGAATGTCCACGTGCCGGGTCTTGGCATACTGCACCAGTGCCTTCAGCTCGGACGGCAACAACGATCCGTCCTGCGGACCGATGTTCGGGTGCTTTTCAAACGCGTATTGGTACTCCATGTAATAGGTGAACAAGTTCATCTTCAATTCCGCACCCAGGTCGACTTGTTGCTCGAGCGTGGCGAGCGTCGAACTGGGACCGCGCGTCAAGTCGTCCTGAAAACAACGCCACGTGAGTGACGGCCAGTCGCGAATCGTGAGGCATGGCAGGGCACTATCCGACCGGTTGGCCCGAATCAGTTGACAGAGTGTCTCGACCCCATAATGGAGTCCGGCCAGGTCGACTCCCGTGCAACAAACCCCCTCGGGACTCAGCTGCAGCGAGTAGCTCCCCGCCGGTGCATCCGCGGGAAATTCATGCGGTCTCAACTCGCCTTCCTCTGCCGCAATCCGCAGACAGAACTGCGAGGTGTTGGTGGCTTTCACCTTCCAAAGCGGAGCTCGAGCCAATTCCAACTCCCGGGTCACTCTTCGACCGATCCATTCCGCTTCGGCGACGGGTGCCTGCAGAGTCAGATGCTCACTCAACACAAACAAGCCCGAAACACGCTGTACCTGCCTGGGAAATGGCACGAGCCTGAGCGTGGAGATGGACAAATCATCGGACCACGCCAGGGCCGGCAGACTCAGACAAACGATCGGAAAGAGAACGGCCCACAGCAGACGTGATCGGATCATAGTAGGATTCCAAGGCGAGGACCAAGGTGTGTGTTTTGCAGCGAGACTTGTCCGAGGCCTTCTGGCCATCAAATACCAACATAGCAGGTTTGACGGCCGATTTCTCCACAGCCTATCATTCCTGGGTATCAGAATATCGTCGCCCGGCGCCGGCGGTTGCCGCCTAGCTGAATGGCTCGCAGAAAGCTACTGTGCAGGGTATTCCGGTACCTGGCGACAGGATCAGGGGCGGCGACCGGATCAGACAGGCGGCGAAGGCGGCCAGACGAGCCCGTTCCAGCAGATCGGGCCGGCACCGTACTTCACCCACCCCCGACGCGTGACCTGGATAATACGGCTCTGGAACGGCCACCATATTGTCTCCCGCTGGTGGGCAGGGCAAGTCACGCCAGCGACACTATTATCACCACCCCACCGGCCGGACGAAACGACGACGAAACAGGCATGAACAAGGCCAAGCCAGTAGATTCACTTTCCGGAGGCATATCGGGCGCCGCGTTCCTGCTGGCCAACATTCTTTGCTGGTCGTCCGTGCCCGTGTTCTTGCGCTACTTGACCGGAACGGTGGATGCCTGGACCGCCAACGGTTTCCGATATCCCTTGGCGGCGATCCTCTACTGGCCCATTCTGATCGTGGCTTGGCGCGCGGCGATCTCGATCGCCAGACGCTGCGCCGCTGTATCGTCCCTTCGTTCTTCGCATTTGCCGGTCAGGTGCTGTGGGCATTGGCACCCTACCACCTGCCCGCCGGCACGATCGCGTTCTTCATGCGGTTCTCGCTGGTGTTCGCCCTCTCCGGGTCCATGCTGCTGTTCCACGACGAGCGGAAGTTATTGTCGCTGCCGCAATTCTATGTCGGCCTGGTCCTGCTGATCGGTGGTTTCATCTGGATGTCGGTCAGCAAGATCCAGTTTGATGCCGAGGTCACGGTGGCCGGGGTCGTCATCATTCTGCTCTGTGCCGTCTTCATGGGCTTTTACGCCGTCAGCGTCCGATTCTTCCTGCGGGGAATTAACCCGTTGGTTGGATTTGGGATCGTGTCACACTACGTGTCGGTCGGGATCTTGATGGCGATGTTTGGCATGGGCAACTATTCGCAGCTGCTGGACGTTTCCCGCATGGACGCTCTGGTGATGGTCGCGTCGTCCGTACTGGGTATCGCGCTGGGACACTACTTTCTCTACTCGGCCGTATCGCGACTCGGCGCAGCGGTCACTTCCGGTGCACAGACCGTGACACCCTTTCTCACGATGCTGTTGGCCAGTTGGCTGTTGCACGAGTCGATGACGAGCCTCGAGTGGTGTGCGGGCCTGACGATGGTTGCCGGAGCCGCGGTGCTGCTGTACGCCCAGAATCTCCTCGTTTCGCGCCGCCACTGAATGCGCGGCGAAGAGAGCCAAGGTGCATGCCAGCACACTCGCGCATCTCGTGCGACTGGACATCGCGTAGCCACATGGCTGACACACCTCCGACACCAGGCATGCCGCGCCTGGAGTGCTGGTCCATGACATGCGCGCACGGTGAGCACATGTTCGCCATCCGAAGCACTAAGTCCCACACAATTCGACTGACAGAGACAGGAGAGTACGGAGAACGGGGGACGGGAACGGGGGACGGGGAACGGAACGCAGAACAGAGAGTTGCTGGATCCTCGCGGGGGGTTGTCAGGCGTCGGCTCGCACCGGGTGTTTCTGAGATGGTCCTTTCGACACTTGATTTTCAAGTCTGTCACGAGTCTGTTTCACAATGTCCGCATCGTGCGACACTCCTGGCGATTCTTGTAGTGTCAAGGATTCCGTCGCAACGAACATGTCAGCCTCGACACCGGCAGCGCCAGGGGATCCTGCTAGGCTCGCGGGAACAACAGGCTGGACACCACGATGAGCATGCTCAACACGAGGAGTGCGTAACCGGCCCACCGATCGGTTGACGACCGAAGGATCGCGCAGCAACGGACCGAGAGAACCTAGCCGGTGCCAGATCAGCAGGCCGAGCGAGACGGCGACAACGCCAAAGGCGATCATCGCCCACAAAGGGGTGCCCGTTCGGGCCATTTCCCGGCAGTCCCCCACCTGATCCCACGCGCCCATCCCGATATACACACCGTTGGCCACCAGGCAGAATCCCGCGAAAAAGCGGCCGATTCTGTTGGCGACCACCTGGCGACGCGGCACGGCCAGCGACACAAGCACCGGCAGCAGGCACCCTGCGATCGGTCCCAGCCACACCACTACGGCCGGGTGCGGGTTCGGTTCGACATCGGTTCGTGAAATGCTCAACGGATGAAGTACCACTCTGGCGACAGAGCCACCTGTGGCGTATGCCCCCATGACATGTCCCAGTTCATGCACCACCATCATGGCATACCAAGCACACAGCGTGAGGGAGGAAAGAAACACTAACTGACAGGCCCGTTGCACGGAAAACCCTCGCTATTGCCTACTCGTGGCACTTGCAGACGTCATGGGAAGCACGCTTTCCATCACGCGCCGTATTCCAACCGATAGCCGGGCAACTTCCCGAAATGGATTTCGTCGCCCGAAAAGACCTGCGATTCACTGATCCTGACGCCGTTGACCCACGTGCCATTGGTGCTCTGGAGATCCCGCACGTGCCAACAGCCGTCTTCCTCCGTGCGATAGAGAAGACAATGATGGGCCGACACCATCGGTTGATTCACAATGATGTCACATCCTCGCCGACGTCCAATGAGCACACGCGGCTTGGGTATTTCCAGAATTTCCCCTGTCTTCGTATCGACCAAGCGAGCAAACATGAAGTCTCCTCCCGCGGCACACGCCGCCTACCGCTTTCCCGTATACCGACTGGTGGCTTGGCCACCGGTAGAGCAGGAGAGGCAAGGAAAGCAAGGAGCGGAAAGGGACTTGACGGCTCGTGTCTCCGTTTTCGCTTCTCGTCCGCGGCGAGGTCTCTCCTTTCTATCGCACAGTGGCCAGGCAAGGAACGCAGTCAATCACATTCGACCAGCAGCCGGTGACAAATGCTCCGTGACCAACAATGGGCGACCGGATCCTGGTGTACCGGCGCTCGCCGCTCTGTGGTTGGAGGGCGCATTGCGGTCGGTGGCGTACTTGTCACACCCACTACTCATACACAAATTCCGCGGTTGCCAGGCAGCTGTCACTGGCGACCAAGCGGACCCAGTATGCGTGAAATTCCGGTGGAAACTCAAATTCCGTCTGGTCCCGAGCCGGCACGTCCAGAGTCTGGTACGTATGCCAGTTGCCGGTGCCGCTGATATCCACTTCCAGGCGAAAAGTAATCGGCGTGCCGGCATCGTGAGAAAGGGTCAGCCTCTTCTGATCGTAGCCGGCTAACAGATACGGATCGGACGGCTCGTCCGAGTGGACCTGCGAACGCGTCCACGGGCCCCCTCGACCGACCGGCTTGCCCAGCGCCCACAAATCGTCCACGGCACCTAACCAGACCGCGGCGAAACCATCGGACGAACGAACGACGTGGGAATTGGCCAAGTGGTCGCCAGCTGCCACGCCACTCAACACCAGCAAGCCGCGCCAGGAGCAGTAATCCTGCAAGAACAACGGATGTGTGGCGATGGGACGAATCTTGGCGAACCCGCCGGCATTGCGGGCCGGCAACTCGTAGAATGTCCCGGCACACTGGAACAGATCCCGTTCGGTCGTGACCTCGCGCGACGTGCGCTGCAAGTCCATCAGTTCAGGATGCTCGCGATAGACCGGGTTGCCAATTGGCAGTCGATAACGTTGGCCATCGTCGTCCACGTAGACCACGCAGTTGTCATCCACGCGGAGAACGCCCGTCGGAACAGCCACCTCACCGGCCAGCCGCTGCTGGGCCCGGTCGTCATCGACACGTACCAGAGAGAGATCTGGTTTCAGTTCGTAATATCCCACCGGCTGGCTCTTGCCATCCGCAACGCGCGTGGCCAGGAAGTTCAGCCCGGTGTCACGATCGCCGGCGCGCACGAGCCCGCCAGCCGCGTGCGATGCCCCAGCCAGACTGAGCCCCGCGAAGCGCGGGTCAAGTGGCTCAGCGGCACCGTGCACGGACGATGGACGCGCGTCCCGGTTTCGCATCTCGAACCAGACGGTCGCCTGGCAATCGACGCTCACCTGCGCTCGGATCCACGCCCCCGCCTGGTCTTCCCGGAAGGGATGCCACGCGTATCCGGCGGCCGGTACCGTTACTTCCTCCAGCAATGTCCAATTTCCATCGCCGACGCGATCCGTCTCCAACCGAAATGTCACCGGTTGCCCGGCCTGATGCACCAGATGAACACTGCGCGTCGCAAACCCGCTGAACAAAAAGGCATCGGACGGCTCATGCGCCTCCACCGGTTCGTCGATCCAGACGGCACCGCGCCCCAGCGCCGGCCCGAACCGGTCCAATTGACTTGGCTCGACAAACCACAGATTGGATTGCGACTCAACGGGCCCGGCTACTTTGCCCTTCGCTTTACGCGTGTTGAGAAACTCATTCTTGGCTGCATCATCGCAACCAAATACCAGAGTATCATTCCAGCGGCAGAAATCGCCAATCACCTTGAGATACGTTGAGCGGGGAGCGATTCCGGCGGACTGCCCCTGTCGCCAGGACCGGGGAAACCGCCAGAACATGCCATGCATGGTCATCAGCAGATCCGGCTCGCCTATCGCGCGAATCCGCGGCCATTCCGTGTTCCAACCGTGTGCTCCGTCGTAACAATGACTGGCTTTGGGGAGGCGAAACCGCTGCCACTGCCCGCCATCACACAACATCAGTATCAGCGACCGATGATCCCATCCGATGCTCCAGATTGGATCGGTTGCCGGACGGTCATTTCCATGGATCCCTCCCGGCCCGGTGACTTCGGTGAATTGCTGGCGGAGAATCACCTGCCACCCGCCCTGGCCAGACCACTGGGCCAATGCTCCAGCAGGAATATCCGGGCGCGTCATCGCCAAGGAGCTCTTCTCGCCGTTATTGGCATACACGAGCCGGCCTTGGCCACTATACAAGCCTTTGCCGTGATAGCCGGGCAGCAAATCGCCGGCATCGTTCTCCGTGAAATTGGCGTCCGGAAACAACTCCGTCACCTGCAACGTCCGCACGTCGACTTCGTAGAACCCTTCCTCCATCGTCGCGTAGTAGACTTTGTTAGCCGGATCCGTCAGATGCCGAGCGTTGCCAGTCAGCCGACCCCGCATGCGGACAGGCGAGATGACTCGAATCTGACCGTCCCTGTCAATCAGATAGGGACCGATCAGCAACTGTTGCGACTCGCGGTGAATCATGCGGTTGGCCGGAGTCCCGCCGACACTCCCCGACCAGGTGAAGAAGTCGAGCGAGGTGTCGGCGGCATAGAGCTTGTCGTCTGAGCCGTTGGGCATGTGGGGCGAATAACTGATCCACCAGAGCTTGCCCGCCCACGGCACCACGGCACCCGTCCCGCATTCGGCTCCCGAATTGAAACTCGCCAAATGCGGGTAGATGCCACTGTAGTGCCGCGAGTTCACACCCACCGCAGTTCGCTCGAGGGTTTCTTCGCCAACCACAATAGCGCCGGAGGACACCGCGAGCAGCAGCGATGTCAGAAGGGTGACGATTTGAACTGCCGACTCACGCTTCATGGACGAATCCCGCAAGGTGAAGTTGTTCATTGGACTCAGGCAATCGTCACACGCCGATGCCGGCACGATGATCGTGCGGATTCTCGCTTCCAGTTCTGTTTCGAACCGATGCCTCTCGACCGGCGAACCGCCACACGGGTCGGCGTCTGAGCATTCGCGGCCGACTCTACCGCGCGCCGCCATCGCCTGCGGAGTCGCGTGGTGGCTTGGGAGCCCCTTCGTCTTCGCCTCCACGTCCGCCTCGTCCGAATCCGCCGCCGCGACCGAACGTTTCCGCCATCGCTTTGGCTTCGTCCTTGTCAATGGCTCCGTCCTTGTTCGTGTCGGCACGCTCCAGCATCCGCTGCATGAACTCTGGCAATTCATCTTTGGTCACTTTGCCGTCGTTGTTCTTGTCGTTACTCATGATGCGCTCGACCATGTCGAATCCACCAGGTCCACCGGGTCCACCGCCAAAACCACCGGGACCACGACCACCCCCCGGGTTTCCAAAGCCACCCGGTCCGCCACCCGGTCCCCCCGGTCCGCCACGACCACCGCCGAAGCCGCCAGGCCCACCCATGCCACGTCCCACCGGCGGCCAACCGATTTCCTCTTGGCTCAACTTTCCATCATCGTCCTTGTCGAGTGTCTTTAAAGCTGCCACCGCATTCGCAATCTCCTCCTTGGACAATTGACCGTCCTTGTCGGCATCCAAGGCCTCCAACAACGGCAACATCCGGCCCGGAAATCCGAAGCCGCCGGGTCCGGGTCGCAATCCCTCGGGCGGCGCCATTTTCCGCATCTCGCGAGGAGGTTTGGCCTCTTGTCCGTAAGCAATGGACACAAGGAATCCGACAATCAGCGTCCCTATCACGGTCGTTGACTTATCCATCTTCGATTCTTCCCCCTCACTGATGATCGAGTAACCCTTAACACCACCGCTCGCCGCAACCTGACTCAGACATCCACAATCCGAATGTCTCAACGACCCTTGCCAAAGCACCTGATGCAAGCCAACCTCAGACATCGCTTCGTGTAGACTCGGCAATCTCCCCACCAATACTCTATGCTCCCTTCCTCCCTTCCTCCCTTCCTCCCTTCCTCCCTTCCTCGGCCCCCGTTCTTTCTCTCCATCGAGTCTCCATCATTCGCGTGTTCGCCGCACATTGTCTCACGTTCAGTTTCCCACAACCATTCGTCCGGAACAAGGAACTATTTCCAGTTCGCGACTCGGCGCACCAGGCGGTTGATACGCAGCGGCAGGCGAGGGCACGCAGGCCGATCGCGGGCGGCGGCAGCGTGCCAACGGCCTGCCAGGGCCGCGCCGGACGACCCTAGGAAGAACGTCACAAGCGTGTTATGGTAGCGTACTGAGCGTCCTGCTTCGCTCTCGAGCGCAGAGCTTGAACCACCATCTTGAAGAGCATGCGGATATTGAAGGATCCACCAGGAGTGAATCGATGAACCGCGTCAGCCTTTTCCTCGCTCGTTTGTCCGTCGTGTTGGCCACCCTGCTTGTGTCAACTGTGTCGATTGCCGCGGAGCTGCGTCCCCCCGCGATTCCCCTCGTCGCGTGCGATCCGTACTTCAGTATCTGGTCGCCGGCCGACAGCCTGGCCGATGCGGATACCGTCCATTGGACAGGCAAGCCGCATCGAATCGGCTCGCTCGTCGAGATCGACGGCCAAGCGTACCGAATCCTGGGGTCCCAACCGGAAGATACTCCCGCGCTGCCTCAACAGAGCGTCACCGTACTCCCGACGCGTACGATCTGCGTTTTTGAAGGAAGTGGCGTGCGACTGACACTCACTTTCCTGACCCCGGCATTGCCGGATGACCTGGATGTGCTGTCACGTCCCGTGACGTACTTGACGTGGGAAGTCGCGTCGGTCGATTCCATGGCACACGATGTGAAGCTGTCTTTCACGGCCGCTGGGGAACTGGCCGTCAACACGCCTGATCAGCAGGTGGAAGCGCAAGTGGAGCAGGTCGGTGACCTGACGGCGATCAGGATTGGGTCGGTCGAGCAGCCGGTACTTGCCAAGTCGGGCGACGACATTCGCATCGATTGGGGATATCTCTACGTGGCGGTCCCCAGGACGGATGAAGATACGAGAGCCACGATCAGTCCTGCCGCCGACCGACTACCGGCCGCGGGAGCATCCGTCGTGGCATCGATCACGTTTAACGTCGGCCAGGTATCCGCCGCGTCTGTTTCTCGCTGGCTGATTCTCGCTTACGACGACGTGTACTCGATTCAATACATGAAGAAGAACTTGCGGCCCTACTGGCGCCGCAACGGCTGGGAAGCCGCTGATCTGCTGCAGGCTTCCGCCCGGGAATACACGTCGTTGCAGCAGCGATGTGCGGACTTCGACCAGGAACTGATGGCCGATCTATCCCGCGCGGGTGGCGACAATTACGCCGCGCTCTGCGCGCTGGCGTACCGGCAGTGTTTCGCGGCGGGCAAATTCGTGGCCGACGACAATGGCCAGCCACTGCAATTCAGCAAGGAGAATCATTCCAACGGCTGCATTGGGACATCCGATGTCTTCTATCCGATGGCCCCGCAATTTCTGCTGCTCGGCCCGACACTGGCCAAGTCGTTTCTCGTTCCGTTCATGAACTATGCGGCATCCGAGCGCTGGAAGTTCCCCTTCGCGCCCCACGATCTGGGACAGTACCCCCACGCCAATGGTCAGCGTTACGGCGGGGGTGAACGGAGCGAAGAGAACCAGATGCCGGTCGAGGAAAGCGGCAACCTGCTGATCCTCATGGCTGCCATCGCCCAGATGGAAGGAAATGCCGACTTCGCCGGCCTCTACTGGACTCGATTGCAGCAATGGGCGGAATACCTCAAGGCCAAAGGCTTCGACCCGGAGAATCAACTGTGCACGGACGATTTCGCCGGACACCTGGCACACAATGTCAACTTGAGCGCTAAGGCCATCTGTGCCTTGGGGGCGTTTGCCAAGCTCTGTGAAATGCGGGGAGACCAGGTTCAGGCCCAGGAGTATGCGAAGCTCGCCAAAGAGTATGCCGACCAATGGGTCCGGGAAGCCGCGGACGGTGATCATTTCCGATTGGCCTTTGACCGGCCGGGAACGTGGAGTCAGAAATACAACCTGGTCTGGGATCGCATTCTTGGATTGGATCTGTTTCCAGAGCGGGTGAAACGGCTGGAGATGGACTATTATCGGAAAGTGCAAAACGCGTACGGGCTCCCCTTGGACAATCGCCAGACCTATACCAAGTTGGACTGGATTCTGTGGACCGCCACGCTGACCCAACAGCGGGAAGACTTCACGGCCTTGGTCGATCCCGTCGTCGCGTTCCTGAGCGACACACCCGATCGAGTCCCGATGACGGATTGGTACTTCACTGATTCGGCTCGCCGACAAGGCTTCACCGCGCGGCCCGTCGTCGGTGGTGTGTTCCTGCAGATGCTCTACGACAAACAGGTCTGGGCCAAGTACGCCGGCCGCGAAAGGACGAAGGGTGCCAACTGGGCCCCCATGCCGACACCCCCTCGCACCAAAACGCTCGTACCGACCAGCGAAGAACAGCGAGCGAATTGGCGATTCACGACGACACGCCCGCCGGACAACTGGTCGTCGAGCGATTATGACGACAGCAACTGGAAGGAGAGCCCGGCTGGTTTCGGGACCGCCGGCACACCGGGTGCCGTCATCGGCACCCAATGGAAAACAAGCGATATCTGGCTGCGCCGCGTATTCGAACTGCCTGGCAATCTGCCCGATCGCCTGGCGCTTCGCCTTCATCACGACGAGGACGTGACGGTCTTCCTGAATGGCGTCCAGGTATTCCAGCAACGAGGGTATTCGACGGAATATGAATCGAAAGAAATCAGTGCCCAAGCCGTTAAACCGGGCCGCAACGTGATGGCCGTGCATTGCCATCAAACATCCGGCGGCCAGTATATCGATGTCGGCATCGATGCGATTGTCCCGGCTAAGACGCCGACACAATAGTCCTGCCGTGGTATGAAGGTACGAACTGTTGCGCTGGGCCGGACCCGTGACGCGGCAGCGACACCCCAAATGCGACAGATCAGCCCGCGCAGGTTGTGGGCTTCGACAGCCGCCCCTCATGGCCCGGCAGCCACCAGCGGGTGGCGCACTACGCTACAATGGGTTGTCCCAACGACTATTCTCTCCGCAGATCCTCACCGAAGGAGCCCACCCATGCGACTGCTGCTTGCCCTGTCCCTCTGCCTCGCCTGTGCCAGGCTGCTGGCTGCCGAGATTGTCACCTATCCCGCTCCGCCCGACGAGAAACAGGGCGCCTGGTATGAAGTCTGGGCGGACGATCAACCAGTGGACGTCTACACTGCCCGCACACTCGACGAGCCCTTCGCCGGCAAAGAGTGGGATTACGGCGGACCCTATTGTTTTGCCAACTTCGACATGTCGGGCAGCGTGGTCATCAAGATCACCTCGTCACGATCACTGCGCAATACCGTCATTCGACCGGCGGCCGCCGGCATCCATCCAGAGTTGCAGGACGATCACACTCTCACCATCACACTCGACAAACCGCAGAAGCTCAGTATCGAACCGGACGGCAAGAAGGGGCCGCTGATGCTGTTCGCCAACCCCATGGAAGTGGAGCCCCCCAAGGTCGATGACCCGCATGTCATCTACTTTGGGCCAGGCCTGCACAAGCCCGAAAAGATCACCCTCGGCAATGACCAGACGCTCTATCTGGCCGGCGGCGCGGTGGTCAAGGCGGAAGTGCTGGTGACGGGAGCCAATGTCCGGATTCTGGGACGCGGGATCCTGGACGGATCCGATTGGCAATGGCGGCAAGGTCCCGTCGGCAACTTGATTGCCATCCGCAACAGCCGGAACGTGGAAGTGAACGGGATCACGTTGCGCGGTTCCTCGCATTGGACGATTGTCCCATCCCACTGCCAGAACGTGACGATCCGCAACGTCAAAATCTGTAACTCCCGAGTCCAGAATGACGACGGCATCAACCCCTGCAACTCGCAGGATGTGCTGATTACCGATTGCTTCATTCGCAGTGACGACGACTGCGTCGCGCTCAAGGGTCTCGATTTCCGGGGCGAGAACAATCATGTGGAACGTATCACGGTGGAGAACTCCATACTATGGTGTGACCGAGCCCGCATCTTCTTGCTCGGCCACGAAAGCCGGGCCGCCTACATGCGGGACATCACGCTGCGAAATCTCGATATTATCCACTTCACCATGACCGCCTTTTTGCTGGAACCCGGTGAAGACATGAGACTGGAGAACATCCTGATCCAAGACATTCGAATTCACGGCGAAGGACAGCACTCGCTGGCCCGACTCAAGCCAGTCGTGAATCAATACATGCGCAATAAGGTGCCGGGATTTGTCAGCACTGTGCAATTCGAGAACGTCGTGATCACTGGTCAACCGGGCGATTACCTGGTGGAGTTAGAGGGCGCTGACGACCAGCACGATGTGCGTGACGTCACGTTCACCGACGTCCAGATTCTTGACTCACCACTGACTGAGCAATCGCCATCCGTGCGCATCGGTGACCACGTGCGGAGCGTGAAGTTCTCACAATCGAAAGAATAGCGAAACCGCTCGGCTAAACCCCTCAGAGAGCACAGGCCTATCGTGAACAGATACTCTCGCACTATCAGCTGTTTTTTTTCTTGCTGTATTTTCCCAGCCGCAGCGGGCGGAGTGCTGCGAGTGATTCTGGTCACGCCGGCAGTGATCGCCGGGGCAATGATCGCCTGGGACACCAACTTGACCGTCCGCGCCGCAATGGCACAGACGGTTCTCCCCAGCCCGAACCTGGTCACGCAGCGCAGCGAGGAGCGCACGGGTTTTCAGGAAGCGAGCCCCTATCGACCAGCGTTCGACCTGCGGACCGACTTCGTCATGGCCTACGGCGTCGACGATTCGATCGCCGAACGACTGGCGCGCTGGCGTGAAGCGGACTACGTCCCGCAGGTCATGACCGGTGTCGCCTGGGGCAACTACCAGGACTTCCTCGAAGGCAAGTTCGATGGGCGGCAGCATTGGGACGAAAGCCAGGTCGCCGCGGACGGATCTCGCATTCTGCATGGCCCGACCGTTCCCTACATGGTCCCCTCCGTGGCGTTCAGCAGCTACCTCGAAGCCGGGATCCGGCGAGCGATCGATGCAGGGGCCGTGGCAGTCCACCTGGAAGAGCCTGAATTCTGGGCGCGCGGCGGTTTCAGCGAAGCGTTCCAGCGGGAATGGCGAATACATTACCGCGAGCCCTGGCAACGTCCCGATTCCAGCGTCGATGCACAGTACCGAGCCAGCAAGCTCAAGTACTACCTCTACCAGCGCACGCTCGATCGCCTCTGCTCGGCGATGAAGGAGTACGCGCTGGCCAACCATCAACGTGAAGTACGATTCTATGTACCGACTCACAGCCTGCTGAATTACGCACAGTGGCAGATCGTCAGCCCCGAATCGTCGCTGCTCGACTTGCCGGGCATCGACGGCTACATCGCCCAAGTGTGGACCGGAACGGCACGCACACCCAACGCCTACGAGGGACGGGTGGCTGAGCGGACTCTGGAGACCGCCTACCTGGAATATGGCGTCATGCAGGAGCTTGTGCGCGGCACCAATCGCCGCATGTGGTTCTTGCACGATCCGATCGAAGACAATCCGCGCCACGACTGGAATGACTATCGCACGAACTACATCCGCACCTTGGTGGCTTCCTTGCTTCAGCCTCACGTCTGGCACTATGAAGTTGCACCGTGGCCCAGTCGGGTGTTCCAGGGGCGTTATCCACACGGCAGCGATCAGGCGACAGGGATTCCGGCTCAATACGCCACGACGCTGGCGGTCGTGTTCAACCAACTGCGCGACATGCAACAGGAGGACATTGATTATGGCGACGCGACCGACGGCGTGGGTGTCTTTCTTTCCGATTCGGCCATGTTCCAGCGCGCGGAACCGGCGCACAGCAGCGGAATCGCGGAGGATCGCGATGACGTGACACGCGCTACGGGGCGAGAAGTGCAGATGCTGACAGGTTTCTATGGCCTGACACTTCCCCTCTTGAAACACGGGATCCCGATCAGACCGGTACAACTCGACAATCTTGCCCGCAGTCCAGGTTATTTGGACCCGTATCGTGTACTCGTATTGAGCTATGAGTTCATGAAGCCGATGAACCCGGGACTCCATCTGGCATTGGCGCAATGGGTTCGCCAGGGCGGCACCCTGATCTATGTGGGAGCCGACACCGATCCGTTCCACCAGGCCCGCGACTGGTGGAATCAGGGCGCCAAGATCTACGGCAGTCCCAGCGAACACCTGTTCGATGTGCTGGACCTGGATCGTCATCCGGCAGGTGGCGAGTACGCTTGCGGGAAGGGACGTGTTGTCGTGGAACGGTGCCACCCGGCAGTGTTCGCCAGATCGAAAGAGAACGCGAACCGGCTGCGCAGTCTGGTGCGCAGCGGGATCGAAGCTGCTGGCGACGAATATTCCGAGCGGAATTACCTTCGCCTGCGACGAGGACCCTACGTGATCGCCGCGGTCTTGGACGAATCGACCGACAGCCAGCCGCTGCGGCTCACCGGCCAATTCCTCGATCTGCTCGATCCAGAACTCTCCGTGCAGCAGGAAGTCCTGCTGCAGCCAGGACAGCAGGCCTGGTTGTTGGATCTCGACCGCGTGCGTGGCCCGCGTCCGCTGTTGCTCTCAGCGGCCGGACGCGTGGAGTCGTGGCAGGCGGTGCCGGGACAGCTCGACTACACCATCTCCTCGCCGGCAGGCACCCAGGTCAGCGCTCGGATCCTGCTGGACAGCGCACCGGCATCCGTACAGGTTGGCGGAACTCCCTGCGCGGATTTCCAGTGGGACGAGCCGTCCAAAACCGTGTTGCTGCACCACAGTGGTTCGCCGGAAGGGGTCGTTGTGACCATAGCAGGTCAGTGGTGAATGCCGGGCTGGGCCTGGACTTGCCTGCGTCAGGAGCGCGCGAACGCCGGTTTTTGATTCTGCTGATACCAACTGCGCAACAGCTTCTCGCGATCGTTCGGGACCGGACTCCGTTGGCGCTCCCCACGTTCCGACCCGTGCTCGACGCTCCAGCCATCCCATTCACGAAAAGCGTGATACGACCAGTCCCAATCGTGTGCCTCGAAAATGTCGATCACATCTTTCAGGTACCGGTACGCACTGTTGTCGGGCGCCCACCGAATCGCGCTGAACTCCCCAATGTAAATGTGCACGTTATACATATTTTGGAAATCGATGGCCGGCTGCAGCGCCTCTTCCAGCTGTCTTCTTGTCCCACAACTTTCCGTCAATCTGGCCGGGGTAGACTTTGGGAGTCGTAGTGCCGTGCACGTTCTGATGCGTGAATCCGTGGGGAATGTACATATGTACGCTGTAGACCACGTTCGGCACGTCAATCGGTTCAAACTCCCGCAGCCCATCGGGACTTCCCCAGTTCGGCGGTTCGACAATGATCGTGCGCCGCGGATCGACCTCGCGGATCGCCTTGGCCGCCTGCAGAGCCAATTCCTGCCAGTCCGCCAGATTCTCCGGACCAAAAGACTCGACCGGTTCGTTGGCCAGATCGTATCCCCAGATGACGGGCGAATCCCTGTACTTGCGCGCAATGTTGCGCCACAGCTCGACAAAATGCTGCTGGCAGGCGGCACTCGTGAACAGGCCATGATCGGAACCGGCGTAGCCGCCGCTCGTTTGCCGTCCACCGGGAGGTGAATGCAGATCGAGCGCCACCAGCAGACCGTATTTTTCACAGGCGGGTAACAGACGATCCAGTTTCTGCAGCTCGCCCTCCAGCCACCGGTCATAGGCCTGCAGGTCGAGTGGATCGGCGATCGGACCGCGTCGGATGAGCTGCCAGCGAATCAGGTTCGCATGCCACTCTTGGCCAAACACGCGCAAGCCCTCTTCATCGATGTCGGGCCCGACCATGGCACCCCGCAAACGGGCCAGGTCATGCCCTTTGTACTTCGGCCCGGTCGTGACAGGGGTCTGCCTGGTACGCATGGGCCGATGAACCGTGACCTGCACGTCGTCGAACCACGCCCTTCCGGTCACCAGTTCCAGCCCCAGCACCAGACTGAACTGCCGAGCATCCTGCGGGACCGCCACACGAAAGGCGACCCGCCGCCAATCGAACGACTCTTCTTCAAATTGCTCGGCCGGCCACTGCTTCGCTCCCTGGCCGTCCGTCCATGGCGCCATGAACTTGACACCGTTCCACGGGTTTGGCTTGTTCTTCACCTCCTGCGCTCGCACGCGGGCCGAAAAATGCACGATGTATCCGCGCATCTGTTCGATCGGCAGATCGATCTGAACAACGTTCGAGCCGGCAGGCGAATCCGCTGACCGCTCTACCAACAAGACCCGGTTATCCTGGTCACGGACAATCTTGCCCCCCGCCCCAGACCACTGCCGCAGCGCATCGGGCTGCTCAAAATCCGCCTGAAAAAACACATGGCCCCGCGGTAAAGTTGCCGCGGGATCCGCCGCCGCTACCGTTGTCGACAAGAGCAGTGCCACAATCGCGATGGGTCGGACGCCGTGGTTCACGCGTGGATTCCTTCGTGTCAAAGTGCATGGCGGAAAAGTCACCGGGGTACCAAGTCAGGATACCACCGACCGATCCTCAGTGCCAACTGCCGGCTCGCGAATTGCACAACACGCCTCGTGCTTCGAGATGCGAATTCCAGCCGCTCTTTCACACTCGGGATCGCACAACTCAGTTCAGCTACGCTCGCATCAGGACTCGCAAGCCTTCCAGCACGCGCAGGAACTTGTTTCGAGCACGGTCGACAAGCTGCGTTTCCGCGATATCGCGAGCGCGCTTCTCCATCAATTGCTTGGGCGACATGCGCAGCTTGCCGCTGGCGATATCCGTGTCTTCGCGTCGGAGTCTCTGATCTCGCTGAGTGGCGGCAGCCGAAAATTTTCCAAAGAGCACTTCCAGCACTTGAAACGCCTTCTGGTAGTCCCGGCGCCGGAACTCGCGGTCACGCACGTACGAGATCATGTCGGCGTTGGCCACCAGCCCGCACCGCTGAGCCGCATCCAACAACTGGCTGAACGCGCCCGTGTCCAGCACTTCACTTTCGTGTGATTCCACGCCAGCCTCGGCAGGCACTTCTTCCAGAATCGCTCCCAGGCCACTCGCGTCGTCCCCCGCATCGCCTCGCTTCGGTACCAGCCGCACCAGGCTCTGTCGTTTGCCCATCTCCAGAAATCCCTGTCGTGACATCGACTTCATGCGTTGGCCGGATAACGCCATGCGTATGGTTATCTCGTCGGAATTCGGATCGGCATCCGCGACTTGTATCAAGTAGGTATGTTCCTTGCTCCGCACGAAGTAGAGTTCGTCGCGCACAATATCTTGTGAACCGCCAACGCGTTGGACTTCGAAGTAGTTGCGAATGATTGCCAGTTGCACGCGAGTGGAATGCGCCGTCTCGTACTCGTTGCGAAAGCTCGAGCCGCCCTGGAGCAGCCCCTGCGTCGTCGCGACTGCCTGATCGCCAGAGTCCGGCGAACCCGCCGATCCCGCTCGGAACTTGATCATCCGCTCGAGTACGGCAATCACATCGTCAAACGCAGCCAATACGCTCTTGCACCGATCCTGCCTCTGCTTATCGCGCCGAACCTGCTGCTTCGCCTCTTTCGTGCCCCCTTCACTCTGACCGATCTCCTGCCGTAAAGTCCGCGAGTGGCTTTGACGAAATCGCTCCCGAGCAGATTCGATAAGCTTAAGAGTTGTCGCATAGTCCTTTTGCGATAGACTCAATTGCGCATCGACAACCGTATTGGCGTACGGTGCGCCCTGCACGAGCAGATAGAGCTCCTCCAGGTCCTCCTCCTTAATCGCAATTCGGCGGCGCGATGCCATTCGATCTGAATCACCTGTTTGCACGACTCGACAACTCCAGGCCGACAAAGAGATCTGGAAACCGACTCCCCTGCGGGGTCAGTGCCTGCTCGGGAGAACTAGTCACTTCGTTTCGTGTCGCGAAGCGTCTCAGCGCTCATTTGTATCACTGCCCGTCTGGATCACTCCGATCACTGCCCCGTCGGCCGCCGCAAGGATGACACGCCAGCAGCAACAGAATCCAACCGCCAGCAGTCACGCAAGCTGAGGGATTGTGAACGATTCATCCCTCCTCAGCACAGGCAATCAGCAACTCATCCCCGCCACCCGTTCGAACCAGTCGTCATGAACGCTATCCTATAGCGCATGCCTGCCCTAATCCATCCGCCACTGGCGGCCTGCAGGCCAATCGCACCGCGCCCCGCTTGATTCGACCGACTCGTTGACAGGACAATTGTTGCTGGCCGCGAAATGTCCCCCACTGCAGGCCATCCCATGTGAGCACAAGACCAACGCAGCGGAACCCGATGTCAGAAAGTACACCAATGAGAACTTCCCCAAGGCGACCATCCATTGCGAGGATCGGATACTGCACAGCACTCCTGATGCCGATGGTGATCGTTACCGCAGCGCACCCGACGAGCGTGGCGGCGCAAGACTCCGCGGCGTTATCGTATCATCACGATGAAGAAACGTCGCTGACCGCCCGCCTGGGCGACAAGGTGCTGTGGGAATTCCATTATGGCAAAAGTCTTCCCAAGCCGTACTTCCATCCCGTGGCGGCCTCCGACGGCAGTGTGCTCACCTGGAACAGCCCACCCGATCACCCGTGGCACCATGGACTGTGGTTCGCCTGGAAGTATATCAACGGAGTCAATTACTGGGAACCCAATGGCCAGACGGGCAAACCGGATGGTCGAACTCAATGGGATGATGTCGAGATACAGACGCTGCGCAATAACTCGACTTCCATCCGGATGCAATTGACATACCGGCATCTGGACGACGCCAGTGTTCTGAACGAGGAGCGCTCGATCATCGTGTCCGCGCCCGACAGGGAAGGCACCTACCACTTTGACTGGACCAGCACATTCACCGCGGTCGCGGACAAGGTCGTGCTCGATCGCACGCCGCTGCCTGACGAACCGGGCGGAGAAGTCTACGGCGGTTACGCCGGCCTATCGGTTCGATTCGCCAAGGAACTGGCACAGCGCGAGGCGACCTCGAGCGTGGGGCCGATCGAATTCACCCCGCAAGCGCGATATCGCGGCAGAGCCACCGCCCTGGATTACGCCGGCGAGATCGACGGCCGGCCAATGGGTATCGCCATCTGCGATCATCCCGCCAACCTCAATCATCCGTCGCCTTGGTATGTGATTCGCTCGAATGAGATGAGTTACTATAGCCCGGCAGTAATCTGCTATGCCCCGTACACGATGAAAGCCGGCGACACCTTCACACTGCGCTATCGCGTGATCGTACATGCGGGCCAATGGGATGCGGCTCGCCTGGCCCAGGAATTCGATCGCTTTGCCGCCGAAACACCGACGGGAAAGACCGTCACCTTCTCAGGCCGGTTATGGGACGTGAAGTCATCCGGCGAGCAGCGATGGGGACCCGGCCCGAATTACTTCTCGGACAGCCGCGACAACGTGTGGGTGGATGATCGGAATCACCTTCATCTGCGCATCACCCGCCGAGGCGAGTCGTGGCACTGCGCCGAAGTGGGACTGCGTGAAAGCCTGGGACTGGGAAGCTATCGCTTTCGCGTCGCCGCGCTGTCGAAACCGATCGATCGTAACGCGGTACTGGGCTTGTTCACGTGGTCGGATGACGAGGCGATGCACCATCGCGAGATCGACATCGAACTCGCCCAATGGGGAGACCCGCAGGCAGACAACACGCAGTACGTCGTGCAACCTTACACGGCATCGAGTCGACTCGACCGCTTCGATCTGGATCTGGATCAGTCCGCTATCGACCATTCTTTTCAATGGAGCCGCGAGACGATCGCCTTTGAATCGCTCAGCTCGAGCAATGGCGCTGCGCACAAGTGGACGTTTCAGGATGGCGACATTCCGGCACCGGGCGACGAAAAGGCCAGAATCAACCTCTGGCTGTTTCAAGGAAAACCGCCGGCGGACGGCGAGGAAATGGAAGTGGTGATTGAGTCCTTCGAGTTTCGGCCATTGGATCAGCCGCGGCAGGAAGACGCCCCCGGCAGCAAAGAGGATGATCTGGAAAACCTGCAAGGCCAATCGCCATTGCGGGCATGTTCACATGCCCTTCGCCAGCGACGGGACAGTGTCGCTATCTTGAGCGACAATCTACCCAGCGTCGATGGCGAGTTGGTCCAGACACTGGTCACTCGATTGCGGCAGGACGGATTCGACGTAACCGAACTGACGGCGTTGCAGGTCTGCGACAAGGATGTACTGAAAGCCGACAAGTTCTTTCTGTATGTGATCCCACAATGCCGAACCTATCCGGCGGCCGGTCTGGCGGCTCTGCAGGCATTTGCGCAGCACGGAGGTCATGTGTTCTTTCTCGGTGGACCACTATTGGATGAGCCGCTATGGCACGGCAAGGACGGCTGGCTCAACCGGCGCGCCGTGTTGGGCATCAAAGGCAACGCTCCCCTCGCGCATCGACCATTTCCCGCGGCTTCACTCAGCACAGTCGGCTGGATCCGCACCTGCAATGACCCGAAAATTCCGGGTGCCTGGGACGTCGTGCCGGAAGGTCCGCACAACGAGAACTGTTTTCGTTTCTCCACTGGGAATCTGACCGGCTGGGACGGTTATCTTTCCCCTGAGACGGCAACACTCTTCGGGCCGCGGCACGACCTGTTTGCGTTCATGGCCAAGGGTTCGGCCACGACACCGCAGATTGCCGTCGAGATCCAGGAACGGGACGGCTCACGATGGTTTGCCACAGCCGATATTGGACCGCAGTGGCAGCGCATCAGCTTGGATCCGCTCGACTTCAAGTACTGGCCCGATTCATCCACGCGAGACCGTCGCGGCCAGGCAGGAGATCGCCTGCAGCCGGCACAGGCCGTCCGTGTGGACTTTCAGCTATCTCAATCGCACACGGCGGCGGTGGCGCCGGGTGAACACACGTTTTGGATTGCCGACATCGGCACATGTGCCAATCCCGTGGCCGACCTGGAACAGAAAGCTGCCGCGTCGGACCAGTCGCTCGAGTCGATCTTCCCTCGTTATAAGGTCTATTCACTCGGCGAACCGGTGGAGCTCCAGGCGTCGCTGCCGCGGACTTTGCTGACCGATTTCGAGCCGCTCACGGCCACCAACGTGGTTTGTGCCATCCCGCGCACCATGGGCCGCGGGTTCGAGCGCGGCCAGAAATGGCGGTACATCCCCCTGCTCGACGCCGTGGATAAGCAGGGACGTCAGCGGGGGAGCCCAGCCTGGCTGCTGCTCAATAACGACATGCCGTATCGCGGGACGGCGTTCGCCTGCCTCGGCCTGAACGATGCCACGCAACTGTCGACACCAACCATGTTGGACGTCTTTGCTCGCACCGTGCGGCGACTGGCGACAGGGCTTTTCCTGGTCGATGCCGGCTCGGAACATTTTTCCTATTGGCCTCAGGAGAAAGTCACAGTTGGCGCGAAGATCGCCAATTTCACTGATACCGCCGAGCAACCGACGGTGCGCATGACGCTGCGCGATCAAGCGGGAAACGTGCTGCTGGCCGATGCAGAGCGAGTCGCCGCATCGCCTCACGACTCGACAAGCTGCCGGCAGGAGGTGGTTTTGCCGACCGCAGATCCGTCTACCTATTGGGTGAGCACGGAATTGATTATTGACGACAAGATCGCCGATCGGATCGAACACGAGTTTGCCGTGCTCGACACGCGCACCGCCGCCGCGGACGAATTCGTGACCGTCAGGGGAAACGATTTCTACCTGCGCGGCAAGAAATGGTACCCGGTCGGCATCAACTTCTGGCCGCTTTACGTTTCCGGGATGGATCATTCCGACTTCTGGGCCGGGTGGAGTCAACGAACTTACTACGACCCGGAACTTGTCGAACAAGACCTGGCGCGCATGCAGGCGCTGGGAATCAATATGGTCAGCATCCAATCGCACGAACCCAGGCTCTATCGCAATCTGCTCGATTTCGTGCGGCGGTGCGGCCGGCACGACATCTACGTCAACCTGTTCTGCGGCCTCGCGTCCCCCATCGCTTTTCAGGAAGACCAGCTCCGCGCCCTCTTGCAAGAGGCACGATTGGCGGACAACCCGACGATTATGGCATACGACACGATCTGGGAGCCGGGCAATTACATGTTCGGCAAGGATTGGCGACCGCGCTGGGACGAAGACTGGCGGCATTGGATCGTCGAACGATATGGCAGCCTCGAGGCGGCGGAAGCGGATTGGGCGTTCAAGTGCCCGCGCAACGACAAAGATCTCTGCGTGGCGCCCCCCGAAAACTACTTTCGCGAGGATGGACCGTGGCGCACATTGATGGCCGCTTATCGGCGATTCATGGATGACCTGATGAGCCGGAAATGGAACCAGGCAAATCGCACACTCCGCCAGCTCGATCCTCATCATCTCATCAGCTTCCGCCAGGGCAACACGCTGCCACATGACTTCGCGCTGACCGCCCCGGTTAAACACATCGATTTCATCTGCCCCGAAGGGTACGCCATAGGGCCCGGCGAAGAGGGCTATTTCGCGGCCGGATTCATCACCAAATTCGTGCACTTCACCACGAAAGGGAAGCCGATTGTCTGGTCGGAATTCGGCCAAAGCGTCTGGGACGCTACAACCATGGACTACTCACCCGAGCGGATTAGGGCGGTGGCCGACTATCACGAACTGTTCTACCGCATGGCTGTCGAGACCGGTGCCAACGGCACAGTCCCCTGGTGGTGGCCCGGCGGCTACCGCGAGGGTGAACAGAGCGATTACGGAGTGGTCAATCCGGACGGTACACCGCGGCCAGCCGCCGACCTGATTTCGCTGTACGGCCCCCAGCTGAAAGCACCGCGGGACTGGCCCGCGCCCACGACCTGGTTCGAGTTGGATCAGGATGCCCACGCTGGAGGCTACTGGTACGTGAGCTTCAACACCGGCCGCGCCGCGTACCAGCAGGCAGTGGCCGCGGGAAAACACTTGGGCATCCGCACGACTGGCACCGGCACCAATTCGGCCGACACGCCGCTCTTAGCTGTCGGCAACCGACCGTGTAACGGTGCTAACCCACCTAAGTACCTCAACGCCGAGTTCAACTGGGTGCAGATTCTCGACGCTGCGGGAAACTGGATCGAGGCCCAGGATGGAGCGACGATCACCGTGGCATCCGCCACCCCCGCCCGGGCGCGTGTGAGCGTTGGCAATACGCAAGAGGCAAAGTGGCTGGCACCGGCAGCCGGCCCTCCCCGCATCGGCGATGTGCTGCTGGTCACCACGGAGACTTCCGTGCTGCAAGGAAGTTGGCCATTGCCACGTGAAACGCCCTGCCTGGCCGATGCCGACTTCGGGGAAATCGTGTTAGCCGAGTCGGTCACGTCACCGATCGTGGTCGAACTGCAAATGTCAGCCCTGCAACGCACTCAGTTCGGCGAGAAACGCCGTTTCACGATCACTCCCCAAACTCCGTGAAGTATTAACCTGAAACATGCGTGCACGGTGCGCGCATGTTTGGAAAAAATCCCGAAATTCAAAGCACTAAATGGCGAACGATCGCTTGCTTGGCCTTTTCTCCGTTGATCCGGGGCGGGATCGTAGCTGCAGCCGCCAAGACTCCAAATACAAATACATTGAGCTTCCCGCCCGGCGATTTCGCCAACGCTGCCCGGCTGGGCAGCAGCGAGCCACCCCCGTTGCTGGGGATTTTCGTGCCCCGCCCGATTCCCAGTGTCCCACCCCCCGGGAAATCGGTGCAAGAATGCTGTATGCTGATGCGGTGCGTGACAGCTCAGTGCGCCGCTGCGGGGATCAACACGCTCCCAGGATCAACCCGACGCGCACCAAGCCGCGACCGCACCTCTCATCGGCTCAGCAGAGTCGAATGTCGGCAACTTGCCCACCTGCAGGCCTTCTTTCGAACTTGTTTCGGATTCACCCTTGTATAGAGAGGTATCACCATGACTCGCAATCTGTTGACTTCCGCCCTGTTGATCGCGATTACCTTGCTCGGTTCAGCAACCGTCCTGGCGCAGGACAAAGAAGCCAAAGACAAAGACGGGTTCATTTCACTGTTCGACGGCAAATCGCTCGATGGCTGGAAGGTGAACGAGAATCCGGACTCTTTCAGCGTGAAGGACGGCACGATCATTGCGAACGGCCCGCGCGCACACCTTTTCTACGAGGGCAAGGTTTGCGATCACAATTTCAAAAACTTTCATTTCAAGGCCGATGTCATGACGACCCCCGGCTCCAATTCAGGACTCTACATCCACACCAAGTTTCAGGACACCGGTTGGCCCGATGCCGGTTACGAGATCCAGGTGAATCAGACGCACGGCGATCCGAAGAAGAGCAGCGGAATTTACGCCGTCCAGGACGTCTTCGAAGCGCCGGCCAAGGATAACGAGTGGTATACCCAGGAGATCATCGTCAAGGGCAAGCAGATCATCACCAAGGTCAACGGCAAGACGCTGGTCGACTATACCGAGCCGGATGACGTGAAAGGGGATAAGAAACTGTCCCAGGGGACATTCGCTATCCAGGCGCATGACCCCAAGAGCAAGGTGTGCTACAAGAACATCATGGTCAAGCCGCTGGCAGACTAGTGGCAGGAATCGTTCTCATACCGTCCACGTTCTGGCGCAGCCGCGCTCGCCAGAACGTGGGGGATGATGACGAACACATGGCAATTGGCTCCCACGTTTTCCGCGAAACCGGCCCGGCACGCACGATCCACGGTCGTTACTGGAACAGCAACGGCAGAAATTCCGCCACGTACTGGCGCCAGACCGTCCAATCGTGCCCGCCCTCCGTTTGCCTGTAGGTGTGCGCAATTCCCTTTTCATTGAGCCACTCTACGTACTGCTGGTTTCGCTCCAGCAGGAAATCGTCCTTACCGCAGCCGATCCAGAGCAATTTCAGCTGTTGATTCGTTTGAGCGACATCCGCCACAAGCCCGGCAAACTCCCGATCGCGGTCCCCTTGGGGAGCGGCTGAGCTGAACCCGCCCACCCAGGCGAACTGATCGAGGTGCTGCAGTCCGATGGTCAACGACTGACCACCTCCCATCGACAGTCCCACGATCGCTCGCTGCTGGCGATCCTGCGTGATCGGGTACTGCCGGCCCAACGAGGGTAGCAGATCCTGCAGCAGGTCCTGCTCCATTTGCTGGACGTTGCGCGACGAATAGTCGTCGAAGCGTGTTCTCAACTCGATCGGTAAGGGATGCCCGTATGGCATGGCAATGATCATCGGTTTGATCTTGCCTTGGGCAAGCAAGTTGTCGGCAATCAGATTCACTCGCCCAACTTCGATCCAGGCCGACTCATCGTCCCCATACCCGTGCATGAGCAGGACCAACGGGTACCGCTGCGTTGCCCCCGGCACATATCCCGGCGGCGTGTAGACGTAGACACCGCGCTCAGTTCCCGTGGTGCTCGAGTCGTAGATCAGGCGATGCACAATACCGTGCGGGACCTTTTGCTGCTGGTGCACCAGCGGCGGATCACCCGGCACTTCAAACATGCTGTTGACGGTCAGCCATTTCTTGACGTGGCGATTGCTCGGATCGGTCACCATCGTGCCATCCACGTCAAACATATAACTGTACGACTCGGGAGCCAACGGCCCCACGGTCGCCTCCCACACTCCCTCCGCGTCTTTGGTCATCGGTTGAGCGTCAAGCCCGGCGATCCCCTGTACCATCACCTTGTCGGCGGCAGGGGCCTTGAGACGAAACGTTACGCTTCGGTCCGCGTGAACTTCCGGTGACACAATCTGAGCTAATAGTACCTGCTGCACGAGTCCACCTTGCCAGAAAGAAATGAGGGCGGTCAGGGTCAAGAGAATTCGTTTCGACATCTTGTCATCACTCCGCGAGCCACTTGTGAAGAACCTGAATATCATGTTGCTGAGCCTGAATGGCCGCCGGCATCTCCGGCTTTTCAAACACGCGATACCCCAGGTACTCCATATGAATCGACAACGGCATCGGCTTCAATCCGTGACGCAGGAATTCGAAGCCAGCGAACCGCCGGGAGCCAAGACCGTGGCCAACGAGGCCGCACAGGTACCGCACAGAAACTCGCGCCTTGTCAGCATGTCTGTTTCCACTGTTTCCCCTACGTCGAGTGCCTTGTCACAGCTTAGAACGGGGGAACACGTGGGACAACCAGGAGCGAGAAAACTGCGGCATTTCGGCCAGCTGCCGCCAAAGCAGGCCGCCATGACGGGGAGCTTTTCCGTTGTTGCCGCAGACGGCACGGGATCGGAGATTGTGTACAATGAGGTCCTGGAAGACCGGCCACCGCTGACCAACTGGTGGCCCGTCTCGCGTTCTGCTCAAGATCCGCCGAACCAGTCCCCACACTCCGTCCACGAGAAGGTTGTTCCCATGACGATTCAGAGACTATTCGGGTTGCTCGCATTGGCGGCTGTTGTTGTCAGCATAGCGGGTAAGCTTGCGGCGCAGCAACCGACAACCCAGTCCCCGACCACGCAGACCCTTGTTTCCTTCGGCGAGGACTACCAGAGCCAACTGACGACAACTTCTGATGCGACGGCGCAGGTGGCCGTGGACAAGGGTGCCGCGGTCCTGCAGGTCGCCACCGGGCACAAGGCGGACTGGCCGGGAATCACGATCAAGGCTCCCAACCACTCCTGGGATCTTTCCGCGTTTCCAGAACTCGTCCTGAATGTAACAAACCTCGGTAGCGAGCCGATCGCCATCTTCTGCCGCGTGGACAGCCCGGGCGGCGACGGTGTGAAGAACTGTGTTACGGAGAACATTCGTCTGCAACCGAGTGAGTCGAAGGAGCTGGTGGTGACACTGCGTCGCCAACTCCCCGCGGCGCTGGCCGAAAAGCTCTTCGGCATGCGCGGGTATCCCGGTGGTTATGAGAAAGAGAAGGGTCTGGATGCCTCGCAAATCACGCAGCTCATCATCTTCGTCAGCAAGCCCACGCAGGACCACCGGTTCCAGATCGGTGCCATTCGCGCGCAGGGGACCCAGCCACAGGCCCACTGGCTATCCATATCCCCCGACCAGTTCTTTCCGATGATCGACCAGTTTGGTCAATTCAAGCACGCCGACTGGCCCGGCAAAATACACGGCCTGGAGGAGCTGAAACAGAACCGCCGACTCGAGCAAGTCGAATTGGCTGAGCAATCTGGTCCGGCCCCATGGAATCAATACGGCGGCTGCAGCGGCGGCCCGCAGCTCAAGAGTACCGGCTTCTTCTACACGACGAAATATCGCGACAAGTGGTGGCTGGTCGATCCTTCCGGGCGGTTGTTCTGGTCGCACGGCGTCGATTGTGTCGGTTTCTCGCAAGGGACAACTCCGATCACGGACCGGGAGTTTTACTTCACCGATTTGCCTGGCAAAGATTCACCGTTTTCGAGATTCTACGGTCAAGCATCCTGGGCGCCACACAATTACTACGAAGACAAAGGGACTTACCGGACCTTCAACTTCGCCGGCGCGAACCTGTTGCGAAAGTACGGCGATGACTTTGAGGCGGCGGCGGCTGACACCATCCACAAGCGGCTGCGCAGCTGGAGTATGAACACGATCGCCAACTGGTCCGATTCGCAAATCTACCTTTTGCGCCGAACGCCCTATGTCGTGTCCGCCGGCAGCGGCGGAGCCAAGCCGATTGAAGGGAGCAGCGGCTACTGGGGGAAATTTCCCGATCCCTTCGATCCCTCGTTTCGCGCGGCGCTGGACCGGCGCATGAACTGGGAGCAGGACAAGTCGGCGGGCGACCCCTGGTGCATCGGCTATTTCGTCGACAACGAACTGGCCTGGGGAGACGAACTTTCACTGGCCAAATCCGCACTCGCGTCCCCCCCCGAGCAACCGGCCAAGCAGGCCTTCCTCGCTGACTTGAAGACGAAGTACCAGACCATCGAGAAGCTGAACGAGTCCTGGGCCACGGCACATCAATCGTGGGAAGCGCTGGCCGAGAGCCGCACACCACCCGACGACAAGCAAGCGAAAGAGGATCTGGGGGCGTTCTACACGCGGATCGCCGAAGAGTATTTTCGCAATTGCCGTGAAGCGGTCAAAGCCGTCGCCCCCGACAATCTGTATCTGGGATGCCGCTTCGCCTGGGTCAACGATCGCGGCGCTCGAGCGGCCGCCAAGTACTGCGACGTGATCGGATACAATCTGTACCGCGACGACGTCGCCGATTTCCAGTTGCCCGACGGGATCGACTTGCCTGCCATCATCGGAGAGTTCCACTTTGGGGCCCTGGACCGCGGCATGTTCCACACCGGCCTGCGTCCGACCTCGAGTCAGCAGGCGCGCGCAGACGCCTATTGCAACTACGTCACCGGTGCGCTGAAAAACCCCTGCCTCGTAGGCACACACTGGTTCCAGTACAGCGATCAGGCAACCACGGGGCGCGGTGACGGCGAGAACTACCAGATTGGACTGGTCGACATTTGCGACACCCCGTACGCCGAGACCATCCAGGCGGTGCGAGATGTCGGAAGTTCCATGTATCAAACGCGGCTCGGCGAGCACTGACGCAGCTCGGCCCACAAGGGCGCCGGCAGCTTCCGCGACGGCGAGCCCCGCCACACATCCCCCTCGAAACGTTATACAATATCCGGCATCGCACCCACATTCATCGAGACATCCACGAAGGCACATCACCATGGCTCACGCAAAGCAACTTTTCAGCCTGACGATCGCGGCCCTGCTTCTGTCGCTGACCACGCTCGCCCTGGCCGACGACCGCCATCCCCTCTGGAGCATCGGTACGGACGACAACAGCGGCGCCGAATTCGCGTTGGCACCCAACCAATACGGCAACTACTCGGCAGACGGCTTCTTTGTCATCGGCCAGTCGGATCCGCGACAGCATTGGCCGTACGTGCAGCCTGGTCCGGTCGACGCTTGGGGCGGCGGCAAGAGTCATACGTTCGAAATTGCGTTTGGCCTCAAGTCGCTGCCGTCGCCAGGCGACTGCCGACTGCTGATCGATCTGGTCGATACGCAGAAGTCCGTACCACCCCAGCTGCGGATCGACATTAATGGCCGGACATCCGAGCACGCCATGCCACCCGGTGCGGGTGACGCCAGCGTCTACGGTGATCCCAGTAAGGGGCGCGAGCACAAATTCGAAGTCGTTTTCCCCTCGACTCTGCTTCGCAGCGGCACGAACCACGTCAGCATTACGACCACCTCCGGCTGCTGGATCCTCTACGACTTTGTCGCGCTCGACACCCCACCGGGCGGCCAGCTGGCCGAGCCGCAGGGGACCTTTGTGCGAGGCGTTCGCAGTGCGCCTGTGCTCATCGAGCGCCAGGGACAAATGTTCCAGACAGTCAGCGTCGACATTCTTCATCTGGGCGAGGCCGCGACGGCCACCATCCGTGTTGCCAACGCCGATCCGGTCCCGATCGCCTTACAGCCGGGCCCGCTCACCGCCGACGTGCCGGTCCCCTCAGTCGACTCACCGACAGAAGTGGCTGTTGAAATCGTTGCCAATGACAAAGTATTGGCAGGTGACAAGCTGGTTTTGAAACCGGTTCGCAAGTGGGTCGTCTACCTGCTACCCCATTCGCACGTGGACATCGGCTACACGCACGTGCAGACGGACGTCGAGCAGAGTCACTGGCAGTATTACGAGCAGGCCATTGCCGCCTCGCGCAAAACGGCAGACTACCCGCCGGGCGCCCAGTTCAAATGGAATGCCGAGGTGCTGTGGGCCACCGACAGCTATCTCAAACAGGCAACTCCCGCCAAGCGACAGGAGTTTCTGGATGCCGTGAAGAACGACTGGATCGGGCTCGACGCGCTCTACGGCAACGAGTTGACGGCACTCTGTCGCCCGGAAGAACTGATCCGCCTGGTGGACTACGGGAACCGCCTGAAAAGCGAATATCAGCTGCGGATCGATTCAGCGATGATCAGCGACGTGCCGGGTTACACCTGGGGACTCGTATCGGTGTTGGCCGAAAGTGGTGTCAAGTACTTTTCCATCGGCCCCAACGGTGGGCATCGTATCGGCTATACGCTGAGCGAGTATGGCGACAAGCCATTCTGGTGGCGTGCGCCAGGGGGCCGCCAGCGAATACTCTGCTGGATCCCGCGGACGGGCTACTGGCAGGGGTTCCGGGGCGCTGACGGCTTGACCGCGCTCCTCACACAAATGGGCGCATCGGGCTATCCGTACGATCTGGTCCAACTGCGTCACTGCCTCGGCGACAATGCCGGTCCGGGAGTCGACTTGAGTGATTTCGTCAAGGACTGGAACGGGCAATACGCCTACCCGAAACTGATCATTGCCACGACCAGCGAGATGATGCGGGAGTTGGAGCGGCGGTACGGCGACGAGCTTCCCGAACTCACTGGCGATTTCACTCCGTATTGGGAAGATGGCGCCGGGTCGTCGGCCCGCGAAACGGCCTTGAATCGAGCGGCCGCGGAACGACTGGTACAAGCCGAAACGCTCTTTGCGCTGCTCCAGCCCAGGGCGTTTCCCATCCTTGATTTTGATCGAACCTGGCGCAACGTCGTGCTGTACGACGAGCATACTTGGGGCGCTCACTGCAGCATCTCCGAGCCTGAGAGTGATTTCACGAAGGCTCAGTGGGCCATCAAGCAGAAGTTTGCCCTGGATGCGGATATCGAGTCGCGAGAACTGCTCAACATGGCGACGATGACGCGGAGGACAGCAGCCAGGCAGATCGCTGCCTTGGACGTGTTCAACACCTGCTCCTGGCCGCGCACGGACATCGTCCAGTTGCCTGCCGACCTGGCAGTGGTCGGGGATGTGGTCAAGAACGCGCAGGGAACGGTGATGCCATCCCAACGTCTGGCTTCCGGCGCGTTGGTCTTTCTCGCCAGGGACGTACCGCCGCTGGCCGCTGGGCGATTCACCTTACACGCTTCCAACGGCAATACGCCCGCTGCCGCGTCACCCACCGCGTCGGCCGAAATAGAGAACCTGAGCCTGTCGAACGATCAAGTCTCCGTCACCCTGAACGAGCAGACCGGGGCCATCGCGAAACTGGTCTGGAACAACCATGATTTCGCGCTCCCTGGCGGCGCAGACGATCCGCAGATCAACGACTACTACTATGTTGCCGGACGAAAACCGGATCACCCGCAGCGGGCTCACTCGCCAGAGATCACGGTTACAGATCGCGGACCGCTGGTCGCCTCGTTTTCGATTTCCTCGAATGCCCCCGGGTGCAACACTCTGCAACGTGAGGTCAGCGTGATCGCCGGCCTTGCTCGAGTCGATATCACGAACGTGGTTGATAAGAAGAACATCTACGAGCAGGAAGCAGTCCACTTCGCCTTTCCGCTGAATGTCCCCGACGGCGTGATTCGCATGGACATTCCCTGGACGGTCGCTGAGGTGGAGAAAGACCAGCTCCCGGCGCCTGCAAGAACTACTTCACCGTGCAACGATGGGCCGATGTGGCCAATGACCAGCTGGGGATCACCCTGGCCACCGTCGATGCTCCGCTATTGGAGGTGGGGAGCATAACCTGCGATCCCGTGGCGGTCGGCTGGCTCAAGCAACTCGCACCGACCCAGACGCTCTATTCCTACGTGATGAACAACTACTGGGAGACGAACTACAAGGCGGGACAAGAGGGCCCCACGACGTTTCGGTATTCCCTGCAACCGCATCGCGCGTACGATTCGCTGGCTGCACAGCAGTTCGGCATCGAGCGGAGTCAGCCGCTGGTGGCCGTGCCGGTCGACCCTCAAGCGACACCCGTGGCGCTGCCTGTACAGGTCACAGGTGCCGGCGTGATCGTGACGTGTGCCAAGCCCACCCATAGCGGTGATGCCATCGTACTTCGCCTGTTCAATGCATCGGCGGCACCGACGCGAGCGCACGTCGCATGGCAGGTGTCAGGGACCGGGGAGTTACAGCTCTGCAACCTCGCGGAAGAACCGCTCGGCGCGGCTCCAGACGCCATAGACATGGCACCCTGGCAGTTCGTCACGCTCCGTGCCGCGTTGCCCGCGAATTGATATCCAGCGTTTTCGGTGTGGCCGCTGCGGCCGCCAATCGGCACCAGCGGTCGGGTGTATTAAGCCCGCCCGCTACAACGTGGCCCGAGTGGTGACGCAGCGAGTGAGCACCGGCAGACCCTGCCGCCTCCGCCTATTCTCCGCGGCGAATGATACCCCCTTCGATTTCCGCCGCCTGGCCGCGCAAGTGTTTTTCAAAGAATGCCCGCACGCGATCATTCAGCGTGCGACTGGCAAAGCCGCCGTGTCCCGCCCCTTCGATGGTGATCAACGTCGTGTCGACTTCGGCCTGTTGGAGCAGTTCGTGGAAACGAACCGACTGACTGTAGGGAACCGTCCCGTCCTTGTCGCCATGAACGATGAGAAACGGCGGGTCATCGCGTGACACATACGTTACTGGAGAAGCATCCTTCGCCACCTCCTTCATCTCTTGCAGCGTTCCGCCGACCAGTAGCGACTCAGGCGATCCCGCCCCATTGTGATCGAGATCGCTGGGAGCATCTCCCATCGTCAGCAGTTCGCTGGGACCGAAAAAATCGACGACGCACGTGACTCGCGACGATTGATCGGCATACGATCCCAGTTCCCCTTCCAGTGCCTCCACGCCGCCCGAGGTGCCCAACATGGCAACCAGATGTCCGCCGGCCGAACTCCCCCACACGCCGATGCGGTCGGGATCGAGGTGGTATTTCCCGGCGTTGCCGCGGATCCAGCGGAGGGCCGCCTTGCAATCGTGGATCTGAGCCGGCCAGTGCGCTTCGTCCGTCAGGCGATACCCCACCGACACTCCGGCGTAATCGCCCGAGTGCACGAACGCGCGGAGCTGGCCAAAACCGCTCGCCCGGTCGCCCGCTCGCCAGGCACCGCCGTGTATCCACACGATCACCGGCAGCAGCTTCCCCTCGGTTCGCTGCTTGGGCAGATAGAGATCCAGAGCCTGGCGACGGTTGTCGTTGTCGGCATACGGAATATCACGAATCGCTTCCATGCTGTCGGAGACTTGAGCGCCGCGAGCCACCGGTGGCTTCTTCTTTCGTTCCTGGGCCGCTCGATTTCGAGCGCGAAAGGCTCTCTCCTCCTCGGGTGTCACAAAACCATCTTGGTTCGCGTCAACTCGATCAAAGGTCGGTCTCATCTGTTCGGGTAGCTCATCGCGAGTCAACTTGCCGTCTCCATTCTGATCCCAGCGTCGAAAGATGTCTCCCGGCGTCTGCCTGTTCTGTGGCTGTGCGGTGGCCGAGATTGCCGTGCACAGAGTGACACACACAGTCAGCAGCAGCAAGGCCGTAGGATGCCGGTTCATGAATTGCTCCAAAGCAGGAAGGGGAGGACGGAAGAAGGAGGACGGAATAGAAGATCGCTGAGCCGTCACTTGGCGATGTCCGGTGCTGGCGCGAATGAGGTGCTTCGGAAATGGTCACTGCATCATTGTACCTTTTTGCTCCCCATCACGAATACCCGCCGCAGCGGACACAAATGACTGATATCGATGGTCTGGGAATAGTACAATGGCACAGGTTCAGGACATTGCCTTCCGGACGAAGTTGGAGGCACGGTGCCGTCGGCAGTCGCGGTGGGCCAAATCGGCAAGCACCTGTCGCGTCGCAAAGAAAAGAACTTCCGCGTGAGGAGTCCCTGCGATGAAACCCTGTTTCACGGGCGTCGGCTTACTGGTCAGCGGCTGGCTGCTGGTGTCTTTTCCGCCACTCTTGTTGGCTCAGGACTGGCAACGCTATGGACATGATGGGGCACTCACCGGGCGATCTCCGGTAGCGGGCGATATTGCTCGTCCATCGGTCAGCTGGTCGTTCTCCACGGCGGGAGCGGATCTCTGGATCGAGCTGACTCCGCGGGACGGCAAGCAGACTCTGCCGTTGTCGCGCGAGAGCGGCCTTGATCCGAATGGGCGACAACTCACGCCCACGGGTCCCCGTCAACTGGACACGGAAGGCAGCGGAGCCGCTCGACCGGTTGTCGAGTCATTTCACGAACGCTGGGCCGAAATCCTGCCGGACGCCGCCGGGTACCAGCGTGTGGCCTGGAACTACACGTGGACTGATCAAGCGGTCTGCCGATTGCAGTTGTTTGCCCATGACCAGGGTGATGCCAAGCCGCGTCTGGTCTGGGAAACCGACCCGCCCGAAGGGACCATCTTCAATCCGCTCAATGTCGTATTCGATATCGACCAGGACGGGGTTCAGGAAATCTGCGTGGCTGCCCACTACCGCGTGATGATCTTCGAAGGGACGACCGGCAGAAAGGAAACGGAACTGCGATATCATTCCAGTCGACCTTACGGCTGGTTTGGCTTGGCCGACGTGGACCTGGACGGGCAATACGAACTGGTGACGATCGGGGACTTTCAGAGTCACATCGATGTGCTCGAGTTCGACCGTAACCGACCGGAAGCGGAGCGATTGAGTGTCAAATGGCGGCGGGACATTGAACAGGATATCGAAAAACGAACTAAATGGCCTCAAGTCAATCCGCAGCCGGTGGTCGATGTCACCGGCGACGGCCGCAGCGAAATCGTCCTCAACATGTTCAACGATCTCGGCGACGGCCAATGGCACGTGGTGGTGCTGGACGGCTGTAGCGGGGAGACGAAAGCGGACTTGCCGCGCCGATATTTCCTGGGAGCGTCACAACTGGCTGAGGGGCAATCGGCGAGCCTGTTCGTCACCAGTACCAACGGTGTTCTCGTCCACCGTGCCGGTGATATCGAATTAGTACAGATCGGTGAGCAGGATCCGCAAGTCTGCTGGCATCAACCATCGAGCGCCTGGTGTACGGTTGACTTGCCGCGGATGGGAAGCACTTGGTCGACCAGCGCTTCTCAGGGCATGCGGCACGTGCTGCTGAGCGGCGACCAGCAACCGGTCTTCTTTGTGAAAACGTGGGACGAAGAATCACCTGAGCAATTCACTCTGTCAGCGTGGCACGGCGGTACCGATGGCCGGCTCAGCATGCAGTGGCAAGTTTCCGGACTTCCCCCTGCCACCGCTTGCGTGCCTACGGAACTGTCGCGCACGGCGCCCGAATCGGCGCTCTTGCTGCACGTGCAGTTGGCTGCCAACAGGCAACCGGAGCTGTTGTGCGAGAACGTGCAGTCGCGCGTCGTGCAGAACCAGACGCTGGGCATCGATGTGTCGATGCCAGTTGTGGCGAAAACGGGGCAGGGGGAAGAGACCTCGATCATCGTGGAAGGACCGGGTGGTGAGATCTTTTCGATAGCGCCGCCTCACGGCAGCAGCGACTCGCCGGCCATACGGTGGCAACGGCCGGGGCGCGGTATGCGCGACGGGTCGAGAGCGCTGGGCCTGCTGGCCACCGACCTGGATCATGACGGAATCTGCGAGGTACTCGCGGCCGACCAGGCCAGGCAGGGACATGCAATCCTGGCGGCCTATCGCGGTGACGGATCCGTCCTGTGGCGGAGGCCGTTCGAGCAGACACCAGGTGATCTGCCCGTGTGGAATATCGGCGCCCTGACGTTCTGGTGGGACGGCCAGTTCCGGGACCCAGAAAGGACCGACCTGTTTGTCAATGTCCGCCGCGGCCTGATGCACTCCGACGTCGGACATCTGCTGGAGGGGAGCAGTGGTGAGATGCTCTGGCGACAGGACACAGTCGATGTCCCCCACGAATTCCACTGGGGTTTCGCCGGTACGCCATTGGCCAGGGTCGACGTCAATGCGGACCGACGTGACGAACTGGTGTGTCTGCATCCGGTCTGTTTCTGGATTGCCGACGCGCGGGATGGAACAATCACATTCGGTAAGGAATTGGCGTCGCGGAAATCGCTGCCGGCTTGGGCAGCGTATGGCGAACCTATGATTCACGACTTTGACGATGACGGAGATGTGGAAATCCTGCTCGACTCACCCTACATCCTGGCATTGCTGGAACAGGATGGGTCGGTGGTATGGCACGGTTCGCCGCGCGTCGATTTTCCCGTCGCCTCGGACAAAGAGAATGTCGACGAGACGACCCAGTGCAAACATGCACTGGTCGACATCGACGGAGACGGCCAATTCGAAATTGCCTCGGCCGGTTACGGGAACGCAATACGCGTCATTGACCCGCGCAGCGGCAACGTATGCTGGTCTCTCGACGCTCCCCCGCCCAACGGACCCAAGGTCTCTTCGGCGAATATTGATGGAATCGGTGGTGACGAGATTATCTACGCATCCGGTGCCACAATCGTGGCGGTTACGGGAGATGCCGGCGCCGGTCGCATACTGTGGCAGTGGCAAGCCCCGGCCACATTGAGCATGCCGGCCATTGCCGACGTGGACGGAGATGGAAAGGTGGAGATCATCGTGCAGGATGCGCAGGGCGTCATACACTGCCTCGACGGCGGTCCTGCCGAGTAACAGACCGATCGTCCCATCACCGCCGGGCTCGCCCCGGTGGGATGATGACTGGCCCGCTACAGCCCAAGAACATGACGCCTGCCCAGCACCACCGGGCTCGCCCCGGTGGGATGATGACTGGCCCGCTACAGCCCAAGAACATGACGCCTGCCCAGCACCACCGGGCTCGCCCCGGTGGGATGATGACTGGCCCGCTACAGCCCAAGAACATGACGCCTGCCCAGCACCACCGGGCTTGCCCCGGTGGGATGATGACTGGCCCGCTACAGCCCAAGAACATGACGCCTGCCCAGCACCACCGGGCTCGCCCCGGTGGGATGATGACTGGCCCGCTACAGCCCAAGAACATGACGCCTGCCCAGCACCACCGGGCTTGCCCCGGTGGGATGATGACTGGCCCGCTACAGCCCAAGAACATGACGCCTGCCCAGCACCACCGGGCTTGCCCCGGTGGGATGATGACTGGCCCGCTACAGCCCAAGAACATGACGCGTGCCCAGCACCACCGGGCTTGCCCCGGTGGGATGATGACTGGCCCGCTACCAATGTGCGTTCGCTTGTCGCGATCGATGCACATGGTAGAGTGCCGAGACCGCACGAATGTCATTTTCTGCGATAATGGCCTGAACGCGGCCGCTGGCCGCAACCACACACGAAATCCGAAATCCACATATCGAAAACCTAAACAAATTCGAAATCCACATATCAGGAACAATAACCTCCGCTGCCGGCATAACCACAGTCATGGGCCACAAGCAGACTCTCACCACGGGGCATGCGACTGGATGTTCCGGCCTCCGTCCTTAAGCGTTTCTGTCATTAGTATTTCTGTCATTCGAATTGGTTGCGGATTTCGTGCTTCGGATTTCGGATTTCGAGCGTGTGCGCACGGTGCGCATGTTACAGGTTAACACTCTAACAAATAAATGTGGTCGCTTGCTGCCAGCCGTTTTGATACAAACGGACTATCGTCCGTTTTTGCACAGGAGGATCGCCATGTACACGCGTCGTCGGTTCCTGGGAACGAGTGCAGCCGGTATCGGACTGAGCCTGATTCCTTCGGGATTGGTCCGCAGCTATCAAGCCAACGAGAAGATCCAGGTGGCCCTGGTGGGCGTGGGAGGACGGGGTGAATGGTTCGTCGACACGATCCCGCGCATGGAGCAGGTGGTGGCTATCTGTGACGTAGACCGTCGGAAGGCCGATGCGGCCTACCGTCATTGGGAACAGGCCGCCCAGCGGTATGCCGCGTCGCCCCACGATTGGGAGAGACGATTGGCCGCGGAGTTCGCCGATTTGGCTCAGCACAAACCGTCACTGCATGTGGACTTCCGCGAAATGCTCGACAAGATGGGCAAGCAGATCGACGCGGTCGTCGTCGCCACGCCCGATCATACCCATGCGGTGGTATCGGCAGCCGCCATGCGAGCCGGCAAAGCGGTCTTCTGCGAAAAGCCGCTCACTCGTACGCCACAGGAGTCACGAGAGCTTCGTGACTTGGCGCGCGAGTCCAAAGTGGCGACCGCCATGGGGAATCAGGGCACTTACAGTGGTGCATTTCGACGCGCACTGGAACTCATTCGCAACGGCACGCTGGGCGACATACAGGAGGTCCACGTGTGGAACACGGGTGGCGGGGCGGACCTGCGGCAACCTCCACAAGGGACTCAGCCGGTGCCGCCCGAATTGAATTGGGACCTGTGGCTCGGCCCGGCCGCCGATCGGCCGTACCATCCGCAGTGGCAGAATCGCAATCTTTGGCGGGAACTCGGCACCTGTCAACTCGGCAACTGGGCTTCGCATTCGGCGAACCTCGGCTTCATGTCGCTTCAGGTACACGATCTGTGGCGATCGTCTGGTGAAGATCCGGCACCGACGCTGCGCGTCGAGGCAGAACATTCGGGCGTCAATCGTCTCTCGTTCCCCCGCTGGGAGCACGTGCAGTGGCACGTCCCGACTCGCACTGGTTTTCCTCCGGTCACGATCCACTGGTACAACGGTGCGGCGCCCGGTTTGGATGGCGTACTTGATCGCGCGTTGAGCGAGGCGACTGACCAGCAGAAGAACGAGTGGCGATGGGCCGGTACGCTGATTGTCGGAACGCAGGGGAGTATTCACACGACAGGCCACAATATGTGGTTCCGCTTGTTGCCCCGAGAGAAATTCCAGGGCATTCAGTGCGATCGCCCCACGGAGGTGGAAAACTCAGCCGGTCCTGAACAGGATTGGTTCGCCGCCATTCGCGGCGGCGCGGCGCCCTGGTCCAACTTCGATTATGCCTCGGCACTCAACGAGTTCCTGATGTTGGGGAACATCGCCACCCAATTCACTAGTTCGCTCGATTTTGAACCCGCACTGTTGAAGATCTCCAACAATGCCGAGGCTGATGCGCTGTTGCGCTATGAGTATCGTGAGGGATGGTCGCTGTGAAAATGACCCTGACTCAAGGAGCGAAGTGACGGAGCCTGATTCGCCATGGACATGCACAAATTGACAGCCTCGTTGGCTCGCTTTGGCCACATGCTACGGGAAATCGTACGGGACGTTCAGCCGGACGACGCGCGTTGGAGACCCGCCGGCGGAGCCTGGTCGATCCTGGAGGTCGTCTGTCACCTGGGAGACGAGGAGGAGTACGACTTTCGGCCACGCATTGAGTCGACATTGGCCACGCCCACTCGACCGTGTGCGCATAGCCTGGACTGACACGCTATTCCACGATCAGGATCAGCGCGGCGGCTCCTATCGCCAGCATGACCGCCGCCGCGAATAGCGGTAGTGACCACTTCGGAGTGAACGAAACGCCCCTCGTGCCCAGTCGTGCGGCAAGACGTCGAAGGATGATCAAATGCTCGGCACTGGACAAGATCAGGAACAGGATGCCGACCACAACCAGCAGAACTCCCAGCAGATGGTAACCTCCATCCAGACGAGCGCTGTCCAACTCCCGCTGCAGACAGCCGAATATTTTGTCGATGGCGAATCCGAAGCTGATCATCGACAGGGAGGTGCGGATCCAAGCCATCAATGTCCGCTCGGCCGCCCAGCGGCTTCTCTCGTAGGCCAGGTCGGTCCGTTCATATGCCAACGGTACCCGCGGGTCATCCGCCGTAGTCATGGCGGAGTGGCCAAACTGGGAATGGGATTCTCTTTCGTCCATTGTCGCACCATCACTTCCCGTCAAACGTGCCGAGTCGAGCAGATTGTGACTGCATCGCCCACGCGAATCGTTCCCGGTGTCCGCGGCACCAGGTTCTGACCGAAATACACACCGTCCGGCCCACGACGAAACGTTGCCAAGGTTCGCAACGGTTCACCATCGCTGCTCTTTGCCCCCGATTGTTGGTCGATCGTCGTGACCACGCACCGCGCACAAGGATGCGTCAGTTCGAACTCCACGTCACCCACACGAATCCGCTTCCATTGATCTTCCTCCCACGGCTCGTCACCATCAATCGTGACGTTCGGGCGAAAGCAGGACATCGATACCGCTCGGTCCAATCGCCGATTCAGATCCGCCAGGGATGCCTCGGTCGCCAGCAGCAGAGGCATCGCGTCGGCAAAACTAACGATATCCCCTTCCTGGCCGTACTCGCTGCTCACCGGACGCAGCGCGGCTTGATCCATGTAGACGAGTTGGCATTCCAGACCCAGGTAATCCGAGAGCCACCTGTTCGCCTCCTGGCCTGCTACCGCGGCGCTCAGTGAATCGCGCCACACCCTCACCAACTTTCGCTCGCCACCCGTTGGCGGCGCGACGCGCAATCGCGGCATTCCCGGCGCTTCGATCCACAATGATCCCTCGCATTGCTGGACGGTTTGGATCAGAGCCATACTCGGCAGAACCCGTTGTTGCAGGAAATTCCCATCGGCATCCACCACCATCCAGCGACGATCACCGGCAAGTCCGCGCGGATGAACGTCAGCTTCGCTCAGGAATACCTCTCGAGTTCCCTTGATCGGATAAATCGCAATACCGGTAACGTGCATGCACCGTCTCTCCTCAACGCGGCCGCTCGCGGCACCCCCTACGTAAAACGGAATTCATTCCGTTTATGCAGCGTCCACCGCTCTCCATTTCCTTCGCCCTGCAGCGGCAATGCCGCTGGACAACATGCGCGTACGCCGTGCGCATGTTGCTCGCGAAAACACTACGCGATGATTTCCGGAACCGCAAAGGGCAGACGGTACTCGCGATGCAAGAGTGTATTGGCGACTGCCGCATGTTCACCGACGAACTTTTCGGCGGCCACATCGACCTCCAGCATCGGACTTAGCTGGATAGCGCCCCCTGTGATATCGATGTTATGTGCGCCGAGGAGTTTCTCCATATCACCAACCAATGGGCGCCACAAATCGGCGCCCTGTTCGACTTGCTCGGCCACCTCGCGCGAAAACGCGTTTCCACTGCGGAACGCGATGTTGGCCAGGTTGCACCAGCCGGTGGAAAAGTGCCCCACTTCCACGTCGGCATTGAGCAGCGCGGCATCGTGGGCTCGCACCGCCTCGATGAAGTTCTGCTGGTGCGTCCCGTTGCCGCTGTTGCCGCGGAACTCTTTGATCATTTTCCCGTTCTGGTCCACCGCAACGGCTCGACCCCGCTGGCCCTCGAGCCGCCCTCCCTCACAATAAGCAATGTAGCCGCTGCCGGGTCCGGGCCGAGCAGGCGACTTGTTGGTATCCGGACCAGACGTAATATTGGCCAGTCCGATGACGACCGGGATGGATCCCGTATCGAAATAGACGAAATGGACATTGGGCGTCTCACCGGCATCATTCCACACCACGCGCCCGCCACCCCCCATTACTCGTTGCGGCAGGTTCACCTGGTCCTGGAAGACAATGTTGCGGCAGTCATCCAGTACGTGTACTCCCCAGTTCCCCATCTCGCCCGAGCCGGTATTCCAGTCCCAATGCCAATCGTATTGCAGATTGTCGCGCAGGATGGGCTTCTCCGCAGCCGGCCCCAGCCAGATGTTGTAATCGACGGAGCCGGGAATGGAGAGCGGCACATCCCGCTTGCCAATGGGTGCCCGCACCCCGTAACGATTCACGCGAGCCGCCACGATCCCACCCAGCGACTTGTCTTCGTGCAGAAACTTTTTGATTTCCACCTGCATGGGATCGCTGCGTTGCTGCGTACCGACCTGGCAGATCCGGTCGTACTTGCGCAGCAGCCACCGTCTGTCGACCCTCCCATTGGCTGTGCGACAACGGCTTCTCCACATACACGTCCTTGCCCGCCTGCATGGCCCAGATGGCAGCCAGGCAATGCCAATGATTGCAGGTGGCAACCACGACCGCGTCGATACCCTTGTCATCCAGCAACGCACGAGGATCCGTCCAGGTCTTGGCCTGGGGGACCTTCTTCAACGTCCGCTCGAGCCGCTCTTGATCGGGGTCACACAGTCCCACGATCGACACACCTGAGATTTTCCCGAACGCGTCCATTAGTTCATTGGCGCGACCGCCGCAACTGATGAACCCCAGGTTAATGGTATCGCTGGCGCTGCGGGCCGGCAGGGGCGTGGCCGGCAGCGTGCAGGCGGCACCGGCTGCCAGGCTAGTGCGCAGGAAATCACGGCGATGGAAGTGACGCATGAGTCGTTTTCCTCAGCTGGGGTTGCGGACGATGCGGATTGCTCGCGGAGAATTCGCTACGGCCGATTATAGCGTTTGCCGCCCGGTGTTTCTCCCCTCACTCTCCCAGTTCTGCCTGGAATCGCCGGGATTCTCCGCCGCGCAACGTGCGGAACAACAACGCAGAACGGATCGCATCGGCAGGATCGCGGCGTGCTTGCACCGACGCCGGTCGTTCGGTTAGCCTTAACGCTGACCGTTCGCCGACCGTCAGCCTCTCACAACAGGACACTTGACATGCGATTCACGCCAAGCCTTTGCAGCTTGCCCGCGACGTTGGCCGTCTGCGTATCACTGGTTTCCGCGAACCAGCAGCCTCCCACCGAATTCAACATTCGCGAATATCAGGCGCGGGGCGATGGTGAGACGCTGGACACCGTTGCCATCCAGCAGGCCATCGATACGTGTGGCAAGGCGGGGGGTGGTCGCGTGGTCTTTCCTGCCGGCAATTACCTGGCCGGTACCTTACGACTGCGCAGCGGTGTTGAATTGCACTTGCAGAAAGATGCCAGGTTGATCGGTGTCAACAACCTGGATGCGTACGGTGGTTTTCTGTCCGAGGAGGGAACTCCCAAGTTACTGAAGAGTCGCTGGCATCGCGGGTTGATTGTGGGTGAACACCTGCATGACATCACGATCACCGGCGAGGGGATAATTGACGGGAACAAGGTCTTCGACCCGCGGGGCGAGGAGCAGATGCGCGGCCCGCATACGCTTCTGTTGGGCCATTGTCGAAACATCCATCTCAACGGCTTGACGTTTCTGGATTCCGCCAACTACGCCTTCCTGTTCTATCACAGCCAGGACGTGTTAGTCGAGAACGTCACGTTCAAAGGCGGCTGGGATGGCGTCCATTTTCGCGGTGCACTGGATGGCTGGAACAAGAATCTGCGGGTTGCGAACTGCCACTTCTTCACCGGCGACGACTCGATTGCCGGCGGCTACATCGAGAATGGGATCGTCGAGGACTGTACGATCAACTCGTCCTGCAATGGCGTACGACTGATTGGCCCGGCTCGTAAATTGACGTTTACCAAGTGTGACTTTCGCGGGCCCGGCGAGTTCCCTCATCGCAGCAGCAATCGCACGAACATGCTGGCGGCAATCAACCTGCAGCCGTCCGCCTGGGACGAACAGCCTGGTCCGCTGGAAGATGTCGTGGTGCGCGACATCACCATGCACAACGTCAGTTGCCCGCTGCACGTGGTAACCCGCAAGGGCAACACGGCGCAGCGTCTTACGTTTGAGCGCATTCGAGGCGACGGAATTTACCTGTCGGCGGCTTCCGTGGAAAGCTGGGGTGAAAAGACGTTTCGGGATGTGACGCTGCGCGATATTGAATTCCGATACGTTGGTGGCGCAACAACGGCAGATGCGAACATCGAGATCCGTAAGCCGGGCGTGGATGCTCGAAAGCTATCCGTGTGGGGACTCTTCCTGCACAACCTGGAGTCCGTCACGCTCGAACGAGTCAAGCTTACCGTCGACCAGCCTGACGCGCGGCCTGTCGTCCTCGTCGAGAACGTCGACGCATTGAAAACTACCGACTTGCAGCACTCGCCAACACCCGAAGGCGTTGTTCCCGTAGTAGAAATCAAGTGACCACCTCCCCACCAGAGGTATCCAGACCGGCGTTCACTGGTCGCCCGCCGCTCGTTTCTGGCCGGTTGCGGACACGTGATATCATCCTGGCGTGCCAGGCATCACCCGAAACGTATGCTTCCCGTAGCCTGCTGCGGAGACTTGTGTGAGCTGACTGTGTGGTGACGGTTAAGAATTGGTTAATTATCGCTGACCGGCTTCTCGGTACCACGCATACGTTAATAATCTGTTAAAAATCTCCGGTGAATGCGAGTATTCTGAGTGGTTTGTTGTTACGGCGTTGAAGGTAATTGGAAATGAGCAATATCATCCGGCAGCTTACCCTGGCGGCCTGTCTCGTCACCATTCTCGGTGGAGGCTTCTCTTCTGCCGCCGCGCAGCAACTGAGTCTGCCAGTCTCGTCGGATCGCGTCTCTCGCGTTGACACGTTGCCTCTGCTGAAGATCGAGCAGAATGTCCTTCCGCCGGTCGTTGTACCCGGGCCGAACGCGCACGAGGATCTGACTGCGTACTTTGCCGCCTCCAACCCGCAACTGCATGGTCGCTTCAAGCAGATCTGTGCACTGTACGAAAGGGGATCGCCCAGGCCATATCGAGCGATCACGCTGGTGGCGGGTGACGCGGGTATCGGCAAGACGTTTCTGAAGAAGGAGATTTACAGCAAGGGACTCCCGGCGGAAGCCGTCTTCAAACTGGACATTCGCGAGCAATACGAGCAGTGGCACCAGGCCGGGCTCGTGCACCGCAAGCCCGACCTGCAGTGCGAAGACGTGGTGCTCAACACGCTGTTGGCCGCAAACAACCCCGCCGACAGACTCCTCTGCGGCATACTCGAGGCCCAATCGGCTTCCTTCTACCTCATCGACTCGCTTGACGAGTTGCATCCCGACGAGTACTTGCCGACGCTGGAGCAGATTGAACAGTTCGTCTCGTCGAACAAGAACGAATTCGTGCACCTGGTGGTCTTTGGACGCCCCTGTGCCTTCATTCAGTACTGGAAGGCACGACGCTCTGAGTTGAAGACTCAGAACATCGAGCTCTATGTCCTGCAGCCACCACAATTGCGCACAACCGGAGACCTGTTGGTATCGAGTTGGAACTACGCCTCGTTCAAATACGGAGTCGCCTGGTCACTTCCTGATGGAAAGACGGCCCCCCTGGCGTTGAAGGACTACACAGCCTGGTCGGCCGAGGGCTTTGTCCGGTCGGGTCGATTCCAGGACATCTCGATGATGGAGAATCAGGAAATCACGCCTCGCGTCCAACACGCTCTCGTACAATGCGCTCAGCAGTATCGTAGCGTCGGTCCGCTACTGTGCAATCTGGCTGGTAACTCCATCATTCGCGAGATCGTGGCACGACATGTCTTGCAGAACATGCCGTTTGACGAGCACCAGATGATGGCGGACTATTTCGACGCTTGGCTGGAACGCGATTACGAGAGCGATGGCCGCCCCTCCCACGCGCATCCCGACCATGTCGAACTGTATTTGCAGTTACTGGAGCAGGTGGCTGTCAGATATCTCCGGGAGAATCGTGTGGACGGAGAAGGTTATTTCGTGGTATCCGAGAACGATCAGATCCAACTGACGCACGACGGTCGCCAGCTCTCGTTCCCCGTACAGAGGATTCTGGACCGTTCTGGCATGAAGCACATCGACCCGCGGCAGACAGATCAGCTGCGGTATCGCTTCGAGCCGATTTGGCTGCACCGATTTCTCGTGGAACAGTACAACGGCCGCGTCGCTGCCGGCCGGTAGGGTAATTCTCCGGGCGGACTCGTCTTCCTCGGCACCTCGCTTTTCCTTTCCGCGACTGGTCAGGGTGATTGCATTGGGCCGTGCCGCGTAATAGGCTGCGATAATTCACAGGTCCATCGCAGCGGACCGTATTGACGTCACAGCGTCCTCGAAGCAATCACTCCGGGAATTCGTACCATGCCCAGTCCCCTCGTCCGTTCGATCCTTGGCCTGCTCTTATTGACCAGCCCGGCGACGGCCGCCGATCCGGACATTTTGATCGCTGACTTTGAGGGCCCGGACTATGGCCAGTGGGCGGTCACGGGCGAAGCGTTCGGTCCCGGACCTGCGCGGGGCACGCTGCCGGGCCAAATGAGTGTAACGGGATACCTGGGAAATGGCCTGGTCAACAGTTTCTTCAACGGGGACGGAAGCACCGGAACGCTCTCCAGTCCACCCTTTGTGGTCCAGCGCGACTTCATCAATTTCCTGCTCGGCGGTGGCATGCATCCGGGTGAGGCATGTATCAACCTGTTGGTGGATGGCGAGGTGGTCCGGACGGCCACGGGGCCCAACGATCGACCTGGCGGCAGTGAGCAGTTGGATTGGAGCTGCTGGGATGTGAAGGATCTTAAGGGGCGGCAGGGGGTGATCCAGATCGTCGATCTTCGACAGGGTGGCTGGGGACACATCAACATTGATCAGATTGTCCAAAGCAACCAGAAGCAGGCAGTAGGGCCTGCCAGCCGGAGCATGTCCCTTGGGCAGCGGTTCCTTCACTTGCCCGTCAAGAACGGAGCGCAGAAAGTCAAGATGAAGGTGGCGGTCGGGACACGGACGGTCGACGAATTTGACATCGAGTTGGCTCCCGCAGCGCCCGATTTCTGGGTCTTCCTCGACATGCGGGACTTCCGGGATCAATCGGCGACGATCACCGTCGACCGGCTCGCCGCCGATTCACAGGGGCTGGCTAACGTTCGCTGTGCGGATGCGATTCCCGCCGCGGACCAGCTTTATCGCGAGAAGTACCGGCCGCAATTCCACTTCTCGCCGCGCGTCGGTTGGAACAATGATCCCAATGGACTGGTCTACTACAAAGGCGAGTGGCACCTGTATTTCCAGCACAATCCGTACGGATGGGGCTGGGGAAATATGCACTGGGGGCACGCCGTGAGCAAGGATCTGGTGCAGTGGACCGAGCTTCCCATTGCCATCTATCCGCACGCGTATGGCGACTGGGTCTTTTCCGGCGGCGCAGTTGTCGACCAGGACAACACGGCCGGATTCAAATCGGGCCAGGAGGACGTGATCGTGGCGTCCTACACCAGCACGGGTCGCGGCGAAGCGATCGCCTACTCAAACGATCGCGGCCGCACCTTCACGGACTACGCCGGCAATCCGGTGATCAAGCATCAGGGACGCGACCCCAAGATCATCTGGTACGCACCGGGGAAGCACTGGGTCATGGCGGTCTATGACGAGCAACAGGAAGGCGGCATCGACAAGCGACAGATCGCCTTCTACACATCGCCGGACCTGAAAGCCTGGACATGGCAAAGCGCGATCGACGGCTATTTCGAGTGCCCGGAGATTTTTGAGCTGCCCGTGGACGGCAAACCGGACGATCGGCGATGGGTCATCTACGCCGCGGATGGAGCCTACGCGGTCGGTTCGTTTGACGGCCGCACGTTCACTCCCCAGCACGAGGGCAAGCGGCAATTCAACTGGGGCAATTGCTTCTACGCGTCCCAGACATACAGCAATGTCCCACCCGCTGATGGACGACGCATCCAAATCGCCTGGGGCCAGATCGGATCTCCCGCAATGCCTTTCAACCAGCAGATGAATTTTCCCGTGGAATTGACATTGCGCACCACGTCGGAAGGCGAGCGGCTGTATGCCCAACCGGTCCGCGAGATCGCGCTGCTGCACGGAAAATCTGCTGAGCTCAGGGATGCCGCACTGTCGCCGGATTCCAATCCACTGGCCGACCTGGGCTCGGAATTGCTCCATCTGCAAGCCGAACTCGAGGTGGCGGCGTCGGCAACCGTCACGTTCCAGGTGCGGGGGGAAGCGATCACCTATGACGCAACCCAACAGCAATTGAGCTGTGGCGACAAGTCCGCCCCGCTACGGGCGGTCGATGGCCGAATCCACCTCGAGATACTGGTCGACCGCATGTCGATCGAGATTTTCGGCAATCATGGTCAGATTTACATGCCCATGGGAAAGGTGTTGGATGTCGACAATCGTTCGCTGGGCGCGTCTGCTGCCGGTGGCGGAGCGACGATTCGCCATCTGCGTGTGTACCAGCTGAACTCGGCCTGGCCGCGGTGATCGAACGGGTTCGAGGCCCCCTGGCTGACAGCCTGCATAATCGGCACAGTCGCCACGTCTGTCGCACGGACGGGCTATTCGTGACGTATATACAGTTGGAGTGTCAGTCGATCACGTGCGAGCAGCGTGCTTGCATGTTCTGAACCCGAAATCCGAAGCACGAAATACCCAACAAATTCGAATGACAGAAATTCAAATGACAAAAACGGGAGCGGAAGAAACATAGAATAGCCTGGTGAGTCGTGAGAATCTGCTTGCGGCCCGTGACTGCGGTTTTGCCAGCCGCGGGGGCTTTTCTCGAATTTTTTGTCATGCGCATTTGTTTCGGGTTTCGCCTTTTGGATTTCGAATTTCCTGTTTGGTTGCCTGTGCGTCATGGTCACGATTCCCATGCGACAGGCTTTCCGGACTTGGCAGGCTGTGGGAGTCATCGGCATGAGCAAGCCAAAGAAGAGCGAGAAGGACAAGAAGAAGACCAAACCGGCCGACGCGAAACCACTCGACAAGAGCCCGGTTCCGAAGGACCACTCCGCTGCGTTCTCGCTGGATGGCCCCTACCCGTACGAAGATCAATTGAAGACCCGTCCGTACGAAGAGATGATCCAGGCGCTGCAGATCGAACTACTGCACGCCCAGAAGTGGATTAAGGACGAGGGGCAGAAAGTCGTCGTGCTCTTTGAAGGACGCGATGCGGCAGGCAAAGGGGGAACGATCAAGCGGTTCACGGAACACCTCAACCCACGCGGTGCGCGGGTCGTGGCACTCAGTGCGCCGACGGAACACGAGCGCGGTCAATGGTACTTCCAGCGGTATGTCGCCAACCTGCCCACGCGCGGTGAAATCGTGTTGTTCGATCGGTCCTGGTACAATCGCGCCGGCGTGGAACCGGTGATGGGATTCTGCACACCCAATGACTACCAGCAGTTCATCCACCAGGTTCCGGCCTTCGAACGGGCCCTTATCGAGAGCGGGATCTGGTTCTTCAAGTTGTGGTTTGACGTGAGTCGCCACGAACAGAAGCGGCGCATTGAATCGCGGCAGACCGATCCGCTGAAGCAATGGAAACTCAGCCCCATGGATTATGAGTCTATCAAGCGGTGGGACGACTATACCAAAGCACGTGACGGGATGTTCCTCTACACCAACACCCCCCAAGCGCCGTGGACCGTCATCCGCTCGAACGACAAGAAACGCGCTCGTATCGGCACGATTCTCACGGTGCTGAATCGACTGCCGTACCCCGACAAGAACCCCCAGGTGGTCGTCGCTCCCGACCCGCTGATCGTCGGATCGGTGGATAATCTGGCGTCCCTGGCAGGCCGGTTCATGTTCGCGGACCCCAAGTGAGTTACCGTTCGTCGCGGAAAACAAAGGCACAGGACCGCACGGCGCCAAGAGCACGGGGGGCCATAGCGATGGGCGGCCCCACTGCTGGCCGCGGCCGCTGTCTTGGGCTATTCTATTAGCTCATTGTCCGTGTCCGCCTCGCATTTCCCACCAAGGAGTCCGACCATGCGTCTAGGTTTGCTCACCGCTGTCCTTTGTCTCTGTGTGATACCGTTTGCCGCCACCGCCCGAGCGGCCGACGAACCGGCCAAGATCCACGTGCTGCTATTGGCGGGCGACGACGTGGCTCCCTATCACGATTGGCGCGAGAACTCGGAAGCCACTCGAGAAGTGCTGGTGGCGTCCGGCAAATTCGACGTCCGCGTCTGCGAAGATCCCGCCATCCTCGATTCCGCCGCGGCGCTGCAGACCTATGATGTGATTGTCTTCACACTGTACAACCGCAGCCTCCCGATGCTCTCGGATGCGGGCAAAGAGAATCTGATCAACTTCGTCACTGAGGGAAAAGGGTTTTACGTACAGCATTTGGGGAGCGCTTCGTACGGCGACTGGGCGGAGTTCGGCAAACTGTGCGGTCGCCACTGGGTAATGGGCACGTCCGGTCACGGACCGCGAAGCGTCTTTGCTTGCCAGATCGCCGACCCCGAACATCCCATCACGAAGGGCTTGGAGGACTTCAAGATCTTTGACGAACTGTATGCCAAGCAACAGGGAAATGAGGAGATCCAGGTGCTGGTCAAGGCCGACTCGGACTGGAGCAACCAGACCGAGCCGATTGTGTTCGTACGGACCTATGGCAAGGGGCGCAGCGTAAACAACGCCCTGGGCCACGATCGCAAAGCCATCATGGATCCCACTTGCCGTGTCCTGATCACGCGCGGCGTGGAATGGGCCGCGACCGGAAAAGTCACCGATTAGGATCGGTCTGCAATAGCTCGCCTGCCAGCCATCACGGCTGTCAACCACTGGCTTCCATCCGCAACGTCGTTCGGCGGCAGAGAATCGCTCCGGACGACGTTGCTGTCATTTCGCGGACACCGTGACGCGGTCCGCGGCTACGTAGAACGGAATTCATTCCGTTCCAGCAGCACCCTTCACCGTTCCACTTCCCCCACCGCACAACGGAATTCATTCCGTTCCAGCAGCACCCATCGCCCCCCATGCGCGTCAACGCTCAACCCGCGCACCGACGCGAAACTGCCGGTAGACCGTCACAGCGATCGTCACGATCGCCAGCGGAGTGACGAAGCAGACCATCCACAAGGCAAACGGCTCGGTGTACTCGTGTTGTGTCGCCACCAGGATGAGGTAACAGACGTACATGACGTAATAGAAAAGGAAGAGGACTCCTTCCCAACGGGAGATCCTGTGACCCGTGAAGAAAATGGGAAGGCAGGCCACCGACACCGCGATCATGGCAGGAATATCGAATCGCAACGCCTGCGGCGAGATCACAATTCCCTGCCGCGAAACGAGAGCCGATAATCCCAGGACGCACAGAACGTTGAAAATATTGCTCCCCACAACGTTGCCCACCGCGATATCTCGCTGGCCGTGGAGAACCGCCAGCACGGAAGTCATCACTTCCGGCAGGGATGTCCCCACAGCGACTATGGTCAGGCCAATGATCAGCTGGCTGACTCCCAGCGCAGTGGCCAGCACAACCGAGCCGGACACTAACCAACGCGAGCCAAGGCTGAGCAAAACGAGCCCGACAGCAACCAGTGCCAACTGGGACAGAACACGTTTCCAGTCAGCTGGTGTCGGCCGCTGTTGCTGAGATAGCAGACTGTCCGAAAGGAGTGCTTCCCGACGACTCTCCCGCACCGTCCAGACGACGTAGGCCACCAGACTACCAAATAGGACCATCCCGTCGATGTATCCCAGTCTCCCATCCCAGCTCAACAGCAACATCAACCCGGCGGACAAGATCATCAAAGGGACATCCCAGCGAATCAGCTGGATCGAAACCACCAGCGGCGCGAGCACGGCCGACAAGCCGAGAATGAACAGGATATTGAACAAGTTGCTCCCCACAACGTTGCCCACTGACAAATCGGCCTGGCCGCTCCAGGCAGCCTGCACACTCACTGCCAGCTCCGGGGCACTCGTGCCAAATGCCACCACCGTCAAGCCAATGACCAGCGGCGAGATCCGCAGCATCGTGGCCAATCTGGTTGCCCCACGAAGAAGTACTTCCCCGCCGCCCACCAGGACCGCCAGTCCCGCCACAATCTTCAGGGCCGCCATCAGCACGTCATCCATACCCAACCTCAATTCCTTCCCATTCGGGGTCAACAGTGTGTCGCGCGTTCGCCCGGAACTTGGGCCGCCGTTCTATTTACGGTATTGAGTCGTGGTACGACAAGTGGCTGGGTGGAATGCGGCACAAATCCCCAACCCTGTATTCCCCAGCACACAGGTGGCGTTTAACTGCGGACAATCACCTGTAAACGGCCGTTCCACGTGGCCGCGTCGGTCAGAACGTTGTTTCAACAGCCGATAAAAGCTCTTGAAATGCCGCCACATGTCATATAATTGGCGGTAGCTTTTTCTGTCGTCCACATTCGATGACATGTGAGTGGTGTACGCGGATAGCATGCGCGATTGATGGGCGCTTGTGGTTGAGCAGACTGACATCTGCCAGGCGCCTGGCCAAGAACAAGAACTCGTGTCCGGAGCATGGTATGGACTCCGCCGACCGTTCTTTACGTATTGAGCCCGCCAACAGGCCTGAGCCGCACACGTGGCTCGGCGGCAGCCAGGGGGAGCGAGCGGATCGCGCGGCAGCGTTGCAGGCTCGGATCCGTGAACTACGCTGTGGCTCGTCGGGAGTCTTCGCTGAGGATGCGACCGGTGCGGCACCCGAGTGCAAGGCACCCAAGAGCCAGGCATCCGAGACCACGGCCCAGTCGACGACGGCCATCGAAGGCGCCGACCTGCACCCGGCGACCGGCTCGCTCCCGCTCGCCGTCCCCGAGCGCGGGGGGCTCGCAGCACCACACTCACCCCCGAAGCGGCCTCGCTGGCTGGAGGACTTTCCGCCATCCCCGGCGCCCGCCATTCTTGTTCACTCAGAGGGGCAATCACCCACAGGGTACTCATGGCGATGGGCCCCGAGCTGGCTCGTCAGTGCCGTCGTCCACTGCATTGTGCTCATCGCCTGTGCGTTGTTCACATTCAGTCAATCCACAACGCGACCCGGGATACTCATCGGCAGCCGGACCGCCGATCCCGAGATCATTCCTGACATGTCACCGCCGTTTGTCCTGAGTGACCCAAGCAGCGACACCGACGACTTCCTGTTGGATGCCGATGAACTGACCGACATTCCGCCGGAACTGGGAGCACCGCCGACGATCCCTTCTCCAGACGCCGTGGCAGAAGCGTCTTCCTTCTCGGCGTCGGCAGACGCGTTGGGTGCTGCCATGAAACTGAAACGCAGCGGCACGGGAGACGGAGCTGCTGGTGGCGGAGGTGCTCAGTTCTACGGCATACAGGCGCAGGGTGACCGCTTTGCATTTATCGTAGACAGCTCGACAAGCATGCGTCTGAAATTCGCCGAGGCACTGCGGGAACTCGAAAGCGCCGTGCGGCGTCTGGGACAGGACCAGCTTTTTTACGTGATCTTCTTTGATCGAGATGCCGAACGACTGAGATTGGGAAAGTGGAATCACCGACGCACGCAGTATTCCTTGAAGAGTCGCCCTGAATCGGGATTCGTGTCACCCACGATTGAGAACATCGAGGGGCTGATTCAGTGGATGAGTACGATTCAGCTGGAGGGGGACACGAATCCGCATCCCGCCGTCAAGTACACGCTGCAGAAGCTCCGCCCCGACGCCATCTTCCTGTTGAGCGATGGCGAGTTCACGGACGGGGGAGAAACGGAGAATTATCTGTTGCATAACAATTTCGCCGAACACCCCACGGAGGGGCGCCAACCCAAGACGATCGTACACTGTGTGGGGTTCTACAGCCAGGAAGGGGAGGTGACTCTGCAACGAATCGCTGCGGCCAATGGCGGTACCTATCGCTTCGTCGAACCACCGGTGGGACCCGCTTTCCTCGGCTTCCGCCGTCCCGCACGCTGAAGCGACACACCCAACATCGGCTAGTCCGCGATCGCGGCGCCTCGTTCTCCGCGGTTAACACATCGCCGTCCCTGCGGTTATAGCTTGGTGACAGATTTCCACTCACCCGGCGGGGCGGACTCCACATCCTCTCCGCCGTTCATGAGTCCGGCGACGCTTGCGACATGCCACTTGCATCGAGCGGACGCGGCCAACCCGCCTTCCTACTTGGCGCACTGAAGAAGTCACCTCTTGATTCCCGGGACAATGGTGAATGGTGAATGCCTGACGCGGCCAGCGGCCGCTACCAATCAGGAAATTCGAAATCCTAAATTCGAAATCCTAAACAAATTAGAAATCCAAAAACTCAAGAGAAAAAACCTCCGCTGCCGACAAAACCCCAGTCCTGGGCCGCCGGCAGATTCTCACCAGGCAACATGCTACCGCGTCCTCCGTTTTCCCTTCCTCCCTTCCTCCCTTCCTCCCTTCCTCCCTTCCTCCCTTCCTTCCTTCCTTCCTTCCTTCTGTCATTCGAATTTGTTTGGCATTTGGTGCGTCGGCTTCCGGTTATTCGTTGAAACAAGTGCTCACCGTGCCCGCGTGTTACCGGTTAACAGCCTAACGACCCGACTACCGATGTGAAGGTGAACGATCGCGTACCGTGCACTTCCCACTTCCCACTTTCCACTTTTCCTTTGCACTTTTCACTTTGCACTTCCAACTCGGTGATTTCCTTCGAACGGTATCCGAACCGTTACCGTTAGTCATTCGCAATTCATCATTCATCCTTGTCCTCCCCACCGTGCGCGGGTCCTCGATTTCGGCCAAGCGAGCCAGATCGACGACTTCCTCCCAGAATGCGTTGCCAGCCGCCACACGGTCTTTTTCAGACCATTTTTCCAGACCTGTCGCAGACGCGTTGTCGTTTGCCATGTAAGGGACAGAAGACGAGTCAAAACGACTCATCAACCCCTTGAGCATAAGGAGTTCCAACATGGCAGCGACGATTCGAACCACGGTATTTCTGGCTCTGGCCACCACTTTCCTCGCGATCGGCAGCACGCAAGCCCAGTCTCAACCGCCTCAGCAGAGACTGCTGCTCCCTCCCGGCGGTGGGTACCCAACTCCGCACCTCGGCTTCGACAGCTACTTTGCCGGTAACGGCGAACAGGTGACGGACGTCCATTACGGGGGTCCCGCCCACCGCATCGGGTTAGAGCCGGGCGATACGATCGTGGCGGTCAACGGCGTGCGACTTCGCTACGATGGCCACTGGTATCAGCTGGTCCGGCGCACGGCCTATCAGGGCCACGTGACCCTGGCGATTCGCGACTGGCGTTCCGGTCAGTTGGCGTACCGCACAATTCCTCTGGGGGGCGGTAACCCGATCCGACCGAAGAGTGGAGTGCGCCGAGGCGGCGTGGAGCGGACGCTCGATCGCCTGTTCCGACAGCCTTGATCGTCACCCGCAGCAGAGCCTTTGAGGAAGGAAACGACGCCCAGCCCGTGGTCACACGACCGCCGGCTGGGTTTCTCTATTGAGCGAGGTCCCTGATCCGGCACTGATCGGGCCGGCACTGATCGGGCCTGGGCCACTCAAGCGGAACCACCGCCGGCGCCGTTGCAATTGTCTCCGTGACGCGGGACAATCGTGAAAGAGTTGGCAATGGAATCGACACACGGGAGAATCAGCAACATGCGCAAGTTCACAATGACTTTCTGGCTGCTTGCAGTGGCCTGCAGCACGTCGGCCGCACATGGTCAGTGGATTGATCTGTTTGACGGCAAGTCTCTGGAGGGCTGGGAAGTCCACAGCGGCACGGCGACTTATGTGGTGGAAGACGGGACGATCCTCGGGACGGCGGTGCTGGGGAGCCCGAATTCTTTCCTTTGCACGAAAGAACAATATGGCGATTTCATTCTTGAGTTTGATGTCAAAGTCGATCCCGACTTGAACTCCGGCGTGCAGTTTCGCAGCCTCATCGCGGACAAGGAGATGACCGTTTCGGGCACCAGGCCCGACGGGAGCAAGTTCGAACACAAGATCCCTGCCGATCGCGTGTACGGCTATCAGGTGGAGATCGCCAACGAGGCTTCAGCGCAGTCGGGCAACGTCTATGACGAAGCGCGCCGCGGGGTCTTTCTTGATGACTTTTCGAATCGACCGGATGCTGGAACGGCGTTCAAGGACAATATCTGGAACCGCTATCTGATCGTCTGCAAGGGCAAATCGATCCGTACGTGGATCAACGGTGTACCGTGTGCGGAATTCCATGACGATGTAACGGCTCGGGGCGTCATCGGTCTGCAGGTGCACGGAGTGGGCACTGACAACTTCAAGCCGTATCAGGTCCGCTGGCGAAACATTCGCCTGCTGAAGCTCGACTGAACCAGTCGTCCGAACGCTCTGGCGTGAGATTGCGAGCAGTGCCGCTGAGTGCGAGATCACCAGTGGCACTTCGTCGCGGATGGCGCCAGCACAATCCGGTGTGCCGGCGCTCGCGGTGACGTCGTCGACGTGGCAATCCATTTGGTGGCGAGCTTGTCACACCTTACAATTGCTTGCCTTTGGAGTTGCGCATGCCCTCATTAACCAACCGAAGCGTTAGTACCTCGTCTGTCACGCGACTGTGGTCTCTGGGCCTATGGCCGTTGATTGTGGCGCTCGGCGCCACCGCTTCGCTGCCGGCGCAACAAGACCCGCCCACCGCGCACCAGCCACCGCCGGGGGATTTCGCACAGGATTTCCTCCCCCGGACGATGCGTCTGGACTATTTCCACACGGGCAACGCGACCGACGAGCACGTGGCACTGGATCGCATCCTGGCGGACGGCCCGTGGGCGGGTAGTCGCAGCCAGCTTGTCGATTCGCTCAACCTGGGGCTGTACCGGTTTGAACTCCGCGATGCCGCCACCGCGCGCGTCCTTTATACTCGCGGATTCTGCAGCGTCTTTGGCGAATGGCAAACCACTGCGCCGGCCAAACAGCGGTGGGGAACGTTTCACGAATCGCTGCGGTTTCCCTGGCCCGCAAAACCAGCAAAGGTAGTTCTCCAACGGCGCGTGGAGGGACAGTGGCGTGACCTGTGGGCTCACGAGATCGATCCGTCGTCGCGTTTTGTGACCAGCGCCGAGACGCCGCGGCGCGACGAAGTCTGGACAGTTTTTTCGCATGGCGATCCATCCCAGAAGGTGGACATTGCATTTCTGGGTGACGGTTACACACGCGACGAGATGCCCAGGTTTCACGAGGCAGTCCGGCGTTTGACTGAGCAGTTGTTTTCTGTCGAGCCGTTCAAGAGTCGGCGGCGGGACTTCAATGTGCGAGCGATCGACGTAGCGGCTTCCGAGAGCGGAGTATCTCGGCCACGCGACAGTATTTTCCGCCGCTCCCCATTCGCCTGTGAGTACAACACTTTCGATTTACCCCGCTACGTGTTGACGTTCGACAACCGCTCTGTGCGTGATGCCGCCGCGCAGGCACCTTACGACTATCTGATCATCTTGCTGAACGAACGCACGTATGGCGGTGGGGGTATCTTTAACGATCAAACGACGGCGGTCGCCGACAACAGCTACTCGAGTTACATTGTGATTCACGAGTTCGGACACCATCTGGCCGGCCTGGGCGACGAGTACTACACATCGGATGTGGCCTACGAAACGGGCCAACCGATCAAGGTCGAGCCGTGGGAGCCGAACGTGACCGCCTTGCTCGACCCCGCCCAATTGAAGTGGAAGGACCTGGTGGAGCCAGACGTGCCGTTGCCCACGCCCTGGGACAAAACGGCTTTCGAAGCCCAGCGCAAGAAGCCGGCGGCGTCCCAGGGGGAACAGCGCCCGGCGGAAGGCGAGTCGAGCGATCGCTCGGAAACCGTGAAGAACGAGCGGGAACGGATGATCCGAGTATTGCGCGAGAACCAGTATTACGGCAAGGTAGGGGCCTTTGAAGGTGCGGCCTACGAATCCACGGGACTTTATCGCCCGACCATTGACTGCGTCATGTTCAGTCGCAATACGGTCGAGTTCTGCCCGGTTTGCCAGCGGGCCATCCACCGCGTGATTGACACGCACGTGAAGTGATAGATAGGGCTTTTCAAATGGACCCTGGTGACTTGTCACAGTTTGGAATGGGGGGGCATTCGTGTTTCTGGGGATAGACAGAGCAGCAGCCACCTGCGCAGCGTACGTGGGCGCGGCTGGCAGCGTCCTCGACTATTCCCCACGCTCTGGCGAGCGTAGCCACCGTTGAGTTACCGGGAAAATAGCGTAACAATAACCTGCACTTTGTATGTTCCTTGGACCAGCGTTCTAGAGGTGGATCGACCATGATGGTGCTTGCACAACAGCCAGATCCAGCGCGACTCGCCGGTATGCTGGTGGGCATGGCTTGCGGGCTGGGAGTGGCGTTGGTCATTGGCACCTTGATCGGTGCCGTGGTCCTGCGTGCGGCTTGTTGGCTCTACAACAGTTTCGCGGGAGGAGCCAAATCGCGCGAGGCGGTCCCTCAACCCGCCTTCGGCAAGGCCATGGGGATTGCCTTCGTCGCGATGCTCGTGAACTTGGGCACTTCCTTCGTGGTGGGTTTAATTGTCGGCGGAGGTGCGGCGGCCCTGGGGAGGGACATGAGTTCAGCCCAAACGACCGCGCAACTTGTCGCTGTTCCTGTCAGCTTTTTCGTTTTGGCCGGCATGATCAGCGGGATGCTACCGACCTCGTTCGGCCGCGCTGCGCTGGTGGCTCTACTCTATCTGGCGATCGCGATCATCATCACAGTGGTGATCCTGATTGTACTGTTCGGCGTCATTGCCGCCATCGGCGCAGGGTTGCCCCGCTGACGGCAGCAGATGCTCTGACGCGGCGCCACTGGCCGTTACGCGGCGGGGCACGACGGCGCCGAGCCGACGGCGGAGGTTTTTTTGGGTGTTGGGTGTTGGATTTGTTTAGAGTGTTCGTCGGTAATATGCGCACGGTCGCGCATGTTTGGAACAAAATCCGAAATTCGAAACACAGAAATAGGGGAGAAAGGGAAGAAGGCAAAACGGAGGACGCAGTGGCATGCTGCTGGTGAGAATCTGCTTGGGGCCCGCCCGCGGCCGTTTTGCCGGCAGCGGAGTTTTTGGATTTCGAATTTTGGATTTCGAATTTGTTTGGGATTTCGATATTGGGATTTCGGATTTCCCGTTTTGGTTGCGGCCCTAGGCCGCGTGAGGATGATACCATGAGAGCAATTCTTGCCGGGCTATTGACTATTGCGGCCCCCCTGATTGTGTCCGATTTCCCAGCTCTGGCCCAGGCTCCCGACGCGGCACGGATCGGTGAAATCTCAGCCTGGATTCAGCCAGGCACTTGCAGTGCGACTCCGAGCATTTCTGACCGAGACTTCTGGCAGCGAGTGGCCGACAGCCCGCAGTACCGATCCGAAGTCAAGGGAGCCGAGCGAATCAACCAGCAACCATTTGCCTCGTTGCCCGATGACTTGTACCTGGAATACTCCCAGGTCGGCAATCGCACTCACTACGAAAGCGTGTACTTCGCCAAATTGAAGGCGTTTCGCGCGCTGGTGGTGGCCGAGTGCATCGAGAACAAGGGGCGTTTTATCGAGGCGATTCAGCAAGGCGTTCAATCGTATGCGGCCGACAAGACCTGGGTTCTGCCCGCACACGACTCGGGGAACCAGAATTTCGAAGGTCGTGAGATCACGATCGACCTGTTCTCGTCCGAAGTCGCGTGTGAGCTGGCCAATGCCGTCCACATGTTGGGTACCCGGTTGGACGGTGCCACGGATACTCTGGTGCGTCAGGAAGTGAGGCGGCGGATTCTGGAGCCATATGCCAAGATGGTAACCGGCGGCAAGCCTGGCTCAGCGTGGCTCACCACCACCAACAACTGGAACGCCGTCTGCCTGGCGAATGTGACCAGCACCGCCCTGGCTCTGCTCGAGGACCCGTCGGAAAGGGCGTTTTACGTCGCCTCCGCCGAAAAGTACATTGCCTTTTTCCTGCAGGGGTTCACTGACGACGGCTATTGCAGCGAAGGCATCGGGTACTGGAATTACGGTTATGGCTGCTTCGTTCGACTTGGACACATTCTCGACATGGCAACCGGCGGAAAAGTCGATCTGTTCGCCAGCCCCAAGGCGCGGAGTGCCGGCACGTTCGCTCGTCGCATGGAGATTACGCCGGGCCAATATCCCGCTTTTGCCGACTGCGGAGTTGGTTCGCAACCTGGTCCGAACATCATGCGCTACGTCAGTCGCTACTACGACCTTGCTCCGACAGCCAGGGAGCAGAGCGGCTACTCGCCCATGCGGTGGCTGGACGAGTTCGGCGTGTTTTCCTTTGTCTTCGAGCCGTCCTCGGCAGCGCACCCGCCGGTCGAACCAGCTGATCGGGACTGGTTCGAGGAGGCCGGAATTCTCATCTGTCGCGGCGGAACATCTCCCGCCGGCTTGCCGGTCGGGGTGGCACTCAAGGGAGGCCACAACGGCGAGCATCACAATCACAACGACGTCGGTTCGTATGTCTACTGCATTGGGGAGAGCATGACGTTGGTTGATCCGGGAGCGGAAGTCTACACGCGCCGAACATTCAGCAGCAAGCGATACGAGAGTAACGTACTCAACTCGTTCGGTCACCCGGTACCGCGCATCGCGAACACACTGCAGCAGACCGGCCGCGCAGCGGCCGCTGAGAACGTGCAATTGGACCTGACTGATAATGCGGACACGCTGAGCATGGACTTCGCCTCGGCCTACGCGGTCGAGTCGCTTCAGCATCTGCAACGGACGTTCGTGTTCCAGCGCGATACGGCTCAACTTTCTGTGACCGATACCGTGAAATTCGCGTCGCCCCAACAGTTCGGCACGGCACTCATTACCTTTGCGGCCTGGCAGAAACTGGACGACCGGCGACTGCGGGTCGGAAGTGGAGACGGGGCGGTTCTGATCACCATCGACACGGGAGAAATTCCGGTGACGATCGATGCGCAGGTGATCGACGAGGACATCCGGGGAGGCAAGCAGCCGACGCGCATTGGCATTGAGCTGGCCCAACCAATTGCCGAGGGTACGGTACGTGTGACCATCCAACCATGGCCCGGCGACCAATAGCAGGGGAAACAAGCGGGGACCTCGCCGGTTTCGGTCCCTCGATCCTTACGTCCTGCCGGTCCGGCGACTGGAGACCTACGCTGTACCATCCGCGCGACGATGCGCAGGCTCTCTGTCGATGTGGAACACACCTGGGAAGAATGCTGCTGACAGGCGGAAAACCGACCAGGGACCAACGCCTCTTCACCGCGACCGGAACATCAGCCGCCGTGACACGGTTACGTGCCTGGGAGGGGGGCGAGCTCTGGCCGAGCCGATTTCTGCTGCCGGAACCACGCACCCGCTAGAAGTCGCGCTTTCCTAGCCGGAACCCTTTGGCCAGCGTGCAGAGATTCGCGAACAGATCGATCACGCAGGCGACTTCCACGAGCCCTTTCTGGGACAAACCGAGCTTCCGTCCGGCGGTGGAATAGGCATCCACGGAGTAGAAGCAACCGTTGACGGCAGACACCACCATGGCGATCAGTTCCTTCCTCTGCCGTGTCAGCTGGCCGCGCATCATGATGGCCTGGTAGCTCTCCCATTTCGCCCTCAGCATCGCCGGCTGATGCGCCAGGGCCAGAAAGATACTGGGGACGAACGAAATGCGCATTCGCTTCTTGATTTCCTTGAACACTTCATTCGCCACGGGATCGTCCGACTCAGCCACACACGGGCAAGCAGCCCCAGCCTCCCCCGCACTTGACGTCGCGTCGGCTGCCTCAGGCCTGGCAAGCCGCAGGTCCGTGTCGAACTGTAGCACGTGAGCGTAGGAATTGAAACCTTCAAAGAACCCGGCTACCGACAAGACTTCCCGTTCCGCCGTTTCATCCACACCGGCGCGACGAATACGTTGCTGCTGCAGGCCGATTACATAATCGTTCGGTTTGGCTACCCCCACACACAGCCCCAATAACTCCTTGGTAACAACATCGATCTCACCTTCGGCCATGACCGCTTCGTATTGCTGCCAGACCGCCGCCAACAGTATCTCGTCGGCAACTAACTTCTTGAATACTTCCGGCAGGTGTTCACCACCAAAATGCCTCGTGATTTGATCGATGATCTGGGTTAAATCAATCATGCTTGTTCTCCCGGTAATCGATGCCAGTCAAAGTGTCGTGAGCCAATCAATCAACAGCCAGCAAACACGGAGTCCAAGAACAGCTCCGGCAGATATTGCCTGTGCTATCCGACGCCACCCTAACCGCGGCTCGGCTCACGAATTCTGCTCAAGACGAAGAACGCCGAGGCGTTCTCGTCGGACGCCTGCAAGACTCTTGCGGTACTGCTCAACCTGAAACATCACTGGCTGTATTGACTCGACTGGGAAAACTTCCAACGTCGTATCCCGTTTCCCCGGCCAGCCATATCGTGTGCGCATGCAATACCATGCGATCGTGTTGAATTGTCGTATCCAGTTGCGCCGACGCCGTGCCGACCCAATTGCCACGAACACTTAGATGATGTCCAAGCCCCATTTGACGAATGAAAAGGCAGTTCGGAATGTCCCGCAACAGGATCGCACAAAGATAGGCGATTCATTGCTCGCAGGCATTGTCGCAGAATTCGACTACGGCTGCAAACAGCTACCGCCGTTTGTGCCGGAGCGGCGGCGCGAACGTAACCACTGGACAGTAAAGAGTTTTGCGATCACGTGACGGTGTGGCAACGAGAGAGAGAGAGGACATTTCCTCGGATTTTCTCCGCAGGATTGCTGGCCGCTGCAGCGCGCGACTGCGCCGGATATGCCTACCGCTGTCCGGGAGCCAACAAGTGGTTCGCTCAGTCCACTCCATGGACATCAAGACTTCTGGCATAACAGACTGTCGTCTGAAGCCGCGAAGCGCCCAGTCTTCGACGCCGGGCACCGACGCACCTCGCGCACACTCGTCGCAAACTCGCACCCCAGATCCCGGAGCCACGTCTTGTACATGCTGGAATTTTTGTGATAGACATTGGGAAGCAAGGTTGTGCGACGCCCCACGATCATGGCGCTGATGGCAAAATGTAACCGATCCGTGACGATATGCTCGTACGAGGCAGCTAGTTCCAGGTACTGGCGCGGAGTGCGGCACAACCGAACCGGGTCGCGTGAAAACCACCCTCGAGGCACAATACCTTCCGAGTCCTTTCGCAGAAAAATCCCCAGCTCGTGCCTCGGCTGTGTCGTTGAGGTATAGTCCAAACCCAAAGCCAGATCGGGAGCCAGGACTCCCCGAGTCGCCAGCGACAGGCTGACTCGTTCCCGCACAAACACGCGGTGGTATCGACGATCTTCCGGCGAAGTGAACGACTGGGGAAGAATCGTCATGGGCAAGCCCAATTCCAGGCAGCGGCCGCGCAACAGCCAGTTGTTCTGCCACATCGTTCCCATATTGCCCCCGCCCCCCCACACCAGCAGGTCCACGCTTCCACTTGGCGCGGCAGGATCAAACAACTGCCAGTCGATGTCGTACAGCGAGAACAACTGCCGCATCCCCCACTCGATCAGTTCGTCACCCACGTTCCCGATGGGTCGCACGAATCCAATCCGTTGGCCTTGCAGAGGTTCGAAGATGTGGGCGAACGCGGTCGGTGCCAATAATCTCACTTCATACCTCCCCCGCTCGGCCGTGCACTCCGTCGCTGCCTACGTGTCCCGCGACAAATCAAGCAGCACGTACCGGTTGACGCGGGTACTCTCGAGTTCTTCGATACTCAATTTCCATGGTTTGCAGCGTATCGAGCAGGAGACGCATGTCGCCACGGTCGATTACCACATCAGCCGCCGAGACAAGCTGCAACGGCAGGGTGTTCCGGTCTCCCATAACCAGCACATTCCAGGTCGCATGGCCACTGAAATGGCCTTCTCCCGGATGGAAGATCACCTCGGCATATGGCCTCCGCGCCAGGAGCTGCGCGGGACAAGCTGAACCGTTTATCACCAATTCGTCCCGCTCACCGCAGAAATACCTCAGTCCCTTGTCGCAGCGGACGGGGCGATGCCGTGAATTCTCGAAATACGTGACGTTCGCACCCTCCCGCCAGCGGTCCGGACAGGATGGTGCCGGCGGATGCCACAAGTGATAGGAATGGGTCCATTTCAAAATCGAAGCGACTCTGGTGCCAGCCCGGCGCAATCGCAGTCGCAAGTCATCGTCCTCACATCCCCATCCCTCAAACTGCTCGTCAAACCCATTGATTCTCTCACAGTCCTGTCGCCAAATACCAATGTTGTTGCCTATCAACTTCGGTTTGGTGGGATGACGCAAGAGGTTATACAACAGCGATTTGCGATATTGGTGCCTTAATCGACGCCGCTCTTCGCGCGACACAAAGTCGCGAAAGTGGCTGCCGCGAATGGTTGCCTCATCAATCTGCCGCGACATGTCCTCCGATAATCGACAGCAGTCGCCGGCCATGACCGTGCCCATGCGCCGACGCCGCAGATGCTGCTCCACGTGATCCGGCGGCAGGATGCAGTCGCCATCGAGAAACAGCAGGTATGGCGCTCGACTGACCAGCACCCCTTCATTGCGACAGCGGGCCAGCTGAAACGCCGCATGCGTGTGCGTGGTCAGCTTGACGGCACAACGGGCGCGGGCTGCATGCTCTGCCACCACTGCCAGCGTTTCGTCGTCCGATCCGTCGTCCGTAATGACCACCTCCAGATCGGTGGCTCTATTCTGTTGGACTTCCACGGAGGCGAGCGCCGCGCCAAGTGCTGCGGACGGTTGTAGCTGGAAATCAGCAAAGCAATTTCCGGGAACGAGTTCGACACTGAATGTCCTCCGCATGCCCCCTGCCTCCGCCTGTCAACTTTGTTTCTGGCCGCTCTCTTGCCGGGTGCGATTCAGCAATAGCCCGCAACAGCCCCCCCCGAATAGAGAGCCCGCCACGACCAGTCGCTGCTGGTAAAACGTGCCGATAGAATCAATTATGCAGCTCAAGGGAAAAATCGGTTGTGTCGCCATACTCAGTTGAGTGATTCCCGACATAGCGCTGGAAAAACTCCCGCCCCGCCAACACCGTCTCGTCCGGAGGTGGAGGCTGCTTCAAACTACTTGCCGAGCCCTGCGTTAAGGTCGGTTCCCGCTTGCTCAAAGGTCGTTGTTGGGGGGCCTTCCACCCGCCGCCGGCGATGCTCAGCACCGAGCTCCCTTCCACTGTCCATGGCACCGTGGCGAGTGGAGTAACCAGGGTCTCCTGCCGTCACGTTATTTAGAGCGACAATCAAATGAGAAACAAAGAACATCCCTTTACCATAATTCGGCCTGACGCACCAAGGCTAAAACCGGCCTTTCTGCGGCGTGGGTTCGGTGGTGGCGCCAGTAGCTGTAGGGTGTGCCAAGCTCGTCGGGTCTCGCGTTCCACGATCGACAACGATGACGACGAGCGCCGGCACACCACAATGCGTTCGCCACAACAGCTGTAGCTGTAGTAGCTGTAGCTGTAGGGTGTGCCAAGCTCGTCGGGTCTCGCGTTCCACAATCGACAACGATGACGACGAGCGCCGGCACACCACAATGCGTTCCCCACAACAGTAGCTGTAGGGTGTGCCAAGCTCGTCGCGCCTCGCGTTCCACGATCGACGACGATGACGACGAGCGCCGGCACACCACAATGCGTTCGCCACAACAGTAGCTGTAGGGTGTGCCAAGCTCGTCGCGCCTCGCGTTCCACGATCGACGACGATGACGACGAGCGCCGGCACACCACAATGCGTTCGCCACAACAGCTGTAGGGTGTGCCAAGCTCGTCGGGTCTCGCGTTCCACGATCGACAACGATTACGACGAGCGCCGGCACACCACAATGCGTTCGCCACAACAGCTGTAGGGTGTGCCAAGCTCGTCGGGTCTCGCGTTCCACGATCGACGACGATGACGACGAGCGCCGGCACACCACAATGCGTTCGCCACAACAGCGTATACCCCGGGCAAGAGAATGTCGCGAACCAACGGTGACGGCATTTCGTGGATCGGCTGCGACAGTTGTTATGATGTTATGAACAACACGTATTCTGGTGTGCCGGCTGCTCGCCTTCTGAGTCATCACGTAGGCAACGTGGTATCAGGCGAGCTTGTCACACCCTACCGCTACCGCTGCTACAATGTGAGCGAACAGTTGGCAGCAGAAGGGGAACATCCGTGCGTTTTACTCTCCTGATTCTCGGCATTATCTGGGCGTCGCCCTACACACTCATTGGGTTATGTTTGGGAGGTCTAGGGTTATGTAGTGGCGGCCGAGTCCAGATGCGGGGGCGTGCGGTGGAGTTCCATGGCGGCGCTGTCACCTGGCTCGTGCGGCATCTGCCGCTTGGTCCCGCCACGCTCGCCTTCACACTGGGGCACACGATTTTGGGACAGACGGCTGTTTCGCTCGACATTGCCCGCAGCCACGAGATGGTCCATGTGCGGCAATTCGAACGCTGGGGGCCGCTGATGGGACCGGCCTACCTGCTCGCCTCTCTTTATCTCTGGGGCACGGGCCGGCAAGCATACCGCGACAATCCATTCGAGAAGGAAGCTTATCGGGAGGACGATGGTCTGTAACACGCTTCATGGCTTTGCGCGTGTTTCCAGAGTACTTCCACGCACGTACTGATCCGGTCTCGGTCATCGTTGATGCTGGCCAGGAACTCACACGTCCTTGAGCTGGTGATCACACATTCCAGGTCGGGTCAGCACGAACTGGGCAAAGCGTCGCAGGATTTGTCGTGCGACGGGCGTTTCCTGAACGGATCGCATCAACTCAGGCACGTCACATCCCGCGGCAGTCAGTTCATCCCGCAATTCCGCAATATAGGACCGCATAATCCGCTCGTCGTATTCCGGGTGAAACTGCACACCCCACGCTGAAGTACCGATCCGAAACGCATGGTTCGGCTCAAAGGCATTGCGTGCCAGTCGCACGGCGTCGGGGGGAAGCTGTATGACGGTCTGGGCATGTACGACGTGGGCCAAGACCGTTTGGGGGAGCGAGTTGAACAGGGGGTCGTTCGCGCGCGAGTGCAGCACTTCGATCTCGACCGTACCTATTTCCCGGCCAGCGGGGTGATAATCGACCCGCCCCTTCATCGCCTGTGCCAGCAGCTGGTGTCCATAGCAGATGCCCAGTAGTGGAACATCCGCCTCGACCAGGCGGGGAATCCAGCGCTCCAGGTTGACGCTCCAGGGCAGCGACTCGGTCACCATCGCCGGGGACCCCGTAATCACCACGCCGCCGCATTCCGACGGCTCGGGAAGGGGCTCTGTGCGGGCCACGTCGAACACCCGTACGGAATCGAATGTCATGCCCAAAGCGTCGCACGTCCATTGGTCAAAGTCACCAAATTGTCGCGCCGTGTCCGCGAAAGTGCGGCCTGCCTTAATGATCCAGATATCAGCCATAGCGTACGGTCGCTCTCCCATATACACGTGTCACAGGAAATGAGGACTGCATCAGCAAGATAGTGGAAAACGTCACCGATCCCAACCCCCGGCCACTTGACATGCTTGGGGGACTGAGTGTCAATAGCACGAGCGGCCGCGAACGACCACCCCACTGGCCGGCGGCGAGAGTCCCCGGCCGATATCGCGATGGGATCGATCGCCGGAAATGACGGAACATAGAATAGCGAGCGGAGTGGTGAGAAGCTGCTTGCGGCTCGTTCCTGTGGTTTTGCCGACCGCTGAGTTTTTGCGTTTTGGATTTCGAATTTGTTTAGGTTTTCGATATTGGGATTTCGGATTTCCGGTTCGGTTGTGGTCGAACACCATGTTGGGATTTCGGATTTCCGGTTTTGATTGCGGCCACAGGCCGCATTAAGGCTTTCGCTCATGACACTCCTGCTGGTCCTCATGCAGACTTCACTGGTCTTGGGTGCCGACGCGTTCGATGCCACAAGTACGACCTTTCAGGCGACCGTTCGTAACGGCGCTGTCACAAGATTGCAGGGGGACGATGGCACACTGTACGTCCAACCGCCGCGCGAGATGCGGGCGCGAGCATTCATCGCCTGGACAGTGACCATTGGGGAACTGTTCCCACATCATCTGCCGGCGGCGAACATCCGAGTGCACTGGCGGTAGGCCAGTCGCTGGCGGTCAGCCACGAGTCCTTCGCGGGGCTGGAGCATGCGAAGGTTCAGTCACATTTCTCATTGGAGCCCGGTACCGGTGATCTGCTCGTTCGTCACGATGCGGCGTCGGCGCAAGAGGGAGTATGGGGAGTCAGCTGGTGGATCGCCGACATCCCGTTGCAGTACGCCATTCTCGTGCCAGGATCATCGGGCGTGCGGTTGACCGCCGATACTCCGCAAGCCAGCCATCAATTTGATTACCCAATGCTGTGGGAAGCCCAACTGGTGGTCGTGGAAGGTCCGCAGGGAGGATTCTACATCTGGGCCGAAGACACGGAGTTTCACCACAAGCGATTGGTCGTCGAGCGGCGTGCGAGCGGTTGGCGACTGGGACTCTACACGATCAACGAAGCTCCCTTTGACAGTCAGACCGCTTGCCGGAGCGTCACGTGGCGGCTCAATACATACGCAGGCGACTGGCGCGTCGCGGCGCGCCGCTATCGTGACTGGTTTTCTGAACAAGCGGGCCCCGTGCCGATCGCCCAGCAGCGTCCCGGCTGGGTGAAGGATATTCGCGGGTGCGTCATCATGCCCACTGATCGCCGCACGCTGGAACTGCTCCCCGCGGAATTTGATCCGGAGCAGACGTTACTCTATCTCTACGACTGGCGGCAGCCGGGCTATGACCGCAACTATCCCGACTACGAACACATTCGGCCCACGTTGATGCCATTCGTACAGCGGGCACATGAACTCAAGTTTCGGGTGATGCTGCACGTCAACTATTTTGGAGTGGACCCTTTGCATCCACTTTACGAACAGTTTGAACAGCATCACGTGAGAAGCCCTTGGGGCAAGCACGAAAAAGAATGGTGGGTGTGGCCGCCGGAGGATCCCGACATCCGTTTTGCCTACATCAATCCCGCCAGCCGTGCTTGGCGCGACCTGTTCACCAGTTCCATGGTTCGCCTCTGCCAGGACACCGGCATTGATGCTCTGCACCTCGACCAAACGCTGTGCATCTACAACGACTACAATGGTCGCATCGACGGCATGTCCATGATGGAAGGGAATATCGCATTGCATAAGCAACTGCGTGAAGCTCTGCCCGATATCGCGTTGAGCGGCGAGGGACTCAACGAAGTTACCTGCCGCTATGAAGCGTTCGCTCAGCGACATGTGTGGGGGATCGACCACGCCAAGGGAACCTACGATCGTCGCATGCTGGCCGCCGCTCACCCGATCAGTTCGTACATCCTGCGTCCCTTCACCGTGATCTACGGCTATCTCGGCTATGTCCCCCCCGAGGACGATCAAAGGTATGCCGCCTGGAACGAAGCGTACCGTCATTGGGGTGTGATCCCGACATTGAAACCGACACCGGCGGTGTTTTCCCAACCGACCGGTTTCTCGCGCCAGTTCCTCGACGAACTGCACTTCTGGCAACAGCATCGCGTCGATATCGACTTCGATGGTCCCTGGCCCAGCGATGTCATCTTGCCGCTGCGCACCGCGGATGGACGACCGTTCGTGGCAATGCGCGACGGACGCTGGATGTGTCTGGAGCAGGAGGTCAGCCGCACCATTACCGGCGTCTCGGCCATGGAGTGTGAGGGGACGATTCCCGACTGGCGGGCATACGACGAGCGCCACCTGCTAGGACTCGACCCCGACCAGTGGTATCCGTACTTTCCGCAGCCCCGCAACGGCGCCGTGTTTCATATCTGCAAGATCCCGCCAGAGTTGACGGTGGACTACCTGTTTGCTACCGACCAACTGGCCGTGCTGCGATTGCGGGATGCCACGCCGGTACTGGCGGACCTCACGACACTGCTCGGCCAGGCGGACGTCGGGACGCGCCCCGCGGCCGGTCCACCGCAACTGCAGCGAGGTTCGTGGGAAACTCCTGACGGTGGAACGTTCACCTCCTTTGGTGACACCATATCGGCACATCCTCCGTGGAAAGTCACGGGGAGCGGCGAGACGTTTGCCCGTTTTCGCTTTCTGGTGCCGCGGGAGGACCGAGTGTATCTCGCCACGGAGGTCTTCATCGATCCGGCAGCTATTGGCGAGGAGCGAAGCGACGGCGTAACGTTCTTCGTTCGCGCGACGGATGGCGCGCGGCACTTGAGTACTCAGTATCACCAGGAAACTGCCCAGCCGCATCGCCTGGAACTGGATCTGACCCCGTTGGCAGGACGTCAGATCGAACTGGAATTGGCCGTACACCCCGGGCCAAAGAACAGCCCGACCTATGACTGGGCTCGCTGGCGCAAGCCGCGTATTGAGCGAGACGTGCAGAAGCAGACTACGATCGGCGTGACGGGTGGCGCGCCCTGGACGACCGCCTTGGCCGGTACGCAGATTTCGCGCATTGCCGCGGCAGACACGGGGGGGAAAGACGCGGTCGATAGCGACGCCGTCCAACTGCTCACGCTGGCGACTCCCGCAACGATCTGTTTGCTGCGCGACACCCCAGCAAACGTCCAGACTCCGATCGAACTGGGCCGGCTGCCAGACCACATGTTCTTCATCATGGACCCGGGCAAAGTTGCGGCGGTATCGCAGTACGCGGGCATCCAGCCCGGGTCCAATGTCGTGGGCGGCGTGCCGCGCAAGGGCCTATTGCAGCATCCACCCAACCACGGACGGACCGTAGCGGTGTATGTCATGACCCTGCCGGATCAGGCGGCTCGCTTCACGTCATATATTGGACTGCGCGATGGATCGAAATCCGAAGGAGTTCGCTTTTCGCTGGAGATCAACGGCAGCCAGTTGGCTCAGCAGCTGGTTACGCCCGGCCCCTGGCAGTCGTGGGATGTCGATGTATCGCCTTGGGCGGGTGAGCCGATTGTGTTGGCGCTGATCACCGACTCAGCCGGCCCGTTCAATTTCGACTGGGCCGTCTGGGGCGAACCACGCATTGTCGATTCGCAGTGAATCACCCTCCCCCCGCTCCTACAACGATCGGCCGCAACCGAACCGGAAATCCAAAATCCAAAATCCAAAATATCGAAAACCTCAACAAATTCGCAATCCAAAACTCAAGACCAGAAACCTCCGCTGCCGGCAAAACCGCGGCGGGCGGGCCACCAGCAGATTCTCACCAGCAGCAAGCCATTCTGTCCTCCCTTTCTCCCTTCTCCCTTTCTCCCTTCTTCCCTTTCTCCCTTCTCCCTTTCTCCCTGTGCTTCGAATTTCGGATTTATTTCCCAACATACGCGCACCGTGCGCGCAGGATACAGGTTAACACTCGAAAGTGGCAGCTATTTCTCAGGGATTTTTTGCCCACGGGGGCGAAGCTCCGACGGGGCATGCATACGCGGTTCGGCCGGAAACTCGCCTCCAATTTCCCGGCCCCCCCCACACACGGCCTCCGCTCGCGGTAAAATGGACCTGGTTCTTCACGGTAACATGTCGGGCCGGTGGATGCCCCGAAACGTCGTGCAGCGCGACTTGTGTCGCCCGAGCATCGGCCACGTTAGCACACCGAGTCTCGCACGGCCGAATCCGAGGGAATCCTGTTACGTCCGGCACGGCACCACGCATTCACACGACCTACGCTTCGCAAGGAACTGAACCATGAACCGCGGAAATCCAATTCCCGTCCCTGCCATCCGCACCTGTCTCCTGGGAATCCTGGTCACGCTGACGATGGCGTGGAGTTCTGCGGGCTTGGCCGATGATGCGGCAACTCCGCTGACAGCCGGTTTCGCCGAGGCCGACATCACACCGGAGCAGGGAATGGAGCAGCCCGGCGGTTATGGCAAATCGTACCATCAGGGCGTGCACGATCCCTGCAAGGTCCGTGTCGCGGTCTTCAACGATGGAACTCGACGCGTCGCGGTAGTGGGCATTGATGCCATTGGCGTGCATGGTGACATGGTGGCCGAGGCGCGCAAGCAGATTCAAGAACGTTGTGGAATCGAGCCTCAGGCCGTCATGATTGCCGCCTCGCACTCGCATTCTTCTGGACCTCTGCACGGCGTCATGCCCGGCTCGTATGACCACGCGTCGGAATTCGTGAAGAAGTTGGCTTATGAGCATTCGACCTGCACGAACCTGGACTATCTCAACTCCGTGCTCAATAAGTTGGTTGCAGCGGTATGCCAGGCGGATGCGGCCTGTGGCCCGGTGCAGTGCGGAGCCGGCAAAGGGAGCGAAAACCAGGTGGCCTTCAATCGCAGGTTCCTCATGAAGAATGGCCTGTCGTACACGCATCCGGGGCAGGGCAATCCTGACATTGTCCAACCTGCCGGCCCGGTCGACCCGGAAGTTGGCGTGATCGGCGCCTGGAATGCGGAAGGCAAACTGACCGGCTGCATTGTCAATTTCGCCTGCCACGCCACAACAAGTCCCGGCGGCATCTCGGCGAACTACATTTTCTATCTGGAGAAGGCAATTCGCGGCATGTTCGGCCAGGAGGTGGTCGTGGTCTTCGTCCCGGGCACATCCGGCGATGTGACACAGGTGGACAACCTGAACCCTTATCAGCACCCGCAGGCCGAAGAATGGGCTCAGCTGGTTGGCGGACGAGTCGGTGCCGAGGCGGTCAAGGTGCTGTTGAGCATGGCGAAGGGTGGAATGGGACCGGTGGGAGGTGCAAGCACCGACCTGGAGATTGAGCGCCGTGCGCCGGACCCGCAGCGACTGCAACAGGCCCTCGAGCTGGTGCAGCAAGACATATCCCAGGTGGGCCATACCGACTGGACGTTTGCCAAGGAGACAGTGCTGCTCGATGCGCTGTTGAAAGCCAAGCCGAAAGTGGATGTGGAGGTGCAGGCGGTACAGATCGGGCCGGTTGTGTTGCTCGGCCTCCCTGCGGAAGTCTTCTGCCAGTTCGGCCTGGACATGAAATCCGGCAGCCCGTTTCCGCTGACATTCCCCGTTTCGTTCGCCAACGACTGTGTCGGATACATTCCGACGGAAGAGGCCTTCGGCGAGCATGGTGGGGGATACGAGACGCGTCTGAGTTCCTACACCAACCTGGATATTACGGCGGGGCGGCAAATGGTCAACGCCGCACTCGGCCTGGCCAAACAGATGACACCCGGCACGATCCCCACGCGACCGCCGCACGCCCCGTTCCAGGGTCCCTGGACTTACGGCAACGTCGCGCCCCAAATTCACTGACATGCCCAACCGGCTCTTTCCTGGGAGAATCCTCGCATGACAACTCGCCGCACTTTCCTGCAACAATCGTTGGTCACGGGCGCCGCATTGGCGATGCCGTTGAGTATTGCGCGTTCCGCCCATGCGGCGGGAGCCGACGGATTTCGCGTCGGCTTGATTGGCTGCGGCGGACGTGGCTGCGGCGCGGCGGTCAACGCCATGAATGCCGGCGCCGACGTGAAGATTGTCGCCCTGGCCGACATGTTCGAAGACCGCCTGCACAAGGGCTACGAGGCTTTGAAACAGGCCAATAACGACCAGGTCCTGGTCGATGACGACCACAAGTTCTTTGGCTTCGATGCGTACAAGAAAGTCATCGAGAGTGACGTGGACGTGGTGGTGATTGCCGCCGCTTCGCATTTTCATCCGCTGTTTCTGCGGGCCGCCGTGGACGCCGGTAAACATGTCTTCTGCGAGAAGCCGCATGCGCTGGATGTCCCCGGCATCAAGGCCGTGACGGAAACGTGTGAAGTCGCGACCAAGAAGGGGTTAACCATCGTTTCCGGGCTCTGCTGGCGCTACGACTCCGCGGTGCGTGAAACCATGCAGCGTGTGCAGGACGGTGCCATTGGCGACATCATTGCGATTCAAGAACACTACCTGACCAGCCCGTATTCGAAGCGCCCGCGGGAACCAAAGTGGAGTGAACTGGAGTACCAGTTCCGCAACTGGTACCACTTCAACTGGCTGTCGGGTGACCAGACCGCTCAGCAGTTGATCCACAGCATTGACAAGGCCTCCTGGGCACTGGGAGACGTGCCCCCGGTCCGGGCCTGGGGGATTGGCGGACGTCAAGTCTGCACCGAACCCGTTTACGGCGACCAATTCGACCATTTCGGCGTCACATTCGAATACGCCAACGGCGTACGGGTCTACGGTTTCTGCCGCGATATCCCCGGCTGCTTCAACGAGACGACCGACATCATCCTCGGTACCAAGGGGCAGGCCATCATGCCGAACAAGTGCCGCATCGTCGGCGAGAATCCCTGGAACGCTGCCGATCCGCAGAAGAACATGTACGACAACGAACATGCCGCGCTGTTCGATGCGCTCCGCCAGGGGAATACCATCAACAACGCCAACTACATGATCACCAGCTCGATGTTGGCGATCTTGGCACAAATGGTCTGCTACACGGGCGAGGACATTACCTGGGAGCGGGCCATGACCTCGACCCTCGACTTCTCGCTGCCCGCGTACAACTGGGACGTTCAGCCACCCGTTAGACCCAATCCGGATGGCACCTATCGCGCACCGCTGCCGGGCGTCGACAAGTTCGTTTGAACCGCCTGACGCGGTGCATCTGTCATCGTCGCGCGGCAGCGAAATGACTGCCGCCCAAGGAAATGTCGAAATCGAGCACTCGCAGTACCATACCCATGCAACAGCCACGGGTATCGCGCAGGTTCAATCACTCGATCAGCAGAGCCGACAGAACTTGCGCATAGATGCGATGCCCAAAATCATTGGGATGGTTCACCCCGTTGCCGGTCATGTCCCAATCGCGCTTATGCCGAAGCAGTTCCGTCCAGATGGAAGTCATATCGGCCAGGGCGACTCCGTTCTGGCAGAGTTCTGCCAGAGCGTCGCGGTACTCTGGAAAGAGCTCGTGATGGAGCGTCGTCCAGTCGCGGTTTCCCAGCATCGTAGCCACCAGGATGAACTCGGTTTCCGGTCGCGACTGGCGCACGGCCTCGATCATGCCCCGCGTATTGGCCTGGAAATCCGCCGCCGAGCGACCTGCGGAATCGTTCATGCCGAATGCGATGATCACCAGGTCCGGCTGCGATTCCGCCAGTTCACCGATAACCCGCAGCCCCCAGGCCGAGTCTTGGCCGCCCACCGAAGAATTCTTCAGCGTCACTTGGCCTCCGTAGACCGACTGCAGATGTTGAACCAACAGGTCTTGATAGGGTGGCTGCCAGGGGGCGACCTTGGCCCACCCTGACGCGTTGCAGCCCGTAGAGATACTATCCCCCAACAGGGCAATGGTTACCGGTTGACGATTCTTCAGTTTCTCCATAGTGCGCTTCAGCTGCGTGGCGGCAGATGCCGGTTTCGGCCCCTGCCATTGGTCGGCTTCGTGAACGTAGGTCACGACTGTCTGCATGTCGTGATACTCGTGCCCGCCACCAAACAGGATCTCGCCATTTCCGTCACGGTGCGTCAATCGATACTGCTGCGATCCGGCGGGGCAGCGCAGGTCTTGAGCTCTCTTGCAGACGATGCGCGATCCCTGCGGCAGCACCACCTCCCGGCTGCCCGGTTTCCAGATGTAATCCTTCCCCTCCTCGTATGCGACTTCGCCCGATGAACTGCGGATCGCCACGACGCTCGTCGGCGCGAACAGCAGGTCGGCACGCGGTAATTCGCCGTCACCCCGTTCGAGAAACAACACGCTCTCGCCATGCATGGTTGTCGAGCGCCAGAAGGGCTGGAGTTGTTCGGCCGAATAATCCCACGCCTGGGCCGGCTCCTCAGCTCGCACAGTCCATCCACCCCATACAGGTACAACGCAACAGATGATCAGCACAGATCGGCAGCAGGAAACGTGGAAGTCTCTCACAGCAATTCCCTCGCGGTTAGTTCTTAACGCGGCCTACGGCCGCAACCAAACAGGAAATACGAAATCCACAATTCGAAATCCTAAACAAATTCGAAAGACAACAACTCAAGAGAAAGAACCTCCGCTGCCGGCAAAAACACAGTCATCGTCCACAAGCTGATTCTCACCAGGAGCATGCCATGCTGGCCTCCGTTTTCCCTTCTTCCCTTTCTCCCTTCTTCCCTTTCTCCCGTATTTCTGTCATTCGAATTTGTTTGGGATTTTTTTCATCTCGTGCTTCGGATTTCGAATTTCCCTCCAAACAAGCGTGCACCGGGCGCAGGTGGTACACATCAAGACTCTCGTTGGATTCACCTCGGTTCCAGTTTACCCGACCTGGCGGATCAGTGTGTACACCACGGCAAGGAATCCGCTTTCGGCAGCCCAGACAAGGCCAACTGCGCCGGTGCCGGCACTTTCCCAGCCCCAGGGAACACCATCCATGGCAAAGTCGATCATGGCATATCCGTCGCCGGTTGTGTATTGTACTAACAAAGAGACCACCGACTGCCTTGAGGAGCCTCCCGACTATGATGCATGCGAACCTCACAACGCGTAAGGTCCAGCGACGGTTTTCTCGCCAGCGTCTCGCCCTGGCAATTCTACTCTCCTTCGCCGTTTGGGCGGCATCCGTCGCACAAGCCGCCGAGCGACCGGCACTTCAAGCTTCCTTGAAGGCCGCGGCCGACACGCTGTTTGCCCTGGGCGTGGGGGTCGATTTTCGCATCGCTGCGCGGCCCGATGATTGGGAACTACTGACCACGCAGTTTGGCGTGGTGACACCCGAGAATTGCATGAAGCCGGCTCACGTGCAGGCCAAGGAGGGAGAGTTCCGCTACGCGGAAGCCGATCAATTAATCGAATTCGCGACAACACACCAGCTGCAGATTGTGGGCCATTGCCTCGTGTGGGCCAAAGACGATCGCACTCCACCCTGGTTTTACCAGGATGGCGACAAACCGGCCGGACGGGAGCTGCTGCTCGAGCGAATGAAGCACCACATCAATTCGGTCGTGGGACGATACCGTGGGCGCATTGGCAGCTGGGATGTCGTGAACGAAGCACTCGACGATGGCTCGGAAGACTTGCGGCCATCAGGATGGACCAGGGCGTGTGGCGACGAGTTTCTTGTCAAGGCGTTTGAATACGCGCATGCGGCCGATCCCCAGGCTACCCTGATCTACAACGACTACAACAATGAACTGCCCGGGAAACGCGACAAATTGATTCGCCTGATCAAGTTGCTGCAAGCAAGGGACGCACCGGTTCACGCCATCGGGCTGCAGGGCCACTATGAACTGGACAAGATTCCGCTGCAGGATCTCGAAGACACCTTGATCGCCATGCGAGAAATGAACATGAAAGTGGTCGTATCCGAGTTGGACATCGATGTGGTCACGCGCGGCCGGTGGTGGGCCGACGGGGGAAAATACCGAGACGAACTCGCCACATTCGATCCCTACCACGACGCGTGCCCGCCCGACATCCTGCAGAGACAGGCCGAGCAATACGCCCAGTTGTTCACGTTGTTTGCCAGATATGCCGACGTTATCGAACGTGTCTCGTTCTGGAATCTGCATGACGGACAGAGCTGGCTCAACTACTTTCCCTGGAATCGCGTGAATCACCCGCTGCTGTTCGATCGCCGGCGCCAGCCCAAACCGGCATTTGATGCCGTCATCGATGTACTCAACAAGGCTCGAGTAACTCAATGAAGTTCAATACCGACGGTATCCAATCGAGACGCGGTCGAACGCCGCACAGGCCGTCCCTTTCCCGCGGAATCTCCTTCCACGTGCGAATACCCCAGTGGATACTCAGACTGGCAATCGGTTTGAGCCTGATGTTAGCGAGGGATGTGCCTGGACTGGCCCAAGATGCCGATGCCGCTCGCTTTTTCGGTATCCGCGCGGTCGATGAACAGACGGGGCGTGGAATACCATTGGTCGAATTGGAAACGGTGAATAACCTTCGATTCGTCACCGACAGTGCCGGCTGGATCGCTATCGACGAGCCCAGCTGGGAGGGAGAGCCGGTCTACTTTCACGTGCGCAGCCACGGTTATGAATACCCGCAGGACGGCTTTGGATTTGCCGGGACCGTGCTCACCTGCCAGCCCGGAGAGCCAGCGGTTCTGCGACTGAAACGCCAGAATCTGGCCGAGCGACTCTACCGCGTGACAGGCGAGGGCATCTATCGCGACAGCCTGCTGCTGGGCGAGCCCTGCCCATTGACTCATCCGTTGGGGACTGGCAAGGTCGCGGGGCAGGACTCGGCCATGGCCGTCTTCTATCGAGACAAAATTCGCTGGTTCTGGGGTGACACGAATCGGATGCGGTACCCGCTGGGGCATTACTGGATGGCCGGCGCCATCTCTGCCATGCCCGACCAGGGAGGCTTGGCTCCCGACCTAGGTATTGATCTCCAGTATTTCGTGGGGGAGGACGGCTTCAGTCGGCCCATGGCCCGATTGGGCGTCGCAGGTGGACCGATTTGGATCGACGCCGTCTGCATCCTTCCCGATGAAGCGGGAAATGACCAGCTGGTTTGCCACTACGCTCACATGAAATCCTTGGCCGAAATGCTCGACCATGGCCTGGCCATCTACAACGATGATGAAGATCAGTTCGAGTTGCTCAAGAAGCTTGACATGAACGAGCTTTGGAAGTTTCCCGGGCAGTCGCACCCGATTCGCCAGCGGGAAGGATCCACGACGTACCTCCACCTGGGTGAGGTGTTTCCCACCGTGCGCATGCCGGCAACGCTCCGCGACTTCTCGACTGCCGGGAACGTCGAGGCCTGGTCGTGCCTGGAGCCGGGCAGCGACGTGGACGACCCCCAGTTCATTCGCTCGGACGACGGCTCACTGCAGTTCGCGTGGCGCAAAGATACCGTGCCGGCCGACATCGCGGCTCAGTGGAAGTGGATCGCCGAGGGGAAGATGACCCAGCAGGAAGCGTGTTTTGTTCCATTGGATGTTGATTCCCAAAAACCGGTCCGGATGCATCGTGGCAGCGTGGCCTGGAACGCCTTTCGCAACAAGTGGATCATGATTGGCTGCCAACAGGGCGGCACTTCGATGCTCGGCGAGATCTGGTACGCCGAATCGCCGACACTGGCAGGCCCGTGGAAGAGTGCGAAGAAAATCGTCACACACGACAAATACAGCTTCTACAACCCCGTCCATCATCCATTTTTTGACCAGGATGGCGGACGCATAATCTATTTCGAAGGGACCTATACCTCGACGTTCTCCGGCAACACCACTCCCACGCCGCGTTACGATTACAACCAGATCATGTATCGGCTGGACCTGGCCGATCCGAAATTGAAAAGCGTACAGGATCCGTGACGTGGGGCGGCACACCGCGGCTGGACCCTGGCGGGTCCAGCTGCGCGACGACTCGGGGGGCCATTACTTGACTGGCTTGAGTGTGATGCAACGAATATTCACAGGGGACCAGGCCTGCTTTTCCGGCCGCACAACCACTGCGCTGGACCCTTGTTCATCGATCTGGATTTGGCCCAGCTTGACGGAACGAAAGGCTCCGTAGTTGCCGGTGTTGGGAACCGTCGCCTTCAGCTGCCGCTGGCCAACCTGCACGGTCAGCTGGCTTTCGCCTTGCGTGGCCACGTCGGCGGTCACTTCGAACGTTCCGGGCTGGAGGATGCGAATTCCCCATTCGGCTCGGTCATCCGTCGCAATCCAATATCCGATGTTGGGTTGATTATCCTTCGCTTCGATGCGTAATCCTCCGTGCAGATCGGCATCCCCCGCCTTCAGCACCAGTGATCCATCGGCCTGCTGGGGAATGCGGTAGACCACCACATTTGGTTCACCCTGTACGCGCAATGTGACGACAGAGCAGATGGGATCGACCATTTTTCCTTCCAGTGTCACGACCAGTCCATGTTCCTCCTGCGTGACCTTGAAACTGCGGTCTGCATCGGCCAACAACTGGCAGGAAATCGGCTTGTTCACTAGCGACACCGGCAGCTTCCCGTCTGTGGGCCAGTCAAAAACGTGCAGATAGAGAGTTGTCTCGCCATCTCCGGCCTTGGTCGTGATACGTCCCCAGCTCGGTAATCGCGTCGGGCAAGCAGTGGTGCCGTAGATCGCCTCCCCATTGACTTTCATCCACCGCCCCACTTCCTCGAGTCGCTCAATCGACTCCGCCGGAATGGTCCCGTCGCTCTTCGGTCCAATATTCAACAGGTAGTTGCCTCCTTTCGAGGCAATGTCGACCAGATTACGAATGAGCGTTTGGGTAGGCTTCCAATTGTCGTCATAACTCTTGTAGCCCCAGGTGTCGTTCATGGTCATGCACGTTTCCCAATCTCGACCCTTAATTCCCGTAGCGGGAATCTCCTGTTCCGGCGTGTCGGTATCGCCGTCATAACCGCCACCCAACCGATTGTTGGTAATCAGTCCGGGCCGCAGCCGAGTCAATGGCCACAGCAACTCTGCCCGCTCGCGCGTCATCAGGTGGGGTGTGTCCCACCAGAGAATCTCCGGCTGGTAGCGCGAGAGGATCTCACGGACCTGCGGCACGGCAATCTTCGCAAGATAATCGTCGAACTTGCCTTTGTGCTCTTCGCACCAGCCTTCTTCATCCTGCAACCCCGCCTTGGCACCGCCGGGATGTGTCCAATCCTGCGCCTGCGAGTAATAGAGTCCGAACTTCAGACCGTGGCGGCGCGCCGCGTCCGCCAAGGGGCCGATCAGGTCCTTTCCATAGGGCGTCGCATCGGCAATATCCCAATCTGTCACATCCGAAGGAAACAGGGCAAATCCATCGTGGTGTTTCGAGGTGATCACGATGTACTTCATCCCTGCCTGCTGGGCCAAAGCTGCCCAGGCATCCGGATCGAATTTCACGGGATTGAAGTCCTTCGCATATTCGCGGTACTCAGTCACCGGGATTTCGGCACTGCGCATGATCCACTCGCCAATCCCACCCACTCGGTTGCCTTGGTACGTACCCGCGGGAACGCTGTAGACACCCCAGTGAATGAACAGTCCGAAACGCGCATCGTGCCACCAGGCCATGCGAGCATCGCGCTGCTGTTTCGTCTCTTCTTGCCGCGACTGCTGCGCCCACGCCGGCGCAACAAGACTCACTGACAGCAACAAGGCCAATGCGGTAATCACTCTGTTTCTCATAGTGTGCTCCTTGAAAGCGGACAAGAATGGCCTGATAGAAATGGAGGCACGTTGCCGGGTTCCGGACTCAATGGGCAATGGTGAATGCCTCCCGCGGCCGGCACAACCGCAGTCATCAGCCACAAGCAGAGCCTCACCATGCCGCGTGCCACCGCGTCCTCCCTTCCTCCCTTCCTCCCTTCCTCCCTTCTTTCCTTTCTCCCATTTTTCTGTCATTCGAACTTGTCGGATATGTCGCGCTTCAGATTTCCACTTCGATCGATTGCCCGGCTTCAATGCGTTGCATCTCTCCCAAATCAATCATCACACGTTGCTGCTCGAACTTCGACGTTACGGCAACGGCCTGGCCATTGACCTTCACCCGTACCGAGAGCGGTTCTTGTGGACAATCGAATGTCAGGGTGCGTACTGCGAGCGATCCCCACTGCAATTGGATGGTCGCACTGAGCTGCTGACCGACGATTTGCTGACGATAGGTTCCCCAACCTTCTGCCGCGGTGAAGGCCGCGCGGAAATCCTCTGGCGTCAGTCTTGGCGCGAAGCCGAGCGATCCCTGCGGGCCGTGATAGGCGAACCCACAAGCCGCGAGAAACACGCCATAGCTGGCCATCGATCGCGCATAGTGGTCGCCGCATTCGACTTCGTTCCACGGATTGCGTCGTGCCGGATGATAGCGATCATGTACCGCGCGCGCGACGGCCAGACCTTCCTGGACCTGCCCCTCCCAGATCATATGGCCCGCCGCCTGGTATTCAAAACCGTTCATGCACTCATTGAAGTAGCCGGCCGCCCACTCGGCTCCTTTCCCGGCCGCCTTCTTGTAATCCCAATCGTTGCGTGGAAAGGTACACATCAGCAGGCCGGCTTCGCCTGGCATGGCGTACCAACGCCCCGGCTTGTTGGCTTCGCGATAGGGCCCCACATCGGGCGTGAAGTTGTATCGCCACAGCGACTGTAGCGCCAACCTGGTCTCCTGCTCGGGCAGCACTCGTCCCAATCCCACCTGCCAGGCCCACGACTGTCCCAACACCTGATCGATCTCGCAGCCGGTGCCCGAATTGATGGCTTCCGGATGTCCGGGATCCGGCTTGTTGATGAAGTACTCGCCTTCGAACAGACCGCTGACGATGTTCTGCTGGCCTATCGCCAGAATCTGGCCGCACACATCGGCAAACGGCTCGTCGCCGACTTCCTGAGCCATCTGCTGACCGGCCCGCAGGGCGGCCAGATACATGCCACTGAGCCACGCCACGGGGCCGTACCAGTCGGCATCCAGCGTGTTGTGCTGACCGCTCTCCAGAATGCCGTTCGCATCGCCGTCCTTGTCGATCAGGCATTGCAGCGATCGCTTGATCTTGGCCCAATTCCGCGTCAGGAACTGGTCATCCGGCGACATCTGATGCTCGCGGTACGAACGCAGAACGCAGCCGCTTTGGCCATCCACGGCCAATCCCGCACCTTCCGCTCGAAAGCGGATGATCCCCGTCGCGGCGTCGAAGGCGATACCGAAATCCGTTCGCTCGCGCAAGTCACGCTCCAATTCGGGGAAGACGCGTGCAACCGCCTGGGCGTATTGCCAGACGTGCGTGCAAGTGCCGGCACAGCAGCCCACACCTTCCCAGCCGTAGAATCGACCCGTCGCAAATCGGTGGCAGGTGGAACTGGCCAGAATCGAAGTATTGAGAAATGTACGATCCAGGAACCAGTAGGGCAGAGTCGAATCATACCAGGTGTCGTGCCACAACCGAGTCTGCTGGTAGAGCGACGAGAAATGGGTCGACACGTACTCTGCCACCGCTCCTGCATCTGCGAATCGTTGGGCATAGTAGCGTCCCGTGTCGCGGACTCCGTCGACAGAGTCGTTCGGAAAATGCCAGGTGATGACAAACGTCACGGTCATGTCCTCACCGGCGGCGAGCGTCCGCGATCGGCACAGCCCTCCCCGCAACTGGCGTCCAAAAGGCTCTGTCGCGTCGTCGTGCGCCGCTACCGTACCAAACAGCCCGGCCGGCACCGCGGCGTGGGGAAGGGACGCGACGGCGCGGTCCTGTTCCCCAGGTTCCAACATCCCCAAGGTCAACGTGCCGAAATCATGACGCTCCTGCAGTTTCGCGACCGCCTGCGCCGGCTTGTCGCTGTGCACGATCTCGCCCACGCCAATGTTGCCCCACGGCCCCGCCTGGCTGTCGACAATCTGCAGCCGAGCGGACTTCCCCTGCAGGTGCTGCACGTCAAAACTGTCCGCTCGCATTTTGTTGTCACTGCGCCCCGTAGTGGTTGCCACAACCTGGCCATCCACCAACAGATTCAGACAGGTTTTTCCGACATGGCTTCCGCCACCCACCCAGAAGTTGATGTACTTTCGCTCGATCTGAAACTCTTTGCTGGTTAGCGTACCAGTCTGATTGTCCTTCTCACCGACATCGTTTCCGGGGGCAGAGGAGTGGGAATTGGCGACCCGTGTGCCCGGTCCGCCTACATCCCCTTGATAGGCCGGAATGTCGGATTTCAAGATGGGTCCACGACCGAACGCGACTCCCTCCGCGGTCCAGCCTTGATACGTCTCGGCCTCCCAATTCTCCCAGACGATATCGGGACGAACCTGCTGTTGATCACGATCCCGCGGCGGCTCCGAGCCACTGCAATCAAGCCGCAGCAGGTCGGGCGTCCGCACGATCCGATTGTGATGCAACAGCGCCGACGGCGTTCCCGTATAGAGGCACACAGCGTTCTCCAGCCAGCCCGCCAGCTCGACTTTCGCCGTTGCCGCGCCGGAGTTCTTGACCGTGAAACGCATCACCGTCGCCGGGAGACTGGAATCGTCGCAGTTCAGAGGGATGAAGGGTGAAAACGCCTCCAGACTTACGGTTACAGGCAGTTTCGCGTCGCGGTACTCCATCCGTGCAAGCGGATACTCGCCACAGAACTTGATGTCCTCAAAGCCACTGCTGTCGAGCGACCGGACTTCCTCGTTGACACGGATGGCAAATCCCTGATCGAGCGGCGACTTCGGGGACAAGGGATTGGCGTAGTGCTCCGCCCCAGTGTGTATGGGCAGATTAAAAATGTCCCAGTGCCACAATCTGCCATCACCACCCAGATAAAGCTGGCCGGCGCACAGACCGCCCACCGGCATCCCGATCAGCTCCAGATCCTGGCCCGTGTAGACCTCCGGTTGGCCCCGCTCGAACAGCGACTTCACCCACTCAGGCTGCAGTTTTTTGTCCCGCGGCACCAGTTTCTCAAAATCAGAATCCTGGAACGGGCCGGCCATCGCCGACAGCCCCGATACACTCCACGCCAGCGCGCCGGTTCCGGCGATGCGCAGCAGATCCCTGCGATTGATCTCACTGTGGCACCCGCACGTAGGCGTGCAGCGGGTCAACTTATCTTGCTTAGAGTTCATGGAACCGATCTCCCATCTTGCGAATTCGACACCAGGCGATTTGTGTGTACGTCGGATTAACGTGTTCTGCGATCAGCCATCTGATGTGGATGATAGAGATCGGTGCAATCGATGACCGGCACACGAGTCACGGAAGCCTCGTTCTCGGCGCACACACAGGGGTCGCTCATTGGTAAGCTCAGTACGCCAACCAACCAGACTGCGATGAGGTACCCAGTCGTCCTGCTGATCATCGTCTTCTCATGGCACGATCTCTAATCCCGTTGCGTTGTCCAGACATCGGAAAGCCTGCCCCAGCCAATCCGCATCTCCCACTTCAGCCGGCACATTTCTCAGAGTCACGCGGCGGTCCGCCGCCAACGCGGCCCATTGCAGCAGATCACCGTACCACAGGACGTGGGGAACGACCGCGAGATTTCGTTTTCCATAACAGGCATTGGCACAATCGAGATCCGCCGCCGTCAACCGCTGATCGAGCGCCATGCAGAACAAGGCAGCCGCGGCCAGGTCACCACAGCCGCGCGTCATGACGCGGACTTGCGCCACGTCCGCGTCCGGTCGACACGCAAGACCATCAAGCACGGCCCGCAGATCCGTCACCGCCATCCCAGCCACGGGACGTCCCCAGACGATCGAGTTGCGCTGCCAGGCGCGCTCTTGAGCCGCTTTGTCCTTGGTTCCCGTCGACAACGATTCGCCACACGTCCGCACATCCGGCAGCACGATCAACGCTCCACGACGCGCCCGCTCGCGCGGCGAATCACTCTCAGTGGCCTGTAGCAGAGCGTCCTTGCCATCCGCCGACATGATCACTTCGACCGGCAATTTACCCTGACCGGTTGCCAGCGGCCGCAGCACCCAGCAGGGAACCACCACGGGTCCTTCGCTCGCGTAGCCCACGCGCTCAATCACCAGATCCCCCTCCGTGCGCGACTCAGGACTGACGTCCTCACTCTTGCTCGCCAGTTGAACATCTTCGCCCAGCAGGTCGCGCAATTGCCTTGCCATGCCGCACCGGTAAGCCTGCCAATCGTCGCGTGTCGCGATGGCGGGTACCGCAGCCGCCCGCTGCTGTTGATACATCCGGCTCAGTTCCGCGAATCCGCGATCGCCGGGCTGCGCGACGGCCAAGTCCTTCAGCTGCCCAACCGGAAACGTCACCGTTTCCGGTTCCCGCTCCCCCTCTGCGTCCTGGCACCCCACCAGCCAGCGGTTCAGCCACCAGTAGGTCAGCTCACGCTTCGCCTGATCGTAATTGTGATCGGTATCGTAGTATCGGCAGAACACATGATCTGGCACTCCATGACGAGCGTACAGTCTGCGTATGGTTGGGAAATTGGTCGTTTCAAACGAACGAGTCCAGTCGTTCATCGTCAAGTAAGCCACAGGGCAGGGGAGTCCCAGCGCACTGATCTCCGGATGATCCGTGCGGCGCATGATGCCGGGAAAATGGTTGCAGTCACAGTGCGAGCCATCCGGAAACATGATCTGGCGAAAATCACACGTCAACCCGACAATCGTGGCCGCCTTCACACGATCATCCACCGCCAACAACACCTCGGTCTGCAGCCCACCTCCCGATGCACCCGCCACCCCCACGCGGCTCCCATCCACTTCCGGCAGCGACTGCAAAAAGTCGAGCGCTCGCATGTTGTTCCAGATCATGACGGTCTGGTGCGAGATGCCGACAACCAGGTCCTCGTAGTGCAGCTGAGTGGATGAGAACGTCACATACCCCAACCTGGCCAGATTCAGACAGCGGGCCTGAACGGTGGGATCCGCATTTCCATCTGCCCAGTGCCCGTGCGGGCACAGCACGGCCGGTGCCGGTTGCTCGCCGAGCTTCTTGGGCATGAAGAGAAGTCCCGTCGAATAGACGTGCGGCCACAGCTGATACGACACTCGTCGGACCGTGCACCAGGGGTGATCCAGCGGTTCGGACATGTGAACATCAAGTTCCACGCGCTGTGGCAGCGGCTGGAGCCCGGCACATTCCAGCACGTAGTCACGCAGCTGCTGGCGATGTCTCTGCCACGGCTGACCGTCACGCACAATGAACGGCTTGGCAACCGACATCTCTTCGAAATATTCCCTTAACCGGGCTGGCACATCACGCGACGCGGCACTCGCACTGGATTCATCCGCCAGCGACACGGCGACCGGGACCAAGTGTGCTGCAAGCAGGATCACCGCGTACCTGAACTGCTGGGCGAACATGCTGTCTCTCGTTTCTTGCTGCAACTTACGCAAAGGGTGTCAGTCGGTAACATGTGCGCCCGGTGCGCGCATGTTTGGAACAAATCCGAAATCCGAAGCATGAGATGAAAAAAATCCCAAACAAATAGGAATGACGGAAAACGGGGAGAAAGGGAATAAGGGAAAAAGGGAAAACGGAGGAGACAGGGGCACGCTGCAGGGCGAAAATCTGCTTGGGGCCCGCCCGCCGCAGTTTTGCCGGCAGCGGAGGTTTCTGTTCTTGAGTTTCGAATTTGTTTAGGTTTTCGATATTCGGATTTCGGATGTCGGATTTCCTGTTTGGTTGTCGACGAGAGCCACGTCGATCAAGGCTCGAATTCCACGACGAACGTTGTCGGGGCGTCCGCAGGCAGTTCCGCCGACGATGACTGCACCTCGACTCCATTCATCACCACGTGATCGATCGACCGGCCGAATCCTTCCAGGTGCACGACCATTCTGGCCACCGTCTCGCGTTGGGGTGGGTCAACAACGATCTTTGCGCTGCGCCCGTCCGCAGAAACTTCCAATTTCACGCTGACGACGCCAAAGCTGGTCGGTACCTCTTTCATTTCCAGCAGGCAGCCCGGACGCGTCCACGTGCCGGGCAGACCTGGCAGCAGGTGAAGTTCGCTGCCTCGTTCCAGGATGACCAGGTGCCGTACCAGGCGGATGAACTCGGCACTCCCCCAATTGTGCGGCATGTCGCCCACGAAGTGCGGCGAATCCCCCACCACGTTTTGCTCCTCGCGCCAGCAGAGCAGCGGCGAGGCGTGATTTCCGAATGCGTACAGCGTGGCAGCGGCTTTGCGCCCGTGACCGAGCCACAAGTGAGCATGACCATAGAACGAAGCAGCGTAATTCCAGATGCCGTCCGGAATCCACCCCGTGCCGTAAAGGAGCCCTTCGCGTTGGTTGGCGTCCAACATGGCCATGGTGCCGAGCATCAGCGCATCGTCGGCGGCGAAAATCCTGCCCGGGAAGATCGCCTGCAGGAATGCCCAAGCGCCGCACTGAGGCAACTGCGGCTTCTCGCTCTGCATGGTCACCGGCACATAAGTATTCCCCGCTTCGTCCACCAGCTTGTCCCGTTGGCGAGCACGGTCGAACGCCTGAGAGTAGTCGGCATACTCCTCACGCCAATCGCTCAATCGCGGATGCTGGAGGACCTCCGCCATGCCGATGGCAGCATGGAGTCCCGCCAGTGTCCAATAGATGTTGGTATACTCCCGGTGTTTTCCCCCCAAGCCGCCGTCCCCGAAACCGATCGGCATCAGCCCATAGTTGGCCTGCCGCGGATCATCACGGGTCATGCTGCGATACTCGATGATCTGGTTCACATCACGCTCGACCTTGGGCCACATGAGTCGCAACCATGCTCGATCGCCTGTCAGTTGGTAGTGCCGCCAGATCATCCACAAGCGCAGACCACTCTTCTTGGAAAACTCGATTCCTCCCGGACCATCGTCGCCATCCACCTGCTGTTCCAATCCGGCGCGAGCTTCCACGGTCCTGCCCAGATAGCTGACCGCTTCCAACAGAAACGGTCCGTCCGCCGCCCAGGTACCACGATAGCAGGTTGGCCCGACTTGGAACTTCGGGAGACCTTCTTTCCACTCGCGGGCCTGGTAGATGTTCCGAATGCAGGAATCGAGCAGACCCTGGACGGCCGGATCGGGCACGACCAGCCGATCATACGGCAGGTCTGCCTGCTGCCAGGCATCAATGCCCTGCTTGCGCAGCAGGGCGGCGTCACTGAGGTCCAGGTGGTCGCCAACGGTGTCGGACAAGGGGAGGGCCACCAAGAGCTGAAATTCCTTTCCCTCTGCCATCGTCCCCGTATCCCAAGTCAATTGGAGCGGCTTGGGTGCATCCGGCGGGTGAGTGGCATCGAGCAGCGCCAGGACACGACCGCCGAGCTGGCCCTGCCGGATGGCCTCCGCAGCCGGCATGGTATCGGCCGGAAAGACCCACAACCCACTGATAATGGTATTACTGTCCTCGGCGCCGGCCTGGGGCAACACGCGGACGCGGACGACCCCATCTCGATCTTCATCGACTACGGAAAACGGCAGCACGAGCGGCACGTTCTTGCCGACTTCACGGACCAGATCCACCGTCCGCTCGGCGCGTCCTTCAATCTCGATGTGCAGCGGTCTTTTCGCCGGTTCGGCATGCCATCCTTCGATAAGCCCCACAGCCACGCCGACTTTCGCACCGGCAGGCACGTCGATCTGAAAATCGAGAGGCTGGCCAAAACCGACCAGCACGTCGCGGAAGCAAGCCGCGCTCGACGAATCAGGCTGGGCCCAGTTACGCTGCACACTGATGGCCGCACCCGCACGGACGCGAGACGTGGCGGCCGCGTCCACACCGGCAGCGACTTCGACTGGCTCGTTGCACGGCCGGGAAAACTGGCAGAAGACGCGATTCCGGTGACCATCCATGAGCAGCCGCGTCCGCGTGTCATCCAATTCCAGCCTCGACCGGGCTCCCACACTGAGTGTCATTTGACCTGTTGCGGGGTCCGCTCCGCCGTTGCGTGCCGTCAGGGACAGGTAGTCGACGCGACCTGCTCCCGTCGTATTCCACACCGCGCCCGCCGCCACAGCAGACCAGGCCTCCTGCACGAAGTCCCACCGGCCTACCTGCTGCCTGGTCACGACCAGCGGAACGCGCGGACTGTAGAGCGATTGATGAAGTGGACCTGGCGAATCTGTTCCCACGAAGCCGGCCAGGACGCGCGCGCCAAACGTCCCTTGCCCGTTGTTATAAGGTGCCGGCCCCTGCTTGCCGTACTCGTAGTACAATCCGCCGTCATCACCGACAAGCGTTTTCATCGGGTCGTCCACCAGACCGATACAGGTCTGCCAACGACTCGGCTGATAGCGGAAATCCAGCACTTCCGGCTCCAGACTTTCCGTCGGCCCCTGCTGCGGGAAAGCGGCAATGGAGACCGGAATCGACTTGCCATTCGCATCGTTGTTGTCGTCGGCCATGGCGGTCGCACAGCCAGCCAACAACAGGGCGGCGGTCAACGTGTACAGTCGCAGCATTGTATCTTCCTTTCCGAACGCGGCCGGTGGCGCCGTTAAGGCATCTTGAGGCTCAAGTTGCGGCCGGTGAAGTAAAGCGGATCTTGCGTCAATTGACCGGCATGCGGCATCCACTCTTGTGCGTACAACGGCGTCGTCAACAGCAGGAATAATCCGCAACCAAGCAGCCGACCATGTCTCGAACGCGACAGGTTCACGGAGATCATATTGATACTCCCTACGTAGAACGGACGCCGGTCCGTCTGGCTCGCAGCTAACCGAGCATCTGCTCGGCAGGCAGGCAGGTCTCTTCCAGGCGGGGACGGGACCCACAGGGGGCTCGCACTCTCTATGATAGCGACTACGAGCGAGGGTGACAGCCAGGTGCCCTTCGCCGGCGCGTGGAAGATGGCCGATGCCGGTGCCCGCCGCACCCACATTCACGCGAACGTGGGTGCGGCTGATATCCGGTGGATATTCATCCCGCATTCCTAGTGGGCCGCACACATCGGCCGACTACGGCTTGATTTCGAGCAGCACCACCGATTTGGCGGGGAGGGTCAACTGCAGGGCGTCGCCTTGCACCGTGGCACCCTCAAAGAGAACCGGCTGCAGGGCGTCGGGATGCTCGAATGTATTGTGAGCGTTCATGTGCTCGGCCGTCAGGATGCGCCCGCTCACACTCTCGGCCTTGACTCCCACCAGACGACACTCTACGGACACGGCGACGTGGGGATTGGTGTTCACCAGCGAGAAGTGAATCAGGCCCTTCTTGTCGCGCGTCGCGGAGGCACTGACCGTCGGCAGCCGTTCGTTTCCCAACACATAGTCGGTCGTCTTCACTTCAACGGGCAGGTAAGTCGCGTCTTGATGGACCTTGAACATTTCAAACACGTGATAGGTGGGAGTCCGCACCATCTTGGCGCCGTCGGTAAGGATCATGGCCTGCAGCACGTTGATCGTTTGAGCGATGTTGGCCATGGTGACCCGATCGGCGTGACGATGGAAAATGTGGAAGTTCAGCGCGGCCACCACTGCATCGCGCAGCGAATTCTGCTGGTACAGGAACCCGGGATTCGTACCCGGCTCGACATCGTGCCACATTCCCCACTCGTCCACGACCATTCCGACGCGCTTCTGCGGGTCATGGCGGTCCATGATCGCACTGTGCTTGGCGATCAGCTCGTCCATCGTGAGGGTGCGACGCAGCGCACCGTGCCACAGCTCCTCGCCGAACTCCGTTGCCGAGCCTTTCTTTCCCCAGTCTCCCGTGGCAATCGTGTAGTAGTGCAGAGACAGTCCGTTCATCCGACGACCGGCTTCGCGCATCAGCACCTCGGTCCAGTTGAAATCGCCCGCATTGGCTCCGCAGGCGATGCGATACACCTGGTTGCCGGAGTAGTTCTTGACGAACGTGTTGTAACGCCGGTACTGATCCGCATAGTACTCGGGACGCATATTGCCGCCGCACCCCCAGCTCTCATTGCCAACTCCGAAATATCGCACGCGCCACGGCTTGTCACGCCCGTTCTTGCGGCGCAAGTTAGCCATCGGCGAATCGGCATCGGACGTCATGTACTCGACCCACTCCATCATCTCCTGGACCGAACCACTGCCGACATTCCCGCAGACATAGGGTTCCGTCCCAATTTGTTCGCAGAGATCCAGAAACTCATGCGTGCCAAAATGATTGTTCTCCACCACCCCGCCCCAGTGTGTGTTGATGATCTTGGGGCGTTCTTCACGCGGTCCAATGCCGTCCTTCCAATGGTACTCGTCCGCAAAACACCCTCCCGGCCAACGCAGAACGGGCACCTGCAGCTCTTTGAGTGCCGCGACCACATCGTTGCGAATGCCTCGCGTGTTCGGGATCGGCGAGTCCTCGCCAACCCAGATTCCGCCGTAAATGCAATGTCCCAAATGCTCGGCAAAATGTCCGTAGATGTTCCGATTCACCTGCACGCCCGGAGCGTTAGCATCGATGGTCACCTGTGTCGGAGCGTCGTCCGCCGTCGCCGGCTTCATGCCCGGGAACAGCCCGCACGCCGCGAACAGGAGAGCAACAGAGACGTGAGCCCGATTTCCGATCGCCATTTCCAATACTCCTACAAACACGCTGTCCCCTGGGGGGAAGGAAGGGGAGGAAAAACTCAACCGCGGTGATCTGGGATGCGACACTGGGAGGACAAGAAGTCAGCCTGACAAGTAGATCCGTTCGTTCGAGTCTCTTCCTTATCGGATCGTCTTGTCCCAGCTGGCCTTCTTCTGCTTGCGCGATACTCGCTCGGCGGAACCTCGCCCACCCAGTTCGCAGGCCCACCACACTACGTCCTAGACTATGTTCGCGGCTGGATCGACGCAACCGGCGCGCGGGCAAAACGAGCGGGATATCCGCGCCGCGAGGGGGCTTCGCCGTCCTGCGCATTTATGACATTTCTTTGCGCGATACTTGCTTGCTTCACCAAGGAAGGACCCTTAGAGTGTTAGTCGATGACCTGCGCGCACCGTGCGCGCAGGTTGGAAATCCGAAATACAAAATCCCAAACAAATTCGACTGACAGAAATACGAATGACAAAAACGCTTCAGGACGGAGAACGGAACGTCCAGTCGCAGGCCCAGTGGTGAGAATCTGTTGGTGGCCCTTGACTGCGGTTTTGCCGGCCGCGTTACGATTTCGAGTTTCCGACTTTGAATTGCCGATACCCGCCTTTAGCCATGCCCCACGGTCGGCAGCACGCCCTGTGGCACCCAGGAGCCTTTCGATGAACATCCCGCACCTTCTGCGAGGCGTGAGAATTGCCTGTCTCGGGATCGCCTTCGCTGCTCTTTCGATTCCCTCTGCGTGGGCCGCTGCCAACGCCGCGGACGAAGAAGCAAATTCGGCTGAAGTGAATCTGGCTGTGGTGGCAACTCCCTCCACGTCCTTCGTCTCGGGACACGAAACGCTCGCTGCCGTCCATGACGGCTTCGAACCGGCCCATTCCAAGGACACGAGTCACGGCGAGTACGGAAACTGGCCCGAACGAGGTACTCAGTGGGTGCAATACGAATGGAGCCAACCCATCAGCACGCGGAAAATCGACGTCTACTGGTGGAACGACGATCGCGGCGTGAGGATTCCCGCGGCCTGCCGGCTACTGTACTGGGACGGTCAGGCGTTCGTCGCAGTCCAGCATCCCCAAGGTTTGGGGATCGCCGAGAACCGGTACAACACAACCACGTTTGACGAAGTGCAGACGACCCGTGTGCGTCTGGAGATCGACGCCGCCGGCACCTACTCTACCGGCATCCTGGAATGGAAGGTCTACGACAGCGGCAATTCTCCCGCCTTCCCCCCCATCGTCGACGCCGGCGTGGATCGCGTGGTCATGCCAGGCACCGTCACGTACCTCAGCGGCACCTATCAAACGTTATCGCGCAAGGGTGAACCACCCCGCGTCGCGTGGTCGAAAGCTACAGGTCCCGGCGCGGTGACATTTGCCGATGCGAGCCATCCGGTCACCACCGCAGCCTGCACCGAACCGGGAGAATACCTCCTCCAGCTGACGGTCGGCAGCGGTTCGTTGGAATCCTCGTCGACACTGGCGGTGACCGTCGCGCCACGGCCTCCCGCGAAACACCTCGAATTAATCGATACGAGGAGTTACACGATCGACAGTCCGCTGTGGAATGATCGAGCGATGGCTTTGATCGTGCATTGGATTCCGCATTGCATCCGCGAGATCTCCGATCCCGAACTGAAGGAAGGGGGCATCAACAACTTCATCAACGCGGCGAACAAGCTTGCCGGCCGACCTTATGAGCCTCATCGCGGTTACGTTTTCTCCAACGCCTGGGTTTACAACACGATCGAATCGATCTGTGTGGCGTTGATGGTCGATCCGCGCGGCGATCAGGAAATTGCGAGCGCCCAGCAGGAGATGAAGGAAACGCTGGAAGACTGGATTCCCAAAATCCTGGCGGCTCAGGAACCGGACGGATACCTCCAGACAGTCTTTACCCTGAGCGACCGCCCCCACTGGTCGCCCCGGCACCGCGGGGACCATGAAGGGTACGTGGCTGGATACTTCCTGGAAGCGGCCATCGCCCATTACATGTTGACGGGCGGCCGTGACACACGACTGTACGACGCCGCGAAGAGACTGGCTGATTGCTGGGAAAGCAACCTGGGCCCGCCGCCCAAGAAAGAGTGGTATGACGGGCACCAGGCGATCGAAATCGCGCTGGTTCGCTTCGGGCGGTTCGTGAACAGGATCGAAGGAGCGGGCAGGGGCGACCAGTACATCGCGCTGGCCAAATTCTTGCTCGACTGCCGTCGGGACGGTAGTGAATACGACCAAAGCCACGTCCCTGTAATTCAACAATATGAAGCGGTCGGCCACGCCGTGCGAGCATCTTACAGTTACGCCGCCATGGCTGATGTCGCGATGGAGACAGGTGATATCGATTACCAGAGCGCCGTCATGTCACTGTGGCACAACCTGATCAATCGCAAATACTACGTCACGGGGGGTATCGGCAGCGGCGAAACGGCGGAGGGTTTTGGGCCCGACTATTCCCTGAGACAGGATGCCTATTGCGAGTCGTGTTCCAGCTGCGGAGAGATCTTCTTCCAACACAAACTTTGCCTGTCGTACCATGACGCCAGGTTCGCCGACCTGTACGAAGACACGCTCTACAATGCGTTGCTCGGTTCAATCGATCTGGCAGGCGACAACTTCTTCTACGATAACCCGCTGGACGAACGGCGCGTGCGTTATCCCTGGCACGTCTGTCCCTGCTGCGTCGGCAATATCCCCCGCACGCTGCTCATGCTTCCCACCTGGATGTATGCCAAGGACGCCGACAGCCTGTATGTCAACCTGTTTGTCGGCAGCACGGTGGAAATCGACAACGTGGCAGGCACCAGCGTCAAGATCGAGCAGCAGACGGACTACCCGTGGAGCGGCAATGTCGCGATCCTCGTTTCACCACAGGCCCCCACGCAGCTGAGTCTGAAGATCCGTTCGCCAAATCGCCATGTCAGTACGCTCTACTCCAGCACGCCGGATTCCAACGGAATCACTTCGCTCAGCGTCAATGGCCAGCCAATCACTCCCGATGTCAAGGACGGCTACGCCGTGATCACGCGGGTCTGGAAAGCGGGCGACAAGATCGACTTGGTGCTCCCGATGAACATCCAGCGGATCAAAGGGATCGACAAGATCGAGGCGACGCGAGATCGCGTGGCGTTGCGCCGCGGTCCGTTGATCTACTCGTTCGAGCAGGTTGACCAGGACGTCAACAAGACGCTCGACCCGTCCGCGACGCTCAAGGAAGCCTGGCAGGGCAATCTGCTCGGCGGTGTCATGACCCTGACCGGCTCGTGGTCCGATGGCTCTCCCTTGCTGGCCATTCCCTACTATGCGCGCAACAACCGCTCCCCGCAGCCCGAGCAGCCGCAGAGCGGTCGGCGCGGACGTGCCACGGGGACGCTGTCGCGCGTCTGGGTGCGGGATAAGTAGTCCACGCAGCACCGGAGGTCGGGTGCCGGCCGCATTCCGGTGTGAGGGCGGTCGCCCAATAGTCGGTGGGCCACAGAACGTTGGTTCAGGTGACCTTGGCACACCCTCTTCGTCTACTCGTTTCCGTGTGCCAAGCGTCTACAATAGTGGGAATGCTCTGCCCATTCCACAAACCGCTCGAGACCACATCGATGTGCATTATCTGCCGACCGCTGCCAACTCGTAGCCGCTTCCTGCTGACCGCCATGACACTTTGGCTGGCCGTCGGCACGCTGCACGCTCAGACACCGCCCGCGGACAAACTGGAACAAGTCGTTCTCGTCTTCAAAACACACTTCGATATCGGCTACACCGACCTGGCCAGCAAGGTGATCGACCGCTATCGCACGACGATGATCGATCAGGCGCTGGAAGTGTGCGATCGCAATCGGGACTTGCCACCGAGCCAGCAGTTTGCGTGGACGGTACCCGGTTGGCCCATGGCGCAAATCAGTGCCGACTGGCCGGGACAGACGCCCGAACGCAAGCAGCGCATCGAACAGGCGCTTAAGGATGGGCGGTTCGTCGTGCACGGCCTCCCCTTTACCACACATACGGAACTGCTGGAACCGGAAGACCTGGTACGGGGATTGGGGTTTGCTTCACAGGTCTCCCGCTCAGTCGGTCTCGCCCTGCCGCGAGACGCGAAGATGACTGACGTTCCCTGTCACTCGTGGATCATGCCGACGCTGCTGCGACATGCGGGAATCGAGTTCCTGCACCTTGGCTGCAACGCGGCCAGTCAGTCTCCCCAGGTGCCATTGCTGTTCTGGTGGGAAGGTCCCGATGGCTCGCGCCTGCTGACAATGTATGTGGCAGAGGGGTACGGTACCGGATTGCTTCCCCCCGCCAACTGGCCGTATCGCACCTGGTTGGGCTTGATCCACACGGGTGACAATCATGGACCGCCCCAACCGGAAGAGGTGGCCAAGTCGGTCGCCGAACTGCAAGCCAAGCGTCCCGGCGTGCAAGTGCGGATCGGACGTCTCTCCGATTTCGCCGACGCGCTGTTGGCCGAGAATCCCCAGATCCCCGTCGTCCGCGGCGATATGCCCGACACTTGGATACACGGTCCCATGTGTGATCCGCAGGGTGCGCGCGTGGCGCACACCGTGCGTCCCAAAATCGGCACCGTGGAGTCACTCAATACACTGCTGAGGCTCTGGGGCGTCAACGTTGAAGACATCACCCCCACGGTCAGTGCGGCATATGAGCAGAGCCTCTTGTACGGCGAACATACTTGGGGCGGCGCGCTCTACTGGGTTTCGAGCTACACCGGGACCAAGGCGCTCGTCTACGGCGACGAATGGAAGAAACTGCGCGGATGGGCATTTTCAGCGTTTGGAATCGTCGTGGGCCGAACACACGGCCTACATCGAAGCGGCGCAGGATCTGATCGAACCGGCACTCAACACGCAGCTGAATTCGTTGGCGGCCGCTGTTGCGGCAGAGGGGAGTCGCGTGGTGGTCTTCAATCCGCTCCCCTGGACCCGCAGCGGATTAGTCTCCGTCACCTGGAATGGTCCCCCGCCGACCGGATTGAAACCGCTCGACGCGGACGGGTTCATACCGGTCAGCGGCCACGGCGAGACGCTTCAATTCGTTGCTCCGGACCTGCCCCCCTTGGGCTATCGCACCTTTGTACCCGCTGACGGCGTTCCGTTCGCCTCGACTGTCGCATGCGATACGGCCAACAACGTGATGGAAAGCCCCTCATTTCGCGTCCAGCTCGATCCGCAACAAGGAACCATTCGGTCACTTGCGGATCGACAGACCGGACGAGACTGGGTGGATTCATCAGCTCCCCAGGCATTTGGTCAGTACCTGTACGAACGCTTCGATCATGACCAGGTTGCCAAGTTCGTAAAGGACTATGTCAAAATCGACGCCGCTTGGGCCCTCCATGAACTGGGCAAGCCGAATCTGCCGCCCGCCGCTGAAGTGCCCTATCGAGCGATCACTCCCCAGCGCTTTCAAGTCCGCTACGAACAGACGCCGATCAGCGCGTCCGCGATTATGGAATCGCTGCCTGACCAGCAGTTGTCCCACGGCGTAACGACACGATACACCGTCTACCGCGACCTCCCGTGCGTCGATATCGAAATGACTTTGCAGGGCAAACCGGCGGACCCATGGCCCGAGGCAGGCTGGATCTGCCTCCCCGTTCGCGCCGACTCGGCCCACTTCGTGCTGGGGCGTCTCGGTTCACTGGTCGACCCGACTCGTGACCTCGTCCCCGGCTCGAATCATCACCTGCTGACCCTCAACACGGGATTGGCCGTCGTGGATGCAAGTGGCACCGCACTGGGAATCTGCCCACTGGACAGTCCACTGATCAGTCTGGGAACTCCCGGCTGTTGGAAATACAGCACGTCAGTCGACTCGTACGAACCACGTGTCTACGTCAATCTGTTCAACAATCAGTGGACAACAAACTTCCGGCTGTGGAATGAAGGGACCTGGACGTCGCGCATTCGTCTCTGGTCGGTCGGCCCCGACCACGCTGCCACGTCGATGACCGCCACAGCCCTGGAAACCCGCTATGCACTGCAAGCAGCCGTGGCCACCGGTCCCGCCGGGAAACTCCCCGCTGCGGGACGAGGCCCGGGCGTTTCGCGAAAGGGTGTGCTCGTGACCGCCTTCGGAACTAACCCGGACGGCCCAGGCATGCTCCTGCGATTGTGGGATCTGGCCGGCGATGCTGCGCCCTGTGAATTGACCTTGCCCGACGCGTTGAGCGGTCGGCAGATCGAGTACGCTGACCTGCGTGGTCAACCGCTCCAGGACGCGAAGCCCGCCAGCAGCAACCCCGCTATCAGCAACAAAGTCACCGTCGACGTCACACCGTTCGCTCCGACGAGCCTGCTAATGTACGACAACACGGGTCCTCACGCGATGAATCGCTGACCGAAAGTGCAATCACGGAGGCTGAAAGTCCGTTACGCATGGTCGGTGCGCGGGTCCCCGGGATGATATCGCATGCTGTCAGCAGAGCGTTCCATGTAGCCGGTGAAGCCGCACCCCAGCTCGTCTGCTTGGCTGCCTGTCTTCTCAATCGATTCGCCCCAGTCGCCTGAGGTATGCTTCCCACAGGTCGAAGCGAACCCACAGCTGGGCGAACACCCGAGGGCGAAGCTCGTAGTAATCGGTCATCAGGTAATCGTCACCCAGCCGTGGGGTCAGCTGTTTGTCGAATGTGGGGGACGAGATGACCACAGGTGCCGCTGGCTCAGCGGGAAATTCCCGCCACAGCTCCACGTGTTCGAATCGCCGCAAGTACCAGGGGAGCGGCCAGTAGTAAGCGTCATTCCAAATGACTTTTACAGGAGTGGCCCAGCGTTGTGGGCTCGTTTCGGCCAGCTGTTGCAGTGTATCGGAAAGTCGCCGCACATCGGGCGAGGTTTGAGCGAAGGCGTACGGATTCCCCACATCTGCGGGGAGCACAACACTGGCCTGATAGGCCTGCCACGCCAGGTGCCCACCCCCGGCGATCAATAGAGCTGCTATAATGGCGCGGACAGAAGCATTGCGAGCGAGCCGCATCAACACCGAGGCACCGACTCCGGCAAGCAGGATCAAGCCCACCAGGAATTGGAGCAGACACCAGGGTGTCTTGTACGGAATCAGGCTGTAGATCGCGGTCAGAGCCAACGTATAGCAGGCCACCCAGCGCACGAAATCTGTGGGCGGTTGGCCTTGCGCGCGTGGCGCGGCATGCCAGGCGCCGACCAACCCGACCGCGGCCAAGGCCACGATGAATCCCTCCGACCAGACGGGGCCATTCCCCACACGCCACCAGACGAGCCGCTGCAGGTAGAACGACCAGGGATTGATGTGCGGCGAATCACCACCGGCTCGATTGAGCCAAGGGAGGTAAGTCAGCACACCATCCACGGGTCCGCGCAGGTTCGTGAAGAAAGACGACAAGAACATCATGGCCACAAGAGCTGCGACGAGCAGACCAGCAGCCACGTGCCAACGCGATACAGGTTGAGTTTCGGGAGCGGACCGCCTGCCGCGAGCGCCGAGCCACGTCACGATACTGGCCAGTGCGGCGGCGAGGTAGGCGAGGACGGCCGTTTCCTTGGTGGCCTGCATCAAGCCGATGCAGGCACCGGTCAGGAGACACCAGCCGAGCTGGCGACTGCGAACGTACCGCCAGCCGCACGCAATGGCAGCCAAGGTGAAGAAGGCGAGCAGCGTCTCGTGGATGTAGTATCGACTGTAGTAGACCATGGCCGGTGAGACGGCCGCCAGAGAGGCCGCGGAGACCGTCGTCGTTCGCCCCAGAGACTCGCCGAAAACGCACATGAGAACGATCACCGCGATGCCGAAGCAGACGGGGACGATGCGATAGGTTGCCTCATCCGTGTCGGCGAAAGACTCGGCGTCGCTGAACAGCACTGACGGGAGTGTGGCATAGATCAACGTGGGGCCGTGAAACTCGTTGGGGTCATAGGTGAAACGTCCCGTCTGCCAGAGGTGGCGAAACCGGGCCGCTTGCACTGCCTCGTCGGCATGCATCGGTCGCGCGTCCAGCCGCGGCACGCGCAGGGCCGCGGCCACCGCGCAGACGAGCAGCAGTACCAGCACACAGCCGACAGCGTCTTTCATGCAAGCAGGTCCTTTCATGGAAGCCATGCCTTTCACCAGTTGTCGCTCAGCCAGAACACGACGATGTAGAGGTTCGGTATGTCAAAGGCGCCGGATAATCAACGTGGCGGCAAGAGCGGATTGCCGCCAGCCTCACCGGCAGCGTCCGCGATACCGCATGCGCGGGATGATCAGCGCATGATAGAGATCTTCGCCGCGGCCGGCGAGCCAGTTCTGTCGGTGATCATTCCGGCCTACAACGAAGCCCGGCGTTTGCCCCCTTACCTGGCAGCTGTGCGAGAACATCTACATCAACACTATGCGAGTACGCATGAAGTGATTGTCGTCGACGACGGCGGCTCTGACCACCTTGGGGACGTCTTGAAAACGTTTTCTGACGCGTGGCCGGCGTTGCGGGTCATCCGTCATCCGCAGAATCTGGGCAAGGGTGCGGCCGTACGGACCGGGATAATGGCCGCGCGGGGCCGCCGATTGCTCTACGCCGACGCGGACGGTGCCACCCCGATCCAGGAGGAGGAGAAGCTGAGTGCGGCGTTGGAGGCCGGCGCGGATCTCGCGGTCGGCTCGCGACTGCTCGATGCGGACGACGTCGTCCGGCACCGTACGTGGCGGCGCGCGATCATTGGCCGCTCTTTCGCCGCGGTGGCCCGTCTGCTGTTGAGCCTCCCGGTCCAAGACACGCAGTGTGGCTTCAAGATGCTGCGGGCCGAGCCAGGCAAGCGGCTCTTCGAGCTATCGCGGGAGACGGGCTACCTGTTTGACCTCGAAATCCTGGCTCTCGCTCAACGTTGCGGCTACCAGGTGGCCGAAATCCCCATCCACTGGGCGGATCAGCCGGGGAGCCGATTGAACATGCGACAGGAATCGCGGCGGATTTTGGGCGATTTATGGCGGGTCCGCCGCCGGGTCAAACGGCTGTCCTTGGATTATGATAAGAGGGTCGCTGCCCACAAGATCAAGACCTCCAGAACGTAAAGGGTGCGCTATGTCGGAGGCGTCTGGGAACGAGCGTGCGCGGCTCCTGCCGATGGGGTTGCTTGAGGATCGAGTGTAAGACACGACTTCTATTAGTGAGGAGATGATTGGATGGTTCGCATGACTGTGTTGCTCATGGTGTTGCTCATGGGAATGCTCGGCATGGCACCTCTCTGCCAGGCCGACGACACCAAGGTGCCGTTGAAGACTGACTTTCCCGTGGAAATACTGGCCGGCACACCGCCGAGTGTTCTCGCCGCACTGTTTCCCGAATTGGAGATGCCGTCAGCCGATCAACCCCCCTTGATGGTTCCCGCGGGCACGGTCAACGTATCCTTGAAAAAGAAAGTGACTTCCAGCGACTCGAACCCGATTCTGGGCGAGTTGAGTTTTGTCACGGACGGCAAGAAGGACGGTAGCGAGGACGGCTATGTCGAGTTGTCACCCGGTCTGCAGTGGGTGCAAATCGATTTGGAGAAGCCGGCCGAGATTTTTGCCGTCTACCTCTGGCACTATTTCCGCGAGGCGCGGAGCTATCGCGACGTGATCGTGCAAGTCTCGGACGACGAGAATTTTGCCAAGGACGTAACGACGGTGTACAACAACGACACAGACGCCTCGGCGAAGCTGGGCATTGGCAAGAACCGTCCGTACATCGAAACGAACCTGGGTGTGCTGATCGATGCCAAAGGGGCCAAAGGTCGTTACGTGCGGCTGTACAGCAAGGGAAGCACGGCTCAGCGGCATGAATCACTATGTGGAAGTCGAATTATTTGGCAAAGCAGCAAAGTAGTGCCGCGGTGGAATCAGTTCATTAACGTTTCAGTCCATGGAGAGTTAAACATGTCCGACCCACACATTTCGCCCGATGATCGCACTGCGCGTGGCGGCGTATCGCGACGACATTTTCTGGCCGGCGCCGGAGCGGCCGCCGTGACGATCTCGCTGATCCGCCCTGAACTGGTCCGCGGCTCGGTCGCCAATGAGAAAGTCAACATCGGGTTCATCGGCTGTGGTGGCCGAGGGACTTGGATTGCCGATCTGTTCCAAGAGCACGGCGGCTACAACATCGTGGCGGCCGCGGATTATTTTGAAGATCGTGTGAATCCGTTCGGTGACCGGTTCAAGATCAAATCGGACGCCCGCTTCACCGGGCTCAGTGGCTACAAACGCCTGCTCGACCAGCCACTCGACGCGGTGGTGATCGAGTCTCCGCCGTATTTCCACCCCAGCCAGGCCGCGGCGGCCGTGGACGCCGACAAACACGTCTATCTGGCCAAGCCGATCGCCGTCGATGTGCCGGGCTGCAAAACCGTGGAAGAAAGTGGCCAGAAAGCCACCGCCAAAGGTCGCTGCTTCCTGGTTGATTTCCAGACCCGTGCCGATCCATTCTACATCGAGGCCCTCAAACGAGTACACGAAGGGGCCATCGGCCGCTTCGCGTTTGGCGAGTCGACCTACCACGCGGGAATCCCCTGGGAGGGACAGATCGAGGCGGCCAGGGAAGCAGCCACCAATCCCGAAAGTCGCTTGCGCGCCTGGGGACTCGACAAGGTCCTGTCGGGTGACATCATCACCGAGCAGAACATCCACACGATCGATGTGGCCAGCTGGATCATGGACCAGCCTCCGGTCTGCGCCTTTGGCACGGGAGGTCGCAAGCTGCGAGATTTCGGCGACTGCTGGGATACGTTCAGTGTCACATTCCAGTACCCGGATAATGTCGGAATCGCATTCAGCTCACGCCAGTTCAACGGTTTCGACACGGCTCCGGAAGGGATTCGTAATCGCATGTTCGGTACCGACGGCGTGCTGGAAACCGAGTACGGCGGCAATGTGATGATCCGTAGCGAAAAGAACTTTTACCGAGGGGGAAAGTCGCCGGGCATCTATCGCGATGGAGCGGTCGTGAACATTGCCGCTTTTCATGCCAATATCCTGGCCAACGATGTTGCCAACATCACCGTTGAGCCCAGCGTCCGCAGTAACCTGGTGACCATTCTCGGCCGCACCGCTGCCTACCGCGGCGAAATCGTGCACTGGGACCAGTTGCTGGCCTCGGACGAGTGCCTGGAACCGAATCTGAAAGGTGTGCGGTCCTAACGCGGCCGGCGGCCGCCACCAATCAGGAAATCCGAAATCCCAATATCGAAAACCTAAATAAATTCGAAATCCAAAACTCAAGAACAGAAACCTTTGCTGCCGGCAAAACCGCAGCGGGCGGGACACCAACAGATTCTCACCACTGGGCATGCTATTGGAGGTTCCGTCCCCCGTCCTGAAGCGTTTTTGTCATTGGTATTTCGGTGATTCGAATTTGTTTGGCATTTCGTGCTTCGAATTTCGGATCTGTCTCCAAACATGCGCGCACCGTGCGCGCATGTCACAGGTTAACACTCTTACTTGTTCGTTGCGGTCAATGGAAATCTGCACCAGTGCGCTGGTTCGGATTTCGCGCATTCGACTTTTCGGGCACGGAGATGCTCCCGACTTCACGCCACCCGATTTCGGCTGCCGTTCACATGGCGTCTTCGCCTGGTGCGACCGAGTCTCCCTCGGAACAAGAAGTGGGCTGGCAAACAACCGGCATCACCCTTCGGACTTGGCGATCCACGACGTTTCAATCTCTTCCAGGCTGCGTCCCTTCGTCTCGGGCAAAACGGCCGACACAAACAGCAGCCCAATCAAGCTGCATCCCGCATAGACCCAGAATGTCTTGGCTGGCCCGATGGCTGGGTTGTCGTTGAGCATGGGAAACGTCTGGGCCACGATATAGCAGGATGTCCAGATCGTAAACGTGGCCACCGACATGGCGCGACCGCGAATCCGCGTGGGAAAGACTTCCGAGCAGATGATCCACGGAATGGGACCTAACGCCATGGAAAAGGCGCTGATGTACACCAAGATCGCCACGAGCACCGGCCAACCGGTCACGCCGGTGTGAAACATCCAGCCAACCGCCCCCAGCGCAATGACCTGGACCGCTAATCCGACTAACAGCAGCGGTCGGCGACCTGCTTTGTCGACCAGCAGGATGGCCACAAAAGTGAAGATGAGATTGACGAATCCGACAATCACGCTGGCTGCGAAGGCGCTCTGAACGCCAATCCCAGCGGACGTGAAGATCTTGGTGGAATAGTACATGATCGCGTTGATGCCACTGAATTGGGAAACGGCCATCAGCACCACGGCGATGATCAGCGGCAGACGGAACCGGTGTTCGAACAGTTCCAGAAACCGCCCCTCTTCTTCCGCCAGCACTTTGCGGACCGCCTGAATCTCGACCTCCGCATGCGCCGCTCCGCCAATATCCGCCAGCACCTCGCGCGCCTCGTCTTCGCGACTGGCTTGAATCAGCCAGCGAGGGCTCTCCGGAACGAAAAAGAGCAATCCCAGCAGCAACATCGCCGGCACCACCTCCGCCCCCAGCATCCAACGCCAGCCGTAGCTCGTGTTCCACGCATCGTCACCCAGACCTTGGATGCGGGCATTGATGAACAGGGTCAGAAAAATCCCCGTCACGATGCCCAGCTGAAACAACGCGCCGAGCCGGCCACGCCGGGCGGCCGGGGCCAGCTCGGCAATGTACACCGGGCAGACCATCGACGATGCTCCAATCCCCACACCACCGATGAACCGCGCTAACAAGAACTCCGTGAAATCACGCGGAACGGCTGATAACAGCGCCGACACGGCGAAGAACGCAGCGCTGAGAAACAGCACTTTTCGCCGGCCGAAGCGGTCACTCAAAAATCCAGCGCACATGGCACCGGGAATACACCCAATAATCGCGCTGGCGCCTGCCATCCCTTCCTGGACATCATCCAGATCGAAATGGGCCTTCAAGTACTGGTTCGCTCCATTGATCACCGCCGTGTCGTAGCCGAACAAGAAACCACTCATCGTGGCCGCCAGCGTGACAAGCAACAGAACGCTCAGGACGCGTGTCGTCTGGTTCTTCATAAGCTTCCGGTCCGGTTTGAGTCAGTATCGCTGAGCATGCCACACGCCAAGCAGCACGTGTTTATACCCTAACGCGGCCTGCGGCCGCAACCAAACAGGAAATCCGAAAACCGAATATCGAAAACCCAAACAAATTCGAAATCCAGACATCAAGAACAGAAAACTCCGCTGCCGCCAAAACCACAGTCCTGGGCCACCAGCAGATTCTCATCCTGCAGCGTGCCACGGCCTCCTCCGTTCTCCCTTCCTCCCTTCCTCCCTTCCTCCCTTCCTCCCTTCCTCCCTTCCTCCCTTCCTCCCTTCCTCCCTTTCTCCCTGTCGACTGCCATTCGAATTTGTGTGGTATTTGCTGCTTCGGATTTCGGATCGCGAATTCCCTCTCTGGCCGCAGCCAAACGGCCGGCCGGTCTGTCACGGCGCCAGATCCTCGTGCAGCACGGCGGCCAAGCAGGCCTGCGTGGCCAAGTAGACGTTTTCCAGGTCCACTCGGTCGGCAACATCCCCTTCCCGGTGATATTCCGGATCGGCATAGGGAAACGAACCGACATTGACAATGGCGCGGCCATACCCAGCTTTCACGAAAGATCCGTCATCGTCGCCCGGACTGGTACGTTTCGCCACGGTCTGCCGCAGGCCGAGTTGATAAGACTCATTCACCTCGGTCATCAAGTCCGCCAACTGCTTGCCTTCCTCGACCGTGTATAGCGTCGCGTTGGACTTGACCTTGGCGTCGATGTCTGCCTGGCTCTTGCCTCCCAGCGAGTCGATATTCATGACGGCGACGAGCTTGTCTTGGCGAGCGAACATGTTATTGGCGGCCAACACACTGGTCCACGGAGTATGTTCTTCGTTGCATAACAGAAACCGGATCGTGCGCCGGAGCTCTAGCTCGGCGATAATGCGCGCCATCTCCATCACCGCGACCGTCCCCACGGCATTGTCATACGCACCCGGCGAATGCACCCAGCTCTGGGAGTCCTTGTGTGCCAGCAACAGGATAATCTCCCCTGGCAGTTTGTCGCCGGTCCGTTCGGCCAGCAAGTTGTAAGCGTCATACCAAGGATCGTCCGCCTGCGGGGCCGAATACTGGTGCGCCTTCGGCTTGGCGGTGTCACAGCGGAAGGCCTGTACCCGCATCCCTTCACTGCGCACCTTGTAACCGCTCCGCTCCAACTGCAAAGTGATGTAGTCGTCCGCTTCGTGCAGCGTGCTCTTCGCATGATCGCGCATCGTCAAATTCAACTTGCGCATCGGCAGCGGGTTGTCGGAAAGGTAGAACAGGTCTGCTCGCATGCGTTCCAGACTGATCGTACCAATGGTCCGCGCGATGAACGGTTCTTTCATGATGAATGCTCAGTTGGAAGAAGGATGGATTGGTAATCGTGCCTTACACCACACAAGTGAGACCGCTCGCCCCTGACCTCGCTCGCTTGAACCATTATCACTCGGCGGCGTACCAGTGGCTATGCCGGTACGAGCGGACAGCCAGGGCGGAAGCGGACAGCAAATGCCACTGGCCTTGCCAGTACGGAATCGGCGGGGGGAGTCACGACAAGCCAGAGCAGATCCGCGGGCCGTGTCGAGGGTCGGATCCGTCAGCCTTACGCCTTGCGATGACGATTACAGGCACCGCCGCGCTGAGCAACGGCACGGCTCCTGACACTCGTGCTCGGGCTCGTAATCGACCTCTGGAGCATACCATGCGGACCGCGGACCGCTGGGACAGCCGGTCCGACCACATTGCCAGAGCCCAGGAGCCTCCTGGTTTTGGCGCAGGAGGGGGATTGTGCGATAATGCCGGCCCTGGCCCCACTGGGCAGTGGCAGAGAGTGGTCGCAGTCAGTGTACCGAGAACGGCACGTTTACCTTGTCGGTCCCATGATGACACGTCATAAATGAGCTGGAGAAACGATCGTGGATGCAATGCGAGTCGCGGTGATCGGGCATACGGGCAGGGGCGATTATGGACATGGACTCGACACGGTGTGGCTCTCCCTGCCAAGCTGCAAGTTGGTGGCCGTGGCCGATGCCGATCCGACTGGCCGTGCGCAGGCGGCCCAGCGTCTGCAAGTGACACAGGTGTTCGCCGACTATCGCCAGATGCTGGACGAGGTCAAGCCGGACATCGTCAGTATCGCCCCTCGCTGGTTGGATCAACATTGTGACATGGTCCTGGCGGCGGCAGAGCGAGGGATTCACATGTACATGGAGAAACCCTTCTGCCGCACGTTGGCGGAAGCCGATCGGATGGTCGCTGCCTGCGAGCAGCACAAGGTGAAGCTGGCCATCGCCTTCCAAACACGCTACAGTCCGAGATTGCAGGCGGTGCGCGACCTGATTTTCGACGGCCTGATCGGCGATATCCTCGAATTGCGCGGACGCGGCAAGGAAGATGCCCGCGGCGGCGGCGAAGACCTGTGGGTGCTGGGAAGCCACATTATGAATCTGATGCACCAATTCGGTGGCGAACCCAATTGGTGCTTTGCCAGCGTCATGCAAGACGGTCACCCCATTACGCGACAGGACGTTCAACCGGGGAGTGAAGGCATTGGACCGCTGGCAGGCGACACGGTCCAGGCCATGTACGGTATGGATCACGGCGTGACCGCTTTCTTCGGATCCCACCGTCACGCCGCGGGCCAACGGTTTGGACTGCAAATTCATGGGTCGAAAGGAATCGTGGAGATCCTGACCAGCTACCTGCCACTGGTGCACTACCTGGGCGATCCCAGCTGGTCGCCCGGACGCAGCAACAAGACCTGGCTCCCCGTCAGCTCCGCGGGTATCGGAAAGCCGGAACCCTATTCGGACGGAGACCTGCATGCCGGAAATATCGCCGCCTGCAAAGATCTCGTCACCGCAATCCTGGAAGATCGACAGCCAGAAGCCAGCGTCTACGAGGCGCGCATGACCGTCTCGATGATCGCCGCAGTGTTCGAATCGCAGCGTCTCGCACGTCCCGTCACCTTCCCGCTCGAATCACGCGAGAACCCGCTGACACTGCTCGAATAAGACTCGCTTGACCGTGACGCGGCCACCGGCCCGAACCACAACGGGTAATTCGATATCCGAAACAGACTCCTGTGCTGAACGGATCGAGGTCCGATCCACGTGGTGAGCATGCTATCGCTTCCCGCACTACAGAGGGGCACGCCTAACGAATTGCCTCGCCTGCCCACTAAATCAGTCTTGTCTGTTGGCCCCATTTCAACTATTTCCTGTTTGGTCGCCGATGAGACAAGGACGAAGGAGCCGGGAGAGACGGGTGTATGTCGGACGTGGCGTCGCTCAGCAGCGAAGTTGGGAAACGAGAATATCGCGGTGCGGGCTGAGGCGGCTGAGCGTTTGAGCCGTTTGGCTGAGGAGGCCCAACCGGCGGCGGTAGCGCTGGTCAAGGCGACTGGCGATGACGAGTCGGTCAGTCAATGGGCTGTGGCGGCGCTCGAGGAGCTGGGACCACCGCCGGCAGGTTTGGCCAAGGAGTTGGCCGCGCTAACGGCCGGTGAGCACGAGTTGGTAGCCTACTGGTCCATCACGCTGTTGGGGAGGCTCGGGAGTGCCGCGGCGTCGACGACGGAGACCTTGGTCGCGGCGCTCGAATCGTCACCGCACCTCGCTGCTCAACAGCGCGCCGCCTGGGCTCTGGGCGAAATCGGAGTCCGATCGGAGTCGGTGACGGAAGCCTTGCGGCAAGCCAGCCAAGCAACGGACCCACGGCTCGCCAAACTCGCGGCGCAGTCGCTGGCGAAATTGGGCTGAGGCTTCAGCGATCTGGCATCGCGGGGTGCATGGCGGGCGATTCGGGCAGAGGGGTGAGCGACGGCACGGCAGCGGTAACAGGGCAGACGAGACTGGAAAGGACGGCGGCGGAAGGCCTTGCGCCGGATCATCCTGCCGCCCCCGATGTTCGCCGGTCTGCGCGGAGACGTGTCCGGATCGCGATGGTCGACCGTGAGTGGAAATAGCGAGAGACATCAACACATCAGCACATTTCATCTTGTCACCAAGGATGGTGATGGACTGGCGGCATGGAGGCCTGGCCATGGCGGCAAACAAGTCGCGACCCAAGAAGGGAAAGTCGAAACGAACGTCGCTCCTCTCTCGACTCGTCTGGGGCATCTGGTTTCTGGCCACGGGAGGCGGCGTGGCCGGTTGGGCCGCTCCCGACCTGCCCGTGCTGGGACCGCTGGTTCAGCGCATCGCCAACAAACTGCCGGCAGACCAGCGCGAGAAGTTGGCGGCCGTCACGAGAGCACGAGAACAGCGCACCGAACTGGCGAACCGCGCGACCGCTGCACCGACAGAGAACTCGGCGTCCATCCCCGCAGCCGGGAACGCCGCCACCGGCAGCACGACACCTGCTTCGCTGACAGCTGCGCGTAAACCCGCGGACACGATTCTGATCGCCAGCTTCAATATTCAAGTGTTTGGCAGTACCAAATTATCGAAATCGTGGATCGTCAACGTGCTGGCCCAGGTTGTCCGGCAGTTTGACGTCGTGGCGATTCAGGAGGTTCGCAGCCAGGAGGATCGCATACTGCCCGATTTCGTGGCTGCCATTAATGCGGATGGGAGTCGCTACAACTTCGTGATCGGTCCTCGACTCGGTCGCACGGTCAGTACCGAACAGTACGCCTTCGTCTACGATACCAATCGGATCGAAGTCGACAGTTCGTCCATCGGGACCATTCAGGATCCGCGCGATGAGATGCACCGTGAGCCCCATGTAGCTCGCTTCCGCGCTCGGACCTCGACACCCAACGACTCCTTTACGTTCTGGCTGGTCAACGCCCACACCGATCCCGACGAAGTGGCAGCGGAAGTCAGTGTGCTGGCCGACGTCTTTCTCGTCATGCAGCAAGCTCGGGCGGACGAAGATGACGTTATCCTGCTGGGAGACTTGAATGCCAGCGACCGCCAGTTCGGCCGACTGGGACAGATACCGGGAATTGCGTGGGCCGTTCATGACACCACGACCAATACTCGACGATCGAAAATGTACGATAACCTGCTCTTCGACCGCAACCGGACGGCCGAGTTCACGGGACGATGGGGTGTGTTTGATCTGGAGTCCGCCTTCCAATTGACGCGCGACCAGGCGCTGGAGGTGTCGGATCATCTGCCGGTGTGGGCCGAGTTTCAGGCCCGGGAAGCCTCGGGCCCTCCGCTTCTGGGACACAGCAGCCGCAAATTGTTGATCGACAACAGGTTGCAGCGGCGGTCCTGATTGACACGGTCGATGGTGTCGAAACTGTGCCAATTTTCCGCGCCGCGTTCATCGATATCGCGTCTCTTCCGCATGTCGTGAGCTCGACCGGAGTTACCTGGCGTCCCCACGACTTTTCGCTACGCTCGCGCACTCGCAGCTACGCTCGTAGCTACGCTCGCGCTCGTAGCTACGCTCGCGCAGAGCGTGGGGGAATCGCCATTCGCCTTCCGCCCCCCCGCGGTCTACGCGACCGCAGCTACGGGGCTACGCGACGCAGCTACGGGCTACGCTCGCGCATCGTAGCTACGCTCGCGCAGAGCGTGGGGGAATCGCCATACGCCTTCCGCCCCCCCCGCGGTCTACGCGACCGCAGCTACGGGGCTACGCGAACGCAGCTACGGGGCTACGCTCGCGCATCGTAGCTACGCTCGCGCAGAGCGTGGGGGAATCGCCATACGCCGCCAGCCCCCCCCCGCGGTCTACGCGACCGCAGCTACGGGTCTACGCGACCGCAGCTACGGGTCTACGCGACCGCAGCTACGGGTCTACGCGACCGCAGCTACGGGGCTACGCGACCGCAGCTACGGGGCTACGCGACCGCGGCTACGGGGCTACGCGACCGCAGCAGTTCTTTTTTGAACAGCCTGCGGCGGCAGGCTACACTACACTCAGCGTCAGGGGACGCGGGTCAACCCACGGGCAACCAGCGGACGGGCCACGCAAGGTTGCCCATCTCGAGGAGTACGTCATGCGAAGTTCCCAGTGTTTATCAGTGCTGGCTGTCCTGCTTCTGATCCCTTGTCATGTGGCGATGCATGCCGCAGCGCAGGAGGCGACCCAGCCTGCGGAAGCGGCGGTGCAGGTGCCGGTCGTCGCGGACGAGCCGAAGACGATCGATCCGGCCACCCTCGTACCTGCTCCGCTGGCCGTCACCGCGACGGTGCAATTCACAAACGCTTCGTTGCGCGACGTGTTGGAGTGGCTGCGGACAGAACAGAAGCTGACAGTGCTGCTGGAAACCAGCGCGCTGGCGGCGAGTGAGATCTCATTGGTTGAGCCCGTCTCGGACCGGCTCCATGAAGCGCCGCTCTATCTGCTGCTCAATCGCTTGCGCGTGCTGGGGCTGGCCTGGTACTTCGAGGACAACATACTGCACATCACATCGGCGGCAGTCGCCGATGCGCGCCGCAGGACACTCCCCTATAACGTCGGCGACTTGCTCGATGGCGGTTACGAGCTGGATGACCTGGCGGACGTCATTACGGGCACCGTTGCCCCGGAGAGCTGGGAAGACGTGGGGGGAGACGGGGCCGTGAAATTCCTGGGAGATGTCATGTTCATCCGCCAGACGGACCCTGTGCAGCGTCAAGTGCAAGGCCTGCTGGCTGCGCTGCGTCAACATGCTCGGCAGACATTCATCCTCGATCCGCCTCAGCACCTGGCGCTACGCACGAAACTGGAACAGCCGATCAGTGTCGATTTCCTCGACACACCGCTCGAAACTGCGGTGACGGAGATTGGAAAGCAATCGCAGGTGGATGTCCGGCTGGACATCGGCGCGTTGCGTGATGTGCGGGTGCGTGAACGCGAGCCGGTGACACTCAAGTTGTCAGACTGTGCGCTGCGGACTGTCCTGCAAGCGATGCTGATGGACCTCAAGTTGACCTGGATCTTGCAGGATGGCGTGTTGTGGCTGACCAGTGAGGCGCGCGCCGACGCGTTTTTCAAGACCGCTGTGTACGATGTGCGAGATCTCTGCCACGAGCGCGCGGAGGCCGACGCGCTGATGGAAGCCGTGCAGTCTCAGACAGAGGCCGATTGGCAGGATTCGGGCGGCTCGGGAAGCCTGGCGTCTCCGCAACCCGGCACGCTGGTGGTCTATCACCGAGAACGCGTGTTGATGGATGTGCTCGCTTTGCTCGAGACCTACCGCGCGGCCTTGCGATCCTCCAAGCCCCGGGATCGACGTGTCGAGGATCCGGCAGAAGTGATTACCGTTTACTATCGGTTGCACGCCAACATGGCCGAAGGATTAGCCTCCGTCCTGCCCCAGCTCGTGCAACCAGACACGTGGAAGAGCGACACGCGTCCCGACGCCGCTGGTGAGATCCTCCAGGTGGCGTCGCCTCCCGATTTATTCTCCGAAGACGGACGCCTGGCCAGCGGCACAGCGGCACAGGCTACGGGGGTCCAGGCTCCGGGGGTCCAGGCTACAGCGGGCAAGGATCCGGCGGCAGCGCATGCCCTGGTGGTCGCACGCACGGTGTTGATCGTCCGGCAGACGCGCACGGCACATGATGAGATTGCCAAGGTCATCAGCCGTGTCGAGAGCGGCGATGCGCGCGGAGCGGCAGGAGGCGCCATGGGCATGGGCGGCGGTATGGGCGGCATGGGCGGCTTCTTCGCGGTGCCCAGCGTGCGGTGAACCCTGATGACGTGTGACGTGCCACGGGCTCAGCCTGTGCTGCAATCGGTCGACACGCCGTCTACCTGCCGCCCCGGGGCACTCGACCCGGCTCTGGTCGGGCCGCCGTCGAGAGCCGACTGCTTGATGGCAAAATGAAGCTGAAACACGACACGCCACCAACGGCGCTCAAGCCGGTGGTGAGCCGGGTAGCGTGCACTTTCGCCCCCCCAGTTCGAAATCCCGGCGGACTTTTCCGAATATGCGTGGCAACATGTTTCACGGCGGGTAGGTCGAGCCAACTCGGGCCAGGTTTTCGTTGACTCACCCCGACGTGACGACAATAATCGGGTGCCCCTCCTGCTGCACAGCATCCGTTTTCCGAGCCCAGAGCCATGTCCGAGGAGCAGGTATCGCAGTGGCTGACCCGCCTACAGAGGGGAGACCAGCGCGCCGCAGAAGTCATTTGGCGTGAGTATTTTGAGAAGATCGTTCGCTTGGCCAAGCGGCGCTTGGGGGAGTTACCGCGGCGGGCTGCGGATGAAGAGGACGTGGCATTGAGCGCCATGAACAGTCTGTTTCGCGGCGCTGAAGCAGGGCGTTTTCCCCGGCTGGAGGATCGCGACGATCTCTGGAAGCTGTTGGTCACCATCACGGTGCGCAAAGCGATCAAGCTGCAGCGACGCCATTTCGCCGACAAGCGGGGCGGCGGATTGGTGCAGGGCGAATCGGTACTGGGTCGCCGCCAGGACCGTGACGCCGGCATGAAGGGCGCCGGTATGAAGGGGATCGATCAGGTACTTGGTCGGGAGCCGACACCCGAACTGGCAGACATGTTGTCCGAAACGTGTCGCGTCATGTTCGCGGACCTTGGTGATGCCATGCTGACGCGGATCGCCATGTTGAAGCTGGAAGGTTACAGCAACGGCGAGATCGCTGATCAGCTGGGCTGCAGCAAGCGAACGATCGAGCGGAAACTGGAACGCATCAAGGACAAATGGGCTCGAGGTGAACACGATGTCTGACTTCGGCAACAGGGTGCAACAGCAGCCTCACGCATCGGCGGGGGGTCAGATCGACGCGGTGTGCGACGCCTTTGAGGCGGGTTTGCAGGCCGCCGCGTCCCCTCGGATCGAGGATTACCTGGTTGGCTGGGAGGAACCCGAGCGTTCGAAGCTGCTCTACGAGTTGCTGCTGCAGGAGCTCGACTATCGACTGCGGGGGAGCCAAACGATCGATCAGGTCCAATATCGCTCCCGCTTTCCCCAGGACGAGGAGGTCGTGGAAGAGGCATTTCGCAAGTTGATGGCTGCCGAAGACACGGTCGTGACTCGCCATTGTGACGAGACGCTGGTCTTCAACTCTACGTTGAGCCGTCTGCGATACCACAACCAGGGCGGTTTGGGAGTGGTGTACGTGGCGGAGGACCAGCAGCTCAAGCGCGACACGGCGGTGAAGTTCATTCACGACAGCCTGGCGGGAGACGATGAAAGTCGTGAGCGGTTTTTGTTAGAGGCGGAGATTACGAGCCGGCTGGAACACCCCGGCGTGGTCCCCGTCTACGGTCTGGGGCGATCCAAGGGGGGCCGCCTTTTCTACACGATGCGGTTCATCAATGGCGAGCGACTGGATACGGCAATCGGCCGTTACCATCAGCCTGATCGCCAGTCCACCGTGCCGCGCAACCGGCAAGTCCAGTTCCACGAACTGCTCAACCATTTCGTGGCAATCTGCCGCACGATCGCGTATGCGCACAATCGAGGCATCGTGCATCGTGATATCAAGCCGCAAAACGTGATGCTTGGCCGTTACGGCGAGACCATTGTCATCGACTGGGGTTTGGCCATGCCAGTGGGGCGACAAGGGATCTTCAAACAGCCGAGTGAACAAACGTTGACCCCCAGCTCCGGCAGCGATAGGTCGGGTGCGGAAGGACGCGGAGCGGGAACACCGGCTTACATGAGTCCGGAACAGGCCTCCGCGACGGTGGACGTAGGCCCGGCCAGCGACATCTACAGTCTTGGTGTGACGTTGTACAAGATCCTGACCGGCACACTCCCGTTCACCGCATCCACCGTACAGGAAATCAAACGACTTGTCGTGCACGGCGAGTTTCCGCGACCGACCCACGTCAACAAGGCGGTGTCGAAGGCGCTGGAAGCCATCTGCTTGAAGGCCATGTCGCTCGATCCGCAGCGGCGTTATGCGACGGCCATGGAACTGGCACAGGACGTGGACCGTTACCTGGCCGATGCTCCGGTACTGGCCTATCAGGAGCCCGTACTGCGCAAGTGGGCGCGTTGGGCTCGACGACATCGGACTCTGACCCAGTCATTCATGGCCGCACTCATCGTGCTGACCGTCGCCGGAATCACTGGCGCACTGTGGCAGGGCCAACAGATTCAGCGGGAGCGGCGGTTGCATTTAGAAACTGAAGCGGCACGCCAGAGTGAATTCGACTTGCGCCGGCATGGATTGCAGGTGTCGGCCGAATTCGCCGCGCGCACGATCGCCAATCAGGTCGACATTCGCTGGCGGATCCTGGAAAAGGAGGCCTCCGATCCGCAACTTGCTCAATGGCTCACCCCCCTCAACGCCCAACCGCTGGACGAACAACTCTGGTCACCCTTACAGCAGTGGATCGATCAACGGCACACAGAGCTCTACCCGGATATCCCCTGCCGCAGCTGGTTCATTCAAGCCTCGAACGGGACACAGGTCGCCCGGTCGCCTAGCCACAAGAAGACGGGCGAGCGATATAGCAGTCTGGGGGACAACTTCGCGTTTCGGGACTATTTCCACGGCGGCGGGCAGGATTATCCGGTCAATCAGTCGATCAGCCCGCAACCTCTGACGATGCCTCACAACTCGACTGCCACCCGCAGCACCGTGGAAGGCGACCTGGTGGTCCTGCTCTCCGTCCCGATTCACCTCAACCACCAAGAATCGCCCCTCGGAGTGCTGGGCATGTCCATCGAGTTGGGAAGTTTCGCCGATCTGAAAATCAGCTTGCCGGAAGGGCAGGGAGTGCTGTTGGTCGAAACCCGCGGATACAACATGCTGGCAGACGACCTCATCTCACAGGACGAACGAGGCGAGGGACTGGTGCTTCACCATCAGGACCTGTACCAGGTGATGTCGCACGACCCCAAGTCCCTGCCGCACGTCAGTGATGCCGTGCTGCAGCACATGAAGCGGTCCAAGCGACTGTGGATCGACGAGCACTCGAACGCTACGCCCTTGGACAACCTGTTGCCCAGCCACTACCGCGATCCGGTAGCGAGCGAGAACGACGCGTCGAGCTACCTGGCGGCGTTCGCTCCGGTCATCGTCCGTGGGCGCCCGATCGAGCAGGGAGATACCGGCTGGGTCGTGATTGTTCAGCAACGGCACGATTCCGCGTCCCCCTGAGGAACCGGCGGCACTACTGCCCAGCGTCCAGAATCTGCTGGCTGGGAATCGTCGGGCACCAGAATTTTTCCACATAGCCGATCATCAGCTGCCGCCCCACTTCGTGATCGACATAAGGTGGTTGAGCAGGGTTATACATGGGATCGGTCAAATCCCGCACCAACGCCACGTTCACGCCACGCGTGACGAGCGCCTTGATGGCAAACGATCGGTTCAGCACACACATGTTCGTGTGCACTCCCATGATGATCACGTTCTTGATTCCGCGTTGCTGCAAGGCGTTCCACACCTCTTGTCCGTTGTCACTGATGCCATCCTTCGATTGATCAATCTCGATGACCGGGTGCTGTCGTGACCAGGCTTTACGCCACGGTTTCTCGTTGGTATCCGATCCGCCATCCGAGGAATCGACCGGCTGGGGCGGGTCAGGATGGGGAGCCGGTTCGGGCATCACGGCCCGCGGAGCATCCAACATCCGTTGGCGAGCCGCAGTCCCCTTGTAGAAATCCATCGTATCCGAGGGGGCGTGCACGATGAACAGACCCAGAGACCGAGCCGTTTGAACAACGATGTTCATGCGGGGCGCCATTTCCGCCACGCGTCGCGTCGCCCCCTGGCTCCAGTGTTCATCCCACACGTCACATACGATGACGGCCGTCTCCGCCGGATTCCACCGCTGCTCGGTTTCCACAATCTTCCAGAAGTTTCCGCCCCACTCGTTCTGACACAGCTCCTGCGTCCGCATCTTCAGCGTCAGGGACGGTTTCTCGTGAGCCGCCGCTCGTCGTCCACCGGCAACATTGACCCACACGCTCACTACGCAGATCGAAAAGACCAGGAAACGTCCCATGAATATGGCCTCGTACGATAATGATAACCTGCCGCATGTCGCGTTACAGAGGGCTGTTTATGAGGCAAACAGTCGAGCAAATACGGTCGGGCCGGCTGCTACTTACCGACCTGATAACAGACGACGGCATCGACTCCTCGGATGTACATCCGCCCATTGGCGATCGTCGGCTGCTGCGGGCGTTCCAGTTCGACCGGCACTTTCGTGCGTCCCAATTCGCGATAGCCATCCCGACTGGCCTGGGCCATCACCAGTTCATTCTTCTTGTTGAGTGCGAAGAGCAAACCATCGGCGATGACCAGGTTCTGCTCGTTCGTCCATTGGCGGCCCGCCACTTCTTTCCAAAGTAACGTACCGTCTGCGAAATTCGTGCAGTGCAAGAACCCGGCCTGATCATTGCCGCCAAACCCAAATACGGCATCTTGGTAAATCGCCACCGTGTTGTACTTGTTGTTCTGCAGTTCGGTGCTGAGATAGACTTCGCGGCAGTTGATCTTCCCCTCGGCCACCTGCATGTCGAGGCAGACCGAAAAGTCACACCCTTTCCCTTCCCCACCGCACACAAACAAGCGCGATCCAATCGCCACGGGTGTGCTGATCAACCCGATAATGATATCAGCCGGGTAGGGGTAGCGCCACATGATCTCGCCGGTCTCGGCGTGGACACCCAACAGTTCACGCGTGCCATAGGTCGCCACGATGATCTGTGGCACGCCGTCAACCACCTGGTAGGTCAAGGAGGAAGGCGCGCCAAGCTCGCGTTCTTTGTTCGACTGCGCCTTGGTCGACCAGAGCACTTCACCGGTCCGCTTATTGAGCGCCATCAATACGGCGCACTGTGGATTGTCGGCGGACACATACAGAGTCTCGCCGACGATCAGCGGTGTCGACGCCTCCGTGGCCCAGATATCCTTGTCGAGCCGCCACAGTTCGGTACCGTCTGTCTGGAAACAGCACACCGGGCAGCGCATTTCCCACACGTCACCTTCGTGAACAGCATAGGGAATAAAATAGACCCGATCCTCGTCGATGATGGGCGATGTCACCGGCCCCCGGGAGAAATGACGATTCGGCGCGGGATACAACAGCTTCTTCCAAAGTGTTTCGCCCGTGGTTGGATCGAGGCAGATACCCCACTGCTTGTCGTCGGTCTCGGTAGCGGTGAACGCCAAGCCATCGGCCTCGACCACCGCGCTCTTTCCCCAGCCGACTTGCGATTGCCACAGCAGTTTGGGCCCATCGGCCGGCCAGCTGCGCAGCAATCCCGTGACTTCGTAAATGCTGTTGCCGTGATTCGGCAGAAAGCGGTGCAGGTCAGTCCTCACCGGCTCCTCGGCACTGGCCCAGCGCCGAGGCCTACCATGCACAGCGATGTCGTCAAGACGAAACAAATCCAACTCGTCGCAAATCGACAGTCCCGGCAGCTCATTTGCATGCAACCTCGCGCTAAGATGTTAGTCATTCGAATGCCCGTTGCAGCGTCTTGATCATTTCCCGTTCGGTCGACGAGATCTTGCTGGTGATCCCCATGATGCCGCCAGCAGCTTCGGCCACCCCCTCTGCTCGGTCCAGCAAGTCCCTCTTCAGTTCGGCCACTTCCTTGGCGTCGAGCTGTTTGCAGAGCGCCGCGATATACAGCTTCCAGGCATCCAGAATCTCGGGGCCCGGTTTCTGGCTGAGCCAATGCTCCAGCACCGGGTATCTCCCATCCTGGGAAGTAATTCCCGTCGCTTCCGCCGCTTGAATAATCGCTGCCCGCTCCTTCTCCTGAACCGCACCATCCGCCCAGGCCACCGCCACCAAGGGGACCACGGCAATCGCCGCCATCGCCTCGGGTTGCAGCTCCAGTTCCACCAGATGATCCAGCATCGCTTCGTCGTTGACACCACAGATGCGAGCAAGTTGTTCGCGACGATCCAGCTTGGCCACTCGGTCATGGAACGCCTTGAGCAGCTTCTGGTCTTGCTCGTGGAATATTGAATCGATAAGGGTACGACCGTATTCACTCAGGTAGGTGGCTGCCATACTCTTTCTTGTGCTCCCGTTTACGTTTCCAAGCAGGCTCGTAACACCAGATCTCCCGCACTGGGGGTAAGTCAATACCTGGCCCGACCCGACCATGATATTACGGTATCCTTCTCGCGAGGGACACGCAAGACAGAGCCTGGACGGGGAATCGGCGGGATAATCAGCGCGCGAAAAAAACTCCGAACTGAAACCGCTTCCAGCTCGGAGCCGTTATCTATTGTCCGCCACGATCGAGATTTGCACATCAACCATCCACCGCAAGAAGTTGAACGCGGCGGCTGAGCACAAACTTGGAACTATGAGATGATGATCGCTTCGCAGGGGCAGCCATCACAGGCTTCCTGGCAAGCGTCCTGAAACTCTTCGGGAACGGGATTCAACTTCACGACCACGACGTCGTCCCCCATCTCGAACACCTCGGGGCACGAGTCCACACACACCTCACATCCCGTGCAGAGAGTCTCGTCAACCTTAACTTGCATTCGAACGTCCTTTCACAATCAAGGAAATCAGATTTGGATCACATCGTCCCGCCGACGGGCCTGATACCATATACCATAGGTTTGCGCTTGCGGCGGGCTCTCATCCGACTCGCGCAAGGGCCAAGCAACCGGTGGAAGGAACCCCAGCAAAAGCGCGCCATCACAAGTACGCAACCCCGCCGAACCAGTTCGATCTTAAAAAGATACACGCCCACGGATTCCGGCAGAAGGCCCCTCCCCTAGAGTGGCCTGCCCTGACTCCCCGCCGGCGCGGCTGGCAGCCGTCATGGACGCGGCGCTGGCAGATGGACAGAGCCCCCAAAAGGGTCGTTTTTGCCCAGAATTCCGGTTTACGTGGTGGCCGGGCGGAAACCTCCCCCGCGCCCAAACCGGGCAACACTAGCCGGGCCACACCGACGTGGCTGCGGCCAGTACAATAGGTCGCAGTCCTGACGATAAACCCCATTCGACCGACCCCCGTTCACAGCTCGCAGGTTCGCGGATCGCCATCTCCATTTCGGCCAGCCCGGGATAGTGCCGTCGCAGCACTCTTGCCGGCAGCCCCCAAGAGAATCGTGAGAATGCCCATGTCCTTAAACCACATCGCTCGGTGTCTCGTTACTCGCTTCGCTCGGTGTCTCGTTACTCGCTGCATGGCAGTTGGGTTGCTGCCGCTATTGGCCTGCGTGTCGATCGGTCTCGCTCAGGAGAGCCAAACTCCACCGTGTCTGGCTTACGCCTCGGTGGCCTCCTTGCCATTGAACATCGAGGAGTATGCCGGCACACCTTATTATTTCCTGAACCATGGCCCGCTGAAGTGCACGATTGACGAGAGACCGAGCGACATGCACGCCATCGATCTATTGTGGGGTGCGAAGCAGGACGAGCGGACGGCCAGTGTCCAGGTCAACGGCACGCAGCAGACGATCACGGCTGGCGGATACGACGGTTTCCGCTGGCTGCGCGTCAACCTTCCCTCGGGCATCACGGGCGACCGATATGAAGTCACGTTGAGCAAGGCGGGCGGCAAAGTCGCTTTTGTCGCGGCCATTCGGCTGGTGGCAAAACAAGACGCTCTGGAGACACCGTACGCGACGCCGGCGCAGAACGAAAACGTCACGTTCCACTTGCCGCCCACACAGGATGGTTGGCCGGCGGTTGAGTCGTATGGGGACCGGCCGCCTCTGGAGCGAAACGGTCTACAGGCGCGGCGCGCATGGCACCAGAGCCTGCGATTCGTACAAGGCTGGCTCACCAAGGTCGACCCACCATCAGGCTTGATTCCCGAGAATCTGACCAGTGGTATCGATCGCTGGAACGGTCGCAACAACGCCGCCGACAACTACCCGTTCATGGTACTGACGGCGGCGTTGACCGATCGCATGCTGTTCGATGGCCCGCTGTTGGAGATGCTGCGGACTGAGCAACGACTGACCAGCCGAGTCGATCGGTTGGGCGATTCCTACAGGTTCTCGACGCGCGACTTCGAATATGACACGGTCGATATCAACCGGCTGATCTTCGACAACTCGGAATACGTCAAGGACGGCCTCATGCCGCTCACCGAGTGGCTTGGCCCCTCGCCCTGGTCCGAACGCATGTCGGGGATCATTGACGACATCTGGAAGCATGCGCCGGTGGAAACGCCGGCCGGCAACATTCCGTCGGACAACTCGGAAGTGAACGGCGAGATGATGCAAGTGACCGCTCGCTACTTCTGGATGACCGGCCAGCGCAAGTACCTGGACTTGGCCGAACGGATCGCCGACTGGTACCTGCTGGGGACTCGTCATCCGACGCGCGACAGCGACATTTTGCGATTGCGCGATCACGGCTGCGAGTTGATCTCGGGGCTGACCGAAGTCTACTTCGCTTGCGCGCACGCCGACAAACCGAAGGCCGAGCAATATCGAGAACCGCTGCATGCCATTCTCGAGTGTATTCTCAAGTTTGGAGTCGACGAACGAGGAATGATACACAATGCCATCAACCCTCAAAACGGCGCGATCGTCCATGGCGGACTCTCCGACTGCTGGGGGTATGACTACAACGGTTTCTACACCGTCTACATGGTGGATGGAACGGTCCGGTATCGCGACGCGGTGCGCCATGCGCTGAGCAACTTGAATCACTACCGGGGGTATGCTTGGGAGGGAAGCAGCCACGACGGTTACGCCGACTCGATCGAGTCGGCCATCAACCTGTACAACCGCGAGCCGGTGGAGGCCGCGGCCGAGTGGATCGACAGCCAGATGCGCATCATGCTGGCCATGCAGCAGGAGGACGGGATCATCGGCGGCTGGCACGGCGACGGCAATTTCGCGCGCACCGCCATTCTGTTCGCTCTCTGGAAGCAGCAAGGAGTCACCGCTCAACCGTGGCGCGCGGACCTGCGGCTGGGAGCAGTGTGTGAGAACGGCCTCTTGACGATTCAGCTCGGGGCCGACCAACCGTGGAAAGGTCGACTCCTGTTCGATCAACCGCGACACAGAACGGTCATGCACATGCCCTTGGACTACCCACGGATCAACCAATTTCCCGAGTGGTTCACCGTCGACAAAGAAGCAACTTACCAGGTGACGAATCCCGCCGGCCGGCCAACGCCCTATACCGGCCAGCAACTGATCGAGGGCCTGAGCGTCGAATTCACGCCCGGCGGCGATACCGTCCAATGGACCGTCACACCGGTGCTGCCGCAGGCTGAACCGACAGGAAGATGATCCTGAAGAGCCGTTGGGCGGGTGCACGCACACAGGTGACCCGAGATCTTGCGCCACTTGGACCGCACACTGCGAGAGTCTTGCCTGGCAGTACAACCTTCTGCCTGCCGATTTCTCTCTTCGCGACAGAAGCAAGATGGCCGATCGGGCTGGGCCGATCAGGTCGGGCCGAAAGGGACACAGAAATGGGCGAACCCGTTTTTTCTTGCGCCGGGCGATCCTTCCGCGCCAGCCGCCGTGCCTCTTCGAGAGAGCCGTCATCGGTCACTGCCGTTTCGCCAGTATTCCAACAGGGCTCGCACGGCACGGCCTCGGTGCCCCACCTCAGCAGTCTGCTCGGGCGATAACTCGGCCAGTGTCTCGTGGATGCCGTCCACACGGAACAGCACATCGTAGCCGAAGCCATACGGTCCATCGGTCTCGCGCTGCAAGATAGTCCCGCGACATTCGCCGGTCGCTTCACAGGTAATTTCTCCGGCGGGATTGGCAACCGCCAGATGGCAGACGAATCGCGCGGTGCGGAGAGGCAACGGCACGCCGTGCAAGGCGTCCAGCAATTTCGCGCGGTTGTCGCTCATCGTGGCTTGCTCTCCGGCATAACGCGCCGAATGCACTCCGGGAGCGCCCGCCAACGCATCGACTTCCAATCCCGTGTCATCCGCCAAGACCCATTGATCGAGTTGCCGAGCGTAGCCGGCGGCTTTCTGCTGGGCGTTTTCGGCCAACGTGAAACCGTCTTCCGTCACGGTCCGCACATTGGGGAAATCGGCCAAGCAACGGAGCGGCACCCCCAGCGGAGTCAGCAGATGACAGAGTTCCTGGAACTTGTGTTGGTTGCCGGTAGCGAGGACCAAAACGCGAAACGGGATGCTCGTCAAACTACCACAATGTGCACGCATCATGCTTGGCTCGTATTGGTTATGGGCCGGTCGCCCCCCCACGGGGCAGCTAGAGAATGGCCAGCGGATCACGGCGCTGCTCGTGAGTCCCCCGCGTCACACCGGTACGATTATGAGCCCTGAGCGACTGCCAGACCTCGCTCCCGGAGACTCGGCCGGCCAACAACTCGCGATAGAGATCCACGCAGCGGCGCAGCTCGGCGGGAGGTTCGTCCTCCAGCAATTCCACGCGGAACTCGCGAACTCCCAATCGCAACAGGGGGGTCACGACTTCCGCGCCACTCTGCGGCGTGGCGTTGTACAGTGTGTTGCGGCATCCGACGTCCGCCTTCAGCGGATGCTCACTCCCAACCCGGTCGCGCAGTCGCACCAGGTGCTCATCGCAAGGCCGACCACAATTCGTCTTGTTGGTGCCCGGCGACAGAACGGCACAGAACACGCAGTGCTCCATGTGGAACATCGGCATGTGTTGGTGGATCACGATCTCCAGCAAATCGGTTCGCGCGTGGCGAGCCAATTCGATCATCTGTTCGCGATTCAAATCGTACGAGGCCGTGACCCGCTGCGCACCGAGTCGGTTCAGGTACTGCACTGTCAATTCGTTGGCCGCATTCAACGTGTAATCGGCGATGCACGGGATCTGATTCCGCGCGAAGAATTCGAGTCCAGCCAGATTGCGCACCAAGACGGCGTGCGGTTCACGTCGAGCCAGCGCGCGAAAGATGCCTGCTTCACCCGGTTTCGAGATGCGCGGCGTCGCCAAACCGATCTGGGATCGATGCACTCGAGCCATGTCCACCGCTTCGCGATACTCGCGAATGTCCTGGAAATCGGCATACACGCGAGGCACACCATGTTCGAGCATCGCGCGCAGCTGCCCGAGCGAGCGACAGAGCACGGATAACTGCGGCTCGGCAGGCGCACTGGCAGGCCGCTGAATCTCCTGGCGCAACTGGGGAAGTACCGGCGCATCGGCCAGGACACTCCGGGGAGGCGTGGCCGAGGCGCGAGCGCCTTGAGCCGCTCGACGATGACGCGTCGCAGCTGCCCGAGCACGCTGTGGGGCACCATGGGAGCACCTTCGATGGTCGCGGTTAGATGGGCCAGCGTGAATCCCGTGCCGCCGAGTCGCCCGAGCTGCTGCTGCAGCGTCTCGCAGGTCAATGGATGCTTGACCGCCGCCGAGAGCGGTTCATCACTCGTGCACGAAAATTCGATTTCATCCGCCGACCGAACCACCAGCCGCAAAGGCTCTCCAACGCGTGCCGTGGCCAGGATCTCCACCGGCACATCCCGGCCAGCCCCCTCACGGCCAGCCATATCTCCGGCAAACGACTTCCGCAAGCGGCGCGTGAGTGCCGGATCATCGCTCTTCCAAACCTTCTGCCCGGCCCACAGCCGCTGCGGATCGAGCGGATGGCGATGCAGAGTCACTTCCACCACCCCTGAATCGATTTCCTCCGTGACACGCCGGCCCCGTTGGTAGAGAGCGTAGATGCGCCCACCTTGCTCCTCGCCAGCCGCCCGGTCCCCCTCGAACACGATCCCGTCACCCGCCTTCAAACGGCCGCTCAGCTTGACGTACACGCGACCTGCTTGAACATCGTGAATTTCGCCGATCAGGATCCCTCGCTTCGCGGAACTCGTGGCCGACACTAATGCCTTGTGGTCGCAGCCATGCAGCCAACCGACGGAGAATCCGCGGGAGAAGGACAATTCCATCTCCTCGACTTGCCGCGGTGTGAATTCAATCGGCCGGCCGGCCAGTGCGGTGTCAATGGCCTGCCGGTAATGGCGCGTGATATTCGCGACATACTCGGGGGTCTTCAATCTTCCTTCGATCTTCAACGCCACGGCCCCCGCCTCCATCAGTTCGGGCACCAGTGCATAGGCGGCCAAATCGCGTGGACTGAGCAGGTATTTCCTGTCTCCCAGCTCGACTGTCTGATCGTCGCAGATCAGTTCGTACGGCAGTCGACAGGCTTGCGCACATTGACCGCGGTTGGCGCTGCGTCCTCCCAGCGATTCGCTGGTCAGGCACTGACCGCTGTAGGCCACGCAGAGCGCGCCGTGCACAAACACCTCCAGCTGCATCGAGGTGTGCCGGTGGATCTTCGCAATCTCGGCTACCGACAATTCCCGAGCCAGCACGACCCGCTCGACACCCAACTGCTGGACGATGTTGATCGATTCGGCACACGTCAGGGTCATCTGCGTCGACGCGTGGATCGACAGTTCGGGAGCCACGCGGCGAATCAAGTGGATCAGTCCCAGGTCTTGCACCAATACGGCGTCCGCGCCGGCTTCCGCGATGCGGCGAATCGTTGCTTCCAACGACTCCAACTCGTCCGAGAACGCCAGGATATTGGTCGTGACATACCCCGCCACCCGATGACGGTGCAAAAAGGCCATCAGTTCCGGCAGGTTCTGCAGCGAGAAATTAGTAGCCCGAGCACGGGCGTTGAAACCGGTGTCCAATCCGAAATAGACTGCATCCGCACCGTTGGCCACCGCCGCCCGGATACAATCCCAATCGCCCGCCGGTGCCAGTAGTTCCGGGGCCAGCCCCTGAGAAGTATGACTTCGACCCATAGATTATGCCGACTCAAGACTCGAAATGCTGCCGTTCACACCCCCCACACCTTAGGTGATCGCGGCCGAATCCGCCAGTCGTTTCCGGGCTCCGCGCAGCTGACGCCACCAGAGCGTTCGGGTATCATGGCTGGCAGTGGCATCGCTGCCACGGCACCCCGCGAGAGTTAAGCCAGGGTGGCAGGCGATTGGGGATTCTGCGAAGCTGCGGAAATATTGCTGCAAGAAGATGATAAAGGGACACGACATGACCAGAGACAAGGTGAATCGTCGGTCGTTCTTGAAGACGAGCACAAGCACTGCGGGTACGCTGTTGGCGATTCCATATTTTGTCCCTGCCACCGCACTGGGGCTCGCCGGCGCAGTGGCTCCCAGCGAAAAAATCACGGTGGGGTTCATTGGCACGGGAAGTCACGGTACACATCACAACTTGAGAGCGTACCTAAAGCAACCAGATGCCCAGGTGCTGGTCGCGTGCGACGTTGACAGCAATCACCTGGACGAGGCGAAGAAACAGATCGATGAAGCCTACGGCAACGCGGACTGCGCCACGACCAAGGATTTTCGGGACGTCTTGGCACGCGATGATATCGACGCGGTGATGATTTCCACTCCCGACCACTGGCACGTGCTGATGAGTGTCATGGCTGTGAAAGCGGGAAAAGATGTGCAGTGCGAAAAGCCGACACTGAACATCGAGCAAGGGAAGATCCTGGTCAAGACGGTGCGCGAGCACGCGAAAGTCTTTCAGACGAGCACGGAAGACCGATCGCTCCCGGTGTACCACCGGATGGCGGAACTGGTGCGGAACGGTCGCATTGGCAAGCTGCAGAGGATTGAAGTCATCCTGCCGCAGCAACCCTCACGACCTGGTGACGCGGTGCCGCAACCGGTCCCCCCCACTCTGGACTGGGACATGTGGCTGGGTCCGGCCCCCGAGGCACCCTACACGCCGGATGGCGTGCACTTCAATTTCCGCTGGATCTGGAACTACTCGGGAGGCATCATCTGTGATTGGGGTACGCACCTTTTCGATACGGCGCAGTGGGCCAATGACTCGGAACGGACCGGTCCGGTGGAGATCGACGGGAAGGGGACCTTTTGGGAGGGGGGACTCTACGACACCGTGAAAGACTACGACGTGAAGTTCCAGTATGCCAATGGCGTGGTGATGACCTGCACGCCCGGTGAGCCCAGCATCAAGTTCATTGGCACCGACGGCTGGGTCGGAAACCGTGGCTGGATTGGCCGGCTCGAGGCCAGCAGCGACGACATCAAGAACTCCGTCATCGGCCCTGACGAGATCCACTTGTTCACCAATCCGCAGGGCGAGCATCGCAACTTTTTGGACTGCGTCAAGAGCCGCCAGGATCCTTACTTCCCCGTCGATATCGGCCATCGCGTCGCGACGGTGTGCCACTTGGCCAACATTTCCATCAAACTGGGCCGCAAAGTCGAATGGGACCCGGAAAGGGAATGCTTTCCCAACGACGAGGCGGCTGCCGGCTTGATGTCGCGCCCCTGCGGAGTCCCTGGACGCTGAGCTGAGTTGCCGATGGTCGCAGGATGCAGGCGGGACCGGCTGATGCGGCGCAAACGACCGTGCCCGCCGGCCGATTTTGCCGGCTCCAGTGGGGCGGAAGTCCTTGCCCTTACCCGCCCGTTTCGCGAAAATACGAGATGAAAAGTCTCGTGCAGGTTGGTGTCTCATTTGATCGCAAACAACGCGACTGTCATGGAGTCTCCCATATGACCAGGCAAGATCGAATCAATCTCTCTCGACGAACGTTTGTCCAGCAAAGCGGACTTCTGGCGAGCGGCATGCTGGTGGCAGGCAGCCAGGCGCTTCATGCCAGTGCGGATGAATCCGCCGCCCAACCCCTGCCGCGCCGCGTGTTGGGTCGGACCAATGAATCGGTGACGACGATCACGCTGGGAACAGCTCCTTGCGGATTGTGTCCGAAGATTTTGCCCGCGGAGATCGCCAAGATCGTCGACGTGGCCATCGACCTGGGCATCACCGCCATCGATACCGCTCCGGCGTACATCCATTCGGAGGAAGGTATCGGTCTGACACTGGGCTCGCGCCGCAAAGAGATTTTCTTGTCCACCAAGGTCCTGGCCGACAACCTCGATGACGCGCAGAAATCGCTCGACAAGTCGTTTGAACTGTTGAAAACCGATTGGTTCGACCTCGTGTATTATCACAGCGCCGGGGATCACGACGTCGAGCAAGCGATGCAACCCGGCGGTGTCTTCGATTGGCTGGTGAAACAGAAGCAGGCGGGCAAATTCCGGTTCCTGGGGATCTCGGGACACAATCGGCCCCACAAGTTCGTCCCGCTGCTCGAAACGGGCCTGGTGGATGTGCTGCTGGCGGTTGTCAACTTCGTCGATCGCTACACCTACAATTTCGAAGAGAAAGTGCTGCCGGTGGCGCGCAAGCACAATGTGGGCATCGTGGCCATGAAGGTGTTTGGGGGCGCTCGCAAGAGTGACGGATCGTACGAAAACCCCGACGCTCGACCGGAACTGGACGTGGAGCATCTCCAGCAGGCTGTCAATTACGCATTGGGCATACCCGGCGTGACCACAGCCAACCTGGGAGTGCACAACGTGGATCAATTGCGGCAAAACGTCGAATTGGTGAAGCGTTTCCAGGAATTAACGGACGAGGAACAGCAGACCCTGGCGCAGATGGGCCGCCGCCTGGCTCCGCAATGGGGCCCGCACTTCGGGGCCGTCGCCTAACGCGGCTGATTGACGATGGCCGTCGCTTGAGCAGTGGGAGCATCACCTGATTGAAGAGACAGGTGCGCGAAGTCCTTTGCTCTCCGCGCCGGTCACGTTTCTACCGGGCTCGTCCCGGTAGGACGACAACTGGTCAGCTACAACGTTTCTACCGGGCTCGCCCCGGTAGGACGACAACTGGCCAGCTACAGGCCGCATGCGATCCCGAATCCCGTTTCTACCGGGCTTGTCCCGGTAGGACGACAACTGGCCAGCTACAACGTTTCTACCGGGCCCGCCCCGGTAGGACGACAACTGGTCAGCTACAGGCCGCATGCGAGCCCGGATCGCGTTTCTACCGGGCTCGCCCCGGTAGGACGACAACTGGTCAGCTACAACGTTTCTACCGGGCCCGCCCCGGTAGGACGACAACTGGCCAGCTACAGGCTGCATGCGATCCCGAATCCCGTTTCTACCGGGCTCGCCCCGGTAGGACGACAACTGGCCAGCTACAGGCTGCATGCGATCCCGAATCCCGTTTCTACCGGGCTCGTCCCGGTAGGACGACAACTGGCCAGCTACAGGCTGCATGCGATCCCGAATCCCGTTTCTACCGGGCTCGCCCCGGTAGGACGACAACTGGTCAGCTACAGGCCGCATGCGCTCCCGAATCCCGTTTCTACCGGGCTCGCCCCGGTAGGACGACAACTGGTCAGCTACAGGCCGCATGCGCTCCCGGATCCCGTTTCTACCGGGCTCGTCCCGGTAGGACGACAACTGGTCAGCTACAGGCCGCATGCGCTCCCGAATCCCGTTTCTACCGGGCTCGCCCCGGTAGGACGACAACTGGCCAGCTACGCGATAAGCGTGTCTCGTGAGGAAATTGCGACCAGCACCGATGGTGTTCTGCCGGCGATTGGCTTCCTTACCATGCACACCCTAGGGCGGTTTCCTGTAGCTCGCCAGTTGTGGCCCCACTGGGGCAAGCCCAGTGGAAGCCCGCCAACAGGAACGTCTCGCCGTAGCTCGCCAGTTGTGGCTCCACTGGGGCAAGCCCAGTGGAAGCCCGCCAGATTGTCGGTGACGCACGTCTGTCATTACATGACACTCTCCACTGCCGAGCAGTTCAGCTCACGAAGTGGTCTGGCACCACTGCTTTCCCACCTAGACTCCTCAATGCACGACCGGCCGGAGCTCGTTGCGTGATTCCCGTTCCACCGTGAATTCCGCCGGCCTGCCCGGCGGAACGCATCCGGTTCTAAGCGTCACTCCCGAATACAATCTTCGCGTCGAGCCAAAGAGGGAAGGGAGCGGAGGATCGAGCGACCAACGAACACTCTTCTGCCACACAATCCCTATGTGTGTCAGCCGATCTTTTTTGTGTCCCGATGGCACCTTAACGCACTCGACAAGTGATGCTGCAACTGGGACAATTCGAGACCAGGCCTCTGCCACCGCTTCCATGCGGAATAGCGCCCCCTCGACCCATTGTAGTCCCCGATAACGCGTTAATTCCGGAGACGCCCATGACGAGCCGATCATCGCTCGCGGTTCCGACCGTCGCAGTTTTCCTTCTTGTCTGCTTTTTCACGATAGCCGCGGGTGATGCACTGCGGGCCGAGACTCTCGCGGCGAAGGCCGCCTCGATCCATGAACGCGTGCTGACCCTGGATACGCATGTTGACACGCCGATGAGGATGGTGGGGAGCGACTTTGACATCGGGGTGCGACATGACGCTCGCCAGCGCGGCGGCAAAGTTGATCTGCCACGAATGAAAGAAGGCGGGCTGGACGCCATCTTCTTCGCTGTCTACCTCGACCAGGGTGAGAGGACACCGGAGGCCAACGAGCAGGCCAGACAGCAGGCTGTCAAGACGTTCGGGGCTATTCACAGCGCCGTGGCGAGACACCCGGAACTGGCCGGACTCGCGTTGAATCCGGATGATGCGTACAGACTGGAAGCCGCGGGGAAACGGGCGATCTACATCGGCATCGAGAATGGCTATCCCCTCGGAAAGGATCTGACGCTGGTCAAGGAGTTCTACGACCAGGGCGCTCGCTACATCACGCTGTGCCACAGCCGCAATAACGACATATGCGATTCATCGACGGACAAAAAGGGTCCCGAACATCACGGGCTGAGCGACTTCGGCAAGGAGGTCGTCCGGGAAATGAACCGCTTGGGGATGATGGTCGATCTCTCGCACGCGTCGGACGAGACTTTTGACGACGTTCTGGAGATCTCCCAGGCACCGATCATCGCCTCGCACTCCTGCGCTCGGGCACTGTGCGACAGTCCGCGAAACCTGAACGATCGAATGCTGACAGCCCTGGCTCAGAACGGGGGCGTCATCCAGATCTGCATACTGGGTGCCTATGTCAAGAAACCAGAGCTCAATCCGCAACGCGACGAAGCCTTGACGCAGCTGCGATCTGAGTATGGCGAATATGAAAAACTCTCACCCGAACGCAAGCAGGAAATGTATCTGAAGTGGGAGACCATCAACCAGCAATACCCCGAATCGACCGCGACCGTATCGGATGCTGTCGACCACGTCGAGCATGTGATCTCAGTAGCGGGAATCGACCATGTCGGAATCGGCACCGACTTCGACGGCGGGGGAGGACTGGCTGACTGCTACGACGTGAGCGAAATGGGCAACATCACGCTGGAACTCGTCAAGCGCGGATACAACGAAGAGCAGATCGGCAAGATCTGGAGTGGCAACCTGATGCGCGTGTTCCGTGCCGTGCAGTCTGTGGCCGGTCCGGAACAGCATCGCGACCTGTAACATGCGCACGGTGCGAGCATGTCTGAAATCCGAAATGCGAAGCACGAAATGCGAAATGCGAAATGCGAAATGCGAAATGCAAAAAATCCCAAACAAATTCGAATGACAGAAATACCAATGACCAAAACGCTTAAGGACGGAGGACGCAGCATCCCGTAGCATGCCCCGTGGTGAGAATCTGCTTGCGGCCCTTGACCGTGGTTTTGCCGGCAGCGGAGGCTTTTTCTCTTGAGTTTTTGGATTTCGAATTTGTTTAGGATTTCGAATTTAGGATTTCGAATTTCCTGTTTGGTTGTGGCCGAACGCCACGTTAGAAAACCTCATTTCGAGCCGGGCAATTCCAGAGTATTGGCATCCCGAAACAGGGTCCACTGGACGCTCGGCAAATCCCGAAATGCACTTTGGTAACGTTCGCTATCGGCCGCGTCGCCGGTAACGTCGCGGATGTAGATCTTGACCACCTGCTGTGGATATCGGCGGGCAACCATCCCGTAGACTTCAGGATCTTTCTCGCCGGAATCACCAACCAACACGAACGTGCGTTGGGGAAAGGAGTTCAGCAGTCCTTCCAAGAGCTCCTGTTTGTAGGCTACCGGATCCTCAAACAGCTTGAGAACGCTGGCATCTTTGAAGCGAACTCGTTTCAGATGAATCGTCGCGGGTGGAAAGCCCTCCTGCTGGAAGAACGCCGTCAGCGGATCATAGAGCTGCCAGGGACTGGCCGACACGAAGTGAAACTCGGCCCCCTCTTGCGCCCACTGACGGTACTTCTCCGGCATGCCGGAAACGGCATGAAAGGGACGGAAAAAGGTGTTCTGCAATAATTGCTTCCTGTCCCTCACGTTGCTGACTTTGATCGTATCGTCGATATCGCTGATGATCGACACGCCTTGTGGCGACGGGAAATGAACGACCCCTGAAAACGATCTGTTGTCCGCCGGCCCGAGAACGGCTTCATATCGAATACGCCGCTGCTCCATGTGCTTTCCGACCGTACTTTCAGGCAAGGAGATTGTGCCGAAGAAATGGCCATCCGCCGCGGATTCTTCCAGCGTGAATTCATTCCCGGCCAGGCGAATCGCAATGACCTTGCCGCGCTCGTTATCGACCAGGAACCACCGAATTCGCTCGTCGAACAGTCTGGTGGCGGGCTGCGCCGGATCCAGACCGAATGAGGAGCGGAGTCTGCGCACGGCCATGCCGCGCGCAATGCCGTCTGCCTCAGGTTCGAAGACCCAACCATGGATCGGAATGCTCCACGACCGCTGCTCGCCATCCCAGGTGGCGGCGGTGGGAAAAAACAAGATCTGTTCATCTCCTTTGACCTGGGATTCTCCCCCACCGGCTCGAGCGCGGAACGGAAACGGCAGCACGGCTGACAGCAGGCAGGTCAAACCGACGTAGAGTCTCGCGTAGAGTCGCATGCATTATCTCCGCACCAGGCACGTGTTTGGGAGTGTTCAGTCGATAGCCCATGCGCCGGAACGCATGTTCACAATCCGTAATCCAACGCGCGCTGGTGCCAGACACAACAGGTTCACCCAACTGGCCACGCAACCTTATCGGGTCTCAGCGGCACGACTGATCGGCTACCTCGGATTAAGTATAGCGGCCAACGAATCGGATTGCGCACGGCGGAAATGCGTGTCGTGGAAGGGCTCGCGGACGGTCGATTCTGACCTTCCGCATCTTGTTTCCGTTGCCCGAATCGGTTCTGCTGGTAGGAGTCGTCGCCAATCGCCTCGCCCGAGGCCGCGGGGGATCGGATCCGCCGAGCATGGTCGAAACGACTCGCCAGGCTCTTGGCGATTGCAGATTCTTCAGTCCTCGTTCGTCATTCGCGATTCCTCTGGCAGTATTCCACTCCCAAAACGCGTCACACCACGTGCACACGGCGCTTCGATGATAATGACCAATACTCGAAAACTCTCCATCGCGAGGATCCACTCATGAGAAGACTATGTGTTTCCGCCGTACTGGCCATCATCTCGATGTGCCTGACCACCGGCCCATCCGATGCCGGCGCTCAGCAGACCTTGAGTTACACCGATTTGATCCAGCGGCTGTCGGATCTGTCACAACCTGCCGTATTGCCGGTGGCAGGGGAGACCTGCAGACAGTGGTCCAGTTGGGATCGCGCCAGCCGGTACGACGAGTCGACGGGCAAGTACGTGAACTGGGATGCCAACAACGACGGTCCCATGTTCATCCGGCAGGAAGGAGAGAGCGTGGTGATGGCCGAGATGGACGGCCCGGGCTGTATCTGGCGCATCTGGTCGGCGATGGCCGACAAGGGGCATGTCAAGATCTACCTGGACGGCGCCGATGCACCGGTCGTCGACTTGCCCTTCGCCCAGTATTTCAGCGGCGACACGGCCCCCTTCAACTATCCTATGCTCTCCTACAATCTGAATCTCATGGGCTGTAGCGGTCAGAACCTTTACTATCCGATTCCTTACCAGAAATCGTGCAAGATCGTCGCCGAGAAAGGCTGGGGTAATTATTATCACGTCGTCTACACGACCTATCCCGAGGGAACGCGGGTTCCGACTTATTCGCGACAATTGGCCGATGAACATGCCGCGCAACTGGCCGATCTCAATACGAAGCTCGAACGGCGATTAACTACGGTCAGCAAGGATGCCGCGGTTGACGAAGATGTCGAGAAGTGCGAGCTGACCGTCGCGGGCAAGGCAACAGCGCCGGTGGCTGCACTGTCAGGCGCCGCGCCATCACGGGCATTCGCGTGCAGATGGACTTCAAAGATCGCGACGACGAGATGGCAGCACTGCGTCAACTCTGTCTGCAGATCACCTTTGATGGACAGGAGCATCCCGCCGTCTGGTGCCCGCTGGGCGATTTCTTCGGAACCGCACCCGGCAGGAATTTTTACAGGAGCTATGTGACCGGCATGGACGAAGACGGCTTCTATGCCCATTGGTGCATGCCCTTTGCCGACACCGCGAAAGTGGAAATCGTGAACGACGGGCAGTCGTCGCGCGACGTCGAGATCGAGATCACTCACGCACCGCTGGGTCGGCCATTCGACGGCTTGGGTTACTTTCACTGTAAGTGGCACCGCGACACGGTTACGCTGAGCGATGATCGCTGGCCCGACTGGCTGTTGCTGCAGACTGAGGGGCGGGGCAGGTTCCTGGGAGTGATGCTGCACGTCTGGAATCCGCGCGGCGGCTGGTGGGGCGAAGGCGATGAAAAGTTCTTCGTGGACGGCGAGAAGTTCCCATCCACGTTCGGCACCGGCTCGGAAGACTATTTCGGCTACGCCTGGTGCCACCCCGGTCTGTTCCAGCGCCCGTTCCACGCTCAGACCATGACAATGAACAATCAGGGGCATCAATCGGTGCTGCGGTGGCAAACGTCCGACAACATTCCTTTCCAGCGGGCCTTCGAGGCATCCATCGAGAAGTATTACCGGACGGAAGAAATGGGGACTCTTTACGCCGCGACGGTCTGCTGGTACCTGGCGCCCGATGGCGTCGATCCCTACGGACCGGTTCCCGTCGAAGAGCGACATGACTACTACCTTTCTCCCCCCATTTCGGCTGGCGGGTTTTCCGTGATTGGCACGCCGCCGGGTAATATTCAGACACAAGGGATGGCCGGCTACGAAGGAACCTGGACGAACAACGACCACCTGTGGTGGACCGGCGCCAAGCCTGGCGACCGGCTGGACATTGTCCTGCCTGTCGCACGGACCGGTACGTACAAGGTAAGTGTCGCCCTGACCAAGGCTCGCGACTACGGTATCGTCCAGCTCCTCTTGGACGGCAAGAAGGCCGGGAAGGAAATCGACCTGTACAATCCCACTGTTGTTCCCACCGGCGTGATGGCGGTGGGCGAGTTCGATCTGACGGAGGGTGAGCATCAGCTGAGTATCGAGATTGTGGGAGCCAATCCGCAAGCAGATAAGAGTTACATGTTCGGATTGGACCAGGTCATCCTGGAACCGAGCAAATAGCCGTACTGTGGCACGCTCTCGAAACAGCTCGTCATCGTAATATGAATCAGTGATCACCGCTGGGCGGGCCAGCAGCGGCCGGGCGGTGGATCGAATGCCCTTGCTGCACCCGCCGAACTGAATTTGGCAAGTTAAGGAACCCTCTGATGTTGCGCACCTGTGGCCTGGTAGTGATCTGCGCTTGTTTGTGTCCCGCGGTTTGTAGCGCGGGCGTGCCGGTCATTTACTCGACTGACCTGTACCATCCCCACGACGATCCCGATGACCACTTCGATCTGGCGACGTTGTTCGCTTTGCCCGAACTGGAGCTGAAGGGGATCATCATCGACATGGCCAATATCCACCAGCAGTTGCCTGGTCAGGGAGCGGAAAAGAAGCCCGGCGTGGTCGCACTGCAACAGATGATCCATTTGTCGGGACGAAGAGTCCCCTATGCGACGGGACTCGATCAACCGCTGCGCGGCGCCGACGATCAGGCCCTTGATCAAAGCGCCGACGCTCAAGGCGGGGTCCGCATGATCCTCTCCACTTTGCGGGAATCTCGCGAGAAGGTCTGCATTTTTGCCGTGGGCAGCTTGCGTGACGTGGCTGCGGCCTACAATCGGGACCCGGAGTTGTTGCGCACGAAGGTGCGCGCCATATACGCGAACGTGGGTACGGGTCCCGACGGATACCAGGAGGAATGGAACGTGGGACTCGACCAACAGGCGTATCGCCGCGTCCTGTTGTCGGACTTGCCGGTCCACTGGTATCCCTGTTTCGGACGAGACAGCTACTTCACCTACTTCGTGGTCGACCAGACTGAAATGCTGAAGGGCTCGGCGGCACCACTGAGGGCCTTTTTTGACTACGCCCTGACACGTTCACAGGAAGAACCGATACCGTATCTCGCGAAGGATCTTCCCGCGCCGACAGGGCCTCGCAACATGTGGTGCACGCCCTCGTTCATCGACATGGCGGGGCGCCGAATCTATCAGACCGACAAGGGATTCGAAGCTTTGGCTGAGCCGCCGAGCGACGCGGCCCAGCCCATCGTCTGCTACAGCATGCGCCCCGTGCGATTGACCGAAGTGAGCAACGCGATCGTCGGTGATGCCGCTCGCGCGGATATCGTCGCCCGCTACCTGGGATGCACAAAGGACCTCGTGGGTAAGGCTGGTTCCGAACCGGATGGGGAGCCGGATTGTCTGGTGAGCATCCAAGGCCTGCCGGCCGGCAAGTCCATTCGCAGTGCCACGCTGACCGGACCGCGTGAGGGGGTCTGGTTAAGTGATCCGAATCCGCAGCGTTGGCGACTGAAAGCGACGTGGGAAAATGACTGCCTGTTGCTCTCGTTCACCTTTTGGGATCCGGGAAAACATCAGCTCCTCGTCACGTTCGATGACGGCACGCAAGAGTCCGTCGCTTTCTCGTTACCAGCCAAGAACGCGCCGTGCTTTCAAGCCGACCTGCAAGTCAATCAGTCCAACGTTCGCGTGCTGCACAAGCAGGAACCGGAATACACGCAGGTCATGACCTCGTGCCTGAAGAATATTCTCGAGTCTTATCCAGTGGTGGAGTCAAACAGCGGGGAATGAAGCACGGAGAAGACTGAGCCATCCTTCGCTGCCGGCTGAGGACGGTCGACTCGACGCGCATCTCCCTTCCGCCAACAAGTCCCGGCTCACCGGTTGATGGAGCGAGCCGCGGGATTTTCCCGGCGCTGGCGACAGGGGGTTCACTTCTGCCGGCAGTTCTTCGTCAAGACGATGCGATGCGAGTGCGGACCAATTCACCGGCTGGGTGTCTGCTGTCTCATGCTGTCTCAACATGAGAGTCGTGCAGGCGCCGCCGGGACGGCATTCATCCCACTCCCGCCTGTCCCGAAACTGGATAATGTTCTCAGAATGAGAAGGATCCGGGATGAACGGCGGTAAGTTCCGTGTGCCGAAATGAGGGGAAAACCGAGCCGTTTTCCCTGGTCCGAGAACCGACCTGCGATTCGGCACACGGTGTGCTCTAAGAGAGTACAGACGCGGCGGGTTTTTCGCCGCGAGCGATTTCATAACCGTCTGCTCGATTGGACAGAGCCCAGCAATCGCTGGGCTCTGTCGCTTTCCGCGCGCAGCATGAGGTTCAGCCAGCCACCCAGCCGGGTTGGCCCTGGCAGGACGTGCCGACACAAGCACTCACACAGACGTCCAGCGGCCCCGCCGAGGGACGCTCCCCATTCCATCGCCGGACACACCTCTGTGGGCGACGCTTCATGCCCGCCAGGGTCGGTCGCGGTGATCCATGGATGCCAGGGTCTGTTTCATCAATTCGGCATTGTCTTTGACCTGGAAATCGAACATGCCGACGACCAGGAAGTCCGCTCCATTGCGCAGCGCGTAACGGAAGCCGATCTTGGGATGGAGCGCGCCGGCGGCCAGCACTTTAAAGGCAATCCAGGCCGCTTTGACATTGAGCATCACCTCGGCCGTCTGCTCGGGATCCATGCACCACATATTATCGTGATAATGCCCCGGCTCACTGCTGGCTCCGTTGTACCAACAATATTCGTCGCGATACTCCTTCATGATCCGCGACCAGTATCGGTCGCTGTGAAACGTCTTGAAGTAGAAATCGGGAGCTACTTCGTGCTTCTCACATTCCACGACCACGTGCAGCGAATGACCACCAACCCCGGCGGGGAGCCCTTCGTCGCGGACCCATTGGAGAGCTTTCGCTATGATGTCCACGCGACCGGCACGCACCAGCAGATCGCCGTCGTGTCCGAAGATATAAATGGCGGCGGGCCCCTGATCGATCAACCGCTTGATCGAAGTCTTGATGCTCTCGTCGCTGTCCTCCTCACGGATGTGCAGCGGCCCCAGCTGTTGCATGTGTCCGCCATGGTCGGTGTTGTATTTTCTAATCAGATTCGAATCACCTTGCGAGATCGTATTGATACCCGCGGCCTCCGCCAGCGCAAGGGTCTCCATGATCTTCTCTTGCGTATTGTAGGCCTGCATCAGCGGACCGACGTAAGCCAGGTCCCGCGAATGCGAGTAGCCACCCATCAAGTTTGAACCGAGAATCATCCGGCTGATCTTCAGTTTGCCGATCATCCCGCAAGGCATGTCGGTCTGGGGAGCCGCCCCGCCGCGGTTCGACAGATCGGCCGCCGGCTGAGCCTCGTCCGGCCCGGCCTCTGCAGCGGCACGTACATCACCGGCACCCAAAAGTGATGCCATGCCGACCGTCGTCACCGACTTCCCCAAGAAGGCCCGCCGATTGAGATTATTGTCTGTCATAGGTTCCTCTGAGCGCCTCGTGTAAGTGCCGTGAACATGGCGCAACCGTGGTGTCGCCACCAGGGAGAACGGTGATGGCTGACCGGTCGTCAGCCATCACTCAATCGTCGATTCGCTCTCCCAACTCACTGCCGTTATGGCTGGGACCACCTTTATGGCTGGGACCAGAAGTCCAGCACTCGCGCTTTGTCCATCACCGGCTTGAGGATCTCCACGAGCGCAGCGTGCTCCGGATGCGGCAAATAGGCGGCGCGACCATCCTCCGAGTCGAAGGTGACCATGAAACAATGGGTGAACCCGTCGTTGTGTGCTTCCGGGCTGTTGTTCGTGCCCCATTCCAGCACTTTGATCGCATCGATCTTGGACGGCAGGGCTGCAAAAGCCTCTTCGACAGCCTTCACGGCTTCGGCCGACGCGTCATCCTTGAACTTGATGAACACCGCATGCTTCAATTCCTTTTCCAACGGCTGTGTCTGGGGGGTCCCCCAGTAATCCACTACAAACGCTTTCTCCAGGTGCGGGCCAAGCATTTCGCCGAAAGCCTTGTGTGCCTCGTGCGGCAAGTACGTGGCACGCCCCGCTTCGTCCTTGAAAGTCAGCAGGAAACAGTGCGTGAGGCCATCATTCAGCCCTTCCGGACTGTTATTCGCACCCCACTTCAGATCAACGATCGTATCAATCTTCGACGGCAGCTCTCGAAATGCATCAACAATCCGTTGGATATCTTCCGCGGTGGAAGTAGCCTTGAACTGGAAGAAAACGGCGTGTCGCAACAAGCGCTCCGACTGGTCGGCCGGCGCCGCTTCGGTCGTCGTCGCCGCGTCCGTCATAACCGGCTCGGCAGGTGCCGGCTCGGCAGGTGCCGGCTCGGCAGGTGCCGGCTCAACAGGGGTCGGCGGTTCGACAGTCTCTGCCGGTTCACTGGGCGCCGGTTCAACCGGAGTCGGTTCAACCGGTGTCGGTGGCTCGGTCGGGGCCGGCTCGGCGGGTTGCGGCGTCGGTACCGGTTCACTGGGCGCCGGTTCAACAGGTGTCGGTGGCTCCATCGTCGGGGCTGGCTCAGTCGGAGCTGGCTCGTCGGAGCTGGCTCGGCGGGTTGCGGCGTCGGTACCGGTTCGCTGGGCGCCGGTTCAACTGGGGCCGGTGGCTCAATCGTTGGGCCCGGCTCAGTCGACGCTGGCTCGGCGGGCTCCGGCGTCGGTACCGGTTCTGATTCCTCGTCAGGTGCGGTGGGTGCAGCAGGTTCGGCGGGTGCCGCGGCCTTGGAAGACTCGGCAGGCTTGGCGGGTGGCTTCGTGGTCTGCTTGGCACACGACACACACACGGCCAACATGACGAGACAGCTTACGAAGCTGATCCAACAAGACAAAGCTGAACAACGACCATGGGCGTAGCGTCTGTGTGCGGACATCGAAGGGCTCCTTTTTGAAAAAAGACACACATTCACATAGTTTGATTTGTAGCCTTTAGCGCGTTGCAGATCAACAAGGCCAGTTCCGCCAGCCGCGTCGATGGCATTTCTTCCGCATCGTCCAGTGGCTGCGAAACCACCGTAACGGCCCGCTGGACTGGCGAGACCGGCGGCCGCCGTCAAACGGAGCCCAGAATACGGAATTCCGGCCGGCGAGATCAGGCCCGAATTCGGCACTCCCAACACAAGGAACCTCAGAAAAGGAACCTCGCCGACCCGGGCAAAAAGAATCACCCGCTGCGAGCCAACATCTGACATCGCCACGTGACGGTTCAGCGCAGCTCTATCCTCGGTCCTCCGTTCTCCGTTGCGGCGTGGTCTTAACTGAGGACGCTCGACCATGTACGCTGATCCATGTCTGACGACCTATCAATGAGGGATCTACTGTGACCGAGCAACGAATCAGCGAGACACCACGTTTTCAGGGCATCGTCCCGCCATTAGTGACACCATTGAGTGCGCGCGACGCGCTGGATGACGAGGGGCTCCACCGGTTGGTCGAACATGTGATCCGGGGAGGGGTGAGCGGGATTTTCATATTGGGAACGACGGGAGAGGCGCCCAGTTTGAGTTACCGCTTGCGTTGCGAACTGATTCGCCGCGTCTGCAGCCTGGTGGCGGGGCGAGTTCCCGTGCTGGTCGGCATCACGGATACGGCGTTTGTCGAGTCGATTAGGGTGGCCATGGTTGCCCACGAGGCTCAAGCGACGGCCGTGGTGCTGGCGACACCGTACTATTTTCCGGCCGGGCAAACGGAGCTGATTGGATACGTCGAACGCATTACGCAAGAACTGCCATTGCCGGTCATGTTGTACAACATGCCCAGTCTGACCAAGATCTGGTTCGACATCGACACACTCCGCCGATTGGCCGGTATCGACAGGATCATCGGGGTGAAGGACAGCAGCGGCGACTTGGATTATTTCACTCAACTGCTTGGCCTGCGCAAGGAGCGGCCGGATTGGTCCATCTTGATGGGTCCCGAGCATTTGCTGGTGGAGGCGATCCGGCTGGGTGCCCAGGGCGGCGTGAACGGAGGCGCCAATGTATTCCCCCGTCTGTTCGTGGAGTGTTACGAAGCCGCCCGCTCGGGAAATGGCATCACAGCCGCTGGACTTCTGGAACGAATCAACGCGTTTCAGAGCATCTATACGATCGGCAAGTACACGTCGCGGTATATTAAGGCCACGAAATGCGCGCTATCATTGCTGGGAATCTGTGATGACTTCATGGCCGAACCGTTCAATCACTTCCTGCCGCCGCAGCGTCAGCAGGTGCGACAGATCCTCGCCACGTTTGTGGCTGAAGGAGAGCTGGGCGACTGAGCGCACTCGCGGACTCCAGTGGCGTCGAAGTCCGTTCCCAGGGCAGGTGCGTGGTCGGCATTTGAGCGGACGAGGGCTCGCATCGAGCGGGATTTCTGCCCCTCGCGCGGCCCGCCCCGAGCCTCGTCCTCGCGAGAACCGCGCGATCCGATGTCCGGCAGTCAGGCTGGCGGGGAAACCACGTGGGTTGTTTTTTCACTTGCGCGAGAGCTAGAATGGCGCTCGGCCGACGAGGTACTGCCGGCCCTGGAACCGGCGCGGGTGATTCGACCGTGTCGGGCCGTGTCCTGCAAACTGGGAAAGACACATGAAATTCGACATTAGTGGAAATCCAGCGTATGGCGATTTGACGATTGCCTTGGCGGCCGGCGAGTCCTGCTGGTCGGAAGGGGGTGCGATGAGCCGCATGAGCAGTCACATCGAATTGAAGACGCGGCTGGTGGGCGGATTGATGAAGTCGGTAATCCGGCGGATCGTGGGGGGGGAATCGCTGTTCATTTCCGAGTACACGGCACCTCACATGGCCTACGTTTCGCTGACCCCAGCCTGCCCCGGCAGTGTCCTGCATCGCGAGATGAAGGGAGACCATTTCTTGTTGACCGCCGGCTCGTTTCTGGCCTGTACTCCGGGGATGAACCTGGGAACTCGCTTTGGCGGTCTACGGGCATTCTTCTCGGGAGAAGGCGGATTCCTGATTGATGTCTCCGGTCACGGCGACCTGTTTTTCAACGCCTACGGTGGAGTGGTTGAAAAGGACATTCAGGGTGAATTCGTCGTCGACACGGGACACGTTGTCGGCTGGGAACCGTCCCTCTCATACACCATCGGCGGCATGGGTGGTCTCAAGCAGACGCTCTTTTCCGGCGAGGGACTCGTCATGCGTTTCACCGGACAAGGCAAGCTCTACTTGCAGACGCGACACCTGAGGGCCTTGGCCGGCTGGTTGCGCCCCTACTGCACTTGACACGGAGCGGTTGTTTCCCGGTCGCCGAGCAATTCGGCGCGGGATGTAGAAGAGAAAAACTCTTCGTCCATGACATGCGTGCACGGTGATCGTATGCTCGAAAGCCGAAGGACGGAAAAACGGAAAAGGGAGAAAGGGAGAAAGGGAAGACGGAGGACGCGGTAGCATGCTGCATGGTGAGAGTGTGCCGGCGGCGCGTGACTGTGGTTGTGCCGGCAGCGGAGGTTTTTTTCTAGAGTGTTGGATAGCGAGTTTGTTTGGGATTTCGAGATTGGGATTTCGAATTCCCTGTTTGGCTGCGGTCGCCGGCCGCGTGAAGGGTGAGCTATGGAAATTGAAGTACTGGGAGAAGGCGCGTTCGAGTCGGCCCTGATCCAACTCGATGCAGGCGAACGATTTGTCTCTGAATCGGGAGCGATGTACCGCGCATCGGCCAACATCGACATCGACGTCACCACGCGCAGCGGCGGATCCGGAGGCTTGCTCGGCGGTATGAAGCGATTGCTGGCCCGCGAGAACTTCTTCTTCTCGACGTACAGTACCAACGATGGCCGACCGGGCGAAGTCGGCCTAGCCCCCACACACCAGGGCGAGGTGTTCCTCATCGACGTCGAACCGGGTACCAACTGGCTGTGTGCCGGAGGGAGTTACCTCGGGTCCAGCTCGAACCTCAAGATCGAAACGAAGTTCCAGGGAATCAAGGGCTTCGTGACCGGCGAAAGCATCAGTTTTCTGGATGTCTCCGGGCATGGGCAGCTTCTGGTGAGTGCCTTCGGGCGGCTGGTGGAATCCGAAGTGCAGAATGCGCTGACCATTGATACGGGCCACCTCGTCGCCTTTGAGAATTCGCTGCAATACACCATCACCAAGGCCGGCAATTCCTGGCTCCAGTCTTGGTTGGCCGGTGAAGGATTCGTGATGAACTTTACGGGACAAGGCCGGGTGTTGACACAATCCCACAATCCGAAGGGGTTCGGGTCCTCGCTGGGTCGCCTTCTTCCTCCACGAAAGTCGTAGTGAACACCATGAAATACGAGATTATTTGCGCGCCAACCTACAGCGCCGTGGAAGTCAGCCTGGCCGCCGGTGAGCGGATTGTCGGGGAATCGGGTGCCATGGCGTGGATGACCGGCAACGTGAAGACCGAAACCTCCACCCGCGGCGGTTTGATGGCCGGCATGAAACGCAAGCTGCTCTCCGGCGAGAGCTTCTTTCAGAACACGTATTCTCCCGCAGGAGGACCGGGCTCGGTGACGTTCGCGCCCGGTTCGGCCGGTGACATCTGCGCTCATCAGCTTGCCAACGGCGAGCTGCTGCTGGAGAAAGGGGCATACCTGGCTTCCAGTGAGGGAATCACCTGCGACTCCAAATGGGACGGCCTGCGTGGCTTCTTCAACGAAGGCATGTTTGTGCTCCGCGTGACAGGGACCGGGACGCTCTTCTTCCATGCCTACGGCGACATCATTCCCATCGACGTGGAGGGCGAGTATGTCGTCGATAACGGCTATGCCGTGGCCTGGGAACCGACTTTGACCTACAGGCTGACCCGCGGCAGGAAAATCCGCTCGTTCCTCTTCGCCGACCAGCTGCTGCTCCGCTTCGCGGGACACGGCCGCATCTGGCTGCAGTCGCGCAGCCCGCGATCGATGGCCAGCTGGGTTCATCCCTTCCGACCGGTGAAAAGCAACAGCAACTGACCGCAGCTTAAGACCGGCGACGATGCGGATTTCAAATGTTCGTCAACGGTCGTCACGGGGTGATCGAAGTAGCGGTAGGGTGTGCCAAGCTCGCCGGGTCACGCTCTCCACAATCGACGACGATTTCGGCGAGCGCCGGCACACCAGCATGCGGTCGGCACAATATCGTATTCCCCGTGCGCGAGTCAGCGGTAGCGGTAGGGTGTGCCAAGCTCGCCGGGTCACGCTCTCCACAATCGACGACGATTTCGGCGAGCGCCGGCACACCAGCATGCGGTCGGCACAATATCGTATTCCCCGTGCGCGAGTCAGCGGTAGCGGTAGGGTGTGCCAAGCTCGCCGGGTCACGCTCTCCACAATCGACGACGATTTCGGCGAGCGCCGGCACACCAGCATGCGGTCGGCACAATATCGTATTCCCCGTGCGCGAGAGAACGTCGGCAATCAACGGTATCGGCATTTCGTTGACCGGCTACGACAGTTGCCAGGAACATCACGTAGGCTGGTGTGCCGGCGCTCGCCTTCTGAGCCATCACCAAGGCAACGCGGTATCAGGCGAGCTTGGCACACCCTACCGCTGAGCCATCACCAAGGCAACGCGGTATCATGCGAGCTTGTCACACCTACCGCTACCGCTCAGGTCACTCCTGGTGGCCGCGAAACAACCGTGCAGTCCTGTCCGAACTTGCACTGCCGAAGCGACTTGTGGTTCCGTCCATTTGCGTTTCCAGACACCAATAAGTGTGCATGGGGTACCACCAGCGATCGTCCTGGGTCACGACATCAATTTCGTCCAGCGGCATTTCTTCGCCGTAACCGTGCAGCGCCAGATCCATGTCTTGGCTGCGGAGATTGGCGCTGGAAATTGCCTGGCTGTTCGGATTGTCCGCGTCGAAGTACACGTGGTCGGATTCGAAACTGCCGCTGTCGGTCACCGTGCGCAGGCAATACCAGCCAGTTTCGTTCACGGGCCAGTCGGCTTGAAAGTGGACGGGCCGACTGTGTTCATGCTGCCAGACCCAGCCCGGCCCATAGGGTCCTGGCATTTGGGTGACGGGAATGCGATCTTCATGCAACTGGCTCCCTTCGGCGGCGGCAAACCGTTTGACGACGGCGCCATCACGCAACAAATCGACCGCTTGTATGGCCTGATCGGGGGACACCGTGACGATCATATGGGCGAAATAGTCGCGGCGCAGATAGATGAACCGTTCGTGGTTCGAAATCTCCAACAGCGCCAAGGTGGCAGGACGTCTCGGTGACGCGTCGGACTGAGCGTACACCGGACTGGTGACGGCCCAATTCCCCTGACTATCCTCGGCCCGCACGACGAACCAACACCGTGAAAAATCCCCGACCGGCACGGACCTGGTGAGAACCTGACGTCCCGACAGCTCGGCGACGTCGAACTCCTCGATGACGTTGCCTCGACAATAGAGTTTCACGCTGCGGAGCGGGTGCAGGCTGTGCACCTCGATGTTCGCTTCTTCCGTCTGCCCCGTGGCAACCTGCATGACGCTCCCGGGTCCGTTGCCTGCGACTGTCAGCAATGCCAAGAGAGGACCGCCGTTGGTGGCAACCGTACGCCCGTCGCGCATCGCCGACACGATCTCCCGATAATCCAACCGATTGGCCTGGCAGTAGACACGTCGATCACCCGGAGAGGAAGTGCGGCGGCGTCCCAACGCCGAATCAGTCGATCCACTGGCCGCCACCCGGTTCCCCAGATTCAACACGGCAAACCACAGCTGCTGGGTTGCGTCGGAGTCGAGGTCCATCAGATCGGCACAGCGACCGATCACGGCGTCCGAGAGGATTTCCGTGGCGCCCATCCAGTGCCGCAACTGTGGCGGCGAGAGCGGATGGGTATGAATGGTCACGCCCCCTAGGCGTGCCACTTCCTCGAAGATCGCCTGGCCCGGCAAGGGACAACGAATCAGCTGTTCATATCGTTCGGCTGGGATCGCCCGCACAATACCCGGCGTGTTGAAATGCCCCACAAATGCGCCCGGTCTTAATTCGCCGGCATAGCGCAGCAGGAACGAGTCCGAATCGAGTCGATCGAGATCTTCATACGAAACGTTTGACCCGGCTTCCGTTACGAAATTCAGGCCGTTCGCGCGGGCTTGCCGAGCCGTATACGCGAGCCCGGTTTTCACATCCGCTCGCGCGTCATGCTGCGCATGCACGTGGTTGTCGCCGCAATACCAACCCAGCGCTGCCGGATTGAACCACTCACGCAACCGCGCTTCGACTTTCACACATCTCCCGGCCTCAGCACACACCAAGAACTTGAGAGGCACATGGTTCGGCCCGCTCCGCAGATCGACCTGCGTGTCTCCCGGCGGAACGGCAACCCGAAAGCTCTCTTCGGCAAAGAACCTGCCGTCGTCGTACAAACCGTAACCACTCCCATCGTAATGGTGGCCGTCACTGCCGGTAACAACCACGCGCACGGAAAGCGGCGTCTGCTGTGTCTGTGCCCCCTTCCCGCGCTGCACCACCACTTCCACTTCGCCTTGGTCCTTGCGCGAGGCCGCCTCATCCCCCACGATGTGCCAAGAGCTCTCCAGCTCGCCCGGCACATCAGCTGGCCAGGCACAGAGGCATAAGCAACTGCAGAATACGTGCACGTTCATGGAACGTCTCCGATTGTCGAGGGCGTAGAGCGTGGCGGCGCGAAAGCCTGGCTGTCATAATACAGTGCCACCGCACGTGAATGTCTATCAGTATAGGGGAAACTCCATGCGTTTGCTCTCATTGTCGATTGCGTACTTGGTCTGGCTGACGGTTTCCGCACCCTGCAGCGGTCAAGCAGCAGCGACGGGCAACCCTGGCGTCCCCTGGCCGGCTACCGATGCAGTGGGGCGAGCGTTGCCGTTGTCCGATGAAGTCGGCTCGCCTCGAGCAAACCGCACCGTGGCAATGTTCTACTTTCTGTGGCACGAGAAATCGTGGACGCAGGGGCCGTTCGACGTCACCAAGATTCTGGCTTCCGATCCGGATGCGATGCACAAGGCCACGTCGCCGCCATGGGGACCGCTACACTATCCGCACCACTGGGGCGAGTCGATTTTCGGGTACTACCTGGGAGATGACGAAGCGGTGTTGCGGAAGCACGCTCAGATGCTGGCCGATGCCGGAGTGGATGTGGTCATCTTCGATACGAGCAACAAAGTGACCTACCGACACAACTACACCACCCTGATGCGTGTGTTCCAGCAGATGCGCCAAGCGGGAAACCGCACGCCCCAGGTGGCGTTCCTGACACCGTTCTGGGATCCGGCATCGACCGTCCGCGAGCTGTACGATCAGCTGTACTCGCAACACGAGTTTGAGGAACTTTGGTTTCGGTGGGACGGCAAACCACTGATCCTGGCCGACCCGCTTTTGCTGTATGGGAGTACCGAGAACAAGGGCTACGCGGTACCGGCCTTCATCGAACCGGACAAGCGGTTAGGACAATCACTCAAGATCGCGCAGCCCTTCGGCGCTGTTTACGCCTATTGTCCGACCTATCGGTCTACCGATTCCGCCGTGACCCTGTCGCTCTTTCGGGAGGGACCTGGTGGAGAACGTATCGCGACGAATCGATTCTTCCACGTCATGGATAACGGACGCCTGGTACTCGGCCTCGACCACGCCGAGCCGCCGGGACTCTACTACCTGGAAGCCTCTGATAGCAAGGGCCCGATCGGCTGGTGGAGTTCACCGGACGATCGACGACCGGATGGCACCGCTTACTCGGATGGCCAGCCGGTAGCAGGTGACCGAATCGCCGGCGAGTTGCCGTGGGATCCGACCATCCAACAACTCCAGACGTTCTTTACGTTCCGCAAGCCGCAACCCGATTACTTCCAGGGTCCTACGGGGGCCGACCAGTGGAGCTGGCTGGAGGTCTACCCGCAACACGTGTTCCGGAACTCGCAGGGCGAGAAGGAGCAGATGTCGGTGGGCGTGGCCCAGAACGCGGTGGGCGATCGATTGGGCTGCATGTCCGAGCCGGGTGCGCGGGGACGATCATTCCACGACGCTCGGGTGACGACCGAGAAAGACGCGATACTCTACGGATTCAATGCGCGCGAGCAATGGGAACACGCGCTGAAGGAGGACCCGCAGGCGGTCTTCGTCACCGGCTGGAACGAGTGGATTGCCGGCCGGTTTGACGAATTCAACCACGTCCGAACGCCCCCCATGTTCGTCGATCAGTTCGACCACGAGCACAGCCGCGACATTGAACCGATGAAGGGGGGGCACGGCGACAATTACTACTACCAGCTCGTCAGCTACGTGCGCCGCTATAAGGGTGTGCCAGCCATTGGGGAGCTGTCACCACAGCCGATTACGATAGACGGGAATTTCGACGACTGGCAGCAGGTGGCGCCGGAGTTTTGCGACACGGTCGGCGACCCCGTGCAGCGTAATCATGCGGGATGGGCTGCAGCCGGTCCCTATATCAACGAAACCGGACGCAATGACATCATCGCGGCCAAGGTCAGCTACGACGAGCAGTCGGTCTATTTCCATGTTCGCACCCGCGAGCCCATCTCGCCCTGCACGGACACGAACTGGATGTTGCTGTTCATCGACACCGACGCCGATGCGAAAACAGGTTGGCTCGGCTACGATGTGGTGATCAATCGAAAGAGCGTGTCCGCCACGACCACGACCATCGAGCAGAATATTGACAACAAATACGACTGGCAGACGCCGGTCTCGATCGAGTATCGGGCGGCTGGCAACGAACTGGAATTGGCGATACCACGAACAACCTTGAGAACATCCGCCGGCCCGCCAAGGCTGGATTTCAAGTGGGCCGACAACAGCGTGCAAACCGGCGACGCTGTCGACTTCACACTCAACGGCGACGTCGCTCCGAACGACCGATTCAACTTTCGCGTGCGATAGGGTGCGGGGTCCCACAGGCTCTGCCACTGCCCAAGCTAGTCCCCGCTCACCGCCAGTCGAACAACGATCGCAACGATTTCATCGCCCTGAGCGCCTCCACGTAGACGGCTCGAGCCCCCGCGACTCCCGCGGCGGGGGGAGAGCCATGAATCAAAGAACCAAATAGCGAATCAGCTGCTTACGCTTCCTCAATCACCTCCAGCCCGAGCGCTTTGCCCAGTTCGGTGAGCGGCTGCTGAACGTCGCCAAACACGGTCACGCGGTGCCAGCCGAATTGGCTCCACCGGTCAAACAGCTTGGCAATATCTCCGCGCACCTCCGCCAGCAGCTTGGTGCGGCAGCCGCGTTCGCTGTCGAGTGGCCCCAATGACTTCGCCTGATGAATGACCATTTTGCGTTGCGCGAAATTCGTCCGAAAACTCGTCGTCATGTGGTCCGCGGGCATTAACGATTCGGCACACGCTCCGCGCGGGTCGCGATTGTGAAGGGTACGAATGTAATATCCGTTCGCTGCCCCCGCGGGACCGAGCACCTTCGTTGTTCCCACACAGTGGGCGTAGACAATCTGGTTCCTGGAAGTGTCGAGTGCCGGATCCGAGACAAATCCTGGCCGACCGGTCAGGATACGGGCCATCAGCATGCTGACGGTATCGTCAGGCATCGCCTCACAGACACCTTGTCCACCGTCGTTGAGCAACTGCATGAAGCCCAAACAAGGATACGCAGGCAGCTTGCCGGCGGCAAATCCGCCTAAACAATTCATCGTCACCGAATCGGTATCGTACTTTTTGAGCAGTTGCCGCGTGGCCAGATAGACTGCCGCCGCATTGCGGATCGCTTCCTCGGTGGGCGTCGCGGGGTCCACATAGTCGGCCGCCGGCAGCGACTGAGCCTGCTGCTTCCATTGATTGGCACACTCCACGGCCTGATCGGCATCGACTTGCTGGTAAAACTCTCCCAATTCGTCGAAATCGATGTAACGTCCCTTGGCGCCAAGAAAATCCTGCTCCTGGCCCGCCGGCCCCGCACCGACAATCAGAAAACGTGCGTCGCGCAGTCTCTTCACACACTCGCCGATCGGTGTCAGCGAAAGGGAATCGTCGCAGCCCGCGACCTCTCGAGCGGCCGGGAACGTCGTGCGGTAGACCTTCTGGCACTGGTCCACAAACGACTCGCGCGTCACACCGCTCTGACGAAGAGTGGCGAATTGGCGCGCGACCAGCGCCATATCTTCGAGTCGCGTACTGCTGACGGCCGCCACCGGAACACCTCGCGTGCGCAGATCGGCCACGCCCACCAGGAACGCTCCAGATCCCCCCAGGAACTCGTCCACTACCAACGTCGGCTTCCCGACCAAGGCGATGTTGACCAAGGCCGACACTTGAGCCCAATCCAGGGTCATCTCGTAAATGAGATAGCCGTCGACCTGATCCTTGAGTGCCACGGCCTGCTGCACGTCGTCAGGCTTCTTCACCACGACCGGCACGAACTCCACATCCGGGCATCCTTGCGATAAGGCAGCGAGCACCTGCTGTTGTCGGCTTTGTGTGTCAAAGCCAGGATAGGGCCAGATTTCGTGAATCTCGATGTTCGAGAGAAAGACGGCCGCCACCCGTACCCTGCCGGGGCCTGTGTCGTCCGCTCTGGATTGCCCCCGCGGGTAAATCACCGTGGCCGCGGCCAGCGTCGCGGCGCTGCCGCAACCGCGAAGAAAACTACGTCGACTCATGGAGCAACCGCAACATCCTGCATGACATGAAAAATCAGACATCGAAGCTCCCCTTACATAGTGGGCCACCACAAACCAGCCGTCGTCATTACGCCGACATTTCCCCGGTCGACACGCCATTATTCTGACACATTCACGGCGCCAAGTCATCCATCAGCTCCGCATGCGGCGCCCCGCGATCACTATCCGTTCCCCATCCGCGCACCACTCGAAGCGTATGAGCACTGTGTGTCGCGGCTCGTAGCTGATCCGTGCGCGGGGAACCATCCGATTGCATCGCTCACGGGGAGCTGATATTGTGACCGCCCAGCGGATCCTGCGCTCGCGAGCTGTGGGATCCAAGCCCGCCGGGGCGTACCGCGTGGCACCCGTCAGCGCGTGCGGCGCCCATGAAGGCTATCCCGCGTTCAATTCCCGCTCCTTTGACGGTTGGATCGCAACATGGACGACTATTTGAAGCCCTACGGTGACATTGAACTGCAACGGCGGATGGTGAGCGATCGTCCCCGCACCAACGCCTTCGCCGCCGCGATCCGGGAGGTCGTCCGACCGGGCGACGTCGTTCTGGACGTGGGAACCGGCACCGGCATCCTGGCGATGATCGCTGCCCGAGCTGGGGCGCGGCAGGTCTACGCGATTGATGCGACTGATATCTCACAGGTCGCGGCCAAACTGATTAAAGCCAACGGTCTGTCGAACCAGATTCAGGTCTTTCATGGTCGGGCGGATGACTTGCAGTTGGATGAGAAGGTCGACCTGATCATTAGCGAGTGGCTCGGCAACGTCGCTTTCGCCGAGGGGATGCTCCCCGCGGTATTGGATGCGCGCGATCACAATCTCAAGCCAACCGGCCGCATGCTGCCGTCCAAGGTTCGCGTGCTGCTCGCGCCGTTGGACGAACCGATTCTCTACCACAACGAAGGCCCCGGGTTCTGGCGCTCGCCCATCCAGGATCTTGATTTCAGCGCTCTGCAGGAAGTCGAGCTATCGCAAGGACGCCCGATGCAGATTCGGGTCGAACCGGCAGCGTTGCTGGCGCCCGGTCAGACGTTCCTCGAACTGGATATTCTCACGACTACGGCGGAAGACATCTGGTCCGAAGGGGAACTCTCGTTCGTGCCCGTCCGCGACGGAGTGCTGAACGGCTTCTGCGTGTGGTTCGAAGCCGAACTCTCGCCGAGCGTCCTGCTGGACACGGGACCGCTGAGTCCGGAGACCCACTGGGCGCAGACTTACTTGTCCTTTACACCGCGACCGGTGCGAGCCGGGCAACGAGTGGAAGTGAGCGTCGATTTCGCTTACGACCCGGACCCGACCGCCGTTCGCCGCTACGTCGAACTCCATCTAGGCATTGGTGATTCCGAGCTGAGCTACGTGATTGACTGAGCGTCGAACGAGCGCGCCGCGCGAATCATGGCGTGTATGTTCTCTGGCGGAGTGGTGGCCGGCAGAGCGCAGCCGGCGTTCAGAATGAAACGCGGCGTATCGCTGAAATGCCTCAGCAGTGCGGTGGTCGCCCGTTCCACTTGCTGGATGGTCCCTCGCGCCAACACGCCGCTTGGATCGATGTTGCCGACAAAGGTGGCTCGCTCTCGCAATGCCTCTCGTGCCGCCTTCAAATCTGTTTTGTAATCGATCTCCAATCCATCGGCCCCGGTTGCGACCATGTCCGCGAGGATCGATTGCGTGTTGCCACAGATGTGCAGGATGTAGGGAAGCGACAACTGATGAGCGAGGGTGACAACCTGCCGTTCGTAGGGGAGAGCGAACGTGCGATACATTTCCGGCGAAATCATCGCCGGTCCGGCCGGGCTGTCGCCATTGGATGTCATATGAGCTCCAAACTCACTCATCAACCGAACGAAGGCACAAGTCGCTTGCGTACAGTACTCCAGTAACTGGAACACGTACGGCCGATTCGGTTCGTCCAGCAAGTCCATCATCCAGGTGGCGGGCGATCGCATCATGCTGGCCAACGAGAACGGAGCTTGATCGGCGTTGCCGCGAATCAGGATTTCGTCGCCGAAATGGTCACGCAGCAGCTGCACGGCTTCCAACCAGATCTGGACGCGCGGGCACGCCGCGATATCGGGTGGCGGCAGGTCGGGAACTGCTGGCAGCGAATCGATGCAACCGGCTCGACATCGAGCCGGTTCGTGTTCCGGCAGATCGACCGGCACGCCTACAGCCTCGGCCAGTGTGGCTGTGTCGACATCCACCACGATGCCGTCGTATCGATACGTCTCTACCGCCCGAATGAATGTATCGGCAATGGCCCGGGGGTCGGAACGGTACGCCTGCATACTGTATCCCGCCTCACGCGCGGCCGGCATGAAATTGTGCAGCATGATGGGCACGCCGTCCGTAGGCTGGCCGTGTAACGCCGCCATAATGCGTTGATAACCGTTCATAGATCCTCCGCTCCCAAAACAACCAGACGGGCACGATTCCGGAGCCCCAAAGTGTCAGCTCGTAACATGCGCACACAGTACGTGCAAGGCAGAAAAAAATCCCCGATCCGAAGCATCACAGACCTGACGCGGCCTGCGGCCGCAACCAATCAGGAAATCCGACTTAAATCCGAAATCCCAAACAAATTCGAAATCCCAAAATTAAAACCTCCCCTGCCGACAAAATCACAGTCATGGGCCACCAGCAGATTCCCACCAGCAGCATGCCACTCGTCCTCCGTTTTCCCTTCCTCCCTTCCTCCCTTCCTCCCTTCCTCCCTTCTTCCCTTCCTCCCTTCCTCCCTTTCTCCCCAATTTCTGTGCTGCGAGTTTCGAATTTTTCTCCAACCACGCGCGCACCGTGCGCGAATGCTACAGGTTAACACTCGAAAAACCTCGAATGGTTAGGCTGCTCAATGACAAAGACGAAACACCTTGCCGGCAAACTAAGATACCGATACCTGTTCGGCTGAGCCGTCTGGATCGCTTCTGACTTGAGCCTCGTGCTTGCTCACCACCGACGGGCGGCCGGTTCATTTTGACCCTCCCGGCCTTGTGCGGCAACAGGCATAGCCGTTAGAACGAGCAGCTGGGGGAGTAGACTACCAGAAAAGAACGAACCAAGAGTTTGAAGGGTTTTTCTTGCCATGAATGGATTGTCCGCCTCAACCACTGACGAGTCCCCGCATCGCAAGCACTGGCTGCTTGAACCTGGGCTGGCATTCCTGAATCATGGGTCGTTCGGAGCGTGCCCCCGCGCGGTGCTGGACCATCAGCGAGAACTGGTGGCGCTGATGGAGCAGGACCCGGTACAGTTCTTCAATCGGCATCGGCAGCCGCTGTTGGACGAGTCGCGAAGAGTGCTGGGCGAGACGATAGGAGCGGATCCGTCCGATTTGGTCTTCGATACCAACGCCACGCACGCGGCCAACGCGGTGCTCCGCTGGCTGGACATCCACCAGGGGGACGAAATCCTGGTCACCAGTCATGGGTACAATGCGATTACCAATGCGGCTCGATACGTTGCCGCCCAGGCAGGTGCCAACGTGGTCGTGGCCGACATCCCTGTGCCGGTTACTTCGGCGGACGAGATCGTGAAGGCCGTCGAGCGTGCCATCACGCCCCGCACCCGACTGGCCATCCTGGATCACATTACCAGCCCCACGGCCATTGTGCTGCCGCTGGCGGAAATCCTCCCGCTATTGCGCGACCGCGGAGTTCTTTCCCTGGTGGACGGTGCGCATGCCCCCGGCGCAATCCCGCTGAACCTGGAGAGCGTGGGAGCCGACTTCTACTTTGGCAACTGCCACAAGTGGCTCTGCAGTCCGCGCGGCGCGGCCTTTCTCCACGTTCCGCCACAACTTCGAGCGCGATCGTTCGCGCCGGCGGAACTTCAACCCTCTTCGGTCAGTCACGGATACAACACCCAAGGCCCGCAGCAGAACCGCTTTCACGATGCCTTTGATTTCCCCGGCACGACTGATCCAACCGCCTGGCTGTGCGTGGGACGCTCGATCGAGTTCCTCAAGACCCTCGCGGAGGGCAGCCTGCTGGCGCACATGCAGCGGAATTGCAGCCTGGTCATCGCGGGAGCCGAACTGCTGATGGAACGCTGCGGATTGCGAATGGTCGCACCCCGCGAATTGCTTGGCCCGATGGTCGCCTTCGCGCTACCTCCCGATCCGAACCCGGCGGACCTGGACTATACCACCAGCCCCAATCCGACACTCATGCTGCACGGGGTGCTGCGTGGCGAATACGGCATTCAAGTACCCGTATTTCATTTCCCTCAGGCACCCGCCCGTATGCTCCGTATCTCCGCACAGGCCTACAACTGCCTGGCCGACTACGAACGACTCGCCGACGCGTTGTGCAAGTTACTGTAAACCGGCTCGCCGGCAGCAGCAGGCCGAGCCGACGAAGCGGGACGGACGCTCCGTGCGCTACTGGACCGACACCCAACGGCGCGACAGTGTCGGTCCGATGGCGGGAGTGCCGGTTGGCTGGGCGATGGCCTTGAGCGTACATTTGCCGTGGGCCTCGGCAGGGACGCTGAGTTTGATCTGATAGCTGGCTTGCCCCACGGCTTCCAGCTGAAATGGCGTCTGGCTATGTGCCACGCTGTTGCCCGCTTCGTCTACCAGCGCCAGTTCGAGGTTACCGCCGACGGGGTGCTCGTAGTCGTTTACCATCATCACCTGGAAAGTCCGCTCGGCCCCGGCCTGCAGTTCGGGCTGGAAAAAGTTGAGATAGACCCCCAGCGGCTTGAAAGCTTCACCCACGTAGTCGGCAAAGGCTGGATCGAGTACCAGCTGGGTCACGTCGCTGAAGTGGTCCGAGGTATAGACTCCGGGATAGCTGCAGGTGAGATAAACGAAGTGAATAATCCCCGCGTAGTGCCGGTGCGCTCGCCAGAACTCGGTTTTGCCGGCCAGCAGATAAGCCCACGTGTCCAGCCGCTGGCGTGGCGTCACATCGGTCCCAATCAACTGTGCGTACACGCGTTGAGTGAGTCGCGTAGGTGAGCCATCGCGATTGAGCCACAACCAGCCGTATTCGTTGACAATCGGCGGGTTCGTGTCGGAGGGGAGCTTGCCTGCGGCCGGTGCTCCATCGCTCGTCTCCAGGTCGCTCATCCGGAACTTCAGGTCACCGAAATAGCCGCCCGACATGAGATACGGATGGTCTTCCACTGGGTCGTCTGGATCTGCCGGTTTGTTGTAACTGTTCTCCCAGGGGCGATTCGACAGATCCAGCGGCCTGACTGCCGGAATGATCTGTTCGCCAAACATGTCGTCCTTGGTTTCGTTGTTCGCATCCCACACGGCAACGCTGGCGTGATTCCAGTTGTCGCGCATCCAGTCCTTGTACTGCCGAATCATTTCGTCGGCATCGTGCGTGCGGGAATACCCGTCGTACCAACCAGGTCCGCCGGTCCAGACGAAAAACTCGTTCTGGATCAGCAGTCCCGCTTCGTCGCAAATATCCAGCCAGCGGTCGGGCACCGGCCCAATGCAGAATCGAAAATAGTTCCAGTGCATCTGCTTCGGCAGTTCCACCAGCAATCGGCGGACCCACTGTTCGTTCCAGGGGAGATTTTTACAGAGCGGATCTTCCAGGAAGCGATGCAGCGTGATATTCGAACCACGCAAATAATAGACCTTGCCATTCAAGTACGCCCGCTTCGTAGCACTATCGAAACGAAATTCACGCATGCCAAACCGCGTGCTGACCGAGTCGCCCCCGCTGTGTGACTCGAGCACATACAGAAACGGATCTTCCGGCGACCAGAGGTGCGCGGCTGGAATGGAAATGGTCTGCGTGAGCGTCTGCTGCTGGCCGGGCTCGAGCGACACCGCAGCGGGCGGCGACTCAGCCACCTGCTGGTTACCTTGCCAGGTCTTCACACGGTGAACCAACTGCGCGGCGAGCGGTTGCCGGCCACAGTTGGCAACCTTCGTCTGCACGATAATCTCTCCGCTCGCGACGCGCGGAGCAACCTGGATCGTCTCGATCAACGGATTGTCGCAGAAGATCAACGACACGCTATCGTAGATCCCCGGAGTCCACTTGATCTTCTCGAAGTCCGAACCGGTGGGATAGTTGTCGGGCAGCACGGCCGGATGCGCTCCGATGCGGACCAGCAGCTCATTGTCCGCGTCCCAGCGGATCGCGTCCTCCAGGTGAAAGTAACTGGCCGAGAAGCAGCCGGCGTATTCACCCAACTTCTGGCCGTTCAGCCAGACGGCGGTGCCGAACTGGGCTTTGCTGATCTTCAGCAGCGCCACGGCTCGTGCCGCCGGAGCAGGAAAACTCTTGCGATACCAGAAATAGTTCCGGTCCTGATCCACTTTGCCCACCCAATATTCCTTGAGCCACTCGGCCGGCGAGAGCTTCGAGCGAATACGATTGGCCAGTTGTTCGCGGCTGATAAACCGATCCACGTTTTCAAACCCTGGCTGGGCCAGGTTCGCCAGCCCGGGAACGGGCACCGTCTGGGTAAACTGAGCCGGAACTTCTTCCGCCTCCCGACTGTCCGCGATCTGCCAGGATCCGTCGAGCGAAACCGTATTCCTCTCGGAGCCGGCAACGTGGCGACTCAGCAGCGGCAGCATGAGCACTGCCAGTATCGGCAGCAGCAGGCTTTTGAAGTGACGCGACTGGCGGCGGATGCCTGAGTGTGTCAACATGATGTGGTACGTCCCGAGTTTCGAGAAAATGGCCGAAAACAACTGGCTGCCGGTCGTCAACAGGTCGATTTTACGAGCCTTGCATGGCCATCACAAGTAAGTCGCCTGCAAGCTCTGGGTAATTTACCCCGATCGCCGAAACGTCCGCCATGACATGAACCTGGAAAAACACCTGCCCGGACGAGTACGTCAGCAGCCCACGGATAGTGGGAAAAAAGGATGAACAGGACGGCTCAGCTTTCAAGCTAACACTCTCGCGAGAGGTTTACGATGACAACGATGACGCTCCTCGCTTCTTGCCTGCTCCTCGCCGCCACCACGGCTCCTGCCGAGCGTTGGTCCTTTGTGGACGACCAGGGCGTGTTGCGATGGCGTGACGACAACTCGGAAATCGCTCTGTTCGGAGTCAACTACTACACACCGTTTACCGTCGATTACCAGGGAATTCAGGCTCTGGGTTTGAACCACGTGACGGTCATCAATCAAGACGTCAGTCACTTCCGCCGACTTGGTCTCGACGTAATTCGCCTGCATGTGTTTGATCGCCAGATTAGTGATGTGGAAGGGAACCTGATTGCCAACGAGCATCTGGACCTGTTCGACTACCTGGTCGCGACGTGCAAGAGGCAAGGCTTGTACACCGTGCTGACACCCATTGCCTGGTGGCATTATCACTTTCCCGACAGCGGATTCTCGTCGCTCTACACCAAACCACAAATGGTGCTGGACCCGCAGGCCCGCCGCGCCCAAGCCACCTATCTGCGCCAGTTCATGGAGCACGTGAATCCTTACACGAAGGTCGCGTACAAAGATGAGCCGGCGATGGTAGCCATCGAGTTGATCAACGAACCGCAATACGACAGCACCACCACGATCGACCAGATCCGTGGCTATATCGACGAACTCGCGGCGGCCGTGCGAGAAGCCGGCGCCAAGCAGCCGATCTTCTACAATGGCTGGGGAGGCAAAGAGGAAGCCGTCGGACAGTCAACCATTGAAGGATGTACGTTCGGTTGGTATCCGACCGGCCTGGTCTCCGGCGGCTGTTTACGCGACAACTTCCTGCCGATCGTCGATGACTTCCCCGGTATGCGACTTGATTGCCTGCGCAACAAGGCCAAGATCGTCTACGAGTTTGACGCGGCCGATGTGCCGGGACATGTGATGTATCCGGCGATGGCACGAGCATTTCGCAGTGGCGGCGCGCAGATCGCCACCCAGTTTCAATACGACCCCATGCCCCTGGCCGCCTTCAACTACGGCTGGCAGACGCATTATCTCAACCTCGTCTACACCCCGGCCAAAGCGATCAGTTTTGCCATCGCGGCCGAGGTGTTTCGCAGCACGCCGCGTCTGCAACGATTTCCAGCTTACCCGCACAACACGAAGGTCGGCCCGCTGCGGCTGTCGTACGAACTGGACCTGAGCGAAATGGTCACGGAGCGGATATTTCTCTATGCCAACAATACCGATACCAACCCGCCGGCCCCGGAGAAACTTGAGCGAATTGCGGGAGTCGGATCATCGCCGGTGGTTCACTACGACGGCACGGGAGCTTACTTCCTGGACCGTATAGCAGATGGCATATGGCGGTTGGAGCTCTATCCAGACGCCGTCTGGGTCGACGATCCGTTTGCCGCGACTAGTCTGCAGAGGGAAGTGTCTCGTGTGATCTGGGCAGGGCGAATGATGCAGATCGAGTTACCCGATCTGGGTGCCGATTTCAGCTATCGGTACACCGGCCCCAGCGACTCACCCGTCGGTTCGGCAACGGCGGGCCAAATGTCCGTCCAGCCGGGTGTGTATGTGCTGGCGCAGAAGGCGTGGCGCGCCCCAATTCCCTCCCGGGCGACTTCCATGCGCCGCTGCAGACGCACCAGGACGTTGCCGTGTGGTGGCAATGCCCGGACGTGTGGCGAGCCGGAACGCCGCTGAGCGTGGCGGCCACGGTGGCGGCTAGTGATGTGCAAGCCGTGCGACTGCATCTCGCGTCGGGCGAGGCGTTGCCGCTGCGGGACGCTGGGTCGTACATCTATCGCACCGAGGTGCCGGGTGATCGACTCCAGACGGGCCTGCAGCAGTTGCAGCTGGAAGTGACAACGCCCTCCGGCACCTATTGGTTCCCCCGCGCGACAGGCAAGCCGCCCGAGCAATCGCCCGCCTCCCGCCCGGCACTGGACGTGGCCAGTCGGACCATCGAGATGCTGCCCGCCGACGCGCCGGTGCCGCTGTTTGTGGCCGGCCGCCACCGCGTGCGACTCGAGGGTCAGGAGAACAGGAAATCGGAGGTAGTCGCGGGCAGCGCAGCAGGTCGCCAGGCAGTCCGTGTGTCCGCCGATCGATTCGACGCTTCCCCGTCGGCCATCTATTTCCGCAACACGGTGCCCGAATCGACGCGGGCCTGGCACGATGCACTCGGGAAATGCAATGTGGTGGTGGTGACCGCCCGAGCACACAGCAGAGAGACGGATCGCGTCGAGTTGGTGCTGTTGGAGAAGGACTCGGCGCCGTGGGGAACGGAAGTCACTCTGACGCCGGATTGGCAAGAGATCGTGATTCCACTGAATCGCTTGCGATTCTTCCCCCATTGGGTGCATCCAGCAGGGCGGGGGAGCGAAGCCGACCACTTTCAGCCCGAGCAGGTAGGTGCCGTGAATATCTGCTTTGGAGCCTGGCTGTACGGCGACCGGTCGAATCAGCCGCACGGTTTCGAAGTCGAGAGCATCACACTGGACCAACGAGAATTGCCGTTGCAGATCTTGCCGCTGCGCAACATCCACGTCGATTCAGCTTTCTGGTCTCCCAAGCTGAATGTCTATCGGCGGCAGACGATACCGCACAGTTGGCAGTATATGGGCTGGGAACTGCGGGCGCTCAAGCAGGCCGTGGGCGAGCCGGTGGAGGGCGATTTGAACGGCACGTGGGGCGAAGCCAATCTCTACAAATTCCTGGAAACTTGTGCCTACTCGCTGGCCCAGTTCCCTGATCCGGCTCTCACACAACAAGTGAATGATGTCATCCGGTTGCTCGGTCGCGCACAGCAACCTGACGGCTACCTGCACGCTTACGTGACAAACAACCAGAAGCTCCCCTGGGATCCCGCGTTTTTGGATGGTTCGCACGATGGTTATGTACTGGGGCACATGATCGAAGCGGCGATCGAGTATCACGCCGCCACCGGCCAGGATGAATTTCTGCAGATCGCTCGGCGGGCCGCGGACCAGGCTTACCAGCACTTCCTGGGTCCCGCTGGAGTACCCGGATTCTGCGGGCATGCCGAACTGGAAATGGCGCTGGTCGAACTGTATCGCGTGACTCGCGAGACCCGCTATCTGGAACTGGCCACAGCGTTTGTCGAGTGGCGTGGTCGTGGCAAGGTGCCGCCGTGCAGCGATACGCCTCGAGCGTATTTTCAGGACGCGGCGCCCCTGCGACAGCAGAAGACTCTGGAGGGTCACGCGGTGCGGGCGATCTTCTTTGCCACGGGCGTGGCCGACCTGGCGCTGGAAACGGGCAGTGGAGACTATCGCCTGGCCGCCCATCGGTTCTGGGACAGCACGGTGCGCCGGCGGATGACGATCACCGGCTGCGCCGGACCTCGGCAGGAGCACGAAGCGTTCGGCGAAGACTTCGAGTTGCCTCACGATGGCTATTACGAATCGTGCGTGGCCTGCGGGCTGGCCGATTTCGCCCAGCGCATGTTCTTGCTCGAGAGACGATCGGAATACGCTGACGTGCTCGAACGAGTGCTCTACAACGCGGTGCTGCATGGCATGTCGTTGGACGGCAAGAGCTCGTACTACCAGAATCCACTGAGTGATCGCGACCGCCCGCGATACAATTCGTGGGTCTGCTGTCCCCCCAACTTGTCGCGTACTCTGCTGCAGATCGGTCGATATGCCGTCGCTTACAACGATACCAGCATCTATGTCAACTTGTTTGTGGGAGGCAGCTACGCGATTCCCCATGCCGAGGGGACCGTCACCGTCAATATCCAGACGAATTATCCCTGGGACGGAGCAGTCCAGTTCGAGTTCACGTCGGCAACATCACACGAGGTGGCTCTGTGCTTGAGAATTCCCGACTGGTGCCGCCAGGCCACACTGGCGTGTAATGACCAGAGTGCCGAGGCTGTTGTGGCGAATGAAGATGGCTACTTCGTCCTGCCGCGAAAGTGGCAGCCGGGCGATCGCGTGCGGTTGAACCTCGACATGCCCCCCGTGTGGATCGAAGCTCATCCAAATATCCGTTCCTGCGCAGGCCGGATCGCTTTGCAGCGCGGTCCGCTGGTCTATGCCTTCGAGGGCCTCGACAACGGCGGTAATGCTGATTTTCTGCTGGGGCTGGACCCGCCGGTCGAGACGCGATGGCGCGAAGACCTGCTCGGCGGCGTGACCGTCCTGACGACCCAGTCGGCGGAAGGCCGTCCGCTGTCAGCAATACCGTTTTATGCCCTGGCAAACCGCGAAAACTCCTGCCAGGAAGTCTGGCGGCCACAGCAAGGTTTTGCAGCCAGTCCCCACTGGTGGCTAGGTGAGTTGTACCGTCCACAGACTCGGAGACCACCGAGCCCGTAGCGGGGCCCACCCTGGACTCAGCCTAAGCACGAACCGCCCATACCGAAACAACCGTCGTCTCGTTCGCAGCGACTCCGCGTCGCACGTTTCCGATATCTGCCGTTGTCCGGCATGCGATTTTGCCCGGCACTGGCTGCTTCGAATTTCGGATTTGGCACATGCGGTCACGGTGTGCGCATGCTATCGACGGAGATTTTTTTCTGGAGAAACGTCCTCACTTCTCTAATTCTCCGACCACCATCGCATGGACATCCAGACTTGGCACTTCGATGACGGTACCACCGCTGGTCCATTCGGCCTTCAAATCGACTCCGCCAGGCTCCAGGTGAATTCTGCGGAATCGGTAGTCCGAGCGAAACTTGATCTGGATGCCATGGATCGGGACCACTTCTTCACGCAACGGCACGTCGTCGGTAGGCAAGGCATGATGCGCCGTCGTGTTAAGGTCGTTGAACAGATGCACGATCAGCCGCTGCGAACCGTTGCTGATCTGTCGCATGATGGTCGAGTGCACGCACATAGGAGCGGTCACGTCGACGGGAGCCTCGCCGGCGGCCGCCCACTCGATGGCATGCCGCAGAACCAGTCTTTGATAGGGATAGGGGTATTGGTAATAGGCCGAGTCAAATCCGGCGGCGAGATAAACAACGCGTCCCTTTTCGTATTGGTGCGTCACCACACCCGGCACCGGCGGGGCGTCGGCGACTCCTTTGGCTTGGATGGTAGCGGCAACATTCCCAGCGGGACTGCTGAGCTCAACTCGAACGGCGGGACCTTTGAAGGTGACGGGATCCTCGCCGACATAGGTCTTCATGCGGCCCTGATTCAGAATGGACGCCGGATGCTGTTTGAAGTCAAAGACGTTCTTCCGCTTGGTCCAGTAGTCCGGAGCGATCGTCAGGGCGAAATTAGCGTCCAACATCTCGCTCGTCGCGGAACTTTCCACCAGGCCGCGATGGTTGACTCCAAACACGTCGGCCAGCGCGAAATCCTCTCGCGGATTGCCCAACTCATCGAACAGTGACGCGTCGAGACTGGCAACCAAACCTCCCCCTGCGCGAACATACTCCCGCACCGCGTCAACCTGACGAGCATCAAGACAGGCTGTGTTGGGAAGAATGAGCACTTTGAATTTCGCCAGATCGCGGGCGTTCAGATTCCAGTCGTTGATCACGGTTGTCGGTAGATGCTCCTCAACGGCCGCTCGAAACGTTCCGAAGACATTCGACAGGTATCTCTCTTCGACTTCCCCAGCCGATCGTCCGTAAAAATTGCGCGTATTGTCGCTCATGACCAGCGCCGCCCAAGGCTCCGGCCTCTTGTGTGTCAGCCAAGGCCGCCGTTTCTGGACTTCCTCCATACAGGCATAGAGTTCCTGCTGGAGGCGGGGAGGCTGGCTCACCGCAATGCTCGGTGTGGCACCGTACGTGAGAACCAACAGCATCCGTCGCAGAATCTCCTGCGGCGGAAAGCTGTCTTTCCCATACGGATTGCCGTGCGTCAGAATATACGGCTCGCTGAAACCCACTCGATGATTCGTGACGGCCCACATATAGGCGTTGCCGAAAGCCGGCACAATCGTGGCGCCCCGATTGGTTTCGTCCATCCAGAACTCCTGGTCCGGGGCATCCAGCAGGAGGTTCATGCGGGCCGGCATGTTTCGCGGAATACTCAGGAAATGCCCGAACCTGCCGGCGTTGGTCGACCAGGTTACCAGAGCCACCTCGGGCTTGATCCCCTTCAACCGCGTCTGCATCCGCCGGACGAGATCTTCCAGTTGTCGATCGGCCCAGTGCTGATACCTGCGGAATTGCGGGTCGTTCATGTCGACGTTGGGAATTTCCGCCCCGGCATCCCTTCGATAGTTGTCGCGGCAGTGCTGGCAGTAGCACACACCTCCATAGTGCAGTCCGTCAAAGCTGAAGGCGTCGACGGCGGGAAACTGGACGAGGATTTCCGCGAGCACCTCGATGAAAAAGTCGCCATAGGGCCCCAGGAGACACAGCATCCCTCCATGCGGGAATTTCTCCATGTCGATCGTGGGTATCTCGCTCGTATTCGTGTCGATCCGCCGCCAGTCGGGATGCGTTTCATACACTTCCCCCTGCAGACAGGGCGGATAGACGCCCAATATCCGGACTCCCAATCGTTTGTATTCCGCCAGATCCTTCTCCAAGCGATCAAGCGGAACGTGCGGACTGCGCTTCTTCAGCAACTTACTGTCGTAGTACGCATAAAAAGGATCCACAAAGCCCAGCTCACTGATCGTGACACCGTGCTGAGCGGCCCGCGCCCGGTCGTCGCTGCTCATGCCCGACAGCGTATATCCGCAGCCGATCGTCTCATGCACCCAACGCGGTATCCGGATTTCGCGAAACGGCTGGCGATCGAAAGGCTGTGACATGATTTCGTCGCCCCACATGCCGGTTTCGGCCGGTTGAGCGACGCCCGCGGCCGGTGCCAGCAACAGCCAGCAAGGGGCCGACAGCGCGATAATGAAAGCGTGATGGGATCGCATCATAGAGCGTTCTTTGGTCACCAGGGAATGTGAGTTGAAATGGCAGCCTGTACCATGGCGCACGGCGAGCGCCGGCACACCAGCATGTGTGTGCCGCTCCCGACCAGGCCCACTTCGGGAACCAGACCTCGCCATGGCATTGCCTGATGTCAATGGCCGGCCACATGGCGGTGTGCCGCGGATCGCCGTGCAGCCATGGACCGGGAAACGTATCGGCGGGCAAAACTGTCACATCGATCTTTCGATCTACTCCGGCACAACAATCACATCAAATACGAAGGCGGCGTTCTGATCGCGGGGATGTTGTCGCCAAGGCGCCAGCGTGAGCCGCAGGTCGTCGGCCAGTGCTGCGCGGATCTGCTGCTCCGTTGCTTCGGAGCTGCCGAGCGTCGCTACCGTGTAACCACCCTGGCCGACAGGGGAAATCGACAACTGGCCATGTTGGTTAGCCGATAGCACGATGACCGGGCGAGGCTCCCTGGCGGGGGCTGAGCAGGACCCAGGGCCCATTGCGTAGGACGACCCCAGGGTGGCGTTGGATGCCGTCCGCCGCAGAGGCGATGCGACGCAAACGCCGGTCCTCCAAGTGGAGCGCGAAAGTGAACGTGACATTGACCTCGCCCGTCTCACCGGCCTGTACCGGCAGACGAAGGTAGTTCTGTTCGCACACCTCGGGCAGCAAGGTTCCCTGGCGGTCGGTGACAAACACCTGTTGGGCCCATTCCGGTTTGCGCAAGTGGACCGCGGGAGGGCCATTCGAATTGTCGACTGGATCGATCCGCACGAGGTAGGAAACGGACTGCGGCGCATCCTGCCTCAATTTCACCGCGACCCTCCAAATCCCCTCGGGCGTATGTACTGGAGCGCTGGCATCGAAGGGGAAGTTTATGTGCACACCTTGTTCGCTGCCGACTACCACGTAGCTCTTGAGGGTATGGAGGCCGAGGAGGCCATGGAAAGTGCAGCACCAGACGGCCTCTGTAAATTGCGGCTGCATCAGTAGTGGTCCCGCCTCGTCGCAGACGAAATTATGGTGCCCGAAACCGCCATTGGCCGTGCGGTTCATTTCGTAATGATTCAGCAGCAGGCGTTCCGCGGCCTGCAAATAACGCGCCTGGCCCGTGATTCGCCACAGATCGAGGCTCAGCCGAAGCCAGTCTGCCTCCGAGCACCCTTCATCGGTAACCCAGGCCACACGAAAACGTTCCCCAACTCCGCCGGTCGGCCACACGTAACCCTCTTCCCATGCCTGTTGCCAGCGATCCATTGCCCGCCGTAAATACTGCGGCTTTCCCGTTACTTCATACAACAACACGAGTCCGTGATGCGTGATCAGGTTGGCGTGACTGTGGTCGATCGGCAGCGTATCAAACCGCTGGAAGAAATCCGCCATCCGTTGGGCCTGCTCCAGGTATCGTTTGTCCTGGGTGGTGCTGTAAAGTCGAACGAGACCTTCGATCGCCGGGAAATAGTCGGTAACGTAGCCGGCAGCGTAGCTACCCGTGCTCCGGTATTCCGCTTCGCGCTCTGGATCCAGAAACCGATCTGCAGTGGCGATATAGAAATCCCCGATTCGTTTGGCGCACTCGAGCAGCTCGTCTTCGCCGCTGACGCGGTAAGCCTCCAGCAGGCCGACCAACAAGCGAGAATGCCCCCAGAAAACCGGCAGTATTACGGCATTGGAGTTCTCCGGCTCCAGCGGCTGATTGAAGTCAATGTCGCGTCCAAAATGCCCGTCCGCCAGCTGGTATCGGGGAACAGCTCTGATGAGCTCGGGAAGCGGATCGGGAACCAAAGTGCCAGGTGGCGAAGTGAGACAGGCAATTTCCAGGAATCGGCCGGAGATGTCGCCGCTATAGTTGGTAAACGGACGCTGCAGCTCAAAACTCAGATCCGAGCGAAGATACTCGACCGATCGATAGGGCTCGAGCGACAACCGCGTCACCCCCTGGCGATAAGCCTTGCCCATTTCACCACCCAGTTGCACGTCAGACGCCGCGGGAAGTTGCCAGCTTCGAATGCTCCGCTCAGGCGATTGACCACTGGTCGATACAGGGCCAGCGGCCAAGAGGGGGACAACCCACAGCAGCATGCGTTTCATCATTAATCCCCTTACGCCAATTACGCCTGCGCTGGAACAGCATTTCCCTTCGACGACGCAGGAAATGCTGGGCAGTCGATGCCGCGCGAACGGAATACATTCCGTTCTAGTTTGGAAGGCGACCGCCAGCCACAACAGACCAATGACCAGCCACCGATTACTTCTCGGCGACAATCGTCTTGATCTTCAGATTGCGGAAGTAGATCGGGGCACCGGCATGCTTTCCCTGCAGTCCGATGTACCCGCGAGGAGCCAGTTCCGAGAGCGGCTTATTGAGCCAGGCCGGGATTTCGCTGCCGTCGGGGTTCTTGGTGGCCGAAGTCCATTTGCGCATGTCCAGCTCGGTCACCTGCTTGCCGTTCAAGAGCACCCAGATCATTGGACCACGACAGGTGACCGTCATCCGATTCCACTCGCCCGGCTTCTTCACCACGCTCTCGCTGGCCGCCAACCGGCCGAAGATGGCACCGCACTGCCAGGTCTTCGGGCTGTTTGCCCATTGCGCGGCAAAATCATCCGCAATCTGGATTTCAACCGAGTTGGGAATCCAGTTGTCCATTTCGCTGCAGTAGACAATCACGCCACTGTTCGTCCCTTCCGCCGTCTTGAACTCCAGGTCGAGAACGAAATCTTCGTAAACTTTCTTTGTCCAGATACACTGGTCTTCGGTAGCCGTCAGCACGCCATCCTGGCACGACCAGATTCCCTCCGGAAACCGCACGTTCGACAGATCCTCCATCACCAACGGATCCCAGTTCTTCGAATCGGGATGCGCTGCGGGAGGAATCGCCTCGTCGGCACTCGTCGCCCCCACAAACAGCAGCAGAAGTGCCAGGGGAGTCATCGTCACATGTCTCATGGTGTCTCTCTTATCACAGGTTGGATGAGTAACAGAATCAAGCGACCAACGCGGTTCATGCAGAACAGAGTATTCGTTTCATTCTTTCGCTTCCATTGTCCCTGGCACCATTGTCCCTGGCAAACGGGTCAATGCCAATGAAGCGCGACTTGCATGAACGGGCTGAGCGGTCTCCGGCAGGCTGTCCTCCCGCTGCTGGCTGTTCACACGGAAAGCGACAGCCCCCCCAATGCCTGCCAAAGCCAGGGCCATTCCCAAGACTGCTGCCAGCGGATACTTCAGCGACCGTTGCTTCCGTTTCAGGTAGTGGAATCGGATGATGCGGTCAATCACTTGATCACTGATGTCGCCCTTCTCCCGACTCGTGACCCTCGTCGTCGGCATCTCGTGCAGCGACTCCGGTCGTGCAGGAATGCCGGGAGGAAGAAGGTCGACAGACAGAGAGCCGCTGGCCACGGACGTATCGCGCACGAAAGAGACCGATTCGTCAGGTAGCTCCGCCTGTCCAGCGGGTAACTGTCCAGCGGGTAACGGGCAGGCGGCAGTACCGTCGGGAAAGGAGTCTTCCGTCCCAGGATCACGCTCGCACGTGTGTAACAGTTGTCCCCGGTCTGGCGATGTGTCCATCCCAAGGTGCTCTGATCGACCATCGCGCGGTTGGCTCGTCGAGACTATCCCTGGCGCTGCTATCTCGCTGGTGGTCGCCGCCGCGCACGGAAGACTCGTCACGTCATTTCCGGCAACATGCGACGGCAACTCACAGGCCGTCTCGTGTCCGGCGCCAGTACATCGGCCAGCTGTTCGGCAATCTGATCAAGATACGGATCCTGATCAGTTTCGAACATACCGGCGTCGCAATAGCCAGTGACCTGACGACGAAGACGCAACAGACCAGCCCTCTGAAAGCCGTTAAGCGAACATGAGAACACTTACTGAGTCAGTCGCTGCGCAACAGCGCACGTGCGGACATGCAACGCAGGAGCCACCAGGTCGACTCGCCATTTCAACCTGCCGGAGTCAACCCTCGTGCCCTCACCGCGAGAGACTGTTTCCAATGCAGACCGAAACAACCTTTCTCAGCCACATCCATCTGACTTGTCGAAGAGCGTCTGGCGATTGCATCGATGAACCGGGAAAATAACACCCTCTACGATACCTCGGTTCGACCGTCAAATCGATAAGGGGAGCGACAAATTTGCCCCCGCCCAGGGGACGACTGGTTTGTCGCCCCGACCGGACACCGGACGGGAAACAAGCCCCTTCACCAGGGCGTTTTGCCTGCGAAAATCCGCCCAAGAGGGGACGGGAGACCGCCTCTTTCCCCCGACCGGCATGTGATAGAATGACCTGGCCGGCAATCCAGTGAAGCGAGGCAGATTCTGCGGCGAGCCACGCACTGGAGATCGTTAACTGGGAGGAGAAAACAGCGGAGAATCGCTGACCACACTGACTCTCAACTGAGATACCAGCCCACCACACTGGCCGCCACTGACGATCGCCAACACTCCACGTACGAACACCAACATACGTGTCGCCCGACAGGGACGCATGGAATCCCAACCAATAGAGATCCTCGTCATGAAGAAGTACCTCGTTCTATTCATCCTCGCGTTGCCTGTGGAGGGCCTTCTCGCTCAGGTCACCACGCCCAGTTTTGTGCAGACTCATGGCCAGCTTGCGGTTCAGGGAACCCAGCTCGTGGATGCCCAAGGCGAGCCGATTGTCCTGCGAGGCATGAGTTACGGATGGCACGTCTGGTGGCCACAATTCTGGAACGCCGAGGCCGTAACGTGGTTACGAGACGACTGGCACTGCACGGTCCTTCGCGCTGCCATGGGAGTTGAACCGTCAGGCGGCTATCTCCAATCGCCCGAAGCGTCCAAGAAGCTCGTGAAAACCGTGGTGGATGCCTGTATCAAAGACGGCATCTACGTGATCATCGACTGGCACGACCACCATGCCACGGCGCACTTGCAGGAAGCCAAGACCTTCTTCATCGAAATGGCCAAGACCTATGGGACATACCCCAACGTCATTTACGAGATCTACAATGAGCCTGAGCGAGAGTCCTGGGATGCCGTGAAGGCCTACTGCGAGACGATCATTCAAGCGATCCGCGAGGTCGATCCCGACAACATCATCCTGGTCGGCAGTCCCCACTGGGACCAGGATGTCCACATCGCGGCGGACAACCCGATCACCGGCGTTTCCAATATCATGTACACCCTCCATTTTTACGCAGCCACGCATAAGCAATCGCTCAGGGATCGTGGCGACTACGCACTCAAAAAGGGTCTGCCGATTTTCGTGTCTGAGTACGGAGGCTGCGAGGCGACGGGGAACGGTCCGTTGAACATGGAAGAATGGAACGCCTGGATCGACTGGATGGAGGCCCGCAAGATCAGTTGGTGCAAATGGTCGATTGCCGACAAGAATGAAACCTGCTCGGTCCTTGTGCCAGGTGCCAAAGCCACAGGTGGCTGGCCGCTCACCGAGCTGAAACCCTCCGGCGTCCACACCAGAGAACTGCTGCGCAAACTCAACCGATAGACATGTCGCTGCTGTTGCGTCGATTGCGGCACTACCACGTGCTCGACAATGCCATACCCTCGGGGAGATGCCCCAATGCGAACGCTGTTGCCAGTCTGCCTGTTCTCGTTGCTCGCGGCGGGAACATCACTTGCCGACCCAGCCGAAGTCACTGTGACGCTGGCCAAGGATGGCACGCCCCAGGCGACTATTGTGATCGCCAGCGAACCGACGCGCGCGGCTCAGTTCGCCGCCCACGAACTGCAATGGCACCTGAAGCAGATCACCGGTGGCGACTTTCGCATTGTGAAAGATGACGAACCCATCACCGGGTTCGCGATCCTGGTCGGCGACAGCAAGCCGGTGCGGTCGGCGGGGATCGAGCCAGATTCGTTGCCCGCGCAGCAGTATCTGATCCGCTTCGCCTCCCAGGCACTGGTGCTGGCCGGGCGCGACAAAGACGATCGCGGCATCGTGCAGTACGACCAGACTCCCAGCCAGCAGGCGCTCGAAACGTGGCCCGACATTTGGGACCAGCAGGGAACCATGTACGCGGTCTATGACTTCCTCGAACGGTACTGCAACGTCCGCTGGTTCAACCCGACGGAGTTGGGAACCGACTGCCCGCGTCAGCCGACGCTGATCATTACCGGCGGCCAGCTGCAGCGCGAGCCGTTCATGAAATACCGGTTCGCGGCCTATCCGACGAGCGAGAATTACGACGCTTACACAGGTCTGTGGCCGTCGGGCAGCGATGGCTACAAGAAATGGGAAGCGGCGGCATATCCGACACTGCACCGACTCTTCGACAACGGCCGATACACCTTTGCGAAGCGCGGCTGGAACACGCTCTTTCGCCTGCGGCACCGTGAGGGGGGCGAAAAGTGTCCGGGCAATCACTCCCTGTACGGCTATTACCGCCGCTTCTGGGAGGCCGAAACGGGGCACGAGTCACTCTTCCAAGGCAGGCGCGCCGACTGGTTCGCGCAGGGGTATGCCGGCCGACCGCCGCAAATGTGCTACACCAGCCAGGGGCTCGTGGCGCAAGTCGCGAAGGATGCCTGCGATTTTTTTGCGACCGGCCAGGACTACCCCGGGTCGCAGGCCGCCGGCGACTTTTTCTGTGTCGAGCCGATGGACAATGACCAGTTCTGCAAATGCGCCAACTGCCAGCAGTGGCTCGATGGGCGCGACGCGGGCACCCCGTTCTTCACGAATGGACGGCACAGCGACTACTTCTTTCAATTCGTCAACGAAGTGGCCAAGATCGTTGGCCGGGAGCATCCCGACAAACGTATCGTCTGTCTCTCGTACATGACCCACGGCGCTCCGCCACGGAAATTTCGGCTGGAACCCAACGTGTTGGTTCAGTACTGCTTCGCATGCAACCGGTTGAATTTCGATCGACCCTCATACGAGCACGAACTGGCACTCCTCCAGCAGTGGCGGCAGCAGTACCCTGATCGCCCCCTCTACCTGTGGCTCTACTACACGTTTCCCGTCGAGATCGCCAATGGCGGACAATTCCATTGTTTCCCCGGCTTCTTCGCCCATGCCGTCAGCGAGCAATTCGATCTGTTCCGGCAGTACGACTACCGCGGCGTGTTCCACTGTGGCTACGGGCAGGATGTCGAAGCGTACGTCACCTACGCGCTGATGAACGATCCCACGCTGGAACTCGAACCGCTGCTGGACGAGTATTTCGCGCGACTGTACGGTCCCGCGGCCGGACCTATGCGCCGATTCTACGACATCGTCGAACAGGCATATGGCGATCCCGCCAACTACCCCGCAGCGATTGCCGCAGGGAAGATCGAGGGCCATCATCACCAGACCGAGGAAGTGGCCTGGGGATACCTGGGTAACGCGAAACGCATGGAAACGCTCGGGAATCTCCTGGCAGAAGCGAAGGCCGCGGCACAGACCCCCGAGCAGCAACAGCGGGTGGCGCTGTTCGAATTGGGCACCTGGGACTACATGACGGCAGGACGCAGCGAATACTTGAAGCATGCGAAGTCTCGAAGCGGGAACAACGGTGCCGTGCTGCGTGTCCCGCTGACCCAGCATGGATCGTTCGAGGGAGATCCGTCGAGGATCGATGAGTCCGAAACGTTGGCCCTGACACAGTGGCGCTCGCGAATCGCCGAACCAACTCGGCGCAGCGTGACAGCGCGGCTGGTCCATGACACGGCGCACCTGTACGCCCAACTCGAAGAACGGTGCGATCCGCGGAGTCTCACTTCGACCGACGACGTTGTGAGCGGAGACTACTGGCAGGTGCTGTTCACGAAGGAGCCTGGTGGTGTGGTGCACGACCTGCGGCTGAGCCCCGCCGGCAAACAACTGCTCGATGGCGCACCATCCCATTTCGCGGTGACGACAAAGAGCAGCCCGGGAACCTGCCGCGTGAGCGTCGTACTCCCCCTGGCACAATTCGGCGCGACAACCAAGGGGAGTGTATACCTGAATCTCGTCAGGAGATCAGCGCTGTCCGATGACCAGCCAATGTGGTCGCCCAGCTTCGGAGCGTTCGAAGACCCCACGGCACTGCGCCAACTGACACTCGACACACCAGATACGATTCCCACCGACTTGCCCACCGGCGCGGAGTTCGCGCGACTCGAAGCGCTCGATCTGGTCGCGAGCTGGAACCTGACTGAGGGAACAGGGATCGCGGTGCAGTCTTCTGTCGGTGGGCTCGGCGGAAAACTGGTCAACGCCGCCTCGTGGGAGAACGAATCGGCACGGGCCGTCGTGCGATTGCACGACAGCAAGCAACAATACGTGGACTTTGGCAACGCGAAGGCCTTCGACCTCACGGGTCCACTGACGCTGCTGGCGTGGGTCAAGTACGAACCGACGGACGTCTGGTACCCCGCACTGCTGGGCAAGGGCTATGAACTCACCGGTACTTACGCCCTGCACATTCGCCCGGGCGGAACGGTGTGGTTTGAACTGGACGCACCCGACGGTACGCGCCACATTTACAACCCCACCGACCTTTGCCTGAACCCCGGACAGTGGTGCCATGTGGCGGCAACCTACGACGGCACGACCATGCGAGTTTACCTCAGGGGGCGGGAAGCGGGCTCCGGCAAGGCCGTCACGACCGTCATCCGCACGAATAGCGAGCCCTTACGTTTCGGGTGGCTGGGGTCCTATGGTTACTTCAACGGGTGCGTGCGGGACGTGAGCGTGTACAGCCGTGCGTTGAGTGGAGCCGAAGTATTTGCGAAGTATCTGGCGGGGAGATAAACGCGTTGTGCGACCTCGTTGATATTTCGTCCTGAGTTGCCGGCGCGGAACTGGCGTCATGACTCGATGCATTCGTTGGCCACGTCCCACCAAGAGTCTGCGCATGAGAACACGATGGTTCGTTCCACTTCTTACGTTCGGACTCGGGCTCTCGTTGTGCTGTCATGCGAACGCCCGAGTGAATGCGGCTCCGGCTCAATCGCTGCGGCACTCGGCCGGCACGATCGAACTGCTGAGCGGCGAAATCAGCCTGCCGGTTTCGCTGACGTGCCCCTTGTTCACGTTCAACACGACGATCGTAGGTGGTACGCAGATGCCCAGCCAGGTGATTGGCAACCTATCGGCTGGTGAGGAACTGGTGGCGCAATACGTTCCCCTCGCTCTCGACGAGACAACCACCCTGGAGGTCCAGCTGCACCTGGCTTGGGATGCTCAGGACGCGGTCTTGCGCAAGTGGGTGCAGTACCGGCTGAGTCGCGGCTCGACCGGCCTCGTCTTGCGCGAGATTCAACTTGAGCGACTTGCGCCGGTGGCCGGCCAGGCCATCGGCTTCTTGCCCGCGCCTCCGCAGAGTCAACCTGGTTTCCTGCGCGGGTTTTTCGCAGGGATTGAATTCCCCGTGGCCACAACGCGTATCGAAGGGAACTGTTTGATACTGGCCCATTGCCCGGGTCGCTTGTTGCAGGCCGAGTCTCCCTGGCTGACCAGCCGCAAGGCACTCTACGGCGCTGCCCCAGTAGGACTGGAACGGGAGGTTTTTGCCGCCTTGATCGACAGCCATCGCCCGGCACCCAAGGCGGTCCACTTCAACTACAACAGCTGGTGGAGCATGAGCTTCCCATGTTCGCAGCAGGATGTACTGAGCTTGATGAAGCCGTTTGCAGAGAACCTTTACAGGCCGTACGCAGCGGCCTTTGACATGTTTGCCATCGACATGGGCTGGTCGGACCCACAGTCGTTGTGGGAAATCAGTCAGAGCCAATTTCCACACGGTTTTGCCCCCATCAGAGACCAAGCCGAGCAAATGGGAAGCAAGTTGGGCCTGTGGATTTCCCCTTCCTCCTGCTACCCACCGGCGTTGGATAACCAATGGGCCATGGATCAGGGCTACGAGACCTATCTCACCGGTCTCGATGGGAAGTTTCGCGCTTGCTGCATGGGCGGTCCCAAGTACTCCGAAGCGTTCAAGAACCGGCTCGTGGCGCTAGCCGCCGAGTCGGGTGTGCGCCACTTCAAGCTGGACGGCTACTGGTTGGCATGCCCCGCGGCGGATCACGGCCATCAGCCAGGGGCCGATTCACACGAAGCGATCGCCGAGGGTGGGATCCGGGCATTTGAGGCGGTGCGCGCGGCGGTTCCCGACATCTATCTGGAACTTATCAATCTGGGTTACAACCCGAGTCCCTGGTGGTTGTACTATGTCAACGTTGTGCACGGCGCTTACGGTGATGATTCTCCGCCCGGATGCGTCCCCTGCCCGATTCAGCGCGAGAGCATGACGACGGGGCGAGACTTCTTCAATCTGCAGGGAGCCGCGCTGATTCCACTGCCCGACACGGCTCAGGAGGTGTTTGGAATCATTCATCAAACCGACGACCCGTTCATGAACGACGCGGTCGATGTCATCCTGCGCGGCCACGCTTTCGTACCGCTCTACATAAATCCCAAATGGATGAACCCTCGGCGTTGGAAGATGCTCGCCAGCGTGATCCAGTGGGCACGAGACCAGGAATCGATTCTGGCTCACACCGAGCCGATGCTGCCCGAAGCCTGGCAGAACGGGAACATGCCACAGCTGACGAACAAGGGAATTATGCCGCGCCAACCCTATGGCTACCTCCATTGGGCACATGGCCGCGGTCTGATCCTGCTGCGGAATCCCTGGATCAAACTGCAAACCGTCCATCTGGAACTGGGACGGCAGGTGGGAGTGCCGGCACAACTGAACGGACTTGCGGCCGTCAGCCTCTATCCTGAAATTCGCCTGTATGGCCACGGGCTCGATTCCCAAAGCGTCCTGGAAGTGACTCTGGCGCCATACGAAACGGTGGTACTGTCCCTGAGTGCCGAGCACGATCTCACCGGACTCAAGCCCGCCAGCCAATGCGTGGGTCAGCAGTTGAAGTCCGAGAACACAACAACCCATCTCAAGCGACTGCGATTTCAATCCGATAACACGCCAGGTCGCGGACTCGCTTGGACAAGACAGTTCGACAACATTGACGAGGGTATTGAGCTGTCCCTCGAAGGAATGGTCCAGACAAGTCCCGTACCGACCGAACTGGTGATCATTCTTGAAGGATGCACTCGTTCACCTGCGGTTGCTCATGCGCGGCTGGAAATCAATGGCCGCGAGACTCCCCTCTCCGAATATCACTCCGAGTCACAATGGGTTGCCACTGGCTTGCCAGCATCGGAGTATTGGACGATTCTAAAAAGTCCGCTAGAAACCGGTGATCACAAGATTGACCTCATACTGCTCAGTGATCTGGAAACAGCCGCCGTTTCATGCTGGGCCTGGTCGTACAAGAATACGACCGAAGAACCGGTTAGCTATCCACACGCGTTACCCATGCCTGAGCGACTTTACCTGGATTCGACGGCGATTCTCGATACCCAGGCCATCCTTCCGACAATGCCCATTGAGCAGCAGCTTCGCCCAATTGTGCGGATCAACGGCGTATACCTGGATACACTGAAACCCATTGTCGCCACGCAGGAATTTGGCGTGCTCCAAGTCAATCAGAACATCGTACAGAAGCCCATGCATATCCAGCGCAGATATTTTGCGCGCGGGTTGGGCTCGCATGCCAAAGCGCGGCTGGTCTATGACATTGCCGGCCTGGGGTTCACTCGCTTCCAGTCCTGGGTCGGCGCTGATTCGGAGAATCAGGTTTCGTCGATCACCTTTGCCATTCAGCTTGATGAGGTGACGCGTTGGGAATCAGGCCTGATGACCGCGCAGGACTCCGCTCGCTGGGTGGATATCGACGTGACCGGGGCCAAGACACTGGGACTGCTGGTGGGGGACGCCGGTGATGGCAACGGCTGCGATCATGCCGATTTTGGCGACGCTCGACTGCTTCGCTAATAGGTCCCGAGGAACCACTGTGGCCGAAGACCTGCGCGGTGGAAGGAGGGCTCACCGGTTACTCCCCGACCGCCAACGATGCTCGCCTCGCGCGGGGGCCATTGAAATTCATTCACGTCGGCGGACTGCACGACGATTTCATTGGCATTCCATCTCGACTTGTGCGATTTCGAGACACTCCGGGACTCAGAGTGCGAAATCCGAAGCAAGATACGCGCCAGACTGGTGCGCACAATCAGAATTTCGGTTAACCAGGACAGAAGTACTCGACAGCGCGTCCCACGAGCGGCGGTGTGAACAAGACGGACGAGTCGCCGCAAAATCGCTCCGGATGGTACCATTTCGAAGCATGCCATGGTACCATCCAGCAAGAACACGCTACCCGCCGCGATCCTCGCCATCGGCACATTTCGGACCCTCGCGTCCCGTCAGAACCACAGGGAGCCAGTGCCCGTGTCATGTTTGCCGCCATCCCGCTGGCAGTCGTCGCGGGCATGCAGGAGAATGTAGAATCAGACGGCATCACGTGATTGACCTAACAGAAGGGAGATAGACCATGAACCTGCTGCGACGATTTCTTCTCACCACCGCGTCACTGGCACTGGCGGTGTGCTGTAGCGTGCCTGGAGTCTGCCACGCACAGCAACGCTACGAAGCCAACTGGGCCTCGCTCGATCAGCGTCCCACTCCCGAGTGGTTCCTGGACGCGAAGTTCGGCGTGTTTATCCATTGGGGTGTTTACTCGGTGCCGGCCTGGGGCAAAGTCGGCGAATATGCCGAGTGGTATTGGAACCGCATAGCCGACCAGAAACCGGACAACGTCTGGTGGCAGTTCCACGAGAAGAATTACGGCGCCGATTTCGATTACAAGGACTTCGCTCCACGCTTCACCGCCGAGTTGTATGACGCGCAGCAGTGGGCCAGCCTATTTGAGCGGGCCGGGATCAAGTACGTGGTGCCGACCTCCAAGCACCACGAGGGTTTCTGTCTCTGGCCCAGTGCCGAGGCGAGCAAGACCTGGGGCCGACCGTGGAATGCGGTCGAGATCGGACCCAAACGCGATCTGCTCGGTGAGCTGGCCACGGCCACGCGGGCCCACGGCATGAAGTTCGGCTTCTACTACTCGCTCTACGAATGGTACAACCCGCTCTGGCAGACGGACCGCGCACGGTACGTCGCCGAGCACATGACGCCGCAGTTCAAAGATGTCGTCTCGCGCTACCAGCCCGCGATCATCTTCAGCGACGGCGAGTGGGATATGCCATCTTCCGATTGGAAGAGCGAGGAACTGCTCGCCTGGCTCTTCAACGAGTCACCCTGCAAGGAAGAAGTGGTGGTCAACGATCGTTGGGGCAAGGAGTGTCGGCACAAGCACGGTGGCTATTGGACGACCGAGTATGCCGCGGGTCTCAAGGATGGCTCGCATCCCTGGGAGGAGAGTCGCGGTATGGCCCACTCGTATGGCCTGAACCGTGCCGAGCGGATTGACGATTACAAGACCGGCCATGAATTTATCCTGACGCTGATCGATCTGGTCAGCCGCGGCGGAAACTTGCTGCTCGATATCGGCCCCGCCGGCGATGGCACGATCCCCCCCATCATGGAGCAGCGACTGCTGGAGATCGGCGACTGGCTGAAGGTGAATGGCGAGGCGATTTACGGTACGCGATTTGCCGGACGTTCCTGCCAGTGGAGCGATGGAAAACGCCCGGACCAGCAGTTCGGTGAGTACATGGTCAAATACAACCTGATGGAGCAAGTTGGTCAGCAAGCGAAGAACGGTATGGCGTGCAAACAGGTCTTCTTCACCAAGAAACCGGCTGCACTGTACGCCATCACAGCCGGCTGGCCGGGCAAGAAGCTGGTGTTGCGCGACGTCCAGGTCCCGGCCGATGCGACGGTCACAATGCTCGGTGTCGCAACCCCGCTCGACGCGGTCTGCCAGGGCACCACGCTGACAATCACCTTACCCGACTTCGGCCCCGAAGACGCTCCGTGCCGTCACGCTTTCGCCTTCAAGATCACCGGTGCGGAAGTGCTGCCGGAACCCTGACCGGACCGGCACCACTCAGGGGAACAGGACAAGACACCAATTCGAACATGCACCGGGTGCCCCCGGGCTGCGCCGGTGCGAATGAGTGTAAGTCAAGGCTTGCGGCGGATTTTCGCGTCTGAGTCTGCTCGCGGAGCAGTACACGCCGCAAGCCTGCCGCCCGTCAACAACCACGTTCGTCTTGCTCGTTACTCGAGGCCGACCCTGGTGAGCTCTTTCGCTCCGCACACCACGCCATGAACCGCGCAATCAGGTACCTTAGGTTTATCGCTTCCGCTCTTGTGTGTTTCTTCGCGGCTACAACCCTCCCTGCACAGCAGCCGCGTTCCACTCGCATCTACATCGCGCCCGACGATCACACCGACTACTTCTGGTCGGCAACTGACGAGACTTATCGGCAGGCATTTCTGGAGACGCTCGACTATTACCTCGACCAGATCGACAAGACCAAGGACGCTCCACCCGAATTCCAGGCACGCTGGAACTGCGATGGAAGTCTCTGGCTGTGGGAGTACCAGCACCACAAGTCGGCGGCCGAGTTTCGGCGATTGATCGAGCGAGTCCGCGACGGTCACATTTCGGTGCCGATGACGCCGCTGGCCTTGACTTACGGAGCTCAACCAGCCGAGGCGGTGCTGCGCGGCATGTATTATGCCGGGAGGCTGGAGCGGCAATTCGATCTGCGATTTCCGCTGGCCCTGTGCATCGAGAATCAGACCTTGCCGCTGGGAGTCGAAGCCTTGTGGGCCGGTTGCGGCGCGCAGTACTCGTGGCGGGGCGTGTGTGCCTGCGCCACCCGATTGCCGATCGAAGCCATGCGCCGGCGCGATCACGAGATTTATTGGTGGACGGGATTGGATGGCAGTCGCATCCTGATGAAGTGGAACTCGCTGCACAAGAATGATTCGCTCGGCGGTTACGCTGAAGCGCGCCGCCCTCGCGAGGCGATCGACTACGTACGCGACGATGCGGATTTCAGACGGCGCTATCCGTTCGACGTAATCGGCATTTTCGGACAAGGCTGGGACGACGTGCAAACGCTCTCGGATCTGTTTCCGCGGGTAGCGCGCGAGACCACGACACGCCAGCAACAGGTGATTGTCTCGAATCAGATCGATTTCTTTCGCGACTTCGAGGAGCGTTATGGCCAGGATCTTCCCCGAGAAAGCCTCTCGTACGGCAATGAATGGGATCTTCTGTGCGCGTCGATGGCCGAACAGACCGCGCGGGTGAGACGAGCGATCGAGAAGCTGCGCGGCGCCGAAGCCATGGCAGTGCTCGTGGAGGCAAAGCAGCCCGGGTTTTGGTCGAGTCGCGAGACAGCGCGGCAGCAGGCTCATCTGGATCTGGGGCTGTATTGGGAGCACGATTGGACCGCCGACGCCGGTGAGCCGATGCGAACGCAGCGGGTGGCCTGGCAGCGCAAACTGGCTGACGAGATCGACGCATATGTTGACGAATTGCACGAAAGCGCTCGGAAAGAACTTGCGGCGATCATACCCCGCGAAGGTCAATTGACCCGCTACTTCGTCTTTAATCCACTGGGATGGCCCCGCAGCGGCCCAGCCGATTTGCCACTCCCCGATTCCTTTGCCGCGCCGCTGCATGTGGTCGACGCGGCCACGCACGAGCCGGTACCCTCGCAGGTTCTGCAGCGCGATGGCAGACAGTTCGTGCGGACTATGGCCCGGGATGTGCCACCCATCGGATACCGCGTGCTCGAACTGCGGACCGGAGCTGGTCCCGCTGAACCTCCCGCCGCGAAAGGAGAAGGGCTCACGCTGGAAAATGAACACTTGCGAGTCGTAGCCACTAGTAGCGGAGCGCTGTCGAGCCTGTTCGACAAGAAATCCAATCGTGAACTGTCCGGGGCAGGGGGGCTGAACATGCTGAGCGGTTCTCCGATCGCCGGACACGCAGCGCGCATGGCGATCGACGGCGCCGGATCTGTCTCCACAACGCTGGCCATCCATTCGCCTTCGCCGCTGCCGCATACCACTCGATTGACGCTCTATCGCGATGCCGACTGGATCGAGATCGAAAATGTGATTGAGGCCAATTTCGGCGACGTGCGAAGCTGGAACTTCGATTTCGGCCTGGTCGAACCGATGGTACGGCATGAAGAGGTGGGGGCCGTGCTCACCGCGCGGCTCGCTCCCGACGGCGGTCACTATGCAGTGCGCAACGCGCGCTATGACTGGCTATCGCTCGGCCATTTTGTCGACCTGGCCGGTGTGGAAGGGGGGATCACGTTGGCCAACTCGGATTGCTCGTTCTTCCGGTTGGGAGAAAGTTCGGCGGCACATCTCGACACCTCGACAGCACGGATATCCGTGCTCTCTGGCGGCCAGGTGGATGGCCCGCAGTTGGGCATTCCCCATCAAGGCGGCGACCAGCGATTTGTGCAGCGATTCAGTCTGCGACCCGGCTCGGGTCAATGGGATTGCGCGGCCGCCATGCGTTGGTCGCTGGAACGCCAGAACCCGCTGATCATCGGACAAGTAACCGGCAAACGGCACGACGAATCTTATCCCACTGCCGTCTATTCGCCGCTGGCAAGTAGCGAGCCCGACGTACTGCTGTGGGCCTGGAAACCTGCGGAAGAGAGGACCGGTGTTGAGATCATCGCGCGGGCCTGGAACCTCGCCGACGAGCCTCGCACGACGAGATTTTCGATTCCCGGACTTCAGACGGCCATGGCCACCACGCACTTGGAAACGAATCGCGAACAACTGGACGTATCCGCAGGCAGTGTGGACATCCAGTTCGCCCCCCATCAGATACGCACGGTTCGACTGACCATCGGCCAGGAATAACGGGAATGGCCATGCGCTGGACAATTGTGACGGTTTCTGTGGTCGCCTGCTGGTGGGCGTGCGCCGATGCGCAAGAGCTCGATACCGACAGCGACAACCGAACTGCGACCACGACTGCCGATTCCTCCGTGCCGCCAGCTCTTCGCTGTGAATTGGCGGTGATCGGTGGCGGCAGTGGCGGGTTTGCGGCCGCACTGGCAGCGGCTCGCTTGGGCCTGGACGTCGTGCTGGTCGAGAAGGCCGATTGTCTGGGGGGCAACGCGGTCCGCAGCGGCGTCAACTGCTGGGAAATGGGGGCGGGTGGAACGGGGATTCCGTTCGACGTCTACCGGCGGCTGAAGAAGCAGCCTCAGGCCATCGGCATCTATTCCTTCGGACGGCACATGATCTGGTATGACCCGCAGCGCGAACCGTACCGGTATCCCGGCAGTGAATCGGTGATTGATCCCTCGCGCACATACCTCGACACGTTGCGGCGTTACGGTACGCGTGGCATGGGTGCTGACCAGGCTTTGGTACGCGAACTCTGGCACGGTCTTCCATTCGAACCCCAGGCGATGGCTCAGAGCATGTCATAATCGTACGGTTTGCGCATCGCTCGCACCAGAAACTCGTTTGCTTCCGCGTCGTCAACGTAGTGCTCTTGGACCGGGTCCCAATTGAGCCGGCGTCCCAGGCGAATGGAAGTGACGCCCAGGTGGCAGAGGCTGGCCGAGCGATGGCCGACCGAGGCGGGGCAGATCGTCGGCTGGCGAGATCTGACGCATTCAAAGAAGTTGCCCATGTGGTCGGTACTGGCGTAGACACGAGGAGCGCTGGCCGGTAGTTCCTGTTTGATGACCGCCGGATCGTTGGCTTCGAGCGCGCCGCGGGTCACCCAGATCCAGCCATCGGCACCGATGAACTTGATACCGTGCTGCTGGCCGTCGGGATCCTTGACGCCCCCCCACCACTCGCTGGCCGTAGTGCTCTTGGACGAATGCACCACGCCGTTGGCATAGGTGTAAGTCACTTCATACTCGCTGGCCGCGGTGTATCCCCCGGGGATCATCTCGGCCAACTGTTTCCCTTCAATACTCACCGGACCCGAGCCATCCTGATCGAGTGCCCAGAGCACGATATCGTTGTGATGAGCGCCCCAGTCGGTCATCGTGCCGCCCGAGTATTCCCACCAGTAGCGAAAGCTGAAATGCGTCCGCTCTTTGACGTAGGGGACAGCGGGTGTCTGGCCCAACCAGAAGCCGTAATCGAAGCCCGCCGGCACCGCGCTGGTGGCGAATGGCCCCTGTCGCAAACCGGCGGGGAGCCAGACTTCCGCCTTCTCGATCTTGCCGATGCGACCGTTCCGGACCAGATCGACGGCCAACCGGAACTCTCGCGAACTCCGCTGCTGCGTGCCGGTCTGCAGGATGCGACCCGTTTCGCGCTCGACCTCGACCAGTCGTTTGCCTTCGTCAATCGTCAACGTCAACGGCTTCTCACAGTAAACATCCTTACCCGCTTTCATCGCGCCGATTGCCACGAGCGTGTGCCAGTGATCGACGGTGCCACAGATCACCGCATCGATATCGTCGCGTTCCAACAGTTTCCGAAAGTCCGCAAAGCACTCGGCGTCGGGAAAATCCTTCTTGGCTGCCTCCAGGTGGTTGGCGTCCACATCGCACAGCGCCACGATCTTGCCGAACCGTTTCGCATTCTTGGCATCGCCGACTCCCTGTCCACCGCACCCGATCAAGCCCACGCGAATTTCCTCGCTGGGTGCCGACGACTTCTCGCCAACTTGCTGCGCCATGACAGCACACTCTTCCACATACCAGGCGGGAAGTGCCCAAACCGCCAACGCGCCAGTGCTCTGCAGAAAACGACGGCGAGACAGATGAAGACGTTGCTTGTTCACGGCTCTAGCTCCAGCAGGTTGAGGGAATCACTCGTCCCATGATAACCACCACAGTCCGGCCTCGCCAGCGCCGGCCCTGGGACGGAGGACGAAACATCCAATCGCATGTCCAGTGGTGCGAATCTGCTTGTGGCGAGTTACTGCGGTTTGGCCGGCAGCGGAGGTTTCTGTTCTTGAGTCTTGGATTTTGAATTTGTTTAGGTTGTTGAGATTGGGATTTCGGATTTCCGGTTTGATTGCGGCCGCAGGCCGCGTCAAGAGATGGATCGTCACTCTGACGGGACCGGGTCGAGTGGTATGATCCGACCGTTGACCAGCGTAGCCAACGTGGGACGCCGCAGATTGCTCCCTGGTTTATCCCACTCGATGCGCCCGGAACAGCCCGCCGTCGGCGACAGATCGCGAATCGCCCGCCCAATGCCGGCGCGGTTAAGCCCCGCCCGCTGAATCGCCACCGTGACCAACCGCACTGCATCATAGACTTGTCGCGACGCATAGTCTTCCTGGTCGGCGGGCTCCGCCCCGCCGTCATCCAGGCGAGGAAAGACCAGCTCGCCGGCTACATCGCCGACCTGGCGCGCAAACAGCCCCCGGCCACAAGCCGGACCGCCAAAGATACTGCCGGAAAAACTGGACTGTCGCAGCGCCCGCACCAGCTGCAATGAATCGGCCGCGTTGCCCAGGACGATGATCACGTCCGGCTGGGTGCCCAGGCACTCGCGCACGAGCGACGCCGAGGTTCCCGATTGGGGCCGGTATTCATACTGAAAGCGGGGTGCCACGTCGAACTTTTGGAGTGCACGGCGCAGTTCGCGTGTGAGCAGAAACGCGTCGTGATCGTTGGTGGTGACAAGGACGAGCTTACCGGAGCCGACGCGATGGGCAATTGCCGGAGCCAGAACCTCAGCCACCAGATGATCTCCCGGTGCCAGGGAGAACATCCACGGCACGTTTGTCAGGTTCACAGTCCGGTCGGTGCTCACAGGACTGACCAGCGCCAACCGGGCCTTGACCACCACCTGCTCGGCCAAATGCGTGGTAGGTCCGTCAACGCCTCCCACCAGCGCCCAGATGCGATCCCGATAGACGAGCTGCGTGACCTGGGTGACTCCGCTGCCCCAGGGATCCTTGGACCAGGCAGGCAACAAGCGAAACGGTTTGCCTTGGTACCCACCGTCCCGATTCGCATCGGCAATGGCCCTCTGCGCGGCGGTCCAGAGGTGGCCGTGCAAGGGGTCCTCCGGATCGGAAGGACCGAAGTACCCAATCCGGATCTCAGCCAGTTGGTCGGCGGACATTTGCTCGCCGGCCGGACCGACATAGGCGGGCTGGTGGCTGCGTACGTCGAAGAACGGCAGATCGGTCGGCCGTTGCTGCGCCCATCCGCTGCAGCAGCACGAGCCGATCAAAACGACGACGCTCAGGATCACATTCGCGCCTATCGCGGGATGTCGAGCTCGGCGCGGGACTTGTAGACCCATGTCCCCTTCTCCCGGAAAGCCAGGAACACCTCGCCCAGATCATCCAATGCCGCGCTCAGCGGGATGTCGCCGGTCACACCAGGAAACGGTTCGGACCGATACGCGATGACGTCGCGGATCTTGGCCCGATTGAGTCCCGCCGTCTGAATGCCCCAGATCAGCATGTTCATGCCGTCGTAAGTGTGGGCCGCATAGGTTTCCGGTTCCTCGCCGAAACGTTCCAGGAACGCGGTGCGGAACGCCTGCAGCTTCTCATCCTCCCGCGCCGGATTCCAGGGGAAACCGCAGACAACTCCCTCGGCGTTCTCGCCGGCAATCCTCAGGAATTCCTCTTGGGTGCAGCGGTCGCAGGCGAAAAAGGGCTGCTGCATGCCCATGGCCCGCATCTGATTGAGGATGACGGCACCGTCGGCCGCGTTGCCCCAATGCACCACGGCCTGGACGTTGGAGGCCTTGATGCGGCCTAGCTCGTCAGAGAAATCCTGCCTTCCTAACTTGTAGGCCATCTCCATGGTAATCGGATGCCCGAGGCGACGACTGCCATCCTTGATCTCCCGCACGCCAAAGCGACCGTAACGGTTGCTCGCTCGGATGATCCCCACGCGTTCGAACTGCAACTTCTTGTACAGGTAGTCGACCAGCATGTAACCCTGCTGCCGATCGTCCCCGACGCATCGAATGATCCAGGGGATGTTGGTTTCCATGAGTGTCGGGTCCAGGTCGCCGGAGTTCATCATGGGAATCTCCAGCTTCAAGGCCACGCGAATGGCGATGTGGGTATTGGCACCATCGACCGTTCCCAGGATCGCCCAGACCTTGTCCTTATAGGCCATGTCAATGACCTCGTTACCGGTCGCTCCCCACAGCCCGTTATCATTCTTGACAACCAGCTCGAAGGGAATTTGGCGAGGCCGATAACCTCCGGCGGCGTTGGCATGTTCAATGGCCAACTGCGCACCCCGAAGCATGGAAATACCCAGGTCTTCCTCGTGGCTCTTCCCACCGGTAGCCACCGACACGGTCGACATAATGGGCCCCACGAACCCGATCTTCACCGTCTCAAGATGCTCCGGCTCCGGAATCGAGCGGCCGGCACCGGTGTATTCCATTTGCAGCAAGAAGTGCCTCTTGAACGGCTCGACCCCCCCAAAGGGGATGACATCCTCGGTCGTATGGGCGTAGCGATCATTGAGCTTCAATGACAATTTCGGTTTTTCGTACGCACTGACCGAGTTGATTTCCTGCAGGACTTCGTCCGTTGTCTGCGGAATGTTCACAGGAATCTCATCAGCGGCCGCTGTCGCGGCGGGTGCGGGTGGAGTGGTGGGCGACGGCTCTTCGGCCCAAGCACTGAGTCCAGCCAATACCAAAACGATACATGGGATAAGGTGGTATCGCATGGGGAACCTCGCATTCATGTGACACATTTCGGGCATACTATTTTTCTGAGAGAACACGGTCAATCCACGCGCTGTGTATCAACCGGACGCCTGTCGTAAGGCTAGTGGTCGGCCGCCGGAACTGCCGGCGCGGTGCCGGATTTCTCGGCATCAGTCAGCCATTGCGGCTGGTCCTGTAGTCCCGCATAGTATCCATCGCCGATAGCCCAGCCGAGTCCGTGGCCGGTCGCGATCCAGGTATCGTTGCCGTCGTGGTCGATATTGATAATGAAATTATGGGGGACACTCTGTTCCATATCAACCGTCTGCAACAACTTGCCCGAGCGGTAGATCTTGGCTACGCCGCGCAACGTCTTTTCATCACGGGTGTACGCAACGACGGTGTCCGAGGAAAAGTCGGCCATGACACCCAATCCCTTGTCGTGCGCGAACCAGCATTCGTTTCCGCTGCGGGCCTTGACGTTATTGGTGAAGTCGTTCGGCAGCCCGGTTTCATGCGCGTAGATCCCTCGCCAATGACGTCCATCGTAACGACACATCCCGAAATAGGTGGATACCCAGAGGATCTTGTCGACATAGCTGGCACCCGTGGTAATGACGTGCACGATGCCATCGTCGCGATACAAATCGATTTCCATCTCCCCGTCCGGGTCCAGGTACTCGTTCCACGTCTCCGTAGCCACGTCGAATTCGAGCACGCCGCTCCCCCACACCGCCAGCCACACCTTGCCGTCGTTGTAACAGACTCCGTAGTTCCAGATCTCTTCCATCGGCGCGTTTTTCTCGGTGAAAATCGTCCACTCCCTCTTCACCGTGTTGTAGCGACTGGCGCCGGCAGTCGTGGCCGCCCAGACGTTGTCGTTCTCGATAGCGATGCCGTACACGACATTATTGACCAAGCCGCTGTTGAGCTGGTGGAAGTGGTCGAAACGACCCCCGCTGAACCGGGCTAGTCCGCCGCCAAACAGGCCAATCCACAAGTCGCCGGTCTTCTTGTCCACCTCCAGGGCCGTCACCGACTGGAACGGCAGCCCATCCTTCTCCTTCCAACTCTCCATCTTGCCGGTTTCCTTGTCGTAGCAGGCCAGACCGTCCTCGGTTCCAATCCAGACTTTGGAGCCGTGCGCCTTGACGGCGAAGATGTGATCGTTGGGGAGCCCGTCCTTCACGGTGAAATGCCGCCACTTCGTGTAGACGTATGGCAACCCGGCCTCCGTGGCGGGCGCAGAGGCAGACGCTGGAGGATCACTTGCCGGTGGTGCGGAAGGTGATTCCTGGGCCATGACAGTCGTTGCCACCAGCGACGCACTTGCCCAGGCTAGCCACACCAGCAGGCGATCGTTGCAGGAACAGGCCCTTGTCATACGCGTATACTCCTCGCATGCGGGATGGGCGGATTGGTACTGGTCACAAATCTACAACGTCATCAGGTATTGAATCAGATCGTTCAGCTGGTCCTTCGTCATATCGTTCGTGACGCCATGCCGGTCCTCGGGATTATACCGAGTCCAGATTTCTTCCAGCGTGTCAGCGATACCGTTGTGCATGTAGGGGGACGAGTCGTAGATGTTGTTCAGATGCGGCACGTCAAACGCGGGCGACTCGGTGTCGAGCTCCATCTTGGTACCCACGTCGTGCAAATTGCGATCGGTATAGAGGGGGGGGAAATGGCAGGTGACACATCGATTCGTCAGGGGAATCTCCCGCCCGTCGTTGGTCATGGCGCGTTCGAACAGCGATTTACCGCGCCGCTGCGCGTCGGTCAGTTCGGCTCCCAGCGGCCGGTAGCGATTGGGGGGGCGAGGAATCGTGCAGACGTAGTTGTCCACCGCCGCCAACTGCTCGGGTGTGAACGGCTGAATCTTGGTGAAAAACACCGCCAACCGGGCCCCGCATTGCCTGGCCAGACTGGGATTGGTGCCGGCCCACTTGAAGGGAGACGTGTCGAGAATGCCGCGGAGTGTGCGGTTGTCCACCGGATTGGCGCCAATGCCCCCGGATTGAATATCGTATGTCAAGCCATCGACGTGTCCGTCAGGATGACAACTGTGACAGGAAAACTGCCGATGGAAAGTGATGCTCGCGTTATGAAACAACCGTTCTCCGAAGCGGGTCTTGGTGATCTCGCGTGGACCACCCAAATCAATGCGTTTGACCGGCTCCAAACTCTCCAGATCGATCAACGTCAACGAATCGTCGACGCAGTTGGCGACCACCGCGGACTTCCCGTCCGGCGTCACAACGACCCCGCGCGGACTATGCTCGGTCGAAATGTGCTTGATCACGAACTCCGTCGGCTTTCCCAAATGATTGGGAAACACGTTGGTCCGTTCGTGCTCACTCGCTTGCTGCAGCATCGACACGAGCTTTGGCAGATCGACGACCGCCACGCGGTTGGTGCCGGAACTGGTGACCAGTGCCCGGTCACCTTTGGGGGTGATGGCCACATCGGTCGGATCCGGGAAACAGAGGTTCGGTTCGTCCAATAACACCTGGTCGACACGGCCATCGCGCCAGATCACTCCCAGGCCGTTGGTGATGGTCCAGCCTTGCAGCAGGCGCGTCATAGGGATCAGGTTGTTAGTACGATTGAGCGTGCAGAGGGCATAATCGCCGCTAGGATGCCAGCAGACCCCCATCAGCAGATTGGCTCCCGGCACAACCAACCGCCGGCCGACCTCGGCCGACTCGGCCTCGATCATGGTCAGCTCGGCCATGGGCGTCGTTCGAAACGGCACGAACCGTGGGAGAGTGTTGGTGACGAGCAGCCGACTTCCGTCAGGCGACAGCGCGATGGACCAGGGACTTCGGCTCGCTTCGAGTCGCTTGATTTCTCGGAGCGACTGGGCGTCGAGCACGGAAATATCATCGGTCGAGGTGTTGACGACGAAGATTTTTTTTCCGGCGGCATCGGTACGAATGCCGTGCGGTTCGTCGCCGACGGGGACGGTTGACACGATTTTTCGCTCGGCTGTGTCCAGAACCGACAGCGTATCGTCCAGGCGATTCGTGATATAAGCCCACTGTCCCGTTGGATGGAAGGTGACCCCGGTGGGATGACCACCCACGGCGATCTCCGCCACCTTCTCCCAGCGAACCGTGTCAATCACGATCAAGGTATGAGACGCTTCGCAGGTGACGTACAATTCGGGCCGGTTGGGGTGCAAAGCCAGGCGGAGCGGATTCTTGTAACGTTCGACGGTGACGGGGTTCTCGTGCTTAAGCGGGTGTGCGATCTGCTTCACAGCCTCGTCATAATCGAACGGTTTGCCGTGCGCCTGTTCGTGACAAGGGAGGCAGGTGTCGCGTCCGACTGGTTTGAGCCCGGCTTGCAGGGCGGCCACTTCGTCGCGCATGACGGCCTCCAAGGCAAACTCGCTCCCCGCTCCATGGCAGGCTTCACAACCGACACCTTCGTCGAGCCGGTAAGAATCGAGGTGTCCCCCCGCGGGGTCGTGGTACACCGTGGTATGACACTTGAGGCAGCCGGGATCGGTCAGCGGATCACCCTGCAGGCCGGCTTCCGCCGCGATCTCGCGAGCCCGCGGCGTACTCAGGCGGACATAGGCATAGGCATGCGGACTCATCCGCCATTTGCTGTACTGATAGCCCATGGCCGGCGACTTGTGGCACTGGCCGCAAGCGATCGAGCCCACCAGCTGCGGGCCTCCCGCGTTGATCGGAGCGGGAAAATCCGGCTTCTCCGGATAATCCCAGTTTTCCGGACTGGGGTGCTTGAGTTGCTCCCAGGCCTCGTCCACATCGTACTTCTTGGTCTTGAGGACCGCCGCATGGGAGCCTTTTAATTTGTGGCAGTTCATGCAGTCGTTCTTCTGCGGCATCATCAGCCCCGCAGCCCGCGCGGCAGCCGGATCGGTCATGACCCCCTCGGACATGTACTCGCTACCCGGACCATGGCATTTCTCGCACTGCACGCCGTCCTCGACGTGGAACGTCTCGTCCTTTTCCCATTCTTCCGAGTCCGTGCCCGTCGCGTGACACCCCAGACACATGGCGGCTTCCTGAGGTTCCTGCGGAATGCCGCTCAAACGGGCAATCTCCTTAGCCTCTGGCGTCGCCAGCGTGGCGTAGGCCTTCGCATGCCCATGTAATAGCATCGCACAGTGCTGATAGCCAAACCCCGCTCCGGCATGACACTTGGCGCACACCGCTGCACCCACGAACACGGGATGCTTGGTCTCGTCCGCGGTAAGACTAGGCGCGCACGACACCACCCGTATTGCCAGGACGACAGCCACAGTCAGAGGACCGACACGCAGCGACCAGTTGCCGATCTGCTTCATTTTCACGTCACCTTGCATCTTGGACCACCACTACCGTCTGGTCCGCCGGAACATCTTTCAACTCCGTCCGCTGCCCGTTGGGCCAGCGAATCTCCACGGTTTGCGCCGCAAGAGTTTCTCCGAGACCGAAGTGGCATCGCACGTCAGCTTGCGACAAATAGCCGATCACCGGCTGCACCTCCTGTATCTGCCGACGGCCGCCCGCCGTCACGGTTACCCGCGAGCCGAGGGCCGGCGAACGACCGTTCGCCAAGCGAACATCCAGCTTCAACCAGTGCGAGCGGTTACCCCCGTCGTTGCGCAACAGCCGGGGGGAATCGTTCAGGTTGACAACCAGCAGGTCCATGTCCCCGTCGTTGTCGTAATCCGCGCTCGTCGCACCGCGTCCGACATACTTCTCATGGAAATACTGGCCTGCCCGGGTGGCAATGTCGACAAACGACCCCTGGCCGTCGTTCTCAACCAGCACATCCTCTTCGGCATACAGGAAATGGGCATTGCCGTTGGCAATGAACAGGTCGAGCCAGCCATCATTATTCCAGTCCAATATCACCCCACCCCAACCCGTGTACTGCCCGCAGATGACGGCCAGCTTGCTGCGGGACGTCCGGTCCTCGAACACGCCCTCGCGATTCATCAACAAACAACCGTAGCCCATGTCGGGAATGTACACATCCAACCAGCCGTCCCCATCCATGTCGCCGACGGTCGGTCCCATCGAGGAGACGCCCTGGCCACCTTCGCCCAGCGCAAGACCGCAAAACGCCGCTTCGTTCGCAAATTTGCCCTGACCCAGATTGCGGTAAAAAAAGTTCTCCATCGCATCATTGGCGACGTAGATATCCATCAAACCATCGTTGTCCAGATCGGCCACGGTGCCGCTCATGCCGCGTCCGTCATGGTCCTCCACCCCGGCCTCAACGGTGACATCGGTGAAGGTCCCGTCGCCATTGTTCCGATAGAGCGCGTCGGGTGCCCCCTCATAACTCAATGGGCCCGGATAACCGGCGGCTGGATAGAAAGCACGGAACTTCCCTCCGTCGTATTTCAGGTAGTTCACAACGTATACGTCCAGGTCGCCATCCCCGTCATAGTCAAACCAGGGTGCACAGAGACTCCAGGAAGAATTGGCGAGTCCTGAGTCGGCGGATACATCGGTGAACGTGCCGTCCCCGTTATTGCGGAACAGCACATTCGCCCCGTAGTTCAACACCAACAGATCCTGATCGCCGTCGCCGTCATAGTCGGCCGTCGAACATCCGAATCCGAAGTTGTCGGGATCTCCGACGCCCGCCCGCTGCGTGACATCCTCGAACGTGCCGTCCTGTTTATTGCGATACAGCCGATTGGACAATTTGTCGCGGTACTTCCGCCCGCGATTGTCATTCACCTCTTTGTTCCACGTCCCGCAGACGAAGTAGATATCGAGCCAGCCATCACCGTCGTAGTCGAAAATGGCCGCCCCCGCTCCGCTCCCCTCGACAATATTGCTCAAATCGTCGTCGCCGAAACTATGCTGGAAGGTGAGCCCCGCCGCCGCCGTCACGTCGGTGAATACATGCGGTTCCTGGCCGCTTCCCGAACTCGCGGCTGCCACCCAAACCCACATGCACACGAAGAATCCACGCACCATCACAATTACCTCGCAGTCCCTGACGCCGGCGAGCCGGCTGTCCATTCGTCCGGGCCTGGAATCCCATCCCACGCAGCCCCCATGTCGACCCACTCCACAAATAGCCGCAATTCCACCTTTGTCAGCCCAGGGGTCTGCCCCGCCGGAATCGGCTTGGCTGCCCGACCGGTCAGGACGTCGCCGTCCCAAGGCCGCGCGGTGTTCCTGCCAAGGAGATGCCAGATCAAAGGACTCGTCCGAGCGCGTCCGCGATGTACGTACAAGCCGCATCCCGTATCGCTACCGGTCGCATCCGCCACGGCCATCAGACTCGCGTAGGCGCGATTGACGCCACCCGGCGGCGACATCGGCTCCAGGCCCCCGTCCAGTCGCGGGGGATCGCCGTCCGGGCCGTGGCAAACCACACACTTCTTCTCCAGAATCGGCATGATATCGCGGCGAAAATCGACCGTGCGGCGACGCTCCGGCGGCAGCGTCAACTCCACTGCGGGACGCTTGAGAGCCTCTACAAACATGTTTTGCGGAGTCGATTCGCCGTCTTCATGGCAGCCAATACAGCCACGCGCCTCCAAGTTCTTCGACCAAATCCAACTGCATGAGCGCAACGCTAATCCGTCGCGATCCAATGCCTGCAGCTCGACCGGCGTATTGGCCGGAATGCTGATGTGAAAGGAACCGTCCGGACTGATATCCGTCTCCCCCAACAAACGACGTTGAGCCAGCACCGGCAGACCACCAGATTCACCCACCGGCGGTGTCCCCGCTGCCCCATCCTGCATGGGGACTCCTTCCAACAAACGAACCCGTGTCACCAGTCCCACCGGCCACCAGGAAGCGTCGGGCATGTCGTGCTGGTATAGGTTCAGACAGTATATCTTCGCCGACGGCTTCTCGTCGTCGACAACCGTCGATCGCCCATCCGGCTGGCGGCGGGTCCGCACCGCTACGGCCTGGACTTCATCGAACGCAGGATCATCAAAGATCGGCTGGCACGCAGCCTCCTTCGGATCCATCACGAATACGCCCCAGGACGCTGAACCGTCCAGCGGCCGTCGCGAAATCAGAGCTTGCCCCGCAGTCCAGGGTGCCGGACACCGATAGACATATCCCGCCTCGGCCGCCGTCAATGCTCGATACGAATGCAGCGGGCGCCGAAACGTCACCATGCCGACCTGCCCCGCACCATCCGCCGCCGCTGCCTCGCCCTCAATGAACAATACCGCGCCGCGGTCTGTCACGCACGGCATCCGCTTGAATCGCTTCCCCGCAGTGTCGCCAAACAGCGCATTATCGGTCCCCTCGATGTTGATGGCAAACAGGGCTACACGCCCCAGCGGCCCGCGAGACAGTCCGGCGCGCTGCCAACTGGCGTACAAGAGTCGGCCGTCTCCCATCAAAAACGGATCCGCATCGTCCGATAAATTGTACGTCAGCCGGCGAATCTGCGACCCGTCCAAACGACACGAATACAGGCTGCTCACGACCCCCGAACCGTCCTCCCGCAACCAACCGCCCGCGTCGCTGACAAAGGTCAACTGAAACCATGGCGCAGGTGAATCCACCGTAAACAAGTTCGACTGGTAGCTGGGCTGCCGACAATTGCCAAAATCCCGCGTCAATTGCCGCACCTGACCATCGGCAAATGTCAACTCGTAGACGTTCCAAGGCTCGTCGGCCGTACGCTTGGCAGAGAATAGACAGCGCTGGGCGTCGAACGAGACGGAAGGGTCGGCCGCGCTGTGAAAACCCTCCGTCAGCACACGCTGCTCCCCCTCCGGCTGAACCATTACGATCCGACCACCCTCCCCGATAAGCCCCAAGGGAGATACCGGTCGCTCCGCAGCAGCCGCACTTAACTGCCCGGCGGGAATCTGCGTCACCAGCACCGGTGCGTCGAGCGGCACGGCCGGCTCATGGGCAGTAATGCGAATGCCGCCCGCCAATACCGCCACGACCATCAGACCGAATCGCCCCCAACTGCAGGAACTTCCAGCACGTAACACATTCGACAGGAAGGTCGACCGGCCTGCGAATTGGACGTGGCCCGAGCCCGAACCGCGCGAACTGCTCGAGTCCGCGGCGATCCAGAACCGCCGAGTCGCCACACACCCAATGTGCCAGCTCGCTCGCCTGACAACTTGACATGATTCTTCGGTCTGCTTCACGATGCCCACGCGATGAACGCCGTAATTGCCCCAAGTGCCGATGAGTAATGGTCCACAGAGAATGGCCGGACGCGGTCGCAGCGAACACTTCCTGACTCGCTACACGACACCCATTATGGGTAGAAACTGCGGCGATATTGCCAAATGCCCCCACCAATCGCCCAACCGTTATCGGGTTTGTTACGAAATGGTACAGTCAAGAGTTCGACCAGACGATCGGACGATCGGAAATATTCGCAGCGTGGCAGGAGCCAGCGAATTCGCGGATACCCGCCAATCGATATCCAAACACAGCCGAACCACCCAATCGACTGGTTTTTTCGGCTGCGATTGGCCGTGCGCACGCGAGTCACGGTATCGCGATTCGTGACAGTATTACCGAACATGGAACAGTGGCCGCAAACCATACATTTATTCCGTTTGCGCACCGTCGACCGCGGTCCATGTCCTTCGACATGAAACGGCAATGCCGTTCGACCACTTCCTCGCACGACGCGCAGATCATACGGACTAACACGCCAGCGCGGTACGGAGACGCCACGGAATTGCATGGACGTCCGCCTGCCTTCCGATACCTGCCGACGGCGCCGCGGGAAAGAAGCTTCGCGCCACACAGTGACCGGACCATTGATCAAATGGTCCCAGCGGCAAGATCTGGCAATCAGCACACCGCCGAAGGCAGCCAAGCGTCGGGCACGTCGCAGGAAATGGGAATTGGACTGACCCACGTGGCTCGCGCGAGCCTCAAGGAACTACTGGGCGATTACCACGACTTTCTCCGCGTGCACGGCGGGCTGTAGCTGACCAGTTGGCGTCCTACCGGGGCGAGCCCGGTAGAAACGTCGGGCGTGCGCGATGCTGTAGCTCACCAGTTGGCGTCCTACCGGGGCAAGCCCGGTAGAAACGTCGGGTGTGCACGATGCTGTAGCTCACCAGTTGGCGTCCTACCGGGGCGAGCCCGGTAGAAACGTCGGGCGTGCGCGATGCTGTAGCTCACCAGTTGGCGTCCTACCGGGGCGAGCCCGGTAGAAACGTCGGGCGTGCACGATGCTGTAGCTCACCAGTTGGCGTCCTACCGGGGCAAGCCCGGTAGAAACGTCGGGTGTGCACGATGCTGTAGCTCACCAGTTGGCGTCCTACCGGGGCGAGCCCGGTAGAAACGTCGGGCGTGCGCGATGCTGTAGCTCACCAGTTGGCGTCCTACCGGGGCAAGCCCGGTAGAAACGTCGGGCGTGCACGATGCTGTAGCTCACCAGTTGGCGTCCTACCGGGGCAAGCCCGGTAGAAACGTGCGGATTCTGTAATTGGCAACGGTGTGCTACCCACACGCTGTGGCGGAAAATGGGTACAATCGGCATTGCCTCGCCAGCCAACCTGTCTCCACTCACGCGTTCCTTTTCCACAGAGGACCATCTTGTGCCCACGCCACACCAATGCAATCAGCAACTCATCATGGTCGCGCTGTCACTCGTGTTTTCCGCCCAGTACGTGCTGGCGGAGGAGAGCCTGGTTGTTTCGGCTTTGAAATGCGAAGGACAAGTGGAACCGGTCGGAATCGACGTTCTTGCACCGGTCTTCGGTTGGCAACTGCAGAGCCCGCGCCGCGGTGTCAGACAGACGGCCTATCAGGTGCTGGTAGCCGCGTGTCCTGAATCGCTAACCGAACAGAAGGCCGACCTATGGGACAGCAGCCGCGTCGAGTCCGATCAATCCGGCTACGTTCGGTACGCCGGCACACCACTGCAGTCTTCGCGCCGATATTACTGGAAGGTACGGGTCTGGGACGAGAACAATGCAATTACCGATTGGAGTCAAGAAGCGTCATTTGTCACGGGTCGGCTGACAGCCGATGACTGGCAGGCCAAGTGGATCTCGATGAATCGCACCGATCAGGATCCATTGCCGATCTTCCGCCGCAGTGTGGAGATCGCTCAGCCGGTTGCCCAAGCCGTCGTCCACCTTTGCGGTCTCGGGCAATATGAACTGCGTCTCAATGGCCGGCGTGTGGGTGAACACCAGATGGATCCCGGTTGGACGAACTATCGTCGTACCTGTCTGTACAGTTCATACGATGTCACGAAAGAGTTGCGCTCAGGCGAAAATGTCATTGGGGTCATGCTGGGAAACGGCATGTACAACGTCCCGGGGGGCCGCTATGTGAAATTCACTGGCACGTTCGGACCTCCCAAATTGATATGCCAATTGCATGTCACTCTGGCGGACGGTTCAACGCAGGTGATTGTGTCCGATGCAGCGTGGCGATGCAGTGGCGGGCCGATCACGTTTTCGTGCATTTATGGTGGCGAGGACTACGACGCTCGGCGGGAACTAGCCGGTTGGGATGCTCCCGGCTTTGACGACGCGAAATGGCAGGCGGCCGTCGAGTGCCAGGGTCCCGGTGGTCAGCTGGTCGCTCAAACCGCTCCGCCCATCGCAGTGGCCGACAGGCTGAATTCCGTGCATATCAGCCGGCTGGACGACGGCCGCTATGAGGTGGACTGCGGCATCAATTTGTCGGCGCGTCCCGTCATCAAGGTCAGGGGGCCAGCCGGTGCTCAAGTGACGGTTACGACCGCCGAGCAACGCGGCAACGCCTGGCCAGGGCATTCGTACACCTACACACTGAAGGGCTCGGGAGACGAGTTGTTCGTACCACGGTTCACCTACTTCAGCTTTCAATATCTGTACATCGCCGGCGCCGTTCGCCCCGGCGATGAGGTGGCCAACGACACGCGTCCGGTGTTGCTGCAGGCGGGCAGCGAGTTCCTGACCAGTTCGGCCACTGCTGCGGGAGCGTTTCGCTGCTCCAACACACTGCTCAATGACATCGATGACATGATTACTCGCTCGGTGCGCAGTAATCTGCAGAGCGTGCTGACCGACTGCCCGCATCGCGAGAAGCTGGGTTGGCTGGAAGTCTCGCACCTGATGGGTCCGTCGATTTTCTACCGCTACGATGCTCAGCGACTCTATCGCAAGATCTGCCGTGACACGACCGAGTCGCAATTGGACAGCGGCCTGGTGCCGGACATCGCGCCGGAGTACACGCGTTTCCAGGACGGTTTTTTTGAATCGGCCGAATGGGGAAGTGCCTGCGTACAGCTCCCTTGGCTGCTGTATCGCTGGTACGGTGACCAGCAGATACTTTTTCAGCAGTACGATACCATGACCCGCTACGTGCGCTACCTGGCTCAGACCTGCAACGACCGGGGGCTGGCCAAACCCGGACTGGGAGACTGGTACGACTGGACTCCGGAGACCGGGCATCGCGGCCCGTCACAGCTGACACCTCCCGAATTGCCTGCCACGGCCATGCTGTACGACAACGCTCGCATTCTCTCTCGCGTGGCCCAACTGCGGGGATGCGAGGCGGACCGTATCGAATTCGACAAATTGGCCGACAAGGTGCGGCGCGATTTCCAGGCGGCTTATTACGACCCGGCCACGAAATCGGTCGCCACTGGCTCCCAAGCGGCACTGGCCACGGCACTCTATTACGACCTCGTTCCCGACACGGATCGGCCGGCCGTGCTGGCCACATTGGCCGCCGACTTCGAGCGTGATGCGTTCCGCCAGACGACCGGCGAAGTCTGCTTCCGGATGTTCGTGCAAGTTCTGGCCGATGCCGGTCGGTCGGACCTGGTCTTTCGTATGCTGAATCGAACCAACGCGCCCGGTTACGGACACATGCTCCGGCAGGGCTACAAGACGCTCTCGGAAAGCTGGGACCAGCCCGGTTCATCGATGAACCACTGCATGTTCGGGCACGCTCAGGAGTGGTTTCAGAAATCGGTCTTGGGAATCCAGCAGGCGGCGGATTCGCTCGGTTTTCGCACGATTGTACTCTGTCCCGAACCGGTCGGCGATTTGAACTCCGCCACCGGTCATTATGACAGTCCGTACGGTCGGATCGAGAGCGGCTGGAAGATCGAGAACGGGCATTTTGACTGGCACATCGTCGTGCCCCCCAATACCACCGCTGAAGTCCATGTACCTGCTTCCGACGCGGATCTGGTGCTGGAAGGGAACGCACCCGCGAGACAAACAGCGGGAATCGAGTTGCTGCGCATGGAACCTGCCGCGAAGGATTCCCTGCGGCCCGCTCGCGCAGTCTTTGCCGTCGGTTCGGGAGTCTATCGCTTCCGCAGTCCCTGGCAGCAGTAACAGGTCCGATCGCAGTGACATTATTGTGTTAGCCTGTGACATGCGCGCACGGTGAGCGCATGTTTGGGAGACAATCCGATATTCGAAGCGCGGAAAATATGGGAGAGAAGGGAGGGAGGAAGGGAGGAAAGGAGGAAGGGAAAACGGAGGACGCAGTGGCATGCTGCTGGTGAGAATCTGCTGGTGGCCCGCCCGCTGTGGTTTTGCGGGCAGCGGAGGTTTTTTCGCTTGAGTTGTTGTCTTTCGAATTTGTTTAGGATTTCGAAATTTTTCGAATTTAGGATTTCGAATCTCCGGTTTGGTTGCGGCCGCGGGCCGCGTTAAGGGCTGGGGGAAAAACAACTTCGGTGTTTTCCGATTTCCGCCGGGCTTGCCCCGGCCGGGATCACAACTGGCCAGCTACCAGCGAGGTCGAAAATCCCCTCCCCCACTTTCCTTCCCACTCGCTTTGCGAGTGGGAAGGAAAGTGGGGGAGCAGAGGTCGTGCGGTAATTGTGGTAGCAGATCAGTTGTCGCTCCGCTGAAACAAGCCCAGCGGAAGCGGGGAAAGAAAATTAGAAAATATCCGAGCATCAAATACCGAGATTATTCTTCCCACGATCCTAAAGGACTCGCTGCTATGCTCACCCCACGCTCCAACGTCCCCCTCCGCCATAGGCCGGAATCAGACCGGCGAGGCTGGCCGGGACGATCGTCTCGACCTGCAAACAGTCACGCGCCGGGTACTCCTGCAACCGGCGAAGATGCTGCTTCGCACCTCGCCGCGCACGGCACCCGCAGGTGCCCTTATCGGCTGGTCATTGCCTCGCTCTGCGGCGTCATCGTCTGCCTGGCGTCATCGCTCGTGGCGGAGGAACCGCCGCGGCGCAGCTGGTCGAGCGAATTACTGTCACACATCGATGCCTGGCCGCATTCCGAGCGTGATGCGATCGTCGCTCGCGACTCCCGTCGGACTGCGTGTCGCGGTTGCCGATGGCAGGACCTATGCGATTGCCGCCGCATCACACTTGGCGTTACCCGCAGAGAAGGGTCGCATTCGCGTGCGCGTCAGCGAGCTAGGCGAGGGCGGAAAATGGTTCATCCGTCTTTACGGTGAACTGCGGCAGCCCGGCGAGAATCGCACCGTCGGTATCGCGCAGGACGAGCTGGCTACGGGCGAACGGGTTTTCCTTTTGGATCCTCGCCTGTTGACCCTCCCCGACTCGGCACTGCAACTGCAACTGGGCGTGGAGGGCCCACCGGGTGCGTTTGCCGTCTTCCAAGAGGTAACGTTCCTGCCTGCCGAGCCGCGAGCGAATCGTCAGCCTCGACAATCCCTTCAGGCAGGCCAGGTGGACATCCCGGCCGTCGAGTTAATGCCGAACCTGCCCGAGCCTTTCGAGCTGATTGATTGGCGTGCCAAAGCACGGGCCTACGACCGGTTCGTGTTCGATTTCCAGGCCCAGGGCGAGTTCCTGCCGTTGATCTGGCTGGACGACTCGCACATCAACATCGATCGGCCCACGTTCGGACTTCCCAGCTATGTGGGTGCGACGGATCAAGCCGCGGGAGTTGTGAACGCACAGGAGGGCATCAACTGTATGGGAGCCGTCTTGGGTGCCACGCTCTCAGGCATCGACAAGAGCCGTCAAGAGCATGATTACGTCGCCATGTGTGAGGCGTATTTCAATTCCAAGAACGGCTTGAACCTGGTGCTCAACCGGCAACATGCCGCCACGGGAGGATCGTACTGGTATGAACTGTTTCCACACATCCTCTTCTACGCATTGTCCGATCGTTATCCCGACCATCCGCGGCTAACAGAAATCATGCGCATCACCGCCGATCGCTGGCAGCAAGCCTGCTGCGACCTGGCAGACGAGCAAGGGCTACCGAATTTCAACCACACATCGTTCGATTTTGCATCTCGTCAGGCGGTCGACAATGGCCGCTGGCGAGAGCCGGACGCGGGAGCAGCGGTGGCCTGGCTGCAATATACCGCGTGGAAAAAGTTCGGCGAGAGCAAGTACCTGGCCGCCGCGGAAAGCTGCCTGCAGAATCTGCAGCGATTGGATGACAATCCGTACTACGAGATCCTGCTTCCCTTCGGGACCCTGACGGCCGCCCGCATGAATGCTGAACTGGGGCGTACTTACGATGTCGATCGGCTGCTGAATTGGTGCTTTGGGATCAGTGATTGCCGAGGTGGTTGGGGAGTGATGGTGGGCAACTGGGGCGGCTACGATTGCGACGGGCTCTTGGGCAGTATCGACAATCGCTGCGGTTACTCATTTGCGATGAACACGTATGTCCAGGCCGGCGCGCTACTGCCACTGGCCCGCTACGACACGCGTTACGCCCGCGCGCTCGGGAAATGGATGTTGAACGTGGCCAATTCGGCTCGGCTCTTCTATCCAGGAGCATTACCAGCAGGGCATGCATCGAGCGAAGCCTGGCAGGGCGACCCACAGCATCTGATTGCCTATGAAGGATTGCGATACGAGTGGCAGGGGAAGAGCCCCTTTGCGACCGGTGACCCGCTGGCCTTGAATTGGGGACCGAAAACCGATCTGGGACTGTATGGCTCGAGCTTCGTCGGATGGTTGGGGGCCATCGCCCACCCGACCAGCGATCCCCGCATTCTCCAGCTGGATTGCCTGGCCACGGATTTCTTCCCGCCGGACGCCTACCCGACGTTTCTCTGCTATAACCCGTACGCTGATGCTCACAGTTTTGACCTGCATGTGGGAACCGGGCCGAGCGACCTGTATGATGCCGTGCGGCACACGTTCATTGCTCGCGGTGTATCAACTCCTGCACGCATCACGCTCCCTCCCGACGCGGCGGCCGTGCTGGTCGTCGTGCCCGCCGGCAAGCCCGCCACGAACGAAGGCCGCCACCTGTTGGTGGACGGTGTCGTGATTGACTGGCACGTCACAAGCGTGTCACTCGACGGCTCGCGCGATGTGTACATCGGCCTCGACCAAGCTGAAGAGAGCACGGCAGGGTGGGGCACGCCGCGCAACGGACAGAGTGTCAGTGGAGCGGAGCTGGCCATTGGCTCGGAGACCTTTCCGCAGGGATTCGGCACCCACGCGCCGGCCGAGGTGGTGTTCCCGATCGGCGGCAAGTATCGCTGGTTCACCTGCTACGCCGGAATCAGTAGCGAAATGACCGAAAGAGGTTCGGTCGCAGTGGAGGTGTGGCTGGATGGAAAGAAGGGCTTTGAAACCCCCATCCTGCGAGTGGGCGAATCGGCTCGCTACATCAGCCTGCCCGTCGCCGGCGTAAAGGAACTCAAGATTATCGGCACGGATGCTGGAGACGGCATTGCCGCGGACCATCTGAATTTGGGCTACGTCCGGCTGAGCGTGAGCGAGCAGGCACCTCAGCCGGAAGTGACTCCGCCGGTACTGTTCGAATTCCTGGGTGAAGCGCCCCTCCTCAGCACGAACTGGCTCTCTGGTACCGTCGCCCGGCCCAACGGTGGCTCGAAGCACTGCCGATCGGTAACGGGCGGATCGGCGCCATGATCTTTGGCGGTCTGGATTGTGAGCGGATTGCCTTGAATGAATCGACGTTCTGGTCGGGTGCTCCGGACGACAGCCACGATAACCCTGGTGCGTTGGAGCATCTCGCCGAGATCCGGTCGTTGTTTTTTGCCCAAGAGTTCGCGAAGGCTCGGGATCTGGTCAGCCAACACATGCTGGGACGACGCGGCAACTACGGCTCACATTTGCCGGTTGGCGAACTGCAACTCCAGTTCCAGCACTCCGCCACGCAAGTCCATGAATACCGCCGCGAACTGGACCTGGAAGAGGCTGCCGCCAAAGTCTCCTACACCGTCGACGAAGTGCGATATACGCGCGAAGTCATCGCGTCGCACCCCGAAGATGTGCTGGCGGTGCGATTAAGCGCGGATCAGCCCGGCAAAATCTCTCTGCAGGTGAAATTCCAGCCCCACCGCCAGCCCTGCCGGGTAGAGGCCCGTGATGATGGGACACTGGCGATCTTCGCAGCCGCGCGAGACAAAACACAGTGACGGTCAGACGGGGGTCTCGTTGTCGGGCTTCGTGCGCACCATGGCTGATGGTGGACGAGTCTCCACGCAGGGGAATTCCGTGGTGATCGAGCAGGCGAACGCCGTCACCCTGCTGGTGGTGCTCAACACCGACTTCCGGGGGCGCGATGCGCGGCAACTTTGCGAGCAGCAAATGGCGGCATTGGCCGACGAGGACTACTCGCTTCTGCGCGATGGGCACGTGCGTGATTATCAGCAGTTGTTCCGTCGCGTGCAGCTGACGCTCGGTCCTCACGTGGCACGACCGACGGACGAGCGACTTCGCGCCCGGATCCGGCCCTGACCGCATTGTTCTTCCAGTACGGACGATATCTGCTCATCGCCGGCTCGCGGGCAAATTCCCCGCTGCCAACCAATCTGCAGGGGATCTGGAACGACAACCTGGCCTGCAACATGGGGTGGACGTGCGATTTCCATCTCGATATCAACACGCAACAGAATTACTGGCCAGCGGAAGTCTGTAACCTGTCCGAGTGCCATACGCCTCTATTTCGGCTCATCGAATCGCTGCGCGAACCGGGTCGTCGCACGGCACAAAGGGTCTACGGCGCACCAGGCTGGGTCTGCCACGTCTTCACCAACCCATGGGGATTCACCGCTCCCGGCTGGGGATTGGGATGGGGACTGCATCCCACCGGCGGGATCTGGATCGCTTCGCATCTGTGGGAGCATTACCTCTTCACCGGCGACCGCGAGTTCCTCGCCACGCAAGCCTATCCGACGCTGAAGGAGGCCGCCGAGTTCTTCCTGTCGTATATGGTCGTGGACCCGAAACACGGCTACCTGGTGACCGGACCGTCCACGTCGCCCGAGAACGCCTTTGTCACTCCCAACGGCCAGGGCGCCTGCAGCGAGTACATGGGCCCCACTTGCGACACGGTCCTCGTGCGAGATCTGTTCAACAGTTGCATCGAAGGGAGTAAGATCCTCGATATCGACGCCGACTTCCGTGCTCGCTTGCAGCAGGCGCTGGCAACACTTCCACCGCTGCAAGTGGGCAAGCACGGCCAGTTGATGGAGTGGCTCGAAGACTTCGACGAGGCGATTCCGAACCATCGTCACACGACGCATCTCATTGCTCTGTTCCCCAGCTGCCAGATCACTCCCGACAGCACACCCGAACTGGCGCAGGCCGCGCGAGTGACCCTCGAACGCCGTCTGGGCCAAAGCGATTGGGAAGATGTCGAGTGGAGCAGGGGCAATGCAATCGTCTTCTGCGCTCGCTTGAGGGACGCTGACGAAGCTCACAAACACGTCCTGGCCTTATTGCGCGAGGATACCGACTCTGACTTATTGACGTTCTCGCGAGGTGGAATTGCCGGAGCACCGCAGAACATTTTCTGCATCGACGGCAACTCGGCCGGTACGGCCGGTATCGCTGAAATGCTGCTGCAAAGCCATCAGGGAGAAATCCATGTGCTCCCGGCCGTCCCCTCCGCATGGCCCTCCGGCAGCGTCAAGGGATTGCGCACGCGGTGGATTTGAGGTCGACATGGACTGGCAAGACGGGAAGCTGACGACCGCTACCGTGCGGAGCATAACTGGCACGGGAGGCCGCCTGCGTTATCGCGATCGAAGGCTCGATCTCGACCTCCATCCCGGTGGGTCCATCGACTTCCAGATGCAGTGAAGACGGCCAGCTTCCGCCCTGTTTCGCTCTCCAGACCTCCTGCATCGGACAGAGGCATTGAGGAGCAGAAGGACATTGCACGAGCCGATTTCTTTGTCAGTCCGTCATTTTGTCCTCGAGCAACTGCGTTTGGACGGCCGGATGGCCTCGAATCAACGGGTATGCTCCCTCGTCCGTTGCACACGGTACTTGCGGGTGACGATCAGGAATGAAATCATATAGGTTGCTTCGAGCAGTCTTCGTACTCCTTGATACGCCCCTTCGTGTTGCCTACGGAAGTGCCCTGTGAAACGCGCGGTCTTGTTTGTCGTGTTGTGCTGGCAGGCAGCACGGGCGATTCGTTAACCCACGTCCGCGGGTTAAACGACGGCACCGGCTCACACCGAAGCGCACCAGGTTTGTACAATGCACGTTGGCCCAAAGAGAATCTTGCTCGTCACTTAAACTCGCTGGGAGATCACCCGATGAGGACACAGATCGCTTTGTTCGGACTGGTCGTTGTGTTGATGGTCGCCGGGGTGTGTCTCGCCGAAGACGGTTACCGGAAACTGTCGGTCAAGGAATATCGGGACAAGATGAAGGGGGGTTGGATCGGTCAGATCGCCGGCGTTTCCTGGGGGGCGCCGACCGAGTTCAAATGGCGCGACAAGATGATTCCGGCGGATCAGATGCCGGGCTGGCGACCGGAGATGATTAACGATGCCTTCGGGCAAGACGACTTGTACGTGGAGATGACGTTTCTCCGCTCGATGGAGCAGTATGGCATCGACGTTCCGATCCGGCAGGCGGGCATCGACTTTGCCAACAGCGGCTATCCACTCTGGTGCGCCAACAATGCCGGCCGGACCAATCTCCGTAAGGGCATCGCGCCACCCGACTCCGGCCATCCGAAATTCAACAAATGCCCGAACGATATCGACTATCAGATCGAAGCGGACTACTCCGGGTTGATCGCGCCGGGGATGCCGCAGGTGGCGGTGGACTTGGGCGAGAAATTCGGTCGCCTCATGAACTACGGCGACGGCATGTATGCCGGGCAGTTTGTCGGCGCCATGTACGCCGCCGCGTTTTTTGAAAACGACTGCGTGAAGATTATCGAAACGGCGCTGCAGGCCATTCCGCCAGACAGCCAGTATGCGGAAATGGTGCGAGATCTCGTCGCCTGGTATCAAGCTGACCCCGACCATTGGGAAGCGACTTGGGAGAAATGCCAGGAGAAGTACCGCCTGAACCCCGATTATCAGCAGGCATCGAACGGTGGAATTGACTGCAAGATCAACGGCGCCTATGTGCTGATGGGCCTGCTCTACGGCAAGGGAGATCCCGACCAGACGATCCTGATCTCCTGTCGCTGCGGCATGGACTCCGACTGCAACCCATCCAGTTCGGCGGGCGTGCTGTTCACGACCATGGGATTTCGCCGCTTGCCGACTCGTTTCAACACCGGCTTGGACGAACAGCGCGAGTTCAGCCACACGGCGTACAACTTCCCCCGCCTGCTGGACGTCTGTGAAAAGCTGACACGCCAGTTTCTGGAGCAGCGCGGGGGCCGTGTCGAACGAGACGCCCAGGGCGACGAATTCTTCGTCATCCCCATCACAAAACCAGTCCCCAGCCAACTGCAACTTAGCTGGGCTCCCGGCCCGATTGCCGAGAGCCGGTTCACGCCCGCGGAGATGGCACAGATCAAATATGATGGACTTCCCCAAGGAATAAGGAAAGCGGTCAGCGAGTTCGCGCCCGGCTGGCAGATTAAGGACTGCGGAGAAGATATGAATCCCGGATTGCGCGGCGAGTGGCAGGGCAAAAAGAGAGTGCTTTGCACCCATCCGCTCGATCAGCAGACTGGCTGCGTATTGACTCGCACCGTGGCTGTGCCGGCAGGAAAGAAGACGATGTTGCGACTGGTTGTCGGACACGATCCACAAGGGGATTTTGACCTGATCGTCCGCGCCGAGGGGGAGCCGCTATTGCGCAAGCCTGTCAGCCCGGCAACCTGCACAGCAGGACATTGGCTGGAAGAACAGATCGACTTGAGTCCCTTTGCCGGCCGTGAAATCAAGTTGGAATTGGTGAACCAGCCGACCGGCTGGGCCTATGAGGCGGCCTACTGGGCCGAGATTGCCATCGTGACCGAGTAAGATCAGCAGAACACTCTGCAGCCCGCGTGGCGCGCTATGCCAGACCCAACTCCACTGGCCAAGAAGATCTTGGCGCTGAACGAAACGCGCGCTGATCCGCAATCCGCCGACACAACTCGCATACTGAGCGCCGCGCTGGCGGACCGCTCACAACGCGTTGTGGCCAAAGCCGCCGAACTGTGTGCCGAGCTGAGTAGCTCGCAGCTCATCACAGATCTGCTGCAGGCCTACCAGCGGATGTTTGTCAATCCGCTGAAAAAGGATCCGGGGTGTCTGGCCAAGACAGCTCTCGCCACGGCATTGGTACGACTGGATTTTCAGGAGGTCGAACCTTATCGCGAGGGAGTCCGCTATCGGCAGTTCGAGCCGGTATGGAACGGCACGCAGGACACGGCGGCTGGGCTGCGCGGTTTGCGCGGCTGGCCTGGCCGGCAGTGCCACCTGCATGGAAGCGCTCAACACCTTCGCCGAGTTGTTGGTCGATCCCTGCAAACCGGCCAGAATCGGGGCGTTGCGGGCGATTGCCAGCCTGGGTCGATGGGAAGGGGTCCCCCTGCTGAGGATGAAGCTGCTGGGCGGCGATGCCGATGCCGAAGTGACGGGTGAGTGCTGTTCCGCCATCATCGCTCTGGCATCGAGCGAAGGTGCCGCACTCGTCATACCGCTGCTCCATTCCCGCAACGCGGACGTCAGGATCCAGGCCGCCTTGGCGCTCGGTGAATCCCACACTCAGGAGGCACTTGGACCTTTGCGTTCGTGTTATGATTTGGAGCCTGACACGTCAGTCCGTGCGATGCTGCTCACTTGTATCGGATTGCTGCGGTCGACAGAAAGCCGCGATTTTCTGCTGTCGCTGATCCGAGGCGCGGGGGAAACAATTGCCATGGATGCGGTCCGCGCCCTCGCTCCCTATCGCCGGGACGAAGAACTGCGCGAACAAGTTCAACAACAAGTTGCGCTGCGAGGTTGTGCACAACTGCAACAGGTGTTCCATCAGGAATTCGAGCCGGCACATTAGACACTTGGGGGCGAAAGAGCGACCAGGAATTGTCGATGGTGAACATACCCTGGGATGCGAGTGACAGAAGAAAAGGGGAGAAAGGGAGAAAGGGAAGAAGGGAAAACGGAGGACAGCAGGGTATGCTGCTGGTTGAGGCCCATGACTGTGGTTTTGTCGGCAGCGGAGGTTTTTGTCTTGAGTTTTGGATTTCGAATTTGTTTAGGTTTTCGCTATTGGGATTTCGAATTTCCTGTTTGGTTGCGGCCAGCGGCCGCGTTAAGATTTCGATATTCGGATTTCCTGTTTGGTCGTGACAGAGTCCCGATCAACAGCATGTCCGCAAGGCTTTAACACAAGGGTAGAACGATGAGTCGGAAACTTGCTTTCAATCGGCGTCAGCTCCTGGCGGGGACCGTGGCCGCCACGGCCTTCACGATCATCCCTCGACATGTTCTCGGAGCACCTGGACAGCCATCGGCGAATGAAAGACTCAACATCGCCGGTGTGGGAGTTGGGGGCATGGGGTCGGGTGACATCCAGCAAGTACCGACGGAGAACATTGTGGCCATCTGCGATGTCGACGCGGCTCAGGCTGCTCACGCGGCAAAGCCGTTCCCGAGCGCCAAGATTTACACCGACTATCGCGAGATGCTCGATGCTCAGAAGGACATCGACGCCGTGATGATCGCCACACCCGACCATGCTCACGCGGTGGTGACCATGGCGGCTCTCAAGATGGGGAAGCATGTCTTCTGTCAAAAGCCACTCACCCATACCGTTCACGAAGCCTTGGAGATATCCAAAGCGGCGAAAGAGGCCCACGTAGCGACTCAGATGGGCAATCAGGGACAGGCGAGCGAAGGGGCTCGCTTGATCTGCGAGTACATCTGGTCGGGCGCTTTGGGCCAGGTGCGTGAAATCCACTCGTGGTCGAATCGCCGGCCGGATATTTCTCCGCGCGGAATTCCCCGGCCGCAAGACACGCCGCCGGTGCCGGAACAGCTCAACTGGGACCTCTGGATCGGTCCGTCCCCCATGCGACCCTACCACCCCTGTTACCATCCGTTTGCCTGGCGCGGCTGGTGGGATTTCGGGACGGGGGTCCTGGGCGATATCGGCTGCCACAACCTGTCGGCCACGTTCAAAGCACTGAAGCTCGGCTGGCCCGCGAGCGTGGAGGCCTGCTCCACTCATTGGAACGCGCCGCCCGAGGTCAGGAATGAAACAGCGCCACTGGCCTCGATTGTGACGTTTCGCTTTGCGGCCGAGGGAGATCGGCCCGAGATCGTGATCAAGTGGTACGACGGGGGTATGATGCCTCCGTTGCCGAAGGAGGTGGGAACCAAGAACATCTTTGCCAACGATGGCACCTTGATCGTGGGCGACGAAGGCATGTTGCTGGGTGCACAACTGCTGCCGGAAGCCAGGGCCCTGGCCGTCGGAAAACCGCCGCAGCAGCTGGAACGCTCGCCAGGCCATTACCAGGAGTGGATTAACGCCTGCAAGGGAGGGAGCCCGGCCGGCAGCAATTTCGTCGACCACGCCGGCCAGCTCGCCGCCGTCGCGCTGATGGGAAACATCGCCATCCGCACCCAAGAGAAACTCTACTGGGATGCCGACAAGCTGTGCTTTAAAGACTCCGCAGCCGCCAATGCACTCCTGCAACCCCCCTATCGCGACGGCTGGAAACTATGAACGCACACGGTAAGTCGTGCGGTCCATCGTAGCCGGCAAAGCCGCACCAGAATGCCCCTTGCCCGCGGACAGGGCTGTTCATTTCGCGTCGCGGCGCACTGAGCTAATAGCACTGGGCAAATAGGACTGGGCTAATAGGAAAACCTTTCCGGCTGAAACCGCTGGGTCGCGGCGGGCCGGCTGGCACTTTGAGTATGAACCTGCCGCTGGCGGTCTGAGCGCGGCCTATGAAGCCGGACACGGAGGTGCTTGTGCAGGCGGGAAGACCCACGACCGACGAACAACTGATCGAGCGGGCCTTGCGCGTGGCCGGGCAGACTCGCCTGCTGCGCATCCAGCACGGTGCGCGTCATCAGGCGGCAGCCGTTTTCCAGCAGTTGTTTCACCGGCGGCCGGCGATGATCATCGCCGATGTCAACACGTTTGCCGTGGCCGGCCGCGATGTGCTCGACAGCTTCCGCTGCGCGGGGCATCCTTGCACAGCGCCGCTGGTGTTTCACGAACCGGATCTGCTCGCGCGCTACGAGCACGTCGCGACGGTCGAGCGTGCTCTTGCCGAGCAGGCTGCGATCGGCGTCGCAGTCGGTTCCGGCACCATCAACGACATTACCAAGCTGGCGTCGCACCAACTCAAACAGGCTTACCTGGTAGTAGCGACGGCGGCTTCGATGGACGGTTACTCGTCCTTTGGCGCCTCGATCACGCACCACGGGTCGAAACAGACTTACAACTGCCCAGCACCTGCGGGCATTCTGGCCGACCTGGAAGTTATCGAGTCGGCCCCAGTCGGGATGAGCGCCGCGGGATATGCCGATCTGCTGGCGAAAATCGTCGCGGGCGCCGACTGGCTGATCGCCGATGCCTTGGCCGTCGAGCCTCTCGACCGCATCGCGTGGGACATGCTGCACGGCAGCCTCCGCCGCTGGGTCGACCAGCCGGAGCGGATTCGGCGCGGCGAACCTGAGGCTTTGAAGTCGTTGTTCTGCGGGTTGGCGATGAGCGGTTTCGCCATGCAGCGGACGAGGACCAGCCGCCCGGCATCGGGGGCGGATCATCAGTTTAGCCACTTGTGGGATATGCAGCGTAGCCCGCACCCAGGTCATGGCCCGGCGCACGGTTTTCAAGTCGGTATCGGCACGCTCGCCTCATCGGCGCTCTACGAACAGTTGCTCAGCCAATCGCTCGAACAAGTGGATGTCGATCGGCTGGCATCCGCGTGGCCCGACATCGCTTCGATCGAGCAAGACATACGTGAACGACTTGACTTGCCGTGTCTCGTGGACAAAGCCCTGGAAGAAATCCGTGCCAAGTGGGTGCCCGCGGCGCAGCTGCGACGGCAGCTGGAGTGCCTGCGAGCCGTCTGGCCGAAAATGCGCGAGAGCCTGCAAGCGCACCTGATGCCTTTTTCGGAACTCCACGATCGCCTGGCGGCGGCTGGCTCTCCCTGCCAGCCACAACAGATCGGCATCTCACCCGCACGGCTTCGCGCCAGCTATCTCCAGGCTTACTACCTGCGGCGCCGGTTCACCGTGCTCGACCTGGCCGTCCGCACCGACACTCTCGCGCCGGCGCTCGATCAGATCTTCGGCCCTCAAGGTCGCTGGCCGAATGTCACTCGATCGCCTTGATGCGGATATCCTTGAACTCGGCCCACATGGGCGCACCGGCGTGCAGCTGCAGCGCAAGAATGCCGTCGCGCAGTGCCAGGTTCGGATCGTCGTCCGTGAAATCCAATATCGCCACATTGTTCAGGTAGTGCTCAATGCGATTCCCCTTGGCGATGATCACGACATCGTTCCAGTCGTCCAGCTTCATGAGCTTGTCGAACCCCGCCTGGTCGATAAGCGACCCGACGACTTCCTTCTTGCCATCGGCTCCCCAGATCGTCTTCTCGCCCACCAGGCAGATGCGGCCACGCTTGCCCCCTTCGTCGTAAATGAATCCGCTCACATTGGGCAACTTCACCTCGTTGCGAATTTCGTGCTGATAGCCGCGAACGACCCAACTGTTCGAAACGCGTCCCTCGGCAATATGCTGCGACCGATATTGAATGCCAGAATTGTTGGTCGCGCTGCAGCGAAAAGACAGACGCAGTTCAAAGTCTTTTGTGACACCCTCTTTCCAGATCAGGAAGGTGTTTCCTTTCGCAGGACTCTCGGCGGTCGTTTCGCCGTGAATGGCGCCGTCCTTGACCGACCACAATCTCGGGTCGCCATCCCAGCCGGCCAGGTCCTTACCGTTGAAGATGGTCATCATACCTGCCGTTTCGGCAGGGGCAGTCTGCGGGCCGTCCGCCGCAAAGGTCTCAGGGGTCAGCACAGTAGCCGCAATCAGCGTCAGGCAGCGGATCATCGATGTTCTCCCAAATATCGCAACTATGCGGAATGGACATACCCGGTCATTATGATCGATCCACGACCGATCTTGAACCGGGGAAACCTCGTCTCCCCAGGTCGCACCGCGCAGCGCGCGGCGACCCTTGGGCTGCGGAGTGCCACCACGCGGTGGTGACAACACGATTGGCGCACTGCCTGGCTTTCACACCAAGGCCGCAGATCGCCATCTATCGGGCCAACCGTACCGGCTCGCCCGTCTCGCACGAGGTCTGCGAGGCGAGGGCGATTTCCAGCGCCTGGCGTGCCTGCTGGGCCGTGCCGATCCGCGGAGCGGTGCCGGTCCGCACACACTCGGCAAAGTAACTCACCTCGTCGCCGAAGGCGATCGCAAACGATTCCGCCTCGGGGATGTAGAGCGACTCGGACGGCTTCTTCCACTCGTAAAGCACCAGCGAGGGGGACACCGACGATTCTTTTCGCGTCTCGATGTCGTGCAGGGCAAAGCTGGCGGGATTGAACGTGTATTCCATCGACCGCTGGCTCCCCAGCACGCGAAAGAAAATGTCGATCGGGTTGCCACGCATCATGAAGCTGGCCTCGACGAAAGCCTGTTGACCGCCGGGAAACTCCAGGTGGGTAAAGACGTGGCTCAGCGCACCGTCAGGTGAACGGAGTCCGCGCGAGAAGACGGTGTGAGGACGGTCATCGAAGAACCAGCAGAATGAATCGAGATCGTGGATTTGCATGTCCAGTACCGCACCGCCGCTGCGCCGAGCATCGTGACGCCAACCGCGATCACCCTGAGTACCAGCCAATAACGATACCATGCGCCGAGCGGAAATCGCCAGCGGGTCGCCGACTGTGCCGGCGTCGATGGCCGCTTTCGCCTGGCGATATTCGGGCCAGAATCTCAGCACATGCCCGATCATCAAAAATCGATCGGCGCGCCGTGCGGCGTCGATCATCGCGTCGGCATCCTCCAGCGAGAGCGCCATGGGCTTTTCGCACAATACGTGTTTGCCGGCCTGCAAGGCGCGAACCGCGAATTCCCGGTGCAAGTCGTTGGGCAGACAGATATCGACGGCATCCACAGTCGCGTCATCCAGCAGTGCATCCAGGCTGCTGTAAAGCTGCGCGTTGTATTGTGCCGCGAGCCGTTGTTCAGCGGCGGGCTGCAGCAGAGCCGCAATGCACAGCTGCGTGCCGGTCGCGTGGGCGTGCGCCTGAGCATGTACCTGGCCGATCTCACCGGTACCGACCAGTCCGATTTTGACGCATTGACTCATGGTGCTTTCCGTTTCATGATGCGATCCATGGACTGCGAAGTATGGAGCAACACGGCGTCTGAGTGCTGGGCGTAGGGAAACACCTCGGCCGTGAGAAATCCGTCATATCGGATCTCGTCCAAGACCTCCATGACTTCGTGCCAATTGACATCTCCCTCCAACAGCGAGACGAATCCCGAGACGGTCCCTACCGCCCGGCGATAGTCTTTCAAATGGATCTCTTTGATCCTCGTCCCGAGAATGCGGATCCACTGTTCGGGGAAACCGAACTGCACAACATTACCCGTGTCGAACAATACACCGACCTGCGGGCTGGCCACCTCATCAATGAGCTGTCGCATCTCCAGCGGACTGAGCAAGAACATGTTCCAGATATTCTCGATCAGCACCGGGACGTTCCATTGCTCGGCCGTAGGGGCCAGCGACTGCAGGGCGCCGAGAAGCCGATCGTAGGCGAGGTCGTAACGGACCGGTTTAACGCTCGGGTCCCACGGCAGTCCCACATAGCCAGGAATAACGAGGACGCCGGGCGCTTCCATCGCGGCCGCGATCTGCAGGCCCCGTCGCACCGTGGCCTCGCCACGCGTGCGGACTTCCGGCTCGTCATCGGTCAACGAAAAACTGAACGGCTCAATCTCGAGGCTTGTCAGGGCGACGCCACAGGCCCGCGCGCGCGCGCAATGGCCTCGGCGCGACGGTCCTCGCATTCGAACGACAAGTAACCGTGGCGCGATACGTACAGCTGCACGCCCTCGAACCCGAGTCGCACGGCCTCGTCAAAGCACCGCGCGTAATCGTCTTCTCCCTGCAGAAAGTCGGTCCCACCGAGGAAATTCGGACTGGCCGAAAAGGCCCGAATCACGATTGCCTTCTTCATCGTACCTCCCCCACTTCAGCATTCGGCCTGCGGCCAATACCTAACGGGAAATGCGAAATCCGAATAACGAAATGCCAAACACATTCACAATCGAACTGTCTCACTGACCAAAACACTCGCTGCGAGGTGCACGCCCGACATCGCCGCATGAAGGCGCCTCCCATCCTCCCATCCTCCCTTCCTCCCTTCCTCCCTTCCTCCCTTCCTCCCTTCCTCCCATCCTCCCTTCCTCCCTTCCTCCCTTCCTCCCTTCCTCCCTTCCTCCCTTCCTCCCTTCCTCCGTTCCTCCCTCACGCCTCCTCCGGCAGTTCATAACCTTTACGGCGAGGTCGCGAGCGCAGGGCATTGGCCTCGTCGTCGCCCACGAACTCTTCTTTGTCCGGGTCCCATTGCAGGCGTCGTTTCAACTCGCGGGTGATATTCGCCAGGTGGCACAAGGTGTGAGACCGGTGCGCGATCTCGACGTCGGCCCGCGGCCGCTGTCGCGAGCGCATGCAGTCGATCCAATTCTGAAGATGGGGCACGGCCGGGTAGTCGGCGTAGGGCGGGTGATCGGCCACCAGTTCCGGCGGGTCACTCTTGACGCTCTGTGTCCGCTCGAGCATGCCCTTCTCGCCGATGAACCGCGCGCCCCAGAAGTCGCCGTAGCCGTGCGGCAGAGAGAATTCCAGGATGACCGAATTGGCGTACCGCATCGTGACGGGACTCTGCGGATCGCCTGGTTTTTCCGGCCAGATTTCCACTGGCCCGGTATAGTCGGTCCCCAATGCCGCCTGCACCATATCCAGGCAGTGAGTTCCCCAGCCGGTCATGCCCCACACCAACCCTCCGCCGTCGTAGGCCCACCATTTAGCCCATCGATCACTCCCAGGATGACAGTCATCCGGGTCGTAAGGTACCAGGTCCGTCTGGTTACACCACATGTCCCAGTTAAGTTCCTTTGGTACCGTCTGTCCCGGTTTGATCTGGCGGCGTACGGGCGGTCCAAAGTTGTGGGTCACGACCTTCTGGATCGCCCCCAAAGCACCGCTGCGGATCAAGTTGTTGCTCCACATGTACCATTCGAGCGAGCGGCATTGCGTGCCGATTTGTACGACACGCTGGTGCTGGCGCGCGATTCGAACCAGCACTTGCCCTTCTTCGATGGTCAGGGTGAGCGGTTTCTCGGCATACACATCGACGCCCGCTTGCACTGCATGGATGCAGCAGAGCGCCCGCGCGTGGGTGGTCGTCCCGACATAGACGGCATCCAGCTTTTCCTTGTCGAGCATCTCGCGGTAGTCCTGATACCGTGGCCACTTGGGAAACTCGTCGGGCAGGAGTTGGCTCATCACACTGCCGAATGTCGAGGTGGCCGCCATCTGTCGCAGGTCACAATCGGCCAGCGCCACCACTTGCACGTCTCGTGGCGTTTCGCTGATCACTCGCGCGATGCGGCCGCCCGTGCCGATGACACCGGCTGCAATGCGATCGTTGGCGCCCGGCCGGCCGGGTGCCGCCAACACATGGCGGGGAACGAAGTAGGGGAGGGCCAGCCCGGCAGCGGCTGTCTGAAGAAATGTGCGACGCTTCATGGGGTTATTCCTTTTCGTTCCGGAGAGGGATGGTTATCGGTTATCACGTGCGATCGGAAATGCTACAGGTGTTTGACCGCCTGCGGCAACTTCGGCGAAAGGAACTGGTGGGCGTGTTGAACGGGGAGGGGAGGGGGCTCACGGTATCGTTCCGACGACAAGGATTATTGGTGCACGAGGAACACACGTCGAGCTTGACGCTCAGCCGGCGCGGTAGAAAGTTCTGCCTCCATCGACCAGGATCTCCTGCCCGCAAATGAAATCGCCCCACGAGCTGGCCAGGAACGCCGCCAGGCCGGCGACATCCGCCGGCTGCCCCAGACGCCCGATTGGTACCTGGTCGATCAACTTCTGTCTCTTGGCCGGATCATTATAGCGTTCGTGGAGCAGGTCGGTTTCGATGACCGCGGGATGAATCACGTTGGTGCGAATGCCACAGCGGGCATAACTGCGCGTCAAATATCGCATCATGCCGACCAAGCCTGCTTTCGCCGCCGCGTAATCGATGGCACCGCCGCCACCGTCGAATACCGCGGACGAACCGATCAACAGAATCCGACCATGCTTCGCTTTGACCATGGTGGGAAGGACGGACCGCACGGCGTAAAACGCCGAAGACAAATTCACATCGATGAACTCGTGCCACGACTGCGTGGTCGTTTCCTCGGCGGGGCGGGCGAGATTCTTCCCCACGTTGCTCACGAGAGTATCGAGCCGACCGTATTTCCTCGTTATCTGCTCAACCACGGCCTGAGCGGTTTCCGGCAGGCAGGCATCGGCGACCACAGCTTCCACCCGGCACCCTTCGTCACGCAGGCCCTCCAGCAACTGGTCCAGGCGATGGGCCTGATGACCACTCCCGGTATGCGTGAGCACGGTTTTCGCCCCCGCACGCGCGAAGGCCTCGGTGATCCCCGCGCCGATACCGCGTGCCCCCCCCACAATCAAGGCGACGGTGCCCGTCAAGTCAATGGTCAGCATGATACGCCTCTACCTGAGTACAGCCCGCATCGATTCGCCCAACAGACGCAGTACTTCATCACATTCATTTTGATCGATGATCAAAGACGGCTTGATCTTCAACAAGTTGCGGCGCACGCCGGCAAGCCCGAAGATCACGCCACGCCGAATTCCTTCGTCGCGGATCATCCTCGTCTGCTCGTCCAGCGGCTCTTTACTATCGGCATCCTTGACAAACTCGACGCCGATATGCAGCCCCACCTGGCGGATGTCACCCATCTCGGGGAACTCGCGTTGCAGGCGCAACAGCCCTTCCCGGATATAGGCCCCCATGCGATTCACGTTGTCCAGGATGTTATCGCGCTCGATGATCTCCAACAATTTGAGGGAAGCGACCTGCGACAGAGAGTTATTCGCGAACGTATGCAGTTCTTCCGAGTCGGGATCGTATCCCGCCAGTCCATCCTTGACGATCGTCACACCCAAAGGGAGGCCGCCGCCGATGGCTTTGCCCAGCACGAGAAAATCGGGAGTCACGCCGTAATACTCGGCAGCCGTCCACTTGCCGATTCGCACGAACGTCTGGATCTCGTCGAAGATCAACGGAACTGCATAGCGGTCGCAGATTTCGCGGATCGCTTCCATGAATCGCTGAGGAAAGATGATCTGGCCGCCGCTGGCCTGCAGCGGCTCGACCAGCAACCCGGCCGGTGGACCATTCACCGACTTCTGAATCGTCAACTCGAGCATCTTGGCACACATCAAGTCGCAGTCTTCGGGCTGCTGACCGAAATAGCAGCGGTAGCAGTACGGGTTCGGTGATCGCACACACTGCCGAGTCAGAGGCAGAAAGCGACTCCCCCCCACGTAACGGCCGTTGGATTGCGTCGAGATCCAACTGGCCCCCATCGTCCCTAGCGTGGTACCGTGATAGCTGTCCCAGAGACAGAGAAAATGCGACGAGCCCGGTCGGTTCTTGAGCGCCAGCTTCATCGCTCCTTCCAGCGCCAAGGCACTGGTCGGCACGAACGAAACGCGGTTCATCCCGGCCGGAGCGATCTGGGCGATCCGTTTGGCCAGTGCGAAGCGCGGCAACGTGTCGAACCCTTGATGCACGTGTGTCAGACGCCGCGCGTGTTGGTCGACCGCATTCCAGACTTCCTGGTTGCAGTAACCGAGATAGAGTGCCCAGCTCTGACTCGTACAGTCGATGTACTCTTTGCCGTCCAGGTCCCAGACTCGCACTCCTTTGCCGTGATGCAGGATCGGCCCGCCGCGTGTCCCCCCGCCGATCATCAGATGCTCCTGGCACTCGCGGATTTCTGCGGCGGTCAGCCCGTACAGACTCTCCAGCTCCCGTTCGGTATTCGCATTCGTCTGAGAATTCATAGTCCCTTCACCGGTGGCCTTTCCTGACGCGGCCCGCGGCCGCAACCATACGTAAAACGGCATTCATTCCGTTTGTGCAGCATCCACAGCTCTCCATTTCCTCCGACACAGAACGGCCATTCCGTTCTGCAGCACGCGAACACGGCGCGCAGGTCACACCGACCAACTCGAACGCCGCCAGAGGCCGCAACCAAACAGGAAATTCCAAATCCCAATCTCGAAATCCAAAATAAATTCGACATCCAAAAACAAAAACCCTCCGCTGCCGGCCACACCGCGGCGGGCAGGCCCCAAGCAGATTCTCACCAACAGCATGCCACTGCGTCCTCCCTTCCTCCCTTCCTCCCTTCCTCCCCTCCTCCCTTCCTCCCTTCCTCCTTCCTCCCTTCTCCGTCTTCCATTTTCCGCCACGCACTGCAGTTCCGGTTGCTTATGACCGATGAATTTGGTTCACGCCGTCGGCAAGACGAAACAGTCGAGCCGCATTGGCGCCCAGGATCTGCTGTTTGGCGTCGGCGGCAATGTCGGCATCGAGGATCATACCGAGCTGCGTTCGCGGATCGATCCAGGTCAGGTCCGACCCGAACAGCACCTTGTCGGCACCGGCACCTTGCACCAGGTATTCGATCAGGCCGAGCGCATAGCAGTCACCGGCGGTGTCGAGCCATACATTCGGGCAACGCCGCGCCAGGTCGACAGCAGCCATGTGGCCGCGCACGCGTCCGCCGGCGTGCCCGAGAATCAACGGGACATCGGGATATCGAGTCGCGTAGGTTTCGAAACGACTGGGGAACGAAAATTTCTGGGTGGGATTCTGTTCCGAGAGGTCCCACGAGTGGGTCAGCAAGGGAACTCGCCGTTGATCGGCGAGCTGCCAGACGGCATCGTAGCAGTCATCGTCCGCGTATCGTCCGTGCATCGAAGGGTGGATCTTCACACCCACGAACTCTTCCCGATCGAGACAGCGAGCCACCTGTTCCACTCCATCAGCGAGTGTCGGATCGAAGGCGGCATAGAACAGGATCCGGCCGGCCGCGAGACGATAGGCTTCGATACTTTCGCGCAGCCCGAGTTCCCAGGCTCCCTGCAACATGGCCAGATGGCAGCACATCGCTCGTTCGATGCCCAGACGATCCATGCTCGTCAACATGCGGGCCACCGACACGTCCGGGAAATGAAACTGCGGCGAACGACCTAAGTGACAGTGAGCGTCGATGATCATGACAAATCAACCTCGGCCAACAAGCGATCCAGGTTTCCGTGAGCGATATTCTCTCGGTCGCGCTGCGTCATATCACCATCACAGAGCAGCATGGCGGCGGCATTGGGATCCTGGTGAGGGAAATACGAGCCGAACAGAAACCGCTGGGAACCAAAGTGACTGACCAGGTCGTCCAATCCCAGGTAGTTCACCAGATTATGAGTCTCGAGCAACAGGTTGGGACAACACTCCAACAACGAGTAATAGACTCGGTTGTCGTAGAACAGCTTGCGATTGACCCCTTCCACCACGACGGGCAACTCGGGAAACTCTTCGCAGACGCCGGCAATCGCCGACCAGGTCGTTTGCGTGTTCCAGACCACGAGGGGGAGATGCAGTTGTTGAAGAGCTTCCAGCATGCCTCGCAGGTATTTCCCTGCCAACAGGAAATTGTGCGCGGCGGGAAACAATCGCACCATGCGTATGCGTTGATCGATCATTTGGCGCAGCAGCTCGCACCAGTTGGTGCCGCATGCCATCTCGGGAACCAGCGTGGCGGCTGCCAGCAGCATCTCATTCTCTTGAATGGCCTGCACGAGGGCTCGATTCCCTTCCTCGGCTCCACAGCCGACGCCCAGGGTATGGGAGACGACAGCCCTCTCGATTCCGTAGCGTCGCAATGCCGCCGTCAGGTTGTCGATGTCTTCCAGCGCCGCGAAGGCCGGCTCCAATGGCCGGCCCAACCAGCAATTGGCGTCGAACAAACCCAGCGCGTCACGTCGTTGCCGGTATTGCGAGGCCAGTTTGTCCACGTCGGTAGTCATAGTTCGTGTAGCACATCCTGCATGCGAGGATAGAGTTCCTGGTAGAGTCCGTAGGCGCGGCGATGCTGCTCGGCAAATTCGCTGCGCGGCGCAAAGGTACGTTGGATGGTCACCGAGGAATCGAGAATCTCACGGACCGGCAGTTCCGGGTTGTGACCACGAGCGGCCAGCAGTGCCGCGCCGAGGCAGCCCGTTTCCACGACGTTGAGTCGTTGGACTTCCAGCTCGAGAATGTCCGCTTTGATTTGCAGCAGCTCGTCGCAGGAAGTGCCTTTGCCGTAGGCCCGCAGGCGCTGGAAGGCAATGCCGTTGCGATTCCACACATCCAGATTCTGTTTCATCTCGTAGTTTTTCGAGTCGACCGCGCCGCGGAGGATATCTTCCGCCGAGGTCTGCAGCGTCAGGCCCACCAGCATCCCTTTGGACCGAGCATCAAGATGAGGCGTGCCGCTGCCGGCAAAATGGGGCAGGACGAGGACTTGCGAGGGCTGTTTGGGGAGCCGGGCAAACATGGCGTCAAAGCTCGGCTGGCCGCCGAACAGCGTGCTTCGCATCCACTCCAACAGATCGCCGGACGAGAAATTGTAGGCCAGCGTGGCCGCATACGTGTCGTGTACGTGCAGCAGATTACTGAAGTTGTTCTCCAGCATGTCGTGCCGCAACAAGGGACGCTCGAACAGTGTCGTAATGCACTCGACCGTCCCCAGCGAATCGGTTGCTTCACCTGGCTGCAGCAGCCCCGCACCAAACGCACACACCTGCTGGTCGTGGCCCCCTGCCACCAGCGCGCAACCGCGGGCCACCCCCAATTGATCGCACATCGCGGTGGGAAGCGTATCGATGACTTCTCCCGGCGCGATCAGTGCGGGAAGTCGCTCGGCGGGAATCCCGGCAGCCGCCAGAATCTCGTCCGACCAGCGCCGCTGATTGATGTCCAGGAGCATGGTGGTGGAAGCCGTGGCCAGATCCATCTTCGGCCGCACTCCCAGAGACGCTTGGACCAGTTCCGCGGCCGTGACGAACTGGGCAATGCCGTCGGCGTGTCCGAGATGTGCAACAATCCAGAGGATTTTGGGCAGCATCAAGCTGGGGTGTGTCGTCGTGCCTGTGATGCTGTAAGTCCGCTGGCGGCCAAACCGTCGACGCCAGTCGTCGGCCTGCGATTGCGCGCGCTGGTCCGTCGTGCTGATCACGTTGAGCAGCGGCTGCAAGTCGCCGTCAAGAGCCGTGACACCTCCCCCGAAAACGGAAAACGAGAGCCACCGGACGGGATCGCCGCCGCACTGACCACTGCACTCGGCAACCACCTGCCGCACCGCACGTCCCAGCGCGGCCGCGTCAATCTCGTACCAGCCGCGCCGCGGGCACACTCGCTCATACGCCGTGCTGCTCTCGGCCAGCACGCGAAACGACTGGTCGTAGGCGACCCCCTTCGTGCGACTGGTTCCGACGTCGATTCCCAGGTAGCTCATGGCTGTATGCGCCTCACAGCATCTCCACGTTCCACAGCCGAGCCAAGGCTGTCAGTTCGGGCAACCAGTCACCCGGAGCAATGCACATGTGGTGAGCGCGCAGGTTGCGTACGAATCGGTCCATATCTTGTTCGATCTTCACATAGGCGAATGGCCATACGGCCCCGATGCCCAGCAGGCTATTCTCGTCGTGCGGGTAGGCAAACGACTCGCCGCCACAGGCGTGCAGCACGTAACGCCCCGCAATGCGGCCGAAGCGGGCCAACGTGACGCGCCCCGGCGGGAGGATGAAATGCGGGCAGGCACCTCCCTTGCACAGATGTTTACCAGTGGCCTCGTCATAGGTCCCTTGAATCTCCGGACAATTGCGCAACACGACCTGCTGCTTGCCACCGGCCAGTCGCGTCGCGGCCGTGCCGCAGTTCAAGAACCGCGCCCAACTCTCTTCCCGGTTCAGGTACTGGATGTCGGAAAACATGACCGGGTGACGGCTGAACTGGTGCAGCACGTACATCGTCAGGGCAGCATTCATGTCCGTCTCGCACGCGACGACGTACCCGTCGTCGTTCCACAAGGCGATCGGGAGGCAGGGTGCCAGATAGTTGTCCAGTAGCTCAAACTGGCATTTGACCCCGGCAAAATCCCACCGATTGCGGGTGAACATCTCCTTGCCCGCCAGATAGAGTCGGGCGGAACGGGCCAGTACGTCGTCCGAGACGTCGATGGCCCGGAAGTCCCGCTTCCACTCGTCCATCAACGCTACTGCCGCCGACTCCGGGATCTTCTCGGCTTCGTGTATCAGCGTCCACTGCTCGGCATGATCCACATCCAGTCCAAACTGCCTGCGCCACTGATTGGCGTCACTGTCGGCGGTCATCATACTCAGGCACTTGCCCCCCACGTGCCCATATCGGGACCGGGCCACAATCTGTTTGACCTGACACGCGCGAATCCAGGCCTTGATCGCCTGCGCCGAAGCGTCATTCCATTGGTCGCACACGACCTCATGGGGAAAACCGACCTCGTCCAGCGAGCCGTGCGTCACACCGAATCCGATGAGGGAAGTATCGTCGAGATTGGGAATCGCCCAGACCAGTGCGGGCAGATTGCTGTGCTGACAAGCGCCCACGATCACGTTAGCGCGCAGAAACCAGGCTGTGAAGTAAATGATGCCACACGCCCCCTCGGCCCGCATCCGCTCGACTTCCGCGACCGCCTCCTCCTCGCGCGAAACCGCTCGGCCCGGCCAAACCACCTGGACTCCCAGCGACTGCAGCTTGGCCTCCAATGCCAGATAGCCGAGAATCTTGTGTTCCAGCGCAGGGTCAATCCGAGGATCCATCACCGGCAGTAGGCCGACAATCGGCATCTGCGGGGTCGTTTTCGAAGCTGCTTGCTGCGGTTGATTCATCTCATTTCCTCATGAAGCCCACTTCCCTCTTGCAGCGCACACCCACACGCGCCCCTCGGCCACCACCATACCCCGGAAATCCGACATCCCAATATCGAAATCCCGAACAAATTCGAAATCCAAAACCTCCGCTGCCGGCAAAACGACAGTCACGGGCCCCAAGCAGATTCTCACGAGCAGCATGCCATTCTGTCCTCCGTTTTCCCTTCTTCCCTTCTTCCCTTTCTCCCCTATTTCTGTCATTTGAATCTGTGTGAGAGGGCGGATTTCGTGCTTCGGACTGCGAATCTGCTCCCGCGTTCTGGTACACGCGTCTACGGTCATCCCGGACATTACCAGTCGTCTCATTCAGCGTTCAGCCGGGGCAGAGCCTGCCAGGTGGGCAGAGATGTTCTGCCAGGCTTTCATCGATCGAATCAAGTTGTCGCGCGGCTCGCCAGCAACTCCGACACACTGCAACCCGATCGGTCCGCGAAAGCCTCCCGTGATAAACGGCTGCAAGAATCGCTGGACGTCATCCGAGCCTTGATCCAACGTGGCATATCCTCCGTCGGGTGTCGTTCCATTGATGGTGACCAGAAAGATGTGTGGCATCGACTCGCGAACCAGCCGATCAAGATCACCATGTGGATCGGTTCGCAACCAATGGAACAGGTTGAAACAAATCCCCAGGTTGTCCCGCTCGCAGCGTTTGACGATCCGCGCGGCATGATCCGCTCGTTCGCACCAGATATTCACGTGATGATAGACAGCCAATCGCACACCGTAAGGGCGCGCGTAATCGGCCAATTCGCGCCCCAGTTCGACGGCCCGTGCATCACCCCGCTCCGACGAACGTTCATAGGTCGAGCTGACGAACTGGAAAAGCAGCACCGTTTTGCGGCCCTGCAGCTTTCGGATGGCATCTTTCAACTCTGCCGCGTAGCTGGCCCCCGGATCGACTGGCACGTCGTAGGGAGTCACGGCGGCCGTGAAGACCTCCAATCCAGCCTGATCCATGGCCGCGAGTGTGGTGTCCAGGTTCTCCAGGGTTCCCAAGTACTGAGTACCGCGGTAGCCGAGTTCCTTGAGCAGTGCGGCCTGCGCGTCGGGTGCCAGCGTGGGAACGTGCAGTGCGAAGTTCATGGCAAAGAACGGATTGGTCAGTCCCGTCGGACGCGACTCGTCACTTCGGGCCCTTTCGGCGGGCGCGATGAAACCGCACAACAACACGGCTGCTGCAGCATACACGCGAGCGTTGCATCGGCTCATAATGACCTCCTGGCGGATTCGCGACGTACCGCGCTGCGCGCGCGGTGGGGGCGGCGGGGCGAGCGACACAGACACGCTCACGTCTTATGATCGCCGATTTCCCCGACATTCCAAGGGAAAACTCTTGCACAAAACGACACAATCATTGAACATTACGAAATGGCGGCCGGCGCACATGTTTCGGCCAGGTGCCTGTCCGTACACCGGGAAAACAGCTCCACACAGTGGTTCCCACAGGAGGGCCACCCCCCTGTGCTGCCAGTCGTTGTCCGCCACAGCTCGCCCGATCCTTATACAATACGAAGAGCCGAAGAGCCTTGGAGAAGCGTGGAGAAGCATGGAGAAGCATGGAACACCCTCGCGAGCCGCACCGATCCACTCGCCCGGCGACCGATACCAGCGCCGACGCGTCGTGCTGCTGGTTGACACGTCGCGTTCTTACGGCCGGGAAATCGTCCGGGGGGTGGGTCGCTATCAGCGCGAGCGCGGCGACTGGGCCATTTACTACAAACCGCACGGCCTGGGTGACCCCACGCCTCCTTGGCTGGGCGAAGCGCGCCCCGATGGCGTCCTGGCGCGGATCGGCACGCTCACCCTGGCCAAGGCCATCGCGAAGCTGAAGGTCCCTGCCGTCGACTTGCGGGGCGTGATTTGCGGCACCGGCCTGCCGTCGATTGGCGTCGATCATGGCCGCGTGGCACAACTGGCCGCCCAGCATCTGCTGGAGCGCGGGTTCCAACGATTTGGTTTCTGCGGCCTGCCGCGCGGAGTGCATCCGCACATGGACGAGTTGTGCGACCACTTCGTGGCGGCCAGCGAGCGGGCAGGGTGTCCCTGCGACGTGTTCCTGGCGCGACGAGGGCCGCAGCGGGGGGAAGCCTGGGAACGTCAACAGAATCGCCTCGCCCAGTGGCGCGACCAACAGCGCCGCATATCGCAGTGGATTGACTCGCTCGCCAAACCCGTCGCGGTCATGGCCTGTTACGATGACCGAGCTCTGCAGGTGCTGGACGCCTGTCGCCGCACGGGGATTGCGGTGCCGGAGCAGGTGGCGGTGATCAGCGCCGACAACGACGAGTATCTTTGCGAGATGGCCATTCCATCCCTGACCAGCATCGACGAAAACGCTGCGCTCATCGGCTACCAGGCGGCCGCGCTGTTGGACAACATGATGGACGGTCAACCGCCACCCGGGACTCGTCTGCTCGTGCCTCCCCATGGCGTCGTCACCCGGCAGTCGACCGATCTGCTGGCGATCGAGGACCAGTACGTGGCCGGGACGATGCGATTCATCCGCGAACAAGCCTGTCGCGGGATCCGGCCGCGAGACGTCGTAGCCCAGGTGCCGCTCTCGCGCGTGGCGCTGGCAACTCGTTTTAAGGCGGCCGTGGGGCATACGATCGGCGCCGAAATTCAGCGTGTCCAGGTCCGCTGTGCACAACAATTGCTCGAGGATACCGATTTGCCCATCAAGCAAGTGGCGCATCGAGCCGGATTCCGCTACGTGGAATACATGACCCGCTTGTTCCGGCGCCTGACCGGCCAGACACCGGCAGAATGCCGCCGTGTGAGAGCCGGACAGAAACAGGCCCATTCGACGACGCCGCGGGCTCTGCTTTGACAACGACGGGATCCCCACGCTATGCCGCTCGCCAGTAGGTACGCTCATGACTGTGGGGAACGAACAGACCATGCTCAATAGCGAACGAATCGAAGTGTTTCTGTGGACCAGTGGTGTTTCTTCTCTTGCACGTGTGACAAGCTCGCTGGTGTCAGCGTGCTCTCGGGACCAGCGTTGCAGCGAGCGCCGGCAGACCGGAATGCGGCTGGCGCGACATTTGGGCTCCCACACGCCGATCCCGCAATCGGCTAAGATGATGCGAATCGAGATGTTCGAGCGCACCCCGCGCACGGCGTACTACGTGTGTGGCCACCGGCAACCTTAAGCAAGCAGGCACGCAATCAGTGAGCCGTTCACATTTCCAGACGTTTACCGTGGCCGAATCTCAGACGGGAACCGTGCTGGCCGCGCTGCGCGAATGGCTTCCCGGACAATCGTGGTCGGCCGTGCGAAAACTGGTACAGTCGAGGCGGATCTCCATCAATGGCGTACTGTGCGTCGATGAAGCGCGACGCCTGACCTGCGGAGAAATCGTAACGGTCTGGGACCGCAGTCTGCCGCGACCGCCAGCCGAATCGGATGTCGTGATCCGATATGTGGATGAGAGCATCGTGGTCGTGGAAAAACCGTCGGGCATGGTAACCCTTCGGCGTGTGTCCGAACTGGGTTGGTCACAGCGGCATCGACAGCAGCAGCCCACCCTGGACGAGATTGTGCCTCTGTTGATCGCTCGACATGCTGCGCGGCGGGCAAAGACTCAGATCAAACCGCGTTTGCCACGACTGTTCGCCGTACACCGGATCGACCGCGACACCAGCGGACTGCTGGTGTTCGCGCGCAACGAAAAGGCACAAGGAAATATCATCGGGCAATTTGCCCAGCACGACGCCGTGCGGAAATACCTGGCCTTGGTGCCGGGCCACCCGGAGGATCAGACGATTCAATCGCAGCTGATCCGGGACCGCGGCGATGGGCTGCGCGGCAGCACGCCCAACACGAACATCGGCCAGTACGCGATCACGCATATCCGAGTCTTGCGGCGGATCGGCGCTTTCACGGAACTGGAATGCCGATTGGAAACGGGCCGTACGAATCAGATCCGCATCCATCTGGCCGAGCTCGGATATCCGGTATGCGGCGATATCAAGTACCGCGGTCCGTACGGCCAACCAATGATCGACGACACCAGCGGTGTTCATCGACTCGCCCTTCACGCCGCTCAATTGCGGTTTCTCCACCCGGAAGCGGGTGAATTGCTCGACTACGAGTCCCCCTGGCCGGTCGATATGAGGCAGTTTCTGAACCATTTGCATCAAGACCAGGGAAATTGACCTTGGCTACTCGCGCCAGGGTCAGTGGCCCTGGCCGCCACAGCCCGGATCTCTGGGCTGGGCAGCCACAAGGAGACTCACGAATGATGTAGAATCGCGGGCAGGCCCGCACGGCAATACAACTGGCAACACAGACTGGCAACACAGACTGGCAACACGCAATACAGACTGGCAATACGCGATACAGGTAGTCCACCACCATGCGCACCATGACATTCACGCTCGTCGTCCTGTCACATTTTCTTCTGAGCCCGCTGCTTGCGCCGGAATCAGCGGCCTTGGCCCAGGACCATCAGCGCGGCTTCACACCGCGCGCCGAGGATTTTACGCTCCTATGGTGGGACCAGGGAGCACCGTATTACCTGACGATGCGCGAACCGCCCCCCGGTCAGATACTTTGCATGCAGAGCGGCGTGGCAGGTCTGATGCTCGATACGCGGTCGTTGCGGTTACTTCACGCCGGGCGATTCAGCCAGGCCATGGATATGGCGGCCGCATTGCAGCACGGCCCGCAAGCACTGGCGCAGCTGCCGGCCGTTGACCTGCAGCTGCAGGTAACTCACGGCGGCGTCACCTATCGCTGCGCAGGGCGCGGTGAAGATCCCCAAGACGAGTTCTACTTTCCGGTCCGATTCGTGGAAAGTGGACGCAATCTGCAGCGTGTGGCAATCGAAGGGATCCGGCTCGTCGCCGATGGCCAACAGCCACCGGAAGTCAAAGCGCGGCTGGAGATCGCGTTCTGGCCAGACCGCTGTACGGTCACAATCGGCGCAGACGTCCCGCCCGGGTGGCACGACGGTGAGATCGCGATCGCCGTGGACGGTCGTCGCGTGGCGGCACCCATGGCACCGGGCAGCACGGTCAGCACGCAGCTCATCACGCCTCACGCCCTGGCAGAGTCCGTGACACCGGTCGTCGAAGCATCCGCAGGAACTACTGCGAACTGGGATGCGGGTCTCGAGGCTTACGTGGTGCAGCTGCCGATGCCGCAGTGGCAGAACTCGCAAGGGACCTACTACCCCAGCGACGAACTGGATCGGCTCGATCGCTGGCCGGTGGTGCTGCGCAATGACAGTGACCGCGACACGGTGGTGCCGCTGATGTTCGTGCCAGCGAACATGCCGGCCATCACCGGCTTGACCCCCATGCTCTGCGACCTCGACGGCACACCGACTGGTCTTCCTGTCCAGACTTCCAAGAATTGGCACGCGCGGCCCGACAAGGGGGACCTTCCTCATCAGGGGCCGTGGGTGCATGCCTGTGCGTTCGTGCGACTGCCGGCCCGCGCGCGCGCGAATTGGTCTTTGCACTCACCTATGCTCGTTGGGGTGGCGTGCCCGCGGCATCCCATGCACAACTCTCGCTTGTCGGTTGGGGGCACAATCAATTCTGGGACCAGGCGGCGATCGGCAGTTTCGGCGAGAGCATCTGTTTTGAACCGGGTCGTGTACAGCGGCGGTGTTTCATTACGGACGTGCGCCCGCTGATGACACGCAGTCGCGATGGCGGACCGTGGGCTTGGGCCGAGAATTGTGGCGGCGGCGACTTCTTGCTCTGGTTCGACGAGCAGGGCCGCTACCAAGCTGCCCGCCGTACCCGCACCGACTATCGTGCCCAAGGGCCCTGCCTGACCGATGTCGGATATTTCGAAGAGACCCTCGACGGCGCGATCGCCACTCGCGCGGATGTATCGATTCCCCGCAGTGACGACTACCTGCGCACGTTCGTGCATTTGCGCTACGATGTGCGCACACCCGTCACGTGGCAGCGGCTGGCCTTCTTCCAGCTGGGTGCCGACTATTACAACGAAACACCGGCGCGCAGCGTGGCGGTCGGAAATGCCGATGGCGTGTTGCAGCAGTGGAAACCGGTTCAGGGCCAGGATCAATACGACCGGCAGGGAATTGAGCTGCGGGGTAGCCAACCGTGGGTCAGTATCCACGACGTCGACCGCGCTCGAGTCCAGCCAGGCGGTGTTGCCGTCACGCGCGGATTGATCATCCGGCGGTGGGATGCCGTACTGGGAGGCCAGCCGTCGCCCACGCCCCACGTTGCGACGTTTGCCAACGAGTGGGGAAAGGGCAACTTCAAGACCGCTATTGAACTCGCGCCCCCCCCCGGCATGACCCAATTGCTGCCGGGCGACTTCGTGGACGTCGACCTGGAGATGATTGTGGTGCCGGTGGATGCCGACCACTACTATGGCCCCAACGAGGAATTCCGCCAGTTGTTGGCGCAGCACGCGGACACGCCATTTTTTGTGCGGCGTGAAGCTGCCGGCAATGCCCTGGACGTCGCGGTGAGTACCGGTGTTCTGCAGCGAGCATATCCGCTGAGCGTTGCTACTGACCAGCAGCGTGCTGAGCTGACGGTGCGCGGCGGCGTGGGATACGTGCCGGTCACGTTCACCAACCTGCAGGACTATCGCGGATATCAACTGCAGCTGGACGGCACCGTTTTGAATCAGGCGGTCCATGGCAACGACTTCTGGCAAACGCGGTACGATGCCGCGACGAATAGTTGGCAGATGACTTTCAACATCTTGCTTGACGGCCAGCCACATGTACTTCGCTTCGGTAACTGAGTTCTATGTAGAACGGAATTCATTCCGTTCGTGAAGCACTCGCGAACGGACCACCCGCCCGCAGTTCGGCTTCCCATTCGCAACGGAGGCGCGTCAAGCGATTAACAGAAACGACCAGCGCTGCGCCCCGGCCCCTGCAGCCTGGCCGCTTCAGTACCGTCTGCCGGGCAAATGATGCCTCGCCACCGACAATCGGCGACTGGAACACTCGCTTCCCTTCACAGGACAATCACCATGACCGTGGCACGCGACGTGCAATGTACGGACGGCCGGATATGCCTGCGCCCCTGCCTGCCGACCGATGCCGACATGATTCACACGGCCGTGCGGGAGTCCATCACGGAACTCGTGCGGTGGGTTCCCTGGTGTCCGCCTGACTATTCCATGGCACATTGCCGGCCCTGGCTCGAAACGCGGGCCGATGCGTGGCGGCGGGGGGACGAATTCGATTTTGCTGTACTTGATGAAATCGGCGGGGCATTTCTCGGCGGATGTGCGCTCAACGATATCAATCGTACGCACAACTTCGCCAATCTCGGCTATTGGATCAGGACCAGCTGCAGCGGACAGGGTGTGGCCACCGCCGCCGCTCGTCTTGTCGCGAAGCTTGGTTTTGAACAACTTGGCTTCACGCGGATCGAGATCGTGGCGGCTGTCGCCAATACCGCCAGCCAGCGAGTGGCCGAGAGAATCGGTGCCACCAGAGAGGGCATCCAGCGAAACCGTCATGTCGTGAACGGCACAATCTACGATGCCGTGATGTATTCTCTGATTCCCACAGACGTGTTGACGTGCAAGGGGGGGCAATGAGCTGATCCCTCGGCGGTGCCTTCGATGAAAGCGACCCGGCGTTCACTTCCCAGCCAGACTCGTAATCGTCCACCACCGATTGTATCCTCGTCAGTAGTCGGCGAAACTGGTGTTGGCCACTCGCACCGTGCCCATCGCGGTACCCTCACTGAGTGAGCATTGTCCAGGGTGACATGCTCGCTCCGCGGGAGGGGGACAACGGCAGACTCGCATGATGGAGAATGAACCAGATGAAGAGCAACACGTGGGTATTGACCGCACTCATTTTCGTGTCGGTGTATGCGACGGGCGTGTCGGCCGAACCGCTCGCCTGCCAACAGACGGCGCAACAACAAGTCGCCCGTATGGCCTGGTGGCTTGAAGCGAGATTCGGCATGTTCATTCACTGGGATATGTCCTCTCTGGCGGGTACCGAAATCAGCTGGTCGCGGAAGGGGACCAAGCCGCTGGATATCACCGGCGACCCGGCAGGCTATGTTGCCGATCCCGAGTACGACAACCTCTACAAGCAGTTCAATCCGGCGCGGTTTGACGCCCCAGCGTGGGTTCGACTCGCGCAAGATGCCGGCATGAAGTACATCGTGTTTACGGCGAAACACCACGGTGGTTTCTGCATGTGGGACACCAGGCTGACCGATTACTCCATCATGCACACGCCGTTTCGACGTGACGTGGTCAAGGAACTGGCCGAGGCCTGCCACGAGGCGGGCATGCGGCTGGGCCTCTACTACTCGCCGCGTGATTGGTATCACCGCGATTACGGCATCGGTGACAATCGCAAGTACGTCGAGTACATGAATGGCCAGGTGCGCGAGTTGCTCACGAACTACGGCCCGATCGACGTGATGTGGTGGGACAGCTATGGCAGTGGCGACCTGGTCAATTTCTGGCGGCTGGGAGAAACGTTTGACCTGGTCAGGCAATTGCAGCCCAACATCATCATGAATAACCGATTGGCCGAACTGGGTGCTTACAACCAGCAACCGGCCCCGTACATTGGCGATTTTGATACGCCTGAACAACGGCTCGGCGAGTTCCAGAACCATCGCGCATGGGAATCGTGCATGTGCATCGTCGATGCCGCCGGTGGCGGCTGGTCGTATCGGCCCGACGGCAAGGTTAAGTCCTTTGCGGATTGCCTGAGGACACTGCTGGGATGTGCAACCGGTGACGGCAACCTGCTGCTGGACGTCGGGCCGAATCCGCTGGGCGAGATTCCGACTGATCAGGCGGACCGGTTGCGAGAGATGGGCCAATGGCTGCAGCGATACGGGGAGAGTATTTACGGCACTCGCGGCGGACCGTATCGCAACGGAGCCTGGGGGGGCTCGACGTACAAAGACAAGACGATCTACCTGCACGTCGCTCAGTGGAACGGCGATCGACTCGAATTGCCGCCGCTCAAATCAAGCGTGTTGAAGGGCAGGGCGTTGACCAGTCCGGCCGCCGCGGTGGACTATCAACAGACTCCACAAGCCCTGGTCATCACGTTGCCCGCCGCACAGCAAGATGCGTTGGACACGATCATCAAGTTGGAGCTGGACGGTCTGGCGAAAGACGAGTTCACCAGCGGCCAGCCACTCGACGTTCCGCGTGCTCGCTGAACTGACTACCCTGGCACACATCCACTCTTTGACCGCACCCGTAGCGACATCAAGTGCTACTTCCAACCGGAGCTTTTCACCATGACACGGTCCTCGCATTCGCGTTACTCTGCTGCTCTGTTCGCACTTCTCGGCAGTGTGGTGGCGATCACTCTCGCCGCTCTGCCGCTGCCGGCCAACGATCTGGCGAGCGACTTTGCCGACCCGCCTGCCCAATGGAAGTCGCGTCCGCTCTGGTTCTGGAACGGCCCGCTCGACGAGAACAGGACGACCGAGATCATGGAGAAATCGGTCGCCAGTGGCTACTACGGATTCGGCATTCTCCCCACCAAGGAAATGGGCGTGGAGTTCATGAGCCCTGAGTTTCTGCGCCACTACAAACATGCGGTCGACACGGCTTCGCGGCTCGGATTGAAGATGTGCCTCTACGACGAGTTCTGGTTTCCCAGCGGTAGTGCGGGTGAATTGCTCAAGCAACAGTACCCGGAAGCGTTGAGCAAGCGGTTGGATAAGGTCGAGACAACTGTCACCGGTCCCGCGGCGGTCGCCTTGGAGGTGCCTCCCGGCAAGTTGATGGCCGCGGTCGCCATGCAGACCGAGACGCAGGAGCGAGTGGATCTGATGGAGCAGATTCACGGCAACCAACTCACCTGGCAAGCACCCCCTGGTCCCTGGCAGGTCATGCTGTTTGTCTGTGTTCCCGACGGAGCGCGCGGACTGGTCGATTACCTCGACCCGGAATCCGTCGGACAATTCGCCAAACTGACGTACGACAAATACTATGAGACGTTTCCGGAGCATTTCGGCAAGACGATCGACAGCGCGTTCTACGACGAACCGACATTTCATTGGGTCGAGGGTGGACGAGCCTGGACACCGGCGTTCAACGAGCGGTTTCAGGAAAAGTACGGGCACAGCCCGGCACTCCTGTATCCGGCGCTGTGGCATGACATTGGTCCCGCCACGGCGACGGCGCGCAACCAGCTCTTCGGGTTGCGAGCCGAGCTGTTCGCGCGGGGATTCGTCAAGACATTGGCCGACTGGTGCAGCCATCACAACATTCAATTGACCGGACACGTGGACCAGGAGGAAGTCGTCAATCCAGTAGGATTGTGCGGCGATTTAATCAAGGTTTTTCAGTACCAGCAGATTCCTGGCTTGGATCAGATCTTCGCGTATGACCGCGGGTCCAAGATGTACAAGGTCGTCAGCTCCGCCGCAGTAAACTACGGGCGGCCGCTGGTCATGACGGAGTGCTATGGCGCCATCGATCTGCCGTTGCCCAACCTCTATCGTGAGGCAATGGACCAGTTCGTGAAGGGCGTTAACCTGATGGTGCCGCACGCTCTCTGGTATCGGACGGACCTGATCACGTTCCCTCCCGAACTCTCCTACCGCACCGAACCTTACGCGTCGGAACTGCCGCGCTACAACCAGTATATCGGGCGCTTGCAGCGTGTCCTGCAACAAGGACGGCCGGTCGTGGACATAGCAGTGCTGTATCCGATCCACGGACTGCAGGCAGCCTACTATTTCGGGCCGGGCGAACCGTACGCGGGTGGCGCGATTCCCGCCTGGGCTGACTATATGGATGTGGGCGAGCGTTTGTCGCTGGAACTGCGCCACGATTTCACGTACCTGCACCCTGAAACGTTGGACGCTCACTGCCGCATCGCCGATGGCCGGATAGACCTCCACCCGCCCGCGTTCCCGCAACAATACCGACTGTTGATCGTCCCCGGCATGGAAGCCGTGTCGGCAGCGAACCTGGCCAAGATAGCGGAGTTTTTTGATCGAGGAGGCAACGTCATTGCCACGACGCGACTACCGGACCAGTCGGCCGAGCCGGGCCAGACCGATGAAGTGCGCCGAATGATCCGCCAGATTTTCGGAGCCGACGCCGCTGATGCTCAGACCACTCGGCCACGCTACCCGAAAGCGAGCGCATCGAGTGTCTGGCAGGGGGGAGGACACGACGTGGCGCTGGCTTTCGACGGCGATCCCCAGACTCGCTGGAACGCACAGGACCAGAACAACGTGGACCAATGGCTGGAAGTAGACTTCGGCGTCCCGCGCACGATCGAGAAGGTCGTGATTCGCGAGATGTTTGACCGAGCCACTTCGCACCGCGTGGAATACTGGGACTCACAGCAATGGAACACTTGTGTTGCCGGGAATGAAGTCGGCGCGGCACGGATTCACGCTTTCTCGCCGGTCACGACCTCGCGCGTGCGATTGTTCATCCCAAGCGTCAAGAGCGATACGCCCAGTATCGCCGAATTCGCCGTGCTGGATGCCGACGGTGTGAACCTGGCCGCGGTGTCACCTCAAGAGGGACGCATCTTTGAAAACAGCAATGCACGGGGCGGGAAAGCCTGGTTCTTGGAAACCCCTTCCGCACCAGGGCTTCGCGCGGCGATCGATAAGGCGATCCCCCAGCCGGACGTGCACTGGGACAACCCTCCCACGGTCGAAGGAGGTCACGTGAGCTACCTTCACAAGGAGATCGACGGTCGCCAGTTCTGGTTCTTCACCAATTCTTCCGATACTCCCGTCGATACGACCGTGACGCTGCGCGGCGACCATACGCTTGAAAGATGGGACCCGCACACCGGGCTTATTGAAGCGTGCCCCGTGTCGCCGGTGGATTCAAACACTCAAGTGAAGCTGCAGTTGGGTCCGGTCTCGTCCATCTTCTTCGTGAGTCGGTAGCAGCGGTAGCGGTAGGGTGTGACAAGCTCGCCTGATACCGCGTCGCCTTCGTGATGACTCAGTAGGCGAGCGCCGGCACACCAGAATACGTGCAGTAGCGGTAGTAGTAGCGGTAGCGGTAGGGTGTGACAAGCTCGCCTGATACCGCGTTGCCTTCGTGATGGCTCAGAAGGCGAGCGCCGGCACACCAGAATACGTGCAGTAGCGGTAGCGGTAGCGGTAGGGTGTGACAAGCTCGCCTGATACCGCGTCGCCATCGTGATGACTCGCAAGGCGAGCGCCGGCACACCAGAATACGTGCAGTAGCGGTAGGGTGTGACAAGCTCGCCTGATACCGCGTTGCCTTCGTGATGGCTCAGAAGGCGAGCGCCGGCACACCAGAATACGTGCAGTGCCTGGCAACTGTCGCAGCCGGTCTACGAAATGCCGCCACCGTTGGTTGCCGACGTTCTGACGCCCGAGGTGCAGGATATTGTGCCGGACGCATTCTGGTGTGCCGGCGCTCGCCGAAATCGTCGCCGATCGTGCAAAGCGTGACCCGGCGAGCTTGGCACACCCTACGGCTACGGCTACATCTCTGTCGTGAGGCCAGATGCCGCGGCAGCGATTTCTGCCGACCCAAGAAAAATACCGCGCCACCCTCGGTCACACGTGACCGGACGCATTCTGGTGTGCCGGCGCTCGCCGAAATCGTCACCGATCGTGCAAAGCGTGACCCGGCGAGCTTGGCACACCCTACGGCTACTACGGCTACGGCTACATCTCTGTCGTGAGGCCAGATGCCGCGGCAGCGATTTCTCCGACCAAAGAAAAATACCGCGCCACCCTCGGTCACACGTGACCGGACGCATTCTGGTGTGCCGGCGCTCGCCGAAATCGTCACCGATCGTGCAAAGCGTGACCCGGCGAGCTTGGCACACCCTACGGGCTACGGCTACATCTCTGTCGTGAGGCCAGATGCCGCGGCGGCGATTTTGCCGACCCAAGAAAAATGCCGCGCCACCCCGGTCACACGCGACTGGCGTATCGAATGCGGATATACTCAGACGGTATCCACTCGTACTGCTACCGAACCGTCGGAGGGAGCGAATCGAGGCGCATGGTCGTCGGCGATCACCGCTAGAGTTCGCCTCCCGAGCCCGGCAACACCATGCCCCTTCAAGTCGAGGGAATGGCTTGGAGGAACGACCACACTTGACTTCATCTTGGCACCGGAGAATCCACGTATGTTCGCCGCCGCACGAAACAATGTCCGAACCAGCAACTTCCGCCCCTGGACCTGGTCGATCGCGCTGACCTTCGTCCTCGCATACGGCGCGGTGCGGGCGCCGATACGTCACTCTTGCCTGCCGCGCGACTCAAGGTCGAACCGGTCGTGGCATTGAAGGCCCAGCCGTTCGAGCTTTCGAGGATCCGTTTGCTCGACGGCCCCTTCCAGGAAGCAATGCTGCGCGACGGCCAGTATCTGTTGAGCCTCGATGCCGATCGGCTGCTCCATACGTTTCGCTTGAACGCCGGATTGCCGTCAACAGCTCAGCCGCTAGGTGGCTGGGAGGAGCCAAAATGCGAGGTGCGCGGACATTTCGCGGGCCATTACCTCTCTGGTTGCGCCCTGATGTATGCAGCGACCGGTGATGAGCAGTACCGGCAGCGTGCGGCACTGCTCGTGGGGGAGTTGGCCAAGTGCCAGCAGGCACTCGGTTCGAGCGGATATTTAAGTGCCTATCCGGAGTCGTTTATAGATCGGGCCGAGAATCTGCAGCAGGTGTGGGCCCCCTATTACACGCTGCACAAGATCATGGCAGGTCTGTTGGACATACACATTCATTGCGACAACGCTCAGGCTCTGCAGGTGGTCGAGGGGATGGCCCACTGGTGCCAGTCGCGCTGCGACAAGCTCTCCGAGCAGCAGATGCAGCAGATGCTCAACCGCACGGAGCAAGGGGGCATGAACGAAGTGCTGGCCAATCTCCACGCCGTGACCGGCAAGCAGGATTACCTGGCTCTTTCCCGGCGATTCGTCCAGCGCAGCTACAACGATCCATTGGCCGCCGGGCGAGACGAACTGAAAGGACAGCACGTCAACTCGTTCATACCCAACATCATCGGCACCGCTCGGCAGTACGAACTGACGGGGAACGAAGAAGACTATCGGATCGTCCATTTCTTCTGGCACCAGGTTGTCCAACACCGTTGCTACTGTACGGGTGGCACCAGCAATGAAGAACACTGGCGGACCGAACCGGACCGACTGGCCGGCGAACTGGGCGATCGCACTCAGGAAACGTGTTGCACGTACAACATGCTGAAATTGACGCGGCACTTGTTTGCCTGGGATCCGCGGGCCGAGTATGCGGATTACTACGAGCGGGCCTTGTACAACAGCATACTCAGCACGCAAGATCCGAAGACCGGCATGATGATGTACTTCGTGACGCTCGGATCGGGACGCTGGAAGTTCTTCAATGTCCCGACCGCGGCGTTCTGGTGCTGTACCGGCACCGGCGTGGAAAACCATGCTCAATACGGCGGCGCCATCTACTCGCGGGATGCCGAGGGGGTGTTGGTCAATCTCTTTATTGCGTCCGAGCTGAACTGGACTGAGCAAGGGGTGCGGATCCGGCAAGAGACGCAGTTCCCGCACGCCTCCGCCACGACGCTCAAGGTTCTCACGCCGGCGCCCAGCGAATTCACCATGCGGGTCCGCATCCCGGGCTGGGCCACGAGCGGGGTCACCATTCGGCTCAATGGAGAGCCCGTGGCGACGCAGCCCAAGCCAGGGAGCTACTACGCACTGCGCCGTGCCTGGCAGAACAACGACACACTGGAACTGTCGATGCCGATGAGCCTGCACGTGGCTCCCATGCCCGACGACCCGACTCTCGCCGCGTTCATGGTTGGTCCACTGGTTCTCGCCGGCAAGTTAGGGGGAGAGGGGTTGAGCGACGCCCTGGTTTACCAGCGGGAGAACTGGTACCAGTTTCCGCGCGAGCAGATCGCTGAGGCGCCTGTCCTTGTTGCCGCCGGCGACGACCTGACCCAGTGTCTCGAACCCGTTGCAGGACAGTCGCTGACCTATCGCACCACAGGCCTGGCTCGCAATCTTACGCTCGTTCCCTACCACGAGTTGTACGGCGAGCGTTATGCGGTCTACTGGCGGATGTTTCGCGCCAACAGCCCCGAACAGGCGGAATTCCTGGCCCAAGAGAAGGCTCGACAGGAACGTGCAGCGCGGGTGGTCGACGAGGTCGTCATCGGCGATGCGCAGTCCGAGTCGGCTCACCACCTGAAAGGCGAGCATACGGCTTCTGGCTCGCATCTGGGGAAATCGTGGCGGGACGCTTCCCAGGGCGGCTATTTCGCTTACCAACTTGCCGTACACGGCGATCAACCCCAAATACTCGCTGTGACTTACTGGGGAAGTGACGCAGGCGGCCGCAATTTCGATATTCTCGTGGATGATCAGAAGATCGCCACCCAGCGACTCGACGCTCGGCAACCGGGCGAGTTCTTCCACGTGGACTACGATCTGCCCGCTGACTTGCTGCGCGGTAAACAGCAAGTGACGGTGAAGTTCCAAGCGCATCCGGACTGCATGGCGGGTGGGGTCTTCGGCTTGGGCATTCTGCGACCGAAGCCGGAAATCCAATGAATTGGCTGCAGAACATCTATCGGACCATCAGGTGGACCGGCCGGATATTGGTGGACCGGATCACCCGGCCGCCATTACCTGCCGACGCGACCAACGTGCGCGGGATCTTGGACGCGGATGGTGCCCGAATCTACTACATGATTCAGGGCGCCGGACAGCCTGTGATATTGGTCCACGGCTATGGAGTCTCCGCCAGCATCAACTGGAAAATGCCTGGCATCTTGTTGGAGTTGGCGCGCGACTTCCGCGTCATCGCCATGGACGTGCGTGGGCACGGCCGCAGCGACAAACCACACGACGTCAGCCAATACGGCACGAAAATGGTTGACGATGTCCAGCGACTGATGGATCACCTGCAGCTCCCCCAGGCTCATCTGGTCGGGTACTCCATGGGCGGATTCATACTGCTGAACCTGCTGGTGAACGATCCGCAGCGGTTTCTCAGCGCAACGCTCGGCGGAAGCGGAGGTATCCGTCCGAGCTGGCCCCTGTGGTCCTGGAGCAGGGAACTGGCGAACCTGCTCGATCAAGGTATGGACTATCCACAAGCGAATATAGCGGCCGCCGCCACGGCTCTGCACCGCCCCCTGACGGGCCTCGAGAAAGCGCTCATCCGATCACTGCCCGACAGTAATGACCCGCTGGCGATGTCCGCCGTGATCCAAAGCTGGCGGTGCCTGCAGGTGACCGACGACCAGCTGCGGAACCAACACGTTCCCACGCTGCTGGTCTATGGCACCGAAGAGTTCCCCGGCATGGTGGAGTATATTCAGCAACTGGCAACCGTACTTCCAAGAGCCGAATTGCACGCCATCGCCGGGACCAATCACTTCGACACCGTCCTCTGCCCCGAATTCCTCCAGGCGGTCCGGGAGTTCCTTGTTCGGCAAACGGCGTGAATTCCCGTTTGCGGTGGGGAAGTGGTGAGGGGTGCGTGCTGCATAAACGGAATAAATGCCGGTTTACGTATCGGCCGCGAGGCAGTCCCAGGTCAGGCCGAGCTTGTGCGCGGCGTAGCCGGCTTCGCGGAGATAGTCACCATAGACCATCATCCAGTGCGAATCGCGCGCTTCGTAAACGAGTCGTTTCCAGTCGCCCTGAATTTCCACATCCTGCTGGCTGCGACAGATCGCGAAATCGGGATTGTCGCGCACGATCCCCTTAATTCCCACCCAGCGGCCCGTCGCATACTCTGGGCTGATGGCACAGACCTGCTGCCCAATCGGCATGTCGATCTTGGGTGCGGCTCCAAAATCGGATTCATAGTGCGTCATGATCCGTACCGGCTCATACCGCTGCCCGTCCATCCGCCGCGGTGTGGTGCAATGAGCGCAGGTGACCATGGCCTTGTGCGGGAATGTCGAGTTGTGCATGAACACCGGCTTGCCGCAAATGTAATGCATGAGAATTCCGACGGGGACAACGACGAAGTCGGATTCGCAGAAAGCGATGTAGCCTTCGTCGTTCAGCCAACTCAACGGCATGCAGGCCGTCGTATCGGACATCGTGATAATCGTCCCCATGCACGCATTAATCGTGATGGCCGGAGCTTCGTGTTCGGCGAGCCACTGATGAAATATGTGATGCAGCGCAAATGCCCGGTGGATGAATTCCGGCCGAGTTTCCAACTTGGTATCGGGCATGGCCAGATAGCGATCGGTCGACGCGGCACACCATTTCTGCAGCCTGGCGTCGGACGCAACTGACTTGAGCCGTGCAGCCAGGTCGTCATAGCTCACATCGCGGATATCCAACCGGTATCGCTGCCGAGCCACTTCGGGAGCGGTGGCATCGTACTTGCCCTGCGGTCCCCCCAGGGCCAGCACCCGCTGTCCCACGAAGTTCTTCAGACCATAGAGGGCCCTCATCCGCCACAACACGTCGTCGTAGTCGTCGACGACAACGTCATCGAGCGTCACCGGACCATGGTCGTCGGCGCTGTTCTTCTGCCACAGCTCCGGATTGGGAACGGGGAAGAAGCGCACGCCCACACACTCGTAGCCGTAGTAGGTCGGACCCGATTTGTGCCGCACAAAAACGATGGTGTCCCGTTGGCGGTCAGCGGCACAACAGGGATGAAACAGGCTCGCGTTCGAAGCGGCGTAGAGCAATACCACGTCGAAGTCCCCCTGCTGCAGACCTTCCGCCTGCTCGGTCGTGGTCACTTTGATGGGGGGCAGAATCTCCAGCGGAAAATCCGCCCGTTGCGACAGCGCGCGCAATTCGCCGGCTATCCGCTCCATTTCCTCGGCTGCAGCCGGCTCATTCACAATCTCGCCCCAGCTGCGCCAGGATGACTTTTCGCGCGGGGATTGGTTCGCGTGCACCAGCACCGGCTGGACGCGCAACGGTCGGCCCGTAACCACCGGCGCCTGGTCAGGGTCCCACGGCCGGATGGCTGCCGACTCGTCCGCAGCCACCCACGAGAGTCCCATCAGGCTCCCGGCCAACCCGGCCGAAGTGATCGCATGGAATTGCCTGCGGTTCATACAATGATCACACATGCCAGGATCCTTTCATGCTTTCGATGACCAATCTACCATTACGCAAAGGCGGTTTTCCACGGCCAGACAGACGAACAGAGAAGTACCTCATTCGCCCGGATTCGTTTGGACCGGCCGTATCAAATCGTCCTTCCAGTTTCCCTGGATATCTCGTATACCGGTCTGCTGCGTCGCACTGTCCCGGTAGGACCACATCCACCAACCTCCCAATCCATACTCCTGCACTTTGGCCAGGTTCCACCGGATTTTTTCTGGTCCGCTGAGGTACGAAGCGAGCACGATCGTCTGCGTCAGATCGTGTCCGGGACCCTTGAAATCGGTCGAGATAATGCGGTGTGCATTTTCGCGGCCCACGATATCCACGAGCCCCCGCAGATACGCGAAGCCATCTGCCGCGGGGTCACTCTGCACGTAAGTGCTCACGATCCAATAATCGGGGGGCCGACACAAATCGTCGACCAGCCAGCGTTTCAGGTTCACCATGGCGCTGAGCCGTTCGTGCGGGCTGCGGCCCATCCAATACGAGTTATTGGACAAAATGGGGAGCACAATCGGCGCCGCCTTGGGCCGCTCGCCTGCTGCGCAGAACCGCGGCCATACCTGCTTGACAAACAACTCCGTAAAATGGTTGACCTGGGACTCGGAAGGGAATGTCCACAAGACCGGTTCCGCCCCACCCAGCTGATAGTTGCCGAGCATGCACCACATGGCGATCACACGCTTGTCGCGCACGTGTCGTTCCACATACTCGATGATCTGCGTATACCAGATGGCGGCCTCCGTCCACGGCGTGTCGTCGGGGACCGGCCACCAGCGGGAGTTCGCGATGTGGTGCTCCGTATCGACAGCGAAGGGGATCCACATATTCGTGACCAAATCAATTTCGACCTGCACGCCGATCGCGTGACAGCTATCCAGAAACGAGACGCAGTTCCGCAGGAACATCATATTCGCCCACTGGTCGATTGATGTCGCGTCATCCGAGGGCGCCTCTTTCGGGCGAGCCAACGTGTAGGGAATCAAGATTTGAATATCGATGAAATTAATACCGGTCCTGGCTACTAGTTCCTCCAGTTCCCGATCCACCGCGTCCCGGTGCAGGTGGTAATGTGCGAGCCACGCATCGCCGCACACCTCGTCGTTGACCCACGGATTGAAGAAGAACCCGCGGAGCTGCGCTCGATCAGCCGCGCCGCTCGGCGAGGCAGCGGCGGAGACCAGCATCGAAGCCAGGACCACTCCCAGACTTCGCGCGGCAACGCGAATCGCCTCTCGCGAATGCTTCCTGCGATCGACCCGCATTCGACTGCCGCTCGTCACATGTCCCCCTGCCTCCGCCTGGCTCATTCGAGAATGACCTCCTGCACACCCGCCGACCATTCCGGTTGCAGCACGATCTCGATCTTCAGGGCCGTGGTCGAAACAGGATCGAACTGCACCTTGTTGAAGGCGTCTTTCTCGATCGCGTACGGACTTCGGTTCTTCACAGGCTGGAATGCACCGTCCTTGTCCCGGTAAGAGACCTGCCAGGATTTCGGCAAGTGACACTCGCCGCGTCCGGTGTCATCAAACCAGTAGATCCTCACGCTCGACAGATCGTGCGCCTCGTCCCACTCGAATTGCAGCCATTCGGTCGTTCCCTTGTGCGGCCAGAAATCGAGCTGCAGAGCGGATGAGTCGCCGGAGTCGGCCGGCACATTCTGGTCCTTGATCGCCTCCAAGGAGACGTGCACATACGAAGCGGTGGTCTGACTGGTGTAGGTCAGCGTGTCGGCCGGTTTCGGCCGCGCCGCCGCCGGCACACGTGCCGGCCAGACGGTCATCTGCGCCGGGCCGCGATGAGCCCAGGCGTAGTAGGGAATGGCAGTGAAAGGGCGTTTCGCATCCGGCACGATGGCTCCGCTGAGCGTCCGCTTGGCTGTCTCCGCCTGGCCGCTGATGGTGACGACACCCCCCAGCAGATCAGGTCTCACCTGCGTGGTCAACTCAGCATCGTCCGGGATGACCAGGTCGAGCACTTTGCCATCGTTGTCCGGACCCTCCAGACAATAGACCACCGGTCCGCGCTGCAAAGCGACCTTGCCGCTGTTGGTGGTGACCTTGTCACTGCTGACAATCCTGCGGACGGGCATCGGAAGATCCAGTTCGATCGTGTCGCCCTTTTTCCATGAGCGGTGCAGCCGCGCGTACCCCTCGGTAGTGTCGACCGGTACCGGCTCTCCGTTGATCTTCACCGTGGCCAGATCCGGTATCTTTTTGACGAACGTGTACAGATTACCAGGAACCGGTTGATTGCGCGCCCAGCCAGGAATCCGCACACAGACAGTAAACGCGTCCTCTCGATCCGGCGCGACCACAATCTTCACATCCCCCGCCCAGGGATAGTGGGTCTCCTGCGCCAGCGTGACCTTGTTGCCGGCGATCTCGATGGTAACCTCGCCACCAAGATACAGGTTGACGTAAACTTCCTTGTCCTGGCTGGCGTACGCGAAACCGGGAATCGAAGGAATGAAGCGTGCCACATTCGAGGGGCAGCAGGCACAACCGAACCACGGACTGCGGGCATGCTGACCGATCGATTCAAGCACATTGGGATAGAAGAACCGGTCCCCCTCCATCGAAATCCCCGACAGAGCGGCGTTGTACATGGTCTGCTCCAGGACATCCATGTACTTCGCATCGCCATACATCAAGAACATCCGATGATTCCACAGGATGTTGGCGATCGAGGCACATGTTTCGCAGTAGGCGGTCATGTTCGGCAGTTCATACGGTCCCCCGAAACCCTCGTGCCCGCCAGCCGCGCCAATGCCACCGGTCAGGTACAACTTGGTCGTCACGACGTCTTCCCAGATCGTATTGATCGCGCTGACGTATTGCATGTTGCCAGTCAGCGCCGCAACGTCGGCCATCCCGGTATATTGGTAAGCGGCTCGGACACTGTGACCGACCGCCTCCGTCTGCTCGACGACCGGGATATGATCCTGACTGTAGACTCCATACAGCCCGCCGTCGCCATGGGCGCCTCGCCGACCCAACCTTCCTCGCTGATCCAGGAAGAACTTCGCCTGCTTGAGGTACTTCTCGTCACCGGTGGCTCGGTAGAGCTTGCACAAGCCGATTTCAATTTCCTGATGACCCGGCGGATCGGTGCGGTGTTCGGCATTGAAGACGTTGCAGATCAAGTCGGCATTCTTCTTGGCCACCTCCAGGAACGAGCGCTCACCGGTCACTTCGTAATGTGCCACTGCCGCTTCATACATGTGACCGACGCAGTAGAGTTCATGAATCGACGGAATGTTCGTCCATCGCTGCTCGGGCTGACGCTCGGGGAGCGAATAGAACGTGAACAGGTAGCCGTCATCCCACTGCGCGGCGGTGATGATCCGAATGAGCTTCTCGAGATAGAGCCGCATCGCCGGGTCCGGGTTCACTTGCAGCGAGAATGCCGCTCCTTCCATGATCTTGTAGACATCTGAATCGTTGAAGCAGGCGCCTTCATGCTTGCCTGCCGCCAAACCGGCTGATTTCTCAAAGTTGCTGATCCGATCCGTTTCCACACATTGCTGAAAAGCATACGGGATCGTCACCGTTCTGTTCGTCTCCAGGCGCGGCGTCCAGAAGCCATCCGTGACGTGAACTTTGCTGAAGGGGACGGGAGTGAAATTGTAGTCTCGTTGTGGTCCGCCCTGCTTGTCTGCCCCGCGGCTGTGGGCCACGGAAAACATCAAGACGATCATGACTGCCGAAAGCACGGCCTTCTGAGTATTCATCACGGCAATCCCCTTGCAATGCTGGGTGTATTAGGAATCAGCTGTAAGCCTGACAGAATAATCTCTCCCTACGTAGAACGGAATTAATTCCGTTTGTGCAGCGTCCATCGCTCTCCATTTAACACGCTAACACGGCCGGCGGCCGCAACCAAACACGGAAATCCGAAATCCCAATATCGAAAACCTAAACAAATTCGACATCCGAAACTGAAACAAAAAACCTCCGCTGCCGGCAAAACCTCAGTCATGAGCCGCTCGCAGATTCTCACCACTGGGCCTGCTATGGGAGGTTCCGTCCGCCGTTCTCCGACTTCCGTTCATCGGGGAGGATCGCAATGCCGTCCAAGCGGATCTGCAGGGGAGGGGCGCCCCAGGAATCGAATCCGAAGCGAAGCTCCCGCACCGAGTCCAGGTCCGGCCCGGATCGCTGCCACAGCTGGCTGCCGCACAACGGGACGACGAAGTACGTCCAGCCGTCCCGCGCTTCGTTGTAGGGTGGCGTGCTGAGCAGATCGCGGGCAGGTGTCAATTCCAGCTGGTTCCCTTGTTCGTCGACCAACGTGACCAGCGGGTTGAGATCTTGCCAGGCCGGCGTGTTTTCATTGCGCGTAGTGAGCCAGAAAACCAACTGCGCGGCGGGGCCCGGCAGCCCGACGGTCGCGGGCAAACGATACCCCAGTGTCACCCGCCCGCCACCATACGGATCAACGTGAGCCAACAGGGACTGCTGGCCGCAGAGAAACTGCTCGTGATCCGCTTGAAAGCGACATTGCGAGGAGGGATCGAGGCAAGACCAACCCTCCGGCGAACCTTCTGAGCCCAGTTCCGTCACTTCCTCGGTCACGTACATATCGCGCCATGACAGATCTGACAGCAGGCCGTTATGGACGGTCAGTCCCAGGCGATAGAAACCCGGTGCTCGATAGATATGCTCCACCCTGGCCTGATCGCCGTGCGAGCCATCGCCGAAATCCCATTCGAAGTGCAACGCCTGCCCCTGTGGATCGCGGCTCGCCGAGGCATCCCAACTGATCGGCTGACCGACGCGAGCGGTGGCCGGACCACTCAGGCGAACCTGCGGAGCACGCTTGATTTCCAGCTCGCTGGTTCGCTGCGTCAGCCGCGTTACGTGACCGGCCTCGTGGACGTCACCGGCCGTGTTGTCCACGAATTGATTCGCTGCCATATCGATCCACTCGGCGCACTGCAGGAAGATTCCCCAGCGGTTCTTTTCCAGCCGATTCTGCTGGATGATCCAGTGAAATGCCCGCCACTTTTCACCCTGCGATTCCAGGTCTCCGATCGCCGCAATTCCGGCTCCGTTGTTTCCCACGCAGATGTTTCCGATGACCCGTGTGTGGCTGGAGGGACCGAACATGAAGACGATCCCGGCATGGCCCTGGTCGGGCAAATGCGGGGAATTGTGATTGCCGTCGGGCAGACCGTTCCAGCAGGCCTCGTTCCCCTCCAGCACCGTCTGGTCGGAAGCCCCCAACCAGAAGCCGTAGCTGCCGTAATTCGCCTTGTTGCGGATGTAGATATTGCGCGGCGCCCAGGCTTCGACACAGTTGTTATTGGCATAGGAACAGTCGTTTTCCTCGAACACGTTACCGCTGCTCACCCACCCGTTGAGTACGCGAATGAAGATGCCATCGCCACCATGCGTGCAATCGTTGCGCAGGAAATGGTTGTTATCGGAACCGCTTTCAATCAACACGCTCGTGGAATCACGTGCGTGCACTTCGCCGGGGTCTTTGCGGATCCCGTAGCTCAGGATGTTGTCGGCCACATGGTTGCCGGTTGCCGTCCAGAGTTTCAGGCACGTGTTCGATGTGTGAGAGAAGTCGTTTCCCTCCAATCGGTTCTTGTGGCAGTCAACCAACACGCACGCGTCCCAGACTCGATTCGCCCGATTGTTGCGAACCACCGACTCAGAGACTCGCTCGAGCACCATCCCTCCGCGCCGTCCATTTTCTCCCCATCCAAACTGCGGGTCGTGAAAATTGTCTGAGAAGTCACAACCTTCGATCGTCCAGTTGTGACCGTTGCGGACGACAATCCCGGTCTCCCAACCCTTGGCACGCACGTTCTTCAACGTAACATCCGACACATTTTCGGCCAGGATCGCCGCATCCTGGAAATCGCGCGGCTCACCATCGCTCTTACCTATCAGCCAGGCGCCTCGCCCGTCGATGGTAATGTTCGACGCGCGGATTTCGATTCGACCATAGGTGCGCTGCGGGTCGAGTTGCGTATCTTCAGTAATTACCAGGATCTCAGCCGGCGAAGTACCGGTCGGCTGGGTATCGGTCTGTGCCGCGTCAGTGCGTGACCCGCCAACGACGATCAAGACCGCCAAGAGTCCAACTCGCCTCGCTCGAACGGTTAATCGCATGGAATCCTCGAGATGGAAACTGGTTTGACTCTTCCGGCGTGTCGCCGGCAAGGCGGGATGAATCATGCCTGGCAGTCCCCATCTTACCAAGAAGTGCACAGCGTTGCGCGGGGACCGGACGACACAACCCCGGCTCACGGAGTCGACCGCCGGGTAACATTCCGGGGGGACCGTCGTTGTCGGCCGGCACAAAAATGGGGGTCGCAAGAGAGGCCTGGTGCGAGAGCCGCCTGCCCCATGAAGCTGCAGTTTTCTGGCATGCCACCGTCGTGGTTACCGCCACTTGGTGTCAGGGAGAAGCTCGAATGTGAACAAACTGGCGGCCGACGGTTCGCGGGAAGTCGTTGGACAACCACTCTGCACGCTCTATCGTCCGGTCGCATCGTGAGATCCCTCCGGCGTTTCCTTGCCAGACAGCGTACCTACAGTCGCTGGGGATCGCAGTTCAACAGGCCGTTCTTTCTTCTCCATCGTCAGCAGGCTATCATAGATCGAATCCCACCCAGCAAGCTGCAACACTTCGGCACAATAAGGCGTACACCATGAAAACGCTGCGGCCATGGCTCTCTCTCATGTTCTTCCTGACTGTGCCGCCATCGCTGGCGTCAGCCGGGGAATTGACGGCGGTAACGCTCTTCGGCTGCAATGAACAGGGGCGAGTCGATGACGCATTTCGGTTCAACTCGGGCCCCATCGATGGCGCCTGGGACATTTTCCTCTACGAAGGGCCGGTATTTGATCCGGCCAGCGGTGATCCAGGGAAGATCCAGTGGCTGAACAACCCGGCTAATCATACGATCCGGATTCCCATCGCACCGGGCGAGCATACCTTTACGTTTCATTGTGACTACACTCGCAAATGGCCCTTTGTCGGGTTGAATCTATTCTGGGACGGGGTCAACGATCGCGCGGTGATCTCTGCCAAGGCGCCGATGGATGAAAGCGGTCCGCCGTACCCGGCATTCACTCTGAACGACTCGCGTCACACCATGGGCTGGCCCATCACCGAGATACCGGCCGCTGGCTCGTTGAGTACCGGTGGTCCGGACAACGGCATGTGGGACTTTGGCCAGGCCCGCCCGAACTTGAAAATCACCTTGAAGAGCTTCCGTTGTTCCGTGGCGACTGTAGACGGCAATCTGGACCTGGTGGGATCGCACGAGATCGGCGCCAGCGGCAAACCCGATATGGTGGGCCAGTTTGTGCTGACCGTCGAACCGTGCACGTCCGCTCCGCCCGACCTCCTGGTGTGGCTGCAGACGGTGGCCGGCATGACCGTCGGCGGTCCGAACATGACGGACCAGTGGAAAGAGCAACTCGACTGGCAGAACACTCCGGCACCATTCTCGTTCGTGTACGGCGAGACGTCGTCCGCGGAGTTTTTGAAGACATGCCGCCGCACCAGTCAACAGCAACAGCTCGACGAGAATCGCACGGCACATACGGTTGTGTACGTCGATCCGGAAACAGGCCTGCAGGTACGTTGGGAAGGCGTCGAGTATCCGGCGGACAGGACCGTGGAATGGACGTTGTATCTCAAGAACACGGGATCGACGGACACGCCGGTCCTGAGCAACATTCAGGCGCTGGACTGCCAGTTTTCTCGTCGCCGCGGCAGCGACGAATTTGAGTTGCGTTACAGCCGCGGTGACACCTGCGCACCGGACAGCTTTGAACCGCTGGTCAAGTCACTGGGCCCCGGCGACGAGTTTCGCTCGGCCCCCAGCGGCGGCCGGCCGACTAACGGTGCGTTTCCCTATTTCAACCTGCGTGCCGGAACGGAAGGAGTGATCGTCGTCGTCGGCTGGCCCGGACAATGGGCCGCCCGATTTGCCAGAGATGAGGATCGGTCGCTCAGCCTTACCGCCGGTCAGGAGCTCACGCGATTGCGACTCCATCCGTCGGAGGAAGTGCGGACTCCGCTGATCGTGCTGCAGTTTGCCGAGCAAGGCAACTGGATCGACGCGCAGAACCAGTGGCGACAGTGGATGATCCAACATAATCTGCCGCGTCCCAACGGCCAGAGCCTGCCGCTGCCGATGTTGAATGCCTGCAGTTCGCACCAGTTTGCCGAAATGACGAAGGCCAACGAGCGAAATCAAATCGAGTTCATTGACAGCTACCTGAAGCAGGGGCTGCGGTTGGACTACTGGTGGATGGACGCGGGCTGGTACGTGGGAGCGGTGGAGAACGGTTGGCCGTGGACCGGCACCTGGGAAGTCGATCGTCGTCCCGATCGATTCCCCAACGGCTTGCGCGCGATCAGTGATCACGCTCACGCCCAGGGCGTCAAGACCATTGTCTGGTTCGAGCCCGAGCGAGTGGCGGGCGGCACCTGGCTGGCCACCGAACATCCGGAGTGGGTTCTGGGAGGCAACGCCGGCGGCTTGCTGAATCTCGGCAACCGTGAGGCCTGGAACTGGCTCGTGAATCACATCGATCGGATCATCACGCAAGAGGGGATCGATCTCTATCGGCAGGACTACAACATTGATCCGCTCGACTTCTGGCGGCGCAACGATCCCGAGGACCGGCAGGGAATGACCGAGAACCAGTATGTCGTCGGCTACCTGGCCTACTGGGATGAATTGCTGCGACGTCACCCTGGCATGTTAATCGATTCTTGCGCTTCAGGCGGACGCCGCAATGACCTGGAGACCCTGCGTCGCGCGGTGCCGCTGCTGCGCAGCGATTACCTGTTTGAACCGGTCGGCCAGCAGGGACATACCTACGGACTGTCGTTCTGGTTGCCGTTTCACGGGACCGGTTACACGCCGTCGAACACCGTCGGTTGGGGGTGGGGGACGGGAGGCATTTCCTATGATCCGTACACGCGGCGCAGCAATATGTGCCCGTCGAATACCGCCTGTTTCGACTTTCGCGCCGAAGTTGATGATCAGCTGATTCAGAAACTCTATCGCGAGTGGCTGGCGGTCGGTGCCGATTATTTCGGCGACTACTACCCACTGACCGCCCATTCGCTGGACCAGGACAAATGGATCGCCTGGCAGTTTCACCGCAGCGAAGCTGGTCAAGGAATGATCCAGGCGTTTCGCCGCGCCGAGAGCGATTTTTTTGGCGGACAGTTTCGCCTGCAGGGGCTCGAGCCCGACGCCCAGTACGAAGTGACCAATTGCGATGAACCGGACAAGGTCGTACGGACCGGCAAACAGTTGATGGAAAACGGATTGGACATCACCATCCCACAGCGCCCTGGCGCAGCGCTGATTGTCTATAAGCGGATCGCGCCGCGCCTTAGCCGCTGGCGCCGCCGCACTGACTGAGCTTCAAAGGTGTATGGACGACGCTCAAGGATCGCCTCCTCCTGCAGCGGTAGCGGTAGGGTGTGACAAGCTCGCCTGATACCGCGTTGCCTTCGTCATGACTCGCAAGGCGAGCGCCGGCACACCAGAATACGCGCTGTAGCGGTAGCAGCGGTAGGGTGTGCCAAGCTCGCCTGATACCGCGTTGCCTTCGTCATGACTCGCAAGGCGAGCGCCGGCACACCAGAATACGCGCTGTAGCGGTAGCAGCGGTAGGGTGTGACAAGCTCGCCTGATACCGCGTTGCCTTCGTCATGACTCGCAAGGCGAGCGCCGGCACACCAGAATACGCGCTGTAGCGGTAGCAGCGGTAGGGTGTGACAAGCTCGCCTGATACCGCGTTGCCTTCGTCATGACTCGCAAGGCGAGCGCCGGCACACCAGAATACGCGCTATGCCGGGCAACTGTCGCAGCCGGTCAACGAAATGCCGCCACCGTTGGTTGCCGATGTTCTGACGCCGGAGGTGCAGGATATTGTGCCGAACGCATTCTGGTGTGCCGGCGCTCGCCGAAATCGTCGTCGATTGTGGAGAGCGTGACCCGGCGAGCTTGTCACACCCTACCGCTTGTGCTTTTGCAATCGCCTTCCGAGGAACTCGGCGCAAGACCACGAAAGTCCAAGAACCCCAAGCAAGATGAAGGGATTCGAAGACGAATCATCCCCTCCTACGGAGATTAAGTAAGTGGCATTGGGCGCTCGCCGCTGACTCACCATCGGGCATCCGCTGCAGCTGCCGGCGAAATCGCACATGTCGCCGCCGCGTCCACTCCACCAGCGGCCGCCAGACGATGGCAGTCAGCCGATGACGAATCAACAGGTGCCAGAAACGATTCGACCGTTTGTACAGGTACGACATCGCCAGATAGGGAAGAACCGCTCGCGTCTCACGCGGCCGCCGCCGCCAGATGCTGCGATGTGAGAACAGCCTTTGATAGCACCAGCCATAGCCCTCAGCAAGTTGTTCCGGCGTCATGTGGCGCGGCTGGAAGACCACGTGCGCCGTGTCGTAGCGACTCCAGTCCCGATGCAAGATCCGCCCTTCTGCCTCCAGCTTGGCGAACAACGGAGTGCCGGGATAGGGCGTGAGGATATGAAAGGTGGCACACTCCAATCGATTCCGCTCGATCCAGTCGACCGTGGCAGCGAAGACGTCCTCCCGGTCATGATCGAAGCCGAGCACAAAACTGCCGTTCACTTGAATGCCGTTGTCGTGCAGGATCGCCACGCGCCGCGCATAGTCCCGCGCCGAGGGGCTCTTCTTTCGAGCGTCTGCGATGTTACCGTCCTGGAGTGACTCAAAACCAACAAACACACCTGTACACCCAGCCAGCGCCATCTGACGTACCAATTGCGGGTCGTCCGTCACGTCGATACTCACCGCCGCACTCCAGATTCTCTCGAGCGGCCGCAAGGCGTTGCAGAGCTCGCGCAAATACACTGGACGGGAACCCAAGTTGTTGTCGGTAAAGACGGCGTATGGCTGGCCGTCCCGCCGAAACTCCTCGACGATCTGAGCCGTATCGCGCGTCAAGTACGGCATGTGCATGTCCCGCGTCGACAGATAACAGAAGCCGCAACGATTGTGACATCCACGCGTGGCAATCAGACTCGTCGTGGTCAGAAAACTGCGGCGCGGCAGCAGGTCTCGTCGCGGCGGTGGATCGTCGCGATACGGGCGGCGATAGTCCCCGCGATAGACCCGCTGTAACTTCCCCGCCGCTACGTCCTGGAGTATCTGCCCCCAAACCTGCACGCCCTCGCCTATCGCAATCGCGTCGGCATGCGGCGCCACTTCCTCGGGACACGAGGTGACGTGCAGTCCTCCCATCACGACCGTCGCGCCGCGCTGCCGATACCAGCGAGCCAGTTCGTAGGCTCGCCCGGCAAATGTCAAGTGGACCGTGATCCCCACCACTTGCGGGAAAGGGTCGTGCGGCGGCGGCCCCATCAACAGATTCTCATCCCAATACCGGACGGTCCAATCCGGCGGAGTACTCGCCGCAATGCTGGTCAACGCCAGACTGGGAGTCAGTACGTGCTTGCCGAAACTCGCATGCGGATCCTTGGGGTAAAACGGGTTGATCAGCAACACCGTACGGGGTACAGGCGGTGCCGGAGTGAGTCGTTCGTTCAACGGCGGAGCAACACGCAGTGCACGGGGAATCCACAATCTCATGCTGCTCCTCCATGCTTTGTATCGCAAAGTTACTGAACAAAAAAAAGGGCGCGGGCGCTTCAGATCGCGGTCCAACCGGTGCGCAGCCGCGGGGTCGCTGCAACCGGCTTATCCACAGTCTTGCCCGCATCCGCAATCACCTGCTCCAATTCGCGAAGATATTCGAGAAAGGCGGTGCGTCCCGTGCGGGTAACGAGGCAGAGGGTGTGGGAACTTCGCCCCCGCCCTTCCTTTTCCACGTGGACGAAACCCGCCTCCTGCAGCACGGCCAGGTGGCGATTCAGATTCCCGTCGGATAGAGCGCAGAGGACGCGCAGGTCGGAAAACGATAAGCCTTCTGACTGGCTCATCAGCGAAGTCATGATGCCCAGGCGCGCCTTCTCGTGAAAGACGCGATCCAGTCCCTCATAGGCAAAGCGCCCTTCGCGCGGTTGACGCGCGGCGCCGGCGCGTTTACTCGAGTTCATCATCTCGCTCCCGGTGCCGAAAGAGTACAGCGGCCGTAAGCCATTGTCCCACGGCAAAAGTCACCACCATCGTCCAGGGGCGGAGTGCTTGCTCCGCCTGACCCCAGCGCAAGCAGACGATCCCCGCGACCAGGTAATACACAGCCACGGCCACACTGCCTGACGGGAGATACGCCGACGAGGCAAACACCCCCAGGCTGAAGATCACCGACCAGAGAGCCGGCAACAATGCGGCATGCTGAGGAGTGAACGACGCAATCCCCCAGGTCACAACCGCTCCGGCCACAATACACGGAGCAAATTGGCGCACCGTGGCCACGGTCTGCCGCCGGGCGTGCGGCGAGTCGGCCCGCTGCCAACGCAACAGTACTTCCGCCCCCGTAACGGCTACGCTCAGCACCGCCACACTGACCCACAGCCAGAGATACCTGGCGAGATCGTCCACAGGGTCGCTCACCCAGTACGACTGCAAGATGGCCGCCGCCAAAGCCAGCAAACCGCTCAGCGCAATGGTGGCCGAGCGATAGCAGCAGTACTGCTGCGTGCGGGCCAGCTGCAGCTGGATCGAGCGCACCTGACTTAACGCCTCATCAATTCGCATGACCAAGCTCCACGACATTTAACTTTGCATGACAAAGTTTAGCAGGCGTAACGGCCAAGTCAAGTCCGTGGGGGACGGAGAATCGGCGACGCGAGGGTGAGCCTCGCCCCTGGCGGGGGCCTGGCATGTTATGATCATCCGTATCGACAACCGCGCGTCGGGCATACCGAGCGGAACCCGCCATTGCAGCTCACCCTGAAGGACACTGTCATGAAGTTCTCTTGCGCAGCAATTCTGCCGTTCGCTTTACTGTGGAGCGCACCGTTGGACGGTGCACCCTTGAACGTCATCACCTGGCCCGCGCCGGCTGAGCAAGCGTTGTCCGAAGACTACGAACTGACGGTCGATGCGCAACCGGTTCCGGTATTCGCCTGCCGGGTTTCGGCAGTGCCGCTCAATCAGGTCTGGCCCGGTTATCAGCGTCCCCTGGACCAGGCAGAGTCAGCCGGTTTTGCCTGCTGGGACATGCTGCAGCCGGTGACCGTTCGGATTCGATCGCGGCAGGAGGTGCAATCGGTGATGGTGCGTCCGCAATCGCTGGGAATTCAGCCTCAGACGGAGGGGAACACCATTTCGTTCGTCCTGCATAAACCGGTACCGCTGGTTGTGGAAGTGAATGGCGTGTCGCACGCGTTGCATCTATTCGGCAGTGCGCCCGAGCGGCACGCGCCGACAGCCGGCACGCCGGGCTTGCATTACTTTGGCCCGGGAGTACATCGGCCGGGCCGGATAGTGTTGCAGAGTAACGAGAGCGTATACATTGCCGGAGGCGCCGTGGTGTATGGCAGTATTCACGCTCACGGCGCATCAAATTTGCGGATTACCGGTCGCGGCATTCTGGACGTGAGTCCTTTCGAACGCGGCCAGGGTGGCGGCGCCGTGCGGTTGACCGACTGCTCGGACGTCACGATTGAAGGTATCGTCATGCAGGACCCGGACGTCTGGTGTTGCAGCCTGTTCGGCTGTCGCAACGTGACGATCTCCGGTGTCAAGCTGATCGGACTGTGGCGTTACAATGCAGACGGAATCGACGTCTGCAACAGCCAGGACGTGGTGGTAGAGGACTGCTTCGTACGCGCTTTCGACGACGCCCTGGTGATCAAAGGGCTGAAGTTCGGTGACAAATCGCTCGACGACCGCCCCGTGCGCAACGTCCAGTTCCGTCGCTGCACCGTCTGGTGTGATTGGGGTCGCGCCATGGAGATTGGCGCCGAGACGTGCGCGCCGGAGATCACGGACATCACGTTCGCGGACTGCGACATTGTCCGGACGACTCACATAGCGATGGATATCCAGCACGGGGATCGCGCAGGGGTGCGGGGGATTCGCTTCGAGAACATCCGAGTGGAAATTGACGACTGGAACCCACGTCCGCGCATGCAACAGAACCGCGACGAACAATACCAGAAGAATCTGCAGGATGCCTATTGTCCGACGCTACTGGAGATCGTCATCCGCGAGAATCCCTACTCCAAAGACAAGCAGCGTGGCATCGTCCGCGATATTCTGTTCAAGGACATTTCGGTGACCAGCCGGCTCCAGCCCGCCTCGTCGTTCCGCGGTTTCGATGCCGAATCCTCGGTGTCGGGCGTGACCATCCAGAACCTGCGATTTAACGACCGAGTGATCCAGAACGCCGACGAGGGCCATTTGAGCGTCGGTCCGCATGTGCACGACGTGAAGTTCCTACCGGCGGCCGCCGAATGAGCCGGGACGGAAAGCGGTCAGCTGCGCGGGAGCGCATCGAAATCGATGTCCGGTTTCTGGTCGGCGGTGCTACGGCGGGTGAAGACATCGCCCGGCTTGCCGGTTTCGTTGAAGAAGCCGCAATTGCGCAGATAGAAGTGTTCGCCATCCACACCGCCGGTAAAATCAAGTCGATGGCGTCCGCCGCCAGTGGCATCGACGGAGAAACGCGCGCGGGTGCATTCATGCCACTCCCCATCGATGTCACACGCCCACACGTTGCCGTAAAGGGCGCGGCGCTGGAGGTGGCCGAAGGCGGGGAGGAAGCTTTCCAGGAACGAATGGAAACCGCGCAGGTACGTGTCGGTTTTCGGGCGGCGAAAACTGGCGAGCAGGCGCCACTGACCGGCGGACTTGTCTCCGAACCATGAGGTGTACACCGTGTTTCCCAGGCCATCGGGTTTCACTTCGGTGAGGAAGCGATACGTGGTGCCGGCTTTCCACGAGTAAACGAGATAGCTCTGTCCGCCGGCACCTTCATTGCCAAACTCGCCAACGTGCACTTGGGGGCCTTTCGCGAGCGTGACGATCCGCTGGTCCTGCGGGATGTCGCGCGGGTTGTCGGTCTGGAACGGACTCCAGACGGAAAACAGCACTCGGCGTTCCTCAGGTCCGTTGACCTGGATGCCGAAATAGCCTTCGCGGAAGCCGTTGGCCATGAAGTAGGAGCCGATCTGGTCCTCCCCTTGGGGCACGGTGATTTCGCAGTAGGCGTAACGCAGCTGGCGGTCCCGCGGCAGCTCGTAACCGAGATGGACGGACGGCCCGCGGCGTCCCCAATAGAACATATTCCCGTCGTTCGTTTTGACGTAGTCGAGGACGAGGCCCTCGCTGTCCGAAGAGACCAGGAGGTCATGGATTTCGGCATACACGGGCCCGGACCGCTCCGTGCCCCGCAGCTCGACCCGAACGTATCCGGGCTGCGGGACTTCGATGCGGCCGATCTGGTGCGAGGCCAGTTCGGTGCCTTCCAGCGCGGTGGTGATGGCCTGCTCGCCGACGCGGGCAACAAGAGTCGAGCGGCCGTCAGGAACGCGGGCATGGAGCGCGAGGTTCAGGACGGCGGGGCGGTCGACGTGAAAATAGACCGCGAAGGTCGCTGCGGATTCGCCCCAGGCGAGAGTGCCACTGCGCAGAAATCCGTCGCCACCGGGAGCGGGGTGACTGCGGAAAGCGTTGCCGGCCACCGGGACCGACCACTCGACTGGCTCAAGGGGGTCAGCTTGACTGACGCCGGCGAACAGCGGCAGCAGAAGGGCTGCCCAGCATCGGGATGCGGTTTTCATGGCTTGCCGTCAGGGTTGGTGATTTCGGGTGAGCGACATTGCGATATCAGTGCGATAACGGGCCCCAGAGCGGTCAGCATCTGTCCCGCGCCGCAGGTTAACCAAACCGGCACCACGCGGCAAGGGAACGACCCGTGGCACAACGCGTCGGCAGGTATTTTTCCTGGAAGCGACGACTGGCCCGACCGGTCTTCCCGCGTTAGTGTAGTAGTCGTGAACACAAGTCCCTTGAGAACCCAAATCATGCGAATCGCTCTCCTTGCCGTGTGGCTGGTCTCCTGGTCGGTGGGTGCGGCGAATGGCTGTGAGCCGCCGTACGCTCCCACTTCGCAGTATCAGCGCCAGGTCATCGAAGGCTGGCCGGTGTTGGTCCATCGCGATCTGTTGGACGAGCATCCCGAGCTGGCCGACAAGGTTGTGCGTCATCTCGGCAGTCACCTCTACCAGATCACATTCATGCTGCCTGAGGGAGCCGTCGCGAAGCTGCAACAGGTGCCGATCTGGGTCGAGTACAAGAACCGCCCGGAGAAGCATCCATGCATGTGCTATCATCCCAGCCGGGAATGGCTGGAGGAGAATGGCTTCAATCCGGACAAGGCCGGCTCGGTGGAACTGGCGGGATCTGAGAATTTTCTCGAGTGGACGAAAGACCAGCCGTGGATGGTCTTTCACGAACTTGCGCATGCGTACCACCATCAAGTGCTCGGCTACGGACATGTGGAGATTCGCGCTGCCTATGAGAAAGCCCAACAGAGCGGCCGCTACGACGGCGTGCTGCACATCAACGGCTCGACACAACGGCATTACGCCCTGAACAACGATCAGGAGTACTTCGCCGAAACCGCCGAAGCGTTTTTCGGCACCAACGATTTCTATCCCTTCACGCGAGCCGAACTCAAGCAGCACGATGCCGCTGCTTACGACCTGCATCGGAAGCTCTGGAAATAAGGGGGGGTGAGTGCTTCACTGCATGCCAGGCCCGCGGCGAGCGCCGGCCTCAGAAATTCTCGGTGAAGTGAGCCGTAACGAAGCGCCCTTCAAAAGGCCAGCGCAATCCACCAGATGTACATGTAGCCCAAGGCATCGACCGATTGCCAGATGCGCTGGCAAAGTCGCTCGTCGCCCTGAATGGGCGGTATCTGTTCGCGGGCCTGGTCCCAGGGCGTGCACACGCCGGGGGGGCGAATACCGCGATCCAGCGCCAAGAAACTGCCCGACCTGGTGTCGGACGGCGGCGTGTTGGGCACCTCGTTCCTCTGGGCAGACGCCGCGTGACCGCGCGAATAGACGCCGTATTCGCGGGCGGCATCAGTCATCGCGCGAAGGTTTTCCACCTTGGCGTCGTTCTGCACGATAGCGCTGGAGTCGACGATGTAGCCGCCCTCGCGAGCCACCCCTGCAATCACTTGCTTGCAGCGCTGTCGCACTTGCTCCGGCGTCCCCCGCGCCAGCAGGTGGACGGGGATTCCGCCACTCAGGCAGAACTTATGGCCCAGCACGCGATGGGCCTGGAAAATATCCCCCTGATCGACGTGATAGATGATGCTCTGATCAGGCAACTCGGCAAACGCTTCCAGGTGATGGTCCCAGTTCCCTTCCGCATAGAAGAGCGTTTGATGGCCAGCCGCCCACAGCTGTTGGATCACCGGCTTGAGCGTCGGCCAGAATATGTCGGCAAACTGCCGCGGGTTGATGAACGGCACACAGCCGCGATGCATCCAGAAGCCGATCGGGACATTATGCTTGGGATCAGCGGTCGCCTGCGCAAAGTGAGCCAGGTGCGGCGCCAAGGCTTCGCACGCAGAGAGCACCTTCTTCGGCTGTTGAAACAGATCATCGACCAGCCCCACATATCCACGCAGTTTGTCTGCGATGAAATCGAGCGGCGCGCAGCATGCCCGAAATCGCCGACACCATGCCGCACTCCGTCCGCAGGCGCTCTTCCTGTATGCCCCACGCCTGAAAGAACTGCATCATCGCCATCGCACCTTTGATCAGCGACAGGTTGTGCTCAAACGTCACTTTGCCCCCCACGCCGCTCAACGGGCGCGCCACGCGAGGCAACCAGACGTTGTAGAGAAATCCCGTCGGGTCTTCGATCAACTGGTCGTACTCGTCCGCCTTCATCCAGGCGTCGTCCACCGACGGTTCACGGTACTGGTGCCCCACGTTGGCCGGTACGTCAATGCCGGGGATCATGTAGTATCGCAATCCCATGGCTTGGGTCATGCCGGTCCAGGTGGCCAGCATGTTGGGGACCATCGCATCCCAATCGAAATCCGCTGCGCATTGGCGAACGGCCGCGAAAGCGTTCTCGTAATCGTGTGCCATTTCCTGGCACGTGTAGCCGGCATGAACTCCCGTGAACTCCGCCACAAAAGGCCGGATCGGCACCAGGTCGGGCTGCTCGTTCCGCATGGCCGTGGTGTATCGGTCCAGTCGCTGCTGATAGCGTGAATTCATCGTCGACATGTGCATCGCTCCCTGAGCTCCAGAACAGCCATTGTCGGGAATGATCTAGAGTGTTCGTCGATCACACGCGCACACGGTGCGCACGTGTTGGAAAACAATCCGAAATCCGCAGCACGAAATGCAAAAAATCCCAAACAAATTCAAATGACAGAAATACCAATGACAAAAACGCTTACGGACGGAGCAGGGAACATCCCATAACATGCCCACCGGTGAGATTCTGCTTGTGGCCCGCCTGCCGCGGTTTTGCCGGCAGCTGAGGTTTCTGTTCTTGAGTTTTGGACTTCGAATTTGTTTTGGGTTTTCGATATTAGGATTTCGGATTTCCTGATTGGTTGCGGCCGTAGGCCGCGTTAGGATTTCGAATTTGGGATACAGATGACGATGCCGGGCCAGTCAGCTCTCCTGTCCCGGGCCGTGCGGCCAATCGACGACAGCCGCCGACAGTTCTGTTTCGATCTCCAGCAGACGATTGTACTTGGCCAGTCGTTCCGATTGGGTAAGCGAACCGGCCTTGGTCTGGTCGCCGGACCAGCCGACGGCCAGATCCGCGAACCAATCGTCTTCCGTATCGCCGCTCCGCACCGAGATCACGATCTGCCAGCCCGCGGCGCGCGCCAAGTGATAGGCGTAGAGCGCTTCACTGAGCGTGCCGATTTGATTCACTTTGAGCAGCAGCGCGTTGCAGGCTTGGGCCTCGACGGCGCGGGCGATTCGGCGTGGATTGGTGCAGAGCAAGTCGTCGCCGAGCACCAGCACACGATCCTCGAGGGCCTCACACAGCGCCGGCCAATGCTGCCAATCCTCTTCGGCCAAGCCGTCTTCGATACTGACGATTGGAAAATTGTCTGCCCACTGGCACAGCCGGCGGATCATCTGTGGTCCGGTGAGCGGTTGCGACTCCAAGAAGTAATGTCCCTCGCGATAGAAATGGCTGGACGCGACGTCCACGGCCAGGCAGACATCGCGTCCCGGTTCGTAGCCGGCGTCGCGGATACTCTGCACGGCATCGCCCAGCAGTTCCTCAGGTGAGCCGGCCGGCGGACCAAGGCCTCCTTCGTCAGCGGTCAGCCAGCGCATACCGTACTTGGACTCCGTCAGCCGGACAGCCGCCTGATAGACCGCGCTGGCCATCTGCAGACCGTCGGCGATCGACTGGGGGGTCGCGGGGACAATCAGCACATCCTGAATGGCCAGTTGTTGGCCGGCGTGCATGCCGCCGCTGAACAGATTGAGTGTCATGCGGGGGAGTCGCGCGACGGGGCGCCCCATCAGGGCTGCAAAATAATGGTACAAGTGTTTCCTCTTGGTGGGCGGCCGATGCTCGTGCGAAGGCCAGGGACACCGCCAGAATCGAGTTGGCTCCCAGCCGAGACTTATTGGGTGTCCCATCCAGCTCGATGAGTGTCTGGTCCAGCGCAGCCTGATCGGCGAACTCGCTGCCGCAGAGCCGTTCTCGCATTTCGCCATTCACATGCCCGACGGCCCGCCGGCAACCCCAGCCGCCATATCGCTGCGGGTCATGGTCGCGCAGCTCCAGCGCCTCACCGGCGCCGGTCGACGCGCCGCTGGGCACCGAGGCACTCCCACGCGCTCCACCCGCGAGCCGGCAGGTGGCCCGCACGGTGGGTCGGCCACGGCTATCCAGAATCTCCAGGGCGGAAAGTTGTTCGATGGTCGGCATGGTCTATAGTCTCGCCAGGAACTGGTCGGTCAATTCATCCACGGTGGTCGGCGGGCAGCGCATCAGCGGAACCACAGCTTCCCGCTGCCGCCGTCGATGCAACTGGTCAAGATATTCCAAGGGGGAGCGCCCCGCAACTCGCGCCAGCAAACACGCGAGCGTGTGGCGGACGACGCGCTGTTCGAGTCCGCCAGCCCAGGGGAGCGTCTGTTCCGCCACCCGCTGCAGGGTCTCGAAGTAGCGTTGCCAGTACTGTCGCGCGGCATGGGCGAACACCGTGCGATGCTCGACCAGCAGATGGGCCTTGCTCAACAGGTGCGTCAGCGAGAAACCCAGGTCGAACGCGGGATCGCCCCAGTGGATGACTTCGTGGTCGACGAGCAGCATTGTGGCGGCATGCAGCAGGATGTTTTTCGGGCTGTAATCGCCGTGCACCAAGGTCACCCGCGTGGCGCGTGTCTCGTCGACCAACTGTCGCAAGAAGGTGTCTGCTTCCGGAGCTTGAGTTGCCGCGAATTCGTAGTACGGCTCCAGACGCAGCGACTCGAAATACTGGCGGTCGCTGAACTGCTCAGCCAATTCACCGGCCCGTTGGCTGGCATGTGCGTGAATGGTCCCCAACAGCTCGGCAAACTGCGCGATCCGTCGCGTTTCCACCTGCCCGGCGAGCAATCGCGACTTCCAGTTCTCATGCGGTTCGGGCACGGCCTCCATCGCCAACAGGTGCTGTTGGCGATCCTCGAACACCAGGGGTGGGATGCTGCCAGGAGGAGCCAGTTGTTCGAGCGCGCGGAGGCCGGCCGCTTCACGTTCGTTGCGCCGCGGGTCGCTGAACCAATCGACTTGCACACGCAATTTGGGAAGAGCCTGTTTGAGCACCCAGCTTTCTCCGGCCGGGCGACGAACCAACACCGTGCGGTTGGAGACACCGCCGGCCAAAGTGCGAACCTCGACCGACTCGTCCGGCGCGATACGACCGGTATCGCGCAAATAGACCACCAGGGCCTCACGATTTTCGATGTCTAACAACTGGACCATCAAATTCCCCCCGCCGCGCCGGCGCCGGGCGTTATGGAGCTGGACCGCCAAGGTAATTTCCATAGGTCAGCAGCAACACCGCGCCGACAAGGACCATCAGTGCGCAAGCGACCATCCGGTGCGTCGATCGCCGGCAGCAACGCCATTCCCTCAACAGCACCCCCACCAGATTGCTGAAGAGCACCAACATGATCATGTGGATGGCCCAGCTGGTGAACTTGTACTGACCCATGCGCACATGACCGAGGTTGTAGAAGAAGAACTGACTGTACCAGAACACACCGGTGACAATCGCCAGGGCCCAGTTAACAGGCAGGCTCGCCTGTTCCTTGCCGGCCGGTAATTCGATCAACTCTCCGAGCGTCCCGTGCCGTGCGTGCAGATAGAGACAGTACAGGGCGGTCGTCACGAACGCTCCGGTATTCGAGAAGATGTAGACCACGTTGCCGCGCCACACACCGGCCCCGTGTGCGGAGGCGATGTCGGCGATCGGCTCGCCCGCCTCCAAGGCGAAACCGTAAACCGCCGACAACACTCCCGCCAGCAGCGATAACAGCAGGCCCTTGGTGAGCGAAAACTCGCTATCGCTCGCTTGACTGCTTAAGTCACGTTCCTTCATCCGTCCCGCCGCTCCCGCTAACGCGATCCCCAGCGTACCGACGACGATCCCGGCCACGACCCAGTCGGCACCCGCTTTGTGCAGCGTCGCGCCCAGTGTCCCCTTGACCAATGGCGGTATCAACGTGCCGAGCACGCTCGACAGTCCCACGGCAATGGCATACGTCAACGAAAAACCGATGTAGCGGATCGAGATGCCAAAAGCCGTACCGCCAATGCCATAGGCAGCGCCCAGCAGAAACGAATGCCACATGGCGTCGCGCGGCGCTTCCCGCAGTACCGCGGCGAGTTGGGGAATGGTCAGCCAGGCGCCGAGCAGGGGGAGCAACAGCCAGCAGAAGGAGGCCTGAGTTAACCAATAGGTCTGCCAGGACCAGCGTTTGACCCGTTTTTGCGGCGTGTAGCAAGTCGCGGCGAACACCGCGCCAATACCATGGAGAAACACGCCCAGCAGAGGGTTCGAAGCGATCATGGCAGTGGTTTCCTCCAGCTGAGCAGTGGTGTCCTTCAGCGGCAACTGCAACGCTTTCCAATTACGGCCGCGCATACGTCACAGCAGTGTACTGCAATCCGCGTCTGGAAACCTCCTGGTCAGCCTTTTCTTGGGTCAGCCCCTTTTTGGCCGGCGGCCCCCGTGCCGCTTGACGCGCGTACCGCCGCGAAACAGCCCCGCAGGGCCAGCTCGGCATGCCGTTGGGAATTTGATTTACGACATGGCAATTTGGGAGTCCTGGAAAAGAAGCTCTCGGTATTGAATGTTTCCTGGCCTTCAGCAGCAGTAAACGAAGGTACTCTGGATCGCGCGGTTCACGTATCGGGCGCAACGATCCCTGCACTTGCGGCAGCGGCAAGAAATTCAAGAGGTGCTGTGGAGCCCGGAAGTAATCACGTTCGTCGGGCGGCGGGGCCGCCGCATCTCTACCGGCGACTTCGCTGATGCGATATCCTGACGCTTGCTAAGGTAACAGGAATGGCTGTTGCCGATCGCCTTCAGAAAGCGGGAGACCTTTGCCTACGCCACTGAGGCCTACAATTGGCTTTCCGGATCTCGCTGCCGGTGCGTTCTCGAACATGCCGACCACGACTGCCCAGTCGAATCTTCCGACGTCAGGCTCTGGCCTGAGCAGTGAACGGCTGGCTTGGCCGCTCACGGGCGCGAGGCCCCGCTGTCCGTCTTCGGCCACGACAACCTCGCCGCGCGGAGCGGGACTTAGAGAGCGATCTGCGCCTGGATGATGACTTCGCCGGATCGACCATCGGCAACACGCTGGACCGTGCCTCCCACTGTCTGTTCGATGAACTCGGGACGCAGTGAATACTGCACAGTCAGTTTGGCCCGATGCCCATCGATCAGATAGTTGAACCCCATATCCCAGTTGAATGCCGGGTCGTCCAACCACGCCAGGTTTTTATGTGCGAACGCCGCGAAGGGTTGCAGCCGGCCGTGCGATCCCCCCAACACCCAGTTGGGAAGTACATAGCCTCCCTCCAAGTAAAAGATCTCGCCCGTGCCAAAGAACGGTTGGGCATTTCCCGGGCCACTGATGGTCGGAGTGATGCCGTTCTCGGCCAGAACCTCAGGCGAGCCGAGGCGCCCCGTGTTCATGATCCCGATGTTCCGGAAATAGTTGTCGCCGTAATCGAAGATGTAGTAGACGCCGTACAACGTAAGTGCCGCGCCGTTATCCCCGACCGGTTTATCCAAGTAACAGTCGATCCCGACCGCCAGCTGAGTCTGTTTCTGCAGTTGATCGTTGGCATCCAGAATGCCGCTCGCTTCCGGCTGCACGTAGTATCCAGCCCCGATGTTGAAGACGCTTTTTTCCCCCAGCCAGGTGCTGGTCTTGTACGGCAGCAGATTGCTTTCCTGATCCCAGAACTGCCAATCGAAGTAGCCGGCGTAAGCCAGCGAATCCGCCGCGATGTTGACGGCCCTGTCTTGATTCAACTCGGCGCGCGCATCCGTATTAAAGGGCTGGTTGATGCTGACGCGGTAGTCGAGTTTGTGGAACTTTCCTTTGGCATACCAGCCCAGCTGCCGGGCAAATTCGTCCGAGTATTCGATGTTCGGCCAGCAGTAGATATTAGCGTCCGCCGTCATGTAGCCCATGGTGCTGGAGCTGGATTTTCGCGAGATGCCGTTCCAGTAGTGCAAACCGGCCCCGACCGCGAGGCTGAAGTCACTCTCTTTCGTTTGCGGAATCACGGCGTATTCGTTCCAGATATCGTGGACGAAGATCTGGGGCTTCTTGCCCACACCATACGGTCCGTAACCCTGCGATCCCGAGCCGCCTCCGTTGGTGAACGTCTGGTTATTGATCCCGAAGTGAAGCAAGATCAGGTATTTTTCGGTGAGTTGCGAGTAGGTGAGAAACCGGACTCGCCGCAGACCGATATCCAGCGAATTGTCTTTCAACTCATCATACGCATCGACGGTTCCTGGGTTATTCTCGGTGAAGGCCGTCCAGGATTGAGCCCACGTCAGGAAACGGATGTATTTTTTTCCGTCGTCGTCCAGCACCAGGGTCATGCCCTTGCCGTACTTGGCACTATCGTCCACGCCGGCATCGCGCCGCTTGAGTTCCTCGCGCACGGCGTCCAGGGAGAGCGGGTCGGGCCCGCCCAGCGGCGCATTGTTCTCGAGTCCGGCGACGTCGTTCAGGTAGGTTGCCGATTGCACGGGATAGACTTCCGACAAGTGCGCGTCCGTTCCCAGGGCATCGGTCCTCCAAACCGGCGGCGGCGAGGAATTCGTGGCGGGCAGGAACTGCGGATAATCGCCAGCCGCGGGATAGGCTGGATATGCGCCAGGCACCCCATCCGTCAGGTTTTGCGGAGCATCACCTGACGCGACGGCCGATGCCGCGAAAAACCCAAGTAGAAGGCTCAGATTTTTCACGCAAAGGCGGGTGGCAGAGTGCGATTTCATCCGAGTGTGTTCCTGGAGAATCGTCCGTCAGAAGGCGCAGGCCCCATGTCTCTCTTCGGCAGGAACTTTCGGTACATTCAGTCAAATCGCAATAACTACTGGAAACCCTTTCTCCGGAGAAAATCCGAAATCCGGCACGACACAGCGGGGGGGCGTGCGTGCTGGATGCCGAGCGGTCCTACTTCGGGGTGTTCTCCCGCCGCACCTTGTCGAGGTATTTTTCCAGGATCACCGGGACCTGATCGGGGGTCACTTCGGCGTGCACGTCGTTGTCGATCATCATCACCGGCGCCAATCCACAGGTACCGATGCAGCGGGACCCTTCGAGCGTGAAAACTCCGTCGGTGCTCGTCTCGCCGAAGCGGATGCCGAGTTCATCCATCAACTTCTGGGCGACTCGATCCGCGCCTTTCACGTAACAGGCGGTCCCCAAGCAGACGTTGATCATGAATCGTCCGCGGGGTTCGAGGCGGTAATAGTGATAGAAGCTGGCCACGCCGGCCACTTTGGCAGACGGGATCTGCATCAACTGCGCAACCGCGTCCAGATGGGCCTCGGCAAGGTAGCCGTACTCGGCCTGCACCCTGTGCAGCACGGCAATCAACTGGCTCTCGGGATTCGGCTCGTCCCGACACAACTCGATGAACCGGACAACATCCTGACCGAGGATTTGTGTGGCGGCGGTTTGTACTTGTTCCCAACTATCAGTGGAAGTGCTCATCGAATACCTCGCGGCAAGCGTGCCTGGTAATGGGTGTGCAGCAGTTCGTGGGCTTTCTCGGACCCGGGCGCCCCCAGGAACTCTTCATAGAGTTCCATGATGGCGGGGTTTTCGTACGACTTGCGGAGCTTTTTTTCGCCGTCGATGGAGTAGAGCGCCTGGGCTCGCTTGCGCAGCAGTTCGGGATCGAGCACCTTCAACCCTTCGGGCGGATAAGGCTGGCCGCCGCCGCCGATGCAGCCGCCGGGGCAGGCCATCACCTCGATCAACTGGAACTTTTCGCGTCCCGCGACGACCTTGTCCAACAGGGTCTTGGCATTCTGGAGGCCGTTGGCGACCGCCAGGCGAATACTCTTGTCGCCGATGGCCACATACGTTTCGCGCAACCCCTCGACGGCCCGTACTTCGGTGAATTCCAGCCGGTCGGCCGGTTTGCCCGTCACCAGTTCGCTGGCAGCTCGCAGGGTCGCTTCCATCACACCGCCGGTCGTGCCGAAGATATCACCCGCCCCGCTGGCGGTTCCCAACGGCGCATCGAACTCGCCCTGCTCGAGATCCGTGAAACGGATGCCGTAACACTTGATCATCCAGATCAGTTCGCGCGTGGTGAGGACGGCGTCCGTATAGGGGGTGCCACAGGGGAGGGCATGTTGCGGGCGTTTCGCCTCATGCTTCTTCGCCACGCACGGCATCACCGCGACCACGTAGATTTTGGCCGGGTCGATCCCCTTCTTGTCCGCATAATAGGTCTTGGCCAACGTCGAGAGCATGCTCATCGGCGACTTGCAGGTCGACGCGTGGGGAATCAAGGCCGGATAGAACTTTTCCATGAAGCTGATCCAGCCGGGCGAACAGGAGGTGATCATCGGCAGCGGGCCGCCGCCGTCGAGGCGGGTCAGGAACTCGTGTGCTTCCTCCACGATCGTCAGGTCGGCGGCATAGTCCGTGTCGAAGACCGCGTCAAATCCGAGCAGACGGAGGGCGGTGATCATCTGGCCGGTGGCGGGCGTTCCCGGCTCCATCCCAAAGCCTTCACCGATGGCGGCGCGAATGGAGGGGGCCGTCTGCACGACCACGTGCAGATCGGGATCGGCCAGCGCTTTCCAGACATCGTCCGTGTTGTCTTTTTCCAGGAAGGCCGCCGTGGGGCAGACGTTGATGCACTGACCGCATTGGATACAGACCGACTCGTCCATGGCCGCCATGTGGGCGGGGCCGACAATCGTGTTGAAGCCGCGCCCATGCTGGCTGAGATTGTTGACGCCCTGGATTTCGGCACAGACCCGGACGCAGCGGCCGCACAGCACGCACTTCTCGGGATTGCGCACGACCGAGTGACTCGCGTCATCGATGGGAAACTGTTTGCGTTTCCCTTCGAAGAGTCGACGACGCACCCCCATCGAGTAGGCCAGATTCTGCAATTCGCAATTCCCGTCCCGATCGCAGGTCTGGCAATCCTTGGAGTGATTGTCGAGCAGCAATTCGACGATGTCTCGCCGAGCCTGGCGGATTTCGGGCGAGTTGGTCCGCACCACCATCCCCTCCCAAACCGCCACGCTGCACGAGGCCATGAAGAACCCCATCCCTTCCACCTCCACGATGCACACCCGGCAGGAACCGGCCAGACTGAGGTCGGGGTGATAGCAGAGCCGCGGGACCGTGATCCCCAACTGCTCGGCCGCCGTCATGATCGTCGTACCCGCCTCGACGGAGATGGTCTTGTCGTCGATCGTCAGCGAAACGGTTTTCTTGGCCATGGTCTCTTACCGTGTTAATGGGTGTAACCTGCTCGTCGGGCAGAACAAAACTCCGGAAACCAGCTGAGGCCTGTTCAGTTGCGAAGGACGGCGTCGAATCGACACACCTGCACGCAGCGGCCACACTTGATACAGCGTTCCTGATCGATCACGTGAACGGTGCGTCGCTCGCCGGAAATACAGGTCACCGGGCAATTGCGCGCACAGACGGTGCACCCCACGCATTTTTCCGCGTCGATTTCGTAGCGAAGCAGCGCGACGCACTTTTTCGCCGGGCAACGTTTCTCCTGCACGTGGGCGAGGTACTCGTCGCGATAGTGCGTCAGCGTGCTCAAGATTGGGTTGGGCGCCGCCCGGCCGAGCCCGCACAGGGACGATTTTTTCACCAGCTTGGCCAGCCGTTCGAGGAGTGCCAGATCCTCGACACATCCCTGTCCCGCCGTGATCCGCTCGAGAATCTCCAGCATCCGCGTCGTCCCTTCCCGACAAGGGGTGCATTTGCCGCACGACTCGTCCTGCGAGAAGGTCATGAAGAACTTGGCCACATCGACCATGCAATCGTCTTCGTCCAAGACAATCATGCCGCCACTTCCCATGATCGAGCCGACTTTCGACAGCGAATCGAAGTCAATCGGCAGGTCGAGCATGTGGGCCGGGATACAGCCGCCGGCAGGTCCACCCGTCTGCACGGCTTTGAGCGTCTTGTTGCCGAGCGCCCCGCCGCCAATCTCTTCGACCAATTCACGCAAAGTCATCCCCATGGGGACCTCGACCAGTCCCGTATGCTTGATCTTGCCAGCCAGCGCGAAGACCTTCGTCCCGCCGCTGGCCTGCGTGCCGATCTGACTGAGCCATTGGGCGCCGTAGTTGATGATGGCGGTGATGTTGGCGAACGTTTCGACATTGTTGATGACGGTGGGCTTGCCCCAGAGGCCGCTTTCCGTGGGGTAAGGTGGGCGAATCCGGGGCTGCCCCCGTTCCCCTTCGATCGAATGGATCAAGGCCGTTTCCTCGCCGCACACGAAGGCGCCGGCGCCGAGCCGAACCTCCAGGTCGAAGTCGAACCGCGAGGCGAGTATGCCCTTTCCCAGAATTCCCGCTTCGCGGCACTGCCGAATGGCGTTCTGGATCCGCTCGATCGCCAGCGGATACTCGGCTCGCACATAGAAAAAGCCTCGCGATGCGCCGATCGCATATCCGCCGATGATCATTCCCTCCACCACGTTGAAGGGGTCGGATTCAAGCATGCTGCGGTCCATGAACGCGCCGGGGTCGCCCTCATCCGCGTTGCAGATGATGTAACGGGTCTTCTCCGCCGCCCGCGCTCCCATGGCCCACTTCTCGCCCGTCGGGAATCCGCCACCGCCGCGGCCTCGCAACTTCGACTGCTTGACCTCCGCGATCACCCAGTTCGGATCTCCCTTCTCCAAGACTTTGGCCAGTGCCTGGAATCCCCGATAGTGAAAGTACTCCGTGATGCTCCCCGGGTCCACGACGCCGTTGTGCCGCAAGACGACACGCGTCTGCCGATTGAAGAACGCCACGTCACCGTAGATCTCGAAAAACTTCCGCCCGATCGTCTTGCCGCCTACCTGCAGCCGCTCGACCACCTGTCCCCCCACGATGTGCTTGTTGACGACCTCCTCCAAATCGTCCACCGAACAGATTCGATACAATACCTTGTCCGGTTTGATCAGGACGTGGGAGCACGTTTTCTCCGTGTCGGCACTACAGGCGCCAAAGCAACTGGCTCGCGCGATGTTCACCTGCTCGAGGTCCACGCCACCTTTCTTGAGCAAGTCCGGCAACGCTGACTCCAGGCTCGTACCCTCCTGCCAACCGCAGCGGTGGCTGCCGCAGCAGAGTATCTCGAAGGCGTAGATCCGTTCGACCGGCCCATCCAGCACGCGCGCCAACACGGGTTGACCGTTCTGAATGTGGCTCGTGAAAATCTGATGCACCAACTCGCGATCGACGCGCTCATATTTGACCGGGATCTTACCCGGCACAAACACGCCCACGATCGGTTCCCGGCTGCACCGTCCCGTGCAGCCGGTCTGGTGGAGCCGGATGTCCGCGCGGCCGGAGGCGACAATGTGCTTGCGAAACTCCTCCATGACACTGCGGGAACCCGCCGCGTGTTCACAGGTCGCCGACCCGACCTGAATCACAATCGGGTCTCCGGCGAGTCGTTCCTGCCGACTGGCTTCGGCCTGATTTGCCAGCTCCTCGTAGCGCTGCAGTATAGTTCCCACGATTTCACCCAGCTTGCGTAAATTGCGAATATGGAAGCGTCGCTCGAACTGCTCTATTTCAACAGATATCCGGCGATGCGCATAGGCTAATTGACCTGTGTTTGCTTCTTCGCTGCCGCGAGTGTGCTTCGCGGGTGGAGTATGGAATTTATGGTGATGATGCCAGAAGCGCAGGTAGGAGGCCGATCCTTCCGTCAGCAGTCCTGGAAGGCCGGAATCGTTGCATTCAACGCTCTGTCAACGAGGGGACATGGTCTGTGGGCCCCCGCGACAGTTAAAGTTCCATGAAAGGTCGGTTCGTGGACTCAATCGAGATGGAAACTTTTCCGACCAGCCGCTATAAGCTCGGCAGCTCCGCATCGACGCGTCACGGGGGGTGGATTGGGTATGTTCAAAAACCTGCTGGCTGCCGGCTTGTTGTCGGCAACGATCGCGGCCAGTGCTTGGCCGCAAGACACGCATCGCGGCGAGGCGGCCATTGCACCTGCGGGTTCCCCCCGCATCACGGCCGATTGGGTGTCGCTGCCGACCGACCGGGAAACGGAAGCGGCGGTGGCGTCCTTGACGCCGCCCGAGCTGTCGCCCGAGCTGTCGCCTGACCTGGCTCGATTGCTGCGGCCGCGATGGAGTCTGGCGGCGGAATGGGAGCCCGAGGCGGACCAGATTGAGGTGCGGGACTGGGACATTTCTGTCACCGTGCCGACCTATCCCATCCTGGGTCCCCCGCCACCCTTTCTTTCCATGGGTTTTTCCTACACGGACTTGCTCTCCCCCGCCGAACTGGACCTTCCGCCAGCGCTCTACGAATTCACGTTGGGAGCCAGCTGGATGCGACGGATCGACGAGCGCTGGATGTTGCGGTTCATGCTCAGCACAGCACTGGCCACGGACCTGCAGAACACGAGTGGTGATGCCTGGCAGTTGCGTGGCGGGGTCTTCGCCCTGTACGACTGGCGACCGGACCTGCAGCTTCTTGTCGGAGCGTTCGCCAGTGGTCGCGCGGACCTGCCCGTGCTGCCGGGTCTGGGAGTTCTCTGGACGCCTACTCCTTCCTGGCACGTGAACCTGATGATGCCCCGTCCGCGCATCTCTTACCTGATGCTGGATCGCGGCGACCGTCAACATTGGGTCTTCCTGGGAGCCGGATTAAGTGGTGGTACCTGGGCGTTTGAATCGGACGGTTTGGACGACGTGATCACCTACCGCGAATGGCGCGCGGGACTTGGTTGGGAATTCGGACCGCCCAAGACCTTGTCACCGGCCATGGGGGGAGGGCTGCAGTTCGAGACGGAACTCGGCTACGTGTTCGGGCGCACCTTCGAATTCGATGTGCGGAGGGGCGAGATCGATGTGTCCGATACGCTGCTGGTGCGAACCGGTGTACGCTTCTAAGACGCGTCCCGATAAAACGCCTCGCGCGAGCTCAGCCGCGCCACGCAGGATTTGTGGATCGCCGGAATTTCCAGTGTGGGCTGGTGGGGATTTGTCGACTCGGTAGAGGTCCACCACCGGCACCCCACGACGTCTTCCAGAAAGGTGTACACGGCGTATAAGGTTCCGCGCGGTGGAGATCCGGTCAGGACGAGATGTCTGCCTGCAGTCTGCTCGTGAGTATAGCGAACACGCGGCGTAGATTGGTAGAATGAGGCCGGTTGGCATGTCGACGGAACCGCGGGAAAATAGACCTGGAAAACAGACCTGGAAAACGGGAGCACCGGCAATGGACCATCGCTGTTCGCGCAGGAGTTTCATGGGGGCCGCCGTGGGAGCATCGATGTCCGGTGCGTTTCTGCTGTCCCGGCAGCCTGCCACAGCACCGGCACAGGATGTCGAGACACCGCGTGAGCCCCCCGATGCAACCGGCCCGCAATCAGTCGTGTCGTTGATCAGCGGTGATAATCGGCGTCGGAACATCTGCGAGTCGTTGTTGGCGATCGAGGATCAGATCCTCCCCGCGCTCAAGAAAAAGAAGTGCGTGGTGATCAAGCCGAACATCGTCAGTGCCCAGAAACAGCTTGCCTCCACCCACGTGGACACGCTGCACGGCATATTGGATTTCCTGGGGCCACGCTTCACAGGTCCCGTGGTCATCGCCGAATCCTCGGCTGGATACACGACGGAAGGGTACGATAACTTCGGCTACGATCAGGTGATTTCCCAACACAAGCCACTGCAAGTCAGCCTGGTCGATTTGAATGAGGAAGGAAAATTCGAGACCCATACGATACTCGACGGCAACCTGCACGCCGTGAGTGTTCGCTTGGCCGCTCGGTTGCTCGACCCCGAGGCGTTCATTATCTGTGCGGCCATGCTCAAGACGCACAACACCGTGGTCGCCACACTGTCGCTGAAAAACATGGCCTTGGGCGCACCGCTGCACAGTCCCCGCCAGGAAAAACACCGCTGGAACGACAAGCGACTCTACCACGGCGGCGTGCGGCAGACTCACGTCGATATCATGATGACAGCCCAGCGTCTGCAGCCGTTCTGGGGCGCAACCGTGATCGATGGCTACGAGGGCATGGAAGGCAACGGTCCCACGGAGGGCGCACTCGTGCCGTCGCGGATCGCGATCAGTTCCACGGATTACGTGGCTGCCGATCGCGTCGGTATCGAGGCCATGGGTATCGACGCGGCGTGGGTCGGGTACCTGCAGTTCTGCGGGCAAGCCGGATTGGGCCAGCATGACTTGTCGAGAATCGACGTGCGGGGCGCGCAGCTGGCGGACGTCGCCAGGAAGTATAAGCTGCACGACGACATACAGCGCGAGTTGCGGTGGATGGGCCCGATGCAAGAGGTGCCCGAGAAGCTCGGTTGATCTGGCGGTCCATGCGCCAGCGCCAAGGCTGTTTCCGAGATAATGGGAGATCATCGAGGCTGCACGAACGGAGTGATTTCCGTTCCACGCACGGCGGCCTCGAGGAGAGAGGCGATCAGTATGAAAACGCTCGTTGCCGTCTGCGCGCTCGGACTCGTCAGCACTTGTGTGGGGATCACGGCAGCTTCCTCGCCCGCACCTATACAGGACAAGACGCTGGTCGCCTGGGTGCGACTGGACAATCTCGATCAAACCGGCTCGGGAGTGTTTTCCATCCAGGATGGCGATGAGTTCGACGCGATTACGTTTGGCGAGCGCGTTCCACGCCGCTGGATGGCGGGGAGCCACATGTTCCAGCGGACGCAGAGCGAGGAGGGCCAGCAATCGCTCGCGTCGGAAACCGCCGAAGCAGACCAGTGGCGGCAGATTGCGGTGGTCTATCGCGGACGGCAGATCGAGATCTTCCGCGACGCAATACGATACGCGTCGTATGAAGCCCCGCAGCAACAGTCCTATTCGCCCACGTGCGACCTCTATTTCGGCCTCCGTTGTATTTTCTCTCAGCAGCAATACGGTTTTCTGCGGGGGGCCATTGACGAAGCACGCATTTATCAGATGGCCCTCGATGGCGAGACCATTGCGCAGCTCAGGCCGGGATTCATGGCAGATCCCCAACCCTTCGGGTGGTGGACATTTGAAGAGCAAGTGGTCAAGGATGCGATGGGAAATTTCCCGATCGCACAATTGATCGGTACTGCCAAGGTCCAAGACGGTGCCCTGGTGCTCGACGGCCACGGGTTCGCGCTGGTTTCCCGCCGTCTACCCGCGGACTATCAACCGCCCACGGTCCAGGCGGGATTCTACACTCCACCTCACCGTGTGGGAGAGATGTGGGACACGTGGATCTACTGGCACGACGGCATCTACTACATGTATTACATCGCGGGGCCGGGCGGCCAATGGGATGCCCATGAAATTGCCGTTTCCCCCGATGGTGTTCATTGGGAATACCAGGGAGTGGCCGTCAAGCCGCGACCGGAAACCACGTGGATCGGCACCGGTCATGTGTGGAAATCGCCCGCCGCCGAGCCGCCTCAAGAGTGGATTCTCAATTATTCGGAATGGGTGGGGGACAAGCAGGATATCATGTTCGCCACCTCACCCGATCTGCTGCACTGGACGAAAGTCGACGAACAACTCCGCTTCGTCCAAGACGTACGCTGGTACAAGGAGAAGGGGCGTTGGGATTGCATCGATGCGGTAACCGGGGATGACGGTTTCCTGTACGGCTATTTCACCGCCGATCCAGATCCGGACAAAGTGGATTATCCGCATTGCGGTTTCGGATTTGCCCGCAGTCGGGACGGCATCCGATGGGAAGCGCAGCCGCCCGTGCCCGGCGACATGAACGGGGAGTTCGGCGGCATCCAGAAGATCGGCGATCGGTACTACATTACGATGAGCGAAGGGCGCGTGGGGGTGGGAGGCAGTCCCCGCGGCCCATTCTGGGGGCAGCGGAAGAATCACAATATTTTCGGCGGGGACATCTATTTCCCGCGGTTCTTCCACACCGCGGTCGAGGGGCCCTTGATGAACCATTTCTACAAGGACGGCCCGGTCTACGCCGCACCGCTGAAGGCCCTCGATATCGATCACGAAGGGATCCTGCGACTGGTCTGGTGGCCCGGCAACGAGAAATTGAAGGCCGCGCAGGTCCCCGTCGAAATGCGATCCTCCACAGGGCCGATCCACTGGCTCGCAGGGAAGATCGATGTGAATCAAACCACCGTGATGGAAGGGACGGTGCAGATCCCCAGTCACGGGCCAGCCGAGCAGATCGTGTGTGGGATGGTCATCAATCAAGGCAACGGCACCGCACAATGCGTCTCTTTTGAACAGTCGCAAACGCTGTTCGGAGACATTCAACTCGAGGCACAACCGCTCGCGATGAAGGTGCGACAAAGGGCCAATCGCGATATCGACTTCGGCCGTGAACAACGATTTCGCATCGTGCTCAACCGCGATATGATGGAGGTGTACGTGAACGACTATCTGACGATTCTGGCTCGCGTGCGAAACACTGGCCACCTGGGATGGTTGACCGGAGAGGGTGCCGGAGGAATGCAGAATGTCCGGATGTGGCGCAGCGCCACGGCAACGGAATCGCCCAAGACCACGGTTCGAGCGTCGTGATCCGGCCGTGCCGGCGATTCTCTCAGTGGGTGCACAGGCAGCTTGTCGGTGAATGCAGGTATTTTTCTTTGCAGCGAATACTCCCTCTCGCTGCTGTTCGGGAACCTGCTGTCGTGCGGCCCTGCGAAACCGACTCACCGGAAAGAGGTTACGGGAAAGATGCCTGACATGAGCGCTTCCGAAGGCCTGCCTCCGATCTCCGTCTTCGCAGCAGGCAGTCGACATGTGCCGGCCTGGGTATTGTCGCTAGCGTGCCTCGCCGTGAGCGTTGTCCAGGCGGACGACCGGTTGCCTCCCGATGCTGTATGGTTGACCCCGGAAAGCGTGGCCTTTGCCTCGGGGCCGGCCTACGGAACGACGGATGAACTCGACGCGGCGTTCGATTCCGTTTACGGTGCCGCACGTGCCATCGACGGCGATCCCGCGACTTTTTGCTGTCTGCTGGACGATACGCTGACTCAGGTGGAAGCGGCTCCGAAGGCAATTCCTCCCGGCGGTACGCGACCAGTCACTGGACGCATCGTGTTTGACCTGGGACGCGCGATGAACATCGTGGCGGTCCAGTTGATCGCGCGTGATAGTGACGGCGTGTACACACCGAAGGTGATGGATCTGCTGCACTCTGCCGGCGACCATTCCGAAGGGCGTGTCTTGCTGGCGGATTGCGCACTACCGCCGCTCTCCAAGCGTGCCGTTCAGACGATTCCCTTTCCAGCGGTCCTCACCCGGTATGTGGAGCTGCGGGTCAAAGACAGTTACGAAGCCGGTCCGGTCCACTACAACTTCCAACTGGCAGAGTTTCAGGTTGCGGTGCGTCTTACCGAGGACGACAAGCGGTGGCTGGCCGCGAAACCGCAGTCGGAGAAAATGGCTGAGTTGTGGGGGCAAACGGAAGATCTGCGACAGGGGATCAGGTTTCTCCGCGACTCGTATCCCGTGGACTATCCTGGTGCGGCCAGACACGCCGAAGTCGACCAGCTGCAGCAGTTGCTGGAACGGCTGGCCGCGGAGCCCTGGCGGGACGAAGCCCCCTGGCGGGACGAAGCCCCCTCGCTGGACGATGCGGTCAGAGAGCTGGAGCGACTCAAACGCCGGGCCCTGGTCGAGCAGAACCCGCTGTTGGCACCGGGTAAGATCCTGTTCGTCAAACGGACAACCTATCGGACTCACTGGTACTATTCCGAGTTCATGCAGGGGACGTCTCCGGGCGGAAATCTCTGTGCGCTCGACCTGGCCACCGGCGAGGTCACGGAGCTCTGTCCGCAGCTTGCGGGCGGGGTCTTTGACCGATTCGACTTGTCCTTCGATGGCCGCCGCGTGGTGTTCGGATACCGCCCCGCGCCGGACAGTGCGTATCGACTGTACGAGATGCATGTCGACGGCACCGGGCTGCGGCAGTTGACCTTCGATCCACCGGGAGAGGCTCAGCGCCTGGCGTCGTACGGGCTGGACCCCACACGCAACGAATTGGGGCCGTGGCGGGGCCACACGGACGATTTTCACCCCAGCTACCTGCCGGATGGTGGCATCGTATTCGCCTCGTCGCGGTGCGAGCGCGGCGTGCTGTGCGATGAGCAGGACAACCTGAGCGTGAATGTCCTGTACAGAATGGATGCCGACGGGGGGAACCTCACGCTGTTGTCCGACAATGCGCTGAGTGAGTCGACGCCGAGCGTCATGAACGACGGGCGGATTCTGTATACGCGCTGGGAGTACGTTTACAAAGGTGTCATTGCCTCTCAACCTCTCTGGGCAATGCACCCCGACGGCAGTGGATCGACCGAAGTGTATGGGAACGCCCACGTCTATCCCCCGGTACTGATCCACGGTCGCGCCGTGCCCGGCTGCAACAACTTGTTCGTCGCCACGTGCACGATGCACCACCCGTTTGCAGTGGGGCCCATCTTGCTGATCGATACGAACAAGGATATCCGTACTCACGCACCGCTGACCAACGTGACCGCGGATACGGATGTGACCTATGACGGTCCCGGCACGTTTCCGCAAGGTGAAGCGTTCATCCACTTCAAGAGGGGGCGCTGGGTGCGGGACAACAGAGGACCACTGTTCTGTGACCCTTGGCCGCTGTCCGACAAGTTCTTCCTCGTTTCGTCGAACCCGGACAAGGCACATGACGATCCAACGGCGTATGGTTTGTGGCTGATTGACACATTCGGCAATCGCGTGCGGATTTACGACGACGCGAGCATTTCCTGCTGGCAGCCGGTGCCGCTGCGACCTCGCGCAACGCCGCCTGTTGTGCCAGCGGTCGACACTCGTGATAAAGTAGTCCCTGCACAGACGCCGGGAATCGCGTCGAGGGGCGATTCCCGGGCGACGGTGCTGATGGCCGATGTGTATCGCGGATTGGAGGGAGTTGAGCGGGGTGAAATCAAGTACCTGCGCATCCTGGAACAGGTGCCTCGTCCCTGGGCAGCCCGGCGTTTCTGGCCCGACGACATCACCTGCGGCCAGAATGCGGCGATCAGCATGGGGTCCCATATTTTCGTGACGATTCTCCACGGGATTGTACCGGTCGATGAAGATGGCTCGGCCCATTTCACGCTCCCGGCCGGCCGTAGCATGTTTTTCCAGGCGGTGGACGAGAACTTCATGGAGATCGAGCGGATGCGCACGTTTGTCAACCTGCGACCGGGCGAGACGCGCGGTTGCGTTGGTTGCCACCAGCCGCGGAGCGAAGCGCCGCCGGCCGGAAGGCCGTCGGCTATGCTGCGCAACCCCGATCAACCGGGGCCGCAGCCAGGTGACCCGTCCGTGCCGCGTCCCTTGTACTACCCGCGCGATGTCCAGCCCATTCTCGATAGGCACTGTGTCCGCTGCCACGACGGTACGACAGGTGAATCCGACCTCTTGTTGACGGGAGAACTGACCACGTTTTTCAATCGTTCCTATGAAGAGATCATGGGACGTAAGTTAATTGCCTACGTGCAAGAGTTCATCGGTGCGGATCCCGAAGCGCAGAAGGGAAACGTCGCTCGGCTGGGTCCCAAATCACTCGGGTCGCACGCCAGCCCGCTGATCGCCGTGTTGCGTGCCGGCCATTACGACGTCAGTCTGTCGGAGGTCGAATGGGTTCGCTTGATCACCTGGGTCGACGCCAACGGCCCGTACTATGGCTCCTATTTCGGCCGCCGGAACATCGTCTATCGCGACCTGCCCGACTTCCGCCCCGTACCGACGCTCGACTCCGCCCGAGGCATTCGACCCGTATATGACGTACCATAGATACAGTGAGACTGAAGTGCGCAGTACCCGATCCTCCCCTGCACAACCGGAGATCCCCGATGAGGACCATCGTGCCATTTGCCGCTGCCGTCTGGTGGACCGCATCCGTGCTATTAGCGCAGGACGCTCAGCACCACCGCGTCCCGGTCGTGAAGGTAATTGCCGGGGGTGATCCCGTTGAGGACTATCGTCAATGCCGCCGCATGCTGGTGGGGCCTGGCGTGAACGAACCAGATCCCTATCCCGGCTATCGCGGTTTTGTCGGCTGGCAGTCGCCCATTGTGCTGCAGGACGGAACCATGCTCGTCGGTTTCTCCTCCGGCTATTGGCACGCCTCCCCGCCGACTGAATATTTCACGGCGAACCCGGCGGCCAGGGAGCAGTGGCAGAAGATCGGCATGCCGACCGACATTGAAGCGCCGCGCGGCGGCCGTGCCGAGATCATTCGTTCTGCCGACGGCGGCAAGACATGGTCCCGGCCTACCGTCCTGCTGGATACACCGTGGGATGATCGCGCACCGAACTTCTGCCAACTGGCGGACGGCACGATCCTCTGCAGTCTCTTTACCTACCCCGGACCATCGGGCACCGACCTAGCCCGCGATCCGGCCAAGACTACTCTTACGGGGATCATCCGCTCCTTTGATAACGGCCAGACCTGGGAACAACAACCAAAACGGTTGCCCGTTCCGTTCATCTTCGACGCCACCGATGGACCCATCATCAGGCTGCAGGACGGCTCTGCGCTGATATGCGTCTATGGCAGGACGGTGGAGGCACAGCACGACATGGTCGCCTTTTGCCGTTCCACCGATCGGGGCGATACCTGGGAGTTTCTCTCGACCGTGTCGACCGACCACGAGATGTCGGAAACCGCGGTGGCGCAGCTTCCCGACGGGAGTCTGATACTGATCTCGCGTCCCGAGGCGGACATCGCCTGGTCACGTGACGGTGGCCGCTCATGGACCAAGCCCGTCGCCTGCGGCATCCGCCTGTTCGAGCCGCGGCTCCTGTCGTTACGTGATGGCACGCTGCTTTGCCTGCACGGGTCTTACGGTGCCGGCGGACTGCGCGCGATGTTCAGCTGCAATGGCGGTGAAACGTGGATTTGCCCTCACGAAAAATGGGGCTTTCCCGTGGACCCCTCGGTCTACGGTTACGGTCAGGCGGTGGAGCTGTCAGACGGTTCCGTGTGGGCCGCCTACATTCACACCGGCGGGCATTCGACCGAGGACGCGAGGACTGAAGCTCTCTGGTCCATCCGTCTCCGCATACGCCCCAACCACGACGGAATCGATCTATTGCCGGCACCCGGAGAATAGGTGCATAGCTGGCTGACAGGGTGAGTGCCACGTCCAGATCGGAAATACTAAACGCGGCCGCTGGCCGCAACCAAAACGGGAAATCCGAAATCCAAATATCGAAATTCCAAACAAATTCGAAATCCAGAACTCGAAATCCAAAACCTCCGCTGCCGGCAACACCACAGTCACGGGCCACAAGCAGATTCTCACCATAAGACTCTATCGCGAGACACGAAGCAAGCTCCACCTGACAAAGACGCTGATCGCGATAGCGGCCCAGAGCGCTGCGGCAGAATGGGCAGTGTTGTCTTACTCATTCGTCACGATCAGGATGAACTCATTCGAGACGAGAATGAACGGCGACATGAAAACACACAGAATCGCACTCTATCCAGGTGATGGTATTGGACCCGAGGTGGTGGACGCCTCGCTGAGGGTAATCGCGGCGGCCGAACGCGTGGTGGGGGGATTCCAGCTCGAATACGAGCGACTTGACTGGGGCATGGCTCATTACGACCGTCATGGACGCGTGGTGCCGGCAGATTTTTTGACCAGGCTGCGAGATTTCGACGCGATTTTCCTCGGAGCACTCGGCTGGCCTGAGCGATTGCCAGACAGTGTTACCATCGCACCGTTGATTCAGCTGCGTCAAGCGTTTGCGTTGTATGCGAATGTCCGGCCGGCTCAGACTTTCCCTGGAGTGAAGGGTCCACTGCGCAGTGAGTTGCCCATCGACATGGTGGTGGTGCGGGAGAACTCGGAAGGGGAGTATGTGGACAATGGCGGAACACTCGCAACCGGTACACCTGACGAGATAGCGTTGCAGGGGGCGGTCCATACGCGCCGAGCCATCGAGAGGATCCTGCGTTTCGCCTTCGAGTTGGCGCGCACACGAACTCGCAGGCTGGCCATGATCACCAAATCGAATGCCCAACGCCACGCCTACGGGTTGTGGGACCGCGTGCTGGTGGAGGTGGCGTCAGAATATACCGATGTGGCGGTCGAGAAACTACACATCGACGCTGCCACCTTGCACGTGGTCCGGCGTCCGCACACCTTTGATGTGATCGTCGGATCGAATCTATTTGGCGATATCATGAGCGATTTAACCGGGGGCATCACCGGCAGTCTCGGTTTGAATCCGTCGGCCAATCTCGATCCCCAGCGGAATTTTCCCTCGCTGTTTGAACCGGTTCACGGTTCCGCGCCGGACATTGCGGGCCAGGGGATTGCCAATCCCGTGGGGGCCATCCTCAGCGCCGCCATGATGGTGGACTGGTTAGGGGCACAGCCGGCCGCACGCGCGATACGCGGGGGGGTGGAGCAGGCGTTTGCCGATGGATGCCTGACTCAGGATTTGGGCGGCAAGCTGACGACCGATGAACTGACCACGGCCATCATCGAGCGGGTGAAACCATCCTTGCGAACCATGGGCACCGTGTGACTTTCCAGGACATAGGGAGGGGCATGGCCCGTCCAGAGGTTCATTCTGGGCGGCCGTTTCGCGTTGTGCATGGGCAAAGAGTTTTATTCCTGTCCGCGACAGGGGACCGGGGGACCGCGCGCTACACATCCAGGTTACGGACATCGAGGGCATGTTTTTCGATAAACTCGCGGCGCGGTTCGACCTTGTCCCCCATCAGGACGCGAAACATCTCGTCTGCCGCGCCAAGATCTCGCATGGAGACTTGCACCAGCGTGCGGTTGGCGGGATCGAGCGTGGTTTCGCGCAGCTCTTCCGGGTTCATTTCACCGAGGCCCTTGAAGCGGGTCACATGCAGGCCTTTTTCACCCGCGGCTCGGACCGCGGGGGGTAAGCCACGCAAATCCTCCAGCGGAGTCGGGCTGTCACCTCGCCGCAGGATATAGCGCGGTTCCTCGACCCCGGTGCGCTCCTGAGGAATCAACGACTGCACATCAAACCCCATTTTGGCCAGTTCCTTCAAACCGGAGTTGATCGTCCGCACCTCGTGTAGCTCGGTAATGTGCAACGGTGGCTGGGCCGCCAGTGCCGCGTCACCATTTTCGGTTCCGTTCGCATCATCCACCAACAACTCACCGCCAATGCGCGCCTCTTGTTCCTTGAGAAATTGCTCGAGCGACGCGCGACCGCGGAACCAGAATTCCCGACGTCCCAGCAAGGCGTGGATCACGGGGAGCTTTCCTGTCTCGAGATCCGCCCGTTCGGCATGGGTGCGGAGGTTGATGCCTCGCCGCTCCAGGGCAATCAGCGCTTCCTCCATCGAGGCCAGAGTGAAACAGAGGTGCTCCATTTCTTCGCCCTGGATCTCGCGCCCATCTCCCGGCTCCAGAACAGCGTCACCGAGTCCCTTCTCGAGCAGTTGGGCCTTCATGGCTTCTTCGGTTTGTATGTAATAGGTATCGCTCTTGCTGCGGACGCGGAACAGAGGTGGCTGGGCGACGTAGACATGACCATTCGCCACCAACTGGAACATCTGCCGATAGAAGAAGCACAAGAGCAGGGTGCGAATGTGGGAGCCGTCGACGTCGGCGTCCGTCATGATGATGACTTTGTTGTAGCGCAGTTTCGTCAGGTCTTGTTCCGCCCCGATTCCACTGCCAATGGCCTGAATCATGCTCTGCACTTCTTCATTAGCCAAGACTTTGTCTTCGCGCGATTTGTAGGCGTTGATGATCTTGCCGCGTAACGGAAGAATGGCCTGAAACTCGCGCAACCTGCCTCCTTCGGCGCTGCCACCGGCTGAATCACCCTCGACCAGGTACAATTCACATTTCTCAACTTCGCGGCTGATGCAATCTCGCAGCTTGCCGGGCAAGCCACCGCCCCCCAAGGCATCCTTCCGCTTGCGGAGAATGTCCTTGGCTTTCCGCGCCGCCTCCCTCGCCTCGGCCGCCAGCAAGCCCTTGCGGACGATGGTCTTGGCGATTTTCGGGTTTTCTTCGAGGTATTTCCCCAGAAACTCACCCACTACCGAGTTGACCAGGCCTTCCACTTCGCCGTTGCCCAGCTTGGTTTTCGTCTGACCTTCAAACTGGGGATGCGGCACCCGCAGCGACAAGACCACGGTCAGTCCCTCGCGGAAGTCGTCACCAGTCAGTGTCAAATCCTTGTCTTTGAACACGCCTTCCTTGCGTCCGTAGTTGTTCAGCGTGCGCGTCAAGGCACTGCGAAAACCGGACACGTGCGTTCCTCCCTCGATCGTGTGGATATTATTCACATACGAGTGAAGATTCTCGGTGTATTCCGCGGAGTATTGCAGCGCGATCTCGTAGCCAACGCCTTCTTCTTCCCCGACGAAGTAAATCACATCCTTATGCAGGACGTCGCTGGCCCGATTCAAGTGTTCAACAAATTGGACAATCCCCCGCTCATAGAGGAACTCGTCTCCTTCTCCCACTCGTTCGTCGAAGAAGATGATACGGACTCCGCTGTTGAGAAACGCCAATTCCTGTAACCGCTTGTAGAGTACGTCGAAGTTGAATTTCGTGGTCTGAAAGACCGTGGCATCCGGCTTGAAGGTCGTCTTGGTACCCACCTTCTTCGTCGCACCGACTCGCTGCACCGGTCCCAGCGGAATACCACGCTCGTACTCTTGCTGGTAGACGTGTCCATCGCGCGATACTTCCACTTCGCACCACTGCGACAGGAAATTCACTACGGTCACACCGACACCGTGCAAGCCGCCCGAAGCCTGGTACGCCCCTTTTTCGAATTTCCCGCCGAATTTCAGGACCGTCATCACCCCTTCGAGCGTGGAGACCTCACGACCCAGCTCTTGCGACAACTGGTCATGGACCTCGACGGGAATGCCCCGCCCATCATCTTCGACGGTCACGGAACCATCGGCATTGACGGTCACTTTGATGTGTTTCGCGAAACCAGCCATGGCTTCGTCGATCGAGTTGTCGACCACTTCATAGACCAGGTGATGCAGCCCTCGCGCGGTGATGTCGCCAATGTACATGGCCGGGCGCTTCCGGACATGTTCCATGTCCGACAGATGTTGCAGATCTTCGGGCGTGTATTCACTGTTACCCCTGTTTCTCGTCGGAGTCTGCTCGGCAATCGGCGCCGGCTGTTCGACCGGTTCGTCGTCACTCATAGGTTTACCAGCTGCTTTCTCGTTCTCTCGATCGTCCGTATTGTACCTGCGTATCCGTGAGTCTCTGTCGGCAATCGGCGCCGCGCGCCGCGTCCTCCCCATGCCCTCCACGTGACGGGCGACAGGTGACGAACGAACTTGCTCTCCGAGACATTCTGATTCGACTTGCCTCACCATTCCCCTGCCGGCAAATCCGCGAACTCTTCTCCGTGTTGAAGTCTTCTCGTCGTCACCGGTTTTCACGCGATGGAACCGACCCGGAAACGGACATCGCGAATTTTCTGATCGGGGAGGGCGGCCGTGATCTTCTGGAGCAACTCCGTTTTCTGAAAAGTCAGTTCCTGAAGCACCGCGGAATTGCTGACCGTCACCTCCACAACACCACGCCGGACGTTACCCAAGCGACTGTACGCCGCCATGGCTTCGCCCACGATCCGCTGCCAGGCCTCATCCCGTTGACCGGCCGCCTCCACGTGTCCGTACCCGCGCCGCGCCATGAGCGTGCTAAGCGTCTCGGCGATCCGCTGCGGACTCTTCTGATAGTACTGACGTCGAGCCACGTCTTCGTGCAGTTGTCGGATTTCATCGTCCCGCGAGTCAGCCATGATTTCCGTTCCTGCATTGTCGATGATGTGAACTTCGAGACATCCGCTGTCGTCACTCCCGGCTCGATTCCGCACGATGGGAGCAATCGTCCCACGCCCGACACTCAACGGTCTCGCGCCAACGGCATCACGACGTAGCCATATCCGTCGTCGGTAGTCAGCAAGGCGGCCGAATCGGCGTTCTCGATCTCGAAGGCAATCATCTTTTCCGGGTCGAGGACCTTGAGAAAATCGGCGACATAACGATGATCCAACGTCAACACCACCGCGGGCCCATCATAGGGAATCGGAAATTCGACTCGCGCCTGACCGACTTCCGCCGTGGATCCGCTGAGAACCAGCGAGCCGTCACCGAAGGAAAAATCAATCCCGCGACTCTCCTCGCTGGTCACGATCGCCGCCTGCCTCAGGGCGGAATAGAGCGGCCCCACCGCCAGTTCGATTCGCACCGCTTCCCGGCGCACCGGAAACACGTCTCGCCATTTCGGGAATCGCCCTTCCACCAATCGCGAATAGACCATCGCCCGGGGACTTTTCAGCAGAATGTCGTTGGAATGCACCGCGATCCGGACGTCGGCATCCAAGTCGCTGAAGGCTCGTTCAATCAACTGCATGGACCGCGCCGGAACGATGGTCGTCAGCTCATCTCCCTCGCACTTGCCAACCGTCTGGCAGGGACCTTCCATTTTGGCCAGCCTGCGGCCATCGGTGCCCACGGCAATGACCTTGTCCGCACTGAATTCCAGCAGCACGCCCCCCAAGGCGTAGCGACTGCTTTCCGTGTCGGTGGCGAACAACGTGCGACGAATGAGCTCTCTCAACAACCGCGCCGATAATTCGTGATAATTCTCGTCCACGAAGGAAGCTACTTCCGGGAATTCATCCGGGTTCTCCCCCGGCAATTTGAACTCGCTCCGTTCCCCACGTACGAGCGTTCCTTGCGGATCGGCTTCCACCAACAGTTTGGCGTCGGTGCTCTCCCGCAATATCAAACCAAACCGACCGACCGGCAATACGGCACTGCCTGCTGCTTCCACATGAATTCCAGGCACATCGATGCGAATGGCGACCTCCATGTCCGTGGCCAGCATGGTGGCCTCGTGTGGGCCGACGACGAGTTTCACATTCTGCAGAATCGGCTTGGGACTGCGACTCGGCGCCACCGTCGCCGCCGTATGGAATGCCGCCAATATCTTGTCGCGTTCACAGGTGAATTTCATGGGCGACTACCTTTCCTCGCGGACAATACTGTTCTCTAGCTATTTGTTGTTTTATAAGCAGTAGTATTAATACGCATACCACAACTGTTGAAAACACCGAGTCAATGCGTCGGAACTGTTGGTTGCGGCAACAGTTAGCGCACAGCAAAGTGGTGAATTGCCGGTGGAAAACATGTTGGCGGGAGGTCAAGGCTCCGTTGAGTGTTTGTTACCAAAAGTCAGTTTCCTTGAGCGAGCGAAGGAAGCGGTTGCCGGCCGTCGCAGTTACTCACATTTTCCAACGTAGATTCAACAGGTTTTCCCCCACGATCAGCTCTGCCCGTCGAACTTCGATGTTCAACGCCCAGCTGCCGGGGAATGTCAGGACAACGCGTTCAGCTGGCTGAGTAGCTCTTCCATAGCTTTGCCAATGGCCGGATCGGTCTGTTGCAGTAACTCCGTCTTACGACAAGCATGCAGGACGGTCGTGTGATCGCGGTTGCCGAAGTAATGACCAACCGATTCCAGACTTTTTTTTGTCAGGTTCCAGGACAATAACATGGCGACTCCGCGAGCCCGCACCACATGCTGACGTCGGGACGAGCCGCGCAGCTCTTGATTGGTTAACGAAAAATACTTGCCGACCTTGGCGGCTATCAGACGAAAGGTCGGCTGTCGCTGGCTGGCCTGTTCGAGCAGAAAACGCCGCACCCGCTCGACGTCGATCAATTGGGTCCGCTCGTCCACACCGTGGACCAGCTGCAGCACAGCGTGGTTCAACTGCGGGACGGTCAGCGGTTCCGCCGGTGCTTCCGGGGAGCCGCCGGCCAGCAATTCAATCGCGGCCTCCGACAGGTGGACCTCGTGAACATCGGCCAGCCGCCGCAGCAGCACCATGCGGGCGGCTGCGCCCGGCACGGTCAGTGCGACGGGAAGTCCGCCGGACAAGCGACTGCGGAGCCGTGGCTGAAGGCGAATATCGGCCGTGGGAGCTGTGTTGGCTGTGAACAACGTCACCACGCCGCATTCAAGAAGAAAGTCCATGAACCGGGTCAATTCGTCCTGCGCGGCGCGTTTGTGCTGCATCAAGTGGACGTCGTCGAGCACAAACAGGCGGGCGGACCGACACTTCTTGCGGAACGCGGACAGACTGTCCGTGTCCACGGCGTTGGCATAGCTGCGGGCGAAATCCGAGCCGCCTGTCACGATCACGCAATCATGCGGATTCTCTTGCCGCCAACGTGCCGCAAGTCCCAACGCGAGCAGTGTCTTACCGGTGCCAGTCGGCCCGTGAAAAACGTATGGACTGTAGCTCGTCTCACCCCGCAACAAGGACTCGGCGGCGTGACGGACCAGCTGATTCTCCTCGCAGCCAATATACTCGCGCAGCAACGACCGGCGAGCTGCACCGTCGCGGCGGGCCTCGGTTGCTCGCAGTTGACATGCTTCCAGAGGGATCGAAAAAATGCCGCTAACCACCCAGACTCCGCTGGTGAAATCGAATCCGCAGAGTACGATGCTCGGCTCCATGGGCCGAACCGGGATTATAGCGATTTAGGCCTTTAGACGCGAGGTGGCAGGGAGCATTTTTAGGGTTCCCTACAACGCTGCAACTGCTTATCTAGTCGGGAAATAGGACGAGGTTGCAGGCGGTCCACGGGTTCCCTGCGCGGTCCTGCGGCGGCAGGTTCGAGTGTTTACCAGTACCCTGCGCGCACGCTGCCCGCATGGTTGGGAAGAAATGCGAGATTCGAAGCACGAAATCCCCAACCAATGCGAATCGGGGAAAGAAGGGAGAACGGGAAGAAGGGAAACCGGAGGACAGCATGGCATGCTGCTGGTGAGAATCTGCTGGTCGCCCGCCTGCCGCGGGGTTTTTTTCTTTTATGTTTTTGGATTTCGAATTTGTTTAGGATTTCGAATGTAGCATTTCCCGTTTTGATTGCGGCCGTAGGCGGCGTTAGGGGTCTCTGGGTAAGGCGTGCGCCTGACTGTCCCCTTCGATCAGGACATACTCCCTGTCCACCAGAATATCAGGGAACTTCTGCTGCAGTCCGCTGGGCCAGGACACGCGGATCTCATCGACGCTGCCGGCGCCGCCCAGCCCGAATATCAGCTGTTGCTGGTTGCTGGCGGCGAATCCACTCCCCGCGACCAGTTGTCGCGTGCGCGTGCGTCCCGCAAAATCGACCGACACCTCCGTCCCCACGGCACCGCGAGCCGATTGAACGCCATGCAGCCGGACGGCCAACCAATGGCCAGTATCTCTCGTGCGGTTGATGGTCAGGGAGGCTTTGTCGGCGATATTCGAAACGGCGAATTCCTCGCGACCATCCCGGTTCCAATCGACTAAGGCCAGGCCGCGACCCAAATACTCCTTGTCGAAGTAGTTGCCAGCCCGGGTACCCTGCAACTCCACGAACCGCTTGCCCTCCACGTTGCGGAAATACTGGGGGCGCATGTGCCACGGGATACCTTGAAAACGAAAATCGTCCACGTGGCCATTGGCAATCACCAGGTCCGGATGCCCGTCCAGATCACCATCCAACAACTGACTGCCGAAGGTCAGCAGCAAGAAGCTGGGATCGCGTAGACCATATTCTCGAGTTTCGTCCACAAAGAGCCCGCCCGGCTGCTGGATGTACAGCGTGTTGCAGTCGTTGTAGTAGTTTCCCAGGAGGATATCGAGCAAACCGTCGCCGTTCACATCATCGCAGGCGATTCCCATGGAGGCCTGAGTCCTTCCTTCGCGATCAAAGGCCAAACCAGTGAGAGTTCCCTGATCGGTGAAGTGGGGGTCTGCCCCCGGTGTGACGGAATCATTGACCAGCAGGAAGTTGGCGAAAACATCATTCGAGACGTAAATTTGCAGCTGTCCCGAACGGTTGAAATCGGCTGCCAGAACGCCGATCCCGCGGCCGCAGAACTCGCGGACCCCCGCGGCGAGACTCACATCGCGCCACGTTCCATCGCCATTATTGAGAAACAGAGCATCGAATTCGCCGGGAAAACGGGCGGGACCGCAGGAACGGAGATACCCGCCGATGATACAGTGCCTGGTGTAGACATCTTCTCCGGCGCAGTAGTTGACATCGTAGATATCGGGGAGGGCATCACCGTTGAAGTCGGCTATCACCGGGCTGATGGTCCAGATGAGGCGGGAGTCTTCGTGGTGCGGCAGCAGCGAAAAAGTCCCATCGCCGTTATTGTGATAGAGCCGGTTCTGCCCGACATTGGCTACATAGAGATCGGGGAATCCGTCGTTGTCGATGTCTGCCACCGTGGCACCCTGGCCATAGCCATTCTCCCAAATGCCGCACTCGCGGGTGACATCGCGGAAGGTTCCGTTGCCGAGATTGCGATAGAGCCGATCGACCAGTGAGTCGTCGCTCAAGTCGACGGGCCACTTGCAGCATTGCGTCAGATAGAGATCGGGCCATCCGTCGTTGTCGTAGTCCAGAATGGCTACTCCTCCGCCGATCGTTTCCAACAGCATCAGTTCCCGCTGGGCAGCCACCCAACTGTCGAAGTAGCGGAAGTCAATGCCCGCTTCGACGGCCACATCGGGAAAGTCGACGCTGCCGGCGGATTCTTCCGCAGTGCCCGTGCCAGCGGATCCGACCGCGGGGAATCGAGGCAAGCTGAAACGCGAAAGATCGAATACCAGGGCCGGATTCGCGGCGGCCAGCACGGGCGGGGGGTGGTCGCGGTCCAACAGCGCGCGGAGCCGCTGACGGGCCTCGGCGGACGGATCCTCCCCCGACAGATTTTGCAGCGCCACCTGCCAGCCCCAGGCTTCCCACACGCGTCCCAGTTCTTCCATGAGCTGGGCGACTCGCCGCACCTCGGCCACGGTGGGCCCGTTCTTGAACATGGGAAATACCAACTGTTCCACCTCCGCCAACTTCTTCGCTCGGGCGCCAAACATCGCCGACGCCTCGGTTTCGCCCAGCTTCGCCAGCACGGCGCCCAGATTGTGGTTGGCCCAGCGGTGATCGGGCGCACGATGCACCGCTTCCCAATAACAGCGAACCGCGGCGGAGAGTTGACCCTGCCGTTGGGACCAGGAGCCCAGTGCGAGCCAATAGTCCGGGTGCGCTTTCACCTGCTCCGGACAGGCGGCTTGCCACTGCAGAAACTCCGACTGCTGGTCCAGATCGACGAGCAGCAGGCCCAGCTGTGCCTGTGCTTCCGGCTGCCCGGGGTACTTGGCGACAATCTTACGCAACAACTCCAACGCTTCCTGATTGCGATTTTCGCGACGATAGGATCTCAACAAACCGATCCCGGGCAGCGGATCGTCTGGGACGCGCTGCAATGCGTCACCAATCAGTGCGGCATCCTCATACGCCTCCTGCGGCGTGGCCAGCATGATCAGATCCTGGATCGTAAAGACACCCAACTCGACAAGTCGAAACGAGAGGTCGTTCGCTTCCCACCGGCGTCCTTCCGAGTTGAGCAGGAGAAGCAGGAACTGACACGCTTCGATGTGGTCGGGATCGAGTTTCAGAATCGCGCGCAGCTCGTCCTCGCAGCGGGACAAGTGCGATTGACCCAAGTAACGCTTGGCCCGCAGCATCCATTTCTCGGGACTGAGATCCTGCGGGGCCGTCTCGGACTTGCTCACTTCCGGTTGTGGTCCCGCCGCTGGGGTCGACGATTCGGTGGTCGGAGGGGACGGGGAACAACCAGCCAACAAAAGCAGGATGGCACCATGCCAAGAGGCGCCACCGAACCAACCGATAGGAGCCCGACGGCGCGCTCTGAGCGGCGACAGTACTCCGCTCCAGTCGTGTGGGAAGGAAGTCCGAGACTCGACCATCAACGACTTGTCCCTACGCTGAGACGACGCCCCTGATACAATCGGCGGATGGCCTCTGTGATGCGTTGCGCAGCCTGGTCGACGTCCTCACGCGTGGTAAACGCGCCCAAGCTGAATCGCAAGGCACTCTCCACGATATGGGTCGGCAGTCGCATGGCCAACAAGACTGCCGACGGCTCGCTCGCCCCGCTGGCGCAGGCGGATCCGATGGAACAGGCCACCCCCGCGAGATCCAAAGCCATGTGAACCGCTTGACAATCGAGACCTGGAAAGGCCACGTTGGATGTGTGAGGCAGTCGCAATGCACCCAGCCCGTTGATCACGATACCAAGTTCCGCACCTCGCAGCAATTCTTCAAAGCGATCGCGCAAGGCGGCCATCCGCGCCGCACGAGTCTGCGCGTCACGCTGCCAAATCTGCAGCGCTCGGTAAAGCCCGACAGCCAATTCAATGGGCTCCGTGCCGGGACGCAATCCCATCTGCTGAACGCCGCCAAACAGGATCGGCTCGATTCGCAGGTCCCGCCGCACAAGCAGAGCACCGATGCCGCGTGGTCCATGGAGTTTATGTGCCGTCAGCGTCAATGCTTGTGCCTGAAGCTGGCCAAAATGGACCGGGATTTTGCCGACCGCCTGCACCGCATCCGTGTGCAGCGGAACGCCCGCCTGGTGGCAGCGAGCGGCAAGTCGCTCGATCGGCTGCAGCACCCCCGTTTCATTGTTGGCCAGCATAATGCTGACGAGCCGCGTGTCGGGGGTGAGCAATTCTGCCAGGTGGGATTCGTCCACGACCCCCGACGTGTCGACCCGCACACGTTGCAGATCGAAACCCCGTCGCCGTAGCTGCTCGGCCGGCCCCACCACACTCGGATGCTCCACCGACGAGATAATCACGCGTCCCGGCTGGCTGCCGCCAAGTCCCAGGAGGGCAAGGTTATTGGCTTCCGTCCCGCCGCTGGTGAAAAGAATCCGATCGGCGTGCATGCCGGTCGTGTCCGCGCCCAAAATCCGCCCGATTCCCTCCCGGGCATCCTCCAGAATCTGCCGGGCACGGCGGCCTAACTGGTGCGAACTGGAGGCGTTGCCGTAGCCGGACAAGTAGCACTGGGCCATGGCTTCGGCCACCTCGGGATGCATAGGAGTCGTGGCGTTATGGTCGAGATTGATGATCATGAGTGTCGAGCTTTACTTGCGAGTCAGAATTTCTCGGGCGAACTGTCCAGTGGAACAGGTTAAGTCGGATTGCGACAGGTGTGTCGGGAATTCGCGTGTTCGTCGGTAACCTGGTGGTTTTGCTGGCAGCGGAGTTTCTTTGTGCTTGAGTTTTGGATTTCGAATTTGTCTTGGATTTCGATATTTCGATTTCGGATTTTCTGTTTGGTGGTGGCCGAGCACCAAATTAGGGGATTATTCGTGCCCTGCGGCGGCAGCTGGTGACTGGCCAACCCATGCCACTTCTCTACTTGTGGCCCCCACCACTGGAGTGCAACGATCCGAGTGCCCGGCCATGGTCGTCGGGCACGCGACCGGCCGACTACTGCGCCTCGGCTTGGATGACCGGTTGCCGATCGTGGTCCGCGTCCTCGGGCCTACCCAGCGCCTCGTAGCAGCGGGCCCGGCCCTGAAGGCAGCTGGTCCGAGCTGGTTCGTAACGCAAAGCGTCCGTGTAGAAGCGAACGGCGGTTTCCAGGTGCTGGAGTTCCACTTCCGTCGCCGCCAACTCCTCGTAACTACGTGCCAGCAACCCCTTGAGATCGTCCTGCAGCGTCTGCGGATCCTCGGTTGCCAGGGCACGATCAAACAGGCGGGGAATGAGGAAATAGAGATCTTGCCGCGCCAGGATGGCGACCTCGGGCCAGAGGATGCTCGCCAAGGCAGGGTGATCTTTCGTCCACGTTTCCCAGACGCTGACACTGTTATCGGTATCCCAAGCATCCAGGTAGCGGCACAAGATCAATGCATCTCCTTGCCGCCACAGTCGACCAACCCGCATGACGCTGACCAAATCCCATCTGTTTGGGGGAGGCTTGGACACGACGTACTGGCCGCTGGTCAACACTTGTTCCAGCTGGTGTTGGGTAACGGAACGGTAGACGGGGGAAATCTTGAGTCGGACCAACGGAAGCTCATAGTACCAGTAGGTGCGCCGCTCAAACGTATCGGGCGCAAATTCCTCGCCGTGCACACGGCCGAAACTCGCGACCCCAAAGAACACAATCAGGCCGATGCTACCGGCTACGAGCAGACCGAAGAGAATTCGCACCAAAATCCGCCGGAGCATCGTAAGTCACTGCGATAAATTGGTTTTCGGGAGCTGGAATACGCCACTTTACGCCGTTGGGCGGTGCTGGTATCCGTACACATACACCTATTGTTTCTGATGGGCGAGGAGTTCGCAAGCAACAGCCACTCAGGAGCGAAAGAAGGGCAAAACCTCTGATCTGCCTATCCTCGGTCCGCCGATCTGAGTAAGATCGCTCACTTTGCCTGATTCTGCTTCTCGGCACACTGGCGACGGTGCACGGATGCACAAAATTACCAGCTCCATCGACGTGGCGGCTCGCATGCTGATGGTCAGCTCGTTTCTGGTGCTGATGCCTTGCTGGGCGGCGTTTTGGTCCAATAACGTGCCAGTGGAGGGTCAGCCGCGCGACGCCGCTAAGATTGTGAGCGACTCGGATGTGTTTTCGGTCCCGATGAACAACTTGGCGGACTCAGTTGGCGACCCGCGGGGCGACCGACGCGACGGACAAACGAGCAGCGAGTCCTTGGTGGCCCCAGAGCCTGGCGGGCTCCGCCAGCATTCAGCCACCCAAGGGGAGGAATATGGGACCCATCGGGGGCTGGAGATATCGTCTGCGGCGTCACCGGACCGAGCGATTCTGGGCCTGAAAGAGCGGTTGGAGGGACTGGGTGCCGCGTACATGCGTTTAGAGCGGCGTCGGGATCCCCACAGTGGGGCCGCCGGCGCGTATCATTTCGTGTGCCGCATTCCGATCCCCGCCAACCGGCTCTACGAACGGACGTTTGAGGCGGTGGACAGCGACGCGGCGGCGGCGATGCAGCGTGTCGTAAGCGAGGTAGAGTTGTGGCGGGCGGTTCCCACGGGTAGCACGCAAGTTCGGTAGAAATTGTCGACCGACGAGGGAATATCGGTTCCGTCCAGCCACTCGTATCTTTCAACGCCGTAATGTCTTAAGATGCGCCGATCGAGGGTTGTTTTGTGGCGCCGCTGGGCGATACTTATCACTTGCCCGGGAGCGTCCGCGGGATAACTCGGCAGTTTCTGGTCGCGATGCCCGAGGTCCCAGGAAGAATCTCGTTTGTCGCGATTTTGCCATTACAGTGTTGCGTCTGTCCGAGCCGATTTAGCGTCATGCGATTCGTCACAACAGTCCCGGCGGAACGACTGCGGAGCGTAGCTCTGCGATATTGCCGGGTAACCGAGTGTGGATCGAAGGTGGGTCGTCCACTCCACAGAAAGTGGGATTGGGGACCGACCTGTCAGAGTGGTGTAGCGACCGAATCTGAGGACGCGGTAGCTCGACGGCAGCGTGTGGAAGCGATATTGTTGGTGACGCGTGAACCGTTGAATAGTCGGAAGTTGGCCCAGCACGCTCGACTGGCGGACGGCACAGAGGCTCGGACCGTGGTGAGGCAGCTGAATCGGCTGTACGACGAGGCGGGTCGGGCGTTTCGGATTGAGGAAGTGGCGGGCGGTTTTCGCCTGTTGACTCGTCGCCAATTTGCTCCCTGGCTGCGGCGGCAGGAACATGTGCCGTCCGAGGTGCGGCTTTCCGCACCGGCTATGGAAACGTTGGCCGTTGTAGCCTATCGTCAACCAGTACTGAGGGCGCAAATCGAAGCCATCCGTGGTGTCAACTGCGGCGAGATTCTCCGCCAGTTAATGGAACGGGATCTGGTCCGCATTGGCGGGCGGAGTGACGAATTGGGCCGACCCTACCTTTACACAACTACTAGGCGTTTCCTACAACTGTTTGGTCTCCAGAACCTGGACGACTTGCCTCGCGCGATGGCGTTACGCAGTCCGGACAGTTATTCGGACCAGATGGACGGATTACTTGGCGCACAAATGTCCCCCGACGAAGCACAACAGGAGCAGGAGAAGTCGGAAGTGAGTATGATAAAATCTACCCAATTGCCCGCGGAAAAATGGTTGGATGAGATGCCCTCGATGAATGCCGTCATGCCTGAGTGTAGTTTTGACGACGACGAACTCGAGGACGACGAATTAGAGGACGAGGAAGACGAGGAAGAGGAGGAGATCGACGAAGAAGTCGACGAGGAAGACGAGTTCGAGGAGTTCGAAGAGGAAGAGGAGGAGGTCGAAGGGGACGAGGAGGAGTTTGACGACGACCTCGAGGAAGAAGAGTGGGAGGAAGTCGAGGACGACGACGAGGACCTCGAAGATGACTGGGACGACGACGACGAGGACTGGGACGACGACGACTTCGACGACGACGATGAGGACGAAGAAGAGGCGGAGGACGAGGACGAGGACTGGGAAGAATAAGTTCACGTCGCTTTCTCTGCCCAACTGCTAGCGCATGGCGGGAGCTTGGGTTGTGACCGCTCCCGCATCTTCTTTGCCGCCATGCCTTGCGGCGTGCTGCGCGACTGCTGGATTTCACGCGGACTCGGGCCGCGTCGACGGTTAGTGACCGTTGGTTGCTGCGCAGTTGCGGCGTGTACGGGCCGCCATGCACGGTCCACCCTGTTTGGTCGCGCAGTGCTCACCGTTCACCGGCTTCCAGAGCGTCTGGCAAGGAGGTCGCGAGCCCAACGGTGCGGTACGTCGCGTATCAGCCATCAGTCGGGAATCTGGAAGAGATGTCGCAGGGCGTCGAGCAGGCTGTGTGGGGAGCCTTTCTTGGCTTCGTCGCGCAGTGACTCCAGCGGCGGATGAAGCAGTTTGTTGACAAGCCGGTCGAAGGCGCGCGTGATTTCTTCCCGCGCCGCGGATCGATCTCGCCCAACTTGTTCATCAGTCGTTGCAGCTCGTCATTCTTCAGGCCATCGGCTTGTTCGCGGAGTCGTTGAATGGTGGGAGCGGTCACGCGGTGATGGCGTTCGGCCATGAAGCGGAGCGTTTCTTCGTCCACGATGCGTTCCGCTTTCGGCCATTCCTTTTGGCGAGCCAGGCGGTTTTTTTCGCAGGCGGCCTGCAGATCGTCAATGCAATAGAGATAGACGTTGCTGCACTGGGCGATCTGCGGATCGAAATCGCGTGGCACGGCCAGATCGAGCACAAACAACAGGCGCTCCGATCGTTGCTGCTCAATGGCCCGGAACCGTTGGGGTGTGACAATCGGTTCGCGCGCTCCCGTGGTACTCACGATCAGGTCTGCCCAGGCGATGCGCTCATCCAACCGTTCCCAGGAGTCCGCGGTGACCTGTAATCGTTGAGCCAGCGCATCGGCCCGGTCGCGGTGGCGGTTGAGGATGACGATGTCGTGAGCGCCTTCATCACGCAGGTAGCGGAGCGTCTCTTCCCCCATGTCACCGGCGCCGAGCAGGAGAATCTTCTTATTGGCGAAGGTCTCGAACAGCTGTTTGGCGTAGTCCGCCACCGCCACACTCGGAATGCTGACCCGGCGCCGGTTGATCTCCGTCTCGGTCGCCACACGTTTGGCGACGCGATAGGCGGTTTCAAACACGTGTTGTGTCACGGGGCCCGTGCTCTGCTCGCCTTGCGCGGTGGCAAAGGCCTGTTTCACTTGCGACAGAATCTGGGCTTCGCCAACCACCATGCTGTCCAAGCTGGCGGCGACCAGAAACAGGTGGTGAACAGCCTGCTCGTCCGACAACAGGAACAGATCCTGGGTCAGGCCGTTTGGATCGAGTCCGTGGAAGTCGGCCAGAAAGCAGATCATCTCCTGGTGCGGTGGACACACTGTCGGCTCGCGGCCGGCCAGGTAGAGTTCGACGCGATTGCAGGTACTCAGCAGCACCGCTTCGGTATGGGGAAAGCGGTCCCGTAAACGGTGCAACGCGTCCACGATTTGACCGGGAGTGAACGCCAGCCGTTCTCGCACCTCGACAGACGAGCTGTGGTGGCTGCATCCGACCAGCTGCAGCTTCATCACGCACCTCCGGCACCGAGCCGCCGCTCGACGCGAAACGCGTGGTCCTGCCGTTGCTCAAGCACGGAAGGATCGAAACCGGGTTGCGCGATGCCGTGACGCCCGAACAGCACCAGGCTGAGAACCAATCCCAGGAAGACAAAGCTGACCAGTGTAATATAGGCGACTTTGCGCCCTTCGCGGGCCGGCTTGTAGAGGGACTCGAACAGCGTCGCGATGGCCAGCCACAGAAACAGGACGGACGAAGACAGCACTACCGGGTCCGTCCAGGAAACCGTTCCCGTCCGGTTCGAATGACGGATGATGTTCAGCACCATGCCGGCCAGGAGACCGAGTGCCAGCAGGCCAGTCGACAACAGCAAGCTGTGACGATTGAAACGCTGCAACCATTCGAGACTCGGCAACCGAAAACCTGGTCGCGGCAGCAATTTGTGCTTGAGCCGGTACGACTGCAGGAGATACATGATGCCGGCGGCAAACCCCAACGCGGCGATCACGGTGCCAAGCAGAAGCATGACGCCGTGAATGATCCCCCAATAGCTAAGTGCTTCTTCGCGCGCAAAGTGGGGTGCGCTGCGGACGGTGTAAGCGGCCGCGATCAGCAACAGGATCAGCGGGATCAGGAACAGGCCGACGGTATTCTCCGGTCGCCGAATGGCCAGTCCCAGATAGGTGGCGGCCAGTACCCAGGCCCCCAGCAGGCACCAGTCGTACCAGCTCGACAACGGAGCGAGGACCGCGCCTTGCATCTCGCTCCTGGCCTGCTCCCACAAGTAGGCCGTATGGGCGACCAGGCCGGCCGCTGCGAAGGCAATCATCACAATCCACCGCACGCGGAGGCGAAAGAACAAGCGGGACACTTCCAGCCCCAGCGTCACGCCGTAGCTGGCGGCAAAACAGGTGATGGTGATGCGTGACAACATATATTCAACTCAACAGTGCCAGCCTTCCCGCGTCTGCTAACGGATCGGACGGGGGGAGAGCCGGTAGTTTCCCCAATCTACACCGGATGTGAATGCCCCACCCCTGCCGAGGGGAAACGAGGCAAAATAAGCGGCTTTACCGCCACGTGGACCGCGTGACTTGCGGACGGAGTTGTCAAGACTGTCCGTCGAGGTCGTATTCTCTTAATTTCTTGTGGAGCGTGTTGCGGTTGATGCCGAGTTTGGCGGCCGCCTTGGTTTGCACGTTGTTGCAGACGCTCATGACCTGAGCGATCAGCTCGCGTTCCACGCGATTCACGATTTTCACGTGCAGGTTGTCTTCCTCGGCATCGGCTGCCGAGAGGCCATGTTGCACCACTTCGTAGGTGAGCGATTCGATATCGGCACCACGAATGCGGCTCCGCGTCGGTGGGCCCCCCACGACCGCGGGTGGCAGGAGATCGACGGTCAGTTCATCGCCATCGGCCATGACCACCGCGCGCTCCACGTAATTCTGCAGCTCGCGGACATTGCCGGGCCAATGGTAATCCTGCATCGCCTGCATGGCCTCCCGCTGGATGTGGACCACATATCGGTCATTGAATTCGTTGTAGTGATTCAGGAAATAGGCCACGAGTTGCGGAATATCGTCGCGACGCTGGCGCAACGGAGGAATTTCGATCGGCACCACGTTCAGGCGCCAATACAGGTCCTCGCGAAACCCCTCTTCCTCGACCATTTCCATCAGGTTGCGGTTGCTGGCGGCGATCACTCGCACGTCGACCTGGATGGTCTGGGTATCTCCCACGCGTTCGAATTCCCGCTCTTGCAGAACCCGCAGCAATTTGACCTGCAGCATGCGGGAAGTGGAGTTGATTTCGTCGAGGAAGATGGTGCCGGTGTGAGCGGCTTCAAAGCGGCCGGTGCGGTTCTTGATCGCGCCCGTGAACGCCCCGTGCACATGACCGAACAACTCGCTCTCCAACAGACTCTCGCTCAACGCCCCGCAGTTGACGCGCACAAACGGACCGCTGGCCCGGTTGCTCAAGTGGTGAATGGCCGACGCGATCAGTTCCTTGCCGGTGCCGGTCTCGCCCAACAACAGCACGGATGCGTTGCTCCGCGCGACACGCCGAGTGAGCCGGTAGGCCTCTTCCATCGCCGGGCTCGATCCAATGATCCCCGGGATCGGCGGCCCCGTCTCGTTGATGTGATTCGCGATGTAACTAGCCATGACTCCGTCGTACTGCTGGGCAGTTAGTTGTCCTTTTCTGGAGCAGCGGGCGTGCGCGTCGGCTCCTCGATCGCGTCCAAAATGGTTGCCAACACCTGCTGCGTATCGCGATCAAGGACTTCGCTGCGGTTATAGAGTTCATATTGGTGCAGGAGTTGGTCGCGTGTCAGGAGCAAGCCACGCCGGCCAACGGCCACGCGAAAAGCCTCCGCCGCCGCCTGCCGATCGACAGCCGGATGCATCAGTGTACTGGCGAATTCGACCAGCGATCGCTGAGCCAGTTGAGTGCCGAGCAAGCCGAGTACGCGGGCGGCCCGAGTGGCCAGGGAGGGCATTCTCAACGCGTGCTGCAACGGCGTATCCAAGTTCAGCAGGTCATAGAAGGCGTATTTGTCCGGCTCAGACGCCAGCTTGGCCAGGGCGTCGAGCGAAGCGGTGGCGTGACGCATCCGCTCGTCATCCGATACTTGTCGGCGACCAGCCAGTGCCAACAGACGCCGCACATCGACTTCCACATCCTCTTGCGTCTGCGGCGCCGCGAAAGCGATCGTCAGGGGATCGGTACGGGCAAACAAGGCTGCCGACTGCTCGTTGATCTCGCGCACCATCAAGCCGACGGGCAGATCAGCCGTCCGCGGATCGCGCCGCAACGTCTGCACGATTTCCCGGTAACGGGGATGATCCACCGCGTCGCCGATCAAGACCAGACTGTAATCGGGACTGGCAAATGCCTGCAGGATCAGGGAGCGGCCCGTCTGTTGCGAATCCGCATCGAATCCCAAGGTGCTGAAGAAACCCGCCAGCGTCTGCCCGGTTTCGACGCGCGGGTCGCCAATCAACGCGCGGCGCCGGCCGCCACTGGCGGAAAGATAGCCGAGTACTTCGGGCAGGTGACTGCATCCCGGATAGGGCTGTGTCGGATCGATGTTCATGATCGCTTGGGCCGCCGCGAACTGTACCCGCCGTATCGGACTGACCAGCGATCGGGCCAGCAACCGGGGTTGGCCGTCGCTGCTCTTGAGCAACTCGCCGTTGGCCGTGGCCCCCAATTGATCGATTGCCGCGACCGCCGCCCCCTGCATGTTCCTCTTCAACGCCAACGCCAGCACGTTCTCCAGAACATCGGTACTGACCGCCGACGCCTCCTGGAAAATCGGACCAGTCTGCTGCGTCAGAGGGCGATCGTAGCCGGCCAGTCGTTTGGCGACTTCCAGGCCGGTCGCCAGATACATCTGTTGATGGTCGGCAGCAGCAGGATCGATCTGATGGAGCTGTTCCGCGACTTGAGCGGCCGCGAAAAACGCCGCGTCGTCAGCCGGCAACGTCTGCTGCAACAAGAGTTTCTGAGCGTCGTCCCAGACCCACACCGTCACCTGGTCAGCCTGGTCAACCTGGGCCGGCGCCGTACCAGCCAAATAGCCGTTCAGGCGTCCCGCGAGAAACTGCTGGGCCGCGTCGCGTGACGGCAGTTCACCCAATACCTTGGCAATCATCCGCTCTGCCGCCGCCGTCACACGCCCATCCGTCCCTTCCGGCTCGCCAGAACCAGGTTGTCCGGGCGGGGCGAGCACGGCACCCAACAAGGAGGGAACGGCCGCTTTAGCCCCCAGTTGCTCGAGAACCTCAATCACTTGCACTCGCAGATCGCGATCCGAACTGCGCAGTGTCGCGATGAGCGGTTCGATGGCTTCTTCCCCTAACGCCACCAGTGCCGCGCACGCCCCCTTGTGCTCCGCCGCGCGACTGGTATCGCTCAACACCGAAATGATCGGCGGTACAGCGATAGCCCCCGCTTTCACCAGCTCGACCAGCGCCAGGCGGCGCGTGGCGGCATCCTCGTTGCTCAGACGATCCACCAGGGCGGCCAGACGCTGCGCATTGCGCAGATGGTCGCTGGCGGCCTGCAGCACCGCATTCGCGACGGCCCCCCCTTCCGGTTGCAGGGACTCGGTCGTGGAGAGACGTAGAAAAAAGGCCGATCCAAAGCGGGACTGCAGTTGGACCAACGTGGCGGCATCCGGCATGGCAGCCAGGAACTGCTTCAAATACTCCTTGGCGAACTCGGCTCGATTCAAGTTCAACAGAGCCTGGATGTCGTGCATCCACTGCGCCGGCGCTGTCGGCTTCACCTGCAGAATGGTCCGCACCAACGGATCGGTCTCGGCCGCTACTTTCTTGTCGAACTCTTCCTGTTGGGCCGCCGCCTCGGCTGCCTCCGCATCAGCGCCCGCCGGGCTCTTCCGCACAGCCGGCGGTCGCTCTGGGTCCGTCGCACCCCCGAAAGGATCTTCCTGTCCCCAGAGCGGCGCATGGCAGCAAGACAGTATCGCGGCACATACGAACATGGCAGACGCCGCGAACGAGCGGATGGGATAAACGACCAGCCGGTGATTGTTGGATGCAAACTTCATAGTTCGTCTTGGGCTCTTGGTTTCCAAGGGAGCCGCGGAGGATGGAAGCACCAGAGTCGTGAAGGACGTACTCCCCTACGCCGTTGCTCCGGCACTCCACTTCTCCCTTCGCTCAGTCCCCCACAACTCCCGTCCTCGACACTTTCTCTTTCCAGCGACGCACCTGTTCGTCCACTTGGTCCGGCCCTGTCGATCCGTAGCTGACAAATGCCGCCACCGCGCTGCGGGCTCCCAGCACCTGATACACCGTTTGATCCAGCGCGGGATCCAATTGCTGAAACTCCGCGAGGGGCAAATCGGCCAGCTTGGTCTTCTGCTGCATGGCCCGCGAGACCAATTGTCCCACACAATGATGAGCCGAACGTTGGGGCAGGCCACGACGAATCAGGAATTCCATGAGCGTGGTGGCGTCCAAATACCCATCCTCCAGCCGTGATTCAATCACCGCGCGATTCAACCGGGCCCCCGCCACCAGCGGCTCGGCCAGCTCCAGACAGGACTGGACCGTGTCAAAACCGTCAAACAACGGCGGTTTGTCTTCCTGCAAGTCACGGTTGTATGCCAACGGCAACCCTTTGACCAGCACAAGCAATGTCTGCAGGCTCCCCACGACCCGCGCCGTCTTGCCACGTGTCAGCTCCAGAATATCCGGATTGACCTTTTGCGGCATGATGGACGACCCGGTACAGAACTGCTGCGGCAATTGGAGGAAGCCAAATTCCGCCGTCGACCAGAGTATCCACTCTTCCGCCCAGGTGCTCAGGTGCGCAGCGATGACCGCGAGCACGAACAGCGGCTCAAGGACGAAGTCACGGTCGCTCGAAGCGTCCAGGCTGTTGGCCATCACCGTCTCGAACCCGAGTCGCCGAGCGACGTTATGGCGGTCAATCCCCAGCGAACTCCCGGCCAACGCCGCACTCCCGAGCGTACAGCTGTTGACGCGTCGCCGACAGTCGGAAAGCCGCTGCCGATCGCGCTCAAACTTCTCGCAGTAGGCGAGCCAATAGTGGGGAGCCAGCACGGGTTGGGCACGCTGCATGTGCGTATAGCCCGGCAGAATCACGTCCCGGTCCCGTTCGCAACGCCCGACAAACGCTCGTTGCAGGGCCAACAGCCGTTGATCAATGCGATCGATCGCATCGCGGACCCAGAGTCGGGTGGCCGTGCTGACCTGATCGTTCCGGCTGCGGCCCGTGTGCAGCTTGCGCCCCACGTCCCCCAGAGCGTCGATCAAGGCCTGCTCGATATGCATGTGAATGTCTTCCAACTCGACCCGCAGCGGAAAACTGCCCAGCTCGATCTCGCTCCGGATCGCTTCCAATCCCGTCACCAGTTGCTGGCATTCCGCCGCGGTGATCAGTCCGACGTCGGCCAACATCTGGGCGTGCGCAATCGAGCCGGCAATATCGTGGGCATAAAGACGCCGATCGACGCTGATGCTCTCGGTAAACGCGTCAACACGCTGGTCGGTTGACGTTTCAAACACGCCAGATCGAGAAGGACTCGTCACACGCAACTCGTCATCGGGTAGGGGCCCGGGAAAGGAGGAAGCCGCGACCAAAAGGTGGCAGTCACGGGCGTGCCGAATTTGACAGACACGCAAACTTCTCAGGACATTACTCGTGTTCGCAAGCGAGGCAATGCTCATCAACCGGCCACGCCTGATGCCGCCCAAGAAAAACCTAAGTCCATACTAAGCAGGGTGTTGAGGACTGTCAACGCGAAACACCGTCCGGTGCCCACTATGTAAGCACCGTGAACAATTAGCACACATCGCGGCTGCTTGGCCGCACTGCGTTGGCAGCCCATCACCTTACCTGCCCAAGGAGCCGCGCACCAGCGGCCGGCACGTCCCCTGGGGTTCTCGGCAGATCCTCGGGGGGAAAGGCCGCGAAATCTCCGCAACCAGGTCGCCGGACGGCGCCAACGTGTGAGCCATCGCAGGTCGGGCCCCTTGCCAGTTTGTCCTCGGCGGTGTTAACTTTGAGGGATTTTACACTCACCACGCCGCTGCCTCAGCTACATGAAGGACCCCTCGAGCGTGCCACGACGAGACGATCTACACACAATACTGCTCATCGGGTCGGGACCGATTGTCATCGGACAGGCCTGTGAATTCGACTATTCCGGTACGCAAGCCTGCAAGGCTCTGCGCGAGGAGAACTATAAAGTCGTATTAGTGAATTCCAACCCAGCCACCATCATGACCGATCCCAATACGGCCGATCGGACGTACATCGAGCCGCTGACCTGGGAAATCGTGGCCAAGGTAATCGAGCGTGAGAGACCCGACGCGCTGTTACCCACGCTGGGGGGGCAGACCGGCTTGAACCTCGCCATGGATCTGTGGCGGCACGGGGTGTTGGAAAAATATGGTGTCGAGATGATCGGCGCCAACGCCCGGGTCATTGCCAAGGCGGAGGAGCGCGATCAGTTCAAGCAGGCGATGGAAAAGATCGGCCTGGAGGTTTGCCACGGCAAGACGGTGCACAATATTGACGAGGCGCGCACGGCGGTCAAGGACATCGGGTTGCCGTGCGTGGTGCGACCGAGTTTCACGCTGGGTGGGTCGGGATCGGCGGTGGCGTACAACCGCGGCGAGTTCGACACGCTGGTGCGTCGCGGGCTGGATCATAGTCCGATCACGGAAGTGTTGCTGGAAGAATCGGTGCTCGGCTGGAAAGAGTTCGAGATGGAGGTGATGCGCGACTTGGACGACAACGTCGTGATCATCTGCGCGATCGAGAATTTCGATCCGATGGGTGTGCACACGGGGGACTCGATCACGGTGGCCCCGGCGCAGACGCTGACGGACAAGGAATACCAGCGGATGCGGGATGCCAGCCTGGCTGTGATTCGCGAGATTGGCGTGGAGACAGGCGGTTCGAACATCCAATTTGCCATTCACCCACCGACGGGTCGGATGGTGGTGATCGAGATGAACCCGCGAGTCAGCCGTTCCAGCGCGCTGGCTTCGAAGGCGACAGGTTTTCCCATCGCCAAGATTGCCGCGAAGCTGGCGGTGGGATATCGACTGCACGAGTTGGCGAACGACATCACGCGAGAGACGCAGGCCTGTTTCGAGCCCACGATCGACTACGTAGTCACGAAGATCCCTCGCTTTGCCTTCGAGAAGTTCCCGGAAGCCGATGCCACTCTGACCACCCAGATGAAGAGTGTGGGTGAAACGATGGCGATTGGAAGAACGTTCAAGGAGTCGTTTCAGAAGGCACTGCGGGGGCTGGAGGTGGGTAGTTTCGGGCTTGGCTGTGACGGCAAGGACCTGTGGGGGACCGATCAGCAGCCGAGTCTGGATGAGATTCGCATCAAGTTATCCACGGCCAACGAGGACCGTGTCTGGTATTTGCGTTATGCGATGAAGGCTGGCATGACGCTGGGCGAGATTCACGAAGTGACCGCCATCGATCCGTGGTTCCTTGATCAACTTTCACAGATTGTCGAGATGGAAGAGGAGTTGCGGCGGTTTCCTCGGTTGGAGGATTTGGACGCGGCCACATTGCGAAGGGCGAAACAGAGCGGTTTTTCGGACCGCCAGCTGGCGACCATTTTCAACACCCACGAGATGGACGTGCGCCGTTTCCGGAAGGCGAGCGGCGTCAAGACGACGTTCAAGAGTGTCGATACGTGTGCCGCGGAATTCGAAGCGTATACTCCCTACTACTATTCAACCTACGAGGACGAGGACGAGACTCCCGCCAAGTCACCCGACAAACGGCGGATCATGATTCTCGGCGGTGGGCCGAATCGGATCGGGCAGGGGATCGAGTTCGATTACTGTTGCTGCCACGCCAGTTTCGCTCTGCGGGAACTTGGTATCGAGTCGATTATGGTCAACTCGAATCCGGAGACCGTCAGCACCGACTACGACACGAGTGATCTGCTGTTCTTTGAGCCGTTGACGACCGAAGACGTATTGAACATCTGTGACCGGGTGCAGCCCGACGGTGTGATTGTGCAGTTTGGCGGTCAGACGCCGTTGAACCTGTCCCGCGCGTTGGCGACGGCGGGGGTCCCGATCATCGGTACCAGCGTCGACACGATCGAAGCGGCGGAGGATCGAGAGAAGTTCCAGCAGCTGCTGCAGAAGTTGAATCTCAAGCAGCCGGCCAATGGGATCGCCCGCAATCTCCATACGGCTCGGTTGGAAGCCAAGAAAATCGGCTTTCCGGCGCTGGTGCGGCCCAGCTTCGTGCTGGGGGGGAGGGCGATGGAGATCTGCTACGATCAGGCTCAGTTCGAGCAATTCGTGGCGGCGGCCTTCGTCGTCGCACAAGGCCAGCCGGTGCTCATCGATCGCTTTCTGGAGGATGCGACCGAAGTGGATGTGGACGCGGTGAGCGACGGGGAAGACGTCGTGGTGATGGGCATCATGGAACACATCGAAGAGGCGGGCGTTCATTCGGGCGATTCGGCTTGTGCGATTCCTCCCTACAGCTTGCCTGGTCCGGTCGTGCAGGAGATTCGCGAAGCAACCCATTCCATGGCCCGTTATCTGAAAGTCATCGGACTGATGAACGTGCAGTTCGCGGTGAAGAAAGAGGATGGGCGGATGAACGTGTATGTGCTGGAGGTGAATCCCCGCGCCAGCCGTACCGTGCCGTTCGTGGCCAAGGCGACCGGTGTCCCGGTGGCCAAGATTGCCGCCAAGGTGATGGCGGGCATGAAGCTGGCCGAGCTGGGGGTCACGCGCGAGCCGATCCCGGCGCACGTCTCGGTGAAGGAAAGCGTCTTTCCGTTCCGCAAGTTCGTGGGAGTCGACATCGTGCTGGGGCCGGAGATGCGCAGCACGGGGGAAGTGATGGGCGTCAGCGAGCGGTTTTCGATCGCTTTCGCCAAAGGGCAATTAGCCGCCGGTGTCGTGCTGCCCGAGAAAGGGAAGATCTTCCTCAGCGTCTCGGCGCGCCACAAGGACCACGTCGTGCGGCTCGCGCGACGACTCGCACAGCTAGGGTTCGAGCTGCTGGCCACCGAAGGGACGGCGCGGCGATTGGGCGACGCGGGCATTGCGGTCCAACGCGTGAAGAAGCTCGCCGAAGGTCATCCCAACCTGCTCGATTACATGATCGACGGCGAAATCGCGCTCGTGATGAACACTCCCAGCGGCAAAGGCGCGCGCACCGACGAAGGCCGCATTCGCGCTGCGGCCGTGCAACACGGCGTCCCCTGTATTACGACCATCCAGGCGGCCGAAGCGGCCGTGGTCGCCATGGAGGCGCTGCGCGAAGAAGAGATGACGGTCGAGGCCCTGCAAGATCGCTTCCCAAACTGAATGAAAGGAACCCCCGTTATGCACCGCCGCGATTTTCACCGCCATCTGGTGGCTGCCGCACTCGGGTGCGGCACGCTCGGCCGTTGCGCCACCGGGGCACACCCACACGCCGACTCGCACGCTGAGGAAAACATGCTGCCCATCATCGACACGCATCAGCATCTGTGGGATCTGCAGCAGCAGGAAGTTCCGTGGCTCACCGGCGCTTCGGACTTGCTCCGCCGCTCGTACGTCACCAGCGACTATCTGGCAGCGACCAAGGGACTGAATGTCGTCAAAACCGTCTATATGGAAATTGATGTCGCGCCCGCCCACCACGTGGCTGAAGTGGAACTCGTTACCCAGTTGTGCAAGAGCCCCGAACATCCGACCGTGGCGGCTGTGATTGGTGGACGACCGGCAAGTGAAGCCTTTGCCGACTATGCCAAAACGATGGCCAAGAACCCCTACGTCAAAGGCGTGCGCCAAGTACTCCACGGCTCGACGCCCCCCGGCTACTGCCTGAGCGAGCCGTTTGTGCGAAGTATGCGATTGCTGGGCGAACTGGGGCTCAGCTTCGACCTCTGCCTGCGCCCCGCCGAGCTGGGGGACGCCGTGAAATTGGTCGCGCAGTGCCGCGATACCCAGTTCATCGTCGATCACTGCGGGAACGCCGATGTCAAAGCGTTTCTCGCCGCCCCTCGTCGCGGGGACGCGGCACCGAGTCATGATCCCGCGGCTTGGCGCCAGGCAATGAGTCAACTGGGACAACAGGAACACGTGGCGTGCAAGATCAGCGGTATCGTGGCGAGCGTACCTCACAGCGGCTGGGGTCCCGAAGATCTTGCGCCCATTATCAACCACTGCCTCGACGCCTTCGGCCCCGACCGCGTAGTGTTTGGAGGTGATTGGCCCGTCTGCCGCGTGGGTGCCGAGCTGGCCCAGTGGATCAATGCACTCAAACAAGTCGTGCAAGACCGGCCGCTAAGCCAGCAGCAGAAGCTGCTCAACGACAATGCCCAGCGCGTGTATCGGCTGGAGGCCTGAGTGATCGTGAGTCGTGAGCGGTGAGTTGGTTGGCAGTCGGGATGGACTGTCAAAAGGGGGGTGAAGTCTTACCGTTTTCGGCCGGACACGGGCAACTTGGCAAGCCGGTCCCACCGGCTCAGGGACTGGCCGCAGGTGCTGGGCCGGGCCGCCGGATCGGCGGGCGGGGATTGTGCGGATCCGATCTTGACCCATGCTCCAGGGGGCTCTATTCTGGCCCCCCGAAAATGCGTGCATTGAATGAATCATGTCGGGGCATGACTGCGCACGCGGCACTGCAGCATGGAAGCGAGGGTTTGGCGATGACGGATTCCAGGCAGACTACTTCTGAGAGCTCCATTCCCGTTCCGTTGTTGGACGTCGTAGGAGGCAACCGGCCGCTACGCGATGAGGTCATGGAGGCGATCGGGCGGGTGATTGATTCCGGCCGTTTTCTACATGGTCCCGATTGCCGGGCGTTGGAAGCCGAGATGGCTCGACGTTGCCAGGTGCCGCGGGCGGTCAGCTGTGCTTCGGGGAGCGATGCGCTGCTGTTGGCGATGATGGCATTAGAGATCGGCCCGGGGGACGAAGTGATCGTGCCCAGCTTCACGTTCTTCGCCACGGCCAGTTGCGTTTGGCGAGTCGGTGCTCTGCCGGTATTCGTCGATATCGATCCCGCGACATTCAATCTGGACCCGAGACAGGTGGAAGGGGCCATCACGAGGGCCACCAAGGCGATCATACCGGTGCACCTGTTCGGCCAGTGCGCCGCGATGGATGCCATTAACGACTTGGCTGAACAACACGACCTGTACGTGGTCGAGGATGCGGCCCAGTCGATCGGAGCGGCCTATCAGGGGCGACCGGCGGGTGGCTGGGGACATGTGGGCTGCTTTAGTTACTACCCCACCAAAAACCTGGGTGGCATGGGGGACGGTGGCATGCTGACCACCAGCGATGAAGAAATGGCCGATCGGCTGGCCCTCTACGCAGCCCACGGTATGGAACCTCGCTACTATCATCAGGTCGTCGGCATCAACAGCCGACTCGATACGTTCCAAGCCGCCGTATTGAACGTGAAAATGACGCAGATCGACCGTTGGAATGCCCAGCGCCAGCAGCATGCCGCGCGCTACCACGAACTGCTCATGGATGCCGGCCTGGATCAGCGTATCGGACTCCCCTTGACGACGCCCGAGCACAATCACGTCTGGAACCAGTACACCATTCGCGTTCCCGACGGCGAGCGGGATGCCATGCGGACTCATCTGGCGGATGCCAAGATCGGCAGTGAAATCTACTATCCCGTGCCCTTGCATTTGCAGGAGTGTTTCGAGACGCTCGGCTACGCCGTAGGAAGCCTGCCGGAAACGGAGCGCGCGGCGAGCGAAGTGTTGAGCCTGCCGGTCTACCCCGAGCTGACCGAATCACACCAAGAGGTGGTGGTCCAGCGGATGTCCCGCTTCTACACTCGCCGAGCGCGCAGCGCGGCGTGATCGATTCAGTCAGTGACAAGGGGCTTTGCCAGTGCGGCCGCTGCAGCCACAGTCCGCCGACCGCACGGTAGACCCTAGTATTCCTTCTTGCGCAGCACTTTGCGCATGCTGGGAATGAGCACGGCGAGCAAACCGAGCAGGATGGCCAGAAAGACCAGGGCATACCCTACAGCCCAATTCTTGGCGAGCAGCACCGGCATGCCGGAGGCCGCCCAAGCCTCGTGGGCCTCGGCGCACGTCGCGACGAGCGAAAGGGCTCCCGCGACGGCCGTGATCGTAGCACGACGAAACATCCGAAAGAATCGCATTGCTTGGCTCAGTATTCTTGATTCAACGTGGTCAGTAGCAGCGCACGAACGGTGCCCGCGGGAGCCTCCTGCAGCGCCTGACCGCGGGACCATGGCCCCCGGCCGCGCGCCGCATCAGCTCTGAGCGTGTCATTGTAATCGGCGCCGACCCGCCTGCCAAATGCCGGACGCTCCGACGGGCCACAAAGAACCTGGATTCCCGTGAAAAGGCCGTTGCGGATTGGCAGGCGCTGGACGGACGTAAGGTTCAGAACAGTCCATGGTGGCGATTCGGGTAGCGATTTCTGCGTTCGCTAATAATCGTACCCTTTCGCTGTGCCCTCCAGCAGGCCCTGCCAAATATGCAGGTCAATGTTTTCTGAGATGAATCGCGCACTGCCGTTGCGCAGGCCAACGTTCAATCCAGGAGAAGAAAAGGGTTTGAGGCGAAAGTGGCACGCATTGTGACACTGTCGCCTGCCATCCTGTTAGTCCGCGGCCGAGCCGGGTGATGACCGGCGGTCTAAAGGGCTCCGGCCGTGGCGTGCCGGCACAAGGGTGAACCTGACTCGAGCGAAGCGCGCAACAGCTCGCGGCGGCTGACCATCCCGACCAGTTTCCCGCTGGTGGTCACCGGTAGCCGTCGAATCCGGTGCAGAATGAACGTATCCGCCAACTCGGTCAGAGGTGTGTCAGGCGAGACGCTGATCACATGCTTGGTCATGTGGTCCTTCACCTGCTGTTTGCGACTCAACGGGTCATAGATAATTGCCAACAGCGCAAATTCCGAGATGACTCCGAGCAGGAACCCCGTCGTGTCTGTTACCGGCAAGCCGCTGATTTGATGGTCCAATAACATCTGGACCGCTTCGCTCAAGGGAGCATTGGGGCGGATCGTCAGGATATCCGTGCGCATTACGTCTTTAGCCGTTAACATGCAATGAGGGCCTTTCTTGCCGGTGGTCGTCATCCCGATCAGAGGACCGTATGTCTCTTGGCTGCCTGCCGTGCAGAGCATGCCTTGGGAACGCTCTGAACGGCACGTCCGGCCACATTCCATTCGGGTCTAAGTGTCTGCGTGCGTAGCGGCTGCCCGGGGCGAATCCGATCTGTGTTCCGAGCGTGGATAAGGGATTCCTGGCAGCCCGGAAAACATAGCTCACGATCCTCCGGCGAAAAAATTGCGGCCTAATGCCACGCGGGCACGGACCCGAGCGTAGATGTGCCTTGCGGCCTGTCAGGCGTCAGAAGCGGCACAGGCCGGAAAGGCGGGCCGGTGCCTCGCCTCGCGAAAAGCCAGCGTGGTGCCAGCTCAAGCGTCAGGAGACTATACACGGCCTGATTCTCAAGAGCCTTATCTCTCAAACTTCACGCCTGCTCCCGCGCCAGTCGTCCTCGGATCGCCTGCACGACCAGTTCGGCATGTCCTTCCAGAGAGACTTCTTCACTTTCGCCAGTGCGCAGGTCCTTGATCTGACAGGTGCCGGCGGACAGCTCCTGTCGGCCGGCGATCACGGCGATGCGGAATCCCCGTTGATCGGCATATTTCAGTTGTTGACCAAGGCGTTTCGGTTCCGCGTAGAGCTCGACCCCCAGGCCCGCCTCGCGCAGCTGTGCGGCCAACCGCAGGTAGGCGTGCAGCTGATCCTGGTCGAAGTAGGTGATGAGCACCTGGGCGGGAGTGGCAACCTTCGCGATCAGCCCCAATTCTTCCATGGCGGCCAGCAGGCGATCGAGCCCCAGCGATGCCCCGACACCGGGCAGCTGTTGCTTGGTAAAAAGTCCGGCGAGATTATCGTACCGTCCGCCGGAGCAGACGCTGCCGATGGTGGGCAACTGTCCCAGAAATGTCTCGAAAATGGTTCCCGTGTAGTAGTCCAGGCCGCGCGCGATCGAGACGTCCAGCTTCAGCCGATCGGCAGGTACGCCGGCGGCTTGAACCCCCGCAAATACCTGCCGCAGACTCGCCACCCCCGCTTCGCCCAGTTCGCTGCCTGCCAGCAGCGCATCGAGCTCTCTCAGGACCGTGTCCGCTGCGCCGGTCAGGGCCCCGAGCTTCAACACTTCCGCAGCCTGCTCTTTGGTGGCGCCCGCCTGCTGCTGGATCTCCTGCGCAACACTCTCCGAACCGACTTTGGTCAGTTTGTCGAGCGCGCGGAGTACGGCGGTAGACTGCTCACCCAGATCGAGCTTCTGCAACAGGCCGTTGAGAACTTTGCGATTGTTGATGTGGATCGCAAAATCGGAGAACCCGATTTGCACGAACAGATCGTGGATGACCAGTGCCGTCTCGATGTCCGCCACAATGCTCGTCGTGCCGATCGTGTCAAAATCACACTGCATGAACTCGCGGTATCGGCCGCGCTGGGTGTTCTCGCCCCGCCACACCGTCGCGATATGATACCGCTTGAACGGCAGGCCCAGTTCCGCCGCGTGTTGGGCGGCGAACCGAGCCAGCGGGACGGTCAAGTCGAATCGCAGACCAACTGCACGGCCACCATGGTCGACGAACTGGTAGAGCTGGCGATCCGTTTCCTCGCTTCCCTTGCCGGTCAGAATCTCCAGATACTCCAGCGCCGGCGTGTCGATCGGACTGTAGCCATACGATCGATAGACGCGTTTGGCGGTCTCAATCAGCTGTTCGCGCGGTATCATGGAGACCGGCAGAAAATCGCGAAACCCCTTCAACGTGCGTGGGGTGATCAGCTTGCCCTGCTCGTCGGCGTGCTTCTTGGATGTGTTCATAAGACTGGGGCTGAGGAGTGCCAAATAGGGTAACTGGGCTGCCACCAACACGCGGCCCGCCGGGGCGCGAATGATCCCCTGCGCTCAATGCACAATCGGAAGCACGGCCGGTTGGGGACTGCGAATGTCCTGGCCCGGCTTCTGCAGAATCGCCTCGGCGTATTCGTAAATTTGTTCAGGCGTCTCGAAATAACGCTCGTATGTCCACTCGTCCTCGTACTCACAAGCGTCCGTCGAGTACTCGCGACAGATTTGGGGACGAGTATCGTAGATGCCGCAGAGATAGTCGTCACGCAGATGCTTGCATTTGGTGTGGACGAGCAGGTACCACACGCCGTCTTCCGTGAAAACCGTCGCCCGTTCGTGCAGCAGATACCAACGAATATACTCGAAATCCTTCAGTTCGGTCGGAGCGTCGATGGGGAGGGCGAAATAGTGGCAGCATTTGGCAGTGCAGTAGTCGCACAGTACTTCGCCGGGTTTCAGGTCTTCGCGAGCGATTTTCTTGCGATCTGGCAGGGTCATGACGAATATCTATGGAGAAGAGGATTTTCGGATGGCAGCGGTTCTGAGTCCAGTCGTGGACCGAGCTGCGCACAGCCTATACTTGGAAGAACAGCGTATCAGACCGAGCCGAGATTGACCAGTTGACACAGACTGGCCGGAACACGCAGAAGACCTAGATACCCCGGTGCCATGGTCAACGCTTCTGGTCGATGACCGCCGCCAGGATGGGGTTGGTCGCCACCGCTAAACAGACGTACATGCTCAATCGTGAGCAATTTATCGTGAATAGTTGACCGTTGACGGTTGAGTGCCCGGCATTCCTTGTCTTGCTGGTTCGTCGTTTCGGCCGGGGCAAACGACCCGCTGGGTGATCGCACCGGCCGATCGTGCAATTCAGCTGCAGTGGGCCGCTGCCGAAGCAATGGCTGAGCTGGTTGCTCGCTTCACACAAGATGAAATCGAGTTTTCCCGACCATGGAAACGATCATTACCGCCGTGGGACCCGACAATGTGGGATTGGCCGACCCGATCGTCCATTTCGTTACGGGACAGGGAGCCAACATCAGCGAAATTCAGATGTACAACCATGACGACGAGGCACTCTTCGCTATGTTGACGCGAATCGAGTTGCCCGCCGAGAAATACGGCGCGCTGTGTCAGGCCATGGTGGAGGTGGGCCGCAGTACGAATCTGTCGATCCGAGTCTGGTCACCCGAGCTGCGCGCTGCTCGTCCTCGTCTGGCACTGTGGACCACCTATCGCACCGAACCGCCGCTCGCCTTGTTGCGTGCGATCCGTGACCGCCAAATCACAGCGGATGTGGCAGTCATGCTCGGCAACCGACCAACGTGCCGTGGCATTGCCGAACAGTTCGGCATCGATTGGCATATGCCGGCCGACCATCACGGGGTTCCTCGCTGTGACCAGATGCTGGACCTGCTGGATCAATATGACATCGACTACGTCGTGCTGGCCCGCTACATGCGCATCCTGCCCCCCGCTATCTGTTGGAAATATGCCGGTGGACGAATCATCAACCTTCACCACGGGCTCCTGCCCAGCTTTCCCGGACCACGGCCTTATCATGACGCGTTCGCTGGACGGATGCTGACCTACGGTGCCACCTGCCACTTCATCGTGCCCGAACTCGACGCCGGAAATCAGATTATCTTCCAGTCGACGTTCACCGTCCCCCCAGGAATGAAATTGGACGACATTGTCCGCGTTGGGCAGGAAGATAACGAGCCGCGCTGCCTGGTGGAAGGAGTGCGAAGAGTGGTGGATCGAGAAATCAAGCTGCACTTCCACCGAGTGGTGGCATTGAAATGAGCCGTGGGATCGGTCGGAACAGGACGCCAGATCCGTCGACAGTGATGGCTCGCCAACGACCCAAATCGCCACGAGGGAAGCTGTCCTCGTTGCTCACCATACTCACAGACCAGCGCGTCCTGTTCCGAAACCGAGCTACATCGAGCTGACACCCACGTTGCTGCACGGACGCGTCCCCACGATACGACCGGCTGCACAAAAGCCACCCACGGAAGGAGCTGGTTGCCCAGCCTCCCTCGATGCCCTATTTATCGGATTCCCAGCCATTTGCCCTATTCATTGATCTTCGTGCATTCCAAAATATTCGCACAACACTCCCGGTCCGTTCACTCTGTGTCGGTTGTGCGGCAATTGACGGTATTCGTGTTGCCCGGATCACTTCTCGGCCTGATCTGCAATAGGCTGTGGGACCAAAAACGCGGGTGTCAGAAAGACAAGCTGGAAACCAAGGTTTTTTCTGTCAGCCGATCTATTTGTCCCTCTTGCAGCGGATCGCTGCGACAACCCTTACCCGCTCGCCCGCGACAGGAAAGACCCGAACCGTGCGCGGGAATTGGAGCTTGAACTCAGAGGGCCTTTTCGTGTACTGTCTCGCGATTCCGCGTCGGATCGTCCTGGTGCGGTCAGCGGACCGGTGGGGTGACGAAGGGGCGGAAATCGCGTGTGCGGCCAATTGGAATTGGGGCGCGTCAGGCAACTGGCAGAGCGGGAGTGCAGAATCGTGAGTTCACAAACTCCGACGATGGGGCCGTTAATACCACGGATGGAATGCCGAATGCCGGCCGGTCCGCCGGCAATTCGCGCATGGGACTCAACCAGCATCTTTGAACCTCGACGTTCATCGCTGGTATCGTGGGCGCTGCGCATGGCGCAGGTGGCTGACCGCATCGCATCGCGCGTCTTTCCGGCCAGTCTCTGGTCTGGTGTGCGTGGAGAAAGTCTGGCCGAACGAACGCTCAATGGGTTGGGCCGCTACTGCCGCCTGATCCCGCAGCACCAGGAGGTGGTGGCGGGAGCGCGGGCGCGGCTGAGGATCGAGCAGTCGCTTGAGCTGCGGAAAGCACGCGTGGAGCGGTTCCAGGCGTCGCGCCGCGCCAGCAGGCGGCTGGTCGCTTGATCGACGAAGGGAGTGCGGCGCTGATCCATTTGAGTCCGGCGTGTTGCTGGATCCGGATCAACGAAGAACCGCGTGGTGACCGCGGTAGTCTGTCGAGCAGTGTACTGTTCTTCCTGGTGAACGACGAGATCCGCGGCTTGAGAATGAACCTGGAAGGTCAGGTGTTGATCAACGAGTTAGCCGACTATCAGCCGTGCACGATTCGCCAGTGGGCGCGGCTGTCATCGCTGGCCGATGCCAGCCAATTGAGTTCGCTTGTGCGGCATCTCGCGGAGATTGGCCTGGTCGCTTGCGATTGACGATCCGGCTCGGAAAACTGCGTCGCTCGGGTCGCGCGAGGCCGCGGCGAACGGGCCTGATTGGGGGCCCGTGCAGGCGGACTCCGGCACGTCGGAAGGCGATTGGCCGAGGGGCATTTTGTCGCGGGCGGCAAGTCCGCGTGACGGAGCAAACGTCGTACCCGACAACAGCCACCCAAGCGACGAATTTTGTTCGGGATTTGGACCGAAGCTGTTTGGTAATAATGCCGATCTAATTGTTGCATTCGATGCACGGGTGTCGAGAGTATACTAGAATAGAATAGTGGAACAGGGCTCACAACCTTCCGGTCGCCATTCCGGCAGAGGGACCAAACATATAGCGTTGGCCAGGATCACCAAAACGGCTCGTGCAGAAGCACGCCAGATCCCCGCCATTCTCGCAGCGACTCCACTCGTCGCAATCGACCGGAGGTTTGAGATATAGCAGGCTGCGGCAAGATCCCATGAAACGGATCTGCCGCGGCCTTTTTTCGTTCTTGATGGCCCATTTCCCCCGCCACTTATGTGTCTTTCAGGCCCGTGTCTTTCAGGCTGCGGGAGCGTCTGCCAGGCAGGCAGCCGTTTTTTGAGCTACGCTTGCATGGCAGGTATGCGCGCGCGCAGCGGTGTGACGCGAGACCACCGCGTCTTGCACCGCGACGTCAGCCAGTTCGCAATCCGGCCGTGACAATTCTTCGTTACTGGAACACTCAGCGACATGGCGCGCCATTGATGCGAACCTTGCGAATGCTCTTGTTGATTCTCTGCTGCTACCTGGCGGGTTGGGTCACCGCTGACCTGCTGGTGCCCATCGTGTTAGCCGGTCGGGTCGAGGACAGGTCGGCTGGCGCACCATTGCACGGCAACGTGACTGTCGTCACGCAAAACGCTCAGCAGACCACTCGGTAAGTAACCGGTGAGCACACTTGAGTCAACGGCAGCGGCACGCCTATCCCAACACGGCCATGGACAATTGGAGCAGCGTGACAAGATCGAGTGCATTGTGGTGCAGCACGCTGCGGATCAGCCAGGCGTCGCCCGATCGCACGAAGTCATGATAGGCCGAAGGTATCTCGCGACCGGGGATATCGTCGCTGCGCCGCCGCCGGCAGATGAGTCTTTCGAGCGTCTGCAGCTTGCAGTCAGGTAACTGACCCTTCCAGCGGCGCCGGGCATGATGCAAGAGATCGCAATGCATGGGGAGCGGCCGCGGATGGTGCCGCGTCAAGGCCGGGAGAGGGTTGGCCGCCGGTTCAGCGGCAGGACGGGCGGTGGTGTCCGTGCGGGTGTCGTATCCCAAGTGATGCAGCGTGCTGCGGTCGTGCACCATCGGCCAGTCGAAGCTCTTGCCATTGAACGTGGCCAGCACCTGTTTTCCAGCGACGATATTCCATAGCGTCTGGAGCATCGGTTTTTCTTCAGCGTAATTGCGGGCCAGCAGTTGTGACACGAAGAACGTGCCCTCGCGACGGTGGATCAGGCCGACCAGGAAGACCATCGAGCCGGCGAATCCACACGTTTCGAGATCGAGATATACGACACGGTCGGGCAGGCCATCCCAGAGTGCACGGAGTTCGCGGGACCGCGTGATCGTCGCGGCGCGAGCTTGATCCAGTCGGACGAACTGGTGGCTGAGCCAGTGGTCGCCATGTGGCCAGATGTCGCTGAGCGATCGCTCCCTCAGCCAATGCGTGCCCCAGGCATTACGCATCTCGACCCCGGCGGGCAATTGCGCGAGATCCTCATCCGCGGCGTCCACACAGGCAAGACTCGGCGCCCCGCCGTCGCTTTCCGGATCGCCTTCCACGGGCGCGGCCAGGGACGCTGAGCGCGGCGTTCGCCGCTGATTCAGCTCGCTCAGTCGTGTCAGAAGGTCTTGGCCGAACATGTCCGGTTCCGGGGATTGGGAAGGGCTGCAGGACAGGAGTATTGGCGTGTTGGGGTGTCGGGCCAGCGAGCACTACCTGTGGGACACGCCTGACTACAGGGAACTGGCAAGGGCCGCGTCACTCCATCACTTCAGCACTTCCATCCTCCGCGACTCCAGGGGGCCCTCACGCTCATCACCGTCACTGGCAACCGGCACCGGCTCGTGGCCGAGCAATTGCAGCAGGTGGACCGTGGCGGCTTTGTCCGGGATGGGGTAACCTCGCGTCAAGTCGGGATCGCTGTGAATCGCCGGCCGCAGATTGGGGAGTCCCACGCAACTGGGACATCCATCTTCACACGCGCATTCCTCGACCATCTGCCGGCAGATGGTCAGGAGCGCCTCCATTTGCGCAAAGCCTGTCTCGCTGTACCCTAAGCCACCGGGATAACGGTCGTAGAGAATCAGACTGCTGTGTCCCAGGTTCTTGCTGTCCACCACGCCGCTGATATCGCGACTGTCACACATGGCGACCATCGGCAGGGCCACGACCGCCAGATTTCGGAGGCCACACAGTCCTTCGCTGGGCCGAAAACCGGCCTCTTTCAGGCTCCGCCGAATCCCGGCCGACGGAGTCAGCCAGAAGGCCATGGTCGGCAGGTTCTGGGCGGGCAAATCGACCGTACCGAACCCGACATTCTCGCGCGTCGAGAACTTGATCTTCTTGAACGCCACGGTCTTCCAACTGACGTCCACTTCGCCCAGTCCGAGGCGCGCCTGCGACAACAACTCCCGCGTGCTGCAGGTGCGGCGGATGTCCACGCTGCTGTCCAACACGGCTTGCGTGTAGTAGTCCATCTCGTGCCGCTCGACATACGCCACGCGGCCCGCCAGGTCGAGTTCCCGCACGAAGTAGGATTGGCCGTTGTGCAAATAAACCGCTTCGGGGTAGACGAGTTCGGGAGCGCTGATCGCATCCACGTTGGCGATCACTTCGTGTGCAGGGGTCGATGGACGGCGGCGCGACGGGCCAGCCAGGAGAGGCGATTGCTCGGCATCACGCTGGTCGCGCAGATCACTGATTCGCTGCGAGTCGTGTCCCGCCCCCACGACCCGATCCAGGTGACCGTCGGTCAGCCGTCTGTCGGCGGCAGTGGTACGCAGCACAATGCTGAACGTGCTGTCGCTCATATGCCGCAAGCTGATCTGCTGCGCGGGATTCTGAGCGCCGGAGAAATAGAACGTGTCGTCAATGCGCGACAGGTGCTGCGAGTCGGCGAGCATTGGGGCAATGCTGGTCGCCGTCTGGCCAAAGGCGCGGATCGCAGTCCGCTCCAAGGGTAATTCGAATGCGGCGGCCAGCAGGTGTTTAGCCAGCACGTAGGGGTTCTCGGGGTCGACGACCGCATGTTCGGGACTCTGCGCGAAAAAATACTGGGGGTGGCGGAGCAGATACTGGTCGACCGGATCGTTGCCTGCCAGCAGCACGGTCAAGCTCTCACTGTGGCGACGTCCGCTGCGGCCTGCCTGCTGCCAGGTGCTGGCGATGGTGCCGGGGTAATGGACCAGCAAGGTGACATCGAGTGATCCGATGTCGATCCCCAATTCCAGCGCATTGGTGGCCGCCACGCCGCGCAAGCGGCCGGCGAACAAGTCTTGCTCGATCTCGCGACGTTCGTTCGGCAGATAGCCGCCGCGATACGCGCGCATCTGGTTGGCCAGCGGCGAATGTCGCTCGGCAAGCGCCTGTTGCACGTAGCGATTCACTAGTTCCGTGGCTTGACGCGTGCGAGTGAAAGTCAACGTTTGGGCGCCCGACTCCATGGCCCCGGTCATCAACCACACCGCATCATCGGTGGCACTGGCGCGAGCCAATTGATCGGCATGCTGGCAGAGCGGATTCCACAATGCGAAGAACTTCCGTCCGCGTGGCGAACCGTCCGTGTCGATCACTTCGACAGGCCGGCCGATCAACCGAGACGTCAGCTCGCCAGGATTCGCGATGGTCGCGCTGGCGCCGAGGAAAACGGGCCGCGAGCCATAATGTTCGCACACGCGCAGCAATCTGCGCAACACGCAAGCCACGTGGGCACCGAGTATCCCGCGATACGTGTGAACCTCGTCCAGAACGATGAACTTCAATTCACTGAAGAACCGGCTCCACTTGGGATGGTAGGGGAGAATGGAGGCATGCAGCATGTCCGGGTTCGACAGGATCAAGTTCGCCTCGGCCTTGATGCGCCGCCGCTGCGCCGTCGGGGTGTCGCCGTCGTAAACGCCGGGTCGAATCTGCAGTGCTATCCGCGGGTCGGTCGCGATCAACTCGAGTTGACCCTTGAGCTGGTCTTGTGCCAGCGCTTTGGTCGGAAAGAGGTAGAGCGCGCGCGCTGGCGGGTCCGCGAGGCACGACTCAAGGATGGGGAGGTTGTAGCAGAGAGTCTTGCCACTGGCCGTCCCGCTGACAACCACGATGTCCCGGCCCGCTCGTGCCGCGTCCAGCGCCTGAGCCTGATGGCGGTAGAGCTGATCGATGCCTTGCTCCGCGAGCAGTCGCCGCAGCACGTCAGGAACGGGGCGCTGCGGGTCCGCGAACTGGCCAGGTCGAGCCACGAGCTCTTCGACGTGGACCAGTTGGCCCGCATAGCGCGGATGACGCTTGATGTCCGCTAGAAATGCCGTGACATCCATGCCGTTGCCTCGCACATCGGTGCCGGCCAGAGTATCCCTGGCAGAGTATCCCTGGACAGCAGGTCCAATACACCACACTACTAAACATGTGTCTACTATACGGATCCCGCCGGTTTCGGCAAGCCTGATTCCCCCGGTCCCCGACGCTCGTCCAAAACTGGAGGACGCAGCTGGCCGGTAACCCGGCGCCTGAGCGCTCGCCACGCACCCGGCTACAGGACACGGAGGATTCCCCGGCAGAAATCGGGGAGGTCGTCCGGCTTGCGACTGGAGACGAAATGCCGGTCGATCACCACCGGCTGGTCCTCCCAGATGGCGCCCGCATTGATCAAGTCGTCCTTGATGCCGGGCGAGCCAGTCACTCGGACACCGCGATAGACCCCTGCCGAGATGGGAATCCAGCCCCCATGGCACACCGCGGCGATCAGTTTTTCCGCCGAATGGAAGTGACGCACGATGTCCAACACGTGTGGATTACGGCGCAGTTTGTCCGGCATGAACCCGCCGGGAATCACCAGGCCATGGAATTTTGCGGGGTCCACATCGGAAATAGCGACGTCCGAGATGCACGGATAACTGTGCTTGCCCTTGTATTCATATTGCGCGGCGGGTCCGGCCAGCACGACTTCGGCCCCCGCTTCGATCATTCGCAGCTTCGGGTACCACAATTCCAGATCTTCATAGATCTCGTCCACGAACATGAGTATTCGCTTGCCCGAAAGTGGTTGGTCCATCGATGCAGGTTCCTCGTTGGGTAAGGGAAATATCGCCAAGGCGGCCACTGCGACAGGGCCGCTCCACGGTCCGTCGGTTTCCGTATCTCGCCCCGTGCCGTCGCGAACTTGTCGGCGATCGTCACGTTTCAGCGGCCAACAAATTCATAGACACGAACATCAACCGGATCAAGTGTCAGTTCGAGTGTTGCGGTGGCGTTCTCAAACGTTCCCAGAGGTGCCGACTCTTGGTCCAGGATGCGTCGAATGACACCTTGCTGGGCCAGCGGGTAATCGTCGCGCGGGAGCGTCAGGCGGACGGGAATAGCCTGCTCGGTCAGATTGACCAGAGCGACCGCCACCGCGCCGTCAGGGGCCTGCCACGCACCGGCCAGGACGTTGGCCGTGGGGCGAGTGAACTCTTGCACGGCATCTTGCTGGCCGGCGTAAATGGAGAGGCGGGACATCGGGATCACGGTTTCCCCCGTGCCGGTGGCCGGCGGTCGGAGAAACACGCCATCCTGCAGGTACTTGCGAGCTTTCTGGCGCAGCCGGACGATACGCAGCAGAAAGTCCAACTCCGATCGCCGCGTCTCCAACTGTTCGGGCCGGAAATTCGCAATCGTCGGCTGCTGGCCCCAGACGAAAGCGCGCCCTTGTTCCAGGCGAAATTGTTGCGCGAATTTCTGCTCGAGCAGGGCGAGCGGTTCGCGGGGTGCGAACTGGGCGGGCCACAAATCATCATACGGGGGACGCGTTAACGAAGAGTAGTTGCCGAACATGACCGCACAGTCGTGGTAGACAGCGTGGAACATGGGGATCGGCTCCCAAATTCCCGGCGCGGCATACCGTTCCATGCTCACTTGCAGGCTGAGCATCAGATCCAGATGAGGTAACCACGCCTCGCCGCATCCCTCACCAGCCAGGGCCACCTGCTTCCTGTCGGCACATCGCTGCCGAATGTCCTGTTCCAGTGTCTGGAAGCCCTTCATCCACCAGGACCCGCCCCCCAGCGGATGATCGTGCGAGGGATCATAACAGGCGAGACTCGAACAAGCCTGATCCATGTAGATGCCATCCACGCCCAAGTCGCACACGGCCTGCGCAGCGACGCCGGCGTACTTCGATCGCCAGAAATCGGTTCCCATGCACATCGAGGCGCACGGGACTTTCATGAACGTGTTGTAGACTTCCGGTGTGATGCTGCCGTCGGCGTTCTTGACCGCGAATTTCGCCGCCCCTTCCTCCTGCCAGCTGCGCGCCGTCATGCCCCACAACCGCTGATTCATGTAGACGATGCAGTGCAAGTTGTGCCGCTGGGCATCGGCCACCGCATCTTGGAACGCCGCGGTTCCTTCGCGTGGTGGTAAGTACTCGGGAAAACCTGCGTCGTAGGGACAGCCGTGCCACCAGTGCCAGAAGACCGACACGGGGACTCCGGCAGCCTCTTGCAGCGCCAGCGCCGGGGCGAGGACACCAGGGGAACGGCCGCGATTCCAGACCCACAGCCCAGTGTCCCTCACCCAGGTCGGCAGCAGGCCGCGCCGCACGCGGCTCTGTTCCACCCACACCTGTTGCCGCGCCCAGGTCCGATATTCCGCAGCCGCTGAGTACCAGTCGCCGCGAAAGAGTCGCACCCGCACCGCATAAGGAGGCTCAAACACATCCGCCTCTTTCGTCCCAGCGGGGACGTGCACGACCTCACAACCCAAGGCGTCGCGACCATCTCCCATCACCGCGAACTGCTTGCGCAGCGCAGCGGTGTCGTCCGTGGACAGCATCAATCCGGGTCCTTGCTCCTGAAACAGCGCCAGGCACTGCAGAGAAAGCAAGCCGGGGTACGACCACTCGTATCGTCCCCCATTGCCACCGGCCGGGTTGAGCATTTTCCGCGCCTGCCGGGTTTGCTCACCCATCCACACCGGTACCGCCAGCATCTCGCGATCTTGCCGAGCGATGCCGGTCAGACACGGATAGTGCAATGCTCTGGGCGTCAAACTGCCGATCCCGCTGACGCAAATCCGCCACTGGCTTACCGGTTCGTGCGGATCGAGCCGAACCTGCGCCTGCACCGCCAGGTGGGGCGCCGCCGGTTGCGCAAAATCCGTCCACGCGCAATTCGAGCAGATGCTCGGTCTCCGACAACGTCAAGCTCGTGCGCCCCGCCTGTGCCGGACCAAGCGTCCGCTCATCGTCCAACACGAGTGTCCAGAGGGGACCCGGCGGGCTCGCATCGCGATGATTGTGGGCCACCACTTTGTCCTCGAGCGTTGTCAGCCCACCCTGGACCGCCTCAAACGCCAGTTTCGCCTGGTCGTTCTGCAGGACCACCGTTTGGTCTTGCGCCCTTACGGTCGTAAGGCGTATCGAAACAACCAGCATGCAGACAGCCAGCACGCAGCGTCGCCGTCGCCAGGTGGCCGCTCGAAGTACATTTGCGAAAAGAAACGTTGCCAGCATTTCCAGGTGACTCCCACTCCCAGCCTGTTTCTTCGTTTCCAGGTTCCACGCCGGCCCCGGTCGCTTAGCAGCCAGCATAATCGCTACGGCCGCTGCTGTCGTTATAGGGGGTCGGAAATGGTCCCGGTCGCCGAGTTTCACCAGTCGGGTGGCTCTGCGCGAAATGCTGCAACGTACATTTCCTGAAGAACTCACTCGGTAAACGGTAGGTTGAGCGTTCCAGGTGGCCGGTACGAGCCGCATCCGAATGCCCCTTGTCCGCGGAAAAGGCGGTTCATTTCGCGTAGCGGCCGGCAGGCGTGCACTCGATGGTCGCACCTGGCGCGGGTTACACGCCAACAAGATGACTTCATACCAGCATTCCACACGATCATGAATCTGCTCTCTCGAATCGCAACGCCCGTTGGTCTGATCCGGCTGCTGCTGGCCGGACTCGTCTGCTGCAGTATCGGGTGCGGGACGTCCAAGGAGGAAGCGGTATTGGACGCCGGCGCCATGTTGGAGCGGTACGAGAAGGATCGGCGTCGACACGACCCCATCCATTTCAGCGAAGTGGATCTGGGCGAATACACGGTGACCCAGCGTCACGAACCGTCGATCTTTTACATTCGCTTTCATCTCTACGGAGTCGTCCCCGAGGGGCTGACGGAAGAGTTCGGAAAACTACTCGCGGATCACGACAACACGGTGCGGAGCAAAGTCCGCGAGGTTTCGCAGCAGTGTGCCATAGATCAGCTGAATGATCCTTCGCTCGGTTGGCTGAAATCCGAGCTCATCTCATCGATCAACCGCATTCTCCAGACGCCTTTGTTGCGTGATGTCGTGTTCGCGGATTTTTCGTTCGAACGAGGCTAGTGGGAAAGGTGGCGGTTCGGCCGCGGACCTGGTGCGAAAGATGGCAGAGGAATCATCGCAATCACGAATTGAATACTATGATTACGACACCCAACCTGACACCGGCCACGGACCGTACCACGAAATGGCTCGAAACGGCGCTCTTTCTCAACGTCCTCCTGGTGTGCCTGCTGGCGATGTCCCATCATGGCGCCGATCCCGACTTCTGGGGGCATGTGCAGTACGGCGAGGATCTCTTGCGGGAGGGACTGCCGTGGACCACTACCTACTCGTACACCGCGGAGGGACATCGGTGGATCAACCATGAGAATCTGGCTGAGCTGTTAATGGCCGGCGGCGTGAACACGATTGGTCCGGCCGGGCTGTTGGTGATCAAGAGTCTGTTGGGACTGGCTCTGTTGATGCTCATCTATCGGCAGGCAGCGGGCCAGGGCGTGTCGCAGACGGCGATTTTCCTCACCATGCTGCTGACCGCCTGCAATTTCATGCACTCCTGGACGCTGCGGCCGCAGCTGCTGACGTACGTGCTGTTCGGCCTGATGATTGCCTTGTTCGGCTGGTGTTTTGAGCAATGGCCGCGTCACGGGTGGGCGATGGCACGAGGGGGTCAGGAGTCGCCAGCGAGTGAACCGTCGTGGGCCGAGCAGCGGAAGCGGCTTGGTTGGCTCTGGTGCCTCCCAGTGGTATTCGTCATCTGGGTCAATGCACACGGTGGTTTCGTGGCGGGCTTCTGTGTCATGGCTGTCTACCTCGCTCTGCGAGCCGTCGAGGCGCTGCTGGCGCACGGACGTCAAGCCTGGTCGACCGCTGCGCTGCTGGGCGCCATTGTCATCGCCGCCGGACTGGCCACCATCGTCAATCCTTACGGACTGGAACTGCACCAGTGGTTATGGGAATCGCTGGGAGTGCCGCGCCCGGAGATTACCGAGTGGAGGCCGCCGGAATTTCTGAGCCTGGTCTGGCCCACCTGGTGGCTGATGGTGGCGCTCTCCCTGGCCGCACTGGTGGCGACGCGACAGCCGCGTGACTGGACGCATGTGGCGATCCTCACACTGGTGCTGTGGCAGGCCTGCGCACACCTGCGCCATATCGCGTTTTTCGCCATGCTGTTCGCGTTCTGGATGCCGGTCCATGTGCAATCGCTGCTGCAGCGTTTCCAGCGAGATCGTGCCCAAGAGACGCCTGACACGCAAGCTCCTCACACGAAAGCGTCTGACAGGACGCTCTCCTTGCGCATGCGGTGGGGATTACTCGCGGCACTGGCGGTCGTGGCAGGTGGACTCAGCTTCAGCCTGTTCCACCATCTCAGACACATCGTGGTGCGACGTGACGGCTATTGTGTGGCCGCCTTTCAATACCTTACCGATCAGAACCTCAGCGGTAACCTGATCGTGCGGTTCAAGTGGGCGCAGTACGCGATTGCGGCGTTTGGTCATCCCTCGAGCGAGCGGCCGCAGCTGAAAGTGGCTTTCGACGGGCGTTATGACACCTGCTATCCGCTGGAAGTAGTGGATATGTACTTCGACCTGGCCAACGGCGACGCGCCGCCGGAATTGCGATACCGCAGTCCACTGTCTCCGCCAGTCGATGGTAGTCGTATTCTGCGGTACAAGAACCCGGATCTCGTGCTGATCGGTCGCGAGCAGACGTATGCGGTGCAGATCATGCAGGAGCATCGAGATCAATGGACGCTGCTCTATCAGGACTCGTTGGCCCAGCTATGGGGACGTTCGGACAAGTACGATGATCCGACGGGACCCGACTACGTGCCACAGGCCAACCGGCTCATCGGTGACGCGCCGCAAGCAGGGCATGTGGCTTGGCCGGCATTGCCGCGCGGTCGGAATTGCCCGACAGCGGGAGCACCGGGGGCGGGCTACCCTGTCTCAGCGATGCGTCGCACGCTTGGCGAGATGTTCCGCGATGGCAGTGAGGTGGGCCGCGGACGTAATTGACTTGCCTTACTTTGACTTAGCTTGCCTTTCATTGGAATTGACTCGACCTGTCGTGCCTCGGATAGACAGCCTGCGATCACCGTGTGCGCAGGATACGGACAGCGCCGTGAGACGCGGTGCCGCGGACCGCCAGCCTACATAGGGAACCTGAATGTGACCTCGTCATGCTTCCAACCACCGGTGCCTGGTGACTCGACGACAGCGGTGCCCGGCGTAAATCATGCAGCGGCACTCGTCAACGCCGAGGCGGCCTGCACGACACTGCGGCGAGTGGAGGAGACGCTCGATCGAATTGAGCAGTTGAGCGAACGACTCGAGTTCGATCCAACGTATGAAGTCGAGCCGCTGGGACTATCGCTGCCTGCCGGCTTCAAGTTGTCGGTGGTCATTCCCGTGTACAACGAGCAATCGACGCTGCGGACGATTCTCGCTCGAGTCACCAGCATTCCGATTCCCAAGGAAGTCATCTTGGTGGACGATTGCAGCACGGACGGGACGCGGGAGATTCTGCGATCGCTGGCGGATGTGCCCGCGGTGCAGGTGATCTACAAGCGGAAGAACGAGGGGAAGGGAGCGGCGTTGCGATCGGGATTTGCGGCCGCCACCGGCGACGTGGTGGTGATACAGGATGCGGATCTGGAGTACGATCCGCGAGATTTCCCTCGGCTGCTCGCGCCGATTATCGCGGGAGAGGCCGATGTCGTTTACGGTTCGCGGTTCCTGGGGGACGCGCCGCAAGATCCATCCTGGTGGCACCGCGGGGGAAATGCCTTCCTCACCCACGCCTCGAACCTGTTCACGCGACTTCGGTTGACCGACATGGAGACCTGTTACAAGGCCTTTCGCCGCGAAGTGCTCAACGGGATCGAGATTCGGCAAGATCGATTCGGGTTCGAGCCCGAAGTGACGGCCAAGCTGGCTCGCCGCGGCGCCCGCATCACCGAGATCCCGATTTCCTACGACGGGCGCAGCTATCAGGAAGGCAAGAAGATCGGCCTCAAAGACGCGTGGAATGCTCTTTACTGCATTGTGCGGTACGGGCTGAAGGATTAGTCGATCTCGGTGGGCCGGGACGTTGCGGGGCCCGCAACCAACTAATCCTGCTGTTCGACTTCACGCACCACGATCCGATTGCCGCTGATTTGTATGATGCGTATCTGGCGCCCGCGCTCGACGAACGAGCCGTCGGTGACGACATCCAGATAGTCCTCGCCAAAGATCGCCTTGCCGGCCGGCCGCAAAGGAGAATCGGACACGCCCCAATCGCCGACATTGGCCTGGAACCTCTTCACGGGCGGCAACGGCAGGCCTTTTTCGCCCGAGCCGGTCGCTGCGGCGGCGGCGGGTGTGTGCAGCACGAGCCGGTTGAGAATGGGGACCGAGCCGTAGAAACGGCTCACGATGACCACACCGATGAGCGACACCATGGCCGATCCCAGCAGTACCAGCAACGAGTTGCCCAGTTGAGCCATCGCGCGAGGACTCTGCGGAATCCACTGATCCTGACTGGCCAGGAGGATCCCGGCCGCCATCAACACCAGCCCGGTGACGCCGGCGATGCCGAATCCTGGAGTGACAAACAGCTCGACCGCCAGAAACACAGCTCCGGCGAGGACCAGGATGACCTCCAGCCAGCCGGCGGTCCCGCCGAGAAACCGGCTCCAGAAGAACAGCGTGAAGCAGAGTCCGGAAATCAAGCCGCCCAAGCCGATTCCCGGCGCGCTCAGCTCCACCCACAGCGCGATCGCGCCGATGACGAACAGCAGGGCGGTCACGAGGGGCAGGTTCAGGATGCCGACGGCCGTATCCACTGCATTGTGCCGCAACTGAATGATCGGCTGTTCAGCCACCGGGAATCGTTGTTCCAGTTCCTGTAGACTGGTTGCCGTAGCGCTGGCCAATTGGAGTTCGACGGCGCGGACTCCGTTGACTTCCAGAAACGACCCTTCGCGGGATTCCAATACGGGAGGTCCCTGCTGCCACACATTGGGGTGCTCGGAGGCATCGATTTCGTGTTGCGACATGAACGTGATCTCGCCGGTCTGCGTGTTCGTCACGCGGTACACGGTCAGATTCATGTCGACCATCGCCTCGGCCAGCGCCGGCGGACGCCCGGTGGAACTGGCCAAGTCCCGCACTCGCCGCGCCAAATCGCTGCGAATCTTCTCCGGAGCATGGTGAAAGAGTTGATCGGGTCCCAGGAAAATCGGGCCGGCGTCTCCCAGCCTCGCTTGCGGACCCATCACGATTTCGTCGCAGCCGAGCGAAATGATGGCGGCGCCACTCAGGGCCTCGTTCGGAATGTACGCCACCGTATGGGCCCACTCCAGGTCGCGCAGCCGATCGGCGATTTTCCAGGTGGCATCCAACTCACCGCCCGGACTGTCGATTTCGAGAATCACCAGATCCGCGCCGAGTTGCTGGGCCTGTTCGAGTTTGCGGTCGACATACTTCTGCAGCAGCGGGAGAATCACTCCCGTGACCTCGATCATCACACCCTTCTGGTAGGCCTGGGCAGCCTTGATCTGCGCCGGCTGCCCCTCGATCGGTTGAGCCGGTACCGGCTGTTCGAAAGCGGGTGGCTGCTGTGCCGCGTCGAGTTGCGCCGGCTGTTCCGCAACCGGCGCCGGCTCTTCCTCTGCCATGCCTGTCGACCACGCCTGTGCGAGTGTCAACAGGACCGGTAGGAGGAATTTGGCTTTCATGGCGTCCTCTGTCTGTTTGTGTTCAGTACTTGCTGCCAACCAGGAGCGGGTGACCAGTGGCGGGCGCAGCCGGTGGGCCACCCCTGTTGATCGTAGAGTCTGGCTCTGGCGAGTGTCAAGCAAGTCCCGCCGGGCGGGGCACGCTGGCCACTGGTCCAGGATTGACGGTTTGAGCAGTGAACATCATGCTGGTCAAGTCTCCGCGGTCATCCGATGACGGACGAAAGGGTCTTATGTCGCAACAGCTCGTTATTCTGACGGAAGGACATTCCGATCCACACACGGCCAAGACTGCCTGCAGCGTCATACGTTACCGCACCGGTGATGTTGTCGCAGTGTTGGACAGCACGCAGCGGGGACTGACGGCGCAACAACTGTTGGGGGTCGGTGGCGATATTCCGGTCGTCGCCTCGCTGGCCGAAGCGGCGGGAGCCAATACGCTGTTGCTTGGCATCGCGCCGCCTGGAGGAAAAGTGCCGGGGCCCTGGCGGTCGGTGATCCTGGAGGCCATTGGGCGCGGCATGGACGTCGTTTCCGGACTGCATGATTTTCTGAGCGAAGATCGCGAGTTTGCCGCAGCGGCCGCCGAGCGAGGCGTGAAACTGATCGATGTCCGCCGAAACAAGGAAAAGGAAATTGCTCGGCGCGTCGGCCTGCGAGACGACTGTCTGCGCATTCATACCGTGGGGCACGACTGCAGCGTCGGGAAGATGGTGACGGCGATTGAAGTCGCCAACGAACTGAAACGGCGCGGGCACGATGCGAAATTCCTCGCCAGCGGGCAGACCGGCATCATGGTGGACGGGGAAGGAGTCCCCGTCGATTGCGTGGTGGCCGATTTTGTCAGCGGAGCCATCGAACGCTTGGTCCTGCAACATCAACACCACGACATCCTGTTGATTGAGGGGCAGGGGAGCCTGGTACATCCGTCCTATTCGGGCGTCACCTTGAGTTTGTTGCACGGCTGTTCCCCACACGGCTTGATCCTCTGTTACGAGATGGGGCGGGAAACCGTCACCGGCATCCCCGAGATGCGGATCCCACCGCTGGCGGAAATCAAGCGACTCAACGAGATCATGGCCAGCGTGATGCAGCCTTGCGAGGTGATTGGAATTTCGATGAACGGTCGGCGGGTGACACCCGCGGAAGCTCAGCGCGAGCGGCAGCGAGTGCGCGAGGAGTTCCAACTGCCGGTCTGCGACATCTTCCGGGATGGTCCGCAGGAACTGGCTGACGCGGTGTTGCGGTTGCGCGAGCGGTCTGCCTGACGAAAAGGCGGAGTGAATTCGGTTTGCGCAGCGTCGATCATTCACTGCTTCACTTCACCCTCCGTGACACGGACTTCCGACCGTGCGCAGCCCCGCTCGACGTTCGTGCGACAGCCGGTGGAGCCCGGAAATTGGGGCCCGGAAATTGGGAGAGGATCCCAGATCAGCACTGAGCCGCTCTCGCGTGTCGCGATTTCGGATTGCGCGGATCGTATGGGTTGAGTGCGTTTCCGTGGCCCTTCCGTCCCTTGCGGCTTGTGCGGGATGGATGCGGCATAGCATCTGAGCCACCTATCTGACTCAAAGTGTTTATGGCGAATTGTCGGGTGAACGGCCAAATCCTGACCTGAGTGGATGTGGGTGGTCGATGCATCTGAGCAACGACCGTCTTTTACGCGACTGGTTGTACAGGGTCTCTCCCGCAGCAGCATAACGCAAGGCTAGGGGGCAGAGAAACGAAGCCGGAATCGACGCGCTGTTCGTGGTGTTGACCGCAGTGCCGTGCGATCCTGCTGCTCACGTTTCATCAATTCATGGAGGTTCTTCAGATGAACGGACGTCTCCGCTGGAGTTGCCGGCTGGCAACATGGATGATTTTGCTGACGGGAGTGGCTCGCTTGGTGGCGGCAGAACGGCCCGCGGCATTCGCGACACCGCTGCGGGCGGCACTGGCGGGGGAGGAGCAGGCGCCGGCGGCGTCCCAACCTGATTCGTCGTGGTTGGCCCCGTCCGATTGCGACGACTGCAATTGCCCCGATCTGACCTGTTGCGAGTGCCCCTGTCCCGTGTGGTCCGTGACGGCGGGAGCCCTCTTCCTGAGTCGCGACAACCCCGACAACGACGTACTGTATCAGGACGGCAGCCAAGCGATATACGGGTCCGATTTCGACCTGGGATGGGAAACGGGCTTTCAGATCGAATTGGCGCGGCGCAACATCAACTGCGGCGACGACATCGTCGCTCGTCTGTTCATCGTCGACGGTTGGTCGGCCGATGTGGCAGCGAATTTCCCGGGCAATCTGGACAGCCGTTTCGCGCCGGTTGTCGGCATCGCGGGACCGCGCGAGTTGGCCTCGCACCTGACCTCGGAAGTAACCTCCTTCGAGCTGGACTATTATTGCCAGTCGTCGTGGTCACCGGCTGTCAAATGGCTGGTGGGTATCCGCACGCTGGAATTGGACGAGAACCTGGATACAGGACTGGTGTTTCCCGGCGGTGGGCTGCCCACCGTCTGCCACACGGTCGGCGTGCAAAATCGGCTCTACGGAGTACAGGTCGGTGGTGAAGTCAGACTGCTCGACGTCTCGCGTTTGACGCTCAAAGGCATCTTGACTACCGGTCTCTACGGTAACTCGGCCAAGCACCGAAGTGCCCTGTGGGAAGACCTGGCCGTGACGGATTATGTGTCGGACCGGCATGGTGTCGTGTCCTTTGTCGGAGAGACGGGGCTTGCCGGCCAGTACCAGTTGACCGATTGCCTCGCGTTGCGAGCGGACTACCGCGTGTTGTGGGTCACGGGAGTGGCTCTGGCGAACGAGCAGGTACCTGTGTCGAACTTCAACGCGGGGACCGGGATCGACACGGACGGCAGTGTCTTCTATCACGGCGTCTTCGTCGGATTGGATTGGTCATTCTGAGGTCCCGGGCGCGTGCGGCGCGAGCGGGCGAACACGACACCTCATGGCGTCGTCCGCCTCGCGCCGGACGATGCCGTGGGAACACAGGAATGGCGCGGAACGCTCTCTCCTGTCTGGCGACCCGTGGTCGGTGGGGTGACTTGATTTCACGAAGAGCTCGCGGCATGACGCATTCCGCGGGCTTTTCTTCTGTTCTTGCGGGATCCCGCGGTTCCCGGGTAACGCCGGCCCTGTGGCGGGCGATCAAGCGGATCCGGTTCTTGGGATGAGATGCGTATTGCGGTACACTATCGTATCATCCGTGTGCCGGTTGCCGCACAGCGTTCCCGGAAGGGCTCTTGGCTGGCGGCTCCCGCGGACCTGTTGTGCCGGTGGACTAGTGCGTAGGTTTCTCACGCTTCGGTACTCACGTTAGCTATGGTATCCGCATATGAAGCTTCATTTGCACGCATTTGAACTACCACTGCGTCATGTCTTCACGATCTCGCGCGATTCGACGGAAGTCCAGTCGACACTGATCGTGGAGCTTGTCGATGGCCAGTATCACGGCTACGGCGAATCGACGACCAACAGCTACTACGGGTACACGATCAAGAACATGGCGGCCGCCCTGGACAGCGTTCGCCCGGTGCTCGAAGCTCATTCGCTCGATGACCCTGTCCGGTTGTGGGAGGAGCTCAACCCGACGCTCGGCTCAAATCCCTTTGCGCAATGTGCGCTCGATCAGGCCGCCTACGATTTGTGGGGCAAGAAGCAAGGGAGGCCGGTCCATGCATTGTGGGGGCTCAGTACCGACAACATCCCGCTCTCCGACTACACGATTGGCATCGACAAGATCGACGTCATGGTCGGGAAGATGAAGGAGTTCCCCGATTGGCCGATCTACAAGATCAAGTTGGGAACACCGCACGATCTGGAGATCATTCGCGCGCTGCGACAGCACACGCGCGCCGTATTTCGCGTGGATGCCAACTGCGCCTGGACTGTCGACGAGACGATTCGCAACTCGCACGAACTGAAGTCGTTGGGGGTCCAGTTCATCGAGCAACCGATGGCCGCGGATCAATGGGAGGCGATGCAGCGGGTTTATGAGCAGTCGGCGTTGAAAGTGATCGCCGATGAGAGCTGTATTGTCGAAACGGACGTGCCGCGATGCCGAGGTTATTTTCACGGCATCAACATCAAATTGTGCAAATGTGGTGGGCTGACGCCGGCCCGGCGAATGATCCAACAGGCGCGACAGTTGGGTCTGGAAGTCATGGTCGGGTGCATGACCGAATCGACGGTCGGCATTTCCGCGATTGCCCAGTTGCTGCCGCTATTGGACTATGTCGATATGGATGGAGCACTGCTCCTGGGCCAGGATGTCGCCACGGGGGTGCGGTTGGAACAAGGACGCTGTATCTACCCCACAGAGAATGGTAACGGTGTACAATTGACGAAATCGGGGCGGATCGATCTGTAGGCAGTCGCATGGCGTAGCAGGCGGACGCGGTGGGGAAACGTGGCCCTGGATCACCCACGATCCGCCGGGCGTCGCGACGTTGGCGGCATCGCAGAAAGGGGTGTCACGGCAATGATCGGACAGACGCGACTGAACCGACGCAAGTTCTTCGTCCGTGGTCTGCAGGTTGCCGGCGGCATGGTGGCGGCAGCCACGGTGATTCCCTCGCACGTGCTGGCACGCCACGGTCTGCCCGGCGCCAATGACAAGATTGCCGTCGGTTACATCGGTGCCGGGCGGCACGCCAATCAGTTGATGAATCTCCCCCCCGCGGGACGCATCGTCGCGGCCGCGGACGTTGATTTGTCGCGAGCCGAAGCGGTGGCGGCCCGACATGCCTGCCGAGCGTATCAGGATTATCGCCAGCTGTTGGAAGCAGGCGATATCGACGCCGTCGTGATTGCCACTCCCGATCACTGGCACGTGCGGCCGGCCGTGCATGCGTGTCTGGCCAAGAAAGATATCTACCTGGAAAAACCGCTGTCGCTGACCATTCGCGAGGGACGCCAGTTGGTCGAGGCGGTTCGCAAGCATGAACGGGTCCTGCAGACCGGGTCGCAGCGACGTTGCATGGCCGGCCACCGGCGCGGTTGCGAGCTGGTGCGCAATGGCCTGGCTGGCAAAATCCATACGGTCGTGATCCAGAATTATCCCAGCCCTTGGCACTGCCAGTTCGCCGCACAGGAAGCACCGCCACAACTCGACTGGAATGCCTGGTGCGGGATGACACAGCCAGTCGGGTTTCATCCCGATATTTTCATCCAGCGCGCAAGCCCCGGTTGGATTTCGCTCCAACCTTATTCAGGAGGCGAAATGACCGGCACCGGCGCGCACGGTTTCGATCAGATCCAATGGGCCTTGGAGATGGATCATACAGGACCCGTGGAAGTATGGTGCGAAGGGGGGCCGCTCGAGCCCGTCGTTTACACACAACCGGAAGGCCTGCAGCGGGGTAATCGGCTGACCAGTCGCGACCGGCGAGTGCGGATGCGGTATGCCAACGGAGTGGTGATTCGGCTGGAAGAAAATGGTCCCGCCGCCGGTGGCGAGTTCATCGGGGACCTGGGGAAGATCCGCATCGGAAACAACGAGTTCTCCAGTAGTCCCGCCGAACTGGCGCTCACGCCGGAAGATCAATTGCCGCAGCGGTTGCCGGTGATCGATAATCACATCCAGGACTGGTTCGATGCCATCAAGGGCCGCGCACGCCCTATCGCCGATGTCGAGATCGGCCATCGATCCGCGATCGTCTGCCACCTGGGTAACATCGCACGGTGGACGGGCCGGCGTCTGCAATGGGATCCCGAATCGGAGACCTTTATCAACGATGACGAGGCGAACAGCTATCTCGATCGCCCGCGCCGCGAAGGGTTCGAGTTGCCGGAATGCTGAATCCGTGTGAACGGAGTGTATCCTGTTCTGAAGTGTCAACCTGTCACATGCGCGCACGGTGAGCGCATGTTTGGAAAGAAATTCGAAATCCGAAGCACGAAATCCCAAACAAGTTCAAATGACTGCAATACGGGCGAAAGGGAAAGAGGGAAAGGAGGGAAAAGGGAAGAAGGGAAAACGGAGGACAGAATGGCAGGCTGCTGGCGAGAATCTGCTTGTGCCCATGACTGTGGTTTTGCCGGCAGCGGAGTTTCTTGTTTCCGTTTTGGATTTCGAATTTGTTTAGGATTTCGATATTTGGATTTCGAATTTCCTGTTTGATTGCGACCGCCGGCCGCGTTAAGTGAGGTTTAACCATGGTCCAGACAACGCTTCCGAAATTCAATATGGACACGACCGAGACCGGATGCTGCCCCCGATTTGACCCAGCCGCGTGGGACGAGCTGGAAGTGCGCATCGAGAACCGCTTGTTTCTGCTGGCCCGCACGTGGAATTTCCTGCACATCCCCTTGAATATGGGGTCGATGATGACGCGGACGTGGGCCAAGATTCAGGCGGCTGAGGCAGCGCCCGGGGACGATTTCCTGGTCCTCTCGACCGACCCGTCACCTTGGCGCGGCGAACACTACTTCGCCGTCACGAAAGATGTCCCGAACGCGGAAATGGTCAGGTTGACGGGAGATTTCCTTGTCAAAGTCTATGAAGGACCCTATCACGACGCCGGCAAGTGGGTGAAAGATATGCAAAGCCGAGTGACGTCGGCCGGCAAGCCGTTCCGCAAATTGTATTTCTTTTACACGACCTGCCCGAAGTGCGCGAAATACTTCGGCAAGAATTACGTCGTGGCATTCGCGGAAATCTGAGGCCGCTGCGGAACGGTTCCTCCGGCGCCAAAACAACACGCGAGTCGCCGGCGCAGGACGTGTGCCGTGCGGGGGCGGAGTCCTCTCTCGCCCTCAGTTGTCGCGAGGCAGATCATCGTCGGAGGAATGGCCGGGACTGTGAGCAGCGAGGGGAACCTGACTGGAGCTGGCTGAGCCTGCGGCGCATGTAGCGGTCGAGGCGGATGGTCTTGGTTCCCGACCTGCCGCCAATCAGCACTTTCTTCCAATTCACCGACAACTCGGCGTCGTCGCAGGAGAATTCGCGAATGAAATGGCCGCGCATGGTGGCTGGCGAATTGGCGGGCGGCATTCGCACGGCGCGTTCGATTTCCTCCAAGTCCACCAACGACACGGCCAAGCCGGCGGCCTGCAGCATCTGAAAATATCCGATCGGCGATAGCTCGTGGTACCGGACATCGATTTTCTTGCGGGCAGTCCAGGAGAGATCTTGACCCGCCTCGTCCAGCAGGTGTTTCTTCGTCACCCAATCGACTGATCCAATCAGGGCTGCAGACGCTTGCCCCGTGGCCTGCAGTGTCTCGAGACCATCGAGCACGACTTCCCACCGCGAAATCACTTCGCGCGCTTCCGCCGACGCGTCCAACTGCCGATCCACAAACGCTCGACAGGCATTCAAATAAAACCGTTGTATGTCGAGCGCCGTCATCTGGCGGCCGTCCGCCAACTGGACGCGCTGCGAGAGGGAGGGGTCGCGGCAGAATTGATGCAAGGCGCGGATAGGATGCGGTAATGAGGCCAGGGGTGGGAGAGCGTTGGCTTCAATGACATCAAGCACCAGATCGGTCGTCCCCACTCGCAGGAATTCGGCCACCTCGGCCATATTCGAGTCACCCAAGCCGATCTGCAACCGCTGCAGCCGGCGGAAGAGCTGCCCGAATTCTCGCGGCGACAACCATGACTCGGCACACATCGCCTTGAAGAAATGGCCCATGGTGAAGATGGGACGGTCTCTCAGGAAACCACCCAGTCCCAGCACGCAGTTGATGGACGGTGCCTTGTCCGCCAACAGGAATCGCCCATCGTCGTCCACCATCCCCGACCCGGCGAGAACCACGCGACTGACCAACAACGGCAGCAGTTGACGGCGAGTGCGGCGAAAGGCGGACAGGGACGTGAGTGCCAGCAGACCGATCGCCAACGGTGCCGATACAACGCGCGTCAGCCACAACAAGACGGTTTCCAGCCACGCCGGCGTCGGACCTCCGCACTCCTTGCCCTCGACCAGGTCCCGCCCGAACAGCACCAGAGCCAGCTTCCGGGGGCGAGCCACGAAAAACTGGAACGGAAGATAGACCAGTCCCGCCAGTGCCAGGTAGATCAGAATCCCACCGATCATCAACCCGATGCCCAGCCATGTCAGTAGCAGGAGCGGCGTGAGCAGCACAAGGCCGAGACGCCAAGTCCACAAGGCCGCGGCGCCTCCCAACGGCATCTCGTAATTCTCTTGGGCCCCGTAGACGTGACCGCGCGCATCACGATCGTTCTTGACCAGCGAAAGATGTCCGTCCACCTCGGACAAATGAGCACATTGGCTGAGCAGCTGATCTTGAGCCCGCTGGTAACGAAGCACTTCGCGTGGGCCTCGGCACTCTGGCGTGGCACCTTCGATGAGCCCACCGCCGGCCGCCGGCCGCTCAGCCTCAAACCAGATCGCGCCGCCATTGGCCAGGAAAACCCCCTCCTTGAAATGCTTGGCCGGCGCCGTCAAAACGTGCTGTCCCACGCGGGCAATCAAGGCCTGATAAAGATGAAATCGGGCCGGAGGCTTGTCCAATCCTTCCCGGGGACGGAAACGGATCGCGTACTCCGTTTCCAATCCGATCAATCGCTCGAGTAGAGGCACGCTATTCGCCACCGTGCGGGACCGTCGTCTCGTCCAAATAGTCCTGGCTGTCCTGGACGCTGTCCTGGCGAATCTGAGCCACCAATTCCTTCAGCAACGCCACGCCGGCCGTGCCGGTCGCCTCGATGCACTCAGCGGGATCGCAAACAAAGTGAAGTTTCTCAGTCATGGGGATTCCCTCTTTCGTCACAAATTTGGTCGCCGCCTGGGAGAGTTGTCCCTCGCCACCGACTCGCGATCCGTGCCGTTGCCGGCAGATTACTCGCCGGCGACTGCCCGATCCACTTTTGCCAGCTCATGGATGGGAAATTGGACCGAATCGCGGTGGACATCTCCCGAGAGTCTATACTATCCAGCCGACTCGACGGTGGCAAGGAACGACCGATATCCATTGTTCGCACCCCCCACGTGTGGCTGTGGCCACAGTCGCCAGACCGTGTGCAAGCACTTCAGCAATTCCTCGGCTGCCGGAATCGCGACGCCCCCGCCGCTTCGCTGACTGTCGTCGGGGGGAGGAGTCACCGGAATTCTCGGCCGGATTCTCGCCCGACGACAGACCGTCCCCAGGCCCCGTCGTCGCAGCATGAACCGGCTGCCGGTTGCTCTTTTCGGTAGGGGCATTCACCGTTGACGGCGGCACGTCTAACCTGAGATCCGTAGAGTGTCACTCGGAGTTCACTTCTGCAGATAGAAACACGTCCCGCAGCATGAGATGGGCTGGGCCATGAAGACGCTGATCAAGCACGCCACGGCAGTGCTCCCCGCCGGGTGCTCACAAGTCTCGATTTTGATCGACGGCACCCAGATTGCCGATATCGACCCGGCACCTCAGGTATCGGTGGATGAAGTGATTGATGCCACGGGGCTCTATCTGCTCCCCGGGGTCATTGACGATCAGGTTCATTTTCGCGAGCCGGGGCTGACGCACAAGGAAGATCTGCGCCATGCCACCCGAGCCTGCGCGAAGGGGGGGGTCACCACGTTTTTCGATATGCCCAACACGCGTCCCAACACGGTGACCGTCCGGCGACTCGAGGAAAAGCTGGAGCTGGCCGCTCGTCAGAGCCTGGTCAACTATGGTTTCTACATTGGCGCAACCACGCAGAACATCCACGAACTCGCCACTGCCCGGCGTACTCCCGGAATTAAGATCTTCATTGGATCCAGTACCGGGGATCTGTTAGTGGACGACCAAGAGGCATTGGAGCGCATCTTTGCCGAAACCACGTTGCCGATTGCCGCTCATTGTGAGGACGAGACGACGGTGCGCGGCAATATGCAGCGCTTCGCCGGCTCCGACCAAGTGGCCGACCATTCGAAGATTCGCGATCATCAGGCGGCGCTGATCGCCACTCGTCGTGCCATCGATCTGGCTCGACGGCACCAGCATCGATTCCATGTTCTGCACGTATCGACCGGTGCCGAGGCGGCACTGCTGGCGGACCATCACAACCTGGTCACCGCCGAAGTCTGCCCGCATCACCTCTTCTTCACGGTCGACGACTACGCTCGGCTCGGTACGCTCGTCCAGATGAATCCATCGGTAAAGACCGCGGAAGATGCGAGGCAATTGTGGCAGGCGCTGCTCGCGGGCCGGATCCAAGTGATTGCCACGGATCACGCTCCCCACACTTTGGATGAAAAGGCGGCACCCTATCCCCAATCCCCCTCCGGCCTGCCGGCCGTGGAGAACTCGCTGGCGCTGATGCTCAACCAGGTGCATTTGGGGCACTGCACGCTGGAGCAGGTCGTACACTGGATGTGCGCAGCGCCGGCTCGCGTGTGGGATCTGGTCAACAAGGGGAGTCTTGTCCGTGGATATGATGCCGACCTGGTGCTGGTCGATCTCCACAAGGAGGCCCTCGTGCTTAACGAGAACCAGCAGACCAAGTGCGGCTGGAGCCCCTGGCACAACACCACACTGCGGGGCTGGCCGGTTCGAACATGGGTGATGGGGCACCAGGTGTACTGCGACGGGCGGTTCGATGAATCGCGCAGGGGCGCCGAGGCGCAGTTCGAGCACACGCGCGGCGGATACTGGGGATCAGGAGCGACGCGGGCCGCACGCCCCGATTAGTCATCCGACAGGACGATTTTGTGGCGTTGGATCAGCGTTTCCAGGCTGTACACGAAGTGGGGGAATGGATATTGGGGACGGCGTGTGCGCGCGTAGCGGAATGAAGCGTAGACGAGTGACACGGGGAGCTTGTTCTTTTCGACCCACCCGACCACCCAGTCGATGTACTCTTTCTCGTCATCGCGAGTGGCTTTCAGTCCCTTGTTCAGCATTTGGCGCAGCTCTTCGGGGATGACCTTGGCGTTGACACCCTTGACGGAAGATGAGAGGGCCGTCATCTGTGCCTCGGCGCGTGCCAGCCATGACCCCATCACCAGTGCCAGCGATACCAGAAGTGTCAGCACGATCTGTCGCATGAAATGTCCTCCCCGACGGCATTCCATGCCGCCGGCAATGCGCCGCCCAGAGGAACGTGTGAATGGGTACCGACGTGCGCGGCAGAAAACGACGAGGTAGTGGTCCGGAGCGCGCAGCGGCACACATAACGATAAGCGGGAGTGCTTTTACTCGATCACGCTCCGCCGGACAAGATCGATATACGGGTTCTTTTTGCCGTTTTCCCGCCCGCCCCCGCCGATGCCGGGAGCATTCCCGAGGGGAGTGACCGGGGCCAGGCGTTTGTCGCTGCGGTTATCAAGTCACCACCCGCTCGGCCGCGTCGCACGGTACAATCTCCGCATGAGACGATCCCCAGCCACGGCCCGCACCAAGAGTCGCAGTCAGCTCAATAGACTTATTGGGCCGATGTGCGAGTTGATGGGGCAGTTGGAACGCGCGATCACGGAAGCTGGTGAACTGGCTGATACGAGATGTGGGGCCATGACGCCCCAGCAGCACGCGCTGCTGTCGTCCTTTGCCCTGCTGCTGGCTCGGCTTGACCGGCAGGAGGTTCGCGACGCTGGAACAGATCTTCGCGCGACGGGCAACGAACGGCTGACTCCGCCGCGCGTGCGGCAGGAACTGGCGGAGTTGCAGCGGCTGGAGCGACGTGCCTCGGCGATCGCTCAAGCCACAGCAGCGTTGAGTCTGCTTCTGGAGGCCTCGTGTGTCGATCGCATCGTCCGCGAGATCGATGCGCGGGGCGGATCGGAGCAGGCCTTGGTGCACGTGTTTGAATTGCTGCTCTCGGGCAGCAACCGATCCGTGCGTCGAAGTCGCGGGGTCTATTTCACTCCGTATCCGCTGGTCCAGTACATCGTGCGCAGCGTCGACCTGCTGCTGCGTCGCGAGCTCAACGTAGATGCGGGATTGATGAGTAGTCGGCCGCCGTTACGGATTGTCGATCCCGCGTGCGGCAGCGGTGCGTTTCTGCTGGGAGTCTTGCAGCATGCGCGTCGCACATGTGTGGAGGAGAGGAATGGGCAGGGATGGCCGAGTTTCGTCCGGGAGACACTGCTTCCGAGCATGACGGGGATCGACGTCATGCCCGCCTGTTGCGGTGCGGCCGAAATGCTGATCCAACGCTTGCTCGCCGGTCCGGCGGAGCCGGCCCGCACGCCGCCAGTGAATTGGCAAGATCAACCAGCAGTAACCTGGTCGCCGCACTGCGGTAACGCATTGAGCGATCTGGAGCCTGTGCGGAGTCTGTTTGCGGATCGCGTACCGGTGATCTTGGGGAATCCCCCCTATGCGATTTTCGGGCAACGCAACCGCGGGGATTGGATCCTCGGGCAATTGGATGAATACAAGCGAGGGCTGGACGAGAAGAAACTGAACCTGGACGACGATTTCATCAAGTTTCTCCGCTGGGCTCAGTATTGGATTGACCAGGCTGGTCGGGGTGTCGTGGCCATGGTCACCAACAACACGTATCTGACCGGGCTCACGCACCGGCGGATGCGGGCATCGTTGTCCGACACGTTCGATCAGGTGTATCTGCTGGATTTGCACGGCAGCAGCAAGAAACGCGAGTCGGCCCCGGACGGTACGGCGGATGAAAATGTCTTTCCCATCCAGCAAGGAGTGGCGATCGGTCTGTTTGTCAAGACAGGCCAGGATGCTGCGCGAGCGCGTCGAGTCATGCATGCGGATCTGTGGGGCACCCGCGATAACAAACTGAAGGTACTGGCCGAAGCGGATGTGACCACGATCCCATGGACGTCGTGCCGACCGCACTCGCCGTGGCACTTCTTCGTGCCGCGCAGCGAGGAGGACGAGGACGGTTACCGTGATTGGCCGCGATTGAGTGAGATATTCCAGCGGTACGTATCGGGAGTGCAGACCAAGTGTGACGCGCTGTTCGTGGGCTATACATTCGAGGAAGTGGAAAACCGGATGAGCGACTTCCTGCGCCATGCAGCGCACGGGCGGTTCACGGCGGATGTACCAGAGTGGCTGCGGAGCAAGGCGGGTGGCATTGCGTTTGACCCGCAGTGCATTCGCCCGTACATGGTAGCGCCGCTCGATATGCGTTGGGTGTACTATGAACCGCGGCTGCTGGGACGTGCGCGGCATCACTTGGTCCGTCACTGGGATATCGGCGGTCGCGCGCTGGTCTTCATGCGACAGGCGACCGATCGAGACTGTTACGATCATTTCCTGGTAACCGACGCGCTGGTTTCGGATCGCGTATTCTACAGTGCTCACGGAGCACCGTTTGTTGCGCCACTGCATGTGCGAGAGGGAGGAAATCGGATTGCCAATCTACAGCCGAATTTCCTGCAACACCTCACTCGACGGTTGGGCATTCCGTTCACGGCGGCGGACGAGGGGCTGCCGACCCATTGTGGCGCCGGCGATGTGCTGCACTGGCTGTACGCGGCCGTCCACAGCCGCACGTATCGCCGGCGCTATCACGCGCTGCTATGTATCGACTTTCCCCGTATTGCCTGGCCGCGCGATGCGGACGAATTCACTCATCTGTGTCAACTGGGCAAGATACTGGTGGAAAATCACCTGAATGCCATGGCGGGCAGCGGCGGGTCGCCCGATGTCTCGGCTTGCATGCCGCGGCGCGACGAGTCGGGGAGCGCGCTGCGGATGGGGGCCGGGTTCCCGCTGTGGCGGGCCGGCCGGCTGCGGCTCAGCCGCGAATTTGTCTGGCCGGATCTGATCGAAGCGGAAGTGTGGGAGTTTCGTCTGGGAGGCTATCGCGTGCTCGAACGGTGGCTGAAACAGCGCAGGCGTCGTCCGCTCTCGCCGTCCGACATGGATCACTTGGCTAGGATGATCCAGGCCATCCGTGCGACGGGCCGGATCATGGATACGATCGCTTCTCGCACCGGCGTGCTTTGATCTTTCCGTTGCACGGTATCAGCGGTAGCGGTAGACGGTAGGGTGTGCCAAGCTCGCCCGATACTGCGTTGTCTGTGTGATGACTCAGCAAGCGAGCGCCGGCACACCAGCATACGTGCTGTGCCTGGCAACTGTCGTAGCCGGTCAACGAAATGCCGCCACCGTTGGTTGCCGACGTTCTGACGCCCGAGGTACACGATATGGTGCCGCACGCATGCTGGTGTGCCGGCGCTCGCCGAAATTGTCACCGATTGTGGACAGCGTGACCCGGCGAGCTTGGCACACCCTACGGCTCCGCCGCTTCCACCGGCTCCTGGCGGCGCAGCTCTGTTCCGTGGCCCGCGCGATGCTCTTACGAATGGTCCGATCATTGTTGACGTCATGAACCTGGTTGCTTCTCCCCGCGCGGACGAACTGGCGGACCGGATCGTACAAGGCGCCAGCCAGGATCCGGATTGGTGGCGCGAGCACAGGAAGAAATCAAGGGGCGATGAACCTCCGGCTTACGACCCTCGAATGGGCATCTCCGAGGCAGAACACCGGGAGTTTGTCACGCTGTCCAAGATGCTGACTGCCCAGAAGTCACAGGAGGCGGTACTCAACGTAACGTCCGCAGACAACGATCGCTTTGTGCTCGATGGCGGGTCGACATTGCGCGAACTGACCGGCATCGAAATCGACCTGCGGAATGCCCTCGTTCGCACCCCGCTTGGTGACCTCAAATCGCAAGGCGGCGTCCAGACCAACAATGACCACGCGTTGGGGACATGGGACGGCATGCAATGGAAATTGGACTCCACTGATCCGACGGCAGGCTCTAGCATGTCGGCCTCGTTCGCTCTGGGTAAAATGCGGCCATCCGGCCGCTGTGTCATCCGCTATGAAGCCACGCAAACCAAGCAGGAGGAATCAACTCGAGTGTTCTATCTCTTGTTCTACGACCTCCCGTCGACCCCCGGAATGTGATAAGGACCATTCAGTGTGTCGAGGTGCGGGGCGCGATCCACGTCGACGTGCCGTAGCGGCGGCGTGGCTTGGCTCACCGTGAGTTCCAGAAGTAGTCAGACATCGATTGGCGTCGGTGGCTGCAGACCGGGACACATACCCCTGCGGAGGCATCGAGAGGTTGATAGATAGAGCTGGGGGACAGCGGCTACAATGCGGCGGTTCGGGGCTCGCCAATAGACGATTAATGACATCGAACAACTGCTTGGCCGGTTGAAGCCCCGTGATGTCCACCCGGAGTTGCGCCCGCAGGTACTCGCGGCGGCGGCAAGCCAATTGGATGTGGAACCTGCTACGCCTTGGCTGCGGCGACCTGCCGTGGCGGTGGCCATCCTGTCGGGAATCGCCAGGAATATTGCAGCAGCGTTCCAGACGTGTTGGGGAACACAGTCATGGCGCGAACACGAAGATCCACGTACTGGAGAGTCCTCACGTGGCTCACACTGGCACACGCGATACTCATCGTGGTGATCATGGTGATGCACGGGCAGTCGGCCAACCCGAGTTGGTACCGCGCGGAGTTCTTCCCGACCTCGTATGGTGTGGCGTACTGGATCTGTCGGGAGTCTTGGCTGCTGCTGACCGTGGCGCTGACGGCTGACGTGCTGTTGATGCTCACCAGTCGGCGAATCTTGCGCGGGCTTCCTGCCGACGGCTACCTGGTCGTGTCTGTCGGTTGGTTCGCGATGATGTTTCTGGTGCCGATTGCGGCCCAGTCTACACGTACCTGGGTGACGAGGTGGTGACGCCACCCGGTCATGGCCATTTCTGGATCAGTTTTCTACCGGTGGACTGTTACTTACCGTTCGATTTCGATGTGGACGGGCCCCTTGGAACAGTGTTGATTCAACTGCAGTTGGGCCTGCCATTTGTCATACTGCTGCTCGCTCCTGTGACGTGGGTCGCTTGTGCGCGGAGCGTCTGGCGCCATAGACGCCGCTGGGCGTGGGCCAGTGGCGTTGTATGTGGCGGCATCCTCCTCGGTGTGTTGACCTTCGCTGCGTGGCTGAGTGTGTCCCGCCGCCAAGCGCCGGCCGCCGTCGAAGAGCGTATCAGCCGACTGCAGCAGGCGGGTGACCCGACGAGCATCGAGGAACTTGAGCGGTTCTACTGTCTCCCTCAGGGCGTCGCCGACCGAACCGATCAGTGGCGGTCATTGTTAGATGAACCCTGGATACGGAAAATCGACCGTCGGCAGTCGGATCCGGGCGTTTTTCAGGTGAATTGTCGCGCAGAGTTATCGTGGTACCGCGGGTGGCATACGCCGCACCGGGTCGACATCCAGCGACTGCGTGATCTGGCGGTCAGCGGTGGATATGTGCGTTCTGGCATCGAATTGAGCCCGCCAACAGCTTGATACCGAATTTCTCACGCGCACATACGATCGTTGCGGAATGCCGCGCGTACAATACCATTGCACAAGTTGCACTGGCGGTCGAACTGAGTCGCCGCGCGACGGGGAAGCTGCCACAGAGCCTGGAAGAAATGCTCAATGGCGAGCTCACCGCCATGCCGATCGATCCCTTTGATGGCCGGCCGATGCGGTACAAGGCTGTGGACGACGAGATGTGCGTTATCTGGAGCCTGGGCCAGGACAGCACGGACAATGGGGGTCAACCACCGGATATCGCCATCACGTTGGACTATCAACACGAGGAGTAGCGGTAGCGGTAGTAGCGGTAGGGTGTGCCAAGCTCGCCTGATACCGCGTTGCCTTGGTGATGGCTCAAAAGGCGAGCGCCGGCACACCAGAATGCGTGCTGTGCTTGGCAACTGTCGTAGAATGCGTGCTGTGCTTGGCAACTGTCGTAGCCGGTCAACGAAATGCCGCCACCGTTGGTTGCCGACGTTCTGACGCCCGAGGTACACGATATTGTGCCGCACGCATGCTGGTGTGCCGGCGCTCGCCGAAATTGTCACCGATTGTGGAGAGCGTGACCCGGCGAGCTTGGCACACCCTACGGCTACGGCTTGTGCCGCACGCATGCTGGTGTGCCGGCGCTCGCCGAAATTGTCACCGATTGTGGAGAGCGTGACCCGGCGAGCTTGGCACACCCTACGGCTACGGCTACGGCTACGGCTTGTGCCGCACGCATGCTGGTGTGCCGGCGCTCGCCGAAATTGTCACCGATTGTGGAGAGCGTGACCCGGCGAGCTTGGCACACCCTACGGCTACTACGGCTACTTCAGGACGGTGGCGATGGCATCGCAGAGACGATCCATGTTGCTGGGCGTCATGCCGGCGACGTTGATGCGCCCGCTCCGCACGAGGTAAATCGAGTAGTCGCTCCGCAGCGCATCGACCTGCTGAGGCGATATGCCGGAGAACGAGAACATGCCTCGCTGGCGCGTGATAAACGAGAAATCGCGAGCCACACCTTTGGCTCGCAAGGTGTCGACAAACAGCCGGCGCATGCCGGCAATGCGGTCGCGCATGGCGGCGACGTCCTGCGTCCAGACGCTGCGCAGTGCCGCATCACCCAAGACCGTGGCGACGATCGCACCGCCATGTTTCGGTGGATTGCTGTAGTTGGTTCGGATGCAGGTCTTGACGTGGCTGAGTCCTTTCTGGGCGGCGTCCGCCGAGTCGGCGACGAGCGTCATGGCCCCCACCCGCTCGCCGTAGAGCCCAAAGTTCTTGGAGAACGAGCTGCAGACCAAGGCCTCCGGCGTAACTTCCAGCAGCGATTTCAGGCCGGTCGCATCCTCTTCCAACCCTTCGGCAAATCCCTGGTAAGCGAAATCGACCAGCGGCATCACGCCCCGCTGACGCAGTACCGTACCCAGCTGCTTCCACTGCTCCGCCGTCGGGTCGATGCCGGTTGGATTGTGGCAGCAGGCGTGCAGGCAGATGGCGTCCCCCGCAGGGATGCTGCCCAGGGTGGACATCATGGCGTCGAAGTCGAGCCCGGTGCCGGAGGCATCGATGTAGGGATAGTCCTGCACGTCGAGTCCGGCAGCCTGAAAGACGCTCGGGTGATTGGCCCACGTCGGGTTGCTGCACCAGATCCGCGTGCACCCCACCTTCTGCTTCAAAAAATCGGCGGCCACGCGCAACGCTCCGGTACCGCCAGGGGTTTGGGCCGTAACCGCTCGCTGCTGCTTCACGATTTCGTGATTCGCACCGAAGACCAGATCGCGCACCTGGCTGGCGTACTCGGGGAGCCCGTCAATGCCCAGGTAACTCTTGCTGGTTTCCTCGGCCAGCAATCGCTTCTCGGCCTCGCGCACAACGCTCAAAATCGGCGTCTTCCCCTCCGCATCCTGATAGACACCCACCGACAGGTTGATCTTCAGCGGATGAGGATCCTTCTTGAATGCTTCCGTCAAACCCAGAATGGCATCTGGGGGAGCCATTTGGAGCGTCTCGAACATGGTTCCACACCTTTCTCGCAAGAGGTCGCCAACAGGCGGTCGTCACCCCGCCCCGCCGAGATTTCAATCGTAGCGTGCTCGTCCAATTTGCCATAGTCCCGCGGGTCGGATCGGATGCAGAATTCGCCTGCCGCCCCAATCCACGGGGGAGGAGGGAGAACGGAGGAGGGGGGAGGAAGCATTGCCGAGCTATTGGCAGCGGCGTCCGCTGTTGGCTCGTGTCATGTATCGTGGTGAACGAGTCGCTCGGGCTTCGGGTCTCGAATGGTCCGGTTTGGTGGTGGTCGGCGGCCGCATGACGTTACGGGGACGCCATGGCCGGATCTTGGACCGCCAGGTTTCCGTCTCCGTTGCCAGTGACGTTCAACAACTCGTCTGGTTCGTCGCTGTCCAGGCTGTGATCGCCCGTCGCGCGGGCGTACAGGCAATACATGGCGGGGACGAGTATCAGGATGAGCGCCGTGGAAGCTGCCAGACCGAAGGCCAGGCTGTTGGCCATCGGGACGAGAATCTGGCCCTGGAACGACGTTTCCAGGAGCATGGGGGTGAGGCCGGCAATGGTCGTGATGGAGGTGAGGATCACGGGCTGGAAACGCCTCCTCCCGGCGTCCATTAACGCGTGACGCAAGGGCAGCCCCGCCTCCCGTCGATGGTTGATGAAATCGATCAAGACGATGGAGTCGTTCACCACGACACCGGTCAGCGCGATCATGCCAAAGAGGCTGAGAATCGTGAACTCCAGTCCCATGATGGCATGCCCCACGGCAGCGCCGATGAATCCGAACGGGACAATGGCCAGGATCAGCAGCGGCTGCATATACGAGCGGAACTCGAGTGTCAGCAGCACGAACATCGCCAGCAGTGCGGCGACGAATCCGTACTTCAGGCTGTCGATCGATTCGTTCGTGGTCTCCTGTTGCCCCTCCCAACGCACGCGGATTTCGGGGTATTTCTGCAGCAGTTGCGGCATAAACGTCGTGCGCAAGTCGGCCACCACGTCATGAGCGTTGGCGTCACCCTGCACATCAGCCGAGATGGTGATGCAGCGGTGTGAATCGCGGCGATTGATTTCCGAGTAGCCTTTGGCGGTGTGGACTTCCGCCAATTCCGTGATCGGCCGTTCGGCACCGTCGTTGGTGCGCACGCGAATGTTCTCGAAGTCGGCCATGGATCGTCGCTGGTCGGGCGGATACCGGACCATGAGCTTCACCTCGTGCCGCCCACGTTGCAGTCGCATGACCTCCGCGCCGTAATAGGTTGCCCGTACCGTCTCGGCCAAGTCGGCTTCGGTAATCCCCAACGCCTTCGCTTCGTCCTTTACGCCAAACTGATATTCCCATTTTCCGGGCCGCGAGTCGTCATCGATATCGATCACGCCGGTATACGTTGCCAGTTTGTCCTTGCAGATCTCGACGGCCTCCTCCAAGCGTTCGAAGTTCTCCTGGCCGGCGAGCGAAAGCAGTTTGAATTCAATCGACTTGCCCCCCGGTCCCATATCCTCGCCCGCGAATTTCAAGCTCTCGACGCCCGGGAATTCGGCAGCGTACCGCTGGTTCCACGTCTCTCGCCACAGTTCAATCAGACGCTCGCTGTGCACGTTGCGGTCCTCGGGTGCCACCAGCTCGACGCTGACCAGTCCCAGGTGACCGCCGGAAAAGGAGCCGCCGATGGCGGAGGCGTTGTTGGGATAAGTCGTCCAGCCAGCCATGCGGTAGCGGTGCTTGACCAGGTTTCCCCCCTGCTCGTCGGCAACCTGCAACAACGCTTCTTCGATCTTGGCCGTCACACGATTCGTGACTTGGCCGGGTGTCCCGTCGGGGAAGGTGACGCGCGCTTCGATCGTGCGCGAGTCGAGTTTCGGGAAGGCCACGAACGGAATCACTCCCGCGCGAACGAACCCCGCTACAACCAACAGCATGGCGACGGCCAGCGCCAGCACCACGCCGGGATGATGGATCGCCCATTTCAGGGTGGGGAGATAGGTGTTCGTAATCAGCCGTTCGAGCCCGCGACTCATCCCGGCGTTGATGCGGTGCGACAGGTCGGCCAGCGGTCGCAAGGGATAAAACAGCACGCGAAAGCAACGGAAGATCCAACTGTCCACGTGTGACAGGTGGCAGGGAAGAATGAACATCGCCTCCAGCAACGAGATCGCCAGCATGGCAATCACGGCCAGCGGCATGACGGCAAAGAACTTGCCCATCACACCCGCCACAAACATCAACGGAACAAACGCGATAATGGTGGTGGCCACCGAAGCAAATACCGACGGCAGCACCTCGTACGTTCCCTCGATGGCCGCCCGCACCGGTGTCTTGTTCATGGCTCGATGCTGGTAAATGTTCTCGCCGATCACAATTCCGTCGTCCACGACGATCCCCAAGGCCATGAGAAACGCGAACATCGACAGCATGTTCAGCGTTTGACCGGTGGCCAGCAGTACTGCGCCGGCGCCAAACACCGAGACCGGAATTCCCAACGCCACCCAGAAAGCGAGCCGCAGATCGAGAAAGATGGCCAGCAGAATGAAAACGAGAGCCAGCCCCTGCAGGCCGTTTCGCACGAGCATGTGCATGCGATCTTTCACGTCCACGCTGCGATCGTCCCAGTACGAGAGCTGATAACCCTGAAATTTGGCGCTCTCGACATAGCGGCGCACCTCGTCGGCCATGGCCAGCAAATCCTCGCTGGTCGTGCGATTCACCGAGATCACCAGCCCCGGCTGACCATTGATCCGGCACTGGAAGTAGCTGTCCTCGAAGCCGTCCCGCACGTTTCCCAATTCACCCACCGTGATCACGTCGCCGCTGGGATCCTCCAGCACCGTCAGCTGAGCGATCTCCTCGCCGATTTCGTGTTTGTTCTTGCCACGCAACAGGACATCCTGCCCCGGGGTCCGCATGGTCCCCCCGGGCAACTCGACGTTCTGGCGACGGATGACGCCGGCCACCTGCTGCAGCGTCAGGCCGTAACGGCGCAGCTGGGATTCGGGGATCTCGACGTCGATCTGGTACTCGCGAGCACCCAGGATGTCGGCCTGCGAGACCGAGGGGAGGAGGAGCAAGTCATCACGTACCCGCTCGGCCACGTCGCGTAGCCGCCACTCCGCTTCGGGGTCGTCCGTCTCTTCGCCGATCACTCCCACGCGAATCGCCGGAATGCGATAAGTGAGTTCCTTCACATCGGGTTCTTCCGCCAACTCGGGAAAAGTCGTGATGGCATCCACTTCCGAACGGACTTCGTTGAGGATCTTCTGGGCGTTCTGGCCGGCCGCCAGCTCCAGCACCAGGTAACCCACATCCTCGTGGGCAATCGCCGTTTGCCGCTTGATGCCATCGACACTGCGAACCGCCTCTTCCAACTTCTGACAGATCCCCTCTTCCACTTCCTCGGGACTGGCGCCCGGGTAGGGGACGCTGACGAGCACGATGTCGAGTTCGAATTCGGGGAACATTTCGCGACGCATCAGGACCATGCTGGCCACGCCGATGATCAGTCCGGCGATCAACAGCGTGTTCATCGCAGGTTCGTTGCGAGTTGCCCAGCGGATGATCTGTTTCATGGGCTCACCTTCTCCCCCAGGTCCGACACTTCGATGTCCATCCCCGTACGGACGAAAGTCAGTGGCGAGACAACAACCTGATCACCGGCCGTCAGCCGGCTTGGATCGTCCACGTACACCAGCACGTCACGTACTTCCCGACCTTCGTCGGTCAAGCGGGTCAGCAGCGTGACGAAATGGGTCGGGATAATGGCCAGCTTGCCGTTGCGCACGCGCCAAACCTGGTTGCCGGGTCGCAACGCATCTTCCGGAATGCTCAGCAAGGGGGTGGCGGGATCGACCTGAATCCGAATCGTGACGTACATGCCACGCATCAGTGCCGGGGGACCGCTGCTGCGAGTGGAAGTCCGTGTGCGCGGCTCGTCGACCACCACTCGGCAAGGAACCGTGCGTGTCTTTTCGTCCAGGCCCGCCCCGTCATAGCGCGCGAGCCGTCCTTCCCAGATGTAGTCGACGTCGCTGTAGCCGGACAGACGATAAACGACCTGCACGTTGGTCTCTGGAATGTCGTAGGCGTCCGACGGTGAAGCCTGTAGGGCTTGAGCAGAGGGACCAGACCGATCCCACAGCCAATACAGGTCCTCCATCTGCAATTTGCATTTCACTTCCACTTTGGCGGTGTCTTCCAGTGCGAACAGGAGCGTTCCACGCTGGACGAAGGAATCGACCTCCACGAAATCATTGACAATCACGCCATCCGCCGGGGCGAGAATCTCCGTGCGCTGCAAGTCCAGCCGCGCTTTCTGAAGATTCGAGGTGGCCAGGTCCCGAGCGCTCTCCAGACGTCGGCTGCTCACGCGCAATAACCTGACACGGTTGCTCAATGTGACCAGCGCATTACGAGCCGCCAGTTCGCTCATCTCCGCCTTCTCGATGTCGGACGTCGAGACGGCCTGGCGGCCCAGATGCTGCAGTCGCTGCAGTTCCCGCGTCCGCAATTCAAGCTCCTTCTCGGAGATCGCAATCAGACTTTCCGCGCCCTGAATTTCTTCGTTCAGTTCGTCCAATGCCACGATCGCCTGCTGGACTTCCTTCTCCAATCGCTCCACGTCCAACTGATAATCCCGCGGATCGATTTTGACGAGCCGATCTCCTTGTTTCACGTAGTTGCCGGCTCGACAGATTTCCGCACGCTCGACCACGCGTCCCGCCACTTCCGTCGCGACTTTGATCTCGCGGTACGGAACGACAACTCCGTCCGCCTCGATCAGCATGCCCCCAGTGTGCGGTCTTACCGACGCGACTTGAGCCTGAGTGGCCCGCAGCGTGTCGGTTTCCTGTGCCGGGTCGCTGCGAAGTCGTTCGGATATCACGAAGTAGGCGACGACGCCTCCTGCGATGATGGCGATCGGCAATAGTGCACGCGTCAAGAGGACCGCCGTCGATCGCTGTATACCTGCCGTTGCCACGGGATGTTACTCGCTTGTTGGTTGCCGGTGATGAAATTCCGAAATTCCAGATCGCCATTGGTCGCCGAGGATCCCCCGGCGTAGCCCGCCGGCTCGCTCCTTCGCCAGGCCCGCCGCTGTTCGGTTCGCGGCGGGGCGCTCAAGGTCTACTGCAACGACGTCTCCTCCCACTTGGTGCCGGACAGCAAATCGTCTGATATCTGCCCCAGCGGCGGGAGAATTCCCAGCGCGGACAAACAGAGGTGCGTAATGTGATCGGCCAGCTGCTCGATCTGAAAATGCTCCCGACGTTCCTCCTCCGGTACCAGCGCGCCAATCACTTCGTCCGCCACGCGATAATAGAGGCACTGCCCAATGATGCTGAAGGCGATCTTGCGCCGCTGATGCGCCGGGGCCGACTCGGGTAAGAACTCGTCCAAGATGCCCGCGAGGGTCTCGAAGAGCGGTCGAATATACTCGCGCACCACACGAGCGCAGATGCCGGTCGGCTCCAGCACTTCGCGCAACATCAACCGGGTATTCCAGCTCGCCTCGTCCGCTGCCATGACCCGCGACAAGAGGGTCAGCACGAAACCGTGCAGCCGCTGGCTCGCCGACGTTCCCGGCGGCCAGTCCGGCATCGGGAATCGATCGGCGCGCATCTGCCGCGCCAGCTTGACAGATTCGACGTACAGCGTTTCTTTGTCGCCAAAATAGTAGTTGACGCTGGCTATGTTCACGTGAGCCGCCAAACAGATATCGCGCACGGTGGCCGCCTGATACCCTTTCTCGGCAAACACCGGCCCGGCCGCCGCCAGCAGTCGGGTCCGGGTGTCATCCTGGGGCATGCCTGCCTCCTCTGGGCGCGGGTGTTAAACGGCTGTTTGAAACAAATATATCAAGCGGCCGTTTCAGGTATACCCCCGATCCGCGGAAATCGTCCTCTCGTCGCCCGGATCCGGGCTCGTGCCAGGGCGGGGGAAGCGCGCCGGCATCGGCCGACCCGCCTGGATGGAAGTCCGGCGGGATTGGGCTGGGTCGGCAGTCACGAGTCCTCGCCATCTTGGCGCAGCAGGTCATTGTCGTAGGCCTGCTCCAGGCGGCGAATCTGCAGGGCCAAGTCTTCATCCCTTTCGACCTGGGTGGAAACCTCCAATTCCCACCGCGTGCTGGCCGCGCGGAGGGAATCCAGATCCAGCGGCAGCCGGAGAATCGTCGCCAATCGGCGCGTGACGGCTTCAATGCACGAGAGATTCGGGCCTTGCAGATAGCTGGGGATCTCGGCCACCAGCGACACCATTTCCAGTTGTGCGGAGGGAGCCTGCGTCATCAAGTACGTGGTAAACGAACCCGGGCCCGCGTAGTTCGTGGCCGTGACGCCGTACCGGAGCATTTCACCAATCAACCGCTGCTCCGAGGCAGTTACATACAGACGCGGCTGGCGCGTGTGTGGCACGACTCCCCCATAGGAACCGATAAACAGGATCCGGCGGACGCCCACTTCGCGTGCCAGATGAAAGACACACCTGCCGAACCGTTGCCAGTGCATGTTTGGCTCATTGCCGACAAACAGCAGCAGGTTCGCCGGTTCGTGGCAATAGAAAACGCTCTGCGGCACGTCAAACGACTCAACCAATCCGTCCTTGATCTCGGCGTGCGGTCGCACCACCGCCGCGTATTCCATCGACCCGGGCAGATTGTAGACATAGAACGGTTCGGGATTGATCTCCGCGATCTTCTGCGCGTCGATCAACTGGACCAGACGGCGGACCGTGCCGGTCGACACGTCGCCCCCGTCCATCCAGCCGCCCAACGACAACACCAGCGTCGCCTCGTGCAGAGCCGGGAAGGTCGAGAGTCGGATGAAGTCATCGGCGTCGCTCATAGTTCCATCGTACCTGTGCGGCGGCTCTTGTCGAGGCGACGATCGCCAGGTTCTCGTGCCGCCGGGGGGCAGGGACCGGCGACCGCGGAAAACGCCAACGCCGCAGCGGAAATGTTCCGCTGCGACGTGGTTGGATCAGCGCAGGTCCTCGGCCGTGGTTCATCCCGCTCGACGCGGGAGGTGGCACTGCGGGAACCGATGTGCGGCGGAATGAATGGTGCTGCCTGGTCACTTGTCTTCCGGCCTGATACCGAACCCCCGGCGATCCGGATAGGCGGGGCGGGGGGGCGCGACGTACGGATGCTGCTTGATTTCTTCCAGCATCAGGCCGATCGCGGCTTCCAACTGCGGATCGATCCCCTGCGCCAATTTGGCCGGATCGTCGATCACTTCGATGTCGGGGTCGACTCCATGACCTTCGATGCCCCAGGTCCCGTCCATCTCGTAATACGCAAACGTGGGGGCGGTAACGCCGCTGCCATCAATCATGCTCGGATTGCCCGAGATGCCGACCAAGCCACCCCACGTGCGCATGCCGATCAGTTTGCCGATTCCCGCCTGACGGAACAGGGCGGGGAACATGTCGCCCCCCGAGCCGGCCAGGCCGTTGATCAGCATGCATTTGGGGCCATGATGGGCATCGGGCGGCCAGGTCATATCGCGTCCATCGCGCCGCGCCCAGTAATTCGTCACGGGACGGTTCAGGAGTTCAATGAAGCGAGTGGGGATCTGTCCGCCGCCGTTCCAGCGATCGTCGATAATCAACGCCTCTTTGCTCATTTGGGCGGCGAACTGGCGGAACAATTCATCCTGGCCGTTGGTCCCGGTGTCGGGGACGTAGATATAGCCCACCTTGCCATCGCTCTTCTCGGCCACGTACTTGCGATTGTGTTCCACCCATTGCCGGAACCGCAGTCCCGCTTCACTGGACAGTAGTTTCACGACCACATCGCGATCGTCAGGTCCGCTTTTCGATTTGCTGCTGATCGTCAGTATCGCGGTGCCGCCCGCCAGGCCCTGCAGTTGGGACCAGGGATCGCGCTCCAGCTCCATCGGCACGCGATTCACGGCCAGCAGGAATTCACCTTCCTTGATGCCGGCCTCGCGCAGTGGATTGCGAGCGTCCAAGTCCCAGGCGGCTCCCTCGCAGAACTTCTCGATTTGATAGGCGCCGTCCGTGCGAGCGAATTGGCAGCCGAGCATGCCGATCCGTTGGCGCGACTCGCCGTCATCCCCCCGCTCGTTGCCGCGATAATACGCGTGTCCCACATTCAGTTCCGAAATCATCTCGGAAATCACGTAGGCCAGGTCTTCGCGCGAAGCGCAATCGGCCAGCATCTTCTCGTATTGCTCGCGGACCGCCGGCCAGTTCACACCGTGCATCTGCGGATCGTAGAAGAAATCACGCTCGATGCGCCAAGCGTCGACGAACACCTGCTTCCATTCCTCACGCGGATTGATCACCACCGACATGCCGTTGGTGGGGACCGGAGCCGGTTTCTGCCCGGGGGCCGCATCGAGGATGACCATCTGCCGGCCCAGGAGCACCAACAGCTTCTTGCCGTCCGCCGAGATGGCGTAACCATTGGCTCCTTCCAGGATCGTGGCTTCATTCACACTGCCGCTCGACAAGTCCACTGTCATAATCGCGGGCTTGTCCTCGCTGCCACGCACGCTCCGCTTGGCATAGATCAGCTGTCCGCGGGAATTCACCGAAAGGTTGGAGAACACACCGGCCTTGACCGGGATTTGGAAGGAGCGCAGGAGGATCCCGTCCAAGTCGATTTTCAGTGCCTTGGATTCCGCCGGAGGCTTCTTCGCGGCTTCCTGGTCCTTCTCGCTTTTTTCGGCGACTGGCTCGGCGGCCTCGCTCTCCCCCTTCTTGGCTTCGTCCGGCTTGTCCTCCTGCGGTTTGGCGTCTTCCGGTTTGCCCTCCTGGGGCTTGCCTTCTGCGGGAGCAGGTGGGGGATCGGCGGGTTTCTGAGGATCTTCTTTCGGCGGGGGATTGTCCTGGGGCGCCGGGTCCTGTTGGGGCTCGGCATCGTCCTTCTTCTCGGCATCGTCCTTCTTCTCGGGCTCGTCTTTCTTGTCGGGCTCGTCTTTCTTGTCGGGCTCGTCTTTCTTCTCCGGTTCTTCCTTTTTCGGTTCTTCCTTTTTCTCGGGCTCGTCTTTCTTTTCTGGTGCCGCCTCGGCTGGCTTCGGTTCGGCCCCTTCCTTGGCCGCGGGCTCCGCCTTCTCAGCCGGTTTTTCTTCCTTCTTCTCATCGATCGGCACTTCGTCGCTCTTGGGCAGCAGCGGGTTCTTCACGTCCGCCCGCAACGGCATGGCGACCAACACACTCGTATTGCCGTAAATGAAGGTCGTTCCGAGGTCTTCATACAGCGGGGATCCGAAGCGGCGATTGCTGGTGAAATAGAGGAACTCACCCTTGCGATCGAACGTCGGCGACGAGTCGCTGAACATGTCGTCCGTCACCTGATGACGCTCACCCGAGGCCACCTCGTACAGCCAGATCGACGAGGTACCCACCTTGTCGTCTTTCCGCTTGTCATACGCGATCCAGCTCGCATCGTGAGACCAGCTGATGCCAGGGCGGTTGGCCCACGGATCCTGGTCGACCCGGCAGGTCTTGCCACCCTCGATCGTGTGCAGGTGGATCGTGCCCGTCTTGTCGGTGAAGAGGATGTGCTTCGAATCGGGCGACCAATTCGGGCCGTAACGGAATACTAGCCCGTCATTGGTCAGCCGGCGCGTCTCTCCTTTGCCGTCCGACTGTTTGATATACAACTCGTACTCACCCGTGAGGTCAGCCAGGTAGGCAATCCATTTGCCGTCAGGGCTCCAACTCGGATCTCGCTCCGCCACGCCGCTGGTGCGCGTCATGTTGCGCGGCGATCCGTCCTTGGCTGGCAGCGACCAGATGTCGCCGCGGGCCTCGGCCACCACCCGTTGGCCCTGCGGAGCGATATCCGCGCCCGAGATGAACTTCGACGCGTCTAGTGTCTGCGGCATGATCAGCGGTCGGTCGCCCGGGATGGTCACTTCCACCACCCGCGACGTGCTCGTTCCCAGGTCCAGCAGATACAGATCGGCCGCGTACTGGAAGACGATCTCACCCTGGCCCTTGTCCCCCGGCCCCATCGAAGGCCATTTCACATCGTAATCCGAGAACTCCGTCACCTGGCGACGCGCTCCGGTGGCGGTGTCGTAGGCCCAGATGTTCAGCCTGTGCTCTTTGCCGGCATCCGACAGGTAATAGACGGTCTGCTGGTGCCACATCGGCAGCGAATCGGTCCCTTCCCAATCGGTCATGCGCTGGGCGGTCTTCTTGCTGAGATCGAATAGCCAGATATCCGACGCCATCCCGCCCCGGTACCGCTTCCACGTCCGCGTGTCAGCGTTGTAAGGTGTGAACGCCAACCACGCTCCATCCGGCGAGATAGCGCCGTTGCTGCCATAGGCCACCGGCAGTTTCTTGGGCAGCGGCTCCTTGTCGGAAACCGTGTACAGCTCTTGCAGTCTCGGCAGCCCGGCAAATCCGTTCGTGGAAAAGAGCAACTCCCCACCGGGCGTCCAGTCACACAGAATCTCCATGGCCGGGTGATACGTGATCCGCTGCGGGACGCCGCCGGCGACCGGAATCGTATACAGGTCGCGACCGCCGTCGTAACTTCCTACAAACGCCACCGTCTGGCCGTCGGGGCTGAATCGCGGGAACAACTCCTGCCCGTCCACCGTCGTCAAAGGTGATGCCATGCCACCCTCGCGCCCAACGAGCCAAATGTTGTTGGCATACAAAAACGCAATGTGCGTCGGGCCGACGTCCGGATACCGCAACATGCCTCCCGCCGGCTTCACGTCGGCGCGAACCAGGGCCGGCGTCAGACCCGACAGTACTACCGCCATCGCCAACAGGATACCGGCCAGTGAACGGCGACCAGCGGCGCTGTGAGATGTTTCGGATACAGGGTGCACGTAGGGGCTGCGAGGCGTGTCTTCAGCTGTCATCACGATGATCTCGAATGATTGGAATGGGAAACAGAAATCGGCCGACGCCCCACCCGGCACGGCCGTGTGTCAAGTGTCCGCCCGTCCATGACTTGGTCTGTCCCTGACGGGGACTGCAACCCAACGCTCGTGCAGTCGTTTGCAGACAGGGGCTGGGAAGTATAGCGGCTCGTAAACCAATCCGTAGGGGGGGTGGCTGGCGCGCCTTCAGGTGCGATTAGTGCCCGGATTATGAGGTCCTAAAATATTGCCCATTCACCCCAGTTTGTCAATGTGATGTTGGGCTGTATTGAGAAATGGCGGGCGATGATCGAAGGTCATGCCGGCGAGACGGCCGGTAGTGGCCAGGCAGGCGGGTACGGACGGGGCCGGTTATCCCGGATGATTCCGAAATCCCAATCTCGAAGACCCAAACAAATTCGGATTTCTTTCCAAACATGCGCACACCGTGAGCGCATGTTATCGGTTGACACTCTATGGCTCACCTTCGCACCCGCTGTTCACCCGCATCCGGACGCTTCCCCACGTCAGTACGGAGTGTTGTGGGCAATCGGCGTGTCAGCCGCTACAGCTTCCCTGGTGACACGGACAGCGGAAACACGCGTGAATCATCCGGGCTAGTTGGCTTCCAGGATTCCTGCGCCGAAGGTGAAACCGCCGCCGAAGGCGCAGAGGCCGAGCCGATTACCGGCGGTAATGTTGGGCAGGACGTCGGCCAGGCAAAGTGGGATACTGGAGGACGAGGTGTTGCCGTGGAGCCGGATGTTGCTGTAGACATCGATGCCGATACGATGTTGGATCGCGTCGATAATCCGCTGGTTGGCCTGGTGGGGCACGACCAGGTCGAGATCCTGGACCGACAGATTTTCGCGCTGGCAGACGCGATTCAAGCTGGTCACCATTCTCCGGACGGCTTCCGTGAAGACTTTGCCACCCTTCATTTGGATAAAGCCACCATGGCGGAAGGGAACGGACAGGCTGCTGCCGTCTTCACCTTTGGCGGAGAGTTCCGGGCGGAGGAGTCGAGCGGTGGCACGGTCGAAGAAGTTTTCGCCGTAGAGGACGGAGGCGGAAGTAGCGTCGCCGAACAAAATAGCGGTGTCGAAATCATCGAGATCGAGCAATGGTGACAGCACCTCGGCTGTGACAATCAGTACTCGGCCATCCGGGCGGCTCTGCAGGAAGTCGTAGCCGGCCTGCAGCGCGTAGAGGTATCCGGAGCAGGCGGCGTTGAGGTCGAATGCCTGCAGCATCGTATCGCTCTTGCGACCGGTCAGGCCGTTGAGCACTTGGCAGGCCATGGACGGAGTGACGGAGGTGGGGCTGGTCGTGCTGCAGATGACGAGGTCCAGATCGTCGACGATCAGGTTTTCTTGATCGAGCACTTTCCAGCAAGCTTTGACGGCCATGTTAATGGCATCTTCACCCTGAGCAGCCCAATGTCGCTGTTCGATACCGGTGCGTCGCAGGATGTCGTCCGGAGTCATGCCGTGGGCACGGTTCGCCAGTTCCAGGTTGCTGACGACTCGGCTGCCGGTGACGGTTGCGATGGAGGAGATGCCGACATCGAAGGCCCGTGGTCTGCTTTCGCAGCGGGGCAGGTGCAATGTTCCGAGGTTATCGAGTCGACGGAGGAGCGGCTTGCCAGGCTGTTCTTGGACCACGGGTCGGGGTCGTTGAGTCTCGGCGCCGGAGCGCACTTTGGCCAGCGGCGCACCGACGGCGACGGTATCTCCCTCGGCGGCGCAGATTTCTTCAATCGTCCCCGACACGGGCGATGTCAACTCGAAGACGCTCTTGGTCGCTTCCAGCGCGGCCACCACGTCTCCGCGGGCGATTTCCTGACCCGGCCGGATGAACAGCTCGGACACGATCACGGTCTCGTCGGCGGGCCCGGAACCGACCGCTTCAATCAAGCACAGCCCCAGTGGCTGCTGTGGCGTTTGCGACCACTTCAATTCCAGGTTCAGCAGTTCGGCGGCGGTGGTCAGCAGACGCTTGAAAGAAGGGAGCACATCGATTTGGTTTTCGAAGTTACAGGGAATAAACGTATCGGGGCGGGTGACCCGCCGCATGGCGACCGGCACGCGGGTCTTCTCGGCCACCGTGGCCACGATCTCGGCTCCCATCCCGCACGTATGATTATCTTCGTGCACGACGATCAGCCGCGCGGTGTGTTCGGCGGAAGTCAGGACGGCTCGCTCGTCCCAGGGCGACAGCGTTCGGAGATCGAGGACATCACTTCCCACTCCCACGGTGTCGAGTGCTTCTGCCACTTTTTCGCAGATGCGGACGGTGTTACCCCAGGCGACAAAGGTGATGTCGCGTCCGGACCGCACCTTGCGCGCGCTGCCGATGGGGGTGAATTGCCGCTGTACGTCGGACGGCGTCGTTCGTTCGGGATCGTTCAACAACGCCTTGGGATAGAAGAAAATCGCCGGGCGCTGGGATTGGAAGGCGGCGTTGAGCAGGCCCGCGGCGTCACCGGCGGTGGAAGGCATGTAGACATCCACACCGGGTGTGTGGGCCATAATCGCTTCGTGCGTGCTGGCATGAAACGGTCCCATGCCGGGCCGGTAGGCACCACAGGCAGCCATCACGATCACCGGCGTCTGCCATTGCCCGTCGCTGCGCCAGTGGATGTTGGCCAACTCGCACGCGATCTGGTTGAAAGCCAACGGCAGGAAGTCGGCGAATTGCAGGAAGGCCACCGGGTGCTTGCCCGTGAGCGACTGGCCGATACAGGTACCCACGATCGTCGCTTCGGACAACGGTGCGTTGCGCACCCGCGAGGGAAACTGGGTGCTCAGTCCTTTCGTGACGCCAAAGACGTCGCCTTTCGGGTCTTCGATATCTTGGCCCAGTAGCACGACGTCCGGGTTGGTGAGCATTTGATGGCGCAGCACGTCGCGGATCGCTTCGCGCATCGTTAAGCCCGGCCCGGTCGCGGCGCCGTGACGTTCGCGGGAGGGATGAGTCAGTTCGACGCTGATCGGGCGCTTGGCCTCAAACGTCGGGATCGGTTCGGGGCCGGCGTAGGACGCCGCTTCCGCCGCCACCACTTCGGCGGCCACTTCGCGCCGGATCGCTGCCAGCGCCTCGTCGCTGTAACCTACCGACAGCAGGTGCTGCTCCAGATTGCGAATGGGGTCGCCCGTCTCGCGGGCCTGACGGATCTCGGCGGCGTCGCGGTAGATCGACTCGTCGTCCGCGTTCGTGTGGCTCGTCAGGCGTTCCACGTCGAATATCACGACGACCGGGGAACGCTGCTGACGCACTGCATCGACCACCTCTTTCATCTGCTGCCAGGCGGGGACCACGTGCCGGCCATCGATGCGATAGATCGGCATGCCGTAAAACGAATCCGCCTCGCCGTCCGGACGCGAATAGAACGTCTGACCGTGCGTGCGCGTCGAGATGGCCAGATGATTGTCCTGAATCAGGAACAGGATGGGGACCTGCAGTCGTACCGCTTCGGCACACGCCTCCAGGAACTCCCCCTCTTGCGTGGCCCCGTCTCCAATCGAGTTCAACACGAGCGGGCGTGTGCTGTGGTTCTTGATCACCGTGGCGACGCCCACCGTGTGCAACGCCGCATTACCGACCGGCACCGGCGCACTCATGATCCGCAGCTTGCGGTCGGAAAACGCATGCGCACATCTGCCGACCCCGCGTCTGCGACTGCTGCTTGCAGTACAGGCCGTCAAAGAACACGCGCGGCGTAATCCCACGCGCCACCATCAAGGCTTTGTCGCGATAATGACAGAGCAGCCAGTCTTCCTCGTGCAACAGCGAAGCCAGAATCGCCGTCCCTTCGTGACCCGCTCCCGATACGTGAAAGAAAGCCTCCCCGCGGCTATTCAGCTCCAGTTCCACCTTGTCGATTTGCCGGGCCGTCACCATGGCTCGGTATAGCGTCAGTAGCTGCTTCGGATCCATCGTTGGCATGCCTCGCTCCACGCTTGTCGAACACCGCGTCGCCAGTCTCCGCCGTGGGCGCTGCGGCTCGCTGGCAATGTATCTCAAGTGCTAATCAGCAGAAGTCCCTGTCATCGTCGTTTCGTGTCCCTGAGTTGGGGTGGGATGATCGCGAAAAACGGCAAAGTTTTCCAGGCCAATCTGTTGTCATTCGGAATACAGAGCAGGTTTTCTGAAACGGGAGGCTGCAGCGGCACCGATTTCCCACTCAATGGGGAGGTCAAGCTGAGCAGTTCAGGCCAGCACCGTCTTGTGCGGATGGCCCGGTTGCTCGAGCACGTACCGCGGTACGGCGTAGCCGGGAAGTTGTGACCGCATGAGCGCCACCAACTGCCGCCCGCGCTCGATCGGCACCAGGAAGTGAGCGGCGCCGGCGACCTGGTCGAGTTGGTGGAGGTAATATGGCATCACGCGCAGGTCCACCAGTTGCTGGCTCAGCTGGATGAGCGTTTCGGCACAATCGTTGACGCCCCGCAAGAGGACGGATTGGTTCAACAGGGGAATCCCGCTATCGACCAGGCGGCCGAGAGCCCGGGCGACAGCCGCATCGAGTTCCGCCGGGTGATTGGCATGGATCACGACCATGGTGGTAAGCCGATTGTGCCGCAGCAGTGCCAGGAGCGAGTCGGACACACGTTGGGGGATCAGGACGGGCAAGCGAGTATGAACGCGTAGCCGCCGCAGGTGGCGGATGCTGGCGAGCCGCGCCAGGAGTTGTTCGAATCGCTGGTCGGGCAGCACCAGCGGATCCCCGCCGCTGAGGATGATCTCTTCGATCGACGGGTCCTCTTCCAACTGCTCAAAGGCCTCTTGCCAGGCTGCCCAGGTTCGTGGAGTCGACTCGTAGTCGTAGTGGCGGCGGAAGCAATACCGGCAGTGGACGGCACAGGTGGGGGTCGCTACCATCAAGGCCCGCCGGGCATATTTCTTCAGCAGGCCGGGGACGACCGTGGCGGTCGCGTCCCCAACAGGGTCGCGATCGTAACCCGGCACTTCCTCCAGTTCCTCCTGAATGGGGAGCACCTGTCTCAGCAGCGGATCGTCCGGGTCGGCCGGTCGCATCCGGCGGATGTACTCGAGCGGGGCGACCAGCGGGAACAGGCGGGCGGCCCGGCGGGCGGCCTCCTGGTATTCGGCCGGCAGCTGGAGCATGGTACAGAGTTGCACGGGGTCGCGGACAGCGCGGCGCAGGGCCTCCTGCCAGCGTAATTCCCCGCCTGATGGGATAGGGACAGAATCGGCGGCAGTAGCTACAATTGGCATCTTCGTAGGATAAACATCGAACTAGCGGAAGCGAAGTAGGGAAGAAAACCGTGGCTGTCTACAAAACCAGCGATTTTCGCAAAGGACTGAAGGTCCAAATCGACGGTGAGCCGTATTTGATGACCGAAATGAACTTCGTCAAGCCCGGCAAGGGTAACGCGATGTATAAATGCCGGCTGAAACACCTGATTCGCAACACGACCCTGGATCGGACCTACAAAGGGGGGGATTCGCTCGAGTCGGCGGATGTGGAGGAGATCGAAGTCCAGTTCCTCTACCGCCAGGCAGACACATTTGTGTTCATGGACAGCACGAGTTTCGAGCAGTATGAGCTGTCCGCCGATCAGGTGGGGGATGCCTGGAGGTATCTGACCGAGAACCTGAAATGCTCGATGGTGCTCTTCAACGGCAATCCCATCACCATGACGCCGCCCAATCACGTCGAGATGAAGATCGAGTTCTGTGATCCCGGTGCCAAGGGGGACACGGCGACCAACGTAACGAAGACCGTCCGGGTGGAAACCGGCGCGGACTTCCAGGCACCGATTTTCATCAACATGGGTGACGTCATCAAGATCGATACGCGGACCGGGCAATACGTCGAACGCGTCAGGTCGTAACGATCCCGGGAGGTGGGCACAGACCGCGTCAGGCTTTCGCCTGTCGCGTTCTCCAAGCGGCAGCGCCGTACGATCGCGCTCGATAAGGCCTCTGATGACCGACCGCACATCCGACTTTGGTCCCACCGCGAGTTGGGATCAGCTGAGACGCCGTGCCGACATGCTGCGCACGGTGCGGCTTTTTCGATCAGCGGGGATTTCTGGAAGTCGAGACTCCGCTCCTCTCGCACGACTCGGTGGTCGACCGGCATCTCGACCCGCTTTCGGTGCGGTTGTTCGAGGACCCGCAGGCGCCCGAGCAGGGTCCGCTGCTGTGGCTGCAGACGTCGCCTGAATTCGGCATGAAACGATTGCTCGCCAGCGGCGCGAGGGCCATCTATCAGATCACTCGTGCGTTTCGTGGCGGCGAGGTCGGACCGCGGCACAATCCGGAATTTACGATGGTGGAGTGGTATCGCGTCGGTGACGACCTGCAGGGTGGCATGCAGCTGCTGGACGAGCTCGCCCAAGTCACGCTGACCTGCGGTCCTGTCGAGCGGCTCAGTTACGCCGAGGCGTTTCAGCGGTGCCTGGACATGGATCCGCATCGTTGTTCCGCCCCACAGCTGGCCCAAGCAGCCGTCGAACGGGGCTTTCGGCCGTCCCCGTCCTGGGACATGCATGATCGCGATGCCTGGCTGGACTGGCTGCTGGTCTCGTATGTCGAACCAACCTTGGGTGTGGGGCGGCCGACCATCCTGTACGACTACCCCGCCAGCCAGGCGGCGTTGGCCCGTGTCCGCTCAGGGCCGCCGCCGGTGGCGGAACGGTTCGAGCTGTATGTGGACGCCGTGGAATTGGCCAACGGGTACCACGAGCTGACCGATCCGCATGCGCTGCAACAGCGCGCACGGGACGCGAACGAGGCGCGTGCCGCTGAGGGGAAATTCACGCTGCCGACCGACAGTCGGTTGCTCGCTGCCATGCGCCATGGCCTCCCTCCCTGCACCGGCGTGGCCCTCGGCTTCGACCGGCTCGTCATGGTCGCCACGGGCGCCACGGACCTGAGCCAGGTGATGGCCTTTCCGATCGAGCGGGCATGAGTGCACGGCTGAACCATCGCGCAGCAGCTCAACATGGAATTTGTGGAACTCCCTGCCGTGCGACCAGTCGTTCGAAAAGCTGAAAGGTGTAATCGAACTGATTGTGTTCATCCGAGCGATGATGCTCTTGTTGGACCAATTGCCACTGCCGTTGGTTGATTTCCGGGAAGTAGGCATCGCCCGGCACTGTGGCATGCACCAACGTCAAGTAGAGCCGGGTAGCGAACTGGAGTGCGGCGGCATAAATCTGCTCGCCGCCAACGAAAAACGCTTCCGGGTCGTCCAGGCAGCTCCGCTGGGCGTCTGGTACACAGTGGACGACCTGGGCACCGGGAATCACCAGATCTCGCTGCCGCGATACAACGACCGTGTGGCGGCCGGGAAGGAGACGCCCGATCGACTCATACGTCTTGCGGCCCATGATGACGTGATGCCCCATCGTCAATCGCTTGAAGCGGCGCAGGTCGGCCGACAGACGCCACGGTATCAGGCCGTCGCATCCAATCACGCGATCGGGTGTCATCGCCACGATGATCGATGAACTCATGTCACTAGACCGCCACCGGCGCGGATGTGAGGGTGCGGGTCGTAATTCTCCAACTGGAAGTCTTCGTACTGGAAATCGAAGAGCGAAGTGACACGGGGATTCAGTTGCATGCGGGGCAGGGGACGCGGTTCGCGGGAAAGCTGCAAGTGTGCCTGCTGCACGTGGTTCTGGTACAGATGAGCGTCGCCAAATGTGTGGATGAACTCGCCCGGCGCAAGGCCGGTGACCTGCGCGACCATCAGGGTCAGCAACGAGTAGGAAGCGATATTGAAGGGAACGCCCAGAAAGATGTCCGCACTGCGCTGGTACAGCTGGCACGACAGCCGCCCCTCGGCCACATAGAACTGAAACAGCAGGTGGCAGGGGGGCAGCGCCATCCGGGCCAATTCACCCACATTCCAGGCGCTGACAATCAGTCGCCGTGAATCGGGGTGGGTCTTGATCCGCTCGATCAATTCGCTTACCTGGTCCACGGCCGTGCCGTCCGGCGTCGCCCAGCTCCGCCACTGACGACCATAGATCGGTCCAAGTTCACCCCGCGCGTCGGCCCAATCGTCCCAGATCGTCACACCGCACTCGTTCAGGTACCGCACATTCGTGTCGCCCCGCAGAAACCACAGTAGCTCGTAAATAATAGACTTCAGGTGCAGTTTCTTGGTGGTGACCAGCGGGAAACCCTGCTGCAGATCGAAACGCATCTGATGACCAAAGATACTGAGTGTCCCCGTCCCGGTCCGATCGGTTTTCGGGGTACCCCCATCGAGCACTCGTTGCATCAGATCTAAATACTGCCGCATGGTCTATCCGTTTGTGATCTCTCGCGAGACGCCGTAGGTCCAAGGTTCGGGATGAGGGGGGAATTGTACCAGAACACTCTTTTCTTGACGTGGGGCGACGCATTGCAAGAGGCTGAAATGGCGACTGCCTGAGCTGCTGCCGGTCCGGCAATCAGCCCGGCGGTCGGGGGGCCAGGCTTTTGTCGAGCCGGAAAACGGGGGCCGATACTCGACTCGGTATCCGCCTCCCCTCCGGGAATTAATTCCCGGACCCGCTCAATGTTAATGAACCAGATGTGGAGTGATTTCCGTAGAGAGGGGAAGCATTTTTTTGCGCTGGCGGCGTGCCCCGACAGGGGGGCTGTAGGGCTTGGGGCCTCAAAGGTACAACCTAAGGGCCAGGTCGCGGCGCGACTGCCGCTGGTAGTCGGTGCGCATCCGTTTCATCAGCCCGTTGACGGGCGTCAGCCGTGTTGGGCCGTTTTTTCCTGCCAGAGGTGGATGAGCCAACAGGCCGCCCAGGCGGTACGCTGCCGTGGGGCAGTGTGTATGTGGCGAGTGGATTTGACTAATCGAAAACTATTCCGATTGAGGTTTGCAGTGACTACTTCCGCCTACGTCGAACGCCTCGTGGATCTGATGGATCCTTGTGACAACGTCCTGTTGAACATGACGCCCCAGGAAGCTGCCGATGCGGTGGCCTCGGGCGATCCCCAGCGGATTCGCGCGATTGACGGCCAGTTCGCGATCATTCAGAAGCGGGGGAATCTGGTACGGATGGCGCGTTCCATTGGGCGGCCGATGCGTTACTTCCTGGCCAAGCAGGCGGATGGCCCCTGCCTGGTGGTGGCCGAGCGGATCGAGGAGTTGCACGAGCAGCTCAAGAAGGAAGGGTTGGCCGGCCAGTTTCATCCGTCGTACACGCGGATGGTTCCGGCGCATCATCTGGTCGAGATTGCTTTGGTGGGATGCCCCGACCCGAATCCGGTCTACACACGGTTCTTCGATCCTCAACGCAACTGTCTCGGCACCAATCTGGACGACATTGGCCGGGCGTACATCGGCGCTCTGGCGGAGGAGTGCTCGCGGTGGCTGGATCGGATCGAGCCGCAGGAGCCGATCGGCGTGCTGTTCTCGGGCGGTATCGACAGTGGCAGCGTCTTTTTAGTGCTGTACGATCTGCTGCTGCGTCGCGGCGAGTCGCCTGCGCGTTTGAAGGCTTTCACGTTGGCGGTGGAGGGGGGGGCGTCCGATTGTGACCAGGCTGCCCAATTCCTGGATCAGCTGGATCTGGGGATGTTTTTGGAGCCGATCGAAGTGCCGTTGAGTGCGATCGACTACAAGGAGACGATTCGCGTCATCGAGGACTACAAGCGCTTGGACGTGGAATCAGCCACGATGGCGTTGGCCGTCTGCCGGGGAATTCGCCAGCGTTACAGCGATTGGAAATACCTGGTCGACGGTGACGGGGGCGACGAGAACTTGAAAGACTATCCGATCGAGGAGAACTCGGAGCTGACGATTCGCAGCGTGCTGAACAACCAAATGCTCTATCAGGAAGGTTGGGGCGTGGATGCGATCAAGCATTCGCTGACCTACTCGGGTGGCCAGAGTCGCGGTCATGTGCGGACGTACGCGCCGGGTCGCATGTTCGGCTTCCGGGGGTTCAGCCCTTACTCCCTGCCGAACGTCATTGCCGTGGCGGAGGGCATTCCGTTCATTGAATTGACCCATTGGGACCATGGGCAACTGTATGCCTTGAAGGGCGAGGTGGTCCGCCGAGGGGTGGAAGCGATCACGGGACTGACGATGCCCATTTTCGAGAAGCAGCGGTTTCAGCACGGCGCGGTGGATGCAGCGCAATTCGAAGCGGTCTTTCCGCGGAGCGACGCGGCCTACCGAGCGGCCTTCGCCTCGCTGTTTGGATAATCACAGCGACCAGGCCTCGTCGTGAACATGGCACATTTCTCCGATCGTGACATCACGAGCGCTCGGGGGGGGAAGAACCCCGTCGACCCCGCTCGGCCCTACGCGTTTCTGCTGGAACCTGAGTGCTCGGCAGCCGGGCGTGTGGAGGATGTGGCAACGCTGTTCCTGACCAATCGCGAATGCCCGTTCCGGTGCCTGATGTGCGATCTGTGGCGCAACACGACGGATGTTCGGGTGCCGCTGGGGGCCATTCCCCGGCAGATCGACTTCGCGCTCGAGCGATTGCCCAAGGCCCGCCACATCAAGTTGTACAATAGCGGCAATTTCTTCGATCACCAGGCGATTCCGCCGGAGGATTACCGGGCGATCGCCGACCGCGTCAGCGGGTTCGAGACGGTGGTTGTCGAGAATCATCCCCGGTTGTGCGGCGACGATGTGTTGCGTTTTCGGGACCTGCTCCCAGGCCAGCTGGAAGTGGCCCTCGGACTCGAAACGGTCCAGGAGGAAGTACTCGCGGCGCTCAATAAGCGAATGACGTTGCGCGACTACGAGCAGGCCGTGCGATTCCTCTGCTCCCACGATATCCGCGTTCGCACGTTCATCCTGCTGCGTCCGCCGTTTCTGAATGAAGACGAAGGGGTCCAATGGGCCGAGCGTTCGCTGCAATTCGCCTTTGACGTGGGTGTGGAATGTTGCGCAGTGATCCCGACGCGGGCAGGTAATGGGATGCTCGATCAACTAGCCTCGCGGGGACTCTTTCAGTCACCCTCGATGCGTTCCATGGAACGCGTACAAGAGACCGGCTTGCGGATGAAGCGGGGCCGCGTCCTGATGGATCTGTGGGACTGCGAGCGGTTCTACCCCTGCGCCGCATGTGGACCGCGCCGCCGTGAGCGACTCGATCGCATGAACCTCACGCAATCGCTGCTGGCACCGATCGCATGTCGATGCGACCCGCACGACAATCTGGAGCCCGCTTAGTCCACCACCTTAGTCCACCAGCCGCGCCGGCGAGCAGCAGCATGACTCTCGAACCCCTGCGTGGGTGTTGGAGTGATGCAGGGGCGAAGCGGGCGGTCCGCCTGCGCGGAGGAGGAAACGAGTCCTCTTGGGCAACCGATCCCAGCGCAGCGAGAGATCGCCCAGCGCAGCATGAGATCGCCGTCCGCGCAGCATGCAGCACGCACCCAGGCACTCAAGCGGGGGAGCCAGCAAACATCTGCCCAGCGGCGGGCATCAATAGCGATCGCGGCGACCGTATCCACCGCCACCGCCGCCACCGCCACCACCACGGCGCTGGTCGCGCGGCTTCGCTTCGTTGACTGTCAGGGCCCGCCCCTGCACTTCGTGGCCGTTGAGGGCATCGATGGCCGCTTCGCCACCATCGGCCATTTCCACAAACCCAAAACCACGCGATCGGCCGGTTTCACGATCCGTGATCACGTCCGCCGACGTCACATTGCCATACTGACCGAACAGCTCCCGCAAGTCGTCCGAGGTCGCGCCGAAAGCCAAATTCCCAACGTACAATCTCTTACTCATCGTCAACCCTTGCGCCCAAGTGTGGCTCCAACAGAAAACTCGTTTCCGGTCGCGCGCAACGACCGGCCCCGTCACGAGTCGGGCGACTTCCTCCGTCGATCGAATGCCGGAAAGCCCCTGCCAACATTCCTGGAAGCTGTGAGAAAGGACTCAGAGCCGGCGGACCAGGAAGAACCATGGCGGGTCACGCAACAGTTCGATTTCATCGCAAATCGACCAGGCTCGTACCAGTCGAACTCCCGCATTATATCGCTGGCACAGGCGGCGCGAAGCCAGACATTGGCCCAATTTCCGGGCTGTTCCGGCCCCTTTTCTTCGTCAAGGCTGGGGGCCCGATACATTGTGTGGGATCACCCTGAGAGGCTGGCTGTCTGGCCGCCATGGCAGGGAGCGCCGGGCCGCGACTTCACTGCTCGAGAATCGCCGTGATGTTGGCCCGCAGCCGGCGGAGCTGATTTTCTTGGTGGAGGTCGAACGAGCCGGTGCGTTGGCCGTAGGTATCCATCCAATTGATCAGCCGCAGTCGCTCGTCCGGCGCGAGCGACACGTCATAGTGTCCGGCGTCCAGGAGTTTCCAGAGCTGGTTCTCCGTTGCCGCGCCGGCTCCCACCTTCGAACGTCCCTCTGCATAGCGCAACAGGACATGGTCTTTCAGCGACGGAGTACCGTAACTGACCAGCACGTCATAGGATTTTTCAGCAGTCAGATCCCACGAACTGCCGTCTGTGCCCGGGCGATGGCACGCGACACAGCGTTTGTCGAGCACACCCTGGACCAGCTGCTGGTAATCGAGCGGCCAGGATCCCTCGGGACCGGGGGAGATTTTCGAGGGTTCGCGGAGGGCGGCCACCGGCCTGGCATCCGGGGGGGCCGTATTGCGTGGCTCGTGGCAGCCAATGCACGTCGTGCTCTGGCCGGGCTGCAAGTACGTGGCACTGCGCATGGTTTGCACAGCCATGCCTTGCTCATCGAGCGCTTGCAGGAAGAACGCCACGCCTGGCGGCACGTGGAAGTAGGCCGAGCCGTCTTCTTCGACCGGGACGGTGCCGATCACGAATTTCCCCGGATCGTCGTTCGTGAGGCCCATGCGCGGGTAGTTCATCGTCGGGTGAGTCTTGGCGGGGATGCCCACCAACCGCAGTTGTTTGATCGTGCCGCGCGCGATCGATTCCAGTCCCTGGTTCACATCGACTACCAGCACACGCGTACTGGACGACCCGTGGCTGGCATCGACGCGCGACGTGATTTGGGGTGGACGTGTGCGCGGGCGAATCGGCAACGGGTCCATGCAGCTGATGGCGGGGTCACGATAAATCAGAGTGAGGTTGCCGAATGCATCGAACAGGTAGCAGCCCAGGTCATTCGGCGGGCCCGGCATGCCCCAGGCTGGATGCGGAGTTCCCGGAGGCAAAGGGGCGTCGCTCCAGGACACCAGGTAATGCGTTTCGGAAAGGGGATAGGGACCGGCAAAGTAGGATTGCGGCCAGCCCTCGGCCTCGGGGAATGCGACTTCCGGAGTCAGCCGCGTCAGCGGTGCCTCACCGTCCGAGCCGCGCTGCGGATCGATCAGGACCAGCGAGCCGCCCGTCAGCGCATGATGCCCTGACGCCGTAAAGATGATCTTGCGCGAACCAGGAACGCGGCGTGCCTCGAAGATGCAGTGAGGGTTCTGTGTGTAATTGCCATATACGGCGCGCGCATCCGTGCCGTCGGGGAGCGTGGACCAGAGGCTCATGTACGGCATGTTGTGCCGATCGACGTAGTCCCAGCGGGCATAGAGGACCTGCCCTTGGTCGTCCACGCTGGGGGTCCATTCAAACATCTCGAATGGAGAGATCCGTGCCAAATGCTCGCCCCGCGGATCCATCACGTGCAGCGTGTAAACGGCCACCGGGCGCTCCGGCCCTCCGCCGCAGCGAACGTAGCAGTCGGGCTGTGCGCTCTCTTGCCCGGCAATATTCTCGTCGCTGGTGCATTGCACATCCTGACCGCGACGCGTGGACAGGAAGATGATGCGCCCGTCGGGTAGATAGCGGCCATCAAAATCGTCGTACTTGCCGTGCGTCAAACGGCGGAGATTGGTGCCATCGAGGTTCATTTCGTACAGATGGTAAAATGCATCCTCCGGCACGTTCGTTTTGTCGAGCTTGTTAGGTTCCTCACTCAGACCGGCGTAGTACGTACAGTGTGCGAAAAGGACTCGCTTGCCATCGTACGAGATGTCTGGCCGCAAGACACTGCCGGAGGGAAGCATCTGCGTGAGGTAACGCAGACGAGGAGCAGCTGTTTTGAAACCCTCCAGCACGTACAGGCCTCCGCCGGGCCGAGAAAACCAGCCGTAGTACTGATCGGACATGTGCGTGAAACTGCCCGGCACTCGCTTGACTAACAGCAGGTCGTCGAAATCGAGCAATGGATTGCTCAACGCCATCGGCCGGATGATGCGATGCGCCGCGAGGAACAGCTCACGCTGCTGATCGATCGCAGGGTTCTCCGGCAGCTGCTCGGCCTGCGCGGCAATCTGCCGCAGGGCCGCTACGGATTGATCGACATCGCTGCCCAGTTTGCGCAGGTCATCGGCCAGCTTGAGTCCACGTTGGATCACCTCGACAATCGGATAGGATGCGGGTTCCGCCGGCGGCGGTTCTTCTTCCACCTTGCAGTTGGACCAGGGACTGGTGCTCGACTGATCCGCCAGCTTGTGCAACGCGAGGTTCGTGTCGCTGCCCGCGGCGTAGACCTCGACTTCCTCCAGATGCAGATACTCCTGTCCCGGCAGTTGCACACGCACGAAGCGCGCGGATTGCTCCTGTAACTGAATCACCAGCGGCTTCTGGTCTTTGAAGCCGAAGAAGTTCGTGCCGTCGTGCTGGTAGACCAGCCGCCAAGCCTGTGCGTCGTCCGACAACAGCAGCCGCAAATTCGCCGCTCGCTGCGATACCCCTTCATCTCGGTTGTAGACGACGATTCGCGACAAGGGAGTGACCCCTCCCAGATCAACCTGCCACCACGGCTCATTTTCCTGGCTGGTGTGAAAGCCGAACGTGCCGTCCACGACACCATCGCAGGCACCGGCCGCGTCGTCACTGGTGTTGATCGTGATGGTGCCGCTGCCAGAAGGGAGCTGGCGCACGACGGCCTGGCGAATCCAGTCGGCTTCGATCTGCTCGGTCGATACCAGCGCCGGTTCCGAGTCCCCCAACGCGACCGACGGTGCAGGGCCTGCGGACCAGGCAGCTCGTGGACAAAGGACCGCTGGGAATGTGAGGCAGATCAATAAACACAAGGCGAATCGAGCGCGTGCGTGCGATATCACAGTCCGGCTCCTGCTGTAGCGAGAGTGTATCGGCGTGCCATGGTCGGCTGCGGTGTTGCAGCCTGTGTTGCAGTCTGTGCTGCATTCTGGGGCGAGATGCACTTCAGTATAGCCGATCGAGCCTAACGAGTGACCAGCCCTGGCCAATTTTCCACATCGCTGTGGAGAATCGAACTGTTCGATCCCGGATCACATGGAGAGGCCGCTATTCGACGTCTGTTGCACAAACAACCAGGCAAATCCGATCGTCCGCCGCCAGCATGTCAGAAAAGCGAGCCCCTCGCCGGCTCCCTTCCTTTGAGGCAGTGAGTTCCTACCGCGGCCTGCGGCCACAACCCATCAGGAAATTCGAAATGCCAATATCGAATACCCAAACAAATTCGAAATCCAAAACTCAAGAACAGAAACCTCCGCTGCCGCCAAAACTACAGTCGCGGGCCACCAGCAGATTCTCACCAGCAGCATGCCATTCTGTCCTCCGTTTTCCCTTCCTTCCTCCCTTCCTCCCTATTTCTGTCATTTGAATTTGATTGATTTTTTTCCAAACATGCGCACACCGTGCCGCATGCTACCGACTAACACGCTTATTGCCCGCACACAATCCTGCTCGATGCCTCTCAACGGAAAACGGAGTTTCTTCCCGGGCTCTGAAAGGGCACCGATCGGCCGTGGGTAGCTGGCCAGTTGTCGTCCTACCGGGGCAAGCCCGGTAGAAACGCTGGCGTCTGGTTGGCGGGGATCTCGGTAGCTGGCCAGTTGTCGTCCTACCGGGGCAAGCCCGGTAGAAACGCTGGCGTCTGGTTGGCGGGGATCTCGGTAGCTGGCCAGTTGTCGTCCTACCGGGGCAAGCCCGGTAGAAACGCTGGCGTCTGGTTGGCGGGGATCTCGTAGCTGGCCAGTTGTCGTCCTACCGGGGCAAGCCCGGTAGAAACGCTGGCGTCTGGTTGGCGGGGATCTCGGTAGCTGGCCAGTTGTCGTCCTACCGGGACCAGCCCGGTAGAAACGCTTGCGTCTGGTTGGCGGGGATCTCGGTAGCTGGCCAGTTGTCGTCCTACCGGGACCAGCCCGGTAGAAACGTGCGTCTGGTTGGCGGGGATCTCGGTAGCTGGCCAGTTGTCGTCCTGCCGGGGCAAGCCCGGTAGAAACGCTCGCGTCTGGTTGGCGGGGATCTCGGTAGCTGGCCAGTTGTCGTCCTACCGGGGCAAGCCCGGTAGAAACGCTGGCGTCTGACGCGATCGCGGCTTACTTGAAGGGGTCGGAACTGGGGTCGGCGGGCTTCTCGGCGGGTGTTTTTTCAGCGGGTTCTTTCTTCGCGGCGCCGGCATCGCCGGGGACAGCGTTGGGGTCTTCCGCCTGTGGCTCCATTTCCTGCTTGGGAGCCGCTTCAGCATTCGGGTCGCCGAATGGGTCACGGTTGGCCGCAGAACCGGAGAGAGCTTTTCCCAAGACGTTCATGATCGTGCCGCCCACGTTCATGCCGGGGGGAAGTTCTGGGCGAACATTCTCGTCGAAGATCGACGAGTCATCGGGGTTGGTTTTTGGCATCGCATCGCCAAACGGATTCGCGGCACCGGGCTCCGCTTGCGGTTTCTTGGCGGCAGGCGTCTTCGGGCCTGCCGGGCTGCTGCCAAACGGATCTTCCGTCTGGGCCGCGGGTTGCGTTGCTACCCCGCCGAATGGATCGCGCGGAGCTTCGGTGTCAGCAGGCATCGTCACCCCTGCCTCACTCGGTTCGACGGGCACGGGTGCTGCCTGGGCTACTTCCTTGCCACCAGTGAAGACCACTCCACTCGTAAATGGATTTGCGCCGGCCAGGTCCACCTTGGGCAAGTCGAGCTCCACTTTCTTTACCGGTCGCGTCGGATCGAACACGACGACGTCCTCGCGCCGCTTCAGTTCTTCGTAGCGGATTCGGTCCTGCCGCTTCCTACGCTCGGCGGCGGCCACGCGAGCGCTTGACCGTTGCTTCTCTAACGCCAATCGCAGGGTACCTTGTACGCGCTGTAGAGCGCCATTGATGTCATAGATCCTCTTGTCCATTTTGTTGGCTTCAACGTCGGCCCCCTTGGCCATATCAGCCAGACCTGACTCGAGACCGTGCAGAGCGGCTAGCGCCAGGCCGCGGAAATAATACGGGCGCGGGTCGGTGCCGTGCTTCTCAATCGAAGCACTCATGTACCCCACGGCCGACTCGTAATCACCCGCAAAGTAAGCGTGCACACCCTGTCCGTACAGTTCAACGGCACTCTGGTCCTCTGCGAAGACACGAATCCCAGCCACAATGATGATGACCAACGTCATCGATCCGACTGACTTGCTACTGATCATCGATCAGCTCCCCTTCCAACCTTGTCGAACGCCGGCGATCACCTCAGACGCTTGGGTGCCGTGGGCAGGTTTGTCCTGCAACGCGATCACTCATCGCAGGGCTACGATACTACCCACCAAACCCGAGTTGTTGCTCGGTTTCCTCTCCATTGACTCTCGTTGCTGACCAGCCCCAGGCTACGCAACGATAGCGATGCGGAGTCTCCGGATGGAAAGCACGCACGGCAATTTCCTCCAGAAAATCTGCACATGAAGAACTTCATGGTAATTTGGGGGATCTCGATTGGCAAGCAAGTGCCGCTCGATACGCCCTCTCGCAGGGTTTTTTTTCGGAAATCGGGTCAAATTGTAAGTGTTTGTTGGGAAAAGGCTTAGGATTTCCCCGCCAGCCCCCGCGAGAGCCCCTTGCACGGCGACCGAGTTCCCGGAGGATGGTCCATCATGTCTGGCGTTACAGTCGTGCTGATTCTCCCGGTTGTGGCGAGCCGCACCGCAGGTTTGCCTGCTGCCCATCTACCGCCGCTGGCCGGCATCGCTCGCCCCCCATTCACGCGTTGACAAGGCGCGAGTGGTGTTCGCCCCCAGGCAGCCTGTGTCGGGTCAACAGCGGGATTCACGTTGTGGAAGCTGCGCCTTGGAACTCGTCCGACCGGTCTCTGAGGAGACGACTGCATGTGGATCCGCTTGCGATTCGATGTTGCGCCGCGCGATCTGGCACTGGGTCTGTTGGGCTGCTGCCTGCCCGGAGGTCGTGATGCACTCCAGGCACAAGCCGAACGGCACTGGTCGCATTCGCATCAGGCAGTGGCCGTCTTGTCTGTTCGCAGCGGTTTCGACCTGCTGTTGAGTGTGTTGCAGTTGCCCCGCGACAGCGAAGTGCTCATGTCGGCGCTCACGGTGCCCGATATGGTGCGCATTGTCGAGCACCATGGTTTGGTACCCGTCCCTGTAGATCTGATCGAGCATGGTTGCACACCGTCGCTGGAGAGCCTGCGGCGGAGTGTCACGCCGGCTACGCGAGTATTGGTCGTAGCGCATCTGTTCGGTACGCGGATCCTCATGGAGCCGATCCTGCAGTTTGCGCGAGCATGGTTTGTTCGTGATTGAAGATTGCGCAGGCCTACCACGGCGAGTCCTATCGCGGGGATGCAGGCGTTGACGCGTCACTCTTCAGCTTTGGGCCGATTAAGACAGCGACGGCCTTGGGAGGCGGCATCATTCACCTTCGCTCGCCCGAATTGGCGAACCGACTGCGACAGATCCAATTCAGTTATCCAGTGCAGAGTCGGCTGTCCTATCTGTGTCGGTTACTCAAATATTCAGTGTTCAAGGTCCTGTCGCTGCGTCCGTTCTTCACGCTCATTGCCGGCGTATGCCGGCTGGTACACATCGACACGGACACGTTGGTAGCGGGCGCGGCGCAATTTTCCCGCGGGGAATTTGTTTGAGCATTTGCGGCGCCAGCCGGCAGCTCCGCTGCTGAGGATGCTGATTCATCGGTGGCGGCATTATGGCGTCGCTCGCCTCCCACAACGCATGGAACGAGGAGCGTGGTTCGCCGGTCAGTTGGAGGAGGCGTGCCGGCTGGACCAGCGGCAAGCGACGCTGAACAACTACTGGGTATTTCCGATTCTGGTCGACAATCAAGCGGAGGTAGTCGCCTGGCTGCGGCGGCACGGTTTCGACGCGACACTGCGAACGCGATTGACCGTGGTGCCGCCCCCCGCGACCCGGCCCGAACTCGACCCGGTCAATATTCGACGAACATTGCAGCGGATCGTGTTCTTGCCATGGTCCGCGGACATTTCGCCTCACCTGCTCCGGCACATGGCAGAACTGCTGCACGATCGGGCCCGAAATTCGCGGCCGGGGCTCGATCCGAATACTGCACCGGCGGTCGACTGCGGGCCCTTGCCGCCTGCTGACCGGGTGGCAGCGCTCTCGTCCCACTCGCGGATCTGAGCCCTGAGCGGTCGCCGTCAGTGTGCCAATTCACGTGCGCGCCGAACCATTGCCAGGAACTCGGCGCGGTAGCCGGTCTTGTCGTCGCCCACTCCCTCACTGGCGATTTCCAGCACCGCGTCGTAATTGGTGTCGCCTTTGTGGGCGGAATCGCGCAGCAGCATGCCGAACTCTGCGACGGCCGCCGCAAACTTGTAGTCGGGTGTGGCACCCGCGAACGATTGCCCGCCGTCGGTAACCGCATAGGCGAGCAGTTTACTCTCGTCCGCTTGCGGTGGCTTGTAGCGGATCTTCAGCGTCAGCGTTTCGTCCGACCGGGCCGCCTCCGTGATCTCGTTTTCGGATTGATACCGCAGTGGATCAACGGTCGCCACCGTCACGTCGCTGGTGACTCCCACGGGCACCACTTCATAGAGAGCCGTCACCGTGTGGCCGGCGCCGATTTCCCCCGCATCCTTGGTGTCGTCGTTGAAGTCCTCGGCGGCCAGCAGTCGATTCTCGTAGCCGATCAGGCGATAGGCGGCCACTTTGGCCGGATTGAACTCAATCTGGATCTTCACATCCTTGGCGATCGTCACCAGGGTGGCATTCATCTGCTCGACGAGCACTTTGCGTGCTTCGTTATCGCTGTCAATAAAGGCGTAGTTCCCGTTTCCCTTGTTGGAGATTTCTTCGAGCATCGCGTCGTTGTGATTGCCGATGCCGAAACCGAGTACGGTGAGAAAGATATTCTGTTTGGCATGTTCTTCGACTAGTCGTACTAACTCGCTGGTGCTGGTCGTGCCGACGTTGAAGTCGCCGTCCGAACAGAGAATCACGCGATTCGTCCCCCCTGGGATGAAGTTATCCAGCGCGACCTGATACGCCAACGCAATGCCCTGACCGCCGTTGGTGGAGCCGCCCGCTTGCAGTTTATCCAACGCGTCCATGATGACCTGTTTGCGGTCGCCATTGATCGATGGCAGGACCAGCCCGGCAGCGCCGGCGTAGACCACCATGGCCACGCGATCGTTTTCGCCGAGTTGATCCACCAGCATCTTCATGCCGCGCTGCAGCAAAGGCAACTTGTTGGGCTGGTTCATCGATCCCGACACGTCGATCAGAAACACGAGGTTGCTCAGCGGTCTCTCGCGCTGCGGCATCTCCTGGCCCTTGATGCCGACGCGGACCAGGCGATGCTCCGGTTTCCAAGGGCACTGAGCGATCTCGACATTGGCGGCAAAGGGATGCTCGTCCGACGGACCCTGGTAGTCGTAAACGAAGTAGTTGACCAGCTCTTCAATCCGTACGGCATCGGCAGGGGGGAGTTGGTTGTGATCGAGCAGATACATGCGGATTTTCGAGTACGAGGCGGTGTCGACGTCGATGGCAAACGTCGAGAGAGGATTTTGCCTGGCCGACAGGAACGGATTTTCGACGATCAGGTCGTACTTGTCTCCACCCTGGCCGGGGCCTCGGCCTTCTTCGGCGGATTCCTCCGCCGCGGGTGCTGGCGGCATCATGTCCGATCGGTACTTCAGTGCGAACGAAGTCTCGGGCGCCGGCGCGGCGGATTTGGTACTGGAAGTTTTCTGGCCGCAGCCGATGGTTATCGCCAGAGGTAGCAGCAACAGGACGAACTGGGGGCGCCATGGGGCCATGATCGTACACTCCTGTGGAAGAACACGAGCAGAACTGCCCGGACCGGCAACTCGACGCGCTGACGCGAGCCGGCCAAGCGAACGTGGCAAGGGGAATTTCCTCGGACGAAACGGTTACGGATGTGCCTCCGTTTCTACTCCGGGTCCCATCAATAGGACGCACCGTACGAGCAGAAAATTCCCCGAAAATCCCGGCTCGGGGATTTCCCGACGCCGAGCCCCGGTACTATGGTGAGGCATTCGGCTGTCGGCCGTGCCCGGTTGCCACGATGTTCAGGACGTGCCCATGAATGCGAAACAGCAGGCCATTGTCTTGTTGGGGCCCACCGGATCGGGCAAGACCCCGCTGGGGCACTTGCTGCAAACCGGTGGTGTTCTCGGTCGGCGGTGCCTCCATTTCGACTTTGGCGAGAACCTGCGTCAGGCGGTGGCCCGGGTCGAGCCCGATCGGTGGGTATCCGCCGCTGAGCGTGCTCTGCTACGCCGGGCACTGGAGACCGGGGCACTGCTGGAGAATGAGGATTTTCCGGTTGCGCAAAGTCTGCTGCAGTCCTTCTTGCAGCGATCCGGCGCCGACTCGCACGCGCTGATCGTGATGAACGGTTTGCCGCGACATGCAGGTCAAGCAGAAGCACTCGCGGCGTCCCTGGATGTGCTGGCGGTGATTGTCTTGCACTGTTCTCCCCCGGCCGTATTGGCGAGGATAGCAAGTAACATTGGCGGAGACCGGACCGAGCGTGTGGACGACGACGTGTCGGCCATCGAGCGCAAACTGGAGATCTACTCCCAACGAACTCTCCCCTTGGTGCAGTTCTACCGCGCCCAGGGCGCGGCCATCATTGATGTCACCGTGACCGCCACCATGACCCCGGCCGACGCGGCCGCAGCCGCCAGGCTTCAGCTGGCCTGCAGCTGCAGCCGCTAGGCGTCAGATGCATCGCCGCACGCGTGCCATTCCGCCGAACCGCGGCACGTCCGGTTACGAGGCGGCGGCGTTTCCGCCACGATTGTATTCCCGCGGAGATCCGCGCACACTGTTGTTCCATGAACATCTGCGTAACACTCAATCCATGTCTGGACAAATCACTGGTGGTGCCGCCGTGGCAGCCGGGCCAGCACCAGGTGCGCGGGACCGCGTTTGGGCAGGTGGTCGGTGGCAAGGGGGTGAACGTGGCACGCGCCCTGGCGCGACTGGGAGTGGCCGTGCGTCCCGCATTATTTCTCGGGGGTGAAATCGGGCAGCTGTGTCACTCGCTGCTCCGCGAACAGGACGGATTTGACCCGCTCGTGGCCTGGACAAAGGCTCCCACGCGCGAGATCCTCACCGTGCGCACCGCCGACACGGCTGAGCAGACGGCTTTCTTTGATCCCAATCCGGAGATCCTGCCGGCGGAACGAGACGACCTTGTCCGGCAACTGCAGGAAGTCTTCTCGGCCGCCTCCTCCGCCGGGACGACCTGGTGCGCGATGAGCGGATCGTCACCCTGTTGGGTGACCGATGGATGTTACGCCGCGCTGGTCCGCCAAGCACGGCAAGTGGGGATTCGCACGCTGGTTGACACCTACGGAGGGTGTCTGAGTGCAGCGCTCGAAGCCGGTCCGGATGTCGTGAAGATGAATCGGAAGGAATGTGAAGAAGTGACCGGAAAACCACTCGACTCCACTTCCGCCATTCGCCATGCTCTGGCCTGGATTCGCGCCTATGGTGTGTCGCTGGCCGCCATCACGTTCGGTCCCCGGGGTGTGGTCGCGGCCTGGGAGAACCAGGTGCTGGCCTGGCGCCCACCGCCGATCCGGGAGGTGAATCCGATCGGCGCGGGGGATGCGATGGCAGCCGGCGTGATCGATGCCTTGCTGCGCGAAGAAGACCCGGCCCACGCCTGCCGGTGGGGCATGGCGTGTGCCGTCAGCAGCGTCGGGCGGTGGGTGGCGTGTGACTTTGACCCCGGCGAAGCGAAGTCGATTCGGGAGCGGATCGAAGAGTGTTCGCTGTCAGATTGGTAGGCGACGGCGTGTCACTCGTCGGCTTCCTCGTCCTCACTCTTCGCCGCACTGTTCTGGCGGAGTTGCACCTTGCGCAGGGCCATCCGGCCGGCCTCTTTCACCGCCGGATTGCGACTGCGCAGGGCCTGACGCAGCATGGCGAGGCACTTCTCGGTCCCCACATCACCTAACAACCTGACGGCTCGCAAGGATGTCTCGGCATCGTTCGAGGGCGCCACGATCAGCAATGCCTCTTCGCTGGCCGAGCCGATCTCCCGCAGGCACGCCTCGGCCGCGTCCCGATCGAAGAAATCACCCAATCGTTCGGCGATCGCCATCGTGGAGCTCGGATCCTTCAGTCGGCCCAGAGCATGATAAATGTCCTTGTTCAGACTGCGGGATCGCTGATCGGCCAGCAAGCTGAGTAGTACTTCGACACTGCTCTTGTCCCCCCATGTGCTCAAGACTTCAATGGTCTCCTTTTGAGTGAAGTGATCGTCGTCGAGCAGGGTGCGGTTCAGAACCGCGATGACCGCCTGGCGACTGGCGTCCTCGGCATCGGCCGGCGGATCAATGTTGGCAAGTTCTTTCAGGGCGTCCCGCTTTTCGATGGCGTTGCTGCTGGCCACTTGATCGACGAGCTGCTTGATCCGACTGCTGCTGGCACCGCCCGACGATGTCGGCTCGGTGTCGTTTCTCGCGGATGCCGCCATGCCCGCGGAAGCTGTGTCATCGTCGGCCGGCTCGAAGGGCGACTCGGCATCGGTAAAGGGATTCTCGTCAATCACGTCGGTGCCGGCCTCTTCTTTCGCGTCTTCGGCCCCGTCGTTCGCCATGCCGTCCACGATGTTCCGTACTTCCTCGGCCGAAGGACGCTTGCCGCTGGCCAGCAACTCTTTAATCTTCTCGGCCGCGTCACGTCCCTTCCCCGTCCCATCGCGTATCTCTTCGAACGGATTTTCTGTCGAGCCGCCGAGACCGCTGGGTTGATGGCCAGTTTTCGCCAGCGCGTCCCAATCCAACCCTGCACCGGGAGCGGTTGGCGATGATTTTGCACCGGAGATGCGCTTCAACCAGGCGATGCCAGCGGGAATTCCCTGCGAGATCATCGAGTCGTAGTGACCACCACTGGAAGCCGTCTTCATATCCACCGTCCTCCCCTCGCGCTGCAAACGGTCGGCCAGTCCCGTTGACTCCGACACGGGTACCACGTCGTCGTCCATCGCATGGAACAGGAACACCGGGCAGCGCAAACGGCTCTCACCCTCGCGCGGTGACGCGAGTTTCAGCAGGGTATCGAAGTCCTTGAACGACTGCCGATAGATCGGCAGTGCCTCACTCACATGCGACGCCAGATCGACAACCGGTGCGTAGGCCAGGCACCCCTTGATGCGAGCATCGTTTTCGGCTAACAGCAGCGACTGAATACCGGCTGAACTGTGCCCGGCCGTGTAGAGCCGATGCGGATCGACTTCCGGGATTTTCGCCAGCGCGAATTCGATGGCGTTCCTCGCGTTGACCATCCCGGCGCCGGATGCCCAGTATTGTTGGATGGCCTCGAGGATCTGGGAGTCGGTCGGGTTGTCCGTGTCAGGGACCTGTCCGTCGATTTCATAAGCCACGACCACAAAGCCGGCTTCGGCATACGGAATCTGTTCCCGCTGGTCTTCCGCACCAAGACCCATCCCGGTGAAAGAAATCGCGCCGGCGGGAGCAATGAACACGCAGGGCAGTGATTTGGGGGCATGGCTGCCCTGGGGAAGGAAGACGTACAACTTGCCGGCGTGTCCCGGCTTGTCGCCAGCAACGGGCAGCAGAACCTCTCGGAAATCGACCCCCGGCACAACGGTGCGCGCGGGCCCCAGGTTCGGCATGGAGGTGGGGAGCACCGTCGGACGCGGCACCTCCTGTGCGGTCCTCGGCAAGTCGGCACGCGGCGCGGTCCGGGGAGCCGATATGCTCCAGGCCAACGCCAGGGCGATTGCCGACAGGCTGTAATATGCCGAGGCCGGTCGCGAAAAGCCAAAGCGGATCACCAGGTAGACGAAGCCAATCATCGCTCCGGCCAACAACAGCAAGCCACACAACTGCATCAACAGCGGGCCCACCAATTCCGCCGGCGTCGCGACTCGTTGGGTTGTGCCAACTCGTCCGAGAACCAGCAGAAACAAGGCGATGAACAAGCCGATCCCCATGCCCGACGCCACAAGCGTCCCCGCACTCAACGTTGTGGCGTGATGGCTCTTGCGCTTCGGCGGGGGATAGGCAAATCCACAGCCGACGATCGCCCATCCCACCAACAAGAGAAACACCCCGGATACCGGACGACCGGCGACCAGACAAACCACGAGGGATATCAGCCCCGCCAGCACCGCGACACCACTCACCCCCCATCGCAGCAAAGGGCTGCCGTCCGAACTCTCCGCCATCGCCCCGAATCTGGACGTCTGAACGGGCAATTGAAAGGTCGTTTTTCGCGAGCCCGTCGCAAACGGAGACGCGGTGGGAGCCGGCATGTCGGCAAACAGTGAATCGTCCGCTCCGGAACGTACGTCGCCACCGGTCGCGCCGACCGTCGTAATGGTGCCGCAAGACGGGCAAGCCACGACACTCCCCACGTCGCTTGACTGGGCCGGAAAGTCGGCCTGGCAGGAACTGCACGTAACCTGCACGGAACTGATTGCGCTCACGTCCGGCACGGAAATCGTCGACCCGCATCCGGGACACTTGACCCGCTTGCCCGCCAGCTGCGGTTTGGCGGCAAATCGCCGCTTGCATTGGTCACATTGAACCTGAATAGCGTTCATGCTCTCACCCGTACCAACCTGTTGACGTGATTCGCACGAGGTGATCAGCGGCCCCCCGCGCATCTGCCGTACCGAGCATACCACATCCGCCCCGCGGCGACCGCATCGGTCTGGGCACGGCGCGGTCGAAAGCGGACTGCTGACCAGTCCCTCCAACGCACCCCATTATCGGAAAGTGGGCCAGAACTTTCAAATCGGGGGAGGCTGGAGAGATGACGGAAAAGGCGCGCCGTGGTGGGAAACCCGTCGGGGGCTCGGCTATACTATCACGGGATGACCGACTGCGTAACTCTCTGAGGGACCTTGCCGTGCTCAAGATGAAGATCCTCGCCCCCCTCTGGCTCCTGGCCAGTGTCACCGTTGCTGTTACCGGCGTCGACGTAAGACTGCTGGGAGCTGACGAGAATGCGTCGAGTCGCGCAGTTGATCCGCCGGAGTCGACTCAACGCTGGTACGAGAAGCATCTGGTGGGCATGGAAGTGGGGCCTACCGGTGCGCAGTTTGGCTACAGCGAGCCGACCGACGTGGTGTATGCCAGGCGTTTCAATGGACGCGACATCGTGCGCAAGTGCGTCGAGGCGAACTCCGAGTATCTGGTGATCTGGGCACGCGATGGCGATTGGGCCTACTACGATTCGAAAGTCGCTCGCAAGTGCCCAGGGTTGGGCGAGCGGGATGTGTTGCGGGAGGCGGTGGACGAGGCGAAGCAACACCAGCTGCCGATCATCGCCTATTGCGTGGTGCAGCAGGGGGGGCATTTTCTGCAGGATCATCCCGAATACCAGATGGTCGATGCGGCCGGCAATCGTATTGGCCGGTTTTGTTTCAACTCGGGCTACCTGGAACCGATGAAACAGCTGCTCGCCGAACAACTGGCCTACGGCATTGACGGTTTCCACATCGACATGCTCGATCAGGGGTTCGGACCTCCGTATGGTTGCTGGTGCGAGCATTGTCAGCAGGCGTTTCAGACCGCCTACAAGCACCCCCTGCCGAAAGGGATTTCGTGGGATGAAGATTGGGACCGGATGCTCGAATTCCGTTACGCCACCAGCGAACGGTTCGAGAAGGCGTTGTACGATTATGTGCGCCAGGCGAACCCGGCGGCGACCGTCGATTTCAATTACCATGGCAACCCGCCGTTTTCCTTTGAAGTGGGGCAGCGCCCGGTGCAACACGCCGGCAACTCCGATTTCGTCACGGGGGAAACGGGGGTGTGGGGGTTCAGTGCGCTGACGGTGGGGCTCAATGCGGAATTCTATCGCACCGCATTCCCGGGACATCCGTACCAGGTTGCCATGCAGCGCGGCGTACGCATGTACCACGACCAGACCACGCGCCCGGTCAACGACATGCGGTGGGAAATGCTCACGTTGTTGAGCCACGGAGCGTTTGTCACGCTGATCGACAAGACGGCCTACGACGGCGGGCTCGACACGATCGCCTACGATCGCATGGGTCAGGTGCTGACGGAAGCACGCGGCAAGCGGGACCACTTTGGGCAGCCTCCGCTGTATCAAGTCGGGCTCTACTTCAGTGCTCGGACTCGCGATTGGATGGGCGCGAGAATCCCGCGGCCTATTTCCAGTCGTTTTTGGCGCGCATAAGGCCTGTGTGCTGGAGCACCTGCCGCTGGGCGTGGTGCTGGACGAAAGTGTGACGCTGCCGTCGTTGTGCCAGTTTCCCGTGGTTTGCCTCCCCCACGCCGGAATCGTCTCGGACCGGGAGGTGACACTGCTCAGGCAATACGTCGAGCAGGGAGGTAACTTGGTCGTCACCGGGTGGGCTGGACAATTCGATCACCTGGGCAAGCCGCTGGATGATACGCGTCTGAGCGAGTTGATAGGCGCTCATGCTCGACAACGGCTGGATTCGGTTGATAACTGGGTTCGCTTCAGCCAGCAGATGGTTCCGGCTGCCACAGCGGGTGCGGACCCGATGGCTGTGGCGGGGCTCTGGGAAGGAATTCCGCTGGACTGGGCATTCCTCGTCAAAGGCCCGGCCAGCGTGTACGAACCAACGACCGCCGTCGCCGTGGGAGAATTGCTCAAGCCGCACCGCAGCTCCACGGCAATTGAGTGGCAAGGAATCGACGGATTGGCCGATGAGTGCCGATCAGGTCGTGGGGCCGGCCGTGCTCGTTAACCGTCTGGGGAAAGGACGCGTCGTGACGCTCGCGGCGGCGGCTGATTGCGCGACCGCCGGCGAACATCATATCGTGGAAGCACGTCACCTGTTCCGCAATGCAGTGCGGTGGCTGGACCCGGAACCCGCCGTGCAGATCACCGCTCCACCAAGTGTCGAAGTGGTGGTGACGGACGATCCCCAGCAGCGGCTCCTGCGCGTCCACTTGTTGGCCTACAACCCGACCCCTCAGACCACGCCGGCTACCAACCGGCCGTACATTCTACCCGGCCTGATCGAACAGGAACCGATCTATCGCGCTTCGATCCTCGTACGACGCGAGATGAAAGACGTGACGACGGTCGGAAAGACTCTCGCGCTCAAACGAGACGGTGCGCAGATCAATCTGATGATCGAGGGCATCCACGAAGTCGTTCTTATCGCGTATTAGAACGATCGCCGATGATGCGTGAGCAGGGTGTGCGCATGTGTGGAGAAAAATCTGACGTTCGAAGCGCAGAAATGGCCGAAATATGGGAGGAAGGGAAGAAGGGAAGAAGGGAGGAAGGGAGGAAGGGAGGACAGAAGGGCATGCTGCTGGTGAGAATCTGCTGGTGGCCCGCCCGCCGCGGTTTTGCCGGCGGCGGAGGTTGCTGTTCTTAAGTTTCGGATTTCGAATTTGTTTCGGTTTTCGATATGGAGAGTTCGGATTTCCTGTTTGGTTGCGGCCGCAGGCCGCGATAAGTTGTCGGCACCGAATGAGGTTTGTGCGTTGCGAATGTTCTGGTCATTGAGATACCGAAAAAGGGGAGGAGGCCCCTTCCCCTGGTAGTCAGGGCAAAGAAGAGTCAGGACTGAACGCTTCCGCGCACGCAACACGCGTTGGCATTGTGCTGTTACTCGACGTGACGGACGCGGGGGCTCGTGGATGCGGGCGCATGGCCGGGTCCGCGCCGGCAATGTCGAGCATCGGGGGGAGGAGCACGATCACGATTTCCCCGGCCGCGCAGCGGATCGACTGGACTTTGGCCGATGACGCGCTCTCTTGGGGAGTTTGACGACCAGATGCGGATCCGACGGCGTCAGGTTGAGATCCAGATCGGGACCTGAGTATGCCACTTCGTGCGGCAGCCACTGCAAGATCGTCTGCAGGGGCAGGGGAAGCATGCCGATGCGCGCCCGCTGAATATCGAGGCGCAAGTCGCCGGCATCCGTAACGGTCGGCTCGAGCACCGCTGAGAGTACACCCTCGGCCTTCGAGGTCTGCACTCCGAATCCGAGTTCGATGCAGTCTTGCCCAATACAAATGCGAGGATTCCGCACACTTGGATCCAACCCCGATTTCTTCGCTGCGAGCAGCGCGTTGATTTGCTGCTCCGTCACGCGGAAGTGGTGCGAGTCGCTGAGTGGGTCGTATTGTCCGCCGACGGGTCCAGCCGCGGCCGCTCCAGCGGTGCCGTTGCCGGACTGCAAAACTCGTTGTTTGGCGATCGACAGCGCGATCCATCGCTTGACATCGCCATGGCACCGTTCAAGGTATTGCGTTGCCGCCGATTGGTCGGCCGGCGAGTACGACACCGCAAGTGAGTCGGCATAAAAGGCCGGTTGCCGCAGAGCCAGATATCCGGCGAAGGACCCGGCTGCGACCAACAGCCCCACGATGGCGACGCAGCAAAGCACCAAACGAACGACAAGTCTTCGTACCATCGTGCTCGGTTCCAAGGAGTATTCCGAATTCGTCCCACTTGCTTCATCCCGCTTCGGAAAACCTAGCTCACGATTAGCGGTGCCGACGCGAAATCGCCACGTAATGTCCGCTCTTGCACACAAAAGAAACCGCGAATCCGCACGACGAACCGGCACCAGCGTCCATCGATGGCCGCGGAGAGAAAAAGGAGTCGGGGGGGTAAGGGGCGGAGTATATGCTACGCGGCAAGCCGGGGACTGCGGGTTGTCTCCTGGTCTTCTGTTTGGTGGCTTCTGCTCGGTAGCTGCTCTGACTCTCAAGCCGAGGAAGGCGACCAAATCTTTTCGGTGCAACGAACGTCGGCGACCGTTCGGCTGTCACGCATGGTTCAAGAGGGCGGCCGAGAAGCTAGGACTGCGGTACACACTCCGCGCGGGCCTGCGGGAAAAGAGAACTGAACCTTACCGCTCGCATCCATTTTCGTGACACGTTTCGAATAACACATGTCGAGTGACAAAGTCATGTCATGTCGTAAATCAAACGCGCGCGCGTTCACTTCTTGCCTCATTTGCCGGCAGCAATGTACTACTCTTCTATTCCCTTTTCGTCCTACCAGTCGTGCCACACGTCGCGGGCGGCACGCAACAGTCGGTCTGGACTCCATGCGTTCTGGGAAGGCAAGGGAGCGGAACCGCCGGGACAGGCCACCAGGAATGTCAGCTGCTGCTTGGCGCCGGCGGCAAGGTGCAGCGGAAACTCCATCTTGCTGGGCGGAAAGATCGACTGATCGTTGTCGCCGCCGACATCGACGTAGTGGCGTGCGGCATCGTTGCTCATGCCGGCCAGGATCTGGTCGAGCGGGGGTGTTTGAGTGGGTGGAAAAATCCAAATGACGTTGAGGATCGGATTGCGATCTGCCGCGCCGGGTGCTGGCCGCACACTGATTTCCAACCGGCCATCTCCATTGGCATCGCGTGCCGAGAAGGCCAACAGACCTGGTTTATGTTGTCCCCATTTGGCGACTGGATCGACCGTTTGCGACTCGGCTCCTTCCACGCGACACAGCAGGGGGCGTTGGCCCGCTTCGGCCCAGTGGCTTTCGCACAATCCCAGAACGACATCCGCCGAGCCGCCGGGGGCGACCGCGAAACGGTAGATGATCGGCACGCCCCCCATGCCGGCGCGAATATTGCGAAATGCCGGATCGCACTTTTCGCTCGGTTTACACCAGCCTGGTAGCGCTGCGGCTTCATCGCAGAAGCCCCAATCGAGCAGCGGTTGATGGTCCACGACCTCACTGGGTAACACCAATACGGCGCGTCCGCCAAGCCGGGCGCTGAGCCGTCCCAATTGGGTTCCGACCGAGGGGATCAAGGTCAGCAGCACGTCGGTGGCTGTCCCGCGTGTCTCACTCAATTCCACGGTCAGCACGTCTACGCCGGCAGGAAAGACCGGGGCGCGGTAGACGGTACGTGTCATCCGAACCGCGCCGTGATCGGAGTTGGCCTGTACGGCGGGGATACACTCCGCGAGCGTGATTCGCTCGACATGCGCCTGGCCGTCGACGATTCCATCGCCGCTCAATCGCATGTCGACGACGCCCCAATCTTCGACCAGCAGGCCCTGCCGGTCCATGCTGGAGGGAACGAGCCCGGGCGAGGAGATCTCGATCGGCTCTTGTGCACGGGCGACGCAAAGCAGGCCACCAACAAGTATCAGGAGCGAGTTGAGTGTGGTTTTCATGCCGAGTCTCCATCCGCAAAAGTCGATTGGCGAGGCGAGTGGATATGCTTGATGCCGTACAGTTCGCAGAAGTCTTCCAGGATGCGGCGGTGATTGCCCAAGGTGACGACCTGATGGAAACCTTTCACGTCGCGGCAGTCTTCGATGTCGTCCATGGCAATCTCCACCGAAGTGCGGCAACCGCCGGCGGGTGGCGTGTCGACATTGCCCACGACCGAGCCCGTGTCGATAATCATCTCACCGGTGCCTGTGAAGCGAACCAATGTGATCGGCTTACCCTCGGGCCAGAGGACTTGCGTGGAAACGCCCAGGGATGATTCCGAATGGTCGCGCAAGATGTACGGCGCGGGAGGCTTGTCGAACCCGTCCAGTCGAGTGCCGCTCGTGCAATGGGCGGCGATCAGCAGGTTTCGGTAGGTTTCCGGCACGGGATCATTCATATAGCCCGGCCGATCCAGCAGATAGCTGGTCATCATCATCGATATCGCACCAAACAAGTCCGCCTCGCAGCCGGCCGTGATCCCTTGATCCTGCAGCAGCGTCCAGGCGCCGCAGGGAGGTGTGGGTACCAGGCGAGACCCGACCATTCCCAGGCAATCCATCGACAGCGCGTTCGCTTTCTCGGCCGCCAGCAAACGCTTGGCCGTCAGGTAGGCCCGCGCACAGTTTACGGTATCCTCTTCGGTCGGCTCGACGATCCGCTGAGCGTTCTTCCGCAAATCGTTGGCCACGTCCTGGACTTCCTCCGTTACCAGCTCCTTATCAAACTGCAGATTGAATGTGTCGCGGGGAATCGCCCGCACTTTGACTCCCAGGCGATCGAGCACCGTCTCGTTTCGGGCATTGCCGTGGATCCACAGCACGCGGGTCTCTTCAAACAACCGCTTCGCCTTCACCATCCGCAGACTGTCCTCGACGGCCGACCAGGCCATGGTGGACATGACGTGTACATTCGGCATGCGTGCCGCGCCATCCACATGGCCGGTAAAGGCGGTGCCGACGGGAGCGAAGACGAGCAGGGGAACCTGGCTTTGCTGGGCCAGCTGCGTGACCCAACTCCAGCACTGCATGTGCTGCAACATGACCAGAACAGCATCCGGTTTGTCGGTCGCAATCTTGGTCAGCCAGGCCGCCACCGCTTCCGTCGTGCTGATGGGGCTCGGCTCCAACGCGACTTGCACGCCGACCGCCTGTGCGGATTGTTCGAGCTGACCACGATAAGTCTGCTGGTGCTTATCCAGTTCGTACGTGGTGCCGGGCCAACCGAGCCAGTAAGGCCGCGGCATCTCCAGAAATGCCGCCGTCACGCGGACGGTCGGTTTCGGTCGCAAGTCGGTGGGATCAATGAAATCCGTCGGCGACGGATCCGCTTTCTCTTCTTCGGCGAAACCGCGGCGGGAAATCAACATGCCGGCGCCAATGGCTGAGGCGGACAGTACTTGCAGGCATTGGCGGCGATTTAAACAACAGTGATGGCAGTCATGCTTAGGCATCATGGGAGCCTCCGGAAATGACCGTGTGGTGCGTAGGATGGGAAGGAATGGTGGAGGCCTGGGGGGCGTCAAGACGCGGTGCCTCATGCATGTGATTAGACACCATGGGCGGTCAGTTGCAAGTGGGATTCGTCCGGGGCGCTGTGATCTGGTCAATGGTCGATGGAGATTGTCGCGGTTCGCGTCCACGCCCCGCTGCCGCTCCCGGCCGTGGCCGCGATACGGGCCACCCGCCACGTCTCACCGCACCAGGGGTACCAAGTTGCGGCGCAAGTGGTCGAGCAACTGCGTGGTCAAGCGATCCCGATTGTCGGGCGACAGTGCAGCCCACGGCAAGCGGAAGGAGATCATTTCGTCGTCAGGCTTCTTTATCAACACCTCCAGGTGCTGTTTCGGAGAACCGCCGGACACAGCGGGCTCGCCCACCACGATCACCCAGTCGCTGTTGGTGCGCTGGGCGATCGCCCCGGCGAGGATCTCCAGCTGACCATGGGGCGACGTACCGGTCAGGCGATCGGCGGGAATCTGCAGCATCTGCAGCAGCTGTTGCTGACTGGGAGCCACGAAGTCCCCGACGACTGTCTTGCGGCCGTCCGCGGATTGAGTGAGTGCCACGGCCAGCGCGCCGCAACTGCCGACTTCAGCCAGCGAGATCGATTGCCCGCGCGCCGCAACCTGCGCTACGACGGCGTCTTCCAGTGACGTATGCGCATTGTCGGCGTAAATGTGGTCGTCCAGGTGCTCGTGCAGTTCCTGCCGCAACAGCTCCAGCCGTTCCTGATCCCGCGGTGTATCGTGGGGCAAGGCGAAAGTGAAATCGACCCGCCCCGCGGCGAACTGCGAAGTCTGCATGAGGTCGGCCGGCAGTCGGATGTGATCCTTCATCGTCTGGTCGATCTGCGACTGTCCAATCCCGACAAAGCGGACAGTCAGCGAGCAGCCGATGGTGTGGACCCCGAATCTCTTCGCCAGATAGGGTACAAGCGCGTTGCGGACCATCGGCTGCAGTTCGCCGGGCGGGCCGGGAAGTGCCACGATGACGCAGCGATCCTGTTCGAACACCAGTCCCACGGCTGTGCCCGAGTCGTTGGGCAAATACGTCCCTCGGTCCGGCACGCGAGTCTGACGGCGCAGATTCGCTCGCAGTTGCTCGGGGGGGATCCCAAAACGCTTCGACATCTCCTGCAGGACATCCGGTTGCTCGTGCAGTCCGATGCCGGTGAAATCCGCGATTGTCTCGCGCGTAATGTCGCTGTCCGTGGGACCGAGTCCGCCAGTGACGATGACCAGCTGGGAACGCTGCTGAGCGAACCGCAAGGCCTGCTGGATGTCTTCCGCGCGATCGTCCACCGATAACGAATTGATGCAGTGCAGTCCGAGCGGACGGAGCGTGCGGGTGAGGTAGAAGGTGTGCCCGTCGGCGTAGATGCCCGATAGCAGCTCGCTCCCGGACACGATGATCGAATACTCGACCGGTTGTTCATCGGTATCCATGGATGGTTGCTGACCCCCTGCGGGATGCACGAGCGGCAGGCAACAAAGGGTATTCAGGGCCCAGCGAAAACACGTGCTGAGGCGGCGACCGTCACGGTAGTTCACGTCTCTCATGGCTCAACTCTTTCGTGGCACAATTCGCGCTCTCACTGTGTACTCCCCATTCAACGATTCAGCGAATCATAGATCGGCTGGCTGGGGAGGAGAACTCCCCAGCGGGCCTGACCTTGTCCCGCCACGGCTGTGCAGCGTCAGTCGTCCAGTGCCCCTGGCTGCGCGCCCTGCTGGCTCGATTCCAGGAACGCGGCGAGCAGCAATTGGGCGGCGAGCATATCGAGCCGCTGTTTGCGTTTCTTCTTGGTCAGCTGTGCCTCCTCCAGTAGCAGGGTGGCCTCTCGTGTTGTGTAACGTTCATCGTAGAAACAGGTCGGACGTTGCGTTACTTCGGAGAGCCACTGGGCAAACTGGCGGGCCTCGCGCGATTTCTGGCTCTCCTGGCCCGTCGTATGGACTGGCAGTCCGATGACGAAGCCAACAATCATCTCTTCGGTTACCAGTCGCTGAAAGTACCGAGCGTCCGCCGCCAAGTCGCGGCGCGCGTAGTTCTCGTAAGGACTAGCCAATGTCCGACCGGGGTCTGAAACGGCCACGCCGATCCGCACCGTGCCGAAATCGATGCCCGCCAGACGACCTGTTGCGGGAAAGCCGCTCATCGTACCGGTTCCTTTCCGGCCTCTTCGGCGGCGATCGGCTGCCGGCGCTCTTCGGAGATGAAATAACCATGCCGCAGGAATTGCAGCGTGTACTGCTTCGCGGCGGCATCGTCCATTATGAAAGTGTGACGCGCCGGTACGACCACGAAGTCGCGGGCGCCGGCCAGTCGTGTCTCCTCGACCGTAACCACCAGGTCGTCATTGCCTGCCAGCAGTGGATTGCTGCCGCTGCCATCGGTACTTCCCCCGGCGATGATTCCGAACTCGCATGGAGGCGTGATCAGATGCTCCTGTAACTGCTGCCAGTGCTTCGTGAACTGCTCGCCTCCCGTGGCGAAGACCAGCTGGAACACCGGATTATCCTGGAATCGTTCGGCCAGCGCGGCGCCGTTATTGGGTGGGGCCAGCATGACGAAACGGCGGATGCGAGGATCCACGCCCGACCCGCGCTCGGCCGACTGCTGGTCTCCCAGGAAGTGCCTTACTACCAGGTTTCCCATGCTGTGCGCCACGAAGTTGATTTCCTCGACTTCCTCCAGGTGGTTTACTACCTGCGCCAGGTAGCTGGCATCATGCGCCAGAGACGAGCGAGTGCTGGCGTACGAGAAATTCAGCACACAGTAGTCGCTGTGATCGGTCAGGTACTGAACCAGGTTCTTCATCGATGATCGGGAACGGCCCAGCCCGTGCAGCACGATCACGACTTTCTTGCCCAGCGGCGCGATGTCTTCTTCTGTCTTGGACTTCCGCCAGGCTGCCAGGCAATCTTCCCACGAACCCCATGCGCGACGAACGTTGGATGGATCGAGCAACCGGTAGTGTCCGGACACCACATGCCGTTGAATCCGCCACTGGGAGTGGATCAACGTGTCGGTCCAGAACTGCTTGCCGCCGAGCGTCCAGGTCGGGATATTCAGGTTCATCTCTGACTCGTCCGATGCGCCGGGTTCCTCCGGTTCGTCCGCCGCGGTGGCCGCGGCCACCGCGAACACCAATGTCATCAGGATAGCGCCGCGGGCCACGAGCTGAGTCGAAAGTAGTGGCATGAGCCGGTCCTTGAGAGTGTTAGGCGGTAGCATGCGCGCACGGTACGCGCATGTTTGGAAAACATCTGAAAGTCGAAGCACCAAATCCCAAGCAGATTATCAGGACAGGAAAAAGGGAGAAAGGGAGAAAGGGAAAAAGGAGGATGGAATCGCATGCTGCATCGTGAGAATCTGCCGACGGCCCACGACGGTGGCTTCGCCGACGGCGGAGGTTTTGGATTTCGAACTTGTTAAGGTTATCGATATTCGGATTTCGGATTATCGGTGTTGGTTGCGGCCAGCGGCCGCGAAAATCAACGTGCTGGTTGCCGCGTGTCACTCGCCGATATTTTCAGGTTCCTCAGATCCGTGCAGGGGGCTGTGCGGGCAGTGCCTGGCGGGATCGAAACCGTTCGGCGACAGGGCGCACCAAACGGGTGGCCGCGAGGGGACGATTCCTCGCTCAGCCCCGGCGACTTCGGCTGCGCATCGCGAACGCTACAAATAGCACTCCCAACCATGCTCCTCGATCAACTTGACAATCTCCCGCACGGCTTCTTCGTCGTTCTGATTCACTACCAGCGTCGCGTCGGGTGTGTGGACGATAATCAGGTTGTCAACACCGATGGTGGCTACCAGGTGATCGTCGGTCGAGCGAATAATCGAGTCCTTGGTCCGCACGACCAGGCTGCGACCAACACGCGTGTTGCCTTCGGCGTCCGTCCCGTGCAAGCGAGCCAGGGCCCGCCAGCTGCCCAAGTCATCCCAATTGAAGGGCGCTTCAATGACCACCACGTCGTCATAATGTTCCATGACGGCATAATCAATGGACTTGCCACGGATCGCGGCGAACTCGCGGGAGAAGGTCTCGGCGAATCGTGGCGTACCGATCGCCGCGCCGATCTCGGCAATATGCTGGAACATGTCCGGTTCCAGCTCGCGAATGGCATCGAGTATCGTCTGCGCTCGCCAGACAAAGATCCCTGAGTTCCAATAGTAGGCGCCCGAGGCGACGTAATGGCGGGCAACATCGGCAGTTGGCTTCTCGCGAAAGGAGCGAACTCGAAACGTGGGTGCCCCGCGCGTCGCTTCCAGCGGTTCGCCCCGTTCAATGTACCCGAACGATTCCGCGGGGTACGAAGGGCGTATGCCGAAGGTCACGATGCGCCGGGGGTGGTCATCGACCAGCGCCACCGCCTGTTGGATGGACTGCTGGAACGTGTCGTCCGGACCGATGACGTGATCGGCCGGCATGACGGCCAGGGTCGCGGAGGGATCCTCGCGGGCGACCAGCGCGGCAGCCAACGCGATGCAAGGAGCGGTGTCCCGTCGGCAGGGCTCGCCGATGATCGAGCCGACCGGAAGTTGAGGCAACTGAGCCGCGATCGACGCGACCAGGCGTTGGTTGGTCACAATCAGCATGCGCTGGGGAGGGACGAGCTGACCCAGTCGGTGGACGGTCGCCTGGATCATGGTCCGGCTGCCAGAGAGGCCCAGCAGTTGTTTCGGCGATGCATGGCGACTCGCCGGCCAGAATCGCGTCCCCGATCCCCCCGCCATAATCATGGCATGTAGCATCATGTCGCCTTTGCGTGGTCGTCAGTAACTGTCACAGAGATAAGTCGGTACGTTGATTTCGCGAGGGATTGGCTTGCGCTGGACGACCTGGGATTCGTCCAGTGCCCACAGCGGGCTGATTTCGACAGCCACTCCGTCGCGTACCGCGACCCCCGCGTTGCGCAGCCATTTTGTGTGCAGGCGGATCAGTGCGTTGCGGGTGGCGGTTGGCGTGTCGAACTCGGCTCCCTCGGCATTCTTGACCGGTGCAAATACTTCGGCCGGGTCGCCTTCCACCACGATCGGATTGCGGGCCCACGGGAGCAGGTCGAAGATGAAACGCTCGAACTTGATGGCATTCGGCTGGGGCGGAACCTGTACTCGTCCCTGGTCATCCACGTACTCCACTTTCTTGCGGGCCGCATGAAAGGGAATCGCATCGGTTTGACTGCACATTCTCTGGAGGAACGCCACGTCGAAGACATGGACGGCGATACTCCCCGCCCACAAGCGGAGCGAGCCATCGGGATTGCATTGATGGGCGACGTCGCTGGGCAGGTCGCTGTATTCGATGATCCGCATCTTGCCATCCACCGTGACCACGTTGCCGACCCTGTCGAGCGGCATTTGTTTCTCGACCACCTGACTGGTCATTTCGGAGGCGGACAGCAGGTGATAGCCGATCAGTTCGGGCTGACACAGCTGGAGCAGCGGATTGTCAATCTGGCCGTACGAAAAGAGCTCGATACCGCGCTCCTGAGCATACGCCAGCGCGCCGCTCTTGTGCAGGGCGGCGAGCATGCCGCCGTGGCCGTCGGGAGCCAATGCCAGCGAGTCGGCACTGGCCCGCAGCAATTGACCGGTGATCGCGTCGACTGCCGGCATCGTGCCCTGGCAGAATACGAAGAGATCGTCTGCCGGCAGTCCGAAACGGTCGTGGTCCCGCAGATACTCCACCGTTTCAGCGTGTGTCGCCGGGCTGGTCATGACCAGCAGCGGGACGGCTGTGCCGTATCGGCGAGCGGTCGCCAGGACACGTTGGATGAAGATCTGGAACAGCGAGTTGCCGGACACGGGACCGATGGGAAACATCCCCTTGGGATGTTCAAATCCCAGCCGGCTGCCCTGGCCGCCTGCCACCAGCAAGGCGGCGACGCGACCCGCGCTCAGTGCCTCGACACCTCGCTCCCGCGCCTGCTGCCGGCTGAACGTCGCACCTTCTCCGCTCAGGCGAAAGGCGGTCGGGGGTGTGGCGCGGCGAGCGAGTTCGCCCCAGTCCGGGGCGTCGTGTTCGTCGCGTATCAGACGCGCGATCAGGTCCAAGTCCAGCTCTCGCAGCTGCGCTTCCAGTTGCCGGCGCGCGGCGCTGCCAGCTGCTCGAGCAACCGCGGCAAGTGTCCCTGGCCGGCGGCTTCCAGCTGTTGCCTGAGAGAATCGTTCATCGTTGTTCCGTCGAGTTACAGGGGGCAAGCGGATCGTCTGCGTGACTCGTCAGCGGCCTGGCCGCGGTATCTCGAGCAGCAGGTCATATCATGCATGATATCGTCCTGTCAGGGAACGAGACCGCCGAGTCCGGTGGCCTCTGGCTCCGTGCAGTTCGCTTCAAAATGGATCAAGACATCCTGCTCCTTCTGGCTGGCCGTGACCAATCGCAGATCGAAGCGAATGCCGAACGATTGAATGTCGGCCGCTTTGATGCGAGTCCTGGGACCCTGTAGTTGAACGACGGTCACCCTCGGTCGGCGCAGCATGGGTGGACAGAATGCCACGTGCAAGCTGTGTGAGCGTTTGCTCGGTTCAAAACGGGCTCGCAGCAGTCCGGTTACCGTGTCCGCGTCTTCCTCCGCCCGTGAGCGCGTCAATTGCTGACAGATGTCCTCCGGCAGCTGCTCATCACCCTCTTCGTCCGCTTTAGCAGGCGGCTCGTCCACCGCCACCGATTCGCCACGGCCCGCGGCCGCGGTCGACTCGACTACCCGATGGATTGGGGTGGCGGGCGGAGTTGCCGACAGGGGGGTAGCTGCAGCCGGCGAATGCGCCAGGCGCCAAGCGATCCCATACCAGACGCTTTCCACCGCCAACAGGATGCCCCAGAAGAAGACCAGTGCCACGGTACTCGTCCCGGTGATGGAGAGGGCCAGGGCCAGCAAGATCACGGCGCAGGAAGGGGAGAGCCAAAGGAGTGTTGTGGGCGATTTCCACCGCTCCGGCGAGCGGCCGGTCTGGTACCACAGGAGCCGCAACAGGGAGGCCAATGCGGCCACAGCAACTCCCACGAACACCAGGGCTGGAAATCCCAGCGGCTGCTGCAACTGACCTCCCATCCGCCGCAGCAAGAGCCAGCCGGCCACGAACAGCAGCGTGACGACCGCGGCCAGCAGCACTGCGCGCAGCAGCCTGGTCAACGCGGGACTGATCCGCAACCATACCAGGCGACTCGATGCGACAGCTTGCGCGGCCATGAAGGACTCCTCGACTCCACCCGACGGCTGCCTGTCGAGAAAACACGGATCAGGTTGTTCGCTCTCCGTCGGCGACTGAAACGCGCGCTGTCACGTCTCAACCGCGAACCGCCTGCACGCCGCACGCTTCGGCCAAGGCCTCGGCTCGATCGGTGTTCTCCCAGGTGAATTCCGGTTCGTGACGACCGAAATGCCCACCCGCCGCTGTCAGGCGGTAGATCGGTCGGCGCAGCTGCAGATAGTCGATGATGCCGGCTGGAGTCAGCGGAAAGAACTCCCGCACCACTTCACAAATCCGCTCGTCGTCAATCGTGCCGGTGCCGTCCGTATTCACATTGACACTGACCGGCTCGGAAACGCCGATGGCGTAGGCGATCTGCACCTCGCAACGTTCCGCCAGCTTGGCGGCCACGATGTTCTTGGCCACGTGACGGGCCATATACGAGGCACTGCGATCGACTTTCGTCGGATCTTTGCCGCTGAAAGCACCGCCGCCGTGCCGTCCCCAACCGCCATACGTATCGACGATGATCTTGCGACCGGTCAGGCCACAGTCGCCGTGAGGTCCGCCTGTCACGAAACGCCCGGTCGGATTGACGTGGTACGTGACCTCGCCATCCACCATGTCCGCTGGCAGAAGCGGTTCGACGATCTGTTTGACGACAAACTCGCGAATCTCCTGATGGCTGACTTCCGGAGCGTGTTGCGTCGATACCACGATCGTGTCGATGCGCACCGGCCGGTAGCCTTCGTACTCGACCGTCACCTGGCTCTTGCTGTCCGGACGCAGCCAGGTGACTTCACCGTTCTTGCGAGCCTGGGTCAAACGATCCAGGATGCGATGCGCCAACCAGATCGGCAGCGGCATCAGTTCCGGCGTTTCGTTGCAGGCAAACCCGAACATCAGGCCCTGGTCACCGGCGCCAATGTCCTTGCCTTTGGCGGCGTCGGCGTCGACACCTTGAGCGATGTCGGGACTCTGTTTGTCCACCGCTACCATGACGGCACAAGTATCCGCGCAGATGCCCCACTGATCGTCCGTGTATCCGACGTCACGAATCACGTCGCGGGCGACCTGCGTGTAGTCGACGATCGCCTTGGTGGTGATCTCGCCCGAGATGAACGCCATGCCGGTCGTCACGAGCGTCTCGCAGGCAACGCGGCTCATCGGGTCCTGGGCGTAAATCGCATCCAAAATGCCGTCCGAGATTTGATCGGCGAGCTTATCCGGGTGTCCCATACTCACCGATTCGCTGGTGAACAAATACCTGCCTGCTGCCACGATACGATCTCCTCGTCTTTGGCCAGAGTCGAAAGAAGCCACCCGCAGAACTGCACGACTGAGCAAACCGAGCATTATAGGTGGCGTCGAGGGGATTGGGCAACCGTGGCGGTCGCCGCGACCCGTGGCCCGAGCCGGCGTTCACGCGGCGGGGACCGACGGATCGACATCGTTCGGGCGAGGGGGGGTGATCAGCGGCAGCAGCAATTCCAGAGTGCGTCGGGTCGCTCCCTGCTGCTCGATCACCAGTTGCTGCGCGCGAACCCCCAGCGACTGGAGGAATTGCGGCGAGTCGACACAGCGGCTGATGAAGTCCGACAGTTGGGCTTCGTCATGCACCACGACGGCCGCTTCGCGCTGGAGCAACAGCGCCACGATATCGCGGAAATTCCACGTATTGGGACCGAATGAGACGGCGACGCCAAAGGCGGCCGGTTCGATCATGTTCTGCCCCCCCCGGCGTCCCAGACTGCCTCCGACGAAACCGGCGGAGGCGAGCCCCCACCATGCGCCAAGTTCGCCCACGACGTCGACCAGCAGGATGCGCGCCGAGTGCGCGGCAGGCGGGCGCTCGGCGTGAGGGGACGCGGTGTGGGTGGCGGGTTCCCGTGCCGGTGAGGCGGCCGGTGGGGGCACCGGGGGCTGAACCTCGGACAACTGGGTGCGACGCTGCCAAGGCAAGCCGGAATGATCGAGCAGGCTGGCCACTTCCTCAAACCGCTCAGGGTGACGGGGCACGAGGATCAGTCGCGCATGCGGGTGGTGGAACAAGACCTGGCGGAACACGCGCAGTGCGATTTCCTCCTCCGGGTATTGGGTACTGCCGGCCAGGAACACGAAGTCGGTGTCCGGCACCTGCCAGAGGGCGCGGAGCCGCATGGTGGTGGGGTTGGTCCGATCGGTGTTCGCTCCGTCGAATTTGATGGAGCCTGTCACGTGCATCGACTCGGGCCGCCCGCCAAGGGCTCGAAAGCGTGCCGCGTAGCGCTCGTTTTGGGCCGCGATCGAGTCGATTCGGCGGAGCATTGGCCGCAGCAGCAGCCGCACTCGACGATAGCCGCGATAGCTTTTCTCACTCAGGCGGCCATTCACGACGGCCACTTTCGCGCCCTGCCGCCGTGCAGCTCGAATCAGGTTGGGCCACAGCTCCAGCTCGGCCAGCACGAGCAGAGCGGGTCGCACGCGGCTCATGGCCTGACGGACGGCCCAGGTGAAATCGAGCGGACAGTAGAAGACCTGATAGCCGGCGTATTTCTTGCGCGCCAGCGCGAACCCGCTGCGCGTGGTGGTCGAGATCACGCATTCCCAAGTGGGACGCTGCTGTGCCAGTTCGGTCAGCAGCGGCTGCAGCAGGTTCACTTCCCCCACACTTACCGCATGCAACCAGATGCAGGGGCGATTGCCGGTGCGGCGCGGCACGCGTCCCAGGAATTTCTCGCTCCAGCCGTCTCGATACTTTCCATGCCGCATGGCCGCGTAGGCGAGATAGGGGGAGCAGACGACGATCAGCAGCAGGTAGATGATATTGAGCAGGTACGGCATTCGGGCCTCCTTTCCCCAGCGCCAGCATACTGAGCCGGTCAAATGACGGCTGGACGAACGCTCCCCGCCATTCTCGCGGTGTTCACAGCTGGCCGCGCATGCAGCAGTTCTTGTATTTCTTGCCGCTGCCGCAGGGGCAGGGGTCGTTGCGGCCGACGCGTCGGCCGCGATTGCGGATCGGATCGAGTTTGCGATCACCCTGGCTGGCGTCGATCGCGGACTGCTGTTCGCGGGCGATCTCGCTGGTGCTGGCCGCCTCGTCATGGCGGGCGGACGTTTCGACCCAGGTCGACCCGACGAAGTCCTCGTCCAGCTGTTCCATGCGGAAGATCAGGTCGGTGGTTCGTTCGGCCACGGACGTCCACATCTGGTCGAACATCTTCATTCCTTCCCGCTTGTATTCGACCTTGGGATCCATTTGCGCCCATCCCTTGAGGCCGACGGAGGAGCGGAGGTGATCCATCGCCAGCAGGTGGTCTTTCCAGGCGGTATCGACCAGACTCAACAACAAGGCCCGTTCCATGCGCCGCATTTCCGGGCGATATCGGTCCTCGACGGCGTTGCAGAGCGTCTGTTCCAGTTCTTCCCGTTTGAGTTTTTTGATGCTGTCGGCGGGCAATTCCCAGTGCAGCGTATCGAGCAGCCAGGCGGTGAGGGACTCGAGTTGGCCGTTGTTGCCGGCCACGCGCTCCAACGTGTCGGCGTTCTCGGCGGACTGGAAGAGCGCACCGACTTTTTCCTTCACGGCACCGATGGCTTCCACGGCGCGCTGTTGCGCGTCACGGCTATGGATCAACAGCAAGGAGCGGATCTCGTCACGCTGCTTGTTCTTCAGGTCGTCCACGCTCAGCTCGACTTCGAAGCGTTCACGGGCCCAGTCGACCAAGGCGGCGCGGTCGATGCGGGCGTGTCCGGGGCCGGTGGCGAAGCGGTAGAGTCCGGCCATGACCGGGTATTCCGCTTCTTTCTCGTCGTATTTCTTTTCGGCGAGATCGTACACGAACTGTTTGAGCGGTTCGGGCTCGAGCCGTTGGATCTGTTCGACGTCCAGCTCGACGCCGAACTTGGCCTTCATCCAACCCAGCGTGGTGCGCAGCGCGAAGTCCTCCTTCAGGAAAGGAGCTCCGTCCGACAAATCGACTCGGCCAATCGCCTCCCGCGCCTTCTCGATCAACAATTCCGCGACATCGTTGCGACCCACTTTCTTCAGGTCGCGATCGCGGAGGTTGAGTCCCCAGCGGGTGTCGGCCAGTTTGGCCAGCGCTTCCCAGTTCCACTCGCTCTCCTCCTCCTCGCTCGGGAGGTTCTCTTCGATGGCGTCGAGTACCTGTGTTTCCGCCATCCGCTCGGCCTGATCCTTGGCATACATCTCGGCCGACGCGAAGTCCATGCCGCGATAGTCGCGAGCGTCGAGCGTGGTCGAGAGACGGCTGCCGGCCCATTTGGCGAAGGTGTCGACGCCGTAGTCGCGATCGAGAAACATGTTGATGAAATATTCCACCTGCTCGCGAATCATGGTCACGATCAGGTCGCGGCAGCTCACTCCGTCCAGAATCTTCTGGCGATAGCGATAGACCCGCTTCCGCTGCTCATCCATCACTTCGTCATATTCCAGCAGGTTCTTGCGCACCTCGAAGTTGCGCTCCTCGACCTTTTTCTGAGCGGCTTCGATGCGGCGCGTGACCATGCGGCTCTCGATCCGCTCGCCTTCCTTCATTCCCAGCCGCTCCAGGATGCTCTTCACCCACGGGCCGGCGAAGATCCGCATCAGGTCGTCTTCCAGCGACAGGAAGAAGCGGCTGCTGCCGGGATCGCCCTGGCGGCCGCACCGACCGCGCAACTGCAGGTCGATCCGCCGCGCGTCGTGCCGCTCGGTGCCGATCACGTGCAGTCCTCCCAGCTGCTTGACGACCTGGGCGTCCTCGGACATTTTCTCCGCGCGTTGGATTTCCTGGACCAGCGACTCCCACTCGTCGCGCGGCACGTCGAGCCGCGTCTCATACTTGTCCTGCAGTCGCGCCCAGGCCATCGTCTCGGGATTGCCACCCAGGATGATGTCGGTACCGCGCCCGGCCATGTTCGTGGCGATCGTCACCCGGCCGCTGCGTCCCGCCTGGGACACGATCTCCGCTTCCCGCTTGTGGAACTTGGCGTTCAATACCTCGTGATCGATCCCGCGCTGCTTGAGCATGTTCGAGATTCGCTCGCTCTTCTCAATCGACACGGTGCCGACCAGCACCGGCCGCCCTTTCCGCTCGAACTCCACCACCTTGTCGCGCGGGATGACTTCCTTCTGCTTGCGGCCCTGCGGCTTGATCTCGATCGAATCGTTGTGCTCGCGCACGATCTCGCCCCACATTTCGTCGCCGTTCTTGAAGACCAGGACGTCCCAGCGATTGAGCCGTTCGATTTCGTCCGCCACCGCGATGTACTTCTCCCGCTCGGTCCGGTAGATGACGTCCGGGAATTCCGTGCCGCCGCATGGGCCGGTTGGTCGGAATGGCCACCACGTCCAGCTTGTAGATCTTCCAGAACTCGGACGATTCGGTCATGGCCGTGCCGGTCATGCCGCTGATCTTGCGATACAGCTTGAAGTAATTCTGCAGGGTGATCGTGGCGAGCGTCTGCGTCTCTTCCTTGATCTTGACTCCTTCCTTCGCCTCCACCGCCTGGTGCAGCCCGTCACTCCACTGCCGACCCTCCATCAATCGGCCCGTGAACTCGTCGACGATGATAATGGCCCCTTCCTTGTTGACGTAGTTCACGTCCCGTTTGTACAGGAAGTGGGCCTTCAGCGCGTTGTCGATCAGGTGTGGCCACTCCATGTTGCCGGCGGTGTAGAAGCTCTCGACGCCCGCCAGCTTCTCCGCCGCGCGCACCCCTTCGTCCGTCAGGTTCGTGCTGTGATCCTTCTCGTTCACCTCGAAGTGCACGTCCCTTTTCAACTGGCGAGCGATCCGGTCCGCCTCGGCATACTTGCGCACGTTCTCATGGGCCGGTCCCGAAATGATGAGCGGAGTGCGCGCTTCGTCAATCAGGATGTTGTCGACTTCGTCAATGATGGCATAGTTCAGCGGGCCCTGGGATTGCTGGCGATACTTCGGGTACCGGTCGTCACCCCGCGCGGCCGGCCGCATGTTGTCGCGCAGATAGTCGAAGCCAAACTCGTTGTTCGTGCCATAGGTGATGTCGCACGCGTAGGCCTTCTGACGGTCTTCCACCTCCATGTCGCTCTGGATCGCCCCGACCGTCAAGCCGAGGCCCATATAAAGAGGCGCCATCCATTCCATGTCGCGGCGAGCCAGGTAATCGTTCACCGTGACCACGTGGACTCCGCGACCCTCCAAGGCGTTCAGATAGGCCGCCAGGGTGGCCACCAGCGTCTTGCCTTCGCCCGTCACCATCTCGGCAATCGTCCCGCTGTGCAACACAATGCCGCCCACCAGCTGCACATCGTAATGACGCATCGACAGAAAGCGACGACCCGCCTCGCGACAGACGGCAAACGCCTCGATCAGAATATCGTCCAGCGTTTCGCCCGCCGCCAGCCGCTCGCGGAACTTGGCCGTCTGAGCCTTCAACTCCTCGTCCGACATGGCCTGGCATTGCGGCTCGAGGTTGTTGACGGCCTCCACCTTCGATTGCAGTCTCTTGATGTAGCGGGCGTTCGATGAGCCGAAGACGGAGGTGATCGTGCGCTCAAATCCCCGTGTCAGACCGCCAAAGAACAGTCCCAGCAGTTCCCAGATTCGTTCCAATATTTCCATGGTTTGTCGGCCGCAATAAAGGAAATCGCAGCAAAAAGAGACCGATTGGCCACCGGATCATGCCGCGCCGCGCCGCCGCGCGCAGGCTTCTCTCGGCCCAGTTCGGTCGCAGAGGTTGTTCGTCAGTGAAATAGAATTATCCCGTGCAGGCTCGAAATTGGGGAGACCGGGACAGGAATTCCACGCCGCCCGGACGGCCTGCAAATCGCGTAACATATTCTGGTATCATAATTTATAGCGAGTGGGCCGTTTGGTCAACGGGGCCTCGCACCCGCCCTGTCCCCGGCGTGAGCAGACGCTCGCTCGCAGCGGCCGTCAGTCGATTGCCGGCGGCGATCAGCCGGAAGTTCGTTCCCACACAGGGCCCGGTCGCCGGTAGACGCGCAGGCTGCACCGAATCGACTGCAGCACTTTCGACTGCTCCAACTGCCATGTGGGGCTATCGGCTGATGCTCTACCAGCTGACCCGCTGGCCTCGAACGCAGGATGAGACCAGGTGATGGTGATAGGGTCGCCTGCCGGTCCGTCGTCAATCGCCCACGGCGATTGTCTCGGCGCCGGCCGACAGCACGGCTGGGGCGTGTCCCGGCGTTTTCTCCGCCAATTGCCGGCGCACGCGTTGGCGAACATCCCGGATGGCGTGGATCAGATCATGACGCGCAATGATCCCCACGAGCTTCCCGTCGTGCAAGACCGGGAGCCGCCTGACATGTTTCTCGCGAAACATCTCCGCCACCGTGACCCAACTGTCCTCCTCGACCACCGCGAACAACCCGCGCGACATGTAGTGGCAGGCCTTTTCGTCTTCCGTCCGACCTTCGCAGATCAGCTCGAGCAGGTCGAATTCCGAGACAACCCCCAGGGGCGCCGTTCTCGGTCGACGACGGGCAGACCGCTGATGCGATGCCTGATCATCAAGCCAATCGCTTGGTCAACGGTGTCGTCCAGGTCGACTGTGACGACATGGGTGGTCATGAGATCCTTGGCGCGTAACATGCCGGTCCTCCTCGTGGACTCGCCGCGGGGCGTGCGCGGCCCAACGGGTTGCCGCAGGTTAGTCGAACTTGATGGCACGCCAGACTGAACGCAGGGCGTGTCGCGGGTGCCGCCATATTGTGGGGAGGAGTGTGGCGAGTGCCTGCGCTGCATCCCTTGGCACGGGCCGCACTACGGACGCCCCGTACGGCCAAGACAACGCAGGCACACATAGGAAACATAGCACACCCCTCCTCGCGCAGGCAGGGCGTCCTGCCCGGTCCGTCGGCCAGGGCCCTTTCCTCGGGCTTTCTTCACGGGCTGTCACGCTCCGCCACGCGCGGAGCAAGCCGGACAATCGTCACCACGAGCAGGCCCTCCGCGCGCCGGCACCGGGATTTCTCGCCTCGGCTCCGATTCGCGCCGCCAGCTGCCGAACTCAGGCGACAGGTTGCTGCTGGGCAAACAATCGCCGGCAGACAGCTCCCGTGCCGCGTGGAGAGGGGAACGCGAAAGGTCGGCAGGGCGAGAGTTATGCCCGAGGATCATTGACAACCGCACGGTCGACTGAGGACACTTGACAGTTGCCGAATTCTCCGCCGCAGGCAGACTGCCGCGTGAGGGGGGATGCTTCGAGAACCGAGACGATTGCCAAAAGGGGAGTGGATTTCGATGGCTGACAAACGATTGAATCGATGGACTCGCCGCTCGATCATGCTGGGCTCGGCGGCTGCCGTTGCCGGCGGCTTGAGCGTTCGCGCGCAAGCGGCGTCGAGCGAAGCGCCCGCGGTGAAGAACTACCAGAGCCCGGATTTCTACGCCAGCGACGGCACCTTTCTCGAAGAGAAGGCCCGCGAGGCCTATTTCGACATGTTCCGCCGATTCGGTTATCCGATCTCCGACAGGCTCCAGAAAGAGATGTGGATCCTCGATTTCGGGCTTCGTGATTTTGCCCGGGTCGGCATGGCCGGCATCTTCTGGCTGAATCGGCAGGATTACAACTATTTCGGCCATGAGATCTACTTGCTGCCGGGCCAGATGATTCCCGAGCACAAGCACCTGGCCACCGACAAGGGAGCCCCCAAGATGGAATCGTGGCAGCCGCGGAAAGGAATGATCTATACGTTTGGTGAAGGTGAGCCGACACCCGAATACCTCGACAAGATCCCACCGAGCCAGCGCGACATCGTCGAGTCGCGTCGCTGCCAACCGTTGCAGATCGACGAGGTCGGCGACCTGAACCGTCTGACCGCCTGGCACTTCATGGTGGCCGGTCCCGAGGGAGCCCTGGTGACCGAGTACGGTACCTTCCACGACATGGACGGTCTCCGCTTTTCCAATCCGCAGGCCACGCTTTGAGTGAGAGTCTGCTTGTGGCCTGTGACTGTGGTTCTGCCGGCAGCGAAGGTTTGGGATGCTTGTCAATTCAAATGACGGAAAAAAGGGAGAAAGGGAGAAAGGGAGAAAGGAAGGAAGGGAGGAAGGGAGGAAGGGAGGAAGGGAGGACGGAATTGCCTGCTGCGTGGTGAGAAGCTGCGAGCGGATCATGCCGGCGGCGGTTTTTCTCTTGAGGTTTTGTCATTCGAATTTGTTTTGGTTTTCGAGATTGGGATTTCGGATTTCCGGTTTGGTTGCGGCCAGCGGCCGCGTTAGGAGCATACGATGGCGAACCTGTCTCTGTTTGACCTGACCGGCCACAAGGCTTTGGTGACGGGCGGCGCCGTGGGGATCGGTCGGGGTTGTGCGCTGGCGCTGGCGCGGGCCGGGGCCGACGTGGCGATCGTCGATCTCAATGCGGCGGCCGGCGCGAAGACAGCCGACGAGGTTCGGTCGCTGGGTGTCCAATCGCTCTTTGTCGCGTGCGACGTGACCAACAAGCCGCAGGTTCAATCGATGGTCTCGCAGGTTGTGGCGCAGTTTGGGCGGCTGGACGTGGCCGTCAACAATGCGGGCATCGGGATCCTGGGGGCCGACGAGCAAATCGACCAGGCCGACTGGGATAAGGTCATCGCCGTGAACCTGACCGGGACCTTTCTCTGTGCGCAGGCCGAGGCCCAGCAGATGATTCGCCAGACGCCGACCGAGGGGAAGATCATCAACATCGCGTCGATGTCGGCGACGATCGCCAACTGCAACGCCTCTTATGACGCGTCGAAGGCAGGCGTGGTGCACATGACGAAGACGCTGGCCGCCGAATGGGGCCGGTTCAATATCAACGTCAACTGCATCAGCCCGAGTTACCTGCTCACGCCGATGCACGCGTCGACGCCGGTGATTGTGCGCCGGCGGATTCGCGAGTTGACGCCCCTGGGGCATGTGCAGCGTCCCGAGGACCTCCACGGAGCGGTGATCTTCCTGGCGTCGGCCGCGTCGAATTTCGTGACGGGACTCGACCTGATGGTCGACGGTGGCCACACGCTCAATGCCTGGCTGACGCCGCTGTCGCGGGCCGTTCCGCCGCGCGTCAGCCCGGAGGAAGAGATCGTGCAGTTGAAGCACGATCTCGACCTGCTGGGCGTGCCGTACGACCAAGACGGCATCAATCCCGACGTTCATCCGGAAATCGCCGACGCGTTCAAGGCGGCCTTTGGCATGCAGGAGTAACGCAACCATGAAGGTCGACGTCAGACAGCTCGCCCGAATGATGGACCTGAGCGCGGTCCGGACCGACGTGGATCTGGCTGAGGTGCGGAAGCTGGCCGAGGTGTGCCGGCGGCACGGCTGCATCTGTGCCTTCGTCATGCCGTGTTACATGGCCGAGTTGAAGGCGCTGCTGGCTGATGCGCCCGCAGTTGGGCTAGGTGGCGTCGTCGGTTTTCCCTCGGGCGCCCAGTGCACGACCGTGAAGGTTGCGGAAGCGCGCGAGCATCTGCTGCTTGGCGCTTCCGAGCTGGACATGGTGATCAATGTCGGGTGGCTTCGATCCGGTCGCGATCGGGACGTGGAGGACGACATTCGTGCGGTGGTCGAGGCGGCGGACGCAGCGCCGGTCAAGGCGATTCTCGAAGCTCATTATCTGACGGACGACGAGATTGTGCGGGGCAGCCGGCTTGCCGTGCGGGCCGGTGCCGCCTTCGTCAAGACGGGGACCGGTTGGGCTCCGAGCGGCGCGACGTTGCACAACGTGGCGTTGATCAAGTCGGCGGTGGGCGACGCGGCTCAGGTCAAAGCGGCCGGCGGCGTACGCGATCTGCAGACCGTTGTCGAAATGATCCGCCTGGGGGTGACGCGGTTCGGCGTCAGTCTGTCGTCCGGGACGGCGATTCTGGCCGCGTGTGCTGCTCTGCCCGAGGGGGTCGAAGTCTGACATGGAAACGCTCATCGCCTACGATCTGGGAACCGGTGGTAACAAGGCCTCGCTCTACGATGGGGAGGGGCGATTGCTGGCCGCGCAGTTCGTTCCCTACTCGACGGAGTATCCGCAGGCCGGTTGGCACGAACAGCGTCCCGAGTCGTGGTGGGACTCGGTGGTCGAGAGTACACGCCGCCTGCTTGCCGCCGGCGTGGTCGACCCGCGCTCGATTCGCGGATTGGCCATCTCGGGGCACAGTCTCGGCTGCGTGCCGTTGGACCGCGACGGCCGCCTGCTGCGGCAGCGCACGCCGATCTGGTCCGATTCTCGTCCGGTGGCGCAGGCGGCCGCGTTCTTCGAGAACGTCGATCCGATCCGCTGGTACCGCCTCACCGGCAACGGTTTCCCGCCGCCCCACTACACCGTTTTCAAGATGCTCTGGTATCGGGACCATGAGCCGGAGATGTTCGCGCGCATCGACCAGGTGATCGGCACGAAAGACTACGTGAACTATCGTTTGACGGGTCGCGTGGCCACCGACTACTCGTACGCTTCCGGCTGCGGCGTCTACGATTTGCTCGGCTGGCGATATTCGGACGAGTTGCTCGCGGCCTCCGGTCTGTCACCGGACCTGTTCCCGGAGATTGTGCCGTCGACCGAGGTGCTCGGAGAGTTAACGGGCGAAGCGGCTCAACAGCTGGGACTGCCGCGAGGAGTGCAGGTGGCTTGCGGCGGAGTCGACAACTCCTGCATGGCGCTGGGAGCGCGGTGTTTTCGCGAAGGACGGATGTACGCCTCGCTCGGTTCATCCATGTGGATCGCCCACGCCTCCTCCCAGCCGCTCCTGGAAGACCGGAGCAAGCCGTATGTCTTCACGCACGTTACTCCGGGCATGTTCGCTTCGGCCATGGCGATCTTTTCGGGCGGGACTTCGTTGCGCTGGGTGCGAGATCACCTGTGCCTGAACTTGACCGAGCAAGCGCAGCGTGAAGGCCGCGATCCCTACGATGTGATGACCGACCTGGCGGGGAACGCTCCCGTGGGTTCGAACAAGCTGCTGTTCAATCCCAGCCTGGCGGGTGGATCCTCGTTGGACGCCAGCCCGGCCATCCGGGGTGCCTTTCTCGGCTTGGATCTCGGCCACACGCAGGCCGACGTGGTGCGTGCCACGCTCGAGGGCATCGCCTTGAATCTGCGGCTCGTCCTCGACGAATTGCGGCGGTTGGGTGAAGTGGGACAGGAGATGGTCATCGTGGGTGGCGGCAGTCGCAGTGCGCTTTGGCGGCAGATCCTGGCGGATGCCCTGCAAATCGACATTGTCAAGACGAACGTGGGGCAGGAAGCGGGATCGCTCGGTGCGGCCGCCGTGGCCGCGCTGGCGGTCGGGCTGTGGGAGAATTTCGACCGAGTCGACGACGTGCACCAAATCGAATCGGTGACGCGACCCGCTGAGCGGAACATGGAGGTTTACGAGAAGTTGTTGCCTGTTTTCCGCCAGGCCAGTCTCGATCAGGCCCGGCTGGGGAAGGCACTGGCCGCCGTGGAGCTCTGAGCCGCGCCGCGCGCGACGGTTCAGAACGCACCGTCCCGGCGATGCGGCTGAGACGGTTTTTTTCCCTCGTCAACGTGTCAGACAGATTGCAGGCAGGTGGGCCGGAGGACAAAAATAAAAAATACCGGTGACCAGAACATGAGCGGCCGATCGGTCTGGCCACCAGCTTTGTGTCCGCGTCGTCCGTGCGTGCCAGAACATCAGGGGGCAACGGGAAATCGCTCTGCAGTGTGGGCAAGGGCGTCCGATTGTTGGAGAGGAAACGTCGATGAAGAAGCAGCTTGTCGTCGGGGCCATCCTCGTGACCGTAGTGGCCCTGCTCGTGGCGAGCCGGCAACCGCTGATCGCCGTGTGGGGCTACGCCACGGGCGAGCCGTTGTACCAGAGCCGGTCGGCCAGTCAGTGGCGACGAATGTTGGCGGGCGGTCCGGCCCAACAGGCTGAGGCCATCGAGACGCTGGAGGGAGCCGGTTCAGAGGCGGCGCCGGTGCTGGCGGCAGTCCTGCGGGACCAGCGTCGATCGAGTGCCGAGGTTCGGTGCCTGGCGGCCGAGTTGCTGGGCAAGGTGGGAGGTGGTTGGGAAGCCACGCCGGCGAGCCTGCTCGCCGCGCTCGAAGATCCCGATGCACACGTGCGCAGCGTGGTTTCCGCCGCGCTGCCCAAGGCGAGTGTGCCGGCGGAGATGGCGGTGCCGGAGCTTGTGGAGTTGCTGGGGCGAGAACAGAATCCGGTCCACGTCCGGGCTTTGAGCGAGTACGCTGACGCGGCCAAACCGGGTTTGCCGGTGTTGCTGGAGATGCTGGCCAACGCCCAGCTGGACTCGGAGACGCGCTGGAATGCGGCCCGGGCGATCGGTAAGATCGGCGCGGAGGCGGCCGACGCCGTGCCGGCCCTGGTAACAGCTCTGCAGGACCCGGCCGCAACGATCCGCGAGCATGCGGCCGAGGCGTTAGGGGACATTGGGCCCGGTGCGGCCGCGGCCGTCGCGCCGCTGGTGTCCGTCCTGCATGATCCGGCCATCCGCGTCCGTCGCGACGCCGTCCGCTCGCTAGGTCAGGTCGGTCCCGCGGCCCGCACCGTCGTGAGCGAGATCCAACAAGTGCTGCTGACCGACAAGGAGGAGATCGTACGCGAGGCGGCACGCAACACGCTCCAAACGATCGCGCCCGAGACGCTGCCGGCCAAGACCCCCGCGGCCAGCCCTCCCGCGGAAGCGGGCAAGTAGAGTCGTCATTCCCGTCAGTCCCAGATCGTGCTTTCCACGGCGCGGCGGATCTGCTCGCGCGCCTTGTCGTCGGTCGACCAGAACAGGCCGACGAATGAGTAGACGCGGCTGTGGCGACGAAAGCAGACGACCTCCTTGGTTATCTTGCGACCTTCCACTTCGCTCGCGTAGAACAGCCGCTGGGCAGCGACTCCGCCGATCGTCAATTCCTCAGTGGGCTCGGTGGCCGTCCACCGCTCGACGCGATACGAGGCAGCCGCGTGATGCTCAACCGGATCGAAGTGCGGCCCATCCGGCGCGCATTCGATCTGCAGCATGGCGCCTGGTTCCGGGGTATTGATGCGGTACCGAGCCAGGAAGGCCTGGCCTTCCAGCTTGCCTCGCGGCAGCAGCGTGCTGGCCGTCTGAATCCAACCGTCGGGGACGAGAAATCGCACTCCTTCCCCCTCGTTACGATAGACCGGGGAATCGCGCAGGACGGGAGCCTGGGGCCGGCTTTCGCAGCCGGCCAGCGCGACGGCCAGCGACAAACCCGCCGTGGCGGCCAGTGTGTTCAAGGCCTTTCGCGGTACCATGAGACCTCCTCTGCGTTAGCGTCTTGTTGGGCAATGGCCTGTCCCACAGCTGGTGGGCTGGCGGCTGCGGCCTGTCTCAGTACTCCGCCGCGACGACATCTTGCCGGTCACGCGTCGCGAGTGCGTGCAGCACGCCCAGTTCGACGCTGGAGGTCAGCCCCTGCACCGAACCGTCGGCAAACGCGAAATAGACCAACTCGCTGTGGGGCGAGAAGAAGTCGTACGGCTCGCTAAGCGGACTGTTCAACGATCGGTTACCCAATCGCGCCATCACCATGGCGGGGGACAATTCGACAATCGCGGTGTACACGGGAGCACCCGGCGTGGTGCGGACAGTGCCGCCCGTCATGACACCCGCCCATGGGGTCTTGGCAAAGAACGTCCCTCGTTCGCCGACCGCCAGCGTCTGCGACAGGCCATCCGGGATGTCGTCGAAGCGAATCCGGCTGTTCCGCTGAAACAGCCCATTGCCCGTGTCCGGGTCCGTGTTCATCAGGCCATAGGATCCAAAGCAAGCGGCGTAGCTGTTCGTGGCCGCCTGGGCCAACGGCGCATTCAATTCGTCCCACACCAGATACACACCGGTTTGCGTGTCGCTCGGACAAACGAGCGTGGGGATCAGCCTCACGCGCGGTGCCGCATTGGCCACCGCTTCGACGGCCAGATGAAAATCGATGCTGTTGCTCAGTGCCGACTGTTCGTAGAAAGGGAGCAGCAAAGCGGCCCAACCCCAGCCGGGACTGTTGGGAAGAATCAACGGCATCGGCGGCGGCGCGTCGAAACGGAGGGGTTGGTAGGCCAAGGCCGCCGGGGGAACGGTCGGTACGGAGCCCGCGCTGGGGGGCGTGAAAATGTAGCCCGAAGGCAAGGTCTGGTGGGAGTCGTGGTAGGCCTGCATGGCCAAGGCAATCTGCTTGAGATTATTGCGACATTGGGCTTGGCGCGCCGTCTCGCGGGCCATCTGGACGGCCGGCAACAGCAACGCCAACAGGATCCCGATGACGGCCAAGACAACCAGCAGCTCCACCAGCGTAAAGGCTCTGAAACGACGCATAGTTTCTCACCTCGCCATGACTTGATCGTCTCGCAACTCGCCATCCCACGGCATCCGCGACGGGTACCAGAACCCGCTCCTCCCTATGGCCGCGGACTCATCCTGCGATCCATCATAGATCTCCGCGGAGAGACGCGTCAATGTGTTGGTCTCGTCCGCTGCCGCACGGATGCCGTGACTGAGCGGCGGCAAGATGGTAGAGTTACCGGGGTGCGTTCGCCAGCGCGATACCATCGCCGGATCAGCCGCTGTGAGTCACGGAAACCATCGATTGGGGAGTGAAGAAGTTGATTGGGGTCGTGCCCATCCTGCCGACCTTGACAACAATGGCGTTGCTGCTGCCAGCGCTGCTGCTGTCGATCCTCGCGGCGCTGGCGGCCTTGCGCCGGCCGGACGTCGCCAAACGCATCCTGCCACTTGTCTGGCGGCAGAAGTATGCCTTGTTGGTATTGGCGGTCTGTGCGGTGACGATTTGCTGGCTCGACTCCCGTTGGCCGCGGCAAGTGGCCAACGACCAGCGCGGGGGGCTGAGCGCGGGGGGCAGCTGGCCGATGGATCGCGGCGACCTGCAGCGGCGCGGCTGGGTGCCGGGCGAACCGGGTCCCGTCGGCGGTTCTTTGCGGTGGTCGAGCGGGCGATCGGGCGAAGCGTTCTGGTCGTCGCCCGCCGTGGTTGGAAACCGCGTGTACTGTGTTTCTTCGCGCGGCGATCGAGGCTTGATTTGCTGTTGGGACGCGGAGACGGGCGAGCAGCAGTGGAGTGCCGCTCCGGCCCGCTACCGGGCCACTTTCTCATCCCCGGTGATTTCCGGCCGGTACTTGTTGTGTGGCGAGGGCCTGCATCACGCGCGCCGGGGGCGGGTCGTCTGCCTGGATTTGCAGTCGCCGCAGGCCGGGCGGGTCTGCTGGACGTTTACCACGAACGGCCATGTGGAATGTACGCCCGTGATCGCGGCGAATCGCGTGTACGTCGGGGCCGGCGACGATGGCGTCTACTGCCTGCGCTTGGATCCGTCTGCGAGGGACCAAGACCGCGTCGTCTGGCACGCGCCCGGGACCCGCTACCCCGATGCGGAGACGAGTTTGGCGGTCTGGCGCGATCGCGTGTACGTTGGCCTCGGGCAGGGGGGGAGTGCATTGTGTGTCCTCGATGCCGCGACCGGCACCGAGCTTGCTCGCCGATCGATGCCCGATCCTGTCTTCAGCCCGCCGGCGATAGCCGACGGCCAACTGATTGTCGGCATGGGACGTGGGGACTTTGTGCGGCCGGTCGATGATCCGGTTGGCAGTCTGCGTTGCTTCGACCTGGCGACCTTCCAGGAGCAATGGTCCTTTGCGCTGCCAGCGACGGTGTTGGGGGCCGTGGCGGTTACCGAAGACCGCGTGGTGGCGGCCTGCTGCGACGGCCACGTCTATCTGCTGGACCGCGCGGGCCGCCTGCTTCAGCAGTGGAACAGCGGCGCACCGATCGTGGCGGCGCCGGCCGTGACCGATCGCCTGATCTACGTGGTGAATCAGGATGGTCTGCTCGTCGCACTCGATGCCCGCTCTCTGCAGTGTGTGTGGGAGGCGCGACTGGGCCCGGCCGGACGTTATTTCAGCGCGCCGGTGGTGGCTGCGGGGCACGTCTACGTCGGTACGCCGGAGGACGGTTTGCAGTGTCGCGGCGATGCGCCGACCCGTGCCGACGATGAACTCTGGCCAGGGGAAGGAGGCGGCGCCGGCGCGGCTGGCAGTCGCGACGATTCGTCGATCCCGCGGGAGGCGCAAGTGCGATGGCAGTTTGATCGATTGGCTCCCGACGCTTCGCCGCTGGCGGTCACGGCCGGCGTGGCCATCGCCGACGCCACGATCGTCGTCCCCTTCCAAGCGGGAGCTGAGGGCGGGTTGGTCGCGCTGGCGGCTGGCGACGTGGCACAAGTCCGGCCGCTGTGGGTGCATCCGCTGCCCGCGGGTGTGAGGGATTCTCCGGCGATCAGCGGTGGTCGCGTGTTTGCCGTGACCGCGGATGTGGGGGGCTCGCCGCGCCATCTGCTCGCCCTCGATCTGACGACGGGCAAGGAACTTTGGCGCCGAGCGTGGCAGGTATCCGAGACATCATTGACGGCGTCTGGCGACCGCTTGTTGGTCCAGGAATCGCCGGGGCGATTGAGGGGTCTGGACTTGGATGGCAGCGTGCTGTGGACGGCGGAGATCGGCCCGCTGCGGCACGGCGTGGACGCCTCCACGTCGCTGCTGGTCGCGGCTGTCGAGAGACCGCCGGCGCTGGTTGCCATCGATGCCGTCAGCGGTCGCCTGCTGTGGACCTCTTCCCTGCCGCGGCCCGCCGCAACGCCGCCGGCGGTCTGCGGTAAGCGGATCTACTTTGCCGACGCGGCGGGAGTTCAGATTCACTCGCTGATTGATGGACAGCCATTGGCTCAGTTGGAAGGTGTCGTCAGCGGCCCGTTGTCAGTGGCTCCGGACCGCATCGCGTTTATCAGCGGCGGCGGTGAGCTCGTCCTGGGCGATCCGTCGGGCTGCGAACTGGCTCGGTTGTCCGGAGCGACGCCGGGCCTGAATCCCTTGATTGGGTTCAACGGCGTGCTCTTCTCGGCTGCCAATGCGATCATGGCCGCCGACTTGCCGGGCCGCACCGTGCGGACGTTTGCGGAACTGGGTCACGTTCAGATCACGGCCCAGCCGGTGTTGCACGCCGGTCGCGTCTATGTAGGGCTGGCCGGCCGAGGCCTGGTCTGTCTGACGGGAGGCGATGAGCCATGACCTCGCCACGTTGGATCTACCATTGCACCGAGCCGTTGCCGGAGTCGTGTGACCCGGTGTCTGTGTGTGGCGGCAAGGGAGCGGTGCTGCGCACGTTGTGTGCGGCCGGTTTGCCGACGCCTCCCTGCTTCACGATCACGACCGACGCTTGCCGCGCAGTACCTCGCGCAAGGTCGACGCTGGCCAGACGGTTTGTCGCAGCAAGTGGTGGAAGCGGTGGGCGTGTTAGAGCAAACGGCCGGGGCAACTTTCGCCCGTCCGCCACGACCCTTGCTGCTGGCCATTCGCAGCGGCGCACCGGTTTCCATGCCGGGAATGCTGCTGACACTGCTCAATTGCGGTTTGACTCAAGAGCTGGCGGAATCGCTCGACGACGCTCAGGTCTGGTGGGCCTACAGCCAGTTTGTGCGGGACTTTGCCGCTGCCCGGGGTATTGAGTTGACGGCGGACAGAGGCGAAGCCGCACCGAGGGACGCCCCAATCGCGTGTCTGCAACTGCGGACAGAATACGAACGGACTGGCGGCGAGCTGCTGCCGCAGGATCGATGGGACCTGGTGCGGCAGTCGATCGCGGCCGTATTTGACTCGTGGTCGAGTGAACGAGCCGTGACGTTCCGTCGCCTGCACCAGCTGGATGAGACGACCGGCACCGCCGTCACGGTACAGGCCATGCTGGCGACCGAGTCGGCCGGTGTGCTGTTCTCGCACGATCCGCGGCAACCGGTGGGCAATGTGTTGGTGATCGAAGCGGTCCGCGGGCGGGGTGACGCGTTGGTCTCAGGGCACGCCGCACCGCAACGGTACGAGCTGGATCGCAACGGCCTTCCGGCGGCCATACAACACCGCGAGCCCATCTTGGATTCGCCCCAGCTGAGCCAGTTGTATGTGCTGGCAACGCAGGTCGAGAAACTGCTGGGCGGTCCCGTGGACGTCGAGTGGGGTTATGCGGCGGGACAAGCCTGGCTGTTCCAGGCTCGGCCGATGGACCGGCCGGGGGTGGTCGAGCAGAGGGCGCGATTTCGCGCCGAGGAAATACTGCGTTTGAAAAACTCGGCTCGCCAGCACGGCACGCGGTTGTGGGTCAGGCACAGCCTTGGCGAGACTCTCTCAGCCCCGACGCCGCTGACCTGGGACCTGGTGCGCCGCTGGATGAGCGGCAGCGGTGGTTACGGACGGTTGTACCGCAGTCTCGGCTACTCGCCGTTGCGCCGGGTCTGCGACGACGGTTTTCTGGAATTGGTGGCTGGTCGCGTCTGTGCGGATCCCGATCGACTGGCGGAGCTCTTCAACGTCGGGCTGCCGTTGGGGTATGATCTGACTGCCTTGCGAGCCGACCCACGTTGGCTCGAACGCGGACCCACTTGCTTGATGCCGGAACGAGCCGATGCCTGGCTGCTGCTGCGGCTGCCGACCGTGATCTGGACGCTGTGGCGGGCAACGCGGCGGTTGAAGTGCGAGCCGGTGCGAGTGGTGGAACGATGGGAGCGGCAGGTCTTGCCTCCCTATTTGTCCTATGTGCAACAGCAGCGCCGCGAGGACTTGGCGAGTCTGTCCGACCGCGAACTGGCGGCTGTGCTGGAGCAGCGTTGTGGGCGAGTGCTGGACGAATTCGCCGCCGAAGCGCTGCGGCCGAGCTTCTTTGCCGGCCTGGCCATGCACGCGTTGGAAAACAGTTTGGTCCGCCTGATGGGAGAATCAGAGGGGAGCCGCTACGCCCGAGATCTGGTGCTGGGTCTGGCCGAGTCGCCGACAACCGCCTGGGAAGTGGGACTGTATCGCGTCGCGCAAGGCCAGAGCAGTGTGCAGCAATTCCTGGCGATGTTCGGTCATCGAGGCCCTGAGGAAATGGAGCTGTCCGCGCCCCGCTGGCGTGAGATCCCGGATCAGTTGGCACGTCTCGCGATCTGGTTGCGAAACGCGGACACTCCGGACCCGGAATCATTGCGGCAACAGGCGGCGCACGATCGCCAGCGGGCATGGGACTCCCTGGCGAATCGACTGGCGGACCACGGCGCTTCGGCCTTCACCGGGGCGGTCCAGCGAGCGGCTGAGCGGGCTCAGCAATTGTTGCCTCATCGCGCATCGGCTCGGCATGCGTTCCTGTTGGGCTACGAACTGATCCGTCAAGCCGTTCAGGAAATCGGTCGTCGCCTAGGATGGGGTGACGACGTTTTTTTCTTGCGGTATGAGGAGCTACGGCAGTTCTCCGGCGGGCCGCCGCGCGTCGTTGATCTCGGCACCGACGCGACATCCGATGCCTTGCTGAAGGATCCGGACGCGCGTCGGCCAGAGCGAGAACGGGGACGAGATGCACTCAGCCTGCGGCGGCAGCGGCGGCAGTGGTTGCAGCGATTGAACGTACCGGAGGCGATTGATCCGGCGCATTTGGAGGCGATCGGGATGCCAACCCCATCGCCGACGGGCGGTGTGAGAATGGAGGCTACGGCAATTTCGGCCGGAATGGCGCGGGGGCCGGTCTGCATCTGGCCTGCGCACAGGCCCGTGCACGATCTGCCTGCCGGCTCGGTACTGGTCTGCTCGTCGCTCGATACCGGTCTGACTCCGCTGCTGCTGCGCGTCGCCGCCGTGGTGGTCGAACGAGGCGGCCTGTTGTCGCATGGGGCTATCGTGGCGCGGCAGCTCGGCATCCCTGTGGTGGTATTGTCCCACGCCAGAGAGTTGCTCCGCGACGGCCAGGTGGTCGTCGTGGACGGCGATGGCGGTTGGCTCGTCAGCGACGGAGACCCCGCGCCATGAGCGACCTTTGGCAAGAGACGTGTCAGCGCCTAGGAGACGTTTTACTGGGGTGGCTGTTGGCGCTGCCGCGCAATGCAGCGCTGGTGCTGTTGGCGGTTCTCTCGGTGCTGTTGGCCATCGGACTGCGCCGCCTCGTGACGGACCAGTCGCTGTTGCGCCGGATACGGCAAGATCAGCGGCAGCTCAAGCAGCTGATCCGGGCGGCGCGCGCTAATCGCGACGAGTCGGCCCGGGCGCGCTATCGGCGCACCGCCGGCGCCGTGGCGATGCTCCGGATCCGCCAGGAGCTGCGCGTCCTGCTGGTGTCCTTGCTGCCGCTGGCCATGTTGATGAGCTGGGCGGCGCAGCGGATCCACTACCTGCCTCCGGCACCGCACGAGCCGGTGGAGTTGGTGGCTTGGTTCCCGTCGTCGGCCGTGGGCGCCGTCACGCACCTCGTACCGCTCGAGGGACTGCGGAGTCAGGGCGGCTGGGTTCGCGAGATCGAGCCGTCGCGGTGCGCGCAGGGGCCGCGCGCGGCGGCGACCTGGGTGGTGCAGGCAGCCGGCGACGACAGCCCCTATCCGCTCACGATTCGGTTTCGCGAACAGACCTTCGAGCATCCCCTGTTGATTGGCCGGCGCGTCTATGCCGCCGTGCGACGGAGTCACGGCGACGATTTCGAAACCGTACTGCGGCTCCGCGAATATCGGCCGTTGGGCCTCGGCACTGCCGGTTGGCTGCCGCCGTGGCTGTGGAGTTACTTGGTCGTGGCACTGCTCGCGTACCCACTGCTGAAACGAATGCTGCGGGTCGCTTGAGGCGAGAAGATGGATGGGTCTCGCAGGGGCGAATCGTCGCGATGTTGACTCGCATGGCCAGGAAATAGGATGGCGTGGCCGAATCGCAGGCCAGCCCTTCTTCGACGGTCGATGACGAGCACGAGCACGAAGAATAGCCAGCACCAGACGATGCACGAGAGTGGCCGCTCGCGTCGGAATCCAGAGTAAGCTCGGTCTACTCGACTTCGACGAAGACTCCCTCGCCCGACGGAAGCGTGAGATGATAGAATCCGTCGGCGTCGGGACTCAAGACTGAGCGTTGCCCGCGAGGCCAAGCGACGACTGTCGAGCCTGCGATCTTCAGCTTGACGTGCGCCGTCTTGATCGCTTCCAACTCGCTCATGTTGACGATCGTCAACGCGGTTGCGGGGCCGTCTTCCTTCGCAAAACAACCGACCAGCAGCGGGTCGTCGCATTGAATCTGCTGAATCGTCGGGAATGTCCGGACCGGGTTGCTGAATTTCAGGTACGGCGTATCGTCCGTGCAGTTATGGGCGAGCGCGCCGATGTTCTTATACCGGACGAAGGCATCGGAGACTTTGCGAATCTCCTTGAAGACCGTCGCGGCGTCGTACCAGGCGTTGGTTCGCTTCCCGTCGACCGTGATCAGCGACGGAAATTCCGGCTCGTACCCCGCGTACGTCCAGCAGAGCAGGCCCTTGCAGCCAAACGACAGCATGCAGTACGACTGCCAGCGGAACTCCGCTTCCGTCGGGGTTCGTTTGCTGGGGACCCAGGCGAACGTCTGGATACAGCACCAGAAATCCTTGTCATGCTCCCGGGCGGACGCGGCGATGATATTGATCGATTCGCAATAGTCCTTGTACGTGGCTCGCTTGCCATTGACCCAGTTGAGCGGGTAAATATCGGTGCAGATATACGGCGGGTCGAACTTCTCGCAAAACGCATCGCAGTATTTCTTGAACAGGTCGGGATCGGAATCGTAGTATTCAATCGCGGCGGCGGAGGCCCCGTATTTCAACTGCGCCGCGTTGGCGTACATGGGAAGCAGGTTGATGTACGGCAGCTTGCCACCGGTTTCTTTGTAGTACGTATTGCAGATCTCGGCGAGCTTGTCGTACTGGTCCGTTCCCGGCTCGTCGGTCACGTAGGTTCCGGCGAAACACGGATGGTCGAAGTATTCCGCGGTCGCCACGGCGGGGTTCTTGTACGCGCCGTCGCCCAGGATCAGTTCGACGCCGTACCTGTCGCAGTCCCTGAGCAGCATTTCCCTGTGTTCGGAGCCGGCCAGTGCGCCGTGGGCGATGATCCAGTCGAATCCGCCGGAACTGTACGTTTCGATAAAATCCTTTCCGACCGCCTCCTGGCGCGGACTGACCCACGCTCCGATTCGAATCCGGTCGCGGGTAAGGTACTCGTTCGTATAGGGAGATTCGATGGCGGTTCCCAACGCGGTTTGAATGGCCGTTTTCAGAACGACGGCGGCTTCGGCGCGGGTCGCCGGCTTGGCTGCGGTTTTCAGATTGGATGTCGTACTCGCCCAGCGACTGCGACCGCAGCGTTCCAGTCGGGGTCCGAAAGCGGATCGTGTGGGCGGAACTTCCGGTCTTCGCATCGCGTCGAGCAATCGCCGCGCAACGACGAATTGAATCGCCGACTGGGTTTTCGCCGCCAGGCTGGCAATGTCGTCCAACGGGACGTCCTCGTTGACCAGGCGGTACTTCCCCGGCTTCTTCGCGACGAAGTGGGTAAATCCGCGGCGGTTCGTCTGGCAGACGGGAACAACGGACTCATCGCCCGCTGCGTCTTTCGGACTGAACCGGACGACGGTCGTTTCGGACGGATTGTCGATGGTCGTCGACCGGAGCATGAAGTCGGCCTGGTCGAACCCATCGGACAGACAGCCGCCGGGAACCAGAACCCGCTCGAGCGGCGCGATGAAGTACGTCGGCTCCGAATAGTCGGGGGCGTCCACGGCGGCATCGAGAAAACGTTGAGCCTCCGCCTCCGACGGGAAGAACCCGAGCCGAGAAACTTGATAGATGGAATCCGTATCGCTCGGATTGGTCGGGTCGAACCGGAACGAAGTGATCGTTCCGGTCCAGTTCTGATGGTCGAATTTGCGCATGTCGACAATCGCGGTCCGCCATGTATTGTCCCCGACGACGGAAAACGAGGAGTAACTCTTGTCCGAAAGAACGGTCAACGTATCGGTCGTAAAGAACAGGCCTGCCTGCGTGATCGTCGTCTTGTACTTGTACCGAACGGCGAAGAACGGTCGCTCGTCGGCGGGGAACGCGTCGTCCGCGCCCATCGGAACGGACAGGGTGAGGTCGGTTCCGGTCGGAATCAACTTCGTCAACCCGACCTCGTAGTAGAGCTGCCCTTGCCCGAGCGAAATCAACTTCGCGTCCGGTCCGTTGTTGAAAACCCAGACCGGCTCGCGCGCGAACAGGGAGCCGGCAGACACGATGATTGACAGAAATAGGAGGGACTGTTTCATGGGGTGGCGACGGGGCTTGATGGGCATGGTCTTGGGCGTCCGAGGGTGGCCAGCTGGCAGGGATGGCGTTTCCACATGCCTCGCATGGTTGTCTGGACGGACGTCCGTGTCAAGCGCCTTTCGCGAGGCAGTGTGCCCAGCGCAGTGCCGGTCCGAGGCGAACACGCGCATGCCGCCGCGGCCTGTTTCGCCCGTGTCCAGTTGGCATTCTGGATGCAAAAATGGCAAAATGGCGTGCGTGGCGGCTGGGCCGGCGGTCTTCCGTACCCAGTGCCAGGAACCGAAGGTGTTCTGGAGAATCAGGTGGTGGTGAACCCGGACCATCTGTGGCCCGTTTAGACAGCCCGTTTAGACAGCCCGTTTAGACAGCCCGTTCAGACAGGTGGCCAGTGACCACCAACAACATACGCGGAACTGTCGGCGCGTCACCCAATGAAAGGCTGAGATGAGTGTATTGATCGGAGCGGAGATCGAAAAGGCGCTGAAGAACGGCTCTATCAGGATCGAACCGCTCGATGCATCGCAGGTCGGACCCGGATCGATCGATCTCACGCTGGGGAACGACTTTCGAGTATTCAAGAAGCAGTCCACGGTCTACCACGTCAAGAACGACTCCCGATTCGAGGACATCACGAGTAGTATCCACGTGGAGGACGATGGTTTTGTAGTGATCAAGCCTGGCGAGATGATCCTTGGGATCACGCGGGAGAAAATCACGCTGGCAGATAACATCTCCGGTCGCCTCGAAGGAAGAAGCAGATTCGCGCGATTCGGGCTTGCTGTCCATGTCACCGCGGGCTTCATGCACCCGGGCATCTCGAACCATCAGGTCCTCGAGATCGTGAACCTCGGACATACGCCGCTGGCCCTGTATCCGGCCACCCGCATCTGCCAGTTCGTGTTTGAGAGATGTGATGGCCATGCGGAGTATCACGGGAGGTTTGCCGAGCAAAACAAGCCGTGAGAATGGGCCGCGATGATTCCTGCCCGCCGATTCCGCGCGACGCGTCATCGTAGCTGCGGTCGCGTAGACCGCGGGGTAGCTGCGGTCGCGTAGACCGCGGGGTAGCTGCGGTCGCGTAGACCGCGGGGGGGCGCCGGTAGTCGCATGGCAGTCTCCTCCATCCGGTGGGTGCCGTGCGTGCGTCGTTACGGTCAATTTCCGGGACTTCCCGGGAAACAATTGCAAATGGCCATCAGGACTGCCCTCTTCGTGCCGTCCAGTCCGGGCCCCACGCGGCACAGGCATATTCACCACTGCGGCAAGGCGTCCATTGTTCAGAACAGAACGCGGTGGGGCATCCCCGTTGTCAGACAGAAACGGCCGAACCTCGAAAAAAAGTCGGCCGGCGGCGCGACCTTGCTTGTTGAAAGTCGGCGCCCTGTAGCGTAGGCTCAATGCTGAGATCCCGCCTGCCATCCTTCCACAGTCCCCGCCTCGGTTGAAAGTCAGCCGTCGGAGTCGCATCCACTTAATGCATGCGCCAGCCAACTGAAAGTCGTCAAGTGCGACTGCCAGATCATCGATACGACGCGGATAGATCGAGCGTGCTTGCATAGACTGAGCCACCCGACAAGGTCTGGACGAAGGGCCTTGCCTTGACGATTCGGTTTGGGGCATTGAGATACTGTGATCCGCGGTCGACGGAGATGTGCGCGGGGTCAATGGGTTTTGAGAAGTTCCTTCACCGTTCATCCGCAAGGCGATTTGCGATGAGAATCAAGATCGGTTTGCCGTTTGTGGTGGCTCTCGCGATATCGATTTGGTTTTCGGCTCAGGCCGGGGAGGAACCGAAGCCGGCCGACGCTCAAGTCGAGACGAGCGCGGAGGCCAAGGCGCAGGCCGACTACGAAGCGGCCCAGAAGGCAGCCGAGGAAGCGGAAGCTGCGCTCGCCCCCTTGAAGGTTGCGATGCAAGAGGCGGACACGGCGTACGCCAACGCGAGCAAAGCCGCCGAGACGAAGCGGCAGCAAGCCACGGATGCGAAGAATTTGGCGGGCGAGTCGGGCGTAAAAGAGTTGGAGCAGGCCGAGGCCAACGTGCCCGCGGCGATCCAAGCCCTGACCGATGTCACCAACGCCAAGCCTGCCCTGGACCAATCGCTGTCCGACGCCAAGGCCGCGGCGCTCCCACTGCAGGAAGCTTACGATGCGGCCGAGAAGGCGGCTAAGGAGGCTGAGGCTGCGGCGAAGGTCGCCTCCGACGCGGCCAACAAGCTCGATGATGAAGCCAAGAAGGCGACGGCCCAAGCCACGGCCAAGCGGAGAGCGGCGGACGTGGCCAAGGCCGCTCTGGCTCGGGCACAGCAAAACGAGCAGCAAGCAACGGTTCAAGCCAGCAGCGCCGCGCAGAAGCTGTCCGAAGTCGAGTTGCAGAAGCAGGCAGCCGACGAGACGTTGACGAACGCCAGCAGCCAGGTCGCCGCCGCCACGACTGCTCACCAGGCCGCCGAGCAGGCTGCGTTGGCTGCGGAGGCCAACGCCCAGGTAGTTTCCGAGGCGGAGAAGCCGCAGGCGGCAGCTGACGCGGCTGCCTTGCGCACAGCGGCCGACGCGGCCAAGGCGGTCCTGGCCCCAGCTCAGGCAGCCCAGCAAGATGCGCAGAAACTGGCAGACGCCGCCGCGCAGAAGCTGGTCCGGGCCACTGGGCAGAAGAAACTGTCCGAGGCGGCATTGGCGAACGCGAAGAACCAGACCGCCACCGCTGTGACGGCCGCGCAGGCGGCCGAAGAAGCCGCCCAGGCCGTGGCGACATCGGCCGAGCAACAGAACCAGGCGGCCGCCCAGGCTGCCGCCCTGCGTAAAGCGGTGGTGGATGCCGGGGCCGCCCTGGCTCAAGCGCAGCAGGTCGAGCAGCAAGCACAGGCTCAAGTCGCCGCTGCAGCACAGAGTCCGGCTGAAGCGGAGGCCCTGAAGCAGACGGCCGACGAGGCGCTCGCGAATGCCACGAACCAGGTGGCCGCCGCGACCACCGCATACCAGGCGGCCGTGGAAGCGGCCAAGGAACTCATTCAGCTCGATGCGGCCAACAAGCAGGCCGCGGACGATGCCGCCGCCAAACGCCAAGTGGCCGATGCGGCCAAGGCGGCCCTGGCCCCGGCGCAGCAGGCACTGGAGCAAGCGGCGATTCAGGCGAACGCCTCCGCGCAGGATTTGGCCAGGGCCGAGGCGCGGAAGAAGTCGGCGGAAGAGGCCCTGGCGAATCTCAAGGACCGGGTCGCCGCCGCCATCCAGACACACGTGGCGGACGAGCAAGCAGCCCAGGACGCGGAAGCGGCGGCCGTGCCGTTGAAAGCGGAAGCAGAGAGAACCCGGGCCGCGTATACCGCTGCCATGGACACCGCCGCCGACAAACGCACCCTGGCCGAGCAGGCCAAGGCCGCACTCTACCGACTGGTCGCCGCCGGGCAGGTGGCGAACCTGATGGAGAGTCCTGATCCACCGCAGCCAGCCAACCGGATTGACGAGATCATCTTTGCGAAGTTGAAGGCGCTGGGCATCGAACCGGCTCTCTGCTCGGACGCGGTGTTTGTTCGCCGCGCCTATCTGGATGTGACAGGCAAGCTGCCGACCGCGGAAGAGGCCAAAGCGTTCATCCAAGATGCGGACACGAACAAACGCGTCGCCCTGATCGACCGTCTCCTCGACGGGACCGCGCATGTCGATTACTGGGCGATGAAATGGAGTGATATCCTGAGAGTCAAGGCGGAGTTCCCCGTCAAGATCTGGCCCAACGCGGCGCAGGCCTATCACCGCTGGGTGTGGGAATCGATCGCCCAGAACAAGCCGTACAACCAGTTCGTCCGCGAACTGCTAACGTCCAGCGGCAGCAATTTTCGCGTGGGGCCGGTCAACTTCTACCGCGCTATCCAGGAAAAAAATCCGCAGGGGATCGCCACGTCCGTGGGATTGGCGTTCATGGGCACGCGGGTCCATCTCTGGCCGGCAGACCGTCGCGCCGGCATGGCCGTGTTCTTCTCGCAGGTCGGCTACAAACCGACCAGCGAGTGGAAAGAGGAGATCGTCTTTTGGGATCCCCTCCACTCAATCACCGTGCCCGGAAGCATTGCGCCGGGCGTGGACGCGGTGGCCACTTCCGTGACGCTGACCAACCAGATTCCTCAGACGCTGGCCGTGCCGTTGAGCGAAAACGGGCCGCTGGAGGCCGTCTTTCCCGACGGCAGCCAGACCACGATTCCGCCCAACCGCGATCCGCGCGAAGTGTTTGCCGATTGGTTGATGCAGCCTGCCAACCCCTGGCTGGCGAGATGCATCGTCAACCGCACCTGGGCGTGGGCGATGGGACGCGGCATTATCCACGAGCCGGACGACGTACGGGACGACAACCCGCCCAGCAACCCCGAACTGCTGGCCTACTTGGAGCAGGAGCTGGTCTCCAGCGGCTACGATGTGAAGCGGCTGAAGCGGCTGATCTTCACCTCGACCACGTATCAGTTCTCTTCGATCCCGCGGACCAGTCAGCCAGACGCGAGGGCCAACTTCGCCAACTACCTGCTGCGGCGCGTGGAGGCCGAAGTGTTGAACGATGCGCTGAACGAAATCACGGGCAGCACGGACCTTTACACCAGCGCCGTGCCGGAACCTTTCACGTACATTCCGAAGGACATGACGGCGGTGGAGGTGGCCGACGGCAGCATCACCAGCTCGTTCCTGACGTTGTTCGGACGTTCTGCGCGGGCCACCGGGATGGAAAGCGAGCGCGTCAACGAGCTTGCCTCACCCCAATGGCTCTACATGCTGAATTCAGCCCAAGTCCAGAACAAGCTCCAGAACGGCCCGAAGCTCGCGGCGCTGCTCGCCTCCGGCGGCAGTGCGCCTGAAATCGCCGAAAGACTCTACCTGACCATCCTCTCGCGGTTTCCGACGGCTGCCGACGTCCAGGCTGCGGAGGAATATGCCAAGATCGGAGTGACACAGGGTCGTGACGTCTGGATCGATCTGGCTTGGGCGTTGATCAACAGCCCCGAGTTTTCTCTGCGGCATTGATGGATACCGAAGCGGTGGCATTGAAGGCGAAACGGTCGGTTTCCTGGCACGGCAATTACGAGTGGGAGCACGAGGAGAACGGAAATCATGAGTACCAAACAGACGTCAGACAGCCACGAGCATCTGTCCCGGCGCGAGGCCTTGCGACGCGGCGCTGTGGGCGCGGCGGGCATGATCGCGGTCGCCGGTGGAAGCTTCCGCGTGGATGCGGCTCAGGCCGACAAGACGCCCGAGCAGAAAGCTGCCGAAGAGAAGGTCGCCCGCGACGAGTCGGCCAAAGCCAAGGCCAAGAAGGGCCAGACCAAGTCGGTCATCCAGATCTTCCTGTGGGGCGGTATGTCGCACAACGATACCTGGGATCCGAAGCCGGGTACGGGCTACGACTACATGGCTGAGTTTGACAAGATCATCCCCACCAACGTCGATGGAATTCAACTCGGAGCGCTGTTTCCCAGGCTGGCCAAGCAGGCCGACAAATACTCCTTGATCCGCAGCATGACCCACGGCAACAACGGCCACGAGACGGCGGCCTACCTGATGCAAACTGGCCACCTGCCCGGCGGGCGACTGGCCTACCCCAGTGTGGGCGCCATCTTTGCCTTCTTCAAGAAAGAGCAGTACAGCGGGCTGCTCCCGCCTTACGTCGTGATGCTCCAGGCAGCCGGGCGGTTTTCCGAGGAGGGCTTCCTGGGCCCGGCGTACAAACCGTTTGCCACGGGGGGCGATCCGAACGCCGCCCGCTTCGAGGTGGAGGGGATCGTCAATCAGGGAATCGACGACGGGCGGCAGAAGGCCCGCCGTGATTTGCTCGATAAGACCAATGTCATGGGCTACGGCCTGGCGGACGTCCCGGAGATGGCTGATGCCGAGACGGCCAAGCAGAAAGCCTATGGGTTGATCTTGGGCAAGGGGAGGGAAGTATTTAATCTCGACAACGAACCGACGGAACTCCGAGATCGGTACGGCCGCAACACGTTCGGGCAGGAATGCCTGGCGGCGCGGCGGATGGTCGAGGCGGGAGTCCCCTACATCACCATCAGCTTCCCCGGTGGCTGGGACACGCATGCGAACCACTTCGCGACCATGCAGCAACAGTGTCCCTTGTTGGATCAGGGGCTGGCCACGCTGTTGGGAGATCTGAGCGATCGCGGCTTGCTCGACAGCACCCTGGTATGGTGTACCGGCGAGTTCGGCAGAACGCCGAAGGTGTCCTGGGAGCCGCCCTGGAACGGGGGACGCCATCACCATGGGGCGGTCTTCACCGTGCTGGTCGCCGGCGGTGGTTTCCAGGGGGGCCGCGTCATCGGTTCGTCCGACGAAAAAGGTGAAAACGTCGCGAGCAGACCCGTCTATCCGGCGGACCTGTTGGGAAGCATGTATCTTCTGGCCGGCATCGATGCCACCGCCAAGTTGCCGCATCCTTGGGGGCTGGATGCCCACGTGTTAGACACCGAAAACGAAGGCATGCAGTCGGCCGGCATGCTAGAGGAGATTTTGTAGCCATGAGCAGATTCCAGAGCTTTCCCGTCTTGGCGCTGACCATACTTGTGGCTGCCGCATCCTCGGCCCGGGCCCAGAATCAGTACATCGGTTACGCTTATCCGGCCGGTGGCCAGCAGGGCACCACTTTCCCGATCAAGCTCGGTGGACAGGGGCTTGTCCATCCTTCTGATGTGGTGGTCAGCGGTGAAGGGGTGTCCGTTCGGCTCGTCGATTACTACCGGATCATGAGCAACGAGGAACTCTCGTTGCTCGGACAGCAGCTCAATGAGTTGCGGAAGCCCGAAACGACGGTGGACGATGTGATGGCCGCCAAGATGGCTTGGTTCGAGTTTCACGCGTCCATCGGCCCGGAGGCGGAACCGCAACAGGCCGCGACAAGCGTGCCGGAGGGTACCGCTCTGTCTGAGAAAGAAGTGGCCAAGCAGAATCTGATCAAACGGATCGAAAGGCGGTTCGCGGAAGACGAGCGCACCCCGGCGGTGTATTCCCAAGCCGAACTCGTCTTTGCCGAGGTCACGGTGGACCCCGACGCAAAACCCGGCCGGCGCGAGATCAGGGTGATCACCAAACGAGGTGTCTCCAACGCGTTGCCCTTTTACGTGGGCCAAGTGCCCGAGGTCGCCCGCAAGCCGATGAAGACGTGCCAGCTCCCAGTGCTCGGCAAGGAGCAACTGGCCCAGCGCCAGAGGCCGCCGGACGAAGAGGAACTGCGCATCACCGTCCCCTGCACGATGAACGGCCAGATCGCCGCGGGCGAGGTGAACCGGTATCGTTTTCAGGCGACCAAGGGGCAGCGTCTGGTCATCTCGGTCAAAGCTCGGCAGTTGGTCCCCTACGTCGCCGACGGCGTGCCCGGTTGGTTCCAGGCCGTCCTGAAACTCTACGACGCCAACGGCAAGGAAGTGGCGTACAACGACGATTTCCGTAGCGACCCGGACCCGGTGCTCCATTATGAAGTTCCCGAGGATGGCGAGTATCTGCTGACCATCAACGAGGCACTGTTTCGCGGCCGCGAGAGTTTCGTGTATCGGATTACCGTTGGCGAACTGCCGTTTGTGGCCAGCATCTTCCCGTTGGGTGGCCGCGTGGGTGAACCGGTCACCATCGAGATGACCGGCTGGAATCTGGAAAAGGCGACGTTGGCACCGCCTCCCCAAGACGCCAGACCGGGACACCATCGAATTGCCGCCATCGACGGGAGGCTCGTTTCCAATGACGTGTTGTTTGCGCTGGACACGCTGCCGGAGTGCTTCGACAAGGAACCCAATGACGAGCCGTCCACGGCGCAGCCAGTGAGTCTGCCAATTATCGTCAACGGGCGAGCGGATAGCCCGGGCGACTGGGATGTCTTCGCAGTGGAAGGAAAAGCTGGTGAGAGAATCGTCGTGGAAGTGCACGCGCGCCGGCTCGGCTCCCCGTTCGATTCGTTCGTTAAGGTCACCGGTCCCGACGGCCAGGTAATCGCGCTGAACGACGATCACTTCGACGCGGGATCGGGGCTGAACACCGACCACGCCGATTCCTATCTCATGGTCAACCTGCCCGCTGACGGGCAGTACTGCATTCACCTCGGCGACACGCGGCGCCAGGCAGGAAAGGAGTATGCCTACCGGCTCCGGATCAGCCAGCCGCAACCGGATTTCGCGTTGCGTCTGATCCCTGCCAGGATCTGCATCCCCAGCCAGGGGTCGGCCGCGGTGACCGTCTTCGCGATACGCAAGGACGGATTCGACGGGCCGATCGCACTGAGCTTCAAGGACTTGCCCGAGGGACTCGAATCGCCTGGTGCCACGCTGGCGGCTCAACAGGAGGTCGTGCAACTGGCGGTGAGTACCAACCTTTCCGGGATGGAAAAGCCGGTGAACGTCACCGTCGTGGGTACTGCGAAAATCGGGGAAGGGGAAGTCCTTCATGCAGCCGTGCCGGCCGAAGACAAGATGCAGGCCTTTCTCTGGCGCCATCTGTTGCCGGCGGACACTCTGCCGGCCCTGGTCTTCGATCCAGCCTACCTACCACCAGCCGATCGCATTCGCCCGTCGATCCGCGACGAGGATCGACCGCAGGGTGTGCAGCCCACACTGCCGAAGTCGTCGGTCGACTGGTATTTGGGCCAGATCGAAGGCCTGTATCAGGATTGGTTCTTCACCGACGAGTTCGCCAACCGCGAAATCGCGAACATTGAAGCCCGTCTGATTCAATAAGAACCCATGGGTCAGCAGACTTGCACCGTGCCGAGGTCCCCCTGGGAGCTGACGCTGGCGCCTCGAACGAGGTCGGCCCAGCTCCCGGACCGAAGGATGGCATGGCCGCCGGCCGGCAGCGACATGGCTGCGTGCGCCTATTCATGGCGCAGCGCTTCGATCGGGTCCATATGTGCTGCTTGCCGGGCGGGGTAGACTCCAAACACGATGCCTACGCCAAGAGAAATGAACAAAGACAGTATGACGGACCAGGGCGCGATCCGCGGTTCCAGGGTGTCCACGATCGGCGGCAAGAGATCCGGGAGACATCATGGTCAGCAATGTTCGCGTTCCGCGGAATATGGGCCCACACAACAGGCCGAACAGGACTCCCAAGAGTCCGCCGCTGGCCGTCAGCACGACCGTCTCGGTGAGAAACTGCTGGATAATGTGTCGGCGTGTCGCGCCCAGCGCCCGGCGAATACCGATCTCGCGCGTCCGTTCGGTCACGGTGGCCAGCATGATGTTCATGATGCCAATCCCGCCGACGAGCAGCGAGATGCCGGCGATGATCACCAGCAAGACATTGAACATCGCCCGGGTTCTTTCCGCCTGACGCAGCAACTCCTTGGGCACAACCACTGCGTAGTCTGGCTGCTTGTGGTACTTCTTGAGCAGCGTCTCAATAATCGTCGCCGTTTCATCGACGTCTTCCACACTGTCAACGCTCACGGTGATCTGGCTGAGTTCGACCTTTTCGCCCTGAAATTCACCTCCGACGCGCTTCATCACGAGATCGCCCACTCGATGCCGAAGGGTCTCCAGCGGAATATACGCGTCCAGATTGTAATCCCGGGAGTCGAAACTGCCGCCAATCGCAGCCGACGCCGTGCGCGGCTTGGTTTGGCCAATCACAACATAGAACTCGGCTCCCACCCAGATCGACTTCCCCAGCGGATTCTCGAAGGGAAAGAGTCGCTTGGCTGTGTCATCGGCCAGCACCACGACCTTTTTGCCGCGGTCACGCGGAGTGAGCCACCGCCCGCGCGCCATCGCGAGATGATTGAGCTCGAAGTACTCCTCGGCGCAACCGACAAGCTTAGCATCGGCCGACCGGTTTCCCAGACGCAATTCGTAAGACAGTTCACGCATCGGCACGGCACGGCGAATACTCGGAATGTTCTCGACGATGCGTCGGTAGTCGGCTCTCAGCAGGCCATAGGTCTTGACGCGATTACTGGCGTCTTGCCCGTTGCTCGTGGAAGTCGGTTCCTTGGCCCGAATGATGATATTGGTCGCGCCAAGTTCCTTGATCTGCTGTTGGGCCCGATAGCTCACACCCTCGCCCATGGCTACCAACCAGATCACCGTAGTGGTGCCGATGAAGATACCCAGGGCGGCCAACCCGGCGCGCATTTTCTGCAGCCGAATGCTCTTCAAGCCAAGTTGCACGGTCTGGAGGAAAGAGCTCTTCATGAACCCGTCGCATTTCTCGGAGGGTCATTTCCCACCGGGTCGGAAGCTGACTCCTGCGGTTTCAACGGAGTATCCGCCTCCGCAGATTTCGGCTGCCCGGTTTCTGCCTGGTCGGGCGGTTTCAGTGCCTCGATTCCGGATTGTCCGAAGGCTGCCGGATTGAGGAAGACTTCGTCGCCTTCGTTCAGGCCTCCCTTGACGATCGTGTACACGTCGTTGGTGTCGCCGAGTTCCAGCATACGCCGTTGGGGACCGTCGGACGTCTTGACCCAACAGAATGGCCCCTCCGTTGCACCGGCCACCGCGGCAACGGGTATCGTCAGTACGTCATCGTACCGAGCAATAATCACTTCCACTTCGGCGCTCATGCCCGGCATCAGCCCTGTGCCTGAGGGGAGCTTGATGATCGTGTCATAGGTGACGATACTCCCAGTCCATTTACTGGTTGGCGCCGTGACCGAAGCCACTGAGGAAACCAGGCCGTCCAATGTCTCTCTCCCCATTCTGATCTTCGCATCCAGTCCCGGCCGAATGCGGTGGACGATGGCTTCGGGAATCCCGACCTTCACTTGCATTTGGGAGAGATCGGGCATCAGAAGCAATGTCTGCCCCATGTACACGGTCGCACCCACTTCGATCTCGGGCGCATACTTCCAGGGTTCCGCCGTGGGGTGGATCACCAAGCCGCTCCGTTCGGCCTTTACGATGCAGTTCGCGAGATCTCCCTCGCACAACACGAGTTGTTCCGCCAGGTTCTTCTCCCGCTCCGTGTCTGCTTCATGCCTGGCCGTGGTTACCTTTAGGTTGCCATTGAGCGTTTCCAGTTCGATCTTCTTGGTGAAGTTCTCCAGCACCTCCATCTCCGTCTTCTTGGCGGCGACGTCCATTTCGGCCTGCGTGACAGCCCTCGTCTTCTCGTCGATCTCCAAGGCGCCGACGTAACCTCGCTCAGCCATTTCTTGCGTATGATTCAGCATGTTCTGTGCTGATCCAAGGCTCGCCTCGGCGACGGCGAGGTCTTTCTGCAGCGTCATCCACCGCGAGTTGTAGCTGCCCTCGAGATACGCCGGGATGGCGGTTTCCGCGTTGGCCAGGTCGGCCTTGGATCGTTCCGCGAACGATCTGGTCGCGTGGACCCACTTCAGCACTTCATTGACGCGGTCTTCGAAATCCAGCGTTTCCAATCGGACCAGGACATCTCCCGGTTTCACCTCCGTGCCGCTGTCGATCACCCACAGGATAGGAATGTTGGCGCCACGGACCTTGCATTTGATTTCCACATTTTCGGAGCTTTCCAGAATACCCTGTTCGATTACCGAGACGAGCAGTTCGCCGCGTGTGACAATGTGCGTCAAACGAGGACCGATGCCCTGTGACCGAGTGAAGTGAAGGACCACGAGGGTGGCTGGAACCAAGACGGCGACCACCGCGGTCGTAAGCAGACTGCGTTTCCACCACGGGCTTGTCGAGAAACTCGCTTGAGCGGCAGCGAGTCGTCGCCGTTCTTGGGAAGGGCCTGGCGCGGCTGGCAACACGTCAGTCGTCATGTTCGACCTCCGGACCGGGCAGCGGCCCGGATGCGGTGACTGACTTGCCTGCGTCCGAGGGCGTGGGCTCCGTGTCGCGGTGTGGTTTCAGCACCTCGAATTGTGCTTCCTCAACATAGGCCAGAGGATTGATGACAACTTCCTCTCCTTCCTGCAAGCCTCCCTCGACGACGAGGGAAGTGTCATCGGTGTCGCCCAGTTGCAGCAAACGTCGTTCGAGTCCCTGGGGGGTCCGGATCCAACATAGGTCTCCCGTGGCCGTTTGCACTACCGCCGTGACCGGAATCGTCAACATATTTTCGTACCGCTTGATGAGCACCTTCACTTCAGCGCTCATCCCGGGTTTCAGTCCCCCGACGGAAGGTAGCTCAATAATCGTGTCATATTTCACCACGTTCCCCGTCCACCAGCCGGCTGGCCTGGTAACGGACGAGACCGACTTAACCTTGCCGTCAAGCGATCTGTCGGGCAGTGTTATCTTGGCCTCGAGTCCCGGCTTGATGCGCTCGATGACGGACTCGTGAATGCCGACCTTCACTTGCATTTTGGACAGGTCCGGCATGAGCAACAGTACCTGATCCATATGCACGGTGGCCCCTTCTTCGATCTCGGGCGTATTCTTCCATTGGGCGGCCGAGGGGTAGATCACCATCCCGCTTCTCTCCGCCTTGATAGTGCAATACTGCAACTCCTCGATCGCGAGATCGCGGCGAATCGCATCCATCTTGGCCCGTTCCTCTTCCGCGGCCAGCTTGGCCCGGGCGGCATTCAAGTTGCCGTTGAGCGTTTCCAGTTCCATCTTCTTGCTGAAGTTCGAGAGAACATCGATATCCAACTTCTTGGATTTCACGAGCAACTCAGCCTGGGTGACCGCGAACTTCCGATCCTCGATTTCCAATTCACTTACGTAGCCTCGCTGCGCCATCATTTCCGCATGGCGAAGCATGTTCTGCGCCGTGAGTAAGCCGGACTCGGCAATGGCGAGGTCCTTCTCCAGAGTCATCATCTGAGAGCGATATCTCCCCTCCAGGTACTCCGGAATGGCAAGCTCGGCGCGGGCCACATCAGCTCGGAATCGCTCGGCGCTGGACCTCGTCCAGTGCGCAAATTTCGTACGTTCGGCGATCGCGTCTTCGAGTGCCAGCGTGTCCAGGCGGACCAGGTCATCTCCCGGCTTCACCCTGGTACCCCCTTCGATGACCCAATTGACCGTGCTATCACCTCGCACTCTGCACTTGATTTCTGTATTGTCAGAACTCTCCAGCGTGCCTTGTTCGGTTATTGTGACCAGCAGCTCTTCACGCGAAACGGTGTGCGTTGGCACAGGACCGGTCTCCCGCGGATGGCTGACGCCGGGCAGGCGCACGGCTGCCCACGCCATTGCGGCGAGCAAGCCGAACCCCAGGATGCCGAGACCCCACCGCCAGACGAGCGAGGAACTCCGTTGATCGCCGCGCGGCCGCGGCCGCGATGATGGCGGAGAGAGGTGGATCTCGGGCAGGACGTCAGTTCCCATTGTCGGGCTCCCGGTTGACGGATGCACCGGCCCGTGTGCCGGACTCTTCCGCGTTTGCCTGCTTTGTTTCGTCGCCGGGATGTGACGCGTCTGTTTGAGCTTCCTCGCTCAACGCCTGCGGATTCAGTACGACCACGTCCCCTTCCTTCAGGCCAGCCTTGACAACGATGAACGAGTCGTTGGTGTCGCCAAGTTGCAGCGGACGTCGGGCTGTTCCCTCCGCCGTCTGGACCCAGCAAAAGTCTCCCTCATTCAATTGAATCACCGCCGCGACAGGTATCGTCAGCACGCCTTCGAGCCGATTAATGATCACTTCCACTTCGGCACTCATGCCTGGATTGAGTCCTTTGACCGAGGGAAGTTCGATGATCGTGTCGTATTTCACCACATTCCCGGTCCACCAACCGGCGGGCCTGGTTACCGAGGCCACCGTGGACACTTTGCCGATGACTTTCCTGTCGGGAAGTGTCACCAAAGCGGTCATCCCCGGCTTGATGCGGTCGATGATCGACTCGTGAATTCCCACTTTCACCTGCATCTTGGAGAGATCGGGCATGAGCAGCAGCGTCTGGTCCTTGTGTACGGTCGCACCTTGCGTGATGTCGGGTGTATCCTTCCACTGCGCAGCCGAAGGATAAATCACCAGGCCGCTCTTGGGGGCCTTGATCACACACTGCTGCAACTCTTCCAGCGCGCGATCGCGGCGTCCCTCGTCCATGGCGAGCCCGGCCTTGTCCGCTTCGAGCTTGGACTTGCTGGCGGTCAAGTTGCCATTGAGCGTCTCCAGCTCCATCTTCTTGCTGTATTGCTCCAGCACGGTGCGCTGAGTCTCTTTGACTTTCAGCTCCAATTCGGCCTGCGTGACCGTGATCGCATTGCCTTCGACCTCTAACTCTGTCACGTAGCCGAGCTTGAACAGATCTTCCGAATGGCGGAGCATCTTCTGGGAGGTTTCCAGGTTCGTCCTGGCAATGATCAGTTCCCTCTCCAACGTCTCCAGTTGCGATCGATACGTCCCCTCGAGGTATGCCGAGATGGCGATCTCGGCCTTGGCCACATCAGCCTTGGATTGCTCCAGTGTGGCTCGCGCCGTGTGGGCATTCGTGGTTTGCTGGCTGACGGCATCCTCAATCCGCTTTGTATCCAGCCGCACCAGTTCATCGCCCGCAGCCACTTCCGATCCACCGTCGATCACCCAGTTGACCGTGCTGTAACCGCGGACCTTGCATTTGATCTCCGTGTTGTTGGAACTCTCCAACGTCCCTTGTTCGATGACCGAGACAATCAGCTCGCCGCGGGCAATCGTGTGTGTCAGTTTGGCAGGGGGTGCCTGCTGCACGAAGCTCCCGCGAATCAGCGTGATGAAGCTCACAATCACGGCGAGCGCCACGAATGCGAGCAAGCCCCGTTTCCACCACCCGCTGCGCCGAGCATGAGGCGTCGGGCTCGGTGGCCGCGGCCCTCGCAGGTGTGGAGTACCCTGTGGCTCTGGTTGTGGACGGGCTTGTGCCAGCACATCGGTCGACATGATCAACCACCATCGCGAAGTAGAATCGCCGGAGCGTTCAGCAGTCCAAAGGGCGCGGAACTGACCGCGTCACCAAATGGCTATTGTACCAGCTGCGACGTACTTGCGCGGGGATCGGTGCTGCCCGCCGGCTGCCAGCGAACGGGTACCGGCGTTTCGCTGCGGGTCCGAGGCCCCCAGATGTGGTTGTATCGGTTTGTATCCGAATTCGTGCGAGGCCCCTGGCAGTGCGGAAAGTCACTCGTTCGAGCGATCCGCGGCCGCGCTATCACCGGGCGCGACGGGGTCCGCGGGAGGCGTGCCCGGCGGCGGTAAGCGTGCCGAGTCCATGGCTTCGATCAAGTCGGCCGGAACCGGGGGCGGTAGTTCCTCAGGAGCGGCGCGGTCCCCGTTGATCACGTTCTCCGTCCAGGCACCGTCGCGATCCAGCAGCATCACGCCCATTTCGCGAGCCAGTCGCATCTTGGCTGCATAGTAGTTCAGCCAGACGCCTAAGAACGCATTTTGTGTATCCCGCAGGGCCGCTTGAGCTGACAGCAGGTTGATTGCCGCCGTCGGCCCGAATTGTGCCGCACGCTGCCCGGGTCGAGGAGGTGGTACCGGCGCGTAGAGCGAGGCCCGTGTCATATCGACGCGTTGAATCGCAATCGCCACAGCACCGCGTTGAATCTCGAGGCTCTCGCGCAGTTGCTCGATCTCACGCAGTAACTGGCGGAGTCCCAGGTGGAGTGCATCGCAGGACTGAATGAAGCCACGACGGCTCTGTTGATAGTTGATAAGTGACTCGCGATAAGCGTTGCGCTCCAGCAATCGCGTGAAGGGGGCGTCGAATTCAAATCCCATCCGGAGATTCGCCGTCGGGGCGCGGAAACTGACGGGGTTGTTTCGCGCTGTTCGCAAATTGCCGTCCGCCGTCACATTCAGCACGGATTGCAGAGCGTCTGCATTCACCTGAATCGAACGCCAGCTATCGACCAGTGATGCGCGGGCGTTCATGAAGTCCAGTCGGTTGGCCAACGCGATGGCAAACGCGGCTCGGGGCTGCAATTCCACGGTATCGATGGTCACCGTGTCGAGGCGAGCCCGTGCCTGCACCAGAATGGAACGTTGTACCAGACGCAACATGTTGTTAAGCCAGATGGTCAGCCGTCGTTCTATAACAGCCGGGGCTTCCGTGGAGAGACCATCCTGAAGTTGACTCAATGCAGTTTCAGCCGCTTGGAACTGCTGCTGCAGATCGGCCAGGGTCTCGGCCAAATGTTCTCGATCTTGGCGGTACTGCTGTCGCTCGTCATCGTCCATGAATCGTTCGCGTGCCGGTACCTCCGCATTCATCCGCAGCAGGTCTCCCTGCGTGTCGTTCAGCTGGCGTTCCGCCAGCGTGAACAGCGCGAAGATATCGTCCAGAATCGGGCGAATCGAATCGATCGTGGCGTCGTTCGGCAATTGCCCGACGCGGTCTCGCAACGCGATGATGGAGTCCTGGACGGCGGTCGCTTCGCGGGCGACAAGCTGAAACTGGCGAATCAGCTGGTCATCCAGTTCGACCGGCACGTCGGGCGGCAAGCCGAGCGTGAGGGTCTTGTAGCGATCGAGTGCGAGAGCAAATTCGTTGCGGCTCTGCAACAGGCGAGCCTTATCGTTAAAGACATTCTGCTTGAACTGATCCACTTGCACCAGGTCAATGATGCCGACATTCAACAATGCTACCAACTGGTCCAGCGTCCTCTGTTGCAGGTTGAGATTATCCTCCGCGTTGCGGATCTGTTGCAGTTGCTGCAACAGACCCACATAGCCGCCAACAAAGCCTTGTCCGGAGTAGGAGACTAGCCGGGTGCTGTGGTTGCCTCGTTGTGGACCGACGACCCCCAGTTCGCCAATGGCGACTTGCGTGTAAAAGCCTTGCCGATACTGGTGGTAGGCCCGCAAATCTGCCAGCAACCCGCGTTCCGCCAGCGTCAGCTGTTCCAGGGCTACGTCCTTGCCGGCCCCACGCAGCAGCGGCTGGATGAACGAGAAATTGGCCAACGATGCGGCGAGATTCGAGTCGTTGCCGGTGAACTCAAAGACGAAGGAGTTGGCAAACCCGACCAGGAGTTCACCCGCCGTCGCGAAACGCCGACGAGCCTGAAGCGCCGGGTCCGCCCCAAAGGGCCGCCCGACCGTCACGCGGTTGTTCTCGACCCCCTCTCCGTGAATGGGAGGAGTCACGACATAGCGTCCCAGGACTGGGACGTAACGCAACGCCGGTGGAACTAATGATCCAAGGTGTTCGTACTTCGCGTCATAGCCGCCGAAGAACTGCGTATCCAACCGAAAACGCTCGGCGGTGACGTCCAGGGCGGACAAGTAGAGCGTTTCCAGTTGGGTCTGCTGAGCCGGCGAATGCATGTAGGCGAGTCGGAGTGCGGAGTCAACGCTGAGCTGGACCGCGTCATCCTGGCCGACGTCCACGTAGTCGGCCAACGCCGCTGCCCACGCCGGGTTTTCCAAGCCGATCCGCTCACCGTTGTCGTCCCAGTGCGACCAGCCTTTCTTGCCGTCCACCAGCTGCATGTACTGGTGCGAGGCGGGATCGTCCGCCGGCATCGGTGAGCGATCGGGATGGCAGGGATCATAGAACCGGCTGCGCCGATCCATGTCGATGCCGAAGTCCGGCGCGCACCAACGCGGATCGGTGTTCCGCTCGGCGATCACATCGTACGCTTCGCGATCCGCTTGAAGTCGGTACTTCGCACGCGAGCAACCGTTGGCAACGACGATGCATGCCAACAGTGCTCAGCGTCCTCCACGCCGGGAGTGGTTGGGGCGAAACGTACATGGATGGCGTTCCGGTGACCTGCTTGGAGGCACAGCTCTTGGCCCGCGAGGCGCATATTGGGTTCCACTTGGTTCCTCCAGCAGTCCTTATCGCCATGCGGATTGCGCAAACTTTAACGATTGTGCCATCAGTGCCGATTGGGTAGGGTGTAGCGGTAAATTGGTCGGGCGGTACCGCCGAGAATCGATCCGCTGCCGGCACGGGGCACCGGAGCCTGGATTCATGCCCGGATTGCGACCGATGGCTCACAACGGCCGATACTAGCTAGTCATTTGTCCAGCAGGCGCCGGGGAGAAGCGGGAAGTAGTACATTTTCCCCGGTGGAGTGCGCGGAAGGGGGAAGCCGCTGCGGCGGTGCTTTGTCGCTGTACACGGTGTGTGACATAATAATGACAGTAGTTGGTCATTTGGATTTCACTCTCGCGGATCGCGATTGCACATCCGTCGTCGATTGGCAGGGCAAATGCACCGCCCCTTTTCGTCCTCACGCGGGCAATCACGACCTGTCGGACGCGTTCAGGCTGCCGGACTCCCAGCGCACGGCTTCGGCCACGCGGTGGATGGAAAGCTCGGCGCTGCCGTTGCCCGTTTCCTCGATCGACGCCGGTCCAGCGGATCCCGCTGGCGGCTGCGATTTTGACTCATCCCTTGATTTACTCCCCAGGCTCCGTGATAGAATAGGGCCGGTCCTCGACCGTCTGGCGGTTCCTTGGTGGAAGTTGCGAGGGGGATGCCATGGCTATTCCCAACAGAGTTCTGCTTGCTTCACTGGCCTTCCTGATGTTGGGCACTTCCTGCGAGCGCCAGCCGACCGCCACCACCGGAGCGCCGGACCCGGGCACTCCACGCGCGGATGCTATGATTGTCATGGAATCACCCGGTTACATCCCCGCGGCCCAGGGCGTGCTCCAAGGCTGGTTGACGGGTGGCATCGCCGCACCCGGCGACATCAACGGCGATGGTCGCACCGACTTCGTGATCGCCTCAGGTACCCACCCCGGTCAGATCGCCGCCTACTCGGGGGGCGATGGAAAGCCAATTTGGCAACATCAGTCGCGTCCCGGGAGAACATCGGCGGGGACGCAGGAGACGCACTATTCACTGGCGGACTTCGTCGTGATCCATGACCACAACGGGGATGGCATCGCTGATGTGTTCGCTCCGAATGCCTCGGGGCGCAAGGAGGGGATCATCCTTTCCGGCAAGGACGGCGCACGGTTGCTGCGCACGGAAATGGCCTATGTGCAATTGCCGGCACGGAGACAGGATGTCAATGCCGACGGCGTGCCGGACCTGCTGTTCCTGAGAGGACACAACGGCCTGCAGGCATTCTCGGGCAAAGACCTGTCCGCCATTGAGGGGACGAAGACACTTGCGCCGGTGGAGGATCCGAATGCCCACGCAAAGCTGCTGCTTCCCGCGCTGCCGGATCTCAATACCGATGGCGAACCGGAATTGCTGGCGGGCGCCGTGATGGATGAAACGCCGCAGTGGCTGTTTCTCAGCGGCAAGGATTTCAGCGTACTCAGACGCCTCACGGTTCCTTACCGCCTCGTACTTGTTCCGCCCCAGATTGTCTGTAACGGCGACATCACCGGCGACGGCACACCCGACTTCCTCCTTGCAGAAAACCGCGGGGCGAGCAAGGACACGAACTTGAGCTGCCTGGCGGCCATTTCCGGGGCGGATGCCAGCGTTCTCTGGGAAACACCCGGAGACGTCTTGCCGGCGGCGGGCAAACGCTTTGCCGTCGACGCGCAGACCCGCGAACGTCGCGAGCTGCCGGGAGATATCGGATTCGGAGGCGCCACGGTCGCCGTCTCCGATGTGGATGACGATGGGATTCGAGATGTCGCCTGTGCCGTCACGACTTTGATCGACGGCAAGCAGGCGCACACCGTCGCCCTCTTCTCGGCGAAGACGGGCAAGCACGTTGCCACGCTCACTCTGGACCGCCGACATGGTCATCTGGACGGCAAGCAGCTGCTCTTCGTGACGTCGGCCGGTCCACAGGCCAGGCCCGCGGTCGCTGTCACCGGCCGGAAGGACGACCGGACTAGCATTGTGGCGGTGCTGGAATTACCGAATAGGAAGCGGTGAAGGCGGGCAGCTGCAGGCACGGTGAGAGGCACCCATGGTGCGCGCCAGGACCTGATCGGGCAACGTTGCAGGGCCAGGGCGGCTTGCGGCGCGGGGGGGAATCTGCCAATCTGCTCTCGAAAGTTTTGCGCGTTTCACTCAGCGGCAACAGGGTACTGTTCGTGGTTTCCAAGCCAGCCAGCCAGGACATTCGGGGCAACTTCATACTGTTGGGGACCGGCACGTCGGTGGGCGTGCCGACGATCGGCTGTGACTGTGAGGTCTGCACGAGTGGCAAGCCGCGGAATCAGCGGACGCGCAGCGCGGCGATCGCCGGCCTGCCCGGTGGAAACCTGCTAATCGACACGCCCCCTGACTTGCGCACGCAGCTGCTGCGCGAGGGGATCGGGATCGTCCACAGCGTGTTGTTTACGCACGCCCACGCCGACCACATCTTTGGCTTGGACGACCTGCGGCTGTTTCCGTTCTATCTGGGACATCCCGTGCCGCTGTACGCCGAGCCGGACGTGGAGAGGTCGATTCGGCAGGCTTTCAGCTATGCGTTCGACGTGCGGCGGCCGCTGACTCACGAAGGAGCCATCCCGCAGTTGACGTTTCATTCCATTGGCGAGTCGGTCTTCGAGGCGCTGGGAACTCGCATCACGCCGATTCGATTGCAGCACGGTCCTCATTTTCGCGTGCTGGGGTTTCGGATCGGCGATCTGGCTTACTGCACCGATACGAATGAGATTCCCCCGCAAGGCTGGGCGCAGCTGCAAGGGTTGGACACGCTGGTGTTGGACGCGCTGCGAGATCGCCCTCATCCGACTCATTTCAGCCTGGAGCAAGCGATCGCGGTGGCCCAGCAACTCAGGCCGCGCCGGACGATCTTCACGCACATGTCGCATGACCTGGACTACGACTGCACCAACGCCCGACTGCCGCGGGACATGGAATTGGGCTACGACGGGATGCAGATCCCGCTGGGCCCGGCATGAATCGTGAATCACGAACCGTGGATGTTCTGAACGTGGCGCTGGGCCACAACCCACACCGAAAATCCGCAATCCCAATCTCGAAAAAAAACAGGTCCGACCGTGGGGCCGGACCTGTGTACGAGGTCATTAGCGGTGAGCCAGCGATCAGTTCACGCGCGCGAACTTGTTCTGCCGCAGGGCATTCACGTAGTCGCGAGTGATCAACAGGACTTCGTCCATGTAGAAGTCTCGTTTGATTTTCTTGGTATCGTTCACTTCCTCGGCCAGCCGCTCCTCTTCCGTCTTGTCGGCATTCGCCTCTTCGCCTTCCTCGAAAAACTTCTGCTCGTTCAGCGTGACCGCTTTATGCGCTTTTCGCTGCTGATAGAGATCGATGCGTTTGAGCAGTTTGGCGAAGTCTTCCGATTGGGTGACTCGTTGTGCCGATTCGGTTCGGAGTTTTGCTATCAGCGGCTCAGTGACCGACTCGGAAGTCGAGAACTTGCTGCGATCCACGTGCTGGAAATCGATGGCATAATCGAGATCACCTTCCGCGATGTCCATATGATCGGTCACGGAAGGGAGCACGATATCCGAGAGGACGCCGCGTTTCTGCGTGCTGTCGCCATTGGGACGGAAGAACTGCTGCACGGTGATCTTCAGCGCTCCAAGATTCGGCGGGAAGGGAATGCCGTAGGCATCGCCGAGATTCTGCAGGCTTTGGACGGTCCCCTTGCCGTGCGTGGAGGTGTCGCCAATGACGAGGCCTCGTTTGTAGTCCTGGATCGCGCCCGCCAGAATCTCGCTGGCACTGGCGCTCAACTTGCTGGTCAGCACGACCAAGGGTCCATTCCAGGCCATACCGGGCGATGTATCGTCGAGGTACTGGATTCGTTTGTCGTGGTCCATCACCTGCACCACCGTGCCCTGATCGATGAAGAGCCCGGTCAGGTCCACGGCTTCCACCAGGCTGCCGCCGCCGTTGCGCCGCAAGTCGAGCACGACGGCGTCCACGCCCTGCTGTTTGAACTCACCCAGAATCTTCTCGACGTCACGCGTGGCGCTGCGGTAGTCGGGCGAATGGTCCTGGGCCGCCCGCATGTCTTGATAGAAGCTGGGGAGATCCAACACACCCACTTTCAATGGCGATCCGTCCGGCTTGGAGCCGACGTCGAAGACTTCCCCTCGCGCGGCGCTGTCCTCCAATTCGATCTTGGCGCGTGTGATGACGTAGGTGACCGCCTCTTTCTTGTCCGCCGGGATCACGCCCAAACGGACAACGGTACCCGCCTTGCCGCGGATCAGCTGCACGACGTCGTTCAGCTTCATTCCCACAATGTCAACTTCTTCGCCGTCCTCGCCTTGTGCCACGCTGATGATGGCATCATCTTTCTTCAGTTTGCCGTGCTTGTCGGCGGCACCACCCGGCACGACGTTCGCCACGACCGTCTGGCCGTCCTGGTCCTGCAGCTGGGCGCCGATCCCTTCCAGGTTCAGCTGCAAGGCAATCCGGAAATTTTCCAGCGTGGTGGGCGACATGTAACTGGTATGCGGATCGTAGGCCGAGGTAATCGACGTCAGAAATGTTTCCAACAGTTCGTTGTTGTCGAACAGATTCATGCGGCGCTGAAAATTCCGGTAACGCTTCGAAAGCTTCTCCCGCGCTTCCCGATCGGCCTCGGCCGGGTCCTTGGTTTCACTGGCCTTGGTTTCACTGGCCTTGGTTTCACTGGCCTTGGGCACCGCTTGGATGTCGCCGGGGCCAGGTGCCTTGTCCGGGTCAACCGGCTCCTGCACTTCCCCTGCCGTTGCTTTCCCGTCCTCGGACTTGTCGGCCTTGAGCACCAGCAGGTCGTATTTGATGCGCTGACGCCACCGTTCGCGCGCCTCGGCTTCGTCCTTGGGATATTGCAGCTGTTCGGGGTCCGTGGGCATTTCCTCATCGCGCGTGAAGTCGAAGTCCTGCTTCAGCAGATCATCCACCATCGCCACGCGCTCATCCACCCGCTGCATGAACCGCTTGAAAACCACCTGGGCAAACCGAGTGTCGTAACGCGACAACAGGTCGTCCAACTTGTCCTCGTATTTCGTGAATTCATCGATGTCCGATTGATAGAAATACGACTTCATCGGATCAAGCCCTTCCAGGAAGAGCTTGAAGCCGCGCCGTGACAGCTCATCGTCCATCGGCCGTCGCGACAAGTGACGCGATCGCATCAGCCGCGTGACGATCCGCGTGACGTCGCGATCCGTCGCCGTCGGTTCGGATATTTCCGCCCAGCTATATCGCCAGACGCTGACACTGATGATGGATGCGACGACCAGTATTAGTCCGCAACTCACCCATCGCATACGCACTTTCAAGAGCCGAGAATCGCTCATCGGAATTCCTTACTGGGTGGACACTAAACGTGCAAGTCAACCTAAATTGCCCAATCTGGACAACTTAGGACATGTTATCCCCGTTGGGAGTGATGGACAAGCTAAACGGCCCCGGACAACAGGATTGTGACGCTCTGGAGCCCCGGGCAGGGGACGGAAAGCGGCGAAATTGTATGCTCCGCACCCAAATCCGCCAAGGGAAATATTTCGCACCCGCCGGACGACTGCCTCCGCCGGCGGAGCGGAGCCTGTCGAGGGGCTCAGCGGATGTACGTAACGGCCCTCGTCCGCCCTCTCTGATACCTGATGGCTGTGGCTATTAGGGGGCCAGCCCAGGCACTCGCTGGCTGGACCAGACATCCCGAAACCGATCCACCACGACGGCTGCCACGCGCCGGTCGCCACCCAGTCGCGGAGCCAATAGCCATCGTTGCCGATCGCTGGCACGATCTTGCTCCTGCACCATACGCTGCAGCTGCTGCAACAGTTCTCCGGCAAACAGCAGGTGGGGTTGCACGATCACCCAATTCTGGGGCAAATTCGCCACTTCGTCTGCCGTGGCCGCAAACCGCGGTTGAGCCATCGCGAGGAAAGCCGCACGGGCCGCACCGACGGGAGTCCTCTGCAGTCGTTGGGAAAGGAAATCGTGGAAGTCGGCAGTTGCCAGCGGGTCACGGTTTCCTCGTCCCACGAGGACCCACGCGATCTGGTCCGGATCGATGACGTTGGATCCCAGAGCCTGGTGAAAGCGGAGGGCCGAGAGTTCGACCAACAGCGCGTGGTTTCCGAGTGCTGGGGCGTGCAGCAGGGAGATGCCGCACCGCGCTGCCGCTTGGTCCGCAGCGCGTGGAATGTCCCGCTTGACGTGTCCGGCGGCGAACAACAGCAAGGGAACGACGACAACCCGATCGGCTCCCCGGGCCGCGAGTCGTTCGATGGCCACGGCAATACCCGGCTCGACCAACTCCAGAAAGCAGCCTTCCACCGCCACTCCCGGCAACGCCTGGGCGACCTGCGTCGCGACCTGCCAGAACTCACGTTGTCCTGCCTCGCTCGCGGTCCCATGTCCGACGATCAGGAGGGCCGTCTTGTCAATAGTGTGCACCACGGAGCTCTTTCTGCATGGCCGACACGAGCAGTGCGGTAAGGTCGGTCCGCGGGACCGGTATGGGAAATCACGGGGAGTCCTGGTGTTGCGTGCGACATGTCGAGTCGGGGTGGTATCCCCCCCAATTCGGAGTTCATTGGAAATCCAGCATTATCAATCAATATTGTCTCTCCTCTGATAATTGCTATAGGCTCAAGCATCGTCTTTGCGAGCAGGACAGGATTTTACCAGACATCGGCTGGCAATTGCGGGGCGGTGGGCAGTGGGCACTGGGCTGAGCCCGTGTCACCCGGGCACCGGGTTGCTATATTGGCTAACGGACGCAGGCGGGGCAGTCGGCGGGCCCCCGGCGCGGGGCTCCATTTTCAGCAACGGACTCGGTATCAGCAGACGTGTTTACCTATTTGACTCTTCTGAACGGCACGCGGGCGGGCTCGAGTTTCATCCTCCGGCAGGAAATCGAGAACCGTGTCGGTCGGGGACTGGAATGCCAGGTCGTGCTGAGCGATCCGTTGAGTTCCCGGGTACATGCGATCATTCAGCGGCGTGATGGGGCTTGGTTCATACGGGATGCCGGGAGCCGCAACGGGACGTATGTGAACGGCCAGAAGGCTGACGAAGCTCAGTTGATTGACGGGTGTCACGTGACGACCGGCATGACCGAGTTTTCCTTTCACCAGGCGGAGACGGCGCCGCCGGAGATCTCGTTGCACGACCCGGCTCTGACGCAGACGATCGTGCGTGACACACCGGTCGCGTCGGGGAAGCTGTCCGACAATCTGTTTGCCAAATTGGACGATCCCGACACGACGCGGGATTTGCTGGTGCTGCACCGGCTGAGTCTCCAGTTGTTGGGGATTGAAGATCCCGATGAGGTGGTCCATACGTCGTTGGAGCTGCTGTATCATCGCACCGGTGCATCGGTGGCCGGGTTTCTGTGGTTGAGTGACGAGGGGGAACTGAAGCCCAAGCAATTGATTCCGGAGGATGCCACCGGCAAAGTGGCGCTCAGCAAGTCCCTGACGGAAGTGGTATGTCGCCAAGGGCGCGCGGTGTGGATCGACAACCAATCGATTTCGCACAACACCGGCACGTTGGATCACTTTGCGGATGCCATCTGCGTACCGCTGCTCCACGATTCCATGACGCTCGGTGCCATTCATCTCTACCTGGAGCATGGCCGGTTTGATCAACGCGATTTTGAAGTATCGATCGCGTTGGCCAATATGCTGGTGGTGGCGTTGGTGCGGGCGCGGCAGCGAGCGATTCTGGCGACGAACCATCATCGTCTGGTGGCGAAGTCGGCCGACTTCGACGAATTGATCGGCGAGAGTGTGCCGATGCAGCGGCTCAAGAGCAAGATCACGAGAATCGCGCGGGCCACCGGCTGTGTGCTGATTCGCGGCGAGAGTGGCGCGGGGAAAGAGCTAGTGGCCCGCGCGATTCACAAGGCCAGTGCCCGCGTTGACCGTCCCTTGCTGTCGGTCAATTGTGCGGCGATCCCGCGCGACCTGATGGAAAGCCAGTTGTTTGGCCACAAGCGGGGAGCCTTCACCGGCGCCGACGCCGATCACCTGGGCTGGTTCCAACAAGCTCATTCGGGAACGCTGTTCCTGGACGAAGTGGGCGAAATGACGCTCGAAGGGCAGGCCAAGCTGCTGCGGATTCTGGAAGGACATCCTTTCCTCCCCGTGGGAGCCACGCAGGAGATCACGGTCGACGTGCGTGTGATTGCCGCCACCAACCGGGACCTCAGCGAATTCGTCCGCGAAAAGAGGTTCCGTGAGGATCTCTACTATCGGTTGAGCGTGTTTGAGCTGGTGGTCCCCTCGCTGCGTGAACGCGACGACGACGTGGAGCGGCTGGTACGATTCTTTTTCGAGCATTTCAAGCTGCAGCATGGTCGGCCCAAGCTCGTACTGTCCGACGCGGCCCGCGCGAAATTGCTGGCCTACGGCTGGCCGGGGAACGTGCGCCAACTGCGCAATGTCATCGACAGCGCGGTTGTCATGGCTGAGAGAGAAGTGATTGAGCCGGGAGACCTGGGCTTGCGGGATGCCGGACCGGAGCGTGAACTCGACACGTTGCGGATCGACTTGTGGGAACGGAAACTGATCCAGGAGGCGCTGGGGCGTACCCAGAACAACGTCCCCGAGGCGGCCAAACTGCTGGGCATCGGCCGCGCCACCCTCTATCGGAAAATCGACGAGTATGGAATTGCCCGCTGATCGCCCCTGACACTGAGCTACATGAGTTCTTCGATGCTGGCGATCAGGCGGTCAATGACCGCCAGGTCGGTCTTGGGGTTGAAGAAAACCGCTTTCCAAGCGGGCAGGGCGATGCCGTGGGGCTTGTATCCCATCGAGGTGGTGAAGCTGAGCCGCGCATCCCGCTGCGGATCGAGCGTCACTTCGCGTTTTTCGTACAAACGCTGGATCTCGCTGAAATACCGACGGCACTCGTCCGGGGCCATCATTCCCTGCTCCACCCGCTGAAATATTTCCTTGGCGCTGCGGCCGTGCGGCAAGACCCACCAGACGACGCTCGGACCGGGAGTGTCCATGTTCAGGACTTTGCAGTACTCCAGCCGCTCGATCCGTTGCTTGAGGACACGGGCCATGTCAATGGCGTTGGCGACCAGCAGCTGGTAGCCCTGCAAGCCGATGCCGTTGAGTGACGCCATGACCGTGTACGGGCCGATCGCCGGGCGGGAGCATTCCAGCGTGAAGAGGGCGGGGTCGTGTCGGTAATCGGCTTCGCAGAAGTAGGGGACGTCGTCCATCGTGCGAAACAAGCGCGCGAGATCTTCCCGGCGATTCACAATGAAAGCACTGGAGGGATAATGTCCCCAGCCCATCTTGTGGAAATCGATCGTCACGGAATCGGCATAACGCATGCCCGCCGCCAGTCGCTGCGTCTGGTCGATCAGCGGCAACGTTTCCGACGCTACGAGCAGGGGATTCTTCCGGGTGTCGTATTCGGTCAGAAAACATCCGGTCCAGCCGGCCGCCGCGTCGACGTGCAAGTGGGGAGCCGTGACGTGGCGCTGCTGGGCCACGCGATCAATGATCTGGCGAATGGCCGCTATGTCGTCAATGCCAAACGCGTCCGTGCTGCCGAAGGTCGCCATCACAAACGCCACGCGCGCTCCATCCTCCCAGAGTTCATCCAGCTTCTCTTCCAGCAGATCGAGTCGCATGGCACAGTTCCGATCGGTCGGGATGGCATGCAGGTTGCGCGTCCCCATTCCCAGCCAGCCGGCCAGCGTGGCGTTGGAGTAATGCGCTGCTTCCGACACGATTCCGACCACGCGATGGTCTGCTAGACCATCGCGCATCGCGCGCGGCACCACTTTCTCGATCCCCAGTTTCCCGCCGTACAGATTGGAAATCGTCCCCCCCATGGTGAACACGCCCCAGGGGGAGTCGGTATGGTAGAAGACCAGGTTCGCCAACGACGTGATCGCCTTGACCTCCAGTTCGTTGGATCGCAGGCAATACGTGTCGACACAGAGATTGGGGTTCTTGAGCAGACAGGCCAGCGCGCCGATCAGGGACGCAAAATTCGGCGGGCCTTTGACGTTCTCTAAATGAAGCTTTGAGTACCAGCTGTCGGTGCCCCAGAAGAAGGGAAACACCGCGTCGCGAGCGTCCTTCAAGTTGCCCGGCAACGTGTGGATCTCTGGATTGGCCTGGGCCGTTTCGTAGTTGCGCGACATGAGACCGCCCGGCGGCAACGTCGATTCCGCTTCCATGGCCGACAACAGCTCGTCAAAGATCTCCGAGATCTGGCCTCGGTTGCAGACGAAAAACGTCTCGACGATCTGTTCCAACTTCTCTCGGTCGACCATGTTTGGCGGTCCTGTTTCACGCGCTGCTTGAACGCTCGAAAGTCCCTGAATTCACAACATTCCAAAATTCAAAATCCAAAAAACTCAAAACCCGAATCCGAAGCACCCCAACTGTCAAGCTGCATGTTCCCGCAACACAATCGCGTTGGCAAGGGCACGCTCACCGCGCCCCGGCGGGCGGTCAGTGCGAGTCATTCGTCTCGCCCCCAGGTTGGCGTTACAATCAGGAGCGGACACGCTCGGATGTTTTGGCGGTGGCGGTGGCGGTGGCGGTCGGCGGCGGTGATCGTGTTTCTGATTCCCCCCGTGCTGGCGAGCGTGGTAACGGCGACATATTGGAGGACGATGTTATGCGGCATGCGACGCGATGTACTCTTCTGACGGTGGGAGCGATCATGCTGGGCTCGGCGCTTGCTGTTGCTCAGGAATGGACCCGTTTCCGGGGACCTGATGGTACGGGGGTAAGTGAAGCCACGTCGATCCCGGTACAGTGGACGGAATCCGACTACCGGTGGCGGACGCGGTTGCCGGGCAAGGGGCATTCGTCACCGGTCGTGTGGGGCGACAGGGTATTTCTATTAAGTGCCGATCCGCAGCTCGCCGCACGAATTGTGCTCTGCCTCGATGCACGCACTGGCAAGATTCTCTGGCAGCGCGAGTATGCGTCGACCACGCACCCGCTGCACCCGCGCAATACCTTTGCTTCCAGTACGCCGGCCGTGGATCACGAGCGTGTCTACGTGGCCTGGGCAACTCCCGATCAGGTGACGTTGTGCGCGTTGGATCACGAAGGAAACGAAGTCTGGGCCAAAAACCTGGGTACCTGGGTCAGCCAGCATGGTTTCGGGTCTTCGCCGATCGTCCATGAAGACCTGGTGATTCTGTTTAACTCCCAGCAAGCCGAGGAACTGGATCCGGGGCAAAAGCCGGGCCGGAGCGAGATGATGGCGTTTGATGCCGCCACGGGCGAGTTGCGTTGGAGCCAGCCACGCACCACGACTCGCGTCTGCTATTCGACGCCCTGCATCTACTATCCCAAAGATGGCCCCCCCGAGCTGATTGGCTGCAACACGGGCGATGGGATTTTCAGCTTGAATCCCCGGACCGGCCGTCCCAACTGGTCACTCCAGGTGCTGGACATGCGCAGCGTCGCTTCGCCCATCGTGGTGGGCGATCTGGTGTTGGCAAGTAACGGCGTGGGGGGATTCGCCAGCAACTACCTGGTGGCGGTGCGCGGCGGGGCCTCGCCGCGCGAAGCGTACCGCGTCACGAAGAAAGCAGGCTACGTCCCCACGCCGATTGCGCGAGGGGATCTGGTATTCACTTTCTTCGACGGGGGATTCGCGAAGTGCTTTGAGGCCGCCACGGGCGAGGAGATCTGGAGCAAGCGGTTGACGGCCGGCTTCTCGGGGTCACCCGTCTTGGTACGCGACAAACTCTACTGCATTGACGACAAAGGGGACGTGCTCGTGCTGGCCGCCGACCGCGAGTTTCGCGAACTGGCTCGCAATTCGTTGGGCGAACCGAGCCGTGCGACCCCGGCGGTCTCCGGAGGTCGAATGTTTCTGCGCACCGAATCGCAACTGTTCTGCATCGGTGGCGAGGGAAACTGAATCACAAATCAGCCGCAAGCTGCGCGACGGCGGAGTGCTGGAGTCGTGGAGTGCGGAGGTCGAACAAGCGCGCGGCCGCTGGCCGTAACCGGACAGGAAATCCGAAACAAATTCGAATGCCAAAAACTCAAGGAAAAAACCTCCGCTGCCGGAACAATCAACGTCATGGGCCACAAGCAGATTCTCACCGGCAGCATGCCACTGCGTCCTCCGTTTTCCCTTTCTCCCTTCTTCCCTCTCCCTTTCTCCCTTATTTCCGTCATTTGAGTTTGTTTGGGACTGGGTCCTTCGGTTTCCCTCCAAAGTCGTGTCCGGATCGTACGGCCACGAAGGTCAGTGCCGCGGCGATTCCCATGACGATGGTCGCCGCCCAGAGTGGCAACTGGGGTGATTGGGCGAAGAGTCGAATACCCAGCACCGGGCCGATGATGCGGGCCAGCGACGAGAAACTCTGGCCCACACCCAATACATGACCTTGCTGTTCGGGGCTGATGCGGCGGGAGACCAGTGACTGCAGGGACGGCGTGACGAAGGCCAGGCCGACCACGTAAATGGCCATGGCCAGGCAGAGCCACCCGAAATTCTCCCACTGTACCGCCGCGCTCAATAGTATCAGGCTGGCGACGGACACCAGTGTCCCGCTGATGGCCATGGTGCCTTCCGAAGCTCGCCCTGCCAGTCGCCGGACAAGGAACCCCTGTGCCACGGTCATGACGAAGCCCAGATAGGCGAACGTTCCCAACACGATGACGTGGCGGATTTCGGACTCGCTCTCGTACCCCAAACCGTGCGCCCAGGCAATCGCCCGCTGCATGCCGGTCAGCTCGGCCGCACCGGTCGCGGCACCGTCGTAGAGCGACTTGATCACGAGTGCCAAGGTCGATTCGAAAGCCGCGAGGGAGAGCACGACAATGAAGGATGACAGCAGTAACACGCCGACCGAAGAAGTGGTCAGGGCGATCCGCAGGCCCTCGAGATCGAACAAGCCGCGCCGCGTGCGGCCTTCGGCTGCGGCCTGGGCCGTCTTGGATTCGGGGAGCCTCCAGAGTGCCAGCAGGAATGCGCCCGCCGACAACCCGGCGGCAAAATACCCGGGCCACGGACTGACGTCGCCCGTCGTCCCGAACAACAGCGAAATCGCGCCGATGACGGGGCCCAGCGTGAATCCCAATGCGAAGGCGGCACCAATCAACGCCATGCCCTTCGTGCGATTGCCCGCCGACGTGGTATCCGCAATGTAAGCCTGAGCGGTCGAGATCGTGGCGCCGGCAATCCCCGCTCCGATCCGTGCCACGAACAGCCAGGTCAGACTGCGCCACACCGTCGCGATACCGAACAATGCATAGAAGATTGTCGAGCCGGCGAGCCCGATAAGCAGAATAGGACGACGCCCAAACAGGTCCGATAATCGTCCCCACACCGGCAGAAACAGGAACTGCATCGCCGAGAAGCTCGACATCAGCAGGCCCACCATCCAGCCCATTTGGGCCGGGGTCAACTCGTGCTGCAACGCAAACTGCTCGCCGTAAATCGGCAGCAGGGGGAGCACGATGCCGAATCCGAGCAGATCAATGAAGACGGTCAGAAAGATCACCAACAGGGAACCACGAGGCGGTGGCGTGTTGTTCGCAGGAGAATTCAAGTTACGGTGGCCCTCGGCTGCTCAGCTATCAATCGGTCGAACCTGACTTATGGTAGTGGCTTCGTGTGAGAATATCGGACAATGATCCCGGAAGGAAGTGACCCCGGAAGGAAGAGCGGCCATCGGCGAGTGTTGAGGGGCCCCGTTTCCCGGTCGGGGGGGAGACCGTATGATGCACACATGCAGAGAATGTCCTATGAACAGCGCCGCAGGTTGGAGCGATTGGAGCCAGACATGCTGGCTGCGCATCAGCTTGCGCGACTCAACCGGCTGTTGGAGACGATTCTGCCGGGGAATCGGTTCTATGCGGACAAGCTGGCCGGCATCTCCCTGCCGCTGCAGTCTCTGGATCAACTCAAGGCGTGGCCCTACACATCCAAGGACGAATTGCAGGAGGCGTCTCGCGGCGATCACGACTATGCTGCCAACCGCACGTATCCGCTGGAGCGGTACGTCCGGTTTCACCGCACGTCGGGGACGCGCGGACGCCCCTTGGCGGTGCTGGACACGCTGGAGGATTGGGCCTGGTGGATGGATACTTGGCAGTTTGTGCTGGACGTGGCCGAACTGAACGACGCGGACCGAGCGTTGATGGCATTCTCGTTTGGGCCGTTCATTGGATTTTGGAGTGCCTTTGATGCTGCCGCGGCCCGTGGGGTAATGGTGATTCCGACGGGAGGGCTCAGCACCGTCGCACGGCTCGATCTGGCTCGCCGCTGCCAAGCCACGGTCATTTTTTGCACTCCCAGCTATGCACTGCATTTGGCCGAGGTAGCCGCCCAGAACCAGATCGATGTTGCTTCCCTGGGAGTCCGCTGTCTGATTGTGGCAGGCGAGCCAGGGGGTTCGATTCCGGCCGTGCGGGCGCGCATGGAGCGTTTGTGGAACGCGCGCGTGGTGGATCACAGCGGAGCGACCGAAGTGGGGCCGTGGGGATACGCCTCGGCAGATGCGCGAGGGTTGCACGTCGTGGAGAGTGAATTTGTGGCGGAGTTCCTCTCGGTCGATCAGGCCCAGCCGGCCGCCGAAGGGGAGTTGTCGGAATTGGTGCTCACCACGTTGGGCCGCTACGGCAGTCCGGTGATTCGCTACCGTACGGGAGATCTCGTGCGGCCCAGGTGGTGTGCACAGGGAGGAAATCAATTCGTGCTGCTGGAAGGAGGCGTTTTAGGCCGAGTGGACGACATGATGATCATTCGCGGCGTCAACGTTTTTCCGGGATCTGTCGAGCAGATCATCCGCGGATTCCCGGAGATTGCCGAGTATCGTATGATCGCTCACCGAAAAGGGGAAATGGATGCGCTGACGATCGAATTGGAGGATCGCCTGGAAGCTCCCCACCGCGTGGCGGACGAACTCCACCTGCGGCTCGGCTTGCGCGTGGCAGTGAAGCTGGTCCCGGTGGGGTCTCTCCCCCGCTGTGAAGGTAAGGGACAACGTTTCGTGGATCAGCGAACATCCGGCGCCCAGTGACGATTCACCCCCCCGTCGTGCGAGCGACGCGCAGCGACCAGTAAGTTGGCGGGGCTGCAAGATGACGGCTGCTGGAACGAATAGCACCTCACCGCTGGCTTTCTATCGGTAGGATCAGCCGACAGAGGGTTCAAACAGGGGTGTCGGGGGGACTCGCCAGACCCACATCGCGTCAGAGCCCGTGGCACCGCCGAGTGCTGGTATGGAGCCGGGTGTTTTGCTCGGTCGCTGCGACCTGCGGATGTTGCGGTTTCCGGGTCCCGCGTCGGCGGTGGCCGCCGACCGCGCGAGGGGTATTTCTTCATTGTGGGGTATTTTCGGTGGGTCGGGGAAACTGGCTGACGGCGGCGAGGGTACCGCTGGTAATAGGGAATCGTCCGGGCTGTCCGGACGTACGGCAGCGCGGGGTGTTGAGGCGCGGGTGTTGTGGCGCAGAGCGCTACGATCGCACCGATTTGAAATCAGGCCGATTCGGCAGGACTTTTTTCTTCACGCACACGGGAAAGGATTGAAGATGAGACGAGTGGTAATGGTTCCTTGTATGCTCTTGTTGTTGGCGGTTCAGCATGCCGCCGTGGCCCGCGCGGACGACGCGCTGGATCTGCGTCGCGGCGTACCGAACGACGTGTACATGGTCGTGCACGCGAAACACAATCCCGAGCGGGATTACCAGCAGCAGTATTACGAAGAGGTCTGGAAGGCGGTCCAGGAGACGCAGATTCTGGATCGGGTGCTGAAGATCATCACGTCGCGACTGGAAGAAGACCAGCTGGCACAGGCTTCGAGCGTGATTGATGAGCTGCGCGAGGCGGCCAAGCCGATCGATCTCGAAGCGTTGTCCAATTGCCAGGAGATGATTTACGCCCAGCAGATGTTAATGACGAACCTGGGGCCCCAGGCGCCCACGATGCCTTTCTCCCAGCACTTGGCGCTGCTGCGTCTGACGCCCGAAGTGGCAGCGTCCACGGCCGAAGGGATCAAGAACTTGTTTGCCATGGTCGAGAAATACAGCAGCGGCGAGTTGACGGTCGAGACCACGACCGTGGGCGATGCAACGCTCACCACGCTGGTCCTGCCTCCGCAATCGCCGATGCAGCCGACGATTGCCACGCTGGGCGAGGTATTCGTTGTCTGCAGTTCCAAGACGCTGCTGGAGAAGAGCCTGGGCATGATGACCGGCACGCAGGGCGAGTCGAAATTCGATGATCCTCGGCTGGTGGCCGCGCTGCAGAAATTGCCCGCGGCGGAAGACAGCATGGTCTTCTATGACGGAAAGATGCAATTTGCGACGCTGCAAGAGCTCGGTCCGGCGATTGCCAAAATCGGTGGCGGCGATCCCAATGTCGAGCGTGCCGTGAAGATCATCGACATGATCATGAAAGACGTGTCGATTCTCGACTACGAGGTGACGGTCGAGTACACCGAGGGGAATTTGAACCGCAGCGCCAGCTTCGGCAAGCTGATGCCCAACACGGCTGATTCCACCTTGCGCCAAATGATGGCCAGTGGCCAGCCGTTCGAGAAATGGCAGTCGTGGGTTCCGGCCGGCGCTCTCTCCTATTCACTGGGCACCGGCGTCTATTTGCACCCGCTCTATGAACGGATCATGTCGGTCTTGAAAGAGGATGTGCCGGAAGCTGCTGAAGGATTGGAGCAGTTCGAGCAGGTCCAGCAGCAACTGGACGTGTACCTGGACAAGGACATTCTCCAATCGTTTACCGGCGAGCACGCTTCGGTGAGTATGGCGTCGGGGCAGGGGAACTCGGATTGGGTGACTGCGATGCGCTGCCAGAATCCAGACCGGATCAAGGAACTGATCCATCGCGGTATGGAAGCCTTGCAGCAGATCCCGGCCGTGCAGGCGCAGCAGATAAAGCTGATTGAGTCCAAGGATCTGGCAGGTTTCGAGGAACTCTCGGCTTTCTCGCTGCAGATGATGCTCGGCGTGCAGCCGGTCATCGGGTTCCGTGACGGCTGGATGTATATCGGCAGTGGTAAAAAGGCCGTCCAGAAGGTGCTGGACACGCAGGCCGGCAAGGGCGAATCGATCGAAGGAACCGACGATTTCAAACGTTTGGACCTCGAAATCACCGGCCCCGTGGACTCGATCAAGTACACGAACACGGCCGAAAGCACCCGGCAGATTGCCGAAGCCTTGAATACGGCGGGAAACATGGCCCCAATGATGTTGGGCATGGTCGCGGCCAATGCGGACGAAGAAGCCATTAAAGTGTTTCAGGAAGCCTTCGCACTGCTCCCCGACTTGTCGAAGATCGTGGCCAAATTCGATTTCCTCGAAGCCAACGTCACGGTGGTGCAGGGGGGTGACGAGCCTGACAGTTACACGAAGCGAGGCGTCACGGTCGTGCGGGCCCTGGAAGCCGAGACTTCCAAGAACTGATCGACTGGCTGGATGACCGATCGCGATCCAACACGAGCCCCGGCATCACAAGATACCGGGGCTCGTTCTCGCGCCCGTCGGCCGTCTCGGGCAGGAACGCCTGCCACTGTCTTCCTGCCGCTATCAACCAGGATTGGCTGGCACTCGCTGGCTGGCGTACAATGTGGCCAGCGAAGTGAAGAACGCAGGGTAGCTCGCGAACGCTAGATCCAGCGGAGGTTGGTTATGGATCTGACCGTGACCCTGACGGTCAACTCCATCCAGCGGACCGTCACCACCAAACCGGATCGCCCGCTTCTCGACGTTCTCCGCGAAGAGTTTCAGCTGACCGGCACCAAGTATGCCTGCGGCGAAGGGTGACCGGACCGAGTCGCTCGATTATCTGGGACTGGCACCGCATATCTCACGGCAGATCTTGGTCGCTGCGCAGCAGCTGGCAGCCCCTGACGTCGCGGGTGTGCGCGGGTGTGATGGTCTCCGCCGATGACGTGCGGGCGTTCATGGAGCCGCTGTCCAGGCCGCCGACGGTGTTTCTCTGCGGTGCGGGGGCACGTCGCCTATCACGTTGCGGGGAAAGGGAATCAACGATCCATGCAAAGCAAAGCCACGACAGTCGAGCAGTACCTCGCCGAATTGCCGGTGGAACGTCGCGAGGCGCTGCAGGCCATTCGTTCCGTCGTCCTCAAACACCTCCCCACAGGTTACGCGGAAGGGATGCAGTACGGCATGATCGGCTATTATGTGCCGCACAGCGTGTATCCGCCGGGCTATCATTGCGATCCGAAAATGCCACTGCCGTTCGCAGCGCTGGCCTCGCAGAAAAACTACATGTCGATTTACCTCATGTGCATCTACGGCGACGGCGAACATGAAAGGTGGTTTCGTGAAGCCTGGGCCAAGAGCGGCAAGAAGTTGGATATGGGTAAATCGTGCGTGCGAGTCAAGAAGATCGAGGACGTGCCGCTGGAGGTGATCGGTCAGGCCGTCCAACGTGTGCCGGTCAGGAAGTTCATCGAGCGCTACGAGTCGGCGCGGAAAGGGATAACCGCGAAGCCGTCGACCCAGGCCGGTACGAAGACGGCCCCCACCAAGAAAGCGGCTGCTGTGAAAGCAGCTCCCAAGAAGGTGCCGACCAAAAAGCCGGCTGCCGTTCGGCGCAAGAAGACCTGAATCCTCGTCGGCTTGGGAGCATGCCGGCGCCGCAATTTTCAAGTGTTGTATTGGATCTCAAGACAAGGCTAACACCATGCGCACGAATGATGTCGTCATGAGCCCCTGGTCGGATCTTGCGCCCCGAGGCTGCCGACAGCTGGGCAGCCAAATCTCCCGGATGCTTCTACTAGCGCTGTGGATTGTCAGTGGGACGGTTATGGCAAGGGAGGCCCGCGCTGGCCAGTTGCTGGCAGGCGTCGCCAAAGTTGACATCACCCACAGCAACGCAGGCCCGATTAACGACCCCTTGTATGCCAAAGCCCTCGTGCTTAAAGACGACCATACCACCATGGCGATCGTTACGATCGACGCGGTGGCCTTGGGGGAAATCGGGCCGATCGGCAACGACTATCTGGGTAACGTACGAACGCGGATCGAGCAGCAGCTCGGCATCAAGCCGGCCCATGTGCTGATCAATGCGAGCCATTGCCATGGTCTCGTCTGCGCCGACGTGGACCAACGGACGTTCCAGGCGGTACAGCAGGCGATCGGCAACTTGGTGCCGGTGAAGATCGGTGCGGGGAGCGGCCACGAAGACCGCATTATGGAGAACCGTCGGCTTATCCTGACCGACGGCTCGGAGGCGGATGTCCGGCACGCCTATTCCCTTCCCCCCGACGAACAGGTTGCTGAGATAGGGCCGGTGGATCCAGAAATAGGCGTGCTGCGACTTGATCAAGAGGACGGACGGACACTGGCGGTGGTCTACAACTTCGCCTGCCACCCCATCCTCGGTGTCCCCAGCGGTGGAATCACGGCGGATTTGGTCGGCTTTGCCTCGCGAGTCATTGAAAACAATCTCAGTGACGGTACGATCGCACTCTTCCTGCAAGGGTGTGCCGGAGACATCAACCCGGTCTTTTACAAGGATGTCGATCACCCGCGCGATGCCGAGACGTTAGGAAACATGCTGGGACTCAGTACGCTCCAGGCATTGAAGCGGGTGCAGTGTCGAGCAGACGACCGCCTGGTCGTCCTCCATGAGACGCTCGAGTTGCCGCGGGCCGACTTTGCCCAGCGCATTCTCGCACTCCAGGCCGAACGGGAGCAGCTATGTCAGTCGCTGGCAGGGACCAGCCTGAACTTGAAGATGTTCGTCCCGCTGTTCGTCAAGTACCAGTTGTCCCAGGAGTTTCCGTCCTATTATTCCCACGGATACCTGCATGATCAGGCGCTGGGACGTGGTGACTTGAATCACCTGGATACCGAGAATCGGAGGAACTTGGAGCAGTACATTCGCAACATCCACACGATGGAGCGGTTGACGCGAATCCAAACGAACCTGGCTCTGCTGCGGAAGCATCAAGCGGACAACCTGGCGGCCGCGAAAAGGACGATTGACGTGGAGCTCTCAGGCGTGCGAATCGGGGACTTCGTGCTGGTCACCTTTCCGGGCGAGTTGTCCGTGCAGATCGGGCTGAACCTCAAGAAAGTCTCGCCCCATGAACTCACGTTTGTAGCCGGCTATACCAACGGCTACATCTATTACGCGCCCACCGCCCAACAGCTCGCCAATGCCGGCGCTGCGCAGGAGGATTGTGACTGTATTCTGGCACCGTCCTGGCAGGCCTTGTTCGAAGACAGGGCCGTGGAGATGCTGAAGAAACTGTAGCGTTTGGCCAGCGCTAGGTTATGGGGAGGCTCTTTCGTGGACTGGGTATCTTGCGTGAAAATGTGACGAAAAGGAATGGGTGGCACTGGCTGAGCGAGCGTCGAGTACGGGGCCAACCTCAAGAAGCACCAACCCGCGAGCGGAGCCAGTGTTGCAGCAATTCCCCGCTGAACACTTTCCTTGGAATTTCGTGGTCTTGTGCCGAGTTCCTCGGAAGGCGACTGCAAAAGCGGTAGCGGTAGGGTGTGACAAGCTCGCCGGGTCACGCTTTCCACAATCGACGACGATTTCGGCGAGCGCCGGCACACCAGAATGCGTTCGGCACAGTATCGTGCACCTCGGGCGTCAGAACGTCGCCAACCAGCGGTGGCGGCAGTTCGTTGAACGGCTACGACAATGCCAGGAACAGCACGCATGCTGGTGTGCCGGCGCTCGCCATGATCATGGTGGACGAGACGACCCGCACGGCGGCGAGCTTGTCACACCCTACCGCTATTTCCCAGATATCCAGCCGCATGCTGGTGTGCCGGCGTCGCCATGATCATGGTGGACGAGACGACCCGCACGGCGGCGAGCTTGTCACACCCTACCGCTATTTCCCAGATATCCAGCCGCATGCTGGTGTGCCGGCGCTCGCCATGATCATGGTGGACGAGACGACCCGCACGGCGGCGAGCTTGTCACACCCTACCGCTATTTCCCAGATATCCAGCCGCATGCTGGTGTGCCGGCGCTCGCCATGATCATGGTGGACGAGACGACCCGCACGGCGGCGAGCTTGTCACACCCTACCGCTATTTCCCAGATATCCAGCCGCATGCTGGTGTGCCGGCGTCGCCATGATCATGGTGGACGAGACGACCCGCACGGCGGCGAGCTTGTCACACCCTACCGCTATTTCCCAGATATCCAGCCGCATGCTGGTGTGCCGGCTCGCTATGATCATGGTGGACGAGACGACCCGCACGGCGGCGAGCTTGTCACACCCTACCGCTATTTCCCAGACAGAAGTGTTCAGCCGTTCACGCGAATCGGCGCGAGTGAAATTTGACCGCGTAGTACGACGTTCGTACAATCGCCCGAGGTGCGTTCTCTTTCATCTGGCTGGGCTCCGTATTCTGCCTGTATTCGCATGCTGCGTCGATTCCGTTTCCATCTCTTGCTGCTTGTTCTGACAGGCGCCGTCGTCGACGGTGGAACGCTCGGGTTTCGCGCGGCGTGGGCCAGTTGCGGCGACTGGTTGGCGGACTCGGGCATGGCGAGTCACGGACGGTCCGGTGCGACGTTTGACCAACTGTCCAGTGAACTGAATCGGCAGTTCGAGCAATTGTATCTCCGTGAGGATGAGCGGGCGGAGAGTGCGACGCACCCGGTCGCCCCACGACTGCCGCTGTTTGGCTGTACCGATCCATCGTGTACCATTCAGCCGGCGTTGCCTGCCAGTCCCCTTCCTGCCCCAGTCAATTGGGATATGGATCGTCACGCGTATTGGCTGCAATTCGATACTGGCCCAGAACACGCGGGTCGCATCCACGAGTTCAGCTGTTTCGTACGCATTCCTTTTTCTCTCTCGACCGACATCTTTCGGCCGCCCAAGATCCTCGGCTGAGGGTCGACAACGTGATGGACTGTGTGTTTCCGTCGCAGGGTCGTGATGTTTCGCGCTGACGCGGGCTCGTAGCGTTCCCGCACGGCAACCGCGCCGAACAATCTGGGCGGCAAGGTTTTCCGTGTCGACTTTCCGCGGTGACTCGTCCGCAATGGCGCGAAACGACTGATCCGATCGTGGAAATGCTGCGGGCAAGTCGGTCAGCCGATAGGTCCGGCCCGTTTGACGGACGGTGAATGCCGGCCAACGGCCCGCGACAAGTCGCTGTCCGACGTTCCCGCTTGAATGAACAGCCCATCACTTCCTGCGCCGCGTCTCTGGCGTGCATTTCCGTGCAATACTCCGTTTTGAACGGAGTAACACACGGTGCCGATCGCGCTGCGCCGGCTGAAGGAAGGAAACGGCGGCCACGCGAAGGCACAGGTCGTGGGCGAGGCGACCGAGCGACGTGCTCCGCTATGCACCTGAGTGCACAGCCAGACTGCTGCCCAGGGCAACGAGCAAACAGATATTTCTCAAAAGATCCACTTCGTTGGAAGGACAATCCTGGAGACATTACCTATGCGACAGAGATCTTCGACAACCATGCGACACGGATATCTATCGGCCGGGTTCACGCTCGTGGAACTGCTCGTGGTGATTGCCATCGTGGGAATCCTGATTGCCTTGCTTCTGCCGGCCGTTCAGGCGGCGCGCGAGGCGGCACGGCGACTCGAGTGCGCGAACAACCTGAAGCAAATCGGCCTGGCGATGCACAATTACCACGACGCGCACCGGATACTCCCCTTCGGACAGGGAGGAACGGGTTTGAAGTATTCCGCCGTCGCTTTGCTGCTGCCCTACATGGAAGCGTTACCGCTGCATGACAGCATCGATTTTCGATTTCCCTATACGGATGCCGTCAACGAGCCGGCGAGGTTGACGCAGCCGTCCGGCTTCCGCTGTCCGTCAGACGTTCGAAATCCGCTGCCCGAGACAGGTGGTGCCATCAACTACATGGCGAACAAGGGCAACGGTATTGTCTGGCGCGACGCGACGGGGCCGAACACCGGTTTGCCCAACCCGAACGGGGTCTTCTATTTCCAGAGCGCCGTACGCTTCGGGGATATCCTGGACGGCCTGAATAACACGGCAGCCTTCAGCGAACGAGTGCTGGCGGACGGCAGTAACGGGATCGTCAGTCCGATGGCGGACGTGTTTTTCCATCCCGGAGCGCCGGTTGCTCGCGACGAAGCCAGGCACCTGTGCGAAGCCATCGACATCACTAATCTGGCTCACCAGTTTCCGCTGTTCATGGGAGCGCCTTGGATCGATGGGCAGCACACCTATTTGCATGCGACCCCTCCCAACTCGCGTTCATGTGGGTTTTTCACAGTGCTCCGAGCGGTAATGCCACCGAGCAGTCAGCATCCGGGCAGTGTTCAGATGCTCTTGTGCGACGGGTCCGTGCGTTTGGTCAGTGAGAGCATCGACCTCCATACTTGGCGCGGATTAGGGTCCCGCGCCGAGCAAGAGCTGCTGAGCGAGTATTGACCATGAGCAGTGCACGTAACCACCGCCGGCGCGGCAGCGACGATCCTGGGCTGCCAAGTAGCCGCTTCTTCGGGAGACCACCTGTGATTGCATTCGCCTCGCGTGTGACATGTCGCCAACTCGGTACCATCGTCTGCCTGTTACTGTTGTTGACGTTCGCTGGCTGTGGCAGTCGACAACAGACTGCCAGACCGGTCGATCCTGAGGAAGCCCGTCAGACTCTCAACGCGGTATTGGCCGACTGGGGCCACGGCGGCAAGCCCGCGGCGTGGCTGCAGCAATCTCCGCAGGTCGTGATTCAGGATCGTGACTGGTCCAACGGACTGAAACTCAACGACTTCGAAATACTCGGCGCGGGTGAATCCCGTGATGCGAACTTGTTCTGTCAAGTCAAACTGGTACTCGAGAACGCTGCGCAGCAGCAGTTCGAGCAAACGGTAACGTATTGTGTGGGAACCGATCCGGTACTCACCGTCTTCCGCGCCATGGACCCGTAATCATCAAGAGTCTATTCCCATCTTCGTCGAGGAGGATATACCGTGTCGAGACAACGTCTGGGACTTATTCTGGCCACGTCAATCATCTGGTTGTTCGTCACCCATCGCCCGCGAGTCGGGGCGCAGGATGCCGCGCCAGTGACCGAGGCTGTCAACACGCAGCACGTAAACCAGCATGGGGACGAAGAGCCCGCCGATGAGCTAACCGAGGAAGCGCGGAAGGCTCTGGCAGCACTGCGTGGCGAGCTGGCCGGTGACTCGGAGGCCCGCCTGATGCTGGAGGAAATCGTGCAGGGCAAGCGGCTCGGCCCCGATGACGGTTGGTTTCGCGTAGCCGTCTCGCGGACGCGATACGACTGGTCGACGGTCGCCACTCGCTATGACCGGAATGCGAACGGCAGCATCGAACGGGGTGAGTTTCCGGGCGACGATGCCGATTTTCGACGTCTCGATCGAGACCGCAATTCGGCGGTGACGGCGGAAGACCTCAACTGGCAGGACCATGCGTTAGCCCGTTCGCCGGGCACGCAGCTGTTCCGCCGGGCGGATCAGGACAGCAACGGAAAAGTCACGTCGCAGGAATTCTCGCAGCTGTTCCAGCAGCTCGACTCCGGTGCGATGGGCTATCTCTCACTGGACGACCTGCGCGACGAACTCCGCGAGCCGGCCGACGCGATGCCGGTCAAGCAGGCTGACCGACCGAGCCGCAGTACCTTGATTCTGGGGTTGGCGCGCCAGGAAATCGGGTCCCTCCAGCCGGGACCGGCGCTGGGCGACCAGGCACCGGACTTCACACTCACATCGCTCGACGGTACACCCGTCACTCTCTCGGAGCAGATTGGCTCGCAACCGGTCGTGCTGATCTTCGGCAATTTCACCTGCGGGCCGTTTCGCAGTCATTCCGCCAACCTGGAGAAGCTCTACCGGCGATATCGGGACCGGGCCAAATTCTACCTGGTCTACGTGCGTGAAGCCCATCCGAGCGATGGCTGGTGGAGCTTGCACAATCAGCGGATGGGCATTGACCTGGCCCAGCCGACAACGGATCAGCAGCGGTGCGACGTCGCGGGTCAGTGCCGGCAGCACCTGGAGATGGAGATGCCTTTCCTGGTCGATTCGGTTGCCGACACCGTCGGCGCCACCTACAGCGGCATGCCCAACCGTCTCTACCTGCTTGACCACGAGGGACGCGTGGTGTTCAAAAGCGGCCGCGGTCCCTTCGGCTTCAAGCCTGGCGAGCTGGAGCAAGCGTTGATCTGGCAGCTCAGCGAGCGGCCAACTGCACGGCAGACCTCCGCGGAGACTGCTTCGCCAGGGAACCGCCGCTTTCCCTGAGGGGGCCGGCGGCCATAACTAAACAGGAAATCCGAAATCCGAAATCCTACACAAATTCGAAAGACAAGAGCTCAAGAGAAGAGACCTCCGCTGCCGGCAAAACGACAGTCGTGGGCCGCTAACAGATTCTCACGACTGGGCATGCTACTGGCTCTTCCCTTCTCCTCCGTTCATCCGAACTCAGGCAGCGTCACATTCCGCCCGGCATGGCACCCGGCATGCCGCCGGGCGGCATGAACGACGCGGGGGGCTGTTTGGGAGCCTCCTCCTTTTTCTCGATTCCCTCCTGCTGCAACTGGCGGAACGAATCGATACCGAAGCCTTCTTCCTTGGCGGTGGCGGTTTCCTTGATCAGGTCATTGCGACCGAGGTGAATCTTCTTGTATTCATCTTCCGCGATGACGTAGTACCAGTCGGCGAATCGCGAGTTGAGTTCCGCGACTTTCTGTCGGGCCTTCTTCAGTTTCTCGTCCCGCTCGTCCTGTTTCCGTTGGTTTTCCTTGCGAATCCGCTCGCGTTCCAGCTCCAAGTCCGATTTGGCACCGACCGATTCATCCTTCTTGGCTTCTTCCCCGTCGGTCTTGGCGGGCTCGGTAGTCCCTTCCTTGGCTTCTTCCTTCGGCGGCTCCGTCGCGGCGGGGTCGTCACCGCCGGGGAGCGGTTCGAGCTGGAGGGGTGGGAACTGGGCATCGTCGAGGCGCGCGGTGACAAACAGATAGCGGTTCAATTTCCCTTCGGCACTCCCCTGGCCGGTTTCGTCGATTTCGCCGAACCGCAGCACGTATTCGATGCCGTCTTTCATGCCGACCAGGACTTCGCCGTTCGCTGCGCGGATTTCCGGTTCGCCGTCACCGATCACGACGGGGTAGAAGCCGCGGTTCATCAGCGAGAGCAAGCTTTCTTCGTTTTTCATGATTTCGGCGCCCGCCTTGAGATCGGCCCCCAGGCCGGTGGGCTTGCGCATGACGCCGACGATTTTCGTGCTGGCCAGCGCCGACTTCAAATCGTTCAGCTTCTGTGTGTTCAATTCTTCCGTATCGAGCAGCACCGTCGGCCTGGGTTCGCCGTTTTTGTACTGTACGAGTTTATTCAGCGCCCATTTGCTCTTGTCGGCGTCCCAGGTCACATCCGCTTCCAGTCGCTGTTCGAGCTTGCCACGCGGCCCGGCCAACGTCTGAGTCTTGACAATCGAATAATCCCGGAGTGAAACACGTTGGACATCCAGCGTGTTCATTTTCAGCAGATCACGTTCAATCCACTTTTCGAATTCCGTGGGGAACTTGGCCGGGTCGATCTTCACGACGTAGACGGGGTTCTGGCCCGGTTTGCGCACGAAGTGGAGGCCATCAACTCCCTTGATCGCTTTACCAATAATCAATTTCGCCAGGTCCTTGCCTTTCGTGTCCTCCACGCTGACCAGCAGTCCGACGCCTTGCTCGCTGGCATCCAGTTTCTGTTTATCAGGTTCGACGACGCCGTAGATCTGATGATCGCTGGCGTTTTGGGAGACGATATCCAGCACTTGCAGGTCGATCAGGCTGGTGGCCGCATCGCGCATCTGCGTTTCGGCGTCGGCCGGGTAGTTCGAGCTGGAGGGAATCGACCAGAGGCCGGTCGTGGAATCCCGCGCCACTTCGAATTCGGAGAGCTCGCCCAAGTCCTCATCGAACTTGACGATCTTCAATTCGGTGGCCACTTCCGGATCCGAAAAATCTGCGAAGAGGGGTTTGCCAACGAGATCGGGTGGCTGGAAATCTTCTTGTGTGGGGTAGGTGAAGATGGCGACCAGGGCCACGACGACCGCCACGCCTAGATAGATGAGAGTCTTGACCGCCTCGTTCATGTCTATTCTCCTCGACAAACGCGAGAATTTGATTTTGGATTCAATGCGAGAGTATTGTCGGCGGCGTGCTCGGCTGCCGCGAAACGACAGAGGATCGAACACTAGCGCAACCGCGACTTTTCAATACCTTCCCGTTCCCGTAGCCGGCGACGAACGAAGACCACGAGCCCGACCAGGAAGGGGAGGATCCACGGGATGGCCACCGCCCAGAATTTATACTTGAACTGCATGCGTTGGATTTCCAGGTCGACATCGCGCTGGATGCGCTTGATTTCCCGTTCCCGTTCTCGCTCCAACCGCTGTTTGGTGATTTCGAGTCGGCGATTGAGGACTTCCTGCTGGTCCCTGAGCCGCTGCATTTTCTCGCGCAGTTCCATTTCGTTGATTTCCTCGCCGTCGCTCTGCTGCTTTTGCAGGTCGCTGACAAGTGACTGGAATTTCTGCAGTGTCTGATCTTTCTCGTCCTCCGCCTCCCGCAACGCTTCATCAAACTTGGTCTGGTATTCCAGACGGCTGGAAAACTCGCGATCGCGCGCCTGCTCGACGCGTGATTCGACGACCTGCAAGGTGGCGTAGCGCGGTTTGCGTTTGCGAATGTCGATGTACTCGGTATCGCCCGACAGGACGTCAATCACGCTCAGCAGGAAGGTGACGTTTTCGAACTCCCAGCGGATGTCCTCTTGCTCGTCGGGTCGGGCACGAATGCGGAGAAATGCGGGGATCATAAGGTCGATGTCTGCCACATAGACGACCTTGACGTTTCCCGTGCTATCGGCGGGCGCGGCCGTCTCGGCTTCCTTGGCCTGATCCCCTTCGGCCGATTTGTCCTTCGGCTGATCTTCTTTGCTTTCCTGGCCTTTTTCACTTTCGATCAGCGCGGCAATGGTCAGATTTCCGCTGCGGCGCTGCATGGCTTTCAGCATGCCGGGGTCATTCTGGTTCTGCATGAACTGGTCGTAGCCGATGGTTCCAGCGAGCTCGCGGGTGGACACCAGCTTGGTGTACTTCAGGTCACTCTTGGCCGACGGCTCAATGGCGCCGGGGAAGGGGAAGAACAGTTCGCTGAGTCCGGAGGTCATGAGGCTATCGGGATTCATCAAGCCGGCCGGCTCACCTGGCTCCTCCCGCACGAAGACCCATTGATCGGGAATGCCGCTGACTTGGAGCTTGGGATAGGGATTGTATCGCTGCCAGACCAGATCGGGTTGGAAGAGCCCCTCGCGCATGGAACCGGGGGATTCGATACCGAGCAACTCCCAGAGTTTGCGGATATCGGCCTTGGGCATCGGGCGGCCGCCCATCCCCATCATGCCGCCGGGAGCTTCCTTCGGTTGCCCGGTTCCCGGCACGGAAGCCATGAATGCGGGGAGCGGATCCTCGAAGATGGCGGTGGGAATACCGCGACGGATGGCATCCAGGAGGTACTCCATCCCTTCGGGCGGCAGTGAAGAGGGCTGCACGACCAGCAGCACGGCGAATTTTCCTTCTTCCACCGGTTGCATCAAGTCGACTTCTTCCACGTCGTACTGCTTTTCGAGCTCTTCGATGAAGGCCTGTCGCGGCAGTTGCCGTGGCTGGCCCCCGGCGAACGAGAATCCGCCGAACAGTTGGGCATCGGTGCGGACCACGCCAATCGTCTTGCGCTGGGTCTGGGCCACCGTATTGATCGATCGAATCAGCTCGTACTCGACAGGAATACCGTAGTCGAAGAAGGGGACGACCACTTTCTGCAGACCGCTGCGGAACACCGCGCCCAGGATCAGTTCCTCATCGGTAATGGCCCCCCGCGAACGGATGCGAATCTGTTCGGGGCGAATCCCGAATTGCTCTTCGGCCCGTGCCGCCTCTTCACTGAAGGGCTCCAAGTTGTTGTGGATATTCACCCGGACCTTACCCGCCGCCTCGAACTCTTTGAGCATCGAGAGGAGGTTGAGCCGCGTTTTCACATATTGTTCGGGGACGTCACCGCTGATGAAAGCGTCCACGTAAATGGGTTGCTCCGATTCGAGTTCCTGCATCAGCTTCTTGGTGTCGGGCGACAACGAGCTGATCTTTCCCTCCGACATGTCAAAGCGGACGCGGTCGTAGCCCGAAAAGATGGCGGCGATACCCAAGGCGATCACCAACAGCGCGATCGATCGGATCAGGAAGTGCCCCAGCAGCGAATGGCCGTCGCGACCGCCATACCAATGCCGCGCGCCGATCAACACCATGCTCATGTACAGACCGACCAGGATGATCATCACGAAGTAGACCAGCGACGAGAGGCTGATGACGCCGCGCCCGAAGGGATCAAACTGGGACGCGATGCTCCAACTGGAGACGACCCGGGCCAGGTTCACGCTCGACAGAAACGGCAGATCAATCTTGCTCGGCAACACGTCGGCCATCTTCATGAAGACCAGCGGCATGTTAAAGATCAGCCCCAGGATGAAACCGATCGTCAAGTTCCGGGTGAGGAACGAGGCGACCATGCCGATCGAAAGCATGGCCAGTCCGGTCAACCAGTAGCCGACGTAGGTGGTCAGGAACAGTCCCAGGTCGACCTGTCCCATGGCTAACGACAAGAGGACGATGAAATTGGAGATCTGCGAGAACAGCAACGATGTGGTGAAGATGGCGGCGGCGGCGAGGTATTTTCCGATCACGATATCGAAGTCGCCAGCCGGCAGCGTCAACAGCAGCTCGTCGGTTCCTTGCCGTCGTTCCTCGGACCAGATACTCATCGTAATGGCCGGAATGAAGACCAGCATGATCCCCGGAAGATACAGATTCAGCTGATCGAGATTCGCCATGTTGGCCGTGAAAAATTCGTGCGGCCAAAAGGCGGCAAACGACGAGAGGAGAACGAACAGGCAGAGGAATACATAACCGGTCGGATTACTGAAGTACCCGACGAAATTCCGTTTCAAAACGGCAAAAGCCGCCTGTTTGAAGAGGAACAGCGGGATCAACGCCGCCAGCAGGACCCCGACAAACACACAGTCAATCAGCAAGAGATAGAGCAATTCGCTTAAGAAATATTTGGTCATGGCTGCTACCTGATCCTGTCGTTTCCTGCCTCTTGGTCTGGCTCGATCAATTCCGCCTCACTCGGCATTCGACCAGTGGACGGTACTGTCCACTGCCGCAAAGGCCGACGGCCCCGTACGTTTTGTCGCGGGAAATCCCTGTCGATTTCGCGCTGGTTCGGTATGTTCTCGTGCAGTGATTCTTCTCGCGGTGCGAAGCGGCTCGGGAGGAGGCCGAGGCGAAACTCGGCCGGCCGGCCCGCGAGCTCCGTGCTGCCCCGCTCTAGCTCGCTCGCTGAATCGCTCGTCCCGTCAGCCGCGCGAAGGCCGCATCCAACCCTTCGTGCTTGGGATCCAGGTCGGCCACCGCCCCGTCATACTTGACGCGCCCCTCGTCGATCAGAATGACGCGGCTGGCCATGGCCAACACCTCCTGCAGAATATGCGTCGACAGTAATACCGTCTTCCGCATGTCACGCAGCCGCTCCATCGTCCGCCGCACCTCGCGAATCTGGTTCGGGTCGAGACCCACGGTAGGCTCATCGAGAATCAGCACGTCTGGTTCGTGCAACAGTGATTGAGCCATCCCCACACGCTGCCGATACCCTTTCGACAGCTTGCTGATCGGCTTGTGAATGACGGTGCCCAACGCACATAGCTCGATCACCGAGTCGATCCGCTCTTGCTTCTGGGCACGCGACATGCCACGCGCCTCGGCAAAGAACTCCAACAGACTGAAGGGAGTCATGTCGGGATAGAGCGGACCGTTTTCCGGGAGATAACCCAACCGCGCGGAACCGGCCAATCGATCGTCCTGCATGTCGTGCCCGGCAATGCGTGCGTGGCCGGCTGACGGCGAGAGGTAACCGGTCAGCAGTTTCATCGTGGTGCTCTTGCCCGCACCGTTGGGTCCGAGAAACGCTACGACCTCGCCCTCCGTCACCTGGAAAGACACGTCTTGAATGGCGGCGAAAATGCCGTAGAACTTCGACAAGCCATCCGCTTCGATCATGGGGAGTCTTTTTTTCTGCTCACTCATCCTGCGATCTCGCTGGCGCTACGACTAATCAACTGTACACTTGCACAATATGGCGGGCATGGGCCCTGGGAATGGTAGGCAACCGTTGTGGCACTGCCTGGGTGGGATTCGGCCGGCACATGCCCGCTTGTGAACGGAACCGCTGCGCGCAACAACTCCCGCACAGAGCCGCTCAAAGTTGGATATACGGTGGGTGTTCATCCCGGGTTCGCGAAAAGCACACCGAGGTCAGTCAATTTAGGCTCCTCCGTCTCCCAATTCAACCTCCCCAGTCAATTCTGAGAATCGCGACGCGGGTTCCGCCGCTCAAGGATCGGCTGTTGGCCGAGCGAATGACCGCTGCACCGAGCGACCGGACGGACGCTGCGGCAAACCGCCTGTCAGGTCGCCGCAAATGGGCTGTTAGCTGTTTGCTGATAAGCATTTACGGCCGTCTTGCCAGGACTTGCCGCACCGTGGCACAAGTGGTCCGATGAGGCGGCGAACAGCCAGCCATTGTCGCGCAGGCTGGCATATCACTGCCCCCTTGGCGAAGTTGAGCGGACCACTGTTGAACGGCGGTTCCCCAAGCAGAAAAAAAAAACGGGTCCGCATTTTTTCCGGCCGCCACCGGTCGTTGTCGCTCGCACACGAGCTCGGCCAAGTCGCAACTGCAATTGGCGGCGGAGTGACCGGAGGTCGGGCACGGGGCGTGCCCCAATGCGAAAACGCCCCTATTTAGCGGGGAATCGCTCTCCGATCCGCACCGACAGATGCCGCCGCCAATGTTCGTTGTCGGCTGGCAGGAAGTCGGTCCGCAGATGCACGCCCCGCGATTCCTCGCGGGCCAACGCCGCTCGGACGATCAGGCGGGACACCGTCAGCATGTTCTGCAGCTCCCATCCGTGCGGGTCGGCGAACTGCCGCACCAACACATAGCGGCACCAGCGATCGATCATCTCCAGGGCATGGGTCATCCGGTCCGCGCTGCGACGTACGCCCACATCGCGCCACATCAGGCTGGTGAGGGAATTGCGAATGTCGGCCAGGTCGAGCGGTTTGGAGGGTTCCGCCAGCGGGAGGTTTTCCAGCGGAAAGGCGCGATAGCTATCGTCAGCGGCAGCTGCCAACGACGAGGCCTCTTGGCCGGCGTGGGCGCCAAATACGAGTGCTTCCAGCAGACTGTTGGAGGCCAGTCGATTGGCTCCATGCAGGCCGCTGGAGGTCGCTTCGCCGGCCGCCCATAGCCCGGGCAGCGTGGTGCGGCCCGAACCGTCGACCGTGACTCCACCCACCATGTAATGAGCTCCCGGTCGAACGGGAATCCGATCGCTCGTGATATCGATGCCAAATTCCTGACACTTGGCCGCAATGCCGGGAAAACGGCTTCGCACGAACTGGGGGTTCAAGTGCGTCATGTCGAGGTAGACGCAGGGGTGCGAGGTCTTTTCCATTTGCGTGACAATCGCCTGGGAAACGACATCTCGCGGCGCCAATTCTCCTCGCGCATCGTAGTCGGGCATGAAGCGAACACCGTGGCGATCGACCAGGCGGGCTCCTTCTCCCCTCACCGCTTCGGTAATCAAGCTGCGGCTGCTGCCGGCGATATAGAGCACCGTGGGGTGAAACTGGACGAACTCCATATCGCGCAGCTCGACCCCGGCGCGGTAGGCCAGCGCATGTCCGTCGCCGGTGGCGACCGGCGGATTGGTCGACTCACGGTAAATCTGACCGGTGCCACCGCTGCAGAGGATCGTCTGTTTGGCCCAGACAAGTGTCAAGCCGTGCCGTCTGTCGGCGACGACGGCGCCGCGGCAGATGCCGTCGCAGGTCAGCAGATCGAGTGTGAAAGTGTGTTGATGCAGGCGAACGTTTCGCAGTCGGCTGGTCCAGCTGATCATGGCTCGCATGACCTCGCGGCCGGTAGCGTCTCCCATGGCGTGGGCCACGCGACTGCGGCTGTGTCCGCCTTCCCGCCCGAGTTCGAGTACCCCAGCCTGCTCGTCGAAGTTGGTCCCCCAGTCGATCAATTCGCGAATCCGCTGCGGCGCTTCCCGTACCACCATCGACACGACGTCGGGATCGCACAGTCCGGCGCCGGCCGTGAGGGTATCATCGACATGCGAATCGAAGCAATCCTCGGGGTCCAATACACCCGCAATGCCACCTTGCGCGTAACTGCTGGCAGACTCCTCGACCTGGTCCTTGGTGACGACGAGCACAGACAGTTTCGGGTCGACCGCGACGGCGGCCCGCAACCCCGCCAGGCCGGCGCCGATAATCAGGACATCTGTAAAAAAGTGGGGAATATCCTTCGGGGAAAACGGCACGAGATACCGGTGTAGCTCATTATTCACAGCCTGCATCAACCTCCATCGGTTTGCCCACGCGCCGCGCCCTTTTTGTAGGCATTGAATTGTTCCATAAACTCTGCCGGCGGTCGACTACGGTCGCCGCTGTCGCGCATGCCGCGAATTTGATCCTTGTCGTCCTGCGATTCGCGTCGGTCGAGGGCGGTGCGGCGCAGCCCCAGGCTGCGCAGGGCATCGTCGAGTTCGGTGCGGGAGTCGACACTCTCTTCGTGCGCCGAACGTTTCAGGGCTTCCCACCGCGCGATGAACTGCTGCAAGTCCTCTTTGGTCCATCCGAGAGACTTGAGCAGCTCGGGGTCGGGTTCGTGCTGCTGGTCTTTCAATCGCTGCAGCACCAGGTCGGTCGCTTTGCGGGCGTATTCCAGGTTCGCCTCATCGCCGTCCGGCACCTCTTTGGGTTCGGAGCTCCCGGCGCTCGTGCCGTCACTCGGTACGCCGCCTCCTTGGGGCGGCCCGCTGCCGCTCCCCGGCGTCGTACTCTTGTTGGGCGACTGCTGGTCCTGAGCGGTCTGGTCCTGGTTGCCGTCCGCCGCGGCCGGCGTTGGTGGGGTTTGTGGCGAGGCGCCATCGGGACCCTGTTGCTGGCCGCTGGGTGCCGCCGCACTGTCGCTCCCAGACCCTGGCTGCTGTCCGCTCTGCCCGGTCGGATCTGGTGACGGCTGTTTGTCGCCGCCGCGGTCGGCCGTCTCCCCCTCTCCTGATTCGGGGGACCCTGTGTTGCCTTGCTCGGAGGACACGTTGCTGCCCGGGCTGTCGCGGCCGGGCTGATTCGCCGGCTGGCCACCCCCTTGTTGACCACCACCACTTCGCTCGCCCGGATCGTCGCTTTGGGAATCGGACTGGTTCTGGCTTTTGCTTGACCCTTGGGCCGATTGTTCCGTGGTCGGCTGGCGATTGGCGTCCTGATTGGGTTTGTCGCGATCGCGATTCGCTTCCTTCGAGCCGGCCGCGCCGTCGGAGTCGTCCGACGACTGTCCACTGCCGGCGTCTCCCTCATCTCCGAGCCCCGTCTCTTTTTCAGCCGGTTCGCTGCTGGGTTTGGTCGATTTCTCCGATCCTTCCACCGATTTCGGGGGCTTTGGTCCGAGCGGCTGTTCGCCGGCACCCTGCTGAGGATCGCTGTTATCCCCTTGCCCGGCAATGTTACTGTCGGGGGTTTTCTTGCCCGGGGGATCCGACGCGTCGTCTGCAGCTGGCGAGGAGCCGCCGGTCGAGTCCCCTTGACGGTCGGTTGGCGGTGCCGGATCAGTCCCCGTGGACGGCGAATCGCCGGCGGATTGTTGCGGCGAACTCTCTGTGCCGGCCGCGTCATCCTGACGCGGCTGATCGCCGCTCTGCGAGGCGTTCTGGTCGGCAGTCGCTGCCGGTTCGGGTCGGCGGGGGTTTTCGCCGGCCGGGGGCTGTTGCGAGGACGGGTCTTGCTCAGCCGACTTTCCACCATTCCCGGTTTTCTCGAGGTGTCTCATGACCCGTTCGATTACGTCGCCGTCGTGCAGCGGCTCTTCGCGGCCTGACTGTTGTCCACTGTCCGACTGGTCCGGGGCGGGCTCGCCGCCGCTTGACTGCCCACCGCTGTCGGACCCACCCGAGCCTCCGGATTGATTCTCAGACGGCTGTGCCTGCTGGCCGGCCTGATCGCCCGCTTGACTGCCGCCCGCTGCGGATTGCTGGGAATCGCCTGTTGGTGACGAACCACTGTCACCACTTTGGCTGCCCGACTGCATCTGGCCGGCGGCCTCGCCCTGTTGCCCGTTCTCTGGTTGCTCCCCGCCGCTGCCTGTCTGGCTGCCCTGCGTCTCTTCACCCTGCTGGGCACCTTGCGGTTGTCCCGTCTGCTGTTCTCCCGTGGCACCTTCGCTCCCCTGGCTGGCCGCAGCAGACTGTTGGGAGTCTGATTGATCTCCCGCTGACTGATCGTCCTGGTTGCCTGACTGCTGAGGTGGCGACTCCTGTTGGGTGGAACCGTCCTGGTTGTTCTGTGGAGCCTGATCGGCTGATGGGCTGTCGGCTCCCTGATCATCTTCCTGGCCCTCGTTGGGCGGCTGCTGGTCGGATTGCTGAGGGGTGGCGGGCGTGGGTTCCTGGGGGGACCCGCTGGCGGCTGACTCCTGTGCGCTGTCCTGTTGGGCGTCGTTGGCCTGCGCCTCGTCGCTCGGTGGTTGCGGACTACCGCCAGTTGCTGGGTCGGCGGGCACGATCGTGATCACGTAGGGGTCCGTACGGGCACTGTTGGGTTGTGGCGAGTCGTCCTGCGGCGAAGTCCGATTGTCCTCAGCGATGGCCCAGTAAGTGACTTTATCGCCGGGCGACAAATCGAATTTGCTCGGGGAAAAATCGTAGTTGAGGACGTTTTGCCCGGTCTGTCCCTGCACATCGGTCATCAGCGTCTCGTCGAACAGGCTCTTGCCCCCCGCCACGGCCTGCAGCACGACGCGCGTCAATCCGAAGTCGGGATCCAGCGCGCGAATCTCAATCCTCTGCACGCTGTTGACCGGCAATTCCATCTCTTTCCTCTTGGGAGTGAGAATGGCGATGTCGGGTGGCAGATCGCGTGACACCGAGATCTTATGTTCCACCGACAAATCGCTGTCGCGATTATCTTCGGTCTTGAACGACAAGCGGTAACTTGCGTGCTGGGAACCTTCACGATCGTCGTTCCACAGGAGTCGAAACGAATGGGAGGCCTTATGTCCGGCGGGCTTCATGGCGTGCGAACTGGCCACGGGCCCGGCCGGATCGAATTCGAGCGTGGCGGTCTTGATCGGATAATTCGCCTGAGCATGGACCGTCACACGAGTTCCCTCGATCGCATAGACCTCACCTTCCCCGACCACCACACGTGGCTCGCGCCGCGTGTAGGCCGGATAGTCGTATTGCACGCTGTGCACGACAATGGTGGGTATGTGCCTGACGCTCAGCCGGTACTCGGCAGACCGCGCATCGCCCGCCTCGATGTGATAGCGGAGATCCTGCAGGATGCCCAAGTTGTCTCCAGGCAACGAACACCGGAAGAGCTGCCCCGTATCAGCCGGCGCCATCGGCACGGGCCGGTTCACGATCTGTTGATCCTCGGTGCTATAGTACAGTGTGACCGTGTCATTTTCGCTGATGCCGAGGATCTTGGCGGACACGTCGGTCTGTTTACCTAAAATCACCGGCGTATCGCCGGGGTCCACCTCCGAGATCGTCACGCGCGTGGGGCGTGCGATATTGGCCCAGGGAACGGCGATGCGTCGGACGGACTGGAACACGTCCTTGGGAGAGAGAATCGTGTACGCGGCAAAGAGCACCATCAGGGCAACGACGGTGTATCCGATGTAAATCAACCGAGTGCGGTCGACCGCCAGATCAATGTTCACCGTCCGCAGATCCTCTGCTGCCCGCTCGCGCAGTGCGCGATGCACCAAGCGGCTGGTGGGCGTGTTGTCCCGCCGAAACATCAGGAGATTGATCAGGCTGTTTTTCAGCGAGGGGTCGCTTTGTTCGATCGCCCGCGCCGCGTAGGTGGGGTTGATCCGGCGCACCAGCAGCGGGATGACCAACCTGGCACAGTAGTAGGCCGCTCCCAGGACCAGGATGGCCAAGGCCGCGAACCGCTGCCAGGCGTTCAAATCGAGCAGCCAATGATCGATCAAGACGATCCCCAACAGGAAGAGGACCATCCCGCCGACGAGTCCCATAATCGCGCCGCCCAAATCGACCAGTTTGACACGTCGCCGCGTGCGCGCCAGCTGGAACTCGATGAATTGACTGTGTTGGACGCTCGATTCGGAAGCGGGCGTCACGGCCCGGGCGCGAGTGGGTGAGTTCGCTGCTGGGCTTGCCATCGTTCTCGCACCTGTTTTCTAAAGTATTCGAACACCTTGCCGGCAGAATTGTTCCAGCCGTCACACAAGGTGCCAACCCGTCTATAGGCAATGGAAAAGGCCCTGCCTGACCTCCCGTGGTCCCCGCCGGCGACGGCGGCACATTCTCAAGGCACTGATTCCAGCCGGGAGGCAACACGGTCGCCCAACTGAATTTCGATGTTCTTTGACGTTCCGGGGCGGTTTGCCGGTGGCCACCGGGCGATCGGTGCCGCAACCTGACTGGGCACTATCTCGCAGGGCAATTGTCTTAAGTATAGACGACCCCCGACCCGGATTTGATCCCTGCGGCTCGGAGGATTCCGGAAGAAATCCTGGACAGTCGGTCTGCCTGACGCTCCTGACGGCGGAAATAGTCGGTTTGGCGGGGGGATCGACCAGCCCTGCGCCCTGACGAACCGGTCGATGGCGGACTCTCTGCACGGTTTTCCAGTGTCATGGCCTGCCAGTGTCGCCTCCCAAGGTCGCACCTCAGCTCTCCGCTCTCCCATGTCCTGCCGCTGTTCGACGTACCAGCCAAGGTGGCCGAGCCGGCGGGGCTGCCCAGGAGCGGGGCCTCTGACGGCCATCGGTGGGACCCACGTCCATGCTATCGAGCGTCGAAAGGTTGTCGTAATATGTCATAATATGTGTTGTCAAAACGCTGCGGACCGCGTGGAGTCGCTGTGAGCTGCTCGGGATGCGGCGGGCCGAGCGGACACGTCGTTTTCCCCTGCCAACTGTTTGCCACTACCCTGAATGGTGGCGAAGGCCGAGGTTTCGGCTGGACCGCGGTAGGGGGAAGGTTGCGGCCGTGCGTTGACCGACGCTGGGTGTTGTGATACGTTGCGCGCTTTGTGAAGAGCGATCGGGCTGCCCGTGCTCGGCGGCGGATCGGATTTGGCGAGGTGTTCGGTCGCCCCAAGGCAGCCGTGCCGGTGGCCCCCGGAATCGATCCTGGCACCTGGAGTGTCGAGTGTACGGGCCGCCTGGTACCGGCTGGGGGTTTGACCTGATCGGGGATGGGGCGCGAAAAACGATTTTGAGGGACAACAATGGCATATGAAGTGACGTTGATTACCGGGGATGGCACGGGTCCTGAGCTGGCCGAGGCGGCGCGGAAGTGTGTCGACGCGACTGGTGTGACAGTTCATTGGGACGTGCAGGAGGCCGGAGTCGACGTCATGGCACGTGTCGGGACGCCGTTGCCCGCGAGCGTGCTGGAGAGTGTCCGCCGCACCCGCTGTGCGCTGAAAGCCCCGATCACGACGCCGGTTGGGACAGGGTTTCGCAGCATCAACGTGCACTTGCGGCAGGAACTCGGTTTGTATGCGTGCATTCGCCCCTGCAAATATTACCCGGGCGTCCGCAGTTTCTTCAGTGAAGTGGGCGTTGATCTGGTGATTGTCCGCGAGAACACGGAGGATCTTTACGCCGGTGTCGAATTTGAAGCAGGGAAGGAAGAGACGAAGAAGCTGATCGAGTTCGTCAATGCGTTGCCCTCCGACCGCAAGATCCGTACCGGGAGCGAGGAGACGGGCGTTTCGATCAAGCCGATCAGCATTTCCGGTAGCGAACGGATTGTGCGCTGTGCCTTCGACTACGCGCGCAAGCAGGGCCGCCACAAAGTGACGGCCGTGCACAAGGCGAACATCATGAAGTATTCGGATGGCCTCTATCTGGCGACGGCCACGAGAGTGGCGCGGGAATACCCCGATATCGAATTCGAAGAGCGCATTGTCGACAACATGTGTATGCAATTGACCCAGAAGCCGGAGCTCTACGATGTGATCGTGTTGCCGAATCTCTACGGTGACATCTTGAGCGATCTGGGTGCCGGGCTGATCGGCGGGCTCGGTATGGCACCGGGCATGAATATTGGTCCTGGGGGGGCCGTGTTTGAAGCTACGCACGGAAGTGCGCCGAAGTACAAGGGAATGAACAAGGTCAATCCGACCGCGTTGATTCTCTCTGCCATGTTGATGCTGCACCACCTGGGCGAGGAGTCGGCGGCCAACCGGCTGGAGAGCGCCATCGCTGCCGTGATTGCGGAAGGGAAATACGTGACGTATGACTTGAAGCCGAACCGCGACGATCCCACCGCGGTGGGAACTCAGGAAATGGCCGACGCGATCTGTCGGCGTTTGAACTGAGCGGGAGTTCGCTGCCGGTGAGCAGTCTACGGTCGTGGAAGTCGTGAACAGCCAGCAGGAAGCTGGTGCACTGAAATTGAGGGCTAACGCACCATTCGAACGACGATAGCCGTGACAGAACGAGTGGCCACGGGGCATGGAACCAATGGCTAGCGGCGCGGAGTTCCCAGTTACAAGAGTGGACAACTTGGATGGCAAAGAAAAAGTCTCAACCCGTACTGATTCGCAAGCTGCGCGAGGGTGGTTTTGTTTTTCACATGTACGCGTCGGAAACCGAGGTGTACCTGGGACGGCGGTGTATTGGCACGATCGTGGGCATGAAGGAACAAAGCGGACGGCATTGCTTTCGACTTGCCTGTGACTCACGTCGCTCGCCGCGGACGTACCGGGGGCGCGTGCAGGCCGCCCAGGCACTGCAGATGATCGATGATCTGAGACGGGCGGCCCAGAAGCATCGCTGGTCGCTCGACGAACTGATCATCCGCTCCTGGGACGATAAACCACGCGCTTCGCAGTCGATGTATGCGGAGTGATCCATCGGCGAGTGTTTCCCTTGCACAGGCCAACGCTGCTGAGCCCAACGGGATTTCATGAGGTGATCAGTGGCCGCCGGCGCGGGGCTCTGGCCGCTGTGTCCCGCGCGTTGTTGCGCGCCGCCGAAGTGCCCTATACGTGGGCCATCCAGCGCCGCAATCGGCGGTTCGAACGGGGAAAGTCCCCCGTCCATCGCGTCGCGGTGCCGGTGGTCAGCGTCGGGAATATCACGGCGGGCGGGACCGGCAAGACACCCCTGGTCGCCTGGCTGGCTCAATGGTTCTCCCAGCGCAATCTGCGCGTGGCTCTGGTGAGCCGTGGATACGGCGCGCAGGATGCCGGGGCCAACGACGAAGCGCGAGAACTGGCCCAGCGCTTGCCCGGCACGCCGCATTTGCAGGACCCCGATCGAGTCGCGGCAGCGCAGCTGGCGATCGAGCGACATGGCTGCCAGGTCCTTGTGCTGGACGATGCCTTCCAGCATCGCCGGATTCATCGCGATCTTGATATCGTGCTCGTGGATGCCCTGCAGCCCTTCGGCTACCGGCACTTGTTGCCGCGCGGTCTGCTGCGCGAACCACTCGATCAGCTGGCACGCGCCGATCTGATTGCCCTCTCGCGCTGCGATGCGGTGAGCGTGGCAAGGCGGCGGCAGCTGCGTGACGAGATTACGGCCTATGCGCCACGAGCTGCCTGGGTCGAGTTGATTCACCAACCGTCCTCGCTGGTGAACGCCCAAGGGGCGACCCAGTCCGTCGCCCAGCTGGCGGGCGAAAGTGTGGCAGCCTTCGCCGGCATCGGCAATCCCCACGGTTTCTATCATTCACTCCAACAGCTCGGTTGTGACGTGGTCGCTCGTCGCGAATTCCCCGACCATCACCACTACAGCCGCGATGATATGATGGCGCTGCAGCAGTGGCTGGCCGGCTATGCTCAGCTCTCCGCCGTAATCTGTACCTGCAAGGACCTGGTCAAAATGGACGCCACGCACATTGGCCGCGTCCCGCTCTGGGCGCTCTCGATCGACGTGCAGGTGGCCGTGGGGCGGGAGGAACTCGAGCGGCACCTGCAGGCGATCGTTCCCTACGTCGGTTAACCGGTGTGTGGCGCGTCGCTGGGCACTGCGGCGTGCCGTCATGAGAGATCCCGTCCCCCGCTCGGGGTTCTGCCGGCCGCGGAGGTGGTCGCACGGTATCGTCGATCGGCGTCGGAGGAAATGGAGGGGAGCGGGTGCTGCATGAACGGAATAAATTCCGTTTTACGGAGGGTGAATGCACTCTAGCGGCCTTCTCCACCGCTTGTCATGTCAGTGTAGATGATGCGACATTTGGCGATGCGGCGATTCAGGACATCGACAAAGTACAGTTTGTCCTGCCAGACCGAGAGCGCCGAGATGATCCCGACCGGAAGTTCGGGATGGGGAAACTGACTGCCACGCCCTTGGCAGTCGACATTGCCGTAGCTGCCGAATTCGCCCACCAATTGACCCGTCGCGCAGTCAATCACCTGCACACTATGCCGGCCGGCGGCGTAGAGATAGCCTTTTCCGTCCAACGTCTGGTGTTGCCTCGACGTGATACAATGGCACGGCGCGAAAGTGACTTGGGCCTGCCCGATATAGCTGTCCCAGCGTCGCGACCAGAGCGGTTCGCCGCCGGCCGGCCCGAACTTGGAGAGCGCGAGGTAGAAATCCCACGGCCGCTCGGCCGGTCGATGCAGCACGTACAGGTTTCCTTCCTCATCGACCTGAATACCGCGCACCGCATCCAGCTGAAGGAGCCCGCTGGTTCGCAGCTCTCCGCTGGCAGCGTACACATTGACCTGCTGGCGCACGGCATCGTAGGCGCTTACCGGACGTGTCTGTGGGTCGACATCCACCTTGGCCACATAGTAGATGTTCCCGTGCCGATCCACGTCCATGCCGTGATACACATCGTGCCAGAAGTTGACCTGCATCGCGTGCTCGACGAATAGCGAGTGGGTCCCTGTCGCCGCAAACGGGATCGGATCTCCGGCGCGGTCGAACCGCAAGATTTCCACACCTTCCTTTCCCAACTTCCACCGGTACACGCGGCCATCCTTGCCGAAAAAGGAGTCGATGAACAACGGCTCATTCGGGTAGCGGAAGTGACGCTCCAAATCCGGCAGCCACCAGGGTGATGTGGCCTGTAACCCAAGGTCATTGAAGAACACCGGTGGCCACTTTCGCAGCACGTTTCCGTCCTGATCGATCCGATAGACCTGGCCATACTGCTTGAGGCGATAGTTCGAGTCGTCTTCGACGTAGAGATCGCCCGTCTGCGGGTCGATATTGAGGATCGGCTGGTTGCCGCTCTGCCGCGGACAGGACAATGCTTCGTCGCTGTCTTGGAAAACCTGCGCCATCGCAAGATCGCTGCCCGAGAGTCGATTGAGACTTCCGGGACCGCTGCCGTTGGCCACCCACACCAGGGGCGGCGACACCCCAGTGTCGAGTGCGATCTGCAACACATCGGCATCCAATGGCGGCGAGCCTGCCAGGAACTGCGGCTCCCGCCAACTCTTCAGCTTGATCAACCGGGTAAAGTCATCGGAACGGGTCTGCGCCGTCGTGAGGTAATCCTGCTGGATCGCGGGCAACGTGCGCTCGACGATCTCCGCGCTGGTGGATCTGGGCTTGGACGCGATGAGCACGTAGAGGTGTTGCTCCCGGTCCATCGCCAGAGCCGTCGGGCCGTGAAGGGGAATGGACTGACCTTCGTGTTCGTAGTGCGTGATGGTGGCGGCCACGCTGCCGCGGGGTCCGAGTACCTGCAGGCGGTTGTTCCCGCAGTCCGCCACGATCAGATGGCTGCCGTCGTGCACGAGCCCACTCGGCTCGGCGAAGCCACCTTGCGCAGCCTGTTCCTCTAACTGGATGCCGGTCTCCAGGCGGTACTTCCAGACAGATGCTCCGCGCGTTTCCGCGCCGCGGAGGGCCCGTTGATAACTCACCTCCTGCTGGCTCACCTCCCAATGGTAGCCGTACTGCCTTGTTGGTCGGGAACTCTGACCGGCCGAGACGTACAGGCTGCCCGCCGGATCAAAGCAGAAGTAGGGGTAGTGAAGCGAGTTGAAGGGGAGGTAGTTCTTCAGATCCTGGACGTTCAAGAAGTCCTGGGTCCAATCGTGGCTCTCGAACGGTTCATTCCGGCCGCGATGGTACACCGAGGTCCAGCCTTCCAAAGGGAGGCTTCCGTCGGTCCGCATCCGCCACACTGTCCCGCGGTAGATATTGGACAAGATGAGATCCCCGTCGGGTGCGAACACCATCTTCTGGGGCAGGTGCCAATAGGCGCCGTACAGGGAAAGCGAACCACACAGCGTTTCAAACAACTTGGGAATGACCAGCTCGGTTTCCCCTTCGCGAGCCGTCTGTCCACACAGGTCCTGCACGTCCGCGCACGGCAAGGTGGGATGAAACGGCATGATCGTCCGCAGGTATTGGCCTTGCCGATTGAACACCCGCAGCTCCGGGGCCTCCCGCACCCGCCTGGGGTCGCAGAGCACATACAGTTCCCCCGTCCGCTCGTTCACGGTGAGATCCCAGATGATGCCGCACGCGTGGGGATCGCCCGCGAGCAGGAATCCCTCCAGTTCCAGTCGCACCTCGCCCGTGGTGCCGGGATGTGCGGAACCGGGCCCCAGCTCGATCGTCTCCTGCTGCTGCTCGGCCAGAAAAGACCTGCGGGCCAGCGGCGCGGGACGGTACGTGGTGACTCCCCATTGCCCCGCGGACGAGAGCGGATCCGGTTTCGGAGTCGCATAATCGGGCGCTGGAAGATGATCGCGGGGAGGAATACCGGCCAGGATGCCCCAGTCGTCCGGCTGATCAAAGGGACCATGCCAGCCATGAACTTCCTGCCCTGGAATGCGGAATCGGCGGACGTTGAAACCGATCTCGGACGCCAGCGTCTTGTTTTTGCAGAAGATCTCGAAGGGGAGCGCGAACTCCGCTGTCCACGCACCGGCATCCTGCACCACCGCGCACTCGAACTGCGGTTGCCACGTCCGATCGTGCCAAGGAGGCGAGTGTTCATTGTAGGAACAGGTGACGCTGCCACCGCCCTCCGGCGTGACTCGCAGCAGGTAGCACGAGTTGCGATCCGCATTCGAATCGATGAGCAGATCAGCAAAGTCCTTCACCTGATCGGGCTCGCCCGGTTTGCGGTCAGCCGTGGTCGCGAGTTCCCCCACGCAGCGAAGACCAACATACAGATGGTCCGTGTCGAGCAGGATCAACGCCTCGGTCGTGGCACTCCCCGCCGTACCCTGTACAACCCGGAGCGTACCGGTGCGCGCCGCGTCCTGCCAGCACGGTTCGTCGAGCTGCCCATTTATCACCGGCCTGGCAGTCGCACGCGGCACGCGCAGTGCCGGCTTTCCGTGCACCGGGGCCGTGGGCAAAGGCTGAGCGTCTTGCTGGGCCACCAGGAAACCGGCTTGGCGTTGGGACGCGGTTAACGTTGCCGGCTCGTCGCCGTGGGCCAGCGAACAATCCACAGCCGACCCCAGGTAGTGCGTCATCACGCCCCATTCGATCACAACGCAGATGATCGCCACTGCCGGCATGACAGCAACGCGCAAGGTCAACTTCGTGCTCATGGGGTTCCCTTTCTGCTCACTGCGCAGGAAGCCGGCTGGTGAAGCGGTACGTGCCGGAGGTGACGCGGCCGCGGAAGAGGCCATTTTCGACGACCGCATCGGTGATGCCGGCCTGCGTCGCCACTGGCTCGCCGCTCTCGCGGACCGCGCCGAGCGCGGTCGTCGGCATGATCACCGTCGCGGTAGTGTTCGGCGGCACGGCCAGTTCCCAAGTCAGCGTGTCGCCCTCCACGCGCCATGTGCTGGTGATCTTTCCGTAGCCTGTTGTCAAAGAGCCCTCGACCCGGCGTAATCCGCTTTCGACGCCGGGCGCGGCGTGAAATGCTGGAAGCCTGGCGCCTGCTCGTCATAACGGATGCCCGCCAGCCCCTCGATGAACCACAGTCCCACGGAGATCATGGTATTGTGGATCTGCGAGTTGTCGCCGTCCCATTCTTCCCAGATGGTCGTCGCGCCGTTGGCGATCATGTACCCGAAGCTGGGGAAATCTTCCTTCGTGTGCATCAGCGCCAGGAGGTCGTTGCGGCGCCGTTGGATGAGGTACTTGGCCATGAAGTAATTGCCGTGCATGCCCGTGTTGAGGTGACCATGGCGTGTGACGGTGATGTCGTGTCTCCAACGCGGCCATGACCTGCGGCGCGACGTTCGGGGGCGTGATGTCGAAGAGCAGCGGCATGACGAGATAGGTCTGCTCGCCGTTGGCGTACGTGGCGCCGTCGGGATTCAGAAAACGCGAGTGGAGCCGTGCTGCGAGCTCTTTCGCCTGCCGTCGCGTAGATTTCGGCCTGGGAGTCGTCGCCCACGACGTGGCCGATCTTGCTGGCGAGCTGCAGGCAGTGACACCAGGTAGCAGTTGTTGAAGAAGAGGGTGGAATGATCGTCCACCCGGTCCTGGCCCTGTTTTCTTCCAGGCGGCACCCAGTCACCCAGGAAGTTCCACTCGGGTGCCCCTGCACAGCCGATCCCGACGTACGGTTGCAGCAGGCCGTCGCCCATCTTCGTGTCGATGAATGCCAGCCATTTCTTCATGACCGGCCATCCCACTTCGAGCGGCCGACGGTCGCCGTACGTGACGTAGATCTGCCAGGGCATCGTGATGCAGAAGCCGCTCCAGACCGGACCGCCACCGGCATCCTGCGAGTAGGGCGCGGTGTAGGGCACGTCGCCTTCTTCGTTCTGGGCGTCGCGCCAGTCGGCGGCCCACTTGGCATAGAACGGCCCGGTGCGGAAGTTGAGCATCCCCATTTCCATCGACGTTCCCGAGTCGCCGCCGTAGCCCAGCCGCTCGCGGTGCGGACAGTCGACTGTGTAGCCGCCCAGGCTGAGGCTCTTGTATGTCCAGCACATCATGTCGTGGACCTGGTTGAGCAGCGGGTTGTCGCAAGAGAAGGTCGAGCTCGGCTCGTAGTTGGTCGTGACCAGCCAGCCCTTCACCTCGTCCGCCCTGGGGGCCCGCGGCAAGCCGGTCACCAGCGCGTAGCGGAACGCTGCGTAGTTGAAGCGATTGCGGAACCGCTCGCCGCCGCCGCCCCGCGCCACGTACTCGCTCCGCTGGCCGTAGGTCTGGAACTTGCCGTCGGCCAGCTGCTTGTCGGCGAACTCCATCGTGATCCGTCGTGCCCCGCGGGACGTCGTCGGGCAAGACCAACTCGAACCAGCCCGTGTAATTGCGGCCCATGTCGAGCAAAAACCCGTTGTCCATCGGCTTGACCGCCGCCAGATTGACCTCGTCCAGCAGGCGGTTCGGCTCCATCATCTGCGCGGCGATGATCGGCGTGGGAGGATGGTGAAGCGCGGCGGCCGGCCAGTCTGAGTCGTCGTAATCCGCCGCGCTCCAGTTGGCGATCTCCTTCTCCGCCTCGACCAGTTCGCCGCCGTAGCTGCCGCTTGTGCCCTTGCCCAGCGGCGTGATGTGGCTGGGCCGCGCCTTCCATGTCGCATCGGTGACGATGGTCAGAGGTGCGGCCCTCGTCGAAGGTGACGTTCAGCTCGGCCTTCACCATCGGACCGCCGCTGCCGGCGTTCTTGAGTACGCCGAGCGACCAGCCCCGTCCCAGCCACAGGCCGATGCAATTCTCGCCCTGGGCAAGGTACGGGGCGATGTCGTGCGTCAGGTAGAGCCCGCGCTGGCCGTAGTCCGAGACCGCCGGGCTGAGCACATCGTCGCCCACCTTCCGGCCATTCACGTACAGTTCGTAATATCCCAAAGCGCAGACGTAGATCGTGGCCGTGGCGGGGACCTGCTGCAATGTGACGGTTTTGCGCAGCCAGGGGAGCGGACCCTCGTTGTTCGTCATCCAGTCCGCGCCGATCCAATCGCCCGTCCAGTCGGCTGCCGAGAGCGGTCCCACACTGAACGATGCCGGCGCGCTCCACGGCGACGGCGTGCCGGTCTGATCCCACACGCGGACCTTCCACCAGCAGCGCGCACCCTTGGCCAACGGCGCGCCGGCGTACGATACCCACTGCGACTGATTCGATGCGACCTTGCCCGAGTTCCACAGCGTCCCCTGGTCGGCTGCCAGCGCAGCGGGCGAGTCGGCCACCAGCAGCTGGTGCGCCGTTTGTGTCAGACCGCGGACCCCCGGCGGAATCGCCCAGGAAAATCGCGGCTGCGCCCGATCGATACCCAAGGGGTTGACCAGTCCCTCACAAAACAGCCGTTGCGGCGCACCGGGCTCCGCTCCCCAAGTCGCTGACGGCCACAACGCTCCCGCGATCATCGCCAGCAAGACAGTCATTACCCGCATGGTTGAGGCTCCTGGTTGTGTGTCTTCTCGTATGTTCGAGCAGTGGACCTTGAGTGTTGGACCGTCACTTCTCCGTGCGCGCCCAACCGGCAGCCGATCTTCGCTGCCCACGGCGCTGATCTGTGCGCCCATCTAACACCTTGATCCGTGCGTGACGAATCTGCACGTGGTCGCCGTCCCGGCTCAACTCCTGGAAGCCGAGGTGTCCGCGGCGGGGACGTTCCTTGATCGGCGGCGCATCGGTATTGTCGTGACGTTTGACCGTCTGATCGAACTTGTCCAGATCGACGTCCTGGATCAGTTCGCCGTTGAGCAATACTTTGAGCTGTGAACCGACGAGCGTGATCTCGTACGCATTCCACTCCGTGGGCTGATAGACCTGGCGAGTCGGGGCGATGGCTCGATAAATGCCCCCCGTCAATTCGGAGTCCTTGGCCTCGGTGTTGTAGCGATAGTCGGCCATCTGCAGCTCCAGACCATCGAAGGCCGGGTCGCCGAACATCGGCGCTCGCAGCGCACAGCCACTGTTGCCTCGCGAACCGAGTTTGAATTCGAATTTCAGCACGAAGTCACCGTATTCCCGTTCGCTCACCAGCCAGGTGCCGCGCGGCTCGCTGCCGTGAAGTACTCCGTCGATCACCTTCCACTCGATGCCCGGGTCAGCCTGCGCCTGCAAGTCGTTCCATGGCCGCACCACCCATCCCTTGGGCACTCCATTTGCGGGGAAGAGGGGCTCGAAGCCCTCCTCGGCAGCGCCGGCAGCAGCGGGAATTGCCTCCATCACTACCACTTCAAACGGCTTGAGTTCCCATCGGATGGGCGTGCCCGCTGCCGCTGTCAACCCGGGCTTGTCGGCGTCCTCGGACCACGGGCTGTGGAGCGTATACGTCGTGGCCGAGCCGCTGGGCAGTTGAAATGCCGACCCGATGTCCAGGGCCAACTCGTGGGGCTGCTCGTCTGGATTGCGCAGCATCACGATTCCTTTGCGCGGCGACCAGGAAGCGAAACCGTAGACCTCGAGCTTCGTCGGATCGCCGCCGATCCAGTGCGTGTCGACCAGCACGTCCGCATTGGCGCGCGACCATTTGGCAGCTTCGGCCAGGACGCTCCAATCGGCATCGGTCAGCTTGTCCGGCTGAATGTAGAGCTCCTGCAAGCCGGTACCGCTGCCGAAGAACGCACGCACATCGTCCCGGAAACCTTCCGAAGTGAAGGTTGGTTCGCCCGCCGACCCTTGTCGGGAATAGGCCACACCCTGGGTCATGAGTGCGTTGAGCGGGTAGAGTGGAGCCCGGAGCACGATGTTGTGATAGATCTGCTCGTCCCGGTAGGTGAGCCACTGCTGTTGCTTGGTCCCCACGCCGGCGAATCCCATGTCGCCGCCTTGCCGCCAGAGGGAATCGGCGTAGCGCAGCCAGAACGGCGAGGGCCACGAACCGGTCGTCAAATTGATGTACAGGTGCGGGTCTTCGAGCCGCAGTTCCCGCATCAGGCGCCGCATCGCCTCCGTGTCGCGCGAATGTTCTCCGGCCCCTTGGGCGTAGGTTCCCGCGGCAATGCCGTCGAACTTGAAGTGATTGACGCCGAAATGGCGGATCATGCCCACGCAGGCCTGCTGGAACGCCTGATAGTATTTGGGACCTGCCAGCGAGAACCCCGTGGCATTGGTTTCAAAACCCTGCTGGCGTCCGAATTCGAGCCGTTTCTCCCGCGGTTCTCCGTATCCGCCAAAGGGCGAAAGCCAGACGCCCAGTCGCGTGTTGTATTCTCGGCAGAGGTCTGCCAACGGTGCGAAACCGCGCGGGAATCCGTCGTGAAACTGCCACAGCGTGTGGGGATTGTCCCACCCGTCGTCAAACACCATGGCGTCCACCACCACACCGTGCGGGCGGATCAGACGTTCGCCAAACTGCTTGATCGCTGCGAGGCAGTTCTGTTCGTTCAGCGCAAACGGTTGCCAAGCGATGTCGTACCAGGAGTTGTAGTGGAGGAACGGCCGATAAGGATGAGCGCGCTCGCGTTCCAGGTAGTAGAGAAACGCACGGCGCAGCTGATCCTTGGGCGCCACGCCAATCACAAAGCTCTGCCGGAAAGGGGGCTCGCCCGGTTGGAGTTCAGCATTGCACACGAGTCGACAGCGTGTCACGCTCTTCGCCTGGACAGCCCCCTCGGCCGGCGCCACCACGCGGTTTTCGGCCATCGGGTCCTCACAGCCCAGGAACAGCGGCCCGGCCACCACCAGCGACCCGTCCACGCTCCCCGCGTTCGCCGCGTCCGGGATGGGTTCGTCGAGCCAGACGATCTCCCGGATCGTGAGCGGTTCCAGCGGGGCACTCAGGTTCAGCTCCTGACGAATGTAGTTGGCCTCATCCAATATCTCGGCCCGCCACACGACGCGCAGTCGTTCATCTTCTGACGTCATCACGACTTCAAAGCCGCAGCCTTCGAACTGATGCTTCAACCGCGGGCCGGTCGGCTGCAGGGGACCCACTTCGATCGGTAGTACACTGACCACCTTCAACGACGAGGAAGTGCAGGTCGAGTTATCCGCGAGGATGATGCGAAACAACTCTCGCGAGGTTTCCCAAGACCAGCCGCTCTGGGCGTCGTGTACCGCCGTACCGCGCAGCCCCGCGGGTGTAATTCCCCACGAGCCGGACACGATATCGTTGGCGAAGTGGAGGCGATCCGCACCGTGCTTCACCACGGCCGGCCCTGGCGGCTTGCCAGGGTAGTCCACCGACCAGGCCATGCGCAGACACTCCTCCCCACAGGCAGACAATAACCGCACTCAGGTGCACAGCCGTACGGATCATGGAACATCCTCCCCGGGATCGCCCTTGAGTGTCAACAGTCTGGCAAGCTGAACCTGTCTCGATTGTAATGCACCGAGAATCCTGCCAGTACAGGGGGCGACGCGGAAAGAGACGCGGTGGGAAACATCGCACCACGAGACTCAGGCCGTCCCGGGCGCCATCAATTGCGGTAGGGAGTCGAATAGGGATGCTCGGGCTGGCCCATGAAGATCAGGTCACCCGCTTGGCGCAGCGTGGGGACGGGGGGCGAAGCGGCGGCACGCGGCGGGGCATTGCCGGGGGCCGTGTGACGGGGCTCGTGGCAACCGATGCAGCCCTTCGTCTCGCCCGGCCGCACGTAATTGAATTCGGTCTCGTGCACCAAGACTCGGCCGTCCATGTCCAGCAACTCGAACCGCAACGGCACGTCAGAGGGAACCTCAACATAGAACGATCCGTCAGGGTGCAACGGTGTCGTCCCCAGGTCGCGCGTGCGCCACGCCGCATTGGCGTTGATGGACAACCCCATCTGGATTCCTTCGATCACGCGCACATATTTCACCTGCGACTGGTCGAACGGCAGATCGGTGTTGAACACCGAGCCACAGTAGATCCGCCCGGTCGCGGGCGGCGCGCGCCGCAACGTGGACGCAGTCATTGGGGGCACCGTGCGCGGCGCGATGGCCACCGCGTGGACTTCACTGAATTGCGGGTCGTCGTACACCAGTCGCATCGTGCGTGTCGGCAGATGGAAAGCATAGAGCCCGTAGGCCGACCCGCGCAGGTCGTTCCAGGGAGCGTGTGACACCAGGATCCACTCGTCGTCGAGCGGATACGGACTGGTGAACCGGCCGACCGGGTTCTGGTCGTCGTAATTGTGAATGTACACCTCCTCGCCCCCCGCCAGGTTGACCACTTCGGGGAACAGGGGCAGTTCACAGTCCGTCGGTCCGCCGGTCATGTCCAGCAGCGTCAGGCCCGCGGGCGTGGTGCAGATGATGCGTCCGTCCGGCATTTCACGGGCTTGACTGACGGACACACCGACGTGGTATCCGCGGCGATGCCAGCCGGCGCGCTGGTCACTGAACGGCATCGGACGCAGCGGTGCAAAAAACGACCCGCGCATGGCGCCGTAGAAGAGTTGGTCGCCGGACCCGTCGGGGAGAATCGCGCGCAACACGGTCTCAATGCGCGTGATGCCGTACGATTCGCCGCGCACCGGTCCCGGACTGCCGTCCTGGGCATAGAACCGATAGCTGGAGTACAGCACGCGCCCGTCGCTCAACACGATCGGCTCGTAGTCCTGGTTCGGATTGAACGTTACCTGCTCCAGGTTTCCTCCGTCGGCGTCCATGATGTAGAGCGCCCGCGAACGTTCCTGATGATAATACTCCTGGTAGCCCGCCCGGTCGGAGGAGAACATGATCCGCCCGTCCGGCAGGCAGGCGGGATCCACGTCGTTGCAGTTGCCCTGCGTCAGTTGCCGCAGCCCGGATCCATCCGTCTGGATTTCGTAAATGTGGAACCCGCCGCGATCCGCTTGCGGCCGCATCGCGAACAGGATCCGTGTGCCGTCGTAAGAGACGTGCGGTCCTTGCACCAATCCGTCTTCCAGCTTCGTCAGGTTCTGCAGCACGCCGTCCGGGCGTGGCGGTGTAAGCGTATAGAGGTTGTCTCCCCACGCGTACCAGGGAGTCTTGGGAAAGAAGTAGGAATCGCGAAATCCCATGTTCGATTCAGAACGGTTGGAAGTCTTGACGAAGGCGATCGCCGCCGGCAGTTTCGGCTCGCCCACCGTCGGTCTCTCGCCCCCCTGGATTTCCGCCAGCGCGCCGTGCGCGGCCGTTCGGACCAGCAGCACTGGGTCACGCGCGGCAAGGCGGGTCAGCGCGGGAATGGCTTCGGCGTGCCGCATGCGGGCCAGGCCGCGAGCCGCCCCATAGCGGACCAAATACTGGTCGTTTTCCAGCGCGCGCGACAACGTATCCGCGGCCACGGGGCCTCCCAGTTCCCCGAGCGATTCCAGGGCCGCATAGGCCACGCGCAGATTCGGCATCCAGTCGGGGGCCGCCACGGCCATTCGCTGACCGCGAACATCGATGTCGGTCAGGCGCGGGAGGCCCTCGGCGGCCAGTTCCCAGAAACCCAATCGTTCGTCCGGCAGCAGTTCCGCGAGAACCTCCGCGTGACGCTGGTCGCCCGAGCGGCCTAACTCACGCGCTGACCAATAAGCGGCCACCTGGTCGGATTGCCACAGCGACGCGCAACCGCGCCGCCGCCGCCGCGGAAAGCGGCCGCTGACCAACGGGTGTGACCACCACGTCATCGTATCGGACGATGGTCGTGCCTTGCGCGCGGCGCGACTTAACCGGGGCGAGCACGATACCGCCACGGCGGCGCGAGGGGAGATTCAAGTGCGCGTCATCGGTCACGTCGAACAGCGGCGAACCATCCAATTCCCCCGCCATCCGATTACCTTGCGCATCAAGTCGCAGCGTGTGCCACTGATCGTCACACGACCAGGCACCCTGTGCCAGGGGCTGGTCCGGCCGCGAGGCCACGCCGAAGACGATCTTGTGCAAGGACCAGGCATCCGCGCCGAACTGCAGCACGTAGCCATCTCCCGCGGGACTGCATCTGAGTCCGAACCACGGCCCGTCGCGCCGCTCGGACGCCCGGCTTTCGACCCGGAACCGCACGGAGAATGAGTAATCGCGCCAACCGTCGTCGCCGCGAAAGGCCCCCCGTAACTGGCTCGAGTCGCCGCCACTATCTTGTCCCACCAGAGTCCCCTCCTCGATGCGCCAGTTTCCGTCGAGGAACGTCCAGTGGTTACTGCCGTCGGCGGAGTGGGAATAAGAGTCGAAGTCGTCTGACCACGGGTTGGCACTCCAGGCAAGCGTGCCGAAGCGATCGACCTGCGCCGGGTCCGCGGTCGACGACCAGACGCTCTCGGGAGGCACCGGTGCCGCGGCGGCCTCGCTCGGTTCGGCCGGGTCGAGAACCAGCCGGGCGCACTGGAGCGACTGGGTCTGACCAAATTGCAGCGGCTGTTGGGGGTCGGGCAGGCTCGCGACGGGGACGACCAGTTCGGCGGTCCAGCCCGCGGCGCCGCGCCGCACTGCGGAATGAAGTGACAACATAGTGGCATTGTCTTCTTCCGGCGGGGATGCCGACCCGGCCGTCGCGGACCGCACGTCGAGTCGGTTGTCGGCCGTGAGTGTCAGCTGCCGGATGGCCGGCTTGTCTCCCGCACCCGCGAACCAGACACGCACGGCATCGGCGGCGGGATTGGACACCACGCCGGCACACTCCAACGCCAGGTAGAGATGGTCGTCATCCCAACAAGCTCTCACGCTTGTCTGACGCGCGGCGGTCCGCAGGGGCTCGCCGAACTGCACGAAGGGGCTCGCAGGGGGAGCCGCCTGCCAGATGCGTTCCTCGATCGCTCCGTCCAGTTCGGGCGGCACGGGCGCGCGCACGCAGGTCAGACGGGCGGGCGGGGGGGTGAGCTGGGCCAAGGCGTATCGCAGGACGGTGAGCAGGATATCAGATCGACGTTCGTCGCGGGTGAGCAGTGACCCCCAGACGTAGACCAGCCGCCCGCCAGAATGGAACTCGATGGCCGCCGCTCCCTCGCCATAGGCCCGCCCCGCATCGTCGCGCAACGTGAGCCAGGGCAGATAGCGGGCTGCTTCGTCCGTCGGGCCGTTGAGCGGCCGCCACCGCTGGTCGGCCTCGCTCGCCGAAGGAAACGGGAGGGGATCCGGCACGCGTGAGAACAGGTCGCGGTCCGCGCCATGCTGGAACGTGAATTGGCGACCCGCAGGGGGCTCGCCAAACGCCCCCAACCCCATCCGCATGCCGAACTTCGCGGCCGAAGTGACCGGCACTTGACGCTCGTTGTAGCAGAACGGCAGCGGGCCCGAGGGGAGCACCAGCAGACGGCCTCCGTCGGCCAGGAATCGCTGCAGCGCCGCATCGCCGTCCTCCGGCGCCTGCACAGTCTGATAGTACGCCTCGCCGCTCAGATAGAGCGCCACGGGGAATTGTCGAGCGTGAAACACCTGGGGATCGACCATCTGCTCGGGCGTGAGAAATACGACGTGCCGCTCCAGGCCAAGTGCCGCCAGCGTCTGTCCCATCCGCGACCGGCGCAGGTCCGCGAGGGCCGGATCGGGCAATACCGCCAGGCGTCCCGAGAACAGAGGGATCGGGAACAGATCGGGGGCGGCGTCCGCCTCGCCGGCGGCGGCAGCGCGAGCGACGGTCAGCGGCGTCACCGCGAATATCCCCGCGCCGCAGCAGCAGGCGAGCAGGCCCCGCAGCACGACACTTGCCCGCGCCGCGCCGCGCAGGGAACGCACATCGACTGGCTGAGACGCGTTGTTCTTCATGGCGATCCTGCCTGTGCTCGAAGTCGGATTTCGGCGGCCGCCCTGCCGGCCGCGTCGCGCACCATCCAGATGGGATCCCGCTGGGCAATTTCCGTCAACACCGGTAGCGATTGAGGATCCGCGATGAAACTCAACCCCACCACAGCGCCGTAGCGGATGTCGCGAAACTGGTCGGGGTCGGAGGCGAGTGCCTCGAGTGCTCGGCGCGAGTCCTCGCCTCCCAGCCGTCCGATCGCCATACACAGGAATCCGCGCCAACGCACTCCTTGGCTCTGTTCAAAATGCTTCCCGGATACCTGCGTCGCCGCATCACAGAATGGATATCCCTCGCGCAGCAGTTCCAGCATCACCGGGAGCGACTCGGAGGCGCGCAACTTGGCTAACGTCATGGCGACATAGATCCGCGGTACGTACGCGGGATGGCGCAGCAGCGGGATCAAACGCGGAATCAACGCCGGGTCGTCCGCGACGTGATAGAGCGCCGTGAGCGGCTGGGAGGTGGTCACTCCGTCATTGCGCACGAACCCGGGTCGCAGTTCCTCCCGCAACCGTTGCATGAGGGACGCGAGGTATTCGGGCGGCTGAGGGACTTGCCGTTCGGAGCCGGAGGGTGTGCCGGTCGCTTCGAGTTCGGCCAGGATTGCCTCGATCAACTCCGGACCGGCGCCGCTGCGGCGGATCAGATTCGCCGCCACGCGCTGGATGGGAGTGGGAGGAGCGTGCAAGTCGTCGGGCTGCGAGCGGTAGCTGACCAATCCCATCCGCTGGACCAACTGCGGCACCAACGGCCCACAGCGAGTCGAGTGCAGACGATCCAGATTCATCAGTACGGGGAGTGTGAAGGGAAATTCGAGCAGTGCCGCCTCGGCTTGCGGTCCCCCGATGCGTCCCAGCGCCAGGCAGCCGCGTCGCTTCGCTGTCGCGCCAATGCGGGCACCGCATGCTCGGTGCCGATACGCTCGAGCGATTCCACGGCGAACCGCCGCTCGTCCTGATCCAGCGGGGGATGCTGAGCAGTTTGCAGCAGTCGCAGCAGCGGCTCTTCGGCGTTTGAGTCGGCCAGATGCACGAGGGCGCGCAACGCGGCCCTTCGCGTGGTGCCAGGCGGCGCCACGGCCCCCGGGTCGGCGGCGACCGCGAGAAGCGCCCGTTGTCGCGACTCGGGCGTCCCACCCCGCCACCACGCATCCCACGGTTCTCGCTCAGCCGGAAACTCCTGGGCCGTCATCCGGCAGAGTGCCAGCTGGACCATCTGCCGTGTGTGCCAGTCCGGTGCTCCCAACAGGCGGATCAGATGTGGTGCCGACCGCGAGGTGCCCAGACGACAGAGCGCAGAGACAACCGCGGAGCGTACCTGCGCCGACGGGTCGGCCAGCCGCGCGATCAACGCCTCTTCGGCGGGCCAGTACTTCAGATGCGAGAGGCCCTGCACCCCCTCGACGCGCTCCTGGGCAATCCCACTACTCAACAACTTTTCGAACCGGGTCACGTCTTGGCTGAAGACGTCAATCAGCGCGACCGGGGGAGGAGTCTCCACGCCGCGCGACATGCCGGCGCACAGCAGCACGGATGCACTCCAATAAAACAGCCAAGCTGCGTGGGTTCGCCGAGCCAGCTTCGATCGCGCGGACGAAGTGCCGGCGTCGAGAATTCGGCGCACGATGATCGAGCAACAGGCGGGCATGGTGATCGTCCCGACGACCGTCCGGGCCCCGGGGCAGACGGCAGTTGTGGTGCAGGGTTCGAAGCGTGAAGAAATCGGCGGTGTGGTGATCGATCTGTATTGATTGATTGGGGCGTTGATTGATTGGGGCCAAGCTGGACTGGGTTGATTGTAACCCCGAGAAGCGCGCGTGTGCAACGTCCCACCTCACGGGAGTGGGGGGCTATCGAGTTGCATCGCGAAGCGTGCCGGGCGATTGACAACGCCCAGCCCCACAGCGAGACTCGAACTCAACGGGTTGAGGCTGTGAGGCCAGGTTGGCCACGACAAAGGGCCACCCTAAAGGGCCACGCGTTCACGAGTTGTCATTCGCCGGTTTTTGCCAGGAGCGAGTACGATGCACATGCCGATTGATTTGCGACGTCATCTTGTCGCGTGTTTGCTGATCGCGGGCAGCAGCGGCATGAGTGCTGCAGCGGACGGAATTTCGCAGCAGTTCCGCGGCGAGATCGGCGACGTGGTCGTGACGGAGACCGCAGCCCAGCCCCAGCCGGACGACCTTGACCTGGCGGCGATGGCCAAAGCGGCGTTGAACTATCTGCGCGGCAATCCCGAGCCGAAGCGAAATTTTGAGTGCAGGTGGTCTCTCGGTCCGCTGGGGATTCCGCTGCAGGTGCCGATGATCGGCTCGAACTCATGGGGTTACGATCCGGTGTCGCTGGGGGACACGGACAGCCGCATGCTGCTCCAGTATGGCAACATGCGCCGCATGGCGGGCGAACCGGATGCGTGCCCGGTCGAACGCGGCGTGAGAGAGCGAGTCCGCAGCTATCAGCACGATGATGGTCTGTCGTGGATCAATCCGGTAGCCTACGTGGGTATTCCCGTCGAGGGCCAGTGGGCCGGCTCGTGGACCACCGCCAAACTGTTGATGAGCCTGGCAGAGGAATTTCAGCAGACGGGCGATGCCGGCACGAAGGCCCTCGCCCGCAAGACGTTCCTGGCCCTCAAGGGGATCGCACTCTGGGACGGCCCGCGGGCCTATTACCCCGGCATCGCCCCGGTGAAGGACGGCAAGTGGCTCCGCGATGGCTGGTGTGCGGATCACTCGCGGAACTATCCCTTCATCGTCGAGCCGTGCGTACGTTACTGGGAATGCACGGGGGACGACGAGGCATTGCAGTTTGCCAAGGCGGTGACTGAGGGATTTCTGGCGGGCAGCCAGAAAGACCAAGCCGACATGCGTATCGATCCGCGAACCGGCGCCTTCAAGAACCACGTGCACCTGCACACACACGCGGTGTGGGGCGTGGCCCACTTGGGTGCTGTTACCGGCGAGCGTCGCTATATCGATTTCTCGCGTGCGGTGTACGAGTTCGTGCTCGCCAACGGCACGGATTTTGGTTGGTACCCGGAGTTCATTCCGCAGCCGGAATACCGCACGGAGATCTGCGTGGTGGGTGACATGGCGAGCCTCGCGGCCTGGCTCGCCCGCGGCGGCATGCCGCACTACTGGGACCACTTGGAGCGGACCGTCCGCAATGAACTGCGCCGCTCGCAGTTCTTTCTTACTCCCCAATTCGTCGCTCTGCTGCGAGAACTACACGGGGACAAGCCCGAAGCCGCCGTGCGCCAGGCTCTCGAGGAGTTGCGGCGAATCGAAGGGGGCTTCGTGGCCCAGGCTACATTCGACGATTGGGTCAGTTATCCCAACAACCCGCAGCTCGGCACGCCCGGGCTCAATACCAACGGCATCCAAATGATGGGCTGCTGCCCGCCGGAAGGCATGCGCGGGCTGTGGGAAGCGTATAACGCAGTGGTCGAGGAGCGCGACGGCAAGGTGCTGGTCAATATGGCGATCAGTCGCGACCACCCGGCCGCCAAGGTCACGGCCTATCGGCCCGCCGACGGCCGCTTCGACGCCACCGTGCGCAAGCCCGGCACCTACCTGCTCCGCGTGCCAGCCTGGGCCGATCGTCAGAAAGTGCAATACCGTCGCGACGGTCAAGCTCGGCAAGTCACCTGGGGTGGTGACGCGAATGCGTACGTGGTCTGCACCGATGTTGCCGCCGGCGAGCTCCTTACACTCAGCTGGCCCGTGCCATGCTTCACGCAAGTCTTCACCCCGCGGAGTGTGCCGGGACGCGACCAGCCAGTGACGGTTCGCTGGGTCGGCAACGAAGTCCGCTCCATCGACCCTCGGGGAAAGTACCTGCCGATGTTCACGAACCAATGAACGTTTCAGCAACCGGAGCCCTGCGGTTCAGCAATATTGTCGCCGATCGTTGCTTCTCACGCTGCGGAAGCCGTTTGTTCAAGAAGCCAATCAGGAGCAGTCGCCATGCGCTCGCACGTTGTGTTTGCAGTCCTCTTGACACTGGTCGGCGGTCTCCTGGGGCGCAAGCGGGCAACCGATTTCCTGGGAGCCGGTCGGATTGTCGGGTGGAGGGGGGATGTTCTCGCCGGCGATCTCGCCGGCCGATCCCGATTTGATGATGCTCAATTGCGACATGAGTGCGGCCTACCTCTCGGAGGACGGGGGGCGCAATTGGCGGATGATCCACCAGGCACAACTTCGTTCCGATACAGGATGCCGGCCGGCCTTCCATCCGACCGATCGGAATGTCCTTTACGCGTCGTCCGGCGGACATCTGAAGATCAGCCGCGACCGGGGCATGACCTTTGAACCGATCGGCGATCTGCGCCGGTCGATCCAGGGCGAGATCGCGATTAATCCGGCCCAACCTCAGGTCATGCTGGTCGGTACGCGGGGTGGTCCGTGCTGCGTGTCTCGCGATGCAGGCGCGACCTGGACAGAGTGCCGCCGTCCCGTCGGGCCGGCCATCGGATTCCACTTCGATCAGACCGACGGCGGTCGTACTCTGTTCGCCGCCACCCAACAGGGTATCTGGCGTTCGAACGACAGCGGCCAGACGTGGGTGGAGAAAACCAGTGGCCTGCCCTGGAAGGAGATCCAAGGTTTTGCCGGCGGTTCCCACGCCGGGGAAAAGGTCGCCGTGCTCTACTGTACGGTGCCGAGCAGGGATGACAAGGGCGTGCTCCAGGGGGGCGTCTACCGCTCTCGCGATCGGGGGGACACGTGGCAATCGGCCATGGGGCGCGGGATCAATGTGGAGACGAAAAAGGCGGACCAATGGGCTTACGGTGCCATCGCCCAATACCAGCAGGTGCTCACGACCGATACGCGGCCGCTGACGGTCTACGTGGCCAACACCAGCACGGGCTTCAGCCCGCCTCATCACGATACGGTCTACCGCAGCGACGACGGCGGCGAGACTTGGCACGACACGTTTTTCGAGGATCCGCGATTTGAGCGTTACAACGTCGCGCCCAATATCGTGACGGCGTCGACCGGGCAGTGTTACAAGGGGGGGGATGCGCCTTTCGGCATGGCGATCTGTAACACGGATCCACAGCGGGTGATGTTGGTGCGCAGTCAACTCCAGATCACGCACAACGGTGGAGAAACCTGGTTCAACGGCGACACCTATCCCGCGGCGGGCGAGAAGCCGGGACCGGGCAGCGGCTGGATCTGCAACGGCTTGGTGGTCACCACGACCTGGAACTATTACATCGACCCCTTCGAGCCGAACCGACACTACATTGCCTACACCGATATTGGCATGGCCCGCTCGCTCGATGCGGGCAAGACCTGGATCTGGTGGGACAAGAAATCGTGGGCGCCGTGGCGAAATACGTGCTACGAGATGGCCTTCGATCCCGACCGACCCGGCAAGATCTGGGGCGCCTTCTCCGACGTGCACGACATCCCCAACGACAACATTATTTCCGAACGCCACGGCCACCGGGGGCCCGGCGGTGTCTGCAGCTCGCGCGATTTCGGCGGGTCGTGGCAACACGAGGCGAGCGGCATCCCAGGCCGGCCGGTCACTTCCATTGTCCTCGATCCCCGTAGTCCCAAGGACTCGCGCACGCTCTATGCCGGCGTGTTTGACGAGGGGGTCTACAAGTCGACCGACGATGGGAGAACATGGACGCTCAAGAAGGATGGGTTAGGCCACCCCCAGAACATGCGCGTCTCGCGGGTGCTTCTGCATTCCGATGGAACCCTGTTCGCGATGATCTGCGCCAAGCGGGCCGGCCAAGGGAAACCGCTCATGAGCGAAGGTGTGGGACTGTATCGGTCCACCGACGACGGCCAGTCGTGGCAGCAGGTCAACGCGTCGCGACTGTTCCTCTATCCCAAGGATTTTTCGGTCCATCCGGCCGACAGCCGCAGAATCGTCGTCGGCACCTGCGATGCGAATGGGGAAGACAACTCGAGCGGCCTGTACTCCAGCGAAGACGGCGGCCGCCATTGGCAGCGGATCGGTCGCCAGGGCCGGCAGACCTTCGGCGGTTACTTCCATCCCCAGCACGACGACTGGATCTACATGACCCTGACCGAGGGTGCTCCGGGCGCCGGCCTCTGGCTCACTCGTGACCGCGGCAAGACCTGGGAGGCGTTCGACGACCTTCCCTTCTCGAACATCCAGCGGGTCGTGTTCGATCCGTCGGACGAGCGGCGGATGTACGTCACCTCGTTCGGCGGCAGCGTCTGGCGCGGACCGGTTGTGCCGGCTGGTGACTGACCGGGGCTGCGAAGCGCCAGGTGACGGACGGGCTCGCCGCGGCGGGGCGCACCGCTGACAGCAACGCCGACTCGATTCCCCAAACAGCATTCCGTTCTTTCCCGCGGCCCCCCTTCGCCAGCCCGCCGGCAGGTCCCAGGCACCTGCCGGGCGCCGACAGACATTCTGCCTCTGGTTCGGTCCGCTCTTCGGTCGGCGTTACCGCCGCGTCGATGAACGCGAGGGCCCAGATGTCAGACGATTTCGGGCACCACCCACGGCTTACGATACGTCCGCCGCAACAAGGCGTTCGCAGCGGGGTCGTCGGGAAAGGACTCGGTGGCGCCGTCAAACTCGAGACGCCGATTGCCGACCCGGTGCGCGATATTGGCGATCTGACACAGCAACGTGGAGCGATGCCCTTGCTCAATGTCGCCGTTGGGGAGCTGGCGGCTTTCGATACAGTCGAAGAAGTTGCTGATGTGCGGCGAATGCGGATGCCGGCCGTGGCAACTGGCGATTTCCTTGCGGTCTGCATCCCATGCTTGCCATCCGCCGCCGACGATCTCGAACAGCAGCATGCCCGCCGTCCCGTGAATCTCGACTTTCATGGCATCGAAGGTCCAGTCCGGGAAGGCATCGATGTCGCGTCTTTCCCACGGGATCTTCATCATGTGCGGAGTCCAGAGGGTCAGATCAAACGTCATGATCACGTCGCCGAAGTCCCAGGTAACGACCTGAGTGTCGGGCACCTCCATGGCGTCGTCGCGCGCGAGCTTGTGGGCCACGCAGGAGACGGCCTGGGGGAAATCCTTGCCAATCAACGCCCGCCCCGCGTCGACTTGATGGATCCCCTGGTTGATGATGTCGCCGCCCGAGTAATCCCACAGCCAATGCCAGGTGTAATGGAAGTGCAGCGGGTTGAACGTGCGCAGCGGAGCGGGTCCCAGCCACATGTCGTAATCCACGCCGGCGGGAATCGGCGCGTCGGGCTGAGGTCCCACGAGCGGCCGAAACAACATGTTCAGGACGCGCGCGAAATGGACGGTGCCGATTTTGCCGGAGCGGAGGAATTCGATCGCCGACTGCAGTTCCGGAGCGCTGCGTGTCTGAGCGCCGAACTGCACGATGCGACCATATTTGCGAGCTGCCTCGACCATCTTTCGCCCTTCCCAGGGAGAGTGCGAGGCGGGTTTCTCCAAGTAGACGTCCTTGCCGGCCTGGCAGGCCATGATCGTTCCCAGGGCGTGCCAATGATCGGGAGTGGCCATGAAGACCGCGTGAACGGCCGGGTCATCCAGGATTCGGCGGAAGTCGCCGACACACTGAGGAGCACGGCCGGTCGCCTTCTCCACCGCGGCGGCGGCCGCGTTCATGCGCGCCGCATCGGGGTCACACACATAGGCGATCTCGACCTCCGGTCGCCGACACAATTCCTCCGTCAACAGCCAGGTTCCCCGTCCGCCCGTCCCCATCATCCCCAGCACGAATTTCCGTTCACTGGGGCTCCGGGCGGCAGCAGCGACGGTCGCCACCGAGGCGGCTGCCGCGCCTGCGGTAGATCTGAGAAAGGCCCGTCGATTCGAGCGCGACGTGTGCATGGAAGTTCCTTTCAGCAGCGACCAGTGGGCCTCACGGCTCTGGCCATTTGAGATGTTGATGCAGAAAGTCGAACGTACCTTGACCATGAATCTGATGGACCCCGTCGAAGTACTCAATGGCCGTCTGCTGCGCCCAGCCCAGTTGGCCGTAACGGCGCGCCACCTTCGCGTACTCGTAGGCCACCCAATGGTCGGGCGCCACGGGGTCGTCGTGCCCACGCTCCACCATGAACGGCCGCGGCGCGATCAGGTAGGCGAGTTCGGCGTGGTTAAACGTATTGGCCACATCGAAATCGATGATCTCGTACTCGCCCGTAAACAGGTAGCTGGCCGGGAAGGTGAGGCTGGTGGTTTTCCAGACCCATTCGTTGAAATACGCCGAACAGATCGCCAGCGCATACTGACGCTCCAGAAGCGGCGGGACCATCAGGGCGGTGCGTCCGCCATAAGAAATGCCATAAAACCCAATGCGGTCCGGGTCGACGCACGGCAGACTGCTCAGCCATTGGAGCGTGCGCTGATGTTGCCCGACGATGAACGAGTAGAGTGAGAGCTTCAGCGGGTTTGCCTTTCGCTGCAGCACGCGAAAGGTGTCCTCCCCGACGTACGGGTTCTGCGGTGCGTAGACGATGAATCCCCGCTGCACGAGTTGCACGGCGAAGCGGGCATACGTCGACTCGAATTCCGGATCGATGGTCTTGCGAGGCCCCCCTTCCAATCCGTGCTGACATACGACGACGGGGCGGCGCTGGCCGGGCGGCAAATCTTTGGGTACGAGCAAGATGCCGTGGGCAACCACGTCGGGCCACACGTCGAGCAGGACCTCATAGCCGCACCAGGCAGGTTCGTCGTACACGTTCCGGGTGCGCGGACGAAGGGGCACGTTGGGGTCGGGCAGCCGACCGATTACCTCCTCCCACAGGTGCCGGCGGTATACGTCACACCTGGCTTGCCAGTCCTGCGGACTCGACGAGGCGGCTGCCGACCAGAACTCCGCGCGGCGCGACTCGGCGCACCCGGCCAGTGTCTGGGTATACGCTACCATCTGTTCGAACTGGCGCCGTTGACGAACCTGTGGGTCGAACTCGGCGCGCTCGTCAATCAGAGTCAGGGCAGCGTCTTGGGGCGTCGCCTTTCGCGCAGCGCCCAGGGCGTCCAGAAACGCTGCGAGTGTCTCGCTGCACCCCGGCGGACCGTCACCGTCACCGCTGATGGTCAAGGCGATGTTGCCCTCCGCGCCAGGCCGGTAAATCGCCTGTGCCCGCACAAATTCCGCCTGTACCTCACTTAACTGAGGCGATTCCAATCTGCCCGGGGCGGCACCAGACCGTCCCGGCCGTGGGGGCGGCGGTCCTGCCACGATCGGCCCGCGAGACGCTTCAATCAACAGCCGGCGCGGCGCGACCAGGCCCGCGAGTTCCGCATCACCGAAATCGCGCAATAGCGACCAGACGTTGCGATAGATCGGCTCGGACCAGATCTGCTCACGCGGCGCAAAATGGCCGCTGACCACGGTTGCCACAATCCGTGGATCGAGAGCGGCGGCAACCATGGCGATGAGCCCTCCTTCGCCATAGCCGATCACACCGATGGGTTTGTCGGACCCGACCCGCAAGGCGAAATGGTCCACCGCGGCGAGCACCTTCTGCACTTCGAAACCAATGATGTGGCGGCCCACCGGATAGGCCAGGCGGTAGATGTACTCGCGGTGCGGCTGGTTGGTCATGCGGACCGCGGAGTTGCCCGAGAAAGTGTCGTCCCGGCTGATCAGCGTCGGAATGAGGACGGCGCAGTCCTGGCGTGCGAGTCGGCAGGCAAAGTCAGCTCCTGCCGGCCCGTCAGGGACGAGTCCGGCGAGCATTTCGGGTGTCCAGTCCGCGTCCGGTATCGCAATGACAAACGCGGTCGGCTCGGCACGCGGCTCAATCAGCAGCCCCTCGCCGTCAAGGCCCTCCAACGCAGGCCAGCGGACAGCAAGGACTCGCATGGAGGCATCGTGGGCCACACACGCGGCCTGCGCGGTTGTCGCCAATAGTTCCAGGTCGACGGAAGTCGGCCGAGAATCCACGACGCCCACGATCCGACGGAGCCGCTCGCGGAGCCCCGCGACGTACTCAACATCTGACTCACCAGACAGATGATCATCGGACCGGCGCGCACATCGCTGCTGCCGGAGATTCTCCAACTCCTGAGTCAGGAACCGGTCGATACCCGCCACCATAAAAGCGGCCAGATCGCCGTCGTGAGTCAGTTGCTCCGTACCGGGAAGCGGTGTTCCCCGACCAGTGCTGGGCACCTCGGCGCGGACTGCCGTCGAACAGGCCAGAGCCAGAACGGCCATCAGGAGTATGCCGGGTACAACGTCGAGCAGATCCCGCTCGCCAGGCTGCGGGACGCCCGCCGCGAACGGATTTTGACTGTTGCGAAGAACGCCCGTCGGCACGTCGCGATCGTGACGGGCAATCCGCCGCCGCGGACCGGTCCGTTTCCCATCGACGAGAACTGGATCGCTTCGGTCTCTCGGCATTGAGCGATCGACAGTTCGTGGGTACCGACATGCCAGCTGTCGTGCCACAATAGTCCCCATCATATCTGGCCTCACGCGGACGGTGTCCGCGCGTGCGAACGTCGCTCACGACCCTCCCCGACCAGCGGGGCGACACTCAGTCTATCGTCGCCGACTCTCCGCCGTCAAATAGGGAAACATGGCCTGCGCGTCCGACGCGTGCCACGAGTCCTCGCCCGCTATTCGCCGATTCCGTCACACCGACGCGAAGCTCGATACGGTGCATGTGCCCACGATACGGGATATACTGTTGTGGCGACGGAAAGGGTAGCTCCCCTGGTGCAGGAGATTTGGCATGCGCCGCTGTACGCGTCGAGAAGTGCTTATAGCCGGTGCCGGCCTGGCTGGCGCATTGGTCCTCGGTCGCTCTGGAAAGGGTCACTGCGATATGCGGTGCGCGATTGGCAAGATCGAGTCGTTTCCGGTCAGCTACCCGACGATCGGACGATTCAAGTTCCTGGAAGACGCTCGAGGTAAACCGGTCGGTCGGCAGACTCTGGTGGTCAAAATCACCGGCGACGACGGGACGGTTGGCTGGGGACAGTCGGTGCCTTCCCACCGGTGGAGCTACGAAACTCTCGAAACAGTCCTGACAACCATCGAGCAGTATCTCGCGCCGGTCCTGGTTGGCTTAGACGCCTTCGATACGGCAGCTGTCCGAGCGGCCATGGACCGGATCATTGCGCCGTCCTTCTCGACCGGCCAACCCATCTGCAAAGCGGGGATCGACCTGGCATTGTTCGACCTGACCAGTCGGCGGCTCGGACAGATCGCCGCAGAGCGTTGGAACCGTCGCGGCCAGGATACGGTCCGCCTGAGTTGGACACTCAATCCACGCACGCTCGACGAGCTTCCTGCCCTCATCGAGGGCGCGCAACGCAGGGGCTACCGTCATTTCAATGTAAAAGTCGCGCCGGATCCCGCATTCGACCTCGAGATGTGTCGCATCGTCAAGCGCATGGCCCCCGACAGTTTCCTGTGGGCTGACGCCAACGGTGGCTACGACGAGTCCACCGCGTTGGAGACGGCTCCCAAACTGGCCGATGCGGGCGTTGACGTGTTTGAGCAACCAGTGCCTCCTAATCGTCTGACCGCTCACCAGAAACTCAAGAAACAGGGGGCTCTTCCCATCATCCTGGATGAAGGGTTGGTCAGTCACGCTGAACTGGAAGAGTTCATCAAGCTGGACATGCTTGATGGCGTGGCCATCAAGGTGGCTCGTTGCGGCGGCCTCACGGAGGCTCGCCGGATGATCGAACTGGTGGCCGAGCACGACCTGATGTTCCTCGGCAGCGGGTTGACGGACCCGGACATTTCCCTGGCCGCATCGCTGGTCCTGTTCGGTGCTTATGACCTGAAATACCCCGCGGCTCTCAACGGCCCGCAGTTTCTCGCCGAGCAGAGTATTTTGAAGTGTCCCTTGCATCCTGTGGAGGACCGCCTCGCCGTGCCCGACGGACCCGGTCTGGGTATCGAGATAGACGAAGAGAAGCTGATGCGGTTGCGTGAAGGGGGGGCTTGACAGAGTCATCACCCACTCCCAGAAGAGCACCTTCCGCTGTTTTTTTCGCCCAGGCTGTGGCCGCGGGCGTGGGGGATGCACAATGGTGTGCTTGGTTCTCGACACGCAGGCCGCCGAGATTTCGGAGCGGCTCGTCGGTTCTCCGTTCCGCACAGGCGAAGAGATCAGCTGGGGCCCGACAACGCAACGCACACGATGGTCCCAAGCCGCACCTTCTGAACCCGCGGATCATGCTCGTCGTGACCACTTTTGCGGGTTGGGCTTGGGTAATGCACATTTAACACCAGCCAAGTCAATGCGTCACCACGCGACGAAGATGGCGAGGACCGTTGACCGCTGTCGTACACTTCTTGCGATCCAACGCGACGCCCAAGCGGCATGGTCCCATCATCCAATGACCCTTTATTGCACTGTGCCAGAATGTCATCAGACGAACACAGAAAACGACGTTTGAAGAAGTACATCCGTCGGCAAAGCCAGAAGGGCAAGAGGCGACCGAAAGGGCCATCGCCAGAGGTCTTTGTTGCGGAGGCGGAGCATGTCGAGGCCACCGCGGAAATGTATGCTTCACGTAACCGCGGCCCGCTCCATTTCTGGATGACCGCCGTATTCTGGATCCTGTGCGGAACATTCGCTGGATCCTTTTTCTGGGTCTGCCAGAACGTCGGTCCGGACGGGCCGGCGCGATCCTTTTGGTGGTTTGCCTTAACGGGCGCGGGAATCGGAGCGACGCTTCGTTTCCTGGGAATGCCTACGATCAGGAACCTGGGCCGGTGGGCGACGGGCGCTATTCTGGGAAGCGTGGCTTGTTCCTCAGTTTGGTTGGCACAGTCCCTGCCGCCGTCCGAGCCAGCCGCCGAATGGTGGGTCTACGTGATCGTGGGTGCTGGCATGGGAGCCATGATCGGCGCCCTGTGGGACCAGCACCGCACTCGCAAGTGTCCCTCCTGTAAGCGGTCGATGGGGCCTGCGCAAAACCTGCGGATTCGCGGTGCGAAGCGTGCTGCGCGGCCGGAGAACAGAATTCCCGATGGGGCGCTGGTGGCACAGAGCCCCCGTGACGACTCCGAATTCGTGAAGACGTATTACCTGTGCCCGCACTGCGATCGAGAGTATTTGGCCATCGATTTGGAGTATCGCGGGCGCACGGGATGATGATGCTACATCCCGCACCTGTTTCGCAGCAGTAGCTGTAGGGTGTGCCAAGCTCGCCGGGTCAAGCTTTCCACCGTCGACGACGATTTCGGCGAGCGCCGGCACACCAGAATGCGTTCGGCGCAATATCGTGCACCTCGGGCGTCAGAACGTCGGCAACCAGCGGTGGCGGCATTTCGTTGACCGGCGACGACAGTTGCCAGGAACAGCACCCATGTTGGTGTGCCGGCGCTCGCCTTCTGAGCCATCACCAAGGCAACGCGGTATCAGGCGAGCTTGTCACACCCTACCGCTTGGGAATTTTTGTCGGTCACCTTCACCAGCCGGTTGTGATAGTCCCACTCGTACTCGGTCACTTCACCGGTCGAGGTCTTCGTGCGGCGGGTGCGATTCCCCTCGGCATCGTACTGGTATGCTCTCCTCGAAAAAATCCTCGAAAAAAGGGTCAGGAATCCTTTCCTCCGAAAAAGTTTCCTGACCCCTTATTTGCGTTCTTATTTGCGTTCTTTTTGCGTTCACCAACCTTTGTCGTGAGATTTTTACCGACGCGAGCCCGCCCGACACGAATGCTGACGAGTTCACGTGACGCACCGGCAGTGTTGACCCCGCGGCGTTGAGTCCGCACGCGGTCAGAAGCGGATCAACAGACTTTCCTTTCGCTCGATCAGCAGCCTCTGCGATCACCGTCTGCGCCGAATCACCTCCCGCAACCTATCCGGCAGCCTCCTTTACCCCGTTTCTTGCCCCGTCGGCCTTCTCCGAACCCCACTCTTAGCTGCTCTTTCAGCAAATCATACCGTCGTCTCCGCTCCAGCGATCCCTCAGATTCTGGGTGTCTCCCATTTCTCGTCCCATTTCTCGGTGGGCAAATCTCGGTATGCGCGAGATTATCGTCGTTCAATCTTGGCTTTCGCCTCCGACGGGATTCGCCGGCAAAGAGGACCAGACTACCGGTCCATAAAGGAGAACTCCAAACGGAAAAAGATGACTCGTCTTCACTCTGACCCTCATGTACGGCCACACTCGTCCCCGGACCGTTTCGATTTCACGCACACACGTGGAATCCGCCGAAAAGGTTAGCCCCAAAACTGTGCGGAACTCGACCACGCCAACGAGAAAATCAACTTGCCGCAGCACAGTCATACCCGTCAAGATCAGCATGACAAATCCAACACCGAATGTCACACCTACCCCCATGTGCGGAAAATTCACCCAAAAAAGCTGAAAGATCCACGCCACGAAAATCAAGCGGCAAAGTCCGTCAACTGCACAATGTACGGCCGAACTGCGAACTGATGTGCAAGGCGCAACGGACTTGCAGACAAGATTTCCCCTGCGCGTCACTCGCGACGCGACACCACCCACGGCAGCAAGGACAAAGAAGGCGCCCCAGAAGCTCCACGTCGATACCCGTAGCCCCAGAAACCCAGCCGGTACCGCGAGTACCATAAAGACTTCGCTACAGCTTCGAGCAAGAGCGAGTATCCTGTAGACTTTGATCGTCATGCTTTATTTGCCCATTTGCACGCTCTTCGCAGATCCAAAGTCCAATTAGTTGGATATCGCGAGCCCAGCGACCGGAAAATCAGAATACTCGTTGGTTTCCCTCGTACGTGTAATCTGTGTGCTGGTATCCGAGACCTGCGCCGGGAGTACCGATAGAAATTCCGCCTCCGATACTCCACGGTCCGTCAAAACCGTCGTTCGAGACCGCAATCCCGCCAAACCCACCAAGTCCGATTCCACCTGCCTCCGGCTGCGGAATACGTATGTACCCGCCACCGCACATCGATCGGGAGCAGAGTTTCTGCTCTTTCCTGGTTGACCTGTTGACACCAGCAGCTGCAAAATTCATCCGAAGAGTTCGGCGACGTCTAGTCTGAAATCCTTCAGGATATCTCCCAACTCGATGACGCCATCACAGTATACGTGGATCTGATCTGGCGAACGATACTCACGAATTGAGCTGGTTTGTGGATCGACCACCAGAACGACACGGACACCGGCTTGGAGCCACGCGGTCGCCTTGGCTTCCACTTCCGAGGATTCATCACTCGGGCAAACAACTTCCGCTACCATGTCCGGGGCCAGAGGCAGAAAACCGGCGAGGCGTCGGTGAAGGTACCCCAAAGGTGAAGAGACGCCCGTCGGTGAAGGTACGCCGTCGGTGAAGAGACCCAAGATTGCCGCGCCTTGGATTGGGCTGTACACATTGCGGCGCGGGAGAAATTGCGGATTGGGGAGTTTCGGTCGGTGTGGTTTGACCGCCGTGCGCGCTGGTAGGGGACCGGGCGTGCCGGCGCAGGTTTACCTAGATTGTCTACGCGCAAGGGACGTTCCCCGGTATAAAACTCCACCGGGAGCGGTAAGCTCACCCCGGGGGTGTGCTCAGCACCTCAGGCAGATTCTCGCAGCGAAACGACAGATAAGACAGATAAGTGGTTGTCAAGGATGACACAAGAACAGCGAGCCAGGCAGTTGGTCCACGCGTTGGAAGAGTTGGGATCGCCGCGCATTCTGGTGATCGGCGACCTGATACTGGACCGGTACACGTGGGGTAATGCGGAGCGGATCAGCCAGGAAGCGCCGGTGATTGTCTTGCGAGCGGACCGGCGAGAAGCTCGTCTGGGTGGCGCTTCCAATGTCTGTGCCATGTTGCGCGGCCTCGACGCGCTCGTATCGTGTGCCGGAGTGGTGGGCGAAGACGAGGCGGGCGAAACGCTCTGCCGCATGCTGACCGAAGACCAGGTGGATCGCGAGATGGTGTTGGTCGATCGGAGTCGTCCGACGACGGTGAAGGAGCGGTTCATTGGCCGCGCATCGGCGCGTCATCCCAACCAGATCTTGCGGGTGGACAGCGAGACGCGGGAGCCGCTGGATCGGCGGTTGGAGGACGAGCTGATTCGATCCCTGCAGGTTTCCGTGGCACGCTACAGCGCCGTGCTGATCTCCGACTATGGCAAAGGGGTCTGTACCACGCGTGTCCTGCGGGCCGCGATGGAAGCGTGTCGGATCGCCGGAGTGCCGGTGCTGGTCGATCCGAAGCGGACGGACGACTACGGCATCTATCGAGGCGCCACGGTCCTGAAGCCGAATCGCGTGGAGACGGAATCGGCGACGGGCTGCCGGATCGAGAGCGGCGAGGATGCGTTTCGCGCGGGGGCTCGGTTGTGCGAGCAATTGGGTCTGGCGACAGCGGTAATCACGTTGGATCGCGATGGCATGGCGCTGGTGCCGCGTCGTGGTGACGGGCGGCTGTATGCGACGCGGCCGCGGGCCGTGTACGACATTACGGGTGCCGGCGATGTGGTGCTGGCGGTGCTGGGAATCTGCTGGGCTGGCGGCATTGCCGCGGAGGAGGCGGTTCAGTTGGGCAACATCGCCGGGGCGCTGGAAGTCGAACGCACGGGCGTGTCGAAGGTTACGCGCGAGGAGATTCGGGGGGAGCTGTTGGCACAAGCCCGGCCTGGATTTCAGAAGATCCTCAGGCTGGACGAATTGGCGGCGTTTGGCGAGCAGCAGCGCGGGCTGGGACGGAAAGTCGTCTTCACGAACGGCTGCTTTGACTTGCTGCACGTCGGGCATGTCACCTACCTGGCGGAAGCCGCGTCGTACGGCGACGTGCTGGTGGTGGGGGTCAATAGCGACGCCAGCGTCAGGAAACTGAAGGGGCCGAGCCGGCCGGTGATTACGGAAATGGATCGAGCGGCGCTGTTGGCCGCTCTGGCATGTGTGGATGGCGTCATTATTTTCGAAGACAGCACTCCCCATCGACTGCTGGAGACATTGCGGCCCGATGTGTTGGTCAAGGGCGGTACCTATGCGCCGAGTGAAGTGGTGGGTCGGGAGGTGGTCGAAGCGTACGGCGGCGAGATCCGCTTGACGCGCGTGGTGGACGGCATTTCGACCACGCGGATCGTCGACTCGATCGGGGGTCGGGCCTCTGCCCAGGGCGTGCTGCCGCTGAGTGTGGAAGAGGACCATCGCTGGCGCGAGGCCGGTTGATGCCGATCAAGGAAGGAACTATGGCCGAGAAGCTGACCGTCATCATCCCCTGCAAGGACGAGGAGGCGAATATCCGGGGCTGCATCGATTCGGCGCGGAAGGTCGCCGATGAACTGTTGATCGCCGATTCGGGTTCCTCTGACCGGACGCTGGACATCGTCCGCAGCGTGGGAAGCGCGCGGATCATCGAACGTGAATACGTGAATTCGGGCGACTTCAAGAACTGGGCCATTCCCCAGGCGACTCATCCCTGGGTGCTGATACTCGACGCGGACGAGCGGATTCCTGATCGATTGGCGGACGAGATTCGGGAGGTCCTGCAGCGGGGGCCCGGGCACGATGGTTACTGGCTCTATCGCACCAACTTTTTCATGGGACATCGCGTCCGTTTCAGCGGCTGGCAGAACGACCGTGTGCTGCGTCTGTTCCGTCGTGAGCTGGGCGTCTACCGAGGCGGTACCGATCATGCCGAAGTGGCGATCAGTACGGGCCGCGTCAGTCGGCTCAAGAACCGCCTGCTGCACTACAGTTATTGGTCGTACGACGAGTTCTTCCAGCGATTCCAGCGGTACACGACCTATCAGGCAGAGAAATGGCATCAGGAAGGGCGGCGCGTCAGACTGTCCAAACTGGTACTGAATCTCCCTTTCCGTTTCTTTCACGCGTACGTCATTCGCTTGGGGTTCCTGGATGGTCTGGTGGGACTCCAGATTTGCACCATGACGGGGTTCTATTCGTTCATGAAGCAGGCGCGGCTGTGGCAGTTGCAGCAAGGACGCACGCGCCAACAAGTCGGCATGGATTCCGCAGGGTCCGCCCTCGGCGGCCCGGGAGGACCGCGCAAGCCGCAGCGTCACGCAGCGTAGCGGTCGGCCGAGCCGCGCGTGGCGAAGCGTGACAAAGCTGGCAAGAGCGGAAGCGGGCACGCTGTGGAGAAAGTGAACCAGGCATGCGAATAGGTGTGTTTGTCCCCAATTGGGTTGGCGACGTGGTGATGGCGACGCCCGCATTGCGCACACTGCGGCAGCATTTCGGCGATCGCGCCGCACTGATCGGAATCATGCGGCCGTACGTCGTCGATGTGTTGGCCGGTACGACCTGGTTGGATGAGCAGGTGGTGTACGAGCGGCGGAGTCTGGCGGGGGTGCGGAGCTTGATCGCCCGATTACGCCAGCAACAGCTGGACACCGTGCTGCTGCTGACCAACTCGTTCTCGACCAGCGTCTTCGCCTGGTTGTCGGGCGCTCGCCGCCGCGCGGGGTTCGCCATGCATGGCCGGCGTTTTCTCCTGACCGACCCACTCTTTGCGCCGCGGCGGCAGGGCCGATTAGTGCCTCGTTCCGCGGTGGACCATTATCTGGCAGTGGCCGAGGTGTTGGGTTGTCGGAGCAGTTTCCAAACGGTCGAACTGGCGACCACCCCCGCTGAGGAAGAGGCTGTGGACAAGGTGTGGCAGCAGTTTGGCTGGGATCACCAGCAGCCGGTTGTCGTATTGAATACCGGGGGCGCGTATGGCGCGGCCAAGACGTGGCCGAGCGAGCATTTCTCGGACTTGGCTCGGCGATTGGTGGCTGCGCGGGACCTGCGCATCCTGTTTCTGTGCGGACCCTCCGAACGCGATGCTGTCGCTCAGATCTGTCAACATGCGGCTCACCCTCACATCCAGAGTCTGGCGCGACAGGAGCTCGGCCTGGCCTTGAGTAAGGCTTGTGTGCGGCGCGGCCGGTTGATGGTGACGACCGACAGCGGCCCACGCCACTTCGCTGCCGCGTTCGGCGTCCCCGCGATCACGCTCTTTGGACCAACCGATCCGCGCTGGAGCCACAATTACCATTCTTCGGCCGTCGATCTGCAGTTGAATCTTCCCTGCGGCCCGTGCGGCAAACGAATCTGTCCGTTGGAACACCACCGCTGCATGCGCGAGCTGACCGTGAATCAAGTGGCGGCGGCCGCCCTTCGCTTGTGGGACGCCGCCGTGAGTGAACGGGCCGCCTGACCGGTCGCCCGCGCGGGGGACATTGTTGGTGCGGGAAACATTGTTGGTGCGGGAGATAGGGCCAGCAGCCCTCTTTCGCGCTGGCTGAGTCCAGCGGACATAGATTTAGATTTAAGCGGGCAGCGGCATTCGTGGCGGGCCAGCGCTGCGGATAATCGAGTGGTTGCCTCGCCCCGCGCCGCAGGTACGCTGCGTTGCGAGATCGTGAAATCCTTTTCGCGGCACAGGCGCTGCGATCAGGAGTGCGGATCGCTGTCGTAGCAGACGTCGATGATGTTCACCACCCGCATATCCTGGGCAATGATGCGCACGACTTCCTGCGCCATTTGCTTGTGATAGAAAGAGTCAACGCAACCAGACAGGATAAGGCAAGCACCGTCGCGTTGCACGCGTAACCTGCGCAGCGCATGGATGGGGCTGTTCGACAACGCGGATTGCGCCTGGTCAATGACGTCCATCGGCAGAAGCCTCCTTTCGATGTGAACACTCGAAAGGTCTTGCACTGATAGGAGCAAATGGTCCTCTCCGGGAGGTTCCAGTGGCCGCCTTCGCCGACGCTCCGCAATCCGGTGGCGATAGAAGGGGACCCCCGGCTGAGGCGACTCAGTTGCTGGCCGCGTCGAGTCGAGCAGGCCGAGCCAACCGCCCGGAAGATCACCCTCCAGCGCCTGCTCGGCCAACCAGTTACGTTGTACAGATTGTTCGGTGGTGGCGTCAACAAGCAGACCCCTGCAGACGGGTTAGCTCTGCGACCGGCTTTCGACAGACGGCCCAAATTCCTGGCTGGTTGCGGCCGCGGGCCGCGTTAGGGGATCTTCCCCGTCGATCGCAAGTAAGCGATCACTTGCCCGGCCAGTTCGTCCGGAGGTTGTTCGGCCGATTTGAGGACCAATTGCGGATGCTCGGGCGCCTCGTACGGATCATCGACGCCCGTGAAGCCCGTGATCTGTCCGGCCCTTGCCTTCTTGTAGAGCCCCTTGGGATCGCGTGATTCACAGATTTCGAGTGGTGCATCGACAAATACTTCGATGAAGTCTCCCGGCGCGCCCTGTTGTTCGATCTGGCCACGCACAGCCTCGCGATCGCGACGATACGGACTGACAAATGCTGTCAAAGTAACCAGGCCAGCCGACGCAAACAGTTCGGCCACCGCTCCGATGCGCCGGATGTTCTCCTGCCGGTCTTCCTCCGAAAACCCCAAGCCAAACCGTCTCGCGTAAGGCTCGCCGAACTCCCGCAGTCGTTCGGCGCTGGCATTCAGATTGTGACGGATGTTGTCACCGTCCAGCAGGAACGAGTGGATTCCCAGTTCATAGAGTCGATGATCGATCAGATTGGCAATCGTGCTCTTGCCACACCCGCTCAAGCCGGTGAGCCACACGACGCACCCTCGGTGGCCGTTGAGTCTCTCTCTCTCGCTGCGACTGACGTGGTGCTCATGCCAAGTAATCTGGATTGGATCGTGATGGGCCATTGGTTTATTGTCGCTGGTCATTAGTCATCGGTGATTAGTCATGGGTCATGAAGTCATGGGTCATCAGTTACTAGTCATCAGTTGTTAGCTGGCTCCGTACGTAGTGCAACGTCGAGGGCCTCGATATTGCGCGCACCGCGAAAACCGCTACCCGGGCCATCCAGTATACCGGAGAGAACTTGTCGGCGGGACACAGATTCTACGGGGCGTCGATTGCCAGGCGGTTCGTCGGCACCATTGTGCCGTAGCGGGCAGATTCCTCGGCAGGATACGGCCGCAGGCATCGGGCCGATCTGGCTGAGTCTGACGCGAATTCCTCCCCAGAGGATCGCGCTGGGGCCTCGAATTGCCGCCGGGTGTGGCTGGGCTGGCAGGAAAACGGAGAGTTCTATCGAGGTCTCGCACTTCTTCGTGGCCCTGCCTGTTCTCGCGGCAGCACTTGGCGGCCGCAGCTTGTGCCGGCATCGAGTGGGACAAAAATGTCTTTGTGCCCGCGTGGCACGGACAGCATGCCAGATGATGCGGACATCGGCCGCAGGCAGCAGGCGAGAGCGTACATTTGCTCACAAGCCCACCTTCTCTAAACTCACAATTGTCGTCGTTGCGCAATCGCCTTCCACGCAAGCAGGCAAATCGCTATAAACAAAGGTCTTGTGCACAAACTCACTTTCGCGGCTTGCCATCTGGGTCTGAAGGGTACTTTCGATGAGCCAGATTGAATCTGAAATTACTTGGGATCCGCACGTGTCCACCGTCAGTTCGATGAGTGACGACGCCTTGTACAGCAAGTGTCTCGCGTTGGCACACAATTTGTGGTGGACCTGGCACCCCGATGTCATCAATTTATTCCGGGACTTGGATCCGATTCGATGGCGTCAGTTGGATCACAATCCGATTGCACTGTTGCGCGAATTCACCCCGGAGCGGCTGGCGTCGCGGGCCGCGGAAATGGTGTTATTCAGCCGTATCAACCATGCTTTTCGACGTTTGAAAGAATACATGTCGACGGTACCGACGTGGGCCAAGACCAGCACAGGGGTCTTGGGCGCCCGTCCGGTGGCCTATTTTTCGGCCGAATTCGGCATTCACGAGTCGATTCCGATTTATTCGGGAGGTTTGGGCGTTTTATCGGGTGACCACATCAAGAGTGCCAGTGGGCTGGGGGTGCCGCTGGTGGCCGTTGGTCTGTTTTACGACCAGGGCTATTTCAAGCAGCATCTGGACACCACCGGTTATCAGGCTGAAGAGTACTTGGACACCAAGGTAGCCAACTTGCCGATGAAGCATGCGCTGTCCACAGATGGCGAGGAGATCACGGTCAGCATCGCCACGCGCGCCGGTACGCTGCTGGCGAAGGTCTGGTTGATGCAGGTCGGGCGCGTCAAGCTGTATTTGCTCGATTGCGATGTGGAGGGGAACAGTCCTCAGGACCGCGAGTTGACGAGTCGTTTGTATGGTGGGGATGAGCGGACGCGGATTCGTCAGGAGCTGGTGTTGGGGGTGGGCGGGTTGCGGGCCCTGCGCGCTTTGGGGATTACTCCGGGGGTATATCATCTCAACGAGGGGCACAGCGCCTTCGCCACATTGGAGGTGATTCGTCAGCGCATGGAGGACGACGGATTACCGTTCGATGAAGCTCTGCGCGAGACAGCACAACACACCGTATTTACGACGCACACACCGGTGCCGGCGGGCCACGATCGTTTTAGCAGTGCGTTGGTCGAGGAGCATCTGGGGCCGCTCCGTGAGAGGTTGGGTATTTCGCATGAGCAGCTGATGGGATTGGGGCGTGTCGAGCCGCAGAATGAGTCGGAGTCGTTCTGCATGACGGTGCTGGCATTGAAGCTCTCGCGTCGCGCGAATGCTGTCAGTGCGCTGCATGGCCACATCTCGCGGCGGATGTGGGCTCACCTTTGGCCGTGGCGTGTGGAAGAGGAGATTCCGATTGGCCACATCACCAACGGCGTGCACGTGCCCAGTTGGGTGGCCTACCAGATGATGCAGTTGTACGATCGTCATTTTCCGGCCGGCTGGTTCGAGAAGATGGGTGAACCGGATGCTTGGCAGCATATCCGTGATGTCGATCCGGGCGAATTGTGGGAGACCCACAACACCTTGAAGAGCTTGTTGCTGGCATTCGTGCGGCGGCGGATCAGCCGCCAATGCCGCCGGCGGGGAGAGAGTGACGAGGCGGTCGAGGCGGCGCGGAATGTGCTCAGTCAAAATGCGTTGACCATCGGGTTTGCGCGGCGATTTGCCACTTACAAGCGGGCGAGTCTACTGTTCCGAGAAGAAGATCGACTGGCGCGCCTGCTGAACGATCCCGATCGTCCGATGCAGTTGGTATTCGCCGGTAAGGCACATCCGAAGGACGAGCCTGGTAAGCAGCTGATCAAGCGGATAGCCAATCTGCAGCACGATCCACGATTTGTGAACCGGGTGGTGTTCGTGGAGGATTACGACATCAACGTCTGTCGCCATCTCATTCAGGGAGTGGATGTGTGGCTCAACAACCCCCGTCGTCCCTTGGAAGCGTCGGGCACCAGCGGCCAGAAGGTGGTGCTCAACGGAGGGTTGAATCTGTCGGTTTTGGACGGTTGGTGGGCGGAAGCCTATGATGGTCGCAACGGGTTTGCGATCGGCAGCGGCACCAGTCATGTGTCGGACGAAATCACGGATGCGCGGGACATGGAATCGCTCTATCGGACACTCGAGACGCAGGTGATTCCCATCTATTACGATCGCGACGTGGACGGCCTGCCCAGGAACTGGATCCAGATGATGATGAGTTCCATCAGTTCTCTAGCCTGGCGGTTTAGCGCTCATCGCATGGTGATGGACTATACCGTTAACGCTTATGTTCCAGCGGCCGGCGGATTGAGCTGCGACATGACCGTGAAGTAGCATCACGCACTACTGGGACCACTGGCCATCACGGTAGGTGTTATCGCGTGGATTGAAGTCGGTCAAGGCATCGAGTGTCAGGGGGGGAGCGGGGCCAGTTGGGCGTCCTGTACGCTCTTGGACCAGGCTGGTCGGGTGTTGGGGGGCGGTGCGGGGTCCGGTTGGTCCGGCGGGAGCCAGTCCAGTTCCAGCTGTACGATCCGTTTGAGCAGGGATGGGGGAAGCTGATTGTTGCGGAAATCGCCGCGGCAGACGGAGCACGCGACTTCTCCGGTCGCGCCACAGCGGCCGCAGGCTTTGCCCAGCACGAACTTGTTCCCCTTACATTCGGGGCATGGCTCCTTCCCGCGTTGGCAGTATGAGCAAGTTGGCTCGCACGCGCGCTCGAACTCCCGGTAGGTGATTGTATCGGTGAGCAGGTGGAGTCGTTCCTTCAGCTTGATGCGGCGCGCCTGGGTCATGGCTTCGCGAGGCTTTCCTTGTCGCAGTAGTCGCAGGGCGCGCAGCAGGTACTGTGCCTGACGCGGCTCGATGTCACTCTTCCGCGTGTTGGTCGGCAGCGGAGCGGTGAGCAGCAGCGGATCGTGTGCGGGATCGAGCAAATAGGCCATGGCGCGGAATTGGCGTTGTTCGGCGGCCGTGCGGGCCAGTGGCACCACGGAGAGCAGGCAGCTGCGTCCGAGTTGTTGCGGCTGGAGATGAGCGGCAATCAGGAACAGGCGAATGGCGGTGATCTGAGCATCCGGGTCCTTGCTCTTTTCGGCCAGCTCTTCCGCGTATTCGCGGTAACCGTCGGGATTGTCCGGCCGCAGTGCTTCCAAACGCGCCGCGTCGACGGTCTTGATGACATCCTCGATCTCGCTGCGCGAGACGGTCCGCTCCTGCGTACTGCCGTCGGCCTGCAGTTGTTGCAGGACGACCACGTGTTCATTCTCGCGAACGAAGTACCCGCGGAGTGGTTCGTCTTGTCCTTTGAGCAGGACGATGACGGCCAGCGCGGGCTGGGCCGCCAGGTTGGCGGCGATTCCCAGCAGCAGGGCCATCATGGTGGTGCATCTCATGCGGCCGTTCCTTCATACATCGACATCACCGGGTTCTGTTGGGTCAACTGGCGGACGCAGCAGCAGCCAGACGCGCAGCAAGCTGGTCTGCAGGTCCCGCAGCTGTTCGAAGACGGTTTCGCTACCCGATCCGGGCTGGAGAGACTCGGCGCGTATTTCGCGTACGGCTGCCGCCTTCTCGGGCCGTTGCTGTACCACATGCAGGGCGACCAGTTGCAACCAGATGCGCTGCACGGCGACGGTGTACTGCAGGTCATTTTCGGCGGCGAAGTCGACTGCTTTCAGGCGATAGGGCAACTCGTCTACCAGGGCCCGGTCGGCCGCCTCCAGCTTGGCGGCGCTCAGCAGCGTGCCGAAATGGCGGATCAGCGCCACGACGACGAGGGACGGTTGAGCTGCCGCGGAGTAGTCATCCGGCGGGACGGACAGCAGTCGCGCTTGGGTCGTATACAGATCGCGCAGCGCGTTGCTGGCGTCATCAAAGACGCGCAACTGAGGATCATCCGTGTCGGGTTTGGCGGCCAGAGCGGCTGACACCTGCGTCAGCAGCCGCCGCCGGATATCGGCTCGTCCCGCGTCGGTAGTGAGGTCCGCTTCCCCATCGAGAATGACGGCCAGCAGCTGTTGCAGTTGGGTATCGCGCCCCGGCTCCTCCAGCAACTGGTCCGCCACGCCGAGTCGCACGGCATTCCAGCGGGCTACCTGCGGGGCCAGTTGCAGCATCTGAAGGTGCTCCTGCGTGTCGGGCTTGAATTGCACCAGGTATTCGGCCAAGGCCAGGCCCGCCGGCGGATCCAAGTCGGGTATGTGCCCGACCTGGCTGGCGACCATTCGCAGGAGCTCGATGCGCTGGGCGGGCAGTTGTGATGTAGTCAGGCTGCGGATATTGTTGCGCAGGACGGTCGTGCCCGGCACGGGGTAGGTCGGCTCGAACAGCGCTGGACGAGCCGTGCTCCAAGGTCCGCCGCGAATGTCGAGTTTCACTGGGCCGGCGGACTGCAGTTCATCGAACTGCGGGCCAGCCACTTCCCCCTGTGTCAAAGCACACGCCAAGGTGGCGACGTGGGACAGTTCGATGGTCTCCTGCAGCAGCACGTCCGGATTGGTGCGATCCACTCGCTTGCGACCCAGCAACTCTTCGGCGCCGGCGGCTACCAGCCGCCAGCGACGGTTATCGTTGTCCTTGGAGGCGACTCCCAAGGACTGGCGAATCTGGTCGATCATCTCCTGCTCAGTCAGAGAGCCGGGCGTCGCACTGAGTCGTTCGAAGAACTGCCCGGCCACGAAATTCTTCAGCCGCGGGTCGGACAGGCGGCGATAGATATCCAGCATTTTGATCACGGTCGCTGGATCCGCGGTCAGTGCGGCGCGGCGAATGACCTCCGCATAACGATCCCAGGCATCTTCGATGTCCGGGAGAATCGCGGCCAGGAAATCGACGTCCAGCCGGTCGAGCGTGGCGCTGTCGAGGCATTTTCCGGCCTCCGCGGCGAGCGCGGCATGGAGTCGGCCGATCAGCTCGGGATCCCCGGCGACCGCTCGCATGAGTTGTTGATACAAACGCCGCGCCAGGGCCCCCCCGCATCGTCGCTGCAACGCCTCCGTATCGAGCAGACGATCGGAGGATTCGAGTGTCGCAGCCTCCAACAGTTGGGCCAGTTGAGCACCTCGCGCCGCTGGGGTCGCCGGGTCCTTGAGCATGCCGACGGCCGTGCGACAGCCCCAGAACATGGCGTGCACCGTTTCCGGATCCTTGGGGAATTCGGCATCCAGAGTCCCCATCTGGGCGGCCACCGCCTGGGCCAGTTCCGCCGCGGCCGGCTCGGACGGCTCCAGATTGTAGAGCGCGGCGAGCAGTTGCTGCATCTCCGCTTGCCGCGTCAGATTGGGAAGACTGCGTGCGAATTGACTCACCAGCTGGCGATAGGCCGCTTGCCGCTCATCCGCCTGTTCGGATGCGAGTTGTCCCACGACCGCGCGGAGATCAGGGCGTATCACCCGCAAGTTGGCGCAGGCGATCCGCAAGTCCGCGTCCCACCAGGACGGCCCGGCGGGCCGCTTGCTCTCCATCCCCTGCTTCGCGGCGACTGACCCCTCATCCTCCGCCGCTGGTGGAACCGGGGGGACGTCGGGGAACAGTAGCCAACAGAGCGTCGCCATGGCGCACAACGATCCGACGACCGCCAGGTTCAAGGTCCAACGAGACCGACGTCGCTCGATCGCCGCCTGTCGCCGCAAGGCTTCGGTCTTGTCCCGCAGAATCGAATCGACATCCATCGGATCGAGACCCCACCGCGTTCCTTCAGTGTAGATGCGAGCTCGCGTGGTGCCGTCGATCACCGACTTGTCGCTCAGGATGTCATCGACCAGCGCCGCGACATGATCGAGAGCTTGCTGCTTGGAAATGAAGCGAACGCCGATTTCCGAGGCCACCTCGTTGATCGTCGGTTTGATCCAGTTTGGCGTGACACCGTGAAAATGCTCACCCGCTTCGATCAAGCGGGTTTCGGTCTTGAAGGTAATGATGCCGTCGGGAAGGTGGGCCAGCGCCCGCTGCAGATAACTCCGAAACGACTCGCGTCGCTCCAATTGCCGCGGATCGTTCTCGTTGGGATCGGCCGCGAGCCGTTGCAGGGCCAATAACGCTTGTTCGAGTTCCGATTCGGACAACCCCAGCCGATCGGCCACCGCATTGAACATCACGCGGCTCTTCGCATTGATACCGCGGTGCTGCGAGAGGATGGGAGCCACCTGTTCAAAAAACTCTTTCAGCTTCTGGTCATCGGCGGAGACCTGCGACGATGCTCCCACCGTCGAGTGGCATGACGCGTCGGCCAAATCGCGTTCCAGTCGCATGCCCCGGTCCGTGGCCACGTCGCGCACGATGTGCGTGGCCAGCACTTCCGCCAAGTGGTAGCGGTGGATACCGACACCGAGCAGGCCATGTTCATCGTCGGTACCCAGCAGGGAGGAAGGATATCCCGACAACTTCTGCTGGATCCACCGCCGGAACGACTCCGCTGGCGAAGGGGCGGAGGGGGCAGCTGCGGAGCCAGCGGATGGCGCCGGTGCAGAGACGGGCGGGGCAGAGGCCGCCGCGGAGGGCTGCAGGGTACTCAGCACCGCGGCAATATCGGTGACCGACAGGCCGGCCTGTTGGCCCGCCTTGTGCAGTTTGCTCAGCGTCTTCGCCGTGAGCGATCCATGTTTGGCGATCAGCTTTTCAGCGCGGCGCGCAGCGCGTCGAGCTGGGGAGCAAGTGGAGTGGTTGCTGTCCGTGCTGCGGGCGGCGACGGAGCCGGCGGTGGCGGTGGCGGCGTCGATACGGTGCCGGAACTCTTGGCGGCGAGTGGGCGCGAAGTCACTCCCCGAGAACGCACCTGGTCGTCGGCGACGATCCCCGGCTTCTCGTCGGTCGGCAGCCTGGTCGTCGTGGCTTCGGCGGGCGCCGGCGAGGTAGGTGGCAGCGGCGTCCCGGGAACCACAACGTCGCCCGCCTCCGGCGGGATTGCGATATCGTCAAACTGCTCCCACGGAGCGCTCGTGATGACCCCCCGCTGCTCGAGCAGGCGGAGTTCGCAGGCCAGTTGGTCGCGATTCAGACCCAATTCGTCCGCGAGCTGGACGACCGCGTCAAATCGCTCGCCATGGAGCACGCGAGATTCGAGGATGATCGGCGCAGCATTTTCCAGGAACCTGCGCACCGCACGTTCGTCCGCGATTGCTCGTCCGTGTTCGGGGGACTTGTCGCTCAGCCATGACCCGCACCGCCCGCCTCACTGCCTCGCTTGGTGTTCGAATAGCGTTCCTCGCGTCTGGAGTGCATCCTACCAGCTCCGGGCCAGATCCGTGAACTTGGCCTGCCACGATTCGCCCCCCAGGTCGGGATGCAGCAGTGCAAGCTGCCGGAAGACCTTCCGGGCCTGTTCTTTGTCGGTTTTTCCCAGTGATTCCAGCTGATGATACTTCGCTTCATACCACGCCTCACTGCCGGCCGGCAGTCCGGCCAGGAGTGTTCGCCAATGGGCCAGCGCCTGCTCGTGCTGCCCCGCCAGCGCATGGACCGTGGCCGCCCGCTCCAGGTAACGCCGATCGCGCGGCGCGATCTTGAGAAGCTGCTCCAGCAAGCCGGCCGCGGCCGCCGGTTGCCCGATTTGCTGAGCGTAGTGGGCCAGACGGGAGGCGGCAATCTGGGCATTCTTGGAGCCGGCCAAGACCTGTTCGCTCGCTCCCAACAAGTCGGAGAGTCGGCGGTAGACCTGGTACGCCTGCTGGTTAAGTGCCGCCACATCACTCGGCCCAGCCTCGCCTATGTCCCGATCGAGGGCATTGGCCACGATCACCAGTGCAGCCTGCTCGTACGGCGATCCTGCCGCATGGTCGGCCAGCCACTGTGCCTGTTGACGCCGTTGGGTCGTGTCCCCTGCGGCCGCGGCGGCTTCCAGCAGGCGGTAATGGTATTCGATGACTTGTGAATGATCGTCCGGCAGTTCAGCAACCTGCCGGCCGGCGGCGGCGAGCAGGGTGGTTGCCATCTCTGTGTGGGGTGGAGCGTGGTGTAATGCGGCATCGACGGCGAGCAAGCAGACCTGCAGCTTCCGCTGAGCATCCGTGTTGGTGGTGACCTGCTGGAGGTACGTGTCGGCGGCGGATCGCAGCGCGTCGAGTCGCCGTTTCGCCAGTTCCGGATCGCCCCGCTGCTGCGTCCACAGCCGATGCAACAGGAGGCACAAGTCGTAGCGAGCCAGCGGATAATTCTCGTCCGTGGGGGCGATCGCTTCGAGCTGGCGAACCATCGTCTCCGGATCGGTTTTCTCCAACAGCTTGTTCATTTCGTAACGACCGCGCTGGGCGTACGGGTGAGTGGGGAAATACTGCTCCAGACGCTTCAAGGCATCCGCGGCGACGGTGGCGAAATGCGGCTGCGTGTCCGCCAGTTTGCGATAGGCGGCAAAGGCCATCCAAGCTGATTCGACAGCCAGGGAGTCCTGGCTCTCATTCAAACCGGGAAAAGCATGGGAAAACTCCCGCGCGGCCTCCTCCCACTGGGCGACACGATAGCAGCACCAGCCGAGTGTGTAGCGACAGCGCGCGGCCGGCCCGGCCAGGGTATTCGCCTCGGGTGATTGCAGTGCCGCCTGGAGTGTCTCGGCCGCCGCGTTATAGTCGCTGGTGGACTTCGACTTCTCGGCTTGTGCGAACTGCTGTTGGCCAACTGCCCAGAGCAAGACGAACCCCGCGTCGCCGGCCGGCTTGATCTGATACTTCTCGATCAACGTGTTGATGGCGCTCAGTTGCCCGAGGCGAGCCAGGCCGTTGAACCCGAGATTTCCCAACGCTTGCTGGAGCGGAGAGCGATCGGCGGCAGGGTCTCCCAAACCTGCCCGCACGAGGGCCACGCAGAGGCTGACCTTGCCCTGGGTGGGCGGCGGCTGGAAACGACTGATCTGCTGCCGAGCGTAGTCCTCCACGCGCGCCAGTTGACCGGCACCCAACAGGGCGCGGACCCGCCAGTAGGGAGCCTGGTCCTGGATTTCCGCCGGGACGCTGGCATCCTCCAACACGTCGAAGCACCGCTCGCTCCCCTCGAGGTCCCCACACGCCGCGACACTCAAGCCGAGTCCAATGACGGCCCGGGCACGCCAGATCGACTCCAGGGCCAGCCATTCGGGCTCCAGGACTGCCGGAAGTCCCTCGTCGAAGCCCAGCAGACGCAGAAAGATGTCGCGTGCCTGCAGGTACGGTTCGGCCTTTTCCGCCGCATTGGTGACCAGCGCCAGATAGTAGTTGGACCAGGCCGCGAAATAGGTGGCCCGCGCGGCGATGGCCTGGACCCGCCGCGATTCCAGTTCCTTCGTCTGCAGCAAGTCACCCTCCGGCAGGGCTTCCAGTTGCTTGGCCAGTTCGTCCACCTCCTTGTTCAAGGCCTGCTGGTGGTCAATCAGCTGGGGCGTGATGCGCGTCAGAATCTGGCGGGCTTCCTCCCGGGCCGTCGTATCTTGAGGATCGCCCATCCAAGCGGTGATCAGCGATTCGGCGCGATTGTAATCGGCCTGTAACAGCATGACCTGCAGAGCGGTAGTGTTCGCTTGAGGAAACGACTGCAGGAGTGCCGTGATGTGGTTGACGGTATCGTCATAGCGAGACTTGTCGTCCGCACTGGCCATCAATCGTTCGGCGTACAAATCAGCTAACCGACGGGCAATCGGTTGTTTTTGTGCGAGGGGGAGCGGGCCGCGCAGCGCCTGCTCGAGGTGCAGGACCTGCAGGTCGACGAGGCCCAGTCGAGCCAGAAACTGCTCCACGCGCTCCTCGTCGCTCTGTCCGCGCACCGACGCGGCCGGCCAGGGTGCGGCGAAAAGAGCCGTGATCAGTAATGCGGCGCACAGACGGCCAGCCCCGCCGCGTCCGGACCGATTAGCGATTGGATTCCAAGGGGACATAAGACACCGTCAAGAATCGTGCGGTCTTGCAGGCCTGAATGGCGGCGGCGGCCAGGTCGAAGGGTACGTCGTCACTGACTCGAACAAAGGCGCCGTCCGCTTTGTTCTCGAACTGCTGCAAGACACGAATGAGCTCCTGTTGCGTGGTAATCTCCCGCGTGCCCAGCCGGAAAACGACAACTCCATCGGATTTTATCACATCGATGATCGCGGGTTCGAAATCGCTTTGCTGCTGGCCAGCCGCTTGACGGTCAACCACGATTCCCGAATCCAACTCGCGCTCGGTCTTCACGAAGCTGGCCGTGGTCATGAAGAAAATCAGCAACAAGAACACGACGTCGATCATGCTGGTCATCGACAGCTCGATCCGCGAGTCGCGCTGAATCTTGTGGCTGGATAATTTCATGACGCGCAGCAGCCCCCCGCTACTCGGGTACCTGGACGGGAATTCTCACTTTGCGGATGTCGAGACGGGACAAGGCCGTCACCATGCGGTTCACCGACTGACCGGAGGTCCGCCGGTCGGCACGCAAGACGACCGTCAAGCGGGTGGGATCATCCCCCAGGCGAGCCAATTCGTCCGCCACCAACGCCAACAACTCGGAGAGCTGATAGACAGATCCCCCCACCAGGATCTCTCCGTGCTGATCGATGTTAATCGTCAAGACCGCCGGTTTCTGATCCAGGGATCCCGGCTGCCGCGGCAGCTCCAGCCGCTCGCGGTTGATCTCCGTCACCTGCGACACGGTCATGAAGAAGATGATCAACAAGAACACGATGTCGATCATCGGTGTCATGTTGATTCCAGCGGATGTTGTTCTTCTTCGTTTGGACAGTCGCATCGCCGCGGTTACCGTGCCCTGTGATTGGTGTCAGGCCCTGGCTACTAAGGCTGCCGCCGGCGTCCCAGCGGCATCATAATCTGTTCCACCCGCTTGCCGGCTTCGGCCACGATCGAGTCGATTTTGTTGCGGAAATAGGTGAACGCAATCATGGTGGGGATGGCGACGACCAGGCCCATCAGCGTCGTCACCAGGGCCTTGCCAATCCCTCCTGCCAGTTCGTCGGGACGTGCAGCGCCGCCGGTGGCCGCGATCTTGTTGAACGATTCGATCATGCCCAGCACGGTACCGGTCAGGCCCAGCATCGGCGCGATCGCGCCGATCACGCCCAAGACCTCCGTTTTGCGATACAGCCGTCCCGTCTGGTCCTCGCCCGCTTCTTCCACCGCCGCCTTGTATTCGGCGAACCCGAATTCGCTGGCTTGATAACGCTGCAAGCCGGCCAGGACGACGTCCGCAATCAGGGAATCGTTATGGGGATCGTCGCAGGCTTCGATGGCCTCGTTGACCTTTCCCTCGTGAATCAAGCCCTCCAGTTCGTCTGCCACCGCGTCGGGCATCAACGTGCTTTTGCGGATCGTCAGCGAGTGCTCGATGATGAATCCCAACGAGACAACCGACAACAAAGCGATCAACAGACCGGTGATGCCGCCATCCATGAGCGTGTCGAGCAGCGTACGTGTCTTGGGCTCCGTTGTTCCGGCAGTGGTCCTCTCCGTCGGCGCCGCGTCGGCCGAAGGCGAGGATTCATCGAGCGTTTCCAGTTCCTCACCGGCCGTCTGCCCGCGCACCGGCACGGCCTGCGGCAAATTCCAGCCGATCAAAGCGATCGTTAACAGGCAGATCCAGATCGCTCCCCGTCGCCCCTGAGCAATCGGCTTGCCAAGAGCCCCCTGAGGGCGAAACGCCGCGAACGACGCTGAGCGGGACAACAGGTGTTTCATGGTCGCTATTTCGCTTTCGTGTCTTGCTGGCGCAGTCGCTCGGCATGCCACGTCTGGCCGTAACGGTCGAGCAACTCGCGCCGAATGGCAATACTCCCCTTCATGTCTCCCAACTGGGCCACGGTGTGCATGGCGAGATCCAAAGCGGCAGCGGCCAGTTCCGGCTGCTGTGGGCCATGGACGGCCGCGATGCGCAGCAAGTCGAGCAGTCCCTGCTGGCGAAGAGCCTGGTCGGCGCTGGCAAGTCGTGCCTGGCCCAGCCAATATAACGCCAACGGCTGCAAATCGCCCGTGAACTGGTCCCAGTGGCGCTGTAGCAATTGGATGGCGAGGTCGGCCTCGCTACGGCTGATATGCGTCTGTGCCTCCACTATCGTCTGCCAGGCCGGCAAGCCTTCGGCGGCTGCCACCGCCTCCACCGCCTTGTCCGTTTCGCCCGCCGCCAGGGCCAGCGTGGCGTAGTAGATCCGCGTTGCCGGTGCGCTCGCCGCTCCCCATCCCGCGATCGTCTCTCCCACGGCGGCCAGCTGCTGTCTGGCCGCCTCGGCGTCAAACCAGACCGGTGGCAACTCGCTCGACAACCCGGTCGCCAGATCGACCTGTAACTGGCGTGGTCCAGGCAGCGACAGCGTTCGGCCTTCTGCCGCCGCCTGCCGCAGGCATTCCACACATTCCAAGTAGGGCTGCAACGCGGCTTCGCGCTGACCCGCCGCCAGCCGCGACCACATCAACGCCTGAAAAACCATGTAAGCCGTCTCACTGCGGCGACCTGCGTACGATGCGTGAACCGCCTCGGCCAGGGGCAACAGGCCCCGATAGTCGCTGATCGACAGCCTGTGACGAATACGGTACAAGTGCGATCCCAGTTCTCCGAGCATCTTGTCGAAGGCCACTTGCTGCTCAGCCGATACACTTCCTTTCTCGATGCGGTCCCAGGCAATCGTCGTTCCATCCTCCAACCGCACGCCGTCCACGTCGAACCCGGTGACGGTCTTGCCACTGAGGATGTCCAGGTTGCGCAATACGATCCGGTCGGCCGACGCCGATACTGTCCAACTGAAATGCAGCACGACCACTAGCCACACGCATCGGTGGGCGGCCATCGCCTTCCCGCGCCGCATCGCTGTTCTCCGATAGCTGGCAGGCAATTGTGACAGGGGATTCGCCCGTTGCTCTCCTCCGATGTCGCTGCCAGCGGGGGAGGATGGCCCCCGCGAAAGACGCATCGTGGAGAAAAGCCGCCATGTCGACAAAAGACTATTGTCAATGAAAGACACTGTCCCGGAAAGACATGATCAGGACACAACATTGATCAGCTGAGTGGTTCCGCAGGAACCACCCTTGCTGCACAGAACAGTGCCTCACCTCTTCTTCCCCGCCATCGTAGGGTGGGAATGCCGTAGCGTCAACCAATTGCCGGGGCCCGCGACGAATCGTGAGGCCGCGCGTCACCGGTTTTTGCCGACGACGCGCCTGCCGAGCGGATTTGGTTCGGATTGCGGACGGGCTCGCGCGAGCGTCCGGACTCTGGCCCACCTTCTTTCAGGATCTTGTCCGTTCGCGCTACTTTCTCCACAGAACCCACTCTTCGTCAAAGCCCTGTTTTTTGCCCAGGTCCCGTTTCTTGTCCAGGCCCCGCTTCTTGTCAGGGGCCCGCCGACCAGAGCGTTACGGTTTGGTGGGTGGCGTGAGGCGACTTTCGACCCGGAGACGCCCGGCTACGCCGCTCCACTGCAACCGTTTGTGCCAGCCCGCATCGCGAGTCGATGTGGCCAACACTCGTGCTCAGCCCAGCGGTGCTCGTGCTCGATGGAAGCGTCAGCAAGAGTTGGTTGCCGGATCAATGATGTCAGTGCCAGAACTTGTGTTATCCTGTGTCAGGTGCGAGGCAAGCCATTTTGTGTGGTTTCGTCGGCGCGTCGTTGCTATGTCAAGGACTGCAGGGCAATGGATTCTCTCCAAGCTTGGCTACCGCTGGTGCTCGTGCCGGCGCTAGTGATATCGATTTTGGCCCAGGTATTCATGCAAGTCGTTTTATCCCGGGCTAGTGCCAGGAAGGCGAAGATGAGCGGATATGCGGTAGCGCGTCACGTGCTGGATGGGTCAGGCTTGTACGACGTGCAGGTGCAACAGGTACCGGGGAGTTGGAGTGACCATTTCGATCCGCGTCGCCAGGTTCTGCAGTTAAGTGGCGAGGTCTATCACGGCCGCAATCTGGCGGCCCTGGCCGTCGCAGCGCATGAAGCGTGTCATGCGCTGCAAAACGCACGGGGGCAGCGTCTGCTGATGGTGCGCGAGGTGGCGATCCCTGCCGCCAGTTATGGCAGTGGCGGAGGGATACTCATCGCTGCGGCGGGGCTCATTAGCCGGTTTCCACCGCTGTTGGCCTTGGGAATCATCCTGTTCAGCGCCTCGCTTTATCTGCAGTTGCTGAGTTTGCCGATCGAGATGCACGCCAGTGTGCTGGCACGACGACGGTTGATTTCCTTGGGGATCGTGGAAGCCGACCAGTTGCCGGGGGTGCGGTGGAGTCTGGCGGCGGCAGCGGTGACCTATGTCGGGGCCACGCTGCAGAGCGTGTTGACGCTTGTGCAGCGATGGACTGCGGACACTGGGGATCGCCGAGACAACTCGCCGTAGTGATTGCCAGCGACCTGGCGGCGGTGGTGAGTGGCGCACTACCGGCGGCCGTTTGCGGCACGAGCGAACGGTAGTGGAAGTTTTGGTCGATAGCCTGCGCGGCGCGTGAGGGCATGTTTGAAATCGGAAATCGGAAATCGGAAAGTGCACCGCACGTGATCCAGCACGTCCAAACTCGGCGTTACGCTGAACCAGCACGGTTGAGGCCGCCGGCCGCGTGGGCGTGGTGGTCCAATGTTGCAGCAAGTGCGGCTCGGCCCTACAATGACCGATGTCTACTCAACGGGGCGAGTTGCAGCTTTGCTCGATAGATTCCCGTCCGGGAATCGAGGCCTCTTGGGGGTCGCCTCCTCGGTGTCTGGCGAAGTCTGGCAAGGACTGGCCGTGGCGCCAATCGTCCCCGGAGAGGCGTATTTCTTGGGGAGATGTTGGACAAGACAGCGATGTGGAACACGACGTGCGACGTGGGCACGTCCAAACAGGAGCCGATCCGATGGCAAAGTGGTTGACGAAACACCCGCGTGCGATGCTGGGGGGTGGTTTTGCGCTCGGCCTTTTGGTGGGCGTGGGGATGCTGATAGGTTCGTGGGCCACGATGGCCCGCTTTGCGGCCCCGCGAATTACCTTTCCCGAGACTGCCTTGCATGCAGTTGCGACCGACAGTGGTGAGACGTTTTCGATGGCGACGGGCTACATTTCGGAGGGCGTCGAGGGGGTCTTCTTTCTCGATTTCCTGACGGGGGAATTGCAGTGCCTGGTGTTGAGTAACAGCCCGGCTCAGCCGAGCGGTTATTACAAGTACAATGTGACCCAAGAGCTGGGCGGGGAGGTGGGCGCCAAGAACCCCCGCTATTTGATGGTGACGGGAACGTCACTGCTGCGAGGTGGAGGGGGGGCATTGCGTCCGAGTGATTGTCTCGTGTGGGTGGCGGACGCGAGCACCGGCAAATTCGCCGCGTACGCGGTTCCTTGGAATCGGACAACTCGCGGGATGCAAGTTGGGACCCTGCAGCCGGTCTACGCCAACTCGGCGCGCCAGATCGAAATCCGCGGTCAGTAGAGTGGCCAGCGTCTGCGTGGCCGCAGGCTCGCATTGTCCACTCGTGCCGTCTATCTTCCGCGGCAGGCGTCCGTGGCGGCTGGCAGGCTGGCGGCCGGAGCCCCGATTGTCACTGCCAGGGGCGAGTCTTAGAATCGGCGTAGCGTGGCACGGCGTTTGGCTTTCGTGCCGACTCTTACGGTGAGAGTTGTCACCTGTGCGCTGGCGTTGTTGTCAGACGGTGCTGTCTCGGTGGTTGGCTGCGCGCGCCTGGTATGTGAGATCGATCAGTGAGAATCGTGATTGATGAAGATCTTTTTCAATGGCCAATCCCGCGAGGTGAGCGACGATATGACGGTTGCTCAGTTGCTGCAGCAGCTGGATCTCCAACCACGCTACGTGGCGGTGGAAGTGAATTTAGAGTTGGTTCCGCGTGACCGCCATCAGGTCTTCAGGCTGAAGGCCGGCGATCGTCTGGAGGTAGTCACTTTGGTTGGGGGAGGATAACGCAGATGGCGACCGGCACACCACGCAGCCAGCCCGCTGAGCTGGCGGACGATTCATTTCAGCTGGGAAGCCACACGCTGCGCAGCCGGTTGATTGTGGGGACGGGCAAATATGCCAGTTACGAACGGATGCAGGAGGCCTTGGCGTTGTCGGGGACCGAGTGCATCACGGTGGCCGTGCGGCGTGAGCGGCTGGTCGACAAGCAGGGGCGGAACATTCTGGATTTCATCGACCTGGACCGCTACATTCTGCTGCCCAACACGGCCGGTTGTTTCACGGCCGAGGATGCGATTCGGACGGCCCGCCTGGGCCGTGAGATCTTGTTAGGGCTGGAGAACCCCGGGGCCGATTGGGTCAAGTTGGAGGTATTGGGAGACAGCCGGACCTTGCTGCCCGACCCGATGGCGACGCTGGCGGCCACCGAGCAGTTGGTCGCGGAGGGGTTTCAGGTGCTGTGTTACACGAGCGACGATCCGGTGGCCGCGCGGCGACTGAAGGAAGCCGGGGCGACGAGTGTCATGCCGGCGGGGAGTCCGATCGGTTCGGGGCAGGGGATACTGAATGCGAACAATTTGCGGATCTGTCTGGAGTATCTCAAGGAGCATGATCCGCATTATCCGGTGATTGTGGATGCGGGGGTGGGGACGGCCAGTGACGTAACGGTGGCCATGGAATTGGGCGTGGATGCCGTCCTGTTGAACACGGGGATCGCCCACGCGCGAGATCCGCTGACGATGGCCCGGGCGATGAAGGCGGGCGTGGAGGCGGGCCGCTGGGCCTTTCTGTCGGGTCGGATTCCCAAGCGGCTGTATGCCACGGCGAGCAGTCCCACAGAGGGCGTCATCGCGTCGCCATCGCCCTGATGCTCACGCCAGCGGACATTTTGGGGCCGGACGGCCGCATTGCCGCGCGGCTGGCAAATTACGAATCGCGGCCACAGCAGACGGCCATGGCCGAGGCGGTGGCGGCAGCACTGGCCGACCGGCATCACCTGGTGGTGGAGGCGGGCACGGGGGTGGGCAAGAGTTTTGCCTATCTGGTGCCGGCCATCTTGGCGGCCACAGCCGAGCGGGACAAGGATGCTCCGCCATTTCGGGTGGTCGTTTCCACGCATACCATCAGCCTGCAGGAACAGTTGCTCGCCAAGGACCTGCCGCTGCTCAACGCCGTGATCCCCCGCGAGTTCTCCGCCGTGTTGGTCAAAGGGCGTGGCAATTACGTCAGCCTGCGCCGGCTGGCATTGGCCGACCGGCGTGCCAGTAGCCTGTTTGCCCAGGATGAAGAGCATCAGCAGCTGCGCCAGCTGCAGGGGTGGGCTGCCAAGACCCACGATGGCTCGCTGAGCGACCTGCCGTTTCGGCCGCTGGGTGGCGTGTGGGACGAGATTGCCAGCGACAGCCACAATTGCCTGGGGCGCAGCTGCGACCGGCACGCCGACTGCTTTTACTTTCGCGCGCGTCGCCGGGTCCAGCACGCTCAGATCCTGATCGTCAATCATGCGCTCTTCTTCGCCGACCTCGCGCTACGGCAGCGGGGAGTGAGTATCTTGCCCGATTACCAGGCGGTGGTGTTTGACGAAGCCCACACTCTGGAGGCGGTGGCGGCCGATCACTTGGGGATCGGAGTGACGTCGGGGCAGGTCGAGTACGCCTTGAACAAGCTGTATAACGATCGAACGAACAAGGGGCTGCTGGTCCATTACCAGCGGGCGGAGGCCCAGCAGCAGGTGCTCCGCTGCCACTATCTGTCGGACGAGTTCTTTGAGAGGCTGGCGCAGTGGGAGGCGCAGCATCCGGCAGCCAATGGCCGCGTGCTGGCTGCCAATACCTTTCCGAACGAGCTGAGTCCCGAGCTGAAGAGTCTGGCGAAGACGATCAAGGGGTTCGGCCAGGACATCGAAGACGAGTCGGATCGGCATGATCTGACCGCGACCCACGATCGATTACTGGCCCTGGCCAGCGAGCTGAATCAGTGGAACAAGCAGCGCGTGCCGGATGCTGTTTACTGGCTGCAGGTTTCCACCCGGCGGCACGGCAAGCCGCTGGTGTCGCTGGCGGCGGCACCGATCGACATTGGTCCGGTGCTGCGCGAGCAGCTTTTTGATCGCGTCCCTACGGTGGTGATGACGAGTGCCACGCTGGCCATTGGTCGACCTCCCTCCTTTACCTTCTTTCGCTCGCGGATCGGTCTGACGCAGGCCACCGATGTGCGTTTGGGGAGCCCGTTTGACTATCAGCGACAGGCACGTCTGGTGCTGGTGGAAGGAATGCCGGATCCGAGCGCCCAGCGCGAGCAATTCGAACGTCGCTGTGCGGACATGGTCTGTCGTTACGTGGAGCGCACGGAGGGCCGCGCCTTCGTGCTCTTCACCAGCTACGCCTCGATGCGCCAGATGGCATCCCAGCTGACCACCTGGCTCGCGCAGCAGAACCTGGCGCTGTACTGTCAGGCGGAAGGGCTGCCCCGGAGCGTGATGCTGGAACGATTCCGCCAGAACCCGCGGGCGGTGTTGTTTGGCACCGACAGCTTCTGGCAGGGGGTGGACGTGCCTGGCGACGCGCTGCAGAACGTCATCATCACGAAGCTGCCGTTCAGCGTGCCCGATCAGCCCCTGATCCAGGCGCGGTTAGAGGCCATTCGTGCCGCTGGCGGCAACCCGTTTCTGGAGTACCAGGTTCCGGAGGCGGTGATCAAGTTACGGCAGGGCTTTGGCCGTCTGATCCGGACGCAGCGCGACCACGGCATGGTGGTGATTCTCGATCCGCGTGTGCGCACCAAGCCGTATGGCCGGGTCTTTCTCGACTCGCTTCCCGACTGCCGCGTGATTGTGGAACGATGTTAATCGCGTAACGGTCGTCCATCGGCATCGGTCACCGAACCGGCGAATACCAGTATGACGTCGATCAGTTGCCAGACCCCGCAGCCGCCGCAGGTAATCAGCATGAGGATTCCCAGGCCGATATGCCCGGTATAGAGTCGATGGACTCCATTGAGTCCCAGCAGAGGGAGCAGCAGTCCCAGCAAGCCGGCCACCAGCCGAGACTTGTCGCTCACCGGGCCGGCCTGGTAGGAGCCTGGGGGGTAGTAGGGCTGCGTGTAGCTGGCGGGAGCGGGTGCGCCGCGGGGTGGTTGGGCCAGTTGCGAGAACATTTCGGCCGCCCAGACCCATTGCTCGGTCCCCTCGGGGGCGACGTGGCAGTGGGCGGAAACGCGACCTTCATTGACCCAGTGCTCCAGTTCCGTGCGCGACACGGGACCGTAGTGGCGGCCATCCTCCGTGCGGACCATCCAGCGTGCCGGCTCCCGATCCGGGGGCGGGGTGGGCTCGGGAACGCGGACGAACCCGTGGCATTTCGGGCAGCGTACCTGTCGGCCGCTGGTGGCACCCGCGACTTTCAAACGCTGAGCACAATGGGGACACACAAGATCCAGGGGCTGGGACATGGTCGGTAACCTCTTCGAATCGCTGCCGCGGACTGGCCGCGAGGGAGTTGTCGCGAGGGGCGCCACTGCCGGTGGGTGGCTGGGTTGTATTCGCCGCTGGGCGGCGGATCTTAGTTGGCAAATCGGGCAGCCACAAGTTTGGGGGTGGCGCCGCAGAGCGGGGCGGGAAGGCGGGGCGGCCAGCACGGATCGCCGGCCACCAATTGGCCGGAACCCTCGACATGGCCGGATCTACTGCTTACAGTAGAAGTCTGCCCAGCCTGGGACGAGAATTGGTGGAGGGTGACAGGCAAGGCAAGTTTCATTTCCCAAATTATTCGCTGGCGCACCGCACCGCTCATGCTTGCCTACCGTGTGATTCCATGCCTCGATGTTGACCAGGGTCGCGTGGTCAAGGGGACGAATTTCCTTCGTCTGCGCGACGCGGGCGATCCGGTGGAAGTTGCCGCGCGGTACGAGGTCGAAGGGGCCGACGAGTTAGTCTTCCTGGACATCACGGCCAGTCACGAGCAGCGGGACATCATGATCGACGTCGTCCGCCGCACGGCGGAGCAGGTGATGATGCCGCTCACGGTGGGTGGCGGGATTCGCACGATCGACGACATTCGAGCGTTGCTCAACGCGGGGAGTGACAAGGTATCGATCAATTCGGCGGCCTGCCAGGATCCCGAGTTTGTGCGGGAGGCGGCGCGGCGGTTCGGCAGCCAGTGTATTGTGGTGAACATTGACCCCAAGCGGGTCCAGCGGGCCGGGCGGGAAGTGTGGGAGGTCCACATTCACGGCGGTCGCACCCCGACCGGCCTGGAGGCCGTCTCTTGGGCGCGGGAGGTAGAGCGGTTAGGAGCCGGCGAGATTGTCTTGACCAGTATGGACTGTGACGGGACCAAAGACGGATATGATCTGGAGATCACCGCCGCCGTGAGTGAGGCGGTATCGATTCCCGTGGTGGCCAGCGGTGGCGCGGGGTGTCCGCAGCACCTGGCCGATGCGATTCTGATTGGCAAAGCCAATGCGGCACTGGCCGCCAGCATTTTTCATTTCGGTGAGTATTCCATTCGCGAAACGAAACAAATCATGTCGGAACGGGGCATTCCGGTTCGGTTGTAGGAGGATGGTCTATGTCGCTGAGCCGACTCGGGCGAGTTGTTTCACAACAGTGGTCACGAAGACGAGATCCAGGTAGGCGATTTGGAAGATCGCTTCCTGGCCAAGAAGCAGGAGTTGGAGGTCGACAAGTATTTTCGGGCGCTGGTCAAGCTGGAAGGGAGCGACTTGCACATGAAGGTCGGCCAACCGCCGATCGTGCGTGTGCACGGCAAGTTGAAGCAACTCAACCGCGGCCCGATTGACTTGGAGGAGATGTGCCGCCTGCTGTTCCCGATGATGAACAAGCGGCATCGGGCGATTTTCGACAAGCAGGGTGGAACCGACTTTGCCTACACGGTCGATGTGGACGGGGCGACGTGGCGTTTTCGCGTCAATATGTTGACGCAGATGGCCAAGATCGGTCTGGTGGCTCGGCGTGTCAGCAACTGGATTCCTGACTTCGCCGGCCTGCACCTCCCGCCCATCATGGAGGAATTGTGCAAGTATGATCAGGGTATGATCCTGCTGGCGGGCGTCACCGGTTCGGGAAAGACCACCACCATCGCCTCCATGCTGAATTGGGTCAACGCCCATTACAGCAAGCACATTTTGACGCTGGAAGATCCCATTGAGTTTGTCTACACGGAAGACAAGTGTTTGATCAATCAGCGCGAGGTGGGCGAGGACGTGATCGATTTCGGGATCGGGATGAAGCATGCGGTGCGCGAAGACCCGGACGTCATGCTAGTGGGGGAAATGCGCGACGAAGAGACCTTCATGACGGCGATTCACGCGGCGGAAACGGGGCACCTGGTGTTCGGCACGATCCATGCCTCGACGGCGCCGACCACGATTGGTCGTATTCTCGACCTGTTCCCGGAGGAAATGCACGGGGCGATCCGCAGTGCCATCGCCTTCAATATGAAAGCGATCGTGGCGCAGAAGCTCCTCCCCTCGATCAAGCCGGGTGTGGGGCGGGTTCCCACGGTCGAAATTATGTTGTTCACCCCGACCATCAAGAAGCTCGTGCTGGAAGGACAGGATGCCAAGTTGCCCGACGCGATCCGGATCGGTGCTGAGGAAGGCATGCAGGATTTCACGATGAGTCTCAAGCAGTTGGTGGATGAAGAGATGATCGACCGGCCGACGGCAATGGAAGTCGCACCCAACCGCGAAGCTCTCAAAATGGCGCTCAAAGGCATCAATGTATCGCAACCTGGGATTCTATAATGTCTCGCACTGCCCTTGTTACGCTGGTCGCCCTGGCGGCGCTCCTCCTGGTGGCCGATCCGCTGGCGGCACAGGAGTGGCCCCCGTATCCGAGCGATCAACTTCCCGGCCGCGGTCCGGGCGGATATCTGGCCTGGTATAAGTTGCTGGCCTGCTGGATCCTGATCTTGTTCTGGGTCCGGGCGGCGGATTGGGTCAATCGCGACAGTGTGGAACTGGGCGACAACATCGAGATGCCGTCGAGGATCTGGAACCCGATCGTGGTGTTCACGTTCCTGGTCGCCCTGCTGATGGCCCTCTCGATCCCCCTGTTCGCGGTCGGTTACACGCTGTTGCTGGTCGCTTACGTCGCGCCCCTGGCGACCTACATCCTGATGCGCAATAGCCGCGTGACGGAAGAGCAAAGGGTCTTGACGCCGAAACACATCAAGCACTGGTTTGCCGCGCTGGCGGCGGGCAAGAAACGGAAGAAAACCGAGACCCTGCTGGCCCACGAGCAGGGACCGCCGGTGCAGTTGTCGGCCTGCGGCGGCAGTGAAACGGAAAATCAGGCCCACTTGATCATGGCGCGTCAGTCGCCCGGCTACGTGTTCGTCAAGGAGTTGGTGGCTGACTCGATCGCGCGACGGGCGGACCGAGTGATGCTCGACTTCACCAAGGAAGCCGTCGGCGTGCGCTATGAAATCGATGGAGTGTGGCACAATGTCGAGCCGCGTGATCGCGAAAGCGGCGATGTCATGCTGGCCGTCATGAAGAAGATCTCGTCGCTGAACATGGACGAGCGGCGGGTGCGACAGGAGGGTGAGTTCAAGGCGAAAATCGGCAGCGCCAAATACAACTGCCAGCTGGTCAGCCAGGGAACGAAAACCGGTGAACGGACCATTCTGGAACTGGTTCCCGGCAAGTCCCCCTTCAACTCGCTCGATTCGCTCGGCATGCGGGAAAAGATGCGCGACGAGTTGAAGGAGTACTTGGCCGGAGAACACGGCTTGGTGCTGTTCAGCGCAATGCCCATGGGAGGTCTGCAGACCAGTTGGAATGTGGGGCTCACCGCCACCGATCGATACCTCCGCGATTTCTCCGCGATCGAGGACAAAGCCAAGCCTTTCACACATGTCGAGAACGTGGAGGTGACCACGTTCGATGGAGCCGCCGGCCAGACCCCGGACAACGTGCTGCGCCAGGTGCTGTTGCGCGAACCGGACGTCGTCGTCGTGCCCGATTTCGTGACCGGTACGGCCGTCGATACCCTGACCAACTTCGCGCTGGCACAGAACAAACTCGTGGTCTCTTCGATGCGTGCCAGCGAGGGGGTCGAAGCGCTGCTCCGCGTGCTGGCTCTCAAGCCCGAGAATCTTGAGAAATTCGTGCAGTGTGTGTCGTGCGTGCTGAATCAACGCCTGGTGCGGATCCTCTGTGAAACGTGCCGCCAGGCCTATGAACCCCCCGAACAGCTGCTGCAGAAACTCGGCATCCCCCAAGGACGGGTCGAAGTGCTGTTTCGTGAATATCAGCCGCCACCTCCCGGCTCCAAGAAACGCAAGGGGGAGCCGGAAATCTGCCCCGACTGCGGCGGGTTGTGTTACAAAGGCCGCACCGCCATCTTCGAGTTGGTCAAAGTCACGGACGAAATGCGACAGGCTCTGCTGGAAAAACCGCGCTTGGAAGTCCTCCGTCAGGTGTCTCGCAAAGCGGGCAATCGCACGCTGCAGGAAGAAGGCGTGCTGCTGGTCGCTCGTGGCGTGACGGCGATCAATGAACTGCAACGTGCGTTGAAGCAATAGGAATCGATCCATGCTCACTCTCGTCCTGTTTCTCCTGTTCTTAATCGTGGCCGCGGCGATGTGGTTCCAGGGGTTGTGGAACAGCATCCTCACGCTCGTCAATCTGCTGCTGGCCATGATGCTGGCGTTCAACTATTTTGAGCCGCTGGCCGACCTGATCGAGCGACAAGACGGGTCGTACACCTATCTGGTCGACTTCCTCGCCCTGTGGGGTGTGTTTGTGGTGTCGTTTGGCTTGCTGAGAATGTTCACCGACATGCTGTCGCGAAAACGGGTGGCCTTCGATTTCTGGACGGAAACGGTGGGACGCAGTATGATGGCCGTGTGGGTCGCCTGGCTGTTCGTCGGCTTCACCTGCGCCTCGCTGCACACCGCTCCACTGGGTCCCCATCCGATGGGGTTTCAGCGGGGGCCTGCCTCGGGGAATTTTCTCGGCATGGCCCCTGATCGCGGATGGCTCGCCTTCATGCAAAGCCGTTCTCGCGGGGCGCTTGCACGCGGCGAATCGAATCCCGCGCGACGTTCCCCACTGCCGCAGGATCAGAATGTGGATGCCCGGGTCTTCGATCCCGAGAGTCGCTTCATTTTGAAGTACTATCAACGCCGGGCGAATTTTGCCAATGAACCAGACTACCGCGTTGCACGTTAGAGACAACTATGAGCGAGTCAAAGATTGCTGAACCGGCTGAGGAATTTCGGGAGGACGTTATTCAGTGCGGGTCGCCGTCGTTGATGGCGATGACGACTCTGGCACTGGGGTTGTTCAGTTTCCTGGCGGTCTTCAAGCCGGTATTGTGGGTCTTTCCCGTGACCACCATCTGCCTAGGATGTGCCTCGCTTTATGTCGTCCAAAAGAACCCGCTGAAAATCGGCCGCAAAGCGGCGCTGATCGGACTGGCGTTGGCGATCTTTTTCCTGGCGTGGGGGAGCTCCCACTATTTTTTGCGGCAGCAGTGGTTGACCTATCATGCTCGTCGCTATGCCGAAGCGTGGCTGGAATTGGTCCGCTCGGATCAGTTGCGTGAAGCGCACCAGCTGCACCTGCGCAAGTCGTCGCGGTTGGCCGAGGGGGTGACCATGGATGACTACTACGGCAAGCATCCCTACGCTCAAGGCGACTTCGAGAGCTTCTATGACCATCCGCAGCTCCAGAAACTCCTCCAACTCCCCCCGTCGGCCAAGGTGGTCTATGAGCGACTGGGAGCCTATGACACTTTGGCCAACAGTGACACGTTGACACTCGTTTTCCGCGCCGAAATGCCTGATGACGCCCGTTCGAAGAGCCTGCCGGTGCAGATTGTCATGGTCCGCGACCGCGATCCGGCCACCGGTGAATTTGACTGGTGCGTGGAACGAGTGGTGGACCCCAATGCCACCGCCACGACGGCCCGCTAATTCGCCCGGGCAGCACGCAGCGGAGACCTGCAGGCTGGCCGCCGTAACCGGCCGCCACGGGAGGCGCCACGGGAGGCGTGGTGCCGCCGCAGCCGGGGAGTGACTTGGGGGACGGACGTACGTCTGCCGAGCGCGGGGCCGCGGCCCCTTATTGGCCGCTGCCATCCGGTGTGGTCGGAGGTTGCTCAGATGGCGGCGCGTCCTTCTGGGGCGGGTCCGCCGGGGGTTCAGCTGGCGGCGGCGGTTCCGGTTGGGTCTCTTCCTTGCCAGCGGGCTCGGCTTTCTCGTCCGCGGGCTCGGCTTTCTCGTCCGCGGGCTCGGCTTTCTCGTCCGCGGGCTTCGCGGCAGGTTCTCCGGGTGCGGGAGCGGCCTCTTCCTTGGGCGGCTCGGCGGTGGCTTCGGTTGTGGCCTCTTGCTGAGCGTCCGCTGGGTCGGCTGGTGCTGCCTGGGGAGCTGCCTCGGTTTTCACTTCGCCGCCATCCGGGCCTGCATCCGCCGCACTCTTACCTCGACTCTCTCCGTCGGCACTCTGCTTCTTGCCGCGACCTTTGCCGCCCCCTTTACCACCGCCACCACCTCCTCCACCCCCTCCTCCTCCGGCTCCCGCGCCGGAGATTTTCGGTGGCACGAAGTTCTTTTCCTCTTCTTCCGACATGGGCCTGGCGATGACGGTCTGGGGGGGGAGTTTATCGCCTTTGGGGACCTCGTTCGTGGATGCGGCATAGAGCAAGGGCAACTTCTGACCCGCATAGACGACGTACAGATTGTAGGTGCGATAGGGAAGTCCGCTGCGCCAGCTGTAGACTTCGATTTTGCCGTTGGACAATGCGGAGACGCTTGCCGGTTTGCATCCCAGCACGCTTTGCACTTCATCTTCCGTGACGGTTCCGTCGCCATTGGGGTCCGCTTCCGGTTCCTCCAGTAGGCGCTGAATCAACTGATCGGCTTTCTTGATGCTGGGGCGCGCGATACAGTAATCGTAGAGCAGACCGGCCAAGGCCACACCGAAAATCAGCAACAAGACGACCAGTCGCAGCGGACTGGTACCTTTCGCCCCTTTGGTGTGTTCCTGCTGCTCGGAAGTTGGTAGTACGTCACTCATCTTTTGCACCTCGGATTGCGCCATTGGGGACGATAAAGCCGAATGATGGATTCTCCGCCACGGCACTGGCTGCCGACAGCCAACCTAGTCTAACCGCCGCGAGATGGGCAATCCAGTACCTTCCGTGGCGGAAGTCCCTGTCCTTGACCGTCGTACCGCGAGTTTCCGCCAGTCAGGCAGGGTGCCTGACGATGCTGCCGGGTACTTGGTGCCCTGTTAGCGGGCTCCTTCTTGGACTATGGCCGTGCCGCGTCGCCGGCGTCCGAAGGGTTGGGCGAGCCTCGCCCCCAATGCCGCACCGAGACGATGATCAACACCAGCGCCGCGAGAGGCAGCACGAAATAGGCCATCACCGTCACGTAGCCATGCAAGCCGCCGTGCTGTGTGGCGAGCAAATATAGAAAGAGCGTGTAGGCGAGGTAGAAAGCGAGGAAGACAATTCCCTCCCAGCGACTGATGATCCACTCGGTGTAGAAGATCGGCCAACACGCGAACGACACGGCGAACATGATCGGGATGTCGAAACGCAGCGCGGAGTCGGGAATGACGATCGGCTGCGGCGATACCACGGCCGCCAATCCGAGCACCAGCAACAGATTGAAGATGTTGCTCCCCACGACGTTGCCCACCGCGATATCGCGCTGGCCGCGGATGCTGGCCACCAGCGACGTGGCGATCTCGGGAAGCGAGGTCCCCACGGCCACCACCGTCAGGCCGACCACCAGTTCACTTACCTTCAGCAGGCGAGCCACTTCGGAGGCGCCGTCGACCAGCCAGCGGGCGCCGAGCACCAGCAAGATAAGTCCGATCACGATGGCTGAGAGATGGACGGCCAGGCCCAGGGCGGTCTTCGATCGCGACACCGCTGGCATGTCTTTTCGTCGTTGTGCCAAGGCGGCGGCGGTGCCGCGGCGACTGCGGGCCACACTCACCACGGTAAACAACACGGCGCCCAACAGCAGGACCGTTCCCTCCGGTCGGCCGATCGTCCCATCCAGGCCCATGATCCATACCAGCCCCGTCACGAGAATCATGATCGGCACGGTGACACGCACCAGCGTTCGCGAGACCAGCAGGGGGGCAGCCAACGACGAGAGCCCCAGCACCAGCAAGATATTGGAAATGTTACTTCCCACGACATTGCCGATTGCCAGGTCCGGTCGCGGTGGTTGAGCTTGCATCGCTTGCACCGTGACGGCCACTTCCGGCGCACTGGTACCGTAGGCAACTACCGTCATGCCGACCACCAACGGCGTAATACCGACCGCCACGGCCAGCCGCGACGCGCCCCGCACCAGGGCTTCCGCACCCAAGATCAGACAAATCAAACCGCCGATGAAGAGCCATACGATAGTGGAGGTAGTCATGGTAATTCACGTGCGTGGGAATTCCGCCGGCGCTCCGAGGCCGGCCGGGACGGCGTTGTGCGAGCACGAATCTTACACGCGCAACGTCCAGGTGACGATACGATCCGTGCGAAAACCGAACTTGGCCGGCGGACGCAGCCAACACCAGAAATTCGAAATCCCAAATTCGAAACCCTAAACAAATCCGAAATCCAAAACGCAAGAACGGAAACCTCCGCTGCCGGCAAAACCACGGTAACGGTCCAAAAGCAGACTCTCACCGCTGGGGTGGCGATTGGATGTTCCGTCCGCCTTTTTCCCCCCTTTCTGTCATGGGTATTTCTGTCATCTGAATGTGATCGGGATTTCGTGCTTCGAATTTCGGGTCTTTTTCTCTTCAACATGCGTTCACCTGCGCATGTCCTGGACTACGACTTCAGGATCCTTTACCGCCGGCGCGCAGCACCCGCTGGCGGATCTCCCGCAATTCCGCGTTCTCCGGTGCCAGTTGGAGTGCCTGGTCGATGCTGATGAGAGCGTCTGCGGCCCGCCCCAAGGACATCAGAGATTTGGCCAGGCCAACATAGGGAGTGATTTCCCAGGGACGCCGCCGTTGGGCGCAGCGGAACATTTCCAGCGCCCGTTCATCCTCACCACGTTGCAAGTACCTGGCAGCCAGTGCGTTGATCATGTCTAACTGCCGCAAACCTGGCTCAAGTTCGGCGTACAGGATCTGATCTGCTGGTGGCATTCCACGGCAATAGCCACGGACCAGTTCGTTGAGGAAATCCACATTCTGCTCGCTGTCCGGCGCATCCCGGAAGGGGGGGGTGCACAGGACGGTCATGGCGTGGCCCACTGCCTCCAGCGAGTCAAACACGGTCAAACCGACGTCGCTGGCGATCTGCTCGTGCGAAGGGACTCGCTCAGCGTGCCACTCGAGTCCCAGCACCTGCTGCATGATGGCTTGTGCCACGGCCTGCGCCACGACTTGATGCCCTTCGAAATTGAAATGCACGTGCTCCAGAAAGAAATCACGTCCGGGAGCAGCCTCCTGGGACCGGTCCGCGAGGAACTGTTCGAGGTCCAGGAAGTGGCAATTCTGGCGATCGGCGGCCGTGGCCACCTGTCGCACGATCTGGGCAAAGGAGCTCGGGGCGCGAAAGCGGCACCCGTCCCGGTCGCGGGCCAGGCTGTATTGGACGCGGGCCTCCGCCGGATTGCCCAGGGCCGTGAGGCACTCCGCCCGTCGATAGGCCACCAGCGCGTATTCGGGGTCGAGTTCGCCGGCTTGTTCCACCACTCGCAGCGCCGTGGCGGGATCTTGCTGGTCCAACAAGCCACGGGCGTTCTCCAGCAGTCGGTCACGGTTTTTCGCCTGGAGTGCGGAGAGAGCGGGATTGGGAATGGACCGCACCGGTGCCTGCGCACTCAAGTTGGAGGCGACGCTGCAGAAGAGCAGCGCCACGTGTTCCTTTTCGGCAGCTTGGGCAATGTTCGTCAAATGCTGCCGATAGTATCTCTCGGCGGCCTGGACCTGTGGGCTATCCCAGCGGATCTCCAGGTCTTTGGGGAGTGCTTCGAGCAGCGGTTTGGGGGGCTGTGTACCGCGCAGTGCTTTGCGGAGGGTTTGGAACAACCGCCAGCGCCGCAGCTGGGACGTGACGCCGTAGAGCGCGGGAGCGGAGGTGGCGGTGGATCCGACTCCGCCCGGGCCGTAGAACTCGTTGTGCCCCGCATAGATCACGATCAGGTCCGGCTCGGCCTGCAGGGCGCGGGGGACGAAGTCCGAGAGTGCGAAGCTATTGATGCCGACGATCGCCGCGTTCAGCACTTCAATACGGCGGTGAGGCATTTGCGCCGAGAGCAGCTGTTGCACCTGGCGAGGAAAAGCCAGTTCGGTGTAGTACGGAAATCCTTCCACCGTGGAGGCGCCGAAAAACACGATGCGATAGGTATCGGCCGGGCGCGGCAGCTGGAACGGCTGCGGATCGGGTCCCGCCAGTTCGCGCAAATCGAAGTACGCCATGCTGGAGTCTTCGTTGAAGCAGAAAGTCTGGAGATTGCCAGCTTCCGTGACGGGGATGACCACGCGCGTGTCGTATCCGACTCCGAGCCAGTAGAGCACGAGATTGGCGAACAGCAGCAGGAGCAGGGGGAAGAGCACGGCGACGAGCCGAAAAGCGACAGCTCGCCCGCGCGACGACGAGCGGCCGGGAATGGTCGGCGGATCTTGTTCGACCCCTGGTGCTGGGGGGCGAGTCGTTTGGTTTGTCTTATTCATGCTCACCAGGACATCTTTGTTTCTCGCGGAAGGCGGTCTCCGCGTCTGAGGATGGCCTCAACTCCTGAGCGTGTCGATGTTCCGGCCGCAGCTCGCTGTGACTCGGTATCGCCCACGCAAACGGCTGTTTGGAACGTTGCAGCGGGGACTATTTGGCCGGCCGGCAGGGGAGTGTGACGAGGATTTCCGCGCCGCGACCGGTACAACGTCCGACCTGGATTTGTCCCTCGTGTGCTTCCACGATACGTTGCGCGATCGCCATGCCTAGTCCGGTCCCTTTCGTCTTGGTGGTATAAAACGGCTCAAAGATCCGCGCGCGTTGTTCTTGGTTCAAGCCGGGGCCATTGTCGTGCACGGAGATCCGGACGGCCTTGCCTCCCGCGAGCACTGTGGGGCTGCACGTGATCTCGATGCGCACCGGATCGGAGCAGGCCGCGAGCGCGTTTTCGAACAGGATGCGAAACAGCTGCACCAGGCGGAAGTGGTCTCCATAGAAAACCAGTGGGGTGGTCGCCGTGACTTCCACGAGTTCCGCGATGCGTCCTTCCCAGAGGGGGAGGAGCATCTCCCAGGCCTCGCGCCAAACGCTCCCCAGATGGCAGTCGGAACAGTCGAGATTCACCGGGGCGGCATAGCCGCGCACTTCGTCGAACAGGCGATGCATGTGGTCCTGGGCCAGCTTGATGCGATGTACCAGGTCCATCGCTTCCGAGTTTCCTTCGACCTCCAATTCCAGCATTTCGGCACAGGCCTGGATGCGCTGCAACGCATTGCGGCTCTCGTGCGCCAGCCCCGTGCTCATCTGGCCGATACCGGCCAGACGCTCGGCCTGCAAGGCCCGCTGCTGTGCCTGATTCAGTTCCGTGATGTCCTGGCCCACCGACAGCACGGCCACCGTCTTTCCATTTACATCCTTGAGTCCCTTGCTGGACCAGCTGATTCTCCGCTCGCGGCCCACGTGAGTCATGATCGAGCTGACCGTCCGGTTGGTCTCGGATTTCTCGACGGTCTCTCGCAGCACTTCCCGCAGCCGCTCCCGTTCCCGCGGGGGAATGAACGTGTCAAACCAATTTTTCCCCTTCACTTCCTGCTGCAACACGCCCGTCAGTTCTTCCATGTAGGGATTGTAGCGGATGATGCGGCCGACAATGTCCAGCACCAGGACGATGGCCTGAGCGTGTTCCAAGAGTCCCTCGGAAAATTCCTTCTCCTGGTGCAAAGCGTTCTTCATGCGTGCCCGTTCCGTCACCTTCTGTCGCAGCACGTGCTCCTGTTCGTAGGCGTCCTCGATGATGGCCAGATCGAGATCGAGCAGTTTGTTGAGCGTGGCAAGGGCCTCCAGCAATTCCGGCGGTGAACCGGACCAACGTTCGCAAATGATCGCATGCATGCTGCCGCGCAAGCGTGAGATGGCCGCATTCGTATACACCTGGTCCAGTCGGATGGCGACATGCCGGCGTCCGACCAGGGAACGGTACTCGACGTAGTCCTCGTCGTAGACGCCGCCCAGGAGCTGATTCAGCCAGGCGAGCAGCGATTTCTTGAGTCGCGTGATCTGCTCATCACCCCCCGTGATGACCCGGTAGGCTAGTGGATGGTCCTGAATCACGACGCAGAAATCGTCGATGAGCTGGGGGAACTGAGGACCCACCAGCCGGGCAATCGTCTCAATCCGTTCCGCATCCGCGCTGGTCCAGCGGACAAACTGCTGGAGCTGCTGGTATCGCTCAAAAAAACTTCGGTGTTCCATCGGCGACATCGTGGGACAGGCGGAAGGAAATGGTCAACGTCTTGGCGGATGGCACACGGAGAGGCGGTCCATCCACGGCACGTGGCTCTCCCGATGCGATTGCGCAAAACAACGTGCTACCGTGCCGTGGGGACATTTTTGCATTGGGGGCGTCAGTTTACCAGTCCACTGGTCCTCACGGCACCGTGGCGTGCATGACCGGCGAAATCCCGGACCGTCAGCGGGGGTCCGGCGTCTGCGAGAGGATGCCAATGCGGTGGCGAATCTCGCGGCGATAGTCCGCCACGCTCCCCTTGTCATGACCCTGCAGTTGCGGACCAATATCGCTCCACCGCAGCCCTTCCGGCAAGTCATCCACCGCCGGCATCAGATCCGCGACGGCGAAGCGACTGGCGACCTGTGAGAGTGACAAATGTCCGACGAGCAGACGTCGAGCGAACTCGATGCCCGCCAGATCGGCCGCGAAATCACGATAGCTGAAGCCGCTCTGTGTGCGAGAGTCGGCAATCTCTTTGGCGAGCCCAGCTGACTCGGCCGCTGGCGCCCCCACCACCGCCGTCAAGTAAGCCGACAGGAAGAAGTGTTGAGCCAAGTCGCGGCGGCCTCGAATCGTCGGCCGACCGAGAGTCCTGTGGCGCTCCTGACGCTCCAGTTCCGTTTCCACTTGCTGGCAGAAAGCTCTCGTCAGGCTGCTGCGCTCCAGTGTGTCGGAATCGTCGAGGGCAATGCCGAGCCCCAAGAGCAATGCCGAAGGAGCCACATCGCCCGGGAGTGTCAGGGCGAGAGTCGCCGCACGGCGAACATAATACTCGGTCAATTCATCTGCCGAGAGTCCCGCAGTAGCCCCGTCACTTTCCAATACACGCGCTCTTGCAGCTCGATGAACTTCGCGGACCACCAGCCGCGCGGCCTGGACCACCGGTGTGTCGCCCGCCGCGCCAAGCTGAAACTGGTACTGGCGAGCAGACTGGTCATCGGGTAGGGCTTTCGACAGAGTTGCGTAGATCTCCAGTAAACGCCGGCGCGTGGCGAGGGTGAGATCTGCGACGTGCTCTGCCCCGTGCCCGCGAATCTCGTCCGCCACCAGATTAATAATCAACGCGTTGACCGGATCAAAACCAATCTGAAATGCCCGGCGGATGGCCTTGTCGTCGGCGAGCACGGGACGCATGACGGACCCCGGATCGGGACTGTGCACGGCACCGAGGTAATGACCAATCTCATGCAACAGGACTTCGTCCCGCTCCGGCTCGCTCATCGCATCGGCCCATTCCCGGATCAGGATGTGCGACTGGAGCATGCCCTGCGTGCCCCCTAAATCCACGCGTCCCCCTTCCTGTTGATAGCGGCCCGTGAAACCGATCGCCAGGCGGCCCGGTTGCGGTTCGACGCGCTGCCGGAAATCCGATAAGCCTTGCTTGAAATCCACCGGCTCGAGCCCCGAATCCCAGGTCTCGACGGCCACGATGCTCAACCGCAATCCGCACTGCGCCTGCAGCAGGTCCGAGACGCGGTCGATCCTCTTGCGCAGTCGCGGTTCCCACGCTGAGCGGGGTGTCGGCTCGCGATTGTCGACCAGGATCTTGATCGGCAGCGAGTCGGTCAGCGGCGTCGCCGACGGCTCGGCCGGCACCCCAGAACGCTCGACCCGCGCCGGTTCGACCTCGTCCGGACCATCCGGTGGCTCCATCGCCTCGGAGGCCCCCCCCAGATCGATCTTGCTGAGTTCGAGCCAACCCTGTTGGTCGAGCGCGAAGAAATAGGCGGAATCCGTATCGAGTTGATATCGTACCAGTTCGCCACTCACCTCGTACAAGATCTGGCAAGGGCCCGGGTGACGGAGGATCTGTTGACTCCCCGTGGCGATCGTTATGCTCCGCGGCTGATTACCCAGGAGCACGCGACAGGGTACGTCTTGACGCGTGCGGTTGGCGATCACGATCACATCGCCTGAGCTGGCCGACAGGCCGGAGAGTCCCAGGCAGCCCGCCAGCACCAGTGACCAGGGGGATACGATCGGACACCGCCATTTCACCGACAATAGAGGGGGCATGGAGAACACGTGGTGGCGAAAGGCAGCGGGACGGACAGTAAAGGTGACACTCCATAGTATACGTGGCAGCCGGCGCGGACACCCATCGGTACCGGGAATTCGCCCGCCACGAATCGGCCCACCACGAATCGGCCGGCCAGGGGGGCCCGTCCACGGCTCGAGACCCCCGGTGGCTCCCTTACGGTTCAGCAATCACCTGATAGTTCATCAGCCGATGGCCGCCGAGTTCCTCCACCCGCAGCCACAAGGTTTTGCCGAGCAGTTCACGACCGTCCGGCAGCCGAAAGGTGTGGGTGACCCGACCCGGCCCGATGTCAAAGACCTGCATCCGCATCCGACGCCGACCCGGTGCGAAGAGGTAGCAGTTGAACTTCAATTTCTTGTCCGTGTGGTTGATCAAATGCTGCTCGATGACCAACCGTCCGCTGTCGTCCAACCACGTGTCGAGTTCGACGACCATGTCGCCGTGACCCACGCGAATATCTCGATAGACACTGAAGCGGTACGGTTTGTCGGCGATGACATCGAAGTCGATGCGCACGGTTTGCGGGCCGCTGCTGGCGTTGGAATGAAGCACCACGTCAAACTCCTGATCGAGCTCCTCATCGGTGGCGAGCTTGAAGCGGAGCAGCGGATTCGAGATATCCCAGACGTCGGGAACATGGAATCGAACGGTACCGCCGATGCCTTGTCCGAACGTGTTGCGAAAGCGGAATTGAACGGTCTGTCGGCGCGCGAAGACACTCGCGATCTCCGCCGGTTCAAACGAGAAACCGAGGCTCCAGCGGGCCACTGCCAGGTCCAGTCCGGTGACAAAGACCGGCATCGTGCCCACCGCGATCGTCTGTTCCGCCCCCGCTGGCTGACCAGGTTGGGATAAGTTCACCCGCCGACCCCACGGGTCGATTTGGACGACATCCTGGCCGAGATACAGGGATTCGGTCACCGGTGTGTCGTTCCACACGACCATCACCGCGGCGTCGTCGCAGGCGAATACGTGATTGTGGCTGCCGTTGGGCAGCTGCATGCTTCCCAGGTACCCGGACCCACCCACCGTGCGCGAGGTGATACACCAGGGCAGAAACAGGTCGTTGGGGGTTCCGTCTTCGTGCAGCAGGCCCCGTGTGGCGTCAAAGGGGTCTCCCGCGAAGGTGGCCTGGACGCCGTTGACCTTGGCCGACAGCATGCGCAGCACGAGGTCTCGCGTACGTGTCTCCACGTCGTACTTGTCGCGCGGGAGTGGCCAGAGTGTGATCCAGTGGTGATCCCGCGCCGCGGGCGACTGCGTGGCGTAACGCGCCAATTCCTCGCTGGTGAACGACGGCGATTCGGTCAGGGCCAGGAAATCCCAGGGGGGATCCTGCGACGCCGGCTTCGTGTGAAGCCAGTTCCAGGCCAGTCCCAGTCGCACACGCTGCCCGAACTGCCGCATGTGAGTGCGAATGTCATGCACGCGTTTCTCCAGATCGGCATAGTCGATGAAGCTTTCGTCGTCATCGGCTCCCAGTTGCCACCATTGGATTTTCAGCGATAGACGTACCATCAGGGGATCGATCACGGTGGCCCATAGATCCGGCTCCAGAAACACCTCGGCCACGGTCAAGTGCTCTTTGTTCGAGAACTGTCTGCGGACTTGTTCCGGAGGTGTGTCAAACACCCCCACCATTTCAATACTCTGGGCACCAAGTCGATCGACGAAAGAGGCAATCTGCTCCCCCTTGGCAGACTCGTCGTCCGGACTGTACCAGATGGGATACTTGATCCAGGTGACGTTCGCCAGATGCAATAGTGTCAAGAGCTTGTCCTCGGACAGCGGCTTGTCTCCGCGCGGAAGCGACCAGCCGAAGGCCCCTTTTCGGCAGATGTCCAGGTCGGGTATTACCGCCATCGAAACGGAATGCTCCAGCGTGACGCTGCTGTCACCACGCAGCGAGGCCCGCACGCGGTAGAATCCGTAATCGGGAATCGGGGGGCGCCAGGTGACCGATCCGGTGTGTCGCGCCTGCTCGGATTCCGCCGGTACGGCGGTCGTCGCCGGGTCACTCGACTCCGTGGCCTCGGCCGTGAGACTGTCCAGACTGGTCAACTGTAGTTGTTCCGAAGCGATGGTCTGGCCCAGGATGTCGAGCAGTTCGAACAGCATGGTCGAATTCGGTTGCCGAGTTCCGGACACTCGGCAGACAAATTCCGGATCGCTCGGATGGGCGAATAAATTAAAAGGTTGCGTCGACTCGATCGTCATGTGTGGCAGTCTGGCGAAGCAGAGATCGTCGAACATCGCCGCGCCGGTCAGATCGGAACGATGCGTGGGGACCAGGTGCAACCCGATCACGGCAAATCGCGCCTCCGGGTCCGTGGGAGTCAGCGGGCCGAGGCGGACTTCCTGCCACGTCGTGGTGTCGGTTAGCTTATCGGTGGTGTATGTCTCCTTCTGATTCCTTGCGGAATCGAAGAACGTGACGGAGTAGTAGGCCACATCGTGAGTCAGTCCTTCCGTTTTCAGCTTACCCTGAAACAGGTAGCTAAAAAGAGGGCTGATCTCGATGGGCGGGCTGAACGCCGCTCCACCACTGCCATCCAATTCGATTCGCAGACACCGCGCCTGATGTGACTCGTGCGAGGGATCCTCGACAATTCCCATCTTGATGTACGGCGGGAATCCTGGGCCGCGGAGTCGCGTCCAATGGTCCGGCCAGCCATCGTAGTTCAGGTCGACCCCATGCTCGAAATCCGTCTCGAAGACGGTCTCTGCGTACCGGTGCTCCATGGGCGCCGCCGATTGAGCCGATAGAATAAGGATCGGTAGCCAGACCAGCATAGTGCGATCTCCACCCCCCCGGGGGGCAGTCCTCGATCAATTACCGCAGGTGTCAGCCGTGCAGTGCCTCAATTTGGGAATTCAGTTGGCCAGCTTACGCCAACCCTTTCAGAAAGCCTTGCATACGGCAGCACGTCTGGGGGCTCGTGGTGTGGAAATCGATGCCAGAAATGAGGTCTTTGCGTCAGATCTGTCGCAGACTGGGTTGCGACAACTGCGGAAAATGCTGGATGATCTGAATCTGCGGGTCTGCGCCGTGGCGTTTCAGACCCGGCGCGGCTACGGCACTCCGGAAGATCTCGAACGCCGCCTGACCGCCACGAAGCGGGCGCTCCGGCTGGCCTTCGATCTGCAGGCACCGGTTGTCGTGAACCAAGTCGGTACGGTGCCGCCCGAGTCGCAGGGGCCCGAATGGGATTTGCTGCTGGAGTCGCTCCGTGAACTCGCCCGCTACGGTCAGCACGTCGGAACGCTGTTGGCAGCCGAGACCGGCAGTGAGTCAGGGGCGGATTTGAAACGACTCGTGACCGCTCTGCCGGACGGATTGATGGGGGTCGATTTGAACCCCGGTAAATTGCTGGTCAATGGCTTTTCGCCGACTGAAGCCGTGGCACAACTTGGTCCGCACATCCGGCATGTTCACGCCAGCGACGCCTGCCGCGACCAGTCGCGGAGACGCGGTGTGGAGGTGACGCTGGGGAGCGGTTCGGCTGAATTCCCCGAACTGCTCGGCATGCTCGAAAACTACCAGTACCGCGGTTTCATCACCGTTGAGCGACAGGCCTGCGACAATCCCGAACGCGAAATCCAGCTCTCAATGAAGTACCTGCTCAGTCTCTGACCGCCTCGGCGGACGCCTTGCGGGATCCATCACTCCCGCCGTCCCCGCCACGCAAGTCGTGCGCCGCCAGCGTTGCCAGCACCAGGCAAGCCGTCTCAATACGCAAGATGCGCGGTCCCAGCGATACCAGTTGCCACCCGGCTGATTCCGCTGACTGCCGCTCTGCTGGCGAGAATCCCCCTTCGGGTCCTACCGCCAGATACGCGGCACTCGAAAAGTCCAGGGCAGTGGCGAAGCCGCCGCACCGATCCCCCGTAGGGTCCGCCACCCACCGCCGAGCGCCCTCAGGTGCTGATGCGAGGAAGTCAGTGAAGCGGGTCAGCGGAGCGACTTCCATCAACCGGTTCCGGCCACACTGCTTCGACGCCTCAATGACAAAACGCAGCAACTTCCGCAGACTGCCCGCATCGGGGTGAACGATACTGTGTTCGGAGCATAGCGGTACTAACCGCGATACGCCGATCTCAACCAGTTTTTCCAGCAGCCAGCGCTGCCGTTCGCCCTTCGGTAGAGTCACACCCACGACCAGTTGCTGAGCCGACTCGCGGTCCACCACCATCGTGGCGGTCACCGTCAGTTCCACTTGGGATCTCTGGAGACCGTCGATCCGTGCCACGAACTCGCGACCGCTGCCGTCAAACAAGACAATTTCGTCTCCGACGTCGGCCCGCATGACATGCTGCACGTGATGTGCTTCCGCACCCTTGAGAATCGCTCGATCCGACGAGATCGGTGTGTCAATGAAGAAACGGTGTCCCATGGTACCACAACGTTGCGTCTGGGCGAGTAAGCTGTTCCGCGGCACATTGTATCTCCCGCTGCTAACTCGTGGGAGTGTGCCAGCAGGCGGGGGCTCGACGACGCGATGCCTCCAGGCGGGACCCAGTGCGCATCGCGCAAAGACAATAGACCTGTCACTCGCTCTTTCGGTTTCGGTCCCTCGCCACGCTGGGACGGGCGAGCGACATTCGGCGATCTTGTCTATTCTTCCCAGGCCCCCTGGTTCGGCGCCGTCCGATCTGTGAATTCTCGCTGAGTCGTCTTTCGCCCAAAGTCTCCGTCGCGGCTGTGCCGATTAGGTAAGGAGTAACGGTGTGAACTGCTTGGGACGGCCGCCAATGTCCGGCATATGATGTTGCGCGACGGTTGACCCTGACCTTTGGCCAAAGCTCAAGCAGTCAGCAAGGCTCAAGCAGACAGTGTGGCGATCGAGACCTGCTGCGCTGCCGGTTCGACGAGCTGGTGGAGTTCTGGCCCAAGACAGAGTTCTGGCCCAAGACATGCGAGGATCTGCAAGGATGTATGAATCACATTGGGGTCTCCGCGAATCACCTTTTCGCTGCCTTGCCGATCCGCGGTTCTTCTACTGCAGCCCCACGCATGAGGAAGCCTTGGCGCGGCTGAGCTTTCTGATCGAGAACCACCGTCGCTTGGGGCTGGTCACGGGTGCTGCGGGTAGTGGCAAGACACTGTTGCTGAAGGTATTTGGCCGCGAGCAGAGAGAGGCTGGCTGTCAGGTTGCCTACGTCAATTTGCTGTCGTTGAGTCCCAGCGATTTTCTGTGGGAGTTGGCGACCCAGTTGCACCGCAACCCAAGCGATCGAGAGACTCCGTTCCAGCTCTGGCGCAGGATCGTGGATCGCCTGACTGAGAACCGCTACCAGCAGGTGCCCACCGCGATTCTGCTGGATGACGTGGATGAAGCGCAGGAAGACGTGCTGTCGCACGTCATACGCTTGGTCTGTCACAATGCATCGTCGGAGGGCTTGGTGACGACGGTTTTGGCGGTCGATCCTCGAGCTGTCCAACGCTTGGGTCGCCGCCTGTTGGAGTTGTCGGAGTTGCGAATCGAGCTGGAATCGTGGGAGCGGGACGACACGCTCCACTTCCTGCAGGACAGTTTGGCCAAGGCGGGGTCACAGGCCGCTGTTTTTGACCACGAGGCAGCCGCGCGGTTGCACGAACTGGCACACGGCGTACCGCGCCAAGTCAGCTATCTGGCGGAACTGGCACTGCTGGCCGGAGCCGGTCGGCAACTGCCGACGATCGATGCGGCCACCATCGAATCGGTCTACGAAGAACTGGTGCTCGCCAGGTGACGTGGCGCCGGCCGTCCCCGCCCGACCGCTGCGGGGGATATTCTCCGGCGGGATTTCTGTGGTGTTGGACTAAATGGTGGTAGCCCCCAGCGTCGAAGCCGCAGCGGACTCCTGTCGTACGCCCTGTGGACAGTGGAAATCCATCTCCGACCGGCGCTGAGTGTTCCGATGCAAGTCGTTTGCTGAAAAACGTTTGCGCGGGGCAAGCCGGCATGTTCGTGAGGTCCCTGTGAAGAGCCGGCGGCGATCCGCCGGCGGACCGCCTTGTCTTCGCCACGACACCACGCCACGCAGTCTGGTGGGCTAAGAAACCGTCTCGCGGCGCGAATATCCATTGACGGCTGATCTGGCCCTGACCGCGAGGTTCGCTAGAATAGCCAGTTTGCATTCTGCTGGCCTGGGAGAAACATGATCATGCCGATTGACCGCCCCGCGCAGGGCCCTGGCGAGCAATTTGAAATCGACTTGAGGCAACCGGGCTTGGCTGCCTTCTGGGGTTGGCTGTGGCCGGGTGCCGGTCACCTGTATCAGCGCCGGTATGCCAAAGGCATGCTGTTCATGGTCTGTATCCTGTCGACCTACTTTTTTGGATTGGCCGTCGGTGGCGGACATGTAGTATACGCCGCTTGGAACCAGACGCCGAAGCGTTGGCAGTACATTTGTCAGATCGGAGTGGGGCTGCCCGCGCTGCCGGCCTTGGTGCAGTCGCGACGCGTACAGTCGGGGCGCAAACCCTTGTTTGGCGGGCTGATGGCGCCGCCAACCATTAATCCGCGAGCCAACGAAGATCAACTTTCGCAGTGGCACAAGGACAATGGGCTGTATTTCGAACTGGGTACGCTCTACACCATGATCGCTGGTCTGCTGAACGTGCTGGCGATCTACGATGCCTTAGCCGGTCCGGTAATCATCGCCGTGCCCGACGAGAATGGAAAGCCGCCGAACGAGGACGATGAACCGAAAAATGCGTAGAGTCTCGCGAGGGGGCATGCGCAGTCGGGCAAACCCACTTCCGAGGTCGCCGGCAGAACGCCAATCATGCTCTGCCGTCCTTGGAATTCGTGTCGGAGTGGGTGCTTCGCATTTCGAACATACGCGCACCGTGCACACAAAACTATCCGCTAATACTCTGAGTTGGTTTGGATTTGAACATGAGTTTGCCGGTACTGTTTGCGAGTTGGGCCAATAGTCAGCTGTGGTTTTCGATACCGTTGATTGTGGCGATCAGCCTGGTTTACGGCGCCACGCGGCATGAGATGATGGTGCCGATTCTTCACCACGCGTGGCGGACAGCCAAGTGGATCGTGGGGTTCATGCTGATCATCATCGCGATTCTGTCGCTGGTTTCATGGTATTGTTGACCTGTTGTTGACGCGCGTGGGAATGGCGGCGACCCGGGCAGGGGCTGCCAGGAGGGGCTGTTGGAACGCGGCGTTCGCCGCCTGGGACTGGCTAGCGCAAGGCCACCGCATCGCGGCCGGCAGGGCACGTTGGACTGAGCGCCGCACTGCTGCTGGCAGTTACAGACATCTTGCCCGAAAAACCGTTTGACGGTATGTACATACCGCTTATCTCAGTCGGTTTTTTGGCCTTCGGCCGGGCCGCGAGGAGACGCCAGGATCGCGTTCAAGTCCGCGGGTGGCTGCTCCACAATTTGGCGGTGGCGGACCTGTGTCGTGCCACTGGTCCGGCGATCGGTATCCCCTCCACTACGTGTTGCTCGTGTCCTCGTTCTGCCGGTGAAGATGGAATTTCGCCAACGCTCTACTGATGAAGACTCTCCACGTCGTGCCGTCGCTCGGCTGGCGGGGGGCGACGCTCTGGCCGTGGCCCTGGCCCTGTTGAGCGTGGTCGTGGCAGGCTGCGCCTCGGGGCCCCGCAATATGCCCGACGAGATGTTCAAGCCCTCCAACAACCGCCCGTGGAAGGCGAACATGGCCGTTCTGCCGTATGCTCGCCTGCGGGGTGACCATGTCAAGGTGTACAACGTTCGCAACTGCAGCTACATCGATGAGGATACTTACGTACTGAACTACGAAGATCGCTCTTATGAACTGGACGATCTGGAATCGCTCGACTTCATCATTTGCCCGTTTGCCGGGGCGCCGAGCCTGGCTCACACGATGCTCAGTTTCGGCTTCCGCGACGGACGGTTTCTGGCGATCTCGGTCGAAGTCCGACTGGAGGAAGGTGAAGCCTATTCCACGATCGGCGGGACCATGAGACAGTTCGAAATCATGTACGTGGTGGCGGACGAGCGCGACGTGATCAGACTGCGCACCGACATCCGCAAAGGGGACGTCTACGTGTACCGGTCGCGTGCCACGAAGGAGCAGGTTCGAGCGCTGTTTGTGGACGTGCTGAAGCGTGTCAACACGCTCAAGAAACACCCCGAGTTCTATGACACGCTGATGAACAACTGCACTTCCAACATCGTGGCGCATATCAATCGCATCGCTCCCGGGACCATTGCCTGGGATCCGACGTCGTTACTGACCGGTTATTCAGATCGAACCGCCTATTCGCTGGGGCTCCTGGTCGATTACGGGTCATTCGAAGAAACCAGGCGCCGCGCTCATGTGAACAGTCTGGCCGCTCGCTTTAGGGACGACCCTCACTTTTCCGAGCGGATTCGAGGCCAGGAGGGGGGCACCCGGCTGGTCGACCGGGCGACACCGCAACAGCAGCGTTAGCGACCGCCGAGATCCACTCTCTTGCCTCCGCTCGTGCCACTCTCGGGAATGGCATCTTCACAATTCTCCGCCGACCCAATCCGTGTTCGGGGTCAGTTACCCCCGCAGATAGCACAGCAGCGACCACCAGAAAGGGTGGGAAATCTGCGCGGCGGGGAAAATATTTGAAAAATTTCTATTTTCCCGGCCCGCTTTTGACCACGAAATGCGATGGACCTTACAGAGGATTGTGGCGCGGCGAGCGACTCCCGTCATCGGGAAATGCGCCCCAAGAAGGGCTAACGAGCACCTCGATTCGAATCGGCGACTGTGGTGCCCTGGGGTCTTAAGTGTTGGGGCAGACGTTCACGCCTCTGAGCGACGCGAAACCCAGGGCACCCAGTTTCCGTTTCTATCTCCATGGCTTTCTGCCAGTCTAGCCACACTCGCGATTCACTGGCGAAGGGAGTCTTCCATGAGTGCTTCCTCGGTTTCAGGACGCTATGCGCGCCTGCTGCAAATCCTCCATCACCTGCAGTCGGGTGGGGGGCTGAACGCCGACGATCTGGCCGGCCAACTTGAGGTCTGTCGCCGCACCATTTTTCGGGACCTGAGCTTGATGCGAGCGGCGGGGATTGAGATCTGTTTCGACGAGAAAGTGGACTGCTACCGGCTGCAGCCCCGCCGCGACCTGGTGGTGATGCCGACGCTGGAGCACGAGGAATTGACGACGCTCGTCGCCGCCGTGCATCTGTCCGTGTTGCGGCATCTCCCGGGCTGCAGCGACTTGTTGCGACAGTCCACCAACAAACTGTTGGCTCAATCGCCGTACCAGGTCCAACATCATGCCATTCGCCTGATCAACTCCTGCTCGATTCGTCCCATCGCCGACCGCGGATTCGCACAGGTCGCACAGGTGATGGATCACATCCTGCAGGCGATTTGCCAACGTCGCATCCTGCGTCTCACACTGGTGGAGGCCAAAAAGAAAAAGGAGATCACCACGCGTTTCGCGCCCTATCAGGTGATTGCCACCACCGAAGCGTGGCAAGTCGTCGGCAGATCCTCACATCACCGCAGTGTACGCACACTGGATCCATGCAACATCAGGCGGACCCAGATGACCGACGAAATCTATGCGATCCCGCCTCGATTCCAATCTCGAGACTGACGTCACCGGCCGCCGAGGTGCACCACGGTGGGGGTCCGGCACCGCCATCTCAGCCCGGGCACGCGAGGCGTGCCGGGGGAGGTGCTGATCCGCGCGATGATGCCGGCCCGCACCTGCCGCGGCGACTCGCGTTGCTCACGGCGACCGGTGCGTCAGCGGGTTAACCCAAGTAGTTGACGCTGCAATACGCCAGGTTGGACGTTAGGCCATCGGTGTCCGTCGTGTGGGCGATAACGAGCCCGGACGTGCCCGGAGGAAAGGTCACGACGATTTGGAAATATCCCTGCTCGTTGACAACGGCCGATGATCCGGGCAGCAGACCACCAAACTGAACCACCAAGCCCGTTACACTCTTGTCGTCGGTGACGTGGCCGGAAAGCTGCCATATGTCGCCGTTCCTCGCGGCTACGAAATCTGTGATTCGCGGTGGCGAGAGTGGCGGCCCAGCGGTACTACCTCCCGGTTCGCCTGCGGGCGGGGTTGTCAGAGTCGGGTTGGAGGCAGGGGGCAGGGCAACCGCTACCGATGCGTCCATGGATGTGGTGGTGAAGGCATCGGTTCGGTTGTCGACGAGATCATCCGCGAGGGAGTCGGCCAGAACCACGACGGCCTGCTGGACCGCCGGTGGCTCAACCAACTGAACGGGCTTCGAGACGCCCGCGTCGACGTTCAAGGTCTGACCGCTGTCGAGTAATTGAACCTGAATCGCACTCACCTGTGCGGCGGGAAAGGCTGTCCACCGTCCAGCCACTTCGATTTCCACGACCTCTTCCAAGTGGAAATCGATGAACTGCCGGACGACGACACCGGGGTCGTCGTCCGCCGGTTGCACGTGAAGGACGCCGTCGTCGGCCAGGAAGACAGGCGTTTTGACGTGAGGAGCGGTCGCGCCCTCGACCTGAGCGGCCTGTGCGACATCTGTTTGCGCGTCGCTGCCCGAGTCAGTCGGTCCGTCCAGGCATGCGATATCGGCCATTCCTGACAGGACAAGTCGCCGGTCGAGTTGTTCCAGGCGAAGCTGTCTGACGCGCTTTTGAATCGATCGTCGACCGCCGCGCTTCCGACTGCGCAGGGGGTAGCGGGGGAGAATCAGACGAGCCATGGTGAGCTCCTCGCGAGAGTTAAAGGGACCGTCAGCGCGCAGGGTCGGCGCAGAAAATAACGCGTGCGCTTATCCGTCAGGCGCGAGATTGAGTGGCTCGAGTCCGCAGCATTCCAGCAGCGCTGCGGCACTGACGGGGTCGGGAACAGAGTGCTCTACCGCGATCCGGGTTAAGACGCGCGACAGAAACCGGCCACTCTATACAAGGATTTCTCGAAATCGGCCTCTTGTCAAATGTGCACCCCCGAACTGGTTGTTATTATTCTTGGTGTTCGCGCACCAGAGAGCACGCGCTCCAAGTCTGAACCACAGGACCTGAACAACCAGGGCCGAGAGTGATGGGGGTAGTGGTCGTGTGTCCACTAGTGGGCGTCATTGAGGCGAAATAGCCGCCGCCACGTGTGGGAAATCGCTCGGTCGTTGGCGACGGTCGCGTCTGGACTTCCGCCGGCCGCCGCGTATTGACTTGCCTAGCCGAGGTTCCAGGGGGAAAAGAAATGGGGAGGTGCGAGGAGACGCGATTGGTTGGGTACGGGACGGACGTTCAGGGCGTAGTCCCGCAGTGAATCCGTGTATTGGGCATCAATTCCGGAACGGTGCAGGACCAGATCACGATCGCAGCCACAGTCGAGTGCCTGGCGTAGATGAGTCAGGATCTGGTCGTCCTTGTCGGCAGCGTGGTTGTGCAAGAAATGGAGAATGGCGGCGGTGAAATGAGCCAACGCGCTCGTCGGCCGCAATCGAACCGCCTGCTCGGCGTCCTCGATGGCCATCTCGCGATAGGATCTGCCATCGGGCGTGAACTCTCGAAAATAGTCTGAGTAAACGGTGGCTCGATTGAGATAGGCTTCCTGGCATGCTGGATCCAGCTCAATGGCTCGGGTCAGGCAATCTTTCGCCTCTGGATTGAATCCTCGAGCTCGATGTGCGCAAGCCAGGTTGTTCAGCACCGTGGATGTCTCGTAGCCGAATTCGTCGCGTGCCTGCAGGTAGTAATAGATGGCGGCAATGTCTTCGCCATTGAGTTGCGAGGCATAGGCATACCAAGTGGCCGTGAGAAAATCAGGAGCCTTTTTATGTGTCTCCTTCATATCCTGGGTGGCATCTCGATACTGCTGAAGCGCCACGAGTGTCTGGGCGCGCGCGAACAGCGGCTGATAGGCCTCGGGCTCGGCGTGGTGGGCATCCGTGAAGCACTCACAGGCCTGTGGAAAATCACCGGCGTCGAAGGCCCGCACGCCGTCGTGATATTGGCGCAGGGCATAGGGAGGTCGGGTGGCGAGCCGCAAGCCGATGGACCCCGCGAATATGCCCACTCCCGCCGCGCAGGTAGTGAGCAGAAAGCGTCGTCGGCCAGCCCAGCGTTTCAGGTGGGAAGCAGGGGTCGAGCGAGCTTGCAGCGTGTGAGCCAAATCCCGCGCCGATTGGAAACGCTTGTCGGGGGCCAGCTGCAGGCAACGGTGGACAAGCGAGGCCAGTGGCGGATCGACGAGCGGGTTGACGCGCGTCAGTGGCTCACACCCTCGCTGCTGCCGGTCCAGTATCCGCGCGGCGGCCACCACCGCTTCTTCATTGGGTGACTGGTTGCCGAAGGGGAGTCGGCCGGCCAGCAGTTCGTAGAGAATCACGCCCATCGAGAAAACGTCGCCCCGTGGGTCACCCAGGTTTTCTTCGTCGAGCTCCTCGGTCACCACCGTGCGCAGTTGTTCAGGTGGCATATAGGGGAGGGTACCGCCGACGAGCGTCCGTTGAAGTCGCACGTCGCTCGACAGATTGAAGTCCAGCAGCAGCGGGCAGCCTGACGGCGCGAGCAGGATGTTGGACGGTTTGAGATCGCGGTGGCAGATTCCCGCCTCATGTGCGTGGGCGAGCGCGTCGGCCAGTTGAGCCGCGATGTGCACGCTGCCGTCCAGGTAGGTGGTTCGCCGCAAATATTGATCTGGTTCGGTGTAGGTGGAGGGAATCGCGTCCAGCAGCGCATCCCGGCGGGCCACTTCGCAGATCAACTCGGCGTGCCTCGGAAAACCGGTGATGGCCGCGGCGGATCCGAGCACCGTCAGCAAGGTGCTGCGCCCCAGGTACGGCATGCAGACCGCCGTCAGATGCGTCGACTCATCTTCCTGCACCGAGTAGACCGGCACGATGTTGCGATGGGTCAGTCGCCCGAGTGTTTCCGCTTCACAGCCCCCCCACGGCGAGACCTTGACGATCACCCAGCGATCTCCCAGGGCCGGCTCGGTGGCCAAATAGACTCGGGCAAAGGCGCCGCGACCGATTTCCTGCCGCAGCTGGAACCCGAGAAACGACGAGCCGATTTCCGGCCAGCCGGCCTCCGTGAGGCTCGCCGCGGCATCGGCATCTTCCTCCGTACACTCGTGAGCGGCCAACAACACGTGCAACGATTGGCGGACGGTCGGGAATCGCTCGCAGAAGGTGCTCAACGCGACCTTCTCACCGGCCTCTCGGCGGAGGCAGAACTCCTCGTACGCCAGGTCAATCACCAGCGAATGCCGCTCACTCAAGGTCGGATGACGGGCAAGGATCTCACTCGCATCCGGCTTGCTTCCCGCACGCCAAGTGCTGATCACGCGTGAAACCAGTGACGCGGCTTCTAACGCTGGTGACGTCTTCATGGTCTGTCGTGCCCCGCCAGAGAATACCATGTTACAGCTACGTTTCGTGTTTCGCATCGAACCGCGATGTGTGCGTCAGCCGTGCGATGACCTTCCGCACCGTCCGCTCGTGAATTCCCAACCGTTGACTGATCTCCACGAAGGTGGCACCGCCGAACCGCAGGCGGACGATCTCCTGGTCGCGCGTGGACTGGCTCTGCATCAAGCGGTCCCACTCCTCGCGAGCCATCGCCACTTGACTGGGAGTCATCTCCAGTGAGCTGGGCACAGCCTCCGCCGTGTCCGAATCAGTCAGGGAGCACTCGTTCGTGACTCCGTGTTTTGTGGAGTGGATCCGTCGTCGGTATTCGGAAATCACTTTGTGTCGCGCCAATGCCGCCAGGTAACGCAGTAGGTCGTCGGGATGGCGGAACGAGCGAATCTCGCGGGGGTTGCGAAAGAAAGAAGCCCACACCATCTGCACGAAATCGATGCTGTCGAATTTCGATTGCATGCGACGATCCATCTTCCTGCGCACGATCCGCTGGATGGAGGGACCGTACTCCGAGATGAAGTGCCAGACCGCCTCCGGCGATCCGGAACGAACATCTTCCAACGCAGCTCGGAATCGTGCCTTCTCGTCGACCATTGCATATCCCTTCCCACCGACAATCCGCAGGTCGACACTGTCTGTTTCGTTCGCAGTCGAGCCGTCTTTCAGGAAGAACGCTCCGACCGCCGGCCCCTGTTCCTGTAGGTCGCCTGAGAACAGGCGTCTGGAGGAGAGTGTTGCCCGTCGAGACAAATCGGTGTGGACTGCCAATTGTCCACTGGGGTCAAGTTACCAGAAATTGGGGACGAGATGCCACTTGCTTCCCAAAAAAAAGGGGACGCGATCACCTGGGGCTGCCGGGGTTCGGTCGGCTTCCTGGCTCGGCATCGCGTGTCCCTGGCGATCGACGCGGCGAGAGTCCCTCCAGGAAACGTGCGAAGCTGTTGGCGCGGGGCAGTCATTCAGAGCAACTGGTCGCCCGGGAATTGGTCGTTACCTCTTCGCCGTTAATCATTTGCGATTGGTTCCCACTCCCGACTGACGACCGTTGTGCGGGCACCGGCCGGTTGCCTGATCACCGCTAGAGACGGCGCCGATGAGGACAGCTGGGATTGTCATCGCGACCCCCACTTCCGCGTGCTGCGGCCCCGCCGCTATCGACGGTATTGTGTCGAGCCCCCTGGTCAGTTTGTCTCGATCGGCCAACAATGTCGGCTGTCGGCGTCACTTGCCTGGCAAACGACGATCGATCGAGCAATTCCTCCGTGACGACGTTCACGGGGCCGTAACCCTGACAGACACGGGTGGGACGCTGCGGCCGTCACCCGATTCCAGGCCGGGCCACTGCGGCACTTGAACGTGGACTGACGTTAGTGACCGCGAGACCCATGACTGACGCGCTAGTAATCACCACCGCTCTCACCAAACGATATGGCGATGTTACGGCGCTGCGCGATTGCGCCTGTGCGTGGCACCCGGTGAAGTGTTTGGACTGTTGGGGCCCAACGGTGCCGGCAAGACAACCTTACTGAGACTGTTGTTGGGGTACCTGCGTCCCACGTCGGGTGCGGCCACCATTGAGGGGTGGGACTGCTATCGGCAATCGCTCGAGGTACGGCGCCGTGTGGCGTATCTGCCGGGTGAAGCCCGCTTGTTTCGGCAAATGCGCGGCCGGGAAGTGCTGCGGTTTTTTGCGGATATTCGCGGCGGACAGGTCCTGGATCGGGCCCTCGCGCTGGCAGGCCGTCTGGATCTGGATATTCACCGCCGCGTCAGCAGCATGTCGACCGGCATGCGGCAGAAACTCGCGCTGGCCGCCTCGCTGGCCACCGACGCATCACTGATTATCCTCGATGAACCCACCGCCAACCTGGATCCGACGATTCGCGGAACCGTGCTGGAACTGGTGGAAGAGGCCCGCCGGGCGGGGCGAACGGTCCTGTTCTCGTCCCATGTGCTATCGGAAGTCGAGCAGGTGTGTGATCGCGTGGCGATCTTGCGAGCAGGAGAACTCGTGCACACGCAGGTCATGTCGGAGCTGCGGCAGCGACATCGCATCTTCGCGCAGATGCACGGACCGTTGCCAGCACCGCCATCTCAGCTGCACGATCAACTGTCGATCGACATACAGCCCGCCGGGCGAGTGACGATCGAAACGCCTGGCGAGTTGTCCCCACTGTTGGGGTGGCTCAGCACCTTGCCGCTGGCCGGAGTCCGCATTGAACCGGTCGGGCTACGAGCGGTTTACGACCAGTTCCACGTGGACCTGCCCCGTGACGAATGCCCCGTGACGAATGACCAATGACGAATGACCAATTCCCATGAAGCTGGCACTCCTGCGCAAGAGTTTTCGTGAAGCACGCCTGCTGTTGTTATCCAGTGCGATCATCTTGTTCGCTTTCTGCTGGGTCCGCGTGTGGATTGTGAGCTTGTTGCCGACGGAGCGTTTCAAGACGATTGTCGAGCAGTTTCGGGAATTTGAGCGATTCGTCCCGGTGTCATTTGAACAGCTGTTTACCTACCCGGGACGTATCGCGTTGACGTACGACGAGTTGATCGTCGTGATGTGCATGGCGATCTGGGCCATCGCTCGCGGATCGGACTGTGTCGCCGGGGAACTCTCGCGAGGCACGCTGGAAATGGTGTTGGCTCAGCCGGTCAGCCGCAAGCGGGTCGTCGTCACGCAGGCCACGGTTACGGCGCTGGGGGCGGCCCTGCTGGCACTGGCGACCTGGGGAGGGATTTGCGCCGGCATCCACACCACGCATGTCGACGAACCGGTGACACCCTCTGCGGTCACGTGGCCGGTGTTCGGGATCAACCCTGCCGCGGCGTTGGAGGAGGGCGAAACGAGCCGCGTACCCATGTCGACCCGCGTCAACGCTCACGACATGTGGCCGGCGGCGGCCAATTTGTTTTCCCTGGGGTTTTTCCTCGCCGGGCTCAGTACCTTGGTATCGTCCCTGGATTGTTATCGTTGGCGGACGATAGGAATTGTGGCGGCCATTTACGTGGTGCAGTTGATCATGAAGATCGTCGGTCTCGCGTCCGACAACTTGCGGTGGCTGCTCAAGGGGACGTTCTTCACCGCCTATGACCCGGAACGTTTTGTGAGTATTTCGATCCGCGCGCCGCACGATGCGTGGCGGTTGGTGCTGGTGGACGACCAGGGAGCGTGGCAGTCGCTGGGACCGCTCGGTTCTGATCTGCTGCTGATTGGTCTGGGCCTGGCAGCCTATGTGGCGGCCACGTGGATCTTCTGCCGGCGCGATCTCCCTGCGCCGCTGTAATTGGGGTAGCGCGGAGTCCCCCGCCTGCGGAGTGTGTGACGGCGGCCCGCGCTGTCACCGCGTATTGCCACGTTTGTTGGGGGGGGACGTTCGGATGTCGCAGTTGGAAGATACGTGTGCCATGCCCACTTCGCAGGCGCTCCAGCTCCGTCACTCATCCCTGCCGCGTCGCGTTTTGCCGCTTTGCTGCCGATAGTATTTCAGTCCGGGGAAGAAGAAGCAGGCGGCCGACACGATGCCGAAGATCAGGTGTTCATAGCTGGTCCACACTGCCATCAAACCGGCGGTCAGGAACAGGGCCGCCGCCTGGATGTAAAACACTCCCGACAAGATGCCCGCTTTGACCAGGAATACCATGCCGGCAATGAGCCCCAATACGGGCGACAATTTGAGTGGTGGCAGCCCGAGGTGAGCTTCCAGGGGAAAGAGAGCGATAATGCAGAGCAGTGCGGCCGCCCAGACATGCGCAATCTGGCGTTCGACGAAGGTGACGGGACCCTGCCGATGGCGGAGGACCCAGAAGACGACCGCCCAGGTGCCGAAGCCGGCCGTCCACAAGTAGAAGTAGTACCAGCGATTATCGACTTGGTACCAGAACAAGATGTTGGTCAACAGGCAGGCCACCAGCAGCGCCAGGCTGTGCCACATCCACAGCAGGCCCCAGTTCTCCAACACCGTGGCGTGATGGGTCTCCCGGAACCACCGCGAGAGAACCTGATGCATTCGCCCGCTGCGGGCGGCGATCGGTTCATGGTTCAGAAACGCTTCCAGGTCGTCGGCCAAGGCGCCGGCATGGGCGTAGCGCAGGTCGGGCGGCTTCTGCAGACAGCGGACGGCGATGAGCTCCAGATCGCGGTCAACCGCTCGATTGTGTTGCCGCGGCGGGACGGGGTCCTGCTCGATCACTTTCATCAACGTGTCGACCGGTGTCGCCGCCTGGAAGGGTGGTACGCCGGTGAGCATGTGATAGAGGATCGCCCCCAGGCTGTACACGTCGCTGGCCGGACCCACACTGCCAATGCTCCCCGCCGCCTGTTCGGGTGACATGTAAGCTGGCGTGCCCACCACCGCGCCGGTGTGGGTCAAGCTGTGGGGATCCGTCGTCCGCTTGGCCAGTCCAAAGTCGGTGACGTGAGGCTGGCCCTCCGCATCGATCAAAATGTTCGACGGCTTCAGGTCGCGGTGCAGCACGCCATGCTGGTGAGCAAAGTCGATCGCACGGCTGACCTGGGCCAACAGCCGCGCCGCCTGCTGAGGATCCAGTGGGCCGGCGGCCAGCAGATCGGACAAGGTCGGACCCTGAATGTACTTCATACTGAAATACATGCGTCCCGTGTCTTCGCCGATCTGGTAGACCGGCACAATGCCCGGGTGGTCGAGCCGAGCGGCGGCTTGAGCTTCCGCCAGGAACCGCGCGCGGTCCCCCTTCGACGCCAGGGGCCCGCGCAAAATCATCTTGACCGCCAGCTGCCGGTTCAGATTGACCTGCCGGGCCAGGTAAACGACACCCATCCCTCCGCGGCCGATTTCCTCCAATAACTCATACTCGCCAATGCGGCCCGGCACAACCGGCGGTTCTCTCGCTTCCTCGCCCGCCGACTCGGATCCGCCTGAGGCGTCGGAACCGATGGCGTTGGCCACCAGGATCGTGCCCCACAAGGCCCGTAAATCGGCAGCCAGATCGGGGTGTGCGCGGCACTCGCCCTCGAAGTCCACTGCCTCGCCGCGCTGGACTCGATCCGTCAACTCAGCCAACAGCAGAGCCAATCGCTGCTCCTGGTCGGTGGGAGGATCATCGGGCTGCTGAAGTGGCATTGGATTGTTCACTATGCGCGACCAAGAACCTGAGCGTAGAATTCTCGCCGTGTCATATTAATGCACGGTAAAAGTTTGTTCGAAATGGGAACTTCGAAGCACCAAATCCCAAACCAATGCGAATGACGGATAAAAGGGAGAAAGGGAGAAAGGAGAAGACAGGAAGGGAGAAAGGGAGAAAGGCTGACGCCGTAGCGTGCTGCGTAGTAAGAGGCTGTGTGCGGATCATGACTGCGGTCTCGCCGGCGGCGGCTTTGGTTCTTGAGTTTCCGTCATTCGAGTTTGTTGAGCGTGTTCGGCGGTATGATGTGCGCGTCGTGGGCGCCGGTTGTCGAACGGCATTGCCGTTCCAGGTCGAAGGAAATGGAGAGCAGTGGACGCTGCACAAACGGAATTAATTCCGTTCTACGTATGGGTTGCGGCTGCAGACCGCGCCCGGCATTCGCCATCCACCCCTTTGTTTTTTTCACTGTGTATTTTCGCCTCTTGCCCTTCGCCTGTCGCACTTTCCCTTCGCTGATCGTGCAACGCTGTCGAGCAACATCCCATGGGGCGTGGTCGCGCCGCCGGGTCGATCGTCCGGCTCGTTACTCGTCGTGCGAACCGGAACAGCCCTCCCCGTCCAGGCTGGCAGGGTCCTGCAATAAGTGCCTCAGTCGTCGCACGGCGCGCAGGTACCGCATGCTGGCAGCCGGTTCGGACAGTCTTAACGCTTCGGCAATTTCGGCGTTCGAGAGTTGTTCGTAATGCCGCATGATGATGATCTCACAGTCCTGCTCGCTCAGTCGTCGCAGTGCCTGTTCGACCAGGAGAGCCATTTCGTGGCGTGTGGCCGCTGCTGCCGGAGTCAACTCGGGGTCGCGGATGTAAGCCACTAAGTCGTAGGTTGATCGATCGGAAGCCGCGGGAATCGCCAGCGGTTGTTCGCGATCCACGCTCCGTTTGGCTGACCCCCGGTGCCGGCGATGAGCGTCAATGATGCGGTCTTTGGCGATCTGGCGGACCCACAGGTGGAACGACATCACCGGGTTATCTAAGTACTGAGGCAGACGCCGGCTCGCTTCGACCAGCACCTCCTGCACTACGTCGCTAACGTCGACGCGGCCCTGTATCTTCTGATCCAGACGCAGCTCGATCATGCGGTGCAGAGCGTGGCGATGCCGGTCCAGCAAGCGGTTGATGGCTCCATCGTCCCCTTGCCGGGCACCGGACAGCAAATCGTGTGTGTTGATTGAATCAGGCCACATGCTGGGTATTATCGCGGGCGACTGGGGGGAAGAACAGCGATTTTCGTCATTCGTCTTTCGTTACGGGTGACTGGTCATCGGTCACGTGCGGAGAATCCGTGGCGGAATCTGCGCTGTCGAGTTGCTTGAATTGGTAGAGGATGCCGCCCCCCAACATGGTCGTGACATAGACTTCGCCGTCCTCGTCCTCGCCAAACGTCATGACCGGCAAACCGGTGCCCTGGATGGCGCGATTCTCCGTAACGCGTTGCCACTGAGCGTCGCAACGAAGGGCCCACAGCGAGCCAACAACATAATCTCCGTAGAGATACGCTCCGTCGAGCAGGGGGAGGCGCGGGCCGCGGTAAACGCAGCCGCCGACAATCGACATGCCGACTTGTTGGCTGCCGCCGATGGGAGACTTGCCGTCGGGATGAGGGTATTCCCAGATCGGCTCGATCAAGTCGTCGCGCGGCCCGGAACCCGCCAGGCCGAATTTGTGCCGTCCTTCGCGCAGGTTCCAGCCGTAGTTCCCGCCGCGCTGGACGATGTCGATCTCCTCCCACAAATCCTCGCCGTTATCAGCGGCCCACAGCAGGCCGGTCTGGCGATCAAAGGCCATCCGCCACACATTGCGGAACCCGTAGGCCCAGATTTCCGGCCGCGCTGCGGGGCGTGTGGCAAAGGGGTTGTCAGGCGGGATGCCGTAGTTTCTGTCTCCCTCTTTTCGATCCACGTCGATCCGCAAGATCGAACCGTGTAGCGTGGCCAGGTTCTGGCCGTGGCCGAGCGGGTCGCGCGATCGGCCACCGTCTCCCAGAGCAATGTAGAGCAGACCGTCCGGTCCGAATTCGAGCGTGCCGCCGTTGTGGTTCCAGGATACCTGAGGGATTCGCAGGATCTCCTCTTCCGAAGCCGGATCCGCTCGATCAGGATCGTCGCGCGAGACGCGAAACCGTGAGATCACCGAAGTGTGCGGCGCGTCGGTCGTAGTATAGTACACGAAAAAGCAGCCGTTCTTCTTGTATTGGGGATGAAAGGCCAGGCCGAGCAATCCTTCCTCGTTCTCGACTTCCTCGTAGACGACCTTGGAGCGGATGTCCAAAAAGATCTTCGTCTCTTCCAGGTCGGGTTGCTTGGGGAAGACGTGAATCTCACCCAGCTGCGTCCCGACAAAAATCCGCCGGCTCCCGTCTCCCGCGTGGGTCACCACAACAGGCAGAGTAATTCGCAGCTCAGGAAACGCCTCTTCCACACCGACTGGCAGAGGTCGTTGATCGACCTCGTCCTCGCCGCGGCCGGCACGCGTGCCGGCTGCCGCCAGTGCGCAGGTGAGCAGCACTGCGGTTCGCGAGATTGTCATTCCGTCTCCCCCTTTCGATGTTCCGGCCAACCAGCGTTCGGTTCGCCGTCATCCAGCCGCCGACCGTGGCGGCTATCACCAACCGCGCCGCTCACGGGTCCCTCCGACATCGCTCCTTCCCCCTCGACCTGCCACCTTTCCCTTTTCCCTTTTCATTTTTCGCTTTTCATTTTGCTTTTGCCGCTTCCCACTTCGCTCTGACCAGCATCCTGGGATGCTGTCGGCCGATCACGGCGCGTAGGTCTTGGCCGCCTCGGTTTCCCCCATTTCCAGCAGCAGCTGTTTCAAGCCGTCTAGATTCGCCTGCAAACTGACTTCGGCATCGGTGTCCTCGCGATGATCGAGAATACCAAGGGGGCCGTGATAGCCGCTGTCGCGAATCATCTCGAGCACCCGACGATCTTCCTGACCTTGTCCCAACGGCAGGATTTTGGGACCGCCCGCCGTCATGCCGTTCAGGTTCACGCACGTCAGGTAGGGGAGCATTTCCTGGAATGCCTGCGGAAATCGTGGCAGATGTTCGTGACCGTGATGAAAATTGTAGACGATCCCCACGTCCTGTGTGTCCGCATGTTCACGCAACCACTTGACCATGGCAATCATGTTCTCCGGCTCGCCCGACCAGCCGCCGTGGTTGTAGAGACAGAGCTGGCAGCCCAATCGCTTCGCCTCGGCCACGTAGGGCAACAAAGCTCGTGAGTTGATCTCCACGCGCTGCGCCTGGGACTCCGCCTCGGCTGCCGGAGCAATCATCCAGAGTTGCGGATGGAGTTTGTATTTTTCGATCAAGTCCATCATCGGTTGGTAACCGGGACTCCCGGCCGGGGCCATCCAGTGAGCGAAAAACTCGATATCCTGTTTCTGCAGGCACTGGATCTCGTCCTCAAACGTCGGAATGTGATTATCGCGCCAGTCGTAAGCCAACTTGCTGAAGCCCAGTTTCTTGAGCATGGCCGCGCGCTCGGCCGGACCGCGGCCACGGGCATCGAACGGCACGACGCACCAGGCAGCCAGATTTTGCTTGGCGAAGATGGCTCCCGAAGCGGGCTTGTCGTCGGCCCAGGCTGGCCGCGGCGTCACCCCGCAGAAGGACCAGAGCAACATGACGGCGATGCCAGTCGTTAAGTAACGGCCAGAGGGAGAATTCATGGTAGCGGGCTCCTGGAAGGAAATCGTGTCGCGTGATGTCAATAACTCGAACTGAAACGGCCACCGTTATTCCCCTTTATTGTGACACGCGACAGCGGGGTCGAACAGGATGCCAGCGCGTGTGCCGCGTGATGGTCCCCCTCGCGGAGAAACCGTGACCATCAGGCCGAAGTGCCAGATGAGCAGATCCGCGCGCGCTCAGCCTGCCAGCCCCGCCCTGTCGGGGTGATCCGTGCCGCTGCCGGTGCTCCCCGCCAAGGCCCCGGCACTAGTAACGCAGCTCCACCCCCACCCCCAGCAACCCATCGATCGTCAGCGGGACCAGACGATACTGCAGATGGGATCGCTCAGTCAATTGCGTGGCTTCCACGGATAGATACGCAATCGACCACCCCAGGATCACCTGGGACAGGTAATGCGCGTCGTCGTTAATGCGGGAATAGCCCGCCAAACCGGAACCGACAAAATAGGCCGACTTCAGCAGGAAACCGTCAGCACGCTTGGCCGCGACCAGAAAGGGGACCGCTCCGATGAATGTGTGACCGCTCACGCCGTTGTGATCTTCAAACGGTCTCCAGTCTGAACCGTGCTCCGATTCACCCGGTCGCGATGCGCCTGTGGCGTACTGCAGCACGCCAATCACAGGGACTCCGACAAGCAAGGCACGCAGCGACTGGCGCGACCAGTCGCCCAATTCCGGAGTCCACAATCGCTCGCGAAAAATACCATAGGGCGGAGCCCATTCGTCGATGGCCCAGGTGCCCAGCAGTACCGAAGCGACGACCCATGTCTCTCCGCTGAGCTTGGCATAACGCCAATCATCCGGGTCGGTTGCCACATTGTCCTGAAACCAGGTGCGGAAGTCTTCGTCCAGCGACGAGTTGGCCAGTACCGCCGCAGCTCCCACGGCCAGGCCCAAGCAGACGAGCGACTGGCTCGAATAGAAGTACCAGTAGTCTTGATAGAGATCGCCCGCATAACTCCAAATCGGCTCGTAGAAGTACTCGTCCAGGCAAAGCCGATCCTTCTCGACAATCGTCGTGATCGTCTTGTTTCCGTGCAGCAGATCCTGGATGAACCAGGTTCGTGATGCCTGCAGATTTCTGTCGACCAGTCCCTGTCCCCGAGGACTCGGGTGGGGGCGGTCCGCTCGATACGCCAGGCGATCGGCGAACTGGCGGCTCACCCAGCCGCCGGAGTCGCCGGCGGAACGGTCGCCCAGCGGCGGGACGCTCAGTCGCTCTCCTTGCGGTGTCCGGGCCGCTGGGGGAGGTGTCGGCCGGCGATCAAAGGTCTCGCCGCCTGCCGGCGGCACAGCGAGTAACGCGGCGGCCAACCACGCGCAGAGCGCCACCATCCCAGCCCATTTCGGCAGCATGGGCCGCAGTCGCACGATCCCGTCCAAAGCGCGCATGGCGATAAGCCTGTGAGAGAAGCTGAAGAGAGCCGACTCTTTAGCGGAATCTCCGTCACGGGTCAACATATGCCTTAATAGAGGGGGTGGGCGGCCGACTGTTGAGGCGGGTTTCCGACACGATCTCGGCTGGATTCGCCACGCCGCCCCCCACGCAGGCAGGATGCCCCGCCGCGACTTGCGCTGCGGCCGAGCTTTTGACGCCCTGCGCAGCATTCACTGTTCAACAACCGCTGAAAGGTCGTCTCGTCCAACGGCCGCAATTCCTGAACATCGACGACAGACTGGTTCAGTACCCGTCTGCCAGGAGCGGGGAAGACGGATCATTTGACTGCGGTCCATGCCAAGGGACTGCTAGTCGGCGAACATCCGCTTCAGGCGCGCGATCTCATCGGCGCTCCATTCGCCCGGTTCGGTGACCATGGTCCATGCGTCAATGTAACTTGCCGGGGCAATGTTGTGTCCGTATCCGGGAGGGACGCTGGTGGCCATAGGGAGGTCAAAAGCCACCTGCAGAAACGTGATTGCCGGATACCAGGTCAAATAGGGTGAGACATCCGGCCCTCGTTCTCTGGCGAGCCACGGCGGCTTCCGGAAGAGCAAGTCCGGCGTGAAGAAGGTCATCGGATCGCTCGCGTGTTGAATGTAGACAAACCGCATGGGACCCCATCGTTCACCGGCCTCTGCAAGTACATTCTCGCGCCCCGTAAAACGCACCATCGTCCCGTCGCGAAACGTCGGAAGCCAGGCGGGGGAATCCGGGTTGCGGGCTGTGGTGATCGCACGCCATTTCGTACTGGGGAAAGGTGGTCCGCTCCAGACGCCGCCCTGGATCGGGTCTTCAAACAGAGTAAACAAGTCCGCACAGGTTTCGGAGCCGAGGGCCCCCAGACTCAATCCATGCAAATAGAAGCTCGGTCGGCTGTGGCGCGGTAGTGTCCTCCAGTGGCCGTAGACCTTCTCGAAGAGAATCTGCGCTGCATCTCGGGAGCCGTCCGGATCGACCAGGATCGTGATCCAACTGGGCAGGTACGAGTACTGCATGCTGACAATGGCCGTGTCGCCACCGCGCAGGTACTCCAGCGTATCCACGGCACCAGGGTCGAGCCAACCGGTTCCCGTCGGTGTGGCCACTACCAGGACGGAGCGCTCAAATCCTCCCACGCGAATGAGTTCCTTCAGGGCAAGTGCCGCTCGATCGGAGGCCGTTTCCCCACAACGAAGTCCCACGTAGACACGCACAGGTCGCAGCGCTTCGTGTCCCAAGAACTCGCCCAGCTGCTCCTCGGTGGGTCCCCCGACGATAAACTCTTTGCCTCGCCGACCGATCGAATCCCAATCGATCAGGGATTCCTGGCTGCCCGAAGCCGCAGGATCGATCGGCTGTTGGATTCCCTCGTCCACCAGGCTATCGACCTGCAAAAAGACCGCGTCCGCGGCAATCAATGCTTGCCTGACAAGAATCTTGTTCGTGACGGTCAACAGAACCAGGGCCACAAGCAGGACACTCAACACGGAGGAAATGCGAGCCGGAAGGAAACGCTTCAATTGCCGATCGGCGTACGACAAGCACATCAAGAGGAGCCGCACAAATGCGATCACCAGGGCCGCCACGATGATCGCGATCAAGACAACATACGGGGCATAGGTACGCTCGAGCAGCGGCATCTCCATCAATTCGCGAATCGAGTTCTGCCAGACTGTGGCTCGCCAAAGAGAAAGGATGACAACGGCCAACACAACCGGAGTGGCGATCCACTTGCCGGCACGGGCCGACTTTTCACCCGGGGTGTAAAGCTCGAGATAGCGCCACAGCCAAGCGGCGGCCACTCCCAGGCCGTAGCCGACGGCCAACGCCATTCCAGACAGCAAACCTTGTACCAACTCGTGTCTTGGGAGCAGCGAAGGGGTGAGGGAGAGAGAAAAGAACAGCGATCCAACAATGAACCCGGTGTAGGAGAGCGACGCGGATAACCGCTGCAGCCGAAACCGCCAATTCACGGGGAAGTCTCCATTAGTCACGTGTGGAAAGTGCCAAAGGAATACAGGCGAAAGGAAGACACACTGAATGTACACGGAAAGGAAGACAGGGAAAGGGATAGCAGGGAAACTTAGCTCTTCGAGCGGCTCGTGGCGACCGCACTCTTCGGCACGGCCCCACGCAGCTGAGTCCGCGGTGCCTCCCTTCGTCTGCGACAACCGGTGGCGTCCGCAGGCCGCCAAGAAACTCGCCACACATTGTGCCTTGCGACTCTCTTGACGCGACAGTCGCGTCAATTGTCCAGGTGGCCTTGCCGAGAGTCTGTCGATTCCACAACCACGCACATCTTTGCTGAAGCGATTTCTTCATCCGGGCCGCTGGCGGTGAACGATACCGTGTAGATGCCGGGGTGTCCGAACGAGTGCGTGGTACTCTCCTTAATGGTCTCTGCCGGTGTCCCGTCCCCGAAGTCAACTCGCACGTTGGACCGGGTACCGCTCAGACGATTCCAGAAAGTGACTGGCTGCCCAGGCTTGCTGCCGCGTATTGGGTGATGGTAGACCCATCCGGTAACCATATTCCGTCCGCGTTTCTGGTCATATACCCGCACTTGTGCGTAATCCCTGGCCTCGGCTCCGTTCTTCGTACGCACGATTAGTTCCTCGCTGTACAGCCCAGGAACCGTGAAGGGCACCTGTACTGTGGCATCGCGGGTGCCAGTGCCGTCGTGCAGACGCCACTCATAGCTCGCAATCTCTTCGCCAGGCCGAGCTTGACTGCGGCTGCCGTCAAGCAGCACGGATTGTCCTGGCTCCGCGAAATGGTAGCCGCCGGCGATGGCCATCAGGTTGTCCGGATACGCACGAAAGTACGACTCGACGACCGCGGGAAATGCGCTGATTGCCGTTTCGCGGACGCGCAGGCCAAAGTGAAGATGCGGATCGTGCGTCTGCGATCGTCTCCCTGCCCAGGTCATGCCGGTTGTCCCCAACAGGTCACCCGCGTCGACCTGGGCACCTGCCACGGCCGATTCGGCAATGGACTCGGTGTTCATGTGGTAGTACTCCACGCGAATTCCCGCCGCGGTTTCGATTACCACTCCGTTGCTTTCGCCGTCCCCGACAGGCAGCGGTGACTGCACGACTCGACCGGATAAGGCGCTCACCACTGGCAGGCAGTCAGGAATCGCGCCGAAGTCTTCGCCCCGATGGTAATACAGCTTGTTGTAGGGAACTAAGGCGTTCCAAGTGTTGAAGTAGCTGTTGCAGCGCCAGCGGTAGTTCTGGACCGGGAAGACAAAATCGCTGGGCCCCCACGTCTCACCTTCCGCCAGCGCCGAGAGTCGCACGTCCGCGTCCATTTCTGCAAGCCGCTCGAGGTCGGCATCATGGGCCCAGCGGCGAGTGGCCTCAACATAGATGCGGAGCCCATTCACGGTGACCGGCATCTGATAGGGGCGGCTGAGCAGCTTTGCCCGGACCCCCGAAACCTCGACCGTGACCTCTGCCAGACGCAGCGTGCGAGACTCCCCAACTCCGGTGAAGAAATCGGGCTCCCAGAACTCCTGGATGCCGATCAGCTGCACGCAGCGTTCGACCGTTCTTCCGTCCACTTGGCGGCAAAGATGATAGGTGTCGCCCGCATTCAGCTCAAACACGGTCGGCCATTCAGGAATGTCCAGGACGGTACGAGGCGACTGAGGACGCTGGTTGCTTTCACAGGCCGCCAAGGCGGCCACACTTGACACAACGAGAGCCACGGCAGCCAACGCCGCCATCAGTAGTGAAGCAACTGCAAATCGTCGTCTCACTTCCGCGTCTCCTCGGGGGGCCAGGGAATTCCAGGTCGAACTCGCTTCGCGGCGAGTCCAGGCACGTCAAAACCGCAGTCTCGGTGACATACGCATGTCACCGCAACCCCGCCACGGAGGTGTCGCGACCGGTGTTCTGCCGTCCCCGTCACCCCCACGCCGCCAGCGGCGACCTGGTGTCCACCAGATTCTGGGTGTCTGCATCTTGTGTCTGTGTCTGCATCTTGTGTCTGTACCCGGCTGTCCACACTGTGCGAGGGGTGGCATCCGTGATTCGAGGCGCAGGCTCCAGCACCATCACCAAAATCGCGGAACCAGGATTTCTCTCTGGCTCAGGAGGTCATGCAGTGTCAGCAACTCACTTCTTCTGCGCAGCTATTGTCTTGCCTCCAAGATCCGCACGTCAAAGATACCACCGGCCGTTGCGTCCGCTTCTCCTTGGAAGCGGACCGTCACCTTCTCCTTGCCACGAGTAAGTTCTTGCGGAATGGGATACTCAACGTCGAAGAACTCGCCGGGGCGATTCTTGAGCAATACCTGAGCGCCGATTTTCGTACCATCGACGAGGATGTCGAAGCGGCGCGAGCCCGTTTCGTCGCCCCAATAGTTGACGTGCACTGTCTGCGGGGCGTCTGGCTTGACAGCCAATTGGTAACTGAACCAACCGCCCGACCATGCATGCCGCCAGACCCGGTTATCGAAAACACCGCTGCCGGTATCCTGGCCGCGCAGACGATGTTCTCGCTCGGATTTCGCGCGTCCGATGTGCACCTTGTCCACGGTGCGCGGATCCAGATCGGGCGCGGCACGGGTGGGGGCAACGAGGCTTCTTCGGCGGAGGGAATGTCGACGAGCTTTTCTGGATCTTCAATGACCCAGACCTGCGAACCTCCCCCGCGATTGAGACGGGCAAAGTTGGGGATGGCTTGGATCCCCTCGCCCTCGATGGCCACCACGCCGCCGAGCAAATCGGCATGCCACGCCGGCTCGAGCGCAACAGCCGGCCGCAAAATCAGCGCATCCACCGGATCCGTGTGGTCGACGTCCTCGAAGCTGTACGTCAGCGGTCCTCGCTGCAGTGCCACGCGTCCGCAATTGGCCAGCACCCGCTCGTCGCAATGGATTCGCTGCACCGCCAGCGGCAGTGATAAGCTGACCGTGTCACCGGCTTGCCATGTGCGTTCAAGGCTGACATACCCTTTTTCCACAGGCAGTGATTGTGGGTCATCGTTGACAGAAAGAGTGAGACTGCTGGACACATCGGGCGTGGCGGTGTAGAGGGTGCTTTCCGTCCGGTTGGGAATCCGGATTTTCAGAGTGAAGGCGGTGGCGGACGACGGGGTCAGCGTGATCTTCACCTCGCCTTTCCACGGATACCCGGTCTCCTGACGTATGCCCAGCGATACGTCCGCAACGTCCGGAATGGTCGCCTCGCTGTCGACGAAGTGGCTGAGATACAGCGTGTCGCCCGCGGCATTGACCGAGTACATCAAGTCTTTGATCGCGAGCAGCGCTCGCGGGATGTTGCCTACGCAACAGGGACAGCCGTGCCACGGGTACCGCGCCCGGTCCGACGCGAGCGGATTCTGGTAGAAGAAGTTCTCGCCGGTCAGCTCGATGGCCCCCAGCAGATTGTTGTACAGCACGCGTTCCTGTACGTCGCGGTAATGAGCATCGTGATGCAACCGGTGCATGCGGTCGGACCAGAAACTGAGTCCGCAGCCCGCACAGGACTCGCAGTAGCCATCGTTCCGCAGATCGAAGTCGCGGGAAAACGCTTCGCCGTTGTGCGATGCGCCGACGCCGCCGGTCAGGTAATGCTTGCGGTGGATGGCATTGTCCCAGATCTTATCCACCGCAGCGTGATACCCCTGATCGTCGAGCAGCAGAGCCATGTCCGCCATGGCGGTATAGAAATAGGTCGCACGCACCGCATGCCCCTCGGCCTCGGTCATTTCAACCGCCGGCTTGTTCGATTGATCGTAGGCGTTCGGCTGAATTTCGTGCTGATGATCCAGGAAGTGTTTGGCCAGCCGAGCGTACTTGTCGCCCGTGCCGGCGCCTTCTACTTCGTTGACCAGTTGTCCCAGTCGGCAGAGGGCGTATTCGAGGCCGGCGTGGCCGTTTTTCCAGGTCCGTTTCGGCGGCGGCCCAAAGACGCTGTCGAGATGATCCGCGCATCGCACCGCCGCGTCATACAGCCGGCGGTCCTGGCCGCCCGTGATTCGATAGTGGGCCACACCCATCTCCAGGAAATAGCCCATCACGTAGAACTCGTGCCAGGCGATGTTGCTGAAGTGCGGATGCCCGTTGACCGTATGGAAGGAGTGGATGTAGCCGCTGGGTAATTGGGCTGCCACGATGATCGGAATCCACTCTTCCATCTTCGCGCGGAGGTCTGCCTGAGCCTGAGCCAGTTCGGCATCTCCGTCCGGATCGACGGCCAACGCGAGGCAGATCGCTTCCATCGTATTGTAGACGTAGGCATCGCTCCACGGTGCTCCGGTGTACTCCCCATGCGGTTCTCCCCGCAGCACTTCGGCAGTGTGTACCAGATTCAGCAATTCCTGGCCGGCGCCCCCCGCTTCCATCTGCCGGATGCAGTGTGGCAACCATTTTTCGGTCAACCGGTTGGTCTGCTGCTTCCAGAAGCCGCCGAGCTTGATCTGCTGGAGCTCCACGGGATCGAGCACGTCCGGATCCCCCCAGGAGACCGCGGGGAAAGAGCCGAGGCCGACGATCGCTGCGGTCAAGAGCAGACAGACATTTCGCATCGCGAGCACTCCGATAGGATAATGGCATGACGCCCCGCTCCCGGCCGATACAGCTGGAAGTCGGCAACGGGCACGAGCCTCGAGTTCGAGAGACCTGCACGGCGGGATCCGCGAAGCAAACAGCAGCAGTCCGCTCGGTCGACACTTCCCGAACCGCCAGCGCGTCCCACGCGTGCAAAACGTAATCTCCGCACCGTGGCCTGTTACGGTTAAAAAAATACCATGACGAACCGGCTTTCGCCATCACGGCGATCAGGAAAACGCGTGTGGCGTGCACGCCGAAAAATGGATCTCAAGTGACAGGTCATCCAACTCCGCCAACGGAAGTGCAGCCTGAAGCAGCATCCGGTTGTAGCGCCACGAAGAAGAGGCCTTGGCACGTTCCCAGCGAGTTCTTCGCTGGGCAGCGCTGGGAGCGCGATGTGCGAAACGTGTTCGAGGGCAAAGCGGGAGGATTGACGCGTGTTGTCGGCCTGTCGGAGAAGTGACTGTGTTGAGCAAGCAGTTCCCAGAAACCTGCTTGCGGCAGCGGACACGTTAGTTCGCAATCGGTAGGCCGAAACCAGGCAGGCAGATGCGGAGCCTGAAACCGCGATATGCGCGGCGATTTCGCGACCAGGGTCATTGCCGCGTAAGTCGTAAGCGAGCATTGTGCGCGATTCGGACTCCGCGATCGGTGGCAGTCTGCCCGATCCATCGCCGTTCTCAACGGTGGTGATTCGCGCGAAATCGCTCTGGCAGCTGCCATGGCTTTTGGACCTCGTGGACGATTTCCCCGGCCGACCGGTCGGATTCCGCTTCTCAGAGCACCCCGACGCTCTGTCTAGGATTTCAAACAGTGCATTTTGCGTTTTTGTAAGTCGTCTATGGTTTGCACAATGCACGATAGTAAGGCGAGTCCACTTTCAGTGCCATTTATGCAAGAGATTTTGTAGTAATAGTTTATGCATATTTATCGCCTGGCACATAGCGATGGAATGGCCTTTGCTCAACGCTATGGATGCCGCATGCCGTGGACTTTGGGAGAAGTGGCTGCAGAAAGGCAGACAGCCTGCAGAAAGGCAGACAGCCTGCTCGAAAAGGCAGACAGCCGCAAGAGAGTGCAGGCAGCCTGAAAGTCGCCGTCATTGAATGCCCAGGCCGGGTCCTGCCAGTGTTCCACGTCGCGGAGCAAGTTCGTTTGATCTGCAGAAAGGCAGACAGCCTGCAGAAAGGCAGACAGCCTGCTCGAAAAGGCAGACAGCCGCAAGAGAGTGCAGGCAGCCTGAAAGTCGCCTTCATTGAATGCCCAGGCCGGGTCCTGCCAGTGTTCCACGTCGCGGAGCAAGTTCGTTTGATCGACCTGGACGGCGAGGACGGTTGGGGGCGAGTTGCGGTGATTCTCGAGACCATGGCGCCTATCAGCGCGTGCGGCGACTGGCGGACCTGGGCGTCCGCAGGTTGCTGTATGGCGCTACTGCGTGGTTCTTGGAGGCATTCCATGCTGGCCATTTGCAGCCAACTGCCAAGGCGAACGTGGAGGGGCATCGGAGTGGACACACCCGTGCTTCGTATCCGTGTGAGCGCACGGTCTACAGCACCGCATTGTTAATGATTACGTAAACACTTTCCAACAGGAGTATCAACCATGCCAGGTGGAGACAGAACGGGACCGATGGGAAGGGGGCCGATGACCGGCGGCGGATTCGGATTTTGTGGCGGCTCGGCCGCTGCGAGTTCTGCAAACCGTCCGATCGGCGGCGGCCGCTTCCGTGGTAGCCGTGGAGGAGGAGGTAGAGGAAGGGGAAGAGGCTGGCGGAACAGGTTCCTTGCCGCAGCTCCGCCCAAGGGGATGTGGGCGGATCCGGGCGATACCGACGCGACGACGGCCAACGGTGAGTCCGGCCCGACGGACCGCCGGCAGGAACTTGAGCAACTCAAGCAGCAGGCCCAGGCAGCGGCCGACACGCTGGAGGATATCCGCGAGCGGATCAGCCAATTGGAAGACGGGGCCGGTCGCTGAAGATCGCCATCGCCAGCGGCAAGGGTGTCACGGGCAAGGCGCGGCGCCGGACGTGGAGTTGACCATTCTCGACGGCACTGCACACATAGCCAGCACGATGTTCCTTTCAAACTGAAGGAGAAGCCCTGTGAAGATCGCCATTCCGTTGGCCGGTGGCCGGTTGGCCATGCATTTCGGTCATTGTGAGCAATTCGCGCTGGTGGACGTGGACGAATCAACTCGCCAGCGTCGCGGCACCGCAGTCCTGGCCGCTCCCTCCCACGAGCCAGGACTGCTGCCGCGTTGGCTGCACGAGCAGGGTGCCGAAGTCATCATTGCCGGTGGCATGGGACAGCGCGCACAACAGCTGTTTGCGGAAAAAGGAATCCGCGTGGTATACGGTGTGCCGTCCGATATCCTCGAAGCGGTGGTAACGAATTTTCTGGACGGCACCATCGTCGCGGGTGACAACCCTTGCGATCACTAAAGGGACTCATGAACGACCCTCTTGCCATACTATCACTCCCGGCCACGCATCAGCCGAGCGACCCCCGGTGTTTCGCCTGTGGCCCGGCGGACGGGCACGGTCTCGGCCTGGACTTCCGCTTCGCGCACAACGGCGCAGCGAAAGCTTCGTTGGCGTGCGAGCCGATGTTCGCCGGCTGCCCCGACGGGCAGATTTCTCGGCAAACAAACCATTTCGTGGTTCACGCCGAGGGCAACGTGACGGAGAAGACGTGTACTGGCCTCCCGTTCGAGACGGCAATCCTGTGATTACTTTTTCCAGAAGGAGCCTGGTTATGTTGCGAAAAAACGTCCTTGTCTTCAGCCTGCTGATCATCGCCTCCCAGTGGGGAACCAGCCTCGTTCAAGGCTGTGACGGTTGGTGGACCCCGCGACCTTGCTATTACGTGGCCAACCCCTGCTGCTGCGTACCCACGTGCGCGTGGACTTGTGGTGAACCCTGCTGCAGTTGGTCGTGCTGCTACACCTGTTACCCGACGTGCCGTTACTACCGAGTTGTACCGGGTCCAGCGGTATCGGCGTGTGCCTCCTGCATGCCGGCTGTCAGCGCATTAATCGCAGCCAGCCCGAAGTCCGTTTCGGAGAAGGCGATCCGCATCGTAAAACCGGTGACGTACCGTGGCTCTCCCAAGGGCCTGGGAACGCCCATGAGTTGGTGAGCTTCCGTGTTCTGAAGCGAACGCCCAGACGACCGAGGCTTGTCTTTCGGCAGGTGCATGTTCGCCAGGAGCAACTTATGACACCCCTCTTTTCGCCGCAGACTCCAGACGACGCCGCGCATCCGCCGCCGGAGGAGCCCGACGTGCGGCTGGATGCGAACCGGGGCGACGACGCGCGGGCCGGCCTCCTCACGCGTGTCTCCACCGAACTGAAGTTGCACGTTCCGTTCACGATGGCTGGCACCTTGACGGGCGTGGTCATCATGGTGGCCTTCATCGTCCTGGATGTGCCACGCACCATCTCGGTCACGCTCTTCTGGAGCTTGCACCCATTGCACGTACTGCTGAGCGCGTTGGTGACAACAGCCATGTTCACGGTCCATGGCCGGCGAGTCCTGTGGGCGACCATCGTCGTCGGGTATCTCGGCTCCGTCGGCATCGCGACCCTCAGCGACTGTATCATCCCCTACCTGGCCGAAACCCTGCTCGATCTGCCTCATCGCGGGATTCACTTGGGATTCATCGAGAAGTGGTGGCTGGTCAATCCGTTGGCAGCCGTGGGAATCTTCCTGGGGTGTCTCTGGCCGCACACGCGCAGTTGCCCATGCGGCACATGTTCTGTTGAGCACATGGGCTTCCTTGTTCCACATGACGATGGCGATGGGAGCCAGCTTTGGCGTCCTGGGGTACGGGGCGCTGACCGTCTTCTTGTTTTTGGCCGTGTGGGTTCCCTGCTGCACGAGCGATATCGTGTTCCCGTTGCTCTTCGCCAAGAAGAAATTGCCTGTCCAATACTGATTTCATCGACTGCGGCAAGACCCCCCACACAACGATGAGCAGCGTGCCAGGCGATCACGACTCGCCCAGACCGTCAGAGCAACTCGCTGGCCAGGTCCGCCAGGGCAGAGCGTTCTCCCTTCTCGAGCGTAATATGCGCATATAGTGGCTGACCTACCATGCGGCTGATCAAATAACTCAAGCCGTTCGACTGGGAGTCGAGGTAGGGATGATCGATCTGGTGGACGTCACCGGTGAACACCACCTTAGTTCCCTCCCCCGCGCGAGTAATGATCGTCTTCACTTCGTGCGGGGTGAGGTTTTGCGCTTCGTCAACGATGAAATATGTGCGCTGGAGGCTGCGGCCGCGAATGAAGGCCAGAGGGGTGATCATGAGCTTATCGAGTTCGAGCATCTTCTGGATTCGTTGTGCATCAGCGTCGTGTTCGTCGAACTGGTTGCGGATCACGCTCAGGTTGTCATGTAAAGGCTGCATGTACGGATCGAGTTTGGCGGCGACGTCACCCGGCAGATATCCGAGATCCCGATTTCCCAGCGGGATGATGGGTCGCGCCAGGAAGATCTGACGGTACTGGGAGCGGCAGTGCAGTGCGGCCGCCAAGGCCAGGAGCGTCTTACCCGTGCCGGCTTTCCCCACGAGCGTCACCAGTCGGACTGCGTCCGTGGTCAACGCGCAGAGCGAAAAGGACTGCTCAGCGTTGCGCGGCACGACGCCGTAGCACTTTATCTTCTCGACCCGCACAAAGGCTCGCAAATCGGACCGGTAATTCACCAAGGCTGATTTGGACCCGTTCTTCAGAATGAAGTTCTCGTTGGCGACAGGTCGTTCGATCTCAGGGAGATGGCTGTCCCCGATCTGGCCGCCGTTAGCATAGAGGCGGTCAATGAGTTCGCTGGAAGCCGCGACGACTCGTTTTCCAGTATACAGTCTCTCGCAGCTTTCCACTTTGTCCCAGGTATAGTCCTGAGCACAGAGGCCAATCGCCTTGGCCTTCATGCGCAGATTCGTATCCTTGGATACCACAATGACCTGACGGCCGGGATGCTGCTCCCTCAGATGGAGAGCGGTGTTGAGTATGCGGTGGTCCGGAGCGTCCCGGACAAAGGCCATCCTGATGGCCGCGTGGGGTTCACAGCCGAGCATGACACGGATAGTTCCCAGTTGCGGGCCCAGGCTTGCCCCCTCTGCGGAGAACAAGCCGACGGTCAGTGCATCCACAGACCGCAAGAAGGCGCGTGCCTGGAAGTTCAAGTCGCCGTGTCCTCGTTTGAACTGGTCGAGCTCCTCAATGACCGTGATGGGGATGACAATGTCGTTCTCTTCAAAATTGTAGATGCAGGCGGCATCATGCAATACGACGTTCGTGTCCAACACGAACAGCTTGGGATTCTTCGTCAATGGTTTCTGCTCCGTCGCCGCAGTTCACGGCGCTGAAGTGGTTGCCGCCAAATACGTGGGGTGGGTCGCGCCCGCGAGGACGGCCCATGTGAAGAGCTGCGCCGTGCTACCCTTCGCAAGGAACGAGATCAGGTTGTGGTGGTGGTTGTGGTTGGCGCCGTGCCCTTCCCGTTTCCAGAATATTCTACCAGTGTGGGGCTGGTGAGGATACCGATACCCAGCACGATGGGCATGCACCGGCTGATGGGCACTCCTTAACGCTATTCTCACACTGCGCACACCTTGTTGTTATTGCGACTGGTTATGGTTGTGGCCTCACAGGAGGCCGACCGCCGATGCTTGCTTGGATTCGGCCGAGTGTGAGGCTGTCGAGGAAACCGGTTCGCAGGACGGGGGAAGGCCAAGGATTTCACGGCACACCGACGCGATGTTCTGAGCCGCCTGTCCATTCTGATGCGGAACGAGACGCTGGAGTTCCTCTACATTCAGGTCGCATCGAACGTCTTTTCCCAATGCAAGTGCCACGAAGACCGTCGAGCTATACCGTGTAATGAAGACATCGCAGTTGCCAATCAGCTGCTCTGCACTACCGGTGGCAAACACGAGTGCCTCAGGGGCCCACTTGCGGATTTCTCGGGTTGCACGCGCAGTGTTCTCATTGGGGTGCAGCTTGAATATGAGCCGGCGATCGCCTGCAGTACGACGCGCAAAGTCGATCAGCCCGCTTCCGTAAGGCAGTTCGCCACAGCCTGTACCTGCGTTGTCTGGTTCCGCGAACCGCCAATGAATAAAACACGCATGCGAGGCATAGGACCTCCTTCGCTCTATCTCCCGACCGCGAGGCAACCAGTTGGTGGCCACGTCACCAGTCCCGCAATAACGTCTTACGTTCCAACGGATCTTTCCCACAAAAGGCAGGGTCCCATAAAAGGAAGACAGCTTGAATTTGATGTGCAACGTCGAGCCCACCAACAATCTGGCGGAACAAGCTATCCGTTTTGTCGCCATCCACCGCCGCATCACGCAAGGCACGCGGAGTGAAGACGGCCGTCACTGGCGCGAACGAATCTGGACGGTGATTCAAACGTGCGCTCAGCAAAGCCGTTCCGTGTTCGAATTCTTGTGCGCGGCAGTCACGGCCTACTGTCGGTCGGATGAAGCGCCTACCTTACTGCCAGACACATCCTACACGCCCGATCATGCTGGGGCGGCGTGCCGTTTGTTGCTTTCGATGGTCCACACGACAACGTGGTGCGCTCGCTCTCTGTCACGATGGGGCTAAAACACCTCGAATTCAGTGAACGGTTACCCGTCGGGGTAGATGCGATCTTCCAGGGCCGCACACCCTTCGCACAAGTGGAAAAAGGGCAACTTCAGCCCGTGGCCCCAAGTCCAACAAATTCTTCGTGCACCTACAATCCTGACGCTGGCACGACGACCGCCTTGACCGAAGATTGCGATTGCTGCCGGACGATGCGACGGTATATTGAGAATGGGCCGTCCGTCGCGGATTGTCATGCTGGAGATGCCTCTATGCACATTCGCTGTCCTCATTGCGCAAACCCGATTGAAGTGATTGACGACCAGGGCTTTCGCGACGTGATTTGCCCATCCTGTGGCAGTTCGTTCAATCTCCTGTCGGATGAGACGATCGCCTGTCCGCCGAACGAACGGAAGATGATGGCCCATTTTGAGCTGATCCAACGGATTGGCGTCGGTGCGTTCGGCGAAGTGTGGAAGGCGCGAGACAGCAGTCTTGACCGCGTCGTGGCACTCAAGATACCGCGCAAGGGACAACTCAGCCAGGCTGAGGCGGAGCAGTTCCTGCGTGAGGCGCGATCGGCGGCACGACTGTCGCATCCGAGTGTCGTGAGCGTGCATGAAGTGGGATACGATCATGGTCAGTATTTCATCGTCAGCGACTTTGTCCAGGGAGTGACGCTGGCCGACTGGCTGTCTTCGCGTCGTCCGAGTCCGAAGGAGGCGGCGGAGCTCTGCAGGAAACTGGCCGACGCGCTGCACCATGCTCACGAACATGGCGTCATTCACCGCGACTTGAAACCAAGCAACGTCATGCTCGACATGGAGGGGGAGCCGCACATCATGGATTTCGGCTTGGCGAAGCGGGAAGCCGGAGAGATCACCATGACGCTGGAGGGAAGGGTACTCGGTACGCCCGCCTATATGTCTCCAGAGCAGGCCAAGGGCTCAGGGCACTTCGCGGACCGACGAAGCGATGTCTATTCGCTCGGCGTCATTCTGTTCGAGCTTCTCACAGGCAGTTTGCCGTTCCGTGGTACGACTCAAATGTTGCTTTATCAGGTTATCAACGAGGAGCCTCCCAGTCCTCGTTCTCTCAACAATCGCATTCCGCGCGACCTCGAGACGATCTGTCTCAAATGCTTGGAAAAGGAAGGCAAACGTCGATATGAATCAGGCAAGCAACTCAGCGATGAGCTGGGGCGTTTCTTGACCGGCTTGCCCATCGAGGCCCGTCCGGTCACACGTTCCGCCCGTGTCTATCGCTGGTGCCGTCGCAAGCCGGTTGTGGCTTGCCTGGTCGGTTTGCTGGCGATCTCCTTGTGCGCCACAGCGGTGGTGAGCAGCACGGCTTATTTCGCCACGGCAAGTGCCCTGTCGCAGGCAGAGGAGGCCACAGAGAGCGAGAAGGAGACCAGCCGCAAACTGGCGCAGTCGCTGTATTTTGACCGCATTTCGCTGATCGAACGTGAATGGGAGCAATGCAACGTTAAACGGGCGGAGGAACTGTTGAGTGCTTGCCCCGCGGATCTGCGCGGGTGGGAATGGCACTACATGCGAAGACTGTGCCAGACAGGCTACACGACTCTTCGGGGGCATGACGGTCCGGTACGAGCTGTGGATATCCATCCTGACGGGTTGCTGCTGGCCTCGGCGGGATCAGATCAGACCGTGCGGATCTGGGATCTCCAGGCACGCAAGGTAGTCCATCTGCTGGCAGGGCATCACGCGGCAGTCCGGGCGGTTGCGTTCAGCCCGGACGGCAGGTATCTGGTTTCTGCGGGAGACGATCAGATTGCCTTGTTGTGGGACTGGAAGGGGGAGGAAGTTGTGTGCAGCTTTCCCGGGGAAGGACGGGCGATCGAGAACGTGGCATTTTCCGGAGACGGCGGACTACTGGCCACGAAAGCATTTGAGGCAATCGAAATCTGGAAAGTACCGACTGGTGAGCGGCTGCACAGTATGAAGGGCGGCGGTGGTCAAGGACTCGCCTTCAGCCCGGATGGACGACAGTTGTTATCGTCAGCGGGAACGGCTGTCCCGCATGGGGGACCGCAATTGTGGGACCTCGTGGATCTTTCGTCGCGAGGGCCAATTTCCGGGCATCGTTGGTCCGTTACCAACGTGGCGTTTTCTCCAGATGGGCGTACTTTTGCTTCGGTCGGTGTCGATGCGACCGTGAAAGTCTGGGACAGGGAATCGCAGCGGCTGCTGCGATCTTTGCAGGGACACACTCGACCGCTGACGTCGGTCAGGTTCTCGTCGAATCTACGGTGGCTTGTTTCTGCGGGCGCGGACGGCGGGATTCGCGTGTGGGATACCCAGACGGGCGAGCATTTGATGACACTTCGCGGCCATTTCGGTGGTGTGAACGCGTTGGCGATAGACCGCGGCAGCAGCACACTCGTGTCTGGCGGTGACGACGGTACGGTCCGCATCTGGGACTTGGGGCGTGCCCAGGGGCCGACGCACTGGCACACGTGGCGTGTTCGGCAACTCGCCTTTCATCCCAGTGGCGAACAACTGGCTATTGCCACGGGCGACGAGACGTTCGCACGCGTTTTCTCGCCGACGTCCGGGTCGGTGGTTGGTGAGATTGGTTCCCATCAGAACGGACTGCGGTGCGTCTGTTTCAATACAAACGGAACCGTGTGCGCTACGGCCAGCAACGATCACGTCATCAAGCTCTGGGACACGCGAACAGGGAGCGAGCTGCGGGCACTTACGGGGCATAACGGCCTGATTCATCAGCTGGCCTTTCACCCGGTGGAAGACACGCTGTTATCTGCCAGTGCCGACGGTTCCGTGCGTGTGTGGGATGTCGCTTCTGGCAAGGAACGCTTGCTGTCCCAGGATCATGTCGAGAGTGTTTCGGACGCCGCCTTCACACCAGACGGAAGAAGCGTCGTCGTCGGCCGCTCGGACGGGACCTTGCGCGTCCTCGATGCCCATACGGGGGAGGAACAGCGATACTTGTCGGGACCCGGTGATGCGATTATCAGTCTTGCCATCGCTCCAGATGGGGACCTGGTGGCGGCCAGCAGTCTCGACGCGACGATTCGAGTATGGCGTTTATTGACCGGAGAGCCCCTGTCCGTTCTGGAAGGGCTGACGCATCCGGTCAAGGTTGTCACGTTCACAACGGATGGCCTGCGACTCGTGAGCGCCGACGAAAGTGGCAGCGTGCGGTTATGGGAACCGAGAACCGGCCGACTCGTTCTGACGCTGCACAAGCACATTGTGCCCATCGACCGCGGGTTAGCAGTGAGCCGCGATGGAACGTTGATAGCTTCAGCGGACACTTGGGGTGATGTCACGGTGTGGGATGCGAGGAGCATGGAAAGCCCACAAGGTGAGCCAACCAGGCCTGCTGTGATCCAGGAACGCCCACCGGACGGCCGCTCCCGCGTGTTGGATAGTGCAAGGTTTATTTCCCCGCAGGAGACCGAGGCACTTGAGTCCGCCGCGAAAGACAATCGGTCGCTGACGAATGGCGACTTCATGAGCGGCCTACAGGGATGGGTGATGGAAGGCGAGCCAACGCCATTTCGAATCTATGAACAGAACGGCGAATACTGTGTGACCTCGTACAATACGAGGGCCGAGGTCGATCGAGGGCGATTGTATCAGTGCCTTCGCATACCACCGACGGCGAGTGTGTTGCAGTTTTTTGTGCAAGGGGGTCGTGATCCGTCCCGTCTTTCCGTCAGTCTCTGGCAAGACAAGACCTGCTGCTTTCGCGCACGGGAGCGAACTCAAACGATTGGCGGCAGGTGCGTTGGAATATCAGTCCGTTGCGAGGACAGGTCGTGACGCTTGAGATCCGCGATGTGAATGGCGCGGGATGGGGGTTCATCGGGGCCAAGAGCTTTCAGTTGGATCCGGCGAGCAACCGCGCGGAACAAACGGCCTATCTGCTGCACGAAGTGTTTGACGGGCAAGAACATGACAAGACCATTGAGGGTTATGAGCAAACGGTGCGGGTGAGAAGTCAGCAAGACGGCCCCGCAGCGGCGTCGACACTCGCTGCCATGGCGCAATTGGCAACCTATTATCACAAAGCTGGCCGTTACGAGCGGGCGATCGAAATCAACCGCGTGATACTCGAGTCACGGCGGAACACACTCGGCCCGCAGCATCCCGACACACTCAGCGCAATGCATCAACTGGCCCATCATCTGATTTGCAGTCGCTCGTACGTGGATGGACTGGCGCTCTTTCAGGAGTCGCGTCGCCTGCAGCGCGAACGGCTTGGCCCGGACAGGCTCGAGGCAAGCGAGTCGCTGCGATGCCTTCGCAATGCCTGCATCGTGGCCCGGCAGCCGTCCATGGCGGTGGACGTGTTGGAGGATTCGGCGGCGATCCTGGAAACGGCGCTGGGACCGCAGCACGCGGATACCCTCGCGCGGATGTGCTTACTGGCGCAGGCCTGCCGCGACGCGGGCCAACTGGACAAGGCGATTGGCATTCTCGAGCAGGTCGTGGAGGGGCGGCGACAGGTGCTTGGAAGCGACCATCCCGATACCCAGTCGTCAAGGGAGCGTCTGCACGCCGCATACCAGCATTCCTTGACCACGTACCTGGAAGATCCTGATTCCGATCCGCAAGTCATGAGGAGTGTGGCGAGGAAGGCGACCCAACTTCTGCCAGGCCATTCTCTGACCTGGAAGTACCTCGGTATCGTGCTGTACCGATTGCACGACTGGCAAGAGGCCGCGGACGCGCTGGAAAAGGCGTGCACTCTGCCCCCTGAGGATGACGGAGAGGCCATGCTCCGGCTGGCGATGGCCCGCTGGCAGCTCAATCAGCCGGACGCGGCGTTCCAGGCTCTCGCGGAGGGCGTCTGTCGCCGAAGCGGACTATTCCGGATGGGTAACCAACGCGTTGTTCAGCGGGAAGCGGAGCAGCTACTGGGAGTTGACGACGCCAAGAGTAGGTCTCTCGCCCTGGAATTAGTTAACCAGCAATTGACGGCGAACGCGCCATACGCAGTACTGTTTCGACGTCGTGCAGCCTTACTTCAAGCCGCGGGGCAGCTCGACGCCAGCGAAATCGACTGGCGTCGCGTGGTGGACCTGGAACCCGATATCGACGAAAATTGGGCACAGCTTGTTCAGTTGCAGTTGAGACAAGGCCAACACGAACTGGCGAGGTTCACGGTCCAACGGGCAATCAGCCAGGCGATCGGTCGAAGCCAGGGAGTGGTCTTGGCGGGGCGCCAGATGATATTGGACGACTTCTTGTGGGACACAGTGTTGGGATCCCACGCCGGCGAAGGCGCGTCACCGCTTCCCGAGTGGACGGAGCACGCGCTGCAACTCGATGCCGCGCGCAGCAGTCCGGAACCGCTCTTTCAGCACGCCGCCTGGCTGCTGTTCGCGGGAAGGCACGCGGACTATGAGAGCATCTGCGCTGCCCTGTTCGCACAACCCATTACGGACACACGGCGCGCCTACGTCTTGTGCCGTCTTGCCACGCTCGCGGAACAACCCGTCGTGTCGTTGGCCAGGATGACGTCGCTGGCAACGCAGTGTGCGGAGATCGACCCGCAACCGTGGCACTTGCATGCCCTGGGCATGTGCCATTTGCGAGCCGGCCAGCTGGATGCCGCCATCGATCGATTGGAGAGCGCTCTGCAGTTGGAGTGGAGCGCGCACGTCTGCAATTGGCTGGCGTTGGCCATCGCGCATCAGCATGCAGGGCGCAAAGAGGCCGCTTCTGAGTGGCTCGCAAAGGCCCGCGCATGGTGCGTCAGCAATGAAGTGGAGCGAGTTGACAGCGTTCTTCATCCGCATGATCGCGTGGCCTGTCGCCTGTTGTTGCGCCAAGCGGAATCCGTGGCAGACGAGGAGCCGCCGGAATCGGACTGACCGCTCCCAGGCGAGATCGCAAGAGAAGTTGTCCCCGAGACAAACGACAGCCGAAGTGGCCAACGCGGCACAACGTAGAGAAAGGAAGACGCCGGAGAAGACAAGAGAAAGGAAGACACGCAGAATTTGCCCACAGAATTTGCCGGGTCGACGCGGAAAAGAAACGGAAAAGGAAGACATAAAAGGAAGACAGCCTGAATTTGATGCATCGTTGCTCTCGCCTGGCATGCGGATCGATATAGCCTGCGAAGACTGGCAGGCTCCTTGGTCGTGGTTGGAGTGACATTGCCTCCCATACAGGCAACTCCATCTCGGCCTTTGACGGAGGCGGGGCCTGCTGGCCGAACGCAACCGGCTGACCGACTTCCATGAACATCTTCTCCAGGCCCGCAGGAGCGACGGAAATGATCATGCGGGCTTCCGTTCATTGAAGCTCAGGCCACCTGGTCAGATCGAGGACTTGCTCGGCGATGACGTTCGGGGTGAGCGGGAGGGTCTCTCGGCACGCAAAGCTGATCGGCTTCATTTGTCCAGTGCCTCCGTCAGTGGACAACCATGGCCGACCGCTTCTCCCCTGCGATACAGGTCGAGCAACTCCTGGGATCGCTGAGCCAGCATCCGGCGCACCTCCCGCCGCTTGCCCTTGATCCTGGGAATCTTCATTGAATCATAGGCTGTGGTCTGGTGCCTCAGCCATGCGATCACAGCCGCCTCAGCCCGCTGCTCGACGGGAATTCGCTTCGTCCGAGCCACCGTCCCACTGCCTATTGGCGTGGCATGATCGGTTACGGCACGGGCCAACTGGTTGGCCATGTCGGCATGTTTCGGATGGAAAGCGAGGAACTTCAGCACGGCGGCTTGAAAATCCTCGACGTACTCAGCCTGTGCCTGGTTCCTGCGTCGGGCAGCGGCCTCTTTTCGTTTGGTATACCCTACCGTGGATCGCTCGACTTCAAGTTCGGCTCGAATCTTCTCGATGGTGGCTGCCGGTGCCCAGATGCCCCGTGAGAAGACCTTCCGGCCTTTCTTCTCTTGAACGACCCAGTGCTCACTGGCCTGTTTCACTCGACGAGTCAGTGCCGCATCTCCTGGCGGCAACAGCGTCCAGCCCTCGGGAACGTGCAGGATTTTTCCATCGGCAGAACGGACGGTGTTTGGGGTGGGGCCAGGGGCAAAGGTATTGGTCATGGTTGACGTGCTTCCTTGCTGGATTCTCGGTGCATTCCGGCCATCATCGTTAATTCGGCCACCATTGGATGTCCTGTTCGTTCCCTTCGATTACCCCGTCCTTGACCGACACCCGAATCGCTCCTCGATAGCCCGGCTGAAAGAAACCGCCTGCATCGAGCCGCTTTGCATCTCCAGCGTCATCTATGAACTCGATCTCCAGGTGGGAATCGCCGGTACATTTGACCGTGGCTTCGGCATTGGCCCCTGGCGGGATGTCACCCAGACTGTAGCTGTTTCCCGTCACGAAGAGAACGATCGAACGGAGGGGTTGCCTGCCCGTGTTCTCGACCGTGACATGAATGCCGGGGTGATAGACCAGCAGGATACACGCCAGCACAACAATGGTGACAAACAGTAGGCAAATCAGTAAACCTACCAGCCGCCAGCGCCGGTTCCGGTTTGGCATTGGATCAGAATTAAGGGAAATGGTCGCTTCATTCATGGGACTACTCGCCACCGAAAAATCCCTCGCTGGCTCCAAGCCTAGTCGAGTTCCTGAACCCCGCCGCCGCTGACCGTGAGCACTTGGCCGCTGACCCAAGATGATGCTGGTGACGCCAAATAGACCGCTGCCGCTGCAATGTCGCTGCCTTCACCTAACCGTCCGAGCGGCGTGTGTTTCAGCATTGCAGCCTCGACATCGGGGTTCAGGACTGTTGCCAAGGCAGCAGTGCGAATCGCCCCCGGTGCAATGGCGTTCACCCGAATGTTGTCTGACCCCAGGTCGAAAGCCATGTTTCGGGTCAAGTGATCGACGGCTGCCTTCGAGGCACCGTAGGAGCACATGCGCTTGTTCTTGTTCTGTCCCGCCATCGAACTGATATTGATGATGGCACCACCCCCAGCAGCCTTTATGTGCGGGGCACAAAGCTGGGCCATGCGGAACACGGAGAACAGGTTCAACTGGAAGGCCCACGCGAAATCGCCCATGGGCATATCGAAGGGTTTCGGGCCACCTCCCCCGGCATTGTTGACGAGAATCGTCAGCTTCCCGAATTGCTTCACAGCCTCCTCAACTGCCCCACAGCGTTCAGCCTCATTCATCACGTCCATCTTCGACGCCAATGCCTGTCTACCCAACTTACGGCACTCCGACGCCACACTTTCCGCCTCGTCCAATTTGAGGTCCGTACAGGCAACATCGGCCCCGGCTTCGGCAAACATCACGCAGATGGCCTTGCCTATACCTGCTCCACCTCCAGTGACGAGTGCTGCTTGCCCTCGCAGTGAAAACAGATCTTCAACCCGCATGTATCTACCCTCAGTTGTGTTCTTGGGAAATCCGCCCGGCTGCTTCTTCGGCGCAGCCGATGCTGCCACATATCTTTCTTTCGGTGATAGCCTGGTACTCTCTCTGGCTCTTACAAATGCCGAAAGGCAACGACTCACTTCAGACCATGTGCATATTCCTCCTGCGGCAACACGGCACTCTACTGGGTGGCCGAGGTACCCTATCCTCATTTTCGTTTCTTCCGTTTCGCCGCTGCCTTCACCGAGTCCTGTTTCACTCGCAGCCTCACGATCCGTTCGATCAAGTTGTAGGGAATCGGCTCGTCGAGCGGAAACTGAAGGTTCCCCTTCGGCCCGGCGTAATGTGCCACGACTTTCTCAAGAGCCTTGTCGCCCGACACCGGAGGGTAGAGCCCGATATGTTTCTTCCACGCAGCAAAGTACACCAGGATGCCATGCTGCTTGAATGCTGGCATCTGGTAGCTGATCGTCTCCGTCGCTTTGGGGGCAGTCGCTCTGATAGTTCTCCGCACCTTTTCAAGTACCACCTGAACGTCGGCGGGGAAACAAGCGATATATTCGTCGATGTTTTTGGGTGGTTCTGCTTTCGCCATACAGTCACTCGTCACTCGCTTGGTTCCGACTGATTGTCGGTTCATGGTACGCCGCCCGCTCATTTTTCACGAGCCGGTAGAACCGGTGCGGCGGGCAGGCGAACTCGATGTCCTTCTCGTACTGGAGCCCCAGTTTCGCCATGACACGCTGGGAGGCGACATTTATCGGCAACGTCCATGAGTCGATTTCGCTCAGCCCAAGCCGTTCGGACCCGAACCGTAGGCTCGCCTCGGCCATCTCGGTGGCGAAACCCTGGTTCCAGTGCTCCGACATGACGGCATAGGCGAGCCCGACGACATCTTCGCCATCGATCTGGTACGCCATCAAGCCACCTCGACCAATGAACTGGCCGTCTGCCTTGGCCCGGAACACCCACAGGCCGAAGCCATGTTGGTCCCAGTGGTCGCTGCAACGTTGAAGATGATTCCGGGTCGTTTCCTCCGACATCACGTTGCCGTCCGCCTAAAAGGAAGACAGCCTGAATTTGATGGGCCGACGTATTGGGTGCCGGCCTAAAAGGAAGACAGCCTGAATTTGATGGGCCGACGTATTGGGTGCCGGGGAGGAATGGCTCTGCTAGCGGGGCGGAGAAGGGGGCGGAGACCGAGAATGCCGGGATGAAGGCGGTGGAAGGGCCGTGTGAGATCGCCTAAAAGGAAGACAGCCTGAATTTGATGGGCCGACGTATTGGGTGCCGGGGAGGAATGGCTCTGCTAGCGGGACGGAGAAGGGGGCGGGGACCGAGAAATCCGTCATGAAGGCGGTGGAAAGGTTTTGTGGGCGGCCGTTCAGCGCGGACGGCGAGCGCACAAGCTGGCTGGAGAAGTGACATTTTGGCCCGTTCACGTCAAGCTCGCGCCGGCTGCAGGCTCAACGTGCGCGGCAGTCCCCGGAGGGGCGTCACGTGAACTCGCCCGCAGGCTCGTCGGGTGGGCTCGTGTCGGCGGGTGGGCTCGTGTCGGCCAGAAATATTTCGCGGCAGAGCTGAATCCCCTGCAGCCACTGCTGGGCCATTTCGGCCGCCCGCTGCATCATCCGGTGCGGCGCCCCCAGGGCCCGCGTGCAGCGGTTGTCCAACTGCTCAAGCTGCAGCAGCCACGCCTGCGGATTCACTCCCCAACGCGTCAGCGTCTCTTCAAGCTGCAGGCGGGCGGTGTTGGCCGTCGCCGGGTTTTGCCGCTCTTGAATGGTCAGCGCAGCGACCGCTTTCACGACGCGCAGATATTCGGGCCAGGGGGTATCCAGAATCGCCGCGTCCGACGCTCGTCGACGGCGCGGTCGACGTGGCGGCGTAGCGTCACTGCCGGATGGATCATCCCCCTCCGAGACGCCATGAGACGCTGCCAGGTCCGCCGGTCCGTGACGGTGGCAAGTCTGTTCGTGTTCCTCTTTTTTTTCCTCTTTCTGTTCCTGTTCCTCTTCCGCACCGACCTTCGCGTCGCCCTCGACCACGGCCTGCGGCGGAGACGTTGGCCGCAGTTCCACCGCCCGGCTCGGCTCCCACTGCGGCGCCCGGAGCGAATCGGCCGTCAGCAGCGGCCCATTGACGGTGATGGGCGAGAGCCAGCAATCGGCATACAGCGTCTCGGCGTCGGCGCTGGAAAAGGCATACAGACCTTCCGGATTGTCCTCCCGGAACGCTTCAAGCGACAGTTCCGCTTCCTGCTGCTTGGCCGCCAGGATCCGTCGGTAGATAGCCGAATACTTCGATTCTTCCAGCGAGGCGGCCAGGCCCGCGAGCAATTGCTGCAGATCGACATAGAAAAAGCAGCTCGCCGTCGCCTCGCGATCGAGCAGCTCGCGGCAGCCGAATCGCGCCTCCCAGAAATGGCCCGAGCTCTTCATCTCCTTATTACACACCCTGGCGATCGGCTCTTTCCAGCGGGCCATGAACCAGGAGAGGGAACTCAGATTGCGGCGGATCCACTCCAATTTCTCCGGCAGGACCAGCAGCTCCTCGATTTCCCGGTCCTTCGGTTCCCGCACCCACTGACCGTCGAGGAACTCTGGCCAGGCCCGTTTCCACCGCCAGGCCAGCTCTTCGTGCGACCAGGTCGCGGCAATATCGGGGCGTGTGCGGAGGATGTTGTGCGCGTGATTGCTCAGCAGATTGTAGTTGCCCACATCGACGGCAAACACGCCGGCCTGATAAGCGAGCAGGTTTTCCGCCCAGCCGCGGCGATAGCTGAAGTCCCGTCCGGTGACGGGATCGTAGCCACAGAGAAAGGACCGTTGGACGCAGCGGGACCAGCAGTGATAGGTCGCGACTTCCCCTTCCCGCACCAGATACTTGCGCGCATAGCCAGGCATCGGCCACTCCTTTGTGCCTGCCACACGCTTCGTCTTGTCATGTGCACGTTTCCTCACAGAGGGCCGAGTTCCCTCCAGGGGGGCAAGGGAATTCTAGGTCGAGCTTGCGGCGGGGCGAGTCCATTCGCGCCGAAACCGCAGTCTCGGTGACATACGTATGTCACCGCAACCCCACCGCGGAGGTATCGCGACTGGTCTTTTGCCGTTCCCGCCACCGCCACGCCGCCAGTCGCGACCAAGTGTCCACCAGATTCTGGGTGTCTGCATCTTGGGGTGTCTGCATCTTGGTGTGCATTTTTTACGGGGATAGGAATATCAAGTGGTGGTCGGCAATTGCACTGCGGTACCAACCGAAATTAGAAATACCATAAAGCGGGTGCTATTTCAGGTCCATTGGTTATTCGGAGACGAGAGGATGAAGAAGTTGATTTCAGTAGTAGCGGCGTTTGCCCTGCTCAGTCTCGGCGTCAACGCATCGGCCGAGATGATTCGTAACGGGAGTTTCGAAAGCATCCCGGGGGAGATACACGATCAGGGGTATCTGCCAAGTGATTGGTTTCAGGTGGGTCTTGATTATCCATGGGGGGCAGGAGCTGACACTTATTCCAGCGACGGTTCATTTGGCCTTCTCCCAGCGGTCAACGGGAATTTTCCGGGCGTTTCAGCTCACGACGGCATCCGCTTCGTGGCTGGCGCGGCCCCCAATGAATCATTTGGGCAGACCTTAACCAGTACGCTGATGCCGGGGCAGGACTACCTGTTGTCGGCTTGGTTGCATCGCGCTCTGCGTTGGGATCTCGAAGCGTCGGGAGGCTACGATGTTTACCTGGCAGCCACGCGGTCCGGCAGTGACGCGGTGTGGATCACCAGCCTGGGTCCCACCGTTGGCCCCGAATCCGCTGCCCCACAGTGGGAGAACACCATCGCGCCGTTCACTGCACCCACGAACGCCGCGGATTTGCCCGTGTTCATGTTGGTTCCCGTTAAGAACGGCATCAGTGATGCAGGTGCGTATATTGGCATCGACGACCTGTCGCTGACGACCGTCCCTGAGCCAGCTTCGCTAACGCTTCTGGGCGCGGGCCTAGTGGGCCTGCTATTCGTGCTTAAGCGTCGTACATAGTCCTGTCGTGGTGGTACTGGCGCAGAGCTGATGACGGCGGGAAAAAAGGGCTTCCAGATTTCTCGTCCCCTCACCCTGCCCTCGCCCCAACAGAGGCGAGGGCAGGGTGAATTTCTTTTCTCCTTGTTCTTAACGCGGCCGGTGGCCACAACCAAAACCGGAAATCCGAAATCCGAATGACAAAACTGAAGACAAGACTTCAACGGTGGGCCGGACCGCAGTAACGGGCCGCAAGCAGCTTGGGTCAACCGCGAGCAACTAGCGGTCATCGCGTTCAAACAAGTGGAACTTGATGCCTTGATGAAGGCACAGGGGAAGAAACGATTTCAACTGACCGATGCTCAGCGCCGATTACTATTCAGGACGAGCCTGACGTGCGAGGTACCGACATCCTCGCTCTGACTCCGCAGGAGCTTAAGGAGCGAGGACTGGGGCGCTCTTATGGCAGTCAAGGCTTCGCTTCGTGATGGAGTTGGTTGAGCAGGGCGACGGCGGCGTCGACCAGTTTTTCGCCTGAGCCGGCGGCGCAGCGGGCACTCGCCGGTTCGTAATTCCCCTCGGCATAGCTGCGACGATCGGGAATGTAACCGATATTCTCGTTGGCCAGCTCGACAACCATGGTCAGCTGGAAGGGGGAGCGTTGCTTGATGGCCAAGCCCAATTCCACGAACACTTCACCTGGCAAACCGACCCAGGCGACGTCGCGTCCGAGCGAAATGGCTTGCACTTCCACGCGATGTGGTTTTCCCTCACGGCGCGCGATGTCCAGCACGCGGTAGGATCGCACCAGTTTCATGAAATTGGCTCCGCGATCATCCTGGGTGGCCTTCAAGATCTCGGTGGCTTCCGCCACTTGCTCGGCCGTCACTTCGGGGAGCGCCAGTTCGACGATCTCACTGCGGGCTGCCAGCGGTGCGGCGGAGACGGGCTGCAGCTGTTTGTACGCTTGGAAGATCGAAGCGCCCAGGATTGCGCTGATGCGATTCTGTTCAAACGGTCCGCCGTTGGGCCATTTCCAGAAGAAATCGTAGTTGTTGATGTTCCCGCAAGTGCCGTTGCCGACGAGCGTAAGGTGTTGCGGGCCATGATAGCTGGTCAGGACTCGCCCCAATGCGCCGGGCCAATCGGCACTGAACTTGCTGCCGCCGGTGGTGTCGGGATGCATCGCGAAATTGACATACGTGGCCAAACCTTGCACCGGACTGGCGGCCTCCGGATGTTCTGCGTAGAGAATGCCGACTTCCGGGTCGATCGGGCCGGCCGGCAACATGATGTCCGGATTCAACTTGCCGGGGTTCCAGCCGACGGAGCCATCACGCATGAAGTAACGGCGATTGAACGCCAGGTCTTCGCAGACTCCTTGGGCCATTTGGAGTTGGGCAGCTTGCAAGTTGGTGCCTGCTTGATGTACGCACTGTGCGATTTTTTGCGGCAGCCCTTGCGTATACTCCACCGCCTCGCGTTTCGCTCCCCCCATATCTTCCACGCGCTGGCTGTCACGCGCCAGTTCCGGGCCCGTGTGAGCATGGGTAGCGCTAATCAACACGTGCGTCCCTGGGATCCCGGTCACTTTCTCGATTTCCGCGCGGGCCTGGTCGGTGATGGCCCGCGTGACACTGATAATATCGAGGCAGACCAAGGCGGTCCGCGCCGTCTCCAACTCGATAACCAGCGCCTTACAATAGAGCGGATCCAATACGCCATCCGCTCCTCGCTCGTGATAATAGCCGGCCATGGGCATGCCCAGCGGCGGGGTGATGTCGACGGTCGCGACGCCGACACGCGGCTGCTGGGCGTGAACCGGGAAAGTCGACAGCATAACAGACCCGATCAGGAGAACCGCGAGGAGAGTGTGCCAGTTCATGATGTACTCCGAACAAACGGCGAGGGAAGTCGGGGCGGTGCAAACATGCACGACGACAAGAATGTACCAGATGGCCGCCCCTTCCAGCACCGCCCCCCCAGCTCCCCCGTTCCCCAGCCACCCCGTTCCCCAGCCACCCCGTTCCCCAGCCACCCAGCCCGGAACCTCCCCGGGTTTGATTGACGGACGGGCGAGCCTTTCGCTACAGTGACGCGGAGAGGTTGTTCGCAAGGAGGGGGCTTTCATCGTGAAGTATCTCGTCTGTGTTGTGGTGGCGACGTTGTCAGCGGCTGGGGCCCCGTGCGCTCGAGGGCAGACTTTGCAGCTCCCGTCGTTCGACTATTTTTCCGTGCGGACGTCGGTATTGGTGCCCGATCGAGGTGGGTCGTATCTGGGCTCCCTGCGCCGGTCATCCACGGGAAGTACGAGTTACGGTTTGCCGGGCCTGGGACGGCCGATGGGCAATCGTGCGGTGGGGGGCGACGCCAGCGCTGGAGGAGTCTCCGTGCATGCGACGGTGATCGACCACGAGGCACTGGATCGAGCCGTTCTGGCGGAAGCAGCCCGCCGGCGCGGGGAGGACGTCGCAGTGGCTCGGGCTGGAGCTGCAGCAGGGGGTCGGCCGAGCGCCAGCGGGCCCCCCCACTCGTCCGTGTCCGCGGGGCTGATGAGCGTTGCGGAGATCCGGCGGCAGCATGCGGCGCGCGAGCAGACGCGGCAAGACAAGGCGTGGGAGCTCTTTGTACAAGGCGAGGCAGCCGAAGCCAAGGGACGCACCGGGGCAGCCAGGATCTTCTATCAGATGGCTCAGCGACGGGGGGATGCCGAGTTGCGACAGCGCTGCGCCGCCCGGTTAAGTGCGCTGCCACCGACTGCCGTTACCGCGGAGAAGGCTCGCTGAACGGTCTCCCGCGGCCCCCTCGCTCGCGATCCGTCGCCGCGGCAGCGCACGTCGGCGCTGCCCGCAGCGCGGGTGCCTCGGCATACACCACGTCCGACCGCCGATACGCTGGCCGCGATATCGCGGGTGGATGATCATCCTGGGCTTGTCACACCGTGAAGTGCTGCTCGTAGCCCTGGAACATGAGCCCGATCACTTGCTCGATCGCCTCTTGCCACTGTTGTCCCAAGGATTCATCCCACTCGTCACCATGAAATTGCGCGAGCGTTGCCAACATGGCCGCCGACCAGTTGGCATAAAGGTGTTTGGGGATCTGCCAATCGTGGTGTTTGGTACCCAGGTACTTGAGATATTCTTCCGCGGCCAGGTAGGCGGAGCCGTGCTGTTTCTCGATGACCACGAGGGCCATCGTCAGCAGCACAGCCTGCCTCTCGATGTTGACGTTCCGAAAGTACTGTCTGGCCTCCGGGCATCGTGCGAAGAAAGTCTCATAGAAATACTGGCCGAAAATTTTCTTGGAGGCAAGAATCCGATGAAGGCTGTCCTGGATATTCATCACTCTTTCCGTAAAGGTTCTGAGAATTCACGGACACTTGCCCCCTGCTCAGGTTCACGAAGGCCCTGGCTGGCTTCCGCCGCAGGAGGGACGCGGCGGCGCGTCAGCGACCGCCAGAGTATTCAGGAATCGTCGGCATCCGACGCTGAGTGAGCACGCTGTTTATAGGTCAGGACAGGACAAGTGGCGCGTCGCACGACCGCCTCGGCAACGCTTCCCATCAGCAACCGTGTGAAACCGGTCCGGCCATGGGTGCCCATCACGATCAAGTCCGCGTTTTCCTCCTCCGCCAATTTTGCGATCGCGGTCGAGGGGTCGCCGGTCACCAAGCGATGCTCGCAGGGGACCGCCGCATCTGTCGGAACGACCTCCTCGAGCATGCGGCGCAAATCCTCGCTCGCGGGGTCCGGTATCCCGTAGTACATCTCGCCGCCGCCATAGGCGACCGGCGGTTCCTCCACGTGGACAATCAGCAGTGTGGCACCCGTATCCCTGGCCAGCGAAGTAGCCATCTTCAACGCGGCATCACCGCAATGAGAAAAGTCTGTCGGAAAGATAATCTTCTTGGCTTTCATCGTCCACTCCCGAAGTAAGCATGCCCACCGTTAAGAACCAGAATAACGTGCGTCTGCTTGCCCAGGCGGACGCCCGCCACTTCACGCTCAAGCACCGGCGAAGGTCAGATCTCGCTGGGAGTTCCCAGACGATGCGACGGCCCTCGGTCTCAGCGAGGTGCGCGTCAGTGGTCCAGCCAAAACAGGGTTCCCATCCTTCTCCGCACGCTGCATGCGCCACGCTCGGACGTTGCTGGACCGTGTCTGGGCGAGGACCCCGGGACCAGCTATCACCTGACATATTGTAAGCTCTGGACCGCTCTGAAGCGGAGCCCAATCTGGCGAACCGCCGTTTTCGCTGGGCAGTGGACACTTAGTCCGTAAATTGACCGGGCGGCGTGACAGGCCCGCTAGCTTGGAATAGACTGGAGCGGGTGTGCGATTCCGCGCGCGGATGGGGGCGTCCGACCAGCTTTCGTTGACGCCCGGTGACCTGGCCGGGGCGGACGGTCTGGGCGCTTTGTGTTAGGGGGCCATCGGCCCGGGACGACCAGCCCGGGTTCGGGACCGCCAGCCCGGAGTGCGACCGCCCAACGGGCCTTGGTGGTCGGCGGTCCGGGAGGTGGGAAGGCGCGGATCACGATCGGGAATTCCTTGTGGCCGAACGACTAGCCTGTGGAGCGAAGGGGATCTTGAGCGACCGAGAAGGGATGATGAACGACTTGAAACAGCTTGACTTGCTGATTGTCGACGATGACGACGAGTTTCGGCAGATTCTCGTGTCGCGTTTCTTGCGCCACGGGTTTCGGGTGCGCGATGCGGCGGACGCTGAGGAGGCGATGAGCCTGGCAGAGAGTCGCGAGTTCGATGTGGCGGTCTTTGACATGATGATGCCGGGGGTGTCGGGGCTGCAGTTGCTCGAGCAGTTCAAGCGGACCCATGTCGACTGTGAAGTGATTATGCTGACGGGGCAAGGGACGATTCAGACGGCGGTCGAGGCGATGAAGCTCGGCGCTTACGACTATCTGACGAAACCATTTCCCATGAAGGGGCTTGAACTGTTGATTGAGAAAGCACACGAGCGCCGCCAGTTGAAGCGGGAGAATCTGCAGTTACGAGCCTTGTTGCGGCGGTCGGAGTCGGAGGATGTGATGGTGGGGGAGTCCCCGGCCATGCAGGAAATTTACCGATTGATCGAGCGTGCGGGCCCGAGTGACAAGGCGATCTTGATTCAGGGCGAGAGTGGGACGGGCAAGGAGCTGGTGGCGCGCGCCCTGCACCGTCACAGTCGGCGCGCGGAGAAGCCGATTGTGGTCATCAATTGTGCGGCGCTCCCCGAACCGTTGCTCGAGAGCGAGTTGTACGGGCACGAGAAGGGTGCGTTCACGGGCGCTGTCAGTGCCAAGCAGGGGCTGTTCGAGGTCGCGGACGGGGGCACGCTGTTCATTGACGAAATCGGCGAGATGCCCGGCGCCTTGCAGGCCAAGTTGCTGCGGGTGCTGGAGGACGGGTCCATGCGGCGAATCGGGTCGATCAAGGAGCGGCGCGTCGATGTGCGGTTGCTGGCGGCCACGAACCGCAATCTCAGCCAGCAGGTCAGCGACGGGTATTTCCGCGAGGATCTGTATTATCGGATCAACGTCCTGTCGCTGGAGCTTCCTCCGCTGCGCAGGCGCAAGGAGGACATTGCGTCGTTAGTGGAGCATTTTCTGGGGCCGGAGTGGGATGTTGAAGATGGTACGCTGCAGATGCTCGAGCGCTACGATTGGCCTGGAAATGTGCGGCAGTTAATCAATGCGGTGGAGCGGGCGAAGATCATGGCGGAGGGCCGCACGTTGCGGCTGCGAGATTTTCCCCGGGAAGTGGCGGAGTACACGCCGGTCGACACCCCACCGCTACTCGGCGAGCAGGATGACCTGGCGACGATTGAGCGGGCGAAAGTGGTGGAAGTGTTACGGCGTGAAGCGGGCAATAAAACGCGCGCGGCACGCACCCTGGGGATCGATCGGCGAAAGTTGTATCGGTTGGTCGAGAAGTATGCGATTCAGGCTGTGGAGTTGTCGGGGACGGGCATTCACCCCAGGCGCGAGATGAAGTAATAGATGCCTCCCACGATCGCCGACACGACGATCATCGCGATGACCGCCAAGTCTCCGTCGAAGAAGAGTCGGCCACTCGTTGCCAGGTAGATGAGAAAGGGGGCGACCAGCAGGACACCGAGCCAGAGGGCCAGCAGCACGAGGTACCGGATAATGTCCGCTCGGTCGCTACTATCGCGAATGGCCTTCGTTTCCGCCTCGCGATCACGCGCCACTTTGGTGGCCTTGGTCTTCGCCTTGCCGATGGTGGTCAAACGGGAGCTGAACGACAGTACGAGTTTGCGATTGCAGCCTTGACAGGTGGTCGGGGGATTATCGACCATTGCGCCGCAGTAAGGACAGATCCGCTGCGTCCGATGCTGATTGACCGCTTCCAAGAGCCCGTTGACCTGGCGGGCCGGCACCCACTGAGAATCATCTTTCCGGACCAGCGTATCTTCCTTGACTTGGCCTGAGCGGACCCGGTCCACAAGCTGACTGCTTGTCAACGGACCGACAATGTCATTCATGATCTGATAGTACCACTCGGTCGCCATCTTCTCGTACGTCCCACGAGTTGTCTCGACGTTGGATGTCATGTCACTGGGATCACCGGAACAGAGGAGGCCGCACAAAAACGCCGATCGTGACCTCTGGAGACAAGGCCACGCCAAGCGAAGGGCGTCAACCAGTACCCGCAGTACGATCAGAATCAGAACGGTGTCGGATCTATGTGTCTCTACACATTTGTCGAACGGATCTCCATTCTTGCCTTAAGCAATCCCCGTGGCAAGCACGTGCATCAGAACCTTTTTTAAGGAATTTGGCGATTAGTTTGCCTGTTCGCTCCCGTGACGGGTGTCGCGGCCCGGCTTTTCCCCGCCGGCTGCCGCCCGGGCCAGCCGCGCTGGCGTCCCGGGTCGCATCCCTCTTCCATGTTAGTTGGTGATGGTCGCGCTGGCTCGCAATTTCCTGACCAAATAACCCGCCGCGGTTCGTGCCACGGTTCGCCAGCAGCCCTGCGGCTGGTCGTAGCTGGTCGTGGCTGGGCCTCACCGGGACCCTCCTGTGCCCCCCTTTGAGGAGTCCGCGAGACGCTCCAGGTCCACGGTCTGACGATATTCCGGCAGCGATACGGGCCAGCCGAACTGGCGAGTGATGTCCGCGGCGAAATGCTCTCCGGCCGCCTCTTCGCCGTGCGTCAGGAAGACATGACGGGGTGGACGCCGCAGATGGCCGACCCATTTCAGCAGCGCGCTGCGGTCGGCATGCCCCGAAAATCCGTCGATGTGCCTGATCGCCGCTTTCACCTTCCATTGGCGACCATGAATGCGCACCAGCGGATGACCTTCCAGGATCTGACGGCCGAGTGTCCCCTGGGCCTGATAGCCGACGAACAGCACTGTCGACGCCGCCCGGCCAATGTTCGACCGCAAGTGATGCTTGATGCGTCCGGCGGTGCACATGCCGGAGGTGGACATGATAATACAGGGCTGTTTGTGGTGGTTGATCGCCTTCGATTCCTGCACGTCGCGAACCATCGTCAGCCCGGGAAAGCGGAGCGGTGATTCGTTGGCCATGATCAACTGCCAGGTCGGTTCATCGAAACATTCGCGGAAGTTGCGAAAGACCTCCGTGACATCCACGGCCATGGGGCTATCGAGAAACACATCCAGGCTGGGAATGCGGTCGGCGTGCACCAGTCGACTGAGGTGGTAGATCACCTCCTGGGCGCGTTCGATGGCAAACGTGGGGATGACGACATTGCCGCCCCGGGAAACCGTCTCTTGAATCACTTGTTCGAGTTGAGATTCAATGTCCCCATTGTGCTGATGATCGCGATCTCCGTAGGTCGTTTCCATGACCACGTAATCTGCTTCATCAAACAGAGTCGGGTCCCGAATGATCGGCCTGTCCCACTGCCCGATGTCGCCCGAGAAGATAATGCGCGTGGTGCCCCGCGGCTCCCGCACATCGAATTGCAGCATGGCCGAGCCGAGGATATGTCCCGCCTCGTAGAAGGTGACCGTCACCGCGTCGCCGATCTTGACGGCCTGATTGTAGGGGGTGCCGCGCAGCAGCGGCACGGTTTCGTCCACATCGGTTTCGGTGTACAGGGGAATGACCGGATGATTGACACGGCGTCCTTCCTTCTCGTGTCGCTTTCTCTTGTACTTCACATCTTCCGCTTGAATCCGCGCGGAATCACGCAGGATGATCTCCGCCAGTTCCACCGACGGTCGCGTGCAGTAGATCGGTCCCCGAAATCCCTCCTGCACCAGTCGTGGTATCAAGCCGCTGTGGTCGACATGCACATGAGTCAGGATCAGCGCATCGATTTCCGCTGCCGCGATCGGGCAGGGTTCCCAGTTCCGCTCCAGATAGGGTCGCTCCTGGAACATGCCGCAGTCGATCATGATCCTGGTATCACCGACTTCCAGGCAATAACGCGAGCCAGTGACCTGGCGATTCGCTCCCAAGAAGTGCAACTTCACGGTTCGGTCTCCTGTTCGCCACGGGGGCTGCCGGGGGCTGCCGCAATCGGTCACCAGCCGCGATGATGCCGTGTGGCAGGACGGCCATCCGGCAGCTCCCAGGAAAGTGTAGCATGCGGCCAGCTCCTTGACGCGTGGGGCCCGACGCGTCAGAACTGTCCCGCGCGGCTCTGGAAATGGGTTGGCCGGTCGAGCGTTGGGCCGCCGCCAGCGATCCAAGCAGCCGTCCAGCGGAGCATCTGATCGGCGGATACCTCGGGATGCCCCAGCAGTTCACAGCCGAGCCGGCCGTTATTGAGTAGCGCGTCTTCGTGCTCAGGCCCGGCAAAACGAACTGTGGTGCCCAGCCATTGGGCCAACTGCAGACATAATTCGCGGGTCGAGAGAATCTCCGGTCCGGCCAAGTTGATCACCCGCGCGGGGGTGGCGGCCAGGGAAAAGGCCGCCAGCGCCATGGCGTTGGCATCGGCCAGCCAGATCACGTTCACGTAGCTCATCGACAGGTCAATCTCCTGACCCGCCGCAATTTGCTGGGCCAGATCCACCAGTACGCCGTAACGCAACTCCGTGGCGTAATTGAGCCGCAACAGCACAACGGGCGTGTGCTGCAACCGGCTGAAGTATTCGTACATCCGTTCACGTCCCACGGCCGTCATGGCGTATTCGCCAACGGGACGGACCGGATCGGTTTCGACCGACCCACCGCTCGCGCGCGCAGCCAAGCCATACACGTTGCCGGTCGAAAACGCCACGATCCGGCTGTCGCGGTAGCGACGGCAGACCACTGCGGGGAGATAACAGTTGGCGGCCCAGGCCATTTCCGGATGCTCGCTCGCGCCGAATTTGAAGCCGGACATGGAAACGACGCGCGTCGCATCGGGCAACCGTCCCACCTGGTCTTCGTCGAGCAAGTCGGCGGCGATCGTGTGAATTCCCGCCTGTTCCAGCCGCTGACGAACGCCGTGGTCGCGAAAACGCGACACGCCGATGACCCGCTGACGCGAACCGGTTTGCCGCAGAGCGCGCAGGGCCATCCGCGCCATCGTGGGACCCATCTTGCCGCCGACTCCCAGGAACAGCAAGTCACCGTCCAATGCGGCAAAGGCCTCCACCAGCCGAGCCGGTGGACGGCTCAGCAGCTCCTCCAACTGATCGACATCGGTGGGAAACGAGGCTTCGGTGTGGGAGGGGGCAGTCATGTACGGATGCTTCCATTTCCACGCGGGCTTGCCCCGCACGGTACGTCAGTTACTGCTACGCCAAGCCGCGCATCTGCAGGTGCAGCAGATCGTCCGAACTCAAGCGTTGCTTGTCCTGCGGACTGAGATGGGCGGCGCCGCACAGTGCCAGCAAAAATAACTCGTCCGGCGCCAAGCGGTCCTTGTCGTCCTTGGTCAGTTTGACGATCTGCCGCAGTGCCAGCACGAGCAATTCATCGGACGACAGCCTGCTCTTTTCCGGTTCGGTCAACTCGATGACCTTCCGCAACGCCAGCACAAAGAGATGGTCGGTATCGAGCGCGTGCCGGTTGGCACTCGACAGCGGAGCACCGCGCAGGGCTTGGACGAACACCAGATCGGCTTGCATGGTTTCTCTCCCTCCCAGGCAGGATATCGACAACCGCCCGCCATGATAACACGTGGCGTCGTCGAGCGAAATCAAGTGGCCGCGCTGATGCTTCCCACGCCGATCAAGTGGAAATCCAGGCCGTCGTGAACGTAGGTGCAGTCCTGGCCATGCATGTGAGCCACGGTGAGCGAATCCCGCACCCGCTCGATCAACTGGTCTTCGTTCTCATCTTCGAGCGCCTCCGCGACGCCAATGCTGACGGTGAAGCGGCGCAGTTCGAAGCGTTTGGGCAGTTCGCAGCGGGCCGCGGCTGCGCGGAGTCGTTCCGCCACGCCAATGGCGCCACGCAGGGTGGAGCCGGGGAGCAACAGCGAGAGCGATTCCCCCTGGAAACGAGCTGCATGATCGATGCCCCGCATGACGGCCTTCAAAGTGAGCGTCAAAGCGCGGAGGACCGCATCACAGTTGTCGGCATCGTATCGTTCGCGAACGTGGCCGAGATCGTCAATTTGCACGAACAGTATGCACAGCGGGGCTCCGCCGCTCCGCCACTCCGACAGCCGCCGGCGCAGATCGGACGAGAAGACTTCGGGAGACGAGATCCCGACATCGTACGGCGGAGGCTCCGATTTCTTTTCGGCGCGGAGCGGATGGGACTTGTGGAGGCTGCCCAGGGGGAGGATCTGTGAGCCGTCGTGAAAGTGTCCGCAGTCGCGCCCCATTTCCTTGGACGCGTACAGCGCGTCATCCGCGCGGCCAATCAGCGACGCGACCGTCTCGCCCGGAGCAAATTGAGCGACCCCGGCGCTGACCGTGACATGCAGTTTCAATCCATCGAAATCGAAGCTCCTCTCGCCCACCTCATGGCGAGCCTGTTCGGCAAGGCTCCCCGTCCGCTCGATCGACGTGTTGTATAAGATGACCGCGAATTCCTCGCCGCCGTAACGGGCGATCAAATACTCTTCCGGAATCCGATCGCGGAGCACCTTGGCGATGCCGCGCAGCACTTCGTCCCCGGCACGATGACCGTACGTGTCGTTCAGGCTCTTGAAATGATCGACGTCGATCATCATGATCACTGTTGGTGTCCCGCGGTCGATGGACGCGCGGTAAGCTCGGCCCAATTCCTTGTCAAAGGCGCGGCGGTTGGCGAGCGCCGTGAGGGCATCCGTATGAGCTTCCACCGCATGCGTGACAATCTGGCGGGCTTGACTCTCGAGTTTCTCCTCGGCCGAGTTGAGCTGCTGCTGCATGCGCTCGTTGGATTGTATCAACTTCCCGACCGCGCGGAGGACCGCCGCCGGTTCCTTGTCGTCGGTGGCATGGAGCTCCTCGCTGATGCGCCCCATCAGTGCTTTGTGCTTGTCGACATCCGATGCGACATTGTGGGTGAGGTCGCGCAAACGCTCGAGTACTTCTCGGGTCCGCGCAGCATCTGCCGATTGTGCGCGGATTCGCAGGTAGCGCGGGTCACTACCGCGTAACCACCATCCGCACACCAAGCCAACCAAAATGGCGGTGCAGACGACGAAGACTTGCAGCATCGTGATGAACGTCCCCCAACCAATACGCTCGGTCTCGACGGCGCAGAGGATTTCCCCCCCGCGTCGGCCGCGAGATCCTACAAGCATGTAGGTTGCGGGGGGAGGCAAGTCAATGGAGCGTCCATCAAAACACTGGCTGTTCGGCGCGCGCGACGACCGACCGAAACGGGGAAGTTGCCGCCACGGTTTCCGACGAGCCGACTGAGGTCGTTTCGCCGCGAGACGGCGGCTTGCACGGGGCCTCCATGCAACACGTTGTTTTCCGGCAACGTGCCCGATCGGTCCCTGGCTGTTGGTCGTGTGTCGCGAGCTCAGCGTCACGGACCCGGTTCCCGCTCCTCTCGTTGCCGACGCCCCTCAGCAGCGGTCGGTGACCGGCACCGGCACGACGCGAATCAGCCGGCGGACGGATCCTGCAACGATGCCAGAGCATCGTCACCGTATTCGCGCTTGACCTGCTGCAGTCGCATCTCGGCTTTGACTTTCCAGAGTCCCTGCGGCAGTTGCTTGACGGCACGCTGATACCAGTAGACGGCGCGCAGCCGCAGGACCTTCTGGTAGGTGGAGTCTTCCGCTCCCAATTGCCACCAGCCGTCGGCCAGTTCCAGCTGGTCGGCGGCAATGGTGGGCAGGCGCAATTCGGCGGCGGCGAGCTGTTTCAGCCGGCTGTCGCTCCCCTTGGCCAGCAGCGGCAACCCTTGCGGCCATTCATTTCGGACCAGGCAGTAGTAGCGTCCGACGGCCAGATTGGCGGCTGGATCGTCGTTGTTTTCCAGCGAGGCGATGGTCCGTTGGATGGCTTTGAATGCCTTGCGGGCTTCTTCCACCAGGCCTTTCTGTTGTGTCAAGCTGTTCTCCTTGGCGCGATCTTCCGACTGGCGGGCCGCTCCCAGCGCGAGCTGGCACATGCCTTCAGCCAGTTCAAACTGTTCCGCTTTCAGGGCCCGCTCGATCAACGGCTCCGCTCTCTCGAGCAAGGCCTGGTTCAGCGCTCGCTCGCGGTCTTTCCTCTTGGCTGAGCTGCTGTAGGATGTCAGACTCGAATTGCAGATCATCGACCTCGAACCGAGCGACCATTTCGTCCACGGCGGACAGGGCTGTGGCACTGTCGCCCGCCTGCGTGGCGATCTTGATCACGATATCCAACAGCACATAATGTCCGGCGGGGTCGGGCGAGACGCGGGACGCATCCTTGAGCATCCGCTGGGCCAAGGCCCGCTGGTCGCGGACCGACTTGGCCTTCTCGTAATCAACCTTGTAGATTTCGCTCAACAGCTTTCTTGCTTGCTCCAGACCGAACGCGTTGGGGATCGGCAGTCGAGCGGATGCGGCCCCGCGGCCGAAGTGTTCGACGGCATTGGCCGGGGCCGGTTCCACGCGTGCGACCTGTTCGGCCGGAGCGGGCTCCGCGTCCGGTGGGGTCGGCGGCTGGGGTCGCGATGTCGGTCGTTTGATGCTGGTCGGTGGCCGCCGGGGCGGCCGTCGCCTCGGCGCGGACCAGATGCGAGGCGATTGCATCACCGCCATCGCGAGTGAGAATCGCCTTCAGATCCCTCTCACCACATTCGGGTGTCACGCGAGTGATCGCGCCATCGCCCCAGACGACGAAGAACCCATCGTCGCGCAGCGCGCCGACATGTTGGCGGAGGGTCTTGATGTCGACCGAGAGATCCGCAGGCTTGGTCCATGGTACCGCGTCCGAGTCGTTGACCTCCAGCACTAACGCCGTGTTCTCGGGGCCGTCGTCCAAGTTCATTATGCCATAGCCGCGCGCGCGGCCGAACGGCGTAAAGGAAGCGACGGGAACCACGTAGTTGGTGCTGGTATCGAATCGTTCGGGAGACTGGTAGACGGGCGGGATCAGATCCAACAGTGGCTTGTTGCGCGGACTGTCCCACGGCTGGCTGACGTCGAACATGTCATACAGTTCCTGGTAGCCCAGATAGGGCAGTAGTTCGACACGCCAACTCACCATCGGCTGCTGCTGGGCATTACACATGGCCGGGCCGAAAAGGCGACCGTTCTGATCGCAGAATCGACGGATGGCGGCACCGATCTGCGTCAGGTTGCTGATGGTCCGCTGGCGGCGCTGCTCCAAGCTCAAGGGCTCGGCGGGCGGCTGAGCGCCGAGTCGCGAGTCGACACCGGCCGGCCGGGACGTGGACGAGTCGCTTTGGGGAGGCTGGGCGGCGGCGTCGCCGGCGGTGGTTGTCGCCACCGTCGGCCCAGACGAGATCGTGGCCGGCGGTGGCGTCGCCGTCTGGGGTGTCGCCGGCGGGGGTGTCGCCGTCGGGGGTGTCGCCGTCGGGGGTGTCGCCGTCGGGGGTGTCGCCGGCGTGGCGGTCGTGCTCTGGGTCTCAGCGGCGGTGGCCGCGTCCTTGGGCGGGCGCCCCTTGGCCGGCACGGCGGTGGCCGCCCGCTGTGAATCGCGCGTGGCGATATCGGCGTCGACATCCGACTTGTTGCGGGCCGCGAGTTGGTTCGCGGCCGACGGCTTGTCGCCATCCTCCTGTTGCGGTCTGCGGATCGCCCTGCGACGCATGTCGTCCTGCGACACACCGCCTCCCCCACAACCAGCGGCAAATGCCACTGCCATCACGAGAACAAATAGGACTATCTGACGCACGCCATGCTCCTTACCCTCGTCCTCCGGATGGTCTGCCGCAGGTTTTCCGCGACAGAATCGACATCTTCCACGGGCGAGCCAAGCCTTCACCGGCCGAATCGCAGATACCGCAGCAGGCCATAGGTCTGTCCCGCGCCTCCCAGGACCAGCAGTTCCTTGAAGGGCCGTTTCGAGACGTTCTTTCGAAAGTCGACCTGTGCCGCCTCATACTGTCCCGTGATCTTGAGAAATACGCCGCACAGTTCTTCATGGAGGTCACTCAGGCGCCGGACCATGGCCGGATTGAGCAGCACTTGTGCGGCGGTTTCGTGGGTGATTTTGAAGCGCCGCGCGAGGTTGGCGACAAAGTCGTCGCCGGCCGGCTGCGTCGCTCGGAACCAGACAATATCGGGAAAGCTGAAGACGATATTGGTTGTATCGGCGCCGATATCGAGTACGGCAATTCCTTCCCCTTGCGCTGCCTCTCCCTGCTGAGTCAGACGATCGAAACGCAGGAAATTATGTAACGCCACGGCGTCGGATTGCACGATGTGCACCTCGATCTTGTGCTCGCGGAACAAAGCCAGACGTTCCTCGACGGCCCGCTGCCGCACCGCCTGCAGCAGCACCTGATGCTGCGGCACGGTCGCCACGTCGTCGCGTGTCGGGAAGAGGTAGGTATCCCAACAGACGTCATCGAGCGGGAAGGGGATTTGATGACGCGCCTCCCGTTGGATCAGCTCCCGACGTTTCTTTCCTTCTGCGGGCGGAATGCTGAGCAGGCGCACCAGCGATTGAATGCTGGGCCATTGCGTGGCCACGCGTTGCGTCGCGGCCATCGCATGGCGCGACGAGAAGTCAGCGAGTGTTTCGCGCAGCACGGCCGGATCATCCACGCCCGATAGGTTTCGCTTGTGTGGGATGTGCAGGCATTCGGTGACGCGGACCTGGTCATCCTCTTCGACCGTCAGCTGGACGGCCTTCAGACCGGTATTACTCAGATCGAGTCCCCAGCCGACGCGGGCCGGGCGTTCCAGCAGGCTCGTTCGCAACTTCCCCAAGACTCCCTGCCTGGCATTGGGGGCTAGATTGATCGGCACGGCCGCGCGGCTGACCGCCTGGAGCGCCAATCCGCAGGCGACGAAGAACTGGCCGGGATACTGCCGCCAGTGCGTTTCGCGATCTGCCGCGAACGCCAGGCGGTGGAGTTCCTGGCAGTGGTGCACGGGCAGTCCGATGTGCGTCTGCGGCGGGCACGCTGTCCACAGCAGGTTGTGTGCCGGGCCATCTGTTGCCGCGCGGTGGCGTCGCGTCATTTCCTGCAAGGCCTTCCCCGCCGTTTCATGATTCGGATCGATCTTGAGCAATCGCCTGGCCGCCTCGATCGTGGCAGTGGTCACGGCCGGCGCGAGCAGCAAATCGGATTCGAGAAACTCCAATTCCGCCACGTCTCGCAGCAGTTTCTGAGACTTGTCGCTGCGCAGGGGATCCGGCAGGCTGCCGACCAGCTCCAGCGCGTCCCGGTATCGATGTTGCTCGAATTTCTTGCTGCGCCGCAGCCAGCACGTGGTCGTGGATCTGGCCGGCCCATTTCCGCACCTGAGGGTCACTCGGCGACAGATCGAGTAAGCGGTCGATCAGGCCCAGGCGTTCCTGAAAGGTGAAACCCGCGGGTTGTTTGAGCTGATCTTTCAAACGCTCAATTTCCTGGCAGATCGACTCGGCCTGCGTCCGCAGTTTCGCGGCTGTCCCGTCACGCAGCGCCGGCGGGATCTTATCCAACTCTTGGACAGCTTCCCGATGGCGGTGTTCCTCCAGCAGCACTTTGGCACGGCCGACATGGATATCACTTAGTTCGCGGTGCCGGTCACGGCAGGCGGTCGCCTCGAGTAGCAGTTGCTCCGCCTTTCGGCGCATCCCATCGAGAGAGGGGGGGCCTTTCCGGCCCACGATCTGCCGGAGTGCCGTGATTGCATCATTCAGCTGCAGGTTGTCCACCCAGGCCTGGATCTCGATGAACTGCAGTTCGAGCGATCGCAGCAGCGCCTGCTCGGCGGACACCATGTCGGCGCCGCAGCCGGCGCAGTAAGACTCGTCCACCGGCCGTTCATCGCCGCACTGCGGACACTGCTTCCACATCGAGCCGCCGCACTTGCGGCAGAACCGATGCTCAGACGGATTCTGGGTGCCGCACTTCACGCAGGAGATAGTCGAGTGGCCCACGGAGTCAGTCCCGATCGAAGCAGGGGAGTGAACATCCACGTCCCGCTGCTGCTGGTCATGAGAAGGAAATGCCGAATCAGTGGGAGTCATGTCAGGCATGGGACGTTTGCGAATCAGCGACAAAGAGATCTGACACGGAACTTGGCATACAACACTGCGACCCGCGGAGAACGATCCGCCAACCTGACGCGGCCGGTGGCCACAATGAAACAAAAATTCGACATTTGCAATCCGAACATCAAACATCGAGCATCGAAAATGAACTCACCCAGCGCGCTTGTTACGGACTGGCACTCGAAAACTCCTCGGCCTCGCGGGGCGCGACAATCAGGTCGACGGGCATTTCCAGGACGGGAACACGAGGGTGATCGAACTGGATGCGGATCAGGCCGCGCTTGTCGGGATCCAGACGAAACGTGGGTGCGTCTTTGGGGAGGTCAATGTATAGGTGGTAGAGTCCCACTTCTTTCTGGTCATTCTGTTCATACGGCTCCACGCGGACCTGCAGGGACTCGGGGATGGTCTCGATCTTCCGCACGGGAAGGTTCTTCTGTGAGTCTCGGAGTTTCAACAGCAACTTGAGCGAAGCTCCCTGCCCTTGCAGGATGCGACCCATCATGATCGTCCCTGCCACGTCGACATCCGGTCCGTAGACGCACAGTCGGCGGAGCACCTTGCCTTGCAGAGTCAGCTCGCAATCGGCAGTCGGCTGATCCGCATCCTGGCCGCCGCGTGCGACGATGTGGACCGGTATGTCGAAATAACCTTCCTCCAAGTTGTCGGGCAAAGTGACGGTCAGGCGACGCGCGACCTGGGCGCCGACCGCCTGTTTCTCCTGCGAAGTCGCCTCGCCCACGGTGAACGTCACGCCGGGGCGGGTGGGAGTCATCTCGGTCAAGTCAAGCTGATCCCAGACGTGCGAGTAGATCAGCGTGGAGGCGGAGGCCGTCTCGCCAGGCTCCAGACGCGAGACGACCAGCTCTTCCGGTTCGCAGCGCAGCAGCACGCGAACCTCACCCTTGACCTTCAAGTGAATCACTTTGTTGCGCGGGTCATTGGTATAAATCGTGGCACTATGGGCATACTCGCGATCGCGACCGGTATTCCAGCGGACGACCGCCGTCGTCTTCTCGCCGGGCGCTACGGTGTGCTGTGTCAGGCTGGCCAGCGTACATTTGCAGGTGGTTGGTCCTTCCGAAAGCTCCAGCGGCGCATCGCCGGCGTTGCGAATGACAAAGGTGTGCTGGTGGGTCGTGAGGGGATCCAGGCGACCGAAATCGTGGACCGACCCGTCCACCTGCGCGGGGACCGGGCGCCGCCGCCTCGCGGTGCAACTGCGAGACGCTGATCAAACGCGGTCTCTGGATGACCTGGCCTTGGGGAGTCACTTCGGTGTGAGCTGTGTAGATCTCGGGATCCTTGAAGCAGGACGCGAGCGAACCGGAGAGCAGTGCGACCGTCAGGAAGGAAATCAGGCGTGCAAGACGAAACATATGATTGTCGATTGCTTGATGAGGATGAAGTTGCGGAAAGGCAGGTGCGTGGCTTGGGCATCCACGCACCTGCCAGTGACGCGGTCAATTCTCCGAGAGGGGAGACTGACCAGAAGACACGAATCGTCTATTCAAACACCGAACGTTTCTGCAGGTTGATCAGGAACACACCACTGAAGATATCGGTGGGGGGAAGTTCCACGTCGCTGTCGCGATAGCCGATTACGGCGTATTCCGCTTCAGTCAGATTGTTGGGGACCGGGAAGCCGGGATTCAGGAACTTGTCGTTGTTCAAGTCCTGGAACAACTTCACGCTGCCGTCAGCCATCAGGATGTTGCAGGCTGCCTTCTTGCCGCCGCCGTGAATGGCGTACCAGTCGCGCGTGTCCTGCAAGTAGGTGTTGGACCCGGTGACCGGGGCCGCCACGCTGCCGGCGACTTCGGAATCCACCTGGACCGTCAAGTCAGCCTGCTGCTGGATCAAATTGATGGTATTGGAGGTGGCATCCCAATACGCCGGACCGTCGTTAAAGGCTTCGCTCAGCAGTTCGCCGGCTTCGATGAACGACCGTTTGTCGGTTGTGTTGTTGGCGAACGGGTCGGGCGTCGAGCCGTCGGCCAGGAACGGACCGAACGCGATGGTCTGGTTGAGGACCGCCTCGTCAATGTCACCGGGCGCCGCGTCGCCGAGCAACGGAATGTTGGCGGTGACAACCGGACCCGTTTCGAGAATCCGCCGCTTGATCGGTCCCAGGGTGGTGCTCAACCCCTTCAACCCCTGCGACGAAGGGTTGCCGACCGCCAGGATGCGGGCCGGGCTGGTCGAATCGTCAAACGTGAACTTCGGCACGCTGCGGACCAGGTACCAGCTGGCGGCGTAGTTGGTATTGTAGCCCTTATCCAGGAAAGCGCGGGCTACCAAGGCGGCTCGTGCGTCCGTGTTGACTGCCGTGCCGCCGAACTCCGCTCCAGCGCCGCCTGTCAAACCGGCCCAGTCGGACGAGCCACAGACGCCGGAAGCCAGTCGCGTCAGCGGGGCCCCGTCCTTCGCGTCCGTCGAGTCGGCCCCCAACAAGTCGTTAATCTTTTCCGGACCACGCAAGGGATTGGACGGGCAAGCCAGCTCGTCGACGTTGCCAGCGTTCTGGTTGACGACATCCGCCACCCAGCCCCAGGTGTCCATGCAACCGTCGCGACGGAAATCGCTGGCGCCCGTGCAGAGCCGGCCTTGTTCATCCAGGTCGGCGAATGTGTGCAGCGCGATACCGATCTGACGCAGGTTGTTCGAGCATTGCGAGCGGCGAGCTGCTTCGCGCGCCTTGGCGACGGCCGGCAGCAGCAGGGCGGCCAGGATCCCGATGATCCCGATCACGACCAGCAATTCAATCAAAGTGAATGCGAAACGTCTTTTCGTGTTCTTTCTGGCAGACATGAATTCTATTCCTCCTGGAGCGGCGGTGAGCCGCGATAGACTCGACGAGCGGCGGTGAGCCGCGATAGACTCGACTGCCGAGACTGCTCGGCAGTTTCACGCACCGTACAATCGGGCGTGAGTTCGGAAAAACCGTTAGCCAAATAAGTTCGCTCATGGCGGGAATCAGTTCGCACAAAGCCCAACGTATTGGTCGCTTGGGCCGGTAGCTGGTCTGCATGCCCCGCCAGGAATCATCGATCTGCATGGTTACTATTCAGACGCGGGATCGTGTTGGTGTTTACCTCCTTTCCAGCCTCTTGTGATGTCCACTTCGCAGCGTGTTTTCCTGCCTATGAGGGTGGTGCAACGCACTGTCAGGGAAGTTCCGTGGCGCTGAGCGAATAGAGACTCGCACAGTCCTTCAGCAGCATTTCCACCGTGTCATCCGCGAAACCGCTCGCCGCTGTCGCCGGAAAGCCGTTGTTGAGATAGCCGTCTTGGTTGCTGTCTTCGATGGAGCGGACACCGCCGTCAGCGAACAGGATGTTACAGCTGCCGCGATGGACGGCCGCCAGCTGGCGATAGTCCTGCAGCACGTCACGGTTCCAGACTCCCCACCAGCCGCCGGCCCCTTCGCGGGGCGTGCCGGGCGGGAACGCTGGCGGCGAGAGATTCGCCCGCAGCACCGGTCCACGCGTGAAGGCCGCGACCGTCATCTCGCCGGCGTTGTGTGGACCGATCGGCAACAGCAGACTCTCCGTCGGAGCCCCGTCGCCCAGCAGCGGGATCGTGCTGCCGGGAGTGCGAGCCGAGTCAACTTGCTTGAGGGTCAATGGCCCGATCGTGCTGTTACGCGACCGAATGTCTGCGCCGCAACCCGCCAGCGAATCCCGCAGATTGCCACTGTTATCCAACAGCACTGACGAGCGGACCAGAAACCAGCTGGCCGTGTAGTTGGTGTTGTAGGATTTCTCGTAGACTTGCTTCTCGATCAGTTGGCGGCGCGTCTCGGTGGCCGGGCCTAGTCCCGCCATGTGAATCGCGCGGCAGGGATTGATGATTTGCGTTCCGTCCGGAGCCGTCTTGGGGGAACTTCCCAAACGGTTCACGCAACTGTCAAAGGATCCCGCGTCGAGGCTCAACAACTGGTTGTAGGCCTCGGTAATCTGATACGGGTTGGTGGGGCAGAGCATCTGGCCCACAGGCGTTTCACTGTTGACCAGGTCGGCTACCCAACCGACTTCCGTGACAGCGCCGTCCCGCAGCCAATCCATGGCGCCGGTTGCCAGTTGGCCCTTTCGCGAGGCCTGGGACATGAGGCCGATACCAAACTGGCGTAGGTTGTTGGCACAGGCTGACTTGCGACTCGCTGCCCGAGCCGCGTTGAGGGCCGGCAAGGCCAGTCCCGCCAAGATGCCAATAATGGCCACCACCGTGAGCATTTCCACCAGTGTGAAACCGCCGCGGCGACCACTCCGCCGATTTGCGGGGTCTTCGTTCTCTGCGTTATTCTGCATCATCAGAAGCTCCTCGTACTGGGCATTTCGACTCAAGTGAGCTGAGCCTTGTTGCCATCCACAACCGGTGACATTCTTGCAGGCGATTGTCAGCCCCGTATGAATAGAAGGTGAGCGAACGACGGGCTTCTGATGAATGTTGTGTTAGCGCACCGCGGGGAGTGTGTGAGCGCGCCACGCAAGATGTGACGCCGTAGGGAGTTGTCAGAACTCGGCAGGGTGGGTTGCCGCAGACGAGTCGCGTCAGTGCGCCGGCGGTTCGCTAAACGCCGGAACCGTGGACCAGCCGACGTGAGATGGTCCGGTGGACTTCACCGGCCGATCGGCTGAGCGCATAGCGGAACGAAAATTGACACGGCCTGGGGCAAGAAAAGAAAAAGCTCCCGGAAAGAAACGTTGTCCCAGGGGGGCAGAGGACTTCGCACTTGTTCCGGGAGCGATTGGACGATTGCACGACGCAGCATCCATGCGGCGCGGGCAGCCCAGTTTCGATTTCGAGCCACTGTCAGGTTGACGAAACGATCGTCGGCTTCCTTGCCGACCGACATCGCTCCGCGGTCCGCAGAAACGTGGCGGGCACGTTCCCCATGCAGACTCATCCACGTGGCTGTCTCGCGTCAACACCAATCAACCGTGCAAAACATGGAAAGGCCGATCTTTCCGCAAGCTCTTTTGCGACAGCTCAATCGTGTTGACGAGGCGGGAGAATATGACATTCCCGCGAACTGGTCAAGTGCGGTTTTTCGCGGCGGAAATCGCGAAATCGCGAACGATCGCGCCCTCGTGCGTTCGTCGAACTCATCGGCCAGCACGGCTCTTCCAGGGTCGGTTCAGCATCGACAATTGCTCGCCGATGTTTCGCCCGAAGTGCCCAACAGCAACTCGGCTCTGCCGCGGCCCGACATGGCCCGCCGTCTAGTATGTTTAGGGGGGTTTTATGCATGGGTGGTGGGGGTGGTTGCTGGCTGGCCGTGACGTTCCCAGAGGGGCCCACGGGCGAATTCACGGTGGTGCGGGAGCTGGCGAGCGGCGACGGTCCGGCGATGACGGGTTCGCCAGGCAGAACCGGGCATTTCGTTGCGGATGAGAGCTGTCTCGCTGGGTGTACTGGCGCGTCTGCCGACGGGTCGTGTCGCAGGCGGGTTGCATCGACTTGCCCGTAGCCACGACATGCACCATGATGGAGGCGTCCTGTCGCCGGGTCTGGCTGGGAGCCCAGGCAGATACCGGCCCGTTTACTCTTTCAGGCCATATCGGCCGGTCGCGGCCGGTTGTGAGATCCGACCCGTGCGGCGAGAGTGTGCCAACTAACAGAACCGGAGTGTGAGGTCGTGAGAATTGCTGTCTTGGGGACGGGGAATGTGGGGCGAGCGCTCGGCTGTCGCTGGGCCAACGCCGGCCACGAGGTTTTTTTTGCGCGCGGGATCCGGCAGGCGACGAAGTGGGTGGCGTCCTTGCGCGCGCCGGATCGTCGGCCAAGGTGGGGACGTGCCGTGCGGCGATCGAAGCTTCGGAAGCCATCCTGCTGGCGATTCCCTGGGACCAGACGCGTAGCGTGTTGGAGCAGGCGGGTGAGCTGGACGGCAAGATCGTGATGGATTGCATCAATCCTCTGTTGTGCGACCTGTCCGGCTTGGAGTTCGGTTTCAGCACGTCGGCGGCGGAGCAGATTGCCCAGTGGTTCCCGGGGGCGCGGGTGGTGAAGGCGTTCAACACGCTCAGTGCCGCGACGATGGAGGACCCGCAATATGGTGACCAGCAGGCCGCCATGTTCTACTGCGGTGATGATGTTCAGGCGAAAGCGACGGTCAAGCAACTGACCGAGGAGCTTGGTTATGTGGCCATCGACTGTGGACCGCTGAGATTGTCTCGCCAGCTGGAACCGCTTGCCATGCTGTACGTTCATCTGGCCGTGTTTGAAGGGTGGGGTGGTGATTGTGCATTCCAGATGCTCAGGCGGTAAGCGAAACTCGCTCTCCCCGAGGGTTTGGGGTCTGGGTCGGAGTTCCGGCGAGGGCGGCGAGGGGGGCAGGGGTGAGGGGGTTGGCTGGCCGGCGAAACCGTCCCGCCCAGATACATGGCGGTCCTGCCTGGCGGTCCTACTGCCTGGTGAGCTATCGAGTATGCACGACGGAGTCGGCACCAGGAGTACCATGCGGCCCGCGGGCCGGGAGGGTCACCCAGCACTTTGCTCGGACAGAGTGCGCATGGCGGGACGACGGACGGATGCGTAGCGGTAGAGGAACCTCGGACTGAGGCTTGGCAACTCGTGAAGAGACGACCGGATGAAAATATCAGCGTCGCATGAATCTTCGGAGCGGGGATGTGGGCAGGCTGGCGGCAGTGAGGCCGGTGAGCCTGGTGCGGATTCGCCGGAGCGGGGCGGCACGATGCCTGGCAGCGGAGCCTATCTGCCACCGCCGCCGCAAGTGGTGCAGGTGCGCGACATCGTCAAGCACTACCGGCGGGTGCGTGCGCTCAACGGTGTCACGATGACGATGGGTGCGGGCGTGACGGGGCTGCTGGGTCCCAACGGCGCGGGCAAGACCACGCTCATCAAGGTGCTGTTGGGGCTGGTGCGGATATCATCCGGGCAGGGGACGGTGTTGGGCTACGATCTGACCAGGCAAGCGCGGATGATCCGCCAGCACGTGGGGTTCATGCCGGAGGATGATTGTTACGTGGCGGGGCTGAGCGGGATCGAGATGGTGCAGTTCGCCGCCCGGCTGTCCGGGTTGCCGCGGATGGAGGCCCTGCGTCGATCGCACGAAATTCTGGATTTTTGCGGAATGGAGCAAGAGCGGTATCGCGCGGTCGACACCTATTCGACGGGCATGCGGCAGAAGGTGAAGTTTGCCCAGGCGATCGTGCACGATCCTCCCTTTCTGATCCTGGACGAACCGACGGCGGGCCTGGACCCGGACGAGCGGGTATCGATGTTGCATCGCATCGGTCTCTTGGCTCATCGCGCCGGCAAGGCGGTGTTGATATCAACGCACATCCTGCCCGACGTACGTGCGATTTGTAACACGGTGGTGATCATGGCGCAAGGGGAGGTGCGCGTGATTGATTCGCTGGAGGCGTTGAGCCGGCCAGCGTCCCCGGCCATCCACGTGCGGACAGCCGGCAATCCCGAGCCGTTGCTGCGGCGGATCGAGCGTGCCGGCGGGGTGGTGGCGGTGGACGAGGACGGTCAGTTGCGGGTGACGGTGAGTGCCGCGGACACGGCCGAACTGATCTGGCAATGGGCGCGGGAGACGGGAGTTGGGATTCGGTCGTTGGCTCCGTCGCGGAATTCGCTGGAGCAGATCTTTCTGGACGCCGTGCGAGGAGACCGTCGTGCCCATTCATGATGTCGGTTATCGTCGTTGGGAAGGAGCGCTCACCAGCGTCTGGCTGCGCTGGACCGTGGTGGCCGGGGCGGGGATTCGCTTGTTCTGGAAGAGCCACTGGCTGCGACGGATGCTGTTCTTTGCCTGGCTCCCGGCGGCCGTCACCGGAATCGGTTTTTTCGCTTACGAGCAATCGCTGCAACATCACGACTGGCGGGCGGCCGTGCCGGTGCTGGTCGGGTGGATGCCGAAGGACCAGATCAGCCCGAAATTGGCAGCGGAATTGAAACGCGTGGAGGAGACTTTTCAGGACGACCCGGCCTCGTTCCGCCCGATCATCTGGTCACTCTTGCTGATGGCCTTTTTCCGCTACCCGCAGGGCTTGCTGATGATCCTGCTGGTGGGCATGATCGCTCCCACCTTGATCTCGCTCGACTTTCGTTCCCGGGCGTTTCTCTTGTACTTTTCGCGCCCCATCACGCCGTTGGAGTACATTTTTGGCAAGGCGCTGGTGGTTTGGACCTATCTGGCGGCCGTGACGACATTGCCGGCCTTGGTGCTGTACGTGTTGGGTGTGCTGCTGTCTCCCAATCTGGATGTGGTGCTCTACACCTGGGACCTGCCGTTCCGGATTCTGGCGGCCTCCCTGGTCCTCATGCTCCCCACGACTTCGTTGGCCCTGTTTTTTTCCAGCATGACGACCGAGAGCCGGTACGCCGGATTTTCCTGGTTCGCCTTGTGGGGGCTCGGCGTGTCCGCCTATTACATTCTCCCCCGGCAGTGGAGCATGGTGTCGCTGTATCACATGCTCGGCCGCGTCCAGGAGTGGGTGTTCGGGCTGCCGACGGATCTGGACAACGTATCATCCGCGGCCGTTCTCCTGCTGATTCTGACGGTCATGCCCTTTATTGTGTTGATTTCCCGCGTTGCGGCGCCGATGCGCATCTGAGTCGACCTATGATCCAGCTCGAATATGTTACCAAACTCTACGGCACGGTCATCGGAGTGAATGACATTAATCTGTCACTAACTCCGGGCGCCTACGGGCTGGTGGGGCCCAACGGATCAGGGAAGACCACCTTGCTCAACTTGATTACCGGCCAGCTGCGTCCTACGATGGGGAATGTGCGGGTATTGGGGTATTCCCCCTGGAATCGCGATTCGCTGCTGCGCATGATCGGTCTTTGTCCCGCCGTCGACGTGCTCTATCCCAACGTTTCGGCGCTCGAGTGGGTCAGTTACCTGGTGGAGTTGCACGGGTACTCGCGGCGCGAAGCGCGGCGGCGAGCCGCCCAGTCGTTAGAGGACGTCGGGATGGGGGGCGCGATGCAGCGGACCATGGGAACTTACTCGCTGGGGATGCGCCAGCGGACGAAATTGGCGCAAGCTTCGCGCACGATCCGAGCCTGTTGATCCTCGACGAACCGTTCAACGGACTCGACCCGATTGGCCGGCACGAAATGACCGAGGTGCTCAAGAAATGGGTGCGTGGTGGACGGAGCCTGATCTTGGCCAGCCACATTCTGCACGAGGTGGAAGCGGTCAGTCCGGCGTTTCTCCTGATCCGCGGGGGGCGCCTGCTGGCTTCGGGGCCGCCCGACGAGATTCACAGCCTGCTGGCCGACATCCCGAACGAAATCCGCATTCGGTGCGACAACCCCACGCTGCTGGCCCGCCAGTTTGTCGAGTCGGGTCTGGCGCAGTCCGTGCGGTTTGTCGAGCAAGGTACTGTCCTGCTGATCTCCACGCGGAGCCCGGTCAGCGTTTTTGAGCAGATGCCGCACTGGCTGGAACAGCTTGGCGTGCAGGTGCAGGAAATGCGCTCCGCGGACGATTCGCTGCAGCGACTCTTCTCGTCATTAATGCGGATGCACCGGGGAGAGGAATCATGATGTGGCACGGTCCTTTCGCGGTATTCCGCTTCGAATTGTCGAGAACCCTCACGATCAGCCGCATCGCGGTCTGGTTGCTGCTGACGTCGTTTCCGATCTTTATTGTCGGTGTGATCAAGTACAACGAAGACAGTTTCGAGCCACCCGACTTCACCGGGTATTCAGGGCGGATGCACGAAGTCTCCGTGCAACTCGACAACGGTGACAAGTTGTCGATGTTCGTGCGCAAACGAGGCTCGCGACGCGTGGCACGACTGATCATCGAGCGCGGCGGGAGCAAGCGCACGTTCGATAACGTCGTGATTCCGGAGTATGTGATGCTCCGCAACAATGCGCAGATCAAGAACCTGGCGGAAACCGTGGATGAGCTGCTGGCCCAGCAGAGCGGCAGCATTCGCGAATTGGCTCCCGGTGAAGAGACGGCGGAACCACCGCAGATCCCCGATAGCGCCTGGGGCTTGATCCTCTTCGGCTTGATCCCCGAGGTGATCACCTTGTTCGGCTTGCTGCTCTGGGTGACGCCGGTGGTGCAAGCCGAATTGGAGGGGCGGACCTGGATCTACCTGGCCGTGCGCCGCGCGGCCGAGTCAGCACGCTGTGGGGCAAGTATCTCACCGCCATTACCTGGACAGCCTTGTCCGGGTGGGTCAGTGTCACGGTCTGCGTGTTGATCGCGCAGCCTCAGCAGGCTCTGCGCCTGTGGGCAACCCTGATCGCCCTGGTCGGTCTCGCCTGTCTCGCCTACGGGGCGCTGTACAGTCTCATCGGCGTGCTGCTCCATCGCCGGGCCATGGTGATCGCCGTGGCCTATACGTTGATCTTCGAGTTCCTCGTCTCCTTTGTCCCGGCCGTCATCAATCAGTTCACCGTCCAGTTTCGCCTGCGAAACCTGCTGGTCGACTTCATGGACTGGCGGAGTCTCTTCTCGAAGGAGGCGTCCGGTATCCTGCTGGGTAATCAGCCCGCCTGGTTGCACGTGCTCACGCTGCTCGGCGTGACCTTGCTGCTGCTTGCGGTCGCCACCCATTTTATTCAACGCCAGGAATACGCGACGGCCGAGGAGGCTTGAGAGGCGGGGCTGGAGGTGTCCGGCGGCGAATGCCCCAGGCCTTTAGAAACGCTGCAGCAATCGGCCGAGCGGTTGGAAACGCGAGGCCACGGGCTGGGCCAAGGTCGAGAGTAGCTGTTGCGTGGCAGCCAATTGCTGCTGGAGCTGAGCCTGTTGCCCGGGTAACTGCTGTCCCCATTGTTTGATCTGCGTCTGCAGGCGGTGATTCGCTTCGGCCACCAAACGCTCGGTCTGCTCGCACAATATCTGCTCGAGGGCCGTCTGGAAACGTTGCTGCAACTGCCGGCCCAGGTTCGATTCGATCTCCCATTGCGGCGCTCCGACCTGGCCCGTGACCGCCGCCGACAACTCGAAGTGGTCAATTCCGTTGGCCGCTTGAGCCAATGGCGGCCACAGCGTGTCCAGCGATCCGCCGGCGCCGGGCGTGACGGTGAGCTGGATTTCGTTTTGGATCAGCTGGATACGGCCGTCAAGAGAATCGCCGGTGGCGGTCAGCCGAGCGCGGATCTGAGCTGTTCCCGGCGCAACGGCCACCGTCCAGCCACTTTCGTGGCCCCAACTGCGCGCTGCCAATGGCATGCTGTCGCACTGCAGGGCGATCTGCCGACGCGGCACGCCATCCACACTATCGAGTTGGAGATCTAACCGAGCCAGGAAGCTCCCCTGGGTGACCAAGTGCAGCCGGGCGGGTGTTGTCGGGCGCGGGGAGGACGAGTCCGTGCCGATGGCCCAGTCGCAGGCCTGTCCCAGGAAGCTGACCTCGTGGCCCGCCAGACATATCTGGCCATCAAGAGTGGCTGACCGAAGAAGCAACGTGGGTAGCGCTTCGTTCACGGTAAACGGTACGACGGTCCCTCGATGCCCAAGCTCGTTCATCTCCGGCGACTCGTTGAGCCATTGGGCAAATTCCAGCCACGGCTGCAGCCGCGTCCACCACTGATGGATCTCGGAATCGAGCAGATAACTGTCCAACCGCTGGTCATCCAGACGAGCCAACGACATGGTCTGCAGGAGTTTTTCGCGATCGGCGGCGAACGCCGCCGCGATCGTCACTCGATCGCGCTCGATCTGCCGCGCCAGTTGCGCGAGCCGCTCCTGCAGCTGGGAAATCCGCTGGCGCAATCCCACGACGTCCTGCCAACGCTGCTGTAGCTGCGACAGGGTCTCTCCCACTTCAGATGCCGGCGGCGTTGCGGTGAACGTCTCATACAACTGCAGAGCCGATTGGTGGCATTGGCGCACCTGCTGCTGCAAGTCACGGTATTCCTGCGGCCACCGCTCGGCCATTTGTCGAGCGGTCTGCAGTGACGGAAACTCATCTTCCACGCGGCGCTGCAGCATCCTGGCCGCATCGTCCAGCCACCGTCGGCTCAACGCTCCTCCGCTGCGAGCCAGCTGGCTCATGTCGGGTGTCGGGAGCGAAAAGTGAGCCGCACCGGTCGCGTCGAAGCGTCGCGGCGCGTTCCAGCGGATGCCGCGGATCTGCGCCTCGTCGACCACCAACCGCTGGTGCGCCAGGGCGTTCAGGTTCAAGGCGAGCGTTGCCGAGTCGCACTGAAACAGGTTGCGGTCACTCAGTTCCGAGCGAGCGATCTGCAGGTCCCCGATCCGAACTTCGCCACGCGCCAACGATGCCCAGGCCTGCCGCACGTCGGCTTGCGTGCCCGTCGCCGTCTCGATGGCGCGGATCATCCCCCATCGCAGAACCAGCGGAATGGCATAGTGCGCCGCGGTCAGCAGCGTCAACAACAACAGGACACGAGGAAGCAAGTACGACCAACGGATCATGCGCAGCTCCTTCGTGGATCTTCCAGACCCCCAGACCGCGGACTCTCCATTGGCCGGCACTCACCGCCCGACTGCCGATCCATGCGGTGGGCCGTGGAGGGTGCCCGAGCCGGACGAGTGCGGCGAGGAACCACGCGCGGTGGCGGCGGGGGCGTCGCCGTTACTTGCTGCGCCGTCATTGGCGGTGACGCGGCGTGGGCAACGCCTATCGGTAGCGTCTGCAGTTCGGCCGCCGCCGTCTCGAGCTCGGCAGGTGGAGGTTGCTCCAACGGGCGGCGCCGGTGCAGCCAGACCATCCACGGCAGACTGATACGATACGTGGGATACATGAGCAACGTACCCAGCAGAAGACTGCCCATCACCACGGTGTTGTTGAAGGATGTCCAGGGGGCGAGCGGCAGCCGCGCCAGGGACCGCCAGACGGATTGCAGAGGTGGAAACGTCAGCACCCCATATCCCAGCCGATGCGTGACCGGGTCACACCAGGGTGCCACCAGACTGATGCACAAGGCGGCCGCGATGCCCGTGGCGAGGCTCATCCGCGTCGCCAACAGCATCGACGCCACCAGGATCGCCAGCAGGTTGCCTTTGGGAATCAGCCCCAGCAGCAAGCCACAAGCGAGCCCTGCGGCCATTTGACGCGGTGAGTCCTTGGCGCAGAATGCGGCCTGAAGCAACCTGAGTTCTCGCAGTAGCCAGATCATGCTCGTCCCCCTGCAGTTACAGAGGGGATCGATCAGTAGCAGCCCGCAGAATCAGAATTTCGGGTACAGGCGTCAGGGTCGCCCGAATTTCCGCTCGCCAGGGGGGGCGGGTGGGTCGCGCGGAGCTCCAAAATACTAAACACATCCCCCGCCAACGCCATCCTTGGTTCTCATTTCATTTTTTGATGAGCCAGTCTGCCACATGCCTCCATGTTTCAACCGCGCACCTTCGCCACGGCGTCCGTCACCTTCTCCCATGAGAAAGTAACTTACCGGTGGACCCCGAACTGGTTCTCGGCCCCCTCACGGGGCTCGTCGTCCTCGACGAAATCCAGTGGCTTCCCAACTTGTTTCCCGAGTTGAGAGTCCTCGCCGAAAGGCGCGGTGCACGCAACGGGCGCGGCAGTGATAGACGGCTCAGCGATCACGACCCAACAATTCACGACGAGCGTAGGCGACCATGAGGCAATCCCTCCGCGTGCGGGCAGTGCCCGTAGCGCCCGCGGCCGTTACTGGACCCGTGGGGACGCTCGGGAAATACTGCGCAAGTGAAAGTGATTGTCCGCCTTTCGCTCGCCAGGACCGCCGTTATCTTGCCCGATCCCGTGCCGCCGGCAAGAACATCACGCCGCACAGCCAGATGGACGCGGTCAGGGGCATTCGTGCGGCAGGCGTGTCGCTTCAATCTCACTGCGTTGCGCAGCACCTGAATGCTCACCATACATCGTAGCAAGAAGTCAAGGGGTTTCACATCACACTGCCGCGCATGCGTGCGTAGAGTTGTCTACTCAACCGGCTTCAGCAGATACGCTTGTCCCCGCTCGACGACCCCGAACGAACCGATGATCCAGCGGTTGTCATTGATCTTGTCCGCCGTCATCGTCACCTGCGCGAGTGCGGGGGGCAAATTGACGATCGCTTGCTTCAGATTAACCATTCCGTATTTGTCGGTGTACAAGAAACGCCTGGCGCGACGTAGTCGCCTCGCCGACGACGTCACCATTCTTGTTGATGCCGTAACCAATCGTACTCGACGTGCCTAACCCACCCAGGTCCTTCATTCCGGTTGTGGTATATCGAAAGGCATGCACAGCACTCCCGCCGCTCGTGGTCGAGCAGCCCGTGACCGAACCGCTCTCGTTGATGTCCAAGGCCCAGCCCCACGGGTTCTTGCCAGGGTTCTTGAGAAAACCGAGTGACAACGGTGCGGGGGCTCCTGGAGTGTAACGCACCGGGTTGACATTGCCTCCGATGTTCGCGTTGCCCGCAACCTGTCCGAGGGTGTTGATTGCGTTCGCCCTCCAACAACCCGGGCCGTCGGTCGGATTCGGAAGCAGGACGACATCATTATCGGGATTCCCGTGGACTGGGAAAATGCACGGGTGGCCGCCGTTATCGAACTCCTGGGACATGAGCATGACCGGCGAGATGTCTTCGTTTCCCTGGCTGATCGACGTTGGTTCATTGTAGGCGACGCCACGGGTACCGAGAGACCAGATTGTGACTGTGACCCCCGCATCCAGGTCGGCGGGTGCATACAGGAAGACGCCCCAGTCTTGCAGGATAGCAATTGGATTCCCGTCGCTGTCAACTTCCAAGAAGCGATACTCGGCACGCCCCACGATCTGACCGCGGTCATTAATGCCTTGCGCGTCAAGCAATCGCCAATAGTCAGGGACCGCTGCTCCAGCAATGACATTGAGATTCGTAACGCTTGCCGTGCCGCCTGCAGACGTCTGGCAGACAAATGCTTCCCAAAGCGGCGGTGCCGGATTCAGTTGTTTTGTAAGATCCGCCGGGTCAAGAATCCAGACCTCATCGGCGCCGGACCCGACGAAATCGAAGCACGCCTGACCGACGACGTCGCCCAGCTTGTTGATACCGCTCGGTCGACTCCAGTCGACATCGTCGGCCATCCAGGCCAGGGAGTACTTGGGCCCGGTGGTTGGAGCCGGTTTGGTGGGCTTCTGCGCCGGGGCGGACCCCGCGAGGATCAGCAGCGTCACCAAGGCGGTCGAGACTGACACAAGTGCTCGTCGGGACATGATCGCATCTCCTGGCTTGAATATGTACTGTCACTACGTAGCGTCTACGATGGGGGAGTAACGCCCCACGTCATGGCCGCAACAAAGCGTCGCTATTTCTATATGCGAGATTCCCCCTCAATTCCTGCCACGCTGCGCCGAATTTTTGCTGAGAATTCGTGGCGCCCCAGGGGGCCCTGCGGACGCATCGTGCGACGCGTGCCCTGGCGGTGGGCGCAACCGGAGCCACAGGCAAGCGCAATCGCTGCGGGGCGCGCGTCCATGGCGTCGCGCCGATCTGGTGCCGTGTGCGGTGAACGAGTTTCGCGCGAAGGAGCATAACTGCTGGCAATGTGGAATCATCGTGGACAATTGGAAAGGGAGCGTTCTTTCCGCACATCTGCCGAGCAAATTCTTCGATGTTCCCCGCCCCACATCGCTGACTTGATCGAGGACGGTGACGGTGACAATCCAGGAAACACGTCAAGAAGCGTTCAAGCAGACGACTCGTGGGCAGCCCGGCAAGGACGCGCGGTAGGTCAAGGAAGAACGAATACGAGAATCAAGTTGCGCCGTTACCAACCTCCGGAGGTTTGTTGCTTTGTGGTCATCATTACGGCATCCGCGGATCGGGGTGCGTACCAGATGTGGACGGCGGCGTGATTGCCGGGGAGTTCGCTGCTGGCGGCCAGCCGCGTGCCATCCGGTGAGAAGGCGACCCAAAGGATCTGGCCGGTGGGTCCGGTGAGCGCACACATCTCTTCGCCGGTCTGCACGTCCCACAACGTCACCTCGCCTGCGTCGCTGCCGCTGACCAGGATCCGCCCGTCGGGCGAGAAGGCCAGGTTGTTGACCATTCCACGAGGGCCGACCAGCTTCTTCTCGCGTGTTGGATTGTGTGGATCGATCAGACGCAGCGACCAGTCGTTGGTGCCCAGCGCGATCCACTGCCCGTCCGGCGAAAATGCGGTGCTCACTACCTTGCCCAAGGAATCACTGGGCATACGGCGGATGGTTCTGGACGCGAGGTCAAACAGGTCCAACCGATCGTCGACCGGCGCTGCCAGCGTCCGGCTATCGGGCGAAAAGGCAAATGGCTCTCCGTGGGCCGCGTTGCTGGGGGCCGAGTCTTCCCGCACCAGCACTTCCTGGCCATTGGTCGCGTCCCACACCCGGATCACAAATGTGCGCGGATCCTCCTCCGGTGTCCCCGCTCCCCTGGCCCTGGCACCTGCCAGGAAGCGACCGTTGGGAGAGAATCCCAGCTCTCGCATCTCCCACTCGCCTTCCTTGCCCTGGGGAATCGTGTAGCGCGTTTCACCCGATGTGCGATCGACAATACGCACTGTGCCGCCGGCAATGCCCAGCGCCACCAGCGGTTCTGTCGGAGACGCTGCCAACGTCTCCACTTTCTCACCCGGTGATTCATACGACTTCACCAGTTGGCCCGTGGTCGCGTCCCACAGTCCCCAGGAGGAGGGATTCGGGAAACCCGCGATCAACAGTTCCTCGTTGGAGGCAAACGCCATGCATGTCACGTGCGGCAGATTTCCGGCAAGACGTGTGCGCGCTCGGCTCGTGGACGGATCCCAAATCCGAATCGTGCCATCTTCGCACCCGGCGGCGAGTTGTTTGCCGTCGGGCGAGTAGGCTACCACCCAAACGCGCGTCCCCGCATGGGGAAACACACTCTGTACGTCCCAAGTCAACGTGTCCCACAGAAAGACGATACCGTCGTCGCTGCCGGAGGCCAGCAACGTATCGCGGGGCGCGACGTCCAACGAGCGAACCTTCCCCGAGTGCCCGTAGAGCGTGGTGACGGTTTCGCGATCCGGCAACCTCCGCACCGGGATGGAATGATCGAACCCGCCCGTGGCCACGGTGGCCCCGTCGGGCAAGAACACGCCGGCAAACGGACAATCGGAGAGCGCGGGACCCAAGCCGCTTGGCGCGTTGCGCTCGGCTTCCACGGTCCAGTTCCAGAGTCCGCGATTGAGCAGCGCCGTTTGACCGTCCGGGGACATGGCCAACAGCCGCGCGCCACTGAACCTCGTCTGTTGCGTGCCCGTCGACAGATCCCACAGACTCGTATATCCCCAGTTGTGGACCCATTTGATTTCGCTGACGAGCAACTGCGTGCCGTCGCGCGAAAAGAACACGACAGCGACCGGCAAAGCGAAGTCAGTCAATGACTGGACCACTTGACCCGTGGCGGCGTTCCAGATGCGCACCTGCTTCTCCTCGCCGGCCGTGGCGATGAGCCGGCCGTCGGAGGAAAAACGAATGCAATTCACGTCGTCAGGAAAATCCTCCCAGCGAGTGCGTTCCTGGAGCGTCGCGACATCCCAATGGATGACCTTGTGGTCGACGCCGCCAGAGAGCAGCGTCCTGCCGTCGGGAGAAAATGCCAGACTGTACACGGCACCCGTGTGGCTGGCCAAAACGTGGCAGGGGTTATGGCACAGTCGCCAGAGATAGTACCAGGCGAAGCAGCGTGTGTCTTCCTCGCCGGGGGCCGGCAGTTGCTGCGTCAAATACTGTGTGGCCTGCACCAATTTGCCGCTCGACCACGCCTGCCACGCCCAGTGGATATTGGCGACGCTCAGATGCTGGCGCAAGGATGTTTCGCGGCGGCGCACTTCTTCGCGCTGCCGCTGCGCTTCATCACGTTGCCGGATGGCCTCACGACGTTCGCGCGCGACCAGCAGCACGCCCGTTACAGACAAGAGTGTTGTGACCATCAGCAGGAGAGTTGCTGCCCACGCCAACGTGCGATGCCGCCGCAGCCACTTGTTGGCAAGCTCTCGCATCGTTGGCCGCTGCGCGGCAATTGGCTTGTCGTCCAGGAATCGACGCAGGTCGTCGGCCAGGGCGCGCGATGTGCTGTAGCGGGCGGAAGGCTCTTTGGCCATCGCCTTGAGAATGATGGTTTCCAGGTCGCGTGGCACGGACTTGTTCAGATGGTGTGGTGCGGGGGGATCGGTGTCCGCAATGTGGTGCAACAGTTCGTGTCGGTTTTCAGCCGGAAACGCCGGCTGCAACACGACAAGTTCGTAAAGCGTCGCGCCCAACGAGTAGATGTCGGTGCGACAATCGAGCACTTGCCGCTGCCCCGACGCTTGCTCCGGGCTCATGTACCGCAGCGTTCCCAGTAGGTCCCCGCTCATCGTCGGACCGGTGATCGCGTCGCTCATCGCCAGGCCAAAGTCTGTGATCCACAAGTGGTTGATCGCGTCCACCATCAAATTCGATGGTTTGATATCGCGGTGCACGATGCCCAACGTGTGTGCGTGGTCCAGGCCCTCGGCAGCCTGGATCCCCCAGCGGGCGACCATGCGGAAGAACTCCCGGCTGGCATGCGACTGGAGCGTGGAGTCGTCGGCCAGCACGACCGGCTGCGTCCGGGTATCCGCTGCGTCACTCGGGCCGGGGTGGAGGCTCGCATCCGCTGGACCACCAGCTGCCGCTGATGCGGTGCCGCCGACCCCCTGCAACTGGGCGATCACTTCGGCCAGCGTCCGACCGTCGATGTAATCCATCGCGTAGTAGTGCAGCCCCCGTTCAAAACCGATGGAATGCACGCCCACGACGTTCGGGTGTTTGAGCGATGCGGCGGCGCGCGATTCGTTGTGGAATCGCACGAGTTGGCGCGGATCCAGGGCGTCGAAAAGCGGCAGCACTTTCAGAGCCATGCGGCGGCCCAGCGAGATCTGTTCCGCTTCGTAGACAATGCCCATGCCACCGCGGCCGATCTCGCGCAACAGGCGGAAGTCGCCCAAGGTCCCCAGTGCGGCGGCCGATCCGCCATCGTCGGCCGCGTGCGCGACGCGATCATGGAGCAGGGTATCGAGGTGCGGAGCCGGCGATTCGAGAAATCTCCCCGCGTTCTGCCAAGATTGGAGTAGCACTTCGATCCGTTGCCGGAACCGGGCGTTGTCGCCGCACGCCTCGTTCAGAAACTTGGCGCGGTCTTCGTGCGACGCGATTTCCAGGGCGGTCGTGAATACCTCCAATTCGTCCATCGGACTAGAACCTCGCCACGGGGAGGTGGGCAGAATCGCTACTTCAACATGCGAAATTTCCTCGCCATTCCTGCCACCAGATCCAGGGAGATGCGTGGAAATTCCGGCCTTTAAGAGTCACGGGGGGTGTGCACCGCCGGCGCCCGAACCAGCTCTTCGTGGAGCCAGGCCCGCGCATAGGCCCAATAGCGATGCGCCGTGCGAGGAGAAACCTCCATGAGCGCGGCCGCTTCGTCGAGCGTCAGGCCGCCAAAATATCGCAGTTCGACCAGTTTGGCCACGGCCGGACGCTCGCCAGCCAGCTTCTGCAGGCCGTCGTTGATCGCCAGGACTTCCTGGGCGGCCTCCTGCAGCGGCAGCAGTTCCAGGTCCAGGTCCTGCCTGCGGAATTCGCCCCCCCGGCGGATGCTCGCTTTGCGCCGGGCGTTTTCCACCAAGATCCGCCGCATGGCCTCGGCGGCTGCCACAAAGAAATGATTGCGGCTGTCCCACTGCGGAGCCTGGTCGTCGTTGCCCACCAGTCGCAGATAGGCCTCGTGCACAAGCGCGGTGGCCTGCAAGGTCTGGCCCGGTTTCTCGCCTGCAAGTTTCCGAATCGCCAGCCGGCGCAGTTCGTCGTAGACCAGCGGCAGTAACTGTTCCGCAGCCTGCGCGCTTCCCTGCGTCGCTTGCGCCAGAATCCGCGTCACGTCACCCGCTGTCGATCGTGGATCAAAACGCTCAACCGGATGCCCATTCGGGGCTGGAGCTTCTACCGCATGATCTGGCCGCAGCGCGTCACGCACCATGGCGTTTCTCCACTGCCCCAAAATCGAGGAACCCAGCCAACTCCACCCGATACGGCGCGGAGTCACTGTGCAACGTCGAGATTGCTGCGTGGAATATATCATACCGGTGTGGACAACGCCTCACACAAAGTGCGGATTATCGGTGGGTGTGCGAACCATCCCCCAGGGTGCCCTTCGCGCATGGAGACACGGGTAACAGTGTAGTTCATTTGCTCTGTATTTCGGGTGGTCGTTCAGGCCGACGATCTTGCAGCCGGTCTTGCCCAGACGATTGTCGCCATGATTACGAGCAACCAGGCCCGCGGAGGCGAGCAGTTTTCCGGGCGGATTGGACCCAAGCGGTTGGAGGGATCCAGAGGCTCAAGACTCGGGAATTGAAAACCGGCCGATGGTAGCCGACCAGTCATCGCCCCACCGAGCAGGCTCGGTGGCGGCGTCTTTCCTCTCCACCGAGCCTGCTCGACGCGGCGCGCTCGAGACATCGCTCCGCCGATTTCGGTCTCAAGCCATACGGATAATGACGCGTTCATGGCACGACCTCGGCGAGCCGTACAATCCGGCGACGCGGAAGGGCAAGGCTCCGGCCCTTAAGCCGTTTGTGGATGGTGCTACCCTCGACGTCCCGTACCGCAGCTGCATCTACTACTACGCGGGTAAATGAAGAAGGCACGCACCGGATGGGAAATCGCTGAGGTGTGCATGGCCGAATAGAGCGGCAGAACAAAGCGGTCAAACCGAGCGGCTGTGGCCAGCGGATCTTAGAATCAATGTCCCCTTCCGCCCCCCGTGATGCGGGTCGTTACGGCCTCCGCTGTTTCATTTACCCATACGTATTGCGGACATGCCGACAAAAGGACCGTTTTTCCTCGTGGGTAGATCTCGCTGGATCGCCGACATCAATCGTCTTGCAGGCGTGGCGAAACACTGGTTCCTGGCGGACATTGCGGACGAAAAGGTTGCCGATCTGACCCTGCCATTTCACGCCCCGGTCCCGGGAGATTCAGCGGGTTCACTGCTGCGAGCTGGTGTGTCACAATGGTGTTTGCTTACCGGATATTCGGCTTGTTCCGGGTAGTGGTCGGCATTTTGGGACGGCTGGCAAGGAGATTGTACACATGTCCATATCCCTTCACCTTGACGAGGAACAGTCCCGGCGGCTGGAAGAGCGTGCGCGCGAGCTCGGCGTTGATCCTGGCGAACTCGCGAAGGCCGCCGTTAACGATCTCCTGTCTCGGCCCGATGACGATTTTAGTCGTGCGGCGCGACGTGTACTGGAGAAGAACCGCGAACTCTATCGGCGGCTTCGCTGATGCGATACCTGACGCTCGCTGAGGTATTGGATCTGCACCGTCGCGTAGGCTTAACACGGAGACGGATATGACAGCGGAGCAGACTCCAACTCCACCGGCCCTGCGGGAGGCGGGGAAGTAGTCCGCTGAGAAGAACCCGTGAGGTGTGAGCCAGCGATTGCAGTTCAATTCAGAAAGTCATACGATTTCTGGAAGGCGCATCAGTCGACCGTTTTGACCTGCATCTGGTGGCGGTCGATGGACACCGCTATTCATCCTCGTTGCCCGCAGGCGGATTCTCACCGTTTTCCGCAACAAGGATATTGCAGGTCTTGGTAGTATCATCGAAATGCAGCTCGACGCGGCCAGCATCGAGATCACTCAGCACTTTCTGGATGCGCCGCTCGACCGAAGTGTGGTCCGTGCCGTCGCGAGTGACGAATTCCTCGACAACCCCCCGCAGCGCTGCGGATGAGAGCTGTGTGGAAGCGTGGATCAGATACCCAGCTTCCCTCCTGCTTTTCCTCTCTGCCGCGGGCCCTCCGACAATCGTCCATTGTGGCAGGCCGAACATGCTAGGGGTTTCCTGATTGCTTATTCGGTGACATACACATGTCATCGATATCCCGCCGCGGCGGGTCTTGCATGCGCCACGGAATCGGGTAAGATAACGGCGGTTCTGGCGAGCGAAAGGCGGGCAATCACTTTCTCTTGCGCAGTGTTTACCGAGCGTCCCCACGAGTCCAGTAACGGCCGCGGGCGCTCCGGGCACTGCCCGCACACGGAGGGATTGCCTCATGGTCGCCTACGCTCGTCGTAAATTGTTGGGTCGTGATCGCCGAGCCGTCTATCACTGCCGCGCCCGTTGCGTGCGCCGCGCCTTTCTCTGTGGCCGGGACCCGTTGACCGGCCGCGACTTCTCCCATCGCCGCGATTGGATCCTGGTCCGGGAAGAACAGCTCGCGGGGCTGTTCGCCATCGAAGTCGAATTCCACGCGGAACTGAGCAATCATCTGCACCTGATGCTCCGCTCGCGGCCCGATGTGGCCCGCCGCTGGTCGCCCCACGAGGTGGCCCGCCGCTACCTGACCCTCATGAAGATCGCCCCTGAAGACCACCAAGTGCATGTCGGACGCGCTGCCGCAGGTCAGCGACAAACGGATTGAACAGATTGTGCGGGACAAGAAGCGGATCAAGCAGTTGCGGCGGCGGCTGAGCAATATCTCCTGGTTTATGGGAATTCTGTGCGAAAATATTGCCCGTCGCGCCAATCAAGAAGATGAATGCACTGGCCGGTTCTTCGAGTCTCGCTTCAAGTGCCGGGAATGTGTCGATTTCGCCGGTATGTTGGTCTGTGCGTTGTATATGGATTTAAACCTCATCAAGGCCGGCGAAGCCGCTTCGTTGCGCTCGTCCCGCTACACGTCGGCCTATCAGCGGATCATGGCGCAAGAGGAGCGTTCCAACAGTCCAAACCGAGCGGATGGCTGGCTGGGAGAGCTGACCCTGCGTGAAGGGACGCTCGAGGATGAGACGATTGCGCTCACCTCCCGCTGGGGCCGCCGCGCATCGGACCTGGGGCTGCTGCCGATGTCGCTGGAGAGTTACTTGCGGTTGCTGGAGTGGACCGCTCGGCAACTGCGTAGCGGCCAGCGCAGTACGGTGCCCAAGGACGTGGAGACGTTGTTGGATTATCTGGATGTGAACGAGGACGCCTGGCTCGATACATTCCAGCGTTACGAGAGCATCTTCTGCCACGCCATCGGTTCGCCCGCGGCCCTGGCCGAAGTAGCGCAGCGGATGGGCCGCCGCTGCCTGAAGGGGATGTCGGCCTGCCGTCGGCTGTTTGCGTAAGGCCCACGCCGCACGCTTGATCGTCGAACAGAATTTGTAACCGCCCACTTCCGCCGCGCTCGCCGTGCGCGCCGACGACATGCATTCGCCGCTGGAGTCGCACCCACCCCGCCCTGTTCGTGCAAATCTTTGCACCATCTAGCTCATCGCCGCCCATTCGCCTCGCGGGCAACTCAATCCGGGGCCCTCCAACGGCCACCGAAAATCCGTCAGGAGCAGAGTGTCTGGTCCTTCTTCCCACTCTTAGCTGCTCGTTCAGCAAATCACACCGTCGTCCCCGCTTCAGCGATCCCCGAAATTCTGGGTGTCTCCCTTTTCTCCGACTGATATTTGGAGGATACCGTTTCTTTCACGCTGCAATAGAGGGTCCGGTATCTTCACTGCGTGATCTTCAGGAATGTCAACGGCGACGTAACCGTATCCACGCCATTCATGGAGAAGTCCTTCAGCTCTTAGCCATGCATGGATGAACGAATGGTACTTCGTATCATCGGACTGCCTTACAGTGGCGATCCGAAGTACGGCGTGCCCCCCCGGGACACACAAATCAACCGTTCGAAGTCTTTCATCCCACTTCACGATGTCCCCTAGCGCAATTCCGTCAACAAAGAATGGAACACAGCAGATCATGTACAGACCATCTTCGCGAAGTCTGGCGTTCAATTCCTCAGACCTCCCTGGCATGCTGTATTGCGCTAGGTCGACCTGCACCGTGGTGTTCGCACAGGATGACCAGACCGGCGAACTGTGATAAGCGCTTTCCACCATGCCATTCTATCCTCCATATGTTTGATTCCACCAATCGATCATATCTTGTGGCCAACTTGGATCAGGCCAAGGTCCATCGTGGCCTGGCGGCGGGGTTTTTGGCGCAGGCCGAGGACCTTTGGATGCGTTGCAGTGGCCACACGCCGGACAAGTGTTGTCCAGCGTCAAGTCTCCACCACGGATTCTCGGAATAACGTGGTCAACCTGAGTCGCCGGGCCACCCCCACAATAAGCACAAGGCGGTGGTTCTTCTCCCGGCGGGAAGAAACGACTGCGTACTTCTGGGGTGATGCGCTGCCCGGCGCCATCCCCGCCGACAGAACCCGGAGGTATTTCGGGGCGCCCTGGCACTGTTGGCTCGATCGGCAAGCGATATCGATTATAGGCCCATTGGCCGCCCTCGCACAGGCTCCCCACGACAAACCATGATGCGATATCGATTCCGAAATCCTTTGTCGTGCCGACGGGATCGTCGATGTACCGCCCATACCCATAATCCTTGTCACCCAGAAGCGTGTGAACCCCATCCATCGATAGCTTGTGCGAAACCCCGGCGCCCACCGCTCCAATCCCAAGCCGACTGAGAGCCCATTCGTACCCGCTACCCATTCCGTAAAAACGGACGCCAATGGGGAGGGTGACCAGCCCGATCATGTCGCGACCGTTGTCGCGGGCCTTTGCCGCATCCAACGAATCGATAATTGCCAGATCACGGGGATTGCCGGGGGCGTGCGCGTTGGAGTCAAAGAGAAGCCAGACAATTGGAACCAACGGAACAAAGAACCACGCAAACTCACCGCTGGGATCAATCGACCCAGTAATCCAGTTCCCCACATACCTCCCGACGTTCGCATCCCCAGCGGCAAACCCCAGCGGATCCTCACTGATCCACCTTCCCACAGCTGGATCCAACCAGCGGGCGCGATTGTATTGTAGATCTGTGGCGGTGTCGAATTCGCGACTGGTAAAGAGATAGCGGGTCTGGGAGGTGTCGCCGGAGGTGACGTTGCCGTAGGAATCGTACGTGTAATGCACGGCGATCGTGCCGTCCTGTTTGGCCAGGTCGCGGACTGTGCCCAGGTTGTCGACCAGCGGCCAGAGCGTGCGACTGGCATCGCCCATCGTCTTGGACAGATCTTCCTGAGCCAGGATCTGATCGACCACCTCACCGTAGAGGTACCGCTTCGACAAGGCGATGGCTTGGGCACCACTGCCGTCGGAGTCGACGAAGTCCAGCACCACGTTGCCGCCGTCAAGGGAAACAAGGCCGTTCTGGATGTCGTCGTACACGTACCTTTCAATCGCCGCATCAGCCATGTCAAACGGTGAAGCGGTGTCGACTTCTTTGGCAATCCGCCGATCGAACACATCGTATGTGTATTCCACAACTTGGGTGACCGTGCCTTGGGAATTCTTGTCGGTCACCTTGACCAGCCGGTTGTGATAGTCCCACTCGTACTCGGTCACTTCACCGGTCGAGGTCTTCGTGCGGCGGGTGCGGTTGCCCTCGGCATCGTACTGGTAGGAATACGTGCCATCATTGGTCAGCCGATTATCATCGCCCGTCTGGTAACCGGTCATCGTGCGGTTACCGTTGTTGTCGTAGGAAAAACTTTCGTTGCTCTGGAAGGTATGGGTGGCCGAGGTCAACTCGCTCTTGGCATCGTATCCGTACGTGCTGGTGCCGTCCTGGCTGACCATTTGTGTGATGCGGCCCAGGCCACTGAAGACGGCCGAGGCACCCGTGGCGGCGACGCGTGGATCGGCTACCGCCCCACCGAAATCCATCCCGGCGCTCGAAAGACTGTCAAACGTCCAGCTATAAGGCGTGAACAAATTATTGCCGCCCTTGGTGTAGGCGAGACCCGTGAGCCTGGCCAGTGAATCGTAACTGAATGTGGACATGGCCACTTCGTTACCCGCGCCGCCGTCGGTGTCCTTGTACCGCGCAATCGACGTGAACGCGCCGAGGGCGTTATAGGCCAAGTCGACCCGCTTTTCGGCCACGCTGTTGCCACCACTCTGAGAGACCTGGTCCACGCGCGTTAAACGGTCGAGCGCGTCGTACGAGTACTGATTGAGAAAATCGTCGGTGCCGGCAATCGTGGCCGCGAGACTGGCTCGCTGGCCCGTCGCGTTGTAACTACTTTCCAGAATCACCCGCGGCACGCCCGACGTGCCGTTGTTGTCGACCGAAATCACGCGGCCCAGCTGGTCATAGGCGATCGCATAACTGCTGTCCGGATCCGAGGCGGCCGTGAGTTGACCGGCGGCATCATAGGAGTACGTCAAGGTGCGCACCAGGCTGCCGGCCGTGGCCGCCGACACGTCGCCGTCCATTCGCGACACATTGGTCCCGCCTTGCGCGCCGCCAAACGTGACGCTCCAGGGACCGCCGGCGTTGCCGGTGACCGTCACGTTGTCGACGCTGCCCAGTGCTTCCAAGGCCGCTTCCACCTGCGCGGCGGTGGCGCTGCAGGCCAGCGGCGCCGTGACAAAACCCTCGAAGGCCAGCCGCAGCGTGCCGCCGGTCGCGTTGCTCAAAGTGACCGTCTGCACCTCGTCACTGCCGCTGCTCCCCTGCGTGTCGGTGGCTTCGATCTCCGTCTTGCCCCCCATCGACGAGACGTTGGTGGTGTCGATCGTAATCTGCGCCAGATTCGCCGCCCCCAGCGCGCCCTGGAACTCCAGTTTCCATTGCTGGTCCGAGGACGTGTCCTGCAGCTTGGTGACGACCACGTCCCCGGCAGCGATATTGGACAGGGCCTCCAGGGCACTTTGCACCGCCGCCGCCGTGGCGTTGTAGCTGATGGCCGACGTGGTCTGGCCAGCGAACGAAAGCGTGAACGTGCCGCCGTAGGCGAACACCGTGGTGTAGCCGACGCGCTGCACCTCGTCCCGCGTGCCGCCCTCGGTGGTGGTGGCAATGGCCAGCTCCGGGCCCGGATCGGCGCCGCTGCGCCACTGTTGGCTTGTCAATTGGTCCAGCTGATCGTAATAGAAACGCAGCACGCGGCCGTTGCGGTCCCGCACCCGGGAAAGATTCCCGGCCAGGTCGTAATCGTAGGATCGCCAGTCGCCTGACTCGTTGGTCTCGATGGTCAACCGGTTTAGTCCGTCGTACGCATACGTCGTTTGATTCCCCACCGGATCGGTCAGACTCAATAGATTTCCGGCCGCATCATAGCTGTAGGAAATCGAACCGCCACCAGGCTGCGAAACACCCGTGAGCCGCCGGAAGTAATCGTAGGCATAGGTGGTCACCGGGGCCGTGAGCGGCCCGCCCCCATCCGGATCGGGGGCCGTGACCTGCGTAATCAGGTCGGCCAGGTTAAAGGTGTAAGTCGTCTGATGGCCCAGCTCATCGGTCACGCCCGTGCGGCGACCACGCGCATCGTATTGCAGGGTCGTGTCACGCGCGAGCGGGTCAGTCACCTTGGAGAGCAGCGTGTTGGAGCCGTATTCATAGACGGTGACCGGCGCGGTTAAGGAACCGCTGCCATCCGGATCAGGTTCTGTCATCTGGGTGGGCCGCTGCAGATAGTCGTATTGCCAGCTGGTCACGTTGCCGCCCGGATCGGTCATGGTGAGGAGACTGCCCAGGGCATTGTAGGTGTAAGATTGCACCGGAGCCGACAGGGGACCACTATCGTCGGGATCTTCCCCGGTCACACTCAAGATGCGTCCCACGTTGTCATAGGTGGCCGACGTGACATGGCCCAAGGGATCCGTCAGTGACAGCATGCGACCGGCCTGATCATAGCTGGCACTCAGCACTGGGCGGCTCAGGGAACCACTGCCGTCGGGATCAGGTAGCGTGGCCTCGGTGATCCAGTCCCGATTATTGTACACGTAATCGGCATGCCGCTCGAGCAGATCTTCCACGCGGGTCAAGCGCCCGGCGTCATCGTACACGTATTTCACCCAACTGCGAAACTCCGGGCCCGTCGTCGTGGGGTCTTCGCCATCGGGATCCGGCAGCCAGACGGTGGACAGCAGCCCACGGGCATCGTATACGTACTTCGTGGCGGCGCCCCGCGGATCCGTTTCCACCGTGAGCTGTCCGGCCGGATCATATTCATAGAGCGTCGTCAGCGTGGGCGCGCCGCCAGGCCCCGCCATTTCGTACGTTCGCGAGACCTGCGTCACCTGGCCACGCCAGTTGTGGGTGTACGAGGTGCTGGACATCAGCGGATCCACCACCTTGATCAAGCGGTTCAGATTGTCATAGGTGTAACTCGTGCCCGACGTGTCTCCCTGGTACCACATCCCGGTCTGGCGTCCCGCCGAGTCGTACGTGAACTGCAGCGGCGCACCCATGAAACCGGGTTCACCCAGCGAGGTGAGATGCCCGACGGAGTCATAGCCGTAGAGCGAGTACGGCCGACCCAAAGGCCCAGTGCCATCCGGATCAGGCTGGTCCTTGCGGGTCAGCCAGCCGCGATTGTTGTAGGTGTAATCGGTCACTTGATTCAGGGCATCCGTTTCTTGGACCAGCAGGTTGACGGCGTTGTAGACATACGAGGTCTGAGCGCCGCTGCGATCGGCCTGGCTCGTGAGCCGTCCGAGTGCATCGTACGTGAAGCTGGCCGCGTGTCCCAATTCGTCGGTATCGCTGGTGATGTTGTCGGCCGCATTGTAGCCCAATGTGCGGGTCGAACTGTCGGGATTCGTCTAGTGTAGTCAGCCGACCGTAGCTGTCATAAGCAAATGACGTGACCGCCGCCGACAACGGACCCGCGCCATCCGGATCCGGCAGAGTCACACTGGTCGGCAAGCCGTGACTGTTATAGGTATACGAAGTCGTCTTCCCTGCCGCATCCGTGGCGCTGGTGAGATTTCCGGCCGTGTCATAGGAAAATGACGTGGTGTGGCTCAGTACGTCGGTGGCCGTGCTCACTCGATGCAGCGACGTGGTATAGGTCCAGGTGGCGGAGTAACCGTCTGGGTTTCTTTGATACACCAGGTCTCCCACGGCATTGTAACCCAGCACGGTAACGGGACTGGTAAGAGGTCCACCTGCTGCATCCGGATCGGCCTGAGTGACGCGCACGCTCAGACCATCGGCATTGCGCTCGGTGAGCGTACTGTGGCTCAAGGGATCGATCCATTGCGTCACATTGCCAAAGCGATCGGTGCGAAACGTACCCGCGATACCTTGAGCGTCCCGGCCCGTGCCGGTCGGGTTGGCGCGGGAGATCGTATTGCCGGTGGTGCCGGTGGGCAGGCCCACGGTTTCCAGGCCAGTCCAGTTCCACACGGAATTGTCGGGATGCGTGATCGAAGATAAGCGCCCGTGCGTGCCATAGGCAAAGTTCATATTCTGCGACAGCGCATTGGTCACCCGCGTCAAGCAATGCGTGGTGGCATCGTAGGTGAAGGACGTAACAGGCGCCGAGAGCGAACCGCCGCCATCGGGATCGGGCTGTGTGATACTGGTCAGGCGGCCACTGCCGTCATACGCCAAGGTCCCGCTGCGCCCGGCAAAATCACTCACGGAACTGAGCCGGCCACTGGTGTAACTGAGGGTCGTGCTGCGGCCGTAGGGATCGGTAATCTGGGTGAGCAGCCCGCTGGTGTAGCTGTAGCTGGTCGTGTTGCCGTTGGCGTCCACGCGCGACGTGAGCAGGCCACCCGAGGAGAAATTGGTCTGATTACCGTGGGTGTCCGAGAGCGTATAGGTCTGATTGGCGTTCTGTAGCAGCGTCGAGTAGGTCCCGTCCCCCTCGGCGTGCAGAAAGCCCCCCGCGCCGTTACTGGCAAACCACAAGGTGGTGCCGTCACCGTGGACCAGCAGCGCGCCGTTACCCTGGATGGCCAGTGCGTCGAGTCCCGAGAGCTGCCAGCCGCGGCCGAAGGGGGCCGACGAACTGTTGCGGTTCACCATGTCCTGGCTCCCCGTAAAGGTGTGGACCGTGGAGCTGCCATAGACCGTCGTCACGTCCATCGACCAGTCGTAGCGGTAGGGTGTGCCAAGCTCGCCGGGTCACGCTTTCCACAATCGACGACGATTTCGGCGAGCGCCGGCACACCAGAATGCGGTCGGCACAATATCGTATTCCCCGTGCGCGAGAGAACGTCGGCAACCAACGGTGGCGGCATTTCGTTGACCGGCTACGACAGTTGCCAGGAACAGCACGTATGCTGGTGTGCCGGCGCTCGCCTTCTGAGCCATCACCAAGGCAACGCGGTATCATGCGAGCTTGTCACACCCTACCGCTACTTCTGCCACGCGGTGGGGACTCCCGCGTCGCTGGCCGCCGTGGCCGAGCGGATGGGGAGCACGCGTCTCAAGGGCGCTTCGGCCTGCGCCGGCTGTTTGCGTAAGGGCCAGCGCACCCGACGGATCGTCGATGGAATCGACATTCCTTACCATGCCTCGCGCTCCACGTGCGCGCCGAGGCGACGCAAGCACGCCCCCGGCCGCGTCGACGCCATTCCACTGGCTCCCTTTTCCGCACTGGCGAATCCCGCGTATTCTCTTCGCTTCGTCTCACGCACCACGATTGGCTCGCGGCACACCGTCGCCGGATGCTCCGGGGTAGGGTGTCTGCTTTCCTGGTGTCCTTTATCGTAACCGGCAAGCCGTGGAGACACCCCCACGTTCTCCCGATAGCGAGAGCCTTGTCAGCGTCTTTGGCTCGTTTCAGCGCCCGCTCGTCGGCCCGAAACACAACTGCACTGATTCTGTCATGCACAGCATCCATCCGGACCAGATGAGCACGAACAATCTCCTCGCACGACATCTGCTTGTTGCGAATGATTCCGAGCAACTCCGTCGCGGATCGTTGAATCACCTCGGATGCTTGGTCCGAGCATGTGGCCTGTCGTGCCGCGCCGACGCCAGCCACCATGACAGCTCCACCAACTCCCGCTGCCGTAGCCAAGAAGGACCGCCGGGTAACCGTGTGCTGACGAGACGAATGGGCAATGTGAAACATGACACAAGCTCCCGCTTAGTGGAGGATCTCAGGATTCAGCTTAGATTACACGTAGGCAATATTGCCACCTACTTTTCCTTCTCCCAAAGCGACTCGATCAGCTCAAGGGTTCGGTTTACCAGTACTCGTCCACCCTCAGGGCCTATCAGGGTGCTTTGTGGAATGGCACCATACGCACCCCCTTCAACAGAACGTTGCGTTGGAAGGTAGCCGCCACCTCCGGGGCTGGCCAGTTCAACCACGAATGTCTGGATCGCCTTGCTTCGGGCCTTTATCTGCGTGCCATAATCCAAGTACAGTTCGAACGGATTGGAGGCAATAGCCATGTCGCCAATCCGGATCACATGGACCGTAACAGGAAGAGTCAACTGCGTTTCTTGCAGCTCATAACGTTCCAATGTGCGCCATGCCCTGGCCAGCAACCAGTGCGTTTCGCTTATCGGAACATACCAGCGCGGCTTGTCCTTGAGTTCCGGCTGTTCCTCAAACTGCTTGTACATTTGCTTGTATTCACCAAGCAGCCGATCGAACGTTTCCTGGACCGATTCGACTTGCTTGTTATGAAAGGTACTACGACGAGTCGTAATATCCTTCTCGGTGATAACTCTCCGGTTCAGTTCCACCTGTTCAACGCGATGGGCGAATACGGGGCTCCAGTCGATACTCTGTTTCATGAAGGGGAATATGGAGGTCACCCCATCTGAGATACGTATCGCGATCTGCTCCATCTGGGTGCGCCCGGTAAGTTTTTCCATACGTTGTTCGGCCCGTTCATCTACCATCAGTTTTGGTGACTGATCTCCGGCAGCAGAGATCTGTGGCAAGATGAAGATCTCCTCGCCCAAACGCCTACGAAGCTCATTACGCGTCTCGTGCCAGTAATCCGCTGAAATCTGATATCCATACGCGACTTGAGATGGCGTCGCGATATTGATGACTACCCCTGTAAGCGTTCCTTTCTCGTCCCAGGTATAGAGCAAGCCAAGTGAATGGTCCTCGTAACCTTCCACGTGGCTGAAATCGGAGCGGTTTGCATCACCATACATCTCTGATGTACCGTTATCATAGGCGGTTAGCCGATTTCGCCCCGTCGTGGCGTACGACAGACCAAAGCTGATGCCGCCTGGTTTCCTCGCCTTCCAAGCCTCACCAATCGCGGTTGTGATCCGCTCCGCTGCGAATTCGATGTACTCTCCCGCCGACATGACGCCCAGGTCGATGCCCCATGTCGCCCAGTCAGCCGGGACGTCTATACCATACATCGAGTGCATTTGTGCCAGGTCGGGCGAAGTACCCTGGTCGGGAGCGGTATGGGTATGAGTTGCGTTGAGGATGATCTTCCCAACGTCAACCTGCGGTGCCGCCGTTCTTACCATATCTTGGACCCGACCGTAAAGAATCTCGGTTACGCCTACCAAGTCCAACGAGACCATGATGACCATATCAGATGTACCGTTGTCTCTGACTGATTCAATAGCCAGGGCAGTTGCATAGATATGGTCCCTGGTGCCCTCGGAGACTCGTGCCGCTGATCCCCCCGCGATGACCACAGGTTTGTCTGGTGTTATATCGGCAGATGCCCACCCGATACTGGTGCGGGCGGTCGCTTCTTTGCTGTCAGCACCTACGGGCGAGGCATGTGACAATGTACCCGCCATCAGCAGACTCAGACTCACACATGCGCAGGCTGTTCTCAAGTTGTTCATTATCGCCCATGCCTCCTGTCCATGAACTGCCTCACTCATTCGAAACACGCAAATCAGGTCCGTTTGACACCGAACCTCGCAAGCGATACGTGATCAATCACTTGTCGTCGTCTTCCGCTTTCACCCTCGTGTTGTATGTTGCGAGCAGCAACCAACGATCATTCTCTTTTTTCCACGTGTTGTGACCTCTGATGATCATCTCTTTCTGCTTGCCTTCGCTGTCCTTTGTTAGTATATGGAGGTAGAAATTGATGATCGCCACGTCGTCAACGACCACGACGGAGACCGGAATCATGTTGTGGGCGACGATTTCGTCCTGACCTTCCATCCATTGTTTGTAGTATGAAGTGCTTTTTGCTGACACCGAAGTCGGCACAGGCGAATCATCACTCCACAAGCAAGCCTTTGGGTGGATATACTTCATCTCGCCTTCTATGTCTTTCTTCATGTCCAGCGCAACTTGCTCCTCGAGCGTATTCCACGGTCCCTTTTGCTCCTCCGTGAGTTCGAGGCCGAACGCCAGCGCTGCGGACACGAACCAAGCGGCGAACGTTAATACTGCAACTCGCATGACTTGACTCCTTGAAGTTCGGGGAACCAATGCACCCAAAAGCGTAGTGCGTGCAGGCTTCAATATCGCGTTTCTCTGGGCCAAGTCTAGGTGGCTTTCCATCCATCAGGGGGTGCCTTGTGATGCGATGCCCTGCGTGTCGGAACCGAGCTGCCGCAGCCGCCTGCATCAAGTCCGGCCGTGGTGAATTCCTGGCCGAGCAGCAGCATCCCGTCGAGCGGCGCATGGCGCTCAAGATCATCAGAGCGGGCAAGCAGTCTGTCATTGAGTCGAACTGCTTGCATCCGTGCCAGTCAGTGCTATGCTCAGCGCAAACGGAAACCACGTGCGATCATTTCCTGAGGTGTTCCGACGTTCAAGCGGCTTTCGCCGAGGACACCCGGGCACGAAAATCCAAGCCGATTCGGAAGGCGAACCATTCTGGATTGACCTGATATTACATCACTCTGAACACTGGAGGACTACGATGCGCATCCTTCTAACCACGCTCATCGTATTGATGCTGGCCAGACAGACCCGTCGTCGCGGAGGAGCTTGCTCCTACGCACGCGAAGCTCGCCGCGCTGGACAAGCTGGTGGGTACCTGGACAGGACCTTTCATTGGCTCGACCGGCGCCGAGAGGGAGGCCAGATGTGTATTCTCTTGGACTCCCACCAAGTATGCGTTTCTCTGGACATGGACCGATTGGCCCAAAGGTGCTGCAGATCGTGTTGGTGGTCATGCCAATGGAACTCTCCATTGGGACCCCGTGTCAAAGAAGATCAAAGAGTATGGGGTACTGGCTGATGGGACGACAGTCACGACGTTGTTTACCGTCGACGGAGATCGCGTCGTCGGTGACCGAAGAATCACTGATCCCGAGGCACAGGTTACGGTCACTCAGGAATCTTGGACGGTGACAGACAAGGAGTGGAAGTGGTCTCTGGCAGAAATTCGCGATGAAAGCGGCAAGCTGGTGAAGAAGTTGCCAGAAGGTATGCTGACTCGCACGAAGGATTAGTTGGCATCGGCAAATCGGTGCCCTGACGCATAAGGCGACAAAAAACAAGCCCGTGACGACGAGCCACGGGCACTTGTTACCTTGCTCACGGAGAGTAGCGGCCATCGCCCGAACATAGTCAGACAACCGGTAGCGGCCAATCATTGCGCCGGGGCGTTCGGTAGGCGGAGTGCTCTCGACAGTGGCCGCTGGCTCTTTTTGGCCGGATGTGAGGAACTCCTGTGACTGCTCGTGAGCCTGCAGCAGCGCCCCAACCCGGTCACGGAGCGATTGGTCACCGCCGCAGATCTGGTCGAGATACTCGGCGCGAATATTCAGGTCCGGGATTCCGCGGGCCACATGAAAGACGCGCTCTTCGTCAAGTTGTCGGCTACTCATCGCGACATGCTCCTACCCCGGGAGTGAACTCGACCGTCCACATCACTATGCGAAATCCAGAGGCGGAATCACCAACGGATTCTCGAAAAAATGTGGTCAATGGGACGGCAGCGACCCTTCAACAAGGAACAGCGACTCGGATAGGCTGTCGCAAGTTGTTACTCGGCAAGTGGTTAGCTACGTCAGTCAGGGGGGCACGGCAAAACCCGGCTTGCCCGTGTAAGGACGAGTGTGCGATCTCGCATCGTCGAACCCACACAATGCAACCGCAGATGTTGAGTTACATGGCCGATTTGGACGACAACGCACTGGCCGAACTACCCAAGCGGTGCGCTGAACAGGGAGGCTTGACACTCCTGCAGTCGGGTGAACTCTATTATCACCTCGGTGTATATTGGATGGCTCGCGGAAAGCGAGAAGTGGCTCTGGAATGTCTGGAGAAGGTACCGCGTTTTGGCCCCTTCGGATACGGGTGTGACTATTTCTTTGCTCGCTCTTTCGCGAAAAAGTTGAAGGAAGGCCCGTGGCCATAGCCACCGGCCGGAGGATAGTCATTGCATCACAGATCCAAGGTGCTCGCGGCGATATCCCTAGTGTGCTATCGGACACGGCTGCCACTGGTCACCAGACGAGATTTGGAAGTTGGGAATATTGTGAAATGTGCATCGTCACTCACAGCATGCAGGACGACTAGAAGAGCAACGACAACTGGTTCGTCATCCTTGAAGAGACTCCCCCCCGACATCCTGCTCTCGAACGAGTTCGCCGCGTAGCAATCCAATACGGCACTGGCTATCGAGGATGTGAACGCCCACCACCTGTACCACGGCCACAGATTCGAGGGATACCTTGTCAAGTTGAACGTTGCATAATGTGCTGCTACGATCACAACATTCGCCGCAGCGCTCTGTCGCCCCTAGGGTCGACTGCGCATCGGTTGTTAAGTTCATCGGCCGCAACGATTCGAGCACCTTTCCGGACCCGTTTGCACGAGTTGACGAACCAACCCTACCACGCGAGGCCACGATGTCCTTTTTAGTTGTCTTTCTGCTCACAACTACTGGCCTGCCCGTCGCCACTGACCATGACGGGGAAGTCCCGCCAGATTGTATCATTCCCGCTTTCGACGCATGGACCACAACGCTCCCGTATCGGAGTCCAGATCGTCGCTGGTTGGTTGCGATGTCCAACGTCTGGCACGGCTGGTTGATTTCCACGGTTAATCCGGACGTGCGACTCGCGTTACAGGAAAGTGTGTCGCGCATCGCCTTCAGCCAGGACAGTAAGTGGCTCGTTTCCTTCGCGGATCACAACTACGCGATATACGACTTGCGGAATACAGCCGCTCCTCGGCGCCTCGGACAGTTTTCTGCACCTGACGCGAAGCACGTCGGCTTCACTGAGGACGGTCGGTTACTGGCGATTACTTACGCTCTCAACCGAATGGAAACCTGGCTTTTGGACGCGGAGCCACCGTTTAGTCTGAATGCAAAGGGCCCAGGCTTCTACCTGTTAACTGACAAGTGGCGAGTTGAGACGTCAGGCAGCACAGAACTGCGTCTTACGCCGTGTCGACAACCAAGCATCGTCGGCTCCATCCCCCTATCGCAAGATGCCCAGGTGATCATTCCCGACGTGGCGGCGCCGTATTCCGTGCACTTTTCGGGCAAGGAGCGGCCAGAACGAATCAATCAGCGTGATTGGCTATTAGTGTTTGGTGACAGTCAGCTGATGGTGCTCGATCTCAGGTCAGCTGATGTGTGCGCCAGTGCACGCACAGTCCCGTGTCAACTGAAGTCCATCTCATCAGCGCGCATCGCTACCGACGGAAGCTGGCTGACGACCCCGCAACCTGGGGGCTTTGCGTTTGTAGATGTCTCCCGGGGTTCGGTATGCGCTCTCGATTCGGTTGGGTCGTTCGAAAAGACGGGCGTGCCATTCATGAATCAGGAGCAAGCAGGTTTCACGTTGTCCTCAGATCGACGGTGGCTTCTCTACACTGATTCATTTGTCAGCCACACAGGATTGATAAGTGGTGAGAGCTTCACAGCGCGCCTTTGGGACGTCAGCAATGCCGCGGCAAAGCCAGCAATCAAGATCGACAACGGTACCCTTGAGGCTCCTCCGAGTGCATTATCCTGGCTGTTCGCGTTTTCGGACGACAGTCAGTGGTTGATCGGATTACCTCAGCACAGTGTCGAACATTTGTGGAATCTCGAGCAGTCCATGAAGTTCGAGGAATGTGAAGCGACCTTTGGTATTGAAGAGTTGAACAAGCTGAAGTCGTCTGCCGCACGTCCGAGAGTGCTCAGCGACGATCATCGACTGGTGGCGGTCCATGATGCACCTTCACGGGCCGTGTTGGTCTATTGTCTCGACAAATCCGTAGTGGGACCGATTCGTCTGGAGCTAGGTCAGCTGAGCATCGAACCGGCCACAATGATGTTCATTCCCAATAGCCGCGTTTTCCTCGTACTCGCGGATGGCCAGTTTACGGCATGGGACCTGGATGCTGAGCAGCCCTATGCCGACGGTCGTGGGGCCGCATCCAGGTATCCCTCACCCAAAATCGACGAAATTCGTTCCAGGCACGAAGATCCTCATTGTCGAGGTGGATCGAGAAATGATCGCCTGTGACTTCGCGGCGAGAGAGCCGATGTTCTACAGAATCGCAGGTGGTGAAGGGGTGATTCATGCGGGCTCCCTGACGTTCATCCCCGAGACGACAGTCCTTGTGGCTGTCGTGGACGATTGGATTAAGGCCTGGGACTTCCGGATTGCTGATCCGCGACCTCTGTTGGTTTCTCAGTGTAAAGGTTCGTCTTCCCGAATTGAATTATCTCCCAGTCGGTACGACGATGTGGCTCTGCTGAGCGCCAACAGAGGTGGCGGTCCCGCCCTACACTGGTGGCGCATGGCAACCCAAGATCCGAAAGTCACGTCGGTGCGTCATCGTGCGACATCGCTTCCATTTATGCTGAGTGACGATGACGGCACCCTGCGCTTATGGGACGTCCGCAGGCCGGATTCTGTCTGGATACTCCGCAAGTCGGGCGTCAAGTCGATGGCGTTTACCGGCGGCGAATTGGCAGTTCTGGCACAGTCTGAGGAAGATAACCTCCTGCTGTGGGATGTGGCCAGGCTGACCAGCGCCCAGAACCCCTAGGCCAGGCAATTCGGATGCGTGACGTAGAAACGGCGGGCGGCGTATCGATTTCGGTCCTCGTGATTCCCGGCCGTCCGTGATGCATTGCCGGTGCATGTCCTGACTTGCAGCGCAGTGGTGCGGCAAGTTCCAGGACTTTCACCGATGAATGGTTCATCGGCGAGTTTGCCAGGCTGACCCCGTCGTGTGAGGTTGGTTCTTGGCTCAGCGCAGGAGTCAACGTATTGACAGGCCGATTCCTGATCCAAGCCAGTTCTGGGCCAAATTGGCCAAGGCGTGAGCGTGGGCGAAATCCGGGAGGGGTTCCGGACGATTTCTGCGCGAGCTGGCCAAGGTTTTCGAAAAATGGCCCCGCGAAGAGCCTGATCACTTGATCGAGGTCTCCGAGGGGTCTACTCCGTAGATGTTACCAGCAACTCCGGACTACTCCACCATGTATCATGTTTTGTTTCGCGATGCCAGCTTCTGGGACTTTCTTTTTCGGGTGGACCAGGGCCTCGCCGCCCAGGCCCGGCAACAAGGCTGTTCCTGTGGCGGGCGTCTGGCCTTGACCAGCGAGTGGCCCCGCCACTTGTTCTTATGCCGTGCGGGGGAATAGATCCAGATCTCGTCCGAGGTGTCGATGTCGCAGCGCCGCATGATCGTCACCTCCCCCGGGCGCATGCCACACAGGTACTGGACCTGGATCATGGCGGCCACGGGGGGCGACACGTAGGGGAGGACTGCCTTGGCCACCTCCCAGGAGACCGGTTTCACCTCGGGAAAGTCGGGGGCTTTGGAGCGACCCTGCCGCAGGCCGTCCACGCACAGCAGGCCGTGGTACACGATGGCCGGCACCAGCTCGGTTTTGCTGGCCCATTTGAACATCCGCTTGACACGGCCAATGTGCTGATTGACCACGCCGCGACTGTACCTCAACGCGACGAACCGCTGCTGCAGGGCAGTGAGCTTGCGTGGTCCGAAGTCCCGGGCCAAGTCCTCGCCGAACAAGGCCAGGACGGGCGTCACGGCTTCCTTGTTGCCGGAGAACTCCTTGGTCTGCCGGCCCTCGGAGTCGACGTAATAGCTCTCGCAGTGCTGCAGGTAGCGGGCCACCAATTCGGTGACCGTCAGGTCGGTGCGGGCTCGCAGATCAAACTGCTCGTCCTCCGCCTGGGCCTCGAGCTGCTGGAGGAACTGGCGGTACTTGGCCCTACTGCTGGCGGTGCCGTACACCCCGAGATACATCCGATGGTCATTGGTGGGGATCGACTGGTGCTGGACGAAGGCCTGACCGGTGACGTGACGCCGGTATTTTGGGACCCGTTTGGCCATGATGGGGCTGCTCCTGCGGAAAGGTGTAGTACTACACCTTTTTTTGAGTTCCACGGAGCCGCACCATCTAAAAAGATGGGGATGCTAAGTACAGCAGTCGGCACGAGTTACGTTCAGTGCCCCCCATTGGACTCGAACTACCGGCAAAACCCACGGGAAAAACAGCTTTTCCACCTGCCAGTGACGCAGAATCCGACGCACAACGCGCTCGGCATGCGAATCTGGACCCCGAGCTGCTACTGGTCATCGAGGCATGGCCAACTCTGCGTGATGACCTGAAAGCGGAGATCCTGGCCCTCGCCCGGCAGCCTGCCTGATGGTGTCGTATAAGCGTGCAACAAGTACCGGAAATTTTCGGAGCCTGCCCTATGACCTTACAGCGTCCTGCTGACTGGAACGCTTTCTGCCGCCGCGCTGGTGGCCGCCGACAGTACAATGCGGTACGTCGGTTCCGGGCTCTGGAGCGACTGACCGAGGTCGTGAACCTGCTAGTCGAGTTCGGACGCGGGTATGGCTACCAGAGCCAAATCGCCGACCGCCTGGGGGTCCACCGCTCCACGATCTGCCGCGACATTGCCCGGCTGACTCGCATCCACTGGGGTGGCCGGAAGGCCGACGAGGAGCACCGGGCAACGATTCGACTCCAGCGGCGGATTCGGGCCGAGGATAAGGCGGAGATGGAACGTGCGGTCCAGGACCAGCCTGCCTCCGAGACATTGGAGGACTCTCCTCCGCCAATCCTGCCAGTCCAGCCACCTGTGCCCGTCCCTCCGACCCAATTACCGAGGCGGCTCTCGTCGTTCGGAAGTGACTTGGGCAGCCGACTCCGGCCCGAGGCGTCGCGATCCCGGAATCGACGAGGGGCGTGACGGGTGGTTCCCGCGACTGGAAGATCAAGATGACGACCCGTGGCAGGTGCTGGTCATGCTGAACGCTGCAGCTCGTCACCACGTTCTCGGTTACCCGCCTCACAGTATCGCGATGGTGCTTGTTGATTACATCGACATCCCGTTCGGTTGACACCGACAGTGACCGCTGCCGACGAGCTTCCAGCTGTTGTCCGTCCTCCTCGCAGCAAAATCGCCCCAACGGCCCCGTAGAACGCTTCCAACGCCCCGAGGTGACCCGGAGGTCGACCCGGTGCCTCCGGACGCGAAATAGGCCCCGTCGAGGCGCGCTGGCTGCGGTCTTCGCTCAAGCCATGGCGCGGGGGCCGAGGCGGTACGAGTACGGCAGGCCACCGGGGGCGAACTGAATCGCGACTAGCAAATGCGTGAGAGAGTAATCTCGAGGCAAGGAGGCACGATCTCGTGGCGGGATGACCCGGAGGTCGAGCGAGCCCATTGCAGAGCGTTCTCGGCGTGGAAAAGCGACGTGAGGCGAGTGGTCCTTCGTCGCAACAAGGGAGGGGTCCTCTCGGCGTCAGTTGCGACAACCGCATACGGACCCGACTCCACATCCGGCCATGGGTCGCCTGCACTCCCTGCACGCCTCGACCCGTGAATCCGCTTCACTATTCCGGCGCAGCCGCCGGCGTGCCTCCAGAAATCCCTACCGGGCCGGCGAAGTGGAGGATCCGCTCCGTTCCCCCCATACCTCGGTCCATTGCCGGATGCAGGCCCAGACGCTGGCCGACGAGATCGCCGACCGGCCGGACGATTGGATGGGGGAACTGACCCAGCAGCCGGAAAGCCTGGCGAACTGAACAACTCGCCTGCACGTCACGCACGGGTCGTCGCGCCTGTGACCAGGGAGCGTTGTCCATTTCCCTGGCCGACTACGTGAAGCTGCTGTTGTGGACCGCCGAACAACTCAAGAGCGGCCAACGCCATACGATCCCCGCGGATTTGATCGCGGTGTTGGATCGTTTCCACGTCCAGCACGAGGCCTGGTTGGACACGGTTGAAAAGTTCGAGCAGACGTTCGGCCACGCAGTGGGCTCACCGGACACCTTGACCGCGGTGGCCGGGCCTGTGGGGCTCAAGCACATGAAAGGGATCGCCGCCTGCCGGGCCACGTTCACGTGACGGACACGCGTGGGCGGCTGGTCGTGCTGCCCAGCTGACACGGGTGGCCGACCTGCGGTTTGACTTTTGAAAATGCTGCCACGTCTTGCCGCGCTTCCCGTGCGCCCCAGGGGCCAAACCGCACCCACTTCACGGCGGATTCACCGCATCCTACGTCCATCCGACCGCAAATCCGCGCCCCTCAGGCCGGCTTGTCCCACTCCGCGAGTTGAATCCACACCGTTCTCGACCGCCCCCGCACGCACGCCACCCGTCCCCGCCCCCACGAAGACCAGGGTGTCTGGTCCTTCTCAGTCCCGCCCTGTTCATGCTCTTCCTTGCACCACCGGGCCCATTGCCACCCATTCGCTACACGCGCAACTCAATTCTCGGCTCTCCCGTCGCCACCGCACGTCGATCGGGAGCAGAGGTGTCTGCTCTTGGATGCTTCTCCAGATACTCATTCCCGCCGCGATTGCACTTCGAAGCCGCCTCCTCTCACGTTGGCAACGGTCCCGAATTGGCCGCGGCACATCGCGACACCCCACCGTTACGGCACGCCTACCCCGCCGCGGTACCCGGAATTGTTGAGTGTCTGCCTCTTTTCTCTACTCCATAACATCCATAACACTAGTTTTTAGGAAGAATCCCACTGGTGAAATGCTGAAGAGATGCGTTTCAGGTGCAAGCGGGTCGTGGCGGTAGGGCAGACCTTGTGCGAATAGCTCGCGGAGACCCGCGAATCCCATTCTCGATTCTCCCGGCCTAGGAGGAACGTTGATTGCTTCATCCATTAGCTCAACAGCCGTCGCCGTTTGGCCAAGCTCTGCCAGACAAATGGCCCGCATAGCCAAGACCTGTGCGTTCCACTTGCGACTCTTCACGCTTCCCGCCAACTTTTCCAAATAACTGAGTGCCATCTTGCCGTCTCGTAACCGCTGGTCCGGGCAGGTTGCCAATATGAATGCAAGCCTCGCCACATCCTCGCGTGACGCGAATAATTCCCCCTTCGAAGAAGCAAATGCCTTGAGAAAACAGCGCAGGGCGTTCTCAAAAGCACCCTGCTGATAGTATACTCGTGCCAAGGTACCCCACGAATCAGGATCCTTGACCGCAAGACTTAACGCTTTTTCCGCAAACGGCATGGCCAAGTCGCATTCGTCCACCGTTGCATAGGCGAGCGCCGCCCGTCGGTATCCAATTGGATCATTTGGAAACAACTCGATTTGTTTCTCCGCCACATAGGCACATTCACGGAACTTCCCCTGCCAGGCACAGAGATCCCAAAGCGGCCCCTGAATGTAGCCGACTAAGTTGAGGTTGTTTGCCTTGACCGCCCCGCGGTATACGTCCACCATGACAGCGTAAGCGTCTTCGTAGCGTTGCAGTCCTATCAGCGAGCCGGCGCACGCGCACGCACTTGGCTCGTGTCGATGGCTAACGCCTCGGGGTGCGCAAGGACGCGGTCAAGATCATCGAGACTGTTTTGGTATTGTTTCAGCACGTACTCGGCCTGACCGCGACCGAATCGGGCTGACATCCAGTCTGGCGCCAACTCGACTGCACGATCAAAGGACCTCAGTGCGCACTCATGCTGCTCCTTACCCACGGCATGGACCCCCAGCAGAAAGTGCCCCCTGGCCTCGGATCCTGGGCTCCTTAAGAGTCTCTCGGCAATTCCCAGACCCTCGCCATCGTCGGCTGTAATCGCCAAAGCACAGCGGGCATACGCGAACGCGACATCATCGTCATTTGGTCGCAACCGATAGCACTCTGCAAGGTCAGGGAGCGCCTCTTGGGCGGTTTTCAATAAGTAGCGAGCCCGCCCTCGCCGCAGAAGCCACGATACCCGCCTCTGTTCGTCGTCGCCGCCTCCACTCCCTTGACAATTCGCCAATGCTGCGGTACACGTCTCTTCGATAGTCTCGTACGAGAGGACCGGTAACGAACGGCCGTCCCAGGCGAGAACCAACAACTCGATGTTTCCATTTTGGGCACCTAGCAGGGATAGACCAACCATGACGGCCAACATCAGCCAACTCCATTCGCATAATCGCGTCACCATTTTATAATCAGCTCAAAGCTGGATCCGGGCTTCTCACTCTCGGGCCAGCGAACATCCACCCCAAGTTCAACGTCGAGTTCGAAGTTAAACGGAAAAAGAGATCGCCACGATTCCACTTTCACGCCACTTTTTGCGCCGGTGAAATAGTTGCCATCCTCGCGCCCGAAATACGTCCCATATTCCAAGGGCCCCCATCGGGCGTTCTTCAAAGGCAATTCAAAGTCAAATCCGCCGATCGGTGTGTAATTGTCAAGCAGCCAGAACAGGCCACCTGCGAGACCACCGAATGCACCAGTCGTTATCCAATCGTCAATTCCGCCCGGATCGAATTTCACCTTCGGATCCACCACGTCATCAAATGTGTCGGTTAGCGCCCCACCAATCGCCCCAGTGAGTAGGTCGAAGAAGGTCCCAAAGTCTCCGCCGGGTTGATCTCCTGTCCCGGGATCAGGCAGGTACGGCCTAAATCGATCAGCGAGGTTGTCAAGCAGGTTGTCGCCAAAGATCCCAGGCACCTGTCCCCAGTCAATCCCGTCGTTGTACTCCACGTCGATCCCGCCACCTATCGCAATCTGATTTCGCCCAGAGGGAGGATCGCTCCGTTCAAAGTCAATTCGAATGTCAGGCAACCATTCGAAAACCGGTCGTCCCCAGTCACCTTCGCCTTCCCAACCGTGCCCGTCATCGTCATCATCAGGGCTGGGCCCGTATGGCCATGTCGATCTCGCCAACCCCGACGGGTCCACGAACTGTATCGACGAATTCGAGACGTATCGCGACAGATTCGCGTCCGCAGCGATGAACCGAAGTAGGTCTTCACTGAGCCACCTACCTACCTGAGCATCGTACCAGCGAGTGCGATTGTATTGCAGATCGGTGGCGGTGTCGAATTCGCGGCTGGTGAAGAGATAGCGGGTCTTCGAGGTATCGCCCGACGTGACGGTGCCGAACGAATCGTACTTGTAGTGCACGGCGATCGTGCCGTCCTGTTTGGCCAGGTCGCGGACCGTGCCCAGGTTGTCGACCAGCGGCCAGAGCGTGCGGTTGGCATCGCCCAGCGTCTTGGATAGATCTTCCTGGGCCAGGATCTGATCGACCACCTCGCCATAGAGGTACCGCATCTCCTTCGAGCAATACGCTGAGTTGCCAGTCTTCTGGTGGACTGGCACGATCAAAAGGGCGACCCTCCGTCGTCCCGCATCAAGGCATCGACGTCCCACGTCACCTCGAGCTTTCTTCCCACGAACTCGTCGAGTTTCGCCTGCTGCTCCGGCGTAAGAACGTCCAACGCAAGCCTATTCGCCTTAACCTGAGCCTGGTCCCGCTCCTTCGCGTGCACAATGAACTTTTTGTGCAGTTGCTCGCCCTTCAAGTCGCCAAGTTCGCGCAACTCAGCGAGTTGCTTCTCCTCGTCCGGATCGGACAAAGGGCGGATTCTGGCGAGTTGCTCGTCGGAAATGCACAACGCCTTGATGAACTCAGGCTGAGTAAGGGCGGAAGCCAGTGTCTGCTGAAGCCGGATTTGTTCCAGTCGCGCGACTTGGGTGGGCGTCAGCATCCCAAGAAGCTTCGCCCGGAACTCCTTCTGCTTGCGCTGCGCGTCCTCGGTCCATGCTCCAAACTCCCGTGTCCGTGCCTCAGATACTTCCCCCTTTTTGCTCGAAGAGACCTCGGACCACATGGCAGCAAGTTCCCGCGATCGCTGACTCGAGAATCGAACAAACTCCTCGATTTGCCCTATCTGGTCCGCAGTCAGGCCGAGTTCCTTTTGAACCGCATCCGCCATCAGCAGCCGCAGGCGGAAAATGTCGTCGTTCGACCTGTATGGCACGGTCTTCGGGCTGGCAAGCTCTTGCGATAGGGCACTCGGACTGTCCATGCCTCGCGGAATCGCAGGCTTGCAGCCCGTCGCCGCCAAAGACATGGCGGCACCTAGAACGACTGAACTCAGTTTCAGCTGTCTGCATCGGATCATGGCTTCACCCTTATACTTGTCTATCGGAACCCCTTGTACCCCTTCCCAGCACCAGGCCGACGCACAGGAGAAAGCGGGTCGGGAAGCGGCCGTTCGGGCGGTTCCCAGTGGTAATGCGGTGGCTGCCCTTCTCCCCGAAGGGGAACCGGATGGATTTCGTACCACCTGCGAGGAGGCGGCAAAACCCTGCCAGGCAACACGCGCCCCCAATGCCAATCGGTCTCCACGCTACCGTCTGGCAACTTCACTTCTCGCTTCCATAGAACACCCCCATAGCCGGTAGTGGGACACTCCCAGCCCCCCGTGATTTCCCACTCTGTCAATGGCACGGGATTCGGTGCCGGCGGCTTCGACACCTCTGGTCTTTGAGGGTGCGGGTAGGTCCTCAGCATTTCATGGACGTCGTCACCAACTTGCCGAGCTATCTGGTCATGTATCCGCTGCTCCTCGAGAATCTTAACGGCTTGGTCTGAGTATAGCGCACGTCTCCCGGATCAATGAGGCCACTCGGGTCCCTGACGCCTGCAACTTGATTCCCCACATACCTCCCCACATTCGCATCCCCTGCCACGAACCCCAGCGGATCCTCGGTGATCCAGCGGCCGACCTAGGGGTCGTACTACCGCGCGCGATTGTACTGCAGCTGCGTCGCCGTGTCGAACTCGCGGCCGGTGAAGAGATAGCGGGTCTTCGATGTGTCGCCGGACGTGACGTTGCCGAACGAATCGTACTTGTAATGCACGGCAATCGTGCCGTCCTGTTTGGCCAGGTCGCGGACCGTGCCCAGGTTGTCCACCAGCGGCCAGAGCGTGCGGTCGGCATCGCCAAGAGTCTTGGACACATCTTCCTGGGCCAGGATCTGATCGACCACCTCGCCATAGAGATAACGCTTCGACAAAGCGATCGACTGACCACCACTGCCGTCGGGGTCGACGAAGTCCAGCACCACGTTGCCGCCGTCAAGGGAAACAAGGCCGTTCTGGATGTCGTCGTACACATACCTTTCGATCGCCGCATCGGCCATGTCAAACGGTGAAGCGGTGTCGACTTCTTTGGCGATCCGCCGATCAAATACATCGTATGTATATTCGACAACCTGCGTGACCGTGCCTTGGGAATTCTTGTCGGTCACCTTCACGAGCCGGTTGCGATAGTCCCACTCGTACTCGGTCACTTCGCCGGTCGAGGTCTTCGTGCGGCGGGTGCGATTCCCCTCGGCATCGTACTGGTATGAATACGTGCCATCATTGGTCAGCCGGTTATCGTCGCCCGTCTGGTAACCGGTCATCGTGCGGTTACCATTGTTGTCGTAGGAATAACTTTCGTTGCTCTGGAAGGTGTGGGTGGCGGCGGTCAGCTCGCTCTTGGCATCATATCCGTACGTGCTGGTGCCGTCCTGGCTGACCATCTGCGTGATGCGGCCCAGGCCACCGAAGCACGGCCGAGGCACGCCGTGGCGGCGACGCGTGGATCGGCTACCGCCCCACCAAAATCCATCCCGGCGCTCGAAAGACTGTCATACGTCCAGCCATACGGCGTGAACAGGTTGTTGCCGCCCTTGGTGTATGCCAGACCCGTGAGCCTGGCCAACGTGTCGTAATGAATGCGGACGTGGCCACTTCGTTGGCCGCGCCGCCGTCGGTGTCCTTGTAGCGGGCGATCGAAGTGAACTCACTAATCGCGTTATAGGCCAGATCCACCCGCTTTTCGGCCACCGTGTTGCCGCCCTGGCCCGCTTGGTCCACTCGCGTGAGCCGACCCAGGGCATCGTGGGTGTACGTGTTCGAGAAGATCGGCCGTGCCGGCGACCGACGCCGACAGACTGCTGCGATTGCCCGCCGCGTCGTAGCCGCTTGTGAGAATCACTCGCGGCACGCCTGATGTACCGTTGTTATCGACCGTGAGCACGCGGCCCAGGTTGTCGTAACTCACGGCATAGCTGCTGTCGGGATCCGAGGCGGCCGTGAGTTGACCGGCGGCATCATAGGAGTACGTCAAGGTGCGCACCAGGCTGCCGGCCGTGGCCGCCGACACGTCGCCGTCCAGTCGCGACACATTGGTCCCGCCTTGCGCAGCCGCCAAACGTGACGCTCCAGGGACCGCCGGCATTGCCGGTGACCGTCACGTTGTCGACGCTGCCCAGTGCTTCCAAGGCCGCTTCCACCTGCGCGGCGGTGGCGCTGCAGGCCAGCGGCGCCGTGACAAAACCTTCGAAGGCCAGCCGCAGCGTGCCGCCGGTCGCGTTGCTCAAAGTGACCGTCTGCACCTCGTCACTGCCGCTGCTCCCCTGCGTGTCGGTGGCTTCGATCTCCGTCTTGCCCCCCATCGACGAGACGTTGGTGGTGTCGATCGTAATCTGCGCCAGATTCGCCGCGCCCAGCGCACCTGGAACTCCAGTTTCCATTGCTGGTCCGAGGACGTGTCCTGCAGCTTGGTGACGACCACGTCCCCGGCAGCGATATTGGACAGGGCCTCCAGGGCACTTTGCACCGCCGCCGCCGTGGCGTTGTAGCTGATGGCCGACGTGGTCTGGCCAGCGAACGAAAGCGTGAACGTGCCGCCGTAGGCGAACACCGTGGTGTAGCCGACGCGCTGCACCTCGTCCCGCGTGCCGCCCTGGGTGGTGGTGGCAATGGCCAGCTCCGGGCCCGGATCGGCGCCGCTGCGCCACTGTTGGCTGGTCAATTGGTCCAGCTGATCGTAATAGAATCGCAGCACGCGGCCGTTGCGGTCCCGCACCCGGGAAAGATTCCCGGCCAGGTCATAATCGTAGGATCGCCAGTCGCCTGACTCGTTGGTCTCGATGGTCAACCGGTTTAATCCGTCGTACGCATACGTCGTTTGATTCCCCACCGGATCGGTCAGACTCAACAGATTTCCGGCCGCATCATAGCTGTAGGAAATCGAACCGCCACCAGGCTGCGAAACAGCCGTGAGTCGCCGGAAGTAATCGTAGGCATAGGTGGTCACCGGGGCCGTGAGCGGTCCGCCCCCATCCGGATCGGGGGCCGTGACCTGCGTAATCAGGTCGGCCAGGTTAAAGGTGTAAGTCGTCTGATGGCCCAGTTCATCGGTCACGCCCGTGCGGCGACCACGCGCATCGTATTGCAGGGTCGTGTCACGCGCGAGCGGGTCAGTCACCTTGGAGAGCAGCGTGTTGGAGCCGTATTCATAGACGGTGACCGGCGCGGTTAAGGAACCGCTGCCATCCGGATCAGGTTCGGTCATCTGGGTGGGCCGCTGCAGATAGTCGTATTGCCAGCTGGTCACATTGCCGCCCGGATCGGTCATGGTGAGAAGACTGCCCAGGGCATTGTAGGTGTAAGATTGCACCGGAGCCGACAGGGGACCACTATCGTCGGGATCTTCCCCGGTCACACTCAAGATGCGTCCCACGTTGTCATAGGTGGCCGACGTGACATGGCCCAAGGGATCCGTCAGTGACAGCATGCGACCGGCCTGATCATAGCTGGCACTCAGCACCGGGCGGCTCAGGGAACCACTGCCGTCGGGATCAGGTAGCGTGGCCTCGGTGATCCAGTCCCGATTATTGTACACGTAATCGGCATGCCGCTCGAGCAGATCTTCCACGCGGGTCAAGCGCCCGGCGTCATCGTACACGTATTTCACCCAACTGCGAAACTCCGGGCCCGTCGTCGTGGGGTCTTCGCCATCGGGATCCGGCAGCCAGACGGTGGACAGCAGCCCACGGGCATCGTATACGTACTTCGTGGCGGCGCCCCGCGGATCCGTTTCCACCGTGAGCTGTCCGGCCGGATCATATTCATAGAGCGTCGTCAGCGTGGGCGCGCCGCCAGGCCCCGCCATTTCGTACGTTCGCGAGACCTGCGTCACCTGGCCACGCCAGTTGTGGGTGTACGAGGTGCTGGACATCAGCGGATCCACCACCTTGATCAAGCGGTTCAGATTGTCATAGGTGTAACTCGTGCCCGACGTGTCTCCCTGGTACCACATCCCGGTCTGGCGTCCCGCCGAGTCGTAGGTGAACTGCAGCGGCGCACCCATGAAGCCGGGTTCACCCAGCGAGGTGAGATGCCCCACGGAGTCATAGCCGTAGAGCGAATACGGCCGACCCAAAGGCCCAGTGCCATCCGGATCAGGCTGGTCCTTGCGGGTCAGCCAGCCGCGATTGTTGTACGTGTAATCGGTCACTTGATTCAGGGCATCCGTTTCTTGGACCAGCAGGTTGACGGCGTTGTAGACATACGAGGTTTCGGCGCCGCGCGATCGGCCTGGCTCGTGAGCCGTCCGAGTGCATCATACGTGAAGCTGGCCGCGTGGGCCAGTTCGTCCGTATCGCTGGTGATGTTGTCGGCCGCATTGTAGCCCAATGTGCGGGTCGAACTGTCGGGATTGGTCTGTGTAGTCAGCCGCCCGTAGCTGTCATAAGCAAATGACGTGACCGCCGCCGACAACGGACCCGCGCCATCCGGATCCGGCAGAGTCACACTGGTCGGCAAGCCGTGACTGTTATAGGTATACGAAGTCGTCTTCCCTGCCGCATCCGTGGCGCTGGTGAGATTTCCGGCCGTGTCATAGGAAAATGACGTGGTGTGGCTCAGTACGTCGGTGGCCGTGCTCACTCGATGCAGCGACGTGGTATAGGTCCAGGTGGCGGAGTAACCGTCTGGGTTTCTTTGATACACCAGGTCTCCCACGGCATTGTAACCCAGCACGGTAACGGGACTGGTAAGAGGTCCACCTGCTGCATCCGGATCGGCCTGAGTGACGCGCACGCTCAGACCATCGGCATTGCGCTCGGTGAGCGTACTGTGGCTCAAGGGATCGATCCATTGCGTCACATTGCCAAAGCGATCGGTGCGAAACGTACCCGCGATACCTTGAGCGTCCCGGCCCGTGCCGGTCGGGTTGGCGCGGGAAATCGTATTGCCGGTGGTGCCGGTGGGCAGGCCCACGGTTTCCAGGCCAGTCCAGTTCCACACGGAATTGTCGGGATGCGTGATCGAAGTTAATCGCCCGTGCGTGCCATAGGCAAAGTTCGTATTCTGCGACAGCGCATTGGTCACCCGCGTCAAGCAATGCGTGGTCGCATCGTAGGTGAAGGACGTAACAGGCGCCGAGAGCGAACCGCCGCCATCCGGATCGGGCTGTGTGATACTGGTCAAGCGGCCACTGGCGTCATAGGCCAAGGTCCCGCTGCGCCCGGCAAAATCACTCACGGAACTGAGCCGGCCACTGGTGTAACTGAGCGTCGTGCTGCGGCCGTAGGGATCGGTAATCTGGGTGAGCAGCCCGCTGGTGTAGCTGTAGCTGGTCGTGTTGCCGTTGGCGTCCACGCGCGACGTGAGCAGGCCACCCGAGGAGAAATTGGTCTGATTACCGTGGGTGTCCGAGAGCGTATAGGTCTGATTGGCGTTCTGTACCAGCGTCGAGTAGGTCCCGTCCCCCTCGGCGTGCAGAAAGCCCCCCGCGCCGTTACTGGCAAACCACAAGGTGGTGCCGTCACCGCGGACCAGCAGCGCTCCGTTACCCTGCACGGCCAGCGCGTCGAGTCCAGAAAGCTGCCAGCCGCGGCCGAAGGGGGCCGACGAACTGTTGCGGTTCACCATGTCCTGGCTCCCCGTAAAGGTGTGGACCGTGGAGCTGCCATAGACCGTCGTCACGTCCATCGACCAGTCGTAGTGGCCGGTGGCCAGCGCGGCGGTGTTGGCCGGCAAGGGAAATCGCAGGGTGTCGCCCGACGTGATGCCGTAGGTGTTGTAGGTATACAGCGTGCCGGCGGTGCCACTGAACGTCAGCTGCGCCTGGATCTGGCTGGGCACGCCCAGGCCGGGACGCAAGGAAGTTTCCACCACGGCGATCGCATTGGCCTGCGTGTCCGACTGATAGACGAGCGATACGGCCGGCGTGATCGGCTGCTGACCCGGCAGCGCACGATTCGAACAAGTCGTTGGAAACACAGAGCGCGGCCAACTGGCATCAGCCGGCCCGAGGAAGATCATTCATAAGAAGCTGCCCCCCCGATGCATGAGAGATACGTGGCCACAACTCCAACGTACTGAATACCTAGGCAGTAGCGCACGCGACGTCCCTTATACCGCGCCACATGGCTATGTCAAGCAGACATTGTACGTTTATTCCCTCGAATTTTCCGGTCTACTGCGCGGGATGACCATCCACTTCAACATAAGACGCGGAGCGTAGCTGCGACGCGGCCCGTAGCTGCGGTCGCGTGGACCGCGGGGGGAAGTGGCAACACGGATGGCGCCGCCCCCGCGCTCTGCGCGAGCGTAGCTAGTGTCTGTCCGAAAAAGTACTTTCGCCCATAAAAATCGGGAAAAAAATCAAAAAAACTCCCCGAAGACGCAAACCAGTTTGAGTGCTGGCGCGTATGAATTCTAGGAAAACGCCGAATTCACGCGATCATCTTCGAGGAGCAAAGGATGCGAAAGTCTTACTCAGAACAGCCGCGGTTGGATTGCAGTCCTGTCTCTCTCGTAGAGTTAAACCTCGACTGCCGCGACGAGATTATACCCATTCTCTTCGCGTTGCAACACATCTATGGTGACTGTGCAGCGCGCAAGGAAGTCATGCAGCTCATTGCGGACGATGTCAACACCGATTCCCGTGCGGATCATGGACGCGAAGGTTTTGATTACTGGCAGATCCTTGTGCTGGCCGCCGTGCGTCTCGGCTGCAATTTTAATCTCGACCGTCTCCAGGATCTCGCCGAGAACCATCGGAAGTTGCGTCATATCATGGGAATTGGGGACTGGGACGATCAGACCTCATTCAAGTGGCGGCGGATCCGTGACAACTTGTGCTTGCTGACATCCGACACGCTCGCGCGGATTTCGGACCTCGTGGTGAAAGAAGGCCACAGCTTGGATCCGGAGGCCGCGAAAACCATTCGGGTCGATTCCTTCGTGGTGGAAACCAACATTCATTATCCCACCGAAAGCAGTCTGATCTGGGACGGTCTCCGAAAGATTATCGAACTGAGCACGTTGGTCGCCACCGATCTGGAGCTTCCCGGGTGGCGACAACACACGCATCTACGCAAGAAGATCAAGCATCTACATCGTGAGATTTCACGCGTCTCGGCGAGTAAGAACCCCAACTCCAAAAAGAAACAGAAGAAACTCTACGCGAAGCTGCTGAAACGCTCGGAGGCCATTCTCGAACGGGCTGAAAAACTCCTGGAAAGCGCCGCCACAGCCGACCTCACTAACCTGGTGCGAATCAACGATATCCGCGTATTTATCCAGCAAACTCGCCAGGTAGCGAGCACGGCGTATCGTCGCGTCATCCTGGGTGAAACTGAGGTCCCCAACGAAGACAAACTGTTCAGCATCTTTGAACCGCATACGCAACTCTATCGTCGCGGCAAGGCGGGCCAGGAGAATCAATTTGGCCGCCTGGCCATGATCTGCGAAGATGGCGCTGGGTTCATCACGCATCACTACTTGATGGGGCGCAACGAGCAAGACGTGGACGTGGCGGTCCCACAAACAAAGATCTTGCAAGAACGACTGCATGGTGCCATCGAACGAATCTCGTTTGACCGCGGATTCTATTCGGACGACAACGAGAGAGAACTGAAGGAATTGGTAGCGAATCCGTGCTTACCCAAGCGTGCTGTGAACGCGTTCGCCGAGCAGATGGAGAATGCCTCGGTCGAGTTTCGCGCGGCACGAAATCGCCACTCGGGAGTGGAGTCGGCCATCGGTGCATTACAATCCGGAAACGGGGCGAAGCGATGCCGCGACCGTACCGAGATCGGCTTTGAACGTTATCTGTGCTTAGCCATTCTAGGCCGCAACCTTCATGTCCTTGGCAAGATGCTGATCGCTCGGCAGTCGCCGGACAGTCTTGCCGGACAAAGCAAACGCAAAGCGGCAGCCTAGTCAATTGAATTGCATGACACTTACTTGTCATCCCGGCTAAGCGTACGCGCACATCGTCCGCTAACGTCAGCAATCCACCGTGGCGCACCCTCTTTCACTCTCTGTTCCCCATTTCTCGTCTCATCTTCACCGCTTCGGGTCTCGCTTTTCGGCCCTGATTCGCGATAAAATACCTTTTCCCGACAGACACTAGCTACGATTGCGCGAGCGTAGCTGCGAAGCGCAGATGAAAGGGAAAAAGCAGACGGAAGCAGACACCCTGCTTTCCATCCACGCTGCGGGCCCTTCGACGATCGTCCATTGCCGCAGGCCGAGCGTGCTCAGCGGTGACATCATCGCTTCTGCGGTGACATATGCATGTCACCGCCACCCCGCTGCGGCGGGTCTTGCATACACCACGGGATCGGATAAGATGACGGCGGTTCTGGCGAGCGAAAGGCGGGCAATCACTTTCTCTTGCGCAGCGTTTCCCGAGCGTCCCCACGGGGCCCTCAACGGCCGCGGGCGCTACGGGTACTGCCCGCACACGGAGGGATTGCCTCATGGTCGCCTACGCTCGTCGTAAGTTGTTGGGTCGTGATCGCCGAGCCGTCTATCACTGCCGCGCCCGTTGCGTGCGCCGCGCCTTTCTCTGTGGCCGGGATCCGTTGACCGGCCGCGACTTCTCCCATCGCCGCGATTGGATCCTGGTCCGGGAAGAACAGCTCGCTGGGCTGTTCGCCATCGAAGTCGAATTCCACGCGGAACTGAGCAACCACCTGCACCTGATGCTCCGCTCGCGGCCCGATGTGGCCCGCCGCTGGTCGCCCCACGAAGTGGCCCGCCGCTACTTGACCCTCATGAAGATCGCCCCTGAAGACCACCAAGTGCATGTCGGACGAGCTGCCGCAGGTCAACGACAAACGCATTGAACAGGTCGTGCGGGACAAGAAGCGGATCAAGCAGTTGCGGCGTCGGCTGAGCAATATTTCTTGGTTCATGGGAATCTTGTGCGAAAACATTGCCCGCCGCGCCAATCAAAAAGACGAATGCACTGGCCGGTTCTTCGAGTCTCGCTTCAAGTGCCGGGAATGTGTCGATTTCGCCGGCATGTTGGTCTGTGCGTTGTATATGGATTTAAACCTCATCAAGGCCGGCGAAGCCGCTTCGTTGCGCTCGTCCCGCTACACGTCGGCCTATCAGCGGATCATGGCGTAAGAGGAGCGTTCCAACAGTCCAAACCGAGCGGATGGCTGGCTGGGAGAGCTGACCCTGCGTGAAGGGACGCTCGAGGATGAGACGATCGCGCTCACCTCCCGCTGGGGCCGCCGCGCATCGGATCTGGGGCTGCTGCCGATCTCGCTGGAGAGTTATTTGCGGTTGCTGGAGTGGACCGCTCGGCAATTGCGTAGTGGCCAGCGCAGTACCGTGCCCAAGGACGTGGAAACGTTGTTGGATTATCTGGATGTGAACGAGGACGCGTGGCTCGATACATTCCAGCGTTACGAGAGCATCTTCTGCCACGCCATCGGTTCGCCCGCGGCCCTGGCCGAAGTAGCCCGGCGGATGGGCCGCCGTTGCCTGAAGGGGATGTCCGCCTGCCGTCGACTGTTTGCGTAATGCCCACGCCGCTCGCTTGATAGTCGATCAGAATCTTTTTGTTCCGCCCACTTCCGCCGCGCTCGCCGTGCGCGCCGACAGCGTGCAATCGCCGCTGGCGTCGCACCAGTCCCGCCCTGTTCATGCTCTTCTTCGCACCGCCGAGCCGATTGCCATTCATTCGCCAGCCTCGCGGGCAACTCAAACTGGGGCCCTTCAACGGCCACCAAAAGTCCATCAGGAGCAGAGTGTCTGGTCCTTTTGCCTGGGGCTGCTGCCGATCTCGCTGGAGAGTTATTTGCGGTTGCTGGAGTGGACCGCTCGGCAACTGCGCAGTGGCCAGCGCAGTACGGTGCCCAAGGACGTGGAGACGTTGTTGGATTATCTGGATGTGAACGAGGACGCCTGGCTCGATACATTCCAGTGTTACGAGAGCGTCTTCTGCCACGCCGTCGGTTCACCCGCAGCCATGGCCGAAGTAGCACAACGGATGGGACGCCGTTGCCTGAAGGGGATGTCGGCCTGCCGTCGGTTGTTTGCGTAAGGCCGAAGCAACTCGGTTGATCGTCGATCAGAAATTGTGTCCGCCCACTTCCGCCGCGCTTGCAGCGGCGCGCCGACAGCGTGCAATCGCCGCTGGCGTCGCACCCACCCCGTCCTGTTCATCCTCTTCTTCGCACCACCGAGCTCATCGCCGCCCATTCGCCTTACGGGCAACTCAACCCGGGGCCCTCCAACGGCCACCGAAAATCCATCAGGAGCAGAGTGTCTGGTCCTTCTTCCGCGAGTTGAATCCACACCGTTCTCGACCGCCCCGTCACGTACGCCACCCGTCCCCGCCCCCTCGAAAACCAGGTGTCTGCTCGATTTATACCACAAAAAATGATTGGAATGTCTGCTTCCTTCGCGGGATCAACATTGCCAGTAAGCCCAGAGGCCCAAGGCGACAAACAAGATGAACAACACGCTGAACGCATATCTAAACCGGCCGCGAAGGCACAAGAACATGACAAGAACCACAAGAGCGCCAATCACGGTCTCCTCCCATTTAGCGTGCAAAGGAACGCGGAATGGCGCCTGGTTGATTCCGGCATAAAGCATAAACAGCCAAAACATGCACAGGTGCGCAGCCCAAACCCCGCAACACGCACCCAAGAAAACGCGCCACCGGCCTGTCTCTTTACCGCGGAGTCCCCGTTGGTCGGATCAGATCCTGGCAAGTTGTCGTCGCTGTCAAAGTAGCTCATGATCACGACTACTCCAGGTTTGTTCTCATGTCTCAACTAACCCTCGGAGAATGCATTCTCCAAGGGCAGGAAGCCAACAACTCAGACAGCAATCCCTTAGCGGGAGTTCATGCTTCATTCACTTCGGCCATCCCGGCTCTAGACCTGGAGTGGTCGGAGTGGGATCTCGCAGGGGATAGAGCGGGGGTGGGATCCTGCCCGAACCATCGTAACTGAAGACGCCTCCAGTGCCGGCCCATCCGTTATCCAAATAGGCCACGTATCCGTCGGGGAACTCAATCCGAAGGCGCATAATGGCCGGGCGAGTGCTGGATATCGTTCGGATTGTAGCCAAGTCCATTCCCCACACCGATCAGGTCCTCAAACTTATTATAGAACCCCTTACCCACCATCGAGAGGCCCCCTACGACTCCAGGGGCTTCTCGTCGAAACCACACCGGCGTTACCTTGAGGACGCTATTGTGGTATCGAAACATTGGTGGCAATCGTTCACATAGGTTGGTAAGAAATGTCCCACAGTATCCGCCGCCACCAAAGAAGTTCCAGAAATTATTAGGCGTGTCAATCCATGCCCTCAGGAGCGTCTCGAGTTCCGAACGTGCGTCTTCGTTTCGCCAAGTGTGGTTCCACAACTCCATGAGGCTATCAAATGGGATTAACCCAGTTGGATCAGTCCTGACGATTGAGTTATCGCCAACGTAACGTG